>CAVQXW010000007.1:0-78209 GCA_963718025.1 uncultured beta proteobacterium | reverse complement strand
TCTATGCGGCGAAGGGGCGCCCGGCGGGCCATCCGGTGATCGTCCATCTCCTGGATGCCCGCGATCTCGAGCACTGGGCGCGCGAAATTCCGGAAAGGGCACGGCGGCTCGCGACCGCGTTCTGGCCGGGCCCGCTGACGTTGATCCTGCGTCGGCATGCAAAGGTCGACGATGCCGTGACCGGCGGGCAGGACAGCGTGGGTCTGCGGGTGCCCGCACATCCGGTGGCGCGCGCGCTTCTCGCGGCGTTCGTCGCCGCCGGAGGCCGCGGCATCGCCGCTCCGTCGGCGAACCGCTTCGGTCACGTGTCGCCGACCGGCGCGGAGCACGTCGCGGCCGATCTCGGCTCCGCGGTCGACATGATCCTCGACGGTGGCGCATGCGCGCTCGGCATCGAGAGCACGATCGTCGCGTTCGTGGCGGACGAGCCCACGCTGCTGGTCCGGGCGGGATCGGCCTCGAGGCGCTCACGCAGGTGCTTGGTCGCGCGCCGCGAAGGGCCGACGCCGATGCGCGCGAGCATCGGGAACGCTCGCGGTCCACTATGCGCCGCGCACGATCGCACACCTCGTTTCCGCCGGAACGCTGATGGCGGAAATCGAGCAGCGCACGGAGCATGACGAGGTCGTCGCGGTGCTGGCGCGCTCGTGCCCGCGGCCAGCGGACTTCGACGGCCGCTGGATCGCGGCACCGGCCGACGCTGCCGGATACGCGCGCGCGCTTTACGCTTCGCTGCGCGAGCTCGATACGGCCGGCGCCGACACGATCCTCGTTGAAGCGCCGCCGGACGAGGCTCCTTGGCTCGCGGTACGCGACCGGCTGGCGCGCGCGACGCGCGAGGCGCAGACCGACGAGACTTGAGGCTAGAACCTATCTCATAGTCAGCCGCGGGATGATTACGAGATAGGTTCTAATGCCGGCAGGCGCCCGCGGCCACGACGACCGCCCGCGTCGCCGCGCCCGCGGTCGATGCGCCGGCGACTCGTCGTCGGCGCATCCTGCGCCTCCAGGGTGTGCGGCTGCTAACATCGGCCCGGATACGCCATCCGCCTTCGCGATCGTACGACAGCGCTTACACATGCCGGCACCCGATCCTCCCGTCGTCGTGGTCGCGCCCGACTCGTTCAAGGGATCGCTCGACGCCAACGCCGCGTGCGAGGCGATCGTGGCAGGGCTGCGCCGCGTATGGCCGTCCGTGCAGGCGATCGGGCGTCCGATGGCCGACGGCGGTGAGGGAACGCTCGCCGCCGTCATCGCCGCGGCGGGCGCGCGCGCGGCGCGCAGCGAACTCACGGTTGCCGGCGCGCACGGTGCACCGACACCCGCCGCATACGGCCTGCTGACGGATGGCGAGATGAGGACGGCGGTGATCGAAATCGCGCAGGTCGTCGGCATCACCGATGCCAGCGCGATGGCGATCCCCGTTGCCGAACGCTCGACGCGCGGAGTCGGGCAACTCATCGGCGCATTGCTCGATCGCGGTATCCGCCGCTTCATGATCGGGCTCGGGGGCAGCAGCACGAACGACGGCGGCGCAGGGCTGCTCGCGGCACTCGGGCTCGGGCTGCGCGATGCCGCAGGTGCGACCTGCCCGCCTACGCCCGCCGGGCTTGCGACTCTTGCGGTCGTGGATGCGGGCGCGTTCGACGCGCGCGTGCGGGATTGCGACATCACGATCATGTCGGACGTCAACAATCCGCTGTGCGGCGAGGGGGGAGCCACGGCGGTTTTCGGTCCGCAGAAGGGCGTGCTCGCGGAGCACGTGGCAGCGATCGATCGCACGCTCGCACGCTTCGCGACAAAGGCCGAGCACGCGCTGGGACGTTCCGCCGCCGGCAACGCAGGCGCCGGCGCGGCAGGCGGGCTCGGCTTCGCGCTGCAGCTCGTGGGCGGCCACTTCGTGTCGGGCGCGGAAGTGGTCGCGGATCTGATCGGCCTCGACGCCGCGCTGGCGCAAGCCGACTGGGCAATCACGGGCGAAGGCCGCACCGATGCGCAGACGCTTCTCGGCAAGACGCCAAGCGTGGTCGCGCAGCACGCAGCCCGCGCCGGCGTGCCGGTAACGCTGCTGTCGGGCGCAGTGGACGCGAGTGCGCTGCCCGAACTCGCGCGGACATTCGCCGGCTGTTTCACGCTGCCGGCGGGCCCGGCAACCCTCGACCGCTGCATCGCCGATGCCGCGCCACTACTCGCCGATCGCGCGGAGGCAATCGGCCGCGTCGTCGATGCCGCGCGCCGGATGCGCCCGGGCCGGTGAACAAACGGCGTCGAGTTGGGGGATTGCTCTAGACTCATGTATTGACCTGCCGAACCTCAAGTGACGCGGATTAAGCTTGGGGTTTCAGCCACCACAGGCTCAGAACCCAATGGAGGAGGCTTCATCGAAGAGTTTAGCAAGTACGTCGGCATGGATGTGCACAAAGAGACGATTGCGGTCGCGGTGGCCGAAGCGCGAGGCGGCGAGGTGCGCTACCTGGGGGAGATCGCCAATGCGCCGGAGGCGATCCAGAAGCTGGTGAAGCAGTTACGGAAAGGCGACGCCGAGTTGTCGTTCTGTTACGAGGCCGGCCCGTGCGGGTACGGCATTCATCGCCAGCTGACCGACCTGGGTTGGGATTGCCAGGTGGTAGCGCCCTCGCTGATTCCGAAGAAAGCGGGTGACCGGGTCAAGACCGACCGCCGCGATAGCCTGTCGCTGGCGCGGTTGCATCGAGCGGGTGAGTTGACGACGGTGTGGGTGCCGGACGAGGCGCAAGAAGCGTTACGTGATCTGACGCGAGCGCGGGAGGACATGAAGCATCTGCAGTGCCAGGCGAAACAGCGGCTGTCGGCGTTTCTGCTCCGCCACGGCCAGAGCTATGGCGGCAAGAGCCACTGGACGCAAGCGCATTACCGTTGGCTGGAGGGCCTGAAGTTCAGCCAGCCGGTACAGCAGATCGTGTTCCAGGAATATGTCGATACCGCCAAGCTGTTGAGCGCGCGGACCACAGCGCTCGATAAGCAGCTGGAGAGCGCGGCTGCCGCGTCCGTATTCTGGCCGGTGATCGAAGCCCTGATGGCACTGCGCGGCGTCAACCTGCTCACGGCGACCACGATCGTGGCCGAGATCGGCGATTTGCAGCGCTTCACCAGTGCGCCGCAATTGATGGCCTATCTGGGGCTGGTGCCGAGCGAGCACTCCAGCGGCGGCAGCAAGTCACGCGGCGGCATCACCAAGACCGGCAACGGTCATGTGCGTCGCGTCCTAGTGGAAGCCGCCTGGACCTATCGGCACCCGGCGCGCAAGACGGCTTACTTGCAGCGCCGCGCCGAGCGCACGCCGGAAGTCGTGCAGGACATCGCGTGGAAAGCGCAGCAGCGGTTGTGCGCACGTTACCGGTCGATGGAAGGCCGCGGCAAACTGAAGGTGCAGGCCTGCACTGCCGTGGCCCGCGAATTGGCCGGGTTCATTTGGGCGATTGGACAGGCGTTGCCGCAGCCAGCAGCCCAGGCCAAGGGGCAATGATCATGCGCGTACAGTGTGTCGGCAGCAGAATGGACAACGGTGGGAGAACCCTCGATCGGGCTATGAGGCATCCGGCAACGGAATGACCCTCGATTCTAGGCCTGCACTGCCGTGGCCCGCGAATTGGCCGGGTTCATTTGGGCGATTGGACAGGCGTTGCCGCAGCCAGCAGCCCAGGCCAAGGGGCAATGATCATGCGCGTACAGTGTGTCGGCAGCAGAATGGACAACGGTGGGAGAACCCTCGATCGGGCTATGAGGCATCCGGCAACGGAATGACCCTCGATTCTAGAGCGAGGCAGCTCCCCGACGAATCGGTTGTCATGCGGTAACCAACCCGCGTATATCAGACTGATCAACCGTCGGCATGCTGCCCGTTCTGCTACCCACGCACTGTACGATGAGCCAACAACCTTGTTCGATGCAGACTTGACAGGTCAATACATATCAGCCCGGATGTTTCACCAGGGCGCGGGAATTTGGCGTGGCGGTTTGCGGCCTGGATCGGGCGCAGCCGACGACGCCAATAGCAGCGACTATTGGCGAGGAGAGCAAGCCCGAGCCAGGTGCAAAGCGACCGCCAAAAACCGCGCAGTCCAACCGTCCAACTTGCTCCGCAGGTGGCGGGTCCCAAGGGCTTGGCAAGGCTCGAGCCTCCAGTGAATCGGTGGCGGTCTGTTGAAATATTCGGGCTAGCGCTCCGGCGGCGCCCGGTGGTATACAACGCGGAGGACGCGGGAAGGGGGAGGCGGGCATGGCGGACGCGACGACGGGCAACCAGCTCGCGACGCTGCGCGAGATGCGCAGCCGTGCGGTGCTGGGCGGGGGCCAGAAACGGATCGAGCAGCAGCATGCGCGCGGCAAGCTCACCGCCCGCGAACGGCTCTCGCTGCTCCTCGACCAGGGCTCGTTCCAGGAGTTCGGCGCGCTCGCAACGCACAACGTCACCGAGTTCGGGCTCGACAAGCAGCGCTTTCCCGGCGACGGCATCGTCACCGGCTTCGGCAAGATCAATGGCCGGCGCGTGGCGGTGTTCGCGCAGGACTTCACGGTGCTGGGCGGCTCGTTCTCGGAGGTGCAGTCGCACAAGATCTGCCGCATCCAGGATCTTGCGCTGCAGAGCGGCATCCCGCTGATCGGCCTCAACGACTCGGGCGGCGCCCGCATCCAGGAAGGCGTGCGTAGCCTCGCCGCGTACGGCGAGGTCTTCGTGCGCAATGTGATGGCCTCCGGCGTGATCCCGCAGATTTCGCTGATTCTCGGGCCCTGCGCGGGCGGCGCCGTGTATTCGCCCGCGCTGACGGACTTCGTGATCATGGCCTCGGACAGCTCGATGTTCCTGACCGGACCGGACGTGATCAAGACAGTGACCGGCGAGGACGTGACTGCGCAGTCGCTCGGCGGCGCGCACGTGCACGCCGGCCGCAGCGGCGTTGCGCATCTCGCCGCCGACACCGAGGTCGCCGGCGTCGAGGCCGTCAAGCGGCTGCTCTCGTATCTGCCGCAGAACAACAACGAGGACCCGCCGCCCATCGTGCCGTACGACGCCGCCGACCGCATGGACGAGGCGCTCAACACGCTGATTCCGACATCCGAGAGCGAGCCCTACGACATCCGCGACGCGATCGCGATGATCTTCGACCACGACAGCTTCATGGAGCTGCACCCCGATTTCGCGCCCAACGCCGTCGTCGGTTTCGCGCGTCTCGATGGCCACTCGATCGGGATCGTCGCGAATCAGCCGGCGTACATGTCCGGCGCACTCAACATCGACGCTTCCGACAAGATCTCGCGCTTCATACGCATCTGCGACGCCTACAACATCCCGCTCGTCACTTTTGTCGACTGTCCCGGTTTCCTGCCCGGCACCGACCAGGAATACGGCGGCGTGATCCGCCACGGCGCGAAGATCATCTATGCCTACTGCGAATCGACCGTCCCCAAGATCTCTCTCGTGACACGCAAGGCGATGGGAGGTGCATATGTCGCGATGTGCAGCAAGCAGATGCGCACCGATCTCGCATTCGCCTGGCCGACCGCGCAGATCGCCGTGATGGGCGCCGAGCCGGCGGTTCGCGTGCTCTACCGCAACGACGTGCAGAGCGCACCCGATCCGGCGGCACGGGAGCAGGAGCTGATCGCCTATTACCGCGGGCAGTTCTTCAATCCCTACCGCGCGGCGGACGTGGGCCAGATCGACGAGGTCATCGAGCCGCGCGAGACCCGTCCGCGCCTCATCCGCGCGATGGAAGTGCTGCGCACGAAAGTGCAGCAGAACCCGCCCAAGAAGCACGGGCTCACGCCGACCTAGCGGCGCGTCGGAATCGATCGATCGCGGAGGCGCGATGGACAATCTCGGCTGGGGCCTGCAGATCTCCGTGCTCGGCATGGGGATCGTTTTCGGACTGCTTGCGCTTCTGTGGGGCGTATTGAATCTGGTCATGCGCTTCGACCAGCCGGCCGCACATCCGGACGCGGCGCCATCGGGAGCGAACGCCGCAATCTTTGGCGGCGAGGCCGACGGAGGGCTGACCGCCGAGGCGCCGCCTGTTCGCGTGCATCAGGTGGACGGGATGGATGCCGATCTCGTCGCCGCGATCGCCGTCGCGACGCTTGCGCACAAGTCCGCGCGGCGGCGGGAGGCGGCGCCGGCGATGCGTATCTACTGGCCCGGCAGCCAGCTGTACGCGTCGCGCTGGCTCGCGAGCGGGCGAATGCGGCAGAACAGCAGCTGGCAGCGAGGGGGACGGTGATGCGGCGCTACACGCTCGACATCCGCGGCAAGACGTTCGCGATCGACGTCGAGGAACTCGGCGCGGACCAGTTCCACGTCATCGTCGACGGCGAGACCTACGAGGTGCAACTCTCGGGCGACGAGGATCTGCCCGAGGCGACGATCACCCCGGCGCTCGCTCCCGCCCGCAGCGCGGCCGGGAGCCAGGCGTCGGCCGCGCCGGGTGCGCGCCAGCTCGCGCCGCGGCGCGCGGCGGCAGCGCCGAAACCGCCGCGCAAGCTTTCCGGCGGCGGAACCGGCACGGTTTCCGCGCCGATGCCCGGTGTCATTCTCGACGTAGCCGTCAAGGCCGGCGACACCGTGGCGCGCGGGCAGGAGATCGCCGTGCTCGAAGCGATGAAGATGCAGAACAGCATCAAGTCGCCGCGTGCCGGGACGATCGCCGAGGTGTGTGTGGCCGCCGGGCAGGCCGTGGGCCACGGCGATCCGATCGTCCGGTTCGAGGAGGGCTAGACGATGGTCGGCGGCGATACGCTCGACCTCCTGCTGCAGGGCGTGGCAAACGTCACGCCGCAGTCGCTGATCATGATCGGCGTCGCCATGGTGCTCCTGTACCTCGGCATCGCGCGCGACTACGAGCCGCTGCTGCTGGTGCCGATCGGCGCCGGCTGCATGCTCGCCAATCTGCCGCTGTCGCCGCTGATCGCCGACGACGGCATGCTGCGCGTCCTCTACGACATGGGGATCGGGAACGAGCTGTTTCCGCTGCTGATCTTCATCGGAATCGGCGCGCTCACCGATTTCGGCCCGCTGCTCGAAAATCCGCGCATGGTTTTGCTCGGCGCGGCCGGCCAGTTCGGAATCTTCCTCACGCTGATCCTCGCGCTCGTGCTCGGCTTCACGCAGAAGGAGGCCGCGTCGATCGGCATCATCGGTGCGATCGACGGCCCCACGTCGATCTACGTGAGCGGCATCCTCGCCCCGCACCTGCTCGGGCCGATCACCGTCGCCGCCTACAGCTACATGGCGCTGGTGCCGATCATCATGCCGCCGATCATGCGCCTGCTCACCACCGAGAAGGAACGGCGCATCCGCATGCCCTACAGCCAGCGCGCGATCAGCCGGCGCACGCGCATCCTCTTCCCGATCATCGTCACCATTCTGGTCGGCACGCTGGTGCCCTTCGCGATACCGCTGATCGGCATGCTGATGCTCGGCAACCTGATGAAGGAATCGGGCGCCGTCGAGCGGCTGACGAAGGCGTCGTCCCAGGAGATCGCCAACGTCGTGACGCTGTTCCTCGGCCTCGCGATCGGCTCGACGATGGTCGGCAGCGAGTTCTTGAAGCCCAGCACGCTCGCGATCCTCGTGCTCGGCATCGTCGCGTTCGGCGTCGACACGGCGGCCGGTGTCCTGTTCGCCAAGCTGCTGAACGTGCTTTCGGGCGGGCGCATCAACCCGCTCGTCGGCGCGGCCGGCATCAGCGCATTCCCGATGGCCGCGCGCGTCGTGCAGCGAATGGCGCACGAGGCGGATTTCGAGAACTACCTGCTGATGCACGCGATGGGCGCGAATGCCGCCGGCCAGGTCGCAAGCGTCGTTGCCGGCGGGGTGCTGCTCGCGCTCATGGGCGCAGGCGGCCACTAGCGATATCGATGGAGACATGCAAGAGATGAGCAGACGTCCCTTCCGGATTCTCGGGCTGCAGCAGATCGCGATCGGCGGCAGCGACAAGCGCCGACTCGCGAAACTCTGGGTGGACACACTCGGCGTGCCGGTCACCGGCAACTACCGGAGCGAGCGCGAGAACGTCGACGAGGACATCCTCGCACTCGGCACGGGGCCGCATAAGGTCGAGGTGGACCTGATGCAGCCGGTCGACCCGGCGAAGAAGCCCGCGGTGCACGAGACGCCGCTCAACCATGTGGGCCTCTGGGTGGACGACCTGCCGAAGGCAGTCGAGTGGCTGGCCGCGCAGGGCGTGCGCTTTGCACCGGGCGGAATCCGCAAAGGCGCAGCGGGCTACGACATCTGCTTCGTGCATCCGAAGGGCAACGAGCAGTTCCCGATCAGTGGCGAGGGCGTGCTGATCGAGCTCGTGCAGGCGCCGCCGGAGGTCATCGCGGCGCACGCGGATGCCTCCGCACGCTGAACGGCACGCCGAGAGCTCCGGCGATCGCGGGAGTGCGGATGAAGACGGGCGACCCCGGCAAGCTGGACCGGATCGTGGCGGAGGCGCGTCGCGCCGCCGAGGAGCGGGAGCAAGGCTACCGCGAGCAGGCGCTCAAGATCTATCCATGGGTCTGCGGGCGCTGCGCAAGGGAGTTCACGCGCGCCAACCTGCGCGAGCTGACGGTCCACCATCGCGATCACGATCACGACAATAACCCGCCCGACGGCAGCAACTGGGAGCTGCTTTGCCTCTACTGCCACGACAACGAGCATCAGCGGCAGCTGGAAGCGAATGCGGCGGGTCCGGACGAGCGCACGGGGAGCCGAGCGGCCACGCATTCGCCGTTCGCGAATCTGAAATCGTTGCTGAAGGATCGACAGAAACCGGAGTAGCAGGCATCGCGCCGGCGCGTGAAGACGAGAAGGAAAAGGGGCCCGGCTCGATTTTCGTATCGGTGCCCGCTCGCTCTTGACCCGAAGCGGAGCCTCATCTCTCCGGCGGGGCGCTTCCCGCGGGATGGATTGGTTGGTAACGCGGCGCCTGACCGGCATTGGCACGAGACGATTCCCGCACGTTCGCCGGTCGCTTTCGCTGGTAGGCACGCGCCAGCCCATCGCGGCTGATGCATAATCCCGCGGGGAGGATTCGCCGCCGCGCACGATGCGCGGGGCACGCGTCGCGCGATGATTCAGGATGCGGGCATGACCCCGGGGCGCGAGCTCGCGGGCAAGGTCGTACTGATCACCGGCGGCAGCCGTAACATCGGCCGGGCGATCGCGCGAGCGCTCGCCGCGGGCGGCGCCGCGGTCATGGTGACGGCTGACCGATCGCGCGACGAGCTCGCCGCGACCGTACGCCAGATCGAGGCCGACGGCGGCAACGCGGCGAGCGCGGTCGGCGACGTGACCGATCCCGCTGCGGTGGCCGCGATGGTGGCGGAGACCGTGAGGCACTTCGGCCGGCTCGACGCGCTCGTCAACAATGCCGCGCTGCGCACCGAGCAGCCCTTCGCCGGCATCGCGTTCGCCGAATGGAAACGCATCCTCTCCGTGGTCCTCGACGGCGCTTTCCTTTGCGCGCAGGCCTGCCTGCCGCATCTCGCCAGCAGCGGCGGCGGGGCGATCGTCAATATCGGCGGCGAGACCGGGCATCGCGGCGCCGCGGGACGGGCGCACGTCGTGACCGCCAAGGCGGGAATCGCCGGGCTGACCAAGGCACTGGCGCTCGATCTCGCGCCGCAGCGCATCACCGTCAACTGCGTCGTGCCCGGACGCATCGACACGCTGCGCGAGCAGGCGGACGCGCCGGGCGCTGCGGTGCACCGGCCCGCCTTGCCGCCCATCGGGCGCCTCGGTACCTGCGGGGAAGTCGCCGCGATGGTGCGCATGCTCTGCGGACCGGACGCGCGCTACGTCACGGGCCAGGCGATTCACGTCAACGGCGGCGGCTGGTTGCCGTAGAACCTATCTCACGATCAGCCGCGGGATGCCCATCAGACAGGCTCCGGACCGCCGCCATATCGACCCGTTCCATCGCTCGTCTGCCGGAGGATCCATGCACGCACTTCGCGCACCTACCGCGCGGTTCGCCATCGCAGCACTCGCCGCGGCCGCTGTCGCGTGGCCCGCATTCGGCCAGGCCCCCTATCCGAACCGCACGATCCGGATCATCGCGCCGGTGCAGCCCGGCGGCGGCGTCGACCTGGTCGCGCGCACCGTCGCCGACCGGCTCGGCCGTGCGCTGGGCCAGCCTGTCGTCGTCGAGAACCAGAGCGGTGGCGGCGGGGTCGTCGGGTCGCTCGCGACCGCGCGCGCCGCGCCCGACGGCTACACGCTGATGGTTGGTTACGTCGGCACGCACGGTACCAATCCGGCGGTGCGCAAGCTTCCGTACGACGCGGTGCGCGATTTCACGCCGGTCGCGATGGTCGGAGGCACGCCGAACGTCCTCGTCGTGCCCCCGGCGCTTCCGGTCGCCACGCTGCAGGAGTTCGTCGCGTACGCGAAGGCGAACCCGGGCAAGCTCTCCTACGGCTCGTCCGGTCCGGGAACACTCACCCACCTCGCGATGGAGCAGTTCAAGGTCGGCGTTGGCTTCGACATGACCCACGTCGCCTACCGCGGCATCGGCCCCGCGATCACCGACATCCTGGGCGGCCAGACCCAGGCGCTGTTCCCCGGGCTCGCCGCGGCGCTTCCCCACATCAAGGCCGGCAAGATGAGGCCGCTCGCCGTGACCGGACGCGCGCGCCACCCGCTCCTGCCGGACGTGCCGACGTTCGACGAGCTGGGCTACAAGGGCTTCGACGGCGTGCAGTGGTACGGGATCGTCGGGCCGGCGAATCTTCCCGCGCCGATCGTGATGCGGTTGAACGACGAGATCAACCGGATGCTCGCGACCCCAGAACTTCGCGAGCGGCTGTCGGGCGAGGCGCTCGAGCCGATGCCGATGTCGCCGGAGCAGTTCGGGCAGTACATGCGCGACGACATCGCGCGCTGGTCGAAGCTCGCGAAGGACCGCGGGATCGAATTGAGCGAGTGACGGCGCCGGGCAGCGCGAGGAGACGATGGCACACAACACCAAGGTCGCGGCGGACCCGAACGCGCCGCCGGTCACGCGGATGCTCGCCGAGTTCGTTGCGACGCATCCGTCGGGGGGGTGGGACGCCGGCGTCGAGAAGGAAGCGCACCGCACGTTCCTGAACTGGCTCGGCTGCGCGATCGGCGCATCCGGCCACGCCACGGTCGAGGCGGCGCTCGCCGCGGTGCAGGAACTCGCGCCCGCGCCGCAGGCGACGATCCTCGGTCGCCGCGAGCGTGTCGACATGGGCAGCGCCGCGCTGCTCAATGGCATCACCTCGCACACTTTCGACTTCGACGACACGCACCTGCGCACGATCATCCATCCGGCGGGACCCGTGGCCTCGGCGGCGCTCGCGCTCGCCGAGCATCGCGCTGCGACGGGACGCGAACTGGTCGACGCGATCGTGGTCGGCGTCGATGTCGCCTGCCGGATCGGCAATGCGATCTATCCCGACCACTACGACCGCGGCTGGCACATCACCGGATCGACCGGCATGCTCGGCGCGGCGGCGGCGTGTGCGCGCCTCATGAAGCTCGACGCCGGATCCGCCGCGATGGCGCTCGGCATCGCCGCGTCGCAGCCGATCGGCGTGCGCGAGCAGTTCGGCACGATGACCAAGCCGTTCCATCCCGGCGGCGCCGCGCGAGCAGGGCTCGTGTCGGCGCTGCTGGCAAAGCACGGCTACACCGCGTCGGCGCGTGCGCTCGAGGCCCCGCGCGGGCTGCTGCAGACCTATTCGGTGAAATGCGATTGGCGCGAGATCGGCGACGCGCTCGGCCGCCGCTTCGAGATCGCTGCCAACACGTACAAGCCGTTCGCCTGCGGCATCGTGATCCACCCGAGCATCGACGGCTGCGTGCAACTGCGAAACGCGCATCAGCTGCGAGCCGAGGACATCGAACGCATCGAGCTCCGGGTGCACTCGCTCGTCCTCGAGCTCACCGGCAGGACGACGCCCCGCACCGGCCTCGAGGGCAAATTCAGCGTCTACCACGCATGTGCCGCAGGAATCGTATTCGGCGGCGCGGGGGAGGCCGAGTTCTCGGACCAGGTCGTCGCGCGGCCCGACGTGGTTGCTCTGCGGGACCGCGTCGTGGCCACTGCGGACGACTCGATCGCCGAGGAGGCGGCGGACGTGACGGTGATCTGCCGCGACGGCCGAAAGCTGCACCGCTTCGTCGCGCACGCGATCGGCAGCCTCGAGCACCCGATGACCGATGCCGATCTCGAGCGCAAGTTCCGCGGCCTGGTCGAACCCGTGCTCGGCGAGGAACGCGCGAGCGAGCTCGTCGGACTGACCGCGGTACTGGGCTCGCAGGCGAGCGTTGCCACGCTGACGGCGGCGGCGCGTCCCTGACGCGACGAGGGAAAACGCCCGCGGTGCGCGCTGGACCGGCTCAGTGAGGTTCGTTCGAACGCGTCGGCGACGGCGCGGGTGTCACGTCCTTTGCGAGGTATCGCTCCTCGAGCTGATGTCGTAGCCGCTCCGCGAACTCGATTTCGGAGTCGGTCGCAAAGCTCGGTGCCGGATCGCCGTTAGCGTCACTGTTGTGCGGTTCAATCTTGTGCATGACGGGCTCCTTCAACCGGAAGGAATGGACCCATTGGGCCCTCGCCCACTGACAGGCATATCGCGTGCCAATCAAAAAATGTGCTGCCGAAACAGGCGCCCGCCGCCTATTTCAGCCAACGAGACGTACGCCGGAAAACGCTGCGCGTGACGGCTCTCGACAGGATTGCGGCGGCATCGATTTCCAGTGGTCGGCAGGGTCGGCCGCTGCCCTTGGGCGATTCCGTCGAAAAACTGCAAAGGCGACCGTTCGTGGGCGGTCAGCCGACAAGTCGACCTCACTGCGGCCTGTTCACACGATCGACAACCGTCGCGCCAGCGATCGTCGCAGGATCGGATTCGGGGGAGCGCGGTCGCGCCCCCACCCGCCCTACTCGAACTCGATGATCGGCTGATCGACCGCGAGGCTGTCGCCGGGCTTCGCGAGCAGCGTCTTCACCTTCGCGTCCGCATCGGCACGCAGCACGTTCTCCATCTTCATCGCCTCGATCACCGCGACTTTCTCGCCGGCCTTGATCTCCTGGCCCGCAGCGACTGCGAGTTCCGCGAGGAGGCCGGGCATCGGTGAGAGCAGGAAGCGCGACAGGTCCGGCGCGGCCTTCTCGGGCATCAGCGACAGCAGGTGGGCGGCGCGCGCCGTGAGCACGGTGATGTCGACCTGCGTGCCCCAGTGCATCACCCGGTACCTCCAGCCGACACGCTGGATCTGCAGACAGATCGGCTCGCCGTTCCAGCGGCCGCGAAAGATCAGGTCGCCGAGCTTCCAGTCGGAAAGGAGCTGGTAGGTCTCGCCCTCGTACTCGATATCGCAGCCGCCGTCGGTCGGAAGCAGTTTGAGGGCGAAGCGGCGATTCCCCATCATCACCACCCAGTCGGTGCCGACCCGCCTGCGGTGACCGCGCAACTGGCCCGTCGTCTGCACGGCGCGGGCGATGTAACGCCGCCGCGCGAGCGCCGCCACCGAGGCCAGCAGCAGCGGGTCGTCGTGCACGAGGCTCGTGGCGCTGAAGCCCTTCGGGTACTCCTCGGCGATCAGGCCGGTATTGAAGTTGCCCGAGATGAAGCGAGGGTTCTGCATCAGTGCGGCCTGGAACGCGATGTTCGAGGCGACGCCGCGGATGACGAACGCGTTCAGCGCGTCGCGCATGCGGGCGATCGCCTGGTCGCGGGTCGCGCCGTGGCAGATCAGCTTGGCGATCATCGAGTCGTAGTACATCGACACTTCGCCGCCTTCGTACACGCCGGTGTCCACGCGAACCTGTCCCGGGATCTCGGCCGGCGGGATGAACTTCACGAGACGCCCGCTCGAGGGCAGGAAGCCCCGGAACGGATCTTCGGCGTTGATGCGGCACTCGATCGCCCAGCCGTTGCACTGCACGTCCTTCTGCGTGAACGGCAGGCGCTCGCCCGCGGCCACGCGGATCATCAGTTCGACCAGATCGAGGCCGGTAATGAACTCGGTGACCGGGTGTTCGACCTGCAGCCGCGTGTTCATCTCCAGGAAGTAGAACGAGCGGTCCTTGCCGACGACGAACTCGACCGTTCCGGCCGACTGGTAGTCGACGGCACGGGCGAGCTGCACGGCCTGCTCGCCCATCGCCTTGCGCGTCGCGTCATCGAGGAAGGGCGAGGGCGCCTCCTCGATCACCTTCTGGTGACGGCGCTGGATCGAGCACTCGCGCTCGTTCAGGTAGAGGACGTTTCCGTGGGCATCGCCCAATACCTGGATCTCGATGTGCCGCGGCTCCTCGACGAACTTCTCGATGAACACGCGGTCGTCGCCGAACGCGTTCTTGGCCTCGTTCTTGCACGAGGCGAATCCCTCGCGGCACTGCGCATCGTCGTACGCGACGCGCAGCCCCTTGCCGCCGCCGCCGGCGGACGCCTTGATCATCACCGGATAGCCGACCTTGCGGGCGATCTCGACGGCCTCGTCGGGAGACGCGATCGGGCTGTTGTGGCCCGGGATCGTGCTGACCTTCGCCGCCAGCGCCAGCTTCTTCGATGCGATCTTGTCGCCCATCGCCTCGATCGCGTGGGTCTTGGGCCCGATGAAGACGATCCCGGCCTTTTCGAGCGCGGCGCAGAACGCCGGGTTCTCCGACAGGAATCCGTAGCCCGGATGCACGGCCTCGGCGCCCGTGTCCCTGCAGGCCTGCACGATGCGCTCGATCTTGAGGTAGCTCTGCGCGGAAGGGGAAGGGCCGATCAGGACCGCCTCGTCGGCCATCTCGACGTGCCTCGCGTTCTTGTCGGCCTCGGAGTAGACCGCGACCGTCGCGATGCCCATCCGGCGGGCGGTACGGATCACGCGGCAGGCGATCTCGCCGCGGTTGGCAATCAGTATCTTCTTGAACATGTGAGGACGTTCCTAGTGTGGTGTACCGGAAACAACCTTCCAAAGTGCTCGCGAAAACCGCACCATCCTTCGTTGCTGGCCTCGCCGGGTACCCAACCCTGCCTCGACTCGCGCCTTGCCTGGCGCGGTTTTCGCGGCACTTTGCCCGACGGTTGCGGTGAAGCCGCGACGTTCGAGCGGTGGCCGCTGACCGCGACCAAGACAAGGTATTTCCGGTACACCACACTAGCGCGGCGGCTGCGCGCGCATCAGAGCGGGATGTTGCTGTGCTTGCGCCAGGGGTTCTCGACGTCCTTCTCCCGCAGCATCGCGAGCGAGCGGCAGATCCGCTTGCGCGTCTCGTGCGGCATGATCACGTCGTCGATGAAGCCGCGATGACCCGCGATGAACGGGTTGGCGAACTTCTTGCGGTATTCCTCGGTGCGCGCGGCGATCTTTTCAGGATCGCCGATATCCTTGCGGAAGATGATCTCGACAGCGCCCTTCGGTCCCATCACGGCGATCTCCGCCGTGGGCCAGGCGAAGTTCACGTCGCCGCGCAGATGCTTCGAGGACATGACGTCGTAGGCGCCCCCGTAGGCCTTGCGCGTGATGACCGTGACCTTGGGCACCGTGCATTCGGCGTAGGCGAACAGCAGCTTCGCGCCGTGCTTGATGATGCCGCCGTATTCCTGCGCGGTGCCCGGCATGAAACCCGGCACGTCGACGAAGGTGACGATGGGGACGTTGAACGCGTCGCAGCAGCGGACGAACCGCGCGGCCTTGATCGACGACTTGATGTCGAGGCAGCCGGCGAGCACCAGCGGCTGGTTGGCGACGATGCCCACGGTTGCGCCGTCCATGCGACCGAAGCCGATCACGATGTTCTTCGCATAGTCGGGCGACAGCTCGAAGAAGCTACCCTCGTCGACCACCTTGTAGATCAGCTCCTTGATGTCGTAGGGCTGGTTCGGGTTGTCGGGGACCAGCGTGTCGAGCGAGCGGTCGATGCGCTCGGCAGGGTCGTCGGTGGGAACGACCGGCGGCTTCTCGCGGTTGGAGGCCGGCAGGTAGCTCACCAGTGCGCGCACCATCAGCATCGCCTCGACGTCGTTCTCGAACGCGCGGTCGGCGACACCCGATCGGGTCGAGTGGGCGACCGCGCCACCGAGATCCTCGGCGGTGACCTCCTCGTGGGTCACGGTCTTGACCACCTCGGGGCCGGTGACGAACATGTACGAGCTGTCCTTCACCATGAAGATGAAATCGGTCATCGCCGGTGAATAGACGGCGCCGCCGGCGCACGGGCCCATGATCACCGAGATCTGCGGGATCACGCCGGAGGCCATCACGTTGCGCTGGAAGACTTCGGCGTAGCCGCCGAGCGACGCGACGCCCTCCTGGATGCGCGCGCCGCCCGAGTCGTTCAGGCCGACCACCGGCGCGCCCACCTTTATCGCATGGTCCATGATCTTGCAGATCTTCTCGGCGTGCGCCTCGGACAGCGCCCCGCCGAACACCGTGAAGTCCTGGCTGTAGACGAAGACCAGCCGGCCATTGACCGTGCCGTAGCCGGTGACGACGCCGTCGCCGGGAATCTTTTGCTCGCCCATGCCGAAGTCATGGCAGCGATGCTCGACGAACATGTCCCATTCCTCGAAGCTGTCCGGATCGAGCAGGAGCTCGATGCGCTCGCGCGCGCTGAGCTTCCCCTTCGCGTGCTGCGAGGCGATCCGCTTCTCGCCGCCGCCCAGCCGTGCCGCGGCGCGCATGTCGTCCAACTGCTTGATGATGTCTTGCATCGTCTTCTCGTCTTTGGGTGTCGCCGGGGGCCGGGAGCTGCGGATCCATGCGCGATGGCGGGGCCGCACGTTGCGTCGAGTCAGGTTTCCTTTGCGAGGGCAAGAAGCCGCGCCGCGGCGTGCGATGGCGTCATCGTTCCTTCGGCCACCGCCTTGCGCAACGCGTTGATCTCGTGGCGCACCGCGGGGTGCTGGTAGAAGCGCGCAAGGAGTTCGTGCTCGACCCGCGCATTCATCCAGGAGAGCGCCTGCCGCCTGCGCCGCTCTTCCTGCGCGCCGTTGGCGTGGGCCTCCGAACGAAAGCGTTGGGCCTCGTTCCAGAAGGTCTCGAGCCCCGCGCCGGTCGTGGCGGAGAGCGCGAGCACCGGCGGCTTCCACCACGTGTCTTTGGGCCGCAACATCGAGAATGCGCTCGCGATCTGCGCGCGGGCGAGTTCCGCCGCCGCGCGGTCCAGGTCCGCCTTGTTCACGAGCACGAGGTCGGTGAGCTCGACGATGCCGCGCTTGATCGCCTGCAGGTCGTCGCCGGCATTGGGGAGCGCGATCAGCACGAAGAAGTCGGTCATGCCGGCGACCGCGGTCTCGGACTGCCCCACGCCGACCGTCTCGACGATGACGACATCGTAGCCCGCGGCCTCGCACACGGCGAGCGCCTCGCGTGTCTTGTGCGCGACGCCGCCGAGCGTGCCGCCCGAGGGGCTCGGCCGGATGAATGCGTCGGGATCGCGCGCAAGGCGCTCCATGCGCGTCTTGTCGCCCAGGATCGAGCCGCCCGAGATCTTGCTCGAGGGGTCGACGGCAAGCACCGCGACCTTGTGGCCGCGCGAGGTGAGCAGCAGGCCCAGCGCCTCGATGAACGTCGATTTGCCGGCACCCGGCGCCCCGCTGATGCCGATGCGGAAGCTGCCGCCGGTGTGCGGCTGCAGCGCTTCCAGCAGCGCCTCGGCTCGCGCCTGGTGGTCGCGCCGCGACGACTCGACGAGCGTGATCGCCTTGGCGACGTCGCGCATCCTGCCGGCGCGTACGCCGTCGACCAGCGCGCGCAGCGCGGGGTCTAAGCGGTCGGGTGCGCGGGGCACTCGGGCGGCAGCAGACCTGTTCATGGGAGGGCGAGCGGTCCCGGCGGGAGCCGGTTCCTCGAGAAGTACGGGGGGATGGCGGCCCCCTGGATTGGCCTTGGTCAAACTCGCGCGGCCCCCGTGGCGACGCGGGCTTTCCGGATCGCTGCGAGCAGCGTCCGCGCCGCCGCGGAGATGACCGTGCCCGGCCCGAACACCGCGGCAACCCCTGCCTTCTCGAGGAACGCGTAGTCCTGCTGCGGGACTACGCCGCCCACGACCACGACGATCTCGGGCGCCCCCTGGTCGCGCAGCGCCTTGACGAGCTCCGGCACCAGCGTCTTGTGGCCCGCTGCGAGCGTCGAGACGCCGATCGCATGCACGTCGTTCTCGATCGCCTGGCGCGCCGCCTCGTCGGGCGTCTGGAAGAGCGGCCCGACGTCGACGTCGAAGCCCAGGTCGGCGAACGCGGTCGCGACCACCTTCGCGCCGCGATCATGTCCGTCCTGGCCGACCTTGGCGATCATGATACGCGGCCGGCGGCCCTCCTCACCCTCGAACGTCTCGACCTCGGCCTTCAGCGCCTGCCACTCGGCGTCCTGCGCGAACGCGGCGCCGTAGACTCCCGAAACCGTTTCCGCGTGCGCCCGATAGCGCCCCCACACGGTCTCCATGGCCTCGCTCACCTCGCCTACCGTCGCACGGGCGCGCATCGCATCGATCGACAGCGCAAGCAGGTTGCCCTCGCCGCCCTTCGCCGCCGCGGTGATCGCCGCGAGCGCCGCCGCGACCGCCTTGCCGTCGCGCTTCGCGCGGACCTCCGCGAGCCGCTTGATCTGCGCGGCGCGCACCGCCGTGTTGTCGATCTCGCGGATCGGAAGCGTCGCCTCCTCCTCGAGCGCGTACTTGTTGACGCCGACGATCACGTCCTCGCCGCGGTCGATCCGAGCCTGCTTCTCCGCCGCGCACGCCTCGATGCGAAGCTTCGCCCAGCCCGACTGCACCGCCTTGGTCATCCCGCCGATCGCCTCGACCTCTTCGATGATCGCCCATGCCTTGTCGGCCATGTCCTGCGTGAGCCTTTCCATCATGTAGGAGCCGGCCCACGGGTCGACCACGTTTGTGATGTGCGTCTCTTCCTGGATGATGAGCTGCGTGTTGCGCGCGATCCGCGCCGAGAAGTCGGTCGGCAGCGCGATCGCCTCGTCGAACGAGTTCGTGTGCAGCGACTGCGTGCCCCCGAACACCGCGGCCATCGCCTCGATCGTCGTGCGGACGATATTGTTGTACGGATCCTGCTCGGTCAGCGACCACCCCGAAGTCTGCACGTGCGTGCGCAGCAGCAGCGAGCGCGGGCTCTTCGGGTCGAACCCCTTCATGATCCGCCACCACAGGAGCCGCGCCGCGCGGAGCTTCGCGATTTCGAGGTAGAAGTTCATGCCGAGGCAGAAGAAGAACGAGAGCCGGGGGGCGAAATCGTCGACGTCGAGACCGCGGGCGAGCGCGGCGCGAACGTACTCGCGCCCGTCGGCGAGCGTGAACGCGAGCTCCAGCGCCTGTGTGGCGCCCGCCTCCTGCATGTGATAGCCGGAAATCGAGATCGAGTTGAACTTCGGCATCCGCCGCGACGTGTAGTCGATGATGTCCGCGACGACTCGCATCGAGGGCTCGGGTGGGTAGATATAGGTGTTGCGGACCATGAACTCCTTGAGGATGTCGTTCTGGATCGTCCCCGCGAGCTGATCCTGCCCCACCCCTTGCTCCTCCGCCGCGACGACGTAGCCCGCGAGCACGGGCAGCACGGCGCCGTTCATCGTCATCGACACCGAGACCTTGTCGAGCGGGATGCGGTCGAACAGGATCTTCATGTCCTCGACCGAGTCGATCGCGACCCCCGCCTTGCCGACGTCGCCGGTGACGCGCGCGTGGTCGGAGTCGTAGCCCCGGTGGGTCGCGAGATCGAAGGCAACCGAAACGCCCTGCTGGCCCGCGGCGAGGTTGCGGCGGTAGAACGCGTTCGACTCCTCGGCGGTGGAGAATCCGGCGTACTGCCTGATCGTCCACGGCCGCACCGCGTACATCGTCGCCTGGGGCCCGCGCACGAACGGCTCGAAGCCGGGCAGCGTGTTCGCATGGGGGAGCCCTTCGACGTCGGCCGCGGTGTAGAGCGCCTTGACGTCGATGCCTTCGGGCGTGTGCCAGACCAGTTTCGCCGGGGAACCGGCGGACTTCGCGGCGGCTTTCTGCCAGTCTTCGATCGAGGGAGTCCCCGGGACGCGGTCGTTCATGGCGTTTGGCTTCCTCAAGTGGGGGCCCATTTCGAGGGCCCGACGAGTGTTTCAGGAAAAGCTCGTTATTCTACGCCGCGCATGCGTCAGAGGCGCAGCGCCCGTCCCGCCGTCCGGGCTCCGCACGGGTACCGCATTTCCGGGTATCGCTCGTCGCGCGCAGCGGCGAGCACCGGTGGGCCGAGCAGGTCCGCGCGCGGCAACCGCCCCGCAGCTGCACGTCAGCTTCCCTGGTAGCGCGCGGGCAGGTGCGTCGCGATCTCCGGCACGAAGCACAGCAGCACGATCGCAAGCGCCATCAGCAGCAGGAACGGCAGCACGCCCATCACGATGCGCCGCAGCGGTATGTCCGGTGCGATGCCGTTGATCACGAAAAGGTTGAGCCCGACGGGCGGATGGATGAGCCCCATCTCCATCAGGATCGTCATGATGACGCCGAACCAGATCAGGTCGAAGCCGTGCGCCTTCAGCGCCGGCAGCAGGATCGGCGTCACCATCAGGATGATCGCGACCGGCGGCAGGAAGAAGCCCAGCACGATCAGCAGCACGTTCACCCAGAAGAAGAACGCCCACTTGGAGAGCGGCAGCGTGATGAGCCATTCGGCGGCGCTCTGGGTGATGTGCAGGTAGCTCATCACGTAGGTGTAAAGAAAGCTCATCGCGATGATCATCATCACCATGCAGGACTCGCGCACGGTGCCGCCCAGAATCACCCTGAACTCGCTCCAGCGCCAGCACTGGTAGATCAGCACGACCATCGCGAGCGAGAGCGCAGCGCCGATGCCGGCCACCTCCGAGGGTGTCGCCCAGCCGCCATAGAGCGCCACCATGATGAGCGTGATGACGGCCAGGAACGGCACGAAGCGCGGCAGCGTCTCGAGACGCTGCGACCACGTGAAGTGCTCGAGAGGCAGCAGCGGCGCACCGCCGGCGGCGGCCGTCCGCGTCGCTCGGCCGCGGTCGCGGCGGTACTGAACGACCGTCCAGACGATGAACATCGCCGTCAGAAGCAAGCCCGGGCCGACGCCCGCCATGAACAGCTTGCCGATCGACTGCTCCGCCGCGAGCCCGTACAGGATCAGCGTCAGCGACGGCGGGATCAGGATGCCGAGCGTGCCGCCGGCGGCGATGATGCCGGTCGCGAGCTCGTCCGAGTAGCCGCGCTTGCGCATCTGCGGAATGCCGGAGCTGCCGATCGCCGAGCATGTTGCCGGGCTCGACCCGCACATCGCGGCGAAGACGCTGCACGCCATCACGTTGGCGATGCCGAGCCCGCCGGGCACGCGCGAGAGCCACCGGTTCATCGACAGGTAGAGATCCTCGCCGGCGCGCGATTTGCCGATCGCCGCGCCCATCAGCACGAACAGCGGAATCGTGAGCAGCGTGAAGTTGTCGAGCTCCGAAAAAATCGTCTCGGCCACGACCGCGATGTTTGCCGCCGGCATGAACGCGAACATGAACGCGAGCGCCACGGCGCCCACGGCGAACGCGATCGGCATCCCAGAGAACAACAACGTCAACGTGACGCCGCCGTACAGCAGTCCGACCTGCAGCGTGCTCATCGCGTCCGGCGCCGGTTCGCGCTACGCATCACTCGATCTCGTCCGGATGCAGGCGCCGGGCGCGACCGGGAATCGCGAGCTGCACCACGATCTGCAGGCACAGCAGCGTCATGCCCGCGGCCATCGACAGGAAGGGAACCCAAAGCTTCGGTGCCCACACGGAATTCGACGTGCGCCCGTCCACCCAGGCCTCCGCGAACAGCTGCCAGGACTTCCAGGCGATGAACGCGCATACCGCGAACGACAGCGCATCGGCAAGCCACTTGCGCGCACGGTTGATGCGCGAAGGCAGAAGGCCGTCCAGCACCTCGATCGACACGTGGCCGCGGTGAAGCTGCGTGTAGCCCGCACTCATGAACGTCGCGACGATAAGCAGGATGACCGAGAACTCGATCTCCCAGTCGGTCGGCCATTTGAGCCAGTAGCGGACCACGACCTCGAAGACGAGGATGCCCGCGCAAAGGACGATCGCGAAGCCGGACAGGTAACCCATCCAGCTGTTGACGATCGCGAGTGCGCGGGCGAATCGGTTCATGCGTAACGCCAGCCGGGATCGGACAGCGGTGCGGCGACTGCGCCGGCGCAAAGGGGCGCGGCTGCCGGGCCGATGCGAATCACTTGACGTCGGTCGCGAGCTCCAGCCAGCGCTTGCCGTCCTTCACGTTCTTCGCGAAATCGTCCCACGCGGTCTGCTGCGCGATGGCGCGCCACTTGGCGAACGCGGCGTCGTCCATGTCGTACACCTTGGCCCCGTTCTTGGTGTAGACATCCGCCACGCGCTGGTCGTCCACCTTTGCGGCGTCGAGCGCGAACTTCTCGAGGCTCGCCCCGACCTCGACCACGACCTTCTGCTGGTCGGGGGTCAGGCTGTCGAAGGCGGACTTCGAGATCACGAGCGGCTCGAACATGTACCAGAACGTGTTCTTGCGAGCCGACGTCAGGTGCTTGCCCGTCTCGTACAGGCGGAAGCTGATAAGGGACGTCGACGACGTGATCGCCGCGTCGAGCACGCCGGATTGCATCGCGCTGTAGATCTCGTTGGATGGCACGTTGGTGATGGCCGAGCCTGCGCCCTTCAGCATCAAGTCCACCTCCTTGCTGCCGCCACGCACCTTGAGACCCTTGGCGTCGTCGGGGGCCACGACCGGCTTCGCGAGCGACGCGATGCCGCCGGCCTGCCAGACCCACGTCAGGATCTTGATGCCGCGATCCTCGAGCAGCTTCGACCACTCCTTGCCGATCGGCGCGTCTTTCCAGCGCAGCCCCTGTTCGTAGCTCGTGATCAGCGCGGGCATCAATCCGAGATTGGCCTCGGGTACCTCGCCGCCGCCGTAGGCGATCGGCAGCACCGCCATGTCGAGCGCGCCCTTGCGCAGCGCACCGAACTGCGCGAAGGTCTTGACGAGCGAGCTCGCGGGATAGACCTCTACCTTGAGCGCGCCGTTCGTGCGCTTGCCCACCTCGTCGGCGAACCTCCGCGCGAGCTGGTCACGGAAGTCGCCCTCCGTCGGCGTGGACGCGGGGAACTGATGCGAGATCTTGAGTACGCGGGGCTGCTGCGCGAAGGCGCTGCCCGGAGCGGTGAGCGCGACGATGCCGATCGCGAGTGCCGAAGCGACGAGCGCACCCACGGCCGCAATGCCGTTCCTCCTCATGATGCCACCCCCTCCTTGTGGAATAATTATGCGCGCAGCATAGCGCGGCCGACGCGCATGCGCCAAGCCTCTTCGTTTGCTCGCATCCGGTCCCCGCCGTGAACGCCAACCTCTACGCGCTAATCGAGAGCCACTTCCCCGACGGACCCGAGGAGCCGTGCCTCGTGATCCCGGGCGGCCCGGTCATCCACTACGACGAGCTCGCCCAGCTGTCGGCGCGCATCGCGAACGTACTGGTTGCCGCGGGCTTAAGGGTCGGCGATCGCGTCGCCGTGCAGACCGACAAGCACTGGCAGGTGGTGCCGCTCTACCTCGCGTGCCTGCGGGCCGGACTCGTCTACCTGCCGCTCAATGCCGGCTACCAGAAGTCGGAGCTCGGGTTCTTCTTCGGCGATGCGAAGCCCCGGTTGATCGTCTGCGGGCCGGAAACACTCGGCGTGATCGAGACGATCGCCGGCGGCGCCACGGTGCTGACGCTCGATGCCCATGGCGGAGAGTTGATGGACCGCGCGCTGCGTGCCTCGGCGCAGTTCGTGACCGTGGATTCGCAGCCGGACGACCTGGCGGCGCTGCTCTACACGTCGGGGACGACCGGCCGCGCCAAGGGTGCGATGCTCACGCACCGGAATCTCGCCTCGAACGGGCTGACGCTGGTGAAGGCGTGGGGCTTCACGCGCGGCGACACGTTGCTGCACGCGCTGCCGGTCTACCACGTGCACGGCCTGTTCGTCGCGATCCACTGCGTGCTGCTGTCGGGCAGCCGCATGCTGTGGCTGTCCAGGTTCGACGCGAAGGAGGTGACGAGCCTGCTGCCGCGCGCGACCGCGATGATGGGAGTGCCGACGTTCTACACGCGCCTGCTCGCCCTGCCTTCGTTCACCCGCCAGGCGACGACGACGATCCGCCTGTTCGTGTCCGGATCGGCACCGCTCTTAGCCGAGACGTTCCGCGAGTTCGAGGCGCGAACCGGCCAGCGCATCCTCGAGCGATATGGCATGACCGAGACAGGGATGAACACGTCGAACCCGCTCGCGGGCGAGCGCATCGCGGGCACCGTGGGGCGGCCGCTGCCGGGCGTGTCGGTCCGCATCGTCGACGGGAACGGCGCGCGCTGCCCGCCGGGAACGGTGGGCGCGATCCAGGTGCGGGGACCAAACGTGTTCGCGGGCTATTGGCAGCTCCCCGACAAGACGAAGGAAGAGTTCACCGCCGACGGCTGGTTCAGGACGGGCGACCAGGGTCTGTGGACGCCCGAGGGGTACGTCGCGATCGTCGGCCGCGCCAAGGACATGATCATCAGCGGCGGGCTCAACGTCTACCCGAAGGAGATCGAGGAGCGCCTCGACGCGATGCCCGGTGTCGTGGAGTCGGCGATGGTGGGAGTGCCGGACCCCGATTTCGGCGAGGTGGGCCTCGCGGTGATCGTCGCCAAGCCCGGCCACACGCTGACCGAGCGCGGTGTGATCGCCGAGCTCAAACGCGAGATCGCGGCGTTCAAGGTGCCCAAGCGAGTGGTCTTCACGGCGGAACTGCCGCGCAACGCAATGGGCAAGGTGCAGAAGAGCGTTCTTCGTGAGCGGTTCGCGGGCGCCCCGGGTTGACGACGCGTCCACCGCAGGCAGGGCCCGCATCCCTGCGAATTCCAGTGCCCGAATTGACCGAGCGAGATGGTCAGGGCTCTGATTTCGGTCTCTGTCATCGACGGATCGCGAACGGCGCTCCGTCGGTTCGGGCGTTTCCGGTGCGCGGCCTGCGAACGGCTCGTCCGCGGGAGCCGAAAGGACTCACGGACCCGCACCCCGCCTGTCCGGGTTCTCAGGCCGGGACGCGATCCTGCTTCGCATCGTAGCCGAGATTCCGGGTCGCCAATCCGCCCGCCGCCACGCGCACCGCGCAGTACTTGAACTCCGGAATCTTGCCGAAGGGATCGAGTGCCGGATTGGTCAACAGATTCGCTGCCGCCTCGTAGAAGCAGAACGGGATGAACACGGCGCCGCGCGGCGTCCCGTCGTCCGCGCGCGCGAAAAGCGAAATGCTGCCCCGGCGCGACGCGACGGTGATGACGCCGCCCGGCTCCACGCCGAGCGCTTCGAGGTCGCGCGGATGCATCGATGCCACCGGTCCGGGTTCGATCGCGTCCAGCACTTCCGTGCGACGGGTCATGCTGCCGGTGTGCCAATGCTCCAGCTGCCGGCCGGTGATCAGAACGAACGGATACTCTGCGTCCGGTCTCTCCGCCGCCGGAATGATCTTTGCCGGAACGAACCGCGCCTTGCCGGTAGTCGTGGGAAAGTCGTGGGTGAACACGACGCGCTCGCCCGGGTCGCCCTCGTGCAGGCAAGGATAGGTCACCGCATGTTCCCGCTCGAGCCGGTCCCACGTAATGCCGGCGATCGACGGCATCGCCTTGCGCATTTCCTCGAAAACCTCGCGCGGGTGGCGGTAGTCCCATGCCAGGCCGAGCCGCTTCGCCATCTCGACGATGATCCACAGGTCCTGTCGCGCCTCGCCCGGTGGCTGCAGCGCCTGGCGACCGAGCTGTACCGCCCGATCGGTATTGGTGAAAGTGCCGGTCTTTTCGGGGAATGCCGAGGCGGGAAGGATCACATCGGCGAGATAGCAGGTTTCGGTGGGAAAGATGTCCTGCACCACCAGCATCTCGAGCTCCGCCAATGACCGGCGGGCATGGCCTACGTCCGGATCGGACATCGCGGGATTCTCGCCCATGATGTACATGCCGCGAATCTGTCCCGCATGCACCGCGTCCATGATTTCAACGACCGTCAGCCCGGGCTTCGGGTCGAGCGGCTTGCCCCACAATGCCTCGAACGCGCTCCTGGCACCGGCATTGTCGACGCGCCGGTAATCGGGAAACATCATCGGGATGAGCCCGGCGTCGCTCGCGCCCTGGACGTTGTTCTGGCCGCGCAATGGATGCAGCCCGGTCCCTGGTCGCCCGACCTGCCCGGTCATCATCGACAGCGCGATCAGGCAACGGGCGTTGTCGGTGCCGTGAACGTGCTGCGAGATGCCCATGCCCCAGAGAATCATCGAGCCGCGCGATTTCGCGTACAGCCGCGCGACCTCGCGAATGGTCGGCGCCGGCACCCCGCACACGGCGGCCATCGCCTCGGGGCTGTAGCCGGCAACGTTCTTCTGGATCTCGTCGAAGCCCTGCGTGCGGTCGGCGACGAACGCCGCCGCCACCAGCCCCTCCTCGATGATCGTGAACATCATCGCGTTCAGCAGCGCGACGTCCGTGTCCGGCTTGAACTGAAGGAAGTGCGTCGCGTGGCGCGCGAGTTCGGAGCGCCGCGGATCGGCGAGGATGAGACGCGTGCCATTGCGCACCGCGTTCTTGATCCAGGTGGCCGCGACCGGGTGATTGACGACCGGGTTCGCGCCGATCAGGAACACCACTTCGGCCTGCAGCACGTCCATCACCGGGTTCGACACGGCACCCGAGCCGATACCCTCGAGCAGCGCCGCAACGCTCGACGCGTGGCACAGCCGCGTGCAGTGATCGACGTTGTTCGTTCCGAAGCCGGTGCGGACGAGCTTCTGGAAGAGATACGCCTCTTCGTTGGACCCCTTCGCCGACCCGAACCCGGCGAGCGCCGCGCCGCCGCGCGTGTCGCGAATGTGCGCGAGCGCGCCGCCGGCGAGCGCGAGCGCTTCGTCCCAGCTCGCTTCGCGGAATGCCGACAGCGGGTTGGACGGGTCCATCAGGAAATCCGCGGACTTGGGGACGCCCGTCCTGCGGATCAGCGGCTTAGTGAGTCGGTGCGCGTGGTTCACGTAATCGAAACCGAACCGGCCTTTCACGCACAGGCGTTCCTCGTTGGCCGGGCCATTGCGCCCTTCGACGCGTACGATCGTGTTGTCCTTGACGTGGTAGGTGAGCTGGCAGCCGACGCCGCAATAGGGACAGACCGAGGGCACGCGGCGGTCGGCGTCGACGAGATACGCTTCCTTTGCGGGGGCGAGCGCGCCCGTCGGACAAGCCGCTACGCACTCGCCGCAGGCCACACAGGTGGACATCCCCATCGGGTCGCCGAGATCGAACACGATCTGCGAGGCGGCGCCGCGGAACGCGAATCCGATGACGTCGTTGACCTGTTGTTCACGGCAGGCGCGTACGCAGCGCGTGCACTGAATGCACGCATCGAGGTTGACCGCCATCGCCGGATGCGACAGGTCCGGTTCGGGCTGCGCGCGGGCGCCGAAACGAGGTGTGCCCACGTTCAGTAAGCGCTTCCACTGGTCGAACTCCGAGTCGGGCCTGTAGACGCGCTCCGGCATGTCCGCGGCGAGCAGCTCGAGGACCAGCTTCTGGGCATGGACGGCGCGGGAGCTGTCGCTCGAGACTTCCATCCCCGGCGTCGGTACGCGACAGCACGATGGCGCCAGCACCCGCTCGCCCTTGATTTCGACCATGCAGGCACGACAGTTGCCGTCCGGGCGCATTCCCGGCGTGTAACACAGGTGCGGAATCGCAACACCGAGCCGCCGCGCCGCCTCGATGATCGTCTCGCCGGCATCGGCCCGAACTTCGCGGCCGTTGAGGGTGAACACGACGTCATCGGCGTTCATGACGCGGCTGCCAAGGTAACCGATCGAAAGGAATTCGTCGCCGCGCCCGCGCGGGCTCCCCTGGATTGTTTCGTCCCGCTCATGCGAGCTCCTCGGGAAAATACTTGATCACGCATGCAATCGGGTTGGGCGCGGCCTGCCCCAGCCCGCAGATCGATGCGTCGGCCATCGCCTGCGCCAGCTCCTCCAGCAGCGGCACATTCCATACCGGAGCCTCGAGCAGGCGCACCGCCTTTTCCGTGCCGACGCGGCACGGCGTGCACTGCCCGCACGATTCGTCGGCGAAGAAACGCATCAGGTTCTGTGCCGCGCCACGCGCGCTATCGTGCTGGGACAGCACGATCACGGCGGCCGACCCGATGAAGCATCCGTACGGCTGCAGCGTGTCGAAATCGAGCGGGATATCCGCGAGCGTTGCGGGCAGGATGCCGCCCGAGGCCCCGCCCGGCAGGTACGCGTAGAGGCGGTGACCCGGCAGCATGCCGCCGCAGTGCTCGTCGATCAGTTCGCGCGCCGAGATGCCGGCAGGCGCGACGTGCACGCCGGGCTTCACCACCCGGCCGGATACCGAGAACGAGCGCAGCCCCTTGCGGCCGCGCCGGCCGTGCCCGGCGAACCACTCGGCACCCTTTTCGAGGATGTCGCGCACCCAGTACAGCGTTTCCATGTTGTGCTCGAGCGTGGGCCGTCCGAACAGCCCAACCTGCGCGACGTACGGGGGCCGCAGGCGCGGCATGCCGCGCTTGCCCTCGATGGACTCGATCATCGCCGACTCCTCGCCGCAGATGTAGGCGCCGGCTCCGCGTCGCAGATGGATCCGCGGCAGTGCTCGAGGCGGGTCGGCCTCGAGAGCGGCGATCTCGCTCGTGAGCACGGCGCGAGGCGCCGCATACTCGTCGCGAAGGTAGATGTAGATGTCGTCAATGCCCACCGCCCACGCGGCGATCAGCGTGCCCTCGAGGAAGCGGTGCGGGTCGCGTTCGAGATAGTAGCGGTCCTTGAACGTGCCCGGTTCGCCCTCGTCGAGGTTGACTGCCAGCAGACGCGGTGCGGGTTCGGCGCGCACGATGCGCCACTTCCGTCCGGCCGGAAAGCCGGCGCCACCGAGCCCGCGCAGTGCCGAGCCCTCCAGCACTGCCATCACGGCGTCGGGCGAACGTTCGCCGTCGATACATGACGCGAACGTGCGGTACCCGCCGTGCGCGCGGTACTCTTCGTACCCGACATACGGGGGCAGCTCGGCATTGCGGCGTCCCTGCGCGACGGCTACGGTGATTTTCTCGACCGTGGCATCGTCGACGGGATTGCCGCCCACCAGCGCAGCCGGCGCGTGCTCGCAGCGGCCGATGCACGGGGCGCCGACGACCCGCACATTCGGGCCGCACGCGCGGGCCGCGGCGGCGCGCAGCGCTTCGGCACCCGCCATCTGACACGAAAGCGTCTCGCAGACGCGCACGGTCAGCGCAGGCGGCGGCGCCGCGCCCTCCTTCACCACGTCGAAGTGGTGGTAGAACGTCGCCACCTCGTAAACCTCGGTCATCGCGAGCCGCATCTCCTGCGCGAGCGCGACGACGTGGGCCGCCGGGATATGGCCGAGCTGGTCCTGGATCCGGTGCAGGAATTCGATCAGCAGATCACGGCGCCGCGGCGTCTCGCCCAGCAGCGCGCGCACCTCCGCCAGCGCCTTCGGGTCCACCGGCCGGCCCTTGAGGCGACCCCGCACCGCACGCGGCGTTCGGAGTCTCGTCGTGTCCACCACCGATTCCTGCGCCATCTACGCTCCTGCCCGAACATGTGACACAGCGCAGCGAAATCCGTGTCCGGCGCGTTGATCGTCGCGGTCCGACGATCCGGCCGCTACCATTCACGTCGCTCGCAGGCTCGTTCGAGCGTTCCGATACCTCCATGCGCGTTCGCTGACCCCTGCCGACTTCGCGTGGGATACGGAACACGTCATGCAATGTATTTGGAGAAGCGGTCGCTGTCGACCCCCGCATCGCGGCACGCGAATGCCGCCGGAAGTCGGAGATCGAGTTCTTCTTCGGCGATTCGAAGCACCCGTTGATCGTCTGCGGACACTACCCGCGGAACAAGCTCCAGGCCTTCCAGAACATGTAGGCGCCCAGCGCATAGAGCAGGAACGCGAATGCCTTCTTGAGCTTCTTCACCGGCCACTTGTGCGCCGTGCGCGCCCCCAGGGGGGCAAGCAGCATGCTTGCAATCACGATCAGTCCGAGCGCCGGCAGGTAGATGTAGCCGACGGTCAGTGGCGGCATGCCCTCCTGCCGGAACCCCGCGATCACGAAGCCGATCGTTCCGGCGATGGCGATCGGCACGCCCAGCGCCGCCGATGTCGCGACCGCATTGTGGATCTTGACGTTGCACCACGTCATGAACGGCACGGTGAGAAATCCTCCGCCGGCGCCGACCAGTGCAGAGATGAAACCGACGAACACCCCGAATCCGGCCGTGGCGAACCGTCCGGGCATCTCCCGCGTGGCGGCCGGCTTCCTGTCCTTCAACATCTGCGTCGCGGAGAACCACGTGAAGCCGCCGAAGATGGTCGCGAGCACGGGCGTGGGAAGTGCGCTCGCGAACTGGGGGCCGATGAGCGAACCCACGACGATTCCGGGAGCCATCGCGGCGACGATGGGCCAGCGCACGGCGCCATGCTGGTGATGCGCCCTTACCGACGAGATCGCGGTGAACACGATCGTCGCGGTCGAGGTCGCCACTGCCATGTGCACGACGTGCTGCAGCGGAAAGCGCTCGTAGGTGAAGATCATCGTGAGCATCGGCACCATCGTCATCCCACCGCCGATGCCGAGCAGGCCCGCGAGGAAGCCGACCAGCGCGCCCATCACGACGAAAACCGGGATCAGCGTGTAGTCCACGGCGCCTTCGTGGCCGGCGTCACCGGGCGGCCCTCGCGAGCCTGGTGACGAACTTCCACTCGGCCGGCGTCACCGGCGTGATCGACAGCCGGTTGCCGCGACGCAGGATCACCATGTCGGCGAGCTGCGGATGAGCGCGCAGCTCCGCGAGCGTTACCAGCCGGGTCTTCTCGCGAAGCTTCACTTCGACATTGACCCAGCGAGGACTCTCGCGCGCGGACTTCGGATCGAAGTAATGGCTCTCCGGGTCGAACTGCGTGACATCGGGATGCGCAGGGCGCACGACTTCGACGATCCCGGCGATGCCGGGTTCGGAGCAGCTCGAGTGATAGAAGAACGCGAGATCGCCGAGACGCATCTCGTCGCGCATGAAGTTTCGTGCCTGGTAGTTGCGCACGCCGAACCAGCAAGTCGTCTGCCCGCGCGCGCGCTCGAGATCGTCGATCGAGAACTCGTCCGGTTCCGATTTCATCAGCCAGTGGCGCATCACCAAAAAAAACGCGGCGCCTTGCAAGCGCCGCGCCTTCCTTCGAACGTGTCGTTCGTCGTAGGGTCCCCGCAGATGCCGTCTTGCCCTCACCCTGAACCGAGGTCCAAGGTGGTCGCCTGCCGGAGCCGTAAGGCGCTTCCGCATGGGAACGCACACAGGCCCGCTAAGGGCGCAGCGACCTCGCTACGTCAGCATAGGTTCAAAGAGTGTACGGGCAGTTCTCGAACACCGCAGGGATTGATCGTGCAGCCGCTGCTCGCGGCCGCCTCAAAACAGTTTCTCCTGGCCGGCGAGCATGCGATCGATCGCGGCCGACATGTCACAGATTCTACGCTCCGCCGCCCCGGCGTCAACGGCCGCCGCGTCCCGCGCACGCGGTTTCTTGCGCTCGCGCAACAAATCGTTGGCGATGTTGAGCGCCGCCATCACCGCGATGCGGTCGACCCCGCCGATTTTGCCGGAATCACGAATTTCTCGCATGCGCAAATCGAGCAGCGTGACGGCTTCGGTCAGTTCCGCCCTCTCGCTTTCCTTGCACGCGACCTTGTAGTCGCGGCCCAAGATGGCGACGTCGAGCGTCACCATCCGGTCGCCGCCATGGCCGCGTTCGCTCATTCCTCCGGTATCCTCGCCAGCACTGCGTCGAGCCGACTGCCCGCCGCCTGCATCCGCTGCCGGAGTGCGCGGTTCTGCTCCTGTGCATCGGTGAGCTCGCGCCGCAGCTCCTCGTTCGCCTCGCGCAGCGCCTTCGCGTGCGCGATCAGCGTCGAGAGTTTCCGCTCGAGCAGCGCGAGTTCGTAATCCATGGGGTGACTATAGGCGGCGCGCGGTGACAGCGTCAACCGGAACACGACCGGCGGAGCGCGGCGTCACGGCAGTGGCGCGCCGGTAGCGAGCGGCCCGTAGCGCACGGCGAGGATCTCGATCTCCTCGACGCCTCCGGGCGTGCGCAGCGTGACCGTGTCGCCTTCGCGCGCCTTGATGAGCGCGCGCGCCATCGGCGAGATCCAGCTGATGTAGCCCCTCGCCGTGTCCGTTTCGTCGATGCCCACGATGCTGACGGTGCGGGTCGCGCCGTCCTCGCTTCGCACCGTCACTGTCGCACCGAAGAACACGCACTCGGCGCGCTCGTCGTCCCGCGGCGCGGCCGGATCGACGACGTCAGCATTGTCGAGGCGGCGGATGAGGAATCGGATGCGGCGGTCGATCTCGCGCAGCCGTTTCTTGCCGTAGATGTAGTCGCCGTTCTCGGAGCGGTCGCCGTTGCCCGCCGCCCATGCCACCGTGGCCACGAGCTCGGGCCGCTCGCGCATCACCAGCTGGTCGAGCTCGGCCTTCAGGCGGCCGAAGCCGCCCGGCGTCATGTAATTGCGCGCGCCGGTGGGCAAGGGCGATGCGTCCTCGACGTCATCGTCCGGCGCACCGGCTGTGCTCTCTTCGCGTGTGAAGGCCTTGTTCATCGCAGCAACCCTTGCACAATTATAGGACCGGCGCCGCCGCCTCCGGTTCACCGCGCAAACCGGCGTTCGCGCCCGCCGACCGCCTATAATCGACGCGTCCGCAGCATGGCCGCGCTCGCGGGGCGGTCGCCCCTCGTCGGCCTTCGCGCCCATGCATCCCTACGCGTCCCTTTCCCGCACGCTTGCAATCGTCGCGCTGATGGGCGGCATCGCCCTCGTCGCGCTCGCAGTCGCACTCGCGACCGGGAGTGTGGACGTCAGCGGCGCCGACGTGATCGCTGCGGTGACCGGCGCATCCGCGCCGGATGGCGCCGATATCGTACGGACGCTGCGACTTCCGCGTGCGCTCGCGGGCTTCGCCGTCGGCGCACTGCTCGCGCTGGCAGGCGCGCTGCTGCAGGTGCTGCTGCGCAATCCGCTGGCCGACCCGTATGTGCTCGGCATCTCCGGCGGCGCTTCCGTCGGGGCGCTGATCGCGACGCTGGCGGGCGTGTTCGCACTCGCCGCACCCGCCGCGTTCGCCGGCGCTGCGTTGTCGACGCTCGTTGTCTTCGGCCTCGCCCGCCGGGCAGCGGACACCGTTCCATGGGCGTCGACGCGACTGCTGCTGACCGGCGCAGTCGTTGCGGCCGGATGGAGCGCGCTGATCGCGCTGCTGCTCGCGCTCGCGCCCGCCGCCGCGCTCAAGGGCATGGTGTACTGGTTGCTGGGTGATCTCTCCGGCGCCGTCACGCCCTGGCCGGCGCTCGCAGTGCTGGCCCTGGTGCTGGCAATCGCGCTGGCGCTGGCGCGCGAGTTGAACGCGCTCGCGCGCGGCGAGACCGAGGCGGCAGCGCTCGGTGTGGACGTGCCGCGCACGACGCTCGCGATCCACGCGCTGGCGGCGCTTGCGACCGCAACCGCGGTGACCACCGCCGGCAGCATCGGCTTCGTCGGACTGATCGTCCCGCATGCGTTGCGCCTCGCGCTCGGCAACGACCAGCGCGCGCTGCTGCCCGCCGCGGCGCTCGCCGGCGGTGCCCTGCTCGTGGGCGCCGACACGATCGCGCGCTCGATCGCATCGCCGCTCGAACTGCCGGTCGGGGTGCTGACCGCGCTGATCGGCGTTCCCGCCTTTCTCTACCTGCTCGCCCGATCGCGATGAGCGCATGCCTCGAAGTCCGCGGACTTGCGCTCGCCGTCGCCGGACGCACGCTCTGCTCGGGGCTCGACTTCGCCGTCGACGCCGGCGAATGCTGGGCGGTGATCGGCCCGAACGGCGCCGGCAAGACGTCGCTCCTGCGCGCGCTGGCCGGGCTCGCGCCCCCCGCTGCGGGGGAGATCCGCTACGGCGGCGATCGGATCGAAACGCTCGAGGCGCGCGAGCGCGCACGCCGGCGCGGCGTGCTGCCGCAGGACTCGAACGACCCGTTTCCGGCATCGGTGCTGGAGACCGTGCTCGTGGGCCGCCATCCGCACCTTGCGCGCTTCGCCTGGGAAGGTGCGGTGGACATCGCGCTCGCCCGCGACGCACTGGCGCGCTTCGGACTCGCGGGCTTCGAGGCGCGCGACGTGCGCACGCTCTCGGGCGGCGAGCGGCGTCGCGTCGCGCTCGCCGCGCTGCTCGTGCAGGACCCGGCGCTCTTCCTGCTGGACGAGCCCTCCTCCCATCTCGACGTTTCGCAGCAGGCGGCCGCATTGGACGTGTTGACCACGCTCGCGCACGAGAACGGGCGCGCGATCGTCATGGTGCTGCACGACCTGCATCTTGCCGCGCGTTACTGCGACCATGCGATCGCGATCGGCGCGGGCCGCGCGCACCCGGGCGCGGGCGAGGAGATTCTCGATGCCGCGAGGCTCTCCGCGCTGTTCGGTCGCGCGCTGATTGCACTGGGGTCGGGCCGCACCCGCGCCTTCGTGCCGGCGTAGCGTCGCATCGGCGTCATCGTGTCGCGGCGCGGCGCGCGCGCGCCTGCGCAAGCGTTGCGCAAAGCGCCGCCATGCCGTCGACAAAGCGCGGCCCCGGACGATGCAGCAAGTTCGCGTCGACGACGTCCAGATTGCCGTAGCGCACGGCCGGAAGCTGCGGCCAGCGCCGCCAGGCGTCGAGCCACTCGGGGCGCTCGCCCCGATCCGAACCGGCGACGATCGCATCCGGCTTCGCGGCCAGCACCGCCTCCACACTGACCTGCGGTGCGGGAAGCGCCAGTGCGGCGAATACGTTCCGTCCGCCACACGCCGCGATCGCTTGCGTAATGAGATGCGTGCGGCCGACGGTGAAGAGCGGCGCGTGCCAGATCTCGTAGAACACGGGCAACGAAGGCTGCCCGCGCGCCCCGGCGCGGAGCGCCGCGACGCGCAAGCGCAGTCCGCTCGCGGCAGCTTCCGCCGTGTCTGGCGAGCCCGCGAGTCGGCCGAGCGCCTCGATGTTCGCGGCAATGCCTTCGATCGTCGCCGGATCCGTCGTGAAGACCGGAATGCCACGCGCCTTGAGTTTCGCGACTTGCGCAGGCGTCGTGTACGGCCATGTCACCACGAGGTCGGGTGCAAGCGCCACGATGCGCTCGAGGTCGAGCGTCTGCACATCCCCGATCACGGGCAGGCGCCGCGCGGCGTCGGGATGGTCCGAGCCCGCCACGACGCCGACGACGGCGTTGCCTGCCCCCGCCGCGAACAGCAGCTCGGTGGTGTGCGGCGCGAGGCTCACGATGCGCCGCGCCGGCGCCGCCAACTCGATCGTCGCCCCGGTGTCGTCCTGCGCATGCGCGCTTCGTCCCGGCGCGGCAAGCGAGGTCGCCCACACGAGCGCGGCAACCAGCACGACGATGGGCTTGGCTACGGCAGCCATCGCAGCCCGACGAAGAATTGCGCGCCGCCGGTCCCGTATCCCGACGCGAGCTGATAGTCCCGATCGAGCACGTTGTCGCCACGGGCGAACACGGTGACGTTGTTCCGAAGCGGCCACTCGGCCGTGAGATTGACGATCGCGTAGCCGGCGAGCGGAATGCGGTTCGCGGGATCGTCGTACCGGCGGCCGGAAGCGACGAGCTCGACGCCCAGCGTCGTCGGTCCCGCACGCTGCAGCAGCGACAGCGCGCCATGCGAGCGGGCGCGGCGGGGCAGCAGCTTGCCGCTGAGGTCGTCTTCCGGCGATTGCAGGTCGAGCGAGCCCTTGAGCGTCGTGTCGCGCCACACGAGATCGGCGCCGAGCGAAACGCCTTTGAGCGTTGCACGGTCGACGTTGTCGGGCCGGCACACGAAGTCGGCGCTGCAGCCGAAGACGATCAGCTGCTCCACCCGGTTGTACCAGGCGATCGCGCGCGCCTGCCACTGCGCCTCGCCCGCCGCACCGGTCCAGTGGATGCCGCCCTCGACGTTGCGCGAGGTCTCCGGCTCGAGGTCGGGATTGGAGAAGTCGGGGTAGTAGAGGTCGTTGAACGAGGGCGCCTTGAACGCGGTGCCGCCGCTCACCGTCAACCGCCATTGCGGCGACAGGCGATAACCGTAGGCGATGGCGCCCGTCGTTTGGCCCCCGTATTGGGTGGAATCGTCGCGACGCAGGTTCACCTGCAGCGCATGCGGCCCGTCCCGCAGCTGGTAGACGGCGAACACCGAATCGGTGTCGCGCGCGGTCACGGTGAAGTCGGCGCCGGAAACATCCTCCTCGCGGCGCTCGACGCCGAGCGTCAGCGCGCCGGCGGGCAGCGTGAAGAGGTTCTGCCACGTGTACTGGCGCTGGACCGTGGTGAACGGGAAGTCGCCAAAGCCCGTCTTCGACACCGACGAGTCGCCGCTCGTGGCCACAGTGAGCGTGCTGGACCACCACGCCGCGATCTGGTTCGAGCTCCCTGCCTGCCACGACGTCAGCGTCGTGATCGTGCGATCGTCGTGGCCGGAACCGGCGTCGAACTGATTGTTGACCCGACTGCGGAAGACCTGCGCGGAGAGCGCCTGTCCGGGCGACCATGCAAGGGCGACGTTGCCGCTCACGTTCTCGCGCGCATAGCCATCCGGGTCGGGGTTGTACGAGAAGTTCAGTGGATCGACGATTGCGTTGAAGCCCCGGCTCTGCGTTCCGCCGCCCTGCAATGCGAGGTTGAGCGGCCCGAGCGTGCCGCTCATGCCGCCGGTAGCAAAACGCGTGGCGTAGGTTCCGTACCCGGCACTCGCGCTGGCACCGAACCCACCGGAACCGCGTCGCGTGAACACCTGGATCACACCGCCGATCGCATCGGCGCCGTAGAGCGACGACGCGGGCCCGCGCAGCACCTCGATGCGCTCGATCAGGTCGAGCGGAATCGCTTCGAGCGACGTCGCGCCCACCGTGGCCGAAGCGAGCCGCACGCCATCGATCAGCACCAGCGTCTGCCCGCGATTGGCACCACGCAGGAACACGCCAGAGGTCGCGCCCGGACCGCCGTTCTGCACGATCTCGATCCCCGGCTGACGCTGCAACAGCTCGGGCAGACTCTGGGCGCCGCTGCGCGCAATCTCCGCCGGGCCGATCACGGTGACGTCGGCGATCAGCTCGGCGAGCGGCTGCGGGGAGCGCGCCGCGGTGACGACCACCGGATCGATGCGCGCATACGCGGCAACCGGCGATCCGGAGGCGACCGGCTGTGCAAGAACCGCGGGTGCGCACACGGCGATCCACGAAGCTGCGATGTACTGCGCGCACGCAAGCCATTGCGGCGCATGCACGCCTTCCGGCAAGGTGCGGGAATACGACGGCATCGGGCGCTCCCAGAACGCCGCGCCTCCCGCGCGACGTGCGAGCGATCAACGCGATGCGAGGCGGAACGCGCGGGCGGCCGTCGTGCGAACGCGACCGGGCACCGGCAACCGCGCTCGCGCCTCCCGCGCTGCGCCATCGGCGGCGCCCCGCCTCGATCGAAGCGATGCGCCGGGGCAGGCCGGTCTCCGGGCTCGCCGGTCTTGGCCGCTCGCCTTCCCGTCACGTGCAATCGACAGTGGCGCCGTTGAGCGGCCCGCACCGGCCTACCGTTGCGGGGGCAGCCGCGGCATTGCGCCTCCGGACCGGAGGTCGCGCACCGCATTCCCGTTTCACCCGCCGCACGACGGTGCGACGGACACCTGCACTGCGGATTCTAGCGCAGTCCCATGCCGCTTTCCGCGCGAAGCGCGCGTGGAGCCGGCGCCGCCCCACGCGCATCGGGCGCGGCCGCCACCGCCGCTCCGCCGCTGCTATACTCGCGCCCCTTACCACCGACGCCCCCACCGGACAACCACCGGCACCGGGGCGGGACGCATGAAGAAGCTCTACATCCGCACCTTCGGGTGCCAGATGAACGAGTACGACTCGGACAAGATGGCCGACGTGCTCGCCGACGCGGCCGGGCTCGCGCTCACCGATCGCGCCGAGGAGGCGGACGTCATCCTGTTCAACACGTGCTCGGTGCGCGAGAAGGCGCAGGAGCGCGTCTTCCACGATCTGGGCCGCGTGCGCGCGCTCAAGGGGGCCAAACCAGGCCTCATCATCGGCGTCGGGGGCTGCGTTGCCTCGCAAGAGGGTGCGGCGATCGTCAAGCGTGCGCCCTATGTCGACGTCGTCTTCGGCCCGCAGACGCTGCATCGGCTGCCGGCCCTGATCGAGGCGCGCCGCGCGACCGGTGCGCCACAGGTCGACATCGCGTTCCCCGAGATCGAGAAGTTCGATCACCTGCCGCCGTCCTCCGTCGAAGGTGCGAGCGCATTTGTCTCGATCATGGAAGGGTGCAGCAAGTACTGCACGTTCTGCGTCGTGCCCTATACGCGCGGCGAGGAGATCTCGCGGCCGTTCGACGACGTGCTGACCGAGGTCGCCGACCTCGCCGACCAGGGCGTGAAGGAAGTGACGCTGCTCGGGCAGAACGTCAACGCCTACCGCGGCGCGATGGGCACGGCGACGAAGACGAGCGGCGAAATCGCCGACTTGGCGACGCTGATCGAGCACGTTGCCGAAATGCCCGGCATCCGCCGCATCCGCTACACGACGTCGCACCCGAAGGAAATGACGCCTCGTCTCATCGCCGTCTACGGGCGGGTGGACAAGCTGGTTTCCCAGTTGCACCTTCCCGTCCAGTCGGGGTCCGACCGCGTGCTCGCGGCGATGAAGCGCGGCTACACGACGCTCGAGTACAAATCGATCGTGCGCAGGCTCAAGGCAGAGCGCCCGGACCTTTCGTTGTCGTCCGACTTCATTGTCGGCTATCCCGGCGAGACCGACGCTGACTTCGCAGCCACGATGAGGCTGATCGACGACGTCCGGTTCGATGGCAGCTTCAGCTTCCTTTACAGCACGCGTCCCGGCACGCCGGCCGCCGACCTGCCAAACCAGGTGCCGCACGACATCAAGCAGGGGCGCCTCGTGGCGCTGCAGGCGCGGGTCGAGGCGCTCTACCGCGACTACAGCGCGGCGATGGTCGGCGACCGGATATCCGTGCTGGTGACAGGCCGCTCCGCGAGGGACCCGGCGGAACTCTCCGCCCGGACGGACAATAACCGGGTGGTCAACTTCCGCGGCGACCCGGGGCTCGTCGACACGTTCGTGGATGTCCGCATCACCTCGGCGCTGCCCCATTCGCTTCGTGGAGAACTGACCGAACCGTTGTAGGATTTGCGAAACGTCCGCCGTCGGACGCGGTCTGTGACCGTACTCGCGCAACGAGGCTTTGCCATGCCGATCGACATCACCCGCTGTCAACGTGCCGCCCTGGCCGGTGCGCTCGGCTTGTCGCTCGCCGGGTGTGCAACGCTGCAGGCCGAGAGCCAAAACGGCGCGCGCCAGGCCGAAGCCGTCGCGATCGCGACGGCCGCCGCATCGGCCGCCACGCAGGCGGTCGCGTCGACGCCGACTGCCGCGCCGCAGGCGCCCGGGGCCGCACGGCCCACGCCGCCCGCAGTAGTCGCCGCCGCAGCCGCCGCGCAAGCCGCTGCGACGGCCGCGCAAGGCGCGAAGCCGTTCGCGGAGGTGGTAAAGGACGCGCAGGAGATGCCGGGGCTCTTCCGGCTGTGGCAGAAGGACGACAAGGTCTGGATCGAGATCGCGCCGGACCAGTTCGACAAGTCGTTCTTCCTCAAGTCCAACCTGAACCAGGGCATCGGCGAGCAGCGCCTTTTCGGCGGCATGATGACCTATCCCGTCGGCGTGTCGCAGGTCGTGCAGTTCCGCAAGGTCGGCAACCTGGTGCAACTCCTGGCCAAGAACGTCAAGTACACGGCGAGCGAGGGAACGCCCGAGGCGCGCGCCGTCGCGCAGGGCTTCTCCGACAGCCTGCTCGCCTCGGTGGCGGTCGCCTCGCAGCCCCATCCCGAGCGGAAGTCGGTACTGATCGAGGCCAACGCGCTGCTGATCGCGGACCTCCCGGCGGCCGGTTCCGCGCTCGAGCGCGCCTATCGCCAGTCGTACTCGTTCGACTCGCGCAATTCGTCGCTCGGCAAGGTCAGGTCGATGCCCGACCAGGCGACCTTCGAGGTGAGCGCCCATTACGCGCTCGCCCGGCCCGCGCAGCCCTCGCCCGGTTCGCCGGCCGCCACCGGCCCCACGCTGCCCGGCACGCTGCCTGACGCGCGCTCGCTGTTCCTCGGCTTCCATTACACGCTGGCCCAGCTCCCCGTGCAGCCGATGCGCGCGCGGCTTGCCGACGACCGTGTCGGGTACTTCACGACCGAGCGCCTGGACTACACGAGCGACACGCCGCGCGTGCCCGTCACCCGGTACGTGAACCGCTGGCGATTGGAGAAGAAGGATCCGGCAGCCGAGATGTCGGAGCCCAAGCAGCCGATCGTCTTCTGGCTCGATCGCAGCATCCCGGAGAAGTACCGCGCGCCGATCCGCGAGGGCATCCTCGAGTGGAACCAGGCGTTCGCGCGCATCGGCTTCAACGACGCGATCCGCGTGGATGTCCAGCCCGACGGCGCCGACTACGACACGAGCGACCTCGCGCACGCGTCGGTGCGCTGGCTCACGGTGGCCAAGACGTCTTTCGGCGCGATCGGCCCGACGTCGGTGGATCCGCGCACCGGCGAGATCCTCGACGCCGACATCGGCATCGACGCGAACAACGTGCGCATCGTCCGCAACCTGCGTGCCGAGTACATGCCGAAGAGCGCGTCGGCCGCGCCGCTGGCGCTGCCGCCCGCTGCCGATCGCCTCTTCTGCACCTACGAGGACGCCGCAACCGGCGAGGCCGTGTTCGGACTCTCGCTGCTCGAAGCGCGCGGTGAGCTCGATCCCGACAGCCCCGATGTCGAGCGTTTCGTCGCCGCGTTCCTCAAGGACACGACGATGCACGAGATCGGCCACACGCTCGGCCTGCGCCACAATTTCCGCGCCTCCACCGTCTACAGCGACACCGAGCTCGCGGACCCGGAGTTCACGCGCACGTTCGGCATCTCCGGCTCGGTGATGGAGTACAACCCGTGGAACATCGCCATGCGGGGAGCGCAGCAGGGCGCCTACCAGATGAACACGCTCGGGCCCTACGACTACTGGGCGATCGAGTACGGCTACCGCGAACTTTCGGCCGCGGACGAGGCGGCCGAACTTGCACGGATCGCCGGGCGCTCGAACGAACCGCTGCTCGCTTACGCAACCGACGAGGATGCGAGCTTCTTTGCACTCGACCCGCAGATCAACCCGCTCGACCTCGGTAGCGACCCGCTCGCCTACGCGCAGAAGCGCTTCGCACTCGTGCACGAGCTGTGGCAGCGCACCGAGACGCGGGAGATGAAAGCGGGCGAAAGCTACTCGATCCTGCGCCGCAACTTCTCGCGCGGGCTGTCCGAAGCGTCCCAAGGCGCGGTCTACGCGGCCAAGTACATCGGCGGGCTGACGACGCTGCGCGACCGCGCCGGCAGCGGCCGCGATCCGCTGAACCCGGTGACGGTCGAAAAGCAGCGGCAGGCGCTTTCGATGATCACCGCCGAGGTGTTTTCCGCCGACAGCTTCCGCTTCTCGCCGTCGTTCCTGCGCCGGATGGCCGTGTCCACGTTCGACATGGACGACGCCCAGGAGACAGGGCGCGCGATCCCGACGCCCGACATCGCGATCGATCAGCAGGTTCTGGCGATGCAGCGCAGCGTGCTCGCCCAGCTGATGAGCGAGACGGTCGCGCAACGGCTGCTGAACAACGAGTCCAAGGTCGACGATCCCGCACGGGCACTGCGGCTGTCCGAGCTCTACGCAACGCTGCACGGGGCCATCTGGAGCGAGCTCAAGACCGGCCGCGACGTCCCGCTCTTCAGACGGAACCTGCAGCGCGAGCATGCAAGCCGCGTCGCCAACGCGCTGCTGCGTCCGGCCGGCGCGATGCCCGCCGACGCTCGTGCGCTGCTGCGCGCCGATGCGCGAACGCTGCGCAACGAGCTTGCGCAGGCTCAGAACAAGCCCGGCTACTCGCCCGAGGCGAAAGCCCACCTCGCCGAAACGCTCGCCACGCTGGACGAGGCGCTCAAGGCGCCGCTGATCCGGCAGGGCGTATAGCGCCGACGTCCGAGCGACATCGCGAACGTGCCGCGACAGCGAGCAACCGCCGCCGCCCGAAGTGGGCAGACGCGGGTCTCGCTCACGCCGCTCGACAACCGCGCGCTCGCCAATCTCTGCGGACCCCTCGACGCCAACCTGCGGCAGATCGAGGCTGCACTCGACGTCGCGATCTCGCATCGCGGCGGAGAGTTCACGATCGCGGGGGGGCCGACGCAGGTCTCGCGGGCAGCCGCGGCGATCCGTCGCTTCTACGAAGAAGCCCTGGAGCCGCTGTCGGTGGACGACATCCAGCTCGGGCTGGTCGAGACCGCCTCGCAGCCGGTCGCCCGCCACGAAGGTCCGCCGACCGAAGCGGGCGACGAGAGCGCGCTGCTGCGCACACGGCGCGCCGACCTGCACGGGCGCACGCCGAACCAGGTCGCCTACCTCACCGACATCCGCGGGCACGACATCACGTTCGGCATCGGGCCTGCGGGCACCGGAAAGACCTACCTCGCCGTGGCGTGCGCGGTGGATGCGCTGGAGCGCGACGCCGTCAAGCGCATCGTGCTGGTGCGCCCGGCGGTCGAGGCGGGCGAGCGGCTGGGCTTCCTGCCCGGCGATCTCGCGCAGAAGGTGGACCCCTACCTGCGCCCGCTCTACGACGCGCTCTACGACCTGATGGGCTTCGACAAGGTGGAGAGGCTCTTCGAGCGCAACACGATCGAGATCGCGCCGCTCGCCTACATGCGCGGGCGCACGCTGAACCACAGCTTCATCATCCTGGACGAGGCGCAGAACACGACGCCCGAGCAGATGAAGATGTTCCTCACGCGCATCGGCTTCGGCACCAAGGCGGTGATCACCGGCGACGTGACGCAGATCGATCTCGCGCGCGGGCAGAAATCCGGCCTGATCGAGGCCGACCGCGTGCTCCGCGGCGTGCGCGGCATCGCCTTCACGCGGTTCACGAGCGCCGACGTCGTTCGGCATCCGCTGGTGCAGAAGATCATCGACGCCTACGAGCGGGACACCGAAAGCGGCAAGGGCGGCGGCCGATGACCACGGGGCCGACCGCCCGCGGCGCCCGTCGGCGGGATGCCGCACAGCCAGCGGCACTTGCGCTGTCGGTGCAATACGGTGTTGCCCGCGCCGGCCTCCCCGTGCGCGCGACGCTGCGACGCTGGGCGATGGCAGCGCTCTCCCGCCCGGCCGCCGTTACGCTGCGCTTCGTCGGGACGCGCGAAGGGCGGATGCTGAACGCCCGCTTCCGGGCCACGGACTACCCGACCAACGTCCTGACGTTCGTGTACGATGATGTCGTCCCGCTGACGGGCGATATCGTGCTCTGCGTCCCCGTCGTCCGCAGCGAGGCACGTCAACAGCGCATCACGTTCACGGCCCATTGTGCCCACCTCGTCGTCCACGGGATGCTGCACCTGCAGGGTTTCGATCACGACGACCCGCGCGCGGCCGTGCGCATGGAAGCGCGCGAGAAGAACGTCCTGGCATCGCTCGGCTACGCCGACCCCTACACGCCGCGCCGCCTTGACGCCTAGCGTGGCTGCGCCGGGGAGCGGATTCGTGCCGCCGCCCCGCCCGCCGACCCGCGCCATTGCAGCCACGAAAACCTACTGATGGACCCCGCCAACGACACGGGCGCATCCCGCCCCACGCTGCTCGAGCGGCTCTCGGCGCTGCTGACCCGCGAGCCCGAGGATCGCGAGCAGCTGATGGACCTGATGCGCGGCGCATTCGAGCGCCGCCTGCTCGACGCCGACGCGCTGTCGATGATCGAAGGCGTGCTGAACGTCTCCGAGATGACGGTTCGCGACATCATGATCCCGCGCGCGCAGATGGACTGCGTGTCGATCGACGATTCGCCCGAGGAATTCATCCCGCTCCTGCTCGAGACCAAGCACTCGCGCTTCCCGGTGATCGGCGAGAGCAAGGACGATGTGATCGGCATCCTGCTTGCCAAGGAGTTGCTGAACTTCTACGCGAAGCCCGAGGGTTTCAACCTGCGCGATACGCTCCGCCCCGCGGTGTTCGTGCCGGAATCGAAGCGCCTGAACGTGCTGCTGCGCGAGTTTCGCGCCAACCGCAACCACATCGCGATCGTCGTCGACGAGTACGGCGGCGTGTCGGGTCTGGTGACGATCGAGGACGTGCTGGAGCAGATCGTCGGAGACATCGAGGACGAGTACGACTTCGACGAGAGCGAGGACAACGTGATCCCCGAGGGCAACGGGCGCTGGCGCGTGAAGGCCCGCACCGAGATCGGGGACTTCAACGAGCACTTTGGCAGCAGCTTCTCCGACGAGGAGTTCGACACCGTTGGCGGCCTCGTCGTGAAGTCGTTCGGCCGCCTGCCGAAGCGCGGCGAGGCGACGACGCTCGCGGGCTTCCGCTTCCGCGTCGTGCGCGCCGACAGCCGCCGCCTGCACACGCTGCAGGTGGAGCGCGTGCTCCCGCCGGTGCCGGCTGGCGGCGCGCAGGCGTCGTCATGATGTGCGCGCGCCCGCCGGACCGGCGCGCGTCGCCCCGCGCCCGGTGAGCAGGCGCGGGTCTCGGCTCCCGTCCCGGCTGCTCGCCGCAGTGGCGGGCGCGCTCATGGTGTTCAGCTTCGCGCCCTTCGGCGTCGCGCTGCTGCCGCTCGCCACGCTCGGCACGCTGTTCTGGCTGTGGCAGCGGGCGGACCGGGCGCGCGACGGCGCATGGCTCGGATTCTGGTTCGGCGCGGGACTGTTCGGCGCGGGCGTGTCGTGGGTCTATGTTGCGCTCGAGACCTTCGGCGGCATGCCCGTACCGGTCGCCGCGCTCGCGACCGCGGGTTTCGTCGCCTACCTTGCGCTCTATCCGGCAGCCGCCGGGTGGGCGGTCGTGCGCCTCACATCGCCATCGAGCTTCGCGCGCACCGTTGCCGCTGCGGGGGCGTGGACACTCGCCGAGTGGGCACGTGGCTTCCTGTTGACGGGATTTCCGTGGCTCGCGGCCGGCTATGCGCAGTCGCCGGGAGAGCCGCTCGCCGGATTCGCGCCGCTCGGTGGCGTCTGGCTCGTCTCGCTTGCGCTCGCGGTCTGCGCAGCCCTCGTCGCGTGGTTCGCCGATCGGCTCGCGGACGGCGACCGCCTAAGCGCCGCCGCCTGCGTTGCCGGGATTCTCGCGGTCGTTGGCGCCGGATCGTTGCTCGAGCGCCGCCTCTTTACCGAGCCGACCGGGGAGCCGCTGGTCGTCTCGCTTCTCCAGGGTAACGTGCAGCAGGACCTGAAGTTCGATCCGGGGTTCCTCGATCGCACCTACGACCTGTACGTCGAACTCGCGAAGCAGAGCCGCGGGCGGCTGATCGTGACGCCCGAAAGCGCGTTTCCCGTGCTCTCGCCGCAGCTTCCGGCCGAGGTCGTCATGGCGCTCGCGAACATCGCCCGTGCGCGCGACGGCGACCTTCTGCTTGGTCTGTTCACCGTCGACCCGCCGCCGATCGCGGGTGGCGGCTTGCGCATCTACAACAGCGTGGTGAGTCTCGGCGCAGCGCGCGTGCAGATGTATCGCAAGCATCATCTGGTGCCCTTCGGCGAGACGATTCCGCTCGAGCCCGTGTTCGGCTGGGTGATACGGCAGGTGCTCGCGATCCCGCTCGACAGCCAGGCCGCCGGTCCCGCGAACCCGCCGCCTCTTCAGGTGGCCGGACAGCGCGTCGCACTCAACATCTGCTACGAGGACCTGTTCGGCGACCAAATCGCCGCGCATGCTCGCGACGCGTCACTGCTCGTCAACGTGACCAACGACGCCTGGTACGGCCGCTCGGTGGCCGCATGGCAGCACAACCAGATCGCCGCGATGCGGGCCCGCGAGACCGGGCGACCGATGCTGCGCGCGACGAACACCGGCGTCACCTCCGCGATCGGTGCGGACGGCCGCGAGATCGCGCGCCTCCCGTGGTTCACGCGCGGTGTGCTGGACGTCGAGGTCCGCGGCTACACCGGCTTCACGCCGTACGTGCGCTACGGCGATGCGCCGCCTCTGATCGCGGCCGCCGTGTTGTTCGCCTTCGCGCTGTGGCGGCCGCGCGACGCTCGCCGCACGCCAGCGCGGGAACAACGGTAAAATCGCCGTACTTTGAAGCTCCTGCGCGGCCGGACTGCCGGATCGGCTGCCTCCACGATGCTGACCTTCCAGCAGGTGATCCTGCGCCTCCAGGACTATTGGGACCGCCAGGGCTGCGCGCTGCTGCAGCCGTACGACATGGAGGTCGGCGCCGGCACGTCGCACACGGCAACATTCCTGCGCGCGCTTGGCCCCGAGCCTTGGCGCGCCGCGTACGTGCAACCGTCGCGCCGCCCGAAGGACGGGCGTTACGGCGAGAACCCGAACCGCATGCAGCACTACTACCAGTACCAGGTGGTGCTGAAACCCTCGCCCGCCAACATTCTCGACCTGTATCTCGGCTCGCTCGAGGCGCTGGGCTTCGACCTTAAGGTCAACGACGTGCGGTTCGTCGAGGATGACTGGGAGAACCCGACGCTCGGCGCATGGGGATTGGGCTGGGAGGTGTGGCTGAACGGCATGGAGGTGACCCAGTTCACCTATTTCCAGCAGGTGGGCGGGATCGACTGCGACCCGATCACCGGCGAGATCACCTACGGCCTCGAACGCCTGGCGATGTACCTGCAGGGCGCGGAGAACGTCTTCGACCTCACGTGGACGACCTGGAAGGAGAACGGCCTCGAGCGCAGGCTCGCCTACCGGGACGTGTTTCACCAGAACGAGGTCGAGCAGTCGACGTACAACTTCGAGCAGTCGAACGTGCCGAAACTGTTCGAGCTGTTCTCGTACCACGAGTCCGAGGCGAAGCGCCTGCTCGAAGCGAGGCTGCCGCTGCCGGGCTACGAGATGATCCTCAAGGCGGCGCACATGTTCAACCTGCTCGACGCGCGCGGCGCGATCTCGGTCACCGAGCGCGCCGGCTACATCGGGCGCATCCGTACGCTGTCGCGAATGGTCGCGACCGCGTATGTCGCCTCGCGCGAGGCGCTCGGCTTCCCGATGCTGGCAGACGAGTTCCGCAGCAACGCGGCTTGACGATGAGCGCCACCGCCCCCCTTGTCGTCGAGCTCTTCACCGAGGAACTGCCTCCGAAGGCGTTGAAGATGCTCGGCGAGGCGTTCGCGCAATCGCTTGCCGCCGGGCTCTCTGCACGCGGCTTCACGACATCGGAATCGCAGGTCACGGGCTTTGCCACACCAAGGCGGCTCGCGGTCGCGATCACGAACGTCGCACCGGAGGCTCCGGATAGCGAAGTGAAAGAGAAGCTGGTTCCGCGGTCTGTCGCCGAAGGCAAGGACGGTAAGCCCACCGTCGCGCTCATCAAGCGCCTCGAAAAACTGGGCCGCGCAAGCCTCGCCGAGGGCTATCCGGAGTCCTGGAACGGTCCGGATCATCTCTACATCGAGTCCGACGGCAAGGCGGAGTACGTCTGGCTTCGCCGTCTGGCGAAGGGCCAGCCGCTGGCCCGGGGACTGCAGGAATCCCTCGACGAAGCCATCGAAGGACTCCCGATCCCGAAGGTGATGCGCTACGCGCAGCCACCCTCCGCCGGGCGGCAGGCCGGCTACTTCAATGCGATTTCGTTCGTGCGGCCTGCCCACAAGCTGCTCGCGCTGCACGGTGGCGACGTCGTGCCCGTCACGGCGCTCGGGCTTGCCGCCGACCGCACGACCGACGGCCACCGCTTCCTGTCGCGCAAGGACATCGAGATCGCGACCGCCAACGCCTACGAGCCCGAGCTCGAAGCCGAAGGCAAGGTGATCCCGTCGTTTGCGAAGCGCCGCGCGGCGATCGTCACGGCGCTCGCGAAGGCGGCGCAGGGCGCGACCGTGATACGGCCCGACGCGCTGCTCGACGAGGTGGCCTCGTTGGTCGAATGGCCGGCGGTCTACGCGGGCACGTTCGACCCGGCATTCCTCGACGTGCCGCAGGAGTGCCTGATCCTGACGATGCAGCAGAACCAGAAATACTTCGCGCTCGCCGACGCGAAAGGCAGGCTCGCCAACCGCTTCCTGCTCGTGAGCAACCTCGCGACCGGGGATCCCTCCGCCATCGTGCAGGGCAACGAGCGCGTGCTGCGCGCACGGCTTGCCGATGCCCGCTTCTTCTACGACCAGGACCGCAAGGCGCGGCTCGAGACACGGCTGCCGAAGCTGCGCAACGTCGTCTATCAGGCGAAGATCGGAACGCAGGCCGAACGGATCGAACGCCTGCGCTTCCTTGCCACGCGCATCGCCGGACTGATCAGCGCCGACTCGGAGCAAGCGAACCGGGCGGCGATGCTCGCCAAGGCCGATCTCGTCACCGACATGGTGGGCGAGTTCCCGGAGCTGCAGGGCATCATGGGCCGCTATTACGCGCTGCACGACGGCGAAACCCCGGCCGTGGCCGACGCCATCGCGCAGCACTACTGGCCGCGCTTCGCCGGCGACGCGCTGCCGGAAGGCAAGGTCGCCCAGGCCGCGGCGCTTGCCGACAAGCTCGAGGCGCTCGCAGGATTGTTCGGCATCGGCAGCATCCCCACCGGGGACAAGGATCCCTTCGGGCTGCGCCGCGCGGCGCTCGGCGTACTGCGCATCCTGATCGAGAAGCGCGTCGCCGTGCCGCTCCCCGACCTCGTTGCACATGCGTTCGACGCGTTCGGCGCGGTGCCTGCGGTGAAGCGCGACGTCACTCCGCTGCTCGAATTCCTGCTCGACCGGCTGCGCGGCCACCTGCGCGAACAGGGCGCGACACCGCAGCAGATCGAGGCCGTTCTGGCGCGGAACCCGGCGCGCATCGACCTCGTGCCCGACCAGCTCGCTGCAGTGCAGGCGTTCGCACGGCTGCCGGAGGCCGAGGCGCTTTCGACCGCCAACAAGCGGATCGTCAATATCCTCAGGAAATCGGGCGGGGAAGCGGCGATCGCGGTGGACCGGTCGCTGCTCGGCAGCGGCGCCGAGCACGATCTCTATATCGCGTTCCAGAAGCTCGAGCCTGCCGTCGAGCGTCACTTCGCGCAAGGCGACTACACGGCGGCGCTGAAAGCGCTCGCCGCCGCGAAACCGGCTGTCGACCGCTTCTTCGACGACGTCATGGTGATGACCGACGACCCCGTCGTCCGCGGCAACCGCCTCGCGCTGTTGCGCGGCGTCGCGGCGACGATGAACCGCGTGGCCGACATCTCGAAGCTTGCGACGTGAGCGGCCGGAGCCGGTAAAGTACACGCCGTGGTCCAGCTCGCCTCCGAAGCCGTCGCCCCGACTCGCGCGGTCAAGCTCGTCATTCTCGACCGCGACGGCGTGATCAATCACGACAGCGACCAGTTCATCAAGTCGCCGGACGAGTGGCGCCCGATTCCGGGCAGCCTCGAGGCGATCGCGCGCTTGAATCATGCGGGATTCCGCGTCGTGGTCGCGACGAACCAGTCGGGTATCGGTCGCGGTCTCTTCGACATGGCGACGCTTAACGCCATCCACGAGAAGTTGCACAAGGCGCTCGCGCAGGTGGGCGGCCGCATCGACGCGATCTTCTTCTGTCCGCACACGGCCGATGCCGAATGCGACTGCCGCAAGCCGCGCACGGGGCTGCTGCAGGAAGCGGCCCGGCGTTTCAACGTCGACATCACCACCGTTCCGTGCATCGGCGACAGCCTGCGCGACCTGCAGGCCGCCGAGGCGGTCGGCGCGCAGCCAATGCTCGTGCTGACCGGCAAGGGGGAAAAGACGCTGCGCGAGGGCAGCTTCCCCAAGAACACGGTGATCTTTCCCGACCTCGCGTTCGCGGCCTCGGCGCTGCTGGCGACGGATTGAAGCCGACGCGCCGTGTCGGTGCTGCGCTCCCTGCTGTTCGCGCTGTTCCAGCTCGTCGTAACACCGCCCTACGCGCTCGCGGTGCTGTCGCTGTTCTGGCTGCCGCCGCTCCCACGCTACCGCTTCATCACCTACTGGTGCCGCGCCAACCTGTGGGGAGCGCGGGTGATCTGCGGCGTCCGCCATCGCGTGATCGGGCAGGAGAACATGCCGGTAACGCCCCACATCATCATGTCGAAGCACAGCTCGACGTGGGAGACGCTGTTCCTGACGCAGATGGGCCCGCCGCTCGCCTACGTGGCCAAGAAGGAGCTGCTCTCGATCCCGTTCTTCGGCTGGGCGTTCCGCTACGCCTCGCCGATCACGATCGATCGCAAGTCAGGCCAAGACGCGATGGGCCAGATCGCCGAACAGGGCCGCGAGCGCTTCCGGCAGGGCTTCTGGATCGTCGTCTATCCCGAGGGAACACGCATCCTTGCGGGACGCCGCGCCAAGTACAAGACCGGCGGCGCGCGGCTTGCGATCGCGATGGACACGCCCATCTTGCCGATCGCACACAACGCCGGATGGCTCTGGCCCAAGGGCGTGCTGGGCAAGAAGCCCGGTGTGTTGACGCTGTCCATCGGCAAGCCGATCGCGCCGGCCGGCAGGGACCCGATCCACTTGACGCGCGAGGTCGAAGACCGGATCGAGGCCGAGGTCGCCCGGCTCGGGCAACCGCAATGATTCGGGCGCGTGCGGGGCCGTGATTCGCCTGCGCCTCGACGCACCGGATGCCGCGCGCGAGCCCCGACGGATCGTGCTCCTCGGTATGCCGGTCGATTACCGGCTCGTGCGCACGCGCCGGCGCACGATCGGCATGGAGATCGACTTGGACGGTCTGACGGTGCGCGCGCCACGATGGGTGAGCCTGCGCGACATCGAGGCGGCGCTGCAGGAGCGCGCGCGCTGGATCCTGCGCACGCTCGAGGAATGGCGCGGCCGCCGGCGCAATGTGCTGCCGCGCGAATGGAGGACCGGGGCGCCGCTCACCTATCGCGGCCGCGAACTCGCGCTGGCCGTCTTCCCGTCGCGCACGAAAGACGTGAAGGTCGATCTGTTCGACCTCACGGTCCTGCATCCCGGCGCTGCGGACGGTCACCCCATTGCCGCCTTCGTGGGCCGCTGGTTGAAAGAGGAGGCGCAGCGGCTCGTCGTGCCACGTGCGGCGCTGTTCGCCGCGCGGCTTCCGCGGGAGGCGCCCGTGGTGAAGATCTCCAACGCCCGCAGCGAATGGGGCAGCTGCAACCACAGGGGCGAGATCCGGCTCAACTGGCGGCTCGTGCAGCTCCCGCCGGAACTCGCCGACTACGTCGTCGCTCACGAGGTCGCCCATCTGGTCGAGCTCAACCACTCCACGCGCTTCTGGGCAGTGGTCGAGGCATTGCTGCCCGGCCACGCCGAGCGCCGTCGGGCGCTCGAGGACTGGACCGCGCTGTTGGCGGGATGACCGGAGACGGCGGCGGGCAGCTAGCCCGGATGTTTCACCAGGCCGCCGACGATTCGAAGAAGACTCGAGTCTTGCGAAGTACTTGGGATCGGCCACCAGCAGAGCAATTCAGACGGGCGGACTGCTCAGTCTTTGGCGCGGCGGTTTGCGCCCTGGCTCGGGCTTGCTCTCCTAGCCAATAGTCGCTGCTATTGGCGTCCTCCGCTGCGCCCGATCCAGGGCGCAAACCGCCGCGCCAAATTCCGGCGCCCTGATGAAACATCGGGGCTAGGTCGCCGCAAGCGCCGGCAATTCGACCACAAGCCCCGCCTGCTCGCGCAGCAGGCGACCGAGCATCTCCGCGAGCTCCTCGCCGCCGCGCGTATCGCGCCACTGCCCGCCGTCGCTGCGGAAATGGAAGCCGCCGGCGCGCGCCGCCACCCAGATCTCGCGATTGGCAGCATGGCGGTTGATGATGAGCTTGCTGCCGTCGGGGCATTCGATCTCGAGAATGCCCTCGTTGATGCTCCAGTCGACGTCGAGGTCGGACGCTTCGAGCGCGCGGTCGAGCGCCTCGCCGATTGTCGCAAGCGTGCGGTCGGCGGCGACGATGAAATCGGTTTCGTTCATGCGGGAGCGGATTTCCGGTCGGGGGCCGCGCGCGTCGTCGTGAAGGACGCGTGCTAGGATTCCATTCGATGTTACGTCATTTGCGCTCACTCGCCTGCCGGTGCCGCACGACGTCCACGGTCGCCGTCGCGATCGCCGCGCTGGCCGCGTGCGGCATCAAGGGACCGCTGAAGCCGCCGCCGGCGACTCCAGCGGCGCCGACCGCCTCCGCACCCGCAACTTCGGCGTCACCGGCAACTGCGCCGACAGCCTCGCCCGCACCGTCGCCCGCCAACGCGCCGGCCGCCGACGCGCCCGAGCGGAAGCCTTGACCGCCTTCGGCTATATCGACGGCGAGCTCTGCGTCGAGCAGGTTCCGCTCGCCCGGATTGCAGCCGAGTTCGGCACGCCCTGTTACGTGTACTCCCGCGCGATGCTCGAGGGCAACTACCGCGCCTTCGACGCGGCGCTCGATGGGCTGCCACACCTTGTCTGCTACGCGATGAAGGCGAACGGCAATCTCGCCGTGCTGGACCTGCTCGCGCGCCTGGGCAGCGGCTTCGACATCGTCTCGGGCGGGGAGCTCGCGCGCGTCATCGCCGCCGGCGGAGATCCCGCCAAGGTCGTGTTCTCCGGCGTCGGCAAGCGCGAGGACGAAATGCAGGCGGCGCTGGCGGCCGGCATCCACTGCTTCAACGTCGAGTCGGCCTCCGAGCTCGAGTGCCTCGCGCGCGTCGCCGCCGCGGCCGGGAAAGTGGCGCCGGTCAGCTTTCGCGTGAACCCCGATGTCGACCCGCGCACCCACCCCTACATCTCCACCGGTCTCAAGGAGAGCAAGTTCGGTATCGCCTTCGACGCGGCGCTGCCGCTGTACCGGCGTGCCGCGTTGCTGCCCTCGATTGCCGTGCTCGGCATCGACATCCACATCGGCTCCCAGATCACCGAGCTCGCGCCCTATCGCGAGGCGGCGCAAAAGGTGCTGACGCTCGTCGACAGCCTGGCGGCAGAGGGCATCCGGCTTGCCCATATCGACCTCGGCGGCGGACTCGGCATCCGCTACCGCGACGAGACGCCGGTGCCGCTCGCTGACTACGCCGACATGCTGCGCGAGCTTTTCGCGGGCCGCACGGAGACGCTGCTGTTCGAGCCGGGGCGGCGTCTGGTCGGCGACGCCGGGGTGCTGCTTACCCGCGTCACTTATCTGAAAAGCGGTGGCGCCCGCGACTTCGCGATCGTCGACGCCGCGATGAACGACCTGCTGCGGCCGGCGCTCTACGACGCATGGCACCCGGTCCTGCCGGCGCGCGCGGAGTCCGGCGGCCTGCGCCGACGCTGGGAAATCGTGGGGCCGATCTGCGAGAGCAGCGACTTCCTCGCGCACGAACGCGACCTCGCGCTGACCGAAGGCGACCTGCTCGTGGTCGGCGCCGTAGGTGCCTACGCGATGGCGATGAGTTCGAATTACAACGCCCGCCCGCGTGCCTGCGAAGTGCTTGTCGACGGGTCGCGCGCGCACCTCGTTCGGCGGCGCGAAGGCGTGGCGGACCTCTTCGCGAACGAGTCGCCGCTGCCGCGGTGAATCGCACTCGCGAGCGCGCATCGGGCCGTTGTGCGAATTCGCAACAGTTGCGCACGCGACCCGCGGAAGCGGTGCCGAAATCTTGCAAACGGTTGAAATCTGGCTAGAATGCAGGGCAGCAGGTGGCAGAGGATTTGTCAAGAGGTTGCAGTTGCAAATGACAAAACCACGCTGCCTGCTGCAACGAGAAGCAACATAACAGTTCCAGAACTCAGACAGGAGAATGCAAAGATGATGGCTGACATGATGTCGATGATGTCCCCGACGCCGGCTCCGGCGCCCAAGAAGAAGGCAACCAAACGCAAGGCGACGAAGAAGAAGGCCGCCCCGAAGAAGGCTGCGACCAAGAAGAAGGCGACGAAGAAGAAGGCCGCCAAGAAGGCGACCAAGCGCAAGGCGACGAAGAAGAAGGCCGCCAAGAAGGCGACCAAGCGCAAGGCGACGAAGAAGAAGGCCGCCAAGAAGGCGACCAAGCGCAAGGCGACGAAGAAGAAGGCCGCCAAGAAGGCGACCAAGCGCAAGGCGACGAAGAAGAAGGCCGCCAAGAAGGCGACCAAGAAGAAGGCGACCAAGCGCAAGGCCACCAAGCGCAAGGCCGCGAAGAAGTAATCCTTCTCGCCAATCTCCGTCGCAGATGTGTGACGGACCCAAGACGGGCGACGCTCCAAGCGTCGCCCGTCTTGTTTGGCGCGGCGTCGCACGACGCCCAAAGGGCCCGACAACGCCCGAAGGGCGCGCCGCGTCTTGGTCTGCCGGCGGCGCCCGCGCGAGCCGACGGACGGGCGGAAGGCGCGCCCGAAAGGCAAACAGCCGCGGCTTGCAACGGCGGGGTGGGCTGCGCTCAGCGCCAGCCCGGATGTTTCACCGGGCCGCCACCGATCCGATGAAGACCCGATCCGGGTCGCAAACCGCCGCGCGGAATTCCGCGCCCTGATGAAACATCGGGGCTAGCGAACGGTTCCGATCACCGATGCGCTGCCCGATGGTACCGGCCTGGTCCCGCCGCTGGCGCGAGCTCCCGAGGGCGCTGCGCCGGTCCTCTGGTTGGCCGCGCCCGGGGCGGCGCTCGCGGCATTGCCGGACTTGCCGGCCTTGAGCGAACGCGCCCCGCCGGTTGCCGTCGCGCGCCGCGACGACGACGCGCGGGACTTGATGCTCGCGGGGACGATGTCGCTCGTCACCCGCAGCTGCTGCCCCACCTGCACCGCGTTCTGCGTGAGCCCGTTCCACTGGCGCAGCTCCTCGGTCGTCACACCGTAGCGCGCCGCGATGGTCTGCAGCGAGTCGCCCCGGTTGACCCGGTAGTAGAACGTGCGGCCCTGAGGCACCGTGGTGAAGACGGCCGTCGTAAGGGATTCCGCCGCCGCCTGCGACGGTCGCTGCGCCGGCACGAGCAGCACGTGGCCCGCATGGACGCGCGCACGCGTCCCGAGGCCGTTCACGGCGCGCAGCACCTCGACCTCCATCCCGTATTTCGCGGCCACTTGCGGCAACGTGTCGTTCGGTCGCAGGCGGTACGCCTGCCAGGAGACGAGCGGCTGGTCGTGCAGGTCGAGCTTGGCCGCGAAGACCTCGGCGCGATCGATGGGAAGCAGGATTGTGTGCTCGTCGGCGCCGGCGATCACCGGCCGGTTGTGCTGCGGGTTCAATGCCCTGAAGTCGTCGAGCGGCATCTCGGCCAGATCGGCGGCGATCTTGAGGTCCATCTTGCGCGACGTCTTCACGACGGCGAAATACGGCGCATCGGGAATGTCGGCGAGCGCGAGGCCGAACTTCTCGGGATCGCGGACGATGTTCTTCACCGCCTGCAGCTTGGGCAGGTAGTTGCGGGTCTCGTCCGGCATCGTCAGGCTCGAATAGTCGGCCGGCAGACCGCGCGCGCGGTTGCGCGCGATCGCCTTGGCGACGTTGCCCTCGCCCCAGTTGTACGCGGCAAGTGCGAGCTGCCAGTCGTTGAAATCCGCATGCAGCTTCTGCAGGTAGTCGAGCGCCTTGTCGGTCGCGGCGACCACGTCGCGGCGCGAGTCGAACCAGAAGTTCTGTGCGAGGCCGTAGTGCCTGCCGGTCGAGGGAATGAACTGCCAGATTCCGGCGGCGCGACTGGTCGAGAACGCCACCGGGTTGAATGCGCTCTCGACCATGGGCAGCAACGCGATGTCGAGCGGCATGCCGCGCTGCTGCACCTCGCTCACGATGTGATAGAGGTAGCGGCGGCTGCGATCCACCATGCGCGCGACGTAGTCGGGCCGGTCGGCATACCACCGCTCCCACTTGTCGACCAGCGGCCCCTCGATGTCCGGCACGCCGTACCCCTGGACGATGCGCACCCAGAGGTCGTTGGCAGGCTCGGGCAGCGGCTCGAGTTCGGCCTCCGCCACGTCGCTGAAGGCCGGGGGAACCAGTGCGGGCACCGGCGCGATCGCCACGACCGGCGGCGTCTCCGGCTGCGCCCCCTCGGCAGGCTCAGTCGGCGCGCGTACGGCGAACGCAGCAGAAGGATCAGTTGGGGAATCGCGGCCCACGGGTGCGGCGCAGGCCGCAAGCGCAAGGGCGAACAGCAGGGGCAGACGATCGGTTAGTCGCAATTCGTGTTCCGTTTCGTGATCGCCAAAGGCGATCGGGCCGTCGGGACGAGGCGATGGTAGGCGCCCCCGGTGAACACCGTCAACTGAGGCGCGCGGTGCTCAGAAAGCGTTCTTCCAGGCGCGCAACTCCGCAAACGCCGCAACCGGGCCCTCCAGCCGGCGCCCCGCATGGGCTTGCGCCGCCGCTGCCACGGCAGGCGCGCCGGCCCGCAGAAACGGATTGGTCGCAAGCTCCTCCGACAGCAGCGAAGGCACCGTGGGCAGCCCTTGTTCGCGCAGTGCTCCGTCCCGCTCGCGACGCGCGTTCAATTGGGCATTGGCCGGTTCGACGGCGGCGGCAAAGCGAAGGTTCGCGAGCGTGTACTCGTGCGCGCAGTAGACGCGGGTGGCGGGGGGCAGCGCGGCGAGCTTCGACAGCGACGACCACATCTGCGCGGGCGTTCCTTCGAAAAGCCGGCCGCAACCCCCGGCGAACAGCGTGTCGCCGCAGAAAACGACCGGTGCGCCATCGACCGCGCCCGCATAGGCGATGTGTCCCGCCGTGTGGCCCGGCACGTCGAGCACCGTGAACACGGCGCCGACCCCGGGCACCTCGACCCGGTCCCCCTCGCGCAGTGCGCGCGTGCGCCCGGGGATCGCCTCGCCGGCGGGACCGAAGACCGGGACGTTGAAGCGCGCAAGCAGCGTGTCGATGCCCCCGACGTGATCGGCATGGTGGTGCGTGGCGAGGATGGCGGTCAGTGAAGCCTGTTCCCCGGCGAGCCAGGCGAGCACCGGCGCCGCGTCGCCCGGGTCCACGACCGCGGCAGAGCGCCCCTCGCGCAACACCCATATGTAGTTGTCCCTGAACGCGCGGACCGGGATAATCGACGGCATGGACGCATCTTCCCGAGCGCCCGAGCCCGTGTCAACGACGCTGGCCGACTGGCTTTCCAGCCCGCTCGGCCGCTACGTGCTCGAGCGCGAGCGCGCGTATTTCGACCAGACGGTCGCCGACATCTTCGGTTTCTACGCGCTGCAGATCGGCCTCCCCGAAGCGCCGCTGCTTGCGCAGAGCCGCATTCCCTCACGCTGGACGCTCGACTACGACCCGCCCGCCGAGGTGATCGCGGACCCGCACTACCTGCCGTTCGGCGAGAACTCGATCGACCTGATCGTCATGCCGCATGCACTCGAGTTCACCGACGACCCGCACCTGATGCTGCGCGAGGCCTACCGCGTGATCCGGCCCGAGGGCCAGATCGTGATCGCGGGCTTCAATCCCTTCTCGCTGTTCGGCGCCAAGCGCTATTTCGGCCGCGAGCAGACGCCGCCGTGGAACGGCAACTTCATTGCGCTCTACCGGGTGAAGGACTGGCTCACGCTGCTCGGCTTCGACGTGGTCGGCGGCCGTCTCGACGCCTATTCGCCTCCGTTCGCCCGGGAAAAGTGGCTCGAGCGTTTCCGGTTCATGGAAAGCGCCGGCGACCGCTGGTGGCCGATCGGCGGCGGCGTCTATTTCCTTCGCGCGACCAAGCACGTGCACGGCATGCGAGTGATCATGCCCGCCTGGCAACGACGCGAGCGGCGCAAGGCGCTCGCGCCCGCGGCGCGCGCGCGCGAGGGTCTGACGACGGCGGTCGAGCGGCGCGGTCGGTGAGCGCCGTCACGATCTACACGGACGGAGCGTGCAAGGGCAACCCGGGTCCCGGCGGCTGGGGCGCGCTGCTCGTGTCCGGCAAGCGCGAGCGCGAGATCTGCGGCGGCGAGGCGCACACGACCAACAACCGAATGGAACTGACCGCGGTCATCCGCGCGCTGGAAACGCTGAAGCGCCCCTGCGACGTCGATCTCTACACCGATTCGCAGTACGTGAAGAACGGCATCCAGACCTGGATCCACAACTGGAAGAGAAACGGCTGGAAGACCGCGGACAGGAAGCCCGTCAAGAACGCGGAGTTGTGGCGCGAGCTGGAGGCGATAACGCACAAGCACAAGATCCGCTGGCACTGGGTGAAAGGCCACAACGATCACCCGGGCAACGAGCGCGCGGACGAACTGGCCAACCGCGGGGTCGGGCGGGCGGCGTCCGCCACCGGCACTTCGACGCCCCGCGAGGCAAGCGGCTGACCTGGCATCCCGACCCATTCCGATGAGCCTCGAGGCACGCAGCGCCCGCCTTGCGACCGCGCCGAGCGCGAGTGCGCGCAAACGTGCCGTGGCGGCGACGGTGCTCGTTCCTGACGACGTGGATGCCTTGCGCGCCGCCGCGCTCCGTTTCGGGCCGGAAACGGAGGCGGCCAAGGCCGCGCAGCTCTCGGCCTGCGCCACGCGGACGTTCGGCGATGCGCGGACGCTGATCGCGTACCACGACGTGTTGCTGTTCCTGCTCGCCTACCCGTCGTCGCCCGCACTGCGAGCGACCGCAGAGCAGGAACTCGCCCGCGTCGCACGCGCGTCGTGCGCCATCGCCGCCGACGGACCTGCGCGCCAGCGCCAGCGGCTCGAAGGCAGCGGAATCGCCGGCTGCGAAGTGAGCGCCGCGTTCAGCCACGAACTGTCGGTGTGGCTGCAGCGGCGATATCGCGACCGAGCGGAAATCAGCGGAATCGGGGACGACGCACGGCTCACCGAGGTGCTTGCGCTCTGCCTGCCGCGCATGGAAGCGGAATTGACGGCCGCGGCCACCGATGCGCTGCGGCTGCTGGACGACGTCCGCGGCGAGCGTGACACCCGGCTCGGCTGGCTGCTGCGCGCGCTCGGCCGGCTCCCGGTGCCTCCGGATGTGCGCGCCCACCTTTTCGAGTCGGCGCAGCCCTTCGTGACGATCCGTCCCGGCTCAACACCGCTGTCGCGCACGTTCGCGCGAGGGCCGTGCGGCCCGGTCTGGTACCACACGGCCCCGCTCGACAAGCAACCGGCCGATGCAGCGGCAAAGATGCGCGCGCCGCTCCCCCAACCGCGCGCGCTCGGCGCAGCGGAAAGCGCGGCGCTGATCGACACGGCGCGCGCATCGCTTGCGATGCTTGCCCGCGAGACCGATCCGGTCACCTGGCCGAGCCCGGCCGGCGTCACGCTTTACGAGTTCGAGCGGGGCGCCGCGGTAGCGCTGTACGCGATGGATCCGGCGCGGCGCTTCGCGCTGGACTCGCACACGGGCTATCTGATGCTGAAGAACGGTGTGCCGGTCGGCTATGGCGGCGGTTGGCCATTCCTCGCGACTTGCCGCACCGGGACCAACATCTTTGCGCCGTTCCGCGGCGGCGAATCGTCATGGCTGTTCGCGCAGGTGCTGCGCGCATACCGCCAGCATTTCGGCGTCAAGCGCTTCGTCGTCGAGCCCTATCAGTTCGGCGCGGGCAACCGCGAAGGGCTCCTGTCCGGTGCGTTCTGGTTCTACTACCGGCTGGGCTTTCGTCCGATCGAACGTGAAGCGGCAAGGCTTGCGCGCGCGGAGTTCACCCGTATGGCGCGCAAGGGATACCGGCCGCCGCTCCCGACGATGCGTGCGCTGACCCACTCCGACCTCGCGCTCGATCTCGAACCGGTGCCGGCTGCCGAGCGCTGCGAGCCGGCGGACCTTTCGTTCGCGGTGTCGCAATGGACACGACGGGCGCACGGCGGCGACCGCAAGGCGGCGGCGAAGGATGCCGTTGCCCGTGTGAGCGCGGCGCTCCGAGTCGCCGATCTCGCGAGCTGGCCGCGGGCCGAACAGGATGCGTTCTGCTCGCTCGCGCTCGTCATCGGCTTGATTCCGGACCTCGCGCGCTGGACCGAGCGAGAGCGCGAAGCGTGCGTCGCGCTCATGCGGTCCAAGGGTGCCCCCGAGGATGCGGCCTACTTCCGCGCGCTCGCCGCGCACCCGCGCCTGCCGGCAGCGCTCGCCCGGGTCGCTTCGCGCGCGGCGCGGTAGGCGGCCTGCGCGACTCGCCGCAGCGTGGCCCGCGCGCCGCGCCACGGATGAGAGGCCGACGCCGAGGCCGCGAAGGCGCGCCGCGCCGCTGATGGAACCGTCTCAGGTTCCCCCGCGCTCCAGCCGGCGCGCGAACACGGCCATCTCCTTCTCGGCCTGGCGATCGCCGCGTGCCTTCGCGACTTCGATGCCGCGCCGGTACGCATCGAGTGCCTCGACCGGGCGTCCGGCGGCAGCGAGCGCCTTGCCGTAGGCCTTCCACGCCGCGGTGTAGTTGGGGTCGAGCGCCACCGCCCGCGCGAGATGCTCGCTCGCTGCGGCGGCGTCACCCGCCTTGAGGTGCTCGTTGCCGAGCGAATAGCGAAGCAGCGCCGAGTCCCTGCCCGCCGCGAGCATGCGCTCGAAGTTCGCGAGCGCGGGTGAGGTGCGCGGCGGTTCGCTCATCGCGGAGCGCGATCTGTCCGGACACCAGAACCTATCTCATAATCAGCATCCCGCCGCTGATTACGAGATTGGTTCTACTTCGGGATGACCTCGCCGGACTCGCAGCTGACGCGGCGCATCGGATAGATGATCTTGCGCTCCGTGCCGTTGAGCGTGCCCTCGGCGTGCGCGTAAAGCCAGCCCCCCAAACCGCGCCGGTAGACGATACGCTGCGGGAAATCATGCGCGGGGTTGCTGAACGTGAAGATCGTGTCGGCTTCGTCCTTGACGATCTCGCCGAGCTTGAACGCCTCCTCCTTCTGCTTCGAGGGAAGCGCAACGTAGTAGATGCCGTCGGCGCGAGGTTCGAGCCTCAGGTACTCGTAATCCTGCGTCTGCCCGTGTTGCGTCGTGTGCCCGACACCGAGCATGACGTTACCGGCAAGCGGCATCCATTGCTCGCGGAACTCGCGCTGGTTGGCTGCGCCCTTCCAGCAGCCCGAGAGCCATGCAAGCGGCGCGAGCGGGCCCTCGGCGGCGGGTTGCGCCGCGGCCGCCTTGGCCGGGTCGGCGGCAGGCGGGGCCTGCGCGAACGACCCGGACGCCGCGACCAGGACAGCGAGCGCGGCGATGCAGAGCGCGAATTGAAGTGTTCTCATCTCATTGGTGCCGTGCGAGCGGCAGGTTGAGCAACAGGTTCTGGGGCTTCAGGCGAAGGCGGTTTTCGGCGTCCATCGCCATCGCGAGGTAGACCGGACGGCCGGCGATCGCAGGGCGCATGTCGCCGGGATTCGCGAACTCGAGCCGGAACAGGCACAGGAGCCGCGCCATGCGCGCGTCGTCGACGTCCTGCCGATTGTACAGATCGTTCAGGAGCGCGCTCGCCTCGGCGTCGAGCCCGACGTGCCAGACCCAACGCCTGTCGTCGATCTCGCGCTCCGGCTTGATCCGCACGTCCACGGCGAGGAAGTGCGCGACCCAGCGTTCCAGCACGCGGCAGAGCGCATCGAGACCCGGCTGCCCGCGATTGAGACTCAGTGACACGTCGAACCGCTCGTCGCGTGTCCAGTACTCTGCCGCGTTCTCGCTCGTCAGCACGTCGAGATCGACGGTGCGCACCGGCGTGCGGTTTTGCGCGAGCAGTTCGCCCAGGCTGCCGAAGCCCCCGGTCGTCGCGAGCGTCTCCACCGCGATTTCGTCGGCCGCCATCACTGCGCCATCGTCCAGCAGCGCGACCTTCTGTACGCGGAACAGCATCTCCGCCGCCCGCGCGGCGATCGGGTCGGCGCCCTCGCCCAGGATGTGCCGGAGCAGCACCTGCGTCAGCTGGTGCACGAAAAGCGGCGGGACGTCGATGCCGTCGCCGTGGAACAGCGCCACGTACGCGGCCTCGAGCGACGACGCAGCCTGCAGCCGCTCGCGGAAGCGCAGCCAGATCCCGTAGTTCTCGCGCGCATCGGCATCGGCGAGCGTGGCAAGCTCGTCGGCGCCGACCGCGCGTTGCGGATTGGCGAGCAGCGCGTCGTGCAGCGCGAGCTCGGCCGCACACGATTCCGGAATCGGCGCGAGCTCCGGCCGCAGCAGGTAACTGCGCAGGAAGTCGTCGGTGACGGTCAGCCGGCCGTCGCTGCCGACTGCGAGGAGCCGGTAGCCGCAGCCACTCCAGAAATCGGGCATCGAGCATCCATGACCGGCGCCGGCCGGCCGAAGTTCAAGCCTGTCGCGAAACGAACGGCCGGGCGCGACGGCCCGGCCGCGAAGGTGACCGCGGGTGTGCGGCGAACAGCCGCTAACCGCCGAGCATCGCCTTCTTGAGATCCGCCTGCACGGGCTTCTCGCCCAGCCAGACCTTCGTCAGCGCCTGGTTGAAGGTCTCGCCCGGGATGGCGCCCTTCGCCTGGCCATCGAGCGAGATACGGGTAGCGCCATCGACGAAGTCGAGCGTGACCACACTGCCTTCCTTGACGTCGCCCAGGCTCTTCATAATCGAGACCAGCTGGTCGACCTGCGGCTTCATCGAGGTCATCTCCTGCTCGCTGTTGTTGTCCTTGAGGCCGTCGAGCAGCGCGTCGACGAGCTGGTCCGCGGACAGGTTGCGCAGCAGGTTCATCTGGATGCGCCGCGGCCCCTTCGCCACGACGCCGGCCAGGTTGCTGGCCTTCGCCGGCACGTACAGGCTGCCGACGTAGACCTTGAACAGCGCGCGCGTGCGGATGCCGGCGCCGTTCAGAACCAGTTCCTGGCCGCCGACGCTCGCCTTGTCGTCGAGCTTGACCCCACCCACTTCCGCGGCGAATGCGGGTAATGCGAACAACGCCAACAGCAGCCATGCGATCTTGCGGATCATCGGTTTCTCCTTGTCATTGATTCGTTTCGCAACGGTTTCATCGGCCGCCGGATAGCCGCGAATCGGTGTCCGCGGCCAACCATCGGAGCGTTCGGGAAGGCGAGCAGATCGGTGCCAGGCGAGGACCAACAACGCACGGCGCCAACACGCGAAGCCTACACCGCCTGGCGGATAGCCGCGAAACGGGTCGCAGGCAAGGCGCCGCGCAGCATTCGACCGGAGCGTACACGAACGTACGTGAGGATCGAATGCGAGCCGCAGCGCTCCGCCGGGCGGACATTCAAAGCCTGCACCTCCGCCCCACGGTGATTCGAGCGCGCGGGAAGGCAAGCAGATCGGCGCTAGGCGAGGCGGACCGGAGCGAGCGACCGGAGCGTACTCGGTCGTACGTGAGGATCGCGAGCGAGGACCAACGAAGCATGGCGTCGATATGCGAAGCCTACACCGACTCGAAAAGGCCGGCGGCGCCCATGCCGGTGCCCACACACATCGACACCATCCCATACTTCTGCTTCCGCCGCCGCAACCCGTGGACGATCGTCGCCGTCCGGATCGCGCCGGTCGCACCGAGCGGATGGCCGAGCGCGATCGCTCCGCCCAGCGGGTTCACCTTCGCGGGATCGAGATCGAGCTCGCGCATCACCGCCAGGCTTTGCGCGGCGAATGCCTCGTTCAACTCGATCCAGTCGAGCTGATCCTTGCGGATGCCGGTCGTCTTCAAAACCTTGGGGATCGCCGCAATCGGCCCCACACCCATGATCTCGGGTGCGACGCCGGCGACGGCGAAGCCCACGAAACGCGCGAGCGGCGTCAAGCCCAATTCCTTCAACACGCGCTCGGAAACGAGGATTGCCGCGCCGGCGCCATCGGAGGTCTGCGAGCTGTTGCCGGCCGTGACCGATCCCCGCGCTGCGAACACGGGACGAAGCTTCGCCAAGCCCTCGAGCGTCGTATCCGGGCGCGGGCCCTCGTCGCGCGCCGCCTGCCGGCTCTTCGTCACGATGCGGTCGGTTGCGAGGTCCGGCAGGTTCTCGTGCACCTCGAACGGCGAGATCTCCGCTGTGAACTCACCCGCCGCCTGTCCGGCCAGCGCTTTCTGGTGCGAGGCGAGCGCGAAGGCGTCCTGATCCTCGCGCGAGACCTTCCACTGGGCGGCGACCTTCTCGGCCGTGAGCCCCATGCCGTAGGCAATGCCGATGTTCTCGTCGCGCGCGAACACCTCCGCGTTCATCGCGAGGCGCCCGAGCATCGGGATCATGCTCATGCTCTCGGTGCCCGCGGCGATCATGATGTCCGCCTCGCCGGTGCGGATGCGGTCGGCGGCGATCGACACCGCATTGAGCCCCGAGGAGCAGAAGCGGTTGATCGTCATCCCCGCCACCGTGTTGGGCAATCCCGCGAGCAGCACGCCGATCCGCGCGACATTCATGCCCTGCTCGTACTCGGGCATCGCGCAGCCGACGATCACATCCTCGATGCGCGCAGGTTCGATCTGCGGCGCCTGCGCCATCACGCTCCGGAGCACGTGTGCGAGCAGCGTGTCCGGGCGGGTGGACTTGAACATCCCCCGCGGCGCCTTGCCGACTGCGGTGCGCGTGGTCGCGACGACGTACGCGTCCTGAAGTTGCCTCGTCATTCGTAAGTTCTCCAATGCAATGGCATCGCCCCGTGAAACTCGACGTGAAAGCGAGCATTCGGGTAGCAGGCGAGGTACCTCGCAGCGAGCGACCGGAGCGTACACGAACGTACGTGAGGATCGCGAGCGACGGGGGCCTCACCTCGGCGAATGCTAACGTGACCGCAGCGAACGTTAAGCGAAGCGGCATTCGCCAGCAACAAGGCCTGCGGCCCGAAGGCGAAGCTTTCCATCAGTTGCGCAGCGGCTTGCCGGTTTGCAGCGTGTGCACGATCCGCTGCTGGGTCTTCTCGTTGCGCAGCAGGTTCATGAACTCTGCGCGTTCGAGCTCCAGGAACCAGCGCTCGTCGACCAGGCTGCCGGACTCCAGCTCGCCGCCGCACATCACCCGCGCGACCCTGCGCCCGATCTCGTAATCGTACGCGCTGATGAACCCGCCCTCGCGCATGTTGACGAGCATCATCTGCAACGTCGCGATGCCGGTCTTGCCGGCAACCGGGACGTTGCGCGCGGGCAGCGGCGGCCGATGGCCGGCGTCCGCCAGGGCGCGCGCCTGCCCCTTGGCAATGTGCAGCAGCTCCCAGGCGTTCATCACGACGACGTCGGCAGGCCGCAGGAAGCCGAGCTCGCGTGCCTGCTGCGCGCTCCGGCTCACCGTCGCCGTCGCGATCGTCTGGAAATACGCGCGGATGAACGGCAGCACGTCGATCTGCGAGCCGGCCGCACCGCGCTTCATCTCCTCGGCCGCGCGCACGGCTAGCTCCTTGCAGCCGGCGCCCGCCGGCAGCAGCCCGACACCGACCTCCACCAGGCCGATGTACGACTCGAACGCCGCGACCGTTCGCGTTGCGTGCAGGATGAACTCGCAGGAACCGCCGAGCGCCGTGCCGCGAACCGCGGCGACCGTCGGCACCTGGCTGTATCGGAGTCGCATCGCCGTCTGCTGGAACTTGGCGACCACGGCTTCGATCGTGCTCCACTGCCCGGCCTGGATCGCAGGCGGGATCACGCCGAGATCGGCGCCGAACGAGAACGGCTCCCTGGTCTGCCAGAGCACGAGCCCTGCGAAACGGCGCTCGGCCTTGTCCACCGCCCGCAGGACGCCGTCCAGCACGGCTTCGCTGACGGTGTGGCCCTTGGTCTTGAACGACAGGATGCCGACGTCATCGTCCAAGTGCCACAGGCGCACCGCGTCGGTCTCGAACACGGTGCTGCCCTTCGGAAAGCGCTCGCCCAGCACCGCGTCGGGGAAGAGCTGACGGCAATAGACCGCGAGGCTCGAGCGCAAGTGGAACGCGTCCGCGCCAGGCGAGTACGCGCCGTCCGGCCCGTGCACGCCCTTCGCCGCGGCAACCTTGGGCCCGGCGACCCACGCGGGCAGCGGAACCTTGGCGAGCGCCTTGCCCGCGGCAATGTCCTCGGCGATCCACGCCGCGACTTCGCTCCAGCCGGCCGCCTGCCACGTCTCGAACGGGCCGGCCTGCCAGCCGAAGCCCCAGCGGATCGCCAAGTCGACGTCGCGCGCGTTGTCGGCGATCGCGTCGAGGTGATACGCGCAGTAGTGGAACACGTCGCGGAAGATCGACCACAGGAACTGGGCCTGCGGATGCGCGCTCGCGCGGAGCTTCGCGAGCTTCTCGCCCGGCGTCTTGATCTTCAGGATTTCGGCGACCTCGGGGGCCACTTCCGGCGCGGACGCCCGGTAGTCGGCCGCCTTCGGGTCGAGCACCTGGATGTCCTTGCCGACCTTGCGGAAGAAGCCCGCCTTGGTCTTCTGCCCCAGCGCCCCCTTCGCCACCAATGCGGCGAGCAGCGGCGGAACCTGGAAGTGCGGATGCCAAGGGTCGTCGTTCAGCGTGTCGCGCATCGTGCCGATCACGTGCGCGGTCGTGTCGAGGCCGACGACGTCCGCGGTGCGGAAGGTCGCGCTCTTCGGGCGGCCGATGGCCGGACCGGTCAGCGCATCGACGACGTCGAACTCGAGCCCGAAGCGCTCGGTCTGGATCATCGTCGCGACGATCGAGAACACGCCGATGCGGTTGGCGATGAAATTCGGCGTGTCCTTGGCCCGCAGCACGCCCTTGCCGAGCGTCGTCGTCAAGAACGTCTCGAGGCCGTCGAGCAGGCCGGGCTCGGTCGCCGGCCCGGCGATCAGTTCGACCAGGTGCATGTAGCGCGGCGGGTTGAAGAAGTGGACGCCGCAGAAGCGCCGCGCGAGATCGGCGGGCAGCTGCGCGGAAAGCGTCGCAAGGGGCAGGCCCGACGTGTTCGTCGCAAGAATCGCCTGCGGCGCGAGGTGCGGCGCGATCTTCGCGTACAGGTCGCGCTTCCAGTCGACGCGCTCGGCGATCGCCTCGATCACGAGATCGCAGCCGGCAAGCCGCGCGAGGTCGGAGCCGTAGTTCGCAGCTTCGATGTGCGCGATGCGATCGGCGACGCCGAGCGGCGCGGGCTCGAGCTTGGCGAGCCCGGCGAGTGCCTTCTGCACGATGCCGTTCGGATCGCCTTCCTTGGCGGGCAAGTCGAACAGCACGACGGGAACGTTGGCGTTGACGAGGTGCGCGGCAATCTGCGCACCCATCACGCCGGCACCCAGGACGGCAACCTTGCGGACGATCAGCGGAGACGAGGACATGTGAGTAACGCCGAAGAGGCCCGGAAGAGGACGGGCAGGATTTGCTGAGCTCGGCCGAGCTCGACTGGAAATTCTACTCAAACGGATTCGAGCTAAACGTCTAGAAAACGCGGGCTGCCGGGGGCACGACGCGCCGCTGCCGGGAAACGGGTTGCGCTGCCCGTGAAAGAAAGACGGCCGGGTTGCCCGGCCGTCCTGTTCCGCGATTTCGCGCGCGGCGATGCTAGAACGTATAGGTCGTCTGCAGCGAGAAGATCGTCGTGCTCGCGTCGTACGAACCGTTGATCAGGCCGTTGGCCGCCGTGCTGCCCTGGTTCTGGTTGAAGCTCGGGCTGTCTCCCTTGATGTAGACGAAGCCCGCGTCGAACTTCCAGTTCGGCGTCCACTTGTACTCGCCGCCGATCGCGAACCACCAACGGTCGGAGTCCGGCAGGCGCGCTGTCGGGTCGGTCGTCACCGGCGTCTGGTCGAACGCGACGCCGAATCGTGCCTTCCATTGGCTGTTGTACCGGTAGCTGGCGCCGAGTGAGAGCTTCCACGTGTCGTCCCAGTTCAACGGTATCGATTGCGACGCGGAGCCATCGGTCGGCACGAACGTGAGATTGGGGATGCTCGACCAGCCCGTCCACTGCGCGTCGGCCAAGATTTCCCACTTCGGGTCGACCTGCCAACGCATCGAAACGTTGGCCATCTGCGGCAGCGTGATGTCGGACGTGAGCCCCTGGCCCTGCAACCGGCTGTTGACGGCCGGTGTAAGGGCCGCAACCGCCCCGGCCACGGCCGCCGACGTACCCGGCGGAGGTACGGGCGTGGGATTGTTGAAGTCGCCGTTGGCCTTCACGTCGAACTTGAATTCCGAGCGATAGCTCGCGCCCAAGCGAAACTGGGGCGTCACATCCCACGCGGCGCCGATGTTCCACCCCCAGGCACCGTCGTCGCCCTTGATCGTGTAAAGGGATTCGAGCCCCGATGTTGCGCCGACGATCCCCGGAACGAGCGATGCCGGGATCGACCCGGCAGCGGCAGCGCCGGCGGCGACAGCAGCGAATGCGCCCGAATAATTAACGTTCTGCGTCAACGTCGCCTTGAGGTCCATGTAGTTCACCCCGACCCCGATCGCGAATTCCGGCGTTGCTTTCCATGAGATCGCGGGGTTCACGTTCATCGTCTTGATCTGCGACTTGAGCGCCTGGAAACGGCCGAGCCACCCGTCGTCGTACTCGGTCGTCAGGCCGAAAGGAACGTTGATCCCGAGCCCGAACGTCCACTGCGGATTGATCGGCACGGAAACGTACATGTTCGGCACGTAATTGATGCCGCCCGCATCGCCGCCGTCGTTGCCGAGCGGCTGGAACTGCGCCGGCTGCGAGGCATCGTTGCGGAACTTGATCGACGGCGTGATGAAGTGGATCACGGCCGCCGCCTGCGTGCGCGGAAACTGCGAAAGCGCGGCGGGGTTCCACCACATCGCGGTGACGTCGTCGGTGAACGCCGCGCCGCCGGCGAACGCATTGCCGAGGCCGCTTCCGCTGTTCTCGTTCAGCTGGAAGCCGGTGCCGAACGCCTGCGTCGCGCCCAACGCCAGAACCGCGCCGGCGACGGCGGCCGTGACACGATTGCGGCGGAAATTCGGGGTCTTCATCGTGTTCTCCTCTCGTCCTGTGGACTTGTGATTCTCTGCAGGCCCAGAAGCGGCCTGTTTCTGCTTGTTTTCCGCCCGGACCTGCGGCGGGATGCATGGGGAAACTATGCCATTTTTCCCCGGTTTCGGGTGCGAATCGTCATCCCGGAGGCACCGGACGCGGGCGGCCTGTTGCATCCACCGCAACATAGGTGAGGCTCGCCTCCGTCACCCGGACCGTTACCACGTCGTCCGGGTTGCGCTGGGCGAAGACTTCGACGTCGATCGTGATCGAAGTCTTTCCCACGCGCGCTATGCCGCCGAAGAAGGAAACGATGTCGCCGACCAGCACCGGCTGCTTGAAAACAAAGGAATTGACGGCAACGGTCGCCACCCGTCCGCGGGCGCGGCGGGCGGCGAGCACTCCGCCGGCGATGTCGACCTGCGACATGATCCAGCCGCCGAAGATGTCGCCGTGCTGGTTGACGTCGGCCGGCAGCGGCATGACCCGCAGCACCGGCGGCTTGTCGGGGAGTACGACGGTCGTCATGGAACCCGGGGCGCCGGTCGCTCGACCGTCGCCCGGCCCTGGTGAGCTGGTATTACGCGGCCTTCTTGACCGCCTCGTCGCGCAGCTCGCGGCGAAGGATCTTGCCGACATTCGTCTTCGGCAACTCCTTGCGGAACTCGACGTCGCGCGGCACCTTGTAGCCGGTCAGATGCTCGCGGCAATGCTTGAGCACGTCCTCGGCGGTCAGCTTCTCGTCCTTCTTCACGACGAAGAGCCGCACCGCCTCGCCGGACTTCTTGTCGGGAACGCCGACCGCCGCGCACTCGAGAACGCCGGGATGCATGACCGCCACGCCCTCGATCTCGTTCGGGTACACGTTGAATCCCGAGACGAGGATCATGTCCTTCTTGCGGTCGACGATCCGCACAAAGCCGCGGTCGTCCATCACGCCGATGTCGCCGGTCGCGAACCAGCCGTCCTTGTCCAGCACCTTCGCGGTTTCCTCCGGGTGCTGCCAGTAGCCCGCCATCACCTGCGGCCCGCGGATGCAGATCTCGCCCGGCTGGCCGAGCGCCACTTCCTTCCCGGCGTCGTCGCGGAGAATCAATTCCGTCGACGAAATCGGCAGCCCGATCGACCCGTTGTAGGCGGGCAGGTCCAGCGGGTTGATCGTCGCGGCCGGCGACGTCTCGGTGAGCCCGTACGCCTCGATCAGCGGGCGCTTGGTGACCGCGGCCCACTTCTCGGCCACAGCCTGCTGGACCGCCATCCCGCCGCCGAGCGTGGTGCGCAATGCCGAGAAATCGAGATTGCGGAACTTCGGGTTGTTGACGAGCGCGTTGAAGAGCGTGTTGACGCCGGTCATCGCGGTGAACCGGTACTTGCGCATCGTCTTGATCAGGCCCGGTATGTCGCGCGGGTTCGGGATCAGCACGTTCTCGGCGCCGAGCGTCATGTACGTCAGGCAGTTCGCCGTCAGCGAGAAGATGTGATAGAGCGGCAGCGGCGTGATCACCACCTCGCGCTGGTTCGGGTCGAGGAAGGGCTTCACCCAGGCCCGCGCCTGCAGCAGGTTGGCGACGATGTTCCGGTGCAGCAGCATCGCCCCCTTGGCAACGCCCGTGGTCCCGCCCGTGTATTGCAGGAACGCGATGTCGTCGTGGCCGACGGGCACCCGCTGCAGCGACCGGCGCCGGCCCTCGGCGAGCGCGTCGGAGAGACGGATCGATCCCGGCAGCGACCACGCGGGGATCATCTTCTTGATCCGGCGCAGCGCGAAATCGACGATGATGCCCTTGAACCGCAGAAACTCGCCGATCGAGGTGACGACCGTGTGGCGCACCTGCGTGCTGCCGATCACCTCCTGCAGCGTGTGCGCGAAGTTCTCGACGATGACGATCACCTCGGCGCCCGAGTCCTTCAACTGGTGCTCGAGCTCGCGCGGCGTGTAGAGCGGATTGACGTTCACCACCGTGCAACCCGCCCGCAGCACGCCGAAAAGGCAGACGGGATACTGCAGGATGTTGGGCATCATCAGCGCGACGCGCGACCCCTTCTTGCAGCCGATGCCCTGCAGCCACGCGCCGAACGCCGCCGACATCGCGTCCAGCTCGTTGAACGTGATCGACTTGCCCATGCAGGTGTACGCCGGGCGCGCTGCGTACTTGGCGCAACTCTCCTCGAACACCTCGCGCACCGACGAATACTCGTTGACGTCGATCTCGGGCGGGACGCCCTTCGGATAATGCTTGAGCCAGATCTTGTCCACGACTCCTCCTCGCCGCGCAGAGGGCGCGGCCTCCTCGTGACTGTCGTTCGACGGGCGCGCGAACATCGCCCCCTTGGAAGGCCCTGCGGCGTCTACCCGCTCTTCTCGAGATGCGGGCGGAATCCTACACCAGAGCCGGTGCCGGAACTTTGACCGAAGTCGGGTTGGCGACGTATCTGCCGTCATGCAGCGGGCCACCCCGGAACGGCGCGAAGCCGGTGCCGAAAATGGCGCCTGCGTCGACCAGGTCGGCGTCGGAAACGATGCCCTCGCGCAAAGCCGTCCTCGCCTCGGCAACCAGCGGCCCGACGAGCCGGTCGGCAAGACCCACGGGCGGCGTACCGGCCGCCTGCTTCTGCGGTTTGCCACGCGCCCATGCGTAGAAGCCCTTACCCGTTTTCTTGCCCAGGTGCCCGGCCGGGACGAGCTCCATCAGCTTGCGCGGGGCGGCCGTCGCATCGCCCAGCATCTTGCCGACGTCGACGCAGATGTCGAGGCCGACCGTGTCGGCGAGCTCGATCGGTCCCATCGGCATGCCGAAAGCGAGCGCGGCCTCGTCCACGGTCTCGGGCGCGATGCCCTCGTCCACGCACCGCATCGCCGCCATCAGGTAGGGCGCGAGCACGCGGTTCACGAGGAAGCCGGGCGCGCTCTTCACCGGCAGCGGGAGCTTGTCGATCTGGCGCACGAACGCGGCCGTCGGCGCGACGAGGGATGGCCTGGTCTGCTTCCCCACGACGATCTCGACCAGCATCATGCGGGCGACCGGATTGAAGAAGTGGATGCCGATGAGCCGGGACGGCTCGGCGAGCGACGTCGCGATTTCCTCGAGCGGGATGCTCGACGTATTGGTCGCGAGGATCGCGCCCGGCTTCGCCTTCTTCTCGACGGCGGCGAAGAGCGTGCGCTTGGCCTCGACGTTCTCAAAGATCGCCTCGATGACGACGTCGGCGTGGGCGACGCCATCGCCTGCGACGTCCGGAATCAGGCGGTCGCTCGCATCGCGGATGCGGCGCGGATCCTTGAGGCGATCCTTGAACAGCTTGGCCGCACGCTGCATCGCGGGCGCGAGCCGCTCCGCGCTCTGGTCCTGCAGCGTGACGCGAAGGCCGCGCAGCGCGCACCACGCGGCGATGTCGCCGCCCATCGTGCCGGCGCCGACCACGTGCACGTGCTTCGCCTTGAAATCGCCTTCCTTGCCGAAGCCCTTCAAGCGCTCCTGCAGCCGAAAGACGCGGATCAGGTTCTCTGCGGCCGGGCTGCGGATCAGCGACGGAATGGATGCGGGGTCGGACGGCGGCACCGCGAGCGCGTCGCCGTCGTGCTTGACCCAGATGTCGAGGATCGCGTACGGGGCCGGATAATGCTCGCGCCGGGCGCGTTTCGCGACCTGCTTTCTCGCCTGCGCCGCGATCAGCCGACGGGCAAGAGGATTCTGCGTCAGCGACAGCGGGAACTTGAGCGTGCGTGGGGGCGGAAGCGCCTTCAGCACACCGCGCACCGTGTTGTCGACGATGCGCGGCGGCACGCACTCGTCGGCCAGGCCGAGCTTCTTCGCCTTGCGCGCGTCCACCGTCTTGCCCGTCAGCATGAGATCGAGCGCCGCCGGTCCGCCGATGAAGCGAGGCAGGCGCTTGATGCCGCCCCAGCCGGGGACGATGCCCAGCATCACCTCGGGCAGGCCGAGCCGCGTGCCGGGCTCGTCCACGACGACGCGATAGCGGCACGCGAGCGCGAGCTCGAGGCCGCCGCCCAGGCAGAACCCGCGGACCAGCGCGAGCGTCGGGTACGGCACGTTGGCGAGGCGCTCGAACGCGTCCCAGCCGCGCTTGACGAGCGCGACCGCGCCGGCCTCGGTTTCGATCTCGCCGAACTCGTCGACATCGGCGCCGGCGATGAAGCCGCTCGCCTTGCCCGACGCGATCACGAGGCCCTTCGGGGGATCGCGATCGAGCTCGTCGAGCGCTTCGTTGAACTCGGCGAGGACGGCCGCGGACAACGTGTTGGTTGCGGTGCCGGCCTTGTCGAAGGTGAGCCGCGCGAGACCGTCGGGGTCGCGGGTGATCGTCCAGTTTTGCATCGTAATTCCCGGGAGGAATGTCCTGTTGAAGGATGCGGGACGCAGGGCCTGGACCGTTCGCGAGCGGTCAGGTGCGTTCCACCAGCATCGCGCCGCCCAAGCCGCCGCCAATGCAGATCGCCGCCATTCCGCGGCGGGCGTTGGTGCGCTCGAGCACGTTGAGAAGGTGGAGCACGATGCGCGCGCCCGATGCCCCGACCGGATGGCCGAGCGCGATTGCGCCGCCGTCCACGTTCATCTTCGACTCGTCGAGCGCACCGAGCGCACCCGGCAGCCCGAGCTCGTTGCGGCAGTACTCGTCGCTCTGCCATGCACGCAGGCATGCGATCACCTGCGCCGCGAACGCCTCGTTGATCTCCCAGCAGTCGAGATCGTTCAAGCCGAGCTTATGCCGCACGAGAATCGGTGTCGCCGCGTGCACGGGGCCCAAGCCCATCTGCGCCGGATCGAGCCCGGCCCATTGCGAGTCGACGATGCGTCCCCGCGGTTCCAGCTTGTGCTTCTCGACCGCGCGCTCCGACGCGATCACGAGCCAGACGCCGCCGTCGGTGATCTGCGAGCTGTTGCCCGCGGTGACGTTGCCGTACTTGCGGTCGAAGAAGGGCTTCAGCTTCGCGAGGTTCTCCGGCGTGGAATCCTCGCGCACGCCGTCGTCGGCCGCGTAGACCTTGCCCGCCTTGTCGAACAGCGGCACGACCTCGCGTTCGTAGTGCCCCGCCTTCTGCCCGGCGAGAACCCGCTGGTGGCTGCGCGCGGAGAACGCATCCATCTCGGTGCGGGTGATGCCGAAGCGATACGCGAGGTTCTCCGCCGTCTGCCCCATCAGCAGGCCTTCCATCGGATCGGTGAGGCCTTTCATGATCCCGATCACCGGGGCGAGATAGGACAGCCGGAACTTCGCGGCCAGCGCGGCGCGTTGCCCGAGCGTCTTGGCCGCGTACCAGTTCGACAGCCACAGCACCATCGCCTCCGAGAACAGCAGCGGCGCGCGCGACAGCGCGTCGACGCCGCCCGCGAGCACGAGGTCCGAACGGCCGGCGCGGATGTTGTTGATGGCCGAGTCGAGTGCCTGCATGCCGGACGCGCAGTTGCGCATCACGGTCCATCCCGGCACCTTGAGACCGCAGCCCATGCGCAGCGCGGCGACGCGACCGATGTTGACTTCGTCGGGCGACGGTGCGGCGCAGCCCAGGATCACCTCGTCGAGTGCCGAGGGCTCGAACGGCTGGCGCAGGAGCAGCGCGCGACCGGCCTCGGTCGCGAGATCGGATGCGGCGAACGGGCCGGGCCGGTTGCGCGACTTGAGGAACGGCGTGCGGGCGCCGTCGACGATGTAGATGGGTTCGTTGTGAGGTGCCATGGCAAATGCCTTTGTGCCGTCGCGGCTGCCGGCGACTGCGCGGCGCGATCGACGGCGAACGATGCTGCTGCCCGCAATGTCCCCGGTGGGGCATTGCGGGCGATGCGCGAATCGCTGCGACCGGTCAGGCGGCCGCGCGCTCCGCGGCCTGCGTGTGCTGCTGCGGCTGCATCACGGCCGAGGGAAACGCGGTAACCGGGTTCGCGGGCTCGAGCAGCGAAGTGCCGAGATCGGGCGCGAAGTCGTCAACACGCACCACTTTCGCGGAGAGTTCGCGTTGCAGGGCGAGGATGCGCGCCTCGTCGGCCGTCATGACCCCGGCAGCGACCGCCCGCTCTTCGATCACTTCGGGCGGCGTTCCCGGCAACGCCTCGCTGTCGAAACGACGATGCTTCTGCGCGGCGCGAAGCTTCGCCTCGATCGGCTCCGCGGCGAGCGTTGCCGCGAGTGCGCGCTCGATCAGCCGCACCGGATCTTCCGGATCGTCGTGGATGAAGATGCCGGCGGTGAGGCGATCGCGCGTCTCCGACGGCTCGACCAGGAGCCGCGCGACGTCGTGGCCGAGCTTGTCCGAAGGAACGACGTACGGTCGGCCGAGCGGGAAGATCAACCCGTGCACGACCGTCGCGATGAAGCGGTTGGGGAAGTTCGACAGCACGCCCTCGAATGCGCCTTGTGCCTTGAACATCGCGTCCCAGATCGCCCAGTGCATGAGCGGTGCGTCGGCCTTGTGATGACCTTCCTCCTCGTAACGCTTGAGCGTCGCCGAGCAGAGGTAGAGCATCGACAGGATGTCGCCGAGACGCGCGGAGAGCTTCTCCTTGCGCTTGAGCGCGCCCCCCAGCGTGCCCATCGACACGTCGGAGAGGAACGCGAGCGCGGCCGAGAAGCGGGAGAGCTGCTGGTAGTAGCGGCGCGTCTCCGGCGCAACGCCCGAGGGCACGCTGGCGAAGTGCGAGCCGGTAAGCCCCGTCACGAACGCGCGCGCCATGTTGGACAGCACGAAGCGGATGTGCCCGAACAGCGCGGCGTCGAACGCGACGGAGGCCTTGCGGCGGTCGTGCTCGCGCGCCGCCTCCATTTCCTTCAGCACGTAGGGATGGCAGCGGATCGCACCCTGGCCGAACACGATGAGGCTTCGCGTCAGGATGTTGGCGCCCTCCACCGTGATCGACACCGGCATCTGCATGTACGCGGCGCCGAGGAAGTTCGACGGGCCCATGCAGATCCCCTTGCCGCCCGCGACGTCCATCGCGTCGTTGATCACCTCGCGGTTGCGCGCGGTGATGTGCAGTTTCGCGATGCCGGACAGCACCGCAGGCTTTTCACCCAGATCCACGGCGCGGGCAGTCAGCCGGCGCACTGCATCCATCACGTAGAGGTTGCCGCCCATGCGGGTCAGCGCCTCCTCGATGCCCTCGAACTTGCCGATCGGCGTCTTGAACTGCCGACGCACGCGCGCGTAGCCGCCGGTGGTGCGCACCGCGAGCTTCGCCATGCCCGTGTTCGACGATGGCAGCGAGATGCCGCGCCCGGCGGCGAGGCATTCCATCAGCATCCGCCAGCCGCGGCCGAGCATCGGCTGCCCGCCGATCACCCAGTCCATCGGGATGAAGACGTCCTTGCCCCAGTTCGGGCCGTTCTGGAACGCGGCGTTGAGCGGCATGTGCCGGCGCCCGATGTTGACGCCCGGATGCGACGTCGGGATCAGCGCGCAGGTGATGCCGAGATCCGGCTTGTCGCCGATCAGCTTGTCCGGGTCGCAGGCACGAAACGCGAGCCCGAGCAGCGTCGCGACCGGACCGAGCGTGATGTAGCGCTTGTCCCAGGTGACGCGAAGGCCCAGCACCCGTTTGCCGTCGTGCTCGCCCCAGCAGACGACCCCGTAGTCGGGAATCGACGCCGCGTCCGACCCTGCGCTCGGGTTGGTCAGCGCGAAGCATGGGATCTCGAGGCCTTTGGCGAGCCGCGGCAGATAGTGGCGCTTCTGCTCCTCGGTGCCGTAGTGCAGCAGCAATTCGCCCGGTCCGAGCGAGTTCGGCACCAGCACGGTAACCGCCGCGGTCCCCGAGCGCGTCGAGATCTTCTGCACGACCTGCGAGTGGGCGAAGCCCGAGAAGCCCAACCCGCCGTACTCCTTGGGGATGATCATGCCGAGGAAGCCCCTGTCCTTGATGAACTGCCAGACACTCGGCGGCAGATCCTTGTAGACATTGGTGGTCTCCCAGTCGCTGACCATCGCGCAGAGCTCCTCGGTCTCATGGTCGAGGAACCGCTGCTCTTCGGCGGTGAGCTTCGCCGCGGGCACGTCGAGCAGGCGCCGCCATTGCGGGCGGCCCGAGAACAACTCGCCGTCCCACCAGACGCTTCCCGCCTCGATCGCCTCGCGCTCGGTCTGCGACATCGGGGGCGTGATCCGGCGAAACACGCGCAGCAAGCCGTCGCTGATCAGCTTGCGGCGCAGCGGCGCGACGTTGAGCGGGATCGCCAGCACGACGAGCGCCGCCACCAGCGCCAAATTGAGCCACGCAGGCAGAAGCCCGAACGCGAAGCTCGCCGCGAGCGCGACGGCAACGCCGGCGGTCCAGAGCCAGCCTGCGGCATTGACGTAGGCAAGCGCAATGGCGCCGACGAGAACCAGCACGAGCCAGAGGGTGATCAGCATGGATGACTCCTTGTCCGAAGCAGGGGGCGCGATGCGCCTTTCAATCCAACATGGTGTTCGGTGTACGCCATTCCCATTGAGTCGGGACTCTAATCGCCACGAGCGAGCTCGCCGTCGAGGGCGCGGCTCACGTCCGACAGATCCGGCAGCGGGGCGGTGAGCCCGGCGAGCAGGAACGGTGCGAGCCGCCGCAGCAGCAACTCGTCGTTCTCGGTATCGGTGGGGTTGAGCTCGGCGATCAGCTTCAGCACATCGGTGCCGGCGAGCGTGTAGGACAGCGCGCCCATGATGAAATGCAGCCGCCAGGACAGCTCCTTCTTCGGCAGATGCGGCAGCGCGCGCCCGAATGCCGCCTTGAAGCGAGCGATCATCGTCGCGTACTGGTCCGACAGGAACCGGCGGATGAACGGCGCCGGGTCCGCATAGGCGCGGCCGAGCAGACGCAGGAAATTGGAACCGCCGCGCTCGGGATCGCGCGCGAGCTTGAGCGCCGGGATCAATAGCGCGATCAGGATCCGCTCGCACGAGACGGGCTGCGGCACGCAGTCAGCCTCGAATCGCGTCAGCAGTTCGACCCGCTGCTGGTTCATCGGATCGAGCCGGCGACGGAAGACCGCCTCGAACAGCGCCTCCTTGCTGCCGAAGTGGTAGTTGACCGCGGCGAGGTTGACCTCCGCCGCCGCCGTAATCGCACGCAGGCTCGTCGCTTCGTAGCCGTGCTCCATGAAGAGCGCCTCGGCGGCATCGAGGATCCGCCCCTTGGTAGCTCCGGCACTGCGCGCCTCGGCTATGGGTATGACCGCTCCGCCCGTCCTGTCGTTGCGCATTGCGCCTCCACTGACGGGCGACAGAACCGCGGAACCCCTCCATGGGCATCCGGTCGGCGCCATCCGGCAGAATTAAACGTTCGTTTGAATCCTATGTTTGTTTTCTCGGGAGGTCAATGTGCGGCGCAACAAATGCCGCACAGTCCGCGGAGCGGCTAGGATTGCGTTTCGCCCTCTTGCCCATGGGGGCCGTGCGCGGGGAAGGCCGAATGCCGC
>CAVQXW010000006.1:0-67331 GCA_963718025.1 uncultured beta proteobacterium | reverse complement strand
AACGTCGAGCGCTCGATGCCACGCACCTGCTTCCCGTACATGTTCTTCATCTTGATGACGCCGAATCGGGCGCATAGCGCCTCGTCCGGGTCGGAGATCAGTTCGAAGGGGAAGCCCAGCTTGGCCTTGAAGTTCTCGTGCGACTTGAGCGAATCGCGCGAGACGCCCGCGATCACCGCACCGGCCTTCGTAAACGCCTTGTGCCGGTCGCGGAAGTCCGCGCCCTCGGTCGTGCACCCGGGCGTGTTGTCCTTCGGATAGAAGTAGAGCACCACCGGGCGGCCCTTGTACGCGGAGAGCGTGAACGTGCCGCCGGTCGAGGGCAACGAGAAATCAGCGATTTGCGGTCCAGGCATCGAGTGCCTCATTGGAGGGGGTTGTCATGCGGTCGGGCGGGGGCGCCGCCGGGTCGAGACCGACGTGGGCCAGGAATTCGTCGCGTTGCACGAGCACGGTCCCGCTGCGTCCGGCGACGGTTCCGCGACCGACCTCGCAACGCGGCAGCGCCATCGGTTCGACGGCCTCGAAATGCGCACGCAGGGGCACGAGCGACCAGCCCTGCGCCTTCCAGCCGATCAGCAGTTGCTCGAACACGGGCAGGAGCCTCATGCCCTCGAACTCCGCTTGCAGCGTGTAGACGTGGCCCGCGGCAACCGGATCGCGCGTGATCTGCAGCAGCTGTGAGGCGACGCTGCCCTCGTCGACACCGTCGCGCCCAAGCAGTTCGTCGATCGTCGGGAGCGTCGTGGGCAGCTGCGGGCAGCGGATCAGCTCGGCATTCCACACCGGCAGGTGCGGATAGGCGCCGCGGCCGTCGGAACAGTAGTCGAAGCCGAGCCGTTGCGTCAGCCGCAACGCGTGCACGTTCATCTGCCAGCCGGCGGCGGCATGCACACGCGGCGGCTCGCCGAAGATCTCGCCGTAGCGGTCCACCGCGCGCTGCATCTCGGCTGCCGTCCATGCGGCGTTGGCATCAGTGACGCCGTCCTGCCAGCACACGTGATCGTAGCTGTGGATGCCGGTCTCGAAGCCCTGGTCGCGCACGCGGCGCATCACGTCGGCTGCGCGCCGGCCGATGTCCGGGCCCGGCAGCAGCGTTCCGTAGAGAAGCGAGCGTGCGCCGTAGTGCGACACGGCGTGCGTGCGCTGCACCCTGTTCGCGTAGCCCGGCCGGAAGGCCCGCTTGATCGCGCGGCCGGTGTGGTCCGGTCCCAGGCTGAACAGAAAGCTCGCGCCTGCGCGGTGGCGCGCAAGCAGCTCGAGGAGGCGTGGCACGCCCTCGCGGGTGCCACGCAGCGAATTGACGTCGATCTTGAGGGCAAGGAGCATGCGACCGCGCCGAACGGCTCGTGCAGGACGCTTCGGAAGGCGGCAGGACAACGAGGGACGGACGGCTACAATTCTACCGCGGCCCGAAGTCGCGCATGTCACGGTCAGTCGATGACGAGCTGCCGTGTCGTCGACGTCAGTCGAGTCGCAACGGTCCGGGCGTGCCGCCCGCCCGATCGCAAGGACCGAGCTCGACCAAGCGCCGGCAGGCTCGTTCGAATGCCGCGACGAAGCCTGGCACGTCGCAGAGCGGCGTGCGCGGGAACTCGCGCCATAGCCGATCGCGTTCCTGCTGCAGGCGACCCGGGTGCGCAAGATCCTGCGCGATGTCCACGTACTGCGGCAGACCCGCGGCGATCCAAGCAGGTCGCTGCGCGGCACCGAGCAGCGCAGCGCTCTGCCGCGCGATCATCCGGTCGCCGACGAGGGCGATCACGGGAACGCCCATCGCCAGCGCATCGCATGTCGTGATGCCGCCGTTGTACGGAAACGTGTCGAGCGCGATGTCGACGTTCGCGTAGTCGTGGATCGCCTGCGCGAGTGGCAGATAGGGCAGCAAGTCGATGCGCTCGACCGGCATGCCGAGCGCAGCCCAGCGTTCGCGCACCCAAGCGACCGTGCCTGCGCCCCGGTACGCGTTCGCGCGCAAACGCAGGCGCGACCCGGGAACGGCGCCGAGCACGTCCTTCCACAGCGCGAGCGTGCCCGCGGTGATCTTCGCGTGGCGATTGAACGAGCCGAAGGTGACGAAACCGTTCTGCCGCACCGGCGCCGGTGAGCGCGGCGGCGGCACCACGGGCGCGTAGACGAACCGGCACACGGGCAGCAGCGCAAGACGTTCCCGGAAATGCGACGCGTCGGACTCCGGCGTGTGGACGGCATCGCTGATCAGGTAGTCGATCGCCTCGACGCCGGTCGTCTCGAAGTAGTCGAGCCAGCTCGCCGCCACCGGCGACGGCTTTCGTGCGAGCACCGTGAGCCGGTTGCCTGGCGCGTGGCCCGCGAGGTCGATCAGCAGGTCGAGCCGGTCGGCGGCGATGAGCCGCGCGGCCTCGTCGTCATCCGCCGGCAGCGTGCGCCACGCGTCGCATGCGTTGCGCATCGCACGCGCGACGTCGTCGTCGTGGTCGTGCGCCGAATACAGCGTGATGTGGAAGCGACGGCGATCGTGAGCCCGCAGCACGGGCAGGAACAGGTTCGCGAGCGGTCCGATCGAAAAGCGCGGCGAGACATATCCGATGCGCAGCCGATCGGCGGCCTCCGGTCGGCGCGCGCGCGAATGCACGCCATCGACGCGCGGAAGGTGCGCGGCATAACGCTCGCCCCAAGCCCAGTGCTCTCGCGCCAGGCGCTCCCGCGATGCGAAGTGCAGTTCGTATTGCATCTCGAGCAGCACGAGGCTTCCCAACTGGCCGTCCTGCGGAGCGAGCTCGGCCGCTTCGCGGAACCGGGAGAGCGCCTGGTCATGAAGCCCGAGGTTGCTCAAATGCGAGCCCGCGTGCCAGCGCAGCGTCGGATCGTCCGGTGCGAGCGCGATCGCGCCGTCCAGCATTTCGATGGCCGGCAGCAGTTCCGCTTCGGCGCCCCACGCGCCTGCGGCGAGCCTGAGCGGCCGCGGATCGGAGGGCTGCAGCGCATGCGCCTGTCGCCAGGCGTCGATGGCCCCGCGGTTGTCCCCGCTGGCGCGCAACGCGCCGCCGAGCGCCATCCACGATGTGTAGCGGCGCGGGTCGAGCGCGACCGCCCGGCGGAACGCCGTGACCGCTCGCGCGAGGTCGCCGCGATCCTGCGCGCACGAGCCCAAGTTGTGCCACGCCTGTACGGTATCCGGATGGCGCGCGACCTGCTGGTCGTACCAGTAAAGCGCTTGCGCGAGGTCGCCTTCCTCGTGGAAGGTGAGCGCGATCTGGTAGCGCGCGAAGCGATCGTCCGGAGCGCGGAGAACGAGCTCGCGCCAGAGCGCGCGCGCCGCGTCGCGGTGCCCTTGCGCGACCTCCGCCATCGCCGCGCTGTGATACGCCGGCAGTACGTCGGGGAGTGCGGAGAGCGCGTCGCCAAGAAGCCGCGACGCGGTGGCGAAGTCGCCGCGCCGGCGCGCGAGTTCGCCTCGGAGGAGTGAGGCGGCCGGGTTTTCCGGCGGCCCGACCGCGTGCGCGGCCAGCGCCCGCTCGAGCGATTCGGCGGAAGGGTCGACCAGCAGGCGCGCAAGGGCCGGCACGCCGGAAGGATCGGGCGCAGTCGGGGTCCGAGGGGGATCGACGGCTGGCGTCATCGGCCAATGAGCGAGGCGGGAAGAGGCGCTTCCGCGCCGCGCGCGCCATTCTACAGGGGTCGCCGGCGCAATTCGGTCGGCCTCGCGGCCATGCTAATCTGGAAACCCGGATCGCATCCGAGACCATCACGTTGCCAGCGCTGCGCATCGATCCCTGCGGCCCCGCGGAGCTGCCTGCCGTGCAGCGGCTGGCCGACGTCATCTGGAGGCAGCACTATCCCGGGATCATTACCGTCGCGCAGATCGACTACATGTTGGCGAACGGCTACTCGACCGCCGCGCTTTCCTCGCTGCTCGAGACGCCGCATGCAGGCATCGCGATCGCGCGGAGCGATGGCGAACCGGTCGGCTTTGCCGCGTGGTATCCCGCAAGCGAGCCTGCGACGATGAAGCTCGACAAGCTCTACGTGCTGCCCGCGCTGCACGGCCGTGGCATCGGGCGACGACTGATCGAGCATGTCGAGCAGGCCGCGCGGGGTGCGGGCTGCCGGACCATCGTGCTCAACGTCAACAAACGCAACGCGAAGTCGATTGCGGCCTACGAGCGGTGCGGATTCGTCGTGCGCGAGCCGGTCATCGTGGACATCGGCGGCGGATTCGTGATGGACGACTTCGTGCTGGCCAAAGCCCTCGCATAGCCGACTTCGCGCCGACCGCGCGTGCGGCACCGCCGTTCGCGTTCTCGCCCAGCCGTACGGGGCAACGATTGCTGCGTTGCACCACAGCGTCCCCGTTGTCAGCGCCTGGCAACCGCGTCATGCTGCGGCCACTCCGCCGTTCACTGCGCGCCAGAGCCTGCATGCCCGCCCCGTACCTCGAGATCGATTCGGTCAGCGTCGCGTATGGGGACACGACAGTCCTCGACCGCGTGTCCCTCGACGTCGCGCAAGGCGAGATGGTGGCGCTGCTCGGCAGTTCCGGTTGCGGCAAGACCACGCTGCTGCGCTCGATTGCGGGATTTGTCCTTCCCAGGTCCGGGGCGATCCGCGTCGCCGGCCGCGACATCGTCGGCCTGCCGCCCGAAAAGCGCGGGACCGCGATGATGTTCCAGTCGTACGCATTGTGGCCGCACATGGACGTCGCCGCCAACATCGGCTACGGCCTCAAGATGCGGGGCGAGCCGCGCGAGCGGATCGAGGTCCGCGTCAAGGAACTGCTCGCGTTGCTGCAGCTCGACGGTTTCGGTCCGCGCGCGGTCACGCAGCTCTCCGGCGGGCAGCGCCAGCGCGTCGCGCTCGGTCGCGCGCTCGCGGTCAACCCCTCGGTGCTGTTGCTGGACGAGCCGATGTCGAACCTGGATTACAAGGTTCGCCTCGACCTGCGGCACGAGTTGCGCGCGCTGCAGCAACGCATCGGCATCACCGCGGTCTACGTGACGCACGATCGCGAGGAGGCATTGACGCTCGCCGACCGCATTGCCGTGATCGACGCGGGCCGCGTGGTGCAGTACGCGCCGCCCGAGGACGTGTTCCACCGCCCGAGCTCGCCGTTCGTGGCCGGCTTCATGGGCGCGGACAACGGGCTCGACATCATCTTGCGCAGCGACGGTTCGCTGGTGCCTGCCGACGGGGTCGCACAAGGCACGTCGATGCGTGCGCATTTCCGTGCCGACGCGGCGCGGCTCGCGGCGAACGGCGGCCCGGCGCCGCCGGGAGCGCTGCAACTGCGCGGCACGGTCGCACAGGCCTACTACGTCGGCCAGGGCTACCGCTACCGCGTCCGCACGGCCAACGCGGATGTCTGGGTTCACGCCGTGGACCGGCTGGCGGAAGGTGCCGCCGCCACGGTCATCGTTTCGCGCGAGAGTCTGATGCTGTTCCCGCGCGAGAAGTCACCCGCCTGACCCCAAGCCAAGGAGGATTCCATGCGATTTCGCCGTTTGCTTTCCGCGCTCGCGGTTGCCGCGCTCGTCCCGGTGCTGCCCGTCTCGGCGCAGACCACGCTGAACGTGATCACTGCAGGCGACCAGAACATGGTCGACTACGTGAACAACTACCTCGGGCCAAAGTTCGAGAAGCTGAATCCGGGCGTCAAGGTGCGTGCGGTCGGCACCGGTCCGGGCGATGCCGGCTCGCAGAAGATCTACGAAAAACTCTCGGCGCAGCAGAAGGCCGGCACGGCCGCGTGGGACACCGACGTCGCCGTCGTCCACCAGCGCGGCGCCGCGACCATGGTCAAGGAAAACCTGCTGCTGTCCTATCGCAACGACGTGGCCGCCGGCAAGCTCGTATCCCGCGACTCCGCGAAGAACGCGCTCGGCGCGAACGTCGACGGCTACGTGCTGCCGATGTTCCACAGCCAGATCGCGTTCGCGTACAACCCGGACCTCGTCAAGAGCCCGCCGAATTCGTTCGCCGAGCTGTCGGACTGGGTGAAGAAGAACCCGAAGCAGTTCGGCTACAACGGCGTCAAGGGCGGCATGTCGGGCGTCGGGTTCGTCATGGGCTGGGTCGGCGCCAACAGCGGAATCGGCGACAAGCTGGAGAAGGGCCCGTACGATCCGGCGACCAAGGCGCAGATCGACAAGTCGCTCGCGAGCCTCAAGGACTTCAACCAATATGTCGTGATGACGCCGGGCAACGCCGGCACGCTCGACATGCTGAACCGCGGCGAGATCGCGATGGGCCCGGTGTGGGTCGACATGTTCTACACATGGCAGGCCGAGGGCAAGATGAACCCGAAGGTCAAGCTCACGCTGCCGCAGCCCGGGCTGCCCGGGCAGCCGATGTATTACGTGATCCCGGCGAAGGCGGCGAACGCCGCGCTGGCGAAGAAGTTCGTCGACTTCGCCGAGAGCCCGGAGATCCAGGCCGAGGGCATCGTCAAGCAGTTCAACTGGTATCCGGGCATCGATCCGCAGTACGTGCAGTCGAAGCTCGCGCCGGCGGAATGGAACAAGCTCTTCACCGACATCTCGCCGCAGAGCCTCGCTCAATACGGCCGACCTTTCCCGCTGTCCGAATACTTCACTGACATCGTCGAGGGTTACGAGCGGGTCGTGCTGAAGTAGTTCTGTGATGGCGTTGCGTGCACGGCGGCTGCGATGCGGCCGCCGCGCTCTTGCACTGCCGCCACTCCGCTGAAACGATGACTGACGGACGCGATGTCGGGAAGGAGGCGGCGGCGGTAGCGGCGCCGCCGGGCGCGGCGTTTTCGCGCCACCTCCCCGCGCTGCTGCTCGTCATGCCGGCGCTCGTCATCGTCGTGCTGTTCTTCCTGGTTCCGCTCGGGCTGTCGTTCGCGACCGCGTTCCGGGGCAAGGACGGCGGTGCGACACTCGAGCACTTCGCGAAGTCGTTCGATCTCTACACGACCGACCTGCTTTTCACGCTCGCGATAACGCTGTTGTCCTCCGCGCTGATCGCGCTGGTGGCGATCGCGATCGCCGGCTACCTGACGCTCGGCGAAAACCCGCGGGCGGTGGCGATCCTGCGCTGGCTCTACCGCTGGCCGCTGTTCATTCCGTTCATCGTCACCGCGCAGGTGATGCGCACGTTCCTGGCGAAGAACGGCATGCTGAACCACGTGTTGATCGGGTCTGGCCTGATCGAGCCGCTCGCCGCGCAGAGTGTGCTCGACTGGCGGGGCATCGTCGTCGCGTTCGTCTGGAAGCAGGCGCCGTTCGTCACGCTGCTGCTCGCGGGCGCGATGGCCTCGCTCGACCGCCAGTACATCGAGGCCGCGCGCAATCTCGGCGCACCGCGCTGGCGGGTGCTGGGAGGCATCGTGTTGCCGCAGGTGCGCGGCACGCTGCTGGTCGGGATCGTGCTCTCGTTCGTCACGATGCTGTCGGTGCTGTCGGTGCCGCTGATGATCAATCCCAATTCGCCGACGATGATCACCGTGGACATCGCCTATCGCATCAACACGCATGCGGACTACGCGGTGGCCAACGCGCTCTGCCTGCTGTCGCTGATCCTCGCGGCGGGCGGCGCGTGGTTCTACCTGCGCCATGCGGTCGCGCACGCGGAGCGGGGCTGATGGGAACGGCCGCAGCACCGCTCTGGACGCGCCCGGGATTGGGGCTCGCGCAGGCCGCTTTTCGCGCGGCGGCGCTCGCTATGCTCGCGTTCCTGATCTTCGGCCCGCTCGCCAACCTGGTGCTGTGGGCGTTCGCCGAGCGCTGGTATTTTCCGCACAAGCTGCCCTCGGAATTCGGCTTCACGTTCTGGCAGCGCGTGTTCAGCCCGCGCGGCAACGCGCTCGCCTCGCTTGCAACGAGCGTCTGGATCGCGGTGCTGACCGTGGCGGTGAGTCTCGCGGTGGCGATACCGGCGGGCTACGCGCTCGCGCGGCTGCGGCTGCCCTGGCGCGGCGCGATCCTGCTGCTGTTCCTGCTGCCGCAGGCGGTTCCCAATCTGCCGATCTACGTGAACATCGCGCGGATCTTCTACGAGATCGGCCTCAACGGCACGGTGACGGGTGTCGTGCTGGTGCACGCGGCGCACGGGCTCGTGCTCGCGGTGTGGATCGCCTCCGCGGCATTCGCCGCCGTCGACGCTTCGCTCGAGGAGTCGGCACGCAATCTGGGTGCTGGCCCATGGGCCTGCTTTCGGACGATCACGCTCCCGCTCGCCTTGCCGGGCTTGATGGCAAGCGCGATCTTCGTCTTCCTCGAATCGCTCGACGAGTTCACCGGCACGTATTTCGTCGGCGTGCCCGACGTGACGACGCTGCCGCTTCTGATGTTCAACGCCAGCATGGGCGGCAACTACCAGATCGCGTCGATCACCGCGCTGCTGCTGCTGGTACCGTCGATCGCGTTCATGCTGGTGGTCGAGCGCTTCCTCAAGGCCGACGTGCTGGCGATGGTCGGGCGGTAGCGGCGGAGCGGACCCGTGCGGCAGCGATGCGTGCGGTGTCTTCACGCATCGGCGAAGCGCGTGTAGAACTCCGGCAATGCCGGCAGCAGCGCGTCGCCGTCCAGCGCGAGCGAGTGTTCGAGGAAGGACTCGGCAAGCGGCTGCGCGAGTCGATAGAAATCGCGGCACAACGCATGCGCGGCGGCGCCCGGCCAGTCGTGCGGCAGCAGCGCGAGCGGCAGTTGCGGATCGCGAAGCCGCGCCCGGCGGTATTCGTGCACGAGCAGCGTGCGCACGACGAACGCCTGCTCCGGATCGCCAGCATCGCGGCGGAAGGCGTCGACGACGCCGGTGAAGCGCGCGAGGAACCGGCGATATTCGCCGGCAAGCGTACCGAGGTCGTAGGCCGCGTGGACGCGATCGGCCAGCGTTCCTGCCGGCGCCGCGGAAAAGTCCTGTGCCGCGAACATCGTGAGTCCGGCCCGCGCCGCGTGGGCCGCCGCCACCTGCGCAATGTCGCCGCCGCCGCGCGCCGGTCGCGCATGCACGCCCGGCGCGAGCGCGCCGAAGCCTTCCCACGCGAGTTCTTCGCGCAGCGTGCGCCGCGCCGCCGCTCCCAGCGCCTCGGGCAGCAGCACGACTTCCCACGTGCCGTCCCACGACAGCGACGGCGAGGTGTAGACGCGGCGATAAGCCAAGGTGAAGCGGTGCGCTCCGGCGGCCGTAAGGCGATACCGGCTGCGGCGTCCGGCGGCCGTCGCGGCGAGCCAGCCGTCGCGTGCGAGGCGGAAGACGCTCGTGCGCACCAGCCGCTCGTTGCAGCCGAAAGGGGCGACGAGGCGGATCAGTGCCGAAAGCCATACCTCGCCGCCATGGGGGGCGAGCGAGTCGCCCCAGACGGTGACGATCAGCGAGCGTGCCCGCGGCGGATCGGTCGCGAGCGCACGGCGTATCCAGCGGCCGATCGCCGAATCCGGTTTTCCCACGGGAACATTGGACGCGGTGCGTGGCATGGCGTAGCGGATCGGACGAAATGATACAGGCTTTACATCATTCAACAAAAAATTGTATCGTTTCACGGACGGGCGAGGGGTGTACGCTGCGCCAGCGTCTTGGCAGGGCGAAGGAGACAGGCGATGTACGCACAAATGGTCGATACGGGCGTTCGCAAGGTGCAGGACGCGGGGGAGATGACGCCCGAGGAGAATGCGTTCCAGGCGCGCATCGACGCCGACATCCGCATCGAGCCGAAGGACTGGATGCCGGATGCGTATCGCCGCACGCTGATTCGCCAGATCCAGCAGCACGCGCATTCGGAAATCGTCGGCATGCTGCCGGAGGGCAACTGGGTGACGCGCGCGCCGTCGCTCAAGCGCAAGGCCATCCTGATGGCCAAGATCCAGGACGAAGGCGGCCACGGCCTCTACCTGTATTCGGCCGCCGAGACGCTCGGCGTGTCGCGCGACCGGATGATCGAGGACCTGCACGCCGGCAAGTCCAAGTACTCGTCGATCTTCAATTACCCGACGCTCAACTGGGCCGACATCGGCGCGATCGGCTGGCTCGTCGACGGCGCGGCAATCATGAACCAAATTCCGCTCTGCCGCTGCAGCTACGGCCCGTATTCGCGGGCGATGATCCGCATCTGCAAGGAGGAATCGTTCCATCAGCGGCAGGGCTTCGACATCATGATCGCGATGTGCCGCGGCACGCCCGCACAGAAGACGATGGCGCAGGACGCGCTGAATCGCTGGTGGTGGCCCTCGCTCATGATGTTCGGTCCCTCGGATGCGGAGAGCGTGCACAGCGCGCAGTCGATGCTCTGGAAGATCAAGCTGCTGTCGAACGACGAGCTGCGCCAGCGCTTCGTCGACCAGACGGTGCCGCAGGCCGATTACCTCGGCATCTCGGTGCCCGACTCCGAGCTCAAATGGAACGCCGAGCGCGGTCACTACGATTTCGGCGCGATCGACTGGGACGAGTTCTATCGCGTCGTCAAGGGCAACGGGCCGTGCAACCGCGACCGCCTCCGGACCCGCGTCAGGGCGTGGGAGGACGGCGCGTGGGTGCGGGACGCGGCGGTCGCCTATGCGGAGAAGAAGGCGGCGCGTCGCTCGAGGGAAGCGGCATAGGCAGCCTCGCCGCGCGCGTGGGCGCCGGGGCGCGGCGCGACAGTGGTTGGGGAACGAGCGGGAGCGCGATCGGTGCGCAGAGTCGAGGTCATGCGGAGGCTGGAATGAGCAAGGAATGGCCGTTGTGGGAGATCTTCATCCGCTCGCAGCATGGGCTCGCGCACAAGCACGTCGGCAGCCTGCACGCGCCCGACGCGGAAATGGCGGTGAAGAACGCGCGTGACGTCTACACCCGGCGCAACGAGGGTGTCTCCATCTGGGTCGTCCGCTCGGCGGACGTCGTCGCCTCGTCGCCCGGCGACAAGGAACCGCTGTTCGAGCCCGCGAACAGCAAGGTTTATCGGCATCCGACCTTTTTTCCCATGCCGGACGAAGTGAAGCACATCTGACGCAACGCGCGCTGCGTGGCCGGATTGTGGCCATGCAATCCGCACTGCGGCGGCAAAAACGGATCCACGGCGCATGCACACCGACACGCAACGCTTCGAGTATCTGCTGCGCCTCGCGGACAGCGACCTCGTTCTCGCCCAGCGCCTGTCGGAGTGGGTGGGCAAGGGGCCGGTGATCGAGGAGGACATCGCGCTCACCAACGTCGGTCTCGACCTGCTCGGGCAGGCACGGCTCTGGTATGCGTACGCCGGCGAGGTCGAGGCGCGGATCGAGGGCAAGGGCCGCGACGAGGACCAGCTGGCGTATCGCCGCGACGCGAGCGAGTTCCGCAACCTGCTCCTCGCCGAGCAGCCGAACGGCAGCTATGCCGACACGATGGCCCGGCAGTTCTATTTCGACCAGGCGCACGTGCTGCTGCTGCGCGGGCTCGCGGGTTCGGCCGATGCGCGCATCGCGGAAATCGCCGCCAAGGCGCAGAAGGAGGCGACCTACCACGCGGAGCGTTCCGCCGATTGGGTGATCCGGCTGGGTGACGGCACCGACGAGTCGCATCGCCGGATGCAGGCGGCGCTCGAGGACCTGTGGACCTACACCGGCGAAATGTTCGCGCCCGACGCGGTCGAGCTTTCGCTGGCCGGGGCCGGCGTTGCGGTCGACTCGCGCACGCTCAAGCCTTCGTGGGACGCGGCGATCGACGCCGTGCTGTCCGAGGCGACGCTGACCCGACCGGCGGGCGACTACATGCAGGGCACGCGCTCGCCCGGCGGCCGCGCCGGTGTGCACACCGAGCATCTGGGCTACCTGCTCGCGGAAATGCAGTTCCTGCAGCGGGCCTATCCGGACGCGCGCTGGTGAGCCGATGACGACCGCCGAACAGAACGCGATTGCAGCCACCGCCGACGCCGCTGCACGCGCCGCGGCCGAACGGGGAGTGCGTCCGCCGATGGACGCGCTCTGGTCCGCGCTCGCAGGCGTCCCGGACCCGGAGATCCCGGTCGTCTCCATCGTCGAGCTCGGCATCGTGCGCGACCTTGCGTGGGACAGCGAGGTGCTGGTCGTCGCGGTGACGCCGACCTATTCCGGCTGTCCGGCCACCGACCTCATCATGGCAGGCATCCGCGAGGCGCTGGAAAGCCGCGGCGTGCAGGCGCTGCGCATCGAAACGCGGCTGTCGCCGCCGTGGAGCACCGACTGGATCGCGCCGGAAGCGAAAGTCCGCCTGCGCGAGTTCGGAATCGCGCCGCCCGGCGCCGTTACGCCGCAACGCGTGGACGTGCGCGGCCTGAGCCCGCGACGCCGCACGGAAGCGGTCGTGCCGTGTCCGCGTTGCGGTGCGACGCAGACGACGTTGCTCGCACAGTTCGGCTCGACTGCGTGCAAGGCGCTGTACCGCTGCGAGGCTTGCCGCGAGCCTTTCGACTACTTCAAGCCGTTCTGATGAGCAAGTTTCATCGGCTGCCGGTCGCCAGCGTCGAGCGCGAGACGCGCGATGCGGTCGCGATCACCTTCGCGGTTCCGGACGCGCTGCGGGATCAGTTCCGATTCCAGCAGGGACAGCATCTGACGCTGCGCGCCGACATCGCCGGGCAGGACGTGCGCCGCTCGTACTCGATCTGCTCCGCCGTTCAGGACGGCGTGCTGCGCATTGCGGTCAAGCGCTGCCCGGGCGGCGTGTTCTCGAGCTGGGCGAACGAGCGCCTGAAACCCGGTGACGCGCTCGACGTCATGCCGCCGATGGGGCACTTCAACGTCCCGCTCGACCCGGCCGCGGGTCGGCATTACGTGGCGTTCGCCGCCGGCAGCGGGATCACGCCGGTACTGTCGCTTGTCAAGACGACGCTTGCAGCAGAACCGCACGCGCAGTTCACGCTCTTCTACGGGAACCGGGCGTCCGGCAGCGTGATGTTCCGCGAGGAGCTCGCGGCGCTGAAGGACCTGTACCTGACACGCTTCAACCTCGTGCACGTGCTTTCACGCGAGGCGCAGGAGATCGAGCTCCTGCATGGACGCATCGACTGCGCGCGCGCGCTGGCTTTGCTCGACCACTGGGCGCCTCTTTCCGACGTCGACGCGGTGTTCGTATGCGGGCCGAACGGGATGATGCAGGCGGTGGGCGACGCGCTGCGCTCGCGCGGATATCCGCAGTCGCAGATACGGATCGAGCGGTTCGCGGCGTCGATCCCGCAGCACACGCACGTCGCTGCGCCGGTGCCGCCCGACCAGGCGCAGTGCGAAGTGACGGTGATCATCGACGGTACGCGCAAGATGTTCGTGCTCGACCGTACCAGGGACAACATCCTGGATGCGGGTCTCGCGAACGGAATCGAGCTGCCGTACTCCTGCAAGGGCGGCGTGTGTTCGACCTGCCGGTGCAAGCTGGTCGAGGGTGAAGTGGACATGGACGTCAATTTCGCGCTCGAGGATTACGAAGTGGCGCGCGGGTTCATCCTGTCGTGCCAGAGCTATCCCGTCACCCCGAAGGTCGTCGTCGACTACGACCAGACCGGCTCCGGTTGAGGCGCCAGGCTGCGGCACGCCCGGCCAGGTCGGTCGCGCGCGCGAAGCCTTCCCGGCGGTCATCGCGGTGCGAATGCGTCGCCCGAACGCCGGCCTGCCGACGTCGCGAACGTGACGCGCGCGGTGGCCGGGCCGCGTATGCGCCAATTGCCGCATGCCGTGCTAGAGTTTTCCGATTAATCGCTGGAGGAGCCTTTCGTGTCGCACCCGCTGTTCGAGAAACACCGCGCAACGCTCGAGCGTGCGCTGCAGGCGATCGTCGAGCGCGGCTACTGGAGCCCGTATCCGGAGTCGCCGAGCCCCAAGGTCTATGGAGAAGGCGCTGCGGAGGCGGGCAAGGCCGCTTTCGAAGCCTTCCGCGGCAAACCGTTTCCGCTCGATCAGGCGGCAACCGCAGCGCAGGTCGGTTCCGAGCGCTCGCCCTACGGGTTCGATCTCGGCATCACGTACCCGAAGGCCGACGTCGATGCGCTCTTCGCGGCGATCGGATTGGCGGAGGCCGGATGGCGCAAGGCGGGACCGGAAGCCTGGGTCGGCGCCTGTCTCGAGATCCTCGATCGCCTGAACAAGCAGAGCTTCCTGATCGCCAACGCCGTGATGCACACGACCGGCCAGGCGTTCATGATGGCTTTCCAGGCGGGCGGCCCGCACGCGCAGGATCGCGGTCTGGAAGCGGTCACCTATGCCTGGGACGAGATGCGGCGCATTCCGGCGACGGCGCGGTGGGAAAAGCCGCAGGGCAAGAACGAGCCGCTGCGCATGGAAAAGCACTACCGCATCGTGCCGCGCGGAGCGGGGCTCGTGATCGGCGTGTCGACGTTTCCCACGTGGAACGGCTATCCCGGGCTCTTCGCGAGCCTCGCAACGGGCAATTCGGTGATCGTGAAACCGCATCCGGGCGCAATCCTGCCGCTCGCGATCACGGTAAAGATCGCGCGCGAGGTGCTTGCGGAAGCGGGCTTCGACCCGAATGTCGTCACGCTGGTCGCGCACGCGCCGGGCGACGACGTTGCGCAGAAGCTCGCACTGCGTCCGGAAGTGAAGATCATCGATTTCACCGGCAGCTCGCAGAACGGCCGCTGGCTGGAAGAGCATGCGCGGCAGGCGCAGGTGTACACCGAGAAGGCGGGCGTCAACCAGGTCGTCATCGACGGCGCGTCCGACTTCAAGGGGCTCGTGCGCAACGTCGCCTTTTCTCTTTCGCTCTACTCGGGGCAGATGTGCACGGCGCCACAGAACCTGTACGTTCCGAAGGACGGCATCGACACGTCCGACGGGCATCTGTCCTTCGAGGAAGTCGCGCAGGCGCTTGCCGAGGGCGTGCAGAAGCTGCTCGCCGATCCGGCCCGTGCCGTTGAAATACTGGGAGCGGTGCAGAATCCGGGTATCGTCGAGCGGATCGAGAAGGCACGCAGGCAGGGCTCGGTCTTGCTCGACTCCCGGCCGATCGTGCACCCGGAGTTTCCCGACGCGACGATCCGCTCGCCGCTCATCATCAGGCTCGCGGCGAGCGACCGCGACAAGTACCTGGACGAGTGGTTCGGTCCGATCGCGTTCGTCATCGCGACCAGGGACACGAACGAGAGCCTCGCGATCGCGCGCGACGCGGCATCGCGCTGTGGCGCGCTTACGCTTTCCATCTACGCGACGCGGCAGGACATGATCGTTCGCGCCATCGAAGTCGCCGAGGATGCCGGTGTCGCACTTTCGATCAATCTGACCGGCGGCGTGTTCGTCAACCAGTCGGCGGCGTTCTCCGATTTCCACGGGACCGGGGCGAACCCGGCAGCCAACGCCGCGCTGTCGGATGCTGCATTCGTTGCCAACCGCTTCCGCGTGGTGCAGCACCGGATGCACGTCTGACGCCATGCGCCAATCCATCGCCTACGAGCACATCCTGTTCACGATGGCTGGCGGCATCGCCCGGCTGACACTCAATCGGCCCGACCGGCTGAACAGCTTCAACGACGCGATGCACGCCGAGGTCCGCGGCGCGCTCGCGCAGATCGAGGCCGACGCGTCCGTCCGCGTGCTGCTGCTGACCGGCGCGGGCCGCGGATTCTGTGCGGGGCAGGATCTTTCCGACCGCGCAGTTGCGCCGGGTGCCGCGCCGATCGATCTCGGCGCGTCGGTCGAGCGCAACTACAAGCCGCTGGTGCTGACGCTGCGCCGCCTGCCGATGCCCGTCGTGTGCGCCGTCAACGGCGTGGCGGCGGGGGCCGGCGCGAATCTCGCGCTCGCCTGCGATATCGTGATCGCCGCCCGTTCTGCCAGCTTCATCGAGGCATTCTGCAAGATCGGTCTGATCCCGGACACCGGCGGAACGTACTTCCTGCCGCGCCTCGTCGGCACCGCCCGCGCGATGGGCCTCGCGATGCTGGGCGACAAGCTTTCGGCCGAGCAGGCCGCGGCCTGGGGCCTGATCTGGCAATGCGTGGACGATGCGGAGCTCGTGCCGACGGTGGACAAGCTGCTCGCGCACTTCGCCGCAGCGCCCACGCGCGGACTTGCCCGAACGAAGCGCGCGTTGTACGAAAGCCCGGCCAACACGCTCGCGGCGCAGCTCGACCTCGAGCGCGACCTGATGCGCGAACTGGGCGCGAGCGAGGACTACCGCGAGGGCGTCGCCGCGTTCATCGACAAGCGCGTGCCACGCTTCACCGGACGCTAGGAACCGGAGCGATGAGCGCGACACTGCCCTCCGAAAGTTCCGTCGCTGTCATCGGCGCCGGCGCGATGGGCGCCGGCATTGCGCAGGTGGCCGCGGTCGCGGGACACCGCGTGCTGATGTTCGACGCAAGGATGAACGCGGTCGACCAGGCGAAGAAGTCGATCGCGGTCGCGCTCGATGCCTTGGTCGACAAGCGCCGGATCACCGGGGAGGTGGCGCGCGCTGCGGTTTCGCGGATCGAGCCGATCCATACGGTGGGCGACTGTGGCAATGCCAAACTCGTGATCGAGGCGATCGTCGAGGATCTGGCGACGAAGCGCGAACTGTTGCGGCAGCTCGAAGTCGTGGTGGCGCCGCAGACGATCCTCGCGAGCAACACCTCGTCGCTCTCGATTACCGCGCTGGCCGCCGGCCTTGCCCATCCGACCCGGGTGGTGGGCATGCATTTCTTCAATCCCGCGCCGGTCATGCCGCTGGTCGAAGTGGTGAGCGGGCTTGCGACTGCACCGGCGGTGGCGGAAACGATTCACGCGACCGCAGCGGCGTGGGGCAAATTGCCGGTGTACGCGAAGTCCACGCCAGGGTTCATCGTCAACCGCTGCGCGCGTCCGTTCTATGCGGAGGCGCTGCGACTGCTCGCCGAGCGTGCAGCCGACGTCGCGACGATCGACGCGGTGATGCGCGAGGCGGGCGGTTTTCGCATGGGTCCTTTCGAGCTGATGGACATGATCGGCCAGGACGTGAACTTCGCCGTGACCCAGAGTGTGTGGGAAGCGTACTTCCACGATCCGCGCTTCACGCCGTCCGTGCATCAGCGCGAGCTGGTTGCAGCCGGTTTTCTTGGCCGCAAGAGCGGACGCGGCTTCTACGACTACACGCCTGGCGCGCTGCCGCCGGAGCCCGCGACCGAATCCGCTTGCGCGCACCCGGAGCGGATCGTCAAGTACGGCAGCCTTGGCCCGGCCGAGGGGCTCGTCGCGCGACTCGCAGATTGCGGCATCGCCGTGGTAGAGCGTGACTCGCACCCGCCGCTTCCGTCCGGCGCGCTCGCGGTCGGTGGCGGCTGGCTCGCGCTTTGCGACGGGCGCAGCGCCACGGCCCGCGCAGTGCAGACCGGTGCCCGCGATCTGGTCGTGTTCGATCTCGCGCAGGATTACGGCAGCTGCAAGCGCCTCGCGGTCGCGCGCGCCGACACATGTGGCGATACCGCCTACGCGAGTGCGGCCGGCCTGCTGCAGGCCGCGGGAATCGCCGTTTCGCGTGTGGACGATGTCGCCGGGTTGCCCGTGATGCGCACGGTGGCGATGCTCGCCAACGAGGCCGCCGACGCTGCGGCGCAGGGTGTGGCGAGTGCGCGCGACATCGACATCGCGATGCAGAAGGGCGTCAACTATCCGTGCGGACCGCTCGCCTGGGCAGACGCTGTCGGGGTCGCGAACCTTCGCGAGACGCTGCTGAACCTTTCCCGCCATTATGGCGAGGACCGCTATCGCGTATCGCCGCTCATCACACGCCGTGTCGCCACCGGCGGCCGGCTCGCCGACTAGGGGGACGATCATGGGGGAGCATCATCCGGCCTTGTCGCCTGCCGACGCCCAGGTGCTCGCCGAGCGGGTCGCAACCGCGATGTACTCGCGCGACACCGCTTCGAAGGCGCTCGGCATCGGGATCGTGCGTGTCGCGCCGGGGGTTGCCGCGCTGACGATGACGGTGCGGTCCGACATGCTCAACGGGCATGCGATCTGCCATGGCGGATTCATCTTCACGCTGGCGGACAGCGCCTTCGCCTACGCCTGCAACAGCTATAACCTGAACACCGTGGCATCCGGCTGCAACATCGATTTCATGGCTCCGGCGCGCGAGCGCGACGTGCTGACGGCGCACGCGCACGAGCGCAGCTTGAGTGGCCGCACGGGCGTCTACGATATCGAGGTGACGAACCAGCGCGGCGAGAAGATTGCGCTGTTCCGCGGCAAGAGCTACCGCATCAAGGGGCACGTCATCGACGAGACGACTGCGCAGCTGGCGGCGGAGTAGGTCGGCGACAATATGTGGAACGCGCGGGCCGCTGCAATGGCACCCGGGCGAACGTGGCTGGAAGGAGAGAGAATGCCCGTCAAGAAACCGGAACCCGGCGATCTCGAGCCCATCGAGCGCGCGAGCCGCGACGAGCTCGCCGCGTTGCAGCTTGGTCGCCTCAAGTGGTCGCTCAAGCACGCGTACGACAACGTCCCGTCCTATCGGAAGAAGTTCGACCGGGTGGGCGTACGGCCGGACGACCTGAAGACGCTTTCCGACCTCGCGAGGTTCCCGTTCACGACCAAGGCGGACCTGCGCGACAGCTACCCGTTCGGGATGTTCGCCGTGCCGCGTGAGCAGGTGGTGCGCATCCACGCTTCCTCCGGAACGACCGGCAAGCCGACGGTCGTGGGCTACACGGCCAGGGACATCGACACCTGGGCCACGGTGATGGCACGCTCGATCCGCGCGGCCGGCGGGCGACCCGGCGACATCATCCACGTCGCGTACGGCTATGGCCTCTTCACCGGCGGGCTCGGCGCCCACTACGGCGCCGAGAAGCTCGGTGCGACCGTCATCCCGATGTCGGGCGGCATGACGGAGCGGCAGGTGCAGCTCATCGCCGATTTCAAGCCGAACATCATCATGGTGACGCCTTCGTACATGCTGGCGATCGCCGAGGAAATGGAGCGGCAGGGCGTCGACCCGCGCAGCTCGTCGCTCGAGGTCGGCATATTCGGCGCCGAACCTTGGACGCCGGCGATGCGCGAGGCGATCGAGGCCAAGCTCGCGATGGACGCGATCGACATCTACGGCCTGTCGGAGATCATCGGCCCCGGGGTGGCGCAGGAGTGCATCGAGACGAAGGACGGCCTTACCGTCTGGGAGGACCACTTCTATCCCGAGATTGTCGATCCGCAGACCGGCGAAGCGCTGCCCGAAGGCACCAAGGGCGAGCTCGTGTTCACCTCGCTCACCAAGGAAGCGCTGCCGATGATCCGCTACCGCACGCGCGACCTGACGCGCCTTCTGCCGCCGACCGCACGCTCGATGCGCCGGATCGAGAAGATCACGGGTCGTAACGACGACATGCTGATCATCCGCGGCGTGAACCTGTTTCCGACGCAGATCGAGGAACTGATCGTCAAGGACCCGGTGCTCGCCCCGCACTACCAGATCGAGGTGACGCGTCCGCGCAATCTCGACGAGATCACGGTACTGGTGGAGCGCACGCCGCAATCGGGCCAGCAGGACGGGCAGGTTGCGGGCGAGCGGCTCGAGAAGCTCGTCAAGTCGCTGATCGGCATCAGCGCGGAAGTCAGGGTCGTCGCGCCAGGCGGCATCGAGCGCTCGGTCGGCAAGGCAAAGCGCGTCGTCGACAAGCGGCCGAAGGGCTAGCCCGGATACTTCACCACGCCGCAAACCACCGCGCCAAATTCGCGCGCCCCGGTGAAACATCCGGGCTCGCCGCCGACGATCGCGGGCGCGACGACCGCCATGGGACTGCCGCAGAGCCGGCCACGCTCGCCGACAGGCGCGCAAGCGTGGCGCAGCGCCGGCTCATTCGTCGGCGAAGCGAGGGGGCCGCCGCGCGATCGTTGCCTCCATCGCTTCCTGAAGGTCCTTCGACAGGAGCATCGCGGCATTCCACGTCGCTACGTGATTGAGACCGTCGGCCACCGTGTGGTCGCGGGCGTAGGTCAGCATTTCCTTGGTGCCCCGCACCGCGAGCGGCGACTTCGCGGCGATCGTCGCGGCGAGCGCGCCGACACCGGCAAGGAGCTCCTCGCGGCTATCGAAGACTCGGTTGACGAGGCCGATAGCCCGCGCCTCCGCCGCATCGAACATGCGACCCGTGTAGGCGAGCTCGGCAACGATGCCCGGCGGAACGAGCCTCGGCATCCGCTGCAGCGTTCCGACGTCCGCCGTCATGCCCATGTCGATTTCCTTGATCGCGAACCGCGCGTCGCTGGCGGCGAAGCGCATGTCGCAGGCGCAAATGAGGTCGACGCCGCCGCCGATGCAGCCGCCGTGGATCGCGGCGATCACGGGCTTGCGGCAGCGCTCGATGGCCGTCACGCTGTCCTGCAGGTCGAGAACGAGCCGGCGGAGCCTCTCGCGGCTGCGCCCTTCGCAGTCGGCGCGGATCGCATCGCGCACGCCGGCCAGCAGCGCAAGGTCGATGCCCGACGTGAAGTGCCTGCCCTCCCCGGTGAGCACGGCGACGCGCGCCTCCACGGTTGCGTCGACCCATTCGAACGCACGCCGAAGCTCTTGCCACAGCGTCAGGGTCATCGCGTTCGCCTTGTCCGGGCGGTTCAGGTTCACGCGGGCGATGCCGTCCTCCAGCATTACCGTCAGAGTCTCGAACTCCACGACGTCTCCTCCGGTTCGCGCGCGATCGCGGGCCGCTACCGGCAGACGGTTCCGGGTGCGCGGAACACCTGTCGCGTGATCGGCTTGGTCCGCGCAATGCCGTTGACCGTGTAGGCGAAGGTCCCCGTGTTGCCGTCGCTGAAAGTCAGAGTGCCCGTCCCGACCGCCGTGGACCGCACGGCGCTGGAATCGAACGGCACCGAGTTGAACGCCGGGCCCGTCGTGCGGTAGAGCGTTCCCGAGTAAGCGAACGGCGTCACGGCGTTCGCCGTCATTACGAGCCACATCGGCGTGCCGTCCGTATCATAGGTGAACCAGGTGGCGAAGATGACGCTGCCCTGATGCGTGAGGTTGATTCCCCAACCGGACTCCGAGTTCGCCGGCGCATTCCACCATAGGTCCTGGTAGTTGGTTGCGCGTGCCGGGTTGGGCTCGGTGCCCCATGTGCACGTCGGCAGCGGTCCGAACGCCTGGCGCGTGATGGCCTTGGTCTGCGCGACGCCATCGACCGTGTAGCTCCACGTCGCATTGTTGGCGTTGGTGAGCGCGATCGTCGCCGACCCGACGGCGGACGGGGTCACGAGCGAAGGATTGAACGACGATGCGCTGAATGCCGGCCCGCGCGTCTCATAGAGCGTTCCGCCGTATACGTTCTCGCCCGTCTTGTTGGCGGTCATCGCGAGCCAGCGGCCCTTGCCCGTCAGGTCGTAGGTGAACCATGTCGCGAAGATCACGTCGCCCTGGTGCGCGAAGTTGATTCCCCAGCCGGACTCCGAATTGGCGGGCGCATTCCACCACAGCCCCTGGGCATTGAGTGCGGCGGGCGCGGCCCTGCCGCTCGCGGCGCGCACGGCCGCGCCCGCGTCCAGCATGCCGGCGCCGCACGTCGTGGTCGTGCAATAGCACTCGAGCTGGTCGATTTGATTGCCGCCGGGCAAGGAGGGCGCCGCGCAGACGGGCACGGGCGTGCCGTCGCCCGCGCCGCCGCCCGTGTTCGGGAAAGGGCGCGCATAGGCTTGCAGCAGATTCCTCACCTGCGCCGGCGTGAGCGATGGTTGCGCTGAAAGCATGAGCGCTACGGTGCCGGACACGAGCGGTGCGGAAAAGCTCGTGCCGAGCGTCGGATTGAAGCTGTCCGTATAGGTCGGACCGACCGGCGTCGTCGTGCCAGCGTCGGTCGTCGTGAGAATCGGATAGACGCAAGCCGAGCCGGCCCCGCTGTTGACGCAGTTGCCGCCGGGCGCACTGATCGCGACCTCGGGACCCAGGTCCGAGAAGCCGACCTTGGTGCCGACATGGCGCAGCGCCGCCACGGCAATGACACCGCTGCAATTGGCGGGCGCCGACACCGCATGGCCGGTGGAATTGCCCGCGGAGGCGACGACGATGGCACCCGCCGCATTCAATTCGGCCACTGCATCGCGATAGGACAAAGGGCACGCGCCGTCGCCACCGAAGCTCGTGTTGATGACGCGCGCCGGGGTGGGGTTCATCGGCAACCCCGGCACGGCAAGCCCCGCCGCCCAGCGCAGCCCGGCGAGGATGTCGGAGTCGAAGCCCTCGCCGCACTTGCCGAGCGCGCGCACCGGCAGCACACGGACGTTGCGCCCGACGCTCGCCATGCCCATCCCGTTGTTGGTCAGCGCGGCGATCAGGCCGGACACCTGCGTGCCGTGCCACGAGCTGTCTTGCGCGACATACCTGCCGGTACTGGAGTCCTTCGTCGTGCATTCGTAGAAGGGATTCAAGGCGTCGTTCGTCTCCGATTCCGTGACCCAGTCGCCGGGATCGGAAGCGTCGCCGTCCCGCGACGATCCGTCGTTGGCTAACGCCGGATCACTGATCATGTCGTAGCCGGGCAACAGGTTGCCGCCCATGGAAATCGGGAGCAGGTCCGGGTGGTCGTCGCGCACACCCGTGTCGATCACGGCGACGACGACATTCGGACTGCCGGTCGTGATCGCCCACGCCGGCTCGACGTCGATCGATGCTTGCACGGCGCCACCCGGCGCACGCAGATACCATTGGCCGGCGGCCGGCCCGTTGCCGGGAACGCCTGCGCCATAGAGCGGGTCGTTCGGGGCGGCGAACGCACGCCGGCGTTCGTCCGGCACCGCGTATTCGACGTCGCTCTCTCTCGCGATCCGCTGCGCAAGCTCCCCCGACGTGATGCCGTTCGCGAATACGACCTGCGCGTGTTCCGACAGCGCCGCGCCCGCGGTCAGCCCGATACCCAGCCGCTGGCCGAGCGCCTGCGCGCGCAGGGTTCGCGTCGCCGCGACGGTCAGCGCCTGCTGGCGCAGCAGCGCGGATTGGGCCTTGAGCTTGACGATTACGCGTGCGGTGGGCGAGGAGATCCCAGACGTGCCTTGCGCGTGTGCCGGCGACGGCGTCACCGCGGCGGCTGCCGCAAACAGCGCGAGAACGACCAGTAATCGGGCTTGCATCGACGATGATTGCGATGGAAAAGGCGCAAGTCTATGGGAAGTAAGGGCTGGGCGGTTGGACAGCGATGTTGCGATTTGTATCCGTTCGTCGGGCGCGCCTGGCGCGGCGGGCCATGGCGGGTCGCTCCGCACCTGCGGGGAAAAGGGCCGGCAGCGGCAGGCCTCGTCCTGCCTCGTGGAAGCCTCGGGGGTCGCGCGAGGCGGCAATGCTATGCTGGCTGCGGCAGGCACACGGGAACCGCACACGGGAACCGCACACGGGAACCGCACACAGGAAAGCACAAAATCGCAACTGCAACCGACGCGCATGAGAGCCCGAATGCGCCCCGTAGTGCAGCCGCGTCGGATCCTTGGAGCCAGCGCATGACCAGCCGGAAGCATCTCACGCACTTCACGGTCGAGTTCGGCGATTGCGATCCCGCCGGGATCGTGTTCTATCCCAACTACTTTCGCTGGATGGATGCGGCCGCGTGGCATTTCTTTGCAGCGATCGGCGTTTCGCGGTGGAACGACATCGCCGACGCGCCCGGGTTGATCGGCACGCCGCTCGTCGACGCGCAGGCCCGCTTTCTGCGCGCAGCGGGCCCCGGCGACAAGATCGATGTCGAGACCTCGGTCTCCGAGTGGCGCCGCAAGACCTTCGTATTGGCGCACGTGATCCGGCGCGGCATGGACACGCTGGCCGAGGGCCGGGAAGTGCGTGTGTTCGCCTGTGCGGAGGGCGACGATCCGAGAAAGATCCGTGCGGTGACGCCGCCGGAAAGCATCCGGCGATTGATCGAGCTCGCGTAGCGCTTTCGGCAATGGTGCGCCGAACCGGAAACACGGCGACAGGATTGCACTGGATCGACCGCGGCCTCGCCTTGGGGCGCGTTTTGCTCGCCGCGAATCGCGCAAAGCGGCAATGTTTCCGGTGAGTGTGATGTACAGTGCGCGACCATTGCCGGATCCCGCGTAAGTGTGGGTGTCGATTTCCCGCAAGTTTCCTTCGGAGAGCGTGAACGCCTGTTGACCGACGGCAATGCAGCGCCCGTGCGGCGGTTGTAGCCTGATGTCGCAATCAGGTCAACGGAGGCGAGAATGAAGATCCTTCGACGTGCATTGATTGCGCTCCTCTCCGTCGCGGTCCTCGCGACGGGTGCCGCGAGGGCGGCATCGACGACCAATTACTCCGACCAGTGGTGGAATTCGACCGAGTCGGGATGGGGCGCAGCGGTCTTGCAGCAGGCAGATGTGTTGTTCATCGATCTGTTCGTCTATGGCGCGGACGGCAGGCCGACGTGGTTTGTCGCGAGCGTCTATCTGCAGTCCAGCGCACCTGCGGGCCACGACGTCTTCACCGGGGACCTGTACGCCACCACGGGGCCGTATTTCGGCGGTTTGTTCAGCGCGGCGCCGGTCGTTCCGCGCAGGGTCGGGACGCTGACGTTCGATGCGAGTTCCGGCACGAACGCGACCATGACCTACACGGTCGACGGAACGCGGGTCGAAAAGTCGGTCACGCGCCAGCCGTTGCGCGGCGAGAACATCGGCGGGAGCTTCATCGGCGGCTGGATCTCCGACCAGACGAATTGCACGTTGGCAAGCGACAACGGACATTACGAGGAAGACGGGAACATCACGATCACGCATCTCGCGAGCAACGCGGTGACGATGTCGCTGCAATCGGGTGGGGATACGTGCACGGTCAGCGGCACGTACAGCCAGGCGGGCCACATGGGGCAGATCGCCAATGGTGCCATCAGCTGCCAAAGCGGGGGCGGCGGGTCCGTTACCGGAACGCTCAACGTGTTCGAGATCGAGAGGTCGATCTCCGGATTCACCGCGCGCTTCAACGGTCAGCATCGGATCGTCGACCGAAGGCTGCACGCTCGCTAACGGCCGTATGGCGGGCGTGCGCCGGTAGCACCCCCGTTGGCGCAGCAGCAGGGCCGCACCCGGCCGGGTGCGGCCCTTGCCACCGAGCCTGCGCGAACCATGGGCCTTTTGCGGGGCCGGCGTGACGCGCGGAGCCTCGCGCTGCCTATGTTTGCCTGTAGCGTCCCCTCGATTCGGATCTCGCCGGGCAGCTTCGATGCCGCATGGCAGCACGTCCGCCGTCCCTTTCCGGCGTTGACCCTGCCGGAATAATCGCGAATGAGGTAATGTTTGCGGCGGAGCCCGGTGGCGGATCGCCGACCGGCCCGCCCAGTCCCAACGAGTCCATGGAGGAGTAATGGTGAAGCGCAGTGTCGTTAGCATGGTTTGCCTTGCAGCGTTGTCGATCGGCGCGGGCGGGCTCGCCCACGCGCAGTCGGCGGCGGAGTTGACGTTCTTCGTGACCAGCGTCGGGTCGGGCAAGGGTGCCGACTTCGGCGGTCTCGCAGGTGCGGACAAGCACTGCCAGGCGCTCGCCACCGCCGTTGGCGCCGGCAACAAGACGTGGCGTGCCTACCTCAGCACGCAAGGCCCTGGTGCGGTCAATGCCCGCGATCGCATCGGCAAGGGGCCGTGGCAGAACGCGCAGGGTGTGGTCGTCGCCCGCAACGTGGACGAACTGCATATGGGCAGCAACATCAACCGCCAGACAGGACTTACCGAGAAGGGGGAACGGGTCCTCGCTCGGCTCGATAACCCACCCGGTCCGAACCAGCACGATATCCTGACCGGCTCGAAGCCGGACGGCACCGCATTCCCCGAGGGCGAGGACCGCACCTGCGGCAACTGGACCAAGAGCGGCGAGGGCAGCGCGATGGTCGGACACCACGACCGCATGGGCCTCGACGCGAGCCCCGGGGCGCAGTCGTGGAACTCGTCGCACCCCTCGGCGGGCTGCAGCGACCCGGCGCTGGTGAAGACCGGCGGCGCGGGCAAGCTCTACTGCTTCGCGGCGAACTGACGGCGCGATCGACAGGCGGTCCTCCGGCGGAGGACCGCCGATTTCCTTTCACCGGAGCTGCGGCGCGCCGGCGTCGGTAATCGCTGCACCGTAGCGCAGTTTCGCGATACGGGCCCAGTACGCGGCCGCCTCGCACATCGGGCAGGCGCGCGAGGTTCCGTACAACTCGCAGCCCGACAGGTCGCGCGTCCCCAGCCGCCGTGCGGCATCGCGGATCGCTTCCATCTCGGCATGCGCGGTCGGGTCGTCGGCGACGATCACCGCGCTTGCCGCTTCGCCGACGATGCGCGCTTCGCGCACGACCACGGCGCCGTAGGGCTGGTCGCCGCGCTCGATCGCGAGCCTGCGCATCTCGAATGCGCGGGCCATGAAAGCCTTTGCGTCGGGCTTGGCGGGCTGCACGATCTTGCTACGCTTGTCCGCAGCCGAGGCCGAGCGGACACAGGCGGCGATGCCGATTCCGGACAAGCGCACGAGCGCGCGCCGCCGGCCGGTGGGGGACGTGCACGTGCAGAGGGACGGGTTCTTCATCGAGAGCCTTCCGTGCGCTTGCGAGGGGTCGGGGACCGCGCTCGCGCGCCGCCGCTTCCCCCGGCCTCGGTCGCGATCCGCGGGCCAGTGTACCCGGTCGCCCGTCGTCGATACCACAGGTGCATGGTTGCACGACATCCGCTGGCTCGGCGTGCGTGCAAGGATGCGCGACGACGTGCCGTGGGGACCGGGTCACCGCGCACGCCGGAGTCGGAGCCCGGTGTCTTTCGGTTAACCTAGCGCCCTCGCGGCGCCACCGCCGGGGCCCGCGCCGCCCGCGATCCGAGGGACCATCCGATGAGCGACAGGAAATTTGCCTCGCAGGCCGACCTGGAAGAGAAGAAAGTCAGCTTCGACAGGCTCTCCGACCACGCGTACGCCTACACGGCCGAAGGCGACCCCAACACCGGTATCGTCGTCGGCGACGATGCGGTGATGGTGATCGACACGCAGGCGACGCCGGTGATGGCGCAGGACGTGATCCGTCGCATCCGCGAGGTCACCGACAAGCCGATCCGCTACGTCGTGATGTCGCACTACCATGCCGTGCGCGTGTTGGGAGCGTCCGCCTACAAGCCCGAGCAGATCATCGCGAGCCGCGACACGTACGACCTGATCGTCGAGCGCGGCGAGGCGGACATGAATAGCGAGATCGAGCGCTTCCCGCGCCTCTTCCGCGCCGTCGAGTCCGTGCCCGGGCTCACGTGGCCGACGATCGTGTTCGAGCGGCACATGACGATGTGGCTGGGCAAGCTGCAGGTCGAGATCATGCAGGTCGGCCGCGGGCACACGAAGGGCGACACGATCGTCTGGCTGCCGCAGGAGAAGATCCTGTTCTCGGGCGATCTCGTCGAATACGGCGCGACGCCGTACACCGGCGATGCGTACCTCACCGACTGGCCCGCGACACTCGACGCGGTCGCGGCGCTCGGTGCGCGCAAGCTCGTGCCCGGCCGCGGTGCGTCGTTGCAGACGCCGGAACAGGTGCAGGCCGGAATCGACGGAACGCGAGCGTTCGTCACCGCGATGTACGAGTCGGTCAAGCGGGGCGCGGCGGCCGGCAAGGACCTGCGCACCGTCTACAAGGAAACGTACGCGGCGCTGAAGCCGAGGTTCGGGCAATGGGTGATCTTCGATCACTGCCTGCCGTTCGACGTCTCGCGTGCGTACGACGAGGCGACCGAGTATCGCGACCCGCGGATCTGGACCGCGCAGCGCGACCGGGACATGTGGGAGGCGCTGGAGGGATGAGCGGCGGTGCCTGGCGTTTCTCCGATGACCGTCCGCGCGCCCGCGCGCGAACGTGCTGAGCGCATGAAGACCTACACCAATCCCGTCTACCCGTATGTCCGCTCCGCGGATCAGGACGCGCGGGGCGCGCATCGCCCGCTGGTCGTCGTCGGCGCCGGGCCGATCGGTCTCGCCGCCGCGATCGACTTCGCGCAGCGTGGCCGGCCGGTTGTCGTGCTCGACGAGGACGAGACGGTCAGCGTCGGCTCGCGCGCGATCTGCTACGCGAAGCGCGCGCTCGAGATCCTCGACCGCCTGGGCTGCGGCCAGCAGATCGTGGACAAGGGGGTTGGCTGGAGTGTCGGCAAGGTGTTCTTTCGCGACGCGCTCGCATACCAGTTCGATCTGCTGCCGGAGACGGGGCACCGGCGCCCCGCGTTCGTCAATCTGCAGCAATATTGGCTCGAGCAGTACATGGTCGAGCGGCTGCAGAAGCTGCCGGCCGTTGAACTGCGCTGGAAGAACAAGGTGGTCGGCGTCAGGCAGCGTGAGGAACGCGTCGAACTCGCGATCGAAACGCCCGACGGGCCGTATGCGCTCCGCTGCGACTGGCTGATCGCCTGCGACGGCGCGCGCAGCCCGACACGCCATCTGCTCGGGCTCGACACCGAGGGGCAGGTGTTTCGCGACCGCTTCCTGATCGCCGACATCCATATGCGGAGCGGGTTTCCCGCCGAGCGCTGGTTCTGGTTCGATCCGCCGTTCCATCCCGGTCAGTCGGTGCTGCTGCATCGGCAGGCGGACGACGTGTGGCGCATCGATTTCCAGCTCGGCTGGGACGCCGACCCCGAGGAAGAAAAGAAGCCCGAGAGAATCCTGCCGCGCCTGCGCGCCATGCTGGGCGAGAACGCGCAGTTCGAGATCGAGTGGGCGAGCGTCTACACGTTCCAGTGCCGGCGCATGCAGAAATTCCGCCACGGGCGCGTCATCTTTGCCGGCGACGCGGCGCATCTTGTCTCGCCGTTCGGTGCGCGCGGCGCCAACAGCGGTTTCCAGGATACCGACAACCTCGTCTGGAAGCTCGACCTCGTGCTCGCGGGCAAGGCGCCGCAGGCCCTGCTCGACAGCTACGACGCCGAGCGCATCTTCGCCGCGGACGAGAACATCCTGAACTCGGCACGGGCGACCGACTTCATCACGCCGAAGAGCGCGATGTCGTGCACGTTCCGCGACGCCGTGCTCGAGCTCGCGAAGAAGCACCCGTTCGCGCGCAAGCTCGTGAACAGCGGCCGGTTGTCGGTGCCGACGATCCTGACGGCATCACCGCTCAACACGCTGGACGCCGATGCCGACTTCGCCAAGGGCGCGGGCGCGATGGTGCCGGGTGCGCCGGCGGCCGACGCGCCGGTCAACGGTCCGCAGGACAGCTGGTTGCTCGGATACGTCGGCGGCGAAGCGTTCACGCTGCTCGCCTTCGGCGCACTGCCGGCCGACGCGATCGCCACGCTCTCCGCTGCCCCGATCCCCTGCCACGTGGTGCAGGTCGGTGGCGGCGCGACGTCGGGCGCGACGGTGATCGAGGACTGCGAGGGGCTCCTCGCCACGCGCTACGACGCCCGCCCCGGCACCGTGTACCTGCTGCGCCCGGACCAGCACGTCTGCGCACGCTGGCGGACGTTCGATCTCCGGGCGGTGCGCGCGGCAATCGCGCACGCGACCTGCAACGATTGACGCAACCTTCCTGTGAGCGGACGATGACCGAGCTCAACACCGAAGCGAATCTGCCGGCGCCCGACGATTTCTACGAAAAGCTGATCGGCCTGCATCGCGGACTCACCGACGCGCAAAGCGCGCTCGTGAACGCCAAGCTCGTACTGCTGCTTGCAAACCACATCGGCGATGCCCGCGTGCTTGCGGAGGCGATGGCCGCCGCGCGCGAGGGCATCGCCGCGTAAACCGAAGGGCTTCCGGGGAGACACGCGATGGCCACGATCACCACTGCCGGCCGCACGCCGCAATCGACCACGGCGTCGCACGGTGCGGCGCTTGCCTACATGAGCGGCTTTGGCAACGAATGCGCGACCGAGGCGCTGCCCGGTGCGCTGCCGGTCGGCCAGAATTCGCCGCAGAAGTGCCCGTACGGGCTCTACGCCGAGCAGCTGTCCGGGACGGCCTTCACCGCGCCGCGAGGCGCGAATCGCCGGACATGGTTCTACCGCATCCGGCCATCGGCGGTGCACCTGCCGTTTCATCGCATCGACAACGGCGGGATCGTGAGCCAGTTCGGCGCGGAACCGACCACACCCAACCAGCTGCGCTGGGATCCGTTGCCGATCCCGACGGCGCCGACCGATTTCGTCGCGGGTCTCGTGACGATGGCGGGAACCTCCGAGCCGGCGTCGATGAGCGGCTGTGCGATTCACGTCTACGCCGCCAACCAGTCGATGACCGAACGCTTCTTCTACGACTCGGACGGCGAACTGCTCTTCGTGCCGCAGCAGGGGCGGCTGCTGCTCGCCACCGAAATGGGTCGCCTGCTGGTCGAGCCGAACGAGATCGCGGTCGTGCCGCGCGGCGTGCGCTTCCGGGTCGAGTTGCCCGACAGCGCGGCACGGGGTTACGTCTGCGAGAACTTCGGCGCGCCGTTTCGTCTGCCGGACATGGGGCCGATCGGCTCCAACGGGCTCGCCAACCCGCGCGACTTCATGATCCCGCACGCCGCGTACGAGGACCGCGAAGGCCGCTTCGAACTCGTGACCAAGTTCGCCGGCAACCTCTGGTCGGCCGAGATCGGCCACTCGCCGCTCGACGCGGTCGCCTGGCACGGCAACTACGCGCCCTACAAGTACGATCTGCGCCGGTTCAACACGATCGGTTCGATCAGCTACGACCACCCCGACCCGTCGATCTTCCTCGTGCTGCAGTCGCAGAGCGACACGCCGGGCGTCGATGCGATCGATTTCGTGATCTTCCCGCCGCGCATCCTCGCGATGGAGCACACGTTCCGCCCGCCGTGGTACCACCGCAACGTGGCAAGCGAGTTCATGGGGCTCGTCACGGGGGTGTACGACGCGAAGGCTGCGGGCTTCGTGCCGGGCGGCGCGAGCCTGCACAACTGCATGACCGGCCATGGCCCGGACAGCGAGACGTTCGAGAAGGCATCGACGATCGACACGACGAAACCCACGGTGATCCGCGACACGATGGCGTTCATGTTTGAGACGCGCAACCTGATCCACCCGACAAGGTTCGCGATGGCGTCCTCGCAGCTGCAAGCCGAGTACTTCCGGTGCTGGCAGGGTCTCGGGAAGAAGTTCGACCCGTCGAGGCCGTAGCCACGGATGTTTCGCGAGGCCGCCGCCGATTCAACCGGGTCTCGCGCTCCGGTGAAACATCCGGGCTTGGCGAGGGCCGCCTGCCTCGGGTGACGGGCGCCGGCTGGCACGCGCGCGGGCCCGCGTCCCCGGCTACATCTGCTTGAACAGGTGCGCGTAGGGGTCGCTGACCGGCAGCGTCTCCTTTCGCTGCTTCAGACGGACTTGCAGCCGACCCCTGGGATCCCGGTTCACGCCGGCGATTGCGTTGACGTTGACGAGTGTAGAGCGGTGGATCTGCCAGAACATCTTCGGATCCACCTCTTCGACCAGATCCTTGATCGGCCGGCGGATCACCGCCTCGCCGTCCGGCGTCATCACCAGCGTGTACTTGTCGGCGGACTGGAAATAGCAAATCTCCTCGACGGTGATGAGGCGCAGGCTCTGCCCTTGCGACGCCGTGATCCAGCGCAGATAGTCGCGGCCGGATCCCACCTTGTTCGCGAGCGCGGCCAGGATGCCGTCCAGGTTGGCGGGGACGCTCGCCAGGCGCTGCTTGAGCCGGTCCACGGCGGCCGCGAGCCGAGCGGTCGAGAGCGGCTTCATGATGTAATCCACCGCTCCCTGTTCGAAAGCGTCGACTGCGTATTGGTCGAATGCGGTGACGAACACGACGTGGCACTTGCCGCTCGCGTGCCGGGCGACCTCGAGTCCGCTCATACCGGGCATGTGGATGTCGAGGAAGAGGATGTTCGGCGCGTGCGCGCGGAGCGCGCGTTCCGCGGCGATGCCGTCGCCGGCCTCGGCGCAGATCTCGAGCTCGGGCCACAGCGCGGCGAGTGCTTCGCGCAACTCGGCGCGCAGGACCGGTTCGTCCTCAGCGATGACCGCTCGGGGCGCGCTCATACGGAAGATCCACCACGACGTGCACCCCACCCGATCCGCCGTGGCGCAGCTCGACACGGGCGTCGTTCCCGTAAAGCCCGCGCAGCCGATCGCGGATGTCCGCGAGCTCGCCGGGCGTGGGCTCGATGGGCGCGACCGCATCGCCCACCTCGTCGATCGCAAGCCGCAGCCGCGCGCCTTCGACCGTCGCGACCACGGTCAGCGCGCCACCGTCCGCCGCCGCCGCGATTCGCGCCAGTGCCCGGTCAAGCAAGGGTAGCAGCACCATCGGCGGAATCCGCGCGCCGCGCGCTGCGTCGGAGACGGAGATTTCGTACGACAGGCGGCCGTGGAGCCGCACCTCGTGGATGTCGAGGTAGGCGCGGGCGAGTTCGATCTCGCGCTCGAGGACCGAGGTCGTCGCACCGAGCTCGGGCAGTGCCGCGCGCAGAAAGACGATCAAGTCGTCGAGCATCCGGTCGGCGGCGTTGGGCTCGCTCGCGTAGAGCCTCTCCACGTCGGCCAGCGTGTCGAAAAGAAACTGCGGCTCGACCCGGGCCTGCATTGCCTGCAACCGCGACTCGATCGTCTGCCGGCTCAAGTGCACGCGTTCGAACTGCACGTCGCGCAGCGCGGCCGATCGCCGCAGTGCGCGGCTGCGATAGCAATAGATGAACGTGGCGAGGCCCGTGTTCACGAACGCGTCGTTGAGGCCGTTGGTGAACAGGCGATGCCCCGTCGACCATGAATCGGCGGTGCAGGCGCACGCGTACAGTCCGACGAGCGGCCCCGTCAATACGAACAGCGCTTCGCCGACGAGTGCCGCCGCGGCCGCAGCGGCGGCGTAGGGCGCCCAGGCCGGCCGGTGCGATGCCGCGCCCGCATCGGCGAGCGGGAGCGTGAGCACCAGCGCCGCCATCGCAAGTGCCGCTTCGTACGCGTGGCTTGCCGCCGTTCGCCAAAGGGCGGTGCTGCTGCCCGCCACCCAGAAACCCAAACCCATGCAGACACCGTAACCCAGCGCGAACAGCGCGGCGCCGAGCAGGTGCTTCGGCGTCGGCGGCCGCCAGGCGCGCAACGCGGATGCACGCAGCGTCTCGCGATCGGGTCCGGCTGCCAGCGTCGAAGCGTCGCGCATCGTCACGCGGCTCTCGCGGCGGCGGGATCGGCCGGAACGGGGATTTCCAGCGTGGCGGTAACGCCGCCCCCCGGGTCCTGCGCGAGCAGGAGCCGAGCGGCGGTCCCGTGGAGCGTGTTGAGGCGCGCGCGGATGTTGGCAAGTCCGGTCCCCGATCCCGACGATTCCTGCAATCCCCGGCCGGTGTCGGCGACTTGCAACCGCAGACGCCCGTCCGCGAGCCGCGCGCTGACCCGCACATGTCCCCCTTCGGGCACGGGTCCGACACCGTGCTTGACGGCGTTCTCGACCAGCGTCATCAGCATCATCGGAGGCACTGCGGTCGCGCGAAGCGATTCCGGTGCATCGATCTCGAACGTGAGGCGATCGCCCATCCGGATCTTCTGCACGCTCAAATAGGCGTCGACCAGCGTCAGTTCCTGGCCCAGCGTCGCGTGCGCGTCGCGCATGCGGGGAAGCGCGGCCGTGAGATAGCGGGAGAGATCCCGCAACATCGCCTGGGCGGCCGGAGGTTCGACGTGATAGAGCCGCCGTACGTTCGCGAGCGTGTTGAACAGGAAGTGCGGCTCGACCTGCGCCTGCATCACTTGCAACCGCGCTTCGGCGAGCTCCCGCTCGAGCGCGACGCGCGCCATCGCCTCTCCGTGAAGCGTGGCGGCGGCCTTGTCCTCGCGGACGACGAAAAGGTAGCCGATCGTGGCCACGGTCGCCACGAAGATTCCCATGACCAGGTTCCCGGCGGCACGCGGCACCATGTCAAGGGTCAGTGGACGAAACATCGCCTGGGAAAGCTGCATGAGGATCGCGCCGGCCAGCAAACCGGCGGCGATCGCGCACGGAAGCGCCCACCGCCGCTTGCGCGAGTCGCCGGACGTCCAGTTGTCCACGGCGATCACCGCGAACCACAACGGCATCCAGCGCGCATATCCGCCCACGAGAACGGACAGGAACGCAAGCGCCGTCCACTTGGGCGTCGGCACCTTCGCGGCGAAGATCTCGCCGACAACGTAGGAGATGGAGGTCAGCAGGACGAACAGCGAAACCAGGCCGAAGCGCCTCCAGGTCAGCCCTGCGAAAGTGCGGGCGAGAAAAGTCGCCGGCTGCCAGGAATCAGAATCGCTGCCCGGCCGCAGACGCGGCCGGACTTCGGAACGGCCAACCGGTGTCGCGCGCGGTGCGTTCATCGGGCGTCTCCGTTGATCGCGAGCACCGCCTTTGGCGGCGGAGCGCGATGGCATGGGGCACGGCTTCCGCCAAAAGGCGCTTGCATCGGCACCCTCCTGGACGGTCCCTGTGGCGCCGGCTTCGCGGCAGCGCGGGCCGGTCTCCCTGCGGGCGGTTGGATGCCAAGGTTATGCCAACCCGCCGGTTTTTGCAGCAGCCTGCGACGGACCCGCGCCAGGACCGACGAATCTGGCCGACGCGGGCGCGGATCAGGGGCCGTTGCCACCGCTGAATCCGAAGGTTCGGGAACACGAAACGGCAGGACGCACGAGGAGGGCAGCCTGCTGTTCGCGCGCGCACGGCCGAGCGGCGATCCCGGTGTCGAATTACACTTGCCGGACTATCCTCCCTTTCCCCAGGAAGCACCGATGCCCTACCAGAACATCCTCGTCGAAACCCGGGGCCGCACGGGCCTTGTCACGTTGAACCGTCCGCAGCGCATGAACGCGCTGTCCGATGCGCTCGCGGCCGAGCTGCGAGACGCGCTCGACGCTTTCGACAGCGATGCCGACATCTCGGTCATCGTGATCACGGGCAACGACAAGGCGTTCGCCGCAGGCGCCGACATCGGCGCCATGGCGGAGTGGGACTATGCGAAGGTCTACGGCGACGACTACATCACCAAGGACTGGGAGCACGTGCGACGAGTGAGAAAGCCGGTGATCGCGGCGGTGGCCGGCTACGCGCTCGGCGGTGGCTGCGAGCTGGCGATGGCCTGCGACATGATCGTCGCGGCGGACACGGCAAAGTTCGGCCAGCCGGAAATCACGATCGGCACCATGCCCGGCATGGGCGGCACGCAGCGGCTTCCGCGCGCGATCGGCAAAGCGAAGGCGATGGACTGGTGCCTCACCGGCCGCATGATCGATGCGGCGGAAGCGGAGCGTGCAGGACTGGTTGCGCGGGTCGTTCCCGGTGACAGGCTGATGGAGGAGGCCCTGGCGCTCGCGGCGAAGATCGGCTCGTTCTCGCTGCCCGTCGTGCTGAAGATCAAGGAAGCGGTCAACCGTGCCTATGAAAGCTCGCTGTCCGAGGGCCTGCTGTTCGAGCGGCGCGAGTTCCACGCGACGTTCGCGCTCGAGGACCGGAAGGAGGGCATGCGCGCATTCGTCGAGAAGCGCAAGCCCCTGTTCCGCCATCGCTAGAGGCGTCACCATGAGCTCGCCGTCGGCGTCCTTCGAGGACATCAAGGTCGACCGGCCCGCGCCGGGCGTAGTCCAGCTCACGATCCACCGGCCCGAAGTGCGCAACGCGCTGCGAACGCAGACGCTCGCCGAGATCGCGGCGGAGCTCGACCTCGCCACGGCGGATGCGCAAACCCGCGCCGTGGTGCTGACCGGTGGACCCGCATGCTTCGCCGCCGGCGCCGATGTGCGCGAGATGGCCACACTCGGCCCGATCGAGATCCTGACGCACGAGCGCCAGCGGCACTGGCGCACGATCGCGACGTTCCCGAAGCCGCTCGTTGCCGCGGTCTGCGGCTTCGCGCTCGGAGGCGGTTGCGAGCTCGCACTCTGTTGCGACCTGATCGTCGCCGGCACGAATGCGAAGTTCGGGCAGCCGGAAGTCAATCTCGGCATCATTCCCGGTGCCGGCGGCACGGCGCGGCTCGCCCGCACCGCCGGCAAGGCGCTCGCGATGCAGATGGTGCTGACGGGACAGCCGATCGATGCGCGAGCCGCGCTCGCAGCCGGAATCGCCGTCGAGATGGACGAGCCGGAGAGCGCGCTGGCACGCGCGCTGGAGCTCGCCTCGATCATCGCGGCGAAACCGCCGCTCGCCGTGCGGCTCGCCAAGGAAGCGGTGTTGCGCGCGTTCGAGACGCCGCTTTCCGAGGCGCTCGTGGCCGAGAAGCAGGCGTTCGCGCTGCTCGCGGCGAGCGAGGACCGCCGCGAGGGCATCGCGGCATTCCTCGAGAAACGTCCGCCCCGGTTCACCGGGCGGTAGACCCACAGGAGACCGACATGCTGTCATTGCGCTCGTTTCGCCTCTCGCCCGTATTGGCCGCCGCGTTCCTGCTTTGCGCGTGCGCCACGACCACTCTTCGCGACCAGTGGTCGGATCCGTCCTATCGCGGCGGGCCGTTCAAGAAGTACTACGTGCTCGGCGTGGGGGACGACCTCACCAACCGGCGCATCTTCGAGGATGCGATGGTCGCGCGCCTTGTCGCCGCGGGCGTGGCTGCCGTGCCGAGCTACCGCGACCTGACGGAGAGCGCCAAGGCGACCGAGGGGCAGATCGACGCCGCCGTTCGCAAGTCCGGCGCCGATGCGCTGCTGATGACACGCGTCAAGGGCATCTCGCGGGAACTGCAGGTTTCGACGGTGATGGTGCCCGGGCCGGGCCCGATGTTCGGCGGGGGCTGGTACGGCATGTACAACGCCTGGTATCCGGTCCAGCAGGTCGATCAGTACGAGATCGCGACCGTCGAGACGTCCGTGTTCGACACGTCCACCAAGGCGCTCGTGTGGACCGGTGTGACGGAGACGTTCAACCCGAGAACCGTGCAGAAGGAAGCGCCGGGGTTTGCCGACGTCATCGTGCAGGCGTTGACGGCCAAGGGGCTGCTGCCGGCGGGCAAGTAGCAGGGCCGATCATGCGGCCCACAACGTTGCGGAGCTCGTGGCGACGCGATCGGGTTCGTCGCGATCGCCCGCATGTATCGGCCCGCCGGATAACCCGTTCTTGACATCGACGACATTTCGATTATTATGGAAACGTAGAATGAATAAGTTTGGGCGCGACGGCACTTGGGGGCGAGAGGGCGCGCGCGCCGACGCTGCCGGCCACGTCGAGAGGTCGCGGCTGACGGAAGCCTACCGCGGGCTCCGTACCGCGTGCTCGCTAGTTTCGAGGGAAAGGGTGGTTCGATGCCTGCAACGAACGATGTGAAGCAAGTCGTGCGCGAGAAGTACGGCAAGGTCGCGCTGCAGGTGAGGGCGGGCAGCGAAGGAAGTTGCTGCACTGCGCCGAGCACGACGAATTGCTGCGACCCGATCACTTCCAACCTGTACGAGGCCGGGCAGGCGGGCGAGGTGCCCGACACCGCGCTCAAGGCATCGCTCGGCTGCGGCAATCCCACGGCGCTCGCCCTGCTCAGGCCGGGAGAGACGGTGCTCGACCTCGGCTCCGGGGGCGGGATCGACGTCCTGCTGTCGGCGCGGCGCGTCGGGCCCACCGGCAAAGCCTACGGACTCGACATGACCGACGAAATGCTCGCGCTCGCCGAGGAGAATCGACGCAAGAGCGGGCTGTCCAACGTCGAGTTCCTGAAAGGCGAGATCGAGAGCATTCCACTGCCCGACGACTCGGTGGACGTGATCATCTCGAACTGCGTGATCAACCTCGCCGCCGACAAGGATCGCGTGCTGAACGAAGCGTTCCGTGTGCTGAAGCGCGGCGGACGCTTCGCGGTCTCCGACGTGGTCGTGCGTGGCGAAGTGCCTGCGGTGATTCGCAGGAGCATGGAGCTCTGGGTCGGATGCGTGGCGGGTGCGCTCTCCGACACGGACTACAGGAGCAAGCTCGCCAAAGCCGGATTCCGCGACATCGACATCGAGGTCACGCGCCTGTACAGCGCCGCCGACGCTCGCGCATTCCTCGCCGCAGAGGGCCTCGACAGCGAGTCGATCGCGACGGAAGTCGACGGCAAGTTCGTGAGCGCGTTCATCCGCGCCGTGAAGCCCGCGATCGGCTGAGCGTTGGACCGCTGTCGGCGGCGACAGCTCGCGGCAACTCCGGCTTCCGTTACCCCGTCTGCGCGTGCCCCTGTCCCTTTGCTTCCATCTTGACGACCCGGTCGGTGAGGTCGGCAAGCTCGCGGTAGAACGCGCTTTCGGCGCCGGCTTGGACGGCGGCCGTGAACGCGCCGATCCAGGCCCCGAGATGTTCGTCGAGGAATCGTTTCCGCACTGCGGCGATCAGCGCCAGCGATTTCGTGTCGCCGACTCGCCGCGCCTGGTTTTCCCTGTAGATCAGCAGGTACAGAAACTCGAGCTCGGCAGCGACGTGATCAGGCAGCTCGCGGAAATCTTCGGAAATGTCGAAACCGCCCTCATGGTAGAGCTGCTGGACGGCGATCGTCGATTCCCGCATCAGACCGTCTTGTTTACCTAGCCACGCCGACCCGTAGGGCTTGGCGCGTGCATCGACGGGCCCGAGGAACAGGCGCGTGTAGTCGACGAGCAGGCTCTCGGGGTCCGCGGCCGAGAATGCCGAGCCGACGTGGCGGGCTGACACGGCAAGGTCCGGCGCGATACGGGTTGCCGCGGCCAGCATCGAGTCGAACACTTTTTCTTCCGCGAATTCCGGTCCCGGCTCGTAGTAGCACGCCGCGAGGAAGCGGCAGAGGTCTGCGCGGGCGGCATCCTTGCCCTGTTCGTCGTGCGGCATCCGGACTCCTGGAATGCAAAAGGGGCGGGGTTGCCCCGCCCCCGGTCTCGCGTTGTGCGACGGCGTTCAGCCCCGGGCAGTGTACTTGCCGACGTAGTGCACGTTCGGCTTGGTACCCTTTTCCTCCTGGAGCCGGAACGACTTCTGCGCCTTCAGCACCTTGGCGATCTCGGCATTTGCATCGTCCTGGTCGCCGAAGATCCGGGCCTTCGATGGACACACCTCGACGCACGCCGGTTGCATGCCGTTGCTCGTGCGGTGATAGCAGAACGTACATTTCTCCACGACACCGCTGGGACGAATCGCTTCCACGTTTCCTGCCACGAACGCATTCATCGCGGGAATCGTTGCGCCCGCGGCTCTTGCGGTTTCGGCACCGGAAGCCGTGGCTCCGGGGATGATCGAAGTCTTGTCGGTCCACTGGGGTTGAGTATCGGCGTCCTTGGCGTTGAAGCTGATCACGCTGTAGGTCTCGCCGTTCAGGCTGGCGTCGTCGAGCGCGGCGATGCTGTACGGGCATGCGTACTGGCACATCCGGCAGCCGATGCAGTTGTCGTCGTTGTGCATCGTGATGCCCTCGGGCGTCTTGAACATCGCCTTCGGCGTCACCGGACAGACCTTTACGCAGGGAGCGTCGCTGCAGTGGTTGCACAGCACCGGCATCACCCAGTGCGTCACGTTAGGGAACGTCCCTTCCGTCTTCATCACGAAATCGGCCCAGTTGAAGCTCTGGCCGTCAGCGCGGTTGCGCGTGTTGTTCTCGGCCTTGCATGCGAACGCACAGGCTCCGCAACCCACGCAGCGCGCAAGGTCGATGACCATTCCAAGTCTTGCCATCTTTGCTCTCCGTTAGCGTAGGTTAGGGATCAGGCCTTCTGGATCTTGACGCCGGTGAATCCGCCGTTGCGCGCGGTCGAGCCGGAGAGTCGGTCGTAATCGTCGACCAGAATCTCGTTGTTGTTGCCGCCGCGCGGCATCGCCTTCGCGTAGTCCTTGGTGGCGACGCGGCCGTAGGCCCAATGCCCCTGGCCGAAGCACTTGGCGACCGTGCCCGGACGTACGCCCTCCCACAGCTTGACCTTGGTGACGATGGCGCCTGCGGGGGAGGTGACCTTCACCGTGTCCCCGGTCTTCAACCCTAGCTTCGCGCCGTCGACCGGGTTCATCTTGAGCACGTCATCCCACGAGACGTCACCCGGGTCGACCTTCTTGAACTCCTGATACCAGGGCAGGTTCTGCGAACGCCCTTCGCGGTTCAGGCGCGACTTGTAGTCGACGAAGGTGAACGGATATTCCTCGAGGCTGCCATGGCGCTTGGGCGGTTCGTAGTGAGGCACGAACGCGACCTCGCCGCGGGCCACGTAGCCGCTGACCGCGAGGATGTCGTCGGTCGTGGTGTCGTATTTCTTCGCCTGCTCCTCGAGCCCCTTCTTCATCGTCTCGCTGAAGAATTCGAACTTCTTCGTTGCGGTAGCGAATTTGCCGCCCCAGCCCTTCTTCAGCGTGTACCTCGGGCCGCTGAACATGCCCTTCTTGCGGAAGTCGGCCCAGCCGTCGATCTTGGCGTCGCCCTTGAGAGGTTCCTTCGGCATCCACAGCGTCGAGCTGCTGATCTTGGTCGCGATCTCGGAGAACTCGAGCGCGTTCGTCGGCGTCTTGCCGGTCTCCGGATCCTTGAACTCCTTCGAGTAGTAGTCGAACAGGTTCGCGAAGCCCTTGGCCTTGAGCTTCTCGGCCAGCAGCCACGCCACCTCGGTCTCTTCCTGTTTCACGTCCCAAAGGCGCTTCACCACGCCCTGCTGGATCGACGCGTAGCCGTAGCCGTTGCCCATGTTGGTGACGATCGACCACCCCTCCGTCGAGTTGAACGTCGAGGGCAGCACGATGTCGGCGAACTGCGTCATCTCGGACGGGTTCGTCACCATGTGCACGAAGAACGGCACGGCGGCCATCGCCTTGTCCCAGCGGTCCGCCCCGGTGCACGAGAAGTTGAAATTCGCCCAGGACGCGATGAACACCTTGACCGCCCCCGGGTCCTTCAGCATGGCGTTGGCGACGTTGTTGGTCACGACACCGCTGCCGGGCCGCGCGTTCATCATCGCCGGCATGTCCTTGGCGCCGCGCCCGTCGAGCTTCTTGAACTTGCCCGCGCCCTTGGCGATGTCGTCGACGTATGCGTCGGATTTCGGGAACTCGGCGATGGGTACGCTGCTCGACTGCCACACCCCGCCCTCGACATCGATGGAACCCAGCAGGCCGTTCAACGCATAGACCGCCATCGAGGCGTACGTGCCCCGCGGCATCATCGCCGCGCCCGGTCCCATCCAGACGACGGACTTCGGCGCCGCCTTGCCCATCGCGCGCGCGACGCGAACGATCTGCGCCTCCGGGATCAGCGTTTCCTTTTCGGCCCAGGCGGGCGTCCGGTCCTTGAGCTCGAGGTTCCACCACTTGACCAGGCCGAAGGTCTCCGTTTCGACGAAGGCAGCCGCATCGACGGTCTGCCCGGCGACAAACAGGTTCTTGCCGTCCTTGAAGTCGCCGACGAATGCCTTGTTCCAGAGGCCTTCCGTCAGCAGAACGTGCGCGATCGCACCGGCAAGCGCGCCGTCGGTTCCCGGCTTGATCGGGAGCCACTCGTGTGCCTTGGCGGCGACGTTCGAGAGGCGCGGGTCGACGGCGATCACGGTGCCCCGGGCCACGATCCCGTGGAACTGGTTGATCGCGTTCGGCACCATCCGGTTCGAGGCGAGGGGATCGGTGCCCCAGAGGACGAGACAGCTGACCTTCTCGAGGTCGTAGTCGCGATAGCCGAAGAAGCCCTGCGTGAGCCCCGGGCCCATCTTCTCGGCCTCGGCACAGATGGCGCTGTGCGAGAAGTAGTTGGTCGTGCCGTAGATCTTCGGCAGCGCGCCGTACAGGAGTTCGGTCGACGTCGGCGAATAGCGGCCGCGCATGTAGACGAGCTTGTGTGCCTCGTTGTTCTTGCGCAGCTCGATCATCCTGTCGGCGATCGTATTGAGCGCCTCGTCCCAGGTGATCGGCACGAATTTCGGGTCGACACCGCGGCCCTTCTGCGCATTGGTGCGCTTCAGCGGCACCTTGATCCGGTCGGGGTCGTAGGTCTGCTGGGGGATCAGGTGGCCACGAGGACAGACGTAGCCGCGGTTGGTCTGCGACAGCGGATTGCCGCGCACGCGCACAGCGCGTCCGCTCGCCTCGACGAAGATCTGGATCGCGCACCACTGGGTGCAGCCCTGGCAGGTGCTCGCGACCCACTCGCCCTTGGCGGGGCCGGCGGCCTTTGCCTGCCGCACCGTCATGGCGCTGGTCGCCGGTTGCGCAAGCGGCATTCCCGCGATCAGCATGCCCCCCGCCGCGACCGACGCCTTGAGGAAATCCCGTCTCGTCAGTTTCATCTGGCCTCCCCCATCGCAATCCACATCGCGTATCGATGCCGATTTCGGGGTATTGGATCGCGCGGGGGGGGGGCGACGTATTGAGCGGGATCAAGGTGATTCATCACTCGCCACGCATGGAAAGCGGAGGCGTCGGGGAATGTACCTATCGACCGTGGAAATCTGGCGAGACGGCAGCAGGGCGTCGTGCGGGTCGGGACCGGTGGACGTCGGTCGAACGGCGCTACGCGGGAATGGCGGGGTGGCGAACTCGGACAACGACGGCGGGATGTTGCCGAACCCGGCGAAAGCCGCCGCGTGCCGTTTATGATGTTGCGAGGGTCCGTCCGGCCAAGCGGACGGTGATTCCGACGGAGTTGTCTCGGCCGTCGGCCGAGCGCCATCGAAACGCAAGCGCTTTGCCGGGCGTTGTCCGGGCGGGGCCAGGACCGCCAACCTCATTTTGGAGTCTCGATGTCCGGAACCGAAAGCGGCAAGCCTGCGCCGGGCGATCTGCCGGCGGAACTTGCGCTTCCCCGCGCTTCGCCCGACGGCCGGGCGGCGTTGCGGATGCTCCTGACCCGCTACTCGGTCAGCGGCAAACACCTGGGTCCGCCCGGCCCGTCGGACGACGAGATCTGGACGATGGCGCTCGCGGCGCTGCGCGCGCCGGACCACAACAAGAAGATCCCGTTCCGCTTCGTCGTCGCGCGCGGCGGCTCACTCGGGCGCCTCGCCAATCTGTTCGAGGATTACGGGCGCCGTCGCGGCAGGACCGGCGAGGAACTCGCGCAGGAACGGGCTCGCGCGCTGCAGGCACCTGTCACGATCGCGGTGGTCGCGCGCGTCGATGCCGGCGATTCCGAGGTGCCGGCGTACGAGCAATGGGTCTGCGTCGGCGGCGCGATCAGCAACGCGCTGACCGCGCTGCACCTGATGGGCTACGCAGGGAAAATGCTGTCGGGTGCGCGCGTGGCCGATCCGGCGATCGTCGCCGCGCATTGCCGCGAGGGCGAAACGCTGGTCGGCTGGATCGCCGCCGGCACGCCGAAAGGGCCGATCAAGCCGCGGGGCGAGGTCGATCCAGGCTGCATCCTCGGGGAATTCTAGCCCGCAACCGGGCCGCGCAGCGCGGCCGATCGCTGCGTGGCTGCGAGAAGTCCTCAGCGGCCGCAGCCGCATCCTCCGCCGGCCGTGCTTGCCGCCGGCACCTTGGCGGCAGCAAGCCACTGGTCGATCTTCTCGCGCGTAGGCACGCCGCCGGCATGCACGACCTTGCCGTCGATCACCACACCGGGGGTTGCCAGCACGCCGTAGCCGACGATCGCCCGCATGTCCTGGATCTTGTCCACGTGCACGTTCACGCCGGCGGCTCGCGCGGCTTCCTTGATGCGTTGCGTGGTGGTCTCGCAATTGCGGCAACCGCTTCCCAGCACCTTGATGTCAAGCATGACGACCTCCTGCAGCGCGCTGCGCCTCGGGGCTACAGCACCGCGTTGAAGACGAAACCCACGATCAGGATTCCCGTGGCGACGATGCCGACGAACGTCGCGATCAGGCGCGGCTTCAGGACCTTGCGCAAGATCACGATCTCGGGCAGCGACAGACCGATGACGCTCATCATGAACGCGAGCACGGTGCCGAGCGCCGCGCCCTTGGCGAGCAGCGCCTGAACGATCGGGATGATTCCCGCCGCATTGGCGTACATCGGCACGCCGACGAGGACGGCCGCCGGCACCGACCACCACGCCTCGCGTCCCATCAGCGCTGCCATCGCGTCCTGCGGCACCCAGCCGTGGATCGCGGCGCCGACGCCGATGCCGGCAAGCACGTACGGCCACACCCTGCCGACGATCGAGCGGACGGCGGCGAACCCGGCGTCGATCCGTTCCGCCCACGCGCCGCTGCCTCTCTCCGGCACGACGACGGCGCGCGGCATGTTGCGCACCCAATCCTCGAGGTGGCTCTCCATGTGCAGGCGGCCGATCGCGAAGCCCGAGACGATGGCGATCGAGAGTCCGAGCGCGAGGTAGACGAGCGCGATGCGCCACCCGAACAAGCCGAACAGCAGTGCGAGCGCGACCTCGTTCACCATCGGCGCGGCGATCAGGAACGACAGCGTGACGCCGAGCGGCACGCCTGCCTGCACGAAGCCGATGAAAAGGGGCACCGCGGAACATGAGCAGAACGGCGTGACCACGCCGAGCCCGGCGGCCATTACGTTGCCAAGGCCCTCCATGCGACCGGCGAGCAGCGCGCGCGTCCGCTCGGGCGTGAAGTGCGAGTTGACGATGCCCATCGCGAACACGATGCCCGTGAGCAGCAGCAACACTTTCGGCGTGTCGTACAGGAAAAAGCGAAGCGCGGCCCCTAAGTGGCTTTCGGGATCGACGGGCAGAAACGCGACCAGCGCGTCCGCTGCCGGCGCGAGCGATTCGTACAGCACGATCCAGCCGATTCCCGAACCGAGAAGGAACAGCGCCGGATGGCGGCGCGGCCAGCGGGACAACGGCAACGTGAAGGCTGTCATGCGGGGTCTATGTTCGGCGAGCGGCGTTGCCGGGTTACGGCGATCCCATCAAGCGCAGCATAGGCGGTCCGACGTTCCGTCGCGTTGACGGCCGTCAACGCCGTGCGGCGCCCGGTCGGCGTCGGCGGCACGCGGCGCGACGCGGCGCTCCTGCGACTCGGAACCCGGCTTCACTTCGCGGAAGCCGCGGCGAAGCGGCGCTGTTCGCGCAACTCCGTCAGGCGAGGCGCGATTCGTACCAGCCGCGGCTGCGATTGGCGATCGCGACGACCGACAGCATCACGGGCACCTCGACCAGCACCCCGACGACGGTCGCGAGCGCGGCGCCCGACTCGAGGCCGAACAGGCTGATCGCCGCGGCGACGGCGAGCTCGAAGAAATTCGAGGCGCCGATCAACGCCGACGGGGCCGCCGCACAGTGTGCGACTCGGAAGCGACGGTTGAGCAGATAGGCGATGCCCGCGTTGAGATAGACCTGGATGACGATCGGTACGGCGAGCATCGCGATGATCAGCGGCTGGCCGAGGATCTGCCCGCCCTGGAAGGCGAACAGCAGCACCAGCGTGGCGAGCAGCGCGCAGAACGACACCGGACCCAGGCGCTTCACCGCTGCATCGAGCGCAGCGGGGCCGCGCGAGAGCAACCGACGCCGCGCGAGTTGCGCGATCGCCAGCGGAACGACGATGTAGAGAACGACCGAGGCGAGCAACGTTTCCCACGGCACGGCGATCGACGCCACGCCGAGCAGCAGCGCGACGATCGGCGCGAACGCGAACACCATGATCGTGTCGTTCAGCGCGACCTGCGAAAGCGTGAACAGCGGGTCGCCGCGCACGAGCTGGCTCCAGACGAACACCATCGCGGTGCAGGGCGCCGCCGCGAGCAGGATCAGGCCGGCGATGTAGCTGTCCTGCTGGTCGGCAGGCAGCCACGCGGCGAAGACGTGCCGTACGAACAGCCAGCCGAGCACCGCCATCGAGAATGGCTTCACCGCCCAGTTGATGAACAGCGTGACGCCGATGCCGCGTGCGTGCGCCCGGACGCTGCCGAGCGCCCCGAAGTCGACGCGCAGCAGCATCGGCACGATCATGAGCCAGATCAGCACACCGACCGGCACGTTGACGCGCGCCACCTCGATCGCCGCGAGTGCGCGGAACGCGCCGGGGAAGAGTTGCCCGAGCACGATCCCGGCGACGATGCACAACGCGACCCACAGCGTGAGCCAGCGCTCGAAGAACCCCAGCGCGGACAGCGCCGATGGCGGCAGCGTCGTCGTGGCGCCCGTCATGCCCGGGCTCCGGGGGCGCCGATCTCGCGCAGGCGCTGTTGCAGCGACGAGCGGTCGAGCGTGGCGAGCGGCAGGCTCGCGAACAGCCGGATGCGGTTGACCAGCACGTGCGCGACGTCGGCGAATGCCTTGCGGCGCTCGGCATCGGAACCGTCGACCGCGGCCGGGTCCGGCACGCCCCAGTGGGCGCTGATCGGCTGTCCGGGCCAGACGGGGCACACCTCGCCGGCCGCGTTGTCGCAGACAGTGAAGACGAAGTCGAGCGGCGGGGCGCCGGGCACGGCGAATTCGTCCCAGCTCTTGCTGCGAAGACCTTCGCTCGGCATGCCGCTCGAGCGCAGGAACTCGAGCGCGAAGGGGTTCACGCGGCCGGTCGGCCGGCTGCCCGCCGAATGTGCGGCGAAACGGTCGCCTCCGATACTGCGCAGCGCCGATTCCGCGATGATGCTTCGCGCCGAGTTGCCGGTGCACAGGAACAGCACGTTGAAGCGGCGCGTCGCCGTCGATGCCTCAGCCGCCACAGCAACCTCGCGCTGCCCGCGTTGCGGATTTCGCCGAACCGGTGTCCGACGCAGGCGCGCAACATGCGGTTTCCGTCGTCGCCGGCACCTCGGCAGCCGGCTCGCAACAGCACGCGCCGGCCCCTGCCGTCGCGGGCGCGCAACAGGCCTGCGCGGCGTCCGTCGCGGCCGGCGTCGAGCAGGCTGCATCGGCCGGCAACCCATCGTCCTGGTCGAGCGCGATCGCGTCGAGTGTTTGCAAGCCTTGCCACGCGATGCCCGGCGGGTCGCGCTCCCGGCGCTTGTCGGACACCGCTTGGCAACAGTGGGTGTTCGACTCGGCGCCGAAGAGCTCCGAGCAGATGCGTATGCCGGCCGCGAGATCGGGCACGCTCGAGTACAGGTTGAAGCGTTTCATGTCTTGCTCCTGGGTCGGGGGGCGCAGCTCGGGTCGGCGCATGCCGTCGCACAATCGGCGGCGGCGACCCGCAAGCCTTCGCCGCGACAGCAGTGCTCCGTCAGATAGCCGAGCAGCGCGTTCATCGCGCCGATGTCGGCGCGGTACCAGAGGTGCCGGCCATCGCGGTGCTGCGTGACGAGGCCGGCGTTGGTCAGTTCCTTCAGATGGAACGAAAGCGTCGCGGGGGCGAGATCGAGCGACTCGGCGATGGCGCCCGGCGTGCGGCCCTCCGGCGCGTACCGGACGAGCAGCCGGTAGATCGCAAGCCGCGTCTCCTGCGCGAGCGCGCCCAGTGCCACGACTGCGTCGGCCGTCCCGAGCAGCGCCCGTGGGCGCGTCGTGCGTTCCGCCGCGGTAGGGTGGCGGCCCGGCACGGATTTCGTTCCCATAGTTCCAATAATATGGAAATAAAATCCGATGTCAAGGGCGCCGGCGGCCTACCGGTCGGCTTCAGCTCAGACGGAGCGTTATCCACGCGACCAGCGCAATCGCCAGCGCCGCTGCCGCGACGCGCCACGCCGAGAGCGCGATGTCGGCGGGGCTGCGCGGTGGCGGAAGCAGGTCGCCATCGCGCAGTGCGGCCGGAAACGGGCGCGCCGGGACGGGAACGATCTGCAGCTTGCGGCGATCGGCGGGCAGGCGGGCGTCATACTCGGCCAGGCTCACCACCGGGGCGTCGCCAAAGGCCCGGCTCGACGGGAATTGCGGCAGCGACAGCAACGCCAGCGCAGCCACGTCCTGCGCAAGCCATTGCGCGAGGCGGCCGGTTCCCGCCACCTTTCCCTGCACGAGAGCGAGCAGGCTCGCGACGATTTCCTCGAATGCGGCCGCCGGCAGCATCCGGGTCACATCGGTCGCGAGGTAGTCGGACAACCGGCGCGCCGCGTCGATGTCGTGCTCGCGCGCGAGGAGCCATGGCAGGCCGAGCCACGCGCGCAAGCGGCCGGAAGGCCCGCGCCCGGGAACCGACCATCCGAGCGCGTCCAGCGTGTCGAGGCTCATGCTCGTGCAGTTGATGCACGGGTGATAGTAGACGATCTGGTGGCGATAGAGCTGGTTGTAGACGCGGCCGAGGGCCGATTGCACGAGACGGGCGGCACGCGCGTCGTCGAGCACCGCGACGAGCAGATGCGAAGGCCGATACCACGCCTGGCCCGAATTGAGGTCGCCGAGATAGTTGTCGAGCGGCACCGGCGCTGCGATGATGCCTTTTTCGCTCTCGCTGTCTAGCGTGTAGAAATTGTTGGTGAGCCAGTCGCCGATATGGCCATCAGCGCTGACGCGGCCCGTGACGATCGCGAAGTGGCCGGCGTGCGCCTCGTCGTCGTCACCCTGCGCACCGTTGACGATGAAGGCGAGCACCGGGCGTCCCGCCCAGTCGGATCGGGGATTCCGTTGCCACAACGTGCAGGCCGTGAACGGCGCCCGCGCTCCGCCCTGCGGCGCCTCGCGCATGCGGGCCCTCAGCGCTGCGATTTCCTGCCCGTCCGGCAACGCTCGCAACGGGGGCGCGGCCCGCAGTGCGAAGTCTTCGGGCCAGATCGTGCGGGCGACGAAGCGATCCGGGCACGCGGTTCCTCGCAGCGTCACCGTGCGCGAACGGAAGAAGGTGAACGAGGACGCATCGACGTAGGAACGGTTGAGCGGGTGACGGGGAACGAGCTCGAGCGGCACGCGGCCCGCTGGCGTGTCGAGCGAGCGTGCGTCCGCCGCGATGCGTACGCCACGCAGAACGTCCGGGGCGCCGACCCAGACGAGCGGCGGCGCGTCGTCGGGTGGCGTGTCGCCCAGCGCCTTCGCCCAGCTTTGCACGTCGGCGAACGCGGGAACGCCGCGGGCGAAGCCCGCAACGCGTGCGCCCGGCTGCGGGACCGCGACGGTCTCCTGGCGGAAATACCAGAGTGCCTGGGGCAGCGTGCGGCCCGCTGCGTGATCGCCGGTCGTGATCGTGAACGTCGCCGCGGGGAACAACCCATAGGAGGCGTCCGCGCCGTCCGCCTTTCCGGGGGCGGGCGCTGCAGGATACGAACTCGTGTCAGCCGGCGACATGACGAGCGGGGGCGCGCAACCGGTGCAGGTGTCGAGCCGGCGCGGGCGGCGGCCAACTTGCTGTCGGCGACGGTGAGCGATTGCCCGCAGCCGCGATCAATGGTGAGATGATGCAACCCATGTCCCTGCCGCGCCCCATTCCGTTGCATTTCCCGCGCTATCGGATCGTCGATGGCGCAGGCGGCGATCGCGAGGCCGAGCGCGCCGAGCTTCTCGCCCAACTGCGCGCCGCGTCGGCAGCGATCCCGCCACGCTTTTTCTATGATGCACTGGGCAGCGCGCTTTTCCGAGCGATCTGCGAACTGCCCGAGTATTACCCGACGCGCACCGAGCGCGCGATCTTTTCCGCACACCGCCACGAGATCGCGCGCAGCGTCGGCCGGGGACGCCAATGGGTCGATCTGGGCGCCGGTGACTGCGCCAAGGGCGAGGCGTGGATTCCCGTCGTCGCGCCGACTCGATACATTGCGGTGGATGTCGCGCGCGTTGCGATCGAACCGGCGCTCGCCCGCATGGCCGCCACGTTTCCCGGCATCGATTTCGTCGGGATCGTCACCGACTTCACGCGCGGGCTCGACCTTCGCGCGCAGCTCGACGAATCGGCGGTCGTGTTCTTCTATCCCGGGTCCTCGATCGGCAATTTCGCGCCCGATGCGGCGCGATCGTTTCTCGCCGAGATCCACCTCCATTGCCTGGGCCGCGAGGGAAGCGGATTGCTGATCGGGGTCGACACGAAGAAGGATCGGGCGCGGCTCGAGGCGGCCTACGACGACGCGCTCGGAGTGACCGCCGCGTTCAACCGCAACGTGCTGAACCACGTCAACGCGGTGCTGGGCAGCGATTTCGTGCCGGCCGTGTTCGCCCACCGGGCGCTGTACGAGCCGCGCGCAGGAAGGATCGAGATGCACCTCGAGGCGATGGCGGATCTTTCGGTCATGCTTGACGGCCAGCCGCGGCGCTTCGCGGCCGGCGAGCGCATCCATACCGAGAACTCGTACAAGTACTCGCCCGCCGAGTTCACCGTACTGCTCCAAGACGCCGGATTTCCGCGCGTGCGCTGCTGGCAGGACGCGGAACGCGACTTCGCGGTCTTCTACGCGACGTAATAGCTACGCGTCGCGGGCGAGGCGGATGCCGCTGAATTGCCAGCGCGCCTCGGGCGGAAAGAAATTGCGGTAGGTGGCCCGGATGTGCGTGCGCGGCGTCGCGCACGAGCCGCCGCGCAGCACGTACTGGTTGCACATGAATTTGCCGTTGTACTCGCCGATTGCGCCCTCCGCCTGCCGATAGCCGGGATACGCGGCGTAGGCGCTCTGCGTCCACTCCCAGACGTCGCCGTACATTTGCGCAGGTACGCCCACGGCAGGCACCTCGCGCGGCGCGAGAGGATGCAGCGCGCCGGAATCGACGAAATTGCCCGCGACCGGCACGCCTGCGGTCGCGAACTCCCACTCGAACTCGGTCGGCAGGCGCGCACCCGCCCAGCGCGCGTAGGCGTCGGCCTCGAAATAGCTGACGTGCGTCACCGGCGCGGCCGCATCGGGCTCCGCCATCCCGTGCAGCATGAACGCCATCCAGCGGCCGTCGCGCTTGTCCCAGTAGAGCGGCGCCTTCCAGCCCTGCGCCTGCACGGCATCGAAGCCGAGCGAGAGCCAGAACTCCGGCCGGCGGTAGCCGCCGTCCTCGATGAATTCGAGGTACTCGCCGCACGTCACCGGGTGCGATGCCAGCGCGAACGGCGCGAGCAGCACTGGGTGCCGCGGTGTCTCGTTGTCGAAGGCGAAATCGCGGCCTTCGTGACCGATCGTGCGCTGGCCGCCGGCGAACGGAATCCACGTCAGGCGCCGCGGCTCGATGCGCACCGAAGACCGCCCCGGCTTGTACGCCGGCCTCCGTGGGTTGCAGAAGAGCAGGTGCTTGAGATCGGTGAGGATCAGTTCCTGGTGCTGCTGCTCGTGCTGCAGGCCGAGCTCGATCCGCGCGAGCGTCTCGGCGCCGACTGCGCCCTCCTGCAGCAATCCGCGCATCGCGATGTCGATGTGCACGCGGTAGGCGCGCACATCGTCCATGCCCGGCCGCGTGATCAGGCCGCGCTGCGGCCGCGGATGCCTGTCGCCGACCGCGTTGTAGTACGAGTTGAAGAGCGTACGGAACGACGGGTCGAACGGCTTGTAACCCTTGACCGAGGGCTGCAGCACGAACGTCTCGAAGAACCAGCTCGTGTGCGCGAGGTGCCACTTGACCGGGCTCGCGTCCGGCATCGACTGGACGACGCAGTCCTCGGGCGTAAGCGGCGCGGCGAGCGCGAGCGTCTGTCCGCGGATCGACCTGTAGCGCGAGGCGAGCTCGCCCTCGGGCATACGGCGATCGGGAACGGCGCGAAGCGACGGGCGTGACATCGGAGGCTCCTTCGGCGCAATAGCGTACGCCGTTTGATGAACATTTCCACCCTGCTGCACGAAGGGAAAACGACTTGCCGGCCGCGTCGCCTTCGCCGTATCGGCGGCGTGCCGCGCGGGCTAAGCAGCTAGCGCACGACGACCTGCGGCGCTCCGGCGACGATCTCGCCGATGATCGCGGCGCGGTCGAAGCCTTCGTTCGCGAAAGCCGCAAGAACCGCGTCCGCGTCGCGCGGGTCGCACGCGACGAGCAGGCCTCCCGACGTCTGCGGGTCGGTCAGGATCGCGCGCTCGAGGTCGCCCAGTCCATCGAGCGTGACGTCGGCACCATAGCCTGCCCAATTGCGTCCCGACGCGCCCGTGACGACGCCGGCGCGGGCGAGATCCGCGACGCCGGGAAGCAGCGGGACCCTGGGCCATTCGACCACGGCGCCCGCGGACGAGGCACGACAGATTTCCAGCAGGTGGCCGGCGAGGCCGAAGCCCGTGACGTCGGTCAACGCGTGGACGCCCGCCATCCGGCCGAGCGCGATCCCGGGCGTATTGAGCTTCGTCGTGCTCGCCAGCATCGCCGCATAGCCTTCGGGCGATAACTGCTCCTTCTTGAGCGCGGCGCTGTAGACGCCCACGCCGATTGGCTTGCCGAGCACGAGCCGATCGCCCGGCCGCGCGCCCGCATTGCGCTTCAGGTTGCGCGGATCGACGAGCCCGATCGCGACCAATCCGTAGATCGGCTCGACCGAATCGATCGTATGGCCGCCCCCGATCGGGATGCCCGCCTTCGCGCAGACCGACTCGCCGCCTTCGAGAATCCTGCGGATCACCGCGAGCGGCAGCTGGTTGATCGGCATGCCGACCAGCGCGAGCGCGAACAACGGCGTGCCACCCATCGCGTAGACGTCGGAGATCGCGTTGGTGGCGGCGATCGCGCCGAAGTCGAAGGGGTCGTCGACGATCGGCATGAAGAAGTCGGTTGTCGCGACGATCGCCTGCGTCTCGTTGATGCGGTAGACGGCGGCGTCGTCGGCGGTCTCGATCCCGACGAGAAGCGCCTCCGGCACGAGTCCGCTGCCGGACTTCGCGAGGATCTGCTGCAACACCCCCGGTGCGATCTTGCAGCCGCAGCCGCCGCCGTGGGAGAAGGAGGTCAAGCGCAGCGGCGCGAGGTCGGGGGCGTTCATCGTGTGCTTCCGCGGTCGGATCGAGCCGTGGATTCTACCCAGAGCGCCGCGCTCGCGCGCGCTCGACGGCGGCAAGGAGCGCCGCGCGCTCGGCGCCGGGCGAGAAACGCGAGGCGAGCTTGCGGCAGGCCGCGCCGAGCGTGTCGAGGAATCCGCGGTCGGTGCAGGCGCGCGCGACCAGCGCGCAAAGCGCCGCGGCATCGCCGACCGGGAACCAGCCCGGATAGTCCGCGCCCAGCATGCCGATGTTGCCCGACATGCGGCTGCCGAGCACCGGCGTGCCGGCGGTGACCGCTTCGACGACCACGTTCGCGCCGCCTTCCATTCGTGAGGGCACGACGAGCAGATGTGCGCGCTTGATCGCCTGCCGCGTCCAAGCGTGCGGGCGCGGCCCGAGCCACTGCACGCGCGGATCGGCGGCGGCGAGTGCCGCGGCTTCGGACCCGAGCGCCGGGTCCAGCGCCGCGCCGATCATCGTGAGCGTCGCGGGAACGCCGGGCGGCAGCTGCCGCCAGGCGTCGAACGCGGTGCGCGGATCCTTCTCCTCGCGCAGATGCGCGACCATCACGCAATGCAGGCGATCGCTCGACTTGCGGGCGAACGGGGCGAGGGCGCGCGCCGACTGGTAGACGACGCATGCGTTGTCGCGCACGTGCGAAGGCACGTGCCGTAACGCGTCGCCCTGCAGCACGATCAGCAGATTCGCGTCCTCGAGCGAGGCAACGGCATCGACATCGCCGGCCGGGATGTCACGGTAGAGATCGGTGCCGGTGAGTGCCACGATCAGCGCGCGGTCCGGATGCGCGCGTTTCCACGCGTCGATCGCGGCGCGGCTGCGCCGCGCGTGCAGTGCGATGAGCGCGATGGCCGCGTCGTGCCGCAATCCGGTCACGGGTACTTCGGGTGTCTGTAATATGGTGCGATACGCGGGGGCGAGGAGCCGCGCCCAGCGCGAGGCGGTGCGCCAGTTGCCGTTGTTGGCTCCGGCCGTGTACGGCGTGACGAGGAGGAGCGTGGGCGGGACCGGCGCGGACATCGTGCGCAACAGGGTGGGCGCGGGCAGGGATGCGCCGCGCACCAGGCAGGCAATCGCCGAGGCCCTGATCGATGCGCGCAAGTATACGCTGCGCATCTACGCGCACCTCGACGCGGAGGCGCAACGATTTCCGCGGCTTGCCATCGTCAATCCGCCGCGCTGGGAAATCGGGCACATCGGCTGGTTCCAGGAATTCTGGTGCCGCCGCTACCGTCCCGACGACCCCGATGGGCAACGCACGCCGCCGCGCCTTCCCGAGGCGGATCGCTGGTGGGATTCGCGGCGCGTGCCGCACGACATCCGCTGGGAGCTGCCGTTGCCCGACTGGGACGGTGTGCACGCGTATCTCGCCGCGACGCTCGACGACACGCTGGAAACGCTTGCCCGTGCAGGCGAGGCCGAGCGTTATTTCCACGAGCTCGCGCTTTACCACGAGGACATGCACGGCGAGGCGCTGCTGATGACGCTGCAGACGCTCGCGCTGCCGGCGCCCCCCGGACTCGCGCCGGCGGGCGATCGGGAGGCGGTCGCAGCGGGAGCCGACATCGCTTTCGCGGGTGCGACGTTCGCGCTCGGCGCGGCGCAGGGCGACGTCGCGACGCGCTTTGTCTTCGACAACGAGAAGTGGGCGCATCCCGTCGCGATGGAGCCGTACGCGATCGCCGCGCGCTCCGTCACCCAGGCGGAGTTCGCCGCGTTCGTCGAAGAAGACGGCTACGATCGCGCTGGTTTCTGGTCGGCCGAAGGGCGCGCATGGCGCCACCGTGCCGGACGCCGCGCGCCTGCGTATTGGCGTCGGCGTGAGGGCGGCGCGTGGGAGTCGCGATGGTTCGACGCGTGGCGTCCCATCATTCCCGATGCGCCGGTTGTGCATGTCAACGCGTTCGAGGCCGAAGCCTACTGCGCGTGGGCACGAAGGCGGCTGCCGACGGAAGCCGAATGGGAGCGCGCCGCCGTGGCGGACGCGATTGCGGCGACCGGCGCCGTGTGGGAGTGGACGTCGAGTGCGTTCCTGCCTTACCCGGGATTTGCCGCAGACCCCTACGCCGAGTACTCGGTACCGTGGTTTCGCGATCACCGCGTGATGCGGGGCGGCTCGTGGGCGACGCGGCGGCGGCTCGCCCATAGCCGTTTCAGGAATTTCTACACGCCCGATCGCCATGACATGTTCGTGGGTATCCGCACCTGTGCCAATCGCTGACCGTGGAGCGCTGCGATGCAGCAAACGTGGCAAAATCGTGACGTGCATGGTCGCCGAGGCGATGGACGCGTCTTTCGCCTAACCGCGGGCTGGCGTAGCATCGCGCGAAGCGACCGTGGTCCGGGCGAAGCGTGCGAGTGCGCAGTCCGACACGGCGACGGCGAAATCTGCATCCGGCGCTCGCGCCGCATGCGCCCATGGAGGAGCCGGTTTGAACCCGACGGATATCGCCCACGCAGACTACTTCCACAAGGTTGTCGATTGCCAATGGGCGTGCCCGGCGCATACGGCCGTGCCCGAATACATCCGGTTGATCGCGGCAGGCCGCTACGACGACGCTTACCTCGTCAACTGGAAATCCAACGTCTTTCCCGGCATTCTCGGGCGTACCTGTGACCGCCCGTGTGAGCCTGCCTGCCGCCGCGGCCGCGTCGAGAAGGGGAGTCCGGCGCATCAGGACGCGAACGCGAAACCCGAGCCGGTCGCGATCTGTCGGCTGAAGCGCGTCTGCGCCGACTACAAGGAGGACATCCGCGACCGACTGCCCACGGCGCCTGCGGTTGCGAACGGCAAGCGCATCGCGCTCGTCGGCGCCGGGCCCGCCTCGCTCACGGTCGCGCGCGATCTGGCGCCGCTCGGCTACCACTGCGTCGTGTTCGATGCCGACCGCAAGGCCGGCGGCATGATGCGCACGCAGATCCCCAAGTTCCGCCTGCCGGACATGGTGATCGACGAGGAGGTGGGCTATGTCCTCGATCTCGGTATCGAGTTCCGCGCCGGGCAACGCATCGACAGCCTGAAGGCGCTCCTCGCCCACGGCTTCGACGCGGTTTTCGTCGGCAGCGGCGCGCCGCGCGGCCGCGACCTCGACATTCCGGGACGCAGGGAAGCGGCGAAGAACATCCACATCGGCATCGACTGGCTCGCGAGCGTCTCGTTCGGCCACGTCGACAGGATCGGTCGGCGTGTCGTGGTGCTGGGCGGCGGCAATACGGCGATGGACTGCTGCCGAAGCTCGCGGCGCCTCGGCGGCGAGGACGTGCACGTGATCGTGCGCTCGGGCTTCGACGAGATGAAGGCCTCGTCGTGGGAAAAGGAAGACGCGATGCACGAGGGCATCCCGATCCACAACTACCTCGTGCCCAAGTCGTTCACCCACGACGGCGGCAAGCTGACCGGTCTCGTGTTCGAGAAGGTCGAGGCGCGTTACGACCGCAAGCACGGCCGCCAGCTCGTGCCGACCGGCGATCCCGACGTCCATTTCGACTGCGACGACGTGCTGGTCGCGATCGGGCAGGAAAACGCGTTCCCGTGGATCGAACGCGACCTCGGGCTCGAGTTCGACAAGTGGGGCATGCCGATCGTCGACCGCGTGACGATGCAATCGACGTGCCCCGGCGTGTTCTTCGGCGGCGATGCCGCGTTCGGGCCGAAGAACATCATCTGGGCGGTCGCGCACGGTCACGAAGCGGCAATCTCGATCGACCTGTTCTGCCGCGGGGAGGAATTGCGCAAGCGGCCGCCGCCGACGGTGAACCTGGTCTCGCAGAAGATGGGCATCCACGAGTGGAGCTACGACAACGCGATCGCGCCGGACGCGCGCTACCGTGTGCCGCTCAAGGATACGGTGATCGCCTTGAAGAGCATCAAGGTCGAGGTCGAGCTGGGCTTCGATCCCGGGCTCGCCTTCGCCGAGGCGCAACGATGCCTCAACTGCGACGTGCAGACGGTGTTCGCCGACAGGCTCTGCATCGAGTGCGACGCATGCGTGGACATCTGCCCGATGGACTGCATCACGTTCACCGCGAATGGTGAGGAGAGCGACCTGCGCGCGCGGCTGAACGCGCCGGCGCACAACCTCGCGCAGGCACTGTACGTGGGCGGGCCGCTCAAGACCGGGCGCGTCATGGTCAAGGACGAGGACCTCTGCCTGCATTGCGGCCTGTGCGCCGAGCGCTGTCCGACGGGCGCGTGGGACATGCAGAAGTCCCTGCTCGAGATGACGTATGCGGGACACGCGCCCGATGCGCGGCAACAGGTGAAGGCAAGCCGCGTCGGCGCGATGGCGGCGGAGTGAGACATGAGCGCGGCCGGGCCGACCCAACGCGCTCGTTGCTCCCCCTCGGGGGGCAGCGCAGCGGCGCAAGCCGCAAGCGTGGGGGCGCACCCATGAAGCCGATCGAGCGCACCAACGATTTCGTCGTCAAGTTCGCCAACGTCAACGGGTCCGGCTCGGCGTCCGCCAACGCCCTGTTCGCGAGGTCGGTGTTGCGGATGGGCGTGCCGGTTGCGGCGCGCAACATCTTCCCGTCCAATATCCAGGGCCTGCCCACGTGGTACGAGGTTCGGGTGACGGAGGCCGGATGGCGGGGGCGCCGCGGCGGCGTGGACCTGATGGTCGCGATGAACCCGCAGACGTGGGACACGGACCTGGCGGAGATCGAGGCCGGCGGCTACCTGTTCTACGACTCGACGCGGCCGCTGCCTTCGGCGAAGCTGCGCAGCGACATCACGCCGCTCGGCATGCCGCTCACTGCGATCTGCAATGCGCAGTACACCGATGCACGGCAGCGGCAGCTCTTCAAGAACATCATCTACCTCGGGGCGCTTTCGGCGCTGCTGTCGATCGATTCGAAGGAAATCGAGAACCTGTTCGCGGAGCAGTACATGGGCAAGGAGCTGCTGCTCGACGCGAACCGGACTGCGTTGCACCTCGGCCGCGACTATGCGCTCGCGAACTTCGCCTGCCCGTTGCCGATCCGCGTTGCGCGCAGCAACGCGGCGGGTGATTCGATCTTCATCGACGGCAACAGCGCGGCCGCGCTCGGCTGCGTCTACGGCGGCGCGACGGTGGCGGCGTGGTATCCGATCACGCCGTCAACGTCGATGGCCGAAGCGTTCGCCAAGTGGTGCCGCAAGTTCCGCGTGTGTCCCGACACCGGCAACCACCGCTATGCGATCGTGCAGGCGGAGGACGAGCTTGCGTCGGTCGGCATCGTGATCGGCGCGGCGTGGAACGGCGCGCGCGCGTTCACCTGCACCTCGGGACCCGGCATTTCGCTGATGCAGGAGTTCATCGGCCTCGCCTACTTCGCCGAAATCCCGGCGGTACTGTTCGACGTGCAGCGCGGCGGTCCCTCGACCGGAATGCCCACGCGTACGCAGCAGTCGGACTTGATCTCCTGTGCCTATGCGTCGCACGGCGACACCAAGCACGTGCTGCTGTTCCCGCAGGACCCGACCGAGTGCTTCGAGATGGGCGCGCAGGCGTTCGATCTCGCCGACCGGCTGCAAACGCCGGTGTTCGTGCTGCTCGACCTCGACATCGGCATGCAGGACTGGCTCACCGCGCCGCTCGTCTGGGACGACGCGCGGCGCCTGGATCGCGGCAAGGTGATGACTGCCGAGGCGCTGGAAGCGGGCAAGGAGTTCGGCCGCTACCTCGACACGGACGGGGACGGCATTCCCTATCGCACGTACCCGGGCACGCATCCCCAGCGCGGCGCGTACTTCACGCGCGGCACGACCAAGGACCGCTATGCGCACTACACCGAGGAAGGACCGGCGTACGTCGACAACATGCAGCGGCTGCTCTCCAAATTCGAGACGGCGAAGCGCTACGTGCCGGGGCCGCTGATCGAGAGCGCGGCGAAGACCGCGCGCGCCGGCGTCATCTGGTACGGCTCGACGGGTGCTGCCATGACGGAGTCGCTGGCTGCGCTCGCGGCCGATGGCATCCACCTCGACCGCATGCGCATCCGTGCGTTCCCCTTCAGCGAGGACGTCGTCGATTTCATCGCCGCCCGCGAGCGCGTTTTCGTCGTCGAGCAGAACCGCGACGCGCAGCTCAAGATGCTGCTCGTCAACGAATGCGGGATCGACCCTGCCAAGCTCACATCGGTGCTGCACTACGACGGCACGCCCGTGACCGCGCGCTTCATTACGCGCGAGATCGCGGAGAAGGCGGCCCTTTTCAACGTTCAGCCGCTTCGTGCCAAGGAACGGAAGGCGGGGACCCGGAGTCATGGTGCCGAGTGAGTCCGTCGCGCCTTTATCCGACTTCCGGCGAGCATCCGTGTCGTGGCTCCTGGCTTCTGATCACTGACTGCTGACTGCTGAAAATGACCTATCTCGCCAAGCCGAGGCTGCACCATCCCGAGCTGCCGCGCAATGCGCTGGGGTATACGCGCCGCGACTACGAAGGGCCGGTGTCGACGCTCTGCGCGGGCTGCGGCCACGATTCGATCTCCGCCGCGATCGTGCAGGTGTTCTGGCAGCTTGCAATCGAGCCGCACCGGGTGGCAAAGCTTTCCGGCATCGGCTGTTCTTCGAAGACCCCGACCTACTTCCTCGGCCAGTCGCACGGCTTCAACAGCGTGCACGGGCGCATGCCGTCGGTGCTGACCGGCGCGAATCTCGCGAACCGCGACCTGATCTACCTCGGCGTTTCGGGCGACGGCGACTCGGCGTCGATCGGGCTCGGGCAGTTCACGCATGCGATCCGGCGCGGCGTCAACATGGTCTATATCGTCGAGAACAACGGCGTGTACGGCCTTACCAAGGGCCAGTTCTCGGCGACGGCCGACAAGGGCAGCAAGAGCAAGCGCGGCGTGGTCAACACGGATGAGCCGATCGATCTGGTCGAGCTCGCGCTGCATCTGGGCGCCACATTCGTCGCGCGGAGCTTCTCCGGCGACAAGGCGCAGCTCGTGCCGCTGATCGAGGCGGCGGTGCGGCACAAGGGCAGCGCGTTCATCGACGTGATCAGCCCCTGCGTCGCGTTCAACAATCATCCGGGCTCGACCCGGAGCTACGATTTCGTGCGCGACCACAACGAGGCAGTCAACCGGCTCGACTTCATCCCGCGGCGCGAGGAGATCACCGCGGCGGTGCCACCGGGAAGCGTCGAGGACCTGATCATGCACGACGGTGGAACGATCCGCGTGCGCCGGCTCGCGCCGGATTACGACCCGCACGACCGCATCAAGGCGCTCAATTTCCTCGAGCAGCGCCACCGGCAGGGTGAGGTCGTCACCGGGCTCATCTACGTCGAGCGCGAGGCGGCCGACCTGCACGATGCGCTGCGCACCGTCGCCGAGCCGCTCGCCCAGCTGGCGGACGCGGACCTCGTGCCGGGCGCGAAGGCGCTCGCGGCGCTGAACGCCCAATTCCGCTGATCGTTGCGCGTCCGCCTGCTTGCGCCGAGCGGTGCGCGCCCCCGGATTTGCGAGTCGTCGGCTGTCCGTGGCAGCTGGGCGCCGCGCCCGACGGCGAGCGTCGGGAATGCTGGGCCCGGGCAACGTGTTATGGCCGCCGTGGACGTCGTCGTCCCCGGGTCGCGCATTCTTGGCCCTGACGCATGCTGGGCGGCCAGCGCCCCAACCGGGTGCGTAACCTGCCCCAATTTGCCGCAGATCAAAGCCCGAAGCGGCAGGACACGTAACTTCCGTCTGCAAGGCGCGAACCGTCGACGCTTGGGGTTCCGTGTTGGTCACGGGGCACGGGGCGGTGTGCGCATAGCCCAAGGAGAAGGCATGTCCCAGGCGGTGCAGCAGACCACATACGAGATCGTGGCGCGCGAGGATTACTCGGACGTCACCTACATGCTCGAGATCCGCCATCCGCAGATGGCAAAGGCGGCCAAGCCCGGCCAGTTCGTGATCGTGATGGAGCACGAGCACGGCGAGCGCATCCCGCTGACCCTTGCGGACTTCGATCCCGCCAGGGGCACGATCACGCTCGTCATCCAGGCGGTCGGCAAGACGACGCGCGAGATGCAGCAGAACTGCAAGGTCGGGACGCATCTCTTCGCAGTCGTCGGGCCGATGGGCATCCCGAGCCACATCGGCGAGGCGAAGAAGGTTGTCTGCGTGGGCGGCGGCCTGGGTGTGGCGCCGGTGTATCCGCAGGCGCGAGCCTACAAGCAGAGCGGTGCCTATGTGATCGGCGTCATCGGCTTCCGCAACAAGGATCTCGTGTTCTGGCAGGACAAGTTCGGCAAAGTCTGCGACGAACTGATCGTCTGCACCGATGACGGGTCGGCCGGCATCAAGGGCCTAGTGACCGAGGGCATCAAGAGGGCGATCGCCAAGCACGCGGACATCGATGAAGTCGTCGCCATTGGCCCTCCGGTCATGATGAAGGGTGCAAGCGAAGCCACGCGTCCGCATCACATCAAGACGATGGTGAGCCTGAATCCCGTCATGGTGGACGGCACCGGCATGTGTGGCGGCTGCCGCGTCAAGATCGGCGACCAGGTGAAGTTCGCGTGCGTCGACGGGCCGGACTTCGACGGGCACCAGGTCGATTTCGACGACCTGATGGCGCGGCTTGCGCGCTACCGGCCCACCGAGCAGGCGGCACTGAAGAAGTGGCAGGAGAGTTGCCGCCTGCATGGCGGCACGGGCGAGCACTGAGCGCGCATGGACAGGGCGCGTTCGCGCGCCACGAGCAGAGGGCAGACGAGAGCCGATGGCCGCAAAGAAGAAGACGATCCGGACGATACCGCAGGAGCGGACGCCGATGCCGGAGCAGGATCCGCAGGAGCGCGCGCGCAACTTCCAGGAAGTGGCGATGGGCTACAAGCTCGAGATGGCGCTGCGCGAGGCGGACCGCTGCCTGCAATGCGCCGACGAGCCTTGCGTGCGCGGCTGCCCGGTGGGCATCGACATCCCGGGCTTCATCCAGAAGATCGTCGAGAAGCACTATCACGGCGCCTACGACATCATCACCGACACCAACCTGCTGCCGGCGGTGTGCGGGCGCGTCTGCCCGCAGGAGAACCAGTGCGAGGGCGTGTGCACGGTCGGCGACACGCTGGAGCCGGTCGCGATCGGACGCCTCGAGCGCTTCATCGGCGACATGGCGATCCACGCCGGCTGGACCAACATTCCGTACCTCGAGCCGCGCGGCTTCAAGGTCGGCATCGTCGGGTCGGGCCCGGCCGGCATGGCATGCGCGGCCGACATGGCCAAGGCCGGCTGCGAAGTGGTCGTCTACGAGGCGTTCCACGAGCCGGGCGGCGTGCTCAAGTACGGCATCCCCGACTTCCGCCTGCCGAACGCCGTGATCGACGTCGAGATCGACAAGCTTAAGCGGCTCGGCATCCGCTTCGAGTGCAACACGCTGGTCGGCCGCCTCTTCACCATCGAGCAGATGCTGACCGAGATGGGCTTCCACGCGGTGTTCGTCGGCACCGGCGCGGGCTACCCGAGCTTCATGGGCATCCCGGGCGAGTCGCTGAACGGCGTGCTTTCCGCGAACGAACTGCTGACGCGCTGCAACCTGATGCGCGCACGCGACTTCCCCAACTACGACACGCCGATGCAGCCCGGCAAGCGAGTCGCGGTCATCGGCGCCGGCAACACGGCGATGGACGCGATGCGCGTGTCCAAGCGCCTCGGTGCGCAGCACGTCTACTGCGTCTACCGCCGCAGCCATGCCGAAGCCCCGGCGCGCGCCGAGGAGGTGCACCACGCAATCGAGGAGGGCATCGAGTTCCATTGGCTTACCGCGCCGGTCGAACTGCTGGGCGACGCGAACAACAACGTGCGCGCAATGCGCTGCCAGAAGATGGAGCTGGGCGAGCCCGACAGCTCCGGTCGGCGCAAGCCGATCCCCGTGCCCGGCAGCGAATTCGAGCTCGAGACCGACATGGTCGTCTACGCGATCGGCACCAATGCGAATCCGATCCTCGGACAGACGTCCAAGCTCAGGCTCGACAAGCGCGGCTATATCGAGACCGACGAGAACCTCGCGACCTCGATCGCGGGCGTCTACGCCGGCGGAGACATCGTCACCGGTGCGGCGACCGTGATCGAAGCGATGGGTGCAGGACGCCGCGCAGCGCGCGCAATGAAGGCGTATCTCGGGCTGCGCGACACCGACGTGATCTACGGCGAGCTCGTTCCGTCCGCCGACCGCCATTTCGGCTTCGATCCCGCGGAGCACAGTTATGCGCGGGTGCGCCTTGCCTAGAACCTACTCTCACAGGACCCGGACATCACGATGAGCCAGACGCTGTTGCGCGAGCCTGACGCCAGGGCCCGCGGGGAACGCGCACCCGAGCGCACGAAGCAGGCGACGGCGCTCGCCGAGCACATCGTCGAGGTCATCAGCGACTCGGGCGAGGGTGCGCAGCGCTGCGGGCAGTCGCTCGGCGCGATCGCGGCGAAGATGGGCAACGGCATCTGGACGACCGAGATCATCCCGGCCGAGATCCAGCCGCCGGCGCGCAGCATCGCCGGCGCTTCCGGCATCCGCATCCGGATGGGCTCGAAGAAGGTGACCAACGGCGGCGACGAGACCGATCTCGTGGTCGCGTTCAACGAGCAGGTGCTGCTCGGCCGCGTGCGTGCAGGCGAGTTGAAGGCGGGCGCGACGATCCTGCTCGAGGACATGTGGCGCGAGCATCGCGACCCGAAAGTCGTGGCCTCGTACACGGAAACGGTCGAGAGCCTGAAGGAGTCGGGATTCGACGTCATCGAGGTGCCGCTCGAGCGCGAATGCCGGAAGCTCGTCGCCGATCCGCGCAAGGGCAAGAACATGTTCGTGCTGGGGATGCTGTGCAGCATCTACAGCCTCGACCTCGAGCTCGGCAGCGAGCAGATCGCGATCACGTTCGGCAAGAAGGACGCCAAGGTGATCGAGGTCAACCGCGGGCTGCTGCAGGCCGGCTTCAGCTGGGCGGAGGAACGCCTGCCGTTCAAGTTTCGCATTCCGACGGTCGGCGTGACCGAGCCGCAGATCGTCGTCAACGGCAACACCGCGCTGGCGCTCGGCGTGCTCGCGTCCGGCATGGACATCTGCGCGATGTACCCGATCACGCCGGCGACTTCGGCGTCGCATTACCTGTCCGAGTGCTTCGAGCGCGTCGGCGGCCTCGTGCACCAGGCCGAGGACGAGATCGCGGCGTGCGCATTCGCGATCGGCGCATCCTATGCGGGCAAGTGTGCGGTGACGATCACCTCCGGCCCCGGCTATTCGCTCAAGCAGGAGGGGCTGGGACTTGCGGTGATGGCTGAAATCCCGCTCGTCGTCGTCAACGTCCAGCGCGGCGGGCCCTCGACCGGCCAGCCGACCAAGGTGGAGCAGGGCGACCTGCTGACGACGATCTACGGCAGCCACGGCGACGCGCCGAAGGTCGTGATGGCCGTCTCGGACATCGAGGACTGCTTCTACTCGATGATCACGGCGCGCAAGATCGCCGAGACGTTCAACATGGTCGTCGTCGTGCTGTCGGACGCGAGCCTCGCGACGGCGCAGCAGCCGTTCCCGCGGCCGCGATTCGACGCCGACTGGCTCGCCCCGCCGATCGACCAGACGCCGGTGCCGGAAGGCATGCAGCCGTACGACTGGGATCCGCTGACCGGAATCGCAAGGCGCTTCGTGCCCGGCCAGCCGGGCGGGATGCACACGCTGACTGGCCTCGCCCACGACCGCAACAGCAAGGTCGCCTACGACCCCGAGATCAACGAGGAAGGCCTGCGCAACCGGAGCCTCAAGCTCGCCACGCTGCAGAAGACGCTGCGGCCGCCGACGGTGTTCGGCGAACCCGAAGGCGATCTGCTGGTCGTCGGCTGGGGCAGCACCAAGGGCGTGATCGAGGAATCGGTCGAACGCCTGCGTGCGGAAGGGCTCAAGGTATCCTCGCTGCATCTGCGCTTCATCCAGCCGTTGCCGTCCGGGATCAAGGAGATCCTGCAGCGGTTCAAGCGCGTGATGACGGTCGAGGGCAACTGGGCCGATCGCCTGGAGGACGAGCTGATCGATGCCGACAACCGGCGTTATTCGGCGCTCGCGATGATGCTGCGCTCACGTTATCTCGTCGATGTCGATTGCTGGAGCGAATCGCGCGGCCAGCCGATCAAGCCCTCCAACGTCTGCCGCGTACTGCGCGCGAAGCTTGCCGGAGAACCAGCATGAACATGCCTCTCACGCAATGCATCATCAAACTGCACGAGGCGCACCACAACCTCGAGGACTATCAGGGCGGTTTGCCGCGCTGGTGCTCCGGCTGCGGCGACAACGCGATCCTGGCGGCCGTGCAGCGGTTGTGCCGCGACGAGGACCTGGCGCCCGAGCGCACCGTGTTCGTCTCGGGTATCGGCTGCTCGTCCCGTTTCCCGCACTACATGAAGACCTACGGATTCCACGGCATCCACGGCCGCGCGTTCCCGATCGCCGAAGGCATCAAGATGGCGCGGCCGGACCTCTCGGTGTTCGTCAACACCGGTGACGGTGACTGCTGCAGCATCGGTGCCGCGCACTGGATCCACGCGATCCGCTACAACATGAACCTGACGGTGATCCTGCACGACAACCACGTGTACGGACTCACCAAGAAGCAGGCCTCGCCGACGTCGCCGATCGGCATGAAGAGCAACACGACGCCGCGCGGCAGCTACCTGGACGCAATGAACCCGCTGACCATCACGCTCGGCGTCACCAACGTCTCGTTTGTCGCGCAGGCCGTGGACTGGATCCCGGAGCTGCTCTACGACATCATCCGCAAGGCCTATCTGCACCGCGGCTTCTCGTTCGTGCGCATCATCCAGCGCTGCCCCGAGTTCCTTCCCAAGATGTTCGAGCCGTGGTTGCACGATCCGGGCAAGACGCTGTTGCTCTCGCATGCGAACGGTCTCGGAATCTCGCAGGAGCTCGCCCGCACCTACAAGAACCAGATCGAGCACGACACGGCAGACATCGACCGCGCCCGCGAGATCGCCTCGGTCGAGGACCCGATTCCGGTCGGCATCCTCTATCACAACCCCGAAGTGCCGTGCTACGAGGACATCCGCAACGCGGGGCAAATCCGCACCGCGGACCAGATCCGGGCAGGACTCGAGGCCGAGCTCGACAAGTTCACCGTCTGGCCGCGCGAGCAGCAGGGGCGGCGGCAGGCGGCATGATCCGGGGCGCGACCGACGCATCGACCAAAGGGTAACGAACCGAAAGTCAGCGAGCCGCTATGGACATGGCCGCCCAGTTTCACGAGCAGCGACTGTTCTTCTCGACGAGCAGAATGCAGGGCGAGGGCGTCGACCCGATCGGCGCGCTTGCGCTGCGGCCTGCGCTTCTCGCGCGCTATCGCGATCTCACGCAGCTTCGCCATGACTACCCGCTCGTGCTGGTCACGAGCGGCCCGCAGGCGGGCGTCGTCCGCTCGCTGTCGGGCATCGTCGACGATCTCCTGCTCGAGGTTGCGCCTCGCGGCATCGAAGGCGAGCGGCTGCGCAAGCACGTGCTGCGGCTGGAACGCGAGATCCGCAAGCGGGTCGCGGCAGGGCGCACCGGCACGCTGCTCGACGTCTGGGCGGAAGCCGCGGCCCGGGTCGGCTCTCCCGGCGATCCGAGTGTCGAGGGCGTGCTCTCCGCAATCGGCGAGAAGCTGAATCTCGACGGCGACGTCGTCGACTGCAACGCGGCCGGCGTCCAGCGTGTTCTCACGCACTTTTGGCAGGCCGAGCACGCGCGCAAGGGACGCGCGTTTCGCGCGACATCCGAGCGGCTGATCGTCAAGCTCTCCGACATCCTGCGCGCAGCATTCATCCATTCGGAAGCCGGGCAACGGCCGGATGCGCTGCGAGCGTCGCTCGGCGGCGCCGATCGCGACGATTTCGATTTCGACGTGATGTCGAAGCTCGTCTCGCGCCGTGCGCCGAAGGACGAGCTTTCGCCATCGCGCCGCATGCGCATCGAATGGGCGCTCGCCACCCTCAAGGGACAGCCGTTCCATCCGGACCCGCGCAGGGTCGACCGTCCCGATGCGCCGGCCACGTACGCATTCGCCTTCGACAACTGCGCCGCTGCGACCGAGGCGTTCCGCGCCCGGCTGGCGGAGCTCGCCATCGTGGTGAAGGCGCTCGCAGTCGCCGAGTTGGAGGCGGACGGACGCTATGTCGAGGCCAAGGACGATCCGTTCTTCGAGCACTTCGACGAGAGCGCGCTCTCCGCAGACGATCTGGCGCTGTTCCCGGACTACCTGGTCTGCATTCCGCCGGAGCGCAACGATGCGCCCGAGAACGCGATGCTGATGGACATGCTGTCCTCGGGACTGCCGGTCAAGGTGCTGGTCGAAACGACCGACCTCTACGAGGAGGCGGCCATCGGCGCCGGCCACTTCGCGTTCGGCGTGCGCAGCGTTCGCCTCGCCAACACCGCGACAGGACTGGGCGGTGTCTATGTCGTGCAGACGACGAGCGCGAACCTTCCGGCGCTGCGTGAGCGGGTCAAGAAGGGTTTTGCCCACCGCGGCGCGGCATTGTTCAGCATCTACGCGGGCGCGCCGGCGCCGGCCGGCGAATTGCCGTCGTACCTGACGGCGGCTGCCGCGATGGAAGCGCGCGCGTTTCCCGCGTTCGCCTACGACCCGTACGCGGGCGACAACCAGGCGGCGCGGTTCATCCTCGCCGACAATCCGCAGGCGGACGCGGACTGGCCGACGATGACGCTCGAGTACGCCGACGAAAACCAGCAGCGCGTGGCGGAGCCGGTCGCCTTCTCCTACATCGACTTCGTGCTCTGCGACCGCCGCTACGCCAGGCACTTTGCCCGCGTGCCGCGCGAGCGCTGGAACGCCAGCATGATTCCTGCCGCGGACTGGATGGCGCGCGATACGAAGACGCTCGGCGACCTCGTGCCGTACGTTCTCGCCGTCGATGCCGACGATGTGCTGCAGCGCGTGATCGTCGACCAGCGGCTGATGCACGCCGCGGTTCGTTGCCGCACGTTGTGGCACCGG
>CAVQXW010000005.1:0-38734 GCA_963718025.1 uncultured beta proteobacterium | reverse complement strand
GATACGAAAATCGAGCCGGGCCCCTTTTCCTTCTCGTCTTCACGCGCCGGCGCGATGCCTGCTACTCCGGTTTCTGTCGATCCTTCAGCAACGATTTCAGATTCGCGAACGGCGAATGCGTGGCCGCTCGGCTCCCCGTGCGCTCGTCCGGACCCGCCGCATTCGCTTCCAGCTGCCGCTGATGCTCGTTGTCGTGGCAGTAGAGGCAAAGCAGCTCCCAGTTGCTGCCGTCGGGCGGGTTATTGTCGTGATCGTGATCGCGATGGTGGACCGTCAGCTCGCGCAGGTTGGCGCGCGTGAACTCCCTTGCGCAGCGCCCGCAGACCCATGGATAGATCTTGAGCGCCTGCTCGCGGTAGCCTTGCTCCCGCTCCTCGGCGGCGCGACGCGCCTCCGCCACGATCCGGTCCAGCTTGCCGGGGTCGCCCGTCTTCATCCGCACTCCCGCGATCGCCGGAGCTCTCGGCGTGCCGTTCAGCGTGCGGAGGCATCCGCGTGCGCCGCGATGACCTCCGGCGGCGCCTGCACGAGCTCGATCAGCACGCCCTCGCCACTGATCGGGAACTGCTCGTTGCCCTTCGGATGCACGAAGCAGATGTCGTAGCCCGCTGCGCCTTTGCGGATTCCGCCCGGTGCAAAGCGCACGCCCTGCGCGGCCAGCCACTCGACTGCCTTCGGCAGGTCGTCCACCCAGAGGCCCACATGGTTGAGCGGCGTCTCGTGCACCGCGGGCTTCTTCGCCGGGTCGACCGGCTGCATCAGGTCCACCTCGACCTTATGCGGCCCCGTGCCGAGTGCGAGGATGTCCTCGTCGACGTTCTCGCGCTCGCTCCGGTAGTTGCCGGTGACCGGCACGCCGAGTGTGTCCACCCAGAGTTTCGCGAGTCGGCGCTTGTCGCTGCCGCCGATCGCGATCTGCTGCAGCCCGAGAATCCGGAAGGGACGTCTGCTCATCTCTTGCATGTCTCCATCGATATCGCTAGTGGCCGCCTGCGCCCATGAGCGCGAGCAGCACCCCGCCGGCAACGACGCTTGCGACCTGGCCGGCGGCATTCGCGCCCATCGCGTGCATCAGCAGGTAGTTCTCGAAATCCGCCTCGTGCGCCATTCGCTGCACGACGCGCGCGGCCATCGGGAATGCGCTGATGCCGGCCGCGCCGACGAGCGGGTTGATGCGCCCGCCCGAAAGCACGTTCAGCAGCTTGGCGAACAGGACACCGGCCGCCGTGTCGACGCCGAACGCGACGATGCCGAGCACGAGGATCGCGAGCGTGCTGGGCTTCAAGAACTCGCTGCCGACCATCGTCGAGCCGATCGCGAGGCCGAGGAACAGCGTCACGACGTTGGCGATCTCCTGGGACGACGCCTTCGTCAGCCGCTCGACGGCGCCCGATTCCTTCATCAGGTTGCCGAGCATCAGCATGCCGATCAGCGGTATCGCGAAGGGCACCAGCGTGCCGACCAGAATGGTGACGATGATCGGGAAGAGGATGCGCGTGCGCCGGCTGATCGCGCGCTGGCTGTAGGGCATGCGGATGCGCCGTTCCTTCTCGGTGGTGAGCAGGCGCATGATCGGCGGCATGATGATCGGCACCAGCGCCATGTAGCTGTAGGCGGCGACGGTGATCGGCCCGAGCAGGTGCGGGGCGAGGATGCCGCTCACGTAGATCGACGTGGGGCCGTCGATCGCACCGATGATGCCGATCGACGCGGCCTCCTTCTGCGTGAAGCCGAGCACGAGCGCGAGGATCAGCGTGAGGAAGATTCCGAACTGGCCGGCCGCGCCGAGCAAAACCATGCGCGGATTTTCGAGCAGCGGGCCGAAATCGGTGAGCGCGCCGATTCCGATGAAGATCAGCAGCGGAAACAGCTCGTTCCCGATCCCCATGTCGTAGAGGACGCGCAGCATGCCGTCGTCGGCGATCAGCGGCGACAGCGGCAGATTGGCGAGCATGCAGCCGGCGCCGATCGGCACCAGCAGCAGCGGCTCGTAGTCGCGCGCGATGCCGAGGTACAGGAGCACCATGGCGACGCCGATCATGATCAGCGACTGCGGCGTGACGTTTGCCACGCCCTGCAGCAGGAGGTCGAGCGTATCGCCGCCGACCATCGTCTAGCCCTCCTCGAACCGGACGATCGGATCGCCGTGGCCCACGGCCTGCCCGGCGGCCACACACACCTCGGCGATCGTCCCGGCACGCGGCGACTTGATGCTGTTCTGCATCTTCATCGCTTCGAGCACGGCGATCTCCTGCCCGCGCGCCACGGTGTCGCCGGCCTTGACGGCTACGTCGAGAATGACACCGGGCATCGGCGCGGAAACCGTGCCGGTTCCGCCGCCGGAAAGCTTGCGCGGCGGTTTCGGCGCTGCCGCCGCGCGCCGCGGCGCGAGCTGGCGCGCACCCGGCGCGGCCGACGCCTGGCTCCCGGCCGCGCTGCGGGCGGGAGCGAGCGCCGGGGTGATCGTCGCCTCGGGCAGATCCTCGTCGCCCGAGAGTTGCACCTCGTAGGTCTCGCCGTCGACGATGACGTGGAACTGGTCCGCGCCGAGTTCCTCGACGTCGATCGCGAACGTCTTGCCGCGGATGTCGAGCGTGTAGCGCCGCATCACCGTCCCCCTCGCTGCCAGCTGCTGTTCTGCCGCATTCGCCCGCTCGCGAGCCAGCGCGACGCGTACAGCTGGCTGCCGGGCCAGTAGATACGCATCGCCGGCGCCGCCTCCCGCCGCCGCGCGGACTTGTGCGCAAGCGTCGCGACGGCGATCGCGGCGACGAGATCGGCATCCATCCCGTCCACCTGATGCACGCGAACAGGCGGCGCCTCGGCGGTCAGCCCTCCGTCGGCCTCGCCGCCAAAGATTGCGGCGTTCGCTCCCGATGGCGCCGCGTCCGGATGTGCGGCCGGCTGGTCGAAGCGCATGACCAGATTCAATACGCCCCACAGAAGCGCAAGCAGTCCGAAAACGATCCCCATGCCGAGCACGGAGATCTGCAGGCCCCAGCCGAGATTGTCCATCGCGCCTCCGCGATCGATCGATTCCGACGCGCCGCTAGGTCGGCGTGAGCCCGTGCTTCTTGGGCGGGTTCTGCTGCACTTTCGTGCGCAGCACTTCCATCGCGCGGATGAGGCGCGGACGGGTCTCGCGCGGCTCGATGACCTCGTCGATCTGGCCCACGTCCGCCGCGCGGTAGGGATTGAAGAACTGCCCGCGGTAATAGGCGATCAGCTCCTGCTCCCGTGCCGCCGGATCGGGTGCGCTCTGCACGTCGTTGCGGTAGAGCACGCGAACCGCCGGCTCGGCGCCCATCACGGCGATCTGCGCGGTCGGCCAGGCGAATGCGAGATCGGTGCGCATCTGCTTGCTGCACATCGCGACATATGCACCTCCCATCGCCTTGCGTGTCACGAGAGAGATCTTGGGGACGGTCGATTCGCAGTAGGCATAGATGATCTTCGCGCCGTGGCGGATCACGCCGCCGTATTCCTGGTCGGTGCCGGGCAGGAAACCGGGACAGTCGACAAAAGTGACGAGCGGGATGTTGTAGGCGTCGCAGATGCGTATGAAGCGCGAGATCTTGTCGGAAGCGTCGATGTTGAGTGCGCCGGACATGTACGCCGGCTGATTCGCGACGATCCCGATCGAGTGGCCATCGAGACGCGCGAAACCGACGACGGCGTTGGGCGCGAAATCGGGGTGCAGCTCCATGAAGCTGTCGTGGTCGAAGATCATCGCGATCGCGTCGCGGATGTCGTAGGGCTCGCTCTCGGATGTCGGAATCAGCGTGTTGAGCGCCTCGTCCATGCGGTCGGCGGCGTCGTACGGCACGATGGGCGGCGGGTCCTCGTTGTTGTTCTGCGGCAGATACGAGAGCAGCCGCTTGACGGCCTCGACGCCGGCGACCTCGGTGTCGGCGGCGAGATGCGCAACGCCGCTGCGGCCGGCGTGCACGTGCGCGCCGCCGAGCGACTGCGCAGTCACGTCCTCGCCGGTCACTGTCTTGATCACGTCCGGTCCGGTCAGGAACATCGAGCTGTCCGAGGCCATGATCACGAAGTCCGTCAGCGCGGGCGAATACACGGCGCCGCCCGCGCAGGGCCCGAGAATCAGCGAAATCTGCGGGATCACGCCGGAGGCCATCACATTGCGCACGAAGACCTCGCCGTACGCGGCGAGGCTACGCACGCCTTCCTGGATGCGGGCGCCGCCCGAGTCGTTGAGGCCGATCAGCGGGATGCCGCTCTGCAGCGCAAGATCCTGGATGCGGCAGATCTTGTGCGACTGCACCTCCGAGAACGAGCCGCCCAGCACCGTGAAGTCCTGCGCGAACACCGCCACGCGCCGGCCATTGATCTTGCCGAAGCCGGTGACGATGCCGTCGCCGGGAAAGCGCTGCTTGTCGAGCCCGAACTCGGTGACGTTGTGCGTTGCGAGCGCGCCGAACTCCTGGAACGAGCCCTGGTCGAGGAGCAGCGAGAGCCGTTCGCGGGCGGTGAGCTTGCCGCGCGCATGCTGCTGCTCGATCCGTTTCTGGCCCCCGCCCAGCACCGCACGGCTGCGCATCTCGCGCAGCGTCGCGAGCTGGTTGCCCGTCGTCGCGTCCGCCATGCCCGCCTCCCCCTTCCCGCGTCCTCCGCGTTGTATACCACCGGGCGCCGCCGGAGCGCTAGCCCGAATATTTCAACAGACCGCCACCGATTCACTGGAGGCTCGAGCCTTGCCAAGCCCTTGGGACCCGCCACCTGCGGAGCAAGTTGGACGGTTGGACTGCGCGGTTTTTGGCGGTCGCTTTGCACCTGGCTCGGGCTTGCTCTCCTCGCCAATAGTCGCTGCTATTGGCGTCGTCGGCTGCGCCCGATCCAGGCCGCAAACCGCCACGCCAAATTCCCGCGCCCTGGTGAAACATCCGGGCTGATATGTATTGACCTGTCAAGTCTGCATCGAACAAGGTTGTTGGCTCATCGTACAGTGCGTGGGTAGCAGAACGGGCAGCATGCCGACGGTTGATCAGTCTGATATACGCGGGTTGGTTACCGCATGACAACCGATTCGTCGGGGAGCTGCCTCGCTCTAGAATCGAGGGTCATTCCGTTGCCGGATGCCTCATAGCCCGATCGAGGGTTCTCCCACCGTTGTCCATTCTGCTGCCGACACACTGTACGCGCATGATCATTGCCCCTTGGCCTGGGCTGCTGGCTGCGGCAACGCCTGTCCAATCGCCCAAATGAACCCGGCCAATTCGCGGGCCACGGCAGTGCAGGCCTAGAATCGAGGGTCATTCCGTTGCCGGATGCCTCATAGCCCGATCGAGGGTTCTCCCACCGTTGTCCATTCTGCTGCCGACACACTGTACGCGCATGATCATTGCCCCTTGGCCTGGGCTGCTGGCTGCGGCAACGCCTGTCCAATCGCCCAAATGAACCCGGCCAATTCGCGGGCCACGGCAGTGCAGGCCTGCACCTTCAGTTTGCCGCGGCCTTCCATCGACCGGTAACGTGCGCACAACCGCTGCTGCGCTTTCCACGCGATGTCCTGCACGACTTCCGGCGTGCGCTCGGCGCGGCGCTGCAAGTAAGCCGTCTTGCGCGCCGGGTGCCGATAGGTCCAGGCGGCTTCCACTAGGACGCGACGCACATGACCGTTGCCGGTCTTGGTGATGCCGCCGCGTGACTTGCTGCCGCCGCTGGAGTGCTCGCTCGGCACCAGCCCCAGATAGGCCATCAATTGCGGCGCACTGGTGAAGCGCTGCAAATCGCCGATCTCGGCCACGATCGTGGTCGCCGTGAGCAGGTTGACGCCGCGCAGTGCCATCAGGGCTTCGATCACCGGCCAGAATACGGACGCGGCAGCCGCGCTCTCCAGCTGCTTATCGAGCGCTGTGGTCCGCGCGCTCAACAGCTTGGCGGTATCGACATATTCCTGGAACACGATCTGCTGTACCGGCTGGCTGAACTTCAGGCCCTCCAGCCAACGGTAATGCGCTTGCGTCCAGTGGCTCTTGCCGCCATAGCTCTGGCCGTGGCGGAGCAGAAACGCCGACAGCCGCTGTTTCGCCTGGCACTGCAGATGCTTCATGTCCTCCCGCGCTCGCGTCAGATCACGTAACGCTTCTTGCGCCTCGTCCGGCACCCACACCGTCGTCAACTCACCCGCTCGATGCAACCGCGCCAGCGACAGGCTATCGCGGCGGTCGGTCTTGACCCGGTCACCCGCTTTCTTCGGAATCAGCGAGGGCGCCACCACCTGGCAATCCCAACCCAGGTCGGTCAGCTGGCGATGAATGCCGTACCCGCACGGGCCGGCCTCGTAACAGAACGACAACTCGGCGTCGCCTTTCCGTAACTGCTTCACCAGCTTCTGGATCGCCTCCGGCGCATTGGCGATCTCCCCCAGGTAGCGCACCTCGCCGCCTCGCGCTTCGGCCACCGCGACCGCAATCGTCTCTTTGTGCACATCCATGCCGACGTACTTGCTAAACTCTTTCATGACCTGCCCCCTCAATTGCGGCTCTGAGCCTGTGGTTGCTGAAACCCCAAGCTTAATCCGCGTCACTTGAGGTTCGGCAGGTCAATACATGATGTCTAGAGCAATCCCCCAACTCGACGCCGTTTGTTCACCGGCCCGGGCGCATCCGGCGCGCGGCATCGACGACGCGGCCGATTGCCTCCGCGCGATCGGCGAGTAGTGGCGCGGCATCGGCGATGCAGCGGTCGAGGGTTGCCGGGCCCGCCGGCAGCGTGAAACAGCCGGCGAATGTCCGCGCGAGTTCGGGCAGCGCACTCGCGTCCACTGCGCCCGACAGCAGCGTTACCGGCACGCCGGCGCGGGCTGCGTGCTGCGCGACCACGCTTGGCGTCTTGCCGAGAAGCGTCTGCGCATCGGTGCGGCCTTCGCCCGTGATTGCCCAGTCGGCTTGCGCCAGCGCGGCGTCGAGGCCGATCAGATCCGCGACCACTTCCGCGCCCGACACGAAGTGGCCGCCCACGAGCTGCAGCGCGAAGCCGAGCCCGCCTGCCGCGCCGGCGCCTGCGTTGCCGGCGGCGGAACGTCCCAGCGCGTGCTCGGCCTTTGTCGCGAAGCGTGCGAGCGTGCGATCGATCGCTGCCACGTGCTCCGCGAGCACGCCCTTCTGCGGACCGAAAACCGCCGTGGCTCCCCCCTCGCCGCACAGCGGATTGTTGACGTCCGACATGATCGTGATGTCGCAATCCCGCACGCGCGCGTCGAACGCGCCCGCATCCACGACCGCAAGAGTCGCAAGCCCGGCGGGCGTAGGCGGGCAGGTCGCACCTGCGGCATCGCGCAGCCCGAGCCCGAGTGCCGCGAGCAGCCCTGCGCCGCCGTCGTTCGTGCTGCTGCCCCCGAGCCCGATCATGAAGCGGCGGATACCGCGATCGAGCAATGCGCCGATGAGTTGCCCGACTCCGCGCGTCGAGCGTTCGGCAACGGGGATCGCCATCGCGCTGGCATCGGTGATGCCGACGACCTGCGCGATTTCGATCACCGCCGTCCTCATCTCGCCATCCGTCAGCAGGCCGTATGCGGCGGGTGTCGGTGCACCGTGCGCGCCGGCAACCGTGAGTTCGCTGCGCGCCGCGCGCGCGCCCGCCGCGGCGATGACGGCGGCGAGCGTTCCCTCACCGCCGTCGGCCATCGGACGCCCGATCGCCTGCACGGACGGCCATACGCGGCGCAGCCCTGCCACGATCGCCTCGCACGCGGCGTTGGCGTCGAGCGATCCCTTGAACGAGTCGGGCGCGACCACGACGACGGGAGGATCGGGTGCCGGCATGTGTAAGCGCTGTCGTACGATCGCGAAGGCGGATGGCGTATCCGGGCCGATGTTAGCAGCCGCACACCCTGGAGGCGGCAGGATGCGCCGACGACGAGTCGCCGGCGCATCGACCGCGGGCGCGGCGACGCGGGCGGTCGTCGTGGCCGCGGGCGCCTGCCGGCATTAGAACCTATCTCGTAATCATCCCGCGGCTGACTATGAGATAGGTTCTAGCCTCAAGTCTCGTCGGTCTGCGCCTCGCGCGTCGCGCGCGCCAGCCGGTCGCGTACCGCGAGCCAAGGAGCCTCGTCCGGCGGCGCTTCAACGAGGATCGTGTCGGCGCCGGCCGTATCGAGCTCGCGCAGCGAAGCGTAAAGCGCGCGCGCGTATCCGGCAGCGTCGGCCGGTGCCGCGATCCAGCGGCCGTCGAAGTCCGCTGGCCGCGGGCACGAGCGCGCCAGCACCGCGACGACCTCGTCATGCTCCGTGCGCTGCTCGATTTCCGCCATCAGCGTTCCGGCGGAAACGAGGTGTGCGATCGTGCGCGGCGCATAGTGGACCGCGAGCGTTCCCGATGCTCGCGGCGCATCGGCGTCGGCCCTTCGCGGCGCGCGACCAAGCACCTGCGTGAGCGCCTCGAGGCCGATCCCGCCCGGACGCAGCAGCGTGGGCTCGTCCGCCACGAACGCGACGATCGTGCTCTCGATGCCGAGCGCGCATGCGCCACCGTCGAGGATCATGTCGACCGCGGAGCCGAGATCGGCCGCGACGTGCTCCGCGCGGGTCGGCGACACGTGACCGAAGCGGTTCGCCGACGGAGCGGCGATGCCGCGGCCTCCGGCGGCGACGAACGCCGCGAGAAGCGCGCGCGCCACCGGATGTGCGGGCACCCGCAGACCCACGCTGTCCTGCCCGCCGGTCACGGCATCGTCGACCTTTGCATGCCGACGCAGGATCAACGTCAGCGGGCCCGGCCAGAACGCGGTCGCGAGCCGCCGTGCCCCTTCCGGAATTTCGCGCGCCCAGTGCTCGAGATCGCGGGCATCCAGGAGATGGACGATCACCGGATGGCCCGCCGGGCGCCCCTTCGCCGCATAGATCCTTCGCACTGCGACCGGGTCGCTTGCGTCCGCGCCGAGGCCGTAGACGGTTTCGGTCGGGAACGCGACAAGCCCGCCGGCGCGAAGGCGCGCTGCGGCGGCCGCGACGTTGTCTGCGGTGGCGGGGACCACGTTGGGGTTCATCGGAGCGTGAGCGGGCGCGGCGCGGTCGTGGCCGGTCGGGATGGCGGATCGATTTTGCTAGAATTGCAGCTTTTGCAGCGCGCGGGCCGCGCGACTGCGCGCACGAACAAACAACCGGGCGGCAATGGGAGCGGTAATGAGCGAGTTTCTGTTCACGTCGGAGTCGGTGTCGGAAGGTCACCCGGACAAGGTGGCTGACCAGATCTCCGATGCGGTGCTCGACGCGATTCTAGAGCAAGACGCGCACGCACGCGTGGCGGCCGAAACGCTGGTGTCGACCGGCCTCGTCGTGATGGCGGGCGAGATCACGACGTCGGCACAGGTGGACTACGGGCGGGTCGCGCGCGAGACGATCCGCCACATCGGCTACAACGACCCGTCGCTGCGCTTCGATGCGGACGGCTGCGCGGTCATGGTTTGCTACGGGCGGCAGTCGCCCGACATCGCGCAGGGGGTGGATCGCGCATCCGACGACTACCTGAACCAGGGCGCGGGGGACCAGGGGCTGATGTTCGGCTACGCCTGTGACGAAACGCCCGCGCTGATGCCTTTCCCGATCTATTACGCGCATCGCCTCGTGCAGCGGCAGAGCGAGGTTCGGCGCGATGGCCGCCTGCCGTGGCTCCGTCCGGACGCGAAGTCGCAGGTCACGGTGCGCTATCAGGGAACGCGGCCGGTCGCGGTCGACACGGTCGTGCTCTCGACGCAGCACGGCCCGGAAATGAACGAGCGCCAGAAGGATCTGCACGAGGCGGTGATCGAGGAGATCGTGAAGCCCGTGTTCCCGAAGGACATGCTGAAGGGCACGCGCTACCTCGTGAACCCCACGGGCCGCTTCGAGATCGGCGGGCCTCACGGCGATGCCGGACTCACCGGCCGCAAGATCATCGTCGACACCTACGGCGGCGCTGCGCCGCACGGCGGCGGCGCGTTCTCGGGCAAGGACCCGTCCAAGGTCGACCGCTCGGCGGCCTATGCCGCGCGCTACGTCGCGAAGAACGTGGTTGCGGCGGGTCTTGCGCGCCAATGCGAGGTGCAGGTGTCCTACGCGATCGGTGTCGCCAAGCCGATCAACGTGACCATCTACACGGCGGGCACGGGCCGGATTCCGGACGCGAAGATCGCGCAGCTGGTGCAGGAGCATTTCGACCTGCGCCCGAAGGGCATCATCGCGATGTTGAAGCTGCTGCGCCCGATCTACCGCAAGACCGCCGCCTACGGGCACTTCGGGCGCGACGAGCCCGAGTTCACGTGGGAGAACACCGATCGCGCCGAAGCCTTGAAGGCCGAGGGTGGGCAGTAAGGCGAAGGCGCGCTGCGCGAGCGCAAGGCCCGATCGTCTTTCCGGCGCGTGCCGACGAGGGCCCGGCGAAGGTCGGACGGCAGTGGCATTCGCTCGGTTCCCGACGCGCTAGAATCGGCGCATCTGCCATCGATTGGAGCGGACCGATGAAGCGCCTGCCGTCCCGTCTTGCCCGGAGCGTCCTTCCCGTGGTGCTGCTCGGCGCTTGCTCGGGTGGGCGCTTCGCCGAGGTCGCCAACCTGAACGATCCGCGCACCATCGTCGACGAATCGATCAACGGCGGGCAGCTGACATTGCGCCAGGGTGCGGCGCTGGTCGTGCGCCTTCCGGTGCAGGCGGGCGATGACTACCACTGGGAGCTCAAGCCCCCCGCCGCCACGACACTTGCCTCGCCGATCCAGATCGACTACATGCCGGCCGCGGGCATCGGTACGCTGCCGATCGTCCCGGCCTACAGTGGCTGGCTGTCCGCGCTCAATCCGCCGGGCAGCGAGCGCATGCCCGTCGTCGTCGATGCGAGCAAGCCCGCGCCGTTCATCACGCAAGGCGAGGCGGTTCTGCGCGTGCGCGGCGTGAGCCCGGGTACGGCGACAGTCCAGCTCGACTACCGGCCCGTGGCCCAGCCGGCGGCAGCGGCGGCGAAGACAGTCCGCTTCGACGTCGCGGTCGTGCAGTAGCGGCGGCTCGAGGCCGGCGATGAGCGGCGACGACGACGTCCGGATCGCCCGCCGGCTCGCGCCGCATCCGTCGCCGGAGCACTGGCTCGGCCTGTGCGTGAAAGTCGTGCCCGCGGCGACACGTGAGGAGGCGGATGCCGTCGTGCGCACGCCGGAGCACTACCTGGCTGCCGCCTGGCCGCCGGCCGCAAGCGGCTGGACGCGCTGGCCGGAAGCCGTCGTGATCGGCTCCCCCACGTCGGCACGCGCGCTCGAGACGCTGTTTGCGCACCTGCCGAAGGACGCGAAGCTCCATCTCGCCGGGATCGACGACGTCGAGGCGGCATTGGCGGCGGAAATCCTGCTCGTGACCGACCGCAACCTCGAAGCCTACCAACGCGATGCGGTCGCGAACTTCGCCGCTGCCGCAAGGGAGCGCACGCGCGCGGCCATCGTCGCCCGCTACAGCGACCGCGATCCCGGCTTCGAGCGCTTCCGCGCGAGCGTCGTCGGAAGCGACCCCGCACGCCACTGACGATGCACCTGTTCGATCCGATCGCGCTGCGGGCGCTGACGTTGCGCAACCGCATCGTCGTCTCGCCGATGTGCCAATACTCGTCGGCGGACGGCGCCGCCGGCGACTGGCACCTTGTCCATTGGGGCCAGCTCCTGCTCTCGGGCGCCGGCCTCGTGTGCATCGAGGCAACTGCGGTGAGCCCGGAAGGTCGCATCACGCCCGGCGATCTCGGCCTCTACGACGATGCGACCGAGCATGCGCTGCGAGAGTGCCTGGAGCGCGCGCGTGCGCAGGCGCCCGCGGCCGCGGTGGCGATCCAGCTCGCTCACGCCGGCCGCAAGGCTTCCTCGCACGCGCCGTGGGATGGAGGCAAGCTGATCGCGAGGGAGCATGGAGGCTGGGTACCGGTTGCGCCGTCGGCGGTGCCGCACCTGCCGGACGAGCCGCCCCCGGCCGCGCTGGACGATGCCGGCCTCGCGCGCATCCGTGCGGCGTTCGTGCGTGCGGCGGAGCGCGCGCTCGCGGTCGGCATCGACGCGATCGAGCTGCACATGGCGCACGGCTATCTGCTGCACGAGTTCCTGTCGCCCATTTCGAACCGGCGCGACGATCGCTGCGGCGGCAGCTTCGACAATCGGGTGCGCTTCCCGCTGGAGGTCTTCGATGCGGTGCGTGCGCGGTGGCCGGCGGAGCGCCCGCTGGGCGTACGGATCTCGGCGACCGATTGGGTCGAAGGCGGATGGGATCTCGGGCAGTCGATCGAATTCGCCCGACAGCTCAAGTCGCACGGCTGCGACTGGATCGATGTGTCGAGCGGCGGCTTGTCGCCGCTGCAGAAGATCAGCGCGGAGCCTGGCATCCACGTGCCGTTCGCACGCGAGATCCGCCGCGCGACGGCGCTGACGACGATTGCCGTCGGGTTGATCAGCGAGCCTTTGCACGCCGAGGCGATCGTCGCCGGCGGCGACGCCGACATGATCGCGATGGCGCGCGCGTTCCTGTGGAATCCGCGCTGGCCGTGGCATGCGGCGGCGAAGCTCGGCGCGACGGTGCCCGGTCCACGCCAGTATCACCGCGCGCTCCCCCGCGATGCCGCCGGCGTGTTCGGCGACGTGCGCAGCGGGCAACGCTGACCGGCACGTGCCCGCAGGATCGCGTGCAGATCCTCGGTGTCGACTTCACGAGCCGGCCGGCGCGGGCGAAGCCGATCACGCTGGCGCGCGGAACGCTCGCGGACGACACGCTGGTGATCAGCGGAGTCCTGCGGCTCCTCTCGCTTGCCGCGTTTGCCGACGCGCTGGCGGCACCAGGACCATGGGTGGGCGCTTTCGACTTCCCCTTCGGGCTGCCGCGCGCACTGATCGACGCGCTGCGCTGGCCGGGCGCCGGGTCGCGCCGGCGAGAGGATTGGCCGCGGCTCGTGCGCCACTACGCGGCGATGGAGCGCGCCGACGTCGTCCGTCGCTTCGATCGCTTCCGCGCGCGCAGGCCCGCCGGACAGAAGTACGCGCATCGGGCGACCGAGCTCGCCGCCAACGCCCATTCGGCGATGAAGCTCGTCAATCCGCCCGTCGGCTGGATGCTTCACGAGGGAGCGCCATTGTTGCTCGCCGCCGGCGTGCACGTGCCGGGGATGCAAAACGGGGATCGCAACCGGGTCGCGCTGGAGGCGTACCCCGGGCTGCTGATGCGCCAGATCGCGGCCGGCTGGGGCGAGCGCCGCACGCCGCCCTACAAGAACGATGCGCCCGGCAAGCGCCGGCCCGCGCACCGGGAAACGCGAGTGAGGCTGCTGTGGGCTCTGGTTGAGGGTGAGCACCCACTCCGTATTCGGCTGGACGTCTCGGTGGGGCTCGCCGCGGCCGCCGCGGACGACGGAACCGGCGACACACTCGACGCTCTGGCGGCCGCCGTCCAGGCCGCCTGGGGCGCGGCCCGGGCGGAAGCCAATTACGGGCTGCCCAAGCGGTTCGACCCGCTCGAAGGCTGGATCGTCAGCGCGGGCTCGTCCAACAACGATTCCGTGCATGCTGCGGCGGGCGCATCCACGCAGGCGCTAACGGGTGCGAGTGCGCCCAGACGCGGAGCGGGGTAGACTTCCCCTTTTTCGCTGACCACGGCCCGCCCGTCCGGGCCTGACCGACCGGAGATCCGCATGGCCGAACGTTCCCGTACCCGCCGCAACACGCTCGAGCGTCGTTGCCTGCCCAAGACCTTCAAGCGCATGTTCATGGGCGCGCCCAAGGGCATCTTCAAGATGCTGGAAAAAGTCAAGAAGGCGTAATGCCGCCTGCTGTGGTTCGAAGGGCCGCGCCCCGCGCGGCCCTTTGGTTTTGCCCCGCCGGAAGGCGACGCGCCCTCGGGGTTCCATGATTGCCCGATCGGACTCCTCACCCGGTCCCATCCCGAATGCCCTTCGCCTACTACGATCGCCTTTCGCCGGCGCGGCAGCGGATCTACCGGCGCAGCGACGAGATCGGGGCGATCCCGTTGCCCCCCGGAACGGACGGCGGCGTGGTGGTCGCCGCGATCCGTGCGGCGCTCGGGGCCGAGGATCGTGCGGTGACGCAGAACGCTGCACAACGGCTGCTCGACCTGCTCGTCGCCGGGTTCCGGGTGCCGCCGGTCCGCGTGAGGGTGCTCGCACGCCGGCCCTCGAACGACTATGGCGAACTGCACGGGCTCTACGAGCCCGAGGAGGGACGGACGCCCGCGACGATCACCGTCTGGATGCGCACCGCCCAGCGGCGGCAGGTGGTCGCGTTCAAGACGTTCCTGCGCACGCTGACCCACGAGTTCGCACACCACCTCGACTACGAGCTCTTCCTGCTGGAGGAGACGTTCCACACCGAGGGCTTCTACAAGCGCGAGTCGAGCCTCGCCAATGCGCTGCTCGAGCAGGAGGCGGACACGGGGCCCGCGCCGGCGGCCCGGTAGCCGTAGGCTTCCCGCGCCTGGCTGCCATCCGGCGGGTTCCCGCCGCTCTGCGGCCAAGTTGCCGACCGTTGATGTAGAATCCCGACTCCCGAAGCTCCGAGGAGCGCTGCAATCCGGCGGCAGTCACGCGCGGACCAGGCTCGGAGCCTTTCCGATTGCAACGGCGCTCGTTAACCGTGACCGCACACGGGAAACGAGCCGACGCGCCGTTCCCCGCAGCGGTCTGTTGGAACCCCCGAACGCCTGGCACGCGATCGCGCGCCCTCCCTTCATGGGTTTCAAGACGAGGAGACTCGACTGATGAACGCTGTGACCGACAAGGCCTTCAAGGACTTCCACGTCGCCGACCTTGCGTTGGCGGACTGGGGCCGGAAGGAAATCGCGATTGCCGAGACGGAGATGCCGGGGCTGATGGCGATCCGCAAGGAGTTCGCTCCCCAGCAACCGCTGCGCGGTGCCCGCATCGCGGGTTCGCTGCACATGACGATCCAGACGGCCGTTCTGATCGAGACGCTGCAGGCGCTGGGCGCCGAGGTGCGCTGGGCATCGTGCAACATCTACTCGACCCAGGACCACGCGGCGGCGGCGATCGCGGCGCGCGCGACGCCCGTCTTCGCCTGGAAGGGCGAGTCGCTCGAGCAGTACTGGGAGTTCACGCACCGCATCTTCGAGTGGGCCGACGGCGGAACGCCGAACATGATCCTGGACGACGGCGGCGACGCTACGCTGCTCGTGCACCTCGGCACGCGCGCCGAAAGCGATCCTTCGTGCATCGCGCGCGCGACCAACGAGGAGGAGGAGGCGCTTTTCGCCTCGATCAAGACCAGGCTTGCGCGCGACCCGCAGTTCTACTCGCGCATCAAGGCGAATATCAAGGGCGTCACCGAGGAGACGACCACGGGCGTCAAGCGGCTCTACCAGATGCACAAGGAAGGGCGCCTGGGATTCCCCGCGATCAACGTCAACGATTCGGTCACCAAAAGCAAGTTCGATAATCTGTACGGCTGCCGCGAATCGCTGGTGGACGGCATTAAGCGCGCGACCGACGTGATGATCGCCGGCAAGGTCGCCGTCGTCGCGGGCTACGGGGACGTCGGCAAGGGATCGGCACAGGCATTGCGGGCGCTCTCCGCGCAGGTGTGGATCACCGAAATCGACCCGATCTGCGCGCTTCAGGCGGCGATGGAGGGCTATCGCATCGTCACGATGGACTATGCGTGCGAGCATGGCGACATCTTCGTCACGGCGACGGGCAACATCGACGTGATCACCCACGAGCACATGAGGCGCATGAAGGACCAGGCGATCGTGTGCAACATCGGCCATTTCGACAACGAGATCGACGTCGCGGGCCTCAAGCGCCACAAGTGGGAGAACATCAAGCCGCAGGTGGACCACGTGATCTTCCCCGACGGCAAGCGGATCATCCTGCTCGCCGAAGGCCGGCTCGTGAACCTGGGCTGCGGGACCGGTCACCCGTCCTACGTGATGAGCTCGTCGTTCACCAATCAGGTGATGGCACAGATCGAGCTGTGGACCGACGCGAAGGAAGGCACCGGCAGGTATCCGGTCGGCGTCTACGTGCTGCCGAAGCATCTCGACGAGAAGGTCGCGCGGCTGCAGCTGTCCAAGCTCGGCGCGCAGCTCACGGAGCTCTCGGATCGGCAGGCGCGCTACATCGGGGTGAAGCGGGAAGGCCCCTACAAGCCCGAGACGTACCGCTATTGAGGACTGCGGCGGGCGGCGATCGTGCGGTCGCCGTATCTGCCGCGTTGGACCGGCGCTCGCTTGACGCGCCGCGCGGCGGCTTCCCGGCGCCGGTCAACGCCGCAGATGCTGCGCCCGGGCCCCGCTGGTTGCTCGTCGAGATTACGGATTCCACCTCTCTCGCGCGGCAGAGGGTCGGGTTGACGGGCCCGGAGAGCCGCAGAGTATTCGGGCGATCGTGGTCACGTCCAGGGAGCGAAGGCGATGAAGATTGCGGTAATAGGCGCCGGGGGTGTCGGCGGCTACTTCGGCGCGCGGCTCGCGCAGGCCGGGCACGACGTGACGTTCGTCGCGCGCGGCGCCAATCTCGCTGCGATCCGCACGAACGGCCTTGCCGTGCAGAGCGCCCTCGGCAACGCGACGGTGCGCGCGAACGCAACCGACGACATCGCGTCGCTTGAGCCGGTGGACGTCGCGCTCTTCTGCGTCAAGCTCTGGGACGTCGAAGCAACGGCGGCCGTGCTCGCTTCGGTCGTCGCGAAGGGTGGTGTGGTCATCCCGATCCAGAACGGCGTCGATGCGCCGGAGATCCTGTCCCGCGTGCTCGGTGCGAACCATGTCTTGGGTGGCGTCGCCTACATCGCGGCGACGATCGCCGCGCCCGGCGTGATCGCGCACACCGGCACGATGGCGCGGCTGCGCGTCGGCGCTTTTGCCGGCGGCCCGGCCGATCGCGCGGCGGCGTTCGTCGATGCCTGCAAGACGGCTGGCGTCGACGCCGAGCAGTCGCCGGACATCCGCCGGGCGCTGTGGGAGAAGTTCGTGTTCCTGGCTTCGATGTCGGGACTCACGAGCGTCGCCCGGCAGCCCGTCGGCGTGATCCGGAGCGACCCCGACCTGCGTGCAACGATGCAGGCGGCGATGCAGGAGGTCTGCGATCTGGGCCGTGCCAAAGGGGTCGCGCTTCCCGAGGGCTTCGTCGCCGCCCAGCTCGCGTTCATGGACGGCCTGCCCCACGAAATGCGTTCGTCGATGCTGAACGATCTCGTGGCCGGCAACCGGCTCGAGGCGCCATGGCTCTCCGGCGCTGTGGCGCGCATGGCGCGCGAGTCGGGGAGTCCGGCGCCGGTCCACTCGACGCTTTACGCGGCGCTGAAGCCCTACGTGAACGGCTCCGCGCACTGACGACAAGGAAAACCCCATGCGCATCTTGCTCGCCTGGCTGATCAACGCGGTTGCGCTGATCGCATTGCCCTACATCTTCACATCGATCACCGTCGACTCGTTCGTCACCGCGTTGCTGGTCGCGGCCGTGCTCGCGCTGGTCAACGCGCTGATCCGGCCGCTGCTCGTGCTGCTCACGCTGCCGGTGACGATCCTGACGCTCGGCCTGTTCATCTTCGTGATCAACGGGCTCCTGTTCTGGGCGGTGGGCTCGTTCGTTCCCGGTTTCCATGTCGGGGGCTTCTGGTCCGGCGTGTTCGGCGCGATCGTCTACAGCCTGATCTCGTGGCTGCTCGCCTCGGTGCTGATGTCGAAGAAGGATTAGTGCGTGATCTCGAAGCACAAGACCGCTATCGCGAAGCCGGTCTGCAGCATGGAGTTCTTTCCGCCGCGCACCGCGGAAGGCGTGGAGAAGCTGCGCGTTGCGCGCCGGCAGCTCGCGCAGCTCAGGCCGGCGTTCTGTTCAGTGACGTTCGGTGCGGGCGGCAGCACCCGCGAAGGGACGCTCGCGACCGTGCTCGAAATCCGCGCCGAGGGCATCGAGGCGGCGCCGCACATCTCGTGCATCGGCAGCAGCCGCGCGAGCTTGCGCGAGGTGCTCGTGCAGTACCGCGCGCACGGCATCCGCCAGCTGGTGGCGCTGCGCGGCGACATGCCGTCGGGCACGGTGGACGCCGGCGAGTTCCGCTACGCGAGCGAATTGGTCGCCTTCATCCGCGAGGAGACCGGCGACTGGTTCCATATCGAGGTTGCCGCGTATCCGGAATACCATCCGCAGGCGAAGAGCGCGCAGGACGATCTGGCGAACTTCAAGCGCAAGGTCGAAGCGGGCGCCGATTCGGCCATCACCCAGTACTTCTACAACGCCGACGCCTACTGGCACTTCGTCGACGCGTGCGCCGACATGGCTGTGGACGTGCCGATCGTACCCGGCATCATGCCGATCGCGAGCTTCTCGAAGCTGGCCCGTTTCTCCGATGCGTGTGGCGCGGAAATCCCGCGCTGGATCCGCGTGAAGCTCGCAAGCTTCGGCGACGATGCCTCGTCAGTCCGCGCGTTCGGGCTTGACGTGGTCACGGAGCTTTGCGCGAGCCTGCTCGAGCGCGGGGCGCCCGGCCTGCATTTCTACACGCTGAATCAGGCTTCGCTCACGACGGCGATCTGGCAGCGCCTGGGGCTCTAGCCCGCCTTTCGCTAGCGACGCTCGCCGGCGCCCTTTCCCGTCATCGGCACGAAGCGCACCGGCAGGATCACGCGGCGCGTGACGCTGCCGTCGGCCTGCTTGACGAGCAGCAGCAGCTCCTGCCCCCCGAAGCGCGCATCGACCGGGATCACCATGCGCCCGCCGGTCTTCAACTGCTGCACGAGCGGCTCCGGAATCCTGGGCGCAGCGGCGGTGACGACGATCGCGTCGAACGGCGCCCGTTCGGGCCAGCCCTGGTAGCCGTCGCCGATGCGCACGTCCACGTTGTCGTAGCCCAGCGAGCGCAGGCGCAGGGCGGCCTCACGCCCGAGCGGCTCGACGATCTCGATCGAGCAGACGCGCGAGACGATCTTCGCAAGCACGGCGGCCTGGTATCCCGAACCGGTTCCGATCTCCAGCACGACATCGGACGGCGAAGGATCGAGCAGGTCGGTGGAAAGGGCGACGATGTAGGGCTGCGAGATCGTCTGTCCGTTGCCGATGGGCAGCGGGCGGTCCTCGTAGGCGGCGGCGCGCTGCGCCGGCGGGACGAATTGGTCGCGCGGCACGTTCGCCATCGCGTCCATCACGCGATCCGAGAAGCGGCCGCGACCGGTGACTCGCTCCGTTTCCTGCGCTATCGCGGCAATGGTGGCGACCATCGCGCGCCGCGCCTCGGCTGTCGCGGGCGCGTCCGCCGCGGCCCCTGCGGGCAGCGCGAGCGCGCCCGCGAGCAGCACGATCAGGCCGGAGCGGGGGAGGTCCATGGCGGCGGGTTCGATCGGAAAGGCGCCGCGCTCGTCAGCGCCCGCGCGTGAAGGAAACGAGCTGGAGCAACGCGTTCTGACCCGGGTGGTAGCTCGCCGGGTCGTCGCTGCCCTTGTCGCGGTACTGGGAACGCTTTTCCTCCTTCACCATCGCGCCGACCGCAGGCGCGTACCAGACGAGGTAATTGCACTGCGTGGGGTAGCGCCAGAACGTCTCATCGTCGAGCTGCATGATCACCCGCATGCGGATCGCATCGAACGTTCCCGCGGGCGTGACGACACTCTCGTATCCGCCGACCGAGACGTGGCGCGTGATCGGCCCGTAGGGTCCGGGCGGCTCGTCCAGGTTGCGAATGCGCTGGCCCCATGAAGTGCCGGTTGTCAGGGGATACTGGTAACGCACGAGTGCCGGGTCGAAGCGATCGGTCTCCGCTTCGTACACTGCGCCTTCACGCACGACGCCTGGCGCCGACCACTTCTCGGTGCGCTCGATGTCGACGGTGGGACCCTTCAACGTGACGCGCACCGTGATGCCGTCCGGACCTGCCGCCGTGACTTCGTGGGTTTCATCCCAGACGACCTTGACCCGGTAGCCGTCTTCGCCGCGGTAGACCCAGCGGTCGCCCACGTTGAGCGCCGGCGCCGCTGCGGGCGGGCCGGGATTGCCGCCGGGTCCTCCCATGCCGGCGCATCCGGACAGCAGCGCGGTGACGGCGAAAGCGGCGATGGCTTGCGGCAATCGAAGCAGGGCGTTCACGAGCGGCTCCTTCGGCTATTTCACGGTTGGACAAGCCGACGTCGGCCGGAGTGCCGCGGGAAACCCGGGGCCGGTCGTGGTGCAGATTCCGCGGACCCCGCGGTCATCGGCATCTGCCGCTTGCGTCGCGGCGATGCTGTGGGTGCCGACGGCAACGGGCGGCCGGCTAGTCCGGATGTTTCACCGGGGCGCGGGAATGTGGCGCGGCGGTTTGCGCCCTGGATCGGGCGCAGCCGACGACGCCAATAGCAGCGACTATTGACGAGGAGAGCAAGTCCGAGCCCGGTGCAAAACGACCGCCAAAAACCGTGCAGTCCACCCGTCCAACGTGTTCCGCCGGTGGCGGGTCCCAAGTGCTTGGCAAAGCTCGATTCTCCATTGAATCGGCGGCGGCCTGGTGAAATATCCGGGCTGGGAGGTCAGGCATTCGCGGCGCCGGCGCGCAGCCCGATGACGCCGGCGACGATCGCGACGATGCTCGCGACCTGTGTCCACGTCAGGGATTCGCGGAACCAGCCAACCCCGATCAGCGCGATCGTGGCGGTGCCCACGCCCGACCAGATCGCGTAGGAAACGCTCACGTCGATCTTCTTGACGGCGATCGTCATCAGTGCGAACGACGCCGCATAGAAAGCGAACAGCAGAACCGAGGGCAGCGGGCGCGTGAAGCCGTGCGACAGCTTCATCGATACGGTGCCGGCGATCTCGAGGGCGATCGCGCCGGCGAGGGCAAGCCAGTGCAGCATGAAGGCTCCGTGGGTTGCGCAGCGGATTCCCGGCGCCTGTCGAATCCGGCGTCAGTCGAAGGCGTCGGTGATCGCGCCCTTGCTCGCCGTGGAGACGAGCCGCGTGTACTTGGCGAGCAGTCCCTTGCGATAGCGGGGCGCAGGCGCTTTCCAGGCGGCGCGGCGCCTGGCGAGCTCGGCATCGCCCACGTTGAGCTGGATCAGCAGCTTGTGCGCGTCGATCGTGATCGAGTCGCCTTCGGCCACGAGCGCGATCGTTCCGCCCACCTGCGCCTCCGGCGCGACGTGGCCCACGACCATGCCCCACGTTCCGCCCGAGAAGCGGCCGTCGGTGATGAGACCGACCGACTCCCCCAGCCCCTGGCCGATGATCGCCGAGGTCGGTGCCAGCATCTCCTGCATGCCGGGACCGCCTTTCGGGCCTTCGTAACGGATCACGATCACGTCCCCCGCGTTGATTTTCTTGGCAAGGATCGCGTCCATGCACTGGGGCTCCGAATCGAACACGCGTGCAGGTCCCGTAATCGACGGATTCTTGAGGCCGGTGATCTTCGCGACGCATCCTTCGGGGGCGAGATTGCCCTTGAGTATCGCGAGGTGTCCTTGCGCATACATCGGGTCGGACCACGGGCGGATCACTTCCTGGTCCGTCCGGGGCAAGGCGGGAACGTTCGCAAGCTCGGAGGCGATCGTGCGCCCGGTGATCGTCGTGCAGTCGCCGTTCAGCAACCCCTCGACGAGCAGCATCTTCAGCACCTGCGGGACGCCGCCGGCCGCGTGGAAGTCGGTTGCGACGAAGCGGCCCGAGGGCTTGAGGTCGCACAGCACCGGCGTGCGCCGCCGTATGCGCTCGAAGTCGTCGATGGTCCACTCGACTTCCGCAGCCGCAGCGATGGCGAGATAGTGCAGCACCGCGTTGGTCGAGCCGCCGGTCGCCATCACCAGCGTGATCGCGTTCTCGATCGACTTGCGCGTGATGATGTCGCGCGGCTTAAGGTCGCGCCTGACCGCCTCGACCAACACCTTTGCGCTGGCGGCGGCCGAGTCGGCTTTCTCCGGGTCGGGCGAGGCGATCTGCGAGCTGCCGAGCAGGCTCATGCCGAGCGCTTCGAACGACGAGGACATCGTGTTCGCCGTGTACTGGCCGCCGCAGGCGCCGACCGTCGGGCATGCATTGCGCTCGATGCCGTCGTAGTCCTCCTTCGCCATCTTGCCTGCCGTGAAGGCGCCCACGGCCTCGAACGGCGAGACGATCGTCAGCACCTGGCCTTTCCAGTGGCCCGGCTTGATGGTGCCGGCGTAGACGAAGATGCCGGGAACGTTGATGCGCGCCATCGCCATCATGCTGCCCGGCATGTTCTTGTCGCAACCGCCGACGCAGAGCACGCCGTCCATCAACTGGCCGTTCACCGCGGTCTCGATCGAGTCCGCGATCACCTCGCGCGAGACGAGCGAATACTTCATGCCCTCGGTGCCCATGCCGATGCCGTCGGTCACGGTCGGGAAGCCGAACACCTGCGCCATAGCGCCCTCGGACTTGAGGGCGGCCACGGCGCGGTCGACGAGCGGCTGGATGCCCGCGTTGCACGGGTTCATCGTAGAGTGCCCGTTGGCCACGCCGACGATGGGTTTCTCGAAATCGTTGTCACCGAAGCCGACGGCGCGCAGCATCGCGCGATTCGGCGAGCGGGCGATGCCCTGGGTGATGATCCGGGAGCGGCGGTTGTAGGGCATGGCGATGGGGAGGGCGCGGGGAAAGGACGGGCTGCTGCGTATAATGCCGCGATTCTAGCCCGGATATTTCACCGGACCGGCGCCGATTTAATGAAGACTCGAGCCTTGCCAAGCACTTGGGACCCGCCACCGGCGGAGCAAGTTGGACGGGCGGACTGCGCGGTTTTTGGCGGTCGTTTTACACCTGGCTCGGCCTTGCTCTCCTCGCCAATAGTCGCTGCTATTGGCGTCGTCGGCTGCGCCCGATCCAGGCCGCAAACCGCCACGCCAAATTCCCGCGCCCCGGTGAAACATCCGGGCTAGCGCAGGAACTTCGTCGCGCGTTCCATGCTCGTCCATCCGCAGTTCGATCCGGTCGCGTTCACGCTCGGGCCTTTCTCGCTCGGCTCGCTCACGCTCGCGTTGCCCGTCCGCTGGTACGGGCTCATGTACCTCGTCGGGTTCGCGCTTTTCATCGTTCTCGGTAAGTACCGCGCGCGGCAGAACCTGCTCACCGGCTGGCATCCGCGCGACATCGACGACATGCTCTTCTACGGCGTGTTCGGCGTGATCATCGGCGGACGGCTTGGATACGTGCTGTTCTACAAGCCGCTCTATTACCTCGCCAACCCGGCCGAGATGTTCGCGCTGTGGCAGGGCGGCATGAGCTTCCACGGGGGTTTCCTCGGCGTGCTGATCGCGCTGTGGTTCTTCGCGCGCCGGCGGGGCAAGCGCTGGCTCGATGTCACCGACTTCGTCGCGCCGCTGGTGCCGCTCGGACTCGCCGCCGGGCGGCTCGGCAACTTCATCAACGGCGAGCTTTGGGGGCGCGCCACGAGCGGGCCGTGGGCGATGGTCTTCCCGCAAGTGGACAGCGTGCCGCGGCATGCGTCGCAGCTCTACGAGTTCGCGCTCGAGGGGGTTCTGCTCTTCCTCGTTCTCTGGTGGTACACGAGCCGGCGCCGGCCGATCGGCGCCGCATCGGGGCTCTTCCTGGTCGGCTACGGGACGATGCGCTTCATCGCCGAGTACGCGCGCGAGCCCGACAGCTTCCTCGGCTTCCTCGCGCTCGGCCTGTCGATGGGGCAGTGGCTCTCATTGCCGATGATCGTCGTCGGCCTCGCGATGATGACCTGGGCTTCGCTCCGCGCGAGCAAGAATCAGCCGACGCTGATCGATCGGCTGAAATAGCGCTCGGCGAAGCCTTCTGGGGGCGCGCGGCCAGCGGACGGTGCGCGCCGTTACGTCCGGCCGGCACGTGCAACCCGGCCGACCGCCGGCACCGGATCAATCGATCCGGCGAAACTCGCCGTCGATCGTGTCGCGCGGGCCGAACGCGCGTCCGGCGGGTGCGGGCTGCGCTCCGTACTTGCGGCCCACGTTGATCGGCAGCATCAGCAGCGCGAGCGCCATCAGGTCGCTCACGATGCCGGGGATCACGAAAAGCGCGCCTGCGAGCACCTTGCGGCCGCTGTCGAGCAGGCCGCGGAAGAGGGGCTCCTCGCCGTGCAGCGCCGCGACCGTGCGGGCGCGAAACGCGAGCCGCTCGTTGCGCAACAGGTAGATGCCCGCAGCGAGCGACAGCCCGAACCACGCCCAGGCCGGCGTGCCGGTCCAGCGCGCGAGCCGGACCGTCGCCATGAAATCCAGCACGGGAAATGCCAGTACAATCCCAAGAACGATAAACCGCATGACGACTCCTTGCAGCGCGCGGCGATACTGGTCCTGTCCAATCTGCCCGACATCGAATCGGCGCGCAAGCTTGCCGGTGTCCTGCTAAACGGGCGACTTGCCGCCTGCGTCAACATCGGCGCGCCGGTCGAATCAATGTATCACTGGCGGGGCGCGATAGAAACGGGCTCCGAGATCCCGGTCTGGATCAAGACCTGCGAGGACCTCTATCCCAAGGTGGAGGCGGCGATCGTCTCCCACCACCCCTATGAGCTTCCGGAAATCATCGCCGTGCCCATCGCCCACGGGCTCGCCGCCTACCTCGACTGGGTCGCCGCCGAGGCGTATGCGGTTCCCGGCTGACGGCGTCCGGCGGGGCCGCCGAGGGCTCCTGGTCGGCATTTTTGCGGTGGCGGCCTCGGCTGTTTGCGGATTCCAGGGCGAGGTCAGCGCCCAGAACGTCAAGCTGCTCCCGATCGAGGAGGCGTTCCGATTTTCGGCGCGGCCGCTCGATGCGAGGACGCTGGAGGCGCGCTTCACGGTCGCCGACGGCTACTACCTCTACCGCGACAAGCTGCGGTTTACCGCGACGCCGGCGCTCGGCCTCGTGGTGCCCGTGCTGCCCCCCGGCGAAATCAAAGAGGACGAATTCTTCGGCCGCGTCGAAACCTATCGGCGGCAGGTGCAGGTCCGTCTCGCGCTGCCGGACGGCGCGCCAGGTGCCTCCATCGTGCTCGTGGCGGAGTCTCAGGGATGCGCGGACGTGGGCGTTTGTTACCCGCCCAATGTCCAGCGCGTCACGCTTCTCCTGCCGGCGCAGGGCGGGGCACCTGCGCCATTCGTCGAGGCCCATCCGCCGCGCAGGAAATGGTTCAATTGAAAGCCTCGGGCGAAAGTGAGCGCCCGCACTCGACGCGAAGTCGCCGAACTTGGCTTCTGGCCGGCGTGGCAATCGCCGCGCTCGCGGGCGGTGCGTTGATCGCAGCGCTGCAATCGCAGCGGCAGGCCGGCGCGCAAAGCGCGGCGGCGCTTCTGGCCCTCGCCCTTCCGGACACCTCGGGCGCCGAAATCCGCCTCGATCAGTGGCGCGGCCGCGTGCTCGTCGTTAACTTCTGGGCCACGTGGTGTGCGCCATGCCGCGAAGAGATGCCGATGTTCGTAGAGGTCCAGTCCGCGTACGGTTCGAAGGGCCTTCAGTTCGTCGGCATTGCCGTCGACGAGGTTGCCAAGGTGCGGCTCTTTATGGAGGAGATCAGGCTCAATTACCCGGCGCTGATCGGCGGATATGGTGCGCTAGAACTCTCGAAAACACTGGGTAACAACGTAATGGCTTTACCGTTTACCGTGGTAATCGGCCGCGACGGCAGCGTTGCCCATACCCAACTCGGCCCGCTCAAACGCGAGCAACTGGACGGCATCCTCCGCCAACTTCTTTGATTCCGCCGTCATCAAGCCTCCCGATGAGCGGAATGAGCTGCGACACAGGACCCGGTGTGCCCCTGCCTTTGTCGCGGAGCGAGCCAGCATAGGGACGGAACGCCCCGATACGGTTGGGCTGCAGCTCGAATCGGCGGCCGGAACCTGCCTCTTGCCGTCATTTCTCGACAAGTTGCCCCTACTGCGGCAAACTCCGGACTTGCGCTCCCCCGCAGTCCGCCGATGGCGCCCCGCTCCCGAAAGCCTGCAGGCCCTCGCAAGTCCGACCCCGCCGTTGTCCTGGTGCTGCACGGCCCGAACCTCAACCTTCTTGGGACGCGGGATCCGGAAATCTACGGACGCGAAACGCTCTCCGAAGTCGACGCGCGCCTGCTGCGTGAGGCGGCGGCCCGAGGCGTTGGCCTGATTGCATTCCAGAGCAACCACGAAGGCGCGCTCATCGACCGCATCCATTTGGCGCGCGACGAAGGCGTACGGTTCATCGTGATCAATCCGTCCGGCCTCGGCACCACGAGCGTCGCGCTGCGCGACGCGTTGGTAGGCACCGCGATACCGTTCATCGAAGTCCATCTGTCCAACACTCCCGCCCGCGAGCCGTTCCGGCACCGCTCGTTGCTGGCCGACGAGGCCGTGGGGTCGATCGTCGGGCTCGGCACCCGCGGCTATGATTTCGCGCTGGCGTATGCGCTTGCGACCTTTTGAGGAGCATCGCGATGGATCTGCGCAAGCTCAAGACACTGATCGAGCTCGTCGAGACCTCGGGGATCGCCGAGCTGGAAATCCAGGAGGGCGAGGAGCGCGTGCGCATCACACGCTCGCTTTCGCCGGGCCAGCAGACGGTCATGTTGCATACGCCTTCGTTACCGGCGGCGGCCGGTGGAGCGCCCGCCGCGGCCGAGCCGGCCGCCGTCGTGCCGGCCCCACCCCCCGCGGAACCCGAGGGCCACATCGTCAGAAGCCCGATGGTCGGGACGTTCTATCGCGCGGCGTCCCCGGGCGCGAAGGCCTTCGTCGACATCGGCGACAGCGTCAAGGAGGGGGACACGATGTGCATCGTCGAGGCGATGAAGCTCATGAACGAGATCGAAGCCGACGCGAGCGGCGTCGTGAAGGCCATCCTGGTCGAGAACGGGCAGCCGGTCGAGTTCGGCCAGCCGCTGTTCGTCGTCGCGTAGGACGCCCTTCGCGGCAATCCGCCTCGCCGACGGCGCCCGGCCGCAACCTCACGATCCGCCCCACACGCCCGTGCCCGCCCCGCCGCCGGTCAAGCTGTTCGACAAGGTGCTGATCGCCAATCGCGGCGAGATCGCGCTGCGCGTGCAGCGCGCCTGCCGCGAGCTCGGCATCAAGACGGTTGTCGTCCACTCCGAAGCCGACCGCGATGCCAAGTATGTGCGGCTCGCCGATGAATCGGTGTGCATCGGCCCGCCGCCGTCGAGCCACAGCTACCTCAACATCCCCGCGATCATCGCGGCCGCCGAGGTCACCGACGCGCAGGCCGTGCATCCGGGCTACGGCTTCCTGTCGGAGAACGCGGACTTCGCCGAGAAGGTCGAGCGCTCGGGCTTCGTTTTCATCGGCCCGCGCCCCGATACGATCCGCCTGATGGGCGACAAGATCAGCGCGAAGGCGGCGATGATCAAGGCCGGTGTGCCCTGTGTGCCGGGCTCGGAGGGCGCGCTGCCCGAGGATCCGAAGGAGATCGTGCGCGTTGCCCGTGCCATCGGGTACCCGGTGATCATCAAGGCGGCAGGCGGCGGTGGCGGACGCGGGATGCGTGTCGTGCACACCGAGGCTGCTCTGGTCTCCGCGGTGACGCTGACGCGCAGCGAAGCGCTGGCCGCGTTCGGAAATCCGATCGTGTACATGGAGAAGTTCCTCGGCAATCCACGCCACATCGAGATCCAGGTTCTGGCGGACGAGCACAAGAACGCGGTTTGGCTCGGGGAGCGCGACTGTTCGATGCAGCGGCGCCACCAGAAGATCATCGAAGAGGCGCCGGCACCGGGGATCAACCAGCGCCAGCTCCTGCGTATCGGTGAGCGTTGTGCGGAAGCATGCCGCAAGATCGCCTATCGCGGCGCGGGAACGTTCGAGTTCCTCTACGAGAACGACGAGTTCTACTTCATCGAGATGAACACGAGAGTGCAGGTCGAACACCCGGTGACCGAGGCGATCACGGGCATCGACATCGTTCAGGAGCAGATCCGCATCGCTTGCGGGCTGAAGCTGCGCTTTCGCCAGCGCGACATCGTCAAGCGCGGGCACGCGATCGAGTGCCGGATCAACGCCGAGGATCCCTACACGTTCGTGCCCTCGCCCGGGCGCATCACGTCGTACCACGCGCCCGGCGGCCCGGGGATCCGCGTCGACTCGCATGTCTACCAGAACTACCTCGTGCCGCCGTACTACGACTCGCTGGTCGGCAAGGTGATCGCCTATGGCGACACGCGCGAGCAGGCGATCGCCCGCATGCGCGTCGCGCTCTCCGAGATGGTCGTCGAGGGCATCAAGACGAACATCCCGCTGCATCAGGAACTGCTCCTGGACGAGAAGTTCCTGCGCGGCGGCACATCGATTCACTACCTCGAGGAGCGGCTCGCCAAGCGGAAGCTCGCTGGCTGAAGCGTTCCGCGATGCACCCGGCGGCAGCGGGTGCGGCACGATGAAAAGCTACGTTGCGGTGCAGTTCGACACCGGCGCCGGCGATGCGGAGGCGTGGGCCGATGCGCTGCTCGCCGCGGGCGCGTTGTCGGTCGATGCTTCCGACCCGCGCGCCGGCACGCCGGAAGAGACCCCGCTCTACGGCGAACCGGGCGAGCCCGGCGTATCGCTCTGGCCTGTCTCGCGTCTCGTCGCGTTGTTCCCGGAGGCTTGCGACGCGCCGGCGGCGGTGGCGGACGCTGCAGCGGCACTCGGGCGGCCTCCTCCCGAGGTCGCGACCTGCAGGGTCGCCGAGCAGGACTGGGTGCGCGCCACGCAAGCGCAATTCGGACCGATCGCGATAGCCCCCGGTTTCTGGATCGTGCCGACGTGGTGCGAAGCGCCCGAGCCCGATGCCTTCAACCTCCGCCTCGACCCCGGCCTCGCATTCGGCACCGGCTCGCATGTGACCACGCGGCTTTGCCTGCAGTGGATCGCCGCGAATGTCCGTCGCGGGGAGTCGCTGCTGGACTGCGGCTGCGGTTCGGGAATTCTCGCGATTGCCGCGGCAAGGCTCGGTGCGCATCCGGTGGTCGGAACCGATATCGATCCGCAGGCGGTGCTCGCAAGCGAGGAAAATGCCCGCATCAACGGAGCCGATGCCACGTTCGTTCTGCCCGATGCACTTACCCCGCGGGCGTTCGACACGGTGGTCGCGAACATCCTGGTCAATCCGCTGGTGCTGCTCGCGCCGGCACTCGCCGCTCGCGTGCGCAGCGGCGGCCGCATCGTGCTCTCGGGCATCCTCGAGCCGCAGTCCGACGCCGTCGCCGCGGCTTACGCGCCTTGGTTTAATATCGCCGCGTCGCAATGCGCCGATGGTTGGGTACTCCTGACCGGCGATCGGCGCGCCCCCACGCTTTCCTGACCCCTGCCGCGATGGCTGACGAGAAATACACACGCTGCCCCGGCTGTCGCACGATCTTTCGGGTCACGCGCGAGCAACTCGCGCTGCGCAACGGACAGGTCCGCTGCGGTCACTGCCGCACCGTGTTCGACGGCGTCGCCCAGCTCATCTCGTTGGCGCCGCTGCCCCGCGACATCGGTACGTTCGAGCACGACGCGGGCCCTCCGACGGTTACGCTTCGCAATGCGCGCGCGCTCGAGCCCGTGGCTCTGCCCGGCGAAACACGGCCGGCAACGCCTGCACCGGTCGCGGAGCCCGAGGTCGACTACGAGGATCGGTTCGCGTGGGACCGGCCGAGCCGCCCCTCCAAGTCCAAAGTGATCGGCTACGCGCTTGCCACCACGGCGCTCACACTGCTGTTGCTGCTGCAGGCCGTCCACCACTTTCGCGACGGTGTCGCTGCACGCTGGCCGTCGATGCGGCCGGCATTGAGCGCCATCTGCAGCGTCGCCAAATGCGAGATCCACCCGCTCCACGAGATCGGTTTCCTATCGATCGAGGCATCGGATTTGCAGGCGGACCCGGCGCACCGCGGCCTGCTGATCCTCACGGCGACAGTGCGCAACCGCGCCGCGGCGGAGGTTGCCTACCCGTACGTCGAACTCACCCTGACCGACGCGCAGGATCGTATCGTGGTGCGCCGCGCAATCGCGCCCTCCGAGTACCTTTCGGCCGGTGCGAACGTCGCCCGCGGGATCCCGGCGAGCGGGGAAGTGGCGTTGAAGCTTTTCATCGATGCAAGCGCAACGACCCAGGCCGGCTACCGCGTCTACCTGTTCTATCCCTGACCGAGCCAAGCGCTCGCCCCGACATTTGCACCGTCATGGTGCGAGCTTGCCGCCGGATTGATCGTGAACCGGGCGCTTCAGTCCGGGTTACAAGTCTCTGAATGAAAAGTCAAAAAACCCGCTACCGAAGCGCGATAACGTTAGCCAGATGACATCGGCGCTCCTGCAAGTGTGGTTTCCCGGCAAGGATCAGCGGAGGGTTGTCTTCGGCACAGATTTCGAGCAATATCGTCCGGTTTCGCACCGTTAGAGTGCGGAAGGTGGCGCCCGTATCCCGCACGGCAGGTCCAAATGCCTGAGTTGACGCCGCTTTTCGGCTCGCGCCCAATGGGCACAGTTCTCGCTCAACCGTCATCCGCATTTACTGCAATGCAACGAAAACACTTTCCCAGGAGATCTGCATGACCACGCCGGCCGACGTTCTCAAGATGATCAAGGACAAGGAGGTGAAGTTCGTCGACCTTCGCTTCGCCGATACGCGAGGCAAGGAGCAACACGTCTCGGTGCCGGCGAAGATGTTCGACGCGGACAAGTTCGAGAGCGGACACGCGTTCGACGGCTCCTCGATTGCCGGCTGGAAGGGCATCCAGGCTTCCGACATGCTGCTGATGCCCGATCCCTCGAGCTGCTACATCGACCCGTTCATGGACGAGACGACGCTCAACATCACGTGCGACGTGATCGAGCCGTCGGACGGCAAGGGCTACGAGCGCGATCCGCGCTCGCTCGCAAAACGCGCCGAGGCCTATCTCAAGTCCACCGGCATTGGCGACGTCGTCTACTTCGGCCCCGAGCCCGAGTTCTTCGTCTTCGATGCGGTGGAATGGTCGGCCGACATGTCGGGCAGCTACTGCAAGATCTTCTCGAGCGAGGCCGCGTGGTCGACCGCCGAGAAGTTCGAAGGCGGCAACATGGGCCATCGCCCGACGGTCAAGGGCGGCTACTTTCCCGTGCCCCCGGTCGATTCGCTGCAGGACATCCGTTCGGCGATGTGCCTCGCGCTCGAGCAGATGGGCGTCGAGGTCGAAGTGCACCACCACGAGGTGGCCAACGCCGGCCAGTGCGAGATCGGCACCCGGTTCGCGCCGCTCGTGCAGCGCGCCGACTGGCTGCTGCGCCTCAAGTACGCGGTCCACAACACCGCGCACGCCTACGGCAAGACCGCGACGTTCATGCCGAAGCCGATCGTCGGCGACAACGGCTCGGGCATGCACTGCCACCAGTCGATCTGGAAGGGCGGCAAGAACCTCTTCGCCGGTGACGGCTACGCGGGTCTGTCCGAGTTCGCGCTCTACTACATCGGCGGCATCATCAAGCATGCGAAGGCGCTGAACGCGATCACCAATCCCGGCACCAACTCGTACAAGCGGCTCGTTCCGGGCTTCGAGGCGCCGATCAACCTCGCCTACAGCGCGCGCAACCGCTCGGCTGCGATCCGCGTGCCGTACGTGTCGAGTGCGAAGGGTCGCCGCATCGAGGTGCGCTTCCCGGACCCGACCGCCAATCCGTATCTCGCGTTCGCCGCGATGCTGATGGCGGGCCTGGACGGCGTGCAGAACAAGATCCACCCGGGCGATCCGATGGACAAGAACCTGTACGACCTCGAGCCGGAAGAGGCGGCGAAGGTTCCGCATCCATGCGCGTCGCTCGATGAGGCGCTTGCGGCGCTCGACAAGGACCGCGAGTTCCTGACCCGCGGCGGCGTGTTCACCAATGACATGCTGGATGCCTACATCGATCTCAAGATGGAGGAAGTCACCCGGTTCCGGATGACCACCCATCCGGTCGAGTTCGACATGTACTACAGCCTGTAGGCGTCGCGTCGCGTCCGGGCGTTAAGCGATACGGGAAGGGGCGGGCTCATCGGCAGTCCGCCCCTTTTGCTTCGCTTCCCCGTGTTCGCTACACTCGATCGCCATGCACACGGATGCCAGCGCCTTCGCCTCCCGCTCTCACCGTGCACTGCGCAAGTGCGCGCTTTGCACGTTCGCGCTCGTCGCCGGTGCGCTCGCGGCGGAGACCGGCGCTCAGACGCTCTCCGCCAAGGCGAAGGAATCCGGGTGCGTCGACGCGCCCAAGGTCGTGGAAGGCGCCACCTACCGGTGCACGACGTCCTCGGGCGCGGCCGCGTATTTCAACCTGCCGGGAGGTACCGACGCCGGCCTGCCCGATCGCTCGCCGCGTCGCGCTGCACCCGCACCGGCCATGCCCGCACCGGCCGGGTTCCCGCGCGTGGATGCGGATACGCAGCGAAGTCGTGATGACATGCGCCGCAAGGTGCTGGGCGACGAGCTCACCTCGGAGGAAAAGCTGCTGGCCGAAGCGCGCGTCGCCTACGCGAACGGCGCGCCCGCTGCGCTGCCTGACGAGCAGGCCAATCCGCAGAAGTACTCGGATCGCATCGCCAAGCTCCGCCAGGCCGTGCAGCTGCACGAGCGCAACATCGAGGCGCTGCGCAAGGAACTGTCCTCGACGCGCTGACGCCGCGTCGTGCGCCCGCCGGCGCGACGTGCCGGCATCCTGCACCCGGCCGCTATCGGCGCGGTTATTGCTAATGGACAGGGGTCGCGCCGTCGTCGCGCGTGGTCCGCGTGCATCCGGCGACGTGCGATGACGACGCCGATTCCACAGCCGTTCGAGATCGAGCGTACCGCCTGGCCGGGGCTCGAGCTGCTCGCCGCCGCGGTGCTGCTGCTGCGCGAGGATCACACCGTGCTCTACGCAAACCCGGCCGCCGAGAACCTGTTCGAGCTTTCACGCGGAAAGCTCATCGGTCAACGTCCCGAGACGCTGTTCGCCGACGTGGGCGCGCTCTCCGTGGCGATCGAGAAGGCGGAGCGCAGCGGTGCCTCCTATACCGAACAGGAGCTCGAGCTCGCGGTGGTCGGCAAGACGAAGCAGCACTTGAACTGCACCGTGTCGCCGGTCTCGCCGTTCGACGACCCGGACGTCGCGCTGCTGCTCGAGTTCCGTCACATCGACCAGCAGCTCGCGATCGCGCGCGAGGAGCGGCTGAACGAGCAGCAGCAGGCGAATCGCGAGTTGATCCGAAGCCTCGCGCACGAGATCAAGAACCCGCTCGGGGGCATTCGTGGCGCCGCGCAACTGCTGGAGCGCGAGCTCGACCGGCCGCAGCTCATCGAATACACGCAGGTAATCATCGGCGAGGCCGACCGCCTGCAATCGCTCGTCAACCGGCTGCTGACGCCGCACCGGCTGCCGACGTATCGCCGCATCAATATCCACGAGCTCCTCGTGCGGGTGAAAGGCGTCGTGCAGGCGGAGTTCCCGGGCATCCCGATCGTCGCCGATTTCGACATCTCGCTGCCCGAGGTCGAGGCGGACCCCGAGCAGCTGACACAGGCGCTGCTCAACATCGTGCGCAATGCCGCGCAGGCGCTCTCCGGCACGACCGCCGGCCCGCAGATTCGCATCACGACGCGCGTGGCGCGGCACGTGACGCTTGCGCGCAAGCACTTCCGTCTCGCGCTGTCGCTTGCGATCGAGGACAACGGTCCCGGCGTGCCGCCCGCGATCTTCGACAAGATCTTCTATCCGCTGGTCTCGGGCCGCGAGGGCGGCAGCGGCCTCGGCCTCACGATCGCGCAGACGTTCGTCGCCCAGCACAACGGCACGATCACCTGCGACAGCGTTCCCGGCCACACCGTCTTCACCGTCCTGCTTCCGCTCGAGCCCGCGCGCGTCGGAGCGTGACCATGCAAAAGGAGCCCGCGATGCACGCCTACGACTACGAGCCGCCGCGAACCGACACGACGAAGGCGGTCTGGATCGTCGACGACGACCGCTCGATACGCTGGGTGCTCGAGAAGGCGCTCGCGCGCGAGGGCATCCCGTACAAGTCGTTCGCATCGGCCTACGAGGTGATGCAGGCGCTCGCGGTCAGTGAGCCGCGGGTGCTGATTTCCGACATCCGCATGCCCGGCGAGTCGGGTCTCGCGCTGCTGTCCAAGATCAGGGAGCGCTTTCCGCACATCCCGGTGATCATCATGACCGCGTACTCCGATCTCGACAGTGCGGTGGCGGCGTTCCAGGGCGGCGCGTTCGAGTACCTGCCGAAGCCCTTCGACGTCGATCACGCGCTGGCGCTGATCCGCCGTGCCGCGACCGAGACACCGGTTGCGCCGCCGACCAACGGCGCGGCGGCCGAAGCGCCCGAGATGCTGGGCCAGGCGCCGGCGATGCAGGAGGTGTTCCGCGCGATCGGCCGCCTCTCGCAATCCAATGCGACGGTGCTGATCACCGGCGAATCGGGCACCGGCAAGGAGCTGGTCGCGCGCGCGTTGCACCGCCACAGCCCGCGCGCGCCGGGGCCTTTCGTCGCGATCAACACGGCCGCGATTCCGAAGGATCTGCTCGAATCCGAGCTCTTCGGCCACGAGCGCGGCTCGTTCACCGGTGCGCAAAGCCTGCGCCGCGGCCGCTTCGAGCAGGCGGAAGGGGGCACGCTGTTCCTGGACGAGATCGGCGACATGCCGCCCGACCTGCAGGTGCGCCTTTTGCGCGTGCTGGCCGACGGCGAGTACTACAGGGTCGGCGGTCATTCGCCGCTCAAGGCCAACCTGCGCATCATCGCAGCGACGCACCAGAATCTCGAGGAGCGCGTGCGGCAGGGCCTGTTCCGCGAGGACCTGCTGCATCGCCTGAACGTGGTGCGGCTTCGCCTGCCGCCGCTGCGGGAGCGCGCCTTGGACATCGGCCCGCTTGCACGCCACTTCCTGCAGAAAAGCGCGAAGGAGCTCGCCGTCGAGCCCAAGGTGCTGTCCGACGATGCGCAGAAGGTGCTGGAGGCGTTTTCATTCCCCGGCAACGTGCGCCAACTCGAGAACATGTGCCATTGGCTCACGGTGATGGCGCCGGGGCAGCGCATCGAGGTGGCCGACCTCCCGCCCGAGGTGCGCGAGCGACCGGCCGCTGCGGCCGGCGAGGCGGAGACCGGGTGGGTGGAGGCGCTCGACCGCGAGCTCGCGCAGGCGCTGGCGCGAGGCGAGCGCGATGTCGGTGACCGTCTCGAGGACGAGTTCGAGAAGACGCTGATCCGCCGCGCGCTCGCGCACACCGGAGGCCACCGCATGGAAGCGGCGCAGTGGTTGGGCTGGGGACGCAACACGCTGACGCGCAAGATCCAGGAACTCGGTCTCGAGGCGGAACTGCGCAAAGGCCGCCCGGACTGAAGTCCCGGAACCGGGCTTGGGACTTCACTCCCGTGGACTCCCCGCGAACGGCTGGAAGCGGCCCGGCGCCGTTCGCGCCATAAGGGCACCTAGCCCCAATACTCGTCACTTAACAATCCTGATGGCTTTTTCGATGTCATGGACTTGAGGGGCGTGGCGTGACGAGGGCGCAGCGGGAAGTTGCTCATCTTGCGCTTGACGCCGCGCGGATTGCGCCGGCCGCGGCTGGAGACGACGCGCTCCTGCAGGATTTCCTCAAGGACGCGATCATGAAACTGTTTCCGCAGCCGAGGGGGAATAGCGTGGACCGTTGCGAGTTTGCGCCGGACTACGCGCACGGCATGCAGAAACGAAAGTTGGTCGGGATCGGTGTCGGCTTTGAGAGCAGCCTCGTGCATCAATCCGCGGACCGCAAAGTGCGCCATCATCAGACCGTAGAACTCCTGCCGGACCAAGTCGGGGGTTTTGCTGCGCAGGACGATCTTGGCGCGGCGCAGGTGGGTCTTCAGTTCGGCCAAAGCGGTTTCGATCTCCCAGCGCTCGTGATAGAGAGCGGCGAGTTCGGTGGCCGGGTGTTTGCGCGGGATCGAGCAGGCTGGTCAACAGTCGATAGATCGGCTCGGCATCGGTCACGCCTTGCAGCCGGTACTCGATGACGCGCACCGTCACGCCATTGCGCTGATGTCGGCGATCGTTGTCCGAGGCGTAGATACGACTCAAATACGAGCCGTCGACCAAGGGTTGGTCGCGCGGCAAGCGAGCGTTGATCTTGATCCGCAACAGCCGATCAGCACCCGTGCTCCGGGCCTGCACCCACAGCGAGAAGCCGAAGAAATTCCGATCGGCCAAACACAACATCCCCTTGCGCAAGCGCTCAACGCGGCCTTGGCCAACGTGATCTCGCCGGTGGCATAGGAGCCCAACTGGGTACCGAACAGCACATGGGTGCCGTTCTCGACCAGCGCCACGAAACGCAATTGGGGAAAGGCGCTGGTGTCACGGCTGGCTCCCGGTCGACCGAAGGCTTCATCATTGGCAGCCTCGTCGGTCACCTCCAAGGTGCTGCCGTCCACGCTCACCAGGCGCAGGCCGCGGTACCAAGCCCCCTTGGTGGCGGCCACGGCAATGGGCTTCACGACCTCATCGTGCAACTGTCGCAATGGCTCCCACCCCAAACGCGTGCGGGCCTGCGAGATGCCCGAGTTGCCGGCTACCTTGAGCGTCACCGTTGGGTCCAGCAGCCATTCCACGCCTTCCAGCAGGCACCAGCACTTCGCGGTACGACGACTGCATGTACAGCGTCAAGGCAATGGCGTAATAGACGACCACATGGGCGGGGAGGTCCCGCTCGCGCTGACTGGCTCTGCCAGTCGCGCCAGCACCGCGCGCACTCGTTTCAACGGGAAGGTCTTGGTGATTACCCCGAGGCTGATGTAGTCGGTGATCCGACTTCCCTCGGGCAGTGCCGCCAGCGTGCATGCCATCGCCGTCCTCCTACCGGTGGAAGACACGAGTTAGCGCAGTCAGGTACTTAAGTGAAGAGTATTGCACCTAGCCCGGATGTTTCACCGGGGCGCGGGAATTTGGCGTGGCGGTTTGCGCCCGGGATAGGGCGCAGCCGACGACGCCGATAGCAGCGACTATTGGCGAGGAGAGCAAGCCGAGCCAGGTGCAAAGCGGCCGCCAGAAACCGCGCCGCCCACCCGTCCAAAGTGTTCCGCCGTTGGCGCGCCCCAGTGCTTGGCAAGGCTCGAGTCTTCATTCAATCGGCGGGGCCCGGTGAATATCCGGGCTAGGCGTTGCGGAACTCGGCGATCACCGGCGCATGGTCGGAGGGCTTCTCGCCCTTTCGCGCGTTGCGGTCGATCCGGCACCCGGTGCAGCGCTGCGCGAGCTTGGCCGAGACAGGATGTGGTCGATGCGAAGGCCGTGGTTCTTCGGAAACGCGAGCTGCCGGGGTCCACCAGCTGAATGTGTTGGCCGGTGCTCGAACAGCCGGAAGCTGTCCGCGAGGCCGGTGGGACCCATTCGCGGAACGCGGAGCGCTCGGGTTCCGAGAACGCACGTGCTTCCCACAGCGCCGGGTCGTGCACGTCGCGCGATTCGGGCGCGATGTTGAGGTCGCCGACGACGGCGGCTCTCGTGGAAGGCAAGCTCGTCGCGGTACCAGCGCGCCGCGTGGGCGCACCAGTCGAGCTTGTAGTGAAACTTGTCGGAGCCGACGCTCTGGCCGTTGGGGACGTAGACGTTGATCAAGCGCGTCGTGCCGATGGTCGCCGCGATGACGCGTTTTTGTTCGTCGGCAAAGCCCGGCACGCCGGTCACGATGTCCGTCGCCGCCAACCCCTTGCGCACGAGCAGCGCGACGCCGTTGTAAGTCCGCTGGCCGGAGAAGTACGTGGCGTACCCAGCCGATCGAACGGATCGGCAGGAAACTTCGCGTCCTCGCATTTGGTTTCCTGCATCGCCAGCACGTCGGGCTGGTTTGCCGCGAGCCAACCAAGGACACGCGCAAGGCGCATGCCGAGCGAATTGACGTTCCAGGTGACAAGCTTCACGATTGTTTAGGGAGCGGAACAGATTGTTTATTATTACAAACACACACAGAAAACCAGTCCGTCGAGCCTGTTGTGGGGCTTGCTTTGGGTCGCAGGCATCGCGGCAACCGTACAGTGGTCACACTGTCGGCGCGAAGTGAGCTGGGAGTCTTGGCAACGACTGAAAGCGTACCCTAAGCTCAAATGGGACTCGTTCGCTCTGGCCTACGAACAGGGCACGTTGACACGTACGCCAAGAAGGAGTCCTTCACTATCGTGACACAGGAAGAGATGCATTGGTAAAATCGGGCAGTTCAGATTTTCGCTGCTCTCGCGACGTTTCTAGCCGTTCTACTGGCATTTTCGGCGAGAAGATCAAGGCGACCTTGTTGGGAGCCTCACAGCTCAAACTTTCATTGGTTGCGGAACGCGGTGAATCGACAGTTGGAACGGCCGTACCACCCGATGGTGCCACCACGACCGGACGCGATGCGCATGTACCACCTGCGGGTTCGGAACACCAAAGAGTGGCCACTGGCGACACAGGTTCAGGTCCTGCTAGTTCGTTTGGAGGAATTTGGTCCGGATGGGAGCCCGCAAGTCGAATGGACCGGCGATGTTGCCCGATGCGCTGGCGGCACCAAGAGATTTACCCGCTATCCCGGACAATTGGAGCGCAAGCGGACTGCGACCTTCTAAGTGTCGTCAAGGCGAAGGGGCTCTTGCTGCATCCGGTCATTGCGCCTAACAATCTGCCAACGACGTACGCTAGGAAGGTGGACTTGATCGTCAGTTTGCAGGAAGCGGCGACTCCAATGAGGCAAGCTCGCAGATGCTGAGCCTAAGAGTCTCATGGGACGGCGAATGGAATGAAGGCGAGGTCGAAATGGCTCGACCCTTGTTGGTTAGGCCAATCGACCGCTCCTCCTAACGCTCCGCGGTGGATTACCGGCCGAAGCCCCGCGGGCTAACT
>CAVQXW010000004.1:0-1001245 GCA_963718025.1 uncultured beta proteobacterium | reverse complement strand
CTGCAGGAGCAGGGGGGGATCCACAACTCGCATGCCGAGCGGCTGCTGGCGCGCGAGCGCGCGGCCTGGGAGGCGCAGCGCCAGCGCGAAGCCGCCGAGCATGCGGCGGCGAGCGCGGCGGAGGGGACTCTTGCCGTCAGCGCTCCGGAAGCGGCAGCTGCGGTGCCGGCGCCCGGCGAAGCCGCCGCGGCCGAAGCGCCGGCGCATTCGCCCGACGAGGCCTGGATCGAGACGTCGCGCTGCCCGAGCTGCAACGAGTGCCAGCTCATCAACGACAAGTTGTTCGTCTACAACGAGAACAAGCAGGCGTACATCACGGACGTGAGGCTCGGCACGTACCGGCAGCTGGTGGAAGCTGCCGAGAGCTGCCAGGTCTCGATCATCCACCCCGGAAAGCCGTGGAATCCCAAGGAGCCCGGCCTGCCGGAACTGCTCGAGCGGGCGAAACCGTTCCTCTGATCGCATGACGCAGGCCATGCTCCGGCGCGGCATCGCGGCCCCACTGCGCGCGGCGCTGCACGCCGCGGGGGCGTCCGCCGGATGAGGCGCCGGTGAAGATCCTGCGCTCCGACCTCGCGCGCGCGGCGGATGCCGAGGGCGCGGTTGTCGTGATCGACGTGCTGCGCTCCTTCTCGACCGCGGCCTATGCGTTCGCCGCGGGTGCGCGTCGCATCGTCCTCGTCAATGCACTGCCGGCGGTCGAACCGATCAAGGCGCGCTTTCCGGCCGCGGTGACGATCGGCGCGTACGGGGGCGGGGCACCGATTCCGGGCTTCGATCTTCCCAACTCGCCGGCGGCGGCGAAAGCGGCCGCGTTGTCCGAACGGACGATCGTGCTGCATACCGCGGGCGGCGTGCGCGGTCTCGTCGCGGCACGCCGGGCCGAGGTGCTGCTCGCGGGCAGCCTCGTTTGCGCCCGCGCGACGGCGCGCTACCTGCGCGCGCTCGCGCCTGCGTCCGTGACGCTGCTGGTGACCGGCATCTGGGTCGACCGCAACGGCGACGAGGACCACGCGTGCGCGGACCTCCTGGAGGCGCTGCTGCGCGGCGAGGATCCGCCGTCCGCGCCATTCGAGGAACGCGTGCGGCATTCGGATTTCGGCCGGAAGTTCACGGCCGGCAACGACGCGGGGCTTTCCCTGGTGGATCTCGAGCACTGTGCGCAGGTCGACACCTTCGACTTCGCGATGCCGGTGCGGCGCATGCCGTGGGGGCTCACGATGGAGATGGCCGACGTCGCCGGGCCGATGGACGTGGCTTCGATGACGGCAGTGCGCTAGAACCTCGACTCTAGAACCTAGGTTCTGGCCCGGATATTTCGCCAGGCCGCCGCCGATTCAACGGGGGCTCGAGCCTTGCCAAGCACTTGGGGCCTACCGCCGGCGGAGCAAGTTGGACGGGTCGACTGCGCGGTTTTTGGCGGTCGTTTTGCACCTGGCTCGGGCTTGCTCTCCTCGCCAATAGTCGCTGCTATGGGCGTCGTCGGCTGCACCCGATCCAGGGCGCAAACCGCCGCGCCAAATTCCCGCGCCCCGGTGAAATATCGGGCTAGAGCCCGTCGGCAAATCGCCGCACGAGAAAATCGACGAACGAGCGCACTTTCGCCGACAGGTGCTTGCGGTGCGGGTAGATCGCATGGATGCCGTACTCGGTGAAGCGCATGCGCGTGAGCAGCGGGACGAGCCGGCCGCTTGCCAGATGCGGCTCGACGATGAATCTGGGCTCGAGCAGCAAACCGGCGCCGGCGAGCGCCGCCGCCATCAGCGCGTCGCCGTTGTTCGCACGGATGCGGAAGTCGAGCCGGATGGCGACGGGCCCGTCGGGGCCTTCGATCCGCCACTCGTCGCCGCTGCTCGAGTACGTGTAGCCCAGGCACTCGTGCTTGCGCAGATCCTCGGGCTTGCGGGGCGTCCCATGGCGGGCGAGGTAGTCGGGAGAGGCGCAGAGCACGCCGCGCGTCGTCGCAAGCCGGCGTGCGACCAGCGAGGAATCGAGGTGCGGCGCGATCCGGATCGCGACATCGAAGCCTTCCTCGACCAGGTCGACAAGGCGGTCGTTCAGCTGCAGGTCGATCCGCACGTCCGGGAACGCCCGCGTGTAGTCGGCAAGCGCCGCACCCAGGTGGGTCATGCCGAACGACACCGGTGCGTTGATGCGCAGGAGGCCCCGCGGCCGCAGCACGAGATCGCCCACCGAGGCTTCGAGCGCGTCGATCTCGGCAAGGATCTCGCGCACCCGCTCGCTGTAGGCAGCTCCCGCTTCGGTGAGCGACAGGCTGCGCGTCGTGCGATTCAGAAGGCGCACCCCGAGGCGCTCCTCGAGCGCCGCCACCTGCTTGCTGACGATGGATTTGGCGAGGCCGAGTCGTTCGGCCGCGCGTACGAAGCTTGCCGCGTCGGCAACGGCGACGAACGTGCGCATGCTGGCGAGCGCGTCCATTATTGTTTCCAATACAGAAACAGATAAAACGATCTTATCGTATTTATCTCCCGTTGGGAAATGACGATCATTCGCTTCGCAATCCCTTTTCTACTTGCGGAGGTTGGTCATGGATCAGGAACGTTCGGCGGCGCTCGCTGCCTTGCTGCTTCGTGTCGCGCTCGGCGTCATGTTCGTCGCGCACGCGCTGCTCAAGTTTCTTGTTTTCACGCTGCCGGGCACCGCCGAGTTCTTCGCGAGCCAGGGCCTGCCCGGCTGGGCCGCCTATCCGGTGGCGTTCGGCGAGCTTGCAGGCGGGGTACTGCTGATCGCCGGCATCGGGTCGCGCTACGTCGCGCTGGCGCTGGTTCCGGTACTGCTCGGTGCCGCATGGGTCCATGCGGGGAACGGCTGGCTGTTCACCGCGCCCAACGGCGGGTGGGAGTACCCGGTCTTCCTTGCGGTGGTCGCCGCCGCGGTCGCGCTGCTGGGCGACGGCGCGTACGCGTTGCGCCGCCAATCGCAGCCGCGGGGTCTTGCCGCCTCGGCTGCAGGACTGAAAGCCGCGGCGGTTCGCTAAACTGGCGTGTCCCGGGGATGGCGAATCCTTCTCCGGCCGCATTCCCAACCCGGAGAACCACCGATGAAGCTCTATTACTCGCCCGCCGCTTGTTCGCTTGCGTCCCACATTGCCCTGGTGGAGACTGGCGTTCCGTTCCAGGTCGTCAAGGTCAACCTGCGCAACAAGACGGCCGATGGCGGCGACGATTTCCACGGCATCAACGCCAAGGGCTACGTTCCGGCGCTGAAGCTCGATGACGGCTCGGTGCTGACCGAGGGAGGTGCGATCCTGCAATACGTCGCCGACCGAAAGCCGGAAGCGAAGCTCGCGCCCGCGTGGGGCACGATGGACCGCTACCGGCTGCAGGAGTGGCTGACCTTCATCGGCACCGAGATCCACAAGGGGTTCAGCCCGCTGTGGAACCCCAACCTGTCGGAGGACGCGAAGAAGGCAGCGGTGGAACGGTTGTCGCTCCGCCTCGACTGGCTCGCCAAGGAGATCGGGCACAGGCAATACGTGATGGGCGACACGTTCACGGTCGCCGACGCGTACCTCTTCACCGTTCTCAACTGGTCGGCACCGCTCAAGTTCGACCTTTCGCGCTGGCCGGCGCTGCAGGCCTATCACAAGAGGATCGCGGCGCGGGCATCCGTGCAGACCGCGATGAAGGCGGAAGGACTCGCTGCGTAGGCGTATCCCGCTCCGCCGGCACCGGCGGTCTCCCGCCGTTGCCGCGCGAGCGTGGCGGACGATCGCACCCGGTCGCGTTCAATCGTGCAGCAAGTGTCGATGCAGGCATTGCCGAGCCTCTTTGTCTCGCACGGCGCTCCGACGCTGTTGCTGGAGGACGTGCCCGCGCGCGCGTTCCTCGCCTCGCTCGGCGCGCGGATCGGACGGCCCGATGCGATCGTCGCCGTCTCTGCGCATCACATCGGTCGCGCGGCGACGGTGAGCACGGCGCCGGCGCTCGCAGCGGTGCACGATTTTTCGGGCTTTCCGGCGGAGCTTTACCGTTATCGCTACGCGCCACCCGGCGCCCCGGAACTCGCGCGGGAGATCGTCGCGCGGCTTTCGGCGGAGAACCTCGCTGCCGCCGCAGTGCAGGATCCGGGCATCGACCACGGGGCCTGGGTTCCGCTCGCGTTGATGTACGCCGATGCCGACACTCCGGTCGTGCCGCTGTCGCTTGCCGCCTCGATGAGCGAGCGCGAGCACATCGCGATCGGGCGCGCGCTCGTGCCGCTGCGCGAGCGCAACATCCTCGTGCTCGCTTCCGGCGGCTTCACGCACAATCTGCGCGAATTCGGGCGCTTCGACCGCGACGCACCCGCGGCGCCCTACGTCGTCGAGTTCCGTAACTGGATGGTCGGGTCGCTCGCGCGTGCCGACGAGGCGGCGCTCGTGGACTGGCGGAGGCAGGCGCCGTACGGAGAGCGCGCGCACCCGACGCCCGAGCATCTGATGCCGCTCTTCGTCGCGTATGGCGCGGGCGGTGCGCATCCGGCCGCCGAAAGCCTGCACGAAAGCGTCACGTACGGGATTCTCGCGATGGACGCATTCGCATTCCGTTGAGGGGAGGGAACGGTCCCTTCATGCCGATCGACCTCGAGCGCACGCTTCACCTGCTGCCGCGGGAAGGCGCGCCGTCGCTGTTGTTCATTCATCTGCACGGCGTCGGTGCGAGCGCGCTCGCGATGACGCCGGTCGCGGAACGTCTCGCGCGCGCCTACCCGCAGTCGGTGCAGCTCATTCCCGATGCGTTCGACGCGTTCGACCAGGCGCCCGAGGGGTACCAGTGGTTCTCGGTGCACGGGATCGACGAGGCGAATCGCCCCGGGCGCGTCGCGGCCGTGATGCCGAGGCTCGTCGCGTTCGTGCAGGAGGCGCAGCGCCAGTTCGGTCTTGCGCCCGCGAAGACAGCGCTCGTCGGGTTCTCGCAGGGGGCGATCCTGGCACTCGAAGCGGCGAAGCTCGAGCCTCCGCTGTGCGGCCGGGTGATCGCCTTCGGTGGTCGCTTCGCGACGCTGCCCAGCATCGCGCCGACGCCGGTCGTGCACATCCTGCACGGCAAGGAAGACGCGGTCGTCGCGTTTCGCCATGCAGTGGAGGCTGCGACGATAATGGTCGGGCAGGGTGGCGACGTGACGGCGGACATCGTTCCGGGCATCGGCCACGAACCGCATCCGGACCTGCTCGAGCGAGCCGTGGAGCATCTGCAGAGCTACCTGCCGCGTCGCGTCTGGGCCGAGGCGCTCGCGGAAGCGCCGATCTGGCCCGGCAAGGCCGGCAGCCGCGATATTCCGCATTGAGCGGCTCACCGGGCCGCATTCGATCGGCAGCGCGCGCAATCGGTAGAATGCGGCGATGGGCCGCACGTTCCTGATGATTCTCGGCATTGCCGTGGGCGCGATCGTGCTGCTGCTCGCGGCCGTCGCGGTCGTCGTCGCCACGCTCGACGTCAACACGCTGGTGGCGCCGCTTGCCGAGCAGGTCAAGCGCGCGACCGGACGCGAGCTGACCGTGCGCGGCCGCTCCGATCTTTCGATTTCGCTCGAACCGCGACTTCGCTTGCGCGACGTCGCGCTGGCGAACAAGCCTGGCACAGCCGTGCGGGACATGGTGACCGCGCGCGAGGTGGACGTGCAGGTCGCGCTGTTGCCGTTGCTCGAGCGCCGAGTCGACGTGACCCGCTTCACGCTGCTTGAACCTCATATCGCCCTCGAGACCGATGCGGCGGGGCGCGGCAACTGGGAGTTCGGGCGGGCCGCGCCGAAAAAGGACGCGGCTGACGGTTCGGCGCCGGCAGCGCTCGCTTTCGGTGTCGGCGAGTTCGCGATCGAACGCGGCACGCTCGACTATCGCGACGGGAAGACCGGGGAGACGACGAAGGTCGAGATCGACCGGCTGTTCGTGCGTGCACGCGAGCCGAGTGCGCCCGTGGTTGCTGAATTCTCGGGCAAGGTACAGGGCATCCCGATCGCGATCGAAGGCAGCGCCGGACCGATCGACGCGCTCGTGCAGCGGCGCTTCCCGCTGACGGTGAAGGGACAGGTGGCCGCCACGCCGGTCGAGGCGCGGGCACAGGTGAGCGCGCCGCAGGATGCGCCCGTCGAAGTGCGCGAGCTCGCGCTCTCGTTCGGCGCAAGCCGCGTCAACGGCACCTTGAGCATCGCCACCGGCGGCGCGAGGCCGTCGCTCCGTTTCACGCTCGCCTCGCCGGTTCTTCGGCTCGCCGACCTGGCGCTCGTCGCGGGACCGGCAACGCGCGGGCGCGCCACCACCGAAGCCGCGGCCAGCGAACACCGGCTCTTTCCTCCGACGCCGATCGCGCTCGACGGTCTGCGCAGCGTCGATGCACAGGGAACGCTTGCGATCGACCATCTCGTGCTGCCGGGCGAGCGCGCGCTCGACCGGTTCAAGGCAACCGTCGTGCTCGCGAACGGCCGGCTGGAACTCGCGCCGGTCGCGGCCGCGGTCTTCGGCGGCACGGTCAGCGGCAAGGTCGTGATCGACGCGACTGCCGGACGCGAACCGGCGCTGGACATTGCGCTCGCCGGCCATGGCCTCGATCTCTCACAGATGCTGACCGCGTTCGGTGTCAAGAATCGAGTGCAAGGCGGCAGGACCGAGATCAGCGCGAGCCTGCAATTGCACGGACGGAGCCCGCGGACATGGGCGGCCGACGCGCGAGGGACCGTGCTGGCGAGCGTGGGGCCGGCGCAGCTGCCACGCATGGAATCCGGCGTGGCACCTGCGCTCATCCAATTTCTGGACGCGGTCAATCCCTTCCGGGCGTCGGACGCGGCCACGGATCTGCGCTGCGCCGTCGCCCGCCTGCCGCTCGCCAATGGCGTCGCGCGGATCGACCGCAGCATCGCGGCCGAGACGAGCAAGCTCGGCGTCGCGGCGATCGGCACGATCGACCTGCGCAGCGAGACCCTCGATCTCGCGCTGCGTCCCCAGCTTCGCCAGAAGGTCGATCTCGACGTCACGCAGCTCGCGGGTCTTGTCCGTGTGCGCGGCCCGATCGCGTCGCCGACGGTCGGCGTCGACGCTGCGGGCACGGCAGCGGCGGCCGCGCGCATCGGTGCCGCCGCTGGAACAGGCGGCTGGCCGGATATCGCGCGGGCACTCGTCCGTGGTGGCGGCGAAACTTCCAGCGGCAACGAATGTGCAGTGGCGCTCGGCAAGGTGGCGCCCGCCGCTGTGCCTGCGGAAGCTCCCGCGCAGAGCGCGCGCACTCCGACACCCGCATCGCCGCTCGACGACATCGGACGCGCGCTGCAGGGCCTTCGCCGCAAGTGACCGGCGGGTCGCCGTCGCGCCCGACCAATGGCGGCGTCGATGGACATTGGAACCTAAGTTCTACGCTGACGGCGCCGCCCGTTGATGCGCGTCAGCCTTCTCCAGCAACAACGGCGTAAGCTCGCTGCCACGTAACGTTGCCGCGCGCCCGCCATGCAGCTGCCACGAAGGATCCGATGATCCCGCTGATCGCCCAGGAATTCCGCAGGATGGGCGCCGCCTCGTCGACTCCCTTCGAGGTCACGTTCGCCGATGGAGAGCGCTACCGCCATGGCGACGGGCCGCCGGTATTCAAGTTGCGCTTCCGAAGCCATGCGGTCGAGCTCGCGACGGCTGCATTCGGCCATATCGGTCTCCTTGATGCCTATTTCGACGGCAACCTCGATATCGAGGGTGACCTGCGGGCGATGTTCCGCATGGGGTTCTGCAGCGGCTTCAATTCGTCGAATGCACTGGTGACCGAGCGCAATCGTTGGCACGAGGTGCGGCGGTCGAACGCAAGCCGTGCGCACGCGAAGGAGAACGCGCGCTTCCACTACGGACTCGGCGCGGAGTTCTACCGGTTCTGGCTCGACGACCCCTTGCTCATGTACACCTGCGCCTACTGGAAGGAGGGCACGCAGACGCTCGAGCAGGCGCAGGCGAACAAGATCGATCACGTGTGCCGCAAGGTTCGGCTCGCACCGGGCGAGTCGGTCGTCGACGTCGGCTGCGGCTTCGGCGGCTTCATGTTCCGTGCGGCCGAGCGCCTCGGCGTCACGGTCACGGGCGTCAACACGACGAGCGAGCAGGTGCAATGGCTCGATGGCGAGATCGGGCGGCGCGGATTGCGCGGGCGGCTCCACGTCGTCGAGGCCGACTTCCGTGACATTCCGGGCGTGTTCGACAAGGTCGTGTCGATCGGCGTGCTCGAGCACGCGGGTCGCGACCAGCTGGCCGAGGTCGTGCGGGCTCACGCCGATGCGCTGAAGCCGGGCGGCCTCGGGATGCTTCATTTCATCGGCCACGTGGGCCGACGCGATACCGAGTTCTTCATCCGCGAGCACGTTTTCCCGGGCGGCTGGATCCCGAGCCTCGCCGATGTCGTGGTCGCGATGGAAGAATGCGGGCTCGAAGTCGTCGACATCGAGAACCTGCGCCGGCACTACGCGCTGACGCTCGACGCGTGGGCCGGGCGCTTCGAGGCGAGCTGGCCGCGGATTCAGGCGCTCGATCCGACGCGCTTCGATGAGCGCTTCCGGCGGATCTGGCGCACCTACCTGCTGGGTTGCGCCGAGATGTTCCGCTCGCCCGCCGAGCAGACGCACCTGTTCCAGATCCTGTTCAGCAAGGGCAGTGTCTCCAAGGCCAGCTATCCGATGAGCCGGGCGTTCCTCTATGCCGACGACACGCCCGGGGCTCGCGTCATCGACGTCGGATGAGTACTTACACGGAGCGCCGGGATCGGCTCGCGACGACGCTGCGCGAGGCGGCGGGCGCGTCCGTCGGGCTTGCGAAGGACACGTCGAATCTGTTTCGCGATCGCGCCAAGGGCGGCAAGCGGTTGCTCGACGTCCGTGCGTTCGATCACGTTCTCGAGGTCAATCGGGACTCCGGCTGGGTCGAGGCGGAGGGCATGGCGACCTACGAGGCGATCGTCGACGAGACGCTCGCGCACGGGGTCATGCCCGCAGTCGTCCCGCAGCTTGCGACGATCACGCTGGGCGGCGCCGCCGCCGGCGTCGGCATCGAGGCGACCTCGTTCCGGCACGGGCTCGTGCACGAGACGTTGCTCGAGTTCGACGTGCTGACCGGCGAGGGGGAAATCGTCACCTGCCGCCCCGACAACGACCATGCCGACCTGTTCTTCGGCTTCCCCAATTCGTACGGCACGCTGGGTTATGCGCTGCGCCTGCGGCAAGCGACGCTGCCGGTGCAGCCGCATGTCGCGCTCCTGCACCGGGCGTTCAACGATGCGCGGCCGTACTTCGCGGCGCTCGGCGACGCGTGCGCGAGCGATGCGGATTTCGTCGACGGCGTCGTATTCGGGCCGGACGCGCTCTACATCACGGAAGGTCGCTTCGTGGCGACGGCGCCCGCGACCAGCGACTACCGCTATCAGCACATCTACTATCGCTCGATTCGAGACAAGTCGCGCGACTTCCTCACGGTGCGCGACTTCCTCTGGCGCTGGGACACCGACTGGTTCTGGTGCTCGAAAAACGTCGGCGCGCAGAACCCGCTGCTGCGGCGGCTGTTCGGGCGCAAGCGCCTCAATTCGCGCACCTACCAGAAGATCATGCGCTGGAACGCGCGCTGGGGCGCCACGCGCATTCGCGATGCGGTTCGAGGCGGCTATCACGAAGCGGTGATCCAGGACGTCGACATTCCGCTCGAGAATGCGGCCGCCTTTCTCGCATTCCTTCTCGACGAGATCAGGATCCTGCCGATCTGGATCTGCCCGATCCGGCCGACGCGCAACGCGCCGCGGTTTGCGCTCTACCCTATGGACGTGGGCCGCCTCTATGTCAACTTCGGCTTCTGGGACACCGTGAACCGCCGCGAGCGCTTCGCGCCCGGGCACTTCAACCGTCGTGTCGAGGACATGGTCATCCGCCAAGGTGGCGTCAAGTCGCTGTACTCGGAAAGCTTCTACGATCGCGAGACTTTCTGGAAGCTGCACGACCGTGCGGCATATTCCAGACTCAAGGCCCGGTACGATCCCGGCGGGCGCTTTCCCGATCTCTACGCCAAGGTCGTGTTGCGCCACTGAAATCTTGCGCGCTCCGTGTCGATCGCTACACGGAAACCCGGGTGCCCTAAAGTGCTGAGACTGCGTTCTGACCAAACAGACAGCGTCAGCGTAGATCTGCATCGGCAGCGAACGCTTGCGCAGCCGAAAGACCAAAGGCCGCCATTCAAGGTTACCGAGGCGCCGGCGGCAGTCGGCGGCGGGCACTCGGAATAACGTTTAGCCTGGATCATGGCTTCAACGAACAGCGAAGCTCCACACCGTGCATCTCGTAGCGCAGGCCAATTTGCGTCCAAGAAATATATGGCACTCAGGGTTGACGAGGCTGGCTTATCCGGCCCAACCTAAGGAAGGTCTGAATTATCGGTCGGTACGACGGCTATCAACGTGCGGAATGCTCAATCGACATGTGATCGCGGTTTTCTCAGGCCGCGAGCCCGCTTTCCAGCGCCATTCGGCCTCGTTTCGAGGCCGTCGGGTGCGTTCCGGACGCACCTCGCCTACGTACTCAGCAACCGTCTTCGCACGCGGTACACATTGGCCAAGCCAAATAGCATGTACATCTGCGCCAGGTTCTTCGCGATCCCTCGGTAACGCACCTTGGTGTGACCCCACAACCGCTTGACCACCAGGAACGGATGCTCGACCACGGCGCGCTCCCGCGACAGGCGCCGGTTGCGAGCCCGCTGCGCCTGGGTCAGCGGCCGATGCTTCGACCCGCGTTGGTTGACGTTGAACGCGATCCCGGCGGCCTGGGCCTGCGCTTGCAGTTCCTGCGAGTGGTAGGCCGAGTCGCCATGCAGGCTCTCTTCCGCGCCGTGCAGCAACTCGCCGAGCACGTTCACATCCGCCACGTTCGCCGCCGTGGCCTGCAGCGTGTGCACCAGCCCAGAGTCGGTGTCGGTGCCGGTATGCACCTTCATGCCGAAGTACCACTGCCGGCCTTTGCGCGTCTGGTGCATCTGCGGGTCACGTTCCTTCTTCGCGTTCTTGGTCGAAGGCGGCGCATTGATGATCGTCGCGTCCACGATGGTGCCCCGGCCGACCAGCATGCCGCGCTCGGCCAGGTGGGTGTTGATCGCGGCAAACAACTGTGCGGTGAGCTGATGCTGCTCCAGCAGCCGCCGAAAATTCAGGATCGAGGTCTCATCCGGGATCACGTCGGCATCGGTGCGGATGCCGGCGAAGCGGCGCATCGTCAGCGAGTCGTACAGTGCTTCCTCGGCCCCCGGATCCGACAGGTTGTACCACTGCTGCAGGCAGTAGATACGCAGCATCCGCGGCAGCGGCAACGGCGGGCGCCCGCCGGCCGGACTGCCTTTCGGGTAATGCGGTTCAATCGACGCCTCCAGCTGCGCCCACGGCACGACCTGCTCCATCTCGGCGAGAAACTGCTCGCGCCGCGTCCGCTTGCCCTGGTCGAAGTAGCCGGTCATCGCCAGTGCCATCTGCTTCATCGGAGCTCTCCTCGTCACCATCGCCCATCAACGCAGTGGCGCTTCGCTCCGATGACAAATCGAGCAGCTTTTTCAGAGTTTCCTTAGCGGTCGTCGTGAATACTGATCCGGTTAAGGACGCACGAGAGAACCTGACCCTGATCCGTCGGCAGGCCTTTGATTACGTCGCCATCGTCGAGAACAACGTAACGAATGTTGAGGTCGGGCGCCGCCCCCCCAAAGATCGTCTGCCTGTAGCTGATCGTGCCGGTGCAGTTGGCATTGACTATCGCCTGGCCCTTCAGCGTCTGCGGCAGGATTCCCGCGCCGAGGTTCACGCTTCCTTCGCAATCCCAGACTGCATCCTTAGATGCTGTGCAGGTGCCGAGGATCCGGGCCGGCTGCAGAGACGCTGCGGGCGCGGGCGCGAGGTAGCCGTCGCAGGTATAGGCCCAGAAGCCGCGCGTGGTCCGCGTAGTGCACTGCGAATCCGCCACCGCGGGCAGCGCGTACGAACATAGCATTGCGACGACGAACAGATTCATCTTCACGTATCCCCCTTATGAGGTGGTCGAGTTGAACCTTGCGAGCTACGCACAATCCGGCACTCAGCACATTTCAACACTTTGCCGCGATCAGCGTTTCCATACTACCGACGCGGGCCCAGCATCGCTCAAGACCGCGGTCGAGTTAGGCTGCGCTGGTTCGAGAACAATAGCAAGCCGCAACGCAGCGGAGCACGCCGCGTACACCTGATGCGCTTGCGGTAAAGTTGCCCTACCGCGAACCAAAGAGGTTTCGAGGTTGGCCCCGACGCGCCAATGTCGCACGCATCCGTACGTGCCGTGCAACGAAGCGGTACATTGCAAGTCGCCGTCGCTTGCACAAGAGTTCCAAACGGCCACTCCTCATTTCACTCGTTCCGAGATCGCCGCACAACGTTGGCAGCCAACGGGCGAAAGCCCGAGGGTGTCGGGCAGCCATCCCTTCGTGTTGTGGTTTCACCCGGGGGGGGCGTATTTGAGCGTCGTCGCGAATGGCGGCTTACGGCCGGTCACTGCCAGCCACCGTGCCGACCCGAGCGGCGGCTGCATAGCGCAGGCCGGCCATCGAGGCGAGAAGGGCTGCTGTGGATCGTAGAGGCGCCGTTTAGCGCCGGGGATCGGGAGGCGCTGGAGGTCCCGTTGCGGTCGATCGATTTTGCGAAAAGCTGACCTTCGCCGGCGGGAGGGGCGGTCGTTCGTCTTCGTTGTGCGCCGGCGCGCAAGTGCGACGACAAACGGGGGGAGAAGCCCGTTGCCACCGAAGATCCATGCTTGAGCCGCCCGACCGGCTCCCCACACCCAGGCTCGGGCGGTTGGAAGGTGTTTGGCCGGAGCGCGGTGCGCGCGCGGCACGAATGCCGAGCTGCGACAGTCGGCGGGCCAGGGCGTCGACGGCGACTTCGGCCATCCGTGCGCGCGTCATCGCGGCGCGGGCGGCAGCCGGCTGAAACCGGGGAGTGCCGGCGTCGTCGCCGGGTGTTATCTTGGCGTCATGGATCCCGTGGTCCTTTTCTTTCTGCTGGGAGTGTTAGCCAAGCTCGCCAGGTCCGACCTGCGCCTGCCCGATGCATTGTATGAGGCGCTCTCCATTTTCCTGCTGCTGGCCATCGGACTCAAAGGCGGAGTGGAACTCGCCAAGCTGCCTTTCGCCAGCGTGGCAGTGCAGTCCGCCGCGGTGGTTGCGATGGGATTCATCCTCCCGATACCGGCCTACGCGATTCTGCGCGGCCTCGGCCGCTTCGCCCGGCCCGATGCGGCATCGATCGCGGCGCACTATGGTTCGGTCAGCGTGGTCACCTTCGCGGTCGCCGCCGCATTCCTGAACAGGCGCGAAATCGCGTACGAAATGCACATGCCGCTGTTCGTCGCGCTGCTGGAAGCGCCCGCCATCGTCACCGGCATCGTGCTCGCGCGTCTCGGCGCACTCGGCTCGGTGCGCTGGGGCGCGCTGGCGCACGAAGTGCTGCTCGGCAAGAGCTTGGTGCTGCTGCTCGGCGGGCTGGTCATCGGCGCGGCGGTTGGGCCGGAGGGCATCGTGCCGATCAAGCCGCTGTTCATCGATCTGTTCAAGGGCGTACTCGCGTTGTTCCTGCTGGAGATGGGTCTGGTCGCCGGCGGCCGCTTGGCCGATCTGCGCCGCGCGGGGCCGTTCCTGATCGCCTTCGGCCTCGTCGTCCCGCTGCTGTTCGCCTGCGTCGGCGCCGTCGTGGCGCGGCTGGTGGGCTTGTCCGACGGCGGCACGGCGCTGCTGGCGACCATGGCCGCCAGCGCGTCCTACATCGCTGCGCCGGCCGCGATGCGCATCGCCGTGCCGGAAGCCAACCCGGCGCTGTCGATCGGCGCGTCGCTCGCAATCACTTTTCCGTTCAATATCACCCTGGGCATTCCGCTCTATCTGCGACTCGCCGAAGCGGTGAGGTTCTAGGATGCAAACCTATCCCAGGAAACTGCTGGTGGTGATCTGCGAGGCTGCGCTAGAGAAGGCGTTGGTCGAGGATGTCGGCCGACTGGGTGCCGCCGGCTACACCATCGTCGACGTGCGCGGCGGCGGTCGCGGCGGCACTCGCGACGCCACCTGGGAGGCCGATCGCTCGATCGAAATCAAGGTGATCTGCGACGCCGATGTCGCCGATCGCGTGGCGGCCCATGTGCTCGCGACCTATTCGGCGCACTATGCGGTGACGCTTTACCTGGCCGACGTGAGTGTGCTGCGTCCGGAGAAATTCTAGCAACGGGACGGACGACGATGGTCACCTCGGCACGACCCGTGGAATGGCGAAACGCAAGACCGGCCACAAAGAAAGCTGCAGCGGTGCGGGCCGGAACTGCCGCACCGGGCACGGCGACGCGATGCGCAATGCCTCGCACGGATTGGCCGGGGCCGATACCCGCGTGGACAGCACCGCCAGCGCGCCACGGCGCGGTGGCCTTCATTCAACGCTTCGGCTCCAGCCGCAATGGCCACCTGCACTTCCACTGCGTCGTCATCGACGGCGTGTCCGACGCCGCTGTGCATTCACCGCCAACGCCACTTCGGCGCTCCATGCGAACGACTGCTCACGGGCGAATTACTCGGCAACATGTGCGTCCGGCGTTGGTCGTGAGTTGCCTTCGGCGGGTGTCGACCCGTAGCCGACTGTCGAGGACCAGAGAAACGGACGCCAAAGGCCCGGTCGCCGGGACGAAATCATCGCGCCGAGGATTCGATCGGTCTGCCTCAATCGAGATCCTCGTGGATGCACAGCAAATTGCCCTCGGTGTCCTTGAACCATGCGGCCTTCTCGGAACCGAGCACGCATACATGATCGACGGTCCTGAGTCCCGGGAAATCGTAATCCTCGAACACGACTCCCCGTGACTTGAGGTCGGCGATTTCGGCCTCCACGCTCGCGACCCGGAAACTGACGGCGGTATGTTCCGCCTTCGTCCCGTCGGGCTTCGGAAACAGCGCCAGCGTCGCGTCACCACAGGCGTATTTGAACTTGCCGTCGGGCGAGCTGCCGAGCGGCCGCAGCCCCAGCTTTGTTTCGTAGAAGCGTCGCGCCCGGTTCAAGTCGATCACGGGGAGCATTGTCGTGACGGGAGCCTTGTCGAGCATAGGTGCCTCCACTCTCGAACACCCGGATTGATTTCGCCGGCAGACCGCAACCAATTCACTGCCGGCCTGCCGACCGGAACCCGATCATGCGCTTCCCCGTGGGAAAAAAACAGCATGACCGCATGAATCGGGCTGGGTTCGGTCAGGCGCCAGACTCGAGCCCGAATCACCTGATCAATGATCCTCGCAGTTGGAAGAACTGCCTCGCTCGGAGCCATGAGCGCTATCGACCCGGCAGCCGATCGAGCGTGCGGAAGAGCACCCTTCGCAGATAGGAAGGAGCACAGCCGACGCCGAACTTCAGCGAGGCATCGGGAATCGAACGCCGATTGCTTCGAAGACTATCTTCTTCGGAAGAAGCCTTTCCGGAGCCTCGCGAAACGCAGCCATCGCAGATCCGCTCGCCAGCCGGGAACCCAGTTGAGCGGGTTCCCTGGTGCGCGTTGCGCGCGAGCGCGCCCGCGCCAACGCACCGCAAGCTACCTCACTTCTTGAGCTTGACCTCCATGCCGCTCAGGTCGAGTGCAAGTTCGAGCCCGATCTGCTTGCCCTTGACCTTCAACACCACGCCCTTCGAGTTCCTGAGTTCGGCGACCTTTGCGCCACCGGCGACTGCGACGCCCGCCTGCCCCGCCGTGTAGGTGCCTTCGATGTCGCTAGGGCTCCTCAGGTTATAAACCTCGCCGATCAGCTCGGCCTTAGAGGCACCGATCGTCGCGCCCAGGCTGACGCCGCCGATGCTCACGGGATATTGCTTGCCCTTGAACCTGAGCGTGCCGCTGCCGCCGCTGCCACCGACGATGAAGCCCGCCTTGTAGAGCGTGAGTTGGATCGTGGCGGCAGGCGCTGCCGAGGCCAGGTCGGCGAACAGCAGGGTGCCCGCCGCGACGATCAACGTCGCTGCCATGGCGGTGAATGATCTTCCAAGTTTCGACGTATGCATGAACGTGCTTTCCGGGTTCGTTTGCCGTCCGATCTCGCGCCTGCCGCAACTACGCGGGACGGTAGGGCGTAGTCAACTCGATGTCATGCGCGTCCGCGGATGATATGACCTCCGTGAGCGCGCAGACAGCGAGCACTATAAGTCGATGCATGGCTAATTCCACGTTGGCAGGCGAGCCGCCCATTACGGGCAAAAGCGCTTGATAGTCCTCGGATTCGCGCAGCTCTAGCGCCAATCTCGCGCAACCGATCGACGTCCTCGGCCGGCGGCACGAACGTCGTCGGCATGTCCGTGAAACGGGCGCGCTCGGCCGGATCCCTGACGGCGTCGAAGCTGACGTCCGTCGTGTGCAACGTGAGTTTTGGCAGCGGAGCCTCGGCTTCCGCCTGCGCCTCCGTCGTGCCCGCGAGCCAGTCCGCCGCTGCAGGACGCAGCCGGCGCCGAGCACGATCCGAGCATCGGTCCGCTGCTCCGGTTCAGCCCCGGCCCAGGAGTTCGGCCGACGTATCGTCTGGGCGCCACGATTGCCGCCGCTCATCCCTGTGGTTGGTCGGGTCTTAGCGCGACGGCGGTCGCCCGCCTGCCCACACCGGCATCGGTGCCCGCGCTCACTTGCGACAGCGGGCGTGGGCTAAAACTCGCTCCCGTCGAGAATCGACGCTTGACCCGCACCAGCGAGCTCACCACAATCAGCCATGAGCAAGAGCGTCAGCACTGTCGATGGCTTCGAGTCCGCGGTCGCGACCGTTGCGTTCGTCGACTTGGCAGGCTTCAGCGCGATAACGGACGTCTATGGAGATGCGTCGGCAATCGCGGTACTTGGGCGCTTCGAGGAGTTGGTGCGCCAGGCTCTCGGGGGGCTCGGGGCGCCGATCAAGTGGATAGGTGACGAAGCGATGTTCGGGTTTCCTGACCCGGCAACCGCCCTGCAGGTGCTCGGACGTCTGCTTCCAGCTTGCCGATCCGAGCCACGAATTCCACTGACAAGGACCGCGCTCAACCACGGCTCCGTACTCCGCAGAGCGAACGACCTCTTTGGTTCGACGGTCAACATCGCCGCACGCATCGCCGCGTTGGCGTCCCCGGGGCAATTGTTGGCGACCCAGCCGGTCGCCGCCATCGCCGCAGCGTCTGGAATTGTTGTGCGGGACATCGGAAAAGTGGCGTTGCGATCGATTGCTGACCACGTCCCGCTTTATGCTATCGAGCTGGCGCCGGCCTTCGATCCCGCCTGGATAGATCCAGTGTGCAAGATGCACGCGCCTTATACGGCGTACCGCAGAGTCATACCGACGGGACCATGGTTCTGTTCTGAACGTTGCGCCGAGGCATATCGGCGGTCACCAGAGACATACCACGGTGCATCGAAGGCCTCCGGACTTGCATAGGTTCAATGAAGCGCCTGAGCGGAGAAACCGGCGGGCGTCCTCATCTCGTTTCCACGGCGAGCGGGCCTTTGCGATCACATTGCGGATGGTGACGCTGACCAGTTGGGTCTTGTCAAATTGAATGAAACGCGAGCCGCCCACCAGCTCGACGACACGACTGTCCGAACCGAGAGTTGCTTACTGACGCTGCGCTTCGTCCCAATCGAGCGTCATCGAGATGGTTCGCCCCGCATCGAGAACGATAAGTGGGCGAATGCCGAATGAAGGTGCCGATCGACGCTCCGCATCGCTCGCCTCGCGCTGGTGCGGACAGGCGCTCACCGGAGATTTCGCCGGCGACCGCGACGTGCGGAGATTGACGGCTGCTGCATGACGACGGCATCTTGCCGTTGTCGACCCCAAGCAGTCGGGTTTGCGAAAACGGTCGTCCGCAACGATGACATTCATGCAGGAATCCGGCGTATTTCCTGACAGACAGGCGGTGCGCCCGGTTGGACAGTGCTCAATTCGGGGTACGCGCATCGGTACGCGCTGATGTGCCCGCTGGATTGAGTATGGGGAGTCCTTCAGAATGGCGCGCGCTCGGACTGCAGACCGGTCTAGGTCCGGTCTGCCCGTTCAGCTGGCGGGCGATAGAGAAACGCCCGGCTCAGCGGATAGCCGGTTCCGACACTGCCCTTGCTGACCGTCACCTGAAACAGGTTGAGCTCCAAGGTCTTCGACCGGAAGACCTCCGCACACGACCACAAGTACGCGCGCCACTTGCGACGGAAGGCCTCGTCGAAGCGGTTCGGATCGAGGGCGTGGATCGCGTCCCAGTTCCGGTCGAAACGCTCCCCCCAGCAATCGAGCGTCAGCGCGTAGTGGCGACGCAGGTTCTCGACGTCGAGTACTTCAAGGCCGCAGCGCTCCATCCATTCAATCGCCTGCGCCAGGCTCGGGATCCACCCGCCGGGAAAAATATACTTCCGGATGAACAGCTCGGTGTCGCGAGCGCCGACGTGCCCGATGAAATGAATCACACCGAGTCCCCCGGGCTTGAGCGCGGCCGCGTGCGCGCGGATCACCTCGGGCAGCTGATCCCGGCCGGCGTGCTCCAGCGTCCCAATCGACAGCAGCTTGTCGTACTGCCCCGGCATCTGCCTGAAGTCGCACTCGACGATGCGAATCTTGTCCGCAAGGCCACGCCGTGCGAGCTCGGCGCGCAGCTCCGTCACCTGCTCGGTCGTCGTGTTGACGCCGGTTCCGAGCGCCTTGTAGTTCTCCCAAGCGTGAAACAGCAGTCCGCCCCAGCCACAACCGACGTCGAGGAAGGTCTCGCCCGCCTTGAGCTGCACTTTGCGGCAGACGTGATCCATCTTGTTCTTCTGCGCCTGCTCGAGGGTGGTAGTTCCCTCTGGCCAATAGGCACAGGTGTACATCATGCCAACCGTATCGAGCCAGTAGCGGTAGAACGCCTCGCCCAAGCCGTAGTGATAACGCGCGTTCGCCTTCGCCTGCCCGACCGAACGGTTGGAAAACCGCCACTCGTGCCAGCGATTGCGCAGCCGCAACAGCGGGTTCGGCACGCGGTCGAAGCCACTGTCGAATCCGGCGCGAAACGCAAGCGCGATGTCGCCGTCGATGTCGACGCTGCCTGCGAGGTAGGACTCCAGCAAGCCGACATAGCCGAATGCGATTGTGCGGCGCTCCGCGCCCCGGGTTCTGAACGTCACGGTAAACGCGGGACTCGTGCCACCGCTCTCGACAACGATGCCGTCTGCGAGCACTACACGGAATGGAAGCTCGGTGCCTGCGGCGACCGCGACGAACTTGCGCGCGAGCGGGTTGCGCGGACCGATCTTGGTCTGCGCGATGGCAGCGTGCGAAGCGGAGGCTTTATGTTCGCTCATACGTGTGAATGCTGTGTCGTCCGGTCACCGCCGTCCGATCGATTTCTCTCATTGTGAACCATCGCTCGCACGTGTCGCGCGAACAAGCTCCGCTGGAGCGCCGCCGCGGCGAGAAACACCCAACCACGAATCGGACCAGGTTGCCCAGCGAAAACAGGACCATGAGAAGCATCAATCGCCCGATCCGATGTCGCAAGACGGCTCGCCGCATGAACACCAGATATGGACATCCGTGCGTTGCGCCACCGGCGTATCACGACACACGCCTGCAGCATGAAGGCGACAAGAATGCCCGGCCCGAACCAGCACGCGGTTTCTCACAACGCCGGGCTTGTCAGAAGCGTTCTACCCAGGGTCTCAACTCGACCTCCCAGCTCCAGGCGCTGCGCGGCTGGCGGAGAATATTGAGATACGTGAGTGCGATGGCGTCTGGATCCAGCAGCGCGTCGGGCTTGTTCGGGTCGTCGCTGCGTCCGGGCAGGCGAATCGCGCCGTCGATCACGAAGTGCGCGACGTGGATGCCATTCGGCGACAGTTCACGGGCGAGGCTCTGGGCGAGTCCGCGCAACGCAAACTTTCCCATCGCGAACGGTGCCGACTGCGCGTACCCCTTCACACTCGCCGAAGCGCCGGTAAACATGATCGCGCCATGTCCCTTCGGCAGCATCCGGGCCGCGGCTTGCTGCGCGACCAGAAATGCCCCGAACGCGGTGACCTGCAACGTGCGTTCGACCTCGGCCGGGACAAGTTCGACGAAGGGTCCGCGCGTGCGCGCGCTGGCATTGTAGATGACCACGTCCGGCGCACCGCGCTCGCGCTCGATGTCAGCGAACAGCCGCTGCACTTGTGCCTCGTCCTGGGCGTCGCAGCGGAAGGCGATGGCCCCTGTTTCGCTGCACAACGGCGCAAGCTTGGCGGTATCGCGCGCCGCGATCGCGACGGCGAGCCCCTCTCTTCCGAGCAGCCGGGTGAGCGATGCGCTCAATCCCCCGCCGGCGCCGACGATCAGCGCGGATTTGTAGGTCGGCGATGCCATACTTCCCTCCTTTGTCCGCTCGACATGCGTTGCAGCGTCGAGAGCCGAACGCGATGCTACATTGCCACCCGATTTGCCACCAACGTCTGCAGCCTCGCTCGGGTTCGACGCTACGACAATACAGGGGGATGCCCGATGCCAATCGAACTGCACGCGTTCGACACGCCGAATGGCCGCAAGATCAGCGTCGCGCTGGAGGAAATGGCGCTCCCTTACACCGTCACGATCGTCGACATCCGCAAAGGCGACCAGTTCGATCCCGAGTTCCTGAAAATCAGTCCGAACGGCAAGATCCCGGCGATTGTCGACGCGGACGGCCCCAACGGGAAACCTGTCAGCGTTTTCGAGTCGGGCGCGATTCTCATCTATCTCGGGGAGAAGACAGGAAAGTTCTGGCCGCGGGACCTGGAGGCACGCATTCCGGTTCTGGAATGGCTGATGTTCCAGCATGGGGGCTTTGGGCCGATCCCCGGACAGGTCCACCATTTCCTGACGGTCGACAGTGAAGAGGATCGTCGCTATGGACTTGCGCGCTTCTCGAAGGAAACGCGGCGACTTTACGGCGTGATGGACCGCAGACTGGCGGCGAGTGCGTACTTCGCGGACGAACTGTCGATCGCGGACTTCGCCATTCTGGGGTGGGTATGGCGGCACCCGCGGCACAAAGTCGATCTCGCCGAGTTTCCGCACGTCCAGCGGTGGTACAAAACGATCATGGCCCGTCCAGGCGTCCAGCGCGGATTCGCGGTGAAACTGAGTTGATCTGCAGGAATCCGGTCAGACGACCGCGCGATTAGCCCTCATCAGGCCGCCTCGAGGGGCTGCCTTGCTATTGAACCTCCGGCCAAAGGAAGGGGGGCGCGGGGTCGAGTCGACGTCGGTACGCAGGCCGAGGATCATGAGAGCGGCTCCATGGCTTGCGCGGGAAGAGAAGGCGACACCTTCTGTCGCCTGACCTTACCCGCGGAAGCGGCGCGAAATCCAGGCATCGAGGGCGATCTTCCCCGGACCGTAGACGAGCGTTACCAGTAACAGCGTACCCCAGAGGATGTGGTCCTTGAGCCCGGCGTCGGAGAGATCCGGATACGAAATCACCGCGACGATGTTGAAGACGAAAAGCGCGAAGGCCGCGGCGCGCGTGCCGAACCCCAGCACGAGCAGCACCGGCAACCCGATCTCGGCGGCGGTTCCGAGCACGGCGGCGACCTGCGGCGACAGCAGCGGAACGTGGAACTCGTTCTCGAAAAGGCCGAGCGTACCGGCCCAGTTTTCGAGTTTGATCATCCCCGACGTGAAGAATACGTGCCCGACGTAGAGCCTGATCGCAAGGGCGAAGAGCGGCTGCAACTTGTCCAGCAGGCCGGCGGCGGCGGCGTACAGGCGCACCACGCGCTGCGGTGCCGATTGCGAGTCCGGCATCGGCTTGGCGAAGGATTCCATGGTCGTGCACTCCGTTTCGTTGAAGTCCCGCCGTTAGGTCGCCGCGGCGAAGCCGACCTTACATCAAGAGGCGGCGATGCCCGAGATCGTCGCGTCGGCGATGCGTGCGCGGAGCGCGGTGCCGAGATCGAAAGTCGCTTCCGCGTTTTGCGCCGCGTCGATCGCCTCGCCGAGAGTCTTGTCCGCCGCCAGCGCGGACAGCCAGGCGTGTTCGCCTGCGCCGATCCGTGCGAGCGATACGCCTTTTGCATCCCGGCGCACGAGGATCGCATCGCCGCCGTCGTCGAGCGACACTCGCTCTTCGCCCGGCGCGCCATCCTGGTTCAGTTGCCAGATGCGCAGGATCGGGTAAGTCGACGCGACCAGCCGGCAGGACGGCGCCAGCACGAGTTGCACCGCGGGCAGCCGCTCGGCGGCGACCGCCGCGAGTGCCGCCAGCACCGCTTCGGGCGACACGTCGTCGTCGGCGGCGCGACTCGCCTCGTCGACGGCCCATTCGAGCCGGGCAACGTCCGGCAGGTAGGGCAGGCCCACGGCCGGAGGATAGCTTTCGAGGAATTCGCCGAACGTGTCGCCGTAGACGTTGAGGTCGCCCGAGCGCGACGGTTCCGCGCGCACGTAAGCATCGACGGCCGCGTGGAAGAAGGGGGCACCGACGAGTCTCGTCACGACCGGATAGGTGGCACCGAGCGCGTTGCGGTAGTTGGCGAACACGGCGCGCCGGTAGATCGCGATCCGCTGGGCGCCGTCTGCCGCGGGCACCGTCATGAACGGGGGCGGCACGCCGTCGCCGGCGAGCAGCGCGGCGGCGAAGCCCTGCTGCAGTTCATGCAGCGCGGGCATCGGGCGTCTCAAGGATCGTTTGCGCAGTCGCGGCTTCGGCGAGCAGTGTCGCGAGCGGGGGAATGTCGATGTCCCATTCGATCAGCGTCGGCACCGGGCCGAAGCGCGCGATCGCCCGCCGGTAGAGTGCCCAAACGTCGGGCGCCACGGCAGCCCCATGCGTGTCGATGAGGCAGGGTCCCGACGCGTCGAAACCGGCGAGATGGATTTCCGCGATCGCGTCACGCGGCAGCGCCGCCAGATAGGCGTCGGCGTCGAAACCGTGGTTCACCGCGTTCACATAGATATTGTTGACGTCGCAGAGCAGCCGGCAGCCGGTCCGGCGTGCGACCGCGGCGACGAATTCCCACTCCGGAATCGTCGCATCGGCGAACGCGAGGTACGACGATACGTTCTCGACCGCGATCTCGCGGCCGAGGAAGTCCTGGACTTCCGCCACGCGCGCGCAGACGTGCGCGAGCGCTTCCTCGGTGTACGGCAATGGCAGCAGATCGTTCAGGTGCCTGCCGTCGACGCCGCTCCAGCACAGATGCTCGGAGACGAGTGCCGGTTCCATGCGCTCGACGAGCCGCGCGAGCTGAAAAAGATGCTTGCGATCGAGCGGATCGGTTCCGCCGAGCGACATCCCCACCCCGTGAAGCGACAGCGGATAGTCGGCGCGGATCCGCTCGAGCGCCGCGAGCGCGGTGCCGCCGTCGACGTAGTAGTTCTCGCTGTGGACCTCGAGCCAGGCAACCGCGGGGCGTTCGGCGAGGACTTGCGGTACGTGCGGCGAGCGAAGACCGATGCCGGCGCCGGCTGGCAGGGCGGAAGGATGTTTCACGAGGGAACCGGCCGGGCGGTTGGCCGCGCGGCCGGCTCTGACGGCAGGGTTGACTGTTTATTTCGGGGCCATCGTCTTGCCGCCGACCTTCTCGCAGGTTCCCTTGGCGACGTACTTCCACTCGGTCGGATCATTGTCCGCCTTCGCGCCCTGACCCGCGCATGCGTGCTTCGCGGTACCGCAGTCGTTCTTGCCGGCCTTGGCGATGCCGTAGCACTTCTCGGAGTCCTTGGGCATCGGCACTGGCTGGCCAATGGCGGTCGTGGCGACTCCGAGGGCGAGGATGCCGGCGAGCGCGGCGTGGATCGTCGTTTGGTGGTTCATGGGTGCAGTCTCCTGTCAGTGGGGGCAAGGGGCGGGCACGGTGCCCGCCTGGTGCAGTAGTCGTCCGTGCGGGCCCGATCTTACGCGACGCCGTAGCGAGCCATGCGGCGCGGGCGCCATATTCCGGTCTTCCCGGGGGGGGCGTCAACTCCCGAGTCGGCGCGCCGCTTCGCGAAGGATAAGGAGCTGTGCGCCAAAATGCCGGCAGTTGCCGCATCCTGCGAGATGCAGGCACAGTAGCAGACGCTGGGCGAGCGGCAGCGGGCCGTCCAGTTCGCGCGAGATAAGCCGCGCCGCCCCGCTGCAGTCGAGGACTCTGCCCAAGATCTTGCCCCTCCATACCCGCTCGCGGTGTCGCCGCATCGCCGAGCTTGTCCGATCCGGGTCTCCATCGACACGGGGCGCGGACGTTCCGCGCCGAATCGGCGCGACACGAGGATCGAGTCGTTCGCGTCGTCGGCAAACTTACAGACCTGTGACGGCGCGGGTCATGCGCGCTGGCGTGCGTTGGCGCTCGCGTGGGGAGGCACCGCGGAGCGCCAAAGGGGAGGGAGGCCAAAGGGAGCAGGGCCAAAGGGGCCTGGCTCGGCCAAAGGGGCCAGGCTCGACTCTTGGTCAAGAGTGGGCGGAGCCGAAACAAAGACCGAGCCTGGACCCTTTTCCTACTCGAAGACCGAGCCTGGACCCTTTTCCTACTCTTCCTAAGATTGAGCCTGGCCCCTTTTCCTTTCAAGACCGAGCCTGGACCCTTTTCCTACTCGACTCTTGGTCAAGCGTGGGCGGAGCCCGAAACAAAGACCGAGCCTGGCCCCTTTCTGTTCCTTTCTGTTCTTCTGTTACGAAGACCGAGCCTGGACCCTTTTCCTACTTTTCCTAAGATTGAGCCTGGCCCCTTTTCCTTTCAAGACCGAGCCTGGCCCCTTTTCCTTTCCTTCTTTTCCCCCGCGGTTACGTACCATGCTACGACGTGCGAGCCGAAAGCCCTGGCGCAAACGCACTGCCCATTCGATCATCGCATCGCCTGGTCAAGAGGACGGCGCGCCGCATCTTGGAGTATGCTTTCCGCCACTCCGCCACCGAACGCGGCGGAACATCGATGACAAGCCGAGGGAGTTCGCTGGTGAAAGCAACCCACTTTTTCCGTTCGTTCGTCGCCGCTGTCGCCGTCGCTGGCGTTGCGGGCGCCGCCGCAGCGCAGGACAACAAGCTGCGCCTCATCACCTGGGCCGACTACGTGCCCGCCGACGTCGTCGCCCAGTTCAAGAAGGAGACCGGGATCGACGTGGAGATCACGCTCTCCAACAACGAGGAGATGATTTCCAAGCTGCGCGCGACCGGCGGCGCCGGCTTCGACCTCGCGCAGCCGTCGCAGGACCGAATCGCCGGGCCGCAGCAGGAGTTCGGTATCTACAAGCCGATGGACCTCACGAGGATCAAGGCCGAGCTCTTCATCCCGTCGATGCTCGACTCGACCAAGAAGAACACGACCGTCGACGGCAAGGTGTACGGCCTGCCGCACATCTGGGGCACCGACGGGCTCGTCGTCAACACGAAGCTCGCGAAGATGGCTGACTACGAGGACCTCTGCAAGGCCGAGTACAAGGGCAAGACGTCGGTGCGCCTGAAACGGCCCACGCTGATCGCGCTGGCGTTCGCGAGCGGCAAGGACCCGTTCGCGCTGTACAAGGACCCGAAGGCGTACTCGACGTTGATGGACGATATGGGGAAGAAGCTCGCCACGTGCAAGGCCAACCTCAAGTTCTTCTGGGACAACAAGGACCAGCTGCTGAACGGGATGCGCGCGGGCGAGATCGTCGGCGCGATGATGTGGGACACCGGCGGCTGGAAGCTTAACGGCGAGAATCCGGACATCCAGTTCATCGCGCCCAAATCCGGCGCGCTCGGCTGGATCGACACCTACGCGTTGCCGTCGAAGGGCCGCAATGATGCCGCCGCCTACGCGTGGATCAACTTCAACATGCGCCCGGAAATCGCGGCGAAGGTCGCGACCTCGGCGGGTAACTTCACCGCGTCGAAGGGCGCCGACCAACTGATGGACGCGAAGCTTAAGGCGCAGTTCGCGAAAAGCTTTCCCGACGAAGCGCTGCGCAACATCAAGTGGTACCCCGCGGTGCCACCGGGCATCGAGGATATCGAAGGCAAGGTGCTCGACCGCGTCAAAGCGGCGAACTGAGACGCGGCTGCCCCGGCTTTCGGGAACGCGTCTCTCACGGACCGCGGCCGCGGCGCGTTGCGGCTGCGTCGACCGCCAGTTCGCCCGGATGGCCCAGGATCTCGAAGTCGACCGCGTGACCAAGCGCTACGGCGCGATGGCCGCGGTGGACGCGCTGTCGCTCGAGGTCGCGCACGGCAGCTTCTTCTCGATCCTCGGTCCGTCCGGCTGCGGCAAGACCACGCTGCTGCGTATGATCGCGGGCTTCCTCGCGCCAGACGAGGGCGACGTTCGCATCGGCGGCGTGTCGATGCGCGGGGTGCCGCCGAATCGGCGGCCGGTCAACATGGTGTTCCAGCATCTCGCGCTGTTCCCGATGATGTCGGTTGGCGACAACGTCGGGTACGGGCTCGCGCGCCGCGGCGCGCCGCGCGCCAAGATCCGCGCGAAGGTCGGCGCGATGCTCGAGCGCGTCGGGCTTCCGGGTGCGCACGACAAGCGCATCGACCAGCTGTCCGGCGGGCAGAAGCAACGCGTCGCGATCGCGCGCAGCCTGGTGCTCGAACCCAAGCTGCTCTTGCTCGACGAGCCGCTCGGCGCGCTCGATCTCAAGCTGCGCGAGCACATGAAGATCGAGCTCAAGCAGCTGCAGGCGCATTTCGGCACGACGTTCGTCTACATCACGCACGACCAGTCCGAGGCACTGGTGCTCTCCGACCATGTCGCCGTGATGAATGCCGGCCGGTTCGAGCAGGTCGGCACGCCGCAGCAGCTCTACTACGACCCGAAGACGCCGTTCGTTGCCGCGTTCGTCGGCGCGAACAATCGCATCGAAGGCAACGTGGCCGGTGCCGATGGCGAGACCGTCGACGTCGTGACGGCCGCCGGGCTCCGGATTCGCGCACGGCGCGAAGGCGTGGCCGCCGTGGGCGATCCTGCCGCAGCATTCGTGCGCCCGGAGTCGATTGCGCTCGCCCGCGATCGCTCGCTGCTGCCGGCGTCGGCACAGCCGTTCGACGGCGACGTCGAGAGCGTGCTGTTCGACGGCGCCAACTCGGCGGCGCTGGTGCGGGAGGCGGCAACCCGGATCGAGTTCCGAATCGCGCTGCCGCAGACCGGCCAGTTCGCCGATCTTGCGCAGGGCGAGCGGGTCGCGTTCGGGTTCGAGCCGGCACGCGTGGTCTGCTTTCGCGCCAGGGTGTCCTGATGGCGGCCTTGCACGCGGCTGCGAACGGGGGGCAGGGGGGGCTGCGCACGCGGCTTGCGCTTCTTCTGCTGCTTGCGCCGGCGCTGCTGTGGCTCTTCGGGCTCGTCGTGCTGCCTCACGTCGAGCTCGCGTTCCTGTCGCTGCGTGCGCGCGTCGCGCCCCGCGTGTTCGAGTGGAGCCTCGCGCAGTACGAGACATTCTTCGACGAGCCGCTGTACTGGCGCACGTTCGTGCGCACGGCGACGATGTCGGTCGTCGCGACGATCGCGACGTTCGCAATCGCGTTTCCCGCCGCGTGGTACATCGCGAAGATCGCGAAGGGTCGTGCAAAGTCGCTGCTGTTCGTGCTGTGCCTGATTCCGTTCTGGGTCAGCGAGACCGTGCGCACGCTGGGCTGGATGATCCTTTTGCGCGAGTCGGGCGTCGTGCCGCGGCTACTCACCGACCTCGGGCTCACCCCAATGCCGGTGGAAATGCTCTATCACGACGCGACGATCCTGGTCGGCCTCGTGTACACGTCGATGCTGTTCATGGTGGTGCCGCTCGTCAATGCGCTGGAGACGCTCGACGACTCGCTGATCGAGGCGGCCTACGACTTAGGCGGCAACGGCTGGTCGATCCTGCGCGAGATCGTGATGCCGCACGCGGCGCCGGGAATCACGGCCGGGGCGATCGTCGTGTTCATGCTGACGCTCGGCAACTACCTGACGCCGACGCTCCTCGGCGGCAAGAACTCGCTCTGGTTCACCGAGCTCATCTACACGCAGTTCATCACGCGCTTCAACTGGGAGCAGGGCGCCGCATTCGGCTTCCTGCTGCTCGGCCTGTCCACCGCGATCGTCTGGTGCGGCCTCAAGCTGACCGGCCAGCGCTTCGCCGACGTGATGCGCCGCTCATGATCCCGTCGCTGGCACGGGGACCGCTCGAGCGCGCCGGCGTCGCGGCCTACGTCGCAGCGTTCTTCCTTTTCCTGTTGCTGCCGCTCGCGGTCGTCGCGATGTTCGCGTTCAACGACGCGAACTACCCGGCACCGCCGTGGCGCGGCTTCACGCTCGACTGGTTCTTCGGGGCCGCCGCGCGCGGGCGCACCGGGCTCTTCGCGGACCACGCGCTGCTCTCGTCGATCTGGACGAGCGTGATCGTCGCCGGCTGGGTTACCGTGCTCGCGGTGGCGGTGGGGACCGCCAATGCGTTTCTGCTCGAGCGCGCGAGCTTCCGCGGCAAGGCGGCGCTGTCGCTCGCGATGCTGTCGCCGCTTGTGATCCCCGGTGTGATACTCGGCATCTCGATCCTCGCATTCGCGAGCCGGCTCGCCCGGCTGGCCGACGATTTCCTCGGTCTCGAGCTCGAGTTCCTGCGGCCGGGTCTGCCGCTCGTCGTTGTTGGCCAGTTCTCGTTCATCGTCTCGATCGCGACCCTCACGATCGCCGCGCGACTGAAGCGCTTCGACACGGCGCTTGAGGACGCCGCGCTCAATCTCGGCGCCACGCACGCAGCAGTGCTGTGGACCGTGACGCTGCCGTACCTCAAGCCGGCGCTGATCGGCGCCGCGGCCATCGCGTTCCTGATGTCGTTCGAGAACTTCAACACGACGCTGATGCTGGTCGGCTCCGACCCGCCGCTCACGGTCATGATGTACGGGCGGATGCGGGAGGGCGCGAGTCCTGTCCTCAACGCCGTGAGCCTGTTCCTGATGGTGGCCTCCGCCCTCCTGGCGCTGCTGCTGGTGCGGCGGCCGGCCGCCGACCGGACGGCAGCCTGACCCGGAACGTGCTCTCCGCACGGTTCGTACGCTTCGCTTGGCTGAAGACCGCGAAGGGTGCCCCGCAATGCAGAAGCGAGCCTGGCCCCTTTGCCGCGCCCAGCAATGCAAAAGCGAGCCTGGCCCCTTTGCCGCGCAGCAATGCAAAAGCGAGCCTGGCCCCTTTTGACTGGGCCACGTGAACAAACGACGACGCCCGACCGCTCGCGCGGCCGGGCGTCTCGCGCGCACAGCGCTTACTTGTTCGGCGACTTGCCCTGCGACCGCGGCAGGCCGATCACCGTGCCCTCGCGGCGCTGATCGGCACCACCGTATTGCTTGCCGGTCTGAAGGTCGATGACGACGCCCTGCACCGAACCGATCGTCGAAGCGCAGGTCGCCTTGCCATTCACCAGCGGAACCGGCTGGTTGAGCGGCGGCGCGCGAAGCGCGTCCAGCGTCGCCTGCGAAAACGCCGGTTGCATGAACGACTGCCCCCCTTCGCAGGAGATGGCACCGGCAGCGCTCGTGACCGACAATCTTGGCGCGTCGATCGCCTGCTGAATCGTCATGCCGTGGTCGATCAGGTTCAGCGTGACGTTCAGCACGGAGTTGATGATCGTCGAGCCGCCCGGAGAGCCATAGGCCGCGATCGGCTCGTCGTTCTTGAACAGGATGCTCGGCGACATGCTCGAGCGTGGCCGCTTGTTGGGGGCGACGTCGTTGGCGCCGGGGTTGCCGGTTGCCGGGTTGAAGGCTGGCGTGAAGTTGAAGTCCGTCAGCTCATTGTTCAGCAGGAAGCCGTAGCCGGGAACGGTGATGCCCGTGCCCCATGTCTGCTCGATCGTCGTGGTCCAGCTGACGACGTTGCCCCACTTGTCGACCACCGAGAAGTGCGTCGTGTAGATGCCTTTCTCCTCCTCGAACGGGATCGCGGCGAGCCGGACCTTGCTGTCAAGGCCGGCGACGTCGAACGGCAGCGGGTTGCCGGCTGCCGGGGTCGGCATGCGCGAATCGAGCTTGATCATCGCCGAACGGGACGCAACATAGGTCGGATCGAGCAGGCCCTTCTTCGGAACGTGGACGAAGTCCTCGTCGCCCATCCAGACCGCCCGGTCAGCGAACGTGAGGCGCATCGCCTCGATCATCGCGTGCATCGTCTTCGTGGCGCCGAAGCCGAAGCCCTGCGCGGCATCGCCCAGCGGGAAGCGCTGGAGTTCCAGCAACATCTGTCCCACCGAGAGCCCGCCCGACGACGGCGGCGACATCGACGCGAGCTGGTAGCCGCGGTAATTCACCGTGATCGGCTGGCGGATTTCCGTGTCGTAGTTGGCAAGGTCCGCCAACGTCATCCGGCCGAGGCCCTCCGCAGCGACCGGGGAACGGCTGCGCTGAGTGGCAGCGACGATCGCCTGGGCGATTTCGCCACTGTAGAAAACATCGGGACCATTCTGCGCGATCAGGCGGAACGTCTTCGCCAGGTCCTTCTGGACGAGCAGATCGCCTTCCTTGAGTGGTACACCACCCGGACGGAATATCGCTGCCGTCTCAGGTTGCAGCGACGTGATACCGCCGTCATTTTGGATGTTGGCCGCCAGGAACTTGTTGATGTGGAAGCCGTTGTCGGCGACCTCGATCGCCGACTGCATCGCGTCGCCAAGCGAGATCGTCCCGTAATCCTTGAGCGCCATGTCGATCACCTTCAGCGTTCCCGGAACGCCCACCGCGATGCCGCTGGTTGACGCGAGTCCGAACAACTGGGCTGGCGGCACGCCGGTGAACAGGAACATCGTCGGCGTGGCGGCTGCCGGTGCCTTCTCGCGACCGTCGATCGCGAACGTTTCATTGGTCTTCGCCAAGTGGATCATCATGAAGCCACCGCCGCCGATGCCCGAGAACTGCGGCTCGACCACATTCAGCATGAACTGGATCGCCGCGGCTGCGTCGATCGCATTGCCTCCGCGTTCCAGTACCCGCGCGCCAGCCTCGGCGGCCAACGGATGCGACACCGCGACCACACCCTGCCGCGCTGCCTTCCCGGCCCACGAGGGCGGCGTGCCTTTTGCCTGCGGCGGCAGCGTGACGGACGGTGGGACCCCGGGCGTCTCGGACGACTCGTCGGCGAATACCGGGACCGCGAATGTAAGGCCCAGTGCCAAAGCGGCCGTGATGCGCGCGGTGCGCGATGCGAGTGGGAATGAGCTGCTCGTCATGGCATTCTCCTTGTGATGTCTTCAGTCTGGAATCGTCAGCGTCGTGCGCTCGAACTTGATCCGGTCGCCCGCAGGCGGATTGGCCGAGAAGTTCGGCACGTTCGCTGCCATGATCGGCGGTGCGCCCGGACCACGCGGCACGGTCCGCACCACCTGGCTCGGCGGCAGCGGCGTTCCCTCGGTCAGGTTCGCGTACATCGCGTTGAGCGCGCGGATCAGGTAGACATGCAACGGCACGAAGCGGTCGGCATAGCCGGGAAAACCGAGGAACGCGTCGAAATGCTGCGCATTGGTCACCTCGATGTACGAGAGTTCGCGCCTGCCATTGCCTTCGGAAAGCTTGTTCGCCCCGTAGTAAGCCCGCGAAGCGTGGTTGACCGGCACCAGCGCATCGGCGCGGCCGTGCACGATCAGCGCAGGTTTGCCACGCAGCCGCGCGTTGAGTTGCACTTCCTCGATTCCCTGCGCAACGCTCGCCGCGTAGGCCGCCTGTTCCGCGTCGAGCGCACCGCCACCAACGATGTTCCTGCCCGTGACCAGGTTGCGCTGGCAGATCGCGCCGTCGAGTGCGAGGTCGAGCGCCCCGCTCGACGGTGACGACGCCAGGATGTCGCGCTTGCCGGCACCGGGGGTGAGGGCGTTCGCCGCGTCGTTGTAAACGAGGTTGACGCCGCTCGTCGGCGGGACGCCGTTGCCGGTCGAGAACGTGCCGAGCTGCGTCGCCGGCACCTGCGCGATCGGATCGCCCGTCGCATTGGTGTTGGCGAAGCTGAAGCCGCACAGATTGTCGAGCACGCTGACCCGGCCGAGAGCGTTCGTGTAGGTCACCGCAATCGCCGGCGTTGCCAGCGAGTAATGCGAGAGCTGCAACGTGTCGCTGTCGGGAAGCCACCCGTAGGCGCGCAGCTTCGCAAGCGCGTCGGCGGCTTGCTCGGCAAGCGTCGTGCCCGAAACGAGGCCCTTCGCGGCGAGGCTCGCGCAGCGCGTCGCGCCTTGCGTAATCACCGTCGGCGTGAGCAAGTTCACAATGGCGTAGCCGGCGCTCGCGGCGGGCGGGAGCGTCGCCACGGCGCACGGCTGATACAGGTTGGCGAACGTGAAGTAATCGAGCAGCGGCTTGCCGATCGTCGGCTGCTCGGTCGTGCCCTGTACAATTCGGAGTTTCTTGAGATCGGTGGGCTGGGCGCTGGGCTCCGTGATTGCGACACCGTCGATCAGTCCGGAAAGATCCTGTTCGGCCGCCTGCAGGGCGCCGGCACCGCCATTGGAGATCCCGGAAGCGATCACGAGCGCGGCCTTGGGGTCGATTGCGATGCGCGTGCTGCCGTCCGGCCCCTTGCTCCCGAACTTCTCGTTCAAGACATAGAAGGCGAAGCGGATCGATTGCAGCGTGTTGTTGCCCCAGTCTCCTTCGGGGTTCTGTTGCGAATGCGCGTGCTTGTAGGCGACGCGGTTCGGCGTGGCGGCGTTGAACTCGGCACGGTCGGCGTCGCTGACGTCGGCCGTGAAGATCGAGTCGTCGCCCGCGGTCGCCGCGTTGGTGCGGATACCGTTGATCAGGCCGACGTTGTTGGTCATCAGGTCGTGCAGACCGTTGCCGGTGCCCTTGTCGGTATAGGCGACGGCACAACCCTGCTTGAGGCCCCACTCGCCGGACGCGCCAATGGCTCCGTAGACACCGCGCGAGCCGGAGGACGTCGCGGTCACGATGCAGGCCTTCTTCGGATCGAAACTGTCCGGGATCTGCACCATCAGTGTCGCGTTCTTCCGGCCCGTGCCGTCATCGGCGTAGGTGATGTACTCCCAGCCGGGGATCTTTCCCTCGCTCGTCGTCACGACCCCGTCGTTGGTCACGTTCGGACCGTACAGCGAGCCGTATCCGCCGGCCGGTAAGATGTCCAGCACCGCGCGATAGTTGGTGTGGATGGCGTTGCGGCGGAGTTCCGTCGCGGTCGGCGCAAGCGGATTCGTAAAAGGCGGCGCGGCGAGTTGCAGTCCGGTCTTGCCGAGCCCGGCGGTCAGCAGATCGTCCCCCGCTTCGCACCACGCGGTTGTCGGACAGGTGCCGGCAGCGTAGTACTTCGCGCTGATCTCGCCGGTGATGTAGGGCGGCTTGACGTTTTTCGATCCGAAATGCCCGACGTAGTGGTCGTAGGCGTTCGCCGGCGGCTGCTTGGCCTGTACCGGAACGCAGAGCGCGAAAAGACCGACGGTTGCGAGCGCGAATGCACTCCGGGCCGAAGCGATGATCATGGGTATCCTCCTGTGAGAGCGCACCGAGGCGATGCTAAGAGCGCGCTGGCGTGCGGCAGCTGGGCCGCGTATTCTGCCCAATTTCGTATGCGATTGCCACTGCCCGGGAAGAGGCAAGCAGAACGTAGGTTTCGGGAGTGTTCGGCACACTGCGTATTCGCAGGAGATGCACATCGCTCCCGTACCGCTGCGTCGGAGGAAAAGCGGGAAAAGCAGGAAAAGGGGCCAGGCTCGGTTTTCGTTCAAGAGCAGGTGGCAATCGATAGGGGAATTGAGCCTGGCCCCTTTTCGTACCCCTTTTCGTACCCTGACTCTGAATGTGCCGGACGCAGCGAGAGACGGATCACGCTTTCGCATCGGCAATCGCATATAGAACGATCACCTGAACCTGACTCGGTTGCGCGTACCGGAAAGGAGCGCCGAGGGTGGACATGCCAATGCATTTGCGTCGCCGCGCCACGGCAGTGGCGGTCGCTTTCGCCATCTGCGCTGCGGTGGCGGGCGCTGAAGGCCAGGCCTACAAGTGCAGGGACGGCAGCGGCAAGACGACCTATTCGGAGTCGCCCTGCGATGCCGCAAGCAAGCCGCTGACGCTTCCGCAGGACGTCAAAGGAAGCGGTACCGACGCGCAACTGTGCGTCCAATTGCTCGACGAGACGCGCAGGCTCGCCGCAGACGCTGAGCGCGACGCCAGGAGAGGTCGCACCGAAAGCGCTGGCAGCGCGAAGCGCAGGCAGGCGCTGACCAGTCAGTACGAGGCACGCTGTGCGGGAATCTTCCGTTCGAAGCCGGAGCCACGGTAGGTTCATGGAAAAGGCATGGAAAAGGGGCCATGCTCATGTCGCCTATCGGGTGCCACCTACTCTTCTACGAAAGTCGAGCCTGGCCCCTTTTCCATGCCTTTTCCATGAAAGTCGAGCCTGGCCCCTTTTCCATGCCTTTTCCATGATCCGAAAGTCGAGCCTGGCCCCTTTTCCATGATCCCGAGGAGATACATGCGATGTCATCGTTCCACGCAAGATGCTTCACGCTGATGCATGCCGCCGTAATTGCGATGGCCTTGTGCGGTTGCGCATCGCCCGCACCGGGAACCGCGGCCACCGATTCGGCCCGCGCGGCCGAAGTGCGGAAGAAGGAGGCGGAACTGGCGGGGATGGAGCGCGCGGGTCAGAGGGACGACGCCGATCCCGTTCCGATTCAGACGGTCAAGTAGCCGGGAGTCGCTGCTGTCCGAACGCACCGATTCGCGTCGGCGCCCGCGACGAGCGGGATCTCCGAAGCCTATGGCCTTGTGCAGGGAAACGGGGCCAGGCACGGCCTTCGGTGAATTGGTTTAATGGCAACCGATTGCGGAATTGACCCTGGCCCCTTTTTGCCTTTTTGCTTTTCCAGCTCAATCGGCTGCGGTTACGAGGACTCGGTGGTACCAACGATGAGCTTCAATTGGCGCCAACTGCGCAAGATCCGAGACGAATGGCGAGATGGCCGGGTCCGAATCTGCCTGCGATTCCGAGTGGCGTGTCGCCCGGGCGGCCCAATCGCGCCAGCAATCCTGGGGCACCGGCGGCGAGATCCAAGGCGGCGTTGCGCGCCAGGCATCGCGAGAGGCATCCCTTCGAGCAAGGATGGATTCGCGTTGTATTGTTTACAATTTGTGCACCACACCTTGACACCTGTCGCGGCGTTCCCTAGGATCAGCCCGCTCGCTCGTGCGCCTTGGCCATTTGGGAGGAATGACGCGGGCGGGTGTTCATAGCAGGTAAGTCCAGTAAACACACGTCCTCGAGGTGCGCCTCGTTCACATAGCGCGGCGGGCTCGGCGTTTGCCGGCATGTGCGCCTTCTCCGGCGTGTCGACGGGATGGAGTGTCACTGCTGTGCCGCCCAGCCGGAACTGGACGCCGTGGTGCGTGTCGCGCGTGGCTATGTGTTGCGCTTGGGAGAACGCCGGCGAGGTCGCCTATCGCCGGACTCGTTCCAAGTCGTAGCGATCGGAACGAACGTAACGAGGAGATCGCAATGAAAGTCAAACCCTATCTTTACGCAGGCGCCGTTGCGCTGGCCGTGGCCGCTGCCTTGGGCCTGTCCGTTTCCGTCACGCAAGCCGATTCAAAGAAAGCTCCCAAGCTCCCGAGCTTCGTAGCCGACGGGTCGTGGCCGAAGATGCCGCTGCCGAGCGCCGGCGATTTCGGAACCCCGCTCGTGATCAGTACGTCGACAGGCAAGCCCAAGCCATGGTCGACCGGCGAAGTTGCGGGAACCTGCATCGACTCGCGGGACCACGTGTTCATTGTGACGCGCGGAAACCTGGTCAACTCGCCCGAAACTCTCGATTCGGTCCCCGCGGCACCCGTCATCGAATTCGACAAGGACGGCAACGTGGTGAACGCGTGGGGCGACCGGAATGTGCTGCCCAACGGCATCCATGGTTGCTTTGTGGACTACCAGGACAACGTCTGGATCGCGGGCAACGGCGACGGAATCGTGCAGAAATACCCGCACAATGGCGCGCCCACGCCTATCCTGCAGATCGGGACGCGCGGATTCTGTGACAATCCCCTGAATCTCGCTGCGGTTCCTCCTGTCCCCGTCGCGGGCGCATGCGGTAATTCCGGAGGCAACCCCCTCGCAAACCAGAGCAAGACACTGTTGAACCAGCCCGCCAACATGTACATCGATCCGAAGCCGGATCCGGTGACGGGACAACGCGGCAGCATCTATGTTGCCGATGGATACGGCAATCACCGCGTCGTGGTGTTCAGCGCAACGGGCACCTACCTGCGGCAATGGGGCGGCGTCGCCGGGACCGTCAACAATCCCGTGACGGATTTCCCCGCGCTGTTCGGCCGGGGCGACGGCGGGCATCCGCATTGCATCACCATAGGTAACGACGGCCTGGTGTACGTGTGCGACCGCCAGAACGACCGCATCCAGGTCTTCACCAAGACCGGCGTACTGCAACGGGTCATTCCGGTCGTTCCCGGTACCGGCCAGACGCTGGGAATCGGCGGCGCACCGGGGCTCGGCACTGCGGGCTCGGCGTGGGACCTCGCGTTCTCCAACGACTCTCATCAGACTTACATGTTCGAGGTCGACGGCGGGAACGAGATCCTGCACATCATGGACCGTGTGGCGGGCTCGATCCTCTCCGGGTTTGGCACGCCAGGTCTCCAGGCAGGCCAGTTCACGTTCCTGCACAGCGTCGTGCTCGACTCGAAGGGCAACCTCTACACCGGCGAGACGATCAACGGCCGGCGCATTCAGAAATTCACGCCAATCGAGTGCAACAAAGGCAAGGGCAAAGGCGACGGCCATTGCGACGACGATTGATGCGAGGGCAAGCCGGAGGTGAGGGCCTGCGGCTGTTCGACTCGTGAGTTCGGCTACCCGCGTCACCCGGCATCCGTGCCGGTTGACGCGGGTCAGTCCTTTCAGGTGGCTACCTCGATCCGCCTGCGGCAAGGTGTGAGATGAAGCTTCGCGGATTGCGACTTGCGGCATCGAGTCTCCTTGCCTGTGCCGCCGCAGGCGCGCAAATCGTGTGCGCGCACGAGTTCAAGCTCGACGCGGTCATCAACGTGTTCGTCAAGATCGAGCAGGGCGAGGCGCAGCTTGTCGTCCGGGCGCCGCTGTATCTGTTCAAGCAGGCCAAGTTTCCGGTCACCGGCGCCGAAATCGACGTCAACCAGTCGGCACCGGCGATAGAGCGGGCACTGGCTGCGATCCAGCAGGACATCACGCTCTTCGAAAACGAGCGGCCGCTGGTCGCATCGCGCGCGACGGGGCGATTGTCGCTGCCCTCCGATCGTTCGTTCGAGAGCTACGAGCAAGCGACGGGCCACGTGGCCGAGCCGCTCGAACCAGGCATGGGCATCTTCATCGACCAGGGCTACGTGGATGCCCGGATCAGCTATCGGATCTCCTCGGCGGTCTCGGAGTTCTCCATCCGTACGACCGCCGGTCCGGAATTCGGGGACGCTCTCAAGCTCGTGCTGCGCTACATGCCACCTGGCGCAGATGGCCGAGCCATGGTCATCACCAGAAGCTCGGGGACGGTCGCACTCAACCCCACGTGGGTGCGCGCCGCGGCGGGCTTCGCCGGGCTCGGCATCGCGCACATCCTCACTGGCTACGATCATCTGCTCTTCCTGCTGTGCTTGGTGATTCCGCTGCGCGGATGGCGGCAGATCCTGTCGGTCATCACGGTATTCACGGTCGCGCATTCGTTCACGCTGCTGGGCTCCGCCTTCAATCTGGCGCCATCGGGCGCATGGTTCCCACCCTTCGTCGAGGCGGCGATCGCCGCATCGATCGTCTACATGGCGCTCGAGAACATCATGGGCGTCAATCTCGAGCGGCGAGTCCTGATCACGGGCCTATTCGGACTCGTCCACGGTTTCGGCTTCTCGTACGGCCTTCAGGAGAACTTGCAGTTCGCCGGGACCCATCTGCTGGTTTCGCTTTTCGCGTTCAACATCGGCATCGAAATCGGCCAGATCCTCGTCCTCGTGTTCATGCTTCCGGCCCTTGCCGTAGTCCGGCGCTACATGCTGCCGGGGCGCGTCGGCATGATCATTCTCTCGGCGATCGTCGCGGATACCGGTTGGCATTGGATGATCGATCGCGCGGACGTGCTGTGGACGATGCCGTGGCCGCGACCGAGCATGGTCGGCTTGGCGATTCTGGCGTTCTGGGTCGCCGGTATCCTGCTTGCGGCGGGTGGCATCAGCGTCATCTACAAGCGCATGCGGCTCGAGGCCGGTCCTGCGCAGCCGCTGCCGGAGCGGGGATCGGCGGACTAGCAGCTTCCGCGTCGTGGCGACCGCGTGTCCGGGTTCGCCTGCGCCTTGCGACGACCGGCTTCTTCCCAGTTGCCGTGGAAATGAAAAGAGGAAAAGGAAGGACGAGGGGCCAGGCTCGGAGTAGTGAAAAGAAAAGGGAAAGGGGCCAGGCTCGGAGTTGAAGTGGTGAAAAGGAAAAGCGAAAGGGGCCAGGCTCGGAGTTGTGGTGAAAAGGTGAAAAGGGGCCAGGCTCGACTTTTGGTCAATAGTAAATGGCAACCGAGAGCGGAATTGACCCTGGCCCCTTTTCCCTTTGCGGGAGTTACGTACTCAGGCAACGATCGAGCGCGGTGATGGAAGACCTGCTCCAACAGATGCGGCGACGCAAGTCGGTGCAGGCGTGCATCGATCTCGCTCTCACCGATGTCTACGGCGAGGACGAAGAGGCGGTGGGCTGGTCGACCTGCATTGAGACGACGTTCGGTCGATTCAAGCGGGTCCGTCTGATGGGCGAGGATGTTGTGCTCGCCGGCTTCGACGGGAGAAACCACGACGTCGTCGCCGCATGCCGACAGGGAACACGCCAAGCGCGGGCTAGCCTCGATTCCCTTGAATTTCCCGACCGCACGCCCATCGAGGCGTGCTGGCTGCAGGCTACGGAACGCTATTCTCGCGGTGCCCGGTGATTCGCTGCTGATCGCCTCATCGCGCAAGACGAGTTCGCGGAACGCGAACACCCAGAGCGGGCGACGAGCGAAACGGCCGGCGATCCCTTGACCGGGGTCAACGGTCATGCGGATTGGCGGTTGCCATGGGCCGACGTGTTACGTAGCATCGACTTGCCGTTTTACGTTACCCTGCATCCGTGACCCGCTCGTTTCGCCACTGGACCAGCTGGCTCTGCCTCGTCGGACTAGCTTTTGCGCAGCTGACGCTGGCGGCCTATGCATGTCCGCTGCGCGCACCGGCGGACCTTGCGGTCGCCTCGGCGAACGCCGAAACCAATGCCCTCGCTCGCTGCCCCGGTCACGAGGATACGACCGCGCCGGAGAACGGCCCCCTGTGCGAGGCGCATTGCCAGGGTCAAAACGGCGTGCCAGGTGGCGCATCCTTGTCGATCCCGCCACTGGTGCTCGCGCCGTTCCCGGTTGTGCTTGCGGTCAATGCCGACCCGCTCGAAGTCGTCCTCATCGCGCGCACGCCGCTCGAAGCCAACGCTGCCGCACCTCCCGTCGCGCAGCGCTTCTGCAGGCTGCTGATCTAGACCTCCCCGCGTGTCCACGGCCGGCGGCGATTGCCGCTGCCGGCAGGTTCAACACGTCTTTGGAGGTCGCATGTCCTGTCCGTCCGTCTTCGCATCCATTGCCACCCGTCTGTGTGGGCGAGCCGCGCTCGCTGCGGGGCTGTCGCTTGCAGCGGCTACGCCAGTTACGCACGCGGCCGAGCCGCTGTCCCTTGGCGAGACGCTGCGCCTTGCCGTCGCCCAGTCGTCGCAGCTCGCCTCGCAGAAGGCGATGATCGATGCCTCCCGCGAGATGGCGGGGCCAGCCGGCGAGCTGCCCGATCCCAAGCTCATCACCGGCATCGAGAACGTGCCGACGTCCGGCGCGGACCGCTGGTCGTTTCGCGACAACATGACGATGGCGCGCATCGGCGTCATGCAGGACTTTCCACGCGAGGAAAAGCGGCGGCTGCGGTCGCAGCGCGCAGAACGCGAGGCGCAGAAGGGTGAAGTGACGCTCGAGGCGGCATCCTTGACGATCCGCCGCGAGGCGGCGATCGCATGGTTCAACCGCTACTACGCGGAAGCGGCCGAGCGTACGGTCGCGGGGCAGATCGCGCAGGCCGAGCTGATAGTGGCGACGACCGCCGCGGGGTATCGCGCCGGCAAGGCGCCGCAAAGCGAGCTGCTCGCCGCTCAGGCGATGGTGATCGAGCTCAAGAACCGGGCGGTGGAGAAGGCAATGGACGCGCGGCGCGCCAAGGTCGCGCTCGCGCGCTATGTCGCCGCCGAGGCCGAACGTCCGCTCGGCGAAACGCCCGATCTCGCGCGGCTGCCGTTCGACGCGCGCACGCTGACCGACATCGAGCTGCAGCCGGAAGTTCGGGCGGCACAGGCGCAGGAGGCGCTGCTCGCCACCGAAGGCGAGCTCGCGCGGGCAATGCGCTCACCGGACTGGAGCGCGGAGCTCTCCTACGGCATCCGTGGAGCCGACTACTCGAACATGGTGACGCTGATGGTACGCATCGATCTCCCGTGGTCGCCGGGCACGCGGCAGGACAGGGAGCATGCGGCGAAGTTGAAGGAGCTCGATGCGGCGCGCGCGATGCGCGAGGACACGCGCCGCATGCGCTCGGCCGAGGTGCAGCAGATGCTGGTCGAGTGGGAGGCGGCGCGCGAGCAGGCGGGGCGCATCCGCGAGGAGTTGATTCCCCTTGCGCGACAGCGCACCGAGGCCGCGCTCGCGGCCTATCGCGGCGGCATGGGACCCGTTGCGATGGTGCTCGATGCACGCAAAGCGGAGCTCGACGCGCAACTGATGCTGCTCAACATGGAACAGGCCGCCGCGAAAGCGTGGGCCTGGCTCGCCAACGTCGTTCCGCCCGCGGGGCAATCATGATCACCAATCTCGACACACAACGCGGCGCGAAGCCCGTCGCCGTCATCGTCACGCTGGCCGTCGCTGCGCTCGCAGCGGCGGCGGGCTACTGGTTCGGCACGCGCAGCGCGGCGCCCGACGCAACCCCCGCGGCCTCGCAAACCGCCTCGCGCGAAGCGCCCTCCACCCCGCCAGCGCTGGTGGACCCGAAGACCGGCCGCAAGGTGCTCTATTGGCACGACCCGATGGTGCCCGGGCAGAAGTTCGACCGGCCCGGCAAGAGCCCTTTCATGGACATGGACCTCGTGCCCATGTACGCGGACGAGTCTGCCGATGAAGGCAAGGTCTCGATCAGCCCGCGCCTCGCGCAGAGCTTCGGCGTGCGCACGGTCGCGGCGAAGGAGGGGTCGCTTGCCGCAGGCTTCACCGCGGTCGGCGCCGTGGCGGTGGACGAGCGCAGCATCGTCGGCGTGCAATCGCGGGTGCAGGGCTATGTCGAGAAACTCTACGTGCGCGCGACCTTCGAAGGCGTGGCCGCGGGCCAGCCGCTCGCGCAGATCTATGCGCCCGAGTGGCTGGCCGCGCAGGAGGAACTGTTCGCGCTGAAGGCGAGCAACCAGCCCGGCGCCGCGGCGCTCGTCGACGCTGCACGCAATCGACTTAAGCTCCTCGGCATGCCCGAGGCCGAGATCGCGCGCGTCGAGCGCGAGGGCCGCGCGTCCGACCGCGTCACGATCACGGCGCCGCAAGGCGGCATCGTCTGGGAGATCGGCGCCCGCGACGGCATGGCCGTGATGCCGGGCACGACGCTGTTCCGTCTCGCGGGACTGGGCTCGGTGTGGGTGATCGCCGAGGTACCGGAAGCGCAGGCGGCACTGGTCAAAGTAGGCGCGCCGGTCGAGGCGCGCGCGGCCGCCTATCCCGACCGCGCGTTCAAGGGAACGGTCGGCACGCTGCTGCCGGAAGTGAATGCGGCCACACGCACGGTGCGGGCGCGGATCGTCGTTTCCAATCCGGGCGCGCTGCTGAAGCCGGGAATGTTCGCGAATGTCACCTTCGCCGGCGACAAGGCAAAGGCCTCGGTGCTCGTGCCCTCGGAGGCGGTGATCAACACCGGGACGCGTTCCGTGGTCATCGTCGATGCGGGCAACGGCAAGTATGCGCCGGCAGATGTCGAGGTCGGGCGCGAAAGCGGGGACCTGAGCGAGATTCGCAAGGGCCTCAACGTGGGCGACAAGGTCGTCGTGTCGGGCCAGTTCCTGATCGACTCCGAAGCAAGTCTGCGCGGCGTCCTCGCGCGCATGAACGCGCAGGAGAGCCAGGCCCCCGACCCCCATGCAGGCCACGCAGGACCGGGCGCGGGCGCCGCCGCACACAAGGGCGTGGGCGTCGTGCGCGACATCGATGCCAGTGAGCTCATGATCCAGCACGAGCCGATCGCCTCGGCCGGCATGGGTGCGATGACAATGGCCTACAAGGCACCGGCCGCCGGCGTCCCTGAAGGAGTCAAGGAAGGCACCTCGGTGGACTTCGAGTTCGTGCTGACACCGAAGGGCGAATATCAGCTGACGAAAATCGCGCCGGCGAAGGCCGCGGCTGCAGGGGGCAAGCCATGATCGCCGCGATCATCCGCTGGTCGGTCGCGAACCGCTTCCTCGTGCTGCTCGCCTCCGCGATGGTGGCGATAGGCGGCATCTTCGCAGTGCGGACGACGAATCTCGACGCGATTCCCGACCTGTCCGACACGCAGGTGATCATCCGCACGACGTACCCGGGGCAGGCGCCCCAGATCGTCGAGGACCAGGTCACCTACCCGTTGACGACGACGATGCTGTCGGTGCCGGGCGCGAAGGTCGTGCGCGGCTACTCGTTCTTCGGCGACTCTTTCGTCTACATCCTGTTCGACGACGGCACCGACCCGTACTGGGCGCGCTCGCGCGTGCTCGAGTACCTGAACCAGGTGCAGGGCCGGCTGCCGTCCGGCGTCCGGCCGGCGCTCGGTCCGGACGCCACGGGCGTGGGCTGGATCTACGAGTACGCGCTGGTGGATCGCACCGGAGGACTTGACCTTTCCGAGCTGCGCGCGCTGCAGGACTGGTTCCTCAAGTTCGAACTCAAGACCGTGGCGAACGTCGCGGAGGTCGCAACGGTCGGCGGGATGGTCAAGCAGTACCAGATCGTCGTCGATCCCGCGAAGCTCAAGGCGTACAACGTACCGCTGATGAAGGTGATCGAAGCGGTGAAGGCCGCCAATCGCGAGTTCGGCGGCTCGGTGCTCGAACTGGCCGAAGCCGAGTACATGGTGCGGGTCAAGGGCTACCTGCGCTCGCTCGACGACTTCCGGCGCATTCCGGTGAACGTGGCGGAAGGCGGCACGCCGGTGCTGTTGTCCGATGTCGCGCGCATTCAGCTGGGTCCCGAGATGCGGCGGGGGATTGCGGAACTGGACGGGGAAGGCGAGGTGGTGGGCGGCATCGTCGTGCTGCGATCGGGCAAGAACGCCTGGGAGACGATCCAGGCGGTGAAAGCCAAGATCGCGCAGTTGAAACCGGGATTGCCCGCCGGTGTGGAAATCGTCGAGACCTACGACCGCTCGGCGCTGATCGAGCGTGCGGTCTTCCATCTGCGCGACAAGCTGATCGAGGAGTTCGTCGTCGTCGCGGTTGTCTGCGTCGTGTTCCTGCTGCATTTGCGCAGTGCGCTGGTCGCGGTCGTATCGCTGCCACTGGGCGTGCTCGCGGCGTTCATCGTGATGCGCGCGCAGGGTGTCAACGCCGACATCATGTCGCTCGGCGGCATCGCGATCGCCATCGGTGCGATGGTGGACGCGGCGATCGTGATGATCGAGAACGCGCACAAGAAGCTCGAGGCGTGGAAGCACGCGCATGCGACCGAAGGCTCCGGCGGCAAGCCGCCGGAGCCTTCGAACGACGAGCGCTGGAAACTGATCGTCGAGGCGTCGATCGAGGTCGGTCCGGCGCTCTTCTTCAGCCTGCTGATCATCACGCTGTCGTTCGTGCCGGTGTTCGCGCTGGAAGCGCAGGAAGGGCGCCTGTTCAAGCCGCTCGCGTATACCAAGACCTACGCGATGGCTGCCGCCGCAGCGCTCGCGATCACGCTGGTCCCCGTGCTCATGGGCTATGTGATCCGGGGGCGCATCCCGGCCGAGCACGCGAACCCGCTCAACCGCGTGCTGATCGCGGGCTACCGTCCGCTGTTGCGCGCCGTGCTCGCGTGGCCGAAGGCGACGTTGCTCGTCGCCGCGGTCGCGCTTGCGCTGACCGCCTATCCCGCGATGAAGCTGGGCGGCGAGTTCATGCCGCCGCTCGACGAGGGCGACCTGCTGTACATGCCGACCGCGTTGCCGGGGCTTTCCGCCGGCAAGGCGGCCGAGCTCCTGCAGCAGACCGACCGGATGATCAAGCAGGTGCCCGAGGTCGCGCGCGTGTTCGGCAAGATCGGGCGCGCGGAAACCGCGACGGACCCGGCGCCGATGGAAATGATCGAGACGACGATCCAGTTCAAGCCGAAGGAGCAGTGGCGGCCGGGCATGACGACCGAGAAGCTCGTCGAGGAGCTCGACCGCACGGTGAAGGTGCCGGGACTCTCGAACATCTGGGTGCCGCCGATCCGAAACCGCATCGACATGCTCGCGACCGGCATCAAGAGCCCGATCGGCATCAAGATCGCCGGACCCGATCTCGCCCAAGTGAACCGGCTGACACAGCAGGTCGAGCGCGCCGCGAAGGGCGTGCCGGGCGTGACCTCGGCGCTCGCCGAGAGGCTGGAAGGGGGGCGCTACATCGACGTGACCGTGGACCGCGCGGCCGCGGCGCGCTACGGCATGTCGATCGTCGAGATCCAGGACGTGATCGCGGCTGCGGTGGGGGGCGAGAACATCGGCGAGACGATCGAAGGGCTCGCGCGCTTCCCGATCAGCGTTCGCTACCCGCGCGAATTGCGGGACTCGGTGGACGAGATCCGCATGCTGCCCATCGTGACCCCGATGGGCGCACAGGTGCCGCTGTCGGCGTTCGCGAGCGTGCGCATCGTCGAAGGGCCGCCGATGCTGCGCAGCGAGAATGCGCGGCTCTCCGGCTGGGTGTATGTCGATGCGCGTGGCCGCGACCTCGTGTCGGTCGTGCGCGACCTGCAGGCGGCGGTGGCGCGCGAGGTCGAGCTTCCGGCGGGCTATTCGCTCGCCTGGTCCGGGCAGTTCGAGTATCTCGAGCGGGCGAAGGCGCGGCTCGCCTACGTCGTGCCGTTCACGCTGCTGACGATCTTCGTGCTGCTCTACCTCGCGTTCCGGCGTGTGGACGAGGCGCTGATCATCATGCTGGCCGTGCCGTTCGCGCTCGTCGGCGGCTACTGGCTGCTGTGGCTGCTCGGCCACGCGACCTCGGTTGCGTCGGCCGTGGGCTTCATCGCATTGGCCGGCGTGGCGGCCGAATTCGGCGTCGTGATGCTGATCTACCTGCGGCACGCGTGGGAGGCGCGGTTGGCGGCCGGGCGCCCGGCGACGGAGGCCGAACTGCGCGACGCGATCGAGGAGGGTGCGGTGCTGCGCGTGCGCCCGAAGGCGATGACCGTTGCGGTGATCCTCGCCGGTCTGCTGCCGATCATGTGGAGCCACGGCACCGGTGCGGAAGTCATGCAGCGCATCGCGGCGCCGATGGTGGGCGGCATGGTCACCGCCCCGCTCCTGTCGATGCTCGTGATTCCCGCGCTGTACCTGCTGCTGCACCGGCGCGGGCTCGCGCGCAAGCCTGCGGCCGGAACCGCGGTGTCGCTCCCGGCCGCAGCCTCGGCCTGAAGCATGGCGCGCGCGACGGGGCCGCCGGTCAGTCGTCGGCCCGCTTCGCCCGCTTGGAGGCGGGGGCGGCGCGCGCGCCGTGAAATGCCATCCCGAGCTCGAACGCGGCCTTGGTGAACGACAGCAGCGCCGCGAACTCCTCGTCGTCGAGCCGCCGAGCCGGATCACTCGCGCGATAGATGTTCGCGAACTCGCGCTCGCGTCCCGCCTGGACCGCGAGCCGTCCGATGCCGAGCTTCTCCAGCGTGTGCCAGATATCGGGGTTGTACGAGCGGGTGAAGCGCATGACGAACGAGATCGGGTCGTTGCGACCGAGGATCGACGCGAGCCGCAGGATGATCTCGAACGGCAGCGCCACCTTGCCGTTCTCGACCAGGTCGAGCAGTGTCGGGTCCTTCAGATTGATCGCCTCGCCGACCTGCTGCACGGTCAGTCCCGCCGCCTCGCGCATGCCGCGCAGCACGCTGCCGGTCCGCTCCAGCGCCTTGCGCTGATCCGGCCGCACGAGGATCGCCTTTGCAGCGCCGAGCGAGACGTCGGCGGCAGCACCGGCAACGCCCAGGACCGAGTCCGACCATCCGCGGAGCTGCCTTGCGATGGCCGCGATCCCGAAATCGCTCTCGCCTGCCGGCGCGGTTGCCGCTTTCGCGGCGGCGGCACGCGATTCGGGGGCAGCCGATGACTTGCGGGCGGAGGACTTGCGCTTGGCGGTCATGACGCTTCTTCGGGTGGAAGTGAGATGGCTTGATTATGCCAGTGGCACGCTTCGAGCCGGCCCTGCCGCGGGCACGTCGTCGAAGGTCGCGCCGTGGAACAGGATTATGACGGCCGTGCAAGGCGAGCGCCGAGCGTCCGATGCCGCTGGAGAGCGTTTTCGGACCACGTGACGGGAGCCGCGCGATGCGTTACCGGTCGTTCGCCGCCGCTCATCGCGCACGCCGTAGGCGAACGTGGCGGCGCGGGTGCCGCCGCCCGATCGTTCATCGCCGGCTCGCACGGCGGACTTGTGCTGGAAGTCCCGCAATTCCCTACGAGGCGCGAAAGACGATCTCAGCGGCGGTCGCACGCCGCGGCTACCCGTCCGATCGCGATTGTCTTATCGCGTCATTCGGCCATCGATCGCATCAGCGCGCCGGGCTATTGAGGCAGCACGCGTGCGCCGTCCCCGTTTCCTTCGATGTACACGCGCTGGCCCACGCGCAGGACCGGATTCACGGGTTGCGTGATCGCAACCAGAACGCCGTTCGACGTTCGGACGATGACTTGCTGGCCCGGCACCGGCTGGTCGTGCTTCTTCTGGATTTCGTTGCCGGCGAGCGCGCCGCCGACCGTGCCCAGCACCATCGCAACATCACGTCCCGTACCCGCACCGATCAGGCTGCCGATGCCGAGGCCGGCGAGGCCCCCGACAACCGCTCCGACGCCCTGATGATGGTTGCTCGCGAGTTGCACGGCGTTGATCTGCTCGATCGTGCCGCGACGTATCTCCATCTCGCCCGGCTGGGGACCGGGGCTTCCACAACCCGTCAATCCAAGAACCAGAATCGCAACGGGCACGCAGGCAAGAAGGCGTTTCATCTCGATCCCCTTTTTTCGGTTCGCCAATCAGGGAAACAACTCCGACCGCGAATTTAACACGTGCTCGCGCGGCTTGAACTGGATCCCATGTCCCGCTCGACACCGGGGTCTTTGCTACCGGGCAGTTCAAGTCGAACGCCGCGCGCCGCTGTGCGGTGCGGATGGGAACGTGGCCGGACTCGTGTCCTTGGAAGACCGTCGAGCAGGCAATTGCGGCGTTTTCAAGGCGGAGTCGGCTAAAATGGCACGCGTTTTCGAAACAGCCGCGGACCAACACCATGGGTCGACTCACGACGCACGTTCTCGACACCGCCCATGGCAAGCCTGCGGCCGGGATCACGATTGCGCTTTACCGCAACGTCGGCGAGCGCTATGTGCTGGTCAAGGATGCGACCACCAATGCGGATGGGCGCTGCGACGGACCGTTGCTGCAGGGCGAGGCGTTCGCGGTTGGACGTTACCGGCTCGTGTTCGCCGCCGGCGCATATTTCGCGGCGCAGGACAAGGCGCTGCCCGATCCGCCTTTCGTCGATCTCGTGACGATCGACTTCGGCGTCGCCGACGGCAGCGCGCACTACCATGTACCGCTGCTCGTTTCCCCGTGGTCGTGGTCGACCTATCGCGGAAGCTAGGACCTGCCCACAAATGCCCGCCCTGCGTCGCCTTGCTTCGGCATTCGTCGCGCTCGCGCTCGCGCTCGCAGCCGTTCCCGCTTCGCACGCGGGCGTTGAAGACGACGTTCCCGACTATGCGTTCCTGCCGGTTCCGAAGCCGCAGCCGCGTTCAGGTCAGGCCGGTTCCTTGGGACCGGATTTCGTTTACACGTTCGGCCAGCCGGCAAGATGGCCGGGCATCTACCCGTGGCAATACAACCCCGCCAATGCGCCGGCCAGCCATGCCGACACGAACGCGGCCGTGGCCGCAATCAGTGCGTCGTTCCGCAAATGGTCGGCCAACTGCAACATCCAGTTTCGCTACGACGGGGTCACGACGGTGCGTCCGAACACCCGCGTGCAATCGCCGATCTACGGCGAGCAGCCGGATTTCCTGAGTGTCGTCGGATGGGAGGCGCAAAGTGCCACCACGGCCGCGATCACCTATGCGTGGTACGCCGACGGCTCCAATGGGCAGGCAGTGCTCGTCGACTCGGATATCATCATCAACCCGACCAATGTCACGACCAGCATCGCGCTCGATCGCGCCGCGACCCATGAGTTCGGGCATGCGATCGGGATCGCGCACTCGAACGTCAGCGGGGCCGTCATGTCGGGGCCGCCCGATACGGGCTACAACAGCCTCCTCGATCCGCAGGCCGACGACGTGCGCGGCTGCCGGTGCCTGTACGGTCCCGCAGCCGGACAGAACGCGGCGTATGTGTGCTCGCTGCCGCGCAGCGTGGATTTCGGTCAGGCCACGATCGGAGCCCAGGTGACGCAGACCGTTCCGGTCACCAATGGCGGCAATCTGGCGCTGACGATCAGCAGCGCCGCGCCGGATGCGGCAACGTTCGAGCGTTTGAACGGTTGCCCGAGCGGCACCGTGCTCGCACCCGGTCAGTCGTGCACGTTGACGGTTGCGGCACGGCCGCCGGGCTCCGGCGCGTTCACGGGATCGCTCGTGATGCAGACGAGCGACGGCGAATACCGGACGCCGCTGACCGTCACCGGAGCCGTCGTCACAGGCGCGAATTACACGGGGCTCTGGTGGGCCGCGCCGGCACGGTCCGAGTCCGGCTGGGGCATGAACGTCGCGCACAATGCCGACACGATGTTCGTCACTTGGTTCACGTACGACGAGACCGGCAAGGGCTGGTGGCTCGTAATGACCGCGAACAAGGCGGCCGAAGGCGTCTTCTCCGGCGACTTCTACCAGACGCGTGGTCCGCCGTTCTCGGCCGTGCCCTTCGATCGCAATGCCGTGACCAACCAGAGGGTCGGATCGGCCGTGCTCAACTTCAGCGGGCCGTCCGGTCCGGTGTTCAGCTACACGATCAACGGGATCTCGCAGACCAAGAACATCGTGCGGCAGGAGTTCGGCCCGTTGCCGACCTGCACGTTCGGCGCACAGCCGAACCTCGGGCTCGCGACGAACTACACCGATCTGTGGTGGGCGGTGCCGGCAGGATCGGAATCGGGCTGGGGCATCAACTTCACACACCAGGGCGACAAGATCTTCGCGACGTGGTTCACCTACGACAGTGACGGCAGCCCGATGTGGCTCGTGGTGACGGCGAACCGGACGGGCTCGACCTCCTATTCGGGGCGGCTCTATCGCACGACGGGCCCGGCGTTCAGCACGGCGACCTTCGATCCCAACCGCGTCGTCGCGGTCGACGTCGGCGACGCGACGTTCACGTTCGCGAACGGGAACAGCGCGACCTTTGCCTACACGGTGTACGGCGTGACCCAGAGCAAGGCGATCACGCGCGAGGTGCTGGTTGCCCCCGGCACCACGTGCCGGTAACGCGCTGCCGACCTGTCAGAACAGACGCGGCTGCACCGGCACCGCCGCCTCGTCCACGGCCGACGGCTCTGCCTTCTCCGGCGCCGCCTCCTGCGCATGCGCATGCGTGCGTGCGGCGTGCGGATCGATACGCTCGATCAGCGAGGCGTCGTCGTGGCGGACGTTGTTGACGCGCGTCGATACCGGCCAGTACGTGACGTCCTGTGCCGGGCAGGGGGCGAGCAGATCCTCGGGCCCGGGCGCGGCCGGGTCGAGCCAGCGCGCGTACTGCTCCGGCGAGACGATCACCGGCATGCGCTCGTGCACCGGCCGCACGGTTTCGTTGCACTCGGTCGTGATGATCGTGCAGGTATCGAGCACGTCGCCCTCGGGCGAAAGCCAGCGCTCGTAGAGCCCTGCCAATCCGAGCGGCGATCCGTCGCGGCGGGCAACCAGAACCGGCTGCTTGTGTCCGTCGGCGGTCGGCATCCACTCGTAGAACCCGTCTGCGGGCAGCAGGCAGCGGTGCCGGCGGAACGCATTGCGGTAGGAGGGCTTGCTCATGACCGTCTCGGCCCGCGCGTTGATCATCTTCGCGGCGATCGAGGGATCCTTGGCCCAGCGCGGCACGAGGCCCCAGCGCACCTGCACGAGTTCGCGCTGCCCTTCGGCGTTCACGCGCACGATCGGCACGTTCTGCATCGGCGCGATGTTGTAGCGCGGATGGATCGACGGCGGTTGCGGAAGCCCGAACGCCAGCGCGATCGCGGCGGGGTGCGAATGGAGTTCGTAGCGTCCGCACATGGCGTCAGTCGATCGCTGCCGGTTCCGGAGACGCGTGCGCGGGAGCCGTCTGCTCGAGCAGCCTGCGCGCGGTCTTCGCCACCTGCAGCGTGTCCCAATAGGCGTAGGCGGCAACCGCGGCCGCTCCGGCGACCGGCAGCCAACGTGTCGCGCTCGTGCCGGCGACGCGCCGCGTGACCACGCCGCCGATCGTGCCGAGCGCGGCGCGGAATGCTCCGGACGACATCTGGCGCACGACGAAACGCTCGCCTGCGCGCACGGCGACGTCGCGCAGAACGTGGCTCGCCGCATGGCGGAACATGCAGTAAAGCATGTGGGTGCGGGTCAGCTCCGCGGTGCGACCGTGAAGCGCGAAGATGTCGGCGACCATCTGCCGCTGGATCTTCCAGATCACGAAAAGGTCCGGGAGCACGGTCAGCATGCCGAGCGGTCCGGGCGGCAGCGCGAGTGATCCCGAAACGATGGCGGCGCGCTGCGCGGCCGTACGCGCAAGCGCCTGCGCCGCACGATCCGGATGCGCGCTCTCGTGCGCGATCGGCGCGGGGACATCGGCAATGACACGCTCGATGACCCCGCTCACTTCGCGTTCCGCGGGGTGGTCCGCGGCGCCGGCTGCGTTCGCTCCCATGCGAGCATCCTACCGGGAATTGCGGAATGGGCCATCCGTTCGCAGAAACGTGCGGCCGCCCGTACGCCGTCCCCCTGCGGCGCCGGGTCGAAGGGGAAGCGGTTTACCCGCCGCCGCGCTGACGCGACCTTGCTTCGCCCAGGCGGGCGCAGGAGCAGACAGTGTCCTCATCCACGCCGGCGGCGAGACGGACAGCGGGCGGCATTGTCGGTCCGCCTCACACGAGTTCATCGAGGCACCGGGGCCCCGGCCCGCATGTTTGACCATGCCGCCGCCGATTCGATGAAGACTCGAGCCTTGCCAGACATCTTTGGGACGCGCCACCGGCGGAGCACGTTGGACGGGTGGACTGCGCGTCCTTTTGGCGGTCGTTTTGCAACCGGCTCGGGCTTGCTCTCCTCGCCAACAGCGGCTGCCATTGGCGCCCTCGGCTGCGCCCGATCCAGGCCGCAAACCGCCACGCCAAATTCCCGCGCGCTGGTGAAACATCCGGGCCCGGCTGTCGGCGCGCCGATGCCAGCACATGCGCGTAAAGGCCGGCGACCCGGCGCGGGCGACCAAGGGGCTAGAATCGAAAGCCGGCGGCATGCGTCAGCGGGGGCGGGAACGTGCAGATCGCGGAGTGGCTTCATCTTCTCGGCGTGATCGTCTGGGTGGGCGGAATGTTCTTCGCGCACATGGCGCTGCGCCCTGCCGCGCAGACGCTCGACCCACCGCAGCGGCTGCCGCTGCTCGCGGTGGCGCTTCGCCATTTCTTCCGCTGGGTGGGCCTCGCGATCTTCGCCATCCTGGCAAGCGGCGCCTGGTTGATCGCCGGCATGGGCGGCTTCGGGGCGGTCGGCGCCTATGTCCACCTGATGACGGCGATCGGCTTGTTGATGGTCGCGATCTTCGGCTACATCGTCGCCGCGCCTTACCGAAAGCTCGTCGCGGCCGTCGGCGAGGGGGCGTGGGAGCGTGGCGGCAAGGCGATGGGACAGATCCGACGCTACGTCGGCATCAACCTGATCCTGGGGCTTGTCACGACGACGATCGCGGTACTGGGTCACGGGATCTGAAGCGTCGCCCATGGAGATCGGCGTCCCCCGCGAGGTGAAGGACGGCGAGCGTCGCGTCGGCCTCACGCCGTCGGGCGCGCGAATGCTGGTGGGGGACGGGCACAGCGTTCGCGTCGAGCAAGGGGCCGGGACCGCAGTCGGATTCGCCGACGCCGATTACCGCGCGGCCGGGGCGCAGATCGAGGCATCGGCCGCCGGCGTCTGGCGATGTGCGCTCGTCGTGAAGGTCAAGGAAATCCAGCCGCAGGATTGCGCGTTGCTGCGCCCCGGCACCACGGTCTTCGGCTTCGCCCAGCTCAACCGTGACCCGGTGCTCGTGGACGCCGTGTTAGCTGCCCGTGTGGGCGTCATCGGATACGAGACCGTGCGCGACGGCGACGGACGCCTGCCGCTGCTCGCTCCGATGTCCCGGATTGCCGGCCGCCTCGCGCCCTTGGTGGGCGCAATGGCGCTCGCGGGTGGCCACGGCGGGTCCGGTGTGCTGCTGACCGGCGTGGACGCGGTGCCCGCCGGCCGAGTCGTCGTCATCGGCGCCGGCAACGTCGGTCGGGAGGCTGCGCGGGTGGCCGCGCAGCTCGGTTGCTCGACGACCGTCTTCTCGCGGGGCGCTGCCCGCCTGGCCGAACTTGCCGGGATGCTGGCGGGCTATTCCGGCGCCGTGCACACGCGGGTCCTTGCCTCTGCGAACGACCCGGTGTTCGCGCAGGCGATCCGGGCTGCCGACCTGGTGATCGGCGGCGTGCTGGAGCCTGGGACGCTGTCGCCCAAGTTGCTGTCCCGCCAGGCGGTCGCCGAGATGCAGCGGGGCGCGGTCATCGTCGACGTGGGCATCGACCAGGGGGGAATCGCGGAAACGTCGCGGATGACGAAGCTCTCCGATCCGACCTATGTTGAGGAGGGGGTTGTGCACTACGCGGTCCCGAACATGCCGGCGCTGGTCGCCCGAACCGCGACGCAGGCGTTGACCGACGCAACGCTGCCCTACGTCCGTGCGATGGCCAGGCAGGGCATCGCCCATGCGCTCCAGACGGACCCGGGGCTTGCCGCCGGGGCGATGACGTGGGACGGTCGCCTCACCCATGAAGGTCTGGCCCGGGACCTCGCGCGCGTCGCGACGCCGCGATACTGGTTAAGTCTCGCCAAAAGTAGCTAAAGCAGGCGCTACGGTGCCTAAAACGGTCTAAATGCGTCTATTCGGATTCGCCGGCTGGTCCGGCAGTGGAAAGACCACGCTGATCGAGCAATTGATTCCCCGTTTGGTGCGACAGGGAGTCCGCGTTTCGCTCATCAAGCACGCGCACCACGTCTTCGAGGTCGACCAGCCGGGAAAGGACAGTTACCGGCACCGGCACGCCGGCTGCGCCGAAGTGCTCGTGACTTCGGGCATCCGCTGGGCATTGATGCACGAGCTGCGCGGGGACCCCGAGCTCACGATGGACGAAGCCCTCGACCTCCTGTCGCCATGCGACCTCGTGCTCGTTGAAGGGTACAAGCGTTCCCCCATTCCGAAGCTCGAGGTCTATCGTGCCTCGCTCGGCAAGCCGCGGCTCCATCCTCATGACGATCGCATCGTCGGCATCGCCACCGACCAGACCGCGCCGTTCGTCGACGGGCACCTGCCGGTTTTCGGCCTCGATGCCTATGACGCGGTTGCCACGTTCGTTCTCGTCAACGCGGTGGATCGACGGCCGGTGCATTGACGTTCCCCGGGTGCGGGCGTAACGTGAACTCGAGGCCGGGGAATGGATCAAACCGACAATGCGGTTGTCCAGGATCCGTCCCAACTCCATGAGAGCCCGGTTTCCAGCCCTTCTTGCCGCCGGCTTCGTCGTGGCGATGGCGCTGCCAGCCACGGGCGCCGAGCTTCGTCGCCCGCAGGATAGCGGCTTTTATGGCGGCATCGCATTGCGCCAGAGCGGCGCCGAAAGCTCGGGAATCACCCTCGGCGCGCTGGCCCCGGAGTGGTCACGCTACGCGACGTCCACGATGGACGATTCCGGCGCGCGTGCGCTGATGTACGGTGGCTATCGCTGGCGCAATGATCTCGCGGTCGAAGCCGCCTTCGAATCCAGCGAACGCTACGCCTTGCGCAGGACGGATGCGCTGGGGCGCAGCGGAGTCGGTCTCGCAGTCCCGGGGTTCGCCGCACCCGATACGTCGGCACGCGCCTGGAATGTCGACGTCTACGGCAGCTGGTCGTTCTGGCGCAGTTTCTCGCTGTACGGCCGCATGGGCTACGCGCAGGCCGACGTGTCCGTCACGCCGATCGATCCGCGTCGCGCACGCGAGGGCGTGAACTACGGCGTGGGCGTTCGCTACGACATGAGCCGCACGCTCGGATTGAAGCTCGAGTATGCGCGCTTCGGACACCCGTTCAGCGATACGGTCGGTACTTCGCTGCCGGAATCCGACCAGCTTCAGCTCGGGCTGCAGTATCGCTTCTGATCGAATAAGCTCCCGCTCCAGCATGGACGCCGGTGCGCCGTCACCGGCGTCGCGTTTTCCGCCGATGCGCGACACCACAGCTGTCACCGTTCGCCTCGTTTACCTCGCCCGCCTGCGCGAGGCCTTTGGCACGAGCGGCGAGTCGCTCGCGCTGGCAGCCACGAAGCATCCTGCGACGGTTTCGCACGTGCTGGAGCAGCTGCGCGCGCGCGGCGGCGTGTGGGCTTCCGAGCTCGCGCCGGGTCGTGCCGTACGGGTGGCCGTCGATCAGGAGATGGCCGGCCCCGAAACCGCGCTCGGCCCGAACGCCGAGGTCGCCCTGTTCCCGCCCGTCACGGGTGGATAGCGCATGACGGTCCGCATTCAGACCGAGGACTTCGATGTCGCGCGCGAAATCGCGGCGCTTCGTGCCGGCGACCGCCGCGTCGGTGCCGTGGCCTCGTTCATCGGCACGGTGCGCGACATCAACGACGACGCGACCGTTGCGGCGCTGACGCTCGAGCACTACCCCGGCATGACGGAGCGCTCGCTCGAACGGATCGTCGCGCAGGCCAAGACGCGGTTCGACATTCTCGAAGCGCTCGTCGTGCACCGCGTCGGCATGCTCGCGCCCTGCGACCAGATCGTGCTCGTCGCCGTGACCAGCGGCCATCGCGGCGAGGCATTCGACGCCTGCCGCTTCATCATGGATTACCTCAAGACGCGCGCCCCGTTCTGGAAGAAGGAGCGAACACTCGAAGGCGACCGCTGGGTCGAGGCGCGCGCGGGCGACGACGAGGCGGCCGCGCGCTGGTAAGGCGTCGTCGAACCGCCCGAACGGGCGGGGTCGAGAAGCCCGGTCGGGCCGTCGCCGTCCGCGGCGCATGCCACGTTGCCACTTGACCCCTGCAAGCGGCCGCCGTTAGAGTCGGCGGTCGGCGCTTCATCGCGCGGGAACCGGACGAACGACGTGAGCGGCACCGCGTTGATTGCGATCGATTGGGGCACGACGTCCGCGCGCGCATACCGGATCGGAAACGAGGGCATTGCGCTCGAGTCGCGCAGTGCCCCGCTCGGGGTGCAGCAGGTGCAGGACGGCAACTTCGCCGCCGCCCTTGCGTCGCTGCTCGGCCATTGGCAGGCGCTCGGCGTGCCGCGCCTCGCCTGTGGAATGGTCGGCAGTCGTCACGGGTGGATCGAGGCCCCGTATCTGTCCTGCCCGGCAGCATTTGCCGAACTCGCCTCGCGCGTCGTTCGTACGCCGGGCGCCGAGCTCTCGATCGTTCCTGGTGTGACCACGCGTGACGCCGCCGCGATCCCCGACGTTGCGCGCGGCGAAGAAACGCAGCTGGCCGGCGCCGTGCGGCCCGAGGAATCGGCCGTGCTCGCGGTGCTCCCCGGTACGCACAGCAAATGGGCGCGCGTCGAGAGCGGCACCATCGTGGACTTCTGCACGTTCATGACCGGGGAGATCTATTCGGCCCTGCTCGACCACACGATCCTGGGCCGTCTCGCCGACCGCACCAGAGCTGCAAGCGAGGGCGCGTTCTTGCGCGGCGTGGACCGCGGACTCGCCGAGGGCGAATTCGCGCACGATGCGTTCGGCGCGCGCACGCTCGCGCTAATGGGCGAGCTCGCCCCGGGCGACGTCGCGGACTGGCTTTCGGGGCTCGTCATCGGCCGCGAGATTCGCGCGGCGCGCGACTGGGCGGCGCGCGCGGGGCACGACGCCACGCGCGTGCGAGTAATCGGTAGCGACACGTTGGTGGACCGCTATCGCCGCGCACTCGTGCATGGCGGGGCCATCGCCGAGCCCGGTCTGCCCGATGCCGCCGCGCGCGGCCTTCATCGCATCGCCCGCGAGGCGGGTATGCTTGCCTGATCTTCCTCCGTTCGGACGTTCCGTGCTGCGCGACTTCCTCGCTCCCCTTCCGCTCATCGCAGTGCTCCGCGGCATCACGCCCGAGGATATTCCCGGCGTCGGCGACGTGTTGCTCGACAACGGCTTTCGCGTCCTCGAAGTGCCGCTCAACTCGCCTCGTCCGTTCGAGAGCATCGCTGCGCTCAGGCGTCGCTACGAGGGTCTCTGCCTCGTGGGTGCAGGTACCGTGCTCGCCGTCGCCGACGTGGCGCGAGTGCGCGACGCCGGCGGCGCACTGATCGTGATGCCGCATGCGGACACGGAGGTCGTGCGCGAAGCGAAGGGACTTGGCCTCACCTGCGTGCCGGGAGTGGCGACATTGACCGAGGCGTTCGCGGCAATGGCCGCCGGCGCCGACGGACTCAAGATGTTTCCGGCGGAGGCATTGCCACCCGCGGCGCTCAAGGCGTGGCGCGCGGTGCTGCCGAAACCGACGCTCGTCTTTCCGGTCGGTGGCATCCGGCCCGACAACATGGCGCCCTACTGGGCCGCCGGGGCTTCGGGCTTCGGCACCGGCTCGAACCTCTACCAGCCCGGCAAGCCGGCGGCAGCGGTGCGCGACGTGGCGGCGGCATACGCGGATGCGTTTCGTGCGCTTCCGCGGCGCTGAACGACGAGGACATACGCGATGACCAGTGCCCATCGCTTCGACATCGTCGCGCTCGGCGAGGCGATGATCGAGTTCAACCAGGCGCGCGCAGACGCGCCGCGCGACTACCTGCAGGGCTTCGGCGGCGACACGTCGAACATGGCGATCGCGGCGGCGCGACTCGGGGCGCGAGTCGCCTATGTCACGCGCATCGGCGCGGATTCATTCGGTCGGATGCTGAGCGCGCTGTGGCAGGCGGAGCAGGTCGCGCTCGACGGCGTCGATGTCGATCCGGAAGCACCGACCGGTGTCTATTTCGTCACGCACGACCGCGACGGCCACGCGTTTTCCTACCTGCGCCGCGGTTCCGCGGCAAGCGCGATGCGGCCTTCGACGCTGCCGCTTGCGCTGTTGCGCGAAGCGCGTGTGCTGCATCTGTCGGGCATCAGCCAGGCGATCTCGACTTCCGCGTGCGACGCGTGCTTCGCTGCAATCGACACTGCTTGCGATGCGGGCGCGCGGTTCGCGTACGATCCCAACCTGCGCCTCAAGCTGTGGCCGCTTGCACGGGCACGTGCGCTGATCCTTGCGACCGTCGCGCGAGCCGACTGGATCACGCCGAGCCTCGATGATGCGCGCCTGCTGTTCGAGCACGACGATCCCGACGCGATCCTCGACGCGTGCCACCGTGCCGGCGCTCCGCTCGTCGTGCTGAAGTGCGGCCGCGACGGCTGTCTCGTATCCGACGGGGGGCGCCGCGAGCGTGTGGCCGGCCACGCGGTCGCCACGGTCGACGCGACCGGTGCGGGGGACTGCTTCGACGGTGCGTTCGCCGTGCGTCTGATCGCGGGCGACGATCCCTTCGCGGCAGCGCGTTATGCCAACGCTGCCGCGGCGCTTGCCACGACGGGATTCGGGGCTGTGGCGCCGCTGCCCCGCGACGCGAACGTGCGCGCCTTCCTGACCCGGCTGCCCCGATGATCGCGCAAACCTACCGGCAGGACATGCTCGCCGGCAAGGTCGCGCTGGTCGTCGGCGGCACGAGCGGCATCGGCGCTGCGATCGGCGACGCGCTGGCGCAGGTCGGGGCGGTGGTCACGGTGACCGGCGCAACGCAGCGCGAGGCGGACGCCGCGCGGGCCGCGCCGGGATTCGGCGGCCGCGACGCGGTCGCGCTCGACGTCGTTGATGACGCGGCCGTGCGCAAGCTGATCGCCGACCTGCCGCGGCTCGACGTGCTGGTGAACTGCGCGGGAATCATCCGGCGCGGGATGGAGCACGATCCCGCCGCGTTCGCCGAAACGGTGGCGATCAATCTCACCGGGACCATGCGTTGCTGCACGCATGCGCGCGACAAGCTTCGCGCCGGCGGCGGCGCCATCGTCAACACGGCGTCGGTCTACTCGTTCTTCGGCGCGCCGCATGCGCCGGGTTACGGTGCCAGCAAGGGCGGCGTGATGCAGCTCACCAAGGCGCTCGCGGTGGCCTACGCACCCGAGGGCGTGCGTGTAAATGCGGTCGCGCCCGGCTGGATCCGGACGCCGCTGACCGCGCCCGTCCATGGCGACGCGGCGCGCAGCGCGCCGATCCTCGCGCGCACGCCGATGGGCCGCTGGGGCGAGCCGGAGGACGTCGCCGGCGCCGTCGTGTTCCTCTGTTCGCCCGCGGCCCGCTTCGTTACCGGCGCGATTCTGCCGGTGGACGGCGGCTATCTGGTGGCCTGACGATGGCCGCGTTCGGCACCGCAATCCGGCATCTGAAAAACGGTGAATGGAAGAAGGCGCACGACATCGTGCAGAACGAGACGACCGCGTTCGCGTGCTGGGCGCACGGGATCGTGCACATACTGGAGGGCGACTTCGGCAACGCCCGGTACTGGTACCGCCGCGCGGGCCGTCCGTACCCGCCCGACAACGACGCGATTGCCGAGATCGACGCGCTCGCACGCGCCTGGAAGGAGCGCGCGCCATGAACGCACCGCTGATCCTCCCCTCGCCGGGCATCGCGCCCGAACTCGCAGTCGCAGCCATTCCGGCCGACGAGCGTGTCTGGGTGCCGCAGGCGACCGACGTCTGGTTCCGGCCGTTGCTCCTGAATACCGTGACGGGCGGCTGGTGCAACCTGCTGCGCGTGCGCAGGAGCGGTGTCCTGCACCGGCACCGGCATCCGATGTTCGTGCTGGGTTACGTGATCAAGGGACGATGGAAGTACCTCGAGCACGATTGGATCGCGGAGGAGGGGAGCTTCGTCTACGAGCCGCCCGGCGAGATCCACACGCTGTGGGTGCCCGAGGACTGCAGCGAGATGATCACGTTCTTCAACGTCAACGGCGCGATGGTCTATCTGGACGACGCCGGTCGGCAGGTCGGCTACGAGGACGTCTGGAGCAAGATCGACATGTGCCGGCGGCACTACGCAGCCGTGGGCCTCGGCGAGAATTTCGTCGATCAGTTCGTGCGCTAGGGAGCCTCTGCATAAGTGCACACGATTGCGCTGCAGGGCCGAATGCGGATGAATGCGAGACGCGTGACGAAGGTCGTAGCCCAGCCTACGATGCCGAGGAGCGCGGCAAAGCAGGCGCCGCATTCGGCAGCAGCCCGGAGGGACGGGCTGTTCGGGCGGTCTGCTTTGTCGCGAGGCTTGCCAAGGGGGCCGGCCATTGGCCGCGCCTCGCTTCGCGCATCCCATCCCGAACAGGCCGTCGCAATCGCGCGCACTTATGCAGAGGCTCCCTAGGGGCCCGGGATGAAGGATGCGGAGAAGGTGGTGCAGCGGCAGGTCGAGGCCTACAACCGCCGCGACCTCGAGGCCTTTCTCGCCTGCTATGCCGACGACGCGAAGCTGTGGCGGCCGCCGCACGAACTGGCCGAGAGCGGCATCGAGGGACTGCGCCGCCGCTATCGCAAGCGCTTCGACGACGCGCCCAACCTGCATGCGACGATCGTGCGCCGGATCGTGCTGGACCGCTTCGTCGTCGACCACGAGCACGTGACGGGCACCCAGGACGGGCCGTTCGATGCGATCGCGACCTACGAGGTGGTCGAGGGGCGTATCGTCAATGCCTGGTTCCTGGTCGCTTGAGCGCACACGTAGAATCGCACCATGGTCGGACAGTTCGCCGCCGTCGGGATCGGCGCCGCGCTCGGCGCATGGATGCGCTGGGGCCTGTCGGCAATCCTCAATCCCGTGTTCCCGACACTGCCCTTCGGCACGCTCGCGGCCAACCTGGTGGGGGGCCTGCTGATGGGGGCGGCGATGGAGGTGGCGACACGCCACAGCGTGCTCACACCGGAAGCGCGCCTGTTCGTCACGACCGGATTCCTCGGCGGGCTGACGACGTTTTCGACGTTTTCGGCCGAAGTGGTGACGCTGCTCCTGCGGCGCGAGTATCTGTGGGGCGGCGTGATCGTGTTCGCGCACGTCATCGGGTCCGTGCTGATGACGATCGTCGGCCTGTTGATCGCGCGCGCTCTGTTTGCAGGAGTGAGTTCATGAACGGCACACTGTTGCGCTTCTACCTGCACGAGCGGCGTCTGCACCGCCATGTCGTGCTCTACGAGTGGCTGCTGGAACAGGCGAAGGCGCTGGGGATCCGCGGTGGCTCGGTGTTTCGTGCGATCGCGGGCTTCGGACGACACGGCGTGCTGCGCGAGGAGCACTTCTACGAGCTGGCCGGCGACCTCACGATCCAGGTCGACTTCGTCGTCAGCGACGACGAGGCGGCTAAGCTCTTCGAACTTCTCGAGCGCGAGAAGATCAGCGTGCCGTGGGTGCGAGTTCCCGTTCAATTCGGCGTTGTCGGCGATCACTGATGCTCTGCCAATTCGCCGATCGACAGAAAGCGAGACAGCCATGACCCATGCGATTCGCATTCACGAAACCGGCGGCCCCGAGAAGCTTTCGTGGGACGAGGTCGCCGTCGGCAATCCCGGCCAGGGCGAGGCGCGCGTGCGCCACGGCGCAGTCGGCGTGAACTACATCGACACTTACCATCGCAGCGGCCTCTATCCGTTGCCGCTTCCCTCGGGCCTCGGCAGCGAGGCTGCGGGGGTCGTGGAAGCCGTGGGCCCCGGCGTGGACTGGGTGAAGCCCGGCGACCGCGTCGCCTACGGCTTGAGCACGCCGGGCTCCTACAGCGAAGCACGGGTGATGGCGGCCGACCGCCTGGTGAAGCTGCCGGACGGCATCGACGATCGCACGGCAGCTACGCTGATGCTGAAGGGCCTCACCGTGCAGTACCTGCTGCGGCAGACGTTTCCGTTGAAAGGCGGCGAGACGATCCTGTTCCACGCCGCAGCGGGTGGCGTCGGACTGATCGCGTGCCAGTGGGCCAAGGCGCTCGGTGTCACGATGATTGGCACGGTCGGCTCCGAAGAGAAGGCGGCGCTCGCCAGGGCCCACGGTTGTGCGCACGTCATTAATTACCGTACCGAGGACTTCGTCGAGCGGGTGAAGGAGATCACCGGCGGCAAGGGTGTTCCGGTCGTCTACGACTCGGTGGGCAAGGACACGTTCCCCGCGTCGCTCGACTGTCTGCAGCCACGCGGACTTTTCGTGAGCTTCGGCAACGCCTCGGGCCCGATCGCCGCGTTCAACATCGGCCTGCTCGGGCAGAAGGGCTCGCTCTACGTCACGCGCCCGACGCTCTTCACCTATGCCGCCAAGCGTTCGGACTTGACGGCGATGGCGAACGAGCTGTTCGGCATGGTTCAGTCGGGCAAGATCCGCTCCGAAGCGCGGCAGACGTTCGCGCTCAAGGACGCGGCGGCCGCGCACCGGGCGCTCGAAGCGCGCACAACCACCGGCGCGACGGTGCTTTTGCCCTGAAGCAGAAATCGGGGGGCAAGAAACGGCGTGGTGCTATAGGTCGCCACGCGCGGCGCCGTTCAGCAGATCGCGCGCCGCATCGGGCAGCTCCGACGCGCCCACGCCGAGCGGACCGATGCCGGCTGCGACGAGGCGATCGGCCGCGGCGCCGTGCAGGCAGACGCCGAGGCGCAGCGCGTCTTTGGCGTCGATTCGCTGCGCAAGCAGCGCACCCAGCATCCCCGCCAATACATCGCCCGACCCTGCGGTCGCGAGTGCAACATTGCCGCTCGCGTTGATGTCGAATGTTCCGTCGGGATGCGCGAGCACGCTGCCTGCGCCCTTCAGCACGACATGCGCGCCCAGCGCTTCGACGATGCGGCGGGCGGCGGCCAGCCGGTCCTGCTGAATCGTCGCGGTGTTGCAGCCGAGCAGTCGCGCCGCTTCGGCCGGATGTGGCGTGGCGAGCGTCGGCGCCCTGCGCGCGCGAACACGTTCGCGCAATTGCGAGTCCGCGGCGATCAGGTTCAGCGCATCGGCATCGAGCACGAGCGGCACCGTAGCGGCGAGCCCTTTGGCCAGCGCCGCGCGACCCGCGTCGCCGGTACCGAGCCCGCAGCCCACGACGAGCGCGTCGCATTCGCCCGCGAGCACCGACGCCGCGTCGCGCAGCATCGTTTCCGGCGCCGCCATGTCGACCGAAGGGTAGTTCGGCGCGACGAAGCCGACGCGCACCTTGCCGGCGCCGGCGCGCACCGCGGTGCGCGCGGCAAGGAGCGGCGCGCCGACGAGTCCGGCCTCGCCGCCGACGATCGCAAGGGTCCCGAACGTGCCCTTGTGTGCAGTGCGCACGCTGCGCCGGAGCACCGAAGGCAACGTGGCCGCAAGCGCATCCCACCTGAGCGCGTGTCCGGCGGCGGGGCGGTCGCCTTCGACGTCGAGGTCGAGCGCATGCACGGAAATGGACCCGCAATGGTCCACGCCGTCGTGGGTGAGCAATCCCGGCTTCAAGGCGATGAACGTCGCGGTCGCAGATGCCCGGATTGCCGGCTCCCGCGCCACGCCGGTATCGGCGTCGAGGCCGGTGGGGATATCGAGGGCCAGCACCGGTGCCTCCTGGGTGTTCGCCCATTCGACGAGCGCAGGCCACGGCGGGGCGAGTGCGCGTGCGAGGCCGATGCCGAAGAGCGCGTCGATCACGAGCGACGGCCGCCGGGCGGGTGGCCTGTCCACGGTCGTTCCGCCGCCGCTGCGCCAGGCGGCGTACGCCGCGGCTGCATCACTAGGCAGCTTCCCCGGATCGCCGGGGAACACGACTACGATGTCGTGAAAGGCCTCGCGCAGCCGACGGGCCACGACGAACCCGTCCCCGCCGTTGTTGCCGGGGCCGGCAAGGACAACGACAGGGCCGCCGCGCTCGCCCGCGAGCGATCGAGCGACCTCCGCGGCGGCCTGCCCGGCCCGCTCCATCAAGGGAGCGCCGGCATGCCTTGCCTCCAGTTCGCGCAGCGCGGCTACGGTCAGCACCGGTGGCAGGTCGGGACGTTTCGACATGGCGCGATTATAGGCACCGCCCGTGCCGCCCCCGCCCCCGAGCGACCGGCACCGGGAGTCCGGCGAAGGTCGGGCCCTGTCGCGTGGACAATGCGACGGCGCCACATTAAACTCGCGGGTCAGCCCGGCGCGGCCGTTTCGCATGCCTGCGCGGGGACGATTCCGCATGCATCCACTCGGTGCGCCCGCATGGGCGGTGCGCCCATTCCTCGGAGGTTTTCGATGAAGTTGCTCCCGAAACTCGGTGTCGCGGCCGCGCTTGTCGCGCTGGCCGTCGCGGCCAACGCGCAGGAACTGACCGGCACGCTCAAGAAGGTCAAGGAAACCGGCACCATCACGATCGGCCACCGCGAGTCGTCGATCCCGTTCAGCTACCTCGACGACAAGCAGCAGCCCGTGGGTTATGCGATGGACCTCTGCGCGAAGATCGTCGACGCGGTGAAGGCGGAACTCAAGATGCCGAACCTCAAGGTCGCGTATCAGGCGGTCACGTCCGCCAACCGGATCCCGCTGATGCAGAACGGCACGATCGACATCGAGTGCGGTTCGACGACGAATTCGGTCGAGCGGCAGAAGCAGGTGTCGTTCGGCCCGACCTACTTCGTGATCAACGTGACCGGCGCGGTCAAGAAGAGCGCGGGCATCAAAAGCCTCGCCGACCTGAACGGCAAGACGGTCTCGACGACGTCGGGCACGACGTCGGTCCCGCTGCTCAAGAAGTACGAGAAGACGGCAAACGCCGACATCAAGGAAATCTACGGCAAGGACCACGCCGAGTCGTTCCTGCTGCTCGCCCAGGACCGCAGCTCTGCGTTCATCATGGACGACATCTTGCTCGCCGGGCAGATCGCGAACGCGCAGAACCCGGGCGACTACGTCATCCTGCCGGAATCGCTGCGACAGGAGCCGTACAGCATGATGCTGCGCAGGGACGACCCGCAGTTCAAGGCTCTGGTCGACAAGGCGATCGGGCAAGTCATGAAGTCCGGCGAGATCAACCAGATCTACGCCAAGTGGTTCACGCAGCCCATTCCGCCGAAGAACGTCAACATGAACTTCCCGATGACGCCCGCGATCAAGGAAGCGTTCGCCAATCCGAACGACAAGGGGGTTTAGGACCCGTCCCTGCCTGGCGCCCGGCGCCGGGTTTGCGATCACGGGCCGGGGCGCTTTGCGCTCCGGCCCGTTTGCTTTGTGGCGCGCGCGTGGCCTCGGTCATGGGGGCGCGGCAAGGGAGTGGTAGGCCGACGGCCCTTGTTCGCGGCCTCCCCTTAGGGCAAGCTTCGGGACCGGGCCGGCAAGAGCCCGACGCGACGACGGCGCCGGAATCGGGAAGGCAGGGGGGCATGAATTACAACTGGAACTGGGGCGTCTTCTTCCAGGAGACCCCGGAAGGCGGCACCGAGTACTGGCAGCTGCTCGTGAGCGGCCTTGGCTGGACAATGGCGGTGTCCGCCTGCGCGTGGGTGATTGCGATGCTGGTCGGTTCCGTGATCGGCACGGTGCGCACGACGCAGAACGCGTGGTTCGTGCGCATCGGCAACGCGTGGGTGGAGCTCTTCCGCAATATCCCGCTGCTGGTCCAGATGTTTCTCTGGTACTTCGTCATCCCCGAGTTCATCCCGCCGCTCAAGAGGGTCATGGTCGGGTCCGATCCGGTGTACGCGCAGTTCGTCGCAGCCGTGCTCTGCCTCGGGCTCTTCACCTCGGCGCGGATCGCCGAGCAGGTGCGCGCCGGCATCCAGTCGCTGCCGCGCGGGCAGCGCATGGCGGGCATGGCGGTGGGGCTGACGCAGCCGCAGGTCTATCGCTTCGTGCTGTTGCCGATGGCGTTTCGAATCGTGATCCCGCCCCTGACCAGCGAAACGATGAACCTGATCAAGAATTCGTCGATTGCGCTCACGATCGGGCTTGCCGAGCTCACGTTCCGCTCGCGCGAGATCGGCGAGTACACGTTCAACTTCTTCGAGTCGTTCTCGGCGGCGACGATCATCTACATCGTGATCTCGATGACGGCCAATCGCGTGATGGCCTGGGTCGAGCGCAAGACCGCGGTGCCCGGCTACATCGCGGGCGGCAAGTGAGGCTCTCGTGAACCTCGACTTTGGCATCGTCGCAGCCGCGCTGCCGTACCTGTGGAAGGGCATGCAGTACACGCTGCAGCTCACGTTCACCTCGGCGGTCGGTGGCCTCTTCTTCGGCACGCTGCTCGCGCTCGCGCGGCTTTCCAGCATCAAGCCGTTGTCGATGTTCGCGGCCGGCTACGTGAACCTGATGCGTTCGATCCCCCTCGTGCTCGTACTCTTCTGGTTCTTCTTCCTCGTGCCCTTCGTCCTGCAGACGATCATGGGCTACGAGCGGCCGCCGCAGGTCGGCGCCGAGCGCACGGCACTCATCACGTTCATCCTTTTCGAGGCGGCGTACTTCTGCGAGATCATGCGCGCCGGTATACAGTCGATCGCGAAGGGGCAGGTCTATTCGGCCTACGCGCTCGGGCTCACCTACGGCCAGTCGATGCGGCTCGTGATCCTGCCGCAGGCGTTCCGCAACATGATCCCCGTGTTGCTCACGCAGACGATCATCCTGTTCCAGGACACTTCGCTCGTCTACGTGATATCCGCCACGGATTTCGTGGGGGCAGCCTCGAAGATCGCGCAGCGCGACTCGCGTCTGATCGAGATGTATTTGTTCGTCGCCGCGGTCTACTTCGTGATCTGTTACACGGTATCGTACGGCGTCAAGCGCCTGCAGAAGAAGATCGCCGTCATCCGCTAGCCACTTTCGCGAGGAACCCGCCCGATGGCCATGATCGACATCCGTGACGTTTCCAAATGGTACGGCGAGTTCCAGGTGCTGACCGACTGCACGACCAAGGTCGAGAAGGGCGAGGTGGTCGTCGTCTGCGGCCCGTCCGGCTCGGGAAAGTCCACGCTCATCAAGTGCGTCAACGCGCTCGAGCCCTTCCAGAAGGGCACGATCAGCGTCGACGGCACCGTTGTCAACGACCCCAAGACCAACCTCCCCAAGCTGCGCGCGCACGTCGGGATGGTGTTCCAGCATTTCGAGCTCTTCCCGCATCTGCGCATCCACGAGAATCTCTCGATGGCGCAGATCAAGGTCCTCGGCCGGCCGAAGGAGGAGGCCGAACAGCGCGGCCTCAAGTATCTGGACCGGGTGGGCCTGATCGCGCAGAAGGACAAGTACCCCGGCCAGCTCTCCGGCGGTCAGCAGCAACGGGTGGCGATCGCGCGCGCGTTGTCGATGGACCCGATCTGCATGCTGTTCGACGAGCCGACTTCGGCGCTGGATCCGGAGATGATCAACGAGGTGCTGGACGTGATGGTCGAGCTCGCGAAAGAAGGCATGACGATGATGGTCGTCACGCACGAGATGGGCTTCGCGCGCAAGGTCGCGCACCGTGTGATCTTCATGGACCACGGGAAGATCGTCGAGGACGCGACCAAGGAGGATTTCTTCGGCAAGCCGCGCTCCGAGCGGGCGCAGCAGTTTCTGGCAAAGATCCTCCAACATTAGGCGCCCGGATCGAAAGTCGACTGGACAGTCAGAACCGATCTCATAGTCATCCACGGGTGCGACGGGACTCCCGGGGCCGCAGTTCCAGGCACGAGGAGCGCCGTTCGGCCGGACCCAACAAGCGACGAGCAACGCAGAAATGCGGCCCGGGGCGCCCGTTGCCTTCGACCCTCCAACGCGCTTGTGGAGATCGCGCGAACGGGCCCTAACGTAGCAGGGAGCGCAGCTTGTTCCCCGCTTGCGAGGATTGATCAGCGCATATCTCGATGCCGGCCCGGGACAGATCCGCTTCCAGGACTTCCTTCGTTCGAGTGGCGTCAGCCACCGCCACCTTGCGCGAGATCTCGGCATATTGCGTGCCGCCAGGCAGCTGCGAGATATCGATATCGTAGAGCTTGTCCGGGGTGCGGTATGTCCGGACGTGCATCGGACCGAGCGCACGGATTCCGGGCGGCAATGGCCAGTATCTGACGACTTCGCGCAGGTACCCGATCTGCGATCGGCTGAGGACCTGCGCCGGCGCTGCGCGGCCAGCAACCAGCGCCTTTGTGCTCTCCGCGCCCAGGCGACGGGTGAGCGAAACGGTGCCGGAAATGCTCGTGCCGTAAACATCGTATTCGCACTTGCCCTCGCCGGATCGCACGACACCGCGCTCGAGCCGAGCGCAATCCTGTTCGGCCACCTTCAGCGTGAATTCGGAGCCACCATCCGCGGCCACCCGAAGGCGCAAGCGCACGCCACGCCCGAAGAGGGTCAGCATCGCGTCATCGAACTGCCAGACCTCGATCGGAGTGCCGCGGGGGCGCAGATCAAGCGCTTGCACGATCCGTTCGGTGGGTGCACACAGGCCGAACTGGATTTCCGCCTGCGCTCCCTTCGTGCCGGGCGGCGGTTCCGCTGCGGTGGCTCGTGTCGGCGCTACGGCGGTCGCGAAGACCATCGCCACCAGCGCGGTCGCATTGCGCGTCGTGCGGGTCAACCATGCCTCAATGATGTCGCTCCGCCGATGCGCCGCGGCCCGGTTCCGAGATTGTCTGGCCCCGCTCCTGGCGCCGGCGCTTGCGCTTGCGGAGCTGCGTGTCCTGGAAGTCCTGCGCGAGCATGTACAGGATGCCGGTCGACCAGGCGACCGTGAGCAGCCCCGCCATGCCGAGCAGCGGTTCGAGCAAGTGCCAGTGCAGCGGCAAGTAGCCGGCCTGCAGCGTCGTGTAGTTCAACAGGGCGTTGTAAAAGGCGGTGCTGTGGTTGGTCTGCGCACCCTTCAGGAAGAAGAAGATCGTCCACACCATCACCTCGAGGATGTTGACCACGACGATCATGAGGCTCGCAAGGATCACCAACCCGAGGCCGCCGAAGAAGGACTCCATGGGCGCAAAGCGTTCCTTCAGCGATTCGACAAATTGAAGGATCACGAACATGCCGGTGCCGTGAATCGCCATGGTGATCGCCACCAGGAGGCCACCCCACATCACCTCGTGGAGCTTGATCTCGTAGATCTCCATCTCGGCTCCTGCTCGAACCTGCCTCGCCCGCGAGGCCTCAGGCCTGATCCCGCACGTGCACCAGGAACTCCGGCATGTCCGGGAGCCCCTCGATGAACGTCCCCTTCTTCTTGCCCTTGATCGAGAAGCGCCGCACCCGCTGGTCGAAGCGCTCGGCAACGTAGAGATCGCCATCCGGGCCGATCGCGAAGCCGGAAGGCGCCTTGAGCTTCGCGTCGATGACCGTGCGCGCCTTGAGCTTGCCGAGCGGGGCTTCTTTCGGGATGTCGTAGGCGAGGATGCTGCCGGTGCCCGCGGCGCCGATGTAGAGCGTGTCGCCATGCAGGATCAGGTGCACGGGCTTCGCGAGATTCGCTCCCTTGATGCGGGCCACGAGCCGCCCTGTCTTGAGCTCGTAGACCTTGACGATGTTCCCCGCCTCGCCCGCCACATACAGATGCTGGCGATGGATGACGATACCGCGCACGGAGTGTCGGGGTTTGCCGTGCACGTCGAGCACCACCTTGAGGCCCTGCGGCGGCGGCACATCGGGGGGCGGGTGGTCCCCGGCTTCGGGGAGCCGGCCCAGGCTGGAGGCGACGAGCGTGCCGGGGAGGAAGTTTCCGTCGGGGAAATTCTCCCGAAGGTGCGGGGCAACCGGCGCGGGCTTGCGCGTCTTCGGAAGGATGGCGACGACGGTGTTGGTGTCCTGACAGGAGACGTAGAGCAGGCCATCGTCGCCGAACTCCACGTCGAACGGGTGAACCATCGCCGCGATCTGCCTGGTGGTCACCACCACTTCGGCGAAGCGGAACGTGTCGCCGTGGCGACGGTAACGGGCGACATGGCTGTCCTTGCGCCAGGCGTTGGCGATGTAGAGATCGTCGCCCACCCGCGCGAAGCCGCGGGCGATGTGCAGCGGATGCGCCTTGGGCGACGGGTCGAGGAGCAGCGGATGCTTCTTGCGCGGCGTGCCATCGTCCTCGAAGACGCCGATGTTCTCGACGCCGGTCTTGCCTTCACCTCGGTAGCTGATCCACCACATGATGGGCTTCCTTTGCTTTCGGGGCGTTGCCCGGCCGCCCTATTTCGACTCTTTGGGCGGGCAGCGCAGGTCGTAGTCCGCCTGCATCTGGCGAAGCTTCAGCACCCCGTAGAAAACGGTGATGGCCATGCCGAGGACCAGGAGCCCGCCCATTGTCTTTTCCAGGGCGAAATTGCCCAGGCGGTTGCCGACATAGGATGCGATGATCAGGCCGAGGATGCCGACGTTGAGCGCCCAGTTGACGGGCTTCGGCACGACGTAGTGCAGCGTGCCGAAGCCGGCGAGCTGATAGAGCATGAAGGGCAGGATCGCCACCGCCGGCAGCAGCTCGGAGGCGCCCAGCGTGACATTGACGGCGCTGGCCGCCGGGGTGTGCAGCAGCGTGCTGGTCGCGAGCTGATGGAACAGCGACGGGACCGCGCAGAGGAAGGGCACCACCGCGAGCAGCTCGATGATCAGCGATCCGCTCCAGGTGCCGATCCTGGACGAGTCATCGGCGCCGGCATCCGACGACTGCGTCCCCACGTAGAGGCCGCCGACGATCGCGGCCGCGCTGGTCAGCATCAGCAGCTCCACGGTGATGCCGAAGCCTGCCGGTTCGCCCGTCTTGAGCAGCAGGATGGCCAGGAAACCGGGGGTGTAGAACAGCACACGCACGAGCCGCGCCCACACACGTGCGTCGCGTTCCGGCGGCAGTATCGGCAGCGGAAGTCCGTCGGTGCCAATCGTTGGCCTTGCCTTCGACATGGTCCTCTCCTCAGTGCGTTACGGACAGCAGAATTGGCCCGACCCGGCGCCAGCGGCGCAGGTTATCACGGGGCAGGTTTGTCGTCCCCGGTCGCCACGCGCGTCAACCGGTCGATCCTGCCGGGGACGAAGGCAGGCACGGCGAGCAATGCGTAAAGGTACATGCCAAGCCGTGGGCTGAAGAACGACGTGGCGATCGAAACCACCGGCACGACGCCGAACAGGAGGAGCTGCCGGCGGAGGTGGGTGACCGCCTCGCGCGTCAAGTCCGGATCGGTCAGATGGGGGCTCGCGGCGAGGTGGCGCAACTGCAGGAACAGCAGCAGCGTGAGGACGAGCAGGTTGACGGCGTAGACCACGACCGAAAGCTGAAGGTGTCCGTGGTCCCCCACGAGATTCGTGGAAAAAGGAACGGCCACCACAACGAGGAGGAACAGCAGGTTGATCCAGAGCAGCTGCCGGTCCACGCGACGGACGAAATGGAATTGCAGATGGTGACCCATCCAGAACATCGCCACCACGACAAAGCTGATCGCGTACATGACAAAGCTATGCTTGAGCACCGAAAGATGATCGATGAGGGCGTCGTTGGTCTCGAACCGCAGGTGTACCGGCGGCTTGATGTCGAGCACGAGCAGCGTCATCGCGACAGCGAAGATCCCGTCGGTGAGCGCTTCGATCCGGTTCTTGCCCATGCCGCGAGCGTCGCCTTCGGACTTGCCGTTCATCGCGCGAATCCTCCTCCGAGTTTGACCGATGCCATCTCGAGCCCGGCACTGAGGGTCTGCGCCTCGGCAGCGGCAAGCGGCGCCGTCGATCTCGAGCGAGAGCAGGGGCAATGACTCGTCGCCGCTGCAATCCCGAGCAGGCATCCGTCGGACCGATAGGCGATTCACCTCGCCGAGCGACCGCGGCACAGATTATCACGGGCTCTCGCGATCGCGCCGACGGAGAACTGGAGCGGTCGGGGCTCGCCGCGGGTCCGGTTGGCGGTCGCCGTGAGGGTGATCCGCGTGCGTGTGGAGCCTTCCGGCGGCGCCACACAGGGAACAGCACAACGGGAACGCCACGGAGCGCAATGCGCGACGAGCGCGATGCCGACGGACGCCGCGAGCGGTCGGTACGCCGAGGCGCCGGTTCGCCGGCGAGTCCGGATTTCGCGCCGCTTCGCTTGCCGCGGGGTCGGCGTTTCCTGGCCCGGATATTTCACCCGGCCGCCGCCGATTCCGCGAAGCCCCGAGCCATGCCAACCGCTTCGCACCCGCCACGGGCGGAGCAAGTCGGATGGAAGGGCTGCGCGGTTTTTGACGGACGTTTTGCACCTGGCTCGGGCTTGCTCTCCTCGCCAAGAGTCACTGCTATTGGCGTCGTCGGCTGCGCCGGATCCAGGGCGCAAACCGCCACGCCAAATTCCCGCGCCCCGGTGAAACATCCGGGCTAGCCACCTCGGACGAGTGCGTCCCGTATCGCGTAACGCTCGTCCGTGCCGATCTTCGCGACAGTGAGATCGCCGTCCCGCGAGCGCGCCAACGGCACTGTCGCGTCCGATGCGACGGGCGCTCATCCGACGTGCAGGATACGGCGCAGGGTCGAGCCCGGCCCGTGGACCTCGACGGTCGCCGTGCCGTCGAAGCCGCGCCCACTGCGCCTCGGCCATAAAGGGCGGGGCCAGCCGGACGCTGCGGTGCTGGAGCTGAACGCACCCGCCGAACCGCGTGCGTTGCTCGGGCTCTGCGCGTCCACCTTCTGGTTCGGCCGCGAGACGGCGCTCGATCCATAGCGGCCATGAGCGTTGCTGTACTGGCTCGTCGAACCTGGCACGCCGGTCCGGGCGTTGCACCCGCTCGCGTTGGCGGACGTAGCGCCCGGTCCCCACACGGCGCTGTCGTGCGCATAGCTGCCGGTGGTCGGGTTGCAGGCCGACAATGCGCCGGCGCCGCGGGCAGTGGGTGTCGCGCCGGGAACCAGACACTGCGACTTCGCGCGGCAGCCGCAGACTCGACGAGTGCGCATCCGTGGTCTTCGCGGCGGCCGTGCTATCGAGGATGTGCTCGATGTCCTTGCCGGCAGGCGAGCGTCACTTGGCGCGCACGAAATACACGTCGAAGCTCTGCCGCGCGACCGCTTGGTAGTAAACGCCCTTGAGGACATCGTTCACGGAGTCGTAAGTGAGCGTGTAGGTCGATCCGTTGTAGCCGCCTGCGCGCAGTTCGAGGAAAACCTTGAGGGTGCTGCCCTCCCTGGAGACCTCCGACTTCGCAAACGGCAGCGGGCTCGGATTCGCGTACCCGGCATCAAGCTTGCCGCTGGCGTCAATCGCCTTGATCGTGATCACATAGCCGCCGTCGGGTCGCACCCACCGCCCCTGCAGGATGCCGAAATCCGATGCGGACTGAGGGACTGACGTCGCCGCCGGGCCTTGCGCATCCGCCGCGCGCTGGGCGTGGGCCAACGACGCGCACATGCCCGGTCCAAGCACGAGCATCGCCAGACTGTACGCAACGAACCGCGTGCTCGTGCTCAAATCAATGCTCCTTTATCCGACCGCCATCGGCAGCACTCCCCATCGGTCGGCCGATGCGCACGCGCATCGTTTGGGCAACGCGTTGTCCCAAGGGCCCGCTCGAAAGGTACCGCTCCGGGAACTGGATGCGGGTAGAGCGTTTCGGCAGCGAGATCGCGGTGTGCGAGGGAAGGTCGACCTCAACAGCGCTCGCAAACTGCGCGCGCCGTTCCGGTCGGCGCCGAACGCTCCGCTATGGCGCCCGTATGTTGATCGATGGCTCGAGCCGTATCAGCCCCTCGCCTATGTTCAGCGAACCCGTACGCTCGATGTCGGTACTGTCATAGGATCGGCCCGGCGCGTTGACGCAGGCACCCTTGCGCACGATGTGCGTCCCCGTTTCGGCGACACAGTTGCGGCTCACAAGGATTTCTCCGGACGTGCGGGCGGCCTCGACGGTCGCGGTCGTCAGTTTGCTCTTGTCTGCATCGGAAACCGTCGACGTCGGGAACTGTGCGCATGCACCGGCCGCGATCGTCGTCAGGAACAGGGCAAATGCGCGCTTGTCCATGGGACGCTCCTTTCCGGGAGCGGAACTACGGTTTGGCAAGACCGTCAGGATCCCTCCTCGTTCAATGATGAACTCCCGTCCGCGCGACCGCAACCCCGGCAATTGCCTGGCAGGCCGGCGTTGCAGCCTCTGCCGGACCACGCACGCGCGCAAGCGCACGCCCGCATCACGCGGGATCAAAGGGGGATCAAAGGGGCCAGGCTCAACTCTTGGTCAACTGGGGGCAAATGATGCCGGGATCAAAGGGGCCAGGCTCAACTCTTGGTCAACTGGGGGCAAATGATGCCCAGTTCGAGCTTGGCCCCTCTTCACACCCGACTACGGCGCGCGCAGCGACTGCGATAGGCTCAAGAGATTCTGCGGAACCACCCGAATGACGCCCCTGCGCGGACTGTCGATGTCCGAGATCAGGAAGAACGCGATGGAGACCACCAGCGGCAGGACGGGGAGCAGACCGGAGTCAGCCTCGGAATTTCTCGCGCCGACGCCAACCAGCACGGTCGAACAAATCGCCATCGCCATCATCAATGCCCATGCCGCGAGCGGAATTCGATTCCACCACGCAGCCTGCGTATAGCCTTGCGAGTTCAACACATCGTTCATGCCGGCCAAAACAAGAGCCATCAAGGGTGTCGGCTGTGCCGAAGCCGGCGCCTGGACGGTAGACCAGAGCTCGGCCTGCAGCTTGGCGGTCGCGGCATTGATCTGCGCGAGCTTGTGCTCGTCGCGCGTCGTGTAGAACAGTATCCGCTGATCGAGGTAGCTCAAGAGCAGCCGCCGAACCTTCGCGGCGTCGGCAGCCGGCAAGAGATCGGCCCGGAGGTATTCCGTTCCGACTGCGTTCGCCTCCTCCTCCTCGTAGTTCTTCCGTTGGTCGTAACGCCCCAAAGCCATCGAGAACGTGAACCCGATGATGAGTCCGAGCAGCGTCAGCGTCGCGCCCTGGACGACGCCAAAGTCATCGTGCAGCACCGCTGCCTGCGCCCTCAGCCTCTTGAAACGTGTCGACCCAAACCACGCCGAGAGCCACAGCGTGACGAAGGAAACGGGGAAGAGCAGCAACGGTAGACGGAATACCTCCAGCGGGTCATCCACAAGCATGATCATTCGGCGTCGCCTGTAACCGGAAGGTTTGGCATGTCGCTCGACGGTCACCCGCCGAGCGCCCCACGACTTGTCGAGCGATGTCGACAGGCGAATTTATCATGGCGCTTGCTCCGCACCGCCCGGTGCGAAGTCAGGCGTCTCCGAGACGATTGCCGACGACTTCGTCGTCCGGAGTTGGCCGCGCTGACGCAGAGATCCTTCGCGAGCACAGAAGGCGAGCACAAAAGGGAGCACAAAAGGGAGCACAAAAGGGAGCACAAAAGGGAGCACAAAAGGGGCCAAACACAAAAGGGGCCAGGCTCGACTCTTGGTCAAGCGCAAACACAAAAGGGGCCAGGCTCGACTCTTGGTCAAGCGGGGGGGCATCTGATGCGAAGTGCGAGCCTGGCCCCTTTTCCCGCACGTCCTGCTGGAGCGACTGCGTACCATCGGCTTAGCCGGCACTGAACTCGCCCGCGCTCAGGTCTGGATTCTGCGCTGCTGTCTGCTCGAGGTCGGCGCCGTCATCGTGCGCAACACCCGCCGCGTCCCCTTCTTCCTCGCCAGTGCTTTCCCACATAATCCGCCTTCCGCCTCGTCGCGCAGCGCTTCGCGTTCGGATAACAACCGCCGAGTGCCGGCCCCGTGCACGATGACGATCAACGGGGGTTGGGCGTAGTCCGCCCGATATTCGTCAACCTGCTCGAAAAGCAGGAAGCCACCGACGCTCGACACCCCAATTCGTCGGACCCGTGCCGAAATCATCGCGAGGGTGAAATATGCAGGCTAGTGTGGTGTACGGGACATGGTCCTTCCCGGAACTTCGCGTACATCGTTCCTCTCGACCAACTCCGCGGAGGCGTGCGGCGGGCAGGGTTCTCGCGTCGCTGCCCGTCAGGCGCCGGACAACGTTCCTGCTCGCCGCCATGAAGCCTGCGCAAAGGCCGATCCGGTTTGGCGCGAGTCGTTGTCAACCTGCGCGAAGCGTCCACCCGAGCATCAGGAGGCCGCTGGCCGCGATCCCTCCCGACCGGGAAGCCGCGAGATTGCAGTCGGGTACTGCGCCTCCATCGCCGCGGTCGAATCGGCCTCGAACCCGAGGTCGTGCAGCAGGCCGTCCTTGAGCCCGTAGATGAAGCCGTGCAGCGTGAGAATCTGGCCTCGCTGCCATGCGTCCTGCACGATCGTCGTGCGCGAAAGATGCGCGACCTGCTCGACGACGTTGAGCTCGCACAGTCGGTCGACCTGCCGGGCAAAGACGTCGATGCGCGAGAGCTGGTCGCGGTGCCTGGCGGCGACGTCCTGCACGTGCCGTAGCCAGTTGTCGATGAGCCCGTGTGCGCTGTCCTCGAGCGCAGCGCGGATTCCGCCGCAATCGTAGTGGCCCACGACGATGACGTGCTTGACGCGCAACACGTCGACTGCGTATTGCAGCACTGCGAGGCAGTTGAAGTCGGTGTGCACGACGATGTTCGCGACATTGCGATGCACGAACAGCTCCCCGGGGTCGAGACCGACGATTTCGTTGGCGGGCACCCGGCTGTCGGAGCAACCGATCCACAGGTAGCGCGGGCTCTGCTGCGCTGCGAGGCGGCGGAAAAAGCCGGGACGATGCTCCTCGATGCTCGCGGCCCAGGCGCGGTTGCGGTCGAGCAGATGATGTAGTGACGACATGTCGGCGGCGCGCTCAGCAATGGCGCATGATACTGTTTCCGGGTCGCGCAACGCCTTCGGCTGTTGCAAGGCCCTGCCGAGGCCTGCGCACACCGCCAGTTCCGGCCGCCGAGGCGTATAATTCTGCAACGCCGGGTCCCGTAACGGGGCGCCGGCGTTTTTTGCGCGCGGCGCGGAGGGTGGCATGCGCATCGAAAACGAAATCAAGCTCGACTTCAAGGACGTGCTGATTCGCCCCAAGCGCTCGACGCTCAACACGCGCTCGGGTGTCGACATTTCGCGCGAGTTCACCTTCCGGCATACGGGCACGAAGTATCACGGCATTCCGATCGTCGCGTCGAACATGGACACGACGGGAACGTTCGAGATGGCGAAGGCGCTCGACCCGTTCAAGCTCACGACCGCGCTCCACAAGCACTACAGCGTCGACGAGTGCGTCGCCTTCTTTCGCGGCCTCGAACGCAAATCGGCGGCGTTCTACTCGATGGGTATTGCCAAGTCCGACGAGGAAAAGTTCCGCAAGGTGATGGCGCAGGCGGGGCAGGGCGAGGACTCCGCCATCCGCTACGTCTGCATCGATGTCGCCAACGGCTATACCGAGAGCTTCGTGTCGTTCGTCGGGAGGATTCGGGACGACTTTCCGCAAATCGTCATCATGGCCGGCAATGTCGTGACCGGGGAGATGACCGAGGAACTGATCCTTTCCGGTGCCGACATCGTCAAGGTCGGCATCGGTCCCGGGTCGGTATGCACCACGCGCAAGATGACGGGCGTCGGCTTCCCGCAGCTTTCCGCGATCATCGAGTGCGCGGACGCCGCACACGGGCTCGAGGGCCACATCTGCGCGGACGGTGGCTGCGCGACCCCCGGCGACGTCGCCAAGGCGTTCGGTGGCGGTGCCGACTTCGTCATGCTGGGCGGGATGTTCGCGGGCCACGACGAGTGCGGCGGCGAGATCGTCGAGCGTGACGGGCAGCGATTCCAGCGCTTCTACGGCATGAGCAGCCGCACGGCGATGGAGAAGTACTCGGGCGGCGTCGCCGAGTACCGCGCGGCCGAGGGCAAGGAGGTGCTCGTGCCCTACCGCGGGCCGGTCGCCGGGACGGCGCAGGAGATTCTCGGGGGCGTCCGCTCGGCCTGCACCTACGTCGGAGCGCGGCGGCTGCGCGAGCTCTCGAAGCGGACGACGTTCGTGCGCGTCGCGCAGCAGCTGAACGAGGTGTTCGGACGCTCGTGAAACGGGCCTGACGCTGAAACCCCTGCGCTCGCGCGGCTTCGATTCGAAGCCACGGCCGCCGCCCCTCCAATCCATGGCATCCGAGATCCTGTCGCTGCGCGGACGTTCGGCGCTCTCGCCGTTCCGCATCGCCAAACTGATGGCAAGCCTTTCGGCGGCGCGGCCCGGGCACGGCATCGCGGCGGTCGCGGCGACGTTTCGCCACTTCGTCGAGGCCGAGCGGCCGCTCGATGAACGCGAGCGGGAGACGCTCGATCGCCTGCTCACCTACGGCCCGCGCATGCACGACGCCGCTCCTGACGGCGTATCTCTGCTCGTCGTGCCACGCCCGGGCACGATATCGCCGTGGTCGTCCAAGGCGACCGACATCGCGCACAACTGCGGGCTTGCCGCCTTGCGCCGGATCGAGCGTGGCATCGAGTACCGCGTGCGCACTCGCGACGACGCGGCGCTTGCAGCCGCGGATCGCGATGCGCTGCTGCCGATGATCCACGACCGCATGACGGAGGCGGTGTTTGCCGATGAGGCGGAAGCCGCACAGTTGTTCGCGCACTTTGCGCCGCGCCCGCTTGCCACCGTTGCGCTGCTGGCCGAGGGCCGGGCGGCGCTCGACCGCGCCAACCGCGATCTGGGCCTCGCGCTCGCACCGGACGAAATCGAGTATCTCGACCGCCGTTTCCGCGAACTGGGCCGCGACCCGACCGACGTCGAGCTCATGATGTTCGCGCAGGCGAACTCCGAGCACTGCAGGCACAAGATCTTCAACGCGAGCTACGTGATCGATGGCAAGCCGCAGGCGAAGAGCCTGTTCGCGATGATCCGGGACACGCACGCCGCACATCCGCAGGGCACCGTGGTCGCGTACGCGGACAATGCGGCGATCATGGAAGGCGTGGTGGCGCAGCGCTTCTATCCCGGCGCGGACGGGCGCTATGCGACGCATCGCGAGTTGACGCACGTTCTGATGAAAGTGGAGACGCACAACCATCCGACCGCGATCGCGCCGTTTCCCGGCGCGGCGACCGGCTCGGGCGGCGAGATCCGCGACGAGGGCGCGACCGGCATCGGCGGCAAGCCGAAGGCGGGGCTCACCGGCTTCACGGTTTCGCACCTGCACATCCCGACCCTCGTGCAACCATGGGAAGCCACACCCGGCAAGCCGGAACGGATCGCTTCGGCGCTCGAAATCATGATCGAAGGACCGCTCGGTGCGGCGGCGTTCAACAACGAATTCGGGCGGCCGAACCTCGCCGGCTATTTCCGCACGTTCGAAATGCAGGTCGACGGCGCGTGGCGTGGCTACCACAAGCCGATCATGATCGCCGGCGGCGTTGGAAACCTTCGCGCCGACCATACGCACAAGAGACCGCTGACCGAAGGCACGCTGCTTGTCCAGCTGGGTGGTCCCGGGATGATGATCGGGATGGGCGGCGGCGCCGCGTCGTCGATGGCCACGGGCGCGAACACGGCGGACCTCGACTTCGACTCGGTGCAACGCGGCAACGCCGAAATCGAGCGCCGCGCACAGGAAGTCATCGACCGCTGCTGGCAGCGTGGCGAGGCCAACCCGATCCTGTCGATCCACGACGTGGGGGCAGGCGGCCTTTCCAACGCACTGCCGGAACTCGTGCACGGCGGCGGCATGGGCGGCGTGTTCGACCTGCGCGCGATCCCGAGCGAGGAGCCTCGCATGTCGCCGCGCGAAATCTGGTGCAACGAGGCGCAGGAGCGTTACGTGCTCGCGATCGCGCCTGGCACGCTTGCGGAGTTCGCGGCGATCTGCGCGCGCGAACGGTGCCCGTTCGCCGTCGTTGGCCGTGCCGATGCGAGTGGGCGCTTGGTCGTTGCCGATCCGCATTTCGACAACCGGCCAGTGGACGTGCCGCTCGACGTGATCCTCGGCAAGGCGCCGAAGATGGTGCGCGAGGTCGCCCGCGTCGCCCGCGCGCTTCCTGCACTCGATCTCGGCGCGGTCGATCTCGCGGACGCTGCGCGGCGCGTGCTCCAGTTTCCGGCGGTCGCCGACAAGACGTTTCTGGTGACGATCGGCGATCGCACGGTCGGAGGACTTTGCGCCCGCGACCCGATGGTCGGCCCATGGCAAGTTCCGGTGGCGGACGTCGCCGTCACGCTCGTGGATTTCGCGGGGTATGCGGGCGAAGCGATGGCCATCGGCGAGCGCACGCCGCTCGCGCTGATCGACGGGCCGGCGTCGGGCCGCATGGCCGTTGCCGAGGCGCTCACGAATCTTGCCGCGGCAGACGTGGCCGACCTCGGCAGCGTGAAACTCTCCGCCAACTGGATGGCGGCGGCGGGTGCGCCCGGCGAGGACGCGACGCTCTACGACACGGTGCAGGCGGTATCTGCATGCTGCATCGCGCTCGGCGTCAGCATCCCCGTGGGCAAGGACTCGATGTCGATGCGCACGACGTGGCGCGACGCCGGCGGCGAGCAGGCGATGACGGCGCCGGTGTCGCTCGTCGTGTCCGCATTTGCGCCGGTTGCCGATGCACGGCGTACGCTGACACCCCTCTTGCGTCTCGACGGCGGCGCGACCGCGCTGGTGTTGCTCGACGTCGCCGGTGGCCGCCGCCGCCTCGGAGGCTCCGCGCTGGCGCAGGTCCATGGGCAGATCGGCAACGACACTCCGGATCTCGACGACCCGCGTGCGCTGACGAGCTTCTTCGCGCTGCTGCGGCTGCTGCGTTCCGAGGACCATGTGCTCGCCTACCACGATATCGGCGACGGCGGTCTGTTCGCGACGCTCGCCGAGATGGCGTTCGCGTCGCGTTGCGGCCTCGACGTGCTGCTCGACGGCATCGTCGCCGAGCTGTTGCCGGCGCTGTTCGCCGAGGAACTGGGCGCTGTGATCCAGGTGCGTCACGACCATATCGCCACCGTGCTGAAGACCGCCGAGTCGCACGGCGTGCATGCACGCAACATCGGTACGCCCACCCGTGGTGAGCGCATCCGCGTGATGCGTGCCGGGCACACGTTGCTCGATGCGTCCCGTACCGATCTTCATCGTGCCTGGTCGGCTACAACGCACGCGCTGCAACGGTTGCGCGACAACCCGGCCGCTGCGGAATCCGAGTACGGTCGTATTGCCGACGTCGAGGATGCCGGCCTCGTCCCGCGCCTGACGTTCGATCCGGCCCTGGACGTCGCCGCGCCATTCATCGCGACCGGCGGGCGGCCGCGCGTGGCGATCCTGCGCGAGCAGGGTGTCAACGGCCAGCTGGAGATGGCGGCGGCATTCACGCGCGCCGGCTTCGATGCCTTTGACGTGCACATGAGCGACCTGATCGCCGGTCGCCGGTCGCTTTCCGAGTTCAAGGGCGTGGTGGCGTGCGGCGGCTTCTCCTACGGTGACGTACTGGGCGCGGGCGAGGGCTGGGCGAAGTCGATCCTCTTCAACGCCCGGCTCGCCGATGGCTTTGCGGCTTTCTTCGCGCGGCCGGATGTCTTCGCGCTCGGCGTCTGCAACGGCTGCCAGATGATGAGCAACCTGCGCGACATCGTTCCCGGCGCCGCGCACTGGCCGCATTTCGTCCGCAACGCCTCCGAGCAGTTCGAGGCCCGTTTCTCGATGCTCGCCGTGCAGGACTCGCCATCGCTCTTCCTGCGCGGCATGGCGGGCAGCCGGATCCCCGTCGCGGTCGCGCATGGCGAAGGCTATGCGGAGTTTCGCGACGCGGCACACCTGGCGGCGGCGCGGCCGCTGGTCGCGCTGCGATTCGTCGATTCGCATGGCGCACCGACGGAGCGCTATCCTGTCAATCCCAACGGTTCGCCCGGGGGCATCACCGGACTCACCACCGCGGATGGGCGCTTCACGATCCTGATGCCGCATCCGGAGCGGGTTTTCCGCACGGTGCAGATGTCGTGGCATCCGGGCGACTGGGGCGAGGATTCTCCGTGGATGCAGATGTTCCGCAACGCCCGTGTCTATGTAGGCTAGCGCAACGCAACCGCGCGAAGGAGTGGATGCGATGAGTCTGACCGTTTACGCGATCGACGGCGTCACGCCGGTGGTCGATCCCGGGGCGTTTGTGCATCCGAGCGCCGTGCTCATCGGCGACGTCATCATCGGAGCCGGCTGCTATATCGGACCCTGTGCGAGCCTGCGCGGCGACTTCGGGCATATCGAGATTCACGCCGGAGCGAATGTGCAGGACTGCTGCGTGCTGCATGGCTTCCCCGGCACCGGAACGATTGTCGAGGAAGGGGGTCACATCGGACATTGCGCCGTGCTGCACGGCTGCATCGTGCAGCGAAACGCGCTGGTGGGGATGAACTCGGTGGTCAACGACAATGCCGTGATCGGCGAGTCGTCGATCGTCGCGGCGATGTCCTTCGTCAAGGCCGGTATGGTGGTGCCGCCCCGGTCGCTGGTGGCCGGCGTCCCGGCCAAGGTTCGGCGCGCGCTCACGGAGACGGAGCTCGCATGGAAGATCGAGGGTACGCAGAGTTACCAACAGCTGACGCGTCGCTGTCTCACGACAATGCGGGCGACCGCGCCGCTTGCCGCCCCCGAGCCTGGCCGCAAGCGGTTCAATCTTCCCGAGTTGCATCCGCTGTCCGTGGTCAAGGCGCGCGAGCGCTGATCCTGCTGCCGCCACCTCGATGAATGCGTTCGCGAACCCGCTTGCCGCCTCCGTATGGGCCGCGCGCTATCGCTACACGCCGCACGGTGGCACGCCCGAGCCGACAATCGACGCGACCTGGGACCGCGTGGCGCGCGCGCTGGCGGCTGCGGAGCCGCATGATCGGGAGGCGTGGGCGCGTCGTTTCCGCGGCGTGCTCGACGACTTCCGCTTCCTTCCCGGCGGCCGGATTCTCGCTGGTGCAGGCACTGCGCGCCGGGTGACGCTCTTCAACTGCTTCGTCATGGGCACGCTCGAGGACTCGCTCGATGGCATCTTCGCGGCGTTGCGCGAGGCGGCGCTGACGATGCAGCAGGGTGGCGGGATCGGCACCGACTTCTCGCCGTTGCGCCCGTACGGCGCACAGGCCGATGCGACCGGCGGCATGGCGTCGGGACCGGTGTCATTCATGCAGCTGTGGAACCAGATGAGCGAGACCGTCACCGGTGTCGGCCCGCGCCGCGGCGCAATGATGGGCACGCTCGCATGCGACCACCCGGACGTCGGTGCCTTCGTTGCCGCGAAGGAAATGCGCGGGGCGCTCACGCATTTCAACCTCTCGGTCCTCGTCACCGACGCCTTCATGCGCGCCGTGGACGTCGATGCCGACTGGACGCTCGTGTTCCCGCGCTTCGGCATCGAGCGGCGGGTTTCGGCACGAGCCCTCTGGCAGTCGATCATTCGCCACGCTTACGATGGCGCCGAGCCGGGCGTGCTGTTCATCGACCGCATCCGTCAAGAAGACAATCTGGCCTATGCGGAGACGATCAGCGCGACCAACCCGTGCGGCGAGATCCCGCTGCCGCCGTACGGCGCCTGCGACCTGGGCTCGGTCAATCTCACGCGCTTCGTGCGCGACGCGTTCACGCCCGATGCGCGCCTCGACGCCGAGGCGCTGGCCGAGGTCGCCGCTGTCGCGACGCGGATGCTGGACAACGTCTACGCGATCTCCGGCTTCCCGCTGCCGCAGCAAGCGCAGGCCGCGCTGGCCTCGCGGCGCCTCGGCCTCGGCATCACCGGGCTCGCCGATGCACTCGTGATGCTGAACCTGCGCTACGACTCGCCCGAAGGCCGCTCCGCCGCCGCGGCCGCGATGCGCACGATTGCCGAGGCCGCGTACGCGAGCTCGATCGAGCTTGGGCGCGAGCGCGGCAGCTTTCCGCTGTTCGATCGAAATCGCTATCTCGCGGCTCCATTCGTCGCGCGGCTTCCCTCGCATCTGCGGCAGGGCATCGCGCAGCACGGTATCCGCAACAGCCACCTGACGGCGATAGCGCCGGCCGGCACGATCAGCCTGCTCGCCGGCAACGTGTCGAGCGGGCTCGAGCCGATCTTCGCGCTCGAGTACGCGCGTGACGTGCGCGAGTCCGACGGCACGCTGTCCCGCGTGCAGGTCGAAAGCTGTGCGCTCGCGCAATGGCGCACAGCGGCACGCGCCGACGCGCTGCCGGCTACCTTCGTGACTGCGGCGAGCACGCGGCCGCGCGACCAGCTCGCGATGCAGGCGGCGCTGCAGCCGCACGTGGACAACGCGATTTCCAAGACGACGAACGTGCCTGCAGACATCCCTTTTGCGCAGTTCGCAGGTATCTACCGCGACGCGTGGGAGGCGGGTCTCAAGGGCTGCACGGTGTTCCGCCCGAATGCGGTCACCGGCGAGGTGCTCTCGGGACCGGTGCCGCGTTGCGAGCGTTGCGACACCGCAGCCGAAGCGGCGGGCGCCACATCCTGAGTAGGCGGCGGCGCGTCAGAACGCGGCCGCGTAGCCGTCCCGCCGCGGATCGGAGGCCGCCACGTAGCAACCATCGCTGCGCACGATGAACTGCCCGGCGCCGAAGTCCATGTAAGAGTCGGGCGCGGCATGCAGCCGATGGCCGAGCGCGGCCAGTCCCTCGCGCAACGACGGCATCGCAGCGCTTTCGAGATCGAGGGAACCGTCGGCGTTGATCTTCCAGCGCGGCGCGTCGAGTGCGGCTTGCGGGTTCATGCGGTAGGCGACGAGGCGGGCGACCGTCTGTACGTGCCCGGGCGGCTGCATCGGGCCCCCCATCACGCCGAACGCCGAGTACGGCGCGCCCTCGCGTGTGATGAAGCCCGGCATGATCGTATGGAACGGCCGCTTGCCACCGCCGATCTCGTTGGGATGTCCCGGCACGAGCGAGAAGCCGGCGCCGCGGTTCTGCAGACTGATGCCCGTGCCCGGCACCACGACGCCCGAGCCGAAACCCATGTAGTTCGACTGGATCAGCGACACCATCATGCCGTGCTCGTCGCCGGCGCACAGGTAGACGGTGCCGCCGGGCGGGGGATTGCCGGGGCCGAAGTCCTGCGCGCGGCCTCGATCGATGCGTGCCGATTGGCGCGCGAGGTAAGCGGGATCGAGCAGCGCGCCGGCCGGAACGCCCATCGCAGCCGGATCGGCGACGTGCCGGTAGGTGTCGGCGAACGCCAGCTTCATCGCCTCGATCTGCAGGTGCTGGCTCGCGACCGAGTCGGGCGGCAGGCTCGCGAGATCGAAATGCTGCAGGATGCCGAGCGCCATCAGCGCGGCGATTCCCTGGCCGTTCGGCGGCGGCTCGTGCACGGTGACATCGCGAAATCGCTGCGCGAGCGGCGCCACTTCGTCGCAACGATGGCTCGCGAAGTCGGCGAGCGAGTGCAGAGCGCCGTGCGCAGCCGCATGCGCAGCCATCGCGTGCGCAAGTTCGCCGCGATAGAACGCCTCGCCCGAGCTCAGCGCGATCGTTTCCAGCGCGGCGGCGAGCGCCGGACACGCGAAAACCTCGCCTGGCAACGGCGGTCGGCCGCGCGGCAGGAAATGCAGCGCGAATCCGAGATCGTGGGGAACGACCTGTGCGGCTCGGGACCATTGCGCGGCCACCGTCGGCGACACCGGGTAGCCGTCGCGCGCATAGCGGATCGCGGGCGCGAACAGGTCGGCGAACGGCAGCTTCCCGTAGCGCTGCGACAGCCAAACCCACCCCGACACGGCGCCCGGGATCGTGACGCTTTCCCAGCCGCGCTCGGGCACGCCGGTCCGCGCGGAGTAGCGCGACGGCGTCAGCGCCGCCGGAGCGCGGCCCGAGGCGTTGAGGCCGGTGAGGCGGCGGCCATCCCAGAGGATCGCGAAGAGGTCGCTGCCGATGCCGTTGCCCGTCGGCTCGACCACGGTCAGCGTGATTGCGGCGGCAACCGCCGCATCGACCGCGTTGCCACCCTGCTGGAGCATCGCGATTCCTGCCTGGGCGGCGAGCGGTTGAGACGTCGCCACCGCATTGCGCGCGAAGATGGGCTGCCTGCGCGAGGCGTACGGCAGCGCCCAATCGAACGTCGGCATGGGAGTCCCCGGTCGTAGCGCGCAGGCTTGGCGTCTTGTTCGGCGCCGCCCCCGCAGCACGTCACACGTCGTGGAACGCTTCCTCGCGCTTCTTGCGCACGTTGGGTGCCATCACGATCAGCAGCAGCACGGCGGCGATGGCGAGCAGCGTCGCGGATAGCGGTCGGGTGGCGAACACGGTGGGATCGCCACGCGAGAGGAGCAGCGCACGCCGCAGGTTCTCCTCCATCAGAGGGCCGAGGATGAACCCGAGCAGCAACGGCGCCGGCTCGCACTCGAGCTTGACGAAGAGCCAGCCTAAGAAGCCGAACAGCGCGGTCAGCACGACGTCGAACACGTTGTTCTGCAGGCTGTAGACACCGATGCAGCAGAACACGAGGATCGCCGGGTAGAGCAGGCGGTAGGGCACCTGCAGAAGCTTGACCCAGATCCCGATCATCGGCAGGTTGAGGATCACGAGCATCACGTTGCCGATCCACATGCTCGCGATCAGCCCCCAGAAGAGCTGGGGATTGCTGGTCATCACCTGCGGGCCCGGCTGGATGCTGTGGATCGTCATCGCGCCGACCATCAGCGCCATCACCGCATTGGGCGGGATGCCGAGCGTGAGCAGCGGGATGAACGACGTCTGCGCGCCCGCGTTGTTCGCGCTCTCGGGCCCGGCGACGCCCTGGATCGCACCCTTGCCGAAGCGGCTCGGGTCCTTGGCGATCTTCTTCTCCAGCGTGTAGGACGCGAAGGACGAAAGCAGCGCACCGCCGCCGGGCAGGATGCCGAGCGCGGAGCCCAGGAAGGTCCCGCGCACGATCGCGGGCAGCGCTTCCTTGAAATCCTTCCACTTGAGCCAGAGACCGGAGACCTTGTCCGTGAAGACCTCGCGTGCCTCCTTGTGTTCGAGATTGACGATGATTTCCGCGTAGCCGAACAGGCCCATCGCCACCACGACGAAGCCGATGCCGTCGGAGAGTTCCGGGATGCCGAACGAGTAGCGCTGCAATCCGGAGTTGACATCGGTGCCGATGATTCCGAGCAGCAGTCCGAGCACGATCATCGCGATCGCCTTCAGCAGCGAGCCGCTGGCGAGCACGACGGCGGCGATCAGGCCGAGCACCATCAGCGAGAAGTACTCGGCGGGGCCGAACTTCAGCGCGACTTCCGCGAGCGGCGGCGCGAAGGCGGCGACGACCAGCGTAGCGAACGTGCCCGCAATGAACGAGCCGATCGCCGCGATGGCGAGCGCCGTGCCGGCGCGACCGCGACGGGCCATCTGGTAGCCGTCGATGCAGGTGACGACCGACGACGATTCGCCCGGCAGGTTGACGAGAATGGCAGTGGTAGACCCGCCGTATTGCGCGCCGTAATAGATCCCGGCCAGCATGATGAGCGCGGACACCGGCGGCAGCGCGTAGGTCACCGGCAGCAGCATCGCGATCGTCGGCACCGGGCCGATGCCGGGCAGCACGCCGATCAGCGTGCCGAGCAGCACGCCGAAGAACGCGTAGATCAGGTTCTGGAACGTGAGTGCGACCCCGAATCCGGTCGCGAGATTGGCGATCAGGTCCATGGGTCAGCGCGTCAGGAACGGCGGCCAGGTGGGCAGCTGCAGGTCGAGTCCGTAGCGGAACGCGATGACGACGAATGTGGCGAGGACGAGCGCCGAGACGATCGACTCCTTCCAGCGGTACTCGTGCGATGCGAAGCTCGCGATCACGACCAGCAGCATTGTGGTGAGCACGAGACCCAAGCGGGTCACGGTGAGGCCGAAGACGATGACTGCGACCAGGAGGACGAGGAGCGGCTTCAGCGTCGGGAAAGACAGCGGCGCGCCCTGGCCGCGAAACGAGCGCAGGACGAGAATCACCCCGAACGCCGCGAGCAACAGGCCGAGCACGCGCGGGAAATAGCCAGGCCCCATGCGGCTTGCCGTGCCCATCGCGTAGTCGAGCCCGAGGATGCACGCGGCGCCGCCGAACGCGAGGAACATCACGCCCGACCAGAAATCCTTCGGTTGGCGAATCAACTTCATGCCCCCTCCAGCGGATTGTGATTGTTCGTGACCGCCGGCGCGGTCCCCATGCGCGAAGCCCGCGTAGGATAGCATCGCCGCCCCCACAGGCCGCAGGGGATTTCGGGACACGTGTTGTGGTGTGCGCCGATTGTCGTGCACGAGGCGCCGTTAGCCGGTCGGGGAACCGCGGCCAGTCGCCCGCCGGGGGGCGTCCTCCGGGGGACGCCGGGCAAGCCTTCGAGCGCATCCCCCGCGAATCAATCCTTTGAAGCGGAGCTTGCCGGCTCGTGCGCGCGGCCGCTCAGATAGACGGTCCCGGTGAAAGACGCGATGCTTTCGTGATCGTCGCGCAGCACGTCCACGCGGTAGACGGCGAGGCGCTTGCCGCGGCTCACCTCGACCGCGCGGGCCACGAGCCGCTCTCCCGCGCGTGCCGCCGCATGGTAGGCGATGTGCGCATCGATGCCCGCGGCCACGACGCCGCGAGAGTTGGAGGCGAGCCCGAACGCGCTGTCGGCGAGCGCGAAGATCGCGCCGCCATGGCACGTACCGTTGAAGTTCAGGTGTTCGGGTGCGACCGTCATCGCCAGCGTGGCTCTCCCCGGCCCAGCATCGAGCAGGTCGATCCGGCAATGGCCCAGGAACGCATCGTTCGCGGCGAGCCCTTGCACCCGTGCGTGGGCGGCATCGTCGGTGCCCGGCATGTCGCGCCGCTCCGCGGCGCTGCGCAGGCGTCGTCCGCGGCCGCAGGCCTGAGCGTGGGCGGCCGCGATGTCGAGCAGTGCCACGATACCCTCGGCGCGAGTGGCCGTCGTCAGCAATACGGGCACTTTCCAACCTTCTCGATGCGGTCGCAATGCCAGCATATCCTCAAGGTCGTGCACGGTGCGCGGCGCAAGCGGGCTGTCGCCCTTGCTGACGACGAGCAGGTCGGCGATTTCCAGGATGCCCGCCTTGATCGCCTGCACGTCGTCGCCGAGCCCCGGCGGACAGACGACAATGCTCGTGTCCGCGAGCGCGGCGATCTGGACCTCGGATTGGCCTGCGCCGACCGTTTCGACGATGACCGTGTCGAAGCCCGCCGCATCGAGCAGGTCGACGATCCGGCGCGTCGCGCGCGACAGCCCCCCCATGTGACCGCGCGAGGCGACCGAGCGCACGAACACGTTCTCGCTCGCTGCGGACTCGCTCATGCGGATGCGATCGCCCAGCACGGCGCCGCCGGAGATCGGGCTGGACGGGTCGATTGCGACCACCGCGACGCGCTGCCCGCGGATCGTGCATTCGCGCAGCAGCGCGTCGATCAGCGTCGACTTGCCGGCACCCGGCGCGCCGGTGATGCCGATGACGTGCGCGCGACCGCGATCGGATGCGAGCGCGGCGAGAAGCCTCGTCGCACCGGCCAGCTCGTTTTCGATCTCGGTGATCGCGCGGGCGACCACGGCGCGATCGCCTGCCCGGATTGCGGCGAGACGCCGGGCGCCCACGTTATCGCGCACCGCTGCGAGGCGTCCACGTTCCGCCGCCGCGTGTTTCACGTTCGATCCTAGACGACGACCAGCGGTTGCCCGAAGCCGAGCTCGCGCCGCAGCGCCGCGCAGATCTCGCCATGCGTGCAGCCGGCCTCCGCCGCAGCGACGACCGCGCCGAAGACGTTTCCGCCGTCGGGCTGCGCGGTGCGCGCGAGCGCATCGAGCGATTTCGCGACCTCGCCAGCGGATCGCCCGGCTTTCCACTCGGCGAATTCGAGCAGGTGCGCTTGCATCAACGCGGGGTCGGGCTTCGGCAGCGCGGGCCTCGCGTTCGCATCCTCCCCGACCGCATACTTGTTCACGCCAACGATCGTCTGCTCGCCGGTTTCCACCTTCGCTTGGAAGCGCCTGGACGACTCGCCGATGCGCTGCTGCACGAAGCCGGTCTCCACCGCGCGATACATGCCGCCGGCGGCCTCCACCTCGTCCATCACCGCGAGCACGCGGGCCTCCATCTCGTCAGTGAGCTTTTCGACGTAGTACGAGCCTCCCAGCGGGTCGATCACGTCGGTCAGGTGCGCTTCCTCGCGCAGGATGTTCTGCGTCGCCACCGCGATGCGCGCGCCGAACTGCGTCGGACACGACAGCACTTCGTCGTAGGCATCGGTGTGCAGCGACTGCAGGCCGCCGAAGATGCCCGCCATCGCCTGTGCGGTGACGCGGGCGATGTTGTTGAGCGGCTGCTGGCGGGTCAGATCCACTCCGGAGGTCTGCGCATGGAACTTGAAGCGCCACGAGCGCGGGTCGCGCGCGCCGAAGCGCTCGCGTGCGAGTCGGGCCCAGATGCGGCGCCCGGCGCGGAACTTGGCGATCTCCTCGAAGAACGAGATCGAGATGTCGAAGAAAAACGTGAAGCGCAACAGGAAATCATCGGGCGACATGCCGGCGGCAATGCAGTCCTCCGCGTACTGGATGGCGGTCGACAGCGTGAACGCGAGTGCTTCCGCGGGCGTTGCCCCGGCCTGCTGCATGTGCTGCCCGACCACGGAAACCGGGTTCCAGCGCGGCACGTGGCGGTTGCACCACGCGATATGGTCGGTGAGGATGCGCCGCGACCCGGGCAGCGCGATCCGGAAGAACATGTGGTTGGCGACGTAGTGCGAGATGTAGTCGCTCTGGTTCGATGTTCCGGTGACGTCGCTCCAGTCCACGCCCCGCCGCCGGGCGACGGCGAGCATGAACGCGAGCAGCGTGAAGGGCAGCGGGTCGTTCATCGCGCACGAGGTTCGCGCGAGGTCGACACCCGCGAGGCATGTGTCCATCTGGTCCGCGGCGTTGACGACCACGCCGCAGGTCCCGAGCAACTCCGGGTAGACCTCGTCCATGTCGTAGCCACGGTAGACCGAGTTGCATGGAATGAGCGACACCGCGCTCGCGCCCTTGTCGAGGATGTCGAGGAGCCGCGCGTTGTAGTCCTTCGGCGTGCCGAGCCCGATCAGCTGCCGCTGCGTCCACGTGCGGCCGCGGTGCATCGTCGCGTAGATGCCGCGCGTGTAGGGTGGCTGCCCCGGGAACCCGACATCCGCGTCGTAGCGCGCGGGGTCGACGTCGAGCGGCGTGTAGAGCGGCTTGACCGGAATGCCCGAGCGGTTCGCGACTTCGCGATCCGTCCCGATCTGCGCCGCATATTCCGATTCCCAGCGGATGCGGCCTTCCTCGGTGGAGGCGGGCACGGGATGCGGCAGTGGCTTGTTCATGCGTCGTCGCTCCTCATGCCGCGAATTTCGCCGCCCGGACCCTGGCCGTGACCTCGCGGATGAAGTCCGCGATCTCGTCGAGAGGCGCGCCGGGGTGGAACACGCGGGCGACTCCCGCCTCACGCAGCGCCTGCTCGTCGTCGTCAGGCACGATGCCACCGACGATCACGGCGACGTCTTCCATGCCCGCCTCGCGCAGCGCCGTCATCAAGCGCGGCACGATCAGATGGTCGGTGGCGAGCGAGGAGATGCCGATCACGTCGACGTCCTCCTCCTGCGCAAGCTTGACCACGGCGGGAATCTCCTGCCATGGCGGCGTGTAGACGACTTCCATGCCGGCGTCGCGAAGATGCGCGGCGACGATGCGGCTGCCGCGGTCGTGGCCGTCGAGGCCGATCTTGGTGATGAGCACCTTGGGGCGTATGTCCATCGCAATGCCTTCCGGGGACGTGTGTGGATGGCCGGCGTCAGACGGCGGAGGCGTCGCGCAGCAGCCGGACGAAGCGGCGCGCGAGCGCCTGCGGGCTGTCGTGGCCCGGGCGGTACCAGGTCTGCGACCAGTTGAGCGCGCCGAGGAGCATGAGCCTGAGCGCCCGGCGGTCGGCCCTGTTCGGCAGAGGCAGCGCCTGGATGGCGCGGGCGAAGAGACGCTCGTAGCCGTCGCGCAACGCGATCAGCTGCGGTGCGATTTCCGGCACGTCGTCCGGGCGCACCCGGATGACCACCTGGCCGTAGTCGCTGTCCGTGAGCAGCGCGCCGAGATGCGCGGCGCAGACGCGCTCGAGACGCTCCCAAGGCTCGCCTTCGCGTGCCAACGCAGTGTCCACGGCGGCCGTGATGCGGCGAACGCCTTCGGCGTACACGGCGACCAGCAGTTGGTCCTTGGAGGCGAAGTGGTAGTAGAGCGAACCGGCGAGCATGCCGGAGGCCGCCGCGATGTCGCGCATTGACGTGAACGCGTAGCCCTTTTCGCGGAAGAGCCGGGCCGCGGCGTCCCGCACCAAGGGCAGCCGGTTGTCCGCGCGCGGGTGGGCGGGGCGCGCGACCGTACGCGGTGCGCGCGCGGTGGCCGATGCGGACGAGGTCACAAGGCGAATGTGAAAAACAAACAGTTGTTAGGTATATTGGACCCGCGGGCGGCGTCTGTCAACCTCTGCGGCGGCAACGCGCTCGGCCGATTCTCCGATTCGGGGTGGTCGCGCAGGCGACAGCGCAACGTGTTGCCCCGCGTCCTCGCCGCGGCACGGCTTCATGGTTACGCCGGCACAAAGCAAAAGGGCGGACCCACGGGCCCGCCCTTGCGATCAATGCCGCTTCGAGCGTGGCGATTACACGCCGTTCTTCGCGCGCAGATCCTTGAAGTACTTGTCGAGCCACTGCGCCTGCATGCGCTGCTGCAGTTGCGGCTTCACTTCCTCGAACGGCGGGACCTTGGCGTCGCGCACGTCCTCGACCAGGATCACGTGCCAGCCGAATTGCGTCTGCACCGGCTGCGGCGTGAACTTGCCCTTCTCGGTCTTGGTCATCGCGTCGCCGAAGGGCTTCACGAAATTGCCCGGGGCGTTCCAGTCGAGGTCGCCGCCGCGGTCCTTCGAGCCCGGATCCTTCGAGCGCGCCTTCGCGATGTCGGCGAACTTCTGGCCCTTCTGCAGGTCGGTGATCGCCTGTTTCGCCTCGTCCTCCTTCTCGACCAGGATGTGCGACACCTTGTACTCCTTGTCGCCCATCTGCGACTTGATCGTGTCGTATTCCTTCTTGAGGTCGGCTTCCGGGATCGGGTTGGCCTTGACCCAGTCGGCGACATAGGCGCGCACGAGCACCGTCTGCCCGGCGAGGTCCATCTGATTCTTGACGTCGGTGTTCTTGTCGAGGCCCTTCTTCTTCGCTTCCCGCGCGAGCAGCTCGCGCGTGTTCAACTCCTCGCGGATCGCGGCACGCAATTCCGGTGTGTCGGGCTGCCCTTGGGCGACACGGTCCTTGAGCAGCAGGTCGAACTGCGCCTGCGGGTAAAGCGTCTTGCCCTGTGCGGCGGCTGCGGCGGCGGGGGCTGGCGTTGCGGCTTTCGGGACCGGAGCCTGCGCCAGCGCTGCGGTCACCGGTACGATCGCGGCGAGCACCGCGGCAGCCAGTCGGGTCTTGTTCATTGCGCTTCCTTTTTACGGTTGGTAGGGGAATTCATCGGGCGCGTACGCCTGGATGGCGAGCGCGTGCACCGGATGGGGTATCAGGTCGCCCACATGCCCGAGGACTGCGCGATGCCGCGCGAGGCGGGTCTGACCGGAGAACGTGTGTGACACGATTACAAGGGAAAAGTGCCCGCCGCCTGCGGCCGCGCCGGCATGGCCGGCGTGCAGGGCGCTTTCGTCGTGGATTTCGACGATGGACGGCGCGAGCGGGGCGAGCCGCGCTCGCAGGGTCTCGGCAACGGGGACCGTCATTTGGCGGGCTCCGTCATGTAGCGCGAAAGCACGAGGCCTTGCGCGAGCGCGAACACGAGGAACAACCCGATCCCGCCCCACACCTTGAACGTGACCCAGGTGTCGGTCGGAAAGTGGAAGGCGACATACCAGTTGGCGAGAGCCATCGCTGCGAAGAATCCGGTCCACGACCACGTGACGCCGGTCCATACCGGCGTCGGCAGCGAAACGTCCTTCAGCAGCGCGGCGATCAGGTCGCGTCGGAACGCAAGCTTGCCGACGGCGAGCACGAGCCCGAACAGACCGTAGAGCACCGTGGGCTTCCATTTGATGAACGTCTCATCCTGCAAGAGCAGCGTGGCGCCGCCGAACACGGCGATGATCGCGAGAGAGAGCCAGTGGACCGCCGACACCTTGCCGCGCGCCTTGAGCCAGAGGATCTGCGCGATCGACGCGGCGATCGCGACCCCGGTCGCGACGTAGATCCCCTGCCACTTGAAGGCGACAAAGAAAAGGATCAGCGGGAAGTAGTCGGCCAGCAGTTGCATTCGGATTGGCGGCGGGCCGTGCCGGGCAGCGCGCGCGAACGGCGCCTGCCCGGGTGGCCCAGGCCGCGGAAATAACCGGATATTCTACCATGGAGGCGCGCGCCGCGTCCGTAGGCGGCCCAAAGCTGCCCGCACCGGCGGGCACCGGGAACGTCATCATCGCGCCGGTCGGGCGCGGCGCCTGCTCCACGGGACGAGCCTGCGCAAGTGGTCCCAGTCGAACGCCGGGCCGGGGTCGGTCTTGCGTCCCGGGGCGATGTCTCGATGGCCAACGACGTCGGCGATCGGGTGCAGCCGCCGCACACTCGAAAGGACCCGCGCAAGCCGCGCGTACTGCTTTCCCGTGTAAGGACGCTCGTCGGTCCCTTCGAGCTCGATGCCGATCGAGAAGTCGTTGCAGCACTCGCGTCCACGCCACGACGACGCGCCGGCGTGCCACGCCCGGAGGTGGCAGGGTACGAACTGCACGAGCGTGCCGTCGCGACGAATCAGGAAGTGCGCCGACACCTTGAGGTGCGCGAGGCCCGCATAGTAAGGGTGCGCCGACGGGTCCAGCGTGTTGGTGAAGAGCCGGACGATGTCGGCACCACCGAACTGACCGGGCGGCAGCGAGATGCTGTGGATCACCGCGAGCGTGACGAGCGCGTCCGCCGGCCTTGCGTCGCAGTTAGGCGAGGGGACGCGGGTCGCGCCGCGCAGCCAGCCGGAGGCGTCGAAGCGACTAGGGCCGCCCGATGCCGGCGCCGCGGCCGCGCGCGCATTCTTTCGCAGCGGCACGATGCGGGAGGTCACGGAAAGGCTGCCTTTTGTCCAGCCGTTGCGCGCGGGTCGTGCTTGTCTGCGCGCGACGTTCGAGCGGCGGGCGTCGCCTCGTCTTGCCGCCTTTGCTTCCCCCTGCCGGCAACGACGTTCCACGTTGCCGGCGATTCCTCGAGCCGGAGCACGATTGGGTCAAACAAGTTGTCCACCCCAATTGACGCGGCTCAATGTTTTCGGCAATGGGCGAGCGTAAATTCTATACGTAGCAGTGAGTTGGAGGTTGCGCGCCATGTCTGCCATCTTGTGGGGTGTTGGTTGTTTCGTGGGCGGGTTCTATCTGGGGTACCTGACGTTGGCGCTGATGAGTATGGCGCACGCAGGCGAGGCCAGCGCGGAACGGGCGGAGCCGATCGTAGAACGGCGCGCCTCGGGACGCGTGCATCGATCAGACTCGCGAAAGCAAGTGATTGCCCGAGGCAGAGGACGGCACGGGCAGTCGCCGCGATTCGAGATCCGCCCGTACCATCCAGCCTAGAACGGGTACGCAAGACATCGCGACCCGGTGGAGCGCGACGCTAATGCCGCGCCCAACCGCTATTTGATCCCGAGCCGCTCCATCCGGTAGCGCATCGCCCTGAACGTGATGCCGAGGAGCTTCGCCGCCGCGGTCCGGTTGTAGCGCGTCTTTTCGAGCGCCTCGTTGATCGCGACGCGCTCGACGCGGTCCAGGTAGTCCTGCAGCGGCCATTTCTCGCCCGGTGGGACCGCGACGTCGGATTCGTCCGCGAGCGGCGTGAGATGCAGGTCGTCTGCCGTGATGCGCTGCGAATCCGCGGCGAGCGACAGTCCGCGCTCGAGGATGTTCTCCAGCTCCCGCACGTTGCCCGGGAATGGATATTTCTCGAGCGCCTGGACGGCATCCGGTTGCAAGCGTGCCGCCGCGCCACGCGCGAGCTTGCGCAGAATGGTATCGGCGATCAGCGGGATGTCCTCGCGCATCTCGCGCAGCGGCGGCATGGACAGCTCGATCACGTGCAGGCGGTAGAAGAGGTCCTGCCGGAACTCGCCGGACTCGACCAGCGCGGGCAGGTTCTTGTGCGTGGCGCTGATGAGGCGCACGTCCACCGGCTCCTCCTGCGTGGAGCCGACCTTTCGCACCTTCTTCTCCTGGATCGAGCGCAGCAGCTTGACCTGCATCGCGAGCGGCAGGTCGGCCACTTCGTCGAGGAACAGCGTGCCGTTGTTCGCCGCCTGGAAGAATCCGTCGCGGTCGCCCTCGGCGCCGGTGAACGCTCCCTTCCGGTAGCCGAAGAACTCGCTTTCCATCAGCGTTTCGGGAATCGCGCCGCAGTTGACGGCGATGAACGGCTGCTCGGCACGCGGGCCGCCCAGGTGGATCATTCGCGCGGCGAGCTCCTTGCCGCTTCCCGACTCGCCGTTGATGTAGACCGGCGCCTGGCTCTTCGAGAGCCGCTCGATCATGTCGCGCACCTGCATCATCGCCGGCGATTCACCGAGCAGCTGGTAGCTCGTCGTCGGCTGCGCCTTGTCCGGGACCTTCAACGCCTGCTTGACAAGCGCACGCAGCTGCTCCAGCGCGACAGGCTTTGCGAGGTAGTCGAACGCACCGGCCTTGAGAGCCGCGACCGCGTTCTCGGCGCTGCCGTATGCGGTGATCACGGCGATCGGGACGTCGAGCCCCTTCTGGTTGATGTGCTCGACCACGCGCAGGCCTTCGCCGTCGGGCAGACGCATGTCGGTGAGGCAGAGGTCGAAGGGCTCGCGGTCGAGCAGGCTGATCGCCTGCGCGACCGTTTCCGCGCGCGTGGTGTCAAGCCCCATGCGCGAGAGCGTGAGCTCGAGCAGCTCGAGGAGGTCGGGTTCGTCGTCGATGACCAGCACTTTCGGCTGGCCGCGGGATCTGCGGGTCATGTCGGGGCTCTATTCGTCGGGAAAGGGGAAATGGGAAGACGGGTCAGGCGGCGACCGCCCGTTTGATCGTCATGCGGAAGTGGGCGCCCGGGGACTTGGGCAGGAGCTCGAGCGTGGAGCCGTTCGCATCCGCGAGTTCGCGCGCGATGTAGAGTCCGAGTCCCGTGCCGCCGGGGCGCGTCGTGAAGAAGGGCTCGAAGATCTGCGCGCGCAATTCCGCCGGTATGCCGGGACCGTCGTCGGCCAGCTCGCAGATCACCGCGTCGCCCATGTAGCCCGCGCGCGCGGCGATGCGAATGCTGCCCTCCCGCTTCTGGCAGTGCTGCCAGGCGTTGCGCACGAGGTTCCAGACGATCTGGTTCAGGTGGCCGCGATCGTAGACCACGAGAACGTCATCGGCAATGTCGATCATGACGCTGCCCGCAGGCATGTTCTCGGCATGCACCACTTCCTCGGTCAGCGAGCGTACGAACTCGCCGAGCCGAACGACTTCCGGCTGCTGGCGGTCGCGGCGGTTCAACTGGAGCACCTCGCCGACGATGCGGTCGATGCGCTTCGCATTGTTGCGGATCATGCCGAGCAGCCGCTCGCCGCTCGGCGCCACCACGCCGTCTTCCTGCAGCAGCTGCGCCGCCTGGTTGATCGCGGAGAGCGGGTTGCGCACCTCGTGCGCGATCGATGCGGTGAGCCGGCCCAGTGCGGCCAGTTTCATCTGCTGCGCTTCGGTCTGCGCCCGACCGAGGTCCTCGAGGTAGATCAGCGTGCCGCCGTTCAGACCCGAGCCGATGCGGACGAGCCGCACCCGCAGCAGCCGCTGCGGCGCCTCGACACGGAACGGCGCGAGCGGCTCGTTTGCGTCTTCGTGCCAGCGACGCCAGTAGTCGTGCAGCGTCGCACTGAATTCGGCGAGACGCATGCCTCCTCGCATGCGGCCGAAGCCGCCGAGCAGACGCACGACCTGCGCGTTGTGGCCGCGCACGACACCGTTCAGGTCGACGACCAGCACGCCGTCCTGCATGTCCTGGATGATCAGCCGGTTGACCTGCTCCAGGTTCGCGACATCGATGCTGCGCTGGGCGGCCAGGTCCTCGGACGCCTTCGCGTACCGCCCGAGCGCCACCGCAATGCCGACGATCGCGAAGTACCCGAAGCTGATGAGCGCCGTCTGGAGCACCTGGGCAACGGCGGTCTGGCCTTCGACGAGGCGGACGATGTCGAGGCCGAGCAGCACCGTTGTTGCGAGCCCCGCGTGCAGGAACGCGGTCCGCGTGCGCAGCAGCCAGCCGCTCGCGGCGAGCTGCGGAAAGAGCAGGATCGGTAGCGGCGCCACCGCCGCGCCGCCGGCGTAGATCACCGTCGCGACGAAAAAGATGTCGCCGATCAGCAGCACGAGCAACAGCGCCGGCAGCGTCAGCGGCAGCCGCTCCTGCTGCTGGATCCACCAGAAAGAGCCCAGGCCGAACAGGAAGTAGAGCCCCGCACCGGTGACGAAAGCGTTGGGCGCGGCAACGGTGAACGACTTGAGGTCGAGCAGCAGCGCGACGCCGAGCAGGACCGCCCCGCAAGCCGCGCGGTAGAAGCCGACGATCCACAGGATGCGGCGGCTCGATTCGTTGAGCGTCGCTGCCGGGGCCGGCGGCTCGAAGGGCGGAATGGTGGGCGAGGGCAACATGGAGGCGATACGGACTCCCGGTACCTTATGCCTGCGTTGGCCGCTGTTCGTCAACGCCGATGCGCGCAACCGGGGGAACCGCAGCGATAGCCGGCAGGTCCCGGAAGCGCCTCGGACTGCGGCAGATAGACGCCGCATTCTGCGCAGCGGACCATCGGCGCCGGCTTCTGGGCCTCGCGCGCCGCGCGCTGCCTAGCCTCCTCCGCGCGCGCCCGGGCCTTCGCCGTGTTGTAGAGACGAAGCGCAAGCAGCACGCCGAACACGACGACCAGCCAGAAGATGGCCTTGCCCATGTGCCCCTCCTTCGCATTTCAGAGGATCTTGCCCGGGTTCAGGATACCCTGCGGGTCGAGTGCGGTCTTGATCCTTGCCATCAGCTCGAGCTCCAACGGGCTCCTGTAGCGTGCGAGTTCCGCGCGCTTCAACTGTCCGATGCCATGCTCGGCGCTGATGCTGCCGCCGTGCTGGTCGACGAGGTCGTACACGATCCGGTTGGCGTGCCCGGTATGCGCGAGGAACGCCTCCGGCTGCGAGCCTTCGGGCCCGGTCAGGTTGTAATGCAGGTTGCCGTCGCCCAGGTGCCCGAACACGACGAATCGGACTCCCGGCAGCGCCGGGGCAAGCGCCGCTTCCGCCTCGGCGAGAAACGCCGGGATGTGCGAAACCGGCAGGCTGATGTCGTGCTTTATGTTCGGCCCTTCGCGCCGTTGCGCCTCGGCGATGCTTTCGCGCAGCGCCCATAGCGCATTCGCCTGGGCGGCGGTCTGCGCGATCACTGCGTCCTCGATCACGCCATCCTCCGCGGCCTCCGCGAGCGCCGCCTCGAGCTCGGCCGTCACGGGCGCGTTCGCGGCGGCATCGTCGGCCTGCACGAGCACGAGCCACGCGTGCCCGGGCAACGTATCGGGAAGCGCCCTATCGTGCTTGCGGGCAAGCTCGACGCAGAACGCCGACATCAGCTCGAAGCCGACCAGGCGATCGCCGAGCGATGCCTTGAGCGCTGAAAGCAGCGCAATCGCACGCGTGACATCGGTAAGGGCCGCGAGCGCAGTGGCCTGCGCGCGCGGCGCGGGAAAGAGCTTCAGCACGGCCGCGGTGACGATGCCAAGCGTTCCCTCGGCCCCGATGAACAACTGCTTCAGATCGTAGCCCGTGTTGTCCTTGCGCAGGCCGCGCAGCGCATTCAATACCCGGCCGTCGGCCAGCACCACCTCGAGCCCGAGCGCAAGGTCGCGCGCATTGCCGAAGCGCAGCACGGCCGTGCCCCCTGCGTTGGTAGAAAGGTTTCCACCGATCGTCGCGCTGCCTTCCGCGGCGAGCGACAGCGGGAAGAACAGGCCTGCCTGCTCCGCCGCCTGCTGAACGAGCGCGAGCGGGACGCCTGCCTCCACGGTCAGCGTTGCGTTCGCGACATCCACGGCGCGAACGCGGTTGAGGCGCACGAGCGAAAGCACGATCGCATCGCCCGCCGGGCCCGGCGTCGCGCCGCCGCACATGCCCGTATTGCCGCCTTGGGCAACGATCGGGACGCCGGTCTCGGCGCAGGCGCGCACGACCGCCGCCACCTCCTCGGTGTTGCCCGGGCGCACGACGGCCCGCGCGGCGCCGCGATAATGGCCGCGCCAATCGACGAGGAAGGGCTCGACATCCGCCGGCGCGGTCAGCACGTTCGATGGGCCGACGGCGGCGGCGACGCGGGCGAGCAAGGTTGCGCCGGGGTCCGCCATAGAGGAATATTAGCCGAAAGCCGCCGCAACCAACCCCGCGCCCCTCGTCCGGAAGGTCTCCCCCATGAGCGACAACGATTCGAAGCCCGCTGCGTCCGCGGGTGGTTTCCCGTTCTCCCCGCAGGAGGCGCTCGATTTCATGCAGAAGATGTGGAATCCCTTCGGCATGCCGTTGCCGGGGTTCACGATGCCGGGTGCGGCGAGCGGCCCCCCCGGCACGACGGCACCGCCAGGTGCGCCGGGGTTCGCAGGCGGCCTGCCCTTTCCCAATCCGGCCGCGATGTTCGCCGCGCTCGACCCCGCGGAAATCGAGCGCAAGATCGGCGAGCTCAAGGTGATCGAGAACTGGCTCGCGATGAGCCTTGGCATGATGCAGATGAGCATCAAGACGTTGGAGCTGCAGAAGGCTTCACTCGAGGCACTGCGTGGCAGCGCGACCGCGGCATCGTCTGCGCCTTCGCACGGCAACCCGCGTCACAAGAAGGGCTGAGATGACCATCACACTGTACGCAGGTTCGGGCTCGCCATGGGTCTGGCGCGTGTGGCTCGCGCTCGAGCACAAGGCGCTCCCTTACGAACTCAAGATGCTCTCGTTCTCCGCAGGGGATACGCGCAAGCCCGAGTTCGTCGCGCTGAACCCGCGGCATCGCGTGCCGACGATCATCGACGGCGATTTCGTGCTCTACGAATCGAACGCGATCGTCGAGTACCTGGACGAGCAGTATCCGGGGCGCGGCGCGCCGCTCTTCCCCGGCGACGTGCGCACGCGCGCGCTCGCGCGGCGGTTGATCGCCGAGATCGACAACTATCTCAGCAAGGCGCTCGACCCGATCCTCGACCAGCTGTTCGGCAAGAAGCCCGAGGAGCGCGACGCGGAGGCGATTGCAAAGGGCCGCGCCGCGGTGGTCCTGGAGCTCGGAATGCTCACCCGCTCGATGCGCGGCCCTTATCTCGCAGGGCCGCTGTCGGCTGCCGATTTCGCGCTCTATCCGCTCGTCGCGTTCATCTACCGGGCGCAGCAGGCGCGCATGCCGGAGCTCGGCGCCGACGGCATGCTGACGCCCGAGCTCCGCGCGTGGAAGGCGCGCATCGAGGCGCTGCCCTTTTTCGCCAAAACGATACCCCCGCACTGGCAGCAGAAAGGCTGACGATGAAGCTCACGACGACCGCTTTCGCCGGCATGGCTCCGATCCCCGCGGAATACGCGTTCGGCAAGATCGATCCCGCATCCCATGTCGCGCTCTCCGGCAACCGCAATCCCGGGTTCGCCTGGAGCGATGTTCCGCCGAACACGCGATCGCTCGCGCTCACGTGCCACGATCCGGACGTTCCTTCGCGCGGCGACGACGTCAACAAGGAAGGCCGTACCGTGCCGGCTTCATTGCCTCGCGTGGACTTCTTCCATTGGGTGCTGATCGACCTCCCGCCCACGACCTCCGGCGTAGCCGCCGGCGCGCACTCCTCGGGGGTGACCCCGCGCGGCAAGCCGGGACCGCGGGCGCCCGGCGGCGGGCGCCATGGCTTGAACGACTACACGGGCTGGTTCGCCGGCGACAAGGACATGGGCGGCAACTACCACGGCTACGACGGGCCGTGCCCGCCGTGGAACGACGCAATCGCGCACCGCTACGTGTTTACGCTCTACGCGCTCGACGTTGCCGGGCTCGATGTGCCTGTGCCGTTCACCGGGCACGACGCGCGCAAGGCGATGGAGGGGCACGTGCTTGCGCAGGCGTCGGTGACCGGGCGCTATGCGCTGAACCCCGCGGTCAAGCTCTAGACATCATGTATTGACCTGCCGAACCTCAAGTGACGCGGATTAAGCTTGGGGTTTCAGCAACCACAGGCTCAGAGCCGCAATTGAGGGGGCAGGTCATGAAAGAGTTTAGCAAGTACGTCGGCATGGATGTGCACAAAGAGACGATTGCGGTCGCGGTGGCCGAAGCGCGAGGCGGCGAGGTGCGCTACCTGGGGGAGATCGCCAATGCGCCGGAGGCGATCCAGAAGCTGGTGAAGCAGTTACGGAAAGGCGACGCCGAGTTGTCGTTCTGTTACGAGGCCGGCCCGTGCGGGTACGGCATTCATCGCCAGCTGACCGACCTGGGTTGGGATTGCCAGGTGGTGGCGCCCTCGCTGATTCCGAAGAAAGCGGGTGACCGGGTCAAGACCGACCGCCGCGATAGCCTGTCGCTGGCGCGGTTGCATCGAGCGGGTGAGTTGACGACGGTGTGGGTGCCGGACGAGGCGCAAGAAGCGTTACGTGATCTGACGCGAGCGCGGGAGGACATGAAGCATCTGCAGTGCCAGGCGAAACAGCGGCTGTCGGCGTTTCTGCTCCGCCACGGCCAGAGCTATGGCGGCAAGAGCCACTGGACGCAAGCGCATTACCGTTGGCTGGAGGGCCTGAAGTTCAGCCAGCCGGTACAGCAGATCGTGTTCCAGGAATATGTCGATACCGCCAAGCTGTTGAGCGCGCGGACCACGGCGCTCGATAAGCAGCTGGAGAGCGCGGCTGCCGCGTCCGTATTCTGGCCGGTGATCAGCCCGGATATTTCACCAGGCCGCCACCGATTCAATGAAGACTCGAGTCTTGCCAAGCACTTGGGACCCGCCACCGGCGGAGCACGTTGGACGGGTGGACTGCGCGGTTTTTGGCGGTCGTTTTGCACCTGGCTCGGGTTTGCTCTCCTCGCCAATAGTCGCTGCTATTGGCGTCGTCGGCTGCGCCCGATCCAGGCCGCAAACCGCCACGCCAAATTCCCGCGCCCTGGTGAAACATCCGGGCTAGGGAACCTCTGCTCGGGTCCCGCGTAGCGCGATTGCGCTCAGCGCCGCGCGGGTGGCGCGGCGAGTTCTGCGTGCAGGAACGCGAACACGTCCGCATACTCCTCGATCGCCTGCTCGCGCGTGGACGTCGTGCCGTGGCCCGCGGCGAAATCGACGCGAAGCAGCACGGGCTTGCCGCTGCCACCGGGTCCGCCGCTGATCGCCTGCAGGCGTGCGACCATCTTGCCGGGGTCCCAGGGGTCCACGCGCAAGTCGTTGAAGCCGGTCGTGAAGAGCGCCGCCGGGTACGCGGTGCCGGGAACGGCCTGCGCATACGGGCTCATCGCCAGCAGGTCGCGAAAGCCTTCCTCGGTGGTGACGCTGCCGAACTCGGTCGTGTTCGCCGGCCCCGCAGCACCGGCCTCGGAGCGCAGCGTGTCGTGGAAACCGGCCATGCTGACGATGGCGGCGAAGAGATCGGGGCGCTCGGCCATCGCGTTGCCGACGACGAGACCGCCGGCGCTCGCACCCATCGCAGCCAGGCGAGACGGAACGGTCCAGCGTTCGCTCACGAGATAGTCGGCGCATGCGATCAGATCGCGCCAGCTGTTCGCCTTGTTCGCCTTGCGGCCGGCAAGATGCCACGCCTTGCCGAGTTCGCCGCCGCCGCGAACGTGGGCCACGGCGTACACGCCACCTCGCTCGAGCCACGCGAGCAGCGCCGGCCAGAACGTCGGCTCGCGCACGAATCCGTAGGCGCCATAGGCGTCGATCAACAGGGGCGCCTCGCCGTTGCGCGGCTGGCCGCGGCGATGGACGAGCGTCAACGGAACCAGGATGCCGTCGTGGCTTCGCACGCGAACCCGCGTCGTGGTCATCGCGCTGAAGTCGGCAAGCGAAGTCGGCATCAGCGCGGTTTTCGCGAGCGCGCCGGTCTTGCCATCCACCGCGTAATACGCCGGCGGTTCGGTCCATCCCGCAAGCCGAAGCAGCGCGCCCGGGCGCACCGGATCGGTGACGCGCTCCTGGATCGCGCCGGCGAACGGCAGCGCGATGTCGCGTTCGCGCGCGACGCCGGCGGTCTTCGGCAACGCGGCCGGGGCGGGCGAGCGCCGAGCGGAACGTTGTGCACGCGGAGCGGGGGTACTGCGCGCCGCAGCGGGCTCCTTGCGCAGGTTGACGTTGAACTCGAGCCGCAACAAGCGGCCCACACCGGCGTCGAGCTGCTGGACATAGAGCGCATCCTTCGCGACGCCGATCCCCGTGACGACCCGGTCGCTCTCCGCCACGACGACCTCGGCCCTGCGCGCATCGAAGGGGACACCTTCCTTGAGCGACCAGCGCACGACGCGATAGCGCGGTGCGTTGGCGTTGGTCACGAGATAGATCCACTCGCCACGCAGATCGAGGTCCGTGATGCCGCTCTCGGGGCCCGCGAGCCTTTGCCAGGGCGTGGCGCTGCCGCGTACCTGCGCGAGAGGGGCTACGTAGAGGGAGACTTCGCGCTCCACGCCATGGGCGATGACGCCGATCGCGAACGGCGACACCGGCGACACGATGACCGACGGCGAGTCGTCGGGCGCGATCTCCACGATCGGCGACAGACCTCGGCCCAGCACCGGCGCGTCGCTCGTCGTGCCATCGGCGGCGAACGTCCGCGAATACGCGCGGCTGTCGCGGAACGTATCCGACGGCAGCGCACCTTCTGCCGGTTCCTTGAGCTGCCGATAGAACAGTACGGCGCTATCGAAGCGCCACGACGGCGCCGCATCTCGCCCGCGTGGTATCGGGGCTCCGATCGGTTCGCGGGCCGCGATGTCGAGGACATGCAGCGTGGAATTTTCGCTGCCGCCGACGGAGACACCGACCGCGATCCTTTTGCCGTTGGGCGAGGGTCGGTAGTAGTCGATGGCGGCCGTCGGGTCGCCGTCGGCGAAGCGCACGGGATCGACGATCAATCGCTCGGGGCCATCGATTCCGTGGCGGGTGTACAGCTTGAACACCTCGTCGGAGGGTCCGCGCTTCAGATAGAAAAGCTCGTCGCCGCCGAACTGCGCGTCGGCGATGCGCGTGTCGGCGGCGTTCAGTGCGGCGATGCGCGAGCGCCACTGCGCGCGGTCCGGCAGCCCATCGAGCACCCGCCGAGCATACGCGTTCTGTGCCTTGAACCAGTCGATCACCTCCGCCGTGCCTGTCGCTTCCAGCCAGCGATACGGATCGGCGACCTCGCGGCCGAAATAGGTGTCGACAGTCGCCTCGGTGCGTGTCGCCGGAGGCGCGTTATCAGCGGCGCGCGAGTGCGTCGGCAGCTGCAGCGGCGCCGCCGCGAGCAGCAGAACTGCGATGAGCCGAGCGCACGTCACTCGCCGAGCCATGCCTTGCGCCGGGCGCGTGTCGCCAGGTCGGCGTCCTGCGCCAATGCGAGCCACGCCGTGTCGAGCGACGCTGAGGCGAGCGTCACGTCGAACGTCATCAGTTCGTCGCGGCGAAAGGCGTGAACGGCGATCACGTCGCCGGGTGCGTGGTCGGTCAGCAGCGACTCGAGCGCATCGCCTGACGCGCGCAAACCGTCGATCGCGACGATCGCATCGCCTGCGGCGAGACCTGCGCGCGCCGCGGGCCCGTCGCGGAACACGTGCTGCAGGCGCAGTTGGCCGCCGTCTGTCCATTGCGCGCCGATCGTGCATCGTGGCCGGTCATCGGTGGACCGCTTGCCCGGTGTGCCGCCCTTGTCGCGGGCACCCTCGCCCTCGCGCAGCGACAGCGAAACGCCGACATGGGCGAGCAGTTCCGCGAGCGGCGGATCCTCGGTGCCGTCAACGAAGCGCGCGAAGAAATCGTCCAGGCTGCTTCCGGCTATCTGGGCGGCGAGCTGAGGAATGCCGTTCTCCGGCACGCCGTTGCCGGTTTGCCCGTACCGCTCCCACATTGCGCGCATCAGCGCATCGAGCGATGCGCCGTGGCGGCGCAGCGTGAGGTCGAGCGCGAGCCCGACGAGCGCACCCTTCGCGTAGTAGCTGATCGTGGCGTTCGGCGTGTTCTCGTCCTGCCGGTAGTACTTGATCCAGGCATCGAAGCTCGACTCCGCGACACTTTGCCGTGCGCGGCCCGGCGTTCGCAGAACGGTCGTCATCGTGCGCCCGAGAAGCTCGAGAAAGCCCCCCGCCGTGATGACGCCGCTGCGCACGAGCGCCAGGTCGTCGTAGTAACTGGTGACGCCCTCGAAGGCCCACAGCTGCCTCGTGTAGTTCTCGCGCGTCAGGTCGTAGGGCACGAACGCCGCGGGCTTGATGCGCTTCACGTTCCAGCTGTGGAAGTACTCGTGGCTCGCAAGGCCCAGGAACTTGCGGTAGTCGTCGGTGATCGCGGCAACCCCCGGCTGCGGAAGCTCGCGACGTGCGCAAAGGAGGCTCGTGCTCGTGCGATGCTCGAGCCCGCCATAGCCTTCGCCGACCGCGGTCACCAGGAACAGGTAGCGATCGAAGGGCGCCCGGCTTCCCGGTGCGCCGCCGAAAAGGTCGATCTGCCACTGGCAGATGCGGGCGAGGTCGCCCGCGAGTCGCACCATGTCCGTCGAGTGGCGCCCGCTGATCGCGACGTCGTGCGTCGCACCGCCCGCCTCGAACGCGGCGTGCGTGAAGTCGCTCATCTCGACGGGGTGGTCGATCAGCGCGTCGTAATCGTCGGCGCGGTACGTCCCGAAACTCCAGGGCGCGGCTTCCGCACGCTGGAGCGAGGTCGCGACGCGCCAGTTGCGGCAGGCAGGGTCGGCGGGGGCCGCAATTTCCAGCACGCAAGGCGCCCGCTCGCGACCTTCGGGACACAGGAACACGCTGGGACCGTTGAAGTAGCCCCGGGCGACGTCGAGGTAGGCGGTGCGTACCGAGAGATCGGCTGCATACACTTCGGCGGTGACCGTGAGCGCGCCGGCACACGGCGAAGCGCGCCATACGTCCTTCGCCTCCTTGGCGAGCGCTACCGGCGCGCCGTTGGCGCTCGCACGCACGCTCACGAAGTGACGAGCGAACTCGCGAATCACGTAACTGCCGGGGATCCATGCGGGCAACCGCAAGCGCTGCCCTGCGGGGTCCGGCGTCGCGACGGTGCAGGCGACTTCGAAGAGATGCGCTTGCGGGTCGAGCGGGACGATGCGGTAGCGGGTTGCGGGCAGTGGGGACACGGTGGAGCGAGCGGAGCGCGCGTGAGCGCGGGCGCGCCTAGCGATGGAAGGCCGGTAGTGTAGCGCGCAGCGCCTTCGGGGTTGGCGCTTGTCCCGGGATCGCGGGCGTCCTGCCGTCGACCCTTTGCTAACATGGGACGATGGACCAGGGATCGCTGATACCGGAGCTCGCCACGCTGCTCGCCGAGCGGCACTTCCACGAACCGTTCCCTCCGTCGGGCGTGGCCGACCTGCTCGACGTGCTGCGCCACGTCCACCTTGCGCCGGGCGAGATCGTGATGCGCCAGGGCGAGCAGGGCGACGAACTCTATCTCGTGCTGGTCGGCCGCCTGTTGGTGCAGGTCGAGAACGAGGACGGCAGCCGCACCGGCGTCGATGAGATCGCGCCGGGCGGCGTTGTCGGCGAGATGGCGTTGCTTACCGGATTGCCACGCAGCGCCACTGTCACCGCGATCGAGCCGACCGATCTCGCGCGGCTGTCGCGTGAGGATTTCGAACGGCTCGCGGCGAAGCATCCCCAGGCGTTGAGCGAGTTCCTCCGACGCATCCTCCCGCGGCTGCGCCGCACGCAGCTCGTGCGCGTGCTGACCGAGTTGTTCGGCGAGCTTGCCGAGCCCGCGCGCGCGGAGCTCGAGCGCCACCTGCGATGGGTTCAGCTCGACGGTGGCTCACTTCTCTTCCGCGAAGGCGACGCCGGCGACGACGTGTACGTGGTGATCAACGGGCGCCTGCGCGTGGTGACCACCGACGCGGACGGACGCGAGCGCGTGCTGGAGGAAGTGGGACGGGGCGCGGCGGTGGGTGAAGTGTCGCTGCTGACCGGCGACCCGCGCTCGGCGACCATCTACGCAGTGCGCGACAGCGATTTGCTGCGATTGTCGAGGAAAGCGTTCGACGAGCTGACCGATCGGCACCCGCGCGCGATGATGCAGATTGCCCGGGCTGCGGCGTGGCGGCTGCGCCGCGCGGCGCAGCCGGCCGAGCGGGCTGCGTCCGCTCCGACCGCGTTTGCGTTGATTCCCGCGACGCCGGGTGTCCCGCTCACTGCATTCGCGCGGCGCTTGGTGGGCGAACTTGCGGCTGCCGGCACGACGCTGCATCTCGGTAGCGCGGACGTCGATCGCCTGCTCGCCAAGCCGGGCGTCGCGCAAAGCGGCGAAGACACGATCGTGCACGAGTCGATCGTCGCGTGGCTGTCGGGACAGGAGCGCGAGCACGCCTTCCTCGTGCTCGAGGGCGACCCGCAGTTCTCGGCGTGGACGGGTCGCTGCCTGCGCCAGGCCGACCGCGTGCTCATCGTCGCCAATGCGAGCGACGACCCTGCGCCGCAGGCGATGGAGCGTGCGATCGCGCAGATGGGATTGAAGGCGCGCTGCGAGCTGGTGCTGCTGCAGCCCGACGGCATCGAGCGTCCATCGGCCACGGGGACGTGGCTCGCTGCCCGTCATGTGGCGACTCATCATCACGTTCGCATGTCGCACGACGGCGACCTGCGGCGGATCGCGCGGCGCGTATGCGGCCGCGCAGTGGGGGTCGTGCTGGGTGGCGGCGGGGCGCGCGGCTTCGCGCACATCGGCGCGTTGCGCGCGCTGCACGAATCCGGAGTCGAGGTGGACATCGTGGGCGGCACGAGCATCGGCGCGCTGGTTGCCGCCGGACACGCGAGCGGGCTGTCTGTGGATACGATGATGGAGCTCGCGCGCACGTTCGCCTCGCCCAGTAAGGTGCTCGACCGTACGCTGCCCATCGTGTCGCTGATGGCGGGGCGCAAGGTGACCGCACTCTACCAGCGCATTCTCGGGGGCGTTGCGATCGAGGACCTCTGGGTGCCGTGCTTTGCCGTGTCGAGCGGCCTCTCCCGGGCCGAGGTCGTCGTGCACCGCCAGGGCACACTGTGGGAGGCGGTCCGCGCCAGCACGGCGATTCCGGCGATTTTCCCGCCTATGCTCTCGGCGCAAAACGATGTGCTGGTGGACGGCAACGTGATGAACAACATGCCGCTCGACGTGATGCGCGAATGGTGCGAAAGCGGCACGGTGATCGGCGTCAATCCGATGCCCACGCACGACAAGCTGAAGCCCTACCACTTCGGTCCGAGCCTCACCGGGTGGGAAGCGCTGATGGGAAGGCTGCGCTGGTTCGGGTCGAAGATCCGCGCGCCGTCGATTCTCGGCGCGGTGATGCGCGCCACCGAGATCAACAGCGCCAACCGGATGCGGCAGCCGTCGTTTCGCGCGCTCGCCGACGTGCTGATCGAGCCGCCCGTCGAGCAATACGGGATCCTCGAGTTCAGCGCCTACGAGCCGATCGTCGAGATCGGCTATCAGGCCGCGAGGGAGAAGATCGCGGCGTGGCGTGCAGCTCCGCCATCGACGACGCCGGAGGCGACTCGCAGAGCGTCTGCGCCGTTGCACGCCGCGGCAGCACCTCCGGCGCGGTGAACCGGTGCGGCGCTGCGCGAATTGGCGCCCCGAACACGAATCGAACGTGCGACCTGCCCCGTGGAAGGGGGGACCCAGGGCAGCTCAATGCACGTTCCTTGTTCTCCTCAGAGCTCATTTGTGCTGCAATAACAGTGCGTTAAACAGACATGGTGGTTCACTATGCTCGATGGGCTTCCACGTCATTCAACCGCCACGCGGGTACCAAGGGGGTGCCGGGACCATGGTCCTTCGGGTCCAAGAAAACACGATGAGCCGTACGTCACGCTTCAAGCTTACGAAGACGAGCCTGTTGGCACATGCCGCTGCTGTGCCGGGCTGTCGGACCAGCTAGGCGCGCGTTAGAATCTCGCCATGCTCGACGACGCCGACAGTAATCTCCCGGAGTTCGATCCGCCAGACCCGGATCGCGTGTACTTCAACTATGTCGAGACCTGCCGACGCCTCGGCGTCGAGCCGGTGGCACCGGATCGGGTGCAGGAGTTAATCGCGGGATGGTCGGATGCGATTGCGGCAGGCCGATCGGCCCCACCCCCCACGCACTAGCGCCGCTGACGGTTCAGCTCGCAATCGCAAGCGCCGCCGAGCTACTCCACGCGTCCCCGCGCGGTTTGCGGCGCCTTGTGGGTGGCGTAGTTGAGCGCGTGGGGTACAGCGTCGCCGAATTCCGCGAGTTGACCCGGCAGGTGCATGCCGAGATTCGGGTCACGAAGGATCTGATCGAGCGGATTACGGCGAAGTCGTGCGGATCGCCAAGCGCCATGCCATCGCGAAGAAGTGGCGCAGGAAAGTCCATGAACTCCTGGCGAGGACATAGCTGCGTGGGGTCGGAAGACGGTCAACGGGGAGCCGCCGATGCGTGCAGAGCCTTTTCCGCTCTACTCCCGGGCCGCGTCGGGGCAAGGCGAGTTCCTAGAATCAAACGACTTGCCCTTGCGCGTCGGCGATATAGAGGACCTCGTTCCCGTCCTCGATGGCCGAGCACGCAAAGGAATCGGCTTAGCGGGCGCCAGAAAACACCACCAACGGCGACCGCCCGATCCGGGTTCTCAGTGCCTTTTCGCAATTGTCTACAGCCGCCCCTTGCGCTGCGGCTTTGCAGCCACCTTGCTTCGTGCGCAGCGAGGCAGAGATTAGGAGCACGCTCTCGTTGTGCTCGCGCAGAAGCGCATTCAGAAGCATGGCTGCCCTCGGCATCTCGTTGCCCCGGCGTTGATTAAACGCAATAGGTCGTCTGTCGCGGCGGCGTAGCGTTTTTTCGTTGGGGTCCGAATCCTAACGTCTATCGCAAGGAGGTAGTCATGTTCCATTTTGAGCGCAGTGTCATGGTCAAGCATGCGGCAGACATGCCTGCCGCAGTACAGTTCGCCGTTGATGTCACTTCCTATATCAACAAGCGGTACTCCATGAACATGAAGACTGGTGTTCAGCTTTTTGGCGGCGCCCGCGTTTACTGGTACTTCGACGCAGAGAGCCTCGACAAGATGACGCAGCTGAACGCGACCCTGATGCAGGATCGCGAGTACATTCAAATGCTCGACAAGGTGAAGGATCATCTGGTCGACGGAAGCCTCAAAGACACGATCGTGACCTTGATTGGCTGAGGTAGGTCAGAAGTTCGCTGCCGACGCGCTGCGGCTCCACCGTGCCATCGAAATCGATTGCCGGGCGCGTCGTAGTGGATCATGCTCACTTGCCCGGAGCATTGTGAGTCCCGGACGTGGCCGTCGGTGATCCGACCATAGCGGGTTCAACCAAAGCATGCCGCGGGTTGCGGGTTGGATACGGCGAATCGGACGCCGATTGCGACGCCAACCTCTGTGGAGGCTGCGGGGGCGATGGCTCTTGCAACGTTCCCCGACGCGATGGTGTCGTACGCGCAGTTGCCATGATAGTTGCGATGCCCTCGGGATGCCGCCGTTCGGCGGCGCATCATTCAAACCAATGAACGCTTCGTCCGAGAGACGTAAGGTCGAATACCGTGGCACAGCTGTAGCTTGAGCCAGGCGTTATGTCGACGGTAGCGACCCCTGGCGGCAATAGACCCTCTCCTGTTGAAGGCCCAACGAACGTATCACTCGACCTTGTCGCTCCGGTCCAGCGCTAGGGGTTCACTCCAGGGCGCGTGCACGGCTTGACCTCGACAAAAGGATTGGCGCCCCCGGCCGGAGTTGAACCGGCGACCTACCGCTTAGGAGGCGGTCGCTCTATCCACTGAGCTACGGGGACGTGACTTGATTCTACCGCGCGGTGCCCGCCGGCCTAATACCGGCCTAGCTGGCAGATACGGAGAAAGGCAACAACAGAACCTAAACTTAGGAGGGGGCTGCTCTATCCACTGAGCTACCGGGGCGCGCGCGCCGATTTTACCGGACGGGGGGTTCGGCCTACACTCGCGCGGTCCGCTTCCCGCCAAACGCGCACATGCTGAACCGTCTCCTCACCCTGTTTTCCCCCGCGGACTGGCTCGCGCTGCTGCTGTTCCTGGTCGGCTGGATCGGCTACAGCTACTACGCGGACCGCGCAACGCGCAGCGAACGAGGCCTGCGCGGCGTCACCGCGCGGCTGCGGCTCGGCTGGGCGCGCGAGATGGTAGGCCGCGAGAACCGCATTGCCGACGCCGCGCTCACGGGCAACCTGATGCAGAGCGTGTCCTTCTACGCGAACACGACGATCTACATCATCGCGGGCATGATCGCAGTCGCGGGCACGCTGGACCGTCTGATCAGCATCACCGAGGAGCTCCCGTTCGCCAGGCACACCTCGCGCGAAGTGCTGGAAGCCAAGCTGCTGCTCCTGATCGGCATCTTCATCTTCGCTTACTTCAAGTTCACCTGGGCGCTGCGGCAGTACAACTTCCTGTCGATTCTGATCGGCGGCGCTCCGCCGCGCGACACGACGCCCCAAGACGAGCTTGAGCGCCACGCACAGAAGTTCGCCCAGGTGAATTCGCTTGCCGGCGACGAGTTCAATCGCGGCATCCGCGCGTACTACTTCGGCTTCGCCGCGCTCGCGTGGTTCGTCCATCCCGCGCTGCTCGTCGTGCTGACGGCGGCAATTCTCGGTGTTCTTTACCGTCGTGACTTCCGCTCGCACACGCTGCGTGCGCTCGACAGTTGAGCGCTTGCGTCGGGGTGCGCGGTCCCGCGTTTCGCTGGGCCACGGTTGCGCCTCTGTTCAAGCATCTGCCAGGCTCGTGCGTCTCGCCCGACCCCGCGCCAAAGCGTGGCGACCGGTCGAGTGGGTCGCCGCGCCGCCGGCGCCGCGTGCCCGGCGGCGCAGCGCGAACGACGAACGCGGCGAGGTGACGACGGCGGAGAGCGGACCCAGGGCAGGGCGGGAGCGTGGCAGAATCCAAAAAGTGATCCCCTGGCTCGAGCGCAGCGATCCCTTTCCGCCGGTGGCGGCGGCGCTCGACGACCCGAATGGACTGCTGGCCGCCGGTGGATCGCTCGATCCCGACCGGCTGGTCGATGCATATCGCCACGGCATCTTTCCGTGGTCGTCGGAGGGTCAACCAATCCTTTGGTGGAGCCCCGATCCGCGGATGGTGCTGCGCGTTGCCGACTTCAAGCTGTCGCGCTCGCTGCGCAAGCGCGTGCGCGCAGGGGCGTTCGAGATCCGCATCGACACGGCGTTCGATGCGGTCATGGCTGCTTGCGCAGAGCCGCGTGAGGGACAGGCGGGAACATGGATCACGGCCGAGATGCGTGTCGCATATGGCGAGTTGCATCGGCGCGGATATGCCCACTCGGTGGAGTCCTGGCGTGACGGCGTGCTGGTCGGCGGCCTTTATGGGGTAGCGCTTGGCCGCGTGTTCTTCGGTGAGTCGATGTTCGCCCGCGAAACCGACGCATCCAAGGTCGCGCTCGCGTATCTGGTCGCGATCCTGCGCGGGCAGCGCGTGCCGCTGATCGACTGTCAGCAGGAGACCGCACACCTGGCCGCCATGGGCGCCCGGCCGATGCCTCGTGCGGCGTTTGTCGCCGCGCTGCGCGAGTTGATACACTCCGCGGCGCCGCCGGGCGGATGGGTGCCAGGACCCTGGACCGGCCGCTCGCCGTGACCAAGCTCAACGACCTTCCACTCGCTTCGCTGCAGTTCTACGCGACGGCGCCCTATCCGTGCAGCTACCTGCCCGAGCGCTCGGCGCGCTCCCAGGTGGCGACCCCGAGCCACTTGATCGACACCCGGGTCTACAGCGAACTCGTGCGTCTGGGTTTTCGTCGCAGCGGTGCGTTTACCTATCGGCCGTACTGCGACCATTGCCGCGCGTGCGTTCCGGTGCGCGTTCCGGTTGCCGAATTCCGACCGAGTCGAAGCCAGAGGCGGGCAGAACGGGATCACCGCGATTTGAAGGTCATTAGACGGGAGTTGACCTACGATACCGAACATTACGCGCTTTACCTGCGGTATCAGCGGCATCGCCATCCGGGTGGCGGAATGGATCATGACAGCCGCGAGCAGTACCAGCATTTCCTGCTGCATAGCAATGTCGCGACCGATCTCTACGAGTTCCGGGAAAACGGCATCCTGCGGATGGTGAGCTTGGTGGACCGGCTTGTGGATGGGCTCTCTTCGGTCTACACGTTCTTCGAACCTGAACGGTCCGGAGCGAGCTACGGGACTTTCAATATCCTCTGGCAGATTGCACGCTGCCGGCGCCTGAGGTTGCCGTACCTCTACCTTGGCTATTGGATCGCCGAAAGCCGAAAAATGGCTTACAAAGCCACGTTCCAGCCCATCGAAGGCCTTCGGGGCGGCCGCTGGACGCGGCTCACCGATGCCCGTGCGAGGCGATCATGACCGCGGCGAATCCGCACCGCACCGGCCGTTTGGAGATCCAGGAAATCATGCAGTTGCTGCCGCATCGCTACCCGTTCCTGCTGGTGGATCGGGTCCTCGAGTGCGAGCCGGGCCGGTCGATCAGCGGCTACAAGAACATCACCGTCAACGAACCTTTCTTCGCCCAGCCCTCCCAAAAAGGGGCGACAATGCCGGATATGCTGGTCGTCGAGGCCATGGCCCAGATCGCGGTGATCCTCACGTACAAGACGTTGAAGCTCACGCCCGAGTCGGAGGCTCTGTTCTTCTTCGCCGGGATCGACAACACCCGGTTCTTGGGGGAGGTTCGGCCAGGCGATCGGCTCGAACTCGGCTCGTCCGTCGTGCGCATCATGCCGGCCCGCGGAATCGGCAAGTTTGCCACTTGGGCGGCCGTAGAGGGGCAACGGGTAGCCGAGGCGACCATGATTGCAGCGATGAGGAAAACTGCCTAATGCCAAGTTGGCGACTAACGGATAGCGATTCTGCGATCGCCCTATGGAGCGAAGACATACACTTATGCGACTGAATTTCCAGTACCTAATCAATCGGCATATCTATTGCTTCTGGAAACCCTTATGTCTTTTGGTGCCACATCGATGCGGTCTCCGTTGACTATCGCGCGAGGTTTGCGTGAACGCCTACGCTCCCGAACCGATAGCGAGCATGAGCAAGCCGTCCTGCGTGTCCTGCTCATCGGCATCATCATCGCCTACATGTGGGTGCGGGCCAGTTCGGGCGTCGGGCCGATGGCCGAACACGATCAAGTTTTGCTATTCGGGCTTCTTGGTTTCTTCTCGCTTTCCGTTGCCATCTTTCTCGCTATCTGCATCTGGCCGGCAAAGAACATTCCCCGTCGTTTCCTTGGGATGCTTGCAGATTCTGGAGGAAACACATTTGCCTTGTTCTTGGCGGGCGATGCAGGCGTCGGATTGATTGGCGTTTATCTCTTCATAACTTTCGGCAACGGCTTTCGGTATGGACGTCTCTACCTCTTTATCTGTCAGGCGCTCTGCATAACCGGGTTTCTTCCCGTTGTCATGGCGGCACGCTGGTGGCAGGACGAACCGTACATAGGTTGGGGCCTGTTGGTTTCGCTAGTTGTGCTTCCGCTTTACGTGTCCACTCTCCTCAAGCGAATACACAAGGAACGGGCGCGCGCGGAGGACGCGAATCGCGCGAAAAGCGTATTTCTGGCCAACATGAGCCACGAAATGCGTACCCCGCTAAACGGAATCCTTGGGGTGACTGATCTATTACAGACGACCTCGCTTGATCGGCAGCAAGGGGAACTTGTGCGGCTATTGCGTCATTCCGCCACGCTGTTGCGATCGTTGGTTGATGACGTCCTGGATATTTCCAAGATCGAAGCTGGCCGACTCACCATAGAGATCACGGAATTTGACCTCCACGCCAACATCAACAGCATTGTCAAGTTGATGCGTCCACACGCATCTGCTAAGGATTTGGCGCTGCGGGCGATGGTAGATCCCGGGATTGATTATCAAGTATGTGGCGATTCCCATCATCTGCGCCAGGTGCTGCTCAATCTGCTATCGAACGCAGTAAAGTTTACCGAGCAAGGACACATTGAGTTGGCCGTAAGCCTATGCGGTGAAACACCAGAGGGCTTCAGGGTCCGATTCGAGGTCCGCGATACGGGTATTGGAGTCCCCATCGGGGCTCAGCCGCGGATTTTTGACGAGTTCGTTCAAGCGGATAGTTCCACAACTCGACGCTACGGTGGAACGGGCCTTGGGACGACGATTGCTAAACAACTCGTTGGGCTAATGGGGGGAGTGATCGGCCTTTCTAGCAAGCCTGGCGAAGGAAGCACGTTTTGGTTTGAGATACCGTTTCTCCGGGCAAAGCAGGTCGCGGAACCACTGACACGTACGGAGCCTCGGGCCGATAGCACGACAGCGCTGCTGATCTCACCAGAACCGATCGGTGCGCAACTACATTCACTTGTATTGTCCGCATGTGCCAACGTTGAGGTTGTTGACCAACCAACCTCCGCGATCGACCGCCTGCGAACCATGCGAGACTCTGGCATAGATGTGTCAGCCGTCATCGTGGGCGGGGATTGCGATGTTGCATGTTCCCTTTTTGAAGAGATCGGCGGCCAAGAAGCAATGTCAGGCACGGCATACATTTATGTTGCGCATGATTTGCCCTCAGACTCACAACGAAAGAGACTCGGCCGGATCGATGGGGCGTCGATCGTAAGCGCATCTGCCTCGCCACGAATACTACGCAATGCGATTCACGTGGCCACAACGGGTGATGGTAGAGAAACTGCAGAAATCATTGATCTTCGGCTCATCCTCCAACAAAACCGTGCCCCATTGCGAATACTCGTCGCCGAGGACAACCAAACGAATAGTGCAATCATTCGGCAGCTTCTCGACACCGCCGGCCACATTGTCTTGCTTGCGCACAACGGCGAAGAAGCCTTGGATCTATATGAAAGCCAAGAGCCAGACCTCGCAATCCTTGACTTCAACATGCCAGAGCGTAATGGAATCGAGGTGGCATTGGCTATTCGTGCGATGGAGCCGACGGGTGTCAGGCTGCCGATCGTTATCCTGTCTGCATCCGTGACTTCGGAAACGAAAAACCGCGCCCAGAAGGCCGGCGCTGATGAATTCGTCGGGAAACCTTTCGAGGCTGCAAGGCTACTGCAAATGATTGACCGCTTGTCTGGCCGCGCCGCGGCTGCAAGCGCACCCCCAAGCCGCAAGACGGCGGTCGCGAGTTGTGGGGCGATACCGCTTGTCAATCAAGAGCGGCTGCGCGACGTAAGGCGGATAACAACTGACCAGACATTCCTCGGAAAGCTGGTTTTTGGCTTTGGAGAGGACGTGGAACTGATGTTGGATCGACTGGAGAAGGCGATCGACAATCACCAATACGGCTCCCTAAAGGACATTGCCCATGCTATCAAGGGTGCGGCCCTGGGAATTGGTGCGCAGCAGCTTGCCGCGCGGTGCATCGAAATGGAGAGCCTCTCTGGAGGCAGATGCGACGAAAAGCAACTCCGCACGCTGAGCGTAGAGCTCCGGCGATGTTTTGACGCGACCGCGGCGCAGCTAACGAGCGAAGTACCCGCGGAACTTCATCAGTTGGCCGATCAGCAATAGCATCACCTAGCCTACCAAGGGAGGCCCCCGGCTTTGCCGGGGGATGTACGCCCGCGAGGGTGTGCCATTTGCAGGGTGCAAGTCCCTGTCGGAGTTGGCCACAGCTCCGTAGCGGAAGGTAACTGCGCCGTCGTGAGGCGGGGTGGGGAGTAACCGGAGGCGAACTGTCGGTCCGTAGGATAACGAACCTGTTTCGGCGGCGTACGGCGGCGAGCCCGCATCCTCGTGGCGAAGCCTGGAAGCAACGCAGCACGCTGTAGTGGCGGATAAAGCGATGTTGCGGCGTACAACGTGTTTGAGGATGGAACGATGGGACAGTGGCACGTAGTAAGCGGGGATCACTGTCGGCGAGGTGAACGCTGGCAGAAGTCAGAGTCCCAATAGTACCGAACACGGAGGAATTCGTAGGCCCGTGGAGAACTGCGTCAGAGCAAAAGGCGCAATAGGGAAGTGGGGCAGGAAGGTTGATAGCGAAAGACCGGAAAGAGGCAGAGATGGAAGTCGAAGCATCGACAGTGTCGGAGACGGCTAAACGCGATGCAAGCGCGCTGGGAAGCTGCAAGCAGCGGAAATTCGCGCCAGCCCCAATCTGGACAGAAGCTATGTTGGCGGCTCTACGAACCGGAGTTAAGGGAGGCAGATGGCATAGTTTGATCGATAAGGTGTCGCGCTTTGAAACGTTGGAGTTGGGGTGGGCACAGGTCGAGCGCAACGCTGGGGCGGCGGGAGTGGACCGGATGAGCGTGGAGCGATTCGCGCACGCACGTGACTGCTATCTGGCCGAACTGGCGCAGGGGCTACGGGATGGGAGTTATCGTCCGCAGCCGGTAAGACGTGTGTATATACCCAAGGGCAAAGGGCAGCGCCCGCTCGGTATACCTGCCGTCAAAGACCGCGTGGTGCAGGCGGCGTTGAAAGCGGTGATCGAGCCGATCTTTGAGCACGAATTCGAACCGAGGAGCTTCGGCTTTCGGCAGGGTCTGGGCTGCAAAGATGCGTTGCGTGAGGTGGACTGGCATTTGAAAGCGGGCTACTTCTGGGTGGTGGACGCGGACCTGCAACACTACTTTGACACGATTCCGCACGACTCCCTTCTTGCAAGAGTGGGGAACCGGATTGCGGATGGTCGGGTGCTGGCACTCGTTCAGCGGTTTCTCAAGCAAGACATCATGGAAGACATGAAGCGGTGGACGCCGACCTCAGGCAGTCCGCAAGGGGCGGTGATTGCCCCTTGCTCGCCAACATCTACCTTCACGAGCTTGACGTCGAAATGCGTGAGGCTGGGTTGGCGATGGTGCGATACGCTGATGATGCCGTGGTGTTGTGTCGCAGTCGGGAGGAAGCGGAATCTGCGCTGGCCCGCATGCGTGCTTGGGTGAGTGCGAACGGATTGACGCTACATCCGGACAAGACCCATGTTGGGGATTGCCGTGTCGAGGGTCACGGGTTCGAGTTTCTGGGGTATCGGTTCGAAGCTGGGAAGCGTTGGGTGCGCAAGAAAAGTCTGAGGTCCTTGCGGGATAAGATCCGCGGCCAGACCACGCGTGGCGCAGGACATTCCATCGCTGCCGTGATTGCGACACTGAACCCGACTCTGCGAGGCTGGTACGGCTACTTCCAACATGCCAACCGGGTTACCTTCTCGTCCATCGACGGCTTTGTTCGCCGCCGGTTGCGGGCGATGTTGCGCCGGCAGCAGCACCGACCGGGTCAAGGACGATGCCTACGCGATCACACAATGGCCGAACGCTTTCTTCGCTGATCTTGGACTGTTCACGATGTACGAGGCCCATCAATCGGCGTGCCAATCCCGATGTGGAAACAACTGACTGGAGAGCCCGTCGCGGGAGAACCGCACACCGGGTTCGGAGGGAGGGGACGGTGACCGCCGTTCCCTACCCCTATAGTTACTTGGAGGTGATTGCGCTACTACTGCATAGAGGTGATTGCGCAACCTCAAACCAGTCGATCAGTCACTTCCTGTAGCTCGCGCAGTTGGTTGCTCGCAGAAAAGCTCGACGGTAGATTCCTCGGACGACGTCGAGACGAGCTTGTCTTGACTTCTCAACAGGCGGGCCATCATTCTTAGGTCGCGGGTCGCGAGACGAAGCGCAGACTCGACCCAATCACTAACAATATCGAGCAATTCCTGCTTGTTTAGTGGATGCACTATCAGCTTGGCGCGGAACATCATTTGATTGGCCAAGAGTTTCTTTCTTCGGCTCTGGATGAGATTCCGTGTAGTTGCGAGCCCCAATCCGTCCTCGGCAAGGTAATCAACAACGCCCAATTCATGCATTTCCTTGGCCCCGAAAACCTGACCGCTCATCATGATTTCTTCCGCTTTCCGAATTCCAATCCTCCGCCCCAGGAGCGTGAGGCCGCCCATTCCCGGAATCAAATTGAACAGCACCTCGGGAAACGAGAACGTGGCGCCTCTTTCGGCTACGATCACATCGGATGTCAGGGCGCATTCAAACCCCCCACCAAAGCATTTGCCTTGTACCAACGCTATAGTTGGAATGCTCGCGCCGAAACCTGTGTACCGCCTATAGATATTGTCGATGCACAGCTCCGCGTAAAAGCGGAGCGTTTCGCGATCTTTGCGCACTATGGCCTCGACAAACATCGCCAGGTCGCCTCCAAGATTGTAGACCCCTGGCGTCCGGCTCCCGGCTACAAGGAAATCCACTTTCTCCGGTTGCCCGCGATAACTGAAGTGACCTTGGTTTGCTTCGAGTAGTCTCTCAAAGTGTCCGACTTCCTGTAGTAGTTTTGCGGTGAAACAAGGGCGGGGCTTTGGAGCCATCCACGAAAAGACAGTCTGGAATTCGGGATCGAACTCGAGCTCCAAATGCTCGTACGAGTTCAAAGTGGAGAGAAGCGGAAAGTCGACGATTGCGTTCATTAGCCCCCCGAGTAGTTAACCAGCCTTGGCGCGAAACGACATGCGGTATTATTCGTACTGGCCGGATTGTGCGCGACAATTTGACTTGGTGCCAGCTATCGCAGCACCCTGGTTTGATCCAGTTCAATAACCGGAGCCCTTAGAGATGTTACTTGCCCACGCTCGCTAATTCAAAAGGTGCACAGACGTCCGAAGTCATTGTGCACCACATCATGTGCCTGCGCTGCCGAAAATCTTAGGTGCGTGGGCAATTACCGCTTCGCGCGTCACTGATTGTCGGCTGATAGAGCTCTCCTCAAGCGTCGGAGGACGGGAGCGCAGATTCCGATGTCGTCGCTTTACCTAAACGAAGCCGCCGAACCAGCTCCTTGGCAGTTTGATCCGACGGCGTCAATTGAACCGCGGATCGCGCGATCGGGACGACTCTCTCGCTCCAACGGACCAAGTGAGCGGACCATGTCATACCTCCCCCAAAGGCTGGAATAAGCAGCAAATTGCCTGGCCGGATCCTTCCTTCGTCAAGAGCCTCAACAATGGCTACGGGAATCGATGCGGACGAAAGATTTCCGTGCACTTCGATGTTGGTGAATACTTTTCCCATCGCTACATTCAAACGCTGTGCGACCGATTGCATAATCCGCAAGTTCGCTTGATGCGGTATGACAACATCGACATCATCAATTGAATGGCCGCATTTTGATAATACGTCTCGTGCGGCAGACGCCATGCCGTGGACTGCAAGCTTGAAGATCTCTTGTCCGTCAAAGTCCCAAGCCACCGTTCCTAGTGTTATTCCTTTGTTTGCGTACGCTGAACCAATTCCGCGAATCCGGAGGACATCTCTACTCCTGTAGTTGCAACCGAGAACTTCGCCAAGGACACCGGAGGGTGTTAGCGTTCGCCGCAGGACGACAGCCCCTGCGCCGTCGCCAAATAGTATTGAGGGGCGTCTATCATTCCAATCTATGTAACAAGACAGCGTATCGGCACCAACTACGAGTGCCGTCTCAATTGCTCCGGTTGCGATCATCGATGAGGCGACCGATAGGCCGTACATGAAACTGGTACATGCAGTATTGATGTCGAGTGCGCCAGCCCTGAAGGCGCCGAGGCTCCGCTGAACTCCAGACGCGGTGTTCGGCATCTGTTCGTCGGGCGTGCACGACCCGAGCACGACCAGCCCGAGCGTACCAGCGTCGAGACCGGCGCACGCGAGCGCGCGCGCGCCGGCCACAAATGCCAGCTCGGAAACTGGGACGTGGGAAATGGGTCGACGTCGGATGCCCGTGCGCCGAATGATCCATTCGTCGCTAGTATCCAAGAACTCCGCGAGATCGTCGTTAGTGAGGTGCGCCGACGGCAGGCATGAGCCCCATCCAATGATCTCGGCGTAATATCCTGCTCTAATCACTTTGCGCACCGCAAGCGGCTCCTTCCGATCAATTGGAGTGCGTCCGGACGTAGACCGGCGAACCAGCAGTCAGCCTCAGGCAACAGGATGGACTTGCACTGACTCAGTCGGGATCGACGTGCGAGACTGAGAGAGTCAGACACCGCTTGCTTAATAGGAACGCTAAGCGTTCTGAGCTTACGCTTCTTCACTCCCTTTTTCCGGTCTTCCAGGAATCAGTAACGGTTCTCCAAGACTTCTAACGATATGCCGTTTCATACGCGAACAACTCGGCAATTGGCCTGTCGTTGAGCGCTATCGAACGCACTAGTGGCCATATCTCCCCGGTCGCTGTCGGACGAAAGAACCCGAAATGTCCTATTTGCTTCAGGTGAAAAGTTGCCGGCTCGAGCGAAATCAGGCGCCGTTTTGCGCTGGAGTAGACACCGAGCAGCCTTTCCGCGCCCGTCCGGGTTGAGAATGCGTCATCAGTAGCTTGTACCGCAATTAGCTGCGCGGAAAGGTATTCTGCACGAACCAGCATTTTCGATAGCCTTGTTTGTGCATTGGCTTCTCTCGATTGCTGCAATCCTGGCGTTCTTCTTCCCGCCCACGCAAGCGCCACACCCGCTGGGATGTCCTCACCGAGTCGGAGCGCCTTCCCGGGAAAGTATCCGACGAGGTGCGTCAGCGCAGGCATGATGTAGTGCCACATCAGCGCCATGGGCAGACGATAGCGTGCCGAATAGTCACCGACATAGGCGGTGTGCGGGCTCACGAATACAAACCTGCGGATCTCCTGTGCGTTTGGCGCGCCACCGAATAGCAGCGCACCGATGCTGTGCGATATGCCGACCAGCTCCGACGAGGGGTAGAGGGATCGGAGATGGGAAATCGCCCCTCCCACATCGTATTCGGACCAATCCTCGACCGTGGCTTGCAGCGCTCGCAGGTTGGACGGGCGCGATGCCGCGATCCCTCGGTAATCGTAGGTGAGGACGGGAACACCTTGAGTCGCGAACCAGGCGGCGAAGTGCCGGTAGCGCGACGCCGCGATTCCTCCTCCGCAGTTGAAGACGACTGCATGCGCGACGCTGCCCGTTTGCGCTGGCGCGAATAGCGTCCCCCTGAGGGGGTAGCCGTCCAGCGCGGAAATCTCCTGGGGGATCGTGGTCACGGTTTTGGCGCGCTCGGTCATGATGCGATTCTGACAGTATGCGACGCTCGGTTCACTTCCCTTCGCATGCGCGGTCCTTCCCGTGGCTCCAGGAGCGCTCTCTGCGGGTCCCATGTTCGGACGCTATAATCGCAAAGTTGCGTGTACCGGGATTCGCCCATGAAACTCCTAGTCGCCGTCAAGCGCGTCGTCGATTACAACGTCAAGGTCAGGGTCAGGCCCGACGGTTCCGGCGTCGACACCGCCAACGTCAAGATGTCGATGAACCCGTTCGATGAAATCGCGGTCGAGGAGGCGGTGCGCCTGAGAGAGAAGGGCGTGGCGACCGAAGTGGTCGTGGTCTCGTGCGGACCAGCCGCCTGCCAGGAAACGCTGCGTACCGCGCTCGCGATCGGCGCCGACCGGGCGATCCTGGTCGAATCGGATGCGGATCTGCAGCCGCTCGCTGTCGCAAAGCTGCTCAAGGCCCTGGTGGCCAAAGAGCAGCCACAGATGGTGATCCTGGGCAAGCAGGCGATCGACGACGACTGCAACCAGACCGGCCAGATGCTCTCGGCGCTGCTCGACTGGCCGCAGGGCGCCTTTGCCTCGAAGGTCGACGTCGCCGGGTCGACGGTGACCGTCAAGCGGGAGATCGACGGCGGCCTCGAGACGGTCGAGATGACGCTTCCGGCCGTGGTGACGGCTGACCTGCGTTTGAACGAGCCGCGCTACGCGACGCTTCCCAACATCATGAAGGCGAAGAAGAAGCCGCTCGAAACGGTCAAGCCGGATGCACTGGGTGTCGACGTCGCCCCCCGCCTGAAGACGCTCAAGGTCGCCGAGCCGCCCAAGCGTACCGGCGGTGGCAAGGTCGCGGACGTCAAGGAACTCGTCGCGAAGCTGCGCAACGAGGCCAAGGTCCTACCTTCCGCCTGATCGGCGAAAGGCCGCTCTTTTCCACCGCAACGCTGCTTCACGCACGCAAACTTTCCTTCGCCAACATGAGCATCCTGATTCTTGCCGAGCATGACAACAAGGCGTTGCGACCGTCGACGGCTCACGTCGTCACGGCGGCCCGCAAGCTGGGAGACGACGTCCACGTGCTGGTCGTCGGTCACAACGCGTCTGCCGCGGCGCAGGCCGCCGCACAGGTTAGCGGTGTCAGCAAGGTCCTGCTCGCCGACGCTCCCTTCCTCGCGCAGCCCACCGCCGAAAACATCGCGGCGCAGATGCTCGCGATCGCCCGGGCGGGGAACTACAGCCACTTGCTCGCCCCCGCGACCGGCTTCGGCAAGAACGTGTTGCCACGCGTGGCTGCCCAACTGGACGTTGCGCAGCTGTCAGACATCGTCGCGATCGAATCGCCCGACACTTTCGTGCGTCCGATCTATGCAGGCAGTGCGCTCGCCACGATGCAGGCAACCGACGCGGTCAAGGTGATCAGCGTGCGCACGACCGCGTTTGATGCGGCACCTGCCGCCGGCGGTTCCGCGGCGGTCGAGGCGATTGCGGCCGCTCCAGACGTCGGCAAGTCGAAGGTGGTCGGGCAGGAGCTCACCAAGTCCGCAAGGCCGGATCTCGGCAGCGCGCGCATCATCGTATCCGGCGGGCGCGCGCTCGCGAGTGCGGAAAATTTCAAGATGCTGGAGAGGCTCGCGGATAAACTGAACGCGGCCGTCGGCGCCTCGCGTGCGGCGGTGGACGCGGGCTACGTGCCGAACGACTATCAGGTTGGACAGACGGGCAAGATCGTGGCCCCGGACCTCTACATTGCCGTAGGGATTTCCGGCGCGATCCAGCACCTCGCGGGCATGAAAGACAGCAAGGTGATCGTCGCCATCAACAAGGATCCCGAGGCGCCGATCTTCCAGATCGCTGACTACGGACTGGTCGGTGACCTGTTCGAGGTTCTGCCACAACTGACCGCGGAGCTTGGCTAATCGGCGAGCCGGGCGGTTTCGGGTGGCAGGCCGCTGGCTGCCCGCTCGGCGCGCCACTCTGCGTTCGCCCGCCGCTGCATGCACGGCCAGTGGCCCGTCGGTCGTTTCGCCGCGGCGCCGAAAGGCCGCGTGGCATGCGACTGTCGGGCTTGCGGACGTTCGCGCTTGCGTTGCGGCGTAACGAGCCCGACGACCGCCGCCGTCGTTAGAGTCAGTAGTCTAGTCGGTGCGGGTAATGTTCCGAGTTGTCTTCGTGGCGATTCTCCAATTCTCTGACGTCCTCCCATGAGCACCTATCGCGCCCCTCTCGCTGAAATGCTTTTCGTGCTGAACGATCTCGCCGGCCTCGAGCAGGTTGCCGCGCTGCCGGGTTACGAGGAAGCGACCCCCGACGTCGCGTCCGCCATCCTCGACGAGGGCGCCAAGTTCGCGACCGACGTGCTTGACCCGCTCAATTGGACCGGCGACCAGGAAGGCGCCAAACGCCTCGAGGACGGCACGGTGAAAACACCGCGGGGGTTCCGCGAGGCGTACCGTAAATTCATCGAGAATGGCTGGAACGGCCTCACCAAGAACCCCGAGTACGGTGGGCAGGGACTGCCGCAACTCGTGCAAACCGCCGTCGAGGAGATGTGGCACTCGTCGAACCTCGCGTTTGAACTGTGTCCGCTGCTCACGCAGGGCGCGATCGAGGCGATCGAGCTGCGCGGTTCCGACGAGCTCAAGCAGACGTTCCTGCCGAGGATGGTCGCAGGGGTCTGGACCGGGACGATGAACCTGACCGAGCCGCAGGCGGGATCCGACCTCGCGGCGGTACGCACCAAGGCCGAACCGCAGGCCGATGGCGCCTACAAGCTCTCGGGGCAGAAAATCTTCATCACGTTCGGCGAACACGACTACACCGAGAACATCATCCATCTGGTGCTCGGACGTACGCCGACGGCGCCGGAAGGGGTCAAGGGCATCTCGCTGTTCGTCGTGCCCAAGTTCCTCGTCAACGAGAACGGCTCGCTCGGCGCCCGCAACGACGTGCAGTGCGTGTCGATCGAGCACAAGCTCGGCATTCACGCGAGCCCCACGTGCGTCATGAGCTTCGGCGACAAGGGCGGCGCGATCGGGTATCTGGTCGGCGAGGAGAACCGCGGCCTCGAGTACATGTTCATCATGATGAACCTCGCGCGGTTCTCGGTCGGATTGGAAGGCGTGGGAATCTGCGAGCGCGCCTACCAGCGGGCCGTAAGCTACGCACGCGAGCGTGTACAAGGCAAGGCGCCGGGCCTTCAGACGGCTGCCAGGACCGCAATCATCGAGCATCCGGACATCCGCCGCATGCTGATGACGATGCGCGCCTACACCGAAGCGACCCGCGCGGTCGCCTACGTCACGGCGGCGGCGATGGATCATGCGCGACGGGATCCCGACGCGGAGGCGCGCAAGCGGCACCAGGCGTTCGTCGACCTGATGATCCCGATCGTCAAGGGCTGGTCCACCGAGATTTCGCAGGAGGTCGCCTCGCTCGGCCTGCAGGTGCACGGCGGCATGGGCTACATCGAGGAGACCGGGGCTGCGCAGTACCTGCGCGATGCGCGCATCACGACGATCTACGAAGGAACGACCGGCATCCAGGCCAACGACCTGATCGGCCGCAAGTCGGCGCGCGATGGTGGCGCGACCGCACGTTCGGTGGCCGGCGAAATCGACCGTCTGGCTTCGCGGCTCGCCGCGCATACGCATGCCGAGCTGCAGGCGATCGGGTTGCGGCTTGCGGCGGCCGCTGCGTCGCTGCAGACTGCGATCGACTGGGTGGTCAAGAACTTCGGCGACAATTCGCGGCTCGTGCATGCGGCGGCCATGCCGTATCTCAAGCTGTGGGGCCTCGCCGCGGGTGGCTGGCAGATGGGACGGGCGGCGCTGATCGCGGCCGACCGCCTGGAGCAGGGCGTCGGCGACGCGTCGTTCAACCGCGCGAAGCTCGCGACGGCGCGGTTCTACGCCGAAGCGTTGTTGCCGCAGACCGAAGGACTCGCGTTCGTGATCACCCGGGGAAGCACCGCGGCGCTCGAGCTGTCGGCCGAACAGTTCTGACTGGCCTGATGCGGAGGCGCATTCGGCTGGCGGTGGAAAGACGGTGCGAAGGCGGGCCGGATGCACACGCAATGGCCGCTGCCCCAGGGGATCGAGGATATCGAGTTGGGTCCGGATGGTCTGGCGTGGACCGTCGGCGACGCGGGGGGCGTCGCTCGAGCGCGTGGTCGACGCTCTTTGCCATGGTTATCTCGTTGACCTGCGCAGGCTGCGCTCGACGCGTCCACGGTATCGCAGGACGAGTCCAACGGTCCGTGAACGATCCGAGTCGATCCGTGGCGACGCCTAACCACCCACATTCTGTGGCCGCTTCGGGTTGGATGCATCGTCGCTGCGGGCGCCGTCCAATCGGCCGCGTCCTCGCGAAAGGCGCCGCGCTGACGTTCTTCCTCGCAGCGTTCGCGAGCGCCGATCCGCTTTCCGTTGTAGAGCCCCGCGGACCCGGCCCCTTCGCGGTCGGGTGCAGCAATATCGAGCAGGATTTCTCGCGCCTCGCCGCGGGCGAGACGGCGGACCTGTACTGGGAAGGCGTGCCGAACGGTGGCCGGCCGCGCTACGTCACCGATCTGCTCGTCGATCCGGCGAACGCGGTGGTGCTTCAGATCACGGTTCCGGGCGACGCCGAGCTTTTCGGCCCGTTCCGCAACCAGACGCTCAACGGGGCGTTGCTGATCTGCTACCCGACGAGCGCCGCCAATTCCAACCAGGACTACCCGGTACCGGGTGGCGCTGTGGTGCCACGAATGCAGCGCGGGTCGACGCCGCCGGTGTTTGCCGACGCGGCTACGCGGTACCCGGTATTGCTGTTCTCGCACGGACTCGGCGGAAGCCCGCTGTCGGGCGACTACGTACGTTCGCTCGTGCTTCTGGCGAGCGAGGGCTATGTCGTCGCGGCCCCGTTCCATGCCGATGCGCGCATCGTCGACATCCGGATCGAGGGCCCGAACGACATACTGCGCGCGATCCTCAATTTTCCGCGCTACACGGCGATGCAGTCGATCCGGCCGCTGGCGCTCAAGGCCGCCGCCGACTACCTGTTATCGGCCGCGCCGTGGAGCGAGCACGTCGACCCGGCGCGTCTGGTCGGCTTCGGCGCGAGCCTGGGCGCCGAATCGCTGCTGCTGCAGGCAGGCGCGAAACTCACCACCACGGTGGGACTCGCGTCGAAGCAGGTCGTGTACGACTCCCGTCTCAAGGCAGCGGTGGGGTATGTGCCTTACTTCGGCCAGGACTTCCTGCCGGCCTTCGGGCGCGACCAGAACGGCATGGACGCGGTCACGATGCCCTATCTCGCGATCGCCGGATCCGCGGACACGACGGCGCCGCTGTCGGCGACCGAGCGCGGCATGCGCCGGCTTCCCCGCTCGCGCGAACTCGTCGTCCTCGAGGGCACGGGCCACGAGTTCGATCGGGCCGCCACCGGCGACATCTTCACGTGGACCTTCGTATTCCTGGCAGGACATGCGGGCGGCGGCGATGCCGCACGCGCGCAACTGCAGCGCATGCGCCAGGTTGCCGGAGGCGGCGACGACCGCGTGCGGCTCGACTACACCGAGCCGTCTCCCCCGGGTATCGCCGAAAGGACAACCGTCGAGTTCTACAGCGAGCGGCTCGACCAGTACTTCATCACGGCGGACGCCTCGGAGATCGCGTTGCTGGACGAGGGTCGCGTCGTGCAGGGCTGGCGGAGGACGGCATTCGCGTTCAATACCTGGTCGCCCGAGTCCCGCCAAGGTTGGCCGATGTGCCGCCTCCTCGACGCGCCGTCGCTCGCGTCCACTGCGCACGTGCTCCCCTTCGACCCGATCGACTGCGCGTTCGCGCTCACTCACCATGCGCCCACCGCGAAGGGCGTCGCGTTCAGGGCGCTGCCGCCGGGGGTCGATACCTGCCCCGTCGATCGCGTGGTTGTCACGCGCCTCTACAACAACGGCAAGGGTGGCTCGGTCAATCACCGCTACCTGACGAGCGGCAGCGAGATTGCGCGAATGCGCGCGGACGGTTGGTCCGACGACGGGTCCGTGTTCTGCACGCCGCCGTAGCGAGCGCTGCGCGATGCGAGATCGCTCACGACGGGGTCGCGCTCGCCGCGCTGCCCGGCGGAATGACGACGACGCCGTGGTTCGCGAGCCCGATGGCGAGCACATGGCCGACCGGCAACGGCTTGTCCACGGCGGTCGAGATTACGAACAGGTCGCCGAGCCCGGTCTCCAGCGTGTACTCCATGAGCTGCCCGAGATAGGCGGACTTGCGCACCGTGGCAGGAATGCCTTCGGAGCCCTCGGGTCGGAAGTCGATCGCCTCGGGACGGATCGCGACTTCGATCTCGCCGTCCGGCAGGCCGCGATGGGGCAGCGACAGCGCAAGCGGCCCGAGCTTCACGTCGCCCATGATGGCGTCGCGGCGCTTCAGCGTGCCGCGCACGCGGTTGGCATCCCCCATGAAGCCGGCGACGAACGGGTCCTGCGGCTGTTCGTACAGATCGCGCGGGCCGCCTTCCTGCGCGATCACCGCCTTGTTCATCACGATGATCCGGTCGGACACGGCCATGGCCTCGGCCTGGTCGTGGGTGACGTAGACGACGGTGAGACCGAGACGCTGCTGCAACTCGCGTATTTCCTCGCGCATCTGCCGGCGCAACCGGGCGTCCAGGTTCGACAGCGGTTCGTCGAACAGCAACACGGACGGCTCGAGCACGAGCGCACGGGCGACCGCGACCCGCTGCTGCTGCCCGCCGGAGAGCTCCGAGGGCAGGCGGGCGTCGAGCCCCGACAGCCCGACGGTGCCGAGCGCGGTGCGAGCCTTTTCGTTCGCCTGCGCCTTCGCCATGCCGGAAACGTCGAGACCGTAGCGAACGTTTTCGAGCACGCTCATGTGCGGGAACAGCGCGTAGCTCTGGAACACCATCGACACGTCGCGCTCCGAGGCGGCGCGTTCGGTGACGTCTTCGCCGCCGATCAGGATGCGGCCCTCGCTCGGAAGGTCGAGCCCCGCGATCATGCGCAGGATCGTCGTCTTGCCGCAGCCGGAAGGCCCGAGCAGCGTGACCAGCGTGCCGGCCGTGATCGTGAACGAGACGTCGCGCACCGCGGCGACGTCGCCATAGCGCTTGGTCACATGGCGGAACTCGATCGAGGCGGCTTTCATCGTTGCGAAGGTTTCTCTGCTACGCGGCGGTGCCGCCGAGTTCGCCCACACCGCCGCCCGGTGCGGTGGCGCGGCGGCCGAGTCGGCGCTGGCCGACGAGCTTCTGGATGATCAGGATGACGACGATCATCAGCACGATCAGCACGGAGCTGTAGGCGATCGCCACGCCGTAGTCGCCGTTCACCACGCGGTTGATGATGTAGGTCGTCGCCCACTCGTACTCGGCGGAGACGAGAAAGATCACCGCCGATACGGTCGTCATTGCGCGTACGAAGCTGTAGACGAGCGCGGCGACGACGGCCGGCTTGAGCAGCGGCAGCAGGATCGTGCGCAAGGTCGTGAAGCCGCGCGCGCCCAGCGTGGTCGAGGCCTCGTCCAGGCTCTTGTCGATCTGCGCCATCGATGCCATGCCGGCGCGAACGCCGACCGGCATGTTGCGGAACACGTTGCAGACGACGAGCACCAGCGCCGTGCCCGTGATCTCGATGGGCGGAACGTTGAACGCGAGGATGTACGAGACACCGATGACGGTTCCCGGGATCGCGAACGACAGCATCGTGCCGAACTCGAACGTCGACTGCCCGACGAACTTCTGGCGCGTGAGCAGGTAGGCGGCAAGGATGCCCAGCGCGGCCGTGAGCGGGGCTGCGATCGCCGAGAGCTTGACCGTGGTCCAGAACGAGTTCCAGGCAGCACCTGCCCAGATCAGGCCGTGCGGTCCCCATTCGACGCCAAAGGCCTTCACGTAGTGCTTGACCGTCGGCGTGTAGTCGCGGCCCCACGTCTCCACGAAGCCGCCGATCAGCGCCATCGCGTAGATGACGACGGTCAAGAGAGCCCAAGGGATGGCGATGCCGTAGCAAAGTCGGCGTGCCGCGTCCGGGAGCTGCGTCGCCAAACCGGCGTCGCCCTTGCCGGACATCGCCGTGTAGACCTTGCGGCCGAGCACCCAACGCTGCAGGAAGAAGGCGCCCAGCGCGAACAGCAGCAGCACGATGCCGAGCGTGGCCGCGCGGCCCTGATCGAGCTGCGCGCCGACGACGGAAAAAAAGATCTCGGTCGAAAGCACACCGAAGTTGCCGCCGAGCAGGATCGGATTGCCGAAGTCGGCGATCGACTCGATGAAGCTGATCAGGAACGCGTTGGCGAGGCCGGGCCGCATCAGCGGCAGTGACACGTCGACGAACGTGCGCCAGCCGTCGGCACGCAGCGTCTGCGCGGCTTCCTCCATCGTCGGCGACACCCCCTCGACCACGCCGATCAGCACGAGGAACGCGATCGGCGTGAACGCGAACACCTGCGCGACCAGCACGCCCTGGAATCCGTAGATCCAGCGCGTCGGCTCGATCGCGAACGCCCATTCGAGCAGCTGGTTGATGAGGCCGGCGCGTCCGAAGATCAGGATGAGCCCGAGGCCGATCACGAACGGCGGTGTGATGATCGGCAGCACCGACAGCACGCGCAGCAGCCGCTTGTACGGGAAGCGCGTGCGCGTGACGATCAGCGCGAACGCAAGGCCGAGCGCGGTGCAGCCGATTGCGCAGCAAAGGGCGAGGAAGAGCGTGTTCCACGCGACACCGCAGCGCGTGCCGCCGCCAAGGCAGCCGAGCCCCCAGATCTTGTTGGTGAAGAGACGGTGGAAGAACGCGGCGAGCGAAGGCGCCCCTTCGGCATCCTGCAGCGCCGACAGCAGGATCTTGAGGACCGGGAAGAACGTGAACACGCCGACCAGCGCGGCGACCGCGACCACGCTGCCCGCGACGAACGCATCGCCCTTGAAGAACCCGCGCTCGGCCACGCCGAGCGAGAACAGCATCGCGAAGGCGGTCAGCACGAGGAACGCACCGGCTCCCATGCCGTACTGGCCGGATGCAAGTTCACCGAAGGCCGTGGTCAGCGTGTCGAAGTACCAGCCACGCGGGCCGATCGCGAATCCTTGGGCGAGCGTGTAGGCAAAGCCCGCCGCGCCCAGTGCGAGAAGCAGCGTCGCCCGCGTGCGCCGCTCGAGCGTTCGCACGATCGTGATCATGGAGGCCGCGAGCACGAGCAGGATCGGCGCGAGCCACCACCGCCCGTGTACGGCGAGCTGAAGGATTCCTGGTGCGTTGTCCTTCGATCCGAACTGCGCGATCCAGGCGATGCCGAGTACCGAGTCCGGGAGCGAGTACCAGGGCACCAGCATGAAGCCGGCGAGGCCGATGGCGAGCCAGGCGAAGAGCGTTCGGCCCCGGCCGATCACCGGCAGCCCTTTCGGGCAGGGCCGGCCTCCGCGGCCGACCAGGACCTCGCTTTCGCACGCGCGCGGCGTCGGCAATCCGTCGCGATCACTTCGTCACCGCGTTGATATCCTTCTCCCACCGCTCGAGCAGCCGCTTGCGCTCCGCCGACGCGCCGTATTTGGCGAAGTCGTAGTTGATGACCTTGATGTCGGTAAGCTTCGGCACCTGCGGCGGCAGCGCAACGCTGCGGTTGGTCGGGATCGCGAACTCCTTGACGTCGAGCCCGATCTTCTGGCCCTCGGGCGAAAGCGCGAAGTCGATGAACTTCTTCGCAGCGTCCGGGTTGCGCGTGCCCTTGATGATTGCAGTGGAGCCGATCTCGTAGCCGACCCCCTCGCAGGGCAGGACGGGCTCGACAGGAAAGCCGCGCATGATCTCGTTGATGACCCCGTGCAGGACGGTGCTGCCGATGGCGATCTCTCCCCGCGTCACGGCCGTCATCGGTCCGATACCCGAGCGGGCGTAGGAACTGACGTTGCGATTGAGCTCCTGCATGTACCGGAACGCCTCGTCCTCGCCGAATACCTGGACGAGCGTGGCGAGCATCAGGTATGCGGTCCCGGACGAGTTCGGATTGCCGAGCATGATCTCGCCTTTGTAGATGGGATTGGGCAGATCCTTCCAGCAGCGCGGCACCGGCAGCTTCCTCTTCGCCATGATCTCGCTGTTGTAGCCGAGCGCGATGATGCCGCCATAGACGCCGGACACGCGGTCCTTCGAGATGTCGGTGATCCGCCGCGCCCAATCGTAGAGCTGGCCGACGTTCGGCGAACGGTACGCCTCCAGCAGCCCTTCCTCGGCCGCCTGCAGGTACGAGTCACCGGGACCCGCCCACCAGACATCTCCTTTCGGATTGTCCTTTTCTGCCTTGATCTGCGCGAGCATCTCGCCGGTGGCCTTCTGGATCACCGCGACCCGCGTACCCGTCTGCTTTTCGAAGCCCACGGCCATGCCCTGGCACCAGGACGTGTTGGGTGAGCTGCAATAGAGATTGAGCTGGCCCTGCGCGTGCGCGAGATGCGCGGTGGCAGCCGCGATGGCGATCAGCAGTACGCGGGCTAAGCGATGGTGCATGCGGAACTCCGATGGGTCCTGGCACGAGTGAACGGCAAATCCGTGGCGCGCGGACAGGCGAGGCGAATGCGACCCGCGCAATGCGGCCGCCGTCCTTGCCTGTCCGGCCGTTACTTGGCGATCGAGCCGACTTCCCTGTCCCAGCGCTCGAGCAGACGCTTGCGCTCGGTCGAGCTGCCATACTTGGCGAAATCGTAATTGACGAGCTTGATATCCGCCATCTTGGGCGAAAGCGGCGAAACCGGCGTGTTGACATTCGACGGGAGCTGGTACTGCTTTGCCTGCGCGCCGAGCGCCTGCGCCTTCGGCGTCAGCGCCCAGTCGACGAACTTCTTCGCGTTGTCGAGGTTGCGCGCGCCCTTGACGATCGACAGCGAGCCGATCTCGTAGCCCGTGCCCTCGCAGGGCGCGACGCCCTTCACCGGGAAGCCCGCCTGTGCCTCGGTGACGACGTCGTGAATGAACGATACGCTGGCGAGCGTCTCGCCGCGGGCGACCGCCTTGACCGGGGCGACGCCGGAGCGCGGGTAGTTGTTGATGTTGGCGTGCAGCGCTTTCAGATACTTGAACGCCTCCTCTTCGCCAAACACCTGCACCAGCGTCGCGATCGCCGTGTAGGCCGTGCCGGAGGCGTTCGGATTGGCCATCTGCACCTCGTTCCTGAAATCGGGCTTGACGAGGTCCTTCCAGCAAGCGGGCGCAGTCAACTTCTTCTTCGCCAGCAACTCGGTGTTGTACCCCATGCCGAGCACGCCGAGGTACATGCCGACGGTGCGGTACTTCGACTGTTCGGCCTGCCGCTGCGCCCAGGGGTGCAGTTGCGCGACCATCGGCGACTTGTATTCCTCGAGCAGACCCTGTTCCGCCGCCTGCAGGTGCGGATCGCCGGTGCCGCCGAACCAGACGTCGAGCTTCGGATTCGCCTTTTCGGCAGCGATCTGGGCGAACGACTCGCCCGAGCCCTTGAGCGTCATTGCGACCTTGATGCCGGTTTCCTTCTCGAACTCCGTGGCGGCAAGCGAACACCACTCGGCCTGCACCGGGCAGATGACATTGAGCTGGCCTTGCGCGCGGGCAGGGGCCACGGCGCCGGCGAATGTGATGGCCGAAGCGAGGGCCACGGCGAGCGCCGGGCGGATCCTGTGGTACATGGGACTTCTCCTTGGAGGGCCGTAGCCGATTCCGGTGCACAATGTTCGAATCTGCAATATTCGGGTATCCCCAACGGAAGCGCAACCGAACGCACTGCCGGCGGCCGTTGTCGCGGCATCTCCCCCCGGCCACCCGGCACGGGGCCGCGGCGACTGCGGACAAAGGCACCGGGTGCGGCTGCGAGTGCCCTTACAATTCGCGCACGCCCGCTCGAAACTCCCGCCCCGAGGTGCCATGAATCTGGAAAAGGTCGTCTTCGGCTTCTTCATTCTGCTCGCTGCCACGCTGAACTTCGGCTTCTTCATCGGCGACATCGCCGACCCGACGCTGCACCATGTGTACGAGCTCTTCGCGGCGGTGGTCGTCAACCTGATCGCGACCGTGCTCAAGTTCGGCGATCGAACCCAGATCGGCGCCGTGCACCTCGCGACCAGCCTCGTCGCGGACCTCCAGCTCATCGCCGCAGCGGTTGTCTGGGGATACGCGGTCCATGTCGCGCCCGAAGGGCTCACGCGCGAATACACGTCGAGCATCGTCTCGTTGTCCGGCGGCGCATTGTTCGCGAACGTCGTGTCGGTCGTGCTGCTCGTGATCGAAACGGTTTCGTTCAGCCGCCGATAGGAGGCGAGTTCGTGAATCCGCTGCTCCTGGTCTGGCAGCAATTGTCCGGCGCGAAGGACTCGAGCCCGACGCTGCGGCGGCGTCTTGCGCGGATCGCACCGCTCGCCGGCGAGCCGCAGGCCGCGAGCGCGATCTTCCTGGTGCTGCGCCGGATGCGCGCCCCGCTGATCGTGCTGATCGTCATCTATGCGGCGAGCGTGCTCGGACTCGTTCTGATTCCCGGCCAGGACGCGCAGGGCAGGCCGTGGCAAATGGGCTTCTTCCACGCGTTCTACTTCATGAGCTACACGGCGACGACGATCGGCTTCGGCGAGATCCCCTACGCCTTCACCGACGCGCAGCGGCTGTGGGTGACGTTCTGCATCTACCTCACCGTGATTGGTTGGGCGTACGCGATCGGCACGCTGCTGTCGCTGCTGCAGGACCGCGCGTTTCGCAGGGAACTCGCGGCACAGCGCTTCGCGCGGCAGGTGCGCCGGCTGCGCGAGCCCTTCTACATCATTGCCGGCTACGGCCAGACGGGGCGCATGCTGGGCCGTGCGCTGGATGCGCTCGGGCGGCGGTTCGTCGTGGTCGACGCCGACGAGTCGCGCGTCGAGAGCGCGCAGCTCGAGGACTACCGGGCGGACGTGCCGGCCTGGGTCGCCGATGCCGGCAACCCGGAGAAGCTGCGACACGCCGGGCTCGAGAATCCGCATTGCCGCGGCTTGCTCGCGCTCACCGACAACGACGAGGCCAACCTCGCCGCGGCGATGTGTGCGCGGCTCCTGCGGCCCGACATGCCCGTGCTGGCCTCCACGCTTTCGCGCACGATCGGCGAGCGCATGCATGCGGTCGGCACGACGTATGTCGTCAACGCGTTCGACCGCTTCGGCGATTTCCTCGCGCTGGCCGTACGAATGCCGGCGACGCTGCGCCTCATGGAGTGGCTCACCGGCGTGCCGGGCAGCGAGCTTCCTGCCAAGCGCGAGCCGCCGCGGGGACTCTGGATCAGTTGCGGCTACGGGCGGTTCGGGCAGGAAGTTTCGGGGGACCTCTCGCGCGAAGGCCTCGAAGTCGTCGTGATCGAGCCCGAGCGGCCGGCGGGATGCCCGCTCGAGTTTGTCGCCGGGCTCGGCAGCGAGCCGGACGTGTTGCGCGACGCGGGGATCGATCGCGCGGTTGGCCTGGTCGCGGGAACCGACAGCGACACGACCAACCTGTCGATCATCGCTGCCGCTCGCGAGCTGAAGCGCGACCTGTTCGTCGTCGCGCGGCAGAACTTTCGCGCCAGTCGATTGCTCTTCGAGGCGATGAAGGTCGATTTCCTGCTGCACTCTCCCGAGGTGATCGCGCACGAGTGCCTCGCGCGAATCACCGCACCCTATCTGATGCGCTTCTTCGAGCGCGTTCGCGCCCACGACGATGCGTGGTCCGCGCATCTGATCGACCGGCTTGCCAATGCCTGCGGGCCGCGCATGCCGCTGCTTTGGAACGTTCGGCTGGACGAACAGGACGCACCGGCGATCGCGCGATTTCTGCGCGCCGGCGGGTGCCCGCTGACGGTCGGCGACTTTTTGCGCGATCCGGCCGACCGCGAGCGCACGCTGCCTGTCGTTCCTCTTCTTGTCGTGCGCGACAGCGAGGTGATCGAGGCGCCCGCGGCGGAGCAGCGGCTCGAACTCGGGGACCGGATGTTGCTCGCTGGACGGCGCGCGGGCCGGCTTCGGCTCGACGGCACGCTGCAGCGCGACGCGACACGCGAGTACGTCCTGACGGGCCGACAGGTTCCGAGCGGCTGGCTCCTGCAACGCGTCTCGGGCCAGCGCCCGGCATGAATTCGGCGATACCCGGCGCCAAACGGACGAAGCGCGCAACGACGATGCAACCCGTGCCCCGCTTCCGCTTCGGCATCGATCTGGGGGGCACGAAGATCGAGATCATCGCGCTCGAGCCCGGCGGGCAGGAGCGCCTGCGCCGGCGCGTGCCCACGCCCAAGGAGGACTACGACGCGATCCTTGCGGCGGTTGCCGGGCTCGTGCGCGACGCCGAGGCCGCGTTGGGCATTGCAGTCGGCGACGCAACCGTCGGAATCGGCACCCCCGGATCGGTATCGCGTGCGAATGGCTTCCTGCGCGGCTCGAATTCGGTCTGCCTTAACGGCAAGCCGATCCGCGAGGCGCTTCATGCCCGGCTTCGGCAGCCGGTCGCGCTCGCGAACGACGCCAATTGCTTCGCACTCTCGGAGGCAACCGACGGCGCGGGGCAGGGCGGCGACGTCGTCTTCGGCGTGATCCTCGGCACGGGCGTGGGTGGCGGGCTCGTCGTACGCGGCAGCGTCCTCGACGGGCCGAACGGGATTGCCGGCGAGTGGGGCCACAATCCGCTGCCGTGGCCGCGGGACGACGAGCGGCCCGGCCACATGTGCTTTTGCGGCCACGCGGGGTGCATCGAGACGTTCCTCTCCGGGCCCGGGCTTGCGCGCGACCACGCAAAGGCGACCGGGCAGACGCTCACGACGCACGCGATCGTCGAGCGGGCGGCAGCGGGCGACGCCGGCTGCGAAGCGTCGCTAGCGCGCTACGACGATCGCCTCGCGCGCGCGCTCGCGCATGTCATCAACATCGTCGACCCGGACGTCATCGTGCTGGGCGGAGGCATGTCCAATCTGGACCGGCTTTACACGAACGTTCCGAAACTGTGGGGCGAGTGGGTGTTCTCCGACCGCGTGGATACGCGCCTCGTCCGCAACCGGCACGGCGATTCCAGCGGCGTACGGGGCGCCGCGTGGCTTGGCGCGGGACGAACCGGCTGACCGCCAGCGCGAACGCGGCGGCGAACCTCGTTCATTCCAGCAGCGGCGCGTGCAGCCGGCTCGACTTCGGGACGCCGGCCAACAGGTACTCCATCTGGTCCGCGAGGATGCGCCGGTTGCGCAGGATGAAGTGCTCGTGCCGGCTCGGCACGTAGGGGACGTACAGCAGCGGCATCCCCGATTGCTCCGGCGTGCGGTTGCCCTTGCGCGTATTGCAGCTGCGGCAGGCGGTGACCGTGTTGGTCCAGCTGTCGCGGCCGCCGCGCGAGACCGGGGTCACATGGTCGCGCGAGAGGTCCCGCGGGAGATGCCGGCGCCCGCAGTAGGCGCAAACCTGGCGGTCGCGGGCGAAGAGCATCGAGTTGGTGAGCCCGGGCGCGTGCCGATGCACGCCCGCGCCGCTGCCCTTGATCGCGAGCACCGAGCGGGTCGCGATGCGCGAGCGCTCACCGTTGCGCTGCCAGCCGCCGCGGAATTCCTTCACCTCGCGGCCGACCGACCACGCCACCATCTGCTTGGCGTGGTAGGTGATCGCCTCCTCGAGGGCGACCCAGGCCTGAGGCAGGCCGGCCATGTCGACAGTCAGTACCAGTGGCTCCATGTTCGATAGGCGTTGACGGTAATAGTGTGCGCCACCCTGGATTCTGCCAATTTTCGTGCCAAAACGCGACCCGGCGAGGCCCAACGGCCGGTCGGCGCGGATTTCGGTTTCGCCATCGGGCCGGCCGGGGACGGTGCCCCGTCCGGTCTCCGCGACGGCTCACCGCCAAACGGACGTGCCGGACCCGGCGGCGACCCCGCATTGTCGGAGAAGCGTGCCGCCCACAGCACGTGCGGGGCTTGAAAGCGATTCGGCGCTGCTCTGCAATGCGCCCGCTGCAGATCCGCAACACGCTTGCTGCTCCTTGTCGTGCCGGCGCGTCACTTGCGATTGCCTGGATGGCCGTTGCGCAGGGCCTGAAGAGCCGGGTGTGCACAGCGTCGAACCGCGGCATACTGAGCGGCACGATTCACCAGGACCCGCAAGAATCAAGGCCCGCAGGAAATCCGACCCTCGTGCACGCGGCCCGCATCTTCGACGCTCTGCGGTGTCCTCCGGCGGCGATCGTGCTGTTGCTCGCGGCCACGGGCGCGCATGCCGCAATCGACGGCTGGCCCGCTGATCGCGGCGCCGGCCAACGCGAGGATCCTCCTGCGAAGGGAAGCGACCGCGTCGCGCAGAGCCAGGGCGAAAGCCCGTTCCACGTCGGCGCTCCCTTGGGTTCGACGTGCCCCCTGCTGCCCTCGGGCGCGGTCTCGCTTTGCGCGCACGTGCCGGCAACCGGCATCGCGAACCCCGTGCGCGTCACCGGCGCGTCGCCCTTCGCCGCGGGCTGCACGCCGAGCGGCGGGGGCGTTCCGTACCACAACGCCGAGGTCGAACCGTATGTCGCGATCAATCCGCTCGACCCGTCGAACCTGGTCGGCGTCTGGCAACAGGATCGTTGGTCCAACGGCGGGGCGAGCGGCCTCGCGACCGGTTTTTCGAGCGACGGGGGACGCAACTGGGCCACGACCAGCGTTCCTTTTTCGATCTGCGCCGGAGGGAATGCGGGCAACGGGGGTGACTTCCAGCGGGCCTCCGACCCGTGGGTGACGTTCGGGCCTGATGGCATCGCCTACCAGATCGCGATCGGATTCAGCGGCGCCACGCTTCAGCCCGGCTCGTCCGGCGCGGTGCTCGCCAGCCGTTCGACCGATGGCGGGCGCAGCTGGAGCGCCCCATTCGCGATCATTCGCGACGGCGGCGATGCGTTCAACGACAAGGAGTCGATCACCGCCGATCCCTACGCGGCGGGCTTCGTCTACGCGGCATGGGACCGGCTGACCACCGACGATCGCGGGCCGACCTGGTTCGCGCGCAGTGTCGACGCCGGCGTTTCGTGGCAGCCGCCGCGTGCGGTCTACGATCCCGGGAGCGAGCGTCAGACGATCAACAACATCGTCGTCGTGCTGCCCGACGGTACGTTGATCCTGTCGTTCACCGAGCTCGACAGCCGCCAGCAAGGGGCGGCGCCGCCGAAGCTTGCGATCATGCGCTCGCAGGATCGGGGGGCGACCTGGTCGGCGCCGATCGTCATCGGCACCGTGCAAAGCGTCGGCACGCGGGATCCGGAAACGGGCGCGCGCGTGCGCGATGGCAACACGCTCGGCGCGATCGCGGCGGGCCGCAACGGCCAGCTTGCGGTCGTCTGGCAGGACGCGCGTTTCGGCAGCGTGAGCCACGACGGCATCGCGTTCGCGCGTTCGCTGGACGGCGGTCTCACGTGGTCCGCGCCCGTCGGCGTCAACGCCGTGGGAAGCGCGCCGGCCTTCGTGCCCGCGGTGCAGATCCGCGACGAAGGGATGATCGGCGTCACGTACTACGACATGCGCAACAACACGGCGGATGCAAGCACGCTTCCCGTGGACTACTGGCTCACGCAATCGGCCGACGGCAGGACGTGGTCGGAGCGCCGCGTCGCCGGCCCGTTCGATCTCGCGCAGGCGCCGGTCGCGAACGGCCTGTTCCTCGGCGACTATCAGGCGCTCGCGAGCATCGGCAGCGTCTTCGTGCCGTTCTTCGTGCAGACGAACACGGCAAGCCCCGGGAACCGCACCGACGTGTTTGTCTCCTTCGTGCCGGACGGCGCCGGCACGTTGCATGTTCAGGCACAGGGCGACCGGGTGACGGCGCGCGAATTCGATGCAATGGACTGGACTCCCGAGCTTGCGGAGCGCGTTCGCGCCACCGTGCAGCGCGCGATCGCAGCGCGCCTCAACCGGGTCTCGCCGATCCCGCCGGAGCAGATCGAGTAGCGGATCCCGGGACGGAGTGCGACGGCGCGTCGCCGACCGTCCAAGTCGCAAGGGGGAATCCGCCGCCACGCTGCCGGTGGCGTCACTCCGTGCGCGGCGGCTGGGGGCGCAATTGCGCGAGCCCGTTTTCGCAGACGGCGTCGAATTCGGCTTCCAGCGCAGCGTGGGTCCCGCGCAGGCCGTCGATCACGGCTCTCGCCCACGCGATGTACTCGATCCGTCGCGCCAGCGGCCAGCCTGCCGGCGGTGCATCGAGCATGTCGCGGATATTGCAGATCTTGTCGGCGAGCTTCACGAGCCTAGCCTTGCGCGACGCGCGCGCGGCGTGGACGATCTGCAGCCGCTTGCGCTCCGCCCTCGGCAAGCGCTTGTCGTCGGTCACCTCGAGCACGATGTCGGCGACCCCATCGCCGAACGCCTGCCGCAACTCGTCGGGCGTGGTCTCGGTGTCCTCGATCGTATCGTGCAGGAGCGCAGCGCACAGCACGCCGACGTCGTGCACACCGTGCTGCTCGAGCAGGCTCGCGAGCGCGATCGGGTGGTTGATGTACGGCGAGGCGGCGGCGTCTTTTCGGCGCTGGTCGCGATGCTTGTGGGCGGCGAAGGCGATCGCCTGCAGCAGGCTGGAAAGCGCGGCGCTCATTGGCCGGGGCGTCCTTTCGAAGCTCGATTCTCGCACCGCAGGCAGGGTCTGTGGGCACAGCAGCAGACCGGCATGGGGAGGCGCGGAAGGCATGAGGCCGGCTTGCCGAGCTTGCCGAAATCGATGGCCACGTTCGACGCAATCGGCAACGAGTTGCACGACCTTTGCCGCGGATCATTTTCCGGCATTGCCGAAAGTGTAGAGTGAACCTGAGGTCTTCTCCATCGGCAATCAGGAGCTGACGATGACACAGCGCACCGTTAACCGTTCGCCGGCGCACAATGCCCCCGGCCGCAGTCCGAATATCAAACGCATCCTCGACGACGCGCGCCACGATCCCTACCAAGCGCGGCTCAAGCTGCGCGAGCCGACCGTGTGCAAGGAATGCGGTGTCGTGTACCGCCATGGACGCTGGTGTTGGGACCTCGCCCCGCATGACGCGGATCGCGTGCTTTGCCCGGCCTGTCAGCGCGCCCACGACCGGATGCCCGCCGGGTATCTGACGCTCGACGGACCGTACGTGCAGGAGCATCGTGCCGAGCTTCTGGCGCTCGCGGCAAAGATCGAGGCCAACGAGAAGGCCGAACACCCGATGCACCGGATCCTGACCATCGAGCAGGAACCCGAAAGCGTGACGGTGCACACTTCCGACATCCACCTGCCGCACCGGATCGGCGAGGCGCTGTGCAAGGCCCATCATGGCCATCTCGACGTCGCTTACGGGCACAACGAATACAGCGTGCGCGCGCACTGGCGCGGATAGGCGGTGCAATCACCGCAAGGAGAAGCGATGGGCACGGTACTGCAGGCGGCGGGACTCACCCGGGAAGTCGCGATTCCGGCGAATGGTTTCTGCCTCGACGGGATGCTGACGATACCGGCAGACGCCACGGGTGTCGTGCTGTTCGCCCATGGCAGCGGCAGCTCGCGCAACAGCCCGCGCAATCGCGAGGTGGCGGCGACGCTGCACGCCGCCGGAATCGGTACGCTGTTATTCGATCTGCTCGCGCGCGCCGAGGACTCGGGCTACGAGAAGCGCTTCGACATCGCGCTGCTCACGCGGCGGCTTCTGCTTGCCACGGCGTGGGTCGGGCACGTACCCGACGCCGCGAAGCTGCCCATCGGCTACTTCGGGGCTAGCACCGGGGCTGCGGCAGCCCTTGCCGCTGCGGCAGAACTCGGCCGCGACATCGTGGCGGTCGTCTCGCGCGGCGGACGCCCCGATCTCGCCGGCGCCGGAGCGCTCGCCAACGTCGCGGCGCCGACGCTGCTGATCGTTGGCGGCGAGGACGCGCCGGTGATCGCGATGAACCGCGCGGCCGAAGCGCAAATGCGCTGTGAGCGATCGCTCGTCATCGTCCCGGGCGCTACCCACCTGTTCGAGGAACCGGGGACGCTGGAAGAGGTCGCGCGGCTGGCCGCGATGTGGTTCGCGCGGTGGTTCGCGGCGGTCGATCGGATTCCGGCGCGTTGAGGCATTTGCGGTCTTCGCGTGGCGGGCCGGAGTGTGCAGGACCCGGCGCACGCTGAACACGGGCGCCGCTTTCCGTCCTCTGGAAATCGGGGCCGACTGGGGGCTACACTCGTCGGCGCAACGAGCGGCCACGATGCCCGACACCGCGCCCCGCCTGATCGCCCACCTCGACATGGACGCGTTCTACGCGTCGGTCGAGTTGTTGCGCTATCCGGAACTCGCGGGCAAGCCGGTCGTAATCGGCGGCGGTCGCCGGCATCAGCCGATACCGACGGTGGATCCCGATACCGGGCAGGTCGAGCGTCGCTTTTCGACACTGCGCGGGTATGTCGGGCGCGGCGTGATCACGACGGCCACCTACGAGGCGCGCGCGCTCGGCCTGCACTCGGCGATGGCGATCATGAAGGCGGCTGCGCTCGCCCCGGATGCCATCCTGCTGCCGGTGGACTTCGACGCCTATCGTCGGCACTCGCGGCTGTTCAAGACGGCGGTGCGCGAGATCGCACCACAGGTCGAGGATCGCGGCATCGACGAGATCTACATCGACCTGACCGACGTGCGACCGCCCGGAGCCCGGGTGGAGGACCATGCGACCGATCCGTGGCTCGTTGCGCGGGATGCCGCGCGGGCGATCAAGGAGGCGGTGCGCGCCGCGACGGGTCTTTCGTGCTCGATTGCGGTGGCACCGAACAAGCTGCTCGCGAAGATCGCCTCGGAGCTCGACAAGCCGGACGGCCTGACGCTGTTGCCGGCGAGCGAAATCGCACGGCGCATCTGGCCGCTGCCTGCGCGCCGCATCAACGGCGTGGGGCCGAAGGCCAATGCGCGGCTCGAAGCGCTCGGCATCCACACGATCGGCGAGCTCGCGCGGGCCGACCCGCGTTGGCTGATCGAGCACTTCGGCCCGAACTACGGCGCCTGGCTTTCCGCGGCGGCGCAGGGGCGCGACGAGCGTCCGATCGTCACCGTGAGCGAACCGAAGTCGATCAGCCGCGAGCTGACGTTCGAGCGCGACCTGCACGCGATCCGGGACCGCGAGGAGCTCGGGCGCGTCTTCACGAACCTCTGCGACGGTGTTGCCGCCGACCTGCAGCGCAAGGGTTACGCGGGGCGCACGATCGGCATCAAGCTGCGCTTCGACAACTTCCGCACGGTGACGCGGGACCAGACGATCGACTGGCCCACGCAGGACCCTCGGGCAATTCGCCGTGCGGCCGGCGCCTGCGTCAAGCGCGTGCCGCTTGCGCGACGCATCCGTCTGCTCGGCGTGCGGGTCGGGGCGCTCGTGTCCGCGGCAACGCTCGGCCCGGCGCCTGCCGTGGCGCGGGGCGAGACGACGCCTTCGCTCTTCGATTAGCGCCTGTTCACACGATGTCTGCAATTCCTGACGAGACGGGACCATGCAGCGCGTCTCGTCCGCTCGTCAAGGAAGCCGGATCGGTGAGCGATCGCGTGGCACGTGCCGGCGCGATCGTTCGGCACATGGCCGTCCGGGCCGCGGCTCGGTCCGGGCTTGCCGGGCGCTACGCGCCGAGGGGTCGCTTGCGGCTCGGCAAACGCCCCGGACTTCTCCGCGCAGCGTCTGCCTTCCGGTCGGCGGCGATCTCGGCGTGCAGCCACGCGCGGAAGGCGGCGAGCTTCGGTGAGTCCGCGCTGCGCGGCGGATAGACGAGATAGAACCGGCGGGGCGCGGGTGCCTCGACCGCGAACGGCCGGACGAGCACGCCATTGCGCTCGTCGTTTCCGAGCAGCGTCGCGCGGCCGAGCGCAATGCCCTGCCCTTCGGCGGCCGCCTGCATGATGTGCGACGAATCGTTGAAGATCGGGCCGCGGGTCGGCTCCGGCCAGTCGAGCCCGGCCGCTTCGAACCACGGTTTCCACGGTTCGTTGTCCGCGCGCAGCAGCGGGTAGCGCGCGAGGTCGGCCGGGCGCTCCGGCACGCCGCCGGCGATTCGCGGGCTGCACACCGGGAAGAACGAGTCGTCCAGCAGGTGCTCGGTCTGCACGCCGTCCCAGGCGCCGAAGCCGTAGCGGATCGCGACGTCGGCGTCGTCGCGCCGGAAGTCGACATTGGCCATGTTGGCGCTGACGTCGAGATCGATGTCAGGATGCGCCGTGAGAAAGCGGCCGATGCGCGGCAGCAGCCAGCGCGCGGCGAATGACGGCACGACGCTCACGCGCAAGACCCGGGGATTGGCGAGGCTGGTGATCTCCTCCACGGCCCTCGTCAACTCGGCGAACGCGGTGCGTACGCCTGTGGCGAAGCGCTCCCCTTCGTCGGTCAGGCGGATGCCGCGGCCTGCGCGCTCGACGAGAGGGACACCGAGATCGGACTCGAGCGCCTTGATCTGGTGACTGATCGCGCCGTGCGTCACGTGCAGCGATTCCGCGGCCCTTGTGAGGCTGCGTTCGCGGGCTGCCGCCTCGAATGCACGCAGCGCCTGCATCGGGGGAAGTCGGGTGGTCATCGATCGTAATGTGAAAGAAATTCACATATTGCGTGAAAACAAATCGATTGTCCTGCCCCGATCATACTCATAAAGTGCAGCCATGGTAGCGAAACGAGGAGGGAATCGAAATGACAGTATGTTTCGCAATTGAAACACCAAACCGGACGGTCGGCAACGCCGGCATCCCCGAAGCGCGGTGCAGCCGGATCGTGAACGCGGCCCGCCCAGAGACCGAGACGCCTGCGACGCCGCCGATCGGCGCCGGCGACCCGGCAGTCGCGATTCGTGGGCCGGAGAGGTTGCTGCCGATCGCGCCGGCGCAGCGCCGCCGCGCGCTCTACCGACTGGTCGATACGCTGGTGACGTTCGCGGTGATCGGTGGTTTCGCCGCGGCGCTCGTCGGCATGGCCGGTGAGTTCTATGGCGGGTCGAGCCCGTTGGCGACATCAGCCACCGAAGCCGATGCGACGGGTCTGCTGACGCCAAACGTCGCGACTTCCACGGGTGCGTCGCTGCCGACCGGCGCGCGGGCCGTCTGACCACGACGAGGAGACGGATATGGAGACGCGAAAGATCGCATCGTTCCCGCCGCATTCGGGTGGGATGGCAGGCGAGCTTGCGCACACCGTCGTGCGGGTATCGATGGGCGGTGCGCTCCGCGTTGCCGCGCGGATCCGCGAGCGGCTCGCTGCCTGGCGGGAACACGTGCGAACCAGTGTGCTTGCGCGCGGGGAACGCGAGCTGGATTGGGAGCGGCTGGGCCGCGAGCGATTCCTGCGCGGTTCCGTCGACGTACACGACCTCGAGCGCCGCCAGCGCATATGGGATCGCGACGAGGTTGGCGCCTACCGGATGTCCGGGTGGCCCTGATCGCACCCACGCCAACGCTGCGGCGGGCGCGACGGCCGCGGGGACTCGCGGGCATGGTTGCTTCGCCGGAGCGAGGAAATCCGGTACGGCGATTTGCGGCGTGGTGAAACATCCGGGCTAGGACCCGTGGCAATGCTTGAACTTGCGGCCGCTTCCGCACGGGCACGGGTCGTTGCGGCCGACCTTCGCGCCCTCGCGGCGGATCGTCCGTGGCGGTGAACGCACGATCTCCCAGTAGTCGCGCAGGCGAGCTACGGTGCCGCGAATGCGCTGCTCGCTGTCCCGCAGAAGCTTGCGCCACTCGGCAGGCTTGTAGGCTCGACGGTCTCCCTCGGTAAGCGCGTCGGCGACGACAAGGATCGGGAAAAGCAGCTCCTCGACCTCCTCCGGGTCGGCACTTTCGTACCAGCCGGCCTGCGAAAGCTCGACGCCTTCAACAAAGCCCTTGCACCACGTCGCGTAGTCCTGCCGGCCGCGACGCATTTCGTAGAGCAGCAGCGACAACGTGCCGGCGCGCGCGGCAGCGACCGTATCGTCGTGGAAGCGCGTGAGCAGATCGACGAGTTCCGCCGGGTGGGCCGGCGCTTGGCGGTCCGGGTCGTCCCCGAGTGCAGCGGGAAGCCAGCGCGCCGCCGGCGTGTCGTCATCGGGGCCGATCGCGAGCGCGCAGAACATTCCCTGCAGCGCATCGAGCGGAAGCGCCCGCTCGCGCAAAGTCTCGTCGGCGAGCAGTGCGTCGAGGCGGGCAAGGTCCGCTTCGGAAAGCGGGGGCGCAGCGTTCGGGGTCATCGTGACAGGGGCCACGCGCAGCGCAGCCTCAACGCTCCATCCACCGCCGAACCTGCTGGTACACGCCCTGATCTTCCAGAAGCTCGACATGTCCGGTCGAGTACGCGATCGAGCGGCTCGACTCGGGCAACGCGAGGGTCAGCAGCGGGTTGGCATGGGCGCCATGCGCGCTCGCCACCGGCACGAGCCCGTCGCCCGGCAGCTTCTTGCGCAGCGCGTCGGGCGATGGCACATCCCCGCGCTTCGCGAGCGTTCCCGCTATGGCGCAGCAGTCCACGCCGTCCGGCAACGGGACGGGAACGCGCAGGTCGGCACCGTGCGCGAAGCGGTCGCGCCCCTGCCAGTCGTCGTCCCGCACGCTGCCGTGACGAAGGTCGGTGATGCCGGCGCTGCGGATCCGGCCGAGGCGCCCGAACGGCGCCGCGTAAGGTGCTGACTTCAGCAGCACGTCGATCCAGTGTCCACCGCGCTCCAGCGGCGCGCCGTGATGCGGCGTGCCGAGAAAGATCAGCTTGCGCAATCGGCGCGTCCATTCATGACCCGCTGTCGTGCCGTAGTGATGCGCGGCGCGGGCGACGAGACCGCCCATGCTGTGGGCGACGATCGCGAACTCGATGTCCGGCGCGGGCCACGCCGCGGTCAGACTCTCGAGCACGTGAGTCAGCATGCGGCCGTTGGTCGAGATGTGCAGGCCGCTGTTGTAGTGGAGGTAGACGGGCCACCAGCCGAGGTCGCGCGCAAGCGCCGCGCCGTGATCATGCTCGCCGCGCGTCCATTGCCGGTCGTTCATGCAAAGACCGTGCACCAACACGACGACGCGCGTTCCGGGCGCCGGAGTGATTGCAGCAAGGGCGTCCGGCGCGAGGTCGAGCGGCGCGCCGTCACGACGCAGCTGCATGCGGATCGCGAGCGGGTTACCGCTATCGGCGAGGTAATCGCCCAGCACCCCGTTCAACGCCGCGACCAGCGCGTCCCGTGTCTTCGAAGACTCGATCTCGCCGAGCCGCGGCCCGAGCTCGGAGAGCACGGCGTCGATGCCGCGTCCGACACCCCGCGTCACGCCACGGATCGCGTGGTAAACCAGTCCGGTGATGCCGTTGACCGCGCCGCCCACCAGCGGGCCGCCGATTCGGGTGGGCGTGGTCGCGATACGCGTGTGCAGCGCCTCGACGAGATCGGTGAGGCCGGTCGTCGCGTCGATCGCAATGCGGCTCGCGCCGCGCAGGTCGGTCAGGTGGTTGTGTTTCCGGTGCATGGGAGCCGTCGACTCGGTTCGGCGAAACCCGATGCGGAACAACCTATTAGCACGAATTGGCCATCCCGGTGCACGTTTTCGACGACAGCAGCGCTTGAAGCTTTGACCTTTGCCGCAATCTCACGTATGGTGCATTGCACAATACACTACGAGACCCGATGAAACCGACGCCTCAAAAGGGTGCGGGCGCAGTCGGCGCCCCCACCCGCGACGCAGAGTCCCCGGCAAACGAGCAGGCGGCAAACCCGCTGCGCGCGCTCGAATACCCGAGGCAATCCTCCGAAGCCGCGCTCGCGATGCTCGCGTTTGGCGCCAACCAGGCGCTCGTGAGCCAGGTTTCGCTTGCCTACATCCTCGGGCAACTCGCACAGGACCAGTCGAAGGGCCTGGCACGGGCGAGCGAGTCGACGCTGCCCGAAGGCATTACCCGTGACGCGATTCTCGCGGCCGCACGCATGCAAGCCGGCGTAGCCGACAGCATCATCGAAATCGCCAATCGCTGGGGCCGGGCCTTCGGTCGGCTGGCGTTCGCATTTCCGCTACCGGCACGGAGCGCGTAGCTTCCTCCTGCCGGCCAGGCGTCAGGCCGTGCGCGTCGCGACCGACGCGCGATTCTCGTCCGGCGCGGTGCCGATCGATGCGGGCGAAATTTCCCGATACCGATCGCCGCGGCAATTGAGGCACGTGAGCGGCGCGCCGGCCCGTCGCTGCACGAGCAACGTGGCGGCGACGCCGGCAAGCAGCGCGGCATATGCGCCGAGTGCGTGCCACGAAAGCGTCGGCAGGCCGGTGAGCAGCAGCGTGTCGTTGCCGCCCGGAATCATTGCCGCTCCGATGCCCATCAGCGTGCCTCCTGCCAGTGCCCGCCACCGGGCACGCGTTTCTCCCGAGCGCCAGCGGAACGTCCCGCGCTGAACGGCGGCGGCCACCATGCCGCCGAAGAGCGCCGCCAGCAGCAGCAGCTCGAAGGAGCCGGGTGCCGCGCCGTGGCGCGGAACGGCCTCGATCGCGCTGCGCAGGTAGTTCGTGTACGACCACGCGCCCTTGAGCGCGTACAGCACGCCGCCCAGGGTGCCGATAATCAACGCTGCCGTCGAGAAACGGTATTGCGACGCGGTCACCTGTTGCCAGAACGTCGTCCCCGCGGGCCGCGAGCGCCATAGCCGCACGATTTCCAACACCGCGAGCAGCGCGACGAGCGCAATGATCGCCGGCGTCGCGCTGCCGAGGCCGTGCCAGGCAACCGGCGCGCGCAGGAGCGGCGCCGGGCCGATCGCGACATCGAGCAGCGTCCAGGCAAGCATGCCGATACCAAGGCCGAGCAGCGTCAGCACCATCGTCAGGTCGCCGTCGGCGAGCCGCTGCAGCACCGACATCGCGCAACCCCCCGTCACGGCGGCGCCGATGCCGAACACGAAGCCGCCGAGCAGCGGGTGGAACAGCGAGCCATGCACCTGGAAGCCGGCGCCACGGTCGAGCATGGCCAGCATGACGGCACCGTAGATCGCACTCGCCCACAATGCTGCCTTGGCAAAGCTCGCCAGCATGTACGCGCTGCGCGACGTGATCACTTCCTCGACCGCGCGGACCGTGCATAGGCTCGCGCGCTGCGCGGCGAAGCCGAGCGCCGCGATCAGCGCGAGGCACAGCGCGTTCACGGCGATCAGCGCAACGTCGGGCAAGGCTCTTCCATGGTCGTTCCGGCCGCGCACGTGCCGGTCATGCTTCGGTCGGCACGCGGGTGGCAGACCTTACAGCGCGGCGCGGAAAAACGGCGTTTCGGCGCACGCGAAGGCGACGCGAGGACGTACGCCGGCGGCCACATGCCGGCCGACGCAGGGCCGCTGCGGGACGCGATCGGGGCCTGCCGGGATTCGCGCGCTTCCGGGCGATTACCTGCCCCAGCGCAGCGCCAGCGGATTCGCCTCGCGCGCGAGCTCGAGCAAGCCTGCGCGCGTCGCGGGGTGCAAAGGCTCGAGCGGATGGCGCACTCGGTCGCTCGCGATCACGCCGCCCTCCATCATCACCGTCTTGGTCGCACGCAAACCGCACTGCCGGTTCTCGAAATTGACGAGCGGCAGGATGCGCGCGTAGGCCTCGGCGGCCTCGCGCCGCCGATCCGCGCGATGGTGTGCAAGCACCGGCTTGATCAGATCGGGCAGCAACGCACTCGGCATCGTCCCGGTCGCGCCGGCGTCCAGATCCGCCATCAGTGTGATCGACTCCTCGCCATCGAAAGGACCGGCGATCGCGTCGCCGCCGGCCTCGATCAGCGCGCGCAGCTTGCCGGCAGCGCCTTGCACCTCGATCTTGAAATAGCGCACGAGCGGCACCTCGCGTGCGAGCCGAACGAGGAACGGCACCGAAAGCGCGACGCCGGAAAGCGGCGCATCCTGCACCATCAGCGGAATGCCGCCGCCTTCGGCCACGCGCGCAAAGTGCTCGAGCATTCCCTTTTCGTCCGCGCGGAGCGTCGCGCCGTGGTAGGGCGGCATCAGCATCAGCATCTTTGCCCCGGCCTTCGCCGCTCGCCGCGCACGTTCGGCGGCAATGCGCGTGCTGAAGTGGCTGATGGTGACGATCACGGGCACGCGTCCCGCGACGTGCGCGAGGCACAATTCGGCAAGCGCCTCGCGCTCGGCGTCGGTCAGCAGGAACTGCTCCGAGTAGTTGGCAAGGATGCAGATGCCGTCCACGCCCTGGTCGATCATGCAGTCGAGGACGCGGCGCTGGCCGTCGGGATCGACATCGCCGCTGGCAGTGAACGGCGTCGGGGCGATGGGAAAGACGCCGGCGTAGGGCGCGGCCACTGTGACGGCCATCGTTGCCTCAGGAAGGTTGACGATTCCGGCGCGGGTCGCCCGGCCGTGCTGTGCAAGTATAGGCCGGGGGGCGCGATGAGCGTGGCGGCGTCGCGCGAGTTCGAGGCGCGATGGTGCAAGGGCCCTCGGCCTGGCGGGTGCCGCGCGCCCGTGGTAGCGTGCGCGCACAGCGATCGCGCGCCGGGACAAGAGAACTTTGACCGCAACCAGGCGGCCCTCGCGGTCCGAAACCCTCTCGCTGCACAAGCCGCATTCCCGCCGCGGTCCCGTCGCGTCCGCCGCGCCGGCGCCGCCGCCCTGACGAGGAAAGCAATGGCCAACGACGCTGCTCCGCTGCCGATCGCCAAGAAAGCCGAAGGGTTCGATGGCGTTCCGCCCGAGCTGCCGCCGCTGCGGGAGGGCGCGACCTCCCGGGAGAAGGACCGGCACTGGTACACGCAGGTCTACCAGGGCGACCGGATGCCGCAACTCACGTTCCGTGCCGTCGCAATGGGCGCGGTGCTCGGCATGCTGATGTCGGCGTCGAACCTCTACACGACGATGAAAGTCGGCTGGTCCTTCGGCGTCGCGATTACCGCCTGCGTGCTGTCGTATGTCATCTGGAACCTGTTCCGTGGTGCCTCCGGCGGCCGGCTGACTCCGATGTCGATCCTCGAGAACAACTGCATGCAGTCGACCGCATCGGCGGCCGGCGCCTCCACGGGCTCGACGATCGCGACGGCGTTCGGCGGCCTTCTGATCCTCGACCCGTCGCACCAGCACCAGGTGTGGTGGATCGTCGCGTCGTTCACGCTCGCGACCGGCCTTCTCGGCGTATTCATGGCGATTCCGATGAAGCGGCAGATGATCAATCACGAGCAGCTGCCGTTCCCGTCCGGGATCGCTGCGGCCACGACGCTTCGCAGCCTCTACAGTCGCGGCGGTGAGGCGATGCGTCGTGCGTATGCGCTGGTTGCCGCGATGGTGGCGGGCGCCGTCGTGGGCGTGCTCAACACCGCGGAAGACCAGTTCGTCGCGCTGGGGCGTTTCTTCGCGTGGATGCGCGATCACCTCTTCAACGTGCATCTGCCGGAGCAGGTTCCCGAACACGGCATCCTGCCGATCCTGGGCAAGCCCGTCGTCGGATTCGCGTTCGAGCCGTCGCTGCTCCTGATCGGCGCCGGCATGATCGTCGGCCTGCGCGTCTCGCTCTCGATGCTCGTCGCCTCCGCGCTGTTGCATTTCGTGATCGCGCCCTGGCTCGCCGGCGTCGACGCACAGAACGCAGGCGTGGCGGGCTATGTCGCATCGATCCCGATGGTTGGCGGCGGCGCGATTTTCCACGCGGTGCGTTGGGCACTGTGGGGCGGCACCGCGGTGATGGTGTTCACGAGCCTCACGGCGCTCGCGCTGCAATGGAGCACGATCGTCCGCTCGTTCAGCGTGTTTCGCCAAGGCGCGTCTTCGCAGCCGGCCGCGGACGTCGACCGCGCAATGGCGAAGATCGAGGTCCCGACGTCCTGGCTCGTGGCCGGCCTCGTTCCGGTCGGTATCGCGCTGGTTGCGATCCAGCTCATCGCCTTCGGCATCTCGTGGTGGGCCGGCATCATCGCCGTGCTGATGTCGTTCGTGCTCTCGCTCGTGGCCTGCCGCTCGACGGGCGAGACCGACACGACGCCGGTCGGTGCAATGGGCAAGGTGATGCAACTCCTGTTCGCGCTCATCTCGCCGCCATCCGCCGTCGGGACGCAGGCGTCGATCACGCACAACCTGATGTCGGCCGGGGCGGGCGCGAACGCAGCGGCCTCGTCGGCCGACCTGCTGACCGACTTGAAGAGCGGCTACCTGCTCGGCGCGAACCCGCGCAAGCAGTTCCTCGCGCAGTTCTTCGGAGTGTTCTTCGGCACGCTCGCAATCGTGCCGGCGTGGTACCTGATGGTGCCCGACCAGGCGGCGCTCGAGAAGTACCCTTTGCCCGCGACGCAGACCTGGGTCGCGGTTGCGCGCGTGCTCTCCGGCGGTCTCGAAAGCCTGCCGATGTCCGCCCGTTATGCAATCCTGATCGGCGCGCTCGTTGGCGTGCTGCTCCCGGTGCTCGAGAAGCTGTTGCCGAAGGCGCGGCGCTTCCTGCCGTCCGCGATGGGGCTCGGCCTCGGCTGGGTCGTATTCTTCAGCAATGCGCTCGCGTTCACGATCGGCGCGATTCTCGTGCTGATCTGGCGGCGCATCGACGACCCGAGCCAGGCGAACTATTGCGTGCCCATTGCCTCGGGGCTCATTGCCGGCGAATCGCTGCTGAAGGCGATCCTCGCGATGCTCGTGACGGCGATCGGACTGATCGGCGCTCGCTAGCCCGGCTCGCGTCCCACCGGAGGATTCCGCCGGTGCCAATCGGTCCCGTGCTGGAAGGCGCACCCGATCTCGACCAGCGTGCCTTCAGCGTGCGGTGCGCCGACGAGTTGCACGCCGACGGGCAGACCCTGTGCGGAGAATCCGGCCGGAAGCGACAGCGCGCATGCGCCCAGGTAGTTGCCGGCGCGCGTGAACATAGCCATCGGGGCGACCGATTCGTCCACGTCGCCGACGGGAATCGCGGGAAAGGGGACGGTCGGCGTCAGCAACGCGTCATGCTCGCGCATCCACGTCGCGAAGTGCGCGGCCGCTCTACGGCGCTCCTCCATGGCGTGGATGTAGTCCGCCGCGCTCGTCGTCTTTCCGCCCAGCATGCGCGCGCGCACCCCGGGGTCAAACGGGATCGCCTCGTCCTCGATGTAGGCGCGATGCAACGCGTAGCCTTCGGCAGCGATCAGCCGGCCGTTCTTCAGGCCGAGTGCCTGGAAGTCGAAGGGAAACGGCTCGTTCTCGACGATCGCGCCCAAGCTGCGCAAGACGGCGATCGCGTCGTCCCGGGCGCGGACGACCGCGGCATCGATGAATTCGGGGAACTGTTCGGGCGGCAGCACCGCAATCCGGCGACCGCGCAGGTCGGGTGTGCGCACGCGCACCGCGGCGGCTTCGAACGGCGGCATGTTGCGCGTGGCCGGGTCATTCGGATCGAATCCCGCCATCGCCGCAGCGAGCAGCGCCGCGTCGTCAACGGTGCGGGTGATCGGGCCGATCGAGTCGAGCGAGCCGGACAGGGGCACGACGTCGTGCAGGCTTATGGTGCCGTAGGTCACCTTGAGTCCCGTCAGTCCGCACAACGCAGCGGGGATGCGCACCGAGCCTCCGGTGTCGGAGCCGAGCGCACAGGGCGCCAACCCGGCCGCAACCGCGACGGCAGACCCGCTCGAAGATCCGCCCGCCACACGATGGGTCATCGGGTCCCATGGATTTCGCGGCGCGCCCATTGGCTCGTTGGTGCCCCAGCTGCCGAACGCGAACTCGACCATGTGCGTCTTGCCGAGCGGGATCATGCCGGCCGCGAGCAGCCGCTGCACGCAGGTCGCGGTCCGATCGGCGATGCGGCCGCGCCAGCTCACCGCACCCGCGGTCGTCGGCCGTCCCTGCACGTGGAACAGATCCTTGAGTGCGATCGGGACTCCGTGCAGCGGACCGCGCGCGACCCCCGCGCGCCGCTCGAGGTCGCAGGCGTCCGCGAGCGCGAGCGCGTCGTCGTGCCAGACCTCGACGAACGCATGCAGCTTGCCGTCCAGCGTGTCGATCCGCGCGAGGCAGGCCTCGACGATTGCGCGGGACGAGGTCTTGCCGCCGGCCAGCAACGAAGCGAGCTCGGATAGCGAAAGGAAGGAGAGTTCGGCAGTCATCGGCGTAGGGACGCGTGCGGGAGAGATCGCACAAGTGTAGAGGATCGTGCCAATCAGGGGCGCGGTATGCTGTCGCCATGGCGTTGCTCACACTCCAGGATGCCGAGCTTGCCTTCGGCCTGCACCCGCTTCTCGATCGTGCGAGCCTCTCGGTGCACGAGGGCGAGCGCATCGGGCTCATCGGCCGCAATGGCACCGGCAAATCGTCGCTGCTCAAGGTGATCGCCGGGCAGGCGACGCTCGACGACGGCGAGCTGCAACGGCGCGACGGCCTCTGCGTGGCGTTGGTCGAGCAGGAACCGCTGCTGCCGCCGGCTTCGTCGCTGCGCGAAAGCCTTTCGCTGCGCGGCGGCCTCATCGAGCGCAGGGAGCGGATGCACGACGAGCGCGAGCACTGGCGCCGCGAGGCGCGCCTCGTCGAGTATCTGCATCGCTTCGGACTGGACGAGGCGGCGTCGCCGGCCACGGCGTCCGGCGGCGAGCGCAAGCGAGCGGCGCTTGCGCTCGCGCTGTCGCAACGGAGCGACCTGCTGCTGCTGGACGAGCCGACCAACCACCTCGACATCGACGGGATCACGCTGCTGGAAGACCTGCTCATGCGCGGAGGTACGTGCATCGTGATCACCCACGACCGCGCATTCCTCGATCGCGTGGCGACGCGCATCGTCGAGCTCGACCGCGGGCTCCTGCGCTCCTATCCAGGCAACTTCGCGGCTTACGAAGCGCGCAAGTCCGACGAGCTCGCGGCCGAGGCCGTCGCCAATCGCAAGTTCGACAGGTTCTGGGCGCAGGAAGAGGCGTGGATCCGCAAGGGTATCGAGGCCCGGCGCACGCGCGACGAGGGACGCGTGCGCAGGCTGGAGGCGCTGCGGCTTGCGCGTGCGGCGCGGCGCGACCGGCTGGGCAACGTCAGGCTCACGCTGGACGCCGGCGAGCGTTCGGGCAAGCTCGTCGCCGAGCTCGATCGCGTCACGCGGCGCTTCGACGGCAAGGTCCCGGTGCGCGATCTCTCGCTCACGGTGCTGCGCGGCGACCGGCTGGCATTGATCGGACCCAACGGCGCGGGCAAGTCGACGCTGCTGAAGCTGATCCAAGGCTTACTGCCGCCGAGCGAAGGGACGGTCCGCCTCGGCACAAAGCTTCAGGTCGCCTATTTCGACCAGCTGCGCGCGGAGCTCGACCCGCAGCGCACGTTGCAGGACACGATCGCGCCGGGGTCGGAGTGGGTGGAGACCACGGGCGGACGCAAGCACGTGCTTTCGTATCTCGGCGATTTCCTGTTTCCGCCGGAGCGGGCGCAGGCGCCGGTGGCGACGCTCTCTGGCGGCGAGCGCAACCGGGTGTTGCTGGCACGACTCTTCGCGCAGCCTGCCAACCTGCTGGTTCTCGACGAGCCGACCAACGATCTCGACATCGAGTCGCTCGAGCTCCTCGAGGCCACGCTGCAGGGCTACGCCGGCACGCTGCTGCTCGTGAGCCACGATCGCCGCTTTCTCGACAACGTCGTCACGCAGACGCTGGTCGCGGAAGGCGGTGGCCGCTGGCAGGAATACGCGGGCGGATACAGCGACTGGCTCGCGCAGCGGCCCAAGCCGGCCGCGCAGGCGGCCGATGCGGCCCTGGAGAAAGCGTCGCCGGCGCCGGCCGCCGGGTCACGCGAGGGCGACCGCAAGCGGGAGCGGGTCAAGCTTTCGTTCAAGGAGCAGCGCGAGCTGGATGCGTTGCCGGCAGAGCTGGAAGCGCTGGAGATGGAGCAGCACGCGCTCACCGCGAAGATGTCGGCGCCCGACTACCACAGGCAGGATGTCGCGATGCAGAAGGCCGATCGCACGCGCGCCGAAGAGATTGAGCACACGATGACCGAGCGGTTCGAGCGCTGGGCCGAGCTGGACGCCAAGGCGCTCGCCGCGGCGCGCGGCTGAGATCGTCGTGGCGTCCGCCGCGGTCCAAGGCAGGAGTCAAGCCGCCATGACAACGAAACGGGATGCCGGGACGTTCTTGTCATTCCGGTCCGATGTTCCTTCTCGCGTGATGCATACCGGTTTCGCTCTCGTTCTCGTGCGCCTCGCGGCGGCCGCTGCCGCGGTGCTGCTTCTCGGCAGCTGCGCGATCCGCTCCTCGATAAGGCATGACGATTCGGTCGCTCCGCCGCTTCCGGCGACGGATGCCGGGGAACCGGCCGTGCGCGACCTCCGCGGCGAGTACCGTGCGGCGCTCTGCGCGCGCGCCGGCATGGCGGGCGATCGCTGCGCGAGTACGCTGCAGCGCTTCGCCGGCGAACGCGAGGCATCGTTGCCGCCGCGTGCGGAGCCGGACGCGTACAGGCTCGTATTCGTGCCGGGCTTCCTGTCCAGCTGCGTCCCGGGCTTCAACACGTTCGCCGACGTGATCGCGGCCGCGCGCGCCGCGGGCTTCGAGGCGCAGTTGCTGGACGTTGGCGGTCGCGGCAGTGTCGAGGCGAATGCGGCGCAGCTTGCCTTGCAGATCGGACAATTGCCGGACGACGGACGCCGGCTTCTGATCGTCGGACATTCGAAGGGCGTGCTCGACGCGCTTGCGGCCATGGTCCTGCACCCGCATCTTGCCCAGCGCGTTGCCGCCGTCATCGGCGTCGCCGGCGCCTTCAACGGCAGTCCGCTCGCCGATCAGTTGCGCGGGCTGTATCGTGCGGCCGTCGCGTCGAATCCGCTGCTGCGCTGCGAGTCCGGTGCCGGCGATGAACTCGAAGGATTGCGTCCCGAGGTGCGCCGTGCATGGTGGCGCGACCATGGCCGGGCGCTCACGATGCCGGTCTACGCGCTGGTCGCGCTGCCCGACGCCGCGCGCGTCTCGCCGGTTCTGGCGCTCACGCACGGGCGCCTGGCCGAGATCGATCGCCACAACGACGGGCAACTCCTTGCGCGCGACCAGGTCGCCCCGGGGGGGATTCTGCTGGGCTACATCAATGTCGACCATCTCGAGGCCGCAATCCCTCGGCCGAGGCGGCTGCCGTGGACGATGCTGATGGCGCACGCCGACGTCCCGCGGGCGGACATCGTGCTCGCGGCCATCGACGCAATCGCGGCGGACCTGAAGGATGGGGCGCCGCCGGTCGCTTCCGTCGGGGATTGACCCGGACGTCGCGGGTCGGCGACAGGCGCGTTCGGTTCGCGTTTCGAAACACGCAATGCGGCGGGCTGCACCGGCGCCAAAGCGGCGAACGCCCTGACGCGCGCCACTCGAAAAGCGCTTGCCTCCGCCGCGGGGGCCTCCGGACCCGGCGAAGGAGGATAATCGGGCCCATCGAGAACGTCGGGCAGCAAGGGTCATTCATGCAACCGCAGCTACCGTTGCGGGGCGTCTTCGCCCCGGTCGTCACCCCGTTTCACGCCGACCTGCGGCCGGATGCCGGAAGGCTCGCACGCCATTGTCGCTGGTTGCTCGCCAACGACGCCGGCCTTGCGGTGTTCGGCACCAACTCGGAAGCCAATTCGATGTCGGTGGCGGAGAAGATCGAACTGCTCGACGCGCTGATCGAGGCGGGCGTGCCGCCGCAGCGCATGATGCCGGGCACCGGCTGTTGCGCGTTCACCGACACGGTCGAGCTGACGCGCCGCGCGGTCGCCCACGGCTGCGCCGGCGTGCTGATGCTGCCACCGTTCTACTACAAGAACGTCACCGACGACGGGCTCTTCGCAAGCTATTCCGAAGTGGTCCAGCGCGTCGGCGATGCCCGGTTGCGCATCTACCTCTATCACATCCCGCCGGTTTCGCAGGTTCCGATCACGCTCGCGCTGATCGAGCGCCTTCTCGCGGCCTATCCCGGCACGATCGCGGGCGTCAAGGACAGTGGCGGCGATTGGAGCAACACGCAGGCGATGCTCGCGCGCTTCCAGCCGCATGGCTTTCAGGTCTTCGCGGGGAGCGAGAGTTTCCTGCTCGCCACGCTGCGCGGCGGTGGCGCGGGCTGCATTACTGCGCTCGCGAACGTCAATGCCGGACCGATCGCCCGCCTGTTCGCCTCCTGGCAGCAGCCGGACGCAGAGGTGCAGCAGGCTGCGCTCGACGCCGTGCGCGGCGTCTTTGCCAGGTTCCCGATGATGGCGGCGCTCAAGGGCGCAATCGCGCATTTCGCCGGCGACGAGAAGTGGGCCACCGTCCGCCCGCCGCTCGTGCGCCTCGCGCCGGAGCAGCGAAGGGCGCTCGTCCTGGGGTTGCCGGCGACTTTCACGATGCCGGACCTTGCCGAGTAGGGCGCCTTCGCGCTTGCCTTGACAGGTTCCCGAGAGGTCCGGTTCGATGCGCTACGCTTTCCACTCAATCCACGATTAACCCCTCGCGATGTCCGCCTATCCCCATCTGCTGTCGCCGCTCGACCTCGGTTTCACCACGCTCAAGAACCGCGTGCTCATGGGCTCGATGCACACGGGCCTCGAGGAGGCGCCCGACGGCTTCGCGCGCATGGCGGCGTTCTACGCGGCGCGAGCGCGCGGCGGCGTCAGCCTGATCGTGACCGGCGGCATCGCACCCAACCTCTCGGGGCGGCTCGAGCCCAAGGCGTCGCAGCTGTCGTTTCCGTGGCAGGTGGCGCGGCATCGCGTCATCACGGAGGCGGTCCACGGGGAAGGCGGCAAGATCGCGCTGCAGATCCTGCATGCCGGGCGCTACGCCTACCATCCGCTCGCGGTCGCGCCGTCGGCGATCAAGAGTGCGATCAGCCCGTTCAAGCCGCGCGCGCTCACCCGCTGGGGCGTGCGCAAGACGATCGCCGATTACGCACGTTGTGCGGCGCTGGCGCAGCGCGCCGGTTACGACGGCGTCGAGATCATGGGCAGCGAAGGCTACCTGATCAACCAGTTCATCGCGCCGCGCACCAACCATCGCGAAGACGAATGGGGCGGCAGCTTCGAGAACCGGGTCCGCTTCGCCATCGAAATCGTGCGCCGCACGCGCGAGGCGACGGGCCGCGAATTCATCATCGTCTACCGGCTGTCGATGCTCGACCTCGTCGAAGGCGGCAGCACGTGGGAGGAGGTGGTCGCGCTTGCGAAAGCGATCGAGGCTGCCGGCGCGACGATCATCAACACCGGGATCGGCTGGCACGAGGCGCGCATCCCGACGATCGCCACGCTGGTGCCGCGCGCCGCGTATGCCTGGGTGACCCGCCGGATGAAGGGCGAAGTGAGCATTCCGCTCGTCACCACCAACCGCATCAACGACCCGGTCGTCGCGGAGGCGATTCTCGCCCGCGGAGACGCCGACATGGTGTCGATGGCGCGGCCGCTGCTTGCCGACGCGGACTTCGTCGCCAAGGCTGCCGCGGACCGCGCCGAGGAAATCAACACGTGCATCGCCTGCAACCAGGCGTGCCTCGACCACGTCTTCGAGCGCAGGCTCGCAAGCTGCCTCGTCAATCCGTACGCGTGCCGTGAAACGGAACTCGCGACCGGGCCGGCTGCGAAGTCCTTGCGCGTTGCCGTGGTGGGCGCGGGTCCGGCGGGCATGGCGGCGGCGGTCACGGCGGCGGAGCGCGGGCATCGGGTCACGCTCTTCGATGCCGCCGATTCGATCGGCGGCCAGTTCAACCTCGCCCGGCGCATTCCGGGCAAGGAAGAGTTCGCCGAGACGCTGCGCTACTTCGGTGCGCGCCTTCATCGCCTCGGCGTGCAGGTCGAGTTGAATCGTCGTGTCGCGGGGGACGACCTCGCGGGATTCGATCGCGTTCTGCTTGCGACGGGCATCGAGCCGCGTACGCCGTCGATTCCCGGTATCGACCACCCGAAGGTCACGAGCTACGCGGACATCGTGAGCGGTCGTCGTTCCGCAGGTGCGCGGGTGGCGATTATGGGCGCCGGCGGCATCGGCTTCGACGTGGCCGAACTGCTCTCGCATGCCGCCGACGGCGGGTCGTCGCACGGGCCGCAGACGCTCCCGACACGAGAAGCAGGCACGGACACCGATCCGGCGTTGCGCGAGTTCCTCACCGAATGGGGCATCGACCGCGCATATCAGGCGCGGGGCGGCGTCATCGCAGCAGTGCGGCCTGCTCCCGCGCGCGAGGTCTGGCTCCTGCAGCGCAAGTCGGCCAAGGTCGGCGACGGTCTTGCCAAGACGACCGGCTGGATCAAGCGCACGCTACTCAAGAACCGCGGCGTGAAGATGCTCTCTGGGGTCGAGTACGTGAAGATCGACGATGCCGGTCTGCATGTCCGCGTCGGCGGGCAGCCACAGCTCCTCGCCGTCGAGACGGTCGTGATCTGCGCGGGTCAGGAGCCGCGCCGCGATCTCGTGCCCGCGCTGCAGGGGGCCGGGATCGCGCCGGTGCTGATCGGCGGTGCCGATGTCGCGGCGGAGCTCGATGCGAAGCGCGCAATCGAGCAGGGCACGCGCGTCGCGCTCGCGCTTTGATCCCAGGGGCTGCTGCGGCTTCCTACGGTTTCGCGAGATACGCACGGGCCGACGGCTGCTGCGCAGCGCGCACCTGCGAGCAGATCTCGATCGCGTCGAGCGTCTGGCTCACGTTCCGCTCCGCGCCCGGATAGCGCGCGGTGCGCCCGCGCCAGAATGCTTCGACCTCGGATCGCGCATCGGCGCTGCAAAGGCCCTGGGCGAAGAACGGCCATGTCGCCGGCTGGTCCGCCGACACCCGCTTTGCGTACGCATCGAAATGCGCGACGAGGAATTCCTGCGAGTAGGGCTCGGGCGGCGACGAGCGCAGGCTGCCCCAGTGGGCGCTCACAAGATCGCGGATATCGAGGCCGGGGTCGAGCAGCAGCGCCTGGCCGCGGCGCGCGAGCGCGGGTTCGCCGAACGAGAACAGCGCGACCAGCAGGTCGCGCCGGTCGGAAAGCTTGGTCGTCGTCCTTGCCTCGACGAGCAGCGCATCGAACAGCGCCGCGTCGCCCGTGCGTGCGGCGATGACGAGCACGATCTCCGTGAGCGCCGGGTCGATCGTGCTGCGATCCCTGGTCCAGGCAAGCGCGAGACGGCGCGCCTCCTCCGCGATCTCGGGATCGTAGGGTCCCGCGAAGCGGAGCAGCGCCCGCCGCAGCAGCTGGTCGTCGTCGCTTTCGCCTGCGCTCGGCGCGAAGCCGAGCCTGCGCGCCCGCGGACCGAACACGGTGCGCACGAATGCCTGGAACGAGGCCTGCTCGTCCGGGCCGACAACGATGTCACGGATGAAAGTCGCGACTTCGATCGCGGCGACGACCTCCTGGCGCTGGCCGCCGCGGGCTCCCGCCTGCACCCATGCGAGCGCCTGCGCCGCGGTTATCGCTCCGCTCGATACGAGAGGGCGGAGGTCGTAGATCAGGCTTGCGGACTCGGCCACGGTCAGCGCCCCGCGGTTCGCGGCGAGGCGCGCGAGCAGGTCGCCTCGATAATCGGGAAGGTAGTAGCCGCGTCCGCCCGCATTGGCGAATACGTACGACGGGCAGCTCCCGCCGATGCGCATCGTTGCCGATGCATCGGACAACAGCGTGCAAGCCTGCGCCGGACCGTTGTTGGTGCCGTACTTCACGCAGACCGGAATCTGCCAGCGCGCACCCGTTGCCGGACGCGCGCCGAGGGTCGCGTAGCGCTGCTGCGTCAACGTGAGCTTGGCGCCGTGCCCCGAGCAGTCGAGCGCCACCGCGACCTGCGGCATGCCGTTCTGGTCGAGGAAGGTCGAGAACGCCCGGTCGACGGGGTGGCCGCTCGCCTTCGACAGCGCCGAGAGGAAGTCCTGCACGGTCGCGTTCCCGTCCTGGTGGGCGGCAAGATAGCGCTGCACCGCACGGCGAAACGCGGGCTCGCCGATCCAGCCCTCGAACATCGCGATGACGGTTGCGCCTTTCTGGTAGGTGATCCCGTCGAACGCGTTCTTGATGTCGCCCGAGGCGCGGATCGGCTCGCGGATCTGCCGCGCCGATGCGCGCGCGTCCGCCTCCATCGCCTCGGCGCGCTCGACCACGCGCCGCGAGCCGCGCTCCCAGTCGGGGTGCCACTGGCTCACCATCTTCTCGGCGAACCACGTGGCGAACGCTTCGTTCAGCCAGATGTCGTCCCACCACGTCGGCGTCACGAGATTGCCGAACCACTGGTGCGCGATTTCGTGCGCGCCGATCCCCGAGGCAACGCGGCGAAAGCGCGGCGAGCTTGCTTCGGGCTTCGCGAGCAGAACCCACTCGCCGTAGGTGACGAGTCCCGCGTTCTCCATCGCGAAGGGGACGTTGAGCGGAATCGCGATGTGGTCGAGCTTGGGATAGGGATGCGCGATCCCGAACCAGCGCTCGATCCGGGCAAAGAGCTCCGGATAGGCGCCCGCCACGAACCCCGTCTCGCCCGCCCGCCCGCGCGGCACGACGATGCGCGTCGGCGTCGGCTGCATGCCGATCCGGCCGAGATCGACGAATTCCCACGGGCCGACCGCGAAGGCGACGAGGTACGACGGCAACGGGCGCGTCGCCTCGAACCTGACGATCTTCATGCCGTCCGGCAGATCGGTGACGGCGGCAACGGGCGTGTTCGCGACGGCGACGACGTCGCGCGGGACGGTGAGCGAAAGTGTCCACGGCACCTTGTACGCGGGCTCGTCGAAGCAGGGGAACGCGCGTCGCGCCGAAGTCGGCTCGAACTGCGTCATCGTGTACCACGCGCCGTCTTGCTCCATCGTGAAGAGACCGCGCGAGGAGTTGCGGCTCTGTTCCGCTTCGAAGACGAGGGTCAGCCGATGCCGGCCAGCGGGCAGGGGCGGATCGAACGCGAGACCGACGAACGGATCATGCGCGCCAAGCAAGCTCGCTTTGACGCCGACGGCATCGGTCACAGCGGAACTGACGTTGAGCGCCTCGGCGTTGAGCCACAGCACTGGATGCGGCCGCGAAAGCACGACGTCGATCGTGATCTCGCCCGCCGCCTTTGCCGCGCCGGGCACGACGGTCAGCGCGAGGTGATAGGAAAGCGGCCGGGCTCCCTCCGGAAGCCTGAGCGAGGGCACCTCGGGACCGGTGGCCGGGCTTGGCTGGGAGGAGACCACGAGCGGCCCGCAGCCAAGGAGCGCGCAAATCGCGATCGCCGTGAAACGAAGGGGGGACATGGCGGTTGCCCGATCGAAGGACCGCCATCCTACCAATACCGGCGCCCGGGCACGCGCGTGCGCGCCGCGCTCACCGTCCGCGCGTCAGAGCGCCCGATCCTCCCAGGCGACGCTGAACGGCCGCGGCAATGTCTGGACGTCGGTGATGAGCGTGACACGCACGAACGAGCTCATCGCTTCGAACGCGTGCCGGATGTCGGCCGCGCCTTCCTTCTCGCCCTGCAGCGTGCGCCAGCGCGAAAGCCGGGTGACGGGGCGGGCGCAGGTGACCACGCCGAGTCGCAGCTCGGCGAGCTCGCTCGTATTCGTGAGGTAGCGGCCGTACGGCGCGATCGCGGCGATCGCGAGCGGATTTCGCGTCCAGTCGGCGTTGATCTTCTCGGCGAGCTTGCAGGCGCGGTCGACGAGCCGCTTCGCCTTGGCACGCGGCAGCGGTTCGACGACGCGGGCGGCGGCGAACTCGACGAGGCGCTGCGTAACCTGGAAGTCGCCTTCACGCTCGGGATGAGGCTTGACGAGGCCACCGGCAACCAGTCGCGAAACCAGCGCCTCGCCCTCGACCGTGTCGACGCCAAAGTCGCGTTTCAATTGCCTGCCACTCACTCGGGCCCGCTCCGGCGGAAGTCCGACGACGCGGCGAGCGACGCGGCCGGCGGACTCGCGGAGCGCAAGCGCATCGACGCCGAAATAACGACGGCGCGTGACCAGCGTGCGGATCTTCATGCTCGGCGTCCCTGCGTCCCCTCGGCGCACTATGACGATAGCATAACATGCGCCGCTTTGAAATCCACCGGCCAGCGCGGCCGGTGCCAAGCCAGGGGTGGCCCGTGGGAACCGCCGACCCGCCGCATGGCGCCGACCGCACCGCCTGGTGTCCGGCAGCTACAATGCGCTGCATCAACCGCGAAGGCCGCGATGAACGAAGAAACCTTCAACCTCAGCATCCGCAAGTTCCTGAAACTCGTAGGAATCGGTTCGCAGCGGGAGATCGAGCACGCAGTCGCGCGCGCGCTCGAAAGTCGTGCGATCGCCGGCAACGAGGCGTTCCCGTTGACGATGACGCTCGAACTCCCTGGCCTCGAGCTCAACGTGAAGTTCGACGGCGAGATCAAGCTCGAGTGAGTCCGCACCAGGGTCGGTTCGCCGGCAGCGCGCCTCACTCCCCGCACCGCGCCTTCGACGAACATGCCGATCGACATCAGCGAGCAGGCGGGCGTTCGCTACCTGCACTTCGGCTCGCGCTGGATCCAGGGCGCGATGCGCATCCAGCGACCGTTCGCGCTGGAACTCGACTACACGCAGGACATGATGCTGTCGCTGCTGCTGCGCCCGGAGCGCGACTGGCCGCGAAACGCGCTGCTGATCGGACTCGGGGCGGCATCGCAATCCAAGTTCCTCTACCGCCATCGCCCGCGCGCCGCGCTCACCGTGGTCGAGATCGAGCCGAAGGTCGTAGCCGCTGCGCGCCAGTTCTTCAGGCTGCCGCACGATCCCGGGCGGCTCGTGGTTGCAATCGCCAACGGCGATGCGTGGCTCGGCGCTTCCGATGCGTGCTTCGACCTGATCCTGGTCGACGGCTTCGACGCGCGCGGCAGTCCCGGCGCGCTCGACTCGACCGGGTTCTACCGCCGCTGCCGCAAGCGCCTCTCGGAGCAGGGTCTGCTGGTCACGAACCTGTTGTCGCGCAGCCGCGGTGTGAGCGCGAGCATCGACCGGCTGCGCGAGGCGTTCGCCGAGCGGGTGCTGGTGCTGCCGCGCTGCGCGAGTGGCAACACGGTTGCGCTCGCCGCTGTCGGCGACGAGGTCGTCGTCCCGGTACGCGAACTCGAAGCGCGCACAAAGCGGTTGCGGCAGGACACGGGGCTCGACCTGCGCGGGACGGTGGCCGGGCTCGTGCGCGCCCTGCGCGGCCGCGGCGGCGTGCTCATGCTTTAGAACCTCATCGACATCCCGCGGCGGATGACGAGATACGTCCCGGCCCTGCCGAGCCATGCGCGCGGCGCGAATTTCCGCGCCGACGTGGCCTGTCGCACCCCGTGCGCCCGATTGCGCCTGACCGGCAACTGCGACCGGCGTGCCGAGGTCCGAGCGGGTGCCGGGCCAAGCCCGAATATTTCGCCAGTCCGCCGCCGATCTAATGAAGACTCGAGTCTTGCCAAGCAGTTGCGACCCGCCACCGGCGGAGCAAGTTGGACGGGTGCACTGCGCCGTCTTGGCGGCCGTTTTGCACCTGGCTCGGGCTTGCTCTCCTCGCCAATAGTTGCTGCTATTGGCGTCGTCGGCTGCGCCCGATCCCGGCCACAAACCGGCACGCCAAATTCCCGCGCCCCGGTGAAACATCCGGGCTAGCGCAAGGTGCCTGCCGATTGCGGTGCGGGTGCATAAGGCGGCATCATCCGCTTGCGCACCCTGCGCGGGATCGTTCTGATGAAATTCAAGGACTACTACGCGACGCTCGGCGTCGTTCGCACCGCCAGCGGCGACGAAATCAAGCGCGCGTATCGCAAGCTCGCGCGCAAATACCATCCGGACGTGTCGAAGGAGCCCGGCGCCGAGGAGAAGTTCAAGGAGGTTTCCGAGGCGTACGAGACGTTGCACGACCCCGAGAAGCGCGCCGCCTACGACCAACTTGGACGGCACGCGCCGGGACAGGAGTTCCGGCCGCCACCGGATTGGGAGCAGGCGTTCGGCGGCATGCGGTTCGACGGCGGCGACGGTACGTTCCAGGACATCGATCTCGCCGACCTCTTCGCGGGGTTCGCCGGACGGCACGGACGTGCACGTTCGCGCGACGAGCCTGCGCGTGGGCGCGACTACGAGGCGGCCGTGCGCATCACGCTCGAACGGGCGTTCCACGGCACCGAGGTCGAGCTCGACCTCACCGTTCCCGAATACGACAGCCGGGGCGTCGGCCACCGCGTGCGCCGGCAAACCAAGGTGCGCATCCCGCGCGGCGTTACCAACGGACAGCGCCTGCGCGTGCCCGGAAAAGGCGGCAGCGGCCTCCATGGCGGCCCGCCCGGCGATCTCTATCTCGACATCGAGGTGCAGCCGCACCGCGTCTACCGCGTCGATGGCCTCGACCTGCATCTCGACTTGCCGCTCGCACCCTGGGAAGCGGTGCTCGGCACGACGGTGCAGATGCCCACACCTGCCGGAACGGTTGCGCTTACGGTACCCGCAGGTTCGCGCGCGGGCCAGCAGTTGCGGCTCGCCGGCCGCGGGCTCGCGCGGACCGACGGAACCGCTGGCCACTTCTACGCTACCGTTCAGATCGTCGTGCCGACGCTCGTCGACGACGCCGAGCGGGCGCTGTACCGGCAGCTGGCGGAGCGCTCGACGTTCAATCCCCGCGCCCATTTCGAGCAGGAGGTGGCCGATGGCCGATGAAGTCGACGACGCGCGGATCCTCGAGCCCCGTAGCGCAGTGACGCTCGCCGAGCTCATCGAAGCGAGCGGTTTCTCCGAGGACGAACTGCGCGAACTGATCGAGGAGGGCGCACTTCTGCCGATGTCGGTCGAGGCGACGGGTGTCGTGTTCGGCAGCGAGGCGATCGTCATTGCGCGCGCCGCGTACCGCGTACGGCACGACTTCGCGCTGGACGATGCGCACTCGGTCTGCGTCGTGCTTCGCTACGTCGAGCGTGTCGAGCGGCTGGAGCGCGAAGTGCGGGCGCTGCGCGCCCGGCTTCCCGGCGGTTGACGGACGTCAGCGCGACATCACGGCGCGAGCCGCTCGCGCTGCCAGCCGCCGTCGGACTGCCGCGTGTAGCGCAGCCGGTCGTGCAGGCGGCTCGCGCGGCCCTGCCAGAACTCGAAGCGGTCGGGCACGAGCCGATAGCCGCCCCAGTGCGGCGGCCGCGGCGGATCGAGCAGGAACTTCGCGCCGAACTTCGCCGCGTTGGCGATCAGCACCCCGCGGCTTGAAATGACGCGGCTCTGTGGCGAGGCCCAGGCGCCGATGCGCGAATCGAGCGGCCGCGTCGCGAAATACGCGTCCGACTCCTCGGCGCTCACCTTTGTCGCCGTGCCCTCGATGCGCACGACGCGCTCGAGCTCGATCCAGTGGAACTGCAGCGCAGCGTGCGGATTGGCCGCGAGCTCCGTCGCCTTGCGGCTTTCGTAGTTCGTGTACCAGACGAGGCCGAGCGCATCGAAGCCCTTGAGCAGCAGCGGGCGTGTCGATGGCCGGCCGCCCTCTCCGACGGTCGCGAGCGTCATCGCGGTCGGCTCCGGCACGTCGGCGGCGATCGCCTCCGAGAGCCACTGCTCGAACTGTCGCAGCGGCACGCTGTTCGCGTGGCTTTCGTCGAGTTCGGCGCGCTCGTAGCTCTTGCGCAGCTTCGCGATCTCGTCCACGACGTCAGTTCGAGCGCAACGTCACGCGTCTCACCTTGCGGTCGTACTCGGCCTCGGTCTGCATCGTGATCTCCTTGCCGCTCGCCGCGAAGACGCGCCCGCCACTCTTGCGGCAGGCGTTCCGCTCGTACTGGCAGGGTCCCATTTCGGGGTGGCGCTTGCAGAGGTCGTACACTTTCGGCGAAAACTCGATCACCGTCTGTTGCCGCGTGCCGTTGACCTCGTGCACGCAGACGTAGATCGCGTCGGCCGGCACGACGATCGCGGCCCGCTCCGCCGGCTGCGCCTGCGGCGCGGCGGCTTGCGGAGGAGCGGGCGCGGGCGCTCCGCGTACCGTAGAGGCGTCCTTGGGCGGCGCAAGCGCTCCTGGCAACCGCTCAGGCGGCGCGCAGGCCACGAGCGTCAGCAGGAGCAGGGAAAGGGCGGTCGAGGTGCGTGGCACGAGCGATCTCTCCATGGGGGCGGCAGTCGTTCGGCGACTTGCCGTCTGCGTGATTCCGCTGCGATTCTACGCACGCGCTCCGTCAAGCGCACGCTCGCCACGCGCGTCGGTGGCGGCGTCGCGATGCACTCGCGCAAAATCGGTCATGGACGCCCACGCGACGGACCGAAGCTGCCGGAGGGCGAACCGCCGAGTGCCGGCGCGAGTATCGACACGAGCTGCCGATCCGCGAGCGCCTGCTGTTCCTTACTGAGCAGCGGGTAGAGCTTTTTGCCTGCTTCCGCGATCTCCTCGATTGCGGCAAGGCGAACGCGCGCGGTGTCGGTCAGCCGCTCGAGTTGTGCGGGCGCGTCGATTTGCGCGGGCGGCGCCGGCAGGCGCGAGCGCGCGACATCGTCCATCAGCTTGACGACCTTGTCGGCGTAGGTGTTCCACGCCGGTCGCTGCTCGGGCGTCAGCCTGAGCGCGTCTTCCATCTGGTCGAGCTGCACCTGCACCATTGGCGAACCCGTCGTGGCAGGCGCGGCGCCGCGAACGACGCTCCTCGGATCGCTGCCGGGCCCGCCCGTCCCACCGCTCGGTCCGCCGCCCCCCCGTCCGCCGCCGCCCGGTCCACCCGGAGATTGCGCTTCGGCGGGCAGCGCGGCCGTCGCGCCCGCAATTGCGATCGCCGCGGCTGCAAGTATCCGCAAGAGAGTCATCGCCACCTCTGCAAAACGCCTGTGTACGTGCCGCGCGCCTGTGTACGTGCCGCGCGCGGCGGCGGCGCAGGTTAACATGGCGGCCGATCCTCCCGCATCTTTGCCATGGCCGCCAATCCGAAGGCCCGCATCCTCGCCGAAGCGCTTCCCTACATCCGCGCATATCACGGCAAGACGCTCGTGATCCGCTTCGGCGGCGGGGCGATGGCCGATTCGGCGCTCAAGGCGGGCTTCGCGCGCGATGTCGCACTGCTGCGTCTCGTCGGCATGAAGCCGATCGTCGTGCATGGCGGCGGCTGGCGCATCGACGAACTGATGCGACAGATGGGGCTCGTCGCGCAGCGGCATGGCGGCATCCGCATCACCGACGCGCAGACGCTCAACGTCGTCGAGATGGCGCTCGAGGAAATGAACCAGGAGCTGACGGGCCTGATCAATCGCCATTCCGGCCGCGCGGTGGGCCTGGACGGGCAGGACGGGCGGTTCATTCGCGCCCGCCGGCGCGTTGCGGCGCCCGGCGACGATGGCCAGCCGGCACCCGACCTCGGCTTCGTCGGTGACATCGAGGCGATTGACACCGACCTCGTCAACCTGCTGCTTTCCCGCAATTTCATTCCCGTCATCATGCCGATCGGCGTCGGCGCCGACGGCACCGCGTACCACATCAACTCGGACCTGCTCGCGAGCCGGCTTGCGCGCGCGCTCGCGGCGGAGAAGCTGATCCTGATGACCAACGTGGCCGGCGTGCTGGATCGGCAGGGCAGGCTCGCGTATATCCTGACCGCGACCGATGTGGAGGCGCTGCTCTCCGAGGGCACGGTGCAAGGCGGCATGGTGCCGCGCGTGACGGCTGCGCTCGAGGCGGTGCGCGAGGGCGTGCGCTCCGTGCACATCATCGACGGCGGAGTGCAAAACGCGCTGCTGCTCGAGGTGCTGACGGCCGAAGGCGTGGGCACGGCGGTCCGCTCCGACGAGGGCCCGCACTTCCTCGAGGACAGCCGCAGCTACCTGCTCGCCCCCTCCTGACGGCGGCATTGCGCGATCGTCACCGGATCAGCGCGGTCCCGGGATCGGTGCCGGGTTGCCGCTCATTCCGCCGACGCTGACCTGACCGCGGACGATGAAGGGGTCGTCGCCACCGTCGCGCGCCGCGTCGGGTCGCGTACCGCCGCTGCAGCCGGTCACGGTCGCGACGATCAGCGCAAAGGCAAGCAGGCGGTTCAGTGCACGCATCGCGGATCGACGCTGGAACGGTGCCGCCATACTGCAGCCGGCCCGTGCCGATTGGCAAGGCATTGCAAGCGGCGAGCGGCGAGCAGCGCGCTGCCTCGGGGCCGCGCGTGAAGCCCGGTCGCGGCAGCACGAACGACGGGGCGAGATCGCATCGCCGGATGTCGCACTCCGTCGCTTCAAGGCGAAGCGGCCGCGCTGCGGCACAATGGCGGACGCGCCCGCCGCCCCTCGAGGGCAACTTCCCAATTCATGTTCGGAGGAGAAAACGATGTCCGCGAACACCTATAAGCTGATCGAACTCGTCGGCACGTCGCCGAACGGCTCCGACGAGGCGATCCGCAATGCGATCGCCAAGGCAGGGACGACGATCAAGCACATGGACTGGTTCCAGGTCACGGAAACGCGCGGGCACATCGTCGACGGCAGGGTCGCGCATTATCAGGTGACGCTCAAAGTGGGCTTTCGCATCGAGGGGTGAGCGGATCGCGCCGCCGCGGCGCACCCTTCCCGGCCGCGGGCGGTTCGCCGCGAGCGTGCCGCTGCCCGACGATTGTCGCGGCCTTAGGGATGGATGTTGCGCCTGCCGCGCAGGAGCTCTCGGAGCCTCCGCGTTCAGCGTGCGGCGGGAACGTCCGCACCCGGTGGCGCGGGCAGGGCTCCACACGAAGGCGGCGGCTGCACCGGGATCGTCGCCTGCGGCGTGAAACCGTCGGTCAGCACGATCAGCGTCATCGGCGCGCAGGGGTCCCCGCGCGCATAGCCGTCGAAGCCGTTACGGCGCGACCGATCGATGCGCAACGGCGGGCGTTTGGAATGCGCAACGAAGCTCGGTCGCGCGAGACCACGGAACGCATCATCGCGACCCATGACGACGAGAAGCGTATCGGGTGCGGGCCGGGCACCCTCCGGCAACGCGCCCTCGAGTGCGCTTACCGTGCCGCCGCCCGCCGTGTCGGCAAACGAGCGGACCACGCGCGCATGGGCGCCGGGAAGAGCCGGCGGCAGCGTGGCAGGCGCACGGAAGCCCTCGCGCTCGAGCGCGGCGCCGGGCTCCGCGAACATCGACAGCCGGCGCTCGCGCAGGATCGCAAGCGTCGCCTGCACATCGTCGCGCGAGGCGTCGGGTCCATCGGGAAACCGCTCTGGGTCCCAGATACCGAGTTGCGCCGCGATCGCGGATTGCCCGATGTTCCGGTGCACGACTTCGCTCCAGCCCGCATAGACGCGATGCGTCGGGTAGAGGACGACCGCCGCAAGGATCGCAAGCGCGACGATGCGACGCGGATGTGCGTGCTGCGGGCGCCCCGCACGGGACAGCGCGAGTCCCAGCCAGAACAGGCAGTTCCAGGGCAGGTACCGGTCCGCGAAGATCTGGGAGGGGATTTCACGGAACAGCGGAAGGCGGCTCACCGACAGCAAGGCTCCGATCGTCGCGCCCATGGTCGCCAGCAGGACGCCAAGAAGTTGCACCGGAGACATCGACGCGCCAGCGCGCCACGAACGCAGGACCGTGGCAACAAACGCGGCGGCGCCTATCCCGCCCACGACGAGGCTCGCGTCCATCGTCCAGCGCGGGCCCCAAGGCGCCGCCAACGCGCCCGCCGAGTCGACGACCAGTCGGCCGAAGGGTTGCCGACGAACGGCATCGGGCATCCATTCGATCAGCGGAGGCGGCGCGAGACCGAGCCAGGCTTGCATCCACGGTGCCGCGAGCCACCGTAGCGCGATGCCGAGGCTGTCCAGCGGATGCGCGAGCAAGGAGTGGCGCACGCCATCGTGACCGGGAAGTCCACCGACGTAGACGGCAAGCGACAGCGCGAGCAGAAGCGCGGGCACCGCAAAGCTACGCGCCGGCATGCGCACCAGCCACCCGCCCACGAACAGCGCGGCGAACGACGCGACGCCCGTGCCAAAGCAGAACGTTGCAGCCGCGCAGCAGAGCGCGGCAGCGATCATCGAACGCAACGGCCGGGTGTCGCGTGCGCGCTGCAGCGCCAACCCGCCCAGTATCGTGAGAAGAAGCACGGAATACGTCTGCAGCGACTCGTTGCCATGCATCAGCATGCGTGCATTGCCGAGCCAGAAGAGCGCGAGCGTGGCGCCGAGCACGAGTGCCGCGCGCTCCGGAACCACGAGTCGTTGGTCGCGGCAGATCGTCACCACGATCAGCGTCAGCGCCGCAAGCGCGCACGCGAGCCCTACGCCGAGCTGCAGCAGCTGGTTCGCCTGCAGCCACTCGACCTCGGCGAGCCGCACGAGCGCGGGCAGGATCGGCCGGTGCCCGTTCTCGAGCTGGAGCACGTTTTCGGGAAAGGGCAACGCGAGGTAGTAGCGATAGTTGCGGAACTGGTCGAACGCGGGATAGCGAAACCCGTAGTTCTCGATCGCCACCACCGCCGAGAGCAGCCAGAAGAGGGCGAGTGCGACCGTTACGACGGCGGCCGGGGTCAGCGTGAAGCGCGGCATGAACGGCGCGCGCATGGTCGAGCGGGTCGATTCGTTGGCCATCCGACGATGATGCCACGTGCGGATTGCGGTCCGATGGCGCGCACGTCATTTCGTTTCCGGGCACGACCGTTGCCGTCGTTTGCTCGAAGTTCCGTCCCGGTGACGCGGGCCCGGATGAGGCCCGCTTCGCACACGTTACAATTCGGGCAGCAGTCCCGTTCTCTTTCCGGAAATCGCCATGCGCGTGTTCAATTTCAGTGCCGGCCCTGCCGTGCTCCCCGAAGAAGTGTTGCGCAAGGCTGCGGCCGAGATGCTCGACTGGCATGACAGTGGCATGTCGGTGATGGAGATGAGCCATCGGGGCAAGGAGTTCATCGGCATTGCCGCCAAGGCCGAGGCCGACCTGCGCACGCTGCTCGCGATCCCGGCCAGCTACAAGGTGCTGTTCCTGCAGGGCGGCGCGATCGCCGAGAACGCGATCGTCCCGATGAACCTGCTCCACGGCAAGTCGTCGGCCGATTACATCAACACCGGCGAGTGGTCGAAGAAGTCGCTCAAGGAGGCGAAGAAGTACTGCAGGGTGAACGTCGCCGCGAGTGCCGAGGACGCGAGCTTCACCTACGTGCCTCCACGCGCGAGCTGGAAGCTGGATCCGGATGCCGCCTACGTGCACGTCTGCACGAACGAGACGATCGGCGGGGTCGAGTACCACTGGACGCCGGACACGGGCGGCGTGCCGCTGGTTGCCGACATGTCGTCGCACATCCTGTCGCGCGTGATCGACGTCGCCAGGTTCGGCGTGATCTACGCGGGTGCGCAGAAGAACATCGGACCGGCCGGGCTGACGATCGTCATCGTTCGCGACGACCTGCTCGATCGCGCGCTTCCGATCTGCCCCTCGGCGTTCCACTGGAAGGAGCAGGCCGAGGCCGAGTCGATGCTGAACACGCCACCGACCTACGCGATCTACATCGCCGGACTCGTATTCGAATGGCTCTTCGCGCAGGGCGGCGTCGCGGCAATGGAGGCCCGCAACATCGCCAAGTCCAGGCTCCTCTACGACTATCTCGACGGCAGCGCGTTCTTCCGCTCCCCGGTGCGTAAGGAGGACCGCTCGCGGATGAACGTGCCGTTCAAGCTCGCCAACGAGTCGCTCGACGACGCGTTCCTCAAAGGTGCGAAGGAGCGGGGCATGGTGCAGCTCAAGGGTCACCGCTCCGTCGGTGGCATGCGCGCGTCGATCTACAACGCGATGCCGGTCGAAGGTGTGCGGGCGCTGGTCGACTACATGCGGGATTTCGAGCGCGCGCACGGTTAGGATGTCCTCCATGACGACGCGCTATCGCATCCTGACGCTGAACCAGATCTCGGCGCACGGCCTGCATCGCTTCCCGAGCGCTCGCTACACGGTCGGCAAGGCCGTCGACCAACCCGACGCGATCGTGCTGCGGTCGCACGACATGCACGGGATGGTCATTCCGGCGAGCGTCAAGGCGATCGGCCGCGCCGGCGCCGGCACGAACAACATCCCCGTGACCGCAATGTCGGAGCGCGGCGTGCCGGTCTTCAATGCGCCGGGTGCCAACGCCAATGCGGTCAAGGAGCTCGTGATGGCCGCGCTGCTGCTCGCCGCGCGCAATATCGTGCCGGCGTTGCGGTATGTCGACGGCCTCGATGCCAAGGCGCCCGACCTCGAGGCGCGCGTCGAGGACGGCAAGAAGCAGTTCGCCGGGGTCGAGCTGCCGCACCGCACGCTCGGCATCATCGGTCTGGGCGCGATCGGCAGCCTGGTGGCCGAGACCGCGATCAAGCTCGGCATGAAGGTGATCGGCTTCGATCCGGAGATCACGGTCGACGCGGCGTGGCGGCTGCCGTCGACGGTGCGGCGCGCGCATTCGATCGACGACGTGCTGAAGCACGCGGACTTCGTGACGCTGCATGTGCCGCTGCTGCCCGTGACCCGCAATCTGATCGACGGGAAGCGCCTCGCGCTCGTCAAGACCGGGGCGGTACTCCTCAATTTCTCGCGCGACGCGGTCGTCGACGAGTCCGCCGTGCTAGCCGCGCTCTCCGCGCAACGGCTCAAGTACTACCTTTGCGACTTTCCGAGCGCGGCACTGATCGGGCAGCCGAATGTGGTCGCGCTGCCGCATCTCGGTGCGTCGACGGCCGAGGCGGAGGAGAACTGTGCGGTGATGGTCGTGGACCAGGTGCGCGAATACCTGGAGCACGGCACGGTGCAGAACGCCGTCAATTTTCCCAGCGTCGACATGGCGCGCGAGTCGCCGCATCGCGTCGCGATCGCGAACGCCAACGTGCCGAACATGCTGGGCCAGATCAGCTCGACGATGGCCAAGGCCGGACTCAACATTCACAACATGGTCAACAAGTCCCGCGGAGAAATGGCCTACACGCTCGTCGACGTGGACTCCCCCGTCGACGAGCGCGTGGTCGACTCGATCGCGGTTATCGAGGGTGTATTGTCGGTGCGCGCGATCCCGGCCGAAGCCGCCGGCTGACCCCCGGAACGGTAGCGGTGCCGCGCGCGGCGCAGCGCTCATCGCGGGCAGGCACGGTGTCGCGGTAAACTCGCTAGTGAAGCCCCGCTTCCGAGGCTTGTGAGCGGTCGTCGAGAGGGATGTCATGCGCCAATACCACCCATTGAGTTCGCATCCGCTGGCACCGCGCGGAACGCTGCTGACGCAGCCGCCGCCGGTGCGTGTCACGGCGGACTCGCCGGCGATCGAAGTGATGACCGATCTCGCGCGCGTTCCCGCAGTGACGATCGGCGCGTCGGCACCGCTCGCCGAGGCGAACAACTACATGAAGGCCCGGGGCGTGCGGTCGCTTTTCGTGCTGAACACCGAGGGCACCGTGCTCGGGCTCATCACCGCGACCGATATCCTGGGCGAGCGGCCATTGCGCGCGAGCCAGGCCCACGGCGTGCGGCACGACGATCTGCAGGTCGCCGACGTGATGACGCCCTCCGCCTCGGTCGTCGCCTACCATTTGCGCGACGTGCTGGCCGCGAAGGTCGGCCATGTGGTCGCCTCGCTGCGCGAGGCGGGCCGGCACCATGCGCTCGTCGTGGAATCGCTCGCCGGCGGCGACGAGCGCATCTGCGGCATCTTTTCCGTGACGCAGATCGCGCGCCAGCTGGGCGAACCGCTGCAGATCAGCGAAGTCGCGACGACATTTGCCGAGGTCGAGCAGGCCCTCGCGCCCGGCTCCCGCTAGCCCGGATGTTTCACCGGGGCGCGGGAATTTGGCGCGGCGGTTTGCGGCCTGGATCGGGCGCAGCCGACGACGCCAATAGCAGCGACGATTGGCGAGGAGAGCAAGTCCGAGCCAGGTGCAAGACGACCGTCAAAAAACCGCGCAGCCCTTCCATGCAACTTGCTCCGCCCGTAAAGGGTGCGAAGTGGTTGGCATGGCTCGGGGCTTCACGGAATCGGCGGCCTGGTGAAATATCCGGGCAAGCCCGGGACGCGGCGTCGAGGTTGCGGCGCGTCGGCGGCGCAGGCGGACTCGGGCAATCCGGCAAAGCGGGGCCGGATCGGCTCCCGGCCGCACGGTGGCACTGTGGCCACCGCCGGCACTGCCGCTGCCATCGCGTTCGACGCGGCTGCAACCGCGAGACTTCGCGGGTCAAGCGGGGCCGCCGCCCATTCGCGACGCTAGGCGTGCGCCTCGTACACGCGGCGGCCAAGCCGAGCTTCCCGGCCACCGTTCCCGACGAAATCCCTCGCGGAAGGAGCACGTGATGCGCACGACGTTCCAGATCCAGGTACCGGACGCCGACGTCTATGCGTTCGAGCAACGGCTTGCGAGGCGTCTCGAGGAACCGTCGAGCGTGCTGCAGGCGATCGGCGGCGAGCGCTATCTGCTCGCCCCGCATGTTGCAAAGCGCCTGTTTCCGGGAACGCCGACCGCCGCGATCCGCAAGGCGCTGCGGGACGAGGGCGCCCGCGGCGTGCGTGCAATCAACGCGGGCGACGGAAGCAACCGTGTCGCGACCCGCGCGGAGCCAGAGTTCGTGCCGCGCTTCATGGCCGCGGCACCCGCGACCTTGCCGGGCGAGCTCGATTGGCATCTTCGCGAGGTCAATCTGCCAGCCGCGTGGGACGCGCTGGGCGGCGTGGACAGCGGCGCGTGGGCGTCGATCCGCGTGGGCCACATCGACACAGGCTACACCGAGCAGCCTGCGCTCGGGCCCTGGCAGAGCGGCACCTCGCCCGTCGTGCGCACCGATCTCGACGGGAACTATTTCGACCACGGCGATGAGGATCCGCTTTCGGCGCTGGAGCCGGGGCACGCCGACGGTTTTCCGTTTCACGGTACACGCACGCTGTGCACGCTCGCGGGCCGCGATGCGAATGCGCCCGATCGGCCGTTCTTCGGCGCTGCCCCTCGTGTGCAGGTCGTCCCGATCCGCGATACCAACAGCATTCTCGTCGACGACCAGCAGAAGGGACTTGCGGCAGCGATCCAACACGTGGTCGACGCCGGGTGCCGCGTGATCACGATCAGCCAGGGCATCACGCTGTTTCCGCTCCCCGAAGTGAAGGCGGCGCTCGCCGAGGCCTACGAAAATGGCGTCATCGTGGTTGCCGCCGCGGGCCAGCACTTCTTCGGCGTCGTTGCACCCGCGCGGTTGCGGCATTCGATTGCAGTCGCGGGTACGATCCCCGGACTCAACGTTTGGCAGTCGTCCTGCAGCGGACCGCAGGTGGACATCTCCGCACCCGCGGAGCCGATTCGCGTCGCGTCGGCCGCTTACCGGAATGGTTACAGCTTTCCCTACGGCGAGAGCAGCGGCACATCCTATGCGACGCCGCTGGTCGCCGGGACCGCCGCGCTTTGGTTCGCCCGCTGGGGTGCGTCGCTCGACACCGTCTATCCGCAGAAGTGGCAGCGCGTCGCGGCGTTTCTGCACGTGCTGCGCAAGACCGCGCAGCGTCCATCCGGCTGGAACACGCAGCGACATGGCGCGGGCGTCCTCGACGCCGCGGCGGTCGTCGCCGAGCCGCTACCGGTGGCATCGACGCTGCAGCCGGAGTAGCGGGGGGGTTGCCACCGGAGCGCTTCGGTCGCTCTGCGGCGCGCCGGCTGGCGAGAGCGCGTAACTGCGTCAGCGGACGAAGCCGACGGCGCGCCGTAGGCGAGGGCGCCGATGCTCGCAGCGGCAGGCCGCGTCAGCACCCACGCGTAGACGATGCGCGTCGCGACGCGCCAGCGTATGGCCGAGGCGCGGCGTGCGGCGACCACGCCGACGATCGCGCCGGTGATCGTGTGCGTTGTCGAGACGGGATCGCCAAGGCCGGTGGCGAGGAAGCTCTTGCGCGCGATGGTATCGGCCGCGGCCTCGATCGTCCGGATGGCGGCCACGTGGGCGTCGGCCTATCCGTTGCCATCGACCATGGCGCGAAGCTCCTGCGCCGCCTGGAAGATACGCTGTGCTTGCTCGCAGAAGAAGGCGGTGAGGCGCTCCTCGGCCGGCATCAGGCAGCTTTACACGTCGAGCGCCGTCGGGCCCGTGTGGTGTACCGGAAATACCCTATCTTAGCCGCGGTCAGCAGCCACCGCTCGAACGTCGCAGCTTCACTGCAACCGTCGCGCAAAGTAAGCGAAGACCGCGCGAGGCAAGGCGCGAGTCGAGGCAGCGTTAGGTGACCGGCGAGGCGAGCAGCGAAGCATCGTGCGGTTTCTCGCGAGCACTTTCGAAGGTTGTTTCCGGTACAGCAAACTAGCCTACCAAAGCGAGCCTGCGATGCGAGCGGCTACGCGGTCGAAGGTTGCGCGAGGTCAGAACATGAAGGCGGCGGCGACCGGTTCCTTAAAGCAAATCCGGCGACGAGCGCCGCACGAGCCGTTTCGAGGCGCCGCTCAGCGCACCAGGTTCTGGTCGATCCAGCCCAGAAGTTGACCGACTGACATCGCGCCCGACACCCGCGCGCGTTCCTGCCCGCGCTGGAACAGCAGGAGCGTCGGAATGCTGCGGATGCCGTACCGGCTTGCCGCCTGCGGCGCGCGGTCGCTGTCGACCTTGGCAAAGCGCACGTGCGGCCGCTTTGTGGCGGCGGCTGTGAACGCGGGCGCCATCATCTTGCAAGGACCGCACCATTCAGCCCAGAAATCGACGACGACCGGCATCTCCGTGCCGGATACGTAACGCGCCAACGTGTCGTCTCCGAGCACAACGGGCTCGGTCGGCATGAGCGGGGCACCGCAACTGCCGCACGCCGGACCCTGGTCGAGGCGCTCTTCCGCGACGCGGTTCTTGGCGGTGCAACGGGGGCAGACGAGATGCATGGCCAAACGCGCGAGGCAGACAAGCGCGAACGTTCGATCGACGTCGCTCGCCGACATTCTAGCGCGGCGCGGGCTGTCGCGTTGCCGCGGCGGTTTGGCGGCCAACGACGATGACCGGCTCAAGGCTCGCCACCGCCTTCGGGAATTTTCGGCTTGACGTCGAGCAAAGCCACTGCGGAAAATGGCGCGAATGAACGCATCGCCCAGACGTCCACGCGCAACCAGGGCGCAACAGCTCGCGCGGCAAGCGTGGCGACTGCAATACCAGGACTCTGGCCGCTCGTTCGCGATGGCCGCGGACGCGCTCGCGCGGGCGACCGAGCGCGGAGACCTGACGGCCGAGGGCTGGGCGCGGCTTGCGCGCGGCCTTTACCTGATGCGTTACGCGACCTCGGCCGACGCGCTCGCGGAGCTTGCCGAGGCGGGCCGCTGCCTGCGCCAGGTGGAGGACCGCACGGGCGAAGTGCTTGCCGACATCGGAATCGCTCGCTGCGAATGGCTGCAGGGCGCGGCGCGCGCGGCTCTCGAGCGCGTGATGGCCGTCCGCGACGAGTGCCTGCAGATCCTTCCGCATGCCGAGCGCGCGATGATGCTGAATGTGATCGCCGGTTGCCATTCCACGCTCGGGCAGTCGCCCGAGGCGTTCGCCTACATGTACCAGGCGTTGCGCGAGGCGAGCCCCGCACGCGGACACGGCTTCGACGTCGTCCTCTACAACAATCTTGCGCACGAGCTCTCCCAGCTTGGCGAGTACGTCGACGCGCTCGATTACCTCGAGGAAGGACTCCGTCGCGCCGAGCGCCTCGCGAACAGCTACCTTAGGGGGGTGCTGGCAGCGAACCGCATCGTGTGCCTGGCGGAACTGGGGCGCGGTCAGGAAGCGCTGGCCGATCTTCGACGCCTGCTCGACTCGTGCGACGCGGCCCGCCCGGGTGCGATCTCGTTTGCCGGGCTCGCGCTCGCCGCGCTTCGGGCCCGCGACCTCGCGCTTGGCGAGGAGCTGATTGCGCGTGCGCAGTGCACGCCAGAAGAGGGGCGGCTTGACGAAGCACGGGTGGAGCTTCAGGTTGCGCGGGCCGAGCTCCGCGCGGCACGTGGCGAGATCGGGGAGGCCGCGCAGGATCTCGAGGCAGGGCTTCCGCTCGGCGGCGAGGGCACGAGCTTGCGGGTGCGCTGCCTGTTCTTCCAGGCGCTCGCCGACCTGCACCAGCGGCGCGGCGACAGCGCCCGTGCGCTCGCCCACCTGCGGACGTGGCAGGCGCTGCACGTCGAGCGGGCGCAGGCGGCGTCGAAGGCGCGCCATCAGGCGACATCGCTGCAGACCGAGCTCCTGCGCCTGCAGCACGAGCGCGACGACAGCGAGGCTAGGCGCCGCGCGACCGAACGCGCGAGGGCCGAGCTCGAGGCGATCAACAGCCAGCTGTCGCAGAAAGTGGCCGAAGTGCAGTCGCTGCAGGTGGCGCTTGAGCAGCAGGCGGTACGCGACTTCCTGAGCGGCCTCTTCAACCGCCGCCACCTGAACGACGTGCTGCCGGCGATGCTCGCGCTCGCCCAGCGCGGCCGCGAGCCGCTCGCCGTAGCGGTGATCGATCTCGACCATTTCAAGGACGTGAACGACCGGTATGGGCACCTCGCGGGCGACAAGCTGATCGCGGCGTTCGGCGAGTTGCTGAACCGGCGGTTGCGCCGAAGCGACGTCGCGTGTCGCTACGGCGGCGAGGAGTTCTGCGTGCTGATGCCGCGCACGAGCGCGAAGGCTGCGCGCGCCAAGGTCGATGCGCTGCGCAAGATGTGGGTCGCCATGCGGTTTGCGCTGGACACGGGGGCGCTCGGCGGCAGCACGTTTTCGGCGGGCGTGGCCGACTCGGAACTCGCGCCGGGCTCGGTCGAGACACTGCTCAAGGCCGCCGACGACACCGTGCTGGACGCCAAGCGGGCCGGCCGCAACCGGGTACTGGTCTTCGATCCGCACGTTGCGCTGCGCGAAACCTGGCACGCGGACAGCCGGCTCGAAAACGAGCACGCTCGCTAGGGTGAACAGGCGCTGGACGCGGCCGGACGCCACCCGCCTCGCGTGCTCGTCTTGCAGGTCACTTGATTCGCGGTCCCTCGCCGGCCGTCGCCGGAACGTGGCATGCTTCTCGCTCTTTTCGATCCGACGGGGATGCAGAAAGGCTGCGTCGCCGACCCTCGATGGACGCGCCCAGGACCTCTCGCGTGATGCTTTGGCTGCTGCTGTTCGTGGCGCTGCTAACCGCAGGGCCGCTGCTGGCGCTCGCCTTCGGACGTACGACGGTCCAGGGCGATTGGCGTACGGCGAGCCATCGCGCGGCCGGTCTTGCGCCCGAGCCGGCCGGCCACAAGGACGCGGTGGTGCAGGTCTACGCCGGTCGCGCGTTCGGGTGGCGCGGTGCGTTCGCGGTGCACACCTGGCTCGCGGCAAAGCCCGAGGGCGCCGATCGCTATACGCGTTACGAGGTAATTGGCTGGTACGCGCGCGCGGGGCGCTCGGCGATCTCGATTTCCGACGACCGGGCACCGGACGGCGAATGGTTCGGTGCCACTCCGCAGCTGCTGCGCGACGTGCGCGGCCGCGAGGCCGCGGCGATCATCGCGCGGCTGCCGCAGGCGGTCGCCTCGTACCCGTTCGGCGATACCTACAGCGCCTGGCCCGGTCCGAACAGCAACACGTTCATCGCGCATCTGGGCCGCGAGCTGCCGGAACTCCGCCTTTCTTTGCCGTCGATCGCGATCGGCAAGGACTATCTGCCGGGGGGGCAGCTGGTCGCGCGTACGCCGAGCGGCACCGGGTTCCAGTTGTCGCTCGGCGGCCTGCTCGGTGTGGCAGCAGCCGTCGAGGAAGGCCTCGAGCTCAACGTGCTGGGCCTCGTGACCGGGATCGACCTACGTCAACCTGCACTCAAGCTGCCCGGCATCGGGCGCGTTCCAGGCGACGGCTAGCGAGCGCACGTGGCCGCCGGGCGTGCTCCGACCCGCGCGGTCAGTCGCTGCGGAACGGCTGCACCGGAAGCGGCACCGCCGACAGGCAAGGCCCTGCGACAACGAAGCTGTCGGAGGTGACTAGAACCTATCTCATAATCATCCACGGGTGCGACGGGATTCCCGGGGCCGCAGTTCCAGGCACGAGGAGCGCCGTTTGGCCGGACCAAACAAGCGACGAGCAACGCAGAAATGCGGCCCCGGGGCCCCCGTCCCTTCGGGTTGCGGCGAGAAAGCCCGGCCGCTGCGTTGGTCGTCGTTGGGTAGGCACGACTACACTGCCTTCTCGCCGTCGAGATAGAGCGTAGTCGGGCCATTCGAGTACTTCTCCTGCGCCGCCGAGTCGGCGCGCTGCTGGAGCACGCGCTGCCCCTCGAGGGAAACTTCTGCCGCCATGCCGTCTGGCGCGCGCACGACACGCACGGCCTTGTTGTCGCGGCAGACGTAGACGTTGTCGGGCGCAAGCGCCGTCTCCGTGATCGTCGGCACGCATCCGGCCATCACGATTCCGGCAAGCAACGCAGGAATCCCGACGCGGTGGAGCCTTGCGCGGAAGGGCGTCGGGCAGGAAGGGTGGTCGGGCATCGTCATCGGGCCTTGTGAACGGGCGCGCGGGTGGGTCCCGGCTTTCGCGCCGGCCGACACTTTAACCTGCATTCGGGTGCATACGGATAGACCCGTATTCAATGCCTCTTGAATCCTGGCGCGGACCGGCGCACGCTTGGCGATGTCGCTGCGCGACGGGCCGGATTGCCATGGGCAGGCCGCCATCTCGCGACGCGATCGTTCCGATCTGCGCGGGAGGCCACGATGACGATGACGGTTGAGACGGTATTGCCCAAGCTGCAGAAGCATCCGTTCGTGCGAGGATTCACTGCCGCGCAGATCGAGAAGCTCGCGAGCCATGCCAAGGAAGTGCGCTTCGAGCCGAACCACGTGATCTTTCATGAGGGCGACGAATGTTCGGAGTTCTACCTGATCATCTCGGGCATGGTCGCGCTCGAGATCGCCCCGCACGGGGAAGCGTTCCGTGTCGAAACGCTGTCCGCCGGCGACGAGCTCGGCTGGTCCTCGGTGCTGGTGGGCAAGGGCAAGTTCTTCCAGGCTCGCACGCTCGAGCGCGTCGAAGCGCTGATGTTCGATGGTGTTGAACTGCGCGCGATGTGCGAGCGCGACACCGCGCTGGGCTACGAGTTCATGCTGCACCTGCTTGGTGTCGTATCGGAGCGGCTTTCCTCAACGCGCCTGCAGGTGCTCGACATGTACTGGCCGGTGGCGAAACGCGCCGGGGCTTGAGCGGCGCTGACGTGGCGTGAATTGTCGACATGGAACGAGCGCGTGCCGCCACGGTGCGTGCTCGCGGATCGGCCAGGCAGGTGCCGACGGCGACGCGCGACCGTTGCGGCGCGTCGGTTGACGCGGGTCGCGCACGCGCATGAGCGAGGACGTCGACTTTTACGCGCGCCTGCCTGTGTTCGACCGCTTCGAGAACGTCGCCGATCCGGCTCGCTACCGACCGTTGCCCGATGACTGGTGGGTGGGTCTGACCGACATCGTGGGCTCGACGCAGGCGCTCGCCATGGGCCGCTACAAGGCCGTCAATACTGCGGGCGCGGCGATCATCTCCGCACTCAAGAACGCGCTTACCGGGCGCGAGTTCCCGTTCGTGTTCGGCGGCGACGGTGCGAGTTTCGCCGTGCCGGCCTGCGACGAAGTCGCGGCGCGGGCGGCGATGGAAGCGACTGCCGCCTGGGCGCGCGACGATCTCGGGCTTTCGATGCGCGCGGCACTGATGCCTGTCGAAGATGTGCGTGCGGGTGGCGTCGATGTGCGCGTTGCGCGATTCGCGCCGTCACCGAATGTCGCGTACGCGATGTTTGCAGGCGGCGGCCTCGCGTGGGCCGAGCGTGCGCTCAAGGAGGGCCGTTACGCCGTTGTGCCCGCCGGGCCGGGAACGCGCCCGGACCTCACCGGCCTTTCGTGCCGCTGGAACGACATTCCGGCCTCGCGCGGCGTGATGCTGTCGCTGATCGTCGCGCCGCTCGCGCAGGACGATGCACGGTATCGGCGCCTGCTCGAGGAGCTGCTGGCGGAGCTCTCGGACAGCCCGGAGGTCGTGCGTCCGGTTCCGGACAGTGCGCCCGGCGTCGGCTGGCCGCCACCGGGCCTCGAGCTCGAGGCGCGCGCCTCGCGCAGGCCCGGCGAATCGCTGCTCGTTCGCCGGCTTCGCGTGGCCGCCGAGACGTTGCTCGCGTATTTCGTCATGCGCTGGGGCAAGCGCGTCGGCGACTTCGATCCGGCGGTCTACCGGCGCGACGTCGTCGCCAACTCGGACTTCCGCAAGTACGACGACAACCTGCGCATGACCCTTGACTGCACGCCTGCGCTGGCGGATCGGGTCGAGCGGCGGCTTGCAGCGGCGAAGCGGGACGGCGTCGCCCGCTACGGCCTGCACCGGCAGGATGCGGCGATCATGACCTGCATCGTGCCGTCGATTGCCGAGCGCGGCCACGTGCACTTCATCGACGGGGCGTCCGGCGGATACGCGCTCGCGGCGCGGGGGATCAAGTAGCGGTTACCATCAGGCCTCCCGCGGGCGGCATGACTTCCGCTTCCGGGTTTACACTAGCGGCGGTTCCCGACACGGCACCAGAAGGCGGCGGGAACGCCACCGGGAGGATTCGCATGCAACGCTTCGTTCGCCTCGCGCGCGCCACGCGGCGCGCGTGCCTTTCGTTTGCACTGGCCATGCCCGCGCTGTTGGGCGCTGCCCATGCGGTTGCCGCCGAAGTCAATGCCTACTCGATCTGGCCTGAAAACTGGGCGCGCCCGATGTTCGAGGAGTTCGAGAAGGCGACCGGCATCAAGGTCAACTTCGTGCGCTTCTCGTCCGGCGAGGCACTGGCCCGCGTGATCGCCGAGAAGAACAACCCGCGTGTGGACGTGCTGTTCGGTGGTCCGGTCGAGACGTTCGCCGCCGGCGTTTCCGAAGGCGTGTTCGAGCCGTACAAGCCGCCGACGTTCGCCAAGCTCCCCGCGCGCTTCCGCCACGCCGACGGCCAGTGGGTGGCGATCGCCGACGACCCGCTGGTGTTCATGACCAACCAGAAGTTCCTCGCCGAGAACAAGCTTGCGCCGCCGCAATCGTGGAACGACCTGCTGAACCCGTCTTACAAGAACATGCTGCAGATGGCCGACGCGCGCACGTCGGGCACGGCGGTGACCCGCATCTTCTCGATCCTCGAGGTCAACGGCCGCGACGAGAACAAGGCGTTTGCCTACATGAAGGCGCTCCGCCCGAACGTGCAGCTCTACACGAAGAGCGGCGGCGGCGGCACGCTGCCGGTGGGGCTCGGGCAGGCGGGCGGTGGCATCTTCTTCATTGTCGATGCGCTCGACACGAAGGCCAAGGGGTACGACGTGGTGGTGAGCTTCCCGCGCGAGGGCATCGGCACGGCCGCCGAGGCGATCGCGCTGATCAAGGGTGCGAAGAACCCCAACGAGGCGAAGAAGCTGATCGACTGGGCGGCCTCACCGGCAATGCAGAATCTGTTCGCCAAGTACAAGATCAATTTCGTGCCCGCCGATCCCGACGTCAAGCTCGAGCCGAGCCTCGCGGCCGTGCTGCAGGGAGCGAAGATCTTTCCGATCGATGCGGAATACGCGGGTGCCAACCGCAAGCGCATCGTCGAGCGCTGGGTCGCCGAGATCCTGAATCCATAGTCGCGGCCGGTGATGGCCGCGGCCGTGCCGTACCTCCCGGGCGTCGGCGCGCGCATGCGTGCCGATCCCGCGCTCGCCGCTTCCGTGGGCCTGCTGTGGCTGCTGCTCGCGCTGTTTGTCGTCTATCCGATCGGAATGCTGCTCGCGCGGGTGTTCGTCGACAACGGCGCCTTCACACTGAAGGGCCTCACGACCGTCCTGACGGACAGGCATCAGCTGCGCGCGTTCTGGAACAGCCTGCTGCTCGGCTCGCTCGTGGGCATCATCGGGACGCTGCTGGGCTTCGTTTTCGCGTTCTCCGCCACACGCTGCCGGCTGCCGCCGTGGATGGTGAGCCTGATCGACGTTGCGGTGCTGCTGCCGCTGGTGTCGCCGCCGTTCACGACCGCGATCGGCTATATCTTCTCGTTCGGCCCGCGCGGACTCATCACCTATGGCCTGTTCGGCGTCAAGGGCGTGACCGTCTACGGGCTCACGAGCACGCTGACCGCCGAGGCGCTGACCTACTTCCCGGTCGCCTACCTGACGTTGCGACCGATGCTGGCGGCGATCGACAGCAACATCGAGGGCATGGCGCTGTCGCTCGGCGCGACGCGCCTGCGCGTCTTCCGCACGGTGACGCTGCCCCTTTGCACGCCGGGACTCGCCAATGCGTTCCTGTTGCTCTTTGCGGCTTCGCTCGCCGACTTCGCCACGCCTCTGATCCTCGCCGGCAACCAGTTCCCGGTATTGCCTACGCAGGCGTATCTGCAGATCACGGGTCTCTTCGACCTCCGCGGCGGCGCCGCGCTGTCGCTCGTGTTGCTCGTGCCCGCGCTGATCGTGTTCATCCTGCAGCGCTACTGGGTCGGCCGCCGCCATTACGTGACCGTCACCGGCAAGGGCGCCGGCCAGGCGCCCTTCGACAGCGTCTCGCCCGGCATGCGCCACATCCTCGTCTCGGTCTGCGTGGCCGTCACGCTGCTGATCCTCTACCTCTACGCGCTGCTGCTGTACGCGTCGCTCGTCATCGCGCTGGGCGCCAACCACGCGTTCACGCTCGCCCACTACCGGATCGTGTTCACCGAAGGCATGCGCGCGGTCCGCGACACGCTGATCATCGCGGCGTTCGCGACTCCGCTCGGAGGCCTGTACGGCGTGCTGCTCGGCTATCTGGTCGCGCGCCGGCGGTTTCCCGGCCGCAACGCGATGGAGGTTACGTCGATGATCAACTATGCGCTGCCGGGGACGATCGTCGGCATCGGCTACCTGATCGCGTTCAACGACCCGCCGCTCATGCTGACCGGCACGGCGCTGATCATCGTCGCCTGCTACGTGTTCCGCTACGGTCCCACGGGCATCCGCGCGACGGTCGCGCTGCTGCAGCAGGTGGATCGCAACCTAGAGGAGGCCTCGCAGGGGCTCGGCGCTGCCAGCGGCACGACCTTCCGCCGCATCACGCTGCCGTTGATCCTGCCGGCGTTCTTCGCCGGGCTTGGCGTCGTGTTCATCCGCTCGATGACCGCGATCAGTGCCACGATATTCCTGGTCTCGATCGGCTGGACGCTCGTCACCGTCAAGATCCTGGAGAACCTGACCGAGCTCGCGCTCGGTCCCGCGGCTGCCTTCTCGGTGCTGGTCGTCGCGATCGTGTTCGTCGTGATCTTCCTCATCGGCCGCGTGCTGCGCCGTCTGCGGGCGCCGGGCGCGGGCCCGGTCACCGGGCTTCTCGCCACATGAGCGCCGCCCCGGCCGCCGTCGGCGTCCACGTCGACCGCGTCTCGAAGCGCTTCACACATCTCGTCAAGGGAGAGGTTTTCGCCGCACGCGATGTCTCGATCGACGTCAGACCCGGCGAGTTCCTGACGCTGCTCGGCCCCTCGGGCTGCGGCAAGACGACGACGCTGCGGATGGTCGCGGGATTCGAGATTCCCGACAGCGGTCGGATCGCATTCGCCGGCCAGGACGTCACGCGACTGCCGGCGAACCAGCGCGGCATCGGGTTCGTGTTCCAGAACTACGCGCTGTTCCCGCACCTGTCCGTGTTTGAGAACGTCGCGTACGGACTGCGCGTGCGTGGACAGTCCAACGTCGAGGTCGCGAAGGCGGTGGCCGACGTGCTGAAGCTCGTCGGCCTCGCCGGCTACGAGCGACAGTTCCCGGCGCAGCTTTCCGGCGGCGAGCAGCAGCGCGTCGCGCTCGCGCGCGCCATCGTCATCCGGCCGCGCGTGCTGCTATTCGACGAGCCGCTGTCCAACCTGGACGCCAAGCTGCGGGTGCAGATGCGCCACGAGATCCGGGATCTGCAGCGGCGGCTCGCGATCACCGCGATCTACGTGACGCACGACCAGGAAGAGGCGATGGCGGTCTCCGACCGCATTGCCGTCATGAACGAGGGCACGATCGTGCAGACCGGCACGGCCGAGGATCTCTACCACCGGCCGGGATCGAAGTTCGTCGCGCAGTTCATCGGTCGCGCCAACCTGATCGGCGCACGCGTGGAAAGCGTCGAAGCGGGCGGTGCAACGGTTGCGGCGCTGGGCCGCGCGTTTTCGCTGCCTGCACTTCCCGAGGGCGTGGTGGCGGGCGAACCGGTGCGACTGCTGCTGCGCCCCGAGGTGATCGCGCTCGCGCGTCCTTCGGGTTCCCCCTCGGAAGTCGCTGCAAGCGTAGTGTCGCGCACGTTCCTCGGCGAGAAGATCGAGTATGTGCTGTCCTGCGCCGGGGAAACGCTGCAGGTGGCACGCTACAACGCGGGTGCTCAGGACCTGTTCCACGAGGGAGAGGCGGTGACACTGCGCTTCGTGGACGAGGCGGTGATCGTGCTTGCGGACGAGGGGACGCCGTGAACGCGGCTACCCGGCGCGGCCCCCTGTGCGCAGCGGTGCTGATGCTGGCCGCGCTCGCGATTGCGCGCTGCGCGCTCGTGGAACCGCGCGCGGCCGAAGTCCACGGCGCGGTCGACGCCTTCGCGGCGTCCGGGCTCGCGCTTGCCTGGGGCGTGTTGCGCGGCAAGGACGAGGCGACCACAGAGGTCGTCGTTCGAATCGAGGCGGATCCGGACACCTACGGCGCCGTCGCGGTCATCGGTGTCGATCCCTTCACGCGCGCCAGGGCGCCGCTGCTCGCAGCGACGCCGATCAAGGGCGCATTCGAGTTCCGCGTGGCGCGCTCGCGTTTCGCCGATTTGCCGCGCACTGAATGGCACTTCTACAAGACGGCGACGCTTCCCCCGGACGATGCGGCCGCGTTGTCGGTCTACTACCAGGGTGTTCCGGACACCACGCCCGAGTTCGACGACGAAGCCAAGTTGAGCGCCTACCTCGGCGTGCGCATCGAGCGCGCGCGGCGCGACGCGAAGGGAAGGCCGTGAGACGCGACGAACTCGCCCGTCTGCTCGACCATTCGGTGCTGAAGCCCGAAGCGACGGAGGAAGACGTCGGCGCCGGCGCCGATGTCGTGCGCGAGTGGCGCATCGGCTACTACTGCGTCCAGCCGTGGTGGGTGCGCACCGCCGTCGCAGCGCTCGCCGGAACCGGCGCGCAGGTCGTGTCCGTGATCGGGTTCCCGCACGGCTGCGAGCGCTCGGCGATCAAGGCCGCTGCTGCACGCACGGCCGTCCTGGAGGGGGCGCGCGAGCTCGACATGGTGCTTGCCGTCGGCGCGCTGAGGAGCGGCGCGGCGGCCGACGTGCGCGCCGACATCGCGGCCGTCGTGCAGGCGGCGCCCGGCATTCCGGTCAAGGTCATCCTCGAAACGGGCATCCTGACCGACGCGGAGAAGCGCCTCGCATGCCGGCTCGTGCGCGAGTCGGGTGCCGCGTTCGTCAAGACGTCGACCGGGTTCCATCCTTGCGGCGGCGCGACAGCGGCCGACATCGCGCTCATGCGTTCCGAGGTCGGGCCCGGCTTCGGCGTCAAGGCCTCCGGCGGGATTCGGACGCTGGCGGAGGTTCAGGCGATGCTCGCTGCGGGCGCCAACCGGATCGGGACGTCGGCCAGTGCGGCGATCCTCGCGGCGCTGGGCGCACGAAGCTGATGCCCGGGACTGCGGCCCGGGCGCGACAGCACGCGAAGCTCCGGTCGACGATCTTCGAGGCTCGCGAGCGCGTGTCGACATCGATTGTCGCCCACGCGCGCTATTCGCGGCCGCGTCCTTCGTGCCCGAGGAGTGTGCTCGACGACCGGTTTCGGGCCTACAATACCTTGTGTAGACGGGTACGACCCCGGCGCGACAGGCTTGCGGCTATCCGGTTTGTTGCGCGGCTTGCAGCGCGTCGGCGCAAAGGGGTGGCGATGTTCGATTCCCCGTTCGATTTCTGCCCGGTGTGCAAAGAGTACGTGCTCCTCGATCAGGCGCAACGGCAATGCGCGCTGGAGCACCACTGCGCAGACGCGAGTCGATGCCCGCTGCGCCAATATTTCACCGGCATCGAGTTCGGCGGCGCCGGCGATGCCACGAGCGATGGCGGCGCGGCAGCGCGAAAGACGGTCTCGATCCCGATTTCGCGACGATCCCGACGATCGCAGCGGTAATCGGTGTCCGGCGAGGCGCGATCGCCAACGCCCGATGCCGTGGCGGCGCTTGCCGGGACGACGCGAGGCGGCTCCGGCATCAGCGACGTCGAGGCGCGAGCGCAACCACCTTCTGAATGGTCTCTCGGTCGTTCGGGAACAAGCCGGCTGCCGCGATCTTCGGAATGAGTTCCGCCCACACGGGCTCGGCCTCGAACACGCCGCGAAAGAGCGGCAGCGCCTCGTCGAGCTTGCCGCCGGAGGCGAGCATGACCGCATGCCAGAACTTCACCTCGACGATCTGCGGTGCGAGCTTCTCGGCCGCCGCGTACTCGCGGCTCGCCCCCGCGTGGTCGGCCTTTTCGAGCGCGAGGTCGCCGGCGTTCATGTGCAGGTAGGCGCGCTGGATCTGCACGAGCCGCCGCAATTCCTTCAGGGGATCGGGATGGTCCTCGACGCGCAGATCGAACCTGCGGTCGAGCCACGGCTTGCCGCTCGCCTCCTTGTTGACGATCAGCAATGCGGCCGACTGCCGGCCGCGGATGTCGCCGCCTGCGGCTTCCGCGGCGTCGAGCGCGGCCAGCATGCGCTCGGCGAGATCGCCCTTGGCCTCGCGAAACGCCACCGCCATCGCCGGCCACACCTTGTCGTTGGCCATCAGATTGGCCTGCACCGAGAACTGTCCCGTCTCGTCGACCAGCATGCCGGCCTCGGCGATACAGCGGTTGCCCGTGTGCGCGGCGACCTTCCCCTTCGCGTCGATCATCGCGACCTGGCGCACGTCCTGGGCTTCGTCGCCGGCCAGCACGGACTTGAGCGCCTCGGGCGCGCTGCGGCCCAGCCGCATCTGCTGCAAGCCGAGCGGCCCGTAGGCGGGATCGACGAGTGACTGCGTCGCGACCGCGCCGATGCCCGCCTCGGCCCACGGCACGACGCTGCCGACGCTGAACCAGTGCGACTGCACCGCGACGCCGATCTCGCCGGTGGCAGGATCGCGCGCGACGATCGAATAGGTCGCTACCGGCCGGTGCGCCGCCGTCGGAAAGGAAGCGTTCTGGGCCGCTGCGGGAGGGACGAGCGCGAGCAGGGCGATGGCGAGCTTGAGCATGTTGGCAGCAATGGACAACGCGTGGCCGGAATCGGGGGCACGGCGCTCGCTGGCAGATGGACGGCCCGCGCAGGTCTCTCGCATTCTCGCGCGATTCCGGCATCGGGTCGACCCGCGAGGATCGCCATTCGCACTGCGCTGGCATACCATGGCGCTCATGATCACGGCCCTCGAGATCCCGTCAGGCCAGACCACGATTGCCGCCGAAAAGGCGGGCTCCGGTCCGCCGGTCGTCTTCCTGCACGCGGGTGTGGCGGACCGGCGGATGTGGCGCACGCAGGTCGCAGCGCTTGCTGCAGCAGCGCCACCCTTCCTCGCGCTGGCGTACGACCGCCGCGGCTTCGGCGACACGCTGCACGCCGACGAGCCCTTCTCGCAGGTGGGCGACCTGGTCACGGTGCTCGACGCCGTCGCGCCGGGCGAGCCTGCGATCCTGGTCGGCTGCTCGCAGGGCGGTCGCATCGCCATCGACGCCGCGCTCGCGCATCCGGTTCGCGTGCGTGCGCTCGTGCTCGTCGCGCCCGCGATCAGCGGAGCGCCGGAGGTGACAACGCTCTCGCCCGCGATCGAGGCGTGGATCGCGCGCATGGAAGCGGCAGAGGCCGAGGCCGATGTCGATGCGATCAACGCGCTGGAGGTGCACGCGTGGCTCGACGGCCCGCTGGCGGCCGAGGGCCGGGTGAGCGGCGCCGCGCGCGAGCTGTTCCTGGCGATGAACGAGATCGCGCTGCGCTCGGAAAAGCGGGGTGTGGAGGCGGAGCCGCCGTCCGCGTTCGAGCGCCTTCGCGAGATTTCCGTGCCGACGCTCGTGCTGTGGGGCGACCTCGACTTCCCGCACGCGGTCGAACGCTGCCAGCAGCTCGTTTCGCAGGTACCGAACGCGCGCGGCCAGTTGATGCCGGGCACGGCGCATCTGCCGAACCTCGAGCAACCGGAGCGGTTCAATCGGCTGCTGCACGCATTCTGCGCCGCGCAGCGGTAGCGGCCGCGCCGCACTCCCGCGCGCTACCGTTGCCCCGGCACGCCGCGGGAGCGGGGCGGTGCCGCCGCGTTCGAACGTCGGTCGCCGATCGAGGCTGGCGTCGGGCCGGCGAGCGGTGCCTACGCGACCGTGATGTCGCGCGACATGTAGACGTCCTGGATCGCGTTCAGAAGCGTCACGCCATCGCGCATCGGCTTCTGGAATGCCTTGCGGCCGGAGATCAGGCCCATGCCGCCCGCCCGCTTGTTGATCACCGCGGTGAGCACCGCGTCGTGCAGATCGTTTTCGCCCGACGCGCCGCCGGAATTGATGAGGCCGGCGCGCCCCATGTAGCAGTTCGCGACCTGGTAGCGCGTGAGGTCGATCGGGTGGTCGCTCGCAAGGTCCGAATACATGCGCTTGTCGCTCTTGCCGTACGGGTTCTCCTTGGTGCTGAGGGCGAGGTAGCCGCCGTTGTTCTCCGGCAGCTTCTGCTTGATGATGTCGGCCTCGATCGTGACGCCCAGGTGGTTCGCCTGACCCGTCAGGTCGGCTGCAACGTGGTAGTCCTTGTCCTTCTTGAACGCCGGGTTGCGCAGGTAGCACCACAGCACGGTCGCCATGCCGAGCTCGTGGGCCGCCGCGAACGCCTGGCTGACCTCGATGATCTGTCGTCCCGATTCCGGCGAGCCGAAGTAGATCGTCGCGCCCACGGCCACCGCGCCCATGTCCTGCGCCTGCTTGATGCTGGCGAAGAAGATCTGGTCGTACTTGTTCGGGTACGTCAGGAACTCGTTGTGGTTGAACTTGAGCAGGAACGGGATCCTGTGCGCGTACTTGCGCGAGCACGCGCCCAGCACGCCAAGCGTGGAGGCCACCGCGTTGCAGCCGCCTTCGATCGCGAGCTTCACGATATTCTCGGGATCGAAGTACAGCGGATTCTTGGCGAACGACGCGCCGGCGCTGTGCTCGATCCCTTGGTCCACCGGCAGGATCGAGAGGTACCCGCTGCCTGCGAGCCGCCCGTGCCCGAAGAGCTGCTGGAGGCTGCGCAACACGGCCGGCGAGCGGTCGCTCGAGGCGACGACCCGATCGACGAAATCCGGGCCCGGAAGATGCAGCGATGCTTTGGGGATGCCCTTGCAAACATGCTTCAGGAGGCCGTCGGCTTCGGCGCCGAGCAGTCCGAGGATGTCGGTCATGGTCGTTGCTCCTTCGCTTCACATGCGGGAAATGCGAATCATGCCACCGATCCGAGAAGTTGGGAGTCGGACAACCCACGCGTGCCCGCGCGCGGGAAAATCAGCAACGGGAAGAGCGGCGCCGGAGGGGCGAGCGCCCGGTGCGGTCGCATTTCGACATGCCCGTCCGGATCCGGATCGCGCATGCCGGTCATGTCGCTCGGGAGGGCTTTGCACCACGTCGCGCAATGGGCACCGCTCGGCGTGGATCGCGCGCGGTAACATGCGCTTGCTCGCCCCGTATTCGAAGGACTGCCATGCATCCGTTCCCTCATCGGTACACCGCCAGCGCGACGGGCCGGCCGGCCGGCAACATCGCTGTCGACTCGCCCGGACTCGACGAAATCGCGAGCGATTCGCCCGCCGAATTCGGCGGCCCGGGCGATCGCTGGTCTCCCGAGACGCTTCTTTGCGCGGCCGTCGCCGATTGCTTCGTCCTGACGTTTCGCGCGCAGGCAAGAGCGGCGGGGCTCGCGTGGAATGACCTGCAATGCCGGGTGGAAGGGGTGCTGGACCGGGTCGAGAGGTCGATCCAGTTCGTCGGCTTCACCACCTTTGCGACGTTGCGCATTCCACCCGGCACGGATGCCGACGAGGCGCACGCGCTGCTCGAGAAGTCGGAGGCGCGGTGCCTGGTTTCCAATTCGCTGAAAGCAAAAGGAGCGCTGGTCGCCGAGATCGTCCGCGCCGACTGAGCGGGTCATCGGGTTCCCGCTGCCCGCCGCCCCTCCTCGTCAAGGGCGCGCATTAGGGGGCCGTTGGGTCAAGCGTCGCGCATTTCTCGCGCAGTGATCGGGAGACTCGATGAAAGGCACATTCACCGCGATCCTCGCCATGGCCGGCATCGTCTTTGCCGCGCAGGCCGGCGCGCAGGTCACGTTCTACGAGATCGAGGGATTCCGTGGGCGTGCGTTCACCGCCGATCGCGCCATCGGCAACTTCGAGTATTACGGCTTCAACGACCGTGCCTCATCGGTGATCGTCCAGCGCGGCCGCTGGGAACTCTGCGAGGATGCCGACTTCCAGGGCCGCTGCACCATCATCGAGGGCGGGCAGTATCCCTCGCTCGCCGCCCTGGGATTGAACAGACGCGTCTCGTCGCTTCGGCCCGTCCGGGGGCAACCGTCCTATGCGTACACGCCGCCGCCGCCACCGCCACAGGTCCCACCCCCCTATCCGTATTACCCTCAGCATGGCGAACGTCTGTACACGGCGGAGGTCGTGGCGGTGCGCGCCGTGATGGGACCCGAGGAGCAGCGCTGCTGGGTGGAGCGCGAGCAGATCGGTGCCTGGGGCAATCCCAACGTGCCGGGCGCGATCATCGGCGGCATTCTCGGCGGCGTGCTCGGTCACCAGATCGGCAGCGGGCGGGGCAACGACGTCGCCACCGCGATCGGCGCGGTCGGCGGTGCGGCGGTCGGCGCCAACGTCAATCGCCCCGGGGGTCCTGCCTACACGCAGGATGTGCAGCGTTGTGCGGTGGTTCCCGGCTCGGCCCAGCCGGTGTACTGGGACGTGACGTACGTCTTCCGCGGCGTCACTCACCGCGCGCAGCTGTCGTTTGCGCCGGGGTCCACAATCACGGTGAACCGCAGAGGCGAACCGCGGATGTAGGTCGCGACCCGTCCGCGCCGGGCACGAGCGAGGCCGGGCAGCGTCGGGGACAGGGGTTGCGCTGCCCACCGAAGCGGGCGAGGCCCGGGACGGATCGCGCGCGGCGCAGGCGCGTCAAGGCGAGACGTCGGCTCGTTCCGGCGCGGGCTTCATCAGCGGCAGGAAGAGCAGCACGAAGAGACCGAACGCGGCGTCCAGCACGAGCGTCACCGGGTAGCCCCAGCGCACGATCGACAGACCCTGCCACCACGACGTGTAGGTGATGGCGAGATTCGCCATCGCCATGTATGCGGTGAACTGGGTCGCTGCCACCGCCCGCGTGGTCACGTCCATGAAGAGCGCGGAGCGGACGCCGTAGTAGAGGCCCTGGAACACGTTGTAGACGAGTACGGCGACCCAGAACGTGATCACGAGCGCCGATGAAGGTGACGCGCGATTCGGTTGGTTCACGTCGATGGGCATGATCCAGCCGGCCTCGCGCATTGCCCAAGCGAGCCAGAGCGTCGGGATCACGGTCAGGAAGATGAACAGCGCCAACGTGCGCCGCCGGCCGTAGCGATCGGACAGTCCGCCGCCGGCGACGCAGGCCAGGGCGAAGATGACGGTGGATACGAGATTGAGTTGCGCGATCTGATTGTCGGAGAGCCCGAGCTCCACCGCCAGATTGGACTGCAACGCGAGGCTCAACGCATAGGCACCGGCCGGCAGCAGCGAGACGATCATGCCCACGCGCGCCGCCCGCGAGCCCGTGAAGGCGCGCCACGCATCGCGAACGAACGTGCCGAGTTCGTCCGCGATGGTCGCGAGCGCGCTCTTCCCGGATTTCGGTCGCGGCGCGCGTGCCGGTTCCTTGAGCGGCAGCACGACGAACACTGTGATGAGCAGGATCGCGCCGATCACGAACCAGTAGGTCGTATGGAACGGGAGCCAGGCGGCGAGGAAGAGCACGCCCGAGCCGCCGATCGCCTGCCCCACCGACGCGCCGGCGAACATGAATCCGTTGGCCGCGCCGCGCTCACCCTCGTGCAGCACATTGACGGCGAGCGCGTCGATGGCGACGTCCTGCGTTGCGCCGAACGCGTTGTGCACGAAGATGATCGCGGTGAACAGTCCGAGCGCCGTCGCATAGTCGACGGGCATCGCGACGAGCAGCGTTCCCGCCATGCCGAGTTGCATCAGCAGGATCCAGAGGCGGCGCCGGCCGAAGCGGTCCGACGAGAATGTGTCGACGAACGGGCCGACCATCCATTTGAACGCCCATGGCAGGTACAGCGAGCCCACGAATACGCCGATCGCCGCGGGCCCGAGGCCCTGCCGGCGCATCTGCGTGGCGATGGCGGTGGCGGTGAACCCGAGCGGAATCCCCTCGGTGACGTAGAGCAGGAAGAACGCGGCGAGGCGGCCCTTCCTTGTGGCGAGCAGGTCAGGAAAGGGCAGGCGCATGGCCGCAACGCTATCACGGCACGGCGACCGCCGAGCCGTCGCGTTCGACGCTCCGCGCGTCCGATGCTGCCGCAGCGGGCCCTATCCGAAAGCCGCCACCACCCCTATGATGGGCGCCCACCGCATGACTTCCGCGAGGGCCTCGATGTCCAACGAAGACCGCAACGTGCTGGGCGCCACCCTCGCGCCGTGCTCCACGTCGCCGCGCACCGGCTTCTACCGCGACGGCTGCTGCAACACCGGGCCCGAGGACACGGGTTTGCACGTCGTCTGCGCGCAGGTCACCCGCGAGTTCCTCGAGTTTGCACGCCGGCAGGGCAACGACCTCATCACGCCGGTACCCGAGTTCGGCTTTCCGGGGCTTAAGCCCGGTGATCGCTGGTGCGTGTGCGCCGGCACGTGGCGGCAGGCCTACGAGGCAGGCGTGGCGCCCCCGGTTGTGCTCGCGGCCACGCACGAGGAAACGCTCGCCGTGATTCCGCTCCCCGCGTTGAAGGCCCATGCGCTCGACGTCTGAGCGGCAAGTCCGCCATCAGCGCCGATACTGCGGATGCCGGCGCCGGCAGCGCGCCGATGGCGACGCACGTGGTTTTGCGGTGGTTTTGCCGCGGGCAGCCGGAGCGAACAACCAAGCCGGCTGCGTCCGAAGACGAAGCGCTGCCCGCGATACAGGCGAAGAACAGATCTACAGCGATCGCTACATGTCGACTGGACGCGTATCGCGAAAGTCCAGGTAGCCATGCCTTTCGCACGCAGACGACATTGTCAGGAGCGCGGTGACCAACATGCCGGCGCACAGGCCGACATATGCCGCTACGACGACCCACCAGATCGAAATCTCCATCGCGAGTTCCTCCTAGGCACCGCCTGTTCGGACGACCGCTTGCGACCTCCTACGATTGCATCTGCGACGACACGACACCCTAGATAAGAGGAGGGGGGAAAGCGCGGACTCCTCGCTGCCGACCACAATACAAAGCGGGCGCCCCCGCCGCCGCGACTATATATTGTGCAAAGGGCCGATGTAAAGTACAGGACTAGCGTGTTGCATCGCCGCAATACGCGAGCCGGCGGAGGGCGCGCCGGTCGAGGGGAAGAGGGGGGTCGGGAAGAGTCCGCTCAGAGGCGACCGATGCGCGGGCGGCAAATCATTTCTTCACGTTCTTCTTCGCCCGCTCCAGCATGTTGTCGAACCGTGCCAGCACCTGCTCGATATGCTTGGGGTTGTCCGACGGCTGGAGTTCGGCTTCCGACAGACCGGCGCCCGAACACCACACCCGCGCGCCGCTGGTGACCGTGGTCTTCGTCTGCTTGCCGGCCTGCAGGTCTTCCAGATAGACGAAGCAACGGGCGAATGGCTGCGGCTTGTCCCAGTTGTCGACAACCGCCTTCTCGTCCTTGCGGAATCCGCGCTTCTCGAGCGCGGCCAGCACGTCGAGGAAACGGCGGAATGCCCGGTCGTCGTACTTGGGGTCGTTCCGCCAGAACTGCGTCGAGACGAGCACCTTGTTCTTGCCGGCGTCCATCAGATACAGGTAGACAGGGACGGCTTGGCTCTCCTGCTCCGGGCTGTTCATCGGCTGAGCGGACACCGGCAGCGCCATCACGGCGACGGCAAAGGCCGCAAGAGGGGCAAGTCTCGACATGGGTTCCTCCGTGGAGTCGGAAACGCAATTCTGGGGGCAGAGCCGCACTTTTTCGAGCGGGTTCCTTCGGGCTTCGACGTCCGCAGCCCGAGGCTTGCGCGGCCAGGCTGCGCGAGCCCGGGCGCGCCCGGGATACACGCGTCGCAGGGCGCGCGCCGACCCTGCGGCCTGGCGCAGCGTCGCGCATGCGGTCATCGGCCTGATCTGCGCGTCGAAGCGATCGCTTCCGAACGCGGGTTCTCGCAAGGATCCCGGCGCAGGATGTCACCGCGCCGCTTGCAGCCCGTTCCCGCATCGATCGTCGAGGCGATCGGAGGTTCCTCGGTTACTACTCTGATCCCGATCAGGACGCGAGCCCCGGCATGTCACCGCGGCCCCGTCTCTCAGTGCTTGATGAGGGGCACGACGTCGTTCGCGCGCTTCTTCTGCTGCTTGATCGACCTCTTTTCCTTCGGCGTGTGCTGCGGCTTCTTCTTGCTTTCCTTCGGGGGCTGATGGGACATGGTTCGCTCCTGTGGATCGCCGAGACCATGGCGCCCCATCACTATAGGCTCAAGTCTCCCGGTGCGCAGGTCCTCGCCGGCATCGAGTCCGGAGCCGCACTTTCCGGCGCAAGTCGCCCCAAGCGAATCCGACGCCCGCTCCAATCAAACGGTGCAATCGACTTGGACGCGGACGATTGCGGCTCCGACCCTGGCCTGCCGAGGGGTCCTTGCTTCATCCGGTCACTTGCGCCGACCCGCGCGCTTCTTCGCTGCGGCCTTGTTCGCCGTGGATTTCTTGCGCGCGGGCTTCTTCGCCGCCGATGCTTCGGCGAAGGCCCGTCGGGCGGCGTCGAACCCCGACCTCGCCCGGTGCCCCGCGGCCGAGATCGATTCGCCGGCGCTTTCCAGTGCGGTGGCGACCTTGCGCTCCACACGCCGCGCCGTTCGCTTCGCCGGCGCCTTCGCCTCCTGCATCTTGGTCTCGAGCTTCTGCGCGGTGCGTTTGAGCTTGCGCGCGGTCCGGCGAAGCGCGAGCCCGGCGTCATGCGCCGCCACTTCGAGCGCCTCTTGCGCCTGCCGCGCAACACGCTTCACCTTGGCCTTGGTGATGCCGCCGGAGGGCTTCTTTGCGGCGGCTTTGCGCCCCGGGGTCTTGCGAGTCGTTGCCATGAAGGATCCCTTTCCGGATGGTAGGAGAACCAACCGTACCATGCGTTCCGGCCCGGAGGCAAAGTGCGTGCGGCAATGGGGCGGAGGGTTGCATGGAGGCGTAACGCTCCAGGTTCGGCTGGGCGGGCGCACAGCGCCGGAGACGCTCCCTCTGCGGTTACGCGGGCCGCGCGGAAGCGCACCCGGGCAGACTCCGCTGTGTGGCGAACGGCCACTGCGGTTCGACGCGCATCGAGACACGCCGCTGACGCCGCGCGTGGCGAATGCGTTCTCGCGGTGCCCCGGCCACGAACGTGGTCGATGCGAACCGGCTGTCCATGGCGCTGCGATTGACGCTCGTGTTTCCGCGCATCAACATGATGCCGTCCGGTGGGGCACGTGGTCGCGTGATCCGCCTCGGGAGCAATGCATGGAACGTCGCAAGTTCATTCGCGTGGCGGGAGGTGGGGTCATCATGGCGGCGTCGGCGGGCCTGGTCGGCTGCAGCCCGCAGATGCCCGCCGCGGCCATCGAGGCGTGGAAGGGTCCGGGCGCGCAGACCGATGTCCGGCGCTGGGTTCTCGCCTACGCGATTCTCGCGCCGCACTCGCACAACCTGCAGTCCTGGCTGGTCGACCTCTCCACCCCGGACGAGATCCTGCTGCGCTGCGACCTCACCCGCCTGCTGCCCGAGACCGATCCGTTCTCGCGCCAGATCATGATGAGCCACGGCACGTTCCTGGAGCTGCTGGACATCGCGGCGCGCGAGCGTGGCATGCGGTGCGGGATCACGCTGTTTCCCGAGGGCACGTTCGGACCGGAGAAGCTCGACTCCCGGCCCGTCGCCCGCATCCGGCTCACGCCCGACCCGGCACAGCGGAAGGACCCGCTGTTCGCGCAGATCCTCGAGCGGCATACCAACCGTAGCCTCTACGACCCGAACCGGCCGGTGCCGCCCGCTGCGTGGACGGCGATGGCCGATGCGGTGAAGCCCAATCCGCTGCGCTTCGGCTTTGTCGGGCCGGACCGACCCGATGCGTTGAAGCAGCACCGCGCCATCGCGTCGGAAGCCTGGCGTATCGAGCTCACCACGCCCCGCACGATCCTCGAGTCGTACCGGGTGATGCGGGTCGGCGCAGCCGAGATCGAGCAACACCGCGACGGTCTGTCCATGCTGGACCCGATGGTCGTGCTGCTGAACCGCGCAGGCCTGTTCGATCGGAACAAGGCACCGGGGCCGGACGATTTCGCCACCACCAGCCAGCTCAAGGATTTCGACAAGAAGCTCGAGTCCACGCCCGGCTTCTTCTGGATGGTGACCGAGGGCAACGACCGCGTGACACAGGTGGACGCGGGACGCGCCTTCGCGCGCGTGCAACTTGCCGCAACCGCGCACGGCGTGGCGATGCAGCCGCTGCAGCAGGCCCTGCAGGAGTATCCCGAACAGGCCAAGCCCCACGCCGACATCCGGCGTCTGCTCGACGCGCCGCCGCCGGCGCGGACGGTGCAGATGTGGGCGCGCGTGGGCTATGCGCCGCCGGTCGAGCCCGCGCCGCGCCGCAGTCTGGCCGCGCTCGTCGTGCGCTCCTGACGGGACGTTGACGCGGGACGCCGCTCATGTGGGACGCCATCGTCCTCGGTTCGGGCATCAGCGGCTTTGCTGCGGCGGGCGCGCTGTCGCGGCGCGGCAAGCGGGTTCTGGTGCTGGAGCAGCACACGGTGGCAGGCGGGCTCACGCAGACGTTCACGCGGCAACAATGGTCGTTCGCGACCGGCGTGCACTATGTGAGCGGCGTCGGCGCCGACTCCGGGCCCGCCGGTCAGTTCGGGCGCCTGCTGCACTGGCTGACCGACGGCGCACTGCAGTTCGCCTCCTGCGGCAATCCGTACGACATCGTGCGGCTGCCCGGTTTCGAGTTCGCGATCGAGCACCCGGAGGCCGCCTATCGGCAGGCGCTCTGTGCCCACTTCCCGACGCAACGGGAGGCGATCGACCGCTGGTTCGAGGAGATGCACGCGTCGCGCCAGTCGGCCTATGCGCTGCTCGCGCTGCGTGGCATGCCGCCCTGGCTCGCGTGGGGATTGCGCCTGTGGCGCGGCGCCGAGATCCGCCGCTTCTCCGAGCGTACGCTGGGCCAGGCGCTGGCGCCCATCGTCGATGTACGGCTGCGTGCCGTGCTCGGTGCGCGCTGGGGCGACTACGGAGCGCCGCCGGAAACCGCGCCGCTGCTGGAGCACGCGCTCGTCACCGGCGCCTACGACGCCGGCGCGTTCTATCCGGTCGGTGGACCGGCGCGCTTTGCCCAGACGATCCAACCGGTGATCGAAGCTGCAGGTGGCGAGTTGCGCCTGGGCGCCGATGTGCGGCAGATCGTGGTCGGCGACGGTCGCGCCAGCGGGGTCGTCTTCGAGCATGGTGGCGAGCTGCACACCGAACAGACACGCCATGTGATTTCCGCGATGGGCGTGGCCAACACGGTGGCGTGCCTGGATGCACAAGTGGCGCCGGCGTGGCAGGAGACGGTGCGGGCGCTGAGACCGGGACTGTCCTACCTCGCGCTTTACCTCGGGTTCGACGGCGACATCGCGGCCGCCGGCGCCACCGCCGCCAATGTGTGGGTCTACGAGAGCGAAGACATCGGGCGGGTCTGGCAGGAACCGGCAGACGAGGATGCGCCCGGGTTGTTCGTCTCGTTCCCGTCGTTGAAGGATCCGGCCCATGTTGGCAAGCACACGGCCGAGGTGCTGGGCTTGTGCAATGCGCACGCGTTCGAGCGTTGGCTGCGCCTCGCAGTGGGCGACCGCCCGGAGGAGTATCTGGCCCTAAAGGCGTGGGTCGAGGAACGGATGCTGGCGCAGTTCAGGCGCCACTTTCCGAAGCTCGCGCCGATGCTGCGCTACCACGAACTGTCCACGCCCGTGACGCAGCAGCGCTACGTGCGCTCGCCCGACGGAGCGATGTACGGCATCGAGATGAGCGCGCAGCGGCTCGCCTCGCCGGCGCTCAACGTGCGCACGCCCGTGCCCGGCCTGCTGCTCGCGGGCCAGGACGTGTCCGGTGCCGGGATCCAGGCGTCGTGCATGAGCGGCATGATGGCGGCCGCTGCGTTGGAACCTGCGTTGCTGAGACAGCTCGGCACTTGAACGAAGCCCAGGCCGAAGGTCTGTCGCTTCGTGGTCTATCGAAAAGGGGCGGCGCCTGGAGTCGCGCTGCCTGCAGTTGCAGCGGCACGCGTCAGTCCATCGGGACCATCGCCGACCGATACGCGCGGTTCACGCGGTGACCCTTGCGCAGGCTCACGCCCGGCGCTCGGTGCGATCCCTCCCATTCGCAGCGCGAGATTGCGCTACGATGCGACAGGTACCCGATGCGCGGGTGCTGACAGCGACGGGCCCATGCGGCCCGCGCCCGACGTGTCGTTTGCGACACGTCGCGTGTCGAATTGGCCGAAAGGATTTCATGGCAGACAAGGAACCCGCAGCAGAGCCGGATTTCAGGAACGGGATTTCCGTTCGCGATCTGCCGGACGGCGGCATCTTGCGTGGGCGCGTCGACAGCGAGGATGCGATCCTGGTGCGGCGCGGTGACGACTTCTTCGCGGTCGGCGCGTATTGCACGCACTACCACGGACCGCTCGCCGACGGTCTTGTCGTCGGCGACACGGTGCGTTGTCCCTGGCACCACGCGTGTTTCAGTCTTCGCACCGGCGAGGCGTTGTGCGCGCCCGCATTGGACCCGATCGCCCGCTGGCGGATCGAGCGGGCGGACGACGTGGTCTTCGTTCGCGAGAAGCTCACCGAATCGGGTGCGCGAAGCATCCCGCCGCCGACAGGGTCCACCACGATGCCGGCTTCCGTGGTTATCGTCGGGGGCGGCGCGGCGGGGTTGGCGGCAGCGGAAATGCTGCGTCGCGAAGGCTACGAAGGTACTCTGACGATGCTTAGCGCCGACGACTCGCCCCCGTGCGACCGGCCGAATCTCTCGAAGGACTTTCTCGCGGGCACTGCGCCGGACGATTGGATACCGCTCCGACCGCCTCGGTTCTACGCCGAGAAGCGGATCGATCTCGTGCTTGATTCGCGGGTGGCGTCGCTCGACGTGCGGCGACGGAGCGTGGAGGTCGAAGGTGGCACCCGGTATGGTTTCGACGCGCTCCTGATCGCGACCGGTGCCGAGCCGGTGCGGCTCGAAATCCCGGGTGCGGTGGCGTCGCAGCTTCACTATCTGCGCACGTTCGCCGACAGCCGGGCCATTGTCGCCAGGGCGGCATCGGCGAAGCGCGTCGTCGTAGTCGGCGCAAGCTTCATCGGGCTCGAGGTTGCGGCATCGCTTCGCGCGCGCGGGATCGACGTGCATGTCGTCGGCCCCGAGAGCGTACCTTTGGAGCGCGTCATGGGACCCGAAGTCGGACGGTTTGTCCGCGAACTTCACGCGGGTCACGGCGTCGCGTTTCACCTCGGCCGGACGGTGAGCCGCATCGATGGTTCCCGGGTGACGCTGAGCGACGCAACGACGATCGCCGCGGATTTCGTCGTCGTCGGTGTGGGCGTGCGTCCCGCGGTCACCTTCGCGGAGCACGCGGGCCTCGCGATCGACCGCGGCATCGAGGTCGACCCCTACCTTCGAACCAGCGCTGCCGGCGTGTTCGCCGCGGGCGACGTCGCGCGGTGGCCCGATCCGCGTTCGGGCGACTCCGTGCGCGTCGAGCATTGGGTGGTGGCGCAACGTCAGGGACAGGTGGCGGCCAGGAATATCCTCGGCCGTCACGAGCGCTTCGACGCCGTCCCCTTCTTCTGGAGCCAGCACTACGACACCGTGATCAACTACGTGGGGCATGCGGAGCATTGGGACGAGGTCGCCATCGACGGCGCCCTGGCCGCAGGTGATTGCGCCGTGACTTACAGGCGCGGCAAGCGCACGCTTGCCGTTGCCACGATCGGGCGTGACCTCCAGAGCCTGCAGGCCGAACTGGCGATGGAACTGCCGGCCCGGTGACGCCGCTCGGGAATCGATCCCTCTGGCAGGAAACGCTTCGCTGACGGATCGTCGAACAGAACCGGCGGGCGGATGCTTCCGTTTCCGTACTGTGGAAAGGCCGCCGTACGGGGGCCGTCGCCCGCGAGCGGCATCGAGGGGAGCGCCCGAACCGGCTCGCCAATGCACACTCGGCGCGCAGCCGCGTCGAACGACACGCGAGAGGGCCTTACGTCGAAGAATCGCAGCTTCGTGCCGGCAATCGCCTGTGGCTTGGCTCTGTGCGCAGGTGTCGACGCGGTACGGGCGCAAAGCTTGGCCTCCGACGCCGCGGTCGCGGGCGACTTCGACACCTCGTCTGTAGGAAAGATCGGCCGCGTGCACGACAACCTGCGGCGCGCGGCGACTCGGCGTGGGCTGTACACAGAGGCCGTCGATGTCTACAGCGACTATCTGGCTCTTAAGGCACGCGTTGCGACGGAAGCCGGGCTTGCGTGGTCGATCGACCTCAGCTACCTGCAACAATGGGGCCGACCGGACGGCGGCAGTCCGACGGGGCAGATTCTCGCGACGCCGTCGATCGAGTGGACACTTTTCGACAGCGCCGCCATCGGAGCCGGATCCGTGCAGCTGGCCTACGCGCTGACGCGCTACGGGACGAACCAGAGCGCCGCCGATCTCCAGTCCAACCTGGGACTGATCACGCCGATCAACGACTATCCTGCGCGACAGAACATTTTCTCGCAACTCACCTACACGCAGGCACTGTCCGGCAACAGGCTGCTTCTTTCGGTCGGCCAGTATCCGATCTCCAATTTCGATTCCAACCCCTACCTCGGCAACCAGCAGCAAAACTTCAACAACGACACGCTGAGCCAGAACGGCAGCGCGACCTATGCGCTCGCCGGACTGGGTGCCTACGTCCAGATCAACGCGACAAAGTCCCTCCAGTTCGTGGCGGGGTTGCAGAATGCGAGCAATATGACCGGCGCCACGCTTTCCGCCGAGGGATTCGGCAAATACGGCTCTTCCTGGTTCGGTTACGCGCACTGGACACCGGAGTTCAAGGGGTTCGGCCCGGCGCAGTACTCGATAACCTATTACCAGGTGCCGACCGTGCCGGCGCAGCCGCGCAGCACCGGGTGGTCGCTCAACGCGTCGCAGGAGTTGAACGAAACCTGGGCGCTGTTCGGCCGCGCCAACCGTGCCTTCGGCTTCGTGACGCCGATCCGCGCCTCCTATGCGCTGGGCGCGGCGATGAACAATCCGCTCGGACGCAGTCCGACGGATCAGATCGGGCTGGCCTTTGGCTTCAGCGACGCGGCACCGCCGCCGACCAACCCGGCGGGGGCGCGCGACGAGAAACTGATCGAGGCATACTGGACCTGGACCTTCGCCAAGGGCCTGCTCGTCACGCCCGATGTTCAATACATGCGCGATCCGGCACTGGCGCCGACGCGCAACAACGCCTGGGTGCTGTCGCTGCGCGCGACCTTGATGTTCTGACCCGTGAAGGGGGGTACTTCGCTCTCAAGCAGCGATCTTCCCAGCGCGAAGACACCGAGAGGCAGTCTCTGGGGGCACCGCGGAAACCGCGCTGCTACGCAGATGGGCGTCAAGCCGATCGTGCGTCATTCAACAGGCGTATAGATGGAGACTTGCGACGCCATCCTCGAATCAGCTCGTCCGCTCCCGGCAGCGGCGAGGACGGGGTTGCGAGCGCGGGCGCCGCGACGGACTTCGGGTCGAACAGGCGCTCGAACCGGGCCGCTGGCCCGATGGGTGGGTCGGCGGGCGTGGCGTACGGCACGCCGGGTCCCGAGCAGGTCCAATCGACGATCGCGTGCCTAGCTCGAGCCTCGGACAGCTCTCTGCATGAACGGGGTCAGAACATCCATCGGCAGAGGAAACACGATGGTGGTGTTCTTGTCCGCACCGATCACCGTCAGCGTTTCCAGATAGCGCAACTGGATCGCCTGCGGCTCCTGCGCCAGCACCTTGGCGGCCTGGTAGAGCTTTTCGGAAGCCTGCAGCTCGCCCTCGGCGTGGATCACCTTGGCGCGCCGTTCGCGTTCGGCCTCCGCCTGCCGCGCAATGGCCCGGATCATCGATTCGGTCAGATCGACCTGCTTGATCTCGACATTGGAGACCTTGATTCCCCAGGAGTTGGTCTGCGCATCGAGCGCCTGCTGGATATCGAGATTCAGTTTCTCCCGACCCGCCAGCATGTCGTCGAGCTCGTGCTTGCCCAAGACCGATCGCAATGTCGTCTGCGCCAACTGGCTGGTCGCATTGACATAGTTTTCGACCTGGATGATCGCCTTTTCCGCGTCGATGACGCGGAGATAGACGACGGCACTGACTTTCACGGACACGTTGTCGCGCGAAATCACGTCCTGCGTCGGCACCTCCAATACGACGGTGCGCAGATCCACCTTCACCAGTTGCTGGATCCCGGGAACGAGGATCACGAGCCCCGGCCCCTTCACCTTCCAGAAGCGTCCCAGCGTGAAGACGACGCCGCGCTCGTACTCGCGCAGGATCCGAATGGCCAGGACGACCAGAATGGCCAACAGCACAACTACGCCTAACCAGGCGATATCCCAAATCATGACGAACCTCCTTTCAGATCGGCCGAGCGCGGTTCCACGTCCAGCGTGAGCCCTTCGATCCCGGTCACGCGCACACGTTGGCCCCGCGCCAGCGGCAGCGCGCTGCGCACGCGCCAGATTTCACCTTGTATCGTCGCCCAGCCTTCACCGCTGAAATCCTCGAGCACCTCGCCGGCGCCGCCGAGCAGTGTCGCATGCCCGCTCACGACCGGGCGGCTGCGGGCGCGGAAACCGATTCGCACGATCACGAAGACGAACAGTGCGCTGATGATGGCAAGCGTCATGATCAACGGCATCGGGATTCCGTACCCCGGAACGTCGGTGTCGACCAGAATGACCGCACCGATCACGAAGGCGAGAATGCCGCCGATGCCGAGCGCGCCGGACGCGGGTACGAAGACCTCGGCCACGAGAAAGGCGATGCCGAGAAGAATGAGCCCCAAGCCGGTGTAGCTGATGGGGAGCATCTGGAACGCAAACAGCGCCAGAAGCAAACTGATGCCGCCGACGACGCCCGGCAACACGTAGCCCGGGTTGGAGAACTCGAACAGCAGGCCGTAGATCCCGAGCATCATCAGCACCAGCGCAAGACTTGGGGAAGCGATCACGGACAAAAGCTGCGTGCGCCAGTCGGGTTCGAATGCGACGAGTTCGGCGCCCGCGGTGTCCAGCGTCACCGTCGTTCCGCTCACGGCAATGCTCGATCCGTGCACGCGGTCCAGCAGGCTGCGCACGTCCCGGGCGACGTAGTCGACGACATGACGCTCGAGTGCTTCCTCGGCGGTCAGGCTCACCGCCTCGCGAACCGCGGTCTCTCCCCATTCGGCGTTGCGCCCGCGCAGTTGAGCGAGACTGCGGATGTACGCTGCCGCGTCGTGGATCTGCTTCTGGTTGAGCGCGCTTGGCTGCGCGGCGGACGGCGGCTTTTCCTTGCCGGGCTCGGCTTCCTTGCGCCCCGCGGCCGGCGGCGCGAGGGGTTCGTTTCCCGGCCCGCCGATGCCGACCTGCACAGGTGTCGCGGCGCCCAGGTTGGTGCCAGGGGCCATGGCGGCGATGTGGCTCGCGTACAGGATGTAGGTGCCGGCGCTGGCGGCTCGTCCCCCGCTCGGAAACACAAACGCCGCCACCGGGATCGGGGAGGCGAGGATTTCCTTGATGATGTCGCGCATCGCCGTGTCGAGGCCGCCCGGCGTGTCGATCTTCAGCACGACAAGACCCGAAGCGTTTTCCACCGAGCGCTTCAAGCCCTGCGAGAAATAGGCTGCGGAGGCGGGCGTGATCGCGCCGTCGAGGGTCAGCACCGTGACTGGCGCGGGGCTTGCCGCAGCGAGCAGCGGCAATAGCAGCAGGACTAACAACAGCGGCATCGGCGGGGCCTTAAGGTGCCGGAAATCGCGACCACCATTACGCCAAACGGACCCCGGCTGCCGCGGACGTCAGCGGTCGCGGTCACAAACGCAGGCGGACGCTCGGTGCCCGACTTGCACCATTGTGCGCCGAATCCTTCATCGCGGGGCTACCTGCGGCGATAGCGCCACCGACCTGTCGGCGACTCATGCGAGCGGCTCCGTAGCGGACCGGATGAGCACCGAGCGTCGCGTCGATCTATCGCCCGCGCAGGCGGCCGAGGCAGGTCTGGTAGCGGGTCTCAACGCGGTTGGCGAACCAATCGGTCGTGAGCTTGCGCGTGATCTTGGGGCTTTGCAGCACGATGCGCGGGAGCACGGCGCGTGGCGCGGGCCCCCCGCTTACCTGATCGGCGAGCGCGAACACGCGGACGTACAGGCTGGACTTCTCGAAGTCCTGAGCCTTCGCGGACTCCAGGTCGCGGCGTATGTCTTCGTTGCTCATCGCCATGCGCCGCGCCAGCGTGCGCGTCGCGAGTTCCGTGCTGCCGGGATCCTGGACGGGCTGCCTCTGCTCGTAACGCAGCAGGTCGCCATCGAGTTCCAGCGGGATGCCGGAGACCTGTGTGACCGCGCTCTGAAACGCCGCGTTGCGACTCGCATAGCGTCCGGCGTTGAAATCGGCGAATCGATAGAGCTGTCGATCGTAAGCCGCGGGGTAATCGAGCAGATGGGCGATCCCGAAATACATGCCGCCGCGACGCGTGAAGACTTGATGCCGCACGTTCGACGACATCGGGTAGGGGTAGGGCTTCGCGGCCGCGAAGGCCTCGGCGAACGCGACGCTCACCTGCATCGGCCCGCCCGTGCGTATGGGATTGCGGTCGGCGAAGAACTTTTTGCCGAGCGGCACCATGCCGATGAACTCCTCGAAGAGATCGCTCAGCTGCAACTCAGTCCTGACCGCATCGATGCGCTCGCGGTAGCTCTTGCCGCTGGGTGACGGCAGTTCGAGCGCCGCGTCCAGCACGAGCTTGGGTATGCCCGTGCGTTCGCGCTGTTTTTCGATCTCGCGCCAGGCGATGGCCGGAAGCCCGGGCACCGGAGGGTCCACGCGAAACCCGGACTCCTGCTCGGTGATCGCGACCACCGCGCAGATGTTCTCCGGCGTCGGCAGAATTTCCAGCGTGGCAAGTGCCGCGTAGATGTCCGTCGCCCAGCCTGCGCGATCCGGAACGCCTTCGGGCAACAGACGGGCGACCAGCGCACGCGTCTCGGCCGCGCTGGGGGCGCGATAGCCCGGGGGCCGCGATGAATCCTCGATCGTCGCGCAGCCGGACAGCGTCGCGAGCATTGCCGCAATCACGAGCCGTTGGAGCGTCAAGTGCACGCGTGGGTCCTCTGCGAGATCGGGGTCGCCGCCGTAGCGCTTCGGCTTCGCATCTTACGGCGCTGACCGCAGCCGGCAAAGAACGGTCACGGGCGGCGATCGGCTGACATCGCGATACCGGCCCGGATCGAAGCGGCCTGGATCGCACCGGCCTGGGGCCCGCCGTGCTGGCAGCTGCCCGACGGCGACTCGATCGATCCGATTCGCCCGGGTTCTCGGCCGGGGGATCCGAACCGGCCTTGAATCCCGTCGAACGCGTTGTCGGCTACCCGCGTCCAACGAGCGAGCCGTACGGAGTCGCGTCGAGCATTCGGTTCGAGGCTGCGAACCTTCGGGATACCCGTTGCATTTGGGGCGCCGGTACCTTCGGAGGCCCGACGGCAACAGCGCTGTCGATGGACGCGATTTCCCCGCCAGTCGATAATTCGGCGGGCGCCCGCGGGGCGCAGATCCTTCTATCGGCTATCGGGGCACGCCATGCCGGGCTATGTCGAACAAAACCTGATCAAGGACGAGCACGTTCTCTACCGTGGGACGCTGAGCGCGTGGGCCTTCGCCGGCCGTATCGCGCTCGGCCTCCTGCTGGTCCCGTTCGGCATCGGCCTGCTGCTACTGCTGGGGATCTGGATCTGGATCCGCAATATCGAGCTGGCGGTGACGAACAAGCGGATCATCGTGAAGACCGGCTTCATCGCGCGAGAGACGATCGAACTCAATCTGGGCAAGGTCGAAAGCCTCCAGGTCAACCAGGGCGTCTGGGGGCGGATCTGCAACTACGGCTCGATCCAGATCAATGGCACCGGAATGTCCCATGCGCCGATCCATGGCGTGCAGGATCCGCTCGCCTTCCGCCGGCACTTCATGGAGGCACAGGACCTCTCGATGCAAGCGCGGGCATGACCCGCGCGGGCGCGCAGCAACGCGAGCCGCGCCTAGGGCGCGACGGCGGCTCGCACGAACCGATCGAGCGGCGCTGCGGATGGGCGATTCCGTGACCGCGATCGACCTGACCGCGCGCCGTCTGGTGCAGGCATTCGCGATCGTCGTCCTTCTGGCGGCGCTCTACCAGCTCCTGAGCAGCGTGCTGACGATATCGATGCTGTTTCTTTTCGAACCCGATTTCGACCTGGGCCGGTTGGGCTCGGCGCTTCCGACGATCGAAGGACCGTTTGCGGGCGCGCTCGATTGGCTGAAGGCGCATCTGCTGCAAGTGGTCGTCGCGTACCTCGGGCTCGTGCTCGCGACGCTGCTCGCGTCGATCGGATTGCTGCGCAGGAAGCGCTGGGCGCAGATCTATTTCATCGCCTGGCTGCTGATCGCCAGCGCGGCGCCGGCCGCCTGGCTCTGGTGGGGCGGCTCGGCGCGCTTCGGCGTGACGCCGGTGGCGGGTGGACTTTCCGAGCAACTCGGCACGGCGCTCCGGGTCTATTCGGCGATGCTCTACGATGGCTCCGCCGTGGCGCCCACCGTCGCCATCATGGTTTGCCTGTTGCTGATCGCGTTGCTGCAGTCGCCGGCGGCGCTGATCGACGAGCAGGGCGCATCATCGCTCTCGCCCTTCGATCCTCGTCGCGCGCCGGTGACCAAGGCGTTCGTCCTCTCGGCGATCGGCATCGTCGTCCCTTTGATCGGCGCCGCGGGACTGATCTACGGATTCATCGCCTGGATCCGCCTGCAGAACGAGGTCGCCGCCGGAAGACGCACCACCGCGATCTTTGCGATACTGCTTGGCATGCTCGAAATCGCGCGCGACGGCTACCTGGCGATCGCGCTGCTCGAGTATTGACGCGGCAAGCCGTGCGCCGCGCTCCTCGCGCGACAAATCGAGCCTGGCCCCTTTGCTTAGGGTGCCGCCCACCAGGCGGCGCCGTTCAGTACGGTTGCGCCGCCGCTGATGGACGTGCCGTTCATCAACCACATCGCATGCTCTCCGGTCCGCGAGTTGCGCCAGAGAAGGTCCTGCCTCGGCCTGCCGCCTGTGCCGGTGTCGCCGTTGAAGTTACCGACCAGCGCCGGTTGCCAATCGGCGCTGCCGAGCAGCCCCCCGGCGCCCGAGTAGCTTAGACCGTTCATCAGCCACAGCGCAGTCTGTCCGGTCGCACGGTTGCGCCAGACGAGGTCCGCCTTGCCGTCGCCGTTGAAATCCCCGATCTGGACGACGCTCCAGTTCGCATCCGTGTGGAGGCCCGCACCGGCCACCAGCGACGTGCCCGCCATCCGCCAGGCAGCCGTGGCGCCCGTGGTGTCGTTACGCCAGATGAGGTCGGCCTGGTTGTCACCGTCGAGATCAGCGGTGAAGATCACGCGCCAGTTCGGGTCGCTCATGATGCCGGCGCCGGCCAGAAGCTGCAGTCCGTTCATCAGCCATAGCGCGGTTTCGCCGGTTACGGCGTGCCGCCAGACCAGGTCGGATCGCCCGTCGCCGTTGAAGTCCGCAACGTGCGTGACGCGCCAGTTGGGATCCGACTGGATTTGCGCGCCCCCGCCGATAGTCACGCCGTTCATCAGCCAGATCGCGGTGGCGCCGGTCGCCTGGTTGCGCCAAAGCACGTCGGACCTGCCATCGCCGTTGAAGTCGGCAACGTGGGTAACCCGCCAGTCGGCGTCCGCAAGCAATCCGGCGCCTGCCAGCAACTGCGCGCCGTTCATCAGCCACAAGGCCGTTTCGCCGAGGTTGCTGCGCCACACGATGTCGGACCTGCCGTCGCCGTCGAAATCGGCGACATGCGTCGGTCGCCAGGCGGTGCTGGCCATGACGGCGCCACCGCTGACGAACGCGAGGCCGTTCATGGTCCACACCACCGTTTCGCCGGACTTCGCGTTATGCCACAGCAGGTCGGACTTGGCGTCGCCGTTGAAATCGCCGGCCCGGGCGGCGCCGATCTGTTCCGCGTCGATGACGGTCACCTTGTACGCGAACGATGCGGGGCCGCTTGTCACACCGGCGACGGCCACCGAGTACGTCGTGTCGGTCGCGGGACGTGCGTAGCTGAATCCGGTTGGCCGGAACACGCGCGTGTTGTCCCCGTACCCGTTGGCCACCGCTTCGTAGACGAGGCTGTAGGAACTCCCGGTTGGTCCCGTCAGAGTTGCCACCGCCGATGCGAAATTCGCGCTCGGGTACGAGAATGACCAGCGGTTAGAAATGGCGGGCAGCATGTCCCACGGCACGTAGCCCTCCGGCGGCCATGCGACGCCGTTCGCGGTCGAAGGGCGAGTGCCGAAAGGACCCAGCACCCAGAGTGAGTTGGCGCCACGCTGGCTGCCGCTCGGAACGTCGCCGGTCGCGATGTTGGCTTGCGGAGGGTAAAGGATCCAACGGCGATGTCCGACCGCGGTGTTGCCCGAGCCGTTGTCGTCCATGTAGCCGTCCATGGCATCGATGCCGCCGTTGTAGCCAAGCGCAATGTTGGAATTCCCCGCGCCGTTTGCGCCCGATGCCGAGTAGCAGAGCCAGGACGAGGGCGGCGAGTGCGACAGCGCATTGTTGGCGGACATCATGAGCGCGGCGTTCTGCACGTCGGTCGCCTTCGCGTCGGCGAAGAGCCTCACGTTGGCGGGAAGACCGGCGAGCAACCGGTAGTAATTCAGCCGATCGACAACCGCTTGGCGATACGCCGGCGAGGTCGTGCCGGCCGCGCAGCCCGCCACGCTGCCGGTCCAGCCCATCGGAACGTTTTCCGAAGCGAGGAACATCGTGTGGTAGAGCTCGACGACCTGGTCGCGGTCGAGGCGCTCCGGGCTGCTCGCGAGCGCGTCGGGTGCCTCCTGCGCGACATCGGCCCTCGGCGCTCCCGCTGGTTGGCCCGCGGAAGGGCCGGCCGCCAGCGAAGCGAGGAAGAACAGTGCGACGGGGTCGAGTGCGCGGCGAAGGGTTGCCATGGGAGATGGGAATGCAGATGTCGGAGCCATGGCCGATGCACAACCCATGCCGCCTCGCGCGGGCGGTTCGGCCGGCGTCGGAGACATTGCGGCGAAACAAGGGGTTGCGAGGCTCAGTCCGTCGCAGGGCACGGTTTTCCGTCGGAACGAACGGTCGGCCGGGGTGCAGCAAGGCGCTCGGATCGTCGGTGGGCGTGTCTTTACGCGTCACTCGGCTTGGAGCTCGAAAAAGGAGAAAAGATCGAGAATGCCCCCATTCGTCGGCCCATTAGGTCGCGTTCGCGGCAGACCCGCGCGTTCTTGTTATCTTGCCGCCATCTCCATGGTCCCATCGCATGGCCCGAAGCCGCATGAGATCCTGTTCCGGGGACTTGCTCCGTGCCGCGCGCGTGGCATCTCCTTCGTCCGGTCGATGATTGATTTGCCCGAGTCGCTCTGCGCTACGCGTGCGCTGCGCCTCCTGGTCGGGACGGCGTTCGCGCTGGCGGTGACGGCGGCGGCCGCGGGCGACGCCCCGCGCTGGGTGCTGCTGTTCGCAGCGATTCCGCCGCCGCCGGCGCGCGCCGCGGATGCCGGCGCGCAGATCGGAGTGCGGGCGGCCGCGGGAGATGGCCTCGCGCTCGAGGTGATCGACCCCGCGCTGCGCAGGCTGCAGCGCGACATCGATGCGCTCCACGCGCCCGTGGCCGCGGCGTCGGCCGCCACCGTCGGTGAGCAACTGCGGGCGGTCAACAGCGATCCCGAGCTCGCGCGGCTCGGCCGCGAGATCGATCGCGTGCTGAAGCTCGACACCGCGAATGCCCCGCCGCCTTCGGCTGGCGAGATCAGGGCGCTCGAGCGCGAGGTCACGCGTACGCTCACCGAGCGCCCGAAAGGGTCCGACACCGTCGCCTCGCGCGCTGCCGTTGCGACGCCCAGCGCGATCTTCGCCTATCGCAGCGAGCGCCAGAAGAGCGAATCGAGCGGCGCGAGCTTCTACAAGCGTCTGTTCGAAGCGCAATCGCGCTACGGCAGTCTGCACGCGATGAGTGACCGCGACGCGCTCGCACGTGTCGCCACGGCAGGCGGCGGCAACGGCGCGGGCGCTGCGCGCGTGGCGATCGCACGCGACCTGGTCAAAACGCACCACGCGCTGGCGCAGCAACAGCTCGCGGAGGCGACGGCGCTGTTCGTCGAAGCACGAACCGCGCTGTGCCCGGTTGTCGAGCACATGGCGGGACTCGCGCGGGACGCCGAAGCGAACGGCGCATCGGCTGTCGAGCGCGCCGCCGCCTACGGCTTCCTCAAGAGCCACGCCGAGCTGCTGCTCACGATGGACCGCGTGGCACTCGAAGACGCAGGCTTCTGGAGCGGCGTGCGCGCACGAACCGGCATCGGTCCACGGGATCCACTCTACGAATTCGCCCCGGCGCCGAACACCGATCTCCGCGTGGGCACCGACGCTCCCGTGCCTGGCGCGCCGTACCCGCCGGGCCGGGCACGCAACAACGGTCCGCCGGGAATTCGCTGACGGAAGGTGCCCGGCGGCTGCCCGTGGGGGTTGGCGCCGCATAGCAGCCCTTCGCCGATCGGCCGGGCGCGTCTCCCCGCGATAGCCTGATCCGCGGACGCTCGAAGGCGCTGAATCTCCTATTCGTTCCGCGCCATAGTCCGATCGTTCACGGCACGATCTGACCTCGTGCCTCGCCTCCGGCATTGGCACGCGAGTGTACGTTGACGTAGACGCGTCCCGCCCGCATTGCCGCCGCCAGATCCGCAAGGTTGGCGCCGCAAGCGGTATTGACGATGTTCGAATTGTTGAGGATCGTGTTGCCGATCCACTTGCCGTCGACGTTCCAGCCGCCTGGAGCCGGGTGCTGCCCGGCTAGCCAAACGACGATCGGGCCGTTGCTGCCGGCGGGTGCGCAGTGCAGGTGCGACATGAAGAGCTGGTTGACGTCGTCGACGCGCAACGTGAACTCTGCCTCGGTGTAGTCCTTGCTGAATTGGATTCGGAACTTGCCGGTGGTGGGGCTTGCAACCGGTGGAACCTCCTGGTCGCCGCTGAGATCGGCGAAGAATGTCTCCTTGGCAAGGGCCGGCGCCGAGGTGGCGAGGGCAATGGCGAGAATAGTGGCGCTGACGCATTGAGCGAGCATTGAAACCTCCTGATGATGCGACAATGGGCGGATCCCGCACACGGGCGAGGCCCGGGTGGCGGTGGCGTGCGTGGACAGCCAGCGGCGGGCGCTCGGCCACAGCCGAGCCCCGATGGGCGCTTCCCGATCACGCGCGGTAGGCAAACAGCCGAAGTACTCCGGCCATACCCTCGCCACGCGCTTCGGCGGCCGTTCACCGGAAGAGAAAGCCGGCGGTCTGGCGATGTTGCGAACGGGCTCGAACTACCATTTGGAGAACGCCGCGCGCTAAGATCCGGATGCCCGCGTTGCGGCGCGTCGCGAAACGCGAGCTGTGAATTCGTCGGTCGGAACGAGCAGATGCGCGTTTGCAAGAGCGCATGAGCACGATTGCGGAATTCGAGGTGCGGTTGTTCGCGGTTCCCTGCCGGATGTGTTGACTGACGCCAAGCACGGTGACCACACGCACTTCCAGCGTCTGACTACGACGGTGCGGCTTGCGGACGGCAGCGAGGGCACGGGTTATACCTACACCGGCGGCAGCACGCCGCGGCGCGCGTTGATCGAAAGCGATGCACCCAGCGCGAGGAATCTCGACGTCCGATCGACGGTTTGAAGGGTTCGAGGATATCGAGATCGTCGCCTTCTTCTTTTCCCGCTCCGCGATCGTGGTGCTGGTCGCTGTCTCGTCGCCGGGAGTCGAAGTTTCACCTGTAGACGACATCCGAAAGCGCACGCGCAACGGGAAGCGAATGCGGCCTCTGCGCCTCGGCCACCGTCGTGATGACCTCCGTGAGTAATGCGTATCCGGGTCACGATGACCCCGGCTTTGGCAATGGAGTGATCGCCGGCCGGCATGCCGAGAAACTGCCGACTGTGGCGATTGATGCATGTCAATGGCCGGAGCCCGCAAATCGTGGGAGCATTTCCGGGTCCGCTCCGTTTGCGTGAACGGGCGGACACCGTAGAGTCACGGGGACAGCAACAATGAAAACGGACGCCGCCTTTTTCATCAACATCGCTGCAATTCTGGTGATGATCTACTGCCTCTTTCTGGTCTTGTCGCTCAAGCGGAACATCCCAGGTGGAGTCGTGGGCCGCACCTGGAGCATTCTGACCGTTCTGGTGGCGCTTTTCACGGCGGGCTATTTCGTCACCCCCTTCTTCGGCATGTTGCCGCCGGCGACCATCAATCTGCTGGTGTCGTTCATCTTCCTGTTCGGCGCGATCTACGTGGTGATCACGGTCCGCCTCATTTACCGGATCATCGAGGCGCTGGTCAGCAGTTAGCACATGGCTGCGACCGGAAAGGTGACTTCTATCAACCCCGACGCCATCCTCGCCAAGACCAACAAGGGCCGCGAGGAAATTGCGACTCGGCAGCATGGGTTGCCGCCGTCGCTCCGGTTCGCGCTGATCCTGGTGGATGGACGTTCGCCGTTGGCGCGATTGCTTGTCCGGGGCGCCGGACTGCCGAATCTGGATGAAGCCCTCGACATGCTGGTGCAAATGGGTTTCATCGCAGTCGCTGGCGAGCGCAGCTGGGGCGGGGCCGGCGCGGAGTCGGATCCGGCCGATCCGGCGTCGGCGCCATCGACGTCGGCGGACCCGGCGAAGGAGAAACTGGTTGCACTTGCCCGGCAATTGTTCGGTACGCGCGCCGACAATCTGGTGAGGAAGATCCGAGAGGCGGAGAGCACGCCGAGCGGCCTCAACGCGGCAGTGGAGAGCTGCCACAAGATCGTCAAGCTGGTCATCGACGAACGGAAAGCTGACGAGTTTCTCGCGGGTGCGCGATCCATTCTCAACCGGCAATGACCCTTCGAACGCCGGCCCGACACGCGGTCGTTTTGGCGGATCTCGGTGCGATGATTCGCCGTCGATTTCTTCACTGCCGGTCCCGGTGCTGCCGACGTCGCCAGGTTCGAATCGACGCCGACGGATAGGCACTTCCATCGCGGGTACCCGAGAATCAGGAATCGGTCGCGCGGGTCAATCGCCGGATGTCTGCGGTACATGGTCGCTGCGCGTCTCTGTCGAAGGACGGCCGCGCGAGCAGCGACTACACGATGGCCGCGAGCGGGCAGCTGGTGGGCCGCCCGCGCGAGCGGGCACCTGCCGCACTGCGCTTGGGGTGGGGGTGCGGGCGAACTGACCCCCAGGGCGATCCGCTGGTCGAGCTCGTAGGCCAGGGTGGCCGCGAGTGCGAGATCGGTGGGCCGCTCATGCTCGGCGGCGGCTTTCTCGCGGAGTGGAGGGTCGCGGGAGAACGCGATCGCTGCCCGCTCTTGTAGGTCTCGAATCTGAGAAGGCTGGGGCGCCTCGTTGCCGCAACTTGAACGGCGGATTCAATCGATTCCTATGCCCGATTCGGAGGACCGTTTCCGACGGCTTCCGGTCGACTGCGCCACTTCGACTCCTTGACCCGCCGACCCTCGATCAACCTTTCATGCTGGTCGGTGCCGTCAATCTTTGGCGGTCTGCTTTGGAAATCGCTCGAAACGCTTGCGACGTCGAGGTGCGTCTGCTGCGTCGAGATCGGGCATTCCCCGCACGAATTGTGGAAAGCGCAGACGGCTGGCGTTGGTCGAACCCGGCCCATGCAAGGCGAGCGTTCATTGGCCGCGATGACTATCTTGACAACGCCCGCCCCTTCGCGGGTTCAGTTGCGCACCGGATTGACACGATGGCTATTGCAGCGTTAGCCGACGTGGAACCCGGCCGCCGTCCCATTGCCACAGCGTGCCATCGGACGTGCGGGCGATCGTCGCCGTGTCGCCGGCCGCGACTGCGGTGACATTTTCGAGAAGCTTCGCGGGCTCGATGGCGAAGTGGCCACCCCAGACCCACAGGCTCCGGTCAGCGCGGATCGCGACCGAATGGCGCGAACCCGTAGCGATCGCGACGGCGCCATCGAAGATGCGACCCCAGCGGTCGGCCTTGTCGCCCAGGCCGTGCGATGACAACGGGCCGAAGCGGTTGCCGCCGGTGCCCATGACGATACCGCCGCGGCGCAAATGGATCGCGTGTCCGGTGTGCCCCTTCACCGCGACCGCGTCGCGCGCGGTGGCAACGAAGTCGGTGGTCGCGGTGAGACGACCGTCGCCGTACTGCCCGCGGTGCGCGAGCCCTTTGACGTAGAGCGTGCCGTCGCGCGTGATGTAGTAGTCGGTGCCGTCGCCGATGCAAGCAGCGACCACGTCTTCGGCGACGCGCTGTGGCGCGGCAGAATCACGGACGCCATGCCACAGCACATTTGCGCGATCGATCGCGAACCAGCCCGATTCGCCGGCCGCGAAGCTCGACACGCCGCGCATCAGCACCCTGGCGACATCGGGAGCGCTGGTCCAGGTGACGAGCGTGCCGTCTTCGAGCAGCGCAAAGTAGGCGTCCTTGCCGACGCCGACCTGCACAACGCCGGAACGCATGCGCCGCGGCTCGGTGCGCCCGAGCCAGCCATAGGCAACGCCATCGGCGAGTGCCATGTGGCGCTCGTAGTACGACGCCAGCTCGGGGCTCGAGCTATCCGCGAGCGCCCGCGGAGCGGGCACGAAGAGGGCGATGCACGCGATGGTGACGAACACGGCGCGAAGTAGCATCGCATGAATCCTGGTGACCACCCCGCGCTCCACCAGTGTCGAACGGGTGCCTTGCCGCCGAGCAAAGGTGAGGAACTGACTCTACAGTGAAAAAAGGGGCCGCTGCGCTTCCCCTCATTCGTGCATGTCGAGAAGCGATCTAATCCCAACTCAACGCGCCACCGGTCTGATACTCGAGTACCCGCGTCTCGAAGAAGTTCTTCTCCTTCTTGAGGTCGATCATCTCCGCCATCCACGGGAACGGGTTGTCGGCCTTGTCGAACAGCGGATCGAGGCCGATCTGCTGGCAGCGGCGGTTGGCGATGAAGCGCAAATACTCCTTGAACATCGGCGCGTTCAAGCCCAGCACGCCGCGCGGCATCGTGTCCTCGGCGTAACGGTACTCGAGCTCGACGCCTTTTCGCATCAGCTCGGCGATCTCGTCGCGGAACTCGGGGGTCCACAGGTGCGGGTTCTCGAGCTTGATCGTGTTGATGAGGTCGATGCCGAAGTTGCAGTGCATCGACTCGTCGCGCAGGATGTACTGATACTGCTCCGAGCTGCCGGTCATCTTGTTCTGGCGGCCCATCGCCAGGATCTGCACGAAGCCGACGTAGAAGAAGAGCCCCTCCATGATGCAGGCGAATACGATCAGGCTCTTCAGGAGCTGCTGGTCGGCTTCCGGCGTGCCGGTCGTGAACGTCGGGTTGGTCAGCGTCTCGATGAACGGGATCAGGAACTCGTCCTTGTCGCGGATCGACGCGATCTCGTGATAGGCGTTGAAGATCTCGCCTTCGTCGAGCCCCAGGCTTTCGACGATGTACTGGTAGGCGTGCGTGTGGATCGCCTCCTCGAACGCCTGCCGCAGCAGGTACTGGCGGCACTCGGGCGCCGTGATGTGGCGGTAGGTGCCGAGCACGATGTTGTTGGCGGCCAGGCTGTCGGCCGTCACGAAGAAGCCAAGGTTGCGCTTGACGATCAGCCGCTCGTCGTCGGTGAGCCCGTTCGGGTTCTTCCAAAGCTCGATGTCGCGCTGCATGTTCACTTCCTGCGGCATCCAGTGGTTGGCGCAGCCCGACAGGTATTTCTCCCACGCCCACTTGTACTTGAAGGGCACGAGCTGGTTGACGTCCGCCTGGCCGTTGATGACGCGCTTGTCCTCGACCCGCACGCGCTGCGTGCTGGCGGCCGCGTGCTGCTCGGCGTCGAGGTCGTGCACCGGCTCGCGCGAAAGCACGCCGCTGCCGATGCTGCCCACGGCCTCGGCACGGATGGTCTCGGCGGTCCGCTTGGCAAACGGCCGCGGCGTCGGCGCGGGGATGTCGTCTTCGAACATCAGCATGTTGTCTCCTGAAGCGTCAAGCTTGTTGTTGGGGGCGGATCGCCGCAGCGTGCCAGGGATGATGCGCAGCTGGCTTCAGCGCGGGGTCAGGCGGTGTTCGATTCGGTGTTGCCGGTCCATGTCTTGCTTGTTGCGTCCAATCGCGACGTGCATCCATTTGTGCATGAATTGCACGCCCGGGAAACGATATGCTGCGACGTGTGCTGCATAGGCTCGCGCGGATGTGTTCGTCGTGGGCCCGGCGCCCGCCCGGGATTGCGGCAGACGCCGGGAAAGGTTGGCTCAGTTCAGCGCCGTCAATTTCTCGTACAGGAACTCCGGCGTGAAATCCTGGCCGTCGTGCCAGGCGATCGTCGCCAGACCGTAGTCGAGATAGAACTGCGAGAAGCGCTCGCGATCGCGCAGCGGCTCGAGCTCTTCGCCGTGCAGCTCGTCGGCGAGGTCGACCACCCCGCAACGGCCGTCGTTGAACTCGAGCCAGACCTTGTAGTCGCCAAGGTACCGCGCTTCAATCACGTGTCGGGGAGCGTGCTCGTAGCGGGCCAAGTAAGCCTCCTTTCGTGAAGTGGCCGAGCGTGCCGCAGGACGGGCTGGAAAAGACGGCGCGCGGCGCGGCAGGCCGCGCGCCTCCGTCTTGCCAACGGTGCGACCCGACTGCGGCCGTTCACCGGGGCCCGTGCCGGCGGCGGTTCGGATTCGTTGGCCGCGCGGTGCGGGTTCCGCTGATCCGGAAACCCGGGCCCTTTCGGTACGGTCGTCCCGATGCGCGTTCACTTCACGGTTCCTGTCCGGGTTCGCGCCCCAGGTTCGCCCTCAGCTTCCACTGCACCGGCGCTGCGCTCGCGGATCGTTGACTGCCCGTCCGCTCGTTGCGCCACCGCCGGCTTACCGAAAACGCTGATCCAACCCACACGCGCGTGAACCGCCTGCGCGTTTACGCCCTCTTGCCCGCGGCGCGGCGCTCGCACGCACCGTGCGCCGCATCCGCTCCGCGTCACTTCATGACCCTTGCTGCTGCCGCGGGGTCGGCGCGCGTCCCGGCGCGCGCCGCTTCGAACCTTCGCCGGGTCGCGTCCTAGCTCGCGAATCCGAGCAGTCCGCTCGGCGCGCCGTTGGCCGCGAGGTTGGCGCTCGGCCGGTACGTCGTAACCAGTCCGTTGACGAGGTCGCACAGCACCCGGTCGCTCGTGCAGGGCAGCGCTGCGTAGGAGACGAAGAGACCCATGCCGGCCTTCGGGTGCGCAATCCAGTGCCCGAAGGCGATGTGCGTCACCGCGATCACGCGCGCCGCGAGGTTCGCCGAGTGACTGAAATAGATCGGCTCGAAGGGCAGCGGCATCCATTCGGTGTTGATTACCTGCACTGCGTAGAGGCCGGCGCACGAGGGCGGCGTTGCATCCGGGAACGAGGCCGGCATCGAGAATGTCCAGCCCCCGTAGCGAACGGCGCGGTCTCCGACGTCCAGCCGCGGCCCGTCCTGGCTGCTGCTGCCTTGCTGTCGACGCGTGTGCATGGGCGGGACCTCCTGATGAGCGTTGGCGCGATTCGCGGACCGTGCCATCCCAGCGGGCAAGCAAGCGGCGTTCCCGTCCCGGAATCCGGGGCGCCGATGCGGGGCGCTCCGAAGCCGGGCGAGCGCCGCCGGCGATCGCAGGCTCGACGTTCACGCTCGCGGAACCCGCATTCACGTCAGCGGTTTCCGCTTCCCCGCCTGCAGGCGTGCCGGCACTACTGGCAAGCCTCGCACGTGGGGTCGTCGATCGCGCACAACTTGGGTGCGTCCGGCTCCGCCGCCGGCGATGTCTTTCCGGCCTTGCCGCTGCTGGCGGTCGCAATGCCGCCGGAGGCCGACACGGCGTTCAGCTCGCCGCCGCGGCCCGTCGACTTCTCGGCCGAGGTCGCTGCGAGCGTGCGCAGGTAGTAGGTGGTCTTGAGGCCGCGCACCCACGCGAGTTTGTAGGTCTCGTCGAGCTTCTTGCCGGACGCACCCGCCATGTAGATGTTGAGGCTCTGCGCCTGGTCGATCCACTTCTGCCGCCGCGCGCCGGCCTCGACGATCCAGTTGGTCTCGATTTCGAACGCGGTTGCGTAGAGGCTGCGCAACTCGGCCGGCACGCGGTCGATGCGCGCGAGCGAGCCGTCGAAGTACTTGATGTCGGCGACCATCACGTCGTCCCAGAGGTCGATCCCCTTCAGGTCCCTGACCAGCTGCTCGTTCACCACGGTGAACTCGCCCGACAGGTTCGACTTGACATAGATGTTCTGGTACTCGGGCTCGATCGATGCAGCGACGCCGATGATGTTGGAGATCGTCGCCGTGGGCGCGATCGCCACGCAGTTCGAGTTGCGCATCCCGTGCTTCTTGATGCGCGTGCGCAACGCGTCCCACGGCATCGTGGACGACTCGTCGACGTCCACGTAGCCGCCGCGCTCCTCGCGCAGGAGCTTGAGCGAGTCTTGCGGCAGGATGCCGCGGTCCCACAGGCTGCCCTTGTACGAACTGTACTTGCCGCGCTCCTCGGCGAGCACGGTCGAGGCCCAGTACGCGTAATAGCAGACCGCCTCCATCGACGTGTCGGCGAACTGCATCGCCGCCTCGGACGCGTACGGCACTCGCAGCACGTGCAGGCAGTCCTGGAAGCCCATGATGCCGAGACCCACCGGCCGATGCTTGAGGTTCGAGTCGCGCGCCTTCTTGACCGCGTAGTAGTTGATGTCGATCACGTTGTCGAGCATGCGCATCGCGGTGGTGATCGTGCGCTTCAGCTTCTCGTGGTCGAGCACCCACGCCCCGTCCTTATGCACCATGTGCGCGAGCAGATTGACCGAGCCGAGGTTGCAGACCGCGATCTCGGTCTCGCTCGTATTGAGCGTGATCTCGGTGCAGAGATTGCTGCTGTGGACCGTGCCGACATGCTGCTGCGGCGAGCGCACGTTGCACGCGTCCTTGAACGCGATCCACGGGTGCCCGGTTTCGAAAAGCATCGACAGCATCTTCCGCCAGAGCTGCACGGCGGGGATCTTCTTGTAGAGCTTCAGTTCGCCGCGGGCGACCTTGTCCTCGTAGCGGCCGTAGGCCTCCTCGAACGCGCGGCCCCACTTGTCGTGCAGGTCGGGCACGTCCGAGGGCGAGAACAGCGTCCAGTCGCCGCCTTCGATGACACGCTTCATGAACAGGTCCGGGATCCAGTTGGCGGTGTTCATGTCGTGCGTGCGGCGGCGGTCGTCCCCCGTGTTCTTGCGCAGTTCCAGGAACTCCTCGACGTCCAGATGCCACGACTCGAGGTAGGTGCACACCGCGCCCTTGCGCTTGCCGCCCTGGTTCACCGCGACGGCGGTGTCGTTCACCACCTTGAGGAAGGGAACCACGCCCTGCGACTTGCCGTTGGTGCCCTTGATGTGCGATCCCATCGCGCGCACGTTGGTCCAGTCGTTGCCGAGGCCGCCGGCGAACTTGGACAGCAGCGCGTTTTCCTTGATCGCCTCGTAGATGCCGTCCAGATCGTCCGCGACCGTCGTCAGGTAGCAGGAGGAGAGCTGCGAGCGGTGCGTGCCCGAGTTGAAGAGCGTGGGCGTGCTCGACATGAAGTCGAACGTCGACAGCACGTTGTAGAACTCGATCGCGCGCGCTTCGCGGTCCACCTCGTTCAGCGCGAGGCCCATTGCGACGCGCATGAAAAAGCACTGCGGCAGCTCGAAGCGGCGGCCCGCATTGGCGTGCACCGCGTACTGGTCGACGAGGAAATAGCGGTCATAGAGCGTCTGCAGGCCGAGATAGCCGAACTGCAGGTCGCGCTCGGGCTTCAGTGCCGCGCCGAGCTTTTTCATGTCGTACTGCAACAGCGCCTCGTTCAGCAGGCCGATCTTGACGCCGTGCTTGACGAACTGCGGGAAGTAGTCGGCATAGCGGGTCGCCATCTCGGCCTGCGTGGCTTCCTCGCCCAGCGCTTCGAAGCGCAGCGCGTCGAGCAGCAGGCGCGCCGTGACGTAGCTGTACTGCGGGTCCTTCTCGATCAGCGTTCGCGCCGAGAGGACGACGCCCTTGCGCACCTCTTCCATCGGCACGCCGTCGTAGAGGTCCTTCAAGGTCGCCTTGAGGATGCGATCCGCATCGACGTCGGGCAGCCCGTCGCACGACACCTTGACGAGCGCGGTGAGGCGGGCGAGATCGAGCGGCTTGCGCACGCCGTTGTCGTCGACGGTGATGCCGTGCGATTCGCGCTCGGCCTTCGCGGGTGCCTTCTGGGCGGCGCGCTCCTGCGAGCGTTTTTCGCGATAGAGCACGTACGCGCGCGCGACTTCGTGTTCGCCGCCGCGCATCAGCACGAGCTCGACCTGGTCCTGGATTTCCTCGATATGGATCGCGCCGCCATCGGGCTTGCGCTTCATCAGCGCCGAGACCACCGCGTCGGTGAGCTTGGTCACTTCGTCTCGCACACGCGCGGACCCGGCGCCCTGGCCGCCGTTGACGGCGAGGAACGCCTTGGTCATGGCGATCGTGATCTTCGCGGGCTCGAAGCCGACGACCGATCCATTGCGGCGGATGACCTTGTACTGCGCGAACCGGGGGTCCGCGGCGCTGCCCACCGGTGATCCTGCCTCGCCCTCGAGCAGCTCCCGCGGCGTTACGGAGTGCGCAGAGGGGGATGGGGCGGCGCTGGCGATTTGCATGGAGCGTTCTCCTCGAATGGTCTTGTCGTTGTCGACGCCGGGGGCTGGGCCTGCTCTTACGAGAGGCAAAAGCGGCTTCCGGTACGGTTCGGCGATACGCTCGCGGCCTTTTCTCCCCGGGGGCTCCCGGGCGCCCGTCGGGCCGCGTTATCGCAAAACCGGCTGCGAATCAAAATCTACTAGATCTAGTGCCAAGGCGTGCGTTCAGCGCAAAGGATAGTGGCTCCAGCCCCGCCATGCAAGCGCGATTGCATCCACAGGGTTCGTCAGGAAAATTGACAACCAAAACAGGGTTTTGCGGCCAATGCGTTCGCTTGTTCAACACTCATCCACCGGCGATCCACCGGGTTGTTCACAGATTGGCGCCGTCCGTCGGTTTTTCTGCCGCGTTGCAGCGCCGCGACAGTGAAAACGATATGCCGCAGCGCAAGAAAAGATCTCACCGAAGTGCTGCGCACGAGGGCGATCCAAAGGACGGGCGGCGCGAGCCCGCGGTGCACAACGGCGGCACGACGCCGGCATCAAAATGCCGAAAAGACCGGGACACCGACGTTCACGGCGTCGGCGCCGCGGGCACGCAGCGCGACTCGACCAACGCGACGAGGTCGTCGCGCTCGCCGGGCGTGAGGCCGAGCGGCCTCAGGATGTGCTCGCCGTCGGCAGGCAGGCATTTGAGGTCGGGCCCTATCGCGAAGGGTTCCGCAGCGCGAAGAGGCGCGTCCCGGCAATGGCGACGACCTGCGTGTCGCTCGCGGGGTCGACGAGCGAAAGTCCGGTGAAGCGGCCGAACGCCGGAAGCAGTGCTTGCCGCGGCCGGAGCACGAAGCAGGGCACGCGTGCCGAGTCGAACCCTGCGCCGCCGACGCGTACGCCCGGATGCAGATGGCCACAGAGCGCGTAGCCGGTGCGCGGCGAGGCGGGCTCGTGGCAGGCGAGGAACGGCGCGAGTGCATGGGGCGCATCGACGACACGGACGCCCCACGTGCGCGGCGGGTCGCCGGACCTTGCGTCGTGGTTGCCGCGCACGAGCACGAGCTCGAGTGACCGATGCTCGTTGCGCCAGCGCACGAACGCGGCGTCGAGCGCGGCGACGCGTCCGGCGGCCGCGTGGAGCAAATCACCGAGGACGACGAGGCGCTGCGCACCCGTGCGAGCGACGAGTGCGGTCAGGCGGGCGAGATCGGCCGCCGTCGTCCCGCGGGGCAGCGCGACGCCGCCGGCGCGAAACGCGGCTGCCTTGCCAAGATGCACGTCCGCAACGAAGAGCGTGCGCTCGTGGCTCCAGAACAGTGCGCGTTCCGCGTGCAATTCGACGGACACGCCGGCAAGCGCAGTGGTGAAGACCGCGCCGTCCTCGCTCGCGCCGGCCGGCGGCGCGACGTCCTCACGCGCGGTGCCAATGGACTCGCGAAACGGTAAGCGGCGGGTAGGCGGCAGCATTGCGTTGACCAAGACGGTAGCGCACGTTACTGTGCACGAGAACAGTCTAAAGCAAGGAGGAGTGGACGACGGCCGCGCCGCTACCCCTTGCCGCATTTCTCCGCACGGGACGCCCGCCCATGCCACGCTTTGCCGCGAACTTGTCGCTCATGTTCAACGAAGTGCCGTTCCTCGACCGGTTCGATGAGGCGGCGCAGGCCGGCTTTCGCGGCGTCGAGTTCCTGTTCCCGTACGAATTCCAGGCGAAGGAACTCGTCGAGCGCGTGCAGGCGAGTCGCGTCGAAGTCGTGTTGTTCAACACTCCGCCCGGTGACTGGGATGCCGGCGATCGCGGGCTCGCTTCGCAGCCGGGGCGCGAGCACGAGTTCTCCGCGAGCATCGCGACCGCGTTGCGCTATGCGCAGGCGCTGCGCACGACGCGGCTGCACGTGATGGCGGGACTCGTACCCGAAGGCGCGGATGCCGAGGAGTGGCAGCGCCGGCGGCGGCTCTACATCCGCAACCTGCGCGTTGCCTGCGAGGAGGCAGCGCCGCTCGGCATCACGGTGACAATCGAGCCGCTCAATGCGCGCGACGTACCTCGCTACCTCATCAGCCGCCAGGCGGAAGCGCACGCGATTCGGGAGGAAGTGGGCGAGCCGAATCTCAAGGTCCAGATGGACTTCTACCATTGCCAGATTGTCGAGGGCGACCTCGCGGAGAAGTTCCGCCGCTGGCTGCCGCACATCGGCCATGTGCAGATCGCGAACGTGCCGGGGCGCCACGAGCCCGACACGGGCGAGATCAACTACGCGTACCTGTTCAAGCTGATGGACGAATTGCGCTACGAAGGCTGGGTCGGCTGCGAGTACCGTCCCGCCGCGGGCACAACGGCGGGGCTCGCCTGGCTCTATCGGCTGCTCGATCGCCAGCGCGAGGCGGCGGCGGGCGAGTAGCGGGCTTTTGCGTGACGCACTGACCGGCCGCTCGCAGCGCCGCCTCCTTGTGCGCGGTCGGATGAACCGGCGTCGCGTGTCGGCGACCGGCGCTGATTCGCGATTGCTCCGATCCCCGCAAGCGGGGCGACCTCCTTGGACGGGCCCGGTTTGCGCAAGCGCATCGGGTCGGTCACCTGCTGGCGACTCGCAGTTGCCATCGATCCCCACTCCGTGGGGGCCCTCTCCGGCTGCTCGCGCCGCTGCCCCTCGTCGCCGCTCACAGCGCCGCCTCCTTGTGCGCGGTCGGATGAACCGGCGTCGCGTGTCGGCGACCGGCGCTGATTCGCGATTGCTCCGATCCCCGCAAGCGGGGCGACCTCCTTGGACGGGCCCGGTTTGCGCAAGCGCATCGGGTCGGTCACCTGCTGGCGACTCGCAGTTGCCATCGATCCCCACTCCGTGGGGGCCCTCTCCGGCTGCTCGCGCCGCTGCCCCTCGTCGCCGCTCACAGCGCCACCGACATTCCGCCGTCGATGACGATCATCTGTCCGGTGATGTAGTTCGCCGCGGCGGAGGACAGGAATACCGCGAGTCCGGCGATCTCGTCGGGATCGCCCCAACGGCCGGCCGGCGTCCGCTTGCAGACCCACGCGTTGAACTCCGCGTTGTCGATCAGTGCGCGGTTCATCTCGGTCGCAAAATAACCCGGCGCGATCGCATTCACCTGCACGTTGCTGGCCGCGAGCTCGACGGCCATGCCGCGCGTCAGCTGCCTCACGCCGCCCTTGGTCGCCGTATAGGGCACGACGGTCGGACGCGCAAGATCGCTCATCAGCGAGGCGATGTGGATGATCTTGCCTTCCCTGCGGGCGATCATCCCGGGCAGCACCGCCTGCGACAGCAGGAACGGCGCCGTCAGGTTGGTCGCGATCAGCGCGTTCCAGTCGGTGAGCGGAAAGTCGGGGAAGGGGTGCCGGCGCTGGATCCCGGCGTTGTTGACCAGGATGTCGATCGCGCCATGCGCGCTCGCCGCTTGCGCGACGCCGCGCTCGATCGCATCCGGATCGGTCACGTCGAACAGCGCAATGCCCGCGCGCAGGCCCTCGTCGGCGAGCGTCTTGGCAGCGACGTCGAGCACATCCGGCTTGCGGCCGTTCAGGACGACCGTGGCGCCCGCGCGCGCCAGGCCGCGCGCGATCGCGAAGCCCAATCCGCGATAGGCGCCGGTGACGAGCGCGACCTTGCCGGTGAGGTCGAAGGAGTGGTTCGGCATCGAGGCTTCTCCGGAATGGCAACGGCGCGCATGGCGGTCACGTGCGCGAATCGTGCGGGGGTTTCGCTCGAATGTACACGATCATCGGCGGTGCGAACGCCGAGGCGGCCGCTGCGCTCGGAAGCCCGCGACACCGACCCGGCACGCCTCAGCCGAGCAGGTCGGCTTCGCGCCGATGCGATGGCGCGGCGAGCGGCTCCGAGGCGGCGCGCTCGAGCGCCTCGACCATGCGCGCGACCCGCGCCTCGAGCGCTTCGGTCGTGAGCTTCTCGCGAAAGATCTCGACCATCAGCGGGAACGCGAACGGCGTCGGGCGCGGCGGGCGCACGAGGCGCGCCTTGCTGCCGCGCAGGCGCGAGAGCGCTGCCGCGAGTCGCGGCGCTTCGAGCTGGCGCACGAGCACTTCGCGTGTTCCCTGCGCGAGCAACGGGTTGCCCGGGTCGTACTCGGCGAACACGTCGTAGAGCAGGCCGCTCGAAGCCTGCAGCTGCCGGCTCGACTGCCCCTGTCCGGGATAACCCTGGAACACGAGGCCTGCCACCCGCGCGATCTCGCGGAACTGTCGCCGTCCGAGTTCCGCCGCGTTCAGTCCTGCGAGGATGTCGCGCTCGACGTCCGGCGCGGCGGAGAGCCGCCCGAGATCCCCGAGCGTCACGTCGAACGGCGTGGGCGAGAGGAGCCCGAAGCCGTAGTCGTTGACGGTCAGGCTGAATGTGCGCGGCGTCTGCTGCGACAGCCGGTAGGAGAACAGCGTGGCGAGCCCGAGGTGGGCAAGGCGCCCCTCGAACGGATAGAAGAACGCGTAGTGCCCCTCGCGGGTATCGATGCGCTCGATCAGCCACTCGTCCATCGCGGGCAGCACCGACCAGCGTCCCTGCAGTTCGAGCAGCGGACGCACGAGCTCAAGCTCCGGCGAGGCGAACGTGCCATGCCCCGCGGCGGCGACCAGCCGCCGCGTCCGCTCGGCAAGCAGCGTGGACAGCGGCATCTTGCTGCCCGCCCAGCGCGGCACCACACCCGCGCGCCCCGGCGCAGGCTTCACCCATGCGGTCATTTCGCGCACGCGTACGAACTCGAGCACGCGGCCGGCGAACACGAAGCAATCGCCAGGCGAAAGCCGCGCGATGAACGATTCCTCGACATGTCCGAGCGCGCCGCCGTTGCGGTAGCGTACGGTGATGCTCGCCTCCGACACGATCGTGCCGATCGACATGCGGTGGCGGCGCGCGATCTGGCCATCGTGCACGCCGGCGATTCCTTCGGCATCGATCGCGACCCGACGGTACTCCGGATACGCGTTGAGGCTCGCGCCGCCGTGCACGACGAAGTCGAGCGCCCACCGCCAGTCGGCATCCGACAGGCTCGCGTAGGCGTGGGTATCGCGCACCTCGTCGCGCAACGCGTCCGGCGCGAAACCGCCGCCTAGCGCACAGGTGACAAGATGCTGCACGAGCACGTCGAGCGGGCCTTCGACCGGCGGGCGCGGCTCGATCACGCGTTCGGCTGCCGCCTCGCGCGCGGCCGCGGCTTCGATCAGCTCGAGCGCGTGCGTGGGCACGACCGTCACGCGCGAGATCTCGCCGGGTCGATGGCCGCTGCGGCCCGCGCGCTGCAGCAGGCGCGCGACCCCCTTCGGGCTGCCGACCTGAATCACTTGGTCAACGGGCGCGAAGTCGACGCCGAGATCGAGGCTCGATGTGCAGACGACCGCGCGCAGCTTGCCGTCGCGGATGCCGGCCTCGACCCAGTCGCGCACCTCGCGTTCGAGCGAGCCGTGGTGGAGCGCGATCGTGCCGGCCCACAGCGGGCGCGCCGCGAGCAGCGCCTGATACCAGATCTCGGCGACCGAGCGAACGTTGGTGAAGATCAGCGTCGAGCGCGCCGATTCGATGGCGCGTATCACTTCGGGCAGGAGCTTGAGACCGATGTGGCCGGCCCATGGAAAGCGTTCGAGCGCGGCGGGGCGGAGTGTTTCGATCGCGATCGCCTTGGTGTCGAGCCCGCGCACGATGCGTCCCTTCGCGGCGCGTTTCGGGCCGAGCAGGCATGCAAGGGCTGCTTCAAGGTTCGCGAGCGTCGCCGACAGTCCCCAGGTGCGCAGCGCCGGCCGCGCGCCGCGCAGTCGCGCGAGCGCCAACTCGACCTGCACGCCACGCTTGCTCGCCATCAGTTCGTGCCACTCGTCGACGATCACCGCGTCAAGGCTCCGGAACCGCTCGCGCCAATCCGCACGCGACAGCAGCAACGACAGGCTCTCCGGCGTGGTCACGAGCGCGGTGGGCAGGCGCCGCTCCTGCCGCGCGCGCACGGCGGCCGACGTGTCGCCGGTGCGCACTTCCACACGCCAGTGCGGGCGCAGCGCCGCGGCCGCGCGAGTCAGGGCAAGCCCGGTGTCGCTCGCCAGCGCGCGGAGCGGCGTGATCCAAAGCAACGTCAGCGCGGGCGGCGCCGTCTCGCAGCCGTCGGCGCCGAAAACCATGGGCCCGATTGCCGCGGCATAGGTCTTGCCCATCCCGGTCGGCGCATGGATCAATCCGGATTCGCCGCGTGCGTAGGCGTCCCACACTCGGAGCTGGAAATCGAAGGGCCTGAATTGCTGCTGCGCGAACCAGGCACGGACCGCGGCGAACGGATAAGTAAGCGGTAGCAAGCCGGGAGGGGATCCGGCATAAAAGGCGCGCATCGACGCAGTATAGGCGGGCTTTCGCAATGCGTTGTCGCCGCGGCACGACAGCGGGGTGTAGCGGCCCGGCGACGAAGCGGCGACCGCTGTCGCAGCGCGCCGGCCCATCTTGCCGCCGGACATAGGCGGCCCGTATGATGAGTAAACCCGTTGCAAAAGGCTTGCTTGCAGTGCGATCGATCCGGCTCTGGCTTGGAATGGTGGTGTGCGCGCTGGCGCCGGGGCTCGCGTTTGCCGACTCCGTCGTGACCGCGCTGGCGCTCGCGCCCGGTGCCGATTGCACGTCGAATGCCAGCGTCAACTGGACGTTCACCTACACGACGCCGCCGCCGCGCGAGTTCGCCTCGGTGACCGCATTGCAGGGAGGGCCGCAGGGCACGGTGATCGGCGCGCTGGACCAGGCAAGCTCGATCTCCGGTGGCTCGAGCTTCAGTGGGCTTTTCAATTCGCCGATCAGCATTCCGCAGCAGCCGAACACGCTGATCGGGACCTATGGCGGCATCGGCGAACAGCCGCCGACGGTCAACACGGCCGAGTTCTTCATCCTCTACAACTGCACGACGCGGCAGGTTCTCTATCAGTGCCGCGGCAACAACGGCCGCTGTCCGCGGACCGCGGTACAGGCGCTCGCGATCATCAGTGCGCCGATACCTGTCGATTCGCCGGTGCTTCTCGCCGCCACGCTGGTTCTGCTGGGGGGCTCGGCATCTTTGCACTGCGGCGGCGCGTTCGCGCCTGACGGTTGCCCGCGATCAATGAAGAACGCCCGGTGGTCCGGGCGTTGTTCGTCGGGGGTCCGGGACGACTGCGCTCGTGCGCCCACTTGGACCGCAGTCGTGCGGTGTGTGCCCGATCGGCCGGGATTGGCGTTGACACCGGTCCTCGGACCGGACCGCGAAGAGCGGAATAGCGGACATCGGGAAGACGCGGATAGCCGGCGTGCGTCCATTTCGAGCGCGGCGGCCCGACGCGTGGTGACGCCCTCGCGGAGTGCGGCCGCCATGGCGAAGCGTCGAAGCCGCTTGCCAAGTGCCTCGGCCCTGCAACGCAATGGTGGACATCGTCTGAACAGACGCTAGAGCAACCATTCGATCGGGAGGACCGACAGGATGTCGACCTCCCTGCGCAGGAACCAGCTCGTGCCCGGGTCGGTGTCGTAGCGCCTCTCGCCGGAAGATGTCTTTTCGATCCACTCCAGATTGCGACCGTTAGGCGCCAGCAGGACCTCGTACGCAAGCGTGGGCACTCGGGTATCGAAAAATCGTGCCAGCTGTTGTGCGAGCGCGGGACTGTCGATCACGAGGCCCATTTCGGTGTTCAACCGCGCCGAGCGCTGGTCGAAGTTGAACGAGCCGACGAAGATGCGGCTCTGGTCCACGGCGAAACTTTTCGCGTGCAACGCCGAGGACGAGCTTGTCCCGAACCGGACCTTGCTTTCGCGCGATTCTTTCGCCGCGGTCGGCTTGAGCTCGTAGATTTGAACGCCGGCCTGGAGCAGGTCCTGACGCCGCTTCGCATAGCCTGCATGCACGGATTTTTCATCGGACGCCGCGAGCGAGTTGGTGAGGATGCGCACCTTCACGCCCCTCTCGGCCAGCGCCGCCAGGGCGGCCGTGCCCCCGTCGCCCGGCACGAAGTACGGCGAAGCCAGATCGAGGGTCTTCTGCGGTCGGCCGATTGTCCGCACCAGTTCCGGGAAGAGCAGCACGTCGATCCGGGCCGTGGTGTCGAGGGTCTTGGCCGGGTCGTCGTACACGAGCTGCGCGGTTGTCCACTCGAACGCAAGTTGCCGGTCGAGCAAGTCGCCGATGAGCGGCGTCAAGCGCACGGCCTCGACGTAGGCGACGGATTCCGGATCGGCGCGCGTCGCAGCGAACGCGGCATTGAGATCGGCGGCGGCGTTCGGCGTGGGCGTGCCCACGAAGCTCGCCGCCGGATAGGCGGACGGACTGTTCCAATAGAGATCGAACTCTCTCGAAACCTCGCGCACCGCGGGGCCCACGGCGATCACGTCCAGGTCGGCGAAGACCACCTCGCCTCCCGCGCCGAAGTACTCGTTGCCGATGTTGCGGCCGCCCACGATGCTCACCTGGTTGTCGGCGGTGAACGACTTGTTGTGCATGCGACGGTTCACGCGGGTGAAGTCGGTCAGGAAATTGAGCGCGCGGGCGTCGCGCTGGACGACCGGGTTATAGAGACGAACGTCGAGGTTCGGGTGCGCGTCGAGGACAGCGATCGTCGGATCGAGCCCGCCTGTGTTCAGGTCGTCGAGCAACAGGCGCACGCGTACTCCGCGCTCGGCCGCCAGCCAGAGCGCCTCGAACATCAGGTAGCCGACGTGGTCTCCATGCCAGATGTAGTACTGCACATCGAGCGACTTCTCGGCGGCGGCGGCGAGGAGCACACGCGCGGCGAAAGCATCGCCTGGATCGGGAAGCGCATGGATCCCGGCCTTGCCCGGATTCGCCGCGACCCCCGGCGCGACGGCGCGGCCAAGCCTCGTCCCCGCCGTATCGGTGAGAGCGGACGTCGCGGTCCGCCCTTCCAGCGAGGGCAGACTCGCACAGCCCGTGATCAGCGCAGCAAGTGCAGCAGCGACGAACGACAGAACGCGGTTCATGCCCATCGACAATGCGGATGCGAATGATTCGATCCTGGCCCGGATATTTCACCAGGGCGCGGGAATTTGGCGCGGCGGTTTGCGCCCTGGATCGGGCGCAGCCGACGACGCCAATAGCAGCGCCACTCGGCTAGGAAAGCAAACCTGAGCCAGGTGCAAAACGACCGCCAAAAACCGCGCAGTCGACCGGTCCGACTTGCTCCGCCAGCGAGGCGGGCCCAAGTGCTTGGCAGGGCTCGAGTCTTCATTTGATTGGCCGCGGCCTGGTGAAATATCCGGGCTGGGGACTCGCGGCCGGTCCGGCGCAGGCCGAAAGCAAGGCGCCAGCTGCATCGATGGCGTCGGGCTCGTGATTGCGCATGTGCAGAGCATGCGTGGGTCCAAGCGGTTTGCCTGGAGGGGCGGAAATCCGGCTGCACGACCGACCCGGCTTAGCAGCATAACACCGCTTTGTGCGACCGGGGCCAGAGGGGAAAGCGGAGTGGTTGATGCGGCCTCGCATCGTGTTTCGCTTACTCGCGACCGTTCGCATCCGAAGGAAGCATGCGGCCCATTCGACAGATGAAATGCCCGCGAGAGCGGGTCAACGCCAACGCCACGCCTCAGCCTGATTTGCGCCCGCGCACCGGAGGACCGCCGGAAGGGCCAACGTGCCGCCGATGAACAGCGTCGCCTCTGCGGGTCTGCGCCTCAACGGTTGCGGTCTCACGCCGCCTGACCGACGCCTCGTTGATTTCAGGCAAACAGAAGAGGTTTTCACACAATCGCAGCCCATACGCTGGAATAGAATGCGATAGTTGGCGACCGGCGGACCGTGCCGTTGTCGTCCCCTCGTCATTGCCGCCGTCGCACGGCACGCGGAAGGGCATGACCGTTAGGCGTGAGCCGCACTCCTGCTGATGGGTACCGCCGTGAATAGCCCACCCTCCGTCTCCCGTACCGGTTTGGGCTTCCTCGGGAACCCGCCGGATTTCTCGCTCGTGCTGGGCGGGCCGCTCTTCCAGCTCCTGCGTCGGGCGCACCTGGCCGACGATGCGCTGATGATGGTGCGCCAACGCGTCATCGTCATCGCGCTCATTGCCTGGCTGCCGCTCCTGGTGCTCTCGGCCATGGAGGGACAGCTGCTGGGCGGGAGCGTGGCCGTGCCGTTCCTGCTGGACGTCGAGGTTCACGTCCGCTTCCTCGTGGCGATGCCGCTGCTGATCATTGCCGAGCTGGTGGTGCACCGGCGCATGCGTCCTCTGGTGCAGCAATTTCTGGAACGAAATCTGATTCCCGAGAGCGCGATGACGCGGCTCGAGTCCGCCATCGCGTCGGCATTCCGGCTGCGAAATTCGGTACTCGCCGAACTGCTGCTGATCGCGCTGGTGTACGGGGTGGGTGTCCTGATCGTCTGGCGGCAGTATCTCGCGCTCGACGCGGCGACGTGGTACGCGACGCCGTCCGCCGAGGGCTCGAAGCCCTCGCTCGCAGGGATCTGGTTTGGCTACGTGAGCCTGCCGATCTTCCAGTTCCTGCTGGTCCGCTGGTATTTCCGATTGTTCGTCTGGACGCGCTTTCTCTGGCAGGTGTCACGCATCGAGTTGAGCCTGGTTCCCACGCATCCGGATCGCGTCGGTGGCCTGGGATTTCTTGCCAACACGGCCTATGCCTTCGCCGTCCTCGCCGTGGCGCTCGGCGCAATGCTTGCCGGGCAGCTCGCCAACCGCATCTTCTTCGTCGGGGCCGCACTGACGGACTTCTACACCGAGATCGCCGTCATGGTCATCTTCCTGCTGTTCGCGATCCTCGGCCCGCTCCTCGTTTTTGCGCCTCAACTTGTTCAGGCGAAACGGAAGGGCTTGCGCGAATATGGAACGCTGGCCGAGCGATACGTGCGCGAGTTCGATGCCAAGTGGCTCCGCGGCGGTGCGCCTGCCGATGAGCCGTTCGTGGGGAGCGCCGACATCCAGTCCCTCGCCGATCTTTGCAACAGTTACGACGTCGTGCGGACCATGCGCATTGCGCCGATAACGAAGGAGGCCATCCTGCGGCTCGCGGCTGCGACGCTGGTTCCGATGGTGCCGCTGCTGCTCACGATGATGCCGCTGGAGGAACTGCTGAAAATGTTGTTCGGGGTGTTGTTCTAGGGCATCCCAAGGCGAACCTACATTGACATTGGCCAACCGACATCGGTGCCCGCGAGTCCGCGGTCCGGCAAGGCTTGATCGCCGGGCTCGCGCATGCGGTGAATCACGACCGATGCGGCGGTCGCACCAGCACCCCCCAGCCATGAACCTTCCAGCGCCTCCGATTCGGTCCACCGTACGCGGCATGGCGGTGCTCGCCGCCTGCGTGCTCACCGCGGCAGTGTCACCGGCTCGTGCACAGGACATCGAGCCGCGCGCCTATTCCAATGCCCCGATCGGCGTCAACTTCCTGATCGCCGGCTACGCCTACACGCGAGGCGGGTTGTCGTTCGATCCTGCGGTACCGATCACCAACGCGAACCTCAATACGTCGAACGTCGTCCTGGCGTACGCGAGGGTGCTCGACCTGTGGGGCAAGTCGGGCAAGTTCGACGTGATCGTGCCGTACACCTGGCTGTCCGGTACCGCCGACTACCAGGGCGAACCCGTGCAGCGGACCGTCAGCGGTTTCGCCAATTCCGCGTTCCGGCTGTCGGTCAATCTCTATGGGGCGCCGGCGCTCACGCTCCCGGAATTCGCCGACTGGGAACAGGACCTGATCATCGGCGCCAGCCTGCAGGTGTGGGCGCCATGGAGCCAGTACGATTCCAGCAAGCTCGTCAACATCGGCACCAACCGCTGGTCGTTCAAACCGGAGGTCGGGATCTCGAAGGCCGTAGGACCGTGGACGCTGGAACTCCAGGCGGCGGTCACGTTCTTCACCGACAACGCCGATTTCTTCGGCGGCAATACGCGTTCGCAGGACCCGCTCTATTCGCTGCAGGGGCACCTGATCTACGGCTTTCGCTCCGGCGTCTGGGCTTCGGTCGATGCCACGTACGTCGCCGGCGGCCGCACGACCCTCAATGGCGTGCTGAACTACGACCTTCAGCAGAACTGGCGTACCGGGGCAACCCTGGCGCTCCCGCTGGACCGGGCGAATTCGATCAAGTTCTACGCCAGCAGCGGCGTGGCCGCGCGCACCGGCAACAACTACGACCTGATCGGCATCGCGTGGCAATATCGCTGGGGCGGAGGACTGTGATGCCCTTGCGCGAGCGCTGCGTGCGGCTTGGGAAACATCGGGTCAAGTCCCGCGCACGCGTCCGCGTCGGGTCGAACCGAGTTCAATCACTGGAACCTGGGTTTCAGTAACGGAGGCAAAGCATGAACCCTGCAATCGTGGACGTGGCCGAACAAAAGCGCCTGAACGAAGCGCGTGAGGCCGGAATCCCGTGGAAGAAATGGGGACCCTATTTGAGCGAGCGGCAGTGGGGGACGGTCCGCGAGGACTACAGCGAGAACGGCGACGCCTGGAACTTCTTCACCCACGACCAGGCGCGCTCGCGGGCCTATCGCTGGGGCGAGGACGGCATCGCCGGCATTTCGGATGACAGGCAGCGACTCTGCTTCGCGCTGGCCCTGTGGAACGGCAAGGACCCCATCCTCAAAGAGCGCCTGTTCGGGCTCACCAACAGCGAAGGCAATCACGGCGAGGACGTCAAGGAGTACTACTTCTACCTCGACAGCACGCCGACCCACTCGTACATGAAGTATCTGTACAAGTATCCGCAGGCAGCCTATCCCTACGCCGACCTCGTGGATACGAATCGCCGGCGCAACCGCAACGAGATGGAGTACGAGCTCCTGGACACCGGCGTCTTCAACGACGACGGCTACTTCGACATCTTCGTGGAGTACGCCAAAGCCGGTCCGGACGACATCCTCGTGCGGATCACGGCGGCCAACCGTGGGCCGGATGCGGCCGAACTGCACCTCCTGCCGACGCTGTGGTTCCGCAACGACTGGTCATCCTGGATCGCCGAATCCAACCGAGCGGCCAAGAAACCAAACCTCAGGCAGATCGAGGCAGCGGCGGGCATGAGCGCGGTCGCGGCGGCTCACTCCCTGCTGGGTGAGTTCGTCCTTGCCTGCGAAAGCGAGGTGCCGCTGCTTTTCACCGAGAACGAAACCAATCACGAGCGGCTTTTCGGGCAAAAGAACGAGAGCCCCCACGTCAAGGACGGCATCAACGACTGTGTGGTGCAGGGCCACCAGGGCGCAGTGAACCCCGGTAAGCAGGGAACCAAGGTCGCGGCGCACTACCAAGTCAATGTCGGCGCCGGTCAGACCAAAGTAATTCGCCTGCGGCTCTCCAACAGTTCTGCGGACTGGAAGGGCAAGCCCTTTGGCAAGAATTTTGATGAAGTCTTCGCCGACAGGCTTCGTGAAGCCGATGAGTTTTACAAGTCGGTGACGCCGCCGTCGGTGAGTGACGACGCGGCCGCCGTGATGCGCCAGGCCCTCGCCGGCATGCTCTGGAGCAAGCAGTTCTTCTTCTTCGACGGGGACAACTGGCTCGATGAACACAACTCGAATCCGCTCCATTCTGGCTATCGCAACGCCCGGAACTCGGAGTGGTTCCACATGCTGAACCGGGACATCATCTCGATGCCCGACAAGTGGGAGTATCCCTGGTATGCGGCCTGGGATCTGGCCTTCCACACGCTCCCGCTTTCGATCGTGGATCCCGACTTCGCCAAGGAGCAGATGAAGCTGATGCTCAAGGGGGCCTATCTGCACCCGAACGGCCAGATGCCCGCCTACGAGTGGAACTTCAGCGACGTCAATCCTCCGGTCCACGCCTTTGCGACGCTCTTCCTGCACCGCACCGAGCACGCTCTGCGCGGCGAGACGGACCTGGATTTCCTGCGCGAGACGTTCAACAAGCTGGTGCTGAACTTCACTTGGTGGGTGAACCGCAAGGACCGCTTCGGCAAGAACGTCTTTGAAGGCGGCTTCCTCGGCCTCGACAACATCGGCGTCTTCGACCGCAGCGCACCGCTGCCCACGGGCGGCCATCTGGAGCAGGCGGACGGCACGGCGTGGATGGCGCTGTTCAGCCAGAACATGCTGGAACTCTCGATCGACCTCGCCGCCCAGGACACCACCTACGAGGACATGGTCTTCAAGTTCGCGGAGCACTTTTTCTTTATCGCCGCCGGGATCAACCGCTCCGGGCAGGATGGGATGTGGGACGAAGAGGACGGTTTCTATTACGACCTGCTGCGGCTCCCCGATGGGAGTGCCACCCGGCTGAAGGTGCGCTCCATGGTCGGACTGCTGCCCCTGTGCGCCACGACGGTGATCGAGAAGTCGCAGCGGGAGCGCATCCCGACGGCGATGGAAGGGATGATGAATCGCCTGCGGCGGATCCCTGAACTCAAGGAAACCATGCATCCCACCGGGCCAGGACATTACGGCGTCGCCGAGCGTGGGATTCTCGCCCTGGTCAAGCCGGAGCGGCTACGTCGGATCCTGACGAAGATGCTCGATGAAAACGAATTCCTGAGTGCCTACGGCATCCGCGCGCTTTCCAAGTTCCACGAGCAGCACCCGTATGTCTTCCACGTGAACGGTCAGGAGCATCGCGTGGACTACCTGCCGGCGGAGTCAAACACCGGGATGTTCGGCGGCAATTCCAATTGGCGCGGGCCGATTTGGATGCCGGTCAACGTGCTGATCATCCGCGCGCTGCTGAACTTCTATCTCTACTACGGCGATAACTTCAAAATCGAGTGCCCTACGGGTTCGGGGAAGATGATGAACCTGTTCGAGGTCGCCAAGGAAGTCGCGGATCGGCTGGGCCGGATCTTTTTGCGCGACGAACACGGACGGCGCCCCGTCTATGGCGGCAGCGAGAAGTTCCAGAGCGATCCCCACTGGCGCGATTACGTCCTGTTCTACGAGTACTTCCACGGCGACAACGGCGCCGGGCTGGGAGCCAGCCACCAGACCGGCTGGACCGGGCTCGTGGCCAAGACGATGCAGCTTTTCGGTCTGCTGGACGCGAAGACGTCGCTGGAGGCTGGCAAGGTGGCCGCCTTCGTCCGTGGCAAGCACGCAGGGGAAGCGCGGACATGACCGACGCACCCGCGTATCCCTCGCTCTATCAGATCAACACGCGGGTATGGTTGACCGAGCTGTCTCAGGCACTCGGCAAGCGCGCGACGCTGGACGACATTCCCGACGCCGAGCTGGATCGGCTGGCAGCGCAGGGCTTCGACTGGATCTGGTTCCTGAGCGTGTGGCAGACCGGACCGGCGGCGCAGCAGGTGTCGCGCAGCAACGCCGGATGGCGCAGGGAATTCCAGGAAACGCTTCCGGATTTGCGCGAGGAAGACATCGCCGGTTCCGGGTTCGCCATCCAGAACTACGCCGTCCATCGCGATCTGGGCGGCGCGGCGGCGCTCGCCCGCTTGCGCAAGCGGCTGCAACAACGCGGACTGAAGCTGATGCTCGACTTCGTTCCGAACCACATGGCGCCGGATCACCCGTGGGTCGACGAGCATCCGGACTACTTCGTCCACGGCAGCGAGGCCGACCTCGCCCGCGCACCGCAGAACTACTGCCGCCTGCAAACGAAGAGCGGCCCTCTGGTGCTCGCCTACGGGCGCGACCCGTACTTCGACGGCTGGCCCGACACGCTGCAGCTCGACTACGGCAACCCGGACTTGCAGCAGGCGATGATCGGCGAGCTCACGAGAATCGCCGGGCAATGCGACGGCGTGCGCTGCGACATGGCCATGCTGGTCCTGCCCGAGGTGTTCGAGCGCACCTGGGGCATCCGGGCCGATCTCTTCTGGCCGAAGGCCACCGAGGCCGTGCGGCGCAAGCATCCGCAGTTCCGGTTCATGGCCGAGGTCTACTGGGATCTGGAGTGGACGATGCAGCAGCAGGGGTTCGACTACGCCTACGACAAGCGGCTGTACGACCGCCTGCGCGAGGGTCATGCCCGGCCGGTGCGCGAGCATTTCCACGCCGGACTCGATTACCAGGACAAGCTCGCCCGCTTCCTGGAAAACCACGACGAGCCGCGGGCGGCTGCCACGTTCCCGGCGGACGTCCACGAGGCCGCGGCGGTCATCACGTTCCTGTCGCCGGGGCTGCGCTTCTTCCACCAGGGTCAGTTCCAGGGGCGCAGGAAACGCATCTCGCCCCATTTGGTCCGCGGGCCGCAGGAAGCGATCGATACTGGGCTGGAAGCGTTCTACGACCGCCTGCTGGCCGTGTTGCGCCATCCGGTCGTTCGCGACGGTTGCTGGCAATTGTTCGACTGTACGGCGGCCTGGGAGGGCAACTGGACCTGGGATTGCTTCATCGCGTTTGCCTGGCAGGGCGCGGGTGACGAGCGGCTGCTGGTGACGGTCAACTATGCGCCGAACCAGAGCCAGTGTTACGTGCGACTGCCGTTTGCCGACCTCGGCACCGGGCAGTGGCGGCTCGAGGATGTGATCCGTGACACCGTGTACGAGCGCGAGGGCAACGATTTGCAGGCGCGCGGACTCTACCTGGATGAGCCGCCGTGGCGTGCGCGCGTCTTCTCGCTCAAGAAACGCGGCGAAGTGCAGTCACGCGAAGGATGACAGGTGACTCGCTTGCGGACATCGTGTGAACAGGCCCCGCATGGCGCGCGCAATGCGACCTGCCATTCCGCAGCCCGCGACCCTCACGCAACGCGGACGAGCGATCGTGTTCGGCAATGCGCGTTGGCGCCACGCAGTACCTGGTCAGCGCCGTTTTGCGCGGCCCGCCAGCGGGCCGGCGTGGTGCCGCTCCAGCGCCGGAAGGCCCGCGTGAAGGCGCTCGCGTCGGCATAGTCGAGCAACGCGGCGATCTCTATGACCTGCATCGCCGAGTCTTCGAGCATCTGCCGGGCGACCTCGAAGCGGCCCTCGTCCACGAGCTGCTGGAACCCGGTGCCGAAGGCGTTCAGACGGCGATTCAGCGTGCGAGCGTGTATCGAGAAGAGTGCGGCGACCAGGTCGGCCTTGGCGTGACCGGTGACGAGCGCGGTGCGCAGGATGCTCCTCACCTGCTCCGGGAAGTCGTCGCCGTGCCGCACATCGAGTGCGTCGATCTGCTTCTGCAACAGGCGGCGCAGTTGGGGATCGGTATCGGGCAAAGAACGATTCATCCAGTCGGCAGGAAACACGAGCGCGTTCTGCTCGGCGTCGAAGCGCAGGGGTGCACGGAAGAACCGGCGGAACGGCCTCGCGTCCTCCGGCTTGCGCTGGGCCAACCGTACCTCGGAGGGCTTCCACTCGGGGCCGCACAGCATGCGCAGGATGTTGAACATCAGGGCAAGTGCGCCAGCGCCGACCTGGTCGGTCGCTTCGACCTGCGGTTCATAGATGTCGTAGCCCAGCATCGCCGAGCCGCCGTCCAGCGCCAGCGTCGTCGTCGCGCCGCGGACGTGAAGATGCGCGTGGCGCACCAAGCTGCGCAGCGCCGTTCCCACGTCCGGCGAGTACTTCACCAGGAGGCCGACCATTCCCAAGGAGTGCAGTCCACCCTGCTGGCCGATCAGGAGTCCGAGATGCTGGCAGCCGGTCCTGGCCACGCAATGAGCCAACAGGCGGCCCCGGGCCGCGTACGAAACCAAATTGTCGGGGTCGTCGAACAGTTTCGAATCGAACCCCGCCTCGGCCAACAGCTCGTCCGGATTCGCGCCCATGCTGCGGAGGACCGCCGGAAGGGCCAACGTGCCGCCGATGCGCAGCGTCGCTTCGGCGGGTCTGCGCCTCGCCGTTCGCTGTCCCGTACCGCCGATATTTCGCTTGGCTGATTGCACGCACGCTGCCCTATGCGACTTTGTCCGGAAAAGTATACCCAATGTCCGAGATGGTCTAATCAATCTGGGCCGTGGGCTAGTAACATGGCAACGCAAACCGGCAGCGTGGCGAAGACGCGGATCATCGCCGCCCGTTGCCGTGTCCACCTCTTTCCTTGAAATCACGGAGTCTCTGATGAGCATGAAATCGGTATTTGCGCTCGCGCTGGTCGCAACGGCCTTCGCGGCGACCGCCCTCGCGCAGCAACCTGGCGTAACCGGGGGCACTGTCATCGCAAGCGAGCCGGGCAAGGCGGCCGTCGTGCAGGCGGCGGAAATGTCCGCCCAGGTCGTCGCCGTCGACAAGGCGACGCGCACGCTGACGCTGAAGGGGCCGAAGGGCAACGTCGTCGATATCGTCGCGGGCGACGAGGTCAAGAACTTCGACCAGATCAAGCTCGGCGACTTCGTGGTTGCGCGCTATGCCCAGGCGCTGACGCTCGAGCTGCGGAAGACCAGGGCCGCTGCCGGCGATGTGACCGTGCGCGAGGAAGCCGCGAAGGCGAAGCCCGGCGAGCGGCCGGCCGTCGCTGGCGCACGTCAGGTGACCGCGATTGCCGACGTCACCGCGGTCGATCCGCAGAAGAGCACGATCACGCTCAAAGGGCCCAGAGGCAACGAAGTGACGCTCAACGTGCAGAACCCCGAACAGTTCAAAGTCGTCAAGAAGGGCGACCAGGTCGAGGTGACCTACACCGAAGCGCTCGCGCTCTCCGTCGAGCCGGCGCCGAAGCCGGCGGCGGCAAAGCAGAAGTGAGCACCGCTCGCGAACCTCATTGATGCAATGATCCTCCAGCGGAGACGGTCGTGAGTGCGCAACGCATCCGGTCGAAGCCGAGGCGACCTCGCCGCTCTGCCTTACGTCGGTCTTCGGGTGGACGCCGGCCGCTGGCGCTGGCGTGACTTCAAAGGAGAAAGAGGAACGCTGCGGGAAGGTGTCCGGCGAGGTCGCCCGCATCGCGACGCAGGCCCTGAACGAGTACGTCGATGGCAATCGAGGCCCACGGTGCGGACGACATCGAATGCGATCGAGCGCTGCTTCCGGTGTCACGGGCTCCGAGAAATCGAGGTGAATGAAGTTTCTATGCTTCTGCTCAAGATCTCGGTGGCGATCTTCATCGCAGGCAACGTGCTCGGCATGGGGTTGCGGCTGACGCTCGGTCCGGCCTCTGCGCCGACTTTCGCTGTCTCGGGCGTCGACGAGCGAACCATCGTCATGGTCGCACTCGGGGTTACGCTGCAGACGATCGCCGCGGTCGCTGCTGCGCGCGTGTTCGCCCGCCGTGCTCCGATCCGCGATCCTGTGGGGACGCCATCTGCTTCGGCGAACGCAGGGCTTGCGTGAGCGAGTGCGCCGAGTCGGCGCGGTAGTTGTACACTTGGCACTCATCCGGATATCGTGGGAGGACGCGATGGTGAATCAATTGCGGTGGCGTGCGGCGATGTTTCTGGTGTTCATCACGTTGGCGGTGGCGTGGGGCAGTGCGCGCGCGGATGAAGCCCCGCTGATCACGGGCGAGCATTGGACCAAGTCGACGGAACAGCTGAAGAAGGTCTATCTGATCGGAATCGCCAATGTCATTCAGGTCGAGACGGCGTATCACGGCGCGAGTCCGCCGTCGGATGGGCAGAGCTTCATTCCACGGTTCGCCCAAGGGTTGAAGGGGCACACGCTCGACACCGTGCGGGAAGGGCTCGACCGGTGGTACGCGGCGAACCCGGATCGGTTGCAACGACCGGTCATCGAAACGATCTGGTTCGAAATGGTCGTGCCGGGCCTTAAGAAGACCAGGTAGAGGAGACGAGAGATGAAACGAGCGGGACTGATGGTGGCGATTGCGCTGGTGACGGGTGTGATGGGATGCACGACGATGACGCCGCAGCAGCAAGGGACGGTGAGTGGTGCGGCGATTGGTGCTGCGGCGGGGGCGGGCATCGCAGCCATCTCCGGGGGCAGCGGCTGGACCGGTGCGGCCATCGGCGCGGTCGCTGGCGGCGTTGCCGGCAACATCAAGGGCAGCAAGCAGCAGTGATGCCCAAGAGGACAGGGCATCCACCTCCACGCAGTGCCTGACGAGGCAGCGCAGCACCTGTTGGCGGGAGCGGGCCTACCTCCCGCTCTTTCATGCGTGCCGTTTGCACGGTGCGACGATCGACGGTGTGCCTGTAGGGCCGTGGTCCGACAGTAAGTCAGGCAGGCCTTCACGCTCCGACCGCCACGGTCGGGGCTCAATCCGGAGTCAGCATCGATGCAAATGAATCGATTTGAAGCGATCGGCAATGGCGCGCGGGCTGCTTGGTCCGCGGGCATCGCGATGGTACTGGCGACCGTTTTCGCTGTGCACGCGATCGCGCAGGCGCCCGCGGCGCCCGGGGCTGTTGCGCCCCCGCCATCGTCCGAAGAGCTCGCCAATCTCGTAGGCCCGATCGCCCTTTACCCGGACGATCTGGTCGCGATCATCCTGCCGGCGTCGACCAACCCGCTGCAACTCGTGCAGGCGGATCGCTTTCTCGACAAGCGGAAGGCCGATCCCAAGCTTCCCGTCGACGACAGGTGGGACGACGCGGTGAAGTCGCTGCTGAACTACCCCGACGTCGTGAAGATGATGAGCGCCGATCTCGACTGGACGAGCGCGCTTGGCGAAGCGATCGTCGCCGACCAGGGCGAGGTGCTGGAGGCGATCCAGGCCTTTCGCCGGAAGGCGCAGGGCGCGGGCAATCTCAAATCGGACGACAAGCAGGTGGTGCAGGTGGAACAGGAGATCATCACCATCGTCCCGGCCGATCCGCAGGTGATCTACGTGCCGCAATACAACCCATCGACCGTCGTCGTCTATGGAACGGCGCCGTACTGGGGTTACTACCCGACGCCGTATCCGTCGTACTACTACCCGTATGCGCCCGGCGCCGCGCTCGCCGCGGGCGTCATCTGGGGCGCGGCGATCGGAGCCGCTTGGAACGGCGGGCGCTACGTTTCGCACTATGGCGGCGACGCCAACATCAACATCAACCGCAACACGAACATCAACACCGGCGACATCAACCGGGGTGGCGCGCGACAGCAGCCCGCAGGCGGCGGCACCGCGTGGAAGTCGAACAAGCAGCCCGGCCAGGTCAGCAACTCCGTCGGCAAGACGGCTTCGTCCGCGCGCGCAGGCTATGCAGCGGCGGGTGCAGGCGCCGGCGCAGGGGCCGGTCGCGCATCGGCACAGGCGACCGGTGCCGGAGGCGGCGGGGCCGGTCGTGCGCAAACCGCGGGCAGCGTATCGGTCGGTGGAAGCGCCACTCGCACCGGAGGGGGTGATGGGCTGTCGGGTTACGGCTCCGGGTCGGGACGACAGACCCAGATGGACAGCTCACGCGGCGCCTCGAGCCGCAGCTCGATGTCGGGTGGGAGCGCACGTTCGATGCCGAGCGGCGGCGGGGCGCGCGGCGGCGGCGGTGGGCGCGGTGGCGGCCGTCGCTGAGGACCAAAGGACGCTCATGCGCAAATATCCTCTCATCGAAAGCAAGGTATCACCCATGAACATCGTCCGAATCTGGTCATTCCTGCGCCGGTTCGCGCTGGCGCTGATCGTGGCCGCTCCGCTCGCCGCGGCTGCCGCCCCGCAGGAAACCTTCGTGACTCCGGAAGCAGCGGTCGATGCGCTGATGGCCGCGCTCAAGGCCGACAGCGATCCGGCCATGGTCGCGATCTTCGGCGAGGAGCATAAGGACCTGATCCTCCAGTCCGATCGCGCGGCGACGAGCGCGACCCGGGCGAAGGTCCTGGCTGCCATGCAGACGCTGCGCGTGCTGAAGGAGCCAAGTCCCGGCCGCCGGGTGCTGGTGATCGGCGACGAGGCGTGGCCGGTGCCCATCTCCATTGTACGCATCGGCGATCGCTGGCGATTCGCCACCGAGGAGGGCAGGGAGGAGATCGTCAATCGCCGCATCGGCGGCAACGAGCGCAACGCAATCTATGTGCTGCGCGCGTATATCGACGCACAACGTGCCTATGCGGCACGCGATCGCGACGGCGACGATGTGCTCCAGTACGCGCAGAAACTGGCGAGCGCACCGGGCAAGCACGACGGGCTGTATTGGCCCGCCGACGCCGCGAAGGGCGAAGAGGCGAGCCCGTTCGGACCGCTGATCGCCGAAAGCGCCGCCTACCTCGAGGGTCACGTGGCGGGCGATCCGTACCGCGGCTATTACTTCAGGATCCTGACGCGCCAGGGCAAGAATGCCCCGGGCGGCGCCTACAGCTACGTGATCAACGGCCGCATGATCGCCGGCTTCGCGATGGTCGCCTACCCCGCCGTGTACGGCAAGGGCGGCGTGATGACGTTCATCGTGAGCCATAACGGCAAGGTCTACGAAAAGAACCTGGGCAAGGACTCTGCAGCCATCGGCGCGAAGATGACGACGTTCGACCCCGGCGCCGGATGGAAGCAGGTCGGAGGTTGATCGCTCCCGAGCGGCCCGATCGCGGGCTACGGATGCAGGGTTGGAGCGAACCGCGCTCGACGCATGAACGCACTGCTCAAGGAAGTCCGTCACAACCCGTTGCTCTGGCTGCTGGCTTTCGTGCCGGTGGTGTTTGCAGCCGCGAAGCTCGCGCCCGAGGCGCACACGCTGCAGTTCGTGCTGTCCGTGCTCGCCATCGTGCCGCTGGCCGCGCTGCTGAGCCACGCCACCGAATCGGTCGCGGCCAAGACTGGCGACGCTGCCGGCGGCCTGCTCAACGCCACGCTGGGGAACCTGACCGAGCTCGTCATCGCGCTCACCGCCTTGCGCGCCGGCGAATACATGCTGGTGAAGGCGTCCATCGCCGGCGCGATCGTCACCAACACACTGTTCATGCTGGGCGCGTCGTTTCTGCTCGGTGGACTCAAGCACCACGTGCAGGAATACAACCGGGTCAGCGCGCGCATGCAGGCGGGCCTGCTGTTCCTGGCAACGGTCGCGCTGCTGATCCCGTCCGCGGTCGCCCAGGCGGACTCGGCGACCGCAGCAGCGTTCACGCAGAAGCTGAGCGTGGGGTTGGCGGTGCTGCTGATCGTTGCCTACGGGCTCGGCATGCTGTTTTCGCTCAAGACGCATCGCGAGCTCTTTGCCAGCGCGGAACACGCCGAGGAGGGCGAAGCGCCTTGGCCCCTGGGGCTGGCCCTGGCCACGCTCGCTGGGGTGACGGTATTGGTTGCGCTCGTGAGCGAGATCTTCGTCGAGTCGGTGCAGAAGGCGGCGGAAGCGTTCGGGATGACCCCGGCGTTCGTCGGGTTCATTGTCGTGGCGCTGGTGGGCGGTGCGGCGGAGATGGCCTCGGCGTTTTCGGGTGCGCGCAAGAACCGGCTGGACCTGAGTGTGGGCATCGCGCTCGGGAGCGCCTCACAGATCGCGCTGTTCGTGGCACCGGTGTTGGTGCTGTTGAGTTACGCGATCGGCCCTACGCCGATGGATCTGCAGCTCTGGCCGGGCGCGGTGGTGATGGTGCTCATCGCCACGCTGACTGCGACGCTCGTTACGAATGGCGGACGGTCGACCTGGTTCGTCGGGGTGCTGGTGCTGATGGTCTATCTGATCTTCGCGATGACGCTGTACCTGTTGCCGCCGCGAGTGCAGTGACACGACGCCGTAATTTCAGTAATGACCGAAATGAACCGACTGCGCAGGTTGTTTCCGGGGGCGCTCGCGGCGCTGCTCGTTCAGGGCGGCTGCGGAATTCGCCCGAGTTTGCGGGCAGCACGAATCCGCGGATCGCGGACGATCTCATGGGTCCCGACGTGGATCGGATTGCCATCGACGTTTCGTACGCGGCGCTGAAACACAAGGCCGAAGTCCTGTACCTGAACCGCCGGCCCACGAGTTCTGTGCTTGCCGACAAAGCGGTGGGTGGGCTGCGCGCCGCCGCGGGAACGAGCATCATGGCGTCGTCCGGGTTCCAGCCGCTGCGCAACGAGGTCGGGCCGACGATCGTTCCCGAGCCGTCTTCCACGGGATCGGCGAACTCGCCGGCGCAACGCGCAATCCCGGTTGCGCTGCCTGCCGCAAGATGGCGGGCGTCCGTTTTTCATGGCTTTTCAGAATGAGGGCAGTCGAATGAAATCGCGAAACGTTTGGATGCTGGCATTGACTGGGGCGCTGATTTCCCCGGCACTCGCACAGCAATTTGTCTATCCCGCGAAGGGGCAGTCGCCGCAGCAGCAGAAGAGTGACGAGTCGGCCTGCTACCAGTGGGCGGTCCAGCAGACCGGGTTCGATCCCGCCAAGCCGCCGCCGCAACAACCGGCGGCCAAGCCGCCGACGACCGCGACCGGCACGACCCCTGGCGCGGGGGTGCGAGGCGCCGCGCGCGGTGCGGTGGTGGGCGAGATTGTCGGCGGGGACGCGGGAGCCGGTGCCGCGGCGGGGGCGGCGGTTGCGCGCTCTCAAAGCCGGCGGCAGAACGTGGCGGCCGAGCAGCAGGGGCAGCAGCAGCAGCAGGCGGCCACGCAGCAGCAACAGGCTGCGTTCGCCAAGGCGCGCGCCGCGTGCCTCGAGGGCCGCGGATACACGGTGAAGTGACGCGCAGAAGCCGCGACCGTCTCGCGCCTGCCGGCGCTTCGTACGGCGGGAGTCGGCGCCGCGCGGCCGACGCGGACGGTTCCCTCCCGAGCGCCGGTGTCGCTCGTTTCCTGGTTTCCCGCCGCCGGAGCGCGGCTTGGTTGATCTCACGCAAGCAGGGCGCCGCAATGCTGTCTGAAAATGTCTAACGAATGGCCGAAGATGTGCAGCGCCGATCGCGTGCACCGCGAATAATTGGCCAACGGTGGCGAGCGCGCGCCGACGATGGTCTTGGGGCGGTGCTCGGCGTTTGGTGAACGCATCGCGTGGTAATCAAGCGATATCTGGCGGACAGGAAATCCGCAGCCGCCCCTCAAGGGTTGGCAACGGTTTTCATCGCAAACGCGTCGGGCATTGAACATCGTCGACGTGCTGCCGCGGATTCTCTCTGCGCCTCGATGATTCGTTTCGTCTCGAACTCAGCGCGTTCGCGCGGGTCAAACGGCGTTGAATCGGAGCGCCCCCGGCGCCGGCGATCTGCCGCGACGGACTCCGGGGAAGCGTGTTCCGCTCTCTGACAGCAAAGGTGCATCCATGGACGCAACCAAGCAGGTCGCACGAAGCCACGACATCTCCACCAAGGTCTCGCTGGTGTTGCAGCGGCGAGTCAAGCTCGCCCAGAACCGATTCAACGAGCGGCTGCAGAAGGCCTATGCCGACAATGTCGCAGGCCTTGTCAAGCAGCCCGCCTCGGCGCCGGAGATCTGGGCCGACTGGTACCGCTACGCCGTCGACGCGACGCAGCGATCGATCCTGTTCTGGGACACGCTGCGCGAGCGCGGCAACAACTTCGTCGACCACGCCCGCAAGGGGCTTCCGCCGGTGCTCCATTTCGACTACGAGATCGTCGTCGATGGCAGAAAGCTGCGCCGCCCGGTCAACTACGCGATGGTGCGGATCGTCCCCCCCGAGGGCGTGACGGTCGACCCGAAGCGGCGGCCCTACGTGATCATCGACCCGCGCGCCGGCCACGGCCCGGGCATCGGCGGCTTCAAGGACGACTCGCAGGTCGGTGTCGCGCTGCGAGAGGGTCACCCGGTCTACTTCGTCATCTTCTTCCGCGATCCCGAACCGGGACAGACATTGCTCGACGTCACCGAGGCCGAAAAGCAGTTCGTCCACAAGGTGCGCGAGATGCACCCGGCGAGCCCCAAGCCGGTGATCGTCGGCAACTGCCAAGGGGGATGGGCGGCGATGATGCTGGCGGCCGCGGACCCGGACGACACCGGTCCGATCGTGATCAACGGTGCGCCGATGTCCTACTGGGGCGGCGCCTGGCAGTCCGGCGACGCCGACAATCCGATGCGCTACGCGGGCGGGCTGCTGGGCGGAACGTGGCTCGCCTCGCTCACTTCCGACCTCGGCGGCGGCGTCTTCGATGGCGCCTACCTGGTCGAGAACTTCGAGAACAACAATCCGGCCAACACGTTCTGGGACAAGTACTACCACCTGTACGCGAACATCGACTCGGAGCCCCCGCGCTTCCTCGAGTTCGAGCGCTGGTGGGGCGGGTTCTACCTGTTGAACCGCGAAGAGATCGAGTGGATCACGCGCAATCTCTTCGTCGGCAACAAGCTGTGGACCGGCGCCACGCAGGGGCCGGGCGGCAAGGCGTTCGACCTGCGCGATATCAGGGCGCCGATCATCCTGTTCGCGTCGATGGGCGACAACATCACGCCGCCGCAGCAGGCGTTCAACTGGGTGGCCGACGTCTACGGCTCCACCGATGAGATCAAGGCGCGCGGGCAGGTGATCGTCGGACTTCTGCACGAGAACATCGGCCACCTCGGCATCTTCGTCTCCGGCAAGGTGGCGAAGAAGGAGCATGCGCAGATCGTCTCGGTCCTGAAATCGGTCGAGATGCTGCCGCCGGGGCTCTACGGCATGGAGATCCGCGAGCACAAGGGTCGTGGGGGCAGCGTGGAATACGAGGTCCAGTTCCACGAGCGCGAGCTCGAGGAGGTCGTGAAGCGCCTTAACCGGTTCGAGCGCCAGGACGAGAAGCCGTTCGAAGCCGTTGCCGCACTGTCCGAGTTCAACCAGCGCGCCTACGAGCTCTTCGCGCAGCCGTTCGTCCAGTCGCTGGGCAACGAGGCCACCGCCAAGCTGTCGCGGCAGATGCATCCGTTGCGCTTCCAGCGCTGGGCGTTCTCGGACCTGAACCCGTGGCTCGCGTGGCTCGGTCCTGCGGCGGAGGCGGTCAAGGCACAGCGCCAGCCCGCCGACGCCGCAAACCTCGGCTTCAAGATCGAAAAGACGGTGTCCGAAACCATCAGCGCGTCGCTCGATTTCTATCGCGAGATCCGCGACGCGACCAGCGAGGCGACGTTCTTCCAGACGTACGGCAACGTGTTCTCGCTCTACCTCGCCGACAAGCACGAAGCCCTGTGGCGCGCCGCGGAGACCGCGGTCGAGCCGCGCGAGCTGCCGTTCGTCAAGGAAGCTCTGGCATCGATCGAGGAGGGCGGGTTCGCCGAGGCGCTGGCCCGCGTCGGGTCGCTGCTCGCCCGGCGGGGAGCGCCGCTGCCGCTCGCACGTCTCGCGCTCAAGCAGGAGCTTGCCGTCGAATACCGGGATCTTCTCCCCAACCTTCAGCCGGACCAGTGGCGGCGCATCCGCGGCGAACAGGACATCATCGTCCGTTACCAACCCGAGCAAGCGATTGCTGCGCTGCCCAAGCTCCTCTCGAAACATGGCGATCGCGAACGGTTGGTCACGCTTGTCCGGCGGCTGCTCGCCGACGAGCGCATGCGGCGTTTCGAGCCGACGACCGAGCAGCTCGCGATGATCGAGAACATCGGCGATACCCTCGACGTCACGCCGGCGCGAAGCCGGGGCGGCGCGGCCGCCCGGAAGGCGGCGCGCAAGCCCGCTGCGAAGCGGCGCAAGGCCCGGTGACGGGCTGCGGTGCCGGTGGAGACACGCATGGAACGCAAACACGACAAATACCAGCGCCTCATCGACGTCTGCAAGACGCTGCCGCCCACGCCGACGGCGGTCGCGCATCCCTGCGACGAGAGTTCGCTGCGGGGCGCGGTCGATGCCGCCAAGCTGGGCCTGATCGCGCCGATCCTGGTCGGGCCGCGCGCGCGGATCGAGGCAATTGCGAAGGAGCACCGCATCGATATCGCGGGACTGCCGATCGTCGACGCGCCACACAGCCAGGCGTCGGCCGAAAAGGCGGTGGAGCTGGTGCGGGAAGGCAAGGCCGAGGCGCTGATGAAAGGCAGCCTGCACACCGACGAGTTGATGGGTGCGGTGGTCAAGCGCGACACCGGGCTGCGGACCGCGCGCCGGGTCAGCCATTGCTTCGTCATGGATGTGCCGAGCTACGCGGAAACGCTGATCGTCACCGACGCCGCGGTCAACATCGCGCCGACGATGGAGGACAAGGTCGACATCATCCAGAACGCGATCGACCTCGCGCACGCGCTGCGCTTTCCCGAAGTGCGCGTGGCGATCCTCTCGGCGATGGAGACGGTCAACCCGAAGGTGCCGTCGACGGTGGAGGCTGGGGCGCTATGCAAGATGGCCGATCGCGGCCAGATCACCGGCGCGATTCTGGACGGGCCGTTGGCGCTCGACAACGCGATCAGCCTCGAGTCGGTCGCGATCAAGAAGATCGACTCGCCGGTCGCCGGACGCGCCAACGTGCTGGTGGTCCCCGACCTCGAGGCCGGCAACATGCTCGCGAAGAGCCTGTCGTTCCTCGCCGGCGCGGATGCCGCCGGTATCGTGCTCGGGGCGAAAGTGCCGATCATCCTCACGAGCCGCGCCGATTCGGTGATGACGCGGCTCGCATCCTGCGCGGTCGCGGCTTTGGTGGCGAGCGTGCGGCGCGAGAAGGCCGGCAAGGCGGTGGCCTGATGTTGCCCCCGCGTTCACTGCGTTCGCCGCCCCCCGAGGGGGCGTTCAGTGCCCTTCGGGCGGCCGGGCGGGTGGCTGAACGGTCCCCACGCTCACTTCGTTCGCTGCCCCCAGAGGGGGCGCTCAGTGCCCTTCGGGCGGCCGGGCGGGCGGATGAACGGCCCCCACGCTCACTTCGTTCGCTGCCCCCCGAGGGGGCGTTCAGTGCCCTTCGGGCGGCCGGGCGGGTGGCTGAGCGGCCCCCACGCTCACTTCGTTCGCTGCCCCCAGAGGGGGCGCTCAGTGCCCTTCGGGCGGCCGGGCGGGCACTGACATGACCGACGCCATCGCGGTTCTGAACGCGGGCTCGTCGAGTCTCAAGTTCTCGGTGTTCGCCGGGCGCGGCGATGAACTCGAGCTGATCGCGCGCGGACAGGCGGAGGGTTTGTATACCGCGCCTCGCTTCGTCGCCAAGGACGGTGCGGGAAAGCTTCTCGGCGAGAAGTCTTGGGGCGATGGCGTCAGGCTCGGCCACGACGGCGCGCTCGACCACCTGGTCGCCTTCCTGCGCGCGGAGCTTGCCCTGCACCGCCTGGTCGGTGTCGGCCACCGCGTGGTACATGGTGGGCTCGAGTACACGCAGCCTGTTCGTGTCGATGCAAAGGTCTTGGCGGCGCTCGAGAAGTACATACCGCTCGCGCCGCTGCACCAGCCGCATAACCTGGCCCCGATACGGGCGCTCCTCGAACGCTCGCCGCAGCTTCCGCAGGTGGCATGCTTCGACACCGCGTTTCACAGCGGCGCGCCCGCGGTGGCGCAGGCCTTCGCGCTGCCCAAGGCGATCACCGAGCGCGGCGTGCGCCGCTACGGATTTCACGGGCTCTCGTACGATTACATCGGCGATGTGCTGCCGCAATACGACGAACGCGCGGCGCTTGGCAAGACCGTGGTCCTCCACCTCGGGAACGGCTCCAGCATGTGCGCAATCGCAGGCGGTCGGAGCATCGCCAGCACGATGGGCTTCACCGCGGTGGATGGATTGCCGATGGGCACGCGCTGCGGCAGTCTCGATCCCGGCGTGATCCTCTACCTGATGGACGAGCTGAAGATGGACGCGCGGGCCATCGAAAAGCTCGTCTACCAGCAGTCCGGACTGCTCGGCATGTCCGGCATCTCGAGCGACATGCGCACGCTGGAGGCGAGCGACGCGCCGGAAGCGAAGGCCGCGATCGACATCTTCGTCTACCGGATCGGGCGCGAGCTCGGTTCGCTCGCAGCGGCGCTCGGCGGACTCGACGCGATCGTGTTCACCGCCGGCATCGGCGAGAACAGCCGCTCGCTGCGCTCGCGCGTCTGCCGCGACGCGACGTGGCTCGGCGTGGAAATCGACGCGGCGGCCAACGAGCGCAATGGGCCGCGCATCAGTACCGCGGGAAGCCGCGTCTCCGCGTGGGTGATTCCGACGAACGAAGAGCTGATGATCGCCCGCCACACGCGACGTCTGCTCGCGGGTTAGCCCGGATGTTTCACCGGGGCGCGGGAATGCGGCGTGGCGCTTTGCGGCCTGGAACGGGTGCAGCCGACGGCGCCAATGGCAGCGACGATTGGCGAGGAGAGCAAGCCCGAGCCAGGTGCAGAACGACCGCCAAAAACCGCGCAGTCCACCCGTCCAACGTGCTCCGCCGGTGGCGGGTCCCAAGTGCTTGGCAAGACGCGAGTGTTCATTGAATCGGCGGCGGCCTGGTGAAGTATCCGGGTTAGCCGGCTGTTGGTCTTCCGGCGCGGAGGAGTGAATGCTCAAAGGCAAAGCGGCCGTTGTAACGGGGTCCACCAGCGGCATCGGGCTCGGGATCGCGCGAGCGCTCGCCGCCGACGGGGCCAATGTGCTGCTGAACGGTTTTGGTGTCGCGCAGGAAATCGAGCGGTTGCGTGCCGCGCTTGCCGCCGAATTCAACGTGAAGGTCGCCTTCAGCGGCGCCGACATCTCCAAGCCCGCGCAGATTCACGACATGGTGCGCATGGCGACGCAGGAGCTGGGGGCGGTCGACATCCTCGTCAACAACGCCGGTATCCAGCACACCGCGCCAGTCGAGGCGTTCCCGGAGGATCGCTGGGACGCCGTGATCGCCGTCAATCTCTCGTCCAATTTTCATGCGATCAAGGCGGTACTGCCGCAGATGAGGAGCCGCAACTGGGGCAGGATCATCAACATCGCTTCGGTGCACGGGCTGGTCGCATCGGTCCAGAAGGCGGCTTATGTCGCAGCGAAACACGGCGTGCTGGGCCTCACCAAGGTGGTGGCGCTCGAAACCGCTGCCAGCGGCATCACGTGCAACGCGATCTGCCCCGGTTGGGTGCTGACGCCGCTGGTGCAAAAACAGATCGACGAGCGGGCCGCGCGCGATGGTATTGCCGTCGAGCGCGCCAAGCTGGAACTGGTCGCGGAAAAGCAGCCGTCGCGCGACTTCGCGACGCCGGAGCAAATCGGCGCGCTGGTCGTGTTTCTGTGCTCGGATGCGGCAGCGCAGGTGCGCGGGGCGGCGCTGCCCGTCGACGGTGGCTGGGTGGCGCAGTGACCAGCGGATCTGGAACCGAAAATCGACGACGATGAAGACCATTACTCTGGAAGAGGCCGTGGGGCTGATCCCCGACGGTGCGAGCCTGATGATCGGCGGCTTCATGGCGGTTGGCTCGCCCGAGCGCGTGATCGACGAACTGGTCCGCCAGGGCAAGCGCAACCTGACCGTGATCGCCAATGACACAGCGATGCCCGGCCGGGGCATCGGCAAGCTGGTGAGCGCGCGGGTGGTAAGGAAAATCATTGTCAGCCACATCGGCCTCAACCCGGAAACGCAGCAGCAGATGATCGCCGGCGAGATGGAGGTCGAGCTGGTGCCGCAGGGCACGCTGATCGAACGCATCCGCGCGGGCGGCTTCGGCCTGGGCGGCATCCTCACCGCCACCGGCGTCGGCACGGTGGTCGAGCAAGGCAAGCAGAAGGTCGCGGTGGCCGGCAAGGACTACCTGGTGGAGCCGGCGCTGCGCGCGGAGTTCGCGCTGGTCAACGCGTTCATGGCCGACTACCTCGGCAACCTCGCCTACGCGCTGACCGCGCGCAACTTCAATCCGGTCATCGCGATGGCGGCCGACACCGTGATCGTCGACGCCGACAACATCGTTCCGGTCGGCGTGATCGGCCCCGATCATGTCGTCACGCCCGCGCCGCTCGTCGATTACCTCATCGCGCAGAGCTGATCCCATGGATGCCGCCACCATCATCGCCAAACGCATCGCGCACGAACTCACCGACGGCATGCTCGTCAACCTCGGCATCGGCATTCCGACCCAGGTCGCGAACTTCGTGCCGCAGGGCATCCGCGTGTCCTTCCAGTCCGAAAACGGGCTGATCGGCACAGGTACCGTGCCCGAGGAGGGCATGCACCACCGCCTGCTGACCGATGCCGGCGGCCGGCCGGTCACCGCCCTGCCGGGCGCCTGCACGTTCGACAGCGCGATGTCCTTCGGCTTGATCCGCGGCGGCCACCTCGACATGACGGTGCTGGGCGGCCTGCAGGTCGACGAGGCTGGACATCTGGCGAACTGGATGATCCCCGGCAAGATGGTACCGGGCATGGGTGGCGCGATGGACCTGGCCTCTGGCGCGAAGCGCGTGGTCATCGCCATGCAGCACAGCGCGAAGGGCAAATCGAAGCTGGTGAAGGAGTGCACGCTGCCGCTGACCTCGGCGCGGCCTATCGACCTGCTGGTCACGGAATTGGCCGTGATCGCGTTTCGCCGGCGGGCGGGCGACGCTGGTCGAGACCGCCCCGGGCGTGACGGTGCAGCAGGTTCTCGCCGCCACCGAAGCCGCGCTCGTCGTGCCTGGCACCGTCCGAACGATGCAACTCTGACAAGGAGCGCGAACGTGTCAATCGAAGTCCCTCGTCCGGTTCTCAAAGGCAGCAAGGCGCTGGTCGTTGGCGTCGCCAACGAGCATTCGATCGCGTACGGCTGCGCGAAGGCGTTCCGCGAACTCGGCGCCGACCTCGCGATCACGTATCTCAACCAGAAGGCGCGTCCCTACGTCGAGCCGCTCGCGCGCACGCTGGAAGCCCCGCTCTTCCTGCCGCTCGACGTGAGCGTCGAAGGCGAGCTGGAAGCGGTGTTCGACGCGATTGCGAAGCAGTGGGGCCGGCTCGACATCCTCGTGCATTCGATCGCCTTCGCGCCGAAGGAAGACCTGCAGGGCGGCCTCATCAACTGTTCGGCCGCAGGCTTCGCCAAGGCGATGGACGTGTCGTGCCACTCGTTCGTACGGATGGCGCGGCTCGCCGCGCCGCTGATGACCGACGGCGGGACGATGTTCGCGATGAGCTACCATGGTGCTGCCAAGGTGATTCCAACGTACAGCGTCATGGGCCCCGTCAAGGCTGCGCTAGAATCCTGCTGCCGCTACCTTGCGTACGAGCTGGGCGGCAAGGGTATCCGCGTGCACGCGATCTCGCCCGGTCCGCTCAAGACGCGCGCCGCATCCGGTCTCAAGGACTTCGATCTGCTGCTCACCGAAGTCGAGCAGCGCGCGCCGATCGGCGAGCTCGTCGACATCATGGACGTCGGCTTCACCTGCGCGTATCTTGCGACACCCTATGCGCGGAGGCTGTCCGGCGAGACGCTCTACGTCGATGGTGGCGTCAACATCATGGCGTGAACGTGGCCGCAGAACCGGATACGGACCGCGAACGCAATTGCAGCGACAACAGGGAGGGAGCACATTGGAAAGGCTTGGGATCATGAACGTGGCGCGAGTCACCGCCGACGACCGGGTCGAGGTGCCCCTCTCAGCGCATGCGCCGAAGCCGCAATGCAATGGCATCGAGCGAGTGGACTACACCGGCTCGCGGCCTGTAGTGCCGATGCCGCTGTCCAGCAGGAAATCCGACTTGGGGGGCGACCCGCAGGGGCGCCTGAGCGGCATGCACAAGCACGACCGCGAGCCGAGACCCTCATCGGGTGCCGGTGTTGCCGCGGCGGCGCTCGCCGCAAGCGGCCTCGCCTTTCCGTCCGGCGCGCACGCATCGTTCCTGCCGCCCGAGATGATGGACGCCGCGGCGATGTACCTCGCGTGGTTCGTCATCATCTTCGTCCCGATCGGCGGCATCGTGTTGTTCTGGCTGGTGCACATCCTGCCGGAGAAGATTGCGCACAAGCGCCACCATCCGCAGCGGGACGCCATCCAGGTGCTGTGCCTGCTGTCGCTGGTGTTCGGCGGCCTGCTGTGGCCGATCGCCTGGCTGTGGGCCTATACGAAGCCGGCTGGTTACCGCATGGCCTACGGCACCGAAAAACACGACGACTATTTCCACGAGATGGGCGCAAAGGCGCAGGCGGGAGAGCTGCTGGACCATGAGCTCACGCACCTGCGCGATGAGTTGGACGCGATGGCCGCCAAGGGATCGCTAAGCGCAGAGTTGAAGGCGCTGCGCAAGAGCATCGCTACCGCGCAGGCGGCGCCTGCCGGGTCGATTGCGGAGCAGGCCGCGTCGGCCGGTGCCGGCGCGAAGGCGGGAGCCGCCTGATGGAAGCCCTGCTGCTCGGAATCTACGCGTTCTTCGTCTGGCTGATCTTCATCAAGTTCAAGTGGCTGCCGTGGAACACCACATCGCAGGTCACCGTCGTCATCATCCCGATCGTCGCGCTGACCGCGCTGGTCCTGACGCTCAACGTGGTCGCCCCGTCGTCGTCCGATGTCCGGGTCATCAAGTACGTCGTGCAGGTGATCCCGCAAGTGCGCGGGCGCGTGATCGAGGTGCCGGTCGAGCCCAATCGGCTGGTCAAGAAGGGCGAGTTGCTGTTCCGCATCGACCCGACGCAGTACCAGAACGATCTCAACGTCGCCAAGGCCAAGCTTGCCGCTGACGAGGCGAAGCTCGCGCAGGCCGCTGCGGGGCTGGTGGATGCCTCGGCCGGAGCGCGGCAATTGCAGGAACAGTTGAAATCCGCCAGCGGACAGGTCGCCGCGCTGCAGCCGAGGCTGGAACTCGCGCGGCTGCGGGTCCGGCAGAACAGGGAGTTGGTGGCCACGGGCGCCGGCGACCGCTTCGCGCTGGAGCAGGCCGAGGCCAACGTGACCGAGCTGGAAGGCCAGATCGCGACCGCCGTTGCGAACGAGGCGCAGGTGACGCAGAAGCTGTCGGGACAGGTCAACGGCGAACAGGCATCGGTCGCGGCGGCACGGGCGCAGCTCGCCACCGCCAAGGCACAGGTCGATCAGAGCCGCGCCGACCTCGCGAACGCGCAGTGGAATCTCGACCAGACGGCCGTGTTTGCGCCGACCAGCGGCTACGCGATCAACGTCCAGCTGCGACCGGGGTCGTTCGTCGTCTCGCTGGGGGTGACGCCGGCGATGAGCTTCGTCGAGGAAGAGTATCAAGTGATCGCGCTCTATGCGCAGAATGAACTGCCGCTGGTCGAGGCCGGCAACGCGGCGGAGTTCACGCTCAAGACGTATCCGGGCCGCGTGATCAAGGCGACGGTCGACTCGATCGTCTGGGCACAAGGCCAGGGTCAGGTACCGCAATCAGGCGTCGTGCCGCAGACCGGCATCTATCCGCAGGTGCCGGGCCGGTTCCCCGTCAAGTTCGACGTCGCCGAGCGCGACCGCAAGCTGTTCCTGCCTGCCGGCGCGGCCGGCGCGGGCGCGATCTACACCGAGCACGCGGCGGCGATCCACATCCTGCGCATGGTGATCCTGCGCATCGGCACGATCACCGATTACCTCGTGCTGAAGCTGCACTGATGCGCACACGTCCCGCTTGCCGATGGATCCTCGCGGCGGCCCTCGCGGCCGCAGTGACGGGCTGCGCGCTCAATCCTCCGCCGAGCAGCAGCGAGCTGCAAAAGGACGCGCTGCCGCATACGGAAGTGCCGACCGCATTCAAGGCGGGCGGCGGCATGCCGGCGCCGGTTGCCGACCGCTGGCTCGCGTCGTTCGACGATCTCGCGTTGTCTGCGCTCGTCGAGGAGGCGTTGGCCTTCAACGCCGATTTGCAGGTGGCTGCGGCGCGCGTCGAGCAGGCCGCCGGCTACGTGAAGGTGGCAAGCGGCGCCTTGCTTCCGTCGGTGGGCGTGTTCGCCATGGGGGGCGGCAAATCGGGCGGCAGCGGCGGCCTGGACGGGGTCTTCCTGAACGCCTCGCTGGAGCTCGACGTCTGGGGCCGCCTGCGCTACGGCCGGGCGGCGGCGGAGGAGCAATCCGTGGCCTTTGCGGCCGACTATGCGTATGCGCGCCAGTCGCTGGCGGCCATGGTGGCCAAGAGCTGGTTCGTGGCGATCGAGGCCGGGCTGCAGCGCGCGATCGCGCAGGATGCGCTGCGCGCCGCAGAGACTTTGCTGCGCATCGCGCAGGATCGGTTGCGGGTCGGCAACGGCAATGAGCAGGCGGTGGCGGAGGCTCGCGCGAGCGTCGGCGCCTACCGCGACCGGCTGCGGCAGATCGAGCAGGGGCGCGAGCAGGCACTTTTGGCGCTGGAACTCCTGCTCGGGCGCTACCCGGCGGCCGAGATCGCGGTCGCCGATCGACTCTCGCCGATGCCGCCGCCGGTGCCGGTCGGCATGCCCTCGCAACTGCTCGAGCGCCGGCCCGACGTGATCGCCGCGGAGCGCCGCGTTGCCGCGGCGTTCGACCGGGTGGGGGAAGCCCGCGCCGCGCAGCTTCCGCGCATCAGCCTGACCGCCGGAGGCAGCAGCGTGTCGAGCGACCTGCTCCAGTTGAAGGACACGAGCAATCCGATCTGGAGCCTGGGCGCCAACCTGATCGCGCCCCTGTATCAGGGCGGGGTGCTGCGTGCGCAGGTCGAGATCCGCACCGCCGAGCAGAAGCAGGCGGTTGCGGAGTATGCCCGTGCCGGGCAGCGCGCGTTCGGCGAGGTCGAAAGCGCCCTCGTGGCCGAGAATGCGCTGCGCGACCGCGTCGAGATTCTCGAGGCCACGATCCGCGACAACGAGCGCGCGCTGGAGCTTGCGCAGATCCAGTATCGCGTGGGCTCGGCCGATCTGCGTGCGGTCGAGCAGAACCAGCTCGCTCTGTATTCGGCCCGTCTCTCGCTGCTGCGCGTGCAAACCGAGCGGCTGGCGCAGCGCGTGAACCTCTACCTCGCGCTCGGTGGTGGTTTCGATCTGCCGTCGATGACACCGCTGGCGGCGCAATGATGCAACGTCGGGCAATGGCACTCTACGCGTTCGCTTTTTCGCCTCGCTCGACAAACGATCCGACGCAATGACTCGATGGGGATGACCATGGCAAAGAAAACCACGAAGACGAAGGACGAGCCCGAGGGCAAGGTGAAGGAGGGCAATGGTGGCGCCGCCGAGGCGGGGGCGGACAAGGGACGGGCCTCGGCGCCCGGCGAGGCGCTCTCCAACAAGGACTACGACCGCGCGCTCAAGAAGCTCCACGTCGAGCTCGTGAAGCTCCAGGAGTGGGTCAAGCAGAAGGGCCTCAAGGTCTGCATCGTGTTCGAGGGCCGTGACGGCGCCGGCAAGGGCGGCACGATCAAGGCCATCACCGAGCGCGTGAGCCCGCGCGTGTTTCGCGTGATCGCGCTTCCGGCGCCGACCGATCGCGAGAAGACCCAGATGTACGCGCAGCGCTATCTGCCGCACCTGCCGGCCGCGGGTGAGATCGTGATCTTCGACCGCAGCTGGTACAACCGTGCGGGCGTCGAGCGCGTGATGGGTTTCTGCAAAGAGGAGGAGGCGCGGCAATTCCTGAGAATGGTGCCGCTGTTCGAGCAGCTGATGATCAAGTCGGGAATCATCCTGCTCAAGTACTGGCTCGAGGTGAGCCCCGAGGAGCAGACGCGGCGACTGCAGGCGCGGATAGGCGACGGCCGCAAGACGTGGAAGCTCTCGCCGATGGACGTCAAGTCCTACGATCGCTGGGACGACTACACGAAGGCGCGCGACGAGATGTTCGCCGCCACCGATACGCCGTGGGCGCCGTGGTTCGTCGCCCGCTCGGAGGACAAGAAGCGCGTGCGCCTGAACGTGATCAGCCACTTGCTGAAGCACGTTCCCTACAAGGCCATCAAGTCCGAGAAGGTCAAGCTGCCCAAGCGCAAGATCGGCCGCTACAAGGCCGCGGACATTCCGTTCAAGTACGTGCCGGAGCGCTTCTGATCGAGGCGCGGCAGGCTGCCCGGCGCCGGACGGAATGATGCGGCACGCCGAGTGTGCGGATCGCCGTCCGGTTTTCGTCGACGGTCCGCAGTGCTCAGAACGTCGCGCCGATCAAGCCGACGAAGACCTGGTCGCTCGACCCCGGGTTGAACCAATAGCCGCCAATCGTGACGGGCCCCCACGTCACCTGCGCCAGCGGCCCGCGCTGGATGTCACGCTCGCCGCCATAGACCCGGGTCCGCTGGCCGGCAATCCCGACGCGAAGCCACTCGACCGGCCGGAAGCCCAGCTCGCTCCAGGCGTAGAAGTAACTGTCGGTCCGCTCGCGGCTGTCACCTACGTATTCGGCCTCGACGTAGAAATCGAGTTGCTTCCAGGACACGCTCGCCTCGAGCCCGGGCACGAAAGCCTGCGTCGTGCCCCAGGCGCCCCCGAGCAGCGGCGTCAGCTCCCACGTGACGGTCTCTCCGCCGGAAAACGTCCAGCCGACGAAGGCCGAGCGCGCACCGACCGACTCGTAGTTGACCCGGGCCTCCAGGTGCAGCGGCCCACGGTCCGCTGCGGCGATGGCCGAGGTGTAGTTCTCGCCGCCGCGGACGGCGGTGGGATAGGCTGTGATCGCGAACTCCCACGAAGGTTTCGACGCCGGGGACGCGCGGCGTCCGCTGCGGTCGTCCTCGCCGGCGAACGTCGCCGTGGCCGTGACGGCCGCGATTGCGGCAAGGCCCCATGATGCGATCTTCATCCGCCGAGCGCCATGATCGCGCCCACGAGCGCCGTGCCCAGTCCCGCCATCATGAGCCCGAACTTCCAGCTGCCGTATCCGGCATAGTGGCCGAGCGCGAACCCGCCGAAGAACAGCATCGCGAGCGCGATCATGCGCGACACCATCATCGCCGTGCGGACGTCGCTGATGAGTGCGAAGGGCAGCACCACGGGAAAAGTGGAGGCGACCACGATCAGGAAAATCGCGAGGGCGGCGAGCAGGTCGTCGCGACGCAGAGCTGGCCGATCCGGCACGCTCGGGTACGCGACGATGCGACCGCGAATCGCCTCCAGCTCCGCCGGCGAGAAGAACCTCGCAACGGGCCGCGATAGCGAGCGCTCGATGAGCCTGCGCCCGGCTTCCGGATTCGCGGCGGACCGCACGGAACGGACCAGCGCGAACGACTTCGCGCGCTCGGTGAGCGTGCGCACCAGGTACATGACCGCGTCGACGAGACCCCAGGCGAGGTTGCACCCCAGGGCAGCGGCGAACATCGACCGGAGTTCCTCGCGCCCCGCGTCCGCGACCGACAAGGCGCCCACGAAGGAGAGCGCCATGAACAGGCCGAAGAGCAGCTCGGACACCCGGTCCACGACATTGAGCACGGGCTCGCGGACCTCGACGTCGGGAACGTTCTCGCCGTTCATTGCAATTCACGCATGTCTGGATCCGCCAATTCGACCTCCTTCATTCCATCCGAGATTCTGACGGCCCCTCCGTCGACGCACAACACCAATTGGGCGCGCCTCGGACGGCAAGCGCGGAGAGCGGGACTGCAATCGTCCCGGGTCCTGTAGCTCGCCACGGTACCCGACCCTCACTGAATCCCGCAGCAACCGGGAGCATGCCGCATGAGTCAACCTACGATGGCCACGAAGGCAAACGAGCGAGGCCCCCCGGCGTTGCGCTTCGACATCGTCGCCGGTCTCACCGCCGCGGCCGTGGTTCTGCCCAAGGCGATGGCCTACGCGACGGTTGCCGGCTTGCCCGTTGCCGTAGGTCTCTATACCGCCTTCATCCCGATGGCGGTCTACGCGCTGCTCGGGTCGTCGCGCGTGTTGAGCGTCAGCTCCACGACAACCCTTGCGATCCTGGCCGGCACCCAACTCGGCCTGGCGGTGCCGGACGGCGATGCGGCGAAGCTCGTCACGGCGACGGCCACGCTGACCGTGCTGGTCGGTGCGATGCTGGTTCTGGCGAGGCTCATGAAGCTGGGGTTCGTGGCCAACTTCATTTCCACGCCGGTGCTGACGGGCTTCAAGGCGGGGATCGGACTCGTGATCGTGCTGGACCAGGTGCCGAAGCTCCTGGGAATCCACATCACCAAGCAGGGGTTCTTTGCCGATCTGGTGAGCGTCGTGCAGCACATTCCGACTACTTCGCTGCTGACGCTGGCGGTCGCCGTGGCAACGTTCGCGGTGCTGATCGGCATGGAGCGGCTCTGGCCGCATTCTCCGGCGCCACTGGTCGCCGTCGGCGGCGGTATCGCCGCGTCGTGGCACTTCGGTCTGCAGGCCGCGGGGGTCTCGACGGTCGGCCTGATTCCGCAAGGATTTCCATCGCTCACGATGCCGGATCTTGCGCTGATCGAGCAACTGGTGCCGGGCGCGCTCGGGATCGCGCTGATGAGTTTCACCGAAACGATTGCGGCGGGCCGCGCCTTTGCCCGACCGTCGGATCCTCCCATCAACGCGAACCGCGAGCTGATCGCCACCGGCGCGGCCAATCTGGGAGGCGCGCTGTTCGGCGCAATGCCGGCGGGAGGCGGCACGTCGCAGACCGCGGTGGTGCGATCCGCGGGCGGGCGGTCGCAGAAGGCATCGCTCATGACCGCCGGCACCGCGCTGGCGACGATGCTGCTGCTTGCACCGGTGCTGGGCCTGATGCCGCACGCCACGCTGGCAGCGGTCGTCATCGTCTACTCGGTCGGGCTGATCCAGCCTGCAGAGTTCCGCGCGATCCGGGGCGTGCGCACGATGGAGTTTCGCTGGGCGCTGATTGCCTGTGCCGGTGTGCTGGTGTTCGGGACGCTCAAGGGCATCGTGGTGGCGATCGTCGTGTCGATGATCGCGCTCGCGAGCCAGGCTGCCCAGCCGCGCGTTTCCGTCATCGTTCGCAAGCGCGGGGCCGACGTGCTGCGCCCGCTTTCCCCGGAGCACCCGGACGACGGGACCTTCGAGGGCCTGCTGATCGTGCGGCCGGAGGGGCGCCTCTTCTTCGTCAACGCACAGTACGTCGCGGAGCGGATCGGCGCGCTGATCGCGCAGTACGAGCCGCGCGTGGTTGCGTTGGACATGAGCCGGGTGCCCGACATCGAATACTCGGCATTGCAGGCGCTGATGGAGGGCGAGCAGCGCGCCACCGAACGCGGCACCGTCGTATGGCTGGTGGGGTTGAACCCCGGTGTCCTCGAGGTCGTGCGACGCGCCGGGCTGGACGAGCGACTCGGCCGCGAGCGCATGCTGTTCAACGCGCGTGCGGCGATCGAGCGCTACCAGGCGCTGCAGGCGGCGGGCGGCGGGACACCGTCGAGCTCGGCATCCTGATCGAGAAGATTTGGGCGCGCACGGGAACGCTGTCGGCAGCCGGGTGGAACAAGATTCCGGCGCGCGCTTCCGCCCGTGAGCGCTATCGGTCCCCGAGGTGCAGTCGGCAGATGCGAACGGTCCGATCTTCGGGGTCGGGCGAGTTCGTGAAGCCGAGGCGGGTGGCAAGCCGCAGCATCGGCTTGTTCTCGGCCAGCACGAAGCCCTCCATTTCCTCGAGCCCGCGCCGTTTGGCTGCATCGATGAGCGCCGCCATGAGCGTGCCGCCGAGGCCCGCCCCACCGTAGTCGGCAGCGACGTTGATTGCGAACTCGCAGGTCGAAGAGTCGCTGCCGATCAGGAAGATAGCGCTGCCCACGATGTCGATCCCGTCCGCCGCCGAGACCGTCGCCACGATCCCGATCCCGCTCGCGGGGAATGAGGCGAGCGCTTTGCGCAATCGGTCCACGTTGGGCTCGCGCACGGAGCGCATGAAGCGCATGTAGCGGGCATCCGCGCTCATCCGGTCGAACGCCTGCAGAAGCTCGGCCTCGTCCGCGGGGCGCATCGCGCGGAGGTGCACGACACGCTCGTCCCGCAACGTGATGTCGACGTCAGTGAAACCGGAGTCCATCGTTGCTCCCTCGCGAGCCCGCGGACAGTGGAATGATGCATGGCGTCCGTGCGCTGCAGGCACCCGGCGCGCGGAGCCTGCCCCACGACGTCCTCGCCATGGCGTGAACGCGAAATTCCTCAGGCCGCGACCACCAACGGGATCCGCTCATCGGCCTTCGGGCGGGATTCGCGGAACCTGGCGAGCAGCTCGGCTTCCTTCGCCTTCGCGAGCTTGACGTGCTCGTCGCGCACGTGCCCGTAGCCGCGGATGTGCTCGGGAACCTGCGCGAGGTCGACGGCGAGCGCGTGGTTGTACGGCGCGAGCTTGCCGGCAATCTCGGCGACGATCGCTTCGTACTCGCCGATCAGTGCGCGGTCGCGCTTGCGCTCCTCCGTCCTGCCGAACACGTCGAGCCGCGTGCCGCGCAGGCCCCGGAGCTTCGCCAGCACGCGCATCGCGCGCAGCATCCACGGGCCGTACGGCTTCTTCCTGGGCACCCCGGTCGCAGGATCGGGCCGGCTGGCGAGCGGCGGCGCGAGGTGGAACCTGAGCGTGTAGTCGCCTTCGAACTGCGTTGCCACGCGCTCGAGGAAGTCGGTCTGCGTGTACAGCCGCGCCACCTCGTACTCGTCCTTGATTGCGAGCAGCTTGAAGTAGTAGCGCGCGACTGCCTCGGTGAGCCCCGTCCTGCCCGGCACCGCGGTGCCTTCCGCCGCACGCACGCGGGCGACGAGATCGAGGTAGCGCTTCGCATACGCGGCATCGTGGTAGTCGGTCAGGAACTTGACGCGACGGTCGATCAGCTCGTCCGGCGACTGCGAAAGCCGTTGCGTCTCCGGCAACGTCTTCGCGATCGCAGCCTTGACCACGCGCTGCGGATCGGCGGCGGCAAGGCGGCCCCAGCGGAACGATTGCTTGTTCGATTCGATCGCCGAAGCGTTGAGTTCGATCGCGCGCAGGATGGACGCCTCCGACAGCGGCAACCGGCCCCGCTGGTAGGCGAAGCCGACCATGAACAGGTTGGTCGCGATCGAGTCGCCCATAAGGCCCGTCGCGAGCTTGGTCGCGTCTAAGAATTCCGCTTCGTCCGCGCCGACCGCGTCCTTGATCTCCTGCTCCATCGAACCCAACGGAAAGCGGAGGTCGGCATCGCGCGTGAAATCGGCGGGCATCACGAGCGCCGTATTGACGAGCGCCTTGGTACGACCTCTCTGCATCTTGGCGAGCGCCTCGTAGCCGACGCCGGTCAGGATGTCGCAGGCGAGGACGAAGTTCGCCTCGCCGGCGGCGATGCGCGTCGCGTACAGGCGCTCGGGCGTCTGCCCGATGCGCACATGCGAGACGACCGCGCCGTTCTTCTGCGCAAGACCTGTCATGTCGAGCACCGAACAGCCCTTGCCCTCGAGGTGCGCAGCCATGCCGAGCAGCGCGCCGATCGTGACGACTCCGGTGCCGCCGATGCCGGTCACGAGGATGCCGTACGGCTCGGTGCAGGACGCGAGCACGGGCTCGGGAAGCTCCGAGAAATCATGCGCCGCAGCCCTGGGCGGTTTGCGCAGCCGTCCGCCTTCCACCGTCACGAAACTCGGGCAGAAGCCGTTGATGCAGGAATAGTCCTTGTTGCACGAGGACTGGTCGATCTCGCGCTTGCGTCCGAACTCGGTCTCGACCGGCTGCACGGAGACGCAGTTCGACTTGACCCCGCAGTCGCCGCAGCCTTCGCAGACGAGTTCGTTGATGAACACGCGCTTGGCCGGGTCGGGATACTTGCCGCGCTTGCGCCGGCGGCGCTTCTCCGCGGCGCAGGTCTGGTCGTAGATCAGCACCGTCGTGCCCGGCGTGTCGCGCAGCTTGCGTTGCACGGCATCGAGCTCGTCGCGAGCATGGATTTCGACGTCGCTCGGGAAGTAGCCCGCCGGGTACTTCTCGGGCTCATCGGTAACGGCGACGATGGTCTTGACGCCTTCGGCGGCGACCTGGCGCGCGATGTCCCGCGGCGAGATCGGGCCGTCCACCGGCTGGCCGCCGGTCATCGCGACGGCGTCGTTGTAGAGGATCTTGTAGGTGATGTTGACCTTCGCGGCGACGGCCGCGCGGATCGCGAGGATGCCGCTGTGGTAGTAGGTGCCGTCACCCAGGTTCGCGAAGATGTGCTTTTCGCGGGTGAACGGGGCCTGGCCGATCCACGGAACGCCTTCGCCGCCCATGTGCGTGTACTCGGTCGTGTGGCGATCCATCCAGATCGCCATCACGTGGCAGCCGATTCCCGCGGTCGCGCGGCTGCCCTCCGGCACGTTGGTCGACGTGTTGTGCGGGCAGCCCGAGCAGAAGTAGGGTATGCGCGCAAGCGTGATCTTCGGCTTCTCGAGTGCGGCCTCCTTGGCGTTGATCCACTCGACGCGGTCGCGGATCTTCTTCTTGTAGGACTCGCTCGGATGGAGGCCGTTGCGCTCGATGCGCTTCGCGATCACGCGCGCGATCATCGCCGGGGTGAGCTCGGCCAGCGCCGGCAGCAGCCAGTCGCCGTGCGGTCGCACCCACTCGCCCTTTTCGTCGAACTTGCCGACCACCCGCGGGCGCACGTCGTCGCGCCAGTTGTAGAGCTGCTCCTTCAGCTGATACTCGACGATCTGGCGCTTCTCCTCGACCACGAGAATCTCGTCCAGTCCTTCGGCGAACTGGCGCACGCCGTCGGGCTCGAGCGGCCAGGGCATCGCCACCTTGAATACGCGCAGGCCGAGCTCCGCGCATTCGCGCTCGTCGAGGCCCAGATCGTCGAGCGCCTGGCGCACGTCGAGATAGCTCTTGCCGCTGGTGATGATGCCAAGCCGAGGCCGCGGCGAGTCGATCACGACACGGTTCAGCTGGTTGACGCGCGCGTAGTGCAGCGCCGCGTAGATCTTGTAGTCGTGCATCCGCGCCTCGGTCGCGAGGAACGGATCGGGCCAGCGGATCGAAACACCGTCGGGTGGAAACGGGAAGTCGTCCGGCACGACGATGTTGACGCGCGACGCATCGACGTACACCGACGCCGAGCTTTCCACCGTGTCGGCGACGCACTTGAAGCCGACCCAGCAGCCCGAGTAGCGGCTCATCGCCCAGCCGTGCAGCCCGAGATCGAGGATCTCCTGCACCGACGACGGGTAGATGACCGGCATCATCGCCGCCGAGAACGCATGGTCCGATTGGTGCGGGATGGTCGAGGACTTGGCCGCGTGATCGTCGCCGGCGAGCACGAGGACACCGCCGTGTTTCGACGTGCCGGCCATGTTCGCGTGCTTGAACGCGTCTCCGCAGCGGTCGACGCCGGGGCCCTTGCCGTACCACATCGCGAACACGCCGTCGACGGTCGCGCCCGGATGCAGGTTCAGCTGCTGCGTGCCCCAGATCGAGGTCGCGGCGAGATCCTCGTTCAAGCCCGGCTGGAACCTGACGTTGGCGCGCTCGAGGAAGGGCGCCGCCTTCCACAGCGCCTGGTCGAGGCCGCCGAGCGGCGAGCCGCGATATCCGGAGACAAAGCCGCCGGTATCGAGCCCGACAAGCTTGTCGCGCTGGCGCTGCAGCATCAGCAGGCGCACGAGCGCCTGCACGCCGGTCAGGTAGACGCGGCCGGAATCCAGCGCGTATTTATCGTCCAGCGAGACATCGCGCAGCGCGACGGCGGTGGCAGCACCGGCAAGGGACATCGGGTCACTCCGCAAAAATCGTGTTCTTGGGACGCGCGGAAGTCCGCGTGGGTTCCGGCTCGGCGACGTTCGCACCACCGATCGTGTCGTCGGGGCGAATGGGTGGCGAAGTGTACGCGAGCGCGTTGCCGCTTTCCAGCCCCGCAATGTCGGTGTCGTACAATCTGCGCGCACTCCATCTGCATCCACACGGGTGCGATGGTCTTACGGTCCTGGCCTGCGATGACGTCCCTTGCACTTCTTCCCGCGGTCGAAATCGAGACCGGCCCGGCTCCGACGGCCAGCGTGATCTGGCTGCACGGCCTGGGCGATGACGGCAATGGCTGGTCGGGGATGGTGGACGCGCTGCGGCTTTCGGCCTCGTCCGCCGTGCGGTTTGTCTTCCCTCACGCGCCCGTCATTCCCGTCACGATCAACAATGGCTATGCGATGCGGGCCTGGTACGACATCCGCGACGCCGATCTGAACCGGCGCGCGGACCTGGCGGGCGTGCGCAATTCGCAAGCGCACGTCGAGCGGCTGATCGCGCGCGAGAACCAGCGCGGCGTGCAGGATGCGCGCATCGTGCTCGGCGGCTTTTCGCAGGGCGGCGCGATCGCGCTCTACACGGGACTGCGCCATTCGCAGCGGCTGGCCGGGATCGTCGCGCTGTCCACCTACCTGATCGACGCCGAAGGGCTCCTCGCCGAGGCAGCGAGTGTGAACCGGAAGGTGCCGATCTTCATCGCACACGGCACCCAGGACCCGGTGGTGCGCTACGCGTGGGGTGAGGCGTCGCGACGGGCATTGGAGGAGGGCGGCTGGCCGGTCGAATGGAAAAGCTATTCAATCGAGCACAGCGCGGCGTTGGAGGAGATCGTTTCGGTCGGCCGCTTCATCGAGCGCGTCCTCGTCGCGCCGTCGGCCCGGTGAAACATCCGGGCTAGCGTCAATACTCGTCACTTAACAATCCTGATGGCTTTTTCGATGTCGATGGACTTGAGGGGCGTGGCGTGACGAGGGCGCAGCGGGAAGTTGCTCATCTTGCGCTTGACGCCGCGCGGATTGCGCCGGCCGCGGCTGGAGACGACGCGCTCCTGCAGGATTTCCTCAAGGACGCGATCATGAAACTGTTTCCGCAGCCGAGGGGGGAATAGCGTGGACCGTTGCGAGTTTGCGCCGGACTACGCGCACGGCATGCAGAAACGAAAGTTGGTCGGGATCGGTGTCGGCTTTGAGAGCAGCCTCGTGCATCAATCCGCGGACCGCAAAGTGCGCCATCATCAGACCGTAGAACTCCTGCCGGACCAAGTCGGGGGTTTTGCTGCGCAGGACGATCTTGGCGCCACGCAGGTGGGTCTTCAGTTCGGCCAAAGCGGTTTCGATCTCCCAGCGCTCGTGATAGAGAGCGGCGAGTTCGGTGGCCGGTGTCTGCGCGGGATCGAGCAGGCTGGTCAACAGTCGATAGATCGGCTCGGCATCGGTCACGCCTTGCAGCCGGTACTCGATGACGCGCACCGTCACGCCATTGCGCTGATGTCGGCGATCGTTGTCCGAGGCGTAGATACGACTCAAATACGAGCCGTCGACCAAGGGTTGGTCGCGCGGCAAGCGAGCGTTGATCTTGATCCGCCACAACAGATCAGCACCCGTGCTCCGGGCCTGCACCCACAGCGAGAAGCCGAAGAAATTCCGATCGGCCAAACACAACATCCCCTTGCGCAAGGCGCTCAACGCGGCCTTGGCCAACGTGATCTCGCCGGTGGCATAGGAGCCCAACTGGGTACCGAACAGCACATGGGTGCCGTTCTCGACCAGCGCCACGAAACGCAATTGGGGAAAGGCGCTCGTGCCACGGCTGGCTCCCGGTCGACCGAAGGCTTCATCATTGGCAGCCTCGTCGGTCACCTCCAAGGTGCTGCCGTCCACGCTCACCAGGCGCAGGCCGCGGTACCAAGCCCCCTTGGTGGCGGCCACGGCAATGGGCTTCACGACCTCATCGTGCAACTGTCGCAATGGCTCCCACCCCAAACGCGTGCGGGCCTGCGAGATGCCCGAGTTGCCGGCTACCTTGAGCGTCACCGTTGGGTCCAGCAGCCATTGCACGCCTTCGAGCAGGCACCGCAGCACTTCGCGGTACGACGACTGCATGTACAGCGTCAAGGCAATGGCGTAATAGACGACCACATGGGCGGGGAGGTCCCGCTCGCGCTGACTGGCTCTGCCAGTCGCCGCCAGCACCGCGCGCACTCGTTTCAACGGGAAGGTCTTGGTGATTACCCCGAGGCTGATGTAGTCGGTGATCCGACTTCCCTCGGGCAGTGCCGCCAGCGTGCGTGCCATCGCCCGTCCTCCTGCCGTGGAAAGCACGAGCTTAGCGCAGTCAGGTACTTAAGTGAAGAGTATTGGGGCTAGCGTCGTGAAGGCACCTTCGGCACGCGGATGCCGTAACGTGCGAAGAATTCGACGGCCTCGGGATCCTGTCGCGTCGCACTGACAACGTGGGTGCCTGCCGCACCCCCGCCGGTCGCATACTGGCCGACCGCACCGCCGCCGAGCGCGACCGTGCCGATTGCGCCACCGCCGACTGCAACGCCGGCGCTGAGCGCGAGGCCACCGAGCGCAGCCGCGAGACCTGCCGCGAGACCGCCCAATGACACGACGCCGGTGGCGAGGCCGCCGATCGCGACGAGCCCGCGCGCCCAGCCGCCGATCGCGATAACGCCTGTCGCGATGTCGCCGATTGCGACGATGCCTTTCGCATGGCCGCGCACCTCCTTGCCGGCGAGATCGGGCCCGGTGGCGACCGCGTACAGCGGCAGGCCGAGGAACACGTAGTCGCTCCGCTTGCGCACGCCGCGAGCGCGGGCCGCGAGCGCACGCAGCTGCTCGGGCGTCAGTGTGGCGAGGACCTTCGCCTGCTCGGGCGTCAGTCCGGGAAGCATTGGATTCGGCATCGTCGATCCTTTCAAAAGCGAGCGTCGCTGGTGTCGGCGCCCAAGTTCACGCGGGAGTGGGCGGGTCGTCGCTGCGCCCGGGCCTGGCCGCGCCGCGTTTGACGGCGACGCCGCGCCGCGCGAGCGCGTCGCGCAGCAAGTACTCGATCTGGGCATTGACGCTGCGCAGCTCGCTCTGCGCGAGGCGCTCGACCTCCGTCCACACCGCAGGGTCGAGGCGCAGCAGCAATGCTTTGCGTTCGGCCATGCGCTAACGCGGCTTTCGAAACGGCGGAGTCATTTCCACGACAAGCGCCACGGCTCCGCCGCAGAACAACGCGATCGTCCGGGAGAACGCATCCTCGGCGAGCTGCGGCGAGCCCGTGGTGGCGCATCGGCGGCCGCATCGACAGCGGGAAGCTCCGGGGCGTTGCATGCGCGTGCAAGTCGCGTGGACGCGCCTAGGGCCTGTTCACACGATGTCCGCAAGTGCGAACGGATGGCCTGGGGCGCCCGTTCCCTTCGGGTTGCTGCCAAAATTGCCCGATGCTTCGTTGCAAAGCCTCGCCGGGCAACCGGCCCGGCTTCGTTCTGCGCCTTGCCCCGGGGCAATTACGGCCCTGCAACGCAATTGTGGACATGGTGTGAACAGGCCCTAGCCCGTGTAGAGCGTGCCCGTGTTGATCACCGGCTGCACTTCGCTTTCGGCGCACAGGACGGTCATCAGGTTGCTCACCATCGACGCCTTCCGCTCGTCGTCGAGATCGACGACCTTCTTGGCCGACAGTTCGGACAGCGCCATTTCGACCATCGACACCGCGCCGTGCACGATCTTCTGGCGCGCGGCGATGATCGCCTCGGCCTGCTGCCGGCGCAGCATCACCTGCGCGATCTCGGGCGCGTAGGCCAGGTGCGTGAGGCGCGCCTCCTCGACGATCACGCCCGCCTGATCGAGCCGCGCCTGCAGCTCCCGCTCGAGCGCCTTGGCAACGATGTCGGCGGACTCGAGCAGCGTGGGTTCGCGGTGGTTTCCCGGCGTCGTGTCGCCGTCGTCATAGGCGAACCTCGAGGCAAGATGGCGGACCGCCGCCTCGCTTTGCACGGTGACGAAGTGCTCGTAGTCGTCGACTTCGAACGCAGCCTTGGCCGTGTCGTCGACGTGCCATACGACGACCGCGGCGATCTCGATCGGGTTGCCGCGCTTGTCGTTGACCTTGAGCCGCTCGCCGTTCAGGTTGCGCGCCCGCAGCGAGATCTTCTTCCGCGTGTAGAAGGGATTGGTCGCGCGCAGGCCCGGGACGCGGCTCGTGCCGCGATAGGCGCCGAAGAGCTGCAGGATCGCAGCCTCGTTCGGCTGCAGCGTGTAGAGGCCCGCCAGGACCAGCGCGCCGGCGAGGAACAAGAAGGCGACGAGGGCGACGGTGCCGAGGCTCGGTCCGCCGCGCGCAATCATCCCGAACACCTGCCAGCCGGCGAGCGCCCACAGCGCGAGGCCGACGAGAAGCGCGAGGAACCCGTTCCAGGTCCCGATCAGCTGCTCGACGTTGATTTCGCCGGTCCGATTGCCCGTCTTCCGATCCATGGCTTCTCCCTTGCGGTACGGCGGGCTGCGACTCGCCCGCTTATCAAAATGATATCACTATGAAAGCGAGCGTCAACGTTGGCCGACAAACGGTGCGAATGGGGATGTGCCGTCTGGCAGCAATCCAACGGCATTATCTAATTCATACGGTTAAACGATTATGTTGAGAGTTCACCCAAAAAAAAGGGCCCCGTGGGGCCCGTGCTCACAGGAGCGAAAGAGCGTTAGGGAAGGTCTGAATTATCGGTCGGTATGACGGCTATCAACGTGCGGAATGCTCAATCGACATGTGATCGCGGTTTTCTCAGGCCGCGAGCCCGCTTTCCAGCGCCATTCGGCCTCGTTTCGAGGCCGTCGGGTGCGTTCCGGACGCACCTCGCCTACGTACTCAGCAACCGTCTTCGCACGCGGTACACATTGGCCAAGCCAAATAGCATGTACATCTGCGCCAGGTTCTTCGCGATCCCTCGGTAACGCACCTTGGTGTGACCCCACAACCGCTTGACCACCAGGAACGGATGCTCGACCACGGCGCGCTCCCGCGACAGGCGCCGGTTGCGAGCCCGCTGCGCCTGGGTCAGCGGCCGATGCTTCGACCCGCGTTGGTTGACGTTGAACGCGATCCCGGCGGCCTGGGCCTGCGCTTGCAGTTCCTGCGAGTGGTAGGCCGAGTCGCCATGCAGGCTCTCTTCCGCGCCGTGCAGCAACTCGCCGAGCACGTTCACATCCGCCACGTTCGCCGCCGTGGCCTGCAGCGTGTGCACCAGCCCAGAGTCGGTGTCGGTGCCGGTATGCACCTTCATGCCGAAGTACCACTGCCGGCCTTTGCGCGTCTGGTGCATCTGCGGGTCACGTTCCTTCTTCGCGTTCTTGGTCGAAGGCGGCGCATTGATGATCGTCGCGTCCACGATGGTGCCCCGGCCGACCAGCATGCCGCGCTCGGCCAGGTGGGTGTTGATCGCGGCAAACAACTGTGCGGTGAGCTGATGCTGCTCCAGCAGCCGCCGAAAATTCAGGATCGAGGTCTCATCCGGGATCACGTCGGCATCGGTGCGGATGCCGGCGAAGCGGCGCATCGTCAGCGAGTCGTACAGTGCTTCCTCGGCCCCCGGATCCGACAGGTTGTACCACTGCTGCAGGCAGTAGATACGCAGCATCCGCGGCAGCGGCAACGGCGGGCGCCCGCCGGCCGGACTGCCTTTCGGGTAATGCGGTTCAATCGACGCCTCCAGCTGCGCCCACGGCACGACCTGCTCCATCTCGGCGAGAAACTGCTCGCGCCGCGTCCGCTTGCCCTTGTCGAAGTAGCCGGTCATCGCCAGTGCCATCTGCTTCATCGGAGCTTCTCCTCGTCACCATCGCCCATCAACGCAGTGGCGCTTCGCTCCGATGACAAATCGAGCAGCTTTTTCAGAGTTTCCTTAGCCGATGCGGACCGGCACGAAGATCTGCGCGTCGTCGCGCTGGATCAGCAGAGCGACGGACTTTTGCGCCTTGCCGACCAGCTCGCGCAGCTCCTCGACGGTCTTCACGGGCGTGCGGTTGACCGCGACGATCACGTCGCCCTGCATGACGCCCGCCTTGGCCGCCGCACCGCCGACGCGCTCGACGACGACGCCGCCGTCGAGCTTCGCTTCCTTCTTCTCTTCGGCCGTCAGCGGACGTACCGCGACGCCCAGCTTGCCGGGAGCGACATCCGCCTTGTCGTCGGCCGAGGCCAGCTTGCCGCCATCGCGCGCGCCGACCTCGGCTTTGATCTCCTGCGCCTTGCCGTCGCGCCAAACCTCGAGCGCGACTTTCTGGCCGGGCTTCGCGGCGGCGACGAGCGCCGGCAGGTCGGACGAGCGCGCAATCGGCTTGCCGTCGAACTTGAGGATGACATCACCAGGCTGCACGCCCGCCTTCCCCGCGGGGCCGCCCTTCTGCACCGAGCCCACGAGCGCGCCCTGCGGGCCCTCGAGCCCGAAGTTCTCGGCGAGCGCCTGGTCGACCGGTTGTACGGTGACACCGAGCTTGCCGTGCGAGACCTTGCCGTGCTGCTGGATCTCGTCCTTGACTTTCAGCGCGACGTCGATCGGGATCGCGAACGCGAGGCCCTGGAAGCCGCCGCTGCGGCTGAAGATCTGCGAGTTGATGCCGATCACTTCGCCGCTCACGTTGAACAGCGGGCCACCCGAGTTGCCGGGGTTGACCGCCGCGTCGGTCTGGATGAACGGCACGACGGTGTCGCCGGGCAGCGCGCGCGACTTCGCGCTGACGATGCCCGAGGTCACGGTGTTGTCGAGCCCGTAGGGGGCGCCGATCGCGATCACCCAGTCGCCCACGCGGGTCGCCGCGGGGTCGCCGATGCGAACGACCGGCAACTCCCTGGCGTCGATCTTCAGCACGGCCACGTCGGTCGTCGGGTCGCTCCCCACGACCTTGGCAGTGAACTCGCGCTGATCGGTGAGCTTGACCGTGACCTCTTCCGCGTCCGCCACGACGTGCGCGTTGGTCAGCACGATGCCGTCCGGGCTCACGATGAAGCCCGAGCCGGCGCCGCGCTTAGGCCCGGGTTGGGGCATCCGCGGCAGGTTCGGGAGCGGGAAGTTGCGGAAGAACGGGGGCAGATCGTCGGGTTCAGCTTCCGGATCGCCGTGGTTTTGCAGTGCGGTCCTGCGGGCGCTTGCCACCGCCGTGATCTGCACGACGGCCGGTCCTTGCTGCGCGACCAGGTCCGCGAAGCTCGGCAGCCCGCGGGCGGCCGGTGCGGCGAGAGGCGCAGGGGCGGTCACCGCCGCCACGTTCGCGGGCGCGGCAGCGGTGGTCGTCGGCAGCACGCGGTCGGCGGCGACCGCACCCAGGCCGAACGCGCCCAGCACGCCCAACGTGACGAGACTGCGTTTGAACGTCGTCGATTGCATGTGCTCTCCTTGCAAGTCGAAAGCCGCCGGGAAGCCCCGGCACGACGTGCAAGGTAGAGCGCGAGACTTAGGAAAGCCTTAAGGCCCGGCGGCTGCGGCGGACGGAAAGCGCACGACGACGCACAACCCCATGCCGCCGGGGCCGTCCTCGAGCGCAACGCCGGCGCCGTGGCGCTCGGCAACGCGGCGCACGATGGCAAGACCCAGGCCACTGCCGGGCACGCCCGACTGGCGGCCGCGGACGAACCGTTCGAAGACGCGCGCGCGATCGGCGGGCGGAATGCCGGGACCGTTGTCGCACACCGCGAGCACCGTCTTGCCGCTCTCGGCGCGGACGCTCACGTCCACCTGTCCGCCGCGCGGCGTGTAGCGGATCGCGTTGTCGACCAGGTTGCCGAGCAGCGTGCGCAAGCCCGCGGAGTCGCCGTCGAGGCGCAGGTGCGGCGGCGCATCCACGCCGAGGTCGATCTCGCTCGTGCCGGCAAGCGGCGCGAACTCGGCGACGACCTCGCGCGCGAGCGCTGCCAGATCGACGGATTCCGTTGCCGGCGCCCCGACGCCGGGCTCCTCGCGCGCGAGCGCCAGCAGCTGCTCGACCATCCGTGTCGCGCGGGCGAGGCCCTGTCTCAGGTCGCCAAGCGCAACCGCGCGCTCCTCCGCGGTTGCTGCGCGCTCGGCGAGCTGTGCCTGCAGGTGCAGCGCTGCGAGCGGCGAGCGCAATTCGTGTGCAGCATCGGCGACGAAGGCACGCTGCGCGTCGAGCGCCGAATCGAGCCGTGCCAGCAGGCCGTTCAGCGCGTCGACGAGCGGCACGGTTTCCTGCGGCCAGCCGGTGTCGGCGATCGGAGCGAGCTGCGTCGGCGTTCGTCGCTCGACCGCGGCGGCGAGCCGGTTGAGCGGCGCGAGCCCGCGTGCGATCGCGAGCCAGACGATCAGCAGCAACCACGGGGTGGCGACGAGCCAGGGCACGATCGTGCGCAGTGCGAGCGACGCGGCGAGTTCGCGCCGCACCGCGATCGGCTGGCCGACCTGCACGAGTTGCCCGCCCGCAAGAACGCTGTGGACGCGATAGGGACCGCTCGGCGTGTCGATCGTGGCGAAGCCCGGCGTCTGCCGCGGCGGCATCGGATCTGCAGGCGCTTCCCGCTGCGGCTGCGGCAGATAGACACGCACGCCGTTGCGGTCCCAGATCTGCACGACGAGCCCCTCGGTCGCCTGCGCCTCGCCCATCGTGCCGGATGCGAACGGCATGCCGGTGATCGACGCCGCGGTCTGCTTCAACTGCAGGTCGAAAAGCTCGTTCGCCTCCTCGCGGGCGCGAAGGTACGTGGCGATCGTCGCCGCGACGATGGCGATCGAAAGTCCGGCGAGGAGCCACGTCAGAAGCTGCGCCCGGATCGAGCGGACGCGCTTCATGGGGCGGATTCCGTGTTGCCGAGTGTCCAGCCCACGCCGCGGATGTTGCGGATCGTTCGCGCGCCCAACTTCTTCCGCAGCGCATGCAGGTGCACCTCGATTGCGTTGCTCTCGACGGGCTCGTTCCAGCCGTAGAGCTTTTCCTCGAGCTGCGCGCGCGACAACACGGCCCCTGGGCGGGCGAGCAGCGCCTCCAGCAGCGCGAACTCGCGCGGCGACAGCGCCACCGGCTGCCCCTGGACGCGCACTTCGCGGCTCGCCGGATCGAGCGTAATGCCGCCGTGCGAAGCGATGGGCGCAGCGCGTCCTGCCTGCCGGCGCAGCAGCGCTCGGATTCGGGCGGCGAGCTCGTCCAAGTCGAACGGCTTGACCAGATAGTCGTCGGCGCCGGCATCGAGACCTGCGACGCGATCGGCCACGGCGTCGCGAGCGGTGAGGACCAATACCGGACGCGGGTCGTTCTTCGCGCGGAGGCCGCGCAGCACGTCGAGTCCCTGCTTGCGCGGTAGCCCGAGGTCGAGCAGCAGCAGGTCGTGGACGGGATCGGCGAGCGCGAGCTCGGCCGCGCGCCCGTCGGTGACCCAATCGACGGTGAACCCGTCCTGCGTCAGCCCGCGCACGATGGCAGCGCCGATCATCGGGTCGTCTTCGGCAAGCAGCAGGCGCATGCGAGGGGTGGATCGGGGCTAGCCCGGATGTTTCACCGGGGCGCGGGAATTTGGCGTGGCGGTTTGCGGCCTGGATCGGGTGCAGCCGACGACGCCAATAGCAGCGACTATTGGCTAGGAGTGCAAGCCCGAGCCAGGTGCAAAACGACCGCCAAAAACCGCGCAGTCCACCCGTCCAACGTGCTCCGCCGGTGGCGGCTCCCAAGTGCTTGGCAAGACTCGAGTCTTCATTGAATCGACGGCGGCCCGGTGAAATATCCGGGCCAGATCCGCATGCCCGGTCGATGCAGGTCCGATCCCGGTCCTCCGAAAAAAGGAATCCGGGTCCGACCCCGATTGTAGCGGTCGCTACTTCGGCTCGAACTTGAGCGCGGCGGAGTTCATGCAATAACGCAGGCCGGTGGGATCGGGGCCGTCGGGGAACACGTGGCCGAGATGCGCGTCACACGCGGCGCAGACGACCTCGGTGCGGCGCATGAAGAAGGAGCTGTCGGACTCCTCGCGCACATTGGCCCTGTCCGCCGGCGCCGAGAACGACGGCCAGCCGGTGCCCGAGTCGAACTTGGTCTCCGAGCTGAAGAGCGGCATGCCGCAGCACACGCAGCGGTACATGCCCGGCGCATGGTTGTCCCAGTGCTCGCCGCTGAATGCGCGCTCGGTGCCCTTCTTGCGCGTCACCTTGAACTGCTCGGCGGATAGCTGCGCCTTCCACTCGGCGTCCGATTTCCTGACCTTGTCGACCATGGGGGTTCTCCGTGCGCGTGGGGCGCCCGCACCTTGAGGGGGAGAGCGGGGCCGATACGCTATAGTGTGCCTTTTCCCGCATTGCCTTACAGCAGCGCTTCCTTGGATACCGCGTCCGCCGAGTCGTTCCGGCGCGATGCCCGCGTGATCGGCCTCGTCAGTGTCGCGCACGGGCTGTCGCATTTCTTCCAGCTCGCGCTGCCACCGCTGTTCCCGTTGTTGCGCGCCGAGTTCGACGTCTCGTGGACGCTGCTCGGCGCGTTGATGGGCCTTTTCTATGCGGCGAGCGGGCTCACCCAGTTCGCCGCGGGGTTCGTCGTCGACCGCATCGGCGCGCGCCCCGTGCTGCTCACCGGCGTCTCGCTGCTCGCGGCCAGTACGCTCCTCGCTGCGGCCGCGACCAACGTCTACTGGCTGTTTCCGGTGGTCGTGCTGACCGGCATCGGCAACGGCGTGTTCCATCCGGCGGACTTCGCGATCCTGAACGCCAACGTCGCCGCGCGGCGGCTGGGATACGCCTATTCGACGCACGGCGTCGGCGGCAACCTGGGCTATGCGGTGGCGCCGATCGTGAGCTTCGGACTCGCTTCGGCTTTCGGCTGGCGCACTGCGCTGGTGGCGATGGGCGTGGTCGGCGTCTTCATGCTCGGCGTGCTCCTGACACAGCGACCGTATCTCGCTTCGCAGCGGGCAGTCGAGTTGCACCCGTCGGCGCACGCCGGCCATCGCGTGCTGTTCCTGCAATTGCCGATCCTGATGTGCCTCGGCTATTTCATCGTGCAGACGGTCGGCACTGCGGGCGTGCAGTCGTTCGCCGCGAGCTCGCTCAACGCCGGGTTCGACGTTCCTCTCGTGATCGCGAACACGGCCGTGACCGCCTACCTGCTCGGGGCGACGGCCGGCATCCTTGCGGGTGGCTTCCTCGCGGCGCGCACCGACCGCCACGATCGGGTGGCGGGGATGGGACTCCTGGCCGGAGCAGCGCTGGCGCTCGCGATCGCGGCAGGTCCCGCGACGTTTCTCCTCTGGCCGCTGTTCGCGGCGATGGGATTCGCCGTCGGCGCCACCGGCCCGTCGCGCGACCTGATCGTGAGGAGCGCAACACCCAAGGGCGCGTCGGGTCGCATCTACGGTTTCGTGTATTCCGGTCTCGACATCGGCAGCGCGCTCGGTCCTGTCGTGTTCGGTTTCATGCTCGATCACGGCATGGCGCGCGGCACGTTCGTGCTGATTGCGCTGCTCTTCATCGCGTCGATCACCACCGTGCTTCGGGCCAAGCGCGCGATCGTCGCCCATCCGGCTGGGTGAGTCGATGGATCTCGGCATTCGCGGGCGCAAGGCGCTCGTCTGCGCGGCGAGCAAGGGGCTGGGCCGCGGCTGCGCGGAAGCGCTGGCCGCGGAAGGGTGCGAGGTGACGATCGTCGCGCGCACCGAGGCCGATCTGCGCCATGCGGCAGAGGCGATTGCCGGCCGCGGCGGCAAGGTCGCGTGGGTGGCCTGCGATATCACGACGGCGCAGGGGCGGGCGGCCGCGCTCGCCGCGTGTCCGCAGCCCGACATCCTCGTCAACAACGCAGGCGGCCCGCCGCCCGGGGATTTCCGCGACTGGGACCGGGACACGTGGATCCGGGCGCTCGACGCCAACATGCTGACGCCGATCGAGCTCATCAGGGCGACGGTCGACGGCATGATCGAGCGCCGCTTCGGCCGCATCGTCAACATCACGTCCGGCGCAGTCAAGGCGCCGATCGAGTTCCTCGGGCTGTCCAATGGCGCGCGCTCGGGCCTGACGGGCTTCGTTGCCGGTCTTTCGCGCAAGGTCGCGCAGCACAACGTGACGATCAACAACCTGCTGCCGGGGCCGTTTGCAACCGACCGGTTGCGCGGGACGATGGAGACCCGCGCCAAGGCCGCCGGCAAGACGCTCGCGGAAGTCTGGCGCGCGGGCGAGGAGGCAAATCCCTCGGGCCGCTACGGTACGCCGGACGAATTCGGTGCCGCCTGCGCGTTCCTCTGCAGCGCGCACGCGGGCTACATCGTCGGACAGAACCTGCTGCTCGATGGCGGCGCGTATCCGGGGACGTTCTGATCGGAACTCGGGGATCGGAGGACGGGAATCGGTTGCCGCAGGCGCTAGCCCGGATATTTCACCAGACCGCCGCCGATTCAATGGAGGCTCGGGCCCTGCTAAGCATTTGGGACCGGCCACCGGCGGAGCACGTTGGACGGGTGGACTGCGCGGTTTTTGGCGGTCGTTTTGCACCGGGCTCGGGCTTGCTCTCCTCGCCAATAGTCGCTGCTATTGTCGTCGTCGGCTGCACCCGATCCAGGCCGCAAACCGCCGCGCCAAATTCCCGCGCCCTGGTGAAACATCCGGGCTAGAACCAATACTCTTCACTTAGCGATCCTAATGGCTGTGGCAATGTCGATCGATTTGCGAGGCTTGGCGTGGCGAGGTCGCAGCGGGACGTTGCTCATCTTGCGTTTGACGCCGCGTGGATTGCGGCGGCCGCGGCGGGAGGCGACCCGGTCTTGGAGGATCTCGTCGAGCACCCGGTCATGAAAGGTTTTGCGCAGCTGAGGGGGGAATAGCGTTGAAGGTGGCGAGTTTGCGCCGGACCACGCGCACGGCATGCAGGAACGAGAGGTGGTCGGGATCGGTATCGGCTTTGAGGGCGGCCTCGTGCATTAAACCGCGGACGGCAAAGTGCGCCATCATCAAGCCATAGAACTCCTGCCGGACCAGATCGGGGGTTTTGCTGCGCAGGACGAGCTTGGCGCCGCGCAGGTGGGTCTTGAGTTCTGCCAGAGCGGTCTCGATCTCCCAGCGCTGGTGATAGAGGGCGGCGAGTTCGGTGGCCGGTGCTTGCGTGGGATCGAGCAGACTAGTCAACAGACGATAGAGCGGCTCGGCGTCGGCCACCCCTTGCAGCCGATACTCGATGACGCGCACGATCACGCCGTTGCGCTGGTGCCGACGGTCGCTGTCCGAGGGGTAGATCCGGCTCAGATAGGAACCATCGACCAAGGCTTGTTCGCGCGGCAAGCGGGCGTTGATCTTGATCCGCCACAGCAACTGCGCCCCCGTGCTACGCGCCTGCACCCACAGCGAGAAGCCGAAGAAATTCCGATCGGCCAAACACAACATCCCCTTGCGCAAGGCGCTCAACGCGGCCTTGGCCAACGTGATCTCGCCGGTGGCATAGGAGCCCAACTGGGTACCGAACAGCACATGGGTGCCGTTCTCGACCAGCGCCACAAAGCGCAGTTGCGGAAAGGCGCTCACCCCGCGACTGGCTCCCGGGCGACCGAAGGCGGCGTCATTGGCGCTCTCGTCGGCCACTTCCAACGTGCTGCCGTCCACGCTCACCAAGCGCAGGCCGCGGTACCAGGCCCCCTTGGTGGCGGCCACCGCAATCGGTTTCACCACCTCGTCGTGCAACTGCCGCAGCACCTCCCACCCCAGGCGCGTGCGGGCCTGCGAGATGCCCGCGTTGCTGGCGACCTTGAGCGTCACCGCCGGATCGAGCAACCACTGCACGCCCTCGAGCAGACAACGCAACACCTCGCGGTAGGACGACTGCATGTACAGCGCCAAGGCGATGGCGTAATAGACCACCACATGGGCGGGCAAGTCCCGCTCGCGCTGACTGGCTTTGCCGCTGGCCGCCAGCACCGCGCGCACGCGCTTCAACGGAAAGGTCTTGGTGATTACCCCGAGGCTGATGTAGTCGGTAATCCGGCTGCCCTCGGGCAGTGTCGCAAGCGTACGCGCCATCGCCAGCTCTCCTGCCGTGGAAAGCATGAGCATAGCGCGGTTAGCCGCTTAAGTGAAGAGTATTGGGGCTAGAACGGCCGCATCACGAGCGGGTTGCGGATTCCGTCATCGTCCTCGGCGCCGACCTGGTCCGCGCGCTCGATCGCGGTCTCGAGGTTCGCGTCGACATCGAAGCCGATATCGCCATCCGCCCATGGCTCGCCGGTCGCGCGCACTGCGGCGAAGTCGAACAGCGTGCGGTCGAGCAGGTGCGATGGTGTAACCCTCGCCAAGGCGTTGAAGATCGATTCGATCCGTCCCGGATGCTTCTTCTCCCAGTCGCGCAGCATCGCCGTGACCTGCTTGCGCTGCAGATGCTCCTGCGAGCCGCACAGATTGCACGGGATGATCGGAAACGCCATCGCCTGCGCGTAGCGGGCGAGGTCGCGCTCGCGCACGTAGCAAAGTGGCCGGATGACGACGTGGCGGCCGTCGTCGGACACGAGCTTCGGCGGCATGGTCTTGAGCTTGCCGCCGAAGAACAGGTTGAGGAAGAACGTCGCCATCAGGTCGTCCCGATGATGCCCGAGCGCGATCTTGGTCGCCCCGATCTCCGCGGCCACGCGGTAGAGCGCGCCGCGGCGCAGCCGTGAGCACAGCGAGCACATCGTCCTGCCCTCGGGGATGACGCGCTTCACCACGCTGTAGGTGTCCTGCTCCTCGATGCGGAACCGCACTCCACGGGCTGCGAGATAGCGGGGAAGCACGTCGGCCGGAAAATCGGGCTGCTTCTGATCCAGATTGACCGCGACAATCTCGAACGGGATCGGAGCGCGGTCCTCGAGCGAGCGCAGAATGTCGAGCAGCCCGTAGCTGTCCTTGCCGCCGGAAAGGCACACCATCACGCGGTCGCCGGCTTCGATCATCGAGAAATCGCCGATCGCCTGCCCCACGAGCCGGCGCAGCCGCTTGCGCAGCTTGTTCGTTTCGAACTCGGCCTTGCGCGGATCGCGCGGGCGCGCGGCCGTCGCGGGCGCGGGGCCGGCGTCAGCTTGCGTTGCCGATGCGGTGCGTGGCTCGTCCATGGGCGGTCATTCTAGCCGAGCGGCATCGGCCGTCCCGGGCGACGTGCCCTTGCGGCCGCAGCTGCGCGGCGCCCGTCGTTCGGCGTACCATCGCGCCTTCGGCCGGCCCTCCGCCGGCGTTTCCCCACCCGCCCATGCAGACCATCCTGATCGCCAATCCCAAAGGCGGCTGCGGCAAGACGACGCTCGCCACCAACATCGCCGGGTTCCTCGCGGCCAAGCGGCAGCACGTCGTGCTCGCCGACGAGGACCCGCAGCAATCGGCCAGCCAGTGGCTCGAGCGTCGTCCTGCGCTCTTCCCCAGGATCGCCCTTGCCACGCGCGAAACGGAGCGCAAGGTGGCGAAGGAGATTGGCGCCAATTGGCTCATCGTCGACAGCCCGGCCGGGCTGCACGGCGATCAGCTGCGGGACGAGATCCGCCGTGCGGACTTGCTCGTCGTGCCGGTCATGCCGTCTGCGTTCGACATGATCGCCACCGAGCGTTTTCTCGGCACGATCGCGCAAGCGAAGGCGGTGAAAGAGGGCGCGCTGGACGTTGCGCTCGTCGGCACACGCGTGGATTCCCGGACTCAGAGCGCATTGGAACTCACCGACTTCCTCGCGCAGTTTGATTTTCCGATGGTGGCGCAGCTTCGCGCGACGCAGGTCTACGTGCACTGTGCCCGCGACGGCGCCAGCATCTTCGACCTGCCGCGCTCGCGCGCGGAGCAGGACTGGGAGCAGTGGCGGCCGCTGACGCGCTGGCTGGCGCGGCACGCGCCGGTGCGAAACGCGTGATGGTGCGCAGGACCACGCGGGGCTCGCGGCCCGCAACGCATAGCTTCGCCTTCCGCGACCCCGGCCCGCAGCAGATGCCCGAGTGAATCACCTTGGCGTTGCGGTCGCCGATCCCCGTTCCGAATCGAGCGGCGGCTTCTAGGACAAGGACTTCGCGGCCCGCGAGCGCCAGCGCCCGGGTTACGGCCAGGCCTACGATGCCCGCGCCGATGACAACGGTATCGACGTCCATCGAATTCCGTGCAACGTTCGGTCTACAGGTGCCGAGTGCTCCGGTCGGATCGTCTATTTCGCGCGCGTTGCAGTCACGCGTAACCGGGATGGCAGTGACAACCCGGGATGGTGAGTGTCTATCGAGCGCGCCGGCCACGGCCGTCGAGCGGACGATGGCCGGTACCGGTGCGGCGCAAGCGAGAACCTCGCGACGGTTCGGCCCCCGGGGCTGCCTGCATCAGCCCGCTCGTCCGGTGTCGCAAAGCGAACTCCATCGCTCGCCCGCCCAACGCTCGGCGACCATCCGGTCCGCGATGGTTCAGCCGGTCGGAGCTTTCACCCCTCGGGGCACGGCACCGGTGGGGCATCGGGTAGGGGACCGGGTTACCCCGGTCGCCCTCCCACACCACCGTACTTGCGGTTCCGCATACGGCGGTTCATGAAACGCGCTGGAGGCGCTGCACCGTATCGAGCAGCGACACCAGCCCCAGATGATCGAACCAGGACTTAGGAAAGGCCGCGTGCATGTGACTCGCGCCCGCGTTCCACCACGGGCCGCGCCCGTTGGTGGCCGAGCGCCATGCACGCTCTTCCGTCAAGCCGCGTTGCCTCAGATAGCGCACACGCGCAGAGCACCGCTTCCATTGTCGCCACAGGACACAGCGCAGTTTGTGCCGTATCCATCCATCCCGCTCTTCCAACGCCCGTTTGGTTTCGGCCAGCTTGAAGTAGGCCGCCCACCCGCGTAGCACGGGGTTCAGCGTCTGGATCGTGGCGGCCAGGCTTTGGCCTCGCGCACCGCGCAATAGCACCTTCACTTTCTCCGTCAGCTTCTGCAAGCTTGGGTTGGCGATGCGCAGCTTCGGCTTCCGGTGCGCCGTCAGGCTGTACCCCAGAAACTTCCGCTGCCACGGCCGCGCCACCGCGCTCTTGGCCACGTTCACCTTGAGCTTGAGCCGCTGTTCCAGAAACCCGGTCAGACCGTGCAGCAGCCCCGTCCCCGCACGCTCGCTGCCGACATAGATGTTGCAGTCGTCCGCATAGCGGCAAAAGGCATGGCCCCGTCCTTCCAGTTCCCGGTCGAGATCAGTGAGCAGAATATTGGACAACAGCGGTGAGAGCGGCCCGCCTTGCGGCGTGCCTTCCGTGCGCTGCGATACCAGCCCGTCCGCCATCATGCCCGCTTCCAGATACCGCCGGATCAGCTTGAGCACTCGTGCATCACCAATCTTCGCTGCCAATTTGCTCATCAGCAGGTCGTGGTTGACCCGGTCGAAGAACTTCTCCAAGTCAATGTCCACCACCCAGCGCTTGCCCCGCGCCACATACTGCTGCGCCTGACGTAGCGCCTGATGCGCATTGCGTCCCGGCCGAAAGCCGTAGCTCGCGTCCGAAAAGGTCGGCTCGAAGATCGGTTGCAGCACTTGATGCATTGCCTGCTGGATCAACCGATCCACCACCGTCGGAATGCCCAGTGTCCGTACCCCGCCTTGCGGCTTGGCAATGTCCACCCGGCGCACCGGTTGCGGTTGATAGTCGCTCGCCAGCAGTCTGGTCCGTATCGTCGGCCAGTGTCTTTTAAGATGGTCTTTGAGTTCGGCCACCGCGAGTTGATCTACCCCCGCCGCACCCTTATTCTCGACCACCCGCTGATACGCGAGCTTCAGGTTGCCGCGTTCCACTACGGCTTCCATCAGGCTCGTTGCCGCTGCCTCCGCTTTCGTCCGCGCACGGGTCGCCACGTCCGCCTCGGCGCGTGCTGTGGCGTCGGCCGAATTCCGTTCGGTCTCCACCGCGCCCGCCTGATCTGCCCGATCAGCTTCTGCCTTCATCGGCTTCCTTCAGATTCGCAGTCGCCCGCGACACCCTTGCTTTCGGCTAACACTTCCCCTTGCCGGGTGTGTAGAGGACTTCCACCTCCAAGTACGTGCGCCCTGCCGGGCGCACCAACGAAAACGCCGGCACTCGGCCGGCGTTTTCTTTCCTGCAGGTCGGGCGAGTCACTTCTTCGCGGCGTCTTTCGCGGCTTGGACAGCCTTGTCGGCTTCGGCCTTCGCGGCATCGCTCGCCTTGGCAGCCGCGTCCTTGGTCGCGTCGGCAGCAGCCTTGGTCGCGTCACCGGCGGCCTTGGCGGCGTCGCTCGCAGCCGTCGTCGCGGCGGCGGCGGCATCCTTGGTCGCGTCGGCCGCAGCCTTGGTGGCGTCCTTGGCGGCGTCGGCGGTCGCCTTCGCGGCCTCCTTCGTCGCTTCGGCGGCCTTCGCCGCGGATTCCTTGGCCTTGTCGGCGGCTTGCTGCGAGGACTGGCCGCACGCGGCGAGCGTCGCGGACAGCGTGAGCGCCGTCAGGGCGGCGATCGTGCGTAGGTTCATGGTTTTGTCTCCGGGTCGTGGGGGGTGCATCGCAACAGATCACTGTGGCGAACCCATAATTCTACGCATGCCATGGCGTTCTTGTCCAAGATTTTCCGCACCGCAGCAACCGATGTTCCCGGGACCGTCGTCATGGGTTGCGACGGCGGCGCTCATGAGCCGCGAGCACGAGCCCGCTGCCGGCGATCACCGCCATGCCCACGAACGACATGGCATCCGGCAGATGCCGGAAAAACATGTAGCCGTAGGCGGTTGCCCAGACGATCTGCAGGTAGGTGAAGGGCGTCAGCATCGACGCCGGCGCCGCGGTGAACGCCAGAATGAACAGCCAATGCCCGAGCCCGGCCAGGAGCCCGAGCATGAGGAACCGGACGACATCCGCCGTGCCTTCCGGGAGCCGCGGGTTCGCCCAGGGCAGCACCAGCGTGAGGCCGATCGTTCCGACCAGCGCACTGTAGAAGAGCGACGTATACGGGTTCTCATCGCGCAGTCGGCGAGTCAGGATGGCGTAGAGCGCATTGCAAAGCGCCGCGCCGAGCAGCAACAACGTGGCCGGATGGAACACCGCGGAGCCGGGTCGCACGAGGATCAGCACACCGACGAAGCCGAGTACCGCTGCGACCCGGTGCGCGCGCGCGGGCCGCTCGTCGAGCATGTACCGGGACAACAGCACGACGAAGATCGGCGCGAGAAACGTGATCGCCGATCCCTCGGCCAGTGGCAGCAAGCGCAGCCCGCCGAAGAAGCATACGGTTGCGGCCAGCAGCAGTGCCGAGCGCACCAGTTGCAGGCGGAGGCGCCGCGTGCGCCAGAAGCCGGGTCCGGCGCGGTGGAGCGCGAACGGCGTCGCGACGAGCATCTGTCCCGCATAGCGCGCCCACACGACGAGGAACAGCGCGTAATCCTGCACCAGCCACTTGGCGGTGGCATCGAGCGAGGAGAGGCAGAGCCCGGCAAGCAGGTACAGCGGAAGGGCGCGGCGCAGCGGGTGGGGGCCGTGCATCGCGCGCTACCGATCTGCCGGACGATCGCGGCGAGCAAGACCGGCAGCGTGCGCCGGCGCAAAAGACCAAGGGCCGGCAGCACCCGGCCGCCGGCCCTCCTGGACATGCACGGCTTACGCCGCCTTGCTCACCAGTTCGCGCAGCACGAACGGAAGGATGCCGCCGTGCCTGAAGTAGTCGACTTCGATCGGCGTGTCGATCCGGCAGAGCACCGCGACTTGCTTCGTCGTGCCGTCCTTGCGGTGGATGACGAGCGTGACGTCCTGCTGGGGCTTGATCTCGGCGGGCACAACGACGTCGAAGCTCTCGTCGCCGACGATGCCGAGCGACTCGACGCTGTCGCTGCCCTCGAACTGCAGCGGCAGCACGCCCATGCCGACCAGGTTGGCGCGGTGGATGCGCTCGAAGCTCCGCGCGATCACCGCCTTGACGCCGAGAAGTTGCGTGCCCTTGGCCGCCCAGTCGCGCGAGCTGCCCGTACCGTACTCCTCGCCGCCGAAGACGATCGTCGGCGTGCGTTGCGCGATGTACTTCATCGCCGCGTCGTAGATGAACATCTTCTCGCCCGCGGTTCCGTCTGCGCGCTGGAACAGCGTGACGCCGCCTTCCTCGCGTGCGCCGTCGGATCTGGGCGGAATCATCAGGTTCCTGATACGCACGTTCGCGAACGTGCCGCGGATCATCACCTCGTGGTTGCCGCGTCGTGAGCCGTAGCTGTTGAAGTCCGCCTTGGTCACGCCGTTCGCGAGCAGCCACTTGCCCGCAGGCGAGGCTTCCTTGATCGACCCGGCGGGCGAAATGTGGTCGGTGGTCACCGAGTCGCCGAAGATGCCGAGCACGCGCGCGCCGCGGATCGTGCCGGGCGGGGGCGTCTGCAGCGAGAAGCCCTCGAAGAACGGCGGCTTCGCGATGTAGGTGGATTTGGGCCAGTCATAGACCTGCCCGGCGACGCCCGCGATGCCCTTCCACAAAGGGTTGGCATTGGCCAGGTCGCCGTAGAGCGTGCGGAACGCCGCCGGGTCGCGCGCGTATGGCATGACGGCCGCGATCTCGTGCGAGGTCGGCCAGATGTCGCGCAGGAAGACCGGTTTGCCGTCCTTGCCCGTGCCGAGCGGCTCGCTCGTCAGGTCCTTCAGCACCGTCCCGGCGATTGCGTACGCGACCACGAGCGGCGGCGAGGCAAGGAAGTTCGCCTTGAGGTTCGGGTGGATGCGCGCCTCGAAATTGCGGTTGCCGGAGAGCACCGCGGCGCAGACCAGGTCGTTCTGCGTGATCGCCTCGTTGATCTCGGGCGCGAGATCGCCGGCATTGCCGATGCAGGTCGTGCAGCCATACGCGGCGACGTTGAAGCCGAGCTTTTCGAGGTGGGGCAGCAGTCCCGCCTTGGTCAGGTACTCGGTGACGACCCGCGATCCGGGAGCGAGCGAGGTCTTGATGTGCGGCTTGACGGTCAGGCCTCTCTCGACCGCCTTCTTGGCAAGCAGCCCGGCGGCGAGCAGCACGCCGGGGTTCGACGTGTTGGTGCAGGAGGTGATCGCCGCGATCAGCACGTCGCCCGAGCCGACGTCGAAGTGGCCCGAGGTCTTGATGCGGACGCCCAAGTCCGCGGGTTTTTTGGCGAACCCGTTCTCGGCGATCGGCTTGCTGAACAGCTCGGTGAACGTGCTCTTGAGGTTGCCGAGCTCGATGCGGTCCTGCGGGCGCTTGGGGCCCGCGACCGACGGCCTGATCGTCGAAAGGTCGAGCTTCAGCACCTTGGTGTAGTCGATTTCACCGGCGCGCGGCATGCCGTACAGACCCTGCGCCTTGAAGTAGGAAGCGAACGCGTCCAGCTCGGCATCGGTGCGGCCGGTCGCGCGGAGGTAGTCGACCGTCGCGTCGTCGACCGGGAAGAAGCCCATCGTCGCGCCGTACTCGGGCGCCATGTTGCCGATCGTCGCGCGGTCGGGCACGGCGAGCGTGGCGGCGCCTTCGCCGAAGAACTCGACGAACTTGCCGACGACCTTTTCCTTGCGCAACATCTCGGTGACGGTGAGCACGAGGTCGGTCGCGGTGATTCCCTCGTTGAGCTTGCCCGTGAGCTCGACGCCGACGACGTCAGGGGTCAGGAAATAGACGGGCTGGCCGAGCATGCCGGCCTCGGCCTCGATGCCGCCCACGCCCCAGCCGACGACGCCGATGCCATTGATCATCGTCGTGTGGCTGTCCGTGCCCACGAGCGAGTCCGGATAGTAGACGCCGTCCTTACGGTGCACGCCGCGCGCGAGGTACTCGAGGTTCACCTGGTGCACGATGCCGATGCCGGGCGGCACGACCTTGAACGTGTCGAACGCCTGCATGCCCCATTTCATGAACTGGTAGCGCTCGCCGTTGCGCTGGAACTCGAGCTTCATGTTGAGGTCGAGCGCGTCCTTCGTGCCGTAATGGTCGATCATCACCGAGTGGTCGACGACCAGGTCGACCGGGACCAGCGGCTCGATCGTCTTGGCGTTGCGCCCCATGCCTGCGGCAACGTTGCGCATCGCCGCGAGGTCGCACAGCAGCGGCACGCCGGTAAAGTCCTGCAGCACGACACGGGCAACGACGAACGGGATCTCGTCCACCCGCGACGCGGTTGCCCCCCAGTTTGCAAGCTGGCGTACGTGCTCTTCCGCGACCTTCCTGCCGTCGCAATTGCGCAGCACGCTTTCCAGCACGATGCGGATCGACACCGGCAAGCGGGAGATCCTACCGACGCCCGCCTTCTCGAGCGCGGGCAGCGAATAGAACTTCCCGGTGGCGCCGGAGGCGAGCTTGAATTCCTGGAACGAGTTGAAGAGGCTGTGGGCCATGGGGCTTCCTGCACGCGTGGTTGGGTCTTTCGGGATCTCTACGGCTTCTTCGCCGCCTTTTCGGCGTCGAACATGTTCATCTTCATGCCGTTCGGCATGATCACGTCACCGGGGCGCTGGCCGGCGGCACATGGGCCGACCCAGCGTGCCCTGATCATCGTGTGCGATTCGGTCATGCCCATCATCGCCGGCTGGAATTTCGTGCGCACGTCCACCTCGTAGCTCGAGTCGAACTTGCCCGTCATCACGGAATGCGTGGTTGCCGTCGTCTCGCCGAACTTGCATACCGCGTCGGCGACGATGCGATCACCCTCGCGGCGCATGTCGCGCTTTGCGCACATCTCCTTCGAGGCGCTCTCGCCCATCTGCCGCGAGAGGTCGTCGGTCTTCTCGTCGACGCACATCCTGATCGGCGTGCCAGAGCCCGGCCCGCCCTTGGTGGCACCTTCGGGGCTGCTGACGATCTCCCACAGCCCGGACTTGCGCTTGGGCAAGTCGATCGCGGCGGCAGGTGCCGCGACGCACGCGGCAAGGATGACGACAACGGCGATTCGCATGGCTGCTCCAGTCGGGGACGTCATACGACCATCAGGTCGACGAACGCGTGCACTGGCATCGCGTCGAGCCTGTTCGCGTCGAGCGCGACATCGAGGATCGCCTGCTGCTGCTTCGCGGGAAAGCGGCGGGCGAGGTGGGTCCTGAACTTCTCCATCAGGAACGGCAGAGCTTCCTGTCGACGGCGGGGATGACCGAGCGGGTACTCGACCACGGCTTCCTCCGTCCTGCTGCCGTCGTCGAACTCGATCGTGATCGCGTTGGCGATCGAGCGCTTGTCCGGGTCGAGGTAGTCCGTCGAGAAGCGACGGTCCTCGACGCATTCCATCCTGGCGCGCAGCGCGTCGATGCGCGGGTCGGCAGCGACCGCGTCCTCGTAGTCGGCGGCGGTGAGTCGCCCGAAGATCAGCGGCACCGCGACCATGTACTGGATGCAATGGTCGCGGTCGGCGGGATTCGCGAGCGGGCCCTTCTTGTCGATGATGCGGATCGCCGACTCGTGCGTGCGGATCGTGACCTTCCGGATGTCGTCGATCCGGTTCCTGACCTGCGGGTGCAGTTGCATCGCGCACTCGGCGGCGGTCTGCGCGTGGAACTCCGCAGGGTAGCTGATCTTGAAGAGCACGTTCTCGATCACATGGCTGCCGTAGGGGCGCTCGCATTTGAGCGGCCGTCCGTTGAACAGCACGTCACAGAAGCCCCAGGTTTTCGCGCTCAGCACCGTCGGGTAGCCCATCTCGCCCGTCTTCGCGATCAGTGCAAGGCGCACGGCACGCGAGGTCGCGTCTCCCGCCGCCCAGCTCTTGCGCGTGCCAGTGTTGGGCGCATGCCGGTACGTTCGAAGCGGCTGTCCATCGACGAAGGCGAGCGAAACGGCATTGACGATCTCGTCGCGCGACAGGCCGAGCATGGCGGCCACGACCGCAGTCGAGGCAACTTTGACCAGCACCACGTGGTCGAGCCCGATGCGGTTGAAGCTGTTCTCGAGCGCGAGCAGGCCCTGGATCTCGTAAGCCTTGACCATCGCGGTCAGCACGTCGTGCATCAGGAGCGGCTTGCGGCCGTTCGCGACCGCGGTGCGCGACAGCCAATCCGCGGTGGCGAGGATGCCGCCCAGGTTGTCGGACGGGTGGCCCCATTCGGCGGCGAGCCACGTGTCGTTGAAGTCGAGCCAGCGGATCATCGTCCCCAGGTTCCACGCCGCCTGCACGGGGTCGAGCTGGAACGCGGTGCCGGGCACCTTGGCGCCGTTCGGCACGACGGTGCCGGGTACGATGGGACCGAGGAGCTTCGTGCACGCCGGATAGGCAAGGGCCTCGAAGCCGCAGCCGAGCGCGTCGAAGAGGCAGTGTTGCGCCGTTGTGAAGGCCAACGTGCTCGTGATATCGAAACCCGATACGTAGTCGGCGATTCCGACCAGTAGCGGGTCGGGCTTCGGGGCCGTGGCCGCAATGTCACCTGGCACGTGTGCTTCTCCTGCGCGAGCATCCGCCCTCGACAGGCTCTGCGGCCGGGCGTGCACCCGCCCGGACGCTGCTTGCTTGCGCATCGCTTCGAAGCTGCAGACGGGCGCGGGCGTCATCACGGGCCGCCGGAGTTCCGCGGTGCGAACAACCGATCACGCGGCTTTTCGAGCACGTCGTCGCCCGGATGCGTTCACCGCCCGGCGCACCGCTGCCCCGCACGCGGGAGCACGGGCTGCGGGCCTAGGTCCTGTGAAGTGCATCGGATGGCGCTCTATGGCGAGGATCAGCCGAGCAGCGAAGCGACGCCGGCGCGCTCTTCCTCGAGCTCCTTCAGCGTCGCGTTCATCTTCTCGCGCGAGAATTCGTCGATCGGCAAGCCTTGGACGAGCGTGTACTTGCCGGCGGAGGTCGTGACCGGGAATCCGTAAATCAGGTCCTGCGGGATCCCGTAGCTGCCGTCGGAGGCCACGCCCATCGTCACCCATTTGCCATTGCTGCCCAGGAGCCAATCGTGCATGTGGTCGATCGCCGCGTTGGCGGCCGAGGCAGCCGAGGACAGCCCGCGTGCCTCGATGATCGCCGCGCCCCGCTTGCCGACCTTCGGCAGGAACTCGTTGCGGTTCCAGCTCTCGTCGTCGATCATGTCCTTGATCGCCTTCCCGTTCGCGGTCGCGAAGCGGTAGTCCGCGTACATCGTCGGTGAATGGTTGCCCCAGACGATCATCTTTTCGATCGCGTCGACAGGCAATTTGGCTTTCGCGGCGACCTGCGAGAGCGCACGGTTGTGGTCCAGGCGCAGCATCGCCGTGAAGTTCTGCTTCGGCAAAGAAGGTGCCGACTTCATCGCGATGTACGCGTTGGTGTTGGCCGGATTGCCGACCACCAGCACCTTGATGTCACGCGCCGCGGCCGCATCGAGCGCCTTCCCTTGTTCGATGAAGATCTTCGCGTTCTCGAGCAGCAGGTCCTTGCGTTCCATGCCGGGTCCGCGCGGTTTCGCGCCGACCAGCAAGGCGAGCTGCGCATCCTTGAACGCGGCCTTCGGGTCGGCGGTGCCCGTCATGCCGGCGAGCAGCGGGAACGCGCAGTCCTCGAGCTCCATCATCACGCCGCGCAGCGCGGCCTGCGCCTTGTCGATCGGCAGTTCGAGCAGCTGGAGGATCACAGGCTGGTCCTGCCCGAGCATCTGGCCGGAGGCGATCCGGAAGAGAATGCTGTAGCCGATCTGGCCGGCGGCGCCGGTGACGGCAACGCGGACGGGTGCTTTCATCGCTTTCGCTCCTGAGGCGGGTGAGATAGGGCAGGTTCCGCGCAGCGCCGGTTCTTGAGCTTCGGCATTCGCGCGAGATACGGCACGGCCCGGCCCGGTGGGGACGTATCCATTCTAGGCATGAGTCGGCGCAGTGTCAATCCTGTCCTATAACTTATATAAGACATAAGATAGCTGGACAGCGGCGTGTGCCGCCGCCATAATCACCCGGGTCCCCGGCATCGCGCGGAACCGCGGGCCGGGGCCGCCGTCCTCGCCATGAACACTTCGCCCGCGCCCTCGTTCCAGCCGCTTTACCTGCAAATCAAGGCGCTGCTCGTCAAAAGCCTCGAGGCTGCCGAATGGCAGCCGGGCGAGGCGATCCCGAGCGAGCTCGCGCTGGCGCAGCGCTTCAACGTCGCGCAAGGAACCGTGCGCAAGGCGATCGACGCCCTCGCCGCCGACAACCTGGTCGTTCGCCGCCAGGGGAAGGGCACGTTCGTCGCGACCCACACCGAGGAGCACGCGTCGATGTTCCGCTTCCTGCGGATCCGTCGCGACGACGGCGCGAGCGAGCAACCGGCGAGTCGGCTCATCGACGTGCGCCGGGGGAAGGCGGGTGTGGAGATCGCCCGTCTTCTCGAGCTCAAGCCGGGTGATCCGGTGATCCAGCTGCGCCGCGTGCTCGACTACGGTGGCGCGCCGGTGATCGTGGACGAGATCGCGCTGCCCGCGGCGCTCTTCCGCGGGCTCACCCGCACGCGCTACGAGAGCTACCACGGCTCGATGTACAGCTTCTTCGAGACCGAATTCGGCGTGCGCATGCTGAAGGCGCAAGAGCGCATCAAGGCAGTCGCTGCCGACAATGCGATCGCCGCGATCCTTTGCGTTGCGCCGGGCGCGCCCTTGCTCCAGGTGGACCGGGTGACGCTGACCTACGGCGACCGACCGGTGGAGTTCCGCCGCGAGCTGTGCTCGACGCGGTCGCACCACTACTTGAACCACCTGGGCTGACCGTACGGTGGTCACGCCCCTCGAACCGGGAGCGTCCCCAATTGAGGGCGTGTGGCCCGCCGGTCCACGAAGCGGCCGGTCCATGTGACGGTTTTCCCGGCGCCGCCGCTCGCCCTCGTTGTCCACTCCGGTTCTGGCATGCCGGAAGGTGGGAGCGTTATAATTTCGTGCTTCGCACAAAACGCCGTTTTCTCCGTGTGCGTTGCGGTTCCCGCGCCCGGCGGCCGTAGATTCCCCGATTTGCCCCAGCACATGCCCCGCGTTTGCCTCCCACCGACTCCCGTCGCAGCCTTTCGCGGCCCGTGGTCGGGGCATGGCTCGGCCCTGACCCGATCCGCGCGCCACAGCACGAGTGCCCGATCCCCCGCCGCCACCCTCCGGAGAGCATCACGATGGCTGCCGTAGAGCGACCCGTCGCGAGACCCAGGCCCGTCTACCTCAACCTGTTCGCGATACGGTTGCCGCTGCCCGGCTTCGTCTCGTTCCTCCATCGCGCGAGCGGCGCGCTGATGTTCGCCGTCGGCATCCCGGCGCTTCTCTGGGGACTGCAGGCCTCGACGGCCTCGCCCGAGACCTTCGCCGAGTTCAAGGCCATCCTTGCGCATCCGCTCGCCCGGCTGGTGCTGCTCGGGCTCGTTTGGGCGTACCTGCACCATCTGTTCGCGGGCCTCCGGCATCTGGCGCTCGACCTCCACATGGGTACCGAACTCGGGGCGGCCCGGCGCTCGAGCGCCGCGGTTTTCGTGCTGGCGCTTCTGCTCACCGCGATCGTCGGGGTGCGGCTGTGGTGAACCTCACCAAGAAGAATGTCGTCGGCGCCCACTACGGGTTGCGCGACTGGCTGCTGCAGCGAGTGACGGCGGTCGTGATGATCGTCTACACGCTGCTCGTCCTCGCCATCGTCCTGTGGCAAGGCGGGCTCGACTACGCGAGCTGGAAGGCCGTCTACGCGAATCCCGCCTTCAAGCTCGCGTCGTTCGTGTTCATGGTCGCGCTGCTGTGGCACGCGTGGGTCGGCGTGCGCAACATCTCGATGGACTACGTGAAGCCGGTCGCCGTGCGGCTCGTGCTCCAGGTCGCCGTGATTGCGGCGCTGGTCGCCTACGCCGGCTGGACGATCCACGCGCTTTGGGGGCTCCAGTGAATCTCGCCGTCCGCAAGTTCGACGCGATCATCGTCGGCGCCGGCGGGTCCGGCATGCGCGCGTCGCTGCAGCTCGCCGAGGCCGGCCTGTCGGTGGCCGTGCTCTCCAAGGTGTTTCCGACGCGCTCGCACACGGTGGCCGCACAGGGGGGCATCGGCGCCTCGCTCGGCAACATGAGCGAGGACAACTGGCTCTGGCACATGTACGACACGATCAAGGGCTCCGACTGGCTCGGCGACCAGGACGCGATCGAGTACATGTGCAAGATGGCGCCGAAGGTCGTCTACGAGCTCGAGCACTTCGGGATGCCTTTCGACCGCAATCCCGACGGCACGATCTACCAGCGCCCGTTCGGCGGCCACATGGCGAACTTCGGCGAGAAGCCGGTGCAGCGCGCCTGCGCCGCCGCCGACCGCACCGGCCACGCGCTGCTGCACACGCTCTACCAGCGCAACCTGCGCGCGCGGACCCAATTCTTCGTCGAGTGGATGGCGCTCGACCTGATCCGCGACGCCGACGGCGACGTCCTCGGCGTGACTGCGCTGGAGATGGAAACCGGCGAGGTGATGATCCTGCAGGCCAAGGTGACGATGTTCGCCACCGGCGGCGCGGGGCGCATCTTCGCCGCGTCGACGAACGCGTTCATCAACACCGGCGACGGGCTGGGGATGGCGGCGCGCGCCGGCATCCCGCTCGAGGATATGGAGTTCTGGCAGTTCCACCCGACCGGCGTCGCCGGCGCGGGCGTGCTGATCACCGAGGGCGTGCGCGGCGAGGGCGGCATCCTGCTCAACTGCAACGGCGAGCGCTTCATGGAACGCTACGCGCCGAACGCCAAGGACCTGGCTTCGCGCGACGTCGTCAGCCGTTCGATGGACCAGGAGATCAAGGAGGGCCGCGGCTGCGGCCCGGCGAAGGATCACGTGCTGCTCAAGCTCGACCACCTCGGCCCCGAGGTGATCAACAAGCGACTGCCGTCGATCCGCGAGATCGCGATCAAGTTCGCCAACGTCGATCCGATCAAGGAGCCGATCCCGGTCGTGCCGACCATCCACTACCAGATGGGCGGCATCCCCACCAACGTGCACGGCCAGGTGGTCGCGCCGAAGGACGGCGACCCCAATGCCGTTGTGAACGGGTTCTACGCGGTCGGCGAGTGCGCCTGCGTGTCGGTGCACGGCGCGAACCGCCTCGGCACCAATTCTCTGCTCGACCTCATCGTCTTCGGCCGCGCCGCAGGCGACTTCGTCGTCTCGCAGCGCCTGGACCACGAGCCGCACAAGCCTCTTCCGAAGGATGCCGGCGACGCCGCGCTGGCGCGCCTCGCGCGCATCGAGGCGAACAGCGGCGGAGAGTCGTCGGCGACGATCGCCGCGGACCTGCGCACGGCGATGCAGGCGCACTGCGGCGTGTACCGGAACCACGAACTCCTGTCGGCGGGCGTGGCCAAGGTCCGGGAGATCGAACAGCGCGTCCAGCGCGTCGTGCTGAACGACAAGAGCCGCACGTTCAACACGGCGCGCGTCGAGGCGCTCGAGCTCGACAATCTGATCGAGACGGCGAAAGCCACGATCGTCTCGGCCGAGGCCCGGCGCGAGTCGCGGGGCGCACAGGCGCGAAGCGACTATCCCGAGCGGGACGATGCGGGCTGGCTCAAGCACACGCTCTGGTACCGCGACGGCAACCGGCTCGATTACAAGCCCGTCAACCTCAAGCCAGTGTCGGTGGATGCGTTTCCGCCCAAGGCGCGCAGCTACTGAGCGCGCGACCGCAACCTCGAAGACCCCGACCAATGAAATTCCGCATCTACCGCTACGATCCCGAGAAGGACGCAAAGCCCTACCTCAAGGAGTACGACGTCGTGCTCGATCCGCACGACCGCATGCTGCTGGACGCGCTGGTGCGCCTGAAGGCCGTCGACGAGACGCTGTCTTTCCGCCGCAGCTGCCGCGAGGGGGTGTGCGGATCGGACGCGATGAACATCAACGGCAGGAACGGTCTCGCCTGCATCACCAACCTCAAGGAGCTGAAGGAGCCGGTCGAGCTCCGCCCGCTGCCGGGACTCCCCGTGATCCGCGACCTCGTCGTGGACATGAGCCAGTTCTTCAAGCAGTACCACTCGATCAAGCCATACCTCGTCAACGACACGCCGCCGCCGGAGAGGGAGCGCCTGCAGTCGCCGGACGAACGCGAGGAGCTGGACGGCCTCTACGAGTGCATCCTGTGCGCCTGCTGCACGACCTCGTGCCCGTCGTTCTGGTGGAACCCCGACAAGTTCGTCGGCCCCGCGGGGCTGCTGCAGGCGTATCGCTTCATCGCCGACAGCCGCGACCTCGCGACCAACGAGCGGCTCGACAACCTCGAGGACCCGTACCGGCTGTTCCGCTGCCACTCGATCATGAACTGTGTCGACGTGTGCCCCAAGGGCCTCAACCCCACGCGTGCGATCGGCAAGATCAAGGAAATCCTCGTTAGGAGAACGGTATAGCGTCGTGGAGCCGCGGAGCCTGCCGAGATGATCATCCCCCTTCCGGTCGACGATTTCGGCATGACGCCATTTTCGCAACCCCCGGTGGCGGACGCGGACGCGCAGGATGCAACAGCGCCCCGCGATGACCGCCGGCTTGCGCGGCTGCGCTGGCGCTGCCGCCGCGGGATGCTCGAGAACGATCTCGTGCTTACGCGGTTCCTCGATGCGCGCGGGGCGACGCTGAACGACGCGGAAGCCGAGGCGCTGACGCACCTGCTTGACCTTTCGGACAACGAGCTGTGGGAGCTGATCTCGGGCCGTGCCGACCCTGCGGATCCCTCGCTGCAGGCTCTGGTGAATGCCTTGCGCGCAACTTGAGCTTTCGAAGAAACCGGGCATGCGCGCCGCGGTGCGTGGTGCACGCGCCGCGCGTGCCCGGTCCCGCCACTGACCTCTGGAGATCTCAATCATGACCGACCGCAGCGCGACGCTCTCGTTTTCCGACGGCTCGCCCGCCATCAGCTTCCCGTTGCTCGCCGGCAGCGTTGGACCGGAAGTGATCGACATCCGAACGCTGTACGGCAAGACCGGGAAGTTCACCTACGACCCCGGCTTCCTGTCGACGGCGGCGTGCAGTTCGACGATCACCTACATCGACGGCGACAAGGGCGAGCTGCTCTACCGCGGCTACCCGATCGATGAGCTCGCGACCCGCTGCGACTACCTCGAGGTCTGCCATCTGCTGCTCTACGGCGAGCTGCCCGACGTCGAGCAGAAGAAGGTGTTCACGAGCCGTGTGATCAAGCACACGATGGTCAACGAGCAGATGCAGTTCTTCATGCGCGGGTTCCGCCGCGACGCGCACCCGATGGCGGTGATGACCGGCCTCGTCGGCGCGCTCTCGGCCTTCTATCCGGACTCGATCAACCTGCACGATGCGCATCTGCGCGACATCTCGGCGATCCGCCTGATCGCGAAGATGCCCACGCTCGTCTCCATGGCGTACAAGTACTCGGTCGGCCAGCCGTACATGTATCCGCGCAACGACCTGTCCTACGCGGGCAATTTCATGCGCATGATGTTCGCCACGCCGTGCGAGGACTACAAGTCGAACGACGTGCTGGTGCGGGCGATGGACCGGATCTTCATCCTGCACGCCGACCACGAGCAGAACGCGTCGACCTCGACCGTGCGGCTTTGCGCGTCGTCGGGCACGAACCCGTTTGCGGCGATCGCGGCCGGCGTGGCCTGCCTGTGGGGCCCGGCGCACGGTGGCGCCAACGAGGCGTGCCTCAACATGCTCTACGAGCTCCAGGCCGCCGGCGGAGTGGCGAAGATCGGCGAGTTCATCGCCAGGGTCAAGGACAAGAACAGCACCGCAAAGCTGATGGGCTTCGGGCATCGCGTCTACAAGAACTACGATCCGCGCGCCAAGCTGATGCGGGAGACCTGCAACGAGGTGCTGACCGAGCTTGGCCTGCACGACGACCCGCTGTTCAAGCTCGCGATGGCGCTCGAGAAGATCGCGCTCGAGGACGACTACTTCGTCTCGCGCAAGCTCTACCCGAACGTCGACTACTACTCCGGGATCGTACAGAAGGCGATCGGCATCCCCGTCTCGCTGTTCACCGCGATCTTCGCGCTGGCGCGCACCGTGGGCTGGATCGCGCAACTGAACGAGATGATCACCGACCCCGAGTACAAGATCGGCCGTCCGCGGCAGCTCTACAAGGGGGCGACGCGGCGCACGGTGCCGGCGCTCGCCAAGCGCTAGCGCGAGTGGGGGTCGGGGCGGTGCGCGGCGCCGCCCCTTTCCATTCGCGGTCGCCGTTCCGAACTGATTTGCGCAGTCTGCGGCACGAGGAGATTCGCCGATGGGAATCATGAAGGAGTTCCAGTCGAGCAGCACGCTGTTCGGCGCCAACGCCCCGTTCATCGAGGAGCTCTACGAGCACTACCTCGCCGACCCGAACGCGGTGGGACCCGAATGGCACGCCTACTTCGACGAGCTCCGCGAGGGCGCGCCCGACGTCGCCCACGCACCCGTGATCGCGTCGTTCCGCGAGCTCGCGAAGAGCCGCAAGCTGGTCGGCGCGGCAGTCGACGCGTCCGCGATGCACAAGCAGGTGCTCGTGCTGCAGATGATCGGCAAGTTCCGCACGCTCGGCATGTTTCATGCGGACCTCGATCCGCTGAAGCGCGCCGAGGCGCCGTACATCGCCGACCTTGACCTCTTGACCTACGGCTTTACCGAGGCGGACCTGGACACCGAGTTCGACGTCGGCTCGTTCAGGGGCGGCCCGGCCCGCATGCGGCTGCGCGACCTCATCGGCGCGCTCAAGGAGACGTACTGCCGCACGTTCGGCGCCGAGTACATGTACATCTCGGACACGAAGGCCAAGCGCTTCGTGCAGCAGTGGCTCGAGCCGATTCGCGGCCGGCCGACCTACGCGCCGGAGCAGAAGCGCGAGATCCTCGAGCGGCTCACCGCGGCGGAGACGCTCGAGCGCTACCTGCACACCAAGTACGTCGGCCAGAAGCGGTTCTCGGGCGAGGGCGGCGACACGCTGATCCCGATGCTGGATCACCTGATCAAGGTGGCCGGCGCCGCCGGCGTGCAGGAGACGGTGATCGGCATGGCGCACCGCGGGCGCCTCGCGGTGCTGGTGAACACGTTCGGCAAGATGCCGGCCGACCTGTTCAGCGAGTTCGAGGGCAAGCAGGCGCAGTCGCTTTCCGCCGGCGACGTCAAGTACCACCAGGGCTTCTCCTCGGACGTGATCACGCCCGGCGGGCCCATGCACATCGCGCTTGCGTTCAACCCTTCGCACCTCGAGGCCGTCAATCCCGTGGTCGAGGGAAGCGTGCGCGCGCGCCAGACGCGCCGCGACGACACCCGTGGCGACCAGGTGCTCCCGGTGCTGATCCACGGCGACGCGGCCATTGCCGGGCAGGGGATCGTGCAGGAGTGCCTCAACATGGCGCAGACCCGCGGCTACTACACGGGCGGCACGATCCACATCGTCGTCAACAACCAGATCGGCTTCACGACGTCCGATCCGCGCGACACCCGTGGGACGCTCTACTGCACCGACATCGCCAAGATGTCCGACGCGCCGATCTTCCATGTCAACGCCGACGACCCCGAGGTCTGCCTGCTCGGGGTCGAGATGGCGATGGAGTATCGCCAGCAGTTCCACAAGGACATCTTCATCGACCTGATCTGCTTCCGTCGCCTCGGGCACAACGAGGCGGACGAGCCGATGGTGACGCAGCCGCTGATGTACAAGAAGATCGCCCAGCACCCCGGCACGCGCAGGCTCTACGCCGACCGGCTCCTGGCCGAAGGCGTGATCGCGCGCGAGGATGCCGATCGGATGATCGCCGAGTTCCGCGATGCACTGGACAAGGGCCACCACACGAACAAGACGATCCTGTCGAACTACAAGCGTTCTTTCGCTACCGACTGGTCGAAGTACAAGGGGCACCACTGGACCGTCGGCTACGACTCGCGCGTGCCGCTCGCGACGCTCAAGGAGCTCGCGCGCAAGGTCACGACGGTTCCTGAGAGCTTCAAGCTGCATCCGCGCGTCGAGAAGGTGAACGCCGACCGCCGTGCGATGGGCGAAGGCAAGATGCCGCTTGACTGGGGCATGGGTGAGATCCTCGCGTACGCGACGATCCTGAACGACGGCCACGGCGTTCGACTTTCCGGCGAGGATGTCGGGCGCGGTACGTTCTCGCACCGGCATTCGGTGCTGCACGACCAGAATCGCGAGAAGTGGGATGCCGGCACGTTCGTCCCGCTGCAGCACATCAAGCCCGGACAGCCGCGGTTCGAGGTGATCGACTCGGTGCTGACGGAGTTCGGCGTCGTCGGCTTCGAATACGGCTATTCGACGTCGGATCCGGATCGCCTCATCGTCTGGGAGGCGCAGTTCGGCGATTTCGCGAACGTGGCACAGGTGGTGATCGACCAGTTCATCACGTCCGGCGAGGTCAAGTGGGGCCGCATCTGCGGGCTCGTGATGCTGCTGCCGCACGGCTACGAGGGGCAGGGGCCCGAACACTCCTCGGCGCGGCCGGAGCGGTTCCTGCAGCTTTCCGCCGAGCACAACATCCAGGTTTGCGTGCCGACAACGCCGGCGCAGATCTACCATCTGCTCCGGCGGCAGATGGTGCGCAACTACCGAAAGCCGCTGATCGTGATGAGCCCGAAGAGCCTGCTGCGGCACAAGGAGGCGGTCTCCACGCTCGAGGATCTCGCCGAGGGCAGGTTCCATTGCGTGATCGGCGAGGTTGAGAAGATTGACGCGAAGAAGACGCGTCGCGTGATTGCCTGTACCGGCAAGGTGTATTACGAGCTGCTCGCCTATCGGCGCGAGCACAAGATCGCCGACGTCGCGATCATTCGCATGGAGCAACTCTACCCGTTCCCGCACGAGGACTTCAAGGCTGCGCTGGCGGCATTCCCCAATCTCCGGGAAGTGATCTGGTGCCAGGAAGAGCCACAGAACCAGGGTGCGTGGTACCGCTTGCGCGCCTACTTCCGCGCCGACATGCCGGCTCATGCGGCTCTTGCCTATGCGGGCCGCCCGGTGTCCGCGTCGCCGGCCGTGGGCTACATGTCGAAGCACGTCGCGCAGCAGAAGCAGCTGCTCGAGGACGCGTTCGGCGAGCGTCTGTCCGACGGCGAGATGCTCGTCGCAACCTGACCAGGATCCCCAAGCCATGCGATTCGAAGTCAAGGTCCCGCAACTGCCGGAATCGGTCGCCGAGGCGACGCTCGTCAGCTGGCACAAGAAAGCGGGCGAGGCAGTCAAGCGCGACGAGAACCTGATCGATGTCGAGACCGACAAGGTCGTGCTCGAGCTCCCCGCACCCGGCGACGGTGTGCTGGTTGAGATCGTGAGGCCCGACGGCTCCACGGTCACGTCGAACGAGGTGATCGCCGTCATCGACACCGAGGCCAAGGCCACGGCCGCGCCGAAGCCCGAGGGGGGCGCGAAACCCGCATCGGCGGCAGCCGCTGCACCGGCTGCTACCGCCGCAACGCCGGCTGCCACACCCGCGCTTCCCGCCGCGCGCAAGATGATGGCCGAGCAGGGAGTGGCAGCGGCCGATGTCGCTGGCACGGGTCGTGGCGGTCGCATCACGAAGGGTGACGTGCAGGCGGCGACCGAGGCGAAGGCCGCGCCTTCGGCTCCAGCCGGCGCGCCTTTGCCGGCGCCGGCCGCGCCGGTCGCCAAGGCGCCCGCCGTTCCGTTGCCGGCGAGTTTGCAGAACCGGCCCGAGCAGCGGGTGCCGATGTCGCGCCTGCGCCAGCGCGTCGCCGAGCGCCTCGTGCAGTCGCAGTCCACCGCCGCGATCCTGACCACGTTCAACGAGGTCAACATGCAGCCGGTGATCGATCTGCGCAACCGCTACAAGGAGCGTTTCGAGAAGGAGCACGGCGTGAAGCTCGGCTTCATGGGCTTCTTCGTCAAGGCGGCGGTCCATGCGCTCAAGAAATTCCCGCTGGTCAACGCGTCGATCGACGGCAGCGACATCGTCTACCACGGCTACTACGACATTGGCATTGCCGTCGGAAGCCCCCGTGGCCTCGTCGTGCCCATCATCCGTGACGCCGACCAGCTGTCGGTCGCCGAGATCGAGCAGCGGATCGCCGACTTCGGCAAGCGTGCTCAGGAAGGCAAGCTGACCGTCGAGGAGCTGACCGGCGGCACGTACACGATCAGCAACGGCGGCGTGTTCGGCTCGATGCTCTCCACGCCGATCATCAATCCGCCGCAGTCCGCGATACTCGGCGTGCATGCGACCAAGGAGCGCGCGGTCGTCGAGAACGGGCAGGTCGTCGTGCGGCCGATGAACTACCTCGCGCAGTCGTACGATCATCGGATCATCGATGGTCGCGAGGCCGTGCTGTCGCTGGTCGCCATCAAGGAGGCGCTGGAAGATCCCGCTCGCCTTCTGCTGGATCTGTGAATCAGCGTCGCCGCACACGCGACGGACGCTACTGCGCGCCCCGATGGCTTTGTTGCTCGTTGCTCGGAGCCTCGCTGTACCCATATGTACTATCTCGGCTCCTCGCTCCTCGCGCCGCGCCCTCGGAGCGCTCGCTACGCGTCTTCTGCGCAGACGAGGCTTCGTTGACGCGGCCGGCGGACTCCACTGCCGCATGGTCTAACGGAGTTGCTCATGGCTGACACGTTCGACGTAGTGGTAATCGGCGGAGGTCCCGGTGGTTACATCGCTGCTATCCGCGCGGCGCAGCTCGGCTTCCGGACGGCGTGCATCGACGACTGGACGCGTCCGGACGGCAAGCCCGCGCTGGGCGGGACGTGCACGAACGTCGGCTGCATTCCTTCGAAGGCGCTTCTGCAGTCTTCGGAGAACTTCGAGCAAGCCGGACACTCGTTTGCCGATCACGGCATCGAAGTCAACGGCCTCGCGATCGATGTCGCGAAGATGCTCGCGCGCAAGGAAAAGGTCGTCGCGCAGAACAACGACGGCATCCTTTTCCTGTTCAAGAAGAACAAGGTCGCGTTCTTCCACGGGCGCGGCTCGTTCGCGGGCGGCAGCGCGCAGACGGGGTGGCTCGTCAAGGTCGAAGGTCCGGGTGCCGCGGAGCTGTCGGCGAAGCACGTGATCGTCGCGACGGGCTCGACGCCGCGCGCACTGCCGGGTGCGGCGTTCGACAATCGCCTGGTGCTCGACAACGCGGGCGCCCTCGCGCTTCCCGCGGTGCCGATACGCCTTGGCGTGGTCGGCGCTGGCGTGATCGGGCTCGAGATGGGCAGTGTCTGGCGCCGACTCGGTGCCGAGGTGATGATGCTCGAAGCGCTGCCTGCTTTCCTCGGCGCTGCCGATCAGGCCGTTGCGAAGGAAGCGCAGAAGGTCTTCGCGCGCCAGGGGCTCGCAATCCGGTTGGGCGTGACGATCGGCGACGTGAAGCCCGGCAAGAACGAGGTCGCGGTTGGCTGGAACGATGCCGACGGCAACGCGCACTCGGCCACGTTCGACCGGCTGATCGTGTCGATCGGCCGCGCGCCGAACACCGCCGGGCTCGGTGCGCGCAACGTCGGGCTCACCCTCGACGAGCGCGGATTCGTCGCCGTCGATGCGAACTGCCGGACGAACTTGCCGCAGGTGTGGGCGATCGGCGACGTCGTGCGCGGACCGATGCTCGCGCACAAGGCCGAGGACGAGGGTGTCGCAGTCGCCGAGCGCATCGCCGGCCAGCACCCGCATGTCGACTTCAACACGATCCCCTGGGTGATCTATACAGCGCCGGAGATCGCGTGGGTGGGCAAGACCGAGCAGCAGCTCAAGGCGGAAGGCATCGCCTTCAGGTCGGGCCAGTTCCCGTTCAGCGCCAACGGGCGCGCTCGGGCGATGGGTGAAACGACGGGGTTCGTCAAGATCCTCGCGGATGCGCAAACCGACCGGCTCCTCGGCATGCATGTGATCGGCCCATTCGCTTCCGAGCTCATCTCCGAAGGCGTCGTGGCGATGGAGTTCGGCGCCTCGGCCGAGGACATCGCCCGCATCTGTCACGCCCATCCTTCGCTGTCCGAGGCGACCAAGGAGGCGGCGCTTGCGGTCGACAAGCGTACGCTCAATCTTTGACGGTTGCCGCCCGCTCCGGGTCGGGCTGCGGCGGAAACGCGCCGGCCACGATCCGGACCCCGCTTGGCGGCAGCCGTGGCGTTGCCGGTATGATGCACGCAATCAGAATGTGCACGGGCACGCGTGATGGCGGCAGCGTGCACGCCCGCATAAGCAAGGAGGGGAAGGGTTGGTGACGCCGACCGGGCAGCCGGCCGAGCGCGCACGGCACGTCCGTGCCGCGCCTGCCTCGTTGCTTGCGCATCTCGAACCGATCCTCGCCGCGCGCGGCGCAGCGCTCGACCCAGCGCAGGCGCGGGCGGTCGCGCGGCTTGAGCGGCTGTCCGACGAGCTCGCCGCGTTCCGCGCGGCGCGGCAATCGCGCATCAAGAGGCTTTTCAGTCCGCCCGAGGTGCCGCGCGGGCTCTACCTCTGGGGCGGTGTCGGGCGTGGCAAGAGCCTGCTCATGGACGGTTTCTTCGCGAGCGTGCCGATAAGGCGCAAGACGCGCGTCCATTTCCATGCGTTCATGCGCGATGTACACGAGGAGCTCGCGACGCTGAAGCGCGAGGAGGATCCGCTCGCCACCGTCGCGCAACGGATCGCCCGCCGCCATCGGCTGGTCTGCTTCGACGAGTTCCACGTCTCCGACATCGCCGATGCGATGATCCTCGGACGGCTGCTGTCGGCGCTGTTCGCGAACGGTGTCGTGTTCGTGACGACCTCGAACTATCCGCCGTCGGCTCTCTATCCCGACGGGCTGCAGCGGCAGAACTTCCTGCCGACGATCGACCTCTTGAACAGGTCGCTCGACGTGCTCGAAGTCGACGGCGGCACCGATTACCGCCTGAGGACACTCGAGCAGGCACCGGCGTACTACGCGCCGGCCGACGCTGCCGCCGAGGCGGCCCTTGCGCGCGCGTTCGACGCGATCGCGACGGGACCCGACGAGTCGACCGAGCTTGCGATCGAGGGACGGGTGATCAAGGCCCGGCGCCGGGCGGGAAGTGCCGTCTGGTTCGAGTTCGCTGCGCTTTGCGACGGGCCGCGCTCGCAACGCGACTACCTGGAGATCGCGCGCCGGTTCGCCGTCGTCTTCGTATCCGGCGTGCCGAAGATGCATGCCGGGACCGCGGACCTCGCGCGACGGTTCACGTGGCTGGTCGACATCCTGTACGATCACCGCGTGAAGCTCGTCCTGTCCGCGGCCGCCCCCGCAGACGCGCTCTATCTCGAAGGCCGCAACGCGCGGGAATTCGCGCGCACGGTGAGCCGACTGATCGAGATGCGCACCCACGACTACATGGCGCTGCCCCACGCGAGCGAGGAGTCCCCCGCCCGCATTGCGTCCGCGCCCGCCCGCCCATCCTGACCCCCGAGGAGAACGCTGTGCAAAAGTTCAAGGCGTACCGGACGTTCGAGGAAGACAAGGTCGTGAAAAGCCGCTTCGTCGAGATGGCGCTGGACGAGCTCGATCCCGGTGACGTGGTGGTGCGCACCAAGTATTCGACGATCAACTACAAGGACGCGCTGTCGCACAACGGCACGGGTCGGATCATGCGCAAGTTCCCGACCAACGCGGGCATCGACATGGCGGGCACGGTGGAGTCGTCGTCGGATGCGCGGTGGAAGCGCGGCGACAAGGTGATCGTCCATGGCTACGACATGGGTGTCGCCCACGACGGCGGCTACAGCGAGCGCGTGCGCGTTCCCGGGGACTGGGTCGTGCGCCGGCCGGAGAGCATGACGGCATTCGATGCGATGACGCTCGGCACCGCGGGATTCACGGCGGCGCTCGCGATCCACCTGATGCAGCACAACGGGCTCGAGCCGGGCGACGGGCCGGTGGCGGTGACCGGCGCGACCGGCGGCGTAGGCTCGGTCGCAATCGAAATCCTGGCGAAGCTCGGTTACGAGGTGCACGCGATTACGGGCAAGGCGAAGGAGGAGGCCGACTACCTGCGCGGCATCGGCGCAAAGGAGGTGGTCGCACGGCAGTCGATCGACGTGTCCAGGATCAAGCCGCTCGAAAGAGCGATCTGGGCCGGCGCAGTCGACAACCTGGGCGGCGACCTGCTCGCGTGGCTGCTGGCCACGTCGCGCATCGGCGGCACGGTGGGCGCCGTCGGGCTCGCGGCCGACATGAAGCTCAACACGACGGTCGCCCCGTTCATCCTGCGCGGTGTCGCATTGCTCGGTGCCGACAGCGCCAACTGCCCGATGCCCGTCCGCCAACGGATCTGGAACCAGCTCGCCGTCGAGTGGCGGCCCGACCGCGTGCACGACCAGGTCCGCACGATCGACTTCGACGAGCTCGATACGCACTTTGATGCGTACCTCAAAGGCACGGTCCGCGGGCGGACGGTCGTGCGTATCGCGCCCGACTCGCACCCCTGAGGCGAACGGGGCCCGGGCCGAGGACGCCGGCGGACCGGACGCCGCGCCGGCCCGATGCGTGTCGCAGCGCGCGGGCGGGCGGCGATGCCGGGGCTTGATCCGGCGCAATGTCGGCGGCGGCCACCTTGCCTAGGCTTGCCCCTTGGAGCGCCTCCCGCAGGCGCGCGAGTTTCCGTGGTCGTCCGCGCTCGCTTGCCGAGGGCGGGGGAGCACGAGACAAGACCGTGATGAAGCCGCGCCCGCGTTCGCCGAACGCGGGAGGAGACGGCGGATGGAGGAGAGAAGCGATGGCCAGCTATCGGGAGTTCCACCGGCGCTCGCTCGCCGATCGTGACGCGTTCTGGCGCGAGCAGGCGGCGCTGGTCGATTGGCAGACGCCGTTCACGCAGGTCCTCGACTACAGCCGGCCGCCGTTCGCCAAGTGGTTCGTCGGCGGCCGCACCAACCTCTGCCACAACGCGCTCGACCGCCATCTCGCGAAGCGTGCGGACCAGACGGCGCTGCATTACCTCTCGACCGAAACCGGGCAGGAGACGCGCTACAGCTACCGGCAGCTGCATGCCGAGGTGAACCGCTTCGCGGCGATCCTCAAGGGCCTCGGCGTGGGCAAGGGCGACCGCGTGCTGATCTACATGCCGATGATCGCCGAATCGGCATTCGCGATGCTCGCCTGCGCGCGCATCGGTGCGATCCACTCGGTCGTGTTCGGCGGCTTCGCGGCCGCAAGCCTTGCCACGCGCATCGACGATGCGAGGCCCAGCGTGATGGTCACCGCGGACGCCGGCATGCGCGGCGGCAAGCCGGTGCCGTACAAGCATCTGGTCGACGAGGCCTGCCGCCTCGCCAAATTTCCGCCGGCGCACGTGCTGATCGTCGATCGCGGCCTCGACAAGGAAATGCCTCGCACGAAAGGGCGCGACCTCGACTATGCGACGCTGCGCGACGCGCACATGGACGGCCAGGTGCCGTGCGAATGGCTCGAGTCCTCCGAAGCCTCTTACATCCTTTACACGTCGGGAACGACCGGCAAGCCCAAGGGCGTGCAGCGCGATACCGGCGGCTACGCGGTCGCGCTCGCCTCGTCGATGCGCCAGATCTTCTGCGTGGCGCCCGGGGAGACGATGTTCACGACGAGCGACATCGGCTGGGTCGTTGGGCACTCGTACATCATCTATGCGCCGCTCATCAACGGCTCGACGACGATCATGTACGAGGGCCTGCCGATCCGCCCCGATCCGGCCATCTGGTGGAAGATCGTCGCCGACAACAAGGTCAAGACGATGTTCAGCTCGCCCACGGCGATCCGCGTGCTGAAGAAGCAGGATCCGGCATACATGAAGCGGCACGACCTCTCGACACTCAAGTACCTGTTCCTCGCCGGCGAGCCGCTCGACGAGCCGACTGCGCGCTGGGCGTCCGATTCGCTCGGCGTGGCGATCATCGACAACTACTGGCAGACCGAGACCGGCTGGCCGATCCTGTCGGCGCAACTTGGCGTCGAGGAGACGCCGCGCAAGTTCGGCTCGCCGTCGTTCCCGGTGTATGGCTACGACGTCAGGCTGCTGCACGAAGGCACGGGCGAGGAGGTCGGCGCGAGCGAGAAGGGCGTGCTGATGATCATGCCGCCGCTGCCGCCGGGCTGCATGACCACGGTATGGGGCGACGACGAGCGCTTCGTCAAGACGTACTTCGGCACGTTCCGCGACAAGCTCGCGTACTCGACGTTCGACTGGGCGACGTGCGACGCCGACGGCTACTACTTCGTGCTCGGGCGCACCGACGATGTGATCAACGTCGCCGGCCATCGATTGGGCACCCGCGAAATCGAGGAGGCGGTCCAGGCGCACAGCGGTATCGCCGAGGTCGCGGTCGTGGGCGTCGCCGATCCGCTGAAGGGTCAGATCCCGGTCGCGTTCGCGGTCGTCAAGGATCCGGCGCGCCTTTCCACCCCCGACGGTGTGGCGAAGATGCGCAAGGAAGTGATGGACACCGTCGACCGCGAATTGGGCGCGATCGCGCGGCCCGGGGCGGTGCACTTCGTCACGCTGCTGCCGAAGACCCGCTCCGGCAAGCTCCTGCGCCGCTCGATCCAGGCACTCGCCGAAGGACGCGATCCGGGCGATCTTACGACGATCGAGGATCCATCCGCGCTCGAGCAGATCCGCTCGGCGCTGACGGGAGGCTGACGGCGCCGCGGGACGACGGGGGATCTCGGGGAGGCAGGCGGTAGAATATGCGGTTCGCGTTCTGCCGCTCGAAGCCCGCCTGCCTTGACGCTCCACCGCACCCGTTCCGTTTCCGCTGCCGCGCACGTTCCGCTTACCATCGAAGTTCGCGGTGACGCAGAGGAGAGCGCCCATTACGGGTCCGTTGCGGTCGTCGATCGGAGTGGCACGCTTCTGTTCGCGGCCGGCGATCCGGACGTACTGACGTTCACCCGCAGCGCGTTGAAGCCTCTGCAGGCGATCCCCTTCGTCGCGGCGGGCGGCATCGAGCGCTTCGGCTATTCCGCTGCCCACATTGCCCTCATGTGCGCGAGCCACTCGGGCGAGCCGCGGCACGTCGCCGCCGTCGCCGACATGCTCGCGAAAGCGGGCAATGTGCCGGACGATCTGCAGTGCGGCACGCATCCGCCCGGTTTCTACGACGTGCGCGGCGAGATTCCGCCGCCGCCGCCGTATTCTCCGCTTGTCCACAACTGCTCGGGCAAGCACAGCGGAATGCTCGCGTATTGCACGATGTGCCGGGAGCCGAAGGAGAGCTACCTAGCGTTCGATCACCCGCTGCAGCAGGCGATCCGCGAGAGCGTCGCTCATTTCACCGGGGTGCCGGCCGAGCGGCTCGTCGCCGGCGTCGACGGTTGCTCGGCGCCCAATTACGCGATCCCGCTTGCCGGTCTTGCGCTCGCGTTTGCGCGGCTTGCCAATGCGTCGCCCGACCCCAGATACGGAAATGCGGGCCAGCGGCTCGCCGACGCAATGACCGCGCATCCGGAAATGGTCTCGGGCGAGGGTCGCAACGATTTGGCGTATATGCAGGCGAGCGGCGGCGACTGGGTGACGAAAATCGGCGCGGAAGGCGTGCAGGCGATCGGCGTGCGCAGCCGCGGGTTGGGCATCGCGATCAAGGTCGCCGACGGCGCACGACGGGGTCTTCATCCGGCTGCGGTAGCCGTGCTCGACCAGCTCGGCCTGCTGGACGACGCTCGGCGCGCCGCGCTTGCCCCATGGCGCACGCCGGCCGTGCGCAATTACCGCGGGCTGACGACCGGAAACGTGCATCCGGTCGTTGTATTGGACAAACGATGAACGGCGGTGAAACCTTGCATTATTCCGGCAAAAGCTCGAAAAGGGCTGAACTTCCCGCTTTTTTCCCGGTCTTTCCGTGCAAGCGTGCATCGCGCCCGTCCCGGCAGGGGCGGGGCGCCCGTCACCGGGCCGGTTGCCGCCCCCGCCGTTCGGCGGGCATAACAACGAACGAATCAGGGACGTAAGCCCCGCGGATGGGTGATCGCGAAGTCGATCAACAGCTCGTGGAGCGGGCGCAACGCGGCGACAAGCGTGCGTTCGAGCTGCTGGTGGCGAAGTACCAGCGCAAGCTGGCGCGGCTTCTGTCGCGGCTGGTGCGCGACCCGGCGGAGGTCGAGGACGTGACGCAGGAGGCGTTCATCAAGGCCTACCGCGCACTGCCGAGCTTCCGGGGCGACAGTGCGTTTTATACGTGGCTGTACCGCATTGCGATCAACACGGCGAAGAACTATTTGGTCGCGCTGGGCCGGCGGGCGCCGACGTCGACGAGCTTCGACCATGAAGAGGCGGAGAATTTCGAGGACGCGGAGCAGTTGCGCGACAGCTCGACGCCCGAGGGCGAGTTGTTCGGCAAGCAGATCGCCGCGACCGTGAATCGGGCGATGGATGCGTTACCGGAGGATCTGCGCACGGCGATCACGCTGCGCGAGATCGAAGGTTTGAGCTACGAAGAGATTGCCAATGTGATGAACTGCCCGATCGGCACCGTGCGATCGCGGATCTTCCGTGCGCGCGATTCGATCGCCGCCGAGCTGCGGCCGCTGCTCGGTACTGACGAGAACCGGAGATGGTGATGAGCGAGGACATTTCGCGCCTGATGGACGGCGAGCTCGATGACGAAAGTGCGGACCGCTGCTGTGCGGAGCTTCGCACGCCCGACGCGATGGCGACGTGGGCCTGCTATCACGTCATCGGCGACGAGCTGCGCGGAACGAAGATCCGCACCACCGGCTTCTCGGTCCGGTTCGCCGGGCGACTTGCCAACGAACCGACGGTGCTCGCGCCACCCAGGCGCAGGGCGCACCCGGTGGTATCGTGGGCATGGGCGGCCGCGGCCGGGCTCGCTGCGGTGACGGTGGTCGGGTGGACGGCGATGACGCTGACCGAGTCGCCACCGGCGGCCGTGGCCAAGGTTCGCGAGGCCGCCTCGGTCGCAAGAGTGCGCGCGCCGACCATGCCGCAGGACTACGTGCTGGTGCACCAGGAATACTCGCCGGCAACCGCGCTTCAGGGCGTGCAGCCCTATTTGCGCGCGGTGGCAGCCCCAGGCGGCGACGCCCGCGCTCAATAGGACATCCGGTTTTCGCGTCCATGCAGCAGAAGCCGTTTAAGGTGCTGAACCTGCCGCTCGCCGCGGCGCTCACGATGGTTGCGGTTCTCTTCTATTCGCCGGGGCTGCGCGCCGACGATGCGGGCGCGTTTCTCGCCCGGGCCGCGAACGCCGCGCGCCAGCTCAACTACATCGGCACGATCGTGTTCCAGCATGGAGGGCGGGTCGAGACCTCTCGCCTCACGCACCTCAACGACGGCGGCGTCGAGCTCGAAAAACTCGTGAACCTCGACGGGCCGGCGCGCGAGGTGATCCGCAGCGCCGGCGAGGTGCGTTGCTATTACCCCGACGCCAAGATCGTGCGCGTCGAGCCGCGCACATTCCGCAATGTTTTTCCGTCGCTCTCGCGCGAGCAGCAGCAGGTGCTGACGCAGTTCTACGACTTCCGGCGCGGCGAGACCGGCCGCGTCGCAGGTCTCGAGGCGCAAACCTACGTCTTCGAGCCGCGTGACGGTCTGCGCTATGGCCACCGGTTCTGGGTGGACGTGGCGACCGGCCTGTTGCTCAAGGCCCGGATCGTCGACGAAAAGGGCGAAGCGGTCGAGCAGTTCGCGTTCACCGATCTCGCAATCGGCGTCCGAATCGACCGCGATATGGTGAAGCCGAGCTGGGCGGGAACCCCGGCGGACTGGCAGCTGAAGCAGGGCGGATCGGCCGGCGACGCGGTTCCGCACGACACGGGCTGGGTCGTCAATCGGGTGCCGCCCGGATTCGCGAAGATAAGCGAGGGCTTCAGGATGCTGCGCGGCAAGCGCGAACCTGTTGCCCATCTCGTGTTCTCCGATGGGCTCGTGGCCGTCAGCGTGTTCGTCGAACCGCTCTCGACGGCGCCGTCGCATGCGGGCTTCATGCAGCAGGGTGGTCTCAATGTGTATACGCTGCGCCTCGGCGACCACCTCGTGACGGTGCTGGGCGAGACGCCGGCGCGCACCGTGCAGCAGATTGCCTACTCCGTCGCGCGCCGGTAGCGCGCAAATCCGCCAGTTTCCCGCAAAGAGGAAGCCATGACCTTCGTTCGACCCCGCTTGCCTGCCGCACGGCTGGGCATCCTTCTGTTCGCCATGCTGGTGGCGCTCTCGCCCTCGGGCGCTGCGCTTGGACAGGCGCGCGCGCAGGTGCTTCCCGACTTCACCGAGCTCTACGAGAAGCAGAGTCCGTCCGTCGTCTCGATCGACGTGCGGCAGAAGGTCCGGCGCAATCCACGGATGCCGGACATTTCGGAGGACGATCCGTTCTACGAGTTCTTCCGCCGCTTCGGCCCGATCCCCCGCAACGGCCCGCGCGAATTCGAATCGCAGGCCGCGGGATCGGGCTTCATCGTCGGCAGCGACGGCTACATCGTGACCAATGCCCACGTCGTCGACGGTGCGGACGAGGTGACGGTGCGGCTGTCCGATCGCCGCGAATTCACCGCCAAAGTCATCGGCGCGGACAAGCGTTCCGACGTGGCGCTGATCAAGATCGACGCCAAGGATCTGCCCAAGGTCACGATCGGCGATCCGGACAAGCTCAAGGTCGGCGAGTGGGTGGTGGCGATCGGCAAGCCGTTCGGCCTCGAAAACACGATGACCGCCGGCATCGTGAGCGCCAAGGGCCGTGACCTGCCGCAGGAAAACCTGGTCCCGTTCATCCAGACCGACGTCGCGATCAACCCCGGCAATTCCGGCGGGCCGCTGTTCAACCTGCGCGGCGAGGTCGTCGGCATCAACTCGCTCATCTACTCGCGCACCGGCGGCTACATGGGGCTTGCGTTCGCGATTCCCATCGACGTCGCGATGAGCACGGTACGCCAGCTGCAGGAAAAGGGCCGCGTGACGCGCGGCCGTATCGGCGTGCAGATCCAGGAGGTGTCGAAGGAGGCCGCCGAGGCGTTCGGGCTCAAGCAGGCGACCGGCGCGCTCGTCAATTCCGTCGAGAAGGGCGGCCCTGCCGACAAGGCAGGCATCGAGGCGGGCGACATCATCACGAAGGTCGACGGCCGAGACGTGACTTCCAGCAACTCGCTGCCGCGAATCATTACCGTGATCCGCCCGGGCACGAAGGTCAGCCTAACCGTGTGGCGCAAGGGTGCGCAGAAGGAGATCGCGGTGACCGTCGCCGAGATGAAGGACGAAGTCGCCCAGCAATCGCAGCGGCGCAGCACCCCTGCGCCGAAGGAGAAAGCGAAGCCGAACCGCATGGGTCTCGTGCTGATGGACCTGACGGACGAGCAGAAGAAGGAGCTCGACCTGAAGGGCGGCGTGCTGATCGCAGACATTCCGGGCGAGGTGCGCGGCAACGTGCAGCAGGGCGACGTCATCATCGCGGTCATCAGCAAGGGCGTGACGACGCCGGCGACGTCCGCGGCGCTGGTGAACGACCTGCTCGCGAAGCTCGAGAAGAACGCGTCGGTGACGCTGCAGCTGCGTCGTGGCGAGCAGCAGTTCTTCGCGACAATCCGCTTGCCCAACGGACAGACCGAGTAGGCCGCAGAGCGGCGGCGAGCGCAGCGAGCAAGGCCCGCAGGGCGCGTCGCCGACATGCGGCCAGGGGGCCGACACGAGAGCGTGGCATGGCGCGAGCGGCGAATGAGGCCATGGCCGCAGAGCGGCGGCGAGCGCAGCGAGCAAGGCCCGCAGGGCGCGTCGCCGACATGCGGCCAGGGGGCCGACACGAGAGCGTGGCATGGCGCGAGCGGCGAATGAGGCCATGGCCGCAGAGCGGCGGAAGCGCTGTCGTCCGATGTGCATTGCACGGGGTCGGCCATGACCGGTGGACCGCGGCTGCGACTGACGCTCCTTTTCCGAAGCTACTGCCATCTGTGCGACGAGATGCGCGATGCGCTCGTGCCGATCGCGCAGGCGGCCGGGCGGGAAGTGGTCGAACTGGACGTCGACGCGGACCCCGCGCTCGAGGCCGCGTATGGCGAGCGCGTGCCGGTGCTGCTTCTGGGCGCGCCGGCCGCCGGGGTCGAGCTTTGCCATCACCACCTTGATGCCGAGCGGGTGCGCGCCGCGCTCGCCGGCCCCGATCGTCCGCCGTGATCGCGAGCGCGGCGCTTTTCGGCTAGAATTACCTGTTCCCGCGCCATCGCCCCTGCCGGGCGGCGGCTGCCCGAGGGCACTGGCGACCGGTGCCCTTTTGTTTTGCCCGCCCCTCATCGCGGGTCGCCTACGTGCGCCACATCCGCAACTTCTCGATCATCGCCCACATCGACCACGGCAAGTCGACGCTTGCCGACCGCTTCATCCAGCGCTGCGGCGGCCTGGCTGACCGCGAGATGAGCGAGCAGGTGCTGGACTCGATGGATCTCGAGCGCGAGCGGGGCATCACGATCAAGGCGCAGACGGCCGCGCTGGTCTACAAGGCGCGCGACGGCCAGATCTACAGCCTGAACCTGATCGATACGCCCGGCCACGTGGATTTCGCCTACGAGGTTTCGCGGTCGCTGGCCGCGTGCGAGGGCGCCCTGCTCGTCGTCGACGCATCGCAGGGCGTGGAGGCGCAGACGGTCGCCAACTGCTACACGGCGATCGAGCAGGGCGTCGAGGTCGTGCCGGTGCTGAACAAGATCGACCTGCCCTCGGCCGACACGGACCGCGTGATCGAGGAGATCGAGGACATCATCGGCATCCACGCGCAGGACGCGATCAGGGCGAGCGCGAAGACCGGCGAGGGGATCGACGACATCCTGGAGGCGGTGATCACGCGGATCCCTCCGCCCGAGGGTGATCCCGCAGCGCCGCTCGCCGCGCTGATCATCGATTCGTGGTTCGACAACTACGTCGGTGTCGTGATGCTGGTGCGGGTGATGGACGGCACGCTCAAGCCCAAGGACAAGATCCAGCTGATGGCGACCGGCGCGACCTACGGCTGCGAGCAGGTGGGCGTGTTCACGCCGAAGGCGGTTGCCCGCGACGAGCTCGCCGCCGGTGAAGTCGGCTTCGTCATCGCCGGGATCAAGGAGCTCAAAGGCGCGAACGTGGGCGATACGATCACGCTCGCCGCGAAGCCCGCCGACAAGCCGCTGCCCGGATTCAAGGTGGTCAAGCCGCAGGTGTTCGCCGGGCTCTATCCGGTCGAGTCGAACCAGTACGAAGCGCTGCGCGACGCCCTGGACAAGCTCAAGCTCAACGACGCGTCGCTGTACTACGAGCCGGAGGTGTCGCAGGCGCTGGGCTTCGGTTTCCGCTGCGGATTTCTCGGCCTGCTGCACATGGACATCGTGCAGGAGCGGCTCGAGCGCGAGTACGACATGGACCTGATCACCACGGCACCCACGGTCATCTACCAGGTGCTGCTTCGCGACGGGACGTTGCAGGATATCGAGAATCCGTCGAAGCTTCCCGACCTGTCGAAGGTCGCGGAGATCCGCGAGCCGATCATCACGGTGACGATCCTCGTGCCGCAGGATTATGTCGGCCCCGTGCTGACGCTTTGCACCGAAAAGCGCGGCGTGCAGAAGAACATGCAGTATCTGGGCCGCCAGGTGATGCTGACCTACGAGCTGCCGCTCGCGGAAGTCGTGATGGACTTCTTCGACCGCCTGAAGAGCGTCTCTCGTGGCTATGCCTCGCTCGACTACGAGTTCAAGGAGTTTCGCGCCGCCGACGTGGTGAAACTCGACATCCTGATCAACGGCGACCGGGTCGATGCGCTGTCGGTGATGGTTCACCGCAACGTGGCGCAGTTTCGCGGCCGCGAGGTCGTGCACAAGATGCGCGGCCTCATTCCGCGGCAGATGTTCGATGTCGCGATTCAGGCCGCGGTCGGCGCGCAGATCATCGCCCGCGAAACCGTCAAGGCGATGCGCAAGGACGTGCTTGCCAAGTGCTATGGAGGCGACATCACGCGCAAGCGCAAGCTTCTCGAGAAGCAGAAGGCCGGCAAGAAGCGCATGAAGGCGGTGGGCAGCGTCGAGATCCCGCAGGAGGCGTTCCTTGCCATCCTGCAGGTGGGCGAGAAGTGAACGATAGCCTGCGATGAGCCGCAAGCATCGCATGACGGATGGCCGAGCCGCCGATTTCCGCCCGTGGGACAATCCGCTCCGCGCTAGACCCGCTGACCGCATCGCGACGACAACACGATGAACTTCGCGCTGATCCTCTTCCTGCTCACCGTGGTAACCGGCGCCGTCTGGCTCGCCGACCGGCTGGTGTTCGCCGCGCGCCGCGCGCAGGGGGAGCCCGAGCCCTGGTGGATCGAGTACCCGAAGAGCTTCTTCCCGGTGCTGCTCGTCGTCTTCCTGCTGCGCAGCTTCGTGGCCGAGCCGTTCAAGATTCCGTCGTCGTCGATGCGACCGACGCTCGAAGTCGGCGATTACATCCTGGTCAACAAGTTCGCCTACGGCCTGCGGCTGCCGATCCTCGAGAAGAAGCTCGTGCCGCTCGGCGATCCGCAGCGCGGAGACGTGATCGTCTTCCGCTACCCCGTCAATCCGTCCCAGGACTTCATCAAGCGGGTCGTGGGCGTCGGCGGTGACGTGGTCGAGTACCGGGACAAGAAGCTGATGGTCAACGGCAAGCCGCTTCCGCAGGTGTCCGACGGAACGTACAGCTACCTCGAAGGCCTGCGCTTCGAGACGACCGATCGGTTGCGCGAGACGGCGGCAGGCAACGAGGCCGGGGTCACCTACACGATCGCCGAGAATCCGAAGGCGGCGCCCGTCTATCCGCAAAACGTGCGACCGTTTCCCGGCCGCGACAATTGCGAATACAATGAACGCGGATTCAAGTGCCGGGTTCCGGCCGGAAACTATCTGATGATGGGCGACAATCGCGACAACAGCGACGACAGCCGTTACTGGGGTTTCGTCCCCGACGATCACATCCGGGGAAAGGCGTTTTTCATCTGGTTCAACTGGGACGATATCGCGAGCCTCGCCTTCAAGCGCGTGGGCAGCGGGATCCGCTGAAGGAGAAGGGCATGCGGCCAAACACCTCGGGACGCACACAGCACGGGCTCAGCATGATCGGGTTCTTGTTCGTCGCGGTTGTCGTCGTGGTTGTCGCGATGATCGGCTTCCGGGTGACGCCCGCCTACATCGAGTACTTCGCCGTCCAGCGCGCGATGCAGGAGACGCTGAGCCAGATGCAAAATATCTCCAGCGCGCAGGAGTTCCGCCGCGCGATCGACGGACGTCTCAACGTCAACTATGTGGAGGCGGTGAAGGCATCCGACTTCGAGTTCAAGAAGCAGGGCAACGTGATCACCGCCACGGCGAGCTGGGAGCGCAAGCTGCACGTCGCCGGCAACGCGTTCATCCTGCTGGAGTTCGAGGCGGTGGCCACGCGCTAGCGTTGCGCCGCGGGGTCATGCCCGACGCCCTTGAGGCCCGTCTGGGCCATGTTTTCCGACGTCCCGAGCTGCTCGCGCAGGCGCTGACCCACCGCAGCTACGGGGCCAGGCACAACGAGCGCCTGGAGTTCGTGGGCGATGGGGTGCTGAACTGCGCGATCGCAGCGGCCCTTTACGATCGCTATCCCGATACCGATGAGGGCGACCTCTCGCGGGCCCGAGCGAACCTCGTCAACCGCGACATGCTGACGCAGCTTGCGCGCACCCTGGAACTCGGCGCGTCGATCCGTCTTGGCGAAGGCGAGATGCGGACCGGAGGGCACGACCGCCCGTCGATTCTTGCCGATGCGCTCGAAGCCGTGTTCGGTGCAGTGTTCGTCGATGCCGGATTCGATTCGGCGCGGCGCGTGATCGACACGGTTTATGCGAGCGTCTTGCGCGATGCGGATCCGGCCTCGCTCGGCAAGGATCCGAAAACGCGACTGCAGGAGTGGCTGCAGGCCCGGCGCATTCCCGTTCCCGAGTACGCGGTGGTAGGCACGAGCGGCGATGCGCATGCGCAAACGTTCGTCGTCGAGTGCCGGATCGCATCCTTCAGCATCGCCACCCGGGGCGAAGGCGCGAGCCGGCGAGTGGCCGAGCAGGCTGCGGCTGCCGCAGCCTACGCCGAGGTCGTCGCCGACACGTGCGCCTCGCGACCGCGATGAGCGCGGCTGCCTTTCGTTCCGGCCACGTGGCGATCGTCGGCCGACCGAGCGTGGGCAAGTCGACGCTGCTCAACTGCCTGATCGGGCACAAGTTGAGCATCACGTCGCGCAAGCCGCAGACGACGCGGTACCGCATCACCGGGATCCTGACGACGAAGGCGGCGCAGTTCGTGTTCGTCGACACGCCGGGTTTCCAGACACGTTTCCGGTCGCGCCTAAACGAGCGCATGAACCGTGCCGTGCGGGAGAGCCTTGCCGGCGTGGACATCGTCGTCTGGGTCGTCGAAGCGGCTGGTGTGACCGCCGCCGATCGCGCGGTGCTCGCGCTCGTGCCGGCCGGTCGGCCGGTCGTGGCCGCGGTGAACAAGGTCGATCGCGTGAAGGACAAGGCGGCGCTGATGGCGCGTCTTGCCGAGCTCGCTACGCTGCGCGATTTTGCGGCCATTGTTCCCGTCTCTGCCGAGAAAGGTACACAGATCGACGCGCTGCGCGACGAGATCGGCAAGCGCCTTCCCGAGGGGGCTCCGCTCTATCCCGAGGACGAGATGACCGACCGTGACGAGCGCTTCCTCGCGGCCGAGTTCGTGCGCGAGAAGATCTTCCGCCAGCTCGGCGACGAGCTGCCCTATGCCACGGCCGTGACGATCGACCGCTTCGAGCAGGAAGGCAACCTGCGCCGGATCCATGCGACGGTCTATGTCGAGAAGGCGAGCCAGCGGGCGATCCTGTTGGGCGAGGGCGGGGCGCGCATGAAGGCGATCGGTTCACAGGCGCGGCGGGAGATGGAGGCATTGTTCGGAGGCCCGGTGTTCCTCGAAATCTGGGTGCGCGTCAAGCGCGGCTGGGCGGACAGCGAGCCGATGCTGAACCGCTTCGGGTACTAGCCGGCACCCATGGCCAGTCGCACGCCCGTCGAGCGCCACGACGCCGAGCCTGCGTTCGTGTTGCACAGCTATCCGTACCGCGAGACGAGCCTGATCGTCGAGGCGTTCACCGCTGCCAACGGCCGCGTCGGCATGGTGGCGCGCGGCGCCAAGCGCCCGCGCTCGGAACTGCGCGGCCTGCTGCAGGCGTTTCAACCGCTCACGCTTTCGTGGGCGGGCGCAGCGGAATTGAAGACCCTCGTCAAGGCGGAATGGCGCGGAGGGATTCCGCTGCCGGGCGGTTCGGCGCTGCTCTGCGGGTTCTATCTGAACGAGCTGCTGCTGAAGCTGCTGCCGCGCGAGGATCCGCATCCGCAGCTGTGGCGCGACTACGAGGCTGCACTGGCCGCGCTGGCGGAGACCGGCGGCGGTGCCGCACAGGCGGCCGTTTTGCGCCGGTTCGAGTTGCGGCTTCTCGCGGAGCTGGGCTATGCGCTGCCGCTGACGCACGATGCGGACAGCGGCGCGGTGATCGATCCCTCGGCGCGCTACCATTACACGTTCGACCGCGGCCCGCGCCGGCACGTCGCCGAGCCGGGGGCCCGCTGGCCGCTGGTGCGGGGGGCGACTTTGCTGGCGCTCGCCGACGCCAAGTTTCCGGACAGCGAGACGGCGGCGGAGGCCAAGCGATTGATGCGCGACGTGCTCGACCATTATCTCGAGGAGCGGCGCATCTTCAGCCGGCGCGTCGTGCGCGATCTGCAGGCGCTGGAAGACGAATGACCATCGAAAGCGACCTCGCATGATCGAACTCGGCGTCAACATCGACCATGTGGCGACGTTGCGGCAGGCCCGCCGCACGCACGAGCCCGATCCGGTCTGGGCCGCCGTCGAGGCGCATCTCGGCGGTGCCGACGGCATCACCGTGCACCTGCGCGAGGATCGCCGCCACATCCAGGACGAAGACGTGCGGCGGCTGCGCGACCTCACGCACATCAAGCTCAATCTCGAGATGGCGGCAACGCCCGAGATGGTCGCGATCGCCTGCGCGCTCAAGCCCGAGATGGCGATGCTCGTTCCCGAAGGAAGGCACGAGATCACAACCGAGGGCGGACTCGACGTCGCCGTCCAGGAAGCGAAGCTGCGCGACGTCGTGGCGCGGCTTGCCGGTGCCGGAATCGTCACCAGCGTGTTCATCGATGCCGACCCGGGGCAGGTCGAGGCATCCGCGCGAATCGGCGCGCGCGTCTGCGAAATCCACACCGGACCGTACGCGCACGCGTTCCATGCACGGGGCCGCGACGCCGAAAGCCCGGCGGTGGTGGCCGAGCTCGCGAAGATCCGCAACGCCGGCGAGGCGATCCGCTCGCTCGGCATGCGCTTCAACGCCGGGCACGCGCTCAACTATTTCAATGTCCAGCCCGTTGCGGCCTTGCCCGGCGTGCGCGAGCTGCACATCGGGCACGCAATCGTCGCGCGCGCGCTCTTCACCGGCCTGCGCGAGGCGGTGCGCCAGATGAAGGCGCTGATGCGGGAAGCGGCCGCGTGAGCAGCCGTCGAGGGGCCCCGCTTGCGGGGATCGACGGCATGTGCGAACCGCGGCAGGCGGCCGACGCTCGCGGTGATGCGTCGGCAAATCCGGGGAATGAGGCCGTGCGGGGCCCGTGGTGACACGATGATCGCCCTTCCGCGCGGTCCCGTCGTTGTCGGTATCGAAGGCCTCGAGCTGTCGCCCGCCGATCGCGAACGGCTTTCGCACCCGCTCGTCGGGGGCGTCATCCTGTTCGGCCGCAATTTTTCCGACGGCAGCCAGCTGCGGGCGCTGACCGGCGCGATCCGCGCAGTGCGCACGCCGCACCTGTTGATCTCGGTCGACCACGAAGGCGGGCGGGTGCAACGGTTTCGGACGGGGTTTTCCGCGATACCGGCGATGCGCGGGCTCGGCCGGGAATGGGACGAGGACGTCGCGGCGGCCACCCGCGAAGCGAGCCGGCTCGGCTTCACGCTCGCGAGCGAGCTGCGCGCGCACGGCATCGACTTCAGCTACACGCCGGTCCTCGACCTCGACTACGGCACCAGCGGCGTCATCGGCGATCGGGCGTTCCACCGCAATCCCAATGCGGTCGCGCATCTTGCCGCATCGCTGTGTCGCGGCCTCCACGCGGGCGGCTGCCCCGGTGTCGGCAAACACTTTCCCGGGCACGGCTTTGTCGCGGCCGATTCACACGCCGACCTGCCGGTCGACGATCGGACGCTCGCGGCGCTGATTTCCGATGACCTCGTTCCGTTCGGCGCGCTTGTGCGCGCGGGCATCGAAGGCATCATGCCGGCGCACGTCGTGTACCGCGACGTCGATTCGCGCCCGGCCGGTTACTCGCCGGTCTGGATCGGGGAGGTCCTTCGCCGCAAGCTCCGTTTCGACGGCGTCGTATTCTCCGACGACCTCGGCATGGCGGGCGCGCTCGCCGCGGGCGATATCGTGGCTCGGGCCGACGCCGCCGTCGCAGCCGGCTGCGACGCTGTGCTCGCGTGCAACGAGTTCGAAGCGATGGATGAGCTGCTGTCGCGCTGGCATCCCTCGGTTTCCACCGATCTCGGGCGGCGGCTCCGCCGCATGGAAGGCCGCGCTCCGCAGGCCCCTCCGATGTAGAACCTATCTCATAATCAGCCGCGGGATGCGTTGCGGCGAGAAAGCCTGGCAGCAAGGCGCGAGGAGGCGGCGTAGTCGTGCCTACGCAACGACGAGCAACGCAGCGGCCAGGCTTTCTCGCCGCAACCCGAAGGGACGGGGGCCCCGGGGCCGCATTTCTGCGTTGCTCGTCGCTTGTTTGGTCCGGCCAAACGGCGCTCCTCGTGCCTGGAACTGCGGCCCCGGGAATCCCGTCGCACCCGTGGATGATTATGAGATAGGTTCTAGTCTGCGCACCGGCCTGCCATCGCCCGATCCTCGCGGCTTTCGGCCACGCGCCGTGCGACGACCGGAAAGGCGCCGCGGCAGGCTGCCGCCGGTCGCGGTTAGTATGGGTGCGGCCAGCGGCCGCCGACCTTGCGCGTGATTTCCTCCGCGGTGTGCGCGACCAGCGGGCCGAGCTGCTTGATACGCGCGTCCGGAAGCCGCGACACCGGTCCCGCGAGCGAGATCGCGCCCAGCACTTCCGCGTGCTCGTCGTAGATCGGCGAGGCGACGCAGCGGGTGCCGACCAGATGTTCCTCGTCGTCGAACGAGAAGCCGCGTTGGCGGATCACGCGAAGGCTCGCCCACGTGGTCTCGGGCGAGGTGATCGTGTTGGCGGTGATGCGCGGCAACCCCTTGACTTTGAGGATTGCCTCGATCTGCTCGTCGGGCAGCGCGGCGAAGATCGCCTTGCCCACGCCCGATGCGTGGAGCGGCACGCGGCTTCCCAGCCGCACGATCGTGCGCATCGTCTCGCGGCACTGCACCTGGTCGATGAACACCGCTTCGGTGCCATCGAGGATCGCGAGGTTTGCCGTCTCCCCTGCCTGTTCCATGAGCCGGCGCAGGTAGGGATGGCTCTGCGCGACCCAATCGCGGGCGGCGAGGAAGCTCGAGCCGACGGTGAACGCCTGCAGGCCCACGTACCAGAGGCCGAGGTCGCCTGCCTGGAATACGTAACCTATCTTCTCAAGCGTCGAGAGCAGCCGGTGCGCGGTCGACGGCGGCAGACCGACACGATGGGCGATGTCCGTCAACGTGAGCCCTCCTTCGGCGCGAGCGAGCGATTCCAGGATCGACAGTCCGCGTGTCAGGCTCTGGACCTGGCCCGTCGCGGCGCCGGGCTTGGAGGGGGTGCGGCCACGCCGCGGCGGCGTCGTGAAGTGTTGGGGCATGGGTTGGGAGCGAAAGCGTCGGACAGCCGCCATCAGACCACAGATGGGGTGGCAGCCGTAATACTCGCGAGGGCAATCGTCGCGGATGTTGCTGCGCTGACCGTGGCCCCAACTTCAGTCGGCGGCACGGGCGATCTGCGCTCGCCCGGCATCGAGGCGACGCATCTCCCCGTGACGGAACACCCAGAACGACTCCGATGGTATCCCGGATGCCTGCAACGCCTGTCGCAGCTTGACGGGCGGCTCATCCAGTGGCTCGTCGGTCAGCACGAACGTGCCCCAGTGGACGCCGAGCGATTGCGTTGCGCGAAGGTCCTCGTGGATACGGACAGCTTCGGCCGGATCGACATGCTGCGCGGCCATGAACCAGCGCGGCGCGTACGAGCCGATCGGGATCGCGGCGAGGTCGAAGCCGCCGAAGCGCGCGCCGATGTCCCGGAAGTCCTGCGAATAGCCGGTATCCCCGGTGTAGATGAAGCGGAACCCGTTCTTCTCCACCACGAAGCCGCCCCAGAGCGTCGCGTTGCGGTCGCCCAGCGTCCGTGCGCTCCAGTGCTGCGCGGGAACGAAATGGATCGCAAGCGGCCCGTCGTCCTTGCGCTCCCACCAATCCATTTCGGCGTGCACGGGCAGCCCCCGCTCTTCGAACCACGCCTTGACGCCGAGTGGCACGTAGAAGCGCGGCGGACCACCTTGCTGCGCGGCGAGCGCCTTCACCGTGGCTTCGTCGAGATGATCGTAGTGGTTGTGCGACAGCAGCACGACATCGATGTGCGGCAGTTCGTCGAGCGCAAGCGCCGGCGGCACGACGCGCTTCGGCCCGAGCAGTCCGAACGGTGAGGCGCGCTCGGTGAAATGAGGGTCGGTCAGTATATTGACGCCGGAAAGCTGCAGCAGGACCGTCGCATGTCCGATCCAGGTGACGGTGTCGGTCGTGCGATTGACCTTCAGCAGCGCCGCGTCGGGTTTGTCGACGGGAAAGTTCCACCCGTCCGCAGGTTCCCGCGGGACACCGCTGGTCCAGCGCTCCCATTGCCACGCCAGGAAGTTCGCCGGCGGATCGTGCGGATAGTTGTTGCGGAAGCCGGTGGGCGTGTGATGGCGCTTGGCAGCATCGTAGTGCACGTTCTGTGATGGCGCATCGAGTGCGAGCAATGCGAAGCCTGCCGCGCTGGCCGCGAGCAGCGACTTGCCCCGATGGCGGGGACGGCGGCTAGCGTCCATCGACCGTGGCGACCGCGCGCACGCGGACCGCGCAGTACTTGAACTCGGGATGTTTGCCGTACGGCTGCGGCGTGGCGTTACCGGGCAGGTCCGCGGCGACCTCGACTAAACAGGACGGAATGGACACGCTGTCCTCCGGAAGGGAAGGATCGGCACGCACGGCAAGATCGGCAAGCACGATTGGGCCGCGTCGGGGTTGGACGGCTACCGGCGCTCCGGGTTCCACGCCGCGCCCCGACCCCGCAGCGGGGTGAAGCATTGCGACCGTTGGCGGCTCGGTCGCGTCCAGCGTGGCGGCACGGCGGGACATCGCGCCCCTTGTGCCAATGCTCGAGCTCACGGCCGGTGATCGGCACCTGCGGATTCCCGGCATTCGCGGTCTCGGCAGCGGCGTTGGCCAACGCCGGCACTGGCCTTCCGCACCCGGCGACGCCCGGAAAGCGATCGTGGAAGACGATCGGTTCGCCTGCCGTGCGCAAAGCCTGTTCGACCATCAGGGTGCCGCAAGGTGCGGCGTCACGCGGAAGAGCGTCCCCGCGATGTCGACCGCGTACGCAGAGGCCAACACCGCCGCGTCGGTCAGGCCGGACTCGGAGCGCGCATACCCCATCGCCACGGCTCGTCCGAGCTTCCGGCTGTAGCCGGCGGAGGTGAGCTCGCCCACGTTGCGGCCATCCATCAGGATCGGCTCGCCGCCCCACGGAAAGGCCGCGGGATCGTCGAACGTGAAGAGCACGAGCCGCTTGGTGAGCGGCGCATCGCGTTGCGCGAGCAACGCCTCACGGCCGGTGAATGCCGCGGACTTGTCGAGCTTCACCGCGTACCCCAGACCCGCCTGCCACGGCGTCTCGTCAGGCGAGAGTTCGGCGCCCCACGCACGCCGGCCCGCCTCGATCCGCAGTGCGTCGATCGTGTAGTATCCTGCGTCGCGCAATCCGAACTCGGCACCGATGCTCCAGAGCGCATCGTAGAGTGTTGCGCACTGGTCGGTCGTGACATAGAGCTCGTAGCCCGGCCCGCCGACATAGCTCATGCGCGCGGCGCGCACGCGCGCGTAGCCGACGTCGATCTCGCCGGTGCTCGCGAACGGCATGCCCGCCTTGGACAGATCATCGGGCGACAGGCGCGACAGCAGCGCCTGGGCCTTCGCGCCCATCACCGAGACGACCGCGTATCCGCTCGTCACATCGACCAGGCTCGCGTGTTCTTCGGGATCGATGTGGCGCTCGATCCAGGACATGTCGCGCGTGGTCTGTGCCGAGCCGGTGACGATGAAGAACTCGTTTGCCGTGAGCCGGACGATCGTGAGGTCGCTCTCGAAGCAGCCGCCGGCATTGAGCATCGCCGTGTAGACGATGCGCCCGGACGGGACGTCGATCTCGTTTGCGCACAGCCGCTGCAGCACGGCAAGGGCATCGCGGCCCTTCAGCACGAACTTCGAGAACGACGTCTGGTCGAAGACGACGACCTCCTCGCGGCACGCGCGCTGTTCCTCCAGCACATGGGGTAGCCAGCCGGGCGTACCGAGCGTGTAGGGCGGTTCCGCGGCGCCGGCCGGCAGGAAGTAGTTCGCGCGCTCCCAGTTGAGCTTCGTGCCGAACACGGCGCCCTTCGCCTTGAGCCGGTCGTAGAGCGGCGAGCGGCGCAGCGGGCGCACCGTCTGCAACTCCTCCCGCGGCCAGCGCATCGCGTAGTGCAGGCCGAGCGATTCGACCGTGCGGTCGGACAGGTGGCGGCGGTTCGCATGGAAGGGGGCAAAGCGCCGGATGTCGACGTCCCAGAGGTCGAGCGGCGCCTCGCCCTTCTCGATCCACTCGGCGATCAGCTTGCCTGCGCCGCCGGAATTGGCGATGCCGGCCGAGTTGAAGCCTGCGCAGACGAAGTACCCGGCAAGCTCGGGCGCTTCCCCCAGGATGAAGTTGCCGTCGGTCGTGAAGCTCTCCGGGCCGTTCAGCAGCAGCTTGACCGGCGCGGTTTCGAGGCAGGGCGTGCGATGGATCGCGTTCTCCATCAGCACCTGGAACTGGTCCCAGTCCTCGGGAAGCAGCTGGAACTCGAAACCGGGTGGGATCGGATCGACGTTCCAGGGCTTCGCCACCGGCTCGAAGCCGCCCATCACGAGTCCGCCCACTTCCTCCTTGTAGTAGATGAACCCGTCCGGGTCGCGGATCACCGGCAGGTCGGGCGAGACGCCTTCGATCCTGTCCGTGACCAGATAGAAGTGCTCGGCGGCGTAGAGCGGCACGTTGACGCCGGCGAGTCGCCCGAAGGCGCGTGCCCACTGGCCCGCGCAGTTGACGATGGTTTCGCAGCGGATCGCGCCCTCGTCCTCGCCGCGCTTCCAGCGCACGCCGCGCACGCGGCCATTCGCCTGCTCGACCGCCGTTACCACGACACCCTCGAACACGCTCGCGCCCCGCATGCGCGCACCCTTGGCGAGCGATTGCGTGAGGTCGGTGGGGTTCGCCTTGCCGTCGCCGGGGATCCACACCGCGCCGGCAAGGTCGTCGGTGCGCAGGATTGGCGCGATGCGACCGGCTTCGGCGGGCGAGACGAACTCGAACTCGATGCCGAAGCTCTTCGCCCGCGCCATCTGCCGCTTGATCAGCGTGAGCCGCTCGGGCGTTTTCGCGACGTTCAACGATCCGCATTGCTTCCAGCCGGTCGCGAGTGCGGTCTCCGCTTCGAGCGACGCGTAGAGCTCGATCCCGTAGCGGCTCATGCGGGTTGCGTTGCGGGTTGCACGCGTCTGGCCGACCAGGCCCGCCGCGTGCCACGTCGTGCCGCACGTCAGGCGCCCCTGTTCGAGCAGGATCGCGTCCGCGATGCCGAGCTTCGCGAGATGGTAGAGCGTCGACGCGCCGGCAATGCCGCCACCGACAACGACGACGCGGGTATTCGTGGGCAGCGTTGCGGTGCTCATGGATCGGGCATTGTACGAACGAATCCGCTTGATGGTGGAGCGCGGCTAAAGCCGCAGCGCCGCGACGCCGGCGACCACGCTGGCCGCGCCGGCGAGCCGCCGCCAGCCGAAGCTCTCCTTGAGGTAGAGCGTGCCGATCAGCGCCGCGAACAGCACCGACACCTCGCGCAGCGCCGCCACCACCGCGACCGGCGCCCGCGTCATCGCCCACAGCACGATGCCGTATGCGGCCAGGCTCGCGGCGCCGCCCATCACGCCGCGGCGCCAGCGGGCGACGAGATAGCGGCCGGCCGGCGGGCCGCGGCGAAGCACGATCCACGCGACGAACGGCAGGCCTTCGATGAAGATCAGCCACGTGACGTAGCTCCAGGCATTGCCCGAGGCGCGCGCGCCCGCGCCGTCGATCAGCGTGTAGATCGCGATGATGACGGCGTTGGCGAGTGCCCAGCCGGCCGCGGCGAGCGTGTGCCGCCCGCTTGCGAACCACGCGATCGCGATGATTCCGAACGAGATCAGCGCCACGCCCGCAAGCGTCTGCGGCGTCAGGTGCTCGCCCAGGAACGCGATGCCGAGCAGGGTGACGAAGAGCGGGGCGACGCCGCGCATCAGCGGATAGGCGAACGACAGGTCGCCGCGGTGATAGGCGCCGGCGAGCGCGACGTAGTAGCCGAAGTGGACGACGACCGACGCGGCGGCATACGGCCACGCGGCAGGCGCCGGCAGCGGAACGAAGGGCAGCAGCGGCAGACAGACGATCGAGGAGCCGGCGACGATGAGCGCGGTGTCGAGCATCGGCTCGCCGGCCGCCGACTTCAGGAGCGCGTTCCAGAACGCGTGCAGCAAGCCTGCGCCCAGCACCGCGAGCGTGACCGCGAGCGAGATCTCCTGGGGTGGCAACCGCGTTTCCGATCCGGGCGCGAACAGGCGCGCTACGCGGTGCCGGGCTTGCGCTTCGGCCAGTCCCCGTGGCTCGGCGCCGGGCCGGGGTCGGCGAGCGGCGAGCGCGCCTCCGCGTCAGGCGCGGGCGTCATCAGGCGCGTCTTGGCGAGCACGCCGGCTTCCTCGAGGATCGGGTAGGCCACCGAGCAGAAGTGCGAGTTGATCCGGCGCAGGTCGGAGATCAGGTCGAGATGGAGCGAAGACGTCTCGATGCTCTCGATCGTGTTGCCGGCGAGCCGGGCGAGGTGGGAATCCGCATAGGCCCGCTCGAGATCGCGGAAAAGCACCTTCTGCGCGAGCAGCTCCTGTGCGCTCTTGCGGTCGCCGTTCAGGAAGACGCTCATCGCGAGCTTGAGATTGGCGATGAGCCTGGAGTGAAGGTCGACGATCTCGGCGATCCCCGCTTCGGAGAAATTGCGCCCCTTGTCGATCTTGCGATCCTCGATGTCGGTCAGGATGCGCTCGATGATGTCGCCCACCTGCTCCATGTTGATCGTGAACGAGACGATGTCGGTCCAGCGCCGGCCCTCGCGCTCTTCCAGCGCGCCGCGCGAGATCTGCGTCAGATAGAGCTTGACCGCCGTGTAGAGCTCGTCGACGACATCGTCGAGCTTGCGCAGCCGTTGCGCGAGATCGCGGTCGTTGGTGCGCAGCACGGTGAGCATGCCCTGCAGCATCTCCTCGATCACATCGCCGATGCGCAGCGCCTCGCGAGCGGCGTTGCCGATCGCGAGAGCCGGCGTGTCGAGCGCCGAGGCGTCGAGGTAGCGGGGCTTGGCCGGGTTCTCGGAGGCCGGCGGGGCCGGCAGCAGACGCTCGGCGATGCGCGCGATCCGCTCGGTGAAGAACATGAAGAGCGCGGCAAGGGCGACGTTGAAGAAGAGGTGGAACAGCACGACTTCCTGCGACGGGTCGATGCCGGCGTTCTCGACCAGCGGCTCGATGAAGCGCAGCAGCGGAATCGCGACCACGCAGCCCAGCACCTTGAACAGGAAGTTGCCGAGTGTCACCCGGCGCGCTTCCGGCGGCGCCTTCAGCGTCGTGAGCATCCCGAGCAATCCGCTCCCGATATTGGCGCCGAGCACGAGCCCCAGCGCAACCGGCAGCCCGACGATGTTGAGCGAAGCGAGCGTGGCGACGAACAGGACGACGGCGAGGCTCGAGTAGCAGAGGATCGTGAATGCGGCGGCGACCAGCATGTCGAGCAGCACGTCGCCCGTCAGCGAGGCGAAGATCACCTTGACGCCTGCGGCATCGACGAACGGGCGTGCCGACACGCGGATCCACTGCAGCGCGAAGATGATGAGACCGAGCCCGATCAGGATGCGACCGAAGCGGCCGAGCGCCGAGGATTCCCGCCAGAGGAACAGCGTGACGCCGACCACGATCAGAAGCGGCGCGAGCCATGACAGGTCGAACGACAGCACCAGCGTGACGATCGAAGTGCCGACGTCCGCGCCGAGCATGACGGCGAGCGCCGGCGCGGTCGAGATCAGACCCTGGCCGGCAAACGCGGCAACGATCAGCGCGGTCGCCGTGCTGCTCTGGATAAGGCCCGTGACCGCGAGGCCGGCGACGAAGGCGGTGAAGCGGTGCGATACGCTGCGACGGAGAATGCGACGCAGGTCGCCGCCGTACTGTTGCAGGATCGCGCCGCGCACGATGTGCGTTCCCCAGACGAGGAGCGAGACGCCGGCCAGCAGGTTGAGCAGGGTTTGCATGGACGCTAGGCGGAGGGTGCCCCCCGCGCGAGGGCACCGAGCGCCTCGTCGAGTATGTCGAACGCCCGGTCGAGGTCGGCCTGCCCGATCACGAGCGGCGGCGACAGCGTCAGCACGTTGCCCTGGCCGACCTTGAACGCGAGCCCGCGGGCCAGGCACTCGTACATCGTCTGCTCGGCTTCGAGGCGCGCAGGGCGTCCGTCAGCGTGCCGCAATTCGATACCGAGCAGCAGCCCGATGCCGCGTACCTCGGCCACCAGCGGGTAGCGGGCCTTCAATTCGCGCATCCGCGTAAGGGCGCGCGCGCCGAGCGTACGGGCGCGCTCGGGCAGGCGTTCCTCGGCGAGCACGTCGAGCGTGGCGAGCGCCGCCGCGCAGCCCACCGAGCTCTTCTCGTGCGTGTAGTGGCCGAGCGCACGGTCCCCGGCCACGTCGAGGTCGCGCCGCGCGATCAGCGCCGCCATCGGAAACACCCCGCCTCCCAACCCTTTGCCGAGCACGACCATGTCCGGAACGACCCCGTAATGCTCGAAAGCAAACATCGCGCCCGTGCGGCCCAATCCGATCGGGATTTCATCCAGGATCAGCAAGGCACCGGCGCGGTCGCAGGCTTCGCGGATGCGGCGGTAGTAGTCGGGCGGGGGGATCTGCACATCGGTGCAGCGGACGGTCTCGATCACGACCGCCCCGACGTCCTCCTCCTTGTCGAGCAGGTAGGCGATGTAGTCCGCGCATTGCGCGGTGCACGTGCCGCCGCAACGGAACGGGCAGGCGTGGGGATCGCAGGGCGGCGCGTGCTCCGCGCCCGGCAGCAGCGGCCCCATGCCCTTGCGGAACATCGCCTCGCCGCCGACCGCAAGCGCATCGAGCGAGGCGCCGTGGAAGCTGTCCCAGAGCGAAATCGTCTTGTGCCGGCCGGTCGCCAGCCTGGCGAGCTTCAACGCCATCCCGACGGCAAGCGTCCCACCCGGCGCGAACAGCACCTTGCCGAGCCGATCGGGTGCGAGCGCGGCCAGCCGCTCGGCCAACTCCACGGCGGCAAGATTCGTGAAGCGGCGTGGCGAGAAGGGCAGCGTGTCGAGCTGGCGCTTGACGGCCGCAACGACCTTCGGATGCCGGTAGCCGATCTGATGCACGTTGTTGCCGTGGAAGTCCATGAAGCGGCGGCCCTCGACATCGGTCAACCAGATGCCCTCCGCCTCGACCAGCGCGTCGAAGCAGGGCGTGGACAGCGACTGGTGCAGGAACGCAGCGCTGTCACGGTCGAGCAGCGCGCGGGTGGCCGGACCGACGTGCTTCGCCTCCCATTCGCGGCGCAGCGGCGAGAGGTTGATGTCGCCCTCGGCGGACAGGTCGCCGGACGGCGGGGCGCAAATCCGGTCGTTCATGGCTGCGTCCGCACGCCGGTTACCACGGCAGCGAGTACGTTTTGACGTTGGTGAAGCTCTTCATCGCTTCCTGCACGCCTTCCTTGTAGCCGAGACCCGAGTCCTTGATGCCGCCGAACGGCGTGAGTTCGAGCCGGTAGCCGGGCACTTCACGGACGTTCACCGTGCCGACGTGGAGCTCCGACACGAAGCGCGTGATGTAGTCGAGCCGGTTGGTGCACACCGAGGAGGACAGCCCGTATGCAGTGCCGTTGGCGATGCGGATCGCATCGTCGATATCCTTGAAGCGGATCACCGGCGACACCGGTCCGAAGGTCTCGGTCTTGACGACGTTCATTTCCGGGTCGACGCGATCCAGCACCGTGGGCGAATAGAGGGCGCCATGGCGCACGTTGCCGACGAGGAGCCTTGCGCCGCGCGCCACCGCGTCGTTGACCTTCGACTCGAAGTGCATCGCCGCCGCCTCGTCGATCACGGTGCCCATGTCGACCTCGGCATCCATCGGGTCGCCGCAGGACCAGGCCTTGGTGTTCGCCACCAGGCGCTCGACGAACGCGTCGGCGACCTCCGCATGAACGAGCATGCGCTTCACTGCCGTGCAGCGCTGGCCCGAGTTCTTGTACGACCCTGCTGCGGCGAGCGCGGCCGCCTCGTCGAGGTCGGCGTCCTCCATGACGATGATCGGATCGTTGCCGCCCAGTTCCAGCACCTGGCGCTTGTAGACCGCCTTGGCGGCGATGTATTTGCCGACGGCCACGCCGCCGGTGAAGGTCACGAGGTCGACGTGCTCGTTCACGAGCATCTCGTCGGCGATCTCGCGCGGGTCGCCGGTCACCACCGAGAACATCTCGGGCGGCAGCCCGGCCTCGTAGAGGATGTCGGCGAGCAGCAGCGCGGTCAGCGGCGTCTTCTCCGTCGGTTTCAGCACCATCCGGTTGTTGGCGGCGATCGAGGGCGCGACCTTGTGCGCAACCTGGTTCAGCGGGTGGTTGAACGGCGTGATTGCGCTGATGACGCCCTGCAGCGGCTCGCGCAGCGTGTAGACCTTGCGCGACTTGCCGTGCGGCGTGACGTCGCAGGAAAACACCTGGCCATCGTCGGCGAGTGCCGCGTTGCCGGCGAACATGAACACGTCGCAGGCGCGGCCGACCTCGTAGAGCGAGTCTTTCTTGGAGATGCCGCACTCTGCCGTGATCAGGTCCGAGATCTCGTCTGTCCGGCTGCGGATGATTTCGGCGGTGCGATACAGGATCCGGTAGCGCTCGTGGCGGGTGAGCCTCGCCCTGCAGGCGCGCGCCACCGCGAACGCGTGGCGGATGTCATCCACTCGGGCCTTGGGGACCGTGCCGACGACGGCGCGCGTGTAGGGGTTGCGCACTTCGATCACGCGATCGTGCCCGACTTCAACGCCCGCGATGCGCATCCGCTCGCGCAGCACATGGCCATGCCGCAGGTCCTTCAACTCCGCCATCATGTTCATCGGTGAGCCCCCACGCTCGCCGCATTCGCGGCTTCGCTGCCCCCCGGGGGGCGCAATGAGCGCCTTGGGACGGCCCGGCGGCGGTCGCAGAATCCCCCCACGCTCGCCGCATTCGCGGTTTCGCTGCCCCCCGGGGGGCGCAATGAGCGCCTTGGGGCGGCCCGGCGGCGCTCGCAGGATCCCCCCACGCTCGCCGCATTCGCGGCTTCGCTGCCCCCCGGGGGGCGCAATGAGCGCCTTGGGACTGCCCGGCGGCGCTCATGCATGCCCGACCCCCTCGAGGTGATTGAGCGCGAGGTCGAACGCGTCGAAATTGCGCCAGCGCCGGAGCGGCAGCTCGCCCGCATGCCGGTTGGCGATCAGCGGCACCTGCTGCTCGGAAAGGCCGCCGTGCGAGCGCAGCGGCGCGTCGAGGCCGGAGAGATCGTGCCGCTCGCGGCTCGTGCCGATGACCGACAGGCGTTCGGCGACGACGACCAAGTCCCCCACGCGATCGGGCGGCAGCTCGAACCGGCGGCACGCGTCCTCGCGCGTCAGCACGAGCCCCACGCCCGGCACGGACTTCATGCGCACCGCGGCGTCCATCAGGCGCTCGACCGGCAGGTAGACGGTGGCAAACGAGCCGAGCGCCCCGTGGTGGACGACGTAGGGGTCGGTGATCGGCAGGATCACGCGGGAGGTGCGCTCGCCATACCAGTGATCCAGCAGATCCTGCAGGAAGACGATGTTCGGGCGCCCGATCGCGTCGGTCTTGGCGCTCATGCCGTGGTCGGCGGTGACCACGATCGCCGCGCCCAGCGCGTCGAGCCGCGCGAGATAGCGGTCGAGCATGCCCGTGAACGCATTGGCGGCCGGCGTGCCGGGCGCGTGCTTGTGCTGCACGTAGTCGGTGGTGGACAGGTAGATCACATCGGGCCGCTCGCGTTCGAGCAGCGCGGCACCGGCGGAAAGTACGAACTCGGAAAGCTCGGCGCTGTAGACGGAGGGCAACGGCATGCGGGTGAGGCCGAGCGCATCGGCGATGCCGTTCTCCGCGAGCGTCACCTTGTCCGCCTTTTCCGAGGAGAAGCAGATGCCCCGCATCTTGTGGCCGAGGAGGCTTCGCAGCTTGTCCTTGGCGGTGATCACCGCGACTTTCGCGCCGGCGTCGGCCAGCGCGGCGAGGATCGTCGGCGCGCGCAGGTAGCGGGCGTCGTTCATCATCACCTCCGCCTGCGCTTCGGCATCCCAGAAATAATTGCCGCAGATGCCGTGCTGCGAAGGCGGCACGCCGGTGACGATCGACAGGTTGTTCGGATTGGTGAACGAGGGCACGACCGAGTCGGCCATCAGGCACGTGCCGCGCTCGCGGACGCAGGCGAGGAACGGCGCGACGCCGGCGCCGATCGCCTGGTTCACGTAATCGGGTTCGCAGCCGTCCACGCAGACAATCACGAGCGGCTGGCTGGGCAGCCGGTAGCTCCGGCCGTTGACGGTGAGGGTCCCGGCTTTCATCGGCCTCTCCGGGCGGCGCGCCGGGGAGGGCGCGTGCCGCTCGCGGCTTCCTGGCCGCGATGCGCGCGCTCGCGGCCCCCCATCGCGTGGTCGTAGAGCAGGCGGCCCGCCGCCGCGGCCTCGCCGGCCGCAATGCGATCGACGATGGCCCGATGCTCGCGCACCGAGGTCGGCAACGCACCGGCCTGGTCGAGCGACGCGCGGCGGAAGAGCCGCAATTCGTTCACCAGCCGGCGATAGAGCTGCGCGAGCTTCGCGTTGCCGGCGAGCTCGACCAGGTGATCGTGGAACGCGAGGTTCGCCTCGTGATAGGCGTCGGCGTCGGCGCGCGCCACGGCCTTGTCCATCCGCTCGATCAGTGCGCGCAGTGCCTTGACCTGCAGCGGCGTAACGCTCTGCGCGAGGCGGCGGCCCGCGTGCTCGTCGAGCACTGCCCGCAGCTCGTAGATCTCGTCGGCTTCGGCAAGGCTCACCTGCCGCACATAGACGCCACGATTCTTCGCGAGCTGCACGAGACCGGATTCCTCGAGCGCGCGGAACGCCTCGCGCACCGGCCCCCGGGACACGCCAAGGCGGGCGGCGAGGTCGGCTTCGTTGAGCTTCGTTCCCGCGGGCAACTCGCCCCCGAGGATCATCCGCTCGACCTCCCGCTGCACCAATGACGGCAGCGAGTTGCGGGTGACGAGCGCGATCGGATGATCGGCGGGCACGGCGGGCAGCGCGGCCATGCGGGAGGCGCGCACCCGCACGCCGGGCGTCCTTGCCGGTTCGAGCTTTTTCAGCATCTTGCGATTAGACGGCGACCCCGGTAGATTGTCAACAATCTGCAATCGACAGCCGTGACAAGGCCGGCTGCCACGGGCGCTCCCCGCCACGGTCGGGCGCGGGCCACTCGCGGCGGGACGTTGCCCCGGCCTGTCGCTGCGCGTAGCATCCGCCCCATTCGTTGCGGTCGGGATTGCGGTCCCGCCGTGTTCCGTCGCCCAGTCGCCCTCGAGGAGTCCCGCCGATGAAATCGCCACCAGGCTTTGCAAGGCTCGCAACCGTCGCCGTCGTTTCCGCACTGGCCCTCGCCGGTGCCAGCGCAGCCACCGCGCAGAAGACGCAGCTCACGGTTTATACGGCGCTGGAAACCGATCAGCTCAAGGACTACCAGCAGGGATTCAACAAGGCGAACCCCGACATCGAGATCCAGTGGGTGCGCGACTCGACGGGCGTCATCACCGCGAAGCTCCTCGCGGAAAAGGCGAACCCGAAAGCCGACGTGGTCATGGGAGTCGCGGCGACCAGCATGGCGATCTTCGACACCGAAGGGATGCTTCAGCCGTATGCGCCGCCGGGGCTTTCCCGACTCGCGCCCGAGTTCCGCGACAGCAAGAACCCGCCGGCGTGGGTCGGCATGGATGTGTGGGGCGCGACGATCTGCTTCAACACGGTCGAGGCCGCCAAGCGCAACATCCCCAAGCCGGAGACGTGGAAGGACCTGACCAAGCCCGCATACAAGGGCCAGATCGTGATGCCGCACCCGGCGTCGTCGGGAACAGGGTTCTTCGACGTGACTGCATGGCTGCAGATCTACGGCGAGGCCGAGGGCTGGAAGTTCATGGACGGCCTGCACGAGAACATCGCGCAGTACATGCACTCCGGCTCGCGTCCCTGCGCGGCCGCTGCCAACGGCGAGTACGTCGTCGGCATCTCGTTCGAGTACCGGGCGAACCGCGAGAAGGCGCAGGGCAAGCCCATCGACCTCGTGTTCCCGAAGGAAGGCCTGGGCTGGGATCTGGAAGCGATCGGCATCTACAAGGGCACGAAGAACCTCGCGGCGGCGCAGAAGCTGCTCGACTGGTCGATCTCCGATGCGGCGATGGCGCTCTACGCGAAGAACTTCGCCATCACGGCGGTCAAGGAACTGTCGCAGCCGTTGCCGAACGTGCCGGCCGACTACGCGAGCCGGCTTGCGAAGAACGACTTCCAGTGGGCGGCGAAGAACCGCGACAAGATCCTTGCCGAGTGGAGCAAGCGCTACGAGTCCAAGGCCGCACCCAAATAGGTCGTCGCCTCGTCGGTCGCGGCGTGCCATTTCCGCATCGATGGGACACCGCGCCGTGGCCTCCGGCGGATCAACTCGCCCTGTTGGAGCGGACGGCATGCGCCGCCGCTTTACGGGGCGTTGTTGCATGATGCGGCGGCGAACGGCGACGGGCGTGCTGTCCGCGCCCGATCGGAATGCGTTTCAGGATTGGCGATGACCGGTTCCACCGAAGCGTTGAAGCTCGAGGCCGTGCACAAGGCTTTCGGCAGCTTCGTCGCGCTGAAATCCATCGATCTCGCCGTTCCCTCGGGCGAGCTCGTCTGCTTTCTCGGACCCTCCGGCTGCGGCAAGACGACGCTGCTGCGGATCATCGCGGGTCTCGAGACGCAGACCTCGGGCCGCGTCATCCAGAACGGGCGCGACGTTTCGACGGCGCCGCCGTCCGCCCGCGACTACGGCATCGTCTTCCAGTCGTACGCGCTGTTCCCCAACCTGACGATCCGCGACAACGTCGCGTACGGGCTTGTCAACCGGCGCAAGGGGCGCGCGGAGATCGACGCCCGCGTGAAGGAGCTGCTGACGCTGGTCGGGCTTCCCGACGCCGGCCCCAAGTACCCGAGCCAGATGTCGGGCGGCCAGCAGCAGCGCGTGGCGCTCGCTCGCGCGCTCGCGACCTCGCCATCGTTGCTGCTTCTGGACGAGCCGCTCTCCGCGCTGGATGCCAAGGAGCGCGAGCGGCTGCGCGGCGAGATCCGTTCGCTGCAACGGCGGCTCCGGGTGACGACGATCATGGTCACGCATGACCAGGAGGAGGCGCTGTCGATGGCCGACCGCGTCGTCGTCATGAACGATGGCGTGATCGAGCAGGGCGGGACGCCGCTCGAGGTCTACGAAAAGCCGTCGACGCCTTTCGTCGCCGACTTCCTCGGCAAGGTGAACGTGCTGAAGGCGACCTGCATGGGCGGCGGGCGTTTTCGTGTCGGGCAGGTCGAGATCGCGACGCCCGCGAACGGTGTGGCCGCCGGCGAGGCGGTTCGGCTCTACCTCCGGCCCGAGGACCGCGTGCTGTCGGACACGGGTCCCGTCGAGTCGTTGCCCAATGCCTTGCGCAGCACGGTTCGCCGCGTCGATTTCCTCGGCACCTACTGTATCGCCAGCGTGGACGTCGACGGCTTCGAGGGCCAGCGCATGATGGTGTACGTCTCGCTCAATCAGGCGCTGGAGCTCGGCGTCCGCGAGGGGGCGGCGCTGCCGTTCGCGCTGCGCGGCGAGCGCGTGCGCGTGTTCGGGCAAGGCGAGCAAGCGAGCCCGGCCCCGTGACCGACGTGGCCGCCGGGCAGCGCTCCGCACCACGCGCCGGGCAGCGCATCGCCGAGGCGCTCGCGGCGCGCGGGGGCATCGTGCTGCTGTTCTTCGCGCTGCTCGCATTCCTGACGATGCCGCTCGCGATGCTTCTCGTGCGCAGCGTCGAAGACAAGTCGGGCGCTTTCGTCGGCTTCGCGAACTTCGCCGTCTATTTCGCGTCGCCGGCGTTCATGCGCTCGGTCTCTAACACGCTGACGTTCGCGGGACTGACTACGGCATTCACGGTGCCGCTCGCCTTCGCCTTTGCCTACGCGATCCAGCGCACCTGCATCCCGTGGAAGGCCACGTGGCGCAATATCGCGCTGCTGCCGATCCTTGCGCCGTCGATGCTGGCCGCGCTGTCGTTCATCTATCTCTTCGGCAACCAGGGCTGGCTCAAGGGGGCGCTGGCATGGTTCGGTCTTTCGACGGTGTACGGGCTGCCCGGCATGGTGCTGGCGATGACGTTCGCGTCGTTCCCGCATGCGGTGATGATCTTGTTGGCCGGGCTGTCGCTCTCCGACGCGAGGCTCTACGAGGCCGCGGATTCGCTGGCGACGCCCGGATGGCGGAAGTTCATGACGATCACGCTGCCCGGTGCGCGTTACGGCCTCGTCTCCGCTGCGCTCGTCGTGTTCACGATGGCGGTGTCGGAGTTCGGCGTGCCCAAGGTGATCGGCGGCAACTACAGCGTGCTCGCGATCGACATCTACAAGCAGGTGATCGGTCAGCAGAACTTCAACGTGGGCGCGGTCGTCGGACTGATCCTGCTCGCGCCGGCGATTGCCGCATTCGGCATCGACTGGTCGGTGCGAAGACGCCAGCAGGCGCTCCTGTCCGCCCGCAGCGTCCCCTATTCGCCGCGCCCGGCGCGCGCGCGCGATCGGTCGGCGCTCTTCTTCGTCGCGCTGATTTCGGCGGCCATGCTGCTGGTGATCGGCATGGCCGTGTTCGGATCGTTCGTCAAGGTGTGGCCGTACAATCTCTCGTTCACGCTCAACCACTATACGTACGGGTTCGAGGAGGCGGGTGTGGACAACGCCTACCGCAACAGCCTGGTGATGGCCCTCTGGTGCGCGGCGCTCGGGGCAGCGCTGACCTTCGCCGGCGCGTACTGGCTCGAGAAGACGCGCGGCGCGGACGTGCTGCGCGGGCCGATCCGGCTGCAGGCGATGCTGCCGATGGCGGTGCCGGGAATGGTGCTCGGCATCGGCTACATCCTGTTCTTCAATCACCCGGCCAACCCGCTCAATGCGCTCTACGGCACGATGACGATCCTGGTGCTCGCGACGGTCGTCCACTTCTATTCATCGAGCCACCTCACCGCCGTGACCGCGCTGAAGCAGCTCGACAACGAGTTCGAGTCAGTCTCGGCGTCCCTCAAGGTGCCGTTCTACAAGACGTTCGCACGGGTCACCGTGCCGGTCTGCATGCCGACGGTGATCGACATCAGCCGCTACTATTTCGTCAATGCGATGACGACGATCTCGGCGGTCGTGTTCCTCTATTCGCCCAAGACGATGCTCGCCTCGATCTCGATCGTGCAGCTGGACGAGGCCGGCAACGTCGGGTCTGCGTCGGCGATGGCAACGCTGATCGTGGCCACGTCCGCGGCAGTCACGCTGATTTCGCTCGGGCTCGAGGGCTGGTTGCTTCGGCGCACGCAGGCGTGGCGCACGGCAGCCCGCTGAGCGCGAGAATCATTCTTGCAAAGGGACAACCATGAGTCTGGTATCGCGCGATCCCATCCTGCTCACCCCCGGCCCGCTCACCACGTCGCTCGAGACCCGGAGCGCGATGCTGCGCGACTGGGGTTCGTGGGATGCGAAATTCAATGCGGTCACCGCCGCCATACGGCAGAAGGTGCTCGATGTGGTCGACGGGCACGACACGCACGTCTGTGTGCCAATGCAGGGCAGCGGCACGTTCTCGGTCGAGGCGGCGGCCAACACGCTCGTTCCGCGCGATGGCCACCTGCTCGTGCTGATCAACGGCGCCTACGGCCAGCGCATGGCCAGGCTCGCGACGATGATGGGTCGGCGCTGCTCGACGTTCGTGACAGCCGATGACGTGCCGACCACGCCCGACGACGTCGAGCGCCTGCTCGCGCAGGACCGCTCGATCACCCATGTCGGCCTCATTCACTGCGAGACGTCGACCGGCATCCTGAACCCGCTGCCCGCGATCGCGGCTGTCGTCGCCCGGCACGGCCGCAGCCTGATCGTCGATGCGATGAGCTCCTTCGGCGCGTTGCCGATCGATGCGCGCGCGACGCCTTTCGACGCGCTGATCGCGGCCTCGGGCAAGTGCATCGAAGGCCCGCCGGGCATGGGCTTCGTGATCGCGCGCAGGGCGGTGCTGGAGGCGGCGCAGGGCCGCAGCACGTCGCTTTCGCTCGACCTCCACGATCAGTGGACCTATATGGAGAGGACCACGCAGTGGCGCTACACGCCGCCCACGCACGTCGTCGTCGCGTTCAACGCGGCGCTCGACCAGTTCGTCGCCGAGGGCGGCCAGCCGGCGCGGCTCGCACGCTACACGCGGAACTGCGAGACGCTGATGAGCGGCATGCGCGCGCTGGGATTTCGCGTGTTTCTCGACCCCGCCATCCAGGCGCCGATCATCGTCACGTTCCATGCGCCCGTCGACCCGCGCTACGAGTTCAAGGCGTTCTACGCCAAGGTGCGCGACCGCGGCTTCGTGCTGTACCCGGGCAAGCTGACCGAGCTCGAGACGTTTCGCGTCGGCTGCATCGGGGCAATCGGGCCCGAGGAAATGCGCTCGGCCGTGCACGCGATCGGGGACACGCTGCAGGAAATGGGGATTCGCGAGATCAGCCCGGCGGCCGCCCGGGCCGTTGCCTGAGCATCGGGGCGAACACATCCGGATTGCGACGCGATCACTCGCGTTCGGCGAATCCGCACTCGCCCGCGCGAAGGGCTGCCAGCGCGACACCGGCCGCGGTGCGTGCCGGGACGTGGCCGTTGCGCAGCAGCCAATCGGCCAGAACCAGGGCCGCGTCGGCGGTCATCGCGGAGGGGCCGTCGCGCTGCGCGGCGAGTTCGGCGGCGTGCGCGATCGACACCAGCCGCCATTGCGCGACCTCGCCGTCCTGATTCGCGGGCATGAAGTCCGGCGGCAATGCGAGGTCGTGCACGAAGATCGTTTCCCGATGCAGACCATCGGGCTGACTGCGACAGATCCGCACCTCGCCCGTCGGCGCGGCTTTGCGCGCAAGCGCGGGTGGAATGCCGGCCTCCTCGAATGCCTCCTTGACCACCGTGTCTGCGACGGTCATGCCTGCCGCGATTCCACCGCCGACCAGGTTGTCCAGCATGCCGGGGTCGATGGCCTTGCGGGGACTGCGCCGCGCGATCCACATGGCGCTCACGCCCTGCCGCAGCGTGACGCCATTCACGTGCGCTGCATGGGTCCGGATGCCGAAGTAGCGTGCCGCCGCGCGTTCCAGCAGGAAGAGCGGCGGAGCCCCGAACGAATTGGCGACCGCGTAGCGCTCCTCGCGCCACGCGGAGAGCCGTCCCGCGTCGGCCAGTGCCCGCGCGACGCGGTCCAGTGCCTCGGTGCGTGCCTCGCAATCGGCAAACACGGGGCTCATGACCACCGCGGCTGCGTCGACCGCGAAGACGTCGGGAAACGCCCGCAGCTGGCCCGCCCGGGCGTCGTCGACGAATCCGGTGATGGACGTGCCGACGCGCAACGGCCGGTAGCGCGCCGAGGGCGGTGCGAGAAGGACGCGCAGCCGGGACGCAAGCACGGTTAGAATGCGGTGATCGATCATGCGTGCATTTGGTGTTCTGCGTCGGAAGTCCGCCCGCTGGGTCGCGGCGAAACCGGCCGCCGCGCGGCGTGACTCGGCCTCACCGTACCACGACGTACACTGACGGCCTCGCGCCTTGCCCGACGGCCGATTTCATCCCCTCGCTCAGCTTCGGCCTCCTGACTGAGTCCAGCCGATCCGAAGCAGGCCAGCCACCGTGCCCGCCGACACGCTCGTCCTGTTCGACCTCGACCATACGCTGGTTCCCTACGACAGCGAGATGGCGTTCGTCGAGTATTTGATCGACGTCGGGCGTCTGGATCGTGCCGAGGTCGAATCGCGCAGCGCTGCGCTGACCGAAAGCTACAACTGCGGCGAAGCCGCCACCATCGAGTTCACCGAGTTCTACCTCGGGCTCCTCGCGCGCTTTGAAATGGCGGAGCTCGACCGGCTTCGCGATGCGTGGATTGTCGAACGGGTGCGTCCGTGCATCAACGCGGCGGCCCGTGGTCTGGTCGAGCGTCACAGTGCCGCGGGTGACGAGGTCGTCGTCACCACGGCCGTGTTTCGCTACCTGGCCGAGCCGCAGGTAGGCGAGTTCGCGATCGCGAACCTGCTCGCTACCGAAGCCGAAGTCGTCGCCGGTCGCTTTACCGGGCGGGTGCTGGGCATGGCGAATTCGCGTGAAGGCAAGGTGGAGCGATTGCTCGACTGGCTGTCCTCGCAAGGCCGTCGCCTTTCCGATTTCCGGGCGATCTGGGTCTACGCGGATTCGGTCAACGATCTCTCGTTGCTTTCGCACGCGACGCACCCGATCGCGGTCAACCCGGATCCGATCCTGTCCGCGCACGCCCGGCATGCTGGATGGGAGACGCGCTGGCTGCCGGGCAGCGATCGCCTCGCGGTCGGCTCCGCCTTCAAGGTCGGCGAGCGATGACGGCGCGGCTGATCGACGGCAAGGCCGTGGCCGAACGCGTCACGCGCGAGATCAAGGGCGCCGTCGCCGCGCGCATAGCGACCGGCAAGCCGGCGCCGGGGCTCGCCGTCGTTCGGATCGGCGACGATGCCGCGTCGCTCTTGTACGTGCGCAACAAGCGACGCACGACCGAGAGTGTGGGCATGGTGTCGCATGCTTTCGATTTCCCGGCGTCGCTGCCGGAGGCCGAGCTGCTCGCGCTCATCGATGCGCTGAACGCGGACCCGGCAATCCACGGCATCCTCGTGCAGCTTCCCTTGCCCAAGCACATCGATCCGGCACGCGTGGTCGAGCGCATCGATCCCGCGAAGGACGTCGACGGCTTCCATCCCTACAACATGGGTCGGCTGGTGCTGAAGTCGCCCACGCTGCGGCCCTGCACGCCCTATGGCTGCATGCGGCTCCTGGCCGAAACGGGCGAGGACCTCGTCGGCAAGCATGCGGTGGTCATCGGCCAGTCGAATATCGTCGGCCGGCCGATGGCGCTCGAATTGCTGATGGCGCGCTGCACTGTCACGATCTGTCACTCCGCAACCCGGAATCTGCCGGAAATCGTGCGGCAGGGCGACATCGTCGTCGCCGGCGTGGGCAAGCCGCGCTTCGTGCACGGCGATTGGGTGAAGGAGGGCGCGATCGTGATCGACGTCGGCGTCAATCGCCTGCCTGACGGCAAGCTCTGCGGCGACGTCGATTTCGAAGCCGCGAAGACGCGCGCCGCATGGATCACGCCCGTCCCCGGCGGCGTGGGGCCGATGACGATCGCGATGCTGCTGTCAAATACGCTGCGTGCGGCGCAGATGCGCGAAGGGACGTGACGCGATCCTGGACGGCGTTCACGTTGCTTGCGCGCGGGCGCCGGCCGCGCGGCGCTTCAGCCGTCCCACGAGCGCCATCAGCAGCGTCGAAAATGCGATCAGCAGTGTCGCGGCGGCGGTAATCGTCAGGCTGATGTTGTCGTTGATCCCCGCGAACATCTGGCGCGGCAGCGTGCGCTGCTCGGGGCCTCCCATCAGCAGGACGACGACGACCTCGTCGAAGGAGGTGGCGAAGGCGAACACCGCGCCCGACGCCACACCCGGCAGGATCGCGGGAAGCATCACGCGCCGGAACGCCGTGACGGGATCGGCGCCGCAGACCGAGGCCGCCCGCAGCAGGTTGCGGTCGAAGCCGGCGAGCGTCGCGAGCACGGTGATCACGACGAACGGCGCACCGAGCGCCGTGTGTACCAGGATCAGGCCCGCGAAACCGTCGGTGAGGCGCAGCGGCGCAAATGCGAAGTAGGCGCCGACGGCGACGATGACGACCGGCACGACCATCGGCGAGATGAGCGTCGCGAGGACGAACGTGCGCAGCGGGAAGTCCGCGCGCCAGAGCCCGATCGCCGCGAGCGTGCCCAGCACGGTTGCGAGCGACGCGGAAACCGTTCCGAGGAACAGGCTGTTCTTGAGCGCCGGCAGCCAGAACGGCGACGTGAAGAAGTCCTGGTACCAGCGCAGCGAGAAGCCCGGCAGCGGATAGTGGAAGAACGAGCCGGAAGAGAACGACAGCGGCACGATCACGGCGATCGGCGCGACGAGGAAGGCGAGCACCGCGCAGGCGACCGTGGCGTGCAGCAGCGCTGCCGCATGCTGTCCGATCGTCTTCGTGTCCCGGCTCATGCGAGGCGCATCCGGTCGATGCCGACCAAGCGCTGGTAGGCGGCATAGAGCGCCATCGTCGCCGCGAGCAGGATCAGCGCGAGCGCCGCAGCCATGCCCCAGTTGATCGTCTTGCTTGCGTAGAACGCGATGAAGTAGCTGATCATCTGATCGTCAGCGCCGCCGACCAGCGCCGGCGTGACGTAGTAGCCGAGCGCCTGGATGAACACCATGAGCGAACCCGCGCCGATTCCCGGCAGCGTCTGCGGCAGGTAGACGCGGAACCACGCGACGAGCGGCGGCGCTCCGAGCGAGGCCGCCGCCCGCAGGTACGCCGGCGAAATCGCCTTCATCACGCTGTAGAGCGGCAGGATCATGAAGGGCAGCAGCACGTGCACCATCGCCACATAGACCGCGAAGCGGTTGTAGATCATCTTGAGCGGCTCGGCGATCAGCCCGAGGCCGAGCAGCGTGTCGTTGACCACGCCCTCGCGCTGCAGCAGCACCACCCATGCGACCGTGCGCACGAGGAGCGAAGTCCAGAACGGGAGCAGCACGAGGAACAGCAGGATGTCCGCCTTGCGGCCCGTCTGCTGCGACAGGTAGTGCGCGACCGGGTAGCCGAGCAGCAGGCACGTCAGCGTGACCACACCCGCGATCCAAAGCGTTCGGCCGAGAAGCGCACGAAAGATCGTCTCGTCGTCCTGTTCCCTGGTGATGGTTCCCGCAGCGTCGCGTTTGAGGTCGAGTGCGGCGAGCAGGAAGAAATCGGTGAGCGGTCCCGAGGCACGCTTGATCGCACCCCACGTTTCGATGTTCCCCCACCTGGAATCGATGCCGATCAGTATTTCCTTGGCGTCGTCGGCGAGCGCCGCCGGCAGCTGCCGGCCGGTTGCGAACAGCAGCGACCGGTAGCCGGTCACGTCGTAGTTGAGGCGCGTTCCCGCGGAGGCGAGTGTTCCGGCCTCGCGCGCGGCAGCGATGTCCCGGGCGAGCGCGCGATACGCGTCCTCCGGCGGCAGTGCGTTGCCATCCCATCCACGAAGCGTCGCCGTGACACCGGGAAGGATGCGCGCGACGTCCGTGTCGACGGCGCTTTTCGACAGCAGCGCGCCGATCGGCAGAACGAACGTCGCGAGCAGGAAGACGAACAGCGGCGCGATGAGCGCCATCGCACGGAGCCGCACGGCGCGCTCGGCGCGGGCAAGCCCGCGCGCGAGCTCGCGACGGTTCGGCGGCGAGACGGGCGTGGACATCGCGTGCTGCGCGCGGCGAGCGGCCGTCCGCATCGGCCGAGGCACGACGCGGACGGCCTCGCGGGCGTTACTTCGCGACCCAGGCGTTGAAGCGCTGGTTCAGCTTGTCGAGGTTCTCGAGCCAGAACTTGTCGTTGATGTAGAGGGCGGTCTTGATGTTCTCCGGCGCCGTCGCGAGATTCGGCAGAACGTTCTTGTCGATCAGCGCTGTCGCCGCCTTGGTCGTCACGCCGTAGGGGATCTTCGGCGGCAGGTTCTTCTGGTTGTTGGGGTCGTTGACGAAAACGAGGAACTTCTCGGCATCGGCCTTGTTCGGGCTGCCTTTCATGATCACCCACGAGTCGACCGTGTAGAGGTTGTTCGTCCACACGATCTTGAAGTTCTTCTTCTCCTTGTCGTTCGCCGCCGCGATGCGGCCGTTGTAGGCATCGACCATCACCGCTTCGCCGGACGCGAGGAGCTGTGGAGGCTGCGCGCCTTTTTCCCACCAGACGATGTTGGGCTTCAACTGGTCGAGCTTGCGGAATGCGCGATCGACGCCGGCGGGCGTGGCAAGCGTCTTGTAGACATCCTGGGGCGCGACGCCGTCGGCCATCAGCGCGATCTCCAGCGTCGTCTTCGGCCCCTTGCGCAACGAGCGTTTGCCCGGCCACTTCTGCGTATTCCAGAAATCGGACCAGCTCTTCGGTGTGTCGCCCTTGATCTTGTCGCCGTCGTAGGCGAGCACGAAGGAGTAGACGATCGCGCCGACGCCGCAGTCGTGCACCGCGTCCGGGAGGTACTTGTCCTTGCCGCCCAGCTTGGCCCAGTCGAGCTTGTCGAACAGCCCTTCCTCGCAGCCCAGCAGCAGCTCCTCGGATTCGACCTGCACGACGTCCCAGTTGTTGTTGCCGCCCTGGATCTTGGCGCGCAGCGTGCCCACGCCGCCGTCCCAGCTCTCCTCGACCATCTTCGTGCCCGTCGCCATGAACGGCTTGAAGTACGCCTCGCGCTGGGCGTCCTGGTAGGCGCCGCCCCAGGAAACGACAGAAAGGTCGCGCGCCTCCCCGGTGAGCGCGAGGCCGGCGCTCGTGAGCGCGGCCAGCAGGAGTTGGATCGAACGTCTTTGCATGGTGTTCCTCCTTTGCGGTGGTTGTGGTCCTGTGCTGCGTGCTACGAGTACGGCGCTTTCGCGGTCGATTAGGGCCTGTTCACACGATGTCCGCAATTGTGGACATCGTGTGAACAGGCCCTAGCCATCCTGCTCGAGCGGAAAGACGCGGCAATGCTCGGCGCGCCATCCGATCCGCACTTCGGCGCCGACGGCAGGCGCGTTCGCGGCGTGCGACTTGACGACGATATCGCCGAGCGCGGGAATAGCCACCCGCAGCCGTAGATGATCGCCCAGGTAGATCGCCTCCGCCAGCGTGCCGTCGAGACCACAGTCGGAAGGTCCGGCGCCGAGCACGATCTGCTCGGGGCGCACCGACACGAGCGCCGGAGCGCCCGGTGCGAGCGCCGCCGCGCAGGTTCCGGCAAGCATGACGCCGCCGGCGGCTCGCACTGCGCAGCGCGAAGCCTCCACGCGTTCGACCGTGCCGGTCACGCGGTTGTTCTCGCCGATGAAGCGCGCGACGAACGCGTTGGCCGGCTGCTCGTAGATCGCCGAGGGCGCGCCGATCTGCTGGATGCGCCCCTGGTGGAAGACCGCGATTCGGTCCGACATCGTGAGCGCCTCGCTCTGGTCGTGCGTCACGTAGACCATCGTCACACCGAGCTCGCGGTGCAGGCGACGGATCTCGAGCTGCATTTGCTCGCGCAGCTGCTTGTCGAGCGCTCCGAGCGGCTCGTCCATCAGCACGAGCTTGGGCCCGTAGACAAGCGCTCGGGCGACGGCGACTCGCTGCTGCTGGCCGCCCGAGAGCTGGGCCGGCCGGCGACCGGACATCGCGCCGAGCTGCACCATCGCGAGCGTGTTGCGCACGCGCTCGGCGATTTCGCTCTTCGCGACACCGCGCACCGACAACGGAAAGGCGACATTCTCCGCCACCGTCATGTGCGGGAAGAGCGCATAGTGCTGGAAGACCATGCCGATCCCGCGCTTGTGCGGCGGCAGGCGGCTGATCGGGCGGCCTTCGAGAAGGATCTCGCCCGCCGTCGGGGCCTCGAACCCCGCGAGCATCATCAGCGTCGTCGTCTTGCCCGAGCCGGAGGGCCCGAGAAGCGTCAGGAACTCGCCGCGGACGACGTCGAGATCGAGGTGGTCGACGACGCGCGTCAGCCCGTCGTAGCTCTTGTGGACACCGAGGAACCGCACCAGCGCGTCCGCTGCCGGTACGCCGATCGCGTCAGGTGCGGTATTGGGCATGGCGATTTGAGGAGGGCGGCGACTGCGGGGCCGGACGGCCGGGACTCAGCCGGCGAGTCCGCGCTCCCGCACCATCGCCAGCGTGTCGTCGAGCGCAAGTGCCATGCGGTCGAGCAGCGCGTCGATCTCGGGCTCCTCGATGATGAGCGGTGGGGAGAACGCGATCACATCCCCCGGCATGTTGCGCAGGATCGCGCCATGATGCTGCGCACGCCTGACGAGGTATGCGCCAACGGCCGCCTTGGGATCGAAGTTCGCCTTGCTCGCCTTGTCGCGGACCAGCTCGATCGCACCGATCAGGCCGATTCCGCGCGCCTCGCCCACGAGCGGATGGCCGGCGAAGCGGCGCAACCCCGCTTGCAACCGGGGACCGACGCGGCGCACGTGGCCGACGATGTCGCGCTCCTCGTAGATCCGCAGCGCTTCCAGCGCCACGGCGGCAGGAACCGGATGCGCGGAATACGTGTAGCCGTGGCCGAACACGCCGAGCTTGTCGCTCTGGGCGAGCAGCGTCTCGAAGATCCTCGCCGAAACCAGCGTCGCCGACATCGGCAGGTAACCGGCGGTGAGCGCCTTCGCGCAGGTCATGATGTCGGGCCGCAGATCGAATGTCTGCGAGCCGAAGCGGTTGCCGGTGCGCCCGAACCCGCAGATGACCTCGTCGACGACGAACAGGATGTCGTACTTGCGCAACACTTGCTGGATGCGGTCAAAATAGGTGGCCGGCGGCACCATGACGCCACCCGCTCCCATGACCGGCTCGGCGAAGAAGGCGGCGACCGTCTCCGGGCTTTCGCGCAGTATCAGCTGCTCCAGCTCTTGCGCGAGCCGGATGGCGAACTGCTCCTCGCCCTCGTCCGGCCTCGCAAACCGATAGTGATGCGGGCAGCCGGTGTGCAGGAAGCGGCCGCGCGGCAGGTCGAAATCGTTGTGCGCAAAGGCGAGGCCCGTGACGCTTGCGGCGGCGACGGTCATGCCGTGATAGCCCTTGAGCCGGCCGATGATCTTCTTCTTTTCCGGACGGCCGAGCGCGTTGTTGTAGTACCACGCGAGCTTGATCGCCGTGTCGTTCGCCTCGGATCCCGAGTTGGCGAAGATGACGCGCGCGAGGCCCGCTGGCGCAAGCGAGACCAGCTTCTCGGCAAGCTCAGTCGCGATGGCCGGCACCTTGCCCGCGAAGCTGTGATAGAACGGCAGCTCCAGCATCTGCCGGTAGGCGGCCTCCGCAAGGCGGCGCTCCGAAAAGCCGAGCGAGGCGCACCACAGCCCGGCCATCCCTTCCAGGTAGCGGTTGCCGTGCTCGTCGAACACGTACACGCCTTCGCCCCGCGTGATGACGAGCGGCCCTTCGGTCTGAACCGTCCGCAGGTTCGACGACGGATGCAGGTGATAGGCGAGGTCGCGCCGGGCGGCGAGTGTCAATGACGCATTCGTGTCCATCTCTGCCTCGCTTCGCTCCAGCGCCGAATTCAGGGGGCCGGAGCAGTGAAAACGCGGTGGGTGCGAAGGTCAGACGCCGCGCAAGTGCCAGGCCTTCGGCCGCGTGAACGTCTGAATGCCGTAGGTCGACAGCGTGAGGCCGATGCCCGAGTGCTTCACCCCCGACCACGGCAGCCGGGGACTCACGCGGTCGCAGCAGTTCCAGTAGACACTGCCGGTCTCCAGCCGCTCCATGATCTTGCGCGCGCGCTTGCCGTTGGCGGTGTAGACGCCGGCAGTCAAGCCGTATTCGCTGTCGTTCATCAGCACGATGGCTGCGTCGTCGTCGGCCACGCCCTGGATGCCGATGATCGGACCGAAGCTCTCGTCGCGCATCACGCTCATCGAATGGTCGACGTCGGTCAGCACCGTCGGCTCGAACCAGTTGCCTCGTCCGGGGATCGCCCTGCCGCCGAGCAGCAGTTTCGCGCCCTTGCGCTTCGCGTCCGCGACCTGCTGCTTCAGCACGAGGAGCTGCGCGCGGCGGGTGATCGCGCCGATGTAGGTCGCCTCGTCCAGCGGGTCGCCCATCCGGTACCTCTTGACCTCCGCGACGAATGCGGAGACGAATTCGTCGTGGATCCTCTCGTGCACGTAGATCCGCTCGACCGAGCAGCACGACTGCCCGGTGTTGTAGAACGCACCGTCGGCGACCGCCGCCGCGGCCGCCTTGACGTCGACGTCCTCGCACACGTAGATCGGATCCTTGCCGCCGAGTTCGAGCTGCACCTTGATCATCCGCCGGCCCGCGTTCGCCGCGATCTTCCTGCCCGTCGCGTAGGAGCCGGTGAAGAACACGCCGTCCACCGGTTGCCGCACGAGCGCCGCGCCGGTGGCACCATCACCGATCACAGGCAGGAACACGTGCTCCGGGACGCCCGCTTCGCGCAGCATCGACGCGATATGCATGCCGGTCAGCGTCGCGTACTCCGACGGCTTGTACAGCACCGCATTGCCCGCAATGAGCGCGGGCACGAACACGTTGCTGCCGACGAAGAACGGGTAGTTCCAGGCGGAGATGTTGGCGATGACGCCGAGCGGCTCGTGCGATATGCGTTCCTCGAGTTTTGCATCCTCGTCGGCAAGCACCGTCTCTGCGCGCAGGCTGCGCGTGGCTTCGGCGAGAAAGAAGTCGAGCCGCGTCAACAGGCCGTTGAGCTCGTTGCGCGACTGACGGATCGGCTTGCCCACCTCCTCGGTCAGCGTGCGGGCGAGCGTCTCGTGCAACGCGACGACGCGCTCGCGAAACGCACGGAGGGTCTCGAGCCTTTTCTTCACCGTGAGCGCGGCCCATGCCGGCTGCGCGGCACGGGCGCACAGGTACTTTCGGCGCACCTCGGCGCTGCCGTCGACGGGCACTTCGGCGACGACCGCGTTATTTGCAGGGTTGTGGACCTTCATCGTGCTGTTCCTAGAGGGCATAGGCCGCTTCCTTGTGGCGGGCGGCCGTGGCGATGAAATCGTCGAGGATCGGCGTGTCGTCGATGTAGGAGGCATCGCCCGGGGGATGGAACTCGGGATGCCACTGGACCGCAAAGACATAGGAGGGCCCGGTCCAGCGAATCGCTTCCACCAGCCGGTCCGGTTCCGACCACGCCTCGACGACGAGGTTGCGGCCCAGGTCCTTCACTGCCTGGTGGTGGATCGAGTTGGTCTTGACCAACGGCGTGGCCGGGTAGAGGCGCGCAAGTCCGGACCCGGGAACGATCGTCGTCGCATGGCAGTTCTGCTCGTAGATCGCCCAGTTGCGGTGGTTGAGCGCGTTCGGCAGCTGGGTGGCGATGTCCTGGTAGAGGGTGCCGCCCATCGCAACGTTGATCACCTGCGCCCCGCGACAGACGCCCAGCACTGGCTTGGCGTGCGCAACGAATGCGTTCAGCAGCCCGATCTCGTAATCGTCACGGACGCGGTCGCCGTTCCACTCGGGCTTGAGCGCGCTCTCGCCGTATGTCTGCGGGGAAACATCGGAGCCGCCCATCAGCACCAGCCCGTCGAGCTCCTGCGCATAGGCGTCGAGCGTCACGGAGCTGGTCGGGCGCCGCGTGTCGCCCTCGGGCGAGGGGATCATGAACGCCAGCACGTCGCGCTGCATCAGCCAGTGCGCGAGGTTCTGCTCGATGTACTGCAGCGTCATCCCCTTGAAGATCGCGCGCTCGGGATCCGCGTGGAAGAACGATGCCGAAATGCCGATCTTGACCATGGCCCGATGATGCTCAGAGCGCCGCCGCGAAAAGCGCCTCGAAGTCCGCTTTTGTGCAGGGCCGCGGATTCGTCCGGTGGCAGATGTCGTTCACTGCAATGTCGACCAGCGCCGGCACATCGGCTTTCGTCACCACTCGCGCTCCGCGGTAGTCCGAGAGCTTCGCCGGAATGCCGAGTTCGTGCTTGAGTGCAGCAAGCCACTCGACGAATGCCCGCGCGCGCGCTTCCTCCGATCCGGCGTCGCCACCCGGCACCGCTGCAACGTGTGCAAGCAGGGCGAGCCTGGCGGCGGCCGCGGACAGATTGAAGCGCATCACGTGATCGATCATGATCCCGTTGGCGAGTCCGTGGTGCAGGTCGGCGACCGTCGACAGCGCGTGCGCGCACGAGTGCACGGCGCCCAGATCCTTCTGGAACGCGATCGCGCCCATCATCGACGCCATCAGCATGTCGCCGCGCGCCGCGAGGTTCTGTCCGTCGCGGACTGCGATCGGCAAGGCCCTCGCTGCAATGCGTACGCCCTCGAGCGCGATGCCGTCGCAGAGCGGATGATAGGCGGGCGAGAGGTACGACTCGACGTTGTGCGTCAATGCGTCCATGCCGGTTGCCGCCGTGATCGGAGGCGGCAGGTCGAGCGTCAGCTCGGGATCGGCGAAGACGGCTTTGGCGAGGATCTTCGGCGAAAAGACGATCCGCTTGACATGCGTGTCGTCCTCGGAGACGACGCTCGAGCGTCCCACCTCGGACCCCGTGCCCGCAGTCGTCGGCAGCGCGACGAAGTACGGCAGGTCGTCGGGAACGGGCGTGACCCCGGGATGGTCCCACACATAGTCGAGCGCATCGCCGCCGTGCGTGCCCAGCACGCCGACGATCTTCGCGACATCGAGCGCAGCGCCGCCGCCGAAGCCGACGACCGCGTCCGCACGGTGTGCCCGGAACGCCGCGCCGCCGGCATTGGCCTGCGATACCGTCGGGTTGCCGAACACGCCGTCGTACACGGCGACGTCGACGCCGGCCGTGCGGAGCGAATCGACGAACCGGGCTGTGACCGGCAGCCGGGCGAGCGCGCGGTCGGTGACAACCAGCGGACGCTTTCTTCCGAGTTCCGCGAGGTGCGGACCGACGCCTTGCGCCGCGCCTGGGCCAAAATGGATCGCGGTAGGAAAGGCGAAACGATGGATCGACATCTGGACACGCCTAGATGATTTCGAGGTAGCGCTTCAATTCCCAGTCCGTGACCGCGTCCTGCCACTGCCGCCATTCCCATTCGCGCGTTGCCGCGAAGTGGTCGACGAAGTCGTCGCCGAACCAGTCGCGGGCGAGGTCCGACCGCTCGAAGATGCGCGTGGTTTCGATGAGCGAGCGCGGCGCGCGCGGGATGTTCTCGGCGCCTTGGTTGGTGCCGGTGATCGGCGGCGCCGTGAGCTTGAGCTTCTTCTCGACGCCGTGCAGCCCGGCCGCGACGCATGCAGCGAGCGCGAGGTACGGGTTGACGTCGGCGCCGGGGCAGCGTGTCTCCAGCCGCGCGGACTTGGGCGAGCCGGGAATGACGCGGAAGCTCGCCGTGCGGTTGTCCACGCCCCAGGTCGGCTTGACCGGCGCCCAGAAGCCGTCGACCAGCCGCTTGTAGCTGTTGACCGTCGGCCAGAACATCGGCGCGAACTGCATCAGCACCTCGACCTGTCCGGCGAGGTAGCTTTCGAAGAGCTTGCTCATGCCGGCGCGCCCCTTCGGGTCGTGGAACAGGTTCGCCTTGCCGTCCGAGAGCGACTGGTGGGCATGCCCTGAGCACCCGGGGTACTGCTGGCTCCACTTCGCCATGAAGCTCGGCATGATCCCGAAGCGCGATCCGATTTCCTTGGCCGACTGCTTGAACAGGATCGCGCGGTCGGCCGCTTCCAGCGCTTCGGAATACACGATCGCGGCCTCGTAGACGCCGGGCCCGGTCTCGGTGTGCAGCCCCTCGATCGGCACGCGGAATCGGGCGAGTTCCTCGAACAGGGCCTTGAAGTAGTCCTTGGCAAGGTTCGCCCGCAGAAGCGAGTACCCGAACATCCCGGGCGTGATGGGCTCGGGACCGACACCCTTCTTGTCCGCCCACGACTTGGGCGTCTCTGCGAAGTTGAAGAATTCGAACTCGAGCGAGCACATCGGCTGCACGCCGAGCCGCTCGGCGCGGCCAAGCACGCGCTTCAGCACTTGCCGCGGATCGAGCGGGTGGGGATGTTCCTTGCCATTCACGTCCCACACGAAATTGCCGAGGAAGAAGTCCACGTCGTCGTCCCACGGCACGTTCCGGTGCGTCGAGAGATCGAGTCGCGCCAATGCGTCCGGAAAGCCCTTGTGCCAGCCGGTGACCTTGGTGTTGTCGTAGCACTGGTCGTGGCAGTCCCAGCCGTAGACCACGTCGCAGAAGCCGAAGCCGTCCTCGATGGCCGACTCGAACTTGTCCTTGTGGATGTACTTGCCGCGCAGGATGCCGTCGATGTCGCACACCGCGACCTTGACCCGGTTGCCCGGCGCCTCGCGGACGGCTTTAAGGACTTGCTTGACCGACGGGCCGGCGGGCATCGCTTCCTCCGAGTTCTCGAGCGCCCCGCTGCGTTGGCGGTGCCGGTCGATTCTAGCGCACACGGGTGATCCTGGGCGGTGGCAGAATGCGGCGGTCATCGCACGTGCCGCCAACAGGACCCGTGCGACGCGCCAGACCAAAGCCTACCTTCTCGCCATGTCCCGTCCGTCCGCCCTGTTGGCGCTGCATTTCGCCGTCGCGTTGTTCGGCTTCGCGGGTCTTTTCGGTAAGTGGCTCGCGCTGCCGCCGGTCGGCATCGTGTTCGGCCGTACGCTGGTGGCGGCCGCCGCGCTCGCCATCATCGCGCGCCTCCGCACGGAGCGGGGCGCGCCGACGCTGGCGCTCGCCGTGAACGGCGCGATCCTGGCGCTGCACTGGGTGACGTTCTTCCAGGCGATCCAGGTCGCCAATGTGGCGATCGGCCTGCTCGGCTTCGCGAGCTTTCCGCTGTTCGTGCTGCTCCTCGAACGCCGCGTCGACCGCGCCCGGCGGTCCGGCCGCACGTGGCTCGCCGGCGCACTCGTCACGGCGGGACTCGTGGTGCTCGTTCCCGCGTTCGCGTGGCAGGACCGTACCGTGCAGGGCCTGCTGTGGGGCTTGCTGTCGGGATTCACGTTTGCGCTGCTCGCGGTGCGCGGCCGCGCGCTGGTCGAACGGCAATCGGCCACGTCGATCGCACTCTGGCAAAACGCTTTCGCGGCACTGCTGTTGCTGCCCGTCGTAGCGGCGAGCGGGACGTTCGCGCGCGCGCCCACGGCCGGCGAACTCGGCCTGATCTTCGTGCTCGGCGTCGTGTGCACGGCGCTTGCGCATACGCTGTTCATCGCCAGCATGACGCGGGTAACCGCCCATGTCGCGAGCGTCGTCGCCGGCCTCGAGCCCGTTTACGGCATCGCACTCGCCGCGCTGCTGCTGCACGAGGTGCCGGATGCGCGCACGCTCGCGGGCGCCGTCCTGATCGTCGGCGCAGCCATCATCGCGACCCGAACGCCGGGGCAATCGCCATGAGCGCGACGATCGTCATGGCGCGAGCGCTCCCGTTTCGGTAGCATCGCGGCTTTTCCTTCGGACGGATCGCATGGACATCGGTATTGTCGGACTGGGTCGCATGGGGGGCAACATGGCGCGCCGTCTGGCGCGCGGCGGCGTGCGAGTGGTCGGCCACGATCCGGATCCGGCGGCGGCCGGCGCGCTAGAGCGCGAACGTGTGCTTGCACCAGCCGCGTCGTTGCGCGAGCTCGTGGCGGCGCTCGCCGTGCCGAGGCTCGTCTGGCTGATGGTGCCCGCCGGTGCCGCGACCGAGACGGCGATCGACGGGATTGCAGGACTCTTGTCCGCGGGTGATGTGCTGGTCGACGGAGGCAACGCGTTCTACAAGGACTCGCGCCGCCGGGGTGCTGCGCTGGCAGAACGCGGCCTGCACTTCGTCGATTGCGGCGTATCGGGGGGCGTGTGGGGACTCGACAACGGCTATGCGCTGATGTTCGGTGGGGCAGCGGAGGCTGCGAAGCGGATCGCGCCGTACGCGCGGATCCTCGCACCTGCGCCGGATCGCGGCTGGCTGCATTGTGGCCCCTGCGGCGCCGGGCATTTCGTCAAGATGGTCCACAACGGCATCGAATACGGAATGATGCAGGCTTTTGCGGAAGGCTTCGCGCTCATGCACAACAAGCGCGAGCTCGACCTCGACGTCGCGGCCATAGCGGAAATGTGGCGGCATGGGAGCGTCGTGCGTTCCTGGCTGCTCGACCTCACCGCCGGCTTCCTGAAAGAGGACGCCGATCTCGCGGCCATCGCGCCAGTGGTTGCGGATTCCGGGGAAGGCCGCTGGACCGCGCTCGAGGCGCTCGAGCAGGGCGTACCCGCACCTGTAATGTCGCTCGCACTGATGATGCGTTTCGCAAGCCAGGGCAAGGCCGAGTACGCGGACCGGCTGCTTGCGATGATGCGAAAGAGCTTCGGCGGACACGCGGTGCAGCCGGGCGATGCGGGAACCCCGTCGTGATCGTCGTGGTGATGGGGGTGAGCGGCTGCGGCAAGACGACCGTGGGCGAGGCGCTGGCCTCTGCGCTCGGCTGGCCGTTCCTCGATGCCGACGATTTCCATCCGCGCGAGAACGTCGCCAAGATGGCAGCGGGTACGTCGCTCACCGACGAGGATCGCTGGCCGTGGCTCGATCGGGTCGCGGCCGAGTTGCGTGCAATTCTGGACCGCGGCGACCACGCAGTTCTCGCCTGCTCCGCGCTGAAGCAGGCGTACCGTGACCGGCTTGCGCGCGCGGGAGACATCCGCTTCGTGCACCTCGAAGGCGACTACGAGACGATCGCGGCGCGGCTTTTGTCGCGCCAGCATCGCTACATGCCGCCGACGCTGCTCGCGAGCCAGTTCGCGGCGCTGGAGCCGCCTGCCGATGCGATCGAGATCGACGTGCGGCTACCGGTCGCGGCTCAGGTCGATCGGATCCGCGAAGCGCTCGCAGCCGGGGCCACGTCGTGAGCGGCGACAAGCGCGATGCGAACCTCGGACCGTCGACGCTCGCGGGCCATCTCGGCCGCGAGCCGCGCGCGCACCGCGGCGCGGTGAACACCCCGGTCTATCGCGCATCGACGATGATCTTCCCTGCGCTCGCCGATCTCGAGAAAGCCGAGCGGGGCGAGTACGAAGGCATCGGCTACGGCCTGCATGGGCTTCCGACGGTCACCGACCTGCAGGACGCGATCGCGACGCTGGAAGGCGGGTACAAGGCGCTGGCCGTGCCTTCCGGCCTGACGGCGACCACACTCCCGCTGCTGGCGCTGACCAAGCCCGGGGACCACGTGCTCATCACCGATTCGGTATACGGCCCGACGCGGCGCTTCGCGGAACTGCATCTGCGGCGCCTGGGCGTCGACGTGCAGTACTACGATCCGTTGCTGGGCGAGGCGATCGAAGCGCTGATGAAGCCGACGACGCGCATCGTGTTCTGCGAATCGCCGGGCTCGCTGACCTTCGAGGTGCAGGACGTCCCTGCCATTGCTTCGGTCGCGCATCGCCACGGGGCACTGGTCGCGATGGACAACTCGTGGGCGACGCCGCTCTACTTCCGCGCGTTCGACCACGGGGTCGACGTGTCGGTCCACGCGGCGACCAAGTACATCGGCGGACACTGTGACGTGCTGCTCGGTCTGATCGTGGCCAACGAGGCGGCGTGGCCCGCGTTGCATCGCCTGTGGACCGACATGGGCGTCACCGCGTCGTCCGACGACTGCTTCCTCGGACTGCGCGGCCTGCGCACGCTTGCCGTGCGCCTTGCGCGTCATCAGGCGAGCGCGCTCGTGGTCGCGCAGTGGCTGCGCACGCGCCCGGAAGTGCGCGAAGTGATCTATCCGGCGCTGGCCGGTGCGCGCGGTCACGCGCTCTGGAAACGGGACTTCAAGGGTGCGACCGGACTGTTTTCCATCGTGCTGAACCCGGTGCCCCACGAGCGCATCCGCGCGATGCTGGACGGCATGCAGTTGTTCGGCATGGGCTGGAGCTGGGGTGGCTACGAAAGCCTGATCATTCCATTACGCCCCGAGCGCGTGCGCACCGCGACGCGCTGGGATGCGGGCGGGCCCGGGCTGCGCCTGCATGTGGGCCTCGAAGATCCGGCCGACCTGATCGCCGACCTCGAAGCGGGCTTGCGCCGCCTTGCCGCATGAGCCGGCGATGATTGCCAAGCGCTATGCGCCCCTGGTGTTCGCCGCGCTGCTTGCGGGTTTCATGACGTTCATCGTTTCCGGCATCACGACCGCGCTGAACGTCGGCGTGCCGAGCGACTTCGTCTGGCGCTGGCTGGGCGCCTGGCTGCCGACGTGGGGCATCGCCTTTCCGGCGCTGCTCGTCGTACGGCCCTTCGTGAACCGCCTCGTCGAGCGGCTCACCGCCTAGTGTACTGAGTCAGAAGTTCCAAAGATAACGGAGTGGATGAAATCGGGCGTCAGGCAAGGCGCGAGGCCGAGACAGTAGCCCGTTCTACGGCGAGGCCGAGTAACGCAGCATGCCGCCCGATTTCGCCGCGATCTATCGCGTGAATTTCTGACTCAGTACACTAGCCCGTTAACGAACCTGTCTCGCCGAGATAGACCGCCTGCACGCGGGGATCGTTGCGGATCGCCTCGGCCGAGCCCTGCGCAATGATGCGCCCGCGGTCGAGCACGATCACCCGATCGGCGTGGCCGAACACGACGTCCATATCGTGCTCCGTGAACAGCACGGCGATGCGATCCTTGCGCGCAAGCTCGGTTGCGAGCGCCATCAGCTGGCCGCGCTCGTGCGGCGCCATGCCGGCGGTCGGCTCGTCCATCAGCAACAGCTTGGGGTTGCCGGCGAGCGCGAGTGCAAGCTCGACCCGCTTGGCGTCGCCGTAGGCGAGCGTCGCGCAGTGCGTATCGGCGAGCTGGGCGATGCCGACACGGGCGAGCAAGGCGGCTGCCCCCGCCGCACGGCTGCCCGACGCTCTCCCGATCAGCGATTCCGAGCGGCCGGCGTGCGCGAGCAGCGCGACCTCGACGTTCTCGCGCACGCTCATCGACGCAAATGTCGCCGCGACCTGGAACGTCCGGCCGACGCCGCGCAGCGCGACGTCGCGCGGCAAGAGACCCGTGATCGGCGTTCCCGCGAGCGTTACACGGCCCCGGTCGGGAGCGAGTTGGCCATTGACGAGATTGAAGCACGTCGTCTTGCCGGCACCGTTGGGCCCGATCAGGGCGACCACCTCGCCGGCTGCCACGTGAAACGAGACGCCACGCACCGCGTCCACGCCGTCGAACGACTTGAAAAGATCGCGCACGTCCAGCACAGGCGGGATCATGCGGCACGCGGCACGAGGCGACGAAGGCGGGCGAACCCCCCGCCGATGCCCTGCGGAAACGCCGTGACCAGCGCGATGATCCCCAAGCCGAGCAGCGCGCGCCAGTAATCGGAGGCGCGCGCCAGCACATCCTGCAGCCAGGTGAACGTGGCAGCGCCGATCAGCGGCCCGAACAGCGCATTGAGGCCGCCCAGCAGCACCATGACGAGCGCGTCGACCGAGCGCGGAATGGCGAGTGTCTCGGGCGAAATGCTGCCTTTGGAGAACGCGAACAGGCCGCCTGCGAGCCCCGCGAACGCGCCGGCGATCGCGAAGCCGCGCCATTGCGTCTCGCGCACATCGATGCCGACGGCGCTCGCCCGCAGCGCCGCGTCGCGGGAGGCCCGCAGCGAAAAGCCGAACGGCGAGCGCAGAAGCTGCGCCAGCGCGGCGAGCGCGAGCGCGACCAGCGCGAGCGTGAAGAGATAGAAGCGCACGCGCCCGGAGAGCCAATCGGGCGGCCACACGCCGACGATGCCATTCGAGCCACCGGTCACGCTGTCCCACTGGAACGCGATCGACCATGTGATCTGGGCGAATGCGAGCGTCAGCATCGCGAGATAGACGCCCGACAGGCGCACGCAGAACCAGCCGAACGCGAGCGCCGCGGCAAGCGCCGCCGCCGGCGCAAGTGCGAGCGCCGCGGGCATGGGCCAGCCGTGCTTCACGGCAAGCGCTGCCGCGTACGCACCGACACCGAAATAGGCGGCGTGCCCGAAGCTCGCCATGCCGCCCGGTCCCATGATGAACTGCAGGCTGGCAGCGAACAGCGCGGCGATCAGGACGTCGGTGGCGATCACCAGCGCGTAGTCGTCGTGCACGAGCGGCAACGCGGCGAAGGCGACGACGACCCCGAGGCCGATCCACGCCTCCCTGCGCCCCGGGGCGACGAAACGGGCGCGCTGCTCCGGCAGCGGCGTGGTGGCGGGCGTGGCGGGCGGACGGCCGAGCAGACCATGCGGTTTCAGTGCCAGCACGATCGCCATCACGATGAACTCGGCCACCAGCGTGAGCTTCGGGAACGCGAACGCGATCCCGTCGAACTGTACCGTTCCGAGCGCGATGCAGAGCGCCTTGGTGAGGCCGATGATCAGCGCCGCGAGAAATGCGCCCGGTATCGACCCCAGTCCGCCCACGACCGTGACGACGAACGCCTCGGCGATCACGGCGAGGTCCATGCCGAGGTTTGCCGGCTCGCGTGGAAGCTGCATTGCGCCAGCGAGTCCCGCGAGGAACGCACCCAGCGCGAACACCGCGGTGTAGAGCAGCGCCTGATTGACGCCGAGCGCGGAGGCGAGGACGCGATTCTCCGAGGCTGCGCGGATCAGCACGCCGAAGCGCGAGCGGGTGACGAGCAGCGTGAGCAGCAGCAGCACCAGGGGGCCGACGGCGATCACGAACAGGTCGTACTGCGGCACGGCGCGGCCGGCGATCTGCACGACACCGTCGAGACCGGGCACGAGCGGTCCGAGCCTGTCCTCGGCGCCCCACACGAAGAGCGTCGCATCGCGCACGATCAGCACGACGCCGAACGTCGCAGTGAGCTGCAGCAGCTCCGGGGCGGCGTAGAGACGCTTCAAAAGCATGATCTCGATCAGCGCACCGACGGCGCCGACTGCGATGGCCGCGAGCACGACGCCGCCGAAGCTTGCCAGCGCACTTTCGCCGATCTGCGCGGTCAGTGCCTCGCCTGCGGAGAACGCGAGATAAGCGCCCAGCATGTAAAGCGAGCCGTGCGCGAAATTGACGACGCGGGTGACGCCGAAGATCAGCGTGAGTCCGGCCGCGACGAGGAACAGCGACGACGCGGTCGCAAGGCCGTTCAGCAACTGCAGCGCGAAGGAGACGAGCGTCAAGGGGGAGTGCGCGGGCAGCGCCCCGCGGGAGCGGTCACCGTGGATTGCCGCGGAACCTCTTCGCCGCCGGCTCCACGCCTATTGCGCAGGCCGCAGGCGCCGCACTTCGTCGTCGGAGGGCAGGTAATCCTTGCCGTTCGCGTAGCGCCAGTCGACCATCACGCCCCTGCCGTCCTTGACCGCGGTGCGCCCGACGAACGCGCCCATCGTGGACTGATGATCGATGCCGCGAAAGGTCACGGGTCCGAACGGCGTCTCGACCGTCAGGTTGTTGAGCGCGGCGGCAAGCTTCTCGCTGTCGGTGGAGCCGGCCTTGCGGATCGCGGCCGCCGCGGCCATCACGGTGCTGTAGCCGACCACGGAGCCCAGCCGCGGGTAGTCGTTGTACGCCTTCTGGTACGCGTCACGGAAGCGGGTGTGCGCGGGCGTGTCGACTGCGTACCACGGGTAGCCCGTCACCCACCAGCCGACCGGTGCCTCGTCCTTCAGCGGGTCGAGGTATTCGGGCTCGCCGCCCAGCAGGTTGAACACGGGCCGGTCCTTGAAGAGGCCGCGCAGCTGCCCCTCGCGCACGAAGCGGGCGAGATCCGGCCCGAACAGCGACGAGAAGATTGCGTCCGGCTTCGCATCCTGCAGTGCCTGCACCACCGGGCCGGGCTCGATCTTGCCGAGCGGCACGGCCTGCTCGACGAACTCGATGCCGCCGGGCTGCAGCGCGATCATCTGCTTCTTAAACGCGGCGGTCGCCGCCTGGCCGTATTCGTAGTTCGGGTAGACGATCGCCCAGCGTTTCTTGCCGAGCTTCGCGGCTTCGGGCACGAGCATCGCCGTCTGCATGTAGGTCGAGGCGCGCAACCTGAACGTGTACTTGTTGCCGCTCTCCCAGACGATCTTGTCGGTGAGCGGTTCCGCGGCGATGAACACGATCTTGCGCTGCTTCGCGAGATCGGCGACCGCGAGTCCCACGTTGGAGGCGAATGTCCCCATCAACAGCACGACCTTTTCGCGCGAGATCAGCTCCTCGGCCACGCGCACGGCGTCGCCGGGCGTGCCGTTGTCGTCGCGGGAGACGATCTCGAGCTTGCGGCCCAGCACGCCACCGCTTTCGTTGATGCCCTGGAGCGCGAGCTCCATGCCGTTCTTGTAGGGACCGAGGAACGCCGGAAAGACGTTGTAGCTGTTCAGCTCTCCGAGCTTGATCGTCTGGGCGGCGCCCGGGCCGACGAGCAGCAGGCTCGCGGCCAGCGCGGCAACGCGGGCGGTTCGGTTCATGCCTTCTCCGTGAGGGGAAACGTTCGGCCAGGAGGCCACAACGCGCCCGGCCACGCGGCGGTGGACATCGGTGTCGTGACGCAGCGGGCCTGCCTTGCGCGATGCGCGAATGTCGCCATTCTATCCATATGCGCAACGCAAGCCGCAGCGGTGCCCCGCGAAAGGCTAAAATATCGTTCTTTTCCTCCCGGCCGCCCGGCAATTTGGCGGCCGTTCGCCTGCGCGCTTCGTGCCTCGCGGCGCGGGTGCTTCCTCGATGGCGATGGAATGCCCGGCGCCCGCGAAGGCGCCCACCAGGGAGCGGCGCCCGAAACGGCGCCACACGATCCGACCGTCATGCTCGAACTTGCGTATGGCCTGAAGTTCGCGGACCTGTACAAAGTCGCCGGTGCGGAGGCGATCGACCGCCGTTTCCTCGCGCATCTCGTGCTGGCAGCCCCCGAACTCGCGCCGCGTCTCGCCGAAGCGCGCGCGCACCCCGGTGCGCTTCCGCGCAAGACGGAGTCCGAGTTGCTGATCGAAATCGCGCCGCATCTCGAGGACTTTCTCGCGCACCTGTTCGGCATCGAGGATGAGGTTCGTGCACTGGAGGCGCGCCACCACGAGCTCGCGCCGCTTTATGCCGTCAAGCGCCAGTTCGTGCAACGCAAGGCGATCAACGCCTACAAAGGCGACGCCGCCGCCGCGCAGGACGGCATGGCGCTTCGCGCGGAGCTCGCGCATCGCATCGGGTGCCCGGTCACCGGTCACGACGGCGAGCTCGCCTACGCGAACGCGGTGACGGCCTGGCAGAAGGACGAGGCCGGGAACGCCGAGGCGCTCGACGTCGCGCTCCGCTATGCCGCGTGGGCAGCGCAGACGCCGCAGGGTCGCGCCGCCACGAAGGGCAGCGTGCTCTTCCGTGCGCCGCGCAAGCTCGACTACATGAACCTCGTGCCGATCGCCCACGAGCCCCAGGGGGACCTCAGTGTCATCAGGCTCGGCGAGGGCCATGCGCCGCGCCATCGCGACGGCTTCAAGCTGACCGACGCTGGTACCGATCTGGTCGGGGGACTCGGGGAGGCGCATTACTGCATCTGGTGCCACGAGCAGGGCAAGGACTCGTGCGCGACGGGGCTCGTGGAGAAGAAACCGGCGGACGGAACCGTACCGGAGAACCCATTCAAGAAGAGCCCGTTCGGCGTCACGCTCGCCGGCTGCCCGCTCGACGAGAAGATTTCCGAGTTTCAGAAGCTTCGCGCCGAAGGTTGGCCGGTGGGCGCGCTCGCGATCGTGTGCATCGACAATCCGATGGTGGCTGCGACCGGACACCGAATCTGCAACGATTGCATGAAGTCGTGCATCTACCAGAAGCAGGATCCGGTCGACATTCCCCAGTCGGAGACGCGCCTGTTCAAGGACGTGCTGGCGCTGCCCTGGGGTTTCGAGATCTACTCGCTGCTCACGCGCTGGAATCCGCTCGACCTGCGCCGGCCGCTGCCGCTCGAGCCGACGGGTAGGCGTGCGCTGGTCGTCGGCATGGGGCCGGCGGGCTTCACGCTCGCGCACCATCTGCTGAACGATGGTCACACGGTCGTCGGCATCGACGGCCTCAAGATCGAACCGCTGCCCGCAGCGCTGTCCGGCGTTGCGGTCGACGGCGCGCGCGTGCCTTTCGAGCCGGTGCGCGACGTCGCCACGTTGCTCGAGCCCCTCGACGAACGCGTCATGGCGGGCTTCGGCGGCGTGGCCGAATACGGCATCACCGTGCGCTGGGACAAGAACTTTCTGAAGATCATCCGGCTGCTGCTCGAGCGGCGTGAGCGCTTCGCGCTCTACGGTGGCGTGCGGTTCGGCGGCACGCTGGACGTCGCCGGTGCGTTCCATCTGGGCTTCGACCACATCGCGCTTGCCGCGGGTGCGGGCAAGCCCACGGTGCTTGAACTGCCGAACGGGCTCGCCACCGGCGTTCGCACCGCATCGGATTTCCTGATGGCGCTGCAGCTGACCGGTGCAGCCAAGACGGACTCGCTCGCTAACATGCAGCTGCAGCTTCCGGTGGTCGTGATCGGTGGTGGTCTTACTGCAATCGACACCGCGACCGAGTCGCTCGCCTACTACCCGGTGCAGGTCGAGAAGTTCCTCGCGCGGTACGAAACCCTGGTCGCCGAGCGCGGCCGCCAGGCGGTGGACGCCGCGTGGACCGCCGGCGAGCGCACCATCGCGAACGAGTTCATTGCCCATGCGCGAGCGATCCGTGCCGAGCGCGCGACGGCGGCAGCCGAAAGACGCGAGCTGCGTCTCGCGGAGCTCGTCCATCAGTGGGGCGGCGTGACGATCGCCTATCGCCGCCGGCTGATCGACAGCCCGTCGTACACGCTGAACCACGAGGAGGTCGAGAAGGCGCTGGAGGAGGGCGTCCGCTTCGCGGAAGGCCTGACACCGCTCGCCGTGGAAGTGGACGAACTGGGCCGCGCAAAGGGGCTGACGGTCTCGGTGCAGCACGACGACGGCGACGGCGTCTGGCACGAGACACTCCGGACGACGGTGCCTGCCCGGACGATCCTCGTCGCAGCCGGCACGCAGCCCAACACGGTGATCGCGCGCGAGGACGCCACGCACTTCCAGCTCGACGGCCGCTACTTCCGGCTGCTCGACACGGACGGCAAGCCCGTCAAACCCGTGCGCGGCCTCGCCAAGCCGCGGCACCCGGCGGTACTGACCGATCTTCGACCCGACGGTCGCGCGGTCAGCTTCTTCGGCGACCTCCATCCCTCGTACTTCGGCAATGTCGTCAAGGCCATGGCGAGCGCCAAGCAGGGGTACCCGATCGTCAGCGCGCAGCTTGCGCGCCTGACCCCCACGCGTCCCGAAGGCGACGACGCGTTCTTCGCCACGCTCGACCACGAGTTGCGCGCCACGGTGGAACGGGTCGAGCGCCTCACGCCCACGATCGTCGAGGTCGTGGTGAAGGCGCCTGCCGCTGCCCGGCGCTTCCGACCCGGCCAGTTCTACCGGCTGCAGAACTACGAGAGCCGCGCCGGCATGGCCGATGGCAGCCGGCTCACGATGGAAGGCATGGCCCTCACCGGCGCCTGGGTCGATCCCGCGAACGGACTCGTCTCGACGATCGTGCTCGAGATGGGCGGCTCCTCGGATCTCTGCGCCACGCTAAAGCCGGGGGAACCGGTGGTGCTGATGGGCCCGACCGGTGCGCCGACCCATATCGAACCTGGTGAGACCGTCGTGCTGGCCGGCGGCGGCCTCGGCAACGCCGTGCTTTTCTCGATCGGGCAGGCGTTCCGCAGCGCGCGCTCGAAGGTGCTTTATTTCGCCGCGTACAAGAAGACGATCGACCGCTACAAGGTGGCGGACATCGAAGCTGCCGCGGATGTCGTCGTATGGTGCTGCGACGAGGCGCCGGGCTTCGCGCCCAATCGCGCGCAGGACCGCGCGTTCGTCGGCAACATCGTGCAGGCGATGCGCGCCTACGCGGCGGGCGAGCTGGGCGAGCAGCCGATTCACTTCGCCGACTGCGACCGGATCATCGCGATCGGCTCCGACCGCATGATGGCCGCGATTGCCGCCGCCCGGCACAGCGTCCTCGCGCCATGGCTCAAGCCCTCGCACCTGGCGATCGGATCGATCAACAGCCCGATGCAGTGCATGATGAAGGAGATCTGCGCACAATGCCTGCAGCTGCATGTCGATCCGGCAACGGGCAAGCGCAGCTACGTGTTCAGCTGCTTCAACCAGGACCAGCCGCTCGACTTCGTGGACTTCCAGGGGCTGGACGCGCGCCTGAAGCAGAACAGCGTTCAGGAAAAGCTGACCGCGCAGTGGCTCGCGCGTATCGTGCCTTCGCAGGTCCGCGGCTAGGAAACTCGCTTTCGTTTCCCGTCAATCGGCGTTCGCTTTCGCCGCAGCGTGCCGCCGCGTGAAGAGCCACGCGACCACGCCGGTCGCCATCACGATCAGCGAGACGTGTACGGCGTTGCGGCTCGCGGCGTAACTCACGCTCGACCACGCGAGCCACGCGCACGCGGCGCAGAAGACGATCGGCGTCAGCGGGTAGAACGGCACCCGGAACGGTCGCTCCGCTAGCGGCTGCGTGCGCCGCAGGATGAAAAGCGCAATGCCGACCAGCAGCAGGAACGTCCAGAAGACGGGGGCGGTGAACTCGACCATCGCCTCGAAGCCGTCGTGCTGGAGCGCGCCGAAACCGACCAACGCCAGCGCGATGGCGCCCTGCACCCAGAGCGCCGCAACGGGCGTCCCGCGCACCGCATGCCACCCGCCCATGAAGCGCAGCGCCGGCCAGTCGCGGGCCATCGCGTAGTTGGTACGGGCGCCGACGATCATCGTCGCGTTGATCGAAGTCAGCGCCGCAAGCGCGACGATCACCGCGACGGCGTGAGCGCCGGGCGCCCCCAGCGCGCGCGCCATCACGTCGGCGCCGGGCGTCTTGCTGTCGGCAAGCCCTTGCAGCCCGAAGGCGTGCAGCAGCGCGAGGTTCACCGCGAGATAGGCGACGGCGATGATCGCGAGGCTTGCGACCAGCACCGTCACGATCGCCTTGCGCCCGCCCTTCAATTCGGCCGAGATGTAGGCGGCCTCGTTCCAGCCTCCGTAGGTCAACAGGACGAACACCATCGCGAGCCCGAGCAGTCCCGCCGGCGGGTTTTTTGCGAACGCCGGCGGAATGCTCCCGGCCGCCGGCGCGGCAAAGCCGGCAATCGCGATCGCGGCCAGTCCGGCGACCAGCAGCACGGTGAGCAATGTTTGCGTACTTGCGGACGTGCGCAACCCGACGACATTGACGAGGGTGAGTGCGACGACGACCAGCGCCGACCAGATCGCGCTCGAGCCGGCGCCGAGCGGCACGACGGCGCTCGCGTAGTCGCCGAACACGAACGCGAGCAGCGCAATCGCGCCGGTGTTGATCACGGTGGCGCGCGCCCACGCATAGAGGAAGCTCGCGTCGCGGCCATAGGCGCGGGTGAGGAAGTGATAGTCGCCGCCGGCGTGCGGCCACGTCGTGGCGAGCTCCGCGTAGCAGAGCGCCCCCGCAAGCGAGACGACCGCACCGGCGACCCAGACGACGATCAGCCAGCCGGCATCGCCGGTGACGCCGGCGACCATCGACGGCGTCTTGAAGATCCCGGCGCCGATCACGATGCCGACGATGATCGCAATGGCGTCGCGCCGTGCAAGCGCCGGCGCGGGCGTGGCGCTGCCGTCCCGGGGATCGCTCATGAGAGCCGGAAGCGGCTAGCTCGCGGCGCGGCGCGCGGTGAAGGGGCTCGACGTGCCGATCCAGTGCAGGTCGCCGCTCATCGCATCGCCGTCGACCGTGCCCTGCACACTGTAGAGCCGTCCGTCGGGCCCCGCGAACGTGAAGCCGACGTTCGCGCCGCGCAAATAGGCGCCGAGCAGTTGCTGCGTCTTGCCGCCGACCGTCGCCGTACCGCCGATGCGCTGGAACTGCTGCGACAGGTTGATCGTCGCGTCCAATCCCCCGCGGGTCTCCTTGAGCGTCCAGGTGCCCTCGACGCGTGCAGGCACGATCCAGAGGAACGCGTCGCGGTAGTCGATCTTCATCGTCTCGTCCGGCTCCCACTCGCCCATGTGAAACTGGTGCGAGGCGACCCGCGTACCGGGCTTCATCGCGAGAATCCGCGGGCGGAGCTTGAGGTTGAGTTCCGGCAGCAGGTACATCGTGACGACGGTGGCCTTGGAGAAGTCCTCGACGAAGATATCGCCGGTGATGATCGTGACCTTGTCCTCGACGCCCGCCTTCTTGACGTTGACGCGCGCATGGTCGGCCATATCGGGGTTGTACTCGATGCCTACCGCCGTGGCGCCGAACTCCTTGGCGGCGGCGATCGCGATCTTGCCGTCGCCTGCGCCGAGGTCGTAGACGAGGTCGTCCTTGGTCGTCTTGGCCGCCTGCAGCATGCGCGTCACCAGTCCATCCGGCGTCGGCACCCAGATCACATCCTTGCCGGCCTGGCCGACCGAAGGCTTGTATTCCTCGGCAGGCGGGGGTGCCGCAGGCTGTGCGCCGGCGGCGCCGGCGAGGAACAAAGCGAGGACAAAGGGAAGGAGCGGCAATCTTGTCATCGGGAACCACCTTTCGCGAGCGGCCGGGAACGAGGCGGGAGTGTAGCGGATTGTTTCCCGCCGGCGTCCCGGCCGGGACGCGTCGTCGTTCGCCGCCCCGTGGCCCTGCATGCCCAACCGATCGCCGCGCTGCTCGATCACGTTGCAGCGAGTCTGCACAGCAACGCGGATGATCCCGACGCACTGCATTAGCCAATTCGGGAAACCCCCCGGCTCTGCCGGGGTGACAGTAGTCGTTCGACGTTTCCTGGAGTATTCGGAGAGGGGGTTCCGACCTTGTGAGTCTGCACCGGGCTATTTGACGGGGCTCTTGACGTTGGATTGCGATTGGCCCCCTTTGAGGGGGCCGCAATCCCGAAAGCCCCCGGCTCTGCCGGGGGATGGTTACTGTCAGGCACGATCGCGACGGAAGAAACTCACGCATTCACGCATCCGACCCCGCGCATGGGAGCTTGGGTCAGTAATAGTTGAACGTCGATTTCGGGCCGCAACCGCGCAGCGGCGACCCTGGCGTTCGGCCATTCCAGGATTTGCCGAACAGAAGGACGCGGTAATCGGGAGGGTTGGCGGCGGTGGGGACCAAGGGCCAGACTTCCGGGGACGCGCGGTTGGGCATCGATGGAGCAATCGAGCCTGGCCCCTTTTCGAAATCCAACTTCGTCGTGCTGGTGAGGACGGCTGCTTACGGTAAATTTCCGCTGCGACCGCGAACGGCTGGAGCTGGCCGGCTGCCGGCGTTGACGCGATTCGACCGAGTGGCCGCTGGGTGACCCGCTGCAGCCATCGATGCGTCAAGGTCCGCTGTAGATCGCGGAGCCGCTGGTCAGCGCCGGGACGGAGTTGACTCTGAACGACCCAAACCAGCCGGTCGGAGTCTCAAGGAGCAGACGTTCAGCGCGCCGGTGCGAGTCTCGTCAGCGACGCTCACTCGCCCCAGATTCGGGGCAGCACGGATGGGTCGAAGATGTAGACCGTCGACGCGGTGATCTTCCCCCAGCGAGAAGTGGCGACCGTGACGCCTTGCACATGAAACGACTCGCCTGCACGATTGACCGGGCGGTCCTCCCATTGGGCGGCGATGACATTCGTCCCGACGATGTCGAAGATGTTCTGAACACAAATGCTCGACAGCTTGGAAGTCCGAGTGGGAACAGCCTCCATGAAATGCCGGAACCACGCTTCGATGGCATCCCTCCCTTTTCGAGTGCCGCTTACAGAGAGGTTCCCCGGATAGGTCAGCGTCGCCTCGTCGTTCCAGTTGGCCATGATGGCGGCCATGTCGCCTTGATTGATTGCATCATAGGACCCTTCGCACGAGCATTTTTCCCAGCATTGCTCCGATCATCGTGGTCCTCCTCCGCTAAGTCGGCCGTGGGTGGCGATTCGCAGTATCGCGGAATCCGCCTGCGTCACGCAGTCTTGCCGACGGCCCCATATGACCCTGAGCGGCCAGTCGCGTGCTGGTTGTAGACTGCGAAAGATTGCTGATTCCGTCGAGGACGAAAGCATGAAGGGATTGCTTGACGATCCGGCCGAACGAAGCGGTTACCTACGCTACTTCTACCGAAATTGGCGCCCGACGCGCCTTGGAAGGATTTGGAACAGCGCCTATGCCTGGGTTTCCGGGCTTGGCCTGACACCACATCTCTTGCTCACGTTGCAAGTGAAGAGCCGGAGCGATGGTCGACTCTGCTCCACTATCCTCGTCGGCGCCAGCCACAAAGGCCAACGCTATGTGGTTTCAATGCTCGGCGACAATTCGGAATGGGTGAAGAACGTCCGTGCGTCGGGCGGAGAAGCGTTCATCAAGCGGGGCCGATCGCGCCCGGTCACGCTCATCGAAATCCCGCCCAAGGAGCGAGCGTCAATTCTCAAGGCCTGGTGCCAAGTCGCAACGAGTGGCCGCGAGCACCTCCCGGTCCCTTACGACGCGCCCATCTCCGCCTTCGAAGCGATCGCAGAGAACTATCCCGTTTTTCGCATCGACCCAGCTGCTGGGCGAACTTACTAATAGTTGCGCTCGCCGCGGGTCAATTGCCTGTGGGACGGGTCCGAACGACTGCAAATGCCTCGTCTTGTGCGCTCATTTTTCCGTGCTCCTTCTGTCGCCTATATTGGCGACTGCTGGGTAACCTGACAATGCCGTGCAAACAAACCCAAGCTAGGAGCTGAACACTGCCGGTTGGTTGTGGCGAACGGTCATGCGGCTCGCCTTGATCTCCGCTGGCGGGAGAGCCACTGCCATAACGTAACGGCTGAAACGGTAGTGCTCACCGTGTGGACTGTGAGCAGCTCCATCAAAGCGGTAGACGGGAACCAGCATTCCCTGCCGCTCTCGGGCGGGGAAGGCGTAATAGCCCAACTGCACCCGTTCAAAGACGACTTTGGCCTCGCCGGCTCTAACCATGGTGGCGAAGGTCGGATGGCTCCGGATTAGCTCGACCGCTTGATCGTAGGAGATCGTGTTGAGTGTCTTGCCTTGCCTTGGCTCGCGCCAGAACTTGTAGGTCTGGACTGGCGCCTCTTCGTTGCTGAAGGTCACCTGCATCTTGGCTCCAGGCCCAAAGACTCGCAGCTCGTCAACCCGAAACTCATAGTTGACATGCTTCGCCACCGGATGGTTGACAAAGACCTCGTTGCCCTTCCCGATCCGGGAATGATGTGACTGCGTGACCGATTGCACGACGGCGCTGGCATCAGCCAGGCCGCGCTGCTCAAGAAACGCATCGGCCCGACTTACGGCCACGTTATCGGCCGGAAGCTTGACCGGCTCCCCCGGTTCCTCGTCGCGTTGGTCGATTTTCGACCATCGTAGAGAGTCGCTGGTTCGAAAGATCTCCAGCTCACTGGAGCTGCTGCGAATCACAAGCCGGGGACCCGAGCTGTCCTGACGTTCCTTCTCTTTCAGCTCGAAGGTCTTGATCGTCTTCGTCAACCGATCTTCATCCCAGATGGGCTGGCGAGTCAGCGCGGCGGTGATGGTTCGTCGATTGTTGTCGATCTTGGGGAATGTGAAGATGTCAGCCATGTCGGTTTCCTTTCTGCCTCGACCCGCTGCTCAGCATGTGCCGCGGAGGTAGTAGATGGTCTGGGTGTTGGGATCGGGGTCGCTGCTCACCGCGCCGGCGGAAAACCACTGCTCGGAGTAGGTGGTGGTGCCGCTGCTGCCGGCCCGAAGGTAGGCCCACTCTGTGCTTGAAGGCTCGCTGTCTTGGGAAGCCTTGATCCACGCGTTGCGAACTGTTTCGCCGGCATTGAGGTAGTCGGCGAAAATCTCGCCCCGGGTGGGGCTGTCGCCAACCACGGTGTGGAAGCCGAAGATGTAATGCAATCCCTTGAACATGTCGTAGCAGTGGTTGTAGTACTTGCCCCCTTCTTTCAAGACGTAGCAGGCGTCGAAGACAGCCCACTCCGAGTCACCGTTACCCAATCGAAGCTCCGAGTGCTTTACCTTGCCCGAGTCGTGGCTGGAGACGCCGAACTTGGGGCCGGACGACTCGCCATGCCCTGCGTAGAACACGATGTCAACGGCGTCTGCGTACATTGTGTCGTCGCCGGTTGGGTGCCAGGTGCTGGCCCCCTGCTCCTCGAAATCTTGGTCCCAAGCGAGGTCGTCTCCCCAGTTAAACGAGCTGATGCCGTTCAGCCGATTTTGGAAGCGCTCAGCCTCCTCCTGACAATTCATCAAGTCGGGCCACATCCAACTGTGGTAGTCGTCGACCCACTCAATGCCTATTTCGCTTGCTGCCATAGCGGTGCCCTCCTACTGTCCCGTCGGGTTGATATGTCGCATGCCGTCCAAATGCTGTCTATAGCGACAACGTCTGTAACGCACGAAGCGATAGCGTTTTGGCGCGTACATTCGTTTGCACTGGTTCCGTGTCTCCACAATGGCAATTCTCCTTTTCGCTTAATCTGAGGTGTTCACTTCTCTATGCGAATGCGCCGCGACGGTCCTGCGTCCTAAGGAGCTCCATGAGGCCTGTCTCCGGTGCAGCGCGTGCAGCGCTTTGGTTGCAACTGCGCCTTACGGAAGCTGTGCCCTGGCCGTAGATTGGAATCTGGTGTTAGCACTAAAGTCGAATATGCCGCATCCGCAATGGAGCAATGCCGACCGTACGGGTGGGCGCCAGGTCAACGTGATCTTGTGCGTTGGAAGCGTAGCGCCGGACCACGTGGCGAAGCACGTGAATATTCCGGTGTCGAGATGCTGAATGCGCGCGGGCGATGGCGCAATGGGCGCATGGCGACGGCCTTTCCATCGACACGTCGGCGCGCATCGAGCGCTGACCACTTCGGACGCGAGCGACGGCTGTCCTCCGCAAACATTCGATCTCGCCTGGACTGACCTCGCGGCGCGACTTTGCCGCGCTCTGGCATGATCGTCCCATGATCGCGTTGGCTCGAATCGTCCTCCGGTAACTTGCCGATCTGGCCGGCCTCCTTGTGCCACCGCTCAGGGCTCGGCAATCGTTGGAAGCGGAAAACCTCTTTCTCCGTCGGGAACTTGCGCTGTACCAGTAGCGCGGCGTCAAGCCAAGGCGCGTTGAGGCCGCGGCGCGGGTGTCGCTGGCATTGCTTTCCCGGCTCTTTGACTGGGGCGACGCCCTGGTCGTGGTGCGCCCGGAGACATTGGTCCGCTGGCACCGGGCTGGCTGGCGCCTGTTCTGGCGCTCCAAGTCCAGGCCGGGCCGTCCGCCGATTCCTCTAGAACTGCGCCAACTGATCCGGCGCATGGCCGCCGAGAATCCGCTGTGGGGCGAGGAGCGGATTGCCAACGAATTGCTGCTGAAGCTCGGTTTGCGGGTCTCACCGCGTACCGTGCGCAAGTACATGCCGAAGCGTCCGCCGGGGCGTCCGCGCGGCGATCAACGTTGGTCGACGTTCCTGCGCAATCACGCGCGCGCGATCGTCGCCTGTGACTTCTTCGTCGAGGTCACGGCGACGTTCCGGCTGTTCTACGTCCCGGTGCTGATCGAGCACGGCTCGCGTCGACTGGTGCACTTCAACATCACCCAACATCCGACCGCAGCCTGGACGCCGCAACAACTGCCGTAGGCGATCGGCTGCGGAGACGTTTACCGATACCTTCTCCACCATCGCGACCGCGTTCTTTGCCAGGAGATTGGACGAATCGATCAGGAATGGTCGCCGGTCAGCGAGCGGGATCGTCGCTGCACGCTGAGGCAACAAGGTCTGGAGGTAGGTTTGGATGGCCGTGGCGGTTGTGCGTGTCGCCGCCGGATCGGCCGCCAGGGCCATGAGCGCATCGTCGCGCCGACCCGGCAGCCTGCAGCGACCGATGAGCGACGACGACTTCGCACGAAAAGTTCCATGGTTTGGCCCGATCTGATCGTCGGAGCGGCAGGCGCGAACGATCTTGGCACGAAGGCGATGCGCATCGAGTCGTCAGTCGACGTCCGTGAGTTGGCTGCCTTGCCGCGCCCGGGCGAGCGCGTGAAAGTCACCGCGGTCCATCAATCCGTGCGATGGAACAGGTAGCGGCTGGTGTGCGGCAGCCAACGGCGAAACGATTCGAGCAGCAGGGCGTCGCGATTCGGGATGAGCTGGAGCGCCGACTCCACGTGGGGATCCCGCGGCTGCGCGAGGTGGTCGAACCAGGCCTGGAGACTCGTATCGTCGGGCGTCGGGCTCGACACCGGGACATCCAGGTCGTCATTCGGTTTCCCTATTGCGGCCACGAGTGAGGGGGCGAGCTGCGGGTGGCTCGTAAAAAGCGCGAGCTGGCTCAAGCAGATGCGGTAGGCGCTCGATGGCGAGGCGTCCACGAACGTGGCTCGCTCGATGTCAGGAAGGCTCGCCTTCAGCAGCCGGTAGATGTTGACGAAGCGTTTGAGCGCGCGCGGGCGGTCACTAAGGAGCGCGGCGATCTGGTCGACGAACGCCGTTTCCTCGGGCGAGATGCGCAGCGGGTCCGGCGTTTCCCGGGCCTTTGCAACGAGCACATTGAAAGCACCACCCTCGGCGGCGCCAGGGGTTGCATCAGGTGACGTACCACGCTGCGCAGCCCCGCCCGCCCTAGGCGCCGGCGCGGCCGTAGGGCCCAGCAACGAGTTGACCAGCGTTGTGCGCGTTCGAGTGCCAATCGGCGACATCCAGATCGGGATCTGGAAGATCTTCTCGAGATAGTCCCCTACGGTCGCGGGGGCGCTCAGTTTGATGTCGCTCGCGTCGGCGCGCGGCGCATTGTCGTGGCTATTGGGTTTGTCCTCCTCTTTGTCTGTTTCCTGGCCCTTGAAGGCTTCATCCTGGGGTGCCTTGTCAGCGTCAAAGAGCTGCCAATGCGCTCTGCGCAGGCACTTTTCGACCCAGCGCGGATCGACCGCCACCGCGCACACAAATAGCGGAAACGCGAGCAGCAGGTGTACCGCCTCGAGAACGGCGAGCACGGTGCTCTCCTTACAGCGATCGAGGTCGTCGATGTAGAGCACGATGCGATTCAGCAGGGGAGGCTGGCCGTTGTTGTCGACTGCGAGCCAGCTCTTGTTCGCCGCGTCGATCAGGTTCGAGAGGCGCTCGATGTCTCGGCGCACCAGCGCGAGGAAGCCGAGTTGCTTGCGGTACTCGTCGGTGCTGGACCGGTCCTTAATGAACTCCTCGAGCAGCAACGCGCTGGAGAGCCGTTCGAGCTCGGCTTCGGTCACGCGCAACTTTTTCTCCGCTTCGACCCGCTCGGCCAGTTTCGCGTCGTGCTCGCGCGCGCGGGCGGCGAGCTGTTGCGCGGCTTTGCTGACTTTGGCCTCTTGTTCGGCCAGCGCCTTGCGCTGTGAGTCGAGCGTCTGGGTGAGCGCCCTAAGCTCTTCTTCGGCTTTCCGGGCCAACTTGGCGTGCTGGGCCTCGATGGCGCTCCTGGCTTGCGCAACCCGTTTCTGCTGCTCTGCTTCGAGCTCCGCGAGCTTCTCTTCGAACTGGGTCCGGCGGCGCTTGAGTATGTCGAGCGCGCTCCCAAAGCCGGCGAACGCAGCCGCCATCGAGGCGGTGAAGGCCGCCCACTGACCCTCGAGGACGTGCGTCAGCCAAAGAACGAACGGTGCAATCAGTAATAACGCGACAACGACGAGGCCCTTGGTCGAAAAGACACGCGCCGCGAACTCTTTCCAATCAAACGCCTGATCCCGAGCGGCCGCAAACGTCTTGCGCACCTCCCCGAGCAGTGGCGCGAGGGGTCCCAACGCGACGGCGATGACCGCGTCGGTGTCCACCTGGTTCGGCTGCAACTCGATTGTTCGGATGGCGTCGTCGAGCTTTTGGCGTTCCGTGACAAGCGCCGCGTTCTGCGTCTCGATGGCGTTCGCCTTTTCGCGCACGTCATTGCGGGCTTTCTCGGCCTCCACGCTCGCCTGCTCGACGCTGGCCTTCGCCTCAGCGACATTCTTTTGCGCCGCATTGATCGTCTCGTCGACCGTGGACAATTCGCTCGTGAGCACCTTGAGCTGTTTCAGCATCTCGGCGCGGCGCTTTGCGAGTTCCTCGTCGCCTTCGTTCGGCAGCACGCGCAGGTTGCGGAACAGATGCTCGACTAGGCTGGCGACGAGGTTGCCCTCATTGTAGTGCCAGGCATTGAATTCGACCTGCGCGATCTCACCGAAGTACAGCGGCGCGTCTTCCGGCTTTGCCGTGCGGTCGTTGCGCTTGACGATCCACGACTCGATGCGCGCCTGCTCGTCCCGCCGGATGCCGACGATGCGCTTTTGCAGATGGCGCATGAAGAAGGTCTTGCCCGAGCCCCACGGGCCGAACACGCCGATGGCGAGCGGCGTCACCGTGCGCGTGGAAGCGATGAGCAGCGCGAGGGCGTCGACGCTGCGGTCGATGCCGAGCAGGTCCTCCTCGGTGTATACGTCCGCGCTGAACGAGGTCAGCGGCACCGGCGATGCGCGATCGGCGTAGGAGCCCCAGTAGGACCGCTCCTTCGGGAAGCGTTGCGCCATCTCTCCGCCAAACGCGCGCGCCCACTGGAGGCGGTCGATGTTGAACTTCGCGAAGTCCTGCAGGTGCCATTTCGAAAGAACGGGATACGCCGCGCACAGATGGCGCATGTCTACCGTCGTGCCGCGTGTGGTGAGCCGCGCGATGCGTATCGCCTCGTCCAGGGCGGCGCGAGCGGAGATGGTGGTGAGGTACTCGGGCTTCAGATCAACCTCGCTGAGGCTACGCAGCGACGGCTCGCTGTAGCGGCGATGAGTGGCGATCTCGTCGAAGCGCACCTCCCAGGTCTCGAAGTGACGCTTCAGCCAGCCATCTTCATCCACCAGCAGTGCGACGAGCAGGGTACTGAACGCGAGCGGCGGGTCATTGCTGTCGTTGGCGCTGGTATGCGCAGCTCGCACGAAGACCTTGGCGAGCCCTGGTGTAATGACGATGTCTTGCCGCTTGGGCGGCGACTGTTTGACGCCGTTCTCCGTGTCGAAGAGCAGCGTCGTGGTGTATGTCGCCGGCCGATCCCGCTTCTGCTCAGGCACGTTCGGCGCCTCGTTCGCGGTGTCGCTCTTCGTTTCCATGAAGACCTCCCCGACGCGATGCCGCCCGGGTTTCAGCGGAGACTTGCAAAGAATTGCCAGGCGAGTGGAAGGAACTGCGCGGCCAGCATGCCGTGCAGCGCCAGCCCCAATCCGGCGAACGCCCGCGATGGACGGTTAGGCATTTCAACCGCGCGACGCTGAGTGTGTGGCAGCCGGTGGCACGGGTCAAGCGTCTGTATCGGGTCAGTACACATTGCACTGATGGGACTAGCGGAGGGATTGTAATGGGGGAGAGCAGAGGAGGTATCCGGCCGGTTCGCCTGGCGGGGGGCCACGGGTGGGCGTGACCCGAGGTGTGATGTGGTCGGCTCGCCAAGGTGGACGAGGATGTCCCGGACGGTAGTCGGGTCGGTGATCAAGGCGACGATCCGCATCGCGGCGCCACTGGCGCAGCGGAACGGGAACACATCGTGGAGGGCGAGCAGCAGTACCGAATTGATACGGTCACTACGTGTCGTGGAAACCAACCCAACGTCTGCTCACCGCGAAATACAGCCGGTCTGCCGAAGGACCGCAAATGGCCGGTCAGAGACCCCCGCCTTGCCGATGCGGCTGACCGCTGCCGGACATGCAGCGGTCATCCGAGCGCAAACGGCCGGTATGATTCGTCGAGCCGCCGTTCGGCGCGGTGAGGCGGCAGACCGGACCCGACCCACAGCGGTCAATGATGGCTGGGATGTTCCAGCGGCAGGTTGTTGAGATGAACGGTCGCAATGTGTCCAGAGATTCAATCACTACTGTCCGGTTAAATGACATGTCCCGAGCCCGAGATCAAGCATTGGCGCGGGTTCCAGGCCGATTTTGTTTGGTGCCGACTTGAACTTCGATTACCAAGAATCGCGTACTTTCCCCGGGTTGACCGCCCCGAGGAGTACGCATGTATGTTGGCAAGACGTTGTTCGCTCAAGTCATGGAGTTCGTGCCGTGGACCAGCTTCGGCCGCATCGTGCAACGCTACGCGGGCAACGCCGGTGCGCGCACGCTGTCGTGCGCCGAGCAGTTCCGGGCGATGGCCTTCGCGCAGCTGACGTGGCGCGAGAGCCTGCGCGATGTCGAGGCGAGCCTGTCGGCCAATGCGGCCAAGCTCTACGCGATGGGCTTTCGCTCGGCGGTCAGGCGCTCCACGCTGGCCGATGCCAACGAACTGCGGGATTGGCATATCTGGGCCGACCTGGCCGCGGTGCTGATCCGGCGCGCGCGCAAGCTCTACGCGAACGACTCGCTCGGCGTCGAGCTGGACAACACCGTCTACGCGCTGGACTCCAGTACCATCGATCTGTGCCTGAGCCTGTTCGATTGGGCGCCGTTTCGCTCGACCAAGGCCGCCATCAAGCTGCACACCCTGCTGGACCTGCGCGGCGCGATGCCCGCGTTCATCCACATCAGCGACGGCAAGCTGCACGACGTGAACGTGCTGGACATGCTGGCAATGGAGGCTGGCGCGTTCTACGTGATGGATCGCGGCTATTTGGACTTCTCGCGCTTGTACACGCTGCATCAGGCCGGCGCTTTCTTCGTGACGCGCGCCAAGTCGACGATGGATGCTCGACGCGTGTACTCGGCGACCACCGACCGCGCCACGGGTGTGCTCTGCGACCAACGCGTGATGCTCAATGGCTACTACTCGGCCAAGAAGTATCCCGAGCATCTGCGGCGCATTCGATTCAAGGACCCCGAGTCGGGCAAGACGCTCGTCTTCCTGACCAACAACACGGCGCTGCCGGCGTTGACCATCTGCGCACTGTACAAGAGCCGCTGGCAGGTCGAGTTGTTCTTCAAGTGGATAAAGCAGCACCTGCGCATCAAGCATTTCCTGGGCAACAGCGAGAACGCGGTGAAGACGCAGGTGTGGTGCGCCGTGGCCACCTACGTCCTCATCGCTATCGTCAAGAAAGAACTTCAACTCGATGCCTCGCTCTACACGCTGCTACAGATCATCTCGGTGACCATCTTCGAAAAAATGCCTTTACAACAGGCCCTTACCGAAACAGCCCACCACTCAAACGACCTCGTCAACCCCAACCAGTTGATTCTGCTTGGGGTTTAGCCGGACAGTTGTGAGATTCAATTACGACTCACAGAGCCTGGAACAGTTGTGGAAGTAGGACTCGACATCCTGTTCTAAAGCTTCATACTCAATTGTGACGGAGGCGACAAATGCGACCGGAGAAGAATGTGTTCGGCTGTTTTCGTAGACTCTTGGCTGGATGCCTGCTGGGCTACGTGCCACTTGTTGTTCATGCACAGGAACTTGTTAGTTTCCCATTAGCACAAACCAGTGGCGGTGCCGTCTCAGAGAAAGTAGAGGCGATCTACTCCCGTCCAAGCGCTCAGAGTTTAGGGGCCCAATCACCTGCAATTGTGCTTCTGCACAGTGCCTGGGGATGGTCCGACGAGCACGAGGGAACTTCCGCCTACGCTCAGGCACTTCAAAAAGCCGGGTTTGCCATCCTTGAGTTACGCATGTTTCCAACTCATGGCTCTGCTAAGGCAGGGGGGCCTGCGGCTTATCTGCCCGAACTATTTGGCTCCTTGAACTACCTTGCATCTAATCCTGACATCGATCCCAAGCGCATTGGTGTCGCCGGGTATTCATTTGGCGGGCTACTTGCACTTGCGGCTGCAACGACTTGGGCTAACAAGACCTATGGGAAGTCCGGTCAGCAATTTGCCATCCATGCGCCTTTCTATCCGATTTGCTGGCTCCTGAAAGCAAATGCTCAGGGACGCAAATCCCCGGTACCTACAGAAGCATGGATGGAGTGGACCGGGGCGCCGATACGAATCTATGCTGGGGCAAATGATGACTATGACAACAGGGATCCGAAGTCTTGCGAAGACGCCGTGAAAGCACTGCCTGAATCCCAGCAACGAGCGTTCTCCATACAGGTTTACCCTGATGCGACTCATGGCTGGGATCAAGAAAAGGGGGCCAGTTTCTTCGAAAAATTGGCTTGCAACGGACGTGGTTGCAATAACACCAATCGACCCAATAGACAGGTAGCCGAGCAGAGCACCAAGGATTTGATCGAGTTCATGTCGAGCAATCTCGGTCGATAAGCATGAGCGGAGTCACCAACTCCCACGGACAAGCCGATTGACTCTTCTCTTGAGCGGGTCGGTTGGGCGGGCGCTGCCGTGTGCTGTATAGCGGCGTCCTGTTGAATTGACCGGGATTTCATGTATCGATGGCGAACGCTCTGGCTGATTTGCTTGAGTCGGTTATCGGTCAGCTTCTGGAGTGAAGTTGCCCCTTGAGTGGCTGCTCAGTGGAACCGGCGATGGGCCGGTCATGGCCGAACGCGCCCATTGATCAGTAACGGCTGAACGGCCGCAGCAGCATTGCAGCCAATGTTGGCGTCAACTTGACTGGCAGCGAGGGGCCGCGAGTTGCCTTTGCCCGCAGTCGACCCCAGGCAGTCGGTCCTTGCCGCATAAGCAGCCCTTCAGCACCTAGGCTTCGTCTGCCCAGTAGTCTATGCCGTCGCCAGCACGGGTCATGTGGCGTACCTCGGCTGCGAAGGCGCCGATCTTTTGCGAATCCGGGTATTCGCAGATTTCTGCCGGACGCATCGTGCTTACCGAGAGGTAGGCAAGTTCCGTGTCAGAGTCATTGACGATTTGGTGGGCAGTCTCGGGACCGCCGCATGGGCAGCAGATCACGTCGCCGGCCCTTATGGGCCGCGTCTCGTTACCATAACGCAGCAACCCCGTACCTCGCACGACGAAGAACATTTCCTCTTCGCCGCGGTGACTGTGGAACGGGCATGAGCGCTTGCCTGGGGGCACGACATCGTAGGAATAGCCGAGATCCCTTGCCCCTAGCAGCGGCCCGATTCGTACCGCGTTGCACTCGAACTTCTCGCCCTTGGCGAAATGCTCGAGTTTCACCTCGTCGATGTTCACAACTCTATGTGCGATAGCGCTCACGTTCTGCCTCCAGTGTGGTACGTCCGTCCTCGGGCGATTTTGGACCGAACGCCCAATGGCGGCTACTGTTCAGGGTTGTGCGACGCCTGCCCTGACGCGCAGACGTGCGAGGGCGTGATGACGCTACGCGGGCAGGCGTCGCACAAGCCTCAAGGGAGGAAACCGCGGCATGCCCCGATGCCGTTCGGGGAAGCTAAGCCGCTATGGGGATTCGATGGTTCTCGGTCCGGCCGGATGTTGCCATCGGGCCGCGCGACCGGAAGGTGACATCGCGCAGATGCCGGGTGTCCGCGGCGCAGGGCCGGAGTCTTGGATGACGCAGCGAGCGAGAAACGACGTTACGGCAGTGTAAGGCGATAGCGTCCGCTATCGGCGGTAGCCGACGAAGAGCGGACGCACCGTCGAAGCAACCGATGCCGGTGATCATGCTGCAGCTCGCAAGGTCGGCGGCGCGCGGATCGGTTGGCCACGGGCGAAGGTCTCGACGATGCTCATCGCGGCACCACAGTGCGGGCAGACGAAGGTAGGTTGGACAGTGGCTACCGGCGCCCCAGGCGGATGGGATTCGGTCGCGGCCGGAATGACGTGCAACAGTTCGCGCGCTCGGGCGAGATGCTCGCGGCGTGCGGCGTTGGCGAGCAGCCCGTAGTGGCGAATGCGGTGAAAGCCGCCGGGCAGAACGTGCAACAGGAAGCGGCGGATGAACTCGTCGGCCGCTAGCGTCATGGTCTTGTGGCGCGTCCTGCCCGTGGCGCGGTAATCCTTCCAACGGAAGGTGACGCCGCGGTCGTCGAGTGCCAGCAGGCGTTGGTTCGAGATCGCCACCCGGTGCGTGTAGCGGGACAGATAGGCCAGCACCGCGGCCGGCCCGGCGAAGGGGCGCTTGGCATAGACGACCCATTCGACTTCGCGCAGCGGTGCGAGCCAGGCGGCGAACGCCCGCGCGTCGGCCAGTCCCGCGAACTCGCCGAAGAACTGCAGCCGGCCGGTGTGATGCGCCGTGGCCAGTTCCTCGAGGAAGCGACGGCGGAACAACCGCGACAGCACCCGCACCGGCAGGAAGAAGCCCGGGCGGCACCGGACCCAGCGCTCACCGTCGGCGGCAAGGCCCCCGCCCGGCACGATGCCGTGCACATGCGGATGGTGCGTCAGCGCCGACCCCCAGGTATGCAGGACCAGGGTCACGCCGACCTGCGCGCCGAGATGCTTGGGATCGGCGGCGATGGTGCGCAACGTCTCCGCGGCGACCGCGAACAACAGGTCGTAGATCACCGTCTTGTTGGTGTAGGCGATGGCGGCAATCGGCGCCGGCAGCGTGAACACGACGTGGTAATACTCCACCGGCAGCAGATCGGCCTGCCGGGCGTCGAGCCAGCGCTTGGCCGCGCCGCTCTGGCATTTCGGGCAATGCCGGTTGCGACAGGAGTTGTAGGCGATCTGCACCTGCGCGCAGGCGTCGCAGCGCAGTACGTGTCCCCCCAGCGCCGCGCTGCGGCACTGTTCGATGGCGGACATCACCTTGAGCTGACCGAGGCTCAAGTGGCCGTGCTGCGCTTGCCGCCAAGCGTGCCCGTGGGCGCGGAAGATGTCCGCGACCTCCAGGGCGGAGCGCCCCATGCGTAGGCGCTACGCGGTGGGCAAGCGCTCCAGCGGACTGGTCACTTCGCGCAGCAGGTCGGTGGCCACCTGCGCATAGAGGGCCGTGGTCTCCAACTTCTGGTGCCCGAGCAGCACCTGGATGACGCGGATGTCGACCTTCTGCTCCAGCAGGTGCGTGGCGAAGCTGTGCCGCCTATGCCGAGATCGGCATAGGCGCCATGCCTGCGCCACCCACATGCTGCGCAACGGCGCGCCGATCCGGCAGCTACAGGAAATGCTCGGGCACGCGTCTTTGGAGACTACGCAACTCTACACGCGGGTGACTATCAACGATCTGCGGGCGATGCACCGCAAGTTCCATCCACGGGAGCAAGCGATGGAAGCGGTCTAACCAGGTTCCTTCGGGAACACAGTGCAGCGCGCTATACTGACTGATGTACGGAGGTTTCCATGAAATATAAGGTTGCGCTTCACCGGTCGGATGAGGGCATTGCTGCTTCAGTTCCTGGACTTCCGGGCTGCTGGTCGCAAGGTGCAAATGAGGCGGAGGCCTTGGAAAACATTCGGGTGGCGATCATCGAGTACTTGTCGGTTGTCGACGAGCAGCTCCGCGGCGAAGACGTTCGGGTCGTCGAAGTGGCAGGTTGAGCCTTGCCGAAGCTTCCTGGCGTCAATCATCTTGACGCAGTACGAGCGCTCGAAAAGGCTGGATTTGCGATCCTTCGCCAAGGGAAGCATGTTGTCATGGGCAATGGTTCACGCATCTTGACCATTCCTCGCCACAACCCTGTCAACGCCATCACAATGGGCGGTATCGTTCGCGACGCTGGCCTTACGATCGAGCAGTTTCGCGAGCTGCTCTGACCGGTCGGACCGGAGAGTCGGTATGCGATCGCCCTTACAAAGGTGCAATTTACTGGAGGGGTCTATTCGAGTACTGCCCGGCCAGTACTATGATGCGGAGACGGCGACGCATTACAATTACATTAGGGACTACGATCCTTCTACCGGTCGATACTTCGAATCTGATCCAATCGGCCTGAAGGGTGGATTGAACACCTACGCCTATGTCTTTGATCCACTCAGGCGCACCGACCCGATGGGGTTACAAGCGCAAGCGATCCTTGCTGCTCCTGCTATCGCCGCCTGTGGCCCGCCGTGCTGGATCGCGGGCGCAGTTATCGTTGGCGGAGCGGTCTTGTATTACACGTGCAAGGACAAAGATCCTTGCATCGAGGGCTACAATCGTTGCGTCGACAACGGCCTGGATAGATGGCGGCCGGGCGGATCGTCGATTTGTACTCAGTGCATGCGACGGTGCCAGGGACAGGGAGGCAACTGGCCGCCCAGGATTAACATATCTGAAGGCGGCGGCATGGACCTCTGGGTTCGGTGCGAGTGATGTCAGCCCCGTTGCATGTAGTGAGAGGAGACCTCTGTGCGGAGACGCTGATACGCGCCGGCATACCAAGATCACGGCTCTTGGTGTTGCAGGACAGCCTCAGTTGGGGACCGTGTGCCGAAGCGGACGACGATTCGCCGAGAAATGCGTTTTGGCAAGGCACCCTGCAATTACCTCCGATCAAGGATTTTGATCTGCTAAAAACCGCGGTGAATGGCGCCCCGGGAACCGATTTCGTCATTTGGCCCGAAGCATTCTTGGACAGCACATTAGGAATGGCCTGGGCTATTGCGATCGTTGATCGCCTCGTAACGGGCAACACTCATGTTCTTCTTCCGAGAGCAATAGACGACCATCCACTGTTCCTTGATTCGGAAGCCGGCAAAGACACGATGGCCTCCGATGTGCGGTCCATTCGCGCGGACGAAATTGACCTTTGCAAGCGGGTGTGGAAGGCACATCTGGAGGGCCAGCTCAACGAGCTACCGGGAATTCTTGCGAGCGAGGCCGCTGCTTTGCCTCGATGGCTATCGGCTATTGAATCAGCGAAAGACCGCTACCCATTTCTTCAAAACGGGCTACCCCCATTCGTCAACGACTTGCTCAGACCGCTTTACGGTGCGGCGAGCAGTGTCTCTGTCGCACGGCTTGTTGGCGGATTCATTCACGAGCGGAGCAATACACCCCTATTCATTGACACCGATGTTGTTCTGTTTCGCCTTCTAAAAGAGTTGTCAGAGGAATTTCGGCTCGTTGATCTGAATTGTTCGGAAACCGCCAGCTATCCAGCGCGGTGCCAGATAAACCTGACGCAACTCGGAAATGATGTCCTCTCCGACAACAACAGGATCGACGTTCGTCAATCCACTTTGCTTCGCTGGTGGGGCCGTCAAGATTTGCGGACCCAACAATGAGCACGGAATCTGCCGTGCTCCGAGGTTAACGCCCGCGCGAGAAGAGGAAAAGGGGCCAGGCTCGACTTTGGGATTGGCAGCAGCCCACACCGGATCCAATAGCGAGCCTGGCCCCTTTGTGCAGTTCCGATCCGCAGATTGGCCGGTATGTCGGACCCAATAGCGAGCCTGGCCCCTTTGTGCAGTTCGGCGAGCGCGAGCGACATCAACGTGGGTATCGGAGTGTCGGCGCCGGAGTCGCTGTCGGTGGCTCGCGACCGCAGGCGGCCGGGACCGGGGCGATCGCTGCTTTGATGGGGAACGGTCGGCAGTTATCAACGGCGGCAGCGACATGGCCGTCCGCGGCGCTCCCACGCTGGCGACCGGGCAATACCGGCGTCCTGGGTCGCGACGGGACACGGTGCCCGATCGGGAGTAGTATCTTCTCGCCTCGCGAGTCCGGCATGGACTCGCCGACGGTTCGCCGGCGGTGGGCACGTGAGGCAACGGCAGCCCTCAAGGTCCGTCACGATGAAATTCATTGTCAGCACCCTCATCGAGCTGGTCCAGGCGATCACCTACAAGTGGCTGCTGGCGCTCGTGCACATCGTGCAGCGGCTGATTCAACTCGTCCACGTCCTGTGCGAGCGACGCAAGCGGCTGCACAGCGAGACCAACGCCACCAATACCGGCTGCGGCCAGGTCGATCATCCCTCCTTCCATCGGCCCGACCCGCTGATCTACTCGCAGAAGTACCTGCTCGAGCTGGGCCTCGCGGTCACCTGGGACAACCCCGACATCGTCGTGCTGAAGAACGGCGTCGTCGTCCCCGAGTCGAGCCTCCTTCCGAACACCGAGTACGAGATCGACGCGACGATCTGGAACAATTCCTACGATGCGCCGGTGGTCGGCATGAAGGTCGATATCGGCTTCCTCTCGTTCGGTGCCGGCACGACGCTGACGCCCATCGCCAGCACCTTCGTGAGCGTCGGCGTGAAGGGCGGCGCCAACCATCCTGCACATGCACGCGTGAAGTGGATCACCCCGCCCGCCGGCCACTACTGCATCCAGGTGGCGTTCGACTGTGACGGCGACATGAACCCGAGGAACAACCTCGGGCAGAACAACATCGACGTCGTCGCCGCCCATTCGCCGGCGGTCTACGTCTTCTCGCTGCGCAACCTGTTCAAGCGGCCCGACCGGTTCAAGCTCGAGGTCGACACCTATACGCTGCCGGCCCAGCCGGACTGCGCGGCGGCTCCGGATCGCACGCTGACGAACGATCAACGCTGGGAAGAGATCAAGCGCCGGCACCAGAAGGCGGCGTTCCCGATCCCCGCGGGATGGAGCGTCGCTCTCAGTCCCGACCATGCCATTCTGCAGCCGGATGAGGCGGTCGACATCGCGGTGACCATCGAGCCGCCGGCGGCGTTCATCGGACAGCAGCCCTTCAACATCAACGCAGTCTCGGGCGCCGGGCGGTATGCCGGCGGCGTCACCCTGATCGTCGAGAAGGCCTGACCATGGCGTTCAAACAGTACACGAAGTGCGTGGACCCCGGCAGCTTCACCGATGCCAGTCCAAATGGTTGGGTGGGCAAGCTGTTCATCGCCGGCGGCGTGCTGGCGCTCCTCGCGGTTGTCACGCTGGCGATCGTGGCGGCGGCCACGCCGCTCTCGTCCAAGCCCGCTATCCTCACCGCCATCGGCCTCGTCCTTGCCATCATCGCGTTCCTGACGTGGTGGCTCGAGGGACGCCTGATCTGCCTCGACGAAGCCGATCGCAACTGCGCGATCATCGGCCGTGTCCAGTCGCACGGCCTGTCCGACAAATTCAAGGGCGGCGACGACGACTTCACGATGAACCTGCTGCTCGCGCCCGGGCAGGAATACCTTACCGACGTGAACGTCAAGATCACCAACATCGGGAGGGGCTACACGACCCGGGAGCACTACCGGGACGAGCTGCACTGCGAGTTCGAAGGCGACGGGATCTACCAACTGCGCGAGTACATGTACGTGATCCTGGCGCTCCTGACCCTCGCCTTCTACCTGCCGTGGCCGGCCGACTTCATTCTCGCCATGATTGCCCTCCTGATCGGGCTCATCGGCGGCATCCGGGACTTTCGCGCACCGAGCCAGGCCCCCAACCCGGGCAATCCCCTGGACGTCAGCAAGGACCTGGCGACGCTGACCCGGGGGGACCTAGTCGTCGTAAAAGGCGAGTGGATCTACGACTCGCTGCACGCGGGCTGGAACGAGATCCATCCGGTGCGCCACTGCGAGATCATCAAGGAGCGCGAGGAGATCGACGTGCCGGACGCCGATCTCGACTGGAGCGATTACGTCGTGTTCGACCCGACGACCGGTACCACGGTCGATTTCACCAATGCGGCGAGTGTGGAGAGCTATCGTCAGTACTTGTGCGGCATGATTAAAGACGCCGAGGAGGCGGAGGAGGGCGGCAGCCGCGACGACCCGCGCAACGACTGGGGCGTCCATCCGCTGGTCGACGGTTGCAAGCCGCCCATCATCATCCTTTGAGCGGCCGCGGCTTCCGCGCGCGCCCCGCGCTCAGTGATAGCGCAGCGCGGTAAACGGATGGGTCCGGGAGGCGCGCCAAGCCGGCACGACGCTCGCCAGGTTCACTCCGGCCATCATCACCGCAAGCGCGCGAGTGAACGCGACCGGTTCGGTAGCTGAAGCCGAACAGCAAGCTGGCGAGCAAGCGGCTGCGCAGAAGCGGCACCGGATTGCTGCACGCTACCGGGAGTGGGAGATCACTGGACCGCCGGAGTTGCGGGAGCCGATGGACGGGTCCTTCAACGCATTGCGGGCGTTCCAGAACCACTAAAGCTTGGCGCAACTCTTTGCACTTGCCGGAATCCTTACCCATACCAAGCCCAAGACGTACTCTTCTGACGCCCCGTTGACGGGCGTCAATGCAGCACGTTGATAGCAGGCGCGTAGTGGGGACATTTATGCGCCACCTGCGGCCATCCGTCGTCCGGCGGATCATCGGCCCCAGATTGAAAGGAGTAGCCATGCGCACCCTGTTCCGGATCCTGATCGGCTTGGTGATAGGCGTCATGTTGCCGTGCTTCGTGCGAGCGGCGCCTTTCGCTTACATCACGAATACCGGTTCCGACAACGTCTCGGTAATCGACATGGCGACCAACACGGTCGTCGCGACGGTTCCCGTCGGCGACGGCCCGTTCGGTATCGCTGTAGATTACCTCGGCCCGCGAATCTATGTGGCCAATAGATTGTCCAACAACGTCTCCGTCATCGACATGGCGACCAACACGGTCGTCGCGACGGTTCCCGTCGGCAGTGGGCCGTCTGGGGTGTCCTTCGGGCGCCAGATGAATGGCCGTGCAGCCTTTGTGACCAGTCCGTTGTCCGGCAACGTCTCGATGATCAACGCTGCGACCAACACCGTTACCGCGACCGTGGGCGTCGGCGACGCCCCGACTGGTATCGCCCAAATAAAGAATCGCGCCTTTATGTGACCCAAAGGTTTGAAAACTCCCTCGCGGTGTTGGAAACATGGACCCCCCGTTTCGAAGCGTCCCGCCCCGTTGGCACCGGTCCGACGGGAGTCGCCTATTGCCACATTACGCTAGCGAACGAGTCTACGTGGCGAATACATCGTCGAACAACGTCTCGGTGCTCGACAGACGCGCGGACACCAATGTCATTGCTACCGTGGCCGTGGGAACGCCCCGAGTGGCGTCGCGGTGAATAACGCCTGCACACGAGTGTATGTGGCCAATACGCTGTCCAATAGCGTCTCGGTGATCGACACCGCGACCAATACTGTCGTCGCGACTGTGGCCGTGGGCGATGGCCCCCTACGGGATCGACGTGAACCGCATCGGGACACGGGTCTATGTCGCCAATGGGTCATCCAATAATGTCTCGGTGATCGACACCGCGACTAACACGGTCGTCGCGACCGTGGCCGTGGGTAACTCCCCCGCTGCGTTCGGCAAGTTTATCGGACCCGAGGCGACCTCGCGCCCGGCCGGGCGCGGCGCGACTTCAACGGCGACGGCAGGACAGACATCCTCTGGGCCAATAGCGCGACCGGAGAGAAGCTGATGTGGCTGATGAACGGAAGCAACATCACGGGCGGTGGCGTCATCCACAACGACCCCAACTGGTCGATTACAAAATCCGGCGACTTCAACGGCGACGGAAAGACCGACCTGATCTGGCGCAACTCGAGCAATGGTGAAACGGCGCATGTGGCTGATGGACGGGCCTGCCTATGTGACCAGTTCGGGATTGAGCAACACAAGCCCTTTGTTCGCACTGGTCGGTGATCCATACCGGCGACTTCAACAGCGATGGCAAGTCGGACTTGGTCTGGCGCAACAGCGTGACCGGCGAGATCGTGATTTGGCTGATGGATGGCACGAGCGGCAATCGATGGCCGCGCGGAGTTATCACCATACGTCTCTCAACCCGCCTCCTCCCGATCCTGCCCACACGATCAGTCATGTGGCCGACCTCGATCTAATGGCGACGGTAAGGATGATTTCTGATCTCATTGGCCCTACGTGCAGAACGTCACCCCCGAATAGTCCCGATCAACCATCATGAGTGCATGTGCAGATAGACGGCGTTCGCTCGTGGCTGGAGGCTGTGAGCTACCGGTCCGGACTGGAGAATCACTCATGTCGGTGCCCTCAAGCGAGACTCCATGGCGAACAACGCCATGTTCATGCGCAACCAGATCACCGGCGAAACAGCGCTGTGGCTGTTGGTTGAGACCAGCTTCTTCTTAGCGGTGCAGGCTGCCGACCGATCCGTCTTGGAAGGTCGTGGGCGTTGACGATCTCAACGGCGATGGCAAGTCCGATGTGCTATGGCGCAATAGTGCGAGCGGCGAAACCGCTGCTTGGTTGATGGACGGCACCCGACTGGTGGCGGGCAGGGGATTGCTGGGGCCACCGTGGACGATAACGCGGACGGGAGACTTCAACGGCGACGGCAAGGCCGACATCCTGTTCACGAACCCGGTAACCGGAGACAAGGTGATGTGGCTGATGGACGGCCTCGTGCCCATGTCCGGCCATCTGCTGACCAACGATCCGAACTGGGCGCTCCTCCCATAGCTTCTGGCCGATTGACGGCGCGCTGCAAGCGCCACACACCGATCTTCGCCTCGCCGTCGAGGTGCTGATCGTGTGCACGTCACGCGATGGCCCAGTCGCGCAGGCGCACTAGACACGCTGCCCGCACAGGAAGCCCGTTCGCCGGGCTTCTTGTTTTCCCGCAGATGATGGTAGGAACCAGGGAAAGTGCTTCATGAATGAGCAAGACACCGCGCACGCCCTTGCGGCGCTCTTTGGTCCTTTGACTGCCCTTGAGGCAGCGGTTCACGCCTTGGCCCAGGGATCGCACCTGGATCGGGGTAAGGCGCTGGCGGTATTTGACGCCTTCGATCGAGAAATTCTGGATCGGTAAGGCGGGATGCCAGTGGATGAGCGAGTGCTCGAGCTGATTGAGGAGTCGTTCAGGGACGTGCGGTCGTTGCTGACCGGCGACTGACCGCTCCACGGACTTGGTGCGCCTGATCGAGATCTCGTTCGACGAGGCCGACGGCCATCGGCTACTGGAGAAGCATCACGGCGGCGGGTCGATGCGTTGAGCAGCGCGGGTCAGAACGCGCGAAATCCAGATTCGCGCTACGCCGGTGCTACCCCGGCCCCAAACGAATACGGCCTGCCCGAAGGCAAGCCGTTGATAATTATGGTGCTGCTGGAGTGACTCGAACACTCGACCTACTGATTACGAATCGGTATTCGGTCGTTTCGCTGCGTTTCAATTTCGCTCGCTTTTCCCTATGAAATAGCCGTAGAATCCGGTATATGGCGTTTCGTCCCGTTTCGGCCGGTGCCAATGCCAAACGGGGACCAGAAACGGGGACCACAGGGCAACTGACATGCAACTGACAGACCGAAAACTGAAGGCATTGCAGCCGGGCGAGAAGCTTGCCGAAGCCCTGCCGGGACTGAGCGGGCGACTCATCGTGCGCGTACGGGAATCCGGCGCCAAGGAGTTCTACTTCCGTTCGCGGGTTGGTGGTAAGGACGTCTCCCGCAAGCTAGGTGACTATCCGGCCACGTCGCTCGCCGATGCCCGAAAGGCTGCCGGCAAGACCGGGGGCAACCCGGCGGCCATCTCCGCCAAGGGGACGTTCGGCGACTTACTTGATGCCTACGTCGAGAGCCTAGAGGCGCGGGGCAAGGCATCGACCAAAGACGTGAAGCGCACGCTGCTACGTGCCGTTCCCGAAGGCGCGGCGATCCGGCGCAAGCGGGCGGCGGCGGTCACAGCCGAGGAGTTGACCGACATCATCGCGAAGCGCATCCAAGCCGGTGTGACGACCGAGGCCAATCGCCTGCGCTCGCATCTCTCCGCTGCCTTCGCGTTCGGCGCCAAGCGTGACCACGACCCGCGCAAGCCGGCCGAGGGCGCCCGGTTTGGCCTGACCAGCAACCCGGCGGCCTTGATCCTGCGGGTTAAGGAATACGAGCGGGCAGGCGATCGCACCTTGACCTGGGACGAACTAGGCGACTACTGGCGTGCGCTTGAGCCCGAGCCGCCCATCATCAAGGCGACGCTGCGCTTCCTGCTCGCGATCGGATGCCAGCGCATCCAGCAAGTATTGCGAGCGCAATGGACCGACGTCCGAAAGGACGATGTGCTCGTGCTGATCGACGCCAAGGGCAAGGGCGAGCCGCGCATACACGTCGTGCCGATCCCTGAACTCGCGATGAAGGAGCTCGACACGCTGCGCGGCTATGACCGGCCGTTCCCGGTGACGCACTTCACGCTGGCCGATGCGATCACCCGTACTCGTGGGCGCATGACCTGCGAAACGTTCGATGCACGCGACCTGCGACGAAGCGTTGAAACCCGTCTAGCCGATCTTGGCGTGAATCGCGAGACGCTCGCGCATCTGCTAAGTCATGGGCGAACGGGCGTGCAGGCGAAGCACTACGACAAGGCCGAGCGACTTGACGAGAAGCGGGCCGCGCTCGACCTCTGGTGCAAGCACTTATCGGCCGCGATCGATCGTCGCCGCAACGTGGAGACGGTGCCGGGGAAACCGAGGCAAGCGCGCAGGCCGAAGGCGAAGGCGAAGTAGAACGGCGGAGAGGGGCGCGTCAACGCCCCGTCCGCCTGACCGTAACGCGAACGCTAGGGAGTTCGCATCATGGCTGGCAAGAAGTCTAACAAAGTAAAGATTCGCAGCGCGTCGGCGGCCGAGAAGGCGTTCGCCGGCGATCTGGTGCGCCAATATCGCGGCGGCAAGGCTGACGGTGACGAGCTCGCCGCGGCGCTCGAGATCTTCGTCAAAGAGGGGACGTTCCTAGACTGGCCGCCGCTCTGGCTGCGCAATGCGGTCATCGCCGGAATTTTCCACAAGTTCCGGCAAGAGGGCGTTCCCGTCGAGGATGCGATCGGGCATCTTGCGGAGTCGTGGGGCGTCAGTGACCAAACGGTGAAGAACATCATCTATCCGCGCAAGGCCAGCAAGACCCGCAAGACCTGATCCTCTCGCAGTCCTGCATTTAGTGTAATTCCGTGTCACGGGATTACATTTTTTTTGTCCGCGCAATCGTGTTGAATCGTTCCGTGTACTTCCGAAACGGAGCGATCAACATGCATCCCGAAGACCTCGAAGCACTCATTAAGCGGCCGCGGGCGCTGCGCCTGATGGCGTTGTCGCGCACGACCGCATGGCGGCGCGAGCAGGACGACCCGACATTTCCCAAGGCCGTGCGGATCGGCCCGCATTCGTTCGCGTACCGCGTGCGCGACGTCCATCGCTGGATTGAGACGCGGCAGCCGGCGCTTAAGACACGATCCGCCGACGGGGCGGCGCGATGACTGATCCCTCCAAAAACGCAGAAGCCCGCGGGACGGCGGGCTCTGGCGTCGAAACGGAAATGCAGGGACAGGCCGAGAGTACCGCAGCGCTGGCAGCCTCGCAACGTCGCTTTACCGTCATCGTGGACGGCGTGACGCACAAGGTCTGGGGCCACTACAGGACCGAGGCGGAAGCGTTGGCCGCATGTGCCGCACTCCGCCGGCATGGATTCCTCGCGCGGATCGAGCGGGGGTCGCCATGACGTCGAACTCGATCAACACGACCGTCGCGACTGAGCAGCAACAGGACGACTACCGCGCCATCCGCAAGTCCGAGGCGATGAAGCGGGCGCGCCGCAGGTTCGCCGTGGCGTTGCTGATGATCGATATGGTGGAGCCGGTAAGCGTGGCGTGGTACGTGCTGCACGACCTCGAGCTCGAGCGGGAAGCGGCGCGATGACCGCGCAAGACTTGCTCGCCCGTCTCGACGCCGTGCGCAAGGTGGGCGCCGGCCGCTGGCGTGCGCGCTGCCCTGCTCACGACGGCAAGAATCGGGACGTGTTGTCGGTCGGCGAAACGACGGACGGGACGGTGCTTATCCGGTGCTTTCACGGCTGCACCGCGTCCGAAATCGTCGGGGCCGCCGGACTCGATCTGGCGGACCTGTTCCCCAAGATCGAATGGCAGGCGACCGGGACGCACCATGCGCGGCCACGGCGCCCGCGCACCGACTGGCCGGCGCTGATCGTGGCGGCCGAGCGCGATCTGATCCTAGCCAAGATCGTGTTGTCCGCAATCGCCCGAGGCGACGCAATCGACGACGTTGATGCTGCCGCATGTCAGGCAGCGGCGACGCGCGTTCATACGCTGATTCAAGAGGCGCGCAATGGCTGAAGTTCTGAAATTGTCGCCACAGATCGCGGCACGGGTCGATGCCGAGCAGCGGTTATCGGATCACCCTAGCGAGGATGCGCTCGCGCTGCTGTTCGTCGCTACCCATGACGATCATCGCTACGTCGCGCCCTGGCACCGCTGGCTCAAGTGGGACGGCAAACGGTGGCGCGAGGACTCGACCGGGCACGTGTACGAGCGCATCCGCGATCTGGTGCGGGCGAGCGTCGAGGGCGGCAAGGGCGAACGCAGCACGGCCAATGCGTCATTCGTGGCGGGCGTGGAACGGCTCCTTCGCACCGATCAACGCATCGTTGTTCTGCCTGAACACTTGGACGCTGACCCGTGGCTACTGAATACGCAGTCCGGCATCGTCGATCTTCGCGCCGGCACGATCCGGCCGCACGACCCGAACGCGCTCTGCACCAAGGTCACGAACGCCGGCATTGACGCGGATCACGGCGGCGACCTCTGGCGCGAGTTCCTGGCCGGCATCACCCAGAACGACGACGACCTCGAACACTATCTGCAACGTGTCGTTGGCTATTGTGCTACCGGCATCACGACCGAGGACGTGCTCGTGTACCTGTTCGGGATCGGCGCGAACGGGAAAAGCAGTTTCGCAGAAGCGGTGGCATACGCTCTGGGCGACTACGCCAAGATATTCCCGAGCGAAGTTCTAATGGAATCGAAAGGCGAACGGCATCCGACCGACCTTGCGCAATTCATGGGTGTCCGGTTCGCGTTGACGAGCGAGCCGAGTTCTAGTGCGACGTGGAACGACAGCCGCATCAAGCACCTGACCGGCGATACCGTCATATCCGCCAGGTTCATGCGCGCGGACTTTTTCACATTCGACCGGACGCACAAGACCATCGTCATCGGCAATCACATGCCGAGGCTCGCGGACGTGACGCACGCCATCCGGCGGCGCGTACAGATGGTCCCGTTCCGTGCCGTGTTCCAGCCGGCGCCGGGAATCGGGATGCGTGAGCGTCTGAAGGCCGAGGCTGGCGGCGCGATCCTGGCGTGGATCGTGGCGGGGGCGCGCGCGTGGCAATCAGCCGGCACGTCGCCGCCCGCGTGCGTCCGCGACCTGACGGCCGAGTACCTGAGCGAGCAAGACCTGATCGGCCAGTGGATCGACGAACGATGCGAACGCGAGCCGCAGGCCTTCGAGCGTTCGAGCGACTTGCACCGCGACTACAAGCAATGGTGCGAGGGACAAGGCGGCCATGCCAAGTCAAACGTCGCACTGTCGGCGCACCTCCGATCGGCCGGCTTCCGCAAGGAACCCACCATGTCCGGCAAGGTGTTCTACGGCCTCCGGCTCAAGAGTCCATGACGGGTATGACGGCTTTACCTGTTTGTACCGTAGCGTGCGCGCGCCACACGGGGAATATGGGACAACCCGTCATACCCGTCATAAATGACTGCGCGTCAGTTATTCGCCGCACCGCAACAAAGGACTGACCATGCTCCCGCTGCCTGCTCGCCAACCCTCTCCGCCACGACCGCCGCTACCTGCGCCACCACCAGCACGTCGCCGGCCGACCCGGGACCGACGCAACAGGATCAAGCTACTTTGCCGATTAACGGGTCCTTCCCTGCCGATTACCGAGCGGGTCGCAAAGCACCCCGAAATAGCCCTAGACATTTCCTTTATAACTAGTCACGGCATACTCACGTATCTTCATACTTGCGGGTTATAAGCGAATGGCGACACGAATTGAGCTTGCTGCAGCACTGGGCGTCGATCCCTCGCAGATTTCGAGGTGGCGGGCGCGTGGCTTGCCGGCCGATTCGATCGAGGCGGCGAAGGATTGGCATTCGTCGCACATCCAGCCGAGGCCGAAACGTCGTGCTGCGGCTGCGTTTGATCCGGTTGTCGAGCCTGCTGTGGTCGATCCGGCCGGCGACCCGCAGGCCCGATCCTGGTACGAGCGGCGTCAACGCGCCATGGCGCTGGCCGCTGAGCGGGAACTCGCGCATCTCGAAGGTAGGCTTCTGGACGTCGACGTCGTGGCGATGGCGCTTGCAAAGCAAGTTGGCGCGATGAAGCAACATTTGCTGGCGATCCCGAGCAAGGCCGCTGCAGCATCGCCACCGGCTGCGCGGGCTGCCGTTGCTTCGATCGTCGAGACGTTGATCCACGAAGCATTGCAGGAAATTTCCGGGAGCGACGATGGAAACCTCGGCTAACGTGCTGGATGCAGTCTTCGCCACGGCTGCGCGTGCTGCGCATCCGGTTGATGGACCGATGAATGTGCTGGCGAGCCGCATCGGCGCGCTAGAGCGAAGGATTGAATACCTCGGCCGGCGGCTCGATGCCTTGGGTGTGGTCGTCGATCTTCTGAGCGAGCGTGCAGACGAATGACAATCCGCTCGTCCATCGTCGCGATGATGCTGCTCGCCGATGGCGTTGTGGACGCTGGCGACCTCGCGCGGCTCGCGGCCGATCTGCGCGGATGGCGCGATGGCGGCTTGTCGGAAGCACTCGATCTACCGGCGACCGCTCGTGCGTGGCGGCTTGCGCAGCGTGACCTCCTGTTGTGCGTGTTGGCCGTGCTGATCGCACCGCGCGGGGCAGGACCGGCGACAGCGGCCGCGCGTGTCGTGGCGCGGCTGCGGCGCTTTGGCGATGGCGCGGCACTGTCCGATACCGATCGCCTGTGCGCTCGGATTCTGGAGCTTGGGCGCGTCCCGACCGAGAGACAGGTTTACAACATCCTCGCGCGAAAGTCTGCAATGGATACCGCGCTCGATTACATCGTGGCTCGCGGTCTGGATTCGGCCGGCGCACACTGGCAGGCATCAACGGCGAGGAGTATTGACGATGGACAGCATGATGGAACTGGCGACGGTGCAGGCACTCGACCGAGCACAACAAGTAGTCTCGCTTCTCGAAGTGACGCGCCAGTATCGCGACGACGCGCAAAGGCTCTCGGTCGCGACGAGGGACGGCTACTCGGTCGGGCGGGCGCTGCGGGCGCTCGCTGAAAATGATCCGCTGTCCAAGTCTGCGCCGCTCGAGTATGAGGCGAGCCAGCGCATCGCCGATCGCCTGAAGCGGGAGCCGCGGCCCGGCTGCATCTTCCTGCCGACTCCTCCGCTCACTCGCGACCTCACGGTGGCCGTCGGGTCCGGTGGCGGACTACTAGTCGGCACATTGAATGCACCGGGCGGACTGTGGGTTGATGCGTTGCGGGCTGCAAGCGTGATGCTCAACATGGGTATCCAAGTGCTGCCGGCGCCGCGACAGTCCGTCACCATCCCGAGATTCTCTGCGAGCAGCACCGCGTATTGGCTTGCGACCGAAGCCACGGCGACGACCGAATCGCAAGGGACATATGCGCAAGCGAGCGCGTCACCAAAGACTGTTGGCGCGTACACCGAAATGAGCCGGCAACTATTCTTGCAGGCCGGGCCGCTGGTCGATGCGATCATGTTGCGCGAGTTGGCTAACACGGTGGCCGCCGCTGTCGATGCTGCGGTCGTACAGGGCAGCGGCGCGAGCGGGCAGCCTCAAGGCATCATCGGGACGTCGGGCGTCGGCAGCGTCACCGGCACGTCACTCGCCTATGCGGGCCTGGTGGAATTCCAGAGCGATTGCGCGGCGGCCGTCGTCGATCCGACTCGGTTTGGCTATATCGCGCCAGTGGCAACGGCTGTAACACTCTCCGGCCGGCAGCGATTCACCGGCGTAGATTCTCCGCTCTGGCAAGGCTCGGTCCTATCCGGCACGGTCGCAGGGCATCGGGCGATGAGCACCGGCGGCTGTCCGGCAAGTACGATCGTCGCGGGCGACTGGTCGCAAGTGGTGCTGCTCGACTGGCAGGGCGTTGAAGTTGGCGTGAATCCATACGGCGCCGATGTGAGCGCGTACAAGGCCGGCATTGTCGGTCTGCGGTGCTTCTGGTCGGTTGATGTAGCCGTTCTGCGTCCGGCCGCGTTCTCTGTTGCGTCGAGCGTGACCTGATGAAAATTCGCGCCACCGATGACTTTTGGCACGCCGGCCGTGTTGTGCGTCCCGGCGACCGGCTCGATCTCGACGACTCCGATGCGCTAAGCGCGATCGGTTCCGGACGCGCTGTCGCGCTCGAACCGTCCGCCCTGGCCGCTGCGGCTGATCGGGAACGCAACCGTGTTTGCGCGCTGCTCAGCCGATCGGATCGCGCCGCACGAAGGCGATAATTTTGGGCAAGATGCGCATGTCGCTGTCGAGCTTCCGCAGCGGCGGCATGTGCGAGCCGGTACGGTTTGCCGCCGGCTAGTCATTCATGCGGGAGCGCGCGATGCGCGCGGTCCTAACTCTGCCGCGGCGGGTTGTTGGGTCCAACACTCGCGAGCGCACCGGGAGTCGGTCGATGCAGTGTAGGAAGCTGCCGAACCCGATGACACATTTGTGCTGCAGCACTCCGGGCGCGCTCCTCTCATCGCGCGCATTGGCGGGCACCGGACGCGGCGACGCGGCGAACCCGCCAACTATCCACGAGGAACGATGCGTCATCGGGCGTTGCGCGCACGGGCTCGGCGACGGCCACTTCTACATAACGCGCTCGATCTGTCCATGTCGACTGATGGTGAACACGGCCGGAGCCGTGTGCCTCGCGATTAGCTTGCGGATCTTTGGCAGGCGCGAGACAAAGAGCACGGCCATCTCTTCGCCTACGAGATCCTGGCGCGTCAAGAAGAACGCGTGAACGCGTGCCTCCTTCAGGGATTCGAGCTCGATCGCCCTCGTCCGGATCCTGGCGTCCTTGGACAGCACGACCCAGCCGCGCCGGCCGACTTCATCAACCCACTCGACGTCGGGCGTGTCTTGCTCGAAATGGTCATCGTGCGCTTCGACTGCAGCCCCCGCGGCGCGCAAGGCGTCAACAACGATATGCTTGCCTAGACTCCGATCGACGAAAAAAACGACCCGCTCAGGCAGCGAGTGGGATTTCGCCGCGGACGATTTCTTCGATTTCTTCGCGGCGGCGCTCATAATCCCTCGCGAGCGATTCGATAGGCTCACCCGCCCGGAATCGACTTACGACGATTTCCGTCCTGATGCCTGTTCCGTCGATCACGGGGCGCCCAAATCCCACGCGCGGATCGATCACGACGGCGCCTCGAGCTGGCGCGGCGCGCTCGCTTTGCGGAAGGTAGAGCTTGATCGGAACGCCCGCCGGATCGCGCTCGACCGCGCGAAGCGCTTCCTCGATCGCCTCGCGGATCACGATTTGCCCCTCGCGCGTGACGTCGAGAATCTGCCCGAATTTGTCTACATACAGCCTGGTTTCATCAGTCAGGAACGAGTGATCCGCCAGCGGGTGAGTGCTGGGGAAAACCCGTTGGAGGTAGGCAACGCCCTGACGTACGAGCCGCAACGTCACGCGATGCTTGCGCCGAATGCTGCCGAGCACCATGAGCTCGACGAGGTTAAGGAACGATAGCAGCCTGCGCGCCGGATCGGCTGATTTTACAACTGGCTTGAATCCCCGCTGACCGAAGACCCAAGCGCGCACGGTCGACTTTGGTAGGCGAAGGTAACGTGCGGCCTCCGCTGGAGTATAGAGCGGTCGCTCGCGAAGATCCCTCAAGACGGTCTTTGGCATCGTCTTCCTCCAGACGGTAGCCGGGCGCGGTCCGCCGCGCGGGCGGATCGTCGTGGCAGGAAGCCATTATCCACTATCAACGGCGCACGAGATCGCCGGCTGTGCCGCGATCGTGCATCGGCTGGTGCAACCCCGCGTCGGCACACGCTAGACAACGCGAAATAAGGGCTGGAGAACTTCTGCGCGAACAGGCCGAGAACGGATAGCGGGTCACGGCAAAGACTGCCGCAATCAAGTCGCAGGATGCTACTCGATTGTCCGACCTCGGCATCAGCAGAACCCAATCTTCTCGCTGGCAGGCACTAGCACAGGTTCCGAAAGAACAAATCGAGGCCGCGCTTGCCGATCCGCCATCGCTCCCTAGCGGCGCGGTCTAGACCCGCTGACCGGCCGCACAGATCGACGCAGGAGACGCGATCGCGCACCGGCTGGTGCAAACCCTACGTCGAGCGATGCGGGCGTAGGCGTAGGGCGCGATCTACCTGCTGATGCGCTACGCCGCGATGGGGACCAGTACGGGGACCAGTGCGAAAAATGCGATCCCCGAAAATCCGCTAAGTCTTTGAATATTTGGTGCTGCTGGAGTGACTCGAACACTCGACCTACTGATTACGAATCAGTTGCTCTACCAACTGAGCTACAGCAGCGCGGGCCGAACGCCGGCCGGCGGGCCGACGAAAGCAGAGAATTATAGCCGAGGGGCTGCGCGCGGGCCAAGGCCTGCCATTGCTACGACGGCCGGATGATCGGCAGCGTGCCGAGCAGCGCCGAGACGCCGCTCCAGACGATCTGCACGCCGATGCAGAGCAGGATGAATGCGGACATGCGCAGCAGCACGGTCGTCCCGGTGGCGCCCAGCCCCCGCGTGAGCCGCTCGGCGTGCCGGAACAGCAGGTAGATCGTCGCCGCGAGCAGCAGCGCGCCCAGCGTTCCGGCCGCCGCCATCAGCGCGAAGTTGCGCAGCCCTCGCGGTGCCTGCGCTGCCAGCGTGATCGCGACCGAGATCGAGCCCGGCCCGACGGTAAGCGGCAGCGTCATCGGATAGAACGCGCGTGCGGCAAGCTCCGCGCCGGAGGGCACGCGCGCCGATGTGTCGGCGGGAGTCGCTTCGTCCGATCGCAGCAGGTCCCAGGCGACGGAACCCACGAGGATGCCGCCCGCGATCTGTATCACCGGCACGGACAGGCCGAAGAATTCGATCACGTAGCGTCCGACGAGCATCGAGCCCAAGACGAGCAGGAACGCGTTGATCGCGATCCTCCGCGCAAGCGAGGCACGGTCGTGGTCGCCGATCCCCTTGGTCATTGCGAGGAACACCGGCGCCCCGCCGACCGGATTCACGATCGGGAACAGCGCCGCGAACACGAGCAGCGACTGCTCGATCAGCGTGCGGACATCGGGGTCGAACATCGTGCGGGCCCTCTGCGGCATTACACTAGCATGGCGGTCGAACCCGACCGCGCCGCCGTCCCGCAACGGCGGGTCAGCGTCCGCCCATGCCCGAAACGCGCATTCTGTTCGGCTTCCACGCGATCACCGCTCGCCTGCGGCAGCGGCCGGATTCGATCCGCGCTCTGTATCTCCTCGCCGGAAGGCACGATGCGCGCAGCCGCGCGTTGCACGAACGTGCGTCTGCTGCAGGCTGCGCGGTGCATCTGGTGGACGAGGGTCGTCTGGGCCAGCTTGCCGGCGCGGCCGCCCATCAGGGCGTCGTTGCGGTCGTCGATGCCGCGATGCCGCACGTGACGCTCGCCGACGTCCTCGAGCATCCGGCGGAGCCGCCTTTGCTGCTCGTGCTGGACGGCGTCACGGATCCGCACAACCTGGGCGCGTGCCTGCGAAGCGCCGACGCATTCGGTGCGCAGGCGGTGATCGTGCCGAAAGACCGCGCCGTCGGGGTTACGGCTGCCGTCGCCAAGGCGGCGAGCGGTGCAGCGGACACCGTGCCGGTGATCGCGGTCACCAACCTCGCGCGCTCGCTGCGTGACCTCAAGGACCGCGGCGTATGGGTGCTCGGCGCAGACAGTGGCGGCGAAAGCCTGTTCGAAGCGGACCTGTCCGGCCCCGTCGCCTGGGTGCTCGGCGCGGAGGGTGCGGGGCTGCGCCGACTCACTCGCGAACACTGCGACCGGATCGTGGGCATCCCGCTTTCAGGCAGCGTCGAGAGCCTGAACGTCTCGGTCGCGGCCGGCATCTGCCTCTTCGCGACGCGGCAGGCGCGCTCGCGCGCGGCGGCGGCGCGTTGAGATTCCCGGCCATTTGGGGCATGATCCGCGCGTTTTTCCATCGATCGAAGGGAATTCCATGCGTCGCCCGTTCCTGATCGTCGCGCTTGCCGCAAGCGCGCTCGTCGCGGTCCCCGTCGCCGCCAAGACGCTCCGGTGGGCGAGCCAGGGCGATATCCTGACGTTCGATCCGATGGCGCAGAACGAATCGCTCAACAACACGTTCAGCGACTACGTCTACGAGGGCCTCGTCCGTTACAACAAGCAGTTCGTGCCGGAGCCTGCGCTCGCCACGTCGTGGACGCGGGTTTCGCCGACCGTGTGGCGGTTCAATCTGCGCAAGGGCGTCAAGTTCCACGACGGCACGCCGATGACCGCGGACGACGTCGTTTTCTCGTTTGAGCGGATCGTCAAGCCCACCTCGAACATGAAGGTCTACGCGCAGGGCATCAAGGAAGCGAAGAAGGTCGACGACTTCACGGTCGAGATCATCACCGACGGGCCGAATCCCGTGCTGCTGCGCGGGCTCGTCGACGCGAAGATCATGAGCAGGGCCTGGGCGAACAAGAACAACTCGGTCAACCCCCAGAACTACGTGCAGAAGGAGGAGAACTTCGCGGCACGCAACACCAACGGCACGGGCCCGTTCACGCTGAAGTCGCGCGAGCCGGACGTCAGGACCGTGCTCGTCGCCAACCCCGACTGGTGGGACAAGCTCGACGGCAACGTCACCGAGATCGTCTACATGCCGATCAAGTCGGACGCGACGCGTGCGGCCGCGCTCTTGTCCGGCGAGGTGGATCTCGTGCTCGATCCGCCGACGCAGGACGTGCCGAGGCTGCGCCAGAACGCCAAGATCAAGATCGCCGACGGCACCGAGACCCGGATCATCTTCTTCGGCCTCGACCAATGGCGCGACGAGACACCGTACGCGGGCGTCAAAGGCAAGAATCCGTTCAAGGACAAGCGCGTGCGGCAGGCGCTCTACCAGGCGATCGACGTCGATGCGATCCGCCGCGCGACGATGCGAGGGCTCGCCGTCCCGACCGGCTCGATGATCGCGCCGCAGGTCAACGGCTATACCGACGACACCGCGAGGCGCCTGCCGTACGACCCGGCCGCGGCGAAAAGGCTGCTGGCGGATGCGGGCTATCCCGATGGCTTCGACGTCACGCTTGACTGCCCGAACAACCGCTACATCAACGACGAGGAGATATGCCAGGCCGTGGTCGCGATGTGGGCGAAGATCGGCGTGCGCGCCAAGCTCAACGCGATGCCGCGCGCCACCTACTTCCAGAAGATCCAGCAGTTCGACACGAGCCTTTATCTGCTCGGCTGGGCAACGGCGACTTTCGACGCGCTCTATACGCTGCAAAGCCTCTTGCACACCGTGGACCCGAAGGGTGCGGACGGGAACTTCAACCTTGGCAAGTACAGCAACCCGCAGGTCGATACGCTGATCGACAGGATCAAGACCGAGATCGACGACAAGAAGCGCAACGAGATGATCCGCGAGGTGCTGATCCTGCACGCGAACGACATCGGCCACATACCGCTGCACCAGCAGGTGATCCCGTGGGCGATGCAATCCAACGTGTCCGCTTTCCATCGCGCCGACAACCGGCTGGACGTACGCTGGGTGCGAATCGATTGATCGCGTCCACGCGACGCAGGAACCGACCGGTCCCCGGCGTTCCCGGAGCGGGCGGAGTGTAGCCGGCGATGCTCGCGTTCGTCCTGCGCCGCGTGCTGCAGTCGATCGCCGTCATGGCGGTGGTTGCCTTCATCGCGTTCGGCCTCTTCAATTTCGCCGGAGACCCGGTGGCGTTCATGCTGGGGCAGGAAGCGACGATGGAGGAGCGCGCCCGGCTGCGCAGCGAGCTGGGCCTCGATCGGCCGTTCTATGTTCAGTTCGCGCGCTTCGTCGAGAACGCGGCACAGGGCGACTTCGGCGTCTCGCTGCGGCAGGGACGCAAGGTCTCGACGCTCCTCAAGGAGCGGCTGCCGGCGACGATCGAGCTGTCGATGGCAGCCGCGCTGCTCGCGCTGGTCGTGGGCATCCCGCTCGGCGTCTACACGGCGCTGCGGCGCGGTGGATGGCTGTCGAATCTGCTGCTCGCTGCCTCGCTCGTGGGTGTGAGCCTGCCGACGTTCCTGATCGGCATCCTGCTGATCCTGATCTTCGCCGTGTACCTGGGCTGGCTGCCCTCGTTCGGACGTGGCGAGACGGTCGCATTCGGCTGGTGGACGAGCGGGCTCTTCACGACAAGCGGCCTCCGGTCGTTGATCCTGCCGTCGATCACGCTGTCGCTGTTCCAGCTGACGCTGATCATGCGCCTCGTCCGCGCCGAGATGCTCGAGGTTCTGCGCACCGACTATATCCGCTTCGCGCGCGCCCGCGGCCTTACCGATCGCACGATCAACTTCGGACACGCGCTCAAAAACACGCTGGTGCCGGTCATCACGATCACGGGCCTTCAGCTCGGCGCGATCATCGCGTTCGCGATCATCACCGAGACGGTGTTCCAGTGGCCGGGCATGGGCTTGCTGTTCATCCAGGCGGTGCAGTTCGCGGACGTGCCGGTGATGGCGGCCTACCTTTGCTTCATCGCGCTGATCTTCGTGATGATCAACCTCGCCGTCGACCTGCTCTACTACGCAGTGGACCCGCGGCTGCGCATCGAGCGGGGCGTTGCGGCCGCGCACTGACATGGTGACGTCTGTCGACCGCATCGGTGCCTGGCTGCCCGAGTTCGTCGCGTTCCGGCGGGACATTCACTCGCACCCGGAGCTCGGTTTCGAGGAGCACCGAACCGCGCAACGGGTGGCGGAGCACCTCAGCGCACTACGCATCGAGCACCATACGGGCGTCGGGCGAACCGGCGTCGTCGCCGTGGTCCATGGGCGCAGCGACCGCGCCGGTCGCGGCGTTGGGCTTCGCGCCGACATGGACGCGCTGCCGATGCAGGAGGAGAACGACTTCGCCCACAAGTCGCGTTACGACGGCCGCATGCATGGCTGCGGCCACGATGGACACACGACGATGCTGCTCGCGGCGGCACGTTACCTGAACGAGACGCGCAATTTCGACGGTACCGCCGTGCTGATCTTCCAGCCCGGCGAGGAAGGCTGCGCGGGCGCCAAGGCGATGATCGAGGACGGGCTGTTCGAGCGCTTTCCGGTGGAGCAGGTGTTCGCGTTGCACAACTGGCCCGGTCTGCCGCCGGGACGGATCGGCATCACACCGGGTCCGGCGATGGCGGCGGCCGACCGAATCGAGATCACGATCGACGGCCGTGGCGGGCACGGCGCGCATCCGCATGCCGCGGTCGATCCGGTGCTGGTCGCCGGCCACATCATCACCGCCGCGCAGTCGATCGTGAGCCGCAACGTGAGCCCGATCGATACCGCGGTCGTGAGCCTTTGCGCGATGCAGGCGGGCAACCCCGGGGCGATGAGCGTGATCCCGGCGCACGCCACGCTCGTCGGCACGGTGCGGACGTTCCGCCCGGCCACGCAGGACATGATCGAGCAGCGGCTCACGGAAATGGTCGGGTCGATCGCTGCCGCATTCGGGGCGAGCGCGAAACTCAAGTACGAGCGCGTCTATCCGGCGACCGTCAACCACGAGGGGCCGGCGGCGTTCGCGATGGAAGTCGCCGAATCGCTCGTCGGTGCCGAGAACGTCGTGCGCAATCTCGACCCGTCGATGGGCTCGGAGGACTTCGCGTTCATGCTGCAGGCGCGGCCCGGCGCGTTCGCCCGGCTGGGGCAGGGGGGGGCCGAGCGCGGCACGTTTCTCCACAGCAGCCGCTATGACTTCAACGACGAGATCATTCCGCTCGGCGCCGGCTACCTCGCCGCATTGGCCGAGCGGGCGCTGCCGCTCGCGCCCTGACGTTCTTGCCAACCCACGGCGGGTGATTGCGCATCGCCGTCCTTTTGCCAACAAAGAAGTCCTCCGATGAATCCGGTCCCGGCTTTTGCGTCGACGTACGTCGAGGCGCGGCACAAGTTCCGCAGCGCAGCGGCGGCGCGCGGACTCGCGGTCGAGACGCACGAGCATCCGAGCGAGCGGGGCGCTGAAGGCGAACCGCTGGCAACCGATATCGCGCTCCTCGGCAGCGCAAGCGCCGAGCACGTCCTGCTCCTGACATCGGCAACGCACGGGGTCGAGGGATTCTGTGGCTCCGGCGTGCAGGTGGCGCTGCTCGAGGACGACGATTTCGTGCAGGCCGTCGGCGCGAGCGGGGTTGCGCTCCTGCTCTACCATGCACTCAACCCTTACGGCTTCTCGTTTCTGCGCCGCGGCAACGAAGACAACGTCGACATGAACCGCAATTTCCGCGATTTCAGCGCGGCGGCGCCGCCGAACCACGCGTATGCGGAGGTGCATGATTTCATCGTTCCGGCGACGTGGCCGCCTGCCCCCGACGACGAGGCGCGCATGCGGGCCTACATCGCACGCCGCGGCGCAAAGGCGCTGCAGGCCGCGGTGTCCGGTGGGCAATGTGACTTCCCGCACGGGCTGTTCTACGGCGGGTCGAGCCCGAGCTGGAGCAACAACACGCTGCGCGACGTCCTCCGCCGTCGCGGCGGGGGACGTGCGCGGCTTGCCTGGATCGATGTTCATACCGGGCTCGGCCCCTACGGACACGGCGAAAAGATCTACTCGGGCCCGGCGGATGCGGCAATGATCGCGCGGGCGCGCGCCATCTGGGGCGCCGACGTCACCTCATTCCACGACGGCTCGTCGACATCCGCGCCGCTGACCGGCGTCACCTACCACGCCATCGACGAATGCCCGGGCGTCGAATACACCGGCATCGCGCTCGAGTTCGGTACTGTGCCGTTCGCCGCTGCGCTCGCCGCGTTGCGCGCCGAGCAGTGGCTGCACAACCATCCAGGCGCTACCGCATTGCAGCGCAGCACGATCAAGCGAGCAATGCGCGATGCGTTCTACGCGGACAGCGATGACTGGAAGGCGATGGTCTACGGCCAGTCGCGCGTTGCGTGCCTGCAGGCGATCCGCGCGCTCGCGGCCGCTCCTCCGCCGCGGCCCGTTTCGACCTGATAGCCGAGCGTGGCAACCGGCAGCCAGTGTTTGGCCGACGCGAGCTGGGTTAGACTGCGGCGATGAGCGACATGGCAATTGGCACCCCGCAGTCGCACGGAGACCGCCTGCACCGCATCTGGGACAGCGACCTCGCGTGGAGCTTTCGGCATTCACCGGTCGCGGTCGCTGCGGCTGTCGTGTTGCTCGTTTGCCTTGGCGCCGCGTTCTTCGCGCCGTGGCTCGCGCCCCACAACCCGTTCGACCTGCGCACGCTCAACCTGCTGGATGCGCTGTCCCCGCCCGCCTGGCAGGAGGGCAGCAAGCCCGAGTTCCTGCTCGGTACGGACGACCAGGGCCGCGACATGTTGTCGGCGATCATGTTCGGTGCGCGCATCTCGCTTCTGGTCGGTCTCGCCTCCGTCGCGCTCGCGATGGTGATCGGCGTGTCGCTCGGTCTCGTCGCAGGGTACGTCGGCGGCAAGACGGATGCGTTCATCATGCGGGTCGCCGACGTGCAACTTTCCTTCCCCGCGATCCTGATCGCACTGCTGGTGGACGGCGTCGCGCGCGCGGCACTTCCGCGCGACACGCACGACAACCTGGCGCTGGTCGTTCTGATCCTGGCGATTGCCGTGTCCAACTGGGTGCAATACGCGCGAACCGTGCGTGGCTCGACGATGGTGGAGAAGAGCAAGGAGTACGTGCAGGCGGCGCGCGTGATCGGCGTATCGCCGTTCGGCATCATGGTGCGGCATCTGCTGCCGAACGTGCTTGGGCCCGTGCTCGTGCTCGCGACGATCAACATCGCGACGGCGATCATCACCGAATCGACGTTGTCGTTCCTCGGCGTGGGCGTGCCGCCGACAAGGCCATCGATGGGAACGCTGATCCGCGTGGGCAACGATTTTCTCTTCTCGGGCGAGTGGTGGATCACGATCTTCCCCGGTGCCGCGCTGGTGATCATCGTGCTGGCGATCAACCTGCTGGGCGATTGGCTGCGCGATGCGATGAACCCGAAGCTGCGCTGACCGCGACAGCTCCGGGCGGCGGATCTGCTTGCACATCGCGTATTTCACCGACAGAGGGAGCATGAGCATGAGAAGCCTGCGGAGGCTTGCCGTGGGCGTACCGGGCTTGGCGGGTTGCCGGGCCGCGGCGCCTGCCTGGCGCGAGATCTCGGGCCGGCGCGCTGCAACAGGGTCGAAATCAACGTCGCGCCGACCATCATCGAGCGCGTCGACGACCGGGGTTCGTTCGCGTCCGGGCCCAACCTGCCGGTCAGGATCGAGCCGGGCACTCGCCGCCTCGTCCTGCAGGCGTATCCGCTGCCGGCTGGCTCGACGGGCGGCACTGACGTCGATGAGATGAGCCCACCGGCGCCCACTGCTACCCCGCCCGACGCCGGCGGGCCGCTGCTTCGCGTCAAAGAGCTGCGCGTGGAGTTCCCGACGCGGCGCGGCACGCTCACCGCGGTGCACGACGTGTCCTTCGAGATCGCGCCGGGCGAGGTGCTCGGCGTCGTGGGCGAGTCCGGAGCCGGTAAGTCCTTGACCGGTGCGGCAATCATCGGTCTCCTCGACCCCCCCGGCCGCATCGCCGCAGGCGAAGTGTGGCTCGCCGGCCGGCGCATCGACCAGCTGCCCTACGAGGCGATGCGCAAGGTGCGCGGGCGCGAGATCGGCGCGATCTTCCAGGATCCGCTGACCTCGCTCAATCCGCTCTACACGGTGGGCCGGCAGCTCACCGAGACGATCCGCACGCACCTGCCGCTCGGGGAGAGCGAGGCGCGCAAGCGCGCGATCGCGTTACTCGAGGAGGTGGGCATTCCTGCGGCGGCGCGGCGGGTCGACCACTATCCGCACCAGTTCTCCGGCGGCATGCGCCAGCGCGTCGTGATCGCGCTCGCGCTCGCGGCGCAACCGAAGCTCATCGTGGCCGACGAGCCGACCACCGCGCTCGACGTCTCGATCCAGGCGCAGATCATCCAGTTGCTGCGCCGGCTCTGCCGCGACCACGGCACGGCCGTCATGCTCGTCACGCACGACATGGGCGTGATCGCGGAAACGGCCGACCGTGTCGCCGTGATGTACGCGGGGCGGATCGTCGAGATCGGCGCGGTCGCCGATGTCATCCACCGGCCGCAGCATCCCTACAGCATTGGATTGATGGGATCGATTCCGTCGATCGTCGACGAGCGCGAGCGGCTCGCCCAGATCGACGGCACGATGCCACGGCTCAACGCGGTCCCGGCGGGCTGCGCGTTCCATCCGCGCTGCCCGCAGGCGTTCGAGCGCTGCAGCCGCGAGCGCCCGGCGCTGCTGCCGGCTGCCGCCACCCGCGCCGCATGCTGGCTGCACGACGTGCGCGCAAACGTGCCGGCGACTGCATGAGTGCGACCGACGTCCTGCTCGAACTGCACGACGTCGCCCGTACGTTCGATGTGTCCCCGCCGTGGCTCAACCGCGTGCTGGAGCGCAAGCCCCGCGTGCTGCTGCGCGCCGTGGATGGCGTAAGCCTCGGCATCCGCCGCGGCGAGACGCTCGGTCTCGTCGGCGAGTCGGGCTGCGGCAAGTCGACGGTGGCGCGGCTCATCACCGGTCTCTATGCGCCCACGCGCGGCACGATCAGCTACGAGGGCGTGGCGCTGGCGGGCGAGGGCGCCGTCGTCGCGGATCGCGCTGCAAGGCGCGTGGCTCGCCGCAGCATGCAGATGATCTTCCAGGATCCGTACGCGAGCCTCAATCCGCGCTGGCGGGTGACGGAAATCGTTGCGGAACCGATCCGCGTGCAGGAAGGGCCGGCGCCACGCGCCGAGCTTGCGGAGCGCGTGGGGGCGCTGCTGCAACAGGTGGGGCTGGCGGCGGCCGACGGCGCGAAATATCCGCACCAGTTCTCCGGCGGCCAGCGCCAGCGCATCTCGATCGCCCGCGCGCTGGCGACGAATCCCGCGTTCCTCGTCTGCGACGAGCCTACGTCCGCGCTCGACGTCTCGGTTCAGGCGCAGGTGCTGAACCTGATGGGCGACCTTCAGCGCGACCTCGGCCTCACCTACCTGTTCATCTCGCACAACCTCGCGGTCGTTCATCACATCGCCGACCGCGTCGGCGTCATGTACCTCGGCCGGATCGTCGAGATCGCGCCGACCCGGCGGCTGTTTGCGCTGCCCCAGCATCCGTACACGCGCATGCTGCTCGCGGCCGTGCCGGATCTCGCGATGACAGGCGAGGGACGCACCGCCGTGGCGGGCGAGGTTCCGAATCCGCTGGATCCGCCGTCGGGCTGCGCGTTCCATCCGCGGTGTCCGCACGCGAACGAGCGCTGCCGCGTCGAAGTGCCCCTGTTGCGGCCGGTAGCTGCCGGCGGCGAGGCCGCGTGCCACGCGGTCGAGGAAGGACGCCTGTGCGTTGCCCTGCGCGCGCTGGCGTGACGGCTTCGTTCGCGCATTCGGGGCTGTCGGCCCCGCGCTTTCCGCTATAATTTCGCGCTTGTGACGGCACCTTCACACGGATGCCGCCGGCCATTGCGCTTCGCGTCGCCGGCGCCCGCCCGGGCCGCTGCGTGCAGTCGCCGTTCCCGTTACCGTCTTTCAGGTTCCCGCCCTTGCGCCTCACGCAGATCAAGCTCTCCGGATTCAAGTCGTTCGTCGATCCCACTGGCATCGGTACGCCGGGCCAACTGGTCGGATTCGTGGGCCCCAACGGCTGCGGCAAGTCGAATGTCATCGACGCCGTGCGCTGGGTGCTGGGCGAGTCGAAGGCCTCCGCGCTGCGCGGCGAGTCGATGCAGGATGTGATCTTCAACGGCGCCGGCGACCGCAAGCCGGTGGGCCGCGCCTCGGTCGAGCTCAACTTCGACAACAGCGCCGGCCGCATCGGCGGCCAATGGGGCAGTTACACCGAGATCTCGATCAAGCGCGTGCTGACGCGCGATGGCGACTCGTCGTACTACATCAACAACATCCCGGTCCGTCGCCGCGACATCCACGACCTGTTCCTCGGCACGGGGCTCGGCCCGCGCGCCTACGCGATCATCGAGCAGGGCATGATATCGCGCGTGATCGAGGCCAAGCCCGAGGAGCTGCGCGTCTTTCTCGAGGAAGCGGCCGGTGTCTCGAAATACAAGGAGCGGCGCAAGGAGACCGAAGGACGCCTTTCCGACACGCGCGAGAATCTGTCGCGAGTCGAGGACATACGGATCGAACTCGGCAACCAGCTCGCGCGGCTCGAGCAGCAGGCGAAGGTCGCTTCCGAGTACCGCGAACTCGAGGCGCGTCTCAGGCAAGCGCAGCAGCTTCTCTGGTTTGCGAAGCAGCAGGATGCGGCGCGAGCGCGCGAGCGCTGCACGACCGAGATCGCGCAGCTGACGGTTGCGCTGGAGGCGGTACAGGCCGAGCTGCGCAGCACCGAGGCACGGCTCGAGACGCTGCGCCACGACCACTACGCCGCAGGCGACGCGCTGCACGAGAAGCAGGGCGCCTTCTACGCCGCCAACTCCGAGGTAACGCGCCTCGAGCAGCAACTCGCGTTCGCGCGGGAGAGCGAGAACCGCGTCACGCAGCAGGTCGCACAGCTTACCGAGGCGCAGGGCGGGCTCGCGGCGCAGGAGGCGGCGCTTGCCGGCGATCGCAATACGCTCGAGCACGCACTGGAGGAAGCGCTTGTGGCGCGCGAGTCAGCAGCGGCCGAGGAACAAGCGGCGCATGCGCAGTTGCCCGCGCTCGAACAGGCGGTCGCCGATGCGACGCAGGCATCGAACGAGCTGCAGCAGACGATCGCGATGACCGAGCAGGGCATCCGCGTCGCGGAAACGCGGCGCGAGAGTGTCGCACGCGCGCTTCTCCAGTTCGAGCAGCGGGGCGAGCGGGTCGATGCCGAGCTTGCGGGACTCGCGGCGCCGGTCTCGAGCGAAATTCGCATCGTCGAGGAGCAGCTTGCGCAGGAAGCGGCGGAGCTGAGAGGCAAGGAAGCCTCACTCTCGTCGCTGCAGCAGACGGTGCAGCTGTTGCAGGACGAGCAACGGCAGGCGAGCGAGTCATGGCAGCAGGCGAGCCGCCACCTGGCCGACCTCGAGGCACGCGATAGCGCGCTATCGGCACTTCAGGCGAAGGTCGGGCACGGCAGCGACAAGGACGCATGGCTCGAGCGCACGGGACTCGTGCGCGCCGCGCAGCTTTGGCAGGCGATCGACGTCGAGCGCGGCTGGAACGACGCGCTCGAGGCGCTGCTGCGGGAACGGCTGGAAGCGCTCGAACTCGACACGCTCGACCGCGCGCTCGGATGGGAGGGCGGCCCCGACCAGCCGCCGATCCGGCTCGCGTTGTACGCGCCGGCCCCTGCGCGCCATGAGCCGCAGGCGGGCGGAGATACGCTGCTCGCGAAGGTGCGGATGAAGCGCCCGGAAGTCGGACGGCTCGTCGCCGATGCGCTCCACGGCGTGCGCTGCCGCGACACGCTGCAGGCTGCGCTGTCCGATCGCGGCGCACTCGCGCTGGGCGAATCGTTCGTGACGCCCACCGGCCACATCGTCACCGCACAGACGGTAACGCTCTTCAAGCCGGACAGTGAGCTGCACGGTGTGCTGGAGCGGCAGCGCGAGCTGGAAGAGCTCGCGGTCGCGCTGGACGGCACCCGCATGTCGGTCGGCGAAGCGCGCGCCGCTCTGGAAACGGTCGAGATCGAGCTCAGGGACAAGCAGCAGGCCTATCACGCGGAGGGCCTCGCGCTCGCTTCCCAGCAGCGGCGCTGCCACGATCTCGATCTCGAGCTGATGCAGTTGAAGCAGGGCGCGGAGGCCGCGGAAAAGCGGCGCGCGCAACTGATGCAGGAGCGCGCGGACCTCGAGACGCAACAGCAGGCAGAGCAGGCGCAGCACGGTGCGACCGGGACGCAGATCGCCGACCTGCAGTCCCGGCTGCACGACGAGCTCGCGAAGAGCGAGGCGCTGCGCCATGCGCGCAACGAAACCGAAGTCGCGCTTGCCGGCGGACGCGAGCGGGTGCGCGCGGCGGAGCGCGCCTCGCAGGAGGAGGGATTCGCAGAACGCAGCGCGCGTGATCGCCTGGCCGACCTCGAGCGGCGGCGCGAGACGCTGGTTGCGCAAGGGGTGCAACAGCGCTCGTTGCTCGCGCAGCTCACGAGCGAGCGGCAGTCGATCGACTGGACGCCGGTGGAAGAGGCACTGCAGCGGCAGCTCACCGCGCGCGGCGAGGCAGAGCAGGCGCTCGCCTCCTCACGCGATCGCCTCGAGGAGCTCGGCGCTTCGCTGCGCGGCGCCGAGGAAGAGCGCCTCACCACCGAGCAGAAGCTCGAGCCTGCACGCGCAAAGATTCAGGAGATGCAGCTCAAGGAGCAAGCGGCGCAGCTCGCCGAGCAGCAATTCACCGAGCAGTTGGCCGAGGTGCACGCCGACGTCGCGAAACTGCCCGAGGCATTGAAGGCCTGGGGGCACCCGCGCGGGCTGCCGGGCGAGATCGAGCGCCTCAACGCGGCGATGACCGAGGTCGGTCCGGTCAACCTGGCGGCGCTCGACGAGCTTGCCGCGGCCGAGGAGCGCAAGGGCTATCTCGACCGCCAGGCGGCCGACCTCACCGAGGCGATGAGCACGCTCGAGAGTGCAATCCGGCAGATAGACCGCGAGTCGCGCGAGCTTCTGCAGCAGACGTTCGACATCGTCAACGGTAATTTCGCCAAGCTCTTCCCCGCGCTCTTCGGCGGCGGGCAGGCCAAACTGGTGCTGACCGGTGCGGAGATCCTCGATGCCGGCGTACAGGTGTTCGCGCAGCCGCCGGGGAAGCGCAACGCGTCGATCCACCTGCTTTCCGGCGGGGAGAAGGCGCTCACGGCAACGGCGCTCGTCTTCGCGTTGTTCCAGCTGAACCCGGCGCCGTTCTGTCTGATGGACGAGGTGGACGCGCCGCTCGACGACGCCAATACGGGCCGCTTCTGCGATCTGCTGCGCGAGATGTCGGCGCAAACGCAGTTCCTGTTCATCTCGCACAACAAGATCACGATGGAGATGGCGAGCCAGCTGATCGGCATCACGATGCCGGAGCCCGGTGTATCGCGCGTGGTCGCAGTGGATATCGCCGACGCGATCGAGCTCGCGCGCAGCAACGCGCCGGTTGCCGCGGCCGCCTGACGGGCGAGGACGCGGTTTCGGCGCCGCCAACAGACGGCCGCTCGGAAGATTATCGACGCGCGCGGGACTATAATCCGGTCATGCGAGAGGCCGATCGGCGAATCAAACGGGGAGCACAGCGCGATCTCTCCGCGCCTGCGGCATCGTCGCGGGTTCGTTGCGCCTCCCGAGAAATGCCCGCCACGCGCTCTGCCATCCCATCGCTTCCCGCTTGCCACCGCGCGGCCCGCATGAAGCGTTGATGCCCATCCCATGAGCCAGCTTCAGATCGGTCTCATCGTCGCCGGCGTCCTGCTGGTTGTCGGCGTCGTCATCTACAACTGGCTGCAGGAGCGGCGGATTCGGCGCCGTCTGCAATCGAAGCATGCCGCGAAATCTGCTCAGGACACCTCGAGTCATGACGCGACGCGCCGGGTGGAACCCACGCTCCAGCGCGCGCCAGAGGCGACGGACAGCGCGCTGCTGCCTGGGGACGCGACCGTGCGAACGACTGCGGCTCGCGCCGACGTCGAGGTCGCCCACGATCCGCAATGGCGACCTCCGATGGAGCCGCTGCCTCCGCTACCCGGCGACGACAACGTCGCGATCACCGGGGCTCCGCCTGCGGAACCTGCGGTTGCGCGCACTCGCGGTGCGGCAAGCGAGTACTCGGCAGCCGCCGCGCCGGATCCCGATATCGAGTGCATCGCGACGCTGCAGCCGGTCCGTCCGGTGGGCGCGGGTGCGCTCGCTGCCGGATTGCACGCGCGACTGGGCAAGACAGTGCGCTGGTACGGCCGGCGCGACGCGCAGGGACCGTGGCAGCGGCTTGCGACGGACACCCGCGGCGACTATGCCGAGTTCGCCGCGTGCATGCTGCTCGCCGATCGCTCTGGCGCTGCCGGCCGCAAAGAGATCGACGCGTTCCTGCAACTTGTGAGCGAAATCGCCCCCACGCTGCCCGCGGCATTCGTCGCCCCGGATGCGGGGGCCGAGGTCGAACGGGCGGAAGCGCTCGACCGGCTGTGCGCCGAACTCGATATCCAGATCGGGCTCACGATAGAGAAGGCGCCGCCGGGTGCGATCGCGGGCACGAAGCTTCGCGGCGTGGCCGAGGCCGCGGGGTTTCGCCTCGCGCCGAGCGGGCGCTTCGAGTGGGTGCAGGAGGAGACCGGGGTCGTGCTGTTCACGCTGCAGAACATCGCGGAGGAACCCTTCACGCTCGAGGGCCTAAGGCTCGGCTCCGTCACCGGGGTCGTATTCGTGCTGGACGTTCCGCGCGTGACGGACCCGCCGCGCGCGTTCGACCAGATGAAGCTCGCCGCGAAGCGCATGGCGCAGACACTCGACGCCGAAGTGGTGGATGACAACCGGCGGCTCCTGAACGATGCCGGTCTCGCGGCGATCCGCGCGCAGGTCGCGGGTGCGACGGCAACGCTGCGCAGCTACCACATCGAGCCCGGCAGTCCCCGAGCGCTGAAGCTGTTCTCGGCGTGACGACCACCGCTGCATCGCGTACGGCCGTCGCCGCTCCCGTGTCAGCCGCGGTGGCGCGGCGTGCCGACGAATTGCGGCACGCCATCGCCGAACACGACTACCACTATTACGTCGAGGATGCGCCGACGATCAGCGACGCGCAGTACGACGCGCTCTTCCGCGAGCTCGTCGACCTCGAGGCACGCCATCCTGCGCTCGTCACCACGGAATCCCCGACGCAACGCGTGGGCGGCGCGCCAGCGGCCGCGTTCGAGGCGGTCACGCACCGCGTACCGATGCTCTCGCTCAACAACGCCTTCGCCGACGAGGAAGCCGAGGCGTTCGACCGCCGCGTCCGGCAAGGCTTGGACATGAACGTCGTCGATTATGAATGCGAGCCCAAGTTCGACGGCCTCGCGATCAGCCTGACCTACGAAGGCGGTCGATTCACGATCGGGGCGACCCGTGGCGACGGCGCGAGCGGCGAGAACGTCACGGCCAACCTGCGCACCGTGGGCGCGATCCCGCTCGTGCTGCCCGCCGCGGCGCCTGCGCTGCTCGAGGTGCGCGGCGAGGTGCTGATGCTGAAGCGCGATTTCGAGAAACTCAACGCGGCGCAGGCAAAGCGGGGCGACAAGGTCTTCGCCAACCCGCGCAACGCCGCGGCGGGCGGTCTGCGTCAACTCGACCCGAAGATCACCGCGAGCCGCAAGCTCGCCTTCTTCGCCTACGGCATCGGCGAGGCCGATTGGGGAAGGCAGGCGCCTCCCGTCACGCAGGCGGCGCTGCTCGATTGGCTCTCCGCGATGCGCTTTCCCGTGACGCGCGAGCGCACCGTCGTGCGCGGCCTGTCCGGCCTGCTCGGCTACTACCGTGCGCTCGCCGAGCGCCGCGCGAGCCTGCCGTTCGAGATCGACGGCGTTGTCTACAAAGTCAACGACATCGCAGCGCAAGTCCGGCTCGGTTTCGTCTCCCGAGCGCCGCGCTTCGCGATCGCGCACAAGTTCCCCGCAGAGGAAATGCCGACCGACGTGCAGGACATCGGCGTGCAGGTCGGCCGCACGGGGGCGCTGACGCCGGTGGCGCGCCTCGCGCCCGTATTCGTCGGCGGGGTCACCGTCACGAACGCGACGCTGCACAACGAGGACGAGGTACGGCGCAAGGACGTCCGCATCGGCGACACGGTCATCGTCCGGCGCGCAGGCGACGTGATCCCGGAGATCGTGCGCGTGCTGGTCGAAAAGCGTCCTCCGCATGCGCGGCCGTTCGTCATGCCGCGCAAGTGCCCCGAGTGCGGCTCGGCGGTCGCTCGCCTGCCCGGCGAGGCGGTTGCCCGCTGCACCGGAGGTCTCGTCTGTCCCGCGCAGCGCAAACAGGCGCTGCTGCATTTTGCAGGCCGGCGCGCGCTCGACATCGAAGGCCTGGGCGAAAAGCTCGTGGACCAGCTGGTCGACGCCGGACTTGTGCGCACGCCGGCCGACATCTTTCGACTGGACGCCGCGACGCTGGCCGGGCTCGAGCGCATGGCGGAAAAGAGCGCGGCCAACGTTCTCGCCGCGATCGACCACAGCCGCAAGACCACGCTTGCTCGCTTCATCTTTGCGCTCGGCATCCGCCACGTCGGCGAGGCGACCGCGAAGGATCTTGCCGCGCACTTCGGCAGCCTCGATGCGCTGCTCGCCGCGGGCGAGGCGGAACTGACGGAGGTTCGCGATGTCGGGCCCGTGCTCGCCGAGAGCATCGCCGGATTCTTCGCCGAACCGCACAACCGCCAGGTGATCGCGGCGCTGCGCAAGGCCGGCGTTCATTGGGACGAGCATGCGCCCCGCCGCGCGGCGGCGGCGGGACCGCTCGCCGGATGCACGCTCGTCGTGACCGGCACGCTGCCTACGCTTTCCCGGGACGAAGCGAAGGCGATGATCGAGGCGGCCGGCGGCAAGGCTGCGGGCAGCGTCTCCAGCAAGACCGACTACGTGGTCGCCGGTGCCGACGCCGGCAGCAAACTCACCAGGGCACGGGAACTCGGCGTGAAGATCCTCGACGAGGAAGGATTGCGCGCGCTCTGTCACGGCAAAGGCAAACCCCATCCATGAAGATCACCAAGGCCGTTTTCCCCGTCGCCGGACTCGGCAGCCGCTTCCTGCCGATCACCAAGGCGAGTCCCAAGGAGATGTTGCCCATCGTCGACAAGCCGCTGATCCAGTTTGCAGTCGAGGAGGCCGCGGCGGCGGGGATCACCGACATGATCTTCATCACCGGCCGCAACAAGCGTGCGATCGAGGACCACTTCGACAAGGCCTACGAACTCGAAACGGAACTTGCGCTGCGCAACAAGATCGCGCTGCTCGAAGCGGTGCGCTCGGCCACCCCGCCCGGCATCAACTGCATCTTCATCCGCCAGACCGAGGCGCTCGGGCTCGGGCACGCGGTCCTCTGTGCGGAGCCGGTGATCGGCAACGAGCCCTTCGCGGTGCTGCTCGCCGACGATCTGATCGACGCCGATGTGCCGGTGATGCGCCAGATGACCGAGATCGCGGCCCGCGAGCGGGTTGCAGTCATCGGTGTAATGAACGTCCCCCCGGAGGAAGCCGGCAGCTACGGCATCGTCGAAACCAGCTCCGTCGAGGACCGCGTCGCGCGCATCGCGCGCATCGTCGAGAAGCCCAAGCCGGGCACGACGAAGTCGACGCTGGCGGTCGTGGGGCGCTACATCCTGACGCCACGGATCTTCCATCACCTGAAGACAATACGCGCCGGTGCCGGCGGCGAAATCCAGCTCACCGACGCGATCGCGAGATTGCTGGCCGAGGAGCGCGTGGTTGCCTACACGTTCTCGGGCCGGCGCTACGACTGCGGCAGCAAGCTGGGCTACCTGGAGGCGACGGTCGATCACGGCCTCAAGCATCCGGAGGTCGCGGCGGGCTTCGCCAGGTTCCTTGCCTCCCGTCGCGGTTGATCCGCGATCGCGTCCAGCCGTGACACTGAACGAACTTCGCTACATCGTCGCCGTCGCCCAGGAAAGAAGCTTCGGGCGCGCGGCGACCAAGTGCTTCGTGAGCCAGCCGGCGCTCTCGGTGGCGATCCAGAAGCTCGAGGAGGAGCTCGGGGCACCGCTCTTCGAGCGCGGCAAGTCCGAGATCACGGTGACGCCCGTTGGCGAGCGCATCGTCGAGCAGGCGCAGAAGGTGCTGGAGGAGGCGGCGCGGATCAAGGAACTTGCCAAGAGCGGACGAAACCAGCTGGAGGGCCTGCTGCGGCTCGGCGTCATCTACACGGTGGCGCCCTACCTTCTGCCGGACCTGATTCCGGCGTTGCACGCGCGCGCGCCCCGGATGCCGCTCGAGATCGAGGAGAACCTGACCGAGAACCTGGAAGTCGCGCTGAAGACGGGGCGGATCGATGCCATCATCGTCGCGCTGCCGTTCGCGCCGCCGGGCATTGTCGCCGAGTTCCTCTACGAAGAGCCGTTCCAGGTCGTTGTGCCGCTCGGCCACAAATGGACGAAGCGGAAGTCGGTGCATCCTGACGAGCTTGCGGGCGAGCACACGATCCTGCTCAACGTCGGCAACTGCTTCCGGGACCAGGTGCTGGACGCCTGCCCGGAGCTGAACCGCGCCGAGGCGCACGTGACGCGCACCAACTCGCTCGAGACCGTGCGCAACATGGTGGCTTCCGGCCTCGGCATATCGGTGCTGCCACGCGACGCGCTGACGCCCAGGTACCACAGCAAGCTGGTCGTTCCCGTCCCGTTCGGAAAGCCCGTGCCGAGCCGCCGGGTGGCGCTCGCGTACCGGAAAAGCTTTCCTCGCCACGAAGCGATCAGCGCGCTGCGCGAAGCGGTGGCCGAATGCCGGATGCGGACGGCGAAGCCGCGCGCGAGTCGATCAGAGGTTCCCTAACCGAGCGCGATCGTTGCGGCTTCCGCGAGTGAGCCCACGACGTGATCGGGCGCATCGGCGTGGCGCTCGATCGGAAACCCCGTCCGGTTGATCCAGAAGGTGCGGAATCCGCGCGCCTTCGCGCCGGCCGCGTCCCAGCCGTTCGCCGAGATGAACGCGATCGACGGCGCCGGCAGGCCGAGTCGCTCACAGGCGAGCGCATAGACGCGCGGGCTCGGCTTGAACACGCCGACCTCGTCCACCGACAGGATGCCGTCGATCATCCCGGCGAGTGCGCTCCCGGCGACGAGCGCCGCGAGCATTGCCTGCGTTCCGTTGGACAGGATCCAGCGAGGCTTGGGTGCGAGGCGGGCGAGCGTGGCGGCAGCATCCGGAAACGCGGGAAGCGCGAGCCACGCCGACAGCAGGCGCGCTCGCTCGCCGGCTGCGAGCGGCACGACCAGCGCGGCCTGCGCATAGTCGAGCGCCTTTTCGGTAATCGTCGTGAAATCGGTGCGCCGCTCCATCAGGCTCGTAAGCCAGCTGTACTCGAGTTGCTTGGTGCGCCAGAGGTTGGTGAGCGCGGCACCGTGCCCGGGCACGACGGATTCCACGGTTGCCGCCAGCGCGTACACGTCGAAAAGCGTGCCGTAGGCATCGAAGACGTAGGCGTCGGGAGAAGAAGGGGAGGCGTTCATGAGCAGGTCCGCGGCGGTTTGGGTATCCAGCCGGTGGAAAAAAAAAGAGGGGTTACGCTTGCGCATAACCCCTTGGTTCGATGTGGTGGGCGATGCTGGGTTCGAACCAGCGACCCCTGCCGTGTGAAGGCAGTGCTCTACCGCTGAGCTAACCGCCCCGCGAACCCAGACAGGAGCCGCGATTTAAGCACAGTCGGGTTTCGAGGGCAAACACGCCGATTTTCCATGTCCAAGCGCGTCCAGGACAAGAACGCCCCTGAACGGCGCACAAGATGCATTCTTTTGGGGCAAAACCTGCCCTCAACCCGGCCCGCTCCTGGTAACGTCATGCTCCACAAGGAAAACCAATGCTGGCTCATCGCTTGCTAAGCTTCGGTAACCCCTCCGATTGTCCCCCGTGAACGGCTCTTACTACGACGAAATGCAGGGTCCGGACGGCACGGTTCGGCCTCATTACCAGGCATTTGCCGACTGGCTCGCCCGCACACCGGCGGACCGCATCGCGCAGAAGCGCGGCGAGGCGGAGCGCGCGTTCCATCGCGTGGGCATCACGTTCGCGGTCTATGGCGAGAACGAAGGGACGGAGCGGCTGATTCCTTTCGACATCGTGCCGCGCATCATCCCGGCGAACGAATGGGAGACGTTGGAACGTGGATTGAAGCAGCGCGTAGCGGCGCTGAACGCGTTCCTCGATGACATCTACCACGACCAGCGCATCCTCGCCGAGAGCATCGTTCCTGCCGATCGCGTGCGCGGAAATTCGGCCTATCGGCCCGAGATGCACGGTGTGGCGGTGCCCGGAGGCATCTATGCGCACATCGCCGGCGTGGACGTCGTTCGCGCCGGCGCGGGCGAGTGGTACGTGCTCGAGGACAACCTTCGCGTGCCTTCGGGTGTGTCCTACATGCTCGAGGACCGCAAGATGATGATGCGGCTCTTCCCCGAGCTCTTCGCCACGCAATCGATCCGCCCCGTGCAGCACTATCCCGACCTGCTGCTCGAGAACCTGCGCGGCGTCGCGCCGGCGGGTGTGGACAGTCCCGTGGTCGCCTTGCTCACGCCCGGCCCCTACAACTCGGCCTATTTCGAGCACACGTTCCTGGCGCAGCAGATGGGGGTACAGCTGGTCGAGGGGCAGGACCTGTTCGTGCGCGACGACACCGTCTACATGAAGACCACACGGGGGCCGCAGCGCGTGCACGTGATCTACCGCCGCGTCGACGACGACTTTGTCGACCCGCTCGCATTTCGGCCGGATTCGATGCTCGGCGTGCCCGGGCTCTTCGCCGCCTACCGTTCGGGGCGGGTGACACTGGCCAATGCGCTCGGCACTGGAGTCGCCGACGACAAGTCGATCTACCCCTATGTTCCGGACATGATCCGCTTCTATTTGAGCGAGGAGCCTGTACTCAACAACGTGCCGACGTACATGCTCCACAAGCCTGAAGATCGAGCGTTCGTGCTCGATCACCTTGCCGAACTGGTCGTGAAGGAAGTGCACGGCGCCGGCGGCTACGGAATGCTGATCGGCCCGGCTTCGACCGCCGAGGAGCGGCTCGCTTTCCGCGAGCGCATCATCGCCGAGCCGGACAAGTACATCGCCCAGCCCACGCTGGCGCTATCGACCTGCCCGACATTCGTCGCCGCCGGACTAGCGCCACGGCACATCGACCTGCGGCCTTACGTGCTGTCCGGCAAGTCGGTGAACCTCGTTCCCGGCGGCCTGACCCGCGTCGCGCTGCGCGAGGGCTCGCTCGTGGTCAATTCGTCGCAGGGGGGCGGCACGAAGGACACGTGGGTGCTCGCCTGATGAACCACGCCGTCATGCTGTCGCGCACCGCCAACGAGCTCTACTGGATGGCGCGCCATATCGAGCGGGCCGAGAACACGGCGCGCCTCCTGGACGTCACCTATCGCACGTCGCTCCTGCCGTATCAGGTTCGCGAGCCCGGCCTCGCCTGGGCCGAGCCGTGGGCGGTGCCGCTCATCACGACGGGCCTCGCCACGTCCTTCTACTCCGGCAACGGCACGCTGTCCGCCGAGAACGTCTTGCGCTACATGATCTTCGACCGCGGCAATCCGTCGTCGATCGTCAACTGCGTGCACGCGGCGCGCGAATCGGCCCGATCGATCCGAGGCGCGATCACCTCCGAGATGTACGAAGACCTGAACGCCGCCTGGCTCGAGATTCGGACGTTCGACTACGACCGTGTGCAGGCGATCGGCGTGCAGGAGTTCTGCGACTGGGTGAAGATGCGCTCGCACCTGTTCCGGGGCGTCACCTTCGGCACGATGCTGCGCGACGAGGCCTACCACTTCATCCGGCTCGGCACCCACATGGAGCGCGCCGACAACACGGCGCGCATCCTCGACACCAAGTACCACCTGCTGCTGCCTTCGGCAACCGACGTGGGCGGTGCGATCGACTACTACCAGTGGGCGTCGCTGCTGCAGTCGGTGTCGGGTTTCGAGTCGTACCGCAAGATCTACAGCGACGTGATCTCACCGCGGAGGGTGGCGGAGCTCCTCGCGCTGCGCGCCGACATGCCACGGTCGCTGCACGCCTGCATGAACTTCATTTTCGAGACGCTGGAACTCCTCTGCGGCGACGGCAGCCAGGAGCTCGCGCGCATGGGCGGCGAATTGCACGCGCGGCTCCACTTCGGGCGCACCGACGACATGATGCGCTTCGGTCTTCACGAGTATCTGATGGACTTCCTGCAGCGGATTTCCGATCTGGGCGACGAGATCACACGCCGCTTCCTCGTGCCCACGTACTGACCGGTGACGGCCGCGCCGGGACGTTACGGCCGGTCGGCTAGAATGCGACGCTCTTACCCGTCGTTGCGAACCGACCCCATACCATGACCTACTGCGTTGCGATGGCGCTCGACGCCGGCATGATCTTCGCATCCGACTCGCGCACCAATGCCGGTGTCGACCACATCGCCCGGTTCGCCAAGATGCGGGTTTTCGTGCGCGACGGCGACCGGCTGATCGTCGCGCTCTCGTCGGGCAACCTGTCGATCACGCAGAACGCGATCAGCATCCTGGAGCAGCGCGCGCGCGACCCGGATCAGCTCGGCCTATACAACGCGACGTCGATGTTCGACATCGCCCGTCTGCTCGGCGACTCGCTGCGCGAGGTCAAGGCCCGCGACGGCGCCTTCCTGCTGCAGAACAGCATCGACTCCAGCGCGAACTTCATCGTCGGCGGGCAGGTCAGAGGCGAGCCGCCGCGGCTCTTCAACGTCTACAGCGAGGGGAACTTCATCGAGGCCACGCCGGAAACCACCTATTTCCAGATCGGCGAGACCAAGTACGGCAAGCCCGTCATCGACCGCGTGGTCAATCGCGGCACGAGCCTCATCGATGCCGCCAAATGCGCGATCGTATCGTTCGACTCGACGATGCGCTCGAACATCTCGGTCGGGTTGCCGATCGACCTGTTGATCTACGAGACGGATTCGCTCCGTGTCAAGATGCAGCGGCGGATCGAGGAATCGGACCCGTATTTCCAGATGGTCCACTCGCAGTGGGGCGAGGGCCTGCGGCGCGTATTCGGCCAGCTGCCGGACCCGGACTGGGTGTAGGCGAGCCGTCGAGCTCGCGATTTCCATGGCGATCCGCGTCGCGCTGCAGCATTGCACCACCTATCGCTTCGACCGCCAGGTCAACCTGTCGCCGCACGAGATCCGGCTGCGGCCGGCGCCGCACTGCCGCACGCCGGTGCTTGGCTATTCGCTCGCGGTCGCGCCCGAAAGCTACTTCCTCAACTGGCAGCAGGACCCCTACGGCAACTGGCTCGCGCGACTCGTCTTCACGAAGCCCACCGATCGGCTCGAGGTGCTGGTCGATCTGACCGCGGACCTGACGGTCATCAACCCGTTCGACTTTTTCGTCGAGGCCTATGCGGAGCAATACCCGTTCGCCTACGCGCCGGCACTTGCAAAGGAGCTGATTCCGTTTCTGGAGTGCGAACCCCCCGCGCCGCGGCTCGCGCAGTGGATCGAGCGCTTCCGCGCAACGATCCGCCCCGGCGAGAACACGGTAATGCTGCTCGTGCGTCTCAACCAGCAGCTGCAGCAGGAGATCAGGTATCTGGTGCGCATGGAGCCCGGCGTGCAGGCGCCCGACGAGACGCTCGCGCTCGGCAGCGGCTCGTGCCGCGACAGCGGATGGCTGCTCGTGCAGATCCTGCGCCATCTCGGCATCGCCGCCCGCTTCGCGTCGGGCTATCTGATCCAGCTCGTCGCCGACGTCAAGCCGCTCGAGGGACCCGCGGGAACCGATCACGACTTCACCGACCTCCACGCGTGGGCCGAGGCCTATCTTCCCGGCGCCGGCTGGATCGGTTTCGATCCCACGTCGGGATTGCTCGCTGGCGAAGGCCATCTTCCGCTCGCCTGCACGGCCGATCCGGGCAACGCGGCGCCGGTCATCGGCTTCACCGACGTCTGCAACGTCGAGTTCGACGTCCGGATGCAGGTGATGCGCATCCACGAGGACCCGCGCGTCACCAGGCCCTACTCCGATGCGCAGTGGCACGCGATCGACACGTTGGGCGAGGCCGTCGACCACGAGCTTGCGCGGCACGACGTGCGGCTCACCCAGGGTGGTGAGCCGACCTTCGTGTCGATCGACGACATGGAAGGGCCCGAATGGAATTACGCGGCGCTGTCGCCCAAGAAGCGGGCGCTGGCGGAGACGCTCGTGCGGCGTCTGGATGCCCGGTTCGCGCGTGGCGCGCTGCTGCACGACGGTCAGGGCAAGTGGTATCCCGGCGAGCCGCTGCCGCGCTGGTCGCTCGGCCTTTTCTGGCGTGCCGACGGCGAACCCCTGTGGCGCGACCGTGCGCGCTTCGCCGATGTCGCATCCCCGGGTCGCAATACGGAAGCGGATGCGGAGCGCTTCGCACACGCGGTCGCCGTCCGCCTGGGATTCCGCGCGGATCTCGTGATCACCGCGTACGAGGACGTGCCGAAGCTCGTGGTCGAAGAGGCGGCGCTGCCGGTCAACGCCGATCCGCTGCGCGCAGACCTCACGAAGCCGGACGAGCGCGCGCGGCTCGCGCGTTTGTTGACACGCGGACTCGATTGTCCGGTTGGCTACGTGCTGCCGCTCAAGGCGGCCGATGCCGAAAGCGCCGCCAACGAGGCATCGGCGTGGCAGTCGAGCGCGTGGCCGCTGCGCCGCGAGCGGCTTTATGCGCTTCCCGGCGACTCGCCGCTCGGCCTGCGCCTGCCGCTCGCATCGCTCCCCGAGGTGCTGGGGGACGAGGTCGAGGTCGAGCACCCGGTGGACCCCTTCGCGCCGGCGGCCGCGCTCGCGCCGCGGGCGACGCTGGGACGCGCGAGTGGGCTCCGCCGCGGCAGCGAGCCACGCGAGGTGGTAAAGACCGCACTGTGCTTCGAGGTGCGCGGGGGCCATCTGCGCGTGTTCATGCCGCCGCTGCCGCGCCTTCCGGACTACGCTGGGCTGCTCGCGGTGATCGAGGATGTCGCGGAGGAGCAGGGCATCGCGCTGCTGATCGAGGGTTATCCGCCCCCGAACGACGCGCGCCTCGTCGTGTGCAGGGTCACGCCCGATCCCGGCGTGATCGAAGTGAACGTGCAGCCGGCGTCGAGGTGGCGCGAGCTCGTCACGATCACCGAAGGCCTGTACGATGAGGCGCGCCTGTCGCGTCTGGCGACCGAGAAGTTCATGCTCGACGGGCGGCACACGGGTACCGGCGGCGGCAATCATGTCACGCTCGGCGGGAGGACGCCCGCCGACAGCCCGCTCTTGCGCCGTCCCGACCTGCTGCAGAGTCTCATTACGTTCTGGCAGAACCACCCGGCGCTGTCGTATCTCTTCTCCGGGACGTTCATCGGCCCCACCAGTCAGGCTCCCCGTGTGGACGAGGCGCGCGACGACAAGCTCTACGAACTGGAAATCGCGTTCCAGCAGCTGGCGCTGCAGGCGGAGGAGGGCAAGGAGACACCGCGGCCGTGGATCGTGGACCGGCTGCTGCGGCACCTGCTGACCGACCTCGTGGGCAACACGCACCGAGCCGAATTCTCGATCGACAAGCTCTATTCGCCGGACGGGCCGACGGGCCGGTTGGGACTGCTCGAGTTCCGCGCGTTCGAGATGCCGCCGCACTACCGGATGAGCGCGGTGCAGATGCTGCTGCTGCGCGCGCTCGTCGCGCGCTTCTGGCGCGAGCCGTATCGCGGGACGCTGATCCCGTGGGGCACGGCGCTCCACGACCGCTGGCTGCTCCCGCATTTCGTGGCCGCCGACATGCGCGACGTCGTGGTCGATCTCGTCCGCGCCGGCTATCCGTTCGCGTCCGACTGGTTCGATCCCTTCGTCGAGTTTCGCTTTCCGCGCTTCGGCACCGTGAGCTACGACGGCGTATCGATCGAGCTCCGTCAGGCGATCGAACCCTGGCACGTGCTGGGCGAAGAGGTGAGCGGCAGCGGTACTGCGCGCTTCGTGGATTCCTCGGTCGAGCGGCTGCAGGTCAAGGTGACGGGGATGACCGACGGCCGCCATCTCGTTGCCTGCAACGGCCGCACGCTGCCTCTCACGCCCACCGGCATACCGGGCGAGTTCGTGGCCGGCGTTCGCTTCCGCGCCTGGAGCCCGCCTTCGGCGCTGCATCCGACAATCGGTGTGCAGGCGCCGCTGACGTTCGATCTGGTCGACACCTGGGCGCGTCGTGCGCTGGGAGGCTGCACCTATCACGTCTCACATCCCGGCGGGCGGAACTACGACACGTTCCCGGTCAACGCGAACGAGGCGGAGGCGCGACGTGTGGCCCGGTTCTGGTCGCACGGCCATACGCCGGGGCCGATGGCATTGCGCCCCGAGCCGCCGAACCCCGCGACGCCGACGACGCTCGATCTCCGGTACCAGGCATCAGGCATCGGGCATCCGGGATCGGCGGGAGCGTAGTGTGCGGATGGCCGCTTGACGTTGCTGATCGGCGGGCCGCGGGGCGCGGGCCGGTAGAATCGCGTGTCTCCTCGATCCACCTCCCGGTCGACCACGGGGAGAAGGAACAACCCGGGTGTTCTCGCCGTCCCATCCACCTCAAACCTGATGCCCGCAATCCGTACCCGATTCGCGCCGAGCCCGACGGGCTTCATCCACCTCGGCAACATCCGTTCGGCGCTGTTCCCCTGGGCGTATGCACGCCGGCATGGCGGCGTGTTCATCCTGCGCATCGAGGACACCGACACGGAGCGTTCGACGCCGGAAGCCACGCAGGCGATCATCGACGCGATGGACTGGCTCGGACTCGATTACGACGAGGGTCCGTACTACCAGATGCAACGGATGGACCGCTACGGCAAAGTGATCGCGCAGATGCTCGCGCGGGGACTCGCCTACCGCGACTACATGACGGCCGAGGAGCTCGAACGGCTGCGCGAGGCGCAGATGGCGCACGGCCAGAAGCCGCGCTACGACGGGCGCTGGCGCCCCGAGCGTGCGGCGGGCATGACGCCTCCGCCCGGCGTCCCCCCAGTGATCCGCTTCCGCAACCCGGACGAGGGAAGCGTCGTCTGGGACGACGCGGTGAAAGGCACGGTGGCGATCGCCAACGCCGAGCTCGACGATCTCGTGATCGCGCGCGCCGACGGCACGCCAACCTACAATTTCTGCGTCGTCGTGGACGACCTCGACATGCGCATCACGCACGTGATCCGCGGCGACGACCATGTCAACAACACGCCGCGCCAGATCAACATCCTGCGCGCACTCGGCGGAACGCCGCCGGTGTACGCGCACCTGCCGACGGTGCTTACGCCCGAGGGCGACAAGCTGTCCAAGCGCCACGGCGCAAAGAGCGTGCTCGAATACCGCGACGAGGGGTATCTGCCCGAAGCGGTGGTGAACTACCTCGCGCGCCTCGGCTGGGCGCACGGCGACGAAGAGATCTTCACCCGCGAGCAGCTCGTCGCATGGTTCGATCTGGCCGGGCTCTCCTCGTCACCCGGTCGCTTTGACCCCGACAAGCTCCGCTGGGTCAACCAGGAGCATCTCAAGCGGACGCCGGCAGCGGAGCTCGGCGCCGCGCTCACGCCATTCCTCGCCCGGGCAGGCCTCGATCCCGCCGCCGGACCGCCGCCCGCGGCTGTCGCCGACCTTCTGCGCGAGCGCGTCGCCACACTGGCGGAGATGGCCGATGCGGCGCATTACTTCTATGCGACACCGCACCCGAGTGTTGCGCAGGTTGCCGCACGGGTCGACGCGGCCAGCCGCCTCGCGTTGCTGGAACTCGAAGCCGAGTTCGCGACCATCGACTGGACGCGCGAAGCGCTACTGCCGGCAATCAAGGCGATCGCCTCGCGCCATGGACTGAAGCCGCCCCAGATCATGATGCCGTTGCGCATGCTCGTCGCCGGCACGCCGCAGACCCCCGCGATCGATGCGGTGCTTGCCCTGCTCGGACGCGACACGGTGCGCTCGCGCATGGCGTCCGCGCTGATGGGCTAGCTACTTTCCGGCGCAAAAATGCGCGCCGGTCTCGCTGTGCATTCCAGAGGCGACCGGGCGCATTTTCTGCACGAACGCACCTGGCAGGCGTTGCGTTTCTGCCACAGGAGCTTCGTAACGACCACCTCCGCCCTTGACAGGGGCGTCATTATTGATTACCTTAACCATTATGCGAGGTAAGGATGCGCGCATCGAGGAACTCCAGGACGCCGCCCAGTCGATGGTACAGGGTTCCCTCTCGGAGATCACCCGCCAGTGCGGTGACCCTTCGTGCGGCTGTGCCCACGACCCAGCCAAGCGCCATGGCCCGCACCTGTATTTGAAGTTCAGCGCCGAGGGCAAGGCGCACTCCGTCTACATACCCCCGCCGCTGGCGCCGTTGATCAAGAACGCCCATGCCGCATGGCTGCGCTTTCAAGAGCTTGGCCTGAAGCTCTCGGCGGCGAATCGCGAGGGCCTGCTGCGCGAGCTGAAGCGAGAGAAGCAAGCGGTTAGGGCTAAAAGAGAGAAGGCGCGGAGCAAGATGCCATGATCGAAATCAGCCGTCGCCAGCTGAATTTCGGGGAGGGATTGATTGCCGAGGAGGTGGGCGATTTGTGGGAAGACTGGATGCGCCAGGTCGATGAAGTCCTGACCGACCCGGATCTGCTGAGCACTGTGCATGAGGCGTTGGCTTGCCGCTGGCCGCAGAGCCGGACGCGTCGTGGCGCAAGCGCAACGCTTCGCCGCCGAGGTGGCTACCGGGGTCAAGCACGGCAGCTCTCTGGTCGAACAGGTCGTCTTGGAAGCGAGCCGGCAGTACCTGGAGACGATGATCCCGCGGGTCAAGCAAGTCATGCGGCAGACGCGCGAGCGGATCATCAAAGGCAACACCCACCTCGCGGGCAAGATCGTGAGCCTGTTCGAGCCCCACACCGAAATCATTCGCAAGGGCAAAGCCGCCAAACCGACCGAGTTTGGCAAGATGATCAAGATTCAGGAGGCCGAAGGCCAGATCATCACCCATTACGAAGTCTATGACGAGCGCCCCAACGACGTCGATCCGTTGCTTCCTGCGATCGAGGTACACCGGCAACGCCTGGGACGCGTGCCGCGGTTGGCCACCGCCGATGCGGCGTTCTTCTCCACCAAGAACGAAGCCGCCGCTCACGCCCTCGGCGTCAAGCGGCTGTCCATTCCCAACCGCTCCACCAAGAGTGCGCAGCGCAAGAAGCTGCAGAAGAAGCGCTGGTTCCGCAACGGCCAGAAATGGCGAACCGGAAGCGAAGGCCGGATTAGCCTCGTGAAGCGACGTCACGGACTCAATCGCTGTCGCTACAAGGGACAGCAAGGCATCAAACGCTGGGTCGGACTCGGCGTCATCGGCGACAACCTCATCAACATCGGTCGCGCTCTCGCTACGCCAGCCAGAACCTGAAGTTCCCCGCTTCGCTCCCACTCCGCAGGACTACTCGACCGGCGCGGCCCCTCTCTCGGGGGCCGCGCCCGTGTCATGCTTGCGCGTCAGCCGGGCGAATTCCCAGAATTCCATTTTTGCGCCGGAAAGTAGCTAGCTGCCCGCCCGGGCAGCGCTCGCCCCCTGGCCCCGCGCTTTCGCGGCTCGCCCGGATGTTTCACCGGGGCGCGGGAATCTGGCGTGGCGGCTTAGGGCGCGGCGAAATATCCGGGCTGGCATTTGGAGAGCGGGCCGACGTCGGATAAAATACTCATTTCGAAGAACTTGTCCCCATGACCAAGTTCGTGTTCGTGACCGGCGGCGTGGTCTCCTCGCTCGGGAAAGGCATCGCCGCCGCGTCGTTGTCGGCGATCCTCGCATCGCGCAGCGTCCGCGTCACCAATCTCAAGCTCGACCCCTACATCAACGTCGATCCGGGCACGATGTCGCCGTTCCAGCACGGCGAGGTGTTCGTGACCGACGACGGCGCCGAGACCGACCTCGATCTCGGGCACTATGAGCGTTTCACCGACGTGCGGATGGGGAAGCGCAACAACTTCACGACCGGCCAGATCTACGAGAGCGTCATCCGCAAGGAGCGGCGCGGCGACTACCTCGGCGGCACGGTGCAGGTGATCCCGCACATCACCGACGAGATCAAGAACTGGATCGCCGCCGGCGCCGGCGACGCGGAAGTCGCCGTGGTCGAGGTGGGCGGCACGGTCGGCGACATCGAGTCGCTGCCCTTCCTCGAAGCGATCCGGCAGATGGGCATCACGCTCGGCCGCGAGAACGTCTGCTACATCCATCTCACGCTCGTGCCGTACATACCGACGGCGGGCGAGATGAAGACCAAGCCTACGCAACACTCGGTCAAGGAGTTGCGCGAGATCGGCATCCAGCCGGATGTCGTGCTGTGCCGCGCCGACCGGCCGATCCCGGACGGCGACCGGCGCAAGATCGCGCTGTTCACCAACGTTGCACCCGAGGCGGTCATCCCCGCGCTCGACGCCGATTCCATCTACAAGATCCCTGCCGCGCTCCACGCGGAAGGGCTCGACGCAATCGTCTGCAAGAAGCTCGAGCTTGCGCCGCCGCCGGCCGACCTCACGGTGTGGAAGCATCTGGTCGACGCGATGGAGCACCCCGAGCAGACGGTGCACATCGCGATGGTCGGCAAATACGTCGACCTCACCGAATCGTACAAGTCGCTGTCCGAGGCGCTGACGCACGCCGGCATCCATACGCGCAGCAAGGTGCAGGTGCACTACGTCGACTCGGAGGCGATCGAGCGGGACGGTATCGATGCTCTCACGGGCATGGACGCGATTCTCGTGCCGGGGGGCTTCGGCAAGCGCGGCGTCGAGGGCAAGATCGCGGCAATCCGCCATGCGCGCGAAAGCGGCGTCCCCTACCTCGGCATCTGCCTCGGCATGCAGCTCGCCGTCATCGAATACGCGCGGCACAAGGCCGACCTCGAGCAGGCGAACAGCACCGAGTTCGAGCCGAACACGCCCAACCCGGTGGTCGCGCTGATCACCGAATGGCAGAACCGCGACGGCTCGATCGAGAAGCGCACCACCAAGTCCGATCTGGGCGGCACCATGCGGCTCGGCGCGCAGCCGTGCGAAATCGTGCCCGGATCGCTCGCCCATCGCATCTACGGGTCGACGATGGTCGCCGAGCGGCACCGCCATCGCTACGAGGTGAACAACCATTACCTGCCGCGCATCGAGGCGGCCGGTCTCGCGGTGGGCGCCTGGGCGAAGAGCCAGGCCGCAGGGGACCTGTGCGAGATGGTGGAGTTGCCCGACCACCCGTGGTTCTTCGGCTGCCAGTTCCACCCCGAGTTCACGTCCAACCCGCGGCGCGGCCATCCGCTGTTCATCGCGTTCGTGCGGGCCGCCCTCGAGCAGCAGCATCGAGTGCGGCGCGGCGGCGGCGCGACCGTCGCCGAGCTGGTCGCTTCCGTCTGATTCCGATGGCGAGCTCTTTGCCCATCATCGGTGCGAGAGGCCGAGCTGTCCGCGCGTTCGTGGTCCGAGGCGGCGGGTGCGAATGAAGCTTTGCGGCTTCGACGTCGGCCTTGCGCACCCGCTGTTCCTGATTGCCGGGCCGTGCGTCGTCGAGAGCGAGCAATTGCAGCTCGACGTGGCCGGGCAACTGAAGGAAATCTGCGCGGGTCTTGCGATTCCCTTCATTTTCAAGTCCTCGTACGACAAGGCCAACCGCAGCTCGCACGCGAGCTTCCGCGGCCCCGGGAGGGAGGAAGGGCTGCGCATTCTCTCGGAAGTGCGCCGCCAGATCGGCGTGCCGGTGCTGACCGATGTGCACGCCATCGACGAAGTGGGCGACGTTGCCGCGGTGGTCGACGTACTGCAGACGCCAGCGTTCCTTTGTCGCCAAACCGACTTCATCCAGGCGGTCGCCTGCGCCGGCAAGCCGGTCAACGTCAAGAAGGGCCAGTTCCTGGCGCCGGACGACATGCAGCAGGTCGTCGCCAAGGCCAAGGCTGCGAGCGGCGCCGACAATATTCTCGTCTGCGAGCGCGGCGCGTCGTTCGGCTACCACAACCTCGTTTCCGACATGCGCTCCCTCGCGATCATGCGCGGCACCGGGTGCCCTGTCGTGTTCGACGCGACGCACTCGGTGCAGCTGCCGGGTGGGCAGGGAACATCCTCGGGTGGCCAGCGGGAGTTCGTGCCGGTGCTCGCACGAGCAGCGGTTGCGGCGGGCGTTGCCGGAGTCTTCATGGAGACGCACCCGGATCCGGACCGGGCGCTCTCGGACGGGCCCAACGCATGGCCGCTCCTGCGCATGCGCGCGCTGCTCGAGACGCTACAGCAGATCGATCGCACCGTGAAACGCGCCGGTTTTCCGGAACGTGAGCTGATCGACGCTGGAGGCCGGTGATGGCCATGATCGTGCATCTCGTGCTGTTCAAGCTGAAGCCCAGCATCGCGAAGAACGACCCTCGGGTGGTCGCGGCGGTCGCGGAGCTTCGCTCGCTCCAAGGCCGCATCGGCGGCATCCTCGAATGGGAAGTGGGGAGCAATTTCACCGAGCGGCCGATCGCGTCGGATTTTGCGCTGCACTCCACCTTTGCGGACCGCGATGCGCTCGCGGCGTACGTTCCGCATCCGGATCACCAGGCCTTCGTCGCGAAAATGCGCGAGCTCGCGGACTGGACGCTGGTCGACTACGAACGTGCTCAACCTTGATTTCCCTCGCAAATCGCTGGAACCTCCGGCGGTACGCCGTGCCGTGCTTGCAACGAATCGTCGCGACGCACCCGATTCCCGTCCTCTGATACTGGATACCTGACCATGAGCGCCATTGTCGATGTCATCGCCCGCGAGATCCTCGATTCGCGGGGCAATCCCACTGTCGAAGCCGACGTCGTCCTCGAATCCGGAGTGTCGGGCCGCGCTGCGGTTCCATCCGGTGCATCCACGGGGTCGAAGGAAGCGATCGAGCTGCGCGACGGCGACGCCGCCCGCTATCTCGGGAAGGGTGTGCAGAAGGCGGTCGAGAACGTGAACACGGAGATCTGCGAGGCGATCCTCGGACTCGACGCGTCGGAGCAATCTTTCATCGACAGGACGCTGATCGAGCTGGACGGCACGGAGAACAAGTCGCGACTCGGCGCCAATGCGATTCTCGCGGTGTCGAGCGCGGTGGCGAAGGCGGCGGCCGAGGAGTCCTCGCTGCCGCTCTACCGGTACCTGGGCGGCGTGGGAGAGATGCAGCTTCCCGTGCCGCTGATGAACGTGATCAACGGCGGCGCGCACGCGAACAACAAGATCGACCTGCAGGAATTCATGCTCGTGCCGCTCGGCGCGCCATCTTTCCGCGAGGCGCTGCGTTACGGCGCCGAGGTGTTTCACACGTTGAAGAAGATGATCGACAGCCGCGGCATGCCGACCACGGTCGGTGACGAAGGCGGCTTCGCACCCGACCTGGCATCCAACGAGGCGGCGTTGCAGCTGCTGGTCGAGGCGATCGACAAGGCCGGTTACACGCCCGGGACGGACATCGCGCTGGCGCTCGATTGCGCGGCGAGCGAGTACTGGAAGGAAGGCAGCTACGTGCTGGAAGGCGAGGGACGGACCTACACATCGGGCGAAATGACGGACATTCTCGCGACCTGGTGCGACAAGTATCCGATCGTCAGCATCGAGGACGGGATGTCGGAGCACGACTGGGACGGCTGGAAGAATCTGACCGAGCGCCTCGGCAAGGATGTGCAGCTCGTCGGCGACGACATCTTCGTCACCAACACGAAGATCCTGAAGCAGGGAATCGCCAGGGGAGTCGCCAACTCGATTCTCATCAAGATCAACCAGATCGGCACGTTGTCGGAAACGTTTGCCGCGATCACGATGGCGAACCGCGCGGGCTACACGGCCGTGATCTCGCATCGCTCGGGCGAGACGGAAGACAGCCTGATCGCGGATATCGCAGTCGGCACCAACGCGGGCCAGATCAAGACCGGGTCGCTGTCGCGCTCGGACCGAATCGCAAAATACAACCAGCTTCTGCGCATCGAGGAAGACCTGGGGGATGCCGCGAGCTACCCCGGCCGCGCCGCGTTCTTCAATCTGCGCAAGGCGTGACCGTTCCGTTGCGCGCGCGCACGGCTCGTTCGCGGATCGGCTGAACCATGCGCTGGCTCGCGCTCGTCTTCGTCGCGCTGATCGCCGCGCTCCAGTACCCGATGTGGCTGGGGAAGGGGGGCTGGCTGCAGGTGCGCGAGCTCGACCGCCAGCTCGCCGCGCAGCGCGAGGGGAACGCGCGACTCAAGGCCCGCAACGAGGCGCTCGACGCCGACGTGCGCGACCTCAAGACCGGCTTCGAGGCGATCGAGGAGCGCGCGCGTGCCGAGCTCGGGATGATCAAGGGCGACGAGGTGTTTTTCCAGATGCAGCCTGCGGGTACCGTAACGCGCGGGGCGCCGGCCAGGTCTCCCGCCAAGGCTCAGGCGAAGTAGCCCGCGGGATCACGCGTCGAGCGCCGCCCATGCATCGCGTCACCTCGCGGCAGAACCTGCGGCTCAAGGAGGCGGCGCGCCTGCTCGCCTCCGCGCGCGACCGCCGCAAGGCGGGCCGCTGCGTTCTCGAAGGCGAGCATCTGATCACCGTCTACTGCGATCGCATCGGCGCACCCGAGACGCTGGTCGTGCTCGAGGAGGCGCTGGACGATCCCCGGTTGCAATCGCTGGTGGCGCGTGTGCCGCCCTCGCGCACGTTGTCGGTGCCGTCGAGGATGTTCGCCGAGCTGGCGACGCTGCCCGCCTCGGTCAGCGCGATTGCGGTCGTTCCCACGCCGCACCCGGCGCCGGCGCCGGCGGCCGATTTCTGCCTGCTGCTCGAGGACCTGCAGGATCCGGGCAACGTCGGCTCGCTCTTGCGCACCGCCGCGGCAGCCGGGGTGCGGCAGGTATGGCTGTCTCGCCACTGCGCGTTCGCGTGGTCGCCCAAGGTGCTTCGGGCCGCGCAGGGCGCGCATTTCTTCCTGGAGATCCACGAGGACGTGGACCTCCCGGCGTGGGCGCGCACCTATCGCGCGCAAGGCGGCATGGTCGTCGCGACGACCGCGGGGGGTGGCGAAAGCCTGTTCGAGACGCCGCTCGTGCGGCCGCTCGCGCTCGCGATCGGCAACGAGGGCGCCGGGCTGACCGCGCAATTGCAGGGCGAGGCGACCGTCAGCGTGACGATCCCGATGCCGGGCGCCTTCGAATCGCTCAACGCAGCGGCCGCGGGAGCCATCGCGCTGTTCGAGGGCGTCCGCCAGACGCCCGTGCGGGCGCTGGCGGTCAAGCGCTAACGCAGAACGGCGGAAAACGCGGCGTCCTCGGTGCAGCCGTTGGAAAGCCGGGCGGTGAAGCGGCCCTCGATGCCTTGCGCTGTCTGCTTGAGCTCGTAGACGAGCGCCGTCGTGTTGACGGTCAGGTTGCCGGTGCAGCGGTAGGTGGCGTTGGGAATCCGGTAGAGCTGGCCGGTTTGCTGCAGCGTGCCCGCCAGCGTACAGGTCGCGTTGCTGTCGTACTCGAAGTCCAGCGTGCCGAGGTTTGCCGTCGTCTGCCCGACCAGCAGCGTATACGTGTCGATGTATCTGCCGTTGTCCGCCGGATTCGAACAGCCCGAATACGTGCCGGCCTGGCCACCGACATAGCTCCCGCTGAGAGCGATCTTCGTGAGCGTCTGCCGTTCGATCTGCTTGACGATCGTTCCGACACCGTTGACCGTGTAGGAAAGCGTTCCCGAAACCGCGTCTCTGGGCGTGAACGACGCGGTGCCGGCAACCGTGGCGGGCGGGTGATCGGCGGGGTTCCAAGGCGCCGCGTAATAGCTGCCTTGCGTGCGCGACAGCGGGCCTGCGTAGCGAGTGCCGTCCCAGGTCAGCGTGCCGACGTACCAGAATGGCTGCCGGTCCGGGCCGTAGATGAAGAACGTGACGAACAGGAAGTTGTCGGATTGCACGATGTTGACGCCCCAGCCGTCTTCTGAACCCGCCGGCGAGTTCCACCAGATGTCGGTGTAGTCCTGCGAGGCGGCCGGTGCGGCATGGAGGAACCCACTCGCGCACAGGGCGCAGAGAAAGCTTCGGATCGAGTTGCGGTTCGACATTGGTTCAGAACTCCGGAAATGGACGCTGCGAGTGTACCGCTTCTCGCGCGGTCTGGGGAAGGGCGCTAGAACGTCCGCACCGTCAGCGTCGCCGCCATCGACTCGATCGCATCGCTGTACGGCAGCGCCTCCTGCGCACCTTGCCCGGTGCAGGCAAGCGAGCCGGCAGCAACACCGAGCGTCAATGCAGAGGCAAGCGTCGCGCCGCGGTCGAGCGCTGCGGCGAGCGCTCCGACGAACGCGTCGCCCGCACCCACGGTGTCCACCACGGCCACGCCGGGCGCAGGCACCTCGATGCGCAGATCGCGAGCACAGGCGATCGCGCCTGCGGCGCCGAGTGTCACGACGATCGCGGTCCGTCCGGTTGCAAGCGCGGTGGCGAACGCAGCGGCTTCGGCAGGAACGGCGAGCGAGGCTGCGAGGCACGCGGCCTCGTGCTGATTGACGATCAGCAGCTCAAGTTGCGCGAGAAGCGTGCGCGGAAGCGGCAATGCCGGCGCCGCATTGAGCACGATGCGCACGCCTGCAGTCCGCGCGCGGGCCGCGAGCTCCTCGATCTCTGAGAGCGGCACCTCGAGTTGCAGCAGCAGCGTCGAGGTCGAGCGGAGATCGGCGTCGCTCACGTGCCCAGCGCGCGCATGGGCGTTCGCGCCGGGAATCACGGTAATCGTGTTCTCGCCTGCGGCATTGACGTGAATCAGCGCGATGCCGGTCGGCGCATCGACTTCGCGTATGCCGGCGAGCTCCAAGCCCGCGGTGCGCAGGTGCGAGAGCGCCGGCGCCGCAAACGCATCGCGGCCGACGGCGCCGTGCATTGCCACCTGTGCGCCGGCACGCCGGGCGGCCAGCGCCTGATTCGCGCCCTTGCCACCGGGACCCGATGCGAACGAGACTGCGGTCTGCGTCTCGCCCGCACGCGGGAGCGTGCGCACATGCGCGACGAGATCGAGATTGACGGACCCGAAAACGGTGATCATCGCGCTCGCGGGGCGTGGACGCGGCTGCCCCGGACGTCAGCCCGCGGCCGACGTTCCTGTCGGGAATCCCGCCGCGGTCAGCGCACTGCGGAGCGACGCCACTTCCGCCGGCGCGAGCGCGACCAGTGGGGGCCGCACGGCGCTCCACGCGGAATCGTCCGCCTGCAGCGCGCGAACCGCCTTGAGCGCGGGAATCAGGGAAAACCGGAAGACGATTTCGAGAAGGACCGCGATTCGCCGCTCTTCCTCGCTGGACGCATCGGGCCGCAGCAGCGCGCGCACGAGATCAGGATAGAGGTTGGCGATTCCGCACACCGTTCCTGCGCCACCCGCGCGCATCAGCTGCGGAAGATGCGGCTCGTGTCCGATCAGGATGGACTTGCCGGGCAGCGCGGCGATCAGCGCTTGCGTGTGGGCGAAGTCGCCGCCGCTGTCCTTGACACCGGCGATGACGTCAGCGAAATCCGCCGCAAGCCTTCGCGCGACGCCCGCCGCGATCGGCACCGAGCTTACTTGCGGCAGGTGGTAGAGGTACACGCGCAGGCCCGGGTCGCCAACGCCCTCGATCAGCCGCGCAAACCACGCGTGCAGGCCGTCGTCGCTGACGCCTTTGAAGAAGAACGGCGGCAGGACAAGGCAGCCGGCGCACCCTGCCTGCAACGCTTGCCGCGAAAGCTCGATCGTCTCCGGCAGATCGGCGCAGCCGGTGGCCGCCAGGATCCGTGACGGCGGGATGCCGGCGGCAAGCAAGGCATCGAGGCCGTCGCGCCGCTCGGCGAGCGAGAACGACTGGCCTTCGCCGGTCGTGCCGAATGGCGCGATGCCCTCCACGCCGGCCGCGATCAGCGCCTGGGCGTGGCGGCCGAGAAGCTTCATGTCGGGCGCGCCGTCGCTCGCGAGCGGGGTCAGCGTCGCGCACCAGAGGCCGCGGATCGGAGTCGGTGCCATCCGGTCGCTTTCAATAGATGTGACGCTGCAACCGTGCCTTATGCACGATCGTCGTGGCGATTTCCTCGATGGATTTCGACGTTGTGTCCACTTGCGCAATGCCCTCGCGCTGCATCAGCAGTTCCGCTTCGCGCACCTCGTAGCGGCAGTTTTCCAGCATCGCGTACTTGCTGCCGGGCCGCCGTTCCTCACGGATCTCGCGCAGCCGCTCGGGATTGATCGTGAGCCCGAACAGCTTGTCGCGGTGAGGCAGTACCGAGGCCGGCAGCTGGCGATCAGCGAAGTCGTCAGGCGTGAGCGGGAAGTTCGCCGCACGAATGCCGAACTGCAACGCGAGGTAGAGCGACGTCGGCGTCTTGCCGCACCGCGAGACGCCGACCAGGATCACCTGTGCCTTCGACAGGTCGCGCGTGGCAGCGCCGTCGTCGTGCATTTGCGTGAAGTTGATCGCTTCCATGCGCACGAAGTACTCGTGAGGATTTGCGATGCCGTGCGAGCGGCCGGCCGCATGCGAGCTCTTCGCGCCCAACTCCTCTTCGAGCGGCACGATGAACGTCTTGAACACGTCGAGCGTGAGCGCGTTCGCCCCGTGGTGGATCTGCCAGCTGATCGTCTCGTCGACGAGCGAGCTGAAGACGAGCGGCCTTCGCGCCTCGGCCCGCGCGGTCGCGTTGATCTGCGCGATCGCGTCGGCCAGCTTTTCCGGAGAGTCGAGGAACGGGATCGTGATGCGCGTGAACTGGAAATCCTCGAACTGGGTGAGCAGGCTGTTGCCGAGCATCTCGGCGGTGATGCCGGTGCGGTCGGAAACGAAGAAGACGGTGCGGCGGGTCGGCATTGGCGAGGTGGCATCGGGAGGGCGGGAAAGGCGATCGCAGCCGGCCTTCGCTGCGCATCGGTCGTGGCCAGCGTGCTCGCGAGCTTACACTTTAATCATCGGGTGTCTCGCTACCAGCGCGACCACACGGGCGTGACGCCGACGGGCAGCTCCGGCAGGCCGCCCAAGTCGAGCCAGCTTTCGCCGGGGCCGTGGTAGTCGGAACCGGTCGACCCGAGCAGGCCGAATACGCGTGCGTAGGTCGCAAACTCGTTGCACTGCGCAGGCGAGTGCGACGACGACAGTACTTCCACCGCGTCCCCGCCCGCGTCGCGAAAATCGCCGAGCAGCCGCCGCATGCCCGTGCGCGACACCTTGTAGCGACCGGGGTGGGCGAGCACCGCCTGTCCTCCGGCGGCATGGATCCATGCGATGGCGTCCGGCAGCGTCGCCCATGCATGGCGCACGTGCCCGGGCTTGCCCGGCGTGAGGTAGTGCTTGAACACTTCGTGGACGTCGCGCTTGTACCCCGCCTCGACGAGGAAGCGCGCGAAATGCGTGCGCGAGATCAGCCGTTCGCTCGTGACGTAACGGCAGGCACCCTCGAACGCGCCCGGTATGCCAGCTGCGGCCAGCGCGTCGCCGATCTTGCGGGCGCGTGCGTCGCGCCCGGTGCGGATCGACGCGAGACCAGCTTCGAGAGCAGGGCTCCGCGGATCGATGCCGAGACCCACGACGTGGATCGTCGTGTCGTCCCAGCTTGCCGACAGTTCGGAGCCGCTGACGAGCCGGATTCCGACCTCGTCGGCCGTGGCGCGGGCTTCCGCGATGCCGCAGACCTCGTCGTGATCGGTCAGCGCGAGCACGTCCACGCCCCGGCTCGCGGCGCGCCGCACGACGTCTGCGGGCGCGAGCAGACCGTCCGAGCACGTGGAGTGGCAATGAAGGTCGAAACAGCTCATCGACAACGGGCGCGAAGCCCCGCCGACCAGACGTTGCAAGGGCGACGCGGCTCGCAGGTCACGAGCAGGGCTCGCCCGAGGGCGGTAGATCGAGCGCCCGGGCAGCGGCAAGAGGCGATTCTAGCAATCCCTGCGACTGCCGTTGCCGGGCCACTTGCCGCGGCACGAGCGGCAGGATTCCGGGAGCGTCGCTGGACGACCGAGTCTTTTGCAAATGTGCGACGCCGCAGTGCGCAATCCGTGCCATTTATCGGTGTCCCCTTGCGTTGAGGCGGCGCGCGGCCGAGAATATGCCATTGGTATTGCTTGCCGTTCCGGCGTGCTATCGGCTGAAGGGAGCGCTGTGAAGCTGATCGACCGTGTTCTCAATCCCCGCGAGATTCGTCGGCGGCTCGGCCTCAATCAGGAACAGTTCTGGACGCAGATTGGCGTGACGCAAAGCGGCGGCTCGCGCTACGAGAGCGGCCGCGAGATGCCAAAGCCGGTGCGGGAGCTGCTGCGCCTCGTGCACGTCGAGCAGATCGATCTCTCGCAGGTCAAGCGCGTCGACTTCGAGATCATCAGCTACCTCAAGGAGTCGCATCCCGACCTGTACCGGAACCTTCGACGCGCGGTGCGCAGCCGCCATCGCAGCCCCGACGCGCCCGCGGGCGACCTCGCCGCGGATGTCGCGGAAGAGGATCTCGATCACGATCATCCACAGGTGCAAAGCGAATCCCGCTGAATCAAGTGCCACCCGAGAAGCCGCACCGTGCCCGGTGCGGCTTTTTCGTTTGCCACGATCGATCGCTCGAAGCGACGCCGCAGCGTGCGTCGGCCACACGTCGGGCTGCCGAATTCGACGTGCCGTCAGGGCAGGGCTAGGCCGCGCGAACAGCTAGAATGGTGCATTGCCGCACGCACCGCGCTGCCGTCATTGCGCTCCCATTTAATCCCGGAGGCCCCTTGAGCGAGCCTGCACGCGTCGTATCTTTCGACCGCCTGCGCATGACCGATGTCGAGCACGTGGGCGGCAAGAATGCGTCGCTGGGGGAGATGATCAGCCAGCTCGCCGGCGCGGGCATCCGTGTTCCCGGCGGCTTTGCCACCACGGCCGCGGCGTTCCGCGAATTCCTCGCGCACAACGATCTGCGGGCCCGTATCAACGCGCGGCTGGACGCTCTCGACGTCGACGATGTCCGAGCGCTTGCCGGAGCCGGCCGCGAGATTCGTGGCTGGGTGGCCGCAGCGCCATTGCAGCCGGCGCTGGAACGCGAAATCCGCGACGCAGCTGCCGCGCTGACACGCGATGCGCCCGACGCGTCCTGGGCGGTGCGCTCGTCGGCCACTGCGGAGGACTTGCCCGATGCGTCGTTTGCCGGTCAACAGGAAACTTTTCTCAACATCAGGGGTTTGGAGAACGTACTTCACGCGATTCGGGAAGTCTTCGCCTCCCTCTACAACGATCGGGCGATTGCCTATCGCGTGCACAAGGGTTTTGCCCACGCCGATGTAGCGCTCTCGGCCGGCGTGCAGCGGATGGTGCGAAGCGACCTGGGCGCCTCCGGCGTGATGTTCACGCTCGACACCGAGTCCGGCTTCGACCAGGTGGTGTTCATCACCTCGTCCTACGGTCTCGGTGAGTCGGTGGTGCAAGGCGCGGTGAACCCGGACGAGTTTTACGTGTACAAACCGGGCCTCGCGGCCGGCCGGCCCTCGATCCTGCGCAAGACGGTCGGCACCAAGGCGACGACGATGGTGTTTTCCGATCAGATGACGGCGGGCAGGTCGACGACGACCCTGCCGGTGGACGATGCCGACCGCCTGCGCTTCTCGATCAGCGATGCCGAGGCGGAGGAACTGGCGCACTGCGCGATGACCATCGAGCGGCATTACGGCCGGCCGATGGACATCGAGTGGGGTCGCGACGGCGTGGACGGAAAGCTCTACATCCTGCAGGCACGGCCCGAGACCGTGAAGTCGCAGGAGGGGACGAGCGGCGAGCAGTTGCGCCGGTACCGCCTGAAGAGCCGATCGAAGGTGCTGGCGAGCGGCCGGGCGATCGGACAGAAGGTCGGGCAGGGCAAAGTGCGGCTCGTCAAGTCCGCCGCGCAGATGGACAAGGTCGAGCCGGGCGACGTGCTCGTCACCGACATGACCGACCCGGATTGGGAGCCGGTGATGAAGCGCGCGAGCGCGATCGTCACCAACCGCGGCGGGCGCACGTGCCACGCCGCGATCATCGCCCGTGAGCTCGGAATCCCTGCCGTCGTCGGGTGCGGCGACGCGACCCGGGTGCTGCAGGATGGCTCCGAGGTGACGGTCTCGTGCGCCGAGGGCGACACCGGGCATGTCTACGAAGGCCTGCTCGACGTGGAGACGATCGATGTCGCACTCGCCCGCATGCCGGCGTGCCCGACGAAGATCATGATGAACGTCGGCAACCCCGAGCTCGCATTCGAGTTCCGGCGGTTGCCCAACGAAGGCGTGGGGCTCGCGCGGCTCGAATTCATCATCAACCGCAACGTCGGCATCCATCCGAAGGCGCTGCTCGAATTCGACCGTCAGCCGGACGAACTCAAGGCGGAGATCGGCAAGCGCATCGCCGCGTACCCGAACCCGACCGAGTATTACGTCGCCAAGATCACCGAGGGCGTGGCGACGATCGCCGCTGCGTTCTGGCCGAAGAAAGTGATCGTGCGGCTGTCCGACTTCAAGTCGAACGAGTACTCGAACCTGCTCGGCGGAAACCGCTACGAGCCGCACGAGGAGAACCCGATGCTGGGCTTCCGCGGCGCGTCGCGCTACATCGCCAAGGAATTCCGGGACTGCTTCGCGCTCGAATGCGAGGCGATGAAGCGCGTGCGCAACACGATGGGGCTCACCAACGTCGAGCTGATGATCCCGTTCGTGCGCACCGTGGACGAGGGGCGCGGCGTGATCGAACTGCTCGCGGCCAACGGTCTCAAGCGGGGCGAGAACGGGCTTCGGGTAATCATGATGTGCGAGATCCCATCGAACGCGATCCTCGCCGACCAGTTCCTGCAGCACTTCGACGGCTTCTCGATCGGCAGCAACGACCTGACGCAACTGACGCTGGGCGTGGACCGCGACTCGGGCGGGCCGATTGCCGCGACGTTCGACGAGCGCAACGATGCCGTGAAGGCGTTGCTCAAGCTCGCAATCGAGGCGTGCCGCCGCCACGACCGCTATATCGGCATCTGCGGCCAGGGACCTTCCGACCATCCGGATCTCGCGCAATGGCTCGTGGGCGAGGGGATCGAGAGCATATCGCTCAACCCGGATACCGTGGTCGAGACCTGGCTCCTGCTCGCGGGGCAAAAGGCGTAGCGCAAGCGCACGCCCCCAAGGCTTCGACCGTGGCGACTCCCTCGCGCCGTGCGAGCGGATTCGTCGGTGCTTTGCCCGCGGAATTCGGTCTACGTCGCCCATCGTAAGCGGGGAGATGCATGGGGTGACGGGTCTCGGCCATCGGTCTTATGGCGCAAGGACGCTGCCGCACGCTGCAATGCGCGGGTGCGCCTGCCGCCTCAGCTCCGAATCGTGCTTGGTCCGTCGCGCATTGCCGCCGGCTGCGTCGTCGCGGTGGGCGCCGCGACCGGAGTGCTCGTCGCGCTGCTTCCGGTTCCATGGTGGGCGTTCGCAGCCGCGCTGGCCGGCATCGGAGTTTGGAGCTGGGATCGGCTGCGGTTGATTGCGTGGCGCCGTCATGCAGGAAGCGCGGTCGAACTCGCGCTGACCGGCGACCGCCTGATCGTCATCCGTACCAGGAACGGTCGCCTTCGTGCGGGATTCGTGCGCGAGGCGACCTACGTCAGCCCGTCGCTTACTGCCATCGTGTGGCAGCCCGACGGCGCCTGGCGCTCGCAGTCGGTGCTGATCCTGCCCGACATGTTGCCGGCAGAGGACTTCCGCCAGCTCCGGGTCATGCTGCGCTACGGCAGGAGCGACGTCGTCGCCGGCGTGCCGACGAGCCATGCTTGAGCGTCGACGACCTGCGCACTATCGGTTTTCGCCTGCCCGGCGACGAGGTGGAGGTAGAGGGGCACCAGCGCTTCCGGCAAGGGCAGGCCGGCAAGATCTTCCGCAGGGTGCGTCTGCCCGCGCAACGGCGAGCGAATCGGTCCCGGCACCACGGCATTGACCCGCAGGTTTTCGCGATTCTCCCACTCGTCGGCGAGGATCCGCGCCAGCGCCGACAATCCCGCCTTCGCGGCCGCGTAGCTGCCCCAGTACGCATGCGGCTCCTCGCCGCGCGTATCGAGCGTGAACGTCACGCTTGCATCGCTCGCCCTCGACAACAGCGGCAGCAGCGCGCGTGTGAGCCCCATCGGGGCGGCGAGGTCGACACGCAGCACCGAAAGCCAGTTGTCGAACGACTGGTGTTCGATTGGCCCGAGCGAACCCAGCATGACGGCGGTGTGGACGATCGCGTCGAGCCTTCCGAACTGTTCTTCCAGTGCGTTCGCGACGTTCGCGAAATCGGCGGCCCCCGCCTTGGCGAGATCGAGCGGCAGAATGACCGGTTCCGGATGCCCGGCGTCGACGATTTCGTCGTACAGCGCTTCCAGCTTGCGCGTCACACGGCCGTGCAGGACGACCGTTGCACCTCGCGCCGCCGCCGCGAGCGCGAGAGGACGTCCAATGCCTCCGGCCGCACCCGTGATGAACAGCACGCGATCACGCAGGTCGGTGGCGTACGGCCTATCGGGCGCAGGGAGGGACACGGAGTGAGAGCCGATGATCGTGGAACCTGCTGACGCGGATTCGCGCCCGTTCTTTCGCTGGGTGCGGCTACGGAATCCGGCGGGATGATAGCCGAACCCGCCACCCGAACCCGCTGCCGTGGCACGCGTGCCGGTCACCCGGGCTGCGAGGATGCAGGGAGTGAGCCAGGCATGCGAGCCCGTGTCGGTGCACACAACGCGCCGGCACGCGGCAATTTGCGGGGTTCCGCCCGCAGCGGCTATAATCCGCCTTTCGCCGTGGGGGTATAGCTCAGCTGGGAGAGCGCTTGCATGGCATGCAAGAGGTCAGCGGTTCGATCCCGCTTACCTCCACCACCGATCGAATGAGCGGCCCGGCTCGGCAGGCGGGCCGCTTCGCAGCGTCGCAGTCCCCATCGTCTAGAGGCCTAGGACACCGCCCTTTCACGGCGGTAACGCGAGTTCGAATCTCGCTGGGGACGCCATCGTAAACGGATAGTGAAGCGTAAGCTGTCTTGCTTGCACCTGAGCGAGGCTATCGTTCCGCACAACGCAGCGCGTGCCCGTACCCTCGACTGTTCCACTCTCGCGGCGACGTTCGGCACGAGCTCGGGCGCGTTCGCAGAATGTCGAGCTACAACGTCACGTCCAGTGCGCCCTTTTTCGCCGAGTGTTTGACATGGCGACGCGCGCTCTCAAGGCCACGACATCCGGCACCGGAAGTCAGGCATGGGCAACTCCGACGATTGCGCTTCACACGATGGCATGACTCGGTGCTTGAAACAGGCGGAAGCTATTGCCGGTGCCGTTTGGTCCGCGCCACGAGACAGGCAGGACGTTTCCACGTCTATGGCAACCGGGATGCGACGCACTGGATGCTCGACAGGCTCGCACTTGGCGTCACCACCGTTTGGCAGGCAAATACCTGACGTGTGGACGGCTCGTGGAACCAGGCAGTACTTGCGTTGCCGCTGGATGAGACTCCGACCGGCGCATGGCTCTGCATTGCCTGGATCTGCGACTGTGCCGAAGGCGACAGGAATGCCGCCACAACGAGCGCCGTCAGGAGCGCCACGGCCGAGAGACGACCATATGAGTTGTTCACGTTTCTCTCCCAAATGCCCCGGGCGCCTTTCCGAAGCGCGCCGTTGCGAGAGCGCCCAGCTCGGCTCGCAGCGGCACAAGGTACGAGCTTAGCCGCGCCAAGGCTTCGATAACAGGAGGAACCTCGCTGAAACGTGGGCCGTTCACGGGGAGGGAGCCCCGCGGCGGATCATTTGCACGATCAACAAGGACGAGAGACCGCACAAGTGACGCGCGCATCGCGTCGACGGCGTCGCGGGCAACCAGGAAAGGCCTTTCGCAGGCGGGTTTGGCCGGAGGGCGGTTTCCGGTTACACTATGACAACGGCATAGTGCCGGCCCGGTTTTCGCTTAGCCTCAACGTATGCCGACTGGGTCATGTATGCCCTCCTCGAGGAGACGACAATGAAGGTGCCAACTGACTTGGTCCGGCCATCGTTTGCCTGCCTGCTGCTGGCGATGGCCGCGGTACTGACGCAAGGCGTGCGCACGGCGTCGGCAGCGGTATTGCCGACTGGCTTCACCGACAACCCTGTGACGCCGATCGGGTCGCCCACGGCGATGGCGTTCACGCCGGACGGCAGGTTGCTCGTGACCACGCAGCCCGGCGCGTTGCGCGTGATCGCCAATGGAGTGCTGCAGGGCACGCCCGCGCTGCAGTTCCCGGGCACCAGCATCTGCACGAACTCGGAGCGCGGGCTGCTCGGCATTGCAATCGACCCCAACTTCGGCTTCAACAATTACATCTACGTCTACTACACGTTTCTCACGCCGGCGTCTGCATGCGTCAACCGCGTGTCGCGCTTCACGTTGCCGGCGTCGAACGTCGTCAGCGCGGTGTCGGAGGTGGTGCTGCTCGACAACATCCCGTCGCCCGCGGGAAATCACAACGGCGGCGACCTTCACTTCGGTTTCGACGGCTTGCTCTATGTCAGCGTCGGCGACGGCGGCACCGGCGGTAACAGCGCGCGCTCGACCGCAGATGTGCTCGGCAAGATGCTGCGCATCAGCCCCAACGGCTCGATCCCCGCATCCAATCCCTACGTGGCGTCCTCGAACAGCCGCCGCTGTGCCAATCCAGCAGGCCCGTCGGCGGGCTCGGGCCCATGCCAGGAGATCTTCGCGTACGGGCTGCGCAATCCGTTCCGTTTTGCGTTCCGGCAGGGAACCAACGAGTTCTTCATCAACGATGTCGGGCAGGGAACGTGGGAGGAGATCGATCGCGGGATCCTGGGCGCCGACTATGGGTGGAACGTGCGCGAGGGTCCGTGCCTCGTCGGCTCGACGACGAACTGCCCGCCGCCACCCGCGGGCATGACCGACCCGTTGTACGCGTACGCGCACGGCACCGGCTGCGCATCGATTACGGGCGGCGCGTTCGTCCCGCCGCGGCGATGGTCGGCGTTGCTGCGTGACAACTACCTGTTCGCCGACTTCTCCTGTGGAACGATCTTCTCGCTTGCGCAGAACGGCACGAGCTTCGCGGCAACGTCCTTCGGGACCGGCTTCGGCTCGAACACGCTGACGGCAATGGTGTTCGGCCCCTCGGCGACCGGGCAGTCGCTCTACTACGCGACGTACGCCGGCGGCGGGCAGATCGGCCGCATCGACTACAACGGCGCGCCGAGCTTCGCGAAGCAGGACTTCGACGGCAACGTCCGATCGGATCTCGCCTGGACGCGGGCGGACGGCACGATCGCATTGTGGCTGATGAATGGTCTCGGCATCGCCGCATCGGCCGGTTACAACCCCGCGGGCGGCTGGTCGCTGGTCGCAACCGGAGACTTCAACGGCGACGGGAGGGGCGACCTCCTGTTCCGCCGCAGTTCGGATGGCTTCGTCCTCGCATGGCTGATGAATGGCGGCTCGATAGCAGCTTCGGCAGGCTACGCGCCGGGGGCGGGGCTCGCGGTCGCGGGTGTTGCCGACGTGAACGGCGACGGCGTCGACGATCTAATCCTGCAAGGCGCGGGCGGCGCAGTTCAGGTGTGGATACTGAACCGCGGCGGAAGCGTCGTCGTGGCCGTGCCTTTCGTACTTGCACCTGATTGGAATTATGCGGGCAAAGGCGATCTCAACGGCGACGGGACCGACGACCTCGTGTGGCAAAAGGCGGACGGCACGACTGCCGTGTGGTTCATGAACGGCACGAGCATCGCCGGGTCCGCAACCTATGCCGTCGGAGCCGAGTGGACGTTGCGGGCGGTGGGCGATCTCAACGGCGACGGCAAGGCCGACCTCGTTTGGAGGCGGACCGACGGGACCGTCGTGTTCTGGTTCATGAACGGCGCAACGATCACGGGATCCGCGGGCTATCCTCAGTCGACGGCGTGGGATGTCGCCGGAACCGCCGACTTCAACGGCGACGGCAAGGCGGACATCGTCTGGCGCAACACGAATGGCGCAGTCGCGATCTGGCTCATGAACGGGGGCGCGATCGTGGGCGGCGTCTCGTATCCGCTCGGCAGCGAGTGGAGCGCCGTAGGGCTTCAGTGAGCGTCGGGCGCACGTCAAGCTGATCGCGCGGCGCCGAGGGCGCCGCGCGCGCTCTCCTGCAAAGGCGCAAGGCCGCGCTAGCGTCCCGGCCCCCGGTACGGGACGGACTTCTTGGTCGCCGCGTCGGCTTCCTCGACCGTGAGCAGTACGACGGTCTTTGTCGACGCCAACCCGGACTGCCCGACGGCGAGCGCCACGGCTGCCGCGGTCGCATTGTCGGGGAGGTCGACGATCACATACGCATCGACGCCGCCGAACGCGAAATAGAATGCCTCGAGCCGGCCGCCGAGCCCCTTGACCGCCTGCTCGATCGCGGCGCGACGTGCGGTGCCGCCTTCTTTGATGATTCCCTTGGCCCCTTCGGCCGTATAGTTTGCTTGGAACAGGTACTTGGGCATTGCTGGGTTCCTCCTTGGTTTTGCGAGCCTGCGGGTGCACACGTGCCGCGACTTGCAGCAACCGGGGCGCCCGTGCGCGCGCGCCGATTCTGCCCTGAATGCGTGGCGAGCGATACGGATTCGGCCGAAGTTCGGGCGCGCTCCCGCTCGGTCGATCGGATGACCGTAAAACTCGCGCCAAGAAAAGCGAAAGAAGCCCGGCGAGACGGGCTTCGGGCGTGCGCAGCGTCCGTCGTGGGGAACGCGCCTGCCGCGTCACTTCCGCATTTCGCGCAGGAATCCGTCCAGCAGCTGCGCCTCGCGACGCTTTCGATCCCAGTCGCGATGAATCAGCGTCCAGGCCGGCACGCCGAACGCTGCCGCGATACGGTCAAGTGTGCTCACGCAGAGCGCGCCGTCCTGTTGCTGCAGCAAATTGCCGAGCATCGCTTCGGACACGCCACTCTTCTCGGCAAGCGCCTTCGTGTCGTTGAGCGACTTGGAGCGGTCCATCAGTTGCCGTATGTTGCGTGCTACGACCTCGGCCGCGTCGGGGTAGGGACGGGGATCGGTGGCGGCGACCGGCGCGGCGATCTCTTCACGCGCACGGTGAACGCGATTCCGGAGTCGTCGAAACGTGCCCGTCGTTCGCATTGGCGTTCCCTTAGCACGAGCTGGAAATGATAAAGAAAAACAGCGAGCCAATGCACCGGCGGGGTTGCGGAGGCGGCAACGGGCCGCCACTGCTTCGGTAACCGGGCGACCCTGCGGCATGCCGGCGGACACGGGAAACCGATCCGCAGGGGTGGCGGCACGCGTGCCTTTTGTCTTGGGCACTTGCCTGCCTGCGCGCATCGTTCCTGCCGTCCGTCCGTCAGGTATGACGTCCCTCGCGGCGACGAGCTCGCGCTCGAACGGATCCGCCTGCGGGGTCGAGGGCCCAGGGGTGTTGCCGGGACGCGGCGCCCGGGCCGGGAATGGAAACCAAGTTTTTCAAAGCGTTAGGCGTACAGAACGCGCGATGTCTGTCCCGATGGGCAACGCCATCCAGCGCCCGCTGCCCGTCGTGCCGGCTGCACCGCACGCGCCCACCGAGCCCGGGACATCGCCCAATCCCGTCGCGCAAGCACGGTCCGACTGAGCCGGGTCCCGTCACGTTTTCGACATTCGGGGCCAAGGGAGAGGCGCACCGCGGCGGCATGCGGGACCGCCAATCGACGTGCTTTGCGGCTATGCGGAAGCTGTTGCAGGCAGGAGACAATCGCCCAGCCAATGCCGGCGCCCCGCGCGAGCGGGCGGCCCGGGGCGTCAATCGAGGCGCTTGACGAAGCCAAGACCGGGTGTCTTGACGAGGATAGCAGCGAAGCGTGTCGCCCTTGGGCGTCCGGTCCTTACGGCCCAGCAATGCGCGTGTGGACGTCGTGTGAACAGGCCCTAATGCGTCGACGTGTCCCGTTCGACCCTTCCCGCAAGACCTGCGCGAAGGAGCACCCCGCAATACTGCTCGGCCTTTTCTTGCCGCAGCCCGCGGGCAACGATGCGGGGTGTGCCGTCCAGCAACTGCCCTGCTTCGGCAGGACTGCGACGAAACAGCGCGCACAACACCTGCGCCACGTCCTGTTCCGTGTGTCCTGGAAGCACGCTTCCTTCCAGCACAACCCGATAACTGGTCTCCAGCATTGGCGACTGACCTCCGATGCCTGTACCAGTGCAAACATCGGGCCACATTGCTCACGGTTCGCGCAGCCGCGCAAGATACCGCGCACCGAGCGTTCAGCTTGTGGTTTTCAAATTGACGACCGCAGTCTTGAATTGACGCGGTCCTGCCGTACGACCGCTGCTTGCATTCCCACATCGTGCCACCACCGGCACAATGGCTTCCATGCTCCCGATGCTGCGCCTCGATCCCGCGCCGTCGCGCTCGCCCGGCGAGCCGCTCTGGCATTTGTGCTACCGCTACTGGTTCTGGGGCTGGCTGTTCATCGACGTCACCCAGGGCGATCGGCTGTGTCGGACCGCCGCGTGGCAGCACAATGTCCGCCAGCGCGTCCATCTGACCGTCTACATGCGCCGCTGGGGTGTCTGCGTGGTGGCCATGCTGGCGCTCGGTCACGCGCTCAACTTCGCGGCGAGCCCGGCGATGATCACCGCCGCGTTCTTCGTTACCGCGGCGATTGCGGTGGTCATCGTCTTCGTCGCTGTGGTGGCCTGGACGTTGCTGACGGTCCGGTGAGCCCCCTGCCGCCCTCGCTCGACGTCCGCGTCCGGGCGTCGGTCGGTGACAGGATCCACGCTTGCGCGTAGTCCGCGCCGTCGATCCGCTCGAAGCCCGCCAGCGTGAAGGCGTTCGGGCTCATCGCCACCAACTGGACATCGAGCAGCATCGGCAGCAGCTCGGCTCTCGTGGGCGACGCTTCGTCGACCAGCCGCGCGACTCGCAGATGCCGCAGCCGCACGCGATCGAGCAGGTACTCGACGCGCACATCGCCGGCGACACGCACGAGGTTGGCGATGTCACGCCGTTCGAGCGGGCGTCCCCAGACGCACACCGGAACCACCGCAAATCGCATCGCCGCCCACGTACCGTACATCCATACGGTTACTGTAAACGAACGCGCCGCGCGTGTCGAACGGCTTGCAGTTCCGGCGGCGGGCCGGTGCAGATGCTGGGGCGGCCGCGACCGCGGGCGCGCCGTCAGGAGGGGCGCGCATCGCCTCGCGGCGAAGGATCCTGCGCCGGCGCAGCGCCGGTCGCGGCCTCGGAGCGGCTCTCGGGTATTCGCTCGATCGCGCCCAAGTCGGTCGTGTCCTGCAGCGCTTTCGCACGCCGCGCGATCGCCCGCGTCATGCCCTTGAAGATGAAAAGATGGAACGGCACGAGCGCCGCCCAGTACAGGAGGCCCCACACACCCTGCGGATGCCAGTAGGCGGTGACGGTCACCTTGGTGCGGCGCTGCGCCACGGGTTCGACTTCGAATTCGATGATGCCGGAGCCCGGGGCCTTCATGCCGAAGTGCAGCGTGAGCCGACGGCAGGGCAGGACGGCGAGGACCGTCCAGTAGTCGATTGCGTCACCGACGCGGACGTTGTGCGGATCGCGTCGCCCCCGCGTGAAACCGGGACCGCCGACGAGCCAATCGGCGAGCTCGCGCAGCGTCCACAGGGCGTTGAAATAGAAGTAGCGATTATCCCCGCCAAGGCTCGTCACCACGCGCCAGACCGCATCCGGTGACGCCTCCGCGATCGCGCTGCCGCTCGCCTTCTTGGCGTAGAACGCGTAGTCGGGGCGGTAGGCGCGGTACATGAGCGTGCCTTCGGTCCAGCGTGCGGCCACGGCATTCGCCTGCTCCGCGGCAAGCGCGGCCCGCACCGCGTCGTCGTATCCGAGGAGCTTCTGCGGCACGAGTTCCCGAAGCGCGCGGTCATCGGCAGGGATGTCGTGCTTCAAGCCGCCGATCAGCGCGCGGGCGATGTTGGCGGGGACTGCGGTCACGAGTCCCAGCCAATACGAGGACAGCCGCGGCGAAAGCACGGGGACGCGCACGATGCGCGGCGACTTGCCGACGAGCGCGGCAAAGCGCTGCATCATCTCCGCGTAGCTCAGGTAGTCGGGCCCGCCGGCTTCGTAGATGCCGCCGGCCGTCTGCGGCAGGTCGGGCAGGCGCACCAGGTATTCGAGCAGGTTGGGCAACGCGACCGGCGAGGACTTCGACTGCACCCAGCGCGGCGTCACCATCAGCGGCAGGTGGTAGACGAGATCGCGGATCACCTCGTAGGCGGCAGAGCCCGGGCCGACGATGATGCCGGCGCGCAGCTCGGTGACCGCGACGCCGTGCGCGCGCAGCCGTTCACCCGTCTCGCGTCGCGATACCAAGTGCTCGGAGTCGGCATCCAGCGGGACGAGGCCGCCCAGGTACACGATGCGCGAAACGCCTGCCGCCTGCGCCGCGCGGCCGAAGTTGTCGGCGGCCGCGAGGTCCAGCTCGCCGAAGTTGCGGCCTGCGGCCATCGAGTGCACGAGGTAGTACGCGACGTCCACGCCGGCGAGGGCCGCGGGCAGCGTCGCGGGATCGAGCGCATCGGCTTCGGCTAACTCCACGCCGGACCAGCCGCGCGCTTCCAGCACCTTGCGATTGCGCGCGCACGCTCGCACCTGCCAGCCGCGCTCGCGCAGCAACGGGACGAGATTCGTGCCGACGTAGCCGCTCGCGCCGAACACGAGCGCGCGACGGGCAGGGGAAGGTGGCGGGGCGGACACGCGGGACGGGTTCGGCTGCGGGCGCTATGGCCAGCGGGTGAACCGCATTGTAGGCGGTCGCGACCCGGCGTCGCGCTGGACCGCGCACCTCGCCCGGTATCGTCGATAATCAGCGGGCAGGCTCGGCAGGGCGGCGGCGCCATCGGCGGCCGCGCAAGCGCCCGCAACGATATCGACGCGCCGATCACCACGCCATCCACCAGACTCACCTCGCCATGCAGAACACGACGACTGAACGCCACATCGCCGCACTCTGGGACACCGAAATCGTTCCGGCGCTGACCGACTACATCCGGATTCCGGCGAAGTCTCCGCATTTCGACCCCGCATGGGAGGCGAACGGCCACATCGAGCGTGTGGTAGGGGACGCGCTCGCGTGGGTGCGGCGGCAGCCGGTGCGCGGCCTCGCAGCGGAAATCGTGCGCTTGCCCGGGCGCACGCCCGTGCTGTTCTTCGAAGTGGCGGCAAGTTCCGCAGGCGACGCGGCGCGCACGGTGCTGATCTACGGTCATCTCGACAAGCAGCCGGAAATGACGGGGTGGCGCGAAGGCTTCGGCCCGTGGGTGCCGCGTTTCGAGGAGGGCAAGCTTTACGGGCGTGGCGGCGCCGACGACGGCTACGCCGTGTATGCGGCGCTCGCGGCGCTGGGGTCCCTGCAGGCGCAGGGCGTACCGCACGCGCGCTGCGTCGGTCTGATCGAGACCTGCGAGGAGTCAGGGAGCTTCGACCTGCCCGCATATCTCGCGGCACTTGCGCCGCGTCTTGGCGCGGTGGAGTTCGTGATCGGACTCGATTCCGGCTGCGGCGACTACGAGCGCCTGTGGGTGACGACCTCGCTGCGCGGGCTCGTGGCCGGCACGCTGGCCGTCGATGTGCTGACCGAAGGCGTTCACTCGGGCCACGCGAGCGGCATCGTGCCTTCGTCGTTTCGCATCGCCCGCAAGGTGCTTGAGCGGATCGACGACCCGGCGACGGGTCGCGTACTGCCCGCCGAGTTCCATGCGCCGATCCCCGAGGAGCGGGAGCGCGAGGCGCGCGAGACCGCGGCGATCCTTGGCGAACTCGTGATCGACGAGTATCCGTTCGCCGGCGGCACGCAGCCGGTGACGCACGACCATGTCGAGGCGCTGCTCAGCCGCTCGTGGCGGCCGGCGCTTTCCGTCACCGGTGCCGATGGCCTTCCGCCGATCGCCGACGCGGGCAATGTGTTGCGCCCGCGCACCGCGCTCAAGCTTTCGCTGCGGTTGCCGCCGTCCCTCGATGGCGCGAAGGCCACTGCGGACCTTACGCGCATCCTGGAGACCGATCCGCCGCATGCGGCGCAGGTGACGTTCGCGCCCGACCAGGGCGCCAGCGGATGGCATGCACCGCCGACCCGACCCTGGCTTGCGCGTGCGCTGCAGGATGCATCGCAGGCGTTCTACGGACAGCCGGCGGCCGCGATCGGCGAAGGCGGCACGATCCCGTTCATGGCAATGCTCGGACGCCAGTTTCCGTCTGCGCAGTTCCTGATCACGGGGGTGCTGGGGCCGAAGTCGAATGCGCACGGGCCGAACGAGTTCCTGCACGTTCCCTATGCGAAGCGACTGACTGCCTGCGTGGCACAGGTCATCGCCGCGCACGCGCAATCCGCCGCATGATCGACTGACGTCGAGCCGCGCTTGAGCGGGCGACCCGGCGGTGCGTGCGCCAAGCGTACGGGTCAACAAAGAGGGAGAAAGCGATGCTGGCGTTTCTCGCAAGGAATTGGTGGATTCTCGTGGTGCGCGGCGTCGCCGCCATCGTGTTCGGCGTCCTGACATTCCTCTGGCCCGGGCTGTCGCTCGCGGTGCTCGTGATCGTCTGGGGCGCATATGCGCTCGCGGATGGCGTCATCGGGCTCTTCGGCGTTTTCACGGGCCCACGCACCGACGGCTTTCCGTGGTGGCTGCTGGTAACGGCCATCGCCGGCATCCTTGCCGGAATCTTCACGTTCATGAGCCCGGCGATCACGGCGATTGCACTGCTCTACCTGATCGCGGCGTTCGCGATCGTGCGCGGCGTGATGACGATCAGCGCGGCCATCCGGCTGCGCAAGGAAATCGACAACGAATGGCTGCTCGTGCTGGCCGGGATCGCGTCGCTGCTGTTCGGCGTGCTGATTCTGCTCTTCCCGGGAACAGGGGCGCTCGCGATCGTGCTCTACATCGGCGCTGCAGCCGTCGTGATCGGCGTGCTGGAAATCGTACTGGGCTTCAAGGTGCGCGGGCGCACGCCGTCGAGCGGCACTCCGGCGGAGAAGACTGCTGGCTGATTCGCGCTGCGCCTTACGTTTCCCGGGCAACCGCGGTCGGGACGGCGATGAACCGTTCCGGCTCGCGCGCCCACCTCGCAAGCAGCAGTCGCGTCACGTCGAGGTCGAACGCGGGGCGCGGCGGCGCTTCCAGCAACGCCGCAAGCTCGCCCTCGTCGCGGGCGGTGCCGAGCCACTGCCACCCGTGCAGGACGTGCACGTCCACGCGCGCGCCATCGGACGATTGTTCGCGGACCAGTGCGCGACCTTCGAACGGCCAGCGGGGAATCGCGCGTGGCGCGAGCGCTTGCCGCAGCCGCGCATCGTGGTCTCCGATCGGCTCCGCGCCGACGCACGCGCCGCGGCAGCGGTTCAGCTGACGCGCGAAGCAGGGGCCGGCGCGCTTTTCGAGCCTGAGCCGCGTCCAACAGAGTTCGTGCGATGCTGCGGCCTCGCGCAACGCTTCGCGCATGCCGCGTCGGGACGAGAAGGGGCCGTAGGCGTCGCCGAGATCGGCGGGGTCGATCGCCGCCGACGGGATCCAGCACGGCGTGCCGTCGTCGGCGAGGCGCATCACGCCCGCTTCCTCCTTGCGCCGCAGTGCATGGTTGTGCGCCGGCAGCCGTTCCTTGATCAGCGCCGCCTCGGAGAGCAGCGCACCCAGCTCGCCGGCGGTCGGCAGCACCTCGATGCGGCGGATTTCGGCGGACAGCCGCAGGTCGGTTTCGCTGCGCCAATCGCCCGAGAAGTGCGCGGCCACGCGCTCGCGCACGTCCAGACTCTTGCCGACATAGAGCGGGAGCTCGTTCAACCCGTAGAACAGGTAGACGCCCGGTGCGCAGGGGAGGCTCTCGAGCACGTCGGGGGGCAGTTGCGGCGGCAGGCTCGGGATGCGCAGGATCCGCTTGACCGCGGCCTCGACCACCTCGGGCGAGAGCGTCCGGTAGAGCACCTGCATGAAGGCCCAGAGCGCCCGTGCATCGCCCAGCGCGCGATGGCGGTCGGGCACGTGCAATCCATGCCGCGCGATCAGCGCGTCGAGCCCGTGGCTCTGCTCGTCCGGGAAGAGCCGCCGCGAGAGCTTGACCGTGCAGAGCACCTTCGCACTGAATGCGCGGTCGAGCCGCGCGAACTCGTGCTTCAGGAAGCCATAGTCGAAGCGCGCGTTGTGGGCGACGAACACGCAGTCGGCGAGGCGATCGGCCACCTCGATCGCGATCGACCGGAACGTCGGCGCGCCGCGCACCATCGCATCGGTGATGCCGGTGAGCGCCTGGATCACGGGCGGGATGGGTACGCCGGGGTCGACCAGCGTGGACCACTCATCGACCTGCGGCGGCCCGCCCGACGGGTCGGGCGCAACCCGCACGATCCCGATTTCGCTGACCCGGTCCGCCAGAGGCGCGGGTACCGGTCGTTTCCAGGTCGACGAAGGCGAAGGCGGACGCGAACACGGCGGGGGGTTGACGAGACGAACGAACGTTCGCTATTGTAGCGCCATGGCGAACGATCGTTCCTATCTGCAAGCGCTCCAGGACTACTATGCGCGGCACCGCGCGCTGCCATCCTACGCCACGATCGGCAGCCTGCTCGGCCTGCGCTCGAAGTCCTCGGTGGCGGCGCTGGTCGCGCGGTTCAAGCTCGCGGGCTTCCTGGAATCGACGCCCGACCGGCGGCTCGCGCCGACCAAGCGGTTCTTCGCGCGCCCGCTGGCCGAATCGCCGGTCCGCGCCGGCCTGCCGGAAGCCGTGGAGGACGCCGACACCGATGCGCTGACGATCGACGACTACCTGATCGAGCATCCGTCGCAAACGGTGCTGATCCGCGTCAAGGGCGACTCGATGATCGACGCCGGCATCTTCGACGGCGACCTCGTCGTCGTGGAAAAGCGCCCTTCGGCACAGAAGGGCGAGATCGTCGTCGCGATCGTCGACAACCAGTTCACGCTGAAACGCCTGGACGTCGAGCGCGGGCAGTTCGTGCTGCGTGCCGAGAACCCGGCCTTCGCGCCGATCCGCCCGGAAGGCGCGCTCGAGATCTTCGGCGTGATGGTCGGGCTCGTGCGGAAGCTCTGAGGACGCCCCGGTCAAGTCCTTCGCGAGCGCGCGGGACTTGATGAGAGTGTCCCTGACCGGGCGGTTCGTCCAGTCTCGACTCAATGCGGCATGACGCCGCCGCGGCACGTTCCGTGTATCGCCGCCCCGGCAGCCCCTGCGCCGTCAGCCGCTCGCGCGCGAGACTTCGACGAGGCAGTCGTAGAACGTTGCCGCGCGTCCCATGTCGGTCAGCGCCTGGCTCGTGACCGCGTTGGCGTTTTCGCCGCCGGGCGCGAGCTTGCGCCACCAGATCGAGGGCGCGACAACCACGCCCGGCCGCGCACGGTCGGTCACCTGTGCGGCGGCGCCGAATGCGCCGCGGTCGTTGTGGATGCGCACCGCATCGCCGTCCCGAACACCGCGCGCCGCCGCATCCTCGGGATGGATCAGCAACCGCGGCTCGCGCTCCTCCGCCCGGAACGCCGGCAGGTTGGCGAACGAGGAATTGAGGAAATTGCGCGCTGGCGGCGAGATGAAGGCCAGCGGATAACGCGCCGCGAGTGACGGGTTGCTCGCGACGCTTTCACGGGGCGGGACGTAGGCGGGCAGCGGGTCCTCGCCGCGCTGCGCGAGCCTCTCCGAATGGAATTCGCATCGCCCCGACGGCGTCGGGAAATGCCCCTGCGCGAAAGGCGCGTAATCCGGTCCGACGTCGAGCCGCCAGAAGCCTGCCTCGAGGAAGCGCGCGTAGTCGAAGCCCGCCATGTGCGGATGAGACGAGCCGAGCGCTGCGCGCGCCATCGCGTCGTCGCTGTCGCGAAAGCAGGGCTCCGCAAACCCCATGCATGCGGCAAGGCGACGGAACACTTCGGTGTTCGGCAGCGATTCGCCGACCGGCGCAATCGAAGGATGATTGACCTGCAGGTGCAGGTGCCCGTACGAGCTGTGCACGTCGAAGTGCTCGAGCTGCGACGTGGCCGGCAGCAGGATATCCGCATAGTCGGCCGTGTCGGTGCGAAACAGGTCGTGCACCACGCAGAACAGGTCCTCGCGGGCGAATCCGCGCACGACCCTCGCCGATTCCGGCGCCACGGCAAGCGGGTTGCTGTTGTAGACGAAGATCGCGCGCACCGGCGGATCGCGCTCCTCGAGCAGCGCATCGCCGATCGACGACATGTTGATCGTGCGCGGCGAGCCCGCAATCAGGTCGGGGCGCTCGAGCGCCGCCCAGTCGATCGGATAGGTGCCGGACGATGAGAGCAGGGCGCCTCCCGCCGGGTCGCGCCAGGCGCCGACGAGTGCCGGCAGGCACGCGACGGCGCGCACCGCGTTGCCGCCCCCATGATGCCGCTGCATGCCGTAGTTCAAGCGGATGGCCGCCGGGCGGATCGTTCCGTAGTCACGGGCGAGGCGTACGACCTGCACGGCGGGAATGCCGCAGGTTTCTGCGACCCGCTCGGGCGTCCAGTGCTTGGCACGTTCGGCGAGCGCGGCGAAGCCGGTTGTGTAGCGGTCGACGTAGTCGCGATCGATCAGGTTTTCGGCGATCAGCACGTGCATCAGCCCGAACGCGAGTGCCCCGTCGGTGCCGGGCAGCAGCGCGACATGCTCGTGACACTTTTCGGCCGTCGCGCTGCGATAGGGGTCGATCGCGACGAGCCGCGCACCCCGGCGCTTCGCTTCCTGGGCCCGGGTCCAGAAATGCAGGTTGGAAGCGATCGCGTTGCTGCCCCAGATCAGGATCAACCGGCTGTCGACGACACGCTCGACATCCATCCCCATCGCGGCGCCGATCACCGCCGTCCATCCGGCCTTGCCGGCTGCAGAGCAGATCGTACGGTCCAGCAGCGAAGCGCCGAGCCGGTGGAAGAAAGCGCCGATCCATCGAGCCGTACTGCAGCAGCCCCATGTTGCCCGCATAGCTGTACGGCAGGATCGCCTCGGGGCCGCTTTCCGCTGCAATGGCCGCGAACTGCGCTGCGATCGTCGCGAGCGCCTCGTCCCAGCCGATGCGCGAGAACATCCCCGCGCCCTTGGGTCCGGTGCGCTTCATCGGATAGAGCAGCCGGTCGGGCGAGTAGGTCCGCTCGAGATAGCGCGCAACCTTCGTGCAGAGCACGCCTGCCGTGGGCGGATGGTCCGGTGCGCCGCGCACCTCGATCGCGCGGCCGCGCTCGACGGTCACGAGCATCGAACAGGTGTCGGGGCAGTCGTGCGGGCAGGCGCCTCGCACGACGTGCCGCGCAGGTTCGTCGGGCTTGTCGAGCGGCATGGCCGTGGCATTATCGCACCCGGGTTCGGCCTGCATCGAACCTTCGCGTTCGTCGGCCGGCGATCGTGACCCTTGCATCGACAAAGCGACGCCGCCTCGTGCCCGCACCTGCTGCATTGCCGACCCTGACGCTTGCTGGCGCCGCCGTGCCGAGACTCGGACTCGGCACATGGCGCATGGGCGAGCGGCCGCGCGACGCGGCGCGCGAGATCGCGGCGCTCTCGCTCGGCATCGATCTCGGCATGACGCTGATCGACACCGCCGAAATGTACGGCGAGGGCGGGGCGGAAGAGATCGTGGGCGCGGCAATCGCCGGCCGTCGCGACGACGTGTTCCTCGTAAGCAAGGTCTATCCGCACAACGCGACCGCGCAGGGCGTCGTCGCGGCCTGCGAGCGCAGTCTGAGGCGGCTTGGCACCGAGCGCCTCGATCTCTATCTGCTGCACTGGCGCGGCAGTGTTCCGCTCGCCGAGACCGTGACAGGGTTCGAGCAGCTGCGGCACGAGGGCAGGATCGCTCGCTGGGGCGTGTCGAACTTCGACGTCGCCGACATGAAGGAGCTGCTGGCGCTGCCGAACGGGCGCCACTGCGCTGCGAACCAGGTGCTCTACAACCTCAAAGAGCGCGCGGCCGACTATCGCCTGCTCCCGCTGTGCCGCGAGCGGCGCATTGCACCGATGGCTTACTCGCCGCTCGGGCAGGGCGATTTGCTTGCGAACCGGACGCTTCTGCGCATCGCTCGCGCGGCGGGCAGCACGCCGGCAGCGCTCGCACTCGCCTGGGCGCTCGCCCAGCAAGGGGTGCTCGTCATCCCGAAGGCCGCCGATCCCGCGCACGTTCGCGCCAATCGAGCGGCGGCCGATCTGCAGCTCGACGACGCGACGCGCATCGCGCTCCACGCCGCTTTCCCGCCACCGCGCAGGCCGACCTCGCTCGGCATTCGATAGCGACCGCGGCGACGGTCCGCGGATGCCGGGCCTCGTCCGCACGCCCACCGCGGCGGTAGTGGACAACACACCGAACGAACGGTGCGGTCTCCTTGCATCTCAGGCAGTTAGCGGTGCCCGACGGACGGCTTCCGGCGTTGGCACGGATGCTGCGCTTAAGCGGTCATCCGGCGGCGCCACCGCGCAGGCCGACAGGAGACGGACATGAACTACACGTACTACGACTACCTCGAATTGTCGCCGGGCGCCCCGTGCGAACGGATCGAGGCGGCCTACGCCCGTGTGCTGCAGCGGTTCAACGACGGGGAAAGCGGCGGGCAGGACCTTTCCGGCCTCGTGCGCATGATTCACGCCGCGCATGACGTGCTCGCGAATCCCGACGCCCGGCGCGCCTACGACCTCCAGTTGCAGCGCGAAGCGGCAGCCGCCGACGAGGAGCTCAAGGCGGCGCTCGATGCGAAGGCGAAGGTGCTCCCGAGGCGTGTCCAGGACGTGCCGCGGCCGCTCAGCTTCGCGTTCTCCGCGCTGGCGGCGTGACCATGTCCGGTTCCGGTTTACGGCCGCCGGGAAGACTCACTTCCTGACTGCAAACAGCGATGCGGTCGGCGGCCGTTCTTTTCTCCTCGCATCGCGCGAACCCGCCTCGCGCGATCCGGTCGTTTACGCGTGAGCGCTTCGCGTCGATACACCGCGTCGCGCGCCATTGCGAACGCACGGCGGCCGACTCGCGGCCTGCGCCCAAATCGGGGCAGCGCCGTGCCGCGCCTCGGCGCAGAGGCCGCGTCCGCCCGCAACCGTTGATGCCGCGCGGTTTCTCTCCGCTGGTCCGGCACTGACATCCCCGGCATTGCCGCCGGCGCCGTCCTCCCGTTTTCCTTGTCGCGGTTGCGTCTCGCCTACGGCCGGTGGCATGCGGCCAGTCTGCATGCGACGCGCTGCCGACGTGAAGATCCCGGCCCCGGCAGCCGACCCGAGCCCCGATTTCTGCCGCGCTGCGGTTCCCGCGTAGCGTGACGCGCTGCTGCGCGATGCATGCCCACGGGATCGCGCATCGGGACGTCGGCACGACATCGTTGCGGCTCGCTGCCATTCGCATCGGCCGAACGGCGGAATGCGCGCGATCGTCTGCTGAGGCAGGCTGCACACTCAGGCCGCAAAGCGCGGCGGCGATTGACCGGCAGCGGCGCGCGTTGACCACGACAAGTCGGTGTGCCTGCCGCCCATGCACGTTCTCCCGATGGAGCCACCGTTCGTCTGCCGCTTTCTGAACTGGCAGAGAACTTGCGAACCCGCAGGGAGAGACAAACCGACCGGCGAGCGCCAACAGCGGCCGCCGATTTCGTGGAGGATCTATCGTGGAACGCTGCGTCATCTGCCACTATTACGACCGCCGCAACGGCAAGAGCAACGATGGCAAGGCAATGCAAGCCGGCCAGTGTCGCCGCGCCGCGCCGGCGTTGAATCCCGTCAACGCCAAGTCCTACATGATCGAGGGCGTGTGGCCCACGGTGCGCGACGACGATTGGTGCGGCGAGTGGAAGGCGCTCGTCCGCCGCGCCGAGCCGGGCCGCGCGAGCGAGGCATCGAGCGCAATCGGCGCGCTTCCGCGGGCACCAATGGAAGGCTCGCATCCGCGCGCCGTCGTCGGCGCCGATCCGACGCCGTCGTCGCCGCGATCCGCCAACGTCATCTCGGTGTTGCCTGCTTCCGCGCCGAGTGGCGCCGGCGTCACCGCCAACACGTTCGCGTTCGGCAGCGGTCGCGCGGACTGATTCGCCTCGCCGCCGCGAAGCGCGGTGTTTGCGCGGCGTCGCCGGCGCTACACGCCGCCGACCGCAACCATCCGCATGCGCGCGGCACCCGCCCGGGCGTCGCGCGCCGCTCGGTATTCGGGTGAGTCGTAGAACGTCCGCGCGGCTTCGAGCGTCGGGAACTCGATCAACACCATCCGCGCCGGCTGCCAGCCGCCCTCCAGCGGCACGACCTCGCCACCGCGGGCGATGAACCGTCCGCCATAGCGCGCGATGGCAGCGGGCGTGAGCTTCCGGTAGTTCTCGTAGCGAACCGGATCCGTGACTTCGACGTCGGCAATTACGTAGGCAGCCAAGACAATCTCCCGTGTGCCCGAGGGCGGGCTCATCCCCTGAGCCCGATCCCTGCTAGAGTCGCCGAGTACGGCGGCCTGCCAGCTTGCACCGTCGCCGCCGCTTCCGCAATCGGCTCGCCCCTGTATGCCCGATCCCCGCGTTGCCGCGGCAATCTTCCGTGGCGCCACCATCGTCACGCCCAACAACCGGCTGGCGCGCGACATCGTCGCCCGGCACGATGACGCGCAGCGCAAGCTGGGGCTTTCTGCATGGCCCGCGGCGCGCGCGCTGCCGTGGAATGCATTCGTGGGCGAATTGTGGCAATTGGCGCTCGACGTGGGGCTCGCGCTGCCGCCCCACCGGCTCGATGCCGCTCAGTGCAGTTGGCTCTGGCGGCGGATCGTCGCCCGCGACCTCAAGTCCACTCCGCTGGTGAACATCGATGCCGCTGCCGCGCTTGCCGCAGAAGCGTGGGAGCTCATGCACGCCTATGGCGCAGGTCGCGAGAGTTGGCGCGGATTCCGCGGCGGCGGCGGAGATCCCGAGGCATTTGCGCGCTGGGCCGAGGCCTTCCAGCGGGAGACGGGGGAGCGCGAGGCACTTGACGCCGCACGCGCGGCAGATACGCTCGTGCCGCACGCCACCGCGCTTTGCGAGCTTCGCATCCCCGAGCTTGTCGGCTTCGGGTTCCTCGAGTTCGCACCCCAGCAGAAGCGGCTGCTCGACGCGCTCGCCCGCGCGGGCGTGCGGGTGACGACGATCGCCGATGCGGGCGAGCGCCCGTTGGCGCCGGCTGCGCGTCTTGCCGCAGCCGACACGCGGCAAGACGAGATCGCAAGGGCGCTCGCCTGGGCGCGTGAACGGGCGCTCGCGGAACCGGAGGCTGCGATCGGCATCGTCGTTCTCGACCTGGCCGAGCGCCAAGTGCTGGTGCGCGCGATGGCCGAGGACGCGCTGTGTCCCGCGCGGCAGTGGCCCGGCCACGAGTCGGCGCCGCGGCCCTACGACGTGTCGGTCGGCGACGCGCTCGGCGCGGTGCCGCTCGTGTGCTTCGCGATCGACCTGATCGCACTCGGGCACGGGCCGCTTGACGTAGCGAGCGCGGCGGCGTTACTCCGCTGCCCGTTCCTGCCCGACGCCGAACGTGCGTTCGCGTCGCGTGCGGCGCTCGAGCGACTCCTGCTCGAGGCAGGAAGCGAGCGTCTGTTGCTGCCGGTGCTGCTCGAGCAGCTTGCGCGTTCCGATCCGGCGCTTGCCGCGCGCTGGCGCAGCGCAATGGCCGCGGCGCGCATGCCGGCGCGGGCGAGCCCGCGCGAGTGGGCGCAACGGTGGCGAGCGTGGCTTGTCGCGACGGGGTGGTGCGAAGGGCGGACGCTCTCGAGCACCGAATACCAGGCCAACGGCGCGTGGTCGAAGCTGCTGACCGCGTTCGCGCGACTCGGGACGGTGAGCGGCGAGATCGCGCGCGACGATGCGCTGGCGGCATTGCGGCGCGCCGCAGGCGAGACGCCGTTCCAGCCGGAATCCACCGGTGCGCAGGTGCGCATCCTCGGTGCGCTCGAAGCGGCCGGACTCGCGTTCGACGCGCTCTGGGTCGCAGGTTGCACGGCCGAGGCGTGGCCAAGCGCGCCTGCGCCCAACCCGCTGCTGCCGGCGGCGTGGCAACGCGAGCACCGGGTGCCGCGCTCGCACGCCGCACGCGAGCTCGAGTACGCGCGCCGCCTGACGACTTGCCTGTCGCACGGTGCGCCGGAGGTGGTCTTCTCCTACGCGCGCTCGCACGACGATCACCCTTGCGCACCGTCGCCTCTGCTTTCGGCGCTCGCCACGATCGATCCACCGGGCGCGGAGGCCTCCACCGCGCGAACGTTGTTCGGCGCGCGCCCGCGCCTCGAGCGACGGCCGGACGCCACGGCGCCGCCGGTACCCGCCGGGACGCATCTTGCGGGCGGCGCAGGCATGATCGACGCGCAGAGCACGTGTCCGTTCAAGGCGACCGCGCGCTACCGCCTGGACGCGCGCGAATGGCCTGCGGCATCCGCGACGCTCGACCCTGCCGAACGGGGCAACCTCGTGCACGCGACGCTCGAGGCGTTCTGGCGGGACGTGCGCGACCAACCCACCCTCGCCGCGCTGTCCGACGAAGCGCTCGATGCAAAGATCGCAAAGGCGGTCGACCGCGCACTCCGCAGCCTGCCGGCGGAGCGGTGGCAGGCGCTGCCGCGCGTGGTCGGGGGAGGTGAGGGCCCGCGCATCGCCGGCCTGGTGCGGCAATGGCTGACCGAAGTGGATCGCGCGCGCGCGCCGTTTGCCGTCGTCGCACTGGAAACGGACACCGCAAAGCGGCTGCGTCTTGGCCCGGTCACGCTGGACGTGAAGTTCGACCGCCTCGATGCCTTCGCTGACGGCAGTGTCGCGATCATCGACTACAAGTCGGGGCGCGCGGTGGCCCCCGCGAAATGGTTCGAAGCGCGACCGCAGGCGCCGCAGCTCGTGCTGTACGCGATGGCGCATGCGCAACGCGAGGAACCGCGGCCGCTCAAGGCGCTGGTGTACGGCCAGATCAGGCCGGGCGAAGTCCGTGCAGTGGGGCTCGCCGCGGATGCCACGTGCTGGCCGGGACTCGTACAGCCCGCGCAGATCCGCGCGGCAGCGCTTGCCGACTGGAACGCGGCGGCCACCCACTGGCAGGACGCGATGCTCGCGCTCGCCGGCGACATCGTCGCGGGCGATGCGCGCGTTTCTCCGCGCGATGCAACGGCCTGCCATCGGTGCCATTTGCAGGCTGTCTGCCGCATCGGTGCGGTAACGATGCTGGACGCCGACGCGAACGACAACGCCGATGGCGGAAACGGCGATGCCTGACGCGCACGATCGGCTGCTGCAGGCCGAGGACGAGGCCGCGCGCGCGCGCGCGCTCGATCCAGGTGCGTCGTTCGTCGTGCAGGCCCCGGCCGGCTCGGGCAAGACGGAGCTTCTGATCCAGCGCTTCCTCGCGCTGCTGCCGCGCGTCGACGAGCCCGAGCGGATCGTCGCACTGACGTTCACCCGCAGGGCAGCCGGCGAAATGCGCGAACGGATCGTCTCTGCCCTGCTGTGTGCGCGTGAGGGCAGACACGTGGAACACCCGCACCAGCAACGCACGCGCGACCTCGCACTCGCGGCGCTCGCGCACAACGATCGGCTGGGGTGGGCGCTGACCGAGCATCCGGCGCGGCTTGCGATCCACACGTTCGATGCGCTCGCCACGGCGATCGCCCGGCGCGCGCCCATTTCCGCCGGACTCGGACCGGCACCAGGCTATGCGGACGACGCGAGCGAATTGCACCGCGCCGCCGCGAGCGCAGCGATCGCGGCGGCGGATTCGGCGGACGTCCATTGGCGCCGGTTGCTGCAGCACCTCGACAACGATGCGGCGCTCGCCGCCGGCCTGATCGCGCGACTGCTGCAGCGGCGCGACCAGTGGTTGCGGCAAGTGGCCTTCCACGACGCCGCGAAGCTCCGTGCGGAGCTCGAGACCGCATTGGCCGCCGAGGCGGCCGATGTGCTCGGCGCGACCCGACGCGCCTTTCCCCCGGGGGCGCCCGGGGCAATCGCCGCGCTTGCGCAGGTGGCGGCGGGAGAACTCGCCGATCACGACGACGAAACACGCCGTTCGCTGTCCGTCGCGCTATCGGATTGCGCGGGCCGGACCGGACTGCCGGAGGCGACGCACCAAGCGCTGCCGCGCTGGCGCGCGCTCGCGCAGTGGTTGCTGGTCGCAGACGGCTCGCACTTCCGCCGCGTCGTCAACAGGAACGACGGTTTCCCGGCGGTGGGCAAGGGCGCTGAGGCCAAGGCGCGCGCCGCCGCAAAGGCTGCGATGACGGCGCTGTGCGAACAGCTTTCCGCCGTGCCGGGCCTCGCCGCGGCGCTGTACGCCTCGAGCCGCCTGCCGTCGCCTGCGATCGGCGAGACCGCATGGGCGGTCGTCGAGGCGCTGCAGCAGGTATTGCCGCAGGCGGCTGCGCAATTGACGCTTGTATTCGCGGAGGAGGGCGTCGTCGATTACGTCCAAGGCAATCTCGCCGCGCTCGCGGCGCTCGGCACGCCGACGGAGCCCACCGACCTGCTGCTGCGAATCGATGCCCGCATCGACCACCTGCTCCTCGACGAATTCCAGGACACCTCGTTTACGCAGCTCGACCTGCTCGAGCGCCTCACGGCCGGCTGGCAGGGCGACGGGCAGCGCACGATCTTCGCGGTCGGCGATCCGATGCAGTCGATCTACCGGTTTCGCGAGGCCGAGGTGCGCCTTTTCGTCGAGGCGCAGGAGAGCGGGCGCGTCGCCGCTCTCGCGGTCGAGCGTTTGACCTTGCGCAAGAACTTTCGCGCGCAGTCGAATCTCGTCGCGTGGGTGAACGAGCGGTTCCCGGAGGTGCTGGGACGCATCAGCGACCCGGCGCGGGGCGCGGTCGAGTTCGCCGCGGCGGCCGCGGCAAACGACCCGCTTGACGGCGTCGTGCCGTCGCTCGATCTGTGTGCGAGCGCGGCAGAAGAGGCCGCGTGCGTCGTCGCCCGCGTCCATGCGGCGCGCGCGGCGGGTGCGACGAGCATCGCGATCCTGGTGCGCGCACGCAGCCATCTCGTGCAAGTATTGCCGGCACTGCGCGAAGCCGGCATCGGCTTCGCGGCGGTGGATCTCGACACGCTTGCACAACGGCAGGCGATGCTCGACTTGCGCGCGCTCGCGTACGCGCTCGTTCAGCCGGCCGACCGCGTCGCATGGCTCGCGGTGCTTAGGGCGCCGTGGTGCGGACTTGCGCTCTCGGACCTTTTCGCGGTCGCGGCCGTGGCAGGCGACGGGCGCGATGCGCCGCTTGCGCGTGTGCTCGAACCGGGCGCAGCGCTCGATCACATCTCGGCGGACGGCCGCGCGCGGCTTGTGCGGCTTGCCGCGGCCCTGCGTCCGGCGATCGCCTCGCGCGCCCGCGCCTCGCTTGCGGCACGCGTGCGCGGTGCCTGGCTCGCGCTCGGCGGACCCGCCTGCCTGGACGAGGCGCTCGATGTCGAGACGGCCGAGCGGTTCTTCGCGGTGCTGGCCGAGCACGAGCGCGGCGGCGATCTTCCCGATCGCGCCGCGTTCGCGCGTGCGCTCGAACTGCTCTTCGCCGCGCCGGAGCGGCCGGACGCCGACGTGCAGGTGATGACGATGCACAAGGCAAAGGGCCTCGAATTCGACACGGTGATACTGCCCGGTCTCGCGCGCGGCGGAGGCAAGGGTGACCAGCCCTTGCTGCGCTGGCGCCGCCGCGAGCAGGGCCTGCTGATCGCACCGTCGAAGGCGCGCGGCGGCGACGAGGATCCGGTTTACGCGTATCTCGGCGATCTCGATGCCGAGGAGGCAGATGCCGAGCTCGGGCGCTTGCTCTACGTGGCGTGCACGCGGGCGAAGTCGCGCCTGCACCTCGTGGCGGTGCCCGGTCTGCGTGAGGATCGCCAGGGCAGCATCGTGTGGAAGGAGCCCGTGCGCGGGTCGTCGCTTTCGCGACTGTGGCCGGCGCTCGAAAACATGGCGGGTGCGCCGCCCACGCAGATCGCGTTGCCGGCCGAGCCCGACGCCACGCCGCCGCCATTGCTGCGCCTGCCGTTGTCGTTCACCGTCATGGCGCCCGCGGACGCGCTCGAACCACGCGCGTCTCCCGCCGGAGGAAGCGAGATCGCGCCGCCGTTCGATTGGGCGGCCGAGACTGCGCGCCAGATCGGCGTGCTCGCGCACCGGTTGCTCGCGCGCATCGCCTCGTCCGGTGGGGCGGACGCCTGGCCGACCGAGCGCATCACGGCGACCAACGCCCGGGTCGAGGCCGAGCTGGCCGCCGCAGGCTTCGATGCCGCCGAGCGACGCGCGGGGGCCGACAACGTGCTCGCGGCCGTGTGCCGAACGCTCGCCGACCCGCGCGGCCGGTGGCTCTTCGAGCCCGGGCATCAGGATGCGAAGAGCGAGTGGGCGCTGGCCGGGCTCGACGACGGCACGATCGTGCATATCGTGATCGACCGCACCTTCGTCGCCGACGGCGTGCGCTGGATCGTGGATTTCAAGACCGGAACGCACGAAGGCGGCGACGTCGCGGGATTCCTCGAACGCGAGCAGGAACGCTATCGGCCGCAGCTCGAACGCTACGGGCGCTTGCTGCGCGCGCTCGACGCGCGTCCCATCCGCCTTGCCCTCTACTACCCGCTGGTCCCAAACGGCTTTCGCGACTGGCCGTATCCCGATTGACCCGCGCGCCTTGAACCGCGCGGCCCCGGCCCGATGTTCGTATTCGCGGCTTTCGCGACCGGCCCACATGTCGGGCGAGCGCGAATCACGCTAATATTCAAGCTTTTGCTGGATTGCTGCGGCGCGCGAACCGGGTCGGTTTGCGGGCCGCCACACCGAACGTGCGCATCTACCGTGGCCTGCCGGACGTTGCCGATACGCCGGTTGCGCTCACCATCGGCAACTTCGACGGTGTCCATCGCGGGCACCAGGCGATGCTCGCCCGCCTGATCGAGGCGGCGGAGGACCTGCGCCTGCCCTCCGGGGTGATGACCTTCGATCCGCATCCGCGCGAGTTCTTCGCCCAGGACCGCGCCCCGCCGCGACTCTCGTCGCTGCGCTCGAAGCTCGAGTTGTTCCGCGCCTACGGCGTTTCGCACGCCTATGTCGCGCGCTTCGATGCGCGTCTCGCGTCGGTGGCGGCCGAGGATTTCGTGAGCGACGTGCTGGCGCGCCGGCTGAACGTGCGCTGGGTGCTGGTCGGCGACGATTTCCGCTTCGGCAAGAACCGCCGTGGCGATCTCGCGCTGCTGCGTGCGCATGCCCGCACGTTCAGCGTCGAGGCGATGGGCACGATCGATGTCGCCGGCGAGCGTGTGTCGTCGTCGGCGGTGCGCGACGCCCTCGCGGCCGGGGAACTGGATCACGCGGCCGCGTTGCTCGGCCGCCCATACGCGCTGTCCGGACGGGTGGCGCATGGCCGCAAGCTGGGGCGTGCGCTCGGCTTTCCGACCGCCAACATCGCGCTGCGGCAGCGCCCGGCGCTGTCGGGCGTCTTCGCGGTTCGCGTGCACGGCTTGGGAGGCGCGGCCCGCGCCGCGGTCGCGAGCCTCGGCGTGCGTCCCACCGTGACGCCCAAAGGCACGCCGCTGCTCGAGGTGTTCATCTTCGACTTCGACGAGCCGATCTATGGCCGGCGCGTCGTCGTCGAGTTCCTGCAGAAGCTGCGCGACGAGGAGCGCTATCCCGATCTCGCGACGCTGACGCGGCAGATTCGCGCCGACGTCGACAATGCCCGTGGCTATTTCGCGCGCCAGGCGGCGCATTCCTGACGCCGCACGTCTTTCCCGAACCCATGGCCGACGACCCCAAATTCGACTACCGCGCAACGCTCAACCTGCCCGACACGCCGTTCCCGATGCGCGGCGACCTCGCGAAACGCGAGCCAGGCTGGGTGGAGGAGTGGCAGCGCAACAAGGTGTACGAGGCGATCCGCAAGGCCTCCGCCGGGCGGCCGCGCTTCGTGCTGCACGATGGGCCGCCGTATGCGAACGCGAACATCCACATCGGGCACGCGGTCAACAAGATCCTGAAGGACATCATCGTCAAGAGCCGCCAGCTCGCGGGCTTCGATGCGCCTTACGTCCCGGGATGGGACTGCCACGGCATGCCGATCGAGGTGCAGATCGAGAAGACGCACGGAAAGCGGCTCGCCACGGCCGAGACCCAACGGCTGTGCAGGGCGTACGCCAACGAGCAGATCGCCGGCCAGATGAAGGATTTCCGGCGCCTGGGCGTGCTGGGCGACTGGGACCACCCCTACACGACGATGGCGTACAAGAGCGAGGCGGACGAGATCCGCACGCTCGGGCAGATCCTCGAAAAGGGCTATCTCTACCGCGGGCTCAAGCCGGTCAACTGGTGCTTCGACTGCGCAAGCGCGCTCGCCGAGGCCGAAGTCGAGTACGAGGACCGGCAGGACATCGCGATCGACGTCGGCTTTTCGCTGACCGAACGGGCGGAGCGCGAGAAGCTCGCCAAGGCGTTCGGCCTGAAGCGCGCGCCCGAGGGTGCGATCCGCACGGTGATCTGGACGACCACCCCATGGACGATCCCGTCCAACCAGGCGCTGAACGCGCATCCGGACCTGAGCTACGCGCTCGTCAAGACCGACCGTGGCCACCTCGTGCTGGCGCAGGAGCTCGTCCCGTCCGCGCTCAAGCGCTTCAAGCTGGAAGGCGCAGTCGTCGCAACCGCGAAGGGCGCGGCGCTCGAGAACATCGCGTTCCGTCATCCCTTCTACGATCGCGCGGCGCCGATCTACCTCGGCGACTTCGTGACGCTGGAGCAGGGCACGGGGATGGTGCACAGTTCGCCCGCGTATGGCGTCGATGACTTCGTCTCGTGCCGCCGTTACGGCATGCCCGACGAGGAGATCCTGAATCCGGTGCAGGGCGACGGCACGTTTGCCGCGGACCTGCCGTATTTCGGCGGCCAGAACATCTGGGACGCGAATCCCAAGATCGTCGAGAAGATCCGCGAAGCGGGCGAGCTGTTCCACGCGGAGAAGTTCACGCACAGCTACATGCACTGCTGGCGGCACAAGACGCCGATCATCTACCGCGCAACGACGCAGTGGTTCGCGGGCATGGACGAGGTGCCCGGCTGGAATGGCCGCAAGCCCGCGGAAACGCTGCGCAGCATGGCGCTGCGCGGCATCGACAACACGCGCTTCTACCCGAGTTGGGGCAAGGCCCGACTCTACGCGATGATCGCCAACCGGCCCGACTGGACGCTGTCGCGACAGCGCACCTGGGGCGTGCCGCTGCCGTTCTTCGTCGACAAGGAAACCGAGGCGCTGCATCCGGACACGCTGGCGCTGCTCGAGCGCGCTGCCGAGCTGGTGGAGAAGGGCGGCATCGAGAGCTGGTTCGACGCCACGCACGCGGATTTCGGCGTCGATCCCGCCAAATACCGCAAGCTCACCGACACGCTGGACGTCTGGTTCGACTCGGGGTCGACGCACCAGACCGTCATGGGTGGACCGGACGGTCGGCAGACCGGCGCGGGCTCGCATCCGCAGGAAACGGGCTTTCCGGCCGACCTCTATCTCGAAGGCTCCGACCAGCATCGCGGCTGGTTCCATTCCTCGCTCCTCGTCTCGTGCATGCGCAATGGCGTCCCGCCCTACAAGGCACTGCTGACACACGGCTTCGCGGTCGACGGCGAAGGGCGCAAGATGTCGAAGTCGAAGGGCAACGTCGTCGCGCCGCAGAAGGTGTCCGACACGATGGGCGCCGAAATTCTTCGGCTGTGGACCGGGGCCACCGACTACTCGGGCGACCTGTCGATCTCCGACGAGATCCTGAAGCGCGTCGTCGAGAGCTATCGCCGCATCCGCAACACGCTGCGCTTCCTGCTCGCCAACACCAGCGACTTCGATGCCGAACGCGACGCGGTGCCGCTTGCACAGATGCTGGAGCTCGACCGCTACGCGCTCGCGCAGGCGCGCGTGCTGGCCGCGACGGTCGCGGCCGACTACGACCGCTACGAGTTCCACGGGGTCGTGCAGCGGCTGCAGACGTACTGTTCCGAAGAGCTGGGCGGGTTCTACCTCGACGTGCTGAAAGATCGGCTCTACACGGCCGCAAGCGACAGCCACGCGCGCCGCTCGGCGCAGACCGCGCTCGCGCACGTCCGCGATGCACTGCTCGCGCTGATGGCGCCGATCCTGTCGTTCACCGCGGAGGAGGCGTGGCGGATCCTGCATGCGGAGGATCCGACCATTTTCGTGCGCACCTGGGCCGAGATGCTGCCGGCGGTCCCCGATGCGGACGCGCTCCTCGCTAAGTGGCAGCGCATCCTCGCGGTGCGCGGCGCGGTGCTGAAGGAACTCGAATCGCTGCGCCAGGAAGGCCGCATCGGCTCCTCGCTGCAGGCCGAGGCGACGATCTCGGCGCCCGATGCGGACTACGAGGCGCTCGCTACGCTCGGCGACGACCTCAAGTACGTGCTGATCACCTCGGCAGCAAGGCTCGAGCGTGCCGAGAGCGGCGGTGTGCTGGCGATCGCCGTCAATCCGAGCACCGGCGAAAAGTGCGCGCGCTGCTGGCACTGGCGCCCGGACGTCGGCGCGGATCATGCGCACCCGACCCTTTGCGGCCGCTGCGTCGGAACGCTCGCTCGGCGCAGCGAACCGCGGCGGTTCGCCTGAAGTCGATGCGACCCGCTTTGCCCCCTTCCGCAACGCCACCGTGAACGCACGCGCGGCATCCACGCCCCGGACCGCAGCCGCACCCGGCTGGTATCGCTGGCTCGCAGTGGCCGGGGCCATCGTTGCGGCGGATTTCGCGACCAAGGCGTTGATCCTCGCGACCATACGACCGGGCGAGGAAAAGGTGCTGACGCCGTTCCTGAGCCTCGTGCTCACGTTCAATCCCGGCGCCGCGTTCAGCTTTCTCGCCAACGCCGACGGCTGGCAGCGCTGGTTCTTCACGGCGATCGCCGCCGTGGCGAGCGTGCTCATCGTCTGGCTGCTGCGGCGCGGCGGCGGCACGCTTTTCTGCCTCGCGCTTTCGTTGATCCTGGGCGGCGCGCTCGGCAACCTCTGGGACCGGATCACGTTCGGCAAGGTCGTGGACTTCGTGCTGTTCCATTACGCCGGGTGGAGCTACCCTGCATTCAACGTCGCCGACAGCGCGATCACGATCGGCGCGGCACTGCTCATCCTCGAAAGCCTGCGCGAGCGGCGTCACGCGCATCGCGAAGGAGCGTCCCGGTGAGCGAGATCCTGCTCGCCAATCCGCGCGGATTCTGCGCGGGGGTGGACCGGGCGATCGCGATCGTCGAGCAGGCGCTCGCCCAGTTCGGCGCGCCGATCTACGTGCGGCACGAGGTCGTCCACAACAAGTTCGTCGTCGACGACCTGAAGCAGAAGGGCGCGGTTTTCGTCGAAGAGCTCGACGAAGTGCCGGCGGGCAGCACGGTGATCTTCTCCGCGCATGGCGTTTCCAGGGCGGTGCAGGCGGAAGCGGCGGCGCGCGGGCTCACCGTGTTCGACGCGACGTGCCCGCTCGTGACCAAGGTGCACGTCGAGATTGCCAAGATGCACGCCGCGGGCCGCGAGATCGTGATGATCGGGCACGCAGGCCACCCGGAAGTGGAGGGCACGATGGGGCAGTGCGATGGCGGCGTCTATCTGGTCGAGTCGCCGACCGATGTCGCGAAGCTCGAGGTGGGAAATCCCGAGAGGCTCGCCTACGTGACGCAGACGACGCTGTCGGTTGACGACGCGGCGGCCGTGGTCGCGGCGTTGCGTGCGCGCTTTCCGAAGATCGTCGGGCCCAAGCGGGACGACATCTGTTACGCGACCCAGAACCGCCAGGATGCCGTCAAGTTCATGGTGCCGCAGGTCGACGTCGTCATCGTCGTCGGCAGCCCGAACAGCTCGAACTCCAATCGCCTGCGCGAAGTCGCCGCCAACCGCGGCGTGCCGGCCTACATGGTCGATCGCGCCGACGAGCTCCAGCGCGAGTGGGTGGACGGCAAATCGCGCGTCGGACTCACGGCCGGTGCTTCCGCGCCGGAAGTGCTGGTGCAGGAAGTGATTGCCCGGCTGCGCGAGCTTGGCGCGCGGAGCGTGCGCAACCTCGAAGGCGCGACCGAGAAGATCGTGTTTCCGATGCCGCGCGGACTCGCAGGTCACGGCGCGACACGGGCGCCGGAGCTCGGGCCGCGGAACGAGGGCTGAGGCGCGGTCCGTTCAGCGCACGCGCCGGGCGCGAGCCCACGAAAGAAGCGCCACGAACGAAACGGCCGCGATCACCGCCGCGAATCCGGCGACCAGCGCGTGCCGGCCGCTTTCGGTCAGGACGCGCACGACCGCTTCGGCGAAATAGAAGGGCAGGAGCAGTGCAAGCCATTGCTGCGCGCGTCGCGAGCCCCGGGTCAACGCGGCGACGAGCAGCGCGAGCGGCAATGCCTTCAGCGCGAGCCACGATCCGCCCGGGCGCAGCGGCGCGAGCAGCATCTCCCAAAGGAACTCGGTGACCGTCAGCGCGAGCAGCCCGGCGAGCGCCAGGCGGGCAAGGGGGTCGCGGGACGAAGGCGCGGGCGCGGACACAACAACCTGTCTCGCGATCAGCAGGGGGATGATTGAGCGATAGGTCTTAGTGTACTGAGTCAGAAATTCACGCGATAGATCGCGGCGAAATCGGGCGGCATGCTGCGTCACTCGGCCTCGCCGTAGAACGGGCTACTGTCTCGGCCTCGCGCCTTGCCTGACGCCCGATTTCATCCACTCCATTATCTTTGGAACTTCTGACTCAGTACACTAGCCTACCGGCACGTATTCGTAGATCTCGAACCCCGGACCCTGCTCGACGAACTTCGTAAGCACCGCAAACGTCGTCGCATCCGCGCGCTTCAGCGTCAGCGCCTGCTCGAGCTGGTAGGTGCCGGCGGGCACGATGATCTGCGGTGGCTCGGGCTCGTGCGACGCGGTGCGGCGGTCGTCACCGGGTATCACGACCACGGGTGTGAGCGGGCCGTCCACCGAGTACTCGTCTGCGGCCGCGGCCGCCTCCGGCGCGTCGCAGAGCAGCTCGCAGCCGAACTCGAGCGAAGTGCCCTTGAGGGTGTTGCGGAACCAGCGCACCATCGCCAATTGCAGGCCACCGCGGCCTTCGGTGCGCAGCGCGATCAGCTCACCGATGCGAAGCGGCGCGGGGTGTGGATCGTTCTGACGCAGCGCGTAGCCCGCGGGCGTGTGATTGATCACCTGGCATCCGGTCATCCGCGGCAACCCGGTCGGCGGCTGAGCGACGTCCCCATGCGCGCCGCGGCTGTACTGCCATGCGCCCGAAAGGCCCGTGCACATGACCACCCTTGCGCGCGAGGGCAGACGGTTGAACTGCCGCGCCGGCGGTATCGCCCATTGCCGCAGCAACCGCTTCAGGAGCGTCAGGTACTGGATGCGCGCTGCCGTTTCGCGTCCCACGCCCTCGGGCACGGCGCCGCCCGCTTCCAGCGCCCGCAGTTGCTCCTGAAGCTGGAAGGCGAGGTCGAATGTCAGCAGGAAGAGCTTCGACCCGTCGAGCGTGCCCCCCTTGTTCGCCGAGAACGGCGGGAAGTCGTGACCGGCCGGAACGATTGCAACCGCCTTCGCCATGCGGTGCACGGGCGCCACGTCCGTGAGCTTTGCCATGTGCGCGTGATCCTGCAGGTAGCGCAATACCTGCGGCAGCTGGCCCGGGTGGAAGCCGTAGGGGTTGGCAAGCGCAAGCAGCAGCGACTGCACATACGTACGCTCGGGTGTCACGTCGGCCTGATCGCTTGCGATCGGCTGAACGTGCAGGTCGCGGCTTCGCGCGAACACGTAGACGAGATGCGCATCGTGCCACGTGCGCGGCGGCACCGGCGCATAGGCGAGGTAGCTGTTGATCAGCACGCGCGCCGTGCACTGCAGACAGCGATGGATCAGCGCCGTCATGAGACGCGCACCGCCGAGCGAGATGCGCTTCTCGGCCTCGCGCGCGAGCAGGCGCTTGTAAGAGGTGGCGAGTTCGGTCGCAAGCGTGAGCGAGGCCTTTGCCGCATCCAGCGCGTTGCCCGATAGCGGGTGGCTCGCGCGCGTGAAAAGACTCTCGAGCTGAGGCCACAACTGGACCGCGACACCCCAATATGCCTCGGAAAGCTCCTGCCGGCGCGAGTCGCTCATCGTGACGTGGTTGGTGGCCGCAAGCGCGTCGCCGACGACGCGCGCGGCCTCGACGGGGTCCTTGCGCAACACCTCGGCAAGCCAGGGCAGCACCCGAGCGGGCCGGATCTCGGGGGGGTTCGCCGGATTGGCGTCGAGCGCGGGAAGGCTGAGGGCGAGGTTGGACATGGCAAACGGGGCTTGCGCCGCCCCGATTCTATGCGAATGAGGGCCGGCGCGCCGCAGCGCATCCAAGTCAGTAGCGAGGAGCGTGCCAGCCCGTCAGCCGCGCAGGAACCCGACGACCGGTGCGAGCTGCTCGGGCGTGAGCAGCATCGGAGCGTGCCCGACGCCGGCGAACTCGACCAGCGACGGCTTGGGGCCGCGCTCCGTCATGGCGACCGCGGTCTCGCGGGAGAGGACGTCCGAATCCGCTCCCCGCAGCACCAGCGCCGGGCAGCGGATCGCGTCCCAGAGCGGCCACAGGTCCGCGGGGGCGGGATTGTTGCGGAAGGGAATCGCAATGCCCGGGTCGTAGATCAGCCCCCAGCGGCCGTCTTCCCGCTCGCGCACCACGGTACCCACGAGATGGGCCCACTGGGCGTCGGTCAGTTTGCCGAACGGCGCGGAAATCGCCCGGACGTAGCGATCGATCTCGGCGTAGCTTGCAAACGTCGGGTCCTGGCCGACGTAGCTGCCGATGCGCTCGAGCGAGGCGGGCTCGATCGCGGGTCCGATGTCGTTCACCACGAGGCGCGCGATTGGGGAGCCGCGCTGCGCCGCGATCGCCATCCCGAGCAGCCCACCGAGCGACGTGCCGACCCAGTCGACCGTCTCGACGCCGGCCGCGGCGATCAGCGCCGTCAGCGTCGTCAGGTAAGTCGGGAAACCGTAATCGTTCGCATCGGGCAGCCATTCGCTTTCGCCGCGGCCGGGCATGTCCACGGCCAGCACGCGGTGCGTCGAGGCGAGCGCCTCGCCCAGCACGTCGAAGTCGCGGCCCGTGCGCGTCAAACCGTGCACGCAGACGACGACCCGCGGATTGCCGGGTTCGCCCCACTCGTGCCAGACGACACGGTGAAAGCCGTGGGCGGAGAGGCCACGCAGCGTGCGCCGTCGCGGCGGGGAAGCGGTCAGCATCTCGGTTCGTCGCGAATCATGGCGGACGTCGATCGTCGGCGATGCGACGCGCAGCGTCAACTGCCAGGCTTGGCCCGGGTCCGCCCGAAGATGATGAGTCGAGCCGACGGGTGCCGAGTTCGGCGCCTTGGCGCGGCGACGAATCGCCCCTCGGCCGAGCGCTCGACGGTGGGGAAACATCCGGCAAACGTGCGCGCCCCTATAATTTGGGGGCGGCGCGCGTCCTGCGCGCCACTTCCGGACCGATTCGCCCCCGTCCACCGCTGGTCGCGCCCCACCGAAAGGAACGTGTCATGCGCCATGTTGCCCGCTGTGCCGTGGCTTCGCTGCTCGTCGCGCTTGCCGGATGTGCGCCCGATGCGTGGAAGGCAAGCACGCCGTTCGACAGCTGGCTTACCACGGTGCGCTCGGCATGCAACTCCCGGATGATCGGCATGTACGAGGTCGGCAACCTCCTCAACATGAACATCTCCGACGAGGCGACGATCTTTCTCGACCAGACGTCGCGCCTCTATTTCGGGCGGATCAGTCCCGACCAGTGGACGCTGACCGTCGCATCCGCGTTGAACGGCCGCGCGTCCGATCCGGGCATCGGCTGCGTGCTCGGGCAGCTGCCGAAGAAATAGACAGGCCTTTGCCGCCGCTCGCCCGCGTGGGGCTTCGTCACGCGTCCGCGCGCAGCGTGCGGTCGAGGATCATCAGCATCGCGGCGGTCGCGCCCCAGATGTAGCGCTCGCCATAGGGGATCGCCCAGAAGTCCCGGCGCAGCATGCCGAGCATGCGGAAATGCCGCTGCTGGTTCGCCGGGTCGAGAAGGAACGCGAGCGGCACCTCGAACACGTCCGCCACTTCGACCGGGTCCGGCGCGACGTCGAACGGCGGCTCCACCCAGCCTACCACCGGCGTCACGCGATAGCCGGTGACCGTTTCGTAATGCGCAAGCTGCCCGAGCACGGTCACGCGTTCGGCCGGCAAACCGATTTCCTCGGTCGCCTCGCGCAGCGCGGCGTGGGCAATCGTCGGATCTTCGGGCTCGATCCGGCCGCCCGGGAAGCTGATCTGCCCCGGATGATCGGGAAGGTCGGGGCTGCGCTGGGTCAGGAGTACCTGCAGCCCGTCCGCGCGATTGACCAGCGGCACCAGAACCGCAGCCGGGCGCGGCTCGCCCTCGCGGCCAGGCAGACGCCAGCCATCGCTCATGCCGCGCGCGGCGTCGGGCACGGGTCGCCCAAGGCGCTCGATCAGCCATTCGCGCTGCGCGGGCGGGGGCAGGCGGAAAACGGATAATGGCATCAGCGAACGGGCCGGCAGGTTCCAATGATTAATAATGCGGGCAATTTCGAGCATTGCAACGCCTCGGGCGCGCGCGTCGCTGACCGGCCGGTTCGTATAATCCACGCATGTCACCCTCGCTGATCCTGTTTGCGCACGGCGCGCGCGACCCGCAATGGTCGGCGCCCTTCGAACTCGTGCTCGAGCAGGTGCAGGCGCAGACGCCGGGACGCGAGGCGCTCCTCGCCTATCTGGAGTTCATGAGCCCGGATTTGCCGACGGCGGTTCGCATTCTCGCAAGCCGCGGACAACGCACCATCCGTGTCGTGCCGCTGTTTCTCGGTCCGGGTGGGCACCTGCGAAAAGAGCTGCCGGTGCTCGTCGCAGCCGCGGCGCGCGAACACCCGGGCATCACGATCGATGTTGCGCCGCCGGCCGGGGAGGACGCGAGCGTGATCGCGGCGCTCGCGGCCTACGCCGCGCGCTGACCGCGCGGTGCCGGCGCGCCGAGGTCGGCCCAGCCCGTGCGCTGACAAACGAAGCGCACGATGCTGTCGAGCGCGAGGTTCGCTTCCGGCAGGAATTCCACCACCTGGAACACGTGCGCCGCCTCCGGCCAGAGCTCGAGTTCGACGTCGACTTGGGCCTCGTGCGCCTTCTCCGCCGCCCGGGTCGCCTCGTCGCGCATGATTTCGGTGCTGCCGGCCTGAAAGAACAGCGGCGGGAAACCCGTGAAGTCCGCGAACAGCGGCGAGACTTCGGGGTGCGTGTAATCTCGCGGAGAGGGCACGTAATGCCGACGCATCACGAGCAGGCTCGCAAGTAGCAGCATCGGGTCGCGGCTCTCGTTGGCGACGAAGCTCGGGCTCGTCATCGTGCAGTCGACCGCCGGCGAGAGCAGCACCGCGCACGCCGGCATCGGCTCGCCCGCGGCACGTGCGCGATGCAGCGTGACGAGCGCGAGGTTGCCGCCCGCGGAGTCGCCTGCGAAGACGATGTCGGCAGGATCGTAGCCTTGAGCCAGCAGCCAGCGATAGGTGGCATGGCAGTCCTCCGGGGCGGCGGGAAACGGGTGCTCAGGCGCCAGCCGGTAGTCGGGAATGAGCGCCCGCGTGCCGATTCGCCGCGACAGCCGCGCAGCGAGGCCCGCGTGCGCGTTGGGAAAGCGGAATGCAAAGGAGCCGCCGTGGAAGTAGAGCAGCACGCGCTCGCGGCGCGAAGCGGGCACGCTCACCCACTCGGCGGGAACACTGCCGGCGTGCTCGAGCGTCCGGATGACGTCGCGACCGACACGGAACTGGCGCGCGTCGAGCTTCTCGTAATACCGGCGCAAGGCGACGACGTCGGCATCCACTGGAAGGCGGCGCTTGACCGTGAGGCGCAGCAGCGCATTGAACGCCCGGCTCTGGAGACTCGGCCGCAACGCGACGTTTCGGCGGTAGAAGGCGTTGTGTTGCACGTGGGCGTGGACGCTCGAGGCCTGTGTGTGGAATCCGGATCGCGAAAGTCTACGCGCGCGATCCGGGCGTTCCCGGCGCGGCGCCGGCTGGCGAGAGGGCGGCGCTCCGAGCATGAGCGAAGGCGCATGACCCGCGGACACGTTGCGCACGTCGTCGCGGGGCCGCCCTTGCGGATGCGGTACATTGGTGCAGAGTATCACCACCACGCGCAGGAACGCAGAATGACCACGGATGTGATCGTCGCAGGTGTGGGCATGGTGCCTTTCGGCAAACCCGGAGCCAGCGCGCCGTACGACGTGCTGGGCGTGCAGGCAACGCTGGCCGCCCTTGCCGACGCCGACGTGGGCTACGTGCGCATCCGGCAGGCATACGTCGGGTACGTCTACGGCGACTCGACCGCCGGGCAGCGCACGCTCTACCAGATCGGCATGACCGGCATCCCGATCTTCAACGTCAACAACAACTGCTCGACCGGTTCCACCGCGCTTTTCCTCGCCCGGCAGGCGGTGCAAAGCGGCGCCGTCGAATGCGCACTCGCGCTCGGCTTCGAGCAGATGTCACCGGGCGCGCTCACCGAGCGTTTCCCGGACCGCCCGAGCCCGTTCGAGCGCTTCAACACCGAGACCGACGCGATCGTTGGGCTGCCCGACGTTCCGCTCGCGCTCCGCTACTTCGGCGGTGCGGGGATCGCGCACATGCGCAAGTACGGGACGAAGCTCGCGACGTTCGCGAAGATCCGCGCCAAGGCGAGCCGGCACGCAGCGCGCAATCCGCTCGCGCTGTTCCGCAAGGAAGTGAGCGCCGAGGACGTGCTCGCCTCCCCGATGCTGATCGAGGGCGTGATGACCCGCCTGATGGCGTGTCCGCCCACCTGTGGAGCGGCCGCCGCGGTTCTCGTCTCGGAGTCGTTCGCCAAACGCCATGGATTGTCCACGCGCGTGCGCATCGCCGCGCAGGCGATGACGACCGACACGCCGAGCACGTTCGAGTCGCACGACATGATGCGGCTTGTCGGTTACGACATGGCGAAGGCCGCGGCGGACACGGTCTACGAGGCGGCGGGTATCGGCCCGGACGATGTCGATGTGGTCGAGCTGCACGATTGCTTCGCGCACAACGAGCTCCTGAGCTACGAAGCGCTCGGACTGTGCGAGGAGGGCGGGGCCGAGGCGTTCGTCGAGGCGGGCGACAACACCTACGGAGGAAAGGTCGTCACCAACCCGTCCGGAGGGCTGTTGTCAAAAGGCCACCCGCTCGGCGCCACCGGGCTTGCGCAGTGCTACGAACTCGCGCAACAGCTGCGCGGCAGCGCGGACGCGCGACAAGTCGACGGTGCGCGCCTTGCGCTCCAGCACAACCTCGGTCTCGGCGGCGCCTGCGTAGTGACGATGTACCGAAACTGAACGTCAGCGCCGGCGGTCCGCACGTTGCGCGGTTCGAGCGCCGGAGCCGCGGTGGTCGGTCGCGCGGGCGTCCGCGCGATGCGTTCGCGGGCGGTCGCGCGTGGCGGCGGCGCGTTCGCCCTGCCTCGAGGCCACCGCTTGAGCATGCGCCGACGCGCGCGGCTTGCCGTACGCGGGCGCCGCCGCATGACGTCGGCCTTCTTCCGTGTGCCCCGTCGAACGTTGCCGCTGGGGTTGCGGCTGGCCGCGCCCGCGCGTGAAGATGTTTTGCGCGACCGCGTGCGGATCAGGCTCGAAACCGGCAATCACTTCCCGGCTGATCGGCCGGCGGATGAGCCGCTCGATGTCGCGCAGGAACGCGTGCTCGTCGACGCACACGAGCGAGATCGCCTCGCCGTTCGCGCCGGCACGACCGGTGCGGCCGATGCGATGCACGTAGTCCTCGGGAACGTTGGGGAGATCGTAGTTGACGACGTGCGGCAGCTGGTCGATGTCGAGGCCGCGTGCCGCGATGTCGGTCGCCACCATCACCTTGATGCTGCCTTTCTTGAAGTCTGCCAGCGCTTGCGTGCGCGCGTTCTGGCTCTTGTTACCGTGCAGCGCAACCGCGCGAATGCCGTCGGCGCCGAGCGACCTGACGAGCTTGTCGGCGCCATGCTTGGTGCGCGTGAACACGAGCACCTGTTGCCAGCGATGGTGGCCGACGAGCCACGCGAGCAGCCGGCTTTTCTTGTCGCGATCCACCGGGTGGACTCGCTGGGCGATCGTCTCGACCGTCGAATTGCGCGCTTCGACCTGGATCGTGCGCGGGCCGTCGAGCAGGCGTTCGGCGAAGGACTTGATCTCGTCCGAGAAGGTCGCCGAGAACAGCAGGTTCTGGCGCTTCTTCGGGAGCAGCGCCAGGATGCGCTTGACGTCGGGGATGAACCCCATGTCCAGCATGCGGTCCGCCTCGTCGAGCACGAAGATCTCGACCCGCGAGAAATCGACGTTGCGCTGACGCTGATGGTCGAGCAGTCGCCCCGGCGTCGCGACCAGGATGTCGACGCCGCGGCGCAGCTGCGCGATCTGCGGCCCGAAACCGACGCCGCCGAACACGACGGTCGATGTCTGCGTCAGATGTTTCCCGTAGGCCTTGATCGAGGCGTCGATCTGGGCGGCGAGTTCGCGCGTCGGCGTGAGGATCAAAGCGCGCAACGGCTTGCGCGATCCGGCGGCGTGCGGCGAAGGTTGCGCGGACAGGCGCTGCAGCATCGGCAGCACGAAGCCGGCGGTCTTGCCCGTGCCCGTTTGGGCCCCGGCGAGCAGGTCACCGCCCGCGAGGACGGCAGGGATCGCCTGGATCTGGATGGCCGTGGGAACGGTGTAGCCTCGATCGGCGACGGCGCGGAGAAGCGGGGCCGAGAGGCCCAGTTTGGTAAACGGCATGAATGCTTTCGTATGGCGTGCTCGGCCATCGCCGGATAGGGCGGCCAGTCATAGCCAAACGGGGAGGGACAGCTAAAGGTCGGAATCGACTGCGGCAGAGGGGACTGGAACAAGCGCCGCGGGCGGATTGTACCCGATTTCCATACGGTCCGCACGAAGGCGGGGGAAGGGGGAAATCGGGCCGCGATCGGGTGTCGAGCGCGCGCGTCGCCGCCTTGCCAACCGGGGCCTCGTGCTTCCATGACACGGAACCGTCGAGCGTGCGTGCAGGCGACAACCCGGACGAATACGCGAATTTGCTCAGTTCAGCACTTGCGGCCGGCTGTCCCTGTGTCTGTTGGAGACGTTCGATATCGCACGGCGCGCGGCGCCAGCGTCGCGGGAGCCGCGCCCGAAATTTCGTTTCCGGCTGTGGCCGTTGGCCTCGGCAACGCAGGGTTGCAACGTGCCAGGGACGATTTCCTTGACCGGTGAAACGGCGCGTTCGCGCAAGCTTGGCTCATGTCTCGCCAGCCGGCTCCTCGGCAGGCTTGAGGGCCGACCTTCCGGACCCGAGCCGTGTACGGTCGTGATGGGCCGCCGGCACGCTCCGGGCCACCGGCCGCGCTTAACGGCTCCCTGGCAGGGCGGAGGACGCTTTCCCTCGAGCCCTTGGCGCTCGATGTCTGACTTTTGATTGCTTCGGGGTACGCGCTCGAACAACAATTCACTGCCCAAGTGCGTTCGGCAACCTATTGATTTTATGTTTAAACGGAAGCTATGGCAGTAACTTGTTGTTATGGTCGACCTACAACAAGTAACTGCCATACTGCCAACGTCTCTTTGCGCGGCCACAGGCGCTGACATGGCCCGCCGGTCCGCCTCCTGAGCCGGGAGCTAGGGGACCTGGCCATTAGAGGCTGCGCCACGACGCGGCGGTCGGGGCTACCGACCAGTGCCTTCCCTTCGGGAGGGTAGGCAGCATCTGTGCTCTGAACGCCGCCGACCGCGCAAGAGCGTTCAGCGCTGTCGTTGGCATCTCAGGGCGCCAGCCGCCGACTCTTCATGCACAGGCACCGGCACCCAACCGCTCACATGTCCCATCGCAGCGACATGAGCGTCTCGCGGAATTGCCACTACGACCGCCTTTACGGCGGGCAAGCCGCGGACGACTCGTTCCCCGCTTGATCTAAAAAATAAATAAAATGAGTCACTTATTGCGATTTTCATTATACCCAATATTGGGAATAATCCTGTCGCGCAGTTGGCACATAAAAACAGATGCTTACGATCTATTTTATTGTATCTTATCATTGGACATAAATGGGGTAATGAGGGAAGTTTTATACCATTTTTGACGGCCGTTTCAAGGCCTTCTGGGACTAGCAAAGAGGCGCCAAGTGTCGCAACAGGACAATCACGTAGCTCGATTGCCGCGCGAACAGGTCATCGCCCGGCTCCTGACTCCGCCTGAAACGTTCGAACGCCAGCAACCGAAAGCAGAGCTTTATGCCCCGTACTCCCTGAAGGCGAGACGGCGAGTCTATCGAGCCCCTCTTCTGGTCGAATGGGAAAAGCTGGAAACTCGCTACACCGACGCTTGCTTGCTCGCAGATCGAAATTTCGCCTCGAGTTTGGACTCATGGTCCACCAGTGCCTGCTCCTGAGCGCGAATCTCATTCATGAAGGCTTCGGTGGCGGGCGACAGAGTGCGACTTCTCAGATAGATGAAGCCGTAGCTCGCACGGAAGTCCAGCCCCGGCGTAGGAACGATCACGACAGCACCGGTCCTGAGGTCCTGCTCTACCAGTGTTAGCGTGCACAAGAGCAAGACCTCGCTCTGGACAACCAAGTGCCCGAGGATTGTCGGCGTCCCAACGTCGACTGCCGGAACGAAGTCGCCGCTGAAGGAGTCGATGTATCCTGCGCGTCCGGTGTCCCGAGGCAAGGCTGCAACGTGGCGAGGCGGAAGACGGGTGGTGGCCCAAGGATATTGAAGCAGGTTCTTGAGCGTGATCGCGCGCTTGCGGAGAATCGGGTGCCCCGCGCGGCAGCAGAAATGGGCCCGGTGTTGCCCAACCAACTCGGTTTGCAACGAGTCGTCCAGCTCGGCGCCACTGAGTTCGGCGATGCCGAGGTCGACCTTCTTGTTGACGACCGCCTGGGTCACCTCCCGCCAGGCGGTCGATTGAAACGAGATCCTGAGATTCGGATGCTTGGACAAGAGAGCACCGGCTGCCGGATATGCGGACATGGCACTGGGCAGCGGGCCTAGCGCAACCGCCAATGATCCCGTTTCCAGGCCGGCGAGGAGGTTGATCCTGCGCAGGAACTCGCTCTCCATCTGAACCGTGTCGTGCGCGTGCTCCACGACGAGCTTGCCGAACTCGGTGGGGATCACCCCGTCCCGCCGGCGCTCAAACAGCTTCACGCCCAATTCGGACTCAAGGTTCTGGATACTCTTGGTCAGTGCGGGTTGGGAAATCCGCAACGTGGCCGCCGCCCGCCGGAAGCTCGCGTGCTCGGCCACGCTCACGGCATGACGCAATCGTAACGCTGTGATCACGATAGCCTCTAGGTTATCGAACAATAAGTTTCATTGTCACTAGAGTTAATTTATCATGCTTGGCGGTGTGGGCAGCACCGGCCGGCGACAGTCATCGGTCTACGGATAGGCTGGCCACGCCGACAGCTGAGTCGCGCTGCTTGAGGGCGTCGGTGCCGCGCTCCACCGCGACCCGCCCGGTGGGCAATGGCAGACTCGCGTCGGTAGCGGAGTCCTTCTATGCCCATGTTTAGTTCCGGCGGCTGCACGCAGGCTGTGTAAGACAGGTTTGTTTTCAGTACCGGGGTGTGGGTGCGCCGGCATCGCATCGGTGCAGTTTTCAAGCGGCGTTTAAATTTTCCGTTAGGGATTTCAGACATGAATCTGCGAAAGTTCATCGGTGCGTTCCTGTCGGGGCTCGCGCTCGCGCTGTTTGCCGTATCCGCCTGGGCGCAGGCACCCGCCAAGAAGCCCAACATCCTGTTCATCATGGGCGACGACATCGGCTGGATGCAGCCTTCCATCTACCATCAAGGACTGATGGTCGGCGAGACGCCCAACATCGACCGCATCGCGAAAGAGGGTGCGAAGTTCATGACCTACTACGCCGAGCAGAGCTGCACGGCCGGGCGCACGGCCTTCTTCACCGGCATGACGCCGCTGCGCGCCGGCATGATCCCGCCGCAATTGCCCGGCAGCCCGTCTTACCTTCAGCCCGGCACGCCGTCGCTGGCCAGGTTCCTGCTCGACCTCGGCTACACCACCGGCGAGTTTGGCAAGAATCACCTGGGCGACCACTCGGCGGCGCTGCCGACGGCGCACGGCTTCCAGGAATTCTGGGGCTACCTCTACCACCTGGACGCGATGCAGGGTGTGAGCTTCCCCGACATCAACAGGACTCCGACCGAGCAGGCCATCGTCGCGCCGTGCAAGAACACGCCGGTGCGCGGCCTGCCCGAGGTCCCGGGCGCGGTGGATCCGAAGACCACGCTGTGCATGACGCCGCCGCGGCCGGTGCTCGCCTGCACGTCTGCCGACGGCACCGAGAAGAACCAGAACTGCAGCGACCAGGGGCCGCTCACGCTGAAGCGCTCTGAAACCGTGGATGAGGAAATCTCGGCCAAGGTCATCGACTTCCTCGACCGCAACGACCCGAAGAAGACCAACAAGCCGTTCTTCGTCTGGTACAACCCGGCGCGCATGCACATCACGAGCATGCTGTCGCCTAAGTACATGGCGATGGTCGGTACGCCCGGCGGCAAGGATTGGGGCGTCAACGAAGCCGGCATGAAGCAGATGGACGACAACATCGGCTATGTGATCAAGAAACTGGAAGACATGGGCCAGCTCGACAACACCATCGTCGTCTTCACCACCGACAACGGCGCCGAAGTCATCACCTTCCCAGACGGCGGCAACACGCCGTTCAAGGGCGGCAAACTGACCACCTGGGAAGGCGGCATGCGCGCGCCTGCGGTCATCCGCTGGCCGGGGCAGATCAAGCCCGGCACCGTCCTGAACGACATCTTCGCGTCGTACGACTGGCTGCCGACTTTCGTCGAGATTGCCGGCGGGGCCAAGGGCAACGACCTCAACAAGCAGATCATGGAGGGCAAGTATCCCGGCATCGTCAAGACCAAGCTCAACGGGGTCAACCAGCTCGACTACCTGACCGGCAAGTCGGAGAAATCGGCACGCGACACGTTCTTCTACTACGGAGGCCCAGTGCCGTCGGCAGTGCGCTACAAGAACTGGAAGATCTACTTCGCGATGGCATCCGAGGCCGCGACCGGCGGCCTGATGGGGGTCCATACCTTCCATTGGCCTTTGGTCGCCAACATCAGGCGGGATCCGTTCGAGGGGTCCGTCGGTTTCGAACCGAAAACCCTCCTGGGCCAGGGCGGAGCGCTTGCCGGACCCGTGACCGCTTATATCTACGACTGGAACATCATCCCTATTGGCCAGGCGCTGTGGCTGCAGGAACTTGAGTCCTACGGGCCGTACCCGGCGCTGCAGTCCCCGGCGTCCTACAGCCTGGCCCAGGTTCTCACGCAGGTAAAGGAACAGATGGCGAGGACTCGCGCCCGTGGAGACTAGAACGTCGCGAGTCCGATAGCCTGGCAAGGCGTTTGTAACGCCGCTAAGCGGGCGGTTCGAAAGGGCCGCCCGTTTGCATTCAACAACGGATAGTCGACCATGGACGGAGGGACTTGCATCATGAAGACCATGTACTCTGCCTCAACGCTTGCCCGCACCTTTGCGCTGGGCGCGCTGTTGACGCTGGGTCTGCCTGCCCAGGCGCAGACCGACCCGCTGCCCTCGTGGAACGACGGTGCGGCCAAGAAGGCCATCGTCGAGTTCGTGCAGGCGACCACCACGCAGAGCAGCCCGAAATTCGTTCCGCCGGCCGAGCGCATCGCCGCGTTCGACCAGGACGGCACGCTGTGGGTCGAGCATCCGATGTACTCGCAGGTGATGTACATCCTCGAAAGTGTGCCGGCGCTGGTGAAGGCGAAGCCCGAACTGGCCAAGGTCGCCCCGTTCTCGACGGTGCTGGAGATATTAAAAGGCGATCGGGCGGCGATTGCCAAGTTGACCATGCCCGATCTCGAGAAGCTCGCGGCTGCCACATTGACCGGAATGTCGGTCGATACCTTCGGGGCACAAGCGAAGAAGTGGCTCGCCGAAGCCAAGGACCCGCGCTGGAAGAAGCCCTATACCGAACTCACGTACCTGCCGATGCAGGAGGTGCTGAAGTACCTGCGCGCCAACGGCTACAAGACCTACATCGTCACCGGTGGCGGGCAGGACTTCGTGCGCGTGTACTCCGAAGCCGTCTACGGCATCCCGCCTGAGCAGGTGATCGGCACTGCCGGCGGCACCAAGTACGGCTACGCCAAGGACGGCAAGCCGTTCCTGACCAAGGAGCCCAAGCTGCTGCTCAACGACAACAATGCCGGCAAGCCCGAGGGCATTCACCTGATGATCGGGCGTCGTCCGCAGATGGCGGTTGGCAACTCGACCGGCGACCAGCAGATGCTGGAATACACGAAGGCCGGCGATGGCGCGCGGCTGTCGATGCTGGTGCTACACGACGATGCGAAACGCGAATATGCCTATGGCCCGGCGCAGGGACTGCCAGCGACCAAGATCGGTGCCTTCACGCAGGCGCTGTACGACCAGGCAAAGAAGCAGGGCTGGATTGTCATCAGCATGAAGGACGACTGGAAGCGGATCTTCGCGTTCGAGTGACGTAGGGCCTCTGGCGCTGACCCGCTATCACTGAATCGCCATCCGCGCATTTCAGCTCTCGAATTGCGGTTTTCAATGTCCGCGCTCTGGCCATTGAACGGCGGCTTCTATGAGGGCGTTTGTCAAGCCCCCTTGAATTCAGATGTTCAGTGGTTCAGCGAATTGTCTCCTCTTGATACGGTCGTCGTGCGGTCGTCGTGACGTCGTTAGCCATGATTCGGTTGCAAGTACTTGTTGGTCGTTGACCCAAGTTGCATGTGACATTCAAGGTCGGGGTTATCGCTGCCGAGCCCGTTGCTCGGTCGAACTTCTATCCGTGCCGGCACCAGGCCAGTCACCACATACCACATGCGCGCGAAGCGCTGGGTCCAAACCCCGGTTACCAACGCGCCCCATCTTTGAGGACGGTCGCTCGCCGGCGACCCGCCGCCGTTTCGGGCGCGTTGACCTTCAATGTTCACGATGCCGCGTTCTCCGCTATGTTCAACAACGCGCTCTGCCTACGCGCCGATGGCTTTGAGCTGCGCCCCCTGCGGGATCAGCCCGTCCTCCAGGTAGCGCCACAGCGCAATGGCCAGGCGCCGGGCCAGCGCCACAATGCCGATGCGTCGCAGGCGCTTGCCGCCACCGGCGAAGCGTCGGTTAAACCATTGGCTCAATTCGCTTTGCGGCTGGTAGCGCAGCCAGGACCACGCCAGTTCCACCAGCAACGTACGCACCCGTCGATTACCGGCCTTGGAAATGCCCTGCTCGGTTTCACTCTCCCCACTGGCGTAGGGCGAGGGCGTCAACCCGAGACAGCCCGCCACCTCGCGCCGGTTGCGAAAGCGCCGCCAGCCGAAGAGCTCCTTCGCTAACACCCAGCCGCTGCCCACCCCGATTCCGCGTAGCTGCGCGAGCCCAGCGACTTGCGGTTCGCTGCCGGCGGCCACCGCTTGGCGTTGCTCCACCTCGATCGTGTCCATTTGCTGCTTGACCAGCAACAACCGCTCGCTCTCGCGCTCGATCTCGGCACGCACCCCGGGCCGAAGCTCCCCCGCGTGGGAGGTCCACCAGCGCTGCCACAGCCGCCCGCCGACATACTTCACCCGCAGATTGTTTAACACCAGCAGCGCACGAATGCGATTGATGTGCGCGGTGCGCTCGTGCCCCAGCCGTCCCAGTTCCCGATGCGCTCGCCGCGCGTCTTCTTCCTCCGGCGTGGGCACCCGCAACACCGACCACACCCGCGGCTCGTCCGCGTGGTAGCGAAGCAACATCGCCAGCAGCTTGTCAGCGTCCAGCCGGTCGGTCTTGGCGCGCCGCGCGCGGCGGTTGACTTCAATGCTCGCCGAATCCACCACGATGTTGTCGATACCATGCGCGAGGAGCCAGCGGTGCAGCCAGAAGCCGTCGCGCCCGGCTTCATAACAGCTGTGCTCACCCGCCTGGGCGCCCCGTGTCGGCGGGCATCGCGCCACCGAACCCCATTTGAACCAACTCGAGTTCCTCGACGAAGGCGTCTACCGCCCGAACCGGATTATCCTCAGCGATCCAGTCCTCGAGCTGCTCCGGAAACAACACGCCTTGTGACCGCTGTTGGCCCTCGATGACGTCAGCGGGTCTCCCTTGAAAGGCCATAACGGCGGTTTCTCGTCCGCAGGGAACCTCGGGTAGAGCAGGGCGCGTATCGGCGCAGGACAGCGAGCAAAGACGAGGGGTTGCGTCGCTGGAATTGAGCCGCCTCGGCGCTCGGGTCCGGCTCCGCGGGCATCGCGGCGTTACTGACCGGCCTGAGGCCGTTCACGGCGAAGGTAAGCGTCGTAATGCGCCCGGGTACTGGGGCCGCCGACCTGGTCGTCGGCCATGATAGCCACCCGTAGCGGTTGCCCCAACACGGTGCCGATTTGGTAGGTTTGGCTAATGTCCGTTCTAACTAACTGAATCGGAAGGGCAAGCGTTACCAGAATTTAGAGCGCCGTTACCGGAATTTGCCGTGACTGACAGTGCGAAAAGCGCGTCCCAGTGATCTGGCTACGCCGGCCGACGGGTAAGTATCTGATCACAAAGGCCGCTCAATGTGATGCGGCACGCTTTTGGTAAGTATCCCGCCGCTTCATTCAGCGCTCAGCGACCCGACGGCTACGAAATGTAGCGTTGATGCGGAATTAACGCGAGTTAGGTCCACTAAATTGCGACGGCGGTGAACATCCGCTCCGGCTGTCATTTTGGTGAAGGCGCGGGCACCAGCCGTCGAATCGTCCGCCAGCCGCACGGCGCCTTTGACCTTCTGCTCGTAAGCGCGCCTATCAGGCTCGCCTTTCTTCGTTCCGCGACGGCTGCAAACCGCCAAGCACTTACCCACGCGGTGCAAGAGGCGCTTTCTGCTAGGAGCGGACATTGACTAGTCGGCGGTGACCATCGCCGTGCGCGCGACCGCCATCTACCGGTGCAGCGATGACCCTGTCGAGTTGATCATCGTTGGCGCCCCCAGTTGGGGTAGACCTCTCTCCAATCTGTTGTTCCACGTTGTTCCAAATCGCTTGACAACCATTCGAAGCATGTCAAAATGCACCCCGGTACAACATGGAACAACAGGGAGTGCATATCATGGCCTACACCGCTTCACTGTCGACGACGCCAGGCAGGCCGGGGTTCAGCGTCAGCTTCCGGCATCCCCTGAAGCTCGACTCGAAGGGCAAGTCCGGCTTGAAGATGCGACGCGGCCTGGGCACCGATGACAAGGCCAAGGCCGAGAGCCTCGTCGCCCAGATGAACCAGCTGCTCCAGGACGAAGTCTGGTGGTCGGCGGCAAAGCATCAGGAGGCGCTCCAGGCTTTCGACCAGCGCATCGTCGATGCTTTCTACGACGGCATCCAGGCCGGCGTGGCCGACTCCTTCGAAACCCGCAACAGCGTCATCCCCCTTCCCAGCAAGGCCGAGGGCTACGCCAGGGCACTATTCGTCGGCACGACGGGAGCTGGCAAGACCTCGCTGCTGCGCCACTTAATCGGCTCCGACCCCGAGCTGGACCGTTTCCCGTCCACCTCGACGGCCAAGACCACCGTATCGGACATCGAGGTGATTCCAGCTGCCGGCGAATTCCGAGCAGCGGTGACTTTCTTCTCTGAGACCGTCATTCAGGCCAATGCCGAAGACTGCGTGCTCAACGCCTGCGCCGCGGTCTGGGACAAGCTGCCCGAGGACAAGGTGGCGGATCGCTTTCTGCATCACCCGGATCAGCGATTTCGCCTGAGCTACCTGCTCGGTTCATGGCGCAAGAATCTGCCCGCCGAGCCTGCCGCTAACGAATGGGATTTCGGCGAGCCCAATCAGGCGGCCACGGCGGCCGCGAGCAGCGACGAAGCGGTCTCCAGCGCCGACGCTGAAGCACTGCAAGCACGGCTGGTGGGACATGTCGGCCGCATCACCAAGCTTGCTGCAATGAAGGCCGAGGCGATCAGCAAGGAACTGCTCCCCGATCCGCACTCGGCAAGTGCCGAAGACCGTGAAGCAGCCCTTGAAATCTTCCAGGGCGAACTGTTCGCTGACGAGCAGTTCCACGAGATTGTCCACGACGTGATCGACGAAGCGTTGTTACGATTCGAAGCGCTGAAGGGCGGCGAGCTGACCTATCGCAGCGCCAGCTCGAAGTGGCCGATCATGTGGACGTACAGCACGGATGACCGGACCGAATTCCTCAAGCAGGTGCGCTGGTTTTCGAGCAACTTCGCGCCTTCGTTCGGCAAGCTGCTGACGCCGCTGGTCGATGGCATTCGCATCATCGGCCCCCTTTTCCCGACCTTCACGGACCATCAGGCCAAGGTTGTGCTGCTCGACGGCCAGGGCCTTGGCCACACGCCGGACTCGTCAACGAGCGTGACGACGCATATCACGCGGCGCTTTTCGGAAGTTGATGCCATCCTGCTAGTGGATAACGCCGAGCAGCCGGTGCAAGCGGCCGCCCAGTCGGTCCTGCGTGCCGTCGCATCGAGCGGCAACTACAACAAGCTCCTTCTCGCCTTCACGCACTTCGACCAGGTCAAGGGCCTCAACCTGCCGACCTTCGCCGACAAGCGCGCGCACGTGCTGGCCTCCGTTCACAACTATCTCTCGAAGCTGAAGGAGGTGTTGAACGCGCCAATTGTGGCCGCCATGGAGCGGACGATTGACGACCAGAGTTTCATGCTCGGCGCGCTCGACGGCCCGAGCACAAAGCTGCCGCCCGGCGTGAAGGCGCAATTAAACAAGCTGATCGCCTTCGTCGAAGAATCGGTCGAGCCGCCGCCGGTGCCGGACGCCAAGCCGCAATACGACGCCTCCGGGCTCGGCTTTGCCGTGCAGCGCGCCGCGGACATCTTCCAGAAGGCATGGGCGGCGCGCCTGGGCCTGTCGATCGGCGCCACGCTCCCGGCTGAGCACTGGACCCGCATCAAGGCGCTCAACCGGAAGATCTCGAACGAGACCGGGGTCGAGTACGACTCGCTGCGGCCGGTTGCCGATCTGGTCAGCCGCATCATCGAAGAAGTTGCGAATTTCCTCGACAACCCGATCGGCTGGTCCCGACCTCCTGTCGACGCCGATGAAGCGCAGCAAGCAATCGCGCCGATCCGCCAAGTCGTGTTCAGCCGGCTGCATCAGCTTGCTCTGAAACGCCTGATCGAAGAACACCTCACCGATTGGCGCCACGGCCTGGAGCACAAAGGCAAAGGTTCGGCCGCGCGCCGCGCGGTCGGTATCCGCGGCATCTATGAATTGGCAGCGCCCATCCCTGGCACGGTGAATACGGCCCCCGCAATTGAATTCCTTCGTGGGGTTCGCGAGCTGGTTCGCGCGGCGGTGGTTGAGAACGGCGGGGTAATGCTGCCATGAGCCGTCGCCTTACAGCTCTCGTCATAGGCAACGCAGACTACGCGGATGCTGGCAAGCTGAAGAATCCGGGAAACGATGCCACGGATATTTCCGCGAAGCTCACCGAATGCGGCTTCACCGTCGCGACCCGGCTGAACTGCTCACACCGCGAGATGGATCAGGCGCTCAAGGACTTCAAGAAGGCGTTGAAGGACAGCGATGTCGGGCTGTTCTTCTTCGCTGGCCACGGCATGCAGGTTGACGGAAGCAACTACCTTGCTGCCGTCGATACTGACGTGAGTGGCGAGATTGAGGCCAAGCATTCGTCGCTGGCGCTCAATCAGGTCATTGAAGTGATGGAGAAGGCCGAAAACGCCTCAAGCATCATCATCCTCGACGCGTGCCGCAACAATCCATTCGAACGCGCCTGGGCCCGGTCGATGAGTTCCCGTGGCCTCGCGCCGGTCTATGCGCCAAGGGGAACCATGGTCGCCTATGCCACCTCTCCCGGGCAGGTCGCCAGCGACGGTCGGGGTCGCAATGGCGCCTACACAGCGGCGCTCCTTGAACACCTCGCGACTCCTGACTGCTCGATCGAAGGCATGTTCAAACGCGTTCGCAACACGCTCAGCACAGCGACGAAAGGCAAGCAGATTTCCTGGGAGCACACTTCGCTTGCGGGGGACTTCTTCTTCAACCTGAGCCTCGGTGCGCGCATCGACGAGTATGCGGATACATCGCTTCGAGACAGCCTGTTCGTTATCGACGAAAAGAGGACCTCCCACGGTGTTATCAAAGCCCTGAAGACGCACGACTGGTACCGACAGAATCCAGCTCTCGAAGAGTTCACCGCTGACGTGGCTGGACGTGCATCGTCGAACTCGCTTTTCGTCGTTGGCCGCAACATCTACCAGGCAGCGTGCGGAGGATCGAACGGTGCAAATGCCTATATAGCCGACTTCATGTCCCGCACCGCCGGACTGAAGTCAGAACGGCGTAAGGCTTTACTGGACGGGATGCTGTTCGAAGTTTTCTTCGACCCCAACGCTCGATTGCGCAAGGAGTTCAAGACGAAAAGGTTCCAGGCGCTGTTTTGTCTGCAGCAGCACACGCGCCTCAAATCGAGCTTCGACTTCATCGCCGAGTGTCTGTTGCCGGACATCGGGCGCTTCTACGCGGTGCCCGGGAAAAGCCACGCGGTTGTTGTCGATGTGGTCACCAAGGCGGGGGCAAAGGCTGGAAGCCACGTCCTGAAGTCCGTGCACTGCGGGGGCGATAGCATCTTTTGGATGGAGGATGCGGACTATGCTCCCGAGCCTGGAGAGCCGCCCATGCTTGAAAAGCTGAGCCTTGCCAAGTTCGAAGAGCGCATCGCTGAACAGATGGTTGTTCCCGCGCAGCTACTCACCATCAAATACGCGTCTTTTTCCAAGACGGGTGATGAAAAGATCTACTTCCCGTACGGGTGGACAACACGAAAGCGGTAGTCCGCCTGAGAGCTGTGCGTGACGCGTGATTTAGGCCGACGGGCGAGGTCTCTCTTTTACCCGAATCCGTTTCGTACCTTTGCGGCGATCACGTTAGATACCTTGTTCGTCGATGAATAGGGACCAGTCTGCAGTCGCGCGGCGCAGCACGTCCACGACATCGTGCTTCGTTCCGTTATCGCGGACTGCGAAGATGTAGTGCCCGGACTGGTCTGTACCGCCCGCAGTTCTGTATTCGAGCTTGGCAAGAACCGGACCGTGCACGGCGGCATCGGCCGCGTTCCACATTAGGTCACCGTGTTTTGCGGCGTGGCAGATGTCTCGCGTCATTCGAATCCACTCTGAGTTGAGAATCATTTCGCCCGTCGCACGATGATGATCGGTATGCGTTGCCCGAATCCAGTCGCCAATATGGAAGATGGCAATTGAACAGTCCATGAGTGCCCACAAAGCGCTGCACTGGTTTCGCTGTGACAATGCAGTGTTCAGGCGATCGAGATCGCAGCGTGCCTTGCTCAGAAGGTCACGAGGTGATCCGAACAACCGTAACAGAGAGTTGACCTCTCGGTCCGCCATCATCTTTCACCGAGCGAGGCGTTCCAAACACGCGCACAACCGGGAGCGGCAGCGGCATTGTTCGTTCGGTTGGGTGCGATAAGGAAATTCGTTTTAGTGATACCAGTCATCATTCAGGGCTTTCTATGGACCGTAAGTCAACGTTTGTTCGCCATGCCCATAGTGGTAATAGTGGCTAACAATAGAGTGCTCTTTGGACGGTAGAAAGGCCGAAAGTGCCACGAAATATTGTGCGAATTAGCGCTTTCTAGGCGAATTGACCTGAGGGACGCCTTGTGGCAACGTTCCGATTCCGCGCATCGGCTTCTCGCCGAGGCGAGGCGCGCGCACGGCTTAGGGTTTGTCGCCCTGGACCGGGCGCGTGACGATACGAGGCGGCACAACGCAAGGAGCGCGGACCACGGATCCCAATCGCTAGCGGAACCCCAGATGCAAAAAGACCCGGCTGCAACCGGGTCTTCCTGACATTGACGATACGCTTTTCCGCAACTTCACCAGTCTCCAGCGTACTCGTCTCCCAATCGGCTGTCAACCCGCCGAGCGTTGCCTTTGTCTCGGCGCCGCTGCGGGCAGACCGTAGCCGTGGGTGCTCCTTGCATCTGCTTTCCTGGCCTGGGCTCGCGGGGTCCGTCCAAGCGGCGTGCCGCCCCTTTGCACACAATCACTGCGAGGAGTTACGGCCATGCCTTCACCCGTACGCGCGGCGGTCGCGCACCGAGGCCACCGCATTTACAACTTGTGGATGTTCCCTTCTCATCGACTGGACAGGACGCTCATTCTTTCGAGCGATGTGCACGCGATGCACTTCGCGCTGCTGGAAATCGATCAGCGCGTGACGCGGTACACGCCCGAGGCTCCCAGCGCCTCTACGCTCGTGTCCGGCGAGCTGGTTTCAACACGCTTTGATGCGACCGTAGAGTACGACGACGGCGAAGAGGTGTGGCAAGAAATCAAGGCCGAATTTGCGCTCGATGCCGTCGACGACACGCCTCAAATCAAGGCACAGAAGCAAATCGCCGCCGATACCAACAGACGCCATCAACTCATCACGCGGGCTGACGTAGAGCCCAAAGCGAACCGCGTGTGGAACGCCTTTCGTATTCTGCAAACACTCAAGATGGCCAAGCGCTTTTCAATCGCCCCCGCGCGCACCGCGGTCGTCGCGGCCTTGCTACGTGGCGAGCTTCAAGTGCAGCAAGCCCGAACGCTCGACACAGGCGATCCTGCACTCAATCTCGCGGCGCTGTTCTCTCTCTACATGGACAAGACGGTGACGGCGAACCTCGATAAGCCGCTGTGCGAGCGCACCGTTTTCACACCCCGGGAGCAACGCCAATGACCACGATGAAGCGGTACCGTCCGCTCCTCGACAGACTTCCCTCCTGCCGTTGCGACCCAGACACTTGGCCCAGAGTGAGTGTCGATGCACTTCCTTCCGACAAGCAGGAAGAGTTCACGAGGAACCGCAAGGCCATACGTGCCTTTGTCGGCGGCGCCTCGTACGCCGAGATCGAAGCCGAGACTTCGTTGACGCCCAGCAGTGTGCGCAAGATTTTCCAGCGCTGCGTTACCAGCGACGGAGCAGGCGACATCATGGGCGAGCGCGGGTTGGTCCCCTACGCGCGGTTGAAAGTCTACGTGCGCAGCACTCGCGTCGAACGCGACATCGAAAGCGGAAGGGGTCACTGCGCGGGGGCGTTGCAGCAGGTGTTCGACCGCTTTCCTGAGATTGAGCGAAAGCTCACCGCAAGCGTCCTAAAGCAAGCGGGCGGTAAGAAGATCGTCGAAGCGCGCATTTCACTTGTGGATTTGCAGACGATGTTTCTCGACGAGTGTCGCGACCGCGGCCTCGAAGAACGTCATGAATGGCCCTTCAACACTCACTCGCTTGCGCGCTCCAGCATATCGCTCTTCGTCCAGCGTCTCGCCGATGAACAGCCGGAAAGGTTCATCCGCGCTCGGCACGGTGAGGATGCCCACCTCATGTCTGAGACAGGTCGAGGTGTCGCATCGCTTCTCTTGCCGCAGACTGCTTACGACGTTGTGGGGCTTGACGAGTTGACGTTCGACGCTATCGGCACTGTCGCAATAGATGTTCCCGGCGGAGGCGTGCAAGACATCGCCGTCGAACGTGTCGGCATCGTTCTGGTAGTGGAGTTCAGCGCAAAGCCGGTACTTTCCTGGCATGCCTACTATAGCGCCGCCGCCAAGGCGAGTGACGTACGCTCCGCGGTCCAAAAAGCGCTAAACCCGTGGGTCGCGCGCGAACTGACCGTCCCGGGCGTGGCGTATGGGATGCCCAACGCAGGCTATCCGAGCGGCTTGCTGCCGCAGCTCGCTTTTCACCCTTGGGCGGTACTGGTCATCGATAACCTGCTCGCACATCAGCACATGGGGCTTCTAAGCGACCTGCAAGACACGCTTGGATGCCTCATCAATCTAGGCCCGGTCAAGCGCTGGTATCGGCGCGCGGTTCTGGAGCGCGCGATCAAGGAACTGTTGGTGAATAGCGCGCAGCGACTGCCGAGCACAACCGGAAGTCATCCAAACGACCCCCGCAAGGGCAACCCCGTGGAAGCAGCGGTCAAGCTTCGGATTCGCTGGAAGCACGTGCTGGAAATCGTCGAGGTTGCGCTCGCGCAGATGAACGCTACCCCGAACGAAGGCATCGGCATGTTGGCTCCGATCGATTTGCTGCGCCAGCTCACGTCGGATGTAAGCCAGCCGTTCCTACTGCGTCCGCTTCCTAAGTCGTCGCAGACGCCGACCTGCGTTCAACTGGAGTACGCCATGGCCAGGGTTTGCGGTTCGCGCGCGAAGGGTCGCCGGCCCTACATCAACTTGGATCGGGCGCACTACACGAACCCGCGGCTTGCCATCAGTTGGGATCTGATCGGCACCCAAATCAGGATCGGCATCAACGAAGAGAAATATCGTTCCGTGACCGCAGCGAATTCCAAAACGGGTGAGGAGTTGGGTGATCTCATGGCGCAGGGCGGGTGGGGACGCACCGAGCATAGTCGCGCAGATCGCAAAGCCATCAATCGCCTGCGTGATCGAAAAATATTGGTGTTCGCCAATCACGTCGATCCGATCCCGCTTTACTTCGACCACTTGCGTGGATTGTCGCTCAAGCAATCGAACTATGGTAGCGCGAAGCCCAAGGTGTCGGCCGCAGCGAGCAAGCTTGCAGAATCCGAGGAGCGGCGCAACGTCGTTCCTCCCGATCCCAGCGCGCCCCCGGCCGGCCCCATCAGTCTCGCCAAGTCAAGCCCGAGTTCCTTCGTTCCGCCGCAGCATGATAGCCACTCCCTTCGCGCGCTGTTGCGCGCACGGAACAACGCCGAGCGGCGTCCATGACCGATTCCGAGCGTGAGCAAATCTATGCACGTCATCCGGTGAAAAACCGTGACATCGAATTCGCGACCACGAGCGGCGAGTACGTCTTCCAAGAACTTCGTGACGCGCTGACTAAGGGTCTCGCCGGCGTAACTTTCATTGGCGCGCCACGCTCGGGATTGAGCGTGGCTCTTCGGTTGGCGGCGGCAGGAATCGAGTCTGCGCTACCGGAGGTGCCGTTGTGCCATGTCTTTGCGGGCGCACGGCGTCCGATCAAAGAAACAAGCCTCTGGACAGCCATCCTGGCCAAGACAGGGCCCACCGGGCCGGCGAGCCGCGACTCGCAGGTGCTTCGCGAGCGCCTGCGGATTAATTTGGAGAAGCGCGCGCGGCACAACCGCTGTGATCGCGTTCTCCTGCTTATCGACCGCGCCCACGAACTAGAGGCATCGCAATGCCTGCAGCTTGCGTTACTGCAGGACGAGTTATGGCTTGAGCGGATCAGACTTGTCGTATGTCTTGGAGGCTACGAGGCCCTGCGCGGGTTGCGAGACGACATGGCCCAATCCGGTGACATGGACCCAGTGTTGCGCTGGCTGGCTAACGAGCGATCCTTCTCGGGCTTACGTTCGGCCGCCGACTTGCAATATTTCATGAGCAGCTTCGACGACGAGGTCTATCCAAAGGAGGGTGGCTACACCTACACGGAGTTCTTTTTCCCATCGCGCTATCGCGAGGGCTGGCGCCTTGCGCACGATGCTCCCAAAGCGTGGTCCGCGTTTGTGGCTGAGGACAGCAAGTTCTCCAAGGAGACGACAATCGAGATGGCTTACGCGGCGCAAGCGGTTTGTAATGTCATGGACGCCGCGTATCTGCGCGGCACCGACTGGACCACCGATGAAGGCGCGTGGGGCGACGCGGTGCGGTCATCTGGACTCATAGAGGCCCGCACGCTCGCAAGCCAACTTGCTCGGAAAACCGATGCCACGCCTTAGGCCGGACGAGTGGAATTGGGACCCGTGTTGGTCGTTGCCTGGCGATTCCATCGCCGCCAAGCTTTGGCGCCTTATGCACGCCAACCGCTTAGCTCCCCGCGCGCTGACACGAATTCTCACGGGCACCAGCACGTTGCAGGCAACCGGCGGCGCATTTCACCGTCGGCCACTGGGGGAGGTTAAGGCGTTATGCCACGTTATGAAAATGTCGAGCGAAGACTACGACGACGCGATCCTCGGTCGCGCGCTTGCTGCATTGGGGGAAACTACTTTCCAATCGGCGCGACTTCGCTACTGCTCAGTCTGCCTCACGTTCGGGTATCACTCAGCCTATTTTCAGATTGCCGCGCTGCGTCAATGCCCCATCCATCAAAGTGATCTCTTGGATTGCTGTTCGAAGTGCGGCGCTCTCACAGCATCTTATGGAATGTGCCTCGATCTCCTGAGCCGCCCCTACGGATGCGGGCATTGCGGTGACTGGTTGTCGACTCGCAACCCGCGCATCAGCGACTTTTTCACGCCGGCGAAGGAACTCCAATCGCTTGCGACCACCTGGGAGCCGCTTGAGCGCTGGATTGAAGACATCCTTGACTTGCCCGTTCGCTACGCGTCCCTGAGGGAATGGGTGCTTCAAGACATTGCTTTTCAACCGGATAGATGCATGGATTCGCTTCACATGATCGGCACTCTATGTCCCTTGCCGAAATCGCATTATGTTTGGACGGACCCGATCATCAAGCGCAAGGCGCTGCCGCTTCTTGGCGCCGGGATGTCAGAACGGTCTCGTTGGTTCGAAGACCACGAAGTGGCCAAGCGCTACAAGCAGGCCCGAGCAACCATCGAGCGGCTTTACGTGCAACAACCGACCGACATCATCGCGACAACATGCGCGAAGTTCAACTGGCAGGCATTGGCTGCAGACGGCCCAGGGGACCTTACGTCGTCGGCAAAAGCCTACGTGCTCTGGCGCATGCATTTCGAAAACTTCGCCTCGCCGGATCTCTTGAACAACGCCTTAGACAAAGGCGGCGTCTACCTGGACGACGACACGCTGCCGTGCCCGATCTGGAGCTTGAGTCGTGAAGGGTGGACCCTTCTGTTCCTGTCTGCTTACGAGAGTCTGCATATCGATGTGATGCGGGCGGGCGACGGAGGGGGTGTCATCGCCGACGTGCTAAAGCACTCGCCGACGCGACATTCCTGCGTGTTGCCGGGTATCGACATTCGAGGACGCGAAGCCGGTCACTTCATCTACTGTGTCCCGCGTCGTCAAGACGCGTCGCATCGCGCCTCGCCACCCGATGCCAGCGACTCCACGGTATCCTGTTGACCTGTACATAAGCGATGTGGACTCGGCGTCACCGGGGTCCCGAGGCCCCCGCGATCTTCACAAGCCGTACAGCCTGCGGGTCGTAACCATATTGCGTGATGGACCCGTCGATGATCCGCTTCACGACCTCGTCGACGATGAACAGCGGGACAAGGAACCACTCGCGCGGAACTATGGGCTTGCCGAAGCGATCCATGATCTCGATCTTTAGTCTTGCTGGACCGAACACTCGGTGAATTAGGTTCTCCAGCTTGACTCGGTTGATGTTGTAGAGGTCATAGGTAGCGACGACTTCCACGTCCGCGAGCAGAAAAGTTGCGTCGTTCTTCGCGTTCGAAAACCGGGCGGCGACATTGTCGCCGCCGGTTACGCCGATCTTGTGGAGTACGTCGCGGTGCGCTGCGACGATGGGCAATTCGGACCTACTACGCACCACGTAGATAGTGCCGCTTTCCTGATCGTCCTCCGATGCCCGATTTGAGAATAGCGGCCCGGCCGAGGGATTGGTGATCAGTCGCGCCGCTTCATCGCGGTGGAGGGCACGCTGGAAGGAGCGTTGCAGAACATCGCTTTCGGTACCGTTGTCGTAGACGACGCGGAGGCGGCTGTCGCGGCGCTCGTACTTGGTTCTGATCTCCTCGCCGACTTCGGCGACATAGGCCAATTGACCGTCGACGATGAAGAACTCGCCCTGCTGAATCTCGGTCAGCCTGAGTTCGTCCAGCGTGTGGACAGCGAGAGTTTCGCGAATGCCTTTCCTGAGTTCGCGCTGCACGCGCTCGAATAGCGGCTTGAATGTCTCGTAGTCCTCGCAGGGCTTGCGCTGCGCGATCTCCTCGGCGGCGCGTTTGTCTGCGCTCGTGCGGACGTGGTGCAGCACGGTGATGTCGTCGGCGTTGGCCGCACCCGCCAACTCGGCGGCCAGCTCGTCTACGTCGATGGACTCTCCAGTCGCCGCGACGCGCGGCGCGCCAGCAAGCAACCCTTGATGGTCCAGCGGTGCAAGCAAGGCGCAGCATTCCGGGAGCGCGCGCAGACGGTCGAGGCGGACTGCATACAGTCGCTCGAAGATGTCGTGACCTTCCCCGCGTTGCGGGGGATGTCCATGCTTCTCGACGAATCGCTGAATCTCCTCGAATCCAGCGATGACGCGCTGCTCGTGCGGCGGCCGTCCGCCCGATTTCTCCGGCGCAGCAAACTCGGAAAGTTCTGCGGCCAGTTCGTCGAGGTCGGGATCACTCATAGCGACCCTCTGCCTTGAACCGCATGAAGGCCGATGCGCCCTCGGCCATGCGCCGTTCCCACGCATCGTGCGCATCGAGTGCAGGCACGCGGCCGCGCTCCTTCTTGAACTGGACCGCACGCACAGCCAAGTCCTTAGCCTCCTCCGGAGTTAGGTTGGTGCGCTTCGCAGAGATAGCCTTTGCAACCTGCCTAAGGCTGTCTTCGCTCATGGTCTTGGCGAGGATGGCGTAGGCTTCACCAAAGGGATTGATGCGGTCGATCAGGTCGATGTCCAACTCACGCACGTCCATCGCAAAGCGGCGCACGCCGTCCACGAGTGCCGTGTTCGCCGATGGCTCAGTGCCGTCGACGCCCGCGGCAAGCTGCTTGGCTTGCTGTGTCAGGTTGAGCGCGGCGATGGCATGCTGGCGCACAGCCTCTTGGTCTTCCGCATCAAGTTCGGGATACTTGTCCTTGACGATCTTGCCCATGCGGAGCTGGGTCAGTTCCTCAGGCACCAGTTCCTCGTCAAACAAGCCACGCTCAATGGCAGTCTTGTCCTGGATGAATGTCGCGATCACCTCGTTCAAATCTTCCTGACAGATACGCACGGCATCTTCGCTCTTCGGCTCGGCGAGACCCTTGATTTCAATTTGGAACTGCCCCGTCTGCTGATTGAAGCCGACATTGCACTTGGTCGGGGTCGTAGCCGCCTTCGCCATAGTCAAAGCCCGGCGCGGGCCCGCTTTCTGGGTTCTTCGGCTTGAACTCGAAGCGCGGAGCGAGGACCTGCTCCATTAGTAGACTCGCGGCGATGGCTTTGAGGGTGTCGTTGACGGCCTCGGTAACAGCTTCCTCGGAAGCGTCCGGCTCCGCGATCAGGTTTGTGAAGCGCGCGCGTGTCTTGCCCGGCGCGTCGCGGGTCGCACGCCCGATGATCTGCACGATCTCGGTCAGGCTGGCCCGATAGCCGACGGTGAGCGCGTGTTCACACCAAATCCAGTCGAAACCTTCCTTTGCCATGCCAAGAGCAATGATGATGTCCACGTGGTCACGGTTGTTCTTCTGCGCCGGGTCTTTCAGCGCGGCGGATACGCGGTCCCGCCTAGCGGCGTCGTCGTCGACGAGATCAGCGATCCGCAGCACACGGCCTTCGGGCGTCTTGACGAGCTGAAAGCCCGTAGCGGGGTCGATGCCTTGCCACTCGCCCAGCGCCTCGATGATGTGCTCCACCTCCCGCATCTTGTCTTTCGTGCTCTCGCGCGAATTTACGTTCGGGATGTGGACGATGGTCTTCTCGGCGGGGTCGAGAACATTCAGTATGTCATCGACGTACGGCCCGCTGTAGAAGAAGTAGCCGATGTCGAGCTGCTTGAGGTATTCGTAGCCGTTGAGCTGTTCGTAGTAGGTGTAGGTGACCGTGTCGAACTTCGCTTCGTCCGACGGAGGCAAGCACAGCTTCGGCATCACCCCGAAAGTACGAGCCGGTCATCGCAACGATATGAACCCGATTCCGTGCGATGAACTGCCCAAGGTGCAAGCCGAGCTTGTTGTCGGGGTTCGCAGAAACGTGGTGGAACTCGTCGACCGCGATCAGTCGGTCGTCAAATTTACTCTACGCCGTAGGCATCCACCGCAAACCGGAACGTCGCGTGGGTGCAGACCAGACCTTGTCAGTGCTCTCAAGGAAGGCTCCGACTGACTTCACCTTGCCGCCGTTGTCATTGCCCGGGCGCGTTGCAAAGGTTCCATTTTGGTTCGACATGCCAGTCGGCCCAGAAGCCGAACTCGGACAGCGGCTCGTCATGAAAACTGGCGCCGATGGACCTCTCCGGCACAACGATGATGGCTTGCCTCAAGTCCTTGATTCTGGAGTTTGTCGAGAGCGATGAACATGAGCGCCCGGCTCTTGCCTGACGCGGGTGGCGACTTGATGAGGAGGTACTGCTCTCCACGCTTCTCATAGGCGCGTTCCTGCATTGGGCGCATTCCAAGCGCATTGGGTTTGGTAGACACGCCGTTGCTGGCATAAGTAACGGAAACTGAAGGAACAAATTTCATCGTGTCGCTCATACGGCCGCTCCAACCCTTCGTTGCTTAGCATTCGGGGGAGCAGGCGCGGCAGTCAACTTGGTGTACAGGTCAAACAGCTTCTCCAGGCGCTCGGTGTCGTTCTTGAAGCGCCGTCCAATGTAGATGCGCTCCAACACTTCGTCGTTGCGTTCGTGCGCCGCGCGCAGGTCGTCGGGCATGCTCTCGGCGTCATACAAGTTAGCAATCGATGCAGGAAAATGTGACTCGCGCGCCAATAGAATCTCTGTAGCAGTTCGAGCGAGGTCCGTGCGATTCTTCTCAGTAATACGCGGCAAAGGGAACGTGTGATAAGCAAGCTGGGACGAGTACCTGAGGCCATCGCGCATCCCGCCGGCGACTGTTTTTGCCCAAACCAAATGAAGTGTGCTTGAAATGATGGCAAAACCGACCATATTCATCGGATAGCTAACAAAGGCGAGGTCCGTGATGACCGTTTCTGCATCGTAAATGCATGGGGTAAGAAAAGCGCTTAGGCCGGTCGTAGTCTTGGGAACTGCGAGGGAGGGCTCATCACGGTGGCATCGTTGCGCAAATTTGTGAGGAATGCTGGCATATGCGCGAGTCGTCTTCGCTGGCGAAGATACTCGCATGCGCTTAACTTCCTGCACGCGGTCGCGAATCTGGTCGACGGATAGCGCCTCCGGAAGACAAGCATCGTCGATCCATAAACAAAATCTTCGGTTTCCTTGATTAATTTCTTTTGTGCCAACCGCGCGTTTTAAGAACTGCTTCGAGCGCGGTTCACTCGCGACCAGCTTTCCTGCCTCTTCAGGCGACAAGAACAAGTGCCCACCATCGCGTGCCATGTTGCCGCTCAGCATCGGAGCCAGATCCGCGGATATTGGCGAGGCGGCGGCTTCGACGAATTTTGGTTCACCGGGAGTTAGATAGGGGCTGATCGAGTCGACATTCCGAACCGTATCGCCGTCGAAGAGTCTTCTTGGTCGCCCGCTTTCAGATGTGACTCCAACAACTACGCAGTGAACTCCCGCATTGTCGGCTGCATTATTTCGCCAAAGAAAAGTTCTATGTGCAAATTCGATAGTCATGCCCATCTCGAACAATCGCGACCACAAATGGGCAACCTGTTCGCCTTGTGCAATGGAGTTTGTGGCGACAAAGGCGAATCGTCCTTTAGACGAGGAAAGATATTGAGCTGCCTTCAAGAACCATCCGACGACATAATCACAGTCCTTATAGTCGTTATGGCCAGCAAACAAGAAACTCAGGTCGGCTTTTTGACCTGAAGATTGTTTCCTAGCCCCCTTAATACGGCGGATTGCCGCAAATGTACGTCTCTCCGCCTTCGTTCTCGAAGTCGATCTGCGCTTGGTCGAGTGGCGTTTGAAACAAGTCATCGCCACGCAACTTCACCCCCGTACCTGTCGGCGGGCAGACACTCAGCCAATCTAGCCGCAAGGCATTGCCGCACGTAATCCAGTTCTCTTTCTCCAGAGGCAAGAACTCGGCTAGCGCCAGCTTCTGACCGCGATACGAGCACGTCGCATTGATACTCGGCGATGATGAGTGCGAGGCGCGCGATCTCCGGCGGGGAAGTCTCGCAATTCGATCCCGCGAAAGTTCGTCAGTGGGATTTCTGAGCTGTCGATCGGCTTCGCCGCGACGCTTGTTGATCTCGGCCTCGATCGCCCGCATTTCCTTGTAGGCGATGACGAGGAAATTGCCGGAGCCGCAGGCCGGGTCGAAGACCCTGATCCGCGCCATGCGCTTGCGCAGATTGAGCAACTGCGCGGGTTGTCGCCCGCTTCCGCCAGCTGCGCGCGCAGGTCGTCGAGGAACAGCGGGTTGAGCACCTTCAGGATGTTCGGGACGCTGGTGTAGTGCATGCCAAGTTCGCCGCGCTCGTCATCTTCCGCAACGGCCTGGATCATTGAGCCGAAGATGTCGGGGTTGATCTTGGTCCAGTCGAGACCGCCGACGTGCAGCAGGTAGGAGCGGGCGATCTTGCTGAAACGCGGCACGTCAAGTGCTGCCCGAGAACAAGCCGCCGTTGACGTAGGGGAAGGCGTCGGCCCAACGGGGAATGTTGGCGGCTGCCCGGTCCTCGCCGCTTCGTGTTCATGGCGAGGAATAGCGTGCCGATCACCTCATGCGTGTTGGATGAGTCCTTCGCGCTCATCTGCGCGACGGTGTCGGTGAACAGGCCCTTGCCGATGAAGATGTCGGTGTCCTCGGCGAAGAAGCAGAAGATCAGCCGCGCCATGAAGTGATTCATGTCGTGGCGGCGTTCGGCCTTGCCCCATTCGGGGTTGTCCTTCAGCAGTTCGACGTACAGGCGATTGAGGCGGCTGGTGGCCCGGATGTCGAAGGCGTTTTCGCTGATCTGCCGGACGGTGGTGATGCCGGCCAGCGGCAGGAAGAAGCCGAAGTGGTCGGGAAAGTCCGCGTAGGCGCAGGCGACGGTCTCGCCGCTGGCCAGGTCTTCGGCCTCGAAGTCCGCACCGTCCGTGGCCAGGACGAATCTCGCCTTGGCCTTGGCCGTGGCAGGGCTGGCCTTCAGAGCCTGGAGGCGTCTGTGTGACCTGGCCGTCTTCGCAGGTGAGCGATGTGGATGTTGTTGGTCTGGAGAACGCCGCCGAGGTCGGACTTGTTCGAGACACCCGCGCGCAACCGCTTGAGCGTCGTCTCCTTGTTCCCGAAGGCTTCAAGGAAGACATACGGAAAGTTCGCGCGGTCGAACTGTTGCTCCGCAAGGTCGCTAATGGCTTGTTCTATCTCAACAGCGTTCAACCGTTGGTCTCCTGTGGCAGCTGTGCCGACTCGGCATTTGAATGAGTGGGCAGGGCGTAGGTTGGCCGCATTGGCGCAAGGTTGTCTGACACTGCGAAGTGCGCATCCAGATCGCCCCTTTCGCCGGTGCAAGCACGGCCTGATGAGACGCTCCGTACCAGTAGCCAAATGACGACAACGTCCGTTCCCTTCATAACGCTTTAGTTGTCCTCAAGAAGGCGAGCGGCGCGGCTTGAAACCGTGGCGCCGCTGCGGTAGTAACGCAACACTGTTGAGACGCTTGCGTGACCCGTCATCGCCATGGTATCGCCAAGGGATACGTTTTGCCTCCCAGCTTCGGTCACGAAGCCACTGCGCAGGGAATGGGCGGAGAAGTCGCCGGCGACACCGGCGAGGGCGCAACGCGCCTTCACGATGCGCCTCACGGCGGCGGCGGTGAGCGGTTCGGCGACGTGATCGCCGTGGCGGATGCGGCGGAAAAGGGGACCGCTCACGACTTTGCTCATGGCGAGCCACGCTTCCAAGGCATCGGCAGCTGCGTCGGCGACAGGCTTGTCGTTCTCGGGCCGGTCGTCGGCCGCCTGATTGCCTTTGGACTGGGAGAGCGTATAGACCCACAGGCGTTCGCCGACCTTGCGCACGTTCTCGCAGGTGGCCGCGGCGACCTCGGCGCGGCGCCGCCCCCCGCTCGCCCAAGCGAACAGCAGGAGCGCTCGGTCGCGGTTGCCACGCAGCGAGTCGTCGCAGGTCGCGAGCAGCGCTTCCAACGGCTCGCGCGTGAGGGCGGCTTTGCGGCGGGGCAGGGCGCCGCGTTTGGCGTGCCCGCGGCGGACGCGACTCAACAGCTCGCGTACCGCGGGGTCGCGGCACGGATTGGCGTGACCTTCAATAGTGTGCAGCTTGGACAGCACGGCGATCCGGTGCACCACCGTGTTTAGCGCCGGCACCCCGAGTTTGCCCTTGTAGCCGGCCCGCACGAGTGCATGATCCAGCGCGGGAGGTAGCTCGCTCGTTAGACCGTCGCCTTCGCCATGGGCGACGTGATCCACCACGAACTGCAATACCGTCGGGACCGGGACTGGCAAGGCTAGCGCGCCGTGGTAGCGCACGGCGTACCAGGCGGCCCAATAGCGCAAAGCGGCGCGGTAGCTCGCGACCGTGTTGTCGGCTTCGCCTTCACTCAGCAGTGCTGCGACCGCGTGTTGGGCCAGCGGTCCCAGGGCTTCGGCGTCGAGCGGGGCCACCTCACCCGCCAGCGGCGACGGTGGTAAAATAATAGATGTACGCTGTATCATATATTACAGTCATAGTGCATAAGTAACGATAACACTCTCTTATCGTACCTAGCAAGTTGGAAGGCGAGGGCGCAAAAATGGCCAGTACCCCGCAACGCGGCGGCATTCAGGAAGCTGACATTTGGGCGGCGGCGGACGCGCTCCTTCTCGAAGGCGCGCGGCCCACCATCGAGCGCATTCGCCAGAAGGCCGGACGCGGCAGCCCGAACACAGTCGGTCCATATCTCGACACCTGGTTCAAGGGGCTCGGCGCCCGCATTCGCGACCCCGGGGCATTCGCCGCCGCACCGGCAGTGCCCGATCCAATTGCACGGGCCGCCAGCCATTTCTGGGAGACCGCGCTCTCGGTCGCGCGTGGTGAAGCGGCCACTGCGCTCGCCGACGAGCGGCGAGCAGTGAAAGCTGCGGCCGATGAACTGGAGGCCCAGCGCGGCGCGCTCGCGGTGGAAAAGGCGGAACTGCAAACGCGCATGGAGGCACAGGATCAGGCGATGCAACTCCTGCGTGCCCAGGTCGACGAGCTGCGCGACCAACGCGACCTACTCCAGCGGACGCTAGAGCATCGCAACACTGCCTACGCCGCTGCGGAACTCCGGCTGGCCGCGTTGGGCGGTGAAATCGACGCGTTGCGAAAGCAGTTGGATCAGGAGCGCGGTCGCTTCGAAGCCGAGCGGCGTGCCATCGATGAGCGTGCTGCGGCTCACGAAAAGCGCTGGTTGCAAGAGGTCGACCGCGCACGTGAAGCACTGAAGTCCGCCGAGGCTCGTGCAGCCCGCGCCGCGAGCGAGCAGTCCCAGCGGTTGGAGGCGCTCCAATACGACTTGCAGAGTGTCACCGCGGAACGTTCTCGGTTGGGCGAGCGCATAGCCGCGCAAGACCTCGAACTCGTGCGCTTGCGCAGCGAACATGAAGCCGCGATCACCATGGCGAACGAGGTGCGTGCGCAACTTGGCCGACGTGAAGCCGAAGCGGCGACGCAGACAGCGCGGCTGCAGGAGCAATTTGCGACGGCGCTACAACAACTCGCCGAAAAAGAACGCGAGTACGGCGCCGTAGTGCGGAGTCTGACCTTGAAAGCAGCCGGGCGCGGCGAGAAAGTTAAGACCGCCCGGCGCGTGCGCTAGGCGGCGCGCGTTTTTACCGCGCGACGAATGAGCAACTCCCGGCCCTATCGTGTCCTCGCGCTTGACGGCGGGGGTATACGCGGCCTGTACTCGGCGACATTGCTCAACCGGCTCGCCGGACGACTGCATCAGTTTGCCGGCCGCGCGGCAGCGGCGCAGCTCGACATCGGTGCCGCGTTCGATCTGATCGTCGGCACGAGCACCGGCGCCATCCTCGCCGCCAGTCTCGCCAAGGGCGTTGGATTGCCCCGTGTGATCGACCTGTACCGCAGGCAGGCCAACGCGATTTTCCAGTCGCCCATGCCGCTCCAGCGCGGGTGCCTGCGCGACCGCTGGAAGGCGTGGTTCTGGACGCTGGGACGACTGTGGTCGCCGGCCAACACCGCTGAACCGCTGCGCAATGCGCTGCAGAGCGTGCTGCAGGACTTGACGCTCGAACAGGTCTATCAGAAGCGCGGCATCGCGCTGTGTATCCCCAGCATTGACGCCGAATCGCAAAAGGCATGGATTTTCAAGACGCCCCACGCAGCGCGCCTCACTCGTGACAACCAGTACAAGCTCGTCGATGTGTGCATGGCCTCGGCGGCGGCACCGATCTTCTTTCCGCTATACGCGATTTCGTCGCCTGCGCTCGGCGCCAACATCGCCCACCTCTTCGTGGACGGTGGGCTCTATGCCAACAACCCGGTGTTGGTGGCGCTGATCGAGGCATTGGAAATGGCGGCGGCCAACCGACCGATCCACGTCCTGTCGGTGGGAACAGGCAATGCATCGGCGGCCAAGGTGCTGTCGGCTGCGAAGGACACGCAGCGCGGCATCTGGGGATGGAAAGGCGGTAGCGACATCGTAACGATGTCGCTGGAATCGCAGGCCCGCACCACGGCCTACATCGCCGGCCAGCTTGTGAAGTACATGAATGGTCGGGTGACGCTGCATCGGCTGATCGATCCACCCGTATCTTCCAACGAGGCGGCACACATGACGCTGGACGCCGTGGACGCGCAATCGCTGGGCGTACTCGAAACCCTTGGCGATCGAGCGACCGACCTCAACTACAGCGCGTTGACCAATCAAGCGCCCACACCCGAATCTCAGATGGTGCTCGACATCTTCACTTCGCTAAACCCGCTGCCCACGGAGGATGCATGAGTTACGACGCCAACGGCCATCTGCGCCAGTTTCATGAAGAGCGCGTGTTCGTGAACGAGGAGATGCTTGACACACCGCGCCAGCGCAGAGAGGCCAATCGCGAACGGCTTGAGCGAGGATTGGACGATGCGAAAGAGCCGAAACCCTACGAATTCGTTCCGCAGGGGTCGTACGCGATGCGGACCATGGTGCAGTCGGAAACGATCACCGCCGACATCGACGATGGCGCAGTGTTCGACCGCGACGCGCTCAAGGGAAATCGCGAAGCCCACCGGACCCCGCGCGAGGCCAAGGAGATGGTGTGCAAAGCACTCTCGGCGAAGAATGAGTTCAAGAAGCCACCGGAAGTGCGTCGCCACTGCGTGCGCGTCTACTACAACGACGGCTTCAACGTAGACATTCCGGTGTACCGAACGTATGAAGAGAACGGCGACACGAAGAAGGAACTCGCCGCGGTCGAGGAGTGGCAGCTCTCGTCGCCGGAAGACGTTACGGAGTGGTTCGTTGAGCAGGTTGACCAGAAGAGCCCCGAAGATAAGGGCAGCAAGCAAATGCGCCGCATCGTCCGGCTGATGAAAGCGTGGGCACGGAGTCGCTCAAGCTGGAACAATCCGACCGGCTTTGTGATTACCGTCCTCGTCGACGAAGCGTACCCTGTGAAGCAATGGTTGAATCGCGACGATCAAGCACTGCTGGCCGTGATGCGCAGCATCCACAACCGAATCTCGATGAACGAGCGCGTGTACCGGCCAGTGGCGCCGCGCGAAGAGATCACCAGCGACCAGACGCTCAACCGCATTCGGTTCATGCGCGAGGTTTTGCCGGACGCAATCACGGAATTGTCGAAGCTGGAAAGCACCGACTGCGACGAGTTGACGGCGTTGAAAGCGCTAAAGAAGCTATTCAATACCGACTTCTGGGATGACCGCATCGCCGAGCTGGAGAAGGGCGGTGGCGACGACGGAGGCGGCTCCGGGAAAACCAAGGCCATACCCGCGGCGCCGGTCATCAAGAAAGGCGGCACTGGCCAGTATGCCTGAGCCGCCAGGCGAAACCGACGCGCGGCAACGTCTTCGTGCAGACATTTTGGCAGCGTGGCCGGCGGCGCGCGAGCTGTCCGACGGCGAACTCAAGGCGCGCTTTCCCAAGCGCCAACTGAGCGCCGGTTGGCGGCTGCCGGCAGCGATGGCCGAAGCGCCACACGACGTGTTGGTGGCCATCGACGGCGACTTCCCATGGTCGTTGCCGCTCATAGCGCTGCCTGAGCCCGCCAGCGGCGTCACGTATCCGCACGTTGAGGGCGACGGGCGCCTTTGCCTCACGAAGGTGAGTGATGCATTCGAAGTACCGGTCGGGATCGCTCACGTCCAGCAGCTCGTCCACGAGGCGAACGACCTCATGCTGGCCGGCCGAACGAACACCAATGAGGCCGACTTCTTCGCTGAAGCACACAGCTACTGGACCTTGATCCAGCCGGCGAGCGGCCAATATTGGATGACGGAACCTTCCCCGGGCGCGCACGCGGTCTGGCTCAGCGCGCGAGACGGTAACAACATCGTTCTCGCGCCGACAAGGGACGCGTTGGAGAAGTGGGCTCGAAACGGCGCACGGAGACTCGACGCCATCGACATTGCGCTGATGCTCCGGCTGAACGCACCTCTGCATCCGCGCAGCTATCCGCTGACGATGGCTCAGCTCAGCGCGCTGGCGACGCAGGAGGGTGCCGATGTCGAATTCGAACGCGTCGTCACGCGATGGAAAGCGCGTGATCCGTTGCCGGTGGTCCTGGCGTTCGACTTCGAAGGTCAAACGATTGCGTTGGGCGGTACATTTCTGCCTCCGTCGGAAGTGAAGTTTCCGGGCGCGCGGCATCGCGGGATACCGGGTTTCCGGCAAGGATCGGCGCTGCGCGGCCGGTCGCGCGTTGCTGCACTGGCGACGGTGCCCCAGCAGTTTCCCCATGCGAAGGTCGTGCCGATCTACCGTGAGTTTCTGAATGAGCGGACCGCGGGGCCTGCTTCGCGCGCGCTTTCGGGTCTGCACGTCGTGGTGGCCGGATGTGGCGCGGTGGGCGGACAACTCGCCGTCCAACTCGCGCAGGCCGGTGTCGGACACCTCACCCTTCTGGATGGCGACACGCTCGATTGGAGAAACGTAGGTCGACACGTGCTGGACGGCAGCGCGGTCGGTCAGAACAAGGCATTGGCCGTGGCCGCCGCCATCAAACGGCGATTCCCGGACATTGATGTGACCGGTGTCGCCGAGTCATGGGAGGCATACCAACGGCGAGAAGGAGGGCCCCTCACCAAAGCCGATCTCATCGTCTCGTCAACCGGCGAGGCGGCGAGCAACCTGCATCTGGACGAGCTGGTGCAGTCTGGTGACGTACCTCCCGCCGTATTCTGCTTTCTAGAAGCGTTCGGGGTCGCCGCGCACGCGGTCTTCTGCCTGCCGGCGAGCGGTCGACTGCGTGACATCTGCACTCCTGACGGCCGTCTGCAGGAGCCGGTCGCCGATCTGGTCCACATGCCGCTGGCGCCGCAGGAGCCCGCATGTGGAGCAATCTACCAGCCGTTCTCGTCGCTCGCCGCACTGTCCGGCATCGCGCTCGCCGGAGAATTGGTCATCGACGCACTATTGGGGCGCGTTGCGGTGTCGCAGCACCGGGTATGGGTAGGTGCCGCCGCTGGGTTTGCGACAAACGGGCTATCGTTGACAGCGGTATGGCAAGCACGCCTCAATGCAACCGCGTTCTCGCGCCGCTTTGACATACCCCTGCCGGCAATGCAGCGTTAGCGTCATGTCCATGATTCTTACGTTCGCCCAAGGTCGCATCACGCTGCCCTCGCCCTGTCTGGACGATCTCGCCCAACATCGCCAGAAGACCTGGCTGTCGCTGGAGAATGGCGGCCAACTCTTCGCTCGCATCGAGGGCGAGAAGCTGACCGTCGAGCGCATCACCGTGACGAAGGGGCGCTCACGTCGGACGCGCTTCGGCTTCCTGCCAGACCGCACAGCGGAGCAGGCGGACATCAATGCCATGTTCGCTGCCGGTTTGCACTACGTCGGCGATTGGCACACTCACCCGGAACCTGTACCGACACCATCTGGGTCTGATGAAGCGAAGCTGAGCGACATCTTCAGGAAGTCGAGCCACGAACTTCCGTTCATGCTTATTGTCATCGTCGGCCAAGCGGAGTTTCCCCTTGGCCTGTACGTCGGAGCAGTGGACGGGACAAAGGTGGTTCGCGCCAGCGTGGTCAGCGGGTGAGCCCCTTGATGCGCCAGCGATAAGCCTAGCCCGTCTTCGGACGCAGCGTCATTTGATCTGGGATGAACACACCCTTCTCGTCGAACAGAAACGACCAGCGCCCAGCAAGCATGCTGCTCAGGATTTCCTCACCATCGGGGAGCTGCATCGCTTCAATGATCTGCGCGCAGTTGCGATGCATGAGCTTGCCGAAGAGCTTGGCGTCGTAGTCATGAAGGTCGGGAGAGGCGTCATGGCTGCCCATGATGCCGACGGTGCCGTCGCGGCCGCTCACATGCGTCCAAAACTCCGGCCGGTTCTTCAACTGCACGCTGAGATACGCGAAGTGTGCTGCCACTTCGCGCAGTTGCAGCGGTGACAGTGCACCCGTAATTCGCTGCAAGTGATTCTGAAACAACACCCGCGCTGCACCAGCGTCGTTGAGTACGCAAATAAACGCAGTGGCATCGATTTTCAACAGCAAAGTCTGCGGTTCGTAGAGGTCACCGTAGTCGAATCGCTCAAAATAGTCCTCCACGCGGGCGGGCAGCACGAGTAGCGATCCGAACACCTCCGGCGCCAAGTGTGCTTTCGTAAAGAACGCTCTTGCGACACAGTGCAGATGGTGGAGCGTCTCCCACTCGTAGGCGGAGGAAATGGTTGCCTGCCCCCGTCGCTCGTCCAAATGCGCGCGAAACGACTTGTCCTTGAGATGTGTCTTGAGAAAGATAAGTGCAAGCCAACAGAAGAGACGCCAATGACCATCGCCGCTGACTAGCCAGTCGCGAACGGCGTTAGAACCTAAGGCGACAATGGGCGCGATTCGATTCTCGAATTCTTCAGCCAATCGGTCATTGCAAGCTGCGCAGCAAGGAACCTTGTACTTGTCATAGCGCGTGGTGACTCCGTTGGGAAGCGTGACAAACTTCGCGTGCAGTTTGAATCGCTTCAGAACCCAATCGGGAATGACGTGCTCGTCTTCAAACGTTGCCGCGTCCGGGTGTGTACCGCAAATGAAGCAGCACTCGCCTTCGCAGATGTCTCGGATAAACCGCTCTTGACTGAAGAATAGGACGCGGCCATCGAAGTCCTCGACGGAACCATCGGCGGTACGAATGAGGGCTTTCATCTGGAAATGAATAGAGCTGAACCATGATGTCGAAGATCGCTGGCAGCCTAGCATGGGCTGCACCAGCGAAGCGTGTCGTACCGCCGCTCACGCGTCCCGCAACACGAATACCGTCATCTCTCGTTCGTCGGTGCGCGGTCGCGAAGGGCGTTCGCAACCCCATCGCGGCGACACATCGACGCTCTGACGCGGCTAATGCGAAGTTGGACGCTGAAGAAGGCTGGCGACCGAACCCCTGGTGATCACCGCGTGAAGGACCGTCTTGATGACGTTGACAGCTGCTTGGTTGTCGGCATAGTCATCAATCCTTTCCCCAAGCACCGCCTCTATTTCCATGCGGACTTCTTCTGATTCACATGCAAGCGCAACGGCGGCGCCACAGGCGAGTCTAGTGGCAATGTCAAGCGCCTGCAGGGCATCTGCTAATTGCTTCTTGGTCGACTCGTCCGAAGGGTGCGTCACAGAAATGGCCGTTGGTCGAAATCGGGGCGAACGCGCATTTGGGCGGTCTGTATTAGTCCGCGTCGCCTAACCTGACGCCGAGCCGGGCGGCTATGGTCTCGGCTTCATCGATTCTGCACGACACAAAGACCTGGGCCGTGCTCAGTTCGCCGCGGCGTATATACGCGCCTTTCCGAAAACGTGAGTAGAAGACAAATAGGGAGTGCCGCGACGCATGGCACGGCGCAATACAAAGTAGCACCTCGAATGCGCTCGATCCGCATTGCGCAATCTCGAAAGCCTCGTCGGCGGTTCTATACGTGATGCGAACGCCATCACCGACGACCATCTCGAAGTCTTGGTTCTCGACCAAGTCGAAATCTGCGATAGCGCTCATCGATAGAACCCCCGGAGTTGGTTGTCGTCGATCCGGAGTATCGAATGGATCGATGCTCTTGAGGACCACCAAAAGTGGTGTGCTCGCGTGCGACCACCAAATTTACGATGGGAACGAGCGCCACCAAATTTGGTTTTTAACGCGTGCGTCTGAATGGACAGCCACCAAAGAGGAACTTCAGCGTAAATCGGGGCTAACGGCTTTCCGAGAGGGTCGATGAGGGCGTTCCTCAGCGCAGATTTAGTAGGAAGTGCTCGAAACCGGTCGAGCGAGCCTAGATATCGTATTTGACATAATACAAATTATACGAAGTGCGAGGCGCGGACCAGAACCCACAAGAACGGCTCGCGCGCACGTGCAGATCAGACCTTTCGACAGGATCAAGTCTGTCGGCAGGCTCTCGGCGACCGGAAGCGTGAAGTATGTCCAAATCCAAACGGCGACTCGGCGTTATGGCGACGGAATCAGTTTGTCTGAGACTTTCATGTGTTATTTCATAATTGTGCAGCGATTCCTTAACCCGAGTTCTAGGACGTGACGAATCTGAGCCGACCGGTCACCGACCGCGACGAAAAGCTGCAACCTTCACGACCCGGCGATCCGACGCCACCGGCTTCCGCCGCAGCTCGTTCGCTCAGCCCGGCACCGATATCTGCTGGTATTGCTCGGGCGCGCTTGCACACACCGGGCAGTTCGGGCTCGGAACCTTGTTCAGTGTCGAGCCGCACGTCTGGCAGACGAAATAGAGCCCGGTCTTCTCGTCGATCACCTTCGCAACCTGCTCGAACAGCATGGGCGAGTAACGGCGAATCTTCTGGACCAGATCGCGGTGCTGGCGCTCGGACTCCCAGGCGAACTTCACGAACCTGCTCGCCTCGCTGTTCCCCTCCGGTTGAATGCGCTCGAGCGTCCCCGGATACAGGCGGTCGATCGAGTCGATTTCGTCATCGAGGGCGGCGATCAGATTCTCCTTCGTCGTTCCCGGCTTGATCGCCGTGGGCGCAGCGTTCGCCTGACCGCCGAGGCGGACGATCAGTCCCTTGAAGTTGCGCGCGTGCAAACCCTCGGATGCGGCGAACGCAGTGAACATGTAGGCGATGCCCTTGTAGCCTTCCTTGGTGGCGATCCCCGCAAACTCGGCATAGCGACGGTGGGCATCCGTCTCACGCTGGAACGCATAGGCGAGCGCGGCAATCGTTTGCGGATATCCCTCGCTCGCCGCGAATGCGGGTTTGGCGGCCGCAAGGCCCGCCAGCAGCATTCCCAGCCTGCGCAGGAAGGTGCGCCGGCCACCGCCTGCTTTCCGAAACCGGTTCGCGTCCATGACGGCCTCCTCGAACAAGCCTAGGAGTCCGGCCGCGCCGATGTATTGCGTCTGGTCAACTCGGACGCCACTATCTGCGCCGGCCTGCAGAACCCTTCGGGCCGCGTCTTTGCGCATGTCCCGGCCTGCGCGTTGCAGGACGCCCCGCCCGCGTTCAGCCGTCGACGATCAGGTAGATCCCGAGCGCGACCATCACCAAACCGCTGATCAGCTTGAGCCAGCGGCCTTCCCTTTCCTGCAGCCGGTGCCGCGAGAGCGTGACCACACCGATCCCGAGCACGATCAGGTCGTCCAGCATGTACGGCACGATGTACAACAGCAGGTAGCCGTAGTAGCTCCACGGATCGAGCTGGCGCAGCGTCAGGATGCGCGTGAAGAGCGCCGGGAAGCCCGAGGTGCACATGAACTCGACCACTTGCACGAGCAGCCCGAGAACGATGGTGCCGATGATCGCGCCCAACAGGTTGTGCGTATGCAGGATTGCGCGCATCCGCGTGTAGATGCCCGGCTTCGCCTTCTCCGGGATCGACAGCGAGAACCACTTTCCGAATGCCCAGAAGTCCTTCATGTTGATGAGGCCGGCAATGATCGCGATGGCAGCGATGACGAGCTGCGAGGAGCGCGATAGGCCGATCAGCAGGAACAGGTTGAGCCACGCGGCCAGGAACACGAGATAGGCGATGCCCTGCACGAGCACGAACGTGCCGGCGATCGCGAGCATCCGCGGCCGGTCGTTCAGCGGCGCCAGCAGCGAGATCATCAATATCAGCACCCACATCGAGCACGGGTTGAAGCCGTCGAGCAGGCCCACCACCAGCGTGAAGACGGGCAGCCCGACGTCGTCGAGGGAAATCGTGCGGCCGAAGACCGTCACCTCGAAACCCTGGGCGTCGGCAGTCGCCGCTTCGCCGCCCGCGGTACATGACAGCGCTTCCTCGGCCTCGCAGGTTCCGCCTATGCTTGCCGACTCCGGCCTGCCGGGCTGACCCTTCAGCGCATCGCGGATCAGGCGGTCCGTGTGCGCCGCTTCGGAGAACCCCAGCAGCAGCTGCCCGCCCACATACGTCGCCGGCACGCTGGCGCCCCCACGCTGCGCCTTGGCGAGTTCCTTCAGCCGCGCGAGCGCCGCGGGTTCCTTGCGCACGTCGCGGATGACGATGCGCAGGTCCGGGCGCTCCTTCGCCAGCGCGGCGAAGAATGCCTCGGCCTTGGCGCAATGGGGGCACCCTTCGCGCACGAAGACTTCCACCGTCGCGCCCTGCCCGTCCGCGGCCCCGCCGGCCACGGGCGCCGTCGCTGCGAAGGCGCTCGCCGTCGCCCAAGCCAACGTCCATAGCAGCAGCCACGAAATGCGTTGCACGAGGGACAGGTGCTGCAGAATCACGACAGCTCCATTTGATCGGCGAGGCATAGCCCCCGCTCGGGCTCCGATTCGGGCCGGAGTCCTGGCAAGCCGCTGCGCAGCTTACCCAGTCTGCATTCGGCTTTCCTTGCCCCAGGGCAGCGGCGGCGGCAATTGTTCATCTGGGTCAAAGGATCGGCGCGAACGGCAGGCCCGGATCAGACCAAACGGAGGCAGTTTCGCAGACTTCAATTTGTCGGCTCCTGGCGGTCATGGCGGACGCCAGTCGCAGCGAGCCCGCGGCGAATTGGCTCAAGTGAACTGTAAAGAGTGACTCACAAACGCTTGAATATCATTTGAATATAACAGTGGTCGAGCTGTGCGTCGCCATGCCGTCGGGGCCAAGCCCGCTGCGCGGCACGATCGGCAAGGGGACCGGGCCCCCCGCCCAGCGAGCCCTCGAATGCACGCCACAAGGCGCAACTTCAGGATGCATTGTGTTGCGTGCGGGCAAGGCACATGCGCAACGGTGGATGCGGCGCTTGCCTGCGATCTGCCTTCGACCTCTCGGCACTACCGGCTCGCAGAGCTGCTGCGGCGCTCGGGCAACCCGGCGAATACCATCGCATCCTGCGAATGATCAAGAGCGCAGGAACTCCAGCGCGTCGGAGACCCGCGCCACCGTGACAATCTTAACGTCTTCAATGGCCTGCTTTGGTTTGTTGAGGTTGGGGATCAAAAACGTGCGGAAACCCAGCTTGGCAGCTTCCTTGATGCGTTCCTGACCCCGTTGAACGGGCCGGATTTCGCCTGCCAACCCGACTTCACCAAATACGAGAGTTTTCGCAGGTAATGCTATGTTTCGCAATGATGAATTGACTGCGAGCAGCACGGGCAGATCGGCCGCGGGCTCGTTGATCCGCACGCCCCCCACGGCGTTGACGAAAACGTCGTAGCCGCCGACCTCGACGCCCCCGTGACGATGCAGCACGGCAAGCAGCAGCGCAAGCCGCTGCGCGTCGAGCCCGACGGCGAGCCGCTTGGGCATCCCGCCCTGCACCGGGTCGACCAGCGCCTGGATCTCGACCAGAAGCGGGCGCGAGCCTTCCAGCGTCGCGACGATCGCCGAGCCTGGCACCGGGTCGCCGTGCTGGGACAGGAACAGCGCGGAGGGGTTGGCGACACCCTTAAGACCACGCTCGGTCATCGCAAAGACCCCGAGTTCGTTTGCGGCGCCGAAGCGGTTCTTGATCGCCCGCACCAGCCGGAAGCTCGAGTGCGGGTCGCCCTCGAAGTAGAGCACCGTATCGACGATGTGCTCCAGCACGCGGGGCCCGGCGATCGCGCCCTCCTTGGTCACGTGGCCGACGAACAGCACGACGATGCCCTTCTGCTTGGCGACGCGTGTCAGCTGCGCCGCGCACTCGCGGACCTGTGCCACGCTTCCCGGGGCGGAGGTCAGCGCCTCGGTGTAGACGGTCTGGATCGAGTCGATGACGACGATCTCGGGAGCGGCGGTGTTGATTGCACCGAGGATCGCTTCCAGCTGGACTTCGGCCAGCAGCTCGATCGGCGCGTTGACGAGGCCGAGCCGCCGCGCCCGCAACGCCACCTGCTCGACCGATTCCTCGCCGGTGACATAGAGCGTGCGGTGCGCGGCGCCCAGCGTGGCCGCCGCCTGCAGAAGCAAGGTCGACTTGCCGATGCCGGGATCGCCGCCCAGCAGCACGACGCCGCCGGCGACCAGTCCGCCGCCCAGCACCCGGTCGAACTCCTCGAGCCCCGTCGGTATCCGCTGCGTCTCCCGGGTCTCGACGCTTGCCAATGAGCGGATCGTCGAGCGCGCTCCCGGAACACCCGCAAATCGCGTCGGCACCGGCTGCGCGACCGCCTCGACCAGCGTGTTCCAGCTGCCGCAGCCCGGGCATTGGCCCTGCCACTTGGGCGACTGAGCGCCGCACTCGGTGCAGCTGTAGACGGTCTTCGGCTTGGCCATCTCAGCAACCGACGAAGCGGCGATCCCCGCCCGGGATCGGCTCGGCCATCGACGACGAGACGCGGTACGTTGCGGCGATCAGGATAGCTCGCCCGGCAGTACGACGGCGGTGCCGAGCTTGCCGACGACCACGCCCGCCGCCTCGTTCGCGATCCGCACCGCGTCGGCGATCGGTGCGCCCGCAGCGAGCAGCGTGCCCAGCGTCGCGATCACCGTGTCCCCGGCACCCGAGACGTCGTAGACCTCGCGCGCCTGCGCCGGAATGTGCAACGCCCCGCCGCTCGAGAACAGGCTCATCCCCTCTTCGGAGCGGGTGACGAGCAGCGCATCGATTCCGAGGTCGCGGCGGATGCGCTCGGCGCGCGCGTTCATGTCGTCCTGGTCGCGCCAGCGGCCGGCCACCTCGCGAAACTCGGTGCGATTCGGCGTAAGGATCGTCGCGCCGCGGTATTTTCCCCATTCATCGCCCTTGGGATCGACCAGCACGGGGCGGCCCGCGGCGCGCGCACGCCCGATCATCGTCTCGATGTGCGCGAGTCCGCCCTTGCCGTAGTCGGAAAAGATCACGACGTCCACTTCGCGCACTTGCTGCTCGTAGTCGGCGAGCTTGCTCGCAAGGATCTCGTGGGAGGGAATGGTCTCGAAGTCGATGCGCATGAGCTGCTGCTGGCGGCCGATGACGCGCAGCTTCACGGTCGTGGCGATCGACGGGTCGCGGTGCAACAGCGCGCGCACGCCGTCGGCGGCGACGATCCGCGCCAGCATGTCGCCGGCCTCGTCGTCGCCGATCACCGAAAGCAGCGTCGCCTTGGCACCGAGCGCCGCGGCGTTGCGCGCAACGTTGGCCGCGCCGCCGGGACGCTCCTCGGCGCGAGCGATCTTCACCACCGGCACCGGCGCCTCGGGCGAGATCCGCTCGACTTCGCCGAACCAGTAGCGGTCGAGCATCACGTCGCCGACGACGAGCACGCGCGCCTTTGCGACGCGCCCTTTCCACGCGGAAAAACGGGCGGCCGTTGCTCGGGCCGCCGGCCGGGAAGCTGCAGCGTTCAAGGGAAGGTCAGCTTGATCTTAAGACGGCTCACGACGCTCGACGGCGTCGGCAGCGCGTCGATTATAAGCGGCGAAATGCCGGGAAATCGCCCGCCGGCCAAGCCGCAGTTCGGGACCTGTCGGCGACAGGTTCGGGAAAGCGCCACAGCCACAATGCGCAAGCGCAGTCTCCTAGCGTCGCCCGATCGCGAAGTACTCGAGCCCGGCAGCGCGCACGAGCGCCGGGTCGTAGAGGTTGCGGCCGTCGAACACGAGCGGCGCGCGCAGCTTCGCGCGGATCGCGTCGAAGTCGGGGCTCCTGAACTCCTTCCACTCGGTGACGACGACGAGCGCGTCCGCGCCGTCGAGCGCCTCGACGGGATTGGCCGCGTACGACAAGTACGGCAGCGTGCCGAACACGCGCTTCGCTTCCGTCATCGCGACCGGGTCGTATGCGACGACGCGGGCACCGCGCTTGCCGAGCGCCGCGACGATCGTGCGCGACGGCGCGTCGCGCATGTCGTCGGTGTTGGGCTTGAACGCGAGCCCCCACAGTGCAAACGTGCGGCCGGCGAGGCTCTCGCCCAACCGGGCGACGATCTTGGCGACCAGAACGTGCTTCTGCGCTTCGTTGACCGATTCGACCGCGGAGAGAAGGTGCAGAGGCGTTCCTTGCTGCCTTGCGGTGTACTGCAGCGCCTTCACGTCCTTGGGGAAGCAGCTGCCGCCGTAGCCGACGCCGGGGTAGAGGAAATGGTAGCCGATGCGCGGATCGGACCCGATGCCCTGGCGCACCATCTCGATGTCCGCGCCCAGGCCATCGGCGAGGTTCGCGAGCTCGTTCATGAACGAGATGCGCGTCGCCAGCATGGCGTTGGCCGCGTACTTGGTAAGCTCCGCCGAGCGCACGTCCATGACCAGCAGCCGCTCGTGGTTGCGCTGGAACGGCGCGTAGACCGCACGCAATGCGGCGATTGCCCGCTCGTCGTCCGCGCCGATGACGACACGGTCGGGTTTCATGAAGTCCTCGACCGCGGCGCCCTCCTTCAGGAACTCCGGGTTTGACGCGACGGCGAACGGGACGTCGACCCCGCGCCGCGAGAGCTCGGCGGCGATCGTCGCGCGCACCTTGTCGGCGGTGCCGACGGGCACGGTGGATTTGTCGACGACGAGCGTCCACTCGCTCATCCGCCGCCCGATGTTGCGCGCCGCCTCGATCACGTACTGCATGTCCGCCGAGCCATCCTCGTCCGGGGGCGTGCCGACGGCGATGAACTGCAGCGCGCCATGCGCGACGGCAGCGTCGATGTCGGTGGTGAAGGCGAGGCGCCCTGCCTCGACGTTGCGCCGGATCATCGGCTCGAGTCCGGGCTCGTGGATCGGCACGCCGCCGCCGTTCAACAACTCGATCTTGCGCGCATCCACGTCGAGGCACGTGACGTCGTTGCCGACTTCCGCAAAGCAGGTTCCGGTCACGAGTCCGACATAGCCGGTCCCGATCATCGTGATCTTCATGCGGCGGCTCCCCGCACGGCGGCGTTGATCGCGTCGAGCGCCTGCCGCGGATCGGCGGCCTGCGTGATCGCTCGGCCGATGACGAGGTAATCGGCGCCGGCTGCGACCGCGCCTTCGGGGGTCGCGGTCCGCGCCTGGTCGTGTGACGCGGTGCCCGCCGGCCGGATGCCGGGCGTGACGAGCGTGAAATCCGGGCCGCAGGCGGCGCGCAGCGAGGCCGCCTCCTGCGCAGAGCACACGACGCCGTCGAGACCGTTCGCCTGGACGAGGCGGGCAAGCCGCAGCACCTGTTCCTCCGGCGTTCCCGTCACGCCGGTGGCGGCGAGATCCGAGGCGGTGAGACTCGTCAGCACCGTGATCGCGATCAGCAGCGGCCGCGGCCGGTTGGTCTCGATTGCGGTTTGCGCCACCGCGTTGCGCGCCGCCTTGAGCATCGCGCTGCCGCCGGTCGCGTGCACGTCGATCATCCACACGCCGAGCCTGGTTGCGGCCGCGCAGGCCTGCGCGACCGTGTTCGGGATGTCGTGGAACTTGAGATCGAGGAACACGCGAAAGCCGCGGCGCACGAGCTCGCGCACAAGCCCCGTTTCCGCACTGGTGAAGAGCTCCTTGCCGATCTTGACCGCACAGGCGGCGGGATCGAGTTTCGAGGCGAGCGCGAACGCGCTCATCATGTCGGCGAAATCGAGCGCGACGATCACGCGCGGGTCACTCGGCGCGGGGCGCCTCTCGGTGCTTGCTATGCCCATGTTCTAGGAGTCGTAGTCGGTGGTCGTGCGTGCGAGCCCGCCCGCGATCGGTTCACGCATAGCCGTCGGGGGATTCGGTGCGCCGGGGCGAATAGGTTTCCCACTTCTGGCAGCCCGGGCAGCGCCAGTAATACTGTTTCGCGCGGAACCCGCACTGCTCGCAGCGATACAGACCGAGCCGCTTGATGTGCTGCCCGACCAGCCCCTTCACGAGCTCGAGGTCGTGGCGGCGTTCCGGCGGCGCCGAAAGCAATTGCGCCTCCAGCAATCGGTCGAGTCCGAGCAGCGTGGGATTGCGCGCGAGTTCCTGCTTGATCAGTGATGCGGCGGCCTGCGGTCCCTCGTGCGCGAGCGTCAACGTGAAGAGCGCGTTCAGCACGTCGAGCGAGGGGTACTGGGTCTGCCAGTTGCGCAGCACACGAATCCCCTGCTCGGCATTCCCGTGGCGCGCATACGCCTCGCCCGCCCGCTCGGCGATCAGCGCGAGGAACTGGGGATTCTGCGACTCGATCTTCTGCCACGCGGCAATCGCCTCGGCAGTGTGGCCCTGTTGTGCCTCGATGTCGCCGGCGAGCATCGTCGCTCGCGCACAGGCACGGTATTCGCCGAGCGCCTTCTCGGTCTCCGCCCGCGCGATCGCGTAGTCCGAGCGTACCAGCGCGGACTGCGCAAGCTCGCAATGATAGTGCGCGATCTCGCGGAAGTGCGGCGTCTTGCTCACGGACTCCATCCGGCGCGTGACCTCGATCGCCTTCGGCCAGTCCTTCTCGGTCTCGTAGATCGACAGCAAGAACGACAACGCCCGGTGCTCGAACGCCGTGCCGTCGAACTTGCGGAAGAGCTCCTCGGCGCGGTCGAGCAGCCCGGCGCGATAGAAGTCCTGCGCGAGCTCGAACGTTGCCGTCTCGCGCTTGTCCGCGGGCAGATCCGAGCGATCGAGCAGATTCTGGTGCATGCGGATCGCGCGATCGATTTCGCCCTGCCGACGGAACAGGCTGCCCAAGGCGAAGTGCAGATCGATCGTCTGCGGATCGACCTTCACGACCTCGATGAACGACTCGATCGCCTTGTCCGGCTGCTCGTTCAGCAGGAAGTTGAGGCCGCGGAAATAGGAAAGCGGCAGCGCCCGCGACTCGCGCAGCAGGTGCTTGATGTCGATCCGCGCCGCAATCCAGCCCAGCGCGAAGAAGAGCGCAGGAATCGGCAGCAGCCACCAGAGTTCGAAGTCGCCCATCGACTGGAAGCGGAATCAGACGACGTCCGGCGGCGGCAGGTTGGTGCGCGGGGACGGGGGAGCACCGTGCGGGCCAGGCGACGTCGGAACGCTCCGGCGCTCGCGCCGCAGGCGGCTCAGTTGGCGCTTCAACCGCGACGCGCGCAGCACGCCCGCCAGCATGCCCAGCGCAACGCCGACCGCGAACGCGGAAAAGACGACGAACACCAGCGGCGCCTGCCAGGACGCCACGCGAAAGAAGCGCAGCGTGACCGTGTCCGCGTTGTCGAGCGAAATGAACAACAGGCCGAGGAAGATCGTGGCACCCACGATCCAGCGCACCACGCTCATGGCTGTCTCGATCGAGTCAAGCTGGCGCCTCGCTCACGCGTCCTCGTCGCACGGTCCAAAGGAACGAAACGGTGCGCGTCGGCCGCGAGTCGCTCGCTCGGCGACGCGCCCTGCGGGCCTCGGTAGCTGGGCGCACCACTCCAACCGTCGAGCGTCGGCCCGTGACGCTCGTGCGCCGACGCGCCGTGCCGGCTTTGGCTTTGCCCGGCGCACTCACGTCTGCCTTGCCTGCGGCCGCCTCGCTCACGCGTCCTCGTCGCACGGTCCAAACAGAGGAAACGGCACGCGTCGGTCGCAGTCGCTCGCTCGGCGACGCGCCCTGCGGGCCTCGGCGCCCCGGCGCGCCGCTCCAACCGTCGAGCGTCGGCCCGTGACGCTCGTGCGCCGACGGGCCGTACCGGCCTTGGCTTTGCCCGGCGCACTCACGTCTGCCTTGCCTGCGGCCGCCTCGCTCACGCGTCCTCGTCGCACGGTCCAAAGGAACGAAACGGTGCGCGTCGGCCGCGAGTCGCTCGCTCGGCGACGCGCCCTGCGGGCCTTGCCTGCGGCCGCCTCGCTCACTCCTTCTTGAAATCGACGCGTTCCCGCAACTCCTTGCCTGCCTTGAAGTGGGGCACGCGCTTCTCCGGCACCTGCACCTTCTCGCCGGACTTGGGGTTGCGACCGGTGCGCGGGGGCCGGTAGTTGAGTCCGAAGCTGCCGAACCCGCGGATCTCGATGCGCTCCCCCTTCGCGAGGCTTTCCGCCATCGCGTCGAGGATCATCTTGACCGCAAGCTCGGCATCCTTCGCGACCAGTTGCGGAAACTGCGCCGCCAGGCGGTCGATCAGCTCCGATTTGGTCATCGTCGCCGGCATTTAGCTGCCTTGCTTGTTGTCGAGCTTGGCCTTGAGCAGCGCACCGAGGTTGGTCGTGCCCGTATTGACGCCGGCGGTGTCGGCCTTGACCGTTTGCATGGCCTCCGTCTCGTCGGCATGGTCCTTGGCCTTGATCGACAGGTTGATCGAGCGGTTCTTGCGGTCGATGTTGATGATCATCGCCGACACCTTGTCGCCTTCCTTCAGGTGCTGGCGGATGTCCTCGACCCGGTCGCGTGCCACTTCGGAAGCCCGCAGGTAACCCTCGACCTCGTTCTCGATCAGCGAGATCACGGCACCCTTGGCGTCGAGCGACTTGACCGTGCCGGTGACGACGCTGCCCTTGTCGTGGGTGGCGACGAAGTTGTTGAACGGGTCGCCTTCGAGCTGCTTGATGCCGAGCGAGATGCGCTCGCGCTCGACGTCGATTGCAAGCACGACCGCCTCGACTTCCTGGCCCTTCTTGTAGTCGCGCACCGCGGCTTCGCCGGGGATCGTCCACGAGAGGTCGGACAGGTGCACGAGGCCGTCGATGCCGCCCGGAAGGCCGACGAACACGCCGAAGTCGGTGATCGACTTGATCATTCCCTTCACGTGGTCGCCCTTCTTGTGGTTCATCGAGAAGTCGTCCCACGGGTTCGGCATGCACTGCTTCATGCCGAGCGAGATGCGGCGGCGCTCCTCGTCGATCTCGAGGATCATCACCTCGACCTCGTCGCCCAGCTGCACGACCTTGGTGGGATGGATGTTCTTGTTGGTCCAGTCCATTTCGGAAACGTGGACGAGACCCTCGATGCCCGACTCGATCTCGACGAACGCGCCGTAGTCGGTGATGTTCGTGACCTTGCCGAACAGGCGCGTGCCTGGCGGGTAGCGGCGCGAGAGGCCGACCCACGGGTCCTCGCCCAGTTGCTTGAGGCCGAGCGAGACGCGGTTCTTCTCCTGGTCGAACTTCAGCACCTTGGCGGTCACTTCGTCGCCGACCGCGAGCACCTCGGAGGGATGCTTGACGCGGCGCCAGGCGAGGTCGGTAATGTGCAGCAGGCCGTCGATGCCGCCCAGATCCACGAACGCGCCGTAATCGGTGATGTTCTTGACCACGCCCTTGACGATCGCGCCTTCGGACAGTGTCGACAGGAGCTTTTCCCGCTCCTCGCCCAGGCTTTCCTCCAGCACCGCGCGGCGCGAGACGACGACGTTGTTGCGCTTGCGGTCGAGCTTGATGACCTTGAAGTCGAGCGCCTTGTTCTCGAACGGCGAGGTGTCCTTGACGGGGCGGATGTCGACCAGCGACCCCGGCAGGAACGCCCGGATGCCGTTGATCATGACGGTGAGGCCGCCCTTGACCTTGCTGGTGACGAGGCCCTGCACGACCGAGCCCTGCTCCATCGAGGCTTCGAGGTCGTGCCACGCCTTGAGGCGCTTGGCCTTGTCGCGGGAAAGACGGGTTGTGCCGTAGCCGTCCTCGAGGGACTCGATCGCTACGGTGACGAAGTCGCCGGGCTTGACCTCGACTTCGCCTTGATCGTTCTTGAATTCCTCGATCGGAATGAACGACTCGGACTTCAGGCCGGCGTTGACGACGACGACATTGAAGTCGACGCGAACGACCTCGGCGGTGATGAGTTCGCCCTGCCGCATCTCCTGGCGCGAGAGGGACTCCTCGAACAGCGCTGCGAAGTTCTCGACGGGATTGGCAACGGGGATCTGGGTGGCGGTAGCCATGAGGGGTTGGTTCCTTTGCATTGGTTACGCCGCGGCGTCGAGAACCCTGTTTCTCGCAGCGCGCGGGCTCGTTGTCGAAATCCGTCCTGCAGCGCCGGCTTGATAGCGCCGCGGACGGCCCTTTGCACAACTCACGCGGGCGGCATCACGGGATGCCGCAAGCCGCGACGACGGCAAACGTCACGCTTCCCTCGCGCTTTGCCTCGTCATTTCCCGCTGTCTTCCGCAACCTGCGTGCGATAGCGGTCGAGGACGAAGGCGATCGCGGAGTCGATCGTCATGTCGGTCGTATCCAGGATCACGGCGTCCAGAGCCGGCTTGAGGGGCGCAGTGGCCCGGCTGCCGTCGCGTGCGTCGCGGTCGCGGATATCGCGCAAAAGACTTTCAATATTAACCGAGATTCCTTTTTCGATCAACTGTTTATGACGCCGCCGCGCCCGCTCCTCGGCACTGGCGGTCACGAACACCTTGACCCGCGCGTCCTTGAACACGACGGTCCCCATATCACGCCCTTCCGCGACCAGCCCCGGCGGCTGCCGGAACGTCCGCTGGCGGGCGAGAAGCGCCTCCCGCAGCTCGGGATGGATGGCAACCCGGGAAGCGGCTGCCGAGACCTCCTCTTGCCGAATTGCCTCGGACACGTCCTCGCCGCCAAGCCGGACCGCGCCACCCTCGAATACCACGTCCAGCCGGCGGGCGAGTTCGGCAAGACGCGGGCCGTCGTCCGGGGAAACTTTCCTGCGGAGCGCCAGCAGGGCCACCAGCCGGTAAAGCGCTCCGCTGTCGAGGTAGTGGTAGCCGAGTGCACGCGCCACCCCCTGCGCGACGGTGCCCTTGCCCGACGCCGCCGGCCCGTCGATTGCGATGACCCTCGGCACGCCGCTCATCGCACCGGCGCGCGGGGCGTCGCGGACGCGACCGAGCCCAGGACCGCGAAATACTCGGGAAACGTCTTCCCCACGCAGTCCGGATCGCGGATTGTCACGGGCACGCCGCCAAATGCGGCGAGCGAGAAGCACATCGCCATGCGATGGTCGTCGTAGGTATCGATCGCCGCGGGTCGCAATTGCGAAAGCGGCTCCACCCGGAGCTCGTTCGCCCCGGCCACCACGGTCGCGCCCAGTTTGGCGAGCTCGGTCGCCATGGCGGCGATTCGGTCCGTTTCCTTGACCCGCCAGCTCGCGATGCCGGAGAGCATCGTCGCGTCCGTTGCGAACAGCGCCGTGATCGCGAGCGTCATCGCGGCGTCGGGAATGGCTGTACAGTCGATCGCGCCCCCCCGCAGCCTGCCCCCCGCGCGCGCCTCGATCCAGTCGGGTCCATAGCGAATGTCTGCGCCCAGGCGCTTCAGTACGTCGGCGAACGCGACGTCGCCCTGGATCGAGTCGTGGCCGACCCCGGTGACGCGCACGGGCCCGCCGCCCAGCACGCCGGCGGCAAGGAAATACGACGCGGCCGAGGCATCGCCTTCGACCCGGAGCCTGCCCGGTGACACGTAGCGTGCGCCGGCGGGCACGACAAACGTCTCCGAGTCCGGCGTTTCGACGGTCACACCGAAGCGCTGCATGAGGTTGGTCGTGATCGCGACATAGGGACGCGAGATCAGCGGCGTCGTCAGCCGCACCGATGTGGCGGCTGCCTCGGAGCCGCGCGCGAGCGGCAACGCCATCAGCAGTGCCGAGAGGAACTGGCTCGACACGTCGCCGCGTATGGGGATGATCGCGCCGGCGCTCGCGGCGCTTGCCCCGATCGAAAGCGGCGGGAATCCGTCGTTGCCGAGGTAGTGGACCGAACAGCCCAGCGCCCGCAGCGCGTCGACGAGATCGCCGATCGGCCGCGCGTGCATGCGTGGTACGCCGCGGATTTCGTAGTCGCCGCCCTTCACCGCCAGCACCGCGGTCAGCGGGCGCACTGCCGTACCTGCGTTGCCGAGGAATAGACGGGCGTGAGCGTTGGGAAAGCGGCCATCGTTCCCGACGATCGTCCACGTGCCGGCCGCGACGTCCTGTGCGACGTGCACGCCGAGGACCGCAAGCGCCTCCAGCATCCGCGCGACGTCATCGGCGGCGAGCAGCGACTCGACCGTCGTCGTCCCGCGCGCGAGCGCGGCGAGCAGCAGCGTTCGGTTGGAAATACTTTTCGACCCGGGCAGTGCCACCGTGCCCTGCGCGTGGGCGAACGGCCCGAGCGTCAGGCAACCGTGCGGGCGATCGGTCATCGCAGTGGCTAGCGCGGCACCGGGGAGTCGATCGCGGAGCCAGGCTGCCGGGCGGACCATGCACGACGCGCGCGGCGCGACGCCTCGATCAGCGCATCGAGCGCAGCGGCGTCGCCCTGCTGCATCGCCGCCTCGAAGCGGTCGAGCATCGCGCGGTACAGCCGCAACTCCAAGGCGACGGCGGCGCGATTGGCGAGCAGGATGTCACGCCACATCTCCGGCGAGGACGCGGCGATGCGCGTGAAGTCGCGAAAGCCGCCGCCGGCGAGGTCGAGGAAGTCACCGGCATCGGCCCGTTGCGCAATGCTGTCGACGAACGCGAACGCGAGCAGGTGCGGCAGGTGCGATACCGCCGCGTAGATGCGGTCGTGCCGGGCAGGGTCGAGCGTGCGTACCTGCGCGCCGCACGCTTCCCAGAGCGCGCGCACCATGGCCAGTGCATCGGCATCGGTAGTCGCGAGCGGCGTCAGGATCACCGTACGCCCCTCGTAAAGCGCTGGGAACGCCGCGGCGGCGCCGGAGTTCTCGGTGCCCGCGATCGGATGTCCCGGCACGAAGCGGGGAAGCGCCGCGCCGAAAGTCGCCTGCGCGGCGGCGACCACGTCCTGCTTGGTGCTGCCGGCGTCGGTCACGATCGTTTGCGGCCCGATGGCGGGCGCGATTGCCGCGAAGAGTGCCGCGTGTTGCGCGACCGGCGCAGCGACGAGCACGATGTCGGCGTCTTGCAGCTCCCGCGTCCACGCTCGGTCGAGCGTCACTGCCCGGTCGACGATGCCGCGGCCTGCTGCTTCATCCAAGTTCGACCGCGTGCGACCGACACCGACGACCTGCGCGACGACACCGCGTGCCTTGAGCGCGAGCGCGCACGATCCGCCAATGAGTCCGACGCCGACGACGACGAGCTTGCCGATGCGCAAGGGGTCGCCCCGTCAGCGGCCGAGCGCATTGACAAGTGCTCCGAGGAAGCGCGCATTTTCCTCGGGCAGCCCGACGGTTACGCGCAGCCATGCCGGCAACCCGTAGTTCGCGACCGGGCGCACGATCACGCCCTGCTTCAGCAGCGCCTGGTTGACCTTGGCCCCATCGCCGACATGCACGAGCACGAAGTTCGCGTGCGAAGGCACGTACCGCAGGCCGAGCTGTTCGAAACCATATGCAAGCTGCGCCACTCCCTTGCGGTTCAGGACCCGGCTTTCCTCGACGTACGCAACGTCAGCCAGTGCCGCCACGGCCGCGGCCTGCGCGAGCGCGTTCACGTTGAAAGGCTGCCGCACCCGGTTAAGCATGTCGGCCACCGCCACATCCATCACCCCGTAGCCGACGCGCAATGCCGCGAGGCCGTAAGCCTTCGAGAACGTCCGCGAAACGATGAGGCGCGGGTACTTCGCGATCCAACGAACGGTCTCGACACGCTCGGCCGGCTCCAGATACTCGTTGTAGGCTTCGTCTAGCACGATCAGAACATCGTGCGGCACCGTGGCGACGAAACGCTCGACGGCCGCGGGCGGGAGGTATGTTCCTGTCGGGTTGTTGGGGTTCGCGACGAAGACGAGGCGGGTCCTTGCCGTAATCGCCTTCCTCATCGAATCGAGGTCGTGACCGAGGTCTTTCGCGGGCACCTCGATGCCGCGGGCGCCGCGCGCCTGCGTGGCGAGCGGATAGACGGCGAACGCGTGTTGCGAGTAGACCGCCTCGTCGCCCGGCCGCAGGTAGGCCTGCGTGACGAGTTCGAGCACGTCGTTGCTTCCGTTGCCGAGCACGATCTGGTCGAGCGCGACACCTAACCGCGCTGCCAGCGCCGACTTGAGCGCGAAACCGTTGCCATCGGGGTATCTCGCCAAGTCGCCGACGGCAGCGGCGATCGCATCGCGCACCCTTGTGCTCGGGCCGCGCGGATTCTCGTTCGACGCAAGCTTCACGATCGTCGCCGGGTCGAGCGAAAGCTCGCGCGCGACTTCCTCGATCGGCTTGCCGGGAACGTAGGGTGCGATGTGCCGCACGTATTCCGGCGCCAGCGCTGCGAGTTCGGGGGCGGTCATCGTGTCCGGGGTCAGGCAACCGATGCGGGATAGGAGCCGAGCAGCTTGAGGAATGGCGCGCGCTCCCCGAGTTCCCGCAGCGCCTGCGCGACCGGGGGATCGAGACGGTGTCCGGCGAGATCGACGAAGAACAGGTATTCCCACAGGCCCGTACGCGCGGGCCGCGATTCGAACCGCGTCATCGACACGCCGTGGCGAGCGAGCGGCTCGAGCAGATGGTGCACGGCGCCCGGCCGGTTGGGTGCCGACATGACGAGCGAGGTCTTGTCGTGGCCGGATGGCCCGACCTGCTGGCGCCCCAGCACCCAGAAGCGCGTCGTGTTGTTCGGCTCGTCCTCGATGTGCGGCGCAAGCACGCCGAGCCGGTAGATGGTGGCCGCGATCTCGCCCGCGATCGCCGCGGCGCCCGCTTCGGCCGCGGCAAGCCGCGCAGCCTCCGCATTGCTCGACACCGCCACGCGCTGCACGTGAGGCAGGTGGGCGGCAAGCCACTGCACGCACTGTGCAAGCGACTGGGCGTGCGAATAGACCTTTTTCACGTCGGCAAGCGACGCGGCATTGGACAGCAGATTCTGCTGCACGCGCAGCTTGATCTCGCCGCAGATCGCAAGGTCCGTCGTGCACATCAGGTCGAGCGTGCGTCCGACCGCACCTTCGGTCGAGTTCTCGACGGGAACGACGGCGTAGTCGGTCTGGCCGCTCTCGGCCGCGCGAAAGACCTCGTCGATCGATGCGCACGCCACGGCCTCGACAAAAGTGCCGAAGTGCTTGCTTACCGCCGCGTGGCTGAACGTGCCGGCCGGGCCGAGATAGGCGATGCGCAGTTTCTGCTCGAGCGCGAGGCAGGCCGACATCACCTGGCGGAAAACGGCGGTGACGGCTTCGGTGGAGAGCGGGCCCAGATTTTCCCCAACGAGCCGATTCAGGATCTGCGCTTCACGCTCGGGCCGGTAGGCGGGCGCCCCGCTGCCCGCCTTCAGCGTACCGATTGCCTGTGCGTGACGGGCGCGCTCGGAAAGCCGCACGAGGATCTCGCGGTCGAGCGCGTCGATCGCTTCGCGATGGCGGGAGATTTCACGATCGTCGGGAAGCTGGCTCATCGTTCAACCGTGGGGGACATACTCGCAAGGCGGCACCGCGGCGGCGAGCGCGCCGCAGACTTCAGCCCTCTCCTTCCTCCTCGTCGCGTTCGGCAACGCGCTCGAGACCGGCGAGCTTCTCCTTGTCGTCGAGGTTGATCAGCGTCACACCCTGCGTGCTGCGGCCCATCTCTCGAATCGACTTGACGCGCGTGCGGATCAGCACGCCTCCGGTCGAGATCAACATGACCTCGTCGTCGGGACGGACGAGCGCGGCCGCGACGACCTTGCCGTTGCGCTCGCTCTGCTGGATCGCGATCATGCCCTTCGTGCCGCGGCCGTGGCGCGTGTACTCGACGATCGGCGTGCGCTTGCCGTAGCCGTTCTCCGTGGCCGTCAGCACCGACTGGATCTCGTCCTCGGCGACCAGCAGCGAGATCACGCGCTGGCCCTTGTCGAGCATCATGCCGCGCACGCCGTGCGCGTTGCGGCCCATCGGCCGGACGTCGTTCTCGTCGAAGCGCACCGCCTTGCCGCCCGAGCTGAACAGCATCACGTCGTGCGTTCCGTCCGTCAGCGCGACGCCGATCAGGCGATCCCCGTCGGCGAGATCCACCGCGATGATGCCGGCCGTTCGCGGCCGCGAGAAGTCGGACAACGGCGTCTTCTTGACCGTGCCCATCGCGGTTGCCATGAACACGTATTGGGTGTCGGTGAACTCCTTGACCGGCAGGATTGCCGTGATCTTCTCGTTGTCGGCGAGCGGCACCAGGTTGACGATCGGTTTGCCGCGGGAGGCGCGGCTGCCCTGCGGCACGTTGTAGACCTTGAGCCAGTAGACGCGGCCGCGATTGGAGAAGCACAGGATGTAATCGTGCGTGTTCGCGATGAACATCCGGTCGATGAAATCGTCCTCCTTGGTCCCAGTCGCCTGCTTTCCGCGGCCGCCACGCCGCTGTGCGCGATAGTCCTCGACGGGCTGCGACTTCATGTAGCCGCCGTGGGACATCGTCACCACCATGTCCTCGGGTGCGATCAGGTCCTCGAGCGACAGGTCCACGCCCTCCGCAACGATTTCCGAGCGGCGCTTGTCGCCGAACTGGTCGCGGATCGCCACGAGCTCGTCGCGCACCATCCGGATGACGCGGGCCGGCTTGGCCAGGATGTCGAGAAGGTCGGCGATGAGCTCCATCACCTCGCGGTACTCGCCGGTGATCTTCTCCTGCTCGAGGCCGGTCAGCCGCTGCAGGCGCAATTCCAGGATCGCTTGCGCCTGCGCGTCGGAGAGCCGGTAGCCGCCGCCCGTCTTCTGCCAGCCGAACTCCGCGGGCAGCCCTTCGGGGCGCGCCGCGTCGGCGAGCGCACGCTGCAGCATCTCCTCCACGACGAGCGAGCGCCACGTCCTGGCCATCAGCGCGACCTTCGCGTCCGGCGGCGTGGCGGAGGCCTTGATCAGCGCAATGATCTCGTCGACGTTGGAAAGCGCAACGGCGAGGCCTTCGAGGATGTGCCCCCGCTCGCGCGCCTTGCGCAGCTCGTAGCGGCTGCGCCGCACGACGACTTCGCGCCGATGGGTGACGAAGTGCTCCAGACACTGCTTCAGATTCAGCAGCCGCGGCTGGCCGTCGACCAGCGCGACCATGTTCATGCCGAAGCTGTCCTGCAGCTGCGTCATCTTGAAGAGATTGTTGAGGACGATCTCGGCAACGTCGCCGCGCTTCAACTCGATCACGACGCGCATGCCGGAGCGGTCGGACTCGTCGCGCAGGTCGGAGATGCCCTCGAGCTTCTTCTCCCGCACCAGCTCGCCGATACGCACGAGCAGGTTTGCCTTGTTCACCTGGTAGGGGATCTCGTCGACGATGATCGCCTGCCGGTTGCCCTTGTCCAGGTCCTCGAAATGCGTGCGCGCGCGGATCACGACGCGGCCACGTCCCGTCCGATAGCCCTCGCGCACGCCTTCGAGGCCATAGATGATTCCCGCGGTCGGGAAGTCCGGAGCCGGCATGTGCTCCATCAGGTCTTCGATGGCGATGTCGGGCTTGTCGATCAGTGCGACGCAGGCGTTGACGGTCTCGGTCAGGTTGTGCGGCGGAATGTTGGTCGCCATGCCGACCGCGATGCCGGAGGAGCCGTTGACCAGCAGATTGGGCAGCCGGGACGGCAGAACCGAGGGCTCCTGCTCCTTGCCGTCGTAATTGGGGACGAAGTCGACCGTCTCCTTGTCGATGTCGGCGGTCAGCTCGTTGGTGATGCGGGCGAGCCGGCACTCGGTGTAGCGCATCGCCGCCGGGTTGTCGCCGTCGACCGAGCCGAAGTTGCCCTGCCCGTCCACCAGCGGATAGCGAAGCGAGAAATCCTGCGCCATCCGGACCAGCGTATCGTAGATCGCCATGTCCCCGTGAGGGTGATACTTCCCCATCACGTCGCCCACCACCCGCGCGCATTTCACGTACGGCCGGTTCCAGACGATATTGGCCTCGTGCATCGCATACAAGACGCGGCGGTGCACCGGTTTCAGGCCATCCCGCACATCCGGCAATGCGCGGCCAACGATCACGCTCATCGCGTAATCGAGGTAGGAATGCCGCATCTCGGCTTCGAGGCTGACCGGCAGCGTCTCTTTGGCGAACTGCTCCATGGGTTGCGTCGGTGTAAAGGTTCAGGGGTTTGAGGGCAAGGGCCGCGATCCGAGCGAGCCGGCAAAAAACGACCTGCGACGCGCAAATCGCGCAGACAGCGCCGCGATGGCCCGGTTTCGCGCATCGGAGTCCCGCGACCGGAACGCCGTTGCTATCGGATGCCCTTGAAATTATGTAATTTTAACACGGCGTTGTATCAACGCGACAGTCACCCTCGCGTCCAACTTCCGGCGGGGGTTTTCTTTGCGCCGGCCAAAATCAGCATGCTATAGTTGGGTGGAGCGAAAAGGATTCGGCGCGTCAGGCATTTAACCCTGCGCGCGAAGTTGCTGGGTTCGCACAAATCCTGTTCAAAACCAAAGCCAAAGGGGTGAAACAATGAATCGACGTCTCGTCTCCGGTCTTGTCGCTGGCGCTCTCGCCGCGGCCGTCGCCGGCAGCGTCGCTGCGCAGCCAAAAGCGGACCCGAAGGGTTACATGGCGGGCACGGCCGGCTGTGATCCGCAGAATTGCGGCTACGTGCTGTCGGCCACCGGCGCGCCGGACAACAACGTCGTAAAGAGCGGTGCCTACAACGGTGCGCTCGGCCTGTCCGGCAACCTGTGCTATCGCACCGGTTACTGGGCGCCGTCGATGGCGATTGTGCAGTGCGACCCGGATCTGGTCCCGAAGCCGCCCGCTCCGCCGCCGCCGCCTCCACCGGCTCCGCCGCCGCCGCCACCGCCACCGCCGAAGCCCGCGCCGCCTCCGGCCGTGCAGAAGATCACGCTGGCGTCGAAGGCGCTGTTCGACTTCGACAAGGCCGTGCTGAAGCCCGAAGGCAAGGCCGCGATCGACACCGAGATCATCGCCAAGCTTCCGCAGGTCCAGAAGCTCGAACTGGTGCTGGTCACCGGTCATACCGATCGCATCGGTACGCAGCAGTACAACCAGAAGCTGTCGGAGCGGCGTGCTGACGCGGTCCGCGACTACCTGGTCAGCAAGGGCGTGCCGAAGGACAAGATCGAGACGCTGGGCATGGGCAAGACCCAGCCGGTCCCGGGCGTCGTGTGCGAGCAGAAGAACATGAAGGAGCTGATCGCCTGCCTCGCGCCGAATCGCCGCGTCGAAGTGGAAGTCAAGGGCGAGGCGGTCGCCAAGTAGTAACGACCTGCGCTCTCAGGAAAGCCCCGCGCTCGCGCGGGGCTTTTTGTTTCTGGCTTTGTGCGCCCGTTTGTGCGCGCGGGAATCGGGCGGCGGAAGCGCGCCGATCCGAGTCGATGCGCGACCCGTCCCGTCGCCCGCCGGGTGCGACGTGATCACCCGTTCGTCGCTCCGCCGCGTCACCGGCTATGATCCGCGAACATGAGCACGCCTCTCCCCCGCTCCGTCGACCTGCGCATCGACGCGCGCTGGATCCTGCCGATCGAGCCCGCGACGACGCGGGTCGATCACGCATTGCTCGTCGACGCGGGCCGCATCGTGGCCATCGTGCCGCAGGTCGACGCCGCGGCGGGGTTCGTGCCGCGCACGCATGTGAGTCTCGGGACCCACGTGCTGCTGCCGGGTCTCGTCAATGCGCACACGCACACGGCGATGACGCTGCTGCGCGGCATCGCCGACGACGTGCCGCTCAAGTCATGGCTCGAGGACCACATCTGGCCACGCGAGATGCGTTTCGTCTCGCCCGAATTCGTGCACGATGGCGCGCTGCTCGGCGCGGCGGAGATGCTGCGCGGTGGCGTCACGTGCTGCAACGACATGTACTTCTTCCCCGAAGCCGCCGCGCGCGCGTACCAGGCGTCCGGCATGCGGGCGGTTCTGGGGCTCGCGGTGCTCGACTTTCCGACGCCGTATGCAAGCGACGGCGACGCCTATCTGCAGGCGGGACTCGCCGCCCGCGACGCGTTCAAGCACTTGCCGCGGCTCACGTTCACGCTCGCGCCGCATGCGCCTTACACGGTGGGCGATGCGACGTTCGAGAAAATCGTCACCTATGCGCGCCAGCTCGACCTCGCGATCCAGACGCATCTGCAGGAAACGGCAAGCGAGCGCGACGACGCGCTGCGCGAGCGCGGCATGACTCCGCTTGCGCGCCTCGACAATCTCGGCGCCACCGGCCCCGGGTTCATCGCGATCCACGCGGTGCATCTGGGGCCGGGCGACGTCGAGATTCTCGAAGCCCAACGATGCCATGTCGTCCACTGCCCGACTTCGAACATGAAGCTCGCGAGCGGCATCGCGCCGATTTGCGACTTCCTCGCGCGAGGCATCAACGTCGCGCTGGGCAGCGACGGACCCGCGTCGAACAATCGGCTGGACATCATGTGGGAACTCCGCCACGCGTCGCTGCTCGCCAAGGTTTCCACCGGCGACGCGGCCGCATTGCCGGCCGCGCAGGCGCTGCACATGGCGACACTCGGCGGCGCGCGCGCACTCGGGCTGGAAGAAGAGATCGGCAGCCTCGCCCCCGGCAAGCAGGCGGACGTCATTGCGATCGACCTCGGGGAGCTGGACGAGGCACCCTGTTACGACCCGGTTTCGCACTTGGCGTACGTCGCCGGGCGCGAGCGGGTGACCGATGTCTGGGTCGCGGGGGAACGAATCGTCGATGCGCGGCGTCTGACGACGGTCGATCAGCATGCGCTCGCCGCGCGAACGCGGATGTGGCAGCAAAAGCTGCGCTAAGCTTGTCGTTCCGTCACCTTACGCACGCCCAATGAATCCACCGCCCAGCGCCGTCGGTCCAGCGGCGAACGCCGACCCTGCCGAACTCGCCAAGTTCGGCAAGCTCGCGCACCACTGGTGGGATCCTGACAGCGAGTTGTTCGGCCCGCTGCACAGGATCAATCCGCTGCGGCTCGGGTGGATCGGGCGGCTCGCCGGGGGCTTTGCCGCCAAGCGCGTGCTCGATGTCGGCTGCGGGGGTGGAATCCTTTCCGAAAGCATGGCAGCGCAGGGTGCGCAGGTGCTCGGGATCGACCTCTCCGACAAGGCGCTCGGCGTCGCGAAGCTGCACAAGATCGAGTCCGGCGCGGCGGTCGACTACCGCCTCGCCGCGGCCGAGGATCTTGCGCGCGAAATGTCCTCGGCGTTCGATCTCGTGACGTGCATGGAGATGCTGGAGCACGTTCCGGCGCCAGGTCCGGTGGTCGCCGCGTGCGCCTCGCTCGTGAAGCCGGGCGGACTCGTCGTTTTCTCCACGATCAATCGCAATCCCAAGTCCTACCTGTTCGCGATCATCGGCGCCGAGTACGTGCTGAAGCTGCTGCCGCGGGGCACGCATGACTGGGCAAGGTTCCGCAAGCCGGCGGAGGTCGCGGCACTCGCGCGTAATGCGGGACTCGATCTCGTCGAGCTGGTCGGGCTGACCTACAACCCGTTCAACAAGCGTTTCCGGTTGGAGCCGGACACGAGCGTCAATTTCCTCGCTGCGTTCCGCAGGCCTCCCATCGATGGCTGACATGCAGCGCAAGGCGCTGTCACGCGGGGCGCGCGCCGTGCTGTTCGACCTCGACGGAACGCTCGCCGATACGGCCGGTGATCTCGCCGCTGCGCTGAACGCCGTCCGCGCCGATCTCGGCCTCGCGCCGGTCCCGCTCGAGTCGCTGCGCGCGCACGCCTCCGCCGGCGCCCGCGGCATGCTGGGCGCGGGCATGGGAATCGTGCCGGACGACGCGCGCTTTCCCGCGTTGCGCGATGCATTTCTCGATCACTACGCGACGCGGCTTGCCGACACGACGCGCCTTTTCGCCGGCGTGCCCGAGCTGCTCGATGCACTGGATGCACGCGCGTTGCCGTGGGGCATCGTCACCAACAAGGCGACCCGCTTCACGCTGCCGGTCGTTACGGCGCTCAAGCTCGCGCAGCGCGCCGGAGCGATCGTGAGCGGCGACACGACGCCGCGCGCGAAGCCGCATCCGGAGCCGCTCTGGCATGCGGCGCGAATGCTGGACGTCGCGCCGCAAGACTGCATCTACGTCGGCGATGACCTGCGTGACGTGCAGGCCGGCAATGCCGCGGGAATGACGCCGATCGTCGCATGCTGGGGCTATATGGGCGATGGACAGGATCCGGCGACATGGCCGGCTTGCGGGAGCGCGGCGCGCCCGCTGGACGTGCTGGACGCCCTCGACCCGAAATGAAGCGGAATCAGCCGGGACACGCGCCGGCGTTCTGCAGCAACAGCTCGCGACGCTGCCCCTGGCGGCGTCCCTCGAGCCGGACCGTCTGACTCGCGGCCAGCGGGCGCAGCACGGCGCCGATCACATCGTCGGGCACGCGCAACGCGATCCCGTTCGCCTGCTCGATCCGGTCATCGCGCTTGAGTCCGAGCATCGCGGCGAAACCGCCGTCCTCGCGCACCGAAAGTGCACCGTCGCGCGATTCGACAATGCCGCGCCAGCTGTCCGGCTGCGCGATCAGTCCCTGCACGAGTTCGGCATTGAGCCGCACCACGGCACCTGTGAAGCCGGCCGGTGCCGCACAGGCCGGATTGCGCGGCACGGCCTGGGCGCGGCTTCCGCTCGCCGCGGCCGCTATGGCTGCCGGCGCCGCACGCAAGGCGACCGTGCGTTCACCGCTGCCGTCGCGCACCGTGATGCCCTCCGGACGCACCGCGACGAGCGTTGCGTCGCCGTCGATCGGCTTGCCGACGGCGACGAGGCGCGACGAGCCCCCGGGGAGGCGAAAGAGCGCGGCACCGCCGCCGTTCGTTTCGGCGAACACGCCGAGGAGCCGCAGCTCGCCGCGCAGCACTTCGGGTGCGGCAGCAACAGCCGCAGGTGGCGTAACCTGCGTGCCGAAAAGATTCGACATCACAAGCGTAGCCGCAGGATCGGGCGCTCCGGCGCGCGGCATGTGCACGCGCTCCGGCCCGAACCAGCGCCAGCCCCAGTGCGCAATGACGATGGCGACGAGCGCGAGCGCGGCACACGTCGCGACGAAGGCAAGCGCGCGCCACGGCGCCGGCGCCCGGACAGGGGACGAGGGCGCACCGGCGTTCACGGCCGATCGGGCGCCATCGGATGCGCAAGTGTGCACGCGCCGCCGCACGCCCGCGGCCAGCAAAGGCGGAAGGCCGAGGCAGCGCCGCTATAATCGCGCGTTACCGCCCGTCCGATCTTCGCGTGAATCCCCGTCTTCGTCTCCTCGCGCCGTATCCGTTCGAGCGGCTGCGCGCGCTCTTCGCCGGCATCACGCCGGACCCCGGCAAGCAGCCGATCTCGTTGTCGATCGGCGAGCCCAGACATCCGACGCCGCCGTTCGTCCGGCAGTCGCTGGCCGAAGCCACGGGCGGCCTCGCGAATTATCCCATGACGATCGGCCCGTTGCCGCTGCGCGAGGCCATCGCGTCGTGGCTTGCGCGACGCTACGGTGTGCCGCCGCTCGATCCGGCGACGCAGGTTCTGCCCACGCTCGGCAGCCGCGAGGCGCTGTTCGCATTCGCGCAGACCGTGGTCGACGCGAGCCGCCCGGGCGCGACCGTCGTCCTGCCGAACCCGTTCTACCAGATCTACGAAGGCGCGGCGCTGCTCGCCGGCGCCTCGCCCCATTACGTAAATGCGGACCCCCGCAACGGCTTCGCGCATGCCTGGCACACGGTTCCGCACGACGTGTGGCAACGGACGCAGCTGCTCTACGTGTGCTCGCCCGACAACCCGACCGGCCGCGTGCTGACCCAGGCCGAGTGGCAGCGCCTCTTCGCGCTTTCGGACCGCCACGGCTTCGTGATCGCCGCCGACGAGTGCTACTGCGAGATCTATTTCGACGAGGCGAAGCCGCCCCTTGGCGCGCTGCAGGCGGCGCGCGCCCTGGGTCGTGACGACTACCGGCGCCTGCTCGTGTTCGGTAGCCTTTCGAAGCGCTCGAACGCGCCCGGATTGCGCTCCGGCTACGTCGCCGGCGACGCGGCGCTCGTCAAGGCGTTCCTGCTCTACCGGACCTATCACGGCGGGGCGATGTCCCAGACGGTAGCGGCCGCAAGCCTTGCCGCATGGCGCGACGAGGCGCACGTGATCGACAATCGCCGGCAATACACGATGAAGTTTGCGGCGCTGCAGCCGCGGATTGCGGCCGTGCTCCCGTGCGCGATGCCCGATGCCGCCTTCTACCTGTGGGCACGCACGCCGATCGACGATGCCGAGTTCGCGCGGCGCCTCTACGCGGAGGAGAACGTCACGGTGCTTCCCGGAACCTATCTCGGTCGTGAATCGGGTGGCATGAACCCCGGCGCCGGTCGCGTGCGGATCGCATTGGTGGCCGATCTCGACTTGTGCACCGAGGCGGCCGAGCGCATCGTCGCCTTCACCGGTCGTCTCTAGGGCCTGTCGCTGCGGTCGCGCGGCGGCGCACGTTGCGTTCGAGCGGCGCCTGCGAAATCCCTTTCGATGCTCCCACTCGCGTTCATCGGTCGCCATGCCACGGCCTTCATGGCGGCCGGCGTGCTGATCGGGCTCGCCATCCCGCCGCTCGCGGCGCTTGCAAAGCCGCTGCTCGTCCCGACGCTGCTGATCCCGCTGACGCTCGCGCTCGTCCGTCTCGACTGGGGCGCGATCGCGGCCTATCGGCATCGTCCGCGGCTCGCGCTGATCCTGCTCGCGTGGCTGCTCGGCGCATGCCCCGCGCTGGTCTTCGTGCTCGCAACGGCGCTCGTGGGCCTCGGCATGCCGGACAGCTTGCGCCAGGCGCTGGTGCTGATGGGCGCCTCCTCGCCGATCGTGTCGAGCGTGGCGATCGCGCTGATCGTCGGGCTGGACGCGACGCTCGCCATCGTCGCGGTGCTGCTCTCCACTGCAATCGTGCCGCTGACGCTGCCCACGATGGCGTTCGTGTTCCTCGGCCTTTCCCTCGAGATCGGGCTCGTGCCGTTCATGGGTCGTCTGGCGGCGCTCGTCGGCGGCGCGTTCGCGGTCGCGTGGCTGATCCGCCGGCTGGTGCCGTCGGCGGCCCTCACCCGGGCGCGGGAGTTGCTGGATGGGCTCACGGTCGTCAACCTCGTTCTCTTCGGGCTCGCGATCATGGACGGAGTGACGGTCTATGCGTTCGAACGGCCTGCATACGTGCTCCTCGCCACCGCGGCGGCGTTCGCGTTCAACCTGCTGCTGCAGGCGGCGGGATACCTGGCATTTCGCCGGCTGGGGACGCGGGGCGCGCTGACGGTCGCGCTGCTCTCGGGCAACTGCAACATGGGACTCGTGCTGGTCGCGCTGCAAGGCCGCGCACCGTTCGAGGTGACCGTCTTTTTCGCGCTCGCGCAGATCCCCATGTACACATTGCCCGCGCTCCTGACGCCGTACTACCGGCGGGCGCTTGCCGGAACGGCACGCGAAGCCGACCCGCGGTAACATTGCAACTTTTTGCCCGACCCATGGATACCCTGCAAACGACCATCGACGCCGCGTGGGAGACGCGCGGCGATCTCTCGCCGGCCGGAGCGCCCGCGGCGGTCCGCGACGCGGTCGCGCACGTGATCGCCGAGCTCGATGCGGGGCGGCTGCGCGTCGCCGAGAAGGTCGACGGCGCATGGACCACGCATCAGTGGATCAAGAAGGCGGTGCTTCTGTCTTTCCGGCTCGCCGACAACACGGCGCTGCGCGTGCCCGGCGACAAGCCGCCGTTCGCGTTCTACGACAAGGTGCCGACCAAGTTCGCCGGCATGAGCGACGCCGAGCTGGCAGCGACCGGCGTGCGCGTGGTGCCGCCCGCGGTGGCCCGGCGCGGCGCGTTCATCGCCCGCAACGTCGTGCTGATGCCCTCGTACGTCAACATCGGGGCCTACGTGGACGAGGGCACGATGGTCGACACATGGGCCACGGTCGGCTCCTGCGCGCAGATCGGCAGGAATGTGCATCTCTCGGGAGGCGTCGGCATCGGCGGCGTGCTGGAACCTCTGCAGGCGAACCCGACGATCATCGAGGACAACTGCTTCATCGGCGCGCGGTCGGAGGTTGTCGAAGGCGTCGTTGTCGAGGAGAACTCGGTGCTCGGCATGGGCGTCTTCATCGGCCAGAGCACGCGTATCTACCACCGGGCCACCGGTGAAACGAGCTACGGCCGGGTGCCCGCGGGCTCCGTCGTCGTCGCAGGCAGCCTGCCGTCCGGAGAAGGCTCGTGCAACCTCTACTGCGCGGTCATCGTCAAGCAGGTGGACGCGAAGACCCGTGCGAAGACCAGCATCAACGAGCTGCTGCGGGCCTGACCCTTCGGCGATGCGCGACGACGCGATGTCCGTTTCGATCAAGTCCGCCGAGGAGATCTCGAAGATGCGCGAGGCAGGCCGGCTCGCCTCCGAGCTTCTCGATCACCTTACTCCGCACGTGCAGGCGGGCGTGGCGACCGGCGAGATCGACCGGCTCGCGCACGACTACATGATCAACGTGCAGCAGACCGTTCCAGCGACGCTCAACTATGCGCCGCCCGGTCACCGGCCGTTCCCGGCGTCGCTCTGCACGTCCGTCAACCACGTCGTCTGCCACGGCATTCCGGGCGAGAGGAAGCTCAAGTCCGGCGACATCGTCAACATCGACGTCACCGTGATCAAGGACGGCTTCCACGGCGACACGAGCCGCATGTTCGTGATCGGCACGCCGTCGATCCAGGCGCGGCGGCTCGTGAGCGTCACGTACGAGGCCATGTGGCGCGGCATCCGCACGGTGCGGCCGGGCGCGCACCTGGGGGACATCGGCCACACGATCCAGCGGCACGCCGAGTCGCATGGCTACTCGATCGTGCGGGAGTTCTGCGGGCACGGCATCGGCCGTCAGTTCCACGAGGAGCCCCAGGTGCTGCACTACGGGCGCCCGGGCACGGGCCTCAAGTTGCAGGCAGGCATGATCTTCACGATCGAGCCGATGATCAATGCCGGCCGACCCGGCATTCGCAGCCTTGCCGACGGCTGGACGATCGTCACCTCCGACCATTCGCTGTCGGCGCAGTGGGAGCACACGGTGCTCGTGACGGCCGATGGCTTCGAGGTCCTCACCGTTTCGGCCGGCACGCCACCGCCGCCGCCCGCCTCCTAGCTCCGAATGGCCACCCCTGTCGCGACGCCGGCATCCGGTCGGGCGCAGCCTCCGGCGGTGATCGCGCAGTGGCGCAGCGAACTGCAGCGCGGCCGTGGCGTTGCTGCGCGAGGCTTTCGTCGGTCGCCCGGACACGCCGCGGCTGCTGCGCGAGCACGCACGGCTCGTCGACCGCGTGCTGCGGGGCATGTGGGTGGAGGCGAAGCTTCCGTCCGGAGTCGCGCTTCTCGCGGTCGGAGGCTACGGTCGGGGTCAGCTCTTCCCGCACTCTGACGTCGACGTGCTGATCCTCGTTCCGGACGAGCTTTCCGCGCCGGCCAAGTCCGCGATCGAGCGCTTCCTCGCCTCGCTCTGGGACATCGGTCTCGAGATCGGTCATTCGGTGCGCACGGTCGCCGAGTGCGCCGCCGATATGGTGGGCGATGTAACCGTGCGGACCAGTTTTCTCGAGCACCGCTTAGTCGCCGGCGCGCGTCGCCTGCACGCCGAGTTCGGGCGCGTCTTCTCCGAGACGCTCGATGTCCCGGCGTTCTATTCGGCAAAGCTTCTCGAACAGCAGCAACGCCACCTCAAGTATCACGACGCGGCCTACAGCCTCGAGCCCAACGTCAAGGAGAACCCGGGGGGCTTGCGCGACCTGCAGACGGTGATCTGGATCGCCCGCGCCGCAGGGTTCGGCAGGACCTGGGGCGAGCTTGCAGCGGCCGGCCTGATGACCCGGGCCGAGGCGCATGCGGCGTCCAGGCACGAGCGGCTGATCGGCGACCTGCGCGTGCGGCTGCATTACCTCGCCGGGCGCCGCGAGGATCGGCTCATCTTCGATCAGCAGACCGCGCTCGCGCGCGAACTGGGGCTCTCCGACACGCCGGCGAGGCGCGCCTCCGAGCAGCTCATGCAGCGTTACTATCGCGCGGCCCGGTTCGTCCGGCAGCTCAACACGATCTTGCTCCAGAACCTGCATCAGCGCGTCCTGCCGATCTACATGGAGCCGCGGCCGATCGACGAGCACTTCGTCGCGATCGACGAGCTCCTGCACGTGCGCGACGAGCAGCTGTTCGCGCAGCGGCCCGTCACGATGCTCGATGCGTTTCTGCTGATGCAGCGGTACCCGGAGCTCAAGGGCATGTCGGCGCGGACGCTGCGCGCGCTGTCGCGCAACCGCGCGCGCATCGGCGCCGCGTTCCGGCGCGACCCGGCAAACCGCGCCGCTTTCCTGCAGCTGTTCCGCGCGTCGCGCGGACTCACGCACGAGCTGCGGCGCATGAACCTGTTCGGCGTGCTCGGCGCCTATCTCCCCGCGTTCGGCCGGGTCGTCGGGCAGATGCAGCACGACCTCTTCCACGTCTACACCGTCGACGAGCACATCCTGATGGTGGTCCGTAACCTGCGCCGATTCACCGAGGCGCAGCACGCGCACGAATACCCGCTGTGCTCGCGCCTGATCGCGGATTTCGAACGCAAGGAAGTGCTTTACTTGGCGGGACTCTTCCACGACATCGCCAAAGGACGCGGCGGCGATCATTCACGGCTCGGCGCGCGCGACGCCCTGCGCTTCTGCCGCGAGCACGGGCTCGAGGATGCGGACGCCGATCTCGTCGCCTGGCTGGTCCTGCACCATCTGACGATGTCGGCCGTCGCGCAGAAGCAGGACCTGTCCGACCCGGCGGTGATCGAGGCATTCGCGCGCAATGTGCGCGACAAGCGCAGGCTCGATGCGCTCTATCTGCTCACCGTGGCCGACATCCGCGGCACGAGCCCCAGGGTGTGGAGCGCCTGGAAGGCGCAATTGCTCGAGGATCTGTTCCACGCGACCCGCCGCGTACTGGGCGGCGAAGGCGCGCAGCGCACGCTGCAGGACAGCCTCCAGCAACGGCAGACCGAAGCGCGGCGCCTGCTTCGGCTTTATGCGGTGCCGGAGAACACCGAGGACGGTCTGTGGCGCCACCTCGACACGCCCTACTTCCAGCGTCACACCGCGGACGAAATCGCCTGGCACGCCCGCCATCTGTACTGGCGCGTCGACCGCGAAAGCCCGGTGGTCAAGGCGCGCCTCGCGCGCACCGGCGTCGGGCTGCAGGTATTCGTCTACCTGCCCGATCAGAAGGAGTTGTTCGCGCGCGTTTGCGGGTTCTTCGGCCGCTCCGGGCTCTCGATTCTCGAGGCCAAGGTGCACACGACGCAGCACGGCTATGCGCTCGACACGTTCATGGTGCAGGACCCGTCGCAGGCGGAGATCTCGTATCGCGACACGATCCAGTATGTCGAACACGAGCTGACCGTCCTGCTGGTCGAGCATGTGCCCGTGGAGCCGCCGACCGGAGGGCGGGTGAGCCGGCAGCTGAGGCATTTCCCGCTGTCGCCGGAGGTGCGCATCTTCCCCGACGACAAGGGCACCCACTACATCCTGGAAGTGGTCGCGGGCGACCGGCCGGGCCTGCTCGCGCGCATCGCCTACGTGCTCGCGACGGCGAACGTCAACGTCGCGAGCGCGAAGATCAACACGCTGGGCGAGCGCGCGGAGGACGTGTTCCTGATCGATGGCGCGCGCCTGCACGACGAGCAGGCGTTATTGAAGCTCGAAACCGCCCTCTACGATCAGCTGCGCGTGTAAAGCTGCTGCGCGAGCCGTCTGCTTCGTTGTGTGCTCGCTCGGCGCTCGCTGTACTGCTAAGTACTATCTCGCTCCTCGCTGCCCCAGTTGTCCAAATCGGCCTCGCATCCGGCCCTGCTCGCGACGCTTTCCACTGCGCAGCACGCCACCTGACGGCTCCGGCCGTGCCCCCCCCCGTGCCTCACGAGCACCAAGCGCGCCGATCAGAGTCGCGAGCGACTCTTTCAGTCGCGCGCCGTTTGCGACGTGGCCGCCCCCGTCAAGCCGCCGGTTGTGCGAGCGAGCGAAACGGCATCGTGGTGGGAGGACGGTCAGTCCTCCTCGGCAGCCACGTCGGGAAACAGGATGTCGGTGAAGCCGAAGCGCGAGAAGTCCTTCATCCGCATCGGGTAGAGAATGCCGTCGAGGTGATCGCACTCGTGTTGCACGACACGGGCGTGGAATCCGGTGACTTCGCGCCGGATCGGATGACCGCGAGGGTCGAAACCCTCGTACCGCAACGCGGTATAACGAGGCACGACGCCGCGCAGGCCGGGGACGGAAAGACAGCCTTCCCAGCCCTCCTCCACCGCCTCGGTCAGCGGCGTCAGCACCGGATTGACGAGTTCGGTGTACGGCACCTCCTCGGCATCGGGGTAGCGCGGATTGGATTCCACGCCGAAGATCACGACGCGCAGCGGGACACCGATCTGAGGCGCCGCCAGTCCAGCGCCGCTGTTCGCGTGCATCGTGTCGCGCAGGTCCTGCAGCAGCGACTCCAGTTCCCGCGTGCCGAAGTCCTCGACCGGCTGCGACCTCTGCCACAGCCGCGGGTCTCCCATGCGCAGCACGTCTCGGATCATGGCTTCGCAATCGGCGCAATCGCGTTCTGCAATTCACATTCGACGTCTTCGCCGGTCGAGGCGCCGCTTCGGCGACTGGGCGATCGACGAATGCCCCGTTCAGTCGGTTACCAGATGCTCGAGCAGCGCACGCACGCGCGTCATGCCGGCTTCGAGTGTCCGCACCAGCGCTTCCATCGAGATCGCCTGGGCGCTGTCGCCGCGTCCGGCGGCGTGATTGACGACCACCGCAATGGCCGCATAGGGCAGCTCCAGCTCGCGCGCAAGCGCGGCCTCCGGCATCCCGGTCATGCCCACCATCGTTGCCCCGTCACGTTCCATCCGGTCGATTTCCGCCGCGCTCTCGAGCCGTGGCCCCGACACGGCGCCGTAGACGCCGCCGTCACTCAATGCGATTTCCGCACGCCGCGCGGCGTCGAGGCACGCGTTCCGCAACGCCGGCGTGTAGGGATGGGTGAAGTCCACGTGAACGACCTTCTGGTCGCCCCCGTCGAAGAACGTCTGGTCGCGCCCGGACGTATAGTCGATGAGCTGGTGCGGCAGCACGAGCTCGCCGGGCGCATGGCCCCGAATGCCGCCCACCGAGGCGACCGCGACGACCGCGCTTGCGCCGCGCTGCTTCAACGCCCACAGGTTGGCCCTGTAGTTCACACGATGCGGAGGGATCGTGTGCCCGTGACCGTGCCGGGCGACGAATACGGCGTCGCGCCCGGCGATCTGCCCGAACAAGAGGGCCGAGGACGGCTCGCCGTAAGGTGTGCGGACCACCTCGCGATGCGCGACCGCGAGCGTGGAAAGCCGCGTCAGGCCACTGCCGCCGATGATTGCCAGCATGTTTTCGCGCAAACGGGGACTCGGTGTTGCGTCCGGGACACGGCGCCGGCCGGCCGGCCGGCAGGCACCGATGGAAATCCTCGACAGTTCATGACATTATCATGGAAACCTGCGACGCGACGTAATGCGCAGCCGAAGTTCCATTGTAGCCGCGGGACGACCATGTACCTCGACCGACTGTTCAAGCTGATGGCGGAGAAGCAGGCATCCGACCTGTTCATCTCCTGCGGTGCGCCGATCAACCTCAAGGTGAACGGCATCGTTTCGCCGGTCTCGACCCAGCCCATGGACATGGAGACTGTGCGCCGGATCGCCTACGAGCTCATGAACAAGGAGCAGGCGCGGGAGTTCGAGAGCGAGATGGAAATGAACATCTCCTACCTCGACCGCTCGGTCGGCAATTTCCGTATCAACATCTTCCGGCAGCGCGGCTCGATATCGCTTGTCATCCGCTTCGTGCGCAACACCGTGCCGCCGTTCGAGCAGCTGAAGCTCCCGCCGGTGCTCCTCGACCTCGTGATGGCAAAACGCGGCCTGATCCTGATCGCAGGTTCGACCGGTTCCGGCAAGTCGACGACGATGGCCGCGATGATCGACCATCGCAACCAGAATCGCTCGGGCCACATCCTGACGATCGAGGATCCGATCGAATACCTGTTCGAGCACAAGCAATCGCTCGTCAACCAGCGCGAAATCGGCGTGGACACGCAGAACTACCAACTCGCGCTGCAGAACGCGCTGCGCGAGGCGCCCGACCTCATCATGATCGGCGAAATCCGCGACAAGGAGACGATGCAGTCGGCGCTGCTGCACACGCTGACCGGACACCTCTGCCTGTCGACGATCCACGCCAACAACAGCTACCACGCGCTGTCCCGGATCATCAACCTGTTCCCCTACGACGCGCGCTCCGCGGTGCTGTCCGACCTGTCGATCGGCCTCCGCGCGATCGTCTGCCAGCGCCTCGTGCGCAACCGCGACGGCGTGCAGCAACCGGCAACCGAAGTCCTGCTCAACACCGCGCTCATCGCCGAGCTGATCAAGAACGGCGAGTTCCAGCAGATCAAGGAGGCGATGGAGCAGTCGCTCTATCCGGGATCGCAGACCTTCGAGCAGTCGCTGTGCCGGCTGCACCTCGACGGCGTGCTGACCTACGACGAGGCAATGACCGCCTCCGACTCGCCGACCAACCTCGCCTGGCAGATCAACCAGAGCAGCCCCACGTCGCGCGTCGACTCGATGGACAGGCCGGCCGGGAGCGAGTCCAAGCGTTCATCCGCCGACTTCGGATCGTTGTCGATCGAGCCCGAACTGCTCGAGCGGCCGTAGCCCGCGTCCTGCCGCGCGTGTGCCGAAGGCGCCCGCCCGCGGCGCGGCCCGGCGTTTTGCTAACATCGCCCGCATGGATGCCGGTTCGCAACCTACGCTGGCACTCGCCTGCGAGCTGATCCGCCGCCGCTCGGTGACGCCCGACGACGATGGCTGCCAGGACATCATCGCCGCGCGCCTCGCACCGCTCGGCTTCCGGTGCCAGACGATCCGGGGGAACGGCGTCACCAATCTATGGGCGCGGCGCGGCAACGCCGCTCCGCTCGTCTGTTTCGCCGGGCACAGCGACGTCGTTCCCACGGGCCCGCGCGAGGCGTGGTGCTCCGACCCTTTCGTCCCCGAGGTCCGCGACGGGTGGCTCTACGGCCGGGGCGCCGCCGACATGAAGAGTTCGCTCGCGGCATTCGTGACCGCGATCGAGGGATTCGTCGCAGCGCATCCGGCGGACGGCGCGTCGATCGGGCTGCTGGTGACGTCCGACGAGGAAGGACCGGCCACCGATGGCACGGTCCGAGTCGTCGAAGCGCTGGCGCAACGCGGCGAGCGCATCGACTACTGTGTCGTGGGCGAGCCGTCCTCGGAGACGGCGCTCGGCGACGTCATCAAGAATGGCCGCCGCGGTACGCTTTCCGGGCTGCTCCGCGTCAAGGGGGTGCAGGGGCACGTCGCCTATCCGCACCTCGCCAGGAACCCGATCCACCTGATCGCGCCCGCGCTCGCCGAGCTCACGGCGATGCGCTGGGATGCGGGCGACGACTTCTTCCCCGCCACCGCGTTCCAGTGCTCGAACATCCACGCCGGCACCGGCGCCACCAACGTGATTCCCGGCACGCTGGAGCTCACGTTCAACTGGCGCTATGGACGCTCGAGCACCCCCGAGGAGCTCGTCGCGGCGCTCGAACGCGTGCTTTCGCGACATGGCATCGATTACGAACTCGCCTTTCCGTCGTCCGGCAAGCCGTATTACACGCCACCCGGGCGGCTCGTGGAGGTCGCGACCGAGGCGGTGCGTGCGCACTGCGGCCGCGCGCCGACGCTGTCGTGCACCGGCGGCACATCCGACGGCCGGTTCATCGCCGACATCTGCAGGGAAGTGGTCGAGCTCGGGCCGGTCAACGCGACAATCCACAAGGTCGACGAGCGCATCGCCGTCACCGACCTCGAGCCGCTTGCGGCGATCTACCGCACGATCCTCGAGCGGCTTGCACATGCCGCATGATCCCCTGGCCCCGTTTCCTGCCCTCGTCAGGAGAGGGGAAATGAAGTGCCGGCGCTTCGCGCCGGGCAATTTCAAATGAGCATGCCGGTGAACGAGCTGGAGACGCTGCGCGACTGGTTGCGCTACGCGGTCACGCGCTTCGGCGAGGCGAATCTGCACTTCGGACACGGCACCGTCAACGCCTACGACGAAGCCGCCTATCTGCTGCTGCATGCGCTTCACCTGCCGCTCGATCGGCTCGAGCCGTTCCTCGATGCGCGTCTCACCCAACCCGAGCGGCAGCATGTCGCGCATGTCTTCAGCCGCCGCATCGACGAACGCGTTCCCGCCGCCTATCTGACGCACGAGGCATGGCTGGGGGAGTTCCGCTTCTACGTGGACGAGCGGGTGTTGATCCCGCGCTCGCACATCGCCCAGCTGCTGCCCGACGGCCTTGCGCCCCTCCTGGGCGACCCCAAGGACATCACGACGGCGCTCGATCTCTGCACCGGTTCGGGCTGCCTCGCGATCCTGCTTGCGCATGCCTATCCCAATGCCGACGTCGATGCCGTCGACATCTCCTCCGACGCGCTCGCGGTGGCACAGCGCAATGTCAGCGACTACGGCCTTGCCGACCGGATCAACCTCATCCGCTCCGACCTCTTTTCCAACGTCTCGGAGGAGAAGAGCTATGACCTCGTCATCAGCAACCCGCCCTACGTGACGTCCGTCGCGATGGAAATGCTGCCGCGCGAGTACCGGCACGAGCCCGCGCTCGGGCTTGCCGGGGGCGACGACGGCATGGACGCAGTGCGCACGATCATCAAGGAGGCGCCGCGCTTCATGAACCCGCGCGGCCTGCTGGTGGTCGAGGTCGGCCACAGCCGCGCGGCGGCCGAAGCGGCATTCCCGCGCCTGCCGTTCCTGTGGCTGCAAACCGAGGGCTTGGAGGACAGCGTGTTCGCGCTGCGGCGCGAGGAACTGATCGCCGGACGGTAGAGGCTCCCTACGCAGGCGGTGCGCCGGTGCCGCCGCCCAGCCCGAAGAAGCCGCGGATCATCCGCACGAATTCCGCCGCGTGGCTCGACGATTGGCGGGCGCGCGCCTCGGCATCGAGCGCCTGCAGCCGCGCATCGTTCTCGGCTTGCCGCTGCACCAGCACGTTCGACAGGTCCAGGACGATCTCCGGCCGGCCGCGCAGGATTGCATCGAAGCCGTTCTTGTCGAGCCGGTAGCAGAGCGAGTCCCGCGTCGCGACAATGGTGGCGCCACGCGGCTGGCCGAGCAGCAATCCCCGCTCGCCGAAGTATGAGGGCGCGTGCAGCTCGGCGAGCGGGTGGCGCTCGCCATTCGCGTCCTCGTGAAACACCTGCAGGTGACCTGAAGCGAGCACGTAAAGCGAATCGGCCGGCTCTCCCTGGCGGAACAGCAGATCGTCGGCGACGAACGGGCAGGCCTGCAGTGCGCTGGCGAGCGTTTCCCGCTCCGCCTCGTTGAGCGGCGCGAACAGCGGAATCTGGTCGATGATCGCGTGGCGCCTCTGGCTCTCGCGCCGCTCCTGCCGCTCGAGCGTCTGATCGAGCGACTGGACGACGCGGTGCGGGAACGGAATCGTCATCTCCTCGCGCTGCAGCGCCGCGAAGATGTGCGCGAGCACCGCCGAGTCCGTCTCCGTGTAATGGTGCAGGTCCTGGATGTGGTAGAGGACCTCGTAGCCGATGCCGCTCTCCTCGAACCCTTTGCAGACGCAGAACGGGGCCGGCTCCTTCGCCACGTTGTGGATGGCGGCCCGCTGCAGCGCGTGTTTCACGATCCGGATTACGTCGTTCGGCGCGTTGGAATAGCTGACGCTGAACGGGATGTGCCGACGCTGGTTGGACGATTCGTCGCCGTGCCGCCCGACGAGATGGATCTTGTCCTTCATCAGCGCCGCGTTCGGGATGATGATCGTTTCGTGGTCGCACGTGGCAATCGCGGTCGAACGCCAGCGCAATTGCACGACCTGCCCGAGCTTGTCGTTGAAGCGGATCCAGTCGCCCTGGCGCAATGTGCGCTCCCCCTGCAGCGCAAGCCCGGCCCAGAGCGCACCCAGGATCTCCTGCGCGGAGAAGGCGATCGCGCCGGTGATGACCGCGGACGTCGTCAGGATCCCCGCCAGGTTGACGCCGATCACGTTCAACCGGTAGAGCATGTAGACGAGCAGGCCGAGCGTCAGCAGGACGTCGGCCAGGATATGCGGCACCTGGAACCGCATCAGCAGCACGCGCGTGACGAAGATCAGCGTCGAGCGGATCACGGCGAAGGCAAGCAGTGCCAGCAGCGCTTCGCGGATGATTTCGTAGAGCGTCGCGCTACCGATCGCATCGCCGACCTGCGCGAACAGCCAGAGGCCGAGCAGCACGACAACCGCGAGCAGCGCCGAGCCGATCAGCCCGCGCCGGCGCTCCGGCGGCAGCAGCAGCGCGATCGCGCAAAACAGGACGGCGAGACCCGCGTACAGCGAGGCGTCGAGCAACGTGCCCGCGGTGACCGGCAGATGGGTCGGAGCAGACGGCACCAGGGCCGTCGCCGTCGTCGCTGCTGCTGCGGTGGAGGAAGCCATGGCGGGTAAGCGGGGTCGTGGTCGAGCGCCGGGTGCCGGGTGCGGCGATTATAGGCGGAGCCTCGCGTCACCTCGCGTAAAATGGAATCTCGCCCCCCTGCTTTTCGCCCGCTCCCGATGAAAGACCGCACCGGCGGCGAGATCCTCGTCGCAAGCCTGCTCGCGCAAGGCGCGACGCATGCGTTCGGCGTTCCCGGCGAGAGCTACCTCGCGGTGCTCGATGCGCTCTTCGACGTTGCCGACCGCCTGCGCTTTATCGTCTGCCGTCAGGAAGGCGGGGCTGCCTACATGGCCGAAGCCTACGGCAAGCTGACCGGCCGGCCGGGTGTCGTGCTCGTGACGCGCGGTCCCGGTGCCAGCAATGCCGCGATCGGAATCCACACCGCCCAGCAGGATTCGACACCGATGGTCGTGCTGATCGGCCAGGTCGGTTCCGACATGACCGATCGCGAGGCGTTCCAGGAGATCGACTACCGTCGCATGTACGGCAGCATCGCCAAGTGGGCGGCGCAGATCGACCGGCCGGAACGGATTCCGGAGTACGTAGCGCACGCGTACCGGCTCGCGATGTCCGGCCGGCCCGGCCCGGTGGTGCTTGCGCTGCCCGAAGACATGCTGTCCGCGCGTGCGGCGGTGGCCGACCCGCCGCGTGTCGAGCCGATCGCGGCCGCGGCCGATCCGGCGCTCGTCGCTGCCGCGCATGCCGCGCTCGCTCGCGCGGAGCGGCCGCTCGTCATCGTCGGCGGCAGCCGTTGGGATCCGGCTGCGTGTTCGGCGCTCGAGCGGCTCGCCCTGCGCAATGCGCTGCCGATCGCCTGCGCGTTTCGTCATCAGGACCTGTTCGACAACCGCCATCGCTGTTACGCAGGCGATGTCGGCATCGGCATCAATCCGAAGCTTGCAGCGCGCGTGCGTGAAGCCGACGTGCTGCTCGTGATCGGCGAGCGGCTGGGCGAGATGACGACGTCCGGCTACACGCTGCTCGATGCGCCGGCGCCACGACAATCGCTGCTGCACGTCCATCCCGACGCCGCCGAACTTGGCCGCGTCTACCAGCCCGCACTCGCGATCGCCTCCACGCCCGGCACCTTTCTCGACGCGATGGCGGAGCTCCCGGTGCTCGGCTCCCAAGCGGTTGCCGAGCAGGCGCGCGCCGCGCACGATGACTACGAGGCGTGGCGGGCGCCGCGCGCGGTGCCGGGCGCGGTGGACCTCTGGCGGATCGTGCAGTGGCTGGATGAGCGGTTGCCGGATGACGCCATTCTCTGCAATGGCGCGGGAAACTACACGACGTGGCTGCATCGCGTCTACCGCTACCGGCAGTTCCGCAACCAGCTCGCGCCCTATTCCGGCGCCATGGGCTACGGCGTGCCGGCGGCAATCGCCGCCAAGCTCGTCCATCCGGAGCGCCCGGTGATCGCGTGGAGTGGCGACGGCTGCTTCCTGATGAACGGACAGGAACTGGCGACCGCGGTCCAGTACGGCGCGGCCGTCGTCTTCGTCGTCATCGACAACGGCATGTACGGCACGATCCGCATGCACCAGGAGCGCGACTACCCGGGGCGCGTTTCGGGCAGCGATCTGCGCAATCCCGATTTCGCGGCGCTCGCCCGGGCCTACGGGGCCCTGGGCGAGACCATTGCTCGCACCGGTGAATTCGCACCGGCGTTCGAGCGGGCGCTCGCCTCGGGACGTCCGGCGCTGCTGCATGTCAAGCTCGACCCGCAGGCGCTCACGATGAACGCCTCGCTCGACGCGCTGCGCGTGCAGGGCGAGGCGGCGGCAAAGCGTGCATGAGCGATCCAGCGCATCACCTCACGCGGTGCACCCGATGATCGACCGTCTGCGCGGACCGGGGCTGCGCCATGCCGACCTGTGGCGCGGGGTCGGGTTCTTCGGCGTCGCAGCGGTCATCTGGTTGTCTCTTACCCCCGAGCCGCCGGAGCTGCGACTCGATCCCAGCAACTGGTCGGGACACGGGCTTGCCTACGCCGTGCTGATGGGGTGGTTCGCGCGGATCCAGTACGACGAGGGAACGCGACGATACGTTGCGCTGGCGCTGTGCCTGCTCGGCGTCACGATCGAGTGCGCGCAGGGTCTCACCCCATGGCGCACGTTCGACGTGCTCGACATGGTGGCGAATGCAATCGGAGTGGCCTTCGGCTGGCTCGCCTCACCGCCGCGCATGCCGAACGGCCTGCCCACGATCGAGCGGCTGCTCGCGCGCGGGCGCCGAGGCCGATGATGCACGCATAGCAAAAGGCCCGCCCCTGCGGGCGGGCCCTCCGGTTCCGTCTTGCGAACGGCCTAGTGGATCGGCAGCTTGTGCACTTCGGTGCCCGGTGCCTTGGGCAGCGTCAGCAACAGCACGCCGTTTTCGTACTTCGCTTCGGCCTTGGCGAATTCGACGTCCATGGGCAGCGTGAACGTGCGTGTGACCGCGCCATAGTAGCGTTCGGTACGCAGCATCTTCTCGCCTTCCTTGGCTTCTTTTTCGCGCTTGACTTCCGCGCAGACGGTGACGACGTTGCCGTCCACCGAGACTTCGATGTCATCCTTGTTGACCCCCGGGATCTCAGCCTTCACGAGATAGCCGGTGTCGTTCTCGGTGACTTCCATCCGCATCATCGGCTCGGTTTCGGGAATCAGGGTGGGAGTGGGAAACTCCTTCCACAGATAGCCCAAATCCCCGAACGGATCGAAGCGGGTCATTTCGCGGAACGGATTCCAACGTGTAAGGGTTCTCATGGGACCCCTCCTTCGCCGGAGAACCAGTGGGTGCCCGACCGCCCGGTCGAGAGTTCCGCTGATCCAAACATACGATAGCGCACTGTTGCGCAAGCGTATTGCCCTGGATCAAGCGGCCGCCGCGTAAGTTGCGTCGTCCCCGTCGCGGCACCGGATTTCAGGCAATCGCAGGGCGCCAACGCGATCGATTGGCGCGCCTCGCCGCATCCCGTGCGCGCTTCCGGGGAACGCGCCTCGCCGCCACGACGGCGACGCCGTGGGCGGACCACGGACGAGTGCTAAATTGCGCGCCAAAGGAGGGATCATGGACGCTGGCATACCCGCGCGTACGCTCGGCCAGACGGGACTGACCGTATCCGCGCTCGGATTCGGCGCGGCCCCGCTCGGCGACCTGTACGCGCGCGTGCCCGAAGATCAGGCGCTCGCTGCCGTGAAGGCGGCGATCGACGCCGGTATCACGCTGTTCGACGTCGCTCCGCTCTACGGCCACGGGCTCGCCGAGCACCGGCTTGGCACGGTGTTGCGGCAAGTGCCCCGCGAGCGCTTCGTGCTGTCCACCAAGGTCGGACGCTGGATGAATCCACGGGGCGGCCGGGGCGATGGCTCCGGCTACCTCGGTGGCTTGCCGCACCAGGCCGTCATCGACTATTCGTACGACGGCACGCTGCGTGCGTTCGAGCAGTCGCTGCTGCGACTTTGCACCGACCGCATCGACATCCTGCTGATCCACGACGTCGACGCACGCACGCACGGTGCTGCGAATGTCGATTGCCGCTTCCGCGAAACGATGGAGGGCTCGTATCGCGCGCTCGTGCGCCTGAAAGAGGAAAAGGCGATCCGTGCGATCGGCGTGGGCGTGAACGAGGCCGACATGTGCGCGCGCTTCGCCCACGCCGGCGATTTCGACTGCATGCTGCTCGCCGGCCGCTATTCGCTGCTCGAGCAGCCCGCACTCGACGAGTTCCTGCCGCTCGCGCAGCAGCGAGGCATCGGCGTCATGCTCGGAGGCGTCTTCAACTCCGGCATCCTTGCGACGGGTGCGGTGCCGGGCGCGAAGTACGACTACGCCGACGCGCCCGGTCACGTCCTCGCGCGCGTGCGCGCGATCGAGGCGGTCTGCGCTGCGCACGGTGTACCGCTCGCCGTTGCGGCGCTTAACTTCATCTTCGGCCATCCTGCCGTCGCGAGCGCCGTGCTCGGCGCCGTCGCAGCCGGTGAAGTCACGCGCAACGTGGCTGCGCTGACGACGCCTGTCCCGCGCGCGCTCTGGTCCGACCTCGTCGCGGCCGGCCTGCTGCGCTCCGACGCGCCGCTGCCGCGATGAGCGCCGAGCGGCGGTCCCGAGGACGTCCGCGCGAGCGCGGCGAACCGGCGCAAGCCGCAAGCGTGGAGGTCTACCGAAGCATCCCTGTCATCGACGCCCACCAGCACTTCTGGCGTGTCGACCGCGGCGACTACGGCTGGCTCAAGCCGGCGCTCGAGCCGATCTACCGCGACTTCATGCCCGAGGATCTCGCGCCGCTCCTTGCCGCCTGTGACATCGGGCAGACGATCCTCGTGCAGGCCGCGCCAACGGTCGCCGAAACGAAGTTCCTGCTCGACATCGCGGCGCGCACACCGTTCGTGGCGGGCGTCGTCGGCTGGGTCGATTTCGACGGGCCCGACGCGCCGGATGCGATCGCCCGCCTCGCAACGGACCCGACGCTCGTCGGGTTGCGCCCGATGGTTCAGGACATTGCCGACGACGACTGGCTGCTGCGACCCTCGCTTGCGCCCGCGTTCCGCGCGTTGATCGCGCACGGCCTCGTGTTCGACGCGCTGGTGCTGCCGCGGCATCTGTCGCGCGTGGCGCACGTGCTCGATCGCCATCCGGACCTGCGGGTGGTGATCGACCACGCGGCCAAGCCCGCGATCCGCGAGGGCCCGTCTGCAGTAGCGCCATGGCGCGATGAGCTGGCCGCCGTCGCCTCGTCGCCGCGCGTGCATTGCAAGCTCTCGGGTATGGTCACGGAAGCCCGGCGGGACTGGACCCTCGATTCGCTTCGCCCCTTCGCCGAAACCGTCCTCGGGACGTTTGGCACCGAGCGCGTGCTGTGGGGCAGCGACTGGCCCGTGGTGAACCTGGCCGGCGGGTACGATCGCTGGCGCGCGACATCGCTTGCCTTGCTCGCGCAGCTACCTGCCACGGCCCAGGCTGGAGTGCTGGGCGGCAACGCGCAGCGCGTCTACCTCGAACGCAAGCGGCCGGTGCCTGCGCGACCCACTGGATAACCGAACATGCTCAAGGGAATCGATCCGCTATTGACCGCCGATCTGCTCTGGGTGCTTGCCGCGATGGGACACGGCGACGATCTGGCGCTCGTCGACGCCAACCATCCGGCCGAGCGGATCGCCCGCGCCACGGCCAACGGGCGGCTGGTGCGCCTTCCGGGCGTGACGATGGCGCGGGCCGCGCGCGCGATTCTCTCGGTGTTCCCGCTGGACGGCTTCGTGCGAGACGCTGTGCGGCGCATGGAGGTGGTCGACGAGCCCACCACCTGGCCCGACGTCCAGCTCGAGGTGCAGGCCGAGGTGGACCGCGCGGTCGGCCGGGCGCTGCCGATGGGGAGCCTCGAGCGCTTCGCGTTCTACGAGGCGGCGAAGGCCGCCTTCGCCATCGTGCAGGTCGGCGACCTCAGCCCCTACGGCTGCTTCCTGCTGCGCAAGGGGATCATCGTGGAAACCTTGCCGGCTCGCGGGTAGCGTACTCGTAGCCTCCGGGGCTCCCACCGGCGGCATCGTTCTCGCTCCCGGCGCTCAGGACGTGGCAGACTGATTCCGCCCGAAGCTTCATTTGTGGTGCACGTAGTTGCTCCACGAACAAGCGAAGCCGTCCGCGGTCGCGTTGCGCCGGGAACGTGACGTTGCCTCGTGGAAACGGCGCGGCGACCGCGGTTCATCAGTCGCCGCCAAAGAACACGGGCACGTTCGCAGGTGGATGTTGTAGCCAACGTGGACGAGTATCAGGTCGATTGGATTGACCCGGCTGCGGTCGGATCCTCGCGTCGCTGCATTCGCGACGGCGCAATTCGCACGATGCGGAATGCAAGCCGAGTATTCGACAAGCCCAAAGAAATAGTTCTCAATAGTGTTGCAATAGCTGGCGCCGGCAGTAACATGCACGAGCGCCAACGGTCAGTCAAACCGTTCCGCCTGCGCAACGTGCTGCGGCCGCTCGCCGCGTCATTCATTTCAGTGTCATCGGAGTTCCAAGGGGGATGTCTCATGAATGGCCTGCACAAGGTACTCGGTTTTCTGATGGCGTTCATGCTCGCCACATTCGCGCTGCCCGCCATCGCACAAACCAAGATCTTCAGCCTCAAGATGACGCCGGCAACGTCCGCAGGATCGCCTGCTGCGCTGACCGCGACCTTCAAGAACGAAACACCGAACGGCAACTCTTCGTTCAATTCGCTCGTTCTCACGGCACCTGCCGGGCTTACGATTACCGCCGTGGCCACGCCACCCAGCGGGACCGCAACGATCACCAACGGGGGGCAGGAGGTTCGGGTTTCGAACATGTCACCGGTGGGCAACGGCATGACGTTCGTCCTGAACCTGACCGTGACCTCCGCTGGCGCCGCCAATTGCACCGCCACGAGTGGCAATTGGTCCGCGGTGCCCTGGACGGGCTCGAGTTTCTCCGGCAATACCTTTGCGCTGGTGCCGGGAAACTCGTCGCTGACGACGACCGTCACGACCATATGCAACTACAGCCTCACAACCTCGCCTGCGTCGGTGAACCGTGGAGCGACACCAGCGCTCACCGCGACGTTCACCAATCCGGCAGCTAGCAGCAAGTCGTTCAGCTCGGTAACGCTCACTGCACCGTCGGGCTTCTCGATCACGCAGGTTACGAGCCTATCCGGAGGCAGGACCGCGACCAGCATCACGACGCTGCCCGCAGCGTCGGTCACCATTTCGGGCATCAACCCCGCGGTTGCGCCGGGCCAGCAGCTTGGCGTGTCTCTGACGTTGAACGTCGATTGCAATGCGTCGGGCGGGATTTGGGGTTCTTCCGTGGCGGGCGGTTTTGCCCTGTCGGGCACCAACCCGTCGACGGGCACAACGGGTCAGTGTTCCGTCGTGTTCTTCCCGGCGCCTCCGAGCGCCGTCATCTCCGGTGTCGCGGTGACTCCCACGGTAGGCGTGAAGGCAGTGGATGGGGGCGGCGGGACGATCGCATCCTTCACGGGGCCCGTGACATTCACGCTCATTCCGCAATCGTCGACTTCCACCGGATCCGTTTCGGCAGGAACGCCCACGAACACCGGTGGCGTCCTCACGTACCCGAACTTGACGATCACCGGCACCGGGACGTTCAAGCTCCAGGCGACGAGCGCCGTGGGGTCCGTATCCGCGACCACCCAGACCTCGGTGTTCACGGTCTATCAAGGTGAACTCTTCTGCGGAGAGGCGCTGAAGCTGCAGTTCACCAACCCGGCCGGTGGTGCTTTTGGCACGCCCGGCTACGCGGAGGGACAGCGTTTTCAGAACAAGGACAACAGCACCTGCGTCAAGGTGGACTACACCTACGAAAACAACATCCTGACCCAGAACACGGTGAGGCTCACGTGGGATACCGGCGCGCAGCCGAACGCCGTGTTCGTCCACACTGCGTTTTGGCGGCCCGAGTTCATCGATCCGACCACCGGCTTCCCGAAGCGCAAGACCAAGGTCGCGTGGGAAGTCGACGGCTCCGGCAATCCAATCTACGTCTTCGGCAACAGCTGCCTGAGCCAGACCCCGCCGTCGCCGTACACCACCGTGGGCGCTGCGGGGTTGGACGGCTCCAGTACCACGCTGCAGGTCAACACGCCTGCCGGAACGCTTCCGCAGGTCCCGTTTGCCATTTCGATCGACACCGAACGCTTGACGGTGACGGCCGTTGCGGGCAACAGCTGGACCGTCGTGCGTGGCGCCGGCGGCACGACGGCTGCCGCCCACGCTGCAGGCGCGTCGGTGATGAGCACCCCGCTTCCGATCGACAACAACGCATTGAAGCCGGATGGGGGCCCCAACCCTTACTTCGGCAAGCAGGATCGGATGTGCCTCTGGGACGAGACGTATACGTCCGTGCCCGCGGGTTCCTACGATTGTTCCCCGACGTCACCGGGGTACGACCCGAACATCCCCGTAGCCTGTATCCAGCGCTCGTCGTCGGTATTCGACCTCGGCGACGGCTGGATGGCAGTCGACTGATCCGCCGGTCAACGGCAACATCGAAGAGCGGCCCTACGGGGCCGTTCTTCGTTTCGGGTATTCCGCAGTGCACGGATGGCTGCAAGGCGCGCGTCCAGGGCCCTCCAGGCGCCGTCGACGTCACGACGATGAAGCGGAGCGCGCGCCCGCACACGCGTCCCGTCAAGAACCAACAGCGCAAACCGTCCGGGTCGATCGCTTCCTCGCTGGCAGGACCCGTACGCGGTACCCCGGTCTATGCACGCGGATGCCGTCCACGCTTCTCCTCCGTCAGCGCAAGCTTCAGCGGGTGTCGGGCCCCTCGGGCAACCGATGGCGAGCGACCAGCCCACGGGCCACCCTGTTGCCAACGACGTGCTGTGGCTTTCGCCGGCACCACCAGTACCTCGCGCACGATGCCGAGTGATATTGCGCCCGCGCGTCCACGAAGTGGCGGCCCGCTTTCACCGCACGCATTCGCACGCCCAGCTTCAATGTAGACGACGAAGTAGCTCCATGACCGCCATCCGTCGACCGCTGTCCTCTCCCGTCGACGACGCGGACTTCGCTCGTGAAAGCCGTAATCCAACCACGCTGCCGTACCGGCTGCCGAGGAGCACGGCGCACGTGCGCGGGTCGATGTTGTAGCCAACGTGGACGAGTATCAGGTCGATTGGATTGACCCGGCTGCGGTCGGATCCTCGCACCGCTGCATTCGCGACGGCGCAATTCGCACGATGCGGAATGCAAGCCGAGTATTCGACAAGCCCAAAGAAATAGTTCTCAATAGTGTTGCAATAGCTGGCGCCGGCAGTAACATGCACGAGCGCCAACGGTCAGCCAAACCGCTCCGCCTGCGCAACGCGTTGCGGCCGCTAACCGCGTCATTCATTTCAGTGTCATTGGAGTTCCAAGGGGGAGTCTCATGAATAGCCTGCGCAAGATGCTCCGCGTCCTGGCGACAATGCTGCTCGTGGCGTTCGCGCTGCCTGCCGTTGCCCATTCCGACGACGAAAAATTCAAAGTCGTCCTGTCGCCGTTGGCCTTGTCATCACCGGCGGAGCAGTCCGTCACGGCCACGATCACCAACGTTTCGGACGATGACGACCGGCTCAAGTCATTCAAGATCACCGCGCCGGCGAACGTGACGGTCTCTTCCACCGTTACGTCGGTCCCAACCATCCCGGCCGCAAACATAAGCGTTGGCGGAGGGGTGATCGCGGTCAAGGGCCTCAGCGTCAGATCTGGCCAATCCGTCGCGTTGACGTTGCGCGTGACGTATCCGTCCAGCGCCACATGCGGCACGGCCCCGTTTACCTGGGCAGCGCAGGCTTGGGAAGGGTCGAATTTCAGCGACGACCGTTTCAGGCTGGATTCGAGCTCCAAACTCACGCAGACCTTGTCGGCCGTGTGCACGTTGAGTTTCGTGAACCAGCCCAAGAACGCGGTTGCCGGCCTCAACATCACGAGTGCTGCGTATAGCCCGACTGGCCCGGGCGTGACCGTTCAGTTGTCCGTCAATTCGGCGGCCAGCTCCAGTTCCACCACACCGGTGACGCTTACCAGTTCGTGTCTCGCTTCCCCCGTCACGGCGATTTCGAGCAACGGGGTTGCGACGTTCGGACCGCTTCCGAGCAACAGCGTCGGCGGAAAGAATTGCACGCTCGCGGCCACAGCGACGAACCACACGAGTGGCACGTCGGCGCCATTTGATTTGTTTGTTCCCAGCTTGACTTTCCTGAACCAGCCGAGCGATGCGCTGCAAGGCGTGGTTATCACCGACAAGCCATTCAACAGCCCGCAAGGCAGCTACGTGCAAGTCCAGCTGAAGCTCGACAATGTCGCGCCGCCAACGGGCTTTCCGACAACGCCGATCACCATCGGCAGTAACTGCTCCTCCATCAACGGCAACACGGCGACCACGAGCGTGTTGGACGGCAAGGCGACGTTCAGCGCGCTCAACATTGCAACGCCGACTCAGGGCTGCACGCTTAGCGCGGCGGCTCTGGGGAAACAGACAGGGCCGTCGAACCCCTTTGCGATTGCACCCTTCGTCCCGAGCGGCCAGCTCAACTGCAACCAGGCCGTTCCGACGAATGTCGCGAACCCAACGAGCGCTGCACCGAACGAACCTGGCTACGCCCAGGGCACGCGCGCGCTGTTCAACGGCAAGGGCGATCCGTGCGCGCTCGTCAACTACAGTTTCACCAACCTGATCCAGACCGACAACACCATCATCAACAAATGGGACACGGTCACCCAGCCGAACGCGGCGTTCCTCTACTCGGTGAACTGGAAGGCGAAACTGCTCGTCGGCGGATATCCGACCGTGGTCCGACCAAAAGTCGCGTGGGAGTTCGACAGTACCGGGGCCCCAAAGAACATCACGGAAGGCTTGGCCTGCCTGAGTCCGAGCTTGCCGCGGCCCTATGGCCGGCTTACGGCGCCGTTGGCACAGGGTGGTACCTCGGTCACGCTCGACACCAGCAATCCGCCCAATGGTGGCTGGGAGCCTTTGCCCGCAGTCGGTACGCCGTTTCCGATCTACATCGACAGCGAGCGCATGACCGCCACGGTAAGCTCGGGTACGACACTGAGCCTCGTGCGCGGGCAGGCGGGGACCTCCGATGCCCCACATCTACCCGGGACGAGCGACAACACGAACGACAAGTACGCGATGAGCACTCCGCTGCCCATCGACACACGTTCCACGAGCCCATACGTCGGTCGGGCGGTTCGGATGTGCATCGTCTCGCATGGGTGGCAGGCGTTCTCGCCTGATCCCGTGACGGGCGCCGCCCGCTACTTCGAGGTCACCGATGCTATCGACAACGGCGACGGCTGGATGGCCGTCGACTGATCCGCCGGCCAACGGCAACATCGAAGAGCGGCCCTGCGGGGCCGTTCTTCGTTTGGGCGATGGGCTGCGCGAGAAGACCGTCGCGCGCGCAGAGCTCCGCGTCAGGGACGTTTCACGCGGTCTTTGTGAACAAGTCCTAACGGATGCTTCACCAGACCGCCTCGCCCTTCGTCGGGCCTGGTGGGGCACGCGGACGTTTCGTCCCGTCGATCCGGATTGCAGTCTGGACGTTGGGGCTGCGCGATCTTTTGGCGGACGTTTTGCACCCGGCTCGGGCTTGCTCTCCTCGCCAATAGTCTCTGCCATTGTCTTCGTCGGCTGCACCCGATCCAGGCCGCAAACCGCCGCGTCAGAATTCCGCGCCCCGATGAAACATCCGGGCTAGTTCGCCGCACGCTTCAGCGGCGGCATTTCGGGCAGCGCCTGGATGGCAAGCCTCGCGACCAGCGCCTCGCTTTCGGCGACCGCATCGGGAGGCGGCGCGACGCCTGCAATCCGGTCGAGTTCGACCCGCGCTTGCAGCGCCAGCGTCACCTCGTACACGTCCCTGCGGGCGCGGGCCGCGGCAAGGCTCGCGTCGAGCCCTTGCCGCGCACGCTCGACATCGCCGCCCTGTGCAAGCGCAAAGGCCCGCACGCGCTCGAGCAGTGGTACGACCTTTGCAATACCGCTGGAGGATCCGGCGCGGCCGAGCAGACCATTCACCATCGCGAGCGCGGCTTCGGTTTCGCCCAGGTAGATCCGGCATTCGGCGATGCGCGCCTCCACGGCCGGCACCTCCTGCTCGGCGCCGACGTCGAGAAAATGGCGCTTCGATTCCTCGAGGTGCTTCAACGCCTCGTCGATTCGTCCGGACCGCAGCACCGCTCGCCCGAGCAGCGACAGACAGGCCGCGAGGTAGTAGCGATAGCGGGACGCCTTCCACAACGGCAGCACGTCCAGCAGATTCGCTTCCGCTTCGGCCCACTGGCCGCGGTCGATCAGGATCTCGGTCATGTTCACCCGCGCAATGGCGGCAGTGACCATGTTTCCGATCTTCACGCACTCCTGCCGGCCGCGCTCGTAGTAGTCGAGCGCCTCGTTCCAGCGACCTTCCCATTGGCACACGACGCCTAGGTTCTGCAACAGCGCTGCCTGCCGCACCAGGTTACCCGAGCGCTGATAGGCTTCGAGCGAGCGCTGCAGCAGCGGCAACGCGCCCTCCTTGCCCTGCTCGCCGCGCGCCCAGCCGAGGACGAAGTACGCAGTGCCGATGGCCTCCGGATCATCGGCCGCCTCGGCCTCGGCTGCCGCCTTCCCGGCCCAGCGGACCGCATCGGCCGTGCGACCTTCCAGTTGCAGGATCGTCGCGTACCACGCGCTGGAGCGCGCCGCATGCTTGATCGACTCGACGCCGTCGAGACTTTTCGCCGCGGCTCGCGATCGCGCCGCCCAACGCAGTGCCTGCGGATACTTGCCGAGCTTTTCCTCCACGCGCGAGCGTTTGAGCAGCAGCCCGGCGTCGACCAAAGGATCTGCAGCCAGCCGGCGCGCGGCGGTGAATGCGTCGGACGCCTTGTGGAACTCGCCGGCACGGGTCCATGCGTCGCCCAGTGCCTCGTGCAAGGTGGCGAGTTCCTGCTCGCGCACGTCGGTGAGCCGGCGCCCGGCCTCCAGCGCGCGCGAGTACATCCCCGCCGCTTCGACATACGCAAAGACGCCCTCGGCACGCTTGGCCGCGACCGTCGCGTACCGCCAAGCCGGGCGATGTTCGCCGGCCTCGAAATAATGCAGCGAAAGGATGCCGGCCGCTTCCTCCGGCTGGTCCATCTCCTCTTCGAGGCGCTCCGCGACGGTCTTGTGCATCTTCCGCCGCAGCTTGTACGGCAGTCCCTCATACGCGGCATCGCGCAGCAGCGAGCGGCGGAACCGGAGATACCCGTCGCCATCGTCGTCGAAGAGTTCCTGCAAGCGCTCCCAGGTCGCCGGTCCCGCCGGCGCGGCATCGGCATCTTCGGCGAACCAAGCGAGCATCCGCGGGTGGAACGTGAGTCCGAGCACGGCCGCCCGCCGGACAACGGCGCGATCCTCGGGCAGTAGCGCGTCGATCCACGCCATCGCCGCCGCTTCCGCCGAATCCGGCAGCGAATCGACGCCGCCCGTTTCCATCGCCGCGTGAAGCAAGTCGCGCAGGAACTGTGGATTGCCTCCGGAACGCTTGGCGACGACTTCGAGAACGTGCAGCGGAAGCGGGTTCTCCTCGGTCGCGATCCGGGTCAGGCGGAGCGCATCGTCCACGCCGAGGGACCCGAGCGCGAGCTTCGTCACCGACGTGCCCTCGGGCGCGGCGAAGCCCCCGCTCCCCGGACGCCGCGCGACGCTGAAGAGCCACGGCCGGGTGCCGAGCGTGCCGGTCAGATAGGCGAGAAACTCCGCCGACGCCTCGTCCATGTAGTGCGCGTTCTCGAACTCGATCAGCGTCGGATCGGGCATCAGCGTCTCGAGGAACCGCGCGGCGACTTCGTGCAGCTTGGGCCGACGGTTCTTCTCGGCGAGCATCTCGACTTCGGGCGTGGGAGGAACCTCGATGTCGAACGCGGCCGCGAGCAGCGGCAACCACGGATGCAGATCCGGCAGCCGCGTCGCGACGATTTCCCGCAGGCGCACGACGACCACGGCGTCGGGATCCTCGCGCCCGATCGCCAGCAGCTCGCGCAGAAGCTCCTGCCAGGCGACGTACGGCGTGGAAGCGGTGTAGGCCTCGCATGTCACGTGCAGCTTGCGGAATCCCTGCGCCTCCTCGCGCAGCGCCTCCAGCAATCGGGTCTTGCCGATGCCCGCCTCGCCGATTACTGCGATCAACCGTCCCGTGCCCGCTCGTGCGGCGGCGAGTGCCTCGCGCGAAACCGCGAGCTCCGCGTCGCGACCGATCAGCGGCAGCCGCTGAAGCGCAGCCAGCCGCGTGCGCGAGCCCGTCGCGCGCCCGACCGCCCATGCCTGGATCGGCTGCGCCTTGCCCTTGACAGCGAATGGCAGGAGCTCGGTCGTTTCGAACAGCGTGTTCGAACGGTCGAGCACGTCTGCGGTCGCGTAGATCCGCCCCGCCTCCGCCTTCGCCATCAGCCGCGCTGACAGGTTCACCGCGTCGCCCATCACCGTGTACGTGCGGCGATAGAAGGGCCCGATGTCGCCCGCGAAGACCGAGCCGCGATGGACGCCGATGCGGATCGGCAGCGGCAGATCGCTCTCGACGATCTTGCGCAACGCGAGCAGCATCCGCTCCTCGTCGTCGCCGGTGACCTTCGGAGCGCCGGCGGCGAGGATCAGCTTGCCGCCGTCGGCGTCGAGATCGGACGCAAGGAATGCGACCCCCTGCGCTTCGGCTGCCTCCTGGACCACGCTCAGCAGCCGATGCAGTGCCTCGGCGGCGGCGACAGGGCCGCGCTGCTCGATCAGCGCGTCGCTCCCCTCGAACTTGATGAACGCGATCGTGACGGGACGGTGCTCGGAGGAGCCCCCACCCCCGACGACGTGTGCGCGGACCGCCGTGGACAAGCAGCGCGCCAGCGTGTCGGCAGGAATCCTGGGCCGTGCAACCAGCGGCGACGTTCCCCGCAGAGCGGGCTCCCGCACCAGCAACACGCCGGGTCCCTTGCCCTTGCCGAAGCAGCGACTGGGCAGCAATGCGGCCGTTTCAGGACTTGCCAGGATCTGGCCGGCTTCGGCGGCGTGCTCCATGGCGACGAGGCGACTCCACACGGGGCCGGTCGGCAGCAATTCCACATGCGAGGTTCCAACCGCGAAGAAGTGGAAACGTCCGGAATTCACGCCCTGCGACATTCGCAGCGTGACCTTCGCGCCCGGCACCTCGATCTTGCCGACGTCGCGCAGCACGCGGCGCATCAGCACTGTCGCCCGACAGGCGCGGGCCGCGTGGCCTCCGCCCTCGAACCACAGCAGCAGCGCATCGCCGCCGAACTTGAGCAGGCTGCCCCCGCTCTCGTAAGCGATGGCCAGGATCGCCTCGAAGCTGCCCCCGATCGCCTCGGTGATCTGTTCGGCGCCTTCTCGACCCTTCTTCGCGAGCCGTTCGGACAGCTTGGTGAAGCCTGAGATGTCGACGAACGCCGCCGTGCCCTCCGCGGTCCAGCAGCGCCGGTCCGGATCCTCGACCAGGTGCTGCTGAAGGATGCGCGGAATGTACCGGCTCGCGCGCTCACCGTCGGGCTCGCCGGCAGGCCGCGAGGGCTCGCGAATGTCGGCCGCGTCGGCGACCACCTCCGGATCAGATGGAGAAGAAAGCTTCGTGCTCATCGTCGGCGCGCGCATGCGGTGCCCGCGATTGGCGATGATAACCGGCATCGGAGGGCGCCGGAACGCCGAAAACTCGACACGCGCTGCGTCCGCCGGTTACTCGCGAACCGACGCTATGCACTACAAAAGGCCGGGCTTCGCCATGCCCGGCCTTGCCCTTGCTGCGGCTACCCGCGCGTTGGGTCTGCTTCGGCGGCTCGGCGTCGAAGCAAGACGCCGGGCCCCCGCGTGCGCGGGGACGACGGCGCAGGAAATGACAGCGTCACTCACAATTCGCGGAAACAAGCTCTCGACCCATCAGAGCTAGGCATTTCCGCCCTGCCCCATGTTCTTGATCGAGCGCACGGCCTCTTCGGCGCGCGAGCGGATCACGCCGACACGGCCTTCGTGCGCGATAGGCTCGTCAGGCAGCACCAGCGCGGTCATCAGGTCGCGGATCGAGATCAGGCCGAGCACCTTGCCCTGCTCCTCGACCAGCAGGTGGCGATAGCCGTGCACGACCATGAGCCGCAGCGCTTCCTCGATCGTCGCCGATGGCGCGACCTTGCGCACATTCGGGCTCATCACCGCGGCGATGCCGGTCGTCTTCGGATCGCGGCCCTCGCCGACGACGCGCCGCATCAGATCGCGCTCGGTGAAGATGCCCTCGACCGGCCCGGTGCCGAGGCGGATCACCACCGCGCCCATCTCGCGGCGACTCATGACCGTGACCGCTTCAGCCACCGTGGCCGTCGCCGGCACGGTGATCAGTTCCTGCAGCTTCTTTGTCTTGATGACATCGCCCACCGAATTGCCGACCATTCTCTCTTCCTCTCGCGTCACAGTGTCTCTTCCGTACGCCCGTTTGCTCCGGGAGTCCCGGCACTCCCGTCGCACCTGAAGATGCTACGCCGATCGGCACGCCGGAACAGCCCTTCGACGGAACCGCCCGCGTGGCTTGATCGCGTCGCAAGGCCCCGCAAGGGTTGCTTCCCGGTCAAACTATGGAAAAAGAGGCGCCACCACGCCTGCGGCCGGCGAAAACCGTGGCCCGCTCACGCAGCGAGGTGCGCCGCGGCGAGCAACGCCTGCGTGTACGGCTCGCGCGGATTGGCGAACAGCGTCTCGGCTTCGCCCTGCTCGACGATCACGCCATCCTTCATCACCAGCACGCGATGCGCCATCGCGCGAACCAGCGCGAGGTCGTGGCTGATGAAGATGTAGCTCATCCCGTACTTCAGCTGCAGCGCTCCGAGGAGCTTCAGCACCTGCTGCTGAACCGACACGTCGAGCGCGGATGTCGGCTCGTCCAGCACCAGCACCTCCGGCCGCAACACCACCGCGCGGGCGATGGCGATCCGTTGCCGTTGGCCACCGGAGAACTCGTGCGGGTAGCGGGTCAGGACGTCTTCGATGCCGTCCGACTCGGAGAGCCCCACCTCGGCAAGCATGTCGAGGATGCGCTGCCGGCGTTCGGCCTTCGACAGCTCCGGCATGTGCAGCGCGACGCCCTCTCCGACGATCTGCCCGATCGTCATCCGCGGCGAGAGCGACCCGAACGGGTCCTGGAACACCACCTGCATCCTCCGCCGCATCGCGCGGAGCGTCGGCCTGTCCGCATCGTCGAGCCGCGTGCCCTCGAGCGTGATCGTCCCTGCCGCGACGGGCTGCAGCGCGAGCAGCGCCATCCCGAGCGTCGTCTTGCCCGAGCCCGACTCGCCGACGATGCCGAGCGTCTCGCCGCGCTTCAACTCCAGCGTGGCGTTGCGCACCGCGCGGAAGACATCCTTGCCGAACCAGCCGCGCGAGGAGACAAAGTCGACGCTGACGGCGTGGGCCGCCGCCAGGATCGGCGCGTCGGCCGGCACCGGCTGCACGGCGCGCTGCGGCCGGCTGTTGATCAGCTTGACCGTGTACGGATCGCGCGGTTTCGCGAACACTTCCGTGGTCTCGCCCTGCTCGACCACGCGCCCCTTTTCCATGACGCCGACGCGGTGGCAGAAGCGCCGCACGAGGTTGAGATCGTGCGTGATGAACAGGATCGCCATCCCGTACTCGCGCTGCAGATCGTCGAGCAGCGCCAGGATCTGCGCCTGGATCGTCACGTCGAGCGCGGTGGTCGGCTCGTCGGCGATCAGCAGCCTGGGTCGGCAGGCGAGCGCCATCGCGATCATCGCGCGCTGCCGCTGCCCGCCCGAGAGCTCGTGCGGGAACGCATCGACCTTCTTGTCGGGATCAGGAATGCCGGTGCGCGCGAGCAGCCCGATCGCACGCGCGTGTGCCTTCTTTGCATCGAGGCCCTCGTGCAGCTCGAGCACCTCGGCGATCTGGTTGCCGATCCGGTAGAGCGGGTTCAGCGCCGTCATCGGCTCCTGGAAGATCATCGCGATGGCGCCGCCGCGCAGCGCCTCCATCTCGCGTTCGCTCTTGCCGAGCACGTCCACGCCCTCGAAGCGGATCGCCCCTTCGTAGCGTGCCGTCTCGAGGAGCTTCAGCACCGAGAGCGCCGTAACCGACTTGCCGGATCCCGATTCGCCGACCAGCGCGAACTTCTCGCCGGCGTCCACGGAGAACGACACGTGGTCGACCACCCGCGAGGGACCGAAATTGACGCAGAGCCGGTCGACGGCAAGGAGCGGCGGCGAGTCCATCTCAGGACTTCCGGGTGTCGAAGGCGTCGCGCAGCGCGTCGCCGATGAACGTGAGCAGGAGCAGCGTGAGCGACAGCACGACGAACGTCGGGATCGCGATCCACCATGCGTCCAGGTTCTCCTTGCCCTCGCGCAGCAGGTCGCCCAGCGATGGCAGGTCCGGAACGCCGAGGCCCAGGAAGTCGAGCGCCGTCAGGAAAAGGATCGCCGCGCTCATCCGGAACGGCAGAAACGTGATGACCGGCGTCATCGAGTTGGGCAGGATGTGCCGCGCGATGATCTGCGCGTTGGAAAGGCCCATCGCCCGCGCCGCCTTGACGAACTCGAGATTGCGGTTGCGCAGGAATTCGGCGCGCACGTAGTCGGACAAGCCGATCCACCCGAAGAGCGCGAACACGCCGATCAGCAGCGGCAGCGTGGGCGCCAGGATCGACGCGATGATGATGAGCAAGTAAAGCTCCGGCACCGCGTTCCAGATCTCGATGATCCGCTGCGCGGTCAAGTCGACGCGGCCGCCGAAGTAGCCTTGCAGCGCGCCGACGATGATGCCGAGCACGGTGCCCACGAATGTCAGCGCGAGGCCGAAATAGATGCTCACCCGGAAGCCGTAGAGCAGCCGTGCGGTCATGTCGCGCCCCGCCGAGTCGGTCCCGAGCCAGTGGCCCGGGCCCGGCGGCACGGGATCGGCCGCGCGGGCGTAATAGTCGAGCGTGCTTGCGCCCCACGTGTTGAACGTGAACAGCGCGAGGTTGCCGGGCTTCGCGAACTGCTGGACGATGAACGGGTCGTGCCAGTCGGTAGGCGTGGCGAAATCTCCGCCGAAGCGCGTCTCGGGCTGGTTCTTCAGGAGCGGGATGAACCACTCGCCGTCGTAGCGTGCGAGAAGCGGCCGTTCGTTCGAAAAGAGCTCGGCAAACGTGCCCACCACGAGCATCAGCGCGAACAGGACGAGCGAGACGTAGCCCAGGCGGTTGCGCTTGAAGCGCGCCCAGGCGCGCTGGTTGGGCGACAGCGAGGTGGCGCGCGGCTCCCGCGCGGCTGCGCCGCGCGTCGCTTCCGGCACGCGCTCCCCGATCGGCGGCTCGGTGACGAGGCTCATCCGCCCCTCATTTGCCTACGGCGCCGAACTGCACGCGCGGGTCGACGACGACGTACATCAGGTCGCCGATCAGCTTCACGACGAGGCCGATCAGCGTGAAGAAGTACAGCGTGCCCAGCACGACCGGGTAGTCACGGCGGATCAGCGACTCGTAGGAGAGGAGGCCCAGACCGTCGAGGGAGAAGATCGTCTCGATCAGGATCGAACCCGCGAAGAACGCGCCGATGAACGCAGCGGGAAAGCCGGTGATGATCGGGATCAGCGCGTTGCGGAACACGTGCTTGTAGAGCACCTTCCGCTGCGGAAGTCCCTTCGCGCGCGCGACCAGCACGTACTGCTTGCGGATCTCCTCGACGAACGTGTTCTTGGTCAGCATCGTGACGACGGCGAAGCTGCCGATCGCGTAGCAGGCCAGCGGCAGGACTAGGTGCCACAGGTAGTCGACGATCTTCGCCGGCCAGCTCAGGCTTGCCCAGTTGTCCGACGTGAGCCCCCGCAACGGGAACCAGTCGAGAAACGAGCCGCCCGCGAACAGCACGATCAGCAGCACGCCCAGCACGAAGCCGGGAATCGCGTAGCCGACCAGCACGAACAGCGTCGTCGCGGTGTCGAATCGCGTGCCCTCGCGCACCGCCTTGGCGATGCCGAGCGGCACCGAGATCAGATAGGAGACGAGGAAAGTCCACAGCCCGAGGCTCACTGACACCGGAAGTTTTTCCTTGATGAGCTGCCAGACGTCCTTGTTGCGCAGGAAACTCCTGCCGAGGTCGAACTGCGCGAAGCTCTTCATCATCGACAGGTAACGCTCGAGCGGCGGCTTGTCGAACCCGTAGAGCTTCTTCAGGTCCTCGATCTGCTTCTTGTCGAGGTCACGCTTGCCGGAGAATCCTCCGGTGTCGCCCCGCGTGCCCGCGCGCGCCTCCGCGAGGATCTGCTCGACCGGCCCGCCCGGCACGAACTGGATGACGACGAACGTCAGCGTCAGCACGCCGATCAGCGTGGGAATCATGAGCAGCAGCCGCTTACCGATGTAGACGAGCATCGTCGTCGCCCTGTGCCCTACGATTTCGGTGCCGGCTTGGCCGCCGCCGGCGCCACGGTCTTGTCGAGCGCCTTGTCCCACCACGTCGTCACCGCCCACTGCAGGTAGTCGCTGGGCGTGGCGATCGTGTAGTACCTGGGCACGACCTTGGGAATGCCGAGCTTGTCCCAGCGCGACACGCGATTGGTGGCGCCATAGAGGTCGGGCACGACATAGTGCTCGTGCATGAACACGCGGTCGAGCGCGCGCGTGGCCGTGCGCAACTCCTCCATCGTCGTCGCCTTGTCCATCTTGTCGATCAGGAAGTCGATCACCTTGTTCTTGATGCCGCCGTAGTTGGCGGAGGCCGGCTCGTCCGCGGCGGCGCTGCCGAATGCCGCCTTGAGATCGGCGGCGTTGGGAAGCGCCCAGTCGCCGCTCTTGATGTTGATCAGGTCGAAATCGAACTCCTCGACCCGCTTGCGGTAGAGCGCGAAGTCGACGAGCCGCAGGTCGAGCTTGATGCCCAGCATGCCGAGGTTGCGCTGGTAGACGTACTCGCGCCGGCCGAATGCCTCGCCGGCCTCCAGCCACTCGAACTGGAAGCGCTCGCCCTTGGCGTTGCGCAGTGCGCCCTCGGCATCGACTTTCCAGCCGGACTCCTCCAGCAGCTTGCGCGCCTTCCTGAGGTTGTTGCGCAGGCCGTTCGGGTCGAGATCCGTGCGCGGGTCCTCGAACGGCGGACCGAAGACGGCCACCGGCAGGTCGCCCTTGAACCCCTCGAGCAGCGCCAGCTCGCCGGGCGACGGCGGGCCCGACGCCGCGAACTCCGAGTTGGCGAAGACGCTGTTCACGCGCCTGTACTGCTTGTAGACGTTGATCGAGGCGAAATCGTAGGCGAGGCCCAGCGCCTCGCGCACGCGGCGGTCCTGGAACAGCGGCTTGCGCAGGTTGAAGATGTACGACTGCAGGCCCATGCCGAAGCCGGTCGGGAACTCCTCCTTGACGATGCGCCCGTCGTCCCACTTCGGGCCGGAATGCTGCCGCGCCCAGCGCCGCGCCGAGTACTCCATCAGGAAGTCGAACTCGCCCGCCTTGAACGCCTCGATCGCGATTGCGTTGTCCTGGTAGTAACGGTAGACGATGCGGTCGAAGTTGTACTGGCCTTTGGACACGCCGAGGTCGCGCGCCCAGTAGTCGGCGTCGCGGACGAACTCGATGCGGCGCGGCGCCTCGACCGCGCCGATCCTGTACGGTCCGCTCGTGATCGGAAACTCGTTGATGACCTCGCTGAACGGCTTGGGCTTGCCGTCCGGTCCCAGCGACCACTTCGGCGAAAACACCGGGAGGCCGCCGACGTTGAAGATCGTGTCGGCCGTGCGCTCCTTGAGGTCGAAACGGATCGTCCGCTCGTCCACCACGGCCGCGTTCGCCACGCCTTCGAGCTGCGTGCGCACCGCCGGCGAGACTTCCTTGCTCGTCAGCATCTCGTACACGTGCTTGATGTCCGCTGCAGTGACCGGGTCGCCGTTGATGAAACGCGCCTTCGGGTTGATGCGGAACGCGATCCACGACTTGTCCGGCGCGACCTTGATCTCCTCGGCGACGAGGCCGTACATCGTGTCCGGCTCGTCGCCCGAGCGCACCGCGAGCGACTCGAACATCAGCGTGGTCAGCCCGGCGGGCGACTGGCCCTTGATCGTGTAGGGGTTGTACTTGTCGAAGCTCGTGCGGCGGTCGGGGTTCTGCAGTTGCAGCGTGCCGCCCTTCGGCGCGTCCGGATTGACGTAATCGAAATGCGAGAAGCCGCGCGGGTACTTGGGCTTGCCGTAGGCGGAGTAGGCGTGCGACCAGGCACCGTTGTCGTGTGGGCTTGAGGTCGCACCGGGCTCCGCTTTGGGTGACGCCCCGGGCGCAGCAGCGGAACTGCCGGCCCAAAGAGCGGCCGCCAACGCCAGGATCCAGAATGCGAACAAGGTGCCGCGACCCGCAGGCGTTCGCGCGGGTCGGAGCAAAATCAACGGGTGCACGGCAACGGTGGTCAAATCGATTCGCGCGGACGGCGGCGGCTATCGCCAGAAGGTCCGGTTACCGCGCCTTTGGCGAAGGCAACCGCCCCAGGAAACAGCGGCATTCTACAGGCGTGGCCGCCTCCCCTTCCGGGTCGCGCATGTCGGCCTGCCGGCCGGCCCCGTCCGTCAACGTCATCACCGTGGCGTTTCCCCAAGGGATGATGGCGCCAAAGCGCAAGCGCGGCACTTCTGATAAGCTCCCGCGGCCCCCGCGCGAAGAGCGCCCGCGGCGACGTGCCGGCGTAACGCCTTCGCCGAGCGGCAACGGCGAACGCCCGCGCGTTCGGGAGTCAAGCTAACGAGAAGCCATCACCAGAGATGAGCGCTGCCAACCTGTTCGACCGGCGCGTCCGAGCGCGCCTCGCAGCCCGGACCCGCGCGTTGGCTTTCGCGTTCGCCGCCACGTTCGCTGCGCTCGCCTCCCCGATTGCCCAAGCCCAGCTCGCCGATCTGGTCGTCAACCAGGCGGACAATCCGGATCCCGGTCCGGCCGGCGGCATCTTTACCTACACGATCCGCATCGACAACAACGGTCCGAACGCGGCAGTCGGCATCAGCTTTACGGACACGCTGCCGCCGGGCTCGTCGTTCGTCGGCGCGAGCACGACGCAGGGAAGCTGCAGCGCGCCCGTGGCGGGCGTGCTGAACTGCGCAATCGGCAACCTCGTGTTCCTCGCCAATGCCACGGTCGCGGTCCAGGTGATCCTGCCCGCGGCGGGCGTGTGGACGAATACTGCGAGCGCGACATCGACCACGACCGATCCCAATCCCGCGAATAACCTCAACATCGTCGAAAACACGACCGCACAGAACGCGTCGGACATGACGCTGACCGTGGTCGATTCGCCGGACCCGATTGCCGCAGGAGCGAACTACAACTATACGGTCACTGCGGTCAACAACGGCCCGGCTGCCGCAGCCTCGCAGACCGTGACGTTCGCCGTTCCCACGGGAGCGTGCGTGAGGAGCGTCCCGACCGGCACCGGATGGTCCTGTGTGCCGAACAGCGGCTACCCCCTGTGCGCCGGCCAGACGATCACCTGCACACGGAGCACATCGCTTGCCTCCGGTCTGAGCGCACCGGCGCTCACCGTGCCCGCCGTGGCGAACGTTGGCGGCTCGATCACCGCCGCGTTCCAGGTGAGCTCGCCTCTGCCGGACGGAAATCCGGGCAACAACACCGTTACCGCCACAACGACCGTGACCGGCGGGTCCTCCGACGTGCAGATCACCAAGACGGCGTCGCCCACAACGGTCGCCGTCGGCAGCAACGTGACTTACACGCTGACGCCCCGCTTCAACGGCGGACAGCCTCCGGGCACGCTGGCCCCGAACCTGATCACGGTGACCGACAACCTTCCGGCGGGCCTGACGCTGACGGCCAATCCCGCGGGTTCAGGGTGGACCTGCTCGTCCGTGCCGGCGGCACCCACACCTGGACCGGCGACCATCACGTGCACGCGGCCCGGGCCGTACACCGGCGGCAACTTCACGGACATGCCGACGATTGCCATCGTCGCGACCGTGACCGCCACCGGCGCCATCTCGAACACCGCGACCATTTCGGCGCCGGAGACCGATCCGGTTCCCGGCAACAACTCGTCTACGGTCGGCATCACCGGCAGCAACAGCGCCGATTTGTCGATCACCAAAGCGGCATCGATCAATCCGATCGTGCCGAACCAGAATTTCAACTACACGCTGGTTGCGCGCAATAACGGGCCGGTGGCCATTCCCGCAGGTCAGACAATCACGGTGACGGACACGTTGCCGGCCGGGATCAGCCTGCGCGCAGCCGTGACGGGTACGGGCTGGACGTGCACGACGTTGCCGGCGACGCCGCCGTTCCCGGCCGCTGGTCCGGTCCAGATCACCTGCACTCGTCCAGGACCGCTCGCCATCAACACGAATGCGCCGACGATCACGGTGCCGGCGGTGGCGACACTCGGCGGATCGCTCGTGAACAACGCCTGCGTCGCGCTTTCGGGTTCCGGACCCAGCGACGGCAACGGCGCGAACAACTGCAGCAGCGTCACGGTGATCTCCACGCCGGCGGCGGCCGCTGCGGATCTGCAGGTCGTTTCGAAAACGGCAAGTCCCAACCCGGTCAATACCGGTCAGAACCTGGCCTATACCATCAATGTGCGCAACAACGGTCCTGCCGACGCGACCAATGTCGTCGTGACCGACACACTCGCGAGCCTCATCACGACGGGCGGCTTCCGCTCAGCCACGCCGTCGCAGGGCACCTGCACGCCGAACGGCGTCACCAATGGCCCGACGGTAAACCTCTCGTGCAACCTCGGCACGCTCGCCAATGGCGCAACGGCGTCGATCACCGTGGTCGTCTGGCCGTTGATCGCCCTGACAGGCAACCGGACCAACACGGCGACGATCACCTCACTCGACGTCGGCGATCCCAACCGTAACAACAACACGGGCTCCGTCACCAGTGTGGTAACGGCCGTCGCCGACGTCACCGTCACCAAGACCGACACGCCGGACCCGGTGCAAGCTGGCACGCCGCTCACTTATGTCGTCACCGCGCGCAACAACGGACCGTCGACCGCATCGGCCGTCACGATCACCGACACGCTTCCGGCGAACGCCGTGTTCCTGTCGCTGTCCGCAACGACGGGCGGCCCCACCTGCGTGACGCCGCCGGTGAACTCGGTTGGCGGCACGCTGACGTGCACATGGGCGACGATCGCGAGCGGCGCCCAACAGACTGCGACGGTGATCGTGCGGCCAGTCACCGGCGCATCAACAGTCCAGAACAACGTGGCCATCGCGACGACGACGCTGGAATCGAACTCGGCCAACAACAACGCAACGGCCAATACGGCCGTGACCAACGCGGCGGTCGACATCCTCGTCAACAAGGTGGACAGCGTCGACCCGGTCGCGCTAGGCCAGCTGACCCGTTACACGATCACCGTCACCAACGCCGGGCCGTCGTTCGCGACCAACGTCCAGCTCGTCGACACCTTTCCGCTCGGCGGCACGCCAACCGCGACGTTCAGCTACCAGGGCAACCTGACGATCAATCCGCCGGGCATCGGCACGTGCGTGCAACCAGCACTGAACGCCACGTCCGGGACGCTCACGTGCACGTTCCCGGGTATCGCAAACGCTCAGTCGGCCATCGTCACCTACGACATGCGCGCCGAGGCGATCGCGTCGGGCGTGTCCGGGACGTCGTTCAACACGGCGACCGTCACTGCAAACGAACCGGAAACGCTGTCGAACAACAATTCGACCGTGCATGCGACGACGTCGCGGCGCACCGCCGACCTCGCGGTCGCGAAAAGCGCACCCGCGTCGTTCACACCGGGCGTTCCCTTCGCGTGGACGATTACGATCGACAACCTCGGCCCGAACCCGAGCACCGGGGCAATTCTCACCGACACGCTGCCTGCCGGTGTGACCTTCCAGAGCGCGAGCGCCGGATGCGCGTTCGTCGCGCCCACGGTCACTTGCACGCTCGGCACGATTGCGACGGGCTCGAGTGCGACGATCACGATCAATGTGTTGCCAGGCTCGCCCTACACCGGCGCAAACCCGCTTCCGAACACGGCATCGGCGGTGACCGTCAACGAGGTCGACCCTGTGAGCGGCAACAACAGCGGCAGCGCGATCACGGTGCCAGGGAGCAGCGTGACCGACCTCGCGCTCGTGAAAACCGGGCCCGCGAGCGTGTTGCCGGGTGCTGCGATCTCGTGGCAGCTCGCGATCGCCAACGCGGGCCCGAGCGCCGCGGATGGCGCAACGTTCAGCGACACGTTGCCGGCCGGCGTGACCGGTGTCAGCGCGAGCTGCGGCGGCGCCACCAACGGCGCGGTATGCGGCGCGGTCAGCGTCGGGCCGGGGGTCGTGTCGGGCTCGATCCCGACGCTGCCTGCCGGCGGCGCACTGACAATCACGATCAACGCGACGGCGCCGGGCGCGGGGACGCTCGTCAATAGCGCCAGCGTCGCTCCGCCCGTTGGAGGCACCGATCCCATTCCGGGCAATAACAGCGGGTCGGTCACGACCACGATACCGCAATTTCCCGATCTCACGATCGCCAAGGTCGCCAACGGTCCGTTCACCGCCGGCCAGGTCGGCGCCACCTACACGCTGACGGTGACCAACGTCGGCAATGCGGCGACCACGGGCGCGGTCACCGTCACCGACACGCTGCCGGGCGGACTCACCGCCACGGCGATCGGCGGCACCGGCTGGACGTGCGTGCTGGCCACGCTGACCTGCACGCGCAGCGATGCGCTTGCGGCCGGCGCGAGCTATCCGCCGATCACGCTGACCGTCAACATCGCGGCCAGCGCGGCGAGCCCGCTGCTCAACACGGCGAACGTGTCCGGCGGCGGCGAGACCAACACCGGCAACAACAGCGGCACGTCGACAACGCCGCTCGCGGCCGCACCCGATCTCACGATCGCCAAGGTCGCCAACGGTCCGTTCACCGCCGGCCAGGTCGGCGCCACCTATACGCTGACGGTCTCCAACGTCGGCAATGCCGCGACCACGGGCGCGGTCACGGTCACCGACACGCTGCCGGGCGGACTCACCGCCACGGCGATCGGTGGCACCGGCTGGACGTGCGTGCTGGCCACGCTGACCTGCACGCGCAGCGATGCGCTTGTGGCCGGCGCGAGCCATCCGCCGATCACGCTGACCGTCAACATCGCGGCCAGCGCGGCGAGCCCGCTGCTCAACACGGCGAACGTCAGCGGCGGCGGCGAGACCAACACCGGCAACAACAGCGGCACGTCGACGACGCCGCTCGCGGCCGCACCCGACCTCACGATCGCCAAGGTCGCCAATGGTCCGTTCACCGCCGGCCAGGTCGGCGCCACCTATACGCTGACGGTGACCAACGTCGGCAATGCCGCGACCGCGGGCGCGGTCACGGTCACCGACACGCTGCCGGGCGGACTCACCGCCACGGCGATCGGTGGCACCGGCTGGACGTGCGTGCTGGCCACGCTGACCTGCACGCGCAGCGATGCGCTTGCGGCCGGCGCGAGCTATCCGCCGATCACGCTGACCGTCAACATCGCGGCCAGCGCGGCGAGCCCGCTGCTCAACACGGCGAACGTGTCCGGCGGCGGCGAGACCAACACCGGCAACAACAGCGGCACGTCGACGACGCCGCTCGCGGCCGCACCCGACCTCACGATCGCCAAGGTCGCCAATGGTCCGTTCACCGCCGGCCAGGTCGGCGCCACCTACACGCTGACGGTGACCAACGTCGGCAATGCGGCGACCACGGGCGCGGTCACCGTCACCGACACGCTGCCGGGCGGACTCACCGCCACGGCGATCGGCGGCACCGGCTGGACGTGCGTGCTGGCCACGCTGACCTGCACGCGCAGCGACGCGCTTGCGGCCGGCGCGAGCCATCCGCCGATCACGCTGACCGTCAACATCGCGGCCAGCGCGGCGAGCCCGCTGCTCAACACGGCGAACGTGTCCGGCGGCGGCGAGACCAACACCGGCAACAACAGCGGCACGTCGACGACGCCGCTCGCGGCCGCACCCGACCTCACGATCGCCAAGGTCGCCAACGGTCCGTTCACCGCCGGCCAGGTCGGCGCCACCTATACGCTGACGGTCTCCAACGTCGGCAATGCCGCGACCACGGGCGCGGTCACGGTCACCGACACGCTGCCGGGCGGACTCACCGCCACGGCGATCGGCGGCACCGGCTGGACGTGCGTGCTGGCCACGCTGACCTGCACGCGCAGCGACGCGCTTGCGGCCGGCGCGAGCTATCCGCCGATCACGCTGACCGTCAACATCGCGGCCAGCGCGGCGAGCCCGCTGCTCAACACGGCGAACGTGTCCGGCGGCGGCGAGACCAACACCGTGAATAATGGAACCTCAGCGACCAACCCGCTCGCTCCTTTGCCGAACGGTCCTTCTCCGATTCCTACGCTCGGCGACCTTGCGCTGGCGCTGCTTGCCCTCTTGGTCGCTTTGGTTGGGACGCGAGAGGCATCGCGCGTCGGAATCCGGCGCAGAGGCTGATGGGCGGATCGGTGCAACCCGGGTCCTCGCGCGACGCTTGGCTGGACTGACGCCGGCGCTGATGTCTCCGGAGAAGGCCTTCGCCAATCGGGCGCCCCCCCGGGGGCCCGGTCGGCCGAGTTGTCACGGGCTATGTCAGGGGCGACGTCGCCGCGCCCCGCTGACCAACAGCGGCATGCGATCGACGCGAGATCGCCGCAGACGGCCACCGCCCGCGGGATGCGCGCCGAATCGCTCGAGCGCGCTACCAGCGAGTGCTTCCGGCGTGCGTCACCGTCACGTCCGAAAGCGGCAGAAGCATCCTTTCCGTGCGGCGAGCGGCCCGGTCGCTGTCGCGGGCAACTTTCATCAATGCAAAGACCAACAGGGCCGCGACGCCAAGCGCCATCCCGCCGAGAACAAACCATACCTCATACATGGGTATCTCCGTGCAATTGCCATGTCATCGGTAACCCAACTGTCCTTATAAGACGATCGACAGTGCGCGCCTTGAGCCGGATCAACCTTCGCCGAAAAACCGCCGGACGCCGCGGCGGAGTCGAACATGCGCTCGCCACGGGGAGTATCGAAATCCGATGGCTTCCATCAACTCCGTCGCGCCGCGCGACACGAGGCCCGACCCCACTGCTACGGGGCGCGTGCGAATGGCCGCAGTTCGTCTGGCGGTCAGTTGGCCCATCGCGGGATTGTATCGGGCCGTGGAACTGGCCGCCATCGGCTCCTTGACGAAGCGCAGCGGTCGGGCGCCTCCCGGTGAAAGCGACGTCTTGTGGCGGCTCAATACGTCGCGCGACCGCCGGAGAGGTCGAACACGGCGCCGGTGGAGAACGAACACTCGTCGGAGCACAGGAACAGCACCATCGCGGCGATCTCGTCGACCCGAGCGAACCGACCCATCGGAATGCGCCCGATGAGTTCGGCACGCCGTTCGGCCGTGAGTTCCGCGGCCATCGCGGTTTCTGCCGCGGCCGGCGCCACACAGTTCACCACGATCGCTTCGCGCGCCACCTCCTTCCCGGCTGACTTGGTCAGTGCGATGACCGCGGCTTTCGACGCGCTGTAGGCACCCGCTAGCGACATGCCTTCCTTGCCCTGGATCGACGCGACATTCACGATACGGCCGCGCGATGGCTGTGGCGTCTGGCCACGCATCAGCTGCAGCGCTGCGCGCAGGCACAGATAGGTGCCGAAGAGGTTGACATCGAGCACGCGGCGAAAGTCGGCCGGATCGGTCTCCCAGAGCGGGCAAACCTGTCCGAGAATCCCGGCGTTGTTGACGAGTGCATCGATTCGCCCGGCCCACGCGGCATCCAAGGCGAGCGCTTCGTCGACATGCGCAGCGTTGGTGACGTCGACCGTGCGCAGCGCGAGACGAGCGCTGCCCGCGTGTTCCCGAGACGCCTCGGCGAGCGCATCGGGCTTCCGATCCCACAGGCTGACGCGGGCACCGTTGGCGAGCGCCGCGCGCGCGATTGCGCGGCCGATCCCACCCGCGCCGCCGGTAACGACGACCAGCCGTCCTTCGAGGTCGTAGCGGTTCACGATCAGGCGCCGGAGCGCTTCGCTGCAGCGACTGACAGGCTGTTCTGCAGCCGATAGATCCCCCGTGCCGGCGGCCCGCTTGCATGCTCGAACGCGCCTTCCCTCTCGAACTCGCGACAGAGCGCTACCAGCGGCTCGATGTCGCCCCAGCCCTCGATCAGGACGATCCAGCGCGGGACCACGTTCGCCTCCGCCCGCGCACGGCGCTCGGCGGTCTCGATCGCGCTCGCCGCCTCGTCCGCGACGAGCCAGTGCGCCCCTGCAACCCCGGCGGCGACGCTGCATCCACGCAATCGGTCCACCATGCGGGCACGGTGCGCAGGGACGTTGCCGTCTTCGACCGCGTAGCGAAAGGTCGCGACCAAGCCACCCTCGCCCGCTCCCCCGCTCCAGGCCACCTCGCAGAGCGACCTCGCGACGCTGCGAAAGTGCTTGACGGTCTGCACCGTCCACGGCGTCGGGCGCTCGAGCCGATCGAGATAATCGGGGCCCGTCAGCACCGCCGTCGATGCCGTCTCGTAGAGATTGAAGAACTCGGGGGTGCCGTCGATCGCGACGTAGCGTCGCCCCCGCAGGAACCCGGGGATGGCGACGCGTTCGGGCATGTGCTGCCCACCGTGCCACGCGTAGAACTCCGAGCGGCCTTCGGGTGCGATGTCGTGCCAAATCGCCACCGCACCCTCGCCAGCGAGCGCCATTGCATCTCCTTCGCCGAATCGCTTGACTTTAACTCGATTCTGGTCAAAATGGAACGTCATTCCGATACGGAACGTTATTCCAATGACGGCAGGCGTGGACCGGACGTTGAGCATGCTGGAGACGTTGGCGCAGCACCCGGACGGCGCCTCGCTCGGCACGCTCGCGCAGGCGCTCGATCTGCCGAAGAGCGTTGCCCACCGCCTGCTTCGGGCGCTCGCGGCACACGGGTATGTGCTGCAGGACCCGCCCTCTCAGGAATACCGGCTGTCGCTCAAGCTCGCGCTGCTCGGCTTTCGCTACCTCGACGGGAAACGGCTCGGGGACATCGCGCAGCCGGTCCTCGAGGAGCTCGCACGAGAGGCACACGAGTACTGCCGGATCGCGCTTGCCGAGGGCGAGGAACTCGCCTGGATCGCGTGTGCACAGGGCGCGACGGCCGGGTTGCGCTACGAGCCGCCGATGGGGCGCGAGGTCGTTCTGCACGCAACGGCCACCGGCAAGGCTTGGCTTGCGTCGATGCCGGACGAGCAGGCGTTGTCGATCGTCGCCCGCCGGGGACTTGCGACACCGCCGGGTTTTGGCCATCGCGCCGCACGCACGCTGGAGGGCGTACGACGCCATCTCGCCGATGCGCGGCGGCGCGGATATGCGACGGCCATCGAAGAAGGCGAGCCGGGGATCATTGCCATTGCGACGACGTTCCCATCGTTCGAGGGCGCCGATGCGCCCATCGCCGGAACGATCTCGATAGCCGGGCCCCTGAGCCGCATCGACGACCAGCGCGTCGCCGAACTGGTGCCGATGTTGCATCGGGCGGCACGGCGGCTCACCGAAGTGTGGCCGCTACGACGTCGCCATCCGGTGTCGACACCGTTGGTCCCGGATCATGCCGGCGCACCTAGCGCCGCCGCGCTCCACACGACGACATGAGCGACGATCTACCCGGTCGCCCAGCCGCGCCCGGCCCTATCGGCGACGTGTCGGCCGCGCCCGCGCAGTCGCCGGCAGCCTCGCGGGCCGAAGGGCGGCTCGCCGCGTTTGCCTATCCGATTGCGGCGTTCGGCACGCTGCTGCTCGCCTGGCAGTTCGGCGTTCGCGCCGCAGGCATCCCCGAGTACATCCTGCCCCTCCCCTCGGAATTCCTCGCGAGGCTCTGGCAGCAGCACCCGCTGATCCTCGAGCACACCTTTGTCACCGCGAAGGAGATCGTGCTGGGCTTTCTCCTCGCCACCGCGATCTCGGTGCCGCTCGGGTTCCTGATCGTGTCGTGGAAGCCGCTCGAGCGCGCGCTCTATCCGCTGATCGTGTTCTTCCAGCTGATCCCCAAGATCGCGATCGCGCCGCTGTTCGTCGTGTGGTTCGGCTTCGGCATGTTCCCGAAAGTGCTGCTCACGTTCCTGCTCTGCTTCTTCCCGACGCTCGTTGCCAGCATGGCGGGCTTTCGGGCGCTCGACGAGCGTGTCCTCTACCTCACCCGATCGATGGGCGCGACCGGCTGGCAGACCTTTCGTTTCGTTCGTCTGCCCGCGGCGCTGACCTACATTTTCGCCGGGCTCAAGGTGTCGATCGTGTTCGCGGCGACCGGCGCAATCGTGGGCGAGTTCGTCGGCGCCAACTCGGGGTTGGGCTACCTGTTGTTGCGCGGGACGAGCTACCTCGACATGCCGCTCATCTTTGCCGTGCTCGTGGCGCTTTCGGTCGTGGGCATCGTATTCAGCTACCTGGTGCAGCTGACCGAGATCCTGCTGATGCCCTGGCAGAGGAAATGACATCGAGCGGCCGCGCGCCGATGCGCGGCCCGGTTTCGACAACGAAGGAGGAATCGATGATGCAACGCCGTCTGCTGCTCCGTACCGCCGCCGCGCTGCTGGCCGGTGTCGTGATCGCCGGTCCCGCGCTGGCGCAGGGCAACCTGAAGCCGCTCAAGTTCACGCTGAACTTCCTCGCCGGCGGTCCGCAGGCGGGATTCATCTACGCCAAGTCGCTCGGGCTCTACGAGAAGGCCGGGATCAACCTCACGATCGAGGAAGGGCGCGGCTCGGGCACGACCGCACAACTGGTCGCGACCGGACAGACGGATCTCGGCTTCGCGGATGCACCGGCCGCGATGCAATTGCGCGCCAAGAACGCGCCGGTGAAGATCATCGCGCCTATCCTGCAGACCAACGGATTCGCCATCATGGCGCTCGAGGAGACCGGCATCCGCAAGCCGGCCGACCTGGTGGGCAAGAGGGTCGCCGTGCAGCAGGGCACCGCGCAGACCACGCTGCTCGACGCGATCTTCGCGGCGAACAAGATCGATCAGAAGCAGGTGCAGGTCATCAGCATCGATCCTTCCGCCTTTGTCGGCACGCTGATCGAGAAGAAAGTCGACGCGATCCTCGGCGGCGCCGACTTCCAGGCGGTGCAGCTGCGCGACCGCGGGCTCAAGATCACCGAAATCCTCTATCGCGACGCCGGCGTGCCGACGGTCGGCCTGTCGGTCATCACCCGCGATGACCGGATCTCCGCGGACATGGAGCTCCTGAAGCGCTTCATTGCCGTAAGCCTCGAAGGCTGGGACCTCGCACGCAAGAACCCGGGCGCGGCCGCGGAGGCCGTCAACAAGATGTTCCCCGCGGCGACGAAGGAGCAGATCCAGAAACAGCTCGAAGTCGACCTGAAGCTCATCTGCGCTCCGGGCGCGACTTCGTTCGGCCGTGTCCCCGAGCAGAACTGGCAGACGACGTATGCGCTGCTCACGCAATACCTGCAGCTGCCGACGACGAAGCCGGTCACCGACTACTACACCAATGATCTGCTGCCGGCGAACGCGCCGTCCTGTTCGTGATCGCTGCCGCACCGGCTGAGACGCTCGGGGGAAGCGGCGCGCCGATCGACGGGCGCCGCATCACCAAGCGCTTCCCGACCACGGACGGGGTCTTCACCGCGCTCGAGGACGTATCGTTCTCGATTCGCGGCGGCGAGTTCGTCTCGCTGATAGGACCGTCCGGCTGCGGCAAGAGCACGTTGATGCTGCTCGTCGCCGGCCTCAATCCACCGACCGCGGGCGAGGTCGTTGTCGGCGGCCGCCGGTTGTCTTCGCCGCTGACCGACGTCGGCATCGTCTTTCAGGACCACCTGCTGCTCGACTTCCGCACCGCGCTCGACAACGTGCTGCTGCAGCCGCAGATCCGCGGGCTGCCGATGGGCCGCAGCCGCGGCGATGCGAACGCCCTGTTCGCCAAGCTCGGCATCGCGCAGGTGTCGGACCGCTATCCGAAGCAGCTCTCCGGCGGCCAGCGGCAGCGGGTGTCGATCGCACGGGCGCTGATCCATGGCCCTTCCGTGCTGCTGATGGACGAGCCGTTCGGCGCGCTCGACGCGATCACCCGCACCCAGATTCGGCACGACCTCGAGATGCTGTGGCTCGAGACGCGCAAGACGGTGCTATTCATCACCCACAGCGTCGAGGAGGCGGTCGGGCTGTCCGACCGCGTGCTGGTCATGTCGCCCAATCCCGGTCGCATCGTCGAGGAGATCGTGATCGACCTGCCGCGGCCCCGACCGGCGCACCTTGGCGAGTACCCGACCTTCAACCTGTACGCCGAACGCATCCACGAGGCCTTCAAGCGCCTGGGCGTGATCCGTTACTAGGGGCCTGTTCACACGATGTCCGCAAGTGCGAACGGGTGGCATGGGGCGCCAATCAAGGCGCCTGACGACGGCAAGACCGGGCGTCTTGGCAAGGAAGGTAACGAAGAGTGGCGCCCCAGGGCGCCCGTTCCCTTCGGGTTGCTGCCGGAATTGCCCGGTGCTTCGTTGCAAAGCCTCGCCGGGCAATCGGCCCGGCTTCGTTTTGCGCCTGGCCCCGCGCAATTTCGGCCCTGCAACGCAATTTTGGACATCGTGTGAACAGGCCCTAAAGCATGCGAGTGCTGGTCACCGGCGGCGCGGGGTTTCTCGGGGCGGCGTTCGCGCTGCGCGCGCGGGCTGCGGGTCATGCCGTTACGACGCTCGACCGCGACGGCGAGGCCGACATCCTTTGCGACGTGAGTGAGGATCGCGCCTTGGCATCGGCGGTTGATCGAGCCGCGCCGGCGGCCATCGTTCACCTCGCGGCGACGCTCACCGACACCGGTGAACGCGACCCGGTGAGGGCCACGCGAGTCAACGCGCTCGGCACCGCCGCGGTATTCGCTGCCGCCGAGGCCGCCGGCGCCGAACGCGTCATCTACGCCGGCTCGATCGCCGCCGTCGGGCCCTGCGGGCCGGCCGGTGATCACGTGGCGCTCGCGCCGCGTTCCGTCTATGGCGCAACGAAAGCGTTCGGGGAGCACCTCGCCCGAATCATGAGCGAGCGCCCCGGCGCGCCGTGCTACCTGACGCTGCGGTTCGGCTGGGTATTCGGACCCGGTCGCGCACGCGGATGGCGTGACCCTCAGGACCTGATCGCACGGATCGCCCAAGGAGCACGGCGGATCCGGTTTCCGGATTATCCCGACCCGATCGACTGGACCTGGATCGACGATGCCACGAGCGTGCTGGAGCATGCGCTCAGGTGCCCGCTCCCGCGCTACGCCGTCTGCAACGCGCTGGGCGACAAGCGCACGATCCGCGACGCCATGGCCCACCTGCAGCGTCGCTTCCCCGACCTGGTGGCGGAACCGCAGCCGGCCGCCACCCCGCCGACCGGATGGGCGCTGGTCAACGATGGGCTCCTGCAGATCGTCGGGTACGTTCCTCCCACCCGGTTGGAAGACGCGATCGATCGCCTCATCGCATCTTCGCAATAGATTTCAAGGCGACCGATTCAGAGCGAGCGCCGTCGCCGCTGCCGTGCATTCGCGCGAGTCCACTACGTGGCCGCGTTCGCCGCGGGCTCGCGATCCCGGCACCGGGCAGCAGCCTTTCTGGCGTCGCTCCCTTCCCGCATCGGCCGCGCCCTCGGGCGCACCGAATGCCGCTAACCCGGATGTTTCATCAGGGCGCGGGAATTTGGCGTGGCGGTTTGCGGCCTGGATCGGGCGCAGCCGACGACGCCAACAGCAGCGACTATTGGCGAGGAGAGCAAGCCCGAGCCAGGTGCAAAACGACCGCCAAAAACCGCACAGTTCGCCTGTCCAACGTGTTCCGCCGATGGCGGGTCCCAAGGGCTTGGCAAGGCTCGAGCCTCCATTCAATCGGCGGCGGTCTGGTGAAATTTCCGGGTTACGCTTTGGGTGCGTCGCGCAACTCGCGCCGAAGGACCTTCCCGATCGGCGTCTTCGGAAGCGCGTTGCGGAACTCCACGTGGCGCGGCATCTTGTAGCCAGTAAGCTGCGTCTTGCAGTGCTGGATCACCGCTTCCTTCGTGAGGTCCGGATCCTTCTTGACGATCACGACTTTCACCGCCTCGCCCGATTTTTCGTCGGGTACGCCGACCGCCCCGCATTCGAGCACGCCCGGATGCGTCGCCACCACGCTCTCGATTTCGTTCGGATAGACGTTGAAGCCGGAAACCAGGATCATGTCCTTCTTGCGATCGGTGATCGTGAAGTAGCCTTTGGCATCGAGATGGCCGACGTCGCCGGTCTTCAACCAGCCGTCGTTCATCACTTTGGCGGTCTCCTCGGGATTGTTCCAGTAGCCCTTCATCACCTGCGGGCCGCGGACGCAGATCTCGCCGGTGTGCTTTTCGATGTCGCCCTCGCCGGTCCATACCGGCAGTTCGTTGAAGCTGTCGTCGCGGATCGACACGTCGGTTGAAGGGTAAGGCAAGCCTATGGTGCCGTTCCAGGGCATTCCCAGCGGGTTGGCACAGGCGACGGGCGAGGCCTCGGTCAGACCGTATCCTTCGGTAATGTAGTGCCCGGTCACCTGCTGCCAGCGCTCGGCCACCGGCTTTTGTACCGCCGCGCCGCCACCGATTACCGCCTTGAGTGCGGAAAAGTCGAGTTGGTCGAACCCGGGCGTATTCAAGAGGCCGTTGAACAGCGTGTTGACGCCGGTCATGATGCTCCATTTCCACTTCCCGAGTTCCTTGACCAGCGCCGGCAGGTCGCGCGGATTGGTGATGAGCACGATCAGGCTGCCCCACTTCATGAACGACAGTGTCGCGGTAAGGCAGAAGATGTGGTAGAGCGGCAATGGCGCCATGGCGATTTCGGTGCCTTCCCTGAAGCTGGCCGAGATCCACGCGCCCGTCTGCTCCATGTTGGCAAGGATGTTGCGGTGGGTCAGCATCGCGCCCTTCGAGACGCCGGTGGTACCGCCGGTGTACTGCAGGAATGCAATGTCCTCGCGGTTCACCTCAACCGGTTTGAGCGCCGTCGCCGCGCCGCGCGCGAGTGCCGCCCTGAAGCGGATGGCACCGTCGATGTGCCAGGCGGGAACCATCTTCTTCACCTTCTTGATCACCAGGTTGACGATCCAGCGCTTCGGCCTCGGCAGCAGATCTCCAAGCTGGGTGGTGACGACGAGTTCGAGCGGAGTGTTCGCGAGCACCTGCTGCAGGACACTGGCGAAGTTCTCGAGAATGACGATCGCCTTGGCGCCGGAGTCCTTCAACTGGTGTTCGAGCTCGCGCGCCGTGTACAGCGGATTGACGTTCACCACGGTCATGCCGGCGCGCAGGATGCCGAACAGCGCCACCGGGTATTGCAGCAGGTTCGGCGACATGATGGCGACGCGATCGCCTTTGCCCAGGCCCGGCAGTCCCTGCAGGAATGCGGCGAAGTCGCGCGATAGGCGATCCAGCGCGGCGTAACTCAGCGTGTGGCCGAGGTTGTGATACGCCGGCTTGTCGGCAAACTTGGTCGCGATCCTCTCGAGCAGGTCCGGGATGGACTGGAACAGGTCGGGGTCGATCTCGGCGGGCATTCCGACGGGATAGCTCTTGAGCCAGATTCTGTTCATGATGGTTTCCTCCTGCCATTTTCCATCGGGCCGCTTCGGTCCGCACGCACCACAGATAATTGCCAGCGCGACGACATCGATTACAACCGCCCGGCCCGGGCACGTCTCCGATCGTCACGCCGAAGTTCCATCCAGCGAGCGCGGCTCGTTGACGGAGACATCACCTGGCGACGAGGCGCGCTGACGCGAGGGACAGTGCCTCGCACGCTAGTGACCGCTGTGTTGCAGTCGTGTCGCAACCAGGAACTCCTCAACGAAACGTGTCAGATCATCCCAGTCCGTGTACTCGTGATCGCGCGTCGTGTCCGTATCGCCGCCCTGCTGCCTCGCGATCAGCTTCATGATCAATCGCTTGAAGTAGTCGTACTGCGTGTATCGCAATGCGCCGGCCACGTGGCGGGTGATGGCCGGCGTCCAGCCCGTTTCCCGGCAGAACGCCTCCACGCATTCGCGCAATTCGTCGCGACTCTGATCGTCCTTCAGCACCGCCGTCAGACTGACGGCGACGAACGCCGCCGGTATACCAGCGAGCCACGCCTTGTTGTCTTTCACGAAGCGCACAAGCGAAGCTTGGTAGCTGTGCTGGTGGAGCGATCCGCACACGATGGCGGCCGCGTAGACCGGTTGGACCAACGCGGCGCGCTCCGCCTCGCTGTCCACCAGTTCGACCTCCACGCCACGCGCCTTCATCGCTTCGGCGATGAACTCCGCGATCTTGCGGGTCTGACCTTCCGTCGTGCCGTAGACCACCAATACGGTATTCATTGCGGTTTACACTCTGCGCTCCAGGGCCTCGGCAGGCGCAGCGCGGGCAAACCGGAACTCCGCTGCCAGCGCAACGGGGTGCCGAGTGACAAGACCGCGGCCCGAAGCTGCGGCGCAGGGACGATTGAGCGAAACCCGCGGGAATCGCAAGCAACCAACCGGTCTCCGCCGCGAGCGTCCACTCATGGCCTAAACCTGCCGATTCCGGATAGCCAGCCCTACACCGCACCCAGCCTTCCGGTTCTGCGTGACGTTGGCGGCGGAAAAGCGCTGCGCCTATGGCCGCCTGAAGCAATATAGCCCGGCGCCGAGATCGAGTTCTTGTTCCTGAGCAGGAAATCGCCACGAACCGCGATTCGTTGACCCGCGTGCGCTTCCGCGGACCATCAAGTTCACCGCAAAGTCCTGCGAAAAGCCCGGAACCTGGGTTCTGCTTCGCGCGCTCCGCCGCGAGGGCTCGCTCGCGCCAACGATCCTGAGGTGTCGTTCCACGCCACGACGCCGGCCACAGGGGCTATCCAGCCACCGGTATCGGGCCCCTTCGATCGGCAGCACGCCGATCGGCCACCGTAAGGGCTCGGGCCGCCTGCCCCTATGTCGTTTTCAATTGAGGACGTGCTGGGGCTGTCGTCGACGCACGGCTGCGGCTCGAAGCCGTGCGAATCCGACAAACACCACCGCATCCCCGCTCACGTCGACATCGGCTACGCCGGTACAAGCAATGATGCGCACGCCTTGGCTACCGCGGAAACCCGCTCCGGCGAGTTCGATCCCGGCAGGCTCGCCCAGCCGCCCTTCTCGACGAACGCACCTTGCGACCACGAATCGACCTTCTTGAGCGCCGCCAGATTGTCCGAGACGTCGGCCGCGTTCTGGAACTTTTCGACGCAGGCCGGTGCAAGAGCCACGACCACCGCGGCGTTCGCCCTTTGCGTCGCGTCCGCCTCCGCCCTGCCGCCGGTAACCCATCCACCCCATGTGAATCCCGCGATGGCCAACGCGAGCGCGCCACCTGCGACGCCCCAAAGAGCAGGTTTCGTTTCGACTGGAATCTTCATAGCAAGCACCTTTCAATGAACCGTAGCGGCCGGCACATTCGCGCAGATGGACGGAATCGAAGCCAGCCTACCCCCCTCTCAGGGGCGGATTCCGTCAATCTCCGGCCGCGAATGCAGTTGGTCAGGCCTGCACTCGCTTCGACCGATACGCGAAATTCCCGGTGTCGTATGTGCGGTGTCACACACAACGCACTCGTTTTGTTGTACGGCGTCCCGCCGGTTCGTCTTCTCCCGGGAGCGGCTAGCCGAGGACCCGGTCGTACGAGTCCCGATCTGCCTTGTAGCATCCGCAGGAAGCGAACCTGAGCCCGCGCCGGTCGAGAACCGTGATGTCGCCGCGGCTATATTGGATCAGTTTGCGCCTCTGAAGGGCGCTCGCTGCCTTGGTCACGCCGACCCGGCGAACGCCCAGCATGAAGGCCAGGAACTCCTGCGTGACATGGAAACGGTTCGCATGCGCGCGATCCTGGGTCATCAGCAGCCAGCGGGCAAGACGCGCCTCGATCGTGTGGAATCGCGTGCAGGCCGCCGTCTGGGCAAGCTGGCTCAACTGAACGGACACATAGCGGTCGATCTCGCATTGCAGCGCCTGGCTGCGTCCGAGTTCGCGGCGGAACTGCGGGGCGTCCATTCGCAACGCGGATCCCGCGCCCTGTACCACTGCACGCACCGGTGACACATCGACCCCGAGCGCAAGCGGTGTCCCGAACATTCCTTCGTTTCCGACCAGGCCGACTTCGATGAACGAAGACTCGTCGACCGGCAGTATCAGCGAAATGAAACCGGTGATCGGAAAATAGACATCGCCAAGACGCTCTAGTGGCGTGTAAAGCACCTCTGCGAACGCGAGCTCGACCGTTTCGCACCCGGCCAGCATTCGTCTCCGGTCGCCGCTCGGCAGTGCGTCGAGCAACCGGTTACCTGCGGTGGCGCGTTGGTACGATGGCACCGCTACCCTCCCCGGGGCGTTATCGAAACCATTGGTCCGCATCTCCACCCCGGAGCGCAAATCCGTTCCGGATGCCGGCGATCAGCGCGTGGTTTCACATGATGAAATCGAGAAGAAGACTACGCCGACGCTGCAGCCCCGTCTGCGCGCTAGCGCACATAGGCGCCCAGCGCCGGGAAGTCGCCGTGGCAGATGGTGGGAGAGGGAGAGCTACCGGGCGACGTACGGCAACAGGCGATCGAACTCCGTCTTCACCACCTGGTAGCACTCGCACGACCTGGCCTCCAGCCTCGGGCGATCGAGTACGGTGATCGTGCCCCGGCGATAGCGAATCAGCCCGGCGTCCTGCAGCTTCCCGGCGGCCTCGGTGACGCCTTCCCGGCGCACGCCCAGCATGTTGGCGATCAATTCCTGCGTCATCGAGAGTTCGTTCGATGACAAGCGATCGAGACTCAGCAGCAGCCACCGGCAAAGTTGCTGGTCGACCGAATGATGTCGATTGCAGACCGCGGTCTGCGCCATCTGGGTGAGCAGCGCCTGGGTGTAGCGCAGCAGCAGATGCATCGTCGGACCGAAACGACCGAACTCCGTCTTCAGCAATTCGGCCTTGAGCCGGAAGCCGTGACCCGCGCTCTGCACCACTGCATGGCTGGGCGTGGTGTCGCCCCCCATGAACAGGGATATGCCGAGCATGCCTTCGTTGCCGACGATGGCGATTTCGGCCGATGCACCGTCTTCGAGGACATACAACAGGGAAACGATGGACGTCGTGGGGAAATAGACGTAGCGCAAACGGACCCCGGGCTCATAGAGGACCTCGCCGAGGTGCATCGGTATCAGTTCCAGATGGGGGCCGATCCGCTCGTAGTCGCCGGCCGGCAGAGCGTCGAGCAGATGATTCTGATGCGGACTGTGGGGGGCGGGGGCAGCCCGGCGCGCCGTCTTCCCGGAGCGCGAGGACGGCGCTTTTCCGGCAATGCGCCCCTTTTGGTCGGATGACATGCGCCAAGTTTAAACCCGGTCGCCGCGTTCGCGCGATGCCCTGAAGGGCACTCCGATTCCCGCGCACGCGGGAATGACGCCGAACCTGGAGCGTGGTCTCCGGCGAGCATCGCGGGGTGCGCGGTTCGGCGACGCGCAGACACAACCCGTGCGGCCGGGGTATGGCCTCAAACGAGGCCACTCCCAGCCGACTTCCCCGCTGCCCGCACTTCGACCAGGACCTGGTGCACGGCACGATCGTCGACAAGGTGCACCGAGTGGTCCGTTTGCGCGACGCCATCCACGGTCACTCTGGTCTCGGAGATTCCTTCGCCCGCGTCGGCGAGCGTTTGCCGGACAGCGATCTCGTACAGGGTCTCGCAGTATCGATAGCGAATCGTGTATGCCGTCCACTCCGCAGGAAGGCATGGCGTGAAGCAGAGACGGCTCTTTTCGACCGTCAGCCCGAGCAGCGATTCGACAACGAGCCGATACATCCATCCGGCCGAGCCCGTGTACCAGCTCCATCCGCCTCGTCCGGAGTGCGGCGCCACCGCGTAGACATCGGCGGCGATCACATACGGCTCCACCTTGTAGGTCGCCACGCCCTCCGGTGTTCCCGCGTGGTTCACCGGGTTCATCATCGTCGTGAGTTCCCAGGCACGTTCCCGATCACCGAGGCCCGCGAACGCCATCGCCGCCCAGATCGCACCGTGTGTGTACTGGCCGCCGTTCTCCCGCACCCCCGGCACGTAGCCTTTGATGTAACCGGGGTTGAGATCCGATCGGTCGAATGGTGGATCCAGAAGCTGGATCAACGCGTGGTCGCGGCGCACCAGGCGTTCGTCGACGGCCTTCATTGCCATCCGCGAGCGCGTGACATCGCCCCCACCCGACAGCACCGACCAGCTTTGCGCAATGGAGTCGATCTGGCACTCGACGTTGCCCGCAGAGCCAAGCGGCGAGCCATCGTCGAAGTACGCGCGCCGATACCACTCGCCGTCCCAGCCGTGCTGCTCGAGGTTCTGGCGAAGCCTGATCGCCTCGGCCGTGCAGCGCTCGGCGAACGGCGAGTCACCCTTCACTTGCGCGACCTCGGCGAACCGGTTCAGCACGGCACAGAGGAAGAAGCCCAGCCAGACGCTCTCACCCGCGCCCTTGATCCCCACCAGGTTCATGCCGTCGTTCCAGTCGCCGGAGCCCATCAGCGGCAGGCCGTGCGGGCCGTATTGCAGGCCATGCACGATAGCGCGCACGCAGTGCTCGTATACGCTGGCGGACTCTCCGGACCTTCGGGGCAGATCGTAGTAGGAGTCGTCGCCCGGGCTCACCGGGCGACCTTCCAGGAAGGGGATCGACTCGTCCAGTAGGGTCGTGTCTCCGGTGGCCTTAAGATAGCGTGCCGTTGCGAGCGGCAGCCAGAGATAGTCATCGGAGCATCGCGTGCGCACGCCGCGTCCCGCCGGCGGATGCCACCAATGCTGGACATCGCCTTCCACGAACTGTTGCCCTGCGCAGCGAAGCAGGTGCTCGCGCATCAGCGCGGTTTCGCTGTGGACGAGCGCCATCACGTCCTGCAACTGGTCGCGGAAACCAAAGGCTCCGCCCGATTGGTAATAGCCGCTCCGCGCCCAGAGGCGGCATGCAATCGTCTGGTACAGGAGCCAGCCGTTGGTCAGCACGTTGAGTGGCACGTCCGGCGTTTCCACCTGCACCGCGCCGAGCGTGCGTTTCCAGTGTGCTCGTACCGCATCGAGTGCGTGATGGGCGGCAGTCAATCCCCGGAAGCGCTGCACGAGGTCGCCGGCGTCGGCTGCATCCCGACCCACGCCAAGCCTGAAGACGATCTCGCGCTCCTGACCATCGGCCAGCTCGAACGGGACCTGGATGGCGGCACACGGATCGAGCGCTGCGCCCACCTTGCCGGAAAGGCGCAACCGCGCCATCGCGGCTGGGTTGCGGAGTCCGCCGTTGCGTCCCAGGAATTCGGTGCGATCACCGCTCACGCCGCGGGTCGGGCCGTCCGCATCGAAGAATGCGACGCGGTCGGGGAACTCGGTGTTGTAGGCGTTGCGCGCGAGAAGCGCGCCACTCTTGGCGTCGATTTCCGTGATCACGTGCATCGTCGTCTTCGGCCGCAGATCTCCGAGTACCCATTCCACATAACCGGTGGCCGAGAGCCGGCGCGACCGACCGGATGTGTTGCGAATTCTGAGCACCGAGAACTTCACCGATGCATCGATCGCCACATACACGCAAAGCTCGGAGCTGATTCCGTCCTCGCGGTGCTCGAAGACGCTGTAGCCGAATCCATGACGTGCGACATAGTCGCCGGTTCCACGGCGGGGTAACGGCGTGGGCGACCAGAAGTGGCCGGTCTCTTCATCGCGCAGGAAGCAGGCTTCTCCGCCCGCATCGGTCACGGGGTCGTTGTGCCAGGGCGTGAGACGGAACTCGTGAGCGTTCTCGCTCCACGTATAGGCGACCCCGCTCTCGGAAATCACCGTCCCGAAAACCGGATTCGCGAGCACGTTGGACCAAGGCGCCGGTGTCGCCTGACCCGGGCGTAGCGTAATGACATATTCGCTGCCATCGGGCGTGAATCCTCCCAGCCCGTTCATCAGGATCAGGTCGCGCGAGGGCGCCTCCGCGGACGCGGTCTCGCCGCGATGGTTTCGCGTTGGCACGAGGCGCGGGACCCGCATCTCCACGGGGCCGCGACGGGTCACCTGCTCCACCAGGCTCCCCCGGCGGTCGGTGATGATGGCGCGCGCGACGGACTGGAGCAGGATGCGGTCCTCGTCCGAGATCTGTTCGGCCCGCCGCACGAAGATCCCGCCCGGTCGATCGATCACGTGCGCTTCGACGCCCGCGGCGATCAGTCCCATGATCTGATCCTGGAGAACCTGCCGGTACCCGCCGCGGTCCTCGTTCCAGATCACGAGGTCTACCGCCAATCCCTTGAGCCGCCAGTACGCGTGCGCCTGCACCAGCCGGCGCACGAGATCGATGCTTTCCGAATCTCCGATCTGCAGCAGAACGATCGGCAGGTCGCCCGAGATCGCGTAGCTCCAGAGGCCGGACTGCCCACGCTGGTTCCTCACAAGAACGCCGGCCTCCGCGCGCAGCGAGGCATTGGCGTAGATGACCGAACCTGCAAGACGCGCATAGAGCTGCGCATCGGACTCGGTGGCATTGATCTGCCGCAGTGTCACCCAGCCGTGCGTCCACGCCAGATCGAACACGCGGTCCGCGAGATGCCGATCCTGATGCTTGCCGACCAGGCCCAATGCCGCGTCGCGCGTGTCGGCAATTCCGGACGCGACGTCGATCGTTGCCGTTTGCTGCGGATCGAGAGACAGCCGATGCCGGATCGCGACGATCGGATCCAGTACGGATCCCTGCGTCCCCGATAGCTGCGCAACTTCGGTCATCGCCTGCGGAGCGGCGACCGTGCGTCCGCGGCCGATGAACTGCATGCGATCGGTCTCGTACGACACGTCCCCGGCACCCGCCCCGTGCACGGCCATCAGGTGAAACATCCAGGTCGGATGCTCCTGCAGCGATCGGGGCCGGCGCGTGCACAGGATCGCCTGCCGCGACGAAACGATCTCCGTCTGCACGAAAAGATTGCCGAACGCCGGATGCAGCGCGTCGGCGGCGGGCGGCGCCAGGACGACCTCCGCGTAACTCGTGACCTCGATCGTCCGCCGCGTCCGGGAGTGGTTGGTGATGTGGAGCCGGCGCAGCTCGATGTCGTCTTCTGGCGAAACGACGATCTCCGTATGGCATTCGAAATCGTTGTCGCGCCGGCGAAACTCGGCACGCCCTTCGGTGAATATCGCTTCGTAGTGTGCCGGGCGCTTCCGTGTCGGCTGATGCGCGCTCGACCAGAAGTCTCCGCTCACCACGTCGCGGAGGTAGATGAACGTGCCCCAGTTGTCGCAGGTGCTGTCTTCGCGCCAGCGGGTGACGGCGAGGTCCTTCCAACGGCTGCTTCCGCCGCCCGCGTTCGTGACCATGACGTGGTATCTGCCGTTCGACAACAGCTGCACTTCAGGTATCGGCGTGTCGGGGCTGCCGAGCACGCGCACCGGCGCCTCCGGACCGCCGGAGATCCCACGAATCGCGGACAGTTCGGCGGGCTGCGTATAGAACGCTGCGACCTTTGGAACGCGTTCCTGCAGCAGAAGAAGGGTTGCCTTGAACAGCGGGTCCGACTCGAAGCGCTTCTGCATCGGACCGTCCAGCAGCAAGCGAGCGAGCGAGAGCAGGATCATTCCCTGGTGATGCGCCATGAACGAACGCACGATGGCGCTCGTTTGCCCGCGCGGCAGCCGCGCGGGCGTGTAGTCGATTGCCTCGTAAAGGCCGAATCTTCCGGCAAGCCCGTCGGCGGTGAGCCGTTGCAGGTTGAGGCACGCTTCCCCGGGTGCCACCATCAGCGCCAGCGCCGACGCATAGGGAGTGATGACGAGATCCTCGGCGAGGCCCCGCTTCAACCCCAGGCCCGGCACCCCGAAGGCGCGGTACTGGTAGCTCAAGCTCGCGTCGACCGAGTTGTAGCCGCACTCCGAGATGCCCCAGGGCACGCCGCGCTGCTTCCCGTACGCGATCTGCCGCTCCACCATCACCCGATAACTCTGGTCGAGCAGCGTGTTGTCGTACGTAGGCATCACGAGCAGTGGCATCAGGTACTCGAACATCGAACCGCTCCAGGACAGGAGCACCGATTGGCCTCCTGCGGTCGTGAGCAGGCGTCCGAGCGCGAACCAACTCTCCTGCGGCAGCCGGCCCTGCGAAATCGCCACGAAACTGGAGAACCTCGCCTCCGAAGCGAGCAAATCGTAGTAACTCGGGTCCCGCCGACGCTCACCGACGTTGTATCCGATGGCCAGCAGGTGGCGCGCCCGATCGTAGAGGAAGTCGTACTCCATGCGCGCCAGCTCGTCGCAATGGAGCGCGAGACGCTCGATCTCCGCAATCCGCTCGGTTGCCCTATGGCTTGCTTCGGAGGCGAAGCGGCCCAGCTCATCCTGCCACGCGCGGTCCGCTGGGGACGCGTCGGCACGCCGGTGGCGCTCGATCGCCGGCAGCATTTCCGCTTCGAGCGCCGCAAGCTCGCGCAACGTCGGAATCTCACGGTGGTCCACCAGGTCGCCGAGCCCGCTCGGCGCGGCCGGCAGCGCACTCCAAGGAGCGAGGTACGACAGCTCGTCCTGCAGAGTCCGGCATTGGCGCACGAGTGCATCCGCCCAAAATGCCGCTTCACTCCCGGGCGTCGTGTCGCCTGCCGAACCCGGGCTCGGCGTGCCGGCGACCTGTGCGACGACCTCGGTGATGCTCGCCTCGAGTCGGTCGAGCCACTGCCGCGCCGCCGCGAGCGTCGTGGGTCGGGAGTCGTATGCAGTTTCCAGGTCGCGCTGCAGCCGAACGAGCGTCGCCGGCGTCGTCCCGCCAATCGCGTCGGCGAGCGCCCGCAGCGTGTCGCTCAATCCTTCGAACCATTGCCGACCCATGATCCTGTCATCGGCAAGCGCGAGCAGTCCCGGCCGCAACGTCATCAGGTGGCCCGCGAGGTTGCCGCTGTCTACCGCCGAGACGTAGAGAGGCGGCAGTGGTTCCAGCGTCCGCGTGTCGTACCAGTTGTAGAAATGCCCCTCGTGACGCTCCATGGCCCTCATCGTGCTCATCGCATTCGCCGTGCGCCGGATCAGCTGCCCGGCCGGGATATAGCCGAAATCGTAGGCCGTCATATTCGCCAGCAGCGAAAGTCCCATGTTCGTCGGCGATGTGCGATGGGCGACGCTGGCAACCGGATGTTCCTGGCAGTTGTCCGGGGGAAGCCAATGATCATCCGGGCCGACAAAAGTCTCGAAGAACGCCCAGGTCCTTCGCGCGAGCTTCCGGAGGAATTCCGTCTGGTCCATCGTCAGCCGCGCTTCGCGGCGAGCGAGCGGTCGACTGATCCACCATGCGATGCCGGGTGAGACGAACCACAGGAAGAGTATCGGCGCCGCGTCCGTCATCGTCGACGGAGCGGCAACCGTCACCCAAACCGCCACGGCCGCGGCGATGACCGGGGCGATCCACATCGACTTGACTGCGCTCGCAAGGTCGAAGCCGCCGGCTGTGTTGCCGAGGCTGCGACGATCGGGTTCGTCGGCGGCGGATGGACTCCATTCGAGAAGTCCTCGATGCGTGACAAGCATCCGCCACGCGGTCCGCGCGATCGCATCGAGGTTAACCGTCGCCTCGTACGGCAGGAATGCGAGCGTCAGCGCCGTCTGCGCAACGTGCCGGCTGGTCGCACTTGCCGTCGCGGCGAGGTGCTGACGCAACAGCACCTCGTCCGGCTTGCGCAACGAATCCAGGACAAAGGCGCATGCCGGCGGAAGCAACGGGATCGCGATCACGAGCAACGTCCACACCCGGGCATCCGGAAGCGAAGTCCATCCGAGCAGCAGCAGCAGTGTCAGTACCGGTGCGACGAGACTGCGCCGCAGGTTGTCGAGGAGCTTCCATTGCGAAAGCAACGACAACGGGTTTCGCAGCCGGCGCTTGCCCGGGCCGGGCACCAGCGGCAGCAGCCACCCTGCCAGTTGCCAGTCGCCGCGAATCCAACGATGCCGGCGGCTCACGTCCGCGCCATAGGTCGACGGATGCTCCTCGTACAGCTGCACGTCGCTCAACAAGCCTGATCGCGCGTAGCAACCCTCGAGCAGATCGTGGCTCAGGATCCGATTCTCGGGAAACCGTCCGGCGAGGGACCGCTCGAACGCGTCGACGTCGTAGATCCCCTTGCCAATGAACGACCCCTCGCCGAATGCATCCTGGTAGACGTCGGAGACGGCACGCGTATACGGGTCGATGCCTGGATCGCCCGCGTGCATGCGCGCGTACCACGAGCGGTTCGCGCCGGGCAGGCTCACGCTCACACGCGGCTGCAGTATCCCGTACCCTTCCGACACCCGCTCGCTGCCGTCGTGCTTGCCGGCAATATCGAAGCGCGCGCGGTTCAGCGGATGCGCCATCACGGCGATAAACTGCCACGCGGAGTCGCGCGGGAGTTGCGTGTCGGTGTCGAGCGTGATCACGTACTTGACGTTCGGCAGCACCGCGGTCTCGCCGACGACGAGCGAGAAGCGGTCGCTGCCGGTGTTCCGCAGCAACGCATTCAGATCCGCAAGCTTTCCGCGCTTGCGCTCGTAACCCATCCATACCTGTTCCTGCGGGTTCCAACGGCGCGGACGGTGAAAAAGAAAGAAGGCGTCTCCGGTCGCGCCGTCCGCGCTTGCGTGGACCGCACGCGGGTACTTCCGGTTCAGGTTCTCGATGCCCCTGCGAGCGAGCTCCAACAGCCGTTCGTCCTCGGGCATCGTTTCCTCGGACGCATCCAGAAAATCGGTGAGCAGACCAAAGTGGAGATGCTTGTCCCGATTGGCGAGGAACCGGACCTCGAGCGTCTCGACGAGGCCTTCAATGCTCTCGGCGCTGGCGAGCATCGTCGGGACCACCACCAGCGTGCGCGATTCCGACGGAAGACCCCGCGAAAAGTCCATTCGCGGCAACGTGCGCGGCGTCACGAGCATCGTCGCAAGCCAGTTCACCATCCCCACCGCGAGTTGACTGGTGGCAAGCAGCAGCAGGACGCCAAGCGTAACGAGCACCTCGTTGGCGACGCCGTCGCCATGCGCCTTTGCCAACAGGATCGCGGTGAGGCCCGTCGAGATCACGGCGATCGTGCAGAGGTACAGCAGCAAGGGAATCCTCTGCCCCAGCCGGCGGAAGGCCTCGAACAAAGCAAGGCGCGCCTCGGCTGCCCGCTCGAGCCGCCGCCGCCCCTTGTCCACGAGATAGAAACCCACGTGGGCTGCCCGATCGTCCTCCCCGTCCCCCCCGTTCGCGGCGGCGGTGCCGTCGTAGGCGAGCTGGATCGCCTTTCGCGCGACCTCGCTTTCGGACAGACGGGTATCTCTCGCGATCTCCTCCACGACGTGCCGGTAACGATCGCGCGTCGCAAAATCCATCCGGGCATAGAGCCCGCCCGGATCTTCCCGCAACTTGTTCTCGACGACGCTCATCGTCTCGACGAATTCGCGCCAGTCCATCGACCCCAGAAAACGAAGGCTGCCGATCGTGTTTCCGATCGAAACCTGGTCGCCGGCCTGCTCCTGCGTTTCCGACTGCACCAACTGCTCGATCGTGAAGCCCGACTCGGAGAGCCGCTGCTCGATCCAGGTGAGCGGCAGCGCCAATGCGGCGCTCTGTCCCTGCAACCGGCGCGCGAGCTCGGCGACGAACGAACTCACCATCGGCGGGTTCGAGCGCGCCATGTCCGCGATCACCAGAATCAGGCTCTTGGGATCGTGCTCGGCCACATCCATCATCTGGTCCGCCCACGCCGCAGCGCGGTTCCGATCGATCGTGCCGGCCGCGATCCGGGCTCCGACGCGGCGGAGATTCTCGATCAGCGCCAGTCGCAGCATGATGGGAATGGCCCACAGTTCGCCCAGCTTGAGCGGAGTCACCGTCTGGTAGGCCGCCACAAAACGGGAAAGCGTCTCCGCATCGACCCTGCCATCGCCGTGAGAGATCGCCTCGAACGCGAGGTCGTAGACGCGAGGAAGTTTGGCGGAGGGCCCTTGCGCCAATCGGGGAAGCTCGCGGCTGTACCCTTTGGGCAAGTGCCGCTTGGCCGTGTGCACCTGCTCTTCAATCAAATAGAAATTGTCGAGCAGCCATTCCGCGGCGGGTGTGATGCGGCGATTTGCCGTCACCGCCGCGGTCAGCAGGTCGCAAACTTCTACGAGGATGCGCTCGTTCTCGTCCAGTCGTGTCAGCAGCTGGTCGGCGCGGCCCGGCGCCAACCGGTGCATGACCGCAAGGTTCTTGCCGTGCTGCTCCATCTGATCGGCGCTGAACAGCTCCGATCGCAGCGGCGGTTCCTCGTGCGCGTACTTGCCGAGCGAGTCGGCGCGACCGAAGTGCGCCGTGATTGCGAGCAATCGCTCAAAAATGGTCCGCTTGCCCACGTTCAATTCAGGGATCTTCTTCACTTCGGCCAACTCACGACAAGACTCGAATCACCGCAACACTCTACTCTCACGGCGACTCGGCCACCGACTGCCGTTGCGCCACGCGATCGGAGACGGCCTCGTCGATGACCAGAATCGCCGGCGCGTGTAACGGGCCTTGGCCGGCTGATGCAGAACCGGTCATGACCGCGGAGCGGCATTGCGGAAGACCCCACCGGAGCATGCGTGCGCCATGGCATGGGGTCGAAGGGGGGCCGGCGCCACGGGGACCCTGCTGTCGCCAAAGAGATCTCGGTGACATTAGCCCACGCCAGGACGACTGTGTACGCCACCGAACAGACGGCCGCGCAGCGCGCGTCTACTGTTCGAGCGTCGGTTTGCCCGATCGGAACCGGGCGGCCGATTGGCGACGGGTGCCGGCGAACCGGCATGGGACGCCATGAAATCGAACCTCGACCCTTCCTTTCATTACACAACGAGTTTCAACACGGACCTCAGGACAACGTTGGCGAGAATCCGGCGCGGATACCGGAAAGACACGGAAAAGGCCTCGAAGGCGGCAGCGCTCGGAAACGTATCCCCAATCGTGAACAAGGAAGCCGAATGCCGGTGTTCAGGCCTTCGGTGCGGATCGAACGGGGCTTGCGCTCGCATGCGCCTGCGACTCGAGTGAGGGGCGTACGAACCATGGACCGCCTCGATGGACCGAGGCCCGTGCCGGGTGATTCGTCGCCCACTGCAACCAATTGGGGGAAGTGAGGCATTCGGCATTCGTCCGCCCGGCGTACGACGGACTCGCGGGGCACCCTTGCGAATATTCACTGGACGAACCGCATGACGACGCGCCATATTTTCCAGCCTGTGCGATCGCCGGCAGCCCTCGTTCCGCGTCTCGCCAGCATGACCCCTATCCATCTTTCGCGGCGGCTCGTTTCGCATCCGGTACGGCACCCCCGTCGTGCTGTCCGCAATGCCGCAGCGCTTGGCTGACGAGCCATCAATGAGCATCCGCACTGTCTTCTTGATCGTCGTGTTGCTGATGCTCGTCGGCGTGTTGACCCTATGGCCAAACGCCGGCAACCGGGGTCACCGATGGGGCGGGACTGTCGATGTCGTGTTGTTGGTGGTAATCATCCTGTCGCTGATGGGGCGCCCCTGATTCCCGGCATGAAAATGGAGCAGCGCCAGATCGGGCGAACGCCAGGCACCCGGTCGAGCCACATGATTGCGCTTGTCGAGCATGTTTCTTTGAATTGAGGGCGTCATGGATACCGCCATCCGCTGGACCCTGTTGCCTGCCGCTCCCGGAGCCACGTCCCTCGCGTCGCGAATGCGGCAAAAAGGCCACTTCGATGAGAAGGCGTGCAAGGCGGAGCTCAATGAGTGGGAGAACGAAGGCGGCACCATTGCGCCGCCAGCGGGACCGCCGAGCGGTCTTGGAACCACGCGCTTGGCCTGAGATTTCCACGGTGCGCCCACGCGGCCCACCGACGTGAACACGCTGCGAACTTTTCGAAAGCCGGGAACGCCCGGCACCGTGACCGGCGGCACGGTCCGTTCCGGCGCATCGGCGTTGTTTTCGCGAGCCCCCGACGTGGATAACGACGCCGCTCCGCATCTGCGTCGCCGTGCCGATCCGCCGTTTCGCGGTCCGCTCCGATCCGACCGTTGAAACCGCGCACTGTTTCGCAAGGAATCGTCATGACGAATCATCCTCTCCTCCTCCGGGCTTTCGCACTCGCGGCCGGCGTCGCCGTTCTGGCCTTCGGCGGCTCCGCCGGCGCGGATCCGCCGGCGCGCGTCGCGCGTATCGGCTACATGACCGGTGCGGTCAGTTTCTCGCCCGCCGGGGAGAACGATTGGGTGCAGGCCACGATCAATCGCCCACTGACCACGGGGGACCGCGTTTGGGTGGACGCGGGCGCGCGGGCCGAGGTCCAGGTCGGCGGAGCGATGATTCGCATGAACGGCGGAACCGGAGTATCCGTTCTCAATCTCGACGACCGAATCGCCCAATTGCAGTTGACGCAGGGCACGTTGAACGTCCGCGTGCGTCGTCTCGAGCCGAATCAGGTGTTCGAGGTCGACACGCCCAATCTCGCCTTCACCCTTCGGCAACCCGGCGAGTACCGGATCGAAGTGGACCCCGACGGCAACGCGACGACGATCGTGGTTCGCAGAGGCCAAGGGGAGGTCTATGGCGAAGACGCGGCGTACGTAATCGACTCGCGGCAACCCTATCGCTTCACCGGAACCGGCTTGCGCGAATACCAGTATGTCGACGCCCCGCGCGTCGACGACTTCGATCGCTGGTCGACCGATCGCGATCGGGGATACGAAAACTCGGTCTCCGCCCGCTATGTATCGCAAGACGTCGTCGGCTATCAGGACCTCGATGCGAACGGCACTTGGCGCGCGGACGCGGCCTACGGCAACGTCTGGGTCCCGAATCGCGTGGCCGCCGGCTGGGCGCCTTACCGCGACGGACATTGGGCATGGGTCGATCCGTGGGGTTGGACGTGGATCGACGACGCGCCCTGGGGCTTCGCCGTGTCCCATTACGGGCGCTGGACGAACCTGCAAGGAACGTGGGGTTGGGTGCCGGGTCCCTTGCGCACCCGCGCCTACTATGCCCCGGCACTGGTGGTTTTCGTGGGCGGCAGCAATTTCCAGCTGGCGATCTCCGCGGGCATCGTCGGAGGCGTGGCGTGGTTCCCCCTCGGGCCGCGCGAGGTCTATCGACCGTCCTATCCGGTGAGCCGCGGCTATTTCGAGAATATCAACCGCAGCAACACGGTCATCAACAACACCGTCATCAACAACTACTACAACAACTCCAACGTGACCAATGTCGCGTACGCCAACCGGCAAGTGCCGGGCGCCGTCGTCGCCGTGCCGACAACCGCGTTCGTTCAATCACAGCCGGTGTCCACGGCGGCGGTGCGGGTCACGCGGGAAATGGTTGCCGGCGCGCCGGTAGCCGCCGTCCCGCCCGTCGCGCCGACCGAGAGAAGCGTGCGCGGAGCGGCGGGCCCAGGCGACAAGCCACCCGCTCGCGCGTTCGAGCGTCCCGTCGTCGCCCGCACGGCGCCGCCTGCAGCAGCGGTCGGCTTCGCGGCGCAACAGCAACAGCTTGCCGCCAGGCCGGGCAGACCACTCGACGACGCCGCACGCAGGGAATTGAGACCTGCAGCGAGCGCACCGGCGCCTGCCGTCAAAGTTGTTGCTCAGACCCAAAAAACGCCGCCGAGCACGCGGCCGCCGGCGGCGCCAACCGCGGCCACGCCGGGTGATGCCCGCGCAAGATCCGATGACCGCAGGGCCCCGACTGCACCTGCCGCGTCGAGTGCCAGGGGAGCGCCAGAGCAGGGCGCGTCACCCGCGCAAGCGCCGCCCCCCATGCAGGCGCCGCAACCACCCGAATCACGCGGAAAGGCGGAACAGCGTCGACCGGTGGAACCGCGCGAACGACCGGTAGCGCCACCGCCTCCACCGCCGCAGGGTGCGGCGCCGGCCCCGGCCGCTCCGGCTAGAGTCGCTCCGCCCGCACCTGCTGCGCAGCCGTCCGAGCAGCGTGGAAAGGCCGAACAGCGCGAAAGACCGGTAGCGCCGCCGCCCGCGCCGTCCACCGAACCGACGCGACGCGCAGCGCAGCCCCAGGGTGCCGCGCCGCAAGTGGCGCCGCCAGCACCGGCTGCGCAATCTCCGGAGCCACGCGGCCGGACCGAGCCTCGGGGCACGCCGGAACCGCGCGGACAACCCGTTGCACCGCCGCCCGCGCCGTCCACCGAACCGACGCGACGCGCAGCGCAGCCCCAGGGTGCCGCGCCGCAAGTGGCGCCGCCAGCACCGGCGGCGCAATCTCCGGAGCCACGCGGCAGGACCGAGCCGCGGGGCACGCCGGAACCGCGCGGACAACCCGTTGCACCGCCGCCCGCGCCGCCGCAACGCGCAGAGCCCGCGCGGGCAGCTCCAGCACAGGTCGCGCCGCCCGCACCCGCCGCACCGCAACCGGCGCAACGGTCGAGACCCGAGCCCGCCCCTGCCGCTCGGCAAGCCGAACCGCGACCGCCCGCTGCCGCGCCTAAACCACCGCCCCCGCAAACCCAGCCGGCGCCCACTGCGGCGCCACGTGGTCAGGAGTCCAGGCCTCCCGCTGGCAAGTCCGGTGACGCGAAGAAAGACGCCGACGACCAGAAGCGCGAGGACGAAGAACGCAGGCAAAAACGGTAGTTGGACTCCGCGCCGCGGAGCGGGAGCCACGGGGCCGTTGCACGCGCATCGGCCCCTTTCCATTTCGGAGCGACACACGATCGGTCCGCCGGACCAAGCGGTCGAACGACGGCGAATCCGCGCGACCGGCGCTTCGCCAATGCACGGCGGTACGTCCCCGCATCCGTCTTCGCAAGTGCAATCGACGCATACCGTGTCCTGCGCGGTCTTCTTGCGCCTGCCTTGTCACGCCACCGTTCCGAACAGCGCCCCGACCCCTGCCGTCAGCCCCATGGCAAGCGCCCCCCAGAACGCGACGCGCACCGCGCCCATCATCACGGGTGCGCCGCCTACGCGCGCAGCCAATCCGCCGAGGATCGCGAGAAACACCAGCGAGCTGCCGGAAACGACCGGGATCAGGCTCGACTCGGAAACCAGGGCCACAGCCAACAGCGGCAGCGCGGCGCCGACGGCAAAGCTGGCCGCGGATGTGAACGCGGCCTGGATCGGCCGCGCACTCAGCGTCGCGGAGATACCGAGCTCGTCGCGCGCATGCGAGCCCAACGCGTCATGGGCCATCAGTTGCTCGGCAACCTGTTTCGCGAGCGCAGGGTCGACACCGCGGCCGACGTAGATCGCGGTCAGTTCACGGCGCTCGCCCTGCTCGTCTGCCTCGAGCTCCGCGCGTTCCAGCTTGAGCGCGGCCTCTTCGGAATCTGCCTGGGAGCGAACCGACACGTACTCGCCGGCCGCCATCGACATCGCTCCCGCAACGAGTCCGGCGATCCCCGCGACCATGATGTTGCCGTGGGTCGCACCCGCGGCCGCGACACCGAGCACCAGGCTCGCCGTCGAAACGATGCCGTCGTTGGCCCCCAATACCGCAGCGCGCAACCAGCCGATTCGGTCTGTGCGGTGCCACTCCCTATGGCGCATTGTCATTCCCCGGCGACCCTGCGATGCGACAAGCGATGGGCCATCGAACGGGCAGCCTCAGGTCAACTCGGCATGAGCGGAGTCTTCCCGCACCCCAACGGAGTACTCGCAACGCGGGCCTTGCACGCCGGCTTCGCCCAACGTGTTGTCCGGGCCAAGCAAACGGTCGTACTCCCGTTTGATGACCGAATAACACTCGCATGCCCGTGCTTCCAGTCCGAAGCGATCCTGTACGGCAAGGCGGCCGCGGCCGCAATGGATCAGTCCAGCCCTCTGCAGCCTTCCAGCGGCCTCCGTCACACCCTCGCGACGCACGCCCAGCATGTCGGCGATCCGTTCATGCGTCATCGTGAGCGTGTCGACGGGCAACCGGTCCGCGCATGACAGGATCCAGCGGCACAGTTGCTGCTCCAGCGAATGGTGCCGGTTGCACACCGCGATCTGGCCGATATGGGTGATCAGCGCCCGGGTGTAGCGCAGCAGCAAACGCTGAAGCGGGCCGTCGTGCTCGAACTCGTCATCCAGCAATTCTGCCGCCAGGCGATAGCCGTACCCGGCGCAGAGCACCTGCGCCCGGCTCGACATGCTTTCGCCGCCCAGGAACGATGCGACGCCGATCACCCCTTCGCTGCCCGTAACTGCAAACGCTGCCGACGCCCCGTTCGCCGTCACATAGAACCGGGAAACGATGCCTGCCGTCAAGAAATACAGGTGGTTTTCCCGGTCGCCGGCATTGTGCAGCATGCAACCCAGCGGCAGTGGAACAGGCTCCAGATTCGGCAACACACGCTCGTATTCCTCAAGCGGTAGCGCCGCGAGAAGACGGTTGTGCATGGGCGTGTGCGCCGCGGGCAATGTACGGGTCCCGTCCCCGGATGCGACGCGTGCATACCGATATGGACCGAGGAAATGTGCACCTGCCATTGCGGTTCCCCGACGCAAAAAACGGCGGATTGGCCCAACCCCTTGCTTGCAGAATATCCGCCCCGTTCGCCACGATCATTGATTGGGAGCAATTTCCAGTGCCCACGGGCGAACAAGCCGGCTCGAGGAATGCCCGCGCACGCTGTAGCCGTGCCCACGCTTTGTCGAAGACTTTGCGTGGCGGATGGCGGTCACCAGGAATGATGAGCGAACGTGGTCGGCAACGACCGAAAACGGCGCCGAACGGCATTTCGCGCCTCGCCGTTCCTCCTTCGCATTGTGTCCCCAAGAGAACACGTTCGACGCTCATGCAACGGCGACTCAATAGCGCAAGATGCTGCCCGTTGAAAACCGATCGCGTTCCAGCCGATGAAAGCGCCGTGCAGTCTCGACGCCACGGACGCCTCGGCAGCGCCCGCAGCAGACTCGGAATACGCAGTGGCGTGGTGTGCGCTACCGCACAGACGATGCCCGCGCCTCGACATTATTCTATTTCCAGTGGTGGCGGTTCGTTCCGTGCTCGTTCGGCCTAATAAGAGGTGTCGCGCAGGCGCGGCAACGGTCAACAAAGGAGCAAATCATGAGTCTTGGCACCATCCTCCTCATCGTATTGATCCTGATTCTCATCGGCGTGCTGCCGACGTGGCCCCACGCTCGCAACTGGGGCTACGGTCCGAGCGGGATCGTTGGCGTCGTTCTGATCATCCTGATCGTCCTGTTCCTGATGGGACGCCTGTAGTTCCCCGCAGCCACGGCTGCAGGTCTTACTCAAAGGAAAATGCATGACCAACATCACCCGCAATTTGGCCTCGATGGCCGGCATTCTGCTCATGGCAATGGCTCTGGGCTGCGCGTCGACCGCGAAGCAGGAAGGCACCGGCGAATACGTGGACGACACGGTCATCACCACCAAGGTCAAGACGGCCATCTTCAGCGAACCTACGCTCAAATCCGCCGAGATCAACGTCGAGACGTTCAAGGGCGTAGTCCAGTTGAGTGGATTCGTGAGCTCGTCTGCGGCCGAGACCACGGCGGTTGCCGTTGCGCGCAAGGTCGAGGGCGTCAAGTCAGTGAAGAACGACATGCGCTTGAAGTGAGCCGCAAGTCATCCAGTCGCCGGGGCCCCGACGGTCCCGGTTCGCAACCCGTCTGCAATCTTTCGTCGAGCGGCCGAACGGCGGCGCGGGAAAGGACCTCGGGCGCGGCGGCGAGAAGGTTCAAGGGGCGGCGCGGGACATGCGACAGAAGATGCAGCGCTCGCGCAACTGCGGGCACGCTCCTTGAAACTGGCCGCCGCATCAGTCGAAGGACGCTTCACGCGCAGGCGCGGCTCGCTTGCTCCGGCCCACGGCGGTCGGCTGCCGGCATCGAACGGACGATCACATTGCCAGACGATGCAGGCCTTGCGCGACACGATGATGAGCGCCACTCGGCCTCGGAAACGCCGCAAGACCATGACCGCTCCACGAGTCTCGACAATGCGCCCAAGAGCTGCCAGCGCCGTTCTTTCCATCGTCCGTGTTGGCGTAGCGGAGCAACGACAGCGGTGAAGAGCGATGGTGCCAGCTCCCTTCGTGCGTTTCTTGCGCGGCGTCTCGGCGAAGCGCAAGCCGGGGCCCTGCTGAGGAAGGTTGCCCAGTTGCCAAGGGGTCGATCGCATCGTGAAGCCTGAGCTTGCGCCTTCGACGGAGCTTCAACCCGCTCCCTCAGCGAGGAGAGAGCCCGTCGTCCGCATGCCCGTGGATGCGCGTGGTCTGGCCCTTGCGATCCTGTCCGTGATCGCGGTGGTGTTGGCGCTGGAATGGGCGCAGGCGTTCGTCATATCGCTGCTGATGGGAATACTCATCGCCTACATGCTGAATCCTCCCGTGGCATGGCTGGAGCAGATCAGGATCCCGCGGACGGCGGCGACTCTCATCGTAATGTCGGCTGTGCTGGGCGCGCTCGCATTCGGCGCGTACTCGCTCCGCGGGCAGATGCAGACGATCATCGAACAATTGCCTGCGGCCGCAAGCAAGTTCTCCGAAGGGGTGACCCGGCTTCGGACCAGTCAGATCGGCACGATGCAGAAAATGCAAAGCGCCGCGACCGAGGTGGAGAAGGCGACCACACAGGCGGCCGGCGGACCCTCGATCCCCAAGCAACCCGCGACGCATGTCGTGATCGACCAGCCCATGTTCAGGCTCGGCGACTTTCTTTGGGTAGGGTCCAAGGGGGCCGCGGGCGCCTCGGGTCAGGCGATCATGGTGCTGTTCCTGACGTTCTTTCTTCTGGTCGGCGGCGACATCTTCAAGCGGAAGCTGGTGCGACTGACCGGCCCGTCGCTGTCCAACAAGAAGATCACCGTCCAGATCCTCGACGACATCAACCATTCCATCCAGAAATACCTGTTCATGATGCTGTCGACCAACGTGCTGGTCGGCTTGCTCGTCTGGGCGGCCTTCTCCTCGATGGGCCTCGAGAATGCCGGGGCCTGGGCGGTCGCGGCCGGGTTGCTCCATGTCATCCCTTACCTCGGTCCGGCCGTCACCGCCGTCGCCACCGGGATGGCGGCCTTCATGCAGTTCGACTCGTTCCCGATGACACTGCTGGTCTCCGGCATATCGCTGGCGATCGCCACGTTGGTCGGAACCTTCGTCGCGACGTGGATGACCGGGCGAATAGCGAGGATGAACGCGGCCGCCGTGTTCATCTCGCTGCTGTTCTGGGGCTGGCTCTGGGGCATCTGGGGCATGCTGCTCAGCATTCCGATCATCGTCATCGTGAAAGTCGTATCGCAGCATGTGGAGCAGCTGCAGCCAATCGCCGAATTGCTGGGCGAATGAAGTGGCATCGAACCATAGGAGAACCGCATGACGAAGATCCGCAACAGTGTCAGCGCAGTCTTGGCAGTGACTATCTTGATCATGGGACTGTCCGCCTGCGAGAAGAAGGAAGGTCCGGCGGAACGCGCCGGCAAGGAAATCGACAAGACAGTCGAGAAGGCCGGGCAACAACTCGAGAAGGCGGGTCAGAAGATCCAGGATGCGGCCCAAGACGCCAAGAAATAGGACGGTCGAGAAGAGGTTTCCCGGCGCTCGCGGCGGTCCGGCAAAACGAGGCAAGGTCGTGCGATGGCCCTGCGCGGCGTACGCGCAGGTTGCCCGCTCGCCGGAACGGCGCAGTGTGCGTTACCGAACAGACGGCGAAGATGAATTTCGCGAAACTGTCAACGTGTCTCGGGGCGTTGCGGAGAGTACATCATTCGAGTACTTGGGCCGGGTCGCCGCCGAGAACCCGGCGCTATCGATGACGCGTCAGCCAGCGCAGCTGGCGGCCAAGTCAGCCGGTAACCGGTTTACCGAACAGCGAAAAGGTGCCTTTCATGCTCTACACGATTGCGGTTGTTCTTCTCATACTGTGGGTCCTCGGGCTTGTCAGTTCCTATACCCTGGGTGGGTTCATCCATATTCTTCTGGTGGTGGCCGTAGTCATGATTCTGGTTAACCTCATCAGCGGGCGGCGTGCGTTATGAAGGCTTGGCCGATCGCTGGCGCCGGGTAGCACCGAGGTCGCGGATGCGTTCGGCGCTACCAGCCTTCAACGGTTCCAGAACTGAGCGACACCAAAGCGGAAAGGTCGATGCGTATGAAGGCGAGAGAATGGGTAACGAATACCGAAGGTGAGCTGGTCAACACGGACAAGCTGATGGCCGATTGCAAGGTGCTCGAGGCCGACATCGAACAGCTGCTGAAGGGCAGCGCGAGCCAGAGTGGGCAGAACATCGCGCACGTACGTGCCAAAGCGGCGGACTCCCTGACAGCGGTCAAGGCCCGCGTCGCCGATCTGCAGGACGCGGTGTTGGCGAACACCCGAGCAGCCGGGCGGGCGACCGACGAGTACGTCCATGCCAATCCCTGGCAGGCGATGGCCGTCTGCGCGGTCGCCGGCGTCGCGCTCGGCTTCGGGCTTGCGCGGGCCGTAGAGTCGCGTTCGTAGCATTTGATGGGCGGCGCATCCGCTCCGCACTCGGGCTGGTGCGGAGTTCGTGCGGGCGACTGCCCGGCTGTGGGAGATAGGGCCACGTTGGCGCTTATGCTCAGATCGCAAGGCCGAGGGGTCGTGTACGTCCGCTTGGTGGGCAGCTTGCATCATCGCGCCCGCTTTTGCGCCCGACCGGTACGCCATGGGCGGCAATCTCTGCTGCGTCGCGTCGATGCATCCGTCCGTTATCCGCATCTGCGTCGCCTCGACCAGGGGGCGCGGTTCTTTAAGGACGGATGTTCAAGCCGTTTTCGTTCGGGTGATAATTGGTCTGTCACGCACCTGCCTTGCCCATGAACGACAAAAATCCCCTTACCATCGATGTGCCTAGGGAATTTCACCGGCGCATGGCCGCCATTATCGAAGCGGTCCAAACCGGAATCTGGGAGGCAGGCGTGCACGACCTCCTCGGGTACGCAACGGACTATGCTTTCGGCCAGCAACGGGGCCTGCAGACACTGGTGTTGAAAAGCAAGCACAGGTCTGCCTACGTCCGCCTGCACTGGGACACGGTAATGGGAGATACCGACGCCGACCGGCAACGGGTGGACTCGGCCATCAAGAGCGCGATAAACGAATTGACCTAGTCCGGGCGCGCTGCCGGGGCAAATGACTCGTGCGTTAGCCCGGAACGCGCCTTCGACGGACAGAAGCCATGAGCCTTTTGCAGACACGACTGCGCTCGCTCTCCCCGGCGATCGTCGCGAACCTCCGGCGTGGGATCGAGAAGGAAAGCCTTCGCGTCCGGCCGGACGGCGCGCTGGTCACCACACCCCACCCGAAGGCACTCGGCGCGGCACTGACCCACCCGCACATCACGACCGACTTCAGCGAAGCGCAGCTCGAGTTCATCACCGGGGTGCATTCGACGGCCGCTGCCTGTCTCGACGAGCTCAAGCAGATTCACCAGTTCGTCTATCGTCACATCGGGGACGAAGTCCTTTGGTGCGGCAGCATGCCCTGCAGCCTGCCTGAAGAGAAAGCGATCCCTTTGGCGGGCTACGGGCATTCGAACGTGGGGCGCGCGAAGACGCTGTACCGCATGGGCCTATCGCATCGTTATGGGCGGCGCATGCAGCTGATCTCCGGCATCCACTACAACTTCTCACTTTCGGAGGACAGCTGGCCGCTCGCGGACTTCCGCGACGTCAACGACGCCTACTTTGCGCTCATTCGCAATTTCCGCAGGCATGCATGGCTGCTGCTCTACGTCTTCGGTGCGTCGCCGGCGGTCTGCGCGAGCTTCGTCGAAGGGCGCGCACACGATCTGCAGGAGCTCGCACCAGGCACCTTGTATCTGCCGCATGCCACGTCGCTGCGGATGGGGCGTCTCGGCTACCTGAGCGCAGCGCAGGATGCGCTTGCCGTGAGCCACAACGACCTTGCAAGCTATGCTGCCTCGCTCGAAGATGCGCTGACGAAACCCTATCCCGCGTACGAGAAGATCGGTATCCGCGATGGCGAAGACTATCGGCAGCTCGCCACAAGCCTGCTGCAGATCGAGAACGAGTTCTACAGCACGATTCGACCGAAACGGGTCGTGCGAACCGGTGAGCGTCCGCTGCGGGCACTGCGCGAGCGGGGCGTACAGTACGTCGAGGTACGCGCGATGGATCTGGACCCGTTCTGCGCAATCGGCATCACGGCGCCGACGGTTCGGTTCCTGGACGTCTTTCTCCTGCATTGCCTGCTCCACGAAAGCCCTCCCGATACACCTCGGGAGATCGCGGCGATCGCACGCAACAAGCAACGGGTAGCCGGGCGCGGTCGCGAGCCCGGGCTGCGCCTGGACCGGGGCGACGAAAGCGTGGAGCTACGCGTATGGGCCGGGCAGCTGCTGGCGGAATGCGAGCCGATCGCTTCGGCGCTCGACGCTGCGCATGGCGGCCGCGAGTACCGCGACGCACTTTCGGTCGCGACCCGCAGCGCGGCGGAACCGGAGTCCCTGCCGTCTGCGCGCGTGCTGTCGGCGATGCGGCAACACTACGGCGGCTCCTACTTCCGCTTCGCGCTCGAGCAGTCGCTTCGGCACCGCAGCGCCCTGCTCGGCGAACCGTTGTCCGAAGAACTGGAGTCCAGGTTCCGTAGTCTGGCAGACGAGTCCCTCGACGAGCAGCGCGTAGTCGAGGCGAACGACGATGTGCCGTTCGAAACATTTCTTCAGCAGTATCTTTCACCCGACTCGCTTCGCGCCCGGTGATCGCTGCCGCCAGCGCACTGCGCTCGCCGACGCAACGGTTGCCCCGTCCCCGGTCCCTCTTCATGCGAGGGTCGAAGTCCGGCATCGTCGTACGTCGAAGTTCGTCGTCGCGATTGGCTCGCTCTCTTCTCTGCGAATGCGGCAACGTCACGACCTCACCCCGCTTCAGCCCCCTCCACATCGACTTGACGAGGGCAGGCTGAGCCCGAAATTCCCGGAGAAGCCGGCACCCCGCACGTTCCGAAGCACTGCGCCGTCGAGGCTGCCCGCGTCTTCCAATGCGGCGGGTCATGGCTCCGTCCGGTTACCCCCTTCGCAACCGCGACGGCCCGGCGTCTTCCGGTCTTCTGCGCGCATTCGAACGCCGCTTCCACGTTGACACTTTCCGTCGACGGCGTATCGTGGCCACAACGACCGGACATCGCCTATGCCGACGAAGCTATCTACTCACTTGATCAAGCAGTCCCAGACGGCGCCTTTCATCTTCCAGGGCCGGGTCCGGGCGGTCGGCGAGAACAACCTGCAGGGCGTCACGCCCAGGGCGGACCATGCGCTCGTGGAGGTCGAGCAGGTACTGTCGGCCCCGTCAAACCTGGGCGAGCTTCGCGGCCGCGTGCTCACCGTCGTCGTGGCACGACCGGTAAAGAAGGGCGGCCGCGCAGTATGGTGGGCCACGAGCTGGGTGTTCGACAACGAAATCGGGGTGATAGAAACCGGGCGCGCGGATGGACTGGGGATCATGTCCGCCGCGGCGGACGTGGTCAATGCCCGTCTCGCCGCGCTGGACGAGGGTGTCATCGATCGCGTGGCGGGCGCGGACCTGATCGTGGCCGGGACGGTCGTCGGTGTGGAAGAACTCGGGCTCGATGGCATCGCCGAAGGCACCACTTGGCGCCGCGCGCTCGTTCGGGTCGCGAGCGTGCTGAAGGGAGAGGTGGGCAACGAGGCCGTCATCCAGTTCCCAGGAATCGGCAGCCCCCGATGGGCGTCGGCACCGCGCCTCGTGCTCGAGCAGGAAGGAGTGTTCATCCTGCGACGGCCGTCGCGTGATCCGCGGATGAGCAAGGTCAAGGTCAGCGGCGCGTGGGTGGCGCTCGACGCGAACGACGTCCATGCCCCGTCGAGCCTCGCACGAATCGAGGCGTTTGTTCGCATGGCAGGGCTGCGGACACGACGCGCCGCCGGAACCCGCTGAGCCGAGGAGTCCACGATGCCGCTTCGCGTCGTCAACGTCACGCCCAACGTCCTGAGCAACGACACTCAGGGGGACACCGAGCCCAGTATCGCGGTCGACGGCGCGAACCCGCAGCGGATCGCGATCACCGCTTTCACACCGGACCCGGCGGGCTCCGGGTCGGCGCCGATCTACGCGAGCACCGACGGCGGCGTGAACTGGGCCACGGTGGTCTGCCTCCCCGGCGGCAACACTACCTTCGACAGCTCCATTCGTTTCGCCGGCCAGGCGGGGACGTTCTATGCCGGCATTCTTCGCGCGGACAGCTCCAACCTGTCGATCCTGCGATCGGCATTCCCCCCCGCCGGGCTCATGACCCAGCTGATCAACCGGGCTGGCCCGGATCAGCCCTGGGTGGTGGCGTCGTGGGCGGGCGTCGCCGCCGGCACCGCGGAACGCGTCTACGTCACGAGCAACGACGGCGGGCAGGCAGCTGTCCAGTTCTCGCTGGATGCGGCCACGGCGGCGGCGCCCGCCGGCTTCGGCGCCGCGTTGAACCTCCAACTGCGAACGGGAAGCAGCCGACCCTCCGTTCGCGGCGCGATCCACCGTTCCGGCCGCATCTACATCACCTTCGTGCGCGCCGGCGCCGCCGGATCCGACATCGTCGTGATGCGCGACGATGCGTGGGGCAGTAACGGCTTCGCGGACCTGGCGGATCCGGGAGACGGGATCGCTGGCATGCGTGTCGTCTCGGGCGTCACGGTGCCGCCCGTTGGCACGTTGCTCGGCACGCAGCGTGTCAGCTCGCGCATCGCCATCGCCGTGGATCCGCGTAACCGCCGCCGCGTTTACCTGGCATGGTGTGACGGCGCGGTGACGGCCATGTCTCCCTTCACGCTGCACGTGCGGCGTTCTGACGACGGCGGGGCGAACTGGACCGGCGATCTCCGGACGATCCTCAACGTCACGAATCCTTGCCTTGCCGTCAACGTGCAAGGCGTCGTGGCGCTCATGTACCAACAGCTTGTCAATGTCGCGGGCGCCAATCGATGGAACACGGTGCTCGAGCGCTCGACGAACCGCTTCGCGACGGTCGCCACCACTTCGGTGCTCGCCAACACGCCTCCAGGCGTGGGCTTCGGCGCCGCGGGCGATCTCGGCGACTTCTGCAATCTCATCGCACACGCGAAGGACTTCTACGGCACGTTCTGCGCCGTCAATGCCCCGCTGAACGCCAACTTCCCGTCCGGCGTCACGTTCCTGCGAAACGCCGATTTCGCCGCCGGCAACCTGCGCAATCTTGCGAACACGGCAAACGTCGCCACGTCGGTCGATCCGTTCTTCGTCCACTGGCAGACCGTCGAACCGAAGGACGACGTCTACGTGCGCGATTGGACCGACAGCGCGGCCGTGGCGGACGACGGGGCGGAGCCATCGCTCCGGCCGGCGTTCTACGTCACGCCGGACGTCTGGAACCGCCGCGGTACCGATCCGGGGGCGTTCGTGAACGATCGCCCGTCGAACGAGAGTGCGGGCAACGGTGTCGGCATCGTCGGCAACAACTGGCTTTTCGCGAGGATCCGGCGCCGCGCGGCCGCTCCCGCCGGATCGCCGGACCTCGCGGTGACTGCGCACTTCCTGGTGTCGCCGCTGGGGACCGGCAGCAACTACGCCGATGCCTCGTCGATGGATCCCGACGTGACGTTCCCGGATCCCGATCCGGTCGTGACGTTCGCCGCGGCGGACGCGGGCCCGATCACGACCACCCCGTTTCCTTGGCACCTGAATCCGGTGGCGTCGACGCACCTCTGCGCCGCGGTAGAGATCAGCGCTCCCGGCGATCCGTTCATCGGCGCCAGCCTGCGCGGGCGCGCGCCGGGTTGGCCCGACACCGATCTGGAGATCGTCGACGACAACAACAGGGCACAGCGCAACATGGGTCTCTCGACGACCGCCGCGCGCGAGTCGGCGGGGGAGTCGATACTCTGGGCCATCGTGCACAACGCCGCGCTGTGGCGCCGCGATCTCGAGCTCCGCATTCGATGGCCGATCCCGCGCGATGCGCAGGGCCGCCCGTCGGCGGTCGTCGTTCATCCGGGGGCCGAGCCGATGCCGATTCGCGATCAGGGTCGGATCGTGTTGCGGCGCATGGATCCGTTGGAGAACCGCTGGGTCGGGGTGCGCGTCCGCGGCCTCGCTGGCAGACGCGGCCTCGCCGCCGCCGTCGAGTTCGACGAGATGGTCGGTGACGCCGCAGTGAACGGATTCGCACTCGGTGTGCAGCTCGGTTCGGACCGCGAGGTCGCGGCGCACGCGCGCGAGCGGCTGCGGTCGGTGGCAACGCGCCTGGTCAACGGATGGGGCGCCGACCTCGGCGATGCGATGCAGTGGTTGTCGGCCGACAGACCGCTCGGGTTTCCGCACGTCGTGGCGCTGGCCGGACGGATCGTCGAGCTGTCGCTCGGCCGCGGAAAAGATCAGTTCGGCATCGCGGCGGCGTTCGGCGCGGTGAAGCGCGTGGCGAAGAAAGAAGGACCCGCGCGACTCGTCGCGCTGACATCGCTGATGGAGACCGTGGATGCGCATCTTACGTCGCTGCAGCTTGCGCGGGGCAACCGCGCCGACATCCTGCAGACCGTGCGGTGGGAGCTCGCCATCGTGGAGGACGCCCCGGGCGCAGCTGGCAATGCCGCACTCGCGCGGATCGCGGCCCGGTGCCGCCAATTCGTCGAGGATTGGGAAGCGCGCAAGACGAACCCGAGCGATGCGGTCGGCCTCGTGCGCACGACGCTCGAGCCGATGGGAACTCTCGGCAACAGGACCGTGCAGCGAGACCTGCAGCGCCTGGGAGAGGCGTGCCTTGCGGCCGGCACGGACCTGGACCTGTTCCAGGGAAAATACGCAGCGCTCGTCCGGACGCTCGCGGCCGCCGTCAAACCCCGCAAGCGGCGGTAAGAGTCACCGTGTGCGGCGATCCACGTCCGGCGTCGCGACCTGTGAGCCTCGAGCCGTTCACCGTCGCCTCCGGTGCGAACTTCGTCGCAAGGTGTGCAACCGGTCACGCCCCAGCAAAGCGTCGTTCTGGGCTGCATGCGATACTGCCGTTGCGTTGCATGTTTCGAGGATGCGGGAGTCGAAGGCGCACAATCATTTCAGGAAAGGTGACCCATGGCGCAAGAGCCGGCGTTGGTTGATGACGTACGCGACATCGCGCGCGAGGTTCAGCCGGGGAAGAGTAAGCGGCCAAAGGCGGAGAGCGAAGCCATTCGCGTGCGCTTTGCCAAGGGCGCCGATGCACGGCTCGATCCCACAAGTCAACGCGACCGGGTATGGGCGGAAGTTCTGGAATCGCTTCGCGACTCCCGGCAACCCGCCTACGTCGAGATCGATCCGGACACGCGCTACATCACGGCGCTGCTCCTTCCGCAAAGCTTCACCGTCACGGCCATTCGCGAGTCGGCGCGCGGAGAAAGCCTCGAGGTGGAACTCGAGATTTCGCATGCGCGACACCACCTGCGGCGGGACCACCCCCATTTCGATGAAATGCACCGGACGCTGGAGCGCGCGCTCCGCGAGAAGTCGCCCGTGCTTGTCACGGAATCGCTCGACAGTTCGGCGATTGTTGATGTGCGTCCGGCACCGTCTGCCGGTGCTCGACGCCGTAACTAGGACTCGCCATGCCAGCCAGTGTCACTCTGCAACGCGCACGACAGCTCTTCGATCTCTGCAACGCGCGTATCTGTTGCCCGTGCAGCACACCGGTCCCGTGTATTCCCTTTCTATATCCCGACGACGGGTGCTGGGGGCGCGCCCACGAGATGTGCCGCCTCATGATCGCCGACGGAGCCCAGCCGGAAAAGGTATGGATTCAGGGCAACCTCAACGTCAATTCGCACAACAAGCCCAATTGCCTCGTGCAATGGGGCTGGCATGTCGCGCCGACGCTTCAGGTCGACATCAACGGATCGCCGCAAACCTACGTGATCGACCCCTCGTTGTTCAATGGTCCGGTGTCTCAGGCGACATGGAAAAGTGTTCAGGGGGACTCCAATGCGACGCTGACGCCGTCGAGCGCCGACATCTTCTACTACTGGGGAAGCGTAACCGACCCGACGAACAGCCAGACCAACGCGGTCCTCGCCACCTACCGCAACAAGCTCAAACTGCGTTCTGTCGGCCCAGACGGTCCGCCGCCGTACACGAATTGCATGGCGAAGCCGGGAGGCACGCAGTGGTTCGGATTGATCGAGGGAAATCAGACGCAGCTCTGGTTCACCTGGGGCTGGCCGGCGCACAACCACGTGATCTGGAACGTCATGCCGCTGACGCCGTGCCCCGGAGGGTCGCAGCTCACGTGGGATGTCGCGGTCGAGCGCGCGAGCCCGACGCAAACCACCTACTGGATCACGGTCAGGAATCTCTCCGCGGACCGCGTGCGGTTTGCCGGACGCTACAACATTCTCGCGTGAAAAGGAGACACCATGTCGACAGGCGTTCAATGGACGGGGAAGATCGGTCCTGGGCAGACGCAGCTCTGGTTCACGTGGGGCTGGCCGGCAAGCCTGCACGTGATCTGGCACATCATGTCCACGACAGTGGCCACGGGTTCGCCGAGCATCGATTGGGATGTGGCAGTGGAACGGGCAAATCAGACGCAATGCACTTATTGGATCACCGTCAAGAACCTCACGTCGCAAACGCTGAACTTCGAGGGGCGCTACGCCGTTCTTTCGTAGCTGGAGAGTGAATCATGAGAATCGTGATCGAAGTGGATGGTGAGAAAGTGACCGCGATCGGCTCCGACAGTCCTTCCGGCACGCCCGCGAATGTCGATGCCCCGCCGGGACCGCCGCCCGCGGCGCTGTTGGAGCGTGCGAAAAAGCTCGGAGCGATGAATGCCGGTCCCGCGACGTTCGGCGTCGGCGCGGCCTTGGCCGCGACAGCGAACGCGGGAGAGGCGCTCGAACCGCCCCGCCAGACTCGCGCCAGAAAGCCCGCCAAGAAGCCGTGATGTTCGGAAGCGCGCCCGGCTGCTTCGCGACGACTCGTTGACGACGATTGAGCAGTCACCCGAACCGATTGCGACGCGTAGCGGGTCCTCTTCGATGCACGGAGGAGACCCGCCTCAGTTTCAGCACATTGCCGTCGGAGTGTCCGACAGGCTCGATAGCCGGCCGGCCGACAGGCCAAGGACACCGGCGGTCGCGCTAGCAGAGCCTCCTGCGCCACAGGGCCCGTCCGTAAGTCACCGCGTACAGATAGGATCCGTCGCGGAAGATCTGAAGCACCTGGGCATTCGGGAGGCCGACGTCGAACGGCGACCAGGTGTCGCCCTCGTCCGCGCTTCGGAACACGCCGACATCGGCTCCGAGATACAGCACACTCCTCCGCACCGGGTCCGCGACGATCGAGTTCAGCTCACCCGGAGGGAGCGTCGACGTGCCGACATCGGTCCAGGTGGCGCCGCCATCCGGGCTTCGACCGACGCGCGTGCCGCTCACGGCGTACACGCGGCCCGCGTCGTGCGCATTGACGGCGATCTGTCGCACGTCGCCGGCCGTCCACTGGCCCGGTTCGAGCCAGGCGCCCGCCGCGTTGACGTCATCCTTCCGCCAGGCCTTGCCGTCGCCGGCCATGACATAACAGCGCCCGGGATCGGCTGGGGCAAAGGCGCACGCGGCAACCGATCGGGTTCCGGCGTCGATCGCCACGGACCACGCCGGGACGTTCACCACGTTTCCCGCGGCGTCGACCGATGGCTCCTTGTCGCCCTCCTTGGTGATCATCAGCGCGTTCGCCACGCCCGGGGCCGGATTGTTCAAAGCGCCGCACACGATCGTCTGCGACGTCGGGCGCTTGTCGACGGCAAGCGCGGAGACGGCGTTGCCCGAGCTTGGCGTGAACGGTCCGAACCGGATGAAGTCGTTCGCACCCGTTGCGGGATAGCGGCGACGGAACAGTTCGCCGGCGAGCACGTAGAAGCGGCCCGGGCGCCTTCGATCCGCGAGGACCCTGGCGAATTCCCATGCGTGCCCTTCGATACCGTGCCAGCGCAGGGTGCTCACGTTGTCGGAGGCGATGATCCCGGAGTGGTACAGGTTGCCCACAGCGACCGATCCCTGCACGCCGACGTGGTAGAACTCGGCGGTCGCGAGACCTGACACGAGGCTCCTCCGCGCCGCGATCTCGTCGGCGACCGTCGTACCCGACCCGATCCACGTCACGCCGCCATCCGCGCTGCGGAACACTCCGCCATCGTTGGCCAGATAGGCCACATTCAGCGTGCGCGGATCGAACGTCACGCTCTGCTGGTCTTCGTGGGGCGAATAAAACGACGCGACCGTGGTCCAGCTCACGCCTCCGTCGGCGGTCCGGTACAGCTCGCGCTGACCCGAAAGCATCCGCTGCGGGTCGAACGGATCCACCGCGAGGCAGTTGTCCCACCAGATCTGGACCGGATCGCCCACCAAGCCTCGTGAGACCCATCCTCCGGACGCGCCCTCCCTTCCCCCGCGATGGTTGACGAAGATTTCGTGGGCGAACTTGGCGACCACGGTCCGATCGGCATCCGTCTGGAAGCTGCCGCTCGCACGACGCAGGCCCAGCGCAATTCGGATGTCGGCGCTCGTCGCGGCGGCGGCTGCCCTGCTCCACGGCAGCACCGTCGCCCACGGCCCGAACCCCGCCGTGAACGATTTCAGGATGCCCGTTCCCACCTCCGCCAGATAGATGATCGAAGAGTCCTGCGGATCGAGCACCGCATCCATGATGTTGCCGAGCCGCAGATCGGTCCAGCTTCCACCACCATCGGTTGCAATGCGAAAACCCGTGTTCGATGCCACGAAGACGGTAAGCGGATCGGCATGGTGAACCAGGATCCTGCTGACTATGCCCAGGCCGGACGCCATGACGACGATCCAATGCGCGCCGCGATCGTCGGAGCGCAGGAGCCGTCCGACACCATCGGCGAAGTAGACGACGCGGTTGTCCCCCGGGGCAACGGCCAGCGCGCGCACCTGCAGGTCGTCCTGCGTGTCGGTAAGAGGGACCCAAGTCGTACCGGGATACGCGGCCACCGAGTCAAGCCGCCACACGCCGCCATTGGCCGCGCCGCACCAGACCCGGTTGCTGTCGACCGGGTCGACGAGCACGTGCTTGATGCACCCGGCGAGATCCGTTGGCCCCACGCTTTCCCACGCGCCGTTCCAGCACGTGGCCGGCGGTAGCTCGATCACGATCTCGCACTCCGGAGGCGGAATCGCGTCGAGCCCCATGCACAATTCGCACAGGTTCCCCGGAAGCGGTCCTTCGCCCGGACGTGGCCAGCCGGGGATCGGACCCGACGGGAGCGGATACCCCTCGTCCGCGGCCGCACGTTCGGCATCGGCGAAGAAGACCGGATCCGCGAAGCGACGCATGACGTCGGGCGCGCACAGGATCACCTGGCAGATGCGCGGGCGAAGGACATCGACGAGGCCCTTCGCCGGCCGCCCAAGCAACCCCCGCGACAGGCAGAGGTACTTGAGCGTGTGATAGACGGGTGGATAGGCGTTCACTCCGATCAGCACATACGTGCCGTCTTCGTCGATTCGCCCGTAGACGTAACTGCCGTAAGCGCTCGGGGCTGAGTGGGGGACGAGCGTGTAGCGCGCGTCGGTCTCGTTCCACCGAAACAGTCGCAGCGAGCTGCGAACGACCGGCCCGAGTCCTTTGGGGTCGAAGCGCAGCGCGAGCACGGCGTGGCGCGCACCGCGGGGCAAGGTGATGCGCGCTGCGACGCCGACGAAGCCGAAGCTGGCGCGAGGTTTGGGGTACGTCGCGCCGGTCACCTTCCCGCGGTGCCCGCCCTCGGCCACCACTACACCCCGCGCACCCTTTTCGAGCGCCTCGAGTTTCGCCGGCCCGGGATCGGGCGTGACCGGGGATTCTCGCGAGACGCTCCGCTTGAAATCCATGCCGGCCATCCAACGCATGGGGTCGAAGCGTTTCAGCCGCTGGACCACCATGTCCAGTTCGGATTCACGCGGTCGCTCGTCGGTCTCGCCCTCACGCTTGGGCGGACGCTGGAGGGTCGCTTGCTCACGCTTGCGGCGGGTCTTGTTGCGATCGCGGGGCGTGGCCATGCAGTCTTCCTTCGGGAAAATGGTCGAAAGCGTGAATCTCTTCCTGCCTGTTCGCGGGTCAGCACCCGGCGACACACTTGCCGTCGCCGTCGAACTCCATCGTCTTGCCCGAGAGCGCGAGGTGCACGGGCCTGCCCTTGACCATGCCCATGAATGCCGCGGTGCGCGACGCCGGGCGAACCTTGCCGCCGTTCGTGGCGCCCTCGTTCACGTGCGACGCGATGACCGCGGCGGGCCGGACGAGCTCGTTTGCAGCGTACGCGCCGGCGTACGAAGTCACCGCGCTCGGGCCGAGGTTCAGCACCATCAGGTTGGCCTTGTGGAACTCGTTGACGACCGACTTCATCTCGGCGTGGAGGCCGGTGTCGCCCGACAGGTAGACGGTGAGGCCGTTGGTGAAGCGGATCACGTAGCCGCTCGACGGCCCGAGCGTCACGCTGACGTTGTCGGCCTCCAGGTTCTTCCGCTCGGGGTCGGTCAGCAGCTCGCGCGGTACCGTGCTGTCGTGCGCGGCCGTCACCGCGGTGATCTCGACCGCGCGCGTGGCGCTGGCGGTCTTCAACGTGCGCGTGCCTCCGATGTGCACGGTGGCGAGGCATGGCGCCGCGAACGGTGCGACGTGGTCGGTGCCGGGCGGCGGACAGCTGCCGGTCGGCTTGCCGCGGATGTTCTCGATCTTCCTGCCGATGAAATTGGCCATCGGTACGATCATGATGACGGCGGAATTCTTAGCCGCCGCGATTTCGGCCGTCGTCGAGTGAGGCGCGGCGGAAACCAGCTCTGGGTTGTCGCACGTTCCGGCCTCCTGCGCTTTCAGCTTCTGGTCGCCGATGTGGTCGCCATGGGCGTGGCTCAGCAGTACCACGTGGACGGCACCGAGCCGGGGATCCTCGGCACCCGTCACCGATTGACCGGCGTCGTAGAGGATGCGCACGCCGGTCGGGTCCTCGAAGATCGTCGCGCGATCCCGAGAGCACAGCTCCCCGGCGTGCGAGCCGAGCGGCGTGATCTTGACGTTCTGCGCCGCGGCCGTCGTCGCGCACGCGGCGAGCGCCAGCAGCGCCAGCCGGAAGCACGGGGTCGTCCTCATCCTTCCTCCATGGCGTGACACGGTGAATCGGACGCCGCGGTGTTCCCGCGGTCCCGGAAATCCGAGGCCACCGACACGCCGGCAACGAAAGCCCGGATCATGACGGGAAAGGCGTCGCGACTCAACCTCGCGCGACGACCCGAGCGGCCACCTCTGCAGCGGGCAGGCGGGACCGGCGACCGCGGCCGGCCTCCGGCGACAAGACGTTCGCAGCCGACCCGCCCGAAAGAGCGAGAGCGCGCCCGCGGTCGACGACGCTACATTTTCGACTTCCACAGCCCCAGCGTGGCGCCGGTGGGATCGATGAAGATCGAGAACCAGCCCATGCCCTTGACCTCGGTCACGTCCTTGATCACCGTGCCGCCGAGCGCCTTCGCCTTCGCAGTCGCAGCCTCGATGTCGGCAACCAGGACGTAGGGGAGCCACAACGACGGCGCGCCGGCCATCGGATGCTTCATGAGGCCGCCGCCGGTGCCCTCGCCCACCCCGATCATCGTGTACGTTCCGCCCTCCATGGGAACGTCCTCCAACTTCCAGTTGAAAAGCTGCGAGTAGAAGCTCGTCGCCTTGGCGACGTCGTTGGTGTTGAGTTCCACGTGCACGAAAGGATTGTCCATGTCAGTTCTCCATCAGGTCGAACGTGTGGTCAACGGGCAAAAAAGCGATCGAGGCGGTCGAGGCAACCAATCCAGCCATGCTGATGCCGGTCGCGCGCGTCGGTATCGGCAAACCGCTGGTGCGTCACGACGAGTTCGGTCCCCTGACCCGCGGGCCTGAACTCCACGGTGACAAGCGACTCACGCTCCGGCGTGCTCTCCCACGCCCAGGTGTAGACCAGCCTGCGGTTCGGTACGATTTCCCGGAATACCCCGCCGACACGATGCGTCTCCCCGTCCGGCGCGTGCATGACGAAACGATAGCGGCCGCCGACTCGGACGTCCATGGAGACTTCCGTTTCGCCGTAATCATCGCTCGGACCCATCCAGTACTTTATTTGCGCCGGGTCCGACCACGCGGTGTAGACGGCGGCGACCGGCTGCGCATAGATGCGTCGGATCTGGAGACTGGTTTTGTCGTCGGTTGCGATTTCCATTGCTCGCTCTCCTTGCGTTCCAGGTACGCGCCCAGGCGGTCGAGCCGGGCATTCCAGAATTCCTCGTGGCGATCCAGCCACTCGAGCGCGCCCTTGAGCGCCCCACCCTGCAGCCGGCAGCTCACGACGCGGCCGACCTTCTTTCGCGCAATGAGCCCCGCGTCCTCGAGGATGCCGAGATGCTTGATCAATCCCGTGAGCGACATCCCGAAGGGGTCGGCCAGCTCCCTCACCGAGCGCTCGCCGTGCCGCAGGCGCGCGAGCACCGCGCGCCGCGTCGGGTCGGCGAGCGCGCTGAACACGGCGTCGAGACGGTCGGTTGTATAGTGAACCATTCGGTTCACTATAGGCGCGCGGACCGACACTGTCAAGCACGCCGCAGTTGAAGTCTGGTCGGGCGCAGGCGCCTTCGGCCGGCGGTCGGCCCGCCTTCCTCGCCTCCGTCGCAAGCCTGACCGGCCGCTAAACGGAACGCTGCCTCTCGGCCGCGCCGACGCTCAACTCAGAGAAGGTCGGCCGGGACGGCGCCATTGCGTATCGGCGTGAAGACTTTCGAGCGTCGCGGCCATCGCGTCGGGGAGAAGAACCGGTCACGGCGCAGACGGACCGACGGGGGCCGCGATGCTGCCAGCCGGGACCATCGCCAGCCGACGCAATTTCCCCTCCCGCGCAGCGCGGACAGGCCGCGCGCTGCGATCATGCGCCCGTCGCCGCTCGTGCCGGATCGATCGCGCGCGCGAGCACGCGGACGACATGCACCGCGTCCCGACGTCCCGTCGCCTGCGTGCCGTCGGCGATCTGGTGCCGGCAGCTCATGCCGTCGGCGACGATCAGCGTCGTCGGGCCGGCGGCGCGCACGGCCGGGAGCAGCGAGAGTTCGGCCATCCGCATCGAGATGTCGAAGTGGGCGGCCTCGTAGCCGAAGCTGCCGGCCATCCCGCAGCAGCTCGACTCCACGATGTCGACGGCCAGGCCCGGGATCAAGCCCAGCACGTCGCGCGTCGCGCCCATCGCATCGAACGCCTTCTGGTGGCAGTGGCCGTGCAGCAGCGCGCGCTTTTCCGGCAGCGCAGCAAGCGGGAGCCGCAGGCGGCCGGCGCGTTGCTCGTGCGCGAGGAACTCCTCGATCAGAAACGCGTGTTCGGACATTCGCCGCGCCGCATCGCCCAAGCCCATCACCAGGAACTCGTCCCGCAGCGACAGCAGGCACGACGGCTCGAGGCCGACGATCGCAGCGCCACGCTCGACGTGCGGCGCGAGCGCTTCGACGACGCGGCGGGCCTCGCGCTTCGCCTCGTCGACCAGACCGGCGGCAAGGTAGGTCCGACCGCAGCAGAGCGGACGCGCCGCGTCGGCATCGCTCGCGGCCGCCCGCGCTATGGTGACGCGAGATCCGCCCGCCTTCAAGACCGCGAGAGCGGAGTGCGCGTTCTCGGGTTCGAAGTAATTCGTGAACGTATCGACGAACAGCACGACGTCGGCTTCCATCGCGGGAGCGTCGTTGTACGCAATCCGGTCGCGCAGGAACGTGTCGCGGCGCCACGCGGGAAGCGACCGCCGCGCGGAGAGCCCGAGCCCCCGCTCGCCGAGTTTCGCGATGAGGTGAATCGCATTGCGCGCGTTGAGCAGCCACGGCACACGCGCCGCCCACGGCGCCCAGCGCGGCAGGTTCGCCACAAGGCGGTCCTTGAGCGACAGCCCGTGCGCGCGCTGCCAATGGTGGAGGAACTCGATCTTCATCTTCGCCATGTCGACGCCGGTCGGGCATTCGCGCCGGCAGCCCTTGCAGCTGACGCACAGGTCGAAGGCCTCGCGCACCGCCGTGGAGGCGAGCGCGTCGGGCCCGAGCTGCCCGGAGAGCGCGAGCCGCAGCGTGTTGGCGCGCCCGCGGGTCAGGTGCTGCTCGTCGCGGGTCGCACGGTAGCTCGGGCACATCGTTCCGGCGTCGAACTTGCGGCAGTGCCCGTTGTTGTTGCACATCTCGACCGCTTTGCCGAAGCCGTGCGCGGGATCGCCGCCCGTCCCCGGCGCCGACAGCGTGTCGGTGAGCGGATCGTTGTGCACATCCCAGGCCGACCAGTCGAGCGCGGTGTAAAGCGGCAACGGATGGCGACCCGGGCCGAAGCGGAACAGCGTCGCGTCGTCCATCCGCGTGCCGCGGACGATCTTGCCCGGATTCATGAGGCCCGCAGGGTCGAACAGGTCCTTGATCTCCTCGAAAGCGCGCGTCAGTTGCGGGCCGAACTGCCAGGCGACCCATTCGCTGCGCACAAGCCCGTCCCCGTGCTCGCCCGAGAACGCACCCTTGTACTCGCGCACCATCGCGCTCGCTTCCTCGGCGATCGCTCGCATCTTCGCCCCGCCGTCGCGGCGCATGTCGAGAATCGGCCGCACGTGCAGCGTCCCGACCGACGCGTGCGCGTACCACGTTCCGCGGGTGCCGTGCTTGCGGAACACCCCGGTGAGCCGGTCCACGTAGTCGGCCAGATGCTCGAGCGGTACCGCGCAGTCCTCGATGAACGACACCGGCTTGCCATCGCCCTTCATGCTCATCATGATGTTGAGTCCGGCCTTGCGGACCTCCCAGAGCGCCTTCTGCGCGCCGGCGTCGGTCATCTCGACGACGCTGCCGGGGAGTCCGAGATCGCCCATCAGCGCGACCAGGTCGCCGAGCGTTCGCGCCGGCCCGTCGGCGGTCTCGCCGATGAACTCGACCAACAGGATCGCGTCGGGCTGGCCGATCAGCGCGCGTTCGATCACCGGCCGGAATGCCGGATTGCCACGCGCCAGCTCGATCATCGTCCGGTCGACCAGCTCGACGGCCGACGGTCCGAGGCGAACGATGTGGCGGGCGCTGTCCATCGCCTTGTAGAGCGTCGGGAAATTGACGACGCCGAGCACGCGGTGCCGCGGCGGCAGCGCGAGTCGCAGCGTGATCGCCCGGGTCCACGCGAGCGTGCCCTCGCTGCCCACGAGCAGATGCGCGTAGTTGACGCTGCCGTCGGCGGTGTAGGGCCGTTCGCTCTGCGGGCAGCAGAGGTCGATGTTGTAGCCGCCGACGCGCCGCATCACCTTCGGCACCCGCCGCTCGATTTCGTCGCGCTCGCGCGCGCCCAGCGACTGCAGCCGTCGCACGAGCTCGCGGACCCGCGGGACCGTCACGTCCATCTCCTGCTCCGGGCCGAACCGGGCCTCGGTGCCGTCGGCGAGCAACGCGTCGACGGCGAGCACGTTGTGCACCATGTTGCCGTAGGCGATCGAGCGCGAGCCGCACGAGTTGTTGCCGGTCATCCCGCCGAGTGTGCATTGCGCCGACGTGCTGACGTCGACCGGGAACCACAATCCGTGCGGCTTCAGCCACGCGTTGAGCGCGTCGAGGACGATGCCCGGCTCGACCGTCACCGTCATGGCGTCGCGGTCGAAGACGACGACGCGGTTCAGGTGTTTGCTGTGGTCGATAACGAGCGCCGCGCCGACCGTCTGCCCGCACTGGGAACTGCCGGCGCCCCGCGGCAGCAGCGGGACCGCGAACTCGCGGCAGACGTCGAAGGCCGCGCGCACGTCGGCATCGGATTTCGGGACCAGCACGCCGACCGGTTCGACCTGGTAGATCGACGCGTCGGTGGAATAACGACCGCGCGACGCGCGATCGAACAGCACCTGGCCCGCGACGGCTCCGGAAAGGCGCCGCGCAAGGTCGCCCGCGGCACCTCGGGGCCGGAACGTGACGGGCTTGGGTTCGGGGACGTTCACAGGCGCAAGGACGACGCCCGATGCGGGCGAAAACGAGGATCATGATACCTTTCACATGTCGGGAATCGTCAATTTCGCGAGGGCGGTTTGCCATCGGAGGCTCCATGTTCCAACTCGACGCGCACCCGTCCGGGCGCCATTTCCTGCAGATCCCCGGCCCGACCAACGTGCCCGACCGCATCCTGCGGGCGATGGACCAGCCGACGATCGACCATCGCGGCCCCGAGTTCGCCCGCTTGACGCTCGAAATCCTCGACGGGCTGAAGGAAGTCTTCCGGACCGCGGCACCGGTGGTCATCTATCCCGCGTCCGGCACCGGGGCGTGGGAGGCGGCGCTCGTCAACACGCTGTCGCCGGGCGACCGCGTGCTGATGTTCGAGACCGGCCATTTCGCCACGCTTTGGCGGGCGATGGCCGAACGGCTCGGCCTCGTGGTCGAATTCGTTCCCGGCGACTGGCGCAGCGGGATCGACCCTGCGCTCGTCGAGGCGAAGCTCGCCGAGGATCGCGCGTACGCGTTCAAGGCGGTGCTCGTCGTGCACAACGAGACCTCGACCGGCGTCACGTCGCGGATCGACGCCATCCGGCAGGCGATCGACCTCGCCGGGCACCCCGCGCTGTTCATGGTCGACACGATTTCCTCGCTTGCCTCGATCGACTATCGGCATGCCGAATGGGGGGTCGATGTCACCGTCGCCGGCTCCCAGAAAGGGCTCATGCTGCCGCCGGGCCTGTCGTTCAACGCCGTCAGCGACAAGGCGCTCGCGGCCAGCAAGCACGCACGGCTGCCGCGCTCGTACTGGCGGTGGGACGAGACCATCGCGTCGAACCGCCAGGGTTATTTTCCGTCGACGCCGGCCACCAATCTGCTGTACGGGCTGCACGAGGCGATCGCGATGCTGCGTGAGGAAGGATTGCCGGCGGTGTTCGCGCGCCATCAGCGCCATGCCGAAGCGACGCGGCGCGCCGTCCGTGGCTGGGGTCTCGAAGTGCTGTGCCGCAATGCGGACGAATACAGCGGATCGCTGACCGCCGTCATGATGCCGGACGGCCACGACGCCGATGCGTTGCGCAAGGAGATTCTCGCGCGCTTCGACCTATCGCTCGGCACCGGTCTCGGCAAGCTCGCCGGCCGCGTGTTCCGGATCGGACATCTGGGCTTTTTCAACGACCTGATGTTATGTGGAACGCTGTGCGGCGTCGAAATGGGCTTCGCGTTGCGCGAAGTACCGCACAGGAAGAACGGCGTCGCGGAGGCGCTCGCGTATCTGCGGGAAGGCGCCCCCCAGGCCGCGAAGGCGGCGCAACGGCGCGCCGCGTGATGGGTGGGCGCCGAATCCCGGGCACCCCAGCGAGGCAGTGATTCACGGACAAGGTTGCAACGTCCAAGGCGCGGATCAGACTGCTTCGTCGCCGATGCTGCAATAACCGAAGGAGGATCATGGAATGAGCGAATTCATCAGGACAGCGTGCGCTCTGGCGGTCGTGCTGGCGAGCGCGCCGGCTGTTGCGTGGGAGCCCACCAAGCCCGTCGAGATCGTCGTGGCCGCCGGCGCGGGCGGCGCCTCCGACCAGATGGCGCGGATGATGCAGGCGGCGATCCAGAAGAACAATCTGATGAAGCAGCCGATGGTTGTCTCGCTCAAGGGCGGCGCATCGGGCGGCGAAGCGCTGATGTACATGAAGGCGAGCGAGGGCGATCCCAACAAGGTGCTCATCGCCTATTCGCTGATCTACATGCTGCCGCTCGCCGCCAAGATACCGTTCAACTGGCGCGACCTGACGCCGGTCTCGGTCATCGCGATGGACCAGTTCGTGCTGTGGGACAACACGACGCTGCCCTACAAGAATGTGAAGGAGTTCGTGGCCGCAGCCAAGGCCGCCAGCCCCCCGTTCAAGATGGGCGGCACCGGCTCGAAGCGCGAGGACCACGTCCTCACCGTGTTCATGGAGCAGAAGACCGGTGCGAAGTTCGCGTACCTGCCCTACAAATCGGGCGGCGAGGCGGCGACCCAGCTGGTCGGAAATCACACGGCCGCCAACGTCAACAATCCGTCCGAGAATCTCGAAGTCTGGCGCGCCGGGCAGGTGCGCGCGCTGTGCGTCTTCGACAAGGAGCGAATCCCGTACAAGACCAAGGTCACCGACACGATGTCGTGGAACGATATCCCGACCTGCAGGGAAGAAGGACTCGACATGCAGTACCTGATGCTGCGCGCGATGTTCCTGCCCGGGAAGATGACCGCCGATCAGCTCGCCTTCTACGTCGACCTGTTCAAGAAGGTGACGCAGACGGCCGAGTACAAGGACTACATGGAAAAGCAGGCGTTGAAGCCGGTCTTCCTCACGGGCAAGGAGATGGTGGCCTTCCTCGAGGAAGACGACGCGTTGAACCGCAACCTCATGATCGAGGCCGGCTTCGTCGAAAAGTAGCCCTCGGCGAATCGGCGTCGCATCCGGCGGACCCTTCTCCTCCGCGCCGGCAGGAGGCATTCCGACCCTTTGTGCCCATCCGAGATCAACCCGATGCCGACATCAAAGAGCGAGATCGACGTCGACGATCCGGCCGCGCCGGGGGACCGTTCGCCGGCAGTGACCACCGCGCGTGCGGTCGAGGTGGCCGTCTACCTGCTGCTGATCGTGCTCGCGCTGGTGCTGGGCTACGACAATTGGCGCAGCGGGATGGGCTGGGCGAAGGATGGCCCGCAGTCCGGCTACTTTCCGTTCTACCTGTGCGTCATCCTCGCCAGCGCGTCGCTCTTCGGCCTCGGCGTTGCGTTCGCGAGGCGGACGGACGATGCCAGGACGTTCGTCACGCGCGACCAGCTTCGGCGAGTCATGCAGGTCTTCGTTCCGACCTTCCTTTTCGTCCTGTTGACGCAGTGGCTCGGCATCTATGTCGCGAGTCTCCTGTTGGTCGCAGGCTTCATGCGGCTCGTCGGCCGCATCGCCTGGTGGAAGGCGCTGCTCACGAGCGTCCTGTTCGCGCTCATCATGTTCGCGACGTTCGAGATCGCATTCGACGTCATCATGCCCAAGGGCCCGCTGGAAGCGGCGCTCGGATTCTAGGGCCTGGCGCGATGGAAGCCCTGTCCCTCCTCGCCCACGGCTTCGCCGTCCTGCTGACGTGGAAGACGCTGGCGCTGATGATGGTCGGTCTCGTGCTCGGCATCTTCGTCGGCGTGCTGCCCGGCCTGGGCGGGCCGAACGGTGTCGCGATCCTGCTGCCGCTCACGTTCACGATGGATCCGACGTCCGCGATCGTGATGCTCTCGTGCATCTACTGGGGTGCTCTGTTCGGCGGGGCGATCACGTCGATCCTGTTCAACATACCCGGCGAGGCCTGGTCGGTGGCGACCACGTTCGACGGCTACCCGATGGCCCAGCAGGGCAAGGCCGCCGAGGCGCTCACCGCGGCATTCACGTCGTCGTTCATCGGATCGCTGGTCGCGGTGCTGTTGATCACATTCCTCGCGCCACGCATCGCGAGCTTCGCATTGCAGTTCGGGCCGCCGGAATTCTTCGCCGTGTACCTGCTGACGTTCTGCTCGTTCGTGGGCCTTGGGCGCGAGGAGAAGCACAAGACCATCATCTCGATGACACTCGGGCTGCTGCTGGCCGCCATCGGCATGGACACCGTCTCGGGCCGGTTGCGGATGACCTTCGGATTCGACCCGTTGATGCGCGGCGTCAACTTCCTGGTCGCGGTCATCGGGCTGTTCGGCATCAGCGAGATCCTGCTCACGATGGAGGAGCGGCTCGCGCTGCGTGGCCATGCGGCGGCGATCAGCCTGCGCGTGGTCCTCAAGGTCTGGAGGGAAATGCCGCGCTACTGGGTCACGCTGCTGCGCTCGTCGGCCGTCGGATGCTGGCTTGGCATTACGCCGGGCGGCGCGATCGCCGCTTCGTTCATGGGCTACAACCTCGCCAAGCGATTCTCCAGGGATCCATCGAGCTTCGGCAAGGGACGCATCGAAGGCGTCTTCGCGCCGGAGACGGCGGCGCATGCATCGGGGACCTCGGCGCTGTTGCCAATGCTGGCGCTGGGAATTCCGGGCTCGGGCACCGCGGCAATCCTGCTCGGCGGCCTGATGGTCTGGGGGCTCAATCCCGGACCGCTGCTGTTCGTCGAGCACAAGGACTTCGTATGGGGCCTCATCGCTTCGATGTATCTCGGCAACGTCGTCGGCCTGGTGATCGTTCTGACCACGGTGCCGGTCTTCGCCGCCATCCTGCGCGTTCCGTTCTCCGCCGTCGCGCCCATGATCGTCGTGTCCTGCGCCATCGGGGCGTACGCCATCCACAACGCCATGTTCGACGTCTGGGTCATGCTGCTGTTCGGAGTCGTCGGCTACGTATTCAAGAAGATCGGCATACCGCTTGCGCCGTTCACGCTCGCGCTGGTGCTCGGCAATCGCGCCGAGGAGGCGTTCCGCCTGTCGATGATCGGGGCGGGCGGCGATCTGCGCGTGTTCTGGTCCAACGGGCTCGTGGGCTCGATCGCCACGCTGGCGTTCATCCTGCTGTTCTGGCCGTTGATCGGCAAGCTCCTCGAAAGTGCCGGACGTCTCCGGCGCCCGGTCAAGACTTGAAAGCCGGGCCGCCCGCGACGATCGGCCCGTTGGCGCCCGCACATGGACGCAGCGGCCGAGATCGGAACCGATTCGCCATTGCGGCAGGCGGAATCGAAGAACGGCCATACTGCGTCGCGTCTTGCCCGCGAATGCCCGGCCGGTATGCCCGATCGCTTGCGCGAAGAACGCACTAGCGGTCGCGGTTGACCACGTAGAAGATCAACTCGAAGATGAATCTCTTCTGCGGCGAATCCGGAACGCCGCGGAACGCCGTCGATGCTTCCAGCAGCGCTGCGCCGGCGAGCTGACGCGCCGCCCGGCGCGCGAAGTCGATGCTGCCGTACTTGACCATCTGGGCGTGGATGGCCGCGATCTCCGCGGCGGTACGCTCGCTCCGCCGCTTGGCGAGGAAGTGCTGCAGCGTCCGCCGCTCCCGCACCGTACACGCACGCTTAAGGTGAATGAGCATCAGCGTGCGCTTGCCCTCGGCGAGATCGCCGGCGAGCTCCTTGCCGTACTTATCAAAGTCTCCGGTCAAGTTCAGGATGTCGTCCTGAATCTGGAAGGCCGCGCCGATGTACCAGCCGAGCCTGCAGAAGCGTTCCGAATCGAGCGTCGCGTCAAGGGCGATGATCGCGCCCAACCGCATCGGATAGATGAACGAGTACCAGGACGTCTTCTTGAGGCACATCTGCAGGTAGTCGGCAGGTGCGAGCCGCACGACATTGTCGCGGATCCATGCAAGTTCGATCGCCTGTCCCTCAAGCGAATAGCGCATCATGCGCTCGGTCTCGTCAGTCATTGCATGGCTTGCCGTAGACCCGACACCGCTCCGGCTGTTCATCACGCACTGGAGGCCCATGAGGTTGGTCGCGTTACCGACATTGATCGCGATCGCATTCCCGTAGGCGCGGTGCAGCGTGGCCCCGCCACGGCGGGACAGGCTCTCGTCCTGCACGTCGTCGTGGATGAGAAACGCATTGTGGAACAGCTCGATCGCTACCGCCGCGTTGACCGCGCGCTGCTCGTTTCCGCCGAACGCGCCGCACGTCGCGAGGCAGAGTGCCCCGCGCAGACCCTTGCCGCCTCGGCCGGGATAGACCGAGACGAGATCGTAAAGATAGGGTGGGCCCCCGGCGGGCAGGGATTCAGCCAGCGCTTTCGCCGTCACATCGCGATAGCGCCCGAGCGTCCGCTCGAAAGCGTGCGCATTCAGGGCTCGCACCCCCGTCACGGCACAACTCGCGTCACGGGCGTGACTTGCGGACGCGTCCAGCCCCGCCAGCAGGCAGGTTCGCCTGCAGAAGCTGATTCGCAAGCTCGGCGCCGGTGGTGACGACGCCGACCACGAGGTCCAGCAGGTCGTTGGTCTTGGCGACGAATTTCCTCGCCAACTCGGTGTTTTCCCTCAGCCGGGTTCCATCGAGCTGGTGATCGAGGGCGCTGATGACGTCCCGAGCGTCCGCTTGAAGGCGCTGGAGCGCCTCGTTGAAATCTGCGGAGTCAATCCGGCGTTCCTTCTGCAGTCGCTGCCGTACGGCCTTTGCAGCGGTGATGCCCACCGCCATCTCCTGGTCGAGGAGACGCGCCGCGGCCTTGACGATCTCTCCGCCCCCATCGCCGAACTGCCTGGCTTCACGTGCCGATTTCCTTGCCCGCACGTTCGTGGCTCTTGCCGTGCGCCTCACTGGTGCTTTGCCTTTGGCCATCGTGCCCTCCTCATCCGGCGGCATCCTATGCGGTTTTCGCGGCTTCCGGCGGACGTTCTCGTGCCCCACTCGACGAGGATCGTGCCGGGACGAGCGCACGGATGCGCGCGCGGTGGCCAAGCATAGCGCGAGTCGGGACCGCGACAAAGAGCTCCGGCTAAGGCGACGTGGCCGCCCCGGCGAACAAGACGCGCCAATCCCGACTTCGAGCCTTCCCGTGACATCCGTCGCGGAATCCCGCATTACCGGGCGATCTGCGGATTTCCGCTTCGCGGCCGATCCGAAATCGCTCAGCGCGGTGACAGTGCAGACCCCGGCGATCCATCGAAATGGAAACGCTGGTTCCTCGCCGGGAACGTACGCGCTACCAGAAGCGCAGCGTCAATCCAGCGCGCGTTGACGCCGCAACGCGAGTGTCGGAGGCGTTGCCCTACCGGATCCTCGACCAGCGCGATACGATGATCACGGTGCGCCCCGATACCGCGCGGCTTGCATCACGGCGCTCCGCTCGCGCCCCCATTGGGCCGATCGAACATTTGCGGAGCATGAGATTATCGTAGGCAACTGCGCGACAGTTGCCGCCCGCCAATCCCTCCGGGAGCCCGAGCCCGGGGCGTGCGCGTGATTCGCGCCCAGTGATCGAAGCCGAACAACGTGGCATGATTGTCCCCGCCAGACGGCGGCGCATCCGCTGAGGCGACGCCGCTGCCGCAAAGACGCAGAAACATCGATTGCCTCGTGTGTGCGACCGCGCCGCGGGGCGCGCCCTACCCTAACGCCACCACGCCATGCCCGCCAGATCGCTTTTTCGTTCCGCCCTGCACGAGCACGCCGAACCCGCTCGACGGGTGCTGGGCGCAGCGGAGCTGCCGCCCGATTCGGAAGAGCTCGCGCGCCTGCTCGCGGCCGATCCGGCCCCGGAGGTCCGCATCGCCGCGGCCGGTCGTTGTGCCAATCTCGCCACCCTCGCGGCTGCCTGGAGGACGGAATCGGACGCGGCCGTTCGGGTCGCCCTCGCCTCCGCGCTGGTCCAGATGCTCTCGGAAACGCCGGACGCCGCCGGTGCTCGAGGGGTGCTCGAGGCGGACTCCTGCACCGACGCGATCCGCACCGCGGTGGCGCGGAGCGCGAACGATGCCGATCGTCGCGCCATCGCGATTGCCGCCATTCGCGATGAGCAATCCCTGGTCGAGCTCGCACAAGCCGCCGCGCTGGCCGAGACCCGGATGGCGGCGGCGCAGCGCGTGCACACGCCAGAGGCATTGCGCAAGCTCGCCGATGCGGCCAAGGACAAGGATCGCGGCGTGGCAAGGCTCGCCCGGCAGCGCGTCCATGCGATGGAGGATCGCTCCGCTCGGGCGACCGAGGCCGACGCGATTCTGGCGCAGATGGAAGCGCTGACCGGCGAGCCCGGCCCGATACTCTCGCCCCTGGTCGATCTCGATCGACGTTGGCAGGCACTCGAACTCGCCGACGACCCAGCACGCATCGCGCGCCGAGAGGCGCTCCGACAGATCCTTCACGCGCGCTTCGAGCGCGAACACGACGAGGCGCGGACGAGGGCGCGCTTCGATGGCCGGCTGGGCGAGTGGATCGGTGCGCTGGCGCCACCCGCCACGGCCGAGGGCCTTGCCGGCCTGCGCGCCGAGCTGACGGCCTTTCGCGATGAAGCGCGCTCGCGCGGCGACGCCGCGGCGCGCGACTCACTCGACCGGGCGGAGCAGCGCATCGCGTCGTGGGAGCAGGAGCGCGAGGCCGTGGCGATCGCCGAAGCACTGGTCGTCGAAGCCGAGCAGCTCGCCGCGGGCACGTCCATCGACCACGCGTCGCTGCCCGAACGCTGGCAGGCGCTCGATCGGGCACACCGAACGCCCGACCTGACCCGGCGCTTCGAAGCCGCCGTGATCGTGGTCGAGCAACGCCGCCTCGAGCAGATCCGTACTGCGCAACAGCAGGAGAACGCGGCGCGAAAGCTTGTTCACGATCGGCTGCACGCCGCGGAGCAGGCGCTCCTCGCCGGAAATCTGCACGCGGCGCGCGCTGCGGCCGACGGGATCAGGATGCTCAAGGCAGCTGCTGGAGTGCTGCCGAAGCCCACGCTGCAGCGGCTCGGCCGACTCGCAGCACAGCTCGCGGAGCTCGAACGCTGGGAATCCTTCGGCCAGCACCAGGCCCGCATCCAGCTGTGCGAGCGCGCCGAGGCCGTTGCAACGCAGACGCCGGATCCGCCGCGGCTCGCCGTCGAGGTGCGGAAACTGCGCGAGGAGTGGAAGGCCCTCGACCAGCAGCATGCAGGGGTCCCCAAGTCGCTGTGGGAACGCTTCGACCGCGCGTGCGAAGAAGCCTACGCGCCCGCTGCCCGGCATTTCGCGCAACAGGCCGCGCAAAGAAAACAGGCGCGAAAGCAGCGCGAGGAATTCATCGCGGCCGCAGCGGTGCATGCGCCAACGCTGTTAGTCGAGCCATGCGACCCGCGCGCGATCGAGCGCTGGGTGCGCGACACCGACCGGGCATGGCGCGAGGGCGATCTGGGCAGCGTCGAGCCCGGCGCCTGGAAGAAGCTCGATGCGCGTCTTGCGGCCGCGCTCGCTCCGCTGCGCGACGTGCTTGCGTCCGCGCGCGAACGGGCGAAGGCGGACCGCCAGGCGCTGATCGCCGAGGTCGAGCTGCTTCTATCCAAGGCGATGGAGCGGGACGTGCCATCGAAGGTTCGAGCGATCCAGGCCCGATGGCAAGAGCAGGCCAAGGCGATGTCGCTGCCGCAGCGCGACGAGCGCACGCTGTGGGAGCGGTTTCGCACCGCGTGCGATGCGGTCTTCGAGGCGCGCCAGAGCCAGCGCAAGGCAGGCGACGAGCGCCGGCGCGAATCCGCTCACGCGCTCGAGCAGATCTGCGCGCAGCTCGAGCAGCTTGCGCAGGCGGCGGACGTCGACGATGCGAACGTCCGTCGAGCCTTGCGTGATCTGCAGGCCCAATGGAACGGACGGATCCGCGGGATCGAATCGCCATTGCCCGGCCTCGAATCCCGGTTTCGAAACGCGAAGACGGCGGTCGAGACCGCGCTGTCCGCGCGCGCCCGCAGCCAGGAAGCGGCGGCGTGGCAAACCCTGGCGCAGAAGGAACTCGTGTGCGAAGAACTCGATCGCCTCGTGCGCTCGAGCCCGGACCCGGCGCAGGCCGAGGCGCGGTCGGCGGCGACTCTCGAACGCTGGGCGGCATTGCCGGCGCTCGAGGCCGCATGGGAAAAGCAAATGATCGCGCGACGCGATGGCGCGCTGCGTGCGCTTAAGGGGGCCGCGGACGCAGGCCACTACCTGGCGGGCATCGAACAGGGCGTCGAAGTGCGCCGCCAGTGCCTGCTCGAGCTCGAAATGCTGCTGGCCCTGGACACCCCGGCCGAGTTTCAGGCCGGAAGGCTCGCACTCCAGGTGCGGCGGTTGAGGGAGCGCTTTCAGGGCCAGGCAGCGCCCGGTGCCGCGAACGCGGGCTCGCGCCTGCTCGCGTGGTGCGCTACGCCGGGCGTCGCCGATGCCTGCGATCGGGAGCGCGTCGAACGCGTGTTTTCGAAGCTCCAGCACGGCGGGAAAGGGGGCGGGAGCTGATCAGCTTCCGGCCTAACTCGAGCCGTCCATCGCTCGATTCGACGTGCATCGGCGGAACCCGACGGCGCTCGCCGATCGCTGCCTGTGCGCCTCACGGAGCAATGCTCGAATTCGCCGTGCCGAAGCCAACGGCAAACGGATGGGGTGACGGCGATCGGTCCGACAAAGCGCAACCGTGAATTTTCGCGTTGCAGGCTGTCGTGCGATGGAGTAGCTTCACGAGCGCCTGGGAGCGATGCATGATTTCATCGCAGGCGTTTTTCCGTTGCCGGTTCGCAAGCGCATTGAGGGCGTGGCGCCGAATTGCCTGTGCCTCGTCATTACTTGAACGGCAGGCTGTCAGACGATCTCATCCACCATGTCCGAATCCTATTGCCCCCGACTCTCGGAAGCCGGGAATCTGTTGCCGCTGCTTCGAGCCCACCTCGTTGCCGCGGCTGCGCGCCATTCGCTCCCAGGTTTCGTTTCGCTCGACCTCCTTCCGATTGTCGACGATGGGCTGTTCGGATACGAGCTCGTGCCTGACGGAGAAGCGCGTATCTGCCTGACCATCGGCTGCAATGGAGAGGGCGAGCCCATGTTGCGCAGGACGTCGTACGGCGCTGATGCGCCGAACACCTTGCGGTTGGCGAGCGTGAATGGCCAAATGGTCACACGCAATGTGCCCGGAGCGCGCCACGCGGAACGGCGTGACTCGCGCTTTCCCGACTGGCCATCCGCCGTGGCGTCAGCTTGGGCCCAGCTTGCCGCCCGGTCACCAGGCAGACCGCGGCGGCACGTCGAGCTCAATGAGACCGCGCACCGATTTCTCGACGAAGCTCTCTCCATCGCCTATTCGCATTTGGCCGCCTGGGATCCGTTCATCCGGTTCTTCGGCCTGCCCAACGAAGCTCAACATGGCTTTGCACTGCACGGCGCCGCGGGAGAGCATGGCGAGCTGATATCGCAGCGGCTCGATATGTGGATCCTGCGCTGGAAGTCTCCCCCGCACGCCATCTACGAGGAATGGTCGGTCGTGCTACCGGATCGGGATGCGGCGACCGAACCGACGCGCGCCTGAATGGCGTTGACCAACATGAGATCGGCGGCCGGGCCTCGAATGCGGAAGATTGGTGGTACGTCAGCGGCGCGCATACCCGAGCCACTCCCACCCCGGACTTGCGTTACCCGGGCGCTACCCCGAGAAAAGCGAATTGGGCCTGCATCGGTGCAGGCCCTCGATCACTACCCGCATCCCGCAGGGTTTGAACGACGACCTCTCGTTCGTAGCGCGACTTGGTGTTATTGACTGCGCGATTTCACCGGTGGCGAACGGCTGGGGCCTCGTTCGGACGCCCCCGAATCACGTCGAGTCTCGCAACTCTCTCGCAGAAAGCAGGTCGACGGTCTGCATGGCTTCGGGCCACGCGCCTATGGCCTCCGCCAGCAGAGCCCGGGCTTCCGCAGTTCTGCCCTGTTGACGCCAAAGCTGTGCAAGATCCATCGCTGCGCGCAATTCGTACGACTTGGCCTGCTGCCGACGCGCGATCTGCAACGCGTCGCTGAAGCATGCCTCGACCTGCGCGGCGTCCTGCAATCCCCGCGCTCGCAGCAGCCGTCCGCGAATCCGATGAAGTTCCGCCTCGGCCCACCGTTCGCCGTTTCGCTCGACGCACTCTAGGCCATCGTCTACCGCCGCCAGCCCCTCATCGAACTGCGCGAGGGTCAAATGCGCCGAGGCCAGGTGGGCGAATATCAACGTGAACAGGAGCTCGGAGCCGACGGTACGTAGCGCGCGGACGTTCTCTTGCATCACCAACACGCCGTCCTGCGTCCTGCCCAGGCGCACGAGATTGGCCCCGTGAAAGGCCGATACAACAGCACGGAAGTAGACGAAGCCCTGCTCGGTGCAAAGCGCTATCGCGGCCTGCAAGGGCGAGTCCGGCCCCTGCGGGTCCCCGCGGAAGACGTGCACGAATCCCACGCCTGCCAAGCCTCGCGCGAGCAGGAATGGCTGGGTCGCATCGCGAACGAAGTCCAGGCTTTCATTCGCGCAATCCAGGGCCTCGTCGGGACGCCCGCACGTCCAGCGTGCCATCGCGAGCCATCCGAGCGCGGATGCCTTGACGTCCTGGCCGTAGAGAACCCGATGCGCCTCACGCTTGCCCGTTCCGTAGATCCGTACGCACTCCTCCAGTTCCCGCTGCCCGGAAACGAAGTCGCCCATCACGCACGACGTGATGCCGCTCAGGTAATGCGCCTCCATGATCGCATCGACGTCGTTCGTCTTTCCCGCGACGAGCATGCACTGCTCCGCGACCTGGTGCGCCTGGCGCTGGTCGCCGCGCACGAAATGGAACGCTCCAAGACCCCACAGCGCTCGAAAATGCACCGTCGTGTCCCCGATCTGGCGAGACAATTCGCCGGCACGAGTGAACGCTCGCGCGGTGTCGGCGGCGGCCCAGCCGCGCACCGGTATCAGCGCATATCCCAGTTCGACCTCCAGCGCGAGCGCCCGCTGATCGCGCTCGGCGGATGCCGGCATGGAGGCCAGCAGGTCCAATCCCTTGGTGAAATGGGCGGTGGCTTCCGCATAGGCAGCGCGGCCGAACGCACGCCGACCCGCGCGCTGCCACCATTGAACCGCGGACACGCCGTCGCCTCCTTCGGTGAAGTGCATTGCGACGTATTCGGGTTGCGCCTCCGCCTCCGCGGGAAAGTCCCTGGCCATGACTTCTGCGATGCGTCGGTGGTACTGGTGCCGTGCGCTCTTGAGCAGACTGTGGTAGGCGGCCTCCTGGATCAACGCATGCTTGAAAACATACGTGGCATCCGGCGGCGTTCCACGCTGGTAGAGCAGTTCGGCGTCGGTCAGGCGCGCGAGCTCTTGCTGGAGCCGCGGCTCGTCCACGTTCGCCACGGACCTCACGAGCGCGTAGGAGAACTCGCGACCCAATGTCGCGCCCAGTTGGGCAATGACCCTTGCGCTCGCGAGCCGGTCCAGGCGTGCCGTCAGCGAGTCCTGCAGCGTGGTCGGAATCGCAAGCCATGGCGGCGTGCTGGCGAGCGGAGGTCCAGCTCCGGGCGCTTGTACGACGCCCGATTCGAGCGCCATCTTGGTCAGCTCCTCGACGTACAGCGGAACACCGTCCGTCTTGGCGACGATCTCGCTGATGACATCGGACGGCAGCGGTCTGCTTCCCGCAACGCGCGCCACCAATTCACCCGCTTGACGTCGTGTAAGGCGGGTCAGCACGATAGGCGTGACATGCGAGTGAGGTGGCCATGGCGGCCGAAACGGAAATCGCGCAGTGAGCAGGACGAACAGGCGCACGGTGGGAACCTGGTCGACCAGAAGCGTGAGGAACTCCATGGTCGTAGGATCGATCCAGTGCAGATCCTCCACGACGGCAAACACGGGCCGCTCGGCGCTGAGCGCGATGACCGCCCCCAGCAGCGTCTGCAGTGTTCTCTGCTTCTGGCGCTCCGGGCTCATCGGAGGCAGGGGAAAGCGCTTCGACGGCGGCATCGAGAGCAGCGAGATCAGGAGCGGCAGGCCCTCGGCAGGCAAAACCTGGTAGCGCGCGCAAAAGACCGCGAGCTTATCGAGCCTGGTCTCATCCGAATCTCCGCGGCCCCATCTCAGCACATTCCGGAGCAGCGATACGACCGGATACAGCGGGCTGTTCGCGTGGTATTCCGAACAGCGCAGCTCGAGCAGTACGTGAGGCTCGGGCTCGATGTCGGCGATCAGCGTCTGGACCAGCCGTGACTTGCCGATGCCGGGGTCGCCCATCAGCAGCACCACGCGACCCTGTCCTTCGCTGACCTGCTCCCAGTAGTCGTGAAGCAGGCCCCGTTCCTGCTCGCGCCCGACGAGTGGCGCGGGACCGACAACCGCGGCCCTTTCGCGGCGCGACGGCATGTCGGGGCGGAGCACTGCGAAACCCTCGGATCCGCGCGCAATGCCAGTGACCTGCCATGCGCGGGCAGGGACGGCGAAACCTTTGATCGAGACATTGCCGAGGTCACGGTAGGTAAACCGGTCGCCGGCCAATCGCCTGGTGCTTTCGGCGATGACAATCGCATTGGGCTCGGCCAACGCCTGGAGGCGCGCGGCCAGATTCGGGGTCTCTCCAAGCGCCGTCCGCTCACGGGCGTCGCCCGCGTTCTGCAGTTCGCCGACGACGACCAGGCCGGTCGCCACCCCGATACGTACCCGCAAGGGCTTATCCAGCGCGGTCAGGTTCCCCACATTCGAGACGAGTGCCAAGGCGGCACGAACGGCGCGCGCGGCATTGTCTTCATGGCCGTGCGGGTAGCCGAAATAGACCAAGGCGCCATCGCCCATGAAGCGAGCGACGAATCCATCGAACTGCCCTATCGTGTCGGCAACACATTGGCAAAACGTGCCGATGACCCTGCGCAGATCTTCGGGATCGAGTTGCGAGGACATTTCCGTCGAACCGATCAGATCGCAGAACAGGACGGTGAGCTGGCGACGCTCCGCGTATTCGCTCCCGTGGTCGCGCAGGTATTGAGTTGCCGCCGGCGCTGGCGCCTTCGACATCGGGTCGACACCGCGGGGAGCGAGCCGTGCCCCGCACGCCGGACAGAAGTTCGACCCGGCGCGGGACGGCGCCCCGCATGCCGGGCAGGCGAGCGGAGCCGGTGCGCCACACTCGACGCAGAACCTGGCCGCCTCGGGAAGGGCGGCGTGGCAGTTCAGACACTCCATCGCATGACCGGCCGAGTTCGCACCGTCGATTGTCGGAACACTTTCATGCCGCTCCACCCAGCCTTCGCGCCGAAGACCTTGCGCGTGCGTGCGCGAATCACGTTGCCGTCTGGAGGCCGGCCCGAAAGCCCCGCCAGGATTATGCGCGTCTTGTGATCACCAATCCGCTGGCGTTGCCAGGCAATCACGCTTGCGGGCCGAGCCAAGACGGCAGCCGCTCGCCATCCTTCCCCGTATCGTGGCAGGCAGGAGCAAAGGATGCGGTCGCCGGGCCCCGTTTGCGGCCGCTCGACTGCCCGCTGGAAGACCGCCAGCTGAAGACCCGGCGCCAGGAATACCAACGGGAACGCGCGTCGCGTTCGAAAGCTCGTCGCGAATCCCGCCAGCGGCGCCGAGGCAGTTGCTCCCATCACTGGAGTCTCACCCGATAGTGACCTGAACAGATCAGCCAAAGTTGCCCGCCTCATCGTGCAACATCGATGCAGCCGCAAAACGGGAGACCGCCTGTGCAATCCGGACCGCGAGGCACGCGCACCGCTCACGCAGCGATGCCGAACAGCGCGTACACGTAATTGCCGGGCGCGTGGTCGGCCAGATCTCGCAGCGGGACATCGCCGGGAGCGAGCGCGTGCTCGCGGGCGTAATTGAGACGGGCGAGAACCTGGTCGTGGGCAATGTCGTCATCACTACTCAGGCCGGACAGCACCCCCAGGCGATCGATGTAGCGCAGCGTCCCTGCGTGGCGGTAGCCCACGAAGGGCGGCGGGAGTTGGGTGACGACATCGCAGCAGTTGACGTAGCGCTGGCAGTCGACGCCGCCGAGCGTAGCCGCAAAACGCGCATCGCCCACGCGCGGCGAGCCGAAGGTCAGCAGACGCCTCGGCATCTCCACCGTCGCCGCCAGCGCAGCCAACGCGGCGCCGAGGCTGTGCCCCGCATAGATGCGGTCACGGTCAGCGCGTGCGCGGAGCCACGCTTCCAGTCCCGCCGCGAGCAATTCCTCGGCCGCCTTTGCGAATCCGCCATGCACTTCGCCGCCCTTGCGCCACGGTACGGGCACGAAGCGCGCATCGGTGATGAGATCGCGAACGTCGTCGGCCTGCGTCCCGCGAAACGAGACGATAACTCGGCCGTCCGCCGGATTGCACGCGCCAAACGCCTGCGAGCCGGCGACGCTGAAGAAAGCAGTCTCGGTGAAACCGACGATCGCGACGGTCGCCTCGACATGCGTTCGATCTACGCCGGGTTTCTCGTAGCGTCGATAGGCAAGACGCGCGAACTCGGCGCAGATCGCCTCCTCCGTAGTCTCCAGTCCGGGCCGAAGCACGGTTGCGTCGAGTTCGGGATGCAGAAGCTCGGACATCTTCGCCGCGTAACGGATACGCCGCTCCATGTTGCTTCCCTCCTTCCATCCGAACGGGGCGTGCGGATAGCGAGTCGCGTGACCTTCGAAAACGCTGCCGGCCGTCGTGCGGGGGCCCGCTCATGATAATCGAGCACTCCAGGAAGGCGAAGACGGCGCTCCAGCTGTGAAGCGTCAAGAGGTTTTTTCCACGAATGGCAAGTGACGCTGCCCCTTCCCTCGGCGTCGCCGCCGCGGAGGCGGGGGCCCAGCGACGTTTCGCGCTGAGAAGGCGACGAGTACGGCAAGTACGACGCTGGGTTCCCGCTTCCGCGGGAGCGACGGCAGAGCCCGATTCACGCAACTCGAGCAACAACGTCCTGGAACGCCACAACCAGCGATCACAAGTGATTCCGCACGACGCGGTTTCCCGTTCCGTTGTCGAACGGCTGATTGGGACGTTCCGGCGCAAGTACCTCGATCAGGGCTTCTTCTGGAACGCTGCGGATCAGGGACGGGCGCGGCGTCCTCGCGCGCCGCCGCCGCGCCCGCCCCCCTTGCACGCGCGAATGCTCCCACTTGTCGGCCTGACGTTTGTGCGGTACAAGTCCCATACGACGGTTGGCGCATGGATCGCGGTCCGGATGGCGCCACGTCGGGCGCGCGCGCCGGGCGACGCGCCGTGTACCACAGCGAGGAGCAGCCGATGGCCCACGATCTGACGCCCGCGGACAAGCCGCCTCGAATCCTGCCGCTGCGTCTGTGCGAGGTCCTCGAATCCGAGTACGTCGCTGTCCACGGTCACCCGGCCCGCGCATCGGACTGGCTGCTCGAGCCCGGGCATGTCGATGCCCAGGGCGTCGTCGAACTGCTGCGCTCGCCCGCGGCCGCCCTGCGCCCCCAATTGATTGCCGCGATCCGGGCGGGACTCGAGCGACGCGGCGTGGACGTCGCGAACGCCGTGGTCGACGAAGCCTTCACAACGCAGCTGTGCACGGCATTGAACGCGATGCTCGTCTCGAGCGACGCGCTTTACGATCCGGCGTTGCTCGACCCGGGCACCGAACGCTGGCAAGTAGCCCGGTTGCTGGCGGAACGACGGAAGTCGACGCCTGGGACCGCGCGAGGGCCTGCATCCGGTGACACCGGGAGCGAAAACGAACCGCAAAGCGGCGAACCCGTCGCGCCCGACAGCGAGCATGCGCTGCTCAATCGGCTGCTCCTCGAGGCCCCGTTCCCCCCTGCCGCCATGGCGCGCGCCGACACCGTTCGCCTCAACCGCTACTTCGCGAGCGTCCGATCGCTTCGCGGCGAGGACATCTCGAGCGCGCTCTGCCTGTCCGGCGGCGGCATCCGCAGCGCTTCGTTCGCGCTCGGGGTGCTGCAGGGCCTCGCCCGGGCGGGAATCCTCGCGAAGTTCGATTACCTGTCCACGGTGTCCGGCGGCGGCTACATCGGCAGCTGGCTCTCGACCTGGATCCACCGCCACCCGCAGGGGTTGGCAGGGGTGACCCAAGACCTCGCATCCAACGGTCAGACCGAGGCGGGCGGCGCGCGCCGGGCGCTGCACGCCGAGTCGGCCTCGATCCGCTTCCTGCGCAGCTACAGCCACTTCCTGAACCCGAAAGCAGGACTGTTCAGCACGGACACATGGAGCTGGATCGGGCTCTACCTTCGCAACCTCACGCTCAACTGGCTGGTGCTGATCCCGCTGCTCCTGCTCGTGGTCGCGGTCCCGAGGCTCTACGCCGCGGCGATCTACACGTCGGACTACTCGCGTGGCAGCGCCTTCGTTTACTTCACCTGGCTCGCCACGATCTGCGCCACGCTGACGCTGGTCTGCATCATCGTCGACCGCCCGAGCATCGGCGATCGATCGAGCCCGGCTCGCAGGAGGAAGGACGGCGGCGGACGCACCATCGATGCCTTCCTGGCTCGGATCAAACGCCAGAGCTGGATCTTGGCGCTCGGTGTGGCGCCGTTCGCGCTTTTCACGATCGTGCTTTCCCTCCTCGTCTGGAATTTCCTCGGCACGGGCGAGATGAGCCTTGCGCAGATCACGCTCTGGCTCGCTTCGACCCCGTTGCCGCAGCTGCCGCTGGTGCTGCCGTACATCGCGGTCGGGAACATCGTGGTCTGGGGGGGGCTGATCATCGTTGCGGGTTGGCTGATCTCCCTCGCGTTCACCCCGCGCCGCGAGCCGGGGAAGCGCCTTCTCGAGCTCCTGCTGATGCTGATCGCCGGATTCGTGACCTTCGGACTGCTCGCCCTGTTCTCCGATTTCGCGATGCGCAACGCGCACGCGCAAGAGCCCGCGATGACGCTCGTGCTTGCGGCGGGTGACCCCACCGCGAGGGTCGAGGTTTTTCCGGCGCATCTCTACACGGTCTTGGCAGTCCCGACCGTGATCCTCTCGATCCTGGTCGGCATGACGCTCTTCATAGGCATCGTCTCGAAGCCCCGATGGATCGAGGACGAGGACCGCGAGTGGTGGGCCCGGTTCGGCGCGTGGATGCTGATCGTCGCCGCGGCGTGGACGACCCTGTCGGCGATCACGATCTTCGGGCCGGTCCTGCTGATCGAGTTCCCGAAGATCGTATCGGCAGTCGGCGGCGTCTCCGGGCTGATCGCAGTGCTGCTCGGCGGAAGCTCGCTGACCAGCGCAACAGGGAAGTCCCCGGCGACCGCACGCGGGCCATGGCCTGCGATGCTCGCCGCGCTCGGCGCCAACGCGCTGGCGCTCGCAGCGGTTGTCTTCCTCGCCGTTTTCCTGGCGTTCCTGTCGTTGCTGACCAGCGGCGCGCTCGCCGCGGCGCTGGGATCCGGCCCTGCGGGTGCCGGCACGGAGCACGCCGCGGGACTGGCCCTGGCCGGTCTCGTCGGTGCACCACCGCCATTCTCGATGGCTTGCGGATGGGGAGATCCCTGGCCCGGCTGGTCTTCCGCCAGCCTGTTCAACGATCCGCGTGTCCATCTCCAGGTCGTGTGCCAGACGCCGCCACCCTACGTCGCCGCGCTCGTGGCGGGCCTCGCGCTGCTGCTTCTCGCGGCGAGCCTTGCGATCAACCTCAACAAGTTCTCGCTGCACGCCGCCTACCGCATTCGCATCGCGCGGACTTTTCTCGGAGCGTCGCGCCGGGACGAGCGCCGGCCGAACCCGTTCACCGGTTTCGATCCCCTGGACAACGTGCAGATGCACGAGCTGCAGCCTGGGCTTCTCGGGGAGCGCGACATCCTCGACCTGCCGCACCTCGTGAACACACTGCATCGCGCACTGCTCGACGCGAACGACCGCTCGCCGGCGCGCCTGCTCGTGATTCGCATGTGCAGCGCCGTGCACGATCGCGACGGCGTGCTCCAGGGCCGCCTGCGCTACTACGACGCCGACAAACCGGTGCTGACGGCGCTGAACCGGAGCCTGATCGAGTCGCTGAACCGGGTGCTGCAGGAGACGCCGCTGCACGAATGCAGCGAGTTCGCGGACGTGCTCGCGACCGTCGATCGGGCGGTCATCGCGCAGCATCTCGCCCACGGAAACCTGATCTACGCGAACCGCCTGCTGCTGCAGGCCGCGTTCGGGCCGGACATCCGCCCCTATGTCTTCCCGCCGCCGCCGCCGCACAAGCTGCTGCACGTCGTCAACCTGACGCTCAATCTCGTGCACGGCGGCCGCCTTGCCTGGCAGGAGCGCAAGGCCGCCCCGTTCGTCGTCACGCCGCTTCATTCGGGCAGCTACTACCTCGGCTACCGACCGTCGCGGGACTACGGCGGCGCCGACGGCATTTCCATCGCCACGGCGGTCGCGGTGTCCGGCGCCGCCGTCAGCCCGAACATGGGCTATTCGTCGTCGCCGGTGAACGCGCTGCTGCTCACGCTGTTCAACGTCCGGCTCGGATGGTGGCTCGGCAACCCGGGCGTTGCCGGCGCCGGCACGTACCGCCTCGGCGAGCCGCGGTTCTCGCTGCGCCCGCTCCTTGCGGAAGCGCTCGGACTGACCGACGACTGCAGTCCCTACGTGTACCTGTCCGACGGCGGGCACTTCGAAAACATGGGCGTGTTCGAAATGGTGCTGCGGCGCTGCCGCTTGATCGTCGTGAGCGACGCGGGCGCCGACCCGGAGTATGCGTTCGAGGATCTCGCCAATGCGATCCGCAAGATCCGGATCGATCTCGGCATCCCGATCGAGTTCGCGAGCGTGCCGATCCGCAAGCAGGCCGAGGCGGTCGACGTCGCAGGCCGATATGGTGCACTGGGTCGCATCCGATACGCGCTCGCCGATGGGCCGGACGCCCCGGACGGCATCCTGCTGTGCATCAAGCCCGCGGTGTACGGAATGGAGCCGCGGGACGTGCTCAATTACCGCGAGCAGAAGAAGCGCTTTCCGCAGGAATCCACGGCCGACCAGTTCTTCGGAGAATCACAGTTCGAAAGCTACCGCCAGCTGGGCGAATTCGAGACGCGCACGATTTGCGGCGACGCAGGAGGCGTGGAAGCGGGCGCAACCTGGGCCGCCGACGTCGTCCTGCGCGTGCGGAAGTACCTCGGCGAGGAAGCGAGCCCGTGGATCGATCGATGGCTGGATTCGGTCCGAGGCGATGCGGTCCAGACACCGCCGGCCGATCGCGCGCCGGGCAGCTAAAGGGTGAGTGCCGCGGAGACCGGCGCAGATCAGGGCCGTGAACTGGCCGGGCGGGACGACGATCCCTCTCGGCGCCGCCCGCGATGGCGGCAACAGCCGTCGAATTGTCGACGCCGACCCCCGAGCTTGGGTCCCGACGATGCTCCGGCAGCATTCGATCGCGGCCGAACTGACCCGGCGGCGCGGATTTTCGCTGGCGTTGCGCTCCCGGCTCTTCGACTGGCGAGAGGTACCGAGTACCCGCTCGCGCTCCAATTGGCCTGATCGAATGCCTTGGAACACGCGCTGTTGCGCGTCAACGCAACGGGTTCGAGGCACACGTGCACCCGAGTTGCACGACACCGACCCGGCGGTTACCCTCCGTTACGTCCCGAGCCCGCGAGGGGCGCAAACTCCACCATGATGATCGAATTCGTGCTGAACGGGACCGCGCGCCGGGTCGACGTGCGTCCCGACGAGTGGTTCTTGCACACGCTGCGCGAGCGCTGCGGGATCACCTCGCTGAAGGATGGGTGCAGCCCGCAGGGCCAGTGCGGCGCCTGCGTGGCGCTGGTGGACGGCGTGCCGAAGACGACCTGCGCGATGCGCGCCCGCGTGGCCGACGGCAAGCGCATCGTCACGCTCGATGGCCTGCCGCCCGCGGAGCGCCAACAGATCGCCGACAGCTTCACCGCGGTGGCCGGATTGCAGTGCGGGTTCTGCATCCCCGGCATCGCGCTGCGCGCCAAGGCGATCACCGACCGCAATCCCGCGCCGACGCGCGACGAGATCGCGATGGCCCTGGACGTGCATCTGTGCCGCTGCACGGGCTACGTGAAGATCGTCGACGCGATTGAGTTGCTCGCTGCGGCCAAGCGCGGCACGCCCATCCCGCAGGCATGCACCGACGGGCGGGTCGGCCGGCCGCTGGCGCGCATCGGTGGCGCAAAGGCGGTGCTCGGCGAACGGCCCTTCGTGGACGACGTCGCCGTGCCGGGAATGCTGCACGGCGCGCTCGTGCTGTCGCCGCATCCCCGTGCCCGCGTGGTGCGCATCGACAGCGCGCGCGCCCGCGCGTTGCCGGGCGTGCACACGGTCGCGACGGCGGCCGACGTGCCCGGCGAGCGCTGGTACGGACTGCTCCTCAATGATTGGCCGGGCTTCGTCGCCGAGGGCGAGGAAGTGCGCTGTGTGGGCGACGTGCTCGCGGCTGTCGCGGCGGTCGACCGCCACACCGCGCGCGAGGCCGCGAAGCTGGTCGACGTGAGTTACGAGTTGCTGCCGCCGGTGCTCGATCCGCGCGAGGCCCTGGCCGCGGACGCGCCGCGCGTCAACCCGCAGCACGAGAACCTGCTGGAACGCGCCCTCGTTTGCCGCGGCGACGCCGATGCCGCGCTCGCGGCAAGTGCGCATGTGGTCAGCGGCACCTGGAACACGCAACGCATCGAGCATCTCTTCCTCGAACCGGAGAGTGCGCTCGCGGAGCCTCGCCCCGACGGGACCCTGCACCTGCGCACGCAAGGCCAGGGAATCTTCGAAGATCGGCGGCAGGTCGCACGCTTCCTCGGCCTCAACCCGGAGCGGATCTTCGTCGAACTCGTTCCCAACGGCGGTGCGTTCGGCGGCAAGGAGGACATGTCGGTCCAGGCCCAGACCGCGCTTCTCGCGCACCTGACCCATGCGCCGGTGAAGCTGACGCTGAGCCGTGAAGAGTCGATTCGGCTGCACCCCAAGCGCCACGCACTCACGATGGACTACACGCTGGGCTGCGACGCCGAGGGCCGGCTCACGGCCATCAAGGCACGCATCATCGGCGACTCGGGCGCCTACGCATCGGTGGGCGGCAAGGTGCTGGAACGCGCGGCCGGCCACGCCTGCGGCGCGTATCGCGTTCCCAACGTGGACGTCGAATCGCGTGCGGTTTACACCAACAACCCGCCCTGCGGCGCGATGCGCGGCTTCGGTACCAACCAGGTGCACTTCGCGCTGGAGGCGTGCCTGGACCTGCTGGCCAAGAAGGCGGGGCTCGACCGCTGGGAGATCCGCTGGCGCAATGCGCTGGACGTGGGAGACACGTTCACGACTGGGCAGATCCTGGAAAAGTCGGTCGGCATCCGCAAGACGCTGCGAGCGGTGAAACCGCACTACGACGCGGCCCTGCGCGACGGGCGCGCCGTGGGCATCGCCTGCGGGATCAAGAACAGCGGCATCGGCAACGGCGTCGAGGAATGGGGCAAGGTCCGGCTCGTGGTCGAGCAAGGCGGGACCGTCACGCTCTACAACGGCTACACCGAGATGGGCCAGGGGCTGTTGACCGTGCTGGTGCAGTTCGCCGTCGAATCCACCGGCCTGCCGGCGTCGACCTTCGTGCCCCGGGTGGATTCGACCTTCGACCTGCAATGCGGTCAGACCACCGGCTCGCGCGGGACGCTCTTCAGCGGCCGCGCCGTGCTTGCCGCCGGCGCGAAGCTCAAGGCGGATCTCGACGCCGGGCACTCGCTCGCCGCGCTCGCCGGCCGTGTCTATGCCGGCGACGTCGTCGTGCGTGACACCACCGCGCTCGGGGCGCCGGTGGCGAGGATCAAGACGCACACGGCCTTCGGCTATGCGACGCAGCTCGTGATCCTGGACGCGAAGGGCCGGGTCGAGCGCGTGGTGGCCGCACACGATGTCGGCCGTGTCGTCAATCCGGCGCTGGCCTCAGGGCAGATCGAGGGCGCCGTCCACATGGGCCTGGGCTACGCGCTCACCGAGGAACTGCGCTGCGAGAACGGCATGCCGGTGACGTTCAAGCTCAAGGAAATCGGCGTCCTGCGCGCGCGCGACATGCCGCAGGTCGAGGTGATCCTTGTCGAGGAACCCGAGCCCGAGGGCCCGATGGGCGCCAAGGGCCTCGGCGAGATCGGCCTCGTGCCGACCGCCGCGGCGGTGGCCGGTGCGCTGGAGGCTTTCGACGGCATCCGTCGCACCACGCTGCCGATGAGGGACTCGCCCGCCGCGCGCGCGATGAGCGTCGGTTTCCCGCTGGGGTCGAGGTGAGCCCTCCGTGCGGCCGGGCGAATTCGGGCCGCTCCCGCCTGACGGGTCTGCGCGCAGGGCCCCGGGTGCGCCGATGACCGCGGCGGGCTTCGTCAACGCCCACACGCACCTGTACTCGGGACTGGTGCCGTTCGGCATGCCGGCGCCGGCAGACCCGCCTGCGGACTTCACCGCCATCCTCGAGCGCGTGTGGTGGCGGCTCGACCGCGCGCTCGATGCGCGTGCGTTGCAGATCGCCGCGCAGTGGTACGTGGCCGAGGCGCTGCAGCTCGGAACGGTCGGGCTCGTCGACCACCACGAGTCGCCGCGCCTCATCGAAGGCTCGCTCGACATTCTCGCCGATGTCTGCCAGGCGGCGGGCATGCCGGCCGTGCTTTGCTACGGCGCGACCGAGCGCAACGGCGGGCGCGACGAGGCCCGCCGCGGCCTGGCGGAGTGCCGCCGCTTCATCGAGACCAACACGCGGCCGCTGGTGCGCGGCGTAGTCGGACTGCATGCGTCCTTCACGGTGTCGGACGACACCGTGCGCGAGGCCGCGGCGCTCTGCCGCGCGCTCGGCACCGTCTTGCATGTGCACGTGGCCGAGGACGTCGCCGACGTCGCCGACGCCGTGCGCCGCGGCTTCGCGGGCCCGCTGGAGCGCTTCGACCGTCTGGGCGCACTGCCGGCTGGCTCCATCCTTGCACACGGCGTGCATCTCAGCGAGCCGCAGGTACGGCACGCCGATCAACTTGGCTGCTGGCTGGTGCAAAACCCGCGCTCGAACCGGGACAACCGCGTCGGTTATGCAAGGGCGCTGCGCGCCAGCGGCCGCGTCGCACTGGGCACCGACGGCTATGCGTCGGACCTGGCGGCCGAACAGGCGGCACTGCGGCAGGACGCAGCGCGCTACGGCGATGACCCCGACGCGGCGGCGCGGCGGGCGCAGCAGGGGCAGGTCCTGCTGGACAATCGCTTCGGTGGCAAGGCGCCCGCGCTTGGCACGAACACAGGCATCGACATCGGCGCCATCAAAGCACGGGCCGCTGCCGAGGCCCCGCGGCTCTGGTCGCGAATGGCAGAACTATGAACGAAACCACCACGATCGCCGATCGGTCCACCTACGACCGCGCGGTCGAGCATTTCGGCCGCCGCCGCATCGCGCTGCCGACCTTCGCCGAGCTCGCCGACCCCTCGCGCATCGGGGCCGCACGCCGTGCGCAGCTGGCCGGCGTGGACCCGGACGCCGCGGATGCGCTCAACCTGTTTCGCGTGCACTGGTACAACGACGACGCGCGCTCGGGCCCGGCCGACGTGCCCGCGCACGTGGTGCTTCCCGAGGCGCTGACCGGCGTGGCCTCTCCGATCGTCGCGGTGCTCGGCGACCGCTTTCCGATGATCCATGCGCACAAGGTACTGCCCGCCTACGCCTGCCTGGTCTCGCGGCTGGTCACCGGCCGCTTCGACCCGACGCGCCAGCGCGCGCTGTGGCCGTCCACGGGTAACTATTGTCGTGGCGGCGTGGCGATCTCGCGCACCGTCGGCGTACGCGGCGTGGCGATCCTGCCCGCCGGGATGAGCGACGAGCGTTTCCAGTGGCTGGAACGCTGGGTGGTCGAGCCCCGCGACATCGTGCGCACGCCGGGCACCGAAAGCAATGTGCGCGAGATCTACGACGCCTGCGCGGCACTGTCGCAGGACCCTGCCAACGTCGTGCTGAACCAGTTCAGCGAGTTCGCCAACTACCTCGCGCACTACGCCGTCACCGGGCGCGCCTTCGCCCGGGTGTTCGAGGCCGTGCGCGCTCGCGCCCCCGCACTGCGGCTCGCGGCCTTTGTCGCCGCCAGCGGGTCGGCCGGCACGCTCGGCGCGGGCGACTGGCTGAAGGAACATCGCGGTGCGAAGATCGTCGCCGTCGAGGCGCTCGAATGCCCCACGATGCTCTACAACGGCTTCGGCGAGCACAACATCCAGGGCATCGGCGACAAGCACATCCCCTACATCCACAACGTCACCAACTCGGATGCCGCCGTCGCGGTGTCCGATCACGCCACCGACCAGCTCTTCGTGCTTTTCAACGATCCGGCCGGCCATGCCTTTCTGCGCAGCCACGGCGTGGGCGAGAACGTGCTTGCGGCGCTGCCTCACTTCGGCCTGTCGGGCATCTGCAACATCCTGGCGGCGATCAAGACGGCCAAGGCACTCGGCCTCGGCGCGCAAGACGCTATCCTCACCGTCGCCACCGACGGCGCCGCGCTGTATGCATCGGAGAAACCGAAGGCCATCGCCAAGCACTTCGCCGGTGGCTTCGACGGCGCAACCGCGGCAGAAGCCTTCGACCGCCACCTGACGCGCGCGTCCACCGAGCACGTGCTGCCGATGGGCCCGACCGAGCGCAACCGCATCTTCAACCTCGGCTACTTCACCTGGGTCGAGCAACGCGGCGTCGCGCTCGCCGACTTCGAGGCGCGGCGCGACCAGGCGTTCTGGCGCGGGCTGCACGGTCTTCTTCCAGCGTGGGACGAGTTGATCGCGGCGTTCAACCGCGACAGCGGCGCGGCGTGACGCCGTCGCGGCTCGTCTGCGCCGGCTGTGGCTGGGAGCCGCCGGCGGGCACGATCTACCCGTTCCGCTGCGCCCACCGCGGCAGCGATGACGCAGACCATGTCCTCGAGCACCGGCTCCCTGCCCATGCAGTCCTGGACCGCAACGACGACGAAAACCCCTTCGTGCGCTACCGCGAGAGCGTCTACGCGTGGCACGCGGCGCGCGCACGCGGGATGAGCGACCGCGCGTTCGTCGATCTGGTGCGGCGCATCGACCTGCGCGTCGCGGCGGTCGACGGTCATGGTTTTCGCGCCACGCCGTTCAGCCCCTCGGCCCCGCTCGGCGAACGAACCGGGCTCGAGGTATGGGTGAAGGACGAGACGGCGAACGTCGCCGGCTCGCACAAGGCGCGCCACTTGATGGGCATCCTGCTGTACCTCGCGGTGGTCGAGCCAGGCGACGGACCGGCGCTCGCACCGCTTGCCATCGCCAGTTGCGGCAACGCGGCGCTGGCCGCGGCCGTGCTGGCGCGGGCCGTGTCTCGCGCGCTGCAGGTGTTCGTCCCGCCGGACGCCGAGCCTGCGGTGCTCGATCGTCTGCAGGCGCTCGGTGCGACCGTCGTGGCTTGCCCGCGCTCGCCGGACGAGCGCGGCGACCCCTGCGTACGCCGTTTCCACGAAGCATTGCGCGCCGGCGCGCTGGCGTTCTGCTGCCAGGGCAACGAGAACGGCCTGGCGATCGACGGCGGCCAGACCTTGGTCTGCGAAATGCTCGCAAGCGGCGCCCCACCGCTGGACGACCTCGTCGTGCAGGTGGGCGGTGGCGCGCTCGCGAGCGCATGCGTGCAGGCTTACGCGCGAGCGATCGCGGCGCGGCGGCTGTCGCGCGCGCCGCGGGTGCACACGGTGCAGACACAAGGCGCGTCACCTTTGGCGCGGGCGTGGGCGCTGGTGCAGCAGCGACGCGGCAGCCCCGCGGCCAGCATCGATGACGCACTGCGTGACGCCGCGGCACACCGCTCGGAGTTCATGTGGCCGTGGGAAGACGCGCCACACAGCGTCGCCACCGGCATCCTCGACGACGAGACCTACGACTGGGTCGCCGTGCTGCGCGGCATGGCCGCCACCGGCGGCACGACGGTGGTCGTCGACGAGCCAACGCTGATGCAGGCGAACTCGGTCGCGGTGGAGACGACCGGGATCAACGTCAGTCACACCGGGTCGGCCGGGCTCGCCGGCCTGCTGCAGCTGCGCCGCGACGGCGTCGTCGCGGCAGGGGCGCGCGTCGGCGTGCTGTTCACAGGCGTGCAGCGGTAGGTCATGCCACGCCGCTCGAACGGTGACGTCGCCTCGCGCGCCCGCTGCATCCGCGGGTCAGCGGACCGATTCGACGCGCAAGAACTCGCTCACGGTGTTCACCTCGCCCGGGGCCAGCAGCGCGTCGCGCAAGCTCTGCAGCGCCTGCGCCCTTGGGTCATCGCCCGGCGCTTCACCCGCCACCACCCGCACCACCTGGCCGTCGAAGCGGCCGGTCGTCGCGTCGGGCTCGATCAACACCGCGTCGCGCGGCGCATCGCGCAGCCAGCGCTCGCGGTTCACGAACAGCCGCGGCTTGAGCAGGTACGGCCCGCCGTCCTCCAGGCAGAAGACGTCGCAATTGCCGCAGTCGTTGCAGAAGTCGGCGAAATGGACGAGCTGCTTGGTCATGCGAGCCTGCGGCGTGGGGGTCATGCGGACGCTGAAATTGGCGCCGTTGGGGCAGAGCGGGATGCACTTGTCGCAGGCCAGGCAGTCGAAGAACTTCAACCGGCGGCCGATCTTGCGCGGCAGCTTGCGGTTGTTCGAGGCCTGGTAGATCGCCTCGGTGGCGACGCGCTCCACGTACCGCTCGGTGTTGCGCAGCTTCGCCGCGCTCACGTCGGCCGGGCCGGCATCGCCATAGGCGCGCACGATGAATTCATCGATCGTCGCCGCGCCAACCGCATCCATGCGCTGCGCCAACTCTTCGAAGTAGCCGAAGCCGCGCCAGTAGCCGCCGGCCTTGAGCAGATCGGTGCAGACGGTGACCGGCACCAGGCCGAGCGCGACGGCGTCGGGGAAGTTCGCGCGCTCGATGCCGGCCGAGAACGACACCGGCATGCGATCACCGAAGGTGGCGCGAAACCGCCGCACGAGATGCATCGCGAGCACGTGCAGGGGCGGCCCCGAGAGGTACATGACGCCTTCGCTGGCCGGGAAGAAGTCGCGGTGGTTCTCGACGATGAGCGTGTTGGAGAACTTCACGCCCAGCCCGAGCCCGAGCGTCCGCGCGAGGCCGTCGAGCCGGCCCATGAACGCGGTGGCCTGCTCCCAGCTGGCGTCACCCTCGAACGCGGCGTCGGGGACGCGCAGTTCGGTGTAGCCGAGCGCATCGTGAAGCAGCCTGCGGACCTCGACGGCGCCGAGCAGCGTCGGGTTCAGCTTCACGATGCAGGCCAGGCCGTGCTCGCGCATCAGGTGCTCGACCATCGCCTCGATCTCGTCGGGCGGGCAGCCGTGGAAAGTACTGAGCGTGAGCGTGTCGGAGAGCCGCGTCGGGAAGTCGAGGTCGCGCAGAGGGCCCAGTTCAGCCGGGAGTTCGCGGCGCAGCCGTTCCACCACCGGCGTGGCATCCATCATGCCGCCGATGAACGCCTGCACGCGCTCGCTGCGGATGCCCGCGAGGTCGTAGCCGACGCTCATGTCGAACACCGTGCGGCCGAACCCGGGTGCAAGCGCGAGCCGGCCGCTGGCCTCGAGGATGCGGATCAGCATCGCCGCCTTGACGTACTCGTCGAGCGACTCCTCCAGCGTCAGCTCCTGCGACCACTCGACGTTGTAGCCGAGGGTCTGCATGTCGATGCACGGCCGCGGCAGGGTCAGGCGGTCGATGATCTGCACCGTCTTCAGTTCGATGAAGCGGCCACCGGCGAGCCAAGTCAGCACGATGTTCTGCGCGAGCTGGGTGTGGGGCCCGGCGGCGGGTCCGAAAGGGGTGGCCGCGGTGCGGCCGTGCACTCCCACCGACAGGTCATGGCGCGCATCGCCCTGGACGAATTTGCGCAAGGGCAGGTCGAAGATCGTCTGCCGCGCGTCGAACTCGCGCAGCATGCGCGTCGCCAGCGCGGCCAGCGGGTACGGTGCGAGGTGGCTCATGCCGGGGACTCCCTTGCCAGCGCAGGTTCCAGACGATCGCGATGCATGCGACCATGTTATCAACGCAGCGGCCGCCGGTGGGCCGAATAGAGCCGCTATCATCAAACGCCGCAGCGACGGCACCAAACGGAGGGATGACGGGAATGGCCGTGCTGATCAGGAACGGACGCATCGTCACTGCGGTGGACGACTACGTGGCCGACATCCTGGTGGACGGCGGGCGCATCACGACCATCGGAGCGCATCTCGAAGTGGGCGGCGACGTGGAGGTGCACGACGCGACCGGCTTGCTGGTGCTGCCCGGGGGCGTGGACGTGCACACCCACCTGGACATGGCCACGCCCACGGCCCGCACCATCGACACCTTCGGCAGCGGCACCCAGGCGGCGGCGTTCGGCGGCACCACCACGCTGGTCGACTTCTGCACACCGCGGGCCGGCCAGAGCCCGCTGAAGGCGCTGGAGGACTGGCACCGGCTGCGCGAGAGCGCGTGCGTGGACGTCGGCGCGCACATGATCCTGCTCGACGCCAACCCGGGCACGCTGGAGGACATGAAGACGCTCGTGCGCCACGAAGGCGTCAGCAGCTTCAAGCTGTTCATGGCGTATCCGGGCGCGCTGATGGTCGACGACGGCACACTGTTCAAGGCCATGCGCGTGGCCGGCGCCAACGGCGCGATGACCTGCGTGCACGCCGAGAACGGGCACGTGATCCAGGCGCTGGTGGACGAGGCGGTGGCGCAGGGCCTGAAGGCGCCGAAGTACCATGCGGTCACGCGGCCCGCGATCCTCGAAGGCGAGGCCGTCCACCGCGCGATCTGCCTCGCCGAACTGGCCGAGACACCGCTGTACATCGTGCACCTGTCGGCCGCGCAGTCGCTCGCGGCCGTGACCGAAGCCCGCGACCGCGGCATTGCCGTGCATGCCGAGACCTGCCCGCACTATCTGTTCCTGAATGCGGACGAGTACGAGCGGCCCGGTTTCGAGGCGGCGAAATACGTGATGACGCCGCCGCTGCGCGACCACGGCCACCAGCCGCACCTGTGGCGCGGCCTGAAGACCGACGACCTGCAGGTCGTCTCCACCGATCACTGCCCATTCTGCTTCAACGAGCAGCCGCACGGCCTGCGCTACTCCAAGCAGCAGGGCGTGGACAGCTTCAGCCGCATTCCCAACGGCGCACCGGGGGTGGAAACTCGGCTGCCGCTGGTGTTCGATGGCGCCGTGCTCAAGCACGGGATGCCGATGAACCGCTTCGTCGAAATCATCGCCACCGCGCCGGCCAGGCTCTTCGGCCTGTTCCCGAAGAAGGGCACGATCGCGGTCGGCACCGACGGCGACCTCGTGCTGTTCGACCCGGCCGAGCGCTGGACCATCCGTGCCTCAGAGCACCATAGCCGCGTCGATTATTCGCTGTTCGAAGGCCGCGAGCTGACCGGCCGCGTGAAGAAGGTCTTCGTGCGCGGGCAGTGCATCGTCGACGGCGCACGCTGGCTGGGCCGCGAGGGTATGGGGCAGTACCTGCGCCGCGGCGAATCCGGGCGACCCTGATAACGCAATGCCTGCCGCGACCTGCAAAATAGACCCCGAAACGCTGCGCATCGGCTGCGCGGGCGTCGCCGCGCTGCATCGCCCGCATGCGCATGTCGAGCCGCACGTCGAGCAGGCGCCGGTGCTCGACGCCGAGGGCGTCACGATCGGGGAAAGTACGCGGTTCCCGGCAAGAAATGTTCAAGCCGGCACCAAACGAAATCGGCCTGCGGGCCCCGCCAATGCTTGATCTCGGGCTCGGCGCAGGTCGTTTGACCGGACAGCAATGCCGATGCATAAACCTTCTTTTTGGTGGTGCGCCATCGCTCATGCCCGGTGTGGGACCGGGATGACAGGCACCACAGTCTTGACTGGAATCCACGATGGGAACGATCAATCGCTTGCTCGCGGAAATCGGCGAACTCAAGTCGGCATTGCACACCAAGGACCTGCTGCTGACCTGGGAGCAAACACCGGACGAACTGAAGCAGGTCCTGAAAGTGGCCGAAGTGCTGAAGCTCCTGCGCGCGGAGAACATCGACACGCGAGTGTTCGCCACCGGGATTGGCGTGTCGATCTTTCGGGACAACTCCACCCGCACCCGCTTTTCCTATGCGACGGCGCTGAACTTGCTGGGGCTGGGCCAGCAGGATCTCGACGAAGGCAAGTCGCAGATCGCGCACGGCGAGACGGTGCGCGAGACCGCCAACATGGTGTCGTTCTGCGCCGAGGCCGTCGGAATCCGCGACGACATGTACCTGGGCGCGGGAAACGCGTACATGCGCGAGGTCTGCGCCGCGCTGGATGACGGTTTCACCAACGGCGTGTTGCCGCAGCGCCCGGCAGTGGTCAACCTGCAATGCGATATCGATCATCCCACGCAGGCAATGGCGGATCTGGCGTGGCTGCAGGAGCACTTCGGCACTCTCGACAAGCTCAAGGGCAGGAAGATCGCGATGACCTGGGCCTATTCGCCGAGCTACGGCAAGCCGCTGTCGGTGCCGCAAGGCGTGATCGGCCTGATGACCCGGTTCGGCATGGACGTCACGCTCGCGCATCCCGAGGGCTATGACCTGATCCCCGCGGTCGTGAAGGTCGCGCAGGAGAACGCGAAGACCGCCGGCGGCAGCTTCCGGCAGGTCACGACGATGGAAGAGGCGTTCAACGGCACCGACATCGTCTATCCGAAGTCCTGGGCGCCGTACAAGGTGATGCAACGTCGCACGGTGCTGCTGCGCGCCGGCGATTCCGACGGCTTGAAGGCATTGGAGAAGGCGTGCCTCGCGCAGAACGCCGAACACAAGCACTGGCACTGCGACGAAGCCATGATGAAAATGACGCAACAAGGCAAGGCGCTGTACATGCACTGCCTGCCCGCCGACATCACCGGCGTTTCGTGCGAGCGGGGCGAAGTCAGCCAGGGCGTGTTCGAGAAGTACCGCATCGGCACCTACCGGGAAGCCGGCTGGAAGCCGTACATCATCGCCGCGATGATCCTGGTGCGACGCTTTGCCGAACCGGCCCAGGTGTTGGGGCAGTTGCGCAACGAAGGTCGCCCGCGCGTGAAACCGGCGCCAACGTCGGGCAAGTAAATGGGTCCAGGGCTCTCGCGGGCTCGACATTCGAAACAGGAAACGAGGAAACAAAGCGATGATGGGCACCGAGGTACCGTTCGAGCAGATCCTGCGCCAAGCCAATCACTACAAGGCGGACATGACGCGCTTTCTGCGCGACATGATCGCCATTCCCAGCGAGAGCGGCAACGAGAAGAACGTTGTCCTGCGCATCAAGCAGGAGATGGAGCGCTGCGGATTCGACAAGGTCGAGATCGACGCGATGGGCAACGTGCTCGGCACCATCGGACACGGACCGCACTTGATCGCGATGGACGCGCACATCGACACCGTCGGCGTCGGCAACCTGAAGAACTGGACGTTCGATCCCTATCAGGGCATGGAAGACAACGAATTGATCGGCGGCCGCGGTGCGTCGGACCAGGAGGGCGGCATGGCATCGATGGTGTATGCCGGCAGGATCATCAAGGATCTCGGGCTGCTGGACGAATACACCTTGCTCGTCACGGGCACGGTGCAGGAGGAGGACTGCGACGGCTTGTGCTGGCAGTACCTGATCGAGCAGTCGAACATCCGTCCCGAATTCGTGATCAGCACGGAGCCGACCGACTGCCAGATCTATCGCGGCCACCGCGGGCGCATGGAGATCCGCATCGATGTGCAGGGCCGCAGCTGCCACGGCTCGGCGCCGGAGCGCGGCGACAACGCGATCTTCAAGATGGCGCCGATCCTGATCGAGCTGCAGGGTTTGGCGCAGAGACTGGGCCACGACGATTTTCTGGGCAAGGGGACGCTGACGGTCTCGGAGATCTTTTTCACCTCGCCGAGCCGCTGCGCGGTGGCCGACAGCTGCGCGGTCTCCGTCGACCGCCGCCTGACCTGGGGTGAAACCTGGCCGGTCGCGCTCGAAGAGATTCGCGCGCTCCCCGCGGTCAAGGCTGCCGGCGCGGAGGTGTCGATGTACCACTACGATCGACCGTCCTACACGGGCTTGGTCTATCCGACCGAGTGTTTCTTCCCGACCTGGAAGACCCCCGAGGACCACATCGCGGTCAGGACGCTGGCCAAGGCCTACCAGGGCCTGTTCAAGTCAAGGCCGGTCATCGACAAGTGGACGTTCTCGACCAACGGCGTGTCCATCATGGGGCGGCATGGCATCCCCGTGGTCGGTTTCGGTCCCGGCAAGGAACCGGAGGCGCACGTGGCCAATGAGAAGACCTGGAAGGAACATCTGGTCAAGTGCGCGGCGATGTATGCCGCCGTTCCCGTGATGTACCTGCAGGAACTGCGACAACCTCATTGAAGCCCTCGTGAGCAAGACGATCGTCATCGCTCTCGGCGGCAACGCGCTCGGCGAGAGCTTGGCCGAGCAGATGACTGCGGTCAAGACGACGGCGCGGTCGATCGTGGATCTGATCGAGCGGGGCCATCGCGTGGTCGTCACTCACGGCAACGGCCCGCAGGTCGGCATGATCAACCTCGCATTCGAATCGGCCGCGATGACGCAGGCGCATACGCCGCATCTGCCGATGTCCGTATGCGTCGCGCTGAGCCAGGGCTACATCGGCTACGACCTGCAAAATGCCTTGCGCGAAGAACTGCTCGACCGCGGCCTGCACGTTCCGGTCGCCACGCTGATCACGCAGGTGATCGTCGACGAGCATGACCCGGCCTTCCGCGACCCGACCAAGCCGATCGGCTCACACTTCGCGCGCGCCGAAGCCGAGGCGATGATGCGCAACGGGTATGTGATGAAGGAAGAAGCCGGCCGGGGATTCCGCCGCGTGGTTGCCTCGCCCAGGCCGTTGGACGTGGTCGAAAAGGAATCCGTCATGGCGCTGACCCGCGCAGGCCAGATCGTGATCACGGTCGGCGGCGGCGGCATTCCCGTGTATAGGCAGGGGAATCACCTGAAAGGCGCCAGCGCGGTCATCGACAAGGATCTCGCCAGTGCGAAACTAGCCGAGATGATCGATGCCGACCTGCTGGTCATCCTGACGACCGTGGAAAGGGTTGCGCTGCACTTCGGCACACCGCAGCAGCGTTGGCTCGACCGGTTGAGCGTGGACGAGGCGCAGCAGTACATCCGGGAAGGCCATTTCGCGAGGGGCTCCATGTTGCCGAAGGTCGAGGCGGCCGTTCACTTCGCCGCATCGAGGCCCGGTCGGATCACGCTGATCACGCTTCTGACCAAGGCCAGCGAAGGCATCGAAGGGCAGACGGGAACGCGGATCGGCTGAGCGAGGGGGCCACGGAAGCGCGTGGCGAGCCTCAATGCCGGGGCCCGTTGCAGATCCCGATCGCCGCTCGACTGCGAATTCGACATCCACGCGCGGGAATCAAAGTAATCGAGTCCGGTCATGAATATGCCGCAGCAGGCGGCGCGGTCGAGCCGCGCACGATCAACTCGGCCTCGAGCGCGATCGCACTCGACGTTTCCCGGCCCGCGATACGCGCGAGCAAGTACTCGGCGGCCAGCCGTCCCATGGCGCTGGCAGGGACGCGCATGGTGGTGAGCGGCGGCGTGACGTAGGACGCGATGTCGAGATCGTCGAACCCCGTCACCGAGACTGCGGCCGGCACTGCGACGCCCTGCGCGTGCGCTTGCGCCAGCGCGCCGAAGGCAAGGATATCGTTACCGCAGACGAGCGCGGTCGGGCGACGGTCGCGGTCGAGCAGCATGCGCGCGGCGCTGCGGCCATCCTGTATCGTGTAGGCGCGTTCGACGATCGCCTCCGGTGCGAGGCCGCGCGCGGCCAGCGCGTCGCGCAATCCGGTGACACGGGCGGCGGCGCGGTCGTTGCCTGCGACGGTACCCGCAATCATCGCGATGCGCCGATGCCCGAGGTCGATCAGGTACGAAACCAGCCGGCGCATCGCATCGCGGTTGTCGAAGCCAATGGTGGAAGCGGCGCCCGACGGAAGATAAGTCCACATCTGTACGAACGGCACGCCCTTGGCTCCGAGTAACGGGCACACGCCCGGATGATGCTCGGCGCCCACGAGCACGACGCCATCCGCGCCCTGCTCCACCAGAGCCTGTACGCCGGCGAGTTCACGTGTTGCGTCATATTCGCTGGTCGCGAGCAACAACCGATAGCCTGCCGAGTCGAGCGTGCTCTGCAATGCCTGGATTGCGCGCGCGAAGATCGCGTTGTCGACCGTGGGCACGACTACGCCAATGGCGCTGGAGCGCCGCTGCACCAGTGCGCGCGCCACGCGGTCGGGCGTATAGCCCAGTTGCGATGCCTCCTTGTGCACGCGTTCGGCCAGATCGGCACGAACGCGCGCGGAACCGGCGAGTACGCGCGAAACGGTCGAGATGGACACTCCGGCGGCCGCGGCGACGTCAACGATCGTGACCGCATGGCGGCGCAGGGTTCGGGAGTTGGGAAAACGTTTGCTCAAAGGCGGTCCCCTTGGTTCCAATGCTGACATGGATCGACAGCTCGCCGCAATGGTGCATTGCATCATAAGCTATTGTACAAAAGCAGCTTTTCGTCGCATCTCCGCTTGACATGGGAAAACCCGCCGCTATGATTGGCGCCGGAAAACGTTTTCCGCATTCCCGCGCCAGGACCCGACAGAGGTCTCGACCCATGCGAGGAGGAAGGGCCGTTGCAGCGTACCCGTAGCACCGTGATCGGCATTGGCGCAGTCGTCGCCATGCTCGCGCTCTGGTACCTGCTGACGGTCGTGGCGCAGGCGATCAGCGCCGCCCGGTTTCCGACGCCGTACGACGTGTGGGGCGCGCTCAAGCAAATCACGGCACAGGGCTATGCGGACGCGAAGCTTGGGCAGCACGTGTTGCAGAGTTCGGGGCTCGTGCTGATGGGGTTCGCGACAGCAGTGACGGTGGGCGTGGTGCTCGGCCTCGCCATGGGATGGAGTCGGCGCGCGGAGGCGCTGCTGAACCCCGTGTTCCTGTTGCTGCGCCCGATTCCGCCGCTCGCGTGGATACCGCTTGCGATCGTCTGGCTCGGGCTTGGCGATGCGGCGAAGGTGTTGGTTATTTTCATGGCGGCGTTCGTGCCGGCGGTGATCAACACGTACACCGGGGTACGCGCGATGGAGCCGCAAATCGTCGAGGCGTCGAGCATGCTGGGTGCACGCGGCGCGCGCTTCGTCCGGGAGATCCTGATTCCCGCGGCGGCGCCGCATATCTTCACCGGGCTGCGGCTGTCGCTGCAGGCGTCGTGGACGACGCTGGTCGCCGCGGAACTCGTCGGCGCACTCTACGGCCTGGGCCAAGTGCTCAACAACGCGGCGCAGGACATCTATCCGGGGATGATTCTCGTCGGCATGGCGATGGTCGGCCTGTGCGGCGGACTGATGACCGCGGCGCTGGCCTTGATCGAGCGCCGCGCGCTGCCCTGGCGGGTCAGTCGATGAGCGCAGGTTTTCGCGTGCCGCTGGCGCGCCATGAACTCCTGTGGCTTTCGGCCGCGGGCTTCGCGGGCTTCTTCGGGCTGTGGGCGCTCATTGCGGTGTCGGGCCTCGTACCGAAACAATTCCTGCCCACGCCATGGGGTGTCGTCGAGCGCTTTTGGGAGCTGACCAACACACCGTTCGTGGGTTTCACAATCCAGCAGCACTTGGCGTCGAGCCTCGGCCGCTATGCGCTCGGCTTCGGGTTGGCGGCGCTCGTCGGCGTGCCGCTCGGCCTGATGATGGGCTGGTTCCGTTGGCTCGACGATATCGTCACACCGTTGTTCGAAGCGATCCGCTTCATCGCGCCGATCGCGTGGGTGCCGTTCGCCGCGTTGTGGTTTGGTACCGGCATCGGCGGCCCGGTTCTGATCATCTTCATGGGTGCGTTCCCGCCCGCCCTCATCAACGCCTACCGCGGCGCGAAGTTCGTCGAGCTTCGCCTCATCGAGGCCGGCCAGATGCTCGGCGCATCGAACTTCCGGATGATCACCCAGGTGTTGTTGCCCGCCTCCGTGCCGTCGATCGTCGCGGGCCTACGCATCTCCGCCGGCCTGGGCTGGCAATCGCTGGTCGGCGCGGAACTCATCGTCGCGTCGAGCGGCATCGGCTACCTGATGGTCAAGGGGCAAAGCAACATCAGCACCGCGACGGTGATGAGCGGGATGATTGCCATCGGCATCGTCGGATACCTGATCGACGTCGCGCTGCGACGCGTCGAGGCGCGCATCAACGCCAATCGCGGAAGGGGCGGGAAATGAGCGGCATTGCCATACGCCGGCTCGGTACGTGCAACGGCACCAGCCGTTGCGGGAGTGGCAAGTGAGCGACATCACTTTCACAGGCGTGACGCGGGTGTTCCAGCGGGACGGGCGCGAGTTCCCCACGCTCGCCGGCATCGACCTCGAGGTGAAGGATCGCGAGTTCGTGGCGATTGTCGGTCCATCGGGGTGCGGCAAGACGACCTGCATGCGCATGGCCGCCGGGCTCGAGTTTCCCTCCACCGGCACAGTCGCGGTTGGCGGCTACACGGTGAAGGGACCGGGACCCGAGCGCGCGGTTGTGTTCCAGCAGTTCGCGCTGTTTCCGTGGAAGACGGTGTGGGAGAACATCGACTTCGGGTTGAAGTGCAAGCGCATGGACCAGGCAGCGCGCCGCGAGCACATCGAGCGCATCATCGGCGTCATGGGTCTGCACGGCTACGAAAGCGCCTTCCCGCACCAGCTCTCGGGCGGCATGCAGCAGCGCGTCGCGATCGCCCGTGCCTACGTGCTCGATCCGGACGTGCTGTTGATGGACGAGCCCTTCGGCGCGCTCGACGCGCAGACCCGGACGGTGATGCAGGAAGAACTCGTTCGCCTCGCGCGCACCAACCCGCGCACGGTCCTCTTCATCACCCACGCAGTCGACGAGGCCGTATACCTCGCCGACCGCGTGGTGGTGATGACCCGCAGGCCAGGCAGCATCAAGGAGATCATCGACGTGCGCAGCGTGCGCCATGCCGAGAACTGGGACCGCCTGGAACGCATCGAGGACGTGATGGACGACGCGTCGTTCGTACATCTGCGCACTCATATCTGGCGCCTGTTACGCGAGCAGCAAGCCCCGAACGAACACTGAATCTCGACCCGAGGAGGTAACGATGTGCAATACGATCCGCGTTGTCCTGGCCGTCGCCATGCTGGCCATTTCTCCGCTGCATGCAACCGCACAGGCCGTGCAAACGATCAAGGTGAGCTACCAGCCCGCGCTCTACTGGGCACTGCCGTTCTACATCGCGACCGAAAAGGGCTGGTGGGCCGAAGTGGGGCTCAAACCCGAGTTCAGCACCTTCCCCGCCGGCGTGCCGCAGATAGCCGCCTCGGCGTCGAAGTCGTGGGACGTCGGCGGCACCGGCTCGATCCCCGCCGTCCTGGGTTCGGTCCGCTTCAACCTCTTGACCATCGGAATCACCAACGATGAGTCGCAGGGTAACGCGCTCATGGTACGCGGCGACAAGGCGGCACAGTTCTCACAAAACCCGGCGAGTTTGAAGGGGCAGACGATCCTGTTGACGGCCAATTCCACCGGTGACTACGCGGTGCAGTCCTGCCTCGCTAAATATGGCTTGAAGAAAGCCGACGTCACGTTGAAGAACATGGGCCAGGCAGAGATCATCTCGGCGCTGTCATCGAACGCTACGGAACTCGTTGGCGTCTGGGCGCCCAACATCTACACGCTCGAGGAGAAGTCCGGCGCCAAGATCCTCTGCACTGGCAAGGATGGTGGTGTGATGGTGCCAGGTGCACTGATCGTGCGCGCCGATTACGCCAAGGAGAACCCGGAGAACGTCGCGAAGTTTCTCGCCGTGTACCTGCGCGCCTGGAAATGGGCCAGCGCGAATCGCAAAGAAGCAATCGCGTTGATGAAGAAATTCTACGAGCAGGGTGGCGTACAGATCTCCGAGGCGTCGCTGGCCAAGGAATTCGACACCCGCCCGACGTTCGACCTCGCCAGCCAGATCAAGTTGATGGACCGTGGCGCCGGTGCCTCGCAGGTCGACGGCTGGTTCACGGCGATCGTTGACTTCATGAAAGTTGGCGGCTCGATACAGGAGGCGCCCGCGAGCACGAGCTTCATCACCGATGAATACATGAAGCGCGTCGCCAGCGACCCGAAGTTGCGAGAGTTCGCGAGCCGCGACAAATGACGAAGGAACAGCGGTGACCATCAGCTATTTGAAGAAGGCGGCCAAGACACCGGCGACGGAAACGGAGACCGCGCAGGCCGTGGTCGCGCAGATGCTCGCGGCGATCCGAGAGAACGGCGAGTCCGCGGTGCGCGACTACGCTCGAAAGCTCGACAAATGGACTCGCGACATCGTGGTCACGCGTGACGAAGTCGAACGGCGCGCGCGCGAAGTGCCGGACGGCGTGAAGCGCGACATCGAATTCGCCGCCGCACAGGTGCGTCAATTTGCGCTCGCGCAGGCACAATCGATTCGCGAATTCTCCGTGGAACTGCACCCAGGCGTTACCGCCGGCCAGCGGCTGCTGCCGGTCAACGTCGCCGGCTGCTACGTTCCCACCGGGCGCTACGCGCACATCGCGTCGGCGTACATGAGCGTCGCGACGGCGAAGGCCGCCGGCGTCCCGACCGTGATCGCCTGCTCGACGCCGTACAACGGCGAAGGTATCCATCCGTACGTGCTCTACGCGATGAAGGTCTCGGGTGCCGACTTCGTCATGACGCTCGGGGGCGTGCAGGCAATCGCGGCGATGGCGTATGGTCTCTTTTCCGGCAAGCCCTGCGACATCATCGTAGGCCCGGGTAACAAGTATGTGGCCGAAGCCAAGCGAATGCTGTTCGGCCAGGTGGGCATCGACGTGTTCGCGGGCCCCTCGGAAGTTGCGGTGATCGCCGACCACTCGGCCGATCCGCTGATCGTCGCCTCCGATCTCGTCGGCCAGGCCGAGCACGGCCACGAGTCGCCGGCGTGGCTCCTGACCACGTCGCGGCGGCTCGCCGACGATGTCATGGCGCGGGTGCCGCGATTGATCGACGATCTGCCGCCGACGGCGCGCGACGCGGCAGGCGCCGCGTGGCGCGACTACGGCGAGGTGATCCTTTGCGATACGCGGGAAGAGATCGTCGAGATCTCGGACAAGTACGCGAGCGAGCATCTTGAAGTCCACGCGCAGGATCTCGACTGGTGGCTCGCGCACCTCACCTGCTACGGGTCGCTTTTCTTGGGCGAAGAGACCACCGTCGCGTTCGGCGACAAGACCTCCGGGCCGAACCATATCCTGCCCACCAAGGGTGCGGCGCGATATTCCGGCGGCCTGTCCGTCCACAAATTCATGAAGACGCTGACATGGCAGCGGATGACGCGCGAGGCCGCCCGCGAGATCGGCCAGGTCACGGCGCGCATCTCGCGTCTGGAGGGAATGGAAGCGCATGCGCGCACCGCTGATGACCGTCTCCGCAAATACTTTCCGCAGGAACAGTTCGACGGCGGTGCGGCGGTCACGACCTGATGCGCGACGCAATCGCGAAGCTCTTCGATCTTTCCGGCCGCACCGCGCTGATCACGGGAGGCAACTCCGGCATCGGCGAGGCGATGGCGCGAGCGCTCGCGCAGGCCGGCGCGCGGGTGCTGCTGGTGGCCCGGCGCGAGGCGGCGCTGGCGGACGCGGCCGCGCGTCTGCACGCCGAAGGGCTCGATGCGCAAACTGTTGCGTGCGACCTGGCCGACGCCGCGGCCCTCGCGCGCGCGGCAGCGCGAGCCCGTGACCTCGCCGGCCACGTCGATGTAGTCGTGAACGCGGCGGGAATGAACGCGCGCCAGCCGTTCATGGCGGTGACCGCGGCTGCGTTCCACGAGCACCTGGCGATTCACCTCGCAGCACCGTTCTTGCTGACGCAGCAGTTCGCACCGGCGATGAAGGCGAAGGGATGGGGGCGGATCATCAACGTCGCGTCGCTGCAATCGCAGCGCGCGTTTGCGAACAGCGCGCCGTACGGTGCCGCGAAGGGCGGCATTGTGCAGCTTACGCGAGCCATTGCGCAGGAGTGGTCGCCGCACGGCATCACCTGCAATGCCATCGGCCCCGGATTCTTTCCGACACCGCTGACGGCGCCGGTGTTCGCCAACGCCGAGCGTGCGGCGGCAATGGCCGCGCAGACCGCCATCGGCCGCAATGGCCGACTCGAAGATCTCCATGGCGCGACCATCTTTCTGGCGAGCGATGCGTCTGCTTACGTCACGGGCCAGACGCTCTTCGTCGACGGCGGGTTCACCGCGAAATGATCGTTGGAAGGAACGCGACGATGAAAGCGCTCGTCTATACCGGCACCCGGCAGGTCGAATACCGTCCGCAGCCCGACCCGCATCTCGCCGACGGTGAAGTGGTGCTGCAAATCGACGCTGTCGGCATCTGCGGTTCCGACATGCACGCCTATCACGGCCACGACCCGCGGCGTGTGCCGCCGATGATCCTCGGCCACGAGTTCTGCGGCACGATCGTAGCGGGCCCTGGCGCTGGTCGCCGAGTGACCGGCAACCCGCTCATCACGTGTGGTGTTTGCGACTACTGCGTGCAGGGGCGGAACAATCTCTGTTCGAACCGGACGATGGTCGGCATGACCCGACCCGGGGCGTTTGCCGAACGCATGGCCATTCCGGCCTCGAGTCTCGTCGACATGCCGCAGGACATGGATCCGGTGAAGGCCGCGCTGACCGAACCCGCAGCGACCGCGTTGCATGCGCTCAACCTGTCGCTGCGCGCCCTTGCGCGCCCGCTGCCGGAATGCTCGATGCTGATTCTCGGCGGTGGTGCGATCGGCATGCTCGTGGCACTGCTCGCGCGAAGGTATGGGTGCCGCGATTGCACGGTGGCAGAAACCAATCCGTTGCGTCGCCAGTCGATCGGTCGCGCGGTCGGGTGCCGCACCTACGATCCACGCGACGGCGTCGCACCAAACGATGGCACGGTGGACCTTGTCATCGACGCGGTAGGCGCGGAAGTCACGCGCAACGCCGCCTTTGCAGCCGTCCGGCCCGGAGGCGTCATCATGCACGTCGGGCTGCAGGATTGGGCGAGCGAGATCGACATGCGCAAGCTGACCCTGGCCGAGATCACGTTGCTCGGTACTTACACGTACACGACGACCGATCTGCGCGCGACGGTACGCGCGCTTTACGACGGCGTTTTCGGCGATCTTGCCTGGGTCGAGGAGCGGCAGTTGGCTGACGGCGCTGCCGCGTTCGCCGATCTCGATCAGGGACGTTCGGCAGCGGCGAAGATCGTGCTGCGACCTTAGCCTGACGTCGAATTCGTAATTGGGCACCATGCCCCCGTGCCGGGCAGTCTTGCGCCCACCGGTGGTCATGCAACGGTTCGCAGCGTGCGCGAACTGCTGGTCCTTGCCATTCACCTGGGGGTCGGCCTCGCGAAGCTTCTTCGCTCTCACGGCGCACGCGCCCTCGCCGCCGGCTCCCTGGTACTCAAGCACCCGCTGCTGATCAGCAGTCGCCCAGGCAAAGGATGGCCTCCGGAGCATTGACCTCTCCTGGGTCCGCAAATACTCGATCTGGGACAAACCGACCCCGTTGCAGGAGCTTCGCCGAGCTATGGGATGAGCGTCGCGTGATCGCGTTGGCTCGAATCGACCTCCGGTTGATTGCCGATCTGGCAGGCCTCGTTGTGCTACCGCTCAGCCCTCGGCGATCGCTGGAAGCGGAAAACCTCTTGCTCCGCCGCGAACCTGCGCTGTAGCAGGAGTGCGGCGTCAGGCCTACGCGCGTCGATGGGAGCCTTGGCGAGAGATCGCGTCAGAAGGCGAGCGGATGGTCTTGATTCGTGTGACGGGCGGGATTGGATCGTTCTGCGCCCGTCGACGATCAGGCAACTCGCGGCCAGATTTGAAGGTCGCAGTTCGGCGGCGGATTCAACCGGTCGACGAAACAGCCTGATAAAACCGTTGAGCTGGTGTTTCGTAGAGCTGTGTCTTCCTCGGGCGTTCGTTGAGTCGCCGGGCGATCGCGTTGAGCATGGGCTGCGAATACCCCGAGAGGTCGATCCCTTTGGGTAGATATTGCCTCAGTAGGCCATTCGCATTCTCATTCGATCCGCGCTGCCAAGGACTTCGAGAATCACAGAAATAGACCTTGATGTCGGTGGCCAACGTAAAGCGTTTATGGTCAGCCATCCCTTTGCCATGGTCCCAGGTCAGCGATCTGTATAACTCATGGGGCAATTTCTGTGCGTGCTTGATCAGGGCGTTAACGACCGTCTCAGTATCCTTCTTTGCGACCTTCGCGAGCATGACGTAGCGTGATTGACGTTCAACCAGTGTCGCGATTTGGCTATTCTTGCTGCCGAACAACAGGTCACCTTCCCGGTGCCCGGGAAGCGCACGGTCTTCGACCGCAGGGGAACGTTCGCTGATCGATACCGCGCCAGTGATTCGCCCATGGATGCCGGTCTTTTGCGTATGGTGTCGGGAGCGACGCATCCCTCGTGTGCGTCGCAAATGCGCCATCAGCTCCGCCACCTCCGCCTTGAGCTTCGCCTCCAGCTTTTTTTGGCGTGGCCGTAACTCATGGCGCTGTGCCGCGAGGCGTTGGCATGCAGCTTGGTCCCGTCCAGGCTCACCGTCCCCAGCTTCAACGTGCCCACCTCGCGGGCGTAGCCCAGCACCTGGACGAAGATCGCTTCGATCTGCTTCAGGAAGCGCTTGCGGAAACTGTTGATGGTATCGTGGTCCGGATGGGTGTTCGCCGTGACGTAGCGAAACGCGATCGAGTCATAGCTCGCCCGTTCCAAGGCCCGGCTGGAGAACGTCCCGGTGGCGTAGCCATAGAGCAGCAACGCCACCAGCATCGCCGCATGGTGCGCATCACTGCCGCGACCGGCATAACTTTGTTCGAGCCCCGACAAATCCAGCTGCTCGACCACGTCGACCGCGAACCGCGCCAGATGATCATTCGGCAGCCACTCCTGCACGCTCGGCGGAAACAAAGATTGCGTATCGCGATCAACCGGAACAAAGCGCGCCATGGATTCACTCACGTAAAGACATCAATGCATTCCAGTGTAGTCAAGATCTCCGGAAATGAAGAGTCCGACAGACTGCTAGCATGATGCCCGAACTGGGGTAGGGGCGTCATTGCTGACCGCGGAATCGAGGGCGACTCCTTGAGCAAGGCCTTGCCGTCGCCACTGCCGCCGGACCTTGCGGTCCCAGCGCATCACCATGCCCGGTTGACATACGTCATTGCCCCGCGTATTCCGCTGCGGGATGATGCCGTCACCGTGGGCGTTGCCCCCAAGAATCCTGGAGTCGACATGAGAATCGCCGCCTATCTTCCACGCGCGCTCTTGCTCGCCGTCGGCCTTGCGGTCGCCATGTCGTCGAGCGCGCAGTCGACGGCGCCGCCGTCATCCACGGCGCAGCCCGCGGTGAACACGGCGACGGCACCTGGGAATCCGCCCCGCATTGGCCTCGCGTTGTCGGGCGGGGGCGCGCGCGGGATCGCGCACGTCGGCGTGCTTAAGGTGCTGGAGGAGATGCGGATCCCGATCAGTTGCGTAACCGGTACCAGCATGGGGTCGATCATCGGAGGCACGTTCGCCGCCGGGCGAACGCCGGAGGAGATGGAAAAGCTCGTCCTCGAGGCCAACTGGGAGGAGATCTTCCGCGACCGGCCGCCGCGCAACGAAATCTCCATCCGTCGCAAGATCGACGACTTCCAGACGCTGTTCGCGCCGGAGTTCGGCGTGAAGGACGGGGGGCTGGCGCTGCCGAAGGGCGTCATCGCCGGCGTCTCGATCGAGGCGTATTTCCGGTCGCTGGCGACCCCGGCACTGGGGATCAACGACTTCAACAAGTTCCCGATCCCATTCCGCGCGATGGCCACCGACATCGAGACAGGCGAGTCGGTCGTCATCGACAGCGGCAGCCTGGCGCAGGCGATGCGGGCGAGCATGTCGGTACCCGGCGCCATCTCGCCGGTGGAACGGGACGGCAGGCTTCTGGTCGACGGCGGCATTGCGAACAATCTTCCGATCGACGAGGCACGCAAGCTCTGCGGCGACATCATCATCGCCGTCAACATCTCGACGCCGCCGCTCAAGCGCGAGCAGATCACGTCGGCGCTCTCGGTCGTCGGGCAGCTCATCAACTTCCTCGGCAAGGACAACGTCGACCAGCAGCTGAAGAGCCTCGGCGAGAAGGACGTTCTGATCCAGCCCGATCTCGGCGACATCTCGGCCGCCACGTTCGAACGTTCAAAGGACGCGATTCGCATCGGCGAGGAAGCGACGCGGGCGATGGGGGACAAGCTCAGGCGCTACAGCCTGCCGCCGGAGCAGTACGCCGCGCTTCGCGCGACGCAGGTCGCGCAGGCGAAGCAACTCGGAACCGTCGATGAGATTCGCATCGAAGGGTTGCAGCGGAGCAATCCGGCGGTGGCGCGGTCGCTGGTCGAGAGCAAGCCGGGCGAGCCGCTCACCGAGGAGAAAGTGGGCGCGGACCTGCGCAGGATCTTCGGCACGCGCGACTACGAAAGCATCAGCTATCGCATCGTCGGCGGCGAAGTGGGGCCGCGGGCGATGGTCATCGAACCGAAGGAGAAGTCCTGGGGCGGCGACTACCTACGCTTCGGCCTGGCCCTCGCGAGCGACCTGCAGGGCGACAACGCATTCAACCTGCTGGCCATGTACCGCAGCACGTGGCTCAACCGGCTCGGCGGCGAGTGGGTGTTGCAGGGCCAGGTGGGCCAGAACACGAACGTCGCGACCCAGTTCTACCAGCCGGTCGACGAGAGCGGGAAGTGGTTCGTCCTCCCCAATGCGCTGATCGGCCAGCAGTCGCGCGGCGTGTTCCAGGGTGACGACAAGATTGCCGATTACCTCGTAAGCTCCGGACAGATCGGCGTCGACGTCGGTGCGGCGCTCGGGACGTGGGGGCAATTGCGCGTCGGTCCGGTGTGGACGAAGGTCTTTGCGCGACCCGACACCGGCTCGCCGACGCTGCCGTCGGTCCGGGAGACGACGGCGGGAATTCGCGCGGCATTCTTCGTCGATCAGGCCGACAGCGCCTGGTTCCCGCGCGACGGCTACGGATTCTTCGGGACCGCGTACGCCGCGATGGAATCGCTGGGCTCGGCGCTCGATTACCAGCGCCTCGAGGGCGTCGCGCGAGCCACGAAGAGCTGGGGGTCGCACACGGTGAACGCGGTCGTCAAGGGCGGCACTGCGCTCGGCTCGGACATGCCGGCCTACGAGTCCTTCACGCTCGGCGGGCCGCTGCTGCTATCGGGGTACCGCGTCAACCAGTTCTCGGGACGCGAATACGGCTTCGGCCGTCTGATGTACTACAACCGCGTCCTCCCGCTCCCGGATCTCCTCGGCTCGGGCGTCTACGTCGGCGGTTCGGCGGAGGTCGGACGCATCACCGATCGCGTCGACGGTCTGCCATCGCCGGGAACGCTCTGGTCCGGGTCCGCTTTCCTCGGTGCGGACACGTTCCTGGGACCTGCCTACCTTGGCATCGGCGTAGGGGGCAGCGGCCACTGGAGCGTCTACATGCTGCTCGGGGCACCGTAGAAACGGCCAACGTCCTCCCACCGCACCGCGAAATGGCTTGGGTTCAGGACCTCGATACGAGACTACGTTCCAGCGTGTCGTAGCTGACGCCGCCTTGCAGTCGTTGAACGACCACTTTCGCGAAGCGCGACAGGCAAGAACAGGTCTTCATAGCAGCAGTTCGGGCAAAGATCAAATTCCGGCCATGCCGATAAAGCCCGGCAAGGCCTTGATGCGCTCGATCCATCGGCGCACGCTGGCGTAGGGATCGAGCGGTATCTCACCCTCGGATGCGAGCGCGACATACGGAAAGCAGGCGACATCCGCGATCGTCACATGGTCGAGTGCCAGCCATTGATGCGCAGCCAGACGCTGCTCCAGCACGTCCAGCCCCTTGCGCCCCAACAGCTGAGCCTCTTCGAGATTGCCGGGACGCTTGAACTTACAGATGACTCGCGCCTTGGCGAGACCATAAAGGGTCTCGTTCTCCATGAGCGCCAGCCACTGCATCACCTCGGCCATGCACTGCGGATCAATGGGGAGCCACTTCTCTCCGCCGTATTTGCGGGCGAGATACACGACGATGGCCATGGAGTCCCACACTACCGTGCCACCGTCATCGAGTGTGGGGACCTGACCACGGGGGTTGAGCTTGAGGAACCACGGCTCTCGGTTCTCGCCCTTCATCAGATTGACCGTCACGACCTCATGCTTCAGGCCCAGAAGGGATAGCAGCAATCGGACGCGGTAGCAATTACCCGACAGTTCGAAATCGTAAAGCTTCAATGTCACCTCCATCGACCAATTGAGGATTGGAAATCCAAACCCACGACGCAATCAAGGCAGCTTATCACCGGCTGGCGCGACTGGGCCAGCGGGTCGTTCTCGTGCGGCTGACGAATGCGGCGGTGGGCGGTGACGGCGACACCCGACTGCCCGCTTAGGGCAGAAATTGTGGCCGGAGCGGGTCGAACTGCGACCGCCGACGATCAAGCTGCTCGCGTTCAGACTCGACGGTCGCAGACCGGTCTTCTGTGTTGAAAAACTCCTCAGCAAGATTTGGTGAGGCGTTTTTCGGGGTCTTCTGACCATCAGCCGGGTGACGATCGTCGATCCTGGGCCGCTCTGAGCGGTCGACTTTTCGACCAAACTCCGCGTAGCGAGTTTATTGACACAATAGGCCAGAAGCGCACATCCGAGACCATTCCGTTCAAGGGCCAGAGCCAGATCGGGCACCGTTAGCCAATTCGGGAAACCCCCCGGCTCTGCCGGGGTGACAGTAGTCGTTCGACGTTTCCTGGAGTATTCGGAGAGGGGGTTCCGACCTTGTGAGTCTGCAGCGGGCTATTTGACGGGGCTCTTGACGTTGGATTGCGATTGGCCCCCTTTGAGGGGGCCGCAATCCCGAAAGCCCCCGGCTCTGCCGGGGGATGGTTACCAAAAATGCGAACTGCGATCGGCGTGCAAGAATGCGCGGAATCGGCCTGCAATCGGCGCTGGTTCGTGCGAACGACTAATGGGCATCTCTGCTTGTGGGGGTTTGCATTTTTGCTACCCACCCCGCGAAACGCTTGCTGCTACAGTGGACGAGTGCTCTCAAGTTCTAGCCAGGAATCTCGCTTTTGTGACGGGCGAGTGCAAGAGAAGGCGTGCGCGGGCACTCAAGACTGATCGCAAATTGAAATTGCTCGTGGCCGATCTCTTCGCTGCACGGGCGGCGGCGGGAATGACGCAGGAGGCCGTCGCAGCGAGGATGTGGACTACCAAGAGCGTCGTGTCGCGTCTGGAGAGTGGCATGTGCGCCCGTCCGACGCTAAATACGATCGAGAAATGTGCGGTCGCGGTGGGCGCCCTAGTCGAGATCCGCGTGCGAATAAGGCGGTAGCCTGTAGCCCGAGCTCTGAAGCCCGAGGCGGGATCCTACGTCCGCTTCGAGTCGATTGCGCCAGTTCGATTCGCTAGCCCGCGGTCTTTCGGGCAACTCTTCATGCTGGCTGGCGTCGCGGATCCTTGACGTTCTGCTGTGGAGATTCCATCGCCGCGCCTGCGACCACGAGTTATGACTGTTGCACCTTGACCCCCGCCGTTCCCGACGTGAATGTTTTGACGCAGCAATGGCCGGAGGTGGCCGGGTCCTGCCCAAGACCCGGAGTCGACGTAAGCAGCCGTCTATGCGAGGGTCGATCTGCCGTGGACCCGTCATTGATCTTGACGACGGTCCAATCAGTAAAGCCGGATCGCCACGTCGAAGTGCCAGGCGCGGCGGATCTCGATCACGTCGTACTCGCGGGCCAGATCCGGCGGGAACGCCTGGTAGGGCTTCTGGCTATCGATGATGCGTCGGATCGCTTCGTCGAGCGCCGCCACGCCGCTGGAGAGAACGAAGGTCACCGACTCCACCGAGCCGTCGCTACGAATGGCCACCGTAACGAGGGGATTGTGGTGAGGCTGCTTCGCCGCTTCGCGGGCCATGTCGAACGTCATGTTCAGCTCGATCTTTCGGCTCCACGCTTCCGCGTACAGGACGAGTTCCGCGTTGGGGTCGGCGCGACCGAAGAGCCGGCCTCGACGTGCGCCGCTCGACAAGGGTAACTGGCGCGCTGCCGCCGATGCCGCTTCACGCCGGGCGGCCTCCTCGTCCAGCTGTCGTCCAATAGCCCGCAGCACCGCTTCCCGTCTGCCGGCGGCCTCTTGTCGTGCCGCCTCTTGTCGTGCCGCCTCTTGTCGTGCCGCCTCTTGTCGTGCCGCCTCTTGTCGTGCCGCCTCTTGTCGTGCCGCGTCTTGCCGTGCCGCCTCTTGTCGTGCGGCCTCTTGTCGTGCGGCCTCTTGCCGTGCGGCCTCTTGCCGTGCCGCCTCTTGTCGTGCCGCGTCTTGCCGTGCCGCGTCTTCTCGTGCTGCCTCTTGCCGTGCGGCCTCTTGTCGTGCCGCCTCTTGTCGTGCCGCGTCTTGTCGTACGGTCTCCTGACGTTCGGCCTCCAGGCGCACTGCGTCCTGACGTTCGGCCTCCAACCGCACTGCTTCCTGACGGGCGGCGTCCAGTCGTGCCGCTTCCAGTTGCTCCGCCTGCCGCTGTCCAACCTGCGCGGAAGGATCGAGCTTGGCCGATTCAACGACTCGCTCCCGCACCCCTTGGTCGATTCGCGCCGGCGCGGCATCGCCAGCATCTCGAAGGGAAGGCTTTGCGCTCCCGGAATTCGAGGTGCCTGACACGGCCGCGATGACAGGCGCGGGCATCGCTGGAGCCGCTGGCACGACCCAGTTGGCCTCGTCGGATGGCGCCAAGGCGATCACGTGCGGACCGGGAACGAGCGGGAGCGCCGTGTCGCTCGGCCGATCGGCGCGCAATGGCAATTCCGCGGAGGCCACACTGGTCGCCGCGTCTACCCTTCGATGGGCCTCTGCCCTAAGATCAGCCTCGGGCACGATCGCTGCTGCCGTCCGCCCCGGGGTCGGCGCAGGAGGCACGGATGGCCTCAGCGCCGGCCCGCCGGAAACGTGCTGCTCGACCGGTGCCTGCGGCAACGGCTCCGCAACCGGCGTATCCGCCGACTCCGCGCCTGTAACCGGCGCCGGAACGAGGACGACGCTTAGATCGGGCGCCTCGATCCGTCGCTCCAGCCACGGGAAGCGATAGCCCAGAAGACCGGTTCCCTGGCCCTCGAAGACCAGGTTCAACAGCAGCGTGTGGATGAGCAGCGAGAGCAGCAGCGCATACGACAGCCGCCTGCGTTCAGGGCTCATGCGTCGGCTCAGCCGCGGGCCGTGGCCTGCGGCTTGCGGAAAACCCGCCGGCGTCGGGTCCGGGAACCGTGTCGGCGCGTCACGGGAACCTGTCGAATCAAGAATGCTGTGCGGTCGCCACTTCAGGCTACCACGCCTTGCGTCGAGCAGTCACACGCTTGGTTTGAGAGCGGACATTCGTGGGTCATGACAGCGGGTTGGCGCCATCGACCCGCTACGCTCTGCGCGGTCAGCTGATTCCCCTTCTCGTGCGTTGAAGACGGCACCAAGCCGTTGAGGAGGAGACATGCGCCGTTTCGTGGCACCACTTCTTGTTGCGCTCCTGTCGGCGTGCGCAACGATGCACGGACCACAGACGATCACGCTCTCGACCGCCGAGATCGAGCAGCAAATCCAAGTCGAACTGGGTGGTGTGATGGAGGTGTTCAAGGGTATTGACGCACGTCGACCAGAAGTGTCGTTGATGCCGACCTCGGAGCGCCTGTTGCTCGAATGGAATTTCAAACCGGCGGACCGTCCGACCGGTTTGTCGGTGGGGATCGCCGTTGAACTTTCTGGCAAGCCGGTGCTGAACGTCGCGCGCAACGGCATCGATCTGACGCAGGCGCGGATCGAGGACGTCCGACTGGCAGGGCTGCTGCGCTTCCTCAGCCTCGCGCGCTTGGTCGACCAGAAGGGCATGACGCTACCCGACCTGCCGCTGATGTCGTTGCCAGCCGACCGGCTGCGCCAGTCCAATGTGGCTTATGAGGCGACCGGCGTGAGCGTGGGATACATGGGGCTCAAGATCGACATCGTACCCAGGTAGCCGCTCGAGATGGCGCGCAGGTGGCAGCCGTTCGGCCGCCCTCCGCAACCATTCGATCACGCTAAGACAGGTGCAAGCGAATACTCGTGATGTAGGGTCGCCGCAAACCTGACCACGAGGGCCCCTCGGCGGAGTTCATCGCTGCGATCATCGAGCTCAAATGCCACAAGCCCAGGTTCGGCGGTCTACGCATCGCCCAGCAGATCTCTCACGCCTTCGGCGGCGAGATCGACAAGGACGTCGTTCGTCGTGTGCTCGCAAAGCAATGGATCGCGACTCAGGCGGTGCGGCAATTTGCGGCTTGAGACCGTCCCCTTGTCAGACGAGAAGCCGACGGAAGCTCAGACTGCGTCGCCCCATGAATTCGCCCACCACAGCTTCAGGATCCAGTCGCATTGGGCGGCTGCCCACGTCCGAGGGCGAGGCAGGTCGCGCCGAACATAACGTAGCCGAGCGCGATCGCCGGCGACATCGCCCAGCCGAGCTGCGCACCGTGGATCAGGCCGATGAACGAAAGCACCGCTCCCGCGAAGGCCCATGCCGCGGCGTGGCGCATCTTGTTGTCGATGATGTAGACCGCCATTGCGCCGAGTACCATGCCGGCCAGCACCGATCCGCCGCCGACGGCCTCCAGTCCTTGGTAGAGCACGCCGGTGCCGGCCAGCTTGGCCGCCCCGACCTGCGCCGCCGAGGTGCCTGCGGCACCGAGCGCGCCGTCGATCTGAGTCTTCGCCCATTCGGCGATGTTGGGGATCAACGCCAGGACGACGGCCGGCGCATGCTTGGCCGGCGAGGCCTGGAATGCTTGGGCGCCGATGACGAGCCCGATGTAGAGCAGGATCGGCAGGATGGCGACGAGCGGGATCAGCGCGAGCAACAGCGCGGTGAGGCCCAGGAAGCAGACGAGCGCGATCGCGACGCCGGTCGCGAGCGAATAGCCGATGCGGCCGCCGACCGCCTTCCAGCCCGGGTGACCGATGTAGACCGCCGGTGGAAACGGGCTGCCGAGCATCGATCCGACGACGGCACCGAGCCCGTCGGCGAGGAGGATCTTGCGCAGGTTGTAGTTGTCGCCCGCCGCCGAGGCGCTCTCGACGTTGTTCATGGCCTCGGTGAAGTTGTAGATGCCGAGGGGGATCGCGGTAGCGAGCAGCGGTGCCACCTGCGACAGCCCGGACCATACATCGCTCGAGAACATGGGCAGGTGCAGGCCGAAGAGTTCGAGCGACTTGCCGACCGCGGCCGGCTTCATGTAGTCGCTCCAGCCGATCAGCGAGACGACCCAGCCGATCACCGAGCCGACGATCACCGCGGCCAGACCGCCCGGCAGACCACCCGGCATGCGCAGGTTGGCGGTCCAGGCGATGAGCACGATCGCGAAGCAGACCAGCCCGATCCACGGCGTCTCCCACATCTGGAATGCTGGCCGCATCGATATGAAGGCGATCGATATTCCGGCCAGCGTGCCCAACATGGCGGCGCGGGGCGTCACGGCCCGGATGGCCGGTCCGACGAATGCGCCGAGCAGCACGATGACTCCGATGATGAAGCACCAGGCGAGCCCCGCCTTCCAGGCCAGCATCGGGTCCTTCGTCGTCAGGTAGGTCGGCAACATGACCAGGAAGACGACGATGAACATGTGCGGCACGCTGGGCCCGTACGGCATCGCGGTGACATCGCTGCGACCCTCGGCCTTGCTCAGTTGCCAAGCGAGATAGGCGTAGAACAGGTTGCCAAGGGGCAGCGCGATGCCAAGGGCCGGCAGGATGCGGCCGAAGACCGTGTCGGCCGGGATCTGAACGACCCCCAGGCACAGGCCGGTGAGCACGATCACGTTGAGCAGCACGTTCGTGAACAGGCCGAAGAAGCCATTCCAGTCGCCCGGCACCCAGAGCCGCGGCGCACCAGCGTTGGTGGCACCATTCATGAGAATCTCCTCGTTGGTTGGGTTGCGAACCTGAACCTCATCGCCCAGCTAACCACTCCGGCGCCGCCTGCGCTGCCGTTGCCGAGGCGGAACCGGTCATGCAGTTGCGCAATCGGCCGGGGCCCGTCAAGCGCCGGCGGCATTCGATTTCGCGGCAATGTAGGCGCGCCAGCCGCCGAACTCGGTGATCTCGCGCTGATTCCGGCACAGGAAGGGCTCGCCCAGAACGCCGAGGACGATCGACCCGTCCGCGAGCACGACCTTGCCAATCGACAATCCCAGCGGCTCGTTCTGCAGTATGGTCGCGAGCCCTGCAGAGGGGACCGACCACAGCTCCAGCGCCACGCGCGCGCCTTCGCCCGGCGTGCGCAGCATGGCCGGGTGGCGATCGCCGATCGTCCAGATCCGGTAACACGCGTCGGTGTGATCCTCGCGCACGAACGTCGCACCGACGGCAAGCATGTTGGGATTGAGTTCGAGGCCGCGCATCAGCGTGCCGTTGACGGCGAGCAAGGTGTTCTCCATGTCTTCTCCCAGCGCGGAAGTCAGCCTTCGATCCACGTGCCGGTTTGCCGCCGCAGCGCATCGCGCAGCTTCTCGGGCGAGGTGATGACCCCGGCGCCGCCGGGTCGGCGCGCGACGAAGCTCGCCACCGCGTCGACCTTCGGACGCATGCTGCCTTCGCCGAACTGGCCCGCCTCGGCCATGGCCCGGGCTTCGACGACCGTGAGCGAGTCGAGCCAGCGTTGGTTGGGCTGGCCGAAGTTCAGAGCCACCTTGTCGACGCCTGTCGGAATGACCAGCAGGTCGGCGCCGAGCTGCGCCGCCAGCAGCGCCGAGGCGAGGTCCTTGTCGACCACCGCCTCGACACCGACCAGGCTGCCGTCGGCCGCGCGCACGACCGGCACCCCGCCGCCGCCGACGGCGACGACGATCGTGCCCTGGCGGCAAAGCGCGGCGATCGTCGGCAGCTCGACGATCTCCCGCGGCAGCGGCGACGCCACCGTGCGCCGCCAGCCGCGCCCTGCATCCTCGGTGATGGTCCAGCCAAGTTCGGCCTTGAAGCGACGCGCCACGGCTTCGTCCATGAACGCGCCAACGGGCTTGGCCGGATGGGCGAATGCTGGGTCGTCCGCAGCGACCACAGTCTGCGTCACCACCGCCACGACCTGCCGGTCGCGACCGCGGCGGCGTAACTCGTTACCGAGCGCCTTGAGGAACATATAACCGATCGCGCCCTGCGTGTCGCCGACCACGTAGTCCAGCGGTACGGGGGCGACTTCGGCGATGGCCAGCTCCGAGCGGCGCATGATGAATCCGACCTGCGGTCCGTTGCCGTGGGTGACGACGAGGTTCCAGCCCTCGTCCACCAAGTCGACAAGATACGGCGCGACCGACTGCACGGTCTCGTACTGGTCGGCAATCGACTGGTGCTGCGCGTCGCGCACAAGCGCATTTCCACCGAGGGCGACCACGGCGAGCCCGCTCACCGGCGCACCTCTGTCGCCGGCATGGCAGCACCCAGCGCGTCGATGGCGCCGATGAAGCAGTCCATCGGGGCCGTCGTGACACCCGCGCCGATCTGGCCGACACCGGCATCGCGATGCGCAATGCCGGTGTTGATGATCGGCAGCACACCCGAGTCGAGCACCAGTCTGGCGTCGATGCCTGCCGCCGTCGGTCCGAAGTTGAGCGCGGGCAGCGTAAAAGCCGCGTTGGTGCCGACGGTGATCGTGCGCATCCGGCGGCTGTTCTCGGTGGCATCGGCCGGCGTGCCGCCGACGAACTGCACGATGGCGGGGGCTGCTGCCATTGCGAACCCGCCAAGTCCGGCGGTTTCGGTGATCGCGCTGTCGCCGAGGTCGGCTGCGGCATCCTTGACGCCATAGCCGGGGAAGAACAGGCCGTCGACCGGATTGGCCGGCGCCTGGAACCACTGGTGCCCGGTGCCGCTGAGCTGGATGCCGAAGTTCACGCCGTTGCGGGCCATCACGGTCACCATCGAGCTGCCGGGCACCCCGGCGGCGGCGTCGAGCATGGCTTTGCAGCTCGCCATCGACAAGTTGAGGAAGAAGTGATCATTGCCGGCCACGAATTCGATCACCCTGCGCAGCCGGTCGTTCGCCGCATCGGTTGCGAGCAGCGCCGGCAGCAGGCGCTTGAGCAGCAGCCCCGTCGCAGCGGCATTGCGGTTGTGCACTTCGTCACCCATGTGCAGGGCCTGGGCGATCAGCGGCTTGAGTTCCAGGCGGCCGAGACGGCGCACCGCGGCGCGCATCACCTCGTAGAGCTCGGTGCCCATCCACTGCAGGCGCTCGATCACCGCCGGACCATTGGCGCCAAAGCGCAGCACCTTGCCGAGCCCCTCGTTGAAATTGCAGAACGCCCGATTGCCGGCGGAGGTGTTCTCCACCAACCACACGGGCATCGACGGACTGATGATGCCCGCCATCGGCCCCACAGCGCCATGATCGTGCGCTGGCCCCATCGCGACCTTGCCAGCCGCGGCGAGGTCCATCGCCTCTTCGGATGACGCGGCCCAGCCCTCGTACACGATGGCCCCGGCGATCGCACCCTTGACCGGGCCGCACATGTCGGCCCATGCGATCGGCGGACCGGCGTGAAGGATCCGGCGCTCGCCGTTCAGGGCGGGCGCGGCTTCTCGCGCGAGCACGACGTCGACCAGGACGGGCTGGGCCTCGAGGTAGCGCGCGAAAGCGGTGCGATTGGCGCTCTCGACGAGCGGATCGGTGATCAATCGCGCGAGCGTCCACCCGGAGTCGACGTCCCCGCCCGCGGGCGGGCGCCACGCCAGCTGGACGGCGTGGCCGCCGGCATTGACGACGTTCTCGGCAAAGCTCGACAGGCCGACGTTGACGATGCGGAGCTCCCGGGTGAACAGCTCGTGCATGGGTGCTCCTTCAGCGCGCTGCCAGCCGGGTGGCGAGATAAGATGCCCAGGTGGCCGCCTCGGTATTGCTGGATGCAACCAGCGCACCGACGCCGTGCAGCTTGGCGATCGTGTCCTTGCGGTTCTGCGGATCGGCGTCGGTACCACAAACATGGGCGATCACGGCGAGGTAGCGCCCCGCGTTCTTGGCCGAACTGCGAGCGTGGTCGAGAACCTCGATCAGGCGCGATGTCGGGTCGGCCGCCGATCCGTAGCCGAGTACCACGTCGACGAGCACCACGGCGGTCGCGGGATCCGCTGCATCGCGTTCGATGCGCTCGTTGCGCTGCGACGGGTCGATCATCGGGTGGGGGCGGCCCTGCGTGAACGCGTCGTCGCCCATGTCGACGATGGTGTGCTCCCTGCTCACGCGGATGTCGTCCAGCGCCGGATTGCCCGCCACGGGCGTGTTGGACCACGCACGGAGGCCCTCGGCCTGGCAGATGAACTGCGCCTCGAAGCAAAACGTGCCACCGCAGAAAACACCGCGGATGAATCGTTGGTCCGGTGCCATGCGTCTGGCGGCGTCGTCGAGCCGGCCGCGGACCGTCGGAGCGATGCCGGACTCTTCCGGTTCGGGGCGCCGCCCGGAGGCCAGTGCCACTGCCATGTCGGCGGCGCCGGCCAGGGTAGTCGCACCGCAAACGACATCGTCGCTGAACGAGGCCGGATCGGCCCCGAGGAAGACCACGACCAGCGGCGTCGTCATCGCCCGGGCTTGATCGAGCACGCGCCGCGCCACGGCGGGCGCCGGCGGCTTGGAGACGAGGACGATGACCTTGGTCTCGGAATCGCGTTCGAGCGCCCGCAGTCCTGCAAGCATCGAGATGCCACCGATGGCCTCGCTGAGGTCGTGGCCGCCGGTGCCGAGCGCCTGCGAGATACCGGACCCCAAGTTGTGAATCCGGCTCGTGACCTCCTGCATGCCCGTTCCCGACGCGCCAACGACGCCTATCGGGCCGCGCCGCACGACATTCGCGAAGCCCAACGGAAGTCCGTTCACGATCGCCGTGCCGCAGTCGGGGCCCATCACCATCAATCCGTGCTGGGCCGCATACTGCTTGATGGCAAGTTCCTGGTCCTGCGGTACGTTGTCGCTGAATACCATGACGCTCATGCCTAGGCGCAGCGCCTTCAGGGCCTCGGCCGCGGCGTAGGTGCCGGGAACGGACACCAGCGCGAAGTTCACCCCCGGGTCTCGGGTGGCCGCCATCTGCAGGCTGGATGGCGGCTGTTCCGCCACGCTACCGCCGTCGCCCGGAAGTTGCTCGGCGAGCAATTCTTCGGCCAGGGCAAGCGCTGCGTCGCATGCGGTATCGGTGCCGGCGACGGCGACGACGAGGTCGGAAGGCTTGGTGGCGGCTAGGTCCTCGCCGAGGCCGGCCGCGACCAGGTTCTGGAGGTTGGTCGGCGTCGCCATCACGACGGAGGCGCCATCGAGTCCTTCCAGCGCGAGCAGCTTCGACGATATCGCCATCAGCGCGACGGAATCCTTGTAGAGGTTGGCCACGATGCGGTGCCTGGCCGTCATGCCTTGTCCTTGCGCCGAGGGGTTGACGAGAGGTCGCGCAGCAGGCGCAGACCGGCGACCACACCGACGAGCGCGTCGGCGCCCGACGTGGCGCCGGTGGCGCGCACCCGGGCCACGCGCTCGGGGCTTGCACCGCCCTCGGAGCCCAACGCGTCGACAAGGTCGGTGAGATGCTCGCCGAAGTGGCCATCGATCGCCAGGCGCAGGTAGTGCGCGCCGACGGAAGTCGTGCGGCACAGCAAAGCGTCCAGGATGTTACCGATAAGGCGCAGCGGGCGCGCACAGAGCTCTATCGGGCCGGCCCGATGCAGGACGGCGAGCAGCCCCACGATCGCGTCGTCTCCAGACGGCGTGAGCCCCGGCCCGTTGCCGACGAGGGCGCGCGTGCACGCGCAGACCGCAGGGACGTCGTCGATGGCTAGCGCAGTGGCGAGTCGTCGGCAATCCGAATCGAGCCTCGCCAATGCGTCAACAGGGACCGTGTGGACGATCGCGGGGAGCGCCTCGGCCGCCGCAACGGCGCCGCAGCGGACCGCCCGGCGCGGCCGCCAGACCCGGGCCTGGCGGCCATCAAGCAGCGTGCTTCCGAACCGCAGGTGGCCGAGTCCGCCTGTCACGACATCGCCCGGCGCCGTACCCCATTGACCACGGCGCGCGCCTTCGACGATCAGCGAGGTGGGTGTATGGCCGTGGCCTGGACCGTGGACGACCAGCAGGGGTCCGTCGGACCTCGCGACGAGGACCGAACCCGGGAACACTGCGTGCACCACGCCACGAACCCCGTCGATGCGGGCAAGCGGGCCGGCGGACGCGACCACCGCTACGTGCATCAGGACTCTATGGCGGCGATGGCGTTTTTCGAATTCGAGACCCAGCCGAAAATAGCGCCCTGGGCCTTGATCATTCGCAGCGCGTAGTCCTGGAATTCGGGGAAGTACGAGCCCACGCAATCCTCGAGCACGACGCACTCGAAGCCGCGGTCGTTGGCCTCGCGCACGGTCGTATTGACGCAGACCTCGGTGGTCACTCCGCAAACAAACAGCGTCCTGATCGCGCGATCGCGCAGAATCAGTTCGAGGTCGGTGGCAAAGAACGCACCCTTGCCGGGTTTGTCGATCACCGGTTCGCCGGCGATCGGATAGAGTTCGGGAATGATGTCGTGTCCCTTCTCGCCACGCACGAGAATGCGACCCATCGGGCCCTCGGTTCCGATGAAAGTCTTACCACCGCGCGTGAGCTTGGCCGGCGGGCAGTCCGACAGGTCGGGGCGATGACCTTCGCGCGTATGGAGCACCAGCATTCCGGACCTGCGGGCGGCCGCGAGGACAGCCCTGCAGGGCCCGATCGCGGTCCGAACCATGGATACGTCGTTGCCCAGCAATTCGCCGAAGCCCTTCGGCTCAACGAAGTCCCGTTGCATGTCGATCATGACCAGCGCCGACGTCCCTGGGTCGAAGGCAAGCGGGAATGGTTCGGCAGCGATCGTCTTCGTGGCCATGTTGAAGAGCCCTTGCAATGCGGGGCCGCGCTATTGAACCTGCAATTCCAGCGCCGCGCAAGCGGCAGTCTCTTCCAATGCTATAGGAGGCTGAATAGGGGCAGGTTGGATCGATCATCCATCGATGGTGGTCGATGGAAACCAATCCAAGGCCGGTGCGATCGAGCAATTCCGTGAGTTGTCCTCCGCGTATATTCGATCAGGCTAAGACAGGTGCAAGCGAATACCCCTGATGTGGGCCGCCCGGCACCGATCGGACGTGCACCACGAGGTGCTCGCCGATTACTCGCGCCAGGAACGGAAGACGCCGTCCTGGTCCTTCACTGCATGTGGCAGCGCGCGCGGCCCGTGGCAGCCGAAGGCCGGTGCGGGGACGCGCGCGGAACGGCTGCCTCGGCGGGGATTACTCGCGCCAGGAGCTGAAGACGTAGTCCTGGTCCTTCACCTGCGTGTGGCAGCCATGGCAGCCGGCCGCGCCCTTGGCGTCGATCGTGCCCTTCTTCGTCTTCGGGTCGATCACCTGGTAGCCCCAGCTGTTGGTGTCCTTGAACTTCTTGCTGTCCTTGGCCATCACGACGACGGCCTTCCGGTTGCCCTCGGATACCGCGTTGTCCTTGTCGACCGCCTCGAACAGGTCGAACACGATGACGCTGCCATCGGCGAATTTCTTGCCGCCCTTGTAGCCGTTCATCGCCTTTGGGTTGCCATAGATGCTATGGATGCCGCCCACGGCGTCGTAGAGCGGGTGTCCCTTGTTGATCACCATGGACTTGACGTGATCCCAGCTCCGGTAGCCGTCCGGATAGGCGACGGCGGAGGAATCGGCGGCGAGGGCGGGGGCCGCGGCGAGCGCGGCGATCAGGGCGAAGGCCGACTTCATCATGGGTTGTCTCCCAAGTTTGACAGGATATGGATGTACGTCGCGATATGGTAGCGATGCGATACTAAGTCTAGGGCCGCCTCCGGGCCTTGTCAATCTGGTATCGCCCCGATACGATTCGCGGATGAACGGGAACAGCCGCGCGCTGCTCGAACTCGTCGAATGCCTCGGACGCCTGATCCGCAGCGATCTGCGTGCCCGCGGCGCCGCGAGCAGCCTCCAGCCGGTGCACCTGCAGGCGCTCATGTACCTGCGTGAGGCCAACCGTTACAGCAACACGCCCCAGGCGCTGGCCGAGTACCTGGGCTCCACCAAGGGCACCGTATCCCAGAGCTTGCTCGTTCTCTACCGCCGGGGGTTGCTGGAGCGCTACGCCGACGAGCGGGATGGGCGCGTGGTTCGGCTGCGATTGTCGCGACGCGGCGAGAAGCTGGTGGCGACCGAGGGACTACTGGGCGCCGCCTGGGAGAAAGCGCTGGCGGGTCTCCCCAAAGCGGACGTCTCGACCGCCCGGCGGGTCTTGCAGGCGGTACTCCTCGACTTCCAGCGGGCGGGCGGCAGCCGCAGCTTCGGCGTGTGCCGAACCTGCACGCAGTTCAGGCGCGAGCCGTCCGGCTTCCGCTGCGGGCTGACGGGAGAGGAGCTCTCGGAAGACGACTCCCGGCACATCTGCCGCGAGCATGCCTGGCCGGCCTGAGTCAGTACTCCGCCGACACCGGATCGAGGCTGCGACAGAGATATCAGTAATCGCTCGCGAGGCCGCGCCTCGAATCTGACCACGCTCGATCGCGTGGCGCTCGGGCTGACGACGCTGTTCGTGTGCCCGCGCCGGATTCCGAAGCTGGGTGTGCTGGTCAACCCGACAACGCTGCTCCTGTTCCACAGGGCGTGATGTTCCAAAACTCTGCCGAATGCTATGCAGCCGCTCGCTCATAGTAATTGAGCAATCCTCCAAGTCGAGCACGACGAATAACCGGTGCTCCTCGCTGTTGGGAGGAGGTGTCCGGCATGATCAGCACATTGCCGAGGCCTTGGTGATTGCGCTCTCGATGAAAATGCGCACCGTATTCTCGAAGGGCACGGCGCAGCATTCCCTGCCCAATCGGGATCAGCCTCGATAGGCATTCATCGCGGATCCCGCGCACCCATCTTTCCGCGTGCGCATTGAGATTCGGAGATCGCGGTGGCAGCCGAATCACTGCGATGCCCTCGCGCTTCAAGAAGTCGCGGAACGCTTGGCAGTACTTCGTGTCACGGTCCAAAATAATGTATCGCTTGTCGAGGAGAATTCCGTCGACTCCGTCCGTGAGCTGCCTTGCCATCTGCAACATCCAGTGGGTGTCCGGATGTATCGTGATACCAGCAATACAGATGCGCCGCGTCGCCAGTTCCATGACAAACAGCACGTAGTAGGTGACGAGCCCGGACCAACTCCACACCTCAACCGTGAAAAAGTCGGTCGCTGCCAACACCTTCCAGTGTGCTTTCAAAAACACTGACCAGGACATTCCTTTACCGCGCTCAGGGGCCGGCTCGATCCCGTGATCTTTCAGAATCCGGCCAATGGTCCCCCGGCCCAGCGTATGACCGAGATTCGCCATCGCCCCCTGGATCCGCGTGTAGCCCCAGCCGCGATTCTCCTTTGCCATACGCAGCACCAGCGCAACCAGCTCTGCACGGATGCGCGGCCGACCGGGACTGCGTCTCTCAACGAACGTCCACTTCTGTGCCACCAGCTCGCGGTGCCAGCGAAGCAATGTGTCGGGCGTAACGATCGTGCCAAGCTCGTGCAGCGCTTTGCGCCCAAGCGCCCTCGCCTTCTCGGCAAGTTGCCGGCGTTCGGCGTCCGTGAAGACGATGCGCCTCCCACCAAGGCGCGCGTGAAGCATGCGGTTTTCCGCTTTCAGATAGTCGATCGTCGCCGCCTGTTGCCTGTGCAGCCAACCGGCGACCACCATCAGCAGGAATTGCAGCAGAGTTGTCGAGGCAGCCATCGAGATAAATGTTGGCTACTTATCTTCACAACGTCAACCGTAGCAGCGAGATCGCATTAGCCCACGTACGTTCGGCTGAGTTTTGGAACAGCACGTCATCTGCGTCAAACACCACGGCCCATGCACCGAGCAACCTTACTTCGACGGGATTAAACGCTTCGTCCATTTCCACGGCAAGCGGCACCCATCCGAGGCGAGGCCTACCTATGGCACCCAGGCCGAATGTTTGATTGATCACCCGTGGCCGACAAGCCCCGATCAAAGACCGCTATGCGGCGCAGCGCGTTACGGCTGCAGCTGGCCGTAAGCTGCTACCCACACCGATGCCGGACGCCGCGAGCGGCCAACGCTCTCAACGGCAGCACACGTTGCAGGTTACATTCCTGGGGCCCAGACATGCAAGAATCCACAACGAGCACCGGCTACGGCCGTTGGTTTGTGTTTGCTTGGCGCCGGGCGAAACTGCCGTCGCCCCGTCAGAACTCTCACATGAGCGGCAATTGCTTGGGTACAGCAGCACGATAGCGGAAAGGGCAGATGATGGTTCGAAGATTGAGATTGCTTGTCGTAGTCGTTCCCGTCGTAGCGCTGTCTGGGTGCGCGACCATCGCGGGAGGACTGATCGGTACCGGCGTTGGTGTTGCTACCGGCCATCCCGTGTCGGGTGCCCTGATTGGTACCGGAGTGGGCATAGTAATTGACACCGCGCCGCGCAAATAGGCGCATCCGGTAGCGACGTTTTGTCCTCGACCGTTACACTGGACTAGCATAGGGGCGCCCCGGCTGCGAGGGGACACTGGCAGTGGCTGAAACCGACCGCTTCTGGCCGAAAAGCGACGACGCCTAAGTCTTCAGTAAAGCGCCACCGGATTACCCGGCGAGCCCGTGGCACCCTTCATCTTCAGTGGCGACCAGACGAACAGGAACTCGTAGGCCTTGTCGGCCACTAGCTGCGACAGGTCGAGGTTCTCAATGTTCCAGATCCCGCGCTTGGTCTGCAGCTTGACGTGGCACTCGAAGGGCTGCGGATTCTCGCCGCCAAAGCCCTTGCCGACCGCCTCGGTGCCCCAGTTGTCGGCGCCGGTCAGGATGATCTTGCGTTCGGCGAGGTATTCGCACGCGGAAATGCCGAATCCTGGCTCACCGGCGTTGAACTGCGCGACGCGTTTCGCCTTTTCGGCCGCGTCGAACTTGTCCCAGTCGCGCGGATGCCAAAGATCCCCGTGGCCCGTGTACAGGAACACGCAGTCGCCGGTGCCGATCGGTGCGATGCCCTGCCGCTTGACCATCGCTTCGATGTCCTTCGCGGTCACGATGCCGGGGTCGCTCGAGCTGTTCTCCTTGGGAACCGGCAGCACAGCACCGCGCTGCGCGACCGCATCCAGCAGCACGCCGCGGCAGACGAAGCCCTTCTGCGCGACGTACTCGACGCCGAGCGGTCCCATGCCGGCCGAGCCGATGCCCGGATCGTGGTCGAAGCGGCCGTTGTAGTAGTAGCGGCCCTTCGAGGTGATCACACCGATGTGCCCCGGCCCGTCGAACTGCGTGCCGATCTGGCCGAGCTCGGTGGTGACGACCTCGTCGTTGTAGACGAGTTGTTGCGGCCCGAACGGCCCGCCGGTGGGCCGGCCTGGAATGAACAGGCGCCAGCTGCGCGTGCCAAACGCCGGCGCGTCGGATGCATACACCTTGCCGAGCGTCGCGGTCTTGCCCTGCTTGACCAGTCCGACCGCCTTCAGCACCAGCTCAGGCGTAGTGCGGTTGACAGAGCCCATCTTGTCGTCGGGGCCCCACTCGCTAGGTGCCCACCTGTCCGTCAGCGGTTCGTCGTTGACCGGCATCTGGGCGCTGGCCGGCGCCAGCAGGACAACGAAGCCGAGCGCAAAGACTACGCAGTGCATGTGAAGTTGCATGTTTTCCTCCGGAGTCGAGTGCAGATCAGTCAACGAGTGAACCGGTCACGCCGGCGGCGGGACAGGATCTTGCCGGTCGCCGTGCGCGGCATCATCGCTCTCGGCGATGAAATTGATGTAGCCGGATCTTATCCGCGAAGGGAGCGATCGGCACACGAGTATGGTCCCCGGGATTGCAGGGGGTCAACGAGTGACCGCTCTTCGTCAGAACGAATGAGTTTCGAGAATGGCCGGTAATGGCCGGCTGCCGGCGTTGACGCGATTCGACCGAGTGGCCGCTGGGTGACCCGCTGCAGCCATCGATGCGTCAAGGTCCGCTGTAGATCGCGGAGCCGCTGGTCAGCGCCGGGACGGAGTTGACTCTGAACGACCCTCTCCGGACGTTCGGCCCTGCCGCGAGCCGGCGTTCGGTTTAGCCGAAAGCGGACTCTAGTTGTCTCGCGTGTCGCTCGCGGCGATAGCTAGTCGGCGCATGCGCTCCCAAAGATTCTTCCGACTGATACCTAGCACCCGCGCGGACGCCCCAATTTGCCAACCATGCCGTTCTAAGGTTTCGAGGATGAAGTATCGCTCACCCCGCTGCAGATAGTCGCTTAGTGTCGAATCGCCCTCAACCGGAACGACAGAGGACTCTCCAGCGAGTGACTCGAACAGGTCGTCCGGTTCAATCACAAGACGCTGCGACAGGATGCACGCGCGCTCGATTGCATGACGCAATTCGCGAATATTACCGGGCCAGTCGTGGGCGAGCAGTGCCGACTCGGAGGCCACACTTAGCCGCCTTGCAACCGCGTGGGTGCGGCATCGCTCAGCGAGGAACGTTCTTGCAAACCAAAGAATATCGTCGCGACGTTCGCGCAGCGCCGGCAATCGCAGGTGAATAACGTTTATGCGATAGTACAGGTCGCGCCGGAAGCGTCCGTCGTCGACGAGTTCCTGCAGATTGCGATTGGTTGCGCAAATCAGCCGAAGGCGCACTGGAATACGTCTTTCTCCACCCACGCGGACGATCTCCCGCTCCTGGATCGCCCGCAATAGCTTCGCCTGCATACCTGGCGTCATCTCGCCTATCTCGTCGAGGAACAAAGTTCCGCCCTCGGCCTGCTCGAACACGCCGCGCCTTGTCCGAATCGCACCGGTGAACGCCCCGCGTTCATGGCCAAACAACTCCGCCTCAAGCAAAGATTCGCTGACGGCGGCACAGTTCACGGCGATGAACGGTGCGCCACCATCGGCATCGCCCAATCGATGCAGAATCTGCGCAATGCGCTCCTTGCCTACGCCTGATTCGCCGGTGATGAGAACCGTATCGGCAAGCTGGGAGATTCGCGGCAATAGCTCTTCGACCCGGCGCGCTGCCGCGGATGTCCCGAGTTCAGCACGCCCAGCTGAGGTCGAAATCTTGTCCGGCACACCTGCCAGCACCTTCAGCTTCAGAATAAGCTGCTCAACGTCGAACGGCTTCGTTACATAGTCGGCGGCGCCAAGTTTGATCAGCTCAACCGCGCGATCAATCGATCCGTACGCGGTGACAAACACAAACGGCGGTGCATGTTCGTCGCGGTCGAGCGCGGCGCGAAACAATGCCTCGCCCGAGAGATCCGGTAGGCGCACATCCGAAACCACGGCAGCGTACGCCTCACGTTCAAGCGCGGCGAGCGCTGCCGTCCCGGTACGGTGCCAGTCGCAGTCGAATCCCTCCAGTGACAATCGCTGGTGTAGCGATTCCCCCATGATCGGGTCGTCCTCGATGAGGCAAAGTTTCGCCGTCATGCGGCAGCGCCAAGCGGTAGGGCGACCGCGAATTCCGTCTCCGGCAGCCCACTGCGCACGCGAATCGTGCCGCGCAGCTGCTCAACGATCTGGTAGGTCACCCACAACCCGAGCCCGCTGCCGCCTTCCGATCCAGTGGAGAACGGCTCGAACAGGTGCTCCATCAATTCGTCGGGAATGGAGCGTCCGTCATTGCGAACTTCGAAGGACATCTGTGAGGCATCCGCCTGAATGCGGCACGAAACGGTCCCTCCCCGACCGGCCGCCTGGATCGCGTTCAGGATCAGGTTGATCAGGATTTGGCGAATGGGTGTCGAAGGCAGCGGCAGCGCGCGGTCCAGGTGGCTTTCCCACTGCAACGTCTGCTCGCGCGTCGCGGCTTCCGGTTCCAACAGCGTGCGAACATCGTCAATGTCCTGCGGTGTCAGCGCGCGGGCCTCGAACCGCGCCTCGACCAACAGTGCGCTGACCGAATGGCGAATTTGCTGCAGCCCACGTTCGACCAGAGACAGCGTGCTTGCGGAAATGGGATCAGGCTCGCCGTGCTTTCGAGCAGTATCGATTGCGGTAATCATGCCGGCCAGCGGATTGTTGATCTCATGGGCGATTCCGGCGGTCAAGCGGCCGATGGCAGCCAGCCGGTCCGCCGCAACGATCTCGCGTTCAAGCCGCTGCTTCCCCTCCAGCTCAATGACCATTTGCTCAAAGCGGTTGCCCAGCTGCCCGATCTCGTCACCGCTACGATAAAGCCCTCGCGCCAACTCCGTCGGCGGGGCTTCACCAACGCGTTTCATCGCGGCGGCGAGGCCCACGAGCGGCGCGGCCATCCGCCGTCCGAACCACCAGCCAATCGGCACCAGCACGACGAGAGCGACCAAGGTAGACAAGACGACTCGCTCCACCGTCGTGAAGAAGCGCGGGACGAAGACATCCTGCGAAAAGCTGAGCACAACGCTGCCGAGCCGCGCGCCATCATCCGCGACTATAGGCACGCCGACCAGAATGACCTTGGTCGAAGGGTCTTCGACGACGGTGGGACTCTTGTCATCTCCGGGAGATAGCAGCTTCTCGGCCGCCGGCCCCAACGTTTGCGTAGCGGGCGCGAGCATCGGAAATCGCGCCGGGTCGGACGATGCATAGATCTTGCCGTCCGCATCGAGGACGGTGATCGAACGGCGCCCGCTTCCCTCGCCAGTCTCGCCTGCGAGTGGAGCGACAATCGTTTCGTAGGCTTGCCAGACATCGTCGCGGAGCATCGCTGGCGTCAGTGCTCGCGCCAGCGTCCGCCCGAGACTCTCGGCATTCCCGAGCAGGTCACGCCGTGCGTCCGCATAGATCTGTGCTCCGAGAAGCGCAGCCAGAATCGCCGACACGACGACGATGACCGCCAACAATGCCAGCGGGACCTTGACCCGGTAACTAAGGTCGTCAAGCGTAGCCATGACTTAGGTCGGTAGCCGTTCGCGAGACGAGACGAATTCAAGCACGTGGGCGATTCCGGCAAACTGAGCATCGTCAGGCGGCAGGAAGCCGTCGAGATTGAGTTGCTGCAGAAGTTCGCGACCGCGCGCGTCGTTGGGCATCGCAAGCAGCGTGTCGCGAAATACCGTGTACGTCGCGCGGTCGAGCGAGCGGCGCGCAACCATCGGCGGAAACCCATACTCATCAGAAACGTGCGCGACCCGCGTGCGTCGAGTGAGTTCCGGCGCGCGCAGCGCAAGCGTCTCCCAAACATATCCGTCGACCGCTCCGCCCTGCGCGACGCCATCGGCGACGGCGGCCACAACCTTGTGATGCGCATAGGTGAAGAACGTCTTGCGGAAGTGTGTGGGTGGATAGATACCGGTTCGTAACATTTCGAACTGCGGGACAAGGAACCCCGAGTTCGAGTCCGGATCGGAATAGGCGAATACCTTGCCGGCCAGCGCGTCGAAGCCTTGGGCAGACTTGTCGGTGGCCGGCACGATCAGGTATGACCGGTAGAGCGGCTTGCCGCCATAGTTCGGCAATGCAACGAGTTCCCATGCGGCGCGATTGCGCACATAGGGGTACCCGCACACCCAGGCGAAGTCCAATTCGTCGCCCATGAGCATGGAGGTGATTTCGCGATAGCTGCCGCGCTGCAGAAACGTGACCGGCCGGCCCAGCCGGGGTTGCAGGTAGTCGCGCCAGGCGTGCAAAAAGCCAACCTGGTTGTCGAGAATCACTGAGGTTGTGCCGATGCGGATTGGCGCTTCCGAAGCGCCCAGCGCGACGCGAGGCAGGGCCGCCGCTATCGCGATAGCCGCCGCGCAAAACTCTCGCTTGGACACCTTCCGAGGGTGGTCGTTGTTCTTCACCTGCCCTTCCTGATTCGCCGACGCCATAGTTTGCAGATTCTAGTCAAGTAGTGACCGCATTTCCGCGCCGTTACCTGGCGGTGACCACCTGAACGCGGCCGCCCGCGAGTTTGGTTACCAGCTGGTAACACCGCAGCCTTCTATACCGCTAACCCACTGATTTAGCGCGCGTACTCGGCCCCTTGTCACGGGAATGAAACGTGCATTGCCAACAGGGTAATCCCAGCTGTTGGTCCACGACAATAATCCTTGGAGGAAAAACGATGAGCGACAAGCTCTCGCGGAGAGAATTTTTTAAGAAGTCGGGTGGCCTTGCGGCAGGGGCCGGATTAGTAACCGGGGCGATTCCCGAAGCGGCTCTCGCCGCCACCACGGCCGACGCCGGCAACACGGTCCTCCCCTACCCGCGCAAACCATTGGGCGCGGCGGGGCAGATGGCCATGGGCCAGGCGGCCGCCTTCAGCTACCCCGACGACTCGTCGCCGTGCACGGTGATTCGGATGGGGAAGCCGGTCGAAGGCGGTGTTGGGCCTGGCCGCGACATCGTCGCCTACAGCACCCTTTGCTCTCACATGGGCTGCCCGGTCGCCTATGACGCGAAGTCACGTTGTTTCAAGTGCCCTTGCCACTACAGCACTTTCGACGCCGAAAAAGGCGGGCAAATGGTGTGCGGGCAGGCCACGGAAGACCTGGCACGGATCGTCCTCGAATATGACGCCTCGACCGGCAGTGTGACCGCCGTCGCGGTGGCCGGCCTGATCTACGGCCGTCAATCCAACATCCTATAGGGGGCGACACCATGGCGCAATTCAAGGATCGCCTTCCGCTGCCGCCCGTCAACGCGCAGAAGACCAACCTGACCTGTCACTTCTGCATCGTGGGTTGCGGATACCACGTTTACAAGTGGGACGAGAACCGCGAGGGCGGACGGTCACCGGACCAGAATGCACTTGGCGTCGACTTCCGGACGCAAGTGGCACCGCTCACGCAGATCATGACGCCGGCGATGCACAACCTGATCGAGGACTCGGACGGACGCCGCTATAACGTCATGATTCTTCCCGACAAGGCGTGCTCGGTGAATCAGGGCCTGTCATCGGTACGCGGCGGGCAGATGGCGACCTACATGTACAACCCGAGTGGCGACGCCAAGGCGCGGCTCAAGTCACCGCGGCTTTTTACCGGCGCACAGTGGGTGGACACGACCTGGGACGACGCGCTCGCGATCTATTGCGGCGTCGCGAAGAAGATACTCGATAAGGACGGCCCTTCGGGGCTCGTGTTCAACTGCTTCGACCACGGCGGTGCCGGCGGCGGGTTCGAGAATACCTGGGGCACGGGCAAGCTGATGTTCACGGCCCTACAAACGCCGATGGTGCGCATTCACAATCGGCCGGCCTATAACTCTGAATGCCATGCGACGCGCGACATGGGGGTTGGTGAGCTCAACAATTCCTACGAGGACGCCGAAGTCGCGGACTGCATCATGGGTATCGGCGCGAACCAGTACGAAACGCAAACCAACTACTTCCTCGCGCACTGGATACCGAACCTGCAAGGCGGCACTGAGGCCAAGCGCAAACAGTGGTTCCCCAACGAACCGCTACCCCCCACTCGCGTCATCTTTGTCGATCCGCGTCGCACGAACACCATTGCCATTGCCGAACAGGTCGCCAAGGACCGCGTGCTGCATCTCGACATCCAGCCCGGCACCGACATCGCACTGTTCAATGGCCTCTTCACCTACGTGGTCGACCAAGGGTGGATCGACCGCGATTTCATCGCCAAGAACACGACCGGATTCGACGCTGTGGTCGCCGCGAACAAGCTCTCGCTCGACGAGTGCAGCCGCATCACGGGCGTCTCCGTTGCCAAGCTCCGACAGGCGGCGGAATGGGCCTACAAGCCAAAGGCTCCGGGCGTGCTGCCCAGGACCATGCATGCGTACGAGAAAGGCATCATCTGGGGCAATGACAACTATCTGATCCAGTCGGCGCTGGTCGATCTCGTGCTTGCGACCCGGAACGTCGGCCGTCGCGGCACCGGCTGCGTGCGCATGGGCGGCCACCAGGAGGGCTATACGCGTCCGCCCTATCCCGGTAACAGCAAGATCTTCATCGACGAGGAGTTGATGAAGGGCAAAGGCAAGATGCTGACCGCCTGGGGCTGCAACAATTTCCAGACAACGCTGAACGCTCAGGCGTACCGGACCGAGATCCACCGTCGCTCCAACATCGTGAAGGACGCGATGAATAAGGCGCGTGGGGCGACGCCCGCTCAGATGGTCGATGTGATTGTCGACGCCTGCAACAAGGGTGGTCTGTTCGTGACGACCATCGATCTCTATCCGGTAATGTTCTCCGAGGCGTCGAGCATGCTCCTGCCCGCGGCGCATCCGGGAGAGATGAATCTCACGTCGATGAACGGCGAACGCCGCTGCCGGCTGTCCCAGAAATTCATGGACCCACCTGGCACCGCGCGGCCGGATTGCCTGATCGCAGCTGCGATTGCAAACTCGCTGAAGTCGATGTACCGGGCAGAGGGCAATGCCACTATGGCTGCGCGCTTCGACGGCTTCGAGTGGAAGGCCGAGGAAGACGTGTTCAACGATGGGTTCCGCCGGGCCGGCCAGCCGGGATCGCCCCCCATCGACAGCCAGGGTGGCGGCACCGGGAACCTCGCCACCTACGAGCGCCTGCGCGTGATGGGCAACAACGGCGTGCAGCTGCCCATCAAGGAGTACAAGGACGGCAAGCTGATCGGCACCGAGATGCTGTACATGGATGGCAAGTTCGACACGGCCGATGGCAAGGCTAAGTTCCTGCCTTCACCGTGGCCGGGATTGCCCAAACCCGTCGCCGACCTCAAGGCCAAGCATCGGTTCTGGATCAACAACGGGCGCATCAACGAGGTCTGGCAGACCGGCTACCACAACAAGTACAACGCCTACGTGCGGGGCCGCTATCCCATGTCCATCATCGAGATGAATCCTGACGACATGGCGTCGCTCAAGATCGAGGCCGGAGACTTCGTCGAGGTCTACAACGACTGGGGCGCGACGTTCGCAATGGCCTACCCCGAACCGGACCAGAAGCCCGGCCAGACCTTCATGCAGTTCGGCTACGACAACGGCGTGCAGGGTGATGTCACGACCAATTGGACCGACCGCAACATCATCCCGTATTACAAAGGGACTTGGGCCAGCATCCGGCGCGCCGGCAGCGGCGCCGAACATCGCGACACGATCAGCTTCAAGAGTCGGCGATACGACCGGGTGTAAACGGGGGGAAACGCGGCTTCCTCCTCCGCGTTGATGCACATTGGGCGCCTTGCGGGGCGCCCATTTTTCGCCAAGTGGCCGGGATTCTGGACGTTCCGGCCGAGCGAGATCTCGCCCGCTCTGCGTGAGATTGACATCGCTCGTATACTTTTATATTATTAGAAACATGAAAACCAAGGATGCATTGGTAGCCCTTAGCGCGCTGGCACAGGAAAACCGCCTCGCGGTGTTTCGCCTGTTGGTCGAGCACGCCCCAGAGGGCTTGCCGGCTGGGGCCATTGCCGAGCGCCTCGGCCTGCCACCGGCGACGCTCTCCTTTCATCTGAAGGAACTGGCGCACGCGGGGCTCATTGCCGCGCATCCGCAGAGCAGGTTCATCTGGTACCGCGCCGATCTCGATGCGATGAATGGTCTGGTCGGCTACCTCACCGAAAACTGCTGCGGCTCCAGCGCTGTTTGCGACGCGGCCTGCGTCCCCGTGGGAGCCCCGCAGCCCTTGGCGCAAGCACTGCCCTCCACCCGCAAGAGGAAATCCGCATGAAGCGCTTCCATGTCCATGTCGGTGTCGAAGACCTTGAGCAGAGCATTCGCTTCTATTCGGCGATGTTCGGCGCGCCACCCACGGTCCGCAAGACCGATTACGCGAAATGGATGGTCGACGATCCGCGCCTCAACTTCGCGATCTCGCAGCGCGGCGGCCGGAGCGGCGTGAATCATCTCGGTCTGCAGGTTGACTCTGCAGAGGAACTCGGAGGCATTCGCGAGCGTTTCGCTGCAGCCGACGCCGCAACAGTACTCGATGAGCCGGGCAGCAACTGCTGCTACGCGAAATCAGACAAGCACTGGGTCACCGATCCGCAGGGCATCGCCTGGGAGGGGTACCACACGCTCGACAGCATTCCCTATTTCGACGGCGACACGCCTCCGGAAGCGGCCACCCCGACGGCAGGCTGCTGCCCGACCGACCGTGGGCTCGCGCCAGCGCATGCCGAAGCATGTTGCGCACAGGCAGCAGCACCCGTCACGTTTCGCAGTCGTCCTCCTGCTTGAACATTGAGTTGCATCCGCGCGGTCCGTTCTTCGCGCTGCTCGTCACGGGCGTCGAGTGCGTTACTCGCCCCATACACCAGATCCATTTTCCCATTCCATGGAGTCCAAGAATGGCTACTGAACAACGTCCGTTTACCGTCCTCTTTCTTTGTACCGGTAACTCGGCGCGCAGCATCATCGCCGAATCGATTCTTCGGCAGGTCGGCGCTGGGAGATTCGTGTCCCACAGCGCCGGCTCCCACCCGACGGGCAAAGTCAACCCGTTCGCGCTGGAGTTCCTGCACGCAACCCGGCTGCCGACCGAGGGGATGCGCAGCAAGAACTGGGAGGAGTTCGCACAACCCGGCTCCCCGCCCCTCGATTTCGTGTTCACCGTCTGCGACAACGCCGCCGGCGAAGTCTGCCCGGTCTGGCCCGGCCAACCGATGACGGCGCACTGGGGAGTTCCCGACCCTGCCGCGGTCGAAGGCAGCGACGAGCAGAAGCGCAAGGCTTTCTCCGTCACCGGGAACATCCTGTTGAATCGCATTCGCTTGTTCGTCAGCTTGCCGCTCACCAAGCTCGACCGCTTGAGCCTTGCGAAAAAGCTCGCTGAGATCGGCAAGTCGGCCACGCCCAACGACGCCGCAGCCTGAGCGCAGCAGAGCGGAACTATTTCTGTGCCTTCGGCGTGGGTTGGGCACCGCGTATCCGCTGGCGTGTAATCCAAACGAACGAATAGGCTTGCCTTCGATGTCGACACCCACCGAAGTCGCAATCACGCCGACTGCGCGCGCACCCATGAGCGTGTTCGAGCGCTATCTGACCGTATGGGTTTTCCTGTGCATTGTCGCGGGCATTGCCGCCGGTCAGTTGCTGCCCAGCCTGTTTCAGGCCATCGGCCGGCTGGAATTAGCGAAGGTCAATCTCCCGGTCGGTCTGCTGATCTGGGTGATGATCATCCCGATGCTGATGAAGGTGGACTTCGGTGCATTGCACGAAGTCCGCCAGCATGTGCGCGGCATCGGGGTCACGCTGTTCGTGAACTGGCTGGTCAAGCCGTTTTCGATGGCCTTCCTCGGATGGCTGTTCATCCGCAACCTCTTCGCGCCATGGCTGCCGGCGGATCAGCTCGACAGCTATATCGCCGGCCTGATCCTCCTCGCCGCGGCGCCGTGCACGGCGATGGTGTTCGTCTGGAGCCGGCTGTCCAACGGTGATCCGTTGTTTACGTTGTCGCAGGTGGCGCTCAACGACAGCATCATGGTCGTGGCGTTCGCTCCGTTGGTGGCCTTCCTGCTGGGCATCTCGGCGATCACCGTACCATGGGCAACGCTGCTGACTTCGGTCGTGCTCTACATCGTGATCCCGGTGATCCTGGCGCAGCTCTGGCGCAGGTCGCTGCTGGGGGACGGAGGCGACAGGGGAAAGGCGGCGTTCGAGGCAGCGATGGCCAAGATCGGGCCGTGGTCCATCGCGGCGCTCTTGGCCACGCTGGTGCTGCTGTTTGCCTTTCAGGGCGAGGCCATCCTGCGCCAGCCCCTGATCATCGCCCTGCTCGCCGTGCCGATTCTGATACAGGTCTTCTTCAACTCGTCGGTGGCCTATCTCCTGAACCGGGCGCTGGGAGAGAAGCACAACATCGCCTGTCCGTCGGCACTGATTGGAGCCTCGAACTTCTTTGAACTGGCGGTAGCCGCCGCGATCAGCTTGTTCGGCTTCAATTCCGGCGCCGCGCTCGCGACCGTGGTGGGCGTACTGATCGAGGTTCCGGTCATGCTGTTGGTGGTGAAGGTGGTCAATTCCAGCAAGGGGTGGTACGAGGGTCAAGGGGCCGCCAACATTGCCGAACACACGCCTCACCCTCGCCGCACATGACCTTCGACGGCGCACAGCCCTCTCGCGACAACCGCCGATGACTCAGGCTTTCCCTGGCCGTTGCCCAGCCCAATGAAGGTCATTGGACTCTTGGGGGCCTCCGCATTGGGCCAGGGGACGTTCGTCGAGGATCTGATCCACGCCTTCCATTTTAACGGGTGGTCGGTGTCGACCATCAAGCGCGCCCCGGACGGGTTCGACCTGGATCAACCAGGCAAGGGGTCGTACGCGCGGCGCGAAGCGGGCTGTCGCGAGGTCATGCTCGTCGGCGACAAGCGTCTGGTGTTGATGCAGGAGTTCGGCGCCGATCCCGAACCATCGCTCGACTCCCTACTCGCGCGGCTCGCGCTGGTCGACGTGGTCATCGCCCAAGGGTTCAAAACGGCGGCGATTCCGACCGTCGAGGTCTGCGTGCCCTCCAGCGGTCGCACCATGCGGTGGCCAGGGAACAAGAACATCGTATCGCTCGTGTCCGATGAGCCTATCGAGACCTCGTTGCCGCGCTTTCGGGTCGCCGACTTGGCGGCGCTGGCGGACTACCTTGCCAGGGTGATCGGGCTCACGCACCAGTGTTGATCGGCGGGACCGCCGTCGAATCCGTTCGATAGCCCACGCGTGAGTGCAACCGGGAAATAACCTGGGCTGATCCGTGCGGGGGGAATCTCAGCCCAAGGATTCATGCGGTGCGGTGACGTTCCAATGTCCGGTCTGGAGCGATCTCGGTGCCCAGCGCAACTGACAGCAGTTGGCCGGTCAGAGACCTTCAAGTCTGAACGCGAGCGGTTTGATCGGCGACGGTCGCAGAACGACCCGATCCCGACATTGGCCGGACACCGGCGCGAACACACAGTGCGATGGAAGCCGCTATTGAGGCCCCGGCAACAAGTCGCACGACGCCGATGTTCGAGGACCGACATCCTACCTTCATGGCGCCGCCGTCGCCGACTACGGCCGCGAGGCCGAGTCGGACCACGCGCGCCTTGCAATGGTTGGGGCACGGAGCGAGAATCAGTTCGGCTGCAGGGGGCAATTCGAAGCACGGTCCACAGGAGGAGGCGATCGATGGCTGACCCGCTGGAAGCGATTCCCGAGAAGACGAGGTGGGAAATTGCAACGAAAGGATTGACCGGCGCGTACATTGCAGTCTCCAAAGCCTTGAAGGAGGCTGTCGGACAGAAGAAATTTGAGGAGTTCAATGGTCCGCTGTGGTACGGAGCCGGAAAGGGAGCAAAGGAATTTGCTGCCAACCTTGGACTGGCCACCGAGACCGCCAAGGACATCGAAGGGATTACACATCTTCTTGCTCAAGCGTCGATGGGGCCCGAGTTTGTGTTCGAGGTTGTTGAAGCCACCAAAGACAGATGCGTCGGAAAGACTACTCAATGCCCATGGCACAAGAGATGGAAGGAGCAAGGTGTTGACTTTGACACCTGCGGCGTAGGGCACCAACGATGGGGGGATGGAGCTGTCGAAAGTCTGAACCCAAATTTCACATTCAGACTGACCAAGAATATGCTCCATGGCGACTCCCACTGCGAATGGGTCGTTGAGCGCAAGAAGTAAACGCAGGAAGGACCGGCAATCGGCGCTGCCGATCGTGGTCGATACGCCGCGCGGCGGCTCGCTCTCCCTGGCCGCGCGGGGTCGGGGGATCGCCGCGCGCCTACGGCCGCTTGCCGGACGATCCAGCGGCGACCCCGACCGACAGCTGTTGGCCGGTCGCCGGCCAGCCACCGTACGGACCCGAGCGGCCGCTGGATGACATACAGCGGCCACGGACGCGTGAAGGGCCGGTGTAAACCGTAGACCCGCCATCGCCGGAGGCCGGGCGGCCGTGCCCAACCCATACCCGCCGCTGGCGATTTTCAGGCCTGGTGACCGATGTACTTATACTTGACCTCTGGGTTTCTTGTGCCTATCGTCCGCCGGCCAACCCCCGCCTCGGAGCTCCCATGAAGCGTTTCGTACCGCTCGCCCTCGCCTTCGCCGCGTCTACCGCCAGTTCCGCCGTCATCGCCGCTCCGAGTTCGATCCTGTTCGTCGGCAACAGCTACACGTTCGGGCGTCTCGATCCGGTGATGAGCTACAACACCGCGAACGTGGACGACCTGACCCGGCCGCGGCCGGATCTGCCAGATCCGAATTTCACCGACACGACCGGCACGCGCGCGTGGGAGCCGCATCCGTGGGGCGGCGTCCCGGGCATCTTCAAGCGACTCGCCGACCAGGCCGGCTTCGAGTTCAACGTGTCGATGTCGGCGCGCAACGCCGCCACGCTGCGTGGACACTTCCTCAATACGGCCAACGCCGACTGGGACCTGCGCGGCAACATCGCCAAGCGCAAGTGGGACATCGTGGTGCTGCAGGAGCAGAGCGACGCTGCGCTGCCGTCAGGGCGCGGCGCCAACGCGAACCTTCCCCAGTTCAGCGCGTACGTCGACAAGATCGAGAAGTACGTCCACCTCGGCGCTGCCGAGACCTTCACGGAAAGGAGCATGTATCAGGCGATATACGGCAGCGATGCGGCCTGCAGGCTTGCACTCGGTACGCCGTTGGCGTGCAGCAACACGACCTCACGCGTCATCCCGGCGAACCCGAACGCCAGCGCCGACACGAAGGTGTACCTGACGCAGACTTGGGCGCGGCCGGACATGGTCTTTCCGCACCTTGCCACCATCGCCGATGCGAACTATCCGACCGTCCCGGACGGCCGGCCGATCGTCGACACCTTGATTGTTAACGGCGTTCCGACCCGTCCAGACGGCTACCCCGACACGCTCTACTACACCGACACGGGACTTGCAGGCATGACGGCAGACCTGCGGGCAAGCTTTGCCGCGAAGTTGCAGCCGATCCCTGGACGCGCCAACGTCATCGCGAATCCCAGTCTCGCCGGCGTGATCCCGGTCGGCGACGCGTTTCAGCGCGCGTTGGACGAAGATGTCGCGAAGCGCGACGGCTTTTATAACGCCGAGGGAACGTATACCGTCGCGGTGCCGGGGGACAAGACCAACCTGTGGTGGGACGACTATCTGCACGCGAGCAAGCACGGCTCCTACCTCAGTGCACTGGTTTTGTTCCAGACGCTCACCGGCCGCAATGCGTTGAGCCTCGGGGCTGGTGAAATGGCAGCGGCCGAACTGGGGATCGCGCCTTACGTCGCCGTGCAGCTGCAGCGAGTCGCACAGGCGACGGTCGGGGCCGACCTGTCGGCCCCGACCACGGTTGCGGCGGCGAACCCGCCCGCCAACGCCAACGGCTGGAACAATGCCGACGTGACCGTGACGCTGACCGCGACCGACAACGCGAACGGCTCGGGCGTCAAGCAGATTACGTTTTCCACGGCCGGCGGCCAGGTCGGCGTCGGGAGCGTCAACGGTGGCAGTGCTTCGCTGACCATCAACGCCGAGGGCCAGACGACGGTCACCTACTATGCGACCGACAACGCAGGCAATGCCGAGACCGCCAAGACCCTGGTCGTGCAACTCGACAAGACACCGCCTTCGATCTCGGGTTTGCCCGCGGCCGGATGCGAGATCTGGCCCCCGAACAACAAGCTCGTGAATGTCGCGACCGTTGCGGCACAGGACGGATTGTCCGGCCTGTCGTCCTTCAATACCAGCGTTGCAAGCAGCGAAGCTGCGGCACCGGGACAGCCCGACACCGTGACGGCCGGCACCGGTCTCGCTCCGCGGATCATTTCCGTTCGGGCGACACGCCTTGGCGATGGACCGGGACGCACCTACACGCTGTCGGCAAACGCGACCGATCGCGCAGGCAACGCCACGACGGCTGTCGCAACCTGTGTCGTACCGCACGATCAGGGCCACTGACCGCAAGACTTAACGAAGCGCGGATGAAGCGACTTCGCAACCTCGAAGCGGGTTTGCCGCGGGCTGCCGACGTCGCGAACGCCGGGGGCCGCGGCGCCCTTCTCCTGGCAGTCCTTCCGATGCCGATTGGCGGGTGGTGACGACGGTCTGGTTGTGGCCGGTCTGCGACCGTCGAGTCTGAACGCGAGCGGTTGGATCGCTGAAGGTCGCAGTACGACCCCGAGCGGACCTGCACGTTCGACGATTGTCGGTGACCGATGTCGCGAACGCGCAGCCACCCCTTCGGTGACGCAGACCGGCACGTCGTCCACAGGTCGTCCGCCATCCGCTATCCTCGCGGGGAGCCCCCACCCATTCGGTGTCGATAGGACCCAAGTCATGACCCTCCCCCTGTACCGCGTCTTCGGGCCGCTGCTCGTCCTGCTCGCCATCACAGGCTGTGCGACCCAGGTCCCAAACCCATCCGCTACACCGGCGGTTTCGAGCGGCCCGCCGCAGACGCTGCTGTGGGTCGGCAACAGCTTCTTCTATTACAACAACAGCATGCACGGGCACGTGTCGCAGCTCACCCGCGGCGACAAGTCGATCACGCACCGCGGTGTGTCGGTGACAATCAGTGGCTCGGGCATCGACTGGCACGACGTCGCGAGCTATCTCGGGCCCGACCGCATCGGCAGGTACTCGTTCGTCGGCGATAACGAGATCAGCTTCAACCCGCCCGGGCGGCAGTTCGACGCCGTGATGATCATGGACTGCAGCCAGTGCCCGATACACGCGAAGCTGAAGTCCGTGTTCCACGAGTATGCGAAGAAGCACGCGGATACGATCCGGGCCAACGGCGCGCGCCCGATCCTGTTCATGTCCTGGGCGTACAAGGACAAGCCCGAGATGACGGGCCAACTTGCCGAGCAGTACACCATCGCGGGCAAGACCAATGGTGCCCAGGTCGTGCCCGCGGGACTCGCCTTCGCGAAGTCCGTGGCGCGGAAGCCGGACCTCGAGCTCTACGCGCCCGACAAGCGGCACCCGAGCCTCGCGGGCACCTACCTGGCCGCGTGCACGGTGTACGCATCGCTCCTTGGCAAGTCGCCCGTCGGCAACGCCTACACGGCCGGACTGCCCGCCGATGTCGCTGCGCACCTGCAACAGGTGGCGTGGGAAACCGCTCAGGAATACGGCGTGAAGTAGCGATGCTTCAACGACAGCCCGCATCTGTCGCGCGTCGCAGGTTGGCTCCGCGGCTCTCTGCTACAGGAGAATCAACCGATCCAAGCCCCGAAAAGTGGCCTCGGTCCAACGTCCGGTACCGAGCGAGAACCAAGCCGGGCTCAAACGGCGGCTCCTGGCCGGCTGCCGGCGTTGACGCGATTCGACCGAGTGGCCGCTGGGTGACCCGCTGCAGCCATCGATGCGTCAAGGTCCGCTGTAGATCGCGGAGCCGCTGGTCAGCGCCGGGACGGAGTTGACTCTGAACGACCCTTTGCAGGCATCCGCGTCTTAACTAACCGGACCCTCGCGGTTTGCAGTCGGCCTGGCGCGGCTAACATGCGAGCCTGACAACGCAACCGCCTCTCGCCTGCTTCTACGAATCCGAGACGATCTCGCTCCGTACGTTGTCGACGACGACCAGTGTCTCCAGATAGGTGAACGTCGGCTCGGAGCCATATCTTTCACGCACGAACGCCCGCCATTCTTCGCTGTTGTACATGCGATCCGCGTCCTCGCGCGACTTCCATAGATAAATGCCGGCCCCGCTCATGCCGTCGGGAGAAAGGGCGAAGTACTTCCGGATCAACCCCGGCACGCCCCGGTACCTCGGGGCCGAGCCAAGCGCGGCCTCGCGCGCCCTCTCGACCGGGACAGGGCGCGGGAACTTGAACTGCGTCATCACGGTGATCATTACTGCCTCCCTTGCCAGTTAGCTGTGTTCGAGCGACTCGCGGATGAGGCCGCACATCCGAGGCGGCTACCGGCAGAACCGGCCCTGATCACGACGGCCTAGCTCGCGAACCGCTTCGCCAAACCACTTCGGCTGATCGGGTCATCCGTTGGCCGTTGATGATCGGGCCGAACCGCCACAATGCCCTAGCCTGGATTTCCACGCGAGGTGATTGGACTAACACCGGAGCTGTTTTCGGTCCGCCTCAAGCGCTCATGCTCAGGGTGTAATTGTTCCACCAAGGCACGTTGACCGGCGCGTTGAGTATCCCGGATGCGATGATGATCGGCAAGTGCGCGCGGCGGTGGAAGCGCAGATGCACGTCGCGTTCGGAGATGCGCACGTCGGCTGGGGTGTCGACCAGGTCACGGAAGATGTGGCGGGCCTGGGCCTCGGCGTAGCCGCGCATGCGCTGCGCGAGCAGACGGTAGAGGCCGCTGGCGATCACCAGCAGCGCCATGTCGAAATCCACTTTGAGACCCACGGCCGAGGACAGCGCATCCATGTGGAAGAAGCGCACCGCGTCGGAGAGCGCGTTCTCGATCAGCATGCGCTGCGCGTAGCGGGCAATGAGCTTGGCCGGGGTGCTCTGCCGATCATTGCTGAGCAGGATCGTCGGCTCCTCGTGGCCGAGATCGAGGATGAACAATTGCCGAAGGGTCGCGCCTTCGAGGGTGACCGGCTGCTCGAACACGCGCGGGGTCTTGTACTTGCGCGCCGGGACATCCAGGCTCACCCGACGCCAGGCCGAGGGCGCCAGGCCGGCGATTTCCGCGAGCAGGCTTGGCGAGCGCCGCCGCAGCGTGATGAACGTGATCCCCAAGCCATCGAGCCGCGCGAGGTGAGCGTAGGTGGTCAGTCGCGAATCGAACACCAGATGGCGTGGAGGCTGTCCGTGGTGCTGCTTCCAGAAGGCGATGAAGCGGAAGATCTCTTCGGCCTCTTCGCCCTTGCGCAGATCGGCATTGGAATAGCAGAACGCCCGCCCGCTGGCGTCTTGCGCCAGGAAGGTGAGCACCGAGGGCTGCGCGCGGCTACGCATCGAGACGTAATGGCGCTCGGCCTGCGGGTCTTCCCCGTAATAGGGGACTGAGTGGAAATCGAGGTTGAACGAGGCGCCGGGGAACAGTGCGTCGTGCGCGACCGCACGGTGCCAGGCGGCCAACAGGCTCGTGGTCCGGGCATGGTCGAGGCGCGAGGAATATTCGCTGAGGTAGCTCTTCTTCGGCATCGCGTTCAAGCCACAGAACAAGGCCAAGCCGGGGTCGGCGACCAGCGCCATGACGTGGCTCTTGCGCTCGATCGACCAGAGCTTGAGCGCGAGTGCCGCGCGTAAGGCATGCGGTGCCGGAATCATTTGCGAGCCCGGCAACTTGGCTTTCACCGCCAAGGTCTCGACCGCAAGGCGCACCAGATCGGGCAGAAACAGAAACAGCCCGCCCACGCGGGTGGTGAACTTGGTCCCCGGGGTCAACCCGAAGGCGCGCGCGTCCGCCACCGGCTCCACCGTCGGTCCCGGCTGCGCGGGCCGCTCCTCATCCAGGCGCCGCGGCAACGGGGCGAAGCCTTCCGCGCGCAGCACCTCGCGCACCGCGGTCGGACTCAACGGCAGCGCGCGCGCTTTGAGCGCGGTGGCGATCTCGTAGACCGAGTGGTTCTGCTTGCGCAACGCGATCACCAGATCGAGTGCCTTGGCCTTCTTCGGCTGCTCGCGCGGCCCGGGCGGCGGGGAGATGAAGAACCGCGGATCGGAATCGCGGCGGAACGCGTGACAGAGCACGCGAAAGGAGCCGGGGGTATAGCCGAAGTCGCGCGCCACTTCCTGGGAAGCACGCCCTTCCAGGAAATAGGCGCGCAACGCCTCATACATGCGCTGCCGCGGGTGCGACGGTTCCGCGAAGTAGCGGCGGCACTGTGTTAAGTCTTTTGGTGCCCCTATACCCATGCCTGCATACTGCTACATACAAGCGATGGTTGTCAATAGCCGGGCCACCCCCATCCGTTGTGGGGATGCCTTCGCTATGGGATAGGGGCTGTTGACGAGGCTGGCAGTCGTGGCCGCATCACCGCACCGATCGAGCTTGCCGACCAAACGGCCAGCGGAATGGCCGGCCGTAGGCGCACCACATGACTAACGAGTACGATCCCCTGATTAGGGGACGCGCGTAGACGCTGGCGCACCGCTACTGTTAGTCGAATCCCGTCGCGTGGAAATCCAGGCTAGGTGAACGACCGTCCACCTTGAAGCTTGCCCTTTGCTGAAGGTGTAGAGCACACCAGAGTTTGTGATTGCGGTCCTTCGCTACTGCCGACTGACCCAAGCCTCAGAGCAGCGCCAGCCGCGCCGCGAGGAAATCGACCAGCGCCTTGACGCTGACCGGCTGCAGGCGCGACGACATCACGGCTTGGATCGGCAAGCGCGGCACACCCCACTCCGACAGCACCTGCACCAGGCGCTCCTGGGCCACGGCCTCGCGGACCAGCGGCGGCGCCAGCACCGCGATGCCCATGCCGCGCTCGGCGAGCAGGCGCATCAGCCCCAGGTTGTTGACCATGAACCGCCCGCGCACGGCAACCTGTGTCGACTCGCCATCGCGCTGCAGTTGCCATAGCGCCTGGCGCTGCGGATTGCGCACGAAGATGCACTCGTGTTCGACCAGATCGGCCGGCTGGATGGGCCGCCCGCGCAGGTCGAGGTAGGCCGGCGACGCGAACAGCGCCTGCTCGATGGCGCCGATGCGCCGCGCGACGAGCTGCTCGTCCTTGACGCCGCCCAGACGGATCGCAACGTCGACTTGCTCGCCAACCAGGTCGGAGTGGCGCGGCGACAGGTCGAGGTCGAAGCTGATGCCCGGGAACTGGCGCGCGAACTCGGGCAGCAGCGGGCCGATCACGAACACCCCCAGGTCGACCGGCATAGAGACACGCACATGCCCGGTCGGCAAGGCCGCCGATTCGCGCAGCGCCTCCTGCGCCAGGCGCGCTTCGTCGACCAGGTGCGCGCAGCGCTCGAAGTAGCGCCGGCCGGCGTCGGTAAGTTCGACCCGGCGCGTGGTGCGGTCGAACAGGCGCACGCCGAACTCGTGCTCCATCGCGGCGATGCGGCGCGACAGCGTGGCACCGGGCACGCCGAGGTGAGCGCTGGCGCGGCTGAAGTTGCCGGTGCGAGCGACCTCTACGAACAGGGTCATGTCATGCAGCGCAGAGAGATCGCCCATGCAGGATAGATTATGCCACGGATGGAAAGGTCATTCCCGTTTTGCGCACTTCTGCTCGCGGATGAATCAGCCGACCATGCGTCCCATGAAAGCCATTCGCATCCATGCCTACGGCGGCCCCGAGCAGATGCAGCTCGAGGACGCACCAGTGCCCGCTTGCGGCGCCAGCGATCTGCTGGTGCGCGTGGTGGCAGCCGGCGTCAACCCCATTGCGTATTCCGGCGAAGTTGACCGATGAATCCGACGATGTTGACCGCGTGGTGAGTTGCGGTGCGTGGAGTTCAGATTTTAGCGTGGTCGGTCATCATCGTTGTCAATTTCGGTGGTCGAGAGCGGATGCACCACAGCGGGGCAGCCAGGAAGCCCTGCAAGCGCATGTAGGGAGGCTGCAGGTCATTGGGTAGCTTCCGTGGGGTGGCGCGGCGCGGTTGTGAAGCAGTTCGCGTTCACGACTTTTTCGATCCTTTGTCAGCGGTCTTCTTGCGCAATGATTCACCCTTGAGCATGAGGCGATGACTGCCATGCACGATGCGATCGAGGATAGCGTCGGCCAAGGTGGGGTCGTTGAGATACGCGTACCAATGTTCGACCGGCAGTTGACTGGTGATGAGCGTGGCTTTGCCGGTGGTGCGATCGTCAAGCAGTTCGAGCAAATCATTGCGTTCGGACTGGCCGATGGGCGCGAGGCCCCAATCGTCGAGGATCAGGAGATCGGTACGGGCAAGTTGCTGCAAGCGCCGGCTGAAGCTGCCGTCGCCGTGGGCGATGCGCAGTTCTTCGAGCAGGCGACCGAAACGAGTGTAGAAGACGGCGAAGCCCTGACGACAGGCGGCTTGACCCAGCGCGCAGGCGAGCCAGGTCTTGCCGAGGCCGGTAGCGCCGGTGATGAGGACGTTGTGGCCGCTGCGAATCCAGTCGGCGCTGGCGAGACTCGCGAGCTGGCGCGGATCGAGACCGCGGGCGCTGCGGGTGTCGAGGTCCTCGATGCAAGCTTCGGGATACTTGAGCTTGGCCTGTTTGAGCAGCCGTTCCAGGCGCCGGGTGTCGCGCCAGGCGAGTTCGCGATCGACCAGCAGGCCGAAGCGATCTTCGAAGGCGAGGCCGGTGGCCACCGGCTGGGTGAGCTGCTCTTCGAAGGCGCGGGCCATGCCATCGAGGCGCAGGGTGCGCAGGTGCGTGACGGTTTGTTGAGTCAGCATCGAACGATCTCCTTCAACGGGTCAGTGGTAGTACTCGGGACCGCGCACGTTGCCGTGCTCGGGCACAACGGTGTCGGCAAAGAGTATGGCCGTGGCCGGCTGGCGGTCGAGCCCGGCGGCGAGAATGGAGGCGACCGACTTGCGGGTCTTGGCGCCGAGTGCGAGCGCGCGCACGCAGGCGGCTTCGAGTCGCGTGTCGCCGTACTTGCGCGCCAGCGCGAGCAAACCGAGGCAAGCGCGGTAACCTTGCTCGGGATGCGGCTTGGATTCGAGCAGATGCGTGACCAGGTGCCCGGTCGCGATGCCGATGGTCGCCGCCCAGTGCAACAGCCGGGCCGGCGTCCATTCTCGATGCGCACGATGCGCCGCCGGCATGTGCTCCGGGATCGTGGTGTAGCCACCGCGGCGATTGGAGCGGGCGTGGCTCGCTATCCGTTGATGACGGAACAGCACCTCGACCGTGGTGCGGGTGATCCGCAGCTCGACCTCCTGCCCGACCAGGGCATGCGGCACCGAGTAGTAATGGTGCGCGAGTTCGACGTGGTAATCGAGACGCGAGACCCGTGCCCGCTTGAAGTCGGCGTACTCGAACGCGGTGGCCGGCAACGGCCGCAACGCTGGCCGGTCGAGCAGGTCGAACCAGCTGCGACGGGAGCCCTCGAGCTTCTGGAACGGCCGGTCGTTGAGTTCACCGAGCAGCTGCCGGATCGCGGTATTGAGTTCGGCCAGGCTGTGGAAACGCCAATGCCGCAGCCGGGCCAGAATCCAGCGCTCGACCAGCAGCACCCCGGCCTCCACCTTGGCCTTGTCCTGCGGTTTGCGCGGCCGTGCCGGCAAGATGGCGCAGCCGTAATGCTCGGCCAGGGCTTCGTAGGTGCGATTGGCGATCGGCTCGTAGCGGTCCGGGTCGCGAATCAAGGCCCGAGGATTGTCGGGCACCAGGAGCGCCGGCGCACCGCCAAAGAACGTCAGCGCGTTGACGTGCGCCGCGATCCAGTCAGCCTTCGACTCGGCGGCGGTGGCCTCGGCGTAGGTGTAGTTCGACGCGCCCCACACCGCGACGAAGATGTGCGCACGGGTGATCTCGCCGCTGGCCGGGTCGATCAGCGGGACGGTCGGGCCGGCGTAGTCGACGAACAGCTTCTCGCCGGCGACATGGATCTGCCGCATCGAGCGGCGCAGCAACTGCCGGAACTCGATGTAGCGCTCGCAGAAGCGCGATCGGCTGTAGGGAACGCCTTGAGCTTGCGCCCGGTACTCCTCCCACAGCAATTGCAGCGTGACGCCCTTGCGTCGCAGCTCGCGATGGATCTGGCCGAAGTCCGCAACGGCAAACTGCGGATAGACGTAGCGCTGCGGATGCAACCGCGCGTTCAGCGCCGCGTCGTCAAGTGCCTGCGCTTCGCTGTGTGCCAGCCCGGCGGCTGTGGCGGCGGCCAGGTAGTTCGCCACCGAACCCTTGGCGATACCCAACGCGGCGGCGATCCGGGCGTTAGGCAACCCGCATTCGTGCTTGAGACGGAGAACTTCTCGAATTCGGCGCATGGTAATCCGGTTGGCTGGCACCGCAGGCTCCCTGAGCAAAAGGGAGCGAGCGTACCCAGTCGAAGGTTCGAATTACCACGCACAGCAACGTCGCCACCGCGATCACGACCCCGATTTCCGGGCATCGTGACCACCGTTCCGACCACCTTGACCGCGGTTTCCGACATGGCCGCAAAAACGGTCATCATCCGTCGGATTCACCGGTCAACATCGTCGGATTCGGCGGTCATCATCCGTCGGAAACCTCGGTCACCTTCCGTCGGAATACACAACCCCATCGACTGGAAGATCCGTGCCGGGGCGATGGCGCACGGGCTGCCGAAGGCGTTTGCGGTCACGCTTGGCTGGGACGCGGCCGGCGTGGTCGATGCCGTCGGCGGCTCTGTCACGACCTTCAAGCCCGGCGATGAGGTCTGCTTCTATGCCGAGTTCGCGCGCGGCGGCACCTACGCCGAGTACGTGGCGGTCGACGCGTCGCAGGTCGCGTTGAAGCCGCGCACGCTCGCCTTTGTCGCTGCGGCGGCACTGCCGATGGCCGGCCAAGCGGCGTGGACGGCGCTCGTCGACAACGCGCAGATCGAACGCGGCATGCGTGTGCTGATCCACGGTGGCGCCGGCGCGCTCGGCATTGTGGCGGTGCAACTGGCCAAGGACGCGGGCCTGCACGTGATCGCCACTGCGAGCGGCGACGGCGTCGCGCTCGTGCGCTCGCTCGGCGCCGACGAGGTCATCGACTACCGCAGCCAGCGCTTCCAGGACCACGCGCGCGACATCGACATCGTGCTCGACACGATTGGCGGGCCGACGCAGGAAGCGTCGTGGGGCGTGATGAAGCCGGGCGGCATCCTGGTCGCCACGGCGATGCCGCCGCCGCCCGAACGCGCCGCGGCCGCTGGCGTGCGGGCGGCGTTCGTCTTCACGCCGCCGCGCGGCGCGGTGCTGGCGCAACTGGCCGAGCGTGTCGATGCGGGGCGCCTGCGCGTGCTCGTCGGACAGGAGTTCGCGCTCGCCGATGCCGCGCACGCACACCGCCTCGGCGAGACCGGCAAGGCGCGCGGCAAGATGGTTCTGCACGTCAATGCACCGCGTGTTTGATCGATAGCCACCACACCGAAGCAATGCCCATGCTCCAACTGCGCCCGCTAGACCCGCTGGTCCCGATTCAGCAGCAACTCGGCGAAACCCTCGCGCCGGTGGTGCTGATCAACGTCTTCACCGTAGATGCCAAGGATGTCGATGCCTTGCTCGACGCCTGGGCCCACGATGCCAACTGGATGAAGCGCCAGCCCGGCTACATCTCGACCCAGTTGCATCGCGGCAACGGCGGCAGTTGCGTGTTCCTGAACTATGCGTTGTGGGAATCCAGTTGCGCACTTTCGTCAGGCATTCACCCACCCGGAGTTCATGGGCGCGTTGGCGGCCTATCCGTCGAGCGCGGTCGCGTCGCCGCACTTGTTTTCCAAAGTGGCGGTACCGAACCTGTGCACCGCCTAGTTCCCTCCATAGGCTCACCGGAGAACCGAGCATGAAACCCTTCGACATCCAAGACACCGCAATGATCCTGATCGACCACCAGGTCGGCACCAACACTTGGGCCAAGAGCACGCCGCTCGAGCTGCTCCAGCGCAACGTGGTGATCCTCGCCAAGTTCGCCAAGGGCAGCGGGATGCCCCTGGTGCTGACCTCGAGCCAGGAGACCAACACCCACATCCAGGGCCCGCTGATGCCGGAGCTTGAAGCGATCGCACCGAACGAGTTCGCGGCGCGCATCAAGCGCAAGGGCCTGGTGAACGCCTGGGAGGACGAGGACTTCGCCACGGCCTGCCGCGCCACCGGCAAGCGCAACTTCGTGATGGCGGGCGTGACGACCGATGTCTGCATGGTCGCGCCCGCGATCAGCGCCGTCGAGGAAGGCTTCAACGTGCAGGTGGTCTGCGATGCCTGTGGCTCGGGCAACCAGATTGCCGAAGAGATGGCCTGGCGGCGCATGGAGCGCGCGGGCGTGCGCCTGAACAGCACCACCTCGATGATTGCCGAGCTGGTTCGCAACTGGGCCTCGCCGGCCGGCGCGGTGGCGTTTCCGTTGCTGACCTGATGAGGCTGGTCCGACGCTGCGCCCCCGCTTGCGTGGGGGCAACGGCTGATGGAGCTCTCCGAGCTGACACGCATGTTGCCCAATACGGAACGGGGCATCCGGCAGACGACGCGGCGCGCTGCCCAATGGGCGAGTGGGCCAGCTATTCAACCGGCAGTCAGATAGCGAACGAGCGGTCCCGACCATCGGTTTTCGGGCGCGGGTTCCGGTGCGTGCTCATGACCGAGACCGAAAGTTCAAGGCCGGGCCCGACCGCGGCCCTTCGAGCGGCCGTCGGCCTATGCCAGCTGCACTCTGAAACTCGTCATTGGCGTGGCGATTTTCTGGATGATCGGACGATGGGAAGTGGCCGACAGGAGGCCCGCACCGTGCCGAGCGTTACGACCGGTATCGCTGCGTTGCAGTCGGCCAGCGCGGCACGGCGAGTGACGGCAGAGGGTCGGTACCGCGCCTTCGCGCGCGTTGAAAGCCGCCGGTCAGCTGCGATTTCGCGTGTATCGCGCGTAGAAGGTCGCCGATTGCAGATGCTCAAGGAGCCGGCCCGGCGTATTCGCTGGATTACGCGCGAACAAGCGGAACGGCTCGTCGGCGAGTTGCCCGAGCATCAGCGAGCGATGACCCAGTTTGCGCTTGAAACAGGCCTGCGGCGCGGAAACGTCACGCACTTGGAGTGGACCCAGGTCGACCTCGAACGCCGGGTCGCGTGGATTCACCCGGATCAGGCCAAGGCGAAGAAGGCGATCGGTGTCCCGCTATCGAAGCACGCTGTCGTTGTATTGCGGGGCCAGCAGGGCAAACATGCGAGGTGGGTATTTCCGTATCGCGGCAAACCCATCACGCAGGTGGCCACGAAGGCTTGGCGGCGTGCACTCGAGCGGGCGCAAATTGGGTCGGGGTTTCGTTGGCATGATTTGCGACACACCTGGGCGAGTTGGCACGCCCAGGATGGAACCCCGCTCAACGTGCTGCAGGAACTGGGGGGATGGGCGTCGGCGGAGATGGTGCAGCGGTATGCGCACCTCGCCACCGAGCACTTGGCGCACTGGGTGGATCGCCGTGGTGGCCTTCGGGCGGGGTAAAGTTACTACGAATTTACTACGCTGAAAGACAAAGGCCACCAAAGAGGTGGCCTAAGTCCTTGAATTTTGGCGCGCCCGGCAGGATTTGAACCCACGACCCCCTGGTTCGTAGCCAGGTACTCTATCCAACTGAGCTACGGGCGCGAAGCGGCGAATTATAGCCGATGACCGACTCGGCAGACCAGCGCGCGGCCGGCCGACCGCCTAGTCGGGGCCGCGAGGTCGCGTCGGCGATGGCGCGTTGGCGCCGCATCCGCTCGCCTCGGGTTCCGCGCCACCTTCATCGGCGCGACGCCTGGCTTCGCGCCGCAGGTCGATGCTCTTGCCGATCCATGCAAGACCGATCCAGACGCCGACTACCGCCAGCGGCCATGCAACGAGCCGCGGCCAGAAGGCAGCGACGATAGCGATCACGATGGCGGTAACGGCCATGCGAGCGACCAGCCCGGCCTCGGCTGGAGCGAGCACGCGACGATCGGTCAGCGCCGCGCCGAGTACGCTGCCCACGCTCAACGCGCCCGCTGCCGCGCGGCCCGCGCTTCCCGCGCTCGCGCGGCGCACCGGCGGCCCAGTTCGCGGCTGCGCGCGCCGGACGCGGTTGCGCTCGGTCAGCACGATCTCGGTCGCATGCTCGAGGTCGCGCTCGTATTGCTCGGCCATCGCGGCGCCGATCGCTTCGTCCTCGATCGCGACGTCGAGCTCGTAGTTCTGCAGCCAACTTGCGATGTTGAGATTGGTGGAACCGATGCGCGACCATGCGCCGTCCGCCACCGCGGTCTTCGCGTGCAGCATCGTGCCGTTCCATTCGAACACGCGGACGCCGGCCTCGAGCAACGGCCGGTAGCCGGCGCGCGACATCGGCGACAATCCCGGGATGTCGCTCGCGCCCGGCACCAGCAGGCGAACGTCCACCCCATCGCGCGCGGCGGCAGCCAGTGCCTGCACGTAAGGCGCCGTGCCGACGAAGTAGGCATCGGTGAGCCAAAGCGACCGGTGTGCCATCGAAGCGATGACAAGGTCGAGGCGGAACGTGCCGGTTGCGTTGGGAATTCCCGCGACGACCCGCAACCGCGTGTCGCCCACGCGCCGGGCATCCGCCGGTTGCAGGAGAAGCTCGTGGGGAAACGGCGTATGGCCGCTCGCCGACCACACCTGCGCGAACGCGCGCTCCAGTGCGCCAACGGCGGGACCTCGGATTTCCACGCCCGTGTCACGCCAGGGTTCCAGCTGCCGTTCGGGATCGCCGAGCCACTTGCCGCTGACGCAAAGCCCGCTGACGAAACCGACTTCCCCGTCGATCGCGATCGTCTTGCGGTGATCGCGCGACAGCCAGCCAAGCGGACTCGTGAAGTGCATCGGATTGAAGATGCGCAACTCGACTCCGGCATCGCGCAGCAACGGCCAGAGCGCCCCCGACCACAGCGATCCGAGCCAGTCGAACACGGCAAAGACGCGTACCCCCTCCTTCGCCTTGCGCACCAACGCGCCAACGAATTCGCGGCCGACCGCATCGTCGGCAATGATGTAGCTCTCGAAGAGGATCGTGCGTCGCGCGTTGCTGATCGCCCCGAGCCAGGCCTGGAAGTTCTGCTCGGCGTCGAGCAGGATCCGCACCGCGTTCCCGTCGATCGGATCCGCGCCGGCAGCGCGGCCGAACGCGCGCTCGGCAAGCGCAAGCAGGTTGCTGTCGACGACGAGCCGCGTGGGGAAGGAGGATTGTGCCAACATCCGTCAAGGTCGCGTGGGTACCGGCCACCCCGCACGCTTACGGTAACATGACCCGATGGCCTGGACCCGTGCGATCGATTGCTGCGCACCGTCGCTTCGCGCGCTCGCATGCGTCGCGGCGATCGTGCTGCTTGCAGCCTGCAGCAAGTCCCCACCGCATGCGCCGCTCGCCGCCGGCGCCACCGTCATCGCGCTCGGCGACAGTCTCACGTATGGCACGGGCGCGACGCCGCAGACGAGCTACCCGGCGGTCCTCGGAGCGCTCACCGGCTGGCAGGTCATCAATGCCGGCGTCCCGGGCGAAACCGCCGCGCAGGGCTGCGGCCGGCTCGCGGATCTGCTCGCCGTGCACCGTCCGCAGCTCGTTCTCGTGCTGCTGGGCGGCAACGACTTCCTGCGGCGGCTGCCCGAGCAAGGTATCCGCGAGGCACTCGCGTCCTGTACGCAGGACGCACGCGCCGCCAATACGCCGATCGTGCTGATGCCGGTGCCCCGGCTCGGAGGCAACGGTCTCAACGATGCCCCTCTTTATGCCGAGGCGGCGAAGTCGCTGCAGATCCCGCTCCTCGACGCCGGACTCGCTTCGCTTCTTGCGCAACGGTCGCAGCGCGCCGACACCGTCCATCTGAACGAATCGGGCTACCGCGCGATGGCCGAGCGAATCGTCGCCGGATTGCGTGAGCTCGGTTACCTACACCGCTGAACGCGCCGCCTACGCGCCCGCGATGCGCGCGGCCCCGACCTCTGCCAACGTCGCGATCACCTCGTCGTCGCTCACCTGGTTGAAGCGCATATAGTGCGCGCCGACTGCGTAGAAATTCGCCGGTGCCGCGAGGCACACGACCTCGTCAGCGTACGGCCGGACCGTCTCGACGCTATCCGGTGCTGCAACCGGGACGGCGCAGATCAGGCGCGACGGGTTACGCGCGCGCACGGCGTGCAGGGCCGCGATCATCGTCGCACCGGTGGCCAATCCGTCGTCGATGACGATCGCCACTCGGCCCGCGGGATCGAGCGGCGGTCGCGCCGGCGTGTAACTGGCGCGTCGCGTGCGCAGCACCGCAAGTTGCGCGTCGCGCTCGCGCGCGAGATAGCCCGCATCGGCGCCCGCCTGCGCGGCATGCGGCGCGACATACGTCCAGCCCGTTTCGTCCACGGCGCCGACGGCGAACTCGGGCGAGCCCGGCGCCCCGAGCTTGCGCACCAGAACGACATCGAGCTCGCCACCAAGGCGCTCGGCCAGCACGCGCCCCATCGGAACCGCGCCGCGCGGAATCGCGAGGATCAGCGGATTGGTACCCTTGAGGTGCAAAAGCGCAGCCGAAAGCCGTTCCGCCGCGTCCGCGCGGTCGCGGAAGATCATGGCGTACCGCCCGCCGTCTTGCGGGGTTTCACCTCGCCGCGCTGGATGCGCGCAAGCTCGTCCAGTTGCCGCCGTAACGTGTCGAACGCATTGCGCAACGCCACGTAGACGTCCTCGTCGTGCGTGCGGTTCACGACGATTTCGCGACCGGGAAGGCGCACGTCCAAGCTGACCGCGAACTCGCGGCCCTGCTGCTGGTGGCGGTGACGCGACTCGACAGTCACCACGAAACTCGTGATGCGATGCGACAGCGCCTCGAGCTTGTCCACCTTGCGGCGGATGCGCTGCTCGAGTGCGTCGGAATGCGGAAGATTGCGCAGCGTGACCTGCAGCGGAACTTGCATCAACGACCTCCTGCTCGTGGCGAGCGGCGTCGCCTGCGGCGGCCTGCCCGCGTGCTGCGCCGCCCCGGGGAAGCCTCTGCATGGGCCGCAGGTCATCGCCTGCGGCTTTTCCAGAGATCCTTTATGCACCATAGTACGCGGCAGTACGAGGACTTTGACCGGCGTCAAGAGTCGCCTCGCAGGCCGGCCCGACCTGAGGGTCTTCGCCGCCTGTTTGCCGTGTGGCTGCGCCCAAAACCGCGGCGCGAGCCCCTGCCCGCTCGCGCGTCGCGGTCTTTCTGGCATACTCGCCGCCGTTGCCGCTGCCCGATAGGGACAGTGCACGCGGCATGCGAGGACCGGCCCGATGGAACGTGTAGGTCGCTACGAAATCCAGGAGTCCATCGGCGAAGGCGCGATGGCCCGGGTCTACAGGGCGCACGACCCGGACATCGACCGCACGGTCGCGATCAAGCTTCTCAAGACGCAGCTGCGCGAGGACCGGGAATATCGCGTCCGCTTCCTGCGCGAAGCGAAGGGTGCCGGCATCCTGTCGCACCCGAACATCGTCACCGTCTTCGACGTCGGCGACCAGAACGGCCATCCCTACATCGCCATGGAGTACGTCGAGGGGCCGACGCTCTCGATGTTGCTGCGCGAAAAGCGCCTGCTCTCCGTTTCCGAGGTCGTGCAGATCGGCATTCAGCTCGCGCGCGCGCTCGACTATGCGCACCGGAGGGGCATCGTCCATCGCGACGTGAAGCCGGGCAACGTGATGCTGGTGAAGAATACGACGACGATCAAGGTCGCCGACTTCGGCATCTGCCGCATCGAGGACAGCGAGGCTACGCAGGCCACGCAGGTGGGGAACGTGCTGGGCACGCCGCACTACATGTCGCCGGAGCAGGTTCTGGGCGAAAAGACCGACGCGCGTTCCGACCTGTTTTCGGCAGGGGTCGTGCTTTACCAGCTCCTTTCGAATACGCTGCCTTTCGACGGCGAGACACTCATCACCGTCGCCTACAAGATCACGAAGACCGAGCCCACGCCGCTCGACAAGCTGCGGCCGGACTTGCCGCTCTCGCTGCGGCGTGTGATCGACCGGGCGCTGCGCAAGCAGCCCGACAAGCGCTTTCAGTCCGGCGCCGAGATGGCCGAGGCGCTCGAAGCGGTGGCGCTCGAACTCGCGGAAACCGGCGTGGAAGCCGATCGCAAGCGCCGCATCCCGCTCGGCGTCCGCTGGGCGGTGCTGATGGCCGCACTGGTCGCCGTGACGATGAGCATCACCGCACTGTTCCTCTACAACCGTCAGTACCAGGCGATGATGGACCAGGTGACGGGCTATGGCGGATCGCTCGTCAAGTTCATGGCGTCGCAAAATGCCGTGCCGATGCTCGCCGAGGACTGGGCGGCGACCGACGTGCTCGTGCAGGAAACGGTGGACCGGCAGGATTTCAGTTACCTGGTCGTTCTGGACGACGGCGGGGTAATCCGCGGATCGAACGAACCTGCACAGATCGGGCAGCGCTACAAGCCGCTCGCCGCGAGGCCGGTGTCCACGCGCGAGCTGGGCGTTGCCGTGCAGACGCACAAGCTTGCCGACGGTCGCGACGTGCTCGACTTCAGCGCCCCCATCCTTTTCCAGGGCAACGAGATCGGCCAGGTGCACCTCGGCATCTTCCAGGCTCCCCTCGCAGCGGTGGCGAACCTCACGCTTGCGCTGCTCGGCCTGCTGATCCTCGTGACGAGCATCGCGGTCGCGGTCGGCAGCTACCTGCTCGCCCAGCGCCTCGCAGGTCCGATGCGTGTGCTGCGCAATTCCCTCGCGGAACTCGCCGGCGGCCGCTACGAGTACCGCATCACCGACACCCGCAGCGACGAATTCGGCGAGCTCTATGCGGCCTTCGACGAGACTGCCGCAGCGCTGCAGGCGCGCCACGAAGCGCCGCGCACGAAGAATGCGAAAGCCCGCTGATCCCCGGTCCGCCGCCGCCGCGTGCGCGCTGGCTCTGCTGCTTGCCGCGTGCGCAAGCGCGCCTCCGCCGCGGCAGGCGGATGTGTCCGCACCCGTCGTCTCGACGGCACCGCGGGGGCCGGTCGTCGCCCGCGACAACGAATTCGCGATCGTCGCGGCGCAACCCGGCGACGACGCCGCCGCGCTCGCTGCGCGCCATCTGGGCGATGCCGGCAAGGGCTGGTGGATCACCGAGTTCAATGGCACGGAGAAGATCGCGGCCGGCGAGTTGATCGCGATCCCGCTCAGGGGCCCGAGCCCGCTCGGCGTCACCGCACAGGGGTTCCAGACGATTCCGATCCTCTGCTATCACCGCTTCGGTTCACCCAAACGCAGGCTGGTGGTCACCCGCGCCGATTTCGAGGCGCAGATGGAGTACCTGGCGCGTAACGGCTACCACGTGATAGCGCTGTCGCGCCTCGTCGGCTTTCTCGAGGGCCGGGAGGCGCTGCCGCCCAAATCCGTCGTGCTCACGATCGACGACGGCTACAAGTCGACCTACGAGATCGCCTACCCCGTGCTGCGCAAGTACGGCTTCCCGGCCACGGTGTTCCTCTACAGCGATTTCGTCGGCGCGAGCGATGCGATGACATGGACGCAGATGCAGGAGATGATGCGCTCGGGGCTGATCGAGATCCAGCCACACTCGAAGACGCACGGCAACCTGGCGCTGCGCATGGCGAACGAGACACCCGCGCAGTATCGCGACCGCATGCGTCTCGAGATCGAGCGTCCCACCGCGCTGATCGCCGAACGCCTCGGCGTCAAACCCGTCAGCTACGCGTTTCCGTACGGCGACGTGAACGACGCCGTCGTGGCGGAACTGCAGAGGCTCGGCCTGCAGATCGGCGCCACGGTGACGCCGGGAGGCAACGGCTTCTTCGCCTATCCGTACATGCTGCGCCGCTCGATGGTGTTCGGCACCGACGACATGGAAACGTTCAAGTCGCGGCTCCAGGTGTTCACGCCCCGCACGTCGCGCGCCGCATCGCGATGAGTCGCCATCATGTGCTTTCGCTGCTTCTTGCGGCGCTGGTCGCCGCGTGTGCCGAGGCGCCGACGCGTTCCGGCGCGCCTGTCGCTGCGTCGTCCGCCCCCGTCGATCCGGCGCTCGCTCGCAGCATCGCGCGGCATCGCGGACTGGCCGAGCAGTACGCCAAGAGCGGCGACCTTTCGCGCGCCGCGAGCCAATGGCAAGCGCTGACGCTGCTCGACCCCGAGGAGCGGTCGTTTCGGGACGCGCTCGCCGCGACCCGGGCGGAAATCGGCCGCGTCACCGCCGAGCAGCTTGCGGCCGGCAACGCGGCGCTTCGTACCGGCGACATGGAGCGCGCGACCGCGGCGATGCTGCGCGTCCTCGCCGCCGATCCCGGCAACGCGGAGGCGGCAAAGGTGCTGCGCGAGATCGAGCGGCAGCGAGTGAGCCGTACGCAGGCCGATCGCTCCGCGCGTGCACGCACCGACAATGGAATGGATTCCGCGACGTCGGCCTCGGTCCGCCCTGCGGAACCGTCCGACGGCTACGATCTCGAGCAGCGCATCGAGATGTTCCGCGCCGGGGATCGAAGCGGCGGCCTGCGCGAACTGCGTCGCTACGTGGAAGCGCACCCCAACGACCGTGCGGCGCGTGCGCAGATCGGCGCCGTGGTCTACGAGCGCGCGCGCGAGGCCGAAGCACAGGGCGCGCGCGAGGACGCGTTGAGCCTCTACGACCAGGCGTTGTCGCTGCGCGGCGAGAAGATGCCGGAATGGAGCGCCCGGGCGGAAACACTGCGCCGCGCGCTCGGCAACGAGTATTACGAGAAGGGTGTGCGGGTGGCCGACACGGACATGGTGCTTGCAATCGGCTATTGGGAAACGAGCCTGCGCATCGATCCGAAGAACACCCGTGCGGCAAGCCGCCTGGCGGCGGTGCGTGGCACGCCGGCCGGCAAAGACGCGCGGGGCGCCGGCGGCGCAATGCAACGCCCCTGACGGATCCGCCGACGCAACGAGGAGCGCCGGATCGCGCTACTTGGTGCCGAACTTGTCCTGCAGGCGCTTCTTCAAGTCCTCGGCGCGGGCGCGCTCGAGCTTTGCCTTCTGGTTCTCGGGATCGAGCGCGAGCACGCGATCCCAGCTCTTGATCGCAAGGTCCAGGTTCTGCCGCTGGAACGCCTGCGTCGCGTCACGGTCGTAGCGGCGCACGAGCTCGTTGCGCGCTGCCTCGGCCTGTTTCGCGTACTCGGAGTTGCCGGGCTCGCGCCGCGCGGCGTCGCTGAATGCCGCAAGGGCCGCGTCCAGATTGCCCGCATTCTTCTGCGCAACACCTTGCCGGTAGAGGCGCTCCGCTTCGGTCGGGGGCCTCGTCAGCGTCTCGACCGGCTCGATGGGGCGCTGACCGGCACGGGCCGTGCCGGCAGGCGCGGGCGGCGGCTCCTTGCCCGGAATCTTGATCAACTGGCCGGCCTGGAGCCGGCTGGGATTGGCGATGTCGTTGTAGCGCGCGAGGATATAGAAGCGCAGCCGGTCGCCGAGGAACCGCTGCGCGAGCTTCGACAGCGTGTCGTCGGGCTGCACCGTGTAGCGGAAGTTGGCCGCGCCGAGCTCTTTCACCGGGTCGGCACGGATCTGCTCGGCAAGCTTGCGCGCCAGCTCGTTGTTGGGATCCAGTGCCTGTACCCGGTCGAGCGTGGCGCGGGCGGCGGGCTCGTCGCCGTTTTGCAGCTGGTCGACGGCCTCGAGCGCAAGTTTCTGCGCCTGCGCCCTGTCCTCGCGGATCTGCGCCTCGGTGGGAGGCGCGGGCGGTGCCGCAACCGGCGCCGGTGCCGGCGTTGGTGGCGGTGCCTGCGAAGTGGCGGTGCCGCCGGCCTGTCCGCTGGCCGCTGGCGGAGACGATGCGCAACCCGCGCCCAATGCACCCGCCAAGGCGAGCAGCGCTGCGGTCCTTGCCATCGTTCCCATCACGTCCATTGCGTTCCCATCATCTGCGATCCCGTTGCACCGGCCGGACCGGCCGACCGCTCGCTGCACCAGATCGCCACCGCCGAGAAATTGTCCTGCCGCTCCCGCTGTACCTCCAGCACGCGCGCCTCGATGCGCGCAAGCCAGTCCGCGGCCGACGACGCGTGCGCGAGCGCCTGCTCCATGTCCTGCTCCGTCACCTGCTCCCAGACACCATCGGTACAGAGCAGGAACACGTCGCCGCCCTCGATCGCGATCTCCTCGGCAACCGGCGCGAAATTGGCAGGTTCCCCAAGCGCCGCGAACAGGCGGCTCCTCTGCGGCGCTGCCCGCAGCTGGTCCGCCGCGATATAGCCTGCGTCCACCATGTTTTGGACAACGCTGTGGTCGCGCGTCTGCCGGGCGATCCGGCGACCGGCAAAATAGTATAGCCGCGAATCGCCGATGTGCCCCCACGCGGCACGGCGGTGCAACGCGTCGCAGCAGAAGACGACGGCTGTTGCCCGCATGTTGCGCAATCGAAGCTCCCCCTGCTGTCCTGCCGTCACCGCCTGGTTGGCCGCGGCCAACGCGCCGTGCACGGTGTCGCGCGTGCACTGCGGGGATCGCTGCAGCGCGGCCAGCGCCGCGGTGACGGCGAGCTTCGAGGCGACGTCCCCCCCGCCTTGCCCGCCCGCGCCGTCGGAGACCACGCAGAAGAGCGCATTGGGAGGCGACCATACGCCCGATGCGTCCTCGTTGGTCTCGCGGCCTCCGATGTTCGATAGCGTCGCGACTTCGATCAGCATCGTGCCGGCCGCGCTAACCTGCGCCATCCGCGTTGTCGCGCGTGCGCGCAAGCGCAACCTGCGCCTGGTATGCGCGCAGGAACTCGTGGCCGAACAGCGCCTGGAAGTCGGCCGCCGATTCCCGGGACAGTTCGACATAGAGTTCGGCAAACAGGTCCCACAGACGAGCCTTGCGATGCAGCGGGACGAGCGAATCGGCCACGCTCGGCTGCGCGAGACGCTGCTCCAACGTCGCGGGATCGAACCGCGCCAGCACGACGGCAAGCACCGCACGCATGCCGGCGACGAAGCCCTGCTGGTGCGAGGACAAGCCCGCGAATGCATCTTCGACCGCGTTGCGTGGCGCCATGAAGCCGCGGCCGCGCGGTGCGAGCAACGCGACGAGCGCGGCATCGACGTCGGGCGAGAACTTGAGCGGATTGTTGTCGGCCGCGACGATGATCGTGCCCTCGGCACGCACCTCGCGCTTGGTCACGGCGCGCGCGTGCAGCAGGTCCAGGATGCCGCGCACCGCCTCGCTCAGGATCTGCCCAACATCGCGCATGAACTCGGGCGTGAGTCCGCCTGCGATGTCCAGCTGCGGCATGCCGGCGCCCCCAAGGAACGCTCGCAGCAGCTCTTGCCGCGAGGCGAGCGGCGCCGGCGGGAGACTGCCGGTGCGAAGCGGAAGCGTGACGCCGGCTTCGAGGGAAGGGGCCCCGGGCGCCGCCGGCGTAGCTGCCGCAAGCGGCGGCACGATGACCTCGGCAGCTTCACGGGCAGCGAGAGCTTCTGCTGTCTGCGGAACGATCACCGTGGTGATACCGTCAGGTCGCCGCTCCGCGCCCGGCGTCTGCCACGAAAGCAGTGTGTCGGCTACGGGTGGCGCTTCCGGCATGCCTGCAACGAGGCCGTGCAGCGGCAGCGTTTCGTCGTCGTTCTCCGCCTCGACCTTAACAACGTACGGACCGATCCGCATCTCGTCGCCATCGGCGAGCGGCGACTCGCGACCGTTGCCGACGATCCGTCCGTTGTGCTGTACGGCCACCACACTTCCGTGGTCGCACAACACGAACATGCCGTCGCGAAAACCGATCACCGCATGCTGTCGGGAGATCACGCGATCGGGATCGGGCAGCACGAGCGCATTCCCGGGCGCCCGACCGATCGTCGCGCCCTCCTCGCCGACGTCGATCGTCATCGGCGGTTCGAGCGGCTGGCCGGCACACGAAACGACCCGCAGCGTGATCTTGCGCGAGGACATGAGCGAAAGGGCTGGTCAGGAAGGGCGCATCGACGCCGGCGCGCGAAGGATCCGGACGCCGCGCCGCGGCAAAGGGCGGTCGCTGCCTGCAGGGAAGCATGGAGCGTCGCCCGAGCTCCGTCAAGCCGACTTTTCCGTTGGCCGCCCGCGCCACACGGAACGAGGATTGGAGCACAGACGTACGCCCCGGACGGCCGCCGCCATTATCGGCGCAGCGCTGGAGTAGACTCCACGGCGCCGCAGCGGCCGCGGCACGGAGACTCGCCGCATCGCACACGATTCGGACGTTCGCGCCCGCTATGAGCTCGCAGGCCCCCGAGAGCCACCACCCGCCGGACACTGCGGCCAGCGAGACGGTATCGCCGCTCGAGCGCGTCCGGCGTGCCGCTCGCGAAATCGTGGCCGGAACGATGAACGCGATCTGGATGCTCGCGTACATGTTGACGCTCGGCCTGATCGCATTCGGTCCTCTGGGCGACGCGGCGGTCGATTCCGGCGTGCGTGCGGCGTTCGCCGCGGCGATCTTCGGCAACCTCACCGCCGCCATCCTTGGCAGCGCGCTCATGCCGAACGAGGTGCCGCGCGCCTCGACCGTGCTGGTCTTCGCGTCTTTCGTGACGCGGCTCGCCGCGGATCCCTCGCTGCAATCGCTGCCCGCGCGCGGTGTACCCGAGATCGTCTTCCTGGCGGCCGCCTGCCTTCTGCTCTCCGGCGTGCTGCAGATCGTGTTCGGCGTGCTGCGGCTCGGCAGCGTCGTCCGCTACGTGCCCTACCCCGTCGTCGCGGGCTTCATGACCGGGCTCGCGGTGTCGCTCGCGCTCTACGAGCTGCCCGAGCTTCTGGGCCTGCACCAAGGCGTCGCCGGTCCGCACATGGCGTTGGACCAGGGCGCCCACAGTGGCCTGCCCGGTTGGCCACTCGTCGTCGGCGCCGCGACGATCGTCATCGTGCTCGCGGTTTCGCTGCGCTGGTCGAAGGCGCCGTCCCGGCTCATCGGCATCGTCGGCGGAACCGCCATCGCAATGCTGATCGTCGGGCTCGTGCCCGATGCCCGTACGGGCCCGACGCTGCCGCCGCTTTCCGGCACGTTGCCATGGCCCGATGCGCTGCTGCCGCTCCTTCGCGCCGGTGGTCTGGAATTGCTGCTGCAGCACGGCTACGAGGTCGCGTTCAGCGCAGCCGTGCTCGCCGTGGTAGGCGCGCTCGACAGCCTTCTGACCGCAGTCGGCGAGGAAGAGGGTCCGCTCGATGCAGGTCACCAGCCGAACCGCCTGATCGTGACGCTGGGGTTCGGCAATATCGCTTCGGCGCTGTTCGGCGGTGTGCCCGTCGCCTACTCGTCGGCGCAGGCGATGGCATCGCGCCGGCGCGGCGGACGCAGGACCATCACCACGCTCACGACGTCCGCGGTGCTGCTGCTCCTTCTGCTGTACGGCGGGCCACTGCTGGCGACGATACCGCTCGCCGTCTTCGCGGGCGTCAACATCACGATCGCGATCGGGCTCTTCGACCGCTGGGTGCGCGACATGCTGCAGCGCGCGCTGCGGCACCTGCACGACCGCGAATTGCAGCGAAATCTGCTGGTGGTCGCCTTCGTCGCCGCCGTCACCGTGATCTTCGGCCCGGTGCCCGCGGTGCTCGTCGGCCTCGTCCTCTCGATGGGGCTCTTCATTGCCGTGATGAACCGCTCCCTCGTACGGTCGACGACGACAGGCGTAACGCGTGCCTCGCGCCGCGTCTATCCGCCCGAGCAGTCACGCCTCCTGCGCAACCACGGCGGGCGCACTGCGATTCTCGAGCTCGATGGCGCGATCTTCTTTGGGACCGCGGAACGGCTCGCCGAGGAGGCCGATGCCGTGCCCGACGGAACGCGCTTCCTCGTGCTCGACCTCCATCGAGTGACGATGCTCGATGCGTCCGGTGCGCTGACGATCGAGCGGCTCGAACGCCGGCTGCACGAGCGCGGCATCGGTCTGTTGCTTGCCCACATCAACGCGACGAGCCGGCTTGGCGCAGCGCTGACCGGCGCCGGCCTGTTCACCGAGCGCCATCACACGCACTGGTTCGACGATGTCGATCGCGCGCTCGAGTGGGCCGAGCGAGCGCTGTTGACCGAGCTTCTGCCGCGGGACCTGCGCGCCGAGATCCCGTTGTCCGATTTCGCGCTCGCGCGCGGGCTTCCGGACGCCGACCTTGCCTTCATCAAGCCGTATCTCGATCGCCAGCACTACCCCGCGCGCGCGGTGCTGTTTCGCGAAGGCGACGCGGGCGACCGGCTCTATCTGCTCGCACGCGGCGCAATCAGCATCGCCGTCGAGCAGATGGCGCCGGGCCACGCCAATACGCGGCGCATCGTCACGCTGGCGCCGGGCGTGATCTTCGGCGAATCGGCGGCACTCGAAGGATCGCCGCGCGCGGTGACGGCAATGGTCGAGGAAGAGGCGGTCGTCTACAGCCTTTCCCGCAAAAGCCTCGAGGCGATCCGGCGTGCGAATCTCGATCTGTACGCCCGTCTGCTGCAGAACCTGCTACACCACGTGTCCGCGCAGCTGCGCACGACCGTCGGCGTCGTGCGCGAATCGGGTGATCGCCTGGATTGACGGACGACGTCGCGAAGGAGAGCGCCAGCCGCAGCCGCGTTCAGTCGCGCGCGCCGGCCGCGGCGTCGGCGCTCGCTTCCGCTGGCGCCTGCCCGCCAATCTCGCGCGCGAACACCGCCCAGAAATCGCGCTCGGCCTCGGCGCGGACATCCGCATAAAGCTCGACGAACGAATCCCAACTTCGCGCCTTGCGACTTCCCGGCACGAGGCTGTCCAGCATGCTTTCGCTGCCAAGCCGCTGCTCGAGCGCGGCCGGGTCGAAACGGGCGAGCAATCCGGCGAGCGCTGCATGGATTCCGGCGCAGAGGTCGCGGTCGTGCGCCCGCAGGTCCTCGTACGCCTCGGTGAACGCCGGCACGGGCTGCTGCATGTCGCTGCGCTGCGGCGCGAACAGGTGCTGGAGTGCGATATCGACGTCCCACGCGGCCTTGAGCGGGTTGATCGCGCCCGCGTCGATCAGCGTCATGTCGCCATGCAGGGTGCTTTTCGTTTCGGCGCGCTCGCGCAGCAACGTCATCGTCCCGGCCGCAAAGGCGCGAACGAGCGAACCGAGCGATTCCATGAACTCGGCAGTGACGGGAGGAAGGTCGAGATGCGTGGTGCCCAGACCTTCGACGAGCGCGTCGCGCAGCGCCTCCTGCTCGAGACCGTCCCATGCCGCTGCTCCCGCGAGGACCGGCTCGTCGATCGTTCCTGGATGCAGCGTCGTGCGGGGCATCGGGCTCTCCTGCGGCTTCCCGCGGGCACTGCGCTCTCGCCTGCGAAAGCCAGGCCGGAAGCCTATCGCTGCACTCTACTGCCGAGCGCCGGCACCGGCAAGCGGACCGGGCAGCCCCGGATCTGCGGAAAAGTCGCCTCCCGCGACGTGCGCGCACGCACGGTGCGCGGCTTCAGCGATACAGCAGCACAACGTTGAAAACGACGGCAAGCAGCAAGATGACGCCGATGATCGTGACGATCGCCTTCAGCGTGTAATGCGTCTCCGCTTGGAACGCAAGCAGCTCGTCGGCGAGCTCTGCGACCTGTGCGCTGGTGGCAAGCGCCTCGGGCGGCGCACGCTCATCCGACTCCGCGAGCGCGGGCTCCGGGGGCTCCGCCACGTCGATCGGAAGGATCATCGAGAAATTGCCGATCGACAGCACCGGGTGCGCGCGGTTGTTCCAGTGCTTCACCCGGCCGCTTTGCCGCGTCACATAGGTGATACCGCGACCTCCGAAGGGACCGGTGCCTTCGCCGGCATCGATGAAGAACTTGGTCGGCATTCGCCCGGCGAGCGCGATCTGCAGCAGGGAGTCGAACTTCTTCGACCCCATCGCGATGTTGATCTGGTATTTGGCCGCGGCGCTTGCCGTCGGCCGGCCCGGGTCCAGGATGAAGACGAGCGTGCCCGACACCTTGCGATCGAGCCGCTCGACGTGCGGCTTGTACTCGCGGATGCGCAGCACGCCGTGCAGCGTGGAGAGCGATTCCCCGGTCGAGAGCACAAGGCGCTCGTCCGCGGCGGAGACCACTTTCATCACCAGCACGCTGTCCTTGCTCTGCTCGATGATGAGTCGAGCCTTCGTCGGCTTGAACGCTATGAGCGGCATCGCCCGGCTCTTGTTCGCACTATCGCCGGAACGTGCTGCGTGTGCGGACGGTTCCCGCCCTCTCGTCGCACCGCTTGGTTCCCCCTTGCCCCGTCTCCGGAAGGGCCGCGCGCGCTCCCGAACACGCCCGGCGGGTTCTGGCTGAATTGCCCGATCAAACGAGATCAGCCGGCGGCGATTATTGCACCGGCCGTTCCGAACTGCAGGCGAAGATGCCAAACGGTTCGACGGGTTTCGATCGGTGTAGCGAACAAGAATCTGCCCTCCACAGGATTACGGCAACCGGCGGCTTCTCCTGTCGCTCCCAACCGCCGCGGACGCCGCCTTTGCCGGAATCGACCTCGGGCCAGATGTGCTCGACAGATCATGCAAAGATTCCGACGAGCGTGTTTTGGGCGGCACAAACCTCCGCCGGGCTACGGCGAGGTCACGCTGCGCGCCGCCATACGAGGGCGGTGAAGGCTACAAATGTTTGAAGATCATTGCAGCTTCTGCTCGCGTCCGCCGCTCGATTCGCGCCGCCAATTCCACAGCCGCGGTTCTGCCCTGCTCGGTGTTACGCTGCTGCTCGCGGTGGCGGTAGCCTGGGCCGTCGATCGGTTCATCGGATGGTCGGTCGTGTGCCCGCCCCAGCGTGGCTCGCTTTCACCGGATTGCTTGCCCCTTCCTTTGCGGGGCGGCTCGCGCGCGTCTTCCTGATGTTGCGCGAAGTCCACGCAGCGATCCCGTTCTCACGCGCCGCCGCGGTGTTCTTCGTCCACAGCATGGTCTCCACGTTTGTCCACGCGCGGCTCGGCGAAACCGCGTTGCCGTAGCTCGCGCGGCGCCTTGCTCGCAAGCGTCGCGATCACCGGGCTCGCGGGCTTGTTGCTTGGCGTGGTGCGGGAGCACGAGAGGGCGCGCCCCCGGGTGTGAGCGGAGGGGGCGCGTGAGAGAAAGTGCAGCGCCGCGAATGACCGCCCCGACACACCGGTACATGGAGAATCAAATCCGGCGAAGACGCAGAGATTCATTTTCTCTGGGTCGACACGCTTGCCCCGCCAGGCCACCGCGGGAGACACTGCGGCGAGCACTGCCACGATGCTCGTCTTCGCGATGCCTGGAATCGTGCGCCCCAAATCTGCGGCGCTGGGTCTCGAGCTTGGACGCGTCCGGATCGCCGTACGGGTGTCCAATCCCGTCAGGGGGAACGAGTTGGCACAGGCCAGCGCCGCGGCCCCGCACCCATCAGCATGTCGAGCAGCGCCTCGGCACACCATGGCCGGAGCGCGACCCCCTTGACGCCGTTCTTCCAACGGCGCAGGATCGCGCGAATCCGCAACCTGTCGGGAGATCACCATGAAGCGCATCTCCGTTGCAATCGCCGTCGTCGCTTGTTTAGGCTCCGGTGCTGCCCTCGCGTGCGAGGACATGGTCATGAAGGACTCGATGGCCTTTGCCCCGAACGCCTCGCAGAAGCCGCTCGTCGTGAAGAAGGCCGAGCCGAAGGCGGTCGCCACCCAGAAATCCGCCAAGAACCCGACGGCTGTGGCCAACCCCAACAACACGCGCCCAAGCCAAGGCAGCGTGGCTCCAAGCCCGAACAAGTCTTCGTGAGGCAGCCAGCGGTGTTGGCAAGCCCTCGCAAGGACGAATGCGGTAACCGGCGGTGCCTCTAACCCGTCACCGCTTCGCCATGAAGAGCCCGCCGAGTGCGGGCTTTTTTGTTGGAGGGGTGCGTGCAACGGGCGTTGTGTCGCGTCGCCACCGTCTGAACACGCTGCTCCGATGAGCATCGCACCGTTGGCATCGCTGGTTCGCGTTCATCGGCGGTCGTGATCCCGCCAGAAGTGCGCTACGACACCCGTGGCGATCCCGTCATCGATCTCCAGTCCGGTCAGGCGGTGGCAATGACCACGTTACGCATCAATCGCGCCCCGGTGTTGACCCTCTGGGCTGCCGTGGTGGCCGAACGGCTTGGCTCGCCTTGGGACACCGCGCTCACCTGTGGTCAGGCGGTCGCCGGAATGACCGCTCACGCCAAGGGCGTGCGGCTCGGCATCTACGCACCCCATGAGGAGCGTCCGCAGGAACCGGTGCCGCCTGAACCGGCGGATGCCACAGGGGCCGCTCGCTCTCTCCCGCTACTCGGACGTAACGTGCCCGTCGTACCCACCAACGGTGGCCTGCGCGCGATCAGCAAGGGCCAGATCGCGAAACCTGAGTCGGTCACTCGCTACTTGATCGGCAGGTTCGGCGACCAGCTCGAACCTGCTCGACGTGCGATGGAGCGGCTGGCTGGCAGCCTTTCTACCGAAGAGCTGAACGAGCAGGCGTTCCACCTCTACGAGCGGTTTCGCCCCGAAGTGCCTGCTGACGAGCGTGGCTGGGGCGCCAAGGGTGTCCTCGATCTGGCGAAGATCGAGGCGCTCGCTCAGAGGAGCGCGCGTCGATAGTCCTTCGCGTTGTCGTTATTCGGTGGCTTCCTTCTTGTCACCTCGACGTCCGCGCCCTACTCCTTCTTGGCTCCTTCGACCCGACGTCGATACTCGTCGTAGGACATGTTCGCGTTACCGAAGCAGCGCTCACGTTCGAATTGATCGGGAAGCCGGTTGCAGGCATTGCGCTGCCATTGTTGGCCGACGAAATAGGCGGTTTGTTGCCATGTACATCCCGTCGCGGCCAGCGAAACAGCGATAGTCACGACGGCGCCAGTCAACCGCAGCATCCGCCTTGCTCCTGAATCGACGGGCACTTCACCCAGCCGTACGAGCACAACACGCAACAGTCGCCTGGCTTCGGGCGTAGCAGCGTCTCGCAGTTGCGGTACTCGTCGAAGAAGTGGCAGGTATCCGTGGGCATCGTCTCCCGCGCGGCGAAGCCGCAGTGCGGGCAGGACAGCGCGGACTCGAGCACGACAGTGTTCATGATGACGCGGATTTCCCGGCCAGCAGTTGCTTCAACTCGCCGCTATCAAAGAGGCGCTCCAAATCGGTGGCTCCACCGATCAGCACGCCCTTGACGAATATCATGGGAAAGGACGGCCAGCCGGTCCACATCTTCAAGGCATTGCGCCGCCGCCAACCGTCGATGTAGCTGCCATATTCGAGATACTTGTACGGCACGCCTGCCGCGTGGAGCGCCTTACGCGCCTTCTTCGGAAATGGGTTTTGTTTCATTCCAACGACAACCACGTCGTTGCTCGCAATCGCGGCCTGCACTTCGCGGACGATGTCCGCATGGTGATCGGCGATGGCCACCCTGATAGCCGGGTGGATATGCGATTCGTCAAGAATGCTGCGGGTCATGAATCACCTTGCGACAAGTTGCGTGGTCAGTCTCGGAAAACAATACAGCCCCAAGCGGAGGCCGCAACCGTGGGTGCAGATGAGCCAAGTCCGGGAAGCAAGATGCGGCTAGGCCATCAGGAAGAAACCGTTGATCATCGGTTCGTACTGAACCATCTTCTTGCCATAGACGAACTTGGACTATATCAACGACCGCTTGGCTGGAACCTAGATTCGAATGTGCCAGAGGCTTCGCAATCGGCCATCCCGGGAGCCGCCGAACGCGTAGCACCGTCCGGTCGGTCGATTGGGCCGCCGGATCCGCGCTGCCGGAGTGTTAGCGTGTCGCACTGAGCACGGTCGACGTGGCGCGGGGGAGCGCAGAGCCCCGGTATCGCACCCGGTAACGATAGCCTGGCGGCGCATCTGGGGGCTCTCGACTGCATGTGCGTTGACAAGGGTCAATGCCGCGTTCTGACAGCGGGCGCGTAATGGACTCGTTGAAGCCTTACCTTTGCGTTGCCAGAAGGGTGATCAGCCCATGAAACAGGGCTTCATGCGCGGGTTGTCACGCGTGCTGTTGGCGTCGTGGTTCTTCTGACTGCTTGCGCCACGACGGAACCCAAGGTTACGGGACCCAGGTTTTCCGAGCACGCGGCCATTGGCGCTACCGTCCCGGCAGACACGGCCAGCCTGATTGTCTTCTGGCCGGAGAGCGGAAGGACTGCCGAAGTGACGGTCCTGCTCGATGGGATGGAAGTCGGCATGCTCGAACCGAGCGCGTACAAGGAATTCTTCGCCTCGCCCGGTGAGCACCGGGTAGCTGCGCGCGGCAAGACACGGCCCGGCCTGTGTGAGATCGCAGTCCGAACCTCCGGCGGTTCGCGCCATTTTCTCCAAGTCTCGCCTTGGAGCGACCCCAACGTCGCGGTCTTGACGTGGGCATTGAGCCCGCTTGCGCTCCCTTTTCTTCTTTTTCCATTCATCAATCAACTTGCAATCTATGGGATTGTCGGGGCTGCGGACGCATCGGCAAACCAGTGCGGCGGGTACGTGGTAGCGGTGATCGACGAGGCGACAGCGCGTCCGATACTGGAGTAGTTGCGGGCCTCGCGATAAGGCAGATGCCTTGGGACCCATTGCGAACGCGCGCCGTTAAGGTGTCACCGTCCCACACAGGGCACGATCTACGTGGCGCGGGAAGTCGATCAGCCACAGATCGCACCCGGTCTGTTGCCGTGGATCGAGACTGATTCGACGTCCGTCGACATGCCGAGTTCGGCCATGGGCCGACATTTCCTGCCGCGTTGGTCCACGGCGGCCGGCAGCAGCATTGCCGGGGCCTGTTTCAGGTCCCGATCGCCGCTTGACTACGAATTCGCCACCTACACACGGTGGAGCTTGGCGTCAGGTGACTTGGGTATTGGCGGAGACGCAGGGATTCGAACCCTGGATACAGGTTTTGGCCCGTATGCTCCCTTAGCAGGGGAGTGCCTTCGACCTCTCGGCCACGTCTCCGTACTTCACTTCACTCACTTCAGACATCCGACGCAGGGACGAGCGTCCGCCACTGCGCCTTCGGCTCGAACCGACATCGCACGGGCGATTCTACCGGCCGCGCCATGCCCCGTCCATGCTTTGCGAACCTGCGCGCCCCGCAAGAGTTTCGGGACCCGGCTCCGACGGCCGCAACGCCTTGTCGTCGCGATCCACCCGGCAGCCATGCGCCATGGCCGCGAGGCTATGCCGCCTCGCCGCTCTTCTCGAGCTCGAACACCTTGTGCAGAACCCGCACGGCGAGCTCGAGGTACTTCTCGTCGATGACAACCGAGATCTTGATTTCGGAGGTCGAGATCATCTGAATGTTGATTCCCTCGCCGGCAAGCGCCCTGAACATCTTGGCGGCGAGCCCGGTATGCGAACGCATGCCGATGCCGACGACCGAGACCTTCGCGATCTTGTTGTCGCCGATGATCTCGCGCGCCTCGAAGTCCTTGCCGCGCTCGCGCGCCAGCACGTCGAGCGCCTTCTGGAATTCGTTGCGGTTGACGGTGAACGAGAAGTCGGTCTGGCCCGAGGCGCCGATGTTCTGCACGATCATGTCGACGTCGATGTTGGCGGCCGCGACGGGGCCGAGGATCGCGTACGCGATGCCGGGCCGGTCGGGCACGCCCATGACCGAGATTTTGGCTTCGTCCTTGGTGAACGCGATACCGGAAATGATCGCCTGTTCCATGTCCTCGTCTTCCTCGTAGGTGATGAGCGTGCCGGGGGACGTGACCTCCGGGTCCTCGAGCGAGGACAGCACGCGCAGCTTGACCTTGTACTTGCCCGCGAACTCGACCGAGCGGATCTGCAGCACCTTCGATCCGAGGCTCGCCATCTCGAGCATTTCCTCGAACGTCACCCTGTCGAGCCGCCGGGCCTCGGGAACGATGCGCGGATCGGTCGTGTAGACGCCGTCGACGTCGGTGTAGATCTGGCACTCGTCGGCCTTGAGCGCGGCGGCGAGCGCGACGCCGGACGTGTCGGATCCGCCACGGCCGAGCGTCGTGATATTGCCTGCCTCGTCCACCCCCTGAAAGCCGGCGACGATGACGATCATGCCGTCCGCGAGGTCGTTGCGCATCGCCTTGTCGTCGATGTCCTGGATGCGCGCCTTGGTGAAGGCGTTGTCGGTCAGGATGCGCGCCTGGCCGCCGGTGTAGCTCTTCGCCTTGAGCCCCATCGCCTGAAGCGCGATCGCGAGCAGGCCGATCGTGACCTGCTCCCCCGTCGCCGCGACGACGTCGAGCTCGCGCGGGTCCGGGCTTGGCGAGAGCTCCTTTGCGAGTGCGAGCAGGCGGTTGGTCTCGCCGGCCATCGCCGAGACGACGACGACGAGCTGGTGGCCTTCACGGTGGAACCGGGCAACGCGCCGGGCGACATTGCGAATGCGCTCGGTCGTGCCGACCGAGGTGCCGCCGTACTTCTGGACGATGAGGGACATGGTGGGAGCGGTTGCTGCGGAACTTCGACGACCGGGCGCGTCAGAACTTGCCGAACACGAGCGTCGCGTTGGTCCCGCCGAAGCCGAAGGAATTGGACAGCGCGCCCCGGATCGGCATGGGGCGCGCCGCGAGCGGTGCGAAATCGAGGTCGCACTGCAGATCGACGTTGAACAGGTTTGCGGTGGGTGGCGCGATCTGGTCGCGTATCGCGAGCACCGTGAATACGGCCTCGATCCCGCCGGCGGCACCGAGCAAGTGTCCGGTCATCGACTTGGTCGAGCTCACGACGAGCTTGTGCGCGTGCTCGCCGAACGCGCGCTTCACGGCGATGCATTCCGCCACGTCGCCGAGCGGTGTCGAGGTGCCGTGCGCATTGATGTAATCGACGTCGGCCGGCTGCATGCCGGCGTTCTTCAACGCGTTGCGCATGCTGCGCTGCGCGCCGCCGCCGTCTTCGGGCGGAGCGGTGATGTGGTGCGCATCGGCGCTCATGCCGTACCCCGCGAGCTCGCAATAGATGCGTGCACCGCGCACCTTCGCGTGCTCGAGCTCCTCCAGCACGAGCACCCCCGCACCCTCGCCCAGCACGAAGCCGTCGCGGTCGCGGTCCCACGGCCGGCTCGCAGTCGCCGGGTCGTCGTTGCGATGCGATAGCGCCCGCGATGCGCAGAAGCCGCCGACGCCGAGCGGGGAAACCGTGGACTCGGAGCCGCCGGCGACCATGATGTCGGCGTCGCCGTACTCGACGAGCCGCGCAGCCTCGCCGATGCTGTGGTTGGCGGTCGAGCAGGCGCTGACCATGCCGAGGTTCGGACCCTGATACCCATAGTGAATCGACACCAGACCCGAGATCATGTTGATGATCGAACCGGGCACGAAGAAGGGGCTGATCTTGCGCACGCCGCCGCTACGGTAGTGCTCGTGCGTCTCCTCGATCATCGGCAGGCCGCCGATCCCGGACCCGATGCAGACGCCGACCCGCTCCTTGTCGCCGGAGTAGCTCTCGAGACCGGCATCCTGCACCGCCTCCATCGTCGCCACGAGGCCATAGTGGATGAACGTGTCGTAGCGGCGTGCCTCCTTGGCCGAGAGCCACCTGGAGACGTCGAAATCCTTGACCTCGCCGGCGATCCTCGAAGGGAACGCGGAGGCGTCGAAGCGCGTGATCGGGCCGATGCCCGACTGCCCCGCCACGATCGCACGCCATGCCGGCTCGACGCCGATCCCCACGGGGCAAACGATGCCAAGGCCGGTGACGACGACGCGACGACGGGACATGGGGATGGCAGGTGACGGGAATGAGGCGCGCGGCACCGCACTCGCGTCGCCCGCACGGCGCAGGCGAGGCGCCCCGGCAATCGGGGCACGCCCGCCGAGGGCGCTACGTCTTGAGGTGCGAGCTGATGTAGTCGATGGCCTGCTGGACAGTCGTGATCTTCTCGGCTTCCTCGTCCGGGATCTCGGTTTCGAATTCCTCCTCCAGCGCCATCACGAGCTCGACCGTGTCGAGCGAATCCGCGCCCAGGTCGTCGACGAACGACGACTCGGTCTTGATCTCGGCCTCGTTCACCCCGAGCTGCTCGGCGACGATCTTCTTCACCCGTTGTTCAACGTTTTCCATGCGTCTCCTCCCTTGCGGGGACGTGAAAATCAAAACCGACGAATTCTACCAGATTGGGTGGGAACGAGCCCCAGTGCTGCAAGCCCGCCTCCGCCGTGCGCTTTGCGTTTCATGCCATGTACAAGCCGCCGTTCACGTGCAGCGTCGCCCCGGTGACATAGCCGGCTGCCGGGCTTGCTAGGAACGCCACCGCGTGGGCGATGTCGTCCGGCATTCCCATTCGCCCGAGCGGAATGCGCGAGAGCAGCGCCGTGCGCTGCACCTCGGGCAATACCCGGGTCATATCGGTGTCGATGAAACCCGGCGCCACGCAGTTCACCGTGATGTTGCGGCTTGCCACTTCCTGCGCGAGTGACTTGGTGAAACCGATCAGCGCCGCCTTGGCGGCTGCGTAATTCGTCTGCCCGGCGCTTCCGCTCGTGCCGACCACCGATCCGATTTGGATGATGCGGCCATGGCGCGCCTTCATCATCCCGCGCAGAACAGCCTTGGCGAGCCGGAACACGGGTTTGAGGTTGGTCGCGATCACCGCGTCCCACTCCTCGTCCTTCATGCGCAGCAGCAGGTTGTCGCGCGTGATGCCGGCGTTATTGACGAGAATCGTAATCACGCCGAAGCGCTGCTCGATGGTTGCAAGCGCAGCGTCCGTCGCAGCCGCGTCGGTGACGTCGAGCCGGAGCCCCGTGCCGCCGTTGCCGGTTTCGGCGAGATAGGCGGCGACCTGCGCAGCGCCCTCCTCGGTGGTGGCCGTACCGACGACAACTGCGCCGTCGCCCGCCAGCCGGATTGCGATCGCGCGCCCGATGCCCCGCGTAGCGCCGGTGACGAGCGCAACCTGCCCCGTCAATTCCTTGTCCGTCATCCTCGTTGTCCTCGTTGTCTGCGTTTCGCTTGACCGAAAGGCGTTGGCCGGCCGCTCGCAATCGCCCCGCGACGGACGGTGCGAACGGCGATCGACGCGGCCGCCGGGCTCACCCGTTGCCTCTCAGCCCGGTGCCAGCGTCGCCTTCGCCTGGTCCAGCATCGAGCCGCTCGACAGCGGCAGCGCGGTCAACGACTCCTCGATACGGTTAACGAGCCCGGTCAGCACGCGGCCCGGCCCGCATTCGGCGACGTGCGTCACGCCGCGCGCCTTCATCGCCTGGATGGTCCCGGTCCAGCGCACCGGGCTCGCCGCCTGCTGCGCGAGCGCTCGCCGGATCTCGTCGGGTGCGGCATGCTCGGCCACATCGACGTTGTGCAGCACCGGAATCGTGGGCGTTGCAAACGGCACGCCGGCAAGACGCGCGGCAAGCCGCTCCGCCGCCGGTTTCAACAACGAGCTGTGAAACGGCGCCGACACGGGGAGCATCACCGCGCGCCGCGCGCCGCGCGCCTTCACCGTCACCATCGCCCGCTCCACCGCAGCGCGGCTGCCCGCGATCACGAGTTGCCCGGGCGCGTTGTAGTTGACCGGCTCGACGATCTCCCCTTGTGCGGCTTCGGCGCACGCCGCTGCGACGGTCGCGTCGTCCGCGCCGAGCACCGCTGCCATCGCGCCTTCACCCGCCGGCACCGCCTCCTGCATCGCTTGCGCACGAAAGCGCACGAGCGGAACGGCGTCACGGAACGCGAGCGCACCCGCGGCGACCAGCGCCGAATACTCGCCCAGGCTGTGTCCGGCAACGATCGCCGGCGGCGGCCCGCCCGCGTCCTGCCATGCGCGCCAGATCGCGACCGCGGCGGTGAGCATCAGCGGCTGCGTGTTGACCGTCAGGTCGAGATCCTCCTCCGGGCCTTCGGTGACGAGCTCCCACAGGTCCTGCCCGAGCACGTCGGACGCCTCGGCGAACGTCGCACGCACCGCCGGATGCGCGTCGAAGCCGCTCATCATCCCGACCGCCTGCGAGCCCTGTCCCGGAAACACGAATGCGAGTTTCATCCGACCCCCTGATCACGCCCACCGCAGCAAGACCGACCCCCACGTGAATCCGCCGCCGACGCCCGCGAGCATCACGTGATGGCCGGCGCGAATGCGACCATCGCGTACTGCCGCATCGAGCGCGAGCGGAATCGACGCCGCCGACGTGTTGGCGTGCTTGTCCACGGTGATGATCAGCTTGTCGTGCGGCAGATGCAGCTTCTTCACGGTGGCATCCATGATGCGGATGTTCGCCTGGTGAGGGATCAGCCAGTCGATCGACTCGCGGCCCATGCCGGTCGCGGCGAGCGCCTCTTCGCACGTTTCGGCGAGCACCTTGACCGCGAACTTGAACACGTGGGCGCCGTCCATGTGCACGAACGGCGTGCCCGCGACGCCGCCGTCCTTCACCTGCCCCGGCACGCACAGGATGTCCTTGTAATGACCATCGGCGTGAAGGTGCGATGTCAGGATGCCGGGCGCCGGCGAGGGCACGAGCACGGCGGCGCCGGCACCGTCGCCGAACAGAACGCAGGTCGTGCGATCGCTCCAGTCGAGTATGCGCGAATAGATCTCCGCGCCGACGACGAGCGCATTGCGTACCGCGCCGGTCGCGACCATCTTGTCGGCGAGCGCCAGCGCGTAGACGAAGCCCGAGCACACCGCCTGCACGTCGAACGCCGGACCGCCGCGGGCGCCGAGTTTTGCCTGCAGGATGCACGCGGTCGACGGAAAGACCATGTCGGGTGTCGTCGTCGCGAGCACGATCAGGTCGACCTCGCCCGGGGCGAGACCCGCTGCCGCGAGCGCTTCTCGCGATGCGGCCAATGCCATGTCGGAGGTCGTTTCGCCGGCGGCCGCGATGTGTCGCTGGCGGATTCCCGTGCGCGCGCGAATCCACTCGTCGGTGGTCGCGACCTGCGCGGACAGCTCATCGTTGGTCAGCACCTTCGCCGGCAGATAATGGCCGGTCCCGGCGATCCGGCTATGCATGCGCAGGCGGCGTCGCCGCTTCCGGCGAAGCGGCGTGGGCGGATGCGGCGAGCGCGGGCATCGCCGCGATGCGCTGCGCGATGCGCTCCAGCACGCCGTGGGTTGCCTCCGCATGCGCCTTCTGCAGCGCGTACCGGAATGCGAGCACGTCGGCGCCGCCGTGGCTTTTCACGACGACGCCCTTGAGACCCACGAGCGTGGCCCCGTTGTAGCGGCGCGGATCGATGCGCCGGCGGAATGCGGAGAGCACGGGATAGGCGATCAGCGCAGCCAGTTTGGTCAGCGGATTTCGCGTGAACTCGGCCTTCAGGAACTCGTAGAGCATTTGCGCGAGGCCCTCGGAGGCTTTCAGCGCGACGTTGCCCACGAAGCCGTCGGCCACGACCACGTCGGTCGTGCCCTTGTAAATGTCGTTGCCTTCGACGTTGCCGTGGAAGTTAAGCCCCGATGCCTTGAGCAGCTCAGCAGCCTGCTTCACGACCTCGTTGCCCTTGATGTCTTCCTCGCCGATGTTGAGCAGGCCGACCGTGGGGTGTTCGACGCCGTCGAACGCCGTGACCAGCGCGCTGCCCATCGCCGCGAACTGCACGAGCTGCTCCGGCGTGCAGTTGACGTTGGCGCCTAAGTCGAGCACCGTCGTCACGCCCTTCTTGGTCGGCAGTTGCGAGGCGATCGCCGGCCGGTCGATGCCAGGCAGGGTCTTCAGCACGAAGCGCGCGATCGCCATCAGCGCCCCGGTGTTGCCTGCCGAAACGCATGCCTGCGCCGTGCCCTCCTTGACAAGGTTGATCGCGACGCGCATCGACGAATCCTTCTTCCTGCGCAGCGCATCCGCCGGCGGCTCGTCCATTTCGACGACTTCGCTCGCCGCGTGCAGGACAATGCGCTCGCGCAGCGCGGGCGCGGCCTTGGCGAGCGCGGCCTCCAGCGGGGCTGCGAGGCCGACCAGAATGACGCGGGTGTCGTCCGTTTTCGCGAGGAACTGCAGCGCGGCGGGGACGGTGACCGAGGGACCGTGGTCCCCTCCCATCGCGTCGACGGCGACCGTGACCGGCATTGGTTGTTGGGCTGTCGCCGCGCAGGCGGCGTGGGAGTCTAGATGCTAACGCGTCATCGACGACGCCGACGGAAGATCCGCGACGGCGTAGCGGCCGCAGGCGGCTGTGCCTGGGGCAAGCCCGGCAGTGCCCCCGGCCCGAGCCGGGGACGCGGCAACATCACTCGTCGGCCTTCGTCTTGACGACCTTCTTGCCGCGATAGAAACCGCTCGGGCTGATGTGGTGCCGACGATGCGTCTCTCCGCTCACCGGCTCGACCGCGAGCGCGGGGGTCTGCAGGAAATCGTGCGCCCGATGCATGCCGCGCTTCGATGGGGACTTCTTGTTCTGCTGGACTGCCATCTCATTCTCCTCGTTCTCGATTGCTGCCGGCGCGCATGGCTCGCGATGGTCGATGCTTTGCTGCCGTCGGTGTCAGGCCGCGGGACATCGTTCTTCGTGCCGTGGCGCGTACGGAAGCGTCAACAGCAATTCGTCTTCCACCAGCGTCTGCGGATCGAGCGGCTCGTTTGCCAGCACGACCTCGAGCTCGCTTTCGTCGTCCAACCGCGCGAGTTCTCGTTCGCTTCTGGCGAGCAGCAACTCGGTGCGCTGCTCGACCGACAGGTCGACCGTTCCCAAGCAGCGCTGGCACTCGAGCTGCACGTGGCCGGACAACTCGACCGCGATCGCCGGGCGTCCCAGTGCACCCCGGATCCCGGCGATCCGCCAGGCGACCTCCCCCGCGCCGCGCCCGACCTCGTCGGCCAACCGCGGCAACTGCGCGGGGTCCACCCGCCCTTCGAGCACGCCGCCGGTGGCGGAGAGCCGGAACGCGTCAAAGCGCGGATCGTTTCGCCTGGGCATTGCACGCCACGCCGAGCGCCTTCGCCTCGAGCACCCGGCGGCGCTGCGTTGGGCTGACGACGTAAACCGCGCATAATAGCGAAGAAGCGACAAAGTGTCAAAAAAGACCGATAAAACAATGGAAAACTCCAGACCGCGGCTCGTGCTCGCCTCCACGTCGCGCTATCGGCGGGAGCTTCTTGCACGCCTGCGGGTGCCGTTCGACGTGGCCAAGCCGGACGTGGACGAGACCGCGCTCGCCGGGGAGCGCCCGGCGGCGACCGCGGTGCGGCTTGCCGAGGCGAAGGCGCGGGCGGTTGCCGCGACGCTCGCAAACGCGCTGGTGATCGGTTCGGACCAGGTCGCCGATTGCGATGGCGAGGCGATCAGCAAGCCCGGCGACCACGCGAGCGCCGTCCGGCAACTCGCCCGACTCTCGGGTCGGGCGATCGTGTTCCACACCGCCGTCGCCCTCGTCAATGCCGGCACCGGATGCGTCCGCTGCGAGCTGGTGGATGTGGTGAGCCTGTTCCGGCCGCTGTCAGTCGAGGACATCGACCACTACCTGCGGCGCGAGCGGCCGTACGACTGCGCCGGCTCGGTGCGCTCCGAGGCGCTTGGCATCGCGCTGTTCGAACGGATCCAAAGCGACGACCCGACGGCGTTGATCGGACTGCCCCTCATCACGGTCGTGCGCATGCTCGCCGCCGAGGGTTTCGACGTGCTCGCTCACGCGGAATGAGCGCGAGCGCCGGTCGCGTCGTCCTCGTGCCCAACCTGCTCGGTGCCGTGGCGCCCGAAAGCGCGCTGCCCGAGCGCACGCTCGAAACCGCGCGCGCCATTTCGCATTGGGTCGTGGAAACCCCCAAGGCGGCGCGCGCGTTCCTGAAAAGCCTCGGCATGCCGCACCCGATCTCAGAGCTGTCGATCGAGGCGCTCGCTGAAGCGCCGGCGCCGGCGCGCGTCGCCGAACTGCTGGCGCCGGCTCGGGCCGGGCACGATCTGGGGGTGCTGTCGGATGCAGGCTGCCCGGGGGTCGCCGATCCGGGCGCCGTACTGGTCGCCGCCGCGCATGCCGAAGGTTTGTGCGTCGTTCCGCTGGTCGGGCCTTCGGCGTTGCTGCTCGCGCTGATGGCGGCCGGCATGAATGGGCAGCGCTTCGCGTTCCACGGCTATCTGCCGTTGGCGGCAGAAGCGCGCACGGCGGCCCTGCGCGCACTGGAAAGCGAATCGCGCGCGCAGAGATGCACGCAGCTCTTCATCGAGACGCCCTACCGAAACGTGGCGATGCTGGAGGCGCTCGTACGCACACTGAAGCCCGGCACGCGGCTATGCGTCGCCTGCGACCTCACGCTGCCGACCGAGAGCGTCGTGTCGCAGCCGGTTTCCGTATGGCATGGCCGCGACTTTTCGAAATACGCCAGGCGTCCGGCGATCTTCCTGATCCAGGCGTAAGGCCCGCCGCGAGGCCCGCGAACGTGCCGGGCCGTCCAGCGAGGGCCGAGCGGGGATGCAACGAAGCGAACCCCGCGCCCAGCAGCGAAGTGGCTACCGGGTCTCCTCGTCGGGACCGTTCTTGATGTAACTCTTGAGCATCCGGTTCTCGAAGCTCTGCTCCTCGTACACCGCCTTCGCCACATCGTGGAACGACACGACACCGAGCAGCGTCGTGCCGTCGAGCACCGGCACGTAGCGCGCGTGCCGGTCGAGCATCGCCCGGCGCAGATCCGTCACGTCCAGCGAAGGCGCCGCGGTGAGCGGATCGTGTTCGTAGATGTCGGCGACCCGCAGATCCCCGAGCGCCCCTTCGAGGCGCGCCAGCGCGTCGAGCACCTCACGGAACGTCAGCATCCCGATCAGTTGGCCATGCTCCATCACGACCAGCGAGCCGATGTCGTGCTGGGCCATCGCCTTGACCGCCTCCAGCGCCGAGCCCGTGGGCGCGGTCGTGAACAAGGTTTTGCCCTTGATGCGCAGGATCTCGCTGACCAGCATGACTCGCTCCCCCACGGCGACATCGGCCGTCCGGGGAGGTTACTCCCGAAGCGATTGGCGGCGCAACGGCGCCGCCGCATCGATCACTTGTAGAGGATGCTCGGCAACCAGAGCCCGATCCCGGGGAACATGTAGAGCAGGAACAGCGCGACAACCTGGATCGCCATGAACGGCATCATGCCCGCGAAGATCTGGTTCAGCGTGACGTGCGGCGGCGAAACGCCCTTCAGGTAGAACGCGGCCATCGCGACCGGCGGCGACAGGAACGCGGTCTGCAGGTTGAGCGCGACCAGCAGCCCGAAGAACAGCGGGTCGATCTGGAAGTGCGCGAGCAACGGGATGAAGATCGGCATGAAGATGACGATGATCTCCGTCCATTCGAGCGGCCAGCCGAGCAGGAAGATGATCACCTGCGCGAGCAGCATGAACTGAATCGGCGTCATGTCGAGCGACAGCACCCAACGGTTGATGATCTCCTGTCCACCGAGCAGCGCGAATGCCGCGGAAAAGATCGAGGAGCCGACGAACAGCCAGCACACCATCGCGGACGTCTTTGCGGTCAGGTAGACCGATTCCCTCACCTTGCCGAGCAACTTCACCTGGAATACCGCAACGATTGACCACACGGCAAATGCGGCAATCGACATCCAGCCCATCCACCTCGGTACCGGCGTTTCCAGCACCTCGAACTTGAGCAGCAGGAACCAGATGATCGAGGCGCCGGCGAGCAGCCAGAGCGGCACCCAGACGCGCCATATGCGTCCCTGCTCCCCTCGCGGCTTCGCGAGCAACCCGTAGATCGCGGCGAGCGAGAAACCGCCAAGCGACCCGATGGCGGCGGCTTCCGTCGGCGTCGCGAGGCCGAAGACGATCGAGCCCAACACCGCGAGGATCATGATCGCAAGCGGAAAGAACGACGCCAGCAGTTGCTTGAACACCTCGAGCCGCGCGAACGAGAAGAAAGCGTATAGCCCGATGAGGCCGGCCGCGCCCACGCCCAGCACGATCCAGAACGAGTTCGGCGCGGGTATCCGCTGCCACTCGACGGCCGCCGTGCGCTTGGAAGCCCCTTGGGGTGCGGCGGCGGTTGGCGCGGCTTTTGCGGCGGGCGCGGACGTGCCGGGCTGCGCGGCCATCGGAGGCGATGCGCCTGGCGATGGGGGCTCCTGCAATCCGCCGGCGGCAGGCGGCTCCTGCAATCCACCGCTCGCGGGCGGCTCGGCAAGGCCGCCTTTCTGGGCGTCGGACTCCTGCGGTTCGGCAAGCCCCGATGCGGGGGTTTCCCCTCCAAACCCCATCTGCTGCAGCCCGGAGATGTCGTCGACGACGTCAGGCTTCGTGAGCGCATGCCACGTGAGGCCCATGATGGTCGTGAACGCGATCGCTGGCAGCAGCGCCACCAACAACTCCTTTCGCACGGCTTTGCGCGGAAGCGCGGCATCGCGACTGCCGAGCGCGCGCACCAATCCCGGGATGGCACTCGGCGTGATCGTCTCCGCGATGCGCGCGTTGACGGCGGGCAGCGGCACGTGGCGTTCGCTCTCCGGCAACGGCGGCATCAGCGCCGGCCTCCACTTGGCGATTGCCATCACGTAGCCGATGTACAGCCCCGCGAGCATGATGCCCGGGAAAAAGGCGCCCGCGTAGAGTTGCACGACTGACACGCCAGCCGTCGCGCCATAGACGATCAGCATGACGGAAGGCGGGATCAGGATGCCGAGGCAGCCGCCGGCGGTGATGACGCCGGCGGAGACCCTGATGTTGTAGCCCGCCCGCAACATCGCAGGCAGCGCGAGCAGGCCCATCAGGGTGACGACCGCACCGACGATTCCCGTTGCGGTCGCGAACACCGCGCAGGTGACAAGCGTGGCCACCGCGAGCGACCCGGGAATGCGGGCGAGCGCGAGATGCAGGCTCTTGAAAAGCTTCTCGATCAGGTTGGCCCGCTCCACCAGGTAACCCATGAACACGAACAACGGGATCGAGATCAGCACGTCGTTGGACATCACCGAGTACGCGCGCTGGACCATCAGGTCGAGAGTCTGCTGTACTGCAGTGTCGGGATTCACCGATCGATAGGAAAGCCAGGCGAACATCACCCCCATGCCCATCAGCGTGAAGGCAGTGGGGAACCCCAGCATGATCGCGACGACGATCAGCGCCAGCATGAGCAGGCCGAGGTGCCCGTTGGTCATCTGCGCGGGTGCGGGCATCAGCACGAACACCGCGATCACGACCAAGGCCATGATCGACAGGCCGAACCAGACTTCCTTTCTCATCGAGTCACCTGCGAAAGGCGGACGATATCCGTATGGAATGGGTTCATCGTGCGTTCCCGCTCGTGTTCGTGACGAACTTGTCCAGCTTGGCGATGTCCTCGTCCTTGACGTGCACCATCTCCTTCAGCTTGTCGACGTCCACTTCCTCGACGTCCTCTTCGCGCGAAGGCCAGTCGCCCTGTTTGAGACAGATCACGCAGCGCGCGATCTCGGCGACACCCTGCAGCAGCAGGAATGCGCCGGCGAGGGGGATCACGGTCTTGAACGGGTAGATCGGCGGGCCGTCCGCCGTGATGTTCGAGTGCTCGTTGATCGCCCACGACTCGCCCGCATAGCGGTAGCCGGCCCAGCACAACGCGACCACACCGGGGACGAAGAATAGGAGGTAAAGCGCGAGGTCGAGGCTGGCCTGCAGGCGCGGCGGGAAGAACCCGTAGAGTACGTCCCCGCGCACATGCGCGTTCTTGGACAACGTGTAGGCGCCGGCCATCATGAACAGCGTGCCGTAGAACATGATCATCGCGTCGAATGCCCAGGCATGCGGATTCGACAGCACGTAGCGCGAGAACACCTCCCAGCTGATGAGGGCGGTGAGCGCGACGATCAGCCAGGAGAAGAACTGGCCGACGAACGTGCTGATCTTGTCGATCGTGAGCAGGAGTCGTTGCATCGTCTGTCCGTTTCATCCATTCGGCGGCGGCTGCCGGTGGCGTTAGCCGAAGACGGAAAAAAAACACCATCCGGATTGCCGGATGGTGTCATTGCGCGATGTCGCCCTAACCCTTCTTCGCGGGCGCTGCGGCCTTCTGGGCGAAGTAATGATTGTATGCCATGCGCCGGTTGACGTTGTTGTCCATGTCCCAGCGCACCGCGCGCTGCGCGAATTCCCGCTGCGAATCGACGATCTCCTTGAACAGCGGATTGTCGGCCGACTTCTTCACGACGATCTCGTCGTAGAGCGTGAGCTGCCGCTGCAATATGGGGTCGGGCGTCTTGTAGAACTTCACGCCCTGCTTCTGCTCCATCTCGATGTAGTCCTTCGAGTAGCGGTCGATCGCCTTCCAGGCGAGCTCCGCGGAGGCCGCGTCGACCGCGTTGGCGATCGTCGCCTTCATCTTGTCGGGCAACGCGTCGTACTTGGTCTTGTTGAACATGATTTCGAAATTCTCGGCGTTCTGGTGGAAGCTCTGCAGCATGCAGACCTTCGAAACGTCGGGGAAGCCCAGGATGCGGTCGGACGTCATGTTGTTGAATTCCGCCGCGTCGAGCAGGCCACGGTCCATCGCCGGGATGATTTCCCCGCCGGGCAGCGCATTCACCGCGACACCCATCGCCGTGAACATGTCGATCGAGATGCCCACCGTCCGGTACTTGAGGCCCTTCAGGTCCTCGGCCTTGGTGATCGGCTTCTTGAACCAGCCGAGCGGCTGCGTGGCCATCGGACCGTACGGGAACGAAACCACGTTGGCGCCGATCGAGTTGTACAGCTTGGCGAGCAGCTCCTTGCCGCCGCCGAACCGGTGCCAGGCGAGCAGCATGTTCGAGTCCATGCCGAAAGCCGGCCCCGAGCCCCAGAGCGCGAGCGCGTTCTGCTTGCCGTAGTGATAGACGAGCACGCCGTGACCGCCGTCGAGCGTACCCTTCGACACCGCGTCGAGGAGCCCGAACGCGGGCACGACCGCGCCGGCAGGCAGCACCTCGATCTTGAGCTCGCCGCCGGTCATGTCGTTGACCTTCTTCGCGTAGTCGAGCGCGTACTCGTGGAAGATGTCCTTCGACGGCCACGTGCTCTGCCAGCGCATCGAGATCGGCCCTGCCTGCCCCGTGGCAATCATCGGGAAGCCCAGCGTCGCCGCGCCGGCGGCTGCGCCGCCGGCGGCCTTGAGGAAGCCGCGGCGATCGGGAACGGACGAGGTGGCTTGAGGCGCCACCGGAGCCTTGGTCTTTCGAGTCATGCTTCCTCCTAGGTTTTCGGCGCCAGACGCGCCGGAATCTGAGGGGCGCCCGCACCTTGCTCTTGTGCGCCCCCACAATGCGAGGCGCCGGCGGCAAGCCGCGGCGCCCGGGTCTTCATTTCGTGCACCGATTATAGTCCCAGCACTGGACATCGGTGCAAACCGCCGGGCGCCCGCCGGATCACCCGCGGTCGATCAGCCGGACAGCGGGCGGCGCTCCCGCAACGCCTGCGCGAGCGTGCCGGCGTCCACATATTCGAGCTCGCCGCCGACCGGCACGCCCCGGGCAAGCCGGCTCACCCGCAGCCCGCGTGCCGCAAGCAGCTCGCCCAGGTAGTGCGCGGTCGCCTCGCCCTCGTTGGTGAAGTTCGTCGCGAGGATCACCTCGCGCACCACGCCGTCGGTCGCGCGCTTGAGCAGCCGGTCGAGGCGGATTTCCTTGGGTCCGATGCCGTCCAAGGGCGACAGGCGACCCATCAGCACGAAATAGAGGCCGCCGTAGGCCTGCGTGTGCTCGACCATGAGCAGATCTGCCGGAGTCTCCACGACGCACAACAGCGAAGGATCGCGCTTGCCGGAACGGCACAGCGCACAGACCGTGTCCTCGGTGAACGTGTTGCAGCGCTCGCAATGGCGCACCGACCGACTCGCGCGCTCGAGCGCGTGGGCGAGGCGAACCGCGCCGTCGCGGTCGTGCTGCAGCAGATGCAACGCCATTCGCTGCGCCGCCTTCGGACCCACGCCGGGCAGGCAACGCAGCGCACGGGAGAGTTCGTCGAGGCTTCCGAGCGGCTCCTGCGGCGGCGCCGGCGCGCCGGTGCGGCGCTCGCTCATTCGCTAAAACGGCATCTTGAAACCGGGTGGCAGCCCCATGCCCCCCGTGAGCCCCGCCATCTTCTCCTGGGTTGCGGCTTCCACCCGACGTACCGCGTCGTTCACCGCGGCGGCAACCAGGTCCTCCAGCATGTCGCGGTCCTCGCCCTGCAGCGAGGGATCGATCGTGACGCGCTTGACATCGTGCCGGCATGTCATCACGACCTTGACGAGTCCCGCGCCCGCCTGCCCCTCCACTTCAAGCTTCGCGAGCTCCTCCTGCGCGCGCTTCATGTTCTCCTGCATCTGCTGCGCCTGCTTCATCAGGCCGGCGAGCTGGTTCTTCATCATCGCGATGCCCCTTCCGCCGGGCCGACCGGCTTGATCGATTCCGTTTTCACCGTAGCGTCGAAGCGCTCGACCAGATCGCGCACGAACGGTTCCTCGCGAAACTGCGACTCGGTCTTCGCGCGCGCCTCGGCGCGCTCGCGCTTCGCGCGCGCGGCGAGCGAGTCGTCGGTGCCTTCGCCGACCTCGAAGGCGAGCAGCAGCTTGCGGCCGGTCGCCTGTTCCAGTGCGAGCTTCAACTTGTCGGAGTAGGAACGGTCGGCCAGATGCTTGTGCGACGCCGGCAACGCGAGGTTCACCACGTTGCCGGCAACCGAGCGCAATTCCGTCTGGGCCGCGAGCTGGGCGACGAGGCCTGCGAGCTTCAACTGCGCAACGAATGGCGGCCAGGCGTCGGGGTCTGACGGCAGCGCCGCCTTCGGCGTCGCCGTCGCTGCCGTTTCGGTCGGAGCCTCGGCCCCGGCGACCACGCGCAGCGGGCCGGCCGTCCCGGCTCGCTCGGCCGCCGCCGCGGGCGTGGAACGCCGGGATGCGATCGGCGCGGCATCCGTTCTCGGCGCAGCCCCGCGTGCCGCTCCGGCGGATCGATCGGTTGCGGCCTTCGGCTCGCCGCCAACGGGCTCGAACGCGAGCAGGCGCAAAAGCGTCATGGCAAAGCCGGTTGGCTCGTCAGGCGCGAGCGCGAGATCCGCCCGGCCCTGGGTGCAGATCTGGTAGCAGAGCTGTACCGACTCCGGCGTGAAGCGGGCGGCGTGCGCGTTCACCCGTTCGCCGTCGTCGAAGTTGGCCGCGGCCTCCGGGACCGCCTGCACCACGGCCATCCGGTGGAACAACGACGCGAGCTCGTCGAGCGCGGACGCGGCGGCGAGTCCGCGCTCGGCCAGCACATCGGCTTCCGCGAGCAATGCCTGCCCGTCGCTGGCGGCGAGCGCGTCGGCGATGCGGTAAACGTAGTCGCGATCGACCGCGCCCAGCATCGTGCGCACGACCGCCTCGCGCACCTGTCCGCCGCCATAGGCGATCGCCTGGTCGAGCAGCGACAGGCCGTCGCGCAGACTGCCCTGCGCTGCACGACCGAGGAGCGAGAGCGCCGGCTCGTCGTAGGCGATCGCCTCGGCGTCGAGGATCGCGGCGAGGCGTTGCGCGATCAGTGCCAGGGGCAGAGGCTTCAGGTTGAACTGGAGGCAGCGGGACAACACCGTGACCGGGATCTTCTGCGGGTCGGTCGTCGCGAGCACGAACTTGACGTGCTCGGGCGGCTCTTCGAGTGTTTTCAGCATCGAGTTGAACGCCGCCTTCGACAGCATGTGGACTTCGTCGATCAGATAGACCTTGTAACGCCCAACCGTCGGGGCGTACCGCGCGTTGTCGAGAATCTCGCGCATGTTGTCGATGCCGGTGTTCGAGGCGGCGTCGAGCTCGAGCAGGTCGACGAAGCGACCGGCGTCGATGTCCATGCAGGCCGCGCAGGTGCCGCAAGGCTCGGCGGTGACGCCCTTGGTCAGGCAGTTGAGGCTCTTGGCGAGGATGCGCGCGATCGTCGTCTTGCCGACTCCGCGCGTTCCGGTCAGCAGGTAGGCGTGGTGCAACCGGCCGCGCGCAAGGCCGTTTGCGAGCGCCGTGACCACGTGTTCCTGCCCGACGAGCTCGGCGAACGTCTTGGGCCGCCACTTGCGGGCAAGGACCTGATAACTCATGGATCGCTGCGTCCCGAAATCTCGACGCGAACGCAACGTCGAGATTTGGGGCCGGAAGAGTTTTCCACGTGCGGCTAGGGGCGGCCCGTCGCCGCACGTGCGGAAACGGCATCACGCGCCCCGCTCGGAGCATCGCTCGCTCGGTCGGGCGCGACCTGCGCGCCCAAGCGGATCGGGCTCGACATGATCATCGGGTGACCAAACAGGCGGCGCGGTTCATTCAATAATCGGGTGGCGAGCCGTTCCCCCGGCACTTGCAGAGAATCGCTGTGGCTGCTTCCTTCCGGACCTGACCAGGTTCACGACCATGCAATGCGGGGCGGCCCGCCGTTGTACGGGGCGCGTCTGGCGCAAGCGGCCGATTATAGCCGCCTTCCCGCAAAGGCCCGTCGGAGGCGGGCGGAATAATGCCGTTGTCATGGCTATAATCAGTCGCCTTGGCCGGAATTGCATACGCCCGCTTGCCACGCCCCTCGCCCCGCATGCCGCGCGTCGAGCCGGCATCTCACGCGTTGCGACGGAGCATTGTCGCCTTGCTCGTTGTGCTCGCCGCCTGCAAGCCCGGACCGCCGCCGGGTCCCCCATCGCCGGAAGTGCTCGCGGTGCTCGTGCACCCCGGGCCGACGACCTGGTACACCGGGCCGGATGGCGATCCCGCCGGGTTCGATCACGACCTGCTGAAGCGCTTTGCCGCCGAGGCACGCCTGCCGCTCGCCCCCACGATCATCACCGACAGTGCGCGCGACATCCTTTCGCGGGTGTCTGCGGGCGACGCCAGGATCGCGGCCGGCGGGCTCTACCGGCCACAGCCTGACAGCCGCCGCGCCGGCGCGGAGCCCGGCGAGGTTTCCCCGGTGCTGTGGACCCGCGGTTATCACACGGTCGAGCCGGTCGTGATCTTCGCGGCAGACGGCTTCAAGCCCAGGAGCTTTCGCGACCTCGCCGGCGCGAAGGTCGCCTACCTCGAAGGCACCGGAATCGAGGAAGCGGTGAACGCCGTGCGTGCCGCGCATCCGGAAATCCTCTGGGAGCCAAGCTCGGCGCCTTCGGCGGATACGCTGATCGCGCAGGTGGACACCGGACAGGTGGACTACGCCATCGTCGCCTCCAATCAGGCGGCGGTCGCGCGCAACATCTACCTCAACTTCGACGTGGCGTTCCCGGCGGGGCCGAAGCTCGAGCTCGCGTGGGCGCTTTCCCCCGGGCAGCAGAGGCTGCGCGAGCAGATCGACGCATTCTTCGTGCGCTCGCAGAAGGACGGGACGATCGCGCGCTATGCCGACCGCTATTTCAATCATCCACGCGAAGTGCAGAGAATTGACGCCGGTGTGTTCCACGAACGGGTCCGGGCCGTGCTGCCCGACTACCGCCGTCTTTTCCACGATGCGCAGGAGACGACCGGCATCGAGTGGCGGCTGCTCGCGGCGATCGCCTACCAGGAGTCGCAGTGGGACCCGCTCGCGACGAGCGAAACGGGTGTGCGCGGCATGATGCAGCTGACGGAGGACACGGCGAAGCACCTCGGGGTCGCCGATCGCCTCGATCCCCGCCAGAGCGTGCTCGCCGCCGCGCGCTATCTGCGCGACCTCAAATCCAAGCTGCCCGAGCGAATTCCCGAGCCCGACCGCACGTGGCTCGGACTCGCCGCGTTCAATATCGGCCTCGGCCACCTCGAGGACGGGCGCGTGCTGACGCAGCGGCTCAAGCTCAACCCGGACCTCTGGTCGGACGTCAAGAAGGCGCTGCCGCTTCTGGCCGAACCCGAGTACTACGCGCAGGCGAAGCTCGGCTACGCGCGCGGCGGCATGCCGGTCGCGTTCGTGGACCGTGTCCGCGCGTACTACGACATCCTGTTGCGGCACGAGCCGCCGCATCAGCCGCGACTGCGCCTGCAGGTCGCGAAGGAGACCCGCTGATGATTCGCATCCGGAAGGAACGCCGCTTCGAACCTTCGCGCGGACTGCGATAATGTGTCCCGACGGCATCGTCCGGACGTTGGTGTCGTGACCGGCCGCCTCCTGCACCGATGTCCCGAACCTCAGCTGCTTTCCTGCCCGGCATTGCCCTCTGCACGCTGCTCGCGGCCGCACCGCTCGCGTCGGCGGCGCCGAGCGTACTGCTCGAGCAGCTCACGTGGACCGAGCTGCGCGAGGCGATCGCGGCCGGAAAGACGACGATCATCGTGCCGGTCGGCGGCACCGAGCAGAACGGGCCCCACATGGCGCTCGGCAAGCACAACGTGCGGGCGCTGCTGCTCGCCCAACGCATCGCGGGAACGCTCGGCAACGCCATCGTGGCGCCGGTCATCGCCTACGTTCCGGAAGGCGGCATCGATCCACCCACGGCGCACATGCGCTATCCCGGCACGATCACCGTGCCCTCCCCGGTGTTCGTGAGCCTGCTCGAATCGGCGGGTCGAAGCTTCCGCCAATCGGGCTTCCGCGACATCGTGTTGCTGGGAGATCATGGCGGCTACCAGAAGGACCTCAAGGCCGCGGCCGCGCGCTTGAACCGCGAATGGTCGGGCACTCCGGTGCGTGCGCACGCGATCGAAATCTACTACGGCGTGACCGAAAGCTCGTACCCCGCGGCGCTGCGCAGCCGGGGTTTGCGCGACGACGAGATCGGGACGCACGCCGCGCTTGCCGACACCTCGCTTACACTCGCGCTCGCGCCCGAACTCGTGCGCAAGGATCTGCTCGCCTCGCCTGCCGCGCGCAACGCCAACGGTGTACATGGCGATCCCGCCCGTTCGTCGGCCGAGCTCGGAGCGCTCGGCGTCGACCTGATCACCGTGAGCACGGCGGAGGCGATACGCAACGCCGTCCGCCGCTGACCCCATATCCCATGCCCTTACACAACCTGCAGGAAGACACCGTGATACCGCTTTCTCGCCGCCGTCTGCGTTTCCCCGTGCTCACCTTCGGACTCGCTCTGGCCGTCGCCTGTGTTAGCCCCGTGACGAGCCAGACCGGCGCGCCCGCCACGACTCCGACGGTCACCACCGTCCCCGGCATGCCCCCGGTGACCGATCCAAAGAACCTCTACAGCGAGACCGCCGCCGGGAAGATCCAGCCTGCGGTCGCGAACGACCTCCCGCGCGTGTACGTGCCGAACCTGCAGTCGAACGACGTGTACGTGATCGATCCCGCAACCTACAAGGTGGTCGACAGATTCCGGGTGGGCATCAACCCGCAGCATGTCGTGCCTTCCTGGGACATGCGCACGCTCTGGGTCGCGAACAACGCCGAGAACACGAAGAACGGCAGCCTGACGCCGATCGATCCGAAGACCGGCAAGCCGGGCAAGCCGATTCCCGTCGACGATCCGTACAACATGTACTGGAGTCCTGACGGCAGGCAGGCGATGGTCGTTGCCGAAGCGTTCAAGCGGATCGATTTCCGCGACGCGCAGACGATGGCGCTGCAATACTCGATCGAGGCTCCGCGCTGCGCCGGCATCAACCATGCGGACTTCTCGATCGACGGGAGGTGGGCGATCTTCACCTGCGAATTCTCGGGATCGGTCGCCAAGATCGATCTCGTCAACCGCAAGGTGCTGGGCTACCTGCAGGTCATCAAGCCGGGCCTGCCGACGCAGGTGGTCAAAGGCCCGGACGGCAAGGACGAGACGATCTGCACGACGTGGAAGGGGATGCCGCAGGACATTCGTGTCTCCCCCGACGGCAAGCTGTTCTTCGTCGCCGACATGATGGCCAACGGCGTGCACGTGATCGACGGTGAAGCGTTCAAGCAGATCGACTTCATACCGACGGGTGTGGGTGCCCATGGCCTGTACCCCACGCGCGACGGCGCGAAGCTCTTCGTCGCCAACCGGGGCAGCAACAAGATCCACGGCCCGCCCAAGGGCAAGGGCAGCGTCTCGGTGATCGACTTCACGACGCGCAAGGTCGACGTCACGTGGCCGATCCCGGGCGGCGGCAGCCCGGACATGGGCAACGTCAGCGCCGACGGTAAGACGCTATGGCTCGCGGGCCGCTACGACAACGTCGTCTACGCGATCGATACGGCGAGCGGCGACGTGAAGCAGATTCCTGTCGGCAAGGAGCCGCACGGACTGACGGTCTGGCCGCAACCGGGACGCTACTCGCTCGGGCATACGGGCAACATGCGCTAGGAGTCCGGGCGGCAGAATTTCCTGAGGCCGCCCGATGACTGTGAGCGCGCGTTGTGCGGCGCCGGTAGGCCGCATTGGTGCGGCGCAGTCGTTGAAATCGGTCTGACGCGCGCGTGGTGGGTCATGGCACGGCGTGGTGGTGAGATCTTTCTCATTTCCTGCTCCCTCACGCGGCGGTCAGCGCGCCCATGCGGCGCAGGTTCAGCGCCAGGCACACGAGCTTCCACTCGGCCTGGACCTTCTTGAGCCCCCGCAGGCTGAACTGGCGGAACCCCAGCACGTTCTTGATCCAGCCGTTGGGCGGTTCGGCGATCCACTTGCGTCGGCGATACGGGCCGAGAAAGGGGCCAGGCTCGAAATCCGCTCGGTTACACACTTTCGCTCCCCTACCTCCGCCGATTTCGAGCCTGGCCCCTTTTGGTCCGAGCCTGGCCCCTTTTTGTTCTTTTTGTTGGGGTGGGGGGCGGAATGGTCAGCGAGCTCGCGTGATCGCCGTCACGCCGCCCATATAGGGCTCGAGCGCACCCGGTACGGCAATCGAGCCGTCCGGCTGCTGGTAATTTTCCATGACGGCGACGAGCGTGCGGCCCACCGCGAGGCCGGAGCCGTTCAGCGTGTGAACAAGCTCGGGTTTGCCCTTCGCATTGCGGAAGCGCGCCTGCATCCGCCGCGCCTGGAACGCCTCGCAGTTGCTGCACGAGCTGATCTCGCGATACGCGTTCTGCCCGGGCAGCCAGACTTCCAGATCGTAGGTCTTCGCGCTCGCAAAACCGATATCGGCAGTGCAAAGTGCCATCACGCGGTATGGCAACTCCAGCCGCCGAAGGATCGCTTCGGCGTGACCCGTCAGCGCCTCGAGCGCCGCATACGACTTGTCGGGATGCACGATCTGCACCAGCTCGACCTTCTCGAACTGGTGCTGGCGGATCATCCCGCGCGTGTCCTTGCCGTAGCTCCCTGCCTCCGAACGGAAGCACGGCGTTTGCGCGGTGAGCTTCAACGGCAGCGCATCAGGCGACAGAATCTCGCCGCGGACCGTGTTGGTCAGCGTGATCTCGGAGGTGGAGATCAGATAGAGCCGCTCGTCGCCTTCGGCCCCCCCCTTGACTGCCGCGAACATCTCCTGCTCGAACTTCGGCAGCTGCGTGGTGCCGACCAGCGTCTCCGCGTTGACGATGTACGGCGTATAGCACTCGGTATAGCCGTGCTCGCGGGTGTGGGTGTCGAGCATGAATTGCGCGAGCGCCCGGTGCATGCGCGCGAGATCGCCGCGCAGGAACGAGAACCGCGCGCCGGACAGCTTCGCGGCCGTCGCAAAGTCGAGCAGTCCGAGCGCCTCGCCGATGTCGGTGTGGTCACGCGGCGTGAACTCGAAGGCGCGCGGCGTGCCCCAGCGCCGCACTTCGACGTTGTCGTCCGCCGACCTGCCGATGGGCGTCGTCGCGTGCGTCAGGTTCGGCAGGTCGAGCAGGAAATCGCGCAGCGCCGCCAGGACCCGCTCGAGCTCGTCTTCGAGGCGCTTTGTCTCGTCGCCGATGCCGCCGACTTCGGCGAGCAGCGCGCCTGCATCCTCGCCCTTGCCCTTGGCGATGCCGATCTGCTTCGACAGCACGTTGCGCCGGTTCTGCAGATCCTGCGTGCGCGACTGGATATCCTTGCGCTCGCGCTCGAGCGCATCGAACGCCGCCGCGTCGAGCGCGACGCCACGCTTGGCAAGGCCCGCGGCGACGGCGGGAAGGTCGTTGCGAAGTAGATTGACGTCGAGCATTGCACAATTTTATCAGACACTTGCGCGCTCCTGGCGCCGTCGTGACCGATGAGCTACTTGCCGCGGCGCTCGTCGCGTCCGCCGCCTGCCTTCTCGTCACGCCGGCGCAACTCCTCGAGCCGCGCACGGATCTTCGCCTCGAGCCCGCGCTCGACCGGCTCGTAGAACGAAACGTCCGGCATGTCGTCCGGCAGGTAGCGCTCGCCCGCGGCATAGGCATCCGCCTCGTCGTGTGCATAGCGATAGCCCTTGCCGTAGTCGAGATCCTTCATCAACCGGGTGGGCGCGTTGCGCAGACGAAGCGGGACCGGTCGCGTGCCATCCTCGCGGATGAACGCGCGCGCCGCGCTGTACGCGCAATAGACCGCGTTGCTCTTCGCGGCCACCGCGAGATAGAGGACACATTCCGCGAGTGCCAGTTCGCCTTCGGGGCTCCCGAGCCGCTCGTAGGTCGCCACCGCATCGAGCGAGAGCGCAAGCGCGCGAGGGTCGGCAAGTCCGATGTCCTCGGTCGCCATCCGGATCATCCGGCGGCCGACGTAGAGCGGATCGGCGCCGCCGTCCAGCATGCGGCACATCCAGTACAGCGCGGCATCGGGGTCCGACCCGCGCACCGCCTTGTGCAGCGCCGAGATCTGGTCGTAGAAGACTTCGCCGCCCTTGTCGAAGCGGCGAAGGCTGCGCGCGATCGTCTGCTCGACGAACGCCGTGTCGACGTCCGACCGACCGGCATCCTGGGCGGCAATCGCGAGCTGCTCGACGAGATTGACGAGACGCCGGCCGTCGCCGTCCGCGTAGCCGATCAGCGCGTCGCGCGCGGCGGCGTCGATCGGCGTCTCCGGCATCGCTGCCGCCACCGCGCGTCCGAACAGTTCGCGCAGTTCATCGGCCGAAAGCGGCTCCAGAACATAGACCGCCGCGCGCGACAGCAGCGCGCTGTTGACCTCGAACGACGGGTTCTCGGTGGTCGCCCCGATGAAGGTCAACAGCCCCTGCTCGACGTACGGCAGGAACGCGTCCTGTTGCGCCTTGTTGAAGCGATGGACCTCGTCGACGAACAGGATCGTGGGCCGGCCGGACTGCGCGCGGATCGCTTCCGCCCGCGCGACCGCGTCGCGGATGTCCTTGACGCCGGCGAGCACCGCCGAGATCGCGATGAACTCCGCGTTGAATGCGTCGGCCATCAGCCGCGCGAGCGTCGTCTTGCCGACCCCCGGCGGCCCCCAGAGAATCATCGAGTGCAGCTTGCCCGAGTGGAAGGCGACCGCAAGCGGCTTGCCGGAGCCCAGCAGGTGCCGCTGCCCGATCACCTCGGACAGCGTGTGCGGCCGCAGGCGCTCGGCCAGCGGTACGCCGGTCTGCGGCGTCGCCGAAAAGAGGTCGGACATGGGCCGATTCTACCGAGCGGACGCCGACGGCCCCCGGTATCCTTGCGCGATGGTCCAAACACGCTCCTCACCGGCATGACATCCCCGCACAAGGCCGTGTGGATCGCGAGCCTGGCGGTGCTGGTCGCGCTGCCCGTGTCCGCATTCGATCTTCAAGGGCACCGCGGCGCTCGCGGACTCGCGCCCGAGAACACGCTCGCCGCCTTTCGCAAGGCCCTCGAGATTGGCGTCACGACGATCGAGACGGACATCGCGGTGACCAAGGACGAAGTCGTCGTGATCTCGCACGATCCGGACCTCAACCCGGCGCTCGTGCGCGATGGCATCAGTTGGATTCCTGCCCGAGGTCCCGCGATCCGCACGCTGACGCTCGCCGAACTGCTGCGCTATGACATCGGCCGCCTCGATCCGTCCACCGGCTACGGCAAGCAGTTTCCGCTGCAGGTCGCTCGCGACGGGGAGCGCTTCCCGACGCTCGCCGAATTGACCGCACTCGTCAAGAACACACCGGTACGCCTCGACATCGAGACCAAGATCACGCCGACGAGCGGTGAGAGCACGCCGGATCCGGACACGTTCGCTCGTCTGGTCGTCGCGCAGATCAGGGCCGCCGGGCTCGTGGAACGCACGACGGTGCAGTCGTTCGACTGGCGCACGCTCGTCGAGCTGAAAAGGCTCTCGCCGGAGATCGCGACGTCCTGCCTCACCGCGGAAGGCGGCTCCTTCGATACGGTGAAGGCGGACGCCTCGGGGCGCTCGCCCTGGCACGCGGGTCTCGCGCTTCGCGACTACGCGCAATCGTTGCCGAAGCTCGTGCGCGCGGCCGGATGCGGCACCTGGTCGGCGAACGCCGCAAGCCTTTCGCGCGACCGCGTGGCGGAGGCACACGCCGAAGGACTCAAGGTGCTGGCGTGGACCGTGAACGAGCCGGCCGACATGGCACGATTGATCGACATGGGCGTCGACGGGCTGATCACCGACTATCCGGACCGCGCCCGACGGGTCATGGCCGAGAAGGGATTGCCGCTCCCGTGAACGGGGCGAAACGGGTACAGCGAACGCTCAACGATCGCCGATGACGTCGGCGCCCCTGGGCGGAACAAAGCGGAACGCATCGGGCGGCAGCGTCGGGTTTCGTTGCATCTCGCCGAAACGCACGACACTTCGCTGTCCGAATGCGTCGAAGAGCTCCAGGGCGGCAAGACCCTTGGCGTCGAAACCTAGCCGGATCTCCTTGAACGAGGCTTCGGCGCCACGCGGCGTCGCGGCGAGCCAGTCGAGCCCGTCCGCCACCGGCAACTCCTTCCAGTCGAACGCGCTCTCGACGTCCTCGCGCCCTGCGAGCAACGCCGCCGGCGTGCTGCCGAGCGCCTCTCCGCTCTTGCGCACGACGACCTGGTTCAGATCCTCGTCGTAAATCCAGACGCGCTCGCCATCTCCGACCAAGAGCGACCGGTATGGCTTCTCGACCACCCAGCGGAACCGGCCCGGACGCGCGATCAGGAACTCGCCGCTTGCCTTCTGCACGACGCGGCCCGACTTGTCGGTCACGACCTGCGCAAACGTCATGCGCGCGGTCTGTGTCTCGCGCACGAATGCGCGCAGCCGGTCGAGCGTGGCGGCACCTGCCGCGCCGGCTGCGGCGAGCGCGGTCACCACGACGAGGCGGCGCGTCCATGTCAACGCAACCGCTCGCGCCGAACCGCTACCCGGACCGCTCACCGTGGCGCACCCATTTCGGTTCCCGGGATGTTGGCAAGGCAGTTGCCGACGCGATCGAGGATCACGTAGGTGTGCGTAAGTCCGCCCCAGTCACGGCGGTCACCGCGGTCCTTGTACTGGTGCGCATACACACGCCAGCTCTCGTAGGTGAATTCGGTGAGGAAGTCACAGCCCGAAACGAACAGCGTGGGGCCGCAGAATCGCTCCGGCAGCAGCGCACGCGCGCGCTCGATCGCCTGGGCCTCGCTCAACGGGGGGGCGCCCGCCGGGCGGTCGCGCGGGCAGAATTCGCCCTCGCGATAGACCTCGATGGGGGCAGAAAGTGCCGCCGCTGCGGAAGCGGCAAGCAGCGCCGCGCCGACCGCGCGCACGTTCGCCATGCTGCGCGCCGACATCAGGCGGGTTCGCCCTTGCCCGCGGGGACAAGGACTTCACGGTTACCGTTCGCCTGCATCGCCGAAACGAGGCCCGCGCGCTCCATCTGCTCGATGAGCCTCGCCGCGCGGTTGTAGCCGATGCGCAGGTGCCGCTGCACGAGCGAAATCGACGGCCGGCGGGTCTTCAGCACCACCGCCACGGCCTGGTCGTACATCGGGTCCGACTCCGCATCGGCACCCTCGACGGAGACACCGTCGTCGTCGCCGTCGGCCACGCCGCCTTCGAGAATCCCTTCGACGTACTGCGGCGCCCCCTGCTGCTTCAGGTATTCGACGACGTGGTGCACTTCGGAATCGGAGACGAACGCGCCGTGCACGCGCGTCGGATAGCCCGTACCGGGCGGCTGGAACAGCATGTCACCCTGCCCCAGCAGCGTTTCCGCGCCCATATGGTCGAGAATCGTGCGCGAGTCGACCTTGCTCGCGACCTGGAAGGCGATGCGCGAAGGAATGTTCGCCTTGATGAGCCCCGTGATCACGTCCACCGACGGCCGTTGCGTGGCGAGGATCAGGTGGATGCCTGCCGCTCGCGCCTTCTGCGCGATGCGGGCGATCAGCTCCTCGATCTTCTTGCCGGTCACCATCATCAGGTCGGCAAGCTCGTCGACGACGACGACGATCGACGGCATTTCTTCCAGGGGCTCGGGCGTGTCCGGCGTCAGCGACAGCGGATTCGTCAGCGGCTTGCCGGCCTTCTTCCCTTCGGCGATCTTCTGGTTGTAGCCGGCGAGGTTGCGCACGCCGAGCGGGCTCATGAGCTTGTAGCGGCGCTCCATCTCGCCCACGCACCAGTTGAGCGCATTGGGCGCGAGCTTCATGTCGGTCACCACGGGCGCGAGCAGATGGGGGATGCGGTCGTACACCGAGAGCTCCAGCATCTTGGGATCGACGAGGATCAGCCGCACCTGCTTGGGCTCCGCCTTGTAGAGCAGCGACAGGATCATCGCGTTGACCGCCACCGACTTGCCGGAGCCCGTCGTGCCGGCGACCAGCAGGTGCGGCATCCGCGCAAGATCCGCGACGACCGGCTTGCCCGCGATGTCCTTGCCGAGCGCGAGCGTCAATAGCGACGGCGCGTCGTTGTAGATCGCCGATGACAGGATCTCGGTCAGCTTCACCACCTGCCGCCTGGCGTTCGGCAGTTCGAGCGCCATGCACGACTTGCCCGGAATCGTCTCGACGACGCGGATGCTGATCACCGACAGCGCGCGCGCGAGGTCCTTCATCAGGTTGACGATCTGGGCGCCCTTGACGCCGATCGCGGGCTCGATCTCGTAACGCGTGATCACGGGTCCTGGATAGGCGGCCAGCACCTTCACCGCGACGCCGAAGTCGGCGAGCTTGCGCTCGATCAGGCGGGAGGTGAATTCCAGCGTCTCGGCCGGCACGGTATCGGTGGCGGGTGGCGCGTCGTCCAGCAGCGCGAGCGGCGGCAGTCTCGAATCGGGCATGTCGACAAAGAGCGGGCGCTGCTTTTCCTTGATGACGCGGTCGGACTTCGGCACCGCGACCACGGGCGGGACGACGACGATCGGCTCGCGCTCGAACTCCTCCTCGCGCGTCCTCTCGACGATCGCCTCGCGGAATGCCGCAGCCTGCTCGCCGATCCGCCGATCCAGCCGTTCGTCGCGCTTGCGACGCAGCCACGCGATGCCCCGTTCGATGCCGCTGCCCATGCGCTCCATCAGCTTGAGCCACGAAATCCCGGTGAACAGCGAAAAGCCGACCGCGAAGAGCGCGAGCAGCGCAAGCGTCGCGCCATTGAAGCCGATCGCGCGCACGAGCGCGTTGCCGACGAGGTCGCCGAACGCGCCGCCTGGCGAGGTCGGCAAACTTGCCGAGAGCTTCCACAGCCGTATCGCCTCGACCGCGGCGCTCGAAAGCAACACCAGCGCGAAGCCGAGCGCGCCGTACGCGAACGGGTGGTCCGACTCGCGTTCGGGCTCACCGATCCGCCGATAGCCTGCAACGATCAGTACGACGCCGGCAACGACCCACCACCACGCCGACACGCCGAAGAGGTAGAGCAGGACGTCGGCGAGCCAGGCGCCTACCACACCGCCACGATTGCGCACCGGACTGCCATCGCCCGAGAACGACCAGCCCGGGTCGGTCTTGTGATACGTGCCGAGAATCAGCGCCAGATAGACGAGTGCGGCGACGACGAGCAGCCACCACGACTCGCGGACAAGACGCGCGAAACGCGGCGACAGCGTACGCGGACGCACCGCGGCCACCTTGCGGTTACCGCGAACGTTCTTGTTCAAAAACATCTGGTTGGCGCCGATAGTTGATGTGGCGCATTCTACTTGGAAAGCCCGTTGCCGACGAGCGCCCGCCGACGTCGGCAACCGCGGCTTGCGTCGCCGGAAGCAGCCCCCCATCTCGGCTAGAATCGACGCATTCCGCGAGACGAGACGGCCATGCCCGCCAAGCACGCCCGCCTGCTGATCCTGGGTTCAGGACCGGCCGGCTACACCGCCGCAGTATACGCGGCACGCGCCAACCTGAAGCCGGTGCTGATCACCGGCCTCGCCCAGGGCGGCCAGCTCATGACCACGACCGAGGTGGACAACTGGCCGGCCGATGCCGACGGCGTCCTCGGACCCGACCTGATGGCCCGCTTCCAGAAACACGCCGAGCGATTCGAAACCGAGCTGATCTTCGACCACATCCACACGGTCGATGTCAGGGCCAAGCCGAAGCGGCTGATCGGGGACGAAGGTGAGTACACGTGCGACGCGCTGATCATCGCGACGGGCGCCTCCGCCAGGTACCTCGGCCTGTCGTCCGAGGAGGCCTTCATGGGCAAGGGCGTGTCCGCCTGCGCGACCTGCGACGGCTTTTTCTACAAGGGACAGGACGTCGTGGTCGTCGGGGGCGGGAACACCGCGGTCGAGGAAGCGTTATATCTTTCCAACATCGCCCGCAACGTGACGGTCGTCCATCGCCGCGACAAGTTCCGCGCCGAGGCGATCCTGATCGACAAACTCGTCGCCAAGACCGGCCCTGACGGCAACATGCGCGTGCTGTGGGACCACGTGCTGGACGAGGTGCTGGGCGACAAGACGGGCGTTACCGGCGTGCGCGTTCGCAGCGCCAAGAGCGGCGCCACGCAGGACCTCCCGGTGCAGGGGGTCTTCATCGCGATCGGCCACACGCCGAACACAGCGATCTTCGCCGGCCAGCTCGAGATGAAGAACGGCTATCTCAACGTGAAAAGTGGTTCGGACGGCATGGCGACCGCGACGTCGGTTCCGGGCGTGTTCGCCGCCGGCGATGTCGCCGACCACGTCTACCGGCAGGCGGTCACCTCGGCGGCTACCGGCTGCATGGCGGCGCTCGACGCCGAGTCGTATCTCGAAACACTGACCGCTTGAGTGCGCCGCAGCCGGCACGTGCGGCGGCGCCGGGGCGTCGTTGCGGTCGTTGCGGAGCGCCCTGCGGCCAGATTCCCGACAAGCGAATCGATTTCACGTGGCGAAGCTCACCGATTTGAAGACCCTGCTGGACGCGCGCCGCAAGGCACCGTCGGCAGACGCCCATGCCGATCGCCCGCGAGAGGATAAAGCGGCGGCACCCGGCCGCGCCGGTCATCTCGCTGCACCGCATCCGCGCGGCACCGGGCCGGCGACGCCTGCCTCGGCGAAACGCGCGATCGCTGCGGCCAAGCATGGCGCGGGCGACGTCGATCTCGCGCAGGCGTTCGCCGACGTGCAGCGTCTGCCGCCTGCGAACAAGGCACGCATCGCCCGCGAACGGCCGGCACCGATCGCCCGCCAGCGGCTCGCCGACGAACAGGACGCGCTGCTCGCATCCAAGTACGGGGATGTGTCCGCGCCGCACACCTGGGATATCGGGCAGGAGCATGAAGGCGAGCAGACGTTCATCCGCCGCGGCATCGGCGCCGATGTGCTGGCGAAGCTGCGCCATGGCCATTGGTCGTTGCAGGGCGAGATCGACCTGCACGGCATGATCACGACGGAAGCGCACGACGCGCTGTCCGACTTTCTGCTCGACGCGCGGGCGCGCGGCGCGCGTTGTGTCCGCGTGATCCACGGCAAGGGCCTGACCTCGCCGAACCGCGAGCCGGTGTTGAAGGGCAAGGTGCGCAGTTGGCTTGCGCGCTGGGACGACGTGCTTGCCTACTGCGAGGCCCCGCGCCATGCGGGAGGCGCAGGCGCGGTGCTTGTCCTGCTGCGCGGCGCCTGATCGCGCACCGGCGCGATTTCACAGCACGCGGTGCGACAGCGCGGGCAGCTCGCCGCGCACCTTGGCGATCGCGGCCGGATCGACGTCGCCGCAAACGATTCCCGGCCCCTCGCGATGGCAGCCTAAGACCCGCCCCCACGGATCGACGAACAGCGAATGGCCATACGTGCGCCGGCCATTCGGGTGCAATCCACCCTGCGCCGCCGCAAGCAGATAGCACTGGTTTTCCACGGCGCGCGCGCGCAGCAGCAACTCCCAGTGCGCGGCGCCGGTCGGTACGGTGAACGCGGCCGGCACGAGAATCAACGCGACACCGCCGAGCGCACGATACAGCTCCGGGAAGCGAACGTCGTAGCAGATCGACAGCCCCACGCGGCCACACGGCGCGTCGAATGCGATCGGCTCGTCGCCGGGCTCGATCGTCTTTGCCTCATCGTAGCTTTCGTCGCCCTGCGCGAAGCGGAACAGGTGGATCTTGTCGTACCGCGCGACCCGCTTTCCGTCGGGACCGTAGACGAGGCAGGCGCTTCTCACGCGCTGCGGATTGCGCGTGCGCAGCGGCACGCAGCCGCCGACGAGCCAGACGCCATGCGCGCTCGCCTGCCCGGCGAGAAACGCCTGCTGGGGACCCGCGCCGTCGGCCTCCTGCACGGCGAGCTTGTCGGCGGCGCGGGCGCCGAGCAGCCCGAAGTACTCGGGCAGCACGACAAGACGCGCACCCTCCCCGACGGCGCGCGCGATAAGCGGCTGCGCCTGAGCGAGGTTCTCGGCGACATCGCCGCCCGAAACCATCTGCACTGCCGCGACGCGGAACGTGTCCATCGTCAGTTCTGCGGCTGCGACCGGGTCGCGGCCGTCGCCTTGCCCGCTTCGCCTGCAGTATCCGGAGAGCGCGCGCCGATTCGCTCGACCAAAGGCTCCGCCCACGATCCCTTGACCGCGTACTCGTAGGTGAAGATCTGCTCGATCGGGTCCTTCATCATCTTCTGTGCGAGCAGCGTTCCCGCGCCGACCGCGGCCGCGACCACGGGGTTGGCAGCGATCAGCAACAAGGCGGCACCGGCGGAAACGCTGGTCGCAAGCGAGGGCTGCACACGGACGACAAGGCGCTGGGTCTCGCGCTCGATGTCGACGTCGCCGGCGATCAGCACGCGGGCAGCAGGCCCGCTCAGCACCAGGTCGTCGCTGTGCATGGTGCCGCTTGCGATGCGCACGTTCCCCGCGATCGAGTCGAACGCGAAGCCCTCGCTGAAGATGTCGCGGAAATCGAGCGTGATCCGTCGCGGCAGCGCCTGCAGCGAGAGCACGCCGAGCAGCTTGCCGATGCCCGGCTCGATCTTCGTGAACTGGCCGGCGCCCACATTCACCTTGAACGTGCCGGTCAGCGTCGCGTAGTCGAAGTCGTCCGGACTGCCGTTCCACGCGAGCTGGCCCTCGATCTTGGTCGGCGCGCCGCGCACGGCATCGGGCAAGCCGAAACGGGCGAGATAGGCGGCCGCGTCCTTGACGTCGAGCGCGACATCGAGCCGCGTCTGCTGCTCGCGTCCGCGCGAGCGCCACCAGCCATCCGCCGAAATCGTCCCCGCGTCGTTCCCCAACGCGAGTTTCTCGATGCGCCAGTCGCTGCCATCCGGCTTCGCGACGAGTTCGAGGCGGCCGAGATCGCCGCGCTTGGCCTGGTACCGATCCGCCAGGATGTCGATCTCGGGCCACGGATTGGCGATTCCTTCGGCGCGCGGCGTCCTGCCCTGCGGCGCACCCGGCCAGGGCTTGATCTCTCCGGGCCCCGGCATCGCAAGACGCGCAAGGCGCGCCACGACGCGCCCGTTCGCGTGCCGCTGACCGCCTGACTCCCACGTCGCCGTGCCTTCCACCTCGCGCGAGGCGATCGTCAGGCGCCAGTCGTCGCCGCTGCGCCGCGCGCCCAGGACCATGTCGTGAAAACCCCGCCCCAGCACGTCGAACTGGGCGGCCTGCAGATCGAGCGCGGTGATCTCGAGCGCCCCGGCGCCCGCGGCGACGTCGCGCTTGCCCGCTTGCTGCAGCAGCCGGAACCATTCGTCCGCGTTCACGGTGGCCAGGTCCCCGCGTACCGTGATGCCCGGCCGCTCCGGCTCGCCGCCGCGCTCCATCGCGCGTCCGAGCAACACCAGCGCACGGTCGGTGACGTGATCGCCCTCCTGCAGACGCCGCTGCGCCACGACCCGAGCCATGGTCCCGTAGTCGACGCGGATCTCGTCCCGCGCAGTCGTGTTGGCCAGCGCAAGGCGCTCGATGCGAAGCGGGACCGTTGCGTCCGCCGCCTTGCCGAACGGCGCCGGGAGGTCGACCGCGGCACCGCGCAGAGACGATTCGACCACAAAGCTCGCGAAGCCCGGACGGGCGACAAGTGCGAGGCGCCAATCGGTCGTGCCGGTGACGTGGTCGAGCAGCGGCGACTTGAACTCGTTACGCAGCTGCGCGAGCCCCGCCGTACCGGTCGCTGTGACATTGACTCGCCCCTCTGCGCTCGCGAGGTTCGCACGCGCGGGGCCGCCCATGAGCTCAAGCGAAATGTCGTTCGCGCGCACATCCCGCTCGCTGAACTGAAGCTTGCCGTTCACTTGCGACAGCTGGGGAACCCCGTGCAGCCGGAGCTGGTTGTTGACCAATGTGTATTCGCCCATGACGCGCGGGGCGGGATCCGGAAGCGCCATGTCGAGGCGCAACCCGAGCCTGCCGTTGCCGGTGGCCTCGAGCCCGTCGGTGGCGCGGTCGATCCAGCCTGCTACCGGGCTGTTGCCGATGAACGCCAGGAACTCACCGGTCGGACCACTCGCCTCACCCTCCACCCGCAGCACCGGGTGCGGCGCACGCAGGTCCGGGATCTCGGCGGTGGTGTTTCCGAGCGCTGCGCCAAGCGCGCGGCCGCGGGTCGCGGCGACGGTCATGCGCGCACCTTCGAAGTGCACGTCCGCATCGATGTCGGCGAGCGGCGGCCAGCTCTGCGCGTAGTCGAGACCTGCACCCCGAACTTTCGCACTGACCAGGAACTGCCCGCCTTTGCCGCCCGCAAACGGGAACTCGGCGAGGTCGCCCTTGAGCGTCACCCGCGCGTCGCTCACGGTGCCGCCGCGCAGCGCGCGCACAAGCCATGCGCGAAGTCCGGCAGGAAGCTGCTGGGGCAGGTAGCGGTCCAGAGTGCGAATGTCGGCACGGGTGAGCTTCGCCTGCAGATCGATGTCGCCCGGGCCCTTGGCGCGCGACCGCCATGTGACGGCGCCACTGCCCGCCGCGTCGGCGTTCGCGAACTCGACGTTGGCGGCGCGCACGGACAGCGCGTCGCGGCCCCGCTCCCAGCTCGCCTCGCCCGACACGGTATCGAACGTCATCGGCGTCGCGAACATCTTGGGGAGGGCGAACACGAGGTTGCGGCTCCCCAGGCGGAACGAGCCCCCCGCCGCGGTTGCGTCGAGCACGCCGGACAACCCCGTCACGCCCGGCGCATCGTCCTGCGAATTGATGCCGACATCGTGCAGTTCCGCGCGGACGCGAAACGACTCCGGCGCATCGGGCGAGCCCTTCCACTGGTAGCGCGCGTCGACCAGCGCTCCGCGCGGAGCGTAACGCGCGAGATCGTGCCGCCAGCGCTCCGGCAGCGGCAGGTGCGCGGCGATGGCCCCGAGCGGCTCGAGCTCGAGGCGATCGACGCGCCCTTCGCCGGAGACGGTCCCGCCGTCGGCCGCGGCCTCGTAGGCGAGCCTGAAGTCGACCGGCGGAAGCGGCAAGCCGACCCGGGGCGCGAACGCGAGGTCGTGCGCCGTGATTTCGCGGGTGAGGTGATCCTGGCGCCAGCTCACCCGGCCGGCGAGGTGCAGCAATTCGAGCGGCGGCAGGCTCCTGCCGAGTTTCGCGCGCACATCGGCAAGCTCGAGATCCGCCACGACCCGCGTGGCGACACCCTCGGCGAATTCGAACCACATGCGCAATGCGCCCTGGCCCGTTTCGAGCGGCACCGGCAGTGGCAGCCATTCGCGCCACGCCGCGACATCGGCATAGTCGAGCCGCACGTAGAGTTCGCCGCTCGCCCGCTGCCAGTCCTTGAACGATTCGGCGGCGAGGTCGCCTCGCAGGTCGATCGGCGAGCTGATCTCCGGAGGCGGCGTTCCGCGCAGCGCGAAGCGATGATGCCCGAAGCGGCTCTCGAGGCGGAACTGGACGTTGTCGAGCAGCAGCTGCGGCGCATTGCGCAGGTCGTCGTTCCACACGATCAGCGCGTCACGAACGACGATCAGGCGCTGCTGCAGCAACCAGTCGATGAGCGGGCGGTCGTCGGCGCCCGCCTCCGGGTCGAACTCGATGCCCGCAACGTGGACCCGCCCCGCGGTGTCGCGCCGGATCGAAAGGCGCGGCCGCTCGATTGACAGCTCCTTGAACGTAAGGCGTGCGAGCGGCAGCGAGGTCCACGACACGACCCCGGTGACCGCAGGCAGCTCGAGCAGCGGCAGCGTAGCCACGGCCCCGCGATCGCGCACGCGCAACCCGCGCACCGTGACCTCGGGATTCCAGCCGTCCCATCCGGTGGCGATGGCATCGATCTCGACCGGCAGGCCAAGCTGACGCGACAGCAGCGCGGCGATGTCGTCGCGGCGCGTCTCGATCTGCGGCAACGCGACGTAGCGCACGCCGAGCAGCAGCACGCAGAACAGGACGATGGCGCCGGCGGCGGCTGCACCCAGCAGACGGGCAAGGCGCAGCAACGTGCGCGGGGAGCGGTTTGCGCTCAAGGGGAGGAGCTTACGCGGGCATAATGTACGGCCCCATCGGATTGTATCGGAACGGCGGCTCCCGACGGTCTTCGCACGGGGCCTTTTCTCCCCGGTTGCTCGCATGGACCTAAAGCGCGCCTTCGCGTTCAGTCAATTTGCCCGGCGGGTGCTCGGCGCGCGCCCCGACTGGGAGGCGTGGCTCGCTGGCGCGCTGGACAGCTCCTTTCCTTGGGATCGCGGGCGAACGGCGATCGCGGCCGCGGTTGCCGCCGGGGACGCGGCCGCGCTCGCGGCGACAATGCGCGAGGTCCGCGCCCAGTTGATGGTGCATACGATCGCGCGCGACCTGACCGGACGTGCGGATCTCGCGGAGGTATGCGGCGGCGTGACGCTGCTGGCCGAGCTCGCGATAGACGCCGCGACGACGCTGCACCACCGCGCACTCGCGGCCGTGCACGGCGAGCCGATCGGCGTCGAGTCGCAGGCGCCGCAGTCGCTCGTCGTCATCGGCATGGGAAAGCTCGGTGGCGGCGAGCTCAACGTGTCCTCCGACGTCGACCTCGTGTTCGTCTATCCCGAGGAAGGCGAGACGACCGGTCCGCGGCGGCTTTCCAACCGCGAGTTCTTCGAGCGGCTGGGTCGGCGCGTGATCGGCGCCTTGCACGACATGACGGCCGACGGCTACGTCTTCCGCGTCGACATGCGCCTGCGGCCCTACGGTGAAGCGGGCCCACTTGCGGTCCCCTACGGTGCGCTCGAGCAATACCTGATCACGCAGGGCCGCGCCTGGGAACGTTATGCGTGGCTCAAGGCACGCCCGCTCACCGGCGGTGAGCACGAGGCCCTCGAAGCGCTGATCGTGCCGTTCGTCTACCGCAAATATCTGGACTTCGATGCGTACGAGGGACTGCGCGACATCCACCGGCAGATCCGCGAACAGGGCGCGCGGCGCGACTACGCGGGCAACGTGAAGCTCGGACCCGGCGGCATTCGCGAAGTCGAGTTCGTCGTGCAGGCCGTCCAGATCGTCCGCGGCGGGCGCGAGCCGGGACTGCGGCTGCGCGGGACCTTGCCTGCGCTCGCGGCGCTCGAGTCGCGCGCGCTGCTGCCGCAAGGTGCGGTGGCCGCGCTGCGCAACGCGTACGTCTGGCTGCGCAATCTGGAGCATCGCCTGCAGTACCGCGACGACCAGCAGACCCAGCAGTTGCCCGACGACCCGAACGAGCGTGTGCTGCTCGCCGAGGCGATGGACCTCGCGGATGTTGCCGCATTCGAGGCGCGCCTTGCGCGCGAGCGCCGTGCGGTGTCCGAGCCGTTCGCCGCGGTGCTGGGAGAGGCGTCGGATCGCGAAGGCACGGAGGATCCGTTTGCGGTCGCCTGGGACGAGCCCGACGCGGCCTCCGCCCGCGCGCCGCTCGTAGCCGGGGGCTTCGCGGACCCCGACGCGTTGCTCGGGCGCCTGCGCGCGGCCAGAGCCGGCGCCCGGTACCTGCAGCTGCCCGCGATGTCGCGGCAGCGCTTCGACGCGCTCGTGCCGCAGCTCCTGCAGGTCGCGACGCAGGAACAGACCTCCGGGCGTGACCCGCAGACGGTCTTCGTGCGCCTGTTCGATTTGCTGGAAGCGGTCAGCCGGCGCAGCGCCTATCTCGCGCTGCTGGTCGAGCACCCGCCGCTGCTGCCGCGGCTTGCGCACCTGATGGGCGCATCGAGCTGGGCTGCGGACTACCTCACACGGCACCCGATCCTGCTGGACGAACTGCTCGATGCCCGCGTGCTGATGGCCGAGCCGGATTGGACCGAGTGGCGACGGGAACTTGCGGCGCAGATGAACACCTATGCCGGGGACGCCGAGGAGCAGATGGACGTGCTGCGCCATTTCCAGCACGCGCAGTCGTTCAGGCTGCTTGCGCAGGACGTCGCCGGGCAGCTGACCGTCGAGCGGCTGGCCGATCACCTATCCGCGCTCGCCGACGTCATCATCGAATCCACGCTCGCCCATTGCTGGCGTTTCATGCGCGGTGCCGACGCGCCACCGCCGCGCTTCGCCGTCATCGGCTACGGCAAGCTCGGGGGCAAGGAGTTGGGCTACGCATCCGACCTCGATCTCGTGTTCCTCTTCGATGTCGACCGCGGTGACCCGGACGCCGACGTGCAACCGGAACGATATGCGCGCCTCGGCCAGCGGATCATCACCTGGCTCACGGCGACCACGGCGGCGGGCCACCTCTTCGACACCGACCTGCGGCTGCGGCCCGATGGCGCGGCGGGACTGCTCGTGTCGCGGTTGTCGGCGTTTTGCCGCTATCAGCGCGAGCACGCCTGGACGTGGGAGCATCAGGCGCTGACGCGTGCGCGCTTCGTCGCGGGCGATGGGGCCATCGGCGCCGCGTTCGAGGTGGAACGCGATGCCATCCTGCGGCTGCCGCGCGACCCGGCGAAACTCGCGGCCGATGTCGTCGAGATGCGGCGGCGGATGTACGCCGGCCATCCCAACCCGACGAAGCGCTTCGACATCAAGCACGATCCGGGCGGCATGGTCGACATCGAGTTCGCCGTGCAGTACCTCGTGCTTGCCCACGCGCATGCGCACGCTTCGCTCACGCGCAATGCCGGCAATATCGCGCTCGTGGGCATCGCAGGCGAGCTCGGTCTCGTGCCGCGCGCGCTCGCGCAACAGGTCGCCGACGCCTATCGCGACTATCGCCGGCTGCAGCACGCGCTGCGGCTGCAGGGCGCTAGGCACGCCCGCGTCGATCCGGAGCCGTTTGCCGTGGCCCGCGATGCGGTCCTCGCGATCTGGTTGCAGGTGTTCGGCGAGCCGTGGCGCTGAGGCGAGCGGCGCGCGCGCGGCCGGCGACGGCGCGACGTCGATTTCGGCTAGAATTCACGTTCCGAATCAATGGAGAGCGCAGCGATGTCGATGGCCGACCGTGACGGCTGGATCTGGTACGACGGCGAGATGGTGCCGTGGCGCGACGCGACCACGCATGTGCTGACGCACACGCTGCACTACGGGCTCGGTGTCTTCGAAGGCGTGCGTTGCTACAAGACTGCGGACGGACCGGCGATCTTCCGGCTGCGGGATCACACGGATCGCCTGTTCCGCTCGGCGCAGATCTTCGGCATGAAGATCCCGCACACCAAGGAAGCGATCGACGAGGCGCAGAAGGAATGCGTCCGCCGCAATAACCTCGAGTCCTGCTACATCCGCCCGATCGCCTTCTACGGCAGCCACGCGATGGGCGTCGCCGCGAAGTCGAATCCCGTAAGGCTCGCGATCGCCGCGTGGCCGTGGGGCGCCTATCTCGGCACGGAAGGACTGGAAAAGGGCATTCGGGTCAAGACCTCGTCGTTCACGCATCACCACCCGAACGTCACGATGACCAAGGCCAAGGCCGTTTGCAACTATGCGGTGTCGATCCTCGCGAACCAGGAAGCCACGCACGACGGCTACGAGGAAGCGATGCTGCTCGACCCGGACGGATTTCTGTGCCAAGGGTCGGGCGAGAACGTGTTCATCGTCCGCGATGGCGCGCTGCACACGCCCGACCTCGCAAGCGGCGCGCTCGCCGGTATTACGCGGGCGACGATCATGACGTTTGCGCAGGAACTCGGCATCCCGGTGCTGGAGCGACGCATCACCCGCGACGAGGTCTACATTGCCGATGAGGCGTTCTTCACGGGCACGGCTGCCGAAGTGACCCCGATCCGCGAGTACGACAACCGCCCGGTGGGTACCGGTACGCGCGGTCCCATTACCGCGAAGCTGCAGGCGCTGTTCTTCGACACGGTGAGCGGCCGCAACCCGGCAAAGCAGGCGTGGCTCGCGCGTGTGTGACGATGGCGGCCAATCCCGACCGTGGAACGGTCCTCGTCGGACCGAAGGATCTCCCGGTGTTCTGCCCGAATCCGGCAATGACGCTCTGGAGCGCACATCCGCGCGTCTTCCTCGACGTGGCCGAGACCGGCGAGGCAATGTGCCCCTATTGCGGCACGACCTATCGCCTGCAGGGCAGCCCGCCGCCCGGCGGACACTGAACCGTGCGCCGCGGCGGACGGCCACCCTCGACCGACCCGGCCGCTAGGGCCCGTTCACACTATGTCCACGATGGGGTTGCGGGGGCCGCAATTGCGCGGGGCAACGCGCAAAACGAAGCCGCGCCGATTGTGCCCGCGAGGCTTTGCAACGAAGCACCGGGCGATTTCGGCAGCAACCCGAAGGGAACGGGCGCCCCAGGCCACCCGTTCGCACTTGCGGACACAGCGTGAACAGGCGCTAAGGAACCTGTGCATGACCCCCACATGGCCGCGCTGCAGGGCTCGGCGCCAGTCAGCCTTCGCTGAAACGGGCGTTTTCGCGCGGCTTGCCAAGGGAGCTGACCATCGGCTTCGCCGCGCCTCATTCGGCAACTGCGGCATGCGCCTGCGGAGCGCGGAGCAGGGGCCCCGGAGCGAACGCGGGACGCGTGAGCCCGGGGATGCGACCGCGAAGCAGGCGTACGCGCCCTCCTCCGCTGCGTTCGTTCCGCAGCGCGAAGCTCCGTCGCGACCGTGCGCGGGTTATGCAGAGGTTCCTTAACGGCATGCGGCGCTTTGCCCCGTCGGCGCGCCCGCGCCGCGCACTCTTTCCGCGAAAACGATGAGCGAGCGCATCCTGATCGTCGCGCCCTCGTGGATCGGCGACGCGATCCTGTCGGAGCCGCTGCTCGCGCTGTGCCGCGAACCCTACGAGGTGCCGATCGTTGACGTGCTCGCGCCGCCGTGGTGCGCGCCCGTCTACGCGCGCATGCGCGGCGTGCGCCAGCTCATCGAAAACCCGATCGCACACGGCCGGCTCGACTTCGGAAGGCGGCGCGAGATCGCCCGGCAGCTCGCAGAATCGCGCTACACACGCGCAATCGTGCTGCCCAATTCCTGGAAATCGGCGCTGATTCCGTGGTTCGCACGAATCCCGCAGCGCACCGGTTACCGTGGTGAGTTCCGCTATGGCCTGCTGAACGACATCCGCCCGCTCGACAAGAAGGCGGTGCCGCAGCTCGTGACTCGCTTTGCGGCACTTGCAGGCTCCCCCGGGGCCCTGCTGCCATTGCCGCCGGCGCCGGCCCTGGTGCCGGACGTCGGCAACCGTTCCGCGGCGGCGCGCGCGATGCATCTGCGCACCGACCGGCCGGTCGCGATCCTCTGTCCGGGTGCCGAATACGGTCCGGCCAAGCGCTGGCCGCCGAACCATTTCGCCGACCTGGCGGCGCGCTTTCTCGCCGACGGAATGCAGGTGTGGCTTGTCGGCTCCCCCAACGACAAGCTCGCCGCCAACTCGGTACTCCAAGCCTCGGGAGAGACCGGGCGCCAGATCCGCGACCTCACCGGGCGCACGGATCTCGGCACCGCGGTGGACCTGCTCTCGCTCGCGTCCGTCGTCGTAAGCAACGACTCCGGCCTGATGCACGCGGCGGCCGCCGTCGGCGTGCCGCTGGTCGCGCTCTTCGGCTCGTCCTCGCCCCTGTATACGCCGCCGCTGTCGCCCGTGGCGTACGTGGCCAGGATCGAGATCGAGTGCAGCCCGTGCTTCAAGCGCGAATGCCCGCTCGGCCACTTCCGCTGCATGCGCGAGCTCGAGCCCGACACGGTTTACAATCTCGCGCGGAACGCCGTTCCGCTGCCCTGATCGCGTCCCGATGGCCAAGCCGCGCACCCCCCCGATCTACACGTCGCCGCAGGATGCGGCTCTCGCGTTCTACCAGGCATTCGAAGCGCGCGACCTGGAGGCGATGATGGCCACGTGGGCGGACGACGAAGAGATCATCTGCGTGCACCCTGGCGGCGCGCGCATCGTCGGATACGACGCGGTGCGGGCCTCGTGGGAGCAGATCTTCGGCAGCGAAACGAAGCTCACGTTCCGGCTTGACGACACGGTGACGATCGAGACCGTGGGCCTCGCGGTGCAAAGCGCGATCGAGCACATCACGGCGACCGGCAAGACGGTCAGCGGCGACGCGGTCGCGACCAACGTGTTCATGCGCACGCCGTCCGGCTGGCGCATCGTGTGCCACCACGCCTCGACCTCGCCGCCCCTGCCGCCGGTACGGGAAACAGGGCCGTTGCACTAGGCTCGAGGCGCGCTCCCTGTCTTTGACGGACAAAAGGGCGCATGGCCGCCCGAAGCCGCTTGTGGAAACCCCCCTCGCTCGAGAATTCGGTCGCGCATGCCGCACCGATTTGCATTGCGCCCCGAATCTTCAGGCGAATTACGACGTTCCTCCTACGGTCAGCCCCTCGATCTTGAGGGTCGGCTGGCCGACGCCCACCGGGATGCTCTGCCCGTCCTTTCCGCAGGTGCCGACGCCCGCATCGAGGCGCATGTCGTTGCCGACCATCGTGACGCGGGTCAGCGCGTCGGGGCCGTTGCCGATCAACGTTGCGCCCTTCACCGGATAGGCCAGCTTTCCGTTCTCGATCTTCCACGCCTCGGACGTGGAGAAGACGAACTTCCCGCTCGTGATATCCACCTGGCCGCCGCCGAAATTCGCCGCGTACAACCCGTCCTTCACCGAGGCAAGGATCTCGCCAGGGTCGTGCTCGCCGTTTTGCATGATCGTATTGGTCATGCGCGGCATCGGCAGATGTGCAAACGACTCCCGGCGCCCGTTGCCGGTCGTCAGCGAGCGCATGAGTCCCGCGTTCAGGCGATCGTGCATGTAACCGCGCAGGATGCCGTCCTCGATCAGCACCGTGCACTGTGTCGGATTGCCCTCGTCGTCCAGGTTGAGCGAACCGCGCCGGTTTGCGATCGTCCCGTCGTCGACCACGGTGATGCCCTTGCTCGCAACCCGCTGGCCGATCCGGTTCGAGAACGCGCTCGTTTCCTTGCGGTTGAAGTCTCCCTCGAGCCCGTGGCCGATCGCCTCGTGCAGCAGGATGCCCGGCCAGCCGGGGCCTAACACCACCGTCATCGTGCCCGCGGGAGCATCGCGCGCCGCGAGGTTGAGCAGCGCCAAATCGACCGCTTCCTTCGCGTATTGCCCGAGGATCGCGTCGTCGAAGTAGCCGTAGTCGAAGCGGCCGCCGCCGCCGGAGTACCCCTGCTCGCGCCGCCCGTGCTGCTCGACGATGACCGTGATCGACACGCGCGTCAGCGGCCGCACGTCGGCGGCGATCAGGCCGTCGCTGCGGGCGATCAGCACGCTTTCGTGCTCGCCTGCAAGCGATGCCATGACCTGAACGACACGCGGATCGAGTCCGCGAGCCATCCTCTCGAGCTTCTCCAGCAGCGCGACCTTGTCCGCATCCGGAAGGCTTCCCACGGGATCATGCACTTGGTAGAGCGTCCGGGCGGCACCCGGCCGCGAGAGCGGCGCTGACGCCGAGTGTCCCTGCCGGCCGATTGCGCGCACCGCGAACGCCGCCTCTTCCAGTGCGCGCAGCGAGATGTCGTCGGAATAGGCGAACGCCTGCTTCTCGCCGCAAACCGCGCGTACCCCGACCCCGCGCTCGATGTTGAAGGCGCCGGACTTCACGATGCCTTCCTCGAGGCTCCAGCTTTCGAAGCGCGCATGCTGGAAATAGAGGTCCGCGAAATCCACGTCGTGCGAGTGGATCGAGGCGATGACCGCGGAGAGCTGCGCTCGGTCGAGCGATGCCGGCGCGAGCAGCAACTGCTCGGCATCGGCGAGGAGGGTCGCGGAGACGGCAGGAAGCGAGAGGTCGGTCACGGGATGCCTGAAGGATACGAGGTTTGCCAACGATCGGCCTGCCGGCAGCGTCCGACGAGCCCAAATCGACAGTGTCGGGGCGCGCGAGTCGCGATTCAACCGGGTTCGCGCAAGGGGCAAGCCTCAAGCGCGGACGCCCGCCCCCTGGCCAAGGTACGTGGCCGCGACTCGCGGATTGGCGGCGAGGTCTGCGCTCCTTCCCTCGATGGCGAGATCGCCGGTCTCGAGCACGTAGCCATAATCGGCCACCTGCAGCGCGGCCCGCGCATTCTGCTCGACCAGTAGAATCGAAACACCAGTCGCCTTGAGACCGGCGATGATGCTGAAAATATCCTTGACGATCAACGGAGCGAGCCCCAGGGACGGCTCGTCCAGCATCAGAAGCCGGGGCCGGCCCACCAGCGCACGCCCGAGCGCCAGCATTTGCCGCTCCCCGCCCGACAGCGTGCCGGCAAGCTGGCGTCGGCGTTGCGCAAGCCTTGGAAAGCGCTGGTAGACCTCGTCAAGCGTCCGCTGCGCCTCGCGCTCGCCCTGGCGGCGGCGCGCGAATCCGCCGAGCTCGAGGTTGTCCGCCACGCTCATGCCGGCGAAGAGCTCGCGCCGTTCCGGAACGAGCACGATCCCATTCGCGACCCGCTGCTCGACGCTGCTGCCGGTCACGGACTTGCCGAGGTAGTCAATGCGGCCGCGCGACGGCAGCAGGCCGATGATCGCCCCGAGCAAGGTCGTCTTCCCCGCTCCGTTGGGCCCGATCACCGTGACGATCTGACCCTCGCCGACGCGCATCGACACGCGGTGGACGGCCTCGACCTTGCCATAGCTGACCGCGAGGTCCCGCACCTCGAGGAGCGGCGGACCCGCTCGCGCAGCGTGCGTCGGCGCTGCTTCCATCACACGCCACCGAGATAGGCTTCGAGCACGACAGGATCGCGCTGAATGTCCGCGGGCAGGCCTTCGGCGAGCTTTTCCCCGAAGTCCATCACGACCAGCCGATCGGTCACGCCCATCACGAACTCCATGTCGTGCTCGACGAGCAGGATAGTCATGCCCTCATCGCGCAGCGAACGAAGCAGCCGCGCGAGCCCCTGCTTCTCGAGATAGCGCAGACCGGCGGCCGGCTCGTCCAGCAGCAACAGCACGGGATCCGCCGCGAGCGCGCGTGCGATCTCGACGATCCGCTGCTTGCCCAGCGCCAGATTGCCGGCCGCGTCGAACGTGTGGGCCCCGAGGCCGCAGCGGGTTATCGCCCGGGACGCTTCGTAGCGCGCACGGGCCTCCTCGGCGCGGTCGAGCCGCAACGCCGCGCGCAGCACCCCCGTCCGGCCCCGCAGATAGGCTCCGAGCGCGACATTGTCGAGGACGCTCATGCCCGGAATCAGCTTGACGTGCTGGAACGTGCGGCCGATGCCGCGCCGCGCGATCTCGTACGGCCGCCGGCTGCCGATCGGTTCGCCGCGAAAGACGACCTCGCCGGATGTCAGCGGCAACGCACCGGAAATCAGGCTGAAGGTCGTGCTCTTGCCGGCGCCGTTGGGACCGATGAGACCAAGGATTTCGCGCGACGCGATGCGAAAAGACAGATCGTTGACCGCGATGAGGCCACCGAACTGCTTGCGGGCCGCGTTCACCTCGAGCAGTGTGCCCGACGCCGGCTTGTCGCGACCGGCCAGCGGCTCCGCGACAGGAACGGGCGGCGGCAGGGGCCGCGGCAGCAGACGCTCGAGCCATGGCCACAGCCCCTCGTGCGCGCGCTGCAGCAGCAGCACCATCAGGATGCCGAACGCGACCAGCTCGAAATTGCCGCTGGGCGAGGCACCGGGCGGCAGCACCCAGTCGAGCAGCCGCCGCGCCAATGTCATCAGCATGCTGCCTTCCTGCAGCCACTGCTTGAGCAACGTGATGAGCGTGGCGCCGATCACCGCGCCCCAGACGCTGCCCGCGCCACCGACGACCGCCATGAACAGGTATTCGATGCCCTGGTTGATGCCAAAGGGCGTCGGATTGACGAAGCGCTGCAGGTGCGCGTAGAGCCAGCCCGAAATGCACGCGAGCAGAGCGGCATAGACGAAGACCACGATCTTGAGGCGCGCGCCGTCCACGCCGAATGATTCGGCCATTCCGAATCCGCCCTTCAGCGCACGGATCGCGCGGCCCGGGCGCGAATCGAGCAGGTTGCTCGTCATCCAGAGCGACGACAGCGCTATGCCCCAGATCAGGAAGTAGAAATAGCGCTCGTTGCGCAACTCGAAGCCGAAGATGTCGAGTGCGGGAATGCCGGTAATTCCGGTGTGGCCACCCAGGAAATCGAGGTTGCCGAACAGATAGTAGAGGCTCATGCCCCAGGCGATCGTCGCCAGCGGCAGATAGTGGCCCTTCATCCGCAGCGTGATGAACCCGAGGAAGAGCGAGACTGCCGCGGTGAAGGCAAGCCCCAGCAGCAGCGTCACCCAGGGCGAAGTGCCATAGCGTGTGGTCAGGTACGCGCTCATGTAGGCGCCGAGCCCGACGAAGGCTGCCTGCCCGAACGACGTCTGGCCCGCGACGCCGGTGAGCAGCACCAGTCCGAGCGCGACGATGCTGTAGAGACCGATGTAATTGCCGAGCGTCACCCAGAACTGCGGAGCCGCGAGCGGAACCAGCAGCACGCCGGCCAGCATGGCGGCGAGCAGCACGCGGGTCCAGTTGAAGCTGCGCGATTCGCGAACGCCTTGCTGCGGGCCCGTCACGGCGCGCCCCCACCCTCTGCCCCGCTCACTCTTCCTCCTCCTGGTGCTGCGTGGTGAGGCTGCGCCAGAGGAGCACCGGGATGATCAGCGTGAACACGATCACCTCCTTGAATGCGCTTGCCCAGAACGACGAGAACGATTCGATCCCGCCGACCAGCAGCGAGCCGACGGCCGCGAGCGGATAGCTCACGAGACCGCCGATGATCGCGCCGACGAATCCTTTGAGCGAGACCAGGAACCCGGAATCGTAGTAGACGGTGGTGATCGGTCCGATCAGAACGCCGCAGAACGCGCAGAGCAGCGCCGCAAGCGTGAACGTGAGCGCCCCGGCGAAATTGGGCGAGATGCCCACGAGCCGCGCGCCGACGCGGTTCAGCGCGGTTGCGCGAAGCGCCTTGCCGTAGAGCGTGCGCCCGAAGAACAGGTACAGCGCGAGGATCAGCAGCACGCTCGTGCCGACCACGAGCAGGCTCTGCACACTGACATTGACGCTGCCCATCATGACCGACGCACCGGAGAACGACGGCGTGCGCGATCCCTCCGCGCCGAAGAACCAGAGCCCGAGCCCCATCATCACGAAGTGCAGCGCGACGGAAACGATCAGCAGCACCAGCACCGAGGCTTCGGCCAGCGGTTGGTAGGCGATCCGGTAGAGCAGCGGCCCGAGGGCGCTCACGGCGGCGAGGGTCAGCAGGATCTGCGCGACGAGCGGCAGCTGCAGCGGCGTCATCCACCAGACGAGCGCCGCGATCGCGAGCGGGGACACCGTCCATAGCGCGAGCTGGCGCGGGATGTGGCGGGCGTCGCCGCGGCGGATGCAGGCCGCCACCTCCACCAGCCCGGCGGTGATCGCCATGCCGAAGAGAAGTCCCACGATCCCCGGCGTCTTCCCGATCTGCAGGCCGGCGAGCGTGAGCGTTCCCCACGCCACGAACTCGCCGGACGGCACGAAGATCACGCGCGTCACCGCAAAGACGAGCACGAGCGCGAGCGCAAGCAGCGCGTAGATCGAGCCGTTGGTGATGCCGTCCTGCACCAGAATCGCCGCGATCGAGAGATCCATCGGGAACCGTTCGGTCGAAGGTGGGCTCGCGGCATCGATGCCGCAAATGAAACGGGCCGGCGCGCGGGAATACCTGCGGCCGGCCCGCGCTCAGTAGCGCCGGGCTACTTTTGCAGCACCCACTTGCCGTTCTCGATCTTGACCATCACGCGGGCCCGATTGTCGAGCCCGTTGTGGTCTGTCGCGGTCATGACGAAGACGCCGTGCGTCGCCAGGATGTCCTTTTCGCTTTCCAGCGCGTCGCGCAACGCGGCGCGGAACTCCTTGGTTCCGGGCTTCCCCTTTTTGAGCGCGATCGGGATTGCGCGATTCAGCAACAGGTAGGCATCGTAGGCGTGGCCGCCGAACGTGGAACGCGTCCCGAAGCGCTTTTCGTACTGCGTGATGTAGTCCGCCGCGACCTTCTTGATCGGGCTGCTGTCCGGCAGCTGCTCGTACACGAGCATCGGGCCTGACGGCAGGAACGTGCCGTTGCCGTCGGCGCCGACGACGCGCAGGAAGTCCGGGTTCGCCACACCGTGCGTCTGGTAGATCTTGCCCTTGTAGTTGCGGGCGACGAGTTCCTTCTGGGGCGTGGCGCCGGGCGTGCCGGCTGCGCCGATCAGCACGGCGTCCGGGTTGGCGGAGACGAGCTTCAGGACCTGCCCGGTAACCGAGGGATCGGCACGGTTGTACTTCTCCTCGGCGACGACTTTGATGCCGGCCGTCTGCGCCGAGCGCTTGATCTCCGCCAGCCAGCCGTCGCCGTAGGCGTCGGCGAAGCCGATGTAGCCCAGCGTCTTCACGCCGTTTGCCTTCATGTGCACGGCAATTGCGTCGGCCATCAGCGCGTCGCTCTGCGGCGTCTTGAACACCCACCGGGTGCGCGGATTCGCCGGGTTCACGATGGCTGCGGATGCCGCCATCGATATCATCGGCGTCTCGGCATCGGACACGACGTCGACCATCGCGAGCGAGTTCGGTGTGATCGTCGAGCCGACAATGACGTCGACCTTGTTTTCCGTGATCAGCTTGCGCGTGTTGGTGACCGCCCGCGTCGTGTCCGAGGCATCGTCGAGAACGATCCAGTTCACCTTCTCTCCGCCGATCGTCGCCGGCAGCAGCTCGAACGTGTTCTTCTCGGGAATTCCGAGTGACGCTGCCGGACCTGTAGCAGACAGCGTTACGCCGACGTTGATCTCAGCCTGCGCGGCGGCGGCAAACGAAAGTGCAACGACTGCGGCGAGTGCCGACAGCATGCGTCTGGATTGCATGGCTCCTCCGGGAGAAGACGGCGTTTTGGTAGGGGCGCTCGCGGCTTCGACGGGCTCGCGTAACGCCGGGGGATTCTGTCAAACCCCGCCGGTACGGTCAAATCCGGACAGCAGGAGATACGACGCCTGCCGCGCCCCGCGACGACGCGAAATGCAGCATTCTGACCCTGCCGCGAACTGGATTGCGCGCTTTCCTGTGTTTCGATGAGATGGATCAAGAAACGACGACGGCGCCGCGCGCGGCGCCTCCTGCCCGCAGGGGGGCGGTCAGCGCTTGAGCGAATCGCGGATTTCCCGCAGCAGCACGACGTCCTCCGGCGGCCCGGCAGGCGCGGCGTCGAGTTTCGCCTTCATCGCCCCCAGGCGCCGAACGAGCCAGAAGATCACGAACGCGAGAATGACGAAATTGATGAGTACGGTGATGAACTGGCCGTAGGCAAGCAGCGGGACGCCCGCCTTGCTGAGGGCTTCATACGTCATGGGTCCGCTGTAGCCTGCGGGCGGATTGGCGAGCAGGAAGAAGTAATTCGAAAAGTCGAGTCCGCCGAAGATCCGGCCGATGACCGGCATGATGATGTCTTTCACCAGCGAGTCGACGATCTTGCCGAACGCCGCGCCGATGATCACGCCGACCGCGAGGTCGATTGCATTGCCCTTGACCGCGAATTCGCGGAATTCCTTCACCCACGACATCGTAATCCCCCTGTTCGGAACTGGATCCGGGTCGCGAAACGGGCGCGATCCGCGCCGACCGATTGCCGCTAAACGGCGGCTTCGCCGCTTTCGCCCGTGCGGATGCGGATCACCTGATCGATCGCGGTGACGAAAATCTTGCCGTCGCCGATCTTGCCCGTGCGGCCGGCCTTGATGATCGCCTCGATCGCCCGCTCGACGAGCGCGTCCTGAAGCACGACCTCGACCTTCACCTTCGGCAGGAAATCGACGACGTATTCGGCGCCGCGGTACAGCTCGGTATGCCCCTTCTGCCGCCCGAAGCCCTTGACCTCGGTGACGGTGAGCCCGGTGACGCCCAGCTCGGAGAGCGATTCGCGCACTTCGTCGAGCTTGAACGGTTTGATGATCGCTTCGATCTTCTTCATGTTGCGTCCGCTCCGGCGCCGTCTTCTCGGCGCATGCGTAGCTTACACAAATCCGGCCCTCCGGCCTAGGGAGCCTCACCGCCCCGAGGTGGGGAGATGCTCTCCCATTCGTTCCACGCGGAGGTGATCGGGTATCGCCAGTCCTTGCCGAACCCGCGCGGCGTGACGCGGATACCCACCGCCGACTGCCGCCGCTTGTATTCGTTGAGCTTGATGAGCCGCACCACCTTGAGCACGGCCTCGGCGGGCAGCCCCATCGCGACGATCTCGGCGGGGCTCCTGTCCTGCTCCACGTAGGCTTCGAGGATCGCGTCCAGCACGTCGTAGGGCGGCAGTGAGTCCTGATCCGTCTGATCAGGACGCAACTCCGCCGATGGCGCGCGCGTGATGATGCGCTCGGGTATCACGCGGCCGAGCCCGTTGCGATAGCGGCACAGCCGGTAGACGAGCGTCTTGCTGATGTCCTTCAGCACACCGAAGCCGCCCGCCATGTCTCCGTAAAGCGTCGCGTACCCGACCGCCATCTCCGACTTGTTCCCTGTCGTGAGCACGATCGAGCCGTGCTTGTTCGAGAGCGCCATCAGCAGCGTCCCGCGGATGCGCGCCTGTATGTTCTCCTCGGTCGCATCCGGCGGGAGATTCGCGAACTCGGTGGAGAGCGCATCGAGGAAGGCGGTGAAAGGTCCCTCGATCGGAATCTCGTCGTAGCGGACGCCGAGGATGCCCGCCATTTCACGTGCGTCCTCCAGGCTGATCGACGCGTTGTAGCGCGAGGGAAGCATCAGCGCGCGCACCCGCTCTCGACCAAGCGCGTCAACCGCAACCGCGAGCGTCAACGCCGAGTCCACCCCGCCCGACAATCCGAGCAGCACGTCGGGGAAGCGGTTCTTGTTGACGTAGTCACGCACGCCCGTGACAAGCGCCTCGTAGACGTGGCATTCGAGCCGGGAGTCGAGACCGCCGCGCACGGGCTTAGGATGCGCGCCGTCGAACGCGACGAGGCCGAGCGTTTCGTGCCAGGCAGGAAACTGCTGCACGATCTCGCCTGCCGCCGACATGACGAACGAAGCACCGTCGAACACGAGCTCGTCCTGGCCGCCGGCCCGGTTGCAGTAGACGACAGGCAGCCCCGCTTCGGACGCGCGAGCGGCAACCTGCGCTTTTCGCAGCGCCTGCTGTCGCGTGTGATAAGGCGAGCCATTCGGCACGAGCAGCACCTGCGCGCCCGCAGCCCTCGCCTCCAGCGCGGGGTCCGGAAACCAGATGTCCTCGCAGATCACGATGCCGAAGCGAACATTCTCCACCTCGACGACGCATGGCCCGATGCCGGGCTCGAAATAGCGCTCCTCGTCGAAGACCGTGTAGTTCGGCAGCTGGTGCTTGCGGTAGACCTGCGTCACGCGACCGCCCCGCAACACGGCAACGGCGTTGTAACAACGCCCGTTTTCGCGTTCGGGAAAACCCACGAGCAACACGCCGGAGGTCACGCGAGCAGCGAGCGCCGCGAGCTCGCGGGCATTGGCGTCGAGGAACGCCGGCCGCAACAACAGGTCTTCGGGAGGATAGCCGCAGAGCGAGAGCTCGGGCGTAAGCGTGATCGCGGCGCCGGCCTGGCGCGCCTGTTCCGAGGCCGCGAGAAGGCGGCTCGCATTCCCGGGAAGGTCGCCGATGACCTGGTCGAGTTGCGCGACCGCGACGAGCATGCATCATGGTAGCACGCAGGCGCAACCGCCCTGCCGCTTCCAGAAACCCGGAATCTTGCACGAGCTCCGCTGTCGAATCACGGCCGCTCTTGAGCGGCGCACGAGTTACCGCGACAATCGACCGCTGCATGCGCGCTCCCGCCCCCTCCGCCGCGACCCCTTGGCCCGTTCCCGCCGCTCCCCTCGTGCGCGAGGACGTCGCGCTCGCCGACATCGCGCCGTCGGATTGGGATGCGCTGACGATGGGACACCCGCTGCTTTCACACGCTTTCCTGCATGCGCTGCACGAGACAGGGTGCGCGACGCAGGCCACGGGCTGGCAGCCGCGCTACCTCACCGCATGGCGGGGAAAGGCGCTCGTGGGGGCCCTCCCGCTCTATGCCAAGTTCCATTCCTACGGCGAGTACGTGTTCGACTGGGCATGGGCGGACGCGTATCGCCGTTACGGTCAGCGCTACTACCCGAAACTCGTCGCGGCGATTCCTTTCACTCCGGTGCCGGGACCCCGGCTGCTGGGCGCAGAGGTCATCGTGCGCCGCGCGCTGCTCGACCGCGCGCTGGCGCAGGTGAGCGAAGGTCGATTCTCGTCGCTGCACCTGCTGTTCCTTCCCGACGACGAAGCCGCGCTCGCCGCGGACGCGGGCATGATCGGCCGCACGGGCGTGCAGTTCCACTGGGACAACCCGGGCTATCGCGACTTCGACGACTTCCTCGCGGCGTTCAACCACGAGAAGCGCAAGAAGATCCGCCAGGAGCGGCGCAAGCTGGCGGGCAGTGGCGTACGTTTCGTGCGCAAGACCGGGCGCGATATCACCGCGTCCGACTGGTCGTTCTTCTTCGGCTGCTACCAGGCAACCTATCAGGCGCACCACTCGACGCCCTACCTCTCGCTGCCCTTCTTCGAGGCCATCGGCGCGACATTGCCGGAGCACCTGCTGCTGGTCGTCGGCGAGCGTGCCGGCAAGCCGCTCTGCGCGGCGCTCGACGTGTTCACGCGCGACACGCTCTGGGGACGCTATTGGGGGACGGCCGAATACCTACCCGGTCTGCATTTCGAGGCGTGCTACTACCAGGCGATCGAGTTCTGCATTGAGCGCGGGATCGGCTGCTTCGAAGGTGGCGCGCAGGGAATCCACAAGCTCGCGCGGGGCCTGCTGCCGACGACCACCCGTTCCGCGCACGCGATCGGCGAGCCGTCGTTTGCGGCAGCGATCGGCGAGTTCTGCCAACGCGAGCGGGTCGACGTCGCGCACGCGATGGACGAGCTCGAGTCGTCGAACCCCTTCCGCCAGCCTCCCTCCGGCACGTCCTGACGATGCTGATCTACGCGACGGATCACTTCGCGCTTCCGCTGCCACCCGGCCACCGCTTTCCGATGCGCAAATATGCGCTGCTGCGCGAGCGGGTCGCAAAGCGCGCTCCGGAGCGGATGCGGATACCGGCCCCGGCTTCGGACGACGAACTCGCGCTCGCGCACGACCGCGACTACATCCGCGCGGTGGCCGACGGCACGCTCGACGCGCGCGCGCAGCGGCAGATCGGCTTCCCGTGGACGCCCGCGATGGTGGAGCGCTCGCGCCGCTCGGTCGGGGGAACGATCGCTGCCTGCCGCTCCGCGCTGCACCTCGGTTGCGGCGTGAATCTCGCGGGCGGCACGCACCACGCGCATCGCGCCAGCGGCTCCGGCTTCTGCGTCTTCAACGATGCGGCGGTCGCGTGCCGGGCGCTGCAGGCCGAGGGGCGCATCCGGCGGGCGCTGATCGTGGATCTCGATGTCCACCAGGGCGACGGCACCGCGGCGATACTCGCGGGCGATTCCGCGCTCCAGACCCTTTCGCTGCACGGGCGGAACAATTTCCCGTTCCGCAAGCAATCGAGCTGGATCGACGTGGAGCTGGACGACGGCATGGGCGACGCTGCCTATCTCGTCACGCTCCGCGTCGTGCTGCCGCGGGCCTTCGCGCGCGCCCGGCCCGACCTCGTCGTGTATCTCGCCGGCGCTGACCCGTTCGCGGGCGACCGCCTGGGCCGGCTCGCGCTCAGCAAGGAAGGTCTGGCGCAACGCGATCGCGACGTGCTCGCGCTCTGCAAGGCGCGAGGTGTTCCGGTCGCGCTGACCATGGCGGGCGGCTACGCGGATCCGGTCGACGACACGGTCGACATCCATTTCAACACGGTGAGCGCCGCGCTCGCGCTGTTCGGCGCCGGGCGCGTGCTAGACTCCGCCGCCGATCGTGATACGGCGCCCCGAGGCAGCGAATCGCAGGACCTCGGGTCATTCCTCTCCTCCCCGCCATGAACGATGCCGTCCTGCTCGAGCGGCGCGACTCGATCGCGAGTCTGACGCTCAATCGTCCCGCCGCGCTCAATGCGCTCGACTACCCGATGATCGATGCGCTGGTTGCGCACACGGCCGCAGTGGCCGCAGACGACTCGGTCCGCGTCGTCGTCGTGCGCGGCGCCGGCAAGCACTTCATGGCCGGCGGCGACCTCCGCGTCTTCGAAGGCGAGCTGCACCGTCCGGGACCCGAGCGACGCGAACACTTCCAGCGCATGGTCGAGCGGGTGCACGTTGCATTCGAGTCGCTGTACCGGATGCCATGTCCGGTCATCGGACAGGTGCACGGCGCAGTTGCGGGAATCGGCTTGTCGCTCATGAATGCCTGCGATCTCGTGATCGCCGGGGAAAGCGCCTATTTCGCGTCGGCGTACCGGCAGATCGCGCTGACGCCCGACGGCGGCGGCTCGTTCGCGCTGACCCGTCTGGTCGGCTTGCGCAAGGCGATGGAAATCATGCTTCTGTCGGAGCGCTTCGACGCGCGCCGGGCCGCGGAGCTCGGACTCGTCAACAAGGTCGTGCCCGACGCGGAACTGCAGGCGACGGTCGACGCGCTCGCCCGCTCGCTTGTCGCGGGTCCCGTGCTCGCGCTCGCCAATACCAAGCGCCTTGTTCGCGAGTCGCTCGAACGCTCGTTATCGGAGCAATTGCAGGCCGAGGCCGTGAGCTTCGGACAGGCTGCGGGCACCGTCGACTTCGCCGAGGGCATCACCGCGTTCCTCGAGAAGCGCCCACCGCGGTTTGCGCCGTCCTGACGATGGTCGGCGCGGGCACGCTGCGGGGCAGGACGCTGTTCATCACGGGTGGCTCGCGCGGCATCGGTCTTGCGATCGCGCTGCGCGCGGCCCGCGATGGCGCGAACATCGCCATTGCGGCAAAGACGGCGACCCCGCACCCCAGGCTTCCCGGCACGATCCACACCGCGGCGGCGGAAGTCGAGCAGGCCGGGGGGCGCGCGCTGCCGCTCGTGTGCGATGTGCGTGACGACGCCTCGGTGCAAGCGGCCGTGGCGGCGACCGTGGCGAGGTTCGGCGGCGTCGACGTGCTCGTCAACAACGCGAGCGCAATCGCGCTGACCGGGACATTGCTGACGCCGATGAAACGCTACGACCTGATGCAGGGCGTCAATGCGCGGGCGACGTTCCTTTGCGCGCAGACGTGCCTGCCGCATCTCCTCGACGCCGCGCGTTCCGGGCGCGGGGCGCATATCCTCACGCTCTGCCCGCCGCTCAACCTGAATCCGGACTGGTTCAAGGACCACGTCGCCTACACGATCAGCAAGTACGGCATGAGCATGGGCGTGCTCGGCATGGCGGAGGAGTTTCGTGCACAGGGCGTCGCCGTCAACGCATTGTGGCCGCGCACGGTGATTGCGACATCCGCCGTCGCGATGATCCCGGGCGCGGCGGAACGGACCGCGCACATGCGCACGCCGGCCATTGTCGCCGATGCGGCGCATGCAATCCTCGTGCGCGCGCCGTCCGCCTGCACCGGCAACTTCTTCATCGACGAGGACGTGCTGCGCGAGGAAGGGCTCGCCGAGTTCGACCGCTACGCGATGCAGCCCGGCATGGCGCTGCTGCCGGATCTCTTCCTCGACTGACGTCGCGCCTGCGCGGGCGCGAGGATCTCAGCGTGACGACGATCGAGAGAGATACGCGCGGAGCGCGATCAGCGACGCGGCATTGCCGCGCTCGAAGAACCGCCACACGGCTTCGTAGGCCTCGCCGTCGCGATACCCCGGCTGCGCCACCGTGACCCTGGTGGTGCCGTCGGGAAGACCATCGAGCAGGATCACGGTCTGCAATGTCTGGAACGTCGCAGCATCGAACGGAACCTTGGGCGGGGCTTGAACATTGCGGATTGCGAGCATCCGCCCGGGCACGTAGGCGATGATCTGGTTCTTGATGTTGCCGGGTGCACCGATCCCGGCGTCAGGATCGTAGCTCGCCTCGATGATGCCGCCAACGCGAAAGTCGACGTTCGCAACGGGCGCCGCCCAGGCCTGGAAGCCCTCGGTGGTGGTCCAAGCGCGCCACACGGCTGCCGGTGGCGCGGGCACGACGACGCTCTGTTGCAACATGCGTTCGCCGGTCGCGGTGGTCAGCGCCCGGGTTTCGACGGCATCCGGGGCCGCAGGGAGTCCTTCGGGCGTTGCGCATGCGGCGAGCAGTGCGAGCGCGGACGCATTCGCAGCTCGCCGCAGCGCCGCCCTTCCCTTGCTCACGGTCCGCGTCGTCACGGCTCGCATTCAGGGCGCGATCCGGATCAGTCCCTTCGAGATCGCCACCGCGATCGCCTCCTTGCGGTTCAGCACGCCGAGCTTGCCGACGACGTTGGCGAAGTGGAAGTTCGCAGTGCGCTCGGCAATGCCGAGCTTGAACCCGATTTCCTGGCTGCTCATGCCACGCGCCGCGAGCGCGAGGCATTCGAGCTCGCGTGGCGACAGCGTGGATTCGGCATCTCCCGGGCGCGCCTGCGTGTCGAGGTAGTTGGCGACGAAAAGGTCGTGGAATCCGGCCGCGAACAGCATCAAGTCGCCCAGCCGGCTCTCGATCTGCGCACGCCGCTGCGGACCGACCGGGCTGATCGGCGAATTGAAGCCGACGCCGATGCGCACGTAGACTGGATCGGACAGCGGCACGATGACGCCGCTTCCGATGCCGTAGCGGGCGGCCGCGCGGAAGAACGAGGCGACCCGAACGTCGTGCACATATTCGGCCGCATCCCAAACGAGTGGCGCGCGCCGGCCTACCGTTTGCGTGACACGCGGGTCGACTTCGATGTACGCATTGCGTTCGTATTCGAGTACCCATTCCCACGGCATCGTCGTCCAGACCAACGAGCGACTGTCGCGATTGGGTAGCGGCACGGTCGCGGTCGCGTAGACGAACTGCTCGAAGCCCAGCCGGCGACAGATGCCCGCGATCACCGGCTCGAGCGGCTTGCGATCGACGATCGCCTCGCGCACTTCTGCCAGCAATCCGTCGATCGCCGGAATCGTGCCCTGTGTGACATCGGGCATGCCGCTTGGCTTGCCGAATTCGAACCGATTTAGCATTCGCGCCCCCCGTGTCTACGCGTGCTGCAGCCGCTCCGCCCATTACGCCACGGGTGCAGCGTGGCGGCAATCGTGACGGACACACGCGAGGCAAAGAAAGGCAGCATCGTGGGCGACCTTGATACCGGACCGCAAGGGCGCTAGACCACTTCTTCCTCGTCCTTCGGCAGACCCTCCCAGCGCTGCTTTCCGGGGGCGCCTTGTCCTCCGGGGCCCTTGCCCCGCCGACGCTTCCGCCGCTTGCCGGCGGGACCCGCGGCCACAACAGCGCCGGGCTCGGCGTGCGAGGTCAGCACATTGCCATTCGCCTCGCCCCCCGGTCCGACCGGGCGATTGCCGGGTGGGCGCTGTCCGGGGCGCTGCCCGCGATTGCGCCGCGGTGCTCCCGGCTTGCCCTGACCTTGCCGGGGCTGCCCCTGCCCGTACACTCCGGCTTCGCCCTCGCCCTGACCGCTGCGCATCGGTCCCTGAAACTGCCGCGGTTGCCCATGGCCCGCATGACCCGGCCGATGCGGGCGCTGTCCTTGGCCGGGCCGCGGCGACCCCCCGTAGCCCTGCCGCGGCTGCCCGGGTTGACTCTGGCGCCCGCCCTGGCCCGGCCGCGACTGTCCCTGTCCTTCCGCCCTTCCGGGCTTGCCCGACTTCACCGGACCGGCCAAAGCGCCGCCGCCGGGCTTCAGGCCGACGGACTGAAGCAGCGACTGCACGGCGGCCGGTTCCAGTTCGAGCACGTCGCCTCGCTTTACGACCGACGGCATCGCAACCTTGCCGTAACGCGTGCGGATCAGGCGGCTGACCGTGAGCCCGAGCGCTTCGAACAGCCGGCGAATCTCGCGGTTGCGCCCTTCCTTGATCACGACGTTGTACCAGTGGTTCGCGCTGTCTTCGTCGCCGCCGCCGTCCTCGACCTTCTCGCACTTCGCGGGACCGTCCTCGAGCTCGACGCCGTGCGTGAGGGCGTGGACCTGCAGGTCGTCGAGGCGACCCATCACGCGCACCGAGTACTCGCGCTCGACCTCGTAGCGCGGATGCATCAGTCGGTTCGCGAGCTCGCCCGAATTCGTGAACAGCAAAAGGCCTTCGGTGTTGTAGTCGAGACGGCCCACCGCGATCCATTTCCCGTCACTGATCGGCGGCAGCTGCGCGAACACCGTCGGACGATCCTCGGGATCGTCGCGCGTGACGAGCTCGCCCGCGGGCTTGTGGTAGACGAGCACGCGCGGCTTCGGCTCGGCGAAGCGGATCTTGACCGGCTCGCCGTTGATCCGGACCTCGTCGCCGGGGCCGACCTTCTGCCCGATCTCGGCCGGCATCCGGTTGACCGTGATGCGCCCGGCGAGGATCAGCTCCTCCATCGCCCGGCGCGAGCCGAAGCCGCACGACGCCAGGATCTTGTGGAGCCGTTGCGGCTCGCTGAAAACTTCGTCAGTCGAGCCCTTGTGCCGGGGTGGCTGCAGGCTCTCCGCGATCCTCTGCAGCACCAAGCTCGGCTGCTGTTGCGGCTTTTGCATCTGTGGCGAGGATCGGGCTCGCGAGCGCGAGTGGCGCTTCGGCGGCCTTTGCTGGTGCATCGGGCATCTCCAGAAGGTGAGAGGGATCGAGCTCGGCAAGCGGCGGCAGCTCCGCGAGGGAGACAAGGCCGAGGTCGTCGAGGAAGGTCCGGGTCGTCGCATAGAGCGCCGGGCGGCCCGGTGTCTCGCGGTGGCCGACGACTTCGACCCATTGGCGGTCCTCGAGCGTCTTGACGACGTTCGTGGACACGGCCACGCCGCGGATCGCCTCGATGTCGCCGCGGGTGACGGGTTGCTGGTAGGCGATGATCGCCAAGGTTTCCATGACCGCACGCGAATAGCGCGGCGGCCGCTCCGGCGAAAGCCGGTCGAGAAAGGGCTGGATTTCCTGGCGGCCCTGGAAACGCCAGCCGCTCGCGACCTGCACCAGCTCCACCTTGCGGCCGCTCCAGTCCTGCTTGAGGTCGTCCAGAAGCCTGCGCACCAGGTCGGCATCGAGCACCGGCTCGAACAGGCGCGCGAGCTGGCCGACCTGCACCGGCTCGCCGGCAACGAGCAGCGCGGCTTCGAGAATGCGCTTGATCTCGTCGACGTCGCCTGGCGCATCGTCCCGGCGCGCAAGGGAATTGCCTGCGGCCGCCGTGGCGACGGCGGGCAACGGGGTCGCATCCCGCGCGTCGTCGCGCGCCGGCCCGGTAGCGTGGGTCTCGTCGTTCATGTTTCGTCGGCGGCCAGCGCGAACGGGCGCTCGCCCTTGCTTTGCACGTAGATCGGCGCGAAGGGCTCGGCCTGCGCCAATTCGATCAGCTGCTCGCGGGCGAGCTCGAGCAGCGCGAGAAATGTCACCACCAGATGGGCGATGTCGGCGTGTTGGGCAAAGAGCGTCGTGAATTCGGCATAGCGCCCGCGCTCGACGACCTTCAGCACGCGGCTCATTTCGGCACGCACCGACAGTTGCTCGCGTGTCACCAGGTGATGCCGGTTGACTTTCGCGCGCTGGATCAGCTGCGCCCATGCGGCGCGCAGGTCTTCGGGATTCACGCCGGGCAGCCGCGTAGCGGCAACACGCTCGAACCATATGCGCACCGTCGCGAAATCGCGGTCGGCAAGCGGCAGCTCGTCCAACCCCTGCGCGGCCTGCTTCATCCGCTCGTACTCGAGCAGCCTGCGCACGAGCTCGGCGCGCGGGTCGGCGACCTCCTCGCCGGGAAGCGCGGGCGGCTTCGGCAACAGCAGCCGCGACTTGATTTCGATCAGCACCGCGGCCATCAGCAGATACTCTGCGGCAAGCTCGAGCTGCGTGCGTCGCATCATCTCGACATACCCGAGATACTGTCGAGTGAGCTCGGCCATCGGGATCTCGAGCACGTTGATGTTCTGCTTGCGGATCAGATAGAGCAGCAGGTCGAGCGGGCCCTCGAAGGCCTCGAGGAACACCTCGAGCGCTTCCGGCGGGATGTAGAGATCCCGCGGCAGCTCGGTCAGCGGCTCGCCGTAGACGCGCGCGAGCGGCTTCGCGTCCGGCGACGGATGCGCAAGGTCGATCGCGACTTCAGTGCTCATGTCCGCACTCCGCGCCATGCAGTGGCGCGCGCTCCGTTTCCCCGACCGCCTGCATGCAGGGGCTGGCGTGACGAGGGTGTTCGCCACGCACGGCATCGGGCGGGCAGCGGCGCCGCTCAGTCATAATTGAGACCCATCGCCTCGCGCACTTCGCGCATCGTTTCCTCGGCGAGCCTGCGTGCGCGCTCGCAGCCGTCGGCGATGATGTTGCGCACGAGCTGGGGGTCGTCAAGATAGCGCTGCGCGCGCTCCTGAATCGGTTGCTGTTCCCGGATGATCGCGTCGATCACCGGCTGCTTGCAGTCGAGGCAGCCGATCCCGGCGGTGGTGCATCCCTGCCACACCCACTCTTTCGTCTCCTTCGACGAGTAGATCCTGTGCAGAGGCCACACCGGGCAGTTCTCGGGGTTGCCGGGATCCGTGCGGCGCACGCGCGCCGGGTCCGTCTGCATCGTGCGCACCTTCTTCGTCACCTCGGCGGGATCCTCGCGCAGGAAGATCGCGTTCCCGTAGGACTTTGACATCTTCTGGCCATCGAGACCAGGCACTTTCGGGGTCTCGGTCAGGAGTGGCTGCGGCTCGGGCAGGATCACCCGACGGGAGCCCTCGAGGTAGCCGAACAGTCGCTCGCGATCCCCGAGCGACAGGTTCTGCGTATCCTCGAGCAGCTCGCGCGCCGCCTGCAGCGCCTCGTTGTCGCCCTGTTCCTGGAACGCCGTGCGCAACTGCTCGTAGCGCTTCGCCTTCTTGCTGCCGAGCTTTTTCACCGCTGCCTTCGCCTTGTCCTCGAACCCCGGTTCACGGCCGTAGATGTGGTTGAAGCGGCGCGCGAGCTCGCGCACGAATTCGAGGTGCGACACCTGATCCTCCCCCACCGGCACCAGATTGGCGCGATAGATCAGGATGTCGGCGCCCTGCATCAGCGGATACCCGAGGAAGCCGTAAGTAGAGAGATCGCGGTCGGCGAGTTTCTGTTGCTGGTCCTTGTACGTCGGCACGCGCTCGAGCCAGCCCACGGGGGTGATCATCCCGAGCAGCAGCGAGAGCTCGGCATGCTCCGGCACCCGCGACTGGATGAAGAGCGTCGAGCGGTTCGGGTCGAGGCCGGCGGCCAGCCAGTCGATCACCATGTCCCAGACGGTGTCCGCGACGATGTCCGGCGTCTCGTAGTGGGTCGTGAGCGCGTGCCAATCGGCCGCAAAGAACAGGCACTCGTATTCCTCCTGCAGCCGGACCCAGTTCTTCAGGGCACCGTGGTAGTGCCCGATGTGCATGCGGCCGGTCGGGCGCATGCCCGACAACACGCGGTCAGCGAACATAGTGCTTCGTGTGGCTCGTCAAGAAACGGGGCGACTAGATCGGCACGATGGCGCGGATCAGGTACTCGCCCGCATACAGCAGCGGCCGCATCAGGTCGTCCAGCAACCCGGTCGCGAGCAACGCGAGAATCACGAACAGTCCATAGGGCTCGACGCGCGACAGCACGTTGCCCGCCGCCCGTGGCAGCAAGCTCACGGCAATGCGCCCGCCATCGAGCGGCGGAATGGGCAGCAGGTTCAACGCCATCAGCAGCAGGTTGATGTTAATCCCGACACGCGCCATCTCGCGGAGTCCGCCGCTCGCCCACTCTCCCGACGAAGCCCAAGCGACGAAAAGGAACGCCCACAGCACGCCCATCGCGAAATTCGCTCCGGGGCCGGCGGCCGCCACCCAGAACATGTCGCGCTTGGGATTGCGCAGGTTGCCGAAGTTGACCGGTACCGGCTTTGCCCAGCCGAACAGGAAGGCAGGCCCGCCCGCGAGCCTCGCCATCAGAAACAGGATTCCCGGGACCAGGATCGTCCCGACGGGATCCACGTGTTTCAACGGGTTCAGCGTAACCCGGCCGAGCATCTCGGCCGTGCGGTCCCCAAACAGCTTGGCGACGTAGCCGTGGGCGGCTTCGTGCAGCGTGATCGCAAGGACCACCGGCACTCCCCAGAGCACGATGGTCTGAAGCCAATCCATTCGGCCGCATTCTACCCGAGTTCCCTGCCCACCGCGGGATCGTCAACCGGGTTCGAGTCCGAGCCGGCCCGGATCGCCGCGTCCCCTGCGGATGACAACCGGCGGCTGGGTGGCAAGATCCACGACCGTCGTTGGTTCCGCCGGGCAGGGTCCGGCATCGAGAATCAGCTCCAGGCGCTTTTCCAGCTTGGCGCGGATTTCGTGCGCATCGTTGAGCGGTGCGGTTTCGCCGGGGAGGATCAGCGTCGAGGAAAGGATCGGCTCACCCAGTTCGGCCAACAGCGCCTGGACGACCGGATGATCCGGCACCCGCACGCCAACCGTGCTCCGCTTCGGGTTCTGCAAGCGTCGCGGCACCTCGCGCGATGCCGGCAGCAGGAACGTGAAGGGCCCGGGCACCGCCTGCCGGACGAGCCGGAACTGCCAGTTGTCGAGACGCGCGAAGTGGCCGAGGTCCGCAAGGCTCCCGAGGACCAGTGTGAAGTGGTGATCCTCGTCTAATCCGCGAATCTGGCGCATGCGCTGGGCGGCGGCATGGTTTCCGAGCTGCGCACCCAGCGCGTAGCTCGAGTCCGTCGGATAGGCGATGACGCCGCCTTCGCGCAGAATTGCCGCCGCCTGACGGATCAAGCGGGGCTGCGGGTTCGCCGGATGGACGGTGAAGAACTGCGCCATGCACTCTGGAATCTACGGGCAGCTATATAATTCGGGCAGATTCTACCAAAACGGTTATAAGTCGCCGTGAATCTCCAACAGCTCAAGTACCTGTGCGCGGTCGTGGACAATGGTCTCAACGTATCCGACGCGGCCGAGGCGCTCTACACGTCGCAGCCGGGCATCAGTAAGCAGATCCGGCAACTCGAAGACGAGCTGGGCCTCCAGGTCTTCGTTCGCCAGGGAAAGCGCCTGACCTCGCTTACGCCCGGAGGCGAAATCGTCGTCGCAACCGCGCGTCGAGCGCTGCGCGAAATCGCCAACCTGAAGCAGATTGCCGACGAGTTCCGGAGCGAGGATACCGGTTCGCTCGCCATCGCGACCACTCACACGCAAGCGCGCTATGTCCTGCCGAAGGTGCTGCGCGAGTTCGCGTCGCGCTATCCCAAGGTGCGATTGATCCTGCACCAGGGCAATCCCGCCCAGGTCGCCGAGCAGACGATCCACGGCGACGTGGACGTCGGCATCGCGACCGAATCGCTCGCCGATCATCCGGAACTCGTCACGCTGCCCTGCTACACGTGGAACCGCGTGATCATCGTCCCGCGCGGGCATCCGCTTGCGAAGGCAAGACCGCTGACGCTCGAGGCGATCGCACGCTACCCGATCATCACCTACGACTTCGCGTTCACGGGGCGCTCGCAGATCAACGCGGCGTTTGCGGCACGGGGACTCGAACCCAATGTCGTGCTGACGGCGCTCGACGCGGACGTGATCAAGACGTATGTCGCGCTCGGCATGGGCATCGGCATCGTTGCGCGGATGGCCTACGACCCCGCGCGCGACGCCGAGTTCGAGAGTCTCGACGCCTCCCACCTGTTCGCGGATTCGACCACGCGGCTCGCCCTTCGCCGCAACGTGTTCCTGCGAGGCTATGTCTACGCGTTCATCGCGCTCTTCGCGCCCCAGCACGACCGCAAGGCGATCGACGCCGCGCTGCAAGGCGTCGCGCTGCCGACGACCAACGCGTGACGCCGCCTGCCCACGACAGACGCCGCTCGTGGTCGTTCGCCGCGCTGATTGCCGCGCTGTCGATGTTGGGGCCGTTCTCGATCGACGCCTACCTGCCGGCGTTCGGCGCGATCGGGGAAACATTCGGCGCACCGCCGATCGCCGTCCAGCAAACGTTGTCCGCGTACCTCTTCGCGTATGCATTCATGATGCTCTGGCACGGTGCGCTGTCCGACGCTTTCGGGCGGCGTCCGGTCGTGCTCGTGAGCCTTGGCGTGTTCGGCGTCGCTACACTCGGTTGCGCGATCGCCGGCAACATCCAGTCGCTGTGGCTGTTCCGCGCACTGCAGGGACTGTCGGCCGGCGCCGGGCTCGTCGTCGGCCGCGCGATCATCCGCGACCGCTTCCACGGGCCCGAGGCGCAACGGGTGATGTCGCAGATCACGCTGGTCTTCGGCATCGCGCCCGCCGTCGCCCCCGTCATGGGCGGCTTGCTGCTCAATGTCGCCGGCTGGCGTGCGATCTTCTGGGCGCTGCTCGCGTTGCTGGCCGCGCTGATGCTGTGGGTGCAGCTCGAGTTGCCGGAGACGCTCCCCGCGAGCGCGCGCCAGCCGCTGCATCCACGCGCCCTGTGGCACAACTACAAGCGCGTGCTGACGCGGGCGGACTTCCTGCTGCTTGCGTGCATCCCGTCCTTCAACTTCGCGGCATTCTTCGTGTACATCGCGGTCGCGCCAACGTTTCTGATCGATCGCCTCGGAGTGTCGACGTATGGCTTCGCGTGGCTTTTCGTCCCGATGATTTCCGGCATCATGCTCGGCGCCGCGCTTTCCGGCCGTCTGGCGGGACGGCGCTCGGCATCCAATACGGTTGCCATCGGCTATGCATTCATGTTCGTCGGGGTCGCGGTCAACCTTCTGACCGTTGCGCTGGTTCCGCCGGGCGTGCCGTGGCATGTGTTGCCGATCTTCGTGTTCTGCATCGGCAGCAGCATCGTCATGCCGAGCGTCACGCTGATCCTGCTCGACCTCTTCCCAACAGTGCGCGGGCTCGCATCCTCGCTGGCCGGATTCGTCCAGTTCTCGCTGTCGGCCGTCAACGCCGGTACCATTGCGCCATTTCTGGCCGGCTCGCTGTGGACGCTTGCGCTCGGCATGAGCGGATTTTCGACCGCAAGCCTCGCCTGCTGGCTGATCTATCGACACCGATTGCCACGTCACGCCAAAGGATGAGTCCGTGATTCGCACACTCGCCGTCGCCTTCTGCGTCGCGGCCCTCGCCGCCACAACCGAGCTTCACGCGCAAATGGGAACGCCGAACACCGGATTGCCTACGACCACGCTGACGATCGGCAACACCAAGGTGGTTGCCGAAGTGGCCGCCACCCCGGACCAGCGGGCCACCGGACTCATGTACCGGTTCAGCCTGCCGCCCGATCATGGGATGCTGTTCGTGTTCGAGACCCCCCAGCGGCTCTCGTTCTGGATGAAGAACACCTACATCGCGCTCTCGATTGCGTACATCGACGCCGACGGCAAGATCCTGAACATCGAAGACATGGCCCCGCGGGACGAGCGCTCGCACTGGTCGCGCGGGCTTGCGCTGTACGCGCTGGAAATGAAGCAGGGATGGTTCGCGCAGAAGGAGATTACCGCGGGAACGCGGGTCCTCGGATTGCCAAGAGCCAAGTGAGACAGGAGTTGCGATGCTGCAAACGTTCCGACTCGAGCCAATCAAGGTAGACAGGTCCCGCTCTCTTCCAGCGCTACTGACGCCCTTGGTGGAAGCCGCGGAAGCGGGGGTCGACTTGGTGCCCAATCTGGTCCAAGTCGTCCAGGAGCTGGGCTTCGACAGTTTCATGTACGCAATTGCGAACTATCACCTGCGCCCGGACAACCAGGAGCGGATGTATGTCTTCACCACCCTGCCCAGGGAATGGGTTGCCCGCTACGATCAGCAAGCCTACGTCGAGTGCGACCCCAGAGTCATGTACTCGTTCGAGAACGCTCTGCCGCTCGTCTGGGATCAGGAATCCGAAAGAGGCAAGAGCAAGCGAACGGATGAATTCCTGGCGGACGCCGCGGCCCATGGCGTGGGAAGCGGCGTTGCATTTGCGATTCAGGCCGGGTTTCCTGCGCGGACGCTCGTTGCACTGAACTCGAGTTCACCGGTGATCGCTCCGGACCGCAGAGAGAAGATTGCCGCGAGGCTGGGCGAAATCATCCTCTTCGGGCAATACTTCCACGAGCTTTTCGTCAAGGGCGTCGTGCAGCGAGGATTGGCTCCGGCGTCCCAAGGCGCTCCGCTCAGCCCGCGGGAACGACAATGCCTGCAGCTTGCCGCCAACGGCATGACGAGCGCCGACATCGGCATCAAACTCGGAATCAGCGAGCGTACGGCGAACTTCCACTTCAGCAACATCATTGCAAAGCTGGGCGTCCTGAATCGGCACGAAGCGATAGCGAAAGCAGTGGCTCAGCGCATCGTTCGCGTCGAGTGACCGGGTCGTTGCCTCACTGGCTTCCGGAAATCAGCCACTTCCGCAATTCCCCGACGGACGCCACGACGGCGAGCGGGGACGCGACGGCCAGGTCGGCTGCGCCATGCGCACCGTACGCCGCGGCGATCGCGTCAACGCCTGCGTTCCGCGCGAGCTCGATGTCGTGCGTCGTGTCGCCGATCATCAGCGTTTCCTCCGGTTCCACCTCGAGGCTCGACATCAGGTGGAGCAGCATGTCGGGCCGGGGCTTGGGCGCACCCTCGTCCGCGCAACGCGTCGCCTGGAAACGCGCGGTAAGTCCGGTCGCATTGAGCGCGCGGTCGAGCCCCTTCCTCGTCTTTCCGGTCGCGATGCCCAACAGGCGGCCGGCGTCGCGCAGTTCGTCCAGCATTTCGACGACGCCGGCGAACAGGGGGATTTCGGGCTCGCGCGCGAGGTAGTGGTGCCGATACCGCTCCGACAGCAAGCGGAAGTCGGCTTCCGCAAGCGTTGGCGCCACATGGCGAATCGCATCGCCAAGGCCGAGCCCTATCACATACCGCGCGGCGCGGTCGTCAGGCTCGGGATATCCGAGATCGCGGCACGCCCACTGGATCGACGTTGCGATGGTTGCGGTCGAATCGACCAGCGTCCCATCCCAGTCGAAAACGATCAGTCGATAGCGGGCGACGCGGCTAGACATCGGCAGAGACATCGACCGTGGGGGCATCGAGCCTCGCGACGAAGGCAACGAGGTCCGCCGGCAGCGCCGAGGTGATCTCGACGTGCTTGCCCGTGTCCGGATGCGCAAACGCCAGCCGATGCGCATGCAGAAACATGCGCTTCAGCCCTTCCCGTGCCAGCGTCTTGTTCCATGCGAAATTGCCGTACTTATCGTCACCGGCGAGCGGGAAACCGAGGTGCGTCAGATGCACACGGATCTGGTGCGTGCGGCCGGTCTTGAGTTCCGCCTCCAGCAACGCGAGCGGCGGCTCACGGTCTTGCCACACCCGTTCCCGCCGGAACACCGTCACGGCTTCCCGGCCTTCCGTGTTGACGCGCACGCGTCGCTCCCCCTCCTCCGTCGCGAACTTGTGCAGCGAAAGCCGCACGACCCGTTTTTCGTCCCGCCATCGACCCCGCACGAGCACGAGATAGCGCTTGTCCACCTCGCCCTCGCGGAGCTTGCGGTGCAGTTCCACCAGCGCGGCGCGCTTCTTCGCGATCAGCAGCACACCGGAGGTATCCCGGTCAAGCCGGTGGACGAGCTCGAGAAAGCGCGCCTCCGGATGCGCCGCCCGCAATTGCTCGATCAAGCCGTGCGCGATACCGCTGCCACCGTGCACCGCCAGCCCCGCAGGCTTGTCCACGGCCAGCAGCGCCTCATCCTCGAACAATACAGGCAGGCGACTGACTGCATGGCTTGGCACTGGGACGCGCTCCGCCGCGCGCGCGGCCGTCCGGATCGGCGGCACCCGAAGCTGATCGCCACTCGCGAGCCGGGTGCCGGGTCCCACCCGCTTGCCGTTCACCCGGACCTCGCCGGAGCGCAGGATCCGGTAGATATGGCTTTTCGGGACTCCTTTGAGGATGCGGACGAGGAAGTGGTCGACCCGTTGGCCGGCGGCTTCCTCCCCGATCGCCAGGCGATTGACCGCATCCTTGCTTAACCCGTTCATTCGCTTATAATCGCCCGTCACAACGCGCAGAGGCGCCGTAGTCGCCGGCAGCAGAGGCTGCCCATTCGACACTCGCCGCGCGGGTCCCGGGCTAGGCTCGGGGGACAGCCGGTTAAGTCGCTCACCGGCCGGGCGAATCGCCCAAAAAAGTAGCGATGTTAATGGATTGGCGCAGTCACCGCACCGGCTTGCGGCCGGTACGAAGCGAAAGCCTGCGCGGCGTCCAAAGCGAGCATTTCGGTCTGCGGCAACATTCCGGCGCGGCAATTCGCGACGGCCGCCAGCAGGCCCTTCACCGCTTGTCCCGGATCGAAGAAGCCCGAACACCGACGAGACGAACCGCCCCGTGCAGCTTGCACGGGACCGACGCGATGACCCACCCCGACCGCGCCCGAATCGCTCTCGACCGCCGGCAGCCACCGCTGCCCGTGCCAACGGCTTCGTCCGCGACCGCCGCGTAACGCCTCGGCCGCGGATCATCGCGGCATCGTTCGCTTCGCCACCGCCGTTTAAGCCCGTCGCTGCCGCGCCGGGGAACGACGCATGAAGCGCATGCTGTTCAACGCCACCCAGGCCGAAGAGCTCCGGGTGGCCATCGTCGACGGTCAGAAACTCATCGACCTCGACATCGAGTCCGCTGCCAAGGAGCAGCGCAAGTCCAACATCTACAAGGCCGTCATCACCCGCGTCGAGCCCTCGCTCGAAGCGTGTTTCGTCGATTACGGCACCGAGCGGCACGGCTTCCTGCCGTTCAAGGAGATCGCCCGCCAGTATTTCCGCGACGGCGAAGAAGGCGGCGGGCGCGGCCGCATCCAGGATCAGCTCAAGGAGGGCCAGGAGCTGATCGTCCAGGTCGACAAGGACGAGCGCGGCAGCAAAGGTGCCGCGCTCACCACCTACATCTCGCTCGCGGGCCGCTACCTGGTGCTGATGCCCAACAACCCGCGCGGTGGCGGCGTCTCGCGCCGCGTCGAGGGCGAAGAGCGCACCGAACTGCGCGAAGCGATCGGGCAGCTGGAGGTGCCGAACGGCATGAGCGTCATCGCCCGCACCGCCGGCATCGGCCGCTCGCCCGAGGAACTGCAGTGGGACATGAATTACCTGATGCAGCTCTGGCAGGCGATCGAGGACGCCGCGAAGCTGCAGTCCGGTGCCTACCTGATCTACCAGGAATCGAGCCTGGTCATTCGCGCGATCCGCGACTATTTTCATCCGGACATCGGCGAGATCCTGATCGATACCGATCCGATCTACGAGCAGGCCCAGCAGTTCATGAGCCACGTGATGCCCGGAAACGTGTCGCGCGTGAAGCTCTACCGGGACGATGTTCCGCTGTTCTCGCGCTTCCAGATCGAGCACCAGATCGAGACCGCGTACGCGCGGCAGGTCCCGCTCCCCTCCGGTGGCTCGATCGTGATCGACCACACCGAGGCGCTCGTGGCCGTGGATGTCAACTCCGCCCGCGCCACCAAGGGCGGTGACATCGAAGAAACCGCGTTCCGGACCAACCTGGAAGCGGCCGACGAGATCGCCCGGCAGTTGCGCCTGCGCGACCTGGGAGGCCTGATCGTGATCGACTTCATCGACATGGAGAGCGCGAAGAACCAGCGCGAGGTCGAGAACCGCCTGCGCGATGCGCTCAAGTACGATCGCGCCCGCGTGCAGCTCGGCAAGATCTCCCGCTTCGGCCTGATGGAGCTGTCGCGCCAGCGGCTGCGTCCCGCGCTCGCGGAATCGGCGCACATCCCCTGCCCGCGCTGTCACGGCATCGGCCACATCCGCGGCACGGAATCCACCGCGCTGCACATCCTGCGGATCATCCAGGAGGAGGCGATGAAGGACAACACCGCGCAGTTGATCGCGCAGGTGCCGGTCGATGTCGCCACGTTCCTGTTGAACGAGAAGCGTACCGACGTCCTGACGATCGAGACGCGCTTCAAGGTCAACGTCCTTCTCGTGCCCAACCGCCACCTGGAGACCCCGAACTTCTCGGTGCAGCGCCTGCGTCACGACGAGTTGAACCAGTCCGAGCCGCTGCCGCTGTCGTTTAACCTGGTCGAGCAGCCCGAGCAGGTCGACCCGGCCAAGCAGATGCAGGAAGAGGCCAAGGAGCCGCGGCAGGAAGCGGTCGTGAAAGGCATCACGCCCTCGGCACCGGCGCCGATCGCGAGCGAACCCGTGGCGAAGCCGGTCCACGAAGCTGCCGTACGAGCCACGCCGGCACCGGGAACGAGCTGGCTCGACAAGGTGCTGGGCTGGTTCCGCGCCAAGCCCGTCGAGGCGCCGGCAGCCGCGCCGCGCACGGCCGGCGAACGCGAGCCGCGCGAGCGCCGGGAACCGCGTGAAGGCCGCCGTGACGGCCGCCGCGATCAAGGCGGGCAGCAACGCCGCGACGAACGGCGCGGCGATCAACGTCGCGACGAGCGGCGTGGCGAACAGCGACGCGACGAGCGGCGTGCCGATACTGGGGAAGGCGGACGAGGCGCACAAGGCGTACGTTCGGCCGCACAGGGATCTTCCCCGGGGCAGCCGCGCCGGGACGACCGCCGCGGCGAAGGCAAGCGCGACGAGCGGCGCGAGCAACCGAAGCAGGAACCGCGTCCGCCGCGCGAACCTCGCGAACCGCGTGAGGCGCGGGAGCCACGCGAAACGCGGAAACCTCGCAGCGAGCCGGTCGTGACCGGCTTGACCGAGGAGTCGACGGGCGCGCGTGCGCAAGGCCCGGTCGGCGGCGACGGCGCCGCAGGCGAGAGCGAGGCGCGCCAGGGCGGACGTCGTCGTCGCGGTCGGCGCGGCCGCGGTGGTGCCGATCGCGCCGAAGCGATGGCTGCGGAGGCAGGCGGTGCAATCGAACGAGAGCGGCCCGCGGCAACACCGGAGGTGCGCCCGGCAACCGGAATCGAGACCGCCATCCCTGCGCCAGCTGCCGTTGCGGCGGCAGAGGTCATGGTGGCCGCGCGACAGCCGGTTGCCGCTGTCCACGAGCCGGCGCCGGCGATCGCGGAAGTCCGTACGCTCCCACCCGAGCCCGCTGCAGCCGCACTCGTGGATCTGGAGACCGCGCCGTTACCGGTCGCCGCGGAACCGGTCGCGTTGACGCCGCCCCGGCCGCGCAACATCCCTGATCTTCCGCCGGTGCAACTTACGCTGCCCGCGGAGTCGGGATTGGAACTCGTCGAAACGCGCCACCATGCCGAGAAGCCGGCCGCCCCCGAGGTCGAGCCGCCGCGGCCGAAGCGCCCGCGTCCACCGCGCGTGCAAATCGCCGATGAGCCGCTGCAGATCGTGGAAACGCGCAGCGACAGCGCGGAAGGCCGGCCGCCCGGCGGTTGATCCGTACATCCGGGCGGCAAAGGAGAAACCAAAGGCAGGCACCGTGCCCGCCTTTGTCTTCCGGCAATCGCTTTCGACCTACCGCATTCCGGCGCGGACGCGCATCAGCAGCGCTTCGCTCGCATGCTCGATCAGGTCGAGCACGCGCTCGAATCCTTCGCGCCCGCCGTAGTAGGGATCGGGAACCTCGCGCACGCCGAGCTCTGGCGCGACATCGAGGAAGAGCCCGAGCTGGCCGGAAAAACCCTGCGGCCGCAGCGCCTCGAGCTCGCGCAGGTTCGCGCGGTCCATTGCGAGGATCCACGCAAAGCGCTCGAAGTCGGCGGGGCCGACCTGACGCGCGCGCAACGGCGTGAGGTCGTAGCCGCGCTTGGCGGCGTGCGCGATCGCGCGCCGATCGGGCGGATGGCCGACATGCCAGCTCCCGGTCCCCGCCGAATCGATCGCCAGGCGATTGCCGAGTCCCGAACGCTCGGCGTGCACGCGGAACACCGCCTCGGCCGTCGGCGAGCGGCAGATGTTGCCGAGGCAGACGAACAGCACCGACTGCTCCGGCGCCGGCTTCGGGAACAGGCTCATCGGCTCGAAACCCGTGGAGCAACGGTCCGTGGGGACGTCGACCAAGCTGGCAAGGGCGTCATGTCTCGGTCGGCAGCACGACGCCGAACAGCTTCTCCTTGAGCTGGTAGAGGCGATCGCGGATTTCCGCCGCCTTCTCGAACTCGAGGTTCTTCGCTGCGTCGAGCATCTGCTTCTCCAGGAGGCGCAGTTCCCTCTCGAGGTCCTTCTCGGGCATCCGCTCGTACTTTTCCTGCGCCTGCGCCGCCTTGAGATTCCTGCGTTCGGTGTCGACGTCGTAGACGCCGTCGATCATGTCCTTGATGCGCTTCTGCACGCCGACCGGCGTAATGCCCATCTTCTCGTTCCACGCGATCTGCTTGTTGCGCCGGCGCGTCGTCTCCTCGATCGCGTGCTTCATCGAGTCGGTCATCGTGTCGCCATAAAGGATGGCGGTGCCGTTGATGTGCCGCGCCGCGCGGCCGATCGTCTGGATCAGCGAACGCCCGGCACGAAGGAACCCTTCCTTGTCGGCGTCGAGTATCGCCACCAGCGAAACTTCGGGGATGTCGAGCCCCTCTCGCAGCAGATTGATCCCGACCAGGACGTCGAACTCGCCCAGCCGAAGGTCACGGATGATCTCGACCCGCTCGACGGTGTCGATGTCCGAGTGCAGGTAGCGCACCTTGACGCCGTGCTCGCCCAGGTAGTCGGTCAGATCCTCGGCCATCCGCTTGGTGAGCGTGGTGACCAGAACGCGCTCGCCGCGGTCGACCCGCACCTTGATCTCGGAGAGCAGGTCGTCCACCTGCGTCTGCGCGGGGCGCACGATCAGCACCGGATCGACCAGACCGGTCGGCCGCACGACCTGCTCGACCACCTGCCCGGCATGCTTCTGTTCATAGTCGGCCGGCGTCGCCGAGACGAAGACGGTCTGGGGCAGCAGGCGCTCGAACTCGTCGAAGCGCAGCGGCCGGTTGTCGAGCGCGGACGGCAGCCGGAAACCATAGTTGACGAGGTTTTCCTTGCGCGCGCGGTCGCCGCGGAACATGCCGCCGACCTGCGGGATCGTCACATGGCTTTCGTCGACGAACATGAGCGCGTTGCGCGGCAGGTAGTCGATGAGCGTCGGCGGCGGCTCGCCGGGTTTGCGTCCCGAAAGGTGCCGCGAGTAGTTCTCGATGCCCTTGCAGAAGCCGATCTCGACCATCATCTCGAGGTCGAAGCGCGTGCGCTGCTCGATCCGCTGCGCCTCGATCAGTTTCATCTGCGAGACGAAGAACTCCTTCTGCTGCGCAAGCTCGACCTTGATCGCCTCGACGGCGTCGACGACCTTCTGCCGCCCGGTCACGTAGTGGGACGAGGGAAACACGGTGAAACGCGAGATGCGCTGCTTGATGTGCCCGGTCAGCGGGTCGAAGAGCTGCAGCGACTCGACCTCGTCGTCGAAGAGCGAGACGCGCACCGCGTTCTCCGCGTGCTCGGCCGGGAAGATGTCGAGCACGTCGCCGCGCACGCGAAACGTCCCGCGCTTGAAGTCGATTTCCGCCCGCTGGTACTGCATCTCCGTCAGTCGCTTGATCGCGTCGCGCTGCGTGAGTTTGTCGCCCTCGCGCGCATGCAGGATCATGTTGTGGTATTCGGAGGGGTCACCGATGCCGTAGATCGCCGACACGGTCGCGACGATCACGCAGTCCGGGCGCTCGAGGATCGCCTTGGTCGCCGACAGCCGCATCTGCTCGATGTGCTCGTTGATCGAGCTGTCCTTCTCGATGTACAGGTCGCGCGACGGGACGTAGGCCTCGGGCTGATAGTAGTCGTAGTAGCTGACGAAGTACTCGATCGCGTTGTTCGGCAGGAACTCGCGGAACTCCGAGTAGAGCTGCGCGGCAAGCGTCTTGTTGGGCGCGAGCACGAGCGCGGGTCGGCCGGTGCGCGCGATCACGTTCGCCATCGTGAACGTCTTGCCCGAGCCCGTCACGCCGAGCAGCGTCTGGAAAGCGAGCCCGTCCTCCAGCCCTTCGAGCAGTTTCGCGATCGCCTCGGGTTGATCGCCGGCGGGCGAGAACGGCTGATGCAGCTCATACGGGCTTCCGGGAAACTGGACGATCATCGAGCGGCCTTCGGTCCTTGCCGTGCGCGAAGCCCGCTATTGTAAGACCGAACGATCGTTCGCCGCCAGTCCCTCGAGGCCCGGGACCGCGCCCGCCGCGGCTTCCACTGCTGCCGCGGCCCCGCCGTCGATGAACTGCAGCGCGGCCAGCCGGGCGTACAAGGGGTTGTTGCGGACCAGCATCTCGTGCGAGCCCGCCGCGACGACGCGGCCCGCCTGCATCACGACGATTCGATCGGCGTTGCGCACGGTCGCCAGGCGATGGGCGATCATCAGCACCGTGCGCTCCGCCATCAGGCGCTCGAGCGCACGCTGGACCATGCGTTCGCTTTCCGCATCGAGTGCGCTGGTGGCTTCGTCGAGCAGCAGGATGGGACGGTCCGCGAGAATCGCGCGCGCGATCGCAAGCCGCTGCCGCTGGCCGCCGGAAAGACGCACCCCGCGCTCCCCGAGAAACGCTTCGAAGCCCTCGGGCAGCCGCTCGATGAACTCGGTCGCGTACGCAGCCTCGCATGCAGCGCGCACCTCGGCATCGGTCGCCTCCGGCCTTCCGTAGCGGACGTTCTCGGCGACGGTGGCCGCGAAGATCACCGGGTCCTGCGGCACGAGCGCGATCCGCGCACGCACCTCTCCCGGGTCCGCGTTGCGCACGTCGATGCCGTCGACCCGTACCGCACCGAGCTGCGGATCGTAGAAGCGCAGCAACAGCTGGAACACCGTGGTCTTGCCGGCGCCCGAGGGTCCGACGAGCGCGATCCGCTCACCTGCGCCGACCTCCAGCTCGAAACCGTCGAGCGCCGCGGTCTCGGGCCGCGAGGGGTAGCGGAAGCCGACACCCTCGAAGCGCACCGTGCCGCGGGCCGGACGGGGAAGCGACACGGGATGCTCCGGTGCCCCGATCTCGGGCCGCACCGCGAGCAGCTCGAACAGCCGCTCGGTCGCCCCGGCTGCGCGCTGCAGATCGCCGACCACCTCGCTGATCGTCCCCGCCGCGCTCGCGACGATGACGGCGTAGAATACGAATGCCGACAACTGGCCGCCGCTGATGCGGCCGGCGACAACGTCGTGGCCGCCGACCCACAGGATAAGGCCGACGGCCGCAAACACGAGCAGGATCACCGTCGCGACCAGCAACGCGCGCTGGCGGATTCGCCGCCGCGCCGTCGCGAAGGCTTCCTCGACGCGCGCGCCGAAGTGGGCGCGGTCGATGGGCTCGTGGCCGTAAGCCTGCACCGTCCGGATCTCGTGCAAGGCCTCGTCCACGTAGGCGCTGATGTCGCCGACGCGGTCCTGGCTCTGGCGCGCGAGCTTGCGCACCCGGCGCCCGAACAGCACGATCGGCGCCACGACCAGTGGAACGCCGCAAAGCACGAGCAGCGTGAGCTTGGCGCTGGTGAGCGCGAGCATCACCAGACCGCCGACCAGCAGCAGCAGGTTGCGGATCGCCATCGAGGCGCTGGAGCCGATGACGGTCTCCAGCATGGTCGTATCGTTGGTAAGCCGCGAAATCACTTCGCCCGTGCGCGTCACCTCGTAGAACGACGGCGGCAACCCGAGCAGGTGATCGAACACGGTGCGCCGCAGGTCCGCCGTGACCCGCTCGCCCAGCCAGGAAACGAAATAGAACCGCGTGTAGGTGGCGAGCGCGATGATGACGACGACACCCAGCATCAACGCCAGCGTGCGGTCGAGTTCGCCGCCATCGCCCGCCCCGAAGCCCCGGTCAATGACGAACTTGAGTCCCTGTCCGACGGCGAGCACGGCCGCCGCGGCGACGACGAGCGCAACCGCGGCGTAGATGACCTGCCGCCGGTACGGGCGCAGGAACCTTGCCACGCGCGCAAGCGTGCGCAGCGCCGTCAGCGGCGGGAGCTTGGGAGCGTCGATCGGAATCCGGTCGGCACGTGCCACGGACTCGTCCTTTCCCGGATGCCGGGCGTAGACAATCTGTCGAACATGAGGCAGCGGCGAGCAGATTGCAAGCCGAGGCGCCCGCCGGGCGGCCGCCCGGTGGCCCGCACGACGGCCGCCGCTGCGATAGAATTCGCGCTTTGCCCTCGCGAACTACAAGGCGATGAACGCTCCCGTCCCTCCCTCGCTGCTCGGCGCCGTCGAGCTCGCGCCGCGCGATCCGATCCTCGGCATCACCGAAGCGTATGTCGCCGACACCAACCCGAACAAGGTGAACCTCGGCGTCGGCGTCTACTGCGACGATAACGGAAAGGTGCCGTTGCTCGAATGCGTTCGCCACGCCGAGCACGAGATCTCCGCACGCGGGGCTCCGCACAACTACCTGCCGATCGACGGACTCGCCGCGTACGACAACGCGACGCAGGCACTGCTTCTCGGCAAGGACAGCGAAATCGTCAAGGCGGGCCGCGCCGTCACGGTGCAGGCGTTGGGCGGCACCGGTGGCCTCAAGGTCGGCGCCGACTTCCTCAAGCGTTTCGCGCCCGGCGCGTCGGTCTGGATCAGCGATCCGAGCTGGGAGAACCACCGTGCGCTGTTCGAGATCGCGGGCTTCACCGTCAACGCGTACGCCTACTACGATTCGAGTACGCGCGGGCTCGATTTCGACGGCATGATCCGAGCGCTCGAGCAGATTCCCGTCGGCTCGATCGTCGTGCTCCATGCCTGCTGCCATAACCCGACGGGCGTCGATCCCACACCGGATCAGTGGGAGCGAATCCTCGCCACCGTGCGCAAGCGCGGGCTGGTTCCGTTCATCGACATCGCCTACCAGGGCTTCGGCGACGGATTGGACGCCGACGGCGCGATCGTGCGCAAGTTCGCGGCCACGCCCGGTCCGCTGTTCATCGCAAGCTCGTTTTCCAAGTCGTTCTCGCTCTACGGGGAGCGCGTCGGCGCGCTGACGATCGTCGCGGCCGACAAGGACGAGGCGGCGCGCGCGCTGTCGCAGGTCAAGCGGCTGGTGCGAACCAACTATTCGAATCCGCCGTCGTTCGGCGGACAGGTGGTCGCCGCCGTGCTGAACTCGCCGGAACTGCGAGCGCTGTGGGAAGCGGAGCTTGCGACGATGCGCGACCGCATCAAGCTGATGCGCGCCCGGCTGGTCGAGACGCTGCACGAACGGCTTCCCGACCGCGATTTCCGGTTCATGCTGGCGCAGCGCGGGATGTTCTCGTACTCGGGTCTGCCGAAGGACATCGTGCTGCGGCTGCGCAGCGAGTTTTCCGTCTACGCGATCGACTCCGGGCGCGTCTGTGTGGCGGCGCTCAACTCGCGCAACGTGGACTATGTCGCCAATGCGGTCGCCACGGTGCTCGGCGCGGCGAAGGCCTCGTGAGGCTGGCGCTTTTTTGACAGCCGGAGGCAATGCGATATAATTTGCGACTTTTCAAAACGCGGGAATAGCTCAGTTGGTAGAGCGCAACCTTGCCAAGGTTGAGGTCGCGAGTTCGAGACTCGTTTCCCGCTCCAGATTGTGCGAATAGGGAGAGCCATAGCGTCGCTCTCCCTATTCGTTTGACGCTTCGATCGCGCCGCGCAAGCGGGGCGCACCCCTCAGGGCGGGGTGGCAGAGTGGTCATGCAGCGGCCTGCAAAGCCGTCTACGCCGGTTCGATTCCGACCCCCGCCTCCATTACTCGACGAAGTGACACCGCCGGTCGATCGCGCAACGCGCGCGCCCTCGATATCGGCGCGGCTCGAAGGAAACTGAACCTGTCGAATCGTGGACGGTGAAACCAGTTGCCGCAGGATTGGATTCCAGCAACCACCCATTCATTTCGCGCCGAAGCCGGCACCGGCGCAATCCTGCTTCCGGGAGTGACCATGGACAACGGCAAGACGGACCTCAAGCGCATCGTCAAGGTATCGCGGAAGCTCTCGCGCCCGTACCGGATCGACCACGGCCGCGGCTTCCGCCTGAAGGACATCGATCCGGCCGACACCGGCGCGCTGGGCTCGGAGGACAAGCAGCCGGCGATCGAGGGCCTCGCCATCGGCCGCGACGCGCTTGCCGACCTGCAGGACAAGCTCTACGCACAGGACCGCTGGGCGGTGCTGCTCGTGTTCCAGGCGATGGATGCCGCCGGCAAGGATGGCGCGATCAAGCACGTGATGTCCGGTGTGAATCCGCAGGGCTGCCAGGTGTACTCTTTCAAGGCCCCCAGCCCGGAGGAGCTCGACCACGACTATATGTGGCGCTGCATGAAGAGTCTGCCCGAGCGCGGGCGCATCGGCATCTTCAACCGCAGCTACTACGAGGAAGTGCTGGTGGTAAAGGTGCACCCCGAGTACCTGGCCGCCCAGAAGCTGCCGCCGCAGCTCGGGGGCAAGAACCTCTGGAAGGACCGCTACCAGGACATCCGCGCGTTCGAACGCTATCTCTCGCGCAACGGCGTGCTGATCCGCAAGTTCTTCCTGCACGTGTCGCGCGACGAGCAGAAGAAGCGCTTTCTCGAACGCATCGACCAGCCGGAGAAGAACTGGAAGTTCTCGGCGGCCGACGTGAAGGAGCGGGACCACTGGGACGCGTACATGGCCGCCTACCAGGAGATGATCCGCGAGACGTCGACGCCGGAGTCACCGTGGTACGTCGTGCCGGCCGACAACAAGTGGTTCACGCGGATCGTCGTCGCGGCGGCGATCGTCGAGGCGCTGGCGTCGCTGGAGCTCCATTACCCGAAGGTCGACCGCGCGCGCCTTGCCGAGCTCGCCGTGGCGAAGAAGTCGCTGCTCGATTCCAAGAACTAGCGCTCAGGTCAAAGCGCGCGAATCGGCAACTTGTGAGGAAATCGCGTGGCCGATGCGAGCGGAACCCGCGACAGTAGGAATCGCCATCGAAAGCGGCAATGTGCGGCTTCGTGTCACCAGGACACGAACGCGAGCAACTCTGCCGTCCTCGCATCGAACGTCGCCGGTGGCCGGATGTCCGTGGCGGCAGCGCCATCCTTGTGCCACCAAGGCGCGGTCCCGGGGTTTGCGCGAACGGCTGACGGTTCCTAGACTATGTTGGTGACCTCGATCCCGAGGCAGTCCGGGAGCCAGATGGTTTCGCCCCGCATCTTTGGGCTTGTCCTGGCCGCGAGCATGCTGGTCGGGCTCGGCTTCGATGCGTCCTCCGCAGATGCGCCCTCGCCGGCCGGCAGCCCGCCGCTGGTCAAGGAACGCCGGCTGGCCCTGGTCATCGGCAACGGCGACTATCCGAACGCACCGCTGCGCAATCCGGTCAACGACGCGAGGGACCTCGCCGCGGTGCTCGCCGACAGCGGCTTCGACGTCATCCGGCTGGAGAACGCCAACCTGCGCCAGCTGCGCACGTCCGTGCGCGACTTCGGCGACCGCCTGAAGAAACAGGGGGGCGTGGGGCTCTTCTATTTCGCCGGCCATGGCATGCAGCTCAAGGGCCGGAATTTCCTGATTCCGGTAGGCGCCCAGATCGAGCGCGAGGACGAGATCGAATTCGAGAGCCTCGACGCCAATCTGGTTCTGGAGAAGCTCGACTCCGCAGGAAACCGTTTCAACATCGTGATTCTCGATGCGTGTCGCAACAATCCGTTCGCCCGCGCGTTTCGATCGACGGCGCAGGGGCTCGCACAGATGGACGCGCCGTCGGGCACGGTGATCGCGTTCGCGACGTCTCCCGGGTCGGTCGCGAGTGACGGCCCGGGCCGCAACGGGCTTTACACGCAATACCTTGTTCAGTCGGTACGCGAGCCGGGGCTCAAGATCGAGGACGTCTTCAAGCAGGTACGGGCGGCGGTGCGGCGCGACTCGGGAGGTTTGCAGACCCCTTGGGAATCGACGTCGCTCGAGGGCGATTTCTACTTTCATCCGATCGATTCGGCCGTCGTGGAGGCGGCGCGCAAGAAGGAAGAGCAGGCCCGGCTCGAGGAGGCCGTGCGTGTCGCGATCGCTCAGGAACGCGAACGGATCCGCAGGGAGTTGGAGGAAGCCCGAGCACAGGATGCGATCGCAAAGAAGGGCCCCGCCGTCGCGTTACCTGCTCCGCCTGGATCAGCGCGGCCGGACACGGTTGGCGAGCCCGCCAAGAAGCCCCCGACGCCAGGGGCAGCCGCCGTCGCGAGCGCGGCACCGGGGCTCGCGACCCCGGGCGGCGCGACCGCGCCAGCGTCGCCGGCCGGCCCGACGGGCGCCGTCGGGGCGGTCATCGGTAGCCAGATCGAAGGCAAGATTCCCGCGCCGCGATTTGTCGCAGGCGACGAATGGGAGATCCTATCCGTGACCACCACATCACCGCGCCCGGGGGCCGAACCGCTCACGGTGATCGATCGGATAACGGTCCTCGGCGTCTCCGAAGAGCGGCTCAATCTTTCCAGCACGCGGCTCGACAAGCCGGGGGGAACGCCGGTCGAAGAAGCGCACAGGTATGCCGTGAGCCCGCAATTGGCAACGCTGTTCGACGGCAAGAACGCATTCAAGAGTCAACGCAAATACCTGATGTTTCCACTTGAGGTGAACGCGAGGTGGTCCTACTCGCACGAGTTCCCGACGAGCGACGGTGCGGGCAGGATGCGCGAGGATCTCGATTGCAGGGTCGTCGGCTGGGAAAAGGTGGTGGTGCCCGCCGGCACGTTTTGGTCCCTCAGGATCGAGGAAACGGGGTGGCTCACCAACCTGTCGCCCGGCGCGCCGGTCCTGGCACGCGGAGGCACGCGATTGACCCGCACGTTCTGGTATTCGCCCGAGGTCAAGTACCTCGTGAAGTCCACCTGGCAAAAATCGAACCCTTCGCTTCGGTTCGACCTCATCGGCGGCGACTCGCAGTCGACCCATCAACTCATTCGCTACACCCGCGGCGCGCCCAGGCCGCCGGCGCCCGTCACCTCGACAAGGTAGACGCTCGTTCGTCGATGAGCGGAACGGCAATGTGCCGCGGCCTGCGTGGACGCGGCCACGTCCCCGCCCCGGCGGTAGACTTGCCGTTGACGACCTGCGCAGCCCGCAGCCCGTGCAGCCATCGCGTCCATTCGACTCGAGCGATCGTGCCAACCCGCCGCACGCGGTCGACGCGCCGCGGTGCCGGTCACAGCGGCGCGAGAATCCAATAGGGCAACTCGTCCTTCGACCGCAAGAGCAGGTTGCGCCTGTTTGGGGGCGTGCCGCGAAGAACCTGCGCGAGATCCGAGATCACGCGCTGCTTGCTCGCGAAGTACGTATGGAACTCGGGCACGCTCCAGGGCGCCACATCGATGCCCGACGCATCCACGGTATCGATGCCGCGCGTCACCGGAAGCGGCAGCCCGAGGCGCCGCGCACTCAATGCCGCCGCGGCATCGAGCGCGCGATCCTTGTCGGATGCATAGAGCGTCCATTGCCGCGACAAGCCGACGACACGCGGCGCGACCTGCTCGAGAAATACCTGCGCGTCGAAATCGGGCGCTGCCAGCACGACGTTGGCAAAAAGCGGCTGCGCATCTCGGGCCCGTCTTGCGGCGATGTCGCCGAGCGCGCGGATCAGCGTCTGGTTGCCCATGCTGTGCGCGAGCAGATGCAGCCGCCCGCCTTGCACCTGCGCCAGCAGGTCGTCGAGGAACTGCGCGAGATGCGCGGCACTCCATTCCGCGTTCTCGCGATCCGAGAAGTACGCGGTCATCTGGGCGGCCGACGGCCACGAAAAGAGAACCGGTATGCCCTTGAAATCCAGATCGTAGGCGATCTGCGCGGTACGGCGCGCGGCGCGCGTGAACGACACGTTATAGCCGTGCACGAAGACGAAGGTGTCGCGGGCGCCTCCCCGGACGCGGCCGTCGATCTCGGCGAAGAAGGCGCCCCGATCGAGGGGTCGCATCGACTTCAGCGTGAAATGCTTCGCCGGATCGTCCTCCCACTCGAGCCTGTACCAGGCCGGCTCTTCGGCCTCTCCCGCACGGTGGAACGCGTACGGAATCGTGACCTCGCAGGTGCCGTAACTCAACCGGCTGCCGCTCTGCCTTTCCGCGCCGAAATACTGGGCCGGCGAGGAAGCTCCGGTCGGCGCGCGATCAGTCGCGTAGAACAGCGTCCGCGAAACAACCTTCTCCGAACCTGCGCCGCGCGTCCCGGGCCGCGCGAGCCATCCCCGTTGTGCGGGTCCTGCTTGAATCCTGGGCGCCTTCTTCAGATAGTCGACGATCGAGCCGACGGTCGTGAGGTCGTCGCGATTCGGGACGACGACACCCTGCTCGCGGCAGAGCATCACCACCACCTCGTAGGCCTCCATCGCGTCCGCGTGCAAATCGCGCAGCAGATCGGTCTGGTCGGTGACGTCCTCGATCCGGACACCGAAGTACGAAGACACGCCGCGGCGCACCGCGGCGCGCAGCGGCTCGTCGACATTGCCGGCGACATACGCAGCGCCTGCCGCGGGCTCCACCGGCCGCGACGCCGCCGGCTGACCGAACCCCTGCGTCGCCACGCAGGCAGAAAGCACGATCAACATCAACACAGCGCCCGGTCTGGTTCGCATCAGATCAACGAGCCGATAGGGAGAAGCGTGAAAAGGAACAGTTGAAGCAGCGCAACGGCACCCGCCTCGGGCTCATGGTCGGTCGTCTGTGCCTGCCCGTCGCGGACCCCGGTCCAGACAAGCGCTGTGCCGTCGACGCCAGGCATGACGCGCCAGCTGTTGCGGGGATCCATGTCCTGCTCGATCTCCGCGGCAATGTGAGTCGCCAGATCCGTGCTGTCGATCAGGACGCCCATTTCCGTGTTGAGGTGCGTCGAGCGCGGATCCATGTTGAAGGAGCCGACGAACACGATCCGTCGATCGATCACCATCGTCTTCGCATGCAACGCAAGGCGGGTGGGCTCCTGCATCCGGGGCAGGCGGGCGACGATCTCGCCATGGTAAGTCGGGTGGGGCATGAACTCGTACAGCTCGACTCCGAGCTGCAGCAGTTCGCCGCGCTGCATCGCATAGCGCGAGAATGCGTATGAAGCGTCGGTCGACGCGAGCGAGTTGGTCAGGATGCGCACGCGAACACCGCGCTGCCGCAGGTGTCGCAGGATCGCGAAAGTGCCCGGCATCAACGCCACGTAGGGCGTCTCCGCCAGAATCTCGTGCTCGGCGCCGTAGGCCGCCGCGGCGAGCTCCCGACCCATTTCGCCGAATGCATTCAATCGCTCCGCGTCTTCGTTCTTGCCCGGGATGTCGTAGATGACGCGAGCTTGCCCCCAGACCAGCATGCGCTGGAGATCCCTCAGACCTGCATGGGTCTCGCCCAGCGCGTCATGGAAGCGTCCGGGGAAGTTCTTCGCATCGCCGGCATAGGCATGCAGCCGCGCATAGTAGGCGGCCTGCTCCGCCTCCGAGAAATCCGGCCGCACGTAAGCCTCCACCGGAACCGCCCAGATGCTGTTCCAATACCGGTCGAAGCCGAGTTCGATCTGCCCGACGACGGGACCGACGGCGAGGACGTCACGATCACGGAAGTTGTACTCGCGGTGCATGTCGTAGTACTCGTCGGCGATGTTCCTGCCGCCGATGATGGCGATGGCACCGTCGACGACCAGCGCCTTGTTGTGCATGCGCCGGTTCATCCTGTGGAAGTCGGCCACGACGGCCAGCACTTTGGGCAGGAAACCGCGGCCGACGGCGCCGCTCGGGTTGTAGATGCGTATCTCGATCCGGGAATGCGCGTTCAGCATCGCGAGAAATCGTGGATCGGTCGAGATCGCGAGATCGTCGACGAGCACGCGAACGCGCACGCCACGTTCGGCGGCGCGCAGCAAGCGCTCGGCGGCGATGGTGCCGACATTGTCCTCGCTCCAGATGTAATACTGGGCGTCGATCGTGCGTTCCGCACGATCGGTCAGTGCGCCGCGCCAGAGCAGCGCCTCTTCGCCCCGCTCCAATACGTAGAAGCCTGATCGTGGGTCATTGGGAGCGGCGATGCGAGCGATCTCGCGGCCAAGTGACGTGGATCCGGCATCGCTCGGCGCGTACGATGGCACGCGCGGAATTTCCTCGAGGGCGATTGGCCGAATGGCACAACCCCCGACAAGCGCCAGCACGACGATCAGCGCGAGACGCTGCAGCATGGATGCCGGCCCGGCAGATTCACGAACGTCTTGTGTCCGCGCCAAGTCAGGTTGGCAGACTTGACGCAGCGCGTTCTTGATGCCCGTCAAGAAGCGCGCAGCGGCATGCGCACAAGGGACCCGCCGTTCGCTTACCTGGCGGGCCCCGCGACCGTGGATTGACTCCCCATCGAAGCGAAGCGTTGATGGCTCGCGCCGAATCCGCAATGGCCGCGATGGCCGCGATGGCCGCGATGGCGAAGTGCCCGCACCGCAACAACAGGCCGCCCCGTGCCAACGGACCGGGCGATCAAGGCTTGGCCAATCCGTAACGGGGCCCGTTCCATCGCCACCCACAACTCGGCCAACGACCTGAATGCCCGGTGCAGCTGCGCCTGCCACACCCTTCTGGAGAATGGCTACGGCTTACGCGTCGACCGCAGGATCGGTTCTGCAGTCAACTCCGACACTGGAGCCGCCAAGGCCACGCCCGATCAACTGGCAGCGCAGGCGCGTACGATCGCGTATGCGGATGTGTTGCGCGCTCGCAGCGGCGTCTGCCAGGCTCGATACCGGACTTCCATCCTGCGGGCTCGCGCTCACCACCACATGCAATGGCGACGTGCCTGTCTTCAAATGGGGCGAGGTCCGTGTGGAGTGCAGGTGCAGTCAGGATCAGCGGCCTTAACCTTGCTGTTGTCGGACCGTCCTTTGCCGGCACATGTTTCGAGAGCGCTCACGTACCCAAACAGGGCAAATGCTGGATCGCGCAGCGGCAGTCGCGGGGCGGCTGGTTATCGGCGCCCGTGACATTCACGCTGACCAACAGCGGAGCATAGTGGTGCAAGGGGCCGTTGGCTCCGCGAAGCTCAGGCAGCACATTGCCGTCGACGTCCATGATGATCGGGTCGCCGTTTCCGTCGACCTCGTCGTCCCACTCCACGTCGCCGGTGGCCGTGCGCGCCGGGATGAGCCAGTGATCGCCCGCGCGATACTTGCCGCCCGCGGCGAACCAGATCTGCACACCGTCCTCGAGGGCGATCCAGCCGGCTTTCCGACCTGCTTCGGTGTCAGGCTGCTCGACGATCTGCAGTGCCCCTGCGAACGCCGCGGTGTCGCCGGCGTGGTCCCAGCGGCGAAGCAGCGCGTGCTTCCCCTCGGCCGCGGTCTCGGAATACGTCGGCAGAGTCGCGGCACCGCTCGGCAGCTTGAGCGCGACGGTCAGGTTGTCGCGGTCGACCGAGTCCACCTGCGCGAGCGGTCCGGCATGCTCGCTCATCGCGATGGCATCGTCGACGACTTCCACCCAGTCGCCGGGGCAGAGGCCGAGGTGCAGGTCGCGACCCAGGTGCTCGAGCGTCGCCGTGGTTCCCGCAAGCGAGCGGATCGGAAAGGTCACCGAGCCGTTCTCGCGCGACCACTTGAACGTCGCACTCTTGGCATCGCCGGTCGCGGTGCCGCCCATGTGCACCTCGACGCGATACAACTGGTTTTCCGCACCACGGTAGCGCGACTCGGGCGGAATCACGCACAGCTCGGTCGGCGACTTGTCGAGGCGCGCGCGCGCGCGGAGTCGCCCGCTGCCGATGGGCATGAGCGCGTCGACCGCGTTGCAATCGAACGTCGTCACATTCTGCGGCTGGAACAGGACCCTCACTTGCCAGACCACCTGCGCCCGCGTGCACGTGTCCGGACCGCCGAGCGCCACTTCGCGGATGCGGTCGTCCTCGACGTAGGTGATGTGCCGTTCCCAGACGTCGAGATACGCGAGCAGGCCGCTCTTCCATTTTTGGATCTCCTCGAGCGTGGGCTCGCTGCCGGAGCCGTAGCCCGGCTGCTCCGTGTACAGGATCGCCCGGTGGCACTCGACCAGCACGCCATGGACGTAATAGCGACCCGGCGCGATGATCGCGTTGCGGTTGTCCAGCGCGTCCTGTAACAATTTCCTGCGGGCCGGGTCGGGCTCGAACGCATTGATCTTGGCCGCGGCGTTCGCCGTATCCTTGGTGATGATCTCGAAGCCCATGGCGTCCTGCGGCCCCGCATGCGGCCCGAGGATGTCCGCAGCCAGCGTGCGCAGGTAATGCAGCAGGATCGCGGTCTGCTCGTTCCAGTCGGCATCGAGCTGCACCCGCCCCTGCTGCATGAGCACGCGGCTGAAGTGCTTGCGCGGATCGAACGTGTCGCGCGTGAAATCGCCTTTCATTTCATGTCTCCTCTGGCTGCCTGCGGTAATCGTCGCGCAACCTTGCGTTCAGCTTGCAAAGAATATTCCCGCTTCCATTTCCGACGGCGTGTATTCGTCGAGACGTGTGCGCAGGTTCACCTCGCGCTGCGGCTGGAAGACGTCATGGAATGCGCCCATCTCGGATTCGTCATCCGCACCGCGCCGGATCTCCTCTGCACAGTCGTCGGCAAGCTGGCAGTACGCGGGATTGCCATAGCGCAGGCTGTTGAATCGCGGCCGCACCCGCTGCGTCTCGCGCGTCGACAGCGTCCTCTTCTCGTCGGCACCCGGCGCCGGCTGGATCTCCTCAGGCGCCGCAACGGCCAGATCGGGCTGGCAGTGATGACGGCGCGGCGTGCGCGAGCCGCGCGGCACGTAGCAGAAACGCAGGCAGCCCTGCTGGCGGCGGCCGACGAACACGTGGCTCTGGAAGATCGTGTTCTCGGCGAGCGCGATGGCATGCGTATTGACCTCGCCGATCACCGTGCTGCGCGCGATCGAAAGGCGCGCGAACGCCAGTGGCAGATTCGGTGCGCCGATCGCGGTGCGGTCGGTGCTGGTCGCATCGACGATGCTGTCGGCAATCGAGATCTCGACCGGATCGGTCTGCACTTCGTCGGCCACCACGTGGATCGAGCCGATGATGCTTTCCTCGATGACGATCCGCGCGCCGGTGCTGAGGAGCTCGAGACTCGGTTCGTTGGGGCGCTTGGGCTCGCAGTCGCATTCGAGCCCCCAGCCCGGCACCAGCGTCGAGTGGCGGATGGTCACGTCGCAGAGATCGCCTTGCCCGAAGACCTCCGGATTGCTGCGATCGGGGCCGCTCACCTGCAGGCCGCGGCCCGTCACGATCAGACCGTCCAGCTTGAACCGGCTCGCCCGCTTTCCGGATACCGTGAACGCGTCCGGCCGGTGCGTCATGTAATCGAGCATTCGGACTACCGGCCGCGTCCGGTTGGCCGCGCGGATCTGCAGGCTCTCTCCCGCTTCGAGCGCGATGGTTAGCGGCTCACTGTAGACGGCGCTGTCCTGGATCTCGATCACCGCGGCGCCGAGCCGCTCCCTGTCGGCGCGCCACTTCGCCTTCTCCGCGTCGCCGGCCGGTTCGGGTCCGAGCGCCTGCTGATCCTGTCGCCACTTCGCGAGCGCCCCGTTGATCGTGTCGAAGACGCCGGCTGCGGGATAGTCCTGGCTCACTATGTAGAGCGCGTGGCTGATCGGCTCCGTGAGCTGCCGGCTGTATTCCCCGCCGCCCATGTCCTTGCTGAACGCGTAGTGATAGGTGACCCAAACGCCGCGCTTGGGCAACTGACCTGCGGGAAACACGATGCGGCCCATCACGGGATCGATGGCCAACTCGCCGCGCGGCGCGCGGTACTTCCAGTCCGTCAGATCGGCGGACACGACGAGCTCGCGCGGCACGGGCTGCGGCGCGCCCCGCGTCGGCCAGTCGGGAGCATGGATCAGCAGGCTCCTGCCTTCGCCGTAGTACGTCGCGGACGCGCGGGTCTTCAGGGGTCGCAGCGACAGCCGCTCTTCCAGCGCCCGGCGACGAATGGGTGCCGGTACGTTGATCTCCTCGGCGATATGCGTCGGTTCCGTCTCGGCCACCGGCTTGGCGTAGAGCGCTCCTTCATGGCCGAGCGCGCTGAAGGTGAAGCAGTGCGGAGCCTCGGCCTCGACGCAATAGGCCGGTGCGTGCGTGACCGAATAGGGCTTCAGTCGCCAGACGAATACGCCTACGCTCGGAATGTTGAAGCGCCCGGGCGCGCGGTGCGAAATCGTGCGCCGCACCTCGACCGAATGCGCGAGGCGCTCGAATGGTCCGCCGACGAGATCCAGCGCGTCGCCGTCGCGAAGGTTCGCCGTGCGTCCCCTGCCAGGACGCCGGTGATCGACGTCCTGCGCCCAGCCGAGGAGCGTGTAGAACTCCACCGCGCGCGATGGCCAGCCAGCGACGTCGTTGGCAAGCACTTCCAACAGGGCGATCGTGCCCTTGCGTCGGCGGTATCCGAGCGTGTTCGCGACCTCGCGCCGCGGAATGAGAATCCTGTTCTTGCTGCGCCCCTGCAACGTTTCCACCGAACCCGGATCTCCGGCCTCGTGCACCGGCCGGTAGCCGATGAGATCGCCAATGTAGGGAACGACCCAGTCCTCGCACGTCTCGATGAACCAGTTCTCGTAGAGCCGGGCGATGTCCTCTTCGACCACACCGACCTGCTCGCCGATGACGCGCAGCAGCGCCCGCAGCGGATAGCCCCGCTCCGCATCGCGCGCGCGATGCACGACCGGCAGCAGCTCGTAGAGATAGTCGGGCGGGCGGCTCATGGCTTCAACTCCTGCAGGATCAGCGTGTCGGGCACGTCGGGAGCGAGGTAGGCCAGTTGCGCCGGCAGGATGCGGCTCGCGTCGACGAAGCCCGGCGACAGCGCCCGCCTCGCGTTCGCCGGACGCGCCGGCTCGATCGCGATGCGATCCCGCAACGTCAGTTTCTCCGCCGTGGACGCGCCAAAACCGCCGAGGAGTTGCGATTCCGAGATGGCGTCGAAGACGTCCACGTCGACGTACGTCACACCGGCGACGCCCTGCATGACCGCGATTGCCGTCGAGAGCAGCACGTCGTCGCCCAGCTCCAGCCTCTCGAATCCGAAGGTGTCGAGCATGGCCGCGCGGACCTTGGGCTCGACGGCGTCCCACAGATAGTCGGGATGGATCCGCACGTTGGCGCTGACCACGAGCGCAAGCCGCTCGCGCACCTGAAGCCGGATGGGTACATGGGGATCGCCGAAGCGATGCGCGGCGGCGTCGAGATTGCGGTACAGGTCGGAAGTGGTCTCGATCGGGATATCGTCGACGCCGGCGATGGTCACGCACACGATCTGCCGGCGCCGGTCGCTGAGCCGCGTCGCCGACGCCTTGCCAATACCGCCGAAGGTGCGCGCGAAATCGGCGTAGTCCTGCGTCGACACGAGCCGGTCCAGCGCCATGACGGCGAGCGGCGCATTCTTGCGCGCTTGGTCGCGCGAATCCATGTCGGCGCCACCGGAGGCGCGAATCGGATTGACGACTTCCTTGACACCGAGCGGCCGGGTGTTGAGCAGGTTCACCTGTCCGGCCTTGACGTTGCCGGGCTTGCCGATGCCGTTGCGATAGGTCGCCTTGACGTTCTCCTGTCCCGTCGGCAGCCGCGCGCCGTGCTCGCCGTTGCCGAACACGACCATCGTCTTCGCGTCGTCGTCGCTGCGGGTGATGAACTTCGTGTCGTTTGGTTCCAGCGACACGAGGCTGTCGACCTCATACCACTTGACGTCGTTGACGCGCACTTCCAGCGTGCTGTCCACGCCCGAAACCGTGGGTGCCGAGACGTAGGTGATCGGCGGCTGCTTCAGCGTGAACTGCTGCAAGGCCTTGGCAGCATCGCCTGCGCCGAGCGTTTCCGCACGCGTCTCGCCGTTGGTCGCCTTGACCACGTTGCCGTGAACCCTCACCGTCGCGCGCTTGTATGTGTAGGCGAGCGGCTTGGCGAACGTGATGAAGGAATGGACCGTGTCGCCTGCCAGAGGGACTTTGTTCGCGTCGATCCTGGGTTTCTGGTCCACCGCGGAGAGCATGACGAGCTCGGCCGCCTTGATGCCAGCGATGGGCTTGTGCGCGGCGTCGAAAACATCGGTCCGCTCGCCGGTCACGATCACCCAGCGCCCCGGTTCCAGGTCCTCGTAGAGGTCGTCGAGCTCGATCGTGTCGCGGACGACGTCGTCGGTCATCGGCTCCTCGGCGAGCTCGAGCTTCTCGCTGCCGGCATAGACGCGCGTGTTGCGCACCGTGGCGAAGGGCTCGTCCGACGCCGATTTGATCCACTGTTTGTCGGAAGGCAGCTTCACGAGCGCGGTCCTGCCGCTCATGCCGTACGCGGCGAGCGAGCGGTGAACGACGCCGTCGACATGCTCGACGACAAGCGGCGCGGCGTCGATTCGGTCAATCACCACCTTGCTGTCGGGAGCGATGTCGTATTCGTTGTCGAGGTAGAGTTCACGTGGCCGGTGGAAGTGGGGTTCGAGCTTCGGTTTCGTGGCGGCGGCAGCCGGCGCATTTACCGCGGCCCCGCTGATCAGGATCGCCGGCGGCTCGTTCCACGGATCGTCGATTTCCCACTCCGCGAAGGTCGGCCGGTTACTCGAGAGTCCGGTCTGTCGCAACGGTGCGTTGTGGCCGAACGGCGCCGCGGAGACACGCAGCGCATGTACCGTGATCTGCGACGGCCTCGGCGGCAGATTCTTCCAGGCCGTATAGAAGACCTTCTGCAACGGCGGTACCAGCGCCGCCAGCAGACGGGGAACCGTGTCGGCGTTCGCTCCGAACACCGTATCGACACTGCGCGGGAGCTGCCTTGCACCAGGCGGCGGCACCGACGGCGCGATGCTGAGAGCTTTCGCCACGCCCCCGAGGATCGACACTTCGCCAATCGCCGTGCCCATGGCGATCGCCCTCTCCGGCGTGGCAGCGAGTTTCGCGGCCTCGAGCCGCTTGGCCGCGAGTTCCAGCTCACCGCGGAGCGCCGCGACCCACGGCTCGAGCTTCGTGAAGCGTCCTTCCCGTGCCGTCCGCAGTTCCTCGTCGAGCCGCGGCAGAGCGGACGTCTCGATGTGCGCGGCGAGCGCCTGCGGTTCGCGATCGGCCAACGCCTCGATTTCCGTCAGCGCGGCCAGCACCCGCTTGGTCATCGCCGCATCCGCGGAAACATCGAAGCGCTCGACGGCGCGGAATTGTGCGAGCAGCGCCTTGACCCCGTCGACGATCTTGACGAGCGCGCTCTCGCGACGCAAGACGACGTGCGTACGGTCGTTGTCGCTGTCCACATCCACTGTTGCCACGCGCGCGAACACCGGCCCGGCGCCGACGTCGAGGAGCAGCGGATCGTTTGCCTTGAGCCTCGTTGCCGTGCCCTTGAGGTAGAGCCCGTTCCTGGCGATCGACTCCGCCGTCTGCGGCTGGGTGAGGCGCGGTTTGAGCTCGTTCCACTCGTAACGCGCGGTGAGCGGCTCGGCCGTCTCGAACGCCTGCATCTGCTCGCCCGGCCCGGGGATGCTGTTCGAGCGCGCGCCCTTAGGAATTTCGACCGGAGCCGAATCCTTCTCGATCGAATAGGCGAGATACACGCTCGACGCAACGCCTGGCCGAAGCGCGTAACCGATGAGCCGCGCGAGCTCCAGCACCGAACGCCGCTCGGTGGCGGTGCGCAAATAACCTTCGTTGGCGATGCGTTCCTGGTAGAACGTGAGCACGTCGCCCACGGTGGCCCAGGCGTCGATGAGCGCGATGCTCGGGTCGCTCTTCTCGCGAGTCTTCAGCGCCGCAAGCCCGGGGAGAGTCGCCGCCGAAAGCCGCGCCTGCATGGTCTCGAAAAACGTCGCCTGCGTGCCGACGCGGTAGCGCAGCCGGCTCAGGCCCGGACGGTTTGCAGTCGCGAGCGGCGTCAGAACGTCCGGGCCCTCGCAGCAATCGCAGGGACGAATCATCGTCCACCTCGCATGATGAACTCGATCTGACCGTTCTCGGGAAAATTCGGATCGCTGTCGAGCTGTGCGACTTCCATCGCGTCGAGCGGCAGCACGCCGCTGGTAAGCGCGTCGCCGTCCGGCTCGTGCAGGCGTTTCAGTCGCACGACCTTCGCAGTCTCGACGCCCTCCACCGCCATCGCAGTGGCGACGAGCCGGGAAAGGTGGATGCCGTCGCCGAAGCTCAGGTTATCGGGATTGAAAAAGCCGGGCCGGCCGTCAGAGAGTCGCCGGCTGCCGAAGACCTTCAGCAGTTCGGCCTTCACATGGCCGCGCGTGAAGCTCGGCCGCACGCAGATGTCCAGACCGACATCCAGCGGGACATAGCGCGCCGGCACGACAGCGAGGTCGTGGCCCATACGGCGGTACTTGTACAGATCGCCTTCGATCTGCGCGAGCAGCGTGGCGTCGGCCTCCTCGCTGTTCCTGGGATCGATCGCCACGCGTGCCTCGTACCAGCTTCCCATCCAGCGCAGGTCGCAGGCGGCGCGCTGCAGCTCGGCGTTCTGCTGCGCGAGCTCGGCGTAGTCCTCGGCCGTGATTGCCCGCATCCGCCGGGCGCGAATGGCGTGCGGTGCGAAGAGCTTCACCTCGGCGCTGGCCTCGGGTGCCACGCCCCCTTGCGCGGGCAGCGGATTGCGCGGCTTCACTTCGTCCGTGCTGAGCGTCCCCGCGCGCAGCACGAGGTAGTTGATGGTGTCGCGACCGACGTTGCCCGCCGGGCCGTTACCGACGCGGTAGACGCCCTGAAAGCGCGCGCCGGCGGGAGGCGTTCGCCCCAGATCGCCGTCGCCGAAGCGCAAATGCCCGCGACCGTCGTCGTCCATCTCGACGACGAAATGCCGGTCGTCAGCCGTGCTTGCGAGGAGATCGTATTGCGAGGTCCAGGTAAGCCCGCTCGCCCGCGCCACGTCGCCGGCCCGGAATTCGGTGAGCGAAAGTCGAGGCAGCGCGAGCCGCGCGTCCTGCCCGATGGTCTTCGTGGCCGGCGCGTCGAGCGTCAGCGGCACGCCGAACGTCAGCGGCGCGCACTTGAGCGCCGGACAAAACCGCTCGGGCACCGTGGTGCTCTCGATGATCGAACCCACGCAGGCGCACTCGCCGACGATCTCCTCGGCGCCGACCGGCCCGAGCGGCTCGTCGACCGTACGCCCGTGGTCGACGAGGACGACATTGCCGCGCGCGACGCTCACGTCGCCAATCCAGGTGCAGTCCGGCGCGGAGAGACGCGAAGACAGGCACAGCGAGAAGGGCAGAGCATCTTCGGGCGCCCATTCGATCTCCAGCACCCTCTTGTCGAGCAGGCCGTCGTAGGAGGCCATCACCTTCGTGAGCCGCACGGCGTGGCGCTTGGCGGGGTCCTTGTCTGCGGGATTGCCGGTCGTGGGGCCGACCACTTCCTCGAAGATCAGCACATCGCCGACGTGCAGGTCGAGGATGCGTTGCGGCGCGGTCGCGACCGAACGCTCCACGCCTGCGTCGCCCTCGTCGAGCAGTGGCGGCGGTGTCTCGCCCTCCAGTTCGATCGCCACGTCGGCATCGTCGAGCAGCGTGGCACGGGTCGCCCCCTTGGCGAGGCAGCACTCGTTGTCGCCCCACGTGTAGAAACGAATCTCGCTGTGGGCGGCGCGAAACGTGAACGGCCGTTCGGAGTCGTCCGCGAGCGGCTCGAACACCTCGTAGCGCTCCTGCGGAACCTGTTCCAGATCGAGCGCACGCACGATGCGCCCGCTCGCCGCCTGGATGTCGGCGAAGCCGGTGGCGAAATAGAAGTCCCGGGGCTTGAGCGGCGGCAGATCGGTCTTGGTCCAGACGCTCACCCATGCGCGGGCGTTTTTGCCCTCGTGCATACGGTAGTCGACGAGCCGCGCGTGACGGCGCACCGAGATGCGCTGCCTCGCGGTGTCGAGATACGCCTCGGTCGCGACCGCATCCTGGTAGTAGCTCAGGTGATCGCCAACGTAGGCGAGGAGTTCCACGAGCGTCAACCCGAGGTCGGGGATGTGGCGCTCGGTCCAGCCCGGCATCGTGACGGCGAGGCGGTCGAGCATCAGTTGCCGGAAGCTCGCGTAGTCCTTGGCGAGATAGTTGATCTCCGGCGCTGGGAGGACATCGAGCGGGCATTCCGGCTGCGTCTTGCAGTCCAGATCACTCGGACAGTCCACCTTGAAGCTGAAGTCGATGCACGCGTAGCGCGGATCGAGGCCGGAGAGCGCCCGGTAGGCGACCTCGCCCGTCTCTTCCTCACGCTCGTCGACGACCGGCACCTGCTCGACCAGGCACAGACGGTACGTGGAGAAGTCGCCGAACCTGTCGATTGTGATGCGCAGGCAGTCGTCCAGCTCCGGATCGTGCGCGCGATCGATCTCGACTTTCATTACCTCGATGTCGCGAATGCGCCGCCCGCCTTCGATGCGCACGTTGTCGACGCCCACGCCCTCCGGCACCTGGCTGAAGAAGTGCACGCACAGTGAAAGCTGGTCCTCGGCCACTTCGAGGAAGTCCATCCCGTTCCAGTCGGGATTGCCGAAGAGCTTCTTGCGCCGCTCTTCAAGCCGGCAGGCGAGCGGAGACTGGTCCATCATGCAATCCCCCGCGCGAAGGTTTCGCGGCGCGTCTCGCCGGTCTTGCGTTCGGCGTAGGCGAGTTCGACCGTGAGCGTGGCGTCCTGACTCGTGACCTCGAGCTGCCGCACCTCGATGACGTCGCCCAGCCAGCGGTCCAGCGCGGCCTGCAGCGTGAACTGAAGCGCTGCCGCGAGCTCCGGGCTATTGGGCGCGAACACCATCTGCATCAGGCCGCTGCCGAAGTCGGGCCGGTTGACCCGCTCGCCGGGACTGGTGAAGAGCAGCTGCTCGATCATGTCCCGGATGTGGTCGCTGTCGGTGGTCGCTGCCGTGCGGCCCTTGTCGTCGAAGTGAAGCGGATAGTCGATGTTCATCGCTGCCTCACATGCCGGAGACCCGTGGTTGAATGGTGCTGACGAAGAGCGGCGTGCCCGTTGGAATGCAGGTGGCGATGCTGTCCTGCAGCAGCACCGGCTGTCCCATCGACGTGACGCGGACCGCCGCGGTGGTCCATTGTGCCGTCGCGCAAGGTGGCGCACCGGTCGACATGGCCGGGAACGTGCAGCCGGCGACCGAGTACGTGTTCGCCATCGTCACGATCGGTTGCCCGGAGACGGTCACGCGCGGGCTGAACGTGACGGGGTTCGCCATGCCAGCATGCGCGCACATGACGACCGCTCCCGAGTGAAGCAGAAATCCCGGCATCACGTCACCTTCAGCGCCCCTTGATTGATGTCCGTGATGCCCACCAGATTGATGCTCGCCGCAGTGATGTCGACCTTGGGTGCGATCAGCGAGATCCCGGTCTGGTTGATGATACCGTCGATGCACCGCAGCGAAGCATGATTCCTCCGGCCGGTCCGGGGATATCGCTGATAACGATGCTGTTCTGTCCCGTCGTTTGAAGAACGATGCTCGGGCTGGCACGGCATTGCCCGCCAAAGCCAGCGCGGGAACTTCTGCCACGAGGCCCACCAGCCACCAATCCAGACCGGGTAGTCTGCGATCGCCATGCTCGAACTGCACCCAGGCGCCCGAACCGATGACGGTACGGTGAAGACCCCCCGGCTGCCCTCGCCCGGCCATGGGCGCACATGGCTTATGCCCAGGAGGACGGCGTCAATCCGCTCACGTCAGGCATCGTGAGCTGCATGCGCCCGCATCAGCTCGGGTCGATGTTGTTGATCACCGTTCCCCGGTACTTGCCCCAGTATTTCGGACCTTCACTCATGCCATGACCTTTGCGTATCGAAATCAATGCCATCGCGCGACAACGTGAAGCTTTGCTTGTATTCACCGCGCTTGATGTTATGCGTGACGCTCTTGACGTAGTACAAGCCGTCGTAGTACGGCCCCGCCGCCACGCACGGCCACCTGCTGCCTTGCCTCAACACATGTCCGTAGCGCACCACGTCCAGCTGACCATTGGCGCTGATGGCCTCCGAATTGTTCATGAAGTAGGCGAGGATCCGTTGCGCCGCCTCGGGAGGGCTCATCTGCGCCACGTCGTCCGCGAACTCGACCTTCGCCGGAGGCGTGGGGCGCAGGCCCAGCGGAGGCTTGAAGGCGTTGACGTTGGGCGCGGGAATCGGAATCGGAATCTTGTGCGTGATCGGATCGTTGATCATGAAGATCCGCACCTTCTTGGCCAGTCCGTCCAGCGAAAAGCTGAGCGACTCGACATTGGTGTGCGCGTCCATGTTGACGTTAAGCGCCGGCTGCGGAATCGGTATGCGGATGTCGGGCCCGAAGTAGGCGATGCTCTGCGCGGGCAGCGGACCCGGCTCCACGTAAAACACGTAGCCGCACTCCGATGCGCGACCCTTGATGAACTGCAGGTCGGTCGTGTGCAACTGGCTGTCGAATCCGCTGGTCGGGATGCGCAAGGCCGAGATGATCGGAGGGATCGCCACGGGCACGACGCCGAACATTGCGTAGGGCGCCAGCGCCGAATAGATCTGCGCGATCTCCGGCATCGCCGGGTAGGGAATGATCTTCTGTATTACGTCCATCAGCACGCTCAAGTCCTCGCCTGTGATCGTGAGCGTGGATTGCCCTGGCTCGCTCGACGGTTGCAGCTCCTGGCGCGTCACGATGCCGTCCATCAACACGTTGGGCATGCCGCCGAGCGTCACGATGACGATCACGCGCGTGACCATCGGGTCGAAGTAGCCCGCGGGCAGCATGGTCCTCAGGAGCGGCGACCTCTTGCTCACCGCGAACGTCAGTTGAAACCCGCTGCGGTCCCTGCCGCTGGTCACCTGCACGCCGGTGAGCGCGTCGATCACCGACTGCGGCGCCGGAATGGGCACCGCCGGGCCGATCATCAACGTGAGGTGGATGCCCTTAAGCATTCGGCGTCCCTGGTATGCCCTCCGGCAGCGTGATGCGCAGCCGCCTGCCGATCATCTCGGTCAGCTCGTCCGGTCGCATCGCGCGGTTCGCGTCGCAGAGGCGCCAGAACTGCTCCGGGTCGTCCAGGTATTGCGCGGTGACGTTGTCGAGCCGATCGCCCTGCTTCACCACGTGCTCCTGCAGCAGCGCGAAGCGCTCAGGTTGCGGCACGAAGCGCCGCCGGAGATACACGATCACCTTGCCGCCGCGCTCTTCGAGCGTCGTGGTCTCGACGGAGAAATAGCGGCTGGTCGGAGGAAACAGGACGTTCATCATGGGATCCCCGTGATGCCGAGCGCTGCGAGCGGCACGCTCGGCGCGAGATTGGCCAACTGCTCCTTGTTCTGCAGGTAGGCCATGAACAGGTTGCCGCCCTTGTGGCTGAAGCCGAGATCGTCCACGGACAGCACGCGCATGCCCAGGCTGATCTTGGCGCGAATGGGATTCAGTGCCGCGTCGAAAGCCTCCTCGGTGATGCTGAACTCGGTGAGCCGCACGGGCAGGATGCGCGCCTTGCTCCACACGAAGAGCGTCAGCGGCGACTCGGCGGGCGAGATCTCGAGCGTCCCCGACTGCGCAAGTCCGTTCGCCGATTGCAGTTCGCCGCTGGTGGGATAGACGATCGTCTCCAACGCGGCAAGCTGCGGGAAGATCCCCATCTGCGCCGTCGTGCGGTTGTTGTCGGGAAACTCGAGCTGATCGGTTGCGTCGATTTCCGCATCGAGCCTGATCGACTCGTTCGGCGGCCCCTTGAGCCGCAGCGCCTCGAGCCGATCGCTCTCCCCGCCCACCGCCTGCACCTGCAACGTGCGGGTGAGCGTGTCGGGGTTGTACTGCAGCGCAATGACGCGCAGCACCCTCGACGTGTCGGGGTCGATCAGCACGAGGCCGCCTTTGAGAAGTCGCGGGGAAATGGGAGTGGCCATCAGGCTCCTTCGTGCGCCGTTGCTTCGGTTCCGGCCACGTCAGCGGGCCGAAGGAAAACCGGTCGTGGCGAGTGCATCAAACCCGCGGACGCGTTCGGCGATCGCGCGATCGCGCAAGCCACGCGCACGAGATGGATCGGGCGACGTCCCGCCGCGTTCATGACATCTCGCCTTCCAGCCCCGGGACCGCTTCCTGGCCGGCTTCCGCAAGCCGTGCCGCGCCCTCTTCCGTGGGAGAGGCCCCGCGCGCGCCGGTCTTGGCACCGCATTTGCGATCCTCCTTGCACGCCACCGGCGCGGCACGACCGTCGATGGTCACGTTCGTATGCCGGCCGTTGGAGTAGTCGTAGATGCGCTTGGCGTTCGCCTCGGCCATGCGGACGCAGCCGTGACCGATAGGCTCGCCGGTGACTTCGTGATGCTGGTGAAGCGCAATCCCTCGCGACGAGTAAAAGGGCTGGATCGGCGTCCACCATTTCCAGCCGTTGTGCTCCTCGAGCGGCGTGCCCGTCCAGAAGCTGTCGCCGAAGTACGTGCAGCACGCCCCGACCTTGTTCGGCCGGTTCCACGGGGGCGCACACTGCGTCATCTCGTCAGTGCAGCAGCTCCGCGTGCAGGTGCCGGGGGGATCGTCCGGGTCACCATAACCCTTGCCAGTGGATACGGTGAAGCTGTCGCTGCCGGTCGCGTCGGCGGGCGGCGTTCCCTTCCACTCAAGCTCCGCCGACTGCGGTGGCGTGAGATGCACGTTCACCCGCTTGATGTAAGGTGCGGCCCGCCGCTGCACGGTGATTGGCGCGGCCGCCGACTGCTGCACGACATGCGCGAGCCATGTGCGAGCAGCTGCCGTCCGGCAACCGTGGCCGGCGAGAACTGCTGCCGCCCGAACACCACGTCGCGCCCGACGGCATACGCATGGGCGCTGACATCGCGTGCCGATCGTTCGGCCGCCGCGTCGGTGTGCACCCGCACCGTCGAGAAGTCGTGGCCGAACCGCTGCTCCATGTCTTCCCGCAGCGCCGGTTCGAGCGGCCGGCCGGAACTGGCGAGCGCCCGCTCCACGCTGGCAGGCACCGCATCGACATCATCGCCCGACGGCGCCGGCGAGCGCCGTTGCAGCCGCGGTGCGACGAGCCTCGGCGCGGCGTGCGCAGGCGTCGCCATTACCCGCTCGGCGACCCGGTCCGCCTCGTCCTCGTACACGTCCCTCGGCGCGCCCAGCGCGAGCTTCGCCTGCAGCGACCCGCTCGGCTTTTCACGGCAAGCCGGACACGGGCCGCCGCCGGGCGCGTGACTGCCGCAGGCGCATCGGCGCTGCAGACTGCCGCCGCGCACGGATTCCCTTCCGGACGACGGTCCGGCCGTACTCGGTTGTCGCGCGACTGTCATGGTTTCGTTCGTCACCTTCGCAAGCTCGTTTCGATCGACCCGCCGTGCCGGCGCCCCCCTGATGGATTCCTGCACCCGCAGCGCCGTTGCTTGGGGTCAGTAACCACCGCGCCCGGGTTCGCGCACCCCGACGACCTTTTGCTGCCCCACCAGCTCTTCGCTCCACGACCGCGCAGAGGAGAACAAACCCGGGCTGTACTGCAGCTCGAGCACAACCCGAAACGGACTCGTCCCATGGCGACAAACGAACTCCACCGCACACAGCTTGCCGGGGGGCTCATCGACCATTGTTACGTCGCCGAATTGGCTGCCGCAAAGTGCCAGCACCTGCGTCACCGTCATTCCGACCCAGCTCTGCACGTCGTCCACCTAGGAGAGTCCCGCGGTCTTGGGCACGGGGCTCTTCGGGTCCTTGGTGCATGTCCCGTAATAGCAGAGGCCGCAGCCGCGGATGGCTGCCCGGACCGCGGTATCCACCTTCATCTGGAAATTCCCCGTCGCGGTGGCGAAACGGTCGTCCCAGCGCTTTTTGATGTCGACACTCTTGCATCCGTCCCGCTTGTCTGAATCCAGCGTTTGCAGCGCGTAGATGCACGTGCCCGCGCCGACGTACTTGAAATTGCCTTGGTCGCCGGCGATGAAGTTCTCGAGGTCGCCGCCCGAGAAGCTCACGCCGAGCTTGGAGCCCTCGGACTTGCTGTACGGATGGGTGTGGAACGTGCCGAGCGTGACGTCACCGGCTTCCTCCGCCGGCAGTGCAATGCTGCCCCCACCACCTGATCCGGTGCGGATAACACGCGCACTATCCTTGTCAGTGACGACGCGGCCACCGTGCTCGGCCACCGTCGCTTTTGCCTGACCCGACTTGGCCCACGCCTCGCCGATCGCCACGTAGATGTCGTCGGGAATGACGTGTGTCGACGGACATTTCTTCGTCGCCGCCGGCGTCCGCGCCAGGCTTCGGGGAGCGGGCTTTAGCTCCGCGATGGGGCCACCCGCAGCGACGGCATGCGCTGCCTTGTCCGCCTGTGCCTCCAGCGCGTCGGGACCCGAAATGGCCGACTGCTCCCCGCGTGCGTCCCTGGTGCCGCCTTGCTGAACAACGTGCGCCAGTTCGTGCGCCAGCAATTGCCGGCCGGCCGTCGAGTTGGGCGCATACTGGCTCGGCGCAAAAACCACGTTGCGACCCACCGTGTACGCAAGCGCATCGACGGCACGTGCCGAGGCTCCCGCCCGGGCATCGGTGTGCAGCCGGACCGCGCTCAAGTCGTGGCCGAAACGGCGCTCGAAGAAGTTACGGCTGCCGGTATCCATCGCGGAACCGGGAGAAGCGAGCACCTCGTCCACGATGTCCGGCACCGCCGTGGACTCGCTTGCACGATCCGGCCGACGTTGCAGGTCACCGTCGCGCGCGCTGCACTCGCTGCAGTGGCCACCAGCGGTCGTGTGATTGCCGCAGTCGCACTTGCGTTGCAACACGCGGTCGCGCATCGGGACCAGGCCTGGCGCGGGCTCGAATGCGGTCTGTTGTCGATTGGCATGCATCGCACACTCCGATCTGGTCGAATTCTCGCGTCGGCGGGACTGAGGGCCGGCCACGCGTATTCCAGCTCGGCCCAAAAAAGCCAGCACCCCTTTCCCGGACTTCGCCCGGACCCATGGCCCGGCTCGGGACGTCACATCGCCTTCCCCATCCGCTTCAGCACCTCTCGCAGGCCTCTGCCGTTGGATTCGTCGAACTGCTTTTTCGTGTAACCCAGCTTTTCGCCCATCTCGACGATGGCGCCGCCCTTGAAGTTGAATGTAGCGACGAGGTCGAAGCCATTCGAACCCAGCGCCGTGATCAGGTTCTCCGCCTTCCTCTTCTTGTTCCGATACGCGTCGTTGAAATTGGGCAGTCCCTCGTCCTTCAGCACGAGGTCGGTGAAGTACGCGGTCACGCCCTCCTTCAACACTTCGGCCGCATCGGATGACACGTACCGGTTCGCCGCCACCAGGTAGTTCGAGTAAAGCACCGGCGCCGCCAGCCGATGGATCGACTCGTGCAACGCAGTGCCGAAGACGGCGTCGGGTCGGAGATGGATTTGCGACGTTCCGGCGTCAAAGAAACCTTTGGTGTCCTTGGGAACATGCTCGGATTTCGCGAGCTCGTACGCCTTTCGATAGGCCGCGTCGAAATTTCCGTCGCTGGAATCCCGGACGAATCGCCCCTTCTCCGCGATCTTGAATCCGGCCTTGAGGCGATCGCCGATGTAAGGGGCGAGCTTCCCGTTCCGCGCGAGCACCTCGTCGATGACGGTCGCCGTGCCGCCAGCAACGGGATCGTCGAGTGCGACACCCTCGCTCTTCAGCGATTTCGGCGGCGGCTGTGTCGCCTTTGCCTCGCCCTCCTTCTTCGCGGCAGGACGCTTCGAAGGCGGATCCGGCTCGGGTTGGCGCTGGACGAGCCCCACCGCATGCGCCTGCGCCCGACTACGGCGTGTCGAGGCGTCGGCGGCCGCGCCGGAGTGCACCTGCAGGGTCGAGAGATCGATTCCGAAGCGCGGCTCCATATCCTGCCGCAGCGTCGGATCGCCGCCGCTGACTGGCTTCGCCAACACGCGGTGGGCGACCGCGTCCGCCTCCCGTTCCAGCGCATCGTGCGCCGGCCCGAGCGCAAGTTTGCGCTGCATGCGCAGATTCGCCTGCCGGCACTGCAGGCATTCGCCTCCGCCCGGGGTATGCGTTCCGCAGGCACAGCGACGTTGCAGGTGAAGGCCGCCCCCCGCACCGGGACGCGGCGAGCCCTGCGTTCGCAGGGCGACGGCGCGTTCGCTCATCGCGTACCCTCGATCCCCGCGTGCACCGCGCCGGCGATCTGCCCGCCGACCCGCGCCGCGTCTGCCGGCTCGGCCAATGTAAAGGATCCACCCGACGCGTGCGCCGTCGCGGCATCGGCGCGCAAACGTGTCACCCACTGCCCGCCGTCCGATACCAGCCTGGCGAGTTCCCGTTCGACCGCCGCCTGCAAACGAGCCCCGTCCCGCGGGTCCAGCGGAAGCCCGTCAAGAACCAGCCGCTCGATGTGAAGGTTGATCTTCACGCACTACCTCCCGCCGATTCGAGCCAGCGGAAATCCGCCTCGTTGATCGGTTTTTCCAGCTTGCGGAACTCGGTGCGTGCGGCGTCGAGCGCGAGCGGCATCGAGACCGGCGTTCCCGCCTGCGCGGCGAGGAACGCGGCGTTCAGCGCGATGTTGTGGATGCTGCCGCCCGTCACGTTGAGGCGAGCGAGACGTGCGAGGTCCAGGCCGACGGTCGGCGTCTCGCGAGGAAACACCTTCTCCCAGATCGCCAATCGCTCCGCCGGACCGGGAAACGGGAAGTTGACGACGAAGCGCAGCCGCCGCAGAAAGGCCGTGTCCAGTGCGGCTTTCATGTTGGTCGCGAGGATCGCCAGCCCCCGGTACGACTCCATGCGCTGCAGCAGGTAATTGATCTCGATGTTGGCGTAGCGGTCGTGGCTGTCCTTAACTTCGCTCCGCTTGCCGAAGAGCGCATCGGCCTCGTCGAAGAACAGGATCGCGCCGCCGTCCTCCGCGGCGTCGAAGAGCTTGCGCAGGTTCTTCTCGGTTTCGCCGATGTACTTGCTGACCACCGCCGAGAGGTCGATGCGATAGAGGAGCAATCCGAGCGCGTTGGCGATGACTTCGGCCGCCATCGTCTTGCCCGTGCCGCTCTCGCCCGCGAAGAGCACGCTGATGCCGAGCCCGCGGTTCATACGTTCGCGGAAGCCCCAATCGTCGTAGACTGCGAGGCGGCTCTTCACCTGGTCCGCGATCTGGCGCAGGAGTTTCTTTTCGGTCGCCGGCAGTTCCAGGTCATCCCACCTCGCTTTCGGCTCCAGCGCCTGTGCGAGCTGGTCGAGCGCGGGGCGTGCATAGCGCAGGCATCCCGCCCAAAGTCGTTCGCCGAGCGCGCCCTGCGTATCGGGCGCCGCGAGCGCCGCCTCGGCGATCGCGCGTATGGTCGAGCCATTGAAATTGAACTGGCCCGCGAGTCGCCCCGGATGCTCCTCTGCGGATTCGCCCAGCGCTTCCCGCCATGCGGCGTGCTGCTCGGAAGGCGTGGGCTTCGCCACATCGACCATAACGTTTTCCCGACCCAGCTCGGACCAGGGTTCGCGTGCATCGAAGAACGTCACCCCCATGCCGCGCGACAGCAACCGTTGTAGTGCGGACGCATGGCCGCTCGCCCCGCGGTCGAGCCGGGCGGCGTCTATGTAGAGCGCGATCGGCAGAAGCATGCTTTCGCGCTGCCAGAGGCGGACGAAGGTTTCGAGGTCCCCTGTTTGCTGCGGCAGCGCTTCGGCAGGCAGCCGATGAAGCGTGAGCCCCAGGTGCGACGCCACCTCGTAGGCAATCATGCGCTTGGCTTCGCTGTCCGCGCCCAGCAACTGGAACACCGGCAGCAGCGCGCCCTCTTTGGCACGATGCAGGTGGCCCACCAACGTGTCCGCGACCCGCGCCTGCGACGGCGGCAGTGCACCCCTGTCGGGCGCCGGCGCCAAGAGCAGCGGTACGAGGCGATCGTCGAGGTAGTTGAGTCCCTTGAGGTAGTTGACGATGCGCTCGTCGGCCTTCAATGCGCTGGTCACCAGCGGCTGCGCGCCGGGCTGGTTGATCTCGACCAGACGCCAGTAGCGCAGCGGCCGCTCGGGGGACATCACGTCCCACGCGGGCTGATCGAACAGTGTCAGCGCCAGCGCGAACGTGGGATAGGCCCGTGAAGGCTCGCCCTGCGCCCGAGCGCACAGGCTGGCGACGCGCGTGTCGAGCTCCATCGCGGCACAAAGCAGCAGCGTGTGCCGCTCGAACTCGCTCAGTCCGAGCCGTTGAGCAAGCAGCACCAGTGCAGGCGGCCCGCTCGCCGCCTCCGCTTCGATCATGGCAGCGGGCAGCGGCGGCTTCTCCGTCGCCGCGGCACTCGGCCGTCGCGGCTCCTCTTGCACCGGAGGCAGGGCTCGCGACGGCTCGACGCGCTTGGGCTCGGACTTGCGCAGCCGGTCGAGCAACGAACGCTGCTTGGGCGGCTCGGGCTCGACGGCCTGCACGACTTCCCTTTCCTTCGCCGCGAGCGCCGCCGGTTTCTCTCCGCCCGCCAGCCGCTCGAGCCGCTCGCGCAGCCAGCCAAGCGCGGTCGCAAGGTACTGGTCGTTCGCCACGAGCCAGCGGTCGATCTCGCTCATGCCACGGTGACCTTCTGCAGAGGATCGAACGACGGAATCGGCGGCGTGCCACTGTAGACCACCGGAATGCTGTCGACGCCGTCGACGCGAAGGCGCACCAGATAGCTTGCCGCGGCAACGCCGGGTATCGCGAACGCGAGCGTCGTCGGCTGTGTGGTGTCGCTCGGATTGCTGATCGAGCCCGGCTCGACTTGCCGGTCGCCGAAGAGCAACAGCACCCGCTGGCCGGTGACGATGCGCGGCTCGCAGACGAGCGTGAGATTCACCGTCCCCGCGGCGGCGCTCGTCGGGGTCACGCTGATCCGCGGCGCCAGCGCGAACGCGATTTCGTTGCTCGCGATCGCCGGCGCGCCGATCTTCCTCACCACCAGCGCGACCGTATAGAAACCCGGCGCCCAGTCGGAAAGCGCATTCGCATCCTCGGCCTTGCTCGGCAGGTGCACGAGCAGTTCGCCGGGTCTCGCGCCGCCCGCGGGCGCGAGTTCGAGCGGCTGGTCGAGGCGCGAGCTCGTGAAGCGGACAACCGCATCGGCAGCCGTCAATTGCTCGCCGGCTAACACGATGTCCTCCCCCAGCCTCGCGGCGGGCTGCGAGCGCGGAGGGCGAATCTCGCTCAATACGGGTGCGAGGCCTGCGACGGTGGTCACACCACGGTCGCCCTCGCCCCGCTGCAGAACGGGTAGCGGTGCCCTGACCGGCGCGTGGCTGTCGATCAACACCACCGTCACCTCGTAGGTCGCCGAAATGCGATATTGCGTCTGGAAGACCATCCAGAGTTTCGACATCTCCTCCAGCGGCATCGGCAGCGGCGTGATCTTGAGCCGCTCGAATTGCTCGCCCAGATCGTTTCCGGAAAGCGCGGCGCTGATCTCGCCCCGCGAGAGCAATGGATGGTCGTGCAGCACGCTCATCGCAGCTCCGAGCACGCGATGGCTGACCGCGTCGTTGTCGGAATCGGCTCGCCCGTAGGCTGTCACGAGGTAATGCAGATTCAACGCGAGGGCCGGTGCGCCGGTTTCCCCGGGGCGCACCTGGCGCGGCATGTCCAGGTTGCGCCATGTGCTGTTCTGGACCGTCTGGTAAAGAAAGACGTTCAATTGTGCTTTGGTGACGTTCTTGCGCGCGAGGTCCGGCGGCTGCGTCGTCACTTCGAGGTCCGACAGGTCCGAGTCGAGCAACGGAATCTGCGCAAGCAGCAGGTTGCGCAACGTCGCCGTGCAGGCGGCGATGGCGCGTGCGTTGCTCATTGGCCGCCTCCGCGCTGCTTCAGGTAATCGTCGAGGCTCAGGGGTTTCGGCCCCTGCGACCGCTGCCGGGCGGATGCGCGCGGTGCGGGCACGGCCCGGATCTCGACTCGACCGATCGTCACGTTGACGACGGGCTCCGGACTGCGGGCCGCTTCCTCCTCGCGCATCGGCTCGCGCTGCGGTCGATGGCTCGCCGTCGGCGGCTCGATGGCGATTCGCTGCATGGGTGACGCCGGCGATACCGATTCCTCCTGCTGGTCCTCGGACCGTTTCGCCGATCGTCCCGCGACCTCGCGCGCTTGCGGCGGCGCCGCTGCATTGTTGGAACCGTCAGCGCTACGCATCGAGGTGCCCATCGCGCGCGGCAGCAAAACGGCGTCGGGGGGCGTCAACATCGCATGCAGCGATTCGCGGTCCGCCGTGGTCGGCGAGTCGCGATGGGTGTCCATGGCGCTCGGCGAGCGTTCCTCCGTTCGCAAGATTCCGGCGGATCCCGCCTCGGGCGGGCGTGCCGACAACCCCAAGTGCCGATGCCGGGCAGTCCCCGATTCGCGACCCGGCAGGACGGCGGCGGCGCTGTCCCGCGTCGGGCGTCGTACATTCGCGCCCGCGATGCCCGAATCCGCGTCCGCATCGGCCACGTTCGAGGCAATTTCGTCCTCGTCGGTGTGAGCCAGCTCCGCCAGCCAGGCGCCTCCGGCGGCGGCACCTTGGTCGTGCGGCTCGAACAACGAGCGCAGGCGCGGCTCGATCGGCGCCGCCCGTTCGAAGGCGCGGTCGATCACCCGCCGCAGGAAGTCCGGTACCGATACCGGCTGCGGGTCGCTGCGCGGCGCATCGCTCATCGCCGGCTCAACTCCAGATAGAAGCGGCGCCGCGTCGGACTGAGCTCGAGTACGTCGGCTTCGCGCCAGCCATAGGCCCGCGCGAGGCTGTGCACGTCGCGCAGCGTCTGCAGCGCCCAGGCGTGCAGCTCCTTCCACAGGAAGCCTGCGATGTCGAACATTGCCGACCAGCGATGGTTGCACACCGGGCACGCGAGCGCGAGCGCGATCTCCGCCTGCGGATCCGCGGCTGCCATCCGCGCCGCGATTCCCGCGACGACATCCTCGGGCAACGATGCCACCATGACTTCGTCGCCGCCCGCAGCGCGCACCCCGATGACGCAGCGCGCGAGCAGCGATTCGCGTGCTGTCCGGGCATCGGCGAGCGCAAGCAGATCGCGCGTCGTCGGCAAGCGAAAGACGGCCCGGTAGCCCAGGATGTCCGCCGTGATCGTCGCCTCCGGAGCCGGATCGCTCGCCAGACGAACATGATCGACGCGAAACGTCGACTCGACCTGCTCCCCGCAAGAGGGACATTGCGCAACCGCCGTGAGGTCGGGCCCGAACAGCCGCTCGCGCAGTTGCAGCAGGAACGCGTCGCGTCGTCCGAGCGGCAGCCCGGCGAGCTCCTCGATACTCGCCTCCGGCAACGCGGCGGCGAGGAGCACGAGCGCGCGCCCGGGCAACGGTCGGCCGAGACCGCGTTCCCAGACCTCAAGCAGCGCCGCTGCGCTGAGGCCGCGCATCGCCGGTCAGCCTGTGGGCTCGGTGAAGCTCGGCTCGCTCGGTTCGGGCACCTCGTAATCGCGCTCCCAGCCCTCGTTCTCGAGCTTGATGTGCTGGATGGCGACCGCGTTGGCGTTGGCATCGAGATCCGGCAGCGCCTGGTATTCGGAGACCCAGCAGCGGAAGACCTTGTACGCGAGGACGAGCTGCCCGGCCTCGTTGTATGCCTCGATGATGATGTCCTTGCGGAAATCCTTGAGCGAGACCTCGGCCCCGAGCCCGGAGCCGAAGTTCCAGACCTTGTTCGCCCACTTCTCGAACTCGGTGTCGTGCGTGACGCCGCGCTCGATGGTGACGGCCTCGAACTCGGTGCGACCCGGCGACTTGCGGCTGCTCGAAGGGTCGCCCCCCTCGCGGTGCTTGACCACCTCGGTCGTGCGCTTGAGGCCCGTGACCTTGCTCACGCCGGCCACGTAGCGACCGTCCCACTTCACGCGGAATTTGAAGTTCTTGTACGGATCGAAGCGATGCGTGTTCACTGAGAATTGCGCCATGTGCTCACCTCTTCAGTAGGACCGGAAGTCATCAATCGCAAGGACGAGGAAGCGAGAGACGAGCGTGGAAAGAACGCCCGTTGAACAGCGATTCCGCGATCTGCGCGTCTCCCGCTCGGCCGTCGATCAGGTCTGGATCTGCCCTGCGATCTGCTGGATCTTGATGATCACGAATTCGGCAGGCTTCAACGGCGCAAATCCGACGATGATGTTCACGATGCCGCGGTTGATGTCGCTCTGCGTCGTGGTCTCCTTGTCGCACTTCACGAAGTAGGCGTCCTGTGGCGTCTTGCCCTGGAAAGCGCCCTGGCGGAAAAGGTCGTGCATGAACGCGCCGACGTTCAGGCGGATCTGCGCCCACAGCGGCTCGTCGTTGGGCTCGAAGACCACCCATTTCAACGCCCGGTACAGGCTCTCCTCGATGAACAGCGCCGTGCGTCGAACAGGCACGTATTTCCACTCGGAGCCGCGCTCGTCGTTGCCCTGCAACGTGCGCGCGCCCCAGAGCACCGTGCCGTACACCGGGAGATTGCGGATGCAGTTCACCGCCTTGGGATTCAATACGCCGTTTTCGTCGTTGGTGAGCACGGTCTTCACGCCGAGCACGCCGGTGAGGCTCGCTTCGGTGCCTGCGGGCGCCTTCCACACACCGCGGCTGGAGTCGGTGCGCGCATACAGGCCGGCCACGTAACCGCACGGCGGAAACTCGGAGGGCCGGTTCTCCTGCAGAGGATCGGGCGCCGCCACCCAGGGGAAATAGAACGCAGCATTGATGGCGTCATTACCGGTGAGGCTCGTGTCCGGGCCGTTTGCGAGAGTCGTGAGCGACGCGTTCGACGCGCAGTCGGCGATGAGAAAAGCGCGCCGGTCCCGGCAGAATTTCTGCAGGTTCGCGAGCGGCGTCGCGTTGGTCTCGCCGGGCACGCACAGCAGGTTGAAAAGGTCGATGCGGTCCAGGTGGTAGACGCCACCCGTGCCGCTCGGCGGCTGCAATGCGCCCTCGAACCCCGAGTCGTTGGGTTTGAGCGCCTTGCCGTCGGCGCCTCCGGTCAGCTTGGCGGCGGCGGGTACGTCGCCGCCCGCGCCGAACACCGTGTCGGCAGGCGGGGCACTCGGCGTGCCGACGAGCGCCGCGCTTACGAGCAGCGAGTCGCTGGCCAGGACATTGACCACGTAGCGCGCGTCGGCCGAATCGATTGACAGATTGTCGAACACCTCGATCGACACGCCCTTTGCGTCCTGCTTGTGGTTCACCACCTTCAGCTGGAAGCGACTCGCATCGTCGGCACGTTTCTTCGTGACGATGGCGTAGTCATTGCCCCACGCGCCGGGGTTCTTCGCCGTGACCGTCAGCTTGCCATCGAGCGTCACTGCGGCAAGCGAGGCATTGTCGGCCGTTGTGCTCGATCCCGCGGTCACGAGCCGTACGATGTAAGCGCGCTGTCCGCCGTTGCCGAAGAATTGCGACACCGCGTAGCCCAGGAGGCTGCGTTGGTCCAGACCGCCGAACTTGCGGTCGAAATCAGACCAACTCAGCACCAGTTCCGCTCTGTCCGTGGGCCCTTTCGCCGCCCAACCTACAAACGCGGTGATCGATGTAGCGACTCCGGTGATCGTGCGAACTCCACTCGGAATCTCCTCGACGTAGACACCCGGGTAACTCACAGCGACTGGCATTGTGTGGTCTCCTTCCTCGGTGAACTCACTGGGATCGTCCGCGTTCCCTGCGGGCGGCCCAAGCCCATGCGAATGTCGTGTTGACGAATGTCTTCTATCGACACCTCTTGAACCGCAAGCTTTCTGTCACGTTTGTCCGTCAGCGCGAATTGCCGATCGCCATTTGCACGCCGAATTCAACCGTTGTCAAAACCTATTGCCAGCGCTGCGGCCGTCAGCATCGTTGCGTCGCGATCGCCCGGAAGCGCCGTACGCCAGCGGCTACATGCGTTTCCGAGCCACGACTCCGGATCGCGCGCATGGCCGGTCGCTACCAAGGGCTCCATGACCGGCATTCGCCGCAATCGGACAGACGGCCCCTTCGGAACGCGCGCGCAGCGACGACGTCGGACGCGGGATTCGGTTCGGTCCTCCCATTGCGAGGCAGGCGACTTCGACAGCCGATTCACGCGACCCGGTCACGCGCCAACGTTCGCGTCGGGCGATCGGGCGAGGGATAAGCATGTGCAAAAGCGTCTGTACCCCCTTCATCGAGTCGTCGCCAATGGTGCGAGATGAGTACCCCGCGCGTGCTCGTAATCAGCAAGTTGGTAGTAAACAGAGAATGGGCGACCGCGTCAAGCCTGTTTCCAGGTTCGACATCGGACGATCATCTGCCTATCAACAGTCCCCAGCGAAGAATTCAAGCAGCGTGTGACATCCCGATCGTAAGCCGCTAGTTTCTAATCGGAGTATGGCTGCCTGCGTGATGAACGCCCTAATCTCATCCGGATATTCCCTCGTGCTGGCTGGCGCTGGTGCTGGTGTCGGGCACGATTGTTGTAGTCGTCATTCTGCCCCGTTGATGTCCGCCACCCGGTGCGATCAACCGCTTCGATCGCGCAGGTGCCACGACCGCATTCGGCTTCGTCATCAACCCGCGTCCCCTTCGCCGCATAAGCCCCACGCCGATCAGGTGCGCGCGACTTGTGTGCTCCCTGCGCGTTGGCGAAATTCTTCGTCGTCGGCGCCCTCGCTCAAGGCGACCGGCTCAATAGACATGCCCGGGCTGAGTATTGTCTTCGCAGCCGGCTCCGCAATGGTCGCGGCCAATCGGACTTTCGGGCCCGTGACTTGGCAAACCACGATTTGCTCGTGCCCAAAGGAGTGGGCCCGCACAATCGGACGGCCCGTCGTGCTTCTTTCCCGGTGCGCCGCGGGTCAGGCTCCCATCGCTTGCGCCAGCAATCCTTCACACCCATTCCTTTGGCGATGTCGCGTTCGCACAGCGTGCCGAAGAAGCCGCCGTGGGTGAGCGGGCAGACTTGGTCGGCAATGGACGTTTGCGGATCACCGTCCCGGCCGATCGCTTCGCGCACGCTCCCAATGCAGAAATCGGGACTGCAACGTCCCACAGGCGCGGGCGAGCACACTGCGCTTCGCCGGTCGGCTCTCGCCTCCAGGCGTTTGCGCATGCGAAATTCCCCGGCACTGCATCGCGTAATCAGCGGCCGGCATTGTCCGCGTCGAGGTTTGCCTCGGCCTGTGCGATCAGCCCGTCCAGCGCGACCGGCGTCTCGGTGCGCGCCTCGCTCCAGGACAGCCGGACGGGGTCGTCGGAGCCCTTGATCACCACCGGACGGCCGAGCAGTTCCTCGAGCTGCCCCTCGGCATCCGGCGCCACGCCCTGCACCAGCAGAAAGCGATCGCCGCTCCAGCGAACCGCGATGCCGTCGTGGCCCGCGATTTGCGCAAGCCGCGTGCCGAGCGCCTTCAGCAGCGCATCGCCGTGGCCGGCACCGAAGCGCTCGTTGAACCGCCGCATGCCGTCGACGTCGGCGAGCACCACGCGCATCGTGCGGCCGCGCCGGGTCTCCGCCTCGAGCAGCGCCTGCGCGCGCGCCCTCCCCGCCCGTCGCTGATAGAGCCCGGTGAGTTCATCCAGATCGCTTGCGCGCCGTGTGTGCTCCTCCTGCAGGCGCAGCCGGCCGATGACGCTCTGCACGCCGCGCAGGATCTGCGCCGCCTCGTCGGTTCCTGGCAGCTCCATGCGGGGCAGGTCGACATCGTCGGCCAACGCGTCGAGCGCGCGCGCGGCGAGTTCCAGCGGGCGCAGCAGCCGCTCGACCGCCCAGAGGATGCCGACGATGCTCGCAGCCGCCGACACGATCAGCAGGACGAGCAACGCGAGCGCGCTCAACCGGGCTGCACCCAGCACGATGACGAGCATGAGCAGGAAGGTCGGTAAGCCGATGCCCGCAATAACGATCGCCGCGAACTTCGCCCGGTACGAGGACAACACGGGATAACCGCAGAGCAGCCGGTAGAACTCGAAACGGTCGCGCCGCTCCCGGCGCCGGGTTCGCGCGGCGCGTGGATCGGCTTTCGATGCACGCAAGGCGGCCTTGTTCGAGGGGTCGATCGTGGGCGGGCGCACCATTTCGCAAGGACCGCGTTGGAGGTCAGCCGCTATCCTACCTTCGGCCCGACGGTATCGCCCGCAGCACGCCGGAATTTGCGCCCGCGGACGGACGGTAAGCGCGCCTGCCGGGCGCGCGCCGCAGCCACGGCGCCGGCTCGCCGCTCGCACAACCGGCGCCGATCGCGTCATCGGAGCGGCAGACACCGACCGCCCGGTCGGTGAAACCGTCGACAGAGCCGACCCGGGAGCGCTCTCCACTCGCCCGTTTTGCCAAGGCGCCGACCCGGGCCGAGAGCAACTCGGGAAGAAATCGCGCGTGCTATCTTTCCCGCGTGCCCCGGTGGCGAAACTGGTAGACGCAGCGGGCTTAAAACCCGCAGCTCAGCGATGGGCGTGCCCGTTCGACTCGGGCCCGGGGCACCATGGCGCGGCTTTCCAGCGCTTGCCCGTTGCGCCCGGCGTCGCCATGGTCCTCCGGGTCCTGTGACTCTTTCTCGGCGCGAGCGTCGCCGGCTGCCCGATGCCTGCGATCGCGCGCTCGTGGCGGGCTCGGCTGCGAATCCTTGAGCTCGACGACCAAGACCGCACCTGCATAACTGCGCGAGCGGAGCACTCCTGACCGCTCAGCCCATCTGTTTCGCGTCGCTGTTGCTGCCTTTCACTTTTTGCGCCAGGTCCCGGCCCACCGCCTGATGGATCGCGGACGCGACCAGCTCGTCGTCGTCGACCAACGTTCGCAGCTTCTGCATGTCGAACACGAAGGCACGTACCGGGTGATGCACGATCACGGTGGCCGAGGCGGGCTCACCGGAGACGAACGCCATCTCGCCGCAGAAGGCGCCGGCATGCAGCATGGCGACCGTCTTGTCGTTCACTTCAACGGATGCCGAGCCCGCGCACAGCAGCACCAGCTCCGCGACCGGCTTGCCCTGCAGCGTCAGTCGGGTGCCGGGTTCGACACTGCGCCAGCTTCCAGCCGTCACGAGGTGGGACAGCCGCGCACTGTCGAGCCCCGCGAACACGCCCTGCCGCAGCAGCGCAACATCGCCCATGCGGCGGAGGTTCATGCGCTCCCGGATCAGGCGGTAGATCTGATAGACATTGACCAGGATGAACACGACGCCCCAGGCGATCCCCGTATGCATGTTGCCACCGGACTGCGCGAAGTAGACGAGCTCCAAAGCGAGCCCGAGCACGGCCATCCCGCGCAGCCAATAGATGTTGGTCGCGTAATACGAGATGGCGATCAGCACGTACGACAGGTGGCCTGCCAGATCACCCCGGCTCGAGTAGACGGCGAGTTGCTCCATCGGTCGCTTCTCCCCGGGTCGACGCGGACCCGATATCGTTGGAACCTGTCTCATGTCGCCGCGGTTCGGCACTCGGTCGCGCGCGCAGCGGCAGGCGCAAGGCCGGCTGGAGCATACCGGCCGCATACGGTCAGGCGGCGCGAAAACGCGTGGTTTCGGCGAAGGCTAACCGACGCCGCGCCGCGCGAGGCGACAAGTGAGGCCGCTCGCTACCCGTCCACCGCCACCCACGCGCCGCTTGCGGAAGCAGCGAGCATCGCGTCGATCAGCGCATGCGCGGGCAGCGCGCTTCGGGCGCTGGCGCGCGGCGCCCGACCTTCCTCGATGGCGGCTGCAAAATCCGCCAGAAGACGTGCATGCGGCTCGTGCGAGAACGCCATCGGGTCGGCGCCGCCCCCGCCTGCCGTCGAGCCACCCACCTCGAGATCCGGTTCCCCGGCGCGTTGGACACGCAAGCGTTCCGCCTCCAGCACCGCGCTGCCGCGCGTCCCGGCGATGTCGATGCGCTCCGGAAATCCCGGATAAGCCGTTGTCGTGGCATCGATGACGCCGACCGCGCCGCTCCGGTACCGCACGGTGGCGCAGGCGATGTCCTCCGTATCGATCGCGCGGAGCGGACTCGTTCGGCACAGCGCCGCAACCTCCGCCACCGGCCCCGCGAGGTCCAGCAGAAGGTCGAGCGTATGGATCGCCTGCGTGAGCAGTACGCCGCCCGCATCGCGGGCCTGCATGCCACGCCCGGGCTCGGCGAAGTACGCCGGCGGGCGCCACCAGCGGATCGATGCGGAAACCGACAGCAACTCGCCAAGGCCGCGCTCGTGCAACAGCGCTCGCAACGCTATCGCACCGGGGCGGAAGCGATGCTGGAATACGACGCCGAACGCACGCCCCGCGCCTTCGACGGCGTCGACCAGTGCACGCGCCTGCGTATAGTCGACGTCGACCGGCTTTTCGACCAGCACGTGCTTGCCTGCCTGCGCGGCGCGCAGCGCGAGCGCGTGGTGCGTGCGCGGCGGCGTGAGCAGCAGCACGGCGTGAACGCGAGTGTCGTCGAGCAGCGCCTCGAGCGCAGGCACGACGGGGAAGCCGTAGGCACGGTGGAATGCGGCTCGCCGCTCCGCGCTCGGGCTCACTCCGCCGATCACGTCGATCCGGTCGGCGAGATTGCGCAGCGCCAACGCATGCGGCTTGACCGCAAGTCCCAGTCCGACGATTCCGATGCCGATTCGATCCGTCATGCGCTTCCCTGCCGGCATGCGGCGGCAGCGCGGCGGTCCTGCGCCCGAAAGACCGCCTTCAGAAGCTCCCGCGTCCACAGCACCGTGGATGCAACCGCGAGCGCAACGAGCCAGTCGCTCGCGTCGAGCGCGACCGTCCCGAAGCCGCGCTGCAACAGCGGAACGTATAGGACAAGACCCTGCAGCGCAAGCGCGATCGCGAGCGAACCCCAAAGCCAGCGGTTGGGCAGTGGTGGCGTGATCGCGGAGCGCTCGTCCGAACGCACGCACAGCGCATCGACGACTTGATAGACGACGAGCGTATGGAACGCAAGCGTGCGGGCGTAGGCAGTCTCACCGGTACCCTCGATCAGACCCCCGGGCAGCCCTGCATCGAGCAGCAGCAGCGTGCCTGCCGCCATCACGGCGGCGGCGATGAGGATGCCGACCCACATGCGCGGCGTGATGACGCGCACCGAAGGATCGCGGGGCGGCCGCCGCATCAGCCCCGGCTCCACGGCATCGACGCCAAGCGCCAGCGCGGGCAGTCCGTCGGTGACGAGGTTGATCCATAGGATCATCGTCGCAATGAGCGGCAGCACCAGCGCCTCGCCTCGCCCCGCAACGATGCCGAGCGCTCCGGCACACGCAACCCCGAGGAACATGACGAGCACTTCACCCAGGTTCGTCGAGAGCAGATAGCGCAGGAACTTCTGGATGTTGGCGTAGATGCCGCGCCCCTCCTCGATGGCCGCGACGATGGTTGCGAAGTTGTCGTCGGCAAGCACCATCGCCGCGGCCTCGCGCGCGACGTCGGTCCCTGCCCGGCCCATCGCGATGCCGATGTCCGCCACGCGCAGAGCCGGCGCGTCGTTCACCCCGTCACCGGTCATCGCGACCACCTCGCCGTTCGCCTTCAACGCGCGCACGATGTCGAGCTTCTGTTCCGGGGCCACTCGCGCGTAGACGGCGGTGTGCGCCGCCGCCTGGCGCAACCCTTCCGGGCCGAGTCGCGCGAGCGCTGCACCGGTGAGCACCGGGGTGCCGCGCGGAGCGATGCCGAGCTCGGCGGCGATCGCCGCCGCCGCCGCCGGATGGTCGCCGGTGATCATCACGACGCGCACGCCCGCGCGCTGGGCGGCGGCCACCGCGGGAGCCGCTTCGGGGCGCGGCGGATCGGCCATTCCGATGACGCCGAGCCAGACGAGGCGCTGCTCGAGTGCCGGTTCGAGCATTCGTTCGGCGAACTCGGGCAGGCGACGGTAGGCAACGCCGAGCGTCCGCAACCCATCGGCGGCAAGCGTCTCGATACGCGCCGAGATCGCCCCTCGCCGCACGCTGTCGAGGATCCGCTCCTCGCGTCCCGTCCGCTCGTGCTCGCACAACTCGAGCAGCAGGTCGGGCGCGCCCTTGACGAACAGCACATGCGATACCGCGCCCTGCCGATCCACGTGCGCCGTGCTCATTCGTTTGCGCTCGGACGAGAAAGGAATCTCCGCCAGTCGTGCGAATCGCGCATCGAGCCGGCTCCGCGTGAGCCCGATCTTGCCGGCCGCCGTGTGCAGCGCTCCCTCGGTCGGATCGCCGACCACGGTCCAGCGACCGCCGCGCTCGTGCAACTCGGCATTGCTCGCGAGCGAGCCCGCGGCCAGCAGTCGCTCGACCTCGGTGCGCAGCGAGCCCTGTGCGAGAGGCCGGCCGTCCACGTGCACGGGACCGACCGGCGCATAGCCCGCACCACCGAACTCGACCCGTCCGGACGCCGTCTCGACGACACGGACCGTCAATTCGTTGCAGGTGAGCGTGCCGGTCTTGTCGGTGGCGATCACCGTCGCCGCGCCAAGCGTTTCCACCGCGGAGAGCTGCCGCACGATCGCGTTGCGCGCAGCCATGCGCCGCATGCCGAGCGACAGCACGACCGTGGTGACCGCGGCCAGCCCCTCCGGCACCGCGGAGACCGCGAGCGCCACCGTGTAGAGCAGCACGCCGACGAGCGCGGCGGTCGAGAAGTCCCGCTGCAGCACGAGGATCGTCAACGCGACGACGACCGCGATTGCGATCACGATCGCGCCCAGCACCTTGCCAAGCCGGGCGAGTTCGCGCTGCAGCGGCGTCGGCTCGCTCTGCGCCTTCTCCAGCAGGCCCGCGATCCGACCCACCTCGGTCTGCATCGCGGTCGCCGTCACGACCGCGGTCGCATGGCCGAAGACGACACTCGTGCTGGCGAAAAGCATGCACGCGCGGTCACCGATCGGCGCGTCCAGCGCGACCGCCGACGGATGCTTGTCCACCGGCACGCTCTCTCCGGTGAGCGCACCCTCGATGGTGCGCAACGCGGTCGCATCGAGCACTCGCGCATCGGCCGCGAGGCAATCGCCTTCCTCGACGCGAAGCACGTCCCCCGGAACCACGTCGGCCGCCGCGACCACCATCCGCTCGCCGTCGCGGATTACGGTGGCCGACGGGGCGCTCATGCGCGACAGCGATGCGATCGCGGCTTCGGCGCGTGCCTCCTGCACGTAGCCCAACGCTGCATTCAGCGCGACGATTGCGAGAATCGTCAGCGCCTCGTAGGGCACGGCGTCGGGCCGCTCGACCAGCCACACCGCGAGCGACACGCCGGCCGCGGCGATCAGCAGCAACACAAGCGGACTGCGAAGCTGGCCGATCAGCCGCGAGAGGCGGGACGGCGGCGGACGGGCGGCGAGCAGGTTCGGCCCGAGCGCCGCGAGGCGCGCGGCGGCCTCGGAGCGCGAAAGGCCACGGTGCGGATCGGTTGCGAGCGCAGCGCAGACATCCGCCAGCGCGCGCGCATGCGCGTCCGCCACGCCACGCAAGGATGCGGGCCTCATGTCGTCGTCGGCCGGACACCGCGCACGACCCGGCCCCGTGTGTGAACCGCAGCGCAGGACCGCGCGGTCGCGGCCCTGCGTTCCGTCGACGGCGTCAGCGCTTCACGCCGGGCATCGCGTGCTGCGCCATCCGGGCCATGTCTCCCATCATCTTCTGCATCGTGTCGAACGTCGAGCCGCCCGAGGAGACGAGCCCCTGCATCGCGGACACGACATTCCGCATGTTCGACAGGTCGGGCATCAGCGCCATCGCGGCCTTGGCCTGCTTGGCGCCGGGCACGCCTTCCGCCTGGTCCTGCATCAGCGTGAACAGGCGCTTCTGGATCTCGGTGATCAGATCGAACATGTCGCCCCAGTAGCGCATGCTCTTCTCGAGCGCTTCCTGCGCGACGCCCTGCCCCGCCTGCATGAGGCCCTGCGCATCGCGCGCCTCGCTCGCGGACTTCACCACGCGCTTCTGGAAATCGCGGGCCTCCTCCTCGCCCGCGAACTGCAGCTTGCGCAGCTTGGCGGTGCTCTCGATCGCCGCGTTGATCACGTCGAGCGCCATGCGGGCGTTCGCCTTGTAGAGCTCGATCGCCTGCTCGGGTGTCATGATGTTCGCCATCTTCGACATGTCGGCGAACTGCTTCGGCGTCGGCATCGTAAAGGCCGCGGCGGCGGCAGCGGCGCGCGGCGCCGCCTTCTTCGCGGGTGCCTTGCGGGCAACCTTGCGCGGCTTTCTCGTCGGTTGGTCGGGCGCAGCCTTCCTTGCCATGATGTCTCCTTCGCGTGGGTGAGTCGGGGTGAATGCAGTTGACGCCTAATGCAGGGGTGTCGTCAAGACGGCGGCGCCGTCGACCTGTCCCGCCCGCACCGCGGCGATCGCCTCGTTGGCGCGGTTCAGCGGGTACGGCGTCGCATGGACAGACAGCGGGATCCGCGCCGCGAGCGAAAGGAATGCCTCGCCGTCCGAGCGCGTGAGGTTGGCGACCGAGCGAACGACCCGCTCCTCCCACAGCAGGCGGTAGGGAAAGCCCGGGATGTCGCTCATGTGAATGCCCGCGCAGATCACCGTCCCGGCGGGACGCGTAGCCGCCAATGCGGCCGGCACCAGCGCGCCCACGGCCGCGAACAGCAGCGCAGCATCGAGGGGCGCGGGCGGCGACTCGTCGCTGCCGCCGGTCCATTGCACACCGAGCGAGCGCGCCAGCGCCTGTGCGCCCGCATCGCCGGGTCGCGTGAACGCGAATACCGTGCGGCCCTGCGCGAGCGCGATCTGGGCGATCAGGTGCCCGGCCGCGCCGAAGCCGTAGATCCCGAGCGTGCGCGCGTCGCCCGCGAAAGCCAGCGCGCGGTAGCCAATCAAGCCCGCGCACAGCAGCGGCGCCGCGTGCACGTCGTCGTAGCCTTCCGGCAGCGCAAACACGTACCGCGCATCGGCCACGACATACTCGGCGTAGCCGCCGTCGCGCGTATAGCCCGTGAACGTCGCCTCGGTGCAGAGGTTCTCGCGACCGGCTACGCAGTTTACGCAGTGCCGGCAGGTCGCGCCAAGCCAGGGAACGCCGACGCGCATTCCGATCGCCGGCGCCTGCACGCCCGTACCGTGCGCGACCACGTTGCCGACGATCTCGTGCCCGGGAATCAGCGGCAGCTTGGGGCGCGGCAACTCGCCGTCGAAGACGTGCAGGTCGGTGCGGCACACGCCGCAGGCGTGCACCTCGATCAGCACCTCCCCGGCGTGCGGCTGCGGCACCGCCAACGTCCGTGGGACGAGAGGCGCGCCGCGCTGCTCGAACACCATCGCCTGCATCGTCGCCATCGCGCCCTCGAAGCGGTACCCGATCGGATGCTAGCAGACGGATTCGGCAGGCCGTTGACGGGTGTCAAGGCGTCGGCGGCCGGGCCGGGCAACGGCGCTCCGGGAGCCCGCACAGGGGCGGCGTCCCCGGTGCGGATTGCCGACCGCGAAGCGAGTGCGCTTGATGGGGGTCAACCCATCGCACCCCGGCGGGGCGTAGGCTTCCATTTGACGCCGCGGCTGTCACCTGCGGCGGCTCGGCGTCCGTTCGGAGGCTTCTCCATGGACCCGCTGCGTTCCAGTACCCGTACCCGTGCGCCACGCGACCCCGGCGCCGGCAATCTGCCCGCCAATGTCGTCGCTCTGCCGGCCCGTCCGCCGACAGCCGTCGCGGCTGCGCGGCCGAAAGTCATCAACGGCGGCAACAGCGCAACGCTGCACGCCGACAGCTTCGATCGCTGGCTGCACGGCATCCTTGCCCGGTACACGCACGCGATCTCGCCCGCGGCGCTGTTGCTTGCGTACGTCGACTGGATCGCGCACCTCGGGCTCTCGCCGGCGAAGCAGGCCGAGCTCGCCCGCAAGGCGTGGCGCAAGGCCTACCGGCTCGCACTGTTCATGCCGCGGAGCCTCTCGCGCGAGGCGCCCCCGTGCATCGAGCCGCTCGACCAGGACCGCCGCTTCAGTCACCCGGGCTGGACGCAGTTCCCGTTCAACGTGATCTCGCAGTCGTTCCTGCTAACGCAGCAGTGGTGGTACAACGCGACCTCCGAAGTGCGCGGAGTATCGAAGCACCACGAGGACATCGCGGTGTTCGTCGCGCGTCAGCTGCTCGACATCGTCTCGCCGTCGAACTTCCCGTCCACCAACCCGGAGGTCCTCGCCAAGACGATGGGGACGGGCGGGCTCAACCTTTATTTCGGCTGGCTCAACTGGATTGCCGAGTTCGAGCGGGTGCAGGCAGGGCGGCCGCCCGCCGGCGTGGAAGCGTTCCGGCCCGGTGAAACGGTGGCCATCACGCCGGGGCAGGTCGTGTTCCGCAACCGGCTGATGGAGCTGATCCAGTACGCGCCGGCCAGCGCCGAAGTCCATGCCGAGCCGATCCTGATCGTGCCCGCGTGGATCATGAAGTACTACATCCTCGACCTGTCGCCGTCGAATTCGCTGATCCGCTATCTCGTCGAGCAGGGCCACACGGTCTTCTGCATTTCGTGGAAGAACCCGGATGCCGGCGACCGCGACCGCGGGATGGAGGACTACCTGCGCATGGGCGTCGGCGACGCGCTCGACGCGGTGAACGCGATCGTGCCGAAGCAGAAGGTGCACGCGGTCGGCTATTGCCTCGGCGGCACGCTGCTCGCGATGGCCGCCGCAGCGCTCGCGCGCGACAGCGACTCGCGGCTCGCGAGCGTCACGCTGCTCGCCGCGCAGACCGACTTCAGCGAGCCGGGCGAGCTCGGGCTCTTCATCGAGGAATCGCAGATGATGTTCCTCGAGGACCTGATGTTCGACCGCGGCTACCTTTCGGCCGGCGAAATGGCGGGCGCGTTCCAGCTGCTGCGCAGCAACGACCTCGTCTGGTCGCGGATGGTGCACGAGTTCCTGATGGGCGAGCGCTCGCCGATGACCGACATGATGGCGTGGAACGCCGACACCACCCGCATGCCCTACCGCATGCACGCGCAGTACCTGCGGCGGCTGTTCCTGAACGACGACCTCGCGGAAGGCCGCTATCGCGTCGGCGGGCGTCCGATCGTCCTGTCCGACATCCGCGTACCGATGTTCGTCGTCGGAACGGCGACCGACCATGTCGCGCCGTGGCGATCGGTCTACAAGATCCATCTGCTGACCGGCGCCGAAATCACGTTCGTGCTCACGACCGGCGGCCACAACATGGGCATCGTGAGCGAGCCAGGGCACGCAGGGCGCAGCTATCAGGTGCTGACGCGACCCGCGGACGGCAAGTTCCATGATGCCGACGCGTACGTCGCACAGGCTCCGCGCAAGCCGGGCTCATGGTGGCTCGAATGGCAGCGCTGGCTCGCGGAACGGTCAGGACCGATGGGCGCACCGCCCACGCTCGGCGCGCCGGCCAAGGGGTATCCGGCGATCGAGCCCGCGCCGGGCAGCTACGTGCTGATGTCCTGAGCAAAAGGCGGCGTCGGCGAGGCCCGCGCAGCGCGCCGCCTTCGGTCCCGTCGCCACGACGGCGGCTCGTATCGCTAGGCCGCGTTGGCCACCGCCGCCGCAAGCGTCTCGGGCGTAAGCGAATGTGCCTGCGCGAAGCCGGCGACGACGCGAACGGCGTTCGGCCGGATCGCGAACAGGCCGAAGTCGCCGAGATCGAAGAGCCCCGCCATCGCGGGAAAGCGTGCGAGGTAGGCCGCGCGGGCGGCGGCGTAGCCCGCCGCCTCCGGTGCAAGCGGCTCTGCCTCGCCCTGCAGGGCGATGCGCGCAAGCGCGTGCACGTTCGCGCCCGCGTGCTCCGGTTCCATCACGAGCAGGCCTACCCGCGGGTCGGCCTGCATGTCGCGCGTATGGGCGGAAAGCCCGCTCACCAGCACGACGAGCATGAACGGCGCCTGCACCAACGCGTATGGCGTCATCGACACGGCCGGCGCGTGCCCGTGCAACGTTCCGAGCGCGGCCACGCGGCATTGCGCGAGCAGCGTGGCGGCGCGTGCCGCAACCTCGTCCTTCATCGTCTCTCCCCTTCGTCCATCGGCCCAGCGGACGCCCTTTCGAGCCGGTCCGTTCCCGGCCTTCGCGAGCGCGAAGGCGAGACTATGACGCCGCGGCGCGGCCGCGCGCAACGGAAACGGCAAACCGAAGCGCGCGACCCGGCGGATCCGGTGCCACGGCATCGCGCTTGACTCGCCGACCGCACCTCCTATAATCCGGATACCGCATATCCATACGGTTTGGACGATGCCCCGATCCCGCACGCCGGCACGACGACCCTTCGCCCACCTGCGCACAGCCGCGAACGCGCCCGAGGCGCCCGCGCCGCTGACCGCGAGGCAACAGCAGATCCTCGAGTGGATCCGCGCGCAGATGGACGCCACCGGCATGCCGCCGACCCGTGCCGAGATCGCGGCCGGCCTTGGTTTTTCGACCGCGAGCTCCGCCGAGGACCACCTGCGCGCACTCGAGCGCAAGGGCGCCATCGAAATCGTGCCCGGCTCTTCGCGCGGGCTGCGCCTTACGCATTCACCGGGCGTCCCGCTGCAGAGCACGCTGCCGCTCGTAGGGCGCGTGGCCGCGGGGCACCCGATCCTCGCCGCCGAGAACATCGAAGCGCGCTACCGGATCGATCGGGAGCTTTTCACGCCACGCGCGGACTACCTGCTGCGCGTGCGCGGCGCATCGATGCGCGAAGCCGGCATCGAGGACGGCGACCTGCTGGCCGTGCACCGGACGAGCGAGGCGCGGTCCGGACAGATCGTGGTTGCGCGCCTCACCGGTGCCGCCGGCGACGAAGTCACGGTCAAGCGCCTGAAGCGCCGCGGACGCGAGGTGCTGCTGCTGCCCGAGAACGACGCGTTCGCGCCGATCGTCGTCGATCCCCGCAGGACGAGTCTCGCCATCGAGGGAGTGGCCGTCGGCCTGATCCGCGGCAACAAGGCATGGTGAGTCGGCGCACCTCGCTCGCGGCGCTCGAAGATCTGCCCAACGTGGGCGTCGCGATCGCGCGCGATCTGCGGCGGATCGGGGTCGCGACCCCGGCGGCGCTGAGAGGGCGCGATCCGTATGCGCTCTACGACCAGCTGTGCCGCGTGACGCGCGCCCGTCACGACCCTTGCGTGCTCGACACGTTCATCGCCGCGGTGCGGTTCATGAACGGCGCGCCCGCGCGCCCGTGGTGGTCCTACACGGCCCTGCGCAAACGCGAGCTCGCGCGCCGGGCGAGCGCCGCCGCCTCGGCGCACCCGTCGCCGGCGAAGCGGCGCACCGCGTCCGCGCGGAAGGTCGCGACAAGCGCGAGCGCAGTGGCCGGCCTTCCCAATCTCGGTCCCGCGTCGCAGGCAATGCTCGCGAGCGCCGGTATCACGACGATCGCTGCCTTGCGCAGGCTGGGCGCGGTCGAGGCGTATCGCCGCGTGCGCGCATGCGACATTCGCGCCTCGCTCAATCTGCTGTGGGCGTTGCACGGCGCGCTCACCGGGCGCCGCTGGCAGGACGTCGCGCGCGAGGACCGCCTCGCGCTGCTGCTGCAGCTCGACGCCGACAGCGCCCGCATGCGCTGAAGGCGGCTGCAGATTGTCCGCCGCGCCTTGCGCACCGCAGCGCTGCCGGGCAGCCCGCGGTGCGGCGGGTTAGCCCGGATATTTCACCAGGCTGCCGCCGATTCAATGAAGACTCGAGCCTTGCCAGGCACTTGGGGCCCGCCGCCGGCGGAGCAAGTTGGACGGGTCGACTGCGCGGTTTTTGGCGGTCGTTTTGCACCTGGCTCGGGCTTGCTCTCCTAGCCAATCGTCGCGGCTATTGGCGTTGTCGGCTGCGCCCGATCCAGGGCGCAAACCGCCACGCCAAATTCCCGCGCCCTGGCGAAACATCCGGGTTAGGGAACCTCTGATCAACTCCCGCGTGGCCGCGACGGGTCTTTGCGGAACGGGTTGCGCGAAGCGCGGCGACGCGAAGGCCGGGCGCCTTCGCAAGCCGGGCGACGAAGCAGACCGCGCGCAGCGCCCCGTCCCTTCGGGCTGCTGCCAAATGCGGCGCCTGCTTCGCCTCGCTCCTCGGCCTCGTAGGCTCGGCTACGACCTTCGTCGCGCGTCTCGCATTCATCCGCGTGCAGCCCTGGCGCGACCATGTGGGAGTTGGTCAGAGGCTCCTTAGCGGTCGCAGCCGGCTTGACCGCGCGTCCGCGCCGACTATAATGAACCGTATATCCATACGGTATTTTCCATGCCCGCCCTTCCCGCTCCCGTATCGACCGGCGCGCGTTCGCAGGCGCTTGCCGCGCTGCTTGCGAACCCCGCGATCTGGCGGGGCAGCGACTGTGCGCCCGAGCCCGCCGCGGTGCCCACGGGCTTCGCCGCGCTCGATGCGGTGCTGCCGGGCCGCGGCTGGCCGCAGGGCGCGCTCACCGAACTGCTTCTGGCGCGCGAAGGCATCGGCGAGATCCGCCTGACGCTGCCCGCGCTCGCGCGGCTGCAGGCCGCAGGCCGCGAGATCGTGTGGATCGAACCACCGTACCGCCCCTATGCACCCGCGCTCGCCGCGGCAGGCGTCGATCTTGCGCGCCTGTGGATCGTCCGCTGCCGCGATCGCCGCGATGCGCTGTGGGCCTACGAGCAGGCGCTGCGCGCGCCCGAATGCGGCGCCGCGTTCGCATGGTTGCCGCTTTCCGACGAGCGCCTGCTGCGCCGCCTGCAGGTCGCCGCGCGGGAAGGACGCACCTGGGGCGTGCTCTGGCGCCGCCCGGGGGAGCGCGGCAGCGCCGCGGCGGCGCCGCTGCGCCTCGGGCTCGCGCCCTCCGCCGGCCAACTCGCGGTCCAGGTGCTGAAGCGCCGCGGTGGCGAAGTGCGCGAGCCGGTGCTGCTCGATGTCGATGTGCGCTGGGTGCCGGGCATCGCGGATTCCGACTACCGTACGCTCGTGCGCGAGCCCCTCGTGCTGCCCGGCCGCCGCCGTGCACCCCGTCCCGACCCGCGCACGAGCGCCGGCGCTGCCGCGATCGTCTCGCCACGCCGCGCCGGGCTCGGGCATTGAGGTGCGACTTTGCAGGAGCGCGTGTTCGCGTCGCGCCTTCGCACGTGTGCCGCAACCGATTTCGGAGGAACGCCATGCCGGGCCTCGCTCATCACTTCGCCACGATGGCCTACCAGAACGCGTGGGCCAACCATCGCCTGCTTCGCGCCTGCGCGCGACTTTCGCAGCAGGATTTCGTCGCACACCGCACGAGCTTCTTCCCGTCGCTCAAGGCAACCGCGAATCACATCCTCACGGTGGATTGGTATTACCTCGACGCACTCGAAAGCGCCAAGCAAGGCAAACCGCCGGAAGCGAATCCGCGGCGCTTCTTCGATCCCGAGGAGCCTTTCGTCACGTGCGCGGAGATCCAGCGCGAGCAGCGCGCCGCCGACCGCCGGCTTATCGCCTTCTGCGTCGCGCTGACCGACGCCGCACTCGATTGCCCGGTCGCGGTGATGCGCCGCGCGGGACTCGAGCAGGAGACGATGACCCGGCTGCTCGCGCATCTCTTCCAGCACCAGATCCACCATCGCGGCCAGATGCACGCGATGCTCGCCGGCACCGCAGTCAGCCCGCCGCAGCTCGACGAGTTCTTCTGCGCGAACGAAGCGCGCCTGCGCGCGGACGAGTTGGCCGAGCTCGGCTATTCCGAGGCGATGATCTGGCAGTCAGGTATCGGATGACAGGTATCCGGTGTCGAAGGCGTCACGAATGCCGCAGCAGCGCATCGGGCGCCGGGAAGATTCCCTGATCCCCGATCCCTGAATGTGGTGCTCCCTTTTCTTCCCCTCGCTCCCGCTCGACGTGTTCGAGCGGGCGTGGTGCACGGGTGAGGATGCGCGGCCCTTCGTCATCGCGAGCGGCGGCCACAACCCGCACGTCGTCGCGGCGAATGCGCGTGCGCAGGAAGCGGGCATTCGTGCGGGGCAGTTGATCTCCGGCGCGCTCGCACTCGCCCCCGGTCTCGTGCTGCGCGATCGCGATATCGCGCTCGAGTCCGCCGCGCTCGCGCAGGTCGCCACGGTGGCGCTCGCCTTCACCCCGATGGTCGCGCTCGCGCCGCCTGCCGCGATCGTCGCGGACATCGGCGGCAGCCTGCGACTCTTCGGCGGGCTCGCGGTACTGGTCGGCACATTGCGCGACGGCGTGCAACAGCAGGGTTTCAAGCTGCAGATCGGTCTTGCGCCCACGCCGACGGCCGCGCTCGCGCTCGCGCGAGCCGGCGGGAAGCCGGCGCACGAGATCGGCGCACTGCCGCACGCACTCGGGCCGCTCGCACTCGCGCATTTCGATCTCGACGCGGATGTGCGCGCGACACTCGCCGCCGCCGGGGTGGCGACGTTCGGCGAAGCGTGCGCCCTGCCCCGCGACGGCCTCGCGCGCCGCTTCGGCCCCGATGTCGTCGCCGCGCTCGATCGCGCGCTCGGGCGCATCACCGATCCGCGCGTGCGTTACGTGCCGCCGCCGCAATTCGAGGCGAAGCTCGAGCTGCCGGCGCCGGTGCACGATGTCGAGGCGCTTGCGTTCGCGGTCAACCGCCTCGTGCAGGACCTCGCCGACTGGCTGCTCGCGCGCGGGCTCGGCGTCGTGCGCCTTTCGCTCACGCTGCGGCACGAGCGCGCGCTGATGCGCGGCCGCGATTCGCCGGCGACCGCCGCACCATTCGCACTCGGCAGTCCGGCACGCGCGCCGGCGCATCTCGGCGGCGTGCTGCGCGAGCGGCTCGCACGGCTTGCGCTGCCTGCGCCGGTGGAAGCGATCGTGCTCGCGAGCGTGGAAACCGCTCCGCTGGCGGGACGCACGCTCGGCCTTCTGCCCGGTGCCGAAGCCGATGCCGCGGTCGTGCCGCTCGGCGACCGGCTGCGCGCACGCCTGGGCGATCAGGCCGTCCGGCAGGTGCGCGCGCGCGCCGAGCACCGTCCCGAGCGCGCGCTGCGCGATCACGTCGCGGGCGGCATATCCGCAACGCACACGCCGGCACCGCCGCTGCCCGCCGCACCGCGGCCGGTCTGGCTCCTGGCAGAGCCGCTGCCGCTCGGCACCGTTCCCGCGGGACGCCCGTGGATCCTGCGCGACGGCCCCGAGCGTATCGAGTCCGGCTGGTGGGATGGCGAGGACGTCCGTCGCGACTATTTCGTCGCCGAGACGCCGGAAGGCGATATCGTCTGGATCTTCCGCGACCACCGCTACGGCACGGCCGACGGCGAGTGGTTCGTGCAGGGACTTTTTGCGTGAGCGCGCCCGCGCGAGCGCGTCAGGCGCGGTCGGATTCGGCTTCGGGCCACACCGCGCGCACGAGCTTGCGCAAGGCCGCCATCAGCGCATCGCGACCCGCCTGCGCCCGCCAGATGAACTGAAGCGTCGTCGTCAGCGTTTCGCCTTTCCAGATACACGCCTCGCGGCTCGCGGCGAGCGATTGCGCGAGATCGGCGCGCATCAGCGCAACGCCCAGTCCCGCCACCACGAGCGAGCGGATCACGGTCTCGTTGTCGGCCTCGATCGACGTCGCGGGCGTCACGCCGTGCTTCTGGAAGAGCCGGTCGGACAGGATGCGATGGGTGCTGATCGGCGGTGTCAGGATCCATGGCTCGCCCGCCAGCGCCGCGAAATCCGCGCGCTCGATGCGCCGCCGCCAGCGTGCAGGTGCCACCACACAGAAATCGAACGTGCAAAGCGGCAGCGAGCCGACTTCCGGGTGTGCGAGATCACCGTAGTAGAAACTCGCATCCAGCGCGCCGTCGCGCACCTTCTCGAACGCGGCGCCGGTCACTTCGTGATGCAGTTCGATCTCGAGCAGCGGGAATTGCTCGACCGCCCCGGCGAGCAGATCGGGCAAGCGGACGAAGTCGGGGTCGGAGAGCGTCCCGAGCCGCACATGGCCCGCGACCTCGCCGCGCAGCGCGTGCGCCTCGCCCAGCAGCGCCTGCGCGGCCGCAATCACGCTCTGTGCAGACACGAGGAGCCGCTTGCCGGCGGCGGTGAGCGCCATGCCCCCGGGGATCCGCTCGAACAGCTCGACGCCGAGTTCCTCCTCCAGCGCCTTGATCTGGGCTGAGAGCGCCGGCTGGCTCACGTGCAGCTTGTCCGCCGCCCGCGTCAGGTGGGCCTGCTCGGCGACCTCGGCAAATCCCTTGAGCTGATAAAGCTCCATGACTCTCATTTTAATCGGTAACTGTGCGTCGCTTCCCCCCAGCCGGCCGGTCGATCAGGCGTGCTTATGCCATTGATCCGAAATAACGATTGGACCATTCGGGCGACCGTCACTATCTTGTGGTTGTGCGCCGCACCACAAGTGCGTGCCAACAAAGCACCAACCCGACTACCTTCGGAGACTGCCATGCAAATCCGCCCCCTCGCCGTTCCATACGATCTGGTCGCGCTCGCGATCAAGGTCGCGGAAGCGCCCTCGTTCGCACCGGGTGATGCCGGCGCCGCGTTGCCGCGCACGGATGCGGCTGCAAGCGCAGCGCCGGGCTGGCTCGAGCGGCTGGACCGCTGGCTGTGGCGCCAGCAGCAGCGCGATCTGGAAGCGAGTCTCGCCGGTGCGACCGATCTTTGCGATCTCGAAAGGCGCCTCCGCGCCATCGAACGCGGCGTCGGCGCCCGCTACTACTGATCGATGCATTCGCGCGCCGGCATGCCGCGCGCGCGTCAACCACCATGGAGTTCAGATGAACATCCTGCGCACCCGTGCGCTCGTGCCCGTACGCACCGCCCGTCGCGCGGCGCTGCCCGCGTACGGGGTTTGGATAAGGCTCGGCTTCGTCGGCATGAGTTTCGTGGCCGGTGGCCTCGTGGAGTTGCAAAGTGGCAACGCGTCGCTGTTCACGGCGCTCGCGTATCTGCTTGCGGGAGGCGCGCTTGCCGCCCTCTCATGGCGTGGTGCCGTCGTCGCGTTGAAGGACATGGACGCGGCGAGCGAGGAAACCGCCGCCGCGCCCGCCGCGATCGACGGACTGCGCGGCTTTCGCGCGCCTGCCACCGTCGCGCACGCCTGACGGTACGGTTCGGCTTCGACGCGCCGCGCCCATGCGCTCGGCGCGCCGGCGCCGGAAACCGACCCGGCGCAGCCTCAGGCCACACGCCCTCCGCGTGAGCCTGCGCAATCGTTTCTCCTGAACGCGCGGCGCTTCCGCCCCCCCGCCTCAGGGGAGGCGGTTGCCGGTTGTTTCGCAGCTCGCGCGCCCCCGCGTGTCTAGGTTCGCGCCCCGGCCGGGCCGTAACGACGTGCAGGCATCGCATTCGGCAAGCGCTCCACGGGCCAAGAGGCCGGGGAAAGCTCGAACCCGAGCGGTCACCGCGACACGGTTCGTGGCTACCCCGGCACCCCTTCTCTCACCCGAATTGGCCTAGTTGCCGAAACTGCTTTGCGCCAGATCAAAGAGTGATCGCCGAGCCGCTCCATGCCAATGTCATGAACCGCGCCCATGCTATTGTCATATCGCGATGCGGCACCGATGTCGCCGCAGGGCGAGAACCAATCCGTCCAAGTAGACGAAGGAGGACCGACATGGCTTCAGCAACAGCGGGATTGCGCCGAATCGGCAATGCATTGGGGTCCCTGGCGCTCGCCTTGGCCACCGGGCACGCGAACGCGCAGGTCGACCTGTGGGCGGCCGCAAAGCACTTCGAGTACAAGATCGAGAAGGTCGGCGTAACGGCGCTGGGCACGACCCCGCAGTCGTACCGCGTCAAGGTCGTGTTTTTCGTCAATGACCCCGAGAACGGCAACTTGCCGTGGGATATCAAGACCGCGCTGCCTTTCCAGACGAGCCCGGCGCAGCTCACGGTCGACATCGGCTGGAACCCCGCGTCCGAACTCACGAACGCCGGAAGCAACTACGGGAAGCCGCCGCTCGCCGCCCTTGGCAGCGGCGCCGCGATACCGGTCCGCGTCACAGGTCTCACGGCCAACGCCGTGACCTCGCGCGCTCAGCCCTGCAGCACGACCGAGTGCGGGACTACCGGCCTCAACCGTTTCTACGTGGTGGAGACGGTCACGCCGCTGCCCTTCGGGCCCGCTGTGACGACCGGCCGGGTGGCGCTCGAGGGTCGCCCCGTCTGCAATGGCGTGCCGGGCATCTCCTGCCCTGTCACGGCGCCGTATCCGAGCATACCGGCCCGCAGCGCCGCGGTCGATTTCACGTTTGCGCCGAGCGCGGCTCTTGGCGCCATCATCGCGGATTCACGCCGCGCGGTGGTCGACATCAACAAGTGCAAGGTCTGCCACGACGGCACGGATCACGGTACCGGCATCGTTCCACGCCTGAGCCTGCATGGTGCCAACCGCAACGAGAACCTCGCGGTCTGCGTCGTCTGCCACAACCCCAACCAGACCGATGTTCCGTATCGGCGCCCGACGGTCGCGGGCGAGGATTCCCGGATCGCAGGAGCCGAGGTGCCGATCGACTTCAAGACGATGGTGCACTCGATCCACGCGGGCGGATTCCGGACGCAGCCGTTCGTCGTGATCGGCTTCCAAAGCTCGGTCAACGATTTCAGCGACGTGCGCTTCCCGAAGCAGCTTCGTGACTGCACCAATTGCCACGTCCAGGAAGCGAGCGGCAAGTGGACGTTCGAGCTGCCGCTGCGCGCCGGCGTGCTCGGCACCACAGTCAAGACCCAGAGCAGCTACCTCACCGCTACGCGCAGCATCGACGTCGACCCGGCGAACGACTTCAAGATCAGCCCCACGGCGGCCGTGTGCTCGTCCTGCCATGACAAGGCAGAGGTCAGGTCCCACATGATCAGGACCGGTGGCGCATCGTTCAGCACGACGCAGGCGGCGATCGGCAGGACCGTACGCGAGCGCTGTGCAAGCTGCCACGGGCCGGGCAAGGAGGAGGACGTCCGCAAGGCCCACGAGATCGGCAGCGGCGGAGGCGGTGGCGACGACCGCCGCGGAAGCCACGACGACTGATCCATCGCCGGGCGTTGCTCTTGAACGCTCGGGGTCCCGGAAAGCGGGTCGCCAGCGCGACCCGCCGCGCGTGGCGCGTGCGCCGGCTGTTCGTCTCGCCTTTTCGTCGAGTCGCTGACGCTCCCGTCCGGTTGACCATCGTCAACGCAGCTCAGGCGTCGCGGCGTAGATTGGCAGGCGAGGAGACCTTCGATGAAGCGCCTGCCCATCATCATCGCGACCGCACTCGCATCAGTTGCTTTCGCCCAGAGCCAGACCCCGCCCCCGATTCCCCACCCGATCGACGGCTACCTCGTCACGCGGCAGGAGAACAACTGCCTCGAATGCCACGACAAGCCGCGCGATATCGGGAAGAAGCGCGCGAAGGGGTTGCCGACGCCGGCGCCGGCGAGCCATTACGGAAAGGCCGAGGGCAAGCCCGAGATCGCGAGCGCGCATTTCAATTGCACGTCCTGCCACGCGCGCAAGTAGGCGGCGCGTATCGCGCGTGCCGGCCACCCGCGGGTGGAGCGGCTCGCGCAGACGTCAGGCCTCAGCGAGAACAGGCTGCGCCCACCGAGCGGCGCGAAGCAACGTTTCGTCGCGCCCTGCCGGCGCGACCAGCTGCACGCCGAGCGGCAAGCCGTGCGGGCCCCTGCCCGCGGGCAGCGTCAGCGCCGGGCCGTGAAGCGCGGTCCAGATGCGATTCATCAGCGGGTCGCCCGTGCCCTCGGTCGCGAGCGGCGCCTCGCCGATCGTCGCAGGCACGATCAGCGCGTCGTAGCCTTCGCAGAGCGAAGTGAAACGACGCTTCGCGATCGCCACGGCGTCCTTCGCAGCGCGATAGCGCGTCCGCGGGATCGCCATCCCCTGCTCCAGCAGCACGCGCAGCTGCGAACTCAGGCGATCGGCAAAGCGCGTCATCTCGTAGAGGTAATTGCGCGCCGCCTCGAAGGCCATGATCGCGCGCTGGTCCTCGATCAGTGTCGAAAACTCGCCCGGCAGCGCAACCTCGTCGATGACCGCGCCCGCGCGCGCAAGTCGCCGTCCCGCGTTCTCGACGCAATCGCGGCTGCCGGCGTCGGCGTCACCCCACTGCGGCGTGCGGCAAAGCGCAAACCGCGGCGGCCCGTCGACCGGCGCCAACACCGTCGGCATGTCACCGCCGATCAGCACGCCGCGCAGCAGCACGGCGTCCGCGACGCTCGCGGCAAACACGCCGAGCGTGTCGAGCGACTCGGCAAAGGGGCGAATGCCGGACAAACTGAAGTCGCCGAAGCTCGCCTTGTAGCCGACCACGCCGCAAAAGGCCGCGGGCCGGATGACGGAACCTGCGGTCTGCGTGCCAAGCGCGAGGGGCACCATCGCGTCCGCCACGGCGGCGGCGGAACCGCTCGACGAGCCCCCGGGCGTATGCGCGCGATCGAGCGGATTGCGCGTCTTTCCCGGCGCGAAGAACGCGAACTCCGTGGTGACGGTCTTGCCGAGGACAATCGCCCCCGCTGCCCGGCATGCGGCCACACAGGCCGCGTCCCACGTCGGCCGCCGTCCCGCGTACAGCGCCGTGCCGAGCTCGGTCGGGAAGTCGACCGTGTCGATGATGTCTTTCACGCCGAGCGGAATGCCGTGCAAGGGTCCCGCCGGTGCACGCGCATCGGCCGCGCGGGCAGCCTCGAGCGCCGCCGTCGCGTCCACGCACGCCCATGCACCGACCTCGCGCTCGCGCGCGCCGATTCGCGCGAGGCAGCTTTCCATCAGCGCGGTCGCGCTAAGCGTGCCGGCGCGGATGCGTGCAGCGGCTTCGCTGGCGGTCAGGGAATTCACTCGGACTCCGTGCAAGACAGGCTCGAGGGGGCGATTGTGCCGCAGCGCGAAGCGCGCGACAACGCGCGTGCAAGCAACCACGCCGTCCCCGCAGGCTCGCCATCGTCGCGCCGTAGAATGCGCCATGCACGTCACCGATCCACATCCGTACCAGTCACTGACACCGGACCACGTCCTGGACGCGCTCGACAGCGTCGGCATCCACGGCGACGGGCGACTGCTCGCGCTCAACAGTTACGAGAACCGCGTCTACCAGGTCTGGTGCGCGGAGTCGCCGCCGGTGGTCGTCAAGTTCTATCGGCCCGGCCGCTGGACGGACGAGCAGATCCTCGAGGAGCACGCGTTCGTCGCGGAGCTGGCGGAGCGCGAGCTGCCGGTGGTCGCGCCGCTCGCACTCGACGACGTCGGCACACTTCCCCGCTCCGGCGGTTTCCGCTTCGCCGTCTATCCACGCCGCGGCGGGCGCAGCCCGGAACTCGATGATCCTGCAGTGCTGGAGTGGATCGGCCGTTTCCTCGGCCGCATCCATGCGCTCGGCGCGACGCGTCCTTTCGTCCATCGGCCGACGCTCGACATCGCGTCCTTCGGCGATGGTCCGCGCGCCTTCCTGCTCGAGCGCGGTTGGCTGCCGCCGGACCTCACGCAGGCGTACGCGACGATCAGCGCGCAGGCGCTCGACGGCGTGCGTCGCTCGTTCGAACGCGCAGGCGACGTGGCGTCGATCCGCCTGCACGGCGACTGTCATGCCGGCAACGTGTTGTGGACCGACGACGGCCCGCACTTCGTCGATTTCGACGATGCGCGTAACGGTCCCGCGGTACAGGACCTGTGGATGCTGCTTTCGGGCGACGCGCCGGCGATGGCGCAGCAGCTCGCCAAGGTTCTGGAAGGCTACGAGCGCTTTCACGACTTCGACCGCCGCGAGCTGCACCTGGTCGAAGCACTGCGTACGCTGCGGCTGCTGCACTACGCCGCGTGGATCGCGCAGCGCTGGGACGACCCGGCGTTCCCTGCTGCGTTTCCGTGGTTCAACACGCAGCGCTACTGGCAGGACCGCATCCTCGAGCTGCGCGAGCAGGTCGCGCTGATGGACGAGCCGCCGCTCGCGATACGCTGAGGCGCGCCCGTGCGTTGCACGTTCCCGGAGCCGCGGCCGTGGCGCAGCCCTCGCGCGTCCACAACCGGTTGTGTCGTATCGACGCTCGATCGCGGTTTTCGCTGCGGTTTCGGTGCCCCCCAATGGCAAACGCCCCGGAGAGCCGGGGCGTTTGCATCGCAGACCGGCAACGACCTCAGCGGTCGATGACCACCTTGAGCTGCAGCGGATTCGTGCCGCCCGCGGCCGAGCCGATCGCGAGCGCGCTGTAGATCTTGCCGGGCTCGACCGTCAGGCTCGCCGCCAGCACGACCGTGGTCGTGCCGGCAACTCTGACCTGGACCTGATAGGTACCGGCCGGCAACGTCAGGTAGTCGGAAGCGGCCCGGAACGGCACGTTCGCGAGCACGCGATTGCCGTTGACCAGCACGTCGACGTTCGGCGCATCCGGCGAGGCATGGATCACGCGCAGCTTCGACTGGCCGGACGGAGGCAGCGCCAGCGCATCCTCGACCACGAGCGGGGCGATGCCGGCAAGGAAGCCGGTCGCGAACACCGAGTACGCCTTCGACCCCTTGAAGGGCACATCGGCGTTGATGACCGTCGTCGCCGTACCCGCGGCGTTCACCTTGAGGTTGTACGTCCCCGCGTCGAGCGTCAGGTACGACGAGACGACCGGATACGGCACGCCGGAAAGCGTCACGACATTGTTGACGAGGATGTCGACTGCCGGAGCGTCCGGAGACAGGTGTCCGACCCGCACCTGGGCGCGATTGTCGACGATTTCGAGCGATGCACCGCTGGCCGGCAACGCGATGAGCGATATCGGTGCCAGGCCCTCCTTCTGGTCGACGGCGACCGCCAGAAGATCCTGGCCTGCGGCGAGCGCGATCTTGCCGCTGTCGTAGACGGGCGTGCGCGATCCGGTGGCAGTCACGCGGATGCGATAGTCGCCGGCGGGCACGGGCAACGCGCTCGAGTACGCCTTGAACGCGACGTTGGTCAGTGTCGGCGTGGCGCTGGCAATGGCCGTACCGGGTGCGGTGACGTACACATCCACCGCAGGGGCGCTCGGCGCGGCGTGCACGACACGCAAGCGCGCGCTCCCCGCAGGGATCGCGGAAGCCTCGTCCTCGATCAGCAGCGGCTCGATCACGGCGAGCTTGTTGGCGGCGATCAGCGTGTACGACTTGTCCCGCCCGAGCGAGGGCGTCGCCGACAGCACGGTGGTCTGCGTGCCCGCCGCGTTGACCTTGATCTCGGTATCGCCAGCGTCGACCGATGAGTAGCCGCTGGCCTCCTTGTACTTCGCGTTGCTGACGATTCGCGTACCGCGTACCAGCACGTCGACGGCAGGCGCATCCGGCGAAGCGTGCAGTACCCGCAGATTGGCGGAACCCGCTCCGCCACCACCCCCGCCGCAGGCCGCGAGCATTGCGGCGGAAAGAACGACCAGCGGATACGTCACCCAACGTTTCATAGCGACTCCTTTCAAGGAAGAGGACCCCGACCTTCGGACTCGCGACAGCAGCGCAGACCACTCAATGCCCCGGTGCGCGCACTGCCCGGCCTAGATACGTTGTCGATATTTGTGACTGATCGGTTTCAAAATGACTTAGACGTCAACGACAGTATCATTGGTCATTGCGCGACTGTCAAGTCATGTTCTATACTACTCCGACAAGACCATTGCCCAAAAGGGGCATGCCCGGCGCGCACCCGATGGACGACAAGATCAGGTTCAAGGAACGGCAGTTCGCGGCGCGCGAGGACGCGATTCTCGACGCCGCGAATGCATTGATGGCCCGCAAGGGCTACGAGCTTATGTCGCTGGACGAGATCGCGTCCGTGGTCGGCGTCGCGAAGGGCAGTCTTTACAAGCACTTCCCGTCGAAAGAGGCGCTCGCCGCGGCGACGATGACCCGGTTGCTGCAACGGACGCTCGCCTATGCGACGACATTGCCGCCGGAGGGGGCGCTCGCGCGAATCCGCGCGCTGCTGGGCTGGTGCCTGCGCGAGCGCCTGGCGGGAGCCGTGCCCCATCTGCCGGCAACCAGCCACACACTGATGTCGAGCCTTCTCGACAATGCCGCTTATGTCGAAGCGATCTCCGCGATGAACGAGCTTCTTTCCGGATGGGTGGCGGAGGCCAAGCGCGCGGGCGAACTGCGGGAGGACCTGCCCGACGAGGTCGTCCTGTTCACCGTGTACGCGCGAACCTGTGATCCCACGCTCGAGTTTCTCAAGATGTCCGGACAACACTCGGACGCGGAAATCGTCGAGCTGATGCTCGAAGCGTGCTTCTCGGGACTTGCGACTCCGCCGAAAGAACAGGCACAGCGCCAGGTGCGGACCGGATGAGGCGTGAACGCGGGCCGCCCCGGTCCGGACGATGAACCACGCCGCACGCTGCTCCGTCGCGCTTGCAGCGCTCCTCACGCTGCTTGCTGCTCCTGCGCACGCGGATGCGCCACTGCGCACCGACAACGCCGAAGTCCCCAATCAGGGCAACTGCAAGCTCGAAGCCGCGTATGTCGGGCGGCGCTCGCTGCCTGGCTACTTCATCGAAGCTGCATGCGTCCCGTTCGGGATCGTCGAGTTTGCCGCGGCGCTCGACCGCGACCGCGATGCCGAAGGACGCTGGACCAGTCAGATCGGCCTGCAGGCGAAGGTCCCGCTCGTACCGAAGGACGATGACGACGACGTGTTCGCACTGGCGACGACCGTGTCGATCGTGCGCACGGTCGGCGAGCCGCACGGCGCGTCGGCATTCCAGCAGCTTTGGCTCAACGTGCCCGCGTCGTTCTACCTGATGGACGACCGCCTGCGCTTCCACCTCGATGCCGGCACGATCTGGCAATACGCAGCCGGCAACGTGTTCACCTGGGGCGTGGCCGCCGAGTTCGAGAAGGGTTCGCTCACGTGGCTCGTCGAAACGTATCACCTCGAGAACGGCCGGCCGCGCTACAACGTCGGCGCCCGCTACGCACTCGCGCCCGGCGCCGACCTTTACGTGAGCGCGGGGCGGCGCTTCGGCAGCGACCCGGAAGGCTGGCTGTGGACCGCGGGCATCAAGCTCGAGTCGCCGAGCTTTCTCAAGTAGTGCCTCCACCGGAGAGCAGCGGCAGGTCGCGCCGTCGCACGAGCAGGCCGAGCCACGCGAGCGCGGTGAAGAGCGCGCCCGCGTAGAACGTGAAGCTCGGGCCGGCCGCGTCCCAGAGCCAGCCGGCAAGCGAACTCGCCACCAGCAATGCCGCACCGCCGACCAGGCTGAAGAATCCAAATGCGGTGCCGCGCAGGTCTGGCGGCGCAACCGCCGCGACCAGCGCGGAGAGCAGCCCTTGGGTGAGCGCCATGTGCACACCCCAAAGCGCCGCGCCTCCCAGCACACCGCTCGCGGTGGCCGCGTGCGCGAGCACGAGGTCGCTCGCCACGAGCGCGAGCAAGCCAAGCGAGATCAGGCGCCCGGAGTGTCCGCGGTCCGCCCATGCGCCCGCTGGAAGCGCAAGCAGCGCGTAGACCACGCTCATCACCACCATGATCCACGGCACGGACGCCAGACTCATCCCGACGCTCTGCCCGCGCAGCAGGAGGAACGCCTCCGAGAAGCGCGCAAGCGTGAGCACCGCCGCGACCGCCGTCACGAACCAGAAGCGACGGTCGAGCCGTCCGACGTCCCGCAACGATAGCGGCGTGGCCGCACGCGCCGGGCCTTCGCTGCGGTCCGGCTCGTGCACCCCGAAGACGATCAGCACGACGCACAACGCCGCCGGCACCACCGCGACCCAGAAGGCGGCACGAAAGTCGTTGGCGAACGCCGCCATGGCGAGCACCGCGAGCAGCGGGCCGGCGATCGCACCGACCGAATCGAGTGCCTGCCGCAGCCCGAAGCTCGTACCCCGCACCTCGGCCGGCGCAAGGTCGGCGATCAGCGCGTCGCGTGGCGCGCCGCGGATGCCCTTCCCTACGCGGTCGACGAAACGCGCGCCGACCACCCACCCGAGCGCGGGCGCCAGGGGAAACACGAACTTCGCGACCGCGCCGAGCCCGTAGCCCAGCAAGACGACCGGTTTGCGACGTCCCACCGCATCGGAGAAATAGCCGGAGAAGATACGCATGACGAGCGCAATCGCCTCGGCAATCCCCTCGACCACGCCGACGACGAACGTCGACGCGCCGAGCGTCGTCACCATATAGAGCGGCAGCAGCGCATGGACGAGCTCGGAGGAGGCGTCCATCAGCAGGCTGACGATGCCGAGCACCCAGATCCCGCGCGGGATGCGCGCGAGCGCCCGCTTCAGCATCACGCGCGGGCTGCCGGGGACAGTGCGCCATCGCCGGCGGAAGGCGGCGAAGCGCTCATTCCTTGGGCGCCTCCCACAGCTCCACCTTGTTGCCGTCGGGGTCGATGAACCAGCCGAAGCGGCCGTAATCGGCCTCCTCGATCTCGTCCATCACCTGCGCGCCGCCGGCTTCCACCTGCTCCAAGGCGGCATCGAGATCGTCGACGACGAAGCTGACCATGAAGTCGCGCGGCGACGGATCGAAGTAATCGGTGGTCGCCGGAAACGGACTCCAGACCGAGTAGCCGCCGGCCGGCATCGCGTCGGGATAGAACTCCACGCCCGGGCCCTCGGTGTAGAGCCCCAGCCAGCGCGCATACCACGCGCGAAGGCGCGCGGGATCCGGCGACTTGAAGAACACCCCACCCAATCCCAGCACTTTCGCCATCACGTTCTCCGGTAAACGCCTGGTCGCGCCGTGTCCGCCCAATGGCGCGTGCGCCTACTGCAATGCCGCGCTGAGATCGCCCACGTTCGCGCGTACGCCCGGCAGCGGCTCGAGGTCGAAGCGGCGCGTGATGAGTTTCAACACCGACGTCGTGTCATACGGCGTCTTGTCCACGTAGCCCTTTTTCGCCAACGGTGAGACGACAATCGCGGGAATGCGCGTGCCTGGCCCCCAGCGGTCGCTCCAGCCGGCACCCGAAGGCGGCGGCACGTGATCCCAATAGCCGCCGTTTTCGTCGTAGGTCACGATGACCAGCATGCGCTCCCATTGCGGGCTCCTGCGCAAGCGCGCGAGCAGCTCGGCCATGTGGCGGTCGCCGGTCGCGATGTCCGTGTAGCTCGGATGCTGCGTGTTGCGGCCGACCGGCTTGTAGAACGCGACCTGCGGCAGCGTGCCGGCGTCGATGTCCTTGACGAGGTCATCGTAGTCCTTGAGATGCCTGGCACGGTCGGGTGTGCCCGGCGCGAAGCGCGCGAAATAATTGAAGGGCTGATGGTGCGGCTGGAAATTCGGGCTCGAAGGCTCGCGGTTGTAGATGATCGCGCGCTTCGCCTTCGGGTCCTGACGGCCATCTGCGGTCGCGGCATTCCACCCGCCCGCATACCACGCCCACGTCACGTTCCTCGCTGTCAGCGTGTCGCCGATCGTCTTCTGTGTCTGCGGTGGCACCGGATTGCCGGATGCGGCGGCCAGATTCGGATCACCGTCGGCGGCGGGCGGCACGCCGCTCGGCTGGTACGAAGCCTGTGAGGTGTTGACCGCGTAACCGTCGGGCGTCACCTGCCCGTCGAAAACCTTGACCGGGCCGTCCTGAACGGACTTCGGCGAATCGGGCCGCCGCTTGAGTTTCCCGTCCGGCTCGACTTGAGCGCGGATCGACGCCGGCGCATTCCGGAACTGCGGCGTGCACGCACACACGAGCCAGAAGTGGTTGAGGAACGAGCCGCCATAAGCGGCCATGAAGAAGTGGTCGGCAAGCGTGTAGTCCTTGGCCCACTGCCACATCTGCATGCCCGAACCATCCCAGTAGCCCATCACGAAGCTGCCGAGGTTGCCGGAGGCGACGAAGCGGTTGTTCGCGCCGCCGGCAATCTGCTCCTCGTTGTGCCAGAACGCGTGGATCGGGCTCGGCAGCAATTTGTCGTACGTGCCGCCGATCGGCGGCGCATCGATGCGGAACGGCTTGTTCGGCATCTGCGCGGGAAAGCGCGGATCCGGCTTGCCGTCCGAGGTCCATACCGGCGGCAGTTGCGGCAGCGGCTTGCCGTCGAAATCGAGCTGCGTGTACTGCCCGGGCTTCGCATCGGCGATCCCTTCGGCGCCCGGGAACAAGCCGTAGAGATGATCGAAGCTGCGGTTCTCCGCGTAGATCACGACGATGTTGTCGACACGCCGGAGCGTCTCGCTCGCGGAGCCCGGCGGCCGCGTCGTGCAGCCGGCGAGGATGAAGACGGCGACGGCCAGCGTCGTCCAGCGAAAGCAACCTACGATCATGGCGATCGTTCTCCCGGCTCCGGTTGTGTTGCCAAAGGTCGAGCCACGCGCAGCGCTCACGCGAGCACGACGCTCGCGCGCACCGTGCCCGCACGGTCGTGCCGCGCAGTCAATGCGATGGAATCGCCGACCGTGCCGCGCACGACCCATTCGATCTTCGCGCGGTCGTCGGTGACGTGGTAGTCGGGCCAGAACGAAACGCCGGTGTGCTTGTAGGCCTTGCCCTCGAGCTGGCCGTAGTCGTCGCGCAGCTTGCCCATCGCAAGCGATGCGCCCGCGGGCAGGCCGACCTCGACGATCAACCCGCGGACGACCTTGCGCGCGAGCGCCCGCTTGCTCACGTACGTGGGCAGCCAGCCGGTGTTCTGCACGACCAGCGTGACTCTCCAGGCACCCTCTTTGCCGTCGCCCCCGACCCGTTCCGCGCCGGCGTGGACGAGCTCGAGCCGTGGCGAGATCAGCGCCTGCCACAGCAGCCATTTCGGAAAACGCGCGAGCTCCTTCTCGAGCAGCGCAGGTGGCGGATTGGAGAACGCGTGGAAGCGGTTCCAGCCGCCGATCTCGACCTTGCCGAGCTGCGGATGGTCGAACGGCCGCCATGCAATGTGGCCGAGGCCGGAGAGCTTCTCGTCGCTCCAGCGGATGAGCTTCAGGTCGTCTTCGACCATGTGGTCGCGGAACCAATCGATGTACTTGTAGCTTTCGATGCCCGCCTCGCGCATCGGCGCCCAGATCTCGACGACCCACGAAAAGAGCCCCATGTGCTCGTAGATCCAGTCGAACGTACCGCCGATCACGTCTTTCGGGTGGTAGCGGAAGTCGTGGAACACCGAGAGGTTCGGATAACCGGTGAGCTCCGTGCCCTTCTTCCCGACTGCCTGGTAGACCCACAGGTCCTCGGCGTGCATCTCCTCGTCGGGCAGGTGCTCGAACGGCCGCAGCAGCACGCCGCTCCATGTATGGAACGTCGTGCCGCCGGTCAGGTTCGTATGGCGGGCCACGAAGTCCACCAGCGCGCGCACTTCCGGCTCCGAGGTCGGATAGGGGCCGGCGCCCAACTGCTCGAACTCCTGCCGCCAGCTCGCGGGGAAGTTGCGGTTGAGGTCGAGGCCCTGCCGCGGCTTCTTCACCCGCAGCGTGAAGCCGTCCCAGCGGTCCACACGGCCCTCGGGAAGGATGCGGTAGTAGGCGCCGCCGGTCTCCGTCGGCTCACGGCGGATCATCAGGCGCGGCTCCTGCGGATGCGGCTTCCACAATCCGTTCGTGTCCGGAATGCGCATCTGCAGGATGCAGCCGTCGCCGTCGATGTCCTCGACCACCAGACCCTCGATCTCCTCCTCGGCGAACGGATACGGCCGGGTGCTCGAGCGGATCCACTTCGGCCTGTCGGCGAGCGCCCATTCGGTGCCGTCCGGATTGATGCGCGGGCACACGTAGAACGCACGCGTGTCGAGCGCACGCGTCACGTCGGGGTCGTTGCCGTACGCGCGGACGAGCGTGTCGAGGAAGTAGAGGCACGCGGCGGAGGCGGCGACCTCGGTCGCGTGGATGTTGCCGTCGACCCAGAACGCGGGCTTTTCCGCGGCCGGTCCGGTGGCGACATTGGTCACCGCCAGCACCCAGATGTCGCGGCCCTCGTGGCTCTTGCCGATCGACTCGATCGCGACGAGGTTCGGATGCTCGCGGGCGAGCGCGTGCAGCACGTCGGTCAGCTCGGCGTAGCGGTAGAAGCGGTCGAAGGCGATGGCGGGCATGGCGATGGCGCGCTTTAGGTCCACGCCGGATCAGGCGGACGCCATCTTACCGTCCGGCCCGGAAATCGCCTGCAACCGCTTGATCCGACGGACCTTCAGGCCGGCGATTGCCGGCCGGCCGCCGACTACCGTATATTTGTACGGCATTCCTCGCTTGCGCGCCCTCCCCGCGCGGGCAAGAAAACGATGCTCCCCGGCTACGCCGAACTCCACTGCCTGTCCAACTTCAGCTTCCTGCGCGGGGCCTCGCACCCCGAGGAACTGGTCGAGCACGCGCACGCGGCGGGCTACACGGCACTCGCCTTGACCGACGAATGCTCGCTCGCCGGCGTGGTCCGCGCGCATCTCGCGACGAAGGAGACGGGCGCGAAGCTGATCGTCGGCAGCGAGTTCCTGCTCGCCGACCGCACGAAGCTCGTGCTGCTCGCGACCGACCGGGCAAGCTACGGCGATCTCGCGCAGCTCGTCACGCGCGGTCGCCGCCGCGCCGACAAGGGCCGCTATGCGCTCGCACGCGACGACGTGGCGGAGCTCGCATCCTCCTGCCTCGCGCTGTGGGTGCCGAGTGTCATCGGCGGTGCACACCCGGTCGCGCGCGACGCTCCCGGCACGGCGCGTGTGCGAACGTCGCGACGAGCGGGCATCGAGCCTGCGGCGGAGCCTGCGCCGGAGGCGCTCGCCCGCTGGTTCGCCGAGGTCTTTCCCGAGCGCGCGTGGATCGCCGCCGAGCTTTTCACCGCCGCCGGCGATCGCGCCCGGCTCGCGCAGCTCGTCGCACTGGCCCGCACGAGTGGCCTGCCGCTTGCCGCCGCCGGCGATGTCCACATGCACGTGCGGGCGCGCCGCGCACTGCAGGACACGCTGGCCGCGATTCGCCTGCGCACGCCCATCGCCGACTGCGGTTACGCGCTCTTCCCCAACGGCGAGCGGCACCTGCGCTCGCGCGCACGCCTGGCGACGATCTATCCGCCGGAACTCCTCGCCGAAACGGTCGCGATCGCCGAGCGCTGCACGTTCTCGCTCAACGAACTCACCTACGAGTATCCGCGCGAGATCGTGCCGGAGCGCGAGACGCCCGCCTCGTGGCTGCGCAAGCTGACCGAGCAGGGACTTGCCGAGCGATACGGGGGGCAACGCCCCTCGCCCCCTCCGTCCCCCCGTTCACGCGGGGCGAGGGATGCAGCAGGGTATCCGGGGCCCGCGCCGGATTTTCCCGGCGAGGCGGTCGATCATGATCCGGCGGGCGGGAAGCCGGCTCCGAGCCCGGACGCCGCGCTCCTCCGCGGCGACTCCACCTATCGCTGCACGAGCGTCCCCGCCGACGTGCGCGCATTGATCGAGCACGAGCTCGCGCTGATCGCCGAGCTCCGCTACGAGCCCTACTTCCTCACCGTGCAGGACATCGTCGCCTTCGCACGGAGCAAGGGCATCCTCTGCCAGGGCCGCGGCTCGGCCGCGAACTCGGCGGTGTGCTACGCGCTCGGCATCACCGAGGTCGACCCCTCGCGCATGTCGATGCTGTTCGAGCGCTTCATCAGCAAGGAGCGCAACGAGCCGCCCGACATCGACGTCGACTTCGAGCACCAGCGCCGCGAGGAAGTGATGCAATACGTCTACGGCAAGTACGGCCGCGACCGCGCCGCGCTCGCCGCGACGCTCATCACCTATCGCCCGAAGAGCGCAGTGCGCGACGTCGGCAAGGCGTTGGGTCTCGACTTGGCGCAGGTGGACCGGCTCGCCGGGATGTTCGCATGGTGGGACGGGCGCGCGATCGCGCCCGAGCGCATCCGCGAGGCGGGCTTCGATCCCGACAATCCGGTCATCGCGCGGCTCGCGCTGCTGACGGGCGAGCTGATGGGCTTCCCGCGGCACCTGTCGCAGCACGTCGGCGGCTTCGTGATCGCGCGCGATCTGCTCGAGCGCATGGTGCCGGTCGAGAACGCGGCGATGCCCGATCGCACGGTGATCCAGTGGGACAAGGACGATCTCGACGCGATGGGTCTGCTCAAGGTCGACTGCCTCGCGCTCGGGATGCTCTCCGCGATCCGCCGCGCGCTCGATCTCGTGTCGCGCCGGCGCGCGGAAGCGGGGTCGCAGACCCTGCTGCGCATGCAGGACATCCCCGCCGAGGATCCCGCCGTCTACGCGATGATCCAGCAAGCCGACACGGTCGGCGTGTTCCAGATCGAGTCGCGTGCGCAGCAGTCGATGCTGCCGCGCTTGAAGCCCGCCTGCTTCTACGATCTCGTGATCGAGGTCGCGATCGTGCGCCCCGGGCCTATCCAGGGCGGCATGGTGCATCCCTACCTGCGAAGGCGGCAGGGAGTCGAGCCGGTGACCTATCCGAGCGAAGACGTGAAGGCGGTGCTCGAGCGCACGCTCGGCGTGCCGATCTTCCAGGAACAGGTGATGCAGCTCGCGATCGTCGCCGCCGGGTTCACGCCCGGCGAGGCCGATCACCTGCGCCGCTCGATGGCGGCGTGGCGGCGCAAGGGCGGGCTTGCGAAGTTCGAGCAGCGCCTGATCGACGGCATGGGCGCGCGCGGCTACAGCGAGGACTTCGCGCGGCAGATCTACCAGCAGATCCTGGGCTTCGGCGAATACGGCTTTCCCGAGTCGCACTCCGCCTCGTTCGCGCTGCTGGTCTACGTGTCGTGCTGGTTGAAGCGCTACGAGCCCGCGGCGTTCACCGCGGCGCTGCTGAATTCGCTGCCGATGGGCTTCTACGCGCCGGCACAGCTCGTCGCCGATGCGCGCCGGCATGGCGTACCGGTGCTGCCTGTCGATGTGACGGCGAGCGACCGGGACTGCACGCTGGAGACGGGGTCGGACCCGATTCTTGCCCATGGCGAGACTTCGCCGGCGCAACTGCCGCAGCAGGAGCAACCGGGGTCAGGCTCGATTTTTCATGACAACGAACCGCCACGCAATCGCGGACGACAACAATCGGATCCGACGCCGGTTTCTTGGGGTGCGAGCGGACCTGCCCTTCGCCTCGGCCTGCGCATGATCAGCGGTCTCTCCGAGGCCGCGGCAGAACGCATCATGGCCGCGCGACGCATGCAACCGTTCGCGCATGTCGCCGACCTCGCGCATCGCGCGAAGCTCGACCGCCGCGACCTGGCCGCGCTCGCCGATGCCGATGCGCTGCGCGCGCTGGCCGGGCATCGTCACGGCGCGGTGTGGGAGGTCGCGGGTGTCGAGCGCCTTCCCGCGCTGCTCGACGGCAGCACGTTCGCCGAAGCGCAGCCCGACCTGCCGGCACCGACCGAGGGCCAGGACATCGTCGCGGACTATCGCCGGCTCTCGCTCACGCTGCGCCGCCATCCGCTCGCCGTGCTGCGCGACCGTTTGCGCGAACGGCACCTGCTGTCGGCCCGCGAGATCCGCGCCTGCCCGCACGGCCGGCTCGTGCGCACCGCCGGCATCGTGATCGGCCGCCAGCGCCCCGACACGGCGAGCGGCGTCGTGTTCGTCACGCTGGAAGACGAGACGGGCGCCACCAACGTCATCGTCTGGCGCGACCTGGGCGACCGCCAGCGGCGCGAGCTGCTCGGGTCGCGCCTGATGGCGGTCTACGGCAAGGTCGAGCGCGAGGGCGAAGTCGTGCATGTGCTCGCCGGCCGGCTCACCGATCTCACGCCGATGCTCGGTGCGCTGCAAACGCGATCGCGGGATTTCCACTGACCTGAACGCTCCGACCCGCAGCCACTGCCGGCCCGCGTCTCCCGCGCTTCCCGGCGCCCGCACGCGTCCATGGCGGGGCGATGCGCCGGTTTCTGTAAGATGACCCCGGTCGGATCCGCCTGCGCTTGCACGCGATCCCGGTGATGCCTCCCGGACGAGGCAACAGACAGCGTGGCGCAATGGCACGACCCGAGTACGACCTTGTGGTGATCGGTGGCGGCGCAGGTGGCCTGGTCGTCGCCGCCGGCGGCGCGGCGCTGGGCGCGAAGGTGGCGCTGGTCGAAAAGGACCGGCTGGGTGGCGATTGCCTGTGGCATGGCTGTGTCCCGTCGAAGACGCTCCTCAAGTCGGCGCGCGTCGCCCATGCGATGCGCCACGCCGATCGCTTCGCGCTTACGCCAGCCGATCCGCACCCGGACCTCGCAGCGGTGATGGAGCGCGTCGCGAACGTGATCGGCGGTATCGCGCCGCACGACAGCCCCGAGCGATTCCGTGCGCTCGGCGTGGAGGTCATTCAGGGATCCGGCCGGTTCGTTTCGCCGCGGGCCTTCGAGGTCGGCGGACGCGCGCTCACCGCAGAGAACTTCGTGCTGGCGACGGGTTCGCGTCCGTCGCTGCCGCCGATTCCCGGCCTCGAGCACATACCCTATCTGACCAACGAGACGCTGTTCGACCTGCGCGAGCCGGTGCCGAGGCTGATCGTCGTCGGTGCAGGCCCGGTCGGCTGCGAAATGGCTCAGGCGTTCCGCCGCCTCGGGAGCGAGGTGACCGTCGTCGACCTCGCGCCGCGCATCCTTCCGCAGGAAGAGCCCGATCTCGCCGACGCGGTCTTCGCGCAGCTGCGCGACGAGGGGATCGTGTTCCATCTCGGCGCGTCGGCACGCGAGGTGTCGGGACGCGCAGGCGACATCCGCCTCGGGATCGCAGCGCAGGATGGTTCCGTGCCCACGGTAACGGGAACGCACCTGCTCGTCGCCGCCGGCCGCACCCCGAACATCGAGGGGCTGGCGCTCGACGCGGCGGGCGTCGCGGTCGTGCGCGGCCGCATCCACCATGACGGCTTGCGCACGAGCAATCGCCGCATCCATCTCGTCGGCGACGTCGCGGGCGGCCAGTACACGCACGTCGCCGAGCACCACGCAGGAATCGTATTGCGCCATGCGCTCTTCCGCCAGTTCTGGGCGCGAGCCTCCGTCGTCATCCCGCATTGCGTCTATACCGAGCCCGAGCTCGCGCAGGTCGGCCTGCCGGAGTCCGCTGCGCGCGAGCAGCGCATCGTGCACCGCTCCTTCGTCATCGCGTACGAGCAGATCGACCGTGCCCGCACCGAAAGTGCGGCGGCCGGCTTTGCCAAGATCGTCGTCGATCCGCGCGGACGCCTGCTCGGCGCAGGGATTGTCGGCGCGCAGGCCGGCGAACTGATCGCCGAGTTCGCACTTGCGATCGAAAAGGGAATGAAGGCCGCTGATCTCTCGGCCGTCGTGCATGCGTACCCGACATTCGCGCAGATCAATCGCCGTGTCGCCGATCAGCACCGGAATGCGCGTCTGACGCCGGGCGCCAGGCGTTGGGTTCAGCGGCTGTTCCGCCTGCGTGGCGCCTGACGGGCCGCGAATGAAGGAGCGCCAGCCCTCGCCGCATCACATCCGCTGGTCGAAGATCGCGCTGGCCTCGCTCTTCGTCACCGGGCTCGTCGCGTTCTTCGCACTGGGCGGGCCCGGCTACCTCGACCTCGCGGTGATCAAGGCCAACCGCGAAGTGCTTCGCGCGTTCACCGAGCAGCATTTCGCGGCGGCGCTCGCACTCGGCTTCCTGATCTACGTCGGCGCGGTTGCGTTGAGCCTTCCCGGCGCATCGGTGCTTTCGCTCGCCGTGGGCTTCGTCTTCGGACGCTGGGTCGGCAGCGCACTCGTGCTCGTCGCCGGGACCGTGGGCGCGACGATCGTGTTCCTCGCCGCCCGTTACCTGTTCGCCGATTGGGCGAGGCACCGCATGGGGCCCTCGGGCGAGCGGATCAGCGCGGGTTTCACCGCCAACGCATTCAACTACCTGCTGTTCCTGCGACTCGTCCCGCTCTTTCCCTTCTTCCTCGTGAATCTCGCCCCCGCCTTCACGAGGATCCCGGCACGTACCTATGTCCTTGCAACCTTCGTTGGCATCATTCCCGGCACGTTCGTATTCGTGAACCTGGGCGAGGCGCTCGGCAGGATCGATTCGATGCGCGGCCTGCTTTCCGCCGAGACGCTGATCGCGTTCGGCTTGCTTGCGACACTCGCGCTCGTCCCGGTCTTCGTGCGCAACCGCCGCCGCCGGGAAAAGTAGCGTCGGAACGCCGGAGCCGCCTTGTGGCAGCGTGCCCCGGGCCGGCATCGGTGCCGAACTTGTGCCGCAGCGCGCGGTCAAATCGCTGCGGCCCTCGGCTGAATGCCGCACTGGTCCGGTGTCTTTCGTTGATCATCGGGAAGGAAGCGGCGGACGCACCTGTTATCCTGTTGCCGATTCCTCGCGCAAAGCCTTCACGATGCACGCCACGCTGCCGCTTCTCGTCCGGACCGATTTCCCGCCGCTGTCCCGTCGCGCGCTCGACACGCTGCAGGTCAACCTCGGTTATCGCTGCAACCAGGCCTGCCTGCACTGCCACGTGAACGCGAGCCCGGACCGTAAGGAGATGATGACGGCCGAGACCGCCGACACGGTCGTCCGCGTGCTGCGCGTGCTGCGCATTCCCACGCTCGACCTGACCGGCGGCGCTCCCGAGCTCAATCCCGAGTTTCGCCGGCTGGTCGTCGCCGCCCGCGAGCTTGGCACCCGAGTGATCGATCGCTGCAACCTGACGGTCATAAACGAGCCGGGTTTCGAAGACCTGGCGCAGTTCCTCGCGCGCGAGCAGGTCGAGGTCACCGCATCGCTGCCCTGCTACTCAAAAGAGAACGTCGAGCGGCAACGCGGCGAGCACGTGTTCGAGTCCTCGCTGCTGGCGCTGCGCAAGCTGAATGCGCTGGGTTACGGGCATCCGGGGTCGGGGCTCATCCTGAATCTCGTCTACAACCCGGTCGGAGCGCATCTGCCGCCGCCGCAGCAGGCGCTCGAAGCCGACTATCGCCGCGAGCTGGGCGAGGCCTTCGGCATCGTTTTCAATCGGCTGTTCACACTCGCGAACATGCCGATCGCGCGCTTCGGCTCGACGCTCGTTTCGCAGGGGACGTTCGCCGCCTACATGAATCGGCTGCGCACCGCGCACAATCCCGACAACCTCGAAGGCGTGATGTGCCGCACGCTCGTCTCGGTGGATTGGCGTGGGCGCCTCTACGACTGCGACTTCAACCAGATGCTCGGGATCCCGCTCGCGCTTGCGGGCAGGACGGGACGCCATCTGACGGACCTGCTGCATCATTCGGTCGAGGGCGAATCGATCGCCGTGGCAAACCACTGCTACGGCTGCACCGCGGGCCAGGGCAGCAGCTGCGGCGGGGCGCTGGAAGCGGCAGCCGCACGCTAGACCGCGCGCTGCGCTCACTGCCGTTGCGCTCGCCGATGCGCCTTTCGATCGTCGTCCCCGCGCTCGACGAAGCCGGTCGGATCGTCGCGACACTCGCCGCGCTCGCGCCTTTGCGTTCCGCCGGCCACGAAGTGATCGTCGTCGACGGGGGCAGCCGCGACGGCACGGCCGAGCTTGCGCAGCCCGGAGCAGATGCCGTCCTGCATGCGCCGCGCGGCCGTGCGACGCAGATGAACGTCGGCGCGGCCTTCGCATCCGGCGACGCATTGCTGTTCCTGCATGCGGACACGCTGCTGCCGCGCGATGCACCTCGATCGATTGCGAGGGCACTTGCGGATGGATACCTCTGGGGGCGCTTCGATGTCACGATCGAGGGCCGCGCGCGCATCCTGCCATTGGTCGCGCGCCTCATGAACGCGCGCTCGCGCCTCACGGGCATTGCAACCGGCGACCAGGCGATCTTCGTGGAACGTGCATTGTTTGCGCAGGTCGGCGGCTTTCCGCCGCAACCGCTGATGGAAGATGTCGCGCTTTCGGTCGCACTCAAGCGTGCCGGGGGACGCCCGGCGTGCATCCGCGAGCCCGTCGTCACGTCCGGCCGGCGCTGGGATGCGCGCGGACCCCTCGCGACGATTGCCGAGATGGGAGCGTTCCGCCTCGCCTACTGGTGTGGCGTGAACCCGCGCGTGCTGGCCCGTCGCTATCACGGAGACGGGGCGCCCTCGTCTCCCGTGCCATCGCTGCTCATCTTCGCGAAGGAACCGCGGCCCGGACACGTCAAGACCCGGCTCGCCGCCGCCATCGGCGAGCGCGAAGCGGCCGCGGTGCACCGCGAGCTGGTCGAGCAGACGTTGCAGACGGCGCGTCGCGCGCGCGAGGCCGGCATCGTCGGACGGGTCGAGCTCTGGTGCACACCGCGGAGCGACCACCCCGAATTCGCCGCGTGGCGTGATCGCTATCGCATCGAGCTGCGCGACCAGGTCGGCGGCGATCTTGGCGAACGGATGCGGCACGCACTCGTCCTGTCGCTCGCCCGCGGCGTGCCCGCGCTTCTGATCGGCAGCGACTGTCCGCTGCTCGACCCGCCGTATCTGGGCCGCGCTGCCGCCGCGCTCGCCGATCACGACGCCGTCTTCGGGCCCGCCGAGGACGGTGGCTACGTGCTGGTCGGGCTTGCCCGCGATGTCGATCCGTTCGCCGGCATTGTCTGGGGAACCGCGGGCGTGATGGTGGCCACGCGGGCCCGCCTCGCGTCGCAGCGGGCAACCTGGCAGGAGCTGCCGGTGCGGTGGGATGTCGACACCGCCGCCGATCTCGCACGCTGGCGGTCGGGCGCATCGCCGCCGGTAACCGCGGCCGCGTAGCGCGACGATGACTCCTCCACGCGGCCTGGTCTTCCTGCTGGGATTCATTCTGCTCGTGCCGCGTGCGCATGCGCAGGTTTCGACGTTCGTCGTCGGCGATTTTTCCGCGGCGAGCGTCGGCGCCGCGGCACCGGCCGACTGGACCGCGTTGACGTTCCGCAACGTCGCCGCGCATACGCGCTACACGGTTACGCGGGACGCGGACGGCCGCGTCGCCGTCAAGGCGGAGTCTTCGGCCTCGGCCTCGGGCCTCATCCGCAAGCTCGATCTCTCCGCCGAGGAGTGGCCCCTGCTGCGCTGGCGCTGGAAGGTCGATCGCGCCATCGAAGGATCGGATGTGACGCGGAAAGGCGGGGACGACTATCCGGCGCGGATCTACGTGACTTTCCGCGCGGTGCCCGAGCGCATGTCGCTTGCGCAGCGCGCGCGCGCCTCCGCATTGCGCATCCTCTACGGCGAGGAACCCCCGTACGCGGGGCTCAACTACATCTGGGATGCGCGCTCGCCCGTCGGAGCGGTCGTGCCCAATCCATTCACGGATCGCGTCCGGATGTTCGTGGTCGAGAGCGGCACGGCGCGTATCGGCCGTTGGCTCGACTACGAGCGCGATCTCGTCGCCGACTACCGCGCCGCGTTCGGCGAAGATCCGCCGCCGATCAGCGGCATCGCGATCATGACCGACTCCGACAACACCGGCGAATCCGCCGTTGCGTGGTACGGCGACATCGCGCTCGCGAAGCGGAAATAGCGCGATAATGTCGGTGCACGGGGCGACGAGGACGGCCCCGACCGAGACCCTCGATGCTCCGTCTGATCACAGTGTTTGTTGTCGCATTCGCATTCGCCTTCGCCCGTTCCGCCGCGGCGACGACTGCGACCGTCAACTACAGCGACCTGTGGTGGAACCCCGACGAGAGCGGCTGGGGCGTTACGATCGATCAGCAGCAGACCACGCTGTTCCTCACGTTCTTCATCTACGGTTCCGACAGCCGGCCGACGTGGGTCGTCGCGCAGCTCGAGCGCACGGGGCAGACCGCGGCGGGCTTGCCGGTCTTCACCGGCAATCTTTATGCGACCACCGGCTCGTGGTTCGGCACGCCCTACAACCCGGCAGCGTGGATCGTGCGCACGGCGGGCACGGCGAGCTTCACCCCTGCCGATGCAGCGACCGGCGCGCTGTCGTACACCGTCGATGGCGTCCCGGTCACGAAATCGATACGCCGGCAGACGCTGAAGAACAATGACCTCTCCGGCAGCTATCTCGTCACGCTCGATTTCACGATCAGCTGCCCCGGCGGCGCGCCCCAGCGCGCGCAGCTCTCCACCCACGCGACGATCGTGCACAACGGCACGCAGTTCCAGTACCGGGAGTCCGATCCCGCAAACGCGGCATCCTCGTGCACGTACAGCGGCACGTCGGTGCAGGAGGGACAACTGGCACGGGCTGCGGGCACGTTATCGTGCACGAGCGGCGCCGCCGGCACGTTCGCGTTCAACGAGATCACGAGCACGCCTGCCGGACTGATCGGCCGCTACGCGATCGCCGGATCCGGCTCGAGTGGCGCTTGCAACGAGTCCGGCGCGTTCTCGGCGCTTAAGCGATAGGACCCGCAGCGACGGTCCTGCAAGGGCCGCCGCCCCGGTGAACGGCGGAACCATGGCGCTGTGCGCATGGCGAGCACGCGAAGCGAGGGTCGATCGCCAGCACTCGACCGCGCCGCGTAATCGGCACGACTCGAAATGGTTTCCGGCACGTCCGCGCATTCATCGCTTCGCCGTTGACGCCCGTCAACGTCTCGGGGCCGCGCCCGCCTAGATTGGTGTTGCAGCAAACCGCGTTCGCTTCATGCGCGCTCGCGGGGTTGCGAAGGCGCGCGTGGTGAGCGCGATGGAGGCTCCCATGAAGCGCACATTGCTTGCGTTGCTGGCGGCCGTCCTCCTTGCGCCGACTGCATTCGCGACCACCGCGACAGTCAACTACTCCGACCTGTGGTGGAACCCAACCGAATCCGGCTGGGGCGTGACGGTCGCGCAAGAAGGCACGACGCTCTTCCTGACGTTCTACATCTACGCACCCGACGGCCGGCCGACGTGGGCCGTCGCGACGCTGTACCGGACTGCCCAGAGCGCCACGGGCCAGCCGGTATTCACCGGCGCCTTGCACGTCACCACGGGACCGTACTACGGGGCGCCGCCGTTCAACCCCGGCGCGGTGACGCCACGCCAGGCGGGGACGGCCACGTTCGCGCCCGGCGATGCGACGACGGCTTCGCTCACCTACTCGATCGACGGCGTCAATGTGACCAAGTCGATCCGGCGCCAGACGCTCGCGAACGAGAACCTCGGGGGGTCGTATGTCCTCATGATCGATGCCAAGATGTCGTGCAGCGGCCAGCCGGTTCTAAGTGGGGTGGCTGCGGGAACGGTGAGCGTCGTGCACAACGGCACCACGTTCGTGTGGCGCCAGTACGACGCCGACACGCTCGGCTGTGTGGCGGTCGGCACGTCGGTACAGGAAGGCCAACTCACGCGCGCGAGCGGCCTCGTGGAATGCACGCCGTTCGGGGACACATTCGTGAGCGCGACCGGAGCGCTCAACCTGACCGAGATCACCAGCACCCCGATCGGGCTGACCGGCCGCTACGTACTGACGCTGCAGCAGCAAGGGGAAAGCTGCCGTCTGGACGGCCCCTTCACTGCGCTGCGACAGTAGGCCGCCCCGGCGTTCAGCCAGCGTTCGCGCAAGCCGGGGTGGTGTGCTGCATCCCCTTCGCGCCCGCCACGCTGACGCTGGCTGGCAACGAGACGCCGTTCTTCACGGCAGTGATCTCGGCCATTATCGAGACCGCGATCTCCGGTGGCGTGCGGCTGCCGATGTGCAGGCCGACCGGCCCGTGCAGCCGTGCGATCTGTTCGTCCACCAGATCGAATTCGCGCAGGCGTTCGCGACGCTTCGCGTTGTTCGCGCGCGAGCCGAGCGCGCCGACGTAGAACGCCGGTGAGCGCAACGCTTCCATGAGCGCGAGGTCGTCGAGCTTCGGGTCGTGCGTCAGCGCGACCACCGCGCAGCGCTCGTCGAGCTTCATCGCGAGCACGGTATCGTCCGGCATCGTGCGCAGCAGCGTAACGCCCGGCACGTCCCACGTCTCGGTGTACTCCTCGCGCGGATCGCAGATCGTCACCTGATAGTCGAGACCCACGGCGATCTGCGCGAGGTACTTCGAAAGCTGCGACGCGCCGATCACGAGCAGACGGTAGCGCGGGCCGTGAATCGTCGTCAGCGTGCGGCCGTCGAACGCGAGCGTATCCGCAGCCAGGGCCGGATGCAGCGTGGCGAAGCCAGTTGCGAGATCGAGCCGGCGCGCGACCAGATGGCCCGCCTCGATCTCGCGCAGCAACGCGAGGATTCCGGACTCGCGGGTCAGTGGCTCCAGCACGAGCTGGATCGTGCCGCCGCACGGCAAGCCGAAGCGGCGCGCTTCGTCGGCGGACACTCCGTACGTGACGCTTTCGGGCCGCGTCGCGGTGAGTCCGTCCCGCCGCACCCGTTCGACCAGATCGTCCTCGATGCAGCCGCCCGACACCGAGCCGGCCACGTGGCCGTCATCGCGGATCGCGAGCATAGCGCCCGCGGGTCGGGGCGAGCTGCCCCACGTCCTGACGACGGTGACGAGGAGCGCGCGTCGGCCCTCCTCCGCCCAGTCCGCGCTGCGCTTCAGAACGTCGAGATCGACGCTGTCCATCGGTGCCTGCCTCATCGAAGCTGCGACAGACAGGATTGTACGTCGCCGGCCCGGCCACTGTGCGGCAGGCAGGCCTCCCTCACCCGCCGCCGCGCCGATAGTGGAGTTCGAAGCGCGCGAGGAAATCCGCCGCGGCGCGGGGATCGAATCCCGTCAAGTAGATCGCCACGTCATGGCGCGCAAACCTGAGCAGCCCGAGCGAACGGTCCGCGAGGGGTGTGAGAACGATACGCCACGAGCGTTCGGGATGACCATGGCGGATCTGGTCGCCGACGACTTCGAAGGGCACGTGCGCGACTGCAGCGGGAAGGTTGCGCAGGAAGGCGTCGCGCGTGATCCACATCTCCTGGCGCAACGCCAGGACTCCCTCATCAGCCACCGGCAATCGGCGGCCAGATCGCAAGCTCGTCGCGCTCGGCCAGCGTCCGCGTGGCGCGCTCGGCCGGAGGAACGAAAACGCCATTGACGAGCACGAGATGGCACGAACGCCGCGGCAGCTGATGCGCGTCGATCACGGCGGCGATCGTCGTGCCCTCCGCAACGTCGAGCTCGAGCCGGTTGGTCGTGCGCGCCCCGGGCGGCAGGTAGTCGGCGAGCGACGCGTAGAGCTTGAGCGCGATCTGCATCCGCGATCAGGCGGCGGCCTGTGCCCGCGCGAGGTAGGCCTCCGGAAAGCGCAACGGCTCGGCCAGCAGTCGGTCCTTCCACAGGCCGAGTCGGATGCCGCCCTCGATCAGCCCTCGCAGCGCCCCGACGTGCTCGGTAAGCCCGATGCTGGTTGCGCCGACCATGCGTTCGCCGTCGAATTGCAGGCTGAGGTAGCGGAACCCGGAATGATCGATCATTTCCACGCCCTGCCCGCCGGGGGCGCCCCACCAACGACCGAACGAGGACGAAATGAGTCCGACCGTGTCGAGCACGTTGAACGTCAGGCTTCCGCGCGTGGCGATTTGCCGGCCCGCCATGTTCGCGGCGGCAATGCGGCCCTGGTCCACGGCGGACGGCTGCACCGCGCTGATCGCGTGGCCTCCGGTGGACAGGTCGGGAGCTTCGGCACAATCGCCGGCGGCGAAAACGCCCTGCACGCTCGTCTGCATCGCGCCGTCGACGACGATCCCCTTTTCGCACGCGATGCCGCTGCCGGCGAGGAACTCGATGTTCGGCTGCACGCCCGCCGACACGATCACCAGGTCGGCGACGAGCTTTTCACCGGAAACCAGCTCGGCTTCGAGCGCCTTGCCATCGCCCGCGCGGCGGATTCCGACCACGCGCGTCCCCAACCGTACGGAAATCCCCTTGTGCTCGCACCACTCGCGGATCATCGCGCCCGCGGCGGGGGTCATCATGCGCGGCACCATGCGATCGCCCATCTCGACCACGGTGAGCGCGAGGCCTCGCTCGACCAATGCTTCCATGATGATGCAGCCGATGAACCCGGCGCCGAGCTGCAGCACCCGCGCGCCGCGGTGCGCATCGGCGAGCAGCGAGCGCACGTCCGCCATCGTCCAGCAGAAATGCACCCCCGGAAGCTCGAGCCCCGGAATGGGCGGACGCACCGGACGCGCGCCGCTCGCGATTAGCAGACGATCGTAGGCGAGCGCGCTGCCGCTTCCAAGCGTCAGCGACCGCGCCATCGTGTCCACGCGCAGCACGCGGTCCTGCACGAGGCCGATGCGCAGGCGCGCGTAGTGGTCGGCATCCTTGCGCAGGTGCGTACCGGCCTCGTCGATGCGCCCCATCATCAGGTAGGGCAGCGCCATGCGCGAATATGGCGGCTCCGGCTCGTCGCCGATCAACTCGACAGCCGACGCCGGATCGAGCTTGCGCAGCGCTTCGGCCGCGACCACGCCGGCCGGACCGTTTCCGATGATGACGTGTCTCACGCAAGCCCCCGAAGCAAAGCGTGGGCGGCACGGGCCGCCCACGTCAGCCAGTTGGTACCTACAATCCGAGGCGCGTCACCGTGTCCGGCGTCGGCACGCCTTCGGTGTTCCAGCCGCGCAGCGCGTAGTACTCCGGCAGCATCTTCTCCACGCCGTTGGCGAGTCCCTTGGCGGGTCCCGTCTTCGCGGGCTCCTTCTTGAGCCGCGGCGGCAGGTCGTCGTCCTTCTTGGTCAGCCCGGCGCGCAGGTTGAACTGGCGCTCGAGGTTCCAGATGCGCTCGCCGACGACCGCGAGCTTCTCCATCGACCAGTCGCCTTCGAGCGCCGTCTGCAGCTGCGGCTGCACGTCGGCCAGCGTCCATGCGAACGACGTGAACAGGCACAAGCCCGACGAATCGAACACTGCGGTCGCGTCCTGGAACGCTTTCACAAGCGCGGGTTTGCCCTCGGTGGTCAGCGGGTCGGTCTTCACCGGGATGCCGAGCACCTCGGAGGCGACCGTGTAACCGCGCAGGTGGCACGCACCGCGGTTGGACGTCGCATACGCGAGCCCCATGCCCTGGATGCCGCGCGAATCGTAGGCGGGGAACTCCTGGCCCTTGACCGTCATCGACAGCTCGGGCTTGCCGTGCTTCGCGCACAGCCGCTTGGAGCCCATCGCGATCTCCTTACCGAAGCCCTCGCCACGCGCGGTCATCTCCGCAAGGCGCGTCAGCACCTTCGGGTCGCCGAACGTCAGCGGGAAGCCGACATCGGCCTCCTTGATGAGACCGAGGTCGTAGAGCTCCATCGCCGCACCGACGGTCGCGCCGAAAGAAATCGGGTCGAATCCGTCCTCGTTGCAGATGAAGTTCGCGTAGGTGAGCGCCTCGAGATCGGACACGCCCGTCGCCGCGCCGAGCGCCCACGCGGCCTCGTACTCGAGCCCGCCGGACGCCCCCCAGTACTCGGGCTTGTTCACGACCGTGTAGTGACCCTCGTCGAGCTTGCTGATGCGGCCGCACGCGATCGTGCAGCCGAAGCAGGCCTGGTTGGTGACGAGGTTCGCCTTGCCGTCGGTCGGGCGCTTTTCGTACATCGCCTCCGCCGAGATCTTGCGGGCGCCCTCGAACTGCACGTCGCGGTGATTGCGGGTGGGCAGCGCGCCGATCTCGTTGATCACGTTCATCAGCACCTGCGTGCCGTACTTGGGCAGGCCCTGTCCCGTGACCGCGTTGTCGTGGAGCACCTTCTTGCCGGCGGCGACGGCCTGCATGAAGGCCTTCGGGTCGCGGATTCCGCCGACCCCCTTGGTCCCGCGTACGGCGATCGCCTTCAGGTTCTTCGCGGCCATCACCGTGCCGACACCGGAGCGGCCGGCGGCGCGATGCAGGTCGTTCACGATGGCGGCGTACAGGCAGCCCGTTTCGGCGGCGCGGCCGACGCTCGACACGCGGATCTGCGGATCCTGATGCTTGTTCTTCAGGATCTTCTCGGTGTCCCACGTGGTCTTGCCCCAGATTTCGTCGCCCGGGAGCAGCTCCGCCTTGTCGTCCTCGACGTGCAGGTACACCGGCTTCGGCGACTTGCCCTCGAAGACGATCATGTCCCAACCGGCGTTCTTGAGCTCGGCGCCGAAATAGCCGCCCGAGTTCGAGCAGGCGATCGCGCCGGTCAGCGGACCCTTGGTGATCACCGAGTAGCGCGCGCTGGTCGAGGCCATCGTGCCCGTGAGCGGGCCGGTGGCGAAGATCAGCTTGTTCGCGGGCGACAGCGGGTCGACCTTGGCGTCGACCTCCGACGTGAAGTACTTCGTCGCGAGGCCGCGCTGCCCCAAATACTCGTGCGCCCATTGCATGTTGAGCGGCTCGGATGTGCACGTGCCCTTGGAAAGGTCGACGCGAAGGATCTTGCGTGTCCAGGCCATGGCATCCTCCCTAGGCTTGCGGTTGCGAATCGAGCTTCGCGGCCCAGCTGCGCATGCGCGCAAGGCCGGTCCAGTCGGCGTCGACGTAGGTGATCGCGCCGGTCGGGCACGCTTCCGCGCACGCCGGGTGATCGCCGCAGAGGTCGCATTTCTGCACCTTGCCCGTTTCCTGCACGAAGTTGATCGTGCCGAACGGGCAGGCGATCGTGCACACCTTGCATCCGACGCACACCGCGTCCAGCACGATCTTGGCGCCGGTCGCGCCATCGACCTTGATGGCCTCGACCGGGCACGCATGCAGGCACCACGCTTCGTCGCACTGCGTGCAGGTGTAGGGAACCTTGCGGCCCGTTTCGTGGAAATCGAAGACCTTGATCCGCGAGCGCGCCGGATTGAACACGCCGAGGTTCTCGTAGGAACAGGCCATCTCGCACTGAAGGCAACCCGTGCACTTGGCCGGGTCGATCGCCAGGGACTTCTGCATCTTGCTCCTCCTCGTTTTCGGAAACCGGGGCCGCAGGCGACCCGCGCCCGTCTTCTTCTTGAACTCGTGAGATTACATCGGGAGCGGCCGGGATGCCAGCGGGCCCGCGAACGGATTCCGCGGGTGGGGGCGATCGGCGGCGCCGCGCAGCGCCCAACGGGCGCCGCGTTGGGCACGAGACGCCCAGCGCTACAGGTTGCCGATGTAGTGAGCGAGGTCGACCATGTCCTCGTCGGACAGCGTCTGGGCAACGCTCGTCATGTTGCCCGCGTCGTTCGTGCGCGTGCGCGCCTTGAAGTCCTTGAGCTGCTTGATCACGTATTCGGGCCATTGGCCGGCGGCGCGCGGAATCTCGTTCTGCCCCTTGAAGCCGCCGAGGTGGCACATCGGGCAGAGCACCTCGTCCGACTTCTTCTGCCCCCGTGCGACACGCGCGGAGTCGGCCTTGAACCCGGTCGGAGCCATCTTCTGCTTCGCGTAGTAGTCGGCGAGGTCCAGCATGTCGTCGCGGGTGAGGTTGGCCGCCATCGGCGACATCGCGGGATCGGTGCGCCGGCCCTCCTTGAAGTCCTTGAGCTGCAGGTAGATGTAACGCGCCGTCTGCCCGGCGAGGATCGGGTATTGCGGAATCTTGGAGTTGCCCCCGGGCCCGTGGCAGGCAGCACAGGTCTCGGCCTTCTTCTCGCCCGCCGCCGCATCGGCACGCGCGTCGGAAACGGTGCCGGCAAGCGCGAACGCCGCCAGCAGGATGGTGATTCGCATCGGACGATCCACGAAAAAACGGGAGGCGCGAACCCGCGCGCCTCCCGCTGCGACCGGAAAAGCCTAGAGCGCGAACACGAAGACGCTGTTCCCGCGCTTGAAGTCGAGCTGGGTGTTGCCCCCCGCTGCGACCGCGATGTACTGCTTGCCATTGATCGTGTAGGAAACGGCCGGCGCGTTGACGCCCGCGCCGCACTGGTACTTCCACAGCTCCTTGCCGGTCTTGCTGTCGAATGCCTTGAACCAGCCGTTGCCTTCGCCGTTGAAGACGAGGCCGCCGGCCGTGGCAAGCACGCCGCCGATCAGCGGCTGCGGGGTCTTCACGCCCCAGGCGACCTTGCCCGTGTCCATGTTGACCGCGACCAGTCGACCCCACTGCTCCTCGCCCGGTATCGTCTTGAACGCGCCGCCCAGCCACAGCTTGCTGCCGCCCGGATACTGCGCGGCCTCGACGTGGTAGGTCATCGGCTGGTGCAGGTTGGCCGCGAACGCGAGCCGCAGGCCCGGGTCGATCGCCATCGGCGACCACTCGACGCCGCCGTTCGCACCGGGGAGCATGCGCGCACCTTGCGCGGTCGGCAGCACCCACATGTTCTCCTGCGGGATCATCGCCTCCGAGAAGCGGATCAGCTTGCCCGTCGCGCGCTCGTGCACGTAGATATGGCCGGTCTTGCCGCCGTGAATGACGGCATCGACCATCTTGCCGCTGCCGTCCTTCACCTGCGTCAGGATCGGCGGGCTCACGGCGTCGAGGTCCCACACGTCATGGGCGATGTACTGGAAGTGCCACTTGTACGTGCCCTTGTCGAGGTCGATCGCGACCATCGAGTTGGTGTACAGGTTGTCGCCCGGGCGCTCGGCCCCGTAGAGGTCCGGCGATGGGTTGCCGGCGACAAAGAACACGGTGCGGGTCTTGAGATCCACCGCGGGCGCCATCCAGACGCCACCACCCAGTGTCTGGTAGAAGGCGCCGCCCTTTTCGGCGAGCTGCTTTTTCTCGGCCGCGATGTCGCGCTTCATGTTGCGGCCGGTCGCGTCGTTGACCGCCCAGACACCCTCCTGGCCCGTCTCCGGGATCGAGTAGAACGTCCACAGCAGCTTGCCGTCGTTGGCGTCGAATGCCTTGACGAAGCCGCGAACGCCGTATTCGCCGCCGTTGGTTCCGATCAGCACCTTGCCGTCGACGTACACCGGCGCCATCGTTTCCGAATAGCCCTTCTCGGGGTCGGCGATCTGCGTTTCCCACAGAAGCTTGCCGGACTTGGCATCGAGCGCGACGAGCTTGGCGTCCAGCGTGCCCATGAAAAGCCGGTCGTTGCCGATCGCCACGCCGCGGTTGTTCGGACCGCAGCAGAACGTCGTGATCGGCCCCATCTTGTGCTTGTAGTGCCAGAATTCCTGGCCCGTCGTCGCGTCGATCGCGTAGACGTGGTTGAAGGAAGTCGTCAGAAACATGACGCCGTTGATGACGATGGGCGCCGTCTCCATCGACTCCAGCACCTCGGTCTGGAACACGAACGCGGGACGCAGGTTCTTCACGTTGGCAGCGTTGATCTGCTTGCCCGGGTAGTAGCGCGTCTGCTCGTAGCTGCCGTTGCTGTGCAGCCAGTTCGCAGCATTGCCGCCGGCCTTGTTCAGCATGTCCTGCGAGACCGCAACGTTGGCCTTGACGTCCATCGCCTTCTTCGTTGCCCCGCCCGTAACCTCCTGCGCGCCCGCCACGCCGACGCCGGCCGCGAAGACCGTGGCCGCCACTGCGATCGACAAACCCTTGACACCCCCCATGCGCACTCTCCCCTTGATTGACCGCGAAATTACCGACGACCCGCGACGCCAGGTCCGGCATCCCGCGAGGCGTTTGTTATAGTCCAATCTCTTGCCGTTGCAAAGTCCTTCCTGCATTGTGCGCTGCATCAAAACGCCAGGCGACCTCATGTACATTCGTCTCATCATTCCTTTGGTGCTTTCGGTAATCGCCGCGCCCGCCCTTGCGCAACCCGCCACCGACGAGTCCGTCAACGCGCGTCTGCTCGTCTCGGCCCGCACCAACGACGAGGCCGGGGTCGCGCGGGCGCTGGCCGAGGGGGCGGCGATCAACTCGCGCAACCGCTTGGGAGAAAGCGCGCTCATCATTGCGCTGAAGCGCAACCAGTTCGCGATGGCCAAGCGGCTGGTCGACGCCGGTGCCGACGTCAATCAGCCCGCGCTCAACGGCATCACGCCGCTGATGGCGGCCGCCTACGCGGGAAATGGCGAGATCGTCGCGCTGCTCATCGCGCGCGGCGCCGACCTGACGCCCGTGGACCGCGTCAAGAAGACGGCGATGATCTACGCCGCGGGCGAAGGCCATGTCGACGTCGTGCGGCAGCTGCTCGCGAAGGGCGTCGACCCGAACCAGCGTTACGAGAACGACCTTACCGCGCTCATGTGGGCCGCGGGCTATGGCCGCAACGATGCGATCAAGGCGCTGCTCGCCGCCGGCGCGAAGACCGACCCCAGGGACAACCGCGGCAAGACCGCGCAGGATATCGCACTCGAGAACAAACACGCCGAGACCGCGAAGCTGCTCGACCAGGCATCGCCGAAGTCCTAGGCCGAGACGCGGTCGCCTCGCTGCGGCCGCCGCGGGAACCACATCCGGCGCAGCAGGCCGTCGCGATCGATCAGCGCGTGCTTCGCCGCAGCGGCGACGTGCAGCGTAACGGCGACCGCAAGGAGCCACGTGAGCGCGAGGTGCGCGGCGCTCATCGCGTTCTTGAGCGCCTCGCTCTTCACGCCCCACGCCGGTAAAGTCGTGCCGAAATACCTCACCGGATAGCCGCTCCATACCGAACCCAGGTAGCCCGTGAGCGGCAACAGAACGAGTGTCGCGTAGAGCAGCGCGTGGTTGGCGTGGGCGAGGCGCGACTGCCAGCGCGGCATCGGCGGGAGCGGCGGCGGCCGGTGAGCGATCCGCCAGACAAGGCGCAACACCATCAATCCGAAGATCGACAGACCGATCGACTTGTGCAGATTGAACGCGTCCGCGCGCACCCCCGGTGGCTGCTTGGGAATCTCCTGCATCCACCAGCCCCAGAAGAACTGCCCTATCACCGCGATCGCGATCAGCCAGTGCAGCGCGACCGCCACGCTCGTGTAGCGCCGTTCAGAATCCGACATTCGCCGTGAAGCCCGCGAAGTAGTTGCGACCGGGCGCCGGCTCGTAGTAGCGGCCGTTGGTGTCGCCCACGATCACCGAGCCGACGTAGTTGACGTCGGCGACGTTGTTGATGCGCGCGAATGCCCGCAGATTCCAGTTGCCGACGCGGCGCTCGACCGCGGCACGGAGATTCGCCACCGTGTACGCCGGCGCGGCTTCACTGTTGCGATCGTTGACATAGATCTGCGCGACGTACTGCAATTCGGCCGCGAGGTTGAGCCATGGCAACGGCGCCGGGGTCCACGCCAACTCGCCGTACGCGGTCTGCGCCGGCACCCCGGGCAGGCGATTGCCGGCTGGCACGATCGCGGGCGGCTGGCCCGTCACGACGTCGGAGGCAAACCAGGCCCTGAGATAGGTATAGGCGACGTGGGCAGTGAAACCCTGGCCGAGGTCGCCGTCGTACATGAGCTCGACACCCCAGCGGCGCGTCTTGCCGGCGTTCTTGTAGGTCGTGCGCCCGCCCGTGGCCGCGTTGATGACGATCTCGTCGTCGGTGTTGGCGCCGAACAGCGCCGCGTTCAGCCTGTGTCTCCGCGCGAGAATCGCCTTGACGCCTACTTCGGCGGTCGCACTGGACGCGGGCTGGAGGTCGAAGTTGAGCCCTGCCCCTGCCCCTACCGGCCGGTAGGCAAGCTCGGCGAACGTCGGCGTCTCGAAGCCCTGGCCGTAGTTCGCGTAGAGATTGAGCGATTCGGTCGCATGGAACACGACACCGGCCACCGGCGTCGTCTGGCGATAGGTGCGGCTGCCGCTGTCGTCCGGGTTGGCCGGCGTGATGTATTCGTCCTGCGACTTGAAGCGCACGTTGCTCGAACGGACGCCCGCGATTGCGCTCCAGCGCGGCGCAATATCCCAGCGGAGCTGAAGGTAGTAGTCGTTGTCGCTGACCGTATCGATCTCGTTGCGGCGCAGCTCGCCGAGGTTGCCATTGTTGTTGACGAAGCCTTGTCGCCGCTCGCGCTGCGTGTCCCAGTCGACGCCGACAACCAGCGTGAGCGGGCGCTCCGCGACGGTGAAGCGCTGGAAGAGCTTGAGGCTCGCGCCGCCGTAATCGCGGTCGAGGTCGGTCACGCCACCGGAGGACGTGGGCAACGTTCCCGGCAGCGCGAGGTACTGACGCACCTGCCGCGAGCCGCCGTACCCGGTCAAGCGCACCGTCGTGTCGTCGCCGAATACCTGATCCAGCCGCAGGCCGCCTTGCAGCTGATGGACGGTCTTGCGCGTGTTGAAGAGCAGCGCCACCGGGTCGGCCTGCTGCGGATCCGCCTCCCACTGCGCGCGCGTGAGACCGAGCGGGTCCTGCGACTCCGGCTGGTCCTGCAGCGTGCCGAGGATCGTGACGCTCGTCTGCGGCCCCAGCGCGAACGAGAGCTTCGCTGCCGCAAGATTGCGCTCCGCCGCACTGTGCTCGCGAAAGCCGTCGGTCTGGAATGTGGTGCCGGCCGCGACGTAGCCGACGCCGTTGTACGTCCCGGTCAGCTTGGCGCCCGACGTCCAGCTGCCGAAGCTGCCGGCACCGACGTTGAGCGTGAGTTCCGGCGTCGGGGTGCCCGATTCGGTGAACACGGTGATCACGCCGCCCGCCGCGTTGCCGTACAGCGTCGAGAACGGTCCGCGCAGCACTTCGATGTGGTCGGTAGAGAAGAGCTGGAAGCTGCCGGTCTGCCCCTGGCCGTCGGGCATCGTGGCGGGGATCTCGTCCTGGTAGAGGCGAATGCCGCGCACGCCGAACGTCGCCCGCGCGCCGAATCCGCGCGAGCTGATCTGCAGGTCCTGCGCGTAATTCCAGCGATTGAGCGCCACGATCCCGGGAACGCGCACGAGCGACTCGGAGAGATTGATCATCGGCTCGCCCTGCTGGATCTCGCGCCGTCCGATCGTGTCGATCGACACGGGAAGGTCGAAGCTGCGCTGCTGCTCTCGCGTGGCGGTGACGACGACGGGGTCGAGCACGCCCTCGCTCTGCGCATGCGCCGGCGTCGACAAGGCGGACGCGAGCACTGTGGCGACCGCAACGGCGACCCGGTTGCGCGATGCGTACAACCGGCAGGGCATGGGGCGGGAAAGCTCGTGTAGCATTGGCGTGACACGCGGGGCTCGCGCGCCATGGAATCTGCATTGCATTGTATTGCAACTGGAGATCGAACAATGCCACTCCCACAATTCGCCCGGGCGGTGCTGTTGGCGGCGGGCTTCGTTGCGCTGCCGCTCGCCGCTGCGCCGTTCGCCTACGTCGGCAACGAGGGATCGGCGACGATCTCCGTGATCGACACCGCCACCGACAAGGTCGTCAAGACACTGCGCTTCGGCCAGAAGCCCCGCAGTCTCGCGGTTTCCCCGGACGGCGCCCGCCTCTACGTCAGCGACCAGACCGGCAATGCGCTCGTCGTCGTCGACCTCGGCAACGATGCGCAGGCGGGCAAGCTCGCGCTCGGCGACTCGCCGGAGGCGATCTACCTTTCCCCGGACGGCAAGCGGCTGACCGCGGCGATCGAGGAGAACGACCAGGTACTGATCGTCGACACGACCTCGCTCAAGGTCGAGCGCACGCTCAAGATGAAGGGCAAGAATCCCGAGCATGCGGTCTGGAGCCCCGATGGCAAATGGATCTACGCGAGCGCCGAGGAAGCCGACAGCGTCGACATCTTCGACGTGGACAGCGGCACGCTGGTCAAGTCGGTGAAGGTGGGCAACAGACCGCGCGGCATCGCCTTCCTCCCCGACGGCAGCCGCGCCTATGTTGCCGCGGAAAACGCCGACCTGGTGAACGTGTTCGACACGAAGACGCACGACGTGATCGCGCGGATCAAGGCCGGCAAGCGCTCCAACGGGGTGCTCGCCCACCCGGACGGCAAGCGCGTGTTCGTGACGTCGGGCGGCGAAGGAACGGTGCAGGTGATCGACACGGCGACCAACGCGATCGTCGCCACGATCTCCGTCGGGCGGCGGCCGTGGAACATGGGGCTCACACCGGACGGCAAGAAGCTCTATGTCGCATGCGGGCGCTCCAACGCGGTCGCTGTCATCGACACGGCGACGAACCAGAAGATCGCGGACATCGCCGTCGGTGACCTTCCCTGGGGCGTCACGATTCGCTGATCACAAGCGCAGCGCACCGTGAGCGGCCACCGCGGCATTGCGTCGCGCAACGCCAGCATGCCGGCGGGACGATGAGCGCGACGCCGGACACGGGTCGCCGCGCCTTTCTGGGCGCGTGCGCGGCGGCTGGCATCGCCGGGGTCGTCTGGCCCGCGCGTACGGACAGCCCCTCGCTTCCAGCCGACCTCTGCGCGGCCGGTCCCGGGGCACCGCTGCCCATCGGCGGGGAGACCGGGTGGTTCGCGCGGCTCGCCCCCGCCGGATCGCCCGTCGCGCTGCGTGCGGGCCCGGCGCCCGCGGGCGACATGGCGCCGTGGGCGCTATGCTATGCGACCGCGCGCGACGGGCACGCAGTGCGCAACCCCACGTTCGTCGTCGAGCGCGGAGAGCGCCTGCGGATCGAGCTTGCCAACGCGCTCGACGAGCCGACCATCGTGCATTGGCACGGCTTGACGAACGACACCGCGAACGACGGCGCGGGCTTCACGCTCGCCGCGCCCGGCGAGCGCCACGTGTACGACTTCCCCGTGCGCAATCGCGCCGGGCTCTACTGGTATCACCCGCATCCGCACGGCCTCTCGGCGGGACAGGCCTACCGCGGCCTGTTCGGATTGATCGAGGTCAGCGATGCCGAGGATCGGGCATTGCGCGCGGCGCTCGATCTCTTGCCCGGAGCAACCGAGTTCCCGCTCGTGTTGCAGGATCGCCGCGGTCGTGGCTACGCGCCAACGATAGTCGACCGACATCTCGGCTTCTTCGGCGAGCGTCCCACCGTCAACGGCGAAGCCGAACCGTGGCTCGAGGTCGCGACACGCGTGTACCGCTTTCGCATTCTCAACGCCTCCAATGCCCGCACGTACCGGCTGGGCCTGCACGACGGCGATGGCAAGCCGCTCTACTTCACGCTGATCGGAACCGACGGTGGCCTCCTGTCGGCACCGGTCCGCTGCGACGAGTGCTTCCTTTCTCCCGCGGAGCGAATCGACGTGCTGATCGACCTGCGCGAACGCAAGGTCGGCGAGACGATCGTGCTCGAAACGCGCGGATTCGACCCGATGCACAAGGACCTGCTGCCGGAAGCGGCCACGAATGCGCCCGTACCGCCGGCGATGGCCGGCCACGTGCCCGCGCCAGCAGCGGACGCAAAAGCCGAACCGGCGCACAGCGCGTGGCCCGAAGGCACACGGCATCCGCTGCTTGCGCTGCGCGTGCGGAAGAAGGTCGACTATCGGCGTACCGTGCCGGCAACGCTCTCCGCGATTCCGCGCATCCCGACCGACGGTGCGAACGAGCGGCCGTTCCGCATGAGCTTCAACAAGGGCCGCTGGCGCATCAATGACCGCGTTTACGCAATGGGTGAGACGCCGATCGAGATCGCGCGCGGCGCAACCGAGGTGTGGCTGCTCCGCAATTACCACACGAGCATGCCGCACGCGATGCACCTGCACGGCGTGCAGTTCCAGGTGGTGGAACGTGAGACCTCCCCGGATTTACTGGCCCCGCTCGCGACCCACGGACAGGGACGGCTCGCCACCGACCTCGGCTGGAAGGACACGGTGCTCGTTTGGCCCGGCGAAAGCGTCCGCCTCGCCATCGACTTCCGCCTGCCGTTCGACGCGCCGCAGACCTACCTGTTCCATTGCCACAATCTGGAGCACGAGGACGGCGGAATGATGCTCGGCGTGAAGGTCGCTTAAGCACCGATGCCGGAGCGCCGACTCCTGCTCGTCGGCGGCGGGCATGCCCATGTCGAGGTGTTGCGGCAGTTCGGACGTGAACCTGTGCCAGGCGTCAAACTCACGCTGATCTCGCCGGCTCCGCTCACCCCCTATTCCGGCATGCTTCCCGGCCTGGTCGCCGGGCACTACACGCATGACGACATTCATATCGCGCTGCCACCGCTGGTCGACCGGGCCGGCGGCCGCTTCGTCGTCGATCGCGTCGTCGAACTCGATGTCGCGCACCGGCATGCCGCATGCGCGGACGGCACGCGGGTGGCCTTCGATCTCGTTTCGCTCGATGTGGGCTCGGTGCCCGCATTGCTGGCCGAGGGCGCGGCGACGCATGCGACCCCGATCAAGCCGATTGCAGGCTTCCTGGCCGCATGGGCGGAGACCGTAGCGGCCGCGCGCGCCGGCTCGGTGCACGCGATCGTCGTCGTCGGCGGGCTTGGCGGCTGCGAAACGCTGCTTTCGATGCAATACCGGTTGCGCGCGCTCGGGGTCTCGCCCGAGCCCACGTTCCACTTCGTCTGCGGCGAATGGAACGTTTCGGCCGCGCTCGCCTCGCGCCTCGAACGCGTAGTCGAACGGCGTGGCGTGACGATGCATCGTGGATGCCTCGTGCGGCGCGTGAGCGAGCGCGACGTCGAGCTCGACAACGGCGTCCACATCGCCGCCGATCGCGTGTACTGGGCCGTGGGTGCCGCGGCGGCGCCGTGGTTTGCGGCATCGGGGCTCGCGTGCGATCGTCAGGGATTCGTTCGCACCGACGACCACCTGCGCTCGCGCTCGCATCCTTTCGTATTCGCCGCCGGGGATTGCGCCTCGCAGGACGGACGGCCGCATCCTCGGTCGGGCGTCTACGCGGTTCGGCAGGGGCCGATCCTTGCCGGCAACCTGCGCCGCTGGTTGCGCGGCCAGGCACTCGGGCGCTACGTTCCGCAACGTCGTACGCTCGCGCTGGTGGCTACCGGCGAGCGCTCTGCAATTGCGGCGTGGGGGCCGCTTGCATTCGGCGGCCGCCTCGTCTGGCGCTGGAAGGACGCGATCGACCGCGGATTCGTCGCGCGCTATCGCGCGGACAGCGCGCGCTGAACCCGCGCAGCCTCGAGCGGTACAATCGCTGCTATTGGCTCCGTCGCGCCCGGTTGCGCGCGCGCTGCCGGTCCGGGAATCCGATGCTCCGCCTGTATGCCTTCGCGCTTCTGTCGTGGCTGACGGTCGCCGCCCATGCCGCCTACGCGCAGTCTCCTGCGCCCGCGGAGTTCGTGCTGCAGCCGCAGCAGGTCTCCGCGCACGGCTGGTTCTTCCAGGGGGAAGCCGGCATGGCCAGCGCGCAGAACAAGGGCTTCATGTCGAACGCGGGCTTTGTCGTGACGAGCGACGGTGTGGTCGTGTTCGACGCGCTCGGCTCCCCGCCGCTCGGGCGCGCGATGGTCGCGGCGATCCGCAAGGTGACGCCGCAGCCGATCCGCCGCGTGGTCGTCTCCCACTACCATGCCGACCACGTCTATGGCCTGCAGGTGTTCAAGGAGGCAGGCGCGGAAATCTGGGCGCATCGCAAGGGCGAAGCGTATTTCACGTCGGGTCTCGCCCTCGAACGCCTGCAGCAGCGGCGAATGGACCTCTTTCCATGGGTGGACGAGAAGACGGTCGTGGTGAAGCCCGATGTCTGGATCGACGGCGACACCGACTTCCGGCTGGGCGGACTCACGTTTCGCCTCCTCTACTCCGAGGGCGCGCATTCGCCCGAGGACACGATGATGTACGTGGTCGAGGACCGGCTGCTCTTTGCCGGCGACCTGATCTTCGCCGGGCGCATACCGTTCGTCGGCAACGCCGACAGCGCCGGCTGGTTGAAGGCGATGAACAAGATGATCGTGTTGAAGCCTGCGGTCGTCGTTCCCGGCCACGGGCCGGCGTCGAAGGACGTCGAGCGCGACCTCGTGCTCACCCGCGACTACCTCCTCTACCTGCGCCAGGCGATGGGACGCGCGGTGCGCGAGATGGAACCGTTCGAGGAAGCCTACACAAAGACCGACTGGTCGAAGTTCAGGACGCTGCCGGCGTTCGAACCCGCCAATCGCATCAACGCCTATGGCACCTACCTGCTGCTCGAGCAGGAGGAGCTGAACGGGAGCAAGCCGTGACGCTCGTGAGCGACACGGTGCTCGCCGTTGCAGTTCGCGCCGCGCGCCGGGCGGCGTCGGTCATCGTCGACGCGTCGCGCGACCTCAAGCGGCTTCCGACGTTCTCCAAGGAGCATGGCGACATCGTCTCGGGCGCCGATGAAGAAGCCGAGCAGGCGATCATCGCCACGATCTCCGCGGCATTTCCCGACCACGGCATCCATGGCGAGGAGTCGGGCGACGTGAAGGGGGCCAAGGGCGACTCGCCGTACAAGTGGATCATCGACCCGATCGACGGCGCGCTGAACTTCGTGCACGGATTTCCCTACTACGCGGTGTCCATCGCGCTCGCGCACGGCACGGAGCTCACGCACGCCGTTGTGCTCGACCCGTTGCACGACGAACTCTTCACGGCGGTTCGCGGCAAGGGTGCGCAGCTGAACGGCGCACCGATCCACACTTCGGCCTGCACCCGACTCGAGGATGCGCTGGTCGCGACGGTCGTTCCGACGCGCAAGAGCCCGCGGCTTGCGGCCTACCTCCCCGTGTTCAACGCGCTCGCCCACCGCTGTGGCGGCGTGCGGCGGGCGGGTGCCAGCGCACTCGACCTCGCCTATCTGGCAGCGGGCCGAATCGACGGCTTCTGGGTGATGAGCCTGAAGGCGGGAGACGTTGCGGCCGGCGCGCTGCTCGTCAACGAGGCCGGAGGTCGCGTCGGCGATCTCGCGGGTACGCCGGAGTTCCTTCGCACCCACGAAGTGATTGCCGCGGCGCCCGGCGTGTTCAATCCGTTGCGCGAGGCGATCGTCGCGGCGATGCCGCGGTGAACCGTCTTTAGCCCCGCCCGGCCGCGAGGCGCGTAAGCTGATCCGCAAGCGCCTGTGGTACCTCCACGCCCTCGGCCATCGCCTTCTCGGCCAGCGCGCCGCGCCGCGCACCGGGCAGCCTCACGCCGGCATCCTCCGCCATCGCGTGCAGCAGCGTCTCGACGCGCTCGAGATACGTCGCCTGCCCCGCGAGCGCATCGGGATCGACGACGAGGAACGCCTGGCCGATGCGTGGCCTGTTCCCCTCGTCCACGAAAAACGAGCTGGCCTCGAAGCCGAGTGCCGCCCCCGTAAGCGCGGTGACAAGCAGTTCGACGACCAGTGCGAGCATCGCCCCCTTGGCGCCGCCGAATGGCAACATCGAGCCTTCGAGTCCTGCCTTGGGATCCGTCGTCGGGCGGCCGTCCCTGTCGAGCGCCCAACCCAGCGGGATCGACTTCCCTTCCTTTGCCGCGACCATCAGCTTGCCGCGCGCGACTTCGGAGAGCGACAGGTCGATCACAAGCGGAACGCCGCCGCGCCGCGGGAAGATCGCCGCGATCGGATTGGTGCCGAACAGCGGGCGCTTGCCGCCGGCGGCCGGCATCGCCGCCGGAGAATTGCCGAACACGAGACCGACCATCCCTTCGTGCGCGACCGGCTCGAGATGATAGGCCGCAACACCGAAATGGTGGCTGTTGGTGACGCCCGCGAACGCAACGCCGTACTCGTGTGCGCGCCGGATTGCCTCGCGCACCGCGAGCTCGCAGGCCGGAAAGGCAAGGCCGCACCTGGCGTCGACCAGGACCGCACCGCATTTCGACTTCACGACGTCCGCCACCGCATTGCCGTCCGCGCGGCCGTTGCGCAGATGCGTTGCGTACTGCGGAACGCGCGACACGCCATGCGAGGCGAGCCCTTGCGCGTCGGCCGCCACGAGCGCGCGAGCCGTCGCGAGCGCCATCGCCGGATGGGCGCCGCTCGCCGCCAACGCGCGCGTCGCGAGATCGGTCAGTTCGGGCAGCGTCATGCACGGCATCGCATTTCCTTTGAGGGCGGCGCCACGATCAGCGTCAAGACGCGGGTATTCGACTCCGCGGCGACGCCGGCGACCTGCGGAGTCAGCACGAGACTCGGGCAGCCGGGAAGCGGCTCCTGCGCGAACACGTCGATCGCAGCGCTCCGAGCCGGCCGCTGCGCAATGCCTGCGCGAGGGCGACCTCGGCGATGAGCGCATCCAGTGACCGCGGTTCCGCACCTTCGTCGGCCCACACGGCTGCGTCCGCGGCGACCTCGGGGCTGGGCGCAACGACCGTCATGCCGAGCGCTCGCGCGAGCCGCCCGCTCGGGCGCCCGATGCCGCCGAAGACGACAATGCCGAGCGTCTTCCCGTGGATCTCGCGTCCGCTGGACAGCGCCGCCCGGGGCCACTTGCCGGCCGCCACCTTGGCACCTGACGCGAAAGCGCCGCGCAGCGGCGACGTCGCGGTGCCGATCACGTACTCGGCGACGGCGAGCGCATTCGCACCGGTCGCGGGAACGAGAATCCGCATGACGAGCGCCTATTCTATTTCGCGAACAGGCGACCCATGTCGGCGAATGCCTTGAACTCCAGCGCGTTGCCGAAAGGATCGAGGAAGAACATCGTCGCCTGCTCGCCCGGCTCGCCCTTGAAGCGGACGTACGGCTCGATGATGAAGCGCACGCCCGCCGCACGAAAACGGTCGGCGAGAACATGCCACTCGGGAAGTCCCAGGACGACTCCGAAATGGCGCACCGGCACGTTCTGGCCATCGACGAGGCTCGTCGCGTCCGTCATCTGCGCGCGCGCGACACTGTGCGCGACGATCTGGTGCCCGAAGAAGTCGAAATCGACCCAGCCGTTCGAGGAGCGGCCCTCGGCGCAGCCAAGGAAGTCGCCGTAGAAGCGGCGCGCCTCTGCGAGATCGGTGACCGGAAACGCGAGGTGGAACCGCGGATAGTCGGGTATGGGAACGTGCATCGTCGTCCGGCTCAAAGGAGTTCAGTTCCGGAGCGCATGCTCGCGCTCGCCGCGAACAGCCGGATCCTCTTGCGGATCGTGGTACCAATCGCGATGCGGCGAAACAACGGTGCAGGCAAGGCACTGGGTGCGATGCCAACGAACGCCGCACCCGGGACACACGCCGCCGGTCGCGAAAGTGTTCCAGACGGTGCCGCAGGCTGGCAGGCATGTCCAGCGGGCGTCGGGGCCCGGGCGCCAGCGGCACGCGGGGCAGTGGATGTCAGGAGTCTTCATCGAGCGCCATTGCCGGTGCGGAACACGGCGTTTCGCGATTCTCAGGACTGCATGCCCCAACGCCGCACCGTGCGTGCCTCGACCGTGCGGAAAATCACGTTCTCGACGATGAGGCCGATCACGATCACGGTGAGCAATCCGGCAAAGACGCTCGGGATCTCGAGCTGGTTCTTGTTCTCGTAGATGAACCAGCCGAGGCCGCCCGAGCCCGACGACACGCCGAAAACGAGTTCCGCGGCGATCAGCGTTCGCCACGCGAACGCCCAGCCGATCTTGAGGCCGGTCAGGATGCTGGGAAACGCCGCCGGGATCAGTACCCTGCCGACGTAGGGAAGGCCTGAGAGCCCGTAGTTGCGGCCCACCATGCGCAGCGTGTTGGACACGGAAAGAAATCCGGAATGCGTGTTGAGCGCAACCGCCCACAGCACCGAATGGATGATGACGAAGACGATGCTCCCGTAGCCCAAGCCGAACCAGATCAGCGCGAGCGGCAGCAGGGCGATCGCGGGCAGCGGGTTGAACATCGACGTCAGCAGCTCAAGCAGGTCGGTGCCGATGCGGGAGGAAATCGCGACAACCGTCAGGACGGCCGCACAGGCGATTCCCGCGGCATAGCCGATCAGCAGCACGCGCAGCGAAGTGAACGCCTTCTGCAACAGGTCGCCGCCGACGATTGCCTGCACGAACGCCTCGATCGTAGCCGTGAACGTCGGGAACAGCAGCGGATTGTCGAGCCATCGCGCGTAACCTTCCCACACCAGCGCGAGCAGCACGAGAATTGCGAGCTTGCGCAACGCTGCCTGATTGCGGAGGCGTTCGAACACGGACAGCGGCTTCAGGACGACGCCGATGGCGCTCCCCGCGACGGGCTCTTTGTGCACGTCCGGGCGCATCGGCGGATCGGCGAGACCTGCGGCGGGTTCACCCATGCGGCATCTCCTCTTGCTCGATCGCGTCCGCGAAGAGCATCCCGTGGATACGCTTCTCCAGCGCGATCGTTTCCGCGGCCGGGGCATCGACCGGCAGGCTGTTGAGCTCCGCCTTCACCTGCCCCGGATGAGGCGAGAGTAGCAGGATGCGGCTGCCCACCTTGATCGCCTCCGGGATCGAATGGGTGACGAAAAGCACCGTGAAGCGCGTGTCGTTCCATAGCGCCAGCAACTCGTCCTGCATGCGCCGCCGCGTCAACGCGTCGAGCGCAGCGAACGGCTCATCCATCAGCAGGATATCGGGCTCCATCGCCATTCCCCGGGCGATCGCGACGCGTTGCTTCATTCCCCCCGACAGCGTGTGCGGAAAGCTGTCGGCGAACTTGGTGAGGTGCACCTTGTCGATCGCCTCGCGCGCCTTTTCCTGCGCGGCACGCCTGCCGAACTTGCCACTGGTGACGAGCGGAAAGACGATATTCTCCCTGACGGTCTTCCACGGCAGCAGCTGGTCGAACTCCTGGAATACCATCATCCGGTCCGGGCCCGGCCGCGTTACCGCGGCACCCTTCAAGCGTATCTCGCCTTCGACCGGATTCATGTAGCCTCCCACCGCCTTCAGCAGCGTCGACTTGCCGCATCCCGAAGGCCCGAGCAGGATGAAACGGTCGGAGCGGAAGACCTCGAAGTCGACGCGATAGGTCGCCGTGACAAGATGGTCGCGCGTCTTATACTGCAGCGTGACGCCGCGCACTTCGAGCAGCGGCGGCGCCAGCCGGCCTGCTAGCTCTGCCACGGCAGCTGGTCCAGGTCGACGTTGCCGCCCGTGAGGATGACCCCCACGCAAGCGCCCTTCACGTCCAGTGTCGCCTCCATGAGGCAGGCGAGCGGCACCGCGCACGACGGCTCGATCGTGATCTTCATGCGCTCCCACGTGAGCCGCATCGCCGCGATGATGGACCGCTCGCTCGCGGTGCCGATCGCGTCCACCGCTGCGCGGATCGCCCGCAGCGTGCGCGGCGACAGCGGTGTGCGCAGCCCGTCGGCAATCGTCGCCGTTGTCGTCGGCGCCACGGGCTCGAGCTCCCCGGAACGGAAACTCCTCGCGGCATCGTCGGCGAGCGCGGGCTCGGCGCCGAACACGCGGATCGACGGCTTCACGCCCTTCGCCGCAATCGCCGTCCCCGACAGCAGGCCACCGCCGCCGACCGGCGCTATGACGATATCGAGATCGCGGACGTCCTCGAGCAACTCGAGCGCCGCGGTGCCCTGCCCGGCGATGACGCGCGGATCGTCGTACGGATGCACGAGCGTCGCGCCCGTGTCGCGCTCAACTTCGGCGCAGGCGGCGACTCGCGCCGCCGCCGTGGGCGCACAAAAGCGCACCGTCGCCCCGAAGCCGCGCACGTTGTCCTGCTTGATCTTCGGCGCGTTGTCGGGCATCACCACCCACGCAGGAATACCACGGCGTGCCGCCGCGTAGGCAAGTGCCGCACCATGGTTGCCCGAGGAGTGGGTGACCACGCCCTGCCGCGCCTCGTCGTCGGAGAGCGAGAACACGGCGTTGGCGGCCCCGCGCGCCTTGAATGCACCGACCTTCTGGAAGTTCTCGCACTTGAAGAACAGCCGCGCGCCGGCAGCCGCGTCGAGCGCGCTGCTGCGCAAGACAGGCGTGCGATGGACATGCGCGGCGATCCGCGCCTGCGCCGCGCGAATGGCGGCGAGGTCCGGCAGCGCGAGCGCATCCGTGGGAAGCGCCGTGCCAGACATCAGCTGCCCTGGAGACCGTGCGCGTTCGGGAAGAACAGGTCCTTCCACGAATCGGGCTGAACCTTGATCGAGCCGACCTTGTACATGAAGTTCACATACTTCATCACGTTCTGGGGCGTCGTCGTGTAGACGATCGCCGGGTCGTTCAGCATCTTCACGATGTCGTCCAGCGTGTCCTTGTCCTTCGAGATCCGGAGGTAGGCCTCGGCTGCGGCGCGCTTGTTGCCGTTGATCTGTGCGGTCGCCTCGTCGAGCGCCTTGACGAACGCCTCGTAGAGCTTGGGGTTTTCGTTTCTGAACCTGCTCGTCGTCCACACCAGGTTGAACGTCGCGGGTCCACCGAGCACGTCGTAGGAGGAGACGACGGTGCGAATCCCCGGCTTCTCGAGCTGCTGATACTGGAACGGCGGCGAGCTGAAGTGCGAGTTGATCTCGCTTGCGCCGGAAAGCAGCGCCGTCTGCGCATCGGGGTGGGACAACGAGACCGTCAGCGCATCGAGCTTGTTCTGCTGCCCCTCTCCGAATGCCTTCTCGGCCGCCATCTGCAGCGTGACCGCCTGGATCGACACCTTGACCGCAGGCAGCGCAATGCGGTCCCTCTCCGTGAAGTCCTTGATCGTCTTTACGTTCGGATTCCGGGTGTTGAGATAGAGCGGCATCGAATTGATCGCCGACACCGCCCTGACGTCGAGGTTGCCCCGAGTCCGCGCCCACAGCGTGACAAGCGGGCCGACTCCACCGGAGGCGAACTGCAGGCTGTTGGACAGCAATGCATCGTTCATCACGTTGCCGCCGGCGAACTTCGCCCAGCTCACGGTCACGTCGACGCCCGCCGCCTTGGCATGCTTCTCGATCAGCTTCTGCTCCTCCATCAGCATCAGCGGCAGATAGCTGATGCCATACTGCTGCGCGACCTTGATTTCGGACATCTCGGCACGCGCAGGAAGCGCCGCAAGCGCGAGCGTGCAGGCAAGAGCGGCCAGTACGAAATGGCGGCATAGCGGAAGGCGAACGACCATGATTCCTCCGAGCGGGGTTCCGAGTTCGCGCGACAAACGGCGACCGTCCTCGCCAACGTCACTTGGTGGCGGGCGTCCGGATTATAGTCCGCGGCCGTGCCGCGAAATGCCCTCCACCGGGTCCGAGCGTCACGCAGCCAAGGACGCCGTCGGCGTCGCGTCCCGCAACGTCCGCTTGCGATGCCGCTCGCCGGGATTTCGAGATACGTTCCGGTGCGGTGTACCGGGTCAGAAGTCGAACCGAGCCTGCGTTACCGGTGCGAACGAGCGCCGGTGGATCGGGCACGGCCCATGGCGCGCGAGCGCAGCCAGGTGCTCCGGCGTCGCGTAGCCCTTGTGCTGCGCGAAGCCGTAGAAGGGATACTCGCGGTCGAGCTCGACGAGCAGCGCGTCGCGCGCCGTCTTCGCGAGAATCGACGCCGCAGAAATGGCCTCGACGTCCCGGTCGCCCTTGACGATCGCGCGCACCGGGCATGCGAGCGCGGGACATTGGTTGCCGTCCACCAGCACTTGCGACGGCACGACGGCAAGCGCCTCCACCGCACGGCGCATCGCAAGCAGCGTCGCGCCGAGGATGTTCAGCGTGTCGATCTCGTCCACCTCGGCGCTTGCGACCGCCCACGCGATCGCGCGCTCGCGGATCAGCACCGCGAGCTCCTCGCGGCGCGCGGGCGGCAGGAGCTTGGAATCGCGCAGACCGCGCACCGGCCGCACGGGATCGAGGATGACGGCAGCCGCGAACACGGGTCCTGCGAGCGGACCACGCCCGGCTTCATCCACGCCCGCGATCAGCATGCGATCCCGGCGGCGCGCAATTCCGCAGCCACGGCCTCGGCCGCGATACCGCCGGTGTCCGCTGCAAGCGCTCGTGCAAAGCCCCCGAACAACGCCTCGAGGCGACGACGCGTCACCGTGTCGTCGTAGAGGTTCAACCCCGCCTGCGCGAGGTTACCCGGCGTCGCGTCGTCCTGCAGCAGCTCGGGCACGACGAACCGTCCGGCCAGGACGTTCGGCAAGCCGACCCAGGGAACTCGAAGCTTCCGCCGCACGATCCACGCGGTGAGCGCCGAAACGCGATAGAACACGACGTGCGGGCACAGCGAAAGCGCGGCCTCGAGCGTTGCCGTGCCCGACGCGACGATGCCGACGTCGGCCGCGGTGAGCGCGTCGTTCGCATGCCCGTAGAGAAGCGTGACCGGCAAATCCGCATAGCCCAGCCGGTGCTGCGCGTTCTCGAATCCGGCGCGCGTCGGACGGGAGACGAACGGCACGAGAAACCGCGCATCGGGGCGCGCCTCGTGGATCAGCGCGGCGGTGCGCAGCACGAGCTCGGTGTGCATCTCGACTTCGGACACGCGGCTGCCCGGCAGCAACGCGAAGATGGGCGTGGCCATGGACAGCTGGAATCGCTCGCGCATCTCGCGCCGCGAGCCCGGCGTCGCCGCAGAGGCAGCAAGCGGGTGCCCGGTGTACGTCACGGGAATCCCCGCTTGCTCGTAAAGCGGCAGCTCGAAGGGGAACAGCGCGAGCATGCGATCCACGGCGCGGCCGATCGTTTTCAGCCGTTCGCGCCGCCACGCCCAGACCGAGGGACTGACGAAGTGCAGCGTGCGCACGCCACGACGCTTGAGCTTCGCCTCGAGACCCAGGTTGAAGTCCGGCGCATCCACGCCGACGAAGAGCGCCACGCGCTCCGCGAGCAGCCGTCGCCCGAGCGCGCGGCGGACGCGCACGAGCTCGGGCAGATGCCGTACGACCTCCGAGAATCCGCGCACCGCGAGCGTCTCGAGCGGGAACCACGCCTCGCAACCCGCCGCCTCCATGCGAGGCCCGGCGATGCCCGCGAAGCGGATCCCCGGATACCGCGCCCCGACGGCGTGGATCAGCGTCGCCGCGAGCGCATCGCCCGATGCCTCGCCCGCGACGATTCCGACGAGCGTACCGGCACTCATGCGAAAGCCTTACCGGACGATGCCGCGACCGGGCACGGCGAGGAACTCGACCAGTGGCTGCAGAACCGGCGCGTCGTGGGCCGCGGCGGCGAGGCGCGAGCGCGCCTCCTCGAGAGAGTGCCCGTCGCGGTAGATCGTCTTGTACGCGCGCCGGATCGCGAGGATGTCGTCGCTGCTGAAGCCGCGCCGGCGCAAACCCTCGTTGTTCGTGCCCTTCGGCTCGGCAGGGTAGCCTTGCACGATCGTGAAAGGCGGCACGTCCTGCAGCACCACCGCGAACGCGGCCGTCATCACATGGGCGCCGACGCGACAGAACTGGTGGACGCCCGTGAACGCGCCCAGCACGGCCCAGTCATCGATGCGGACGTGGCCGGCGATCTGCGCGTTGTTCGAGAACGTGGTCCGGTTGCCGACGACACAGTCATGCGCGACGTGCGCGTAGGCGAGGAACCAGTTGCCATCGCCGATCGTCGTGTCGCCACGGTCCAGCGCAGTGCCCGCATGGACCGTCACGTACTCGCGGAACACGTTGTCGTCGCCGATCGTCGTCGTGGTCGGCTCGCCACCGTATTTGCGGTCCTGCGAGATCTCGCCGAGCGAGGCAAACTGGAAGATGCGGTTGCGCGCACCGATCGTTGTTCGCCCGGTGACGACGACATGCGGACCCACCCGGGTTCCCGCGCCGATACGCACGTCGGGCCCGACGATCGAATACGCGCCGATCTCGACATCGGCGGCAAGCTCGGCGCCCGCCTCGACGATGGCCGTCGGATGGATCCGCGTCATCGCCGCTCCTGCGCCGCCGACGGCACCGGCTCGAGCCGCGCGGGGAGTTCCGCCTCGGCTGCGATCTCGCCGTCGACCATTGCACGCACGGTGAAGCGCGAGATGCCCGTCTCGCCGTCCGGCATCTCGCATTCGAGCGTGAGCCGGTCGCCGGGCACGACCTGTCGCTTGAATCGGCACGTCTCGATGCCGGGAAACAGGAGGCGCATCGAGCCGTCGAGCGGCAGCCGGCCGCTTTCGACCGCGAGGATCGCGCAGAGCTGGATCAGTGCCTCGATCACGAGCACGCCGGGCATCACCGGATAGCCCGGGAAGTGTCCCGGGAAGAACGGTTCGTTGATCGTCACGTTCTTCTGCCCGCGGGCCCGCCGACCGGGCACGCACTCGAGCACGCGGTCGACGAGCGGCAGCGGATAGCGGTGCGGCAGGAACGGCAGGAGCGCGGCGATGTCGGGTGGATTCGTCATGCCTGCCGTCATGCCGGGTCCGGATCCCCCGGCGGCGATGCGCCGCTCGCCCGCTCGAGCGCGCGCACGCGCTTTGCGAGATCGCGCAAGCGTCTTGTCTGCGCCGCTGCGTGCTGCCATTCCCGATGGGGCAGCAGCGGGAAAAAGCCGGTGTAGACGCCCGGCTCGCGGATCGAGTGCGCCACGACCGTCCCTCCGCCGATGATTACGCCGTCCACGAGTTCGAGATGGCCCGAGATGCCTGCGCCGCCGCCAATCTTGCAGTTGCGGCCGACGCGCGTGCTGCCCGCAATACCGGCGCACCCGGCGATTGCCGTGTGCCGCCCGATGAAGCAGTTGTGGCCGATCTGGATCTGGTTGTCGAGCTTGACGTCGTCCTCGATGACCGTGTCGCCGATCGCGCCTCGGTCGATCGTCGTGTTGGCTCCGATCTCGCAATCCGCGCCGATCACCACGCGCCCGACCTGCGGGATCTTGATCCACTGCCCCGCCTCTTCCGCCATGCCGAAGCCGTCGGCGCCGATCACGGCTCCCGCGTGCACGATCGTTCGTGGCCCGATGCGGCAGCGCGCGTAGACCGTCACCGAGGCGACCAGACGCACGTCCTCGCCGAGCGTCACCTCGTCACCGACCACGCAGCCCGGTCCGACGTACACGCGCGCGCCGACCGCGGCGCCGGCCCCTATCACCGCGTACGGCCCGATGCACGCGTCGCCGGCGATGGTCGCCCCGGCGCCGATCGCCGCGCCGGGATGAATGCCCGGCAGGTGTGCCGGAGGAGGATGCAACGCCGCGGCCACTTTCGCGTACGTCGCGTACGGGTTGGCGGAAATCAGCTTGGGCAGCGTGGTCGCGGCCGCGTCCGTCGCCGAGACGATGACGGCCGAGGCCCGCGTTTGCGCGAGCTGCGCGCGGTATCTCGGGTTGCCAAGGAATGCGATGGCGCCGGGACCGGCGCTTTCCAGCGTAGCAACCGCGACGATGCGGATCGTGCCGTCGCCGTCGAGCGTCGTGCCCGTGCGCGCCGCCAGGTCGGCGAGGGCGAGACCGGCTGGCGCTGGCGAGGGCATCGGGCGGCGGGCTTTCGGGCGCGGCGGCCGGCGCGACGATGCGGCCGATGCCCGGCTATTTGTCGGCGAGCGCCTTGATCACCTTCTCGGTGATGTCGATGCGCTGGCTCGCGTAGACGATCGGGTCCTGCAGGATGAGGTCGAACTTCTCGGCCTCGGCGATCTGCTGGATGACCTTGTTTGCACGCTCCTGGATGCTCGCGAGCTCCTCGTTGCGGCGGAGGTTCAGGTCCTCGCGGAACTCGCGCTGCGCGCGCTGCATGTCGCGCGAGAGGTTCGCGAGATCGCGCTCCTTGTTGCGCCGGTCGGCCTCGGGCATCGTCGCCCCCTCCTTGTCGAGTGCGGCCTGCAGGTCGCGCACCTGCTTCGCGAGCTTCTGCAGGTCGGCGTCGCGCACGGCGAATTCCTTCTCGAGCTTCTGCTGCGCCCGCTTGGCCGGCGCTGCCTCCCGGAACAGCCGCTCGGTATTGACGAACCCGATCTTGTAGTCGGCGGCATGCGCCGCCCCCGCGACGAGCGCGAAGAGCGCGATGCCGATGAAGGATTTCAGGTTGCCGTTCACGAATGTCTCCTGCTGCTGTCGCGGTGGCCGCGACATCAGAATACCGAACCCACCTGGAACTGGAAATTTTGCAGCTTATCGTACGACTTGTTTCCGAACGGGAACGCGTAGCTGAACTTCAGGGGACCGAGCGGCGAATTCCAGGCAAGCCCCAGACCGAAGGAATAGCGGAAGTCGCTCCAGCCCGGATACAGCGCGTCCTCCAAACTTTCCTGCAGATTGTTGCCGTCGGCCCATATCTGCCCGGTGTCGACGAACACGCTCGCGCGCACCGCCTTGTCCCCCTTGAGGATCGGATAGAAGAGTTCGGCGTTCCCGACGATCTTGCGCTGGCCGCCCAGCGCGTTGCCGAAGGCGTCCCGTGGGCCCAGCGAGCCCGTCTGATAGCCACGCACCGAGCCGACGCCGCCCGCGTAGAACGCCTTGAAGAACGGCAGCGGCTTGCCGGACAAGCCATCGCCGTATCCGATGTCGCCGCGCAACATCAACACCAGATTGAACGGCAGCGGGAAGAACACCTGCTGCAGATATTGCGCCTTGTAGTACGAGAGGTCGCCCATGCCCGTTTCGATGAAGGCGCTTTGCAGGCGGCCGCGGTTCGGATAGAGGATGTCGTCGCGGGTATCGCGCGACCAGCCGCCGGTGATGATGAAGGTATCGGTCGTGTCGCCGAACTCGCGCACGAACTGGCGGTAGATCAACGGGCTGTCGTCGAACAGCGTGAGTTGCGTCTTCTCGTAGCGGAAGCCGACATTGATCGTGTCCGTCTCCGTCACCGGAATGCCGAAGGCGATCGCTCCGCCCAGCGTCGACGACGCGTACTGCGAAACCGCAAGGCCGCTCGGGTCGGCGTTGCGCTGGTAGATCTCGAGCGTGCGCGACACGCCGTCCACCGTCCAGTAAGGCTCGGTGAGCAGGAACGAATAGACCTGGTTGTAGCGACTCGTGTTGAGGGCGAGCGACAGCGCGTTGCCCGAGCCGAACACGTTCTGCTGGGAGATCGACGCGTTGAGGACGATGCCGTCCGAGCTCGAGTAACCGACACCCGCGAGCAGGTTGCCGGTCGACTTCTCGGTCACCGCGATCTCGACGTCGATCTGGTCGGGCGAGCCCGGGACCGGCGGCGTCTCGACGTTGACGTCCTCGAAGTAGCCGAGGCGACGGATGCGCACCTTCGATCGCTCGATGCGCGTGCCGTCGTACCAGGCGTTCTCGATCTGCCGCACTTCACGGCGGACGACCTCGTCGCGTGTCTTCGTGTTGCCGCTGACGTTGACCTTGCGCACGTACACGCGGCGGCCCGGGTCGATGTAGAACGTGAACGCCGCGGTCGCCTGCGGCCGGTCGATCTCGGGGACGGCATTGACGTTGGCGAACGCATAGCCCTCGGCGCCGAGCCGGTCGCTGATGTCCTTCGCACTCGCCTGCAGGCGGGCGCGCGAGAAGGTTTCGCCCGGCCTCACGCGGATCAGCTGGCGCAGATCGGACTCGGGCACCATGAGGTCGCCGGCAAGCCGCACGGCGGACACCGTGTAGCGCGGCCCTTCGCTCACGTTGATCGTGATCGTGATGTCGTCCTTCTCGGGGGATATCGAGACCTGCGTGGACTCGACCTGGAACTCGAGATAGCCGCGATCCTGGTAAAAGCTGCGCAGCGCCTCGAGGTCCGCCTGCAGCTTCTGCTTCGAATACTGGTCGTTCTTGGTGTACCACGTGAGCCAGCCGGGCGTGGTCAGCGTCATCTCGTCCAGCAGCTGCTTCTCGGTGAAGGCCTTCGTGCCGATGATGTTGATCCGCTGGATCCGCGTCGCCGAGCCTTCCTCGATGGAGAAATTGATCGCGACGCGGTTTCGCTCCTGCGGTGTCACCGTCGTCTGCACCTTGGCGCCGTAGAGGCCGCGCGTGATGTACTGGCGCTTCAGTTCCTGCTCGGCACGCTCGAGCGCCGAGCGGTCGAAGATGCGTGCCTCCGAGATGCCGATGTCCTTCAGCGCCTTCTTGATCGTGTCGGTGTCGAACTCCTTGTTGCCGACGAAGGTGATCGAGCTGATCGTCGGCCGCTCCTGCACGACGACGACGAGAATGTCGCCCTGCGCCTCGAGGCGCACGTCGCGGAAGAAACCGGTCGCGTACAACGCCTTGACCGCCTGCGAGATCCGCTCCTCGTCCACGCGCTCGCCGACCTTGATCGGCAGGTAGCTGAACACGGTCCCCGCCTCGGTCCGCTGCACGCCCTCGACGCGGATGTCCTTGACGACGAACGGCGCGAACCCTTGCGCGAATGCCACGACGGGCGCGAGCAGCGCGGCGAGCGCCGCACACAGCGTCGCCGCACGCAGACGGCGCGTCGGTCCGCGGTGGTGCACGGAAACGTGGTTGTCAGAACAGGCGGGAGACGTCATTGAACAGCGCCAGAGCCATCAGCATGGCCAGCATCCCCATGCCGATGCGTTGGCCGACCTCGAATGCGCGATCGGATACGGGCCGGCCTCGCAGAATTTCCGCGAAATAATACAGCAATTGCCCCCCGTCCAATAGCGGAACCGGCAGCAGGTTCAGCACGCCGAGGCTGATGCTGATGAGCGCCAGATAGCCGACGAACACGAGCGCCCCCGCCTGAGCGGACTGGCCCGCGTAGTCTGCAAGCGTGATCGGACCGCTGATGTTCTTGAGCGACGCATTGCCCACGAGCATCCGGCCCAGCATCTTCACGGTGAATACCGAGAGGTCCCAGGTCTTGCGCGTGCCTTCGACGAGCGCCTCGAGCGGACCATAGCGCACGGTGACCGCCAGTCGCTGCGCGACGGCGGGGTCGACCTTGAGGCGCAAGCCGGCGATGCCGATTCGCTTGCCGCCGGACTCGCTCGCCTCGGGCGTCACGGCGATCTCGAGCATGCGCCCGTCGCGCTCGACGCTGAACGCGAGGGGGCTGCCCGGCTTCGCGTTGGTGATCGCCGCCACGTCGGCCGGCGAGCGCACCGAGGTATCGTCGATCGCCACAATGCGATCGCCCGCGCGAAGCCCGGCCACCTCCGCAGGCTTGCCCGAGAGCACTTGATCGACGAGCGGCGGCCCGAGATCGGTCTTGAGCCCGAGCGTGGCGAGGAACGGGCCCTCCCAATCGGCCGGCAGCAGGCCCGCGAACGACAGCGTCCGCTCCGAGCGCGACCCGTCGGGCCGCTCGACCGTCAGGATCGCCTCGCCCGGTCCCTGGAACTTGGCCAGGCGCCAGCGCAGATCCTGCCAGCTGCGCACCGGCTCGCCGTTCACGGCCAGCGCGAGATCGCCGGCGGCGATGCCCGCAGCCGCGGCGGCTGTTCCCCGCGGCGGATCGGCGAGCACGGCCTTCTGTCCCGGGATGCCGGCGACGAACGTTCCGGCAAACAGCACGATCGCGAGCAGCAGGTTGGCGATCGGGCCGGCGGCGACGATCGCGATGCGCTTCCCGACGCTTGCGCGGTTGAACGCGCGCGGGATGTCGGCGGGCGCGAGATCGCCCTCGCGCTCGTCGGCCATCTTCACGTAGCCGCCGAGCGGAATGGCCGAGATCGCCCATTCGGTCGCGTCGGGACCGCGGCGACGCGACCAGAGGATGCGCCCGAACCCCACGGAAAACCGCAGCACCTTGACGTTGCACCAGCGGGCGACGAGGTAATGGCCGAGCTCGTGAAACACGACGAGCACGCCGAGCACGACGAGGAACGAGGCGACCTTGATCAGGATGTCCATTTAGGGCCTGTTGTGGACAAGGTTTGAAACGGCCCTATGCAGCGATCGAAAGAGGGTTGGCGGCCGCCGGCGGCAGCCCCAGCTTGGCGCAGGCGGCACGGCGAGCGGCCGCGTCGGCGGCAAGCGCGTCGTCAAGCGAGGCAACCGGCTGCGCGGTCTCCCGCGCAAGCACGGCTTCGCAGGTCGATGCGATGTCGCCATACGCCGACGCGCCGCGCAGGAACGCGGCGACGGCCACCTCGTTCGCCGCGTTGAGCGCGATCGGCGCCGTGCCGCCGGCGTCGAGCGCTGCGAAGGCGAGCTTGAGGCAGGGGAAGCGCTCGAGATCGGGCGTTTCGAAAGTCAGCGCGGAAAGCTGCGCGAGGTCGAGCCGCGGCACACCGGCGTCCACGCGCTCCGGGTACGCGAGCGCCTGCGCGATGGGGGTGCGCATGTCCGGGTACCCGAGTTGCGCCAGCACGCTGCCATCGACGTACTCTACAAGCGAATGGATGACGCTTTGCGGGTGGATGACGACCTCGATCGCCGCCCGCGGCACACCGAATAGCCAGTGCGCCTCGATCACCTCGAGGCCTTTGTTCATCATCGTCGCGGAATCCACCGAGATCTTGCGGCCCATCGACCAGTTCGGATGGGCACAGGCTTCGTCCGGCGTGACGCCGGCAAGTTCCGCAATCGGGCGAGTGCGAAACGGCCCACCCGAGGCCGTGAGCAATATGCGGCGCACGCCTCGCTGCACGGGCGAGCGTCCATGCGCCGGCGGCAGGCACTGGAAAATCGCGTTGTGCTCGCTGTCGATCGGCAGCAGCGTCCCGCCACCCTGCTCGACCGCGCGCATGAAAAGCGCACCGCCGATCACGAGCGCCTCCTTGTTGGCGAGCAGGATGCGCTTGCCCGCCTGCGCAGCGGCGAGCGTCGGAGCAAGCCCGGCGGCGCCGACAATCGCGGCCAGCACCGTGTCCGCCTCGGGCAGCGTCGCGATTTCCGCAAGGCCCTGCGGGCCGGCGAGCACGCGCGTCGGCAATCCTTCGCGTGCAAGCACCTGCTCGAGCATGCGCGCCGCATCGGTGTCGTGCAGCGCGGCGTACGCGGGTCGAAACACGCGGCAAAGCGCCGCGAGCTTTTCCCAATTGCGATGTGCGGCAAGCGCGGCCACCGCGAATCGCCGCGGATGCCGGGCGATCACGTCGAGAGTCGAATCGCCGATCGATCCGGTGGCCCCGAGGAGCGCAACGGCACGCTTCATGACGTACCGACCGGCCGCAGGAATACCGTCGCCGCGAGCGCGGCGGGCGGCATCGCCGCGAGCAGCGCGTCGACGCGGTCGAGCACACCGCCGTGGCCCGGCAACAGCGAGCCGCTGTCCTTGACACCGGCATGCCGCTTCAGCAGCGACTCGAAGAGGTCACCCACGATCGAAATCGCAGCGAGCGCGAGCGTGAAAGCCACGAAGAGCGCCAGCGCGATCCCGGCAAGCGATCCCGGATAACCCGTATCCGGGGCGAACGGCGCAAGGACGAGCGCGTAGACTGCAACGGCCGCAAGCGCGCCGTAGACGCCTTCCCAGGTCTTGCCCGGGCTGATCGCCGGCGCGAGCTTGTGCCGTCCGAACGCGCGGCCGGTGAAGTAGGCGGCGGTATCGGCGACCCAGACCACCGCCATCGCCGCCAGCACAAGCCAGGGCGAGCGTGCGTGCAGCGTCGCGAGCGCGACCCAGACCCCCAGCAACACAAGCCATCCGACGCACGCCATCGCGAAAGGCGAGCGCGAGGGCCAGCCGCCACGAAGCCACATCGGCGCGACGAAGAGCCAGAACAGCGTCGAGACGCCGCACACACCGACCACGGTCGCGCGCGCAAAGCCGTGATGGAGCAAGTCCCCGCCCTGCCACGCAAGCAGTCCGGCGATCAGCAACGTCGCCGCGACGAACTGCAGCGAGCGGGGGCGATCCCAGCCGGCAAGCCTCGCCCATTCCGAGGCGGCAACCAGAACGAACACAAGCGATACGGCCGCCCAGCCCCACGACGGCAGCAGGAACAGCGCGGCGAGCACGAGCGGCACCAGCACCGCCGCGGTGAGCACGCGCTGCGCGAGCGAGGACAACGCCATGGGCTATTGCGCCTCGGCCCGAAGCTGTTCGCTCGTGCGCCCGAACCGGCGCTCGCGCCCGCGGTACGAGGCGATCGCGGCGTCGAGCGCCTGGGCGTCGAAGTCGGGCCAGAGCGTGGCCGTGAAGTACAGCTCGGTATAGGCGAGCTGCCACAGCAGGAAGTTCGAGATGCGCTCCTCGCCGCCTGTACGGATAAAAAGGTCTGGTTCGGGCGCGAACGCCATCGCGAGATAGGGTTCGAGCGCTTCCGGTGCCGGCGGCTCCGCCGCGTCGAGCGCGGCTCGATGGTCGGCGAAGAACCGCTGCGCCGCCTGCACGATGTCCCAGCGTCCGCCGTAGTTGGCGGCGATCGTCAGCGTGAGCCGATCGTTGTTCGCGGTGAGCGCCTCGCCCGCGGCGATCAGCTCGCGGATGCGCGGATCGAAACGACTGGTGTCACCGATCGTCCTGAAGCGGATCCCGTTGCTATGCAGCTTCGCGACCTCCTGCTCGAGCGCCTTCAGGAAGAGCTCCATCAGGATCGACACCTCGTCGGCCGGGCGCCGCCAGTTCTCGCTCGAGAACGCGAACAGCGTCAGATATTCGATCCCTCGCTCGATGGCGGAGCGCACGATCGCGCGGACCGCCTCGACGCCCTTGCGATGCCCGGCGACGCGCGGCAGCATGCGCTGCTTCGCCCACCGGCCATTGCCGTCCATGATGATCGCGACGTGGCGCGGCACGTCGCGGGGACCGGGAATGTCGCGGGTCGAGGAGGGAAACAAAGTACGTTCGGAGCGAGCTTAGAACCCGGGAAAGCGGCCCGTTCACCCCGCGTGGTCGGTATGTCTCAGATGGCCATGAGGTCCGCCTCTTTCGCCGCGAGCACCTTGTCGATCTCGGCGATGAAGCGGTCGGTGAGCTTCTGCACATCCTGCTGCGCGTGGCGCTCGTCGTCCTCGGAGACGGCGTGGTCCTTGAGCAACTTCTTCAGGTGCTCGTTCGCCTCCCGGCGCACGTTGCGGATCGCGATGCGCGCGTTCTCGGCCTCGTGCCGAACGACCTTGATCAGCTCCTTGCGCCGCTCCTCGGTCAGTGGCGGCATCGGCACGCGGATCACGTCGCCGGACGTCGCCGGGTTGAGTCCGAGATCGCTGTCGCGGATCGCTTTCTCGACCACGGGGATCATCTTCTTTTCCCACGGCTGCACCGTGATCGTGCGCGCATCGGCGAGCGTCACGTTGCCGACCTGGCTAAGCGGCATCGGCGAGCCGTAGTAGTCGACCTGGATGTGATCGAGCAGGCCCGTGTGCGCGCGACCCGTGCGCACCTTGCCGAGGTCGTGCTTGAGCGTCTCGACCGATTTCGCCATCTTCTGCTCGGCGGTCTTCTTGACGTCGTTGATCATGCCTTCTCCTTGTTGCCACAACTGGGCACCGCCACGGCCCGCTTCGGCCGAGCGGAAAGCGTCGCGAGGAGACCGGGATGCGCGGCGCGCGCTTGCGAGGAACCGGAGTGTACAGCGGGGTACATGAGGATTCCGAGCAGGCGGGCAACAAAGCAGACCGGTCCCGCAGCAGCTTTACGCCGGCCGTCAGCAGTGGACGAGAGTGCCTTCGTCCTCCCCCATGACCACTCGCCGCAGCGCGCCCGGCTTGAAGATCGAGAAAACCTTGAGCAGCATGTTCTGGTCGCGGCAGAGCGCGAGCGCGGTCGCATCCATCACCTTCAGGTTCTTGATGATGGCCTCGTCGAACGTAAGCTGCGGATACCGCTTGGCGGACGGATCGCGTGCCGGGTCGGCCGTGTAGACGCCGTCGACCTTGGTCGCCTTGAGCACGATGTCGACGCCCATTTCGCGCCCGCGCAGCGCCGCGGCCGTGTCCGTCGTGAAGAACGGGTTGCCGGTGCCGGCGCCGAAGATCACCACCTTGTTTTCCTCGAGGTAGCGCAGCGCCTTGCCGCGGATGTACGGCTCCGCCACCTGGTCGATGCGCAGCGCGGACTGCACCCGCGCGCTCACTCCCGCGCGGCGCAGCGCATCCTGCAGCGCCAGCGCATTCATGAGCGTCGCCATCATCCCCATGTAGTCGGCGGTCGCACGGTCCATGCCGGCTGCGCCGGGAGCAACGCCGCGAAAGATGTTGCCGCCGCCGATCACGATGGCAATCTGGACGCCGAGGCTCGCGACTTCGGCGATTTCGGCGACGATGCGATCGATCACCTCGCGATTGATGCCGTAGGGGTCGGCGCCCATCAGCGCTTCGCCGGACAGCTTGACCAGGATCCGTCGATAGACGGGCGCTGCCGCGGGTGCGGGCTCGGCAGCAACCGCGGCGAGCGGCGCGGCTGACGGCGGATTCATGCAAGACTCTCCGGCTTCGATCGTGTTGCGGACGAACCTTCGCGGGAGCACCACACAGCCTGCGGACGATCGTCCGCAGGAGCGCGCTGCCGCGGCCTCACGCCTTCGCCATTGCGGCCACTTCCGCTGCGAAGTCGTCCTTCTTCTTCTCGATGCCCTCGCCGACCACGTACAGCGTGAAGCCATTGACCTTCGCGCCCTTCGCCTTCAGCAGCTGCAGGACGGTTTCCTTGCCGTCGCCCTTGACGAACGGTTGCGGCAGCAGCGTGACCTCGGCCAGGTACTTGGCTACCGCGCCTTCGACCATCTTCGGGACGATGTTGGCCGGCTTGCCCGACTCGGCCGCACGGGCCGCCGCGATCGCGCGCTCCTGTTCGACCTTCTGCGCCGGAACGCCTTCCTTGCTGACCGCGATGGGTTTCGACGCCGCGATGTGCATCGCGAGGTCCTTTCCGAGCGCCGCGTCACCTCCTGTCACGTCGACCAGCACGCCGATCTTCACGCCGTGGACGTACGACGCAAGCGACCCCGTCGCAACGGGACGCACGAAGCGGCGGAGCGACAAGTTCTCGCCGATTTTCTGCACCAGCGCCACGCGCTTGGCCTCGACCGTCTCTCCGGAGGCGAGCGTCCTCGCGGACAACGCCGCGATGTCCGCCGGGTTGTCGCGAGCGATCACCGAGGCGACGTCCCGCGCGAACGCCTTGAACTCCTCGTTCCTGGCAACGAAGTCGGTTTCGCAGTTGACTTCGACCATCGCGCCGGTCTTGCCGTCGGCGGCGACGTGAAGTCCGATCACGCCTTCGGCTGCAATGCGGTCTGCCGCCTTCGAGGCCTTGGCACCGCTCTTGATCCGCAGCAGCTCCTCGGCCTTCGCCATGTCGCCCGCGACTTCGGTCAGCGCCTTCTTGCATTCCATCATGCCGAGCCCGGTGCGTTGGCGCAGCTCCATCACCATGCTTGCGGAAATCTCCGCCATCTTGAAACTCCGTTGCCTGTTCGTGGTACCACGGCCCGATCCTGCCAGGCCGCGCGTTGCCGGTCGCGCGGCGCGCGACTTCCGGCATGCGGGGCCCTAGAGGGCGCCCCGGCAATATCCTCGTCAAGTCGCCGCGATTTCTTCCGAAACTTCAACGAACTCGTCGCCGCCCTGCGTGATCTCGGTGATCGCCTGGCTCCTGCCCTCGAGCACCGCATCGGCGGCGCCCTGCGCGTACAGCCGGATCGCACGGCTCGAGTCGTCGTTGCCCGGAATGACGTGCGCGATGCCGTCCGGCGAGTGGTTGGTATCGACGACGGCGACGATCGGGATGCCGAGCTTCTGTGCCTCGGTGACCGCGATCTTGTGGTAGCCGACGTCGATCACGAACATCGCATCCGGCAGCGCGGTCATGTCCTTGATGCCACCCATCGACTGCGACAGCTTGGCGAGCTCGCGCTTGAGCGACAGCGCCTCGCGCTTGGTCATGCGATCGAATGTCCCGTCCTGCGCCATCGCATCCAGGTCCTTCAGGCGCTTGATCGACCCCTTGACCGTCTTGAAGTTGGTCAGCATGCCGCCGAGCCAGCGATGGTCGACGAAAGGCATGTGGGCGCGCTGCGCTTCTTCGGCGATGATCTCGCGTGCCTGGCGCTTGGTGCCGACGAAGAGCACCGTGCCGCGGTTGGCGGCGAGCTGGCGGATGTACTTGACCGCGTCGTTGTACTTCTCGAGGGTCTTCTCGAGGTTGACGATGTGGATCTTGTTGCGCTGGCCGAAGATGTACTCGGCCATCTTCGGGTTCCAGTACCTCGTCTGGTGGCCGAAATGGACGCCGGCCTCCAGCATTTGACGCATCGTTACCGACATTCCTAAACTCCTTGTCAGGGTTGTCACCTCCACTCGCGGCTCTAAGTCCCGCCCCGGCAGAAAAGCCGGCGCGTCGGACACCCTGAACCCGCAAGTGTGCGAATTCGCCCGGTCTCGGCATGGCCCGCGCGCCCGTAAAGGACAACCGCAAAAAGCCGACGAGATCGAGCTAACTTGCTATTCTAGCACGACTTCCCCATGTTAGCTCGCATGCGCCGCGCGCCGCCGCAGCGCACCGATCACCTCCCGTATACCCGATGAATCAGGACCTTCCAGACCCGGACCCGGCCGCGGCTCTGGCCCGATCGAGCCCCCCCTCCGCGCCGGACAGCGCGCAGGCGGGCCCATTCGTCTGCGACGCCGCCGAATGGGGCGTGCTCGATGTTGCCGGCGCGGACGCTGCCACCTTTCTCCAGGGGCAGCTCACCAATGACGTCGCCCGGCTGGCCCCGCTCGATGGGCAATGGACGAGCTACAACTCGCCCAAGGGACGCATGCTCGCCAACGGGTTCCTTTGGCGCGGTCCGATGGACGACAGCTACCACTTCGCGCTCTCCGCCGACGTCGCGGAACCGGTGCGCAAGCGGCTGTCGATGTTCGTGCTGCGATCGAAGGTGTCGTTGCGCGATGCCACCGCGGCGCTTGTCAGGATCGGCGTCACAGGCGAGGGTGCGGCGAAAGCGACCTTGGCGGCGGTCGGCGCCATGCCCGCGGCGGGACGCGTTGCCGACCACGACGGGACCACGGTGATCCACCTGCCCGACGGCCGTTTCCTCATCCTCGCGCCGCTCGCGAGGGCAACGGCACTGCGCGCGCGACTGCTGGACCACGCGAGCACGGGCGACGCGCAGGCGTGGCGCCGCGCGGGCATCCGGTCCGGCGTCGCGCTCGTGACGCTGGCAACGCAGGACGCGTTCGTGCCGCAGACGGCGAACTGGGAAGTGATCGGCGGCGTCCGCTTCGACAAGGGCTGTTACACCGGACAGGAGATCGTCGCCCGCACGCAGCACCTTGGCCGCCTCAAGGAACGGCTCGGACGGTTTCGGGTCGACGCCGAGGCGCCCGCCGCCGGTGCGCGACTCTTCTCGCCGGCATTCGGCGATCAGGCCTGCGGCACGATCGTCAACGCGGCCATCCTGCCGGGCGGCGGCTGCGAAATTCTGGCCGTCGCGCAGACGGCCGCGCTCGAGGTCGACGACCTGCACCTGGACGCGCTCGCGGGTCCGAGGCTGACCTCGCTGCCGCTGCCGTATGCGATTCCGCAGCCCGCCCCGCCCCGCGGCCGCATCGCCTGAGCACCGCCCGGCGCGACGAGAAAGTGACGCACTACTACGTCTGGTACCGGGTCTGCGGCGCGACGCGCATCGCCCGGGCGACCGTCGGCCGGCTGCAGGACGACCTCGCGGCGCGCACCGGCGTCCGCGGTCGGCTGCTGGCCCGCGTCGACGAGCCGCGCACGTGGATGGAGATCTACGAAAACGTGGCGGATGCGCAGGCGTTCGACGATGCGCTCGCAGCGGCGATCGCCGCCAACCGCGCGAACGCCATCGCCGAAGCGGGCACGCGCCACACCGAGCGCTTCGCCGCGCCGGCGGACGAGGTGCGATAGTCGATGTGCCTCGCGGTCGTCGCGCTGCGCGCGCATCCCCGCTATCGGCTCGTCATCGCCGCGAACCGTGACGAGTTCCATGCGCGGGCGGCGGCGCCCGCCGCATGGTGGCCTCAAGGATTCCTCGCGGGCCGCGACCTGACCGCCGGCGGCACCTGGCTCGGCGTTACCCGCGATGGCCGCTGGTCGCTTATCACCAACGTGCGCGAACCGCAGCGGCACGACCCCGCCGCTCCCTCGCGGGGTGCGCTGGTGCCCGGACTGCTGATGCATCCCCAAGCGCCGCTCGCCGCGCTGGCAGGCATTGTCGCGAACACCGCCGCCTACAACGGGTTCAACCTGCTCGCCGGGGAGGACGAAGTGGCCGCCTGGGCGTCGAACCGTGCCGCCTCCGTGCAAGTGCTGAAGGGCGGCATCCACGGGCTGTCCAACGCGCTGCTCGACGTGCCGTGGCCGAAGCTCGCTCGCACGCGCACTGCGGTCGTGCAATGGGCCGCTTCCCGCGCGGACGATTTCGCACCGCTCTGGTCCGCGCTTGCGGACCGCCGCATCGCGGCGGACGCGGAATTGCCCAAGACCGGCGTGACCCTCGAATGGGAGCGGCAGCTCTCTGCGCCGTTCATCGTGAGCGAGCGTTACGGGACGCGCTGCTCGACGATCCTCGCGATCGACGTCGAGGGCCACGCCCGCTTCATCGAGCGGACATTCGACGCGAACGGTGAACGGGTCGGCGAAGTGGACGAGCGCTTTAGCGTAGCGACCGGCTAGCTGTGAGTTCCAGGACGTTGTTTCTCGAGTTGCGTGAATCTGCCGTCGTGGAAACAACCTCTTGAAGCTTCACGGCTCGAGTTCGCGCTCCATCGCCTGGTGGGGAATGCCGGCCTCGTCAAACGGCGCGCCGACCGGCACGAACCCGAACCGCGCGTAGAAAGGCATGGCCTGCGTCTGCGCATTGAGCGCGACCTTCGGGTAGCGCAGTTCGCGCGCGAGATCCATCAGCGCGACGAGCAGCGCGCTGCCGACGCCCTCCCCGCGCCATTCGCGCCGGACGGCCATCCGCCCGATGTGGCCGTCGGGGAGCAGTCGCCCGCAGCCGATGGGTCGTCCTGCCGCATCCTCGGCGATCGCGTGGCGGCAGTCGCCGTCTTGGCCGTCCCATTCGAGCGGCTCCGGCACGTTCTGCTCGACGACAAAGACGTCGTGGCGGATCGAACGCAGCGCCTGCTGGTCGCGCGACCAGTCGGCGCGCCGGAGGTTGAATGCGCGGGCGCGCTGCCTAGCCATAGCGCGAGAGCGCGAGCGTGGCCGAGGAGTCGCGCACCGCGATCTCGGCCTGCCCGCCGACCGGCAGCGTGAGCTTGTCGCGCACGTGGCCGAACGGCAGGCCCGTGTAGATCGGCGTGGCGAGCCGCCCGCGCAAGTGCGCGATCGCCGCTCCCAGGTCGTAGCCCTCGTCGTGCAGGAAGAGCGTGTAGTCGGTGAACGTGCCGAGCAGAATCGCGCGTTGCCGCGCGAGCACTCCGGCGTAATGCAGCTGATAGAGCATCCGCTCGATGCGGTACGGATGCTCGGCCACGTCCTCCAGAAAGAGGATTCCGCCGTCGATCGCGGGGAAGTAGCGCGTGCCGACGAGATGCGCGACCAGCGTCAGATTGCCGCCCCAGAGCGTCCCCGTGTGATGCGCGATCGGGCCGTCGAGCGCGCACGAAACGGCGTAGTCGCGTGCGCCGAGCAGGCCGAAGCAGTGCGAGAGCGTGAACTCGCTCGGCGTCTCGGCACCGAAGTCGTAGCTCGCCATCGGTCCTGCGAACGTGACCATGCCGGCCTGCGCGAGCGCGGCGAGCTGGAATGCCGTGAAATCCGAGTGCCCGAGCCAGCGCTTGCCTGCTCGCGCGATCGCCGGATAGTCCAGCCGGTCGAGCAGCCGGCTGAATCCGTAGCCGCCACGCACCGGGACGGCGATGTCGACGTCCGTGCGCGCGGCGACCCGGTGGATTGCCGCAACGCGTGCCTCGTCCGATCCGGCGAACCGCTGGTCGATTGCCCGCGCGCCTTCGTCCTCGATCACGCGGTGTCCGAGACCGAGCAGCCGCGCCTGTGCGCGATCGAGCGACGCCGAATCGAGAACCCGGCCCGAGGGACTGTAGAGCGCGAAGGAGAAGGACGGGGTCATCGACAGGTCGTGTCAGCGCCGCGCGGCGAAGAAATCGGAAAGCAGGCGCGCGCACTCCTCCGCGCGCACGCCTCGGGTCACCTGCGCATGGTGGTTGAGGCGCGGGTCGGCGAACAGGTCGACCACCGAACCGCACGCGCCGGTCTTCGGGTCGGCTGCCCCGAACACGAGCCGGGCGATGCGCGCATGCATGATCGCGCCGGCGCACATCGCGCACGGCTCGAGCGTCGCGTACAGCGCGCACCCCGGCAGCCGATAGTTGCCGAGCGCACGGCCGGCCTCGCGCAGTGCAGCGATCTCCGCATGGGCCGTCGGATCGTTGTGGGCGATCGGCGCATTGCCGCCACGCCCGAGGATCACGCCGTTGCACGCAATCACGGCGCCGACGGGCACCTCGCCGCGCGCCGCCGCGGCCCGCGCCAGCGCCAACGCCTCGCCCATGAACTCGGCGTCGCTTCGCATCGTCATGACTTCGCGCGCAAAACGGTCAATTCGGTGGACCCGAGCTGGACGCAAACCGCGCGCGTCGTTCGTCCCGCCGCCCGGCGTAGTGGCTGCGAAGCGACAGCCCCGAGCAGGGTGCGGGGCGACGCAGGATCGCGGCCGCGATTCCGCCGGGAGAAGCGGGCTTCAACGCCCTGCCCGAGTCCGTCTTCATCAGGGTCAATCCACGATCTCGACGCCTTCGTCGCTGGCGCCCGTCCGGCGCGAGCATGCGCGCAATGGTGCACCCCATCCCGCCGCGACCTTTGGATGCGACTTCCGACTTGGCCGCGGGCAACCCGCCCGAACCGCTTGGTCACGAAGGGCAAGCACGGGCCATAGCGTAGCAGCTGCAGGGCGCCTGCGCGGTCCTGCCGTTCAATGCGCGCCCGGTCGCCCCGCGCGGCGCGCACCGAAATTGCGTTGCGGCAGGGTCTGCCTCGTGTCCGATCCCGGCCGTCGATCCGCGCGCGACCAGTTGACCCGCACGATCGAACCCCCAATACTCGCGCTCGCGTACCAATGAATACCTATCCGTTCCATGTTTGCAGCGGCTCGTATCATCTCGACGTGTTTGAGGAGAACGCATGTTGCACAAGTCCATGACGATTGTCCTGTCGACCGCAGCCGCATCGCTCCTGGCGATCGGTCCCGTCCGCGCCGCCGAAGTGGAAGTCCTGCACTGGTGGACCTCCGGGGGCGAGGCCAAGTCGGTCGCCGAGCTCAAGAAGATGCTGGAGGCCAAGGGCGACAAGTGGAAGGACTTCGCGGTTGCCGGCGGCGGAGGCGAAAACGCGATGACGGTCCTCAAATCGCGGGTCGTTTCCGGCAACCCGCCGACGGCGGCGCAGATCAAGGGACCGTCGATCCAGGAGTGGGCGCAGGAAGGCGTGACGGCGAGCGTCGACGATGTCGCGAAGCCGGGCAAATGGGACAGCCTGCTGCCGGTGGTCGTAAGCAACGTGATGAAGTACAAGGGCAACTACGTCGCGGTCCCGGTCAACGTCCACCGCGTGAACTGGATGTGGGTCAACCCGGAGGTGTTCAAAAAGGCTGGCGCGACGGTTCCGAAGACCTGGGACGAGTTCCCTGCCGCGGCGGAGAAGCTGCAGAAGGCGGGCTTCGTCCCGGTGGCGCACGGCGGCCAGCCCTGGCAGGACTTCACCGTGTTCGAGTCGGTCGTTCTGGGGGTCGGCGGGCCGGATTTCTACGACAAGGCGCTGGTGAAGCTCGACCCCGCTGCGCTTGGCAGCCCGACGATGGAGAAGGCCTTTGCGACGCTGCGGACCGTGCGCAAGTACGTCGACAAGGATTTCGCCAACCGCGACTGGAACCTCGCCACCGCGATGATCATCAACGGCAAGGCCGGCATGCAGTTCATGGGCGACTGGGCCAAGGGCGAATTCGCGGCCGCGGGCAAGAAACCCGGCGTCGACTACCTCTGCACCGATGCACCGGGCACCGCCAACGCGTTCACATTCAACATCGACAGCTTCGTGATGTTCGCCCAGAAGACGGCCGACGCCAAGAAGGGACAGGCGGATCTCGCCACCGCGATCATGAGTCCCGAGTTCCAGGAGGTCTTCAACCTGAACAAGGGCTCGATCCCGGCGCGGCTCGACGTCAAGCTGGACAAGTTCGACGATTGTGCGAAGAAGTCCAACGCCGACTTCGTGGCGACCGCGAAGAAGGGCTCGCTGGTTCCGAGCATCGCCCACGGGATGGCGGTCTCCGCTGCAACGGCCGGCGCGATGCAGGACGTCGTCACCCAGTTCTTCAACTCCGACATGGAGCCCAAGGCCGCCGTCGCCAAGCTCGCTGCGGCCGCCAAGACCAAGTGAGGCGGTGAGGCCGCTTCCTTGCCGCGGCAACCGCCTGCGATCGGCGCGCCGGTGCGGGAAGTCCGGCGCGCCCTCGAACGCAAGGAAGCGGGAGGGGTCCTGTGATGAGTGACGGCGGTCCATCCGCGATTGCCGCGGCGCCCCGTGTCGGCGACCGGATCGAGGCTCTGCTGCCGAAGATCGTGCTCGCGCCGACGTTCGTCTGCGCGTTGGTCTTCATCTACGGCTTCATCCTCTGGAACGCGGTTCTGTCGTTCACGCGCTCGCGCATGCTGCCGAACTACGAGTTCGTCGGCCTCGAGCAGTACGTCAACTTGTGGGCCAACGAAAGGTGGTGGGTCGCCCTCAAGAACCTGGCGCTGTACGGTGGCCTGTTCGTGCTGATCTGCCTCGCGGTCGGCCTCGTGCTCGCGATCCTGCTCGACCAGAAGGTGCGCGCCGAGGGCTTCATCCGCTCGATCTACCTATACCCGATGGCGCTCTCGTTCATCGTAACCGGCACCGCGTGGAAGTGGATCCTCAATCCCGGGCTCGGCTTCGAGCGGGTGGTGCAGGGATGGGGCTTCACGCATTTCACGTTCGATTGGCTGATCAACCCCGATCGTGCCATCTATACCGTGGTCATCGCCGGCGTATGGCAATCGTCCGGCTTCGTGATGGCGCTGTTCCTTGCCGGCTTGCGCGGAATCGACGATGCGATCATCAAGGCAGCGCAGGTCGACGGCGCGTCGCTGCCGCGGATCTACTGGAGGATCATCATCCCGTCGCTGCGCCCGGTGTTCTTCTCCAGCTTCATGATCCTCGCCCACATCGCGATCAAGAGCTTCGACCTCGTGATGGCGCTGACCGGCGGCGGGCCCGGGTTCGCGAGCGACCTGCCGGCGACGTTCATGTACAACTTCGCGTTCACGCGCAATCAGATCGGCCTCGGCGCGGCGTCGGCGATGATGATGCTGATGATCGTCGTGGCGGTCATCGTCCCGTTCATGTATTCGGAACTGAGGAGCGCGCGCCGTGGCTGACCTTGCCGGCTCACGCACCCAGGGCGCATCGGCGATCGGCCGGGCCGTCGTCTACGCCCTGCTGATCCTGGTCTGCCTCTATTACCTGATGCCGTTGTTCGTGATGGTCGTGACGTCTCTCAAGTCGCTCGACGAGATCCGCAGCGGCAATCTGCTCGCGCCGCCCACCGCGGTCACGTTCGAGGCCTGGGCGAAGGCCTGGTCTTCCGCCTGCACGGGCGTGCAGTGCGAGGGCATGCAGGGATTCTTCTGGAACTCGGTTCGCTTCGTCGTCCCCGCCGTGCTCATCTCCACGCTGATCGGCGCGCTCAATGGCTATGTGCTGACGATGTGGCGTTTCCGCGGCAGCGATCTCCTGTTCTCGTTGCTGATGATCGGGTGCTTCATCCCGTTCCAGGTCGTGCTGCTGCCGATGGCGCAAACGCTGGGCAAGCTCGGGATCGCCAACTCGACGACGGGACTGGTGTTCGTGCACGTCGTGTACGGGCTTGCCTTCACTACGTTGTTCTTCCGCAATTTCTACGTCTCGGTGCCCGAGGAGCTGGTCAAGGCGGCCAAGATCGACGGCGCCGGCTTCTTCCTGATCTTCTGGCGCATCATCCTGCCGCTCTCGGTACCGATCATCGTCGTCAGCATCATCTGGCAGTTCACGCAGATCTGGAACGACTTCCTGTTCGGTGTCGTGTTCTCGTCGGGTGACCGGCAGCCGATCACAGTCGCGCTGAACAACCTCGTTAACACGTCGACCGGGGTCAAGGAATACAACGTCGACATGGCGGCGGCGATCATCGCGGCGCTGCCGACGCTGTTCGTTTACATCGTCGCCGGCAAGTACTTCGTGCGCGGCCTGACCGCCGGCGCCGTGAAGGGTTGAGCCCATGGGCGCACTTTCCATCCGCAATGTCCGCAAGTCCTACGGCGCAACCGACATCCTGAAAGGGATCAACCTCGAGATCGAGGAGGGCGAGTTCCTGATCCTGGTCGGGCCGTCGGGCTGCGGCAAGTCGACACTGCTCAACATGATCGCCGGCCTCGATTCGATCACCTCCGGCGAGATCCACATCGCCGGCAGGCGGGTCAACGAGTTGAGCCCCAAGGACCGGGACATCGCGATGGTGTTCCAGTCGTACGCGCTCTACCCCAACATGACGGTGCGCGAGAACATCTCGTTCGGGCTCGAGATCCGCAAGGTGCCCAAGGACGAACAGCAGCGGATCGTCGCGCAGGTGGCGAGCACGCTGCAGATGAGTCATCTCCTCGACCGCAAGCCTTCGCAGCTTTCGGGCGGCCAGCGGCAACGGGTGGCGATGGGCCGGGCGATTTCGCGCAACCCGGCGCTCTTCCTGTTCGACGAGCCGTTGTCCAATCTGGATGCGAAGCTGCGGGTGGAGATGCGAACCGAGATCAAGCTGCTGCACGGGCGCGTCGGCAAGACCATCGTCTACGTCACCCACGATCAGATCGAGGCGATGACCTTGGGCGACAAGATCGCGGTGATGAAGGCGGGCGAAGTGCAGCAGTTCGGAACGCCGCAGGAAGTCTACGACAACCCGGCCAACCTCTTCGTGGCGGGTTTCATGGGTTCGCCGTCGATGAACTTCGTGCCCTGCGAAATCGTCCCGGCGGAAAGCGGCCCGGGAGTGCGACTCGAATCGGATTGCGCGACGTTCGTGTTCCCGATTCCGGGCGCAGTGGACAAGCGCAAGCTCTCCGCGGGCGCGCAGGTGATCATGGGAATCCGCCCGGAGCAGATCACCGCGCGCACCGAATGGCAGCACCAGAGCTATGGCATGGCGCGGGTCACCGTGGTGGAGCCGACCGGACCCGACACGCTGGTGCTGATCAGTCTCAACGGCAAGCCCGTCACCTGCAGGCTGCATCCGGGCCAGGTCAAGGGCCCGGGGGAGAAGATCGAACTCGCGTTCGACATGTCGAAGGTCGTGTTCTTCGATCCGAAGACCGAGCAGCGGCTGGCGTAGCTCGCGTTCAAGCCGCACGCACGCGCGGTGCCCCCGTACGCGGGGATGCGCACTGTCGATCAGCACCGAAGACTGGCCCCCTACGAGCGGTGATTTGCGTTCGGTTTCGACCGACGTATAGACTGACTCCAACGCGACGCGGATCGGAGTTGAGACGTGAGTGCGCCGGAAGCGATCGGGAATCAAGTTTTGGCGAAACCGTCAGGAACGGCCGGCGTCACGCTATTCGCTTCCGGCCTCGTCCTGAGCCCGCTGCTGCAGTGGCTCTACCTGACATTTCTCGCGCATTTCACGTTGCTCGAACCCCCGTTCACGCACTCGAGCGGTCTTGCGCTCGCGATGCAGCTGTTCTTCTCACCGGGCAACATTGTTGCCGTCGTGCTCGGCGTCGGCCTTATGAGGCGGAGCGAGCGGACGCGCCGTATTGCTCAGTTCGTGTTCCTGGTCACGCTCGGCCTCGCTGCCCTGCAAGTCGGTACGCAGCTCGTCACCTGGCGATTCAATTCGAACGTGTTACTTGCCGGCACGACGCTGATCATTGCCGCAGCGTACTTCTGGTTCTTCGGTCGACCTCACGTCAGGCAGCAATTCGAGACCCGGCCCCTGCCGACGAGCCGGCAGGAAGTCGCGGCTTCCGCCACCGAGGCGGCGAGAGAGAAAGCGAGGCGCCCGCGCGCGCTCATCGCCTGCGCCTGCATGGAGATCCTCCTCTGCCTCGCGGCCGCCGCCTTGACCGCTCACCTGTGGACCGTCTTCAGCGAAGAGGCCTTGCTTGACGGGGAGGTGGTCTCTCCGATGCCGGATGAGCAGGAACTGCTGAAGATGTTCATGTTCGTCGCGTTCGCCGTGCTGCTGTCGCCGCACTTGCTGGCTGCACTCGCCAGCGTCGGAATCCTGCTGGGTCGAGCCACGACAAGCATGGCGCGAAGGTATTCTGTGGTCGCGTGCTGGGCGGCGATCGGCTGCCTGCTGCTCACTGTCTGGCTGATGTCGAGACCGGAGCTTTCCTTCGACGTGCGCAACGCCCTCATGCTCGGCGCATTCTGCGGTTTCTCCCTCGTCTGGCACTTGTGCTTTCTCTACGTTCTTGCGCGCGCCCGGTCGCCATCGGACGCCGCCGCGGCGGTCGGGGCAAGAACGCGATGAGATACGCGCCGAACTTGCCCGGGCGCCGCGGACGCGTGCTTGCCGGCATGCGAGGCCAACGCCCTCCAGGGACGCCGATCCTGTTCCTTCTCGCTCTGGTGGCCGGACTCTCCGGTTGCGAGCGAGCGGACGATTCCACTGCGATCGACCCGCAGCCGCCGCGCAATTTCATGAAAGGCGGAGCGTGGTTCCCCGAAGCGACCGGCTACTGGTTTCACCAGTACGCCGAAAGAGACGAGCTCGTCGCATTCATGGACGAGGCGGGATTCACGTGCGCTCCCGCGTCTGCCCCAGCCAACGGCCCCGGCATCGAGCACCTGCGCTGCGAGCGGAGCTTCAGGTACGCGGGGGGCCTCCTGTCGCGATCGGACAGCGCCCAGTTCAGCTTCCGCGGCAACGGCACTGTCGAGTTCGCCGAGGCGGGCTGTCATTACACCTTGTTCGATTCCCCGAAGCTATCGGGCAAGTGCAAGCGCTTCGTCGCTTCGGGCGCTGTTTACCCAGGTGTGGAAACCTTCGCGCAGGTGGTTTACGGAATGCTGCGGCCGGCCGGCCCACATCGCTCGATCGACGTGAACCGTTTCGAACCTGCGCCGCCCGCGCCACTTGCGGACGCCGACGACGCGGTCGAGCGGCTCACGCGCTGGCGGTTCGATTGCGAGTTTCCGAAACAGCGATACCGGGTGGGTTTTCGGGGAAAGATCGCCCAGGTCGATACCTTGCGATGCCAGCAATACAGCCTCCGGACGCTCGGCAACCGGCCGCAAAGTCAGCAAGTCCTCGTCTACTACGACAGTGTCGAGCTTGCAGTGCTGGCCGTCGAAGTGCGGCTCGACGACTCGTCGGCAATGCTGCCGCAGGCGATCAGCACGCGCGCAGCCGATCGCGAGAGCGCTTCGCAACCGCGCCTGCTGCTCCAAACCCGGTCGGGTGACCGGTTCGAAGTGCTGATCAGCGATGTGGGATCGGGGTCGCGTCTCCCGACGCGTGAAGGCTTCGAGTCGCTGACTCCCGCTTCGCAGCTCAACTTGCTGAAGGCGTATCTGTACAAAATGGAGTTGCAGTGGGGCGCGGCGCCGGCGCGCCTGTCCCACCTGAACGCTCCGGCGCTCGAATGGTACGGCCCGCAGGCGTTGCCGCACCTGGCCGGTCTGTTGTCGGACGAACGCCCCGTGCAGGGCGCCGCGCTGCTCAAGCACTTGTGTGCGGACGAAGCTGCAACGAGCGGCGCGCAGCAGGGAAACCTGCCTGGCACCGAGCCTTACGCGTACAGCATGAAGAGGTGCCTCGATCGCTATCGCGGCGAGCTGCCCGGCAGCGTCTCCGCGATGGATCGCCTGCTCGCGCAGGATCTGCGCGACCTGGAGGCGAGCAGCGTTCAAGCGTTGAACGCCTTCCTCGACTTCCGGAAGCATGTCTCCTACGTGATCGCGCTGGGCCTGGACGCAAGGGAAGCGGGCCCCGCTTTGGAGGCGCTCGTCAAGAACAGGGATGGCTTTTCGCCGGATCTGCAAGCTCTGATCGCCGAAGCCCTTCGGCGGCCGGATGGCTCGACCCCGGCGATTCCGGCCTCCGCAAACCGCAGGCAGGCTCCACCACGCGCCCAATGAACTTCGTGAGAATGGCCGGATCAGCCGGTGGTGGCGCGCAGTCGCGCTCCGGGCTGCTCAAGCTCCCTCGAGAGTTCTTTCGCCTGTTGCGCCACCCTGACGGAACCTTCGGTGTCTGCCTGCTTTCGCAATCAGCGACTGGCGGACGTGAGCCTGCGCGGCCATTCGCGCCGGACGTGAATCGAGTGACTGGCCGCTGGCGACAAATCCCCCTTTCAGAAAAAAACGCGAGCAGGCAGACTATCCCCGCAGACTCGTCCGGGAGGGGACATGAGTCAGCCTCGGCGCAGGAAGTTCGTGATCACGGCGGGCGCGATCCTGGCGGCACCGCTGCAGGGTTTCGCCCAGCAGCCGGCCGCGACAATGCCTCGGATCGGGTTCCTGGGGGTGGCCGCCCCCGCGGAATGGGCGCCCCGCCTCGATGCATTCCGGGCGGGATTGCGCGATTTGGGTTATGTCGAGGGCAAGAACATCCTGATCGAGTTTCGCTTCGCGGAAGGTCAGTACGACCGCCTTCCCGGGCTTGCCGCCGAGCTTGTTCGCCTCAAGGTCGATGTAATCGTGACGCACTCGGCCCCCGGGGCCCTCGCCGCGCAGCAGGCAACCGCGACGAATCCGATACCGGTGGTCATGACCAACGTCGGCGACGCGGTCGGATGGGGCATCGTTGCGAGCCTCGCGCGGCCGGGCGGGAACATCACCGGCGACACGTTCTTCCTTCCCGAGCTCGCGGCGAAGCGCCTCGAGGTGCTCAAGGAGGCGCTCCCGCGCGTCCGCCGGGTGGCCGTCCTTGCAAATCCCGACAATCCGGGGATCGGGCTCTCCCTCCAGGCGATGGAAGACACCGCGAGGACGCTGAACGTGGCGTTGCAGCGGTTCGACGCGCGTGGTCCCGATGATCTGGATGGCGCATTCGTAGCGATGACCGAGAAGAAGGTCGACGCCCTCTCGGTGCTCGAGGACGTCAAGATCATCGCCAGCGTCAAGAGAATTGCCGAGCTCGCCGCCACGCAGCACCTTCCCTCGATCGGCTTCAACGAGTATGCCGAGGCGGGAGGACTCTTCGGCTACGGAGTGAACTTTCTCGCGCTCTATCGCCGCGCCGCGGTCTTCGTGGACAAGATCCTCAAGGGCACCAAGCCCGTTGACATTCCCGTCGAGCGGCCGACGAGATTCGATTTCGTGATCAACATGAAGACGGCCAAAGCGCTCGGCCTTGCCGTTTCATCGGCGACCCGGCTCCGCGCGGAGCGAGTGATCGAATAGGAGAGCCGTGTTTGGAAGCGCTGCCGTAGTCAGCGAATGTCTGCAACGGGCCGAGGCTGCGCGGAGATCGGAGTTCACGGCGCACGCCGGGAGCGCGACCGCGCAGATCGCTCCGTATTCGCTTCAATCGATCAGCGCGAGGGGCGAAGACGCCCCGTACGGCTTCGCGTCCTGCGTTCTCGCGTTTGTCTCGGACGATCGCAGTAGTTCATGAGCGGCCCGGTGCCGGGCTCGGGCATGCTCAAGGCGCCGGAGACGAGTTTGCGTCGGTGCCTACCTACGGCGACAATGTACGCATGTGGTGGCTGGCCCATGGTGAGCATGAGGTGCCCGCAGGCACAGACTGGCTGACGCCGCGCGAACAGGCAGTCCTCGCCACGCTCCGGTACACGAAGCGCCGCGTCGAGTTCCTCACCCGGCGCTGGACGGCCAAACGCGCCGTGGCAGCAGTTCTGGACCGAGATCTCGCGCCGGCCGCCTTGGCGAGCGTCGAGATCCGGCACCACGCCAGCGGCGCACCCTACGTGGCGGTGGACGGCCAGCCCGCGGAGATCGACGTGTCGCTCAGCGACCGCGCCGGCTGGGCGGTTTGCCTGGTCGGCCCGCCGGGCGGTTCGAGTGGCCCGCTCGGCATCGACCTCGAACTCGTGGAGCCGCGCAGCGACGCGTTCGTCGGCGATTTTTTCACCGCCGACGAGAGCGCCGGCGTGCGCCGCCTGGACGCCGGGGAGGCGCGCGACGAAGCCGCCAACCTGATCTGGTCGGCGAAGGAGGCGGCGCTCAAGGTGCTCAAGGTCGGGTTGCGCGCGGACACGCGTGAGGTCGCGGTCGAGGTGGGGCCGGAGCGCCGCCCCGATGGCTGGGCGCCCTTGTCGATAACGGGTCGGGATGGCTCGGCCTTCCCCGGCTGGTGGCGGCGAGACGGCGTCTTCCTGCTCACCCTGGCCGGCCGCCGGCCGTCGCCGCCTCCCGTTCTGCTGGACGGCAGCGGCAACCTGTCCGATGCCGTGCCGGCGCACTCCTGGCTGACGCAGCCGCTCGTCTAGCCCGGATGTTTCACCTGGGCGCGGTATTTTGGCGCGGCGGTCGTTTGCGCCCTCGATCGGGCGCAGCCTACAACGTCGATAGCAGCGACGATTGGCTAGGGCCTCTGTTCGCACTACGTCCGCAAGCCCGAGCCAGGCGCTAAACGACCGCCAAAAAACCGCGCAGTCGACCCGTCCAACTTGCTCCGCCGGCGGCGGGCCCCAATTGCTTGGCAAGGCTCGAGTCTTCGTTGAATCGGCGGTGACCTCGTGACATATCCGGCCTAGGAACCTGTCGGACCTTGGATCGGCCCGCCCCCGTCGAGACCTCAAGCCCAACGCGCCATGCCGCGCTCGAGGGCATCCACCACGTAGGGACGCAACTCGCGCGCGCTGATGATGCGGTCCACCGATCCCACGCGCAGCGCCCGCTCGACGGTGTGGATCGAATCGAACTCGCCTGCCACCTCGCCCAGCTTCTGCGAGCGCACCTGCTCCATCACGGCGGCCAGCGCGCCGCGCAGCCGTGCCACGTCCGCGCCGGTCGCAGCGGCCAGCGCCTTGCGCGCCGCACGAACGCTCGGATCGCCGTCGGTGCGCTGTTTGACCTCCCGGGCGAAGACCGTCGCCGCCGCCGGCGTGCCGCCGATGACCGAGGCGACCGATCCCTCGACGGCGGCGATCTCCATCGCCGCATTGAGCGCCTTGGAGAACACCACGAAGGCACCGCCGTGGTAGCGCGAGACGACCACGAAGACGATCGGACCCTTGAAGTTCGTCACCGCGCGGCCGATCTCGGCACCGTACTCGAGTTGCCGCCGGCGCATCGACTCGGGCGATCCGTCGAAGCCCGACAGGTTCGCCAACACGACCAGCGGACGGTTGCCGCTGGCGGCGTTGATGGCGCGCGCGGTCTTGCGTGAGGACTGCGGGAACAGCGTGCCGGCCGTCCATGCCGGCGGACCGTCGGCCGGCACGAAGCCCTTGCGCGCGATCTTGTGCGACTCCAGACCGAGCAGGCACACCGGGATGCCGCCGATGGTGGTGTCCCACACGATCGAAATCTCGCCTTCAGCCAGATCCTTCCAGCGTTCGAGCGGCGGGCTGTCGCTGTCGGCCACGGCGCGCATCACCGAGCGCATGTCGAAGGGCTGCTTGCGTTCGGGGTTGAGCTCGGCCGAGAACAGGTCGCCGACGATGCGGAACGGGCTTTCCGCGAGTGCGGCATGCGGGCTCATGCACACGTCGCGGTCTCGGTAGTCGGCCGTGGGACGGCGGCGGGGGAAGCGTTCGCCTTGCACTACATAGGTCAACTCGTAGTGTCGCATCAAAACGGCGCAGGCCTCCGGGAACGAGGGCGCGAAGTACTGGGCCTGGCCGTTGAGGCCCATGACCCGGTCGTAGCCACCGATGCCGAAGTTGTCCTCGGCACTCACCGCGCCCGAGAAGTCGAGTGCCTGCTTGCCGGTGAGAACCATTGCCGAGGCCGGCGTCATCACCAGGATGCCTCGCGTGTGCATCAGCATCGTCGCCTCGGCGTTCCAGTACGGCTGGCCGCCGACGTTGATGCCGGTGACGACGATGTTCACCTCGCCGCCGGCCTGTGTGAACTCGATGAGCCGGCGCAGCGTGAGCGCGATCCAGTCCATGTTCTCGGTGCCCGAGTCCATGGCGATCAGCGCGCCGCTGCATACCGCGAACCACTCCACGGGCAGCCGGTGCTCGGCCGCGTAGGCGAGCGCGGCGTTGACGCGGCGGCATTCCGGTTCGGCCAGGTTGCCGAGCCCCTGGGTCGGGTCGGACAGCAGCATGACGCGCCGTAGCCCTTCGGGCACCACCTCGGTGGGGTTGCTGATGAGCCCGACGATCAGGTGCGCCGAGTTGGTCCCCGGTTCGCGCTGCACCGGCACCAGTCGGTCGTCGGCGTCAAGGTCAAGCTCCTGGAAGCTGCCTGCCGGCAGCCCGCAACCTGCACCGCCGTACGCAAGCAGACGGGCGATCTCGTACGGGTATGGCGACCCGAAGCGCGCCGCGGTCAGCAGTTTCTGTTGGTAGCTGCCCAAGGGGCGGACCGGCACCGTCCCCGCGTGTCCCTCGGTTACGAGGGTGGAGCGCCCCACGTCCTCGAACTTCAGCACCGCGTCGCGCAGGCCGCCGGCTGCGCGCGCGTCGGGGATGCGCACCTTGATCACCAGCTTCTCCAGGCCGGCCCGGGCGGCAAGCGGTGCAAAGCGCCGGGCGAGCGCATCGACGTGCTCGGCGGGCAGAGTCCACGGCGCCCCGACGTCGAGCACCAGGCGGTTGGCCACGGGGCGGTCGCCCGAGGCGTAGCGCGAAAGCTCGGTGCGCATGGCCGCCATCGCGAGCAGGCCGGTGCGTTCGATGCGCGGGTATGACACGGCACCCGACACCGGGTCGCGCACGGCATCGAGGTCACGTATCTCGGCCAGCGCAAACAGGCGCCGGTCTGCAGGATTGGCGCGCGCCACGCCGAAGAACATATGCACGTCTTCGGGCGCAGGTCGCCGCTCGAGTTCGAAGTTGCACAAGCGCCAGATCTCCAGGCGCTTGGCCAACATCGGGTGCAGGTCGCGGTACAGGACATTTTCGACGAAGGCGCCCACGCCAACGCCGCTGAAAGAGACGCTGTGTACCGCGCGATGCGCCGTGTTGCCCACCGTCAGGTCGGCGCGCTGCAGCGTGTGGCCGAAAGCGCACGCGGTCAGGATCTCGCCGACGTGCTTCGCGGTCTCGGCGATGTCGGCTTGCCCACCCTCGCGCCAGGTCGCGACGTCCACGACGACACCCCTTGCCGCGTCCACGTCGGCCAGGTGAGGGGCCAGCGCGGCCGACCATGTGGGCAGTCGATCGAGCGGCAGGTACGCGACAACCAGATGAACGTCTTCGCCGTCAAGCGCGTAGTCGGTGGTGGCGTAGACGTGCCCCCCCGCGTCGCCGAAGGCGATGTCGCCGAGGCGGCAGATGCGGTAATAGCGCCGGATGTGGACCTCCAGCACCAGACGGCGCAGTGCCGGCGACGACGATGCGTCGTTGCGCCAGGACTCCTCCAGCAGCGAGCGCATGGGCTCCGGGCACCAGACGAGCCGTTCGATGCGGGCCGCGCGGTCGGCGCTGTCCGGGTGCTGCGCCAGATGCGCAACGTGTGTGGCCATCTCGGAGCGCAACTCGGCGGCCGCTGCCTCCATCGGCGGCTCGTCGAAGTAGTGGAATCGCAGGTCGCGAGCCAGATCGGCGATGGTCTGCTGGCGCCCTTGCGTGGCGGCCGTCAAGTGGTCGAGACGCGCTTGCATCGCGGGGCCCGACAAGGCCAGCAGCGCGTCGCGGTGGTCGATGCGGCGCTGCAGGATCGCAGTGACCACCGGGGTCAGTTCGGCGACGCGCGTGAAGGAGCGGAACAGCCGCATCAACGCCGATTCGAGCGCCGGTGTGCGCCCGAGGCCCGGCACACCGAACCGGCCGAGTGCCTGCTCGAGCCCGGCGCGGAAACTCGCCGGCAGTGCGGCCGGCACCGGGTCGAGCCACTGCAGGAAGGACACGAAGTGCTCCTGCGTGTTCTCGGTATGGAGCTCGAGCTCGTCGGGCTCATCCTCGGTCTTCGGCCGATACAGCGCGCCCAGGTCGGCGTAGATATCGAGCAGGCCGTCCTCGCAGGCAAGCAGCGCAGGGTCGGCCGGATCGGCGATCTCCGCCATCCGGCGCTGTTCGGTCAGCAGCCGGCGCAGCCCCTCCGCCGGAAGATCGTAACCGAGCAGGTAATTGCCCAGCGGCCCATAGACGCGCTCACAGGGCTTTCTGGTGAAGTCGGTGCGCTCCGCCAGCCCGGCCAAATCGACGTGGGTGGCGGTGGTCTCTGCCGCCGCTGCCGGGGTTGCCGTGGCCTGCTGCACGGATTGCCCCGTCCGCAGCCGCAGCAAAGGCGCACCGGCCTCGACCTGGGCGTTCACGGCGATCGAAACGGCCACCACTTCGCCGGCCATGGGCGCGCTTACGGTGGTCTCCATCTTCATCGACTCGAGAACCGCGATGGGGTCACCCGCAGCTACCCGCGCGCCCGGCTGGACCAGGACTGCCACGACCAGCGCGGGCCAGCCGGCGCGCAGCACGATGCCGTCTTCGCGTTCCACCCGATGGGCACCACCGTCGGTCTCGATGCGCCAACCCGTGCCGGTGGCGGCGACGAGCAGCCGGTGCCGACGCCCGCCGCAAGTAATGCGACGCTCGCAGGCGTCGAGCGCGTCGACGGTGATGTCCGCCCGGGCGCCGCCGTGACGAATCGAGTACTCGCGTGGCCCCACGCGGTCGACATCCAGGCGGTAGCTCACTCCGCCGTAGGCTAGAACGATGCCCGAGCCCACATCGGCCGGCTTCTCCGGCCGCCCTCGCGCCGCCGCGGCGAAGAACGCCGCCTTGGCCAGCGCGTGGTCGGCTTCGTAGGCCTCGGCCGCGGCGGCGAGCAGAACGACGGCCTCCACCGCCGCGCCGGTCCGCCGGGCGAGCACGCCGTCCAGCCACCGGTCATCGACGGCGCCACGGGCGAAGTCGTCCCGATGCAGCAGGTCGAGCAGCAGCGTGCGATTGCTTGCTCCACCCTCGATCACCACCCTGGTGCGCTCCAGCGCCCGGCGCAGCCGTCCCAGCGCCACGGGCCGATCGGGGCCCCAAGCGGTGACCACGGCCAGCACCGGATACCCGGCGTCCACCCGGTCGCCCACCCGGTGGTTGGCGTCGATGCGCACGCCCGTGCCCACGGGGAAGGACAGCAGCGCGATCCGTCCGGGTGCGACGGTCAGCCCTGCCTCGGGGTCCTCGGCGAGCAGCCGGGCCTCGATCGCGACGCCGGAGGCTGCGGGCTCGGCCGCGGGCAATGCTTCGCCCAGCTGGATGCGCAGGCGCCAGCCGATGATGCTGACCCCGGTGCGCTCCTCGATGCCGGCATGGTCGGGTGCGGCCACCGTGTCGAAACCGGTGACGGCAAATTGCTTGCCGTCGTGTACGAAGCCGACCACCCCCGCGCCCCGGTACGCGACCTGGCGCGCGATGTCGATGGCAGCGCTGCACATGCCCGCCGCCAGTTCGCTGGCGATGCCCGCGGCCGGAAGCTCGCACAGCAGCGGGGCGTCGACTCGGCGCACGCTGACGTCGCGGATGCCGAGCATCCACACGGTGCCGTGGCCATCGGCGAGTATGTCGATCTCGGCGCGACGCGTTCGGGCGATGGGGGCGAGCTCGCCGCATCGGCCGCACAGCGCCATGAGACTGGGCGCGTCGGAGAGCTTGCGCACGGTCGCGGCGTCCGGGCCGACGACGGCGATGCCTGCGGCCTCGCACACGGCGATGAGATCGGCACGTACACCCGGCACCCAGGCGCCCAGCCACAACGTGTCCGCTTGCGCCCGCCGCAGCGCAGCGACGACATCCTTGTCGGTGCAGGGGCCGGAAACGGTGGGCAATTGCTGCACGTCGTCCGCTTCGCGGCCGTACCAGGGCTGCGGATCGGCGTCGCGGTGGATCAGGACGGTGGTGATCGGCGGTGCAAGCCGCGCGTGATTGAGCTCACCGGTGGCGTTGAGCACGCGCACCGCGGTCTCGCCGTGGTCGAGGACAGCGAGACGGGTGATGGGGTTCACGGGTCCCACCTTCCGGTCAACGCCCGAAAACGGCGCGCAGGTCGGCGGCCGCGGACTCCGAGATGGGCGTGGGTAGCGGCACCGATCGGTAACCGTCGAGCCGCACGATTACCTGACCCTTGGCATCCACGACCATGCAGTCGAAGCACCCGGGCGCGGTCTGTCGCGCCGTCGCGTGCAGGGCACCCGCGGCTGTGGCCGGGTCACGCAGCACGCGGGCGCTGCCCACATGCGCCGGCAACGCCAGCCGACCTTCGAGCCCGGCCTGCCACAGCCCCGCAGCCTGGAAGCACAGCTCCACCAGTCGCGGTGCGGTGGACAGCGGGGCCTTCGGCGGCAGGTGGTTGTCCGGTAGCGCATCGGCGGCTGCCGCGACCGATTGGTCGCCGCCCCGCCACGCCGAAGCCACCACCTGGTAGGCCGGCCCGTGGAAATAGAAGGCGTAGACCTGTGGCGCGGTCATCACCGCGCCGTCGGCCTTATCCACGGGCGTGACCTTTTCCGCTGCGGGTGCCGTCCGGGCGAGCCGGACGGTGCCGGTGAAGTGCACGGTGCGCTGCGGCTCGGCCTGGCCCGTGAGCGTGCGTTCGGCTACCAGCCGGGCGTGCGCCACCAAGCCATCGCCGTCCGGGCTCAGCACGACCTGCACGGTGATCGTGCGCGGTTCGTCACGGTAGAACTTGAGCGGTGCCGCGAAGCCTACGTCTTCGACTGCCACCACGTGGTGGTCGGGCGCGAGCCAGCGGGCCGCCTCGGCGAAAGCCTCCATGCCCATCACCGCCGGCAGCACGGCAATGCCGTCGATGCGGTGGTGATCCAGGAACGGTTGCTGCGTGGGGTCGAGCGTCGTCTTCACGACCACACCTTCGTGCACGCTCAGGCTGGCTGTGCCGAGCATCGGCCCTGGCTTGCCGCGCGCGGCCAACGCCGTCAGGTCCACGCCCCCGCAGGGGTGCAGCTCGGAGGCGATCGTCCCGAGCACACCGGCCACGATGACCTCGCCGCGATAAGCGCTGGACAGCAGCTCGCGGCGGATCCACGCCACGCCCGCCTCGGGCGGCAGCATTTGCACACCGGCCATCTCCATGATCTTCGGGATCGAGCCCCGGGTGGCCATGCCAATGCCGCCCCAGGCGGTCCAGTCCAGCGCCAGCGCACGGGTCTGCGGCCGTGTGCGCCGCAGTTGGCTCGTGATCTTGCACAGCAGGTCGTTGGCCGCGGCGTAATCGGTCTGGCCCTGGTTGCCGAAGCGGCCGGCCACCGAAGAGAACACTACGGTGGCGCCGATGGGCAGGTCGCGCGCGGCCCGCATCAGGTTGAACCAGCCGTCGCTCTTCACGTCGAAGACGAGGTCGAACTCGCCCGGCTCCTTGTCCGGCAGGTTGCGGCTGATCTCCAGCCCTGCGCCATGCAGCAACACATCGATGCGGCCGTTGCGCTGCCGCACTTCGGCGATCGTCGCGTCCACCGCAGCGGCATCGCGCAAATCCAACGCGTGGTAGTGCGCCGTGCCGCCGGCCGCCTCCACGGACTGCACCGCCGTAAGCGCCGCGTTCAGGCGCTCGATGCGGGCGAGCTCGCGCTCGATGGCCACGGGCGTCGGCCGAACGCCCGCCGCCTTCATGCGCGCGGCGAGCGTAGTCTTCAGGCCTTCACGGTCCGCGCGGAAGGCGGCCAGGTCCGGATCCTTGTGGTCGGGTGCCGGTGTGAGGTCGAGCAGGTGGAAGGTGCCCCCTGACGCAGCTGCCAGATCGGCGGTGATGGCCGAGACGATGCTGCCAGCCGCACCGGTCACCACGAACACGGTCTCGCGGCCGAGCACCATGCCGTCCCCCGACACCGGCTGGCCGTTGTCGCCCAGCGGCGGGAAAGGCGCCTCGACGAAGGCAACGCCGAAGCGCCGGTCACCGAGGCGGCCGATCTCCACGCAGCCCGCGTCGGACAGCGTCTCCTCGATCAGATGCTCGGCCACGGTGGCGGCCTTGACCCCCGGGGCCAGATCGACCGCCTTCACCAGTGCATCCGGCCGCTCCTTGCGGTACGACTTGGCAAAGCCGACCACGGCGCCACCCAGCGGATTGATGGCGCCGGCCGCGTCGTAACCATGGCAGCCGCCCAGCCGGGTGGCCGCCACCAGGAACGGGCTGACGTCGTAAAGCTGGCGCATCGTGGCGTACAGCGCCTTCACCCGACGCCGCAGGGCCTCGTGCCACACGGCCGCGTCGAGCTCGTCGAGCTCCCCCTCGGCGTCCAGCGCCGGCAGCCAGTAAACGCCGGCGATCGGCCCGTCGCGCTGCCATTGCGCCAGGCTGGCGAGCAGCTCGGTGGTGGCGACGCCCGCCTCCAGCGTCAGCACCTTCGCCCCGGCCTTGGTGAGCTTTTTCGTCAAGGCCTTGGCAACGCCGCCCTCGTCGGCCATCACCACCACGCGGGCGTCGGCGAGCCGCACGCCAGTGGGCAGGCAGGCGGACGCGGCCGGGCGCAGCGACGGCATCGGCAGGCGTCGTGGCATCGCGTCGACGGCGCGCAGATCGCCGCGCACCGCCGCCGGCGCTTGCGGCGCAGATACCGGGGGTGCTTCGGTCACTGTGACGCTGGAAGGCGCAGCCGCAGCCGAGCCGACGCGCTGCCGAACCCATCCGGCGACATGCCGCAGCGTCGGGAAGTCGCGCAGCTTCAGGTTCGGGTCGCGCTCCAGGCCATAGTGCCCGCGAACGGCGGCGAACACTTCCGCCTGCTTGACCGTGTCCACCCCGAGGTCGGCTTCGAGGTCCAGGTCCGGTTCCAGCAGGTCGGCCGGGTAACCCGTCATCTCGGCCACGATCGCGGTCACGCGCGCCATCACGTCGTCTACCGCGCCGGCTAGTGCCGCAGCCGCCGCGGTAGCCCGCGTTGCCGGGGCGGTCGCGATCGCAGCAGCCGCAGCGGCGGCAGGCGCCGCAGCCGCTGCGTTGGCGACCGGGGCTGCGCCCAAGCCCCCGCGCTCGCGAACCCAGCTCGCCACATGACGCAAGGTCGGAAAGTCGCGCAGCTTCAGGTTCGGGTCGCGCTCCAGGCCATAGTGCCCGCGAACGGCGGCGAACACTTCCGCCTGCTTGACCGTGTCCACCCCGAGGTCGGCTTCGAGGTCCAGGTCCGGTTCCAGCAGGTCGGCCGGGTAACCCGTCATCTCGGCCACGATCGCGGTCACGCGCGCCATCACGTCGTCTACCGCGCCGGCTGGTGCCGCAGCCGCCGCGGTAGCCCGCGTTGCCGGGGCGGTCGCGATCGCAGCAGCCGCAGCGGCGGCAGGCGCCGCAGCCGCTGCGTTGGCGACCGGGGCTGCGCCCAAGCCCCCGCGCTCGCGAACCCAGCTCGCCACATGACGCAAGGTCGGAAAGTCGCGCAGCTTCAGGTTCGGGTCGCGCTCCAGGCCATAGTGCCCGCGAACGGCGGCGAACACTTCCGCCTGCTTGACCGTGTCCACCCCGAGGTCGGCTTCGAGGTCCAGGTCCGGTTCCAGCAGGTCGGCCGGGTAACCCGTCATCTCGGCCACGATCGCGGTCACGCGCGCCATCACGTCGTCTACCGCGCCGGCTGGTGCCGCAGCCGCCGCGGTAGCCCGCGTTGCCGGGGCGGTCGCGATCGCAGCAGCCGCAGCGGCGGCAGGCGCCGCAGCCGCTGCGTTGGCGACCGGGGCTGCGCCCAGGCCCCCGCGCTCGCGAACCCAGCTCGCCACATGACGCAAGGTCGGAAAGTCGCGCAGCTTCAGGTTCGGGTCGCGCTCCAGGCCATAGTGCCCGCGAACGGCGGCGAACACTTCCGCCTGCTTGACCGTGTCCACCCCGAGGTCGGCTTCGAGGTCCAGGTCCGGTTCCAGCAGGTCGGCCGGGTAACCCGTCATCTGCGATACGATCAAGGTCACCTGCGCCAGCACGGCATCGCTTTCCAGTGCGGACGCTGCCAACGGTGCCGCCGGTGCAGCCGATGCTGCGGGTGCTGCGGGTGGCGGCCCAGCGGGCGCCTTGACGGCGGGTGCCACGGGCGCGGACGACACGGGAGCGGCCCGAGTCGGCGCCGCAGGGACTGCCAAAGGCGCCGGCGCGCTCATGCGGCCCGCGTAGGGCACGGGCACCGAGGATTCGTGGTGCGACCCGATGGGCGCACCGCGATCAACGATGCGCAACCGCCGGTGGTCCACCTCGAGCCGGGCCGCGCCCTGGCCTGCGAGGGCGTCGAGCCAGCGCTGCCACGCCGCGCTGTCGGACACGCGGTAAGCGTGCCCAAGTTGCGCCGGCTCGCGGTGCTGGCCGTCAGCCGGTGGCGTCCAGCGCAGCAGCGCCATGGCGATCTGCGAACCGAAGCCGGCGGCCAGGCGCAACGCGTAGCGCACCGGGTAGCTGCCGCCGCGCGACAGGTTGAGCGGGCCCAACTCGGGGTCGGGCTCGCGGTAGTTGGGCACGGGGGGCACGAGGCCGGTTTCCAAGGCCTTCACCGCCACCACGTCCTCGATGCCGGCACCCATGGCGTGGCCGGTGAAACCCTTGGTGTTGGTGATGACGATGCGATCGGCGGCCGCGCCAAAAACGTGGCGCAGCGCGCTGATCTCGGCCGAGGCCGAGCCGCCGCGCGCTGGCGTGTAGGTTTCGTGCGAGACGAATACGGTGGAGTCGGCCATGGCCGCGCGCTGTGCGCCCCGGGCCTCGGCTTGGCGCACCACCGCCTCCATCACCGCGCCGATGTGCTCCACGTCCAGACGAGTGCCGTGGAAGGCCGAGTTCGTCGTCACCGCACCCAGCACCTCGCAGATCGGCTGCAGGCCGCGCTCGCGCGCGGCTTCCGCCGACTCGACCACCAGGGCTGCGGCGCCCATGCCGACGATCATTCCGTGGCGGCGGCGGTCGAACGGCGTGGCCGCGTCCTCGACCTTTGCGTCCGTGGCAGCCGCGCCGCTGGCCAGGAAACCGCTGGTGATCCACGGCAGCAGCGCGTCGCCGGTGGCATCGTCGGCCGCGACCACGATGACGCGGCGGCAGCGGCCGGCGCGGATCCAGTCTTCGGCCAACGCCAACGCCTGCGTCGTGGACGCGCAGGCCGCGTTGATCTGCGTGTTCGGGCCGCGCGCGCCAATGATCTCGGCAAACTGCGAGTGGCCCATGGCCAGAACGCGGAACAGGAACCGACGATCGAACTGATAAGGCTGGGCCGCGATGGCGGCCCGCAGCTCGGCGATGAGACGCTCGACCTCGGCCAGCGAGGGATCGTTGCCGGCCATGTGGACGCGCACGCCTTCGAGCGCCAGCAGGTGCTCGCGCCGCGTACGATCGGTGGCGTAGGCCTCCAGTTCCTCAGCGAAGCGGTTATAGCCGGGGAAGGCGCTCGCGAAGATCACGCCGGTTTCGTCGCGCAGCGAGTCGGGCAGGCCCCAGCGGTCGGGCAATTGGGTGCCGAGCGTGGTGATCTTGTATCGCATGACCAGCGGGATGCCGGCATCGCGCAGCGCATCGAATCCGGCCCCGATCGCCAACCGGGTGGTGATGTCCAGCGCCTCGTCTCGCCCGGTGTCGACAGAAAACTGCTCCACCACGTCCAGTGGTGCGTGCCGGCCCGCGAGCTTGATCACCTCCGAGGGGTCGTCGATGGCCTCGAATTCCGCGCCGCCGGCCTCCTTCTTGACCAGGCGCGTGATATGCATGTCGGCCATGCGCCGCCGCACGGCATCGGGCAGCGCGGTGATCATCTGCTGGCCCGCGAGGATGCGGCCGATGTTGCCGTCGTCGAAGACTCGATCCACGCCGGGCAGGCCGAGCGCGGCACCCGTGATGACCACCGGCTCGGCGGCCGACCGATCGGCGCTGACCGCTCCAGCGGCAGCGGGCAGCGTGGGCGGTTGCGCTGCGGGCACGCCACCGTGGATGCGCAAGCCCTGCTCGAGGAAATCGGCGAACAAGCGGCCGAGCTGCACGATGCGGTCATCGGACCGATCGCCCGCGGCGGCGGGCACGAACGGGGCGATCGCCGGCGCGAGCACGGCGGCCGGCGGAGGAGTTTGCGCAACCGGCGCAACGGCAGCCACCGGTGACAGCGTCGCCGCCCGCTGCGCACCACTGACAGGCGCCTCGAAGCCCAGGCCGGCGGACCACAGGCCGCACAGCGCCTGATTGAAGGCACCGATGTCGCCTTGTTTCGGGTGGTTGGTGAACAGGGCCAGAACGTCGTCTTGTCCACCGAGCACATCTTCGACGAAGCCGTGCAGCGCACGCTTGGGGCCAACCTCCACGAACACGCGGGCACCGGCCTCGTACAGCGTGCGCAGCCCCTTCACAAACTGCACCGGCGACGCCACCTGCTTGCCGAGCATCTCGACCATCGATTCCGGGCTGGCATCGGCGGCATAGAACTCGCCCGTGACATTGGCCACCATCGGAATGCGCGGCACCTGCATCCCCAGACGTGCCAGCGTGGCCTTCAAGGGTACGGCGGCGGGCGCGACAATCGTGGTGTGGAAGGCGTGGCTGACGGGAATGCGCGTAGCCTGCATGCCGGCCGCGGTGAAGGCCTCGATCGCCGCGGTGACCGCCGCGGTGGCGCCGCCGATGACCGCCTGCGTGGTGGAGTTGATGTTCGCCACCACCACGTAGCCCGGCGTCTGCTCGACGATGCGCTCGATCTCGGCGAGCGGGCCCGACACGGCGGCCATCGCGCCGTTGTCCTCGACCGTCAGGTGCGCCATCTCGCGGCCGCGCGCGCTGACAGCCTCGAGTGCCGCTTCGAAGCTGAGCGATCCCGCGGCGGTGAGCGCACCGTACTCGCCCAGGCTGTGGCCCATCACCATGTCGGGCCGAATGCCGTAGGCGGCGAGCAGTTCGTGCAGCGCCGAGTCGGCGGCCAGCAAAGCCGGCTGCGTGATCTCGGTCTGCCGCAGCCGCTGCTCGAGCTGAGCCACCGCCGCCGGGTCTTCGCCGTCGATGAAGATGTACGAGCTGAGTGTGCGCCCGAGCAGCGGGCTCATCACCGCATCGGCGCGCTGAAACGCCGCGGCCACGATCGGCTCGTGCTCGCGCAGATCGCGCAGCATGTTCACGTACTGCGAACCCTGTCCGGTATAGAGGAAGGCCACCTTCGGTGCCGGGCCGCGGCCGACGAACGCACCCTGCTGGCGCAGCATGCGAAAGACGGCCGTGTTGCCGGCGGCAAAGGCCTTGACCAGCTTGTCGAGCTTGCCCGCCAGATCGGCGGCATCGGCGAAGTCCACGGCCACCCGCACGGCCGCCGCGGCCACCGCGGGATCGGGGCTGGTCGGCGCCGGAGCGCGGCCGGCGCGGGCGTCGGCCAACGCTTGGTTGAGTTGCGCGACGATGTGGGCGTCATCACGGCCACCCAGCACCAGCGCGCCGCGCAACGGCGCCTTGGCCGCCGGTGGGGCTGCTGCGGCCGGTGTTGCCGCGCGGCTGGTGCCGGCCACCGCGGCCGACGCGAACTGCCGCGGCGCGGGCTTGTGCCGGCCCGGCACATGCTCTTCGAGCACGACGTGGAAATTGGTGCCGCCGAAGCCGAAGGCGCTGACACCGCCGCGGCGCACGCCGCAGGGCGGCGCCGGCCACTCGCGCAGTTCGGTGTTGACGCGGAACGGGGACCGGTCCCAGTCGACGTTCGGGTTCGGATCGCGGAAGTTCAGACTGGGAGTGAGCACCTTCTCGTGCAGGCTGCGCACCATCTTGAACATGCCGGCCGAGCCGGCAGCGGCCTTCAGGTGGCCGATGTTGGACTTGACCGAACCGAGCGCCACGCTGCGCACGGGCGCACCGGCAGCGCCGAACACCGCGGTCAGGCTTTCGAGTTCGGTGGCGTCGCCCACGCGGGTGGAGGTGCCGTGGGCCTCGATGGCCGAGACGGTGGCCGGGTCGACCCCGGCCAGTTCCCAGGCGCGCTGCACCGCCAGCCGCTGGCCGATGGGGTTGGGCGCCGTGATGCCCTTGCCCTTTCCGTCGCTGGAGCCGCCGACGCCCAGGATGACGGCGTAGATGCGGTCGCCGTCGCGCTCGGCGTCTTCGAGGCGCTTCAGCACGTACAGCGCCGCGCCCTCGCCCATCACGAACCCGTCCGCGCCGGCGTCGAAGGGGCGCGTGCCGGTGGCCGAAAGCGCGCCGATCTTGCAGAACTTCACGAAGCCGGCCACGCTCATGTTTCGGTCGACGCCGCCGGTGATGACCGCGTCGTAGTGGTGGTCGACCAGGCCCTCGACGGCGGCGCTCAACGCGGCCAGGCCCGAGGCACAGGCGGCATCGGTGGTGAAGTTGGGGCCGCGCAGGTTGAGCAGGTTGGCGATGCGCCCGGCCAACACGTTGGACAGCTCGCCCGGCATCGTGTCTTCGGTGATCTCGGGGCAGCGGGCGAGGAATGCCGCGCGCGTCTCCTCGATGATGCGTTCACGCTGTGCCGCAGGCACGCTCGCCATGCTCGGGGCCAGGGCCAGGCCGCGCAGCACCTCGGGCAACTCGATGCGCATGCTCGAGCGATAGTGCTTCTCGCCGCCGATGGCGTTGCCGATGATCACGGCGACGCGGTCGGATTCGGTCTTCCACTGCGGCCACCCGGCGTCCAGCAGCGCCGAGCGCGCTGCGCTCACGGCCCAGCGCTGGCCCTCGTCCATCTGCTCGGCCACCTTGGGCGGTACCGGCAACTTCCAGCGGATCGGGTCCCAGGGAAACTCGCGCACCCAGCCGCCGATCTTCGAATAGGTCTTGTCGGGCGCGTCGTGGTCGCTCGAGAAATACAGCGCCGGGTCCCAGCGCTCGGGCGGCACGTCGGTCACCGAATATCGGCCCTGCTTGATGTTGGCCCAGAAAGTCTCGGCGTCCGGCGCCTGCGGCATGATCGCCGCGATGCCGACGATGGCCACGGGCGAAACGGTGTTGAGGTCGGCCATGGGGGGCATCCTTGGAAGATGGAGTGATCGCGGTGCGTTTCAGGCGGCGCGGCCGTAGAGCATGTCGGCGACGTGATCCATGTCGCCCAGCAGGCCGGCCTGGGCAGCGCGAATCGCGTCTTGGGGGATGGTCCCCAGCAGCGCGGCCACGTCGGGGCTGCCGGCATCGACCGAGCCGGCGACCCAGCGCGCGCCCTCCTGGCCGACCTTCTGCGCCGCTTCGCGGGCGAACACGCGGCTCATCGCGGCCAGCGCCTCGCCGTCGAAGCGGTCGGGGCTCTTGGCGTGACGGCGGCCGCCCAGCGCATCGGCGGCGCGCTGCGCGAAAGCCTCGGCACATTCGGCGTGGCAGATCAGTTCGCCCAGTCGGAACAACACATGCTGGTTGCGCGTGAGTCGTGCCGCCCGGCAGGCTTCGAGCACGGCGGCCAGCGCCTGCAGCGCCAGCGCGGCATGGTCGGCGCCCACACTGGACTGGCTGCGATGCAGCGCGGTCATGGCCCCGGCGCGTTCGCGATAGTAGTTGCCGTTCGTCTTGAGGTGTTGCTGCCAGCGGTCGCGGGCGATGGTCATCTCCATGATCTCGGAGGTGCCCTCGTAGATCGTGGTGATGCGCACGTCGCGCTTGATCTTCTCGACCACGTATTCCCGCGTGTAGCCGTAGCCGCCGTGGGCCTGGATCGCGGCGTCGGCGGCGGCGTTGCCGGCTTCGGTGGCCATCAGCTTGGCGATGGCGCCCTCAGTGTTCATGGCGCCGCCCACACCCAGGCCGCGGTCGAGCTTGTCGGCCGTGGATTCGATGTAGCTGCGCGCGGCCTCCAGGCGCACGGCATGCGGCACGATGAGTTTATGCGTGTAGCCTTGCTTCTTCGCCAGCGGGCCGCCACCCTGCTGCCGCTCGAGCGAGTAGGCGATGGCGCGGTCGAGCGCCGCCCAGCCGCCGCCCAGACCGAAGGCGGCCACCATCACGCGCGTGTAGCCGAACACCTGCTGGGCTTGCACCAGACCCTTGCCTTCCACGCCACCGATCAGGTGGTCGGCGGGCACCTCGACGTTGTCCAGATACAGCGCCGACGTGTTCGACAGGCGCAGGCCATGTTTGTCCTCGGGGTGGCCGGCACTGAACCCCGGGGTGTCCCTCGGCACCGTGAACCAGGACGGCCCGTCGGGAGTACGGGCCAGGATCGTGGCGACATCGGCGATGGAACCGTTGGATATCCACTGCTTGCGGCCGTTGATGCGATAGCCGGTGATCACGCCGTCGATCTCGACGCGTTCGGCCACCGTCTTCAGCGCGCCCAGGTCGCTTCCGGCATCGGGCTCGGTGGCACCGTACGCGAACACGATGCCCTTTTCGGCGATGGCCCCCAACCAGCGCCTCTTCTGTTCCTCGGTGGCGCCCACCAGGATGGGGTCGCTGCCCAGGAACGTGGCGAAGGAAGCGGTGGCGAGGCCGATGTCGTGGCGGGCCATGACCTCGCACACGCGGTAGGAATCGAAGGCGCCGCCGTCCATCCCGCCGTACGCGGCCGGGATGAAGATCAACTGCACGCCGAGCTGGCCGGGATCGCTCATCGCCCGCACGGTGTCTTCGGGGCAGACGTCGTCGTGGTCCAGCTGCAGCTGGCGCTGCGGCGGCAGCGCATGGGCGACGAACTCGCTCACCGCGTCGAGCATCAGCGTCAGCGTTTCCGTATCGAGGCCAGCGCCTCCGACATGCCCGGTCACCATCGTTTCGGCCATACAACCTCCAGTGCGGCACTACAACCGCTCGTCAGGACACAGAACCACCCCCCGGGAGCGGGCCAACGCGGGCGGGGAGGATCACCCCGCGCGATGCCGGCGCAGGCCGCCCGTTTCCGCGAGACGCCGAGGACTGTTCCCCGGCCGGCGTACGGTATTCAGTGCTCGGCGGCGGCGCGACAGCCTGCGCGTTTCGTCTACGTCAAGTTCCGAGGAAATGAGCGAGGTCGAATCGGACGAGATCTGTGGCAGCGCAAGAAAGGCAGCGACGGGAATCAGGAGCTCAAAGATCCGCATTCACAACGGCGCCTTGCGCAAAAAATCTGGACGCTCGCCATCCAGGCGCGTGCCCGCGCCAATGCATGGCAACTCGACCCAGCGTGCGGGTACCGCCGCGAGACGGCGCCGACCGATAAAATCCCTTTGAACATCGCTGAGTTCATTCTAGCGCCCCGAGGCGCTCTGCAACGGGTGCGTGTTCGAGCTTCCGCTGTCGGTGCCACGACCGGCCGCCTGCTGCAAGTACCGGACGGCATCCAATGCGTATCCCCACGCCTGGATCGCCCCGCGAGGAAAGGAGTTTCGAACGCTCTTGTTCCGCGCCGCGGCCCCGCCCAACAAGCTGCGCGAACTGGAAGTCCTGGACGGCAGCACCACTTCCGTCTTCTGGCTGGGCCAGCAGAAATCGGAAGATCCTTGACATTCGACGAGACCCGCACCTCGTTCGACCTTAGCGGCAGCCTTACTTGGTGAAGTCAGCATCCCCCGGCAGAGCCGCGGGCTTTAGCCAATTCGGGAAACCCCCCGGCTCTGCCGGGGTGACAGTAGTCGTTCGACGTTTCCTGGAGTATTCGGAGAGGGGGTTCCGACCTTGTGAGTCTGCAGCGGGCTATTTGACGGGGCTCTTGACGTTGGATTGCGATTGGCCCCCTTTGAGGGGGCCGCAATCCCGAAAGCCCCCGGCTCTGCTGGGGGATGGTTACATTGTGAGCCGCTCAAAGCGGCTTTGTGGGGTCGCTAACGCGGCCACAATCGCTGTTCGCCAACTCGGCGCTGGCCGGTCATCGCCATAGGTTCAGCTGTTCCAATCGCTCATCCTCGTGCTCCTGGTTCCGAGTGTACTCACGTATCGCCGTCTCGTCCCGACCCACCGTTGATACAAAGTACGCGCGAGCCCAAGAAACTCTGAACTACGAAATTGCGCTTGCGCTCCTGGTACACCCATGCCAAATGGGTCGCACTCTTCCCCTTGATGTACCCCAGGACATTCCGCCCGCGTACTTCGGCGGAATCGACAGCATCATGTACACGTGATCGACCATCAGGTGCCCTTCCTCGACCCGACTCTCCTTTTGCTCCGCCAACCGGCGGAAGACGTCACCGAGATGCTGCCGCAGTTGCCCGTACGCTGCCCGGCGTCGTCCCTTCGGAATGAACACTGTTTGATGTTTGCACTCCCACTTGCTGTGGTTCAGGCACTCGTACTCGTCCATCGCGAAACTCCCTTTCGCGTGCTTGGCGGCTCACGATTGGAAGTTTCGTTGACGGACCCCTTCAAATGTAAAACTGTTGCTGCCTCCCCGGCAGAGCCGGGGGGTCTCTCTTCTTAGATTAGCCGAACGACAGATCCTCCTGACAGTGCGATATCTCCCCCTGCGATGACAGACCCCGTAATCAGACTGGGGCCACTCAACGCGACTTTCCGTTTCGGGGCAAGGACCGTACCCGATGCCTGGCTTCCTCCTGACAGGGCCACATCCTCACCGGAATCGGGCAGGTTGAAGAGCACGTTGCTGGGCAACAAGCCGCCGGCGAGTTGGATCTTGCTGCCTCCACTCAACTTGAGCTTGCCTTTGCCGAAGATGTTGATTATGAACTCAGCTCCGGCGCCGCCGCTAAGCGTCAGCGCGCCATCCTTCAGGTCGATCGAGTCTATTCGAATGATGTTGAGCCCGTTGACGCCGACGATGGTCTGCGACGTCTTGATCGTGCCGAACATCTGAGTCGGCAACTTGGCGGCCGCTTGTGCCGAAGCCGCAAGGGCGTCTGCCACGGCCTGCGTCAATCCTCGTGCGACCGTGCCGCCGGTGATGAACACGTTGTTGGACTTGCTGTTCTTGGCAGTCGGATCCACGAAGAACGTGCCCGTGATGAACCCGTCGGCGAAGTTCTGCTCGCCGTTCGGCCCGAGCCCGACGTCCCCGACGACCCCCGACTTCGAGTTGCTCATGCTGATCTTGACGCCGGTCAGTCCGAGCAACGGGAAACCCAGCGCTGCGCCGAGGTTGACCGAAGGATTCTGCGTCACGAAGTACGGCCGCATCATCTCGTTGTCTTCATGCTCGACGATGTGGCAGTGCCAGACATACTGATTCGCGAGGTCGAACTTGGCCTTGACGCGGGTGACCTCGCCGGGCAAGGCGAGAACGGTGTCCTTGTAGCCGGACTCTTGGGGTCCCGGTGGCCTGGGCGGACCCACCAAAGCAATATTGGTCAGAATGCCCGTCACCGGATCTTCGTTCGCCGTGAACGCTTGCCGGTTGACGACCTGGAACAGCACTTCATGGATGTGGATGGGGTGAGCGTCGATCGTCCTGTTGTAGATCTCCCAGACTTCCGTGGCACCCAGCGGGGGTGTCTCGGTGATGGCATCCGCCCACATGAGTTTTCCATCAGTCGGCGTGCCCAACAGCACCTCGACGGGGATTTCGCCTAGACCTGGGGCGTCATAGGCCTCCTCAAAGAGCGCCACCTGCCGCGTGTTGCCGGCGGCACCAAGCCCGACGAACGCGGGCAGGCGCAGGCTCTGCGGCGGGACGCTGGTGTCCGTCCCGGTCTTCGGCACCACTTTGAGCTTCATGACTTGACCGGTCGTCGTCGGATCCGCCGGGTCAAAGGTACCGTTGAAAACGCCATCCGGTCCCTCGTTGATCAGGTAGATGTCGGTGCCAACCGGCACGTTGGTAAAGTCCACGATGACGTCATTGCGCTCGGCATTCACCATCAGGAGCTGGTTCAGTTGCACCGGTGCGGGCAGGAAGCCGCCCTCGGTACCGATCAGCCAGAACGGCAGAGTCGCAGGCACAGGCCGCGGCGCGATCGGATCGCTGACCATCTTCAGGATCAAGGTCCGGCCCTGGGTGCCGTTCAGGAAGCGGAAGCGATAGCGGCGCTTCTCGACGTTCAGGAAGGGCCAGGTGTTGCCGTTGACGACGATGGTGTCGCCAAAGAACTCCGGGTTCCAGATGGGCGACACCGGAGTCGTTGGGATATATGGACCTGCATACCCGTCGAAGAAGGCCCGGCTGTCCGGATAGAACAGCGAACCATCGGCGTTGAACGAGCGGTCCTGGATCGCGATGGGAATCTCGTACGGGGATTTGGGAAGAAGACCCCCGGTGAGATCGTCTGGCCCACCCCGCACCAGATAGAAACCGGCCGGTCCCGCATAAACGTTCAAGCGGGTCATGCCCAAGGTGTGGTCGTGGTACCACAGCGTCGCCGCCCGCTGATCGTTGGCATACTGGAATACCGCATATCCCTGTTGGTAATCAGCCGGCGTACCGTAAGGTGACGCGTAATAGGAGCCCTTCCTGGAATACGCGCTCGGTATGTCGTTGGCATTGGGCAGGTACCAGGCCTCGGCATAGCCGTCGCTGTCGAAGGCGGTGTGTCCTCCGTGCAGATGCGTCACCATCGGCACCGGACCCGTATAGGCTCCGGGCGTCGTGCTGAAGCTCGGCCGCGTGTCTATTGGACGGGGCGGATTTGCCCAGTGGAGCGTGGGATCGACTGGCAGCAGGTGCGGCAGATATTTGCCGCTGGTATCGACCAGCTGGTTCATCCACTTGACGCGCACCGGCTTGTTGGCCGTGGCCTCGATGGTGAAGGCGGGGTAGTTGAAGGTACCCGGATGATTGACAGAGCCGTAGCTCCAGACGGTCGTCTTGGGCTGTCCGGTCGGCAGAATCTGCTGCTGGAACTGCCGGATGGCGATTTCGTAGTAGTCGATCGCCGGGCTGATTACGCTTGTTCGAGGCATGGCCGGCGGGACGACCAGCGGTGTGACGTACTTCGTGATCGCGTTGGGATCCAACGGCGGGCCACCGGAAGCGGCATACGCTTTCCCGCCGATCATGAGATTCGGTCCGAGCCAGTACACGGCGCCTGCGGCACCGACTGTCTTGAGGACGTCTCGCCGGGTAAATCCAGCGATCGGATGCTTTGTCTCGTTCATGGCTTTAGTCTCCTCCGCCTGAATCAATTACGAGGGAGGAATGGGGATCGCAACTTCGCGCGCGCGTTTACCGCGGCCCTCCTCCCGTGGCCTACGTTCACTGCCTTGGATTTCGTTCTTCGAGGCAGCACGTGTAGGCTACTCGGCCGATGTTTCCGCTACGTTGACCATAATCAGAACTCGCTGCAAACGGTGGGCAAAAGCGCGGTGCGCGACGGCCACGCCGAGGGTCGACCCCGCCGTCGCGGCCGGGCTCGGTGCCCGCCGCCGTGCGCCGCACGCCCCGTTCACCGGGCGCCTGGGGCAGGGACGGTACGCGGTCGGGGGGCCATGGCGAGCGATTGCGTCACGGCTGCATCCCGTGCGGACATTCACGATCAATCCGACGGGTGGGGATGGGTACAGCTTCGCCGGAGCTTCGCGGCGTCAGATCATTCGTCAATACGATGGCCGCGATCTGCTTGTCGAACTCGTGTTCGGGATTCTCGACCGTTCCCATACCTGGGCGGCATCCCCATCGAAGGCGAGGATGTTCCCCGGGGACTGGTCGAGCACGAGAGTAGACATGCTTCCAACAGCGCCGCCCGCCCGGTATCGCGGCGGCGGGCGATGAGTTCGATACCGCAACGCAGTTCGCCCATCTAGGCTACGGACCGACAGACAGGCTCGTCCGCACCTGCAACGCAACTGTAGAAATCGATGACGCCCGGGTTGGCCATCTTCTTCTTTCGCGCTTCGCCGATGACATTGGTGTCGATCAAGTACTCGCGACGCCTTTCCTTCGAACTCCCCGCGCCCGAAGTCCGCATCGGTGCCGACTTCGGGGATCGACACCGGCACTTCCGCGGAACTGCGTTTGCACCGGCAAGCCGAGGCCGCCGCGAGAATCTCCCGGCGTTCGGCCTCGGCGCTTCACCCTTGCGGTACGGCGCGTTCCTTCAGCGCCTTCACAAGCGCCTCGCCAACACCGCGAACGAGGACACCGGCCACGACAACTTCCTGCCATGCAAAGCGCCGTCAACGACAGCAAGCACGGACGTTGCAGCCAAGGGCCGACCCGGTCGGCGAAGCACGAGCAACGACAGCAACGGCCGAGGAACAACCCAACGCTTTTTCGCCTCGTCAAAGCGCTTCATGAGTTAGGCGATACCGCTGCCGACCGAGCTATCAGCGAGCATTTTTCGGGCACTCTCGATCGAGCCTTCGACGCTCGAATGCATGGCCGCAAGAAGTCCGCTGGATCCTGCGGTTTGTTCCATGAACTTGGCCATCTACTCCGAGGCCGAAAGCGGTTTGGCCAGGCCGTCCAACATGCGCTTGGTCGCACGGTCTGCCATCGATCGACTCGCGCGATCGTCGCCGGCGCCACTAACGGGTTGTCGCGCGGCGAAAACAAGTGAAGAAACCTCCGCATCGAATTCGATAACCTATTGGCAAGTAATGCCATTTTTGTGTTCTCTGCCCCCAGAGGCACGATTCGTGTCGGACCGAGCCTCGATAGCGCTCTCCCAAGATCCGCCAACTCGGAACAACGCCTCGCCGATAGAGGATGTTCGCGCTTCGTCGTCACCGTTCTTGATGCTATTATGCATCATATTCGATGACAAGGGGGCTTCACATGAGAACAACGGTATCTATTGATGACGATCTCTATCAGAGGGCACTGGAGGTCGCTGATCCGGGAATGGACAAGGGCGATCTGTTCCGTGAAGCGATGAAGGTGTTCGTGCGAGTGCAGGCGGGCAAACGGCTTGCTGCCTTGGGCGGCAAGGCCCCCGAGATGAAGGACATTCCCCGTCGGCGGCCTACGGAAGTTCTGCCCCGGTGAGTCTGGTGCTTGCGGATACCTCGGTCTGGGTTGCGCATTTCCGCAGTGCCAGTCCCGTGCTTCAATCGCTGCTTGCGATGGACCAGGTGCTGTGCCATCCGCTCGTCGTGCTCGAACTCGCGTGCGGAACGCCGCCGACACCGCGCGAGCGCACACTCGGCGATCTCAAGAGGCTGCAGCAGGCCGTCGTCGCCACAACCGACGAGATACGTGCCCTGATCGAGAGGGAGCAATTATATGAGTCGGGCTGCGGCGCCGTAGATATGGCGTTGCTCGCCTCCGTTCTGCTTACCCCGGACACGCTGCTTTGGACGATGGACAAGAACCTCGATTCGTTGGCGACCCGCTTGGGCGCGGCATTCGCCGCTCCCGGCCATTAGCCCCCGAAGCGAACTGGAGTGCTGCCAACCGCCATGGCCTCCAGGAGAACAATCATCCCTTCGGCGTCGTCCAGCAACGGGCGTCAGATTTGCCGCCAGAACTTTCCGCATGCCACCGATCCATGTCGATAGATCTCGAAAGAAAATTGCCGAGCATACTCGATGCCTCGTTCGATTCGACCGCGCGAATCAATAGACCCCGATAGATCTCGAAACCTACTGCCACTCAATCGTCAACAGCTTCTATAAGTCATTGTTTGACTTGATCCTCGGCTCGTAACGCCTGAGTTTTACCGTCATCATTACCGTCATTCTGACCGGGATCCCCAAGTGCAGCATTCACCATCAATCGACATCTATCGAGGACGATCGGCGCCCGCGCATCGGCGACCATTCCAATGTATCGAGATCTGTCGCCCCACGTAGCGCTTCCCCGGCGCATAGAAGAGCTATTCCGTCGTTCGCAATGGCACCAGGAAAGCGCCGGCATCAAATACCCTAAGGTATTGTCACGTAGCAGTTTTGTGGCAGTTTCTTTACCGTCACAGCGCTGCCATAGGGCGCAGCGGATCAGTGCGCATCCGCCGTGTGTTCCGCTGCGTCCTTCCACGGCCTGATCTTCGCGAGCGTCTTCGCGAGGCTCGCCTTCGCGACCTCAGTGTCGTAGTCCGCCTGCAGTCGCAGCCACCAGCCGTCCGAGAGCCCGAAGAAGCGGCACAGCCGCAGATCGGTGTCCGCGGTGATGGCGCGTTTGCCGGCGACGATCTCGCCGATGCGCTGCGCGGGCACGCCGATCTCCTTCGCCAGCCGGTAATTGCTCATGCCCAAGGGCCTGAGAAACTCCTCGGCGAGCATCTCGCCGGGCGAAACCGGCTTGAGTTTCCTGCTCATCTCGTCTTGCCTCAGTGATAGTCCACGATCTCGACGTCTTCGGCGTCGCTTCCCGTCCAGCGGAAGCAGATGCGGAACTGGTCATTCACCCGCAGGCTCCACTGGCCCGCGCGATCGCCCTTCAACTGCTCGAGCCGGTTGGCCGGCGGCGCGCGCAGATCCTCGATGCGACGCGCGAGGTCGAGCTGCTTAAGCTTGCGCAGCGCCGGGCGCTCGATGTTGGCGAAACGCGCCACCCGCCGCAGCCGGAACAGCGCTTCGGTGTCGGCACACTTGAACGTCCTGATCGCCACTGGCAGGAATAATAACGCTTCGCGTGATTAACGACAAGCGTGATTATCGGATGACGAAACCTGCTGCGCACAAGTGAGCGTTCGCGCCGCGTTTTCGCCGGCACGCCTTCGGCTGGCGCTCGCAGCCGGCCGTGCAGCGCGTCAGGGAAGCCACGGCCGAGATCCAGAAGGTCACTCAGCGTTTGCACCCGATTTCGCGATAGCCCGCCTTCCGAGATCTATCGAGGTCTACCGGCGCAATGACGAACAGTCACTGGCCTGCTCTCGTTCCACGAAGCTCATCCGCAAGCACCGCGAGGGCATCGGCCAGTCGTCGCGCTGTCTGCGGCGGTGGCAGTGGCAGCCGGAGGTTGCACGCGCCGGTCGCCGGGTCGCGCTCGAGCCAGGGATGCGACGTTGCCCCGGCATCGCCGGCCGCGCTCAGCGCCGAAACCAGTTGCGCGCCGGCTTGCAGCAGCACGCCCCAGGGATCGGCGACCGCGTCCTGCGGCGCTGGCGCGGCAGCTTCCGGTGCGGAAGCGTTGGCTGCCGATGCGATGTCGCCAGCCACGGCAGACTCGTCAGCGGCGGCCGCCTCGACCGGCGATTCCACCGTTGCGCTGGCGACGCTCGCCGCCTCTTCCGCCGGCTCCATCGCTTCGCCCTCGCCCATACGGCCGGTGACGTTCTCAACCTCCTTCATGAAAAGACTCAGGCGCGAGCCGCCGAGCGAGATCTCGCTTTGGCCGCCATCCAGGATGCCCGCCGAAAGCGATCGCTTGAAGGCGAGCACCGACAGCATTCCCTCCTCGATGGTGCCCTTGGCGACGAAATTGACAATCTGCACCGGGCGCTTCTGACCCATTCGGTGAATGCGCCCGATGCGCTGCTCCAGAAGCGCCGGGTTCCACGGCAGGTCCATGTTCACCAGCGTCGAGGCGTGCTGCAGGTTCAGTCCCGCCGCACCCGCGTCGGTGGACAGGAAGACACGGCAGTCCGGATCGGTGCAAAAGCGTTCGACCAGCGCCGGGCGCTTCTGCGACGGCACGCCGCCATGGAAACTGACGTAACCGATGCCGCGATCTTCCAGCCTGCGGATGACGATGTCGTGGGTACGCGTCCACTGGCTGAACACCACCGCCTTCGCGTCCGGCTGTACGAAGACGCCGTCGAGCAGCGCCGCCAGTTCGTCGGCCTTGACGCCGTGGTCGGTTTCCTGGTCCAGCAGATAGGTGCTGTTGCAGGACATGCGCATATTCTGCAGGGCGCAGGTCAGCCGCCGTTGATCCTTGTCCGACAGAAACTTCGTCCGCCGCCAGCGCTTGACGATCTGCGCCACGATGTCCGCATTCTCCCGGTGATGCACCAGTTGCATCTCGGTCATAGGCACCAGTAGGTTCTGGTCGGTGCGACTGGGCAGCTGAGTCAGGACCTCGGACCGGCGCCGGCGGATCAGGAGCGGCGCCAGCGTCTGGCCGATCTTCTCCAGCCCCGTGTAGCCGGTGACGCGGCCAAATTCATCCTTGACCTGATGCTCGTGCAGCAGCTTCCAGGTGGGCCCCAGCCGGTGCTGGTCGACGAACTGCACGATCGATATCAGCTCCTCGAGCTTGTTTTCGAGCGGGGTGCCGGTGAGCACCAGGGCGTATGGACTGTCGATGCGCTTAAGCGCCCGCGCGGCGATCGTGTTCCAGTTCTTGATGCGCTGCGCCTCGTCGACGATCACCAGTTCCGGAGCCCACGCAGCGATCAGGTCTAGATCGGGCTTCAGCTTTTCGTAGTTGGTGATCTTGCAGAAATCGTCGGCGCTGAAATCCTTCTGCCTCTGCACCCGGCCGCCGGCCATCACCCGCGCCGCACGGCCGGAAAAGCGGCTGATTTCGCTTTGCCACTGGTACTTGAGCGAGGTCGGGCACACCACCAGCACGCGCGAGACGCCGAAATGTCGCGCCAGGATTTCCGTCGCCGCAATGGCTTGGATGGTCTTGCCCAGGCCCATCTCGTCGCCGATCAGGGATCGGCCGGCGCGCACCGCGAAGAGTGCGCCGTCGGCCTGGTATGGATACAGCGGCGCCTTGATCAGCTTCGCCAGCTTCCTGTCGGACGCGCCGCGCGGGAACAGGCTGTCGAGGACCTCCGTCCGCCGCGCCGCATCGCGCCGGCCGGCGACAAAGTCGAGCGCATCGTCGTAGGCGCGCAGTTCGTGGCCGCTTTTCGCCGCCCTCGCGAGGAATTGCTCCAGCTCGCCGAAGCGCTCCTCCGGCAGGACGCCACCGCGCGAGGCGTCGAAAAGCCTCGAAGCCGCTTTCATCACAGCCGGCGGGCAGTCCGATCCGGCGCGGAAGTACACCGCGCGCGCACCGTCGTTACGCAGGTAGATCTCGGAAAAGGCCGGACGCCACCCCTGGGCAAAGGCGGCCTTCGCCCCGCGCTTCTTCTCGAGCCGGGCGAGGACGAACTCGATGTGCTTGCAGGTGCCCAGTTCGTTGGTGGCGTAGTCCGGGCAGGAGCAGTAGTTGTCGCCGGCATTAAGGCCGCGTATCGCCACGCGGTAGCTGGCCTTCGACTGCGGGTTGCCGACCCGAAACTCCGAAAAAAACGGGTGGTCGCCACGATTCTCCAGCACGAACGCCTGGTCGCGCCCGAAATGGCGGCGCAGTGCGCGTTGCCAGTCGGCAGGAGCGAGGTCGATCGGCGGATGGGCGCGAGAGAGCTTCGGTTCCTTGACGGACCGGTTGGACGCAGGCTGTCGTTTCACCATTGAACCCTTGTCAGAGTTACTCGATCGAGCGGACGTTCGGCCTCGACAGACCCTTCAGCGCCCGCGTCTGCGCGAATCGCGTAGCCCATCGCTCGGTAGCCACGCTTGCGCTTGTCCCACATTCGAAGCAGGGCCGGGTGACCGGTATCCACGAAGTCGATGATCCGCACGTCAGTCTTGGCGGCGTGCTCCCGATGCAACCGGCCAGCGTACTGCTGCAACGTTCCCTTCCACGAGACGGGCATCGCCAAGACCAGGGTGTCGAGGGGCGGATGGTCGAATCCTTCGCCGACGAGCTTGCCGGTGGCCAGCAGAACGCGCGGCGCATCACGTGGCAGCGCGTCGAGTTCTGCGATGAGCGTGGCGCGTTTCTTCTTGGATATCCGCCCGTGAAGAACGAACGGTACCGGGGCCTCGGCGCTCAGGGCCGCCTGGATGGCGTCGAGGTGCTCGGTGCGCTCGGTCAGAACCAGCACCTTACGGCCCTGATCGAACGCCTTCCTGATTTCTGCGGCAATGGCTCCTGTCCGCGACCGGTCGTTGGCGAGGTGCCGAAACACCTCCTGAATCCCCGACTCCGGCGGCAGGTCGATGTGCGCGAAGCGTGATCGCGGCAGCACCTGCAGGTCATGGGGGGCGTCAGCAGGTCTCGCCGCCGTGTGCCGAATCGGTCCGCACTGCATGAAGATGATCGGCTGCTGCCCATCGCGACGGATCGGCGTGGCGGTCAGTCCGAGCACGTACTTGGCCTTGGTGCGCTTCAGGATGGCGTCGAACGAAACCGCGCCAACGTGGTGGCACTCGTCCACGATGACGTGGCCGTAGTTCTCGACAAGGACATTGACCTCGCCTTGGCGGGACAGCGACTGCATCACCGCGATGTCGACCTTGCCGGTGGGATTCGCCTTGCCGCCGCCGATCGTGCCGACCACGCCCCCGCCGACGCCGAGAAAAGTCTGCAATCGCTCCTGCCACTGGTTGAGCAGTTCGGTTCGATGCACCAGCACCAAGGTATTCACGCCCCGGCGGGCGATCATCGCGGCAGCGGTAACGGTCTTGCCGAATGCGGTCGGGGCACAGAGCACGCCCACATCGTCACGAAGCATCGCGGCGACGGCCGCCTCCTGCTCGATTCGAAGTGTCCCTACGAATCTCACGTCAATCGGCTCGCCGGCATTGCGCTCGTCCCTGAGATCACAGCGGATTGTGTTTTCGCTCAGCAAGTCCTGCGCAGCATCGAGGCAGCCGCGCGGAAGTGCAATGTGACGGGGATAGTTCTCGGCGCAGCCGATCACCCGGGGCTTGTCCCACACCGACAGCCGCATGGCTTGTGCCCGGTAGAACTCGGGGTTCTGAAACGCCGCGAGTCGGATCAGGCGGTTGGCCAATGGCTGCGGAAGCTCCGCCTTCTCGAAGTAGACGAGGTTCGCCAAGGTCACGGTGAGCGACTTCGGCATCACACCAGGAATCTTCGCAAGCGATCGCGTGTCGCGCTTCCACGGCGTCGCCAGATCCTCATCGTCGATAAAGGTCACGTCGAGCGGATGCACGCCGCCTGTGGCCCGTACGATCGTCGGCTCGATGTCGAACGGCGACATCGGCTCAATCGATGCCAGGAACTCCCACTGGTCCGGGTGCGGTCGCAGATCGGAGTCGCCAAACACAGTGCAGCCGTTCTCCCGAGGCTTCTTCTGCAGCGGCAAGGCGATCAGATTGCCGAAGCCGCCCTTGGGCATGGTGTCCTGATTGGGAAACATTCGGTCGTAGGACGTGAGCTCCAGTTGCCGCGTGCGCGCGCAGGTGTGACTGATGATGGCGGTGCCCAACCGCCGGGCGTCCCGGGCCGATACGCGATTTGCGAAGAAGATCCAGGCGTGCGCCCCGTTTCCAGAGCGGGAAGTCTCGATCGCAATCGGGACGCCGAGATCGGTGCACGAACCGGCGAAGGCTCGAACATCCTCTCTCCATTCGGCTTCGTCGAAATCGATCGCGAGAAAGTAGCAGCTGTCGTCCTCCAGCAGCGGATAGACACCGATCGTGTGGTCACCGGCCAGGTGGGCGTAGATGGCAGCGTCCGAAAGCGGGATCAACGAGCGATTCCGGCAGTCTCCGCACTTGATACGTGGCTTCTCGCACACTCCAGCGCGCCACTCGTTCGCACAGGCAGGTGCGTAACCCGACTTGCCGGTCGCCTTGCTCTCCCAGCGCACAGGGTAGACATCTGTGCGACCCTGAAACCGCCGGCGAAAGAGTGCCACTTTCGCCTCGGTGGAGAATCGCGACGATTCGAGTTTCGAAGGAGACGTGGCCGGTTCCGGCGCCAGAGGCCACTCGATTCCGTTTGCCTCCAGGAGCGCGATCAATCGCTCGTTCTCCGCCTGCAACGCGGCCAAGGAATCGGGCTCCGACGTCGATCCCTTGCTCGGCAGTGATCTCCCCGAAGCCGTCATTGCGGCCGTTTCCGATCTCGGGGCATCAGCAGCGCCGGATATCGCTTTGCACGCAATTCCTCGATGACCGCGTCGGAGAGCTTCCATGTGTCCCCGCTAATTCGCGTGATCAGCTCGGTCCAGACGCGCTCGAATGCCTGGATCGCATCCTCGTCGCTCCAGCGCACGCCGGCCGGCAGCATCGGTGCGACGTCTTCGGTGAGGCTTCGGATCAACTTCTCCAGCATGCGCTGCTCGGCCATCGCTCGCGTGATCGGCTTGCCCTCCAGGGCCAGATAGTGGTCGAAGCAGTCGATGACTCTCTCCGGAGCCAGGCGCAGCTGTTCGAGTCCCTGGTGCAGATCGAACAGGTCACGGTTCCTGCGCCGCTGCAGCAGCGCGCGCAGCTTCGTGCCGAACAGTTCCTCTGGCTCGAAGGAGGCGATCTCCGCCGTGCCGTGGTACCAGTCGTTTTCCACGGCAAACGGATAACGTCGAACACCAAGCAAGCTCGCGTGCTCCCGAGTGTTGATCTCGACCTTCAGCTTGAGCGTCGCCTGCGCATCGATCTCGGGCGTGAACTTGAACACCAAGTGCATCGAGTGCCCGGCCTGCTCCCGGCTGCATTTCCCGAGCCACGACAGCGCCGCGCGAATCGCGTCGACCGCGCCACCGATGGGCTCGGGATACGCCTGGACCAGATCGATATCCTCCGAGTAGCGCAGCGGTTGCTTGAAGAGCAGCTTGTGGATAGCCGTGCCGCCGCGGAACGCGATCTTTCCCTTCAATGCTGGCGCATTGAACAGATCGCACAGGGTGCGACAGATGATCAGGTCCTGCTCGACCTGCCGCAGGTCCGGCCAAGGCGCCTTCGTACTCCACGCTTGCAGGAAGGCGGTGGGAATCACTCTGCGATCTCCACCGCTTCGTTGATCAGGAGCTTCCACCTTGGATTTCGCTCACCAGCCTGCGCCAAAGCCTTCACGAGCGGCCTGACGGCCGGATCGAGCGGCAGTGCCGTCCTGGCGCGTTTCACGAATCCTTGCAGCGCATCGGCTTGGCGCGCGTGTCCCACCAGATCGAGCAGGTAGCCAAGACGACGGACCGCTGAGTTCTCGTAGGCGCCGGCTGCCTTTTGCAGCAGGCGCGGGCTGGCATTGGCGCCGATATCCTTGACGATCTGCGCGACGCCGTTGATGCCCGCTGCCTTGTGAAAGTAGCGCACGCAGTCGAGCAGCGTCAGCTCGACGCCAGCCACCGTGGCGAAGCCGGCGTCGCTCTTCATCTGGTCGAGCAACGACGACTGATTGACCTGACTGAATGCGTCCGGACCCTGATAAAGGAACTGCAGGCGATGGCGACCCAGATCGAAGTCGCGCAACTGCCTCGGAACGACGACCTGGAAGACCATGCTGGCCTGGTGCGAAGCGCCGTGGAACGCCGCCGCGCGCAGCAGCGAAATGCGGTAGTCGATCCCCTGATGTTTCATCAGTGGGTCGATCCACTTGACGGGATCCGGTGCGCCGGCCACCTGATCTTCAGGGCGAAGGATGAGATAGAAGCCGTGCCTGGGATTTGCCAGGCGGCGCTTGTTGATCGCGCGCGTAATCGCCGCCGCCACTGCCGACGGCTTCAGGCCAAGCGCTGCGGCTACCTCATCCCGGGAGAAGTAGGCTCGGCCGCGGGCGAGCAGATCGTCGAGGTAGGAGTCGAGGGAAGCCATACCACACCATACGCAAAACTCGACAGATAGTCAAGAGTTTTGCATATGATTTAGGTCATTCCCACTCGATCATTAACAAGCCTTCCAAGTTATTGATTTGTAGGGTGCTCGCCGCTGCTTCGAGGATTTTTACCGTCACTTTTACCGTCAACCTGTCGGGCACCAACATTGGCGCGGGTTTGCAGGCGATTCGATGAAAAGTAACCTTTCGAGATCTATCGACATCTATCGGCTCCTGAGCGACCCGCGAGCCCCCTGTCGCACCTCGCCGCGAGCCATGGATGAACACCCTAGAGGCCCGGGAATCAAACAATCTAAGTGATTGTTACATAATACCTTTTTGCCGCCAATTTTACCGTTATCGTCGGCGAGAAGCAGGAGGACCCGCACCCCACCCGCAGCGGTCCTGGGCGCCTCGTCAAACCGGCTGTGCATAGCCACGAGAGCCGACCGTCACGCCACGGCCGGCTGGAAGACGCGGATCCTTGGCGAGAGCTTGGCTCGGAGTTCCCGGTCCGCGACTCGGATGTCGTACTCGGACTGCAGGTTCAGCCAGAACCTGGGTTCCATGCCGAAGAACAACCCGAGCCGAAGCGCGGTGTCCGCGGTGATGGGGCGCTGGCCATTCACCAGTTCGCTAATCCTGCTCGGCGAGACATCGATGTCCGCCGCGAGCTGGCGGGCGCTGATGCCCATGGGCTTCATGAAATCCTCCAGCAGGATCTCGCCCGGATGAATCTCTTCGAGCAACTTGGCCATGTTCCGCATTCCTAGTGGTAGTCCACGATCTCGACGCGATGCGCACCATCGGTCTTCCAGACAAAGCAGATTCGCCACTGGTCGTTGATGCGAATGCTGTGCTGGCCCTTGCGGTCGGCCTTCAGCGCCCCCAGCTGGTTGCCCGGTGGGACGCGCAGGCTGGCCAGCTCGGTGGCAGCGTGGATCTGAAGCAACTTGCGCCTCGCGACGCGCTCGATGTTGCGGAAGCGGGATACCGGGCGGCTGTGAAACAAGCCCTCGGTATCGGCGCACGCGAACGAGCGGATCATGCGCGATTGTGATCCGCCGAACGGATTCCGTCAATCGGAACGCCTGTCGGGGACCCTGGCCGTGTCTTGGCAGTGCGGAAAGTGGAGCAGACAGGGGTACCGTGAGCGTCGGCTTGCTGAGCTGAAGCTGACTTTCGTCGGGGCGGAGCGAAATCCTGCACCCGACCCATGAGCGACACTCACTGCCCTAAATTGACCACCGCGAAGCAGTCACTCGTTCGGGCCTCTCGCGACCGGCTTAAATTGGCAGGCACTGGCGTGGTACCGGCGCCGCCAGCCGTTGCATGAACTTCAGCGGCGACATCACCAGGTGCCTGCTGCCGTCGCGCCACGGCGTCTTCAGCTTCAGGACCACCAGCCCGGCGGCGTCGCATTGCCCCGGCCCAGCCTCGCCGCGCTCGCAGACACTGTCCAGCGCCAGGCAGTGCACCTGGATGTTCAGGTTGGCCGCCGACCCGAAGCACTGAATCAAGGTGACCGCGGTGCTGTCGGCCTCGCTGGAGTTGAGTCCGGCCCGCTCGATCAGAAATCAGGTCAGTACCCGGTGCACGACCTACGGAGCCGGCCTGAGCAACGTGGGCTGCGACGCAATCAACAGCTGCAGCGGGATCGGCGGCGCCAGCACCCCACTGGGTACCGGCACATGGGGATGACGTGGTCGACCAGGTTGGCAGCGGTGTGCCCCATGCGCCGCGCGCTCCGCAACGGGCAGAACCAGATCCTGGATCGACCGGTGATTGGGAAGATCCTCACGCAGATGGCGACTGGCGCTGCCTTGCCAATGGACCGGCTCAGGCGCGTCTTCGATTGCGGATCAACTTCTCCACCGAGATCACCGGCAGGATGATCGCACCGGCCAGCGCGCTGAACAGAAGCGACTGCGCGGTTAGCGGGAAGGTGGAGAAGATCGCCTGCATCGGCGGGGCGTAGATGAACAGCGCTTGCAGGGCCAGGACCGCGCCGATGCCGATGAACGCCGTCTTGTTGCTGAAGAGGCCGATCTTGAAGACCGAGTCCTTCAGCGAGCGGCAGCTCAGCATGTAGAAGACCTGGAACATGATCACCGTGGTGACCGCCATCGTTTGCGCCTCGCTCACGATCTGGGCTTCGGTCAGGCCGGTGCTCACGCGGGCGGCCATCTCCAGCTCGTACCGCCAGAGGAAGAGGCCCACGGCGCCGGCGGTCATAAGGGTGGCCGCCAGAAGGGTTCGGAACAACACGAACTTGTTCAGCACCGGCTCCTTCGGGTCGCGCGGCGGGCGGTTCATCACGTCGGGCTCCTTCGCCTCGAACGCAAGCGGCAGGGCGAGCGCCACGGCGGCGACCAGGTTGATCCAGAGCAGTTGGGTCGGCAACATCGGCAGCAGCAGGTCCTTCACCACCTGGCCGTCGATGGTCTTCTCGACCAGCGGGAAGAACGCGACCGCATAGATCAGGATCAGCGCGAGGCCGAGGTTGGTGGGCAGCACGAACGCGAGCGATTTGATGAGGTTGTCGTAGACGCGGCGGCCTTCCTCCACCGCCGCGGCGATGGACGTGAAGTTGTCGTCCGTGAGCACGATGTCGGCGGCTTCCTTGGACACCGAGGTGCCGGTGATACCCATCGCCACGCCGATGTTCGACTGCTTCAGCGCGGGCGCGTCGTTCACCCCGTCGCCAGTCATCGCTGTCACTTCTCCGTTCTTCTGCAGCGCGCGCACGAGCCCAAGCTTGTGCTCGGGGGCGACGCGGGCGAAGACGTTGTGGTCCTTCACGATCTCGCGCAGGGCGGCTTCGTCCATCTCGGCGAGCTGGACGCCAGTCACGGCCTGGGCGCCAGGCTTGGCGATGCCCAGCTGTTCACCGATGGCCTGCGCGGTGCCCATGTGGTCGCCGGTGATCATCTTGACCGTGATGCCGGCTCGGTGGCAGGCGCGGATGGCGTCGATCACCTCGGTGCGCGGCGGGTCGATCATGGCCTGCAGACCGGTGAACTCGAAGCCCGTCGCGCAGTCTTCCATGTCCAGTCCGGCGCGGTCGAAGCGCTTCTCGGCAAAGCCGAGCACGCGCATGCCTTCGCTCGCGAACGCCTCCACCTGGCGGATCGCCGTGTTGTGGTCCACGTTGCCGCAGCGTCTGAGCACCGCCTCGGGCGCGCCCTTGATGATGATCTTCTTGCCCTCGGCGCCCCCCTCGTGCAGCGTGGCCATGAACTGGTTGGCGCTCTCGAACGGGATCGTGTCGAGCCTGGCGTGGTGCTCACGGGCCTGCGCGGTGTGGATGCCGAACTTCTCCCCAGCGGTCACGAGCGCGCCTTCGGTCGGGTCGCCGGTGATATGCCAGCGGCCTTCCTTCTGCTCCAGCGTGGCATCGCAGCAGAGGATGCCGGCCAGCAGCAGTTCGTGCACGTCGTTGGGGGCGGGGGTGAGGTGGTTGCCGTCCTTCGACAGGCGGCCGACGGGCTCATAGCCTGCGCCCTCCACGCGGTACATGCCCGACTGCGGCAGGTAGAGCGCCTGCACCGTCATCTCGTTGCGCGTGAGGGTGCCGGTCTTGTCCGAGCAGATCACGGTGGTGCTGCCCAGCGTCTCCACCGAAGGCAGCTTGCGCACCACGGCGCGACGCGCGGCCATGCGCTGCACGCCGATGGCCAGCGCGATGGTCACGATGGCGGGCAAGCCCTCGGGAATGGCGCCCACCGCCAGCGTGATGGCGAAGATGACCGATTCGCGCAGGCCGGTCAGCAGATCTACGCCGCCTTCCGACATCGCCCGGGCCGTGCCCACGAAGAGGATCACCACCGAGATCACCGCGATGCCGACGGTGAGCACGATCCCGATCTTGTGCAGCGCGATGCTCAGCGGGGTCGCCACCGCGGTGGTCTCGCCCAGCATGGTGTTGATGCGGCCGAGCTCGGTGCCGTTTCCGGTGGTGGTCACCACGCCCAGGCCGGTGCCGTAGGTCACCAGCGAGCCGCTGAAGGCCATGTTCCTGCGGTCGCCCAGGGTGGCGTTCCCGGCCACGGGGTCGGTCATCTTCTCCACCGGAACCGACTCGCCGGTCAGCGCCGCTTCCTCGATCTGCAGCGTGCGCAAGTGGAAGAGGCGCAGGTCGGCGGGCACCTTGTCGCCGCTTTGCATGAACACCACGTCGCCGGGCACCAGCTCGGCCACCGGCAACTGCACGCGCTTGCCGTCGCGCTGGACGGTGGCGAACTCCGGCACCATCGCGCTGAGACTTTCGATCGCCTTGCCCGCCTTGTACTCCTGCGCGAAGCCGATGATAGTGTTGATGATCACCACCGCCAGGATCACGAGGCCGTTCTTGATGCCGTCCGCCGGGTCGACCAGCATCGCGATCACTGCGCTGCCGAGCAGCACCCATATCAACGGGTTGTTGATCTGGCCCCAGATCAGCGCCATGACCGACGCGCCGCCCTTCTTGTCCAGAACGTTGGCTCCGTAATGGGCCAGGCGCTTCTCGGCCTCGTCGGTGGTCAGTCCGTCCCGAGTCGCGCTGAGGGCAGACAGCACATCATCGGGCGCCTGGGTGTGCCAGGGGCGGTTGGCCGCTTCCTGCGAGCCTTTGTCGAGTGAATAGACCACTGTTCCGCTCCTTAATCCACCACCCTGTGCGCCAAGCATGTCGCGCAGTGGCCCCGCCACATTGCAGCCGTCAGCACCGTCATCCCCTGCCCGAGCACCGAGCCCACGCCCGGCACCGGCAACAGGCAGGGCATGGCCACCAGCAAAAGCAACGTGCCGTGAGCCTCGGGCCCGTGGGTTTGCGCCATGACTTGCGTCGACACCCGTTCGTCACGCAAGGCCGCGGCTGCGTCGCGCAGACGCTGCACGATGGGCGGGGTCATGTGGGCTCACCGACAGCGGGTTGCCCGCGGGTCTTCCACAGCGACACCAGCACACCACCGGCGATCAGGCCGAAGGTCACGCTGAGCGAGATCACCGCCGGGATCTTGCCGATGATGCCGACCAGGAAGATCTTCGACCCGATGAACACCAGCACCAGGGCCAGCGCGTACTTCAGGTACTTGAAGCGGTGGATCATCGCGGCCAGCGCGAAGTACAGCGCGCGCAGGCCTAGGATGGCGAAGATGTTGCTGGTGTAGACGATGAAGGGGTCGGTGGTGATGGCAAAGATGGCGGGCACCGAATCGACCGCGAAGATCAGATCGACGAACTCCACCAGCACCAGGGCCAGGAACAGCGGCGTGGCGAAGCGTTCGAGCTTGCCCGTGGCGGGGTTAATCTCACGCACCCAGAAGGCGTTGCCGCGCAGGCCATCGGTCACGCGCAGATGCCGCTTCAGGAACTTCAGCAGCGGGTTGTTCGCGATGTCGGGCATGTGGTCGGCGATGACCCACATCTTGATGCCGGTGAAGATCAGGAACGCGCCGAACAGGTACAGCACCCAGCTGAACTGGCTGACCAGCGTCGCACCCAGGCCAATCATGATGGCGCGCAACACGATCACGCCCAGGATGCCCCAGAACAGCACCCGGTGCTGGTACTGCCGCGGGATGGCGAAGAAGCTGAAGATCAACGCGATAACGAAGACGTTGTCCATCGACAACGACTTCTCGATCATGAAGCCGGTGTAGTAGTCCATGCCGCTCTGCGCGCCCAGGTACCACCAGACCCAGGCACCGAAGAGCAGCGCCACGCTGATGTAGCCGGCGGACAGCAGCAGGCTCTCTTGCACACCGATCTCGCGGTCGTCCTTGTGCAGGACGCCCAGGTCGAAGGCCAGCAGCGCGGCGACGATGCCGACGAAGGCCAGCCAGACCCAGGCTGGATGGCCCAGGAAGTCGGCGGTGAGGAAGGGAAGCAGGAAGTCCATGGTTCTGTTTCAGAGGATGGCAGTGACCGCGGTCCCCACGCCGCACAGGCCGCTGAACACGCCGAGCAGCGCCACGTCGCGCGTCTCGTTGCCCAGGCGCTAGGCGTGGAAGGTGACGGCGACCAGCGTGGCGGTCAGGATGGCAAACAGAAGCGTGCTGGTGTCCATGGTGGCGGTCGTGATGGGTCGATGGAGATCGTGCAAAGGTAGCGATGGGGCTGGCGCGCTCAGCCAGCCGCCAGCGAGGGGCCGGCGTTGGGCCCGGATCCGCCGCCACCACGGCGGCGCCACAGCGCGATGAGCAGATGCAGTCCGGCACCCAGCATCACGAGCAGCACGCTGCCGATGCCCCAGATCACCCAGGTCGCCACCGTCACGCCACCGGCCAGTGCGGGTGCGGCCTGCAGCAGGCTGTCGACTACAGGCCCCAACCCCGCCAGCAGTTGGCTCGCCCACCGCGCGACTTCCGGCGGCACCCAGAGCGCCAGCCATTCCGGCAGGGCAATGGTGCCGACACCCGATGCGGCACCGGACAACGCGCCGGCATTCGAGACGGTCCAGACCGCAACGGCATTCAGCGCCCAGGCGGCCACGGACCAGAGCGCCAGAAGCGCGACGACGACAAACCAGCTGAGGGCATAGAACATGATGCGATCTTCTTTGGCGATGGAATGCCAGAGAGTATGGGGATGAGAACGAATCGAACAAACCATGGTCTTTCGCACTTAGGATTCGGTTTTCCCGCACCGGAGGACGCATGCTGAACTACCGCCATCTCCACTACTTCTGGGTCGTCACCAAGGAGGGCGGCTTCGCCCGCGCCGCCGAGCGGCTGGACATGGCGGTGCAGACCATCAGCGCGCAGGTGCGCGAGCTGGAAAAGTCGCTGGGCCACCTGCTCCTCAAGCCCTCAGGCCGTGGCGTGGCCCTCACCGAAGCGGGCCAGGCCGCCTTCGCGCGCGCCGAGGAGATCTTTCAGCTGGGCCAGGGCATCCCCGACGAGGTGCGCGAAGCGGCCAGCGGCAAGGTGGCCCGCCTGGCGGTCGGGCTCTCCGACGGCATCTCCAAGCTCGCAGCCCATGCGCTGCTGGAGCCGGTGCTGAGCACCCCCAACCTTCGGCTGGTCTGCCACGAGGGCGAGTTCGAGCAACTGCTCAGCGAACTCGCGATGCATCACCTGGACCTGGTGCTGGCCGGCCAGGCCGCGCCGCGCAACCCGAACCTGCGCCTCACCAGCGAGCGGCTCGTCGATTCGCCGGTCGAGTGGTACGGACCGGCCCGGCTGGTCGGCAAGACCGAGCGCGATCGCTTCCCGCAAAGCCTGAACGACCTGCCGGTGCTGCTGCCCACCGGGCACTCGGCCCTGCGCCCGGCGCTGGACCACTGGTTCGAGACGCAGGGCCTGCGGCCCCGCATCGTCGGCGAGTTCGAGGACAGCGCGCTGCTGGCCGTCTTCGCCGCCCGCGGGTTGGGCGTGTTCCCGGTCAGCCGGCTCGGAGCAGACGATGTCGGCCTGATGCGCGGACTCCGGCTGCTGGGCAGCAGCGACGGCGTGAAGGAGGAGATTCACGCCATCCGCTCGCGCCGCGGCCAGCACCACCCCTTGGTGACGCAGGTGGTGGCAGCGGCACGGCCTTGATCGCGTCTTGAGCGACTCCGGTCAGGCAGCGTGGCGGCGCGTCGATGTCGTGGCGCTCGACTCCTGACCGTCGACCAGTTGCCAGTGGTGCCGCGCGGCCGCCACGACCACGGTTTCGCCGTCGGCCAGGTGCCCGTCTGCTCGGGCGGCGGCCAAGGACAGACAACATTGCTGGCTTGGGCAGCGTTACTGTGCACCGGGCTCGGTGGCACCGTGGGTGTCGCCTCCCAGACCTTGGCCAACAAGCTCGCAGCGAACGCGCAGCATTTGCAGCGGCATGGCGGATCTTCGCTGTCCTCACGAGCCGTACGGCGCGATCAACCGGCGGTAACGTCTGTCCAGCAGATCGCGGAAGATTCGCGAGCCGTGGTCGTAGACCCCACAGACGGGGCACTGCCGGCGGGCGAGGTCCAAGCCCCCGATCCTTCAGGGCAGACCTCGACCCGGACCGGACCCGCGGATGCAGCGAGAGTCGGTGCGGAAAGCGCAGATCGCCGCAGGGTCTGCGCTCCGCCCTTGGCCGGAGGTTGGCGCCCCACTCACGCCCTGGCCGGCTGGACGTCTGTGACCTTGGCGAGCAAGAAGGCTTGGACGTCAGCCGAGAAGTCCCACTGCTCGATTCGGCAGCACCCAGGCGCCGAATCCGCGCCCCAGCGCAGCAGGTTCACCGAGTTGGGCACGCCTTTGCGCACCCGAGACGAGACGGCCGTGCCCGCCTGCACGGCCCACAACGGACGTGCCAGGCCTTGCAGCGGCATGACGTAAGGAAGGTGGATGTGCCCGCCCATGACGAGGTCGGCCCCGGCCGCAGCCCAACGCTCGAGCGCGGCCGCATGCCCGCGCAGGCGGTTGGACAGGTCGTCAGCACGCGTCACGGCCACGGGCTGGTGCACGACCACCACCCGCAGCTGTGCGGATTCGGCGCGTACCAGAAGTCGGGCCACACGGTCAACCTGCCGCCCGGAGATCTCGCCATTCTGGTGGCGCCAGGCCCGCGTGGTGTTGACGCACACCACCATCAGCTCGGGCGAGCGGTGCACGGGTTCGAGATCCGTACCGAAGGCAGCGATGTAGCGTGCATAGGGGTGGCGCAGGCGCGCCCACCAGTCGAGCAGCGGTATGTCGTGGTTGCCTGGAACGGCCAGCACTGGGGCTCCGAGGCGGTCCGCGAACGCGCGTGCGGCCCTGAACTGTGCCGGGCGTGCGCGCTGAGTGATGTCGCCGGAAAGCACGAGCACGTCGGGCCGCTGCTGGCAGGCCAGCGTGGTCAGCGCTTCGACGACCGGCGCCTGCTCCGTGCCGAAGTGAGGGTCTGATATCTGCAGCAGGACGCTCATTCGCCTGTCCCCTCGGTCCGGGATCCGGCGTCGATTGCGGAAGCGCCGCGCTGCGGCCCCAACAGGTACAGGGGCTTGGCGAGCACGCGGAAGTCGAGCGGCGCGCGCATCATCGTCACCTCGCCGTCGAAGGCCACCTTCACCCCGCGGCGACCCTGCGGCAACGTGGGCCTGACCACCAGGTGCTCGAACTCGAAGCGCTCCACGCCAGCCGCCTCACCCAGCCTGCCCATTGCTCCATGCAGCATGAGCCCGATCATCGACAGCGTTCCGATAGGCCGCAGTACCAGCGCGGCCATGCTGCCGTCGCCCGGCGTACCGGCCAGGGTGTCTTCCGGCTCCGCACCGAACTGCCGTAGCTGCAGCCGGTTATTGCCCACGAAGAGCGTCAAGGTCTGCACGTCGCGAACCGTGTCACCCATCTCGATGTGCAGTCGCAGTCGGCGCTGTGCGCGCAGCAGCGTCGCGCACGCCGCCACGAACGCCACCCAGCGGCTGCGGCCGAAGCGGGCCTTGTAGGCTTCCCGGTCTTCCAGCAGGTCGGGATAGAGCCCCAGGCTGGCGTTGACCAGGAACACACGGTCGTTGATGCCGGCCACCTGAACCGGCGCCGGCGCTGAACGCAGCAGCAGGCGGACCGCGTCGGCCGGGTCTGCGGGAATGCCATGGGTGCGGGCAAAGTAGTTGAACGTGCCCTGCGGCACCACACCCATGGCGCAGCCTGCGGCGTGAGCGGCCTGCGCCACCGTGTTGAGCGTGCCGTCGCCGCCGACGGCGACCACGGCCGTGCGGGTCGACCAAGCCCGCTGCGCCGATTCACGCGCCATGGCAGCCAGTTGGACGGGCGTACAGAAGTGCAAGTCACCGCGCCGTCCATCCGCTTGAAGCACGGACTCGATGACTTCGCGCTTCGTGGCGGCGTCGCTGCTGCCCGCAGCCGCATTGATGACGAACTGGATCGGTGCAGAAGGATCGAGCTCGGGGGCATCGGTCATGGCTGGACGAGACAACTCGCGATGAATTCCCTCAATCGTGGCGCAGCAGGTCGCCGAAGACGGCGTGCTCGCCGTCCTTGCGATCGGCGCCCGGCGCGTCGTACAGGACGAGCCAGCGTGCCTTGCCTCCAGACAGCGACGGCGGCAGATCGCAGATCGCTTCAGCCCGATTGATGCCGCGCCCGTGCGGCAGGGACACCGCCTCGGTCAATGCCTCCTCGAAACGCACGGGCTCGCGGTTGGCGGCCAGCAAGGGCCGGGCGGCAGGCCACTTGAAGACGCGGATGTCACCGTTCAGGACCATCGTCGGGCCGGCCAGGATGTAGAGGTCATCGCCCGAGAAGTGCAGATCGCGAACGCCCAGGCCGTCGAGCTGCAGGAAGTGCTTGCGGATCAGCGTGCCACGGTCGTCCAGCGGCACCAATCGAAGATCGTCAGCGCGGGCCTCGACCTTGATCTCGAGCAGCGCCGACCAGCCCCTCAGTACAGGGCCGCGCAGGCCAAGCAGCAGGCGGCGGCCGTCGACGGCCAGGCCTTCGATGTCAAAGCCGTTGTCCTTGCCCGGGATCGCCATGTAGGAACCGAAGTGGGGGTCATCGGCCAGCGCGCGAGTGAGCAGGTTCGTCTGCGCATCGCCCGTCAGGCGCAGCGCTCGCCGGCCATCCTGCGCCTGTCGCACCAGGCACGGTTCGCCCTGAGCATCGGGCTCGATTGGCAGACAGGCCAGCAGGCGCCGGTTGCCGTCGAGCGCCACCTTGGCCAGCCGCTTGGCGTTGTCGGCGTGGCCCCGGTCCGGCTTGGCGTTCTTGCGCTTCAGGCCATGCGAGCCGACCACCCAGAGGTACCCATCGGTCACGGCCATGCCCTCGAGATCGGCCTCTTCCCCAGCCCCGCCGGGCAGATCCAGCAGGTCGGCCAGAGGGAAGTCGCGTACCTCGCCAAGACGCAAGACCTCGCGCCCCACGGGGTCGAGCCGGCGCAGTCGGTCCAGGCCGCAGGCTTCGTCGCCAGCCACCCAGAGCCAGTCGCCGGTGAAAGCCGCGCCCGACAGGTTGGCTTTAACCAGGGAACCGGGCGCGAACTCCAAACGGACGGCGTTCGCGGTTCGAGTGTTGGGCATGGCGTTGGTTGTCCAGGGGATGAAGTGCCAGGAAGGTCTGCGGATCGCCGCTCGTGCAAGCCGCAGCCGCCAAACGCCGAAGTGTGCGGCCGAAGCCTCTTCTTGTGTTCAGTTTTTTCCGATGTTGACGTTCTCAAAAAGCTGCTTTTTCAGAACTACCGCGAGCCTTAGCTTTGGGCTGTCCCTCAACCGATGGAGATCTGTGATGCAAGTGCTGTTCAAGTCCCGCCATCCTCACGCCACCGAGCTGCGCGACCTGACCGAGCGCCGCGTGCGCTTTGTGTTGCGGCGCCTGAGTTGGCTCGTGCCACGCGCCGAGGTGCACTTGTCCGACCTGAACGGACCCCGTGGTGGCATCGACAAACGTTGCCAGGTGGAACTGAAGACCGATGGTGCAGGGTCGGTCGTCGTCGTCTCCGTGGCGAAGGACTGGCGAACCGCGCTGGATCAGGCGTTGGCGCGCGCTGCACGGTTCCTGATGCGTCTGTGGCGCCGCGGCAGTGACTCCCGCCGCCTGCGCCAGCGCTTCATCAGTCTCGAACGCGGGACCTCATGAACAACGGACCTCACACCATGAACCCCATGACGCCCATCCCCTCTACCGCTCGCCCGGACTCCGCAACCCCTTTACCGGTCGTCGTCGGCCCGGCAAGCCCGCCCAGCGCAATCGGCGCCAGCCGGGTGTTGCGCAACACGTATGCCTTGCTGTCGATGACGCTGTTGTTCAGCGCGGCCATCGCCGCTGCCAGCGTGGCGTTCCAGCTGCCGGCGCCGGGCATCCTGCTGACGCTGGGCGGCTACTTCGGCCTGCTCTTCGCCGTCTACAAGTTCAAGAACAGCGGCTGGGCCCTGCCGGCGATGTTCGCACTGACGGGCTTCATGGGCTACTCGCTGGGGCCGGTGCTGGCCAAGGCGCTGGCCTTGCCAGGCGGCGCGCAGGTCGTGACCATGGCGCTTGCGGCCACGGGCGCCGCCTTCCTGGCCTTGTCGGCCTGGGTCTTGACGACCCGGCGCGACTTCAGCTTCATGGGCGGCTTTCTGTTCGCCGGCATGGTCATCGCGCTGATCGCGGGCCTGGGCGCGGTGTTCTTGCAGATGCCGGCGCTGGGCCTGGCCGTGGCCGCGATGGTCGCGCTGCTGTCCGCCGGCCTCATCCTGTTCGAGACCAGCCGCATCGTCAACGGCGGCGAAACCAACTACGTGCTGGCCACCGTGGGTCTGTACGTTGCCATCTTCAACCTGTTCACGAGCCTGCTGAGCCTGTTTGGTTTCGGCAGCTCGGATGAATGAACCGTCTGAAGGAGCAGACCATGAGATGCCCAACCTGTCCTGACACCGCACTCGTGATGAGCGACCGCCACGGCGTCGCGATCGACTACTTCCCGCAGCGCCGGGGCGTGTAGCGGGACCGCGGAGAGCTCGACAAGCTGATCGAGCGCTCGGCTGCGATGGCGCCGGCGCCAGCCAGCAGCCCGGGCGCCCAATCGCAGCCCGAATTTGCCGACTCCTACTTCGACCTCGGCCGAGGTGCGCAGGGCATTCGCAAGAAGTCCTGGCTGAGCAACATCTTCGACTGACCCAGGACCGTCAGGACCAAGGGGACACCATCATGCGCAGTTATCCCGCGAACAGCCCGCAAGCTCCGCCCGCATCATCGCCCTGACCGTGGTCGCCGACGGCGACATCAGAGACGCTGAGATCGAATGGCTGGACCGCCGGGCAGCGCATGAGCAACTGGGTCTGGCGAGCCATGAGTTGCATGCGTTGCTGGACACCTTCTGCGAAGACCTACATTCCAGCGACCAGTTGAAGTGGGCCGACGTCTGCACTGTGGACGAGCGCACGCTGGCGGACCTGATGGGCGAAATACAAAACCCTGCGCAACGCCTGAAACTGCTGCGCTTGTGTTTCGAACTGGCCGCAGTCGACGCCCAGGTCGACAAAGGCGAGTCGATCGTGCTCGTCGCCGCAGTCGAGCACTGGGGCTTGCGCCATGAGATGTTCCGGTCGTCGTCCCGACACTGATCGGCTTACCAGTCGGCTTATCGGAATATCGCACCCGTGCCCGTCGTGCAGCGATCCGACACTTTTCCGCGGAAACCCGTATCTACAGCCAAGGGCTTGTGGCGCGTCCCAGTGCCCATCGCCAACCAGACTCGAGGACATGATCAAAGTGCTACTAAACAGTTCGTGAGGAGCTGCGCCCGCGCGCTGGCCCTTCCCCATCTCGCGGCTTACGCGCCACCCGACGTGACGAGGCTGGAGCCAGCCTCGATGGGCTGTTTCGTCCCCTACTCCCACTCAATCATCAACGAGCCTTCTAAGCTGTTGACTCGTAAGGCCCTTGCAGTTGCCTCGCAGATTTTTACCGTCATTTTTACCGTCAACCCGTCAGGCACCAGCATTGGCGCGGGTTTCCGGGTGATTCGGCCGAAAGTGACCTTTCGAGATCTATCGACATCTATCGACTCCCACGACCATCGTGGACACCATCGGCGCGCGTCGGTGCCGGTCAGGGCAGCGCCCAAGAAGGGCTGGCATCGAATTGCTTAGGCTATTGCCGCGACTCACTTTTTCACCAACAATTTTACCGTCAAGGTCCGGCAGGAGCGGTGCCGCCCCTCAGCGCTTCGGATGGGCTATCGGCGTCCAACCCTCTCCGCCCGATCATCGATCATGGGTGCGCGCGATGAACTCGACGGGCGCCGGGGGACGCAGAAACACACCAACAACGGTCGCGAGCTATGCAGGCGCTGCCTCGCGCGGCGATACCGTGCGAGCAATGTCGTCTCGCGTGGCCAAGGTCTTCAGCTCGTAGTCGGCTTGCAGTGCCAGCCACGACGCGGCATCGCCCCCGAAGTAGCGCGCCAACCGCTCGGCCGTGTCGGCAGTGACAGCGCGGCGCTCCTTCACGATCTCGTGAATGCGCGTGGCAGGTACTCCCAGCGCCATGGCGAGGGCGTTCACGCTCAGGCTCAATGGCGCCAGATACTCTTCACGCAACACTTCGCCCGGATGCACGGCGCGCATTCGGTTCACCACTCGCCCCATGGCCACACTCCTTCAGTGATAGTCAACGATCTCGACCTCGCCCGGACCGGCGTCGGTCCACACGAAGCACAGCCGCCACTGATCGCTGATGCGCACGCTCCACTGCCCAGCCCGATCACCCCTGAGCGCTTCAAGCCGATTGCCTGGCGGCGAACGCATGAAATCCAGCGTCTTGGCCGCTTCCAGCATCGCCAGCTTGCGGGTCGCGACCGTCTCGATGGCGCGGAAGCGCTTGGGATGTCCGCCTTCGAACAAGGCCTGCGTATCCTTGCAGCGAAAGCTCCGGATCATGAGCGCATGATATTACGCCAAACGTAATACGACAAGAGGGATAGCCTTCCGACGTCTCACGACCTCCGGCTGGTGGCCGCTTCGCGCAGACGTTTCATTGCCAGCGGGCGTTCGAGGACGCCCTGCAGCGACGAAGAGAGCGTCACCGGGCACATTGCGAACGTCGGCAACGTCGTAGTGACCGGTCGCTCGCCGGCTCCGCCTGGCCGGCAGCCCACGACCCGTAGCGGTCGTGCGGGCACACGACTTGCGGACACTCGACAGCGCCTCCACCCGCGGGATGACCTGATCGACCACATGTGCGGCGCTCCGCGCCGTGCGCCGCGCGCCCCATGAGGGGCAACACCAGCGCCGCTTACAAGAAGACGCCAGCAGCCTCTCGTATGCGCAGTCACCACAGCGCACGCGCAGAAATCCGCGCGCAAGAATGCCGCATTCGAGAAAGGCCTCGAACTCGTCATTGACAACCTCAGGCCCGCCCGCGCAGCGGGGCGCGGAGGGCGTCAAACCGTTCGGTGCACCACCGGCGTCTCCGGCACCGGGTAGCCGGCCGCGCCAAAGGTATTGACGATCGCCTTGTGGGTGTCGAAGTAGACCTGCCAGTAGTGGTCGGTGTGGGTGTAGGGGCGCACGCACAGCTTGGGACCTTCGGGCGTGAACTCCAGGATTTCGATGTCCGGTGCGGGGCGGTCCTTCACGTTCGGGATGGCTGCGATCACCGGACGCAGGCGCGCGATGGCGTCTTGCACATCCACGCTGTTGGCCACCTTGGCCACGCAGTCCACGCGGCGGAAGGGCTCGGTGCTGAAGTTCTGGATGTTGTCGGAAAATACCTTGTTGTTGCCAACAATGGTCAGCACGTTGTCGGGTGTAAGCACGGTCGTGGTGAACAGACCCAGCTCCTTGACCGTGCCCAGCGTGCCACCAGCGTTGATGAAGTCGCCCACCTTGTAGGGGCGCAGCGCCTGCAGGAACAGGCCGGCGGCGAAGTTGCCCAGCATGCCGCTCCAGGCCGCGCCGATGGCCAGGCCAGCGCCAGCGAGCAAGGCCGCGAACGACGTGGTCTGCACCCCGAAGATGCCCAGGATGGCCATGACGAGAATGATCGTCAGACCCACCGAAACGATGGACTTGAGGTAGGTGATGAGCGTGGCGTCAAACCTCTTGCCACGCTCCAGGGCTTTGCCCATGAGCCGGGTCGCCAGGCCAATGAGCCAGCGGCCGATGATCCAGGCGGCGAGGGCGCCCACGATCTTCAGCGCAAAGTCTGCGCCCTGGGTGGTCAAAAAGTTCAGGACCACGTCGGTGTTCACAATTCAGCCTTTCATGGTGACGTTCGGCGCTAGGAAATTCAAACCACCTTTTCCCTAAGCGCGACTATATCGTCGGCCCTATAGGGCCGGCCAATCGTGCGGTGTTTGTGAGAATTCCTCTGGTAACGACTATCTGAAAATGCGGGTTGCCTAACGCCCGGATCGCCGCCGCGTTGGGTATCGCCAAGGGTTCGGTGGCGAACTACCTGGCCGCCGCCACAGCCGCCGGGCTGGCACACAGCGAAGCGCAGGCACTTGACGACGCGGCGCTGAACGCGCGGTTGCATCCGCAGCGCTACGTCTATCCGCAGTTTGCCGTTGCGGACTTCGGCCAGATCCATCGCGAGCTGCGACGCAAGGGCGTCACGCTGCAATTGCTGTGGGAGGAGTACCGGGCGCAAGCTCAAGGCGTTCCCTACAGCCGATCGCGCTTCTGCGAGCGCTACATCGAGTTCCGGCAGTTGCTGCGCCGCTCGATGCGGCAGATCCATGTCGCCGGCGAGAAGCTGTTCGTCGACTACGCCGGCCCGACCGTCCCGCTGATCGACCCGGCCAGCGGCGAGATCACCCGTGCGCACATCTTCGTCGCGGTGTGGGGCGCGTCGAACTACACCTACGCCGAGGCCACCGCCGCCGAGTCGAAGGCTGACTGGATCGCGGCGCACGTCAACGCGCTGACGTTCTTTGGCGGTGCGCCGGCGCTCCTGGTGCCCGACAATCCTCGGGCCTTGATTCGCGACCCGGACCGCTACGAGCCGATCGCCAATCGCACCTACGAAGCCCTGGCCGAGCATTACGGCTGCGCCATCTTGCCGGCACGGCCGCGCAAACCGCAGGACAAGGCCAAGGTGGAGGCCGGGGTGCTGCTGGTCGAGCGCTGGATTCTGGCCCGGCTGCGGCATTGGCGTTTCCACAGCCTGGCCGAACTCAATACCGCGATCCGGCAGCTGCTCGGTGAACTCAACGACCGGCCGTTCCAGAAGCTCGAGGGCTCCCGTCGCAGCTGGTTCGACCTGCTCGACCGGCCAGCGTTGCGGCCGTTGCCGGCCACCGCGTTCGAGTACGCCGACTTCAAGCGGGCACGGGTCTCGCGTCTCGATTACCACGTCGAACTCGCGCACCATTACTACTCGGTGCCGCATGCCCTGGTCGGGCAGGAGGTCGAGCTGCGGATCACCCGCACCACGGTCGAGGTGCTGTTCCGTCATCAACGGATAGCGAGCCACGCCCGCTCCAATCGCCGCGGTGGCTACACCACGATCCCGGAGCACATGCCGGCGGCGCATCGTGCGCATCGAGAATGGACGCCGGCCCGGCTGTTGCACTGGGCGGCGACCATCGGCATCGCGACCGGGCACCTGGTCACGCATCTGCTCGAATCCAAGCCGCATCCCGAGCAAGGTTACCGCGCTTGCCTCGGTTTGCTCGCGCTGGCGCGCAAGTACGGCGACACGCGACTCGAAGCCGCCTGCGTGCGCGCGCTCGCACTCGGCGCCAAGACCCGCAAGTCGGTCGCCTCCATTCTCGCCGCCGGGCTCGACCGCCAGCCGGCCACGGCCATACTCTTTGCCGACACCGTTGTGCCCGAGCACGGCAACGTGCGCGGTCCCGAGTACTACCACTGACCCGTTGAAGGAGATCGTTCGATGCTGACCCAACAAACCGTCACGCACCTGCGCACCCTGCGCCTCGATGGCATGGCCCGCGCCTTCAAAGAGCAGCTCACCCAGCCGGTGGCCACCGGCCTCGCCTTCGAAGATCGCTTCGGCCTGCTGGTCGATCGCGAACTCGCCTGGCGCGACACCCGGCGCCTGGAACGGCTGCTCAAACAGGCCAAGCTCAAGTATCCCGAAGCTTGCATCGAGGACCTCGACACCCGCAGCGCCCGCGGTCTCGATCCGCGCCAGCTCGCGAGTCTCGCCAGCGCCGACTGGATTCGCAGCGGCCACAACGTCCTCATCACCGGCGCTACCGGCCTCGGCAAGACCTGGCTCGCCTGCGCGCTGGGTCAAGCCGCCTGTCGTCAGGGCTTCGCCGTCTTCTACACTCGTTTCGGTCGCCTGCTCGAAGAACTGCGCATCGCCCACGGCGACGGCAGCTTCAGCCGGCGCTTGCAGCAACTTGCCCGTACCGATCTCCTGATCCTCGACCCAGCACCAGCCCGAATCGCTTCGCTTATAGGCACTCTGACAGCTACCGCGAGCGCGGGTCGCGCGGGATCATCGGCCCCGTTGCAGAACCGCTGTTGTCTTGCTGATCGGGCCGCTTGGAAAGATTACCATGTCGTCACGGTCGGCTTTGTGAAAACATTTCCAGTGACCGGTCCTGGCCGGGTCCTGTCCAGCGGACGCGCAAGCCCAAGGTCCGGTGACAACCGTATCGCCGACACTGGAGCGGATTGGCGCGACTGTTCCAAATGGGTCGTTGGAACGGTCGCCAAGGGCGGCTATCGCCGGCGGTCGCCACGGGTAGATCGACGCGCAGTGAGGCCGCTATTGATGATGTAGTTCCATTGATCAACGACGGGCAAGTTGTCTCATCCCCTGCCCTTCCATTCCCTTGCTCGGCGCGGCGCCACGCAACGCGACGCACCGGGTCCGCGCTATCGCCTGGGAGCGCGCAGATTTACCGTCAGCACGCCGAATCCGTCGATTGCCCGGAAACCCGCATGGATGCTGGACTTCGCACTCGAGATTTACCGTCAACCCGAAAATCGCCCTGACGGTAAATCTCCGCCGGGAACTCAGCGCGACGTTTTTACCGTCAGATTTACCGTCAGATTGAAGGGCATCCCAGCGATAGATCTCGATAGATCTCGACAGACATTCGCCCGTTGAATCAACGCATTGGGTCCCGTTTCCGATAGTTCTCGATAGACCCCGATCGATCGAAACCTACTCTCACTCAATCATCAACGAGCCTTCTAAGCTGTTGATTTGTAATGCACCTGAGGCTGATCCGCAGAGATTTACCGTCATTTTTACCGTCAAAGTGCGGAGCACCAGCATTGGCGCGGGTTTGCGGGCGATTCGGCCGGAAGCGACCTTTCGAGATCTATCGACGCCTATCGACTCCAGGAACCATCGCGGACACCGTCGGCGACGCATCGGGGTCGGTCAGGGCAACGACGAAGAAGGACTGGCATCGAATTCATTAAGCTATTGTCCCGCCTAGCTTTTTTGCCCATTTTTTTACCGTCACGAGTCGCACGGGCGGGGTAATTGAAGGTCACCATCAAGATCGAGCGACTCGCTCCTCTCGGAGAACGATCTGGCGGAGCCAGATCAACCTCAAGCATTCTGGCAGAGCGCTTCACCAGCGGACAGTGTTGACTGTTCACTGCGGACTTGGCCGATGCTGCGTTCGATCGCGCAGATCCCAAACAGCCTCGGTCTCGATCACCTCGACGAAGCGTTCGGCACTGAAGCCGTCGGGGTACAGGCTCCAGCCGGACGCGCTTGCATCTGCTTCAAGTGCCCCCTCGACTCCGTAGTTCCCGGCGAGCAGTCCTCCAGGATCGTTCAACAGGTGACGATCATCGCGAAGCGCGATGATCAGCTCTTCGACGGAGACCTTCAGGAAGCCGAAGAACCGCTGGTGGTCGCAGTCAATGCATGTGTCGGCGATCCACACGTGTTGCTGAGTCGGAATCAGGCCCTCGGCCAAGCCCAGCATCGTGCAAAACCCAGGATCCGAGGCGATGGCCAGCGACACCGCTTCGACCTTGCGCCGAAGCTGCTGACCGGCCTTCCGAAGCGTGGTGGTGGCGTGCAGCCACGCGTCACGCTGAGATCGTCGCATGAACGTCGACTTCACCTCGATGACGAACAGATGCTGGCCAAGGGTGGCGATCAGGTCCACCTCGCCAGGGTCGTCCACGTCGCGCGGCGGCTTCCAGTTGAGCAGCGTCTTGAATCCGCGCGTCTCCATAAGCCGAGCCAGACCGGCCTCGATCCGTCGCGCCTCGTCCCGAGCCTGCCCGCGCCGAGCGCCGAGCCGCCTCAGGTTGTTGACCGCCGCCGCGCTGTTGTTCTGCAGGCCAACGATCCATGGCAACTGAACCAGCGTAGCCCCGAACTTGAGAACCGGTCGCTCGAACAAGTGAGGCTGAAGACCTGGCTCGTTGCGTTGGGTGCGTTCTGCCATCGCGACCATGTCGTAGGTCCAGAAGTCCAGGATCGCGGATGCCATTCTGGGGTTGCCTTTGGGCTCGGATGCCGTGACGGTCCACCCAGCAATGTTGATCACCTTCGAGTCCCGGTCCGACCAGGTGAGCGGCAGCCGGTTCTGAAGCCCTTCGCGCAGGCCGTCCATGGTCAGACGCTGCAACGCCACGATCCAGTCGCCCGACGCATCGACGCGTTCCGCAAAGGCGGCCAAGAAGTCCCGCAGGAAGAAGGCGGACATCAGGTCGAGCGACAACAGCGCCCGGAAGAGATCGATCGTCTCTCCGGAGTCAGACGTCACTTCGTCGGCGACGCCGTACGCCTCACGCAGTCGAAGCTGCGCTTGCAGAGAGCGCAGCCAAGCCACGCGGTTGGCCTCGGCGTTCTCCGTTCGACCGATCATCCACGTGGCCGGATCGGCGGCCACCTGCTCGACGTAGGTGTCGACGGCACGGTGGAACCAGTACCCGTGCAGGCGCTCGAGCTTCAGCCCGTCGCGCTGCCACGCCGCCCTCGCCGCCGGATCGACTTCGACGATCTCCAGCCGATCGCCGCTCCGCTCGAAGCGAATGCCGTCGTCGTAGCTGAACGCGTCGGCGGCCCTGGAGATGAACTCGTTCGACTCGACCTGCGCGTCCATCAGCGCGCGAAAGGCGCGCAGATTCCGAAAGGCCTCGCCCGTGCTGGTCGTGCCGGATTCGAAGAGGACGGGTCGAAGATGCCGCGCGATCGACCTCCCGATGCTGTCGTCCGTCAGCTTCAGTGACGAGCCGCTGGCCCCTGCGAGCTTCCACGCGAGCAGATCGCCGAGTGCATCCCAGGCGATCTGGAGGTCAAGCCCAGAAGGCGGTGCGGGCGCCTTGACGTTGAAGTCCCTTGGAACGAGCACCTCGAAGGCGTAGAGGCTGGCGTAGAGCAAGAGATCGAAGACCGACAAGCCCGCCAGCTGCGCCTTCTGCGCCTCCAGCGCCACGATCCGTTCGCGATGCGCCGACGCAAACAGGTCGAGCACGCGGCACAGCTCGGCTACAGCTTCGCTTTCCGACGCAGCCTGACCCAGTTCGACTCGTCGTGGAGATTGCGGGTTCAAGACGAGCCCAGCGTGCCTGACGGCGCGAATCAAGGCCTCGGGCGCCTCGCGCGCAACCCGCGTCACCAATCCATCGGCAGCCACCGGCTCCTGTCCCAGGTATCGCGCCAAGGCGAGCAGCATCGCTTCGCCGCCCCACGCGTCGGGAGGGCAGCCCTTCACAACGTCGCTGCCCCAGAAGAGGATGTCCCGCTCCTTCTTCGTGAGCTTCCTCTTGCCGACGGGCAAGGGCTTTCCATCGAGATAGGCGCCGGCCGCGCGCTCGATGACAGCCGGCAGCGGGACGCCGTCGCCGATCAGGCGAGAGAAAAGGTCATCGTAGTAGTTCGTGGCCGCCATGCCGTTGGGCGCGTTCACGACGATGAGCCCGTCTCAAGGCGCCCGCATCGCACGAAGACGCAGCCGCAGCTGTTTCTCGATTTCAATGATGGCAAACAACGCGATGCCGACACCGACGATGAGCAGCCCGTCCAGGAACGGCACCGATTCGGTCCCGAATACCGCTTGCAGCGGCGGAAGGTACGTGATCGAGAACTGGGCGACCGTGATGATGATGACCGTCAGCCACACCACCCTGGTGCCGCGCACCGCTTTCCAGGTAAGCGAGGTTCCGTAGATGTTGCGAATGAAGAACAGATGGAAGATCTCCATGACGACAAGTGTGTTGAGGGCGATGGTGCGGGCGAGTTCGACCGAGTAGCCGCGGTCGATCGCGTAGGCGAAGATGCCGAATACGCCGCACACGAACAAAATAGCCACCAGCACGATGTGCCACACCAGTTCGCCATTGAGCAGGGGTTCGTTGCGAGCGCGAGGCGGACGGCGCATGGTGTTGTCCTCCGTCGGCTCGAACGCCAATGCAATGCCGAGCGTGACGGCGGTAATCAGGTTGATCCACAGGATCTGCACCGGCGTCACCGGCAACGTCATGCCCACGAGCAGCGCCGCGATGATGGTCATGGCTTCGCCTGCGTTGGTGGGAAGCGTCCAGCTGATGACCTTCTTGATGTTGTCGTAGACCGTCCGCCCCTCCCGGACGGCCGCGACGATCGACGCGAAGTTGTCGTCCGCCAGCACCAGTTCCGCGGCCTCCTTAGCGGCCTCGGTGCCCTTCTTGCCCATCGCGATACCCGCATCCGCCCGTTTCAGCGCCGGCGCGTCGTTCACTCCGTCACCGGTCATGGCGACGCTGATGCCGTGTGACTGCAGCGCCATCACCAGGCGGAGCTTGTGCTCGGGGCTGGTGCGGGCGAAAACATCGGTCTCCAGCACCGCGGCGGCAAGCCTCGGGTCGTCCATGGCGTCAAGATCGACGCCGGTGAGTACCTTCTCCGGATTCTGCAAACCGATTTGCCGAGCGATCGCCCTTGCAGTTCCCGCATGATCGCCAGTGATCATCTTCACGCGAATGCCCGCGCTATGGCATTCGCCCACTGCTGCAATCGCCTCCGAGCGCGGCGGGTCGATCAGCCCGACCAGTCCGAGCAGTGTCAACGTGCCTTCGACTTCCGCGTGCTCGAGAACTGTGTGCTCTGGCAACACGGGTCGTGACGCGAGCGCGAGCACGCGCTGGCCCTGAGAAGCGATGCGGTCGGCGGATTCGTGCCAGAACCCCTCCTCCAGGGGCTGCACCCCACCCGAGGCCGATCGTTGCTCCTTGCACATGGAGACGATCCGCTCCGGCGCACCCTTCACGAAGACGGACGCATGCTCTTCGTGGTCGTGATTCAACGTGGCCATGAAACGATGCTTGGCATCGAAGGGGATGGCGTCGGTGCGGGTCCAGGTGCTGCGCTCATCGCGCCAGTCGACGCCGGCCTTGCCAGCGAATGCAAGGAGCGCACCTTCCGTTGGGTCGCCC
>CAVQXW010000003.1:0-2049172 GCA_963718025.1 uncultured beta proteobacterium | reverse complement strand
CGTGATCGACGCAAACGGCAAGCTCGCCAAGGAATGGCGCGGGGTCAAGGTCCCCGGTCACGTCGACGAAGTGCTGGCGTTCGTGCAGTCTCTGTAGCGCCCGCAAGCTGCCCGACCGGAGCGCCGCGTGCGAGTCGCGGAGGCACCTATCGGCTGAAGCGGCCGTCGCTCGCGACGATCACCGTTTCGACAAAAGTCGACCCTGGATGCGATCCGGGCGCGTACTGCACGATCATGCCGCCAAGGTCGAGGCCGCCGAGCGTCTCCATCGCGCGCTGCAGCGAATCGCGTGAAAGGTTCTTGCTGGCGGCGGCTCGCAGTCCGGCCACCAGGACCTTGGCGCTCGCGTAACCTTCGAGTCCACTGAACGACGGCTCACTGCCGGGCGGCGCGAACCGCGCCAGCGCCTGCTGGTATTCCTTGACGAGCGGCACTGCGACCGCCCAGGGGAACGGCACGATCTGCGTGAAAATGAGGCCCTTCGCGTCGTCGCCCAGCTGCTTCGCCATCTGCGCCGCGCCCGAATTGACCGCCATGAACTGGGTCCTGATGCCCTTGCGCCGGGCTTCCCGGATTGCAGCGAGATAGATCGCATACGATCCGTGGTTGAACACGGCGTCCGGTTCCGCGGCCATGATCGCCTCGGCCAGCGTCTCACCCTTGGCGCCGCTCTTCACGACGATCGGTGCGACATCGATCTGGCGTAAAGCGGCCAGCCGCTGCACGTTCGCCAGATGCTTGCGTCCCGTGTCCGAATCAGCATGCAGGAAAGCGACCTTGCGAAAGCCGTAGGTCTTTGCGACGTCGAGCAGCTTCGCGAACTCCTCCAAGTGCGGCGCGCGAACCGGGAAGCTGTAGCGGTTGAACGGCTCGCGCATTTCCGGCGATCCGGCCATGCAGGCGATCAGCGGCACGCCGCGATCCGACGCCTCCTTCAGGCTCGCCACGCACGGACCGCCTTCGACTCCGCCGAACAGCGCGACGACGCCTTCGCGGTCGATCAGGCGGCGCGTGTTCTCGGCGGCCCGCGATGCTTCACCGCCGTCATCGAGCGTAACGAGTGCGATCCGCCGTCCCCCGATGCCGCCGGCGGCGTTCACGCTCTCGATGTACGCACGGGCCCCGGTCACGACAGCCTGCCCGTGCTCGGAAATGCTGCCGGTCAGTGCCACCGTCTGTCCGACGAGAATACGTGGCTCGTCCGCACCAGAGGCGAGCCCCGCGATCACCGCCGCCGCGATCGCGACGCCCGTCCGTTTCCATCGTGTGCTCACACTGCCCTCGCTATGGTCCTTGCGGGATTATTTTCGGCGCCGCCCGCGATTGCCCGGTTGCGAAAGATCAAGGCTCTCCAGCGGCCTCCCGGTCATTCGTCGCGTGTCCGGTTTCCACCACAACGCCTCGATGGTCATCCGCCATCCGACCACAAGCTCTTGTGCCCCGGATGCTGCGCGGGATAGCATGCGCGCAAGGCCCACGTCAATGCGGCCAGTGCAAACCCTTCGGAGGACCATGGTCGAACGCAAGTTGCGCCCTTCCCCATCGCAGCTCGTCTCCATCGCTTCCCGCAAACCCGCCCGCCCCGAGCGCAGCGGCGCCCGCTCCCCCACCGCCCCCGCGAATGCCGCCAAGCTGTTCGTGCTCGACACGAACGTGCTGATGCACGACCCCACGAGCCTGTTCCGGTTCGAGGAGCACGACATCTACCTGCCGATCTTCGTGCTCGAGGAGCTCGATGCGAACAAGAAGGGTGTCACCGAAGTCGCGCGCAACGCAAGGCAGGCCTCGCGCTTTCTGGACGAGCTCGTCACGACCCAGGCGGGGCAGGACGGCGACATCACCGCGGGCATCCCGCTTGCGGGCAAGTCGAATGGCGCCGCCACCGGCCGGCTCTTCCTGCAAACCGAAACGATCGCCGTGACGCTGCCGCCCTCGCTTGCCAACGGCAAGGCGGACAACCAGATCCTCGCGGTGGTGATGCACCTGGCCCGGCTGCACCCCAAGCGAAACGTCACGCTGGTGTCGAAAGACATCAACATGCGGATCAAGGCGCGCGCGCTCGGGATGTTGGCCGAGGACTACTACAACGACAAGGTGCTGGAGGACACCGAGCTCCTCTACAGCGGCATGGAGGAGTTGCCTGCGGACTTCTGGGAACGGCACGGCAAGGGCATCGAGTCGTGGCAGCAGGGCGGCCACACGATGTATCGCGTGACCGGTCCTCTCGTCCCGTCGTTCCTGCAGAACGAGTTCGTCTACCTGGAAGCCCAGGGCGAGGCGCCGTTCTACGCGATCGTCCGCGAGGTGAGCGGCAAGACCGCGCTGCTGTCCACCGTCAAGGACTACACGCACCAGAAGAACAACGTCTGGGGCATCACCGCGCGCAACCGCGAGCAGAACTTCGCGCTCAACCTGCTCATGAACCCCGAGGTCGACTTCGTCACGCTGCTCGGGCAGGCGGGCACCGGCAAGACGCTGCTGACTCTTGCGGCAGGTCTCATGCTGACGCTCGAGTTCAAGGTCTACACCGAGATCATCATGACCCGCGTGACCGTGCCCGTGGGCGAGGACATCGGCTTCCTGCCCGGCACCGAGGAAGAGAAGATGAATCCGTGGATGGGCGCGCTCGAGGACAATCTCGACGTGCTGAACAAGACGGACGACGAGGCCGGCGAGTGGGGCCGCGCTGCCACGCGCGACCTGATCCGCTCGCGCATCAAGGTCAAGAGCCTGAACTTCATGCGCGGTCGCACGTTCATCAACAAGTTCCTGATCATCGACGAGGCGCAGAACCTGACGCCCAAGCAGATGAAGACGCTGATCACGCGGGCGGGGCCCGGCACCAAGGTCGTCTGCCTGGGCAACATCGCACAGATCGATACGCCCTATCTCACCGAGGGCAGCTCGGGTCTCACCTATGTCGTCGATCGCTTCAAGGGCTGGCCGCACTCGGGCCACGTGACGCTGCAGCGCGGGGAGCGCTCGCGGCTCGCCGATCACGCGGCGGACGTGCTGTAGCTCGTGCTCGTGCCGTCAGCGCCGCCTCGGCCAGGATTCCGGCGCGCCCGGTGCGCGAGGCCGGCTCGGGATGCCGGACCGTGCAGTACCGGTTTCCGCACGAATCCCCCGCGCTTCAACCGGCTTGGAAGCCGCTGCTAGGTTCGCCGGCGCCGACGATCCCTCGCGGGGATTCAAGGTCCGTTTCGAAAGGGATTCGCATTCGCCTCAATCAGCATTTGGGCGAGCCCCGCCTGAGGCGCCCTTGCCGAGTCTGACTGGGACGACGTGATCGATCTCAACCTGAAGAGTGTCTTCTTCCTCGCGCAGGCCGCCGCGCGCCGGTTCCTTGCACAGGGCGGCGGAGGAAAGATTGTCAACATCGCCTCGATGCTGTCGTTCCAGGGCGGCATCCGCGTCCCTTCGTACACGGCATCGAAAAGCGGCGTGCTCGGTCTCACGCGCCTCCTCGCCAACGAGTGGGCCGCGAAGGGCATCAACGTCAATGCGATTGCACCGGGCTACATGGCGACCGCGAATACCGCGCCGCTTCGCGCCGACGCTGCGCGCAGTGCCGAGATCCTGGGCCGCATTCCCGCCGGTCGCTGGGGGGAGCCGGAGGACCTGGCGGGCGCCGTCGTCTTCCTCTGCTCATCCGCGTCCGACTACGTGCATGGCTCGGTGATCGCGGTCGACGGTGGCTGGCTCGCGCGCTGAGTTCGTCGCCTATCGCCCGCGGTCGTCGCGGTGACGCGGCCTGCGGCCGTAGCGGTCCGACCCGACCACAATATTCCACGAACCGCGTTTCGCTTCACTCTGGCCGCGCGCCGCCTGATTGCTGGCCGCCGCAGCGCGATGCTGCTCGGATTCGCATGCTGTACGACCGCCACCGCGGCGGCTTCGGAAGCGAGCATCCCGCGCTACGTCGTCGGCTTTGCCTTTCGTCCGGGAGCGAGCGGCGGGACATAACCGGACACGCGGCACTGCCACGCTTCAATCTTCTTGCCGTTTTCGAACCGGGTCAGATTGCACATGATGATTTCACCCTTCGCCGTCAGCTCGACAAGCCGCTGGCGTACCGCCGCGAGCGGCACGCCCATTTCTTTGGCGATCTCAAGATCGAGCCGCTGACCGTATTTTTTCAAGCACTGTAGGGTTTCTGTCACGGTTCAGGTCCTTGGAAAGGTCGGTAGTCTACCAGTGCCCGTACGGGGTTGGTTTGGTATTCGCTTTCCGGCCGGAACTTCCGACCCTGCCGCGACGCTTTCGTGACCCGGTGTCAACTTCGCGCAGTTCGCGTTCGCAGGATGCTGATGGGATACGCGCTCAAGTCCGCTCCGACCCGAGGCGCAGGTTGTTCGACGATTCCAGTCCGGAAAAGAAGACGCCTGAGACCGGGCAGCCAACCGCCGTTGGAAACCGCGGCCGCGCAAGCTTCGCCGCAGAAAGCCAGTCGCGGCACGGTTGACCTGGATCAATATTCGGGGCTGTTGACGCGATTTTCGGTAGCCGTACGTCGGTATCCTGAGGCTTCGTTTGCTTTCGGTGGCTACCATCCAGTCTCGCATGTGTGCAGCACAGAGGGGCGAGCCATGGGCGTGAAACCGCTGACGTCTGCATTACAAGTATTCGCCGCGCTCGCGATCACATTGGCCTTTGGCGTGATTGCTTGGGCGATGCCCGGGTATCAGGACGCGCTCTTCGCGCAGTATCCCAACGCAGCGGCTTCGCTTCCCAACTGCGTTGCCTGCCACGCCAGCCCCGGCTCGATCTCGCTCAACTCCTTCGGCGACGCGTTCCTGTCGAACGGCCTCGTCTTCGACGGGAGCTTGGAGGCGCTCGATTCCGACGGTGACGGCGCGACCAACGGGGACGAGCTCAAAGCTTCACCCGCCACCGGCCCGGGTGATCCGAGTACGAAGCCCGGCTCGGGGGGCCCGCCTTCACCTCCGCCACCGCCGGTGACCGAAGGTGCGACGCTTTATGCGAACTACTGCGCGGCGTGCCATGGCGCGCTGCCCGGCTCGAGCAAGAGTGGCGCGACGCTCGCGCGAGTGCAAGGTGCGATCACCGGCAACGCCGGTGGCATGGGATACCTGGCGACCCTGTCGACCACGCAGCTCGAAGCCATCGTGTCGGCACTGGCGCCTGCCACGGCACCAACCTCGTCGCCCAACTACACCGGAATGTGGTGGAACCCCTCCGAATCGGGCTGGGGCATCAATGTCAACCACCAGGGTGACGTCGTCTTCGCCACCCTTTTCACCTACGACCAGGCAGGCGTTCCTTTGTGGCTGCTGATGTCCGGCCCCGTGCAAGCTGACGGAAAGACCTTCACCGGCACTCTCTATCGAACGCGCGGGCCCGCCTTCAATGCGGAGCCGTTCGCGCCGCTCACCGCCGCGAATCTCACCAACGTGGGGACGATGTCGATCACGTTCTCCTCGGTGAGCAGCGGAAGCATTTCGTACACGTATCAGGGCGTGGCGGTCGCCAAGGCCATCGTGCAGCAGGTCTTCGGAGCCGCGGCAGCCAGTTGCCGTACGACTACGGGCAGCCGGACCGCTCTCACCAACTATCAGGACATGTGGTGGAATCCGGCAGAGTCCGGCTGGGGCGTCAACATCGTCCATCAGGACAACATCCTGTTCGCCACGCTGTTCACCTACGACCTCGCAGGTAATAACCTGTGGCTTGTGATGTCCGGAGCAACGCGGCAGCAGGATGGTTCGTATCTGGGCGCTCTCTATCGGACCCGAGGGCCCGCCTTCAACGCGCAGCCGTTCACGCCGCTCACGGCCGCCGACGTCACCAGTGTCGGCACGATGCGGTTTGCTTTCGCCGACGGAGTGACCGGCAGCCTCGCTTATAGCGTTGACGGAATCACGGTATCCAAGTCGATCACGCGACAGGTATTCGCGAGCCCCGTACCCGCGTGCGCATCGTCTGCCGCCCCATCCCCGCCGGCGACCGACGGCGCGACCCTTTATGCGAACTACTGCGCGGCTTGTCATGGCGCGCTCGCAAGCTCGAGCAAAGGTGGCGCGACGCTGGCGCGGGTGCAGGGCGCGATCACCGGCAATGTCGGCGGCATGGGATATCTGTCGACCCTGTCGACCACCCAGTTGGAAGCCGTCGTGGCCGTGCTGACGGCAGTGGTGCCTGGCGCCGGACCGGTTTGCGGCACCTGCCACGCGATTCCGCCAAGCACGGGCGCACACGCAAGGCACGACTCGCGTTACTCGTGCAACAGCTGTCACGATGGCTACAACGCCACCTCCGTGAACGCGGCCACCCACAACAACGGCACCCGGAACGTGAGCGCGAACGCGGGCTGGAACGCGGGCACGATGAGCTGCTCCAATGCGTGCCACGGAACGGCATCCTGGTCGCCTACAGCCACGCTGTCCTGTACCAGCTGTCACGGCACGCCTCCTCCCACCGGTGATCACGCAAATCACAACCTGCGCTTCTCGTGCAACAGTTGTCACGATGGCTACAACGCCACCACCGTGAACGCGGCCACCCACAACAACGGCACCCGGAACGTGAGCGCGAACGCGGGCTGGAACGCGGGCACGATGAGCTGCTCCAATTCGTGCCACGGAACGGGACTCTGGTCGCCAACGGCGACGCTAGGCTGCAGCAGTTGCCATGGCACCCCGCCGGGCACCGGCGCGCACGGCAAGCATGACCTGCGCTACGCGTGCAGTACCTGTCACGGGAGTGGGTACAGTTCGACCACGGTGAACGCGCCCACGCACAACAACGGGACCCGGGAACTGATCACCAGTGTTGGCTGGAACATCGCAAACCGCAGCTGCTCCAATTCGTGCCACGGTACTGGGGTCTGGTCGCCGACGGCGACGCTGGCCTGCAGCAGTTGCCACGGCATTCCGCCCAGCACGGGCAAGCACTCAAAGCACCGATCGCGCTCGTGCAGGGACTGCCATGGTCCGGGCTACAGCTCGACCACCGTCAACACCGCCACGCACATCAACAATGTCAAGGAGGTCATTGCGAGCACGGGCTGGAGCGCGACGGCTCGCACCTGCTCCAATTCCTGCCACGGCAGGGAGTCGTGGTAGCGCGTAGCGGCCGGAGCGGTGGCCGCAGGTCGGGGCCGCTCACGCCGGCCAAGCCTTTTGCCTGCCGAGTGGACCGCGGTTTCGCAGGCGGCCGCGCCTGCGCGTCGTCCACAATGGCGGTGCCAAGCAGTCGGCCGGGAACGACGGTGCGTTTCTCGACCTGCATCCGCTCCCTGAACGGGGGAGCGTTGCGAGAGTCGCTGGGGTCCGCCAGATCCTGCCGTTGCCCATCCCGCCAGAAGCCAGCTCGCGCACGTTCGCTTTGGCGTGCGCGCCTTGGCTTCCGGTCGCTTCACCGGCGAGACCGTAGCCCGGTCTGCAACTGTCTCTACGGCGCACGCTCGATCGCGAGCCCGATCGATGTGATCACGAAGCGCGAAAGCCGCAGTTTGAGGTGTGGTTCCGGGCGATAGGGCGGCACGTCGACGTAACGGTCGACCGGTCCAGTGCCCGGCTGCAGGTTGAGGGGCCACACGCGGTGCCCTGCACGCTCGAGGGTGCGCACCAGGCGCTCGATGTCCTGCCGCCGGTACACCGACAGGTCATCGGTTTCGACGGTCGGTCCGTTTGACGACAGGTTGAATTCCGTCGTGTGGACGGCGAGCCCGCCCGGCTTCAGGCACCGCATTGCCCGCAGAACGAAAGCGAGACCGCGTTCGATCGAGCCCAGGTGCTCGAACGAACAGCTCGACCAGACGAAGTCGAAGTCGGCGAGGTCCTCGCTGATCGCGTTCATGTCCTGCGCGCGGAATACGACGCGCTCGCGGAAGCGCTCGGGCGGGCAAATGCCGCGCTCGTTCAGGTCGTCCAACTGGCGCGCATGCTGTCCGGTCTCGATCCAGCCGTGGCCGGCCGCCGTCTCCTGGTCCAGGTCGGTCGCGACGATCTCGCAGCCTTGCGCCGCCATCGCCGCCGCGAGCGGCTCCCGGCCGCAGCCGAAGCCGAGCCCACGACATCCCGGCTGCAGCTTCCCCGCGCGCGCGAGACACTGCAACAACCACACATACTCCCATTGCTTGCGGCGCAGCGCCGGTGGCTCGTGGATCGCGCGGCACCAACCGCGATATTCCGCTTCGCCGAACTGGCTCGCGGTGCAGAGCTGTGAGGTCGGGCTCGCCAGCGTGGGCTCCGGTGCGTCGACATCGAGGAACGCAAGCGCCCGCGGGTCGTAACGCTGCTCGGGCGCGAGATCCGATGCGCGCGCGACCGCCTCCGCCGCGCGGATCACCGGCGGCGCGTCCGCATCGTCCGCAAACCGTGCCGCAAGCTCCGCGTGCTCGTCGCTGACGTAGTAGCGGTTGAGGCCGTCGTCGTATGCGAAGCGGTAACCTGCGTCGACGAGCAGCGGCTCCCAGGCCGAATACGTCGGGATTCCCGTCAGTGGAGCCGTGGCCTCGACGACGACGATCCACGGACGGTGACGACGGAAGTCGGCGCCGGCGAGCACGCTCGCCTCCGCGCCTTCGACGTCGATCTTCAGGAAGTGCACCTCGCCGTCCGCGTGAGCGGCAAAGATCTCGGCAAGCGGCAAGACCGGCACTTCGCGGGCAATCGCCGCCCGCCCTGCGCGCACATGCCGTTGCGCGGTCTCTGAATCGAGCGTCGACAGCCCGGTGCCGGCGAATTCGTGCAGCGTCAGCACGCCGCGCGCCTGCGCGACCGCGACCTCGAGGTTGGCGTCGCGCGGACGCGCCTCTGCGAGCAACGCATGCCACTCGGCAACCGGCTCCACATTGACACCGGACCAACCGCGCTCGTAGAACGCGCGCGTCACCGAATGCATGTCCGGATCATGCGCGCCGATGTCGACGTAGCGGCCCCGCAGGACTCCGCGCAGCACGCGAGCGAGCAGCGCGTCCTCGCCGTTCTGCGCGTAGGAAATGAATGCGCCCGCGTCCACGGGCTGCGTCGCCACACACGTCGACCGTTCCGCCGCACGCTCGTCCTGCATGCCGAGCTCGACAAGCCGCTGTCGCAGCAGCGAGGCGGTGCGCTCGCGCGTGAAGCGGGTGCGGATTTCGCGCTGCCCGGCCGCCGCGAGCCGCGCGCGCAGCGCGGCGTCGTCGGCCAGCGAGCGCATGTGCCGCGCGGCGGATTCGATGTCGGGGTCGGCCCAGACGAAGCGCTCGTCGTCGACGAGATACTCGCCGGGAGCAACCGGCACGATCCGGTAATCGACGAGCAGGCTGTTGCCCTCGTTCATGAACTCGAGATTCCCCGAGTAGCCGGTACCGATCACCGGCTTGCCGAGCGCCATCGCCTCGGCAAGGCCCAGGCCAAGACCCTCGGCGCGGTGCAGCGAGACGTACACGTCGGTCGCGTCGATCAGTCCGTAGGTCTCGTCGCGCGACAGGAAGCTGTCGAGATGCACGATGCGCGGGTCGCCGCCGATCAGCGCCATGATCGCCGCCACCCGCTCGGGACGACGAACGCCGTTCACCGACTTCACGACGAGACCGACGTCGTCCCGGCCGCGCGGAAATGCGGCCGTGAACGCGGCAATGACCGCCTCGGGGTTCTTGCGCTTGACGAACGAGTTGTAGTCGAACGTGAACAGGAACAGCAAGCGCCCCTGCGGAAGTCCGTACTCGGCGCGATCGTGCGGCCGCGCCAGCGCAACCTCCATCGGCGGCGGGATCTTGATGACCGCCTTGGCGGTCGCGCGGCGGATCGCGTCGGCGACAAACGTGGTCGCGCACCAGATCTCGTCGACCGCGGCGAACGCGGGCTCCCACGTGCGCGGCGTCGTCTCGAGCTCCCAGTACCAATAGCCGACGCTGCGACCCCCGGCCGCCTGCGTACGCTCGAGCAGCGTGCGGACAGGCTTAAGCATGTCGGGATTGAGGCACATGAGCGAGAGCCGGTGCCGCACGTCCTCGCTCAGATGATGGACAACGCTGCGGTCCGCCTGCCGCGTCGCGAGGTGCTGCTCCACGTCCTTTACCACGAACGGGATGCCGCCGGCCTCGCATGCGCGCGCGAGCGCGCGAAGGCTCTCCCCCAACCCGAACTCGCCGAACGCGAACCCGATCAGGTTGATGCCGGGCGTAAGCATCGGAGGCTGCGCCGCCTCGACGATCGCGACGATGCGCGAGCGCAGGTAGTCGAGCGTGTCGATGTCGACCATCAGCACGTGGCCGACCCGGAACATGCGCCGCACGAACTGCACCCCCCAGCGCGCAAGGCATGGCGCGAACGGATTTCCGGGCGCCGCATCGTCGCGGCAGGCGCGGGCGTAGTAGTCCCGGAAGATCGCTGTCTGCGCCGTCTCGCGTTCCGCGGGCGACAGGACGGGCTCGTTCGCGCGAACCGCGTGACGGTAGGTCTTTGCAGCGACGTGAACCGGGTCCTCTTCCCACATCGCGCGTACGCAGAAGTCCCAGAGCTCGTGTCCAGGCAACGGCCGGAAGCCGCCGAGCAGCGAATACAGCTTGCGGCCGAACAACACTGCGCCTGCGCCCGTCGCGGCGAAGGTCTGGTCGATGAACGCGAAGCCCAGCGCATCGACCCGTGCAATCGAGGTTCGGGTCGCGTCGTTCGCCGCCACGCGTTCCGCCATCGTCTGCGCCGGCACCTCGCCAAAGGGCTCGAGCGTGCAATCGGAGAAGCCCCATTGCGCGCCGCCGCCGGCTACGCCATCGACCAGCGTTTCGAGATGGCGTGGCGCGAACGCGTTTGGCGGCTCGAGCGCGACGATCCACGGCGCATGCGTGGCGACTACGCCTGCTTCCAGCGCGGCAGCCAACGTCGCAGCCGGCTCGTTGACGAAGCGCACTTCGAACGGCATCAGATCGATCCGCGCGCGGACCATCTGCAACGCGGACGATGCGCCGACCGACGCGACGACGACCTCGACCGGCCGCCTGGACTGCGCGGCGAGCGAATCGAGCGAAACGCGCGCCCCCTCCGGCGTCGTCGCCGATGTCAGGACGAGCACGACCGCAACGTCGCGTGGAACGTCCGCGGACTCCACGCAGCGCGTTGCCTGCCACGCCCGGTAGGCCTCGCGCCGGGCTTCGGCGCCCGCCGCATCCTGACCCGCCACCGCATCGAGAAACGCGCCGTTCAGCGCGGTCCACACGCCGTACGCAACGCTCGCCGGCAGTGGATGATGCGCAAGTCCGCGCGCGGCGTCGAGCGACAGCGCAAGCGCCGCAAGCGGCCGCCCGGCTTCGGCTTCGCGCCGCGCCAGAAGCTCGAGCGCGGCCGGATGTCCGGGCGCCTCGCGCAGCACCTCTTCGCATACCCGCGCGACCGTGGCGAAATCGCCTGCCGCGGCGGCATTGGCCGCGTCCGCGAGCCGGTCGAGCGCCGAAGGGGCAGCCGGCGGCACCGCGGCGAGCGCACCGTGGCACTCCTTGTAACGGCGTCCGCTGCCGCAGGGGCAAGGCGCGTTGCGAGATGCCGGCGCGGAAACCGGTGAGCTCAACGCGAAACCTCCGCACCCTGGAGATAGCCGCCCAATCCCGCGTCGCGCGCGAACTGCAGGAACGCGGACCGGGCAGGCGCATCGAGCCACGGGTGCGTCGGAACCTGGGCGAAGAATGCATCGAGCACGCGCTCGCCTTCCAGGATGCCGGCCACCCGGCGCCCGGCGAACGTGTTCGCATCGTGCAGGCGATAGCGATACAGCGGCTCGCGCACGAACGCGAATCGCGTGGCGTAGCTCGCGGCGAGCACGAAATCCCAGTCGTGACAGACGACGAGCGGCGCGAACCCGCCGGTCTGCGCAAGCAATGCTCGGCGAAACACCAGATTGCCTGTGGACATCGCGACGTTGTGGCGTACCAGCGCGCGCAGCAGGCCGGGACCGGCTTCGGCCTCGTCGATCCGCTGCCGCAACAGGCGCGCGTAGGCGCCATCCGCCGGTCGGTCTTCGTCGTCGATCAGCGCGACACCGGAGAACGCGAGCGCGACGCCGGGCGCGAGCGCGGCGCACATTCGCTCCAGCCGTTCAGGTGCGTAGCCGTCGTCGGAATTGAGGAGCGCGATCGTCTTTCCGCGCGCCAGCGCAAGTCCGCGGTTGAGCGCGCGACCCGCTCCAGCGTTCGGCTGGCGGAGAAGCGTCACGGGAAACGGGGCGGTCCGCGCAAACGCAGCCACGACTTCCGCGCTGCCATCGCTCGACCCATCGTCGACGACCACCAGCTCGTCCGGCAGACGGGTCTGCGCGCGGAGTGTTGCGAGCGTGCGCGGAAGAAAGCGCGCGTGGTCGAAGACCGGCATCACGACCGATACTCGCTCACTCACGTTCTGCGTCCAACCGGTGCCGTAGCGCTCGACGGCGAGCGTGCCGTCGCGCTCGCCCATGCGCACGACGGTCTCGAGTTCCGCGAGCGCGGGCCGACCGCGCGCCGGCTCGTTCTCCACAGCGCGGGCGGTGCGCACCGCTTCGAGATAGCGCCGGCCGTTCCGCGCATCCGGCTCGAGATGATTGCCTTCGGCCCATTCGTTCCACGCGTTGACGAACAGCAGGCGCTGCTCTCCGGCATGGCGCAGCCGTGTCTGGCGCAGCGCGTGCTCCATCCAGACGCCGAACACCTCCGGCGTCGAATCGGCGACGATCATTCCGTCGTCCTGCCGGCGCGCCGTGTTGTCCCACATCGGCGTCGTGCCGCGGAACTGCCGGAATACCGGGCGTGGCTGCATCAGGTAGTGCGCGACAAGGTTGCGATAACCGAAGATGTTGCCGCGGAACTGCGGGTTCGTGAGCGCCGCTTGCCGGGTGATGTTTTCCGCCGCGTGGCCGATCGGCGGGAATTCCACCGCCGCGTCAAAACCGTACGCAGTCGCATCGTCGGCGGCATTGCGCTGGACCGCGCAGAGATACGGATCGCCCACGCCTGCCTGCGCGCACTCGGCGCGCCACACCTGCACACTCGCCGCGACATCGGGGATGTCCGCGATGTTGTAGACGAGAAAGAGCGGCCGCCCGTCGACGCGCACGTAGCGACGGTCGCGAAATGCGGGCATCAGCTCCGCAACGAGCCGGCGCGCGTCGTCCGGCAAATAGCGCTGCTCCATCAGCACCTGGTGGTCGAGCCCGTCCCAGCGCCGTGTCCAGTTCTCGTTTGCCCAGCACACGCAGAACGGAAAATCGGGGTGCCCGCTCGCCAGTACGTCCGCGAATGGGCGCTCGAGCAGCCGGCGGCCGCCGAACCAGTAGTGGTAGTAGCAGAACGCGTCGATTCCGTGCGCGCGCGCGAGCGCAGCCTGTGCCTCGCGCACCGCCGGATCGGTGAGATCGTAGTAGCCGAGCTCGCCCGGCACATGCGGCTGCCAGTGGCCCTCGAAATTCGGCCGCGCCTTGCGGACGTTGCTCCATTCGGTGAATCCCTCGCCCCACCACGCATCGTTCTCGGGGATGCGGTGGTATTGCGGCAGATAGAACGCGATCACGCGCACCGGCGCGTCCGGCCGCTCGACCTCGGTAGGCGCATCGCGCATGCGCAGCGCGAACGCGTCCGCATCCTTTGCGAGCTCCCGCTCCGCCGGCCGCCGGTCGAGCGCCGATTGCACGAGCCCACGGTTGAAGCGTGCTGCGGCATCGCCCGGCACGATCACAAGCGCGCGATCGAGCAGCGGCAGCGCGCTTTCGAATTCGCCTTGCTGGTAGCGAACCACGCCCAGCATATGCAGTGCGTCGAACTGATCCGGGCTCTGCGCGAGCGCAGCCTCGTAGCTTGCGGCGGCCTCGGCAAGCCGGCCGGCCTGCTGCGCCGAAAGGGCGTGTGCAAGCGCCGCCTTGACCGGGTCCGTCGTATCCGCAGCGGGCGTGAGGACGCCATGGCAATCCTTGTAGCGCCGGCCACTCCCGCATGGGCACGGCGCGTTACGCGAAACGGGGGGCTGCACGAGAACGAAGAGGCTAGCCCGGATGTTTCACCAGGGCGCGGGAATTCGGCTTGGCGGTTTGCGGCCTGGATCGGGCGCTGCCGACGACGCCAACAACAGCGACGATTGGCGAGGAGAGCAAGCCCGAGCCCGGTACAAGACGACCGCCCAAAACCGCGCAGTCCACCCGTCCAACGTGTTCCGCCGGTGGCGGGTCCCAACTGCTTGGCAAGGCTCGAGCCTCCATTGAATCGGCGGCGATCTGGTGAAACATCCGGGCTAGTACGAGCCGGGTGAGGCGAAGTTCTCGAACCGCGTGTATTCGCCGAGGAATGTGAGCCGCACCGTGCCAATCGGCCCATTGCGCTGCTTGCCGACGATGATCTCGGCGACACCCTTGTCCTGAGTGTCGGGGTTGTAGACCTCGTCGCGGTAGATGAAGATGATCACGTCCGCGTCCTGCTCGATCGCGCCCGACTCGCGCAGATCCGACATCACGGGCCGCTTGTTGGGCCGTTGCTCCAGCGAGCGGTTGAGCTGGGACAGCGCCATCACCGGCACCTTGAGCTCCTTGGCCAGCGCCTTCATCGACCGCGAGATTTCCGAGATCTCGGTCGCACGGTTCTCGCCCTGGCTCGTCGCCGACATGAGCTGCAGGTAGTCGACGACCACGAGACCGAGCTGACCGTACTGCTTCATCATCCGCCGCGTTCGCGAGCGGATCTCGATTGCGGTCAGCGCGGGCGTCTCGTCGATCAGGATCGGCGCTTCGTTGAGGCGCCCGAGCGCCGCCGACAGGCGCTCCCAGTCGTCCGGCTGCAGCCGGCCCGTGCGCAGATGCTGGCTCGGCAGGCGGCCGACCGAGCCGATCAGGCGCTGCGCGAGCTGCGTCGAACCCATTTCCATCGAGAACACGACGACCGGCTTCGTGAGCGCGAGCGCAACGTGCTCGGCGATGTTGAGCGCAAGCGCGGTCTTGCCCATCGACGGTCTGCCGGCGACGACGACGAGATCGCCGGGCTGCAATCCGGAGGTCATGCGGTCGAGGTCGGAAAATCCGGTCGCGATGCCGGTCACATCGGAAGGATTGTCGCGGTTGTAGAGCTCTTCGATGCGCTCGACGACGCCCACCAGCAGATCGCGGATCTGCGCAAAGTTCTTCTGTCCGCGGCTCCCCTGCTCGGCGATGTGCAACACCTTCGTCTCGGCGAAGTCGAGCACCTCGCGCGCGCTGCGGCCGAGCGGGTTGAACGCGGCATCGGCGATCTCGCCGGCGGTCGACGCGAGCTGGCGCAGGATCGAGCGCTCGCGCACGATCGCCGCGTAGTGACGGATGTTGGCCGCGGTGGGGACGTTCTGCACCAGCGCGCCGAGGTACGACAGCCCGCCGACGTAGTCGAGCTTCTGCAACGAGCCGAGCGACTCGGCGAGCGTGACCACATCGGCAGGCTTGCCCTCGCCGATCAGCTGGATGCAATGGCTGTAGATGACGCGATGCGCGTCCGCGTAGAAGTCCTCGGCGCTCACCACGTCGCCGATGCGGTCGGCGGCGTCGTTGTCGAGCAGCAGGCCGCCCAGCACCGACTGCTCGGCCTCGACCGAGTGCGGTGGGAGCTTGAGCGACTCGAGCTCGCGATCGTCGGGCATCGGATTGGCGAGTGGGGCGTGTTTCGAACGGACGCGGCGCGCGGCCGAAAGGGAATTCTACTGCGCGCGGACGACGCGGTGGCGGAAACGTCGGCACCAACGACAGAGGCGCCGCGAACGGCGCCCCTGCCTCGTTCGAACGCCGCCGTCCCGCTTCAGCCCTGGCTCGTATCGCCCAGCACGGAAATGGTGATGTGCGCGGTGACGTCGGTGTGCAGCGCGACGGTGATCGGGTGATCACCGACCTGCTTCAACGGCCCGGAGGGCATGCGGATCGCGGCCTTCTCGACGGTGATGCCCTGTCCCTTGAACGCGTCGACGACATCCACGGTGCCGACCGAGCCGAACAGACGGCCGTCCACGCCGGCTTTTTGCGTGATCCGCAACGTGATGCCCTCGAGCTTGGCGGCAAGTTCGGTGGCGGCAGCGAGCTTCTCGGCCGCAGCCTTCTCGAGCTCCGCGCGCTTCTCTTCGAGGAGTTTCAGGTTCTCGGGCGTTGCCCGCTTCGCCTTGCCATGCGGGATCAGGTAGTTCCGCGCGAAGCCGGCCTTGACCTTGACGACCTCGCCCAGGTTGCCCACGTTCGCGACCTTTTCCAGGAGGATGATCTGCATCGTCGCCTCCTAGTGCCGGTCGGTGAACGGCAGCAGCGCGAGGAACTGCGCGCGCTTGATCGCCGTCGACAGCTGGCGCTGATAACGGGCCTTCGTCCCGGTGATCCGGGCCGGCATGATCTTGCCGTTCTCCTGCACGAAATCCTTCAGAACGTCGATGTCCTTGTAGTCGATCTGCTTCACGCCTTCCGCGGTGAAGCGGCAGAACTTCTTGCGCTTGAACAGCGCATTGCCGCGATCGCGCTTCTTGACATCCTTGCCTTTGCCTTTGCCTTTGCCTTTGCCTCTGCCGATGGGACGGGCCATATCAGTTTCCTTTGATGATCTCGAATCTCTGCACGTGCAGCGCGACGCTTGCACCCGTGCGCCACCGCCGCGCGATGAATCCTCCGCAACGCAACGTCGTGCCCTTCGCGAGCCGGGAGAGCTCCGTCGCTTCCGCGCCGAACGCCACTGCCGCCAGTTCGCATTCCACCTTGCGCTCGCCGCCCGCCTCGCGCTGCACCGAAGCGTGCCGAAGCGTCAGGTCGAGCGCCGGGATGCCGGCCGGGGTGTAGCGAAGGTCGCCGCGTTCCGCGAGCGTGGCTTCCAGCAAGAGCCGGTTCTCGCCCGGCACGGCGACGGCCGCGATCCGATCAGGCTGCGCTGGGCGCCGGGGCTTCCGCTGCCGGAGCGTCGCGCCGCTCGGTCCGCTCGCCGCGCTCGCCGCCGCGTTCGCCGCGCTCGCCGCCGCGTTCGCCACGCTCGCCACGGTCAGTGAGCGACCTCGACTTCTCTTCCTTCATCATCGATGAAGGCGTGACGACGGCCTCGTTCATCGCGACGATCAGGTGGCGCAGCACCGCATCGTTGAACTTGAACGCGTGCTCGAGCTCGGTCAGCGTCTCGCGGTCGCACTCGATGTTCATCAGCACGTAGTGCGCCTTGTGCACCTTGGCAATCGGATAGGCGAGCTGGCGGCGGCCCCAGTCCTCGAGCCGGTGGGTCCGGGCTCCGCGGCTCGTGAGCATCGTGCGGTAGCGCTCGACCATGGCGGGCACCTGCTCGCTCTGGTCGGGGTGCACGATGAAGACCACTTCGTAATGACGCATGCAGAGCACTCCTTTCGGTCGTCGTTGAAGGCGGCGCCGGCGGGAAATCCGCCGCGCTGCCGGGCGGCCACCCCGTCTGCGGCGGGTGTGGCAAGGAAGCCCGTGATTATAGCCGGAAATTCACACTGCGAGCCAAGGCCTGCTCCGCCGGTGGCGTCCAAAGGCCGGAGCCACCCGGAGGGCTCCCCAAGGCCCGGCGCCCGACGCCGCGGGGCCGAAGGCGCGTCGATCGAAATCGGGCAATGTCTCCGCGTTGCCGCGCAATTCCTTACATGAACTTGATCCGCGGCAACGCGAGCCCCCCCACGCTCGGGTAATTTTCCACGACGCGCCGGGCCATTGCGCTGGTTCGCGCGTGCCGGTTCGCGGGCCCGCGTCGGGCGAGCGAAGAGTGGCCGGCCCATCCTCCATGCAACGGGCGAGGACACGATGTTCGACACACCGGTGAAAAACGTCATGCAGCGGCGAAAGGTGTTGAAGGCGTCGCCGGACACGACCGTGCAGAAGGCGGCCAAGCTGATGGTCGAGAAGAACGTCGGCGCCGTGTTGATCGTCGAGGGTGACGCACTTGTCGGCATCTTCACCGAGCGTGACGCCGTGTTCCGTGTCGTGGCCACCGGACTCGATCCTGCCGCGACCCCTCTGGCCAAAGTCATGACGCGATCGCCCTGCACGATCGCCCCCGACCAGCCGTTTGGCAGCGCTTTGCTGCTGATGCACGAGAGGGAATTCCGGCATTTGCCGGTCATCGAAAACGGCAAGCTGATCGGCATCGTCTCGTCACGCAGCGCGATGGACCCCGAACTCGAGGAATTCGTCTCCGAAGCGCATCGGCGCGAGTACTTCCGCGGTCGGCGTTGAGGCTGGCTGCTCGCGGCCGCGTTGCCGCGTTGCGACAGGCTCGGCCGGGCCGTCGCATCGTTTGCGCGAGGACCTTGCCCCGCTGGCTTCGCGATACTCCGGGCGTTCCCTGGGGCTCCGGCAGCCCTTGATTGTCGTGTCAGCACGCAACCCGAGGCAGCGATCGTGCGCACGATGGATCTTCGCAGCCTCGATGCGCATCGGATGAACGGCATCGCGCCGATTTCGAGGAAGGCCTCATGCGGTGAATCCGTGGGTGAGTCGCCAGCGCGGGCAGAATCGCCGGCGGATCGGCGGGTAGCCGCCCGCACGGGGTGGCCCTGCGTCATCGGCTCCCGCCGCCGGATGCTGGTCGCCTTCGCCCTCCGCCGCTTCAGCGTGGCACGTTCGCGACGGCCGGGCCGGCCGCGAGCGCGGCGAGCGCCTCGTCGCGGCGTGCCTTGGGCTCGCCGGCAAGCGCCCTCACCCGCTCGTAGAAGGCCGGCAGATCGCCACCGGATTGCGCGAGCAGCGCGCGGAATGCGGGGACCTGCCCGGCGTACAGCGTGACGGCGGCGAGGCTCGCGTTGTTCGGGCCTGCGCCGCCATAGCCTGCGAACCAGCGCTCGTAGCCGCCGAGGCCCGGCTCGCCGGCTTTCGCCTGCTCGTAGGCCGCGCGCATCGCCGCAAAGGCCTCCGCCTTCGCGTGCCGCTTGTCGGCATCGCTCGCATCGCTTGCGTAAATCGCGGCGAGCCGCTCGCGTGTCGTGACGACGAGCTCGCGGAATCGCAGGCGCAAGCGTTCGCCGCGCGCGAACTCCGCGGCAAGGCGTGCCTGATCGTGCTCGCCCGTCTGCGCTCCGATCCAGCGACGCACTCCCTCCTCCTCGACCGCGACCGCAAAGGATTCGTTGAACTCCGTGTCGTCCTTGACGTAGACCACCTGGTGGGCGAGCTCGTGGAACAGGAGTCGCGCGAGCTCGGTGTCGGAGTAGCGCACGAACGAGGAAAGCAGCGGGTCGTCGAACCAGCCGAGCGTCGAATAGGCCGGCACGCCCGACACGTAGACATCGTCGCCGGCGGTTCGGAAGGTGTCGGCCTCCGCGCGGGCGGAAGCCTCGTCGAAATAGCCGCGGTAATTGACGCACCCGGCGACGGGGAAGCACCACTCGCGCGGCGTGAGCGACAGCGGCGGCGCGGCGAACACGTTCCACGTGACGAACGGGCGGCCGAGGTCGGTGTAGCGCGTGTAGCTGCCGTTGGCGGGCAGCGCCAGCGCGCGACTTGCGAACAGGCGCAGCTCTCGCGCGCGCTCGAGGCGGGACTTCAAGCGCGCGTCGTCGCTCTGCGCCAGCACGTCGTCGATCGGCTGGGCGCGCCGAAGCAGGTCGAGATGCCCGACGAAGCCCTGCCAGTAGAACTCGGCCGAGCAGCCGGCGAGCGCTGCAAAGGCGAGGACGGCGAGGACGGTCCGCATGCGCGTCTCGACGGCTCGCATTCTCATCGGATCGCGGCGAGGCGACGCAGCATGGGGCTCCTCAGCAGAGATACCGCCGCAGCCGCAGGACGCCGTCCTCGAGCTTGCCCATCTCGATCGTGTAGGCGAAGCGGACGTGGGCGGCGGCGCGATGCTGCCCGAAGTCGATGCCCGGCGTGATCGCGACCCCGGCCTTTGCAAGCACGTCGCGGCAGAACGCCTCGCTGTCGTCGGAAAAGCGCGAGCAATCGGCGTACACGAAGAACCCCCCGCTCGGCATCACGGGTATGCCGAAACCGAGCTCGCGCAACGCCGGCACGAGGAAATCGCGACGCGCCTTGAACGCGAGCCGGCGCGACTCGAGCAGCTCGATCGTCCTGGGCTCGAAGCACGCAAGCGCCGCGCGCTGCGAAAGCGTCGCTGGCGAGATGTAGAGGTTCTGCGCAAGCTTCTCGATGTCGCGCACATGGGGCTCGGGCGCCACCAGCCAGCCCAGCCGCCAGCCGGTCATGTTGAAGTACTTGGAGAAGCTCGACACGACGAAGACGTCGTCGCTCCACTCGAGCACCGAGCGCGGCGTGCCGTCGTAGGAGAGCCCGAGGTAGATCTCGTCCACGATCAGCCGGCCGCCGAGATCGGCGACAGAGGACACGATGCGTCCCATCTCGCCGTGCTCCACGGTTGTGCCCGTCGGGTTGGAGGGCGAAGCGATGAGCGCGCCGCGCGTGCGCGCCGACCACGCGCCGCGGATCAGATCGGCCGTCAGCTGGTAGCCCGTGCCCGGGCCGACCGGAATGCCGACCGGCTCGCCTTCGAGCACGCGCACGAAGTGGCGATTGCACGGGTAGCAGGGATCGGACATCAGGATCTGCTCGTCGCGGTTGACGGACAGCGCCATCACGAGCAGCAGCGCCGCGGACGAGCCCGCGGTGACGATGATCCGCTCGGGCGCAACCTCCACGCCGTAGCGATCGCCGTAATGCCGCGCGATCGCGGAGCGCAGCGCCGGAATGCCGAGCGCGGACGTGTAGTAGATGTCGCCTTTCGCGAGCGCACCGCGCGCGGCCGCGAGAACGGGCTCGGGCGTGGGAAAGTCGGGCTCGCCGATCTCCATGTGGACGACGCTCCTTCCCGCCGCCTCGAGCGCGCGTGCCGCGGTCTGCACTTCCATCACGTGGAAGGGCGCGATCGCCGCGACGCGCGCGGCAGTGTGAAGGCGGGAATCCATCGAAGGTCCGATGCCGGTGACCGTGGAAAAGCGCTATCGTAACGCGTAGCCCGACCCCGACCCATGCGCGCTTCCCGATCCGTCCCTACGTTGTGGTTGCTGCTGGTGCCGGTGCTCGCCGCCGGCGCAGCGTCGCCGCCCGCGGCGACGCCGGCCATCCCGTCCAGCGATATCTACAAGTGCAGCGGCCCGGACGGCGTCCCCGTCTACCAGGAAGGCCCCTGCGCGGCGGGACGCGAGTTGCGCAACTTCGCCACGGATCCCGGCTCAGTGTCGGTGATCCCGTTCAAGAATCCCGACAGGACGTCGACGACGCCGCCTGCGCGATCCGAGCGGGCGACAAGGGGACCGGCAACGATGAGTGGCGCGAAGACGAGCGGCAGCGACCCGGCGGAGCGTCGCCACCTGCGCGAAGGGATGACCGAAGCCGAAGTGATGGCGCGCGTCGGTGCGCCTGACATCACGAGCGGCAAATCGGGCAAGGTTCGCTGGAGCTATCTGCCGGTGCCGGCCGACCCGGCGACGATCACGACGCTGCGCTTCGAGCACGGCAAGGTCGTCGCCGTCGAGCGCAAGGTCGTGCGCTGAACGGGCCTTTGCGTGCGCGCACTGGTGCAGCGGGTGAGCGAGGCGAGCGTGACGGTCGAAGGCCGGGTGACGAGCGCCATCGGCCGCGGGCTGCTCGTGCTCGCGGGCGTGCGCGAGGGCGACGGTCCCGACGACCGTGACTGGATCGCACGGAAGATCGTGCAGATGCGAATCTTCGACGACGACGCCGGCGTGATGAATCGCGCCGTCGGCGAAGTCGGCGGCGATATCCTCGCGGTGTCGCAGTTCACGCTCTATGCATCGACGCGCAAGGGCAATCGCCCGTCCTGGTCGGCCGCCGCGCCGCCGGCGATCGCCGAGCCGCTTTTCGATGGCTTCGTCGCGGCGCTCGCACGCGAGCACGGCAAGCCGGTCGCCGCAGGCGTCTTCGGCGCCGACATGAAGGTCGCGCTCATCAACGACGGTCCGGTCACGATCTGGCTCGATTCGCGCGCCCGCGAATAGCAGCATCGGAAACTCGAGGCGCGTCGATTGTCGCTGCGCCCGCCGGGCGTTGCGTCGACGGCGAACGATGTTTGGCGGCGGATCAGCGCCGCGCGAGCGCCGCAGTCACGCGCACCAGTTCGGCCGCGATCGCGGCGAGGCTTTCCGCCGTCGCCGGATCCTTGAAGCTGCCGTCGGCGGCGAATGCCTCGTGTGCGCGACCGAGTGCGAGCTGGCGCGGTAGCACCAGCACGCCAAGCGTGGTGAGGATCTGGCGCAGGTGCGGCAGGTGGCGAAGCCCGCCGTATTGCCCCGGCGATGCCGCCGACAGCGCCGCGACCTTGCCCGCGAAAGGCGGGGGAGTGTCGGCCAGCGGTCGCGACAGCCAGTCGAGCGTGTTCTTGAGCAGCGCCGACACCGAAGCGTTGTTCTCCGGCGAGGCGATCAACAGCGCCTGATGCGAAGCGAAAACGTGCCTGAGGTCGCGCGCGAGCGGCGGCATTCCGTCCCGCTTCTCCAGATCGCCGTTGTGGAGCGGCAGCGCGTAGTCGCCGAGTTCGAGCAGCGTCGCCTCGCCGCCCGCGGCGCGCACGCTCTCCGCAGCGACGCGCGCGAGCCTTCGATTCAACGACTCCGCCCGGGCACTGCCCGCGAAGACGAGCACGCGCGGTGCCATGGTTCCCGCAATGGCGCTCGTCATCCCTCGAGGAGGCTGCGCAGCATCCAAGCGTTCTTCTCGTGGATCTGCATGCGCTGCGTAAGCAGGTCGGCCGTGGGTTCGTCGTTCGCCTTGTCGACCGCAGGAAAGATCGCGCGCGCCGTGCGCACCACCGCCTCGTTGCCCTCGACCAGCAGGCGCACCATCTGCTCGGCCTTCGGCTGTCCCGAGGTTTCCTTGATCGAGGCGAGCCGCGCGAACTCGCCGTACGTCCCTGGCGCATAGTGGCCGAGCGAGCGGATGCGCTCCGCGATCAGGTCGGTGGCCGTCCAAAGCTCGGTGTACTGCGTCTCGAACATCAGGTGCAGCGTGTTGAACATCGGACCCGTCACGTTCCAGTGGAAGTTGTGCGTCTTGAGATAGACGGTGAACGTGTCGGCGAGCAGGCGCGACAGGCCCTGCGCGATCTTCGCGCGGTCCTTGGCGTCGATGCCCGTGTCGATCACGGGCGCGGTGGCTTTCTTATCCTTCATCGTTTCTCTCCTTCAAGGCTCCAAGCGCCCGGCGCGGGGGGTCGGCACTCCCGGCACCGGACGGTCCGACGGACTTCGGCAGAGGGATGATATGCGGCAGCGGCTATAACGCCAATCGAATTATTATTTGATGACGATAGTCTTTTCCTATCCAAAGCCCGGCCCGGTGCCGGCCGGAGGTGCCCGCAAAAGCGTCATCCCCGGTCAACGCTGTAGCGGCCCGGCCCGAACGCGAACGCGAACAGCAGTCCCCCGACGATGCCGATGTTCTTCATGAACATCAGCGTCTGCGTCATCTTCTCGGCCGGCGGCGACGCCCAGAAGTCGTGGAAGATGATCGTCGCGGCCAGCGTGAACAGCGCAAGCGCTGCCGCCGCCCAACGCGTCCTCCAGCCGACCAGCAATGCGATGCCCGCGAGCAGCTCGACGGCGACGGCGATCGCCGCGCCCACCTCGGAAAGCGGCAATCCCTTGCTCGCGATGTAGGCGGCCGTGCCGGCGAAGCCGCCGATCTTCGAATAGCCCGCCGGGATGAAGACGATGGCGAGGAGGATGCGGCCGACGAGAGCCGCGGCGTCCCGGTTGCCGGCGGATGTTTGGGTTGCGGCGTGCGCGTTCATCGAGATTTCCTTTCGGGTGGGATGCGTGTCATGGAAGGTCGAACAGCAGGACTTCGGCCGCGTTGCCGCGGTCGAGCGTAACCGTGGTCTCGCCGGTGATGCGCGCAGCGTCGCCCGCCGCGAGCGGCGTACCGTTGACGCTCGCCGCGCCTCGTGCGACGTGCACATAGGCACGCCGCCCCGGCGCGAGCGCGTGCGTGACCGATTCTCCGCCGTCGATCAGCGTCGCGTAGACGCGTGCGTCCTGGTGGATCGTCACCGCGCTACCGGAACCCTCCGGCCCCGCAATCAGCGCGAGGCGACCCCGCTTGTCCGCGGCTTCGATCCGCTTCTGCTCGTAGCTCGGCGCGATGCCGCGGACCGCCGGTTCGATCCAGATCTGCAGGAAGTGGACGCGGTCCTTCGCCGACGGGTTGTATTCGCTGTGCAGCACGCCGCGCCCGGCGCTCATCCGCTGCACGTCGCCGGGCGCGATGATCGACCCGGTGCCCATGCTGTCCTTGTGCTCGAGCTCTCCTTCGAGCACGTAGCTCAGGATCTCCATGTCGCGATGGCCGTGCGTGCCGAAGCCCATGCCCGGTTGCACGCGATCCTCGTTGATGACACGGAGCGGGCCGAAACCCATGTGCGCCGGATCGTAGTAGTCGGCGAACGAGAAGCTGTGGAAAGAATCGAGCCACCCGTGGTTCGCGTGGCCGCGCTCGGCGGCAGGTCGCAACGAAATCATTCGAAACTCCTGTTGGTGGCGCGCCCGCCTCTTCCGGCCGGACGTCGTCTTAAGGAACGAATGATAGGGTTGCGCCCGCGACGCGGAAAGCGGACACTGCTCACGTCATCGTTCGAATTTTTCGAATATGCCGCTGACGCTCGAGGCGCTGACCGTGCTCGACGCAATCGACCGCCGGGGCAGCTTCGCCGCCGCCGCCGTGGAGTTGGACCGTGTGCCCTCGGCGATCACCTATACGGTGCGTCGTCTCGAAGACGAATTGGACGTGCTGCTGTTCGATCGCCGCGGCCGGCGCGCGAGCCTCACGGTTGCCGGCCGCGAGCTCGTCGCGCAGGGGCGGCGTCTATTGGCCGAAGCCTCGGCGCTGGAGCAACGGGTGCAGCGCATCGCCACCGGGTGGGAGGCCGAGCTGCGTATCGCGGTAGATACGATCCTGCCGCTCGCGCGCATCTGGCCGCTGGTCGCGGGCTTCGACGTCGCGTGCCGCGAAAGACAGGCGGCACATACGCGGCTACGCATCGCGCGCGAAGTGCTCGGCGGCAGTTGGGACGCGCTGGTCGAGGGCCGCGCCGACCTCGTCATCGGCGCCCCCGGCGATCCCCCGCCGGGCGGCGGCTTCCGCACCCGCGTGCTGGCCGATGCCGCGATGGTGTTCGCGTGCGCCCCGCAGCATCCGCTCGCGCGGGAGCGAAGCCCGCTGACCGAGGTCACGATCGCCACCCACCGTGCCGTCGTCGCGGCGGACACGTCCCGCCGCCTGCCTCCGCGCACGGTGGGCCTTCTCACCGGGCAGGAAACGATCGTCGTACCCGATCTTCCGGCAAAGCTCGCGGCGCAGCTGCATGGGCTGGGCTGCGGCACGCTGCCCTACTACCTCGCGGCCGACGACATCGCGGCGGGCCGACTCTTGGTCAAGGCTCTCGAGCATCCACCCGCCCCGACCCGCGTGCTTGCCGCCTGGCGCGAGCGCCACCCGGGTCACGCGCTCGCTTGGTGGATCGCCGCGATCGACCAGACCGATTGGCGCTTCCTCGCGGCCGCACCGGATGCGGTTATTACCCAGGCCACACCGAAGCCGCGGCGGCGAACGACGCAGCGCAGGTAGCGCCGCGCACCGGGCTACAGTTTGTACGCCGCCTTCGCGAGGTCGTGCGCGAGCAGCGGCGCCAACTCGAACGCCTCGTCCTCGTCGATGCGATGCTCGAGCGCGAGCGTCGCGAGGAAGCGACAGTCGACGCGCCGCGCGACGTCGTGCCGCGCGGGGATCGACAGGAACGCGCGCGTGTCGTCGTTGAATCCGACCGTGTTCCGGAATCCCGCGGTCTCGGTGGTCTGCTCGCGGAAGCGCAGCATCCCCTCGGGACTGTCGTGGAACCACCACGCCGGGCCGAGCCTCAGGATCGGGTAATGTCCGGCGAGCGGCGCGAGCTCGCGCGCGTAGACGGTCTCGTCCAGCGTGAACAGGATCAACGTCAGGTTGCGCTCGTTGCCGAAGCGGTCGAGCAATGGTTTCAGCGCCCGCACGTAGTCGGTGCGCATCGGGATGTCGGCGCCCTTGTCGCGGCCGTAGCGCTCGAACACCTGCGGATTGTGGTTGCGGAAGCTGCCCGGATGGATCTGCATCACGAGGCCGTCATCCACGCTCATGCGTGCCATCTCGGTCAGCAGCTGGCCACGGAAGACCTCTGCCTCCGCGGGCGTGATCGTTCCCGCGAGGCCGCGGTCGAGCAGCCGCTGGCATTCGGCCGGGGCCAAATCGCTGGTCTGCGCCGTCGGATGCCCGTGATCGGTCGAGGTCGCACCCATCGACTTGAAGAACGCGCGGCGGTTGCGATGCGCCGCGAGGTATCCGTGCCAGCTCGCCGTGTTCTCGCCGGTCATCGCGCCCAATGCCTCGACGTTCGCGCGGAAGCCCTCGAATTCCGGATCGACGACCGGGTCGGGGCGATACGCGGTGACCACGCGGCCCTTCCATCCGCTTGCCCGGATCTTCGCGTGGTGCGCGAGCGGATCGAGCGGCGACTCGGTGGTCGCGATCACCTCGATGTTGAAGCGCTCGAACAATGCGCGCGGCCTGAACGCGGGCCTGCCCAGGCATTCGCCGATGCGGTCGAAATAGCGATCGGCCGATTCGGCGGTCAGCCGCTCCACGATCCCGAACACGGTCGCGAACGCATGATCGAGCCACATCCGCGTCGGCGTGCCGCGGAAAAGCGGATAGTGCGACGCGAACACGCGCCAGATCGTGCGCGCATCCGTCTCCACAGGCCCGCCGTCCTTGCGCGCGATGCCAAGGGACTCGAGCGGAACACCCTGGCTGTAGAGCATCCGGAACACGTAATGATCCGGCGTGATGAAGAGCGCGCTCGCGTCGGAGAACGGCGCGTCGTCGGCGAACCACGCCGGATCGGTGTGGCCGTGCGGGCTCACGATCGGCAGGTCCTTGACGGTTGCGTAGAGTGCGCGCGCGAGCGAGCGTGTCGCGGGGTCGGCAGGGAACAGGCGATCGGGATCGAGGTTCAGCGGAATCATCGATGCACGCGGAATGCCGACGAGCGACTCATCGGCTGCGTTCGGGAAGCGGTGGATGGAGCTCAGGCACGGCCCAGATGCGCAGCGACGGTCGCGCGGGCGCCATCGCGGAACAGTCGTCCCACGTCGTCGCGGATCGCGGCACGGAATTGAACATCGGCGGCGAGGTCGCGCCCGAACACCGCGGCGAGGTCGAGGAAGCCGTCGGCGATACGCACGGGATCACCTCCGGCGCCCTTCGCGATCGCGGCGAACGAGGGCGCGAGCGGGTCGGAGACCTCGATGCGCTGCCCGTGCTCGTCGGTACCGCTCGCGTAGCGGATCCAGCCTGCGACGGCGAGCGCGAGGTGCGCATACGATCCGCCGCCGCGCCGGCGGTCGCGAACCGTGTCGAGCAGCCGCTGCGGCAGCTTCTGCGAGCCGTCCATCGCGATCTGCTGCGTGCGATGCGGCAATGCCGGATTGCGAAAGCGGCGCATCAGCTGGGCGCCGTAGAGCGCGGGGTCCGCGCCCGGCGGCGCGACCAGCGTCGGCGCGATCTCCTCCGCCATCTGGCGCTCGATCAGTTCGGCGAGCAGCGGATTGGCGGACGCCTGCCAGATGTAGTCGTGCCCCATCAGGAAGCCCAGGTAGGCCATCGTCGAGTGGCTGCCGTTCAGCATGCGCAGCTTCATCGTCTCGAACGGCGCGACGTCCGCCACGACATTCGCACCGGTATCCTCCCAGGCCGGGCGCGGCGCGATGAATCGATCCTCGATCACCCAGCCGTTGTACGGCTCGGTCACCACCGGCGCGGCATCCGCGAAGCCCAGCAGGCGTGCGGTCTCGGCGATGTCGGCGTCCGTCGTCGCCGGCACGATGCGGTCGACCATCGTCCCCGGAAATGCGGCATGAGCGCCGATCCAGTCGGCGAGCGCTTCCTCGCGCCGCCTTGCGAACACCTGGACGAGGCCTTCGAGCACGCGGCCGTTGCGCGGCAGGTTGTCGCAGCAGACGATGTTGAGCGGCCCGGCTGCGGTATCGCGTCGCTGCGCGAGCGCAGCGACGAGTAGCCCCACGGCGGACGCCGGGACGTCGGGATGCGCGAGGTCGTGCACGATATCCGGATGGGAAAAGTTGAGCGCGCCCGTGGCCGGGTCGTGGCAGTAGCCCTTCTCGGTCACGGTGAGCGTGACGACGTGCACGCGCGGGTCGGACAGGCGACGCACCAGCGCGGCGGGGTCGGCGCCGGCGAACATCGTCTCGCGCAGCGCGCCGATCACCCGCGCGGAGGTGCCTTCGATGCCCTTGGTCAGCACCGCGTAGAGGCCTTCCTGCGCAGCCAGCAGCGCCGTCGAACGCGGCGTCTTCATCGACACGCCGCAGATGCCCCAGCGCGGGTCGCGCGCCATCACGCCGTCGGTGAACACCGCCTGGTGCGCGCGGTGGAAGGCACCGAGGCCGAGATGGACGATGCCGACGGTCACGCTGGCCGGGTCGTAGGCAGGCCGCTCTACGGCGGGCGGCAATGCGGCGAGCGCGGCGAGGCAGAGGCGGTCGGTCAAATGGCCCCCTGCGGATGCTCCTTGACCCGCGAGACAAGCTGCGTCGGATTGACGAAACGCAGCGCGATCAGCAGCCAGACTAGCGTAACCCCCATGTAGACCATCGCCATCGCATCGACCGACTGCGGCGCCCGCACGCCGGCCGCGAATACGGCGTAGTACAACGCGACGACCAGCGTCTGCGAGTCCGACCCGGCGGTCAGGAATGTGAGCTCGAACATCGCGATCGTGCGCACCAGAACGAGCAGCGACGCCGCGAGGATGCCGGGCGCGAGCAACGGCACCAGCACGTGCCAAAACATGCGCGCTGTGCTCGCACCGAAGACCCGCGCCGCCGACTCGAGGTTCTGATCGATCTGCTCGATGAACGGCGTCATCACCAGGATCACGAACGGCGCAGCCGGAATCAGGTTCGCGAGGATGACGCCGTAGATCGTGCCGCCGAGGTGGGCCTTGTAGAGCACGGTCGCAAGCGGGATGCCGTAAGTGATCGGCGGCACCATCAGCGGCAGCAGGAACAGCAGCATCAGCAGCCTCTTGCCCGGAAATTCGCGCCGCGCCAGCGTGTACGCCGCCGGCACGCCGATCAGGAGCGCGAGGAACACCACGGCGAGGACGACCTCGACCGTCACCCACAACACGTCGGCGAGCTGGAACTCCTTCCAGGCGGCCGTGTACCAGGACGTCGTCCATCCTTCCGGCAGCCACGTCCCGAGCCAGCGCCGCGCAAACGAGTTGGTCGCGACGGCGGCGATCATGAGCCCGATGTTGACGACGAAGAGCGTCATCAGTCCCCACAGCAGGCCGCGCCACGCGCGCTCGAGCCAGGGAAGGTCGTCGCCGGCGCCCGCGCCGCGCGCGGGCGGGACGGTATTGCGCACCGATGCCGCCGAGGCGCTCATCCTTTGCCTCCGACGACCGGGCCGCGGTAGAACGCGCTTCTCAGCGAAAGCACGGCGGCGACGATCAGCAATTGAACGAAACCCATGATCATCGCGATCGCCGACGCCATCGAATAGTCGTACTGCTCGAACGCCGCTTCGTACGCGGCGATCGAGATCACCCGCGTCGGGCCGGCCGGCGCGCCGAGCAGCACGGCGGAGGGGAACACCGAGAACGCCTGCACGAACGCGAGGCAGAAGCACATCGCAAGGCCCGGCGCGAGCAGCGGCAGATAGATGTGCCGGAACTGCGCCTTCGGGTCCGCTCCGAGCGTCGCGGCGGCGCGCGCGAGCACCGGGTCGATGCCGGTGATGTACGACAGGATCAGCAGGAATGCGAACGGGAAGCCGGAGATCACGAGCGAGATCAGCACGCCCCAGTAGTTGTGCGTGAGGCGGATCGGGCCTTCGTAGACGTGGACGAACTGCAGGAACTGCGAAAGCCAGCCCTTGGGTCCGAAGTACGTCAGCATGCCCTCGGCGATGAGAACGGTGCCGAGCGTGATCGGAACGACCAGCACCGTCGTCACGATGCGCTGATAGCTCGATCTGACCCGCATCTTGAAGGCGATCGGCAGCGCGAACCCGACATTGATGATCGTCGCCGGCAGCGCGAGCTTCAACGTGATCCAGATCGTCGGCCAGAGATTGTCGGTCGTGAAGAATTTCCGGTAGTTGGCGAGCCAGCCGCCCTGCTGCGGCTCGAACGACAGCAGCAGCCCGTAGAGGAACGGGTAAACGAAAAGCGCCAGCATGAACAACGTCGAAGGCAGCACGAGCAGCAACGTGCGGTCGAACGGCGCGCGCGGCACGGCGATGGAGGTGCTCACGTTCATTGCATCACGTAGACGAGCGCGCGATCGGTCGGCACGTGCACCTCGATCGTCTGGCCGGACGCGACCGGTGCCGTGGTGCGGAAGTAGAGGCGGATGCCGGAGGGGGTGATCAGGTCGACCAGCGAGTCGCGGCCCGCGTACTCGACGTTCTCGACACGTCCGGCGATCGTGTTCCGCCCGTCCGGGCCCCTGCCCATCGCGATCTCCTCGGGCCGTATCGCGACGCAGCCCTTGCCGCCGGCGAGCGGCTCCTTGCGAATGCCGACGATGCGGAAGTCGGGACAACCCATGATCGCCTGCCTGCCCTCCTCCCGCTCGAGCGCCATCTCGATGACGTTGCGATAGCCCATGAAGCGCGCGACGTGCAGGTTCGCGGGCTGGGCGTACACCTCGTGCGGCGTCGCGATCTGCTGGACGACGCCGTCTTTCATCACGACGATGCGGTCGGCGAGCGACAGCGCCTCGTCCTGGTCGTGCGTCACGTAGATCGTCGCGCGCTGCAACTCCTTGTGGATGCGGCGGATCTCGGAGCGGGTCTCGAGCCGCAGCTTCGCGTCGAGGTTCGACAGCGGCTCGTCCATCAGGATCAACGGCGGCTCGATCACGATCGCGCGGGCGATCGCGACCCGTTGCTGCTGCCCGCCCGAAAGCTGTCCCGGCAGCTTATGCTCCTGGCCGGTCAGTTGCACGAGCGCAAGCGCGGTCTTAACGCGCCGGTCGATTTCGGCTTGCGCCACGCCGCGCATGCGCAGCCCGAAGCCGACGTTTTTCGCCACGCTCATGTGCGGGAACAGCGCGTAGTTCTGGAACACCATGCCGAACCCGCGCCGCTCCGGGGGCAGCGTGTCGATGCGCGTATCGTCGAGGGAAATCGTTCCGCCGGAGAGTGGCAGCAGGCCCGCAATGCAGTTCAACGCCGTCGACTTGCCGCAGCCGGAGGGTCCGAGAAGCGCGATGAACTCGCCGCGGCGAATCGTCAGCGTGAGCTCGCTCAGCGCGTTGAACGCGTGCCCGGCAGCGCCCGCGAAGCGGCGCGTCACGCGGTCGAGACGCAGTTCGTCGAAGTCGTGTTTCATGGGGTCAGCGATGCGTCTAAGGTCCGGAGCGTCCGGTTCGGCGCTCGAGCGCCCGATGCAGCACGACGCCGCGCACGAACGGGGCGCCGGCCTCCCGCGCGCGACCCGCGGGCCGGCAGCGCCGGCCCGCGTACCGCGGCACGATCGTCACTTCTTGATCTTCGCGCCTACCTGCTGGTCCCAGATGCGGAAGGCTTCGACCTGCGCCTTCGCTTCGAGCGACTGCGTGTGCGGGAACTCAGCGAGCCACTTGTCGTACTCGGGCCGACCGAACTCCTTGATCGCGTCCTGGCTTTCCTTGGGCGCCATCGACAACGACACGTTCTTGACGGCCGGGCCCGGGTAGAAGTAGCCCTTGTCGTACGTGTACGCCTGCGCTTCGGGGGTCAGCATGAACGCCATCACGTCGAGGATGACCGCGAGCTTCTCGGGCGGCACGCCCTTCGGCACCACCATGTAGTGCGCGTCGTTGACCCACGTCATGCCCTTGAATGGCGCGACCTTAAACTCCTTGGGCACGATGCCGAGGATGCGCGGGTTCAGGTCCCAGCCGGTCATCGTGACCGTCATGTCACGCGATCCCTCGCCGAACTCCTTCATCGTCGCGCCCGTGCCCGTCGGGTAGTACTCGATGCAGCTGTCGAGCTCCTTCAGATAGGCCCACGTCTTGTCCCAGCCGTTGACCGGATCCTTCGGATTCTTGTCGCCGAGGATGTACGGCAGGCCCATGATGAACGTGCGCCCGGGGCCGGAGTTCGCGGGACGTGCGTAGATGAAGCGGTTCGGGTTCGCCTTGCACCAGGCGAGCAGTTCCTGCGGGGTCGTCGGCGGCTGCTTGACCTTCGCCGGGTTGTACTCGAGCAGCGGACCCGCCGGCATGAACGCGACTGCGATGCCCTGGTCCATCGCGAGCTTCTGCATTTCGGCTGCGGCCGGCTGGTAGTTCGCCGACAGGTTCGGGAACTTCGACGAATAATCCGGCAAGAGCTTGACGAGCAGCCCCTGCTCGATGCCGGCGGCCAGGAAGTCGGTGCCCGTCAGCACGATGTCGATGTCGCTGCGGTTCGCGCCCTGCATCGCCTTGATCTTGCCCGGAAGTTCCGGCGACGGCGCCTTGGTGAAGTTGAACTTGGCGACCATGTTCGGATTCTTCTTCGCGTAGAGCTCGAAGGCGTCCTGCGTCAACGCAAGGTTGCCCGCGACATCGACCACGTTGATCGTGACCGGGCTTTTGGGCGCCTGCGCGATGGCCGGCGCATGCGCGACTCCGAGCAGCGAAACAGCGGCCACCGATACCGCGGCGGCCAAACGGTTCAGTCTCCTCATGATGCGATTCCTCCTTCGTGATTACGCCGAGGGGCGTGGGGCATGGCACTTCGTCGCCCGCGCCGCCGGCTTCCCGACGGCACGTCGTTTGCATCCCATTGGCGCTGGAAATCGCGCCCGACACGCGCGAGGTGGCGGTGCATCGCCGCCCGCGCCGCGTCCGGGTCGTGCGCCTCCAGCGCCGCGATGATCGCCGCGTGGTCTTCGAGCGTGCGCGCGTGCAGCTTGGGCGTGTGGAAGTGCGCTTCCATGCGCGCCCACAGCTCGCCGCGTCGCTGGTCCCACATGCCGTCGACCACCGCCGCCAGCGCCCCGTTGCGAGTCGCCTCGGCGATGCGCACATGGAACGCGCGGTCGGCCGCGTCGCGAACGGCGAAGTCCTCGCCATGCGCGGTCATCCGGCCCATCGTTTCCTTGAGCGCCGCGATGTCGCGACGGCGAATCGTGCGGGCGGCGAGCGCCGCAATTTCGCCTTCGATCACGCGGCGCGCGGCAAGCAGCTCGAAGGGACCCGGACCGCCGTCGTTCGCGGCCGTCGCAACCACGCCGGCGGGCAGCGCCGGTGCCGCCGGGCCCGCGGTGACGAAAATGCCCGTGCCGACGCGCACCTCGACCCGCCCGGAAAGCTCGAGGCAGATGATCGCCTCGCGCACCGAGGTGCGCGACACGCCGAGCAGCGCCGCAAGTTCGCGCTCCGCCGGCAGGCGGGCGCCGACCGTGAACTCGCCCGCGTCGATCAGCGTCGCGATCTGATCGGCAATCTGCCGGTAAAGCCGGGTCGTTTCGACCGTCTGCAAGGGCAACGCAAGCTCCTCCGGCGCAAGGCGCGCGGGCGCTTGGCGGGATCGTGTCCGCCGCGCCTCGTTTATGGTGCGGACTCTACCGCTCCGGTGTCGAAGCGGTCAAGTGGTCCAACCACCGGACCAACTGCGCCGCGCTTCCCGAGACTGCGCTCGCGCGATGTACCGGAAATGCATTGTCGCGATCGCGACGGACAGCGGCCAGGCGAGCGTTCGAACTTCATCGCCGTGGCACGGCAGAGTGCCGGAACAACCGCCCTTGCGCACGCGCGACTCGACGCTCGGTTGCACGGCCGGCAACGCGAGCCTGTCGGTCATTCATTTCCCTGGTACCGGATCAACGCTTGCCACGAAATGCCCCGACTTGCCGCCCAGCTTCTCCAGCAGGCGCACCGATTCGATGCGCATCGCGCGATCGACGGCCTTGCACATGTCGTAGATCGTGAGTAGACCGACTGCGGCGCCGGTCAGCGCTTCCATCTCCACGCCCGTGCGGCCGAGGGTTTCGGCCGTCACCTCGATCGCAACTGAGCTTCCGGGCTCGTCGAACGCGAACTCGACGGCCACGCGTGTGAGCGGCAACGGGTGGCACAGCGGGATCAGGTCGGACGTGCGCTTGGCGGCCTGGATCGCCGCGATGCGGGCGATCCCCAGAACGTCCCCCTTTTCCGCACTTCCTTGGCGGATCCGCTCGAGCGTGACCGGAAGCATCACGATCTTGCCGCCGGCGCGTGCGATACGTCTGGTTACATCCTTGCCCCCGACGTCGACCATGTGCGCCTGCCCGGCCCGGTCGAAGTGGGTAAAATCCGCCTTATGCGCAGCAGCCGAGGGCGTGCCCGGGCGCGTCCCGCGGGACATTACCGCTTTGGGTCGGGCCTTTGTGCGCGCCATCGTCTGTCGGGGGTCGGGCCGGTTGAACTCGCCGATGTGGATTGAATCTTAGCATTCAGGCGCTTACCTCCCGCTTTCCCGCCCAGGTTCCCCTTGCCGGCAAAACGACCCCTCGCCTCACCACGCGTCAACCGCGCGCTCGCCGCATTGCTGGTCGGTGCGCTTGCGCTCGCGCCCGTGCCGCCGCTTCCCGTTGCCGCGGCGCAGAACCTTCCGGACCTGGGCGACGTCTCGCAAAGCGCATTCTCGCCGGCGCAGGAGCGCAGGCTGGGCGAGGCGATCATGCGCCAGGTCCGGGCGGCGGGCGCCTACATGAACGATCCCGAGGTCAACGACTACCTGAACGACCTCGGTAACCGGCTGGTCGCCGCCGCACCCGATGCGCGCCAGGACTTCGAGTTCTTTGCCGTGCCCGACGGCTCGATCAACGCGTTCGCGCTGCCGGGTGGATTCATCGGCGTCAACACCGGCCTCATCCTTCTCGCGCAATCCGAGTCCGAGCTCGCAGCCGTGCTCGCGCACGAAATCACGCACGTCACGCAGCGGCACATGGCTCGCATGCTGGCGGCGCAGCAGAGCAGCCTGCTCACCACGCTCGCGGGGCTCGCAGTCGCGATCCTGGCCTCGCGCGCCGGCGGCTCATCGAGCGGAGATGCCGTGCAGGCGGCGATTGCCGCGTCGCAAGCGCTCGCCGTGCAGAACCAGCTCAACTTCACCCGCGAAAACGAGTACGAGGCCGATCGGATCGGCTTTCAGCGGCTCGCGGTGGCAGGCTTCGACACGCGCTCGGCGGCAACGCTCATGGAGCGGCTGCAGCGCGCGGCACGCTTCTCGGAGGGCACGGCGCCAAACTACCTGCGCACGCATCCGATCACCTACGAGCGGATCGCCGAGGCGCAGGCGCGTTCCGAGCGCATTCCCTACCGGCAGGTCCAGGATTCGCTCGACTTCCAGATGGTGCGCGCGCTGCTGCGCAGCTATCAGGGCGAGGCGAAGGACGCGGTGGCATTCTTCGAAACCGCGCTGCGCGAGAAGAAGTACAACAACGAGATCGCGACCCAGTACGGCCTCGTCGCGTCGCTGCTCCGCGCCAAGAACGCCAAGCGCGCGCAGGTCGAGCTCGCGAAGCTCGAGAAGATGGCGCCGCCGCAGCCGATGGTCGATGCGATGGCCGGCCACGTCATGATGGAGTCTGGCGACCTGAACGGCGCCATCAAGCGCTTCGAGGCGGCGCTCGCGCGCTATCCGAACAAGATGCAGCTCGTCTACGACTATCCGCAGGCGCTGATCCAGGCCAGCCGGCCGGCGGAGGCCGCCGCATTCGCCGAGCGGGAACTCACGCGATTCCCGGGCGACGGGCCGCTGCACCAGATCGCCGCGCAGGCGTACGGTGCGATGGGGAAGCGTCTGAAACAGCACCAGCATCAAGGCGAGTTCTACGCGTGGCAGGGTAATCTCAAGGGCGCGATCGGCCAGCTCGAGCTCGCGTTGCGTGCGGGGGACGCCAACTTCTACGAATCGTCGGTCGTCGACACGCGCCTGCGCAAGCTGCGGCAGGAGCTTGCCGAGCAGCAGAAGGAAGGCTTCGGCCGGACCGGCTGAACCATTTGCGGGCGACTGCGCTCCGCACGCCCGACCCGAGAACCGATGCCCGCCGCTTCCCGCGCCGCCTTCGTTCGCCGCCGCCCCTTCTGGTCGGCAGCGATCGTCCTCGTGCTCGTCGCGCTCGCCGCGTGGGGCGCATGGTACGTCGTGGGTGGCGGCAGCCGCGCGCCGGAATACCGGCTCGCTAGAGTCGAGCGCGGCAACATCGTCGCGACCGTTTCCGCGTCGGGAACGCTCTCCGCGGTCACGACCGTGCAGGTGGGCTCGCAGATCTCCGGGCAGATCAAGGAGCTCTTCGTCGATTTCAATTCGCCGGTGAAGAAAGGCCAGATCCTCGCGCGCATCGACCCGGAAACCTATCAGCTCAAGGTGCGGCAAGCGGAAGCGGACCTCGAGGCGGCGCGCACGGCGTTGCTGCAGCGCCAGGCCGACGCCGCCGCGCAGCGCTCGCAGCTCATACGCGCCCGGATCAACTGGGACGACGCGAAGCGCGACCTCGAGCGCAAGGAATCGCTCGTGCAGAAGGGCTTCATTTCCGCCGCGGAGCGCGACAAGGCGGGCTTCGTCGAGAAGGGCGCTGCCGAGACGATCCACACGACCGAGGCGCAGGTGCGCTCCGCGGAGGCGCAGGCCGGGAACGCCACGGCCATCGTGAAGCAGCGCGAGGCGGCGCTCGCGAGCGCGCGCAACGATCTCGACAAGACGTCGATCACGGCGCCGGTCGACGGCGTCGTAATCGCCCGGCAGGTCGACGCGGGGCAGACGGTCGCCGCGAGCCTCAACACGCCGACGCTCTTCATCATCGCGCAGGACCTGCGCGAGATGCAGGTCGACGTCGCCATCGACGAATCGGACATCGGCCGCATCGCGCTGGACCAGCCGGTCACGTTCACCGTCGATGCGTTCCCGGCGCGCACCTTCGAGGGGCGCGTGCGCCAGATCCGCAAGGCCGCGCAGACCGTGCAGAACGTCGTCACCTATACGGTCGTGGTCGGCACGCGCAATCCCTCGCTGCAGCTTGTGCCGGGCATGACGGCGAACGTGCGCATCGTCTCCGACAGCCGCGACAGCGTGCTCAAGGTGCCGAACGCTGCATTGCGGTGGCGGCCCGCCGGTGCGACGTCGACGAAGGACGAGGTCGCGGCACCATCGGGGAACGGCGGCGGCGCTGCGCCGGGTGCAGGCGACGCGCAGGCGCGCCGGCAGCGTCTCGTCGCGGAGTTGAAGCTCGACGCCGCGCAGCAGTCGCGGCTGGACGAGATCTTCGCCGAGCAGCGCGCGCGGATGGCCGAGCTGCGCGACCTGAACGACGCCGAGCGACGCGTGCGCGCGGAACGGATGCGCGCCGACGTGCGGCAGAAGATCAGCGCGATGCTCTCGTCCGACCAGCAGAAGAAGTACACGGAGATCGTCGCGGCGGAAACGGGCCGCGGTTTTGCGGCCGGTGGTCCCGGGCGCGTCTATGTGCCTGCGGGTGAAGCGCCGCGCGAGGTCGTGTTGCGCACCGGGCTTACCGACGGCAACGCGACCGAGGTCGTCACGGGCGATATCAAGGAGGGCGATCAGGTGATCGTCGGCACGGCCGTCGGCCGCCGTCGGCGCCACGGCGGCGCCGAAGGCGGGTTCCGGGCCGCGACTGCCTTTCTAGCGCCATCCAGTCGGGTTCCGCTGGAGGATCGAGCTGCGCGGTCGAACCCACGCGCTCTTCCAAATGCCCACGGCTGACGCCGACTTCAATCCGCACAACACACCGTGACGCAACCGCTGATCGAAACGCACGACCTCGTCAAGGTCTATCGCATGGGCGAGACCGAGGTGCGCGCGCTCGCCGGCGTCTCGGTCGCAATCGAGCCGGGCGAGTTCGTGGCCGTGATGGGGCCGTCCGGATCGGGCAAGTCGACGTTCATGAACGTGCTCGGCTGCCTCGACACGCCGACGTCGGGCGAATACCGGCTGGACGGGCAGGATGTAGCGGGGCTCTCCGCGGACGAGCTCGCCGCGATCCGCAACCGCAAGATCGGCTTCGTGTTCCAGCAATTCAATCTGCTGCCGCGCACTTCGGCGCAGGAAAACGTCGAGCTGCCGCTACTCTACGCCGGCGTGCCGCCCGGGAAACGCCACGCGACCGCACGCGAAAAGCTCGCGCGCGTGGGGCTCGCGGGGCGCGAGCACCACCACCCTGCGCAGCTCTCGGGCGGCCAGCAGCAGCGGGTCGCGATCGCGCGCGCACTCGTGAACGACCCGAAACTGATTCTCGCCGACGAGCCGACCGGTGCGCTCGATTCCACAACGAGCCTCGAGGTCATGGCGCTGCTGCAGGAGCTCAATCGCTCGGGGATGACCGTCCTCGTCGTGACGCACGAGCAGGACATCGCGGCGTTTGCCGGGCGGCTTCTGGGATTCCGCGACGGCCGGCTCGTCTCGGATGCGCAAAACCTGGCGCAGGATGCGGGGGCCGCGCTCGAGCGGCTGCGCGCATCGCGCGAATTGCGGCCCGCGCCGGTGCCCGCGAGCGCCTGGGCGCGTCCCGCGGGCGCGGCCTCCGCAGGCCATCCGGGCGCGTGACGCAATGGACTTCCTCGCCACGCTGAAGGTCGCGCTGGGCGCACTGCGCGTCAACAAGCTGCGCTCCGCGCTGACGATGCTCGGCATCATCATCGGCGTCGGCGCCGTGATCACGATGGTCGCGGTCGGTGCCGGCGCGCAGGCGCGCGTCGAGGACCAGATCAAGAGCCTGGGCTCCAACCTGATCATCATCCTGTCCGGCAACTTCACTGCCGGCGGCGTGCGGATGGGCTCGGGATCGCAGGCGACGATCACCGAGGAGGATGCCTACGCGATCGGGCGCGAGATCACGACGATCGAAGCCGCCGCGCCGCAACTGCGCGGCAGCGGTCAGGTGGTCTTCGGGAACAACAACTGGGCGACGTCGATCCTCGGCGTGACGCCCGAGTATCTCGTCGCGCGGCAATGGGAAATCGCGAGCGGAAAGGGCTTCGAGCCCGGCGACATGGATTCTGCGGCGAAGGTCGTGCTGATCGGGCAGACCGTTGCGCGCTCGCTTTTCGGCGAGGCGGATCCGATTGGCGAGACGGTGCGCATCCGCCGCGTGCCGCATACGGTGATCGGCGTTCTCGACCGCAAGGGCCAGAGCATGATGGGGCAGGACCAGGACGACACGGTGCTGATCCCGATCTCGACGGCGCGCAAGCGGGTGCTGGGCGCGAGCAACCAGGCCAAGACGCGCAACGTCCAGTCGATCACGGTGAAGGTGCGCGACGCGGCGAACGTCGCCGAGGCCGAGCAGGAGATCCGCGACCTGCTGCGGCAGCGGCACCGGCTGCAGCCGAGCCAGGAGGACGATTTCTTCCTGCGCAACCTCTCCGACGTGCTCGCGGCGCAGGAGGCCTCCTCGCGCGTGCTCGCGCTGCTGCTCGCGGCCATCGCATCGGTGTCGCTGATCGTCGGCGGCATCGGCATCATGAACATCATGCTGGTTTCGGTCACCGAGCGCACGCGCGAGATTGGGCTGCGCATGGCGGTCGGCGCGCGCGGCCGCGACATCCTGCTGCAGTTCCTCGTCGAGGCGGTGACGCTCGCGCTGATCGGCGGCGTGATCGGCATCGTCTTAGGCGGCGCCGCCTCGTTCGCCGTCGGCCACTTCGCCGGCTGGCGCACCGAGATGAACGCGGCGTCGGTGCTGCTGGCGTTCGGCTTCGCCGGCGTGATCGGCGTCTTCTTCGGCTTCTATCCCGCACGCAAGGCAGCGCGCCTCGCCCCGATCGATGCGCTGAGGCACGAGTAGCGGTGTTCGTTACGCGGCGAGGGGCCCCATGCCGTTCATGGGGATCGACGCTCAAACGAACACCGCAGGCGGCCGACACGCGACGCTTCGAATCTTTCCGACCGCGCAATGAGGCCGCGGCGCGAGTCGGTACCTGGCGAGGGGCGGCGGCGCGAGCAGCCGGCGTGGGCGCCCGCGAAGCGGGCTCGACGGCAAGTGCGAGTCGCTGACGGGCGACCGACTCGAAACGCTCGCGCAAACCGGTCCCGTCCAAGGAGGTCGGCCCGCGAAGCGGGCTCGACGACAAGTGCGAGTCGGGACATGCGGCCCACGCTCGACGCCGCTTCTCGCACCTACTGCGCAGCGAGGCCGTGGCGCGATTCGTTACGCGGCGAGGGGCCCCATGCCGTTCATGGGGATCGACGCTCAAACGAACACCGCAGGCGGCCGACACTCGACGCTTCGAATCTGCCCGAGCGCGCAAGGAGGCCGCGGCGCGCTTCGGTACCTGGCGAGGGGCCCCATGTGTGAAACACGTGGGGATCGACAGTCAACCGAATTCTGCAAGCGGCCGACACTCGACGCTTCGAATCTGCCCGTCCGCGCAACGAGGCCGTGCGGCGTTGCAGCCGGCGTGGGCGGCACGTGCGCGTCGCCGACGGGCGACCGACCCGAATCGCTCGCGCAAACCGGCCCCGTCCAAGGAGTTCGCCCCGCGCAGCGCGATCCGCACGACGATGCTGCGAACGCACCCGCTAGCATCAGCTCGCGCCGAATGCAATTCGCGAAACGGCCTAAGTAGTTCCCGTACTGGCGCTTCTGGCAGGTTCGCGCGTCGTCGCCCCTTACGTAAATTGCGCACTTGGCCACCTGTCGATGGCCGGATCGAGAAAAGGGGGAGGCAAATGAACAAGATTCTTGTGGTAGACGATCACCCACTGGTGCAGCAGGCGTTGACGCAGCTGCTGCCACAGCTCGGCCGCGCCACGAGCGTGATCGCTGCGGGCGACCGGGAGGAGACTTACGCGGCGCTCGCCGCCCATCCGGATTGCTCGCTGCTGCTGCTCGACCTCGCGTTGCCGGGCACACGGGGCCTCGAACTCCTGGCAACCCTGCGGCGCGACTATCCCCGGATGCCGATCGCCGTCCTCTCCGCGACGCACGACCGCGGCACGGTGGACGCTGCGCTGCAGGCCGGCGCACGCGGGTTCATCGCAAAGACCGCCAGCTCGCACACGCTCGTGGACGCGGTGCAGCGCCTGCTCGACGGCCGCCCCTGTCCCCGGCCCGAACTCGCCCGCGCGCCGACGCCGCCCGATCCTGCGATGGGGATCATCCCGACCGTGCTCGGGCTTACGCGCAGACAGTCGGACGTGCTGAAACTGCTCGTGCAGGGCAAGCCGAACAAGCTGATCTGCCGGGACTTGAACCTTTCGGAGGGGACCGTCAAGGTACACGTGTCGGCGATCCTCAAGGCGCTGAACGTGCACTCGCGCGCGCAGGCGATCGCCGAACTCGCGCGGCGCGGCATGTCGGTCGAGACCGTCGCCCGGCACTGACATCGCGGTCGCAGCGATGGCAACGCCCCGCAGCGTCGCGCCGGCGCTGCTCGCCCGCGCCCATGCCGATCAGGTCACCACGCTCTACGCGGGCTGGCACCGGACGACGCTGTCGATGCTGCTCGGCGCAGCGCTGCTCTGCCTCGCGATGTGGGGCGTGGTGGCGCCCGCGCTGATGCTCGCCTTCGTCGCGCTCGTCATCGCCAACCAGGCATGGCGGGGCCTGCTCGTGCGCGCGTGGCGGCGTGCCCACCCCGGCACCGCCGCCGCGCCGCGCTGGGGCCGGTACTGGGCGGCAGGCTCGGCGAGCGCGGGCGCGCTGTGGGGCGCAGCCGCGCTCCTCATGTATCCCGAAGCTCCCGCCCACCAGGCGCTGCTGATCGTCTGCCTCTTCGGCGTCGTGCTGGGCGGCCTCAACCTGACCGCAATCTACAAGCCGTCGTTCTACGGGTTCGTGCTGCCGGCGCTGCTGCCGCTGATCGTGCGCATCGCCTGGGACGGCGATCGGGTCCATCTCAACATCGCGATCGTACTCTTCGTCGTACTGGCGTTCGTGCTTGCATTCGGCCATCGCGTCAATGATGTGCTCACGCAGTCGCTCGCCACGCGCTACGAAAACGTGGACCTGATCGGCGAGCTCAAGTCCCAGACGCGGGCGGCGCTCGATGCGCGCGGTGCAGCGGAGGCCGCCAACCGCGCGAAGACCCAGTTGCTCGCCGCCGCGAGCCACGATCTGCGTCAGCCGCTGCATGCGCTCGGCCTGTTCATCGCCGCGCTCGCGGCGAAAGTGCACGAGGTCGAGCTCAAGCCTCTGGTCGGACGCGTGCAGGGATCGCTCGAGGCACTCGATGCGCAGTTCGCGCAACTGCTCGATCTGTCGCGGCTCGAGGCCGGCATGCTGGTCCCGGAGCGTGCCCGCGTGCCGCTCGGCCCGCTGTTCGCACACGTTGCCGCCGAGCACGCGCCGCAAGCGTCCTCCAAGGGTCTGCGCTGCATCGGCGTGCCGACCGGCCTCGCGGTGGACAGCGACCCGGTCATGCTCCAGCGCATCCTGCGCAACCTCGTGGGCAATGCGCTTCGCTACACGCGCGCGGGCGGCGTGGTGATCGGCGCACGCCGTCGCGGCGACCGCGTGGCGATCGAAGTGGCCGACACGGGTATCGGAATCGCGTCCGAGCACGCCGCGCGGGTGTTCGAGGAGTTCTATCAGGTGCCGGGCAGCGCGGCCGCGGGCACCGGGGGCCACGGCATGGGTCTCGGTCTCGCGATCGTGCGCAGGCTGGCCGTGCTGCTCGGACACGAGGTGACGCTCGATTCGCGGCCGGGGCGCGGTTCGCGCTTCTGCGTGCTCGCGCAGCGCGTCACCGACGTGCGCCCGCCTGCGCAAGGGCTGCCCGCCGCGATGAATCCGGTCCGTCCGGGCAGCGCGGCTTCGTCGAGTGCGCTTGCCGGTGCGGTCGTCCTCGTGGTCGACGACGATCTCGCCGCGATCGAGGGCATGCACGCGCTCTTCGCCACCTGGGACGCTGTCGTGGCAGGAGGAACCGATGCCGCCGCGGCATTGGCCGCGCTTGGGCGCCTCGAACGCTATCCGGATCTGATCGTCGCGGACCTGCGCCTCGCCGAGCGTGGCAGCGGACTCGATGCGATCGCACGGATCCGGGACGAGCTCGGCGTCGCAATCCCCGCGATCGTCGTATCGGGCGACACGGGAGCTGACGCGAGCGGTGCCGTACGCGGCGCGGGCCTGTCGCTGCTGCCGAAGCCCGTCGTGCCCGCAGCGCTCGAAGCCGCCGCCGCGGCGCTGGTTGCACAGCACCGGTCGATCTTGCGTGCCGAACCGACCCAGGCGAACGCGAACCCGATACCTCACCGCTGCTACGCGCCGACCCCGTAGACGAGCGCGACGAGCCACTCGCGCGCAGTCACGCCGGATTGCCCGATAGCGGCGCAGGAGCCGGGCGGCAACGCCGCATCGGCTCGGCCACGGATTCGAAAACGCGCCGGATCATCAACGGATCATTGACAAACGGGGAGACGGCGCAGGCACCTGCGCGCGTCCCCCATTACCGCCCGAGCGGGGGCAATGTGCGCGCCGACCGGGCCGATCGGCGTGGCACGCGCCGCGGTCAGCCCTGGCCGCCGAAGCGTTGGCGCATCCGTTCCCGCATCTGCTCGTGCCGCTGCATCCGCTGCACGAGCGCGTCGCGCACGACGGCCTTCTGCGCCGGCGAGAATGTCGCATAGAGCGCGAGCCACTGGTCGCGAACCTGCTTGCGCAGTGCCTGTCCCTGCGCGTGCGCGTTGTCGGCGATCACGGCCATCGCCGCGAGGTCGGGCTCGGTCTTGGCGAGCTCCGCTTGCATCGCGTCGTGGACCCTCTGCATTTCGGCGCGATGGGCATCGCGCGCCTGCCTGGTTGCCGCGACAGCGCTGTCCCACATCTGCTGCTGCGACGTGTTGAGCGCGAGTTGGGACTTGTACTGCTCGATGATCTGGGCGATCGGCTCGCCGCCGGCGCCGTGGGGGCCACGGTGCCCGAATCCCGGTCCGGGTTGCGCGAATACCGCGGCGGAGCCGAGCGCGAACGCGAGTCCCGAGGCGAGGCCGACGATGCGGGCGCGACGGTGCAGGTGCTTTCCGAACATGTTGATCCTTTCGATTGCGGGGAAGGCCGGCGATGGTCATGCCGGTACGATGCTTCGAGACCGATTGTCCTGCGTTCGTTTCCCGTGCGCTACCGGCATTGCAACCGCCCGTTGCCGGCGGCCCCTCCCGTTACAATCCGTTACATCGTCGCCGGTCGGCCCCCTCGCCCGCGCGCTTCAATCCCGATCATGACCGCAAGCCCCGCCAGTCCGAAGATCCTCGTCGTCGACGACGACGTGCGCCTGCGCGACCTGCTCACGCGCTACCTCGCCGAGCAGGGATTCGAGGTGCGCGCGATTCCCGACGCGCGCGACCTCGACAAGCGGTTGCAGCGCGATCCGCCGCATCTGGTCGTGCTCGACCTGATGCTGCCCGGCGAGGACGGCCTCTCGGTGTGCCGGCGCCTGCGCGGCGCGGGCGAGACCGTCCCGATCATCATGCTGACCGCGAAGGGCGAGGACGTCGATCGCATCGTGGGGCTCGAGATGGGCGCCGACGATTACCTGCCGAAACCGTTCAATCCGCGCGAGCTGGTCGCCCGCATCCACGCGGTGCTGCGCCGGCACGAGCGGGTCGCGCCGGGCGCGCCGACCGAAGATGGCCGCGTCGCCTTCGGGCCGTTCACGCTGGACCTCGCCGCGCGCACGCTCTCGCGCGACGGCGACAGCGTCACGCTCACCACCGGCGAGTACTCGCTCGTCAAGGTGTTCGTGCAGCATCCGCGGCAGCCGCTCGCGCGCGAGAAGCTCATGTTGCTTGCGCGCGGACGGGACCACGAGGTGTTCGACCGCGCAATCGACGTGCAGGTGTCGCGCCTTCGCAAGCTGGTCGAGCCGGACCCGGCCAACCCGCGCTACATCCAGACCGTGTGGGGCTTCGGCTACGTCTATGTGCCCGATTCGGCGGAGGCCGACGCGCCGCCGGCTGCCGCCCGTCCGGACACCGGTCCGTGAACCCCTGGCCGCGTTCGCTTTTCGGTCGCCTTGCGCTGCTGCTCGTGTCGGTGCTCGCGATCGCGGTGGTGGCGACGATTCTCTTCTTCCGGCAGGATCGGGCGGCGTTGCTCGAGCGTTACTTCGGCGACCCGACCATCGTGCAGCTGCGCGCGCTGCGTAGCGAGCTCGAAGGCGTCGAACCGGCCGAGCGGCGGGAGACGCTGCGCCGCCTGTCGCGCCAATATGGCGTGCGTCTCGTACCCGAGGCCGACCGGCCGACGATGGGAATGCCTGCGGGACCGCTGCTGGACGACGTCGAGGCCCGGATGCGCGAGGCACTGGGACCACAAACCGAGGTGCGCATCGCGCCGCGCGCGCAGCTCCTGCTCGTCAAGCTCGAAGCCGGCGGCGAAGGCTACTGGGTCGGGCTGCCGCTGCCACCCCGTCCGCAAGCGGATGCGCCCTCTCGCGCGCTCGTCTACACGCTCGCGCTGCTCGCCGCGCTGCTCGTCGCAGCGTACCTTTTCGCGCGTTACCTCGCGCGTCCCCTGCGCGAGCTCGCCGCTGCGGTCGATCGCGTCGGCCGCGGCGAGACGCCGCCGCCGTTGCCGGAGTCGGGCCCGTCGGAAATCGCGGCCGTCAACCACGGCTTCAACGCGATGCTCGCGAACCTGCGGCAGATAGAGCGAGACCGGGCGGTGCTTCTCGCGGGCATTTCACACGACCTGCGCACGCCGCTTGCGCGGCTGCGCCTCGGCATCGAGTTGTCTCGCGCCGACGAAGCGACACGCGCCGGCATGAGCGCCGACATCGAGGAGATGGACCGGGTGATCGGGCAGTTCCTCGACTTCGCGCGCGGCGAGTCCGACGCCGTGATCGAGGTGCGCGATCTGAACGAGCTGGTCGGCGCGACGGTTACGCGCTACGTCCGCAACGGCGGCAAGCCGGTCACGTTCGAGTCCGCCACGCTCGAACCTCTGCGGCTGCGGCCGACGGCGATCGCGCGGCTCGTCGCCAATCTGATCGACAACGCGCTCGCCTACGGCGCGCCGCCGATCGAGGTGACGACCTGGCGGCATGATCGCGAAGTCGGGATCGACGTCGCCGACCGCGGGCCGGGCATTGCGCCGGACGACGTCGAGCGGTTGAAGCAGCCGTTCACGCGCGCCTCGGCGGCGCGGGCACGCTCCGACGGCGCAGCCGGCGCAGGGCTCGGGCTTGCGATCGTCGATCGCATCGCGCGTCTGCACGGCGGGCGCTTCGAGATCCTGCCGCGCGACGGCGGCGGAACGATCGCCCGCGTCGCGCTGCCGTTGCCGGCGTGATGCGGCGCTAGCCCGCGGGGCGGCGGGTCAGCAGGACGGTCGCGAGCGCCGCGATGCCCTCGCCGCGACCGGTGAATCCCAGGCGCTCGGTCGTCGTCGCCTTGACCGAAACGCCATCGACCTCGCAGCCCAAGTCGGCCGCGATGTTGGCGCGCATCGACGCCACGTGCGGCGCGATCTTCGGCGCCTGCGCGATCACGGTCGCATCCACGTTGCCGACCACATAGGACCGCGCGGAAGCGAGCCCGGCGACGTGGCGCAGCAGCGCGCGGCTGTCGACGCCCTTCCATTGCGGATCGGTATCGGGGAAATGGCGGCCGAGATCGCCGAGTGCGAGCGCGCCCAGGATCGCATCGGCGATGGCGTGCAGCAGCACGTCGGCATCCGAATGGCCGGCGAGCCCGCGGTCGTGCGGAATCGTGACGCCGCCGATGACGAGCGGTCGTCCTGCCGCAAACGCGTGCACGTCGAAGCCGTTGCCAATTCGGATCATCGCGAGCTTTCCTCCTGTTGCGCCTGCAATGCAAGGATCGCGGCCGCGTGCGCGAGGTCGTCGGGATAGGTGATCTTGAGGTTCGACGGGCTGCCCGGGACGAGCCGGGGCTTCAACCCGAGCCACTCGACCGCCTGCGATTCGTCGGTACATGCGAGCGCGCCCGCCTGCGCGAGCGCCTTCGCGAGCACGGCGTAGCGGAACATCTGCGGCGTCTGCGCGCGCCACAGTGCCGAGCGGTCCTCGGTCGCCAGCACGCGCGGCGCCTCGGCCGCCACGCCTGCGTGCGTGTCGGCGCGCTTCAGCGTGTCCGCGAGCGGGATCGCGAGCAGGCCGCCGACCGGGTCGTCCCACACCGATGCGAGGAGGCGCAACAACGCCGCCTTCGGCACGCACGGCCGCGCAGCGTCGTGGACGAGCACCCAGTCGTCGTCGGCGCACTCATCGCGCAGCCTTGCGAGGCCGTTACGCACCGTTTCGGCGCGGGTGAGTCCGCCGCAGCGCAACACCTGCACGCCCTTGCGCGGGCCGATCACGTGCTCGTAATGCGCGTCGTCGCGTGCGATCGCAACGGCGATGAATTCGAGCGGCAGCGATTGCTGAAGCCGCTCGATCGTTCGGGAAAGGAGCGGTGCGCCCGCCAGGGGCGCGTACTGCTTGGGCATTCCCGAACCGAAGCGCTGGCCGCCGCCGGCGGCGGGAACGAGACCGATCAGCTGCGCCACGGTGCGCCTCCGGCCCGGCGCGGATGGCGCGGAGCCTGCGACTTGGCCGCACCGTGCCGGCACACGCCACCCCGCACGGTCCGCACGCTCCTTCCCGCTTCCAAGTCGTCTCCCGTGTGATGCGCGCGGTCGGGCTGCAATCGCGCCGCGATTCTACCGCCGACGTCAAAGAAGGCGGGCGAGGCGCTCCTCGTCGAGCGGCCGGAACCCCAGGCGAGCATAGAAACGCCACGCACCGGCATTGGCGCGGTGGCAGCCCGTATCGATCCGCGCGAAGCCCCGGTCGCGCACGTGCGCAGCCAGCGCGGAGAGCATCGCGCCACCCACGCCCCGGCGCTGCCAGCCTGGCGCAATGGTCACATCGTCGAGCTTCGCGACCAGCGCGCCAGCCGATGTGGAGATCGCGTGGCACACGACGCAGGCACCGACCTCGACCGGCCCGTTTTCCAGGTCGGCGTAGGCGAGCCACACGAATCCGATCTCCGGACGCGCGAGGAAAAGCGCGAGCGCGCGGTCGAGCGCGGCAGCGCCACCATCACCGTAGACCAGCGCCGACGCCCGGTAATGCGGGTCTCCGTCGAGAAAAGACGCCAGAAGCCGGCGCGCTCCGGCGACGGTCTCGCGCTGCATCGGCCGACAGGCAAGCGCCACCGATGCGCGATCGGACGCAACGCTCATTCGCGCGCGACGACCAGCGGCGCAAGCGCAGCCCGGATCGCGGGCGGCACCGGAACCGGACGCTCGCTTGCGCGATCCACCCACACGTGAACGAAGCGTCCGGTCGCCGCGGGAGCGTCGTCGCCGCGCCGGAAGAGCGCGATCTCGTAGACCACCGACGTGGTTCCGAGCCGTGCGACCCGCATCCCCGCATCCAAGACGTCGGGGAAGCTCAAGGGCCGATGGAACGAGCACGCGTTCTCGACCACGAAGCCGACCACGTCGCCGTTCGCGGTGTCGAGCCCGCCTTGGCGGACCAGGTGCTCGTTCACGACGGTGTCGAAGTACGAGTAGTAGGTCACGTTGTTGACATGCCCGTACTGGTCGTTGTCCATCCAGCGCGTCGGGATCGCGAGGAAGTGCGGATAGTCGGCGCGGCGATCGTCGCGCCGGTCGCGCGCAGGCGTCACGTCCGCCGCCGCGACGTTGCCGGGACGCATGGAATCAGCCACGCCGCGCGCCCAGCATCTTCTCGTCGAGCAGCTCGATCCAGTGGCGCACCGGCCGCGCTGTAGCGCCCCCGAGATGCGTCTGGCAGCCGATGTTCGCGGTCGCGATCACCGCGGGACGCGCGGCCTGCAATGCGGCGAGCTTGTTCTTGCGCAGCTGTGCGGAAATGGCCGGTTGCAGGATCGAATAGGTCCCGGCCGAGCCGCAGCAAAGATGCGCATCGGCAACCGGCACGAGTTCGTGGCCCATCGCGCGCAGGATCTCCTCGACCCGGCCCTTGAGCTTCAGGCCATGCTGCAGGCTGCACGGCGACTGGAATGCGATCCGGCGCGATCCCAGATCCATCGCGATCTTCGGCCCGATCTTCTTCCATTCGTCACCGACGATCTCGACCGGGTCGCGCACGAGATCGCTGATCCGCGCGGCCTTCGCGGCATACGCGGCATCGTCACGCAGCAGGTGCCCGTACTCGGCAAGCATCACTTCGCAGCCGGTCGCGGTAATTACGATAGCCTCTGCGCCGCGCTCGATGTGCGGCCACCACGCGTCGATGTTGCGGCGGATCAGCGCGAGCGCCTCCTCCTGCTCGTTCAGGTGAAACGGCAGCGCGCCGCAGCACCCGCCTCCCTTGACGGCGATCGCGGTGATTCCGATGCGATCCAGCACGCGCGCCATCGCGGCGTCGATTACCGGCGCGATCGCGGGCTGCACGCAGCCAGCCGGGATCAGTACGCGTCGATCGTGACGCGGCGCCGGCCACTCGCCGGCGGGTGAGCGCTGCGGCACCTTGGCCGCGAGCGCAGCCGGCAGCAGGCCGCGCGTCGCCTGCCCGGCGCGCAGCGCGGCCGCGAAGAGCAGCCTTGCGCGCAGGCCTTTCGACAACGTCCAGCGCGTCAGGCGCTCGACCGCAGGGCGCGACACTTTCTCGTCGACGATCTTGCGTCCGATGTCGACCAGGCGCCCATACTGCACGCCGGACGGGCACGTGGTCTCGCAACTGCGGCAGGTGAGACAGCGGTCGAGATGGAGCTGCGTGCGCGTGGTCGGCGTGTCGCCTTCAAGAACCTGCTTGATGAGGTAGATGCGCCCGCGTGGCCCGTCGAGCTCGTCACCCAGAAGCTGGTAGGTCGGGCACGTCGCCGTGCAGAAGCCGCAGTGGACGCACGCGCGAAGGATCGCCTCGGCCTCTCGGCCCTCCGGCGTGTCCTTGATGAAGTCGGCGAGATTGGTCTGCATCAGAAGGCCGCGTAGAGGCGCCCGCGGTTCAGGATGCCGTGCGGATCGAACACCTGCTTCAGTCGCTGGTGCAGCGCGAGCAGCGTCGGCGTGAGCGGATGGAACACGCCCGGCGACTTGTCGCTCGCACGGAACAGCGTCGCGTGCCCGCCGTGGCCTTGCGCCCACGCGCGCACTTTCCTGGCGTCGGTCCGCGGGCCGGCGACGAGCCAGCGCAGCGCGCCGCCCCACTCGATCAGCTGCTCGCCGCCGAGATCGGCGTGCGGCGTGCTCGACTTGACCGATAGCCGCCACAAGGACGCGCCTCTTTGCTGCGCCTGCACGAAGAACGCGTGCCGGTGTTCACGCAGCAGGAGCCAAGGCGCATCCTGGGGCGCGACGGTGCTGCCGCCGATCCTGACGATTGCCGTATCGATCGCGGGCGCGGCGCCGGAGAGCCGCAGCCACATCCGCCCGTCGGTGTAGCAGGTCGCGGATATCGGGAGCGGCTGACCGCCCCATTCGTTCGCCTTGCGGATCGACTCCTCCGCCGAGCAGTCGAGCACGAGCGTTGCCTCGACCCGGGGCAGCGGCAGGCACTTGAGCGACACCTCGGTGATCATCCCGAGCGTCCCCAGCGCGCCGGTCATCAGCCGCGAGACGTCGAAGCCCGCGACATTCTTCATCACGCGGCCGCCGAAACGCAGATCCTCGCCCCTCCCATCGAGCACGCGCACGCCCAGTACGAGATCGCGCACCGCGCCCGCGTAGGGTCGCCGCGGGCCGGACAGCCCTGCGGCTATCGCACCGCCGAGTGTCGCGCCGGCGCCGAAGTGCGGCGGCTCGAACGCAAGCATCTGCCCCGACTCGCGCATCGCACGCTCGATCTCGGAGAGCGGCGTCCCCGCCCGCGCCGTGATCACGAGCTCGGTGGGCTCATAATCAATGACGCCTGCGTACGCGCGCGTGTCGAGCACGTCACCGACCAGCGCCTCACCGTAGAAGTCCTTCGTGCCCCCGCCGCGGATTCGAAGTGGCGTGCCTGCCGCCGCGGCATCGCGAATGCGTTCCTGCCAGGCGCTAAGGGTGTCGTCCGACATGGCCGGGTGTGCCTTCGGCGCAGGTCAGAGGCGGCCCTGCGCGGCCAGTTTGTCGCGATAGATCACGCGCGGCTCGTCGGCCTCGATCACCATCGTCTCGGCGAGCGCCGCCGCTTCCCATTCGCGCATGAAAGGATGCGCGAGCATCGCGTTGACGTACGGGCCCGCCTCGCCGGGAAGCTCGACGCCATACGTGCGGAAACGGAACACGACCGGGCCGAAGAACACGTCGGCGAGCGAAAACGCGCCGCAGAGATAGGGTCCCCCCACGCCGAAGCGCCGACGCGACGCGTTCCACAGCGCGGTGACGCGGGCGATATCCCGTTGCAGGCTCTCCGACCACGGGCGCACGTCCAGCCGCTCGCGAATGCACATCGTCATCTCGTTGCGCAGCGCGCGGAATCCCGAGTGCATTTCGGCCGACATCGAGCGGGCGAATGCGCGCGCGACCGGGTCGGCCGGCCACATGCCGGCATGACGCTCGGCAAGGTACTCGGATATCGCGAGCGAGTCCCAGACGATGACGTCGCCATCGTGGAGGCTCGGCACGAGGCCCGACGGCGCGAAGGAGTGCCACTCGGGATTGAATCCCTTGCCGGTGAGCGGCACGAGCTTCTCGACGAACGGGGCACCCGAGAGCTTGACCGCAAGCCAGCCGCGCAGCGACCAGGACGAATAGTTCTTGTTGCCGAGGTAGAGGATATACATTCCAGTGATCCGGTATCGGAAATCAGCAAAGAGCTGTACGAGCGGCCGCACCCGCGCGAACGGATTCCCGACCCCCTGTCAGCCGAGGCCCGGCATCGGCACCGTCTTGCCGGGATTCAGGATGTTGTGCGGATCGAGTGCGCGTTTGATCGTGCGCATCAGCGCGACCGCGTCGTCGCCGTGCTCGATCTCGAGCGCGTACAGCTTGTGGATGCCGACGCCATGCTCGCCGGTGCAGGTGCCGCCCATTGCGATCGCCCGCAGCGAAACACGCTGCGCAAGGGCTTCGGCTTTCTCCCGCTCGGCGGGATCTTTGGGGTCGAACAGCACCAGCAGATGAAAGTTGCCGTCGCCGACGTGGCCTACGATCGGGCAGACGAGCCCGGTCGCCTCGACGTCCACGCGGGTCTCCAGCACGCAGTCGGCGAGCCGCGAGATCGGCACGCAAGCGTCGGTCGAGAATCCCATGCAGCCGGGACGCAAGGATAGCGCCGCGTACCACGCGTTGTGCCGCGCCTTCCAGAGTTTCGACCGCTCCTCGGCCTTCCTCGCCCACGCGAACGCGCTGCCGGTGTGCTCGCCGGCAATCGCCTGCATCATCCCGGCCTGCTCGGCGGTCCCCGCCTCCGTGCCGTGGAACTCGAAGAACAGCGTCGGCTTCGCCTCGAACCCTTCGAGCTTCGAGTAGCCGATGCACGCGCCCATCTGCACTTCATCCATGAGCTCGATGCGGGCCACGGGGATACCGTGCTGCATCGCGACGATCACCGTCTGCACCGCGGAGCGCAAGTCGTTGAACTGGCACACCGCGGCCGTGATCGCCTCGGGCACGCCGTAGAGCTTCAACTGGATCTCCGTGATGATGCCAAGCGTCCCCTCGTTGCCGACGAAGAGGCGCGTCAGGTCGTAACCCGCGCTCGACTTGCGCGCACGGCCGCCGGTGCGCACGATCCGGCCATCGGCGGTTATCACGGTCAGCCCCAGCACGTTCTCGCGCATCGTGCCGTAGCGCACCGCGTTCGTGCCCGACGCCCGGGTGGCGGTCATGCCGCCGATCGTCGCGTTGGCGCCGGGATCGATCGGGAAGAACAGGCCCGTGCCCTTGAGTTCGGCATTCAGTTGTTCGCGCGTCACGCCGGCCTGGACGCGGCAGTCGAGGTCGTCGGCGTTGATCTGCAACACCCGGTCCATCTGCGACAGGTCCACGCACACGCCGCCGTAGAGTGCGGCGACGTGTCCCTCGAGCGAAGTGCCGACGCCGAAGGCGATCACCGGCACGCGGGCCGCGTGGCAGAGGCGGACGATCGCCGCGACCTCCTCGTTGGTCGCCGGGTACACGACGACGTCGGGCAACGCCGCATCGGCGAGCCCCTCGCCGTGCCCGTGCTGCTCGCGCACGCTCGCGTTGGTCACCGCGCGCTCCCCGTAGTCGGCGACGAGCCGGCCGATGAGCTCGGCAATCACCTGCGGGGCGGGGCGCTCGCGCGCCATGGTCGGTGCATTCATCGGCGGCCTCTCAGAAGCGAGGCAACTCGGGATGCCGGAGCTGGCCGTGATGCACGTGCATCTTGCCGAACTCGGCGCAGCGGGCGAGCGAGGGGACGGCCTTTCCCGGGTTCAGCAGACCGTTCGCATCGAACGCCTTCTTGACGCCGAGGAAGCGCTCGAGCTCGGCACTCGTGAACTGCACGCACATCGACTTCAGCTTCTCCACGCCGACGCCGTGCTCGCCGGTAACGGTTCCTCCCACCTCGATGCAGAGCTCGAGGATGCGGTCGCCGAACTCGATCGTCCTCTCGCTCTCTCCCGGACGGTTCGCGTCGAACAGGATCAGCGGATGCAGGTTGCCGTCGCCCGCGTGGAACACGTTGGCGCAGGCCAGCCCGTATTCGCGCGACCACGCCCCGATCTGCTGCAACACGCGCGGCAGCGCCTTGCGCGGTATCGTGCCGTCGATGCAATAGTAGTCCGGCGAAATGCGGCCGACCGCCGGGAACGCCGCCTTGCGACCCGACCAGAACAGCAGGCGCTCTCCCTCGTCCGTCGACACGCGGATCCCGGTGGCGCCCGCCCCGGCCAGCACGCGCTTGATGTCGGCCATCTCGGCCGCGACTTCCTGCGGCGTGCCGTCGGTTTCGACCAGCAGCACGGCGGCGGCGTCGAGCGGATAGCCCGCGTGGACGAACTGCTCGACCGCGCGCGTCGCGGCCTGGTCCATCATCTCGAGCCCGCCCGGAATGATTCCCGCCGCGATGACCGCACCGACGGCTGCACCCGCCTTCTCGATGTCGTCGAACGCCGCCAGCGCAACCTGCGCGAGCTGCGGCTTCGGCATCAGCTTGACGGTGATCTCGGTCATGACCGCGAGCAGGCCTTCGCTGCCGGTCACGAGTGCGAGCAGATCGAAGCCCGGCGCATCGAGCGCATCGCCGCCGAACTCGACCACCTCGCCGGTGATCAGCACGCCGCGCACGCGCCGGAGGTTGTGCACGGTGAGGCCGTATTTGAGGCAATGCACGCCGCCCGCGTTCTCGGCGACGTTGCCGCCGATCGTGCAGGCGATCTGCGAAGACGGGTCGGGCGCATAGTACAAGCCGAACGGCGCCGCCGCCTCCGTGATCGCCGCATTGCGCACGCCAGGCTGGACTACCGCGGTGCGCGTGAGCGGATCGACCGCGACGATCTGCTTCAACTTCGCAAGCGACAGCACGACACCCCGCGGATCGGGCATCGCGCCGCCTGAAAGGCTCGTTCCGGCCCCGCGTGCGACGACGGGCACGTGCGCGGCGTGGCACAGCTTGAGGATCGCAACGATCTGCGCCTCGGTTTCGGGCAGCGCGACGGCTGCCGGGCGCTCACGGAACAGCGTCAGGCCGTCGCACTCGTAGGGGCGTGTGTCCTCGGCTGCCGTCAGCAGCGCGCCGGGCGGCAGGATCGCCGCGAGCTGGTCGTTCACGAGCGTATCGAGGGGCATGGGACGAGCGCGGCGCGTGCGGTAATCCGCCGTGCGGGGATTATTTCACAAACAGGTCGGCTGCGGTCCCCGCGAGGGATGCGGCGACAACCCTTCGCCGGTACGGGTTTTCCGGCGTTGCGCGATGCCGGTCCGCCCGGCACTCGCTAGAACCTATCTCATAATCAGCCGCGGGATGATTATGGGATAGATTCTAAACTGTTCATCTTTGCCAACGGGTTGTATCGCATGTCCAATCGCCCACGCCCACTGGCCGGGCTCAGCGTGCTCGAAATGGGCGCACTGATCGCCGGACCGTTCTGTGCCAAGATCCTCGCCGAGTTTGGCGCCGACGTCGTCAAGCTCGAGCCGCCCGGCCTTGGCGATCCGCTCCGCACGTGGCGTTACGTCAAAGACGGCACGTCGGTCTGGTGGCACGTGCAGTCGCGCAACAAGCGCTCGGTCGCGGTGGACCTGCGCAAGCCCGAAGGCCAGACGATCGCGCGTGAGCTCGCGCTGAAGGCCGACATCGTGATCGAGAACTTCCGCCCCGGCACGCTGGAGGGCTGGGGGCTAGGCTACGAGGCGCTCGCGCAAGCGAACCCGGGCCTCGTCATGGTCCGCATCTCGGGCTACGGGCAGGACGGGCCGTACCACACGCGCCCCGGGTTCGGCGTGATCGGCGAGGCGATGGGCGGATTGCGCTACGTGACCGGCACGCCCGACCGGCCGCCCTCGCGCGTCGGCGTATCGATCGGAGACACGCTGTCCGCGCTCTACGGCGTCATCGGCGCGATGTTTGCGCTCGAGCAACGGCGCAAGACCGGACGCGGCCAGATGGTCGACGTGGCACTCTACGAAAGCGTGTTCTCGGTGATGGAATCGCTGCTGCCCGAGTTCGATGCGTTCGGCGCAGTGCGCGAGCGGACCGGGTCCATCCTGCCCGGCATCGCGCCCACCTCGGCCTACCGTTGCAGCGACGGCAGCTACGTGCTGATCGCCGGCAACGGCGACTCGATCTTCCGCCGCCTGTGCGCGGCGATGGGCCGCGACGACCTCACGCGCGATCCGGCGCTCGCCCACAACGAGGGTCGCGCCGCGCGCCAGGCATGGCTCGACGGCGAGATCGAGCGATGGACGCTCGCGCGCACGCCGGAGGAGGTGCTCGCGGCGATGGAGAAGGCCGAAGTGCCGGCATCGAAGATCTACACGATCCGCGACATCGTCGATGACGCGCACTATGCAGCACGCGGCATGATCCGAGAGATCCGCACGCCATCGGGCGAAGCGCTCAAGGTGCCGGGTGTCGTGCCGAAGCTCTCTGCAACACCGGGCGAGATCGATGGCGGCGGCCCGACGCTCGGCCAGCATACTGACGAGGTGCTGCGCGAAATCGGGTACGCTCCCGACGCGATCGTACAATTGCGGGCGGCCGGCGTTGTCGCCTGAAGCGGCGACCGGACGTTCGCCTGCCTGGTTTCCGCGTCCGCAGACATGGCGCTTCGTGCCGAGGAGAGATTCCGATGAACGATTCCGAAATCCGCGCGTTCCTGACCATTGCACTCATGGCGGCACTCGCCGATGGAGCGAAGGACGATCGCGAGCGCGCCGCGCTCAAGAGTCTCGTGGAACGCATCGGCGGGGGCCGCGTCGACCTCGCCGACGTCTACGACGACGTGCTCGTGCGCAAGGTGTCGATCGCCGACGCGGTGCGGCCCCTCGCCACGCTGGAGACCCGTCGACAGGCTTACGAAACCGCGGTGGCGGTCGCTGACGCCGACGCGGCGCACTCGCCGGCGGAAGGCGCGTTCCTGCGCGATCTCGCCGCGGCGCTCGGGTTGCCCGCGCAGGAAGCGCAGCATTACGTGGCGCAAGCCGATGCGGTTGCAGCTGCAGCAGGTGTCGCGGCTGCGAGCGGTTCCGAGCCGGTCCGTCCGGTGCAGGGACACGTGATGCCGGACGCGGCCGTGCTGGATCGGCAGATCGTGAATGCGTCCGTCACCAATGCCGCGCTGGAACTGCTGCCGGAGTCGCTCGCCTCGATGGCGATCCTGCCGCTGCAGGTTCGTCTCGTCTACCAGATCGGCAAGGCCCACGGATACGAGCTCGACCAGGGGCACATCAAGGAATTCATCGCGACGTTGGGCGTGGGCCTCACCGGACAGTATCTCGAGCAGTTCGGGCGCAAGCTGCTGGGCGGGCTGCTGGGCAGCGTGCTGGGCGGGGTGGGCCGTGCGGTCGGCCATCAGACCGCAAGCTCGGGCATGGCATTCGCGACCACGTGGGCGCTCGGGCAGCTCGCCAAGCAGTATTACGGCGGCGGACGCACGCTCGATGCCGCAAAGCTCAAGGCCGCATTCGCGCCCCTGCTCGAACAGGGCCAGGGACTGATCGGCCGCTACGGCGGCGAGATCGCCGAGCGCGCACGGACGATCGACGTGCGCAATCTGCCGGCTCTGATCCGCCAGGTCTAGCCGGCAGAAGCAGCATGTCGCGGCAACAGCGCGCGCCGGGCGATGAACGCACAACCGGCAGCGAGCGCGATCGCGGTGGCCATCGGCCGCGGCGTCCCGTCGAACGCGAGCCCGACGAGCAGCGCCGATGCCGCCGCGATCTGGAACTGGATGAACGACAGCAGCGAAGTCGCATTGCCCGCGATCTCGGGGAACGGTGTGAGCGCGCCCGCGGTCGCCTGGGGCAGCGTCCACATGAACACGAACATGTAGACGAACATCGGCACGACGATCGCGAGCGGGTGCCGCACGCCGCTCCATGCGGCACCCGCCATCGCGAGTCCGGCGATGAGCGCTGTCGTCGTCCCGTAGCGGATCAGGCGATCGAGCCCGAGCCGGCGCACGAGCCGGCTCGCGACGGCGGCGCCGGTGACGTTGCCGATCATGACCGCCCCGAAGAGCAATCCGAAACCGCGCTCGCCGGTTCCGAGCACGTCGATGAACACGAACGCCGAGCCCGCGAGGAATGCGAAGAGTCCTGCGGAGGTGAACGCGGCGACCGCGAGATAGCCGACGAAGCAGCGCGAGTGCAGGAGCCGCCCCCAGTTGCGCACCATCCGACGCGGATCCAGCGCGTCCGGATCCGGCGTGCGCAGCGTTTCCGGCAGCCCGCGAACGACCAGCACGAGTGCGAACGCGCCATAGAGCGCGAGGAAGACGAAGCTCGCACGCCAGCCGAAAGCGGCATGGAGCTGACTGCCGATCGTCGGCGCCACCACGGGCGCCATCGCGAGCACGATCATCATCGTCGACAGCATCTGCGCCGCGCGCTCGCCGGCATGCAGATCGCGCACGGCCGCACGAGGAACGACCACCGCGGTTGCGCCCGCCACCCCCTGCACGACGCGCGCCGCGATCAGCGTGCCGACGTCGGGCGCGAGCGCGCACGCCATCGAGGCGACCGTGAAGAGCGCAAGCGCGCCGATCAGCGCACGCCGCCGCCCGAAGCGGTCCGACAGCGGGCCGGCGACGAGCTGCGCCGCACCCCACGCAAACATGAAGCCCGACAGCGTGAGTTGCACCTGCCCCGGCGTCGCGCCGAGCGCGCGCGTCATGGCCGGCATCGACGGCAGGTAGATGTCCGTCGCGAGCGGGGCCAGCGCGACGAGCACGCCGAGCAGCAGCGTCATGGCCGGGCAGTCGGGCTTCAGCATGGCAGCGATTTCGGAAGCACCTCGACATCCTGCCAGACTTCGGTCTCGCGCCTGCTTGAGCGTTCACGGCGGACGTCCCTCGCCCGCCACGCTGCGGCGTTAGAATCCGTCGACGACCGAACCCACCGGCGCCACCGCGGAAAGAACGACCCGCCGAACCCGAACGAGGACCCTACGATGCCCCAGGACGCTCCCCCCGCACGCAGCCGACCGCCGTTTCGCGCCGACCACGTCGGCAGCTTCCTGCGCCCGCGCGCGCTGCAGGACGCGCGCGAAAAGTTCAGGACCGAAGCGATATCCCCGGTGGAGCTGCGCCGCGTCGAGGACGAGGCGATCCGCGGCATCGTCAGGTTCCAGGAAGACCTGGGCCTGCGCGGTATCACCGACGGCGAGTTCCGCCGCACCTACTTCCACATCGACTTCCTGACGCAGCTCGAAGGTGTCGAGACCAAGGGAGGCATCGCGGTCAGCTTCCACAGCAACGCCGGCAATGTGGACTTCGCGCCGCCGGTGATGCACGTGACCGGCAAGGTGCGGCACGTGAAGGACATCCAGCGGGCGGACTTCGAGTTCCTGAAGTCGGTCACGACGCGGACGCCGAAGGTGACGATCCCGTCGCCGACGATGCTGCACTTCCGCGGCGGGCGCCAGGCGATCTCGCGCGACGCCTACCCGGACCTCGAGGCGTTCTACGACGATGTCGCCGCCGCCTACCGCGACGAAATCGCGTCGCTGTACAAGGCGGGATGCCGCTACGTGCAGCTCGACGACACGAACCTTGCCTACCTCTGCGACGAGAAGATGCGCGAAGGGGCGCGCCAGCGCGGCGACGACCCCAACGAGCTGCCCCGCCGCTATGCCGCGCTGATCAACGCCGCGATCCACGGCCGGCCGCACGACATGGCGGCGTGCGTGCACCTCTGCCGCGGCAATTTCAAGAGCGCGTGGGCGGCCGAAGGCGGTTACGAGCCGGTCGCGGAGGTGCTGTTCAACGAGCTCGCCGTCGACGGCTACTTCCTCGAGTACGACGATGCGCGCTCGGGCGACTTCGCGCCGCTGCGTCACCTGCCGAAGGGCAAGACCGTCGTGCTCGGCCTCGTCAGCACCAAGCTCGACCGGATGGAAACCAAGGACGAGCTCAAGCGGCGCATCGACGAGGCCGCCAAGTTCGCCCCGCTGGAACAGCTGTGCCTGTCGCCGCAGTGCGGCTTCTCGAGCACCGTGCACGGCAACGAGATCCAGGTCGATACGCAGGCGGCGAAGATCCGCCTCTGCGTGGAGACGGCGCGCGAGGTGTGGGGCGCCGTGTGAGCGAAGCAGAAAGGGCGCGTGATGAGTGAAGCGACGAACCTCTCGATCGGCCTCGCCGGCTACGGCGAAGTCGGCAAGATCCTCTGCGCGGCGCTCGTGCAGCAGCGTGTTGCCTGGGTGGGCGCGTGGGACATCCTTTTCCTCGGAGCGGCGGAAGGTCCGACGATGCGCGCCCACGCCGAACGTGCGCGCGTCGAGCCATCGTCTTCGCTCGCGGCACTGCTCGAACGCGCCGACGTCGTGATTTCCGCGGTGACCGCTTCGCAGGCCGTCGTCGTCGCCACCGAGGCCGCGCGCTCGATCCGCCGCGGCACGTGGTTCGTCGACCTCAATTCCGCCTCGCCGGGCGCCAAGGCCGAGATGAGCGAAATCATCGACGGCGCAGGCGGACGCTTCGTCGAATCCGCGGTGATGACCTCCGTGCCTCCCTACGGCATCAAGGTGCCGATGTTGCTCGGCGGCCGCGATGCGGAAGCGCTTTGTGCGCTGCTCGCGCCGCTCGGATTCTCGATGGAGATCGCGGCGAGCCGCGTGGGGGTGGCATCGGCGATCAAGATGTGCAGAAGCGTGATGATCAAGGGGCTGGAGGCGCTGGTCGTCGAGAGCTTCACCTCGGCGCGCGCCTACGGCGTCGAGGACCGCGTGCTCGCGTCGCTGCACGAGACCTTCCCGACGCTCGACTGGGAGATGCTGGGCTCGTATCTGTTCAGCCGCACCGCGCTCCACGGCAAGCGGCGCGCCGAGGAGATGCGCGAGGTCGCGGCGACCGTGCGCGAAACCGGACTCGAGCCGTGGATGGCGTCCGCGACCGTGGAGCGACAGGATTGGATGGGGAAGCAGAAGCTGCGACTCGGCCTCGGCGAGCTCCCGAAGGACGCGAACTGGCGCACCTACGCCGATCGCGTTCTGGCGGCGGTCGACACAAGGAAGAAGACGGCTGCCGATTGACAGCGCCGAGGAGATGCGCGACCCCGCCGCACCGGCGCGACTCGAAGCGAGCGGTCGCCAGTGTACTGAGTCAGAAGTTCCAAAGATAATGGAGCGGATGAAATCGGGCGTCAGGCAAGGCGCGAGGCCGAGACAGTAGCCCGCGCTACGGCGAGGCCGAGCAACGCAGCATGCCGCCCGATTTCGCCGCGATCTGTCGCGTGAATTTCTGACTCAGTACACTAGTACGGCAGGCCCACGTAGTTCTCGGCGAGCGCCGTCTGCGCCGCGCGGGAGCTGAAGAGATACTCGAGCTCGGCCTGCTGGATCTTTTCGCCGAAGGGGCCGTCTTCGGGAAACCGGTGCAGCAGCGTGGTCATCCACCACGAGAACCGCTCGGCTTTCCAGATACGGGAGAGTGCGCGCTCCGAATAGGCATCGAGCCCGCTCGAGCTGCCGTGGAGATAGTAGTCGACGAGACCGTCGAACAGGTAGCGCACGTCGCTCGCTGCAAGATTCAGGCCCTTCGCGCCCGTCGGCGGAACGATGTGCCCGGCATCGCCTGCGAGGAACAGCCGGCCAAAACGCAGCGGCTCGGCGACGAAGCTCCGCAGCGGCGCGATGCTCTTCTCGATCGACGGTCCGGTAACCAATTCGGCCGCGGCGCGCGGGTCGAGCCGCCGCCCGAGCTCGGCCCAAAAGCGCTCGTCGGGCCATTGCAGGACGTGCTCGTCGAGCGAGCACTGCAGGTAATAGCGGCTGCGGGTATGGCTTCGCATGCTGCAGAGGGCGAAGCCGCGCTCGTGCGAAACGTAGATGAGCTCGTGCGAGACCGGCGGTGTGTCGGAGAGCAGCCCGAGCCAGCCGAACGGATAGACGCGCTCGAAGTCCCGGATGGCCGAGGCCGGAACGCTCTGCCGGCAGACGCCGTGGAAGCCGTCGCAGCCGGCGATGTAATCGCAAACGAGCTCGTGCGTCGCGCCCCCGATTCGGTAGCGAACCACGGGCGCATCGCCGTCGAAACCGTGCACGCTCACGTCCTCCGCCTCGTAGATCGAGAGCGCTTCACTCGCCTTGCGTGCTTCCATCAAGTCCTTCGTGACCTCGGTCTGGCCGTAGACGACGACGTTTTTTCCACCTGTAAGTCCCTTGAGGTCGACGCGGTGGCGGCTTCCCGCCCACGCGATTTCGATGCCGGCATGGATGAGGCCCTCGGCATGCAGGCGCGCACCCGCGCCGGCCTCGTCGAGCATGTTCACCGCGCCCTGCTCCAGCACGCCGGCGCGAATGCGACCAAGCACGTACGCCGCCGTGTGGCGCTCGAGGATAACGTTGTCGATGCCCGCCCGCGTCAGCAGCTGTCCGAGCAGCAGGCCCGACGGCCCGGCACCGACGATAGCGACTTTCGTGCGCATGGCTTCTCTCTCGCTGTTCAGTGTCGCATCGCCGGCGCCTGTCCGGTAGCCCTGGCCGGCGTTGCCGACCGATCGCGTCCGCGCTCAGCGGTCGCGTGGTGCCTTAGGCTCCGGCCCCACGCCCAACGGCGGCGGCATGATGGCCACGAGTTGACGGTACAGTTCGCGGAATGCCTTGCTTCCCGGTACGCCGACCACCGGATCGTTGTTCGACGCGAACGCCGCATCGATCGCGTCCCAGTCCTCTTTGTCGAGCGCTTCGGCGGCAAGCGGCAGTACGTGCTCCTCTTCCTTCCTCATATGCAGCCAGTGGAAATGCGAATAGCGCTCCACGCCCTCGACGAACGGCGGCAGCGCCGACGGGTCGTCGCGATAGCGCTCCCATTTCGCCTTGAGTTCGGCGAATCGCTCGCGGCCGATCTCGTGTTCCTTGTGCAGGCCTTCGAGGAGCGGCTCGGCTTCGGGCCGGCGCACGCGCAGGCGAGCGAACAGGAAGTCGTCCTCCTTCGGATGGTGCAGGCGCTCGGGGAACTGCTCGATATAGTGGAACAACGCACCCAGCAGCGCATGATCGGGCGCCATTCGTCCGGCAGAGATCTCGGCCACGAGATGGCGCAAACCTTCGACCACCGCCGTGATCGCGCGATGCTCGTCCTGGATGATTGCGATCGCCTTCATGTCGATGTGGCCCCCCCTCAGGACACCGCCACCAGCCGGTGCAATGTTGCCGGATCGGCGAGCAGCGCTTCGCTCTCCGCCCGGTGCACGACGCGGCCGCGCTCGAGAACGATCGCGTTCCTCGTGAGCGAAAGCGCGAGCTTCGCGTGCTGCTCGACCACGATCACAGCCATCCCGCTTTCGGCGACGAGCTCGCGGATCACGCTCATCAACTCCTGCACGATGATCGGCGCAAGGCCTTCCATCGGCTCGTCAAGGAGGAGCAGGCTCGGGTTCACCATCAGCGCGCGGCCGATCGCGAGCATCTGTTGCTCGCCTCCAGACAGCTGGTTGCCGTAGTTGCTGCGCCGCTCGGCGAGACGCGGGAAGACCTCGTACACGCGGGGGACGTTCCAGTGTCCGGGCTGGGCGACGACGGTGAGGTGCTCCTCCACGGTGAGTGACGGAAACATGAACCGCTCTTGCGGCACCCAGCCCAGCCCGGCTTGGCTCCGTCGATGTGTGGGCAGCGCTGCCAGATCCGTTCCGCGCCAGCGCAGCGTGCCCCGATGCTGGCGGGTCAGCCCCAACAGCGTGACGAGCAGGGTCGTCTTGCCCATGCCGTTGCGGCCCAGCAGCGCCAGGCTGTCGCCCGCGTCGAGCGCCAGTGATACGTCTTCCAGCACGACGCTTTCGCCGTAGCCCGCGCTGAGGCCCTCGATCGCGAGCAGCTCAGCCATGCTGCGCCTCGCCCAGGTACACCTCGCGCACGCGCGCATCAGCGGCGATCTCGGATGGCAAGCCCTCGGTCAGGACCTTGCCGCCGACCAGCACCGTGATCCGCTCGGCAAAGCGGAACACGAGTTCCATGTCGTGCTCGATGAATACGATCGTCACATCCTTCGGCAGCGCGGCCATCGCGGTGAAGAGCTCGGCGCTCTCGCCCGCCGGAATGCCGGCCGCGGGTTCGTCGAGCAGCAGGATACGCGGCTTCGTGGCGAGCGCCAACGCGATTTCGATCAGCCGCTGCTTGCCGTACGGCAGATTGCGCGTCAGCGTGTTGGCCTCGGCGGAGAGGCGCAGCGTCGCAAGCAGTGCCTGCGCCTCGTCGATTTCTTCGCGCCGGGAAGCGACGGTTCCGAACCAGATTTCGGCGGTGCCCTTGCGCTCGCAGATCGCGAGCACCACCGATTCAAGCACCGTCAGGCCCGGAAACAGCGTGTTGATCTGGAACGTGCGCGCGATGCCCCGTCTGACGCGTTCGTGCTGCGCGAGCGCGGTGATCCGCTCGTCGCCGAGAAACACGTCTCCCGCGGTCGGCGGGAGGACGCCGGTGAGCAGGTTGATGAGCGTGGTCTTGCCCGCGCCGTTGGGACCGATGAGCGCGTGCCGGGTGCCGTGCGCAAAGGAGAGCGTGACGTCGCTGTTGGCCTTGAATGCGCCGAAATGCTTCGACAAGCCGGCGGTTGAGAGCGCGGCCTTCATCTCCCGGTTCCCCGAACACGATCCCGGAGCCCCTCGAGCGCGCCGAGTATTCCGCCGCGCCCGAACATCACGACGACCACCAGCAGCAGCCCGAGCCAGAACTGCCAGTACACCGGATTGATGCCGGACAGGTAGTGGTGCGCGATCATGAACACCATCGCGCCGACGAGCCCGCCGTAGAGCCTTCCGGCGCCGCCCAGCACGAGCATGATCATCAGGTCCGCCGAGCGCGGGAAGCCGAATACGTCGAGGCCGACGAACTGAGTCGTCTGCGCGAGCAGCCCGCCTGCCACGCCGGCCATGGCGGCACTGATCGTGTAGATCGCGATCAGGCGACGCGTCACCGGAGCGCCGATCGCCGGCATCCGGCGCACGTTCTCGCGCACCCCGCGCAACGACATTCCGAATGGCGAACTCACGATGCGGCGCGCGACGACGAACAGCACGAACAGTACGCCGAGGCTGTAGAGGTAGGCGGTGCTGCCCGTCAGATCGAACGGGAACAGCCCGAGGAGATTCCACATCGCAACCCCGGACAGGCCGTCGGCCCCGCCGGTGATCGAAGGGATCTGGTTCGCCGCCTCGAACAGCATGAGGCCGATACCGAGCGTCACCATCAGGCGCGCGAGGTCCGATCCGCGCACGACGAGGAAGCTGGTCGCGAAACCGGTGATCGCACCGGCGCCGCCAGCGACGAAAAGACCGCTCAATGGCTCGCCCCATCCGTGCACGGCGAGGAGCCCCGCCGCGTACGCGCCGATGCCGAAGAAGGCCGCATGCCCGAGCGAGACGATGCCGGCGTAGCCGAGGATGAGGTCGAGCGTGACGGCGAACAGCCCGGTGATCAGGATCTGGCTGCCGAGCACGCGGTGGCTGGGGAACAGGAAGAACGCCGCGGCCGCCGCGAGCCACAGCGCGATCTCGACGGCCTGCCAGCGGTCTGCAGGCAACTGCGGCTCGACCGCAGCGACGCGCGCCTGTCCCGGGCGAAGCGCGGCCGGCACTATCCCCGACTCGCTCACGCGCCGGCCTCCGGATGGTCGATCGGTCTCGATGCGTTCCCTTGCCGTCGATTCCCGCTGCGCTTCATGCGCGCCTACCATACAGGCCGGCGGGAAACATGATCATCAGCGCGACCATCAGGAAGTAGATGATGAATGAACCGATCTGCGGGACATAGTACTTGCCGGCGACGTCGCAGATGCCGAGGATCATCGCCGCAACCAACCCGCCCTTGATCGTTCCCGCGCCGCCGATCGCGACGACCAGCAGGAAGTACACCATGTACTTGAGCGGGAACGTCGGGTCGAGCCCGAGCACGTCGACGCCCAAGCCCCCACCCAGCCCGGCGAGCCCGGAGCCGAGCGCGAAGGTCACTCCGAACACGCGATTGACGTTGATGCCGAGGCCGGCCGAAGCGACCGCGTTGTCGACCGATGCGCGCACCTGCGCGCCGAAACGCGTGCGCACGAGAAGCAGGTGCAAGACGAACGTCACGACGATGACCGCGGCGATCAGGAACAACCGGTACGCGCCAAGATCGAGGCCGAGCACGCGCACCTGCCCGCGCAGGAACTCGGGCAGCCGCACCGGCTGCTGCGACGGTCCGAAGAAGAACGTCGTCGCCGCAACGGCCATGAAGACGAGGCCGATCGAGAACATCACCTGGTCGAGATGCGTGGCCTTGTACAGCCGCTGGTAGAGCGTGCGCTCCAGCACGATGCCGGCGACCGCCGAGACGGCGAAAGCGGCCGGCAGCGTGGCGAGGAACGGCATGCCTGCGCGCGTCATGAGCAGCACGCAGGCATAGCCCCCGAGCATCGCGAACGCGCCATGGGCGAGGTTGACGAAGTTCATCAGGCCCATCGTCACGGACAGGCCGATGCTGATGATGAACAGCAGGCTGCCGTACGCGACGCCGTCGAACAGCACCCCCGCCAGGTTTCCGAGCATCGCGCGCCCCGCCGCTCCGAGGTTGCGTCAGTTGCCGGGATCCTTGACGTTCTCGACCTTGTCGAACTCGATGTTCCAGGGCTTGCCGTTGACCATCTTCACTTCGCGGAGGTAGACGTTGTGGACCGTCTGGCGGGTCGCCGGGTCGATCGACATCGGACCGCGCGGGCTCACCCACTTCATCCCCTTCATCGCCTCGACCAGCTGCTCGCCCGTGGCATTGGAACCCGCCTTCTTGACCGCCTCGTAGATCAGGTGCATCCCGTCGTAGCCGCCGACCGAGTGGAAATTCGGGCGCATGCCGTTGTTCGCCTTCATGAATCCGTCCACGTACGCCCTGTTCTCGGGCGACTCGTGCGCGGCCGAGTAGTGGAACGACGTGACCACGCCGACCGCCGGTGCGCCCATGCTCTCGAGCAGGTCGTCGTCGGTGACGTCTCCGGTGCCGATCAGGCGGATGCCGGCCTGCTTGAGCCCCCGCTCGTCGAACTGCTTCATGACCGCGAGGCCCTCGCCGGATGGCACGAACACGAACAGCGCGTCGGGCTTCGCGTCTTTCGCGCGTTGCAGGAATGGCGCGTAGTCGGGGTTGCGCAGCGGCGTGCGGATCGACTCGACGATCTCGCCGCCCGCCGCCTTGAACACCGTCTGGAACGTCTTCTCGGCGTCGAGCCCGGGGCCGTAGTCGGTGACCATCGTGACCACGCGCTTGATCTTGTTCTTGGCCGCCCATTCGGCGATCGGGCCGGTGACCTGCGGCAGCGTGAAGCCGGTGCGCACGATGAACGGCGAGCGGGTGGGGATCATCCCGGTGGCCGCCGCCATCACCACCATCGGCACCTTCGCCTCGGTCGCGACCGGCGCGGCGGCGAGCGCAAGCGGCGTTAGACCGAAGCCCGCGAGCACGCTGACCTTGTCCTGCACGACCAGCTCCTGCGCGATGCGCTTGGTGGTCTCGGGAGCGAGCCCCGTATCGTCCTTGACGATCAGCTCGACCTTGCGGCCGGCGACGGTATCGCCGTTCTTCGCGATGTAGAGCCGGGCCGCCGCTTCGATCTGCTTGCCGGTCGATGCGAAAGGCCCGGTCATCGGCAGTATGAGGCCGATCTTCAGCGGGTCGGCCGCGAGCGCCGCGAGAGGCAGCAGGCCAAGCAGGATGGCGGCCGAAATGCGCTGCAGGACTCTGCCGCGCGCGGTTGCGAACGATTGTTTCATCTCTCCTCCAGGTGGGTGGTCAGGTGTCCAGATGGGCCGCTTCCCAAATCACGCTGCGCGTGCCCGCGTCGCAGCCTGTTCCCGGTTCTCGAGCACCATCAGCGCCGCCGCCGTGTTCGAGATCGGAATGTGATAGTTCGAGTGGACTCTGGTCACGTGGCCGGCCAGCGCACCGCGCGCGGCGAGCCACGTCATCAGCTCGGTGCCTTGCGCACCCGCCTCGCGCACGATATCGACCGTCGAGTACCGCGTGAGCCTCTCCGGATTGCCGACGATCGCCTCCATGCACATCAGGTCGAACGGCTTGTTGATGAAGCCAGCGCGCTCGCCGTCCAGCTGGTGCGAGAGCCCGCCGGTGCCAAACACCACGACGCGGACATTCTCGTCCCATGCTTCGAGCGCACGACCGACGGCCTGGCCGAGGTGGAAGCTGCGACGCGGCGACGGCAGCGGATGCTGAACATGGTTCATCGCGATCGGCACGATTCGAACCGGCCACTCCTCTCCGCCCGGCCAGAGAAGCGCCATCGGCAGCGTGAGCGCGTGGTCGACCAGCATCTCCTGGCACATCGTGATGTCGAACTCGTCTGCGACCAGCGAATCGATCAGGTGCCAAGAGAGTGCGGGATCGCCCTTGAACGGACGCACGGTCGGGATGCCCCAGCCCTCGTCGGCGTTGCAGTACTCGGGCGCGGCGCCAACGGCAAACGTCGGCAGCTTGTCGAGGAAGAAGTTGAGGCCGTGGTCGTTGTAGAAGATGACCGCGACGTCGGGCTTCGCCTTGGCAAGCCACGCGTGCGCCGCAGGGAAGCCGTCGAAGAAAGGCTTCCAGTAGGGATCCTGCTGCAGGCCCTTTGCAATCGCGCCGCCGATGGACGGAACGTGCGAACTCGTGAGCGCTCCTACGATCGTCGCCATCTGCCTATCTCCCCGCTTCCACGAGCATCGCCTTGAAGGCGTCCTTGCTCATCCCCGTCTGCTGCGCGCCGATGTCCTGCACGTCGAGATGGAAGATTCCCGCGAGCTTGGCGAGGAAGTAGATGTTCCCGCCGGCGGCGAGCAGCTCGAGCACGTTGCGGTTGCGAACGGCGCTCCGCTGCTGCTCCGTCAGGCCGAACCTCGCGCAGTACGCATCCTCGTCACGCAGGAACGCCTCGCGGTTCTCCGCGGCGTTGAACGAATAGCACATCTTGTTGAGTGCATATCCCTTGCGGGCCATCTCCCCGTCGAACAGCGTCGTGCCGGGAATGTCGGGCCGGTGGGCGTCGCGTGTCATCGGAGTTCCTCCGGATTGCGGGGCGCCGGGTTTCAGGCCGCGCCTCGAGCGAGCTGCCGCTCGAGCCGGTCCAGCGTGCGATAGCAGGGCAGCACCTGCGCTACGCTCGCATTGGGCTCCCTTCCCTCGTGAATGGCGGCGAAGAATTCGCGGTCCTGCAGCTCGATGCCGTTCATCGATACGTCGACCTTCGATACGTCGATCTTCTCGTCCTTGCCGTTGAACAGGTCGTCGTAGCGGGCGATGTAGGTTCCCGTGTCGCCGATGTAGCGGAAGAACGTGCCGAGCGGCCCGTCGTTGTTGAACGAGAGCGACAGCGTGCAGATCGCGCCGGTGCTCGACTTCAGCTGGATCGACATGTCCATCGCGATGCCGAGCACCGGATGGATCGGGCCCTGGATGGCGTTCGCCGCCACGATCTCGCCACCCGTCTGGTAGGTGAACAGATCGACCGTATGTGCCGCGTGATGCCACAGCAGATGGTCGGTCCAGGAGCGCGGCTGGCCCAGCGCGTTGATGTTCGTGCGGCGGAAGAAGTAGGTCTGCACGTCCATCTGCTGGATGCTGAATTCCTTCGCCTGGATCTTCCGGTGCACCCACTGGTGGCTCGGATTGAAACGGCGCGTATGGCCGACCATCGCGACCTTCCCGGTCTCCTTCTGCACCCGCACCACTTCTTCGGCGCCTCTCAGGCTGTCGGCGAGCGGAATCTCCACCTGGACGTGCTTGCCTGCCTCGAGGCACGCGATGGCCTGCTCGGCGTGCATCTGCGTCGGCGTGCAGAGGATGACGGCATCGACCTCCTTCAACGCGAGGCTGTCGGCGAGGTCGTCGGTCACGTGACCGACCCCGTATCTGGCGGCGACGTCCCGCGTCTTGTCGAGCTCGCGGCCCACGACCGAGACGACGTCGACGCCGTCGATCAGCTTGATCGCATCGAGGTGCTTGGTGCCGAAAGCACCGGCACCCGCCAGCGCCACCTTGATCGACTTGCTCATAGCGTTGGCCCCACGGTCATAGCGCGTTCTCCAGGATCAGGTGGCCCACGGCGGTGTTCGACGCGGGCACGTGATAGAAGCGGTGCACGACACGGGGAGGCGCATCCGCCATCGCGCCGCGCGCAACGAGCCACATGACGAGCTCGATGCCTTCGGAGCCCGCTTCGCGGACGTAATCGATGTGCGGCTTCCTCGACAGCGCCTCGGGGTCGGCGATGAGCTGGTCGAGGAAGGCGTTGTCGAACGCGCTGTTGATCAGCCCGGCGCGCGGACCCTGCAACTGGTGGCTCATGCCGCCCGTGCCCCAGATATGAACGTTCAACGGCTCGTCGTACGACAGGACAGCCTTGCGGATCGCCTTGCCGAGCTGATAGCAACGCCTGCCGGAGGGCACCGGGTACTGCACCACGTTCACCGCGAATGGAATCACCGGGCACGGCCATGCCTCGGGCTGGCCGCACATCAGCGACAGCGGCACGGTCAAACCGTGATCGACGTCCATCTTGTTGACGATCGTGAGGTCGAAATCGTCCAGGATCACCGACTGCGCGATGTGCGCAGCGAGCTCGGGCTGGCCCTTAACCACCGGCACCGGACGCGGACCCCATCCCTCGTCGGCCGGCTTGAACTCGTCGGCGCACCCGATCGCGAAGGTGGGAATGATTTCCAGGCTGAACGCCGTTGCATGGTCGTTGTAGACGAGGAAGATGACGTCCGGCGTGTTCGCGCTCATCCACGCCTTGGAGGGCTCGTAGCCCTTGAACAGCGGCTGCCAGTAAGGCTCGGCCGTCTTGCCCAAGTCGATCGCCGCGCCGATCGCGGGGACGTGCGAGGTGTAAACGCTCGCCGTGATCCGGGCGGTCACTTCTTCTCCCCGATGTAGCGGTTGCCCTCGATGGAGCGGCCGCCCTTGATCATCATGTCGCGGTACGCCTCTTCGCTCATGCCCGTCATGCTGCCGGCCATCTGCTGGAAGCTCTTCCCGTCGGTCGCGCCGATCTTGGCAAGGAAGTAGATGTTGCCGCCGAGTGCGATGCAGCGATTGAGGTCCCGGGCGAGCACCGCCTGCTTCTGATCCTCCGTCATCGGCCACAGGTCGAGGTAGGCACGTTCGTCGGCCTTGAAGCGGACACGGTTCTCGGGTTTCATGAGCGACATGCAGAACTGGTTCAGGTGATAACCCTTGCGCGCTTCGTCGGTGTCGAAGATCGTCGTGCCGGGAATGTTCTTGTACGGTTTGTAGAGCGCCATGGCAGCGTCCTCAGCGCGATTCCTCGGGCCAGCAGAGCCGCATCGGGTTGTCGACCAAGAGCTTGCGCTGCAGCTCGGGCGTGGTCGCGATGTGCCGTATGAAGTCCACCAGCAGGCCGTCGTCAGGCATGTGGTCTTTCAGGTTCGGATGCGGCCAATCGGTGCCCCAGAGTATACGGTCCGGAAACGTCTCGACGATCCGTCGCGCAAACGGCACGACATCGCGGTAGGCGTTCCGCTCGTCGCCGAGCGCCGGCGGCCCGGAAACGGAGAGACGCTCCGGACAGCTCACCTTCGACCAGATGTTCGAATGCTCGCGCATCATCTTCACGAACAGCCCGAATTCCGGGCCGTCGACGGGCTTCGTCACGTCGGGCCGCCCCATGTGATCCACGACCACGGTGGTCGGGAGCGCGGTGAAGAAGTCCCAAAGCTCCGGCAGATCCGCCGCCTCGAAGTAGACGACCACATGCCAGCCGAACGGCGCGATGCGCTTGACGATCTCTATCAACTCGTCCTTCGGCGTAAAGTCGACCAGCCGCTGGACGAAGTTGAAGCGCGTGCCGCGCACGCCGGCCTCGTGCATCGCGCGCAACTCGGCGTCGGTGATGTCGCGCCTGACCGTGGCCACGCCGCGCGCCCTGCCGCCCGCGTGGATGAGCGCGTCGACCAGCGCGCGATTGTCCGTGCCGTGGCAGGTCGCCTGGACGATCACGTTGCGCGAAAAACCAAGCCGGTCGCGCAGCGCGAAGAGCTGGTCCTTGGAGGCGTCGCAGGGCGTGTATTTGCGCTCCGGGGCGTAGGGGAACTGCGCGCCCGGGCCGAACACGTGGCAATGTGCGTCCACCGCACCTGGCGGCACCTGGAAGCGCGGCTTCGACGGGCTGGGATGAAAGCGAAGCCAGCCCGGCGTCATCTGGAATTCCATCGTGTCCGTCTGCATCGTACTTTGGTTTTGATCCCGGCGCGCCGGCGCGCGTGCATCCGGCATCGCAGGCAACGCGAGTTCGCTCAGTCGATGTAGCGCAGGCCCGCCTTCGCGAGCGGCTCCCGCATCTTGTACATGTCGAGGCCGAGCTCCCCAGCGGCCAGCCTCTTCCGCTTGTCGGCCTCGTTGGCCTCGCGCGCTTCCGCCGCATCGGCGGCCTGCTGCGCGATTGCGGCGGGAACGACGACGACGCCGTCGTCATCGGCGATCACCACGTCGCCCGGGTTCACCGGCGCTCCGGCGCAGATGACCGGGATATTCACCGATCCGAGCGTGGCCTTCACCGTGCCTTTGGCGCTGATCGCGCGCGAGAAGACCGGGAACCGCATGGCGCCGAGATCCTCGACGTCGCGCACGCCGCCGTCGATGACGAGTCCCCTGGCACCCCGCGCGCGGAAGCTCGTGGCGAGCAGATCGCCGAAGTAGCCGTCGTCCGTGTCGGACGTGCACGCGGCCACGACGACATCGCCTTCCTTCAGTTGCTCTGCGGCGACATGCAGCATCCAGTTGTCGCCGGGCTGCAGCAGCACCGTCACGGCGGCGCCGCAGAGACGGGCTCCACCGTAGATCGGCCGCATGTAAGGCTTCATGAGGCCGACGCGCCCCATCGCCTCGTGGATGGTCGCGACGCCGAACCGCGCGAGTTTCTCCACTGCGTCGCGGTCGGCGCGCGCGATTTTGCGCTTGACGATGCCGAGGTCGTTCATGCCCATACTGCCATCTCCGGTTACCTGCCCTTCGCCTTCAGGGCAGCGTCGAGCCGCGGATAGACCCGCCGCGCGTTGCCTTCGTAGATCTTTTGGCGGTCTGCCGCAGCGATTGCCGCGGCCTCGATGTAGCGCTTGGTGTCGTCGTAGTAGCAGCCCGTCTCCGGGTCGACGCCGCGCACCGCGCCGATCATCTCGGATGCGAACAGCACGTTGTCCACCGGGATGACCTTGGTCAGCAGGTCGATGCCGGGCTGGTGGTAGACGCAGGTGTCGAAGTAGATGTTGTTCAGCAGGTGGTCCTTGAGCAGCGGCTTCTTGAGCTCCTGCGCGAGCCCGCGGAAGCGTCCCCAGTGGTAAGGCACCGCGCCGCCGCCATGCGGGATTACGAACCGGAGCGTCGGGAAATCCTTGAACAGGTCGGCGGTCAGGCATTGCATGAACGCAGTCGTGTCCGCGTTCAGGTAGTGCGCACCGGTCGTGTGGAAGCACGCGTTGCAACTGGTGCTCACGTGGATCATCGCCGGAATGTCGTACTCGACCATCTTCTCGTAGATCGGGTACCAATGCCGATCGCTGAGCGGCGGCTCCTTCCAGTGACCCCCCGATGGGTCGGGGTTCAGGTTGATGGCGACGAACCCGTACTCCTCGACGCACCTTTCGAGCTCGGGAATGCACGTTCTCGGGTCGACGCCCGGCGACTGCGGAAGCATCGCCGCGCCAATGAAATTGTCGGGAAAGAGCCGGCTCACGCGATGGCAGAGCTCGTTGCAGATTGCCGCCCACGTCGAGCTTGCCCGCAAATCCCCGATGTGATGCGCCATGAAGCTCGCGCGCGGCGAGAAGATGGTCAGGTCGCTGCCGCGCTCCTTCATCTTGGCGAGCTGGTTGGTCTCGATGCTTTCACGAACCTCGTCATCGCTGATCCTGAGGTCCGACACCTTCGGCGCGACCACCGGGTCTTTCAAGCCCGCGACCTGGCGGTTGCGCCACTCCTCGAGCGCCTTCGGTGCCGTCGTGTAGTGGCCATGGCAGTCGATGATCACGAATGCTTTCCTTTCCACACGGAGGCGGGAATCATGGCCTCGCCACGCATCAGCAGCCGGGCGGTGCGCAAAAGCTCCGCGCGGGTGACGTTCTGCGGATCGGCCGGATCGATTTCGAGCTCGACGCTGAACTCGCCGGTCGGGTGCTCGACCGACACGTTCTTGACCCGGCCCGCCGGCACCACTGCGATGCCGTCACACGCCGACCCCTCCAGCACGCAGGCCGTGGCCACCGTCACCGCCGCGAGCACTCCGATCGCGTCGTGGCACACGTGCGGGATGAAGCTGCGCGTGCAGAGGCTGCCACCGTGGCGCGGCGGAGCGACCAGCGTCATCTTCGGGTAATTCCTGCCCGTCACGTCGCCTATACCCATCGCATGGCCGCACGCGATGCGCAGGCGCTCGATGCGCGCCTTCAGCTCCACGTCGGCATTCATGTCCGACACGCTCTCGTAGCCCGTGCGGCCGACATCGGTTGCGCGGAAGATCACGAGCGGCATGCCGTTGTCGATGCAGGTGACGGCGATGCCGTCGATCACGTCGCGCACCCGGCCGGTCGGCAGCAGTCCTGCGCACACCGACCCCGCGGTGTCGAGAAAGTTGATCGTGATGGGCGCCGACGTCCCGGGCACGCCGTCGATGCGAGCGTCGCCTTCGTACTCGACGTGGCCGCCGGGTGTGCGCACGGTGATGTCGCATTGCATGTCGGTGTTCCGCGTCAACACGCGGAACGTGCTCGATTCGCCCTGCGCCTTCACCATGCCGGTTTCGAGCGCGAAGGGCACCACCGCGGCGAGCATGTTGCCGCAGTTGGGTGTCGTGTCCACCGTGTCCTTCTCGGGTTGCAGCTGGGCGAACAGGAAGTCGAGATCGACGCCCGGCTTGCTGCCCCGGCGCACGATTCCGACTTTGCTCGTGAGCGGATGCGCGCCACCCAGGCCGTCGATCTGGCGCCTGTCCGGCGATCCCATGACGGCGAGAAGCACCCGATCGCGCACGGCGATTTCGGCGGGCAGATCCGCCTCGTTGAAGAAGGGCCCGCGCGACGTGCCGCCGCGCATGAACAGACAAGGTATTGCCGTCTGCAAATTCGTCCCCCTCCGCCAACCGGAGTGGCAAGTCTGCGCCGGCGGGACCCCAAGCGAAATAGCTATTGGTAGACTAGCAGCTATGCCGTTTCGGCATGGGCAAAATCAACCGTGACATGGATCTCAAGCAGCTCGAATATTTCGTCACGGTGGTCGACCTCGGCGGCTTCAGCCGGGCGGCGCGCGTTCTGGACGTCGCCCAACCGGCGATAAGCCGACAGGTTCGCCGCCTCGAAGTCGAGCTGCGACAGAACCTGCTTCTGCGCAACGGCCGCGGCGCGGTGCCCACCGAAGCCGGAAAGCGCCTGCTCGCGCACGCACGCGGCATCCTGCAGCAGGTGGAGCGCGCGCGGCACGAAGTCGAGGACCTCAAAGGAGCTCCGGTCGGGCACGTCGTGATCGGCCTGCCGCCCACGCTCGCGCGGGTGCTGACCACCAAGGTCGTGCGCGAATTCCGGCAGCGCTTTTCGCGCGCGACACTCAGCATCGTCGAGGGACTGTCGACGACGATCCAGGAATGGGTCACTGTCGGGCGTGCCGACATCGGGCTCCTCTACAACCCCGCCCCGTCGCCGGCGATCGAGCTTGTCTGCCTGCTGGACGAAGACCTGTGCCTGATCGGCCGCAGCACCGCACGTCGCGAGCCCGCCACCGTCCGGCTCCACGAACTCCCGCGCTATCCGCTGATCATGCCGAGCCGCCCGCACGCGATCCGCGCATTGGTCGAGTCGCGGCTCGCCACCTTCGGATTGCGACCGAACGTGACCCTCGAGATCGATGCGATCGGTGCGATTCTCGAGCTTGTCGCCGAGGGCCAGGGTTTCGCGATCCTGTCGCGCCGCGCGTTGCCGGACGGCGAGGCGGGTGCAAAGCTCTACGCGCGAACGATCGTGCGGCCCGCGCTCACGAGCACGCTTGCGATCGCAGTGTCTGCGCAACGGCCGTCGACGCCGCTGCAGACCGCGGCGGTGGAGCTGATTGCAGCGCTGGTGCCCGTCGCATTGGGCCCGCCCTGAGGCAGGTCCGCGATCAGATGCAACGCCCGCCGTCCACCTCGAGGCACGCGCCCGTGATGAACGCGGCCTCGTCCGAGGCAAAGAACACGGCGGCGGTCGCGATGTCCGAGGGCTGCGACAGGCGGCCGAGCGGGATCGTCGCCACGAACTTCGCGCGCATCTCCGGCGTGTCCTCGCCCATGAATTGCGCGAGCAGGCCGGTCTCGCCTGCGACCGGGTTGATGATGTTGACGCGGATGTTGTCCTTCGCGAGCTCGGCCGCCATCGAGCGCGAAGTGACGATGGCCGCACCCTTGCTTCCGTTGTACCAGGTGAGCCCGGGGCGCGGGCGCACACCGGCGGTCGAGGCGATGGTGATGAACACGCCATCCCGCTTGCGCCGGAAGTGCGGCACCGCGTGCCTTGCCGTCAGGTAGAGGCTCTTGACGTTGACCGCGTAGATTCGGTCGTACTCGGCTTCCGCGACCTCGAGCATCGGCTGGTTGCGGTGCGTCGTGCCCGCGTTGTTGACGACGACGTGCAAGTCGCCGAATGCGGCGAGCGAGGCGGCGACAAGATACGAGACGTCCGCGTCCTTCGCCACGTCGCCACCGCATGCACGCGCCTTGCCGCCGGCCGCCACGATCTCCCCCGCGACGCGTTCTGCCGCATCGGGGTCGAGATCGTTGACCACCACGCGCGCGCCCTCCTGCGCAAAGCGCCGGGCGATTCCCGCTCCGAATCCCGACCCGCCGCCGGTGACGATCGCAACCTTGTTGGTGAGTCTCATCGCGTGTGTCGTATGGGACGTGAGCGTCCCGACATTATCCACGACACGCAAGGCGCGGCGCCCACACGCATGGGGAGCGCCGCGGCAGACTGGGGCCTGTTCACACTACGTCCGCAAGCGCGTTGCAGGGCCGAATGGGCCGTGAGCGAGGCGCAAAACGAAGTCGGGCCGCCTGCCCAGCGAGGCTTTGCAACGATGGGCACAGCCCTTTCGGCAGCAACCCAAAGGGAACGGGTGCCCCGGGGCACCCGTTCGCGCTTGCGGACGTCGTGTGAACAGGCCCTAGCTTGCTACCGTGCGCGGTGCTTGCCCCGGGAGGCGACCTTCGCAGGCCGGCGCGCGGGACGCACGGGATCACGTGCGACCTCGGCAGTGAGTGCGGCACTCACGGCGTCGTTCCAGTAGCGTTTCATGCCCGCGTCCGCGGCGCTGGTTTCGCTGACCAACGCTGCCTGCCCGAGCAGCGGCCCGACATCGTCGCTAAAGGCAATGCCGACGTGCAAATTCAGGAATGCGTACAGCGCATCCTGCGTGCGCGCCGACGATGTGATCGACTTCTGCTCCATCATGCCCTCCGACCGTTCAGGTCACGCGGACGCCACCGGTCTCGCGACCTCTCGCGGGTGGGTGGACCCGCACCGGCGGCTTGCATTGCCGACGCGGTTTGGCGGCGGCGATGCAATCGCTCGTGCCTTGCACGCTCCATGCGCTGCAAGGCTACGGCGTGAGGATACGCGCCTCATGCGGGTTGCGGAAGCAATCCGTGCGCCGCCAGTCGCCGCGCACAATGCCGCAGCGCAGCGCGTCGGTGCCCGCGCGTGCCTGTGTTGCGCGCTGCACAAGCAGCGATGGCAGCGCCCGCGCGGCGTTGCCGTGGATGTCGTCGCTTTGCGACAGTTGCCGTACTGCAGCAGATGTGCATGCACGAGTGCGGTAGCGGCGTCGGTCTGCCGCCCGCGTGGCGGCGCAAGATGACGCTAATAGCGCAGAACGACCGTCTTCAGCGTCGTGAAACCGTACAACGCCTCGAAACCCTTTTCGCGGCCGTGGCCCGAATGCTTGACACCGCCGAAGGGCAATTCCACACCACCGCCTGCGCCGTAGTTGTTGACGAACACCTGCCCCGACTGCACCGCGCGTGCCATGCGCAGCTGGCGCCCGCCGTCGCGCGTCCACACGCCCGCGACCAGCCCGTAATCGGTTGCGTTGGCAAGCCGCACCGCATCCGCCTCGTCGCTGAAGGGCATCGCGGCGAGCACCGGGCCGAAGATTTCGTCGCACGAAAGGCGATTGCCCTGCGGCACGTCGCGCAGCAGCGTCGGCGCCACGTAGAAGCCTCCGGCTGGCGCATCGGCAACGATCGTGCCCTGCGCGACGGTCGCGATGCCATCGCGGCGAGCGCCATCGAGGAACGACTGCACGCGGTCGCGCTGCGACGCGCGGATCAGCGGGCCGCAGTCGCGATCCGCGAGCGCGGGGCCCGCGGCAAGCGCCGCAAAGCGCTCGCCCAGTCGCGCGAGCAGCGGCTCGTAGACCGAGCGTTCGACCAGCAGGCGCGACCCCGCGCTGCAGGTCTGGCCCGCGTTCTGCACGATCGCGTTGACGATGACGGGAAGCGCAGCGTCGAGATCGGCGTCGGCGAACACGATCTGCGGTGACTTTCCGCCCAGTTCCAGCGTGACCGGGCAGTGGCGCTCCGCACAGGCCTTCGCAACTGACGCTCCCGTTGCCGGCGATCCCGTGAAGGACAGATGGGCGACACCGGCATGCGCGGCCAACGCCGCGCCAGCTTCGGCACCGAGCCCCGTGACGATGTTGAGCGCGCCCTCGGGCAATCCGATACCGGCCGCCAGTTGCGCCACGCGCAGCAGCGACAGGCACGCATCCTCGGCCGGCTTCACGACACACGCGTTGCCCGCGGCGAGCGCTGCGCCGACGGAGCGCCCGAAGATCTGCAGCGGATAGTTCCAGGGAATGATGTGCCCGGTGACGCCGTGCGGCTCGCGCCACGTCAGTGCCGCGTAGCCGTCCGGATAGGGAATCGTCTCGCCGGTGAGCTTGTCGGCGGCGCCGCCGTAGAACTCGAAGTAGCGTGCGCAGGCCACCGCATCGGCCCGTGCCTGCTTGAGCGGCTTGCCGCAGTCCCGCGCTTCGAGCAGCGCGAGCTCCTCCGCGTGATCGTCGATCGCCCGGGAAAGCCGCGCCAGCAGACGGCCCTTCTCCGCCGGCGCAAGGCGACCCCATGCACCGTCGCGTGCAGCCTGTGCGGAGCGCACTGCGGTGTCGATATCGGCGGCCGTGCCACGGGCGATCGCCGCGAACGGCGCCCCGTCCGAAGGATCGACCATCGGCAGCGTCTTTCCGCCTGCCGGCGTGACGAAGCGGTTGCCGATGAAATTCTCTGGCGGCGTCGTAACCGCCGGCCAGGCGATCCCCGGTGCGTTCATGCGTTCCTCCTGCGATCCTTCTGCCGGTGCGGTTTGCCTAAGCCTCCGGCGCCGTCCCCCGCCCGATGCAGGCGCGCGCTTTCGCGCTCATGCCCTCGGCTTCATCTTGTGCGCGAGCGTCTGCTCGTCCATCCGCGGCGGGTAGCCGATGCCGTCTCGCGCCGCCCAGATGTTGACCTGGAAGTGCAGCGGGATGATCCCGGTGTCGTTGATGCCGAGCTCGGTTGCGCGCTGCAGGTACGCCTCGCGCTTGACGTCGTCGACCGTCTGCAGCGCATCCTCGGTCAACGCGTCGAGCTTGGTGTTCGAGTAGCGGCCGCGGTTGGCCGTGCCGAAGCCCTTGTCGCGGTTGTAGGTCATCAGCAGCGCTTTGAGCGAGGACGACGCTTCGCCCGTTCCGGTACTCCAGCCGAGCAGCATGAAGCTGAACTTGAGGTCGGTTGCCTGCGTGAAATACGTCGCCGACGGCATTGCGACGACCTTCGTCGGCACGCCGCTGCGCGAAAGCATCTGCGCGACCGCCTGCGCAATCTGCTCGTCGTTGATGTAGCGGTTATTGGGCGTGTGGATCGTGAGCCCAAAGCCATCGGGATAGCCCGCCTCGGCCAGCAGCTTCTTCGCGCCGTCGGCGTCGAACTTCTCGACCTGCAGGTTCTTCGTCGCGCCGAACAGGAAATCGGGCACGAGCTGGCCCGCCATCACCGCCTCGTTTTCCATCACCCGGTCGACGATTGCCGGGCGGTTGATCATCTTTGACAGCGCCTTGCGGACCCTCGGGTCCTTGAGCGGGTTCTTCGTCATCGCGTTGCCCGTCTTGTCCGTGACGAACGGCGAGACGTCGCGGTTGCTGTCCAGATGCAGATAGATGAGCCTGTCGGACGTCGTGCGGAACAGCGTCAGCTTGCGGTCGCCCTTGAGCCGGGCGACGTCGGCGGTCGGCACGTTCTCGATCACCTGCACGTCGCCGGAGAGCAGTGCGGCGACGCGAGGCGCGTCCTGCGGAAGGATGCGCAGCGTCACCTTTTCCCACGGCGTCTTGCCGCCCCACCAGGCATCGTTCCGCGCGAGCTCGATGCGGTCGCTCTTCGTGTAGCGGACAAGCTTGTAAGGGCCGGTACCGATCGCCGCCTTGCCGCTGTTGAAGTCCTCGGTCGACGCGTTGGCGAACGCCTTGCCGATGATCGCCACCTGCGTCATGTCGGAGGGCATGAGCGGGTACGGCGTCGCCGTCCTGAAGCGGATCGTGTAGGGATCGATGACCTCGATCTTCTGGATCTGCTTGGTATAGGCGGTGAACGGCGATGGGCTGTTCGGCACCTTCGGCACGCGCTCGATCGAGGCGACGACGTCGGCGGCGGTGAACTCGCTGCCGTCGTGGAACTTGACCCCCTTGCGCAGCTTGAACTCCCACGTCAGCGGGTCGACCACCTTCCATTCGGTCGCAAGACCCGGGACCGGCTGCGACTTCTCGTTGCGCTCGACCAGGTAGCCGAACAGGTGCGAAGCGACGTTGTTGTTCGGCGTCAGGTTGTGATAGTGCGGGTCGATCGCGGTGACGTCGGTGCCGAGACCGATCGTCAGGTCGGCGGCGAGCGCCTGGCAAGCCATGGCAAGCGTGGCGAGCGGCAGCAGCAGCAGGCGCAGGGCGGGTGCGCGAAGGAGCGGCATGCGGGGATCTCCGGAGAGTGGGACCAACGGTGCGGCGGCGCACGGCCTTGCAGCCTGCCAAGGAGCGTCCCGACCGCAAGGTAGCATAGCCAACTGTGTCGCTTTGTAACAGGGGCGGGACCGGCGAGCGCGCCGGTCAACCCGTGGCGAGGCCCGCGCGTTCTTCACGGCAGGAGGCGCCGCCATCCCCCGACCGAGGCGCCGATCCAGGAGAGTTGACCCATGAGAATTCGCACTGCCATCGGCGCCGCGATGGGCGCCACCCTGATCGCCGCCTCAGCGGCTTACGCGCCGACGGCGAGCGCCGGCGGTAACGTCGGCTTCAGCGTGTCGATCGGCGGCCCGGGATACGGGCTCACGGTCGGCAACTACGGGTATGGCCTCGGGTATGGCCTCGGGTATGGCGTGGCCGCCCCGGTATACGTGGCGCCGCCGGCGCCGGTCTACTACCCGGCCGCCCCGGTCTACATCGCGCCGCGCCCGGTCTATGTAGCGCCGCGTCCTCTGTATGTCGTGCCGCGTCCGGTCTACGTCGCGCCGCCGGTCGTTGTCGCACCCTATCGACCGTATTACGGGTATCGGCACTACGCAAAGCCTTACCCGGCCGGCTATCGGGGTTATTACTGACCTGTCCGGGGCGCTGGCTCCGCCGTCGCCGACCGGTAGCCGCGACAACGACAACGGGCCCGCCAATGCGGGTCCGTTTTTCTTTCAGCGCGGAACTGCGGCCGCATTCGAGCGCCCCGGTGTGGTCGTGCCCGAGAATCCGCCCTGGCCGCCGGTACGGCGTTCCCGGAAACTCGCTCAGGCGCGGGCCGGCATCGGCTCGTCGTTGGTGCTGGGCTCGGGTTGCTCGGCGGCGCGCATGTCGTCGACCGGGCCGTCGTCGATCACCGGTGCGTCGTCCGGCGGCAGGTCGTGCGGCAGGAAGCCGCCCGACTGGTGTTTCCACAGCATCGCGTAGTGCCCGTCGAGGCGCAACAGCTCGTCGTGCGTGCCCTGCTCGACGATGCGGCCATGCTCCAGCACGATCAGACGGTCCATGCGGGCGATCGTCGACAGGCGGTGCGCGATGGCGATCACGGTCTTTCCCTCCATCAGGCCGAGCAGCTGGTCCTGGATCGCGAGTTCCACCTCGCTGTCGAGTGCCGACGTCGCCTCGTCCAGCACCAGGATCGGCGCATCCTTCAGCACGACCCGCGCAATCGCGATGCGCTGGCGCTGCCCACCGGAGAGCTTGACGCCGCGCTCGCCCACGTGCGCGTCATAGCCGCTCCGCCCCTTCCAATCCTGCAGGTCCGTGATGAAGTCGTGCGCGTGCGCCTTGCGGGCGGCGGCCTCGATGTCGGCGGCACTCGCGCCCGGGCGCCCGTAGCCGATGTTGGCGGCAATGGACCGGTGCAGCAGCGACGTGTCCTGCGTCACCATGCCGATCGCGCCGCGCAGGCTTTCCTGCGTCACCTCGCGGATGTCGTGGCCGTCGATACGGATGCTGCCCTGCTCGAGCTCGTGAAAGCGCAGCAGCAGATTCACGAGCGTCGACTTGCCCGCGCCGGAGCGCCCGACGAGACCGACACGCTCGCCGGGCCGGATGACGAGATCGAGGTCGTCGAGGACGCGCCTGCCGTCGGTGCGGCCGTAGGTGAACGAGATGTGTTCGAAGCGGATTTCCCCCCGCGGCACCGCGAGCTCGTGTGCGCCGGGGCGGTCGGTCAGCGCGTGCGGCACGGCGATCGTCTCCATCCCTTCCTGCACGACGCCGATGTTCTCGAAGATACCCGTCACTTCCCAGCTGACCCAGCCGGCCACGTTGGCGATCTGCCAGGCGAGCGGCAGCGCGGTGGCGACGACGCCCGCGCTCACCTGCCCCTGCCCCCACAGCGTGATGCCGATGCCGGCAGTGCCGACGAGCAGCAGCGCGTTCATCGTCGACAGCACGGCCATGAACCGCGTGATCAGCCGCATGTGGGCGGCGATGGCGCCGGTGTGGTCGTCGATCGCCTCGCGTACGTACGCGTCCTCGTCGCGCGCACGGGCGAACAGCTTCACCGTGAGGATGTTCGTGTAGCTGTCCACGACCCGCCCCATCACCAGCGAGCGCAGTTCCGAACTGGCCTTCGCGAGGTCGCGCATGCGCGGAACGAAGTGACGCAGGAAGAAGACGTAGCCCGCGAACCAGAGAACTGTCGGGACCGCCAGCCGCCAGTCGGCCATCGCCATCAGCGCGAGCGCACTGAGGCCGTAGATTGCGATGTACCAGACGGCGCGAATGCTCGACACGACCGACTCGCGCAGCGCGTTGCTCGTCTGCATCACGCGATTGGCGATTCGGCCGGCGAAGTCGTTCTGGAAGAACGGCCAGCTCTGCCTCACCACGTGCCAGTGACTCTGCCAGCGGATCAGGCTCGTCACGCCGGGCAGCACCGCGTTGTTGCGCACGAGGCTGTCGGCGAGCAGCGTCAGCGGCCGCCCGAACAGCACAATTGCCGCCATGCCCGCGAGCGTCGGGATGGCGGCGCGAAACGCCGCGGTGCGGTCGGCCGACTGCATCAACGTGACCAGCTTGCCGATGAAGACCGGGATCAGCGTGTCGACCAGCGCGACGGCAAGGCCCGTGACGAACATCGCCGCAAACAGCCAGCGCGTCTGCCGGACGAAGTGCCAGTAGAACGCGATCAGCCCCGGGGGCGGTGCTGCGGAGGGAAGCTGCGTGGGTCGGACGCGGGATTCGAAGAATGCGAACATGGTGGCCGCCATTGCGCCCGGTAGTTCATGGACGGGAACGTATCATCGCCGCTCGTCCCGGTACAGCCGAAGGCAAAATGCTCCCGCAGCAGTGTCCCGCACGCTTCGAATGAGCGCTGCAGCGCCCGCGGGCAGGTCCTCAGGGCGCGGCAGCGGAACCCCATATCCCGAGGGGCAAACCGCGGGCGCAGCGAGCGACGCGAAGGTAATATCCGCGGCCCCGAAGCGATCGCCGGTCAGATATCGGCGGCCGTCTGCAAGACGCGTGCTCACGTCGTCCATGACCTCCATCAGGCGGTCGAACGATCTCCTCGCACCTGCCGCGTCGATGTGCATCGACGATCGCATCAGCTTTCGCAGCGGCCCGTAGAAGAGAGGTAACAGTGCGCGCTCGTGGCGTGGCACCCCGTGGGTCATCAGCGGGATGGTGAGCCCTCGCGACGGCAACATGTCGAAGTAGATCGCGCGTCTCACGTGCGGGCCCAAGTCCTCGTCGAGGCGGTCCTCGAGCGCCAGCACCTCGGCGCGCGCGACGCGGTCCTCGGGATAGAGTTCGCATCCCTTTTCGGCGCGGTCATTTGCCCACAGGAGGATTTCGGTCGAGTCCCCGATGACGCCGTCGCCCGTCACCAGGATCGGTGTGCTGCTGCGCTTGCCGCCCGCACGGCGAACCGCAATCGTATGAAAACCGGGAGCGTGCCTCTCCTCCCTGTAGGCGACTCCTGCGCGATCGAGCCCCCATCGCGCCTTCTCGCAGAAGTGGCTGAGGGTAATCGTTACGAGCGTGGGGAGGCTCACTTCGGTGTCATGCAAAATGGCCGCTCCGGCTAGCGATATCGATCAAACGAACCGGAGTATTGGGGTTTCGGCGGGAAGGGTCAAATGTCGGTTGTCGGTCGACGGTGCGCAAAAGACGCGATGGCGGCCCGTCTTCGGGCGCCTCAAAACCCCTCCCGACCCCAATCGAGTCGCCTGCAGCGCGTTCTCCGAGGTGGTCGTCGCGGACAGCTCGTTTCGCTCGGAGTTCTTGCACAACCTGGCCGACTCCAGCCGTTCACGCCTTCCAAACTTCACGCTGCGAATGACCGGTCTCAAGGCACCGCAGACATGGCTCGATGTCGCAAGCGCGGCGACCGATCCCCAAAGCAGACCGCCGCGAACTTGGGACGCCAACCAGCACGGAAAGCTGATCGAACGCCTGCAGGTTATGGAATCGAAGTGGCATCGTCCACCCTCTGCCGACATCGACGGCAATTGAAAGCGCTCGCTCGCGGGCCGCACGACGATTGGCCATTCCGTCGGGATGGTGACCACAGAGGAACGGGTCGCCACCTCCGCGGTCGCACGCGACGATGGTAATGTCCACCTCCTACAGCGCGAGCGACATCGCGCAGGCAGTTACGAACCCCTTGCTCGCCGCGCAGACGAGCGCCGACCCGCCTTTGCCCCCGAGATTGTCTACTGCGTCCTCCCACGCATCGATGCCGGCTTGCCCGGCAGCTTGAGCAGCGTCCCCGTGTTGGTGACGGTGTCGCCGTCCACGCGCAGCACGGAGATGTCCGAGTCCATGAAGTTGCCGATGTACAGCCACTTCCCGTCCGGGCTGAACACCGCGCCTTCCGGCAAACCGCGCACCTCGACCTCGCCAACCTTGGTGACTTTCTTGCCGTCGATCCGCAGGACGGCGACACTGCCGTTGCGGTTGTAGAACCAATCGGTCTTCGCATTGTTCGAGCCGCGCAGCAGCACGGCAGCGGCGAGCCTGCCGGTCGGGCTGATCGCAAAGCCTTCGGGGGCCTCGCCGACCACGACCTTGTCGATCACGCGCGGCGGACTCGCTTCGAGGTCGATGACCGACACCGTGTCGACGTTGCCGTCGGACCCGCCCGAAAACCCATTGTCCGCGGTGAGGGCGAGCCTGCCGTCGGGCGTGATGTCGAGGTTGTACGGCCAGAGGCCGACCACGAGGTCGCGCTTCGTGTAGGTGACCTTCTGGCCATCGACGTCGAGCAGCGCAACCTTGTGGCCGGGGAACTTCACCGCGAGTGCGCGTTTGCCGTCCGGCGTGAACGCGACGTGCGCGACCTGCTCGCCGATCGTCACCGTGTCGATGAGCTTCACCTGCTTGCCCGCGATCGAGAGCACGCTGATGGAGTTGTCGGCGCGGTTCGCGATGAGCGCGAGACTGCCGGCGCGGTTGATCGCCATGCCCGAAGGCTGCTTGCCGACCGCGACCGTATCGATGCGCGCGGGCGGACTGGTCGTCAAGTCGATAACATAGAGCTTGTCGTCCGGTGCTGCCTTCCAGCCGGAGCCGTCGGCGGCCCAGTCCATCGAGTTCGCCACCAGCGCGAGCTGCCCGTTCGGCGTGATGGCGAGGTTGGTCGGCGGGCCGAAGATCGAGTTCATCAACGGAAGGCTGGCGACGATCTTCGGATTCGCAGGATCGGTGCCGATGTCGACGATCGTCACCACGTCGTTGCCAGGCGCGAGGTTCTGCACCTTGCCGTCATCGCCCCAGGTGACCTTGTTGTCGATGCCGACCACCATGTACTCGGGCTTGCCCGGACCGCTCGGCCCGGTGGTCGCGCATCCGGCCACTGCCAGCAAGGCGGCTGCGATCAGCCCCGAAGCAGGAATGCATTTGTTCATTGTCTCTCCCGTTGTTGGAAGTTACCGGACAGCAAATCCAAATCGACGACGCGTCGACCGACAAAGCGTAGCACTTCTCGACTCGACCGCGCGGACCGAGAGATGCGTTGAACATGCCTGGTCAAAGGGCAGTCGTTGCCCAGAGGATGGGCGACCCGCGCGCTCACAACCTGCTGCTTTGGAGAACGAGGCGCGACGACTCTGCTTCTGACCGGTCAGCGACGCTGCCCGATCTGGCCGGCCGCTTCCATGCCTTCGAGCAACGTAGCGAGATCGCCGCCCTTGACCCGGACGAGCTGGACGCCGCGGGGTGCCTCAAACAGGCCAGGATCGAGCGGTCCGATCTGCACATCGCGGAAATTCATCAGCGTCCGACCGCGGCGGCCACGGCTCTCGCCCTCGCCAGCGAGGCGCGCGATGACACCCTGGTCGGTCGCCCAGACATGGCCGGTGAAGCGACTCCCCGAACCGGCATTGCGCTCGACGCGAATCCGCATGGTGTCGAGCCCGTTCGCCTGCTCGCGTCCTTCACGAATCTGCCGCATGTCGCCGCCGCCGCTCAGCACATCGAGTGGCAGATCGAGCGCGGAGAGGTCGGTCTCGATCGCGAAGCGGGGATCAGCCATCACCAGCCAGCAGAGATTGCGATCGAGCCGCGCGATCACGGTCAGCGAGCGACCATGCTGTTTGCCTTCATGGCGAAGCGCCGAGGGGGTGCGCCACAGACGGCCGGGCATGGTGCGCTCGTCGATGCCGATTAGGCTCGTCGCCGTGTACTCCACCCGCAACTGGAGAACGCTCCTGCTCGCGGCCGCAAGGGCGGCCCGAGAGGAGCCGAGCAGAGCGACCGAAGCGAGCAGGATCTGGCGACGCGAAAACATCATGTGATGGACATTCGAAGGATTGGCACATTCAACCACGCGAGCCTGATTGTGATGGGGTCGGGGGGGCCGGTCAACCGTCGGTCTCGCTACTCGAACTCGATGACGGTCTCGTCCAGGATCAGTCTCTCAGCCGGGACCTCGTTGCCGGCGATATCCACCGCGACGAGCTTGAGCGAGATGTCGGTGGCGTCGGCCTTCTGCGCGCGGAGCGACTTCGTAATGTTCAACTCGAGGTCGAAGCGCTCCTTGACGCCAGCCTGCGGCCGTGGCCGCGGCGTGCCGTCGTGGCCGCCATGCTCCGCGGGAGCCTCGGTTGCCGGAATTTTGCCGTGTGGATCCGGACTGCCATGACCGAAGAACGCAGCGGCGGCAGCGAACGCCGGGTTGCCGACGGTTTGCGTGCGGGCGTTGGCGTCGGGCTGGTTGACGAATGCGCGGATTTCGACGGGCTGGGGCTGCATGTGGTGGCTCTTGAGCACGACCCGGACGGAGTCGACCAAGTGGCGCACGGGAAAGGGCCAATCGAACTTGACGACTTCCCACACCTTGAATGGAGGAATCAGGAAGCAGAACCGCCGGTACCGATAGCCCAGTACGTCCGTCGATTCCACGTCCGCTCCCGTTTGCCACGCGACGCTATACGGCCGTGGGAACGGTTGGAGTTGAAAACCGGCTTCGGCCGCAGGAAGCGGCCCTGGGTGCGCGGTCTGCCAGTCCGCCCAGAGCCGGTCAATATTGGCATGGTGCAGATAGAAGATCGGGTCGTACGCCGCCGTCGGCACGCTGCCCATATCTCCGCCCGTGCGGACATGGACGCTGCCGTGCACGCCATTGACTTGACTTTGGAAGGAGACAAATGTCCCGGCGGTCATCGCTGCCTGGGCGCCCGTTGCCAGGTCGTCGAACGCGGTGGTGTCGATGTCCGCGCGGCGATTCGTCTGGCCTCCAGCCGCCCGCGGGCCAGTAACCATAGGGGTAGGGAACGGCGGTCACCGTCCCCTCCCTCCGAACCCGGTGTGCGGTTCTCCCGCGACGGGCTCTCCAGTCAGTTGTTTCCACATCGGGATTGGCACGCCGATTGATGGGCCTCGTACATCGTGAACAGTCCAAGATCAGCGAAGAAAGCGTTCGGCCATTGTGTGTGATCGCGTAGGCATCGTCCTTGACCCGGTCGGTGCTGCTGCCGGCGCAACATCGCCCGCAACCGGCGGCGAACAAAGCCGTCGATGGACGAGAAGGTAACCCGGTTGGCATGTTGGAAGTAGCCGTACCAGCCTCGCAGAGTCGGGTTCAGTGTCGCAATCACGGCAGCGATGGAATGTCCTGCGCCACGCGTGGTCTGGCCGCGGATCTTATCCCGCAAGGACCTCAGACTTTTCTTGCGCACCCAACGCTTCCCAGCTTCGAACCGATACCCCAGAAACTCGAACCCGTGACCCTCGACACGGCAATCCCCAACATGGGTCTTGTCCGGATGTAGCGTCAATCCGTTCGCACTCACCCAAGCACGCATGCGGGCCAGCGCAGATTCCGCTTCCTCCCGACTGCGACACAACACCACGGCATCATCAGCGTATCGCACCATCACCAACCCAGCCTCACGCATTTCGACGTCAAGCTCGTGAAGGTAGATGTTGGCGAGCAAGGGGCTAATCACCGCCCCTTGCGGACTGCCTGAGGTCGGCGTCCACCGCTTCATGTCTTCCATGATGTCTTGCTTGAGAAACCGCTGAACGAGTGCCAGCACCCGACCATCCGCAATCCGGTTCCCCACTCTTGCAAGAAGGGAGTCGTGCGGAATCGTGTCAAAGTAGCTTTGCAGGTCCGCGTCCACCACCCAGAAGTGGCCCACTTTCAAATGCCAGTCCACCTCACGCAACGCATCTTTGCAGCCCAGACCCTGCCGAAAGCCGAAGCTCCTCGGTTCGAATTCGTGCTCGAAGATCGGCTCGATCACCGCTTTCAACGCCGCCTGAACCACGCGGTCTTTGACGGCAGGTATACCGAGCGGGCGCTGCCCTTTGCCCTTGGGTATATACACACGTCTTACCGGCTGCGGACGATAACTCCCATCCCGTAGCCCCTGCGCCAGTTCGGCCAGATAGCAGTCACGTGCGTGCGCGAATCGCTCCACGCTCATCCGGTCCACTCCCGCCGCCCCAGCGTTGCGCTTGACCTGTGCCCACCCCAACTCCAACGTTTCAAAGCGCGACACCTTATCGATCAAACTATGCCATCTGCCTCCCTTAACTCCGGTTCGTAGAGCCGCCAACATAGCTTCTGTCCAGATTGGGGCTGGCGCGAATTTCCGCTGCTTGCAGCTTCCCAGCGCGCTTGCATCGCGTTTAGCCGTCTCCGACACTGTCGATGCTTCGACTTCCATCTCTGCCTCTTTCCGGTCTTTCGCTATCAACCTTCCTGCCCCACTTCCCTATTGCGCCTTTTGCTCTGACGCAGTTCTCCACGGGCCTACGAATTCCTCCGTGTTCGGTACTATTGGGACTCTGACTTCTGCCAGCGTTCACCTCGCCGACAGTGATCCCCGCTTACTACGTGCCACTGTCCCATCGTTCCATCCTCAAACACGTTGTACGCCGCAACATCGCTTTATCCGCCACTACAGCGTGCTGCGTTGCTTCCAGGCTTCGCCACGAGGATGCGGGCTCGCCGCCGTACGCCGCCGAAACAGGTTCGTTATCCTACGGACCGACAGTTCGCCTCCGGTTACTCCCCACCCCGCCTCACGACGGCGCAGTTACCTTCCGCTACGGAGCTGTGGCCAACTCCGACAGGGACTTGCACCCTGCAAATGGCACACCCTCGCGGGCGTACATCCCCCGGCAGAGCCGGGGGCTTTCGGGATTGCGGCCCCCTCAAAGGGGGCCAATCGCAATCCAACGTCAAGAGCCCCGTCAAATAGCCCGCTGCAGACTCACAAGGTCGGAACCCCCTCTCCGAATACTCCAGGAAACGTCGAACGACTACTGTCACCCCGGCAGAGCCGGGGGGTTTCCCGAATTGGCTAAATAGCGGATTGGCTACGGTCGCACCACCTCGGTTCACGTATGTCGGCAGGCGGCACGCCGCGGGGACACCGGTTGACGGACCCGAGGACCAGTCCCAGTAGGGAAGCGTGACCTGGCACCCGACGACGCGGAGCGCGTTCTCGAACGCCATGAGGTAGGCGCGGTGCCACGTGAAGAACCCGGGCGCTCCATGGGAGCAGTAAGCGATCGGCGGACCGCCGTGGAAACTCGCAATCGTGGCGAAGCTGTTCGGATCGCCGGCGGGCAGCGCGTACAGCGCAGCCAGCGCTTCCCGAAGATCGTGAAGCTCATTTGTGGTCAGACAGTTGATGTTCTTCCGGTAGCGCATGAGATGTCCTCCTTGGCAGGAACACGACCGACCGCCGAGTCAAGTGCCCCTAAGTCGCGAGCGGTACCGATCGATGCGCCCACGGTGGAAGCCATGTGACTGGCCGGACCTGAACACCGTATGCGTTCCCCCACTCCAATGACGTCGACGATTCGAATTGCAATTCGCGGATTATTCACACTAACAAACTGCACATGCGCAGGTCCCAGCCCGAGCGCGCGTGGTGGAAAGGGTCGCCGGGGTTGGAGGACGAGGCGCTATCACCGGTTGCGGGCGAATGCCTACTTATGTCAGCATGACTTCGCGAACGCCGGCATGGCGGCCCATGTCATGCAGGTCACCGGCAGGCGCGCCGTCAATGCGACACGCAATGCCGTACCATTCACCTCTTCAACGTAACATCGAGAAGAATCTATCCATGAAACGCAAGAAAGCCAGCGATTTCCCGCCAGAAGTCCTGAAGCTCTTCGACGGCTATGTGCACGGGCGGATCTCCCGCCGCCAGTTTCTCGACGGTGCGGGAAAGTTCGCGGTGGGAGGCTTCACTGCGGCGGCGATGCTCGAGAGCCTGAAGCCGAACTACGCGTGGGCGCAGCAGGTCGCCAAGCACGACAGCCGCATCAAGACGGAGTTCATCACGTACCCATCGCCGAAGGGCACGGGAACGATGAAGGGCTACTTCGCCAAGCCGTCGAGCGCCACCGGCAGGCTGCCCGGCGTCGCGGTCATCCACGAGAACCGCGGACTCAACCCTTACATCGAAGACGTCGCGCGTCGCTTGGCGCTCGACGGATTCGTGGCATTCGCGCCGGATGCACTGACGCCGCTCGGCGGCTACCCTGGGGACGAGGAGAAGGGCGCGCAGCTATTCGCGCAGCTCGATCCTGCCAAGCGTACGGAGGACCTGGTGGCCGCTGCCGACTACCTGAAGACGCGCCCGGATTGCACGGGCAAGATTGGCGTCGTAGGCTTTTGCTTCGGCGGAACCACGGCGAACATCGTTGCGACGCGCATGCCCGATCTCGCAGCTGCGGTCCCGTTCTACGGCGGGCAACCGAGCGCCGAGGCCGCGGCCAGGATCAAGGCACCGCTCCTCATTCATTACGCGGGCAACGACGAGCGCATCAATGCCGGATGGCCCGCCTATGAAGCCGCGCTGAAGGCCAATGGCGTGAAGTACGAGATGTTCATGTACCCGGGAACCCAGCACGGCTTTCACAACGACTCCACGCCGCGCTACGACGAGGCTGCGGCCAAGCTCGCGTGGTCGCGCACGGTCGCGTTCCTGAAGGCTAACCTCAAGAGCTGATCCACAGGTGGAAGGTTACGCCCGCATCTGGCGGCGTCTCGCCCATGGGCCGAACCAACGCCTGCTGCGGGAACGGCGCGCGCCGGGGGAACCGCGCCGCTCTCAAGAATCCGTGAGTGAGGATCGGCTCGTCGGCGAGCACAGCCGCCACTTGAGCCTGCCGCAATCGCGCCACCAACGCCACGCCATCGCCATCTAACGGATCGAGGCCTGCGACGACGACGTGGGCCGGAGGGAGTCCGCTCAGCGCCGCACGCATCGGGGCTGCGCGGTCGTCACCCTTTTCCGTGCGGTCCGGCAGGTAGAGGTTCCAGTACGCGATCATGTCGGTACGCGTGAGCGTGGGCGAGACTGCATGCTCGCGATAGCCACTGTTTCGACGTCGGGTTCCACTATCGCGTGGATCAGCGGCTGCGGAGCAGCAGCTGCAAAGGGGACTTGCCGTGACGCGGCGAAGGCGCCATCGATCGGTGGCTCTCGGCAGCCGTTTCATGCGTCCGCTTCGCGCCGGACTGTGACATGCGCAAACGGCGAGCATGGACCGAGCTGCGAAACCCACGGCCGCTGCCATGGGTCGAGTCGCACGCAGCCTGTTCCGCTGGGTATTCGCGTAAACACACCGAGCGCCGCCGAAGCAGGATTCGGCATTGGAATTGGAGCCAGATCCGTCACCGCTTGCGGCGCCGGCACGCGAGTTCGACCGTAGATACCGCGCCAATCGTGCCACGGCTACGGCCTCTGGTTAGCGCCCACCTCGTCGAGAAACAGCGCCGGGTCGACCATCACACGATTGAGGCTGACGGACCAGTGCAGATGCGCACCGGTCGCGCGGCCGGTGGCCCCGACAGCGCCCAGCACGTCACCGCCGGCGAGGATATCGCCCGGTCTTACGTTAATGGCGCTGAGGTGGCAGTACATCGTCAGCAGGCCGCGGCCATGGTCGATCCAGACCGTCTTGCCGTTGAAAAAGTAGTCGCCGGTGTCGATCACACGGCCGGCCGCCGCGGCGATGACGGGTGAACCCACATCTGCCGCGATGTCCATGCCGCTGTGCGGATTGCGCGACTGGCCGTTGAAGATGCGGCGCAGGCCGAACGAGCTGGAGCGCGGCCCGGCAGTCGGCTGGCGCAGTCGCAACGAGGTCGGGACGGTGTCGCTCAGGCTGGCGGCCACCTCGGCAAGATGCGCTCGCTCGCGCTCGTAGCGCTCGATGTCCTTCTTGGACAGATCGACCTTGCCCGGCGCCACCTTGAGTCTCTGCTCGGCATAACGGACCGAGTCGATCATGAACGGTTGGCGCACATCGGTCGCGCCGGCGCGGTGAACCGTGACGTGGCTCGTGCCTGGCTTGGCACCGAGCGCGATACCCACCACGGCGCTCCACCGGGTCGTATCGCCGACGACCAGCACGGGCACCGTGCCCAAGCTTACGCGCGGCGGCTCGCTCGATGCACCGAGGTTGAGCACCGCCACACCACCGGGCACGCTGCGATGCTGCGGCAGATCAAACGCCGCCGCGCGCCAGGCGACAAGGCAACCCGCACCGACAATCAAGGCGCGAAGGACGACGCCGAAGATTGCGCTAGGCCAACGTGGACGGTCCATGGTTCGTCTCGATACTATGGCGCACCTTTACGCGCGCCCGCAACCCGGGCCCCGGCGGCGGGCGTGAAAGGTTCGTTCGACATTCCTGGCATGCCGTACCGGATGCCTTGAGCGTCGCGGGCCGCACGTGCAACCGGCAGGCGCGTCGGCATTCCCTGAAGGGCCCGACGAGGGCCCGATGACGACGCCCCATTGGTGGCACCTCGCGCTGTTCCAGCTCGAGGCGGAAGGCGAACAGCGCGCGCTCGAAACGTACGACCGGCGCTTTGGTCCTGGAGCGGCAGCGATCTCGGAGCTGATCGACGCGTCGGCGCTGCTGTGGCGGCTGCATCTGCGCGGGATGGACCTCGCGCGCCGCTGGCGCGCGCTCGCCGAGCGCTGGGCGCCGCATGCGGCGGACGCGTACTGCGCGTTCAGCGACCTTCACGCGATGATGGCGTTTGCAGGCGCGCAACGCTGGGACCTCGCGAGGGCGCTGCTGGCGGCGCAGTCCCGCAGGATCCTGCAGCGCGGCACCATCAGCGACATGACGCGCCTGGTCGGGTTGCCCGCATGCCGGGCGCTGCAGGCCTTCGGGCATGGCGATTACGCCACGGCCGAAAACCTTCTGTCCCGCCTGACGCCGTTGGCGCACCGTCTCGGTGGCAGCCATGCGCAGCGCGATGTGCTCGAACTGGCTTGCGCGGCCGCCCGGCATCCGGCGATGCGACGCGCATTGAGGGAGACGTTCCGCGCCGTGTAAATGATTCCCACCGCCTTGAGCGGGCCGTCAGCCTTCCTGGCAGTTCGAACATCGGTCGCAGTCGCCGACTTCTTATAATCGTCTCGATGGATGCCGATCCGGTCCCGCTCGAACGCTTCATTCCGCACCCCGATGTGAGGGAACGGTTCGAAACGACGATTCGGGCTCCGGCTGATCTGGTCATGGAGGTTGCCGCGGAGCTCGACATGCAGTCGCTACCCGCGGTCAAAATGATCTTCTGGCTGCGCGAAAAGCTCACGCGGGCGACCCGCGCTGCACCACGCAAGCCGCAAGGCATCCTGGAGGAAACCAGGTCATTGGGTTGGGGTCTGCTGGCCGAGCAGCCCGGTAGGTTCGTTGTCTGCGGTGCGGTCTGCCAGCCTTGGCTCGCCAACGTCGAATTTTCAGCAGTCGCCCCCGACCAATTCACGACATACGCTAAGCACGACCAGGTGAAGATCGCCTGGACGTTGGAAGCTGCGGAGATTGGTCCCGGGATGACGCGTTTCGGCCAAGAAACACGCGCGGTGGCGACCGACGAGCAGGCACGGATCAAGTTTCGCCGCTATTGGCGATGGGCGCGCTTCGGCATCATCGCCATCCGCCTGCTGATGCTGCCAGCGGTCCGACGGGCGGCAGAGCGACGCTGGGCCGTCGAGCGGAGTCGAAGATGAGGACGTACAAATTCACCAGGCTCCGTGCGACCACGACCCGCCACAGCGCCTCGTCCACGGCCTCGCTCGGGCGTGTGGACGCCGAACGTGCCGCCGAGCCTCAGCGTGCTGCCGCGGGCGTCACCCCGCGCGCATCGGCCACCAGCGCAGCGACTCCGCTCCCGGTGAGCGTTCGCAGGAACGCGACGAGCGCCGCGCGCTCATCTGCGCTCAGTCCCAGTGGAGCGATGAGCGCGCTCTTCTCCGGGTTGTCGACGCCGCCGCGATCGTAGAACTCGACCACGGCTTCGAGGCTCGGCAGCGACCCGTCGTGCATGTAGGGCGCAGTGAGCGCAACATTGCGCAGCGACGGCGTCTTGTAGGCCCAGCGGTCCTTCGGGTCGAGCGTGATCTCGTAGCGGCCGACGTCTTTCGCGGGCGGTTCGGAAAAAGATTCGATCGTGCGCCGGTCGAGCTCGGCGTACACGCCGGGTGCGAGCTCGACGCGGGTGTGCTCGGGCGTACCGAAGGCGCGTCGCCAGCCGATGCCGGTGTTGTGGAAGCCGTGGTCGGTGAACAGCGCCTCGCGCTCACCGACGCGGTGGCACGCGGTACACCGGCCCTTGCCGGCGAAGAGCACGAAGCCCGCCCTTTCGACTTCGCTCAGCGCGGCGGCGTCGCCACCAAAGCGCCAGCGGTCGAAGCGCGAGTCTCCCGCGACCAGTGTGCGCTCGTACGAGGCGAGCGCGGCGCCAATGCGCGCGGCCGACGGACCGCGTCCGTCGAAGGCCATCTCGAACAGTCCCCGGTAGTCCTCGAGCGCGGCGATGCGCTCGATCACGTAGCCGATCGAGGGGTTGCCCATCTCGTTGACCGCCAGCAGGGGGCCCCAGACCTGGTCCTCGAGCGAGACTTCGCGTCCGTCGTGAAACAGACGCTTCTGCCACGCGACGTTGAGTACGGTCGGCGCGTTGCGCCGCACGCTGCGGCCCTCGATGCCCACCGAGGTCGCGAGCTCGTGCGCGGTGAACCCCTGCTCCGGAACGTGGCACATGGCGCACGACATCGTGCCGTTCCGCGAGAGACGCCGGTCGAGAAAGAGCTTGCGGCCGAGCGCGACCTTGGCCGGCGTGGCGGCGTTCTCGATCGGAACCTCCATCGCGGGCAGTCCGAGTGCGGCAGGCAATCCGTGCGCGGCAGCGGGGCCTCCGGCGGAGACCGGAGGCGAAGGCGCCGGCGTGCAGCCCGCGAGTGCGACGAACATCGGCAGCAGTGCGAGCCCACGCATCAGCGCCGCGCATCCTCCTCCATCATCAGGGTGCGGATGTCGTTGAGCATCGCCTCCGGATGGAGATAGGCGGTGGAGTAGATCTCGCGCACCCGGCCTTCGCGGTCGAGCAGGAAGAGCTTCAGCATGTGGCTGATGGTGCGCGTGGGTCGGCCCTTGACATCGCGCTCGACCTCGATCTCCTGGCCGAAGCCTTCGAGGATCGGCTCCAGCGCCTTGACCGAGCGCGTGGTGAGGAAGTTCCAGGGCAGGGGCCCGCCCGTTCGCGCGTGCCTGCCGCCGTAGGCCTGCATGGACTCGTGGGTGTCGTTGATCGGATCGAAGGACAACGATACGAAGCCCACGCGCCCATGCAGTCCGGGCTCCGCAAGGATGCGCTTCTCGAGCTCCACACCGGTCTCGTAGGCGAGCGCGCAGCCAAGGGGCTCGGTGCAATAGGTGTACATGAGCGAGAGCAGTGTGATCCGGCCGCGCGTGTACTCGGAGAGCCTATGGCGCTTGCCGTCGCCGCCGATGACCTCACCGTCGGGCGAGCTCTGGATGACGGGCAGCGCGTAGCTGCCCGCCGGCGGCGGCACGTAGTCCAGCACCGGCCGCACCGCGACGGGCTTCTGCTCGGCGCGGTGAGCGAGCGCACCCGTCCCGATCAGGACGAGCGCGAGCAGCGCGAGCGCGCTAGGTCTTGCCGCTCGGTTTCGCACTGAACTTCATGTGGTGCGCGCGGCCGAGCTTCTCCTTGGTGAAATCCACCTCGAAGGCGGGCTTGAGCTCCTTGCCGTCCCAGTGGAACGCCCGCAGGAACTGCTCGTTGTCCTCGCCCTTCTTGTCCCAGTTGGCCAGCAGCGAACTCGTGATGTAGACGCGCTTGCCGTCCCAGCTCTGCGAAATCATGTTGACCTGCTTGCCGGTCTTCTTCGTGTAGACCTCCTTCGGCGCCTCCGGGTTGGAGAGGTCGAAGTAGCGCGTCATGCCGTCCATGAAGGTGTTGACCCACAGGCCCTTGCCATCCGCGGAAACCGAGATGTCCACCGGCAGCGGAATCTTGGACGGGTCGCCGATCGTGGCCACATCCTTCGCCTGCCAGCCGCCCTTGCCGTCGGATTTGATGAGCCAGATCTTGGAGGTGAGCGCCGTGGCCGTCACCGCCCAGTTGTCCTTCGGGTTGAGCGACCAGCGGATCTCGAGCGGCGCGCCCGGCACGCTCATGACCTGCTTCGGCTTCATCGCCTTCAGGTCCCAGGCGGCCATGGTCGTGCCGAAGCGCTTCATGGCCTCGGCGTCGTTGACCATCTTGCCCATGTCCATCATGTAGTTGTTCCATCCGGTGAAGCTCGAGGTGAGCAGCGCGTTCTTCGCCGGGTTGATGGCGAGGTCGTAGCCGTAGCCGTCGCCCTTCGCGCCGCCGACTTCGCCGGTCGGCATGTCGTACGTCGCGACGAACTCGCCCTTGTTGTTGTAGACCGCGATGCCGGTGACGCCGCCGTGGTCCTTGCTGTTGGACAGCGCCTGGATCATCATGCGGCCGGGCAGCGCGTAGAACGTGTGCGGCCCGACGAAGCCGGTCTTCTGCGGAAGATCGGTGATCGTGCGCACGAGCTTCGGCTTAGCCGGGTCGGTGCCGACGTCGAAGACGTGGATCTTCGAGTCGTCGAGGCCGCCCGCCCACAGGTGCTTGCGGTCGTCGGTGAAGCCCATGTGATGGGCCTCTCCGCGGCCTCCGACCGAAAGTGTGTGCACCACCTTGCCGTAGCCCTTCGACTTCGGGTTCGCATCGATGGTGACGAGCTTGTCGGAGCCGTCGCCCACACCCTCCACGCCGAGCGTCCAGACGTGGACGTAGTCCTCCTGCCCCTTGATCAGGCGAGTCGTGTACGGCGAGTTGCAGGTCTCGTCGGCGATGGCCAGCCCTGCCCACGCAACCACGACCGCACCTGCCACCAGCTTGCGCATGCGCTGCGTTGTGCCCATCGTTTCCTCCTGGTGGGTGGAACTCCCGGAACCGCGCGATCGGTCATGCTATGACCGGGTCTGGCAAAGGTCAATGGGAGAGTGATCGGGCCCCGGAGGACAGACGTCCAGGTTGTTTCCCCCGAGCGCGTTGCGCTCGACGAAGGCGCGCCGCCGCCCGACCGGCTCCGTCTCGCCGTTGTGGCAATGGCTTCGCGCGTGGTCGACACGATCCGAGCCGCTGCTTCTCGGCTGGGGCTATGACCGCAACGGGCCGAGGCTGTGCAAAACGCATTTGGGAGACGACTTCAGGGGTCTTCTCGCCCCTCCCAAGGTCGAGATCGTCGAATGCGGAGCAATCTATCTGACCGTCTTCTCGGTGATCCTCGCATCACGCGAGTCTTCACGCACTCTCGGTCGAACTGCGACCGTCGACGATCAAGCCGCTGCTCGTCGCACGTTCGGTACGTGCCGCAGTCCCGCCGGAAGCAGCCACCGCTCGCCATAGCGAAAGCCGCGTTCGATCAGCAACGCCATCACGGCGGCCGGAATCGCGCCTGCCAGCAGCATCGCGTGGTCGTTCAAGGCCAAACCCGTGACGATGCGCTCGCCGTAGCCGCCGGCACCGATGAACGCGGCGATGGTCGCGGTCCCGACATTGATCACGGCCGATGTCTTGATACCGGCCAGGATCGTCGTCGCGGCCAGTGGCAGCTCGATCTCCTGCAAAATGGTTCCGGGGCGCATGCCCAGCGATTGCGCGGCCTCAATCATTCCGCGCGAAATCTGCGTAAGCGCCGTATGTGTATTACGCACGATGGGCAGCAGGGCATACAAGGCGAGCGCAATGTACGCCGGCACCGCGCCAATGCGCCCCGTCAGCGGAATCAGCACGGCGAGCAGCGCGAGCGAGGGAATCGTCTGCACGACGCCAGTCGCGCCGATGATCAGGCCTTCCGTCGCTGGACGCTTCGCGGCGAGAATCCCCAGCGGGATGCCGATGACGATGCTGGCCCCAAGCGAAAGGAAGACGAGTCCCATCTGCTCGAGCGTCAAGCGACCGAAGTCGGGACCAAAGAGCTTGCGCCAAGAATTGGCGAGCCCGCCCGCTTTTGCGGATGTTTCCGCGCTGACGGACGCCCCCGGTTGCCGGGCCAGAAAACTCGCGGCGACAGCGGCAAAGTCCTTGCCTTCGAGTTCGGCGGCCGCGTTCATCCGGCGCATCGACGCATCGTCGATGGTGCCTTCGAGTTTGGTGAGCGTGGCCCACGTCTTCGGCAAGCGCTGCGGGAGATCCGCGCGATACAGTAGCACCGCGTCGTAGCGCGGGAAGTACTTGCGGTCGTCCTCGAGCACCGTCAACCCGTACTTGTCGAGCTTGGCATCGGTCGAGTAGATGTCGATCGCGTCGACCTGGCGTCCCGACACGGCTTCATAAGCGAGCCCGTGATCGAGGCCGCGCGGCGTGTCGAAGGGCAACTCGTACGTGCGCTTCAAACCAGGCCAGCCGTCGGCGCGTCCGATAAACTCCTGCGAGAGTCCGAGCCGCACGTCGGGATGCGCCTTGAGGTCGGACAACCGGGCGATATTTCTGGGACGCGCATCGTCGGCGCGCATCGCCAGTGCATAGGTGTTGTTGAAGCCCAGCGGAACGGCGACCGCCAGCCCCAATGGCGCCAGCTTGGCATTGAGTTCGGCAAGCGACGGAACGCCGTCGAGCTTCAGGATTTCCTTGGCGATCGTGCCGGTGTATTCAGGATAGACGTCAATGCTGCCGGTCGTGAGCGCGTTCAGTACGATGGCCGTGTTGCCCAATCCCTGGCTGTGTGTCGCGCTCGCCTCGCCGGCGGATTGCGCGGTCTGCTTCAAGATCTCGCCCAAAATGTACGATTCGGTGAAACGCTTGGAGCCGACATTCAAGGTCGGCGCCGCGAACGCAACGGCAGCGCCGGCGAACGCGACGAGACCTGCGACCATGTGCATGCGAGGGCTCATTGGCTAAGTTTGCCCCAACTACGGCCATATTGTGCGGTACTCACCCTCTTCGCAAGTTGCCCGTAGGACAGATAAGCGTTGATCTGAGGCACTTGCTCCGTCATGTGGCCGATTTCTAGGATCGCAGTCATCGGCGGGCAGGATTAGCCTGCATTCCGGTACACGAACAACATGCGGCAGAACCGGGACGATCACTGAACAGGCGGTACGCGGCCACCTCCGGCCATTCCTGCGTCAAAATATTCACGTCGGGAACAGCCGGAGTCAAGGTGGAGCGGCCCTAGCTCGCGGTCGCAGTCGCGGCGATGGAATTTCCATAGCAGACCGTCAAGGATGAGCGACGCCAGCCAACATGAAGCGTTGCCCGAATGGCCGCCGGCCAGCGAATCGAATCGACGCTATCGACCACAATCCTCCGATCCGATCATGGAAATCGACTGAAGATACTATGAAGGGCTGTTCGTGATTTGCCCCCTTGAGTTAAAACGAGAGTTCGACCAACTCGATTTAACGGAAGGAGAACGAAATGGATGCGTCCGGAACAGCCCTTCATGGAAAGCATACGGTAGAAGCGCGCGAGCTGTACATGGCCTTCGAACTGAGTGAGAAGGATTGGAAACTGGCGCTGGGCGACGGGGTGCGCAGCCCGAGCCGCTATACCGTGGCGGCAGGGGACACCGCGAGGCTGCTCGAGTGCATCACCAAGGCCAAGGCACGTTTAGGGCTGGCGCCGGCGGCGGGTGAGCACAGCTGTTATGAAGCCGGGCGCGACGGCTTCTGGCTGCACCGCTGGCTCCTCGCGCATGGTATCGACAACATCGTGGTGGATTCGGCGAGCATTGAAGTCAACCGCCGCGCGCGGCGCGCCAAGACCGACCGGCTGGACGCTGACAAGCTGCTGGCGATGTTGCTTCGCTACCACGCGGACGAGCCGCGGGTGTGGTCGGTGTTGCGGGTGCCCACGCCGGAGGAAGAAGACGCGCGGCGAGCGCATCGGGAACTGGGACGGCTGGGGCACGAGCGCACCGCGCACATCAATCGCATTCGTGCGCTGCTGGTGTTAAACAATCTGCGGGTGAAGTATGTCGGCGGGCGGCTGTGGCAGCGCTGGTGGACCTCCCACGCGGGGGAGCTTCGGCCCGGGGTGCGTGCCGAGATCGAGCGCGAGAGCGAGCGGTTGTTGCTGGTCAAGCAGCAAATGGACACGATCGAGGTGGAGCAACGCCAAGCGGTGGCCGCCGGCAGCGAACCGCAAGTCGCTGGGCTGGCGCAGCTCCGCGGAATCGGGGTGGGCAGCGGCTGGGTGTTAGCGAAGGAGCTCTTCGGCTGGCGGCGCTTTCGCAACCGGCGCGAGGTGGCGGGCTGTCTCGGGTTGACGCCCTCGCCCTACGCCAGTGGGGAGAGTGAAACCGAGCAGGGCATTTCCAAGGCCGGTAATCGACGGGTGCGTACGTTGCTGGTGGAACTGGCGTGGTCCTGGCTGCGCTACCAGCCGCAAAGCGAATTGAGCCAATGGTTTAACCGACGCTTCGCCGGTGGCGGCAAGCGCCTGCGACGCATCGGCATTGTGGCGCTGGCCCGGCGCCTGGCCATTGCGCTGTGGCGCTACCTGGAGGACGGGCTGATCCCGCAGGGGGCGCAGCTCAAAGCCATCGGCGCGTAGGCAGAGCGCGTTGTTGAACATAGCGGAGAACGCGGCATCGTGAACATTGAAGGTCAACGCGCCCGAAACGGCGGCGGGTCGCCGGCGAGCGACCGTCCTCAAAGATGGGGCGCGTTGGTAACCGGGGTTTGGACCCAGCGCTTCGCGCGCATGTGGTATGTGGTGACTGGCCTGGTGCCGGCACGGATAGAAGTTCGACCGAGCAACGGGCTCGGCAGCGATAACCCCGACCTTGAATGTCACATGCAACTTGGGTCAACGACCAACAAGTACTTGCAACCGAATCATGGCTAACGACGTCACGACGACCGCACGACGACCGTATCAAGAGGAGACAATTCGCTGAACCACTGAACATCTGAATTCAAGGGGGCTTGACAAACGCCCTCATAGAAGCCGCCGTTCGAGCTCCGGCAACCCGGGCGATCACTTCGGCGTCGGCAGGCGAGCGCAAGTGCGACCACCAGCGTACGGAGCAGCCCGTTGCCAACGCCATTCGACGATTGACCCGCTCGACCGGCTCCTCCACACCCCGGCTCGCGCGATTGAAATGGCTATCCTTGGGATCGGCCGGTATCCCGTGATCGACACTCGCTGTTGGACCCTCGGGCGGCGCGTGTCGCGATGCCCGAGCACCCTGCTGTGAACGTTGAGGGCTGTAAAGTGAAAACTTGGTTCGGAGGAATGCGCGGGGGCTATTCGGCCGCACAGCCGGGCGAGACCCCGGGGTGGCTGCACCCGCGACCCTAGAGCGGACAGGCAGAATGCCCCGCGTGTTGCATGCACGCGCGCCGCATTGCCGCCGCCGTATCAAGGGTCGTTGAAGATGGCCGGGTCCAGCTTGTGCGCGGCACCCGTCGTCTTGTGATAGACGGTGATGTCGTAGTACAGATCGGTGCGGACGGAGTTACTGTTCTTCACCTTGTACTGCTTGTCGTTGTTGTTCTGGTACGCGATCTGGGCGTCCCACGCCGCTTGCGTCGTGGGCTGCTTGCTGCCGACCGGGGCGCCGGTATGCGGCTTGATGCTGTCGCGCCGGAATTCATAGTCGGGAGCATTGACCAGCTTCCACGTGATGACGGGGTTCGGTGTGCCCTTTTTCATCCTGATGTCGTTCGCGACGGGTGCGGGCGGATTGCCCGCCACGGTGACTGTTACGTCGCACGATGCGCCGGGACACTGGATGGGCTGCGCGCTGGCGGACCCAAACCCCGGCCCCGCGATCGAACACCCGAGGACGATGACCGCAGCTGCAGTGATGCGGAGGGCGGAAACAGTGTTCATTGGCAAGCGCTCCCCTTGGGTTCGAGCTCGATGGGCCCGCGCCCGAAAGCATACTCGAATCCATTCCGGGGCGGACGTTTCTTGCGCAAGGGCAGCGACGTCTGTGCGCCGCGCCATGGGCGACGGACAGAGTCGGCCGCGGCACAGCTCGCGGATCACGTTCGGCCGTCGCCGGCGCGGCAGTGGGTGACAGCGGCGCCCAGTGGCCGTGTCAAGTGGGCGCGCAACTCCCGCGGCGTGCTGGCGCGGAAGCGCACCCGGCCTCGCCGGAGTACGCCCTCGCTGCGACAGGGGACGGTTCCGGCTCGACCCCGGGCTGAAGGTTATCTGCACCGGGACGCCGTGAAGTACCGTTCATTGTGCCCCCCTTCTTCAAGTGCTTGGAAACATTGGGATCTGCGTTTCGGAATCGATGCGACACGGGCGACCTGTTCGGGTGGCTTCGGCGATGACGCGTTGATCCTGCAGATCGCAAAGACGAATTTGATAGGGAGCCCGGGGAACAACTTGCTCAGCGGGGAGGACGCGATCCTTGATGAGACGGCGGATGCGATGATTGGTTACGCCGAGTTTGGCCGCGGCTTCGGACATCGTCAGCCATTCGCCGTTCTTCTCGGCAGACCGATAGCCGTGAATTCCGTGCACCGTGCGCAGCGAGCCGACGCGGTCCGCGGTCCAGGTCTTGCCTTGTCCCGTGGTCATTCCCATCCGGTTCAGCGACGCGGCGATGTCCGCATCCGACCACCGACCCGCCATGCTCCGCATGACGGCAAGCGCTTCTTCGGGCGTACGACAATTGTGTTCGCCTGATTTCTGTTTGCGGACGCGCAACTGAGAATGCTGACCGCCGCGCCAGTGGATGGTCAGGATGACTTCGCGCGCGGCGTCATCGACGTCAGCGATGATTTCCACGACAAGGGCGCGTAGCAGTCGTGAACCGCACCTCTGGCGCCCTCAAGCCTGAGGGCCGCGAATTCCTACCGGATCGCGGTCATCGCGCTCAGCGTGCGGCGCACCGGACAGATACCAGCAATATGTAGTCTAAACCAAGGACTGGTTAGTAAGCCGTCAGTTTTGCGAGACTTATCGGGTTGTCAGCTACGATCCTGCGGACCATCATGGCACCGTGCGCTGATCTCGATAGCCCCCCTCTTCTTCCAACATTTGGGGTATCAAGTGGCGGCAGCGCAATCTATAGTTCTCACTCGTGCAGGTAGCTTGCCATTCCTGTGCTCATCGCGAGCGTCGGCGCCGAAGCGATTGGCGCCCTTCAGCGCGCCGGCTAGCCGCAATACTCTTCACTTAAGTACCTGACTGCGCTAAGCTCGTGCTTTCCACGGCAGGAGGACGGGCGATGGCACGCACGCTGGCGGCACTGCCCGAGGGAAGTCGGATCACCGACTACATCAGCCTCGGGGTAATCACCAAGACCTTCCCGTTGAAACGAGTGCGCGCGGTGCTGGCGGCGACTGGCAGAGCCAGTCAGCGCGAGCGGGACCTCCCCGCCCATGTGGTCGTCTATTACGCCATTGCCTTGACGCTGTACATGCAGTCGTCGTACCGCGAAGTGCTGCGGTGCCTGCTCGAAGGCGTGCAATGGCTGCTGGACCCAACGGTGACGCTCAAGGTAGCCGGCAACTCGGGCATCTCGCAGGCCCGCACGCGTTTGGGGTGGGAGCCATTGCGACAGTTCCACGGTGAGTGGCGAAGCCCATTGCCTGGCCGCCACCAAGGGGCTTGGTACCGAGGTGCGCTGGCGGCGTGGACGGCAGCACCTTGGAGGTGACCGACGAGGCCGCCAATGATGAAGCCTCGATCTACCGGGAGCAGCCGTTGCACGAGCGCCTTTCCCCAATTGCGTTTCGTGCGCTGGTCGAGAACGGCACCCATGTGCCGTTCGGTACCCAGTGGGATCCTATGCCACCGGCGAGATCACGTTGGCCAAGGCCGCGTTGAGCGCCTTGCGCAAGGGCATGTTGTGTTTGGCCGATCGGAATTTCTTCGGCTTCTCGCTGTGGGTGCAGGCCCGGAGCACGGGTGCTGATCTGTTGTGGCGGATCAAGATCAACGCTCGCTTGCCGCGCGACCAACCCTTGGTCGACGGCTCGTATTTGAGTCGTATCTACGCCTCGGACAACGATCGCCGACATCAGCGCAATGGCGTGACGGTGCGCGTCATCGAGTACCGGCCGCAAAGCGTGACCGATGCCGCCGATCTATCGAGTTGGCCAGCCTGCTCGACCCAGCGGAGACACCGGCCACCTACTCGCCGCTCTCTATCACGAGCGCTGGGAGATCGAAACCGCTTTGGCCGAACTGAAGACCCACCTGCGTGGCGCCAAGATCGTCCTGCGCAGCAAAACCCCCGACTTGGTCCGGCAGGAGTTCTACGGTCTGATGATGGCGCACTTTGCGGTCCGCGGATTGATGCACGAGGCTGCTCTCAAAGCCGACACCGATCCCGACCAACTTTCGTTTCTGCATGCCGTGCGCGTAGTCCGGCGCAAACTCGCAACGGTCCACGCTATTCCCCCCTCGGCTGCGGAAACAGTTTCATGATCGCGTCCTTGAGGAAATCCTGCAGGAGCGCGTCGTCTCCAGCCGCGGCCGGCGCAATCCGCGCGGCGTCAAGCGCAAGATGAGCAACTTCCCGCTGCGCCCTCGTCACGCCACGCCCCTCAAGTCCATCGACATCGAAAAAGCCATCAGGATTGTTAAGTGACGAGTATTGCGGCTAGCCGGCCGTCGGCATCGAATTCGGGCGAGATGCCAGGCACGCCTCGAATCGAGGATAATCCGTGCCACGACAGACCGCAACTTGATCAGGCTGGATGATTTAGGCAATTCGTAGCATCGGTACGCCCGGTATGCGCTGGACTTAGTGCCGCCCGACGTCCATTACCCTTGGCGAATTTGACACCAGGGGAACATGCCCGCAATTCTCACCCTCTCAAAACGTCAGCAACCGCCGACATTGTGATCATGGTGAAGTGAGATGGACATTGCACTGCCGCTGTCGCTAGCCAAGCTCTCGACGCTATTGTTTGGCATGTATTGTTTTTGGGGAATTGGCCTTACTCTTTTGACGGTTCCTGAGCAGCTCACAAAGTTTACGCTGATACTTTCGCCGTTCGTAGGCTATTCGTTGCTCACGTTCGTCGGTTGGCTGCTGTATCAGGCGGGTACCGATGGTACGACCAGTTACTGCCGCATTGTGCTATTGGTTCCCACAATTCTGATCGTGGTCTCGGTTGCCCTGCGAATTCAAGACGACTTGCGATCTCTGATCAACCATGAAGTTTTGTGCGCTTTTCTTGTCGCGACGCTTTGCTACATAGCACTCTCGGTATTGTCCTTTCGGGATGTCGAGCAACTTACTTCCGTTTCTGCCGGCAACAACGACGTCGCTGAATATGCGCTCGTGTCTCGGGCACTAACGCAGCATAGTCTCAACTACATCTCCTCAACTTTCGGTAACTATCGCATTCACGAAAGCTTCAAGGAAGCGCGTTCGAGCATTCCTGTCGACTGCATATCCGGCAGCATTATTCCGTGTGCCTTGTATCAGTTGCAGACGGTATCAATCAACTTATTCTTTGCGCTCTCGCCGCCGTTCTTCCCGCGGATCGGATTCAACTACACGATTGGTGGAGCGATAGTCGCTGCAATCGCGCTCCTTGGACTACAGCCGTTGCTCGTCGCGGTGTTTAGCGGCTTTCAGGCTCAGTTTATTGCAACGGGAATGTGTGTGCTCTATTTTTCGCTGTGCGCTAGCATAGAATCGCACGGCGCAACTGGCCAGACTTTTCGTGCCGCATTGCCCCTTTCGGTCATTCTTGTATGGGGAATGTCCATTACCTATCCGCACATTATTCCGTTGATTTTCTTTCTTGCGGGTGGTGTGGCCGTAGCTTGGCTCCTGGCCTCTCGTCATTACTCTGCGCTTTGGCGATGGGCGTGCTTTCTTGGTGCGACACTCGTCGTCGTTGCTTTGATGTCCCCGAAGCGTATGGTTTCCGTTTGGACCTATAGCCTCTCAATGGCACGGAGCGATGCAGGCTGGTTCATCCCGGTGGACTGGCCTCTGACCACTGCCTTGATCGGTGGAATACTTGCCGGCATCGTCTCGGTTCGTCATGATCATCGACTTCGAAACCAGATTGTTTTTCTTAGCGTGGTCAGTGCCACCGGATACTTGTTTCTTGCGTACTTGGGACGACGGGGAGATAGTATCTGGGGGGCATACAAAGCCTTCAAATACCTGACGTACACACTACCTTTCTTTCTCTTGTCCGCCTTGGTGTTTACTGGGCCTGAACGCGCGGTATCACAATCACGACGCCTGGTGGCACAAGGATCGCGACTGCTTGTACTCGCCGCAAGCGGATATATCTTCGGCGCATTCGCGTCAGATCTGCGCCTTTTGTACGTGACGCCAGACATGACGGACTTGGCGCGCATCGAATCGTTGCCCGACATCGAGTCCGTCAATATTCGAGGAGCTGGATTCTGGGACGGCCTATGGGCGCTCCATTTCCTGTTGACAAGCCGCGCTATCAGGAACGACCTAACATTTACGCGGCAGAACCACAGAATGGCAAATGGGATTTATTCAAATGTGGAGGTTTGATTGGATCGGTGCCAGGGGAAACGATGGCGCTAAATACGAGTTACGCCCTCGTGAAGGCTGAGCGCTCCGTCGTGCCAGCGCGGGACGCGGAACTCTCGATACTCGGAAAGCTTCGTGTTGAGCCACTTGAGCAGGAAGTTCGCGCTGCTACCGGCCAACACCTTCGGTCCCGACAAGAGTTATCAATACGGGCAACGTGCCGTTTCCTGCCCAGCGGCTGGTACCGTTGTGCGCCGGTCGCATCACTCTCTCGTATCATCTTTACAATCAACTGGGAGAGGGCATACTGTGGGATAGCGTGCGTTCAGCAATAGACCGTGACTTGCCGGCGAACGGAGTAGCGTTGATTGCAATGTACCTGACCGCGCCACGGGTGTCGGGCCGTTACATCGTAGTGCCCGACTTGGTGGAAGAGGGAGTCGCTTGGCTCAGCCAATTGGAGGCGCCCAAACATGAACTCTCCAGGTTTAACCTCGTCGTCGAATAGTCGATAACCGCCTCTGGTCAGCAGTCGCTATGGCAATCTATGCAGAATCCACTCAGTGACGATGCGGTAGATGTTTCCGTTGTTGTTCCGGTCTACAAGGAAGAGAAGAACATCCAGCCGTTCCTGGAAAGACTACTGCCGGTCATTGCCGCACTCGACGTGAGTTACGAGATCATTTTTTGTCTCGATCCGTCCCCAGACCGCACCGAACAAGTCGTCGTGAACTATGCACACCGTGATCCTAATATAAAGCTTATAGTGTTTTCACGACGCTTTGAGCAACCTGCGGCAACAATGGCCGGCATTTTGACCTGCAACGGCCGGACTTGCGTAGTGATCGACGTGGACTTGCAAGATCCCCCGGAGCTGATCTGCGATCTCTACCGCAAGCTCCAGGATGGCAACGAAGTGGTTTACGCGAAGCGACGGTCGAGGAAGGGTGAAACGCTCGTTAAGAGAGCCATATCCCACTTTGGATATTGGCTCATCAATACGTTAAGTGACGTACAGATACCCCGTAATACGGGGGATTTTCGGATCATGACGCGCAAAGTTATTGAGCAGCTTAGAGTCCTGAACTAAAGCCACGGTTTTCTACGCGGGTTAGTCGCATACGTAGGGTTCGCTCAAGATTCTGTCGAATACGATCGCGATCAGCGCGCTCAGAGCGCGGAACTACAACCGCCTTACGAGCTCACTGAAAATTGGGCTTAACGGGTTGATAAGCTTTAGCACTCGGCCGCTGCAGCTCATGTCGCTTGTCGGAGCTCTAACCGCAGGCGGAAGCTTTCTCCTCGGTATTTGGTACGTCATCCAGAAACTCATTGGTATTGATTTGACACCCGGTCTTCCGATCACAGTTTTGGCCATAACATTTTTTTCGAGTGTGCAGTTGCTGTCGCTCGGTCTCATTGGGGAGTACGTTGGACGCATTTACGACGAAGTGAAGCGCCGGCCAATGTTTATCATCGATAGAAAAATCAACTTTGATAGAGTGGAAAACTGATGTTGCCGTTTTCCTTGCCCCCGCCTGATAGATCTCGGAGTTCGCCGGAATGGATCAACGCAGGGTTTTGGCTGGGAGACAAGGTCGTTCCTGTTCTTGAGTACAACGAAAACTTTGCAGGCTGGTCGGATGATCTGACTGCTTTGCATGAAGACGCTGCTGGTGAGTCTCATCCAATCGATATCGCTTCCCGCGATAACGCGTTGGCGCAGTTGCGCTTCAATTTGGACATCTCGTCAAGCCAGCGATTCTGGAGATCCGGTGCTCCTCAGGTTTCCTACTGAAGAACATGGTCAATGCGTTTCCCACGTCGTCGTTCGTCGTTGCGGTCGTAGTGCTAGTACCGCTTATCTTACTGGCCTTAGAGCTGCCCTCTGTATCGCGTTGCGATTTGACCTCCTCTAGTGTTCCCTTCCATCGGCGTCCTTTGTCGCCGTCGTTTTGCTCTATGTCTTGGTACACATCGTAGTTGTTGTGGCGGCCTTGAGGCAGGTATACCTTCTTCTTTATCCTTTTTTTTTTTTTTTCTTATTTTTATCTTCTTTCTCTCTTTTTTTTTTCTCCTTCTTCTTTCCTTTTTTCTTTTTCTTTTTTATCTTTTATCTTTTTTTCTTTCTTTTTATTCTTTTCTTTTTCTCTCTCTTTCTCAGTTCACATCTTTTTTTTCTCTTCTATCTCTCTTTCTCTTTCTTCTATCTTCTTTTTCATCTCTCTCTTTCTTCCTTTTTTTTTCTTCTTTTTTTGTTTATCCTATCTTCCTTTTTTTTTTTTTTTTTTTTTTTTTTTTTTTTTTTTTTTTTTTTTTTTTTTTTTTTTTTTTTTTTTTTTTTTTTTTTTTTTTTTTTTTTTTTTTTTTTTTTTTTTTTTTTTTTCTTTTTAGTTTATCTTTCTTTTCTTTTCACATATCCCCTTCTTATCTTCTTTTATTCTTCTCTCTTCTTTCCTTTTCTTCTCCTTTTCTCTTTTTTTTCTTATATCTTCTTTTTTTTTCCTCTCCTTTATCTCTTCTTCCATTATTTTATCTTCTCTCTTCTTCTCTTTCTCGCAACAGCTAGCGTTTGTCCAACATATATTGGACAATAAGTTCGAGCTCTACTATGCTTAGACAGTGCTGCGCTCAACCTCCGCATTGCAACTCGTAGCAACCGATGCACAGCAACTGCAGCAGTGAGTATCTGCGTTCGGTACGCCGCAGCTAGTATCGCTGGGAGTCGTATCGTGCTGGCAGCTCGGAAGGCCGATCGGACAACGCCATCGCTCTCAGTTTAGCAGTCTATCGCAATACGTTGTCGCTGTGGCGCGATCGCTTGCTGGAGGAGCTGGACAGTATGTGGGTAGTTCCCCGGGACTGGGCCGCAAGCCGAGCTTCGGCAGCGCAAGATCGCAGCCATCTTGTCGGCGACGCTTAGCACCTAGCCTAAAGGCATGACGCAGTGTAGTTGTCTTTAGTTGTCCTAGTTCCATTCTTTGAGCTAGTCTACCTTCCACTATATCTGTCTTAGTCTTCATCTTCAGCCGCATCGGTACAAGACGTTCAATCTCTCGCGCTACGCCAAGTTTCTGTAGAATTGACGGTGTGGTGGGCTTGTATCTGAATCCTCCTCAGCAAGCACTGGTGCTCTGTGTGGACGAGTAGACGCAGATTCAGTCTCTCGATCGCACGCGCCGGGTCTGCCCATGAAAAAGAGTCGCTGCGGAACTTTGACTCACGACTACAAACGCAATGTTACCACTACCTTGTTCGCCTCGCTCTATATCTTTCTCGCACGCGTGGTTGGACAATGTTACGAACAGCATCGACATCAGTAGTTCTTGCGCTTTCTGCGCCTTCTGTACTTAGAATTCCCCTCGTGATCAGCTTGCATCTGTTGCTCTACAACTACTCACTCACAAGCATCCCAACGTTCTTCTTCTCTGTAGCGCCTCTCTCTCTTTTTCTTTCTCTTTTTTTTTTTTTTTCTTTTTTTTTTGGGTTCCGGTGAGGGCCGCAGGCAAGCCGACCATCGTGCCGAGCTCCAGAAGCCTTTGCAGAGTTCTTGGCGGCCTGTACTTACCCTTTACCTTTCTTCTTTTCTTCCTCTTTCTTTTCCTTCTTCTCCTATCTCTCTCTTTTTCTTCTTACTCTTTATATTTTTCATCCTTTTTTCTCTCTTCCTCTTCTCTTTTTATCTTATCTTTTATTTTTCCATTTTTCTCTTCTACTTCTCTCTTTTTTCTTTACCTATATTTTTTTACATTCTTTTACTTTTCTTTCTTATTACTCATCTTTCTTCTTTTTTCATCTTTATATCTTTTTTTTCTTTTTACTATACTTCTACTCTTTCCTTTATATATCCTTTCTCTTTCTATCTATCTTAAGATCTATCCCTTATATTCTTTCTTTTTTACTACTTATCTCTTTTTTTCCTCTTTACCCTTTTCTTTTCTACTACTTACCATCTCTCTCAACTCAATCTTGGCGGGCTTGTGGAGGCTTGCCGATCGCGTCCGAGAACGGTGCTCCCGGAAGGGCGCCGCTCAGGATGAGCACGGCGCCGGGGGCGAACAGTGATCGATTCGTCATGATGCGTTCTCATTAGAACCTTTTTTTTTTTTTTTTTTTTTTTTTTTTTTTTTTTTTTTTTTTTTTTTTTTTTTTTTTTTCTCAAAGCATTCGAATAGGCGGCCGATATTGCCCCGCAAGTTTGCTAGCGGTGAGGGTAAGTGGACTCGCTTCTTTTTTTTTCTCTGTTGATCAAATCTAAGTTGTGCGCGCGCTTGCGCGCGTTCGCTTGTCGCGTCGCGTTCCTTCTGTTTCTCGTGCTCTTGTTTTTTCTTTTCTTCGCCTCCGGTTCGCTGCTCCCTTCTGCTCTTTCGCGCCCTCCTCGCTCTTTCCTCTTCTTCTCTCTTCTCCTCCTCCTCTCTCTCCTCCCCTCTTCTTCCCCCTCACCCCCCCTCTCCCTCTTTCTCTCTCCTTGGGCCCCCCCTCCCCCCCCCCCTCCTCTTCCCCCCCCCCCCTCCCTCCCCTCTCCTTATGCGATCGGGCCCCGGCGCCGTCTGCGGCGCTCGGGCATTCCTCCTCTTCCTCTAACCATTTTCAGCTTCAATCAGACTGCATCGTGTCTAATGGCCCTGCTCCCCCCTCCCCCTCCCTCTCCCCTCCCCCCCCCCCCTCTCTCCTCCCTCCCCCCCCCCCCCCCCCCCCCCCCCCTCCCCCCCCTCTCCTCCCCCCCCCCCCCCCCCCCCCCCCCCTCCCCCCCCCACACATATTCTCATCGCAAGCCGTTCTCTTAGACGCTCAAACATCGCGCGCGTTTGACGTCTCGCTTGCTGTCGCCTGATCTACGCTGCACTACGTTTTCCTACTGGCCGCGCGTGTAGGGCGTACCGCGCGAACGGGAGATCGAGCGTGCTGCGCCCGATCACTGAGCGATCGAGTGATGTCGTCGAATCGCGAAATGACCAAGCAGCGATCAACGCATTCCTGCCACCTCAGTTACATTGCCAACGAATCGCTTCCATAGCGAACTCGTTGGCGCAAGGAGTCGAGCGCACTCAACCGACCAAGATGTCCTAAAGCATATCTCTCGCCTGCGCTGCATTGCCGAAACGTTGCAAGAGATGTTCGTTCCTGACAGATAAGCAGATCGACATCTCGCCATCCCGCTACTTTCCTCTATCAAGCAAGCAACGACGAGCACAAGCGATGTGACGCGCAAACTCCAGATTCTGATTCCCGATCTGCCAAAGCAACTGTGCCGTGTGCGACACAAGCGCCACTGATACATGCGGTTCGCTAGCGGTCGAGCTAAGTGACTCGCTTCTTGCCCGGAACGTTGACGTTCAATACATGACCCAGCCGTAAGACATTACCGGCGAACTGGAACAACAGGGTGACTCAATTTGGTACTGCGCTCGAGGCCCTTAAGCGCGCGAACGGTTGGTAATTTCGACAGAGTGCGCAGTACAAGGTATCTCTCAAGCCGAGTTGTCTTGCGCCGCATGTCATACTCGATGCAAATCGCTATCTCGCTCACCTAGCGTGTACCACCTGAAATATCTACTCAGCTCCCCCAACGAATCACAGATAAGCAGGCTGTTTACAATAGAGTGCATATCACCGCGCCATCAATTTCGCAAATCCACGCAATATTCAACACTGTTGTAAGTGTGCGTCGCGCAACGGGTTGCTGAAACGTGGCTGGCACTTCGACTTGCTATCCCCACTCAGGATGTAATTGCGATACCCGGCGATGTTGCAATGTGACGACGTGCAAGCCATTGTTGCCGCGACAAAGGCACAACTGTCTATGATGTCCTCGTCAACAATGCCGGCGTGTACGCCCCAAAGGAACCATAGAAGACTCGATTGGAAAGAATGGTTCGGCGATCGAGATTAACCTGTACGGTTCGATCATGATGTGTCGGGCGGTGTTGCCCATTTTTAAGGCGAAGCGGTACGAAAGATCGTTCAGCTGTCGGGCGGCGGGCGACGAACCGCTTCCTCGATCAGCGCATACGCGGTCTCCAAGGCGGCTATCGTTCGTTTTGTGGAAACGCTCGCTGAAGAAGGCGGGAATACCGAATGACGTGAACGCAATCGCACCGGGAGCGCTGAATACCCGCAGCTCGATGAAGTACTGGAAGCCGGTCCGGAAGAGTTGGGCAGGTGTTTTTGACGCTCACTCACACAGCGGCAACAGGGAGGTACGCCTCTCGACAAGGGGGCTGATCTTGCGGTCTTCTTGGGCTCGCCCGCAAGTGACGGTATCACTGGAAAATTGATCAGCGCTATTTGGGACCCCTGGCCGACTTACCAAAACATCTTGAAGAATTGAATAAGGCGACATCTACGCACTGCGCCGTATCGTACCCGAGGACCGGGGCAAGACTTGGGGAAACCAGTCGTGAATGTTGCGATCGTCGGTTGCGGACTGATTGGCAAAAGCGCGCAAAGGCCCTGAGCGATGCGCGGCTAGTGGCCTGCGCGGATAGTAATCTTGGGCGCGCAGAGCAATTGGCGCGCACGGTGGAAGGTTGCATCGCGGCAGCCGATTAGCGGCAGCCGTCGAACGTGACGATGTGACGGCGGTCATAGTCGCCACACCGCATGACTCGCTCGCCGAGATAACTTCAGCCGCCGTCAGGGCAGGCAAGCACGTTTTAGTCGAGAAACCGGCCGCTAGGCATGTGAGCGAGCTGCGACCATTGCTGGCGTCGATCGTACAAAGCAAAGTACTCGTGCGTGTTGGTTTTATCATCGCTACCACCGAGCTTTTCAGCAGGCTCGAAAGACGTCGATCAGGGGCGCTCGGTCAATTGATGTTCCTCCGCACAAGATACGTCGCGACGGTCTCATCGTCGAGCAAGAGTCTGCGCGCCAAGCCGACAATCTCCGGTCATGCCGAATTGATCGATCAGGGCGTCCACATTATTGACTTGGCACGCTGGTTTCTCGGTGATTTCGCCGAGGTTGATGGGTACGCACACACCTACTTCTGGAATATGCCCGTTGACGACAACGCTTTCATGTTGCTCAAGACGGCGCAGAAGCAGGTGCTTTTTTGCACGCCAGCTGCACCGAGTGGAAGAACACATTTTCGTTTGAACTCTATGGTCGCGACGGCAAGCTGCACGTGGATGGCTTGGGCGACAGTTACGGCGTCGAGAGGCTCGCCTGGTACAGAATGCTGCCCGAGATGGGCCCTCCTGAAACCTCCGTTTGGGAATACCCTATGGAGGACAACTCGTGGGACGTGGAGATGACAGAGTTTTTGGACGATATTCGCCTAGGTCGACAACCGTCCGCGGGCTTGAAGGACGCTATCGCCGCTCTGGATGTTGTTGCTGCTGTCTATCGCGAGTCTGGCTATGATTATTGCGCGTAGTCCATTGCGCATCACCTTGGGCGGCGGCGGCACGGACCTTCCCTCTTACTACCGCGAACACGGGGGTTTTCTGGTCGCGGCAGCAATCGACAAATACGTCTACGTGACGGTCACGCGGCCGTTCACTTCAGGCATTTATCTCAAGTATTCACAGCTGGAGCATGTGGAGCAGATCAAGGATGTGCAGCATCCAATCATCCGTGAATCCATACAGATGCTGAATTTTCAAACGCCGCAGATCGAGATCACGGCCCTTGCCGATATCCCCGCCGGAACCGGCTTGGGTTCATCGGGCAGTTTCACGACAGCCCTTCTAAAGGCGCTCTATGCGCATCGAAAACGCTTGATTCATCCCGAAGAGCTAGCGGAGCTTGCGTGCCATATCGAAATTGACCGACTGGGCGAGCCGATTGGAAAGCAGGATCAGTATATCGCTTCCTACGGCGGTCTTACGTGCTTTACGTTCAACAAGAACGATACAGTTGAAGCCACGCCCTTGTTCACCAGCATGGATACGCTCTTTGACCTTGAGGACAATCTTCTGCTGTTCTTCACCGGATTTTCCCGCAATGCCGGCAGCATCCTCAGCGATCAGAACACGCGCACGAAGCAAAGCGATAGCGACATGCTATCGAACTTGCACTATGTCAAATCTCTCGGTCTGCGAAGCAAGCAGGCACTTGAAGATGGCAATACAACCTTGTTCGGTGAACTGATGCACGAGCATTGGGAACACAAGAAGCGCCGCTCGGGAGCAATGAGCAATCCGCAAATCGATAAATGGTACAAACTCGGCATCGAAAGCGGCGCGGTCGGGGGAAAGCTTGTCGGCGCGGGTGGTGGTGGCTTCTTGATGTTCTACGCCCGCGATCGCAACTGTTTGCGGCGCGCGATGAACAACGCGGGGCTAGAAGAAGTACGCTTTCGCTTCTCGGCGGCAGATAGTCTTTTGATTCGCCGCCTCCAGCTTGCATCTTGCCACCCGATTGGCCATTCGGAAGCATGACGAAGGCGCTCGTCGATGTCTGGTGAGCCGTTCATTGGCCATCAATTGCGCTTACTACGAGGTCAGGGCTTCGAACGTGTTGTCCTTTGCCTGGGACATCTTGGCGAAATGGTGCGCGACTTTGTCGGCACCGGATCCGAATTCGCGATGGACATAAAGTGTTCCTTTGACGGGGAAACACTACGCGGAACGGCAGGAGCCATTCGCCATGCTTGGGCACTGCTGGAACCGGAGTTCCTAGTTCTGTATGGAGATTCCTATCTAACCTGTAGTTTCCACGACGTCGAGGCTGCGTTCTTGAGCAGTGGTAAAGCGGCGCAAATGACCGTGTTTCGGAATGAGGGAAGATGGGACCGGAGTAATGTCGAGTTCGTTGGCGGACAGGTCGTAACGTATGACAAGACTCGGCGGACTCCCCGCATGAAGTATATCGACTACGGTCTAGGTGCTTTCCGTCGCGATGCGTTCAAGCGTATTTCCTGTGACGAACCATACGATCTTGCAAATCTTTATCAACAGCTTCTCCAAGAAGGGCAACTAGCGGGGTTTGAGGTCGCCGAAAGGTTCTACGAGATCGGTTCACTCGACGGGCTTGAAGAGCTTAGGCAATATTTGCAGGCCAAGGAGACGTCAGGTGACATTCACCCTACAGCACCTTAACGAGACCAAGGAAATTCTTGCTCGGATCGATGTTGACGCCATAGAAAGAATGGCAAGGCTCCTGGCTCAGTTGCGCGACCGACAAGGTCGTCTTTTTTTTCTCGGCGTAGGGGGGAGTGCCGGGAACTGCTCGCATGCAGTAAACGACTTCCGCAAGATCATCGGCATCGAGGCCTACGCGCCCACCGATAACGTCTCCGAACTGACGGCTCGGACCAATGACGAAGGATGGGCAAGCGTCTTTATTGAGTGGCTCAAGGTCAGTCGGTTGACGACAAGAGATATGATTTTTGTCTTCTCCGTCGGGGGAGGGGACCTCGAGCGAAACATCAGCCCAAATGTGGTCCAGGCCTTGAAATATGCTAAGGAAGTCGGCGCCGAGGTCGTAGGCATTGTTGCCCGCGACGGAGGATACACAGCGAAAGTGGCCGATGTGTGTGTGATCATACCCACCGTAAATGCCGAGTCAATCACTCCCCACGCCGAGGCGTTTCAGGCCGTCGTTTGGCATCTTCTTGTGTCACATCCAATGTTGAAGAAAAGTCAGACTAAGTGGGAATCGGCGGTCAGATAATGCGACGCTGTGTCTTCTTGGATCGGGACGGTGTCATTAACAAGGCCATCGTTCGCAATGGCCGTCCGTTCCCGCCCAGCAATGTCGGCGAGCTGGCGCTCGAGGAAGGCGCTGTGGAAGCCACGACGCGGTGGATTCGGGTTTCGCGTGTATCGCGCCCCCGCTGCCGGAGGTGCTGTGCGTATCGCGCCGCTCGACGTCAAGCGCGATCCCGGTGTAGATGACGCTCGATGCGTTTTACGTTTGTTATCACGATGACGAAGATCGGTGTGAGTGCCGGAAACCACTACCGGGAATGTTGCTATCCGCCGCGAGCGACCTTGGCTTAGACCTGAAAAGTTCGTATATGGTAGGGGATCGTTGGAAAGATGTCATTGCCGGACAGGCGGCAGGATGCAAGACCATTTTGGTTGATAAAGGATACGATGAACCTTCTTCGGCAGTCCCGGCCGATCACCGATGTTCCACTCTTCTTGACGCGGCACACTGGATAGTTGCGAATGTGGAGCAGCATTTGAATTCAGTAGAAGGAAGACAGTCTTGAAGACAATAAAAGACCTGCGTATACGCATTTTTGCTGACGGTGCTGACAAGGCTGGCATGCTCGACATGTATCGCAAACCATTCATCAAGGGCTTCACGACCAATCCCACCCTGATGCGCAAAGCGGGTATTGGCGATTACGAAGTATTTGCCAAGGATATCCTGATTGCGATAGCCGATCGGCCAATATCGTTCGAGGTGTTCTCCGATGATTTCGAGGAGATGGAGCAACAGGCACTCCGCATCGGTGCGTGGGGACGAAACGTCTATGTAAAGATTCCAGTCACTAATACACTCGGCCAATCCGCTGCACCGCTCATTCATTCGCTGGCCAAGCAAGGGGTAAAGCTAAACGTTACCGCGTTGATGACGTTGAGCCAAGTGCAAGAGGTCGCTGCTGCAATGGCGGGTGGCGCTCCCTCATGCGTTTCCGTTTTCGCTGGACGCGTTGCGGATACGGGCCGTGATCCGGTTCCTCTCATGTCGGAGGCGGTAAGAATTCTTGCACAGTACACTAACCAAGAACTGATCTGGGCAAGCCCACGTGAGCTTTTGAACATCTTTCAGGCTGATGCCATTGGTTGCCACATCATTACCGTTACCAACGATCTATTGAAAAAGCTGGATACGGTTGGAAAGGACCTATCCGAGTTCTCGTTGGAAACCGTCAAGATGTTTCGCGAGGACGCGATGAAGGCTGGGTATCGGTTTTCGACGGAGTAGGTGTGTCGTTTTCGTCCCGCAAGTAGGTCATCGTCGAGCCCATCGAGCAAAGTGCCTCTGTTGAAATCTGAGAGGGCCTCTGGCGCACACTTTCGATTTCTTGGAGTGCGCGTTTCGTCTCGTCAATGACGTTAACGCCCCGCGTTGCTGCGGCACAGAATCAAGTACACATACCAGCGCTTGGCCGCCCGCTCTCGGGCCGCTGGCGACCGGGGCGATGGGGTTGACATGGCCCGATTCTGGGGCCATTCACGCAAGACCGTCACCCGCGGCTTCTGAGTGAATGTCAGCCATCGGGAAACGGCCCTAACGTCCTCTGGCCGATGTGAGACCGTCGCGATTGACCAAAATAAACCCATATCGGCAACTCGCTCTGCCTTGGATGCGAGCAATCGCGCCTCGGGCTCATGCGCTTGAATCGGCTTTCCGTCGCCCCTTGCACGAATGCAATCCCACGCGCATCGGTGCCTGCCCGTGACCTACGTGCTGCGCGACCAGGCCGGCTTCGCCGCAACGCTGGACGCCCGTGGGTCCGGTCCCGAATAGCGGGCGGGTTCGCGCAAAGCACACTACGTCCATCCACACCCTTTGGCGTAGCATAGTGCGATGGCCAACGCCGACGATGATCTCGACCACAGCCATCTCGACGAGATGGAGCTGCGCGTGCGCGCGCTCGAGACGGTCTTGGCCGAGAAGGGCTACATCGATCCGGCCGCGCTGGATGTCCTTATTGACACCTACCAGACCAAGATCGGCCCCCGCAACGGCGCGCGGGTGATAGCCAAGGCCTGGGTCGACCCGGGATACCGCGAATGGCTGCTGCGCGATGCCACCGCGGCAATTGCTTCGTTGGGCTACAGCGGCCGCCAGGGTGAGCGCATGGTGGTCGTCGAGAACACGTCGGAGCGACACAACCTCGTTGTCTGTACGCTGTGCAGCTGCTATCCCTGGCCCGTGCTGGGCCTGCCGCCGGTCTGGTACAAGAGCGCGCCGTACCGCTCGCGTGTGGTCAGGGATCCGCGCGGCGTGCTGGCCGAATTCGGGGTCGCGCTGCCCCCGGATGTCGAGATCCGGGTGTGGGATTCGACCGCCGAGGTGCGTTATCTCGTGCTGCCGCAGCGCCCGCCCGCGACCCAAGGATTCACGGAAGTGCAACTTGCAGCACTCGTGACCCGAGACTCGATGATCGGCACCGGCCTGCCGAGAGCACCGGCATGACCTATACGACCCGCGCCGATCTTGGCGGCAAGCCATGCGCGGCGCCCATCGTCAACGAACCGGAAGATGCGTGCTTTCACGCTGAATGGGAGGCTCGCGCGCTCGCGGTAACGATTGCGATGGGGGCCACCGGCAGTTGGAATCTCGACATGAGCCGCGCCGCGCGCGAGACGCTGCCCGATTACGCAACCCTTAGCTACTACCAGGTCTGGATTGGCGCGCTGGAATCGCTGCTGCTCGAGCGCAGACTGGTCTCGCGCGACGAGTTGTCCCGCGGCCACGCATTGATACCGCCGCTGCCCATCCCACGCCGGCTGGCCGCGGCCGACGTGCCGGCCTCGCTGGCGATGGGATCGCCGACCGAAAGGCCGGCCACGCGGCCTGCGCGTTTTGCGGTCGGCGACGTGGTCCGCACGCGGGCCGGGCACGTATCGCACCACACCCGGCTGCCCGGCTATGCAGCCGGCTGCGCCGGTCGCATCGAGCGCCTGCACGGCATGCACGTATTCGCCGATGCGCACGCGCAGGGCGCGGGCGAGGATCCGCAATGGCTCTACACCGTGGTCTTCGACGGCCGCGAGCTGTGGGGCGACGCCGCGGCGTCGGGCCTTCACGTTTCCGTGGATGCCTGGGAACCCTATCTGGAAGCGAGTTGATCGATCCCGCCAACTTACCCGGACTGCCGAGCAGCGCGGCGGATGAACCGGTCTTTCGCGCACCCTGGGAGGCGCATGCCTTCGCGTTGGTCGTCCAGTTGCACGAGCGCGGACTGTTCACTTGGAATGAATGGGCCGATGCGCTGTCGCAACAGATCCGCCACGCGCAGGCCGCAGGCGATGCCGACCTCGGCGACACCTACTACCACCACTGGCTGGCCACGCTCGAGACGCTGGTTACCCGCAAGGGCGCGACTACGGGGGCCGAACTTGCCCGTTATGCCGAAGCCTGGGACCATGCTGCGCACCGCACGCCACACGGTCGTCCGATTGAATTGGGATCCGAGGATCTCGGCGAACGTTGAGACAGCGACCCGTTGGTGTGCGATCGCCGGGGCTCTTCTACAATGCCGGCCCTTTGCCGTGAGTTGCCGTCGGCGGGGTTTGCTCCCTCGAGGCTTGTCCAACACCTGCCTGCGTGGCCGCGTCGCCATCCCGCACGCCTGCGCGTAAGGACGGGCATCGCACAACCCTTAACCCAGGCAGCCCGCGGCGAACGCCAGGGCAATTGCGCATCAGGAACGCAGGAGGCTGAGCAGAAGGACGCGCGCGGTCCAGAAACATCGGGCCGGTCCCTGCCACCTCAAAATCCTCCACCTGTAGCCAGATCAAACTCCTCCACCCCGACAGCAGTACGAAGAGACTTTAGTTGGATGAGATGTGCTTGGCAACCCGTGCGGCGGCTTCTTTGAGGCGCCAGCTCTTGCCTTCGAACTTCAGGAGGTGGCCGTGGTGCATGAGGCGGTCGAGCAGCGGAGTGACGACGACCACGTCGCCGAGCAATCGCGTCCAGTCGTCGATCGGACGGTTGGAGGTGATGATCGTGGACGTTTTTTCGTAACGACTCATCAACACATCGGCGAGCTCGTCGCCGGCGTGGGTGGGCAGTTTGCGCAGGAACAGATCGTCGATGAGCAGCAGTTCGGCGGCTTTGAGCTGGCGCGGTATTTGCGCAGCTGACCGAGTTCGCGCGCTTCGTTGATGTCTTCGATGAGCTGATGGGCCTCGCGATAGACGACTTTGTAGCCGCGTTGCACGGCGAGCAGCGCCAGAGCCTTCGCGACATGGCTCTTCCCCGTGCCAGGTGGACCGATCAGCAGCGCGTCCTGTTTGGCGTCGATGAATTTGAGGGTGCCCAGTTCGAGTACCTGGCGCTTGGGCAGGCGCAGGTTGTAGGTCCAGTCGAAACTCGCCAAGTCCTTGCGCTCGGCGAGACCGGAGAGCGTATAGCGGCGGTCGAGCAGGCGCGAGCGGCGGCGGTCCAGCTCATCCTGCACCAGCCAGCCGAAGGCCTCGATGAAATCCATGTCGTGGCTGGCTACCTGCAACGCGCGGCTTGCAGAGTGGCGCTCATGCCAGATAGCCGCAAGCTGCGTAGGGAACGTTCGAGTTCAGTGATAGACATGGGCATCGGAATCCTCCTCGGTTGCGCCTGGAGTGCGTTTCCCAGAACGATTGATACTCGGTGATGGCCCGGATCTGCGGACCGGCCTGGTGAGTTCGGGCGTCGCCACACCGGAGTACCTGGTGTTCGAGGCGCGGCGGACCGCGGCGAACACACGCACTGCGCGGCGAGCAGACGCGCACAAACGGCTTCATGGCGGCACGCGGTAGCGGCGCGGCAGGTTCGCCAGGCCATAAATCGCCCGCTGGCCCGACGGCCGAGACGAGCGAACAGTTCGCGGCGAGCGCGGCGTGTGCGTCCGATCTTCTCCACCCGCGTCAGCAAGCGTGCCGTCTCGCGCGAGGGATTGAACAACCGATCCGCGCTCTCGAGCACAGGCGCCCTTGCGCGTCGTCTTCTCATGCGCGCAGGACTTGCCCGCCGGCATCGAGATCTCGATCGCGCGCGCATAGACGCGCACCGTGACCTCGCTGTGCGGTGCGGCCGCAACGCCGCGTAGTAGGCGCCGTCGATTTGCACCAGGCCGGCGTCGTCACGTGCGCGTACCTTGCTTGAAGGGATGAAAGCCCGCTACCGGCAACGCCGCAGAGCGGTTGTTCCTCGCGGAACATCTCGAGCACCTGGCGTTTCTTGCGGCCGTGGATGCGCAGCGCTGCCCAGCGCTCCTCCCAATGCGCGAGCCACGCGTTCTGCGTCGATTGACTCGAACCGGCGCCCCTTCAACGCCGTGCCCTGGTGTGTTGATCGCGCTTTCCACCGTCCCCTTGCGATTCATCACCGACGCGACAGGATCGGCCACCACGCCGTAGTGCGCCAGCAGCGCGCCATACACGGGATTCAAGCCCGGCTCGTAGATGTCCGGCCGCAGCACCCCTTCCTTCAGATTGTCGAGACGACGTACTGCAGCACCGCCGAATGCCCGCCAGGCTTGCTCGTGCAGCTGTGCCCAGATCTCCTGACTGGTCTTCCACACCGTCGTGCGGAAGCTCTTGCCCGAGAACTTGAGCGTCATCACGAACAAGTACGGACGCTTGTACTTGCCGTTCGCGGTCAACGTCGGCGCGCCCTGTCCGTAGTCGACCTGCGCCTCCTCGCCGGGGAGGAACTCCAGCACGTCGAAGCGCTCCGTAGCGCGAGCCTTGAGCCGGGCCACGAACCGTTTCACCGCGTTGTAGCGATGGGCGAAGCCGTGGCTCTCGACCAGGTCCTGGTAGATGCTCACCGCGTTTCGACCGAGCCCCACCTGCATTTCGATCCACGCCCGGTGCGCTTCGCAGGCCGACGACGCTCGCGCGGCCGGAGCCGGTGGCCGGGGTGGAGGAATTTGGTCCGGATCACCATCAGAGCCGGTGGCCACCCCGGGGGAATTTGCCGCCGCGGCCAAGCGCCGGATGGTCTTTCGATCCACCCCGGTGCGGCGCGCGATCTCGCGCTGCGTGGCGCCACCCTGCAGCAGCGTCTGAATGGTGATGCGCAAATGCGACTTCAAGACGTTCACTCCTTCCCCCTCACGATGGTGAGAGGCAGCGTAACGTCCCGTCGTCGGGCGCCTCGCTTTACGGGCGCCTAAGCTCGCTCAGGTGGAGGATTTGGTGGCCACAGGTGGAGGAGTTTGGTGGCCGCCGGGGGCCGGTGGCGAAACCATCGCAGTACCGCGTCAGCGGCCTTTCGAACGCGGGTACCAACGCGAGCGCTCAGCCACGATAGCGAATGCGGTAGATCGCGCCAGCCTGATCGTCCGAGACGAGCAGCGATCCGTCAGGCGCGACCAGTACGTCGGCGGGCCGGCCCCACGAGCGCTCGCCGTCGAGCCAGCCTTCCGCGAACGGCAGATATGCAGTCGCCCTGCCCTCCGCGTCGATCTTGACCAGCGATACGCGATAGCCGATCTTGCGGCTCCGGTTCCACGAGCCATGCTCGGCTATGAAGATCTGGTTGCGGTACTCGGCAGGGAACTGGCTGCCCGTGTAGAAGCGCATTCCGAGGGCGGCGACGTGCGGACCGAGGTTCTGCACCGGAGGCACGAAATCGCTGCAATTGCCGCTCCTGCCAAACTCCGGATCGGCGATCGCGCCGCCGTGGCAGTACGGAAACCCGTAGTGCTGGCCCGACTTGGCAAGCCGGTTGAGTTCGTCCGGGGGCAGCTCGTCGCCCAGCATGTCACGCCCGTTGTCGGTGAACCACAGCTCGCGCGTCTGCGGGTGCCAGTCGAATCCCACGGTGTTGCGCACACCGCGCGCGACGACCTCCAGCCCGCTGCCGTCGGGGTTCATGCGCATGATGCTCGCGTAGCCATCGCGGTCGCAGACATTGCACGGCGCACCGACGGGAACGTAAAGCTTGCCGTCAGGGCCGAACGCGATGAATTTCCAGCCGTGGTGCCGGTCCGAGGGAAACCGGTCACTGACGACGATGGGCGACGGCGGCGAGTCGAGCCGGCGCTCGATGTCGTCCAGTCTCACGACGCGGTCGATCGACGACACGTAGAGCGCTCCATCCCGGAACGCGACCCCGACGGGCATCGACAGGTCCTTCGCGACCACACGCACGTCCCCCACCCTTGCGGCGCCGGTGGCGGGCAGCGTCACCGCAAACACCTTGTCGCCCTTGGAGCCGACGAAGAGCGTTCCGCGCGCGCCCCACGCCATCGCCCGCGCCTGCGGGACCTGCGCCACCTGCTCGATCGTGAATCCGGGGGGCAGCTTGATCCGGTCGAGCGGCGACGCGGATTGCGCCCGCGAGAATGCAGACCACGCGCCGAATGCGGCGAAAACGAAGATGGCGACGGCGATCCGGCACGGGGCACGACTCATGAGATACCTCCGCTATGGCTGACCTGCGGGGCGGCGGTGCCGGACACCCGGCAACGGCTGCGAGGATAGACCATCGCACCGTCGTGGGTTCGACATCGCGGCAGGACGCCCCTAACGCGCCGGCGGGCACCGCCACGGTGCTGCGCTCCCGGTGCTATTCTAGTTCCCCGCCCGCCGGAGCCACGCCGATGAATGCTCCCGCCACGCTAACTCAGATCCGTCCCGACGACATAATTGATTTCGAACAGCTGAAGGGCTGGGACCTGATCCGCAAGCTCGTTGGCTTCGACACGACGAGTCGCGACTCCAATCTCGCGCTGATCGACTGGGTGCAAGGCTATCTCGGCCGGTTCGGCATCGATGCGAAGCTCACGTTCGACGACGCGCAACGGAAAGCGAACCTGTGGGCGACTCTGCCGGCACGGGACGGCAACGCGACGCAGCGAGGCATCGTGCTCTCGGGCCACACGGATGTCGTTCCGGTAGATGGCCAGCAGTGGGACAGCGATCCGTTCGCCGTCACCGTGCGCGGCGACAGGGCGTATGGCCGCGGGGTCACCGACATGAAGAGCTTCTCCGCCACGGCGCTCGCGTTCGTCCCGGAGTGGCTGCGCCGAGGGCTCGAGCGCCCCATTCATCTCGCGCTCTCCTACGACGAGGAAGTCGGCTGCATCGGCGTGCGCCGACTCATTGCCGACATCGTCGCGCGCGGCGTGAAGCCTGCAGGCTGCATCGTCGGCGAGCCGACCGGCATGCAACTCGTCGTCGCGCACAAGGGCAAGAAGGGCTGGCGTTGCCGCGTGCGCGGCCTCGAAGCGCATTCCTCGCTTACGCCGCTGGGCGTGAACGCGGTGCAGATCGGCTGCGAAATCGTCGCCCACATCGCCCACCGTGCGCGCGAGTTCCGCGACGCGGGGCGCCGCGACGGCGCCTACGACATCCCCTACACGACAGTGCACGTGGGCGTGATCCGCGGTGGCACCGCGCTCAACATCGTGCCGCGCGACTGCGCATTCGAGTTCGAGATCCGCCACCTGCCGTTCGACGACCCGGACGCGTTCTTTGCCGACGTCGCCGCATTCGCGCAGCGGTTCGTGCCCGAGATGCACGCAGTCGATCCGGCCACCCACATCGAGTTCGACCAACTCTCGACGCTGCCCGGAATGGACACGCACGACCACTCCGAGATCGCGCAGCTCGCGCACCGCTGCACCGGCGCGGGCGAGATCGGCAAGGTGTCGTTCGGAACGGAGGCGAGCCTGTTCTTCGGTGCCGACATTCCCACGGTGATCTGCGGGCCGGGGCGAATCGCGCAAGCGCACCAGCCGAACGAGTGGGTGGAGCTTTCGCAGCTTGCGCGCTGCGAGGCGTTCATGCACCGCCTCTCCGACCACGTGTGCGCGCGTTGACCGGCACGCCGACCCGGTCGTCCCGCGCAATGAGCGCATCGGATTCGACGATGGCCGAGCCCCCGATCGATGTCGCGTTTCCCGATCTCGGCCGCTGGGCAGCCGGCAACACCGGCGTTCCCCATGTCTGGCGTATGGGCTCGAGCCGGCACGGCCCGCACGTCGTCGTGCAGGCGCTGACGCACGGCAACGAGGTCTGCGGCGCGATCGCGCTCGATTGGCTGCTCGGACAGGGCTTCCATCCGCTGCGCGGCACGCTGACCTGTGTGTTCGCCAACGTGGACGCGTACCGGCAGTTCGACCTGCACGATCCGTTTGCGTCGCGCTGCGTGGACGAGGACTTCAACCGGCTTTGGACTTCGGAGGTTCTCGACGGACCGCGCCAGTCGGCGGAACTTGCCCGAGCGCGCGCGCTCCGCCCCGTCTACGATGCTGCCGACTATCTGCTCGACCTGCATTCGATGACCGATCCCTGCCCGCCACTCGCGCTCGCGGGCCGGCAGCGCAAGGGGCTCGAACTCGCGCTCGCGCTCGGGATCCCGCAACACGTCGTCATCGACGCGGGTCACGCCGCGGGGAAGCGCCTGCGCGACTACGCGTTCTTTGACGATCCGGACGACCCGCGCAACGCGCTGCTGATCGAATGCGGGCAGCACTGGGAGCGCTCCGCACCGGAGGTCGCGCGGCAATCGGTGCTGCGCTTCCTGCGCCACTTCGGCATGGCGGACACCGATCTTCTCGACGCACATCTGGACCGCGGCACCCCGGGCGAGCAGACGGCGATCGAGGTCACCGCTGCGGTGACGATCGCGAGCGAGGACTTCGAGTTCGCCGTGCCGGTCGCGGGCCTTGACATCGTTCCGGAGGCGGGGACGCTGCTCGCCCGCGACGGCGAGTGCGACATTCACACGCCCTACGATGACTGTGTGCTGATCATGCCGACACGGCGTCCGAAAAAGGGCGAGACTGCGGTCCGGCTGGGACGTTTCGTCTAGGGCCTGTTCGCACGATGCCCACAATTGCGCACATCGTGTGAACAGGCCCTAGCTCTGCCGGCGCTACGAGCCGAATGCGCGGCATAAATCAGTACGGGCGAGCAATCGCCTCCTGCACCGAAAGTCCGGCGTTGACCTCGCACATCCACAGTGCGCGGTTGACGCAGGACAGCCGCCCGGTCGCCCACAGCGAGCGCGCATCACCGATGCGTGCGCTCAGGCCGTCCACGGTTCCCGCCGGAATGCCGCGCGCGTCCAGCACCGGCAGGCGCGACACGCCGACGTCATCCTTGCCGCGCCCCGCGTCGTGGAAGAATGCGGCGGCAGCGTCGACCGGCCGGGCGCTGGCCGGATCGCCCCCATCCAGCGCCGCCCGTGCGAACCGATGAGTAAGTATAGGGGTAGGGAACGGCGATCACCGTCCCCTCCCTCCGAACCCGGTGTGCGGTTCTCCCGCGACGGGCTCTCCAGTCAGTTGTTTCCACATCGGGATTGGCACGCCGATTGATGGGCCTCGTACATCGTGAACAGTCCAAGATCAGCGAAGAAAGCGTTCGGCCATTGTGTGATCGCGTAGGCATCGTCCTTGACCCGGTCGGTGCTGCTGCCGGCGCAACATCGCCCGCAACCGGCGGCGAACAAAGCCGTCGATGGACGAGAAGGTAACCCGGTTGGCATGTTGGAAGTAGCCGTACCAGCCTCGCAGAGTCGGGTTCAGTGTCGCAATCACGGCAGCGATGGAATGTCCTGCGCCACGCGTGGTCTGGCCGCGGATCTTATCCCGCAAGGACATCAGACTTTTCTTGCGTACCCACCGCTGCCCTGCTTCAAACCGGTACCCCAGAAACTCGAACCCGTGACCCTCGACACGGCAGTCCCCAACATGGGTCTTGTCCGGATGTAGCGTCAATCCGTTCGCACTCACCCAAGCACGCATGCGGGCCAGCGCAGATTCCGCTTCCTCCCGACTGCGACACAACACCACGGCATCATCAGCGTATCGCACCATCACCAACCCAGCCTCACGCATTTCGACGTCAAGCTCGTGAAGGTAGATGTTGGCGAGCAAGGGGCTAATCACCGCCCCTTGCGGACTGCCTGAGGTCGGCGTCCACCGCTTCATGTCTTCCATGATGTCTTGCTTGAGAAACCGCTGAACGAGTGCCAGCACCCGACCATCCGCAATCCGGTTCCCCACTCTTGCAAGAAGGGAGTCGTGCGGAATCGTGTCAAAGTAGTGTTGCAGGTCCGCGTCCACCACCCAGAAGTAGCCCGCTTTCAAATGCCAGTCCACCTCACGCAACGCATCTTTGCAGCCCAGACCCTGCCGAAAGCCGAAGCTCCTCGGTTCGAATTCGTGCTCGAAGATCGGCTCGATCACCGCTTTCAACGCCGCCTGAACCACGCGGTCTTTGACGGCAGGTATACCGAGCGGGCGTTGTCCTTTGCCCTTGGGTATGTACACACGTTTTACCGGCTGCGGACAATAACTCCCATCCCGTAGCCCCTGCGCCAGTTCGGCCAGATAGCAGTCCTGTGCATGCGCGAATTGCTCCACGCTCATCCGGTCCACTCCCGCCGCCCCAGCGTTGCGCTCGACCTGTGCCCACCCCAACTCCAAGGTTTCAAAGCGCGACACCTTATCGATCAGACTGTGCCATTTACCTCCCTGAACTCCTGTTTGTAGAGCAGCCAACATAGCTTCCGTCCAGAGTGGAGCTGGCGCGAATTTCCGCTGCATGGAGCTTCCCAGCGCGCTTGCATCTCGTCTAGTCATTTCCGACACTGGCGATGCTTCGACTCTCATCTCTGCTCTCTCCGGTCTTTGGCTATCAACCTTCCTGCCCCACTTCCCTGATGCGCCTTTTGCTCTGGCGCACTTCTCCACGGTCCAACCAACTGAGCTCCGTGTTCGGTACTATTGGGACTCTGACTCCTGCCCGCGTTCACCCCGCTGACAGGTCTCCCCGCTTGCTACGTGCCACTTTCCCATCGTTCCGTCCTCAAACACGTTGTACGCCGCAACATCGCTTTATCCGCCACGACAGCGTGCTGCGTTGCTTCCAGGCTTCGCCACGAGGATGCGGGCTCGCCGCAATACGCCGCCGAAACAGGTTCGTTATCCTACGGACCGACAGTTCGCTTCCGGTTACTTCCCACCCCGCCTCACGACGACGCAGTTACCTTCCGCTACGGAGCTGTGGCCAACTCCGACAGGGACTTGCACCCTGCAAATGGCACGCCCTCACGGGCGTAAGGCGCGTGACCGTGTCCGCGAGCAGGGTTGCAGTCGTGTTCCGCTCACCCGCCACTGCTCGCGTCATGGCGGCTTCCCCGGCGCCGGCGCCACAGCCGTCGGCACCGAGGTCGACTCCGCGGACGCCTTGCGCGCCTCTTCCGCGAGCGCTGCCAGATCGTTTCCGACGACCGTTCGCCAGCGGGCATACATCGGCGCGACCGCCGCCCTGAAAGCGTCATGGCCGGCGGCCGTAAGGCGGACGCGCGCAACGCCGTTTTGTGCGAGGTGCTCGCGCGCGGCAGACTCTCGCCCGAGAGCATCCGTATCGACAATCGCGCCCTCGGCGGCCGCTCGGAGCCGTTGCCGTTGTTCCTCCGAGAGGCTCTCCCACACCGGTTTGCGCATGGCGAATACCATCGCGTCGCCGACCGCGCCCCACAGCGTGAGGTGCGTGGGGCCGAACGCGTAAATGCGCGCCGCCGCAAGCGACGTCGACGGGCCCTCCTGGCCCGCCAGCGCACCACTCGCAAACTCGCCCTGCGCGTCGGCAAGCGGCGTGGACTGCGGCAGCGCACCGAGGGCGACAAACAGTTCCTGCACCATCGGCAGCGGGGCCGTTCGCACCGGCAGTCCGCGCAGATCCGCCGGCTCGCGGATCGTCCTTGTCACAGTCACGATATCGCGATGGCCAAGCGGCGCGACGGCGACCAGCGTCACCGCGGCGCGATCGAGCGCCTGCGCCAGCGCCTTGCGCAGCGCCGCGCTGCGGGCCACCCGCTCGAGGTCGCCGTCGCTGGGCGCGATCCACGGCAGGCCGAAGACACCGAGCGCAGGCACCTGCTGCGACCATTGCAGCGCAGAGCCGACGGCGAGATCGGCCGGCCCGTCCCGCAGCGCGGCGAACTCGCGCGCGGGATCGCGGTATGCCAGCACGGCCCCGGGATGAAGTCGCACCGCGAGCGCGCCCTGCGTGCCTTCGTTCACGCGCTCGGCCCAGCGCTGTGCGGCGCGTCCGAGCGGCAGCGCCGGGCTCGTCGCGACCGAGAGCTTGAGCTCGGTTGCCGGTGTCCCGCCGGCGCACGCCTCCGCCCAGTACACGAACGCAACGCAGAGTGCGGCAAGCGTGCGCGCAGCCCATGCGAGCAAAGGGAGATCACGACCCATTCGCGCCGATGCTAGCAGACGCATGAATCCCCGGAATGCGGTCACCGGAGTTGCTCCGGGCCAGCGCGCGCCGCATGCCAGTAGCGTCGCGCGGTCTCGCGCACCCGCTCGATCGCCACACCGCCGTCTCGAAGCGTCACAATGACCGCACCGTCCTGGTCAGTGCGCGGCAGCGCGACCTCGCGGGCAAGATAGCGGGCAACGACGTCGGGACGCGGATGTCCGAAGCGGTTGCGATGCCCCGCGGTGACGATCGCGATTCGCGGCGCGACGGCGGCGATGAATGCCGGCGTGGACGATGTGCGGCTGCCATGGTGCGGCACGATCAGGACGTCGGCGGCAAGCGATTGCCGATCGCGCACGAGCAGCTCGTACTCGCTCCGCGCCTCGATGTCGCCGGTGACGAGAAGGCTCCCGTGCACCGTATCGATGCGCAACACGCACGAGAGGTCGTTGGCCTTGCGGAGCGCGTCGCCATACGCGGGTGCGTCCGGATGCAGCATCGCGAAACGGACGCCGTCCCATTCCCAGCGCTGGCCCGCCTCGCAGCGCGTTGCGCTGCCGTGCTCGCGCTGGCGCTGCACGATCGCGTTGTCATCGGCGAGCGATGACGACATCCACGCCGCCGGCACCGTTGCAAGTAGAGACAGTGCGCCTCCGGAGTGGTCGGTGTCGCTGTGGCTCACGATCAGACCCGACAGCGCCGGCATGCCGGCAGCGCGCAGGAACGGAGCGACGATGCGCCCGCCCGCGTCCGCGCTCTCCGAGTAGCGCGGTCCGGTATCGTAGATGAGCGCGTGCTGCGCGGTACGCACCGCGAGCGCGAGCCCCTGGCCGACGTCGAGCACCGTCACCACCGCACTGCCCGCGGGCGGCGCAGGTGGCCACACCAGAAACAGCGGCAGGAGCCACGCGACGCCGAACGCGCGTCCCGGTACCCCGCGCGGCGCGAGAAGCAGCGCGACCCCGGCCAGGCCGGCTGCCGTCGTCCACGGCAGCGGCGCATGCTGTTGCCATGCGGCCTCGGGAAGCGCGGCGAGCGGCTCCAGCGCGTGCATCAGCAGTTCCAGCGCCCGATGCGCGAAATCCCACATCGCGGCAACCGGGACGGCGACCGCGAGAAGCGCTATCGGAACCACGACGAACGTGACAAGCGGAATCGCGAGCGCATTGGCAACCGGCGAGACCAGCGACACCTGACCGAAGAGGGCGAGCGTGAGCGGCACGAGTCCGATCGTCACCGCCCATTGTGTGCGGCCCGCCTGTTGTAGCGTGTGCAGCATGCGGGCGGCGAGTCCGGCCGGCCGATCGTAAAGGCGCGAGCCGAGCGCGTAGATCAGCATCGCCACCGCACCGAACGACAGCCAGAAGCCGGGCGCGAGTGGCGCCCACGGGTCCAGCAGCAGCACGGCAACGAGCGACCACAACCACACGAGCCGGCCCGTTCCGGGGCGCCCGAGCCAAAGTCCCGCAGCGCTGACCGCAAGCATCGCGAGCGTGCGCAACGCAGGCACCTCGGCCCCGGCCAGCGCGACATAGCCCGCTGCTGCGCAAAATCCCGCGAGCACGGCGACCTTGCGCGCCGGGCAGCGCGACGTGATCATCGGGAAGAATCGCAACAGCGCAGCCGCAAGTCCGGCAGCGAGCATGGCAAACGCCGTCACGTGCAGGCCCGAGATGCTGACGAGATGCGAAACGCCGGTACGGTTGAACACCGCCCACTGCGGTTCCGGAATCGCGCGCTGGTCGCCTACGGTGAGCGCAGCGAGCACGCCCGCGTAACGCGCTTCCGGCAACGTCACAAAGATGCGGTCGCGGATGCGTTCGCGCGCGCGCTCGACGTGGTCACCCGGCCGGCCGGCGAACGCGTCGAGACGCACGTTGTCGCGTTCGGGCCGCACCGAACCGGTGGCGCGCAGGTCGTGCGCGAACAGCCAGCTCTCGAGATCGAACCCGGCGGGATTGACGCTACCATGCGGACGGGCCACCCGCACCGTGAGCCGCCAGCGTTCGCCGGCGTGCACGACGGGCAGAAGCTCGGGCGGGGCTTGCGCCTCGTCGGCTTCGGACGCGGGTGGCGGCCGCGCATACCATGCGAGCGAGAGCCGCCGCGGCACCGCGGCTCCGGGCGTGATCACCTGCTCGACGGCGAACGCGAACCGCACGCCGTGCAGGCCCGGACGCGGCAATTCGTCCACGACGCCGACGACTTGCAGTTCCTCGCCCTCCCATTCTTCCGGCAGCGCATCAGCCAGGCGGTGCACGGCACGCGCAGCCGCAAAGCCGAACCCGATCGCGAACATGCCGGCGAGCAGGAGCAGGCCGTGGAGCAGGAACCGAAGGCCGGGCGGCGCGAATGGGCGAAGGCGACATGCCGACATGGCGAGTGCGATCGCGCCACTGGCGAGCCATGGCGACGGCGGCGGCAGCGTTGCCTGCAACTGCAGCATGGTCACGCCCGCCGCGAACGTGGCAAGCGCAACGACGACAGCCGGAACGAACGGAGGACGGTCCATGCGCGGTCGGTCGCACCCGCCCGCGAGCCGGCACGATGCCGGCAGCGGCCCCCAAAAGGAAACGGCGCAACGCATCCCCCTAGCTTGGGGTCGCGTTGCGCCGCAGTGCCATCGCCCGAAGGGCCGAGGCTGCGACCGCGGCCCTCGCGGCCGCGCCGCGTCAGCGCATCAGAGGAACGGCAGCACCCAGCCGTTGGCGCTGAAATTGGGAAGGTTGGGGAACACGGTGGGAAGGTCTGCTGCCGGAACGCCGAACCATTGCGCGATTGTCGCGCCATACTGGTCGATCGACGTCGTTGGCAGCAGGCGGCCCTGGCCGACGTCCCAGTTGTGGTTGAAGGTGACTGGCGGGAACTGCCCGTGGATCCTGCCGCCCTGCACCGCGCCGCCGACGACGAGCTGGTGCGAACCCCAGCCGTGATCGGTCCCGCCCTGGTTGTTGGACAGCGTTCGGCCGAAGTCGGACGCGGTGAACGCGAGGCACTTGTCCGCGATGTTCATCTCGACTGTCGCGTTGTAGAACGCGCTGAGCCCCTGGCTGATCTGCTGGTAGAGGGATGTGTGCGACGCCAGCTGCCCGCTGTGCGTGTCGAAGCCGCCCATCGAGCAGAAGAAGATCTGCTTGTTCATGCCGAGCGTGCTCCGCATCGCGATGATGCGGGCGATCATCTTGAGCTGGTTGCCGATGCTCGTGTTCGGGAACACGGTCGTCAAGACGGGCAGATTCTGGGGCAGCATCGCCTGATTCAGGTCCACCGCCTTGGTCAGCGTGTCCATGTAGTAGTCGTCGAACAGGTCGCGGCGCGGCTGCAGAAGCATGCTCTGAATCGCGGTGCCCACCGCGGTCTGCGGGTTGGCGACCGGGTTGTAGCCCGACACCGCGCTCGTGCCGCTGGACGAGACCGATTGCGGGATCACGTACCGTCCCCGCTGCATGATGTTCGTGCCCGACAGCGAGATCGACGTCGATACCGTGCTGTTCGTGTTCATCAAGCGGATGTTGTCGGCAATCCGGCCCGCCCAGCCCGTAGAGAGCGGCAGGTTCGGGATCGACGTCATCCACGCGGTGGTCTGGTCCGAGTGGGAGAAGAGCTGCGACGGGCGCCCGACGCCGCCTTGGTATTGCGTCTTCGTCAGCGGCCTTATCAGGTTGCCGACGTTGGCGACGACCGCGCACTTGGCCTGGATGAACAGGCTCTGCAGTTCGGGCATGCTCGGGTGAAAGCCGAACACCTGCCCCGGCAGGTTCGCCGGTGCGACCTGCAGCAGTGCACCCTGCCCGATCGCAAGCGAGGTGCGCGAATTGAAGTAGTCAGCGTACGTGAAGCCGGCCGGCCCGGTCACCGGAACGATCAGGTTGTGGCTGTCGTTGCCGCCGAACAGGAACAGGCAGACCATCGCCCTGTAGTCGGTCGTCTGCGCAAACGCCGCCATACGGTCGAGGTCGAGCAGGAACGGCGTCGTGTAGCCGGCGGCGGCGCCGAACAGCGTGCGCAGGAAGCGACGGCGCGGCGGTACGTAGGTGTTGTCATGCGCTTTCATGGTCGCTCCCCTTATTTCTGAACCGTGAACTCGGGACCCATCGTCATCAGGTAGACCGCGGCCTTGACGCGATCCGTCTGGTTCGCCAGCGTGGCCGATGGCAGCGCCTCGATGGCCTTGTTCACCTGCTGCCGCAGCGGCAATGACATCTTTCCACCGAGGAGCAGGAAATTCAGCCGTTCGATCAGCACCGCGGGCCTGGTCGCGAGCGGAATCAGTGTCGAGTAATCGAGCATGACACGATCTGCGGCCGCACCTCCTACCCCGTTCTGGCCGTTGTAGATCAGGTTGTTGATGAAATTGTTCCCGCCTACGGCGGTCGTCGTGGTCAGGATCTGCAGCTCAGGCGCGAACTTGCCGGCAGCCTGGAAGCCGCCCTCGGGCACGTAATCCGGGTCGTAGAAGTTGAACACCGTCGGCGCGCGATACGGGCTTTGCCCCAGCGAGTTCTGCGGGTTCGAGAAGTCGCTGAAGCGGTAGCGCAGCGACGTCGACTTGCCGCCCAGCGTGCGCACCAGCGTAGTGAAGCGCAGCACCGGCTCCTTGGCCTTGCCGTACTGCGAGTCGCGCACGTTGCCGGGCGTGCGGGCCTCGGGGTCCATCAGGATCGCGCGCCAGACGGCCTTCATGCTGCCGCGAACGCCGAAGCCATCGTCCCTGAACTTGGCCGAGCAGCGCGCGACGTAGCCGGGCGTCGGGTTGCTGGTCACGAGCCGCTGGATCAGCGCCTTGCAGACGAACGGTGGCGTGTTCGGATGCATGAACACGCTGTCGAGAACGGCTTCGAGATCCAGCGTCACCTGCGTGGCTCCGACCGGGTTGGAGAGGGTGGTCGTCACGAAGGTGTCGTTCAGCACCCAGGGCGCCGACAGGATCATCTTGCTCGCTGGCTCGTGCCGGCTCTGCCATCCCTTCATCGGGAACGGGTAGTAGCACTCCGGCCGGGTCCCGAGGTTCGTCGGATTGGTGCTGAACTGCGCATTCACCGTCGGATCGAGCGGCGCCGGGCAGGCACCGAGCGCCGAGGTCGTCCCTGCCGTCGCGCCACCGAACGCCCAGCCGGAAAGTGCCGCCGCATAGCCTTCGATGACCGCCTGGTCGTACGTCGGAATCAGCTGGCCGTTGGCGTCGACCTTGTAGGTCCCGTCGTCGTTCATCTGGAACAGTCCGATCGAGAAGAGCTGCAGCAGTTCCCGTGCGTAGTTCTCGTTGGGGAACGTCGTCGTGCCGTTGCCCCTCTGGCTGCCCAGCAGGTTCAGGTACATGCCCATGGCCGGGGAGAGCGTCACCTCCTTCAGCAGCTGGCGATAGTTGCCGTAGACGTTGTTCCTGAGGATGTTCTCGTAAGCGGCAAACGCGTACGGCTGGTTGTTGATCACCGGGTCGTTCGTCGAGAGGACGAGCACCTGGCTCAGCGCATACGTCGCGCGCTGGCGGAACTGGTCGCCGGCGGTCACCGCGTCACTCCACCATCTCTCCATGAAGTCATCGACCAGCGTCAGCGGGCGCGCCGTCGTCAGGATGCTGTTGAGGTAGCTGACATGCGACGACGGCGGGCCAATGAACTGCTCGTACAGCCACGTGTCGAGGTGCAATTCGCGCGCACGCTGGTAGCCGGCCTCGGTCGGTCCCATCGTCGTCTGCGTCAGGAACCGCATCGCCTCGCGCTCGGCGAGCGTGGACAGGTAGCCGAGCGGGTTGCTCGTGTCGCCGACCGTCGTCGTCTGCCACCACCGGTTGTTGAGCAGGCCACCGCCACCGATCAGCGAGGTCCCATTCATGATCCAGTTCGCGGTGGAACCGGTGTCCTCGTTGAACCAGATGATGTCGCCCTTGCCATCGCCATTCAAGTCGACGACATGCGTCGGCCGCCACGCCGGATCGTTCATGATCACGTCGCCGCCGGCGAACGAAGTGCCGTTCATGATCCAGATCGCCGTCTGGCCCGATACGGTGTTGCGCCAGAGGATGTCGGCCTTGCCGTCGCCGCTGAAGTCGGCGACATGTGTCGCGATCCAGTTAGGATCGGCCAGGATAGTTGCGCCACTGACGAACGTGCCGTTGTTGAGCAGCCAGATGATCGTCTGGCCGTTCGCCGAATTGCGCAACATCACATCCTTCCTGCCGTCAGCATTGAAGTCGGCGACGTGCATCACGTACAGCGAGTTATTCGTGACGAGCGTCGCGGCGCCCTTGATCGCGCCGCCGGTCATGAACCAGATCACGGTCTCGCCGGTGCTCTGGTTGCGCCAGAGGATGTCGCTATTCCCGTCGTTATCCATGTCGGCGACGTGCGTGATCCGCCAGTTGGGACTGTTGAGCAGCGACGCGCCGGAGACGATCGCCGTGCCGTTCATGATCCAGAGTGCCGTCGCGCCGTTCGCGTGCCGCCAGACGATGTCGGCCCTTCCATCGCCGTTGAAATCCCCGGTATGGGTGATCTCCCAGTTGGGATCGGTCATGAGCCCCGCGCCGCCGATGATCGAGCCGCCGTTCATCAGCCACATTGCGGTTTCGCCGGTGACGGTGTTCCGCCAGACGATGTCGGACCTGCCGTCGTTGTTGAAGTCGGCGAAATGCGTTTCCACCCAGGTGCCGTTGGGCATGAGACCCGCGCCGCCTGCCAGCGCGGCACCGCTCATGAACCAGATCGCGGATTCCCCGGTGCTGCCGTTGTGCCAGGCCACGTCGGCATTGCCATCGCCGTTGAAGTCCGGGCCGAGCACCGCGGAACTGTGCACGGCGTACAGCATCAACCCGCACATCGTGAGCAAGCGCAGCGGGGATGCGAACGCGCCCCGCAGGTTGGACGGAATCCTGGTCATGCAGCCTCCCCGGAAAACTCGATAGAAACGTGGAACGCGAGCTCAGCGGGGCTCGCGTCGGCGGGAAGAAGCATACGTGATGCGGGTGTCATGCCGTCAAGTGCCGAATGGCGCCCGTCCTGCGCAAATTGGACTATTCAATTTCGACAAGTCTTAAGCGTGTGTTCTTTCTCGCCATCACGAAATAACGCTGTGCGTCAGAAAACGACGCTCAACGTCAATATATGACGCATAGCGGCACATTCTGAAGACGACAACTTGACTATCCCTTAGCCGCTAGCGAATCCGAGCGGCAATGTGAGATCAGTTCGAGCCGATAGGCGGCCATGACATCCTCATGTTTCCTTCGAATTGGGCGGTTCCAACGGTCCCATACAGCAGCGCGGGCGTTTGCCCATAGCGCATGCCAATGGTATGGCGAACTAACGTTGCCCGGCCGCGCGCTCCCGCGGATAGAGGACCAGCTGCATGCAACGGAACAGCGCGATCGCCGCGCCGTCGTTCTTGCGCGTGACCGTCGCATCCCAAACCTGCGTCGTGCGGCCGAGATGCGCAGGTTTGGCGATGCACGCGAGCGTGCCCTCGCGCGCGGTACCGAGGAAATTCGCCTTGAGCTCGAGCGTGGTGAAGCTCTCTGCGGCGTCCGGCAAATGCGCGAGGCAGCCGTAGCCGCAGGCCGTGTCGGCGAGCGCGACTACCGTAGCCGCGTGCAGGAAGCCGTTGGGCGCGAGCAGCTCTTCGCGAACGTCAAGCTCGGCGACGAGCATCAGGTGCTCCAGCGCAACGACGCGAAAACCGACGAGGCCGGGCAGTCGCCCCTTGCCTCGCTCGTTCATCGTCGCTGCGGTGAAACCTTCGCGCACGCCGGCTCCTCATCGCACCCATGCCGCGGCGCCGCGACTGCACCGTTTCACGCGGCGCTCTGCGCGAACCCGAAGTCCGGCATCAAGGCGCCTTCGCGGTAGATCGCGTAGCGCACGCCGTCACGCCCGTGCGACTTCACATCGTACATCGTGCGGTCGGCAAGGTTGATCGCGTCGCGCGGGCGCCGTGGCGCGGACTCGAACGCAACCACGCCGATGCTGAAGCTGATCGGCCACTTCTCGTCGGCGACCATCGCGTTCAGCAGCTCCCGCAACGGCTCGAACACGCGGCGCATCGCGAGCGCATTGCCCCCCGGCATCAAGACCGCGAACTCGTCGCCCCCGAGGCGTGCGACCGCGTCGTCGTTGCGCACGCCCTCGCGCAGGATCCTGCCGACGCGCTTCAGCACGCGGTCGCCCACCGCGTGGCCATATTTGTCGTTCAACGCCTTGAAGCGGTCGGCGTCGATGAACGCCAGCACGAACGGACGCCCATCGGCTGCAAGGATCGCGTGCGCGACGCGCAACTGGTCGTCGAAGGCGGCGCGGTTGGCCACGCCCGTCAACGGATCGGTGCTCGCGCGGCTGCGGACTTCCTCGTACTGCCGTTCGAGCTGCCGGCGCCGGTCGCGTTCGAGCAACGCACGACGACCGACCAGCAGGACTGCCAGCGTGATCGCGGCCAGCGTGAGGCAGGCGAAGGCGAGCGTCATGCGCGCGTGGCGGCGGTGCGCTGCAAGCATCGCGTCCTCGTCGACCGCGGCGAAGACCATGAGGTCGCGACCGGGGATTTCCGCCCGCGCGACGAGGCTCGGACGCCCGGCCACCGAAATCAGCTCGGAGCTGCCGCCTTGCGGCGTCGGGCCAAGCGCGAACAGAGGGTCGGCGGTTCCGGCAACGACGCCCGCGTTCGCTGCATAGACGCGTCCGTTGCGATCCACGAGTCCCAGGATCATCCGGTCGCTCGCCGCGACGCTGCGAATCGCCGCCCGCAGCTCTGCTGCGTCGAGCGTGCTCACGAGCACACCGTCGAAGCCGCCCTCCGCGGTGTCGAGCCGCTTGACGACCGGGATCGCGAAGGTGCCGGATTTTCCGGCGGTGATCGGCTGCGCGATCTGCAGATCGCCGGAGCCGTTTGCGCGTGCATCTTCGAAGTGACGGCGCTCCGCGATCGACGCGGGCGCGCTGTACCGTTCGGGATCCGTGCTCGCGACCAAACGGCCCTCGCGGTCGTATTGATCGATCCGGCGGGCGCCGCCACCGCTCCCCAGCCGGAGGGTCTCGGCGAGCGCCGTGAGCGGCTGCGCCACCATGCGCCGTTCGTGCGCGAGCTTGAACAGCGACAGCGTCCGATCGTATCGGTCGAGCGTCTCGGCCACGTGCACGCGCGCAGCCCGGGCAAAACTCTCGGCGTCCTGGTGCGCCTCCTCGATCGCGGCAGCGCGGTCGGCGCGGATCTCGAGCAGCGAAATGAGCAGTACGGCGCCGGCTAGAAGCAGCCAGAGCGAGACAAACGGCCAGAGGATGCGAACCAGCCGCGCGAGCATCGAGCGGTCCATTCTGCAAGCCCGAGCAAGCGACATGCCACGGAATTGTGCTCTAAGATTCATAGAGTTAGCTCAACCACGCCGAGTCCGATGCAACACGCCGTCACTTGTGGGCGAACCGCGGGTAGCGCACGCCGGCACTTCGCGGTTTGGACTGCAGCGTTCCGCAATCGACTGGCCCGGACCGCCGAATGGGAAGAAGCGCTATGCTTGTCGGCCACGCTCAACGTCAACGCCATCCGACCGATGAGCGCATTCCCATCGCCGACTTCCTCGCCGCGCTATCGGCTCGCAATCGCGCGCGACCCGCTGCGTGAGGCGATCGCCGAAGCCGCGCGCCGCCCGGAAGAGGACGTTGTCGCCGAGCTCTTGCCTGGCGCCGCCTTCGCGCGCGAAGCCCGCGAACGGATCCGCGTACGCGCCGTCGCGCTTGCCCGCCACGTTCGCGCCGCGCGAGCGCAGTCGGCAGGCGCTGATGCGCTGATGCAGGCATTCGCGTTGTCCTCCGACGAAGGCATTGCGCTCATGTGCCTCGCCGAGGCGCTGCTGCGCATCCCCGACGCCACGACCGCGGACGCCCTGATCCGCGACAAGATCGGCCGCGGCGACTGGCAGGCTCACCTCGGCTCGAGCGATTCGCTGTTCGTCAATGCGGCATGCTGGGGCCTGCTCGTCACCGGCAAGCTTGTCGCTGCCCCGCCCCCTGCGCCGCGGCTCGCGCGGGCGCTCCACGGCGCGATCGACCGCATTGGCGAGCCGGTGATACGCGCGGCAATGCGAGCGGCGATGCGCTTTCTGGGCGAGCAATTCGTGCTCGGCGAAACGATCGAGGCGGCGCTTGCCCGCGCCCGCCCGCGCGAGGCGCAGGGCTATTGCTACTCGTACGACATGCTGGGCGAGGCGGCGCTTGGCGCCGCCGATGCGCAACGCTACCGGCAGGCGTACGCCGAGGCGATCGTCGCCATCGGCCGGGCTGCTCACGGGCGCGCCGCCGACGCGCGACCCGGTGTCTCGATCAAGCTTTCGGCACTGCATCCGCGCTTTGCGCGCAGCCAGCGCGAGCGCGTGCTGCAGGAACTGCTGCCCGCGGTGCTCGAACTCGCCGTCCTGGCAAAGCAGAACGACATCGCGTTCACGATCGATGCCGAGGAAGCGGACCGGCTCGGGCTCTCGCTCGATGTGATCGAGGCACTCGCGACGGCCCCCGCGCTCGAGGGCTTCGACGGTCTCGGTGCGGTCGTCCAGGCCTACCTGAAGCACGCGCCGAGGGTCGTTGCCTGGCTCGTCGCACTTGCACGCCGCACCGGCCGTCGTCTGCCCGTGCGGCTCGTCAAGGGCGCGTACTGGGATGCCGAGATCAAGCGCGCGCAGGTGGACGGGATGGCCGATTACCCGGTCCTGACGCGCAAGGCGCACAGCGACATCGCCTATCTCGCCTGCGCGCGGACGCTGCTCGCAAGCCGCGACGTGATCTACCCTCAGTTCGCCACCCACAACGCCGCCACGCTCGCGGCGATCGTCGAGCTGGCCGGCGAACAACGCGGCTACGAGTTCCAGTGCCTGCACGGCATGGGCGAAGTGCTCTTTGACGCCGTGGTCGGTGATCCGGCGATCGGTGTCCCCTGCCGCATCTACGCACCTGTCGGCACGCACGAGACGCTGCTCGCCTACCTCGTGCGGCGGCTGCTCGAGAACGGCGCCAACACGTCGTTCGTCAATCAGGTGGTCGATCCTGCGATCGATCTCGAGAAGCTGGTCGCCGATCCGGCCGATGTCGCGGCGCCGTTCAAGGGCAGCCGGCATCCGCGGATCCCGCTGCCCGGGTCGCTGTTTCCCGACCGCCGGAACTCGCACGGCATCGATCTCGCCGACGAGGGCGCATTGCGCACGCTGGAACGGGCGTTGATCGCCGCCGCGGAACGATCGCGCGAGGCGGCGCCGATGCTTGCGCACGACAAGCCGCTGCAGGACAACGATGCGCGCGCGCCCGTGCGCTCGCCGGCCGACACGCGCGAGATCGTCGGCCACGTCAGGTGTGCAACGCCGGCCGAGGTCGCGTCCGCACTCGATGCCGCCGCGACCGCCGGCCGCGACTGGAGCGGAACGCCGGCCATGCGCCGCGCCGAGATCCTGGAGAGAGCGGCCGACCTGCTGGAGGAGCGCGCGCCCGCGTTCATCGACCTCGCGGTGCGCGAGGCGGGCCGCACGATCGGCAACGCGATCGGCGAAGTGCGCGAGGCGGCCGACTTCTGCCGCTACTATGCGCGCTGCATTCGCAACGATGCACCCGCGCCCGCGCTCGGCCCGGTCGTCTGCATCAGCCCGTGGAACTTCCCGCTCGCGATCTTCACCGGGCAGGTCGCTGGCGCACTGGCCGCCGGCAATCCGGTGCTCGCGAAGCCGGCCGAGCAGACGCCTTTGGTCGCCGCGGAGGCCGTCCGCACACTGCGCGATGCCGGCGTGCCGCCGGCGGCGCTGCAGTTCTTGCCCGGTCCCGGTGAAACGGTGGGCGCCGCGCTGGTGGCCGATGCGCGCGTGCAGGGCGTCGCGTTCACCGGCTCGACCGCGGTGGCGGTGGCGATCCACCGCACGCTCGCCGCGCGCGGCAACGTGCCGCTGATTGCGGAGACCGGCGGCCAGAACGCGATGATCGTCGACTCCTCGGCGCTGCTCGAGCAGGTCGTTGTCGATGCGATCGTCTCCGCGTTCGACAGCGCCGGGCAACGCTGCTCGGCGCTGCGCGTGCTGTTCCTGCAGGACGACATCGCCGATCGCGCGATCGCAATGCTTGCCGACGCGATGGCCGAGCTGCGCCTGGGGGATCCGGGCCTGCTTGCAACCGATGTCGGTCCGATCATCGACCTGGACGCGAAGCGCGCGCTCGAGAGGCATGCCGCACGAATGGAGTGCGAGGCGAAGCGCATCGCGCAGGTCGCGCTGCCGCCCGAACTCGCGTACGGGCATTACTTCGCGCCCGTCGCCTACGAGATCCCATCGCTCGCGTTGCCGGAGCGCGAGGTCTTCGGGCCGATCCTGCATGTCGTGCGCTTTCGCGCCGGCGAGCTCGATCGCGCGGTCGATGCGATCAACGTAACCGGCTACGCGCTGACCCTCGGCATCCACAGTCGCATCGACGCGACGGTCGAGCGCATCGTCGCGCGTAGCCGCGCGGGCAATGTCTACGTGAACCGCAACATGGTCGGCGCCGTGGTCGGCGTGCAGCCTTTCGGCGGCGAAGGGCTGTCAGGAACCGGGCCCAAGGCGGGCGGGCCGCTCTACGTCCCCCGGCTCACCCGCGACGCGGGCATCGTGGACGGCTCCGAGCGCGTGCTGCCCGGGCCAACGGGCGAAGACAACCGCTGGCGACTCGCGCCGCGCGGGCTCGTCGTTGCGCTCGGCGGCCCTTCGCCCGAGGACTGGCGCGAGCCGGCGCGCGCGGCGCTGGCCGCCGGCAATCGCGTGCGCTTTGCTCCGGGCGCGGATCGTGCCGCCGCGCTCGCCCTCGCGGCCGAATTGAGACGCGACGGAGTGGACATCGCGGTGCTCGACGAAGGCGTGGACTGGGCGACGTTGCCGGGACTCGCCGCGGTGATCGCGCACGATGCCGAGACCGCGGCGGAAGCGAATCGCCGTGTGGCGACTCGCGAGGGAGCGCGAATCGCGGTGATCGAGCCGGTCGGCAACCCGCCGCGGTATCCGCAGCACCGCCTGTCGGTCGAGCGCACGCTGACGATCAACACGACGGCAGCAGGGGGCAACGCGTCGCTGGTCGCCGCGATGGATTAGGGAACCTCTGCATAACCCGCGCACGGTCGCGACGGGGCTTTGCGGGATACCCCCGCCGCAGCGTTGCGCTGCGGAACGAGCGCAGCGGAGGCGGGGGCGTGCGCCTGCTTCGCGGTCGCATCTCCGGGCTCGTTCGTTTCGAACTCGGTCCGGGGCCCCTGCTCCGCGCTACGCAGGCGTATGCGCGAAGCGCGGCGAAGGCAATGGCCATCCCCCTTGGCGAGCCGCGCGACAAAGCAGACCGCCCGCAAAGCCCCGTCCCTTCGGGCTGCTGCGAAATGCGGCGCCTGCTTCGCCTCGCTCCTCGGCTTCGTAGGCTCGGCTACGACCTTCGTCGCTCGGCTCACATTCATCCGCATTTCGCCCTGCAACGCGGCCGTATGGGGGTTATGCAGAGGTTCCTTAGATCGGGCGCATCCAACGGACGCCAGTATTCGTCCGCAGGCGATGACGTCCCGGTCGCGTTCGGCACCGGCACTACGCGGTCGCCCGCACGGCGACCGCGAGATCCGCGGCGAATGCGTCGACGGCGCCAGGTGTCGTGTCCCACGCGCACATGAAGCGGCAGCCGGTTTCCCCGATGAACGTGTAGAAGCGCCAGCCGCGCTCGCGTACCGCCGCGATCGCCGGCGCCGGCACGTGCGCGAACACGCCATTCGCCTGCACCGGTGCGAGGAGCCGCACGCCGGGCAGCGCCGTGATCGATACGGCGAGGCGCTGCGCCATCGCGTTGGCATGTGAAGCATGACGCAACCACGCGCCGCCTTCCAGCATCGCGAGCCAGGGCGCTGCAAGAAAGCGCATTTTCGACGCGAGCTGCCCGCCCTGTTTGCGGCGCCGCGCGAACTCGTCGGCGAGCGCGGCATCGAAGAACACGAGCGCCTCGCCGAACGGCATTCCGTTTTTCGTTCCGCCGAAGGCGAGCACGTCCACGCCCGCGCGCTGCGCGACGTCGGCCGGGTGGCAGCGGAGCGAAGCCACTGCATTGGCAAAGCGGGCGCCGTCCATGTGCACCTTCATGCCACGGCCCTGCGCGGCGGCGGCCAGCGCGCGCACCTCGGCGGGCGTGTAGAGCGTGCCGAACTCGGTCGCCTGCGTCAGCGATAGCGCTCGCGGGCGCGACGCGTGCTCGTCGTGCGGCGTCACCGCGCGGGCGAGCACTGCTTCGGGCACGAGCTTCGCGAGCGGCGTGTCGATCGTGAGGAGCTTCGCGCCGCCCGAGAAGAACTCCGGGCCGCCGCATTCGTCGACGTTGATGTGCGCCGACGCGTGGCAGATGACCGCATCGGTACTCCGGCAGATCGAGGCGAGAGCGAGCCCGTTCGCGGCGCTGCCATTGAACACGAGGAACACCGGCACGTCCGCGTCGAAAACGCGGCGGATCGCATCACAGGCACGCGCGGTCCACTCGTCACCGCCGTAGCCCGCGGTATGTCCCGTGTTTGCGGCCGTGAGCGCGGCGAGCGCCTCGGGGCACATCCCGGCGTTGTTGTCGCTCGCGAACTGCACGGATCTGTCCACGTTTAACGCCCTTGCCTCGCGCGCGCCGGCTTCAAACGTGGCGCAGGCCGCGCTTGATTCGCCGCAGACCGAGCCAGAGCGCGAGCGCGATCAGCGGAATCGATGCGGCGACGACGACATCGGAATCAAGCGACACGCCGAGCGCCTTTCCGGCCTTGGCGATGTAGCCGACGAGCCCGACGGCGTAATAGGTGATTGCAGCGATCGACAGCCCCTCGACGGTCTGCTGCAGCCGCAACTGCAGTTGCGCGCGACGATTCATCGACTCGAGCAACGCCTGGTTCTGGCGCTCGAGCGCGACGTCCACGCGCGTGCGCAGGAGCTGGCTCGCGCGCGCGATGCGTGCGGACAGCTCTTCCTGCCGCCGGGCAATCGACTCGCACGTCGCCATCGCGGGCGCAAGCCGGCGATCGGTGAACTCCTCGATCGTCTGCACCCCGGAAATCCGCTGCTCGCGCAGTTCGGCGATCCGCTGTCGAACGAGCCGGTAGTACGCCTGCGCAGCGCCGAAGCGGAAGCGACTTCGCGCCTCCGAGCGCTCGATCTCGGCGGCAAGCCGGGTCAGGTCGTCGAGCAGGCCCGCCTCGTCCTCGGTGCGCGCCCTGGTCGTGCGCTCGGTGATCTGCGCGAGCGCGCCCTCCGCCTCGGTGAGCGTCGGGCCGACTTCGCGCGCCAGCGGAAACGCGAGCAGCGCCATCATCCGATACGTCTCGATCTCGAGCAGCCGTTGCACGTAGCGTCCCGCCTGCCGGCCGCTCATCCCGTGGTCGAGCACGATGAATCGCGTGAATCCGTCGGGCCCGATGCGGAAGTCCGTCAGCGCGGTCGCGACTCCGTCGCCCAGCCTGGCACCCACCACCGCCGTATCGCCGAACTCGGCAATCGCCCGCGGCGCGTCCTCCGGCGTAGCGCCGCGCAACTCGACCAGTGCGGCAACCAGCGCATGGCCGGGAAAGGCGGCGAGCCAGTCCGATGGCACGACGTCGAGCGCATGGGCCTCGCGTCCGGTTGCCACCCCCACGCGCCGGAAGAACGTGAGGCCCGTGAACTCGGTGTGCCGCTCCCACTTGAGCCGGAACGCGTTGCCTTCGAGCAGCGCATGGCTGCCGGACAAGTCGGGCGCAGGGAGTCCCATGCGCTGCGCGAGATCGGCGAGCGCCGCCTCTTCGCGGGCCCGGTCCGCCGCCGGCATTCGCAACGCGAGGTGCGCGACGCGTTCCGGAGTGGAAACCAGCATCGGCGGACGCGCATGCACTTCCTCTTGCAGCGACCGGCGTTGTGGATCGTCCGGCGGCAGGATTGCGTTGCGCGCGGACATGCGCGACTTCAGTCCGCCGGCCATGCGGCGTCTTGCAGCACGATGCGATAGCCGTCGGGATCCGTGAATCCGCCGACAACCCCGAAGCCCGGGCCGTCCCGGCAGCAGGGCAAGAGCGCGTCGAGGTCGTTCGTCGCTCCCGCGACGCGCAGGTTCGCCTTCATGCGGATGGATCGCGAGTCGCGGCAGGCGCTCGGACTATAGCCGTTCGCCGACCCAGCTGCGCACGGACGCGAGCGCTGCCGGCAGCGCGGCGGGATCCGTCCCGCCGGCCTGCGCCATGTCGGGCCGCCCGCCGCCCTTGCCGCCGACCTGCCGCGCCACGTGGTTGACGAGCTCGCCGGCCTTCACCCGGTCCGTGAGGTCGCCCGTCACACCCGCGATCAGCGTGACCTTGCCGTCCGCGACACTCGACAGCACGATGGCGGCGCTCTTCAACTTGTCCTTGAGCTTGTCCATCGTCTCGCGCAGCGCTTTGACATCCGCGCCTTCGATCGTCGCCGCGACGACCTTCGCACCCTTGACGTCGATCGCGTCATCGGCCAGGTCGTCGCCGGCCGACGAGGCCATCTTCGCCTTGAGGCGCGCGAGCTCGCGCTCTCCGGCCTTCGCGTGCTCCATGAGCTGCGCGATCCGCGACTCGACCTCGGCGATCGGCGCCTTGAGCGTCGCCGCCGCCGCGTTGAGCCTTGCTTCCTGCGACTGCACGTAGACGAGCGCACCCGTGCCCGTCACCGCTTCGACCCGGCGGATGCCGGCGGCGACGCCGCCTTCGTAGACGATCTTGAAAAAGCCTATGTCGCCGGTGCGCCCGACGTGCGTGCCGCCGCAAAGCTCGCGCGAGCTGCCGATGTCGAGCACACGCACCTCGTCGCCGTACTTCTCGCCGAACAGCATCATCGCACCGTGCTTCTGCGCCTCCTCGATGGCCATGACGCGCGCGTTCGTCGCCTGGTTGTCGAGGATCTCGGCATTGACAAGTGCCTCCACGCGGCGGATCTCGTCCTCGGAAAGCGGCGCGTGGTGCGCGAAGTCGAAGCGTGTCTTGTCGGGATCGACGAGCGAACCCTTCTGCTGCACGTGCGCTCCCAGCACCTCGCGCAACGCCTTGTGCATGAGGTGCGTGGCCGAGTGGTTGCGGATCGTGCGGCCGCGTGCGTCGTGATCGACCTGTGCGGCGACCGTATCGCCGACTTTCAGCTCGCCAGTCTTCACCTCGCCGACGTGGCCATGGACGTCCGGCTGGATCTTCTGCGTATCGACCACCGCAAAGAGCGTCAGGCAGACGCCGCACTTCGAAAGCTCGCCGCGATCGCCCACCTGCCCGCCCGACTCCGCGTAGAACGGCGTGTTGTCGAGCACGACGATGCCACGATCACCCGCGGCGAGCGAGGCGACCGCCGCGCCGTCCTTGTAGAGCGCCACGACACGCCCTTCCTCGCACAGCGTCTCGTAACCGCGAAAGCGTGTCTTCGGGCCTTCGTAGGCGAGCGTCTCGCCCATCCTGAACTGCGACGCCGCACGCGCGCGCTCGCGTTGCGCGTCCATCGCCTTTTCGAAGCCCGCTTCATCGACGGTGACATTGCGTTCGCGGCAGACGTCGGCAGTCAGATCGTAGGGAAACCCGAAGGTGTCGTAGAGCGTGAAGGCGGTCAGACCGTCGAGCACCTTGCCGCCCCTCCGCTCGAGGTCGGCAAGAGCGGCATCGAGAATCTTCATGCCGTTCTCGAGCGTTTCGCCGAAGCGCTCCTCTTCCGTCTTCAGCACGTGTGCAACGCGGGTCTTGTCCTTGCGCAGCTCCGGATACGCGCCGCCCATCCCGCGGTCGAGGTCGTCGACCAGCTTGTAGAAGAAAGGCTCCTTCTGCCCGAGCTTGTAGCCGTGGCGGATCGCGCGGCGGATGATGCGGCGCAGCACGTAGCCGCGGCCCTCGTTGCCCGGGATCACGCCGTCGACGATCAGGAAGGCGCAGGCGCGGATGTGATCGGCAATCACCCGCAGCGACGGCGAGAGCAGGTCCTTCGCACCGGTCTCGCGCACTGCGGCGCGGACCAGGTCCTGGAACAGGTCGATCTCGTAGTTCGAGTGCACGCGCTGCAGCACGGCGGCGAGGCGCTCGAGGCCCATGCCGGTGTCCACGCACGGCTTGGGCAGCGGTGTAAGCGCGCCCTGCGCATCGCGGTTGAACTGCATGAACACGAGGTTCCAGATCTCGATGTAGCGGTCGCCCTCGGCTTCGGGCGAACCGGGCGGGCCGCCCCAGACGTGCGGTCCGTGGTCGTAGAAGATCTCCGAGCATGGCCCGCAGGGCCCGGTGTCCGCCATCTGCCAGAAGTTGTCGGATGCGTACTTCGCGCCCTTGTTGTCGCCGATGCGCACGCAACGCTCGGGCGGGACGCCGATCTGCTTCGTCCAGATGTCGTACGCCTCGTCGTCGTCGATGTAGACGGTCGTCCAGAGCTTGTCCTTGGGCAGGCCGTAGACCTTGGTCAGAAGGTCCCAGGCGAAGTGGATCGCGTCGCGCTTGAAATAGTCGCCGAAGCTGAAGTTGCCGAGCATCTCGAAGAACGTGTGATGCCGGGCGGTGTAGCCGACGTTCTCGAGGTCATTGTGCTTGCCGCCGGCACGCACACTGCGCTGTGCCGTCGTAGCCCGCGTGTAAGGCCGCTTGTCCTGGCCCAAGAACACGTCCTTGAACTGCACCATGCCCGAGTTGACGAACAGAAGCGTCGGATCGTTGGCCGGGACGAGCGAGCTCGAGGGCACGTGCGTATGCCCTTTCGAGACGAAGAAGTCGATGAAAGCCTTGCGGATCTGGTTGGCGGTCATGGCGGCGCTTGCGGCATTGGGCCCGCGTGCTGACAACGCGCCGACCCGTAGCGAAAAGCGTTGATTTTACGCGGGAAGCGGCCGACCTGCCATGCGCGCCCGCGACGGCGGTCAGCCGGGATCGGGCTCGCCTTCCGGCGGCGTGCCTGCGGCGCGCAGCACCTTGAACGCAACCGAGGCGCTGTAGCCGCGGGCAAGCAGGAAGCGAATCTGCCGCGCCTTTTCACGCTCGTCGTGCGGCGGCGTGCCGAAGCGCCGCTGCCAGAGCGCGGTGGCATCCGCGACTTCGTCGTGGCCGTCGAGCACTGCGAGTGCCTCCCCCGCGGCCGTGCTTCGCACGCCCTTTTCCTTCAGTTCGTACGCGATCGCGCGCCTGGCAAAGCGTCCCGCCTTCTGCGCGACGACACCGTGCGCGAAACGCGTGTCGGACAGATAGCCGATGCGCTCCAGCTCGTCGAGAACGCTTTCGACCTGCTCGCGATCGGCGCCGCGGCGCAACAGCCGTTGCGCGAGCTCGGCGCGTCCGTAATCTCGGCGCGCGAGCAGACGCACCGCGATCGCCTTGACCGACGGCCGGGGTTTCGCGTCGGAAACCGGTGCGCGCGACGACGGGGCCGGACGGCGTTCCCTCACGGGTTCCGTCCGGCCCCGACAGGAAGGGAGTCGCTATGCCGCTTCAGAGGGCGGCTCGCCGCGCGCGCGAAGGTTGCCGGGCACCGGCACGCCGACCGTTTCCCGGATACGCGCTTCGATCTCCTTCGCGATCTCCGGATGCTCGCGCAGGAACTCGCGGGCGTTGTCCTTGCCCTGCCCGATCTTCTCGCCCTTGTACGCGTACCACGCGCCGGACTTCTCGACGATGCGATGGTTGACGCCGAGCTCGACGATCTCGCCTTCGCGCGAGATTCCCTCGCCGTAGAGGATGTCGAACAGTGCTTCGCGGAACGGCGGCGAGACCTTGTTCTTGACGACCTTGACGCGCGTCTCGTTGCCGATCACTTCCTCGCCTTTCTTGATCGCGCCGATGCGGCGGATGTCGAGGCGCACCGAGGCGTAGAACTTGAGCGCATTGCCGCCGGTAGTCGTTTCCGGGTTGCCGAACATCACGCCGATCTTCATCCGGATCTGGTTGATGAAGATGACGAGCACGTTGGCACGCTTGATGTTGGCGGTGAGCTTGCGCAACGCCTGGCTCATCAGGCGCGCCTGCAGTCCGGGGAGCTGGTCGCCCATCTCGCCCTCGATCTCCGCCTTGGGCACGAGCGCAGCCACCGAGTCGATGACGATGATGTCCACGCCCCCGGAGCGCACGAGCATGTCGGCGATCTCGAGCGCCTGCTCGCCCGTGTCGGGCTGCGAGATCAGCAACTCGCCGATGTTGACGCCGAGCTTGCCTGCGTAGACCGGGTCGAGCGCGTTCTCGGCGTCGATGTAGGCGGCCGTGCCGCCCATCTTCTGCACCTCGGCGACGACCTGAAGGCAGAGCGTCGTCTTGCCGGAGGATTCCGGACCGTAGACCTCGACGACGCGACCACGCGGCAGGCCGCCGACGCCGAGCGCGATGTCGAGCCCGAGCGAGCCGGTGGAGACGACCTGCAGGTCGTTCTGCACCTGGGACTCGCCCATCTTCATGATCGAGCCCTTGCCGAACTGCTTTTCGATCTGCGCAAGCGCCGCGGCAAGCGCCTTGCTCTTCTGGTCGTCCATGGGGGTGTTGTCGAGGGGCATTGCAGTAGGCTCCGAAGTATCGCCGATGGGGCCGCCGGGTACAGCCAGCGGGTTTACGGCGTGGATCATCCCATAGAACGATCGTTCGATGCAACCCTGCTTTCGGACGATGTCGGACGGATGAGGCGCCGGTGTCGCGAGGTTGCGCCCTTCGGTAGCTCAGGGCATGAGCCACCTGATGATTCCTGCTGCGTTAGGGCCTGTTCACACTACGCCTGCAAGTGCGAACGGGCGGCCCGGGGCCGGCGGCCTACCCATCCTCGCGAAGCCGCGCGATCGCTCCTTCCAGCGCTGCCGCCACCGATGCCCGGCGGACGCCGGCGCGATCGGCCCTGAAATGATGCGTCCCGGTCGTCGCACTGCCGCTTCGGAGCACCCAGGCGAAGCACACGGTGCCGACCGGCTTGGCCGGCGTGCCGCCGCCCGGACCGGCGACGCCGGTGACCGCGAGCGCGATGTCGGCCCCGCCTTTCGCGAGAGCGCCTTCGGCCATCGCCTGCGCGGTCGGCTCGGAGACCGCGCCGTTGTCCCGCAACAATTGCTCGGGCACGTCGAGCAGCGCGGTCTTCGCAGCATCCGCGTACGCGACGAAGCCGTACTCGAACCAGTCGGAGCTGCCGGCGATCGCGGTGATGGCGCCGGCGACCAGGCCCCCGGTGCACGATTCCGCGGTGGCAACGCGCCATCCGCGCGCCTTCAGCAACGCGCCCAGTTCGGCGGCGAGAGCGGTGAGTTGCGGATCGGTCATGCGTGTCGCGCGCCGCGCACGGAAGCGAACTGCCGGAGCGCGCTCATTCGCACGCTCCCGGCCGCCCGCGGTAGTAGTAGGTGTAGACGGTTGCGAAGCCGAACTTGCGGTAGACCGCGAGCGCCGGCGCATTGGCCTCGTCCACCTGCAGCAGTGCAACGCGCGCACCGCGCTCCCACGCCTGCTCGAGCAGGCGGGCGGTCACCAGCGTCGCGAAACCGTGTCCGCGGAACGCAGCACGGGTAATCACGTCGTAGATGCCGGCGATGCCGTCGTGCAGCAGCCACTGGCCGCAGGCGACGGGCTGGCCGTCGAACAGAGCCAGCACCCGGCCCGTCGGCAGCGCTGCGTGGCGCAATCGCTCCAGATGGCCCGCTCGCGCCTCGGGCGAGGAGCCACGCATCGTGCCCACGGCCTCGACGAAGTCGTAAACCTCGGGCGAGCCCAATTCCGCGTCCGACTCGGGTATCCCGGGCGGACGATCGAGCGCTGCCGCCTGTGCAAGCGTCGGGTCGAACGCCAGGTACCCGCGACGCTCGAGCTCGGCCTCGAGATCGGGCGGCTGCACGAATGGCGTGATGCGGAAGAGCAACGGCAGCCCGTGCGTTGCATAGAGCCGCTCGCAGAAGGCGATCTTATGGGCGAGCGGCAACGTGGACGGGAAGTGCGCATTGACGCTGCGCGCTCGCTTGGCCTTGCCGGGCGCAAGACGCAGCAGCCAGCCATCGTAGAGCACCTGCCGCGGCGTTGCCGCGCCGTTCAGGCCCGCCTCCTCGAGGCGCTGCAGGTCGATTCCACCGGGGCCGGCGGCTTCGCGACGCACCGCAAGTCCGCTCATCGCCAGGTCCCGAAGAGCCGTACGCAAAGCGAATACACGAGCAGAGCATAGCCGGCGGCGAGCAGATCGTCCGCCATCACGCCCCAGCCGTTCTTCAGGTGCTCGTCAACCGCGCGGATCGGTGGCGGCTTGACGATGTCGAAGGCCCGGAACAGCAGGAACGCGAAGGCCACGCGCAGCGGATCGGCGCCGACGAAGAAAAGCACGAGCATGAACGCCGCGATCTCGTCGATCACGATGCTGCCGTGGTCGCTGACGCCGAGATGCCGTGACGTCACCTCGGATGCCCATGCGCCGACGGCGATCAGCGAGGCGACGGCCAACAGATAGGCGACATCGCTGCCAGTCAGGCGCAGCAGGTGGGCGAGCGGAATCGCGAGCAGCGTACCCCAGGTGCCGGGCGCAAACGGCACAAGTCCGCTGCCCAGCCCGAGCGCGATGAAATGCGCCGGATGACGCACGAGGAAGGCGGTCGTGGGCCGGGCGATGCCGGTCATGGCCGCACCGCGAAATGGTCGAAGGCCGCGGGGAGCGACGCGATGGGCTGCCGCTGCTCGTCGCGCACGACGAGCCCGGGCAAGGCGGTGATCTTGCCCACCCGAGCGAGCGGCACGCCCACCTCGCGCCCGATCAGCGCAACGCGCTCCCGCTCGCGGTTCGGCGCGGTGAAGCAAAGCTCGTAATCATCGCCGCCCGCGAGCAGACATGCGAGCGCCAACTCGCGCTCGACGCCGCGCAACTTTTCGTCGAGCGCGGGCGTGCGCGGCAGCGCGGACAGCTCGACGCGCGCACCGACATGCGAGCGCTCGAGGATGTGGCCGAGATCGCCGGTGAGGCCGTCGGAAACGTCGAGCGCGGCGCTCGCGCAGCCGCGAAGGCGCCTGCCGAGCTCGACCCTTGGCGCGGGCCGTTCGAGCCGCTCGCGCGCCCAAGCGAGCGCCGCATCGGCGAGCTTCGTCCGCCCTTGCAACGCCGCGAGCGCGAGCATCGCGTCGCCGAGCGTGCCGGACACCCAGATGTCGTCGCCCGGCTGCGCGCCGTGCCGCGTGATCGCGGTACCCGCCGGAACCTCGCCCACGATCGTGAGGCACAGGTTGCGCGGACCTTTGGTCGTGTCGCCGCCGATCAGCGCGACATTGTGCGCCAGCGCGAGATCGAACAGACCGCGCGAGAACGCCCCGAGCCAGTCCGGATCGTTGTCGGGAAGCGCACCGGCGAGCAGCGCCCAGCGCGGCGTCGCGCCCATCGCCGCCATGTCGGAGAGGTTGACCGCGAGGATCTTGTGGCCGAGTCCGGCGGGATCGGTCCCGGCCAGAAAATGGCGACCCTCAACCATCATGTCCACCGCGAGCACGACCTCGCATCCCGGCGCCGGCGCAACGACCGCCGCGTCGTCGCCGACGCCAAGTCGCACCGCAGGATCGTGCGCCTCGCGCGTGAAGAACCGCGCGATCAGTTCGAATTCGGAGAGCGCCGCGCCCATGCGGCAATTATAGGGGGGCGTGCCGATGGCCGCGCCGATGCACGCTAGTACGTTAACACATAAATAACGGAACATTGTATGATGGCGCACGCCCACCACTTTTGGAGGAAATGGCGATGCGTCGGACGGAATTGCACCTTACCAAGAAGGACCGGGAGTTGATTGCTTCATTTCGGGCAAAGGGTGTGCACTTGGCGCGAGAATTCAACCGCGCCCATATCCTGGCCGCTCTCGATCGCGGCCTGTCGGAGGCGCAGATCATGGAGGTGCTGGGCGTGGGGCGAACGGCGATCTGGCGCACCCGGGCCGCGTATCTGCAAGGCGGCTTGGAATATGCCTTGCATGATGAGGCGCGGCCGGGCAAGCCGCGCCAGTACGATACTGTCGTGGAAGCGCAAATTGCGGCCTTGGCTTGTTCAACGCCGCCGACCGGGGCCAAACGCTGGACCTTGGGCTTGCTGGAGCAAGCGGCACAGGCACAAGCGGGCATCGGTCCGATCAGCCGGGAGACGATTCGCCGGCTGCTAAAAAAAACTGCCTCAAGCCGTGGCGCAAGCTGATGTGGTGCATTGGCGTGCTGACCGCGCAATACCGGCAACGCATGTACGACCTGCTCGCGCTGTATGCCCGACCGTTCCGGAGTCAAGAGCCGGTGGTCTGCGTGGACGAGAAGAGCAAGCAACTGCTCCGCGATACGCGCGCTCCCTTGCCGATGCGACCCGGGGCATCGGCAAAGCACGACTACGAGTACGCTCGCGCTGGCACCTGCAACTTGTTCGTGGCGGTGGAACCCAAGGGTGGTCGCCGGACCGTCGCGGTGACCGATCGCCGGGCCAAAATCGACTTCGTTGCCTTCGTCCAGCACTTGCTTGAACACGTCTACGCCAAAGCGCGGCGCATCCACCTCGTGCTCGACAATCTGAGCACCCACTTTCGCGTCTGTTTCGAGGACGTGCTCGGCGTGCGGGAGGCGACCAACCTGCTCCGCCGAGTCGTCTTCCACTACACCCCGAAACACGCCAGCTGGCTGAACATGGCGGAAATCGAGATCGGCATCCTTGATCGCCAGTGCCTCGACCGGCGCCTGCCCAACCGCACGCTGCTTGCCACCGAAGTCGCCGCTTGGCAGCAGCGCCGGAACGCCGAAGGCCGCGCCATCGCGTGGACCTTCACGCGACAGGATGCCGATCGCAAGATGCGCCATCATTATGTTTCGTAATTAATGGGTCTTAGTACTAGCGCCGCGCCTCGCCGATCTCGCGCTGCCAGCGCGCGAGCAGCCGCTGGCGCTCCGCTGGGGCACCGAAGCGCGCAGGATCCACGTTGATTGTCGGCACATCGGCGAAGCGCGCGGCCTCGGGGCGCACTTCGGCCTTCGCGTTCGCCGGAACGATCAGGTTGCGCGTGTGGTTCGCGAGCTCCTGTGCGCGCTTGCCGAGCGCCCAGTCGTAGAAGCGCCGCGCCTCCTCGGGATGCGGCGCGCCAGCAATGATCGCCATGCCGCCGAGCGCGCTTCCGGTGCCCTCGCACGGCACCGCGATCTCGACTTCGAACCCCGCCAGCTGCTGGGTGACGAACTCGTGCACGAACGTGACGCCGACGCCGACCTCGCCCCGCGCCACCGAAGGTCCCTGCGCCGTCCCCGATTGCGTGTAGCGCACGATATTGGGTGCGAGGCGCCGCAGGTAGTCGAACGCGCCGTCCTCGCCGTAGAGCGCGACCAGCGTTGCAACGATCGTGTAGCCCGTGCCGCTCGTGATCGGGCTCGCCAGCTCGATCTCGCCGCGATAGGCGGGTGATGCGAGGTCCGCCCAGCAGCGCGGCATCGGCAATCGCTTGCGCTCGAGGATCGCCGGATTGGCGCCGAATCCGAGGACGATCCGGTAGATGACGCCGACCCGGTAGCCGGTGCGCGCGGTCTCCCGCTGCGCCCATGGCGACAGTTCGGACAATCGCGGCGAGTGGTAGGCCGCGAAAAGCCCTTCCGCGGCGCCTTGCAGGAATGGATCGATCGTGCCGCCATACCAGACGTCGGCCCTCGGGTTCGCGCGCTCGGCGCGAAGCTGCGCGTGGAATTCACCGGTCGGCTTACGTGTCACCGCCGTCGCGACGCCGGTCTCGCGCTCGAAGGTCTGGGCGGCGAGCTCGCAGGCGTCCTGGTCATGGCTGCAGTAGAGCACGAGCGATCCGGCGGCAGCGGCTGCGTGCGGAGTCGACGAGAACAGGGCGACCGCGAGCGCGATCGTGCGCAGTGGCGCGCGTATCACGATGCGGCGCGGTCTTGCCGCTCGCGGGCGAGTGCCGCGATCTCCTCGTCGCGCGTGCGGCTCGCAAGCTTGTCCAGCACGCCGTTCACATACTTGTGGCCGTCGGTGCCGCCGTACGATTTCGCGAGATCGACCGCTTCGTTGATCACGACCTTGTAGGGAATCTCGGCGCGATGGACAAGCTCCCACGCGCCGATGACGAGGATCGCCCGCTCGATCGGGGAGAGTTCCGCCGGCGCACGGTCGAGCAGCGGAGCGACCTGCGCCAGCAGCCCATCGTATTCGGAGAGCGCGCCGCTCCAGAGGTCGCCGAAATAGTCCTGGTCCGCGTGCTCATAGCCGTGGCTCTCGACCAGTTGCACGCGAATCGCGTCCGGGTCGTTGCCCGAGAGCTGCCGCTGGTAGAGCCCCTGCAGCACGAGCTCCCGCGCACGGCGGCGCGGGCTACTCCTCATCGATGTCATCGAGCAGGTTGGCGAGCTCGAGCGCCGCGAGCGCCGCGGCAGCACCCTTTTCGTCGACCCTCGTCATCGCCTGCGCCTCGGTGTCGCAGGTGAGGATGCCATTGCCGATGGGGATGCCGAACTCGAGGCTGACGCTCGCGATACCCGCTGCGGACTCGGTGGCGACGATCTCGAAGTGGAACGTCTCGCCGCGGATCACCGCGCCGAGCGCCACGAGCCCGTCATATTCGCCGGTCTGCGCCATACGTTGCAGCGCGAGCGGCAGCTCGAGCGCGCCCGGGACGGTGGCGACCGTGATGTCCTCCTCCTTGACGCCGGCGTCCCGGATCGCCCGCACCGCGTTCGCGAGAAGCCGCTGCGCGACGTCTTCATTGAAGCGCGAGGCGACGATGCCGATGCGGCGCCCCTGTCCATCAATGCGCATTGGAATACGCTTGACCGCCATGAGGTTTCTCCGTCAGGAAGCCTTGCGCACTGCAGGTTGCTCGAGGTAGCCCGTGACCTCGAGGTCGAACCCCGCCATGCTCGGCATCTTGCGCGGCCGGGCGAGCAGGCGCATGCGGCCGACATTGAGATCGCGCAGGATCTGCGCGCCGATGCCGTAGTTGCGCAGGTCCATCTTGGTGTTCTGCGGAGGCTGGTCGGCGATCGCGCGCCGGCGGAGTTCCTGTGCGCTCTCGGGACGATGCAACAGTACGATCACGCCGCGGCCGTGCTCGGCCACGGCCTCCATCGCCGCCGGGATGTTCCAGGAGTGCGATTGGCTTCGCGCGTCGAGCAGGTCCATGACCGACAGCGGCTCGTGAACGCGCACGAGCGTCTCCGAATCGGGCGAGATCGGGCCGCGCACGAGCGCCAGATGCGTCGCGTCCGAGAGCTTGTCGCGATAGACGACGAGCCGGAACGCGCCGCACGGTGTGGCGAGCGGGCGCTCGCCCACGCGCTCGATCAGCTTCTCGGTGCGGCTTCGGTGGTGGATCAGGTCGGAGATCGCGCCGATCTTCAAACCGTGCTCGCGCGCGAACTCGACGAGATCGGGCAGGCGCGCCATCGTGCCGTCGTCCTTCAGGATCTCGCAGATGACCGCCGCGGGCGTGAGGCCCGCGAGCGCGGCGAGATCGCAACCGGCCTCCGTATGCCCTGCCCGGTTAAGCACGCCGCCGGGTTCCGCCTGCAACGGAAAGATATGGCCAGGCTGCACGATGTCCTCGGGACGCGCGTGCAGCGCCACCGCCGCCTGCACGGTGCGCGCGCGGTCGGCGGCGGAGATCCCGGTGGCCACCCCCTCGGCAGCCTCGATCGAGACCGTGAAGTTCGTACCGTGCACCGAGCGATTGGCGCTCACCATCAACGGCAGGTTCAACTGGCGGCAGCGGTCTTCGGTCAGCGTGAGGCAGATCAGCCCGCGCCCGTGCCGCGCCATGAAATTGATCGCCTCGGGCGTCACGAACTCGGCGGCGAGCACGAGGTCGCCCTCGTTCTCGCGGTCCTCCTCGTCGATCAGCACGACCATGCGGCCGGCCTTGAATTCGGCGATGATTTCGGTGATCGGCGCGTGTGGCATGGCGGCAACGCAGCGCGCGAGGCGTCGCGATTGAAGTACGGGTGCCGTTATTGTACCGGCTCGCCCCGACCGGGGACGGTCATTCGGCGGCGGACGGCGCGGCGGCGACCTCGGGCCGGACCCGGAACCACGCGGCGTAAAGCGCGGGCAGGAAGCCCAGCGTCAGCACGGTCGCGATCACGATGCCGCCCATCATCGCGACCGCCATCGGCCCGAAGAAGTCGCTCCGCGCGAGCGGGATCAGCGCCAGTACGGCCGCGGCGGCCGTGAGCACGATCGGCCGGAAGCGCCGCACGGTCGCGCCGATGATCGCGTCCCAGGGCGATGCGCCGGCGGCGATGTCCTTGTCGATCTGGTCCACCAGGATCACCGAATTGCGCATGATGATCCCCGACAGCGCGATCGTGCCGAGCATCGCCACGAAGCCGAACGGCTTGCCGAACGCGAGCAGCGCGAGAACGACGCCGATCAGCCCGAGCGGCGCGGTCAGCACGACCATCCACATCCGCGAGAAGCTGTGCAGCTGCAGCATCAGCAGCGTGAGCACGCTGATGACCATCAGCGGCACGCCCGCGACGATCGAGCGCTGGCCCTTCGCCGAGTCCTCGATCGCGCCACCCAGTTCGATGCGGTAGCCGAGCGGCAACGAAGCACGCAACGCATCGAGACCGGGATCGATCCGTGCCGCCACGTCCGGACCCTGCGCCTCGCCCTTCAGGTCGGCGCGCACGGTGATCGTCGGCTGCCGGTTGCGGCGCCACACGACACCCTCCTCGAGCTCGTAGCGAATGTCGGCCACCTGAGTGATCGGCACCGCCTTGCCGTTGCGCGACGGGATCGCGAGGTCGCGCAGGAACGAAAGCCGTGCGCGCTCGTCCGCCGCGCCGCGCAGCAGAACCTCGATCTGCTTGTCGCGCTCGCGGAAGTAGGTAACGTTGACGCCGGTCACCGAGTTGTTGAGGAACACGGCGATGTCCTGCGACGAGAGTCCAAGCACGCGCGCCTTGTTCTGATCGATCGAAAGACGCACCGCCTTGGTGGGCTCGTCCCAGTCGAACTGCACGTCGCGCGTGTCCGCATGAGTCCGCATGACCTGGGCGACCTGCTCGGCAATCGCCCGTACCTCGGGAATGTCGTCGCCCGACACGCGGAACTGGACCGGGAAGCCGACCGGCGGGCCGTTCTCGAGGCGCGACGTGCGGCCGCGCAACGCCGGGAAGTCGACGTCGAACACCTGCAGCATGCGCTCGCGCAGCCGCTCGCGCTCCGCGTTGCTCGTCGCCGTGACCACGAACTGCGCGAAGTTCGACTGCTGCAACTGCTGGTCGAGCGGCAGGTAGAACCGCGGGCTGCCCGTGCCCACGTAGGCCACGTAGTTCAGGATCCCCTGCTCGCGGTCGAGGATCGCCTCCATGTGCTTCGCTTGCGCGAGGGTCGCTGCGAACGAGCTGCCTTCGGGCAGGCGCAGATCGACGATCAGCTCGGGGCGCGACGACGCGGGAAAGAACTGCTGGGGCACGAACCGGAAGAGCGCGAGCGCCACGACGAAGGCAGCCAGCGTCGCGAGGATCACGCTCTTGCGGTGCGTGACGCTCCAGGCGACCAGCACGCGGAAGCGACGGTAGAACGCCGTGTCGTACACGTGGTCGGGGTTCGCGTGCGGCATCCGCGGCGGCGGCGCGGCGAGGCCGCGCGCGCGGGCCCACAAGCGTGCGTGCAACGGCGCCGGCCGCGGCTTGCCGAAGTCCGGCAGCATCCGGTAGCCGAGATACGGGATGACGACGACGGCCACCACCCACGACGCGATCAGCGCGATCGCGGCCACCTCGAAGATCGACCGCGTGTATTCGCCCGTGCCACTCTTCGCGATGGCGATCGGCAGGAACCCCGCGACCGTGATCAGCGTGCCAGTCAGCATCGGGAACGCCGTGCTCGTGTAGGCGAAGCTCGCTGCACGGAAGCGGTCGAAGCCCTGTTCGAGCTTGATCGCCATCATCTCGACGGCGATGATCGCGTCGTCCACGAGCAGCCCGAGCGAGAGGATCAGGGCCCCGAGCGAAATCTTGTGCAGCCCGATGTCGAACAGCCACATGAACAGGAACGTGAGGGCGAGCACCATCGGAATGGACACCGCCACGACGAGCCCTGTGCGCAACCCGAGGCTCACGAGCGAAACCGCGAGCACGATCAACACGGCCTCGGTGAGCGAGCGGACGAACTGGTTGATAGATCGCTGTACGGCCACCGGCATGCTCGCGACATGCTGAATCTCGACGCCGACCGGAAGCTGCGGACCGACGCGCGCGACGGCGGCATCGAGCGCTCGTCCGAGCTCGATCACGTCGCCGCCCTTCTCCATCGTGACGCCGATGCCGAGCGCCTCGCGACCCATGTAGCGCATCCTCTGCTGCGGCGGATCGACATAGCCGCGGCTGACGGTCGCGATGTCGCCCAGGCGCAGCACGCGGTTGTTCGCGCGCAGCGAAAGATCGCGGACGGCGTCCAGCGAATCGAACGCCCCGGAAGGACGCAGGTAGATGCGGTCGGTGGCAGTTTCGAACACACCCGAGGCCACGATGGCGTTCTGCGTCGCGATCGACTGCACGATCTGCGTCGGGTCGATGCCGAGCGTGGCGAGCTTCGCGTTGGAGAGCTCGATGAAGACCTTCTCGTCCTGCTCGCCGATGAAGTCGACCTTGGCCACGCCCGGCACGCGCAGGAGCTCCGCACGCACCCGGTCCGCGAAGTCCCTCAACTCGCGGTAGCCGAAGCCGTCACCGGTGAGCGCGTAGATGTTGGCGTAGACGTCGCCGAACTCGTCGTTGAAGAACGGGCCCTGGATTCCGGCCGGGAGCGTGTTGCGGATATCGGCGATCTTCTTGCGCGCCTGGTAGAACGCGTCGGGCACGTCGGCCGCGCGGGTCGAGTCCTTGAGCAGCACGAAGACGAGCGATTCGCCGGGCTTCGAGTAGCTGCGCACGAAGTCGATGTGCGGCACTTCCTGCAGCTTGCGCTCGATACGGTCGGTGACCTGCAGCTCGACATCGCGCGCGGCGGCACCGCTCCAGAGCGTCTTCACGACCATGACCTTGAACGTGAAGGGAGGATCCTCGGATTGTCCCAGCCGGCCGTAGGCGAACACGCCCGCGACCGCGCTCACGAGGATCAGGAAAAGCACCAGCGGGCGATGATGGAGCGCCCACTCGGACAGATTGAAGCTTCCGCGCCCAACGGCGCCGGGCGGAGTGACGGGACTCATGGGAAGGACGCCCGCGACAGCACTCAGGGCTTCGCCGCCGCAGAAGCAGGTCCCGCACCCGTCGGCGAGGGCGAGCCGCTGCCAGCCGCATCATAGGGACGCACCGTCTGTCCGGGCCGCAGCTTGTGCACGCCCGCGGCGACGATCCACTCGCCGTCGGCCAGTCCGGCGCTGACGACCGCGCCGTCCTCCCGGAACTGCGCGACCGTGACCGGCCGCAGCGCGACCGTCTGCGTAGCCGGATCGTAGACCCACACCGCGGGACTTCCATCGTTGCGGTAGATCGCGGAAAGCGGGACGGTTCCGGCTTGTCCGCTCCCCGATCGTTGCACCACCACGTTGGCGGTCATGCCCCATTGCACGCGCTTGTCCGCGTCGGACACGGCGACGCGCACGGCGAAAGTCCGCGTCGCCGAATCCACGCCGGGCGCGACTTCGCGCACCCTCGCGGGGTAGATCTTCTGAGGGTCGGCGAGCAGAATGACCGCAAGCATCGGCGCGCTCGTCACTTCACCGATGCGGTTCTCGGGCACGCTGATCGCGACCTCGCGCTCATCCTCGCGCGCGAGCCTCATCACCGACTGCCCCGAAGCCACCACCTGGCCCGCTTCCGCCATGATCGCGACGATCACGCCGTCGTCGGGCGCGGCCAGCGTCGAATAGCTCGCCTGGTTCTGCGCGACCGCGAGCTGCGCGTGCGCCTGCTCGAATCTGGCGCGGTTGGCCTCGAACGCGTTTCGCTTCTGGTCGAGCGCCGATTCGCTCACGAACTTCTGCGCGAACAGGTTCTGGTAGCGCTCGAACTCCGCCTTGGCGAAGCGGAGCTCGGTCTCGGTTGCGGCGACCTGCGCCTTCGCGGATTCGGCCTGAAGCGCGACGTCGGCGGGATCGATCCGCGCCAGCACCTGCCCCTTGCGCACCCGTGCGCCGACATCGACCGTGCGTGCGATCATCTTGCCGCCGACGCGAAACGCAAGGTCGGCCTCGTGGCGCGGCTTGACCTCGCCGGCAAACACCGCCGTTTCGTTGGGAGCTCCTATCCTGACCTGCTGTAAGACGACCGGACGCACCGGATCGGGTGGCGCCTCCTTGCGAGCGCAACCGGCGAGTACGGCGGCCACGATCGCGATCGCGGCGAGCGATCGGGATTTCATCGGCGAGCCTCCCGCGCGTTCGGCCCGCCAATCGTGCCGTGCCAAAGCGCGACGAGCGCGCGATCGAGATCCTCCGGATAGCGCCAGTCGAACGGAGATCCCTGTGGCGCGGCCGTAGCGGGGCATGCGCCGCCGTCGCCGGTGGATGCGCTCGCCATTTGCCAGAGTCCAAGGATCAACGCATAGCTGTGGCGGAGAAGCACGACGCCACCGCCGTCCGGAAGTTCGCGGAAATGGCGCTCGAGCCCGGCGCCGGCGCGCGACAGGCGCTCGCCCATGCGCAGGCGGAAGGCCAGAGCGGCATCCGGGTGGACGGACTGCGCCATCAGCGCGAAACAGCGTGTGGCGAGTGGAAGGAACAGCGGCGGGTCGACCATGTGCTCGTGCGTGAGCGCAAGGATGTCGCGAATGCCGACGGGCTCGTCGCGGTCGAGTATCCGCGACAGCGCGCGGAAGAAACCATCGACATTGCGCTCGTGCAGCGCAAGTAGCAGTTCCTCCTTGCTCGGGAAGTACAGGTAGACGGTGCCCTTCGCGAGCCCCGCCTCGTCGGCCACCTCGGCGACGTTGGCCCCGCGGTCGGGCGAGCGCAGCAGCAGGCGCTCGGCGGCGTCGAGAATTGCGTGATGGCGCTCGTGCTTGTCCTCGGCCTGGATTGCTCGCTGGCGGATTACCATGGGCGTCTCGATAACTGACTGTCGGTCACTTGCCAGCCACACTAAATGACCGTTGGTCAGTTGTCAAGCACTCCCGGTTTCGAAACCGACGGTCAGCAACGGCCAGCGATCCCGGCGAGAGAGCCGCAGGCGAGAGAAGCGCCGAAGTGGGAATCGGGGCGCCGGCGACGCTAAAAAAGCGAGAGTGTCGCCTTGGTCAGTGGGCTGCCGCCGTCCGCGTAGTCCGTCACGACGCTGAAGTGATGGCGATCGGGGATGACGAGCGGCCCTGCCGATTTGCGCGGGCGATTGGCGGGCCATGCCTCCCACATCAGTTCCGCCTGGCGCAGGAATTCCGAGGTCTCGTCGCCGCCCACCGCGACCAGGATCGGCGCCTTGGTTGCAGGGGTGAGCAGGTTGGGCGACAACCGTGCCGCCTCCTCCTGATCCAGCCGGAAATCGGCGTTGAAGGAGAACAGCGTCATCGGCCGCAGGTCATGCACACCGGAGAGCGACACCGCACCCGCGAGCGGATGCGCGGACAGTCCCATCGCCCCGGCCTGCGTGGCGAGCAGCATCGCGGCAAGGTGTCCTCCCGCCGAGTGCCCGGCCGCGACGATCGATGCCGCGCTCGCGCCGTGCCGGGGCCCCTCGCGGACCACCCATGCAAGCGCCCTGCGACACTCGTCGACGATCGTCGCGATCGTCACCGCAGGACAGAGATCGTAGTTCAGCACCGCGACCGCGATGCCCTGCTGGACGAACGGACCGGCCACGAACGAGTGATCGGCCTTGTCGAGCGCGCGCCAGTAGCCGCCGTGGATGAATACGAGCGTGCCACGCGCATTGCCGACCGGCGCGAAGAGATCCAGCGTCTCCTTGGGATTCGGCCCGTAGCGCAGGTCGAGCTCGGGTCGCAGCGTCGCGAGCGCACCCGCGGATAGCGTCGCCCACCTGGCGAACCACTCGGGATGGTCCGGAACCGCCGCGCGGTTGTTGTAGCCCCGCTCGACCTCGGCTGGCGTGAGCGGCAGCGGCGCGGCCTTCATCTTCAGGCGCTCACTATGCGATTGCCGGGGCGATCGTGATCGACAGCGGCGTGAGCCCGGCGATGCGCCCGTCGAGCCGGTCACCCGGAACCACCGCGCCTACGCCCGACGGCGTGCCGGTGAAGACCAGATCGCCGGGCAGCAGCTCGTAGTACTGCGAAAGGAAGTGCAGCGTGTGCGGTACGTCCCAGATCAGGTCGGCGACGTCCCCGCGCTGGCGGGCGGCGCCGTTGACGTCGAGCTCGATCGCCCCGCCTGCAATGTGACCGACGGCGCGCGCCGGATGAATCGGGGCAATCGGTGCCGCCTGCGCGAACGACTTGCCCAGATCCCATGGCCGCTTCTTCTCGCGCATGTCGTTCTGCAGGTCACGCCGCGTCATGTCGAGACCGACCGCATAGCCGAACACGATCGACAGTGCGTCCGCGGGCGCGAGCCGCACGCCGCGCTGCCCGATCGCGGCCACGAGCTCGATCTCATGATGCAGGTTGTGCGTGCCGAGAGGGTAATGGACGACCCCAACTGCCGGTGCGACGACCGGGACCACGGAGTCGGCCGCCTTGGTGAAGAAGAACGGTGGCTCCTTCGCGGCGTCGCCGCCCATCTCCCTCGCGTGCTCCGCATAGTTGCGGCCGACGCAATAGATGTGGCGCACCGGAAAGCGGTCGGCACTGCCGGCGATCGGCACGGACGGGATGTCCCAGAGGGCGAACGGGGTGGTCATGGTGTCAGCGCGGGCATCGGGCCTGAAGCGACGGGAATCGGGCTCACTCGGCATCCGGCTGCCGCGCCGGCGCGGCGTTGGCAAATGCGGGCAGCTCGAGGCACGCCGATTCGATGCGTGTCAGCGTGGGGTAGGGGCCGAGCTCGATGGCGAAGCGCCGCGCGTTGGCAAGCTGCGGCACGAGGCAGACGTCGGCGAGCGAGGGCGCGTCGGCGTGGCAGAAGCGGCCGGTCGCGGGATGGTGCGCGAGCTGCGCCTCGAGCGCCTCCAGCCCGACATCGACCCAGTACTTGTACCAGCCGTCCCTCTGTGCGGCCGTCACGCCAAGCGTGCCGGTCAGGTAGTTCAGCACGCGCAGGTTGTTGAGCGGATGGATGTCGCAGGCGACCGCCAGCGCGATCGCGCGTGCCCGCGCCCGCCCGACCGGGTCGCGTGGCAGCAGCGGCGGCTCGGGCAGCGTTTCCTCGAGGTATTCGATGATCGCGAGCGACTGCGTGAGGAGCCGCCCGTCGTCCAGCGCGAGCACGGGCACAAGCCCGAGCGGGTTCAGCGCCAGGTATTCGTCCGCGCGCTGCTCGCCCTTGCGCAGGTGGACGAACGTGCGTTCCGCCACGACGCCCTTCCAGTTGAGCGCGATACGCACGCGGTAGGCGGCCGACGAGCGGAAATAGTCGTAGAGCTTCATGCCGTGTTCGGGATCAGACCTCTAGAACGCGCTGATGCCGGTCTGCGCGCGACCGAGGATCAGCGCGTGGATGTCGTGCGTGCCCTCGTAGGTGTTGACGGTCTCGAGATTCAACAGATGGCGGATGACGTGGAACTCGTCGACGATGCCGTTGCCGCCGTGCATGTCGCGCGCCGCGCGGGCGATATCGAGCGCCTTGCCGCACGAGTTGCGCTTCATGATCGACGTGATCTCCGGCGCGGCGATGCCCTCGTCCTTCATGCGGCCGAGACGCAGGCAGCCCTGCAGGCCGAGCACGATCTCGGTCTGCATGTCGGCGAGCTTCTTCTGGATCAGCTGATTGGCCGCGAGCGGCTTGCCGAACTGCTTGCGGTCGAGCACGTACTGGCGCGCCGCATGCCAGCAGAACTCGGCCGCGCCGAGCGCTCCCCAGGCGATGCCGTAGCGCGCGCTGTTCAGGCACCCCATCGGGCCCTTCAGTCCCTCGACGTTCGGCAGCAGGTTCTCCGCCGGGACGAAGACATCGTCCATCACGATCTCTCCGGTGATCGACGTGCGAAGCGAGAACTTGCCGTCGATCTTCGGGGCGGACAGCCCCTTCATTCCTTTCTCCAGCACGAAGCCGCGCACCACGCCGTCGTCGGTTTTCGCCCAGACGACGAACACGTCGGCGATCGGCGAGTTGCTGATCCACATCTTGCTGCCGGTGACCCGGTAGCCGCCTTGGGCCGCGTGCGCCCGGGTCACCATCGAACCCGGATCCGAGCCGTGGTTCGGCTCGGTGAGTCCGAAGCAGCCGATCCACTCACCCGTGGCGAGCCTGGGAAGGTACTTGCGGCGCTGCGCCTCGCTGCCGTATTGGAAGACCGGGAACATCACGAGCGAGCTCTGCACGCTCATCATCGAGCGGTAGCCCGAATCGACGCGCTCGATCTCGCGCGCGATCAGCCCGTAGCACACATAGTTGAGGCCGGCGCCGCCATAATCCGCCGGGATCGTGGGGCCGAGCAGCCCGAGCTCGCCCATCTCGCGGAAGATCCCGGCGTCCCCGTGCTCGTGGCGAAAAGCCTGCGTGACGCGCGGCATCAGCTTGTCCTGTGCGAACGCGTTTGCCGCGTCGCGCACCATCCGCTCCTCCTCGGAAAGCTGCGCATCGAGCAGCAGCGGATCGGACCAGCTAAAGCGTGGCTTGGCGGAAGTCTGCAGCTTTTCGGGAGCGTTCATGGCGGCGGTTTCGAGCAGGCTGGGCGCGGGCGGGGAGCGGCGATTATGGCGCGGCGCTGCGATCGGGTCCACGGGAGCGGACGGCCGCACGCGATCCAGATCAAGAAAGCGAGCGGTCGGCAGACAGGCATGGCGGGCCCGCGCGCGCCTCGCCCTAGTCCGGAACCACCGCGGTGGCCTCGATCTCGACCTTCGCCCGATCCTCGATCAGCGCGCTCACCTCGACCGCCGTCATTGCCGGGAAGTGCCGCCCGATCAGTTCGCGGTAGGCGACGCCGAGCGCCTTCCGGCACTCCAGGTACTCACGCTTGTCCGTCACATACCAGGTCATGCGCACGACGTGTTCCGGGCGCGCGCCCGCCTCGCGCAGGACCGTGACGATGTTGGCGAGCGCCTGCCGCGCCTGGCTCGCGAAATCGTCGCTCGCGAACCGCTGCTTCGCGTCCCAGCCGACCTGTCCGCCGACGAATACCAGCGTGCCGCGGGCGACGACACCGTTGGCATAGCCCTTCGGCGCAGTCCACTCCGGTGGGTTCACGATCTTCATACGCGCGGCTCCCCCATCTCCCGGCGCGCGGCCGCGCGCTCCTGCTCCATCTGGCGCAGCCGGAAACGCTGCAGCTTGCCCGTCTCGGTCCGCGGCAGGCTCGTCACGTACTCGATCGCGCGCGGGTACTTGTACGGCGCGATCGCCTGCTTGACGAAGCTCTGCAACTCCCGCGTCATCGTCTCGTCGCCACGGTGTCCGGGCTTCATCACGATGAATGCCTTGACGATGTGGCCGCGCTCCTCGTCCGGTGACGCGACGCAGGCGCACTCGGCGACCGCCGGATGCGCGAGCAGCGCGTCCTCGACCTCCGGGCCGCCGATGTTGTAGCCGGCCGATACGATCATGTCGTCGGTGCGCGCCTCGTAAATGAACCAGCCCTCCTCGTCCATCCGATACGCGTCGCCGGTGTAGTTCCAGCCGTCGCGCACGTAGTTCGCCTGGCGCGGGTCGTCGAGATAGCGGCACCCCGTCGGTCCCTTGACGGCGAGCCGCCCCGACTTCCCGGGCGGCAGCGGCTTGCCGGTCTCGTCCATGATGCAGGCGACGTAGCCGGGGATCGGCTTGCCGGTGGCCCCGCCTTTCGCCTCGGTGTCCGGATGCGAGATGAAGATGTGCAGCATCTCGGTCGAACCGATGCCGTCGATGATCTCGATGCCGGTCGTGTCCTTCCACAGCTTGCGCGTGGCCGCCGGCAGCGCCTCGCCGGCGGAGACGCATTTGCGCAGGCTCGAGAGATCGAAGTCCTTCGCCTGCGCAGCCATCGCGCGATAGGAGGTGGGGGCCGTGAAGAGCACGGTCGGCCGGTGCTCTGCGATCGCGGCAAGCAGCGCGTCGGGCATCGGGCGTTCCAGCAGGAGCGTCGACGCGCCGATGCGCAGCGGGAACAGCAGCAGTCCACCGAGGCCGAACGTGAAAGCGAGGGGCGGGCTTCCGGTGAAGAGATCGCCAGGTCTCGCCATCAACGGCGACCTCGGGAAGCAGTCGCTCGCGGCCAGCAAGTCCCGGTGGAAATGCATCGTCCCCTTCGGCTTGCCGGTCGTGCCCGATGTGAACGCGATCAGCGCGGTGTCGTCCGCCGCGGTATCGCAGTTGGCGAAGGTCGGGGGCTTCGCCATGGCTCGCGCCTCGACCCCGTCGGATGCATCCGAGGCGAAGAACGCGACCTGGCGGAGCGCCGCGCAGCTCGGGCGGGTGAGATCGAGCTCCTCCGAGAGCCGCGCATCGCACAGTGCGTGCGAGATGCGCGCCTTGGTGACGACTTCGACGAGCTCCTTCGCCCGCAGCAGCGGCATCGTCGCCACCGCGATCCCGCCCGCCTTGATGATCGCGAACCAGCAGGCCGCCATCGCCGGGCTGTTCGGTCCGCGCAGCAACACGCGGTTGCCGGGCACGAGTCCCATGTCCCCGACCAGCACGTGCGCGATCCGGTTCGCGCGCTCGCGGAGCGCCGCATAGGTCCATCGGACACCGCCGGGGGCGACGATCGCGGTGCGCGAGCCCCAGCCGCGGGCGATCGCGTCGTCGAGGAGCGCACTCGCGCAATTGAGCCGCTCCGGATAGCGCAGCTCCGGCAGGTCGAACAGGAAATCGGGCCACGTCTCGCGCGGCGGCAGGTGATCGCGCGCGAACGTGTCGACGTGTGCGGTTGCGCTCATTGGCTCTCCCTTGGCGCTGCGCGCCTTCCCTCAACGAGGGAGCAATTCGCGCCTTGGGACGGCCCGGCGGCGCTCATGGACGCTCCTCGGCCGCCTTCAGCAGCTCGCGGCCGATGATCAGTTTCTGCACCTCGCTCGCGCCCTCGTAGATGCGCAGCGCGCGGATCTCGCGGTAGAGCCGCTCGACCGTTTCGCCGGTGCGCACGCCGAGACCGCCGTGCAGCTGCAGCGCGGCATCGATCACGCGCTGCGCCGATTCGGTTGCCGTGAGCTTGGCGATCGCCGCCTCGCGGGTCGTGCGCGCGCCCTGCACGTCGCGACGCCATGCGGCACGATAGGTCAGAAGCGCCGCCGCATCGACTGCCGCTGCCATTTCCCCGAGCGTCGCCTGCGTGAGCTGCAGGTCGCCGAGCGTCGCCCCGAAAATCCGCCGCGAACGGGCGCGCGAGCACGCCTCGTGCAACGCGCGGCGAGCGAACCCGACCGCGGCCGCCGCCACCGACGCACGGAAGATGTCGAGCGTGCGCATCGCGAGCTTGAATCCTTCCCCCTCGCCGCCGAGCAAGGCGTCCTCCGGCACACGGCAGCCGTCGAATTCGACGCGGGCGAGCGGATGCGGGGCGATGATGTCGATGCGCTCGGCGATGCGAAGGCCGGGCGCTTCCGCCGGCACGACGAACCCCGAGATGCCTTTCGAGCCGGTCTCCGCGCCCGTGCGCGCGAACACGCAGTAGAAATCGGCGATGCCGCCGTTGCTGATCCACGTCTTGCAGCCGTCGAGCACCCACTGCGAGCCCACGCGCCGCGCGCGCGTGGACAGTGCGGCAACGTCGGAGCCCGCGTCCGGTTCGGAGAGCGCGAATGCCGCGATCGCGGCGCCGGACGCGACCGCGGGCAGCCAGCGCGCCCGCTGCGCATCGCTGCCGGCCAGCGTGATCGCGCCGCTGCCCAGGCCCTGCATTGCGAACGCGAAATCCGCAAGGCCATCGAACCACGCGAGCGTCTCGCGCGCCACGCAGAGCGCTCTCGAGTCGAGCGCGGGCAATGCTCCACCGTAGGACCCCGGCACGCAGTAGCGCAGGAACCCCGCCCGTCCGAGGGCGCCGACGAGCGCGCGGCAGCGGGCATCGACGTCCGGCTCCGATGCCGGTGAGCCGGGCGCGAGGCCCGTCTCGGCCCAGCGCACGAGATCCGCCCCGAGCGTGCGGTGCACGGCCTCGAGGAACGGCCATTCGAGATGGGCGAGATCGAGTGCCGCGCCCGAGCCGGTCGCCGTCACGCTAGTTGCCCTCGAACCTGGGCGTCTGTCGCGCAACGAATGCACGATAGGCACGCCGGAAGTCCTCGGTCTGCATGCACAGCGCCTGCGCCTGCGCTTCGGCCTCGATCTCGCTGTCGAGGTCCATCGCCCACGCCTGCGAAAGCAGCGTTTTCGTCATCCCGTGCGCAAAACCCGGCCCGTCGGCGAGCGCGCGAGCGATCGCGTGCGCGTCGGCGTGCAGCGTATCGGCACCGACAAGCCGATTGAAGAAGCCCCAGTCGAGCCCCTCCTCGGCGCTCATCGCACGCCCCGTGTAGAGCAGCTCGGCCGCGCGGCCCTGACCGATCGTGCGCGGCAGCAGCGCGCATGCGCCCATGTCGGCACCCGCGAGGCCAACGCGCACGAACAAGAACGCGGTGCGCGCATCGGCCGTGCCGAGGCGCAGATCGGCGGCGAGCGCCACCATCGCGCCCGCGCCCGCACACACGCCCTGCACCGCGGCAACGATCGGCTGCGGGCAGTGCCGCATCGCCTTCACGAGATCGCCCGTCATTCGAGTGAAGGCGAGCAGCTGCGGCGCACCCATCTTCGTGAGCGGTCCGATGATCTCGTGAACATCGCCGCCCGAGCAGAAATTGCCGCCCGCGCCGGCGATCACGACCGCCTTGACGTCGTCCGCGTAGACGAGCGCGCGAAAGAGATCGCGCAATTCGGCGTAGGCGTCGAATGTCAGCGGGTTCTTGCGCTCGGGACGGTCGAGCGTGACCGTCGCCACCTTGCCGTCCTCGCTCGCCTCGAACCGGAAATGCGTCGCACGGTAGCCGCGCAACGCCTGCATCTGGTGGCTCATCGTCATCGCGCCGCCCTCTCCCAATCAATTGCCATCGGCTTGCCGGACGGACGCCTTCAGCGTCCCCAGAAGCGTGTACAGATGCTCGCGCTCGGCCGCGTCGAGGCCGCCCACGAGCTCGATCACCCATCGCTCGTGCTCCACCGCCATGACGTCGAATGCGCGATTACCCTCCGGAGTGAGCCGCACCGCATAGGCGCGCCGGTCATTCGGCACCGGCCGTCGTTGCACGAGGCCTTCGGCCACCAGCTGGTCGGTGAGGCCCGTCACGTTGCCGCCGGTCACCATCAGCCTTCGCGAAAGCTCGCTCATCTTGAGGCCCTGCGGATTTCGCTCGAGCTGGGCCATGAGGTCGAAGCGCGGCAGCGTCATCGCGAACCGCTGGCGCAGCCGAGCGCGGATGCGCCGCTCGATCAGCAGCGTGCAGGTCAGCAGGCGCAGCCAGAGTCGCAGCGCGTCGTGATGATCATCGTGCAACCGGCTCTCGGGATCCTGCGTCGTCAGCGCCGCTGCGTCGGCATCGGTGTCGGTCGTCATCGCGAGCCTCTCACCCGACTTGCACCTCGCCGCCTGCCACCGCGATCGCCTGGCCGGTGACCGATCCCGAATCGGGCAGGCAGAGCCACGCGACCGCGGAAGCGACTTCTTCAGGCGTGACCAGGCGGCGCTGGGGATTGCGCGCTGCCAGCGCCGCCCGGGCATCGCCCGGACTCCTGCCCGTCCTGGCGACGATGTTCGCGACCGCGTCCGTGACGATGTCGGTGTCGGTGTAGCCCGGGCACACCGCATTGACGGTGATCCTGGTTGCTGCGAGCTCCGCGGCGAGCGCGCGCGTCAGCCCGACCACACCGTGCTTCGCCGCGCAGTATGCGGCGACGTGGGGATAGCCGACCAACCCCGCCGTGCTCGCGATGTTGGCGACGCGGCCGGAGGGCGCCTCCAGCAATGCGGGCAGCGCGGCCCGCGTGCAGCGATAGACGCCGGTCAGGTTGACGGCCAGCGCTTCGTCCCACAGCGCGTCGTCGGTCTCGGCGAACTTCGCGCTCTTCGCCACCCCGGCGTTGTTCACGAGAATCGTCATGCGGTTCCCGGCCTTCGCGATCGCCGCAAATGCGCGAGCGACCGACCGCGCGTCGGTGACGTCGCAGGCCTGCGCGCCGCAGGTCGCCCCCTCCAGCGATTGCACCGCAGCGTACAGGCGCGAGGCGTCGCGGCCGAGCAGCGTGAGCGTCGCGCCGAGCGAGGCGAGCCGTCGCGCGATCGCAAGCCCGATGCTGCGCCCGCCCCCGGTGACGACGGCATGCTGGCCCGCGAGCGGGCGGGTGCTGGCCGCGCTAGCCATTGGCCTCGGGCCGCTCGCCGGCCGTCCGGGCCGCCCGCTCGAGGTTGCGCGCGAGTTGCGCCTTGCCGGTCAGGTACTGCGCGGGCCATGGCATGTCCGCGTAGCCCAATTGGGCGGCGGCGTGCAGCGTCCAGTACGGATCAGCGAGGTGCGCTCTCGCGAGCGCGCAAAGGTCGGCGCGCCCCGCCATCAGGATCGAGTTCACGTGGTCCTGCTCGAAGATCGCGCCGACCGCCATCGTCGCGATGCCGACCTCGTTTCGAATGCGGTCGGCGAACGGCGTCTGGTACATGCGGCCGTAGACCGGCTTCGCCCCGCGCGTCGTCTGTCCGGACGAGACGTCGATCAGGTCGGCGCCTGCCGCCTTGAAGAGCCGCGCGATCGTCACCGCGTCGTCGGGCGTGTTGCCACCGGGCGCCCAGTCGTGGGCGGAAATCCGCACCGACATCGGCCTCCCGCGCGGCCACACCTCGCGCAGCGCGGCAAACACCTCGAGCGGATAGCGGCAGCGATTGGCAAGCGACCCGCCGTACTCGTCGGTCCGCAGGTTGGTGAGCGGACAGATGAACGCGGAAAGCAGGTAGCCGTGCGCGCAGTGCAGTTCGAGCCAATCGAACCCGCACGAGGCGCCCCAGCGTGCGGCCCGGACGAAGTCGGACTTGATGCTCAGCATCTCCTCGCGCGACATCGCGCGCGGCAGCGCGTTGCGCGGCCCATAGCGCAATGCGGAGGGCGCGACGAGCGGCCAGTTGCGCGCACCCGTCACCGGATCGCCGTCCTCCGGCAGCGGCTCGTCGGCTTCCTCCCAGCCGCGCTGCGTCGAGCCCTTGGGGCCTGCGTGGCCGAGTTGCAGCGCGATCTTCGCCGGCGTCCGCTCGTGCACATAGCGGACGATGCGCGACCAGGCGGCGATATGCTCGTCCTTGTACATGCCGGCGCATCCCGGGCTGATGCGTGCCTCCGCCGAGGGGCACACCATCTCCGTGAAGACGAGCCCCGCGCCCCCGTGTGCGCGGCTGCCGAGGTGGACCAGGTAGTAGTCGTCGGGCGTGCCGTCGATGCACGAGTACTGCGCCATCGGCGAGACGACCACGCGGTTGGCAAGCGTGAGATCGCGCAGCGCAAACGGCGTGAACATCGGCGGAATGGCCGACGGTTCGCGCGGTTGCGGCATCGGCGCGCGCGCTGCGAACCAGCGCTCCATGCGCGTTACGAAACCGCGATCGCGCAAGCGCAGGTTCTCGTGCGAGATGCGCTGGCTGCGCGTCAGCAGGCTGTAGGCGAACTGCTCGGCCTCGAAGCCCGCGTAGCGCTCGACGTTTTCGAACCACTCGGTCGAGTTCCGCGCGGCATTCTGGATCTTCTGCACCTCGACGGCGCGTTCGGCCTCGTATGCCCGCAGCGCCGGCGCGAGGTCCGGATGCGCGCGCAGCGCACGGTCGAGCGCGATCGCATCCTCGAGCGCGAGCTTGGTGCCCGATCCGACGGAGAAATGCGCGGTGTGCGCCGCGTCGCCGAGCAATACGACCGGCACGCTGCGGCCGTCCACGTCGTTCCAGTGGACCCACGTCCGGCAGACCACGCGCGGGAAACGGATCCAGATCGCCGAGCCGCGCAGGTGGCCGGCGTTGGTCAGGAGCGGCTGCCCGTCGAGATAGCGGGCGAACAGGCGCTCGCAGTACGCGAGTGCCTCCTCCTGGCTCATCTTGGCGATACCGGCGCGCTCCCAGACCTCTTCCGGAGTCTCGACGATGAACGTGGAGGTGTCGCCGTCGTACTGGTAGGCGTGGGCCTGAAACCAGCCATGTTCGGTCTTCTCGAACGCGAACGTGAACGCGGAAAAGAGCTTGCGCGTTCCCAGCCAGACGAAGCGGCAGCGCCGCACGTCGACGTCCGGGTCGAAGGTCGCGAGGTAGCGCGTGCGCACGCGGCTGTTGATGCCGTCGGAGGCGAGCACGAGGTCCGCCTCGAACGACCGCGCGGCTTCCTGGTCGTCGACGATGTCCTGCTCGAAGACGAGTTCGACGCCCAGCGCCTCGCAGCGCTTTTGCAGGATGTTCAGCAGTCGCTTGCGACCGATGCCGCAGAAGCCGTGGCCGCCGGAGGTGATCGTGCGGCCCTTGAAATGGACCTCGATGTCGTCCCAGTGGTTGAACGCGCCGACGACCTCGCGCGCGGTCTCGGCATCCGCCTCCTCGAGATTGCCGAGCGTCTGGTCGGAGAAGACCACGCCCCATCCGAACGTGTCGTAGGGTCGATTGCGCTCGAGCACGCGAACGACGCGCTCGGGGCGTGCCTTCTTGAGCAGGATCGCTGCGTACAGCCCCGCCGGTCCGCCGCCGATGCAAAGGATGCGCATGGGATCCATCACCGGCGCCCTCGAAGAAATATAGGGTCTGAATATATTAGAAATGAAATAACCGGGTCAAGCGTTTCGGCGCCCTCCGGGAGGCGGGCTACGGCGCCGCGCCGCGCCGCGCCGAATCACCCGACGCCAATAGCAATTGGCTCAATGGCTTAGACCAGACGACGCGTGGCCCCCCCAGGGCCGAACGCGGGACGCTCCCGGGTGCGACGCCGCCTTGCCGCGTCCTTAGGGAGGCCCCATGCCGCTGTCGATCCCCCTCACCCCTCGCGCCCCGCGCGGTTTCTCGCTCGTCGAACTCTGCGTTGCCCTCGCGCTCGCGGCCGTGCTGTTGAGCTACGGCGTGCCGGGCTACGCACGCTGGCTCGCGGAACAGCGGCTCATGGACGAGGCGCGGCGCCTTTCCGAAAGCCTGGCGCTTGCCCGCAGCGAGGCGATCAAGCGCAACGGCCGCGTCCAGCTCTGCGCTGCCACGAGCCGTGCGGCGTGTGCGAGCGCGGGTGGCTGGCATCAGGGACTGCTGATGTTCGACGACCTGGACGGCAACGCCGATGTCGACCCGGATGAGCGAGTCGTCGCGTTCGAGCCTTCGGCTGCGCAAGGCGTGACGATCGTCGGCAACGCGCCGGTCGAGCGCTACGTCTCGTTCACCTACTCGGGCCACGCACGGAAGATCGATGGCGCACTGCAGATGGGCACGTTCACCGTGTGCGCGTCGGGCCTGCGCGCGATCAAGGTCGTCCTCGCCAATTCGGGGCGGGCACGGATCGACCGGACCGCGTCTGTCTGCCCCTGAGGGATGACGCCCGATGAGACTTTCCCGCGACCGCTTCGATCGGCGCACCGAATTCCGGACCGCCTGTTCCTCGGCCGGCACCTTCGGTCGGGATGCCGTTGTTGGCGCGTCCGGGGTTACCTACGATGCGTACTACACAAAGGAGAAGCCAATGGGGGGCGTGAAACTCGGCGAATCCGGAGCGCGGCAGGCAGGTCGGGCGGCTGGCTTCACATTGATCGAGGTGATGATCACGGTGGCGATCGTCGCGATCCTGGCGACGATCGCGCTCCCCTGGTACGGCGACTACATCACGCGGTCGCGCATCCTCAGCGCGACGACGGGCCTGTCGGATTTCCGGACCAAGATGGAGCAGTATTTCCAGGACAACCGCCGCTTCGACAATGGCGGCGGCTGCGGCGTGGTCGATCCACCTTCGGGACCCAACGACAGCTTTCGGTTCAACTGCGCCCTTTCGGCCAACAACGGCTACACGGTCAACGCCAACGGCCAGGGCCCGATGGCAGGCGTGCAGTATCGTCTCGTCGTCAACCTCGCGACCGGCGTCGCCCGTTCCACGGTGGCGCCGCCCGCCGGCTGGAGCGTCCCGGTCCCGAACAACTGCTGGGCAACCCGCAAGGATGGCTCATGCTCGTAAGCCGCCCGATCGCGCCCGGCTTCACGCTGATCGAGCTGATGGTCGCCATCGCGATCGCGGCCTTCCTGCTGCTGCTCGCCTCACCCAGCATCTCGGACTTCCTCGTCAATTCCCGGATTCGGGGCACTGCCGATTCGATTGCCAACGGCATCCGGCAGGCACGCATGGAGGCGGTCAAGCGCAACCAGCCAATGCAGTTCGTGCTGGGCGCCGGCATCTGGACGATCCAGGACCCTGCAGGTCCCACGGTCGTCCATACGGAACCGCTGATCGAAGCGACCGGCGTCACCGCCACGGCGGCGCCCGCAGGCGCGACGACGATCACCTACTCCTCGCTCGGGCAATACATGAATCCGAATCCCGACGCGACGGCGCCGATCCAGCTGCTCGACTTCACGTCGTCCTCGACCGCCAACCCGCACGCCTTGCGCGTCGTCGCCGACCCCTCGCTTGGCGTCGGGCTCAGGATGTGCGACCCAAGGTTCGCGTTGCCCGATCCGATGGGTTGCCCATGAGGTCCGTGCGGCCAGGTCATTCCAGGCGGCGAGCGGCCCGATGCGACGGAGAGCGCGGCGGCTTCCTGCTCGAAGCGCTGGTGGGCATCCTGATCTTCACGCTCGGCGTGCTGGGTCTTGTCGGCCTGCAAGCCCGCTCGATCGGCTACATGAGCGATGCCCAGTACCGCGCCGAGGCCGCCTACCTCGCCAACTCCTACCTCTCGAAGATGTGGGCCGACCAGGGGAACGCCCTCAGGACCCGGTACGAGTCGCCCGGGCAACCCGAGTACGACGCGCTCGAGCAGGCGGTCCATCGCCTGCCCGGTGCGTCAACCATCCCCAACAACCCGCAGGTGACGATCGTGCAGCCGCCCGCCCCCGGCGCGACGGTCGCGGACGGTTGCGCCGCCGCAGGGTTTCCCGCGGGCTGCAACGTGTCGCTCACGACCAACGCGACGATCGTCACGATCACGATCCAGTGGCTGCCGCCGGCTGTCGAAGCGGGAACGGCCGACATCGCGATTGCGGGCAATCGCGTGCCGCACAACTACACGGTCGCGACGGTGATCGGCGTCAACTAGCCATGCCCAGCTACTTCCGCTCAATTCCTTCGACCCCGCCGCGCGCGAGCCGTGGCTTTTCGATCATCGAGGTCATGGTCGGTGTCGTGATCGGCATCGCCGCGCTGCTTCTCGTCTATCAGGTGTTCGCGGTGGCCGAAGGCTACAAGCGCTCGACGACGTCGGGTGGGGATGCGCAAACCACGGGCCTGGTCTCGACGTTCCTGATCGGCCAGGACCTGATGAGTGCGGGCAACACGCTTGCATCGTCGCCTGAGCTCGCGAGCTGCCCGAGCACCGGCGATTTCGCGACCACGTGGCGCCCGATACCCGCGCTGATCCATGACGGCGGCGGGATCACCGCCTCCGACTCGATCGACGTGTTCCACGGCGTCGCGCCGATCATCGTCACCGCGGTTCAGGTCCGCAATGCGGTGCCGGTCGGCGCCAACTTCGAGGTGCAGAGCCCGATGGGCTTCAAGCGGGACGACCTCTTCGTCGCGATCAACCCGGTCGCCGGCATCTGCGAAACGGCGCGGGTGACCAATGCGCCCGTGCCCGACGCGACCGGGGTTGTCTCGATCGCCCACACGGCCGTCGGCAACAGCTACGGCGCCACGTCGTCCCTCGTGAACCTCGGGCCCGACCCCAATGCCGCTCCGGCACCGCCCAGTCCGGTGCGCAAGGTGCGCTACGACATCAACGGCGACGTGTTGCGCAGCCTCGATCTCATTACGGCCGGGGCCACGCCCAACCCGATCGCCAGCAACATCGTCCTGCTGAAGGCCCAGTACGGGCTCGACACCAACAACGACCGCTTCATCGATACGTGGCAGTCGGCCACCGGCGCGTGGAGCGATGCGAACGTTCTCGCGGCGCCGATGGGCCAGCTGCGCCAGATCAAGGCCGTGCGCATCGCGATGATCGTGCGCAGCGCCCAGTTCGAGCGCAGCCGCGATGCCGAAGGCAACCAGTGGGCGCCGTATCTGGACGCCAACTACACGACGACGCTGTTCCCCTGCAACGGCCTTGCAGGCTGCACCGGCGAGATCGCCGGCGTGACGCTCCCCGGCTCGGCCAACTTCCGCTATCGCGCGTTCGAGCAGATCATCCCGCTGCGCAGCCAGATATGGAATCCCTGAACCTCCACCGGATGTGCTCGTCGCCGCTCTCGCGTCCCCGCCTTTCGCGCGAGCGCGGCATCGTCGTGCTGATCGCGCTGATCGTGATGGTCGCGTTGAGTCTCGCGGCTGTCGGCCTGATGCGCTCCGTGGACACCACGTCGCTGATCGTCGGCAACGTCGCCTTCCGCCAATCGGCGCAGGCGATCAGCACGTCGACCATCGAGAAGGCGCTCTACGACCTGCTGCCGCCGACGGGCATCGTCGATCTCAAGAGCCACGACATCGCCAAGAACTACTACGCGTTCTGGCAGAACAGCGACGACGCGCGCGGCGTGCCCGCTGCGCTGCGCGGCAACCTGTCGGCATACCCGGGCACGTTCCAGGTGTTGACCGACCACGTGGGCAACACGGCGCGCTACGTCGTGGAACGCATGTGCATGGACGCGACGTCAATCGGCCTGGAGGCAGCGCCCAACCGCTGCGAAATGATCCCGCCGAAGCAGGCGTTGGGCACGACGGCAAACAAGCCCGTCGGCATCCCGCTGCCCAAGATCCCCTACTACCGTCTGACCGTGCGGGTCGACGGCCCCGGCAATTCGGTGACGTTCGGTCAGGCCATGCTCCGCTGATCGTTCGAGAAAGCGCAGGAAGAACGCCATGACGACCTCCGTTTCCCTCTTGTGCCGGCGCACCCTCGCGGCGACCCTTTCGTTTCTGATCGCGCTCGGGCCCGTGGCGACGCCCGCGTACGCGCAGTTGACGAGGCTCGCCGACGAGCCGATCGGGTTCAAGCCGACCGCATCGCCTAACATCGTGCTCACGATCGACGACTCGACGAGCATGCTCTCCGACTTCCTGCCGGACTACATCGTCGGCACGCCGCCCGGGAGCACAGGGACCTCCGGCTTCTGCCGCGACGGCAGCGGCGTAATGAACGCGGCTTGCGGCACATTCGGCAGCCCCACGATTCCGGCGTACATCTATAGCGCGAGCGGCGTGCCCTACCCGACCTACGCGGCCGGATATGCGAGCAGCAGTTCGATCCCCGATTGGCATCGAGCGTGGCCGGCGCCGGTCCACAACAACGCACTGAACCGCATCTACTACGACCCGTCGCTCGACTACACGCCGGCAAAACAATCCGACGGCAGCCTGTATCCGGTTTCGCCGGTCAACAATGCGGTCGCAGACCCCTGGGCCAGCACGCTCAGGTATGTCAATTTGACCGGCAACGTCAACGTCGGCCTGTACTGCAATTCCGACTGGCCGCTCAATACGCTGTGGGACCCGGCGGCCACCGGCGGCGGCGATCACTGCCGCATCAACGGCACCGACTACTCGGCGAAGCTCACCGCGCCGGAGACGGGCGATTACCAGTACCCGTGGACCAAGAGTTCCACGCTGACCTCGCCGCTACCCGCCGCGGAAGAGAAGTATTTCTGGCGCAACGGCGGGAACTTCACGGTCTGGTGCGACCGGAGGAACGCAAATCTGTCCGACCCCAGTTACCAGTTTCCGCAAAGCTGCACCACACCGGTCACCGGCTACACGTGCTCGTCCGGAACCTACGTCCCGCCGCCAACGGTCCCGCAATCCTGTTTTCTCCAGGGCACCCGGATGGGCTGCGACCCGGCGGTCGACACCGATTTCAGCCCGGTCGGCTGCCAAAGGAGCCCTCTGTACGGCGGCGGCGGCTCGCCGGGGCTGTGCTCGGGTGGCCCGGAATGCCTGCCGTGCTCCTGCAACAACACGCGCGTCATCGGCAAGAACGCGAACTGCCGTCTTGCCAGCAGCGCCCCGCCGGGTTCGGGTGGATCCAACGCAAGCTGCGGCTGCACCAACTCGCCCATCGGCACGCCTTGCAGCCTCGGCAGCTGTCCTGCCTTCACGGGTACCGGTGTGGGAACGTGCACGAGCGGCGTGACGCCGACGCCAGTGACCGGCACGCCGGTTTGCACGGCGTTGGGCGGCGTCAGTTGCAGCACCCGGCTTTTCAATCCAGCCACCCGGGCCAACGACGGGCCGACGATCTTCGACGACTCGAATACGAACGGAATCGTCTGCCGCCACAACAACCAGTCGTACCCGGACGGGACCGTTGCCAATCGGCGCAACTACCACAGCGGCCACGTGAGGTACAGGACTGCGGTGAGCGGCGGCACGGGTTGCGGCGGCGTTCCGCCATCCGCAAGCGTCCCGCGCCACTACTGGAAGACCAGCGTCGAGTGGTGCACCGCCAGGGTCACGGCCGCCGATGACAAATGGCGCGGCTTCGGCCAGGCCGGCAGCTGTCAGGACGACCACGACAATGCGCATCCCTATCCGCGCTACTACAAGTGGGGCGTGCCGAAGAGCGACCCGGCCTACGCCGACAACTACACGTATCCGGCGTTCGAGCGCGTCGACATCGCCTCGTCGCTCACCAACTGCTCGGCCGAGAGCAGGGCGCAAAACCCCGGCGCGTATTGCTCCCACCGCTACTGGAAAAGCGGCGCATGGGTCCAGACCGACCGCAGCTATGCGCAGGAAGCGCAGAACTACGCGAACTGGTTCTCGTATTACCGCACGCGCATCCTCGCGGCGAAGACCGTGATCTCGCAGAACTTCCAGTACCTCGACGACAACTACCGGCTCGCGTTCCATACGCTGAACAACGGCGCGGGCACGTTCCTCGACTTCGCCGCGTTCACGCCGGCGCACAAGTCGAACTGGTACAACAGGCTCTTCGGCGTCGCGATCCCGATGGGGCAGCAGACGCCCATCATCAGCGCGATGACGCGCATCGGCGATGACTTCGCGAGCACGGGCGGCAATCCGGCGTTGCCCGGCTCGGCCAACCCGATCACGCTGTCGTGCCAGAAGAACTACCACATGCTCTTCACGGACGGGATCGTGAACCAGCCTGCGCTGCCCTCGACCACGGTCGGCAACCAGGACAACACCGTTCTCTCGCTGCCGCAGCCGCTCGTGGTGACTCCGCCGATCGTCGTGGGCTCGGCCTGGCCACCGCTGTACCAGGAGGACACGCTCGCGCCCACGTCCAATTCGATGGCGGATTACGCGATGTACTACTGGGTCACCGACCTTCGGCCAGCGATGACGGACAACGTGCCGACCGGCAGGGACCCGGCGATGTGGCAGCACGTGAACTTCGCGGCGCTCTCGCTCGGTACGGAGGGCATCCTGACGGCCACCTCGCCGACGGCGACGGAGGCGAGAATCGCAGCCGGAACGCTCGAATGGCCGTCGCCGACACCGAACACGTGGAATCCGACCAGCGGCGGCGTCGACGACCTCTGGCACGCCGCGGTGAATGCGCGCGGCCGCTTCGTCAACGCCAAGAACTCGATCCAGCTCGGTCGCGGCATCGCCGAGGTGCTGGCGGACATCGACAGCCCGTCGGGGACAAACGTTCCTGCCACGTTCGTCAATCCCAACCTTTCGATCACGAACAACTACACGTATATCGCCGAATTCGTGCAGGGCTGGGGCGGCAAGGTGCGCAAGGTGCAGGTCGATCCGACGAGCGCCGCGGTGCTGTCCAACATCTGGGACACGGAAGTGCAACTGACGGCCCAGACGAACCCGACGGTGGCGATGCCCACGCCCTGGAACACCAACCGGCGCATCGTCACGGCCAACGATTCGGGCACGGCCGCCGTTCCCTTCACGCCGGCGACGATCTCGGGCGCGCAGCTTGCCACACTCGGACCCGGCCTCGGATACCAGACAAGCGTCGTCGAGTTCCTGCGTGGCCGCCGCGACAACGAAGGCCAAGATGACGGCCAGTTCCGGCAGCGGGTGAGCCCGCTCGGCGACATCGTCGACTCTCAGCCGGTGTACGTCGGGCCGCCGCTATGGGCCTATCAGGACGCCTACGATGCCGGCTATTCCGCGTTCAGGGCGACGCATTCCGCCCGGCCCGGCCGCCTGTATGTCGGCGCGAACGACGGCATGCTGCACGCATTCGACGACGTGACCGGCAATGAGGCGTGGGCGTTCGTTCCGCGCGACTTCTACCGCAATCCGCCGAACGACAAGGCGGGGCTGATCGGACTCAGCTACCAGCCGGGTGGCCTGCCGATCTACTCGCACCGCTTCTACGTCAATGCGACGCCGCGGGTCGTCGACGTCGACTTCACTTGCACAAGGGTCGATGCTGGCACGCGGGTTTGCAACGGCTCCGGCGATTGGCACACGCTGCTGGTCGGGGGCCTCGGCAAGGGTGGTGCGAGCTACTACGCGCTCGACATCACCGACCCGTCCGGCATGACGGACGAGGGCCGGGTCGCCGCCACGTACCGTTGGGAATTCCGCGACCCGGATCTCGGCTACACCTACGGCAAGCCGATCATCGTCAAGACGTTCGCGCACGGCTGGGTCGTCATCGTGAGTTCGGGATACAACAACCCGAGCGGCGTCGGCAAGCTCTATTTCCTGAGGGCGAGCGACGGGACGCTGTTGAAGACGATGTGCACCGGCAGCGACGGCGGCAGCGGTTGTTCGGCGCCGGTGGGCACGGCAGCGAGGCCGATCGGGTTCGCGCACTTCGCGGGGTACGTGAAAGACTACCGCAACCAGATCGTCGAGCAGATCTACGGTGGCGACCTCTACGGCAATGTGTGGCGCTTCGACGTGTCCGACCCGAACCCGGACAACTGGGTGACCGCGAAGTTCGCGGTGCTCACGTCCGACGGTGTCGCCGTGCAGCCGGTGACCACGCCGCCGCAGATCGAAATCGATGTGCAGAACGGCGTCGATCGCTGGGTGTTCTTCGGTACCGGCAAACTGCTTCACCCGGACGACCTCTCCGACACCAGCACGCAGAGCCTCTACGCACTGCGCGACGGAACGGGCGACCAGCCCTGGCCGATCACGGCCCCGTTGACGCGCTCCGACCTCTCGGTTGTGAGCGGCATCGCCGGGCTCGGGTCCAACGTGATCCCGCCCAGGGGCTGGGTCGACGACCTGACCGCGCAGGCGGGCGAGCGCATCGTCACGCCGCTGCAAGCCGCGATCAGCCTGGTTGGCTACATCACGAGCGCGCCGGCAACAGACCCCTGCGACAAGGCGCAGCCGGCGCGCATCTACGTCCGCTACTTCGGCAACGGTGCGTCGGCGCTGGTCGACGATGTGAACAGCCCGACCGAATTCTTGTACGAGCCCGAGGGCGGCGCGGGCATCGACATCGTCGCGCTGCAGGGCGCCTGCACGGTGAACTGCATCCCGGACATCCGCATCGTCATAACGACCAAGTCCGGCCAGGTGAAGACGGCGAAGGTCACGCTCCCGGGCATCCTGGGACAAAACCGGCTGTCGTGGCGCGGAGTGGGACAGTAGCAACGGCGCCACCGCGCAACTGCGGCCACCCCCGGCGACGGAGGTGGCCGTTTGCTTTTGCGGCCTCCGTTCGGCCCGGCGGACGGTGGCCGGTATCATTCACGGTGCCGCGGCAGGCGCGCAAAGGCGCATTGCTAACGCACGCCGCACCGTGAACCCGACGATCGATTTCGACAACCGCAGCGCGCACCGACTTGCCGTGGCGCTGGCCGTCTCGCTCGCGCTGCACGCGCTTTTCGTGTTTTCCGGCACAAGGCTCCTGCACGTCGTGCCCGCGATGTTCGCGCCTGGTCCGACGCTCCCGGGCGCCACGCTCGCCGTGTCCCTGCAAGGCGTACCTTCATCGCGGGTTACGTCCGGCGAGGCCGTGATCACGCAGTCGCGTCCCGCCGCACCCGCCGGCACGGATGCCGCCCGGGGAGCCGGCGTCGGGCTGCCGCGGAAGCCGGCCGCGCCCGCCGCCCCGCCGCCGCCGCCGGACTTCGAGTTGCGGGTCGCGATCGTCGAGGACGAAACCGTCCCCATTCCGGCGCGGTACGAGCAAGCGCTGGAGCGCGATTGGCCCGGCGCCGTCCGCGCACATCTGACCTTCGAGCCCCCGCTTGCGATCCGCTACCCGCTCGAGCGAATGGGCGGCAGCAGCCAGCGGCAGAACCGCGCGCTGATCGTTGCGCAACCGGACGGAAGCGCGAAGTTCGTGCAGGCGGAATTCGACGACCCCGTCTTCGTCGAAGAAGTGGAGAAGGGCCTCGAGCAGGTCCGCGTGCTTCCCGCCGCGCCGGACGGTGGGGGCGGCGCGCGCTGGACGCTCTTCGTGTTCTGGCTGGAGCGGGTCGCCGTGGAGCCGGCGCCTGCCGCGTCCGCGACTGCCGCGGCCGTCACCCCATGAGCGGCATATGGAAGCCCGGCGCGGCGCTGCCGTCGTCGGGCCAGCGGGCGGTGACGACCTTCGCCCGCGTGTAGAAGCGAACGCCGTCCATCCCGTGCACGTGCAGGTCGCCGAACAGCGACCCGCGCCACCCACCGAACGAATAGAACGCCATCGGGACGGGGATCGGCACGTTGATGCCGAGCATCCCCACCTCGCAATCCTGCTGGAAGAGCCGGGCCGCGTAGCCCGAGCGCGTGAAGAGCGCGGCGCCGTTGGCGTACGGGTTGGCATTGGTGAGCGCGATCGCGTCGGCGAGCGACTCGGCCCGAACGACGCACAGCACCGGCCCGAAGATCTCCTCGCGGTAGATCGACATCTGCGGCGTGACGCGGTCGAACAGCGTGGGGCCGACGAAAAAGCCGTTGGCGCCGCCTTCGATGCGCGGTTGGCGACCGTCGACCACGACAGCCGCACCCTCCGCCTCGCCGCGATCGATCAGGCCGCTGATGCGATCGCGAGCCGCGCCGGTGATCACCGGCCCCATGTCCACGCCCGCGGCATCTCCGCGGCCCGTCACGACGCGCCGTGCGCGAGCCCCGAGCCGACTGACGAGCGCATCGCCGACGTCGCCCACCGCGACGACGACGGAAATCGCCATGCAGCGCTCGCCCGCCGATCCGTATCCCGCGCCGATGATCGCTTCGGTGGCGAAATCCACGTCGGCATCGGGCAGCACGATCGCGTGGTTCTTCGCACCGCCGAGCGCCTGCACCCGCTTGCCGCTGCGTGCGCCGGTCTCGTAGATGTATTTCGCGATCGGCGTCGAACCGACAAACGAGACCGCCTGGATGCCCGGATGCGCGAGGATCGAGTCCACCGCTTCCTTGTCCCCATGCACGACGTTGAACACGCCATCCGGCAAGCCCGCTTCCTGCAGCAGTTGCGCCATCTGCAGCGACAGCGACGGGTCGCGCTCGGAGGGCTTCAGGATGAACGCGTTGCCGCACGCGAGCGCGACCGGGTACATCCACATCGGCACCATCGCCGGGAAGTTGAACGGTGTGATGCCGGCGCAGATGCCGACCGGCTGGCGCAGCGAGAAACTGTCCACTTCCGAACCGACGTTGTCGCTGAACTCGCCCTTCTGCAGATGCGGAACCCCTGTGGCGAATTCGACCACCTCGATGCCCCGCGTCACCTCGCCTTCGGCATCGCCGAGCGTCTTGCCATGCTCCTCGGTAATGATCCTCGCGAGCGCCTTCTTGTTCGCCTCCATGAGTTCGCGGAAGCGCATCAGCACACGGGCGCGGCGAAGTGGCGGCGCGGCCCGCCACGCCGGGAATGCGCGTTGGGCCGCCTGCACCGCCGCGTCGACGTCGCTCGCGTTGGCGAACGGGACGTGGCGGATGACCTCTCCCGTCGCCGGGTTGGTCACGTCGCCATAACGGGTCGTGCTGCCGGCTACCGGCGCTCCGCCGACCCACATCGGGATGCGCGCGAGTGTCGTGAGATCCATCGTGTCCTCCTTTCGGCGCAGCGCAGGCCGTGCGCCGTCGCGCCTCTTGATTTGCGGCTTGGGAAGGCACTACGGGCTGGGCGCACAACGCCCGGCCCGGCGGCTTCCGGATGACAGGATGTTACCCGTACTCGGGGCCTCCTGGCCGCGCGCTTCGGCACGACCGCTCGCCACGGGGCGACGGCAGGTCCCGCGAATTCGTGCCCCTAGGGATCGATCCCGCGCCACCGCGATCACTCGGGACGGCACTGCCTATCGGTAAGCCGCCAGGCGATCCACGTACCGGGCGATGAGGTCGATTTCGAGGTTGACCCGGCGACCGACCGCGAGCCCGCCAAGCGTGGTCACCGCGAGCGTGTGCGGAATCAGGTTGACGGCGAAGCGCCGCGTATCCACCGCATTGACCGTCAGGCTCACGCCGTCCACCGCGATCGAGCCTTTCATCGCGATGAAACGTCCAAGCTCCACCGGCGCCTCGACCTCGAGATGCCAGCTGCCCGCGCCCGGAGCGCCACCGTCCACGGCCTCGAAACGGGTGACTACGCCGACGCCGTCGACGTGACCCGTCATCAGGTGGCCGCCGAGACGGTCGGCGAGGGAGAGCGCCTTCTCGAGATTGACCGCGCGCGTCCCGTCGAGCCCGGCGGTACAGCGCAAAGTCTCCGCGGAGACGTCGAACGCCAACGTCCCCTCGCCTCGCTCGACGACCGTGAGGCAGCAGCCGGACACGGCGATGCTGTCGCCGTGCGCCACATCGGCGAGATCGAGCGTCCCTGGCTCCACCAAAAGGCGCAGCCCGTCGCCTGCCGGCGCGACGGCGACGACGCGGCCCACTGCCTGCACGATCCCCGTGAACATCAGCGCTCTCCTTGCCGTCCCACCCGGGCGACGATGCGCAGGTCCTCTCCGACCCGCTCGATCGACGCGATCGACAATTCGACGCGATCTGCAAGCCGCGCCAGCGGGTGCGCGCGCTCGAACTGCCCGCGCGCGGGATCGCCCAGCACGCTTGGCGCCAGGTAGAGCACGATCTCGTCGATCAAGCGCGCATCGAGCAGCGCGGCGTTGAGCCGCGCACCGGCTTCGACGTGAACTTCGTTCACGCCGCGCGCGGCCAGAAGGCGCATCAGCGCGGGCAAATCCACGCGCCCGGCGTCGTCCGGCAGCGCGACCGACTCGATGGCGTCCGGCCAGTCCCGACGGCGCCCGCCGGCAGTGACGAGCAGCGCATTCGCATCCGCCAGCACGCGTGCGGCCGGCGGAACCTCGGCATTGCGATCGACGATCACGCGACGCGGCTGGCGCGTGCTGGCCAGGGCGCGCACGGTAAGCCGCGGATCATCCTGCAACACGGTGCCGACCCCGGTCAGCACGACGCACGCCCGCGCGCGCCACGCGTGGCCGTCGGCGCGCGCCTGCTCGCCGGTGATCCACTGGCTCTCGCCGCTCGCAAGCGCCGTGCGCCCGTCGAGACTCGACGCGATCTTGGTGCGCACCCACGGCCGCCCGCGCGTCAGGCGGGACACGAACCCGATGTTGAGCTCGCGCGCTTCGTCCTCGCACAACCCGACGTCGACTGCGATGCCTGCGGCACGCAACCGTTTCGCGCCGTGCGCGGCTGCCGGATCCGGGTCAGCCATGGCGGCGACGACGCGAGCGATGCCCGCGGCGAGAACGGCATCGACACAGGGTGGCGTGCGGCCGACGTGATTGCAGGGCTCGAGCGTGACGTAAAGCGTCGCACCCGTCACGTTCTGTCCCCGCGCGCGGGCATCGGCCAATGCCGCGACCTCGGCGTGCGCCTCGCCGGCCCGGGCATGGAAGCCCTCGCCGACGACCGCGTGATCCTTGACAATGACGCATCCGACGCGCGGATTGGGCGTCGTCGTGGTGAGCCCGCGCTCGGCCAGCGCGAGCGCGCGCTTCATGTGGGAACGGTCGGCATCGCTGAAAGGACTCACGACAGTTGCGTAGACGTGTCGCCGCACCCGCGCAGCGCGCGGGCTCGGGCTATCGGCGCGCCCGCTTCCCCGGCGACTCGACTTCCTTCAGCGCATCGTGGAAGTCCGAAACGTCCTGGAACGAGCGGTAGACCGACGCGAAGCGGATATATGCGACCTTGTCGAGCTTGTAGAGTTCCTGCATCACCATCTCGCCGATCATGCGCGAGGGCACCTCACGCTCGCCAAGCGAGAGCACCTTCTGCACGATGCGGTTGATCGCCGCGTCGACATACTCGGTCGGTACCGGCCGCTTGTGCAGCGCGCGCTGGAACCCGACGCGCACGCGATTCACGTCGAAGTCGCTCCGGCTGCCGTTGGTCTTGACGACCTGCGGCAGCCGCAATTCGACCGTTTCGTAGGTGGTAAAGCGTTTCTGACAGGCAGTGCACCTGCGCCGCCGGCGGATGGAGTCGCCGGGCTCGGACACGCGCGAGTCGATGACCTGGGTGTCGTCGCTGCCGCAGAAGGGGCACTTCATCTCGGCTGATCACCCGTACACCGGAAACTGCCGCGTCAGCGCGGCCACGCCTTCGCGCACCCGGGCGAGATTCTCCTCGTCTCCAGGCGCATCGAGCACGTCGGCGATCAGGTGCGCAAGCACCTCGCATTCGATCTCGCTGAACCCGCGCGTCGTGATCGCCGGGCTGCCCACGCGGATTCCGGACGTGACGAACGGCTTCTCAGGGTCGTTGGGAATCGCGTTCTTGTTGACCGTGATGTGCGCCCGGCCAAGCGCCGCCTCGGCGTCCTTGCCGGTGATCTTCTTCGCCCGCAGGTCGACCAGGAAGAGATGGCTGTCGGTGCCGCCGGACACGATGCGCAGGCTGCGGTCGGCGAGCACTCGCGCGAGCACCCGCGCGTTCTCGAGCACACGCTCCTGGTAGACCTTGAAGTCGTGCTTCAATGCCTCGCCGAATGCGGCGGCCTTGGCGGCAATCACGTGCATCAGCGGCCCGCCCTGCAATCCGGGAAACACGGCCGAGTTGATGGCTTTCTCGTACTCGGCCTTCGCGAGGATGATGCCGCCGCGCGGGCCCCGCAGCGTCTTGTGCGTCGTGCTGGTCACGTAGTCCGCGATGCCCACCGGCGAGGGATAGACACCGGCGGCGATGAGGCCCGCGTAATGCGCCATGTCCACCATCAGCTTGGCGCCGACCGAATCGGCGATCGCCTTGAAGCGCTTCCAGTCGATCACACGCGAATACGCCGAAGCGCCCGCAATGATCAGCTTCGGCTTGTGCTCATGCGCGAGGCGCTCGGCGGCCACGTAGTCGATGAGCTCGGTCCGCGGGTCGAGGCCGTAAGGTACGACATTGAACCACTTGCCCGAGATGTTGACCGGCGAGCCATGCGTCAGGTGGCCGCCGTGCGGCAGGCTCATGCCGAGAATCGTGTCACCCGGCGAGAGCGCGGCGAAGAAGACCGCCTGGTTGGCCTGGGCGCCGGAATGCGGCTGCACATTCGCGAACTCGGCGCCGAAAAGCTCTTTGGCGCGATCGATCGCGAGCTGCTCGGCGACGTCGACGAACTCGCAGCCGCCGTAGTAGCGCTTGCCCGGATAGCCCTCCGCGTACTTGTTCGTGAGCTGCGAGCCCTGCGCGGCCATGACCGCCGGGCTCGCGTAATTCTCGGAGGCGATCAGCTCGATATGCTCTTCCTGCCGGCGATTCTCGCCGCTGATGGCGGCCCACAGCTCGGGATCGAATTGGGCGAGCGACTGCGAATGGTGGAACATTGGGTCGGCCGGCGGGAAAGATGTTCAAAACGTGTCATTTTAGCACCTCGCCTGTCCGCTTCCCCGGGGCGCTGCCGGCTGCGGCGCGCGTCCGCCAAAGCGAAAGCGCGACGGCGGCACCGATGATCAGCGCGACGACGCCGAGCGACACGGCGACCGGGATCTTCCAGACGTCGAGCAGCAGCATCTTCGCTCCGATGAACACCAGCACCAGCCACACGAAGACGTTGTCGACCGCGAGGGCGCGTAATGACCATCCTGCACGTGGAAGCTACTCCCCATTGGAGTGGGCGCGAGTCCAACCGCCGATCCGACACGCGAGAACGGGCACCGTCGTTTGTCGGACCCCATCTACTGCACCGCGACGGTGCGTGCCGGGTTCGGCCGTCGCCATCGATCGTGCTCGATGCGGGCAACCGGCCGCCGCGCGACGCTCGGCAAAGTGCTTATAATCCAACGGTCGCCGTGGCGCCCGTAAGGACACCGCGACCGAGCGGCCGGCTCCAGAGCCGCAGCGAACGCACCGCCATTCCGGAGGAGGCTTCCTTGAACGCCCTGCTCGCCCTTTCGCGCGCCATCGACGGGCTGACCGCCCGCGTCGGCCGCACTATCTCGTGGCTCGTCATGGCCGCCGTCGTCATCAGCGCGGTCAACGCGATCGTCCGGAAGGCGTTCGACATGAGCTCGAATGCATTCCTCGAGGTGCAGTGGTACCTGTTCTCGGCGGTATTCCTGCTGTGCGCGGCATGGACGCTGCAGATGAACGAGCACATCCGCATCGACGTCGTCTACGGCAAGTTCTCGCGCCGCACCCAGATCGGCATCGACATCTTCGGCACGGTCTTCTTCCTGTTCCCCGCGTGCCTGCTTGTGCTCTACGAGGCCATTCCGTGGTTCCTGCGCGCGTGGCAAAGCGGCGAAGTGTCACCGTCCGCAGGCGGCCTCATTCTCTGGCCCGCGAAGATCCTGCCGCCGGTCGGCTTCGTTCTTCTGTTGCTGCAGGGCGTCTCGGAGCTCATCAAGCGCATCGGTTTCCTGAAGGGCCTGGCCCCGGATCCGGCGATCAAGGTCGGCGAGAAGAGCGCCGAGGAAGAGCTGGCGGAAGAGATCCTGCGCCAGCGCGGCGAGGACGCGCACTGATCATGGTCCCGTCCGCTCTCCTTTCCGCCTGCACCTACCGCCCGGGAGCTTCGGCATGAGCGCCTTCCTGATCGCCAACATGGCGCCGCTGATGTTCGCGGCGCTGGTCTTCTTCCTGCTGCTCGGTTACCCGGTCGCCTTCGCGCTTGCCGCGAACGGCATCGTGTTCGGCCTGCTCGGGATCGAGCTCGGCTTGCTCTCGCCCGCCCTGATGGGTGCGATCCCCGAGCGGATATGGGGCGTGATGAGCAACGACACGCTGCTTGCGATCCCGTTCTTCACGTTCATGGGGCTGATCCTCGAGCGCTCCGGGATGGCCGAGGATCTGCTCGACACGATCGGCCAGCTGTTCGGCCCGATCCGCGGCGGTCTCGCCTATGCGGTGATCTTCGTGGGCGCGCTGCTCGCCGCGACGACCGGCGTGGTGGCGGCGAGCGTGATCTCGATGGGCCTGATCTCGCTGCCGATCATGCTGCGCTACGGCTACGACCGGAGCTTTGCCTCGGGCACGATCGCCGCGTCCGGCACGCTCGCGCAGATCATCCCGCCGTCGCTCGTGCTGATCATCATGGCCGACCAGCTCGGCCGCTCGGTGGGGGACATGTATGCCGGCGCGTTCATCCCGGGCATCGTGCTCGCGCTCATGTACGCGCTGTGGACTTTCATCGTCTCGATCGTGAAGCCTAAGTGGGTGCCGGCGCTGCCGGCGGAAGCGCGCGTGTTCCGGGAGCCGGACGGGTCGCCCGGCACGCGTTCGCTGCTGGTATTGACGATCATCGCGGCCGCCGCGGGCGCCGCCTGGTGGAACCTCTATTACCCCGCGAAGAATCCGACCGCGCCGATGGACGAGAAGATCGTCATCTGCGCGTCGATCGCGATCGGCGTCGCGTTCTTCGCGGCCGTCATCAACAAGACGCTGAAGGCGGGCCTGCTCTCGCGCCTCGCGGAGCGTGTCGTGTTCGTGCTGATCCCGCCGCTCGCGCTGATCTTCCTCGTGCTGGGCACGATCTTCATCGGCGTGGCGACACCCACCGAAGGCGGCGCGATGGGCGCGTCGGGCGCGCTGGTGATGGCGTTCGCGCGCCGGCGGTTGTCGCTCAAGCTCCTCACTCAGGCGGTTCACGCCACGGCGAAGCTCACCGCCTTCGTCGTTTTCATCCTCGTCGGCGCGCGGATCTTTTCGCTCACGTTCTACGGCGTCGATGGCCACAAGTGGGTCGAGCACCTGCTGACGAGCCTGCCGGGCGGGCAGATGGGGTTCCTGATCGTCGTCAACATCCTGGTCTTCCTGCTCGCGTTCTTCCTCGACTTCTTCGAGCTGTCGTTCATCATCGTGCCGCTGCTCGGGCCGGTGGCGGAGAAGCTCGGCATCGACCTCATCTGGTTCGGCGTGCTGCTCGCCGTCAACATGCAGACCTCGTTCATGCACCCGCCGTTCGGATTCGCGCTTTTCTACCTGCGCAGCGTCGCGCCGGCCAAGGAGTACCTGGACAAGGTGACGAAGAAGATCATGCAGCCGGTCACGACGATGCAGATCTACTGGGGTGCGGTGCCTTACGTGGTCATCCAGCTGATCATGGTGGGGCTCGTCATCGCATTCCCCGCGATGGTGATGGTCTACAAGTCCGGGGCGTCCACGGTCGATCCGAGCACGATCCAGATCGAGCTGCCGTCGAGCGACTCCGCCGCCCCGCCTGCGCCGGACTCGGGCGGCGGAACGGGCGAAGGCGCCAAGGGCGGGGCGGCTCCCGCGGGCGATCCGCTGCAGGATCAGTTGAACCAGCAGAAGGACGCCGACAAGGCCAACGAAGACCTGCAGAAGCAGCTCCTCGGCAAATAACGCAATCGCCGCTCCGGCAGGCAAGGCCCGTTCCGCGAGGGACGGGCCTTGCCTTTTCCGGTACGGCAGGGTCTGGCCTCGCCAAGCTCCCGAACGTCGATCGCACGGTCCAGCGCCTCGAGCGCGCGCACAAGCGAGGCGATCGGACAGCGGCGGCCGCAAGTCGACGCGGCGAACCCGGCCGGCCACGCCGCCATCGACCGCGTCGTCGCACGCGCGCAGCGACCGCGGTAGGCGAGCCGACATGAGTCGGCGGGGGACAGGCGACCCGGCGGGCAGCGTGGGGAACCGCTGTCGTGGCAGCAAACATCAGCCATCGGGTAGGGGACCGGGTTACCCCGGTCGCCCTCCCACACCACCGTACTTGCGGTTCCGCATACGGCGGTTCATGAAACGCGCTGGAGGCGCTGCACCGTATCGAGCAGCGACACCAGCCCCAGATGATCGAACCAGGACTTAGGGAACCTCTGATCAACTCCCACATGGTCGCGCTGCGGGGCGAAACGCGGATGAATGCGAGACTCGCGACGAAGGTCGTAGCCAAGCCTACGAGGCCGAGAAGCGAGGCGAAGCAGGCGCCGCGTCTCGCAGCAGCCCGAAGGGACGGGGCTTTGCGGGCGGTCTGCTTTGTCGCCCGGCTTGCGAAGGCGCCCGGCCTTCGCGTCGCCGCGCTTCGCGCGTCCCGTTCCGCTAAGACCCGTCGCGGCCACGCGGGAGTTGATCAGAGGTTCCTTAGGGAAGGCCGCGTGCATGTGACTCGCGCCCGCGTTCCACCACGGGCCGCGCCCGTTGGTGGCCGAGCGCCATGCACGCTCTTCCGTCAAGCCGCGTTGCCTCAGATAGCGCACACGCGCAGAGCACCGCTTCCATTGTCGCCACAGGACACAGCGCAGTTTGTGCCGTATCCATCCATCCCGCTCTTCCAACGCCCGTTTGGTTTCGGCCAGCTTGAAGTAGGCCGCCCACCCGCGTAGCACGGGGTTCAGCGTCTGGATCGTGGCGGCCAGGCTTTGGCCTCGCGCACCGCGCAATAGCACCTTCACTTTCTCCGTCAGCTTCTGCAAGCTTGGGTTGGCGATGCGCAGCTTCGGCTTCCGGTGCGCCGTCAGGCTGTACCCCAGAAACTTCCGCTGCCACGGCCGCGCCACCGCGCTCTTGGCCACGTTCACCTTGAGCTTGAGCCGCTGTTCCAGAAACCCGGTCAGACCGTGCAGCAGCCCCGTCCCCGCACGCTCGCTGCCGACATAGATGTTGCAGTCGTCCGCATAGCGGCAAAAGGCATGGCCCCGTCCTTCCAGTTCCCGGTCGAGATCAGTGAGCAGAATATTGGACAACAGCGGTGAGAGCGGCCCGCCTTGCGGCGTGCCTTCCGTGCGCTGCGATACCAGCCCGTCCGCCATCATGCCCGCTTCCAGATACCGCCGGATCAGCTTGAGCACTCGTGCATCACCAATCTTCGCTGCCAATTTGCTCATCAGCAGGTCGTGGTTGACCCGGTCGAAGAACTTCTCCAAGTCAATGTCCACCACCCAGCGCTTGCCCCGCGCCACATACTGCTGCGCCTGACGTAGCGCCTGATGCGCATTGCGTCCCGGCCGAAAGCCGTAGCTCGCGTCCGAAAAGGTCGGCTCGAAGATCGGTTGCAGCACTTGATGCATTGCCTGCTGGATCAACCGATCCACCACCGTCGGAATGCCCAGTGTCCGTACCCCGCCTTGCGGCTTGGCAATGTCCACCCGGCGCACCGGTTGCGGTTGATAGTCGCTCGCCAGCAGTCTGGTCCGTATCGTCGGCCAGTGTCTTTTAAGATGGTCTTTGAGTTCGGCCACCGCGAGTTGATCTACCCCCGCCGCACCCTTATTCTCGACCACCCGCTGATACGCGAGCTTCAGGTTGCCGCGTTCCACTACGGCTTCCATCAGGCTCGTTGCCGCTGCCTCCGCTTTCGTCCGCGCACGGGTCGCCACGTCCGCCTCGGCGCGTGCTGTGGCGTCGGCCGAATTCCGTTCGGTCTCCACCGCGCCCGCCTGATCTGCCCGATCCGCTTCTGCCTTCATCGGCTTCCTTGAGATTCCCGCCGCCTACTCGCGGCACTTCACGTTCGGCCCTTCGGGTCGTCCCGACCCCTACTATGGCCTCGGCTGACTTCTGGCGATCCATCCCAACACCTCTCGATGTCAGTAGCACAAGGCAGACCGCCAGATCTCCCCGGGTATTGCGCACGTACCTTCCCGCTTATGCCTGTCGGATATACGTCGCAGCGTTCCGTGCAAGTATCGGGCTTTGCAGAACTTGGCCTGCTCACCCCGCTACGCCGCCTCAATCCGCTTCCTGTACGTCAGGCCAGCGCTTTGCCTTCGGCTTCCTTCAGATTCGCAGTCGCCCGCGACACCCTTGCCTTCGGCTAACACTTCCCCTTGCCGGGTGTGTAGAGGACTTCCACCTCCAAGTACGTGCGCCCTGCCGGGCGCACCAAGAAAAAGCCCCGCCGCGGCGGGGCTTTCCGTGACGGCCGGCGACCTTCTGCTAGCTCTTGGCGGGACGTCCAACCGTCGACATGTAGGCGTCCAACGTACCCTCAGCCACCCGGAACCAGAGGATCTGGTCCTTCTGGAACGCGGACACGCTCTCCCAGAGCTTCTTGAAATTGGCGTTCTTGGCGGAGGTCTCTGCGTACAGCTCCATCGCCGCCGCGTAGCATGCGTCCATCACCGGCTTCGGGAACGGACGGAGCTGAGTGCCGCCTGCGACCAGCCTGCGCAACGCGGCAGGATTCTGTGCGTCGTACTTGGCCATCATGTAGGTGTTGCCCTCGGCGCAGCCCGCGCGCAGCGCCGCCTTGTACTCCGCGGGCAATTCGTTGTACTTGGCGGTGTTGACGAAGTACTGCAGTGCGGGGCCGGCTTCCCACCAGCCGGGGTAGTAATAGAACTTGGCGACCTTGTTGAAACCGAGCTTCTCGTCGTCGTAGGGGCCGATCCATTCGGCCGCGTCGATCGTCCCCTTTTCCAGCGCCGGATAGATGTCGCCGCCCGCGATCTGCTGCGCGACCACGCCGAGCTTCGCCAGCACCTGACCGGCGAATCCGCCGATGCGGAACTTGATGCCCTTGAGATCGGCGACGGTCTTGATCTCCTTGCGGAACCAGCCCCCCATCTGGGTGCCGGTATTGCCGCAGAGGATGCCGGTGATCCCGTAGTTCTTCAGGAACTCGTTGTAGAGCTTCTCGCCCTCGCCGAAGAACCACCAGGCGTCGTATTGACGCTGGTTGAGGCCGAACGGGATCGCAGTGCCGAAAGCGAAGCTCGGGTCCTTGCCCACGAAGTAATACGGCGCGGTATGCCCGCACTCGACGGTACCGGACTGCACCGCGTCGGCAACCTGCAGGCCGGGCACGATCTCACCAGCCGCGAAGACCTGGATCTGGAACTTGCCGCCCGTCACTTCGTTCACCACCTTGGCGGCGGCTTCGGCGGCACCGTAGATCGTGTCAAGGCTCTTGGGAAAGCTCGACGCGCAACGCCACTTGATCGTCGGCGAGCCTTGCGCGAATGCGGGGGCCGAGCCGGCGGCAAGCACGCCGGCGATGCCCGTGTTTTTCAGGAACGAACGGCGCTCCATGGACTCCTCCTGGAATTGGTGGGTAAAGCCTGTCGATTTTAGCGGCGGCCGGGGCGAAGCGCCATCGTTTTCGACAGGAGCGACGTAGAGCATCCCGGTGCCGGACGGAAGGAGCACGCACGCCCCGTGGACGCCAAGGCGTTGCCGATCGGCCGGGGCCGGTGGCGCTATGCCGAGAGCTTGCGTACGGCGCTGAACAACGACCAGGCCCAGCCGGCCTGCCGCTCCAGCGTCTGGGTGAAGCGGATCAGGTAGCGTGCGGTCCCGGTGTCCAGCTCGACCATGCCGCCGGCCAGGAACAGGTCGTCGGGACCGATCAGGCTGCGCTGCGCGGACTGTCGATTGTCGCTGTGGGCCGGAAGGTACAAGCCGAAGAACGGACGGTCGGCCCCCGCCTCGGTTTCAGCCGTCGGCGACGCCCAGCTCCGCATCAGCACCCGAACCGTGCGCCGGGCAATGACCTCGGCACCCACGGTCACCTCGTCGGCCTCTTGATGCTGCATCCGGCGTACGACCGCGACGGTCCAGTAGTCGCCGTCATGGATTGCGATCAGCTCGCCCAGCTGGGTAGGCACCTCGCCGGCCGGCGCGAGCAGCCGGCAGCCGGTTTCGCTACGATCGACGATGCGCCAGTTCGAGCCTCGGACGCGGGCGGCCACCGACTCCGGGTCCTGCGCCGGATTGACGAGTTGCGTGACCTTGCCAGGGTTCCTCGCCAAACCGGCCGGACGCGCGGAGTCGGCCGGCCGATCGATCTCGGCGATAGCTCGCGTGAGCGACTGCAGACCCACGACCACACGCACTTCGCCATCGGTGCGGAAACGCTCGGCGCGCGGTGCCTTGGCGATCGCGTCCGGGCCGAACAGCGAGGCCAAGCGCATCAACAGCAGGCGCTGCTCGCGCGCCGGCAGGTCCCCCGGCTCGTGCGCGTCTTCGTCGCGCTCGGGCAACCAGCGCAGCCGCTCCACCACGCGTGCGTAGATCGGCCCCGCGTCGAGCAGCAGGACGCGGCCGGCCGCGGTCGAACGGTCGCGCCGGCGCAGCCCCTGGGTGCCGGTCAGGTCGACGTAGAACGTGGCCCCCTCTCCCGGCGGAGGCACGAGGGTCAACGACGGCGCCCAGTCCTCCAGTTGCCGCGCGACCCACTCCACCTGATCGGGCGTGAAGTTGCCGGAGTCGAGCCGCATCAGCAGCAGCGCCTTCAGGTATTCCTGCTCGAGCGAAACCCCCGGCCGCGAGAACGCACCCGCGCCGAACACAAGCTGCTCACGCTGCCAGCCGCGCATGCGCGCGAACTCGTAGAGCTCGTGGAATTCGCGCCACTGCCCGGGAATCCAGCGGCTGTAGCGGAACAGCCGGAACTTGCCGTCCTGCCCCTTGTAATGCGCGAGCCGCACGAGCACCCACGGCAGGACCGCGCGCCAGCGCTTGTTCTCTGCGCGTGGATAGCCCGCCTTCAGCGTCTCCTGATAGGCGGCGATGAACGCCTTGACAAGATCGAACACCGCGTGCCACAGCCTCGTCTCGACCGACGAGCTCTTCTCGTAACTCGTCGTGTACTGGTGCGTCAGCTGGGCAATGATCGGCTCGAGGCGCGAATCGACACGGAGCAGCGCCTCGGCCTGGCTCGGCCCGATCTCGCGGATCGGCCCGGGGAACGCGGCGACGAGTTCCAGCGCCTCGCGCTGGATAGCCAATGCGTCCTGCGTGGGCAGCTGGGCGATCCAGCGCGCCGCGTGATTCGGGTTGCGCAGCGGGTCGTTGAGCGAACGCAGACGGGCGAGGAGCGGCTCGAGCATCGAATGGGCGGACGGGAGGTGCGGCGTCAGCGGCCGGCGACGGTCATGCGGCCGATCAGCATCGAACCGACGTGGCGCGAGCCGCGGCGGTCGACGTCGCAGCCGATCGCAATGATTTCGCGCAGCATGGTCTTCAGGTTGCCGGCGATCGTGATCTCCTCGACCGGATAGGCAATCTCGCCGTTCTCGATCCAGAAGCCCGCGGCACCGCGGGAAAAATCGCCGGTGACGAGGTTGACGCCCTGCCCCAGCTGCTCGGTGACGAAAAGGCCGCGACCCATGCGGCGCATCAGCGCCGGCAGGTCCTCGTCGCCGTGGGAAACGACGAGATTGTGCGCCCCGCCGGCGTTGCCGGTGCTTTCGAGGCCGAGCTTGCGCGCCGAGTAGCTGCCGAGGAAGTAGCCCTGCAGCACACCGTCGCTGACGACGTCGCGCGCCGCGGTGGCGACCCCTTCGGCGTCGAAGGGCGCGCTGCCCCGTGCGCGCGGCAGATGCGGCTCCTCGCGGATCGACACCTGCGGCGAGAAGACCGCCTGCCCGATCGAATCGAGCAGGAACGACGCCTTGCGGTAAAGGCTGCCGCCGGAGACCGCATGGACGAAACTGCCAATCAGGTCGGCCGCCTCCGGCGCCTCGAACAGCACGGCGCAATCGACCGTCTCGATCGTGCGCGCATCGAGCCGCCGCGCGGTGCGCTCACCCGCGATGCGGCCGACTTCCGCCGGCGGCAGCAGGTCTTCCGGCGCCCGCGCTGCCGTGAACCAGTAGTCGCGCTGCATGCCCCCGTTCGCGTCTTCGCCGATCACCGAGGCGTCGATGTGGTGGCGCGAACTGCGATAGCCGCCGCAAAAGCCGTGGCTGTTGGCGTAGACGAATTCGCTCTCGCCGCGCGCAACGGTTGCCCCTTCCGAGTTCGTGAGCCGCCGGTCCACCGCGAGCGCGGCACGTTCCGCATCGCGCCCGAGCGCAATCGCCCCCTCGACGGATAGATCCCACGGGTGATAGAGATCGAGGTCGGGCCAGTCGCGCGCGAGCCGGGCGGGGTCGGCCAAGCCCGCGCAAGGATCGAGCGCGGTGAAGCGCGCGATCGCAACCGCCTTGTCGACCGCCGCGCGCAACGAATCGGTCGAGAAATCCGCGGTACTCGAATGTCCGCGTCGCTGGCCCACGTAGACGGTGATCGACACGCCCTTGTCACGGTTGTAGGTGATCGTCTCGACGTCACCCTTGCGCACGGTGACGCTCTGGCCGATTGCCTGCGACACCTCGGTTTCCGCACCTGTGGCGCCGGCCGAGGAGGCGGCAGCAAGCACGGCCTCGGCGACGCGCGCGAGTTCGGCGCTGGTGACCGGAAAAGGATTCACCTCGCCTTCGGCGACCAAAGGGGGGATGCGCTGGCTGGAGATGGAACGCGTTCGGGGCGTGGTCATCGACGGACTCTCGCGCCACCCTGCGCTCCGACCGGATTCGCGGTTCGATCGCGGCGCGCGTGAGGGCGTGGGCTATGATAGCAAACGACCCCGAGGGCACGTCCACGCGTCGACGTGCCGCCTGCCGAACGCATGCGCCGAAACGACGTCCCCCCTGCGCCCGACACGGACGCCCCGGTCTCCAAGACCCGGCGCAAGAAGGCGATGCACGATCTTCAGGCGCTGGGCGAGGCGCTGGTCGCGCTCGATCGATCCCGGCTGGCGACGATCGACCTTCCGGAGCGTCTGGCCGATGCGATCGCTCAGGCGCGCACGGTCACCAAGCACGAGGCGCGCCGCCGCCAGATGCAATACGTGGGGCGGCTGATGCGCGACGTGGACCCGGCGCCGATCGCGGCGACGCTCGCGCAATGGGAGCGGGGACCCCGGGCCGAGAAGGCGCAGTTTGCCGCCGTCGAGCACTGGCGCGACCGCCTGCTGGCCGACGATGCCGCGCTGGACGATCTGCTCGCGCTCCATCCGGACGCCGACCGGCCGCGCATCGCTGCGCTGGTCCACGATGCCCGGCGCGAACGCGAAGCCGGCGGGCCGCCGCATCGGTTCCGGGAGCTGTTCCGGCATCTCAGAGCCCTGGGCGAACCGGACTGACGCGCCGACACCGCTCGTTGCCGGCAAACGATTCACCGCGCACATCCCTGCCCCGCCGATGACCATTGCCAACGACACCCTGACGATCGGCCTCGTGTCGATCAGCGATCGCGCCTCCTCCGGCGTGTACGAGGACAAGGGCATTCCGAGCCTGACCGAATGGTTTGGCGCGGCACTCTCCTCGCCATGGCGGACCGAGGTGCGGCTCATTCCGGACGAGCAGCCGACGATCGAGCGCGCGCTGATCGAACTCGTCGACACCATCGGCTGCGACCTCGTCCTCACCACCGGCGGCACGGGACCGGCGCCGCGCGACGTCACGCCGGAAGCGACGCTCGCCGTCGCGCACAAGCTGATGCCCGGGTTTGGCGAACAGATGCGCCAGATCTCGCTCCACTACGTCCCCACCGCGATCCTCTCGCGACAGGTCGGCGTCATCCGCGGCCGCGCGCTGATCCTGAACCTCCCGGGACAGCCCAAGGCGATCCGCGAGACCCTGGAAGGCGTGAAGGACGCCGACGGCAACGTGCTCGTGCACGGCATCTTCTCCGCGGTTCCCTATTGCATCGACCTGATCGGCGGGCCGTACATCGAAACGAAAGACGCCGTGTGCAAGGCCTTTCGCCCCAGGAGCGCGCAGCGGCCGCCGCGCTGAGCGCCGGCGGTTGCAGGGCGCTTTGGCGATGACGGCGGCAGCCGGTCTCGCCCGCGCACGGGCGACGAGGCATGCCGCGCGGCGGCGCGCCGGAATCGCCTTCGTCGTCTTCTCCGCACTCTTCTTCGGCGCGATGGCCATCATGGCGCGCATGGCGTTCGCATCGGGCGTCGACACGACGACACTGCTCGCACTTCGGTTCACCATCGCGGCCGCGTGCATGTTCGCGCTGCTGCGCGTGCGCTCGCTGCCGTTGCCGCGCGGGCGCGATCTGCGGCAGCTCGCCCTGCTCGGCGCCGCGGGTTACGGGGGACAGGCGTTCACGTTCTTCAGCGCGCTGACGCTCGCGCCGGCGGGGCTGACCGCGCTGCTCCTCTATCTGCACCCGGCGATCGTCGCGGTGCTCGCCGCGCTGTTCCTGCACGAGCGCATGACGGGCGCAAAGCTCGCGGCGCTCGCCGTCGCACTGACCGGAATGGTGCTGACCGTTGCACCCGCCTTCGCGGACGGCGACGCGACCCGCTTCCCGCGCCTTGCAACCGGCATCGCGTTCGCCGTCGCCGCCGCGCTGATCTACGCGGTCTACATCGTTGCGGGCGCGCGGATCGCGGCGCGCGTGCCGTCGCTCGCGATGACGTGTGTCGTGATCGCAGGCGCGGGAGCCGTGTTCGTGCTGGTGGCCATTGTGCGCGGACCGCAATGGCCGCAGACGACCGACGGCTGGCTCGCGGTCATCGGCATCGCATTGATCTCGACGGTCGCCGCGATCTCGCTCTTCTTTGCGGGCCTCGCGCGCATCGGGCCGACCCAGGCTTCGACGCTGTCGACGATCGAGCCGCTTTGCACGGTGCTGCTTGCCGCCGTTCTGCTCGGGGAGCGCATCTCGCCGCTGCAGATCGCAGGCGGTGCGCTGATCCTCGGCGCCGTCCTGCTGCTCGCCCGCGCCCCGCGCATTCCACCGAAGGAAACCCCCACATGAACACACCCTTCCCGAACCAGCCGCCGCCCTACGAAGGCCGCAACCTCTATCGGGACGACCGTGCACTGCAGGAGGCCGTCGCGCGAGAAGGAGCCCCGTGGGCCGATGCGGCCCTCGCTGGTTGGGGTGAAGCCCTTGGTCGCGCGGAGACCTTCGCGTTCGCCGACGCCGCGAATCGTTTTCCGCCGCAGCTGCGCGCGTTCGATCGCACCGGCGAGCGCATCGACTCGGTCGAATTTCATCCTGCGTGGCACCAGCTGATGGGGATGGCTGCGGCCGTCGGCGAGCATGCGACGCCGTGGTCGGCGCCCGGCGCCGGCGCGCAGGTGGCGCGCGGCGCGATGTACGTGCTGCATGGCCAAGTGGAAAACGGCACGCAATGCCCGTTGACGATGACCTTCGCGAGCGTCCCGGCGCTGCGTGCGCACGGCGAGGCGGTGCCGGCGCTTGCCGACGTCTGGCTGCCGCGCATCCTCGCGCACGACTACGATCCGCGGTCGCTGCCCGTCGCAGCAAAGCGCGCCGCGCTGATCGGCATGGGCATGACCGAACGCCAGGGCGGCTCCGATGTGCGCAGCAATCGCACCGCGGCGGAGCCGGCGGGCGCGGGCTCCTATCGGCTGACGGGGAGCAAGTGGTTCTTCTCGGCGCCGCAATGCGACGCGCACCTCGTGCTCGCTCAGGCCCCCGGTGGGCTCACCTGCTTTCTGCTGCCGCGACTGCTCGACGACGGCACGCGCAACGCGATCCGCATCGTCCGGCTGAAGGACAAGCTCGGCAACCGTTCGAACGCGTCATCCGAGGTCGAATTCGAGCGTGCGCTCGCGTGGCCGCTCGGCATCGAAGGCCGCGGTGTGGCGACGATCCTCGAGATGGTGCAGCACACCCGGCTCGACTGCGTGCTGGGCACGGCCGGCATGATGCGCGGCGGGCTCGCGTGGGCACTGCATCACGCCGCCCACCGCGTCGCGTTCGGGCGGCGCCTGATCGAGCAGCCGCTGATGCGGCGCGTGCTCGCCGACCTCGCGCTCGAAGTCGAGGCGGCCACAGCGCTGGCGTTGCGGCTCGCGCGCGCGTTCGAAGCGCCGGCCGGGACGCCCGATGCGGCGCTCGCGCGCCTTGCCACGCCCGCGGCCAAGTACTGGCTGTGCAAGCGCGGACCGACGCTCGCTGCCGAGGCGATGGAAGTGCTGGGAGGCAACGGCTATGTGGAGGAGAACCCGCTGCCGCGGCTCTACCGCGAGATGCCGGTCAACTCGATCTGGGAAGGGTCCGGCAACGTGATGGCGCTCGACGTGCTGCGCGCGCTGCGGCGCGAAGCCGGCGCGACGGACGCGTTGGGCGCCGAGCTCGATCTCGCGCGCGGCGCCGATGCCCGATACGACGCGTTTGTCGCGGCGCTCGATCGCACCATTGCGGCACTCGGCGACGACCCGGCGGCGGGCCGGTACCTCGCGCAGTTGATCGCGCTGGCGTTGCAGGCGTCGCTGCTCCTGCGGCACGCGCCCGGGTTCGTGGCGGATGCTTTCTGCGCGTCGCGACTGCAGCCCGCGTCGTACGCAGGCGGGACATTCGGCAGCGGAACCGCCGCCATGGACGACGCCGCGATCGTCACACGCGCCGGCGGTGGGGACGCCTGACCGCGGAAGCGGGACCGGTTCACCGTCCGTGATCGGGACTCTCGCCCCCTTGGACAAGCTTGCAGCCTCCGCACTTGGCCCCCTTCCCGCCCGCCAAACTCGCTAGAATCACCTGGGAGACCCACCCGCGACCTCGAGGAGCAGTGGCATGCCCACATTGAACGTCAACGGCAAGGTGCGCGAGTACGAAGCCGAACCGGACACACCGCTGCTTTGGGTGCTGCGCGAGCAGCTCGGCCTGACCGGCACCAAGTACGGCTGCGGCGTCGCGCAATGCGGCGCGTGCACCGTGCACATCGACGGCGTCGCCACCCGCAGCTGCGTGCGCAGCGTTTCGAGCATCGCCGCGGGCGAGAAGATCGTCACGATCGAGGGACTGTCGCCCGATGGCGGCCACCCGGTACAGAAGGCGTGGGCCGCGCTCGACGTGCCGCAATGCGGCTACTGCCAGAGCGGCATGATCATGGCGGTCGCTGCGCTGCTCAACTCGACACCGAAACCGACGGACGCGGACATCGATGCGGCGATCTCCAATATCTGCCGCTGCGGCACCTACAACCGGGTCCGCGCCGCGATCAAGGTCGTCGCGCAGGGCGGCGACGCGAAGCGCGCCGGCCTTTCGATTCTGCACGTCGATGGGAGCACGACATGAGCGTCAATCTCTCGCGGCGGCGCTTCCTCGTGACCTCCGCAGGTGCGGCCGGCGGCCTCGTCGTGGGCTTTCACATCCCGTTCGCAAGCGATGCCGCGGCGCAGGGAAGCGCGCCGCCCGAGGTGAACGCGTGGGTCGTCGTTGCGCCCGACGACACCGTGGTGATCCGCATCGCGCGCTCGGAGATGGGACAGGGCACGCTGACGGGCCTCGCGCAGCTCGTCGCCGAGGAGCTCGATTGCGATTGGGCGAAGGTCAGGACCGAATACCCGACGCCAGGACAGAACCTCGCGCGCAATCGGGTCTGGGGCAACTTCTCCACTGGCGGCAGCCGCGGCATCCGGGATTCGCAGGACTACGTGCGCAAGGGCGGCGCCGCCGCGCGGATGGTGCTCGTGCAGGCGGCGGCGGACGGGTGGAACGTGCCGGCGTCGGAGCTTGGCGCGGCGAACAGCGTCATCACGCACAGGCCGACCGGCCGCACGACCACGTACGGCAACGTGGCCCAGGCGGCCGCAAAGCTCGCGCCTCCGAAGGACGTGCCGCTCAAGGACCCGAAGGACTGGAAGATCGCCGGCAAGCGGCTCGCGCGACTCGACACCGTCGACAAGACGACCGGCGCGCAGATCTACGGGACCGACCTCAAGCTGCCCGGCATGGTGAACGCGGCGATCAGGGACTGCCCGGTCTTCGGCGGCAGGGTGAAGTCGTTGGACGCCGCCATGGCGATGAAGCGCCCCGGCGTCAGGAAGGTGGTGCGCGTCGGCGACTCCGCGGTCGCGGTCGTGGCCGACACGTGGTGGCACGCGAAGACCGCGCTCGACGCGCTGCCGATCGACTGGGACTACGGACCGAACGCGGATGCGTCCAGCGCGAAGTTCGCCGCCGTGCTGAAGGCCGGACTGGATGCGAAGGAGGCGGCGGTCGGCAACGAAACCGGCGACGTGCCCGCCGCGCTCGCCTCCGCGTCGCGCCGGATCGAGGCCGTCTATTCGTATCCGCACCAGAACCACGCGACGATGGAGCCGATGAACGCCACTGCGCGCTTTACGCCGGAGCGGTGCGAGGTGTGGACGCCGACGCAGAACGGCGAGGCCGCGCTCGCGGCCGCGGCGGAGGCCTCCGGGCTGCCGGTCGCGCAGTGCGAGGTCTACAAGCTGCTGCTGGGCGGCGGCTTCGGCCGGCGCGGCGCGACGCAAGACTGGGTGCGCCAGGCCGTCACGATCGCGAAGCAGATGCCCGGCACGCCGGTCAAGCTCATCTGGTCTCGCGAGGAGGACATGCAGCATGGCCGGTATCACCCGGTCACCCAATGCAAGCTCACCGCCGGCGTCGATGCGCAGGGCAACGTCACCGCGCTGCACATGCGCATTTCGGGCCAGTCGATCCTGGCCGGCATCGCGCCACAGAACGTCAAGGACGGCAAGGATCCGACCGTGTTCCAGGGACTCAATGCGTCGGGTCCCGAAGGATCGATCGGCTACACGATCCCCAACCTGCGCATCGACCACGCGATGCGCAACCCGCATGTGCCGCCCGGATTCTGGCGGGGCGTGAACCTGAACCAGAACACGATCTACCTCGAATGCTTCATCGACGAGATCGCGCACGCGACCGGTCAGGACCCGCTCGCGCTGCGACGCAAGCTGATGGCGAGCCACCCCAAGCATCTCGCCGTGCTGAACGCGGTCGCCGAGCGCGCCGGCTGGGGCAAGCCGGCGTCCAAAGGCGTCCATCGCGGCCTCGCGCAGGCGATGGGCTTCGGGAGTTATGTGGCAGCGTGTGCCGAGGTTTCGGTCAGCGACCAGGGCGCGCTTCGGATCCACCGCATCGTCGCGGCAACCGACCCCGGGCACGCGGTCAACCCGCAGCAGATCGAGGCGCAGGTCGAAGGCTCGTTCGCCTACGGCCTGTCGGCGGCGCTCTACGGCGAGTGCACGGTGAAGGATGGGCGCATCGAGCAGGCCAATTTCGACACTTACCGGGTTCTGCGCATCGACGAGATGCCCGCGGTGGAGACGATCGTCATGCCCTCGGGCGGCTTCTGGGGTGGCGTTGGCGAGCCGACGATTGCGGTGGCCGCGCCCGCCGTGCTGAATGCGATCTTCGCGGCCACCGGCAAGCGCGTGCGCGATCTGCCGCTCAAGAATCACAGCCTGAAGAAGGCGTGACGGCATCGGCGCTTTCGGCGCGGTTGCGCACGCCCGGAGGTTGCGCGGGCGCCGCGCTCGCGCTCGCGCTGACGATCTCCCCTGCCGTTTCGGGGGCACAGTCCAGTGCGCCGTTCGCGCCCTTCACGGTCGTGGGCGATGCGATTCCGCGGCCGCTCACCGACACGCCCGGCGACGCCACTCGCGGGCGGACGATCGTCACGAGCCGGCAGGTCGGGCTTTGCCTGCTCTGCCACACCGGCCCGTTTCCCGAAGAAGATTTCCAGGGAACGCTTGCACCCGACCTTGCAGGGGTGGGCGCACGCCTGTCCGAAGGCCAGTTGCGGCTGCGCCTGGTCGAAAGCCGGCGCTTGAACCCGGCGACGCTGATGCCGTCCTACTATCGCACGGAGGGCCTGACGCGCGTCGGCAACGCATGGCGGGCGAAGCCGGTGCTGGGCGCGCAGCAGATCGAGGACGTGGTCGCACTCCTGCGAACGCTGCGCGACTGAAACCGGTCGAACACCGATGCGCCCGAAACGCGACCCGCCCTCCACGACCCGACGCCGCGCGCTCACCACCGGTGCCGCCATGGCCGCGTGGCTGCTGGTCCGGCCCGCGAGCGCGGCGCCCGACGAGCTCGCCTCCGCGATCGCGGCGTTCACCGGCGGGGCTGCGGCACCGCCCGGCAAGGTGTCGATCGAGATCGCACGCCTGGTCGAGAACGGCAACACGGTGCCGGTCACCGTCAGCGTGGCGAGTGCGATGAGCGGGGACGACCGCGTCGTCGCGCTGGCGCTTTTCAGCGAGCGCAATCCCGAGCGCGACGTCGCCAGATTCCGGTTCGGGCCGCGGGCGGCACGAGCGAGCGTCGCGACGCGCATCCGGCTCGCCACCTCGCAGAAGCTGGTCGCGGTCGCCCAGATGGGCGATGGAACGTTCTGGTCGCACACGGCGGACGTCGTCGTGACGCTCGCCGCCTGCATCGAGGGCGAGAACTGACATGGCGCGAACGCTGATCAGCGTGCCGTCCACCGCCCGTCGCGGCGACGTGATCGAGGTGCGCGCGCTGATCGCGCATCCGATGGAGACCGGCTTTCGCGCCGACGCGGAGGGGCAGCGGGTCCCGCGCGACATCCTGCGGCGGTTCTCGTGTCACTACAACGACGAGCTCGTCATCAGTGCGGAGCTGTTCCCGGCGATTGCCGCCAACCCCTATCTCGCGTTTCCGTTCGTCGCAACCGAAAGCGGAAGGCTCACTTTCAGCTGGGAGGGGGACAGCGGCTTCGCGCAGACCGAAACCGCGAAGATCAGCGTGACCTGATGATGTGCCGCATCGCTTCCGCGGCAATCGTGCTGCTCGGTCTTTCGGCCGCGTCGGCCGCCCATGCGCAATCCGATGCGAAGCAATCGGGCTACGACTTCATGAGCCCGGCAACCCAGGCCATGCAACGCGACGACACGCAGAACCCGGGCATGCTCTGGGTGGCCGAAGGCGAGGCGTTGTGGAATCGCAAGGCCGGCAGCGCCGATCGTGCGTGCGCGAGCTGTCACGGATCGGCCGCATCGAGCATGCGCGGCGTCGCGGCGCGATACCCGGCGCTCGACCAGGCTTCGAAGCGCGCGGTCGACCTCGGGCAGCGCATCAACCTCTGCCGGCAGCGGCACCAGCAGGCCGCGCCGTTCGGCGCGGAGAGCCAGGAGCTCCTGAGCCTCGAAAGCCTGGTTGCGCTGCAGTCGCGCGGGCTTCCCATCGCGCCGCCCGACGATCCGGCGCTCGCGGCCTCGCGCGAGCGCGGCCGGCAGCTCTACCGGCAGCGGATCGGCCAGCTCGATCTCGCCTGCGCGCAGTGCCACGACGACAACGCCGGCAAGCGGCTCGGCAGCAGCGTGATTCCGCAGGCGCATCCGACCGGCTATCCGATCTACCGGCTGGAGTGGCAGACGATGGGCTCGTTGCAACGAAGGCTGCGCAACTGCATGACGGGCGTGCGCGCGGAACCGTTCCCCTACGGCTCCGACCCACTCGTCGATCTCGAGCTTTATCTCGCCGCTCGTGCGGCCGGCATGCCGGGCGAGGCGCCCGCGGTGAGACCCTGACCGCCGCCACGCTCCGGGTCGGCGCGCCTTCGCAGCACGATCTTGCTAACCGGCCTGCGTGAAATTTCCCATCGCGGGCCGCTCGACCGCGAGATAGTCGGAAGTGGCGACGCTCACGCTGATCGCGTGATCACCCGCATTGAAGTTGATGCGCGGCTGCATCCGCAGACTCTCGTCGCAGTAGGTCGGAAGATTGAACAGCTGCCCGAACGGCGGGATCGCGCCCGGCTCCAGCCCCGTCAATGCCGCGACTTCCTCTCGCGTGGCAAACCGCAGCCCGCGCAGCCCGAATTGCTTGCGCACCTCCCGGCTGTCGAGCCGACGGTCCGCGGGCATCACGAACAGCACGAACTGCTCGTCCGCCTTGCAGATCAGCGCCTTCGCGCCGCTCGCGAGCCGCGTGCCGCGCACGGCGGCCGCCTCCTCGCTGGTACGAACGCTCGCGTGATGGAGCACGTCGCAGGCAACGTGCGCCCGGTCGAGAAGCGCCGCAAGGCGTTCGAACACGGTAGTCGGATGCGCAGCCATGCCAGCGCAGGGCGGCGGGCGCCACCAGCGAAAACGCCACGCGCGCGGCGTGGCGTCCTCGCGCGGCGCGCGCGTCGTTCAGGAAATGTTGAGGATCTTCATCGCCTTGGCAAGCATGTCGACCGACTCCTGGTGCTTGCCCGCCTTGTGCAGCGCCTCGCCGTCGGCGCGCAGCTTCTTGACCTCGTCCATCTGCGCCTGCGAAAGCGGCGGATTCTTGGCGAGCGCGGCGTCGATCTTCGCCATGTCGGCCGGGCAATGGAACGCGAGCGCGCTGCCGCTTGCCGCCAGCAAGGCGGCGAAAAGCACTGCACGAAGCTTCATCCTGTTGTCTCCTCGAGGAGGTAATGGCGATCGCGAGAAACGCTACGCAGCCTCGCACCATCCGCGAAGCATACCCCTGCCCGATCAGGAATCAATGCCGTGCGGTTCGACAGCGAACAGCAAGGACGCGTGCGCCATTCCAAAGCTCGGCGGGCGCGGGAAGAGAGCCGGTGCGCGGCTCAGCGCCGATCGGGCCCTTTCGGCGGCGGTCGCCGGTCGGGCCCTTTCGGCGGCGGTCGCCGGTCGCGCGCCTGCCGCTCGACCATCCATCCCGGATACTCGGGAGGAAGCACGCTCACCGCATCGAGCGCCGCAAGCTCGTGCGGCGAAAGGGCGATCGCTGCGGCCCCGAGATTGTCGTCCAGCTGGTCGACGGTCTTTGCGCCGAGGATCACCGTGGTCACGAATGGCTGGTGCAAGAGCCACGCCAGCGCGACTCGCGCCACCGTCGCGTCGTGCGCCTGCGCAATCGGCCGCATCGCCTCCACACAGCGAAACGCCCGCTCGCGGTCCACCGGCGGGAAGTCGAAGCTTGCGCGCCGCGCGCCGGCCGGCCCCTGCCCGTCGCGCGCGAACTTGCCCGACAGCAGGCCGCCGGCGAGCGGGCTCCAGACCATGAGCCCGACCCGCTGGTCGACGAGCAGCGGCGCGATCTCGCGCTCGAGGTCGCGCCCGGCGATCGTGTAATAGGCCTGAAGGCTGTCGATGCGCGGGAAGCGATGACGATCCGCGATGCCCTGCGCCTTCATCAACTGCCACGCCGGCCAGTTTGAAACCCCGACGTAGCGAACGTGACCCTGGCGTACGAGGTCGTCGAGCGCGCGCAGTGTCTCCTCGAGCGGCGTCGACTGGTCGAGCGCATGGATCTGGTAGAGATCGATGTAGTCGGTACGAAGGCGGGCGAGGCTGCCCTTGACGCTGTCCATGATGTGCCCGCGCGAAGCACCGCGCTCGTTCGGACCGTCGCCCATGCGGCCGTACACCTTGGTGGCGACCACGACATCGCTTCGCCGCACGCCGAGGTTCGCCAACGAGCGCCCGAGCATCGACTCCGACTGCCCCAGCGAATACACGTCCGCCGTGTCGATGATATTGATGCCCGCCTCGAGCGCGCGGGCGACCAGCTGGTCCGCCTGCGGCTGATCGAGCTGCCCGATCATGTTCCACGGCGACCCCGCGCCGCCGAACGTCATCGTGCCGAGCGTCAGCTCCGAAACGAAAAGCCCGGTGTTGCCAAGCGGGTTGTAGCGCAAGGGAGGGCCTTCGCGGTCCGCGCAACGACAGGGGTCAGATCACGTCGTCGCGCAGGAGTTCGCTTCGCGCGGCGGGATCCTGGCGGTAGAACGTCGCCAGCTGCCGGTAGACCTCCGGATACTCGAAGCGCAGAAGCTTCGGATCGGCGAAGAAGACCTCGGAGAGCACCGCGAAGAACTCGCCGGGGCTCTCGGCCGCGTAGGGATCGATCGCGGTGCGGTCGTCCCGCTCGACGCGAGCGTGAAAATCCTCGTACGCCGCGGTCAGCGTCTTCTTCCACTCGTCGGGCGAAATCTCCGGGGGAAGCGGCGGGCAGCCGTTCGCATCACCGCTGCGCATGTCGATCTTGTGCGCGAATTCGTGGATCGCGAGGTTCATTCCCGACTGGTCGAAATCCGCCGATGCCTCCACATCGGGCCACGACAGCACGACCGGCCCGCCGGGCATTGCCTCGCCGGCCATGGGCTCGTCGTCCTTGTGGATGACCCCGGACTCGTCCTCCCATTGCCCGCCCCGGACGAATTCGGAAGGGTAGATGACGATGTTCTCGAAGCCCTCGTAGTGGTCGAGGCCGATGTTCAGCACCAGCGCGCACGCCTGCAGAGCGACGATCACGCGCTGCACCGGCGTCACTTCGTGTCCGCCGGCGCCGACGATGCTCTTGTCGTCGAGGAACAGGATCACGAGCTCCCGCAGCCGGCCGAGCTCGGCCTCCGTGTAGATCGCGAGGAACGGCAGCGCCTCGAGCGCCTGCAGCCACAACGTTTCGGGAATCGCGGCGCTCTTCAGCACGCGATCGCGACGCCATTTACGCAACGAGTCGAACATCGCGCTATTTCACCTCGCCTGGCGGTCCGCCGTCCTGCAGCAACGCCTCGCCCGGCAGCCGTGGTGCATCGATGGCGGTGTCGGCCTCGATCAGCACCCCGCCGCCTTCCAGAATGCGCTCGGCTTCGTTCAGCGGCAGCGCCTCGACGTCGCGCAACTTGCGTACGATGGTCGTGCTCTTGCCGCGCGCCTCGTCGATCGTATTGCTCGCCTCCTGCAGCTTCTTCTGCGTCTTGGCGAGGATGTCGCCGAACTTGCCGAACTCGGCCTTGATCGCGCCCAGCACCCGCCACACCTCGGTCGAGCGCTTCTCGATCGCGAGCGTGCGAAAGCCGAGTTGCAGGCTGTTCAGCATCGCCGACAGCGTCGTCGGACCCGCGAGGGACACGCGGAACTCGCGCTGCAGCGAATCGGCAAGTCCCGGGCGGGCGACGGCCTCGGCGAACAGGCCCTCGGTCGGCACGAACAGTATGCCGAAATCCGTAGTGTGCGGCGGCTCGACGTACTTGTCGCGGATCGCCCTCGCCTGCAGGCGGAAGAACTGCTCGAGCGCCTTTCGGCACGCCTCGACCGCGGGTGCGTCGGCGCGCTCGACCGCGTCCTGAAGCCGCTGCCAGTCCTCGAGCGGGAACTTGCAGTCGATCGGCAGCCAGCATGGCTCGCCCTCGTCGCCGCGCCCGGGGAACTTGATGGCGTACTCGACGCGCTCGCTCGAACCCGGGCGCGTGGCCACGTTCTGCGCGTACTGCGCGGGCGTAAGCAAGTCGGCGAGCAGCGCTCCCAACTGCACCTCGCCCCAGGTACCGCGCGACTTGACGTTCGTCAGCACGCGCTTGAGATCGCCCACCCCGGCGGCGAGACCCTGCATCTCGCCCAAGCCGCGATGGACCTGCTCCAACCGCTCGGAGACGAGCTTGAACGACTCCCCCAGACGCGTCTCGAGCGTCGCCTGCAGCTTCTCGTCCACCGTTGCCCGCATTTCCTCGAGCTTCTTCGCGTTCTCGTTGCGCAGTGCGTCGAGACGCTGCTCGACCGTCGACCGCACGGCCTCGAGCCGTTGCTCGTTCGCCTGCGTCAATTGCGCGATCCGGTCCGCCGTCGCTTTCGCCTGCTCGGCCTGCGCCGCCGCCGTGGCCGTGAGCTGCTGCTGCGTCGTCTGCGTGAACTGCCCGAGCCGTTCGGAAAACTGGCGCAACTGCTCCGCCTGCAGGCCGCTCATCCCGGTCAGCTGCTGCTGTGTCGCTTGGCCGAGCCGAGCGAGATTGTCGGCGAGCTCGGCGCGGATGGCCTGCGCGTCTCTCGCCTGCTCGCCGCGCGCAAGCGCGAGATCCTGCTTGACATCGCGCTCGAAATCCACGCCCTGTGCCGCGGCCACTTCGACCCGGGTGCGAAGCTCCGCCAGTCCGCCTGCAAGCGCCTCCCGGGTGTCCTGCAGCGCACGCAGCCTCGCGAGCGCGAGCGCAGCCAGCACCACGAGCAGGAGCAAGAGTGCGAGGCCGACGAGCGCAACAACGAGAAGGGAATCCGGCATGGCGGGAAAGTCTACACTGCCGGCCGCCGCGACGAACCGCCGGGCGCGACACGCAGTCCCGGAATCCATGCCCCGAAGGCTTGCGGCAGGCGGCGATTGGCCGCATCTTGCACGAGTAACAGCACTGGGCATGGCAGGGGTCTCGACATGATCTTCGGCAACGAGCGAATGACGACGAACGAACGCAGGCCTGCGGCGGTCGCCGGCATGTTCTACCCGGGCAGCGCGCGCGAGCTCTCCGAAGCGGTGGACGGCGCACTGGCTGCGGCCGGGCCGTCTGCCGGCACCGGCCGCGCGCCGAAAGCGGTGATCGTTCCGCATGCGGGCTACGTCTACTCGGGCCTGGTGGCGGCCAGCGCCTACGCGCGCCTCGCCCCCGCCAGGGGAACGGTGTCGCGCGTCGTCCTCCTCGGCCCATGCCATCGCGTCCCGGTACGCGGCCTCGCGCTGCCGGCGGCGAAGGTCTTCGAGACGCCGCTTGGCACGATGCGCGTGGACCCGTCCGCCGCAGACGCCATCTCGGGCATGCCCGGCGTGACCGTCAGCGAGGCAGCGCATGCCGAGGAGCACGCGCTCGAGGTGCAGCTGCCGTTCCTGCAACGCGTTCTGGGCGACGTGGCGATCGTGCCGCTGGTCGTCGGCGCAGCCAGCGTCGCGCAAGTCGCCGACGTACTGGAACGTCTCTGGGGCGGCCCAGAAACGCTGATCGTGATTTCGTCCGACCTGTCGCACTACCACCGCTACGAGGACGCTCAGGCGATCGACGCGGCCACCGTGCAGGCGATCCTCGGGCTCGACACCGCGCTCGACCACGAACAGGCCTGCGGCGCGACGCCGATCGCCGGCTTGCTGGAAGTCGCGCGCCGGCGCAACCTCGTGCCCGAATTGCTCGACCTGCGCAATTCCGGCGACACGGCGGGCGACAAGCGGCGCGTCGTCGGCTATGCGAGCTTCGCCTTACGCGAAAGCGATCCGAATGGCGAGGACTACGGTGACGCGCACGGCCGCACGCTGCTGCGGCTCGCGCGCGGCGCGATCCACCATGCGCTCGGCGCGGGAGAGCCGTTCGCGGCCAGCGCTGCCTGGCTCGAAGAGCACCGCGCGACGTTCGTCACGCTGCGCCAGCAGGGCGACCTGCGCGGCTGCATCGGCTCGCTCGAGCCGCGGCGTCCGCTCGGCCGGGACGTCGCCGCCAACGCCTGCGCGGCCGCCTTCGACGATCCGCGCTTCGCGCCGCTTGCGCGCCACGAGCTCGAGCGCACCGACATCGAGGTCTCGTTGCTTTCGCTGCCGGCCGACGTGCGGTTCGTCGACGGCGACGATCTCTTCGCGCGCATCACGCCCGGCCGGGACGGCATCGTACTCGCTGCCGAGGGGCGGCGCGCCACGTTCCTGCCGCAGGTGTGGGAAGAGCTGCCGACGCCGCACCTTTTCTTCGGTCACCTGAAGCGCAAGGCGGGACTTGCCGAGGATTTTCCGCTCACCCGATGCACGGTGCAGCGCTACGCGGTCCGCAAGTGGACCGAACAGCACCTGGGACTTCTGCCATGACCGACGTTGCCGAACCGCCAGTGGCCCCCAAGGGTTTGCACGACGCGCGCTGGTGGCATCTGCTGCCAGACGGGCGGATGCAATGCGACCTCTGCCCGCGCGACTGCAGGCTGCACGAAGGCCAGCGCGGCCTCTGCTTCGTGCGCCAGCGCGTCGGCGACCGCATGTACCTCACGACCTACGGGCGCTCGTCCGGTTTCTGCGTCGACCCGATCGAGAAGAAGCCGCTCAACCATTTCTACCCGGGCAGCTCGGTGCTCTCGTTCGGCACCGCAGGGTGCAATCTCGCGTGCAAGTTCTGCCAGAACTGGGACATCAGCAAGTCGCGCGAGATGGACACGCTGATGGACGCCGCCGATCCTGCGACCATCGCGCGCGCCGCGCTGGAGCACGGCTGCAAGTCGGTCGCATTCACCTACAACGATCCGGTGATCTTCGCCGAGTACGCAATGGACGTGGCCGACGCGTGCCACGCCGCCGGCGTGAAGACGGTGGCGGTGACCGCGGGCTACATCCACGACGCGCCGCGGCGCGAGTTCTACGCGAAAATGGACGCCGCCAACGTGGACCTGAAAGCGTTCACCGACGACTTCTATGTCAAGCTGACCGGTGCGCACCTGCAGCCGGTGCTCGATACGCTCGTCTACCTCAAGCGCGAGACCGACGTCTGGTTCGAGATCACCACGCTGCTGATCCCGGGCAAGAACGACTCGCCCGAAGAAATCGACGCGCTAACGAAGTGGGTGGCGAACGAGCTCGGACCGGACGTACCGCTGCATTTCTCGGCGTTCCATCCGGACTGGAAGATGAGCGATGTCGAACCCACGCCCCCGTCGACGCTTGCGCGCTCGCGCGAGATCGCGCTCCGCAACGGACTGCACTACGTCTACACCGGCAATGTGCACGACCTGACCGGCGGCACGACCTATTGCCCCGGCTGCGGGACGCCGGCGCTGGTGCGCGACTGGTACCGGATCATGAGTCACGGCATCGCGGCGGACGGGTGCTGCAAGGCATGCGGACACGCGATCGCAGGTCGCTTCGACACGTTCACGAAAGGCTTCGGTCCGCGGCGCATCCCGGTGCGGCTTGCGCAGCACCGCCCTTGAGCCTGCGCCGCCGAACCGCCCGTCGTTGCCGCGGCTGGAGGCGCACGCCGGAAGCGGTCCGAAACGCCGGCGACCCGTCGGTTGGCGGCCACCGACATGGCACGGGCCTCGCGGTAGGCGTAACATCTTCCGCTGCGCAAACACCTTGGCGAACAGGCGATGGAACGGACATTTTGCACGCTGGCCGCGTGGGCATTGCTGGGGGTCGGCATTGCTGCGCAGGCCGAGACCGCGACGACGGCGAGCTATGACCGGGACCTCGCCGCCTGGCGCGCCAAGGCGGAGGCCAGCCTGCGCCGCGACCTTGGCTGGCTCACGATCGCGGGCCGCTGGCAACTTCGAAGCGGCGATCAGACGATAGGTTCCGCGCCCGGCAACGACATTGTGCTGCCGCGGGAGCTCGCGCCGGCGAAGCTCGGCAAGATCCGCGTGGAGAAGGATCGCGTGACGTTGCTGCTCGAGCCCGGGATCAGGATGTGGGTCGAGCCGGAGCCGGGCACGCGCGGCGCCGAGTTCTCGGAGCGCGTGCTGCAGACGCGCGGCGCGGCCATCGAGTGGGTGACGTCGGGCCGGCTGTCGCTGTACGTGTTCACGCGCGACGACGGCAAGTCCGTCCTGCGCATCGCCGACCGCGAAAGCCGGAATCGCGCGCAGTTCGCCGGCCGGCTCTGGTACGAGCCGAAGCCAACGCTGCGGGTCGCGGCGCGGTTCAATCCGTACCCGGCGGGCACGAAGATCCCGGTCGCCAACGTGCGAGGCGAGATCACCGAAGAAGACGCTGCCGGCAACGTCGAGTTCGCCCTCGACGGACGCACGTTCAAGCTCGACGCGTTCGCGGAGGACGACGGTGCGCTCTTCATCATCGTCCGCGACCAGACGAGCGGCGTGACGACTTATCCGCCGGGGCGTTTCCTGCGCGCCGACAAGCCGGTCGACGGCAGCACGATCGTCGATTTCAACAAGACCTACAACCCGCCGTGCGCGTTTTCCGCGTACACGACGTGCCCGCTGCCACCGCCGCAGAACTGGCTCAAGACCAAGATCGACGCCGGCGAGCGGTACGTGCAGGCGAAGAAGTAGGCGCCGCCCGTCGCAGCGGTCACGCTCCGGTCAGCGCGAGCGCCGCAAAGCTCGCGAGCCAGTGCGCGCCCATGTAGTCCGCGCTCGCCACACCCGTCATTCCCGCTTCGAGATGCACCTGCGCTGCAGCGAGCGCGACCCCCACGCGGGGATCGGAAGGCGGCAGTGCGGCGGCGATGCCCTCGAAACACCATGCGCGCGACAGGTTGAGGCCGTCGAGGTGCACGATCTGGCCGTCGCTGCGGTCGCTCGGCCACGCAGGCGTGAACAGCGGAGCCGGCTCCCGCCGAGCGAGGCCCGGCAGGAAGCCATCCAGCCATTCGGCGAACGCATCCGGCGCCAGCACGCGCTGCATCAGATCCGCCTCGATCAGCGCGGGCGACAGGAAGTCGGCGCCTGACGGCTCCCATGCCGCCGGATAGTCGCGGTCGGCGAGATACCACAGCCGCGCCGCGCCCTCGCACGCCGCCGCGAGCCGCGGCTCGCCGGCCGCGCGGGCGTAATCGAGCGCGAAGGCGAGACCGAATGCGCTGTTTCCGTGCATGCCCATGCGCTGCGGATGGCGTGCCTTCGGCAGATAGTCGAGGTAGCGCGCGACGAACGCATGGGCAAGTGGCGCAAGTTGCAGCGACCATGCGCGCGCTTTCGGATCGTCTGCCCGCACCAACTCCTCGGCGAGCTTCAGCAACCATGCCCAACCGTACGTGCGCTCGAACGTCCTGCTGTGCGGATGCGCGAGGTAGGCGACCTCGCCTGCGATTGCCGCCTGCGACAGGTGGCGGTCGAACAGCGTGTCGATGGCCGCGCGTTCCGGCAGCGCCGGCTGCAGCCTTCGCACGCGCGCAAGAAGCCAGTGCATGTGCACGCACGAGTGCCAGTCGAAACTACCGTAGAACGCCGGATGCAGCTCGCGCGGCGAGCGGACATCGCCCACGGCGCCCATCACGTGGTCGAGCTTGTTCGGGTATTCGCGCACGACGTTGTCGAGCGCGATCGCGGCGAAGCGGCGCGCGAGCGAAACGTCGAGGGAAGAGGTCATCGACGGGGACTGCGAAGGCGCGCGCGCATCAACCCGGCGAATATGCGGCCGCCACGCGCGCGGCCGCAAACGTCGCCGCCGTCAGCCGGCGGCGGCGGCTTTCTCCTCCAGCGCCTGCGCGCTCTCGCGCGAGGCGCGCTTGCGCTCGTGCTCCTTGAGGAAGCGCTTGCGGATGCGGATCGACTGCGGCGTCACTTCCACGAGCTCGTCGTCGGCGATGAACTCGACCGCGTACTCGAGCGTGAGCTGGATCGGCGGGACGAGCCGCACGGCTTCGTCGGTGCCCGATGCGCGCACGTTGGTGAGCTTCTTGCCCTTGATCGGATTCACGACGAGATCGTTGTCGCGGCTGTGGATGCCGATCACCATGCCCTCGTAGAGCTTGTCGCCCGGCGAGACGAACATCCGGCCGCGCTCCTGCAGGTTCCACAGCGCATAGGCGACCGCCTCGCCTTCTTCCTGCGAGATCAGCACGCCGTTGCGGCGGTCGGGTATCTCGCCCTTGACCGGCGCATAGCCGTCGAACACGTGGCTCATGATGCCGGTGCCGCGCGTCAGGTTCATGAACTCGCCCTGGAAGCCGATCAGGCCGCGCGCGGGGATCCGGTACTCGAGCCGCGTGCGGCCGCGGGCGTCGGCTTCCATGTTGGTGAGGTCGCCGCGGCGCGCGCCCAGCTCCTGCATCACCGCGCCCTGGTTCGCGTCCTCGACATCGACCGTCAGGAACTCGTAGGGCTCGCAGGTGACGCCGTCGATCTCCTTCAGGACGACGCGCGGCCGCGACACCGCGAGCTCGTAGCCTTCGCGCCGCATGTTCTCGATCAGGATCGTGAGGTGCAGCTCGCCGCGCCCCGAGACGAGGAAGACGTCGGTGTCGGCCGTCTCCTCGAGCCGCATCGCCATGTTGGTCAGCAGTTCCTTGTGCAGACGCTCGCGGAGATTGCGCGACGTCACGTATTTGCCCTCGCGTCCGGCGAGCGGCGAGGCGTTGACCTGGAAGTACATCGACAACGTCGGCTCGTCGACCGCGATCGGCGGCAGCGCGTCCGGGTTGTCCGAGCAGGCGAGCGTCGTGCCGATCGTCAGGTCGTCGACGCCGGTGACGAGCACGATTTCGCCCGCCTCGGCGGATTCCGCCGGCACGCGCTCGAGGCCGTTGAACGCCAGAACCTGGTTGATCTTCGCGTAGGCGGGTGTCTGCCCTTGCGCAAGCGTGCCGTGCAGCACGGCCACCGTCTGGCCCGGCTTCATGCGTCCGCGGCGGATGCGGCCGATGCCGAGGCGACCGACATAGCTCGAGTAATCGAGGGCGGAAACCTGGAACTGCAATGGCGCGTCGGGATCGCCGACCGGCGCCGGCACGTGCGCGAGGATCGTCTCGAACAGCGGGCGCATATCGCGTTCGCCGGGCAGCGCGGTGTGGCGAATCGCGTCGTCGTTCTTGAGGTGCACGTGCTGCCCGGGGTCGGCGCTCGCAGCTTTCGCGACGCTCACGTCCAGCGTCGCCCAGCCATTCAGCGCAGAAGCGTAGACGACCGGGAAGTCGAGCTGGGACTCGTCCGCACCCAGGCGGTCGAAGAGATCGAAGGTCGCGTTGACGACCCATTCGGGCCGTGCGCCGGGGCGATCGACCTTGTTGATGACGACGATCGGCTTCAGGCCCTGCTTCAGCGCCTTCATCGTGACGAAGCGCGTCTGCGGCATCGGCCCTTCGACCGCATCGACTAGCAGCAGCACGCCGTCCACCATGCCGAGCACGCGCTCGACCTCGCCGCCGAAGTCGGCGTGGCCCGGCGTGTCGACGATGTTGATGCGCGTCTCGCCCGCCTCGTTGCGGTAGGTGATCGCGCAGTTCTTGGCGAGGATCGTGATTCCGCGCTCGCGCTCGAGATCGTTGCTGTCCATGATCCGCTCGTCGACGTGCTGGTGCTTGGCAAACGTGCCCGCCTGCACCAGCAACTTGTCCACGAGCGTCGTCTTGCCGTGGTCGACGTGGGCGATGATCGCGATGTTGCGCAGGGCGCGGGGGGCGGAAGCCATCGTGGATCCTGGGCTGCAGGCGGGCTGGGTCGGGAAAGCGTCAACGCGGCGCAGCAAAGCTTTTCATTTTAGCAGTCCGGCGCCTTCCCAAACCACAAAAATTTGTAGAATCCGAAACTTATCCGTACAATGGCCTCTTGGCGCGGACGTTCCGGTCACCGCCCAAACCGCCCTCGGCTCCGCAGTTGCGGCGGCCGGACCAGCCAACAACCCAGACATCCGCTGCCTGGACCGGAAACCGCGAAGGCGGTAGGCCGCGCTACAGGAGCATTGTTTGAGCGCACCGTCATTTGACGCGCTCGGCTTGCGTCCGGAGATCCTCCGGGCCGTCGCCGAGGCGGGCTACACCACACCCACCCCGATTCAGCAGCAGGCCATTCCCGTCGTCCTCGCCGGCAAGGACGTGATGGGTGGCGCCCAGACCGGCACGGGCAAGACTGCCGGTTTCGGCTTGCCGATCCTGCAACGGCTCTCGGTCCACGCCAACACGAGCCCCTCGCCCGCCCGGCATCCGGTGCGCGCGCTGATCCTCACGCCGACGCGCGAGCTCGCGATCCAGGTCGAGGAATCGATCAAGGAGTACGGCAAGTACACCGGATTGCGCTCGACCGTCGTCTTCGGCGGCGTGGACATCAAGCAGCAGTTGCCGATCGTGAGGGCGGGCGTCGAGATCCTGGTCGCGACACCCGGCCGGCTGCTCGACCACATCGAGCAGAAGAGCGTGAACCTGGGCCAGGTCGAGATCCTCGTGCTGGACGAAGCGGACCGCATGCTCGACATGGGGTTCATTCCCGACATCAAGCGGATCATGAAGCTGCTGCCGCCTGCGGCCAAGCGGCAGAACCTGCTGTTCTCGGCCACGTTTTCGAACGAGATCAAGAATCTCGCGGACGAGCTGCTGAACGAGCCGCAGCTGATCGAGGTCGCGCGCCGCAACACGGCGGCCGACACCGTCTCGCAAAGCGCCTACAAGGTCGCGCAGGAGGACAAGCGCGCGCTGCTTGTGCATCTCGTCAAGTCGCGCAACCTCTCGCAGGTGCTCTGCTTCATGCGCACCAAGCACGCCGCCTCGCGCCTTGCCCGCCAGCTGGAGAAGGACGGCCTCGCCACCTCCGCGATCCACGGCGACAAGACGCAGCAGGCCCGCATCGAGGCGCTCACCGCGTTCAAGGAAGGCAAGCTGCAGGTGCTGGTCGCAACGGACGTTGCCGCGCGCGGCCTCGACATCGACGACCTGCCGCTGGTCGTGAACTACGAGCTTCCGCACGTGCCCGAGGACTACATCCATCGCATCGGCCGCACCGGTCGTGCAGGCGCGAGCGGCGCCGCGATTTCGCTCGTCGATCCCGCGGAAGAGAAGTACCTGCACGAGATCGAGAAGCTGCTCAAAAAGAAAGTGCTCGTGCACCCGGTGGAGGAATTCGCGCCGGTCCGCCCGGCCCGCGAGGCGATCGCCGAGCGCACCGAGCGTCGGGAGCGCGCGCGCACCGAGCGCGCGCACAGCGAGCCGCGCCGGGACGCGCGCCCCGAGGCGCGGATCGAGCGCGAGCGCGATCGCGAGGCAGCCTACGCAAAGAATCCCGACCAGCCGGTGCCGGCACGCGCAAGCGGCGGCGGCAACGGCGAGTTGGTGCCCGTGAATCGCCTGTCGGCCGGAGCGCTCGGTGCCAAGTCGCGCCCCGTCCCCGCGCTGCTGATGAAGCGCCCGGTCGCCGCCGCGCAGGAATCGGTGGTGATGACGCAGCACGCCGAGTCCGCCACCGCGCCGCAGACCGAGCAGGCCTGACGCCCAAGGCTTCGCCCACCTGCGGCATCCCCGGCGGGCGGCACAACGCGCGCCGGCTTCGGCGCGCCGCCGCCAGCGCCTTGGATGGACTGCGATGCTCGACGGCGCGCTCGTACATGCTGACCGAGTATCGCGATGAGCGAAGCTCCCCGTATCGGACGATTGCACGCTGGCCCGCAAGGCACGATTGCCGACGTCGCCGGCGTTTCGGTCGTCTATGCGCTGAACAAAGTCGGGCCCGATCGAGACGAGCTGTCGAAAGCGCGTGCAGGCGATCCCGTTCCCGCTTGACGTGCCGGCCTGCGTCGTTGCCTACTGCCGCGCCGGCTTCGAATCCGAGGCGGCCGAAGATCTCCGTCGCGCCGCGGCGGGCTCGGGGAGCGGCACGCAGGTGGAGGCGACCGCGCGTGCAGGCTACGTCGTAGCGAAAACCACGCTCGATGGTCCCGCCGTCGAGCGGGCGCTGCGCGCCGCACCGCCGATCTTCGCCCGGACGGTGTTCCTCGCCGCGGATCCCGTTTCGCTGACCGCCATCGATGCCGGGCGGCGAGGCGGCCCGCGCCCGGACCGCGTCGCGCCGTTGCTGGCGGCGATCGATGCGCTGGCAACCGTACCCTTCGATGCACCACCGTGGCGCGATGTGTGGGTCGAGTATCCGGACACCAACGAGGGGAAAGCGCTTTCCCCGCTCGCCCGCGCGCTCGCCTCGCGCCTCGAGGGCGAACTCGCGCGGCGCAACGCGCTCCGTGCCGGCGCGCGACGGCGCCTGCATGTCTTTCTGGTCGACGGCGCGACGGCGTACGTCGGCAGCCGCGACGCCGGCAGCGACAGCCCCTGGCCGCTCGGAATTCCGCGACTGCGCATGCCCGGCGCCGCGCCGTCGCGCTCGACCCAGAAGCTCGCCGAGGCTGTCGCCACCTTCCTCGGCGACGATGCATCGAAGCTGCTGCGCCCCGGCATGCGCGCGGTGGATTTGGGCGCGTCACCCGGCGGATGGACATGGCAGCTCGTACAGCGCGGGCTCACGGTGACTGCCGTCGACAACGGGCTCCTCAAGGGCGACATCGCCATCGACCCGCGGGTGACGCACATCCGCGCCGACGGTCTCACGTTTCGTCCACGCAAGCCCGTCGACTGGCTCGTCTGCGACATCGTGCTGCAACCCTCGCGTATCGCTGAGCTGGTCGCGCGCTGGATCGCGCAGGGCGACGCGCGGCGGGCGATCTTCAATCTCAAGTTGCCGATGAAGAAGCGCTACGACGCGGTGCACGACTGCGAATCGCGCATCGTCGAACGGATGCGCAAGGCGCACGTGCGTTGCGAGCTCGCGCTGCGCCAGCTCTACCACGACCGCGAGGAGGTGACAGGCTACCTCGCGCGGCTCGACTGACCTGCAATGGTCACGGTTCCACGTCCGGAAGCAGACCCAGCTTGACGTAGACCGGCCGCATCGCGAGGGACAGCACCGGCAGCTTGCGCCGGAACCAGAGCGCGACGAGCACCGCGATCGCGCCGTTCCACGCAAACGTGGCTTCGACGCCGAAGCGCGCCGCGAGCGCCCCGGCTGCGAGACTGCCGAGCGGCGCGACGCCCAGGAAGGCCAGCGTGTAGAACCCGGCGACGCGGCCGCGCAGCGCGTCGTCGACGATCGTCTGCAGGATCGTGTTCGACGACGCGGCCGCGAGGATCAATGCCGCGCCGACGACGAACATCAGCGGCAGCGCGAACGGAAGGATGCGCAGGTACGCGAACGCCGCCAGCGCGAGTCCGCACGCCCCGGCTGCGTAGGCGATGAGGCGGTCGAGTCCGACGACGGTCGTCCGTGACGCGAGATAGATCGTGCTCGCGAGCGCGCCGGCGCCGGCCGCCGAGAGCAGGAAGCCGAGCGTCTGCGGCCCGCCGGCGAATACGTCCTTCGCGTAAACCGGCATCAGCGAAGCGTAGGGCATGATCGTCCACGCGAGTGCCGCGACCACCAGCAGCAACGCCCGCGCCGGGGCAAACCCGCTGATGAAGTCGAAGCCCTCGAGCCAGCTGTGCCCCAAGCCGCGCTGGGCGCGCCGCGGATGTTCCGCAGGAAAGCGAATGCGCGCAAGCGCGGCGAACACGGCGACGAACGACAGCGCGTTGATGCCAAAGCAGACCGCTTCCGTCGTCACCGCGAGCAGCACGCCGGCAAGCGCCGGACCGACCACCCGCGCCGTGTTGACGAGAAACGAGTTGAGCGCGATCGCGTTCGGCAGGTCGGCGCGATCGTCCACCAGGTGAACGTACAGCGACTGCCGGATCGTGATGTCGAATGCCGTAACCGTGCCGAGCCACAGCGCGAGCACGACGAGGTGCCACGGCTGCACCACGCCCGAGGCGGTCAGCGCCGTGAGGACGATCGCCTGGAGGGCCATCAGCGCCTGGGTGGTGAAGATCGCGCGGCGACGGTTGACGCGATCGGCAATGACGCCGGCGAACGTTCCGAACACCAGGATCCCGGCGTTCGAGCAGAACGCGACGACGCCGAGCAGCCACGCGGAGCCGGTCAGGCGATAGACAAGCCAGCCCATCGCAACCTGCTGCAGCCACGTGCCGATCATCGACACGCCCTGCCCCACGAAGAAGACCCGGAAGTTGCGGTGACCGAGCGCGCGGAACGTGCGCTGCGCGACCGCCAGGATTGCACCCCAACCGAAGCCGCCGCCCGGACGGCCCGTTGGCCGCCGCGTCACCACGGGTGCCGGCGGCGGTCGGGCTTCACCCCGACAGGCGCGAGAATTGCGGCTTCAATTTCCCGAGCGTCGCGCTGAACGCGGCAAGGCGCGCACGCTCCTGCTCGACCACGTTCGCCGGCGCACGCGCGACGAAGCCCTCGTTCGCGAGCTTCGCCTGCGCCTTCGCGATCTCGCCCTCGATGCGGGCGATCTCCCTGCCGAGCCGCTCGCGCTCGGCGGCCGGATCGACCTCGATGTGAAGCATGAGGCGCGTCTCGCCGACCACCTGCACGGGCGCGTCGGTCGCAGGCAGTTCGAGCAGGAGCTTCACCTCGGACAGGCGCGCAAGCGGAGCGAGGTACGGCGCGAATCGGGCGAGGCGATCGCGCTCCTGCGCATCGGACGCGGCGGCAAAAAGCGGCACCTTCTGCGCCGGCGACAGGTTCATCTCGCCACGCAATGCGCGGCAGGCGTTGACAACGTCCTTCATCGCCGCGACCTCGGCAGTGGCCGCGGGATCGCGGTTCCCTTCCTGCGCCTGCGGGTAGGGCTGCAGCGAAATCGTCTCGCCCGTCTTGCCCGCGAGCGGAGCCACCGTCTGCCACAGTTCCTCGGTGATGAAAGGGATGATCGGGTGCGCGAGGCGGAGCACGGCCTCCAGCACCCGCACGAGCGTCCGCCGCGTCCCGCGCTGAATGTCCAGATCGGGACTCGCGAGCTGCACCTTGGCGAGCTCGACATACCAGTCGCAGTACTCGTCCCAGACGAACTCGTAGATCGCCTTCGCGGCGAGGTCGAAGCGGTACTGGGCAAGCTCCGCGGCGACCTCGGCCTCCGCGTCCTGAAGGCGCGATATGATCCAGCGGTCGACGAACGACAGCGGGGGCTTGGCGCCCACAAGCCCGGCGTCCTTGCCCTCCACGTTCATCAGCACGAAGCGCGTCGCGTTCCACAGCTTGTTGCAGAAGTTGCGGTAACCCTCGCAGCGGCTCAGGTCGAAGTTGAGCGTGCGGCCGTAGGTTGCGAGGCTTGCGAACGTGAAGCGAAGCGCGTCCGCACCGAACGCCGGGATGCCGTCGGGGAACTGCTTGCGCGTGCGCTTCGCAATCGACTCGGCCTGCCGAGGATCCATCATGTTCGCGGTTCGCTCTGCGACGAGCGTTTCCAGGTCGATACCGTCCATCAGGTCGAGCGGGTCGAGCACGTTCCCCTTCGACTTCGACATCTTCTGGCCTTCCTCGTCGCGCACGATCGCGTGGATGTAGACGTCGTGGAACGGCACGCGGCCAGTGAAGTAGGTCGTCGTCATGATCATGCGCGCGACCCAGAAGAAGATGATGTCGAAGCCGGTGATCAGCACCGACGACGGCAGGAAGGCACGCAGGAACGGGTTCGCGGAGTCCTTCGTCGTCTCCCCGGTCCAGCCGAGCGTCGAATGGCACCACAGCGCCGAGGAGAACCACGTATCGAGCACGTCCTCGTCGCGACGCAGCGTGGCGGGCCCGCGGCCCCCCTTCGCGGTCGCCTGCTTGCGCGCATCGGCCTCGCTCCGTGCGACATAGACATTGCCCGCCTCGTCGTACCATGCGGGGATCTGGTGTCCCCACCAGAGCTGGCGCGAGATGCACCAGTCCTGGATGTTGCGAATCCAGTGCAGGTAGGTGGAAAGCCATTCGCCCGGCACGAAACGCACGGTCTCGCCGCTGCCCGGCGCGCCCGGCGGCAGCCCCTGCTCGCCCACGACCGCGAGGCAAAGATCCTGGATGGTCTTTCCCGGAAAGAACGGATGGTTCGCGGGCGCGGACTTCGTCGTCGCCATGAACCACTGGTCGGTCAGCATCGGTTCGACCACTTCGCCGGTGCGGCCGCAGCGCGGCACGACCATCTTGTGCGCCTTCTCGGACACGAGCAGGCCCGCGCCTTGCAGGTCCGCCAGCACCGCCTTGCGCGCGTCGTAGCGGTCGAGGCCGCGGTATTTCACCGGCGCATTGGCGTTGACCTTCGCTTCGAGGTCGAGGATCGAGATCGCCGGCAGGCCGTGGCGATGCCCGATCTGCCAGTCGTTGAAATCGTGCGCGGGCGTGATCTTCACGCAGCCCGTACCGAACTCACGGTCGACGTAGTCGTCCGCGATGATCGGGATCTCGCGCTCCGCAAGCGGCAGGCGGATGGTCTTCCCGACAAGGTGTGCGTAACGCTCGTCGTGCGGATTCACCGCGACCGCGGTGTCGCCCAGCATCGTTTCCGGACGCGTGGTGGCCACCACGAGCGAACCCGAGCCGTCGGCGAGCGGATAGCGGATCTCCCAGAGCTTGCCCTGCTCTTCCTCGGAATCGACCTCGAGATCCGATACCGCGGTGCCGAGCTTCGGATCCCAGTTCACGAGCCGCTTGCCACGGTAGATCAGGCCGTCCTCGTAGAGGCGCACGAACGTCTCGAGCACCGCGGCGGAGAGCCCCGGATCCATCGTGAACCGCTCACGCGTCCAGTCGCCCGACGTGCCGAGGCGGCGCATCTGGTTCGTGATCGTGGACCCGGACTCCTCCTTCCACGCCCAGACCCGCTCGGTGAACCGGTCGCGGCCGAGGTCGTGCCGCGTCCTGCCTTCAACCTTCAGCTGCTGCTCGACGACGATTTGCGTCGCGATGCCGGCGTGATCCGTGCCGAGCTGCCAAAGCGTGTTGTCGCCCGTCATCCGGTGGTGGCGGATCAGGATGTCCATCAGCGTCTGCTGGAACGCGTGCCCCATGTGCAGCGTGCCGGTGACGTTCGGCGGCGGCAGCTGAATGCAATAGGGCGGCTTCGCCGGATTCATCGACGGCTTGAAGTACCCGCGCGACTCCCAGATCGGGTACCACTTGTCCTCGATGGCATGCGGCTCGAAGCTTTTGGCGAGTTCCATGGGCGATGGTGGGCACGCGCACGCGCGTGCGCGGCGCAAAAGCTTGGAATTATAGCGGAGGCTCGCGCCCGCTACGGCGCGAGCGACGGTGCGCGCAGCGCTATTTCGCGCCGGGTGGAACGATCTTCGCCGCCGGCGCCGCGCCCGCAGGCTGCACCGGCGCGAATGCTTCGACCTGGGTCGCGTCCGTCAGCCGGTAGAGCAGGCCGCCGGCATCGTCCTTCAGCACGGCGAAGCGGCCGGCGATGACGATGGGATCGAACGTGTAGCGCACCGGCGTCCTGGCGATCACTTCCACCATCGCGTCGGGACCGGCCGGCATGCAGAAGCTGCAGTGCGGTGGCACCGCGGTCAGCAGGAAGCGCTTCTGCTTGTCGCCGACATCGAGCGGAATCATGAAGCCCTGAACCTTCGCGTCCCGCTGGTCGAGCGCCAGGATGTCCTTCGAGAACGAGGGCACCATCTTGTTGCCCTGCTTCACCGGCTCGACCTGGGCGAGCGTGCGCCACGACACGACGCCGGCACGCTCGGGAAGAAGCTGCGCGCTGAACTCGTTGGCGGACGGCAGGCCCGACGGCGGGATGTTCGTCGTCACCGCGGACACCGCAAGCGACATTGCGGCAGCCAGCGTGCCGACGGCGGTCGAGGTCACAACTCGGGACATGATCGATCCTAGGAAAGAGCGGCGAAACGCGGTCGATAGTCAATTGTCGGCCAACGTTGCCGCCACATCCAGGCGCGCGGCGCGCCACGAAGGCCACGAGCCTGCAAGTATACCGATGCCGAGCGCGAGGCCGATGACCGCCCATTCGTCCGGAACGAAGCGCCACGCAGCGGCCTGCAGCGGCGCAAGCGATGGCACCACCGCGCCCAGAAGCGCGATCGCCCCGTGCGCAAGCAACAGCCCTAGCGCCGTCCCGACGGCGACCAGCGCCAGCGCCTCGGCCAGCAGCACATAGGCGATCTGCCAGCGGTGGGCACCGAGCGTGCGCAGGATCGCGATGTCGTAGCGGCGCTCGTCCAACGCTTGCGCGAGCGCGACGAACAGCATGAGCGCCGACGCGACGACGAGCATCAGCGCGAACGCGCGCAACACATCGAGTCCCACGCCGAACACGGTCAGCAGTCGCGCAGTCTCCTGCGCGGGTGAAGCGGCCACCAGCGCGCTGTCGTGGTTGATCGCCCGCGGCAGGCTCGCGGCCGCGACCGGCGAAGCGTAGCGAACGAGCACGAGCGTCACTTCGCGCGCGTCGGCCACCGGCTGCGGTGCATCGACTTCGCCAACGCTCCGCTGCGTGCGGTCCTTCGCGGTCTCCGGGCGCGCCGTTTGGGTTTGAGGCACGGCTTCGGCCGCATGGTCGTGATCGCGGTCGTGATCCTGCTCGCGGACGTTCGCGCCCGGGTGATGCGCAGCGTGCACGTTCCACACGCTCTCGAGCGGCGTCAGCACGAGGCGATCGACGACCGTCCCGGTCGGCGCCAGCACCCCGGTCACGCGATAGGCCTCCGCGTGTTCGCCACCGCCATCGGCGAGGCCGTGCGATCCGGCGAAGCTCCCACCCGCGCCCACGCCCGTCGCGCGTGCGACCTCGCTGCCCAGCACGGCCTGCATCGGCAGCTCCCATGTTCGGCCCTGCGCGAATCTTGCCCCATAGTGCTCGAGCAGCGCGGGTTCGGTCCCGACGATGCGGTAGCCGCGGAAGCTGTCGCCGAGCGACAAGGGGATCGCCGTCGCCACGAGCGGATTGGCACGCAGCGCCTCGACCGCTCGGTGCGGGATATTGCCGGGCGGCACGTCCACGTGATAGACGCCCGCGAGCACGAGCTGCAGCGGGCTGCCCTTTGCGCCCACCACGAGATCGATGCCCTGCGCGTCGCGCGTCAGGCGCGAGGCGAGCTCGCGCGACACGAGCAGCGTGAGCGTCACCACGCCGATGCCGAGTGCGAGCAGCAGCACGACCAGCACCGTGGCGAAAGGCCGCCCGCGCGCATAGGCGAGCGCAAGCCGCGCGAGCGTCACGGCGCCGTCTCCGCAAGATCGTCCGCTGTCGCCCGCAGCGCATAGGTATGGGGCAGCAACGGCCGCACGCGCACGTCGTGCGAGGCGACCACGAGCGTCGCGCCCGCTTCGAGCGCCTGGGCGCGCAGGAGCTCGAGCGCCGCGGCGGCATGCGCGTCGTCCAGGTTCGCGGTGGGTTCGTCTGCGAGCAGCAGTGCCGGCCGGTTGACGACCGCGCGGGCGATCGCCACCCTTTGCGCCTGCCCCTGCGACAGCGCGCGCGGGTAGCGGCGCACGAGTTCGGCGACGTGGACCGCTTCCAGCAGCGCCCTGATGCGCGCCTCGTCGGGCGGAAGCCCCGCGAGATGGCGCGCAAGACGGAGGTTGTCGGCGACGTCGAGCGCGCCGACGAGATGCAATCGTTGCGGCACGATCCCGACCGTCGCGCCACGCCACCGATCGCGCCTGCCCGGTGAAAGCGCCCGCACATCGGCGCCCGCGACGACGACGTTGCCCCGGGTCGGGATGGTGATCCCTGCGAGGATGTGCAGCAGCGTGGACTTGCCGCTTCCCGACGGCCCCGCGACCAGCCAGGCCTCGCCCGCCTGTGCGCGCCACCGCGGCACGCGCAGGACGACATTGGCGCCGTAACAGTGCTCGATGTCGGTCAACGCGAACATTGCCGCAACTCTACCGCATGCATCGAAGGTCGACGACGCAGCCGCAGGCGCCCTGCTCCGGGGTCACGGCTGCGCGGACCCGCGACCCGCGCCGCCGGTTACGCCGCCACCATCGCCGCCGGCGCCGGAGCGCGCGCGAGCGTGCGGCCGACGGCGCCGCACACCGCCTCGAGCCTGTCCATGAGCATGCGGAAATCGCCAGGGGTGAGTGCCTGGTCGGCGTCGCACCATGCTTCCGTGGGATTCGGATGGATCTCGACCAGCAGTCCATCGGCGCCTGCGGCGATCGCCGCGCACGAGAGCGCGGGCACCATCCACGCCTTGCCGCCGGCGTGCGACGGATCGACGATCACCGGCAGATGCGTCTCCCGCTTCAGCACCGCGACCGCGGTGACGTCGAGCACGTTGCGGTACGCGGTCTCGAACGTGCGGATGCCGCGCTCGCACAGCAGGATCTTGTGGTTGCCGCCGGCCGCGACGTACTCGGCCGCCATCAGCCACTCCTGGATCGTGGCCGACATGCCGCGCTTCAGGATCACCGGAACGTCCACCCGCCCCACTTCCTTCAACAGGTCGAAGTTCTGCATGTTGCGGGTGCCGATCTGGATCACGTCCACCTTGTGCTCGAGGAACGTGTCGAGCATGCGCACGTCCATCAGCTCGGTGACAACCGGCAGGTCGTGCCTCGCCGCCGCACGCTGGAGCAGGTCCAGACCTTCCACGCCCTTGCCCTGGAACGCGTAGGGGCTCGTGCGCGGCTTGAATGCGCCGCCGCGCATCAGGCGGGCCCCGCCGGCTGCAACGGCGTCGGCGGCAGCGTCCATCTGCGCTGCGGTTTCCACCGAGCACGGCCCGGCGATCATCTGCACGTCGCTGCCGCCGATCGCGCGCGCGCGAACGTCGATCACGGTGTTCGCCTTGTGCCACTCGCGCGCGACGAGCTTGTACGGCTTCAGGATGTGAAGCGAACGCTCGACACCGGGCAGTGGATCGAACATCTCCGGGTCGAGCTTGCGCTCGTCGCCGATCGCGCCGATCAACGTGCGCTCCGTGCCGCGCGAGATGTGAACGCCGAGACCCTGCGCCCGGATCTTCGCCTCGACCGCGGCGATCTCGGCCTCGCCGGCATCGGGCTGCATCACGATGATCATGTTCGTTCCCTTCGTTCGCCCTGGTATAAAGACAGCGGGCGGCCATCCTGCGCCGCCCGCTCGATCTGATCTTCTGTGTGCCTAAGGTCGCGCGCGGCCCGCCGATGGAGTCCCGCAGCGATAATTGTAGCCGTACGCCGTGGCGGACACAGCGACGCGACGGCAGTCGGCGATGAACGCGGGGACCATGGTCGTTGGAGAATAACCGGTTTCCCGCTGCGCCGACAAGCCACGCGGGCGGCGAGGTCTCAGGTGTTCTCGTTGCGCCAGCGCTCGATCTCGCGTTCGATCGCCTCGGCCACGTATGCGCGCAACAGGTCGCCGACATGCTGGTTGATGGTCGCGACCAGATCGGCGCTCGCACGGTCGACGACCGGCTTCAGGCGCTCGCCCAGCCGTTCGCGCAAGCCCGTGTCGGTGAAGATATCGATCCGCTGCAGTACCTGCATCCGGACCTCTTCCGTGAGTGCAGCCCATTGCGCATCGCCACGTACCGGCGGAAGCAGAGCGACGGGCGGGCCGGCAGCCTCCGCCATCGATGCAGGTTCGGACGCGAACTCGTGTGCGGGCTCACCCGCTCCCTCGGGGGCGAGCTCGACCGCAGGCTCCGGTGCCAATTCGGCTTCCGGTGGCGGTGCGAGTTCGGAGACGGACTCTGGCGCAGATTCGACCTCGGGCGCAGATAAGAATTCCGGCTCGAACCGGGGCGCAGGTTCGGTCTCCGGCAAGGTCTGCGGCGCACGTTCGGTCTCCGGGAGTGGTTCCAGCGCTGGTACCGCATCCCGCTCGGCGGCGAACTCCGCCTCGGGCTCGGCTGCGGACTCCGTCTCCCCGTGGGGCGCGAACTCCGCCTCGGGCTCGGCTGCGGACTCGGTCTCTCCCTCGGGTGCGAACTCCGCCTCGGGCTCGGGTCCCGGCATGGGTTCGGCGTCCGGTGTCAGCTGCGCCGCGGGCGGCGGAGTCGGTCGCAACCGGCGCGCGGGCGCGAGCCCCAGCGCGATGTCGATCTCGTCGGCGGTCTCGGTGTCGGACAGCAACTCGGACGAGACAAACGCGGCCGGCGCTTCGACTCGTCCCATATCCGCACGCCTGGCCTCGGATGCCGGCATAGGCGGCGCCGTATCCGACGGTGCGATTCCTGGCGGAGGTGGCACGGCCATCACCGATGCCGGCAACGGGCCGAGCACGCTCACGTCGCCGCGCGTGTCGAGCAGCCAATCGGACGCCTCACCCTCGACCGTCTGTTCCACCACGGGCGGCGCCTCGATCTCCTCGATCGCATCGGTCAGCACCGGCACGTCGTCGTCCAGCGCATCGACATTCGCGCCAGCTTCGGCGACGGCATCCACTGCCTCGGTCAGCAGCGGGATCTCCTCGGCGATCGCGCCTGCCCGCGCTGATTTGGAATCCGGTGCGAGTGCGTCGCGGAGCGGCGCCTGTGCCGGAGAATCGGTCTCGACCGGCGCCACCCTCGGCGCCGGCGAAACGCGCAACGCGTCGCCCGAACCTGCCGCCCGCGCGCGGTTACGCCGCATCAGCGCGTCGGCCTGCTCGATCAGTTCCCGCGCGGTAGGCACGGTCAGCGCCCCGACAGATTGTGCGCACGGAGCTCGTAGCCTCGCTCGCGGTAGAACCGGTATCGCTCGCGCCCGCTCGCGGCATCGGCGTCATCCGTGCCGACGATCTCGACAAGACGTTCGAACCGGCTGAAGAACGGCGGCGGCGATGCGCCGAGATTGACGAGGACGGCGGATGGGCCGTCGTGCTCGAGCGCGTGGTCGATCAGGATCGGCGTTTCCGGGGCGAGCGGACTGTCGAGTCGGCAGTGCGGCAGGAACCCCGTCGCGGGCTCGAGCCAAAGGCGGCGATCGAGCGTCTCCGTTGCGGCGGCATCCGCAGTCAGCACGCGCACCGCGCCATGCTGCGCGTAGGCCTTGGCGACAAGGCGGGCAGCGACCGTCAGCCGGTCGGCGACGTGCGTATAGAAGTCGATCGTCGTCATCGCCAGTCGGTGAGAGTCCGCGCAATCATCCGGCGGGAGCGGCCTGTCCGAGCAGCCAGGTGACGAGCAGCGGGACCGGGCGACCAGTCGCACCCTTCTCCTTGCCCTCGGTGTGGGCAACGCCCGCGATATCGATGTGCGCCCAATCGAACTTCTTGGTGAAGCGCGACAGGAAGCACGCGGCGGTGATGCTGCCGCCGGGGCGGCCGGCCACGTTCGCGAAATCCGCGAAGTTGCTCTTGAGCCCTTCCTGATAGTCGTCCCACAACGGGAGCTGCCAGGCACGGTCGAACGACTCGTCGCCGGCGGCGAGCAACGCGCGCGCGAGCGCGTCGTTGTTGCTGAAGACGCCGCTCGCCACGTGTCCGAGCGCGACCACCATCGCGCCGGTCAGCGTCGCGATGTCCACCACGGCCTCGGGTTCGTAGCGCTCCGCATAGGTGAGCGCATCGGCGAGGATCAGCCGCCCTTCCGCGTCGGTATTCAGGATCTCGATCGTCTGCCCCGACATGCTTTTCACGATGTCGCCGGGCTTGGTCGCGCGGCCCGAGGGCATGTTCTCGCAGGTCGGAATCAGGCCGACCACGTTGAGCTCGGGCTTGAGCTCGACCAGCGCGCGCAGCGCGCCAAACACGCTTGCGGCGCCGCACATGTCGTACTTCATGTGGTCCATATCCGGCGCCGGCTTGAGCGAGATGCCGCCGCTGTCGAACGTGATCCCCTTGCCGACCAGCACCAGAGGTCGCGCCTTGCGCGGGGAGTTCATGTACTCGAAGACGATGAACCGCGGCGGTTCCTCGCTTCCGCTGGTCACGGACAGGAACGAACCCATGCCGAGCTGCTCGATCTCGGCGCGTTCGAGCACCTGCACCTTGAGGTCCGGGAACGCGGTCGCGAGCTCGCGCGCCCGGTTGCCGAGATAGGTCGGCGTGCAGACGTTGCCCGGCAGGTTGCCGAGATCGCGCGCGAGCTCCATCCCGTGCGCGATTGCAAGCCCGCGCGCCGCCGCCTTCTCGCCGGCCGCGAGGTCGGAGCGTTGCGGCACCGACAGCGTGAGCTTGCGAAGCGGACGCCGCACCTCCGCGGGCTCGCTCTTCATCTGGTCGAAGCGGTAGACCGCATCCATCGCGACCAGCACCGCGTGCTCGACCCGCCACGGCACCTCGCGGCGCTTGACCTTCTCCTCGGTCAGGTAGATGACCGCCTCGTAGGAGCCGGTTTCGTTCAGCAGCCGGACCGCCGAGCGAATCGATTTGCGGAACTCGCGATCGCGGAAATCGCGCTCCTTGCCGAGCCCGACCAGAAGCACGCGGTCGGCAAGCGTCCCGCGGACGTTGTGAAGCAGCAGCGTCGCGCCGAGCTTCCCCTCCATATCGCCGCGGCGGATGATCTCGCTGATGTAGCCGTTGGACGCCCGATCGACCAGCTCGGCCGACAAAGAGAGCTTGCGGTTGTCGAACACACCGACCACGACGCAGGCGCTGCGCTGCTTCTCGGGGCTGCCGCTTTTTATGGTAAATTCCATTTCGCTCCCTCGTAACGGGCTTTTGACGTTTTTTTGGCCGTTAGGCGGTTTCCGGCCAATTATCGGCAAATCCGGTCGAAAAAGTCAAAATTTTTCCCGCCGTCATGATCTTTCGCCGCAGCCTGGTCCGGGAGCTCACGATCACGGCGATCGGCCTGTTCCTGATTCTTCTAGGTATTCTGTTCACCAACCTGGTCCTTCGCCTGCTCGGGCGTGCCGCCGGCGGAACGATGGCGGCGGAGGGAATCCTGCCGCTCCTTGGCTTCAACGCGCTGTTTTTCTTCAATATCCTGCTCTCGGTCGCCCTGTTCCTGACCGTGCTCCTGACGATTTCGCGCTGGTACCGGGACAGCGAGATGATTGTCTGGTTTACCTCGGGGCAATCGCTGCTCGCCTGCCTTAAGCCAATCCTGTGGTTTGCCACGCCGTTCCTGGTCGCGATCGTCCTGCTCTCGCTCTTCCTTTCGCCATGGGCCGAGCGGCGCCGGGTCGAGTTCGAGCGTCAATTGGAGTCGCGGGAAGACGTCGCGCTGCTCTCGCCGGGCCTTTTCCGCGAGTTCAAGCGCGCAAACCTTGTGGTGTTCATCGAAAGCATCAACACGTTTGACGGCACGATCCGCAACGTCTTCCTGCATTCGATCGAGAAGGAAAAAGACGAGACGACCGTCGCGCGGAGCGCAAAACTCGAGGAAGCGGCAAACGGGGACCGTTTCGTCGTGCTCGCCGAGGGCCGGCGCTACGAGGGCAGCCCCGGCAGCGCCGATTTCCGCATGATCGAGTTCGATCGGCTCGCCCGTCGGATCGAGCCAGCGGAGGTCCGCGCGCTGCCGTCGTCGCGCAAGTCCGTGCCGACCGAGGCTTTGCTGTTCGCGGACGGCAATCCCGAGCGAGGCGAGCTGTTCTGGCGCATTTCGGTCCCGATCCTCGCGCTCGTGCTGACGCTGCTCGCGATCCCGCTCGGGCAGGTGAATCCGCGCATGGGCCGCTCGTTCAACCTGATTGCCGCGGTGTTCCTCTACATGCTGTACTCGAACGGCCTCAACATCGTCCAGAGCCTGATCGCGCAGGGCAGGCTCAACTTCTGGGTCGGCCTTGCGCTGCCGCATGCGATCGCGCTCGCGCTCATGTTCGTGCTTTTCCGCAACCGCATGGCGGTGGCCGGCCTGCGCTGGCCTCCGCGGCGGACCCAGGCGCCATGAGGACCCTCCAGCGCTACATCGGCCGCGAAGTGCTGTACGCGACGCTGCTGATCTTCGCGGCGCTGGTGATGCTGTTCGCGTTCTTCGACCTGATCAACGAGCTGGGCGACGTCGGCAAGAACGGCTACACGATCTCTGCCGCGCTCCTCTACGTCGCACTGTACCTTCCATCGCGGATGTACGAGCTGTTCCCGGTCTCGGCGCTGATCGGCACGCTCTTCGGCATGTCGCAGCTCGTCGCCAATTCCGAGTACACGGTGATGCGCGCCTCGGGTGCCTCGCTCTGGCAAGTCGGCTGGGCGCTGATGCGCGTCGGCCTGCCGCTCGCACTCGCGACCTTCCTCGCCGGCGAATTCTTCGCGCCTCCGGCCGAGCGCCTTGCGAAGACGGTGCGCAACATCGCGCGAGGCGACGCGGTGCGCGTGGTGGCGCAGCAGTTCGACTCCGGCTTCTGGTTCAAGCAGGACCTGACATTCGTCAACGTACGTTCGGTGCTGGCCGACATGACGCTCGTCGGAGTGCGGATCTACGAGTTCGACGACGAACTGCGGCTTTCTCGTATCCGCTACGCCGACTCGGGGCGCTTTGCCGGGCGCGACGAATGGCGCCTCACGAACGTCCGGACGACCGAAATGGACGCGAACAGCGCGACCGCCGTGACCGTGCCCGAACTCGTCTGGAAGAGCGTGCTGCGGCCTTCGATCCTCACCGTCTACCAGGTCGCGCCCGAGCGGCTCGAACTCGGCTCGCTCTACGACAACATCCGGGTGCTGCGCAAGAACACGCAGAAGACCTCGCGCTTCGAGATCGCGTTCTGGACCAAGATCTTCTACCCCGGAGCGGTGCTCGTGATGATGATCGTCGCGCTGCCGTTCGCGCAGTTCCAGCGCCGGCAGGGGGGTGTGGGATTCCGCATCTTCGCCGGCACCATGCTGGGGCTCGCGTTCTTCCTGGTCGGGCGGCTCTTCTCCTACCTCGGCGTGCTGAACGACTGGCCGGCGCTCTTCTCGGCTGCGTTTCCGCTGCTCGCGTTCACGGCCGGCGCCATCGCAATGCTGTCGTGGCTCGAGCGGCGCTGAACTCCACCGGCACGACCTGCGCCCCGAAAAACAAAACCCCGCGGAGTCGCTTCCGCGGGGTTTCTCTTCCGGACCGGCCGCAGGGGCCGGATGCCGCACCTACGCCGTCGCGGCTTCGCTCGCGACCACGTTCGCGTACTTGTTCTGTTTCGGCCCTTTGACTGCGAACTGCACGTGCCCGTCGACCAGCGCGAACAGCGTGTGGTCCTTGCCAATGCCGACGTTGACGCCCGGGTGCACCTGCGTGCCCCGCTGCCGAATGATGATGCCGCCGGCACGAATCGCCTCGCCGCCGTAGACCTTGACGCCCAGCCGCTTGGCGTGGGAATCGCGCCCATTGCGAGAGCTGCCGCCTGCCTTTTTGTGTGCCATGTTGTCGCTCCTGCGTTACCCGACGATGCTCTCGATGCGCAATTCGGTGAAGCCCTGGCGATGGCCCTGGTGCTTCTGGTAGTGCTTGCGCCGGCGCATCTTGAAGATCTTGACCTTCTCGCCGCGCCCGTGCGCAAGGACGGTGGCCTTGACCGCCGCACCCGCGACCATCGGCCGGCCCAACCGGACGCTTTCGCCCTCTCCGACCAGGAGGACCTGATCGAGGATCACTTCCGCGCCCACGTCCGCCGGTATCTGTTCTACCTTGAGTTTCTCGCCGGGAGCAACCTTGTACTGCTTGCCACCGGTTTTTACGACCGCGTACATGAGATGACTCCGTGTGCCTGGTTGCTGACTGCGGTGGATTCCGCCGACCCGGCCCGTCCGGGCGGAAGCGAAAAAGTCTTGAATTATAACGGCTTCTCGTCATTGGTGTCAAAGGTCCGCGCCGGCTCCGGGAAAGGGGTCGATCGACGCCGGGACGCACTCCGAACTCCGGCTAGAATCACGGGGTTGCCGCGTGTCCGCCGCCTGCCCGCGAGGCCACTGCGAGCGACGCTGCCGCTTTCCGCATCCGCCTTCCGTTCCCGTGACCATCGACTTCCTGAAGCCCGTGATCGGCGCCGACATGGCCGCGGTCGATCGCACGCTGCGTGATGCGCTCGACTCGGACGTGCTGCTTATACGGCAGGTCGCCGAGTACATCATCGGCGGCGGCGGCAAGCGGTTGCGCCCCGCGCTTCTGCTGCTGGCCGCCGGCGCATGCAATCACCACGGGCCGCACCGATTCGCACTCGCCGCCGTCATCGAAATGATCCACACGGCGACGCTGCTGCACGACGACGTCGTCGACGAGTCGGGGCAGCGCCGTGGGCGCGCAACCGCCAACGCGGCATTCGGCAATGCCGCCTCCGTGCTGGTCGGCGACTTCCTCTACTCGCGCGCGTTCCAGATGATGGTCGCGGTGGAAAAGATGGCCGTATTGCGCATCCTCGCCGATGCGACCAATGTGATTGCCGAGGGCGAGGTGCTGCAACTCATGAACTCCGGCAATTCCCACATCGACGAGACCGCGTATCTCGAGGTGATCCAGTGCAAGACCGCCAAGCTCTTCGAGGCGGCCGCGCGCATCGGCGCGGTGCTGGCGGACAGCGATGCCGAGCGCGAGGACGCGTTCGCGCGCTACGGCATGCATCTCGGCGTGGCTTTCCAGATCATGGACGACGTTCTCGACTACTCGGGCGACGTCGGCACGATCGGCAAGAACCTGGGGGATGACCTGGCCGAGGGCAAGATGACGCTGCCGTTGATCCGCGCACTCGCCACCGGCAACGACGAAGACAAGCGAAGGATCCACCACGCGATCGACGGCGGCGGGCGGCTCACCGATTTCGCGCCGGTGGTCGCGGTTCTTGCGCGCACCGGCGCGCTCGACTACGCGCGGCGCAGAGCGGCCGCCGAAAGCGAGGCCGCGGCCGCGTGTCTTGCCGGACTGCAGCCTTCGCCGCATGCGCAATCTTTGCTACAATTAGCGGCTTTCGCAGCCGACCGGGATCACTAGCGGCGGCGCGAAGATCGGCTTCGGGGTGTAGCTTAGCCTGGTAGAGCGCTACGTTCGGGACGTAGAGGCCGGAGGTTCAAATCCTCTCACCCCGACCAACATCGGAACGGCCGGTAGCGATCGCTTCCGGCCGTTTTCTTTCGGTGCGGTTGGCGCCCTGGCGCCCACGCTCTTCCCCAGCCCCTCTCGCGCACGCGAAAGAAGGGAGCGTGCATCCGCAAAGCGCAATGTTCTCCCCTCCCCCGCGAAGTGGGAGATCGGTCGGGGGTCAGGGCGCCTACCGCCCCACCATCGGCAGATCGAGACCATTCGCCTTCGCGACCTCGATCGCCTTCGTGTAGCCCGCATCCGCGTGACGCATGACGTCGGTAGGACACCGCCGCGTACGGACGAGGGGCCCCGGCACCGCCGGGGATCGGCCCGCGGCGGTGGAGAGGCGACCGGCATCTCGACCCTTCAGCGCGAAAGCATCGGCAGATCGAGACCGTTCGCCTTCGCGACCTCGATCGCCTTCGTGTAGCCCGCATCCGCGTGACGCATGACGCCGGTATGACACCGCCGCGTACGGACGAGGGGCCCCGGCACCGCCGGGGATCGGCCCGCGGCGGTGGAGAGGCGACCGGCATCTCGACCCTTCAGCGCGAAAGCATCGGCAGATCGAGACCGTTCGCCCTCGCGACCTCGATCGCCTTCGTGTAGCCCGCATCCGCGTGACGCATGACGCCGGTAGGACACCGCCGCGTACGGCCGAGGGGCCCCGGCACCGCCGGGGATCGGCCCGCGGCGGTGGAGAGGCGACCGCACACTCGACCCCTCAGCGCGAAAGCATCGGCAGATCGAGACCGTTCGACTTCGCGACCTCGATCGCCTTCGTGTAGCCCGCATCCGCGTGACGCATGACGCCGGTAGGACACCGCCGCGTACGGCCGAGGGGCCCCGGGCACCGCCGGGGATCGGCCCGCGGCGGTGGAGAGGCGACCGGCATCTCGACCCTTCAGCGCGAAAGCATCGGCAGATCGAGACCGTTCGCCTTCGCGACCTCGATCGCCTTCGTATAGCCCGCATCCGCGTGACGCATCACGCCGGTCGCCGGATCGTTCCATAGCACGCGCGCGATGCGCCGGTCGGCCGCTTCGGAGCCGTCGCAGACGATCACCACGCCCGCGTGCTGCGAATACCCCATCCCCACGCCGCCGCCGTGGTGAATCGAAACCCAGGTCGCCCCGCTCGCGGTGTTGAGGAGCGCGTTCAGCAGCGGCCAATCGGACACGGCGTCGGACCCGTCGGACATGCCCTCGGTCTCGCGATTGGGCGAGGCGACGCTGCCCGTATCCAGATGGTCGCGGCCGATCACGATCGGCGCCTTCAGTTCTCCCGTGCGCACCATCTCGTTGAACGCGAGCCCCGCAAGATGGCGCTGGCCGAGGCCGAGCCAGCAGATGCGCGCGGGCAGCCCCTGGAACGCAATGCGCTCGCGCGCCATGTCGAGCCAGCGGTGCAGGTGCGCATCGTCGGGAAAGAGCGCCTTGACCTTGCGGTCGGTCTTGGCGATGTCCTCGGGATCGCCCGACAGCGCCGCCCAGCGGAACGGTCCCTTGCCCTCGCAGAACAGCGGCCGGATGTATGCGGGCACGAACCCGGGGAAGTCGAACGCGTTCGCCAGGCCTTCGTCGAACGCCACCTGCCGGATGTTGTTGCCGTAGTCGAACGTCGGCACGTCCTGGGCGTGCAGCGCGAGCATCGCTTCGACGTGCGCGCGGATCGAGCGCTTCGCCGCAGCGATCAGCGCCGGATGCTGCGCCGGATCGGCCTGCGCCGCCTGCCACTGCGCCAGCGTCCATCCGGCCGGAAGATAGCCGTTGACGAGGTCGTGCGCGGACGTCTGATCGGTCACCATGTGCGGCCGCACGCCGCGGCGCACGATCTCGGGCACGATCTCCGCCGCATTGCCAACGAGCCCGATCGATACCGGCTTGCGTCGGAGGCCGGCCTCGCGCAGCCATGCGAGCGCCTCGTCCAGCGTCGCGGCCTGGCGGTCGAGGTAGCGCGTTCGCAGGCGCATCTCGATGCGGCTCGGCTGGCATTCGACCGCGAGCATGGAGGCGCCCGCCATCGTCGCGGCGAGCGGTTGGGCGCCTCCCATGCCGCCCAGCCCCGCGGTCAGGACCCACTTGTCGGCGAGCTCGCCGCCGTAGTGTTGCCGCCCCGCCTCCGCGAACGTCTCGTAGGTGCCCTGCACGATGCCCTGCGAGCCGATGTAGATCCACGAGCCCGCGGTCATCTGGCCGAACATCATGAGGCCCTTGCGGTCGAGCTCGTTGAAGTGCTCCCACGTCGCCCACTTGGGCACGAGGTTCGAATTCGCGAGCAGAACGCGCGGCGCGTCGGGATGCGTGCGAAAGACGCCGACCGGCTTTCCCGATTGGATGAGCAGCGACTCGTCGGCGGCGAGCACGCGCAGCGCGGCGACGATCGCGTCGAAGCATTCCCAGTTGCGCGCCGCGCGGCCGATGCCGCCGTAGACGACGAGCGCCTTCGGATTTTCCGCCACCTCCGGATCGAGGTTGTTCATCAGCATGCGCAGCGCCGCCTCGGTGAGCCAGGACCTGCAGCTCAGCGTGCTGCCGCGCGGAGCGCGGATCGTGCGCTCGGCATGGCGTGTGCCGACGCCGTTGTGGACGAGCTTGCCCGGATCGTCACGATGCATGAGTCGGCCCCTTTCGCTTTCTCGATTCGTGATTGTCGCTCGCCGCGCGCCGTGCGTCACGCGCCGGCCGCCGTCATCCGAGCAGCGGCGCGACGAAGTTCAGGAAGTCGCCTGCGTCGATGCAGGCACGGATGCGGGCGAGATCCGGCGCAAACGCCCGGTCCTGGCTCCAGAACGGCACGTCGCGGCGAATGTGCGCGATCGCCTGGGCGAGCGGCGCGGACGTCGAAAGCGGCGCCCGCAGCTCGACGCCCTGTGCCGCCGCCAGGAGCTCGACGGCCACGACACCGGTCGTGTTCGCGACCATGGGCGCAAGCCGCAACGCCGCGCCGGTCGCCATGCTCACGTGGTCCTCCTGATTGGCGGACGTGGGCAGCGAATCGACGCTGCGCGGATGCGCGAGCGCCTTGTTCTCGGACGCAAGCGCGGCCGCCGTCACCTGCGCGATCATGAAACCCGAGTTGACGCCGCCGTCGGACACGAGGAACGGCGGCAGGCCGGACATGTGCGCGTCCATCATCAGCGCCACGCGCCGCTCGGACAGCGCGCCGACCTCGGCGATGGCGAGCGCCGCGTTGTCGGCGGCGAAGGCGACTGGCTCCGCGTGAAAGTTGCCGCCGGACAACACGTCGCCCTCGGCGGCGAACACGAGCGGGTTGTCCGACACGGCGTTCGCCTCCACGTGCAACGTGCCCATCGCCGTGCGCAACTGATCGAGGCAGGCGCCCATCACCTGCGGCTGGCAGCGCAGGCTGTAAGGGTCCTGAACGCGCGGGCAGTCCTTGTGCGACGCGCGGATGCCGCTGCCCAGGAGCAGGCGGCGATAGATTGCCGCAGCCTCGACTTGTCCGCGGTGGCCCCGCACCGCCTGGATGCGCGCGTCGAACGGCGTGTCGCTGCCTAGGCAGGCATCGACGGCAAGCGCGCCCGCGACGAACGCGGCAGCGAGCGTGCGTTCGGCCGCGAACAGCGCGGCAAGCGCAATCGCCGTGGATACCTGCGTGCCGTTCAGCAGCGCGAGCCCCTCCTTCGGCGCCAGCACGAGCGGCGCCAGGCCCGCATGCGCCAGGGCATCGGCACCGCGCAGCGTGCGGTCGCCGACCCGCGCCTCGCCCTCGCCGATCAGCAGCGATGCGAGGTGCGCAAGCGGCGCCAGATCGCCCGAAGCGCCGACCGACCCCTGTGCGGGAATGCACGGGACGAGCGGACTGTTCGCGAGCGCGAGCAACGCCGCGACAACCTCGCCGCGCACGCCCGAATGACCGCGCGCGAGCGAGGCGATCTTGAGCGCAACGATCAGACGCACCGTGGGCGCGTCCAGCAGCGGCCCGGTCCCGGCAGCGTGCGACAGCACGAGCGCACGCTGCAGTTCGACGAGCCGAGCGTGGTCGATCCGCGTGCGGGCGAGCGCGCCGAAGCCGGTGTTGACGCCGTACACGACGCGATCGCGCGCAACGACACCGGCGATCGTTGCCGCAGCGGCGTCGATCGCCGCGTCGGACCGCGCGTCGACCGCAAGCCGCGCGGGCGCGCGCCAGATGCCGCGCAGCTGATCGAGCGAGAGGCTCCCAGGGACAAGCACGCAATCGGACATGGTCGTCGTTCCCCCTCGTTTGCGTCGATCCGGGCTCGACTCCCCGTTCGCCGCAGCGAACATCGCGGCGCGGACGCACAGCGCCGCGCTGAATTTACACGAATTGCCGAATCGCGGACCCCGCCCATCGGCAATGTCACGCCGCGCCCCTGGAAACCTCCGCAACGCCGCCGCCCGGTTTATGATGCGGACCCGAGCCCGCGCTATGCCTTCACCCGGCATGTTGGCACGTTCCGCGGATCCGAGATGAACACTACACGCGAAACGCTCGCCGCACCCGCCCACTTCCCGGCTCCAACGGTCGACGGGTCGCGCCGTGCCTGTGTCGGCTGGTCAGTGCTCTTCGTGATGGTGTACGTCGTGCTCGATGCGGTAAGCATGGTGTTTCGGTCCGGGCCGATTCCGGTCACGCCATGGAACCCGCAGGCGGGTCTTGCGATCGCGCTTTTGTTCGCCGGAGGCCGGCGCTTCGTACCCGCTGCGCTCGCGGCAGCGCTGATCTCCGAAATCTTCGTGCGCGAGCATGGCTGGGCATCGTTCGATATCATCGGCGGGCTCGCCGTCGGCCTCGGCTACGTCGCCACCGGGCTCGTCTTTCGCATGTTCGACGAAGGCCGAAGCATCATGCGCATGGCGGTGCTGCGCGATTTCCTGCTGATCGCGCTGCTGGGCACCGCCGCCACTGCGCTCGCCTACACGGCAAGCTTCGCACTTCTGAGCGGCGACGCGCACATCCCGCTCACGGAATTCATGCGCAAATGGCTGGGCGACTTTGTCGGCGCCATCGCTTTCGCTCCGCTGCTGCTCGCGATGCCCTACCTCCGCGTCCGGCGTCTGGCCGGGCGTCGGTTCATGGTCGATGCGTTGCTCTTCGGCGCGGGTCTTCTCGTGCTGCTCGTGTTCGTGTTCGGCATCGAACCGATCGAAGGCCACAAGCTCTTCTATCTGCTGTTCCTGCCGCTGATCTATCTCGCAATGCGCCAGGACTTCCCGGGTGCGGCGATCGGCGTCGCATGCGCGCAGGTCGCGCTCATCGTCGCCCTCGTCGTGAGCGAACACAGCGCGCACGCGGCCACCGAATATCAATTGCTGATGGCGGTCCTTGCGGTGACGACGCTGCTGCTCGGCTCGGTCGCCTCCGAGCGTCGGCGCGCGCTAGCCGATCTCGCACGGCGCAGCGCCGAGCTGCAGGCCCAGCAGGCCGCACTCGCCGACGCGATGCGGGTCGCGGCCGCCTCCGAAACTGCCTCGACGCTCGCGCACGAGATGTCGCAGCCGCTGTCCGCGATCGGCACCTACGCACGTGCCGGACTCGAGATGCTGCGCCATCGTGAGCCGGAGGGGACGGAGATCCGCGCGGTGCTCGAGCGAATCGAGCGAGAGACCGCACGCTCGAGCGACGTCGTGCGACGCGTGCGGGACTTCTTCCGCACCGGCCTCGCCCAGCGCGAGCCCACCGACCTTCATGCGCTGGTCGAGGATGCCGTGGCGGCTGTGCGGGACCGCCTCGACCGCGACCACATCGCGCTTGCGATCGACATGCCAGCCGATCTTGCTACGATCGACAGCGACCGGATTCAGATTGGAACGGTGCTGCACAACCTGCTCGGAAACGCGATCGACGCGGTGACCGACGCCCCATCGCCGCGCCGGATCCGGATTGCAGTCCGCAGCACCACGGACGACGAGGTCGAGGTCGACATCGAGGACTCCGGTACCGGCATCGCGGAGGTCGTCGCGACATCACTGTTCGAGCCTCTCGTCACGACCAAGCCTGCCGGCATGGGGCTCGGCCTCGCCATTTGCCGCACGATCGTGCAGGCGCATGGCGGGCGCTTATGGCTGGTATCGCGGCAGCCCGCCCTCTTCCGCCTCACGCTCCCGATCCATGGAAACGAACGCCCCTGATTCCCCGCCACTGGTCGCCGTCGTCGACGACGATGCCGGAGTCCGCGATTCGCTCGGCATGCTGCTTCGCGCGTCCGGCTACGCAACCCGCGAGTACGCGTCCGCGGAGGCCTTCCTTTGCGAGCCCGTGCGCGCGGAGCGCGCCTGCGCGATCATCGATCTGCGACTGCCGGGCATGGATGGGCTCGCATTGCAGGCCGAGCTCGGGCGGCGCGGTGTCACGCTCCCGCTCATCGTGATCACTGCGCACGGCGACGTATCGAGCGCACGTGTCGCCCTGCGCGCCGGCGCCGTCGACTTCATCGAGAAGCCGATCGACAACGGCGAGCTGCTCGCGGCCGTCCACGGCGCGCTGGAAGCGACGGAGCGCACGCAGCTCGAGCGAGCTGCCGGAGCGCGCACCGCGCACCTGCTCGCTTCGCTCACGAGCCGCGAGCGCGAGGTGTACGAGCGCATCGTGCGCGGGATGCACAACCGCGAAATCGCCGTGGACCTCGGTATCAGCCCGCGCACCGTGGAGGTCCACCGGGCGCGCGTGATGACCAAGCTCAAGGCGAAGCGGCTTGCCGACCTGCTGCGCCTGCGACCCTCGGCGCTGGGCCCACACGGGACGTAGGCGAATCCGCCGCAATTCGTACGCGCCTCGGTGCCCGTTGACGCCGCGAACGCAGACGCGGTCCGAGTACTCGTCCGCGCGTCGCAGGATCAAACCGCTGCGGCTCCCCAGATGCACACGCGGCTAGCCCGGATGTTTCACCGGGGCGCGGGAATTTGGCGTGGCGGTTGGCGCCCTGGATCGGGCGCAGCCGACGACGCCAATAGCAGCGACTATTGGCGAGGAGAGCAAGCCCGAGCCAGGTGCAAAACGACCGTCAAAAACCGCGCAGCGCTGCCATCCGAATTGCTCCACCGGTGGCGGGTGCGAAGTGCTTGGCATGGCTCGGAGCTTCACGTAATCGGCGGCGGCCTGGTGAAATATCCGGGCTAGAATCGCAGTCTCCCGATGTCGCGGCCGAAAGTCCGGCCGTCGGCCCGAAGATGCTGGAAATGAGCCCGCCCCCCGCCCCATCCGTTGCACCCGCCGCCGATCCCGCCCGGCACACGCCGATGATGCAGCAGTATCTCCGCTTCAAGGCGGAGCATCCGGACAAGCTCGTGTTCTACCGGATGGGTGATTTCTACGAGCTGTTCTACGACGACGCTGAGAAGGCGGCGAGGCTGCTCGACATCACGCTCACCGCGCGCGGCCAGTCCGCCGGAGCGCCGATTCCGATGGCCGGCGTCCCCTATCACGCGATCGAGCAGCACCTCGCGCGGCTGGTGAAGCAGGGCGAGGCCGTCGTGATCGTCGAGCAGATCGGTGACCCGGCGACAAGCAAAGGACCGGTCGAGCGCAAGGTGTCGCGCATCGTCACGCCCGGGACGCTCACCGACGCCGGGCTGCTCGACGCACGTCGCGACTGCCCGCTGGTTGCGTATGTGGCCACCGGACGGCGGGCCGGCATCGCATCCCTCAACCTCGCGTCCGGCGCGCTGCGGCTTGCGGAGGCGCCTCTCGCCGAGTCGCTCGCCACACTCGAGCGCATCGAGCCCGCGGAGCTGCTGCTGCCCGACGACGACGCGATGCCTTCGTCGCCGCTGCGCGACGTGCCCACGCGGCGCCTGCCAACGTGGCAATTCGACCGCAATGCAGCGGAGCGCGCGCTCGCGCAACAGCTCGGCACGCGCGACCTCGCCGCATTCGGTGTCGAGGACGTGCCGCTCGCGGTCGCGGCCGCCGGCGCGCTCGTCCAATACGCCGCGTCCACGCAGCAAACGGTGCTTGCCCACGTGCGCTCGCTCGCGGTCGAGGACGAGGGCGAGTTCCTGCGCCTCGACTCGGCCACGCGGCGCAATCTCGAGATCACCGCCACGCTGCGCGGCGAGCCTGCTCCCACGCTGCTCTCGCTGCTCGATACGTGCGCCACGGCCGCCGGCAGCCGGGCGCTGCGCGATTGGCTGATGCGGCCGCTGCGCGTGCCGGCGAAGTCGGCGGCGCGGCACGATGCGGTCGAGGCGCTGGTGTCGCGCACCGACATCCAACGCGCGCTGCACGCAATGCTTCGCCACACGGCCGATGTGCAGCGCATCGTGGCGCGCATCGCGCTCTTTTCGGCGCGGCCCCGCGATTTGGCCGCGCTGCGTGACACGCTGCAGGCGCTGCCCGCGGTTTCTGCGCATCTTGCGCCGCTCGATTCGCCCCTGCTGCGTGAAGCGATCGCAGCGCTCGCCGTCGACCCCGCGTGGACCGCATTGCTCGCACGCGCGGTTGCCCCGGAGCCTTCCGCCAGCGCGCGCGACGGCGGCGTCATCGCCACCGGCTACGACGGCGAGCTCGACGAGCTGCGCGCAGTGGATTCCCGATGCGGCGAGTTCCTGGTGGAGCTCGAGCGACGGGAGCGCGAGCGGACGGGCATCGCCACGCTCAAGGTCGAATACAACCGCGTGCACGGTTTCTACATCGAGGTCACGCACGCGAACGCGCAACGCGTCCCCGACGACTACCGGCGCCGGCAGACGCTCAAGAATGCCGAGCGCTACATCACACCCGAGTTGAAGTCGTTCGAGGACAAGGCGCTGTCCGCGCAGGAGCGCGCGCTCGCGCGCGAGAAGCTCCTGTTCGAGCGGCTGCTTGCCGACCTTGCGCCGGCGATCCCGGTCCTGCAGGCCGCCGCGCAGGCGCTGGCGATGATCGACGTGCTCGCCACGCTCGCCGAACGTGCGGGCACGCTCAACCTCGTACGACCGATCTTCGCCGCCGAGACCGGCATCGAGATTCGCGGCGGCCGCCACCCCGTCGTCGAACAGCAGGTCGAAGACTACATCCCGAACGACGTCGTGCTGAACCGCGACCGGCGGCTGCTGATCGTCACTGGCCCCAACATGGGCGGCAAGTCGACCTACATGCGCCAGACGGCGGTCATCGCGTTGCTCGCGTGCTGCGGCTCGTTCGTGCCCGCGCAAGCGGCCACGCTCGGGCCGCTCGATGCGATCTACACGCGCATCGGCTCGGCGGACGACTTGGCCGGCGGCCGCTCGACGTTCATGGTCGAGATGACCGAGGCCGCCTACATCCTGAATCGCGCCGGGCCCGAGAGTCTGGTGCTGATTGACGAGATCGGGCGCGGCACCTCCACGTTCGACGGGCTCGCGCTCGCCTGGGCGATCGCGCACCGTCTTGGCGAGAAGAATCGCGGCCTGACGCTGTTCGCGACCCACTACTTCGAGCTGACCGCGCTCGCCGCCGAGATCCAGGGCTGCGCAAACGTCCACTTCGACGCCGTCGAGCACAAGGACGGCATCGTGTTCCTGCACGCGGTCGAGGACGGACCGGCGAACCAGAGCTACGGCCTGCAGGTGGCGAAGCTCGCCGGGGTGCCCGCGGAAACGGTGAAGCAGGCGCGCGCCCACCTCGCAAGGCTCGACCAATTCAACGCCCGGCGCGATGGCCAGGACGATCTTTTCGCACAGGCGCCGCCGGTCGGAGAAGCGCGAAGCCCGATGCCGGCCGGCGCGATCGCCGCCGCGGAGCGGCTCGCGACGATCGACCCCGATGCGCTCTCACCCCGCGAGGCGCTGCAGCTGCTCTACGAGCTCAAGAAGCTCGCGGACGATTAGGGCCTGTTCACACTATGTCCACAATTGCGTTGCAGGGCCGAAATTGCACGGGGCAAGGCGCAAAACGAAGCCGGGCCGATTGCCCGGCGAGGCTTTGCAACGAAGCACCGGACAATTTCGGCAGCAACCCGGAGGGAACGGGTGGCCTGGGGCGCCACTCTTCGTTGCCTTCCTTGCCAAGACGCCCGGTCTTGCCTTCGTCAGGCGCCTTGATTGGCGCCCCAGGCCACCCGTTCGCAATTGCGGACATAGTGTGAACAGGCCCTAGTGCCTGTTCGCGCGACGCAACAGTCCGCGCAGCAGCTTTGCGCCGCGATCAGTGGCTGATCGCGAGCGGAAAGCGTCGCGAGCGGGCCGGATGTCAGGCGGCGCGCAGCGAGGCGCGAGATAGTACCTTCAAGTACAGCGAGCGCCGAGCGAGCACCCAACAAAGCAGCCGGTCTGCGCAGCAGCTTTACGCCGCGATCAGTGGTGATGGCCGTGTGCGCCGTGCACATGCCCATGCGAGACCTCTTCCGCAGTCGCCGGCCGCACGTCGACCACGGTGCAGTCGAAGCGGAGCCGCTGCCCTGCGAGCTCGTGGTTGCCGTCGAGCACCGCCTTCCCCTCGGCAATGCCGGTGACGCGCCAGACACGCTCGTTGCCGTCCTCTTCCGCAACGAGATAGCCGCCGACCGCGATGTCGGGCGGCAGCCCGCCGACGGGCTCCAGCCGGATCAGCGCGGCATCGTAGTCGCCGAAAGCGTCGGTGGGCTCCAGCGTGACCGAAACCGTGTCACCCGGCTGCTTGGTGTTGAGCGCCGCCTCGATCTTGGGGAAGATGCCGGAATGCCCGCCGTGCAGGTAGGCGATAGGCTCCGGCGTTTCCTCGAGCAGCTTGTTGCTCGCGTCGTAGAGCTTGAACGTGAGCGTCACGACGGTGTTGGAGAAGATGTTCATCGGTCCTTTGCAGTCACGATCTGTCGGGAACACCGCGGCGGCAACCGGCACGCGCGCGATGGCCGAGCATTGTATCGCGGCGAGATTGCCGCACGTCGTCGCTATAATCGGGCGCATGGCCGCCGCCCGCTCGACCCTGCTCGGCAATCGGACGCCTGCCGCGTTCATGCGGCAGTTCTGGCACAAGCAGCCACTGGCGGTGAAAGGCGCGCTGCCGGACTTCGCCCCCTTGTTCGGTCGCGGGGAGCTTCTCGCGCTCGCGCTGCACGACGACGTCGAATCGCGACTCGTCGTACGCGACGGCCGCCGCTGGTCGCTCGCGCACGGGCCGTTCCGCAAGCGTGACTTCGCGGCGTTGCCCGCCGTCAACTGGACGCTGCTCGTCCAGGGCGTGAACCTCCATGACGCGCGCGCCGAAGCGCTGCTGCGCCGCTTCTCATTCGTGCCGTTCGCGCGCCTCGACGACCTGATGGTGAGCTACGCGGCGCCCGGTGGCGGCGTCGGGCCGCATTTCGACTCGTACGACGTGTTCCTGCTGCAGGGCGCGGGCCGGCGCCGCTGGCGATATGGCGAGCAGAACGATCTCTCGCTCGTCCCCGGAGTGCCGCTCAAGATCCTTGCGCATTTCGCGCCGACGCACGAGGCGGTGTTCGGGCCGGGCGACCTGCTGTACCTGCCGCCGCAAGTCGCGCACGACGGTGTCGCGGTGGAAGCATGCACGACCTATTCGGTTGGCTTTCGCGCACCTTCGACGCAGGAGCTTGCCACCGCGTTCCTCGACTACCTGCGCGATCACGTCGCGCTCGAAGGGCGTTACGCGGATCCCGATCTGCGCCCGACGCGCACGCCAGCCCGCATCGACCTGCGCATGCAGCGCCGCATCATCGGCATGCTGAAGGAGATCCGCTGGGACAGCGCGTTCGCCTCGCGCTTCCTCGGCTGCTGGCTCTCGGAGCCGAAGCCCGGCGTCACGTTCGATCCGCCAGCCACTTCGCCTGCCCCGGCCGCGTTCCGGCGCCGGGCGGCTCGCGCCGGCGTCGAGCTCGATCGTCGTTCGCAGCTGCTCTACGACGACCGCGCGCTCTACATCAATGGCGAGGCCGTCGCGTGGCCCGTCGCGGGCCGTGCCATGCTCAAGCGGCTCGCCGACCAGCGGCAGCTTTGCAGCCGGTCTTGCGCCGCACTTCCCGACTCCGCAGTCGCACTGCTCCTTAGGTGGTTCCGCCATGGCTATCTCGAAATCGCAGACTCCCGGACCCGATGACGGCGCGGATGCCGGCGCTGCGGCAGCCGATCCCCAGCCGCGCGAGGAGATGCTCGACAGCGTCTCCGCGCAGGTTCGCGCAATCGACGAGCTCCTCGACCTCGCCCGTCACCGCATCCAGGTCTTCGACCGTTCGCTCGAAGGCGGCGGGTGGGCGCGTCCGGAGCGCATCGAGAAGATCGTCACGTTCCTGCGGCGCTCGCGCAGCACGCGGATCGACATCATCGTGCACGACACGCGCTGGCTGGAAACCTCCGCGGCGCGGCTCGTCAATCTCTTGCGCCAGCACAGCGAGGCGATGCAGATCCACCGCACCGGCAGCGAAGCGCACGCGGCGATGGACGCGCTCGTCATCGTCGACGGCCGGCACTTCCTGCATCGATTCCACGTCGACCAGCCGCGGGCTGCGCTCGCGATCTCCCAGCCGGTCCTCGCGAAGCCGCTCGTCGCGCGCTTCGAGGAAATCTGGGCGACCGGCGAGCCCGGCATCACAGGCACGGTGCTGGGCCTTTGATGCCGCATGTGCCCGTCCGCGGCAGGGCGACGGTTTCATGAACCGGCGAATCCGTTCGGCCGCGCGCAGTGCCGTCTTCGCGTCCCTGCTGGCCGCGAGCTGCGCCGTCTGCGCCGCAGACCCGAACAAGGTGCTGCGGCTTGCCACCAGCGACATCGACACGCTCGATCCGCAGCAGTGGCAGGACACGTACTCGAACATCGTCGGCTCGTCGATCTTCGAGGCGATGTACCAGTGGGACTATTTCGGCCGGCCGCCCGAACCCGTGCCCAACACCGCATCTGCCGCGCCCGAGATCTCGGCCGACCGGACGACCTGGATTATTCGGCTGAGACCGGGCATTCTGTTCACCGACGATCCCGCATTCGGGGGCAAGCCGCGCGAGCTGACGGCCGCGGATTATGTCTACTCGATCAAGCGCTACCTCGATCCCAACCTGCGCGGCGGCGGCGATCCGTTGACGACCGACCTCATCGTGGGCATGCGCGCGGTGATCGATGCTGCACGCAAGCCCGGCGCCAAGCTCGACTACGACGCCAAGGTCGAGGGATTGCGCGCGCTCGAGCGGCACGTACTCCGGCTGCAGTTCACCGGCGTCAACTATCCGGTCGCGGCCAACATCCTCGTCGACGTGCGTGCCGTCGCCCGTGAAGTGGTGGAAGCGGCGCGCGGCGACATCCAGGCGCGCCCCGTCGGCACCGGCCCCTACGCGCTCAAGGAATGGCAGCGGGGGACGCGCGTCGTGCTGGAAGCCAATCCGCGCTATCGCAGCGTGGCATTTCCGGAAAGTACCGATCCGTACCATGCGCCGATGATCGCGACGATGAAAGGAAAGAAGCTTCCGCAGATAGGCCGGATCGAGCTTTCGGTCATCGACGAGCAGCAGACCCGTTTGCTCGAGTTCGAGCGTGGCAAGCTCGACTACGTTGAGTTGCGCGGCGAGGCCGCCAGGCGCTTCATCGTCAACGGCGAACTCGATCCGGCGCTTGCCGCGCGCGGAATCCGGCGACAGGCCTATTCGACCAGCAGCGTCCGCTCGATCTACGTCAACATGGACGACCCGGTGATCGGCGGCACGAGCGTCGAGCACGTGGCGCTGCGCCGGGCAATCGCGCTCTCGCTGAACGTCGACGACCTCATCCGCGTCGTCTACAACGACCAGGGATTGCCCTCGAGCCAGATCGTGCCGCCGGGCGTGTCGGGCTTCGATCCGCAGTCACGCAGGCCGGCCTACGATCCGGCCACCGCAAACGCGCTGCTCGACCGCGTCGGATACCGCGCGCGCGATGCCCACAATTATCGGCTGCAACCGGACGGACGGCCGCTCACGCTCTCGTTCACCATCTTTCCCGGAACCGTCTGGCGCGAGATCCAGACGCTGTTCAATAAGAACCTCGACGCGATCGGGGTGCGCGTCGATTTCCGTGTCGTGCCCACGCAGGACCTCTTCAAGGAAGCGGCCCAGGGCAAGTTCCAGATGAACATTCACGGCCGCAGCGGCGGACCCACGGGATTGCTGTTCGAAACGCTCTACGGGCCGACGCCGCCGGAGGGGAACGAATCGCGCTTCCGCAACGAGGACTACGACCGCGCGTTCGAACGCTTCCTGCGCGCGCCCGACGAGAAGGGACGGCTGGCGCCCGCGCGCACGATGACGAGCCTCACGCAGATCCATGTCCCCGTCATCCCACTGATGGTCGATGTCGAGAACGCGTTCATCCAGCCATGGATCATCGGCTACCACCGCTCGCCGTTCGCGACCTATTACAAGTACCTGGACATCGACCTCGCGCGCAGGCGCTGACCTGCGATCGCAGCACAGTTGCGCCCGGTGCTCGGCCGTCCACCTTCGCCCCATTGGCGTGAATCCCGTTGCGTTCCAGCGCCAAAAAAAGGCCGGCGAAGACCGGCCTTTTCGTCGCACATTTCGCCGGCGAGGACTACAGCGGCGCGCCGATCCGCTGCGCAACCTCGCGATAGTGCTCGATCACGCTGCCCAGATCGCGGCGGAAACGGTCCTTGTCCATCTTCTCGCCGGTCTTCGCATCCCACAGGCGGCAGCCGTCGGGCGTGAACTCGTCACCCAGCACGACAGGCCCCCTCGGGTTGTCGAGCGGATGCCCGAACTCGAGCTTGTAGTCGACGAGGTCGATGCCGGCGTCGGCGAACAAGGGCTTCAGGACCGCATTCACCTTGTGCGTCAGCGCCTTCATCTGCGTGATCTCGTCGGCACTCGCCCAACCCAGGACCCGGATGTGATCCTCGTTGCAGAGCGGATCGTGCAGCGCGTCGCTCTTGAGGAAGAACTCGAAGATCGGCTCGGAAAGCTTCGTGCCTTCGGCAATGCCGTAGCGCTTAGCCATCGAGCCTGCGCACACGTTACGCACGACGCACTCGACCGGCAGCATCTTCATCGCCTTGACGAGCGATTCGCGCTCGTTCAGGAGCCGCACGAAATGCGAAGGGACTCCGGCGTCGGCAAGCTTGCCCATCACAAAGGCGTTGATCCTGTTGTTGGTCTCACCCTTCCGCTCGAGCTTGGCGAGCTTTGCGCCATCGAAGGCCGACACGTCGTCACGGTAATGCATGACCAGGTAACTCGGGTCGTCCGTCGCGTAGACCGTCTTCGCCTTGCCCTTGTAGAGCTCTTGTCGCTTCTCCATCGCTGCTCCCCCATCAACGCGAGTCAAAGCTCGCGCCAATCAAATCCCGTCCGCTGGTCGGCAATGCCGATCCAGGCTTCCCCGCATCCCAGCGCTCCCGCAAGCGCCGCGCGCGCGTGATCGGGCGTATTGTTCTGTTGCGAGAGATGCGCCGCGACGATGTGGCGCAGCCGCGTGCAGTCGATCGCCTTGACGATTGCCGCTGCGGCCTCGTTGCAGAGATGCCCGTAGCGGCCGGCGATGCGCTGCTTCAACGGATACGGGTATCCTCCGTTCGCGAGCATGTCGCTGTCGTGATTGCACTCGATCACGAGCGCGTCGCAGCCCGACAGGCTCGCCTCGACGAACGGCGTCGACACGCCGATGTCGGTCAGCACGCCGAGGCGGTGCGCACCGTCCGTCAGCACGAACTGCACGGGCTCGCGCGCATCGTGCGGCACGGGAATGGGCCGCACCTCGAGGTCACCGACCGCGAAGTTGTCGTGACTGTCGAAACCGTAGACCGTCGCCACCGACCCCATGCGCTCGCCGACCACCTCGAGCGTCCCCATCGTGAGCCACACCGGGATGCCGTAGCGCGCCGCGAATGCAGGCACGCCGCCGACGTGATCGGAATGCTCGTGCGTGACGAGGATGGCAGAAAGCGATTCGGGCGCGATGCCGGCGCGCTGCAGGCGCGCTCTGGTGTCCCTGACGCCGAAACCGCAGTCGATCAGGACGCGCGTTGCGCCCGCTTCGACAACGAGCCCGTTGCCCTCGCTGCCCGAACCGATCGACGCGAAGCGCACGAAAGGTCCGTAGGCGCTACGACCGGTCCGCGCAAAGGCTGTCGGCAGCGGCGCGCCCGCGCGCCATCAGCGCAGCTGGTCGCGCAGGAGCGCAAGGATGCGGTCACTTGCCGGCGTCCTGTCCGGTGCACCATTCGGATCCTGCACGGTCACGACGCTGCGTGGCGCGGCATCCGCGACAACGATCCGGTACTGCTCCGGCCGGTCCTTCTCGTCGGTCTTCCAGAACATGAGTTTGTCGAGCCAACCCTGCTGCTTGGCGGAGGCTTCCGGATCCGCGTATCGCACGAAGTACACGCCGTTGGCGCGGTCACGGTCCACGACCGTGAAGCCCGTGCGGTCAAGCGCGAGACCCACGCGTCGCCAGGCGCGGTCGAAGCTGTCGTCGACCATCAGTTTCGACAATCCGTCGGAGCCCTTCTCGACCACCGCCTTCGGCGGCGCGTTGGCCGCGGTCGTCACCGCGCTCGCCGCTTCCTGTTGCGGCGTGCCGAACCGCTGCATGAGCCGCGTGAGCATGACCGCTTCGAGCTCGGGGTTGGGGGGCATCACCGCCCAGGCGAACGCCGCGGGCGACGAATTGTCGATCTTCGCGGTCGGCACCTGCTCCATGCCGCGATGCGAGATGTAGATCTCGACCGTGCCCGGCTCCACACCGCGCTCGATGCGCGTGCGGAACTTGTCGCGCTTGTAGGTCGTGTAGAACGCATCGACGAACTTGCCCACCGTGTTGCGCAGGAAGTCGCCGGGAATCTCGGCCCGGTTTTCCGCCCAGTCCGTTTCCATCACGCCGACGCTGGGTTGCTCGACGGCCACGGTGAACCCGGTGTCGGTCCAGAACTGGCGAACGGTGCTCCACGCCTGCTCGGGCGTGGCCTTCACCACCAGCCAGCGCTCCGAACCCGCGCGCATCACCTTGGCATCGGCGTTGGTCGGCAGAAGCTCGCTCTGCCGCGGCCGCGTCGCGTCGCGCGCCTGCTGCCCGGAGGCGGTGGCCACGTTGTAACGGTCGTCGTACTGGGGCGAATTCAGATCCGGCGGGATCTCGAGCGCCGGTGCGCTGCCGGTGGACTTGTAGTCGATCTTCTTGCTGGGGCTCGACACACCGAGCGACTCGCATCCCGCAAGCGCGAACACGGCAATGGCAAACAGCGCGGCGGCTTGCCGCGAAAACGAGGGAACGAGATTCATCGTGGGTCCTGCGTCAGGCGACGGCACCCGCGGCGCGCAGCGCCGCGCGTACCGTGTCGAAAAACTGCGGAGAGAGCGGCACCAGCGGCAGCCGGAGCGCGTTCTTGATCATCCCCATTTCGGCGAGCGCCCACTTGACGGGTATCGGATTCGCCTCGACAAAGAGATTGCGGTGCAGCGGAAGCAGGCGATCGTTGCATTCGCGTGCCTGCGCGAGATCGCCTTCGAGCGCCGCCTTGCACATCCTGGCCATCAGCATCGGTGCTACATTGGCCGTGACCGAGATGACGCCGTGGCTGCCCATCAGCAGCAGCGGCAGCGCCGTGATGTCGTCGCCGCTGTAGACCGCGAAGTCACGCTTGCCGTTCGCTCGCAGCGCGCGCAACAGCTCGCTGCCGCGGCCGAGATCGGCGGTCGCATCCTTGAGTCCGACGATGCCGGGCACCTCGGTGAGCCGCAGCACGGTTTCGTTCGCGAGGTCGGCGACGGTCCGGCCGGGCACGTTATACAGGATGACCGGCAGGCCCACCTTCTCGGCGATCGTCCGGAAGTGGCGGTAGAGACCTTCCTGCGTCGGCTTGTTGTAGTAAGGCACGACCGACAGGCAACTGTCGGCGCCGACTTTCTTGGCGAACGCGGTCAGCTCGATCGCTTCCGTCGTGGAATTCGCGCCCGTACCGGCAATGACCGGCACGCGCCGGCGCGCCTGCAGGACGGCGGTCTCGATCAGCTGGCAGTGCTCTTCGACGTCGACCGTCGGCGACTCGCCGGTGGTGCCGACGACGACGATGCCGGCCGTGCCGTTCTCGATGTGCCAGTCGATGAGGCGGCGCAGCGCGGGCAGATCGAGCGACCCGTCTTCCTGCATCGGGGTCGCGATGGCGACAAGGCTTCCGGTGAGCATGGGGTGGTTTAAAGTCAATGGGATAGTTTAACCGATCCGCTCGCCTCACGTCTGTGCCACGAGCGCTGGCGGCCAGGCGCGCGCCGTGCCCACCGCAGCCACCCGCTGCACGACCGCGTCGCGCGTCCCTTCGCGCACGCGGCCCTGCTCGAACGCCACCACGGTCGACCAGCCGCCGGACCATGCGAGCAGTTCGCCCGGCGCGAGCAGGAAGTCCGGGTTGGAGGGGCGACCGTGCGCTTCGTTCCCGACCGCAAACGTCTCATAGAGCAGCGCGCCGTCCGCCGCGAGGGCGAGGGCGAGATGCGGGAACAACGGCCGATGCAGGTAGTTCGTGACCACGATTCCGGCAAACGTCTCGCCGGCGAGCGGCCAGCCATCGCGCTCGAGGTCGAGGCAGCGGGCGTCGACGCGACCGAGTCCCGTGAGCGCGGACAGCGCAGCGGCGTCGCGATCCACGGCGACGACCGGATGCCCGCGTGCCGCCATGTACCGGGTGTGGCGCCCGTGTCCGCACGCGAGGTCGAGCACGCGCCCGCCCGGCGCGATCAGATGCGCGAAGCGCACGATCCACGACGACGGCGCTTCGCTGCCGTGCGCGGGTGATTGGGGGGGAATCGTGCTCATCTTTGCACAGTCGATCTCTCGTGCCGCGTGCGCGTCGTCCCCGCATCGGAGCACCGCAAGCGCTGCGACTTCGGGCCGGTCCTGCGCTCGCGGCGCGACCTGCACACACTGTCGCTCCACAACCATCAAACGACAACGGCGCGCAAGGGGGCCTGCGCGCCGTCGCTGCCGCGAACCGGGGCGCAAATGCCCCGCTCGCGTTCAATGCCGTGCTATTTCTTGGCAGGCCCCACGACTTCGATCAAGATCGCCTCGATGTACTTCACCTCGACGCTGTCGCCAGCCTTGACGTCCTTCATCAGCGCCGGATTCTTGACCTTGATCGGCAGATAACGGCCGCCGGGGCCCTCGAGCACGACAACGTTCTTCGCCGTGTCGACCGACTGCACGTTGGCGACGATCACGGTTTCCTGCGCTGCGGCCATTCCCGGCTTGGCGCCGGCTGGCGCGGTCTGCGGCGGCATCGTCGTCGTGACGGCGCTGCGTCCGGCCGAGCCCTTCTTAAGCTCGATCGCGACGGCCTCGGCGTGCTTGAGCACGAGCTCGTCGCCCGCCTTGACCTGCGCGAAGTTCTTCACCTCGGGGCCCACTTTCATCATGGTGACGCGACCGTCCGCGCCTTTGAGCGTGACCGTGCGATTGGCCTGGTCGACCGCCTCGATCTTGGCGGTGACGGTGACGACGTCGCCCGCCATCGCCGCGTCGACGGCCTTGCCGGTCTGGGCGGCGGCGGAAGCGGCGAACGCGACGGCGCTCACGGCCAGAAAGGATTTGATGATGTTCGACATGTGCATCTCCAGTTAGCTTGACAGGGTCCGCCAGGATGACGGGCCCGGAATTGGGCGCCGCGCATTATACGCGAGGCGGGGCCGGCACGGGCCCCCGCGGCGGGGACTGCGGTGCGCAACCGATGCCGCCCGTGGCGCCCTCGCGGCCGGTCGCGCTCAGGCCTTGCTGAACGCGATCTCGCCGCGCTTGGCGTCGACCTTGATCGTCTCGCCCGCGGCGAAATTGCCGGACAGGATCGCCTTCGCCAGCGGATTCTCGATCTGCTGCTGGATTGCGCGCTTCAACGGCCGCGCGCCGTAGACCGGGTCGAATCCGGCAGCCGCCACGGTCTTCAGCGCGGCCTCGCTGACATCGAGCTTGATCTCGAGCTTCGCCAGCCGCTTCGTGAGAGCCGACAGCTGGATCTTCGCGATCGACGCGATCTGCGCCTCGGCCAGCGGATGGAACACGACGATCTCGTCGATGCGGTTCACGAACTCCGGCCGGAAGTGCGTCTTGACCTCGGCCATCACCGCGATCTTGATCACCGCCTGGTCGGCGCCCTCGTCAGTCATCTGCTGGATCCTGTGCGAGCCCAGGTTCGACGTCATCACGATCACCGTATTCTTGAAGTCGACGGTGCGGCCCTGCCCGTCGGTCATGCGGCCGTCGTCCAGTACCTGCAGCAGCACGTTGAACACGTCCGGGTGCGCCTTCTCGACCTCGTCCAGCAGGATCACGCAGTACGGCTTGCGGCGTACCGCTTCCGTCAGGTAGCCGCCCTCCTCGTAGCCGACGTAACCCGGCGGGGCGCCGATCAGCCGCGCGACCGAGTGCCGCTCCTGGAATTCGGACATGTCGATCCGGATCAGGTGCTGCTCGGAGTCGAACAGGAACTCGGCGAGCGCCTTGCACAGTTCCGTCTTTCCCACGCCGGTCGGCCCGAGGAACAGGAACGAGCCATACGGGCGATTGGGGTCCGAAAGGCCCGAGCGGGAACGCCGGATCGCATCGGAGACGAGACGCACCGCCTCGTCCTGCCCGACGACACGCTTGTGCAGCGCATCTTCCATGTGCATGAGCTTGTCGCGCTCGCCCTGCATCATCTTCGACACCGGGATGCCGGTCGCACGCGAGACGACCTCGGCGATCTCCTCGGCGCCTACCTGCGTGCGCAGCAGCGTCGGCTTCGGCGCCTTCCCGCCGCCCTGCGCCTTGTCGGCCTTCTTGAGTTGCGCCTCGAGCTGCGGCAGCTTGCCGTACTGAAGCTCGCTCATCTTCTGCCAGTCGCCCTTGCGCTTCGCGTCCTCCATCTGGAGCTTGATCTTGTCGATCTCCTCCTTGATGTGCTGCGCGCCGGCGACCTGCGCCTTCTCAGCTTTCCAAACCTCCTCGAGGTCCGCGTATTCGCGCTCGAGCCGTTTGATCTCGTCCTCGATCGCGGCGAGCCGCTTCCTCGACGCCTCGTCCGTTTCCTTCTTCACCGCCTCGCGCTCGATCTTGAGCTGGATGAGGCGGCGGTCGAGCTTGTCCATCGACTCCGGCTTGGAGTCGATCTCCATCTTGATGCGCGCGGCCGCCTCGTCGATCAGGTCGATCGCCTTGTCGGGCAGGAAGCGGTCCGTGATGTAGCGGTGCGAAAGCTCCGCCGCAGCGACGATCGCCGGGTCGGTGATCTCGACCCCGTGGTGAATTTCGTAGCGTTCCTGCAGGCCGCGCAGGATGGCAATCGTCGCTTCCACCGACGGCTCGTCGACCAGCACCTTCTGGAACCGGCGCTCGAGCGCCGCGTCCTTCTCGACGTATTTGCGGTACTCGTCGAGCGTGGTGGCGCCGACGCAATGCAACTCGCCGCGCGCAAGCGCGGGCTTCAGCATGTTGCCGGCGTCGATCGCGCCCTCGGCCTTGCCGGCGCCGACCATCGTGTGCAGCTCGTCGATGAAGACGATCGTGCGGCCCTCGTCGGCCGCGATGTCCTTCAGCACGGCCTTCAGGCGCTCCTCGAACTCGCCGCGGTACTTGGCACCGGCAAGCAGCGCAGCCATGTCGAGCGACAGCACGCGCTTGTTCTTGAGCGTCTCCGGCACCTCGCCGTCGACGATGCGCTGCGCGAGGCCCTCGACGATCGCGGTCTTGCCCACACCCGGCTCGCCGATCAGCACCGGGTTGTTCTTGGTGCGCCGCTGCAGGATCTGGATCGTGCGGCGGATCTCGTCGTCGCGCCCGATCACCGGGTCGAGCTTGCCCGAGCGCGCGCGCTCGGTGAGGTCGATCGTGTACTTCTTGAGCGCCTCGCGCTGGCCCTCGGCCTCGGCGTTCTCGACGTTCGCGCCGCCGCGCACTGCTTCGATTGCCGCCTCGAGCGACTTGCGGTTCAACCCCGCCTCGCGTGCCATGCGGCCGGTGTCGCCCTTGTCGTCGGCGAGCGCGAGCAGGAAAAGCTCGGAGGCGATGAACTGGTCGCCGCGCTTGGTCGCTTCCTTGTCGGTGAGGTTGAGCAGGTTGTTGAGGTCGCGCGAGACGCCGATCTCGCCACCGGTGCCCTCGACCTTCGGCAGCCGACCGATCGACGCCTTGAGCGCCGCCTGCAGCTTGGGCACGGCAACCCCTGCGCGGGCGAGCAGCGACGTCGTGCCGCCGTCGTCCTGCGCGAGCAGCGCCGCGAGCATGTGTTGCGGGTCGATGAATCCGTTGTCGTTGCCGAGCGCGAGGCTCTGGGCGTCGGCGAACGCCTGCTGAAACTTGGTCGTAAGCTTGTCGAAACGCATGGAAGAAGACTCCTACCGGAACCGGTGTTTGCTTTCGAAATGGGGGAAGCCACCCGGTTTTCAAGCAATCGCGGGCATTTTCAACAGATTTTCCCGAGGCGGGGACCGGTCCGGCGGTGTTACACTCGAGCCGTTTTTCGATCGCCGCCGCCAGCATGGAACCCGGCCCCGCGGCGCCCCCGCCGCCTCCCCGCTCCGACCAACCCGAAGCCTCGCGCAACGCGACGCTGCTCGAGGTGCTGGGGGCCGTATTCTGGAGCTTCTTTGGCGTCCGCAAGGGCAAGGCGATGCAGCGCGACGCCGTCACCATCCGGCCGCACCAGGTGGTGATCGTCGGCGTCCTCGCAGGCGCCGCGTTCGTCCTGACGCTGCTGCTGGTCGTCCGGCTGATCCTGTCGCTTGCCGGTGCCGCCTAGCCCGGATGTTTCACCGGCCCGCCGCCGATTCAATCGAGGCTCGAGCCTTGCCAAGCACTTGGGACTCGCCACCGGCGGAGCGAGTTGGACGGGTGGGCTGCGCGGTTTTTGGCGGTCGTTTTGCACCTGGCTCGGGCTTGCTCTCCTCGCCAATAGTCGCTGCTATTGGCGTCGTCGGCTGCGCCCGATCCAAGCCGCAAACCGCCACGCCAAATTCCCGCGCCCTGGTGAAACATCCGGGCTAGCGGGCGCTGACGAGTTCGCCGAGCGTCGCCGCGGCGCGGTCGATTTCCTCCTCGGTCGTGAGCAGGTCCGGGCAAAGCCGCAGCCACGGGCCACGCGCGTCCACGTCGATGCCGCGCTCGCCCATGCGCGTGGCAAGCGCCGGCGCGTCGTCCCGGCGCACCACGACGAACGCGCCCCGATCCCTTGCGGGCCCGAGTGTCGCAAGCCCGTTCGAAGCGAGCCGCTTCGACAGTCTCGCCTGCTGCTGCAGCGAATACGCGCGCAGGCGCGCCACGCCGACCGCGAGCGTGAACAGCTGCCCCGCCCGCGCCTGGAACCAGGTGAGCACCGGCGGTGTGGACTCGAGCCACGCGTCGCCGCCCTCTGCAAGTCGCGGCGGGTCGGGCCGCTCGTAGGCGAACGCGCGCGCCTTCGCGAACCAGCCGATGTCGAGCGTGGCGAGCCCCGCGTCGATCCATCGCGGCGCGACGTACAGAAAGCATGCACCGGGACCGCCGCGCAGGTACTTGTAGCTGCCGCCAACCGCGAAGTCGGCGCCGAGCGCGACCATATCCACCGGTACGACGCCGAGCGCGTGGTACACGTCGACCAGCACGCGTGCGCCGGCGCGATGGGCCGTCATGATCAGCGCGTCGATCCCGGCGAGCAGTTGCCCGGTCTGGAACATCGCCGACGAGATCACGACGAGATCGGTGCCGGCAACGATCGCCGCCGCCACGTCATCGGCGGAGAACATTCCGTCGGCGCGCGGCTCGACCAGCGTCAGCGCGATGCGGCCGCGCCGCGCGTACTCGCGCAGGATCACGTCCAGCGAATCGAACTCGCCGCGGGTCGCGACCACGCGCGGCGGCGCATCGTAGCTGTTCAGCACCGCGCGCAACCCCTGCCCGGCGCTGGTCTTCGGGATCACGCAGTCCGCGCGCGCCGCGCCTAGGAGCTGCGCAAGCCGCTGCCGGTAGGCGGAGCCCTCCTCGTCCCACAACGCCCACGCGCCGCCCATGCGGTCGTACCACGCCGCGAGCGCCTCGCGCACGTCGTCTTCCATCGCATCGAGCGGCCGGCCGAGCGAATGGTTGGCAAGGTAGATGCGCTCGCGGTTGCGTGCGAGCACGCGCGAGAAGAGCGGCGCGACGTGGCGCGCGATGCCATCCTGCGTGAGCGGTCCTTCGCCGAGCGCGGCCACCGCACGCGCAATGCGCTCTCGCGTCGTCGCCGAGGCGCCCGTGTCGTTCATCGCGCACCGATGACGGTACGCACGTCGATCAGTTCGGGAAAGAAGCTGTGGTCGAGCGCACGCTTGAGGAACGCAACGCCGGACGAGCCGCCGGTTCCCGTCTTGTGGCCGATGATGCGCTCGACCGTCTTCATGTGCCGGAAGCGCCACAACTGGAAGCTCTCCTCGACGTCCACGAGCTTCTCGCACATGTCGTAGGCCTCCCACCAGCTCGCCGGGTCGTCGTAGATCGTCTTGAAGACGGGCACGAGATCGGGATGGCGGGCGTACGGCTGCGTGAAATCGCGCTCGAGGCACCCGGCGGGGACCGGCAGTCCACGGCGCGCAAGATGGCGCAGGAACTCGTCGTAGAGCGACGGCGCGTCGAGCAGTGCGGTCAGCTCCGCGTGTATCGCCGGATCGTGCCGGAACACGTCCGCCATCGCCGCATGCTTGTTGCCGAGCAGGAACTCGATCGCGCGGTACTGCGCCGACTGGAAGCCCGACGACGTGCCGAGCGCCGGCCGGAACGCCTCGTATTCGGACGGCGTGAGCGTCTCCAGCACCGCCCACTGCTCGAACAGCTGCTTCTGGATGAGCTTCACGCGCGCGAGAATCTTGAAGCTCGCCTCCAGCGCGTCCTGCTGCACGTGCGCGATCGCCGCCTTGATCTCATGGATCATGAGCTTCATCCACAGCTCCGAAACCTGGTGCTGGATGATGAACAGCATCTCGTCGTGCCGCGCAGTGGCGCCGTCCGCGCCGGTCAGCGGCTGCTGCGCGGTGAGCAGGCGGTCGAGGTGCAGGTAACCGCCGTAGGTCAGCCGATCCTTGAGGTCGGTGACGATGCCGGGTTCGAGTTCGCGGACTGGCATTGCGGTTACCGGGTGGGCCGTGGCGATATCGGAGCAGAGAGATGCTACACCTCACAAAGCGCCGCCCATCCGCCGCTCGCGAGCGGCGCGCGGAATGCAGGTGCGCCTTTGCTACCATCGACCCCGCATGGCTTCCGCCCCGACCCTGCGTCTGCTCCCATGGCTCGCCGCGCTCGTCGCCCTCGCTGGATGCGGGGCGCCAGGTCCGGACGACGGCAGCCTGCCGCTTGGCGAATGCCGACTCCCCAAGCTCTCCGTCGTGGCCCGCTGCGGAACGTTGTCCGTGCCGGAGGATCGGGCACAACCGTCGGGACGGAGGATCGACATCTTCGTCGCGGTCCTGCCGGCGAATACCGCCAGTCCGCGCCGTGATCCGTTCGTCATTCTTGCCGGTGGGCCGGGCCAGGCAGCGAGCCATCTCGCGCCGTTCGCCTCACGCCTCGCCGAAATCCGCCGCACGCGCGACATCGTGCTGATCGACCAGCGCGGAACCGGCCGCTCCTCGCCCCTTGCCTGCGAGGCGTTGGCGCCGCGCGACGACCCGCTGGAGGCCCTCGCGACCGACCCGGCGCCGATGGCGCGCGAATGCCTGGCGGAACTTGCGTCGAAGAGCATCGATCCGACCCGGTACACGACCCGTGCGTGGATCGACGACCTCGAAGCGGTGCGCCAGGCGCAGGGCTACGCCAAGCTCAACCTGTGGGGCGGCAGCTACGGCTCGCGCGTCGCGCTCGAGTACTTGCGCACGTATCCGTCGCACGTACGCAGCGTGATTCTCGATGGCGTCGCCCCACCCGACCTGCGCACGCCGCTCGACATCTGGCCGACCCGCGAGCGCGCGATCGATGCGGTACTCGCCGCCTGCGAAGCGTCGAGCGCCTGCCGGCGCGCGCATCCGGATCTGGGTGCAACGCTCGCCCGGATCGCTCGCGATCTGGGCGAAGGTGGACGTGTGGTCAGCGTGCCCGATCCCCGTACCGGTGCGTCACTCGAGATCACGCTCACGCAGGATGCGTTCTTCGCGGGATTGCTCCCGCTCACCTACATTCCCGAGCTCGCATCGCTCCTGCCCGAGGTCATCGAACGCGCCGCGATGGGTGACTATGGCCCGCTGGTGGCGGCGGCGCGACTGGTCGGTGGCGAAATCTCCGAGCAAACGAATGCCGCTTTGCATTATTCGGTCGTCTGCACCGAGGACGCGCCGCGCATTCGGGCCGGGGATCGGCGAGTGCTTGCGGATCTGCGCATGCGTTCGCTCGCCGAAAAGGTGCTTGCCGTGTGCGACGTGTGGCCACGCGGCCTGCCCGCGCCCGCTAGCGCAGAGCCGGTCGCGAGCGACGTGCCGGTGCTGATACTCTCGGGCGCGCTCGATCCGGTGACGCCGCCCGCGTATGGCGAGAAGGTCGCCGCGACGCTTCCGAACAGCCGCCATATCGTCGCAGGCGGCTACGGGCACATCGTTTCGCCCAACGGCTGCGCCCCGCGCTTGCTGGCCGCGTTCGTTGCCGATGCCGGGTTCGACCGCCTGCCCCCAACCTGCGTGCGCCACCTCGAGGGTTCGGCGCGGCCTCTTCTGTGGCCCGATCGTCTGGCACCGTCGCCATGATCGCGATCGACGCCGTGGAAAAATCGTTCGGCCGCGCACGCGAGGTGCGCGCGGTCGACGGCGTGACATTCACCGCGGACGACGGCGCCATCACCGGGTTGCTCGGCCCGAACGGTGCGGGCAAGACGACGCTGCTGCGCGTTCTCGCGACGCTGATCGTTCCCGACGCCGGCAGCGCGCGAGTGGACACGCTCGACGTCGTGCGCGATCGTTTCGCCGTGCGCCGGCGTATCGGCGTGCTGTCCGATGCGCGCGGGCTTTATCCCCGCCTTACCGCACGCGAGAACATCCGCTATTTCGGCGCGCTGCACGGACTGCCCGAGCCGGTTCTCGAGCCGCGCATCGAGACGCTGATCGGCATGCTCGGCCTCGACGCGGTCGCCGACCGCCGCGCGCAGGGATTCTCGCAGGGCGAGCGGATGAAAGTGGCGATCGCGCGCGCGCTCGTCCACGACCCCGATACGATCCTGCTGGACGAGCCGACCAACGGCCTCGACATCATGAGCGTGCGCAGCCTGCGCGCGCTGCTGCGAGAGCTTCGCAACGCCGGCAAGTGCATACTGTACTCGTCGCACGTGATGCAGGAAGTGGTCGCGCTGTGCGACCGCATCGTGATCCTCGGACAAGGCCGCGTGATCGCGAAGGGAACGGCATCCGAACTGCTCGCTCTCTCCGGACAGCCGAGCCTCGAGGACGCGTTCGTCGCGTTGCTCGGGTCCGCCGAGGGTCTTGCGGCATGACAATGCCCGAGTTGCCGCACGCTGCGGGCGATGGCAGTCTGCGCCGCGCGCTGACGGTTGCGCGCAAGGAGCTCACCGACACGTTCCGCGATCGTCGCACGCTGTCGGTGACCCTGCTGACGGCAACGATCGCCGGTCCGCTCTTCCTGGCGCTCATCTTCAACCTGATCGCAAGCCAGGCGGAACGGGCGCGCGAACTCAAGCTGCCCGTGGACGGTGCCGCGCACGCGCCCGCGCTCGTCGCCTTCCTCGAGCGCGAGCAGGTGACGGTGCAACCGGCGCCGCAGGACTACGAGGCGAAGCTCAAGGCCGGCGATCTCGATGTCGTGCTGGCGGTCGATGACCGCTTCGCCGAGGATGTGGCGCAGGGCAAGGCCGGAACCGTGCGCGTCATCGCCGACCGCTCCCGCGATCGCGCGCGCGTGGCCATCGACCAGACCGAAGCATTGCTGCGGGCTTACAACCGTCAAACAGGACAGTCGCGGCTACTGCTGCGCGGTGTCGCGCCCGAAGTGGCCAATCCGCTCAACATCGAGACCGTCGACTTGGCCACGCCGCAACAGTCCGGGGCGTTGCTCCTGTTCCTGATCGCGTACTACGGGCTCTTCGCCTCCGTCATGGGCGGGATGGCCGTTGCGCTCGACATCACGGCCGGCGAGAGAGAGCGCACCTCGCTCGAGCCCCTGCTGATGACGCCAGCGCGCCCCGGTGAACTGGTCGCCGGCAAATGGATTGCGGTCACGGCATTCAACCTGCTGGTCGTGCTGCTGACGCTTGCGGGGTTCTACGTGACGCTTGCCGTCGCTCCGCTGCCGCCGGTCGGCGTGCCGTTCCTGTTCAGCGCCGGCGAACTGTTGCGTTTCGTGCTGATCCTGTTGCCCATGATCGCGTTGATTCCGGCGATCCTGCTCTACGTCGGCGCGCGCGCCCGCACCTACAAGGAAGCGCAAGCGAACGTCTCGGTGCTGCTGTTCGTCGTGTCGATGGTCCCAGTGGTCCAGTTGTTCCTGCAGCGGCGGGAGCCGGACTGGCTGGTCGCCGTGCCGGTATCGGGCCAGTACATGCTGCTGCGCCAGGCGTTGCGGGGCGAAGCGATTCCGACCGTCGATCTCGCGCTGTCCTATGCGGCACCACTGGCGCTGGCGGCCATCGCTCTGATCGCGGTGGCGCGCCTCTTTTCGCGCGAGTCCATACTCGCAGGGAAATGAATGCAAAACGACCATCAAGAATCGCGCAGCCCTTCGCATCCAACGTGCTCCGGCGCTGGCGGGTGCGAAGTGCTTTGCATGGCTCGGGTCTTCACTGAGTCGGCGGCGGCCTGGTGAAATATCCGGGGCCAGGTCCGGTATTGCGCCAGTAGATCGTGCTGTGTCGCGAGCTCAATCTGTTCACCGCGGTCTACCCAGAAGAGGCCGGGCTCAATTTTGCCGCGGCTTTCCTATCGGTTGCTGCCCATTTCTGACCAAGAGTCGAGCCTGGCCCCTTTCTTAGGCCCCTTTCTTAAACGACTCACCTCGGTGTGCTCAGCACCCGCGTCTTTGCACGGCCTCGGACAAATGCCGTAGTGCCCGACGCCCGAACGCGTCCTGCTGCTGTGTTGAGCCGACCACTCAGCGGTTCTTCACGACAACCTCAGTGGTCTCGTTGGTCTTGAACGACTGGAGCAGATTGTTGGCCGCAGAGTTGTCGTGATCCGACCGTATGTACTTCCCTCGCACGTGATGGAACCCCGAAACAGAAATCTTGCCGGCCTTCATGAGCCGGGCAAGTTCTTGCGCCCGGAACCTTCGGCGATCGTCGAGCTCGAAGATGACGAACCGCCGTAACCGGTGGGAGTACTCCGCCGACCGGAGCCGAGCCATCATCGCCACAATGATGACCTGGGCAAACAGCACAATGCTGCCGTCGACGACGACCGCGGAGTCGGGAGTGCCGTCGACAGTGAGTTCGCCCGCCGCGGTCGACTCGTCGAGGGACTCGGCGAGTTTGCTGAGTTGCGCGCCGAGCAGCGCGGCCAGCGTCTTACGCAGCACGTTCGGCGCATTGTCCAGTTCCACCGCCCCGTTCCACGCAATCTGGACCAAGGTCAACCAGAGCCCAATGCCGAGCGCCGTGAGCGTGCCGACGCCGGTGAACAGCAGCGCGGCAGCACCGATGGTCAGGACCCACTTGAGCGCCCCATAGAAGATCTCGTCGCTGTCGTCGACGTCCACGTCGATTCCCGAGGTGTCCATCGTCATCGCCGTGGTTCCCCGAACCAGCCTGGGCACGGCAATCCCGTCGAAGTCGATGTCCACGTCGGGCGCTATATCGATAAGCGGCGTGTCGATCTCCCGCACGACGTGTCCGGTGATCTTGATGCCGTTGTCGGCCATCGACATCGAGAGCGATGTCACCTTGGCACTGTCGACCGACTGGCCGATTCTCGCATCGGCGCCACGACCCAGGACAAGATCCAGGAAGTCCCTCGAGTAGGCGACGGCGAGCCCGGTGCGTGGAGCAACGAAGCTCTCAGTCACCGAGAGTGTCGCCGAAGTGCCGGGCGGGCCGGCAGACACGACGAAAGCGTCGACTGTGTCGGCCCCCGCCGGGGTGAGCGTCAATCGAATCGACCAGTCGGAGTCGGCCGGACGGTTCGCCGCGAGCGGGAACCTCGACTCGTTCAGGCCCTTGACCAAGCTGTCGGCAATGGGGAGCCGGATGTTGGCGAGGATCTGCTGGATTTCGGGGCTGGTCATGAACGCGTCGATGTCGGCAGCGGTCACCGGTGGGGTCGGATTGCCGTCGACCCCGTCGTAGCGGAGGCCGACCTCGGGAACCGGCTGAGCAGGAAGCAGCACGACGGTCAGCCTGACCGCGGCGTCAAGCGGGAACGTGTTCGGCACAGCGTCGGGGTCCGCGGCGGGGCGCACCTCAATCGTGCCGGTGAGACGCAGACGGGTCCTGGGCGAATCGGGCCCAGCCGTCACCATGTCGAACGTGGGTGGGTCGAACAGAACGATCACATGGAACAGCTGCCCGCCGATGTCGCGGTCGAATTCCCGGCGAACCGGCAGTCGGCCGAGTCGGGTCAATTCCCTTAGAAAGTCGGTGATAACGTCGACGCCGATTCCGACGCCGGCGTCTGCGTCGCCAAGATTGACGTTCATCGCGCACCTCCTGTGTCTGAAACTTGAACTGCGATGCTCATGTCTGGGACCAAACGTTCGCGTTGAGGGGCCGCCGATGAGCGAAGCGAGGAGGGAACTGAACAGCGACGCTGTTCAGCGCTCCCCTCGAACGCGTGTTTGGGCCACGCCTCCATGGTCGACCCATGTCCGATGGTTGGCAATCTCGATGAACCTCGGAATTCTTGGGTCGCTAAACCTGTATACCGCTTTCCCAACTCGGCGAACGATAGTGGTGCTGCCATCGGGCACGAGACGCTGCAGAAAGTCGTTCAGTTCTGCTTGCTGTACCTGTCTCCCTGTCACTCAACGGACAGCCCCCCTCAACTTTGTTGCAGTGAGCTCGTCTTTGTCAACTGACGCCGCTGCGCAGAGAGGCGTTCGCTACATGTCGGTACCTGAAGAGCGGGCTGCATTCTCGTGAGTGCGTCCCAAAGTTTCTTCCGCGTCCTCGACGGCGTGGCCAACACCTGTCGCCAAGTAGTCCCGTGTGATCTCTGCGCGACCATCCGCGATCGCGTCTTCGGCGCACTTCAGAACTGCTGGAACTCCTGCTTCAGCAGATACGCGCGCACGCTTTGCAGGTTGTAGCGCGGCAAGTCGCGCAGTCGCAGCCGCTTTCTTTTCTCGGTCAGGTGTTCGGGCCGCTTGAGCATGCCGCCGAGGACTCGTTCTCCTCGGCCAGCTCGGCCAGGCTCCGACCGACCCGCACCAGCTCCACAGAGCGGCACCGCAGTTCCGCGGGATACCGGGAACGACTGTTCGGCATCGCGTGGGACCCCTTCGCCCCACCGTGTGAAGGGATTCCCAAAACTCACGCAGCGCCATCCGCAGCCCGCAGCTCTCGTGCCCGTCGGTCCTGCACTTCGTCCCGTCCCAGGGATTCCTCCCACGTCTCGTCGCGCGGTCCGTGCGAGGACAACCCATGGGGCAGACCTCCGCTTGTCTGGGTGCGCGGCGCCGAGCATAATCGCCGCAGTCTCGTGGGGCCGACGCGCCCCCTGTCAGCGGCACGCAGTCGCACAAGGGGCACCACGCGGCACCACGAACCCGTGCTGCCTGTGGTCACTAAGCGAGAGGAGTTTCGCCATGCCCTTCACCGTGACACCAAACGTTAGGATCGGTCGTGACGGCAGCGGAACGGCTCGTCACGTCGTGCACCTTCTTGAACCCTACGCACCAGCCGGGACCGTCGCGCTCACTCCGAAGTCACTCGCCGGTGCCTACCTGCACGATGTCGCCGAACTGTATGGCCTCGACCCGCGATGGCTGCGCACACTTCCGGAAACCGTCGGGAACGCGCTGAAGCGCGAAGGGTCACAGGTACGGTTCCGGGAGTCGAAGAAGCTGGTCAACACCACCGTCGTCACCTTCCAGCAGACTTACCTTGGCCTGCCCGTGTGGGGCGCGCATCTCGACGTCCGCATGCACGATGCGCCGATGCGGGTGACGAGCTCGACGAGCTTCGCACATCACGACGTGGAGGTCGCGGCGCCGTCGAAGGGCGCGCGCTTCCTGCCCGGCAAGCCCGACACACAGGCACTCCTGCGGCGAGTTCTTGCCGCTGCAAAGGGCCGCCTCGTCAAGGTCACCGACGAGCGACTGATCGTCTATCGATATGAGGCACAGGCGCGCTTCGATCCAGAGTCACGCCCGGGCGGCTTCGCCGTGGAACGGGCACGCGCCACACGCACGCGATCTGCGCGCCAGGCCGCTCCCCACCCGGGCGTGCCGACACTGCCCCTGCCGGATGTGCCGAAGTCCATCCTGGACGGCCGACACTACGTGGTGAATGAGATCCTCTTCACCACGGCCCTTGGTCCGTGGAAGCAGCTGCACTGGCGCGCGTTCGTCGAGGTGGAAACGGGCGCCGCGTTGTACCTGCGCGCGCTCGTAACGGATGCGTTCGGCAACGTCTTCACCACGGACCCGATCAGCGCAACCGGCAATGCCGCGCTCACGCCTACCTCGCCCGCCACCACGCTCGATCCGCTGACGTCCGTCCTGACCCTCCAGGGTCTCACTCCCCCGCCAGCCGGCGATCCACAGGCGCTGGTTGGCGAGTACGTGCAGGTCGGCGAGCTGTCCTTGCCGACCGTCGCCGCCCCCACGGCTGCGCTGCCGAGCGGGAACTTCTCACGCTCGTGCGTGACCGACGACTTCGGCGCGGTCAACGTCTACTACACCTGTGACCTCTTCTTCCGCACCATGCAGAGCATGGGCATCGACGTCGCGACGTACTTCGCCGACACGACGTTCCCCCTGACGGTCGATCATCGAGACGCCTCGCTCGGCACCGTCAATGCCCGGGGATACGGCAACGCCACGGGCGACGGCGCCGGCGGTATGGGGTTCAACCTGCTGGACGCGGCCTCGACCATCTCGATCTCGGCCGAACCGCGCATCGCCTGGCACGAGTTCGGCCACGAGCTGCTGTTCGAGCACGTCGGCGGTCCCAACTTCGGGTTCGCACACAGTGCAGGCGACAGCCTTGGCGCGATCATGCTCGACCCGGACAGCCAGGCGCCGGACCGATTCCTGACGTTTCCCTTCTGTCCGACCATCGTGCGACGGCACGATCGGCCCGTGTCGGGCGGCTGGGGCTGGTTCGGGTCACAGTGGGACACGCAGTACAACGGCGAGCAGGTATTGTCGACGACGCTGTTCCGCCTGTATCGCTCGACCGGTGGGGACGCCACCGACATTACGCAGCGCCGCCTCGCCGCGCGCTACACATGCTATCTCATCATCCAGGGCTGCGGCGCGTTGACCACGACGACCTCCGATCCGGACGTTTACGCCAGCGCCATGATGGAGGCGGACCTCGGCACGCCGGACTTCGAAGGCATCCCCGGCGGTGCCGTGCACAAGGTCGTGCGCTGGACGTTCGAGAAGCAGGGCTTGTACCGCGCCCCCGGCGCGCCGACAACCGATGAGGGCCAGCCGCCGGACGTGGATGTCTACATCGACGACGGCCGAGCCGGCGAATACCAGTATCAAGGCAATTTCTGGAACACGACGGCAATCTGGAACCGGCTGTCAGGCGCCGCCTCCGGCACGGAGAGCGATCACGAGACGCCCGTCGTCGGCCAGATCAACTATGTCTTCGTCCGGGTACGCAACCGCGGCACGCAGACGGCGACCGGCGTCACGGTGCGCGCGTATCACTGCGTGCCGGCGACGGGCCTCGTATGGCCGGACGACTGGCAGGAGTCGTCCACGGGTCCCATCGCCCCACCCGACATCACGTCGGGTGGCGACGTGATCGTCGGACCGTTCGAGTGGACGCCGGAAGTAGTCGGTCATGAGTGCCTGCTGGCGACGGTGTCCGCAGATGGCGACCGGGCGAATACGGATCCCGCGTCCACGTCGCCAGCGGCGGCTGGGCCCATTCCCCACTGGCGGCTCGTGCCCTTCGACAACAACATCGCCCAGCGGAACGTCGCGCCCGTGCCTGGTGGCGGCGGCGCATCCGGCCTGCGCGCCGCCTTCGAGCGCCGGCGGTTCTGGGCCCGCAATCCCTATCCTCGACCGCTGCGAATCGAGCTGCGGCCGGTGCTCCCCGAGGTGCTGCGAAAGCGTGGCTATGTACTGCGCTTCCTCAGTGCCGGCGGCCAATCGTTCACGCTCGGGCCGCGCGCCAGCCGAGAAGTCGTGATGCAGCTGAAGCCGGGCAGCGATTTCAGCGCCGGAGAAGTAACCGACGACACGCGCATCGAGGTGGAGGTGCTGGGAGACGGCATGCTCATCGGCGGCATGAGCTATCGGCTCGATCCGCGGCTCAAGTCGCCGCCGCACGAAACGCGCAGCGGCAAGACGCCGGGCCACACCTGCCGCGACGAGGCCAGCGCACTGCTCGACTGTCTCGACGTCCCGCACGACAAGGTCAAGCGCGTCCGCGTGTCCCGAGTGGTCGTCAACGTGGATCTCGAGGAAGACTGCGACTGACCCCGCCTTCGTGTGTTGTCGTACGCCCCTTTCGCTCTCTCGACGAGTCGTGGCAAGCCCGAATGTTCGGGCTTGCCTGCTCGTGCTTCGGGAAACAAGGCGGGGAAACAAGGGGCCAGGCTCGAACAAGGGGCCAGGCTCGACCTTTGGTTAGAAGTGGGCAGCAACCGATACGAAAATCGCGGAAAAATTGAGCCCGGTCCTTCGCGCTACTCGCCCCGAGAAATTCCTTTGGTGCTTCGTTGCGGCCCTGTCCCTGCTCGCCGTTGCGTTGCCCGGCATGCCGCAGGACCCGGACTACCATCGTTTCGCGGATACGCGGACGCTGATGGGTGTACCCCACGCGATGGACGTGCTGTCCAATCTCTTCTTTCTGGTGCTCGGCGGCGTCGGACTTGTCTACCACTTCGCAGGCCGCCTCGACTACTCGAATTCCGCGATGCGGACCTCGGGTCTCGTGTTCTTCCTGGGGTTCGTGCTCACCGCGGTCGGCAGCGCGTACTACCACTTGGACCCGGATGATTGGGGGCTCGCGTGGGACCGGATGGGAATGGTAGTTGCCTTTGCCGGCGTACTGGGACTGGTCGCCGCCCACCGGGTGTCCGTCCGCGCGGCGAATCTGCTCCTGCCGGTGGCGCTCGTGTGTGGTGTTCTGTCGGTGGCATGGTTCGCCGCCACCAGCTCCATCACCCCCTACGTCATCATGCAGTTTGGCGGCATCGCGCTGGTTGCCGGCGTGTCCTGGCTGCCGAAGCACGGAAAAGGCCCGAACTGGGCCGCGTTGATTGGGGCTTACGCGCTGGCCAAGGTGCTGGAAATGGAGGACGCCGAAGTTCTTCACCTCACGCAGGGCCTGGTCTCCGGGCACACGCTGAAGCACGTCTTCGCCGCGCTCGCGGCGTTGGCCGTTCTGCTGCCGTTGGCCCGGCGTAGGTCGCCGGCACTCGACCAATGAACTTCGCGGCCGCAAGTGGAATGACGTGTCGGTCGAACGCTGCACGGTTCCAGGACGCGCACCGCCGCGCCCAGCTGCATCACTTCGCATTCCTGGCGTCGTCGAGCACCGGCGCGGAGGAAGCGGGCTTCTAGTTGCCCGGGCTCGAAAGTTCATAGCGATTCGCGTTGTCGGCATCTCCCCCGAGCGTTGTCCCGCTCGGCCGAAACGGAGCGCGCCCCAGGAATCTCCTGCTGTCCGACCTGGCGTTCTTCGTAGCGAGCTCGGCGGCCTCCGGGTAGTCCATGGGGCTCTTGCTCTCCTCGATCTCGAGCAGCTTTGTTTCGTCGTTGACGCGCACGCGGTACCTGCCCATGTTGTAGAGGACGTACATCGCGAAGAGGTTGTCGAAGTCCTTGTACCGGATCTGATCTCTGCGGAAGTCGCGGGACAGGACGGACGGGAACCGGTTGGGCAGGTCCTTGAACGCCACCTTCTCCTCCTCGTGCGGATCCACGTACGTTGAGCCATCGTATTTCCTGTACAACACCACGTCCATCCGGTACCCGCGCGCATTCCACTCCTCGAAAAGCTTCATCGCCATCTCGGTGGGGATGTTGGCGTTGGCGGCCGACGCCAACTTCCGGCGAGATGAAAGCTTCGAACCCGCGATCTCGAGGTCCCGATAGCCGGCGCCGTACTTGAACGCCGAGCCGATGGTCTTGGCGCAGTTGAGGTGCAGGTAGTCATACTTGATCTCGCTGTTGTGGTACCCGGTCTTCGGGACGCGCTTCTGGTAATCGTCATTGATGCGCCTGAAGAAGGCCGCGAGGGCCTCCTTTTCGGCGGCAGGCACGCCGTAGACGCGCACGCCGATCACCGACCGCTTGTAGATCTCGCCGAAGTCGAGTCCGAACGATGCCGAGTCGTCGAGCGACGAAGTGGTCTTGAACAGGTACTCCTTCTTCGGGATCGCGACCATCAGGTCCGCGGTGTAGAACCCCTGCTCGTACTCGCTCGAACGGTCGGCGTAGAAGTTGGCCGAGTAGACCAGGTCATCGTCTTGCACGTGGTCGCGGAGCGCAAGCGCCAGGTGGCCTGCAGAGCCGCCCTTCGATGTGCCGAAGCTAATCAAAAGCTCGATGTCGTACGGGTCCTGCCGCAGGACCGACACGATCTCGTCGATGTTGGCGGGCTCCGCGCCGCCCTTGCTGCCGAAGTCGGCGGCGGCCAGATCGGCGGCGAACACGAGCGCCATCGCGCTACACCAAAACCTGGCGCTCATCTGGGATGCCTCTTTGACACGTAGAAGCCGCTGCATTCCGTCGACACGAACCCGCAGTTTAAAGCCTATCAATCTCGGGGAATCGCTGCAAAGCCGTCTTTGAAGCCACGGCTCCCGGTCGGCACTTGCCGGCCTTGAGTCGGGAGGTTCCGGTGACCGCACTGGCGCTGACCTATTCGACGGCTTCCGGCGGCAACCCGCCCATTGCCCGATGGCGCTTCACGACGCTGACGGGAAGGCGGCGCCCGCTGATCGGATATTCGCGGCGCGGCCGCCGCACAGCAACGCGCGAGAGCGCGCATGTGCCCGCGGCGTGCGCAGCGCTACGTAGAGTCCGCGCGCGCGACGGACCGGCTCGGGATCCATGTGCTCTCCGCAATGCAGGTGCGTCACCGTGCAGGCAGGAATGGCAGCACCAGTGCGCGAGCGTCGACGCGAGCCCCGATTCGGGCGAGTAGCAGAAACGAGCCTACAAGCTTGCGGTGAAGAAAGATAGTCTCGGGCGGCGGCGGCCGGAGCAGCCCGCGCCGAAACGCGAGATCCAATCCGAGCGCACGCACGCGCGAAGGTAGGTCCGAATTCGGGAAGTCGTACCGGCCCAGGCGTCGAAGCGGTTCGCAGACGAGGAAGATGACGTCGACTACCGCCTGCATGCGTTCCGGGGAGTCGTCGACGGCCGCATAGCCGATCCGGGTTGCCTCGCGGGCAACCACGTTGCGATCGTCGTTGATCACGCCACGGGTAATGCGCGCGTAGCGTGCGACGAAGGTCGCGTCGAAATGCTGCGTCGCGCCGAAATCGAGAAGCACCACGCGCCCGGTCGCCGGCTGATACAGGTAGTTCGCGAAGTTGGGGTCCGTCTGCATCACGCGAAACTCGAACAGCTCGCGGAACAGCAGGCGTTCGAGCAGCGATCCGACAGCATCACGCCGCGCCTGAGGCGCGTCGTCGAGCACATCCAGCGATTCGCCGTCGACGAAGTCCATGGCCATGACCCGAAGCGTCGTCAGATCCCAATGCACGCCTGGAACGAGCAGCGCCGGCTCGTCGGCGACCAGTCGGGCGTAGCGCTCCAAGAAACGGGACTCGCTGAGGTAATCGGCTTCCTGCGCCAGCTGGCGCTTGGCCTCGCCCGCGATCCCTGCGACGTCGAGGTCGAGCGGCAACAGATTGAACAGCCGCAACAGCGCGGCGACGTTGTCGATGTCGCTCGTGATCGAACGGGCAATTCCCGGATATTGGATCTTCAGCGCGAGGTCACGGCCGTCCCGCGTCGTGGCGCGATGCACCTGTCCGATCGAAGCAGCCGCGATGGGCTCGTAGTCAAAGGTCGAGAATCGCCGCTCCCAGCCTTTGCCGTACTCGCGGCCCAGCACGCCGCGAAGCTGTTGCGGCGGCATTGGTGTGGCCTGCGCGCGCAACACCGCCAAAGCCTGGGCGAATTCCGGGGGCAGGATGTCTTCGCCCTGGAGCGAAAGCAGCTGTCCGATCTTCATGGCTGCGCCGCGCAGACGGGCAAGCCGTGCCGCGAGCCGTCGCGCCCCGGGAGCCGTAAGCAGCGCACTGCCAAGGTTACCAGCTTCGCCGCGCGCGAATCTTCTTAGCCCTTCCGCAGCCGCGCCTGCTGCAAGCTCTCCCGCCGCAAGGCCCATCTGCGCGAACCGGCCGAGCCGGGTCTGGGGAATCGGGGCGGGTTGGCGTCTACGCATCGTCGAGCGTGCCTCGGTGCGGATGCCCGTATCGCAGTGCGCGAGGCACGGTGTCGCATTATCGCGTGGCAAGATCGGGCGATACCATTAGATCATGGCAATTCGCGTCGAGTGTTACGCCGGCTATCGCGGTGAACAGGAGCCGCGCGCGTTCTGGCTGGGTGTGCGTCGGCTCGAGGTCCGCGCTGTCCTCGATCGCTGGGTTGCGCCGTCGCAGCGCTGGTTCAAGGTCGATGCCGGTGACGGGAACCTGTACGTCCTTCGCCACGATGAGGCGAGCGGGAATTGGGAGATCGCCGCTTTTCGAGGCTTGGCTGGCTGACATCGCCGCACATGGTCGCGGCGACCGACTGAAAGTTCATGATTGCGGCCGCAGCCTCCGATCGTGTCGCTCTGCGACCGTCGGCAATCAGGCTGCACCCGGCCAAGAGCAGTCGAAGGTCCCGCGATTCAACTTACCCGAAACCAGTCATAGGAGCGCGCAGCGAGTCGGCGAATTCTTGCCTCGGAGTTTGTCGGTGTCCAAATTTGCATCGCCTCCAATTGCGCGCTCGCCATCGCGCAACCACACCAGAAGCGGAACCTTGATCGCTTACCCCTACGGGCGCCCGGCAGAAGCCGCTAACACTCGGCGCGGCGAAGCGCATCGGAGCCGTGAAGGAAAGGCAGACGGGCCTCGCTCCTGCTTGGACAGGTCATGCCGACTCCGGCCGATCTTGACCCAGAGCAAATGGCGTGTCGACAGTGATTTCCGCTGTCTAATATTGTGAAGTCGTAGTCTGAAAATGCGTAGCCTAGGGCCGGCCTCTCGGCAGAAGATATGAGTGGGTGTCGGCAAACCCCGGTCGTACGCGAATCCGTCTGCTCGATTCTGATGCCGCGTGGGCCGGCCTCTTGTCGCGCTACCGCCACCCCAACCAAAATGGACAGAACCATGAAACTCAAGCCCGGTTCCACGCGTAAGGTACATGCCACCAACACCCGCGGTGCGGCGTTCTGCGGACTCGGCGCCTTTGTCGGTGTCGGCAAGACGCAGCGGGCGCACGTCTACACCGCGGCGACCCTGCCAGTAGGTCCGGACGACTACAAGAAAATCGATCCCGAGAAGCTGGCGCGCGAGCTCGAAGTGGATAAGTGCGCGGTCAACAGCGGCCGGTTCTGGATGATGGACGAAGTCGAGTACGCCGGGGGCGACCCCGTCGACTTTCACGGCGTCAAGATGAATTGGGCCGGAGACATGACCGGCGCCGAGATGATCGCCCAGTTCCAGAGCGCGTACGTGCCCTCGCTGATCCAGCGGACCACCAACTGGATCTGGCACGCGGGCAAGCCCGTGCACCTGTTGCGCGAGCCGAACGGCACGGTCTGGGTCCTGCAGGAATACACCAAGGCCGTCGATCCGACCCTGACGCCCGACAACCTCAATTCGGTGGGCAGCAAGCTCAAGGATTTGCCGCAAGGCTGGAAGTTCGAGACCAAAGTGCTCACCGAGAATCTCTCGCTGGACACGTCTCGCTGCGGCGGCTGGGCAGCCATCATTCGCGACAACCTGGGCAACACCTATCAGGGCTGCGGCTACGGCGCGGACACGAGCGCCAACTACATCCCGTAACCCGCAGAGGCTACTCGCAGGCACCGGTAGGGAGGACCGGGCCTGCGGTCGCCGACGGTCTGGTACGTGCCATGGGAGAGATCGGGCTCGCGCAGTAACCGGAGGCTCATGTAGTCGATGAATTCGAAACTTAGAACGCTAATCGTGGTGGCGGCGATTGTTGTGGCCGCCTCGGTCATCACCACGGTGCCCGCGCGCGCCGAACCGAGCGCCGAGGATCTTGCGAAGGTGACACAGAACCCGGTCGGCAACCTGATTAGCGTGCCGTTCCAGAACAACACAAACCTCAACTTCGGGCCGGAGAAGGGGACGCAGAACATCCTCAATATCCAGCCGGTGATTCCGATCACGGTGGACAAGGACTGGAATATCATCACGCGCACCATCATGCCGCTTATCTGGATGCCTTCACTCGGGCCGGACACGCCGGCCAAGAGCGGGATTGGCGACATCCAGTTCTCAGCACTCCTGTCGCCGGCAAGTCCCGGAGAATTGATCTGGGGCCTCGGCGCAATCGCGCAGCTTCCGACCAACAGCAGCGACGAATTGGGCAACAAGAACTGGGGACTCGGGCCGACGGCGGTGGTCCTGCACCTCGCCCAAGGCGACCCCTGGGTCTACGGCGTATTGGTCAACAACGTCTGGTCGCTGACGAGCAGCCAGCAGGGCGGGTCGTACAACAACGGCCTCGTCCAGGTGTTCCTCAACTACAATTTCCCGGAAGGCCTTTATCTTACAAGCTCGCCGATCCTTACCGTCGACTGGAAGGCGGACAGCAGCCAGCGGTGGACGATCCCGCTCGGCGGCGGCGTGGGTAAGATCTTCCGCGTCGGCAAGTTGCCGGTGAACACACAGATCTCCGCGTACTACAACGTCGTGAAGCCTGACTTCGGCGCGAACTGGCAGATCCGTGCGCAGGTACAACTGCTGTTTCCGAAGTAGGCTGCATAGCCAGCGATGCGAAGACAATTGTTGAGTACCCTCGGTCGGACGATGAACGTCAGCTTCCCCGTTATTGAACGTCAGGATTGCGGAAGATCGACCGGCGGCTCGGGGTGGAAATTTGTCCTCCGAGTCGGAGGTTCACTGCCCGGCATTGCTCCCGTATCCTGCATCGCTCGATCACTGACCGGAGTGGGGCATGTCTCAGACTATCCTCAGGGGCAGTTGCCTGTGCGGAGCCGTCAAGTACGAAGTGACCGGCGAGCCGAAGAAGTTCTACCATTGCCATTGCTCGCGCTGTCCCAAGGCGACGGGTACAGGGCATGCCTCGAACCTCTTCCTGCAACCGGGAGCCGTCAAGTGGCTCAGCGGTGAACAGCAGATTCGGACATTCAAGGTGCCCGAGGAAACCGCGGAGCCAGTCCGTCGATGATCGCAGGGGGTGTTGAGAATTATTTTGAGGGGGTAGGGTCGATGAGCTTCATTCCCCAGGAATGTCGGGCTGGTGACGAAGATCGAGCAGCGGCTCGGGGGTATCAAGGTCACCCTTGCCGCCGGAGCCGATGATCGTCGGGGCCGTTGGAGCGGCCCTGTTTGCGCTGGATCGGGTCCGCAAGCAGGATGTCGTGGCCGCTCAGGCGAAGAGCTGAACGACGAAAATGTGTTCCTTTCGGACGTGACCTATGACGAACCCGTCCGTTAAGCCGGCAAGTGCGCACGTTGGATCGAAAGCAATCGCGTCCGGAGTCGACAACACGGTCGGCACGGACCGCGTCCGTCGCGTGGCGAAGCGTACGATGACCTCGGAGAACATTCTGAGAACGGTCGCCAACTGCGCGATTTCGTTCCCGCTGATCATTCGGTCGACCTTCCGGCCGAAAACATCCAAGGCGATGCGCGAAAAGATCATGCTCGGAGTCACGGCGATCAATGACTGCCGCTATTGTGCGTGGGGTCATTCGCACTGGGCGTTTTCCCAAGGCGTCCCGCTGGAAGAGGTCAACCAGATACTCAGCAATCAGGATGACTCACTGAAGGCGAGCAATCCCTCCGAAGCGGCGGCCATACTGTTCGGCCAACACTATGCCGAGCATCTCGGCCAACTCGATCCGGACTCAGTGCTGAATCTTCGCAACCATTTCAGTCAGGCCCAGGTGCGGGAGATCGTCGCATTTGTTTACTTCATCACGTTCACGAACCTGAGCGGCAATACCGTCGACGCCGTGCTCGAACGAGTTCGCGGCAAGGGTCGCCCAATCACTGTCGTGGAGGGCGTCGCCGGAGTCGTTCTCGCCCCGCTCTTGCTCCTCCTGGTTGCGCTGGTGAAGCTGGGAAAGATTGTGGGAACGGACAAGAGGCGAGCGAAGCGACATGGCGCCCCCTAGGACATGTCGCGTGGTGGCAGGGGCACGCTCAGGACGCAGCGGGCCAGCCCTAAGACGCCCGTGCACGAATCAGCAGACCGAGCCGGTCTCGCAACTGGAGAATTAAGATGTTAATAGCCAAACTAAAGGCGAAGCACGACGAGAAGATGTTGTCCAAACTGCCACCGCAGGAAGTAGCGAAGTTGATAGAGAGCGGAGCATTGCTGGTCGATGTACGATCAAAGGTCGAGGCGCTCCTGGGCACCGCCGCGGGTGCCACGAACATTCCGCTGTCTCTCCTGAAGCGTCACATGGCCGAATTGCCGCGTGACAAGGACATCGTGCTCTATTGCGGCACGGGCGCCAGGGCCGGCAAGGCAGAGGAGGTCCTCGACGCCAAGGGATTCAAAGCGTTTAACGGCGGCAGCTACAAGGATGTCCTGAAGATCGTCGGGAGGATGGGAGAGGCAGCGCCGTCTCGAGGATAGCGGGTGATGAACGAGAAGTTCGTCTGCTGTGCGAGAGCGGTGGGCGCGCCGCCCGCGCGGCCAACGCGCTCGCGCAGGCATCCCTAGTACGTTAACACATAAATAACGGAACATTGTATGATGGCGCACGCCCACCACTTTTGGAGGAAATGGCGATGCGTCGGACGGAATTGCACCTTACCAAGAAGGACCGGGAGTTGATTGCTTCATTTCGGGCAAAGGGTGTGCACTTGGCGCGAGAATTCAACCGCGCCCATATCCTGGCCGCTCTCGATCGCGGCCTGTCGGAGGCGCAGATCATGGAGGTGCTGGGCGTGGGGCGAACGGCGATCTGGCGCACCCGGGCCGCGTATCTGCAAGGCGGCTTGGAATATGCCTTGCATGATGAGGCGCGGCCGGGCAAGCCGCGCCAGTACGATACTGTCGTGGAAGCGCAAATTGCGGCCTTGGCTTGTTCAACGCCGCCGACCGGGGCCAAACGCTGGACCTTGGGCTTGCTGGAGCAAGCGGCACAGGCACAAGCGGGCATCGGTCCGATCAGCCGGGAGACGATTCGCCGGCTGCTAAAAAAAACTGCCTCAAGCCGTGGCGCAAGCTGATGTGGTGCATTGGCGTGCTGACCGCGCAATACCGGCAACGCATGTACGACCTGCTCGCGCTGTATGCCCGACCGTTCCGGAGTCAAGAGCCGGTGGTCTGCGTGGACGAGAAGAGCAAGCAACTGCTCCGCGATACGCGCGCTCCCTTGCCGATGCGACCCGGGGCATCGGCAAAGCACGACTACGAGTACGCTCGCGCTGGCACCTGCAACTTGTTCGTGGCGGTGGAACCCAAGGGTGGTCGCCGGACCGTCGCGGTGACCGATCGCCGGGCCAAAATCGACTTCGTTGCCTTCGTCCAGCACTTGCTTGAACACGTCTACGCCAAAGCGCGGCGCATCCACCTCGTGCTCGACAATCTGAGCACCCACTTTCGCGTCTGTTTCGAGGACGTGCTCGGCGTGCGGGAGGCGACCAACCTGCTCCGCCGAGTCGTCTTCCACTACACCCCGAAACACGCCAGCTGGCTGAACATGGCGGAAATCGAGATCGGCATCCTTGATCGCCAGTGCCTCGACCGGCGCCTGCCCAACCGCACGCTGCTTGCCACCGAAGTCGCCGCTTGGCAGCAGCGCCGGAACGCCGAAGGCCGCGCCATCGCGTGGACCTTCACGCGACAGGATGCCGATCGCAAGATGCGCCATCATTATGTTTCGTAATTAATGGGTCTTAGTACTAGACCCGGAATCTCAATCCGGGTCTCCTCGGGAAAGCGCGAAGCGGTAGGATCAGGACTTTGGGTAAACCGCGCAGGCTGCTCAAGTCTGCTGCGTGCAACGAGAAGTGCAACGAAAAGAGAGTAACCGACTATGCCAACGACAATGGTGCAGGGAAAAGAGCTGAGTACGGTGGAATTGAACTGGAAGGAAGTCTTCTATACGAACTGCGGCATGGTGTCGGCCAGCAACGTCGATCAGGAACTCGGCTGGTGCAAGACTGACTTCAAGGCGATCGGCGTCGATTACTCATACTTCCGCAGCCGTCGCGAGAACGATTGGTATCCGCACTACATCCACAACCTCGACAACTTGATCCGCTTCGGCGGCCTGTACCCGCCAATCCACGTCGAGGCGGACATTCGCCGCACGCGTCTTCTTGGCGCAACGCCCACCTACGAGGGCGGGTGCATGCTGGTGCGCGCGCGCGACCCGATCTACAAGATGAGTCACCTCAAGGGCAAGCGTGTCGGCTTGTCGAAGAGCCTCAACACGCTCAAGAACGACTGGTGGCGCATCACCGAGCACTACGGAATTCTCAACATGCTCATGCTGAACGAAATGAGCGTCGAGGATGTCGAGATCGTCGAGTTTCCGTATGCGGACGACTGGTACAGCGACCCGAAGATGCTGGCGCCGCTGGACAGCGCGACCGAGCTTTACATGGGAAAGATGGACCACAAGCGCAACCTGGCCTTCCGTCCGCTGGAGGCGGCGCTCCTGGAAGGCAAGGTCGACGCGATCTACACCCACAGCAAGACCTGGCAGCACCTGCAGGAAGACACCGGCAATATCGCGGCGATCGAGGACCTGTCGCGCTACCCGGACTGGCGGTTGCAGGCGAACAACGAGCCAGCGATCATCACCTGCAGCGACGTGATGGCCGAGCAGCATCCCGAACTGGTCGTCACCTTCCTGAAGTCGATGATCAAGGTCGGGCGCTGGGCGAACGACCACAAGCGCGCGGCGGCGGTGATCCTGGACCGCCAGACTTACTACCGCGACGCCGAGGATACGTACGAGGGCATCAAGCACGTCGACATGGTGCCGAGCCTGTCGCCGAAGAACCTGGCGCAGATCGAGATCGGCAAGGACTTCATGCTGAAGCACGGCTACATCAAGCGCGACTTCGACGTGCACGGGTGGGCGGCACCCGAGTTCCTGGAGAAGGCGGCAAAGGAGCTCATTGAGGAACGGTGGGAGAAGGCGACCGCCGCAAAGCTTCCCCAGTCGACGGCGATCAGGCTAGGGTAGCCCGGAACCGGTTCGACACGGAACGAGTGCCGGCCGCGTTAGGCCCGTTCAGACAATAACGTCGCACGCGTCAAGAGGCTGCCCGAAAGCGGGCGCTCGCGAACGTCATATAAGGGTCGATAGCGCCCACCCGCGACTCACAAATTCGTGACCGCTTTCTGCTTGGCTGATGGTTCAATCCGAGCCGACAGTGTCCGTCAGGTCGATTCCGAGGAGGACACTTGAGAGAAGTGGACGACAACGGTCCACCGTCCCCTCGGCCTTTGTGCGTTCAGCGCCATCTTCGCCTTTCCCTCTGGAGTTCTCGGCCCGGTTGACTTCTGCCACGGCTTCCAGCGGCTGATCGCTTCCGACTGCCGAGCGCGTCGTTCCGGGGTCCATCCGTTCGCCATGGCCGAGCTCCAATTGTTTGCTACGCCGAAGACCCGTTATTTAGAACTTATCCTGAAGCGCACCTGTCGCTCCGCCGCTCTCGCCGGTCCACGTGAGTTTGATTTTGCTTGAACGCGGGACGCGATTGCGCGATAATTATGGCGTGGTGTTAGCGGTTCCGGTCCCCGCTCGTAGGACCACCGCAGGTCCGCCACTTCGTAGTCCGTAGTTCTCCCGCAGTCTGCTTGCCGCGAGCTCGCGCCCGCTGTCCGGCTGACCCCTGCGCCACGTTCGCTCCCTTTCTTTGGGGACGGCCGGGTAGGAGCCAGAATGCCGTCGATTAGTGGAGCCCCTCGGGATCTCCCCAGGTTGCTTGATGCGACTCGTTTCGCCGCCGTAGCGCATAGCGGGCAGTTCAGGAAGGGCGCCGACAAGCAGCCCTACATCGTCCACCCGATTGCGGTGGCGACGATTCTGATGGAAGTCGGTCGCGTGTCCGACATGGACGTGCTCACAGCAGCCATCCTCCACGACGTGTTGGAGGACACGGACACGATGCCGGACGTACTCACGATGCGGTTCGGAGAGCGTGTCGCCAGTCTTGTGGGCGAGCTCACGAAGCCGCGGGGTCTGAGTACCGCCCAGTCGCGGGAAGCCGTCCTCGCCCGAGCGCCGTCGATGTCGCCAGGTGCGGCGGCGGTGAAGCTCGCCGACATGGCTGCCAACGCGACCGATCTTCGTGAATCGCCGCCAGCGGGTTGGAGCGCCGAGAGGATCGCGGGTTACCGCGGGTGGATGCTGGAAATGGCGGATGCCATGCCGCGCGTGAACGACCGGCTGTACCGGCGTTTGCTGCGCGAGGCGCGCGCCTTCGGGCAGCAAGCGCAACTCAACAAGGAGGCCCAACAATGAACGTCAAGCCTGGCGATGCGGCGATCATCATCAATGGTCGCCGGAAGAACCTCGGCCGAGTCGTGCTGGTCACCACAGCCTTCGGCGACGTGGGCTATTCCTACCTCGGATACGGCGTCCTGCCGTGCTGGAACGTCGAAAGCCTCGGCGGGATGCTCGACACCCCCGGCGGGCCGGCGATGCAGGGGTTCATCCCGGACCTGGCGCTCCGCCCGTTGTTCCGTGGCTTCGGCCCGGTGGCGCCATCGCAGCAATTGCCTCTCTATTTCCGGTGAGCAGCCGTTCGCACCAGCCTACCGAAGTAGCGTCGGCAGTGGAGGCGCGGCGGCGGCACCAGGGCGGCAAGGCGGTCGAGCAGTTCCAGCGGAGTCAGGCGCAGCGGAGCGTTCCCGCCCGCACCGGGCTTGGTGCCCACATAGAGCAAGCGTTCGGGAGCGAGCTCGCGCAGCCGGTCCAGGGCGAACGGTGGCCGGGCGCAGTAGCGCAGCAGCCGCTCGCGCCCGGTGCGGTCGGTGGCCTCGACGCGCACCGAGCCATGGACGGAGAAGCCGCCGCCGTGTTGCCATCGCCCCATCGCGCGGGCGTCATCGCCCGGCGGCAGGCCGCGGCGCACGACAACCGGCAACAGCCGCCGGCGCACGCGTGCCTGCACATCGGCGATGGCGTTGGCATCGAGCTCGGGGACAGCCCGGAAGATGACTCCGCCCGTGGGCGCGGAGTCGAACACGCGGTCGATGACCACGCAATGGAAGTGGAGGTGGGCATTGAGGCTGGAGCCGAAGCGGTGGATGAAACCCACCGCGCCGAGGCGTGCCGCAGGGCCGGAACCTGGGCTGTGCGCGCGCAGGCAGGACTCCACCGCGCGCAGGAACAATTCAGGAACAGCGCGGATGTTGTGGTTGATTGGCGTATGCGGCGCTGCCGCCGCGATCTTGTCGGTGGCGTCGGCGTGTACATGGCAGCAAGCCTATTCCGGCGGCCAGACATGGCAACGCAATGCGTGCAACAGACTCGTCGAGCAGACCGAGCGCGATCGCTGCCTCAGGAACGCCGACCTGCCCTACAAGGAGTACCGGCGCCAGGCCACCCGTTCCCTTCGGGTTGCTGCTGAAATGGCCATGCGCTTCGTTGCAAAACCTCGCCGGGGGTTCCCGACCCGCCTGCGTTTTGCGCCTCGCTCATGGCCATTTCGGCCGTGCAACGCACTTGTGGAAGCGAACTGAGCACTGCCGGTCGCGGCGGCACACGGTATCGACGCGCAAGGGACGACAACAAGAAACCCGCCGAAGCGTCCTTCGCGATGCATGCGGCCGGGCTGACGAGACGTTACTTCAGTTGCGTCCAGTCGGTCCTCTTTATTAGAGCGGCATTGCCCTGGAAGGTTGAGAATCCTCCTGGACCTGCTCCGGAGAACGTTTCGCTAAACCTATCGCTTTGCAAGTTGAAGCGTGAATTGATTCCGAATAGCGTCGCTTTCCCGGTTCCCTTTTCCGAGACACTTACGTCGCCGTCCGCCGCTCCGGAAAGGTTGAGTGTCACGGGCGAGCTGACGTTAGAGGCAAAGCAGTCCGGCGAGCTTGGATCGAGCACGGCCTTCACGCTCGAATTGCCGTTCCCACCGACCACCTTAACGGCGTTCGCGAATTGCGGGCCGAAGCAAAAGATATCCCAGGAACTGGTCCCGTCAGATCCGTAAGCTTCTATGACCCCGCTCGGTGCGCCGGACTGAAAAATGAACGACGTAGCGAAGAAGCACGCAGAGGAACTTCCTACTTGGCCGCACCCATCTGCGGTCTCTTCATGCGATTTCAGACTCGTATTGACAGTCCCGCCGCCCGGCGCAGCCGATGCCAACGTAGTGATGCCGAACATGACCACGGCGATTCCAGCGAGCGGTCGCAAGCTACGCAATGTCATTTTCATGCGCTTCCCCATTGATTAGTCGGAGCGGACACACCCAGTTTGCCCGGACGATCCGTACGCACGGAATCCGGGTTGTGCCGAAGCATCGCCCGGGCACTATAGAAGCGCAACGTTCGACTTGCAAGACGAATTGCGTTGGCGTGGCGGCGAACGCTCGCGTATGCGCGGCGTCGAAGGTCGCACGTGGTCGGCGAGGGATAGTCATTTCAACCGCACGAGGCTGAGTGTGGAGAAGTCGGTGGGGCGGGTCAAGCGTCGATTTGCGGCGGCAACGGGCTGCTCCGCACGCTTGTGGTGGCACTTCCGGGCGGGCACCGACGCCAGGGTGGCCGCGCGCGCGCAGGCGTGCGGTCGCGAGCACGAGCCCGCCCGGCGTCGCACACGGGTGAGCAGCGACGGTGACGGTGGTGGCTACCAGCTGAGGCGCGGACCGAACTCGAAGGCCGGGGTGGACGGGAGCAGCGAATCAGCGGCGGGATCGTGCTCGGCGTCGGTGGCCGCCCACAGCGGCGGGCCGCGGGTGGGCGCGATCTTTGCGCGCAGGCCTCCGATCTGAGAAGGTTGAGGCGCATGGTTGCCGCAACTTGGACGGCGGCTTCAATCGACTTCTATGACCGGATTGGGGCGCCGTGGCCGACGGGATCGGGTCGTCCACGCTCAGCCGCTCCCCGGCGCTGAACGGCGGCTCGACGATTCCAGACCGGCCCTTCGCGCCTGGATGGCCGCAGTACGCCATGCAGCGGCCACTCGGTCGAATCGCGTCAAAGCCGGCAGTCGGCCAACCGCGGCCGTGCAGCGAAGCTGCACACAGGGGTCGTTCGATGCCGCTATTGACCCAACTCCGGCCATTCAACTGCAGCCAAATTAGGGCCTCTAACGTGCGCTCGGCGTTGACGGCTTAGGCTTTGAGTGGTGCTCCAGGACTACATCGACCAGCTCGCCTATCTTCGCCGGCAGCTCGCCGCGAAGCTAAGATTGCGCATAGCAAAGCGTGCGCTTATGGTGCGCGTGCGCACCGAATTGATGCCGGAACCTCCTCGCAATAGTTTATGAGTTCGAATCTGCCCCGTCGAGAGGGCACGGAATCAAAGGCTTGTTGCCCTGTAGATCAATTGGCATGAATGATGCGATCGTTAACGATGCGAGGGTCATCCCGTCAATGCGCGTGAATGCGTAAGCGCAAGGTCTGCCTGTGTCTCTTTCCTCCTCCTCAGAGATACAGCCTCAGCCCCCCTCGGATACGTGGGGGGCGTTTTCTTGCGTGCGCCAAACATAGTATTTCCCCTCTGGCTCGATTTGCTGCACTCGCTCATTACAACTATCGGGACATGAGCAGCAAAACGTCAATACTGCCGGAGCAGCTAGCCCGGATATTTCACCGGGCCGCCGCCGATTGAATGAAGACTCGAGCCTTGCCAAGCCCTTGGGACCCGCCATCGGCGGAACACGTTGGACAGGCGAACTGTGCGGTTTTTGGCGGTCGTTTTGCACCTGGCTCGGGCTTGCTCTCCTCGCCAATAGTCGCTGCTGTTGGCGTCGTCGGCTGCGCCCGATCCAGGCCGCAAACCGCCACGCCAAATTCCCGCGCCCCGGTGAAACATCCGGGCTAGAGGTGGAAGAAGGCAGCAGATGAAAGCGCGGTTTTGCCGGGATTCGTACGTTCGGCGCGATGTGCGGGAGCCTGTGATGCGTGATAATCATTGTCCAAAGTGTGGCAGTAGCAACCTAGTCCCGCGGACGGTCAACGACCGCCTCAGGGCGGTTGATTTGCGTGGCCAGACGTTCGAGGTAGCGCTACATTTGCAGGTGTGGAGCTGCAGGGCCTGCAAACTCTGCTGGCAAGGTGAGGAAGCGGAAGTCGCGAAGGAAGCCGCCTACCAGAATGCTCTTCTCAAGCGCACGCCGACGCGGACCGCCGCATGAACTGACCCACGCTCGTAGCGATCCCCACGATGTTCAGCGTGCGCCCACATGTGGCATGCAGGCCCTGGTGGATTTGCTCACCGGTGGCGTACGCACGGCGTCGCTGGACTACTCCAACCATGATCCCGCGAACGGCGCGATCTTCATTGACCTCGCCCGGCCAGGACGCAATATCCGTGCGGGTGTCATGCGAACTGCTTCCGGGCAATATGTAAGGCTGCTTCCGGTCGAAGTTGGCCGGCCGAAGCAATTTGTGTGTGGCCTGTGGCGTCCCGTCGCGGTTTGACCGCCGGTCAGCAAATCAACGATACGGCAGCGGATGCCAAGAAATGGGATGGTCAGAAGGAGACACCGGCTGCCTCAACCGGCGCGAATCTCGTCGGTCCAAACCCTGAAGCTCGTCAACTTAGCGGGGCCGAACGTGGTGCAGATCGCGACATCGGCAGCATCGCGGCCCCGTGCGATGAGTACCCTCCCGATGCGTGGGGTGTTGTTGCGGGCGTCGAACGTGTACCAATGTCCGTCGAGGAAGGCTTCGAACCAGGCAGCGAAATCCATCGGACCGTACGGCGGCGGTTCACCGATGTCGCTGAGGTATCCAGTGCAGTACCGTGCAGGGATGTTCATGCACCGGCAGAAGGCAACGGCGAGGTGCGCATAATCGCGACAGACGCCCGTTTTATCGTAGAAGGCCTCGAGCGCCGTGCGCGTGTTGCGCGCGTGTTCATAGCCGAAGGTGATGTGTCGATGGACATGGTCACAGATCGCCTGAACGCGGCCCCATCCCGTTGGCGCCTGCCCAAAGAGCTTCCACGCCGTCTCGGACAGCCGATCGGTTTCGCAATACCGGCTTCCCAGCAGGAAGAGCAGCGCTTCCTCGGGCAGATCCTGCACGGGAAGCTGTTGCGCCTGTGGAATGACCACGTCAGGCGCTCCGGTATCGTTCACGACCGCATCGGCAGCGATGCGCGTGCGACCCTTCGGAGCGATGATGCGGGTGCACCAGTTGCCAAAGCTGTCACGATAGGCGGCGACGGGGAACGACGGTTCGAACTTCAAGTCGTCGCGACCGACGAGATCGGAGACACGCGTGTAGTGGACGTTCAGGTTGAAGATCATGGGAGTTGGCTGCGGGCAGTCGTAGATCATTTCGAAGCCGACGCGAATCTTCATCATGGTCTCCGCTCTCCGCCAGGCGGGGCCGAGCATGGTTGGCGCCGCAGGTGGAGGAAATCGTTGTCGCCGCGCTACGCAATGCGTGGCGTTCACGATGGGCGCTCACGCTTACGTTGCACATGCCGAACGCAACGAATCGATCAGCACGCTGCGCAGCGTTGTCCAGCTTTGGCCCGCGGCGAGGACAATGCTCTGGTTGACCTCCAGTTCAATCCCGACATAGGCGCGGGGCGGGAAGTTCCGGCGCAAGTACGAGGTCAGCCCGTCCCCTTTGCCCGCATAAGGGTAGTTGCGCCGCACTCGGAGCTCCGGAGCCAATTCCGCCTGCGAAGCCTTCCAGCGAGCGCACAGCGCAGCCTCCCCGCGCCGACCGGGGTCATACAGCAATCCCACGTCGGCGCGTCGCACCTTGCCGTCCAACTCCGGAGTGAAGCTGTGCGACGAAATGTGGATCACGCGCCAGCCTCGCGATACCGATTGCCTGACGAGGCGCTCGACTTGCGCGCGATAGGGCAGGTAGTATTGGGCGACGATCTCCGCGCGAAGTGTCGTTGGCGCGCCGCGCGTCGCCGCCGAGAAGAGTTGCGGATGACCTAGCGAGCGATTCAGGTCGATGACCAGACGGCTGATGGTCGAGGTCACGAGCGGGGCCCTGAAGGCTTTGGCCAATTCCCTCGCCATGACCAGCGCACCGGGATCGTACCCGCGGTGGGAGTTGAGCAGCGCTCTGCGTCCTCGAAATAGCTGTCGATAGGTGGCCGGTATCAGGTTGCCGCCATGTTCACAAGTTATCAGGAAGCAGTCGACCGCCACAGCCGGTCACCAGTGCAAATCGGGCAAGTGGCGGAAGACCTGGCGCGTCCCATCGCTCCATTCCTTGCTGAGCGTAGTGAAATAGGAGTCCCCCTCCTCGAATCGGCGCCGCATTCTGACTTCGAGGCTGTCTCGTTCGTAGCAAATCAGATCGATCGGCATGCCCACCGATAAGTTGCTGCGCATCGTCGAATCGAATGATACCAGTACACACTTCGCGGCGTCCGCAAGGGGCGTAGAGCGCGTAATCACGCGGTCGATGATCGGCTTGCCGTACTTGGTTTCGCCCGTCTGAAAGTAAGGTGTGTCGATTCCTGCTTCGATGAAGTTGCCCTCAGCATAGATCCGAAACAGCCGCAACGGTTCGCCGCGGAGCTGCCCCCCGACGATGAACGAGGCATTGAAGCCGGCCTCGTTTTGCTCCAGGTACGGCCCGTCACGTCGCTCGATATCGCGCATCGCGTCCGCGACTAGCGTCGCAACATCGAACATGGTCCGGGCGGTCCAGAGGTTGGGGGCCGCGTCGCCGCCAGCACAGCGCTGGCTCAGCACGCTGATCACGGCCTGAGTCCCGGCGAGGTTTCCGGAACTCAACAGGACGATCACACGGTCGCCGCGACGCTCGAACACCGTCATCTTGCAGAACTTGGCGAAGTTGTCCACGCCGGCGTGCGTGCGGGAATCCGAGGCGAAAACCATCCCCTTGTCCAGCATTACACCTATACAGTAGGTCATGCCTCGCGTCCTCAGCTCAATCGACACCCCTCTCGGCGACGCCGCTTGCATCCGCCTAACGGCAGACGCAAATGCGCCATTCGCACACCGGATTCGCTCCTGCCCTTGGTGCTAGGCGGCACGCCTAGAGTTCGACCATTCGCATGTGCGGCAGAAGGGTACGCAATGGTAGCGCGGTTTCCCGATGACGCACTTTGCCGCACTTATTGTTCATCATTGCGGCCTTCGCCAGCGCGCCGTCGAGCTCTTATCAAGTGATCGAACGTCTGCGAACCAGAAGGGATTGAACGACCGCTTCGTGCAAAGCCGAGAGGCGGCTCGGGGTCGGACTCGGACCCTGGATGAAGAGTGACTCGATCTGATCGAACGATGTTTGTGCGGCGGAATTCCGATCAGGATCCCTTACGTTTCCAACAACTCGCGCAGCACGCACAGGATCGCTCGCACCTCCTGGTGAGACGCGATAGCCGCCTTCGAGTACCGCCCGCGCGCACTCCTCGATATCGAGCCGACATCGATGTAACGCATCATAGGCGAATCGGCTGTGACAAAGTTGCGTAATTCTCAATAGAATTGCGCGGCGACACCGAACGAGAACACCACATGTCTACGTTGCGCGAGCGCGACATTCCAACGACTTTACGCAGGATGTCGACAGAGGACGTCGCGGCGTGGTGCGAGTCATTTGAAGAAGGCAGCGCAAACTACATCCTCGGTCAGCTGGAACTTCAGCGTCGACGCGACCGTGGGCTCAGGATTCGAATCTGGATCGCGATCGGACTTTCCTTATGCGCGCTTATCGTCTCGTCGGTTGCCTTGTTCGTCTCGGCGCGATGAGCGCGAGCATTGAGCGACCTCGCAGACGCCGCAGGTAGCCGAGAGCAGTCGGCCACGAATGGTCGCCGACGGGCGAACTGGCCTGCCCTATGCTACGGCGGCTTGTGGCCCGCTGCCGCCTCACGACGCCGGGTCGTGGCTATCGATCCACACCGGCGAGTCAATCGCTTGCGAAGCGGCCACTTATCGTCAAAGCTCGGCGGCACTGCCGTTTGGCGTTCCCTAGAGCGCCATTGTCGGCGATCTTGTCATTTCGTCATCCAAGACCCTTAACTGATCGATGATGTCGATCAGCTTTCGGCCGTTCTCGGTAAGTGAATACTCTGTTTTGAGTGGGACCTCTGCATAGACATGCTTGGACAACAAACCGTACCCGGTCAGCTTGCGCAGCCGCTCCGAAAGTACTTTCGTTGAAATCCCGTTTATGTGACGTTCCATCGCACCAGGACGCGAGATTCCAGCGTTGACGGATTGCAGAATCGATACGGACCACTTGCAACCGACCACGTCTTCGAGTTGTCGATAGGCAGAGTCTGCGGCGGGGGCTGCTTTCTCAATGTTCTCCGTATTTCCTCACCATGTACCAAGAAGTTCCCGGCGCACCGAAAAGTGCCTCCTGTGCGGAGGCCGCTGCTCTACCTACAATGCCCAGGTGCCGGCGGCGCAAACCGAAACCGACCTAGGATTGAACAATCATGAGAACCAAAGCCATGTTTGCCATGCCGGATGCCCGGTATGCGTTGCAGCTGAACAAAGCGTCGCGAGCGCACTTGACCCGTCCAAGTACGAGGTTGAGATCGTCCACCTCGGCAAGGACAAATCGCGGCTGAAGGAAGCGGAATCTGCGGGTGTCAGGTCTGTGCCCGCGCCAGTCATGGATGGGGGCGCCTTCCATATCAACTTTGGCGCTGGCATCGAAGCATTGAAGTAGTCCTTTCATCATTCTGGTAGTACCGAGGGCGCCTGCCCTCCGGCCGACGTCCTTTCTGGTCGCCGGACGTCGCGCATGAGCCGCCGCCGCGGTCCAGCTTCCGAATGGGACCGCAAGCACGCCTATGGCGGTCGGCTCAATGCGCCTGTTGGGCGGCGGGTGCATCGACGGATTTGCGGCCGCCGCCGGAGTTTCGTCAGGCCACTCCTTCAATTCTCAACGCCTGCGGTTTCGCGCGGGGCATCTTAGCTGCCGACGACGAGCCGGATGAGCGCCTCGAAATCCAGGCCACGCTTCGGGTCGAGTGCTCTGCTGCCGGCAAATGGCACGCATTCCTGTCGGATTGGCCGCCGGTTTTCGCAGCGCCCTTTCACCAGCTTGGGCGCTCCGTCTCACATGACGTGTCCGAAATCGCGGCAATGAACGCGCGCTGCGGCCGGTTCACCCGGCGCGGTTGCGCATGAAATCGGCAGTGTCGTAGAACGCGCGCAGCAGCGCTGCCGAGAGACCGGGCTCGATGCGGCAATCGGCCAGCGCGCCGCGCATGCAGTCGATCCACTGGTCGCGCTCGGTTTCGCCAATGGCGAATGGCAGGTGCCGCGACCGAAGCCGCGGATGCCCGTGCTTCGCGGCGTAAAGCGGCGGGCCGCCGAGCCAGCCGGAAAGGAAGCAATAGAGCTTTTCACGCGAGCCCGCGAGATCCGCGGGATGAAGGACACGGATGCCCGCATAGGCGGGATCGGCGTCCATGCGGTCGTAGAAGCGGTCGACGAGCGCCCGCACCGCCGCATCGCCGCCCAACTGCTCGTAGGGCGCAGCCTTTTGCTGTGTGCGCGCGGTTTCGCTCATCCGAGCTGGCGCAGGACGGCGAGCGGCGGCTGTCGCAGCGTGCCGCGCGTGCCCAGCCAGCCTGCGAGCGTCACTGCGACCGCGCCACCGGCGATACCGTAAAGCCAGACCAGCGGGTTTGCCGCGAACGGGATCTTGAACACGCGATCCGCGAGCGCCCAGCCGATCGCCGTCGCCCCGGCGGCCGCGACGAGGCCCGCGAGCGTGCCGAGCAGCAGGAACTCCGCGAGCTGCGCCGCCTGCAGTTGCCGCCGCGACGCACCGAGCGTGCGCAGCACTGCGGCGTCGAACCGCCGCTCGTCCTGCGTCGACGCGATCGCCGCCTGCAGCACGAGAATGCCGCCCGCGAGCGTGAACAGGAACACGAACTCGATCGCTCGCGAAACCTTGTCGACGATTCCCTGAACCTGCCGCATCAGCTCCGCGATGTCGATCGCAAGGATGTTCGGGTGCTCGCGCAAGAGCGGCCCGAGCCAGCCCGTATCGCTCTCCGGCGCGCGAAAGGCGGCGATGTACGTGGAAGGCATGTCGTCGAGCGGGCCGGGTGGGAACAGCGCGAAGAAGTTGACACGGAAGCTGTCCCAATCGACCTTGCGAAGGCTCGTGACGTTCGCGCTCACGCGGGATCCGCCCACGTCGAACGTCAGCGCATCGCCAAGCTTGACGCCGAGCGATCCGGCGATGCCGTCCTCGAGCGACATCCCGGCTTCGACACCGCGCGCGCCCGCGGGCCAGAAAGCTCCGCCGACCACGCGGTTGCCGCCTGGCAGCCGATCGGTCCACGACAGGTTGAACTCGCGTTCGGCAAGCCGCCGCGCGCGCGCGTCCTCGAACCGCGTCGTGTCGATCGCCTTGCCGTTCACTTCCACCAGCCGACCGCGCACCATCGGGCTGAATGCGATCTCGCGACCGAAGCGCCCGGAGAGCGTCGCGCGCGCGTCGTCCACCTGATCGGGAAGCACGTTGACGAGAAACTGGTTCGGCGCATCCGGCGGGAGGTTCGCGCGCCAGTTCGAGAGCAGGTCGCCGCGCACCACGGTGAGCAGCAGGAGCGACATGAGGCCGAGCGCAAGGGTGCCGATCTGCAGGCTCGACGCGAAGGGGCGGCGCGAGAGGTTCGCAAGTCCGAAACGCCAGGACACCCCGCGCTGAGGCAGGCGCTTCAGCAGCGCGATCAGCGCCCACGCGGAAAGCATCGCGACGACGATCAGGCCGCCCACTCCACCCACCATGATCGCGCCGGCCTGCGCCTCGCGCGCCTGCCATGCGATCAGCAGCGCGACGGTCACGAGCCCGAGCGCGTAGGCAAGCACGCCGCCCGCGCGCGGCCGCGGCAGGTCGCGGCGCAACACGCGCAGGGGCGGCACGTTGGCGAGCGCAACGAGCGGCGGCAGCGCGAAGCCCAGCAGCAGCAGGAGTCCGGTCGCGAACGCGGCGATGCCTGGCAGCGCCGTGGGCGCCGGCAAGGGATTGTCGAATACCGCCTGCAGCGTCAGCACCAGCAGCTGCTGCCCGGCGAGCGCGACCAGCACGCCGGCGGCACTCGCGAGCACGCCGAGCGTGACGAACTGCACGGCGAAGAGCGCCAGCGCCTGCCGGACCGGTGCGCCGAGGCAGCGCAGCATCGCGGCGGCATCGAGATGCCGGCGCAGGTAGCGCGACGCGGCGAGCGCGACCGCGACCGCGGCGAGCAGCACCGCCACCAGTGCCGCGAGTCCGAGGAATTTCTCCGCGCGCTCGAGCGTCTGGCGCACTTCGGGGCGCAGGTCGCGCACGGTTTCCATGCGCTGCCCGGGTTTCAGTTCGGTGGCGAGCCAATCACGATAGCTGTCGAGCGCGCGCGCGGAAGGTCCGGCGACAAGCAGCCGGTAGGTCGCGCGATTGCCGGGTTGCAGCAGGTTCGTCGCGGCGACGTCGTCGATGTTGAGCAGCAGCTTGGGGCCGAGCGAGAAGATCACGCCGGCCACCTCCGGGTCCTGCTGCACGATGCCGCTCACGGTCAGCGTGGCCTCGCCCACCGCGAGCCGCGAACCCATGTCCACACCCAGGCGCTCGAGAAGGCGCACGTCCACCCACACTTCGCCCGTGCGCGGCACGCCGCTCGCCGGGCGCCCGTCCGGCGCCATCGTCACCGCGCCTCGCAGCGGATAACCGGGACCGACGGCTTTCACGTCGGTCAGCACCGCACGGCTGCCGGTGTCGGCGCCGGCGCCCTGCACCATGCTGTTGAAGCGGATGACGGGCGTGGTGGCAAGGCCGCGCACCCGCGCTTCCGCCGCCAGGCGATCGGGCAGCGGGCGGTCGCCGGAAATCAGCAGGTCGCCGCCGAGCAGCAGATTCGCCTGCGTGGTGAGCGCACCCTTGACGCGGTCGGCGAAGAAGCCGACGGTGCCCACGCTCGCGACCGCGAGCACCAGCGCGGCGATCAGCACGCGCAATTCGCCCGAGCGCCAGTCGCGCCGGAGCATGCGCATTGCAAGCCGCAGCGTGTTCATGCCGAACGGGGATCCGAGGCGGCGATTTCACCCACGCCTGCAGCGGCCGACGAGCCGGGGCGCCCAGACGTCACCTCCGGTGCCGCTTCGGCGCGCTCATCGCCCACGAGCCGCCCGGCCGAAAGCGACAGCCTCCGTCCGCAACGCGCGGCCAGCGTCACGTCGTGCGTGACGAGCACGAGCGTCGTGCCGTGCTCCCGATTGAGCCGGAACATCAGGTCGGCGACTTCGACGCCCGTCGCAACGTCGAGATTGCCGGTGGGCTCGTCGGCCATCAGCAGCTTCGGTTCACCCGCGAAGGCACGTGCGATCGCGACACGCTGCTGCTCGCCGCCCGAGAGCTGACGCGGATAGTGGTGCAGGCGCTTGCCCAGACCGACGCGGTCGAGCCACGCACGTGCGGTTGCCACGGCATCCGGCGCGCCAGCGAGCTCGAGCGGCAGCATCACGTTTTCGTGCGCGGTCAATGCCGGCAGCAGCTGGAACGACTGGAACACGAAGCCGAGCAGGCGCTGGCGCAGCGCGGCACGCGCATCCTCGTCGAGGGTCGACAGTGCCCGGCCGTCGAGCCACACTTCGCCCGAGGTCGGCCGGTCGAGCCCCGCCATCAGGCCGAGCAGCGTGGTCTTGCCCGATCCCGACGCCCCGACAACCGCCACGGCAGCGCCCGGAGACACGTCGAACGACACTGCGTCGAGGATCGTGAGCGGCGCATCGCCGCTCTGGACCACCTTGGTGAGCGCCTCGGCGCGGAGTATCGCTTTATCGGGCATGGGAAGGGGCCGGTTCGCGGGACGCGAGCCGGTTAGATGCGACCGTCGCCACCCGGTTTCAACCGCCGCCTGGCGACTGTCGAGCCCTAGCCCGGATATTTCACCGGACCGCCGCCGATTTAGTGAAGACTCAAGCCTTGCCAGGCACTTGGGACGCGTCACCGGCGGAGCAGGTTGGACGGGTGGACTGCGCGGTATTTAACGGTCGTTTTGCGCCTGGCTCGGCCTTGCTCTCCTCGCCCACAGTCGCTGCTATTGGCGACGTCGGCTGCGCCCGATCCAGGGCGCAACCCGCCACGCCAAATTCCCGCGCCCCGGTGAAACATCCGGGCTGGGGCCCTGCGGCAGCCCGACGATTCTACCTTGCCCCCCCGCCTCCCGGCCGGATGATGGGCACGCTCGTCGCGCAGCACTCGCGTCGCGCGCAGCGTCCCTCTAGAATTCCGCCATGGCAACGCCCACATCCTCTCGTCGCCGCTTCCTCCTCGGGCTCGGACTGGCGCTGGGGCTGGCGCCGGCAGCGCAGGCGCTTGCGGCAGAGCCGCCGGCGCTGCTCGTCGTCGGCGATTCGATCTCCGCGGCATACGGCCTGCCGCCGACGAAGGGATGGGTCAGTCTGCTGAAGGCGCGCCTTGCCACCGAGCAATACCCCCACCGCGTGATCAACGCCTCGATCAGCGGCGACACGACCGCCGGGGGGAACGCGCGGATGTCGACGCTGCTCAAGGAGTACAAGCCGGCGATCGTGGTGATCGAGCTGGGCGGCAACGACGCGCTGCGCGGTCAGCCGCTCGAACGGACGCGTACGAACCTCGACTCGATGGTGATCAAGGCGCAGAAGGCGGGCGCCAGGGTGCTGCTGCTCGGGATGAAGCTGCCGCCGAACTACGGCGGAAGTTACGTGCGCGAGTTCGATGCGGTGTTCACCGAGGTCGCGCATTCGCGCAAGGCAGCACTCGTGCCGTACCTGTTCGACGGCTTCGGCGAGAACCACGAGCTGTTCCAGGCCGATCGCATCCACCCGACGGTCGAAGCGCAGTCGCGCATCCTCGATATTGTCTGGCCGGCGCTGAAGCCGCTGCTCGCGAGCGGGAAGCGATGACCGCTCCCGCGAGCGTTGCCGCCCGCAGCCGGGTGGGAATCGACGCGCTCGCGGCCCACCCGGTGCGCATCGACGTACGCACGCCGGCCGAGTTCGCGATCGACCACCTGCCCGGGGCGATCAACTGTCCCGTGCTCTCCGACGAGGAGCGCGCGCACGTCGGAACGCTGCACGCGCAGGCGTCTGCGTTCGAGGCGAAGAAGGTCGGCGCGGCGCTGATCTCGCGCAACATCGCGGCGATCGTCGAAGCGTTCGCCGACCGGCCGCGCGACTGGTCGCCGCTCGTCCACTGCTGGCGCGGCGGCCAGCGCAGCCGCTCGCTCGCGCACGTGATGAACGAGATCGGCTGGCGTGCCGTGCAACTCGACGGCGGGTACCGCAGCTGGCGCCGCCACGTCGTGCTGCAACTCGCGACGCGTCCCGCCGGGTTCGACTACCGTGTCGTGTGCGGTCTCACCGGATCGGGCAAGAGCCGGCTGCTCGCCGCGCTGGCCGCCGAAGGCGCGCAGGTGCTCGACCTCGAGCGCCTCGCGAGCCATAGGGGCTCGCTGCTCGGCGACGTGCCGAACGAGCCGCAACCCTCGCAGAAGGGCTTCGAAAGCGCGCTCTGCGACGCCCTGTCGAGGCTCGATCGCGCCCGGCCGGTCTTTGTCGAATCGGAGAGCAGGAAGATCGGGCGCGTGCAGCTGCCGGACACGCTGCTCGAGGCGATGCGGCGCTCCCCCTGCGTACGCGTCCAAACCCCGAACGCGTTGCGCATCGCGCTGCTCGAGGAGGAGTACGCGCACTTCCTCGCCGATCCGGTCGCGCTCTCCGCAAGGCTGCAGCCGCTCGTCCCATTGCTCGGCCGCAGCACGATCGACCGCTGGGCCGCGGCTGCGGCTGCGGGCGAATTCGACGCGCTGGTCGCGGATCTGCTCGTCGCCCACTACGATCCGACCTACACCCGCTCGATCGAGCGCAACTTTCCCGACGATGCGAACGCCACGATCGTGCGGATGGAAGGTATCGCCCCGGAGGATTTCCGGTGCGCCGCGCGGGATCTGCTCTCCCGGCTCGAAGGGAAAGTCGTGGCGCAAGCCACATGAACGACCACGCGTATCGCCTCGTCAACGTCTTCGCCGAGTCGCCGCTCGCCGGCAACCCGCTCTGCGTGTTCGAGGACGCGCGCGGTATCGACGACGCGACCATGCAGGCGTTGGCGCTGCAGTTCAACCTGTCGGAAACGACGTTCGTCCTGCCCTCGTCGGTCGCCACAGCGCGGGTGCGGATCTTCACACCGGCGTTCGAGATGCCGTTCGCCGGGCATCCGACGCTCGGTACCGCTCATGTCGTGCGCGATACGACGGGATGCGGCGATCGACTGACGCTCGAAATGCAGGCGGGCATCATCCCGGTTGCCGCACGGGGCGATGTTTGGACACTCGACGCCAATACGCCGAAACACCGCACGCCGACATCGTCGCGCGAGGAGCTTGCGGCCGCGCTCGGTCTCGATGTCGCGGACATCGGCGAGACGCCGCTGTGGGTGGATACCGGCAGCGAGCAATTGGTGGTTCCGCTCACTTCCGCCGCGGCGGTCGCGCGCGCTGCGCCACACGCCGACCTGCTCTCGCGCCACGCCTCGAACGAGTCGCGAGCGATGGCCTACGTGTTCGCGCGCGACGGGCGCGAGGTGCGTGCGCGTTTCTTCTTTTTCAAGCATGGAGCGGTCGTCGAGGATCCGGGCACCGGATCCGCCTGCGCGAACCTCGGCGGGTGGCTGCTCGCGACGGGCGCAGCCCTGCCGCAGCGACTCGACGTTGCCCAGGGCGACGCCGTGGGACGCCCCTCCCGGCTCGGGCTCGAGGTGACGGCCGAGCGCCGTATCCGCGTTTCCGGACGAGTCATCGCGCTGGGGCGGGGAACCGTGCGGTTGTAACCAACGTTGCAGTGCGTGCCGCTTCGCAACAGACCGTTACACGTTGCCGGTTGCGCGCCAAGCGTGCTCGCGCAAACTCTCGCGAACCCGTCGATCCTGCCGGGACGCCCGCGCTGCTGATCGCAATCGACCGAAAACCCCCGGAGTGAGTCCGGCCTGTGAAGGATTCGCCGATGCCGCAACCGAATGTGCACGATGCGCTGCCCGCCGTCGGCGCGGCGCTTTTCTTCGCGCTCGCGCCACTCGCGCACGCCTCCCCGTCGCAAGTGCTGGGCGACGCCGACGCCCGCCATTTGCTTGCGCGCACCGGCTTCGGACCGACCGCGGCCGAGGTGCAGGCGTACGCACCGCTGACCCGGATGCACGCTGTCGAGCGGCTGCTGCGCGAGACACGGACCGATGCCGTCACGCCGGTTCCCGCGGCGCTCACCGACACCTCGCCGCTGCGCGTGCCGCGCGGCGAGGACGCGAGCGTCGAGGAGCGCCAGGCATTCCAGCGGCAGCAGCTGCGCGAGGGGCTGGAACTCCGGGCGTGGTGGATGCAGGAAATGCTGGTCACGCCCTCACCACTGACCGAGCGGATGACGCTTTTCTGGCACAACCACTTCGTCTCCAGCCAGCAGAAAGTCCGTATCGCGCGGCTCATGTACCGCCAGAACGCGACGTTCCGCGCCAATGCGCTCGGCAACTTCGCCACGCTGCTCCACGCCGCGTCCAGGGAACCGGCGATGCTGATCTACCTCGACGGCGTGCAGAACCGGCGCGGCCAGCCGAACGAGAACTTCGCACGCGAGGTGATGGAGCTTTTCACGCTGGGCGAAGGGCGCTATCGCGAACAGGACGTCAAGGATGCGGCGCGCGCCTTCACGGGCTGGAGCCTGGATCGTGAGCGCGGCACTTTCGTCAACCGCCCGTTCCAGCACGATGCGGGCGAAAAGACCGTGCTCGGGCGCACCGGGCGATTCAACGGCGATGACGTCCTCGAAATCCTGCTTGGAGAGACCGCGACGGCCGAGTACGTCGTGACGCGGCTGTGGCGCGAGTTCGTCTCGCCCGACCCGGATGCGGCCGAGGTGCGGCGGATCGCGCGCGCATTCCGCGACTCGAACTACGAGATCAGGATTGCGCTGTTCGAACTGCTGACCGCCGACGCGTTCTACGCGCCGGCCGCGCGCGGCGCGCTCGTCAAGAGCCCGGTCGAGCTCGTCGTCGGCACGCTGCGCCAGCTCGGGATCGCCCCGAACGACGCATTGCCTTTCGCGCTCGCCGCCGCCGGGATGGGACAGAACCTGTTTGCGCCGCCCAACGTCAAGGGCTGGCCGGGCGGGGATGCGTGGATCAACACCAACACGCTGCTCCTGCGCAAGCAGTTCCTCGAGCGCGTCGCCGGCAGCGACGATCCTACGGTGCGGATTGCGGCAATGCGCGCATCCGCCGTGGCGGCGAACGAGGAGACCACTGCGCAAGCGATCGCCGCCGTCGACGACCGGCAGCGCAGCCAGCGTTTCGCGCGGGCGATGGACCGCGGATTGCGCGGCCTGCGGTTCGACAGCGGCGCGTGGATCGCCGGGCTTCCGGGGGCAACGCCTTCGGACAAGCGTGCGAACGCCGTGCAACTGCTGATCGCGATCGACGCGCCGCCGGCGGTGCCCGACGACGCGAACAGTGCCGCGCTCGTGCGCGCGGTGCTGCTCGATCCTGCCTTCCAGCTCAAGTAGTCCCGCCCGAGCGTCGATGAACGCCCATTCGCGCCGGTCGTTCCTGCTGCGGTCCGCCGCGCTCGCCGTCGCGCCGACGGTCGGCGCAGCGTCGGCCGCATTCGCGCAGGCTGCCAAGGACGCCTATCGCAGGTTGCTCGTGCTGGTGGAATTGAAGGGTGGCAACGACGGGCTCAATACACTGGTGCCCTACGCCGACCCGACGTATGCGGCGTTGCGCCCCAAGATCGGCATCGCACGCGACCAGGTCCTGCAGCTCACCGATCGCGTCGGGCTCCATCCCGCGCTCGCGCCGCTCGTGCCGCTGTGGGATGCGCGCGAGCTCGCGGTGCTGCAGGGCGTGGGCTATCCTGCGCCCAACCTTTCGCACTTCCGTTCGATCGAGATCTGGGACACGGCATCGAGGAGCGACCAGTATCTGGCCGACGGCTGGCTTGCGCGCACGTTCGTCGCGGCTCCGGTGCCGAACGCGTTCGCTGCGGACGGCGTCGTCATCGGTTCTGCGGACCTCGGCCCGCTCGCCGGCATCGCGACGCGCACGGTGGCACTTGCCGACCCCGAGCAGTTCCTGCGCCGCGCGCGCCTCGCCAAGGCCGCGGGCGATGCGCGCAATCCGGCGCTCGCGCACATCCTGAAGGTCGAAGGCGACATCATGCAGGCAGCGGCCAAGTTCGAAGGGCCGCACGCGTTCGCGACGCCATTTCCCGCGGGCGGCTTCGGCAACGCGGTACGCACCGCATCCCAGGTGATCGCCAATCGCGCCGGCGTGGCAGCGGTGCGGCTCACGCTCGCGGGCTACGACACGCACGCCAACCAGCCGGCGACCCACGCACGGCTGCACGGCGAACTCGCGCAGGGGCTGGTCGCGCTGCGGGCCGCGCTGCAGGAGCTCGGGCGCTGGAGCGAAACGCTGGTCCTCACCTACGCCGAGTTCGGACGGCGCCCCAGAGAGAACCTGTCGAACGGCACGGACCACGGCACTGCCAGCGTCCATTTCGCAATCGGCGGACGTGTCGCCGGCGGACTGTACGGCGAAGCGGCGGACCTTACCCGCTTGTCGAGCGAGGGCAATCCAAACCACGCGCTCGATTTCCGCCAGCTTTACGCGACCGTGCTCGAACGCTGGTGGAGCATGGATTCGCGCGACGTGCTCGGTGGGGTTTACGAGCCCGTGCCGTTCGTCCGCGCCTGATCGGCGACGCAGCGGCTACCCCAGCCCGGATAATTCACCAGGCCGCCGCCGATTCAATGAAGACTCGAGCCTTGCCGAGCACTTGGGACCCGCCACCGGCGGAGCACGTTGGACGGGCGGACTGCGCGGTTTTTGGCGGTCGTTTTGCACCTGGCTCGGGCTTGCTCTCCTCGCCAATCGTCGCTGCTATTGGCGTCGTCGGCTGCGCCCGATCCAGGGCGCAAACCGCCACGCCAAATTCCCGCGCCCCGGTGAAACATCCGGGCTAGCCCCAATACTCGTCACTTAACAATCCTGATGGCTTTTTCGATGTCGATGGACTTGAGGGGCGTGGCGTGACGAGGGCGCAGCGGGAAGTTGCTCATCTTGCGCTTGACGCCGCGCGGATTGCGCCGGCCGCGGCTGGAGACGACGCGCTCCTGCAGGATTTCCTCAAGGACGCGATCATGAAACTGTTTCCGCAGCCGAGGGGGGAATAGCGTGGACCGTTGCGAGTTTGCGCCGGACTACGCGCACGGCATGCAGAAACGAAAGTTGGTCGGGATCGGTGTCGGCTTTGAGAGCAGCCTCGTGCATCAATCCGCGGACCGCAAAGTGCGCCATCATCAGACCGTAGAACTCCTGCCGGACCAAGTCGGGGGTTTTGCTGCGCAGGACGATCTTGGCGCCACGCAGGTGGGTCTTCAGTTCGGCCAAAGCGGTTTCGATCTCCCAGCGCTCGTGATAGAGAGCGGCGAGTTCGGTGGCCGGTGTCTGCGCGGGATCGAGCAGGCTGGTCAACAGTCGATAGATCGGCTCGGCATCGGTCACGCCTTGCAGCCGGTACTCGATGACGCGCACCGTCACGCCATTGCGCTGATGTCGGCGATCGTTGTCCGAGGCGTAGATACGACTCAAATACGAGCCGTCGACCAAGGGTTGGTCGCGCGGCAAGCGAGCGTTGATCTTGATCCGCCACAACAGATCAGCACCCGTGCTCCGGGCCTGCACCCACAGCGAGAAGCCGAAGAAATTCCGATCGGCCAAACACAACATCCCCTTGCGCAAGGCGCTCAACGCGGCCTTGGCCAACGTGATCTCGCCGGTGGCATAGGAGCCCAACTGGGTACCGAACAGCACATGGGTGCCGTTCTCGACCAGCGCCACGAAACGCAATTGGGGAAAGGCGCTCGTGCCACGGCTGGCTCCCGGTCGACCGAAGGCTTCATCATTGGCAGCCTCGTCGGTCACCTCCAAGGTGCTGCCGTCCACGCTCACCAGGCGCAGGCCGCGGTACCAAGCCCCCTTGGTGGCGGCCACGGCAATGGGCTTCACGACCTCATCGTGCAACTGTCGCAATGGCTCCCACCCCAAACGCGTGCGGGCCTGCGAGATGCCCGAGTTGCCGGCTACCTTGAGCGTCACCGTTGGGTCCAGCAGCCATTGCACGCCTTCGAGCAGGCACCGCAGCACTTCGCGGTACGACGACTGCATGTACAGCGTCAAGGCAATGGCGTAATAGACGACCACATGGGCGGGGAGGTCCCGCTCGCGCTGACTGGCTCTGCCAGTCGCCGCCAGCACCGCGCGCACTCGTTTCAACGGGAAGGTCTTGGTGATTACCCCGAGGCTGATGTAGTCGGTGATCCGACTTCCCTCGGGCAGTGCCGCCAGCGTGCGTGCCATCGCCCGTCCTCCTGCCGTGGAAAGCACGAGCTTAGCGCAGTCAGGTACCTAAGTGAAGAGTATTGGGGCTAGCCCGCGACCTGCGCGTCCCACGCGGACAGAAACGCCTTCCAGTGCGGTGCACCGTTCGCCGCGAGGCGCTCGCGCACGAACGAGATCTCGGCCGCGTATTGCCCCGCGGTCAGCTCGCCTCGCATCAGCCGGAAGCGCTGGTAGACGAGGTAGGTGTTGAGCACGTCGCACTCGCAATAGGCGCGGACTTCGGCGAGCCGGCCGGACTGCACGGCGCCGTGAACCTCGCTGCCGTCCATGCCGAGCTTGCCCGGGAAACCACAAAGACGCGCGACCGCATCGAGTCCGGCATAGGCGCGCGGCTGGTACTGCGCGAGGACGTCCATCAGGTCCAGGTGGCGAGTGTGATAGCGGTTCAGGTAGTTGTTGTACCTGAAGTCGCGATCGTCGTCGCCCCAGTCCCAGTAGCGCGGTGCCGCGACGCCGTGCAGCAGCGCGCGGTGATGCAGCACCGGCATGTCGAAGCCGCCGCCGTTCCACGAGACGAGCTGCGGCGTGAATCGATCGATGCCTTCGAAGAAACGGCGGATGAGCTCGGGCTCGCCATCGTCCGGCTCGCCCAGCGACCACACCTGGAAGCGCTGCGCGTCGCGCAGCACGCAGCTCACCGCGACGACTTTCTGGAGGTAATGCGGCGCGAAGTCGCTGCCCGTCGTCGCGCGGCGCTGCTGCGCGAACCACGCGTGCACATCGGCGTCGCCGAGCCCCGCGGGCACGTCGTGCACGCGCCGGATGCCGGCGATGTCCGGCACGGTTTCGATGTCGAAGACGAGGATGGTTGTCACCGCGACCGGCGCCGGGCGATGGCGTGACTGCGGACGGTCTTCGGCACGTTCATGCCGGAAACACGCCGGTGGAAAGGTAGCGGTCACCGCGGTCGCAAACGACGAAAACGATCGTCGCGTTCTCGACTTCGCGCGAGATTCGCAGCGCGATCGCGCAGGCGCCGCCGGCGGAAACGCCGCAGAAGATGCCCTCCTCCGTGGCCATGCGGCGCATGGTCTGCTCGGCCTCCGCCTGCGATACCTGCAAGATGCGATCGACGCGCGAGCGGTCGAAGATCCGCGGCAGATAGGCCTCGGGCCATTTACGGATTCCCGGAATGGACGAGCCTTCGTCGGGCTGCGCGCCGACGATCACCACGTCGGGCTTCACCTCTTTCAGGTAGCGGGAAACGCCCATGATCGTGCCGGTGGTGCCCATCGCCGAGACGAAGTGCGTGATGCGGCCGCCGGTGTCGCGCCAGATCTCCGGGCCGGTGCCGCGATAGTGCGCGAGCGGATTGTCGGGATTGGCGAACTGGTCGAGGATGATTCCCCGACCCTCGGCGCGCATCTTCTCGGCCGTGTCGCGCGCCAGTTCCATGCCGCCGCTCTTCGTCACGAGCACGATCTCGGCGCCGTACGCGGCCATCGCCTGCCGCCGTTCGAGCGACTGGTTCTCGGGCATCACGAGCACAAGCCGGTAGCCCTTCATCGCGGCGACCATCGCGAGCGCGATCCCGGTGTTGCCGGAGGTCGCCTCGATCAGCGTGTCGCCAGGCTTGATGTCGCCGCGCTTCTCGGCTTCCTCGACCATCGAAAGCGCGGGCCGGTCCTTGACCGAGCCGGCCGGGTTGTTGCCCTCGAGCTTGCCGAGGATCACGTTGGTCGTGTGCCCCGGCATGCGGGCGAGGCGCACGAGAGGCGTGTTGCCTACGGTGTCGGCGAGCGTGGGATAGATCGGAACCAAGGCGGAACCGCCGATGACGATGCGAATGGCCGATTGTAACGAATGCCCGAGGCAGGACGGCCGAATCGGCGTACACGCGACGGGTCGGCAGAGGCTTCGCCGAATGGCTGAGACAGCGGGCTCGCAGCACGCGACGCGCGGCGAGCGCATGCATTGCGCGCCCATTTAGCCCGGCAGGAGCAGAAGTGCAAGCGCAAGACCCAGCGCCAGCAGCAACAGGTACCAGCCGAACAGGACGACGAAATCCCGAACGGTGCGCGCGAGCATGACCACGATGGCGGCGAGCCTGCTCATGCCGGTCCTCCCACGTGCCATGCGAGACCGAACGGGCCGCGACGATTACCGCTTAGACGCCCGCCATCGGGCACGAACTTGTGCTCGCTCACGCGCTTGCAACGACCTGCATGGGCGCCGAGGCGCGAACGAACAGGGCCTCGTCTACTTCTTGGCCTTGTCGGGTTCCTTCGCGTCCTTCGTGTCCTTTGTGGTCACCTTATCGGACTTCACGGCCTTCTCTTCCCTGGCCTTGTCGGCGGACTTTGCCGGCGCAGCCGGCGCCGTGGCGGGAGCGGTAGCCGGCGTGGCGGACTTCGCGGCCTCCGACTTGGCCGGCGCAGGCGGCGCCGTAGTGGGTGCCGCGGCCTTGACGGGCTCAGACTTGGCGGGCGCGGGCGCGGGCGCCGCAACCGGGGGTGCCGCAGGTGCGGCGGCCTTCACGGGTGCCTGCGGGGTCGCCGCGGCGCCTGCTGCCGCTGCACCGGCGGCGGCCGGCGTGGCGGACTTCGCGGGCTCGGACTTGGCGGGTGCGAGCGCACCACTGCGTCCGCTGACCGAAATCTCGCCCTTCAGCTTTTCGAACGTCGCGTCACCGATGCCGCTGACGTTCTTGATGTCCTCGATCGACTTGAACTGGCCCTTGGCTTTGCGGTAGTCGATGATTGCCTGCGCCTTCACGGGACCGATCCCGGGAAGCGCTTCCAATTCCTCCTTCGACGCGGTGTTGATGTTGATCGCGGCAAGCGCGACTGTCGAGAACAGCAGCGCGAACAGGAACACGAACAGACGTTTCATCGTTCTTCTCCGGGGCGGGTGAGCGGTTATGACGAAAGCCGGCAGGAGCCGCCGACTCGGTATCCAGAACGCCCCGGGATCATGACGGGTTGACACTTGCCGGCCTGCTCGCGGCGGCGAAGCTCGTGATCGAACAACGCGCGCGCAGGCGGAAGGCCCGCGCGGGCCCTCCGCCCTGTGCAACCGGAACTCCGTATCGCCGGAAGCGGTCACTTCCGGGGCTTTTCGTCCTTGGCGATCTTGCCGGCGTCCGACCGCGCAGCCGGCTTCGAGTCCGCCTTGGCGTCTGCCTTGCCGCCGGCGTGAGTGGCCGGGGCCGCAGCGGCGACCTTGGCGCCGCCGCTCACGGATAGCTCGGGCTTCAACTGCTGGAACAGCTTTTCGCCGATGCCCTTGACCTTGCGCACGTCCTCGACCGATTTGAACGGGCCGTTCGCGGTGCGGTAGTCGACGATCGCCTGCGCCTTGGCGGGCCCGATGCCGGGCAGCCCGACGAGCTCATCCTTCGACGCCGTGTTGAGGTTGACCGCGGCGAGTACCGCGGTGGAAAGCAGGAACGCCACCAGTCCGAACAACAGCTTTTTCATCGCATCCTCCGTGTTGGCCGCCCGGCGCTCGCGCACCATGCGCGGCGCGGCGGACACGGAGGACAGTACGACGGCGCGCTACAGGGCCGCCATCAGACGATGGACGTAGCGGCCGACGCCTTCGTCGACCGAAAACATCGGCGCGACGTAGCCGGCGGCGCGCAGTTTCGTCAAATCGGCCTGCGTGAAGCTCTGGTATTTGCCGGCCAGCGCCGGCGGGAACGGGATGTATTCGATCACGCCGGCGGCGACGAGGTCACTCGTGGTGCGCGCGCGGCGGCCTGCAGCGGTCTCGACGGCGTTGATCACCGCGGCCGCCATCTCGTTGTAGGTCGTCGCATTTCCGCTGCCCAAGTTGAAGATCCCGGACCACTCCGGGTGGTCGAGGAAGTCGAGATTGACCTTGACCACGTCCTCGACCGACACGAAATCGCGGCGCTGCTCGCCCGCCCCATAGCCGCCCGAGCCTTCGAAAAGCCTGACGCGACCCTCGGCGCGGTACTGGTTGAAGAAGTGAAAGGCCACCGACGCCATCCGGTCCTTGTGCTGCTCCCGCGGTCCGTAGACGTTGAAGTAGCGGAAGCCGACGATCGGCGCCGTGCGCTCGGGCAGCACGCCGCGCACGTACTGGTCGAACAGGAACTTCGAGTAGCCGTAGACATTGAGCGGCGCCTCGCTCTCGCGGTGCTCGCGGAACACGGTGCCGCCCCCGTAGACCGAAGCCGACGATGCGTACAAAAGCGGGATGTCGTTGTCCTGGCAGTGGTGAAGCAGCGCGACCGAGTAGCGATAGTTGTTGCGCATCATGTAGCGGCCGTCGGTCTCCATCGTGTCGGAGCAGGCGCCCTGGTGCAGGATCGCGGACAGGTCGTCGTCGAACTCGTCCTCGACGAGCCGCGTGAGGAACTCGTCCTTGTCGAGATAGTCGGCGATCTCGCAATCGACGAGGTTGCGGAACTTGTCGGCGCGGGCCAGGTTGTCGACGGCGATGATGTTCTTCTCGCCGCGGTCGTTCAGCGCGCGCACGAGGTTGGAGCCGATGAATCCGGCCGCTCCGGTTACGACGATGTACATGGCAGCCATCCGGTATCAGGTATCACGCATCAGAGGTCGGCGGCCGGTCGGTCCCCGCGTCAAATCAAAGCTCGACGTCGATCCGGCCGACGTTCGTGGCGACGAAGCGTACGCGCGGCGCAACCGCGCACAGCAGCTCGTAGCCGATCGTCGAGGCCGCGGCGGCGACGTCGTCCACCGGCAATCCCTCGCCCCAGAGCACGACCGGGCTGCCGATGCGAGCCTCCGGCACCTCGGTCAGATCGACGGTGATCATGTCCATCGACACGCGCCCGGCGATGCGAACCTTCTTGCCGCACACGAGCACCGGCGTGCCGTTGGGCGCGTGCCGCGGGTAGCCGTCCGCATAGCCGCACGCGACGACGCCCACGCGGTGCGCGCGTGACGCGGTGTACGCGCCGCCGTAGCCGACGCTGTCGTTGGGCTTCAGCTCCTGCACCGCGATGATCTCGGAGCGCAGCGTCATCACCGGCGTCAGGCCGAGCATCTCCGCGGTATCGTAGGGGAACGGCGATGCGCCGTAGAGCATGATGCCCGGCCGCACGATGTCGCCGCCAACGTCCGCGAAGCGGATGACGCCGGCCGAGTTGGCGATCGAGCGGGGATAGCGCAAGCCCCGGCACGCCGCCTCGAAAACCGCAAGCGGCTCCTCGACGCCGTCGTCCTCGTCGGCGCGCGCGAGATGCGTCATCAGCCGCAGCGCGGCGACCGCAGGTGCATGCGAGAGCCGCTCGCAGACCGTGGCGGTTTCCCCCGGTGCGATGCCGAGCCGGTTCATGCCGGTGTTGATCTTGACGAAGACCTCGAGCGGGCGGGACAGCGGGGCACGCTCGAGCATCGCGACCTGCTCCATGTGGTGCACAACCACGGCGAGCCTTCGCGCCGCGATCTCCGTCAGCTCGCGCTCGTTGAAAAACCCCTCGAGCAGCACGACCCGCCGCGTGTAGTGGTGTTCGCGCAACGTCACCGCCGCGTCGAGCTCGATCAGCGCGAGGCCGTCGGCGTCGTCGAGCGCGGGGAGCACTCGAGCGAGTCCATGACCGTAGGCGTTCGCCTTGACCACGGCCAGGATCTGGGTCTGCGGCGCCTTGGCACGGGCCAGCGCGAGGTTGGACTGCACCGCAGCAAGGTTGATCTGCGCGACGAGGGGGCGGGCCATCGCGGGACTTGGTCAGCGGAGCGTCGGCGAGCGGAGGGCTCGGCGACCCGTCCAGCACAATGCGGTGCAAGCGGGAACGGCAGCTTCGGGCCGGGGAGCAATCATGGTATAAAGCGCCGGCCTTCTCGCCTCTCTAGAAGAATTATACCGGACCGGGCGCGGCGGCTTGCGTTCGCGCCCTGCCAGGCACGACCCCGGACCCACGCCCCGCACGATCGATGAAGGCCGGCTTCTACACCATCATGGCGGCGCAGTTCTTCAGCTCGCTCGCCGACAACGCGTTGCTGGTGGCCGCCATTGCCTTGCTGCGGGAGTTGAACGAGCCCGCGTGGATGACGCCCGCGCTCAAGCAGTGTTTCGTCATCTCGTACGTGCTGCTGGCGCCACTGGTCGGCGCATTCGCCGATTCGATGCCCAAGGGCCGCGTGATGCTCCTCACCAACGGCATCAAGGTGGTTGGTTGCGCGTTGATGCTGTTCACGCTGCATCCGCTCATGGCCTACGCGGTCGTCGGCTTCGGCGCGGCCGCGTACTCACCGGCCAAGTACGGCATCCTGACCGAATTGCTTCCGCCGCAGCAGCTGGTGGTGGCGAACGGCTGGATCGAGGGCACGACCGTCGGCTCGATCATCCTCGGCGTGCTGCTGGGCGGCTTCCTGATCAGCCCGCGCATGTCGACCTATCTGCTCGGGTTCGACATCCCCGATTTCGAAAGTGGCGTCGACTCCCCGCCCGAAGCGGCGATCGCGGTGATCATGCTGGGGTACGTGATCGCCGCGGTGTTCAACTGGTTCATTCCGGACACCGGCGTCGATCACCGCATCCCGAGCAAGAATCCGCTGTTCCTGATCCAGGAGTTCTCGCACTGCGTGAGCCTTCTGTGGCGCGACAAGCTCGGGCAGATCTCGCTCGCCACGACGACGCTGTTCTGGGGCGCGGGCGCGACGCTCCAGTTCATCGTGATCGACTGGGCGGCGACGGCGCTCGGCTTCAACCTGTCGCAAGCCTCGTATCTCCAGGGCGTGGTCGCGATCGGCATCGCCGCCGGCGCCATCCTCGCGGCGCGGTTCGTGTCGCTGCGCGGCTCGGTTGGCGTGATCCCGCTCGGCATCGCGATGGGCCTGATCGTCATGGGCATCATCTTCGTGAAGGCCCTGCCGGTTGCGGTGTTCCTGATGATCATGATCGGTGGGCTCGCTGGCTTCTTCGTCGTGCCGATGAACGCATTGCTGCAGCATCGCGGCCACATCCTGATGGGCGCGGGCCACTCGATCGCGGTCCAGAATTTCAACGAGAACATCGGCATTCTGGTGATGGTCGGCCTCTACGCGCTGATGCTGAAGGCCGGCCTGACGATCAGTACCGTGATCGTGCTGTTCGGCCTGTTCGTGTCCGGGACGATGACGCTCGTGCTGGTGCGCCACCAGTGGAACCAGCGGCAGGGCGATTCGCTGCACCTGATCGGAATGGAAAAGGGCCCGCACGGGCACTGAGGACCCAGGTTCTGAATGTCGGACAGCGCCGGACCACCGCGGCCTGCGCGCTTGCGCTGCCCGATTCAGAGGATGCGGGGACGATCCACGAGTTCGTTCGGCCCGGCTTCGCTGCGGGGAAAGTGCTGCGCCAGCAGCGCGTTGATCGCCTGCAGGCCTTCGCCGAGGCCGTCGTTGAAGCGGCCCTCGCGGAACGCCGCCTCCATCTTCGTGCAGATCGCCTGCCAGGCCACATCGCCGACGACCCGGTGAATGCCGCGATCGGCGATGATCTCGACATCGCGATCGGCGAGCAGCAGGTAGACGAGGATGCCGCAGTTCTCCTCGGTGTCCCAGACACGCATCAGCCCGAACACCTCGAGCGCACGTTCGCGCGGCGACAGTTCCTCGGAGACGCGCGCAAGCGGCAGCGCGGGTTCGATCGCGAGGCAGACCTGGCCACGGTGGCGCCGCTCGCCCTCGGCGATCAGCTGCTCGAGCCGTGCCAGATCGGCCGCGGACACCGCACGCCGCACGTCCGTGCGATCGGTCACGATATGGCGCCAGTACCTGCCTTTGCGCCGCCAGGGCATTGTGCGTCCTCCTCGCTACCAGTTGCCTGAGGCACCGCCGCCGCCGAAGCCGCCGCCGCCTCCGCTGAAGCCTCCGCCGCCACCGAAGCCACCGCCACCGAAGCCGCCGCCGAACGGGCCACCGCGCCCGCCGCGCCCGCCAGGCACGGGCGCCATCATCGCGCCCGAACCGAACACGAGCATGACGAACCACGCGACGATGCCGGCAGCGATCGCGATGAGGAGCGAGCCTGCGACCACCCAGGCGCCGAAGCCCACGATGCCGGCGCCGAGCGTCGAGCCGACGAACTTGCCGAAAATGCGCCGCAGGATGCTGCCGAGGATCGGCACGACGACGAAAAGCAGGATGAACAGCGTCTCGAGGTTGAAGCCCGACGGCTTGCCGGCAGGCTGCGCGGACGAGCCGGCCGGCGCAACGGAAGGCTCGCCCTTTTCCACCGCGGCGATCGTGCGATCGACCCCGGCACTGATGCCCGCGGCGAACTGGCCCTGGCGGAAGAACGGCGTCACCGCCTCGGCGATGATGCGTTTCGCCACCGCGTCCGGAACCGCACCTTCCAGTCCGTAACCGACTTCCAGGCGCATCTTGCGGTCGTTCTTCGCGATCAGGAACACGATGCCGTTGTCGCGCCCCTTGCGCCCGATCTTCCAGGCCTCGGCGACCCGCAGCGAGTAGGCTTCGACCGGTTCCGGCTGGGTGGACGGCACCATCAGCACGACGAACTGGTTGCCCGTTGCCTGCTCCCAGCTCCCGAGTTTCGCTTCGAGCGCCTGCCGTTCCGGACCGGACAGCGTGCCGGTGAGATCGGTGACGCGCGCGGTGAGCGGGGGAATGGGCGCGAGACCGTCCGAGCCCGTCTCCCAGTTTTGCGCGAGTGCGGCAAGCGGCAACATCAGCAGCCACACCGCGAGGAGCATCAGCGCATGCCCCCAGCGCGGCGCGGCGCGATACGCGAACGGGAGCGTATTCATGCGAGAGGGCGGCCGCGAGTCATGGGCAGGACGCCCGCAGGCCGGGCGGCGCGCGGGTCGTCCAACCGAGGCACGGTGGCCGCGGTCAGTATCCCTTCGACAGCAGCGATTCGCTGGCGGATTCGGACTTCTTCTCGGGCGCAGGAGCAGGAGCCGGGGCCGGGGCGGGAGCCGGCGCGCCAGGTTGCTTGCCGAAGTCGACCTTGGGCGGGACACTGACAGCTGCCTCGTCCGCCACTGCGAAATTCGGCTTGACCTTCATGCCGAAGACCATCGCCGTGAGGTTGGTCGGAAACTGGCGCACTGTCGAGTTGTACTCCTGAACCGACTTGATGTAGCGGTTACGCGCGACCGTGATGCGGTTCTCCGTGCCTTCGAGCTGTGCCTGCAGGTCGCGGAACAGCGCATCGGACTTGAGCTGCGGATAGTTCTCGACCGTCACGAGCAACCGCGAGAGCGCGCCCGAAAGCTGGTTCTGCGCCGCCTGGAACTTGGCAAACGCCTCCGGATCGTTGATGAGCTCGGGCGTGGCCTTGAGGCCGGCCACGTTCGACCGCGCGTTGGTCACGGCCTCCAGCACCTCGCGCTCCTGCGCCGCGTAGCCCTTCACCGTGTTGACCAGGTTCGGCACGAGGTCGGAGCGGCGCTGGTACTGGTTCAGCACCTCGGACCACGACGCCTTGATCGCCTCGTCCTGCGTCTGCATCGTGTTGTAGCCGCATCCGCCGAGAGCCATCACGGCGAGGGTCGCTAGAAGGGCAGCAAGCGAGCGGAACATGACTACCTCCGAGGTTGGGCGGGCGGACACGCCGTCCGCGGACCAAATATGCGGGCTCTCGAGCGTGCGCGCAAGTGCGCATTGCGAAAGGCGCGTCGAATCGGCAGCGCGCAAGGCGCGCGGCCGCGGCGGGCCGGGCCCCCGCGGTCAACCCGCCGCGCCGTGCTAGGGAGCCTCTGCACAAGTGCGCGCGATTGCGACAGGCGGTTCGGGATGCCCCCGCCGCAGCGTTGCGCTGCGGAACGAGCGCAGCGGAGGCGGGGGCGTGCGCCTGCTTCGCGGTCGCATCCCCATGCTCGCTCGTTCCGAACTCGCTCCGGGGCCCCTGCTCCGCGCTCCGCAGGCGTATGCGCGAAGCGAGGCGCAGCCAATGGCCGGCCCCCTTGGCAAGCCTCGCGACAAAGCAGACCGCCCGAACCGCCTGTCCCTCCAGGCTGCTGCCGAATGCGGCGCCTGCTTCGCCGCGCTCCTCGGCATCGTAGGCTCGGCTACGACCTTCGTCGCGCGTCTCGCATCCATCCGCATTCGGCCGTGCAGCGCATTCGTGTGCACTTGTGCAGAGGCTCCCTAGGGAGCCGCGAGCGTGCGCCGGGCGAGAAGCAGATCCTCCCACGCCTTCGCCTTGTCGGGCAGCGTGCGCAAAAGATAAGCCGGATGATAGGTCACGATGAGCGGAGTGCCGCGGTAGCGATGCACCTTGCCGCGCAAGCTGCCGATGCTCGCGTCCGTGCCGAGCAGCAGCGACGCGGCGCTCTTGCCGAGCGCGACGATGATTTCCGGCGCGATCAGGTCGATCTGCCGCTCCAGGTACGGACGGCATGCCGCCGCCTCGAGCGCCGCGGGCGTGCGGTTGCCGGGCGGCCGGCATTTCAGCACGTTTGCGATGTAGACGTTCGTTGTCCGGTCCATACCGAGCGCGGCCAGCATGTTGTCGAGCAGCCGCCCGGCCTGGCCCACGAACGGCTCGCCCTTCGCGTCTTCCTCGGCGCCCGGCGCCTCACCGATGAACAGCCACTTCGCCTCGCGGTCGCCCACCCCCGGCACCGCGCGATTGCGGGTTCGGCACAGGCCGCAGGCCGTGCACGCGGCGACATCGGCGGCGAAACGGTCCCAATCGAGCGCGGCGATCCGCGCTAGGCGTGCAGGATCCGATGCGTCCTCCTGCGCGCGCGGGGCGGGCGCTGCCTGCGGCGGCTCGGGCACGGATGCGGTCATCCTCGCCTCCGGGGCGGGCGCATGCGCGCGGCGCTGCCAGATCGGCGCGAGCCCGAGCTCGCGCAGGACCTCGTCACGCGTGACCACGCTCGCTCCCGTTCATCGCTTCGCGCAGATGCCGGCGCATGACGAGCGCGTCCTCGCGCATGCCGTCGTGCGGGTTCGGCGGATAGTAGGCAATCCGGCGGCCGACCGCGGCGAATCCAGCCTGCTCGTACAGTGCGATCGCCTCGGTGTTGGAAATACGGACCTCGAGGAATATCTGCTCGGCGCCCAGGCGCTCGGCATCGGCAACGAACTGCAGCAGCATCGCGCGCCCGAGACCTTCGCGCCGCGCGTCCGGCACGACCGAGAGGTTCAGCAGCTGCGCCTCGCCGGGCGCGTACATCAACACTCCGTAGGCGACGATGTGGCCGTTGCGTTCGCCGACACGTGCGCTGTAGCCCGCGGCAAGCGCATCGCGGAAGTTGCCGAGCGTCCACGGTGCGACATGGATCCGGGCTTCGAGCGCGGCGACGTAGACAAGATCGTCGGCCGCGAGCGGTCGCCAGCGCACCGCGGACGCATCCCTGGCGCGGAAGACCGGGCTCGCCATCGCGCTAGAGCCGCTCGCCGGCCGCACGTTCGCCGGGGGTGAGCGCCACGCGGTGGCGTACGTAGAGCGGCAGCGCGGCCTCCGGCGCGACCCCGCGCCCGGCGACGAGGATCGGGTGCGCGAGCTCGCCGACTGCGCGCGCGGTGGGCAGCAGCGTCGCGTCGTGGCCCGCGAGCGCAAGCTGCGCGGCGAGGTCGGGATAGACGGCGAGCCCGTCGCCTGCGCCGAACCACTCGCCCGGCGGAACGGCGACGTCGGCCGGCTTGCGCACCGCCGGCTGGGCACGGTCGAGCCAGGTTGCGCCGTCGCGTTCACATGCGGCGAAATACACCTCGCGCATGCGTGCATCGAGGCATGCGAACACGCGCGTGCTGCCGCGGCTGCGCCATGCTTCCTGCGCGAGCGCGGCCAGCGTGGAGACAGGCACCAGCGGCAGCGACGCGCCCAACGCCAGTCCTTGGGCGACGCCGCACGCGATGCGCACGCCGGTGAAAGAACCCGGACCGGCGCCGAATGCGATGCCGTCCAGGTCGTGCAATCGCCATTGCGCTTGCGCAAGCACGGCATCCACGAGCGGCAGCACACGCTCGGAATGGGTCTGGCCCGCGCGCTCGCGGCACTCGAACCAGCGCGCGCCGTCACCTACAGCCACGGAGAGCCAATCGGTCGAGGAATCGAGCGCGAGGAGACGCATCGGGACGAAGCGTGGCGACCCGCGAAGCGGGAAACTCTCGATTCTACCGGAGCGCTCCTGCGGCAGACGGGTAGAATCCCCTCCCTCGCGCCGCGCGTGCGGCCGTGCGGTCTTTCGCATGCCCGCTCCGTCCCCTGCTCCGCCCGTTCGCATCGAGTCGCTCGACCAGGAGGGTCGCGGACTTGCGCGCGTCGAAGGCAAGGCGGTGTTCGTCGAGGGCGCGCTGCCGGGCGAGCTCGTGACGCTCGTCACGCTGAAGCGCAAGCCCACCTACGAAATCGCCCGCGTCGAACGCGTGCTGGAGGCGTCCGCGTCGCGCGTCGTGCCCCGTTGCCCGCATTTCGGCGTCTGCGGCGGGTGCACGCTGCAGCACGCCGACCTGTCGCTGCAGGTGGCGGCAAAGCAGCGGGTGCTGGAGGAAGCGCTCCTGCGCATCGGTCGCGTACGCGCCGACCGGATCATGCCGCCCGTCTATGGTCCCGCGTGGGGCTACCGGCTGCGGGCGCGGTTGTCGGTGCGCAACGTGCCGAAGAAGGGCGGTGTGCTGGTGGGGTTCCACGAGCGCAAGTCGAGTTTTGTGGCCGACATGCGCGAATGCCATGTGCTGCCGCGAAGGATCTCGGATCTGCTCCCCGCGCTGCGCCGGCTCGTCGAGGCGCTGACCATCCGCGATCGGCTCCCGCAGATCGAAGTGGCGATCGGCGATCGACCCGGTGCCTCGGCAGCGCCCGGCGACATCGTGCCGGTGCATGCGCTGGTGCTGCGCATCCTCGCGCCGCTGGCGTCGGAGGACGAAGCGACGTTGCGCGCTTTCGCCGTTGCGCACGACGTCCAGCTCTGGCTGCAGACCGGCGGTCCGGCGACGGTTGTCCCGCTTCATCCGGCAGACGCATCGCTTGCGTACACGCTGCCCGAGTTCGGCGTGAGGCTGCCATTCGGTCCCACGGAGTTCACGCAAGTCAACCAGGAGATCAACCGCGTGCTCGTGCGGCGGGTGGTCGCACTGCTCGACCCTCGTCCCGGCGAGCGCATCGCCGACTTCTTCTGCGGACTCGGCAATTTCACGCTTCCGCTCGCGCGCCGTGGCGCGCGCGTGGTCGGCATCGAGGGTAGCGAAGCGCTGGTACGGCGGGCCGCACAAAGCGCCGACCACAACGGTTTGCACGACAGCACGCGCTTCGCCGTCGTCAACCTGTGCGAGGTGACGGCGGAACATATCGTGTCACTGCTTCCTCTTGCCAAGGTGCTGATCGACCCGCCGCGCGAAGGCGCAATCGAACTCGTGAAGGCGCTCCCCGCTGCCGCCGACGAAAACGCGCTGCGACGGATCGTCTACGTGTCGTGCAACCCGGCGACGCTCGCACGCGACGCTGCCGTGCTGGTGCACGAGCGCGGATATGCGCTGATGGCCGCAGCCGTGATCAACATGTTCCCGCACACCGGGCATGTCGAGTCGATTGCGATGTTCGAGGGGGTGAGTCCGACGCGCAACGAAGGGGCAATTGCCGCCGAAAGCCCTTGACGCACGAAGGACATGCTCGCAGCATCGGGGCGCGCGTGATCGGGACCGTCCGTCATCGCCGCGGAGGACCGCGAAGTGCGACAACACAACGGTTCGATCGACCAGCACCGGAGACCCCATGAAAGTTAAGCAACCGTCGAACCCGCGCGCCGCGCGGCGGCGTCAAAGAGCATGTGCGGCGAGCCGCGCTCTCCGGGTGGTCGCGTTTGCCTCCTTCTTCGCCGCCAGCGTTGCATCCGCCATCGCGCAGACGCCGGCGCTGGAGCGCGGTCGATATCTCGTAACTACGGTCATGGCGTGCGGGAGCTGCCATACGCCCAAGGATGCCGAGGGTCGACCCGTGCCCGGCAAGGAAATGGCCGGTGGCGGCGTCGGCTTCGACATTCCGCCCTTTGCCGGCACTACACCGAACATCACGCCCGACCGAGAAACCGGGATCGGCAGCTGGAGCGACGACGAGATCAAGCGAGCGATCACGCAGGGGGTTCGCCCGAATCACGGCCCGCTTGCGGGAAAGCCTCTCGGCGACCCGATGGCGGTGAACTTCTTCAAGGCGCTCACGCCTGCGGACCTCGATGCGGTGGTCGCCTACGTGCGCTCGGTCCCGGCGGTGCGCAACGCCACGCCGCCGCCTACCTATCGCCTGCCGGTCAAGCGGGAGATCTTTCCGGAGGCGGAGCGCGGCTTCAGCGAGCGCGACCTGACGGACAAGGTTCGCCGCGGCGCATATCTCGCAACGATTGCGCACTGCCTGGAATGCCACACGCCAATGCAGCAGGGCGTACCTCAGTTCGAGACCGCGCTCGGCGCCGGCGGAAGGCCTTTCCTGCCCTCGTTCGTGAAGGGTCTGCCCGAGAGCTGGAAGGGCGCGGTTTCGCGCAACATCACACCCCATCCGGAACAGGGACTCGGAGAATGGAGCGATGCCGAGATCAAGCGCGCCATCCGTGAAGGGATCGCGCGGGATGGCCGCAAGCTGCAGCCACCGATGGCGTATGCCTGGTACGCGGGGATCCGCGACGAGGACCTCGACGCCATCGTCGCGTACCTGCGCACGCTGCCGTCGCAGCCGCGCTGATCGTCGAGCATTCGTCGCGGAGTTCGCGACTGCGAGGCCCGCAAGGATTCGGGTAGGGGGCGGGATCACTCCCGCCGCCCTCCCACACCACCGTACGTACGGTTCCGTATACGGCGGTTCTCGTCTACTGGGCAAACGGCCCCAGCGAGTTGCGTTCCGTTCATCGTGTCGCCTGTCGTCCAATAGGCACCGCGACCACCGTCGGGGCGTCCGGCCCCGCCAGTTTAGTTGCAGGCTCCCGTGTCGCCACGAGACTTCTGCCCTGTCCGCGCAGAGAGCACGCGAGACTATCCACTCATGACAAGTTCAGCCCTTCGTCGCTTCGGTGGCAAGCGACTACTACGGCCTCTGCTGACTTCTGCCAACCCCTCCCAACACCTCGCGATGTTGGTAGCACAAGGCAGGTTGGCAGATCTCCCAGAGTAAAACGCGTGACCTTCATGCTTATGCCTGTCGGATTTACGTCATAGCGTTCCGTGCAAGTATCGGGCTTTGACGATATTGGCCGCCTTACCCCGCTACACCGCCTCTATCCGCTTCCTGTTCGTCAGGCCAGCACTTTGCCTGCGGCTTCCTTCAGATTCGCAGTCGCCCGCGACACCCTTGCCGTCCGGCTAACACTTCCCCTTGCCGGGTGTGTAGAGGACTTTCACCTCCAAGTCATTCAACTCGCCACCATAGCGAGCCAAACAGCGCCAATCACGGCGCTACGCGCCATGTCTGGCGCACCAAACAAAAAGGGCGGCCCGCGAGCCGCCCTTCGCTGGTGCGCCGTTCGCGCGTCAGTCGCGGTTCCCCGTAAACGCGAGCAGCAGGTTCAGCAGGCTCACGAAGATGTTGTAGATGTTCAGGAACAGACTCATCGTCGCCATCACGTAGTTCGTCTCGCCGCCGCGCACGATGTTGGAAACGTCGTGCAGGATGTACGCGGAGAAGATCAGCACGGCGATCGCCGAGATCGTGAGCGATACCGCCGGAACCTGGAAGAACAGGTTGGCGAGTGAGGCCACGACCAGCAGGATCACGCCGACGAAGAGGAACTTGCCCATGAAGCTGAAGTCCCGCTTGGTCACCGTCGCGATCGCCGCCATCGCGAAGAAGATCGCCGCCGTCATGCCGCCCGCCAGCGCGACCAGCTGCCCGCCGTTCGAGAAGCCGGCCGCATAGGTCAGGATCGGCGTCAGCGCGAGGCCGGCGATGAACGTGAAGCCGAACAGCGCGGCCACACCCCAGGCGCTGTTGCGCAGCGCAGTGACGACGAACAGCGAGCCGAGCATCAGGCCGAACATCACGAGCGGCGCAATGATCGGGTACGCGGCGAAGACGCGCATCAGGTTCAACTGCCCGCCGAGCAGCGCGCCGCCGATCGTCGGCAGCAGCGACAGCGCGAGCAGCCAATAGGTGTTGCGCAATACGCGGTTCTGCTCGACAGCGACCGAGCCACCCGTCGGCAACCCGATGCGATCGCCAGAAGACATGACCGGTTGAAGCTTGGAATCCATACATCCTCCAGAAGGCGGCCAATGCGGCCGCAAGCGCCCGTTAGACTATCAGAAACCCGCGGAGTTTCAACGGCATAAGACCCCGATCCCGACAGGGATACAGAGTCTTGCTAACATGCCGCCGCGCATCGCGATTTTCAACTGGACAGCGCAAGGATGGGTGGCAGAGCGGTTGAATGCACCGGACTTGAAATCCGGCGGCCGCGGCAACGTGGCCCGTGGGTTCGAATCCCACCCCATCCGCCAGACCCACCATTTTTGACGTCCCAAGACTTCCCGCCCTCCCCCAAGTAAACCGATACCGGTCAATATCTTAGCCGTTTTTACCGGTTGCTTATCGTCCCGGCACGTCCCATAATAGGGCCGTCGAAATTGGGGGACTGATGGGGGACTGAAAATGGCGAGGGAATCGAACCGGTTGAGCGTCGCGACCATCAAAGCGGCGCAGGTTGGCGCGACTTTGGAGGATGGCGGCGGCCTTCGCGCCATCGTCGGCGAGCACTCGACTAAGTGGGTATACCGATACACGTCGCCCGTAACGCACAAGCGGCGCGAGGCCGGACTCGGCGCGGGTCTCACATTGAAGGCGGCCCGGATCGAGGCGGACAAACTGCGCGAGGTTGTGCGGCTCGGTCGCGATCCAATCTATGACGCCGAGCAAACCGCGCAGCGGGAACGCGACGCGGCCGAGCAACGCAAACGCGAGGCGGCCCGCAGTGCGGCGACCCTGAGTGCGTGCGCGACCGCGTATCACGCGACGATCACAAGCGGGTTTCGCAACCGGAAGCACCGCAAGCAATGGCTCGCCAGTCTTGAGGGTAGTCTCCCCGCGAAACTCTGGCACAAGCCGATTGCGACGATAACGGCCGATGATCTGCTCGGCGTGTTGCTCCCTCTTGCCGAGCGCGTGCCGGAGACCGCCAAGCGCGTCCGGCAGCGCTTAGAGGCGACATTTGATGACGCAATCCTGCGCGACCTGTGCGACCGCAACCCGGCGGCCGCTCTAAAGCGGCGGATGCGCGGCAAGCGTGAGCGGTCGCACCTGCGCGCACTCGACTATCACGAGGTGCCCGCGCTTATCGTCGCGTTGCGCCAGTCCGAGCGGGTTGGTCTGTCGGTGCGGCTCGCAATCCTGTTCGCGGTCGCGACCGCTGCCCGAAGCGGCGAGGTTCGCGGCGCGACGTGGGGCGAAATCGACCTAGAGGCGCGCGCGTGGGTTGTGCCCGGTGACCGCATGAAAGGAAAGCGCGAGCATCGCGTCGCGCTGTCGGATTTCGCCCTCGCGGTGCTTCGCGACGCCGAAGCGCTGCGCGATCCGAAGACGGGACCGGCCGCACTGTTATTCCCCGCGCCGCGCGACGTGTCGCGGCCGTTGTCGGATATGACGTTGACGATGGCGCTACGCCGAATCGAGACGGGCCGCACGCGCGACGATGGCGAGCCGGAGGCCTTCGGCGATCTGACGACGCCGCACGGTCTCGCGCGGGCCTGTTTCAGTACGTGGGCCAACGAAAGCGCGAAGGCGCGGCCGGACGTGACCGAGGCTTGTCTCGCGCACAGTGAGGCGGACCGCGTGAGGGCAAGCTACAACCGCGCGCAATTCGAGGCGGAGCGGCGCGCACTGCTCGCGAAGTGGGGCCGGTTTGTCTCGACGCCTCGGGAGGCCGCCAAGGTCATCGCGTTGCATCGTTGACCGGTATCGAATCGTGCCGCACGTCGCGAAACTTTTTTCGCACAGACTCTTGACGGCGCTTTTCGTCTCAAGGTAATTTGGCAGCATCAAGACGCGCGGGCAGCATCCGCGCGCCGTCGCTCCGGTGGAGCGGCGCACCCCTCCGGTGGAGGGCGCTCGGTTAAAGCGCCCCCACCGATTACCAAGCGGGCCGCAGCAACAGAGGCCCGCACATGCCCAAGGTATCAACCGTCGCACCCGCTCCGCTGCGGTTACTGCGCCTGCCCGAAGTCTGCGCACGCACCGGCCTAACGCGCTCGCCGCTCTACCGGCGCGTCGCCGCCGGAGAATTTCCCTCGCCTGTCTCGCTCGGCGCGCGTGCGGTCGCATGGCGCGACGATGAAGTGCAAGCGTGGATCGAGGCGCTAGAACCTGCGGCGACCGGCTCGCCCGTGTTGCGCAAACCGGCGGCAGCGCCGCGCGACGATGACGAGGCGCCCACCTTGGCTGGCCGCAATGCTCGCTCCCGTCGCGTCTGACCTCTGCGCGAGCTTGTCGCGTTTCGCGACGCTCGCGACTATGGCCGGATGGATTCCGCCCGCGCGGCTCGCCTCGCTCGTGCTGCGCGATCTGGCGACTATGGCGGACACGGCATCCGCCCCGCTCCCCGTTGATTCAGCTGCTTGCGATTCCGAGCCGCGCCAGCCCCCCGAAAACCCCTCAAATCTGCGTCAGGTGCGCGCATGACTGACGCGCTAATCTTGTGCGGATCGGAGGGCGAGTGCGAGCGGCTTTCGCTGCGCGAATTCGCGGCGATTCACCCGGCGGCCGATGCAGCAACGCATGAACTCGCGGATTATCGCGGTCGCGTGGTGCTCGTGACACCAGAGGCGCGACAAGCGCGCTACGGTGTAGCGGCCGCGTTGCACGCGCTCGGCTGCGATGTGCGGGTGCTCCCTTCCGGTTTCGATTGCGACCGCGACGACCCGGCCGCGTGCATCGGTGAGCGGCTATTCCAAGCGCTGGACGATGACGGCGGCGCGCTGGTCTCTGAGGTTGCGCTAGTGCGCGGCGATTCGGTGACGGTAGAGCCGGTGCGCTGGCTTTGGCGCTACTGGCTCGCGCGCGGGAAATTGCACATCGTCGCGGGTGCACCCGGAACCGGCAAGACGACAGTATCAATGGCGCTCGCCGCGACGGTGACGACGGGCGGCGAGTGGCCAGACGGCTCGCGCTGCGACCGCGCGCGCGATGTTGTGATTTGGTCGGGCGAAGACGATGCGGCCGATACATTGCTGCCGCGTCTGCTCGCCGCTGGTGCCGATCTGTCGCGCGTGCATTTCGTCGGCGTGGTGCGCGGTCCGGAGGGATCGCGGACATTCGATCCGGCGCGCGACGTTGTGGCATTGACGGCCGCGTGCGCCCGACTCGACGTCGGGCTGCTGATCGTTGACCCGGTTGTGCTCGCGGTCGCTGGCGACAGTCACAAGAATGCAGAGACGCGGCGCGGGCTGCAACCGCTGGCCGAGCTTGCGCAGCGCGTCGGCGCGGCCGTGCTCGGCGTCGCTCACTTCACCAAATCGTCACAGACGCGCGATCCGCTGGACCGTGTAAGCGGCTCCCTCGCGTTTGGTGCGGCACCCCGTCTCGTGCTCGGCGCGGTGCGCGACCGGACAGACGAGACGGGCGAGCGTCGCCTATTCGTGCGCATCAAATCCAATATCGGCCCGGATGGCGGCGGCTTTGAGTACCGGCTACGCGTTGCCGATCCTTTGCCCGGTGTGCAGACGGTGCGCGTTGACTGGGGGCAAGCGGTGGAGGGGCACGCGCGCGACATCGTAGCCGCTGCCGAGCCGCCAGAAGACCTTGACGACCGCTCGGCCCGTGACGATGCGGCCGCATTCCTGCGCTCGCTGCTCGGCGACGGGCCAATACCGGTCAAAGTGCTGCGACGCGATGCGGAAGACGCGGGGCACGCTTGGGCGACGATCCGGCGGGCCGCAAAGGCGCTCAGCGTTGAGCCGCGCAAGGACGGGATGCGGGGCGGTTGGATGTGGGGACTGCCGCCGAAGGTGCTCAAAGATTCCGAAGACGCTCACACAAATAACGTGGGCACCTTCGGGGAAGTTGAGCACCTTCGGGACCGTGGCGACGCGTCGGCCGACGCTTACCGGCTCGCGACGGAGGGCGAGCAATGAACCGGCGGCAACGTCACGCGGCGGCCGGATTGGCGCGACCAGGTGCGGCATCGGACCGCGTGCTGGTCGAATCCTTCGCGGTTGGGAGCCGGTATCGCTGCACGCTGTCGCTGCCGCTCGCTCCCGAGCGCGGTCTCGGATTCATGACGGCCGAATGGGAACCGGCGGCACCCGCGCGACTGTCGGCCGCCGAGCTTGCGGACTACCGGATAGGCCGCCACGCGCTGCTAGTCCGGGCCGCCGACGAACTCGGCGTTTCGGTTTGCGTTGTGGAGTGACGATGCGCGCCGACCCCGCCCGCCCGCCGATCCTGCGCCGCTTGGCGGATGCAGCGTCCGCCAACGGCCGCGCCGCATCAATGCCTTGTGGGGCTTGGTCGCGGCGACCCCCCACGCGCCCCCCAATCGCGGGCACCCCATGCGCGCGTTGACCGCGGCGGAGGGCACCGCGCTCGCCCTCGCGCTCCGGGCTGGCCGCCTGTGCTGCCAATCACTCGCGAAGACAATGGGCGATGGCACGTCGGCGCATTACCGGCGCGTCGCAAGCGCGAGCATCCGCTCGCTGCGCGATGCGGGGCTGCTCATAGTGAGCGATGGAAACGATTTTCCGGGCGCGCATCGCTTGACCCCACCGGCCGCGCGCTCGCGGAGCGACTGAATGGAGACGAACCGACCACAACCGAAAGGGCATCATGAAACACACACAAGCAAGCACCCCTCCGGGCGCACCGTCGCACGGCACGCGACCGACCGGCCGCCCCGCGCCCGCGCCCGCAATCGCGCCCAGGGGGCAGCGACGCGACCGACCGACCGGCAGCACCGGCACCGCGCCCAAACGCGCGCCCATTCGCCCGGTGCAACCGGGCAACGCAACGGAGTAATCATCATGGCAAAGCATGCAAGACTTCCCGACGTTTCCACGTTTGCCGAACGCGCGACGACTGCGCACCGGGCAGCGTCAGGCGTACACGCGTCGCACTTCAAGACCCTCGCGACGATCAAGGCGAACGCGGAACAGTTACCGGGCGCAGAGGTATTGAGGCGACAGATGGAAGCGCGCTCCGGAGCACTTGGCACGATTGCCGCGCACGATCTCGACGCGCTCGCGGCGGAGGGCGAACGACTCGCCGCTGCGCTCAACCCTGACGAGATCCTAAGGACCGCGAGATTCCTTCCTCCGATTTCGGACCCGGGTGCGGAGGCGGCGGACCTGCGCAGGATCGCGGAGCGGTACGAGCGACTGAACTATAGGGAGCGTCTCCAGCGGCTCGGGGCGAACGTCGCCGACGAGGCCGACAGGATCGTCAGGGAAGCGGGCGCCGATGCAGGTTCCACTGCCGCGCTCGCGATGCTGGACGAACTCAACGCGCACACGAACACGCTACCGGCCGGACCGGCGCACCTCGCGGCACGAGCGAAGGTCGGGGCTGCGCAGGCGGTGGTGCTCAAGAATTGGACGTCCTACGCGGCGGCGGTCGAGGCTCACAAGTCTGCGACACGTGCGCTCGGCGTTGCGCAGCGGCTCGCGGGCGAGGTTCACGTCGGCCGCACGGGCAACGCGTTCGTCAAGGTCGCGTGACGATGCCAAAGCGCCCCGGCGCGGGAGGGGGGCAAACCGTTGACGGCGCGGCCGTTGTCGTCGCGGTCACCCCCTTTCGCCCACTTGATCTTGCAACGGCTCGCGATTGGCGCCGATGGCTCGCGCGCTATACCAGACTCTACGACTCGGGGCGGTTCCCGCTTGCAGACCTCTGCAAGATCGCGTTTGTCGCCCGTGTCGGGGCGCAGATGTGCGATAACGCAGACCTTGAGGACATCAAAGCGCAGTTGGACGAACTCGAAGGGGTGAACGGTGAGAGGCACCGCAGGCTTACGGGCGCGAATCCGTCGCATTAAGGCGCGGTTTGAAAAGGCGGCGCACGTCGCCGTCGTCTTGTACCCGGCGAACGCGACCAGGGCTGAAATCGCGGCACTCGTGCGCGCTGCGAACCGGCCGGACGATCCGTATGGCTGTCTGGTTCTGCCCGAGGTTGCCACCAGCATTGAACAATGGGCCGGGGAGGCGGCCCGACACTACGGCAGGAACAGCAAGTTCTAGCGCGCGTTCGCCACCACGTCCGATGGGGCGCGCGCAGGCCCGCCGGGGTTCGCTCCGGCGGGCTTTCTCTTGCCATCCACGGGAGCGCGGCGCTCACGGCGAGGCGCGCTCTGTTACCGGTCCAATCGCTCGTCCGCGACGGAGACAGACATGTGACGCTGCATCTCATGGGCTCCGTCGTGCCACTCGCCATCCCATACCACCCGCAAGCGTAGGACCGGTGTATCACATTCGTTGGAGTGAGCGCGGACCGTAAGGATTAGGTCGGTTCGGCCTTTGTAGATGGGCTGGAGGTTTGTTGGATTTATCATCGGATTCAGTGCAAGCCCTTTGCCTTTGATAACGTTGCACAACTCTGCCTCGATAGGGGCCCCAATCGTCCGTTGCGCGGGAAAAAAGTCGTGATGCTTCCATCGCAATGGAATGTCGCCAGCCCAGACCGGGGTGAACCTGCCGCTCGCGTCGAGCGCGTCGATTGAGAGTAACGAGACGTGCACTTGGGTCGCAGGCGACCAGCGGCGATCGTTCCAAACGCGAAGCATGTAGAACCGCCCATCCTCCTTTCGCTCCTGACGCTCGCCGTGTTCGTCGTACCATTGGAGCAAGATTGGCATTCTGTCTCCGTTGGCATCCCCCAATTCGATCCTTAGCTTAGGGGGAAAGAATTTCGCTCGAAACGCTTGTCCGAATAGCGCGACCAAGGCCGCGCCGAATGTTGCAATTGCGACGAAAAAGTTGACCCCCCATTCCCACCAGAAACGGCTATCCGTGCTATCGGCGCTCGTCTCGGCGGCGAAAGCCGCGCTGTGAATCAGTATGGCGACGACGAGTGCAACCGCGACAATAGGCGCAATCCTTCGCATCTCGGCCCCACTCCGGTAGACAAGTTGCGAGAAATATAGCGGATAGCGCGGGTGCCGATAACGCGCTGGTGCTTGGACTGCTCAAATCGGGGAGGCGGCACTTGCGCAGGACTGAGCGGGCCGCGAGTGTGAATCCGGCGCGCACCGCCATACTCACAACCCGCGCGATGTCAGGTTCCAGCGCCGGAAAAATTGGGGGATCGCAGGGGGGCTCACGCGGATTGCGAGCGCAAGTGACTGATGCGAAAGCGCAGAGGGCAGACACCCCATCCGCCATATCCTCTGCGGACGACCTGCGATCGCCGCCGCGTCGGTCGGCGGTTTCGAGTTGGCCCGCAATCCGGCGCCAGCACACAAGCCGGATCCGAATGGTGCCCGGCTACCTAGGCACTTACCTGCCGCAGGAGCGCGCGAGTGACCTGGGCGACAAAAGGGCCAGGCTTGCGTCTAAGTTTGGTGTGGGCGGCAGCCGATAGGAAAGTCGAGCCTGGCCCCTTTTTCGATCGGCGGCAGCCGATAGGAAAGTCGAGCCTGGCCCCTTTTTCGCCTTTTTCGATCCGGCCTATTCAAGCCAGCGAGCTTTACGAGAACCAGGCGCACATCGGACAGCCTTAGCGGCCGCCGAAACAGGGCTTGCCGCGTGCCGGTGACGGACAGAACCTGCCACACCGGCGACGACGGACCGAGCGCTGGCGTCAACGGTTGCAACCGACCGTCAATCCGTGTGGCGGATTCCGGTCAACTTCGCGGCGCCGCGTCCCTCAACTGCGGTCATCGCCGAAAGAATGGCCAGGCCAAACGCGCCGCTCGTACCGCCGAGAATGAATGCCACCACTACCCACCAGAAAGAAATCAGCATCGGTCGCTCCTCGATTCAGCGTGCCGCCGGCCCCCATCGCAGAACCCCTGTGTCCCCGGCTTTCGATCGCGCCCACCAGCATGACTGCGAGTTTCGCAGCACGATCCGAAACCGAAATGCGCCGGCTGCTGTAGCTGCCAGCAACGATCGTGCCCTGATGGAGAAGGCTAATTCTCGGGGCGACGAACGGTGCCGCCCAGGTCGCTCGCGAGTACGGCTGCGCGAGTTGTCATGCGCGCTGCGAGACAGAACGCGACTCGGAAGCGCATCGTCAAAGGACGGGGTTCGGCGCACGCCTCAAACCAAGGATGGAAAGTACCCGACGCCACGCGGTTGCGTGCTTGCATGCCCGCCAGAGTCAGGGCACTTGCACTTGCGTGCGACTTCGTACGCTACGACACTGTAGCTAACGAGGCCCAACGCGCCGCCGAAGCCAGACCACGCCGCCGATGGCGATTACCGCGATGACCGCCGCGGCGAGCGCCCAGCGCACCTTGGCGCGCGCGAAGCGCGCGGCGTCGCGCATGAACCCCGTTGTCGCCGTTGACGCCGCTTTCGCCGCTGTCGCCCACGTCCGTAGTACCAAGGGTGGCGACGGTGAAGATTCCTGACTGCCCCAATACGGATCGCCAACAGTTATTGCGGTAACAACGATCGCATGGTCCCCTGTGTCGATGCCGTCGATGTTCATCATGCAGATGTTTCCGTCCACGGTCGGCACAACCGGCAACGTGACTCTCACCGCGGAGTCGATATAGAACCCGCATTGCGTCACCCCAGGTACCACGGGGTCCGTGATCACGGATCGCGTTTCGCCCGTCAAAGGTGCCGCCAGAGCCAGCAGAAGAATCGCGCACTTCACTTCCGATCGTCCCAACCGAGCAGGGACACCAGCGCCGCAGGCGCTTTGCAGCCAACGCGACCGCGAAGGCGCCCAGGCGTGCTACAACTTGGGGCAACTTTGGCGGTAGCTGTGTCACGTTCGATGCAGAATGCGCCGCAACGTGCATGACTCCCCACCGAAAGCCGCCGATCAAGGCGCGCGAGGTCGCGTGTCGCGACCCGCTCTGTGTGTGATGGCCGCCCCAGGGTCGAACAGAAATGCAAGGGGCGGCTGGACCCGATTTTCGCCGAGCGCGCGCAGGCGAAAGTGGGCGGGGCTTGACAATCGTACCGATTGACCGCCGCCGCGGCGGTCACGCGATCAACCGACCTTGCAGCAGTTCAGGATGGTTCAACCGTCGTACTTGAACGACAGGGATACCCGCGCGCGATATGCGACGACTTTGCCGCCTTCGATCTTCATGTCGAGCTTGCTTACTTCGGCGATGCGCAAATCGCGCAGGGAATGGGCTGCGAGTTCGACCGCGGATTTCGCCGCGGCTTCCCAGGAAATCGGGCTTGTGCCAATGATTTCGGTGACGCGGTAAACGCCCGATTCAGCTTTTTTCTTGGCCATGTTTCTCACTCCATTTGGTTGAGAGGCGCAGACCCGGCTGCTCATGCCTCGGGCGTTCATCATAGGCGGGTTGTCGGGCATCCGCCACCTCGCGCCGCGCGACGTCTTCCCGTCCCCCACCAGGGCCGACCGCCAGGCATGAAGCACGGCGTGGCCAGTGGAATGCATCCGCCAATCGTTACGAACGGCGAGCGTGCGGTTGCCCGACTTCGGCACTGCGCCGACGGCCTCGTTGCGATGGCCGACCCCCCTCGGTCCCGTCGACTTCGGACGTGATAGGCTGCCGCGGCGAGTCGTTGGGCAGATTGCGTCTGGAACCGAACGGCACGAGCTTCGACACCAGGCGCATCCTCGACCCATGCGTGCGCAAGGCGCACTTCCGCTGCGGTTCAGTGCCCGGTCATCCGGGACTGGGCAAGGCGCAACCAGGCAACCACCGCTGCCGGAAATGCTGGTGCGGTTCTACCTCTCGTCCAAGGTATTCCTCGAAGATATGGAGGACATCGCCACCGAGCTCCACAAGCTCGACGCGCCGAAGTTGCTGCAACGGCTGCGCGCCACACGTACGCTGGCGGACGAGGGGGTGCGGTTCGGCGCGATCTGCGTCGCCGAGGCGCGGCGCCAGGCGGCCTGAGTGACGATCGGAGGCCGGCACACCGGCGGCAACACAAGGGCCGCGATCGAGTACCGGCGGGGGATCGGACGATGGTGCGGGCGCTGCGCCAACTGTCGGCGAACTTGTCCCACACGACAGCGTTGCCGTGTGCGGCCCGCGGCCGCAACGACCGCGCGACGATCCGTGGTAGCCTGACCCCAGCAGGAGTCCCGACGTGCCCGCCGAACGCCCGCCAACGCTGTTCGTAGTCTCCGACGGCCGCGGCCAGACCTGCGCCTCGGTTCTGCAGGCCGCCCTGGTGCAGTTCGAGGGCCAGCGCTACACGATCATACGCGAGGCCAACGCGCGCACGAAGGAGCGCATCGAAGAGATCGTCGCCGCCGCCGCGCAGACGCAGGGCGTCGTGTTCTACACGCTGGTCGCCGACGAGACCCGCCGCGCGATGCACCAGGCCGCGGCACGCCACTTGGTGCCCGTCGTCGACGTGCTCGGGCCGGCGCTCTCGGGCCTGCATGACCTGTTCAAGCGCGAGCCGCAGGCCGAGCCGGGCCTGCTCTACGCGAGCGAGCGCGAGGAGTTCGACCGCTACGACGCGATCGACTACACGCTGAAGCATGATGACGGCCGCCGGCCGGAAGGGCTCGCGCTCGCCGACGTGGTGCTGGTCGGCGTCTCGCGCACGATGAAGAGTTCCACCTGCTTCTACCTCGCCTACCAGGGCGTAAAGGCTGCGAACGTGCCGCTGCTGTTCGACGTGCCGCTGCCGCCGCAGCTCCTTGCGCTGCCAAAGGAGCGCGTGATCGGACTCTGGGTCAACCCGCCCCGGCTGATCGCAATGCGCGAGGCGCGTGCGCACGATCTCGGCGTCGCCAGGAAGAGCGCTTATACCGATCTCGAGGCGGTGAAGCAGGAGGTGCGCGCCGTCCACCGCATCATGAGCAGCCACGGCTGGCAGACGATCGACGCGTCCTACGTGGCCGTCGAGGAGATTGCGCGCGACGTGATGCGCCTGCGCGGGCTGCCCGAGCGGAGCCCGGGCTGAGGGTTCCGGGCACGCCGGTTCACCGGCGGCACGGAATCATTCCGCACTCGAACGTCCTGTTGACGATCGGCGGCTCGCGATTTCCGCCCTTTGCCGCCGCCACACCGACGGTGCAGGCCCGGTTGCCAAGCCGCCCGGATCAGCCGATTCTCATGTCGAGGCAGGAGTCGTGAGGCAGCCGCACAGCGCACGCCGACGCACGCGCAGCGACCGGCTGATCTGCGAGATGCTCGACTGCAACATTCTCGTCCGCTGGTTCCTCGATATGAAACTTGAGGAGCGGGCTCTTGACCAGTCGAAATCCTCCCGCCTGCGCGAACGTCCGGCCGACACCGACTTGGCCTGCCGCTTCTTCGATGCCATGGCCGGCGAGCCGCGGAAGCTGAACCTGCCCTCGGATGAGCACTTCACCTTCGACGGAACACTGATCGAGGCTCGGGCCCCGACCGGCAGCGGCCTGCGTCGCCAGGGTGGCCCGCCCGACGCCGGCGGAGCGGACGATCAAGGCATGGTCGATCTCGACGGCGAGCGGCGCTCAATTGCCATCTATGTCCCGGTGAGCGACGGCGAGGGATCGACAGCATTCTCAGATCGAGAAGACTGTCGACGCATCGCCGCCCGCAAGCGGCGCCTGCGTTCTCGCGGTCCATTGACCGAAATACAAACGATTGATCGGTGCATCCCAGAAGACGTGGTTGATGGCCGAGTCGTCGGCGCCACGATAGGACACGTGTAGTTTCGAGCGATCCGTGGCAGCCGCTGCCCGCGCCGTGAGGTTCGCCCACATGACCTTCTCGGCATCGACCTCGAGCACCCGACGGTCCTGCGTCCAAAGGCCGTCGTGCACGTACCCGACATCGGTCAGTTGAACATGGATGGCCACCGATAGGCCGCGAGAGACGACCAGATCGCGGGCCTCGATCAGTTGTTTCTCTTATTGCAGGTACGGAACATCGGCGCCAGCGCCAACGGCGTAGCTCGCTGCGTCGTCCGCACCGATTGCGTCATGAGAGCACAGCCGATTCGATTCCGACTCGCGACGGACGCGGTCAGGTAACCACCGGGGGTCGAGCCGCTCCCCTTGGCGCACGTTGTGCGGCCTGTCGTCGCGCAATGTGAATCTCTCCCAACCCGAATCCGAACCGCCAGTCGGAACAGCCTCGGCTGCGGCGGCGCGCTGTCGGTCGAGACGGGCCGCCACTGTCTCGCGCGGCGACCCCGGGCGCAAACGCCCGCTTCGGCGGGCCTCTTTGCGCCCTACCGTTGGCAGCGCGTCACGTCCGCCTTCGGGTCGCGATAGTAGAGGCGCGCGGGCGACAGTTCGAGCAGCACGAAGCGCAGCGGCGGCTTAGCCTCGAAGTCCCACGTGAGCCATTCGGGATCGAGGGTCCACCGCACCGGAAAGTCGGGACCGGTGATCGCCCTTTCGCCGTGCTTGAGATCGTCACCTTGGTAGACCAGCGCGCCGTCGGGGAGGTAGACCCAGTAAGTCGAGACGCCCGTCGTCTGGTTGGTGCAGCGCCACGACCCATGCAGCGCGGCAGGATTGAAGACCGGCGCCTCGGGGGCGGGCTCCGAATCCGCCGTTGCTTTCCTGACCGGGGCCGTCGGAACGTCCTTTGGCTTGTTGCGCAGACGCAGAACCAGGTCCTCGTAGGCGGGGGCGGCCAGGACGGCCAGCAGCACCAGCAGGACGCCGGCGATGACGGTGCGGCGGCTCGGGCGCTTCCGGGACGGCGCTGCGGAGGCGGCCACTTCCGTTGGCATGCCGTCAATGAGCGGGGGCGTCACGGCCGGCGCCACGGTCGGCGTCGTGAGGGGGGTGACTCCTGCGGCGCGGACGCCCGGCACGGGCGCCAGTTCGCGCTCGACGGTGACGACGGCACCGATGGCGCGCAGGGTCTGGGAGATGCGCTCGGCGTCGGCTTCGCTCACCTGCCGCTTGAGGACCTTCGGCATCCCTGTGAAGAGGTGTTCGGTGACGCTTTCCGACAGTCCGGTAACCCGCATGAACTCGCGCCGGACTTCGACCGTATCCATGCCTTTGACGGCGCGGCCCTGAAAAACAACGCGGTACAGCATACGATTCGCCTTGCAAACGTGGCTTGTGGTATTCGGCCGCTCGCAAATAGCAAGCCTCGTACCGGAGCCGACTTCGCCCAACGGAGATGATGGGCGAGAGGGGCTCATTCCAGCGCGTCCTTGGAGATGAGGTTCCCTCGATTCTTCGCCTTCCAAGGGCGAGGCTTGATGCCGCCATCTTCCGCTCATGCTGAGTCGCGATCCAGTCGTGCGTGAACTGAACTGGCGACTTGTAGCCGAGTGTGGAGTGCGGCGACTCCGATTGTAGAACGCCTCGAGGTACTCGAAGATATCGGCGCGAACCGCGATTGGACGCGACACGTGGCGATCGTCAGAACCGCACGTGGCGGACGACCCACTCGACGAAATCGTTGATCCACGCCTGAAGCGCAGCAAGCGCGCGCTCGAGCCCGGTCGCGCTGCGCGGCGGCGCGCTGCAGGTCGCCCAGGCTGCGTCCGCGCTATCGCCGAGCGCGCGATGCCAGCGCACGCAAAGGCTCGTGTCGACGCACCACGCACAGGTGCCGCCGAGCTTGCGAATCTCGGGCAACGCCATCAGGTCGTCGCGGCGGGGCCGCTGACTCGCGGGGTCGTGATCGACGATCCACGCCTCGCCCTGCCCGCACGGGCATGCCGGCGCGTCGGCGCCGCCGCAGATCCTGCGGCACGTTCCCAACGCGGCCTGCGGCGACTCGACGCCAGGATGCGCCTCGGCGGCGACGCGCGCGGCCGTGCACGCCGACTCCGACTCGAAGACGTTGTGTCGCGCCGTGTCGGCGCCCGGCGGCGTTGCGCCGAGCCACATGCGCTGCTCGACGCATGTGCTCGCCAATGGCGGGCACCCGCCTTGAGGTGACGCGCCGCAGGTCGCCGCGAAGTCGGCCGATGTCCCGGTGCACGCCGGAAGCGATGACCCGGCGCCGAATCCCGGGACGATGCTGCCTCCGGGTCCCATGCACACCGCCGTCTCGAATCCGAGGGGGCGCGCCGAACCTTGCCGCGACGCCACCCCACCGCCGGTGCCGGGCCCGGTTCCGCCGGGTCCGGGCGTGATCACGACGTCGTCCGAGCGCCGGCAACAGCACTCGGCCGGCGGCTGCAACTGGAACGCGGGGTCGACGCGCCGCGTCGCGTCCGTCTCGAAGTACTCGTCGCCCAACCCGAACGCGGCATGACCGAATTCGTGGGTCGCGATGGCAGGCGATTCCGGGAGCCCGCCAACGGCCGAGAACGAGCGCGGGGGCTGCGACTGGCCGCCGGCCGTTCGCACCGCCTCGCCCGCGCAATCACGGAAGGCCGATGACGTCGGCCCCAGCGGCACGCGGCCCTCGGAGGCGCTCGCGTCGGCGGCGAGCCGATGCAGCATGCCCAGCACTTCCATCGGCGCCAGCGCCGATGCGAGCATCGCTTCCGCCGGCCACGGATTCTGGCCGCAACGGGTGTCGACGCCCGAGAAGTAGCTCGTCGTGATGCCAGGACGGGTGTAGAGGTAGAAACCGAGCTGGTCGTCCCGCCAACGGTAGACGGGATCGGCCAGGATGCCGTCGAAAAGCGCCTGCTCCGCGTCGGCGACGAACTGCGCGGCAACGTAATCGTTCCCGAGCCCGCGCAGGAATGCGGTGTCGATCCGGTACGCGTCGTCGAGGCGGTCGACGCGCGTCACAGGCACGCGGACGGGGATCAGCTCGGCGTCCGCCATGCCGATGCCGTACGCGAAGAGATAGCGGGTCCTCGTCGCCACGCGCGTCCCGTCTGCGAGAACGATCCGGGCCGCGTACGTCGCCGTCCCCGCATTCGGTCCGAGATCGAACGAGCACGAGAAGACGTTCCCGCCCGCGTCCGCGCATTCCTTCTCGACCGGCGCCGCCAAGCCGTCCGCTAAGGAAGCGAATGCATGTTCGACCGTGGCTCCGGCGGCGACGTCGGGCGCGACGCGTATCGTCACCGGCTTGCCGGGCTCGGGCCGCAGCGGGGAATGCGAGGCGAACACGCGGGGCGCGACGCGGGGCGCGTAACTGAAGCCCTCGAACGGCTTGACGACCAGTGGCGGGCAACTGACAACGAGGAGGGTCGCCGTCAACAGCACGGCGCCAAGCCCGATCGCCGACTTCGCAACACGCAACGGCATGTCCGCTCCCGTGAAGCTCGCCTTGTTGCGCGAGCCTCGCAGCTTCCCGCGACGCGCGCAAGCTAATATTCGGTACGGATGGCCGATTGAATGAGCCGGCATCGGATTGGGGAGGCGACATGTTCATCGATGCCAGCAAGCTTCGCCGTGCGCGCGCGGAGGACGTCAAGCGGGTCCTGTTCGCGCCGCCGGCGCGCGCATGGGCCGGACCCGACCGTCCGCTGGAGGGCGTCGACTTCGTGATCCATTCGACGCTGGAGCTCGAGCGGCTGATCCTCGCCTTTCCCGCGCACTTCCGCGGCCTCGGCGATGCCGTTCCCCGGAGCCTCGAGCGGCGGGCCCGGGTGCGAGCGGCCGGCGACTACCGGCGAACCGACGAAGTCGCCGCCGGGGACGATCGAGGGACCACGGCGTTCACGCTCGAAAGCGCGGGACTCGGCGCCGTGTACGTCGACGTGCGCGACAAGACGCACCTTCATTTCTCGCACGAGCAGCTGCCCACGGCCGCGCACGCCTCAGACCGCTCGAAGCCGCTGGAGTGGAGCGTCGCCGAGGAAGGGCACGCGATCGCCGTTTCCGTGCGCGGGGTCGTTTCGATGGACGTACTGATCGAGCTCGCGGAGGAAGAGCACGCCTCCCCCGAGGTCGCCGCGCGCATCCTCTCCGCGTGCCTGCCGGGACTGGACGAGCTGGCCGCACCGCTCGACCGCGCCGCGGAACGAGGGATCCCGGCCGCCGTCGAGGCTTGGAGCGTCGATGCGAAGGGGCGCCGCACGCAGCGGCTCGCCCGGCACGCGATCCGCGTGCTCGACCGCGGGACGATCGATCCCGGCGTGTTCTGCATTCCGCAAGGCTCGCGCGACCTGCGGAGCAAACCCAAGGCCGGCGCGAGCGGCTGGCACGCGCTTGGCAAGGCGCGTCGCAGGACGCGACGCGCCCGGGACGTGGCCGCGGTCCGCTCGCGGGCCGGCGGCCGGATGGCGCGAAGCGCGCAGGCAACCGTGGGACAGTTCGTGCCGCCGAAGTTCGAGGTGGCGACCGAGCCCGCGTTTCCGGAATGTCTGCCGTCGACGCACCACGCGAGCGCCGCGCTCGAGATCCGCCAGGCGTTGCTCGACGCCATCCGTTTCCTGGTCAACGTCATGGCGCGACGCCTCGATACGGCGACGGGCACTCGCGCGGACCCGAACGACCCCGAGAATACGGACGTCGAGCTGACGGTCGATTGGCTCGACCAGCTCGAGCGGTTCCATCGCATTCAGGGCGATGCGGGCGACGGCTTGTTCTGTCTCCTCCGCGACCCGCCGCCCGACGACGACCCGACGGGTGGCGGCCGGGGATTGCTCGATCGGGTGGCGGAAAGCCTCGCGCGCGAGCTGCTGGCGGCCGCGCATCCGATCCCGCTTGGCGGCGAGAACGACGCCGTCGCGCTGCCGAACGCCATCGAGGACGAGATCGCCGCCCTCGCCGACGATTTCTCGATCCCGGCGGACGAGCGCTTCGACGCATTGTCACCATCGACGCAGGCCGAGGTGCGCGAAGCGGTGCTCGATCAGCGGATCGCGCGTGTCGACTGCCTGTTCGACGGCGATTTCGGCGAGCATGCCTGGCCGCATCGCTACTACGATCTCGTTCACGTCAAGCTGCAGCTCGAGCGCGTCGCGCTGGAGTTTCCCGACGGCGACGCGATCCGGCAACTCGTGATCGCGCTCGAGGACTCCGATGCGAACAAGCCCCGCATCGAATTCGAGCTGGCACTGGCGCGGTTCGAGGCCACGGTGGCGATGGACCGCTGGCCCGGCGGATGGTTCTGGGTGACCGCAGCGGGCGTGCTGGTGGCGCTGTCGATCGTCGGGTCGCTGGCAGTGACGGGATTGATCGTGACGCTGATCGGCCTCGGCCCGCTCGGATGGCTGGTCCTGCTCATGCTGATCTCGCAGGCGACGGTAGCGGGCGGCGCGGCGCTGCTGGCCGTCGTCACGTACCTCGTGTGGGACGCGACCGAGCTGCGGCTGACGATTGCGCAGCCGGTGCTACGCTCGAGCGTCGCGCCCGATCGGGCGTACGATCCGGACGAACTCGTGCTAGACCCGGATCGCGTTTCGCTCGACGGCGACGTCACCGTCACCGTGAACTCGGAGATCCCGAGCGGCGTCCATCAGCTCTTCGATATCGTCGTCAATTTCGCGCTTTCCGCGTTCGACGCCCAGGTGCGCGACACGCTGGAATCGCTGACGCGCGAAGGGCTCGAGGGCGCGGTGCGTCGGCTGCCGCATTTCCGGCTGCCGATGCCGTTCCACGCCGACGTCCCGGTGCGCATCGCGGGCGTACCGATCGACCACGTCGACGTCGAGGCGCCGAAGCACGAGCTGCTCGAGTCGGGTGCCAACGGCGTGGATGCCTGGCTGCTGTCGGCGAGCGCGGTGACGCGCATGCAGTTCCCGTTTCCGGGTTTCGCGCCGCTCATGACCCAGGTCGACCGCGACCTGCGCGAGAGGCTCGCTCCGCGCGTGCGGGCGTTGGAGGCGGACGGCGGGGCACCGTGCCTCGGCTACGCCATTTCGCAGAACCTGTTGAACGGCATCGTCCACGCGCAATGGCTCGCGGGTCGCTTCGTGCGGGATTACGACGCCGATCAGGTCGACGAGGCGTTCGCGACGCTGGTCGCTGCCTGCCCGTCCTGCGCGGACCTGACCGATCGCGCCGTTCACGCGTGGGCCGCGGCGGCGCCCACCGTCACGGTCACGCCACGTGCCTTTGTGGAGGACGAGACGCGTCCATACCTGGCGGTCCGCTTCCCCGACATCCGCGTCTGCATCAGCGATGTCGCGGGCAAGGCGTCCGCGCTCGAGCTTCTGTGCGCGGTCGAGTCGATCGCCCATCTCGCACTGGGCGGGCTGAACGGCGGCGACGCCCGCACGCTGTTCAGCCTCGAGCGCAGTTTCGTTCACGTGCTGTTCGACGACCGCCGCGAGCACGTGCAGCTCGTCCCCGCCGGCGTCCAGGGCCTCGATGGGGAGGGTCCGGGATTCGACGCGATCGCGGCGATGGACGACGCGGCGCGCATGCAACTACTGGTCGCGCTGGCGCCGCTGCTCGAAACCGCCGCCCGGCGGCTGCTGCGGAGGAACAACGTCGAGCAGATCGTGTTCCCGCCGGAAACATCGCAGGTCAACCGGCAGATCTACGACGGGGTCGCGCTGGTCGACATCGTGCCCAGCCGGTCCAGCCTGCTCGTCGTCGTCAAGACCTACGGTGCGATGAGCATTGCGCTCCCGCGATTCGACGAGAACGGCAACGTCGTGCAATGGGGCATCGACTTCGACGCCCTCGACTGCGCCGGGGGCGTCGACCTGCGCGAAACCTTGGGAGGGTGAGCTCGCGCAACCGCGTCGCATCTTCGCGCAACCGGCGGGAGCCGCCGGTCGCGGCAGGAGGCCGCTATTAAAGGACGAGAGCCGGATCGACGGTCAGGGCGCCGCCACTGAGGAGCTGCAGGCCGGTCCCGCCCGGTCGAGCGCTCGCGCAGAGCTCAGTTGCGGCCGTTCCCGCTGCTCGTGTCCCCGTTCGGAAGCGCGCCGGACCGGGGAGGCGCCACGCCTGCCTCGAACACCGGGCCGCCTACATAGGTGAAATAGAGCTTCCGCTGGCTGTGCGCCACCAGCGTCCGGTGAGCACGAAGAAAGTCGACGCCGAGCAACATCGGCTGCGATCGAAAGACTTGCTTTCGCAGGTGGCTGCCCGTGCCCGCATAGGTCACGTCTTTGTACAGATCGGCGAAGCGAATCCTGACGTCCGGGATCCTTTCGTTGCCGATGGCGAAGCTCTGAAACGGACCGATCCACTCGGCCACCGACCTGGCACCCAGCCCACCGCTCGAGGGGCCCGCGACGACGCCAGGGGTTTCCGGCGTAACCCCGGCAGATGCGGCATCCTGCATCGTCAGCACCGACGAGTAGGCACCGGAGTCGAGGATCGCCTCAATGGGTTTGCCGTTGATCTTGACCGTCATCGAGATCTGCGGATTGGCGTCGCGCACGGGCATGATCTCGATTTCTCCAGTCACTTCGGTCGTCCAATAGGCGAGCGACACGTTGTTGCAATCCCGTGGCTGGTACAGCCGGACGGCGTCGTGAGCGAGGTCGAACTCGACATCGAACCGGCGGAGGAAATCCTCGCCGAGAAGGACGTCGACGCCTTCTCCGAAATCTCGTTCGCCGGCAACGCTGAGTTGCAAGCCCTTGGCCGAGACTTCGCCCAGCTTGAAGTCGTCCACCGCGGCCACTTCGACCTTGGTTTCACCGCCGATACCGAACATTCGACTACCGCTCGTTTCCCGCCGCAGCAGGTTGAGCCGCACGGCGGACGAGCGAAGGATAAGGCTTATAGCCGCGCCGGTGTCCAGCAAGATGCCGATCTTCTGTCCGTTGATCGCGCCGTCGACCACGATATGGTTGCGGACCATCCTGACCGGCCAATCCACGACTCGCGCGAGCTTGCAGTTGGAGGCACCGGCGGCCGTGCCGTTCGCCAAGGCCAGACCGGCCGCGAGAGACAGGACAAGCAATGAAGTTGGTCTCATCGAATCGCCCCCTTTCCGTTGCCGCCAGACGCTCAACCTGAGTCATCGCAACGACGCATCGCTCCGTGGACGCAACGCTCGGCGATGTTGCTCAACCCCAGCGCACGCTGCCGGTGCGGCACACGACGCGTCATGCATGGCGCTAAGTGGCCTGCGGCGACCGGCCCCGGGCAGACCGATCCGCGACGAAGCTCCGCGCGCCCCAGCGGCCGCCAGCGCTTCGATCTCGCTGCGGATGACCGTTTCAACCCTAATAATACTCACGCTATCACGATGGATAGATAGATCCAATTCTCCAGCGCGTCGATGGGTCAGGATTCGAGTCGAAATAAGCGAACGCACAAGTCGGGCTCGAGCGTGCCCGGCTTCCTGACGTTGAAGAGATCCTCACCGTTCGGCGCGGCCACCGGTATCGTTCGCCACAGCGAAGGCCGTTGGAGAAACTGCTGACGGAACGCCTCGGTCGCCCAGATCTGCCCGGGCTGGACTAACGGTTCGACGCGGGCAGCACACAGAATCGCATCTCCACCGACGATGATCGTGCGCAAGTCGGTTTCTCTCTGGCACGTGCGCACCTCGCCATAGTGCAGCGCGATCCGCAGGCGCGGCTGCCCCGGGGCCTTGTAGACATCGTCCATGAGGTGCCGTGCCGCCTGCGCCAGCGCCACGGGGTCGTCGCCCGCGATCAGCGCTGCATCACCGCCCTCGGTCTGCGTGATCGCTGCCGCAGGAGCCCAGCGGACTACCGCCTCCTCCAGCGCCTTCCTGACCGGCCCATCGATGCCGGAACGCATCATGCTGCCGAACCCATGCACATCGGCTTTCAGAACGCAGCAAGCCCACGTACTTTCCGTGCGGTCAACGCTGCCCGGCTCACGCCACGGCCGGTCGTACCCGACGATGTTCAGCCGGTCTATTCGCTGGAGAAACGCCGGATTGACGCGTCCGATCACATCGGAGAGGACGGGGTGCATCAAGTAATGTGCGGCGGGCGGCAACACGCCGTTCGGCTCGAGCGTCGCCTCACCGGGGCGAAGGAAGCGCTGCCTCCACTCGCCTCGCACCAGATCGTGCTGAACGTAGCCGAGCAATCCCACGCGGTACAGCGCGTGCACACCATCTTCGCCCTCGCTCGTGCCCGCGCTGCGATCGTCGAAGATCGCCTCCACCTCGGCGCGCGTCATGATGTGCCCTGGGAGGCGATGGAAGAGCCGCCCCAAATCGAGATTCTGGAGGTACGGCGCGATCTCGGCCAGGTACTCGTGCGCGATCTCGGTCGCTGCCTGGTTCACTGCCTCCTTGAGGCGGTATTCGTTCCTGCGCTCGTCGGGACGCAGCGCGACGAGGCGATCTCCGACGGTCATCAGATCGCGTGGTCTCAGCAACGTGTGCCTGCACACGTACTCGAAGGCGTCCTCCTCCTCGCGTGTATAAGTGTCCGTCACGCTCGTACGGCCCAGGAACGCCTCGAGCGGATTCGTCCGCGCGCGCGCCGGAAGCACCATCCGATCGGCTTTTACCAGCCGGATATTGTTGACGAAGATCTCGCGCAGGCTCTCCGGCGAGTACACGATGTCCACGGCAATGCCGCGGTACTGTTGAACCATTGCGGTTCGTTGCGGCAGCCGGGCGTACGCCTCCTTGCGGATGGCCGCGAAGACCTTGAGATGGTGGTTGATGCGCCGGATCTGGTAGGCGACCTCGACCAGGCCGAGCTGGGCGAAGTACCAGACGTTGGGAGACAGCTCCCCGGTCACGCTGGGGTTGATCGGGAGGTCCTCAACGTGCTTGTTGAAGTACTCGTCGATCCCGTCGATGAAGATGGTCACCGGCGATTGGAGCGCACGCAGTCTCGGCACCAGGTGTCCATCGGTGTCGGTGGCGACACGCTGCAGCTCGCTTGGCGTGAAATCGAGCAGGCGCACGAAGTGGTCGATGACGCTGTGCAGCTGTGCATCGCCGATCAGGCCGTTGAGCCTGGCGTTAACCTTGAGACCCTCGGTCGCGCCGACGTGCTTCAGCGCGGCAACTGCAATGGCGGCGAGCCAAACCTTCGACCACGGCAGCGGCGACGCCGCAAAGAACGCGATCGACTCCCGGCTGAAGATCTTGTCGCCGATCGGCTTGTCGAGCAGATTGTCGCTCGGCAGGCATATCGCGCGCCCTTCGCGCTGATACAGGATGCGCTTCGCCTTGAGTAGCAGCGTCTTGCCAAATCCTTTGGTGCCTATGACAATGAACTTGTCGTCCCGGCCGGGCGTAAGGAAGCCGTCGATCTCCGGCGTTCGGTGGAGTAGCGAGTCGTCGAAGTCATCCGCGACGCGGATGTCGTCGGCGTCCACGGTCCACGCTCGCATGCCTCCCCCTGCCTAGCTGCCGGTCACAGACCGGAAGAATAGGTCCTTCGATCACGAGCGTCCAGTCGCGCGTTGACGCGAAAACGCCGGACGGCAAACACGCAGCGCCGCAGACGGGGCGGAGGCAGACACGGAAGCCGTTGCCGACGGTAGACGATGTTATCGATACATCCGAGCGGGCGTGCGATGCCCGATACACCGAGAGGCAGCGTCCCGCATCAACCGAGGCATTGAAGAAAACCCGATTGCGCTCCACTTCGGGAAAAGCGTCCCGGCCGCAGAACAAATCGCATACCGCGCGGTCTGGGAGGCGATCGTCGCGGTCCAAGGAATCACGAGGGGCCGAGGGTGGGCATGTTCGTCATGGTCGCTCGATTGTCTCCTCCAATGCGAGCTCCATCGCTCGCTCGAGCGTCAAGCCACAGCCTTCCTGCCACGCACGGTCGAAGGCCGCGTCATCGCCCAGCGCTACGCGGGCCGCCGCCACGCGCCGCTCGTAGTCGGTCCGATCATTTGGCGAGCGCGGCGCCCCAACCTCGGTCCGTAGTTGCTCGGCCGCGCCCCAGATACGGGCCGCCGTGAGAGAACGACCGAGAGCAGCAACGACTGCCGCCAGTCCCTCCAGCGACGACGCAGTACCCCGCCGGTCGCCCCGCGCGTGCCTGATCATCAGGCCCTCCTCGAAGGTCTTCCGCGCGATTTGATACTCGCCCTGCTCGTAGGCCACATTCGCCAAGTTGTACAACGAATCTGCAATGCCGCTGCCATGCTGCAGTTCGCGCATGATCGCCAGGCTCTGCAGGGAGAGCATCCGCGCGGTCGGATAGTCGCGCTGGAAGTAGGCCACCCGCCCCAAGCCGTCAAGGGTCGTTGCAGTGTAGGCCCGATTTCCCAGTTCCCGCATGATCAACAGGCACTCCTCGTACAGCGCCCGGGCAGAGCCAAAGTCGCCCTGATCGAGCGCCACATTCGCGAGATTGCCAAGCGAGTTTGCGATGCGCCCCCTATCTCCGAGTTCCCGTTTGATCGCCAGGCACTGCTCAAGCAGCGCGCGCGCAGAAGCGAAATCGCCCTGTTGATTGGCGACGCCCGCCAGGTTGTTCATTGCGGCGGCGATGCCACTCTGGTCCCCATGTTCGCGCATGATCGCAAGGTCCTCCTCGTGCAACGCGCGCGCGGACGCAAGATTGCCCTGCTCGTAAGCCACCAGCCCCAAGTTGCCCAGCAAGGTGGCGATGCGCTGTTGGTTGCCCAACTGCCGCTCCATTGCCAGGCACTCCTCAAATAGCGCGGCGGCGGCGGAATGGTCGCTTTGATGATAAGCCAGCAGGCCCGCCCCATTGATCACCTTCGCACGCTCTTGTGGTCGCTTCTCGGTTCCCGCCATTTGGAGAACCCGCGCGCACCACTCCCGGCCTTCCGCGAAATGTCCACGCGGAATCCAAAAACGTGGCAGCGCTCCGCAAAGGCGAAGACTTGGTCCCGATTCCACCTGCACGACGCTCCACTCGAGAGCCGACCGCAAGTTGTCGTGCTCCTCGTCCAGACGCTGCAGCCACGCGGCCTGCTCCGCCCCCGCCAGTTTCGAATCCACCTCCTCCGCCAGCGTCAGGAAGTAGTCCCGATGCCGCTCCCGGACTGCCACGCCGCACCCGCTCTCCAGGAGTTTCTCTCGGGCGTACTGCCGTACCGTCTCCAGCAGCCGGTAGCGAGTGCGACCGTCGTCCTGCTCCGCCGCCACCAGGCTCTTGTCGGCGAGCGAAGTCAGGAGGTCGAGCACATCCACACCCTCCACGCCATCTCCCGCGCAAACCGCCTCCGCCGCCGCCAACGTGAATCCGCCGGCAAATACCGACAGCCGCTGCAACAGCATCTTCTCCGCGCCGCGCAGGAGGTCATAGCTCCAGTCGATCATCGAGCGCAGCGTCTGCTGGCGCGGCAACGCCGTCCGTGAGCCCCCCGTCAGAAGTAGAAAACGCTTGTCCAGCTTGCGATGGATCTCGTCGACCGAGAGGGAACGCACCCGCGCCGCCACCAATTCGATGGCCAGCGGAATCCCGTCCAGTCGATGACAGATCGAAACAAGCGTGGTTGCGTTCTGGTCGGTAACCTGGAAGTCGGGGCGGGCGAGCAAAGCCCGGTCGGTGAACAATTGCACCGCCTCGAAAGGCACTACCGAGGCCGGCGTATGCGCCTGCTTCGGATCGGGCAGCGACAACGACGGCACTCGGTACGCCTGCTCGCCACCGATGCCCAATGCTTCCCGGCTGCTCGCGAGAATCTTCACATGCGGACATTGGCGCAGGAGCACATCGGCGAGCTTGGCGCAGCCGTCGAGCAGGTGTTCGCAGTTATCGAGGAGCAGCAAGAGCCGCTTGTCTTTGAGGTGCGCGGCGAGTGTCTGGACGATGAGCTCGCCCGGCTCTTCCTTCAGCCCCAGAACGGTCGCCACCGTCTGCGGCACGAGCGCCGGGTCCGAGAGGGGCGCGAGCTCCACCAGCCAGGCGCCGTCGGGGAAGCGCTCGAGGGACTCGGCGCAGACTTGCAGGCAGAGGCGGGTCTTGCCGCTGCCGCCGGAGCCGGTGAGCGTCAACAGGCGGGTCTTTGTCAGCAGGCGCCTCAACTCTGCCAGTTCCTTCTCGCGTCCGATGAAGCTCGTGGCCTGCTGCGGCAGGTTGTTCGGTGTGGATTCCAGCGAACGTAGCGCCGGAAACTCCTGCCGCAGATCCGGGTGGAGGACCTGATAGACATGTTCCGGCGTCGCCAGGTCCTTGAGCCGGACCCGACCGAGATCGCGCAGCGACACCGCCGCCGGAAGGCCATCCCGCACGCCATCGACCACGGCCTGTGACAACAGCACCTGACCACCGTGCGCCGCGCTCATGATCCGCGCCGCACGATTGACGGGACTGCCGAAGTAATCGTTATCGCGCCGCTCGACCACCCCCGCGTGCAGCCCGCAACGCACGCGCAGCGGAATGCCGCGGGTTGCCGCAGGATCGGCGAGCGCCTGCTGGATTTCCACCGTCGCGGCGAGCGCGTCCAGCGCATCGTCGAAGGCGGCGTGGATGCCGTCGCCGGTCATCTTCACCACCGTGCCGTGGTGGCACGCGACGGCGCTACGCGCCAGCGCGTCGTGCGCAGCCAGCGCCTGCGACATCCGCGCACCGTCCTGCTCCCATAATGCAGTGCTGCCCTCGATGTCGGTGAACAGGAACGTCACCGTGTCGGTCGCGAGTGGCGTGTCGGCGCGATGCGGATCTGGCATCGAAGGGATTCAAGCGGTGGACGTTCCCCCCTTTAGCAAACGCGGGAGACAACGCCCGGTTCGGATTATCCTTCTCGAGCAATCACTTCAGGAGGACGTGATGAAGCCGGAAGAAAGCTTGACCGCCGCGCGCTTGCGGGCGCCGCGCGCCGCTGCCATCGCCGGCATCCTGTTTTCGATCCTTCTGATGACCAGCATCGTACTCCTCCGGCTGTCGGTCCCGGCCGATCCGCTGGAGGCCGGCGATTGGCTTCAGACCCGGGCGAACACCGTGGCGCTGGCGCTGAACCTGGTGCCGTTTGCCGGCATCGCCTTCCTGTGGTTCATCGGCGTGCTGCGCGACCGTCTGGGGGAACGGGAAGACCGCTTCTTTGCCACCGTCTTTCTCGGCAGCGGGCTGCTGTTCCTCGCCATGATGTTCTTCTCGGCAGCGGTGGTGGGCGGGATCATCGTCGCCCATACCGCCGACCCGCAGCGGTTGCTCGGCTCCGCCACCTTCACCTTCGCCCGCGCCATCACTTATGAAATCATGAACATCTACGCGATCAAGATGGCGGGGGTCTTCATCATCGTCACGTCCACCCTCGCGCTTCGCACCGGGTTCATTGCCCGCTGGATTGCGTTCCTCGGCTATGTACTGGCGCTGCTGCTCCTGTTCAGTGGCCGCTACTTCGAGGGAATTTTGCTGGTCTTCCCGCTGTGGGTGCTGCTGACGAGCGTCTACATCCTGATCGATAACCTGCGCCAGCCGTCGCCAGCTTCAGCCACAACATCGGAGTAGGAAAGCATCACCGACGGCTCGACCGTGCGCGACATCCTCGTTCTCCTCGGCGAACAGCCGGCGCCCGAGTACGGGTTCGATCGACGCGTCGCTTGGTAATTTCGACCGTCGACCGCGGGCGACGCCGTGACGGCGCGTGCCTGCAGCCGCCGGCGCGCGCTGCGAACTCCCTGACGCTCGCGAAACACCCGCCCTCGGTGCTCTCCGGGCCACGCGGCGACCCCTGACCATCCCCGCGTCCCGTCGGTCCGGCCAGGTCGAGACGTGTTGCGCTGCCCCCGGGCCACGCGACGGGGGCGCTGGATCTATCTATCCCTCGAAACGGAGACCGGCGGCCGCTACGCGCGGTCGGAAGGACTCGGCGTGGCGGGCTTCCGCGCGTTCGCGTAGCGGGCGTTCTCGGCGACGCCGGGCGACCCGCTGCGCGTCGACGCGCGAGCGCTCGCGCCGTTCGACGCGCCGCGTCTGGCGACGCCGTTCCAGGCGAGTGCCAGATCGTGGCCGAGACAGACCGGCCGCCGGCCAGAAGCGGACATCCGAGACTATTCCGTTCAAGGGCCAGAGCCAGATCGGGCACCGTTAGCAAGAATGCGAACTGCGATCGGCGTGCAAGAACGCGCGGAATTGGCCTTAGATCGGCGCTGGCTCGTGCGAACCGCTAATGGGCATCTCTGCTTGTGGGGGTCTAAGTACCATCGAGAAATGTGCAGTCGCTGTGGGTGCCCTAGTCGAGATCCGCGTGCGGATCAGGCGGTAGCCTGTAACCCGAGCGCTGAAGCCGGATGCAAGATCGCACGTCCGCTTCGGGTCGAAGCGCCAATTCGATTCGCCGGCCAGCGGCCTTTCGGACAACTCTTCATGTTGGCTCGCGTCGCGAATCCTTGACGGTCTGCTATGGAGATTCCACCGCCGCGCCTGAGACCGCAAGCTAAGGCTGCTCCACCTTGGCTCCGGCCGTTGCCGACGTGAATGTTTTGACGCAGGAATGTCCGGAGGTCGCTGCTTGGGATCAAGTGATCACCTGGTGACCAAGAGCATCCAAGCCGTACCGATTGCGAGGAAGATGACGAGGAAGAAGACCGTGACAAGCAATCCGAGCCGGTAGAGCTCTTGCTGCTTGAGGTAGCCGCTGCCGACGAAGATGACGTTCTGGCTGCCGCCCTGCGGCGTGATCACTGAGAAATAGCTGCTCGCAAACAACAGCGCAAAGGCCATCAGCGGCGCCGGCACGCCGCCGCGGACGCCCACGTCCAGGAACACGCCCAGCAGTGCGAGAACCTGCGACGACTGACTCACGAACATGTAGTGGATCGCGACGTACAGGACGACCAGCGTCACGTAGGTCACCGGCCACGACAGGCCGCCCATGTGCGACGCCAGCCGCTGGCCCGCGTAGCCCATGAACCCGAGCTCGTTGAGCTGCCCGCTCATGGCGAACAGGACCGCAAGCCAGAGGAAGGTGGCGAGCGTGTCTCCCTGTTCTGCAATGTCGTCGAGTGTCAGCACATTCGCCAGCAACAGCAGGCCAAGCCCGCCGAATGCGATGCTGGTGACGTTCAGCTTCAGCCTGTCGCCCAGGACCCAGCCCACGACCATGAACACGAACACGACGGCCGTTATCCGCTCGTCGCGCGTCAGCGGGCCCAGGGCCGCCAGGGCCTTGCGTGCGGCGACGGGCGCCTCCGGTGTGTCGCCCACACCGGGCGGAAATAGGCCAGAGACTACGATCGGCAGCAGCAGGATCGCGGTCAGGGCCGGCACCGAAGAGGCGATGAGCCAACTCCCGAAATTGATGTTCAGACCGAAGTCCCTGACCACCTGGATTCCGATTGGATTGGCAGACGTCGCGGTCATCCAGAGCGCGGAGGAGACCGCGAGGCTCGCCATGGCGCAGAACATCAGATAGGCACCGAGCCGACGGCCCTCGGGATCGTCGGGGCGCGACCCCGAGCCCTGCGCCACCGAGAGCACGATCGGAAACAAAACGCCGCCCCGCGCGGTGTTGCTCGGAAACGCGGGCGCGATCAGCGCGTCGGTGAGCACGATGCTGTATGCGAGCCCGCGCGGGGACCTCCCGAACCGGCTCACCATGAACAGGCTGATGCGTCGGCCCAGGCCGGACTTTACGACGGCCTGCGCAACGAGGAACGCGATCACCACCAGCAGGACGCTCGCATTGGCGAAACCGCTGAACGCCTTTGCCGCGGAGATCGTGTCGGTGAGGACCACAGCGGCCACTGCGAGCATGGTGGACGTGAGCAGTGGGAATGCCCCGACCAGCACCGCCGCAATCGAACCCACGAACACGGCAAACAGGTGCCACGCCGGTGTGGTCAGCCCTTCCGGAACCGGCGCGAACCAGATGGCGACCGCCAGAACGAACGGCACGGCACGCCTGACCAGCAGGCCGGTGCTCATCATGGTCGTAACCGTTCGGTGGAGGTCTTGGTCGTCGGCGCCTCAATGCGTACACGACCCTTGAGTCCGACGGACTGTCCCTGCACCACTCCGTCCTCGGACTCGAGCACGAATCGCCATGAAAATTCGAAGTTACCCGACGCGCCCAGGAAGCGCCCCGTGCCGCCCAGGAATGTGCCGACTATTCGGTTGCCTGTCGACGTTCCGTCGCCACGAAGTTCGCTGTAGACCTCGTCGCCGCGTTCGTCCGTCCAGACGGAACGGCCCACCATGCCGGTCGCGCTGTCGTTCAGGACGACGGCCTCTGCACGAAAACCCACACCTGGCCGCGACGGCCCCGCGAGCATCAGGGTACCGCTGAGACTCGTGACGGAGGCCTGGCGATCGCTGCCGAGCCGGATGACGTGGCGGCTGCCGGCTGCCGTCCATGTCCCCTCGAATTCGTGCCACGCACTGCTTGAAGGAAGCGCCGCCGTCGACGGTGCCTTGGGAGAACAGGCAGGCACCAGAGCGAGCAGCCCCACGAGCACGGCTGCGCCCGTTCCGCGCGCAAGTCGCCGCACCTGCCGAGTTGTGCACCCGAAAAGGATTGTCACGTAAGCGAGGCGCCGAAGGCGCGAAGCGGGTCCGATGTCGAACGATTGTGGGCTCGCCGACACCTGACCGCAATGGGCCGAGAGCCGCAGTTCATGCGACTCCACCGAATCGACCCTGAACAACCCACGGCAGGTGCGGATCGTGGCTTTGCCGTTCATCGCCGTGGAGCGGCCGACCGTGGACGACCCGGAGCCGTCGGCCAAGGTGCTCCGAACCGGCCATAGGAATCGATTGAAGATACTATGAAGGGCTGTTCGTGATTTGCCCCCTTGAGTTAAAACGAGAGTTCGACCAACTCGATTTAACGGAAGGAGAACGAAATGGATGCGTCCGGAACAGCCCTTCAAGGAAAGCATACGGTAGAAGCGAGCGAGCTGTACATGGCCTTCGAACTGAGTGAGAAGGATTGGAAACTGGCGCTGGGCGACGGGGTGCGCAGCCCGAGCCGCTATACCGTGGCGGCAGGGGACACCGCGAGGCTGCTCGAGTGCATCACCAAGGCCAAGGCACGTTTAGGGCTGGCGCCGGCGGCGGGTGAGCACAGCTGTTATGAAGCCGGGCGCGACGGCTTCTGGCTGCACCGCTGGCTCCTCGCGCATGGTATCGACAACATCGTGGTGGATTCGGCGAGCATTGAAGTCAACCGCCGCGCGCGGCGCGCCAAGACCGACCGGCTGGACGCTGACAAGCTGCTGGCGATGTTGCTTCGCTACCACGCGGACGAGCCGCGGGTGTGGTCGGTGTTGCGGGTGCCCACGCCGGAGGAAGAAGACGCGCGGCGAGCGCATCGGGAACTGGGACGGCTGGGGCACGAGCGCACCGAGCACATCAATCGCATTCGTGCGCTGCTGGTGTTAAACAATCTGCGGGTGAAGTATGTCGGCGGGCGGCTGTGGCAGCGCTGGTGGACCTCCCACGCGGGGGAGCTTCGGTCCGGGGTGCGTGCCGAGATCGAGCGCGAGAGCGAGCGGTTGTTGCTGGTCAAGCAGCAAATGGACACGATCGAGGTGGAGCAACGCCAAGCGGTGGCCGCCGGCAGCGAACCGCAAGTCGCTGGGCTCGCGCAGCTCCGCGGAATCGGGGTGGGCAGCGGCTGGGTGTTAGCGAAGGAGCTCTTCGGCTGGCGGCGCTTTCGCAACCGGCGCGAGGTGGCGGGCTGTCTCGGGTTGACGCCCTCGCCCTACGCCAGTGGGGAGAGTGAAACCGAGCAGGGCATTTCCAAGGCCGGTAATCGACGGGTGCGTACGTTGCTGGTGGAACTGGCGTGGTCCTGGCTGCGCTACCAGCCGCAAAGCGAATTGAGCCAATGGTTTAACCGACGCTTCGCCGGTGGCGGCAAGCGCCTGCGACGCATCGGCATTGTGGCGCTGGCCCGGCGCCTGGCCATTGCGCTGTGGCGCTACCTGGAGGACGGGCTGATCCCGCAGGGGGTGCAGCTCAAAGCCATCGGCGCGTAGGCAGAGCGCGTTGTTGAACATAGCGGAGAACGCGGCATCGTGAACATTGAAGGTCAACGCGCCCGAAACGGCGGCGGGTCGCCGGCGAGCGACCGTCCTCAAAGATGGGGCGCGTTGGTAACCGGGGTTTGGACCCAGCGCTTCGCGCGCATGTGGTATGTGGTGACTGGCCTGGTGCCGGCACGGATAGAAGTTCGACCGAGCAACGGGCTCGGCAGCGATAACCCCGACCTTGAATGTCACATGCAACTTGGGTCAACGACCAACAAGTACTTGCAACCGAATCATGGCTAACGACGTCACGACGACCGCACGACGACCGTATCAAGAGGAGACAATTCGCTGAACCACTGAACATCTGAATTCAAGGGGGCTTGACAAACGCCCTCATAGAAGCCGCCGTTCAAGTTGGGGCAACGAGATGCCTCAACGTTCTCGGATTGGACGCGCACAACAGAGCGCAAGGATCACCCCGCACGCGGTCGGCCGCTGTACCGTATTGCCGGGGTGGGCGGGAGAGCCGATGCGGGGGGTCGGCTCATGCCAGAGGCCGAAGGGGCTGCTCGCGCTCTGCCGGCCGGTTCAGCAATTCTCCGCTCGCACGCGCGCGAGCCAGGTGGAGATCCGTTCGCGACGCAGCAGCCGCAACAGGCCACTCCGGCCGGCGCGCATCAGTGGATAGATCAGGCGCGCCAATTTTGGGCGCGAGAAAATCCAGTGCATCAGTCGATTGAATGAATCCCTGCGAGTACTGAGCAGTGCGAGCCGGGTCATGGCCTCATCGGCGTGAACACATTCATCTTCGAGGCAGGCGACGATTCCATCGTCGAGAGACATGCCCCGCGACATGAGTTCGGAGGCCAGCGCCGGTTCGGTGCGTGCATCGATGAGCTCGATGGGTCCGCAGCTGCGCTCGAGACGCATTCGCCGGATGAAGCCCTGGCACAGGGGGCATTCACCGTCGTAGATGACCCTAATCCCTTTGGCGGACATGGCTACCAGTATGGCGATACGTTTTCGACGAGCACCAGCACGCAGAGAAGCGTCGCGGGAAAAGCGATCACAAAAGTGTTGAGCCCCATCGTTACCGCGGTCGCGAGGTGAAACACGAAACCGGCCGCGAGCATGGCGAGCGCCACAGCGCGTGGCGCGATCAGGATCAGCGGAAACAAACACTCGCCGACGAACACGGCCCTGGTGAGCAGCCGGGACAGCGCGTCTCGCGATTCGACGAACGAGCCAATCCAGCGCTCGCCGTAGGCCTCGGAGCCCATGACCAGCCCGATCGCGGCACCGCTGCGCCAGGTGGGGGACACTGCCTTGACGAATCCCGCAGTGAAGTAGCTCAACACCAGTTGGGCGCCGATGAAGAACACGGCCAGCAGGGTCGACGTCGCGTCAGGCCCCGGCAGAATGGCGAGGCAACCCGCGAACAATGTGAGGATAGCCATCTGCTCCGCCCCGTCTCCACCCATGATGCGGCAGAAACGGCTGGTGACGGCGCAGGCAAATGTTAGGGCCAGTATCAGTTGCCCGGCAGCTTCGTAAGGATTGAGCAACAACCCCAGCATGCCGCAGGCGGCGCCCAGCGCGAGCACTAGGCGCAGCGGCGCGGTGCCGAAGCGCTCGGTGAATGCGGGTGCGCCAATGAGACGAATCACGCTGCTGGAATACAGCCCGCTGCTGGCAAAGCTGCGATGTCCGACGCACAGTTGTTCGAGAAAGCCAATTCCGAGCGCCGCACTTGCACCCCTCACCGCCACTTCCAGTGCCAGCTCTGGGCTAACCAAGCGAAAAGGTCTCTGATGTGAAGACAGGCCGGATCTGTCGGGCGGCACCGTGGCCGGTGGCCTCGACAAGCGCGAACTGGCGGCAGTGTGCGTCGGGCGCAACGTGCGGCTGCGCGACGACCCACGAGACGAGTGCAAGGTGGCAATTGGAGAGTACGATCTGCGTGTCGTTCTGTGCCTCGGCGATCAGGAAGGCGAGACCATTCACCAGATCGTGCAGCGCCTTGCGCTCGTGTCGCGCCGGGTTCCAGATCCAGCGCCAGCCGTCGGTGGGCGGTATGTCGATTTCCGTCCAGCCACTCCAGCCGGAGGCGCCGCGATCGCGGTATACAACGTGGATTCCAGCGTAGGCCGGCTTGGGTCCAAAGAACCCCCAGAACGGCAGAAAGGTGGAGCGGTCGAAGCGTGCGACCAGCACGTGCCAGGCCCGGATCGGCAGCTGATTGATCACGCTGGCGACGAACACGGCGCCGAGTATCAGCAGTGTCGCTTCAGCGCGCACCGCCGACTCCCGCTAGGCGCTGCTTTTCTTCGCGTCGCGCAGCAGGGAGCCGCGTGCCTCGATGAGCTGGCCCAGCGTCGGCATGGACGTGATCTGCGACTGGAGTTCGGCCATCTGCTTCAGGATCACACGGTCCCGGGCGGAGAAAACCAACTTGCCCCTGGCGTCCGCGGCGATGGCTCCGCAGCAGGAGATATCCTTGTTGGCGACGATCTGATCGCTGGGTTTCAGTCCCTGCTCCTGGGCCAGGCTGATCAGGGCATCGATGTGCTGCAGCTCCCCGAGCGTGAGTCTTCGTGGTTTCTTTGGCATGGGATACCTCGTGTTATTGCGTCGAATGGAACGGATAGGAGGTTCAACGGTATCACGTGCTCCGGGAGGACTGAAGCCAAGAGAAAACGATCGCGTACCCGGTAAGCTCAATTTGTGCGCGGCAATTGACGGAGAGATTCCTCCGATGCCGAAATCGGAAGGGTTCTGATGGGAGCCTACCGGGGCCCGCGTGACGGTGGTGCGGCCGAGGTAGCACTTAAGTCACCGTAGCAAGTTCTTGGTACTCGGTGCCAAGCCTCCTCGAGGCCCAATCGACTACGCGGACGCGATGCCCAGGAGGAACTACCCGTAGTAGGCGCGGACACTTCGTGACTTCTACCTGGCTCTGACCTGGCCGGAGAGGTGGTAGCGCACAGAATGGGGTCCTGAGACGGGCCCCAACAAAACGTGCGTAGATGCAAGCACGCAGAGCCTCGTACCAAGTACGAAGTACGATGGCTGCTGTCGACCCGAAGCCGACGGTTGCTTTGCGTAAAGCGGACTCCCATTACTAACGCGGACCCGCGCCGAGGCTTTCAACCCCGTACCTTGTCGAGGGACCGTCGATCTCGTCCCGGTTCAATATCGATTATCAGGACACCGTGTCGCCACTTGGCGCGAGTTGTGCTGGCGATCGACGCGTGGGTGCGGCTTGACGCCGTTCTGGAAGCGGGCGCAAGCTAGCGGCAGCACGCAGCCGCTTGCAATCGCCGAGGAGTAACGTTGGATTTCATCGAGCGCATCTTTGGATTTTCTCCGGACGGCGGCTCGGGCGCTTTCGAGTTCCTCCTCTTCGCCATACCGATCGCCGGGATTGTCTACCTCTGGCATCGGCGCCGCCAGCGGGCGAAGCTGACCGACGACGATCGCTGAACATCTCTCGCAATCACGTCGAAGGGCTGCGTCGAGGCGCGAACCACGCCTGACCGACCTCCGGCTCGCGCGTACAGGAGGCCGACTTGCTTCTCGCTCCGCCCAGCTTCGTCGAACCGGTGTCGGTTTGCAGCCGACGCCTGCGCCTCGCTAACCAGAACAAGGGCGCTACCATCGAAGTCATCGGCGGAAGTGGGCGAACCATCGGCAAGTGGAAGGCCGATTGGCCGGACCAGCTGTTCGATCTCGACCCCGCCGTCACGCTGGTCGCAGGCGAGCCGCTGGCAGCGAAGCAAAGTAGCGGACCCGACGCAAGCCCGTTCTCGAGCGTTCCAGTCTCGGTGCAGGCCGCAGGTCCCTCCACGCCACTGTTCGGGATGCCGGTTGTCGCATGCTCGCAGCGCGTAGTGGCGACCGGGCTCGCCCCCGGCGCCACCGGGACGGTGCGCAACGTCGTCAACGGCGCCGTTCTCGGCGCCTCGACCGGAGGCACGGTCGAAGTCGTCACGCTGTCGAAGCACCTGGTCGTCAGCGACCGCATCGTGCTCGATGCGACGCCTTGCGGAGGTGCGCCAGGAGCGCAAAGCGCCGAGCCCTTCATCGAAGCGCTGCGTGTCGTCGGACCGAACGACCGCCGCCTGCTGACGGTCGATCTCGATCAGCCCTTGCTCGCATGCCAGAGGCTGCTGGCGGTACACCGCGGCCAGCCGGGGACCACGTTCTGGCTCGAGCGCGGCGACGGGCAGAAGATCACCTTCGGCCTCGACAGCGCCGACGTCAACCTGCGCATCGACCCGCCGCTCAAGGAGGGCGAGACGATCTCGTGGTGGGTCGAGGGAGAACGAAGCTGCGAAGTGCTGCCGAGCGACCGGCAAAAATCAACGGCAACGGTTGGACCGCCGCCGGCTCCGCGCATCACCAGTGACCCCTGTCCCGGCTCCCCCGTGCTACACGTCGCGGGCTTGTGGCCGAGCGCGGTGGTCCACATCCGCGTGGACGGTGTCGACGCGCTCGAGTTCACGGCCGCGAGCGCCGATCACGACGTCGATCTCGGCGGCCTTGCACTGGTCGGCGGGCAACGCCTGGTTGCCGTGCAACGCCTGTGCAACGACTGGAGCAACGCGTCGCCGCCGGTGGTCGTGTCGCCGCCATGGGACCTCGAGCCGGTGATCGTCGAGCCGCTGGTCGACTGCGCGCCGATCGTGGTGCTGCAAGCCGTGTCGCCGGGTGCGCTGGTCATCGTGCGCTCGCAGCAGCTCAAAGGGGAGCTTGGGCGCGGCGTTGCAGTTGGCACCGCAGTGGTGGTCAAGGTCGCGCCGTTTCTGCATCACGGCGACACGGTCGAGGTGAGTGTGATCGGATGCCATCCCGCGAAGCTGAAAGCCATGGTGGGGCCGCCGGTGGATCTTCCGCCCGCGCGCGTCGTCCAGGCCTATGTCGGCACGCGCACCGTTGTCGTCGCGCCGGTCGTATCGGGCGCGACCATCGACGTGATCGTCTCGGGGCACTACGCCGGCGGCACTATCGCGACCGAGAAGTCGGTCGACATCTCCGTTTCAGACCTGCTCCTCAAGACCGATCGCATCGAGCTGATCGTTCGCTTGTGCAGGCAGCAGCGGCACACGGAGCCTGTGAGTCCGACCGCCGCGCCCGTGCCCGCCTACTTCCTCCTGGCGAGCGGCGGCATCGACTGCGGCGGCGGCAATTGGGCGTCGGGCCAGGTCGAGGTGGTCGTCGCGACGCCGGGCGACGTGCTGGTCGCCGGCTGCTTCGAGGCAGGCGTCTGGATCTCGCATCCCGATGGGTCTGCGGAGGCCGTGGGCTACGGGTGGAAGGGTGCCGGCGTGCGCGGCCTCGCCGCCGATCCGACGAATGCGCTGCATGTGTTCGCCGCCACCGTCGGCGGCTTGCGTGAGACCGATCCCGGATCGCCGGATCCGTTGCACAGCTGGCGCGACGTCGCACTGCCGCCAGCGGCTGCGGGCGAGCTGAAGGCCGTTGCGGTGACCGCCGAGCGCGTCGTCGTGATCGCTGCGCCAGCCGGTTTGTTCTGGTCCGCGATTCCCGGCGCGGGCGGGGCTTGGAACTTCGTCACCGATCCCGCCGTCGCGCGGGCGTGTTCGGCCGTGCAATGGGTGACGGGAGGTGTGGTGGCCGCGGCGGCCGGCGTCGCCGCTGTGCCCGCCGCACCACCGGCCCCCGCCATTCCCGCGGTGCCGCCTGCGCTTTTCCGCGGCGAATGGAGCGTCGCCACCGGAACGTTCGCGTGGACTGAGCGCGCCGGAACCGCGCAGGCCCCGTTCACGATGCGCATGGGTCGCACGATCCTTGCGGCGTGCGCAGGCGACCGCAACCAGGTCTATGCCATGGCGGCCGACATCGCCAACGACATGGTGATCGGCGTGCTGCGGTCGCAGGACGGAGGCCGCAACTGGACGTGTCCGCATCTCGCGAACAATCCTGCACTGGATCAGTTCCAACTGAGCAAGCCTTGCGACATGGGGCTGCAGGCGACGCGCGACATCGGGATCGCTGTCCACCCCACGAATCCCAAGCAGATCCTCCTCGCGGGCCGCCGCAGTGGCTTGCTGGGATCCACCGACGGAGGCGCGACATTCGACCCTGGCGCCTGGGGCGCGGTGTCGGATGCGAGCTTCCACGGCGACAACCGCCTGATCGCCTACGACACCAGCACCGGCTCGCCGCGGGTCCTCGTCGGCAGCGACGGAGGCCTGTACGTCAGCAAGGACCAGGACGGCAAGTGGTGGGATTCGTCGCGCAACCGCGGGCTCTCGACCATGATGGTGGTCGGGGGGCCGCAGGGCTATCTGTTCGCGCCTTCCATGGCGTCCGCTCCCGCCATTCCCGGCAGCTGCTCGGTGGGCCTGCAGGACAATGGCGAAGCGTGGACGGTGTTCGGCACCTGGTGGCACCAGCGCGTCAGTGGCGACGGCGGACGGCAGGCCGCGGTGAGCGGCGACATCCTGTTTCATGCGCAAAACGAATTCGCGACCCTGCAGTGGTCTGGGTTCTCGGCCACCGACCTGGGGCCGAGCCACGACGTGCAGAAGCCGGTCGCGACGCCCACCGAGACGCAGCCCGCGTTCGAGACCTACCTGGTCGCGGTCGACGCGCCGATGTGGAAAGACGCCGCAGGCCACCTGCTCGTCGCCTACGCCGCGGAGCTGGTGGGGCCGGCACCGGTCAATGTCGGCGACCCGGCGCAGATTCCGAACCTGTATGGCATCTTCGACGTGGGCTCGGGCGCGGGCGACAACCGCTTCGTCGGCGTCAAGCTCGCGCGGCTTCCGGGAACGGCGACCGGCATTGCGTCGTTCGATGGGCGCAACGCGGTGGTCTGCACCAGCGACGCTGTCGGAGCGCCCCATCTCTATCGCTTCGACGCCGCGACAGCGAGCTTCGTCGAATCGACGTTGCCCGCAGGCACCAAGGGCTCGCTCTCCACCCCCGCGATGTCAGGACCACGATCAGGTGTCGTGCTGGTCGACGACAAGCTGCTGTGGTCCGACGACCTGTTGGTGTGGGCCGCTTATCCCGCGGGCCTGCCAGCTGGAATCTCCTGCGTGGCAATCGACCGCAGCGAGCATCCGCCGGCCGTGCACGTGGGAACCGATGGTCGCGTCGTCGTCGCGCGCGAGCGCGGCGCCTTGATCACCGATGTCACCGGACTGCCAGTGGAAAGCAGGGCGCAACAGCTGAGCGTGGTGAGCGACGCGAAGGGCGAACGCTGGGCGTATCTCGGATCCTGGGCGTGGTCGGTATGGCGCGCCAAGCTCGGATAGGTATCTCGCATCGATCGACGTACGGTGTCGGTGCGATCGGAGCAAGACATAGCTATCGATCGCGCGATGCCCTCTGCGAACAGCGCTGATACCTCTTTGGGAAAGCCGGTCCCGATCATCGGCGTCCTCTTGGCAGCTGGCCAAGTGGCTTTCCCTATGACTGAAAGTACAGCGTCACGTCGGAGTACGTCGACCAAACCCTTGGCATCTACTCGTGGGCGTATTCATCGCGACTTCCCGATATAGGGTGTCGGACGAAGACAACGTTACCGACGCCACCTCCGCGGTGCGAGACGATGACCAGCTGGAGGCTGTCTACACGAACCGCAAGGAAGATGGCGCCAACCGCCGCTGACGACCCTGACCAGTCGTAGCGGTCTTCAGAAAGCAGACGTTCGTGTCAGCGGCTGCCGCGAAGGCAGTCCGCTGGAACGAAGGGTTGGGCCCGGTTGCTGAAGATAAAGGCGCCAATCAGTGAGATCACCCACGCCCGCCGTTTAAGTTAACAACGGGAAAGCAACCGCACCTGCCGGCGTTGCCCAATTCTTCACCAACTCCGCGACTGCACTCTTTTCAGTTTAGGGTGATCTGAAAGGGAATCGATTCTGCGCGAGAGGGTAGTGACCTCATGCCCTTGTTGGAGCGCGAGGCGTGTCGCCTCGAGGCCAACGCCGGCTGAGGCACCAATGATGGCAATTTTCAAAGTGCGTTCCGTCCCTTTGTTGTAAGCGGCTTAACGAACGATAGCCCCACCCTCTTCCCGAGCTTGCATCGAGTTGCCCCGATTGATTTCAGTTCGTTCAATCTGAACGGGGAGGACAAATCCAGGTTCCATGTTCGTCGACAAAGCTTACCCCAATCTGAAGGAGGGACGAGAGCCGGTCTGGATTGGGGCCGAACAGCCGCTCGCGCGGCCTCCCCGGCCGGGGCTTTACAAAACTTTACGGGGGAGAGAAACCCGCGTAACCCTTGGCTTCCATGATGGGCACCGTGCGCAAGGCCGTTCCGGTCGCGCCATCCACAAGGACCCAGACATGGAAACCACGCAAGGCAGCACCCCCGTTGATTCGAAGACCAATCCCCAATCCACCTCCGCGCCGAATGATGGCGGCAACGACCGCCATAACCGCGGGTGCCGCGACCATGGTCGGCAAGGACGTGGACGCGGTCGTTTCTTGTTCGCGCTGGTCATCGCGCTGGTGGCCGGCGTGGCCGGCGGCTTCATCGGCAAGTCTTTCGCCTATGGACATTCCTTCATGGGGCTGTCGAGTGATCCGGTAAAGAGAGATGCGCAGGTCGAGCATGGGGTCAAGCGCTTCGCCTCGCGCGTCGATGCCACGCCCGAGCAACAGCAGAAACTGACCGCGATTGCCAAGGATGCGGCGAAGGACATCGCGCCGTTGCGCGAGAAGTTGCGCAGGGCGGGCAAGCAAGCGCTGGAGATCACCTCGGCGCCGACCATCGACCGCGCCGCCATGGAACGGCTGCGCGCCGAGCAGGTTGCGCTGGCCGATTCGGTGAGCAAACGGATCACCCAGGCACTTGCCGATGCGGCCGATGTGCTGACGCCCGAGCAGCGCCAGAAGGTTGCGGGACGCCTCAACGAACGCATGGAACACCACGAACGCAGTTGGGGCTTCTTCCGCGGCTAGGCGTGCTTCGCGGCATCGGCGAGCAACGCAACCAACGCGGCATGCACGAGCCGTGGGCTAAGATGTCATGCCGCGCGCAAGGCGGCGTGAACCGTGCCATGTCCAGCCGCATCCTCATTGTCGACGACGACCTGCGCCTGTCAGAGATGGTCTCCGACTATCTCGGCAACGCGGGCTTTCGCACCACGGTTGCCCCGACCGGCAGTGAGGGCCTGGCGCTGCTCGCCCACGACCCTTTCGATGCGCTGGTGCTCGACCTGATGCTTCCCGACATGGATGGGCTGGAAGTTTGCCGGCGCGTGCGCGCGGTTGCAGACGCCCCGCACGCCGGCATTCCCATCCTCATGCTCACTGCGCGCGGCGACGCAACCGACCGTATCATCGGGCTCGAACTCGGTGCCGACGATTACCTTCCCAAGCCCTTCGAGCCGCGCGAGCTGCTGGCGCGCATCCGTGCACTGCTGCGGCGTTCCGGAGCGGGGGCCGGCACGGCACACTCCGGGCGGAGTGAAGTGTTGCGCTTCGGACGCCTGGAGATCGACCGCGGCGCGCGTGCTGTACGCATCGATGATGAGCCGCGCTCACTCACCGCGTATCAATTCGCATTGCTGTCGGCGCTCGCTGCACACGCCGGGCGGGTGCTCACTCGCGAGGCGATCATGGACTTCGTCAGCGGCGAGCCACTGGAAGCATTCGACCGCTCCATCGACGTGCATATCTCGCGTATTCGCCAGGCCATCGAGGATGATCCCAAGAAACCGCGACGCATCGTGACCGTCCGCGGTGCGGGCTACGTCTTCGCCAAGGCCCAGGATTGAAGCGCCTCTACGTCCAGATCTATCTGACCGTCATCGCCAGCCTGTTCCTGGTGGTGCTGGCGGCGGGCGCCCTGTGGCGCTTTGCCGGCGAGTCCGGCCCTTTCGCGCAGGGCATGGAAATGGCGGGCGAGGTCGCAGCCGCGGCGCTGCCGCCGGCCGATTCCCCACGCGACGTGCAGCAGCAGGCTCTGGAGCGACTGTCGCAACGCTTGCGCGCGGACCTTGCGCTGTACGACGCGCAGCGTCAGCTGATCGCCTCGGCAAGCGCACCCGGCCGCACCGACGTATCCGACAACGCCAGTGCAGCACGACGCGGCTGGGGCGCATGGGCAGGACACGATCGGCGTGGTGCATGGCGCATCAACTTGCCCGACGGGCGGGGCCTCGCCGTACGCCTTTCGCGCGATCCACGCGGGTTCGGTTTCGGCTGGTGGGGCCTGCCGGCATGGCTGGGCGCGCTCGCGCTGGTGGCGCTGGCCGTAGGGATCGCCGCGCATCCGGTGGTGCGGCGGATCACCCGCCGGCTGGAGCGGCTCGAGGCGAGCGTCAACGCCCTTGGCGAGGGCGACCTGTCGGCGCGCGTGCGGGTGCGCGGGCACGACGAAGTGGCACGACTGGCCGCAAGCTTCAATCGCGCTGCAGCAAGAATCGAGACGCTGGTGAAGTCGCACCGCAACCTGCTCGCCAACGCGTCGCACGAGCTGCGCACGCCGTTGGCGCGAATCCGCATGGGCGTGGAACTGCTGAAGTCGAAGCCGGATGCTCGGCGAGAAGCGGATCTCGAAGCCGACATCGCCGAACTCGACGCGCTCATCGAGGAGATCCTCACCGCCAGCCGACTCGACGCCAGTGCTGGCCTCGATGTGCATGAAGACGTGGACTTCCTCGCGCTCGCCGCCGAGGAGTGCGCGCGCTACGAGGACTGCCATCTCGACGGCGAGCCGGCGCAGGTGCGCGGCGACCCACGGCTGCTGCGCCGGCTAATCCGCAATCTGCTAGAGAATGCAAAGCGCCACGGCGCGGCGCCCATCGAAGTGACGATCCGGCGTGTTCATCAACATGGCCGCACTGCGGTGGAGCTTTCCGTGCGCGACCACGGCGTCGGCGTGCCCGACTCGGAGCAGGAGAAGATCTTCGATCCGTTCTATCGCATGGCAGGCGCCCCCGCGGCGGGCACTGGCCTGGGCCTTTCCTTGGTGCGCCAGATCGCGCGCAAGCATGGCGGCGAAGCACACTGTGATCGAGCCGCGGGCGGCGGTACCCGCATCACGGTGACGCTGGCCTCGGCGGATCATGTTCCGTGAGTCGGTGGCGTTGGCAACCACGCTATCAGTTCCGCGATGCACGCCTCTGCAGATTCATGGCCGGCATTCCCGCGCAGCTACAATAGTTCGACGCCCAACCCGAGTACCCGGAGACAAAATGGCAATCCAGGCGACAAAGGCACATCGCATCCTCATCTCCGGCCTTGCCCACATCGGCATTCGCGTGCACGATCTCGAGCGCTCGGTCCGCTTCTATGAACTGCTCGGCTTCACGAAGACCGCCGGTCCGATCGGTCCGGAGCCTGTGGCGATCCTCGATCACCCATCGGGTCTGGAAGTGAACCTCGTGCTCAACGCCTCTAGTGCGAACGAGCCGAACGTTCTCATGGATGTCCCGGAGAAGCATCCGGGAATCACGCACTTCGCGCTCTTGTGCCCGGACATCATGGCGGCGAAGGAACGACTGGAGGCGGCCGGCATCCCGCTGAGTGGCGGTCCCGTTCGCTTCGGGGCCGGGGCGCAGGCGATCTTCGTGCGCGATCCTGACCGCAACGTGATCGAACTGCACCAGCGCGGCTGACTTGGGGGCCACCGGGCTATGTACACCGCCCGGGTCGTATCTCCGTGGTGCGTCAAAGCCTGTCGTTATGTCATGGCCAATCGCGTCGAGTACTACGCCGGCCCTCGCGGCGAACGACGTAAACCGACCCATTGCAGACGGTCACTCCTTTCGGGAGCGGACATTTGCCCGGCAGAGTGGTGCCCATCTGGTGAGCAATATCGAACAAAGGCCATTCGCTGCCACGCCGATCCCTGCCTGTAGAATGACAACGTCTCCAATCGGGGCGCCCGGCCGACCCGACTCTTGCAGGTAATTGCTAACGATGCTTTCGACGATCCTTGCCGCCTTCGTTCTCGTGGCCATCACCATGTTTGCGCACATCGTCGGATTGGTTACTCTGCTCATGGCGCTTTTGAGAAAGCACGTCCACCCGCCAACGCGCTTCTGGCCCATGACCCTGCTGCTCATCGAGGTAACGTGGTGGCTGGTCCTTATCCACGCGACCGAGATAGCGATCTGGGCATTGTTCTTTCTTTGGACGGGCGGCCTGCCGGATGCGGAGTCGGCGTTTTATTTCTCTGGAGTCACATACGCGACGATTGGCTATGGCGACGTAATACTGCCGCAACCATGGCGGATGCTAGGACCCGTCGAGGGGCTGACGGGAATCCTTATGTGCGGGCTATCCACGGGTCTTTTCTTCGCGATCATCGCCAGATTGATCGGGTCACGGTTCAAGACTGAGGCCCACTAAGCCGATGAGCCAATATTTCGACGAACTCTGTCACGGTACGATGCCAAATCTACGCTTCGCTACGCCTTCGCCAGCAGCGGGCGCAAACGTATCGTGATGAAGGGCCCGATGGTCTCCGGTTGCGTCGGGGTCGACAACTTGAAGAGTGTCGACGATCAGCTGCTCGCTGCGGGTGGCCTGATGCCGCCCGTGGTCTGCAGCGCCTGATAACGCTCGATCGCCGCGCGCGCGTTGAACAGCATGCGTTCGCGGCCCAAACGCCGGTCCAGCCCAGCGTGGCGCATGACTTCGAGGACGCCCGGGTTCAGCCCCACCAGCCACACGATGGTGCCGCTTTCGGTCGCTCGCTTCTCGCCTTCCATTAGCGCCTGCAACGCCGAGTATTCGATGTCGGGCACCCGGCTCAGGTCCACCGCCAGCACGCGCGGCTGGTAATGCGTGATGAGCGCGTCTATCTGTTGCGTTACGTTTTGCGCGTTTACAAAGTAAAGCCGTCCCTCCGGTCGCACGATCAGCAGACCCTCGAACGTCTCGTCTTCGGGGTGCTCGGGTGACAGCGGCCGCAGCACGTCGGCGCCTCGCTTGCGGCCGATGACCGACACGCGGGGATGGGCGGTCTGTGCGGCCAATCCGATCATCGACACGATGATCGCCACGACGATGCCCTTCAGCGTGCCGAACACCAGCACGCCGACGCACGCGATCAGCGCCCAGCGAAACTCCATCGAGCGTATGCCACGGATGGCACGGAACTCCGCCGGCTGGATCAGCCCGATGGAGTAGAAGATGACGACGGCGGCGAGCGTCGCGTACGGCATCAGGCCCAGCACCGGCGCCAGCAGCAGCATCGTCGCCAGCGCGGTACCGGCGGTCACGAGCGATGCCTTCTGCGAGCGACCGCCCACGGCGCGCACCACCGCCGTCTGCGAAGTGCCGCCGCCTGCAGGCATGGCACCAAATAGTGCGCCTCCGAGATTGGCCGCCCCGGTTGCGACCAGCTCGCGGTTCGCATCAATCGGAATTTCGCCAGGGCGGGAAAAGGCACGTCCCGCGGCGATCGTTTCGGTGAAGCTCATCAGTGCGATTCCGAGCGCCCCCGGCGCCAACTGCCCGACGAGCGCCATGTCCGGCAGCGTGAGCGACGGGAATCCCTGCGGAATCAGTCCTACCGTCGACACGCCCGCTGCGTGCAGGCCGAAGAACCACGACGCGGCGATGCTGCCGCCGACGACCACCAGCGGCGCCGGCGAATGCGGCCACAGGCGCTCCATGGCAATCAGTACCGCGAACGTTGCCACCGCCACCGCGAGCGTTATCATCGAAGTCTCGGGAACATGCTGCGTGAGGCTCAGGACATCGGCAAAAAAGCCGTGCTTCGCGATGTGGGCGCCAATGAGCTTGGGAGCCTGGTCCAGCACGATCACAAGGCCGATTCCCGCCTTGAAGCCGGTCAGCACCGGTGTGGAGATGAAATTCGCCACGAACCCCAGCTTCAGGAGCCTCGCCACGAGAAGCATCGCGCCGACCAGAGCAGCCAGCGTGGCGGTCGCCACGACGAGCTTCGCGGCGTCGCCGTCCGGCACGACCAGACCGAGCTGCGTGGCGGTCAGGATGGCGAGTGTTGCAGAGGAACTGACGCTGAGGACGCGCGACGAGCCGAGCAATGCGTAGACCGCCATCGGGATGAAGGCGGTATAGAGACCCACGGCGACGGGCAACCCGGCGACCGTCGCGTAGGCCATGGCCTTCGGCAACACGACTGCGGCCGCCGTGAGGCCGGCGACGATGTCGAAGCGCAGCGCGGGAGCGTCCGGCGGCTCGCCGGCGTGGTTGGTTGTCCGTGGTCGCGCCATGCGATTGACTCCCGGTAGTTCAGCGATTGGACCGAAGGAGACGTTCCGCCGCGACCGATGCGTTCCTCTTGGTGACCATACTCAAAATGTTGTGTCGAGCATACCGACGAAGATCTGCTCGTTCGACCCCGGATTGAACAAATAGCCGCCAACCGTGACGAGGCCCCGGGCCAATTGCGCAAACGGCCCGCGCTGGAACTCGCACGCGTCACCGTAGATTCGGGTGCGCTGGACGGCTATTCCGATGCGCAGCCAGTCGACCATGCGAAACCCCAATTCGCTCCACGCGTAGGCGTAGCGTCATAAGACTTCCGGCACGTATTTGAAAGGAAAGTCCACGGCCATGTAGCGGCCAATCTTGCGTTCGGGCAGCTTAGCCTTTGGCGCCGGGACCGCCTTGTAGGGAATATGCTTCAGCAAGTGCCTGATCACGTTCAGGCGCACGCGCTTCTTGTCCTCCGAACGCGCGACGAACCAGGGAGCCCACGAGGTATCGGTGGCGGCGAACATCTCGTCCCGCGCCTTCGTGTAGTCGTCCCAGCGATCGTAGGACTTCAGGTCCATCGGCGAGAGCTTCCACGTCTTGCGTCCGTCGTCGACGCGGGCGGCGAGCCGCCGCGTCTGTTCCTCGGGGCTTACGTCCAGCCAGTACTTGAGCAGCATGATGCCGGAATTGATCATCAGCTGCTCGAACAGCGGCGCCACCTTCAGGAATTGCCGCGCCTGGTCGTCGGTGCAGAAACCCATCACGCGCTCGACGCCCGCGCGGTTGTACCAGCTGCGGTCGAAGATCACGACCTCCCCGGCGGCCGGGAAGTGCGGCAGGTAGCGCTGTGCGTACATCTGGGTCTTCTCGCGCTCGGTCGGTGCGGGCAGCGCGACCACGCGGAACACCCGCGGGCTCACGCGCTCGGTGATCGCCTTGATGGTGCCGCCCTTGCCGGCGCCGTCCCGGCCCTCGAAGATGATGCAGACCTTGAGGCCCTTGGCCACCACCCATTGCTGCAGCTTGACCAGCTCGATGTGCAGCTTCTTCAGTTCCCGGTCGTAGTCCTTGTTGGACAGCTCCTCGCCGGGCGTCACAGCGCCACGTTCTTCCGCCGCACCCTTGGCGGCGCGGGCATTTCCCTTCTGCACCCTGGCTTCCGGCTTGTCTTTTGTCTTCGCGTGCTTCCTTGCCATAATCATCTCCTCCGAGTTGCTCTGTTGGATCGCTTACCAGTCGCCATGATTACGCCCAAAACGCCGCGCTGCGTCATTGTTGTGTACGCGCGAATCGCCTGCGCAACGCGCGCAGGCGATCCACGACCGCGTCGAAGAGCAGTACCGCGAAAACCGAGTACGACGTGACGAGCATGTAGTCGACGATGCGCTCGTAGAACTTCATGTTCGGATCGTCGCCGGTGAACCCCTGCGTCAGGGCGTCCGGGAAGACAATGAAGACCAGTGTCGTCAGGCCGTAGCTCCACCGGTAATAGTTCGGCGTCAGCGCGCCGGGACCATTGCCGAAGATGCGGGTCGCGAAGAAGAGCGAGAACAGCGCCATCACCAGGACGAACCAGAACCACGACGGCCACAGCTTGATGAGCCACCACATGACCAGTCCGCCGGAGGCGCCGATGAGCGTGGCCATGATCAGATCGACGGTCAGCTTGCGCGCAGTCGCCCGGCGCGCATGCTGCGCGATCATGGCCGGCTGGTAGTAGCCGATCAGGTAGCGAATGTTGTTGTCGCTGCTCAGCATGTAGGCAAAGAGCGGCAGCAGCACCAGCACCGGCCGCAGCGCCAGGATGGCCCGGTCGGCCGGCGTGCCTTCGACCCGGGGCGCGTTGGGCAGGCTCGGAAATACGCCGCCGGGCACGGCAGCGAAGGCGACCCAGAGGATCGGGAACATGGCAAGTGCACACTGCGACATGCCTTTCGCGAACTCGACGCCCGTGTCCAGCGAGTTTTCGCCGAACGCCGGAACGAGCGTGATGCCGACGATTACGAGCATGGCATTGAGGCTCGTGATCTTGCCCTCGGCCTGCAGGTAGAAATTGACGAAGAGGATGAGCGCGACCACCGCGAAGCCGAACAGCTGATGGCTGTGCAGCGGCAGCATGAGCAGCGTCCCGAGGCCGGCGAAGGCAATGAGCTTCGTCGTGATCCATAGTCCGTAGCGCAGCGATGGCGCCGACGGGATGGGCAAGGCCAGGAACGGGATCACCAGCGCTGGCAGCAGGAACGAGAAGGGCCAGTTGATGTAGGTGCAGTACGCGGTGGCCAGCGTCACGCCGATGGTGAAGCGCAGGACGCGGCGGGCCCTCGGGTTGTCCAGAGCCCGCGGACTTGCCGCTCCGATCGCTACGGTTGCATCAGTAGGCATACGATAACAGCGCGCTCAGCCACATCAGGAACCGAGCCAACGGGTTGAGGATCGGGTGCTCGCCCGTGTAAACGAGCACGTTCACCTGACTGCCGACGCGCGCGCCGAGCTGGGCAGCCTCCGCGGGATCTTCAAAATCGATCAGCACCGGAAAGCGCTGGGCGTTGCGCAACCAGTCGCGCGCGTTCTGGACCGTGGGCAGCGTGCCCGGTTTCGACGTGGACTCGGCAGCGGTCACGCCGAAGGTGACGTTGCGCACCCGCCCGCGCAGCGTCTTGTCCGGCCAGACGTCGAGCACGAGGTCGACCGCGTCACCCGGCTTGATGTGTCCCAGGTTGTTCTCGGTCAGGTTCGCCTCGACCCACATCTTCTGGGCCCCGACAAACGTCATCAGCGGCTGGCCGGTCGCCGCAAAATTGCCGGCATCGACGCGCAGATCGGTCACGATGCCGTCGCTGGGCGCGACGAGGCGCGTGTACTGCAGATCGAGCTTCGCCTTGTCCAATGCCGCGCGCGCGGCAAGCAGCTGCGGGTTCTTCTCGTCGCGGGGGCCGAGTCCTTCGATCGCCTTCTGCAGATTCGCCTTGGCGCTGGCGACCTGCGCCTCACCCTCGAGGCGGGACGTCGTCGCCCATTCCAGCGACCTCTGCGAGATCGCGCCTGGGACATCTGCGTCGATGCGCTTCAGGCGGGCCTCGTTCTGCGTGTCCTTGACCAGCGCCGCCTTCGCGACGTCCAGCGAAGCGGCAGCCGCGTCGACCGTCGAGCTCCCAACCTTGAGGTTTTGCCGGGTGAGCGCGAGCTGGGCTTCGGCCGAGGCAACCGCCAACTCGTAGCGCACCGGGTCGATGCGGGCGAGCAAGTCGCCCTTCTTCACAGCCTGATTGGAACGCACATCGACCGAGATGACTTCTCCCGCGACCTGGGGCGCGACCGGCACGATGAAGGCATTGACGCGCGCCTGCGTCGTGTACGGAGTGTAGCGGTCGGCCGCCATGTACCAAGCGAGCAGGAGCCCACAGAACACGGCGAAGACCAGAACCCATTTGCGCACCGGGTCCATTCGCCGCGGGGCGGGTGGCGCTTCCGCTTTGACGGGCGCACTGCCTGCGGCGGGTGCCGGCGCGTTCGAAGTCGCCGGCCCTGCCGATTTGTTCTCTGGGGGATCGTTCGATCCCGGTCCCGCCTGCACGGAATTCTGTTGTTCGCTCATGGAATGCCTGTGTTCGGATTGACGCCGACTACCAGTCCGGCGACGGCCAACCGCTGCCCTGGCCTTTCAACGGCGGCTGGGTTGCTTCCGGCTGCAGAAGGTCGCCCCAGTCCACCCGCTTTTGCATGGTGTCCCGGGTCGCCTCGTCGACGAAACCCTGGCCCGAACGGATCTCCCAGCCGCCGCCCAGCGCCCGATAGATCCCGATCGCGCTGCTCACGGTCGTGCTGCGCGCGGCGACGACTTGCTGCTGTGCTCGCAGCAACGCATTCTGGGAGTCCAGCACGCGCTGGAAGTCGGAAAAGCCTTCGCGGTACCCGACGTTGGCGATGGCGAGCGAGCGCTGCGCCGACGCTTCGGTCTCAACCAGAATCCGCTCCTGCTCGCGGCTGCGCAGGAACGCCACGATGCCGTCCTCCACCTCCTTCACCGCGTTGAGCACCGTGCTCTGGTAGTTCTCGAGCAGTTGCTGGAGCTGCGCATCGTTGACACGGACATTGTTGCGGATGCGCCCATAGTTCAGGATGTTCCAGCTGAAGTACGGCCCGCCGACGAACGCCAGCGAGTTCGTGTTGAATAGTTGACCGAAGCCGCTGTTGCCGGTGCGCGTGGTGTTCGTCCCGTCGGCGGCCACCACGCCAAGAAAGCCGCTCAACCCAAAGCTCGGATAGAGATCGGCATCGGCGACTCCCACCGCTGCACTTTGCGCCGCTGCGGCGAGTTCCGCCTGACGAACATCCGGTCGCCTTCGGAGAAGGTCTGTCGGGCCTCCCGCGGCGATCGCTTGTGGCGCCTTGGGAATCACGCCCTGTTGCGGGCCCAGAATCTCCGCGAGGCCGCCTGGAGGTTGCCCGAGCAGGGTGGAAAGGGCGCTTTTCGCCTGCTCAAGCCCGATCTCCAATGGCGGAATCGTCGCCAGTGTCCCCAGCAGCTGAGTGCGCGCCTGAAGCAGGTCGAGTTCGCCGACGTCGCCGCCGCGGAACCGGGCGTCGGTGATCTGTACGCTGCGCTGCTGGAGGGCGACATTCGCGCGCGCGACCTGCAATTGCGCCTCGGTGCTGCGGATGGCGATGTAGGTGTCCGCGACCTGCGCGACGAGCAGCACCAGAGCATTGTCGTAACCGGCGACGGAGGCTAGCAGGTTAGCGTCGGCCGCCTCGATCGAGCGCCGAAATTTGCCCCAGAAGTCGAGCTCCCAGCCGACGCTGACGCCGACGTTGTATTCCAGGAATTGCAGGTCCCCGGCCTTCGTGTTGGCGGCATTCTTGCTGGCCGACGTATAGTTCACGCTGCCGTTTGCCTGCTGGACCTGCGGGTAGAGGTAGCCCACGGCGATGCCCAGCTGGGCCCGTGCCTGCAGCACCCGCAGGCCCGCGATCTTCAGGTTGTAGTTGTTCCGGTAGGCCGTCTCAATTAGCTCGCTCAGCACCGGATCGTGGAAGCCTTCCCACCAACGGATCTGCTCGGCTGGCTTTTGCGTGACCACCGCGCTGTCGGCCTCTTGCCATCGCGCCAGTACCGGTGCCTTGGGCGGCACGAAGTCGGGACCCACCGTCGTGCAACCGGCCAACATCAGGACGACTGCGAGCCGCCGCGCCCGGCGCACGCGATGCCACCATCGTCGCATCCGAACTCCGGGCGCAGCTCGCGACCCGGTACCGGATGCGTCTCTCGCGGTATCGTCGAGCACCTTGCCGGGGCGTGTGTCAAACGCAGTCATATTTTGCGGCGACCCCTCATTTGGCGGGCGGTACCGTCAAAGGGACGGCAAGCTTCTCAGGGGAATCTGCTGTCCCTGCCGGTGCCCGGTCAGGAACAATCGTCGCCCCAACCTCCTTGACCAGCGACTGGAATTCGGGGGAAGCCATGATGATCGTTCCCGCCGCGGCGCGAAGCCGATCCACCGCTTCATCGGGCAGCACGAAGCTCGTGGGCAGCCCATTGAGGAACTCGAACTCGGCCTTATCCTTGAGTGCCGCAAACGATACGTCGATGGCAACGATCTCGACGTCAGGGCCTTGAAGGTCGTCGGCAATTGCCGGACTCCTGCTGCCTGCGAACTCGGGCGAATTGCGAAGTCGGCGCAGGGACTGCCAGCGCGCCGCCTTGTCTCGCAACAGTTCCACCGATTCGTAGGAATAGTGTTCGATCGGGACCCCTGATGACTGGAGCAGGAGGCTTATCGCGCCCGGAGGGCGTTCCGATTCGTCCCAATGGGTCCGCGGGGTGGACACCGAGTTGACGACGAACACCACGATCCGGCGAACGCGGTCGAGAAGCGTCGGCACGCCGGCGCGATGCAGCGCTTCCATCGCCTCCAGCGTGGCAAGCACGCTGCGCATGCCGACGTTGTCGGCGACGCCGCCGTCCACGAGATGGATGTACGGGCGGTTGGCGCCGTCGGCGAGTGCCAATCGCTCCTCGATCTCACGCTTCGCACGCGCAGCGGTTCGCGGGGGCAGTGCGGGCCCCGACAGGAATTGCAGCGCGCGCGGCACGACGTAGTTGCAGGTGCCGCCGAAATTGTTGAGGGTGACGGCCGACAGCACGACCGGCACCGCCGAGGAGGCGGCGGCGGCGCGCGACAGCCGGAAGTCGTCGAGATTGGAACACAGCGCGTCGAAGACGTCCTGGTCGAAGACCATGCGGGCCCCGGTCGAGACATCGGTCGCCGACGCCAGGACGAGCGGACCCTTACCCCGGCCGAGATCGGCAAAGGTCGCGCCGTTGAAGAGGATTTCGTCATACAGGTCGGCCGCCAGCTCCGAGCGCCCCCAGTTCGGCGACCACAGCCTTGTCCAGTAGCCCGGATTGAATGCGCGGGCGATGATCTCGCCCTGCACATTGCGCTTCAGGAAGCGTTGCTCGTAATCGGCGAACAGCTTGTCGCCGTACAGCCCGTAGGCCAGCGCGGTGAAACTGCCGCCCGACACGCCGGTGATGACGCCGACGACATCGATCAGGCGGATCTTCTCGCCACTCGCCCGAATGATCTCGGTACGCCGGAGAAACTCGAGCACGCCATAGGAAAAGGCCGCCGCGCGCGTGCCGCCCCCGGAAAACGCGAGGATGACCAGGCTCTCCTGATCCTTGAAATACGGCTGCCGCGTCGCGAGGCGGTAACCCTTGTCCGGGGCGGTTTCCGTAATTGGTAGATTGATCGGTCGCGTCGCGCAACCGGCGAGAGCGAGCAGCGCGACCAACGCGACGATCAGTGCGGGCCGCACGGAAGCCACCTATCCTGCTTTTGCTGACATGGTATCGTCACCCTGCACCTCCGTCGACGCACGACGGCTGAACCGCGTGGCTGCAAATCGCGCGAACAGCACCATGATTGGGAGACCCAGCACAACCATGACCACCGAGCGCTGGTCCATGCCGGGCACCGACAGAGCGGCGCCATCGCCGCTCCGATATTGCGCGTCGTCGCCCCCACGCTGAGTACTATCTTCTGTCCGCGGATCGCGCGCCTGTGCCGCCATTCAACGTCGGAAGCCCACCAAATTGGCTGTTCTCCCCCAAGCTAGCGCCTTGGATCGATTATCAGAGATTGACAGAAACGCGTTGGACAATTGGAGACACCCAATTGATAATTGGGGACACAACCCGACGTCCGACTTGGCACAGGTCAACAATGCGAAAAACAGGCTCTACGCGACTGCGGACGGTCAGGCTCCGCCGCAATGACGCGACCGTGCGCATCGGCGGCATGGCAGACATTCCAGCGGTCCTTCGGAGCCTGGGCGCCGATCCGGCGAGAGTGCTCGCCGAGGTGGGGTTCGACATCAAGCTCTTCGACGACCCCGACACTCTGGTTTCCTACGCAGCCCGGAACCACTTGGTGGCCCATTGCGCGACCAGGACCGGTTGCCCTAATTTCGGACTTCTGGTCGGTGAGCGGGGTGGACTGCACTCCCTGGGGCTCGTGGGTTTGTTGGTGAAGTACTCGCCGGACGCGGGAGCGGCGCTGCGCAACCTCGTGCGCTATACGCACCTACACGTTCGCGGCGCGGTGGCGACACTGGCGGTGGACGGCAATTCGGTGACGCTGGGCTATGAGATCTATCAATCGCAGGTCGAGGCAACTGACCAGATCGGAGATGCGGCAATCGCCGTTATTTTCAACATCATGCGTTCGTTGTGCGGCCCCAATTGGAAGCCCATTCAGATCCGGTTTGCCCATCGCAAGCCGAAGGACGTCGGGCCGTTCCGGCGGATCTTCCGGGCGCCCCTGGTCTTCGACGCCACGGAGAACGCCATCGTGTTCTCCGGCGATTGGCTGAATCGTCGTTTGCCGGCAATCGATCCCGATCTGCGCCGCCTGCTGCAGAAGCAAATCGACGCACTGGAGGTTCGATACGGCGAGGACTTCCCCGAGCAGGTACGCAGCGTGCTGCGCACGGCGCTCGTGGCGGGCCGCGGCGGCAGCGGCCATGTCGCCGAAGTGTTCTCGATGCACCGCCGCACCTTGTGTCGCCGCCTCAATGGCTTCGGCACAAGCTTTCACGCGCTTTCGGACCAGTGCCGCTTCGAGATCGCCCGGCAGATGCTCGAAGACTCGGCGATGGCGGTGAGCGATATCGCCGCGTTGCTCGACTATGCCGAGGCGAGCGCCTTCACGCGGGCATTCCGGCGCTGGAGCGGCACGACGCCGGTCCAATGGCGAATGACGAGGAGAGGCGCTCCTAAGTAGTCCGTTTCGTAAGTTCGCGCACGTATTCTTCAGGCCGCCAACTTCAAGGGCTGGCTGTGCACCTAGCGATTGCGCATGCGCATAGTCAGCGCGTTGAGATCGGCGCGCTTGAACTTCCACTTGAATGGATTGGCGATGCTCTCGAAATACCGCTCGAAGTTGGCCAGTCGCTCCGCAACCGCCTCCAAGCAAGGGAAGTCGTTCGGGGTCAGCACCTTGCGCTGCACGATCGAGAAGTAGATCTCGATCTGGTTGAGCCAGCTCGCGTGGACCGGTTTGCAAACCTGAACCAATCATGGATGGGCTTGCGTGAGGCGCCACACCGACGTCTCGCGACGATGCGACGAGCCGTTGTCCATGACCGGGATGCGCCCGCGTCGACAACGCGCTGTTCTACGAGGACAATAGCCGGATTCCGTTCAGCGATGCGAAGCAGATCGCCCGACGAGGCACTTTCGTCATGACGGCTTGACCGCACGATACCGATGTTTGCGTCCTTTGGCCTCGGTGCCCTTGCACAACTGTCGCTGGTCCTGAGCGGCCTCGCGGTGTTCCTGGTCAAGGTGCCCACGCGTACGGTCGGCAATCTCGCGGGATTCGGTGCGGGCGCGCTGATTGCAGCCGTTGCCGCAGATCTATTGCCAAACGCCAAGCTCCTCGAGATGTGGCAGGGCGCCCTATGGACGATGCTAGGCGCTAGTGTCTTCATTCTCGGGGAGCGCTACGTGGACCGTAAGTTCGGCGCCGAAGGCGGCGGCGGTCCGCTCGGCATCGTCGTCGGGGCGATAGTCGATGGTGTGCCGGAGTCCGTCATTTTCGGCGTCCAGATGGCCCGAGGGACCGAGATAAGCCTCGCATTTCTCGCAGCAGTCTTCGTCTCCAATATTCCCCAGGCGCTGGCTCCCTCCGCCGGCCTCGCGGAAAACGGGTGGAATTGGCGTCGGGTCGCTGGCATGTGGCTGTGGGTGATGCTCGCCTGCGGTGTCGCTGCCGCGTTCGGCCACTTCGCGGCGACGACCTTCGGCGGCGCCAACGGCTCGCGCTCGGCCGCCATGGCTTCGGGCGGCATTCTGGCGATGCTGGCCAATTCGCTGATCCCTTTTGCACATGAGCGCTCCGAGAGTGCCGGCACATGGACAGTGGTGGGCTTCTGCTCCGCTCTGGCCATGGGTGGATGACACGCATTCTAGCCGCCCCCCACCCGATTCTTGCGGGTGAGTGCTCACGAGAAGGACCGTCACTTCCGCGACCATTGGTGGTGGCGATGTCGTACTGCCACGGCCATGGCGAATGCTCGGGCACTACGCGGGTGTAACGGGAGCCTGATGTGTGGGTATCGCCTCGACACACGCTGGGCGCACCGCGGTTACTGTGACGCCGAAAACCTGGTCCGATGCGACGCAAGGCCAGGAGGGCAAGAAGAGACGAAACCAGCTGGGGGCAGGTTGGGCCGCGGGGGCGTAGCCAACTGGCGCAAAATTACGCGCGAAGGCCGTGACGTGACACTGTGTTGGCGCGGGCGTGCCCGTCGATGCCCCGGAACATGCGAAGCAATGTGCGGGATGCCTTTGCTAGCCCACACCGTGACGACAGTGAACGCGCCGCTGATCTGGCGCCGACGATGACAAGCAAACGAGGCCGCATCGAGGCCGCAGACTGCGCAATTTGGCTATTCGCTGTGGGGCCTTTCCGCCACACACCCGATTGATCGGTCCAGGTTGGCAGTTGCCGGCGAGCGGCTGCTTTGGAGCGCGTTTCGCTACGGCTCCTCTGGCCGATCTCGGCCCGATCGTCGATGGTCTCGGGTCGACGCGGAGCAGAAATCAAGGCTCCATGAGTCGGGAGCCCTCCCGAGCTATCGGCAGGCTTTCCGGCAGCTGCCGTAGATGAGGCCCACGAACGTGGAATGCGCTAAAGTCGCGGGAAAACGCTGTCGCCACCCTCGGGGGAAACGCATGAGCACGGTCGCGCAACTCGGATACCTGGGCTTCGAAGTCAGCGATCTCGGCGCCTGGCGCCGATTTGCCACGGAGCTATTGGGCCTTGCCGTCGGCGCGCCGCGGCCCGGCGGTGCGTTGCCCCTGCGCATGGACGACCACGACGATCGTATCCTGCTGCATGAGGGAGTGACAGACGACGTCGCCTATATCGGCTGGGAAGTTGCCGATAGCGCCGCGCTCGCGGCGATGAAGGACCGGCTCGCTCGCGCGGGCGTGCCGTTTCAGGTGGGCTCCGCCGCCGAGGCCGCCGTACGCGGCGTCCGGGAAATGATCGTACTCGAGGATCCGGACGGCATCAGGACCGAGATTCACCACGGGCCCGGGGTGGGGCTGCACGCGTTCCGCTCGGACAAGATCGCCTCAGGATTCAAGACCGGCGCCATGGGGATGGGCCACGTGCTCATCAATGTGCGCGATTGCTCCAGGACCGAGCAGTTCTACCGCGACGTGCTCGGCTTCCGCTTGAGCGACTACATCGACACCGAGTTCATGGGAAAGCCGCTCCATGCGGTGTTTCTGCATGTGAACCGGCGCCATCATTCGCTGGCATTTGCGTCTGTCGACATGCCAAAGCGGTTGCATCACATGATGCTCGAGGCGAACACAATCGACGACGTTGGCGCGACCTTCTATCGCGCTCAGGATCTCGGCGTGCCAATCGCACTCACCCTCGGACGCCACCCGAACGACGGCATGATCTCCTTTTACGGGGTCACGCCTTCCGGCTTCCTCTTTGAGCTGGGCGTGGACGGCCGCGAGGTCGACGATCGAAATTGGGAGGTCAAGACCTACAACGCCGTTAGCGATTGGGGACATCGGCCGGTTGCTACGGCCTAGCCCGGATATTTCACCCGGGCGCGGGAATTTGGCGCGGCGGTTTGCGGCCTGGATCGGGTGCAGCCGACGACGCCAATAGCAGCGACTATTGGCGAGGAGAGCAAGCCCGAGCCAGATACAAAACGACCGCGAAAAACTGTGCAGTCCACCCGTCCAACTTGCTCCGCCGGTGGCGGGTCTCAAGTGCTTGGCAAGACTCGAGTCTTCATTGAATCGGCGGCGGCCTGGTGAAATATCCGGGCTAGGGCCTTTCGACAGCGATCATTGCATCATTGCAATGGCCGGTTGAACCCGCCACCGGCATCTGCCGATCGCCAGCGCCTCGGTGCGTATTACACTGGTCGATACAATTGCCCCATCGATGTAGAACAAGGACGATCCCCATTGACTACCGACACACCCAAGTCCCGCCGAAAAGCACAGCTTGACGCTTTACTGCTTGCGCTCCCCGGCGTCAGCGCGAAAGTGATTAACGGCCTTGACGCCTACTTTGTCGACGGCAAGATGTTCGCTTGCATTAGCGGCAACGGCGTCGGACTGCGCCTGCCGGTGGCCGCCGCAACGGAGCTGCAGTTTTCACGGGACAACGTCGTTCCGTTTCAGCCAGGCGGTATGGCAAGCACGAGGGAGTGGATACAGATCGACCGCGCCGATGCAGCCGACTACGAGAAGGATCTCCCCCTGTTTCAGGCGTCGGTGGAGTTCGTCAAGGCCGGCCGGGCGCGCTGACGCGAACGTCGAGCCGGTTTGTGAAACAGACATTGGCACGGAACGATCGCCGGTCGGGACGCGCGCCCGATCAGCGCCTGTTCTTGAGAACTGCAACCGGCCGCTGCGGACCGCAATATCGCGACAGGCAGTTGCAGGTCGTTCTAGCCCGGATATTTCACCAGGCCGCCGCCGATTGCGTGAAACCCCGAGCCATGCCAAGCACTCCGCAACCGCCGCCGGTGGAGCAATTCGGATGGCAGGGCTGCGCCGCCCTTGGAGCACATTGCGCCGACTCCACGCGCGGACGAACTACCGGCGCTGACCACGTCCGATCAGGACGTCGATTGCAGACGCGAAGAATCGCGCGATCGCCGTCTCGCCGGCAAACTCGTGGTGCAGCTCGATCGCCGCTTTGATGGCGACTGGATCTTCGCACGGGTCGATCGCCTCGTCCGGCGCCTCGAGGCGAAAGTTGAACCCTTTTCGGCGATTCATTTCCCAATCGGCTGCGTGTTCGACCCACGAAACCAGCGCGGGCGAAGTCGCCGGGCGCAGCTGTGGTGTCGCAAACAACAGTTCCAGTTGGTCGGACGTCAGGTCCTCCAGCGCGACACGGACATCGGGTAACGGTTCGGGCATGGTCGCATTATCCTGCATGCGTTCCGGAAGTGGCCTCGCTCGACGAACCACGGCGGCGACCCGGCACGATATAACGCCTCCGACCGCCCCTCGCGCTGTGCGGGCAAACGGCGTAAGCTGGATTCAACTGCTTCCGCGCTTGGGGAGCGGGGCGCGATGTGAGGTCTCGGAAATCGGCTACGGAGTCGATCGATGCAATCCTCCGCGCATTCGGCGTTTGCCTCGCATGTTCGGGCGTGCGTCGGCGTGGGGATGGTTGTGCTCCTCGCCGCCTGCGCAACGCTTCCTCCCCAGCAAGCCGATCGTCCCGCATCCCGTTCGATCGTCACCACCGGGACGCTGCTCGCCCGTATGGCCCTGGCGGCCACGGCGGCGCATCCGGGCGACAGCGGCGTCTATCCGCTGACCACGGGGTCGGAGGCGTTCCTGAGCCGGCTCGTGCTCGCGGACGCTGCCGAATCGACGCTCGATCTGCAGTACTACCTGTGGAACGATGACACGACGGGTCGGCTGTTGCTCGACCACGTGGTCGTCGCTGCCGACCGCGGCGTGCGCGTCCGGCTGCTGCTGGACGACTGGGGCGCCCACCCTGCCGACGAGACGCTGCGCACGCTCGACGCCCATCCGAACGTGGACGTCCGGCTGTTCAACCCCGCCGCGCGCGGCGGACTCCCCTTTCTCGGCAAGCTGCTCGACCTGCAGCGCCTGAACCGGCGGATGCACAACAAGGGGTTCATTGCCGACAACCGCGTGGCGATCATCGGCGGGCGCAATGTCGGCGATGAGTACTTCGAGGCAGGCGGCGACTTCGAATTCGCGGACCTGGACGTGATCGCCGTGGGGCCCGTCGTCGACGAACTTTCGGACGAGTTCGACGCGTTCTGGAACAGCCCTTCGGCATTTCCTGTCGATGCGCTCGTGCCCGATGATCCCGCGCGCGACGCGTTCGCCGCGTTGCGCATTCGGCTGGCCGCCACCCGCGACGAGAATGGCGCGCAGGCGTACCTGGCTGCGCTGGCACACAGTACGCTGGTGCACGAGTTGCGAGACCGGCGGCTCCCCTGGCTGTGGGGTCAGGCACGGCTGTTGTACGACGACCCGCGCAAGCTCGAGAGCGAACCCGGTGAAGGTACCGGTCACCTCGCGGGCGGGCTCGCGCCCGTCTTCCGGAGCGCGCAGAGCGAGGTGCTGCTGATATCCCCGTACTTCGTGCCGAGTCGCGCCGGGGTTTCCTTCCTCACCGGTCTGGAGGCGCGCGGCGTCGCAGTGCGGATCCTGACCAACTCGCTCGCAGCCACCGATGCGGTCGCCGCCCACGCGGCGTACGCGCGCTACCGCGATGCGATGCTGGACGCCGGGATCGAGCTCTACGAGACCCGCGCGACAACCTCGCGTGCGCGGCACCCGCATCACGACGCCGACCTGTACGAGATTGCGACATCCCCGCAAGGCATGCTGCACGCGAAGGTCTACGGCATCGATCGCCGCGTCGTGTTCGTCGGGTCGTTCAATTTCGACCCGCGTTCGCGCCTTCTCAACACCGAAATGGGGCTGCTGCTCGACATCCCGGTCCTGGCCGAACGCCTGGCCGCGGGATTCGACGCAATCACGGCCGAGCACGCCTGGCGGCTCGAGCGCGTACCGGCTGCCGAGTCACGACCCGCTCACATCGAGTGGGTCGCAATCGAGGATGGACGCGAGAGGCGGCTGGCAGACGAGCCCGCCGCGGAATTCTGGCGGAGGCTCCGCGCGATGCTGATGTCGCTGCTTCCGCTCGACGAGCTCTTGTAGGCCTGGGCGCGAAGGTTTCGACCCGCGGTCCGAAACACGCATCGGACGGCGCGCACGACGTGGGCGCGACCGTCACCCCAGCGGCGCGACCTTCATCACCTCTTCCGCAGTCGTGAGCCCGGCGGCGATCTTCATGGCGCCCGAAACGCGCAGCGGCTTCATGCCATCCTTGTACGCCTGCTCGCGGATCTCCGAATCGTCGGCGCCGCGGTGCACGAGCCGGCGAACCGCCGGTGTCATCAGCATGATTTCGTAGAGCCCCACACGGCCGAAGTAGCCGGTCATGCGGCATTCGAGGCAGCCGACCACGCCCATCACCTGCGCGGGGCGCTCCGCGCGCCACGGCGCGGTGAGCGCGCGCCAAGTCTCTTCGTCGGGCGGATCGGTGAGCTTCCTGCAATGCGGGCAGAGCGTGCGCACCAGACGTTGTGCCATGACGCCGAGCATCGTCGAGTTGATCAGGTAACCGGGCACACCGAGGTCGAGCAGGCGCGTCACCGCGGTCGGCGCGTCGTTGGTGTGCAGCGTGGACAGCACGAGGTGGCCCGTGAGGGCCGCCTGCACGGCCATGTCCGCCGTGTCGCGGTCGCGGATTTCGCCGACCATGATGATGTCCGGGTCCTGTCGCAGCAGCGTCCGCACGCCGGTCGCGAAATCGACGCCGATCACCGGCTGCACCTGCATCTGGTTGAATGCGGGCTCGATCATCTCGATCGGGTCCTCGATCGTGCAGACGTTGACTTCCGCTGTGGCGAGCTGCTTCAACGATGAATAGAGCGTCGTCGTCTTGCCCGAGCCCGTCGGTCCGCTGACGAGAATGATGCCGTTCGGCTCCTTGATGAGCCGCTCCCACCGTTCCCGGTCGTCGGGCGTGAACCCCAGGTCGGTGAAGTCGCGCACCAGCACCTCGGGCGCGAAGATGCGCATGACGATCTTCTCGCCGAACGCGGTGGGCATCGTCGAGATGCGCAGCTCGATCTCCTTGCCGTCCGGCGCGACGGTCTTGATGCGTCCATCCTGCGGACGGCGCTTCTCGACGATCTCCATGCGCGCGAGCAGCTTGATCCGCGAGGTCATCGCCGCGAACACGGGTATCGGGATCGCGTACACCTGATGCAGCACGCCGTCGATCCGGAAGCGGACCACCCCGGCGTCGCGGCGCGGCTCGATGTGGATGTCGGACGCCCGCTGCTCGAACGCGTATTGCCACAGCCAGTCGACGATGTGGACAACGTGCTGGTCGTTCGCGTCGAGATGGCCGTGCTTGCCGAGCTCGACCAGCTGCTCGAAGTTGCCGGCGATCGACATGCCGCCTTTCGAGCCCTCCTGCGCCTTCTTCATCGAGCGCGCGAGGTTGTAGAACTCGGAGAGGTAGCGCCGGATGTCGGCGGGATTTGCGAAAACCAGCTCGACCTTGAGCTTCAGGATCTTGCCGAGCTCGTCCGACCAGCTCGTCACGAAGGGCTCGGCGGTTGCGACCGTGAGCGTGTCGCGCGTGACGGCAACGGGCAGGATGCGGAACCGCTCGGCGTACGCGTTCGACATCGTCGCCGTCACGGCGGTGAGATCGATCTTCAGCGGATCGATGTGGTGATAGCGCACGCCGAGCTTGCCGGCGAGCCATTCGACCAGTCCGTCGAGCGAGTACGCCGTGTGCGGCGGGCGGGAGGACTTCCAGTGCTGCGACTCGATCAGCTCGAGCGGGTGCTCGAAGCGGTGCGAGTGGACGCGGGAGAGCTTGTCGGCTTCAGCGGCCGGAACGAAGCCGTCGGCGACCATGAGCTTCAGGATGTCGTCGAGCCGCAGGCGGCGATCCTTGCTCGCGCCGTCGCGCATTCCGGATGCGGTCTTTGTCCCAGTCGCGGGCGCGGCCATAACGCAGACTGTACACGACCCCCGCCGCCGCCGCCCCATTCGCCCGCCCGCGCACGCGTGGAGAGCCGGGGGCCGTTGCTATACTGGCAACGCCCGCACCACCCGACCGGTCGGGCAATCGAGCGGGACTATGTTCAGTACAGATCTTTGCCCGAAGGCCCGGGCAAGCCGGCGCTGTCGGCGTGCCGGGCCACTCCGGCCGCCGGCTTTCTCCCCTGCCCGACCCGATGCCCGCAACCGTCACCGCCCGCGACGTCGACATCACCTCGCTCGCGGTGGACGCCATCGTCAACGCGGCGAACCGAACGCTGCAAGGCGGCGGTGGCGTCGATGGGGCGATCCACCGCGCGGCCGGCCCCGGTCTGCTCGCCGAGTGCGAGCGCTTGGGCGGCTGTGCGACCGGCGATGCCAGAATCACCGCGGGGCACCGGCTCAAAGCACGCTACGTGATTCACGTGGTCGGCCCCGTGTGGCACGGCGGCGGCGACGGCGAGCCGGAGTTGCTCGCTTCCTGCTACGCCCGCGCGTTCCAACTCGCGCGGGCACACGACATCGCGTCGATCGCCTTTCCTGCGATCAGCTGCGGCGCGTACGGCTTCCCGCTCGCCGCAGCCGTTCGCATCGCGGTCGCCGAAACCGCGCGCGCGCTTCCCGGAAATCCGCAGCTGCGCGAAGTGATCTTCGCCTGCTTCGCCCCCGCGACGCTTGCCGCATACCGCGAGGAACTCGCGCGGCAGGGGCTCGGCTGATCGCGCCGAGTCAGCGCGCGACGGGCGACGCGGACTTCTGCCTGGCCGCGGCGGGATCCGGCACCTCGAACACTTCGCGCAGGTAGGCGACGTAGGAAGGGTCGTAGTCCATCGCCTTCGACGGCTCGTCGCTGATCTTGGCAACCGGTTGCCCGTTGCAGCGCGTCATCTTGATCACGAGCTGCAGCGACTTGTAGCCCAGGTCGTTGGTGAGATTGGTGCCGATGCCGAACGCCGTCTGGCTGCGGCTCCGGAAGTACTCGAAGAGACGGATCGCGAGCGGAATGTTGAGGCTGTCGGAGAAGACCATCGTCTTCGTGCGCGGGTCGATGCGCATCCTCTGGTAGTGCGTGATCAGCTTCTCGCCCCACTCGAAAGGGTCGCCGGAGTCGTGGCGGACGCCGTCGAACAGCTTGCAGAAGAACAGGTCGAAGTCGCGCAGGAACGCGTCCATCCCGCACACGTCCGAGAGCGCGATTCCGAGGTCGCCGCGGTACTCGCGGGCCCAGGTGTTGAATGCGTACACCTGCGAGTCGCGCAGCCTCGGACCGACCGCCTGGCACGCCTGCAGGTACTCATGCGCCATCGTGCCGAGCGGTGTGAGCCCGTGGTCCATCGCGAGCTTCACGTTGCTCGTGCCGACGAAATGCGGACCGGTCTCGCGCTGCAGCGTGGTCACCACCTCCTCGTGCCACGCGCGCGAAAAGCGGCGCCGGGTGCCGTAGTCGGCGATGTGGAAACCCGGGTCGCCCACGGCGTTGATGAGCTTGATCTTTTCCTGCAGACGGCGGCGGCCCTCGGCGAAATCCGGCGTCTTGACGGTATTGCGGTAGTACACCTCGCACACGGCGGCGAGCACCGGAACCTCGAACAGGATCGTGTGCAGCCAGGGCCCCTTGATCGAGATGTCGATCTCGCGCGGCGACTCCTCGCTGCGCATCACTCGGATGAACCGACCGTCCAGCTGGAAGAGCGCGAGCAGGTCGACGAAGTCGCTCTTGAAGAAGCGCCAGCGGCGCAGGTACTCGAGCTCGGCCGGCGTAAAGTGGAGCTTGCACAGGCTGCGGATCTCCTGCTCGATCTCCGCGATGTAGGGTGTCAGATCGACGTCCGCGTTCCGGCACTTGAACCGGTACTCGACCTGCGCGCCGGGAAAATGATGCAGCACCACCTGCATCATCGTGAACTTGTAGAGGTCGGTGTCGAGCAGGGACTCGATGATCATCGGCGACACGCCGGCCCCGCGCAGCAGGCAGGCTTTCTCGGGCGGAGGGTCGTCATGTTACGCGCGCTTCCTCGGCGTGGCGAATTCAGGCCGGCGCGCCGCCGCCATCGCCGACGACACGGACGCGCTGCGCGAGCACGATCGCAAGCAGCGTGCAGGCGACCGCAAGCACGCCGACCCAGCCGAAGCGGGTGAGCGAGCCGTCGGCGGCGCGGCCGATCATCAGCCCTGCGGTCAGCGCCGCGGCACCGGCCGCGAGCTGCTGAATCGCGGCATTGAAGCTCATGAAGCTGCCGCGCAGCCGTGGCTCGACGGCGCCGGTGGTAAGCGCCATTGCCGGACCGAACCGGCCGCTTACCAGCACGAAGAAGAGCGTCGACGCCGCCACCGCCACGACGAGCGGCGCGGGCGGCAGATGCGTGGTGACGAGCAGCGGAACGATCGACGCGTATGCGATCCGCGTGAACACGCGCTTCTTGCCGTAGCGATCCGCCCAGCGGCCGATGAGCTGGGCGGTGAACAGCGTCGCGCCCCCGCCCGCGAAATAGACGAGCGGCAGGTCGGCCTCGCGAATGCCGACGTTCGCGACGTAGTACGGCGAGATGAACGGAATCACCGTGAATCCCGCGAACATCAGCGCAATCGTCAGCGCGAACGCCCGGCGATGGTTCGCCTCGCCGAACACGACCGCGAGCTGCGCGAACGGGTGGCGGTGCGTCGCATCGTGCCGGTGGCTCGTCAGCGACGGGATGAGACGCGCGGCGACGAGGCCGATCGGGATCCCGGCGAGCGCAAGCGCGAGGAACGGCGCGCGCCACGACCAGTGTGTCGCAAGCCAGAGTCCGAGCGGCACGCCCATCACCGCGGCGGCCGAGAACGCGGCGCTGACGATCGCCGTGCCCCGCGCACGGCGCGCGTACGGAATGATGTCGGCGACGATCGCGAGCACCAGCGCGCCGATCACGCCGCCGAACGCGCCGGCAACCGCGCGCGCCGCGAGCAGCAGCGGATAGTTCGGCGCAACCCCGCATAGCGCGGTCGCGCACAGGAAGCCTGCGTAGAGCGCGAGCAGCGCCTTGCGCCGGTCGTAGCGGTCGATGCGAAAGGCGGCGAAGAACCCGCTGACCGCGGCCGCGAACGTATAGGTGGAGACGAGCACACTGAATTGATCGGGCCCGAGCGCGAACAGACGCATGAACTGCGGCCCGAGCGGCATCATCACCATGAAATCGACGATGTGGATGAACTGCATCGCCGCCAGCGTGAGCAGTAGCGCGAGCTCGCGGCGGGCGGTGAAGCGTTGTGCCGCGGGCGCAAGGACGGGATCCTCGTTGGGCAAGTGAGCCATCTGGGCCGGCGCGGTTTGCCTGCGGGCAGGCCGTCAGAACTGCACGCGTCCGGCCAGTACGAACCCGCCCGATCCAGCGGGCCGCAGCACCAGCGCCTCGCCCGGCGCCGGGATCTCGCCCGTCAGCGCGGTGATGTTGACCTGGTGCGTGACCAGCACGAGGTTGTCGCGCCCGCGCCAGTCGGCGACCCGGGCGCGCACGGCCGCCGTCTGCGCAGGTTCGGTCGAGCGCTCGCCGAAGAACGAGTCGAGCGGCGGCCAGGGCTCGACGCGTCCGAACGCGAGCCGCGCGGTGTCGAGGCAGCGGCACCAGCGTGAGGACAGCACGGGCCCGATCGCGACGCCCCGTGCCGCGAGCGACCGCCCCATCGCTTCCGCCTGCACCCGGCCTGCCCCCGACAGATTGCGCTGTGTCGCGCATTCGCCCATCCGAAAGCCTTGCGGATCCCCGATTCCCGGATCCGTCTGCGCATGGCGCACGATCAGCACGTGACCGCCGGCACGCAACGCCGCCCATGCCGCGTCGTCGGCGGCGCGTACGGGTGCGCTCGCGCAAAGAGCGACGAGCGCGCCGAGAAGCGCCCGACCGGCCGCGCGGCGAATCATGCCGTCGGTGTCTTCGCGCCGTCGCTGGCCGGCGCACTGCCCGCGGCCGACGAAAGATCGGTCATCAGCGTGTTGAGCGCACGCACGAACCCGGCGGGATCGGGCAGCGGCGCACCTTCGGCCAGCACCGCCTGGTCGTGCAGCACGCGCGCCCAGTCGGTAAGCCGCGCGTCGTCCTCGCCCGCTAACCGCGCCACCAGCGGATGGCCGGGATTGAGCTCGAGGATCGGCTTGACCGTCGGCGCCGACTGCCCCGCCGCCTTGAGGATGCGCTCGAGATTGCTCGAGACCTCGCCTTCGCCGACGACCAGGCACGCCGGCGAGTCGGTGAGCCGCGCGGTGGTGCGCACATCCTCGACAAGGTCGCCCAGCGCCTTCTTCACCCGCAGGACGATCGGCTGACAAGCCGCCGCGGCAGCCTCCTGCGCCTTCTTCTCGTCGTCGGTCGCAAGCGCCGCGAGATCGAGCGCGCCCTTGGCGACCGACTTCATCGGCTTACCTTCGAACTCTTCGAGCGACGCCGTCACCCATTCGTCGACGCGGTCGGACAGCAACAGCACTTCGATCCCCTGCTTGCGGAAGATCTCGAGATGCGGGCTGCCCGCCGCCGCCGCGTGCGTGTCGGCAGTCACGTACCAGATCGCATCCTGGCCGGGCTTCATCCGCGACACGTAATCCGCGAGCGCGACATCCTGCGCCGGTTCGCCGGTGTGGGTGGAGGCGAAGCGCAGGAGCCTGGCGATCCGCTCGCGATTGCCCGCATCCTCGACGACCCCCTCCTTGAACACCTTGCCGAACGTCGACCAGAACTTCGCGTACTTGTCGCTGGCGTTTCCGGCCAGGTCCTCCAGTATCGACAGCACGCGCTTCACGCAGCCGGCGCGGATCGTCTCCACGTCGCGCGAGGCTTGCAGGATCTCGCGCGACACGTTGAGCGGCAGGTCGTTCGCGTCCACCACGCCGCGGACGAAGCGCAGATAGGAAGGCAACAGCTGCTCGGCGTCGTCCATGATGAACACGCGCCGCACATACAGCTTGAGCCCGCGCCGGTGATCGCGGTCCCAGAGATCGAACGGCGCGCGCGCCGGAACGAACAGCAGTTGCGTGTACTCGGTGCGGCCCTCGACCCTGGCATGCGCGTGGGCGAGCGGAGCCTCGAAATCGTGCGCGACGTGCTTGTAGAATTCCGCGTATTGCTCCTCGGTGATCTCGCTCTTCGGCCGCGTCCACAGTGCCGACGCCGCGTTGACGGTCTCGTCTTCCCCGGCGCGGACGTAGGTCTTGGCGGCGTCATCCCAGCGTTCCTTCGCCATGCGGATCGGCAGGGCGATGTGGTCGGAGTACTTGCGCACGATGCCGGCAAGCCGCGCGCGCGAGGCGAACTCCTCCATGCCCTCGCGCAGATGCAGCGTCACCGTGGTGCCACGCCTCTCCTGCGGCACCGATTCGATCGTGTACTCGCCCTCGCCCCCGGACTCCCAGCGCACGCCGTCCTCGGGGTCGAAGCCCGCGCGACGCGTGACCAGCGTCACCCGGTCGGCAACGAGGAACGCCGAGTAGAAGCCCACGCCGAACTGGCCGATCAGCTTTGCGTCCTGTGCCTGGTCGCCGGACAGCGACGACAGGAACTCCTGCGTGCCCGACTTGGCGATCGTGCCGATATGGGCGATCACCTCGTCGCGCGACATTCCGATGCCGTTGTCGCTGACCGTCACCGTCTTCGCCGCCGGATCCCAGTCCACGCGGATCGCGAGGTCGGTCTCGTCCTCGTAGAGCGCCGGCTTGTCCAGCGCGGCAAAGCGCAGGCGGTCGGCGGCATCCGAGGCATTGCTGACGAGCTCGCGCAGGAATATCTCGCGGTTGCTGTAGAGCGAATGAATCATCAGGTGCAGGAGCTGCCGGACCTCGGTCTGGAAGCCGAGCGTCTCCCGGCGATGCGGGGTGTCGGTGGCGTTGCTCATCGGGTATCTCCGGTAGGAACGGCGGCTGGGCAGCTGGGGGCGACACCGCCGGCTTTCAAGGGGTCGCTTGGCGCAGCGCGCCCCGGGCCGCTATGATGGGCGACAGCTTTCATTATCGCCCAACACATGCTGGTCAACTGCGTCGTCTACCAGAACGGCCGCAAGATCGCGGACGCGCCGGTCGAGGACATTTCCGAATACGTGAGCCAGCCGGACTGCTTCGTCTGGGTCGCGCTGTTCGAGCCGAGCGACGAGGAGCTCGACGTCATGCGCGACGAGTTCGGGCTGCACGAGCTCGCACTCGAGGACGCGCGCAAGGGGAACCAGCGACCGAAGATCGAGGAATACGGCGACCAGCTGTTCGTGGTGATGCACACCGTCGATCCCGACCCGCAGGCGCCCGAAGGCTTCGTGATCGGCGAAGTGCACGTCTTCGCGGCGCGCAACTACATCCTGTCGATCCGCAGGCGCTCGCCGCGCGGGTTCGCGGACGTGCGGGCACGCTGCGAGAGGGAGCCGCAAAACCTCGAGCACGGCGCGGGATTCGTGCTCTACGCGATCATGGACGCGATCGTCGATCGCTACTTTCCGATCATCGACACACTCGAAACCGATCTGGAGAAGCTCGAGGCCGAGATTTTTCGCAGCATGCCGACCCGCGCGAACATCGAGGCATTCTACGACTTGAAGTACCGGCTGATGCTGCTCAAGCACGCGGTGACGCCGCTCATGGAAGCAGTCGGCAAGCTCCACGGCGGTCGCGTGCCGGCGCTCGCCATCGGCTGCCAGGACTACTTTCGCGACGTCTACGACCACCTGGCCCGGCTCAACGCCTCGATCGACAGCATCCGGGACATGCTGCAGACCGCGACGCAGGTGAGCCTGACGCTCATCAGCCTCTCCGAAAGCGAGACGACCAAGCGGCTCGCCGCGTGGGGCGCGCTCATCACCGTGCCGACACTGATCGCCGGCATCTACGGCATGAATTTCCAACACATGCCGGAACTCGACTGGCGTCTGGGCTACCCCTTCGCGCTGGCGCTGATGTTCGGCATCGACGCCTACCTGTTCGTCCGGTTCCGGCGCACCGGCTGGCTGTAGGGTTTAGTCCCGCTCGTCGCACGGGACCAGCGGAATCACCCGCCCCGCCGGCGTCGGCACCGGCCACGACGGTTGCAGCGTCACGTGATCGATGCCGAAGTCGCGGGCGAGCAGCCGCCGTGCGGCGACGAGCGCCTGCGGCCACGCAGCGGAATCGGCCAGCGTGAGATGCGCCGAGAGTGCGGGCCGCTCCGCCGTCATCGTCCAGATGTGGAGGTCGTGCACACCGGTCACCCCGGGCAGAGCAGCCAGTGCGCGCCCGATCGTGTCGTACGACAGATGCTTCGGCACGCTCTCCATCAGCACACCGGAGGATTCGCGCAGCAAGGCGAGTGTCGAGCGCAGGATCAGCACGGCGACCACGACCGAAAGAATCGGATCGATCGGCATCCAGCCGGTGAAGTGGATGACGGCACCGGCGGTCACGGCGGCCACCGAGCCCAGCAGGTCGCCGACGACGTGCAGGAGCGCGCCTCGCGTGTTGATTCCGCCGCCCGCACGGGCCAGCAGCCACGCGACCAGGAGGTTCATCGCCATTCCGATCACGGCGATCACGATGACCGTGGCGCCGGCGACCGGTACCGGCGACAGCAGGCGCGAGACAGCCTCTACCGCGATCCAGACGACCAGCGCGAGCATCGCAAGCGCATTGACGAACGCCGCCAGCACCTCGGCGCGCGCATAGCCGTAGGACGCGCGCCCCGACGGCGGGCGGCGCGCAAGCGCTTGCGCGATCAGTGCAATCACGAAGGATGCCGCGTCGGTCGCCATGTGGCCGGCGTCGGAGACGAGCGCAAGCGATCCCGCGAGCCAGCCACCGATCGCCTCGACGACGGCGAACCCCCCGGTGAGCAGGAGCGCGATCCACAAGGCGCGCGCCGTCGCCTGCGCTTGATCGGGCCCGTGCGCGGGGTCGTGCATCGCCGCTGTCAGAGCAACCGCCCGTCGCTCGTCACGTCGCGCCGAGCGCACGCCATGATGGGATCGCATCCTTCCATGTCCATCACGCGGGCGGCTGCTCCCCAAGACGCACCGGCCCCGCTTTCCCGGGTCGCCCGGCCTTCTCGTTCCCGTAGAACGCCGCGAGCGCGGCCATGTCGGCGTCCGTGTCGCCCGTCAAATCCAGGTGGCCGCCGATGCCGATCTCCCGGCGCCCGTAGTCGATGAAGGCCAGCGCGAGCGGAACCCCCGTCGCGCGAGCCAGGTGATAGAAGCCGGACTTCCAGCGCGAGGTGCGGCTGCGCGTGCCCTCGGGCGCGATCACCAGACGAAAATCGGCGTGGGTGTCGAAGGCCGCGCGCATCTGCTCGATGAAGCCCGTCCGCTCGCGCCGGTTGACCGGAATGCCGCCCCAGCGCACAAACAGCGGCCGCAGCGGGCTTTCGAACATCGTGTCCTTGCCCACCCAGTGGAAGCGGATGCCGAGGACCCGCTTGGCGAGCAGGCCGATCACGAAGTCCCAGTTGGACGTGTGCGGATAGAACACGACCACGCAGTGCATCGGAACGGGTTCTGCGAGCACGACGCGCCACCCCGAGAGCCGCAGCAACCACCAGGCAATCCACGCAAGCGGACCCTCGCTGCGAGGGCGGCGCAGACAGGGAGTGGACGGCAATGAACGGGCGCACACCGCGTGTTCCGGCACGACGCGCTGCGCCGTGCTGGTGCAGTCTAGCAAACGCGGATCGACTGCGCCCGGGCGGCGCTACAATGTGGGCGTGCGCGACGACCTCATCGCCCGAAGCATCGACGCGGTCCTGCCGCAGACACAGTGCACGCGCTGTGGATTCGACGGCTGTCGCCCCTATGCCGAGGCAATCGCAGGACACGAGGCGGCCATCAACCGCTGTCCGCCCGGTGGCGACGCGGTGATTGCGCGTCTCGCGAAGCTCGCCGGTTTGCCCGTGCAGCCGCTGGCCCCGGAGTGCGGCAGGCACGGCCCGCTGCTCGTCGCGACGATCACCGAGGCGCGCTGCATCGGCTGCACGTTGTGCATCGATGCCTGCCCGGTGGACGCGATCATCGGTGCGGCAAAGCGCATGCATGTCGTCCTGCCTTCGCTGTGCTCGGGTTGCGAGCTCTGTGTCGCACCCTGCCCGGTCGACTGCATCGCGATGGTGCCGGCCGGCCGGCCATGGACGGACGCAGATGCTGCGGCCGCGAGAGAGCGCCACCGCGAGCGCGAAGCGCGCCCTGCACGGGGTGAGCGGCTCGCGGCACGGAGGAAGAGCGCGACGAAGCCTGCTCGGGACGACCCCCTGCAGCGGCAGGCGGCAGTGATCGCGGCGCTTCTGCGCGCCCGCGCCCGCCGCGCTGCACGGACGGCGTGACGCCGCATGCACCGACTAGTGGCGCATCGCTGCGGGTCGTCGGCCAGTCGGGCGCGGGCAGGCCAGCGATGAGTGCCTCAAGGACCGTGCGCGGGGATTTCTCGGCGCAACTCGACGCGCGCTGGGACTACGCCAAGGCCGACGTCTCCGAGGCGCGCTTTCGCCAGGCGCTCGCGCAATACGCGACGAACTCGCGCGAGGCGCTGGAGATCTCGACCCAGATCGCGCGGGCGCAGGGATTGCAACGTCGGTTCGATGCCGGGCATGCGACGCTCGATGCCGTGGTGCTCCGCCTGCCTGGCGCCGATTCGCGCGTACGGGTCCGTTACCTGCTCGAACGGGGCCGGCTCTTCAATTCGGCCGGTCTGCCGGAGCAGGCGGTGCCGCTGTTCCGCGAAGCCGCCGACCTCGCGGCGGCGGGAAATGCACCCGGCGACGCGTTCTACCGCATCGATGCGCTGCACATGCTGGGCATCGCGGCGCAGGAAGACGAGCGCCTCGGCTGGAACCGCAAGGCGCTTGCCGCCGCGGAGGCGGCCACCGATGCCCGCGCACGCGGATGGCGCGGCTCGCTCTACCACAACATCGGCTGGGCGCATTTCGAGCGCGGCGACCCCACCACCGCGCTCGACTACTGGCAGAAGGAGCTCGCGCTGCGCGAGGCCGCTGCCGACGCTGCGCGCACACGCATCGCCAAGTGGACCGTCGCACGCGCGCTGCGTGAGCTCGCCCGGCTCGACGAAGCCGAAAAGATCCAGCGCGCACTGGTCGCCGAGTACGAGAAGACCGGTGAATCGGACGGCTACGTGTACGAGGAGCTCGCCGAGATAGAGGTGGCGCGCGGCAATCGCGCCGCCGCGGTACCCTGGGCGGCGAAGGCCTTCGCGATCCTGCGCGAGGACCCGTGGTTCGTCGCCACCGAGGCAACCCGGCTCAAACGCCTCGCGCAGCTCGGCAGCGCGCCGCCGTGAACGCCGCCAAGCGCCGTGCGATCTTCGAGAGGTTGCGCGCCGCCAATCCGGATCCCCGCAGCGAGCTCCAATACAGGACGCCGTTCGAGCTGCTGGTCGCGGTCGTGCTCTCCGCTCAGGCGACCGACAAGAGCGTGAACAAGGCGACCGGGAAGCTGTTTCCGGTTGCGCGCACGCCGGCCGCGATCGTCGAACTCGGTGTCGACGGGCTCATTCCCTATGTCAACTCCATCGGGCTCTTCCGCAACAAGGCGAGGAACGTCGTCGCGCTTTCGCACGAGCTGTTGAAGAAGCACGGCGGCGAAGTGCCGGCCTCGCGCGAGGCCCTGCAGGCGCTGCCCGGCGTCGGCCGCAAGTCGGCGAGCGTCGTGCTGAACGTCGCCTTCGACCAGCCGGTCATCCCCGTCGACACGCACATCTTCCGCGTGTCGAACCGCACCGGGCTCGCGCCCGGGAAAGATCCCGACGACGTCGCGGACAAGCTCGAACGCACCACGCCGGACGAGTTCAAGCTCGGCGCGCACCATTGGCTGATCCTGCATGGGCGCTACGTCTGCCTCGCGCGGAAGCCGCTGTGCCCGCAGTGCACGATCCGCGACCTGTGCGAGTACCGCGACAAGACGCCGGCACCGGTGGTTGTCGACGCCGTTTCGCTCGCCGCCGGCAGCGCACGCGCGGCCAAACGAGGGACGGTCGCCCCATCGCCCGCGACGAAGCCCCGCAGCGAGACTCCCCGCGCGGCGCGAGGCCAGCAGCCGTTCACGAAGACCGCGAAGGCGGCCGCGCCGCGCGGTCGCAGGCGCTGATGTTCGCGCCGACGCGCGAGGAGGCCCGGCGCTTCCTGATCGGCGCCTGGGCGAAGCACCTGGCGGGAGCGCCGCTCGAAGGACTCGAACGTACCGTGGCCGGCATCGTCGCGCTTCACCCCGAGTACCATGCGCTGCTCGAGGATCCACTGCGCAATCTGGAGCGCGACTGGACGCCCGAGTCCGGCGCGACGAATCCGTTCCTTCACCTAAGCCTGCATCTCGCCGTTGCCGAGCAGCTCGCGATCGATCAGCCGCCGGGAATCCGCGCCGAATTCGAGCGGCTGCGGGTGCTCGCGGGCGACGAGCACGCCGCGCTGCACTCGGTTCTCGAGTGCCTTGGCGAGGTGATATGGCAGTCGCAGCGGCTCGGCACGCCGCCCGATGCGAGGCTCTATCTCGACTGCCTCGCGCGCCAACGCTGACCTCGCAGCATGCAACGCGTCACGTTGTATGGGACATGCTGCCGCACGTTCTGTGACCACGCGGTACCGTTGCCGCACTGCGTCAACGCTTGACCGCAGCGGGCATTGACGCCGGCGCAATGCCCAAGGCCGCGCGCCGCATTCAAGAACCCAACGCTGTGGGCACACCGCTGCGGCCCGATGCTGCAACCCGTTGATGCACCGAGCGCAATCGACACCGGCAGCGCTTTGCGCCACGGCCGACCAAGCCGCGCGCATGGCGCTTGCTAGAGCATTCGTGCAGCCCGCCGAAGAGCGGACCAAAGGGGGGCAACTGTCCGGGCTTACCGGCAGCGAAAGGCTGTGGGCCGCGCGAGGACCGAATTCCGATCATCGCGATCCACGGTTCCGCCGCTGAACCCAAGGATGCACCGATGTTCGAATCGCGCTTCAACCACGTCGCGGCTTGCGAAGCAGCGCGAGAGCACGCGAGCCTGCTGCACATCCGCCGCCTGCGCATCTCGCTTCTCGGCCTCTTCGACGAAGATGTTCCCCGCGAGGACGTGAGCCGGAAGGTCACCGAGCTCGAACTGCGCGAGAACGCACTCTGGCGCTTCATCGAGTATCCGTATCAGGCCGACTCGCTGCTGCGCATCTTCCATGCCGGCGATCGCGCCATCGTGCTCGACGCCGGTCGCCCTACGGCTACCGCGTCGATACCTGCCATCTGCATCACGGTCTAGCCCGGATATTTCACCGGGCCGCCGCCGATTGAATGAAGACTCGAGCCTTGTCAAGCACTTGGGGCGCGCCAACGGCGGAACACTTTGGACGGGTGGACTGCGCGGGCGATCGTCGCTCGCTGCAACGCGGTCTCCATGGCAGCACGACGAACGCGCGTCGCGGTCCATGACATCATCATGGCACGCGATGACCTCGCGCCTCGATGCAGCACCGGCAATCGTCGAATGCGCGGCGCCAGCCCGCGAAGACTTGACCGCGCTCGCCTGCGATAGCAGAGTATCATTGTTCGAGTGCTCGGCGTCTCTTCCGCCGAGGACGGGGGAGTCGAAATGGCGAGCGATGGCGCGGGCGTCCGGAAAGTCGATCAGCGCGGCAAGCGACGCGCGCAGCCGCTGAATCAGGCGTTGCCCGCCACCTGGCGCTGGATCGCACAGCTACCTGCCGACATCCGACCGCTGTCGCTTCTGCAGGACTTCCCGCGCATCGCAAATCACCTTGCACGCGCCTGGCAGGAGCCCACGAGTTTCTCGAACTACCTGCAATCGCTGCTGATCGACCGGCGCGGAGGACGGCGCGGCTTCCCGGGGGAAGTGCAGAGCGAACTCCTCGTGTTGCGGGACTACGTTGAAGGCCGCTACCCGGCGTCCCCGACTGTTCTCGATGAGCCGCTCGCGACCGACGACGGCGTCGAGGACCTACAGACGTCCGAGCTTCCGCAATAGCGCGAGCCGGCCGCTACGCTCTGCCTGCTAAGCAGATCGGGTAGGGGACCGGGTTACCCCGGTCGCCCTCCCACACCACCGTACTTGCGGTTCCGCATACGGCGGTTCATGAAACGCGCTGGAGGCGCTGCACCGTATCGAGCAGCGACACCAGCCCCAGATGATCGAACCAGGACTTAGGGAACCTCTGATCAACTCCCACATGGTCGCGCTGCGGGGCGAAACGCGGATGAATGCGAGACTCGCGACGAAGGTCGTAGCCAAGCCTACGAGGCCGAGAAGCGAGGCGAAGCAGGCGCCGCGTCTCGCAGCAGCCCGAAGGGACGGGGCTTTGCGGGCGGTCTGCTTTGTCGCCCGGCTTGCGAAGGCGCCCGGCCTTCGCGTCGCCGCGCTTCGCGCGTCCCGTTCCGCTAAGACCCGTCGCGGCCACGCGGGAGTTGATCAGAGGTTCCTTAGGGAAGGCCGCGTGCATGTGACTCGCGCCCGCGTTCCACCACGGGCCGCGCCCGTTGGTGGCCGAGCGCCATGCACGCTCTTCCGTCAAGCCGCGTTGCCTCAGATAGCGCACACGCGCAGAGCACCGCTTCCATTGTCGCCACAGGACACAGCGCAGTTTGTGCCGTATCCATCCATCCCGCTCTTCCAACGCCCGTTTGGTTTCGGCCAGCTTGAAGTAGGCCGCCCACCCGCGTAGCACGGGGTTCAGCGTCTGGATCGTGGCGGCCAGGCTTTGGCCTCGCGCACCGCGCAATAGCACCTTCACTTTCTCCGTCAGCTTCTGCAAGCTTGGGTTGGCGATGCGCAGCTTCGGCTTCCGGTGCGCCGTCAGGCTGTACCCCAGAAACTTCCGCTGCCACGGCCGCGCCACCGCGCTCTTGGCCACGTTCACCTTGAGCTTGAGCCGCTGTTCCAGAAACCCGGTCAGACCGTGCAGCAGCCCCGTCCCCGCACGCTCGCTGCCGACATAGATGTTGCAGTCGTCCGCATAGCGGCAAAAGGCATGGCCCCGTCCTTCCAGTTCCCGGTCGAGATCAGTGAGCAGAATATTGGACAACAGCGGTGAGAGCGGCCCGCCTTGCGGCGTGCCTTCCGTGCGCTGCGATACCAGCCCGTCCGCCATCATGCCCGCTTCCAGATACCGCCGGATCAGCTTGAGCACTCGTGCATCACCAATCTTCGCTGCCAATTTGCTCATCAGCAGGTCGTGGTTGACCCGGTCGAAGAACTTCTCCAAGTCAATGTCCACCACCCAGCGCTTGCCCCGCGCCACATACTGCTGCGCCTGACGTAGCGCCTGATGCGCATTGCGTCCCGGCCGAAAGCCGTAGCTCGCGTCCGAAAAGGTCGGCTCGAAGATCGGTTGCAGCACTTGATGCATTGCCTGCTGGATCAACCGATCCACCACCGTCGGAATGCCCAGTGTCCGTACCCCGCCTTGCGGCTTGGCAATGTCCACCCGGCGCACCGGTTGCGGTTGATAGTCGCTCGCCAGCAGTCTGGTCCGTATCGTCGGCCAGTGTCTTTTAAGATGGTCTTTGAGTTCGGCCACCGCGAGTTGATCTACCCCCGCCGCACCCTTATTCTCGACCACCCGCTGATACGCGAGCTTCAGGTTGCCGCGTTCCACTACGGCTTCCATCAGGCTCGTTGCCGCTGCCTCCGCTTTCGTCCGCGCACGGGTCGCCACGTCCGCCTCGGCGCGTGCTGTGGCGTCGGCCGAATTCCGTTCGGTCTCCACCGCGCCCGCCTGATCTGCCCGATCCGCTTCTGCCTTCATCGGCTTCCTTGAGATTCCCGCCGCCTACTCGCGGCACTTCACGTTCGGCCCTTCGGGTCGTCCCGACCCCTACTATGGCCTCGGCTGACTTCTGGCGATCCATCCCAACACCTCTCGATGTCAGTAGCACAAGGCAGACCGCCAGATCTCCCCGGGTATTGCGCACGTACCTTCCCGCTTATGCCTGTCGGATATACGTCGCAGCGTTCCGTGCAAGTATCGGGCTTTGCAGAACTTGGCCTGCTCACCCCGCTACGCCGCCTCAATCCGCTTCCTGTACGTCAGGCCAGCGCTTTGCCTTCGGCTTCCTTCAGATTCGCAGTCGCCCGCGACACCCTTGCCTTCGGCTAACACTTCCCCTTGCCGGGTGTGTAGAGGACTTCCACCTCCAAGTACGTGCGCCCTGCCGGGCGCACCAACGAAACAAGGCGCCCACGGGCGCCTTGTTCACATGCGTGCGACCACAGCGCTTATGGCGTCTTGTACGTGTAGGGTTCGACGAACACGACAGCCGGCTGCGACGCGTAGTACGCGGCGAGATTCTCGATGTCCTGCTTGGTCAACGCCGCAGCGAAGCCCGCCATGATCGCATTCCTGCGCCGGCCGTCCTTGTAGGACTGGAGCGAATGCGCGAGGTAATCGCTGTGCTGCCCGCCGAGCTTCGGAAAGTCGGGCGAAGGGCTGTTGCCGTCGAGGCCGTGGCACGCGACGCAGACTTCCTTCGCCTTCGCCGCCCCGGCCTGCAGATCCGCGGCCTGCGCGAACGACGCCGCACCGAGACTCAGGACCGCGGTGATCGCGGTGAAGAGGTGTGCCGTCTTCGTCATTTCGCCGCCGTTTTCGTTTGGTGCTGCGCGTAGAACGCCGCGAGGTTCGCGATGTCCTCGTCGGACAGCGACGCGGCGATCGCACGCATCGAGGGATGATTGCGCTCGCCGCTCTTGTAGGCCTGCATCGCCTTCATGAGATAGCTCGCGTGCTGTCCGCCGATGCGCGGCACGTTGTAAACCTCGGGAAACGCGGTGCGATAGCCTTCGATGCCATGGCAGCCGGCGCACATCTGAATCTTTTGGCGACCCTTGGCCGCATCGCCCACGGCCTGCGCGGAAGCGTCCGCGGCGAGGCATAGGGCACCGGCGGCAACGGCCAGCGCAGCAAACGTCGTCGGTCGAATCATGGATATCCGTGAAGGGAAGGGGCGGGTCGGGGGCCCACTGCGACAGCCTCGGCAGAAAAACTTTGCGATTCTAGGGGTTCCGACCCGTCCCGGTCAAACGCGCGCCTACCGCTGCAGGTAGCGGACCTTGTCCTTGACGCCTTTCCACTCGTCCGCATCCAGCGGCGCCGGCTTGCGCTCGATGATCGGCTTCCAGGCCTTCGCAAGCTCGGCGTTCAGCGCCTTGAACTGCTGCTGGTCGGGGGGCACGTCGTCCTCGGCGTAGATCGCCTCGACCGGGCATTCCGCCACGCACAGTGTGCAGTCGATGCACTCGTCGGGGTCGATCACCAGGAAATTCGGGCCCTCGCGGAAGCAGTCCACCGGACAGACGTCGACGCAGTCGGTGTACTTGCAGCGGATGCAGCTCTCGGTGACGACGTAGGTCATGGTTTCGCGCGTGCGGCGACGTGCGGAAAAAGCTTGAATTCTAGCAGAACAGGCCGCAGCTATGCCGGGCGCCCCGACACGCTTGCGCCGCGCGGGCGCTTCGGCTACCGTAAACGGCGACGCGCGCCATGCGCCGAAGCCATCGGGAAAATCCATGAGCGAGATGATCAAACACGTTTCCGACACGAGTTTTGAAAAGGATGTTCTGCAATCGGCAAACCCCGTCCTGGTCGACTTCTGGGCGGAGTGGTGCGGACCATGCAAGATGTTCGCACCGGTGCTGGACGACATCGCCAAGCAGTACGAAGGCAAGCTGACCGTCGCGAAGCTCGATATCGACGCCAACCCTGCCACCCCCGGCAAGTACGGGATCCGCGGGATCCCGACCGTGATCCTCTACAAGGGCGGCCAGGCGCACGCGCAGAAGGTCGGGGCGTTGTCGAAGTCCCAGCTGACCGCCTTCCTTGACACCAACCTCTAAGACAGCTACGCTGCTCTTCCGTGAGCGTGGCGCCGGGCTCGAGCTGACCCGCGCCGCGCGCCTGTAGCGCCGCCGCCTCCTCTTCGCGGCGCCCGCAAATCCCAAACCGATTCACCGCGGCCCCAGCCGGCGCCGCCTGTCCTTCGCCCCTCCGGCGGGCTTCCCCGCACGCCTCCCACGCCATGCATCTCTCCGAACTCAAGTCCAAACACGTATCCGAACTGCTCGACCTCGCCAACGCGATGGAAATCGACGGCGCCAACCGGATGCGCAAGCACGACCTCATCTTCGCCATGCTGAAGACGCACGCGAAGAAGGGCGAAAGCATCTTTGGCGAGGGCGTTCTGGAGGTGCTCCCGGACGGCTTCGGCTTCCTGCGCTCGCCCGACACGAGCTACCTCGCGGGTACCGACGACATCTACATCTCGCCGTCGCAGATCCGCCGCTTCAATCTGCACACGGGCGACACGATCGAGGGCGAGATCCGCACGCCCAAGGATGGCGAGCGCTACTTCGCGCTCGTCAAGGTGGACCGTGTCAACGGCGAACCGCCGGAGAACGCGAAGAGCAAGATCCTGTTCGAGAACCTGACGCCGCTCTTCCCGGACGAGCCGCTGGTGCTCGAACGCGATATCAAGGCCGAGGAGAACATCACCGGGCGCGTCATCGATATCGTCGCGCCGATCGGCAAGGGCCAGCGCGGGTTGCTCGTGTCCTCGCCAAAGTCCGGCAAGACCGTGATGCTGCAGCATATCGCGCACTCGATTGCCGCCAACTATCCGGAGTGCGTGCTGATCGTGCTCCTGATCGACGAGCGGCCCGAGGAAGTGACGGAAATGCAGCGCACGGTGCGCGGTGAAGTCGTCGCCTCGACCTTCGACGAGCCCGCCACCCGGCACGTGCAGGTCGCCGAGATGGTGATCGAGAAGGCGAAGCGTCTGGTCGAGCACAAGAAGGACGTCGTCATCCTGCTCGACTCGATCACGCGGCTTGCCCGCGCCTACAACACGGTCGTACCGGCCTCCGGCAAGGTGCTGACCGGTGGTGTGGACGCCAACGCGCTGCAACGCCCGAAACGCTTCTTCGGCGCGGCGCGCAACATCGAGGAAGGCGGCTCGCTCACGATCATCGCCACCGCGCTGATCGACACCGGCTCGCGGATGGACGACGTGATCTACGAGGAGTTCAAGGGCACCGGCAACATGGAGATCCACCTGGATCGCCGCATGGCCGAGAAGCGCACCTACCCTGCGATCAACGTCAACCGCTCCGGCACGCGGAAGGAAGAGCTGCTGTTGAAGCCCGAGGTGCTGCAGAAAGTCTGGGTATTGCGCAAGGTGCTCTACCCGATGGACGACCTCGAGGCGACGGAGTTCCTCGTGGACAAGGTGAAGCAGACGAAGAACAACGCGGAGTTCTTCGACAGTATGCGCAGAGGTTGAGGCCGTTGATTCCCGCGCAGCAGCCAGACGCCGCGTTTGGACTCCTGCATCCGCCCCCTTCGGCACCGGCGCGTGGCTGCGGCGCCTTTCGTTCCTCCCGCTCGATGCTGCGTTGCGCTCCTGCCGGGATCGCCGCCCCCGGGGTTCGATCCATGAGCAGACCGCGCTCGGGGCCACCCTCGAGGACCGTCCGGTCTCGCAGTTCTTCTGCAGCGCAGTTCGACGATAGCGCGGCTTCGTTCTTCGATGCGCGTTCTGCGAGTCCCGCTTCGGGTGCATTCATCACGCGCATCGCAATCCTGACGTGCGTCCCTTCCTGCAAGCCGGCCTCAACACGATGGCGCGCAAGCGCCGACTGATTGCGCCGGATCCGTGTTGACCATCGTGCCAACGGCGGGCAGCACATGAGATCCGACAGCCGCCTGCTGTTCGGCGCCCTGTGCATCTTCTGGGGCGCCAATTGGCTCGCAATGAAGGTCGCCGTGGCCGAGGTGCCGCCGATCACGTTTTCGGCGGTGCGCTCGATCGCCTGCGGGATCGTCATGCTCGCCATCGTCGGCCCGGCTGTTTCAGCGGCGGTATTCGTGCGTTCGCCATGGCGGGCGACCGCGGTGTCCACACTCACCAATACCGTCACCTACGCAGCGCTCTATTGGGGTGCGACCCGGCTTTCCGCCGGGCTCGCGGCAATCGTGAACAACGCGCTGATGCCGATCGGCCTGCTGGCCTTCGGCCTCCTCTTCCGGGAGGAGACGACATCGTCGCGCCGGTTGGCGGGGATCGCGCTCGGTGTCGTCGGCATTGCGCTGCTGTTCGCACGTCGGACCGGCGACGTCCTCGATGCGGCAGCGCTCGCGGCCGTCGCCGGAGGCACGCTCGCCTATTGCCTGGGCTCGGTCTGGAGCCGGCCGCTGCTTCGCGATGGCGCACCCCTTGCCGTGGGCAGCGTCCAGATGCTGGTTGGCGGCGTCCTGCTGGTGCCGCTCGCGGCCGCGCTCGAAACGCCCGATGCGCAAGTACTGGGTTCGATGCTGGCGCCCGTTCCGCTGATGAGCCTCGCGTGGCTCGTCTTCCCCGGAGGTGTGGCAGGCGTGTGGATCTACCTGCGGCTGATCCGCGACTGGGGACCGACCCGCGCCGGAATGTACGCTTTCGTCTCGCCGATCATCGCCACTGCGCTCGGCGCCGTGGTGCTGGGCGAGCGCCTGGGCGCGGTCGAGATTGCCGGAGCGCTGCTTCTGCTGGCGGCCGCCGCGCTGGTGCTGCCCGGACGCAATGCCGCCCGTGAAGTCGCAAGCCCTCCCGAGCCCTGAACGGATTGTCGACGCCGCGTCTCCGGCGCACGATGCGTCCGGAGCGCATGCCGTAAGCCATCCCGACGCCCGAGGCACTCCGGAGGCGCTGGAACCGGCGCCGGGGTATGCGGGAGGTCGCGATCCGCCGGGACATGGTAAGCCGCCGATTGCGCGAGTTCAGGCTTTCCGGCAAGCGCCTGCGCCAGCAGTTTTTTGTTAATCCATTGAAAACATGGTGAAAAAAGACGCCCTTCTGCGTTTAGTCAAGCGCCGCGATATTGCGTTGCAACGGCTCTCGGCGGATAATTCATAGTTTGCCGCCGGCTGCCCGGACGTGACCCGGGCCGGCTCCCCGAGATCCCGCCCGCCTGGGCGGGGATTGCAGCGACGGGGCGCCGCAAGCGAAAGGACTGCCATGAAAGAAGCCATTCATCCCAAGTACAGCGAGATCGACGTCACCTGCAGCTGCGGGGTCACGTTCAAGACCCGCTCGACCGTCGGCAAGGCGCTGCATGTCGAAGTGTGCTCGGCGTGCCATCCGTTCTATACCGGCAAGCAAAAGGTCGTCGACACGGCAGGCCGCATCGACAAGTTCCGCCAGCGTTACGGCAGCAAGGGCGCCGCGGCGTCCGCCTGAGCCGCGATCGGCATTGCGATGAGAAAGGCAGCTTCGGCTGCCTTTTTCGTTCCGGCCTCCCGCCCACCATGCGCGGTCCCCGCTTTTCCACGTCCGAGCCCGTCAACCCGGACACGGTCTCGCCGTCACGCCGGCTGCGGGCGTTGAGGCAGGCGGGACTCGCGCTGCTGTGCGGAGCGTGGGTGGCGCTCGGCCTCGTCGGTCACGATCCCTGGAAGACCGAGGACGCGATAACGTTCGCGACCGCGTGGGAGATGGTCCAGCGCGGCGACTACCTGATTCCCCATATCGCGCAATTCCCCGCGTTCGATCGCGCGCCGCTGATGGCGCTGTGCGCGGCCGCGATGATGAACCTGTTCTCGCCGCCGCTCGCGCCGTACGACGCCGCGCGGCTGTCGGTCGGCCTTCTGCTCATGCTCGTGCTCGGTCTCACCGCATGGACCGGACGTGAGCTCAACGGCCGCGCCCACCGCTGGGTGCCGGTGCTCGTGCTGATCGGCTCGCTCGGCCTGTTCGACCGTGGCCACCAGATGGCGCCGGAGATCGGGCTCATGCTGGCGGTGGCGCTCGCGCTCTACGGACTCGCGCTGGCGCTGCGCAGTCCGGCGATCGGCGGAGCGCTGCTCGGTGTGGCGTTCGCGGTCGGCTTCCTCGCCTTCGATTCCCTGAGCCTGTTATGGATAGGCGTCTCGGCGCTCGCGATGCCGCTTGCCGGCGCACCGTGGCGCACGCGCGGCTACGCCGTCACGCTCGCGGTCGCTCTCACGATTGCGTTGCCGCTTGCCGTCGCGTGGCCGCTCGCGCTGTACTTGCGCTCACCATCGCTTCTGGAGGCATGGTGGCAGGCGCAGGCGCTCTCGAACTATGTGCCGCTGCTGCCCGGTGCCGGAGCGCTCAACCTGCCCTACTTCCCGAAGAACATCGTCTGGTTCGCGTGGCCCGCGGTGCCGCTCATCGTGTGGACGCTCTGGGTCCGCGGCCGCGGCTTCAATGGCGGGGTCGCGCAACCGGGGGTGCAGGTCCCCGGCGTGATGGCGATCGTGATCCTGACAAGTCTCGTCCTGATGCCCGATCCCAGGCTGGCGATGGCCGTTCCGCTGCTCGTCCCGCTGGCGCTGCTCGCGTCGGTGGAAGTCGATTCGCTGGAGCGCGGAATGTCGGCCGCGCTCGATTGGTTCGGGATCCTGACGTTCGGCCTGACCGCAGTCGCGTTATGGCTGTTCTGGGTGGACAGCTACGTGAATGGCATGTCGCCACGCGTTGCGCTCATCCTGCGCGACACCGAAACGGGATACGGCGTGTCGTTCAGGCTCGCGGCGGTCGTGTCCGCATTGCTGCTTACCACGCTCTGGGTCGTGCTCGTGCGGCCCGCACGACGTTCGAACAGGCGTGCAGTATTGAACTGGGCGGCCGGCGTCACGCTGATCTGGGGACTCGCCTCGACGATCTGGTTGCCGTACATCGACTCCCGTCGCACCTACCGGCTGGTCGCGGAATCGATTGCGAGCCAGCTGCCGCGAACCCGCTGCGTGGCAAGCCGCAACTTGGGCGATGCGCAGCGCGCACTCTTCTACTATTTCACCGGCATCGTGACGGTGCCGGTCGAGATCCGCCCCGTCACCGACTGCGGCACGCTGCTCGCCCAGTACGGCCGCCTCGCGGGCGACGTGCCGCCGATCGCCGGCTGGCGACTCACCTGGAGCGGCGCGCGGCGCGGCGACCGGAGCGAGCGGTTCGCAATTTACGTCAAGGAGCCGTCGTGAAATTCGTCGACGAAGCGTACATCGACGTCCATGCGGGCGACGGCGGCGATGGCGCCGCTTCGTTCCGCCGCGAAAAATTCGTGCCGCGCGGGGGTCCGGACGGCGGCGACGGCGGCCGCGGTGGCAGCATCTTCGTGATCGCGGATCGCAACATCAATACGCTGATCGACTATCGCTACGCGCGCATCTTCCGTGCACAGCGCGGCGAGCACGGACGCGGGGCCGACCAGTACGGCAAGGGCGGCCTGGACATCGTGCTGCGCGTTCCCGTCGGAACCGCGATCACCGACGCGGACACCGAGGTCATGATCGCCGATCTCGCGGCCGACGGCGATCGCGCGCGCGTGGCGAAGGGCGGCAAGGGGGGCCTGGGTAACCTGCACTTCAAGTCCAGCACCAACCGTGCGCCGCGCCAGTTCACGCCCGGCGAGAAAGGCGAGCATCGGCGCCTCCATCTGGAACTCAAGGTGCTCGCCGATGTGGGCCTGCTCGGCATGCCGAACGCGGGCAAATCCACGCTCATCCGCGCCGTCTCGGCGGCGCGGCCGAAGGTTGCCGACTATCCATTTACGACGCTCGCCCCCAACCTCGGTGTCGTGCGCACCGATGCCAACCGGAGCTTCGTCGTCGCCGACATTCCGGGCCTGATCGAAGGCGCCGCCGAAGGGGCAGGCCTCGGGCACCAGTTCCTGCGCCACCTGCAGCGCACGCGGCTGCTGCTGCACGTCGTCGACATCGCGCCGCTCGATCCCGACACCGACGCGGTGCGCGAGGCGCGCGCGATCGCCAGGGAACTCAAGAAATACGACGAATCGCTCTACGAGAAGCCGCGCTGGCTCGTGCTGAACAAGCTCGACCTCGTGCCGGAGGACCGCCGTGAGGCGGAGGTCAAGGCGTTCGTGAAGTCGCTTCGCTGGAAGGGCCCGGTGTTCGGCATTGCGGCGATCGCCGGCACGGGCTGCCGGGACCTGGTCTACGCGATCCAGCAATGGCTCGACGCGCATCCGAAGGTCGCGAGCGAGAAACCGGTATCCGCGTCCGCCGCGGAAGCGGTCGTGGTGACGCCCGCGCCGGTGGCACCGCGACGCCGGCGCAACGTCAAACGCGAGGCGTCATGACGGTGGTGGTCAACGCATCCCGGCTGGTCGTCAAGGTCGGCTCGAGCCTCGTCACCAACGAGGGCCGCGGTCTCGACCACGACGCGGTCGGGCGCTGGGCCGAGCAGATCGCGGCGCTGCGACGCGCGGGCAAGGAGATCGTGCTCGTGTCCTCGGGGGCGATCGCCGAAGGCATGCAGCGGCTTGGCTGGTCGGCGCGGCCCAAGGCGATCCACGAGCTGCAGGCGGCGGCCGCCGTCGGGCAGATGGGACTTGTGCAGGCCTACGAGTCGGCATTCGCGAAATTCGGGTTGCGCACCGCGCAGGTGCTGCTGACGCACGAGGATCTGGCCGATCGCCGCCGCTACCTGAATGCGCGCTCGACGCTGCGCACGCTGCTCGGCCTCGGCGTCATCCCGATCATCAACGAGAACGACACCGTCACGACCGAGGAGATCAAGGTCGGCGACAACGACACGCTGGGCGCGCTGGTCACGAACCTGATCGAGGCCGACGTGCTGGTCCTGCTCACCGACCAGCCGGGGCTCTACATGACCGACCCGCGACGCGATCCTTCCGCCGCGCTCGTGCGCGAAGCACGCGCCGGCGACCCGGCACTCGAAGCGATGGCAGGTGGTGCCGGCAGCGCGCTTGGCAAGGGCGGCATGATGACCAAGGTGCTCGCCGCGAAGCGCGCCGCGCGCTCCGGCGCAAGCACGGTGATCGCCTCCGGACGCGAAGCGCACGTGCTCACGCGGCTCGCGGCGGGCGAGGCGATCGGTACCGAGCTCGTCGCGCCGACGCAGACGCTGGCCGCGCGCAAGCAGTGGCTGGCCGATCACGTACAGCTCGCGGGTCGGCTTTCGCTCGACGACGGCGCCGTCCGCGCGCTCGCACGCGAAGGCAAGAGCCTGCTGCCGATCGGCGTGGTCGCCGTCGATGGCGCATTTCAGCGCGGCGAGGTGGTCGGCTGCTTCGCGCCGGACGGGCGCGAGGTCGCGCGCGGGCTCGTCAACTACGATGCGGCGGAAGCGGCGCGCATCGTGCGCAAGCCATCGTCGCAGATCGAGGCGATCCTGGGCTACGTTGACGAGCCGGAATTGATCCACCGGGATAACCTGGTCCTGCTGGCCTGAATCGTCCTACGGGACGCCGTTGCGGCGACGGCTGACGTTGGGTGCCTGAGGCACCCAACGTCATAGGACGCGATGCGGAACGGTCGGACGGTCGGAAAAATCCCCCGCCCTTCGCCGCCCCACGCGTTCGACATCGCCGGACGCGTCACCTACACTGCTCGTTGTCCGGCCACCGAGAAAGGGGAATCCGATGGCATTGATCGACCGCGTCAAGGGCACGCTGCTGGAGCCGAAAACAGAGTGGCCGAAGATCGCGGCGGAACCCGTGACCGTGCAGTCGCTCTACACCGGCTGGATCATGATTCTGGCCGCCCTCGGTCCGGCAGCACTCGTGCTGCGGACCTTCGGCGGGGGGATCGCCGTGGCACTCGTGATCTACGTGATCGCGCTGGCACTCGTCTACATCGTCGCGATGATCGTCGACGCGCTCGCGCCGACGTTCGGCGGCGAGAAGAATATGGACGCCTCGCTCAAGCTTGTCGCGTACGCGATGACGGCTGCATGGGTGGGCGGCGCCTTCCAGATCCTGCCGTTCATCGGCTGGCTGGTCGCAATCGCCGGCGCCATCTACAGCATCTATCTTTTCTACCTCGGCGCGCCGGTATTGCGCAAGTGCAGCGCGGACAAGGCAGTCGGCCTGACGATCGTCATCGTGCTCTGCCAGATCCTGCTGCAGGTCGTGTTCGGGAGCATCCTGCTTGCCGCGATGTTCGGCGGCAACATGATGACCATGATGATGTAGCGCCGCTTGTCCCCGTCCGGAAAGGAAAGCGGCGGGCCGCAAGCCCGCCGTTTGTCCGTTCGTCGCTCGGGAGAGGTCAGTCGCCTGCGCCGCTCTGGGGCTCGGTGTAGGACGCCGGCATGACGGGATGGGCAAACCCGTAGAGCCGGTTGCGTCGCGCCGCGGGCCGGGCTTGCAGGTGCCGCTCGAGTTCGGTCAGCGCGCGGCGGTAGACCTCACGCTTGAACTCGATGACGCTGTCCAGCGGAACCCAGTAGTCGTGCCACCGCCAGGCGTCGAATTCCGGCCGCTCGCTCGCGCGGAGCGACACGTCACTGTCGCGGCCTGTCAGCCGCAACAGATACCAGATCTGCTTCTGACCCTTGTAGCTGCCGCGCCATTCCCGCTTGATCCAATGCAGCGGGACGTCGTAGCGAAGCCAGTCGCGCGTGCGACCCAGGATCTTCACATGATGGGCAAGCAGTCCGACTTCCTCGCGCAACTCCCGGTACATCGCCTGTTCGGGCGGTTCGCCGGGATTGATGCCGCCTTGCGGAAATTGCCACGAGTGTTCGCGGATCCGTTTGCCCCAAAAGACCTGGTTCTTCGCATTGACGATGACGATGGCGACGTTCGGGCGATAGCCGTCGCGATCCAGCATCGTGGTGCCTCTGAATCAAAAAGTTAAAGCAATTGTTCCACAGAACCCGGCGCATGGAAAGCTGCGGCGCAGTCCCCTTCCGACGACCGGCATGGCAATGCATCCCGCGACCGGTCATCCGACACAGGTTCTAGCCCGGCGCCTGTGCGTCGCGCGGGCGCACTTTGAGCGAGAGCACGCGGTCACGGCGCACGACCGCGACCGGAAGCGCGCGGCCGATAGCGTCGCCCGCAAGCTCGCGCTGCAGCTCATCCACGCTCGCAATCGGCGTATCGCCAAGGCGCACGATCACGTCGCCACGTGCAATTCCCGCGTCTGCCGCAGGCGAGCCCGGCTCGACGCTCTCGACCCGCACGCCGGATTCGCGCGGAAGCTCGAAGTGGCGGACGATGCGCCGCGGCAGCGGCAGCGTCTGCCCGCCGATGCCGAGATAGGCTCTTCGCACGCGCCCCTCGCGGATCAGCGCGCTCGCGACGTGCTCGGCGGTCGAGGCGGCGATCGCGAAGCAGATGCCCTGCGCAGGCAGGATCACCGCGGTGTTGACGCCGATCACAGCGCCCTCGCTGTCCACCAGTGGCCCGCCCGAATTGCCGGGATTCAGCGCCGCGTCGGTCTGCAGCACGTTGTCGAGCAGACGGCCGGTCTGTGCGCGCATCGAGCGACCCAGCGCGCTCACGATGCCCGCGGTGACCGTGTGCTGGAAACCGTAAGGACTGCCGATCGCGATCGCGATCTGGCCGACTCGCACGCGGCCCGAATCGCCGAACCGGCACCAGGCGAGGTCGAAGGCAGCCACCTTCAGGACCGCAAGGTCGGAGTGCGGGTCGTCGCCGACGATTTCTGCGCCGGCGCTGCGGCCATCGGGCAGCGTGACCTCCAGCGCGGAGGCACCGCTCGCAACGTGGCTGTTGGTGACGAGGTAGCCGTCCGGCGCGATCAGGAACCCCGATCCGGATCCAGCGCGGGCCCCGCCGCGGCCGCCACGCCGCCGTTGCACCTGCACGTGCGCGACCGCCGGTGCGACCCGGTCCACGGCGCGCGTCACGGCCTGCGAATAGGCATCGAGCAGCGCGGCATCGGCGGTGGCACCGGCTCCTCGTTCGTCCCCCGTCGCCGCAGCGGAACCGGGGACATCAACGAGATGCGGCCAGCGCGGCCGCGGGAAGTCGAGGGGAGGCATGTCGCGGCAGTTGGTGCCGCGCAGCCTGCATTTCAAGGCGTCCGGAACGCGTAGAAGTTCGGCACCGGGATGAAATCGAGGCAGCCGCACGGGTGAAGGTCGGATTCGAAGCAGCGCTGCCTGACCGCGTGGTCGCCCTCGATGCGCGAATAGAACATGCGATCGAGGATCGCAGGCATGGCCTTCTGCAGCGGCTCGTTGGATGCGCTCCAGCGCGATGCGCGCGCGTGGCCGTCCACGGTGTAGCGCATTCGCACGCTCCAGAAGTGCATGGCACCCGATGCAAGCGGCTCCTCCAGCTGATGCCGGGGTTGGAGAAGCCCGAACCGTTCGTAGACGAGTTCACCGGGGCCGCCGTCCATCTCGTTCCAGATGCGGAGATCGTAGAGACGTTCGCGTGCGTTGTCCCACGGTGCTGGTGTCGTCGTGCTGAGTCGCGCGGGAAGCGTCTCCCACTCCAGCGTAGGCGTGGTCGAGTTCGCCGTGCCGATGCGAGGAACCGAAGGGCCGAACAGCGCCGAGGTCCAATTCGGCGCGGGCTGCACCGGCATGATCCCGCATCCGTACGGCAGCCGCGCAACGTCGAATCCGACCGCGGATTCGGTCTCGAGGAGGAAATCGTCGACGATCTGCGAACCGAGCGCCGCTTGCGCACGGCGGAGCTCGAGCTTCGCCAGCGCGGCATCGTCGCGCGCCCAGACACCCACCTTGTGCGCCGGGCTCTGATAGACGAGGCCGCGCAATCGCTCCGGCCGTCCGCTCGAAGTGTCGACGAGCCGTGCCTCGACCGCGAGAAACAGCGCAAGGTCGGGGTCTGCACCGAGCGCCGCGACGAACCCGACCGCGGAGGCGCGGACTTCGATCGCGCCCCCGAAACCCCGTGCGTGCAATGCGCGATAGTCAGGCTGATCGGAAGCAGCAGTCGGTCCCATTCCCTCGACAACCTCACTGCGATAGCCAGCAAACCGAACTGTCGAATCGGCGACGACACGGGCCGTCCCCTCGGAAAGCCGCAACTCTGCCGCAAGCGAACCGGCAAGGCGCTCGATCGCCGCGGCCTGCTCCTCGGGCGTCGCGCTCGCCGCGCCTACTGCAGCCCCGGCGACCAGTCCCGCAGCGGCGGTCCCCGCGAGTACCGCTCCTGCGACCGGCGCAACGACGATGGCTGCCGGACCCGCGGCAGCCAGTACCTGAAGAACGAGCGCGATGCCGGTCAGCATTCCGGATCCCGCGCCCTTCGCGGCACCCTCGGAATAGCCCCGCGCATACGAGCTGAAGTCGGCTTCGGGCGCGTTCCGCGCCGGGATTACGGCAACCGCGGGCGGCACGCCCGATCTTTCCATCAGCGTGCGGTCGAGCGCCGCGGGCGGCGCGGTCGCGCAGCCCTCCACGATCACGATCGAGGCGAGCGCGATGGGCCACCAAATTGCGCGGGCAGGCATGCTGACAAGGCGCAACGAGACACTGGCGATGCGACCATTCTAGCCCGTATATTTCACCAGACCGTCGCCGATTCAATGAAGACTCGAGTCTTGCCAAGCACTTGGGACCCGCCCCCGGCGGAACACGTTGGACGGGCGAACTTCGCGCTTTTTGGCGGTCGTTTTGCACCGGGCTCGGGCTTGCTCTCCTCGCCAATCGTCGCTGCTATTGGCGTCGTCGGCTGCGCCCACTCCAGGCCGCAAACCGCCACGCCAAATTCCCGCGCCCTGGCGAAACACTCGGGCTAGACCTGGCCGAACCCGCGCTCTTGAACTCCCGCAAACGAAAGCGTGCGATGCGCCGGGACCCGAAAGTCGGGAAGCGAGTCCGCGCTCTCCGCGGACACTCGATGCTACCGCTGCTGCGCGGACCGGTCGCCGTTCGCGCGATCTCCCGCCAGCGTCTCCTCCGCCGGGACGAACGCGCCGGATGCGACGTCCAGGACGAGGACTTTGCCCTCGTCGATCAGATAGTGCCAGCCGTGCAGGAAAAGCTCGCCCTTTTCCACGCGCGGCGTGACCATCGGATAGTCGAGCAGGCGTTCGAGTTGCAGCACGACCGAGCGCTGTTCCGAGCGCCGCAGCGCCTCTTCGCTCGGCATGACCGGCAGCACGGCCGCACGCGCGAGGTCGAGCCAGCGGTTCATGTGCGGCGCCTCGGCGATCGGCTCCTCGTACAGTGCGCGCACGGCGCCACAATGGCTGTCGCCGCAGATGACGATGTCGCGGACGCCGAGCCTCAGCACCGCGAACTCGACAGCGGCGACCGTGCCGTGGTAGCCGTACGTCGCGTCCCACGGCGGAACGAGGTTGCCGACGTTGCGTGCAACGAAGAGCTCGCCGGGGCCGCTGCCGGTCAGCAGGTACGGCACGATGCGGGAGTCCGAGCAGCCGATGAACAGCGTCTTCGGGTGCTGGCCGCGGGCCACGAGCTCGCGATAGGCCTCGCGATAGCGCGGGAAGACGCTCGTCTCGAACCTTCGCAGACGCCGCACGAAATCGCCGTCTTGCATGGCAGGGCTAAGCCGGCTGTGCGTGCGGTTCGGGCAGGTCGAAGAATGTCACGCCCTTCAATGTCGCCTGCTGCGCGAGCCCGCGCACATAGTCACGCAGCGCGCGCTCCTGCGACCGCGCGGCCAGATAGCCGGCGATTTGCGGCTGCACGCGCTCGAAGGGCAGCATGCGCCCCGGAATGCGCCGCTCGACACTGACGATGTGGAACCCGTGGCGCGTGGCGACGAGTCCGGGCAGCACGCCCATCGCCTGCGTCTCGAACACTGCGCGCTCGAACTCCGGAACCATCGTGCCGCGGCCGAACTGCCCCAAGCTTCCGCCCTGCTCGCCCGACGGGCAGTTGGACAGCGTGCGTGCGCGCTCGGCGAACAGATCCGGAGCACTGCGCAATTCCTCCAGCACGCCCTCTGCCTGCGCGCGCAGCGCCGCGACCGGCGTGGCGGCCGTCACCGCGAAAAGCATGTGCCTCACCTCGACCAGATCGCCCGAGGTGAAGCGCTCCGGATGACCGTCGTAGAAGCAGCGGCATTCCTCAGTGGTCGGCAATGCCGGCGCAACCTCGCGATCGAGCACGTCGCCGATCACCCGGTCCTCCTCCTCGCGGCTCGCGAACACGACCTGCCCGTGCGGCCCTGCTTCCTCGAGCAAGCCGAGCGCGCCGGCGCGCTGCAGGAGCAACTCGCGCACCGCCAGAGCGCGCCGTGCCGCGGCGTCGGGATCGTCCGCGTGCGCGTGCAATGCGGCTTCGCGCGCGATTTCGCCGGCGGGAATCGCCCGACGATTGATCCAAAGGTCCACGGCAGTCCTTTCGAAGCTAGCGCGTCCGGACCACCTGATAGGCGCGGGTCAGGTAGCCGACCACGGCGAAGCCGCTCCAGACATGCACGAGGCGCGTGAACGGGAATACCAGGAAAAGCGTCATCCCGAGCAGCAGATGCAGCTTGAAGATCCAGTGCGTGCCGGCCACGTAGCTCGCCGCGTCCCCCTGGAACGTGACGATGTGCTGAGCCCACGTCATGAGCTTCACCATCTCGCCGCCGTCCAGATGGCCCGCCGACACGGGCAGCGAGAGAAGGCCCAGCCCGAGTTGCGCGAGGAGGAGCCAGAGCACCAGCCAGTCCGCCACCTTCGTGGTCGCGCGGATGCGCGGCTCGCTCATGCGCCGGTGCATGAGGACGACGATGCCGATCAGCATGATGACGCCGAAGACGCCGCCGGCGACGATCGCGAGCATCTGCTTCGCCGAGGGTGACACCCCGAGCGCATGCCAGACGGGGATCGGCGTCAGCAGGCCGACGAAGTGGCCGAGAAAGATGCCGAGGATGCCGATGTGGAACAGGTTCGACCCCAGTCGCAGCTGGCCGCGCCGCAGGAACTGGGACGAGTCGCTCTTCCACGTGTACTGCTCGCGGTCGAAGCGGACGAGGCTGCCGAGCAGGAAGACCGCGAGCGCGATGTAGGGAAAGATGCCGTACACCAGCGTTTCGAGATAGCTGTTCATCGCGGAACTCCTTGATCGCCGTGAGCAGGGCGGGACATGAATCGGACAACCGATGTCGAAGGCCCGGCCGCGCCGCAGCCGCCGGGCGCGCCGGCGGGACCGAAGAGCACCGGTTCCTCGATCCACTCCTCGTCGAGCGACTTCTCGGGCTCGCGCGACGGGGCGGCCGCGGAGAGGCCCTTCTCGCCGCAGAGCGCGAGCAGCGCGGCGAACACCGCGGCGTAGCGGCTGCCCCGTGCCGCGAGCGCCTGCCCGATGTTGCGCAAGAGATGCGCACTGTCGCCTACTATGTCCTGCGCGACCTCGAAGGGCTGCAGGCTCAGGAACTCGAGCATCGCCGGCAGGTAGTCGGGCAGCTCGTTGGGAGCGAGCGCGAGGCCGGCCTGCGCGTAGATCGACTTCAGGTCGACCATTGCCTGGCCGCGATCGCGCGACTCGCCGTGCACGTGCTCGAACAGGTGCAGGCTCGTTGCGCGCCCGCGATCGAACAGCGCCACATAGCATTCCTGCGCATCGAGCGGGTCGGACGCGGCGAGCTCGTCGATCAGCGCACCGAGCCCGTTGCGCTCGCGGCGCTTCAACCGCGATTCCGAATCGATTGCGGCGCGGATCTCGGGCAGCGCCGCGAGCAGCTCGGGGGTCGGGTAGGTGATGAGCGCGGCGAGCGCCTTGAAGGTGATCGTCATTGTCGGACTCCCGTCACGCGATCTGCTTGATCGAGATGGTCTTCTTCCTGCCGCCCTTGCCGCCGAACAGGCTCGTCCGCGACTCGCCGTCGGAGCAGCCGTTGCCGAAGCTGAACCCGCAATCGCCCCGCAGGTCGTAGGCGTTCTCGGCGTACTCGCGATGCGTCGTCGGGATCACGAAGCGGTCCTCGTAATTGGCGATTGCCATGTAGCGGTACATTTGTTCGACCTGTTCGACGGTGAGCCCCACCTGCTTCAGCACCGCGGGACTGTCGCGCTGCTCGACATGGCGGTCGCGCATATAGGCGCGCATCGCCAGCATGCGCTCCAGCGCGACGGCCACCGCGTGCTCGTCGCCGGCGGTCAGCAAGTTCGCGAGGTAGCGCAGCGGGATGCGCAGGCTGCGCACATCCGGCAGCGAGCCGAACGTCCCGATCTGCCCGGAACTCGCCGCCGCCTGGATCGGCGAGAGCGGCGGGACATACCAGACCATCGGCAGCGTGCGGTATTCCGGGTGCAGCGGCAGCGCGACCTTCCAGTCCACCGCCATCTTGTAGACCGGCGATTCCTTGGCCGCGTTGAGCCAGGTCTCCGGCACGCCGTCGGCGCGCGCCTGCGCGATCACCGCCGCGTCGTTCGGGTCGAGGAAGATCGACAGCTGCGCCGGGTAGAGGCCCTTGGGATCGTCGATCGCGGCGGCCTGTTCGATGCGGTCGGCGTCGTAGAGCAGCACGCCGAGGTAGCGGATTCGGCCTACGCAGGTCTCGGAGCACACGGTCGGCTGGCCCGCCTCGATCCGCGGGTAGCAGAAGATGCACTTCTCCGCCTTGCCCGCCGACCAGTTGTAGTAGATCTTCTTGTACGGGCAGCCCGAGACGCACATGCGCCAGCCGCGGCATTTGTCCTGGTCGATCAGTACAATGCCGTCTTCCTCGCGCTTGTAGATCGAGCCCGATGGACAGCTTGCGACGCACGTCGGGTTGAGGCAATGCTCGCAAAGGCGCGGCAGGTACATCATGAACGTGTTCTCGAACTCGCCGTAGATCGCCTTCTGCACGCCCTCGAAGTTCGCATCCTGCGAACGCTTGGCGAACTCGCCGCCCAGGATCTCCTCCCAGTTCGGGCCCCACACGATCTTCTCCATCCGCTGCCCGGTGATGAGCGAGCGCGGGCGGGCGACCGGTGAGGCCTTCATCTCGGGCGCCGTGTGCAGGTGCTCGTAGTCGAAGGTGAAGGGCTCGTAGTAGTCGTCGATCTCCGGCAGGTTCGGGTTCGCGAAGATCTTCATCAGCAGCGCGAGCTTGCCGCCCTGCCGCGGCTCGATGCCGCCGCTCTTCTTCACCCACCCGCCGTTCCAGCGCGACTGGTTCTCCCACTCCTTCGGATAGCCGATACCGGGCTTGGTCTCGACATTGTTGAACCATGCGTACTCCATGCCCTCGCGGTTGGTCCAGACGTTCTTGCAGGTCACCGAACAGGTATGACAGCCGATGCACTTGTCGAGATTGAGCACCATGCCGATTTGAGCACGAACCTTCATTTCAATTCTCCTTCCGACAAGTGCATCGCTGAAGTTCTCCCTCCCCCTGCGCGGGGAGGGCCGGGGTGGGGGTTGCCATCCACAGCCGATGCGCTTGTCGAGGAAGCACCATGCCGATCTGCGCGCGTACTTTCATTTGAGTTTCTCCTTGCGCGTCCGGCGCTGTCAGACCTCGACCCCAGCGGGTACATCGAGCCAGTCCACCTTGGTCATCTTGCGCACGACGACGAACTCGTCGCGGTTGGTGCCGATCGTGCCGTAGTAGTTGAATCCGTACGCGAGCTGCGCATAGCCGCCGATCATGTGCGTCGGCTTGACGACGATCCGCGTCACCGAGTTGTGGATGCCCCCGCGCATGCCGGTGATCTGCGATCCCGGCGTGTTCACGATCTTCTCCTGCGCGTGGTACATGAGGCACATGCCGGGTTTGACCCGTTGCGACACGACCGCCCGCGCGGCGATCGCGCCGTTGATGTTGAAGACCTCGATCCAGTCGTTGTCGATGATGCCGGCGCTCTTCGCGTCGGTCTCCGACAGCCACACGATCGGACCGCCGCGCGACAGCGTGAGCATCAGCAGGTTGTCGGTGTACGTCGAGTGGATCCCCCACTTCTGGTGCGGCGTGATGAAGTTCAGCAGGATCTCGGGTTCGCCGTTCGGCTTCTTCTGGTGGATCTGTCCGGTCGTCTTCAGGTCCACCGGCGGCCGGTAGACGCACAATCCCTCGCCGAAGCCCAGCATCCACTTGTGATCCTGGTAGAACTGCTGACGGCCGGTGAGCGTGCGCCAGGGAATGAGCTCGTTCACATTGGTCCAGCCCGCGTTGTAGCTCACGTGCTCCGACTCGATGCCCGACCACGTCGGCGAGCTGATGATCTTGCGCGGTTGCGCCTGGATGTCGCGGAAGCGGATCTTCTCGTCCTGCTTCGGCAGCGCGAGGTGCTTGTGCTCGCGCCCCGTGATCTTCGACAGCGCCTCCCACGCCTTGACCGCGACTTCACCGTTGGTCTCCGGCGCGAGCATCAGGATCACTTCCGCAGCGTCGATGTCGGTCTCGATCTTCGGCAGGCCCTTGGCCGCGCCGTCGGCGTGCACCGTGTAGTTGAGGAGAGCGAGATTTTCGACCTCGCGCTCGGTGTTCCAGGCGATGCCCTTGCCGCCGTTGCCGACCTTGCTCATCAGCGGCCCGAGCGCCGTGAACTTGGCGTAGGTGTTCGGGTAATCGCGTTCGATCACCGTCATCGCGGGCGCGGTCTTGCCCGGGACAAGGTCGACCTGCCCCTTCTTCCATTCGCGGACCTCGAGCGCCTGCGCGAGCTCGCCCGGCGTGTCGTGCATCAGCGGCGTCAGCACCAGCTCCTTCACCTTGCCCAGGTGACCGATGCAGACCTCCGAGAACTTCTTGGCGATGCCCTTGTAGATCTCCCAATCCGAGCGCGATTCCCACACCGGGTCGATCGCAGCCGACAGCGGATGGATGAACGGGTGCATGTCCGACGTATTGAGATCGTTCTTCTCGTACCACGTGGCCGTCGGCAGCACGATGTCCGAGTAGAGGCAGGTCGTGGACATGCGGAAGTCCAGCGTGGTGAGGAGGTCGAGCTTCCCCTCCGGCGCCTCGTCGTGCCAGACGACTTCCTCGGGCTTGCGGCCGCCCTCGACACCCAGATCCTTCCCCTGCAGCCCGCTCCCCGTGCCGAGCAGGTGCTTCAGGAAATACTCGTGGCCCTTGCCGGAGCTGCCGAGCAGGTTGCTGCGCCAGACGAACAGGTTGCGCGGGAAGTTGGCCGGGTTGTCCGGATCCTCGCAGGACATGCGCAGGCTGCCTTCCTTCAGCGCCTTGACCGCGTAATCCTTGGGATCGAGGCCCGCGGCTTCCGCGTCCTTGACCACCTGGATCGGATTGGTCGCGAGCGCCGGCGCGGAGGGCAGCCAGCCCATGCGCTCGGCGCGCACGTTGAAGTCGATCAGGCTGCCCGTGTATTCGTTCGGATCGGCAAGCGGCGAGAGGATCTCGCGCACGTCGAGCTTTTCGTAGCGCCACTGATCGGTGTGGGCGTAGAAGAACGAGGTCGAGTTCTGCTGCCGCGGCGGGCGCGCCCAGTCGAGCGCAAAGGCGAGCGGCGTCCAGCCGGTCTGCGGGCGCAGCTTCTCCTGTCCCACGTAATGCGCCCAGCCGCCACCCGACTTGCCCACGCAGCCGCACATCATCAGCAGGTTGATGATGCCGCGGTAGTTCATATCGCTATGGAACCAGTGGTTCATCGCCGCGCCGATGATCACCATCGACTTGCCCTGCGTCTTGTCGGCGTTGTCGGCGAACTGCCGTGCCACCGTGACGATGTCCTGCGCCTTTACACCGGTGATCGCTTCCTGCCACTTGGGCGTGTACGGCACGTTCTCGTCGTACGACCTGGCGACGTTGGCGCCGCCCAATCCCCGGTCGATGCCGTAGTTGGCGGCCGTGAGGTCGTACACGGTCGCGACCAGCGCCTCGCCCCCGGCGAGCTGTACGCGCTTCGCCGGGACGTTACGCAGCAGGATGTCGCCGCCCTGCTCGTTTGCCTTGAAGTGCTCCGGCGCGACGCCGGCGAAGTACGGGAACGCGACCGGCACGACCTCGTCGCGATGGTCGATCAACGACAGCGCCGGCTTGATCTCGGCGCCAGTCGCCCCATCCTTCGGCTCGAGGTTCCATTTGCCGAGGTCGCCGCCTTGCTTCTGACCCCAGCGGTAGCCGATCGAGCCCTGCGGAGCGACGAGCCTGCCGCTCGTCTCGTCGACGACGACGATCTTCCATTCAGGGTTATTCGCCTGCCCGAGCTGGTCCGGGAACTCGCCAGCGCGCACATAGCGATCGGGCACGTACTGGTTGCCGCGCCTGACGAGCTTCACGAGAACCGGCATGTCGGTGTAGCGGCGGCAATAGTCGACGAAGTACGCCGACGGCTTCTCGAAATGGAACTCCTTCAGCACGACGTGGCCCATCGCCATCGCGAGCGCCGCGTCGGTGCCCTGCTGCGGGTGCAGCCACAGGTCGGCGAGCTTGGAGACCTCGGCGTAGTCGGGCGTGACCGCGACGATCTTCGCGCCCTTGTAGCGAACCTCGGTGAAGAAGTGGGCGTCGGGCGTGCGCGTCTGCGGCACGTTGCTGCCCCAGGCCATGATGAACGTCGAGTTGTACCAGTCGGCCGACTCGGGCACGTCGGTCTGCTCGCCCCAGGTCTGCGGCGACGAGGGCGGCAGGTCGCAGTACCAGTCGTAGAAGCTCATGCACACGCCGCCGATCAGCGAAAGATAACGGCTGCCGGCGGCATAGCTCACCATCGACATCGCCGGGATCGGCGAGAATCCGATCACGCGGTCGGGGCCGTACTTCCCTATCGTGTGGACATTGGCCGCGGCGATGATCTCCTGCGCCTCGTCCCATGTCGAGCGCACGAAGCCGCCCATCCCGCGTAGCGACTTGTACGAGCGCGCCCTGTCCGGATCCTCGACGATCGACGCCCACGCCTCGACCGGGCCGAGCTTCTGCCGTGCCTCGCGCCACAGGCGCACGAGCTGGCCACGCACCATCGGGTACTTGACGCGGTTCGCGCTGTACAGATACCAGGAATAGGAAGCGCCGCGCGAGCAGCCGCGCGGCTCGTGGTTCGGCATGTCGGGACGGGTGCGCGGGTAGTCGGTCTGCTGCGTTTCCCACGTAACGACGCCGCCCTTGACGTAGATCTTCCAGCTGCACGAGCCCGTGCAGTTGGTCCCGTGCGTCGAGCGCACGATCTTGTCGTGCTGCCAGCGCTTGCGGTAGCCGTCCTCCCAGGTGCGATCCTCGCGCGTCACCACGCCGTGCCCCTCGGAGAAGGTCTCGCGCTCCTTCGTGAAGTACATCAGGCGGTCGAGAAAGTGGCTCATCGAATCTTCCTTTCAGGCAGCGGGAGCGGGTGGCACCGGCGCAGTCGGCGCATGGTGGTTGTTCGAGTTCGCAGGCACGACGGATCCGGATCAGCGGCGCGCCATCGCGCGCGGACGGACGCAGAAGCGCCACGTGGCTGCGATGCACGAAACGTAGAACAGCAGGAACAGCACGAGCGCTGCATCGACACCGCCCGTTATCGCGAACGCGGTGCCGAAAGCCTTCGGAATGAAGAAGCCGCCGAAGGCCGCGAGCGCGGAGGCAAAGCCGAGCGCTGCGGCCGCCTGCAGCGACGCCCCCTGGGCACGCCGCGCGGCGTCGACGGGGTCAGGCGCGGCAGCGGCGCACGCACGCGATGCGAACGCTGCGGGAATCATCTGGAAGACCGCACCGTTGCCGATCCCGCTCGCGATGAACAGCAACGCAAAGAGAAGAAGATGCCAGCTGAGCGCGGACGGCAGCGCGAGCAGTGCGACGATCGCGAGCGTCATGGTCACGAAGCTCGCGAGCGCGACCCTTGCACCGCCAAGGTCGTCCGCAAGCCAGCCGCCGAGCGGCCGCGCAAGCGCCGCAGCCAGCGGGCCGGCGAACGCGTACGCGGTCACGTCGACCGGGCCGAACTGCGTCTGAGTCACCAGCGGGAACGCGGCCGCGAAGCCGAGAAGCGATCCGAACGTGCCGAGATAGAGCCACGCGAGCAACCACGCGTCGCGGTCCAGGAATACGAGCGCCTGGTCGGCGATCGCGCCCTCGACGGTGGCGAGATCGTCCATACGCAGCCACGCGAACAGCGCGGCGGCCACGATCAGCGGAACAAAGACGTAGCCGGCGTTCTGCAGCCAGACGTCATGCGCGCTGTCGCCCTCGCTCCAGCGCTGCGCCTCCCCTCCGATCCCGCCGAAAAGCGCCACGGCGATCACGATCGGAACAATGAGCTGCGCGAGCGTGATACCGAGGTTGCCGATGCCGGCGTTGACGCCCAGCGCGGTTCCCTTGCGTTCGGCCGGAAAGAAGAAGCTGATGTTCGCCATGCTTGAGGCGAAGTTGCCTCCACCCACGCCGGCCGAGAGTGCGAGCAGCACGAATGTCGGATAGCTCGTCCCCGGATCCTGTACAGAGAGTCCGAGGCCGATCGTCGGCACGAGCAGCAAGAGCGTCGAGAACACCGTCCAGCGCCGCCCGCCGAAGATCGGCACGACGAACGCGAACAGAAGCCGCAACGTGCCACCGGCGAGCCCGGGCGCCGCCGCAAGCCAGAAGAGCTGGTTGGTCGAGAAGCGGAAGCCGACGCGTGGCAGGCTCACGACCACGACGCTCCACAGCATCCACACCGCGAAGGCGACGACGAGTGCCGCCACGGACGCGACCAGATTGCGGCGTGCGACGCGCGACCCCTCCCGCGCCCAGAAGACGCGGTCGTCGGGATTCCAGTCGACGATGGGGGCGTGCATCGGCATGCCGGCGCTGTCTCGGTGACGCTTCCGGTCAGGGGTTCTTCACGTAGGCATTGCGACGCAGATAGAACCACCAGTTGATGACGATGCAGACCGCATAGAAGATCGCGAATCCGTACATCGCGTAGTGAGGCGTGCCCGCGGTGATCTGGGCGCCGATGACGATGGGCGCCACGAACGCACCGTAGGCGGCGATCGCCGATGTCCACCCGAGCACCGGGCCGGCCTGCGTGCGATCGAAGATCACGCCGATGGTGCGGAACGTCGAGCCGTTGCCGATGCCGCTCGCGGCAAACAGCAGCACGAACAGCAACATGAAAGCGAGGAAGTACTCCTCGGGCGTCGGGGACTGGTAGGCCTGCAGCATCACCCAGCCTACCGCCACGGACGCCACCACCATCACCACCGAGATCACCTGCGTGACGATCGAGCCGCCGAGCTTGTCGGAGATCCAGCCGCCGACCGGGCGGATCAGCGCGCCGACGAACGGACCGATCCAGGCGTACGCCAGGACCGCGGGCGCGTTCGGGTTGTTCGCCGTGTGCTGGAGCACGCCGGCCGCATCGCGCACGTGGCTCACGCCGAAGATCACCTTCATGCACAGCGGCAGCGCCATCGAGAAGCCGATGAACGAACCAAAGGTGACGATGTACAGCGCCGTCATCGACCATGTGTGCCTGTCGCGAAAGATCGCGAACTGCTTGGCGACCCCCTCCTTCATCGGGCCGAACGCGGCGAGCCGCATCACGAGCAGCGCTGCGATTACGTCCAGCGGAATTGCGACCCACATGCTGATGAGGCCGACCCCGGTGGGCTTCGGCAGGTAAAGGTACAAGCCGAGGATCGACGGTATGAATGCCAGCGTATACAGCCACGTGATCTTCGCGAATGCCACGACCGGATTGCCGGTGTCTGGCGAGACCGTCTTCAGGTTGCTCATGCCCCACCAGCACAACACCGACAGTGGGACCAGCGACAGCACCCACGCAAAGCCGGCGTTCTGGATCCAGGTCGACGTGCCGGCGGGGATCTTGCCGAAGATCCAGCCGCTGTCCTTCAGCAGCGTCTCCGGCGCGCCGCCGAAAGTGCCGAAGATGCCGACCGTCATCACCAGCGGGATGACGATCTGCATCGTCGTAACGCCGAAGTTGCCGATGCCGGCGTTGATGCCGAGCGCAGTGCCCTGCAGCCGCTTCGGGAAGAACGTGCTGATGTTCGACATCGAACTGGCAAAGTTGCCGCCGCCGACGCCCGACCACAACGCCATCAGCTGGAAAGCCCACAGCGGCCAGTCCTTGTGCTGCAACACCATGCCGGTGCCAATGGCCGGCGCGAGCAGCATCGCCGTGGTCAGGAAGATCGTATTGCGGCCGCCGGCCACGCGGATCAGGAATGACGCCGGAATGCGCATCGTCGCCCCGGCGATCCCGGCAATCGCGGTCAGCGTGAACAGCTCGGCCTGCGTGAACGGGAAGCCGAGGTTGAGCATCTGGACCGTGATGATTCCCCACATGCCCCAGACGGCGAAGCCGCACAGCAGGGCCGGCACCGAGATCGCGAGGTTGCGATAGGCGATCCGCTTGCCCGTGCTATCCCAGAACGCCTCGTCTTCGGGTCGCCAGTCGGCGATGTCGACCGAACTCGTCGGCTTGGAGCGGCTTGCAGCGGCCTCAACGGTGCTCATTGCTTTTTTCTCCCTGGGGAATCGTGCTGCGCACACTCTGCGCCGTGGCGCGCACGGCGAACATTCGCCGGGGGGAGGCACGCCGATGAGCGGACGGAGGAGTCCGGGCGTTCCAGCGGGATTAGCCGGCATCGTTCGAAAGGATTACCGGCGGCAGATCCGACGAAGCGCTTGATGCGGGTCAAGGCGTACCGGGTGCGGATCCGAGATCCCGCCGCAGCGCGTTGCGGAGCGCAGCGCCGTCCGCCCGAGATTCGGGTCTCGTCCCTATATCGTCGCAAACGCGGGTCGGATACCGTCGGCGAAACCCGGGCGCACCGCACCCCCGCAACCTGCGCGCCCGCGCAGCGGGATGGCGTCGGGGCGAGAATGCCTAGGTTCTAGGCTTTCGCCGCCACGCCGTGCTCGATTGCCCAGACCGCCGCCTGCAGGCGGGAGGCGAGACCGAGCTTGCGCAGGATGTGCTGCACGTGGATCTTGACCGTGCTCTCGGCCACATCCAGCGTACGCGCGATCTCCTTGTTGCTCGCGCCCTTGGCGAGATGGCGCAGGATCTCGCGCTCGCGCGGCGACAGCGCGCTGTCGGGCGGCGACGCCGAGGCACCGCTGCGCACTTCGCGCATCAGCTTGCCGGTCATCTCCGGCGAAATCACCGATTCGCCGTCGGCCGCGCGCCGGATCGACGCGATCAGGAAGTCGCTGTCGATGTTCTTCAGCAGGTAGCCGAGCGCGCCGGCGCGCAACGCCGTCAGCAGGTCCTCGGCATCCTCGGACACCGTCAGCATCACGACGTGCGTGCCGGGGGCATCCTTCTGGATCGCCTGCAACGCCTCGATGCCGGAGATCCCGGGCATGTGCAGGTCGAGCAGCACGACATCGGGCTTCTGCGCCAGCACGGTGCGGATACCCTCGAAACCGTCGGCCGCCTCGCCCACAACCGCGAAACCGGCCTCGCGCGCGAGCAACGCGGTGATCCCGCGGCGGAACAGCGTGTGGTCGTCGATGACGACGATGCGGATGGCGATGCTCATCGCCGGACGGGACCCGTTACCCCATCACGTGCCCCGGGCGCAGCCACCGTCACCGCGTTATCGATCGCTTGCGCTGTCGCCTGGTGCGCCACGCTCCGGCGCGACGGCATCGGGCGCCCGGCACGCGCTGCCGGTCGCGGCCGCACTCGCATGACGATCATGCGGCCTCGCGTTGCGCGACCGGCAGCGAGAGTTGCACCTCCGTCCCCTGCCCCGGTCGCGAGCGCACGTCGAATGTCCCGCCGATGCGCTGCGCCCGCTCGTGCATGATCCGCAGGCCCACGTGGTCGACCGCGTCGTGCGCGTCGCGGCCCGGCTCGAAACCGCGCCCGTTGTCGCGCACGACGAAGACATGGCCCGGACCGCGCCGCAGCTCCACCTCGACGGATGTCGCATCCGCGTGCTTGCGCACGTTCGACAGCGCTTCCTGCAGGATATGCATCACCTGGAGCTGGTCATCCGGCGCGAGCGGCAGCGTGGAGCCCGTTGCCCGGAACCTCACCGGCACGCCCGTCTGGCGCTCGAAGCGCGCGAGCAGCGTCCGGATGCCATGTTCGACGTCGCCCTCGGCCGTGCGCGTGCGGAAGTGCACGAGCAGTTCGCGCACGTCTGCGTACGATTCCTGCACGCCGGCCTGGATCTCGCCCAGGATGCGCGCCGCATCCAGCTCGTCGCGGGAGGCGAGCGAGCGCCGCAGCATCTGCACCTGGAGATTCAAGAACGCGAGCGACTGCGCGATCGAGTCGTGCAGCTCCTGCGCGAGCAGGCCGCGCTCCTCGCTCGCCGCAAGCTCCCGCTCGCGGGAGACGAGCCGCAGGCTCTCGATGGACACGCCGAGGTGCTGGCCCAGGCTCTCCAGCATGTGCCGCTCCTCGCTCGCGAGCTCGCGCGCTTCCCTGAAGAACAGGTTGAAGATGCCGAGCACCTGATGCTGCGCGGCGATCGGGAAGGCGGTCACGGTGCCGAACCCTGCTTCGCGGCAGTTCTGCAGCGTGATCGTGATCGGCAGGCGCTTTCCGGGCAGCACGTGCACGATCGACGCGTTTCGCGACGCGGCATCGCCGCACGCGCACTCGCCCTTGGCGAGGCACTGCTCCGACGCCGAGAATCCTGCCGGCAACGCGTCCTCGACGAACAGGTGAAGGCTGTCGTCTTCGCGCGAGGCGAGCCGCACCGCGCCGCCCGCCGCGCCGGTGGATGCCATGAGCCGGCGCAGGAAGCCCCGGCAGAGCTCCTCCAGCGACGCCGGGGCGTTGAGGAATGCGGTCATGTCGTAGAGCGTCGCGAGCTGCGCATTCTGCTCGGCAAGCGATCGCGTCTTCTGCTGCACCCGTGTTTCCAGCGTTCGGTAAGACTCCTCGATCTCGCCCGCCATCGTGTTGAAGCCGCGCGCGAGCGCGCCGAACTCGTCGCTCGATTCCACCGGGACGCGCGCGCCGAGATCGCCCTTGGCCATGCGGTTCAGCCCTTCTTCCAGCTGGTGCACCGGCCGGATGATGAACAGGAACGACAGGTAGATAAGCGCCGTCGCGCCGCCGATCGCGAGCGCGACCAGCGCAAGCTGAATCGTGCGCAACAGGCTCGTCGTCTGTGTGATGTCCTGCTCGAGGGTTGCCACCAGGCGATTGACCACGGCGACGAACTGCTCGATCCGCGGCCGCTCGAGCGGCAGCGGGACGCCGGCCTCGACGCGCGCGAGCGCGGGCTTCAGCACCGCCCACTCGGCGTCGAGCGCCGCGAACGCCTGCGCGATCGCCGTGGTCGCCGGCACGAACAGCGGGCGACTCGGGTCACCGGTACGTAGCGTCGCGACGACGGCTTCGAAGTCGGCGATATCGCGACGGATCACTCCCGTCGTCCCGGCCGCGGCTGCCCCCGGGCGCTGCGCTTCCTCGGCGAGATACACGAGCCGATAGGTGCGCATGCGCAAGCTTCCGGCGTCGTTGATCGCCGCGGCGCTGCCCTCGAGCCGCCACGAGACGAGCAGCGTCAGCCCGATGGAAACGAGCGCAACGGCGAGAAAGACGACCTGGACGCCGACCAGCTTGGCGGAGAGTTTTTGTGGATTGCGCATGCGTTCGACAGTTTGGCGCGGCGCGCCGCGAGGTGCATGATATTGCCGGATATCGACTGAGAATTTCTTGAGCCGGGTCAAGCAAGAGGACAACCGTCGGGGCGCTGCCGAATGCGCGCACCAGGCCAGCGCCGCACCTCGCACGTTGCATGTTGCGCGATGCCGGCGCCCGCGCAGGCCACTCGGGTAGCCTTGGACGCCGGAAGGCTCTGCCGCCATTCTCTCTACGATCGAACGCTCACGATGCGCCGCTTGTTCCACCCGCCTGCCTCGCTCGCCACGCTCGCGCTCGCGGCGTGCATCGCCGCGCTGATCGCCGGCTGCGCGACCGCGCCCACCGGGGGCACGCCGGGCGCGAGCGCACCAACCACCGCGCCCGCGTCCGCCACTGCCCGCACCCCCGCACCCGAGAAGTCCGACCACCGCAGCATGGGCGTGCCCACCTCCGGGCCGGGCGCGTGGGCCGGGCGCTCGTTCCGCGAAGGCATCGTCTCGGCGTCCCATCCGCTGGCGGCGCAGGCCGGCGCGCGCGTGCTGGAGCGTGGCGGCAACGCAATCGATGCCGCCGCCGCGATCCAGTTCGTGCTCAACGTCGTCGAGCCTCAGTACTCCGGCATCGGTGGCGGTCTTTTCATGCTGATCCACCTCGCGAAGACGAACGAGACGATCGCGCTCGACGCGCGCGAGCGCGCACCGGCGGCGGCGACACCGACGATGTTCATGTTCCCGAACGTCCCGGCGCCAGGCCGCTTCGCGATGGCCTCGACGAGCGGCATTTCGGTCGGCGTACCGGGCACTGTGCTCGGCATCGCGACCGCGCTTTCCCGCTTCGGCACGATGCCGCTGGACGACGCGATCGCCCCGGCGATGGAGCTCGCCGACAACGGCTTCGCGATCAACGAATTCCTCGCCGCCGATATCGTCAACGACGGCGGCCGCACATCGCTGCAGCCGGAAACCGCCGCGATCTTCCGCCCCGGCGGTACCCCGCTCAAGGAAGGCGACCGCCTGGTGCAGAAGGACCTGGCGCGCGCGCTGCGCCTGATCGCGCGCGACGGACCGGACGCGTTCTATCGCGGCGAGATCGCCGCGGCCATCGTCGCGGCGCAGGTGCGCTCGCGCACGCCGATTTCCGCCGCGGGCGCGGGCCGGATGACACCGGACGACCTCCGGCAATACGACGTCGTCGTACGCACGCCGGTGCGGGGCCGCTACCGCGGGCTCGACGTCGTGTCGATGCCGCCGCCCTCCTCCGGCGGCCTCGCCGTGTTGCAAGCGCTGGCGATGCTCGAGCGCTTTCCGCTTGCCGACGACACCAAAGGCTTCGGCTTTGCAAGCGTCGGCACGCTGCACGTGACGATCGAGGCGCTGCGCCTCGCGTTCGCCGATCGCGCCGTCTGGATGGGCGACGCCGACTTCGTGCCGGTGCCGGTCAAGGGCCTGCTTGCCGCACCTTATGTGCAATCGCGCAGCGCGATGATCGACCCGCACCGCCGCATGCCCATGCCCACGGCCGGCGACCCGCGCAAATACGACAGCGCCGATGCGCCTGCACCGCTGCAACTCGCGATTGCGCGCGACGACCACCGCGGTTACACGACCCATTTCACCGTCGCCGACAAGTGGGGCAACGTCGTCGCGGTCACCTCGACAATCGAGGCCCGCTGGGGGACGGGCATCACGGTTCCCGGCTACGGCTTCCTGCTCAACAACGAGCTCACCGACTTCAACCTCGAGCCGATGGCGAACGCGAATACGGACGCCTTCAATCCGGGGGCGAACGACGTCGCGCCGGGCAAGCGTCCGCGCAGCTCGATGGCGCCGACGATCATGTTCCGCGACGGCGCGCCGATTGCCGCCTACGGTTCGCCGGGAGGTGCGACGATCATCGGCTCGGTGCTGCAGGTGACGAACAACCTCGTCGATCACCTGATGCTGATGCAGGATGCGATCGACTCGCCGCGCATTGCCGTCACCAGCGCGAGCGGCGACGTCGATTGCGAAGGACTCGCGTGGTTCATGGTGCCGAGGATCGAAGTCGCCGTTCAGGATGCGCTGCGACAGCTCGGTCATCCGATGCCCGGCGAACCCGGCAGCAATGGCTGCACCGCGAGCATCGGGTCGGTCCAGGGCGTGCTGCTGGACCCCGTCGGCAAGCGCCAGTACGGAGGCGCGGACCTGCGCCGCGAAGGCACCGTCATCGGTCTGCCGCGGCCGCGCTGAGCGCGGTTGCTGCACGCCGCACACGCGGCGTTCAACCCATGCCGGCTTTTAGGTACGCGAAGAGATCGTCCAGCGTGACGAGCTTCGCGTAGTCGGTCTCCGGAATTTCGACGCCGAGCGCGGCGTGCAGCCCGAGCAGGAAGTTGAGCCAGTCCATCGAATCGAGGTCCACCTGGTCGCGCAGCGGCCTGCCGGGCGCGAGCTCGCCCGGCGCGACCTCGGGGGCGATGCGGTAGAGTGTCGCGAAGACCGTTTGCCGGAGGGTTGCGTCGTCCATGTCGGTCGATCCGAAGGTCAGCCTGCGGCTTCGTCGAGCTTGGCGGGCTCCTGCAGCAGTCGCGCGATCTCGGCCAGCAACAGCGCACCGCGATGCCCGTCGCTTGCGCGATGGTCGGCCGACAGGCTCGCAGTCACCACCGGCATCACCACGACTTTGCCGTCCTCGACCCAGGCGCGCTCGGTCACCTTCCCGAAGCCCACCAGCGCGACCTGCGGCGGATAGATCACGCCCTGCACGAGATCGACGCCCTGGTCGCCCAGGTTTGTGACCGTGATCGTCGCGTCGGTCATCTCGGAACTCCGCAGCGTGAGCGCACGCGCGCGGGCGACCAGGTCCGTCAGTCGCCGCATCAGCTCGTCCAGTCCCATCGTGTCGACGTCGCGGATCGCGGGAGCGATGAGGCCGCCCTGGCGCAGCGAAATCGCCACGCCGAGGTGAACGCCGGCACCGGGGACGAACGCGCCGTCGCGATAATGGCCGTTCAACTCGGGATAACGCACGAGTGCGCGCGCGACAGCCTTGAGCAGTGGCACCGCCATCAGCACGCGCCCGGCGAGCGGGCGGCCCTCGTTGCGCTCCGCGAGCCAGCGGCCCGCGCGAGCGAGCGGGATGTCGGTGGCGAGATAGTAGTGCGGGATCTCGCGCTTGGCGCGCGCCATCGCCGCCGCAATGGCGTGGCGCATCTCGATCCAGCGATCCTTCGGGGCTGCCTTGGTCGCCGCCGCCCGCTCGACATCCTCGCGCGTGATCGCGCCCTGCGGGCCGGTGCCGGCGACGCGCTCGAGCTCGACGCCCAGCTCCGCCGCCACCTTGCGCGCGACGGGCGATACGCGCTGTCGGGCTTCGGCGGCGGCAGGCACGGTCGCGATGGGCGGGGCGATCTCCGGCGCACGCGCCGACGGGGCTGCCGCTGCCGGTGAAGCGGCTGCCGCGGCTTCGACGACGCGCTTGCGCGTCTCCTCCTCGGCATGTTCCCGAGTCTCGCCCGGCTCGAGGAGCCGCGCCATCACGGTCCCCACCGGCACCGTCTCGTTCAAGCCCAGCACCAGCTCGTAGATCGTGCCTTCATCCCAGATCTCGACGTCGATCGCCGACTTGCTCGTGTCGACGACGGCCACGACATCGCCCTTCCTGACGTGATCACCGGGCTTGACCTTCCACTCGAGCAGCGTGCCCTCGTCCATCTCGGCACCGAGCGACGGAAGCCTGAACTCGATCATCTTCGCAATGTCCTGGTTTCGTGACGCCGCGTTAGGCTCCGCTCCTGCCGAGCAGCCGCCTCGCCGCCGTCACGATCTTCGCAGGCTGCGGCAGCGCCGCGTCCTCCAGATGCTTCGCGTAGGGCATCGGCACTTCCTCGCTGCAAACGCGGGCGACGGGTGCGTCGAGATCGTAGAACGCCTGCTCCATGATGCGCGCCATGATCTCGCCCGCCAGGCTGCCCGTGCGCCAGCCTTCGTCGACGACGATAGCGCGTCTGGTGCGCCGCACCGACGCCATCACCGTGGCATCGTCCAGCGGGCGCAGCACGCGCAGGTCGACGACCTCCGCTTCGATACCCTCCACCGCGAGCTTGTCCGCGGCCTCGAGCGTCTTCCAGACGGTGCCGCCGTAGGCGACGAGCGTCACGTCCCTCCCTGTCCGCAGCACCTTCGCCGAGCGGATGTCGACGCTGCGCCACGCGTCGGACAGCTCGCCTTCGGAGTTGTACAGCAGCGCGTGCTCGAAGATCACGACCGGATCGGGATCCGCGAGCGCGGGCACGAGCATCCCGCGCGCGTCGTCGATCGTCGCCGGCGCGAGCACGGTAAGTCCAGGCACGTGTGCGTACCAGTTCTCCAGGCTGTGCGAATGCTGCGCAGCGAGCTGCCGGCCGGCGCCGGTGGCCATACGGATCACGACCGGGATGCTGAACTGTCCACCCGACATGTGCCGGTAGAGCGCGGCCGTGTTGACGATCTGGTCCAACGCCAGCAGGCTGAAATTGACGGTCATCACCTCGACGATCGGCCGCATGCCACCGAGCGCGGCACCGATGCCGGTCCCGACGAACGCGAGCTCGGAGAGCGGCGTGTCGCGGATGCGTTCCGGACCGAACTCCTCGAGGAAGCCCTTCGACACCGCGTAGGCGCCGCCGTACTTGCCGACATCCTCGCCCATCAGGAAGACGCACGGATCCTGCGCGAGCGCGTCGTGCAACGCCTGCCGCAGCGCCTCGCGATAGGTCATCTTCATCGCACGGACTCCGTGTGCACGTCACGGGCGAGATCCTCGACCGGCTCCCAGGTTCCTGCTTCAGCGAAGGCCACCGCCTCGTCGACTTCGCACTGCGCTTGCGCATCGACTGCGACGAACGCCTCCTCCGTGAGCTTGCCCTCGGCCTTCAGTCGGTTGCTCAGGTTGTGGATCGGCCCGCGCTCTTTCCATGCCTCGACCTCGGCCCTGTCGCGATAGAGATCCGGGTCGAACATCGAGTGGGCGCGGTAGCGGTAGGTCTGGAACTCGACGAAAAAAGGCCCGCCGCCGCGACGCACGTGCCCGGCCGCCTGTACCGCCGCCTCGTACACGGCAACCGCGTCCATCCCGTCCGCCTTCAACGTCGGAACCCTGAACGCGGCGGCCTTGGCGCACAGGTCGGTCTGCGATTCCGACCGCTCGAGCGCCGTACCCATCGCGTAGAAGTTGTTCTCGCAGAAGAACGCGACGGGGAGCTGCCACAGCTCCGCGAGGTTCATCGATTCGTGAAATGCGCCTTCCGCGACCGCGCCTTCGCCGAAGAACGCGGCGGTCACGCGCGAGCGGCGCTGCATCTTGTCGGCGAGCGCGAGGCCGACGGCCAGCGGCAGCCCGCCGCCGACGATCGCGTTGCCGCCGTAGAGCCTGCGCCCGGCATCGAAGATGTGCATCGACCCGCCGCGCCCGCGCGAGCAGCCCTCGCGCTTGCCGTACATCTCGGCCATGATCGCGCTGGCCGATACGCCGCGCACCAGCGCATGTCCGTGCTCGCGATAGGTGGCGACGACCGCATCGTCCGGCCCGAGCGCGCGCATCGCACCGGCCGCGACGGCCTCCTCGCCGATATAGAGATGCAGGAAGCCGCGGATCTTCTGCTGGCCGTAGAGGTCGGCGCAACGCTCCTCGAAGCGGCGAATGCGCACCATGTCGCGCAGCATCGCGAGTGCGAGCTCCGTCGGAATGGTCACGGGCATGCGTGCCGCGGTGGTCATCGTGCGCCTTCCCGGCCGGGACTTACGCCCCCGCCTCCAGCGTCGAGACGTCGCCCTCGGGCAAGCCGAGCTCGCGCGCCTTCAGGAGCCGGCGCATGATCTTTCCGCTCCGAGTGCGTGGAAGCGTGGGGAGGAACGCGATCTCCTTGGGAGCGACTGCCGCGCCGAGCCGCTTGCGCGCATGGCCGAGCAACTCCATGCGCAACTCCTCGCTGGGCTTCACGCCGGCCTTGAGCGACACGAACGCCTTCACCGATTCGCCGACCACCGGGTCCGGCTTGCCGATCACGCCCGCCTCGGCCACTCCTTCGTGCTCCATCAGCACGCTCTCGACCTCGAAGGGCCCGATCAGGTGCCCGGCCGACTTGATGACGTCGTCGGCGCGACCGACGAACCAGTAGTAGCCGTCGGCATCGCGCTTCGCGAGATCGCCGGTCAGGTACCAATCTCCCACGAAGCACTTGCGATAACGCTCGTCCTGGCCAAGGTAGCCGCGGAACATCGAGGGCCAGCCGGAGCGCAACGCGAGCTCGCCTTCGACATCGGGTTCGCGGATCTCCTCGCAGGAACCGTCCTCGCGCCGGCGCACGATCGAAGCGTCCACGCCGGGCAACGGTTTGCCCATCGAGCCGGGCTTGATGTCCATCGCCGGAACGTTGGCGATCATGATTCCACCGGTCTCGGTCTGCCACCAGTTGTCGTGGATCGGCAGCCCGAGCGCCTCCTGCCCCCACCACACCGCCTCGGGATTGAGCGGCTCGCCGACGCTCGCGACAAAGCGCAGCTGCGGGAACCGGTAGCGCCGCGCGAGCTCGGCGCCGGCCTTCATCAGCATGCGGATCGCCGTGGGCGCCGTATACCAGACGCTCACCGCCTCGTCCTGCAGCAGCCGGTACCAGCGCTCGGCGTCGAAGTCCGCCTCGTCCACCAGGCTCTCGACCCCTTGCAGCAACGGCGCCACGATGCCGTAGGAGGTGCCCGTGACCCAGCCGGGATCCGCCGTGCACCAGAACACGTCCTCCGCGTGCAAGTCGAGCGCGTAGCGGCCCGTCGCAAAGTGCGTGAGCACCGCTCCGTGCACGTGGATCGCGCCCTTGGGCGTGCCGGTCGTGCCGCTCGTGAAATGGAGCAGCGCCATGTCCTCGGGCGAGGTCCGCTCCACATCGAACGTGTCGGAGGCGCGCGCCATCAACGTCGCGAGGTCATGCGTGCCGGGTACCCGCGTCGCGCCGCCGTTATCGCCGACCAGCAGCACGTGCTGCAGCCGCGGCAGCTCTCCCACGATCGGCGCGACCTTGCGTCGGTACAGCGCCTCCGTCGTGACCAGCACCCGGCCTTCGCCGATCGAGAGGCGCGTGCGGATCGGCTCGGGCCCGAAGGCCGAGAACAACGGCGAGACGACCGTTCCGTTCTTGAGCGCGCCGAGCGCCGCCACGTAGAGTTCCGGTATTCGCCCGGCCAGGATGAACAGCCGGTCGCCCTTGCCGATGGAAAGACCGCGCAGGACGTTGCCGAAGCGGTTGGTGAACCGCGCGAGCTCGGCATAGGTGAGGTTGCGCCGGACGCCGCTGCGTCCGATGAACCGGAACGCGACACGGTCGCGCCGTGGCGTGGCGAGATGCCGGTCCACCGCCGCGTAGCCGATGTTGATCCCGCCACCGGGAAGGCTCCCCAGCTCGTCGCGAATCGCCTCCCACGAGAAGCTGCCGCGGATCGCGTCGTAATCGGCAAGGTGGGGCGTCGGACGCAACTCCGAGACCGACTTGCGGATCATCGTGGGGCGCATCGAACACCTCCGCTTTCGCGGGCATCGCGCTCACGCGGGTGGCGCGTTTCGGATCAGTATGGACCCGCCGGATCCATCCGGTTTGACAGCGGTCAACGGGCGTTGGAGTAACGGTTGCCACGGCATCGCCGACGGCGTAGTGGTTGCATTGGAGCTTGGATCGATCGCCCGAGGTGGCGCGCGTTGAACGGGTGGGTTCGCCGTGCCGCTCGGAAACGCCGTGACAGGGAGCGGTCCTGCATTGGTCGACCCGGACGTCTGCGTCAAAGGCCTGTCGGCCCTTGGAGAATGCGGTCGCGTACGGCTTGGCGGCGCCGGTCGGCACGTCGTTGCGGTTCGAGACGAGAGGTCAGCAATGGCAACACGCCCGCTGTCTCCGGTCGATGTGGCCTGGTATCGCATCGACGGCCCGGTGAACTTCGCGATGGTCACCGGCATGCTGCTGACGCGAAGGCCCCTCGACTTCGCCAAGGTGAAGACGCTATGCACGGAGCGGCTCGGCCGCTTCGAGCGCTTTCGCCAGCGCGTGGTCGAGCGCGGGTTCCCGATCGCGACACCCTGCTGGGAGGACATGCCGCATTTCGAGATCGAACAGCAGCTGTATCACGTCGCGCTGCCGGTGCCGCACGACAAGGCGGCGCTGGTCGACATGATCAGCGCCCTTGCCGGCACGCCGCTCGATCGTGAGCGGCCGCTCTGGCAGGCGCACCAGGTCGATCAGGTCGGCGGTGGCAGCGCGCTCATCTTCCGCATCCACCACTGCCTTGGCGACGGCACGGCGATGATGGCGGTGATACGGGAGCTGTTCGACACGACGCCCGACGCTGCGCTTGTCCGCGCACCCATGCCGCCGCCGCCCATCGAAGCCGGAGCGGCTCACGAAACCCCCAACAGCCTGCTTGCGCCGGTCCTGGATACGGTCGAGGCCTCGGCCAAGAGGGCGTTCGCAGCCCTCGACGCGGCGCTCGACACGGTCATGCATCCGCAGCAGGCGCTCGACAAGGCTGCGATGGTCCTCGACGGCGCAGCGTTGCTGGTCGGCGAGCTGCTGAAGAAGCCCGATCCCCGTTCACCGCTCAAGGGGACGTTCGGCATCAAGAAGCGCGTCGCCTGGTCGGAACCCGTCGCACTCGATGACGTCAAGGCCATCGGCGCGCCGCTCGGCGCCAAGATCAACGACGTGCTCGTCGCCGCGATGAGCGGCGCGTTGCGCGCTTACCTGCAACGGCGCCGCGTCGACGTGAACGCGATGACCGTGCGCGCGATGGTGCCGGTCGACCTCCGTCCCGCCGAGCGCGCGGCGGAACTGGGCAACGAATTCGGTCTCGTGATTCTGGAGCTGCCGGTGCAAGGCCGTCGTTCGTTGCAACGGCTGCGCGCAACCAAAGTGCGCATGGATGCGCTGAAGCGCTCGCCGGAAGCTGCTGCGATCATGACGTTGTTCGACCTGTTCGGCCGTGGCCCGAAGGCGGTCGAGGATTTCGCCGTCGATATCTTCGGCAGCAAGGCCAGTGTCGTCATGACCAATGTCGCCGGGCCGCAGCAGAGGCTCTTTGTCGCCGGTGTGCCGATCGACCGTTTCATGTTCTGGGTGCCGCACCCTGGAAAGCAGCTCGGAATGGGCATCAGCATCCTGAGCTACAACGGCGCCGCATCGCTGGCCGTGATTGCCGATGCGCGCCTCGTGCCCGATCCCGAGGCGATTACCGATGCGTTCCAGCGAGAGTTCGCGCGGATGCTGGCATCGGCGCGGCGCCGCGGCGCGAAGACCCCCTCCCGCAAAGCGGCACGGCACGGGCAGCCAGGGCGCCGGGAACACGCAATACCGTAAACGTGCCGTCCGCGCGCGCCGGCGTCCGGCGCCGTCAGGCGTGGAGGGCGCGCGTCTTCGTCCGCGCGACTTCGCGATTCCGGAAACTGGGGCCTGTTCACACTATGTCCACAACTGCGTTGCAGGGCCGAAATTGCGCGGGGCGAGGCGCAAAACGAAGCCGGACCGGCTGCCCGGCAAGGCTTTGCAACGAAGCACCGGGCAACTTCGGCAGCAACCCGAAGGGAACGGGCGCCCTGGGGCGCCACTCTTCGTTGCCTTCCTTGCCAAGACACCCGGTCTTGGCTTCATCAGGCGCCTTGATTGGCGCCCCAGGCCACCCGTTCGCACTTGCGGACAAAGTGTGAACAGGCCCTAAGGCGCGGGACACGGCTGCCGTCGCCGCATTCCCGGTGGTACCCTTTGCAGCGCGGCGCCGCGGATCGTTGCGAGATCAACCGCCGCATGCCCGCCGCCCCGCCACAACCGCCGCCGCACGGAGGTCGCCATGGACACGCCGGACGCCTCGCTCCCGTCTTACCGCGCTCCCTTCACCCGCGCACTGCGTCTGACGTTCGCCTACCGGGGTAACGCGATACGGCTGATCGACAGCCGCCCCGTGGAAGCGATCGCCCCGCCGGTCGTCACGCCGCTCCCGCAGCAGGGACAGACCGGCTACCTGCTCCAGGTGACGGATGCCGCCGGCCGCGTCATCTACCACCGGCCGCTGCACAACCCGATCGCGGTCGACGTCGAGGCGTTTTCGCCCGATCGTCGGCAGACGATCACCCGTGTTCCGATCGCCGATCCCCAGGGCCAGTTCAGCGTGCTGATGCCCGACGTGCCCGAGGCCGTGAATTTCGCCTTGCTCGGTCCCGCGGACGCGCGGGCGCCCGACGAGCCCGCTCGGGAGTTGATACGCCTCGACGTGAACGAGCTGCGCAAGTTCCGCCCGAAGGATACGGGGCCGTCCGGTTCCGAGCGGCCGAAGGGGAACTGACCATGGGCGCGGCGGACGGATTCATCAGCGGCAGGACCAAGATCGTCGATCACGGCCCCGACGTTCTGCGCTACAACATCGTCATCCTGGGCGACGGCTATCGCGCAGCGGAGATGAACAAGTACCAGACCGACGTGCAGGCGTTCGTCGACATGCTGCGCGCCACCGCGCCGTTCGGCGACGTCTGGTGCGGCATCAACGTCCATCGCGTGGACGTCGTATCGACCGACAGCGGTGCCGACGATCCCGGCACCTGCGGCGACGGAAGCGCGGGTTCCGGTGCGCTCGCGCGGACCTACTTCGACTCGACGTTCTGCGGCGGCAACTTGATCCGGCGCCTGCTGACCTGCGACAGCACGAGCGCGCAGAACGTCGCACTGGCGCAGGTGCCGCACTCGCACGTGACGCTGGTCGTGGTCAACTCGCCGCTCTATGGCGGATCGGGCGGCCAGGTTGCGACATTCTCGACCGCGCCGGGCGCCGCGGAAATCGCGCTGCACGAAATGGGGCACACCGCGTTCGGGTTCGCCGACGAATACGAGTACTACGTCGGCTGCAGCAGTGGCGAGACCGGCCACGACGTGTACGCGGGCGGGGAACCGTTCGAGCCCAATGTGACGCGCAATACGCAGCGCAATGCGCTCAAATGGAATACCTCGCTCAGCTCGCAGTCGGACCCTCTGCCGACGACCGCGAACGCCAACTGCGCACAGTGCGATCCGCAGCCCAACCCGAGGCCCGCCGACTACGTTGGCGTGTACGAAGGCGCGCGCTACATGCACTGCCGCGTCTATCGCCCCGCGTACAACTGCAAGATGCGCACGCTGGGCCTTGCGTTCTGCGGCGTCTGCCAGAGGGTCATTCGCGACACGATCGCGCCGTACGTCCCCGTGGCGTTCCAGGGCCTGTGGTGGGCGGCACCGGCGGCGTCCGAATCGGGTTGGGGACTCAACATCGCGCATCAGCGCGACACGATCTTCGCGACGTGGTTCACGTACGACGCGACGGGCAAGGCCTGGTGGCTGTCGATGACGGCGCAGCTCACCGCGTACAACACCTACGCCGGGACACTCCACCAGACCAGCGGGCCGCCGTTCAACGCGGCGCCGTTCAATCCGGCGCTGGTCATCGCGAGCCCGGTCGGCAACGGAACGTTGACGTTCAGCGACGCCGACAACGGCACGTTAGCCTACACGGTGAACGGCCTCTCGCAAACCAAATCGATCACCCGGCAGGTGTTCGGGCCGCTACCCACGTGCATGTTCGGCAAGCAGGCCAATCCGGCGCTCGCCACCAACTACCAGGATCTGTGGTGGAACGACCCGCCCGGGTCGGAGTCCGGCTGGGGCATCAACTTCTCGCACCAGGGCGACACGATTTTCGCGACCTGGTTCACCTACGATCTCGGCGGCGCGCCGATGTGGCTGTCGGTGACGGCGCAGAAGACCGCGGGGACCACCTACTCCGGCACGCTTTATCGCACCACCGGGCCGGCGTTCAGCGCAGTGCCGTTCAATCCGGCCAATGTCGTCGTGACGCCCGTGGGGAACGCAACGTTCACGTTCGCCGACGGCAACCACGCGGCCTTCGCGTACACGGTCAACGGTGTGAACCAGACCAAGCAGATCACGCGGCAGATCTTCCAGCCGCCGGGAACGGTGTGCTGGTGAAGGGCATCCGGCGCGCGCTAGCGATGGGACGCGCGCAGGAAAACCGAGCACGCGCCGGCTATTGCAGCGCCGCGCCCTGAAGGCGCACGCAGCCGGGGCTCCCCCCGCGCCGTCCGCTGGCATTGCCCGTGCTCGCCTGTGTCCACGTCACCGTCAGCATCTGCCCGTCGGACGCGGCCCGATACCGCAGCGTGTAGACGAAGTCGTGCGAGCGCGACGTCCGCGTCGTGACCGGCGTGCTGACAAAGTCCGGCGCGGAACCGTCGGAAAGCTGCGCAGTGAGTTTGCCGGTGGCGATTTCGGCCCCGGCGTAGACCACGAGCGTCCGCCATTCGGCGCCGGCAGGCGCGGTGAACAGGAACCCGCCGCCGGGACCGTACGCGCGCACGGCTTCGGTGGTCGCTCCCGTTGCCGTCGGCGAACCATCCTGCCAGGACAGGAGGCGCATGCTGGTATTGGCATTGCTTGCAGTCGCGCCGCCCACCATCTGGTAGTTCGCGATCTGCCCGCCGCCGGTCGCCTTGCGCTCGCCACCGGGCCAGCGCACCCAGTCGCGGCTTCCGACGGCGGTGAAGTCGACGTCCGACGACGACTCGACATAGCTGCCGCCGAGCGAACCGCTGCCCGGAGCGGCGCTCGCCGACACGACCACGTAGTTGCTTCGGGTCTGCGTATTGCTGCCGCCCGGGCCGGTGACCGTGAGGCTCACGGTGTAGGCGCCGGGCACGCCGTACATCTTGGTGGGACTGGGGGCGCCGCTTGCGGTGCCGTCGCCGAAGGACCACGCGTACGCGCTGATCGTGCCCGTCGAGCCGTTGATGAAGTTGAGCGCGAGCGGTGCGGTGCCCGAGGTGGTGCTGGCGGTGAAGCTCGCCATCGGCGCGTAGGCGAGCGTCACGCCGACGTCGTTGGAATAGCCGCTCTGCGCTCGCGAGGAATCGTAGGCCGTGACGGCGAAGTGGTAGGTCGCACCTTCGGCCAGACCGGAAACCGTTCGGGTCGCGACGTCGCCGACGTCGATCGCCGTCGTGTAGTCGCCAGCCGCCGGCCCGTAGTACAGCACGTAACCGGAAGCGGCAACGGGACTGACAACCGGGTCCCACGCCAAGGTCACGCTGGCCGCGAACGGGCGCTCTGCCAGCACGAGCAGCACGCCGAGCAGCACGCCGCACCGGACCAGAATGCGAAACGCTCCCGAACGCCTGATTGCCGTTGCCTGATGCGTTGCGCTCATTTGACCACCACACTTCGTCGCGCAAGCCCAGAGATAAGTCTACTCCCCTGTCCCCCTGCACGGGGAATCCATTTCCCGCCTTGTTTTCACGAGGGCTGCCGCCGGTGGCGGCGTGCGTGCGCGCTCGACGTCGATCGGTGGCCGACGAGCCGATGCCGCAGTGCGCAGGACGCACCTGTCTGCCACAAACGCGTCGACTGCGAAGGCCACGCGTATCGAGAACCCAGGAGTTACGATTGACTCCGCGAATCCTTTGCCGTTCCGGCTGGTGGCGGCGATCCCGCTGTCGTAGAGTGGGCGTTTTGTGCCGGTTGTCTTGCCAGGCCCCGACGTGCACGACCCATCCACCGTGAAAGCCTTGCTCTTCACCGACATCGAGGGGAGCACGCGGCTGTGGGCGCAGGAGCCGGACCGCATGCGGCCCGCGTTGGCGCGTCACGATGCGCTTCTGCGCGCGGCAGTGGAATCCAACCGCGGCGCGGTCGTCAAAACGACGGGGGACGGCATCTACGCCGCATTCGACGATCCGCTCGACGGCGTTCATGCGACGCTGTCGATTCAGCGTGCGCTGGCCGATCCCGCGGCAACCCTTGGCATTCCACTCCGGGTTCGGTGCGCGCTGCATGTGGGCGCCGTCGAGCACCGCGAGGGCGACTACTTCGGCACGGCCGTCAACCGGACCGCGCGCATCATGGGCGCCGCGCACGGCGGCCAGGTCCTCGTATCCGAAGGCGCAGCCGATCTGTTGGCCGACCGCCTTCCGCCGGGTGTCGCGCTGCGCGACCTGGGCTCGATCCGGCTGCGCGATCTGGCCACCCCGGCCCGCGTCTATCAGCTGGTGCAGCGCGACCTGCGGCAGGATTTCCCGGCGCTCCGCTCGCTCGAGGCGACCCCGAACAACCTGCCGGAACAGGTGACGTCGTTCATCGGCCGCGAACGCGAGCTTGCCGAGGCCCGCGCGCTGCTCGGCGGAACGCGACTCGTGACCATTGTCGGGCCGGGCGGCATCGGCAAGACCCGGTTGTCGCTGCAGATCGCCGCCGACGTCCTCGATGCCCATCCGGACGGCGTCTGGTACATCGAGCTCGCGTCGATCGTCGATGCGGCCCTGGTGCCCAAGGCGGTGGCGCAAGTACTGGGCCTGCAGGAGGACGCCGACATCCCCGTGGCGCAAGCCGTATGCGCGCATCTCGCCTCGCGCCGACTGCTCCTGGTCCTCGACAATTGCGAACATCTCGTGGATGCCTGCGCCAGGCTCGCGGATGCGGTGCTGCGTGCCGCGCCGGGTGTCCGTAATCTCGCGACCAGCCGCGAGCCGCTCAACGTCGCCGGCGAACAGACCTATCCGTTGCCACCGCTCGCGCTGCCCGATCCCAAGTCACGCGTAGAGGACGCGGCACGCTCGGACGCCGGACAGCTATTCGTCGAGCGAGCGCGGCTGCGGCAGCCCGGGTTCGCGTTGAGCGAGCGGAATGTGCAGGCGGTCGCACAGATCTGCGCACGACTCGATGGAATTCCGCTGGCGCTGGAGTTGGCCGCAGCTCGCGTCGGGGTGCTCACCGTGGAGGCGATCGCCGCACGGCTCAACGACCGTTTTCGTCTGTTGACCGGAGGAAGCCGGACCGCGCTGCCACGCCAGCAGACGCTGCGGGCGTTGATCGACTGGAGCTACGACCTGCTGGGCGCGGGTGAGAGGATGCTGTTCAACCGCCTTTCGGTGTTCGCAGGCGGTTTCACGCTGCCCGCTGCCGAAGCCGTGTGCGCGGACCGCGAGCTTGCGCCGGAGGACGTGTTCGATCTTCTGATCGGTCTGACGCAGAAGTCGCTGGTCGTGCCCGACGGCAATGGTGCGCGCTACCGCATGCTGGAAACCATCCGGGACTATGCCCGCTATCGCCTCGAGGAGCGGGGCGAAGCCCTAGCCGTCCGCGTGCGCCACCGCGATCATTTCGTGACGCTCGCGGAGGAGGCCGAACCCCACCTCGAAGGGGGACACGAGCAGCCCGCGTGGTTGACGCAGCTTGACGTCGAGCACGACAACCTGCGCGCCGCGCTCGCATGCAGCATCGATGAGAGCGAAGACGCCGAAGTCGACCTGCGCTTGTGCGGAGCCCTCTACCGGTTCTGGGCGCATCGCGGCCACGCGCACGAGGGCCGCCAGTGGTGCATCGCCGCGCTCTCGCGCACCGACGAGCGGCCGGGCACGCCTGCCCGTCTGAAGGCGCTGCACGCGTCGGGCACGCTCGCGTGGCGTCTTGGCGACATCACGGTCGCCCGTACTCTGCTTGAGCAGGCGCTCGCGCTGAGCCGCGCGCTGGGGGACCGTGTGCGCGAAGGACGCGTTCTGAGCAACCTGGGCGGTGTGGCGATCCACCAGGCCGACGAGGTCGCGGCCCAGGCTTTTCTCGAGCAGGCGGTGGCGATCCACAAGGCCACCGGAAATCGGGCGATGGAGGCACGCGTGCTGAACAACGTCGCCGCGCTCGCGGTCAACCGCGGGCGCTTCCCGGAAGCGCAGACGGCGGTGGAACGCGCGCTCGCGCTCAGCCGGAGCCTCAACAACCCGATGGAGGAAGCCACGGCCTTGAGTCACCTCGGTTTCCTGGCACAACAGCGCGGCGAGTACGCGCAGGCGCAGGCATTGCACGAGCGGGCGCTCGCGACCGCCCGGAAGTTCGGTGTACGCGAGTTCGAAGTGGAGGAGTTGCGACACGTTGGCGAGATCGCCCTCGCCCAGGGCGACTTGGCAGCCGCCCGTGCGCATTTCCGGAGCGCGCTCGCAACAAGTCGCGAGATCGGCAATCAGCACGAAATCGTGCTCTGCCTCGAAGCCATAGCGACGCTGATGGCACAGTCGGCATTGCACGAGAGTGCGGCTCGTCTGTGCGGCGCCGCGGACGCGATGCGTCACGCCATCGCAACACCGCGGGCGTACAGTGCGCGAGAGCAGTACGACACGACGATGACGAGGTGCCGGGAGGCTTTGGGAGAAGCCGCCGCCTCGGCTGCCGTGGCGGCGGGACTCGCGTCCCCGTCCGACCTGGCGATTGCGAATGCGTTCGCCTGGATCGACAAACCGGAGGACTGACCATCCGCCACCGGCCGGATACGCTCATTGCGCCCGGCGCAGGCGGGGCACCGCGAAATCCACGAACGCCCGAACGTTCGCCGAGAGCAGCCGCGCGTGCGGGTAGACCATGTGGATCGGCATTGCGGCAGGCTCGAATGAGGTCAGCAGGCGTTTGAGCATGCCGCGATCGAGCGCCGCCCGGACCTGGTAGCAAAGGAACTGCCCGCAGCCCAGCCCGCGCACGCACGCGTCCAGCGCCGCGTCGATCTGGTTGGTCGTAAGGAGGGGCCGGACCGCGACCTGCGAAGGTATCCTGCCCGCGAACGACCACTCGCTCGTCTGCCCGAGTGCGCTGAAGGCAATCGTGCGGTGTCCGGCGAGATCCTGCGGGATCTTCGGCGTGCCGGCCTTTCTCAGGTAGGCGGGTGACGCGCAGACGATGCGCCGCGTCTCGCCCACCGGAATCGCGATCAGCGACGATTCGGGCAGCGCGCCGATACGCACCGCCACGTCGATCCCTTCCTCGACCAGGTCGACGACGCGATCGAGCAGCAACAGTTCGACCTGGATCGCAGGATGCTTCGCAAGAAATTCCATGACGACGGGGGCAACGCGCAAGCGGCCGAACATGACCGAAGCGGTCACCCGCAGGCGGCCCCTGGGCGCCGCGCGCCGCGCCGAAAGCGCCGCCTCGGCGTCGTCGACGTCCGCGAGGACGCGCTTGCACCGCTCGTAGTATTCGCGCCCTTCGTCGGTGAGCGAGAGGCGCCGGGTGGTGCGGTTCAGGAGCCGGACGCCGAGCGCGGCTTCCAGCGCCGCCAACGTGCGGACAACCGAGGGGAGCGACATCTGCAACGCGTCCGCCGCGGCCGTGAGACTGCCGCCATCGACGATGCGAACGAACGTGGCCATTGCGCGGAGCTTATCCATCGCCCGGATATTATTCCACTTATTGCAGTAATGTTATCAGGTTTGCGCTATTTCTGTTTTTCCTGGCAGCAATCATCATCCCTGTCGTTGCCGCAGCCGCGGCAACCCGAACCTCGACCCACTGCCTGGAGAACCACGATGTCCCGCGTCCCGATCGTCGATCCGAAGACCGCCAGCGGCGAAGCCCGCCAGCTCCTCGATGCCGTGCAATCGCAGCTTGGCGTCACTCCGAATTTCATCCGTGTGCTCGCCAACTCGCCCAAGGCGCTGCAAGGCTTCCTTGGCCTGTATGCCGCGCTCGGCGCCTTTTCCATCGACAAGGCGACGCAGGAACGCATCGCGCTCGCCGTCGCCGAGGGCAACGGCTGCCAATACTGCGTTTCCGCGCACACGGCGATCGGGCGCCATGCCGGCCTCGCCAGCGAGGAAATGCTGCAGAACCGCACCGGCCGGTCAGGCGACACGAAGGCGGCGGCGGTCGTCGCGTTCGCTGCCGCGCTGAACAATCACCTGGGCGAAATCACGCCGGCGGAGTTCGATGCCGCTCGCGAGGCCGGATTGTCGGCCGCCGAGATCGTCGAGATCATCGCGGTCGTCGCGTTGAACATCTTCACGAACCTGATCGGCAAGGCAACGCTGGTCGACATCGACTTCCCGAAGGTCGCGTTGCTCGATCCTTCTCTTCGCGCTGCGGCGTAGCGGACCCTAGGGCCGGTCGCGGGGGACCGGCCCGGTGCCGGCCCCTGCGCCACCCGAACGAACCCGAACGGAGAAATTCCATGCCTCGTTCTTTCGCCGAAATCGCCTTCACGCCGGCGGTGCAGGCCCTGCAGGAAAAGCATGGCTCGCGTACCCAGTACGCTCGCATGCAGGCGCACGCAAGCGGAGACGTCTTTCTGGGTCCGCGCGAGCACGAGTTCCTTGAAGATGCCGACAGCTTCTATCTTGCCAGCGTCAGCGAGACGGGCTGGCCGTACCTGCAGCATCGTGGCGGCCCGCGCGGCTTTCTCAGGGTGCTGTCGCCGACGCAGCTCGCGTTCGCCGACTTCCGCGGGAACCGCCAATACGTCAGCGCCGGCAATGTCGCCCACGACGACCGCGTTTCGCTGTTCGTGATGGACTACACCAACCGCCAGCGGCTGAAGCTGCTCGGTCACCTGCGATTCATCGATGTGGGCGAGGCGGATCCCGAACTCCTGGCCGCCGTCGAGCTGCCGGACTATCGGGCACGCGTGGAGCGAATCGGGGTCATCGACGTCGCGGCGTTCGACTGGAATTGCCCCCAGCACATCACGCAGCGCTTCACGCTGGAACAGGTCGAGGCGGCTACGCGTCCGCTGCACGAACGCATTGCAGCGCTCGAAGCGCAGCTTCGTGCATTGCAGTCGTCTTGAGGCTCTGACCGCTCATCCGGCGGGATTGCCGTCACGGGCTTATCGGCACGATTCGGCGATCGCATGCGAAGGCGCGGAACCGGGTCGATCCGGGGCACAGGCTCGCCCATCGAAACCGGCAACTCGTGCCTGAACGCAGTCGCGCACCGACGTTGCCTTGCGTCAAGCACACAGACCCTCGCATGGCGCAACCTGAAGGTGCAGGAGAAGTTCCTCAACGGCACCTGAAGGAGACAACTATGTTGCGACGGTTGGTTCTTTCCGTGTTGCTCCTCGTGTTCGCGGCGCCTGTCGGAGCCGCCAGTTACGGCGATATCTGGTACAACCCCGCCGAGTCCGGATGGGGCGTCCAGATCGCGCAGAGCAACACATTCCAGTTCCTCACGTTCTACATCTACGGGACCGACGGCCGGCCGACGTGGTTTACGGCGACGCTGACCGAAGACACCGCGGGCAACTACAGCGGGCCGCTCTACACGACCACCGGAACCTACTACGCGTCTCCCTGGGATCCGGCGCAGTGGACGGCGACAGCGGCAGGGACGGTTTCGTTCCAGCCGATCGATGCCTACAACGCGCGGCTGATCTACGGCTTGACCGGCAGTCCGCCGGTGACGAAGACGATCCAGCGCCAAACACTGACCGCTTATGTGCTCGGTGGAAACTACTCCGGATCCATCAGCGGGTCGGTCACCGGGTGCGCCAACGCAGCCGACAACAAACCGACGGTGCGGGGCCGCTACAACCTTGCGGTATCGCAGGTCGGCGACACGTCGGCGACGCTCACGTTCACGTTCCTGGACGGCATCGTCTGCACGTTGTCCGGACCGCTCACGCATATCGGCGGGCTGTACCGGATGGCCGGTGCGCAATACGCCTGCACCGGTCAGGGAATCACGCCGGGAGTGACTTCGGCTACCGTCGAAAGGTTCCACTCGACGCAACAAGGGATCGAGGGTCGCTGGACGGCGACTGCGGGCGGTTGTACGGAAACGATACGCTTCGCGGCGGTCAATAACTGACGGCGAAACGTTCCGCGCGGCACGCGGGGACGCACTGCGACGGCTGCGGCCCAGAGGATCGGTGCCCGGTCGATACTCAGTGCGTGCGAGACGTCGTGCACCGGGCGAGGGAGGATGCGCCGGGCGGCGTTTGTTCGGACGTCGACATCAAGTTCTGGCGACGGCGCGTGCGGCTTTCCTGCGCCGGGTAACGGTGCGCTTCGCAGGCGTTGGCGCCCGCACCGCCTTGGGCTTGAGCCCGGGCTTCGCCGCCGTCACCGCAGCCTTGGCGCGTGCGGCCAGCGCCAGCTTGCGCACCCGGCGGACGTCCGCATCGGAGAACGGCCCGTTGACCCCGGAAATGGCCGCGAGCTTCATGCCGTGCTTGCGGCCGAGGCGGTAGATCTCCCGCACCTTCTCCCATTCGATGTTGCGGCCGACGGTGAAGTTCTCGAATCGCCCCTCGAGCGCGAGAACGATCGTCTCGGCCAGGCACGCGTACGCGACGTTCTTGGGCAGCCCGATGTTCTTCATCGATACCTTCCCGGGCAGCAGAATTTCGCCGGATTCGATCACCAGCACGTCCGGGCGCTTCGCCACTTCCTCCGGGGGCAGGTCGAGCGGGCGCGCGACGTCCGTGATCACGCACCCGGGCTTGACCTTCATGATGTCGAGCACCTTCTTGCCCGCCCCGGACGTCGCCGTGACGATCATGTCCATGTCGGCGATGTCCTTGTCGGCGCGCGAAGACAGGAACAGCTTCGCGTCCGGCGTCTCCTTCAGGATGGACTCCTTGAGCGAGAGCAGCTTGGCGGTTTCCGGGGAGACCATGTAGACCTCCTCGGCGACCATTGCCAGCAGTCGCGTGCAGACCGAGCCGATCGCGCCCGTGGCGCCCACCACCATCGCCTTGAACTTCACCTTCTCGCCGCGTGTGGGCTTCGGCACGAGGCCCAGGCGCAGCACGGCGTCGTGCGCGGCCCACAGGGCACCGGACGCGCTGTAGCTATTACCCGTCGTGATCGGCAGCGGCGCGCGCCTCGCCACCGTCAGACCCGCATCGCCGACCACCTTGGTGAATGCACCGAGGCCCATGATCTGCGCGCCGAGCCGCCTTGCCATCCGGGCGGCATCGAGCAAGCGGCGGTAGGTGAACTCGGGGCTGCGGCTCATGATCTCCTTGGGCGTCCCGCCCACGGAGATCAGCCAGCCTTCCGCTTCCGCGCCGGTGGGCGATTTGATGCCCGTCACCTTCGAGTAGACAAACGGGGGCGCGTACGCCATGACCTTCTCCAGCGTGTCCATGAAGATGGGCGGCGACACGTAGGAGAGCAGCTCGACGGGCTTGATGTTCTTGAAGTACTCCTGCGACAAGGGATGGATGACGAAGGCAAAACGGTTGACGCGCTTGAACCCGTCCGGATAGATGATGCGCGGCTCGAGCTCGAGGTTGGTGATGATCTCCAGGTAGTCGTCCTCGAGGATGTCGTCGGGAGCCTTTTCCGTCGCGGCGATAATCATCGCATCCAGCAGACTCGGGCCCAGCACGTGGTCGAGCAAGGCGGGCGAACCGTCGACCACCATGTTGACGCCCTTGTCCCTGAATTGCGCGATCCGGCGGTCGTTGACGGTGGACGTGACGATCGTCTTGCCGGAGAGCTCTTCCGCGCCGAAGTCGTCCAGTTCGTGGACCGGTGCCACAATGACGGTCGCGTCCTGCATCGCCTTGCGCAGCACGAACTTCGTCCATTCCTTGACCGGGGCCGACGACATCAAGGCGTCCGGCGTCCAGTCCAGCACGTAGTGCGCGCCGCTGGTGTAGAGCTCCAGCATGTCGAGCGACGTCAGCAGCTTGGGAACGCCGAGCTGCAGCAGGGGATCGGCGAACTGGAGGTTCTGCGTGTACTCCGACATCGCCAACGCCAGCTTGTAGTTGGTTCTCCCCGAAAAGAAGAGAACGTTGGCGTTGTTGAAGAAGTCGCCCAGCTTGATCTGGACGTGGCGCAACGCCCATTCCTGCAGGATGTCGCCGAGACGGCCGCCGGTGGTGACGGGAATGCGCGTCACCACGCCCTTCATGCGCACGCTGTCCTTCTCGACATAGCGCCGCGACCCGACGGTATAGGTGTCTTTGACCACGCCGAGCCCGATGGCGTCGGCATGTTGTCCCCAGTGCTTCAGCAGCTTCACGGCCCTGGCCGTGCTGCCATTCGTGCCCAGGCGCCGCACGTTGAATTGCTGCCCGAGGAACCGGGCGTCGAACTCGAAATCCTGATCGCTCGAACCCAGGCTGATACCGACCACTTTCTTCATTCCATCCTCGCTGAAAGGACGTTTGCTCGCGGCAATGCCGGTCGAGCTGTTGGACCGCCCCGGCTACGCCGGCGACTCGGAGTCCTGCGAATGGTCCCGGTTGCCACTCGAAGGCCCTCCTCTGTTGCTGCAAATTGTACGGCGATAGCAGGTGCCGTGCACCGGAAACGGCCTTCCGGGGTTGTCGCGAGAAACCGCGCCACGCGATGGTGCAGCGGGCGTCTCATGGCCGCCGGGCTCGCGGAGCGCAGAGCAACCCGCGCAAAACCGCGGACCTTTGATCCTGGTCGACGAATCCGCCCGGTATCCGCTGGTCCGGCAATGCGGTTTGGTGCAAGCTAACAAGATCGAGGCGAAGGACGCGAGCGAGAAGATGATCGAGATGCCGGCTGTCGTGGGCGACGTGGTGCGCTCCGTCGGGCTGTCCACCGCGATGCGTGCGGCGGGGGTCGTTACCGGGCTGTTGCCGATTCCGCAGCCGATGCTGCTGGTCGGCCCGGGGGCGAGTGCGCGACTGGGACAGGCGCTCTGCGGCTTCGGGCACCGGAAGATCCTGATCGTGACCGATCGCGTCGTTTCCGAAATGGGCTTGCCGGATGCGCTGATCAAGGCGCTGTCCGCGGGTGGCACCGCGCACGTCGTTTTCGACGAGATCACACCGGACGCGCCGATCCCGCTGATCGAGAAAGGCATCGCCTTCTACGAGAAGCACGGTTGCGACGCCATCGTCGCGTTCGGTGGCGGCTCGCCCATGGACGCGGCGAAGACCATCGCACTGGCCGTCGCCAACAGGAAGCACCCCCGGAAGCTGGTCGGGTACTTCAGGGGAATGCGCGCCCCTGTGCCGATCTATGCCGTGCCGACGACGGCCGGCACCGGGTCCGAAGTGACCGTGGCGGCCGTGATCTCGGACCCGCAGACCAACAAGAAACTGGTGATCGCCGACACGCGTCTCGTGCCGACGATGGCGGCGCTCGATCCCTCGTTGATGACAGGGCTGCCGCGCCATGTGACCGCGGCAACCGGCATGGATGCATTGACCCATGCCGTCGAGGCCTTCGTCGGCCACTGGTCGACCAGCCATTCGGATCGCATGGCGCTCGCGGCCGTCGCGATGATCTACAAGAACCTGCGCATCGCGTATCGCAACGGCAAGAACATCGCGGCGCGCGAGCAGATGGCGCTCGCGGCCACCTACGCCGGCCTCGCGTTCACGCGGGCCAACGTCGGTTACGTGCACGCGATCGCACATCAACTGGGCGGGAGATATCACACGCCCCATGGGCTCGCGAATGCGATCATGTTGCCGCACGTGCTCAAGTTCCTGAGCCCTGCTATCACGAAGAAGCTGGCCGTCCTGGCGGTTCGCGCCGACGTGGGCAAGGAAGGCGAGCGTCCGGCGGTGCTGGCGAAGAAGTTCCTGGACTCGGTCGACGCATTGAACCGTGATCTCGCGATTCCGCGTCATCTGGACTCGCTGCGCGAAGCGGACATTCCCGAGCTCGCCAAAGCGGCCTGCTGGGAAGCCGACACCAACTATCCGGTGCCGCGCTACATGTCGCCCGAAACGTGCGAGCAGATTCTCCGCCAAGTGCTGCCCGCGAAGACTCGGCGCCGCAAGAGCTAGCGGCTGTTCACGTCAAAGCGCCGGCTTCGTTCAAACGAGTCGTCCTTGCCGAGCCGGGCCAATCCGTGTGCATGTTTGTAATCCGGGACCTTCCCGGGCCACGTTCGTCCCGGATGCCGTTTGTCGCTTTGTCACGGTAAGCACCGCGGTTGCCTTGCGGCGAGCACAGCGGCCCGGAGCGGTCATTGGCCGCACCGGTCATTGGCCGCAATTGACCGCAGGATCAACAAGAGGTAGGTTTGCCAACCTGCGGTCATGGCATGGACCCCAAGCGCCGCCGGTAGCGTCGGTTGGGCACTCCAATGCTCGGTGTTCGCGCCGGGGGGCTCATGTTGGCGCTGCCGCGATCGCGGCGTCGGATGGGACTGCGCTATCGACTGTCGCCGGGTGGAGGGGCAGTGCCGGCGCGGCGGTTCGACGAGCGGCGCGAGAATGCCGGAGGCGATCGATTCGAATGGGCGCCGGGTCCCGGAACGATCGATACGCGAAATGTGAAAACCGACCATGAAACAGGCTCGCCCGACAACCAACTTTCCGCCGCTGCGCCATGTGCTCTCCATCCGAGGCGACGCCAGCGCCCAATACGACCTCGGCTTGATGTACGAGCGCGGCCGCGGCGTTCCGCAGGACCTTGTCGAAGCGGCGAATTGGTATCGCAAGGCTGCCGATCAGGGTTACGACCGCGCCCAGTACGCGCTCGCCCGCATGCACAGCGTTGGCATGGGTGTGCCCCAGGACCACACCGAAGCCGTGAACTGGATTCGAAAAGCCGCGCAGCAGGGTTACGCCCACGCCCAGAACGACCTCGGCGTCATGTACGAGAGAGGCCAGGGCGTGCCGCAGGACCATGTCGAGGCGGTCGCGTGGTATCGCAGGGCCGCAGAGCAGAACCATGCTCCCGCCCAGAACAACCTCGGCTTCATGTACGAGCGCGGTCGTGGGGTGACGCGGGACGATGCCGAGGCCGTCAAGTGGTATCGCAGCGCGGCCGAGCAGGGAGTTCCGGGCGCGCAGCTCAACCTCGGCGTCATGTACGAGCGCGGCCAAGGTGTCGCCCAGGACTGCGGCGAGGCCCTCAAGTGGTTCCGCAAGGCGGCGGACCAGGGGTTCGCCATCGCCCAGAACAATCTTGGTTACTTGTACGAGCGCGGTCGCGGGGTGCCCCAGGACCACGCCGAGGCGGCCAGCTGGTATCGCAAGGCCGCCGAGCAAGGGTATGCCCACGCCCAGAACAACCTGGGCGTGCTGTACGAAAGCGGTCAGGGCGTTGCGCAGGACCACGCCGAGGCGCGCAGCTGGTTCTGCAAGGCGGCGCACCAGGGGTTCGCAGTTGCCCAGTACAACCTTGGCGTGATGTGCGAAACCGGTCAGGGTGCGCCCAAGGACTACGCGGAGGCACTTCGGTGGTTCCGCGCGGCCGCCGAACAAGACAATGCAAGCGCCCAGTTCAGTCTGGGGGTCCTGTATGACAACGGCTACGGCGTGGAGCAGGACTACGCCGCGGCGGTGAAGTGGTATCGCAAGGCCGCCGATCACGGGGACCCCGCCGCTCAGCTCAATCTCGGCATCATGTACTACCACGGACGCGGCGTGCCGCAGGACTATTTCGAGGGCCACAAGTGGTTGAACCTCGCGGCCTCGCGGTTTCTTCCGTCGGAGGCGGACAAGCGCGCTCGCGCAATCAAGAACCGCGACATCGTCGAGACGAAGATGACCCGATGGCGAATCGGGGAAGCGCAACGGCTCGCGCGCGAGTGGAAACCCAAGTAATCGGCGCGCAACTGCGCGACCGGCTCGGAATTGCCGGCGATCGCATGCAGCACGAGTTCCCGTAAACGACCACCCCACCGGGCGCCTTGCCTGCAAGGTTGCGGCGATCCGAAAGGCGCCGGCCTTCGCAGCCGAAAGAACCCCCGCGCCACGCGAGACACCGGGAGCCTCGCTTCTACGGCGCGCTGCGCCCGCGAGTCACCCCGGGGAAGAAGTCGCAGTCGTCCACCGAATCGCAGATCGGGGCGATGCGCAACGAACGGAACGGTGGTCGCGGTGTGTTCCCCTCCGACAACGTCAGCGCGATAACCGCAGCGCGGGGTCTTGAACGATGCGCCTGCACACCGGGCTATCCGCGTCGTTGTTTCCTTAGCGGCGGTAGGAGCACGACAGAGCGGTCGCACGGACCGACCCTCGTCCAATTTCGACTTCGACTCGTGCCGCTCGATGTGTACAACAAAGCAGCCAAAAGGGCGCGGCATCGAGCCCCTTGGCAGCCGCCACCGCAGTCGTGGAAAGGCTTCGACGCGCCGGTAGTGGATCGCGGAGAAAGGATAGCCGGTCATTGCCGCGAGCGTTGCATCGCGATAGCATGGATCGGCTCGAATTCTTCAGGTGACCTCTACCCGCGGCGCGTACGTCGGGTGGCAAAGACCTTCCAAGCCGTCGGTGGGCGCAACGACCTGGGGACGAGGCATTCGGCGAGACGAGTGTCGAGGGCCTGTTGACACCATGTTCACGCGTGCGTCGCAGCACGGAAAGAGGCGAGGGCAAGGCGCAAAGCGAAGCCGCGCTTCGCGCATCCCGTTCCGCAACGACCCGTCGCGGCCACGCGGGAGTTGATCAGAGGTTCCCTAGCACACTCACTCCTCGGCGCTTGCAAAGCAGACCGGAATTCGCGATGGCTTCGACGCGATTTCTCCGACCGCATTGACGGCGCGTCCTCTCGATGTCTTCGCAGCCCACTCTTCGCTGCCTTTTCTGCAACCACCTCAATCTGGCGGGTGCAAGGTTCTGCAACGAATGCGGCTCCCCCTTGCATCTGCAGCCGTGCAATCACTGCGGTGCGATCGACAAGCGAACCGCGAGCAAGTGCTACAAATGCGGCGAAGCACTCGCCGTTCGCACGGTACCCGACATCGCCGCCCTGCCCGCAGCGCCCGAGCTTGCGGCGGGCGAACTCGGAGCCGGTCCTGCGGTCTCCAAGATTGCGGCCGCGCCGGCGCCGCCAGTCCCCGGGAGTGAGGTTGCGGGTCCGGCGCTGAACGGTGGCGACGTCGTCATCGAGCGCACGTCGCTGCCCGAGCCTGCGGCGCCGGCGCTCAGCGTGTTTTGGCAGGGACTGCGACGCGAAGGCACGGCGACCCCGGTGCAAGGAGACGGAGTCGCGGATCGGGCGCCTGCAAAGCCCGATCCTGATCCGGCTCACGCCACCTCCGAGGCGCAGCAGGCGGATGAAGCGGTCCCATCGGATGGAGCGGCGACCGCGTCGCGACGCGCGTGGCGCATTGCAGTGCCGGCGTTGTTGTTCGCGACCGCTGCCGTCTCGGTTTACTTCTACCACGACCGCTCGGCGCAGCCACTCGCGGACAGGCAGAGTGCGGGCAGCGGCGCACCGAGCGTGCTGGGAGGACCGGTTTCCAGCGGCAACACGTCGCCGACCGCGGCGACACAGGTTGGCGCGACACCGGCGCCACATGCCGCTGCGCCGGTCCTCGCGACCGGCGCCGAAGGTGTTGACAAGGCACCAAGGTCTGCTGCGTCGGTTGCCACGAAATCCCGGACAGATCCGCAACCTGCAGCCGCCGGCCGACCTCCCGCAGACGGGGCATCGACGAGTCCCCCGACCGCGACGCCTGCGCCTCCCGGCGCCGCACAGACCGCGCGGCCATCGACGGTGAGCAGCGCCGAAGTGAAAAGCCGTCAGGCTCCACCGAAGTTCAACGAATGTACGGAAGCGGTCGCCGCGCTCGGGTTCTGCAATCCGGGTGCGAAACAGGGGGACAAATAGCGTGAAGAGACTCTTTTTGTGCGCGTCGCTGCTGGCAGGGATGCTGTGCCACGGCACGACCGCGCTCGCTGCGGCGGAATACAAGATCGTGACCGCTTCCGAGCGCGGGACCTATATCAAGATCGGGCGCGATCTCGCCCAGTTTGTCGCTCCCTCGGCAGACATCGAGCTCGACGCGGTGCCTTCGGCCGGATCGGCAGAGAATGTTCGACGGCTGCGTTACGAGCAGGGAGTGAAATTCGCGCTGGTGCAGTCGGACGTCTATCAGGCCTACCTCGACATGGCGGCCGGCGGAAACGGCGAGGCCGGCGCGTTGATACGGCCGCTTCGGGTGATCATGCCGTTCTACAACGAAGAGATCTATTTCATCGCGCGGGCCGACTCGGACCGGAACTACGTCCACGAGATCAAGAACGCGAAGATCAATGCGGGCGAGTTGGGCAGCGGCACGGCGCTGACTTCGGCGACGCTCTACCGCCTGATGTTCGGCGAACCGATGTCCGATGTAAGCACCTCGTATCTTTCCAACGAGGAGGCGCTCGTCAAGTTGATCACCGACAAGAGCATTGACGTCGTGGCTGTCGTCGCAGGCCAGCCGGCAAGGCTCCTCGCCGAAATGAAGCCCGAGGCGCGCCAGCACATCAAGTTGCTCAAGTTCGATTCCAACCATCCGTCCGGCAAGGCGGCGCTCAAGACCTACTTCCCGGCGACGGTGCGCGCGAGCAACTACCCGAATCTGCTCGCCGAGGATCTCCCCGCGCTGGCGGTCAAGGCCTACCTCGTCACCTACGACTTCCAGCTCAAGAGCACCGAGAACTACTTGAGGCGGTTTGCGCGTTCGCTGTGCCAGAACTTCCCGACGCTGCGAGACAAAGGACATCCCAAGTGGCGCGAGGTCGAGCTTGCGCTGCCGGATCTCGGTCGCGGCTGGTTCTACTATGGCGCCACATCGCGCGAGATCCGTTCCTGCCTCGCGGGAGAGTCGAAAGTCGGATCGCAGGAGGGATCGCCGCCCGCGAAGCCGTGCTCGCAGCAGGAGCGCATACTGGGCCTCTGCAAGTAGGGACGGAGTCCGGTTCGGCCCCGCGTGCCGGCCGTCCGCCAGTCCCGCCGATGGGCGTCGCGGCACGCTGGTTGCGGCGACACGTAACGGGCCGGCTCGAGCCGCGCGAACCATCGACGCGCATCGATCTGTGCCGGTCGCGCGGTCTCCCCTGCTTCCAGTATCGGCCTCCGCAGCACTGCGCCAGCGCGGCCACAAAGCCAGCGCTACGCGTTGTGGTGCACATGATCCGCGCATCGGACGCGTTGGCACGACGCTTGCTGATTGTCGTTCAAGGGCCGCACGACGTGCGGAGTTGCGCGTCAGCCCAATGCACAGGAATGGCAGTATCGCTCCACGTTTCGAAGTACCGGCGTATCTGACGCAGTCATCGATCGAGGGCGGCGTCGACAAACGCCGGTCGCGAAGGACGGATCCCATGCACCGCAACAGCAGCACCATCGGCCCCCGCGAGGCGCGGTCGTCCCCATCCGGAGGGACAGCCGTGTCGGATCATCGTGCCCACTCGGACGCCGGCGTCGCGGCAGCGCTTCCGCGATGCGGGCGCTGTGTCTGGTGGATGGGTCATCGCTCGCGGAACGTCAAGGACAAGACTGTCAGCTTCGCCATCAACGGACGCTGTTCGAACATGAATGCGCCAGCCGATCTGGCGGGCCGCCAGGTGTACTTCCTTGACGGCGCGACCTGCCCCGCATTCAAGCACTGGAAGAGCCCGTAGCGCCGGCGAATCAGCGTCCCGTTCCGCCGGAAAGAGTGGCGTCGCAGATCGCGAACGCGCACATCCTCCCCAAGTGGAGAGACCGGGTAAGATCGATGCTGCCGGACCTCGCGGGAAGACCGGCTTGCCCGGTCGGCGAGGCGGGGGAGAGTCGCTTTCGCCCTTGTTGCCGTTCTCCCGCAAGCGGCACCACGACGATGACCGACCCGCAGGCCGGTTCGGGCGCTCGCCTCGCACCGTCCGCCAGGGGAGACTGATGAGCCTCTCGATCACTTCCACCGCGTTCCCGCCCGACGGCGCGATACCGTCGCGCTACACCTGCGAAGGCAACGACGTCTCGCCGCCGCTCGTCTTCGGCGGCACACCCGCGGGCACGAAAAGCCTGGTGCTCATCGTTGACGACCCGGACGCGCCCGATCCGGCGGCGCCCCGGATGACCTGGGTGCACTGGTTGCTCTACAACATCCCGGCGACGAGCATCGGTTTGCCGGAGGCGGTCAAGTCGCGCGACTTGCCACCCGGCACCGGCGAGGGGATCAACGATTGGGGCCGCACCGGGTACGGCGGCCCCTGCCCGCCGATCGGCCGGCACCGCTACTTCCACAAGCTCTACGCGCTCGACACCGTGCTGCCCGATCTCCTGCATCCGAAGAAGGGCGCGCTGGAAAAAGCGATGCGCGCGCGTGTCATCGCGCAAGCGGCGCTGATCGGGACTTACCAGAAGCGCGGCTGACGGCGCAAGACGGCGGCCGTCATCGGAGAGGACGTTTCGATGCGATGGCAACGTCAAGCGAGCGCCCGCTCGTGCGCGGCGAGGGCGGACGCTCGTCGCTGACCCCGCCTGCCGTCAGTCGCGCCGCGGGCGCGTCTCCCGCTCGGGCAGCACAAGCAGCGGAAGCGCCAGGGCTTCGAGCAGCCTGTCACGGGAGTCCGCCTCGGGCGCGAGCGTGACGACAAACGGCCGGTCTTCCTCGACGATCACGCGATCGAGCACCGTCGGCTCGGCGCTCGCGATCGTGCGGAAGCGACCACCGATGCCGCGCGCGGCAAGCTTGCCGCGCACGGCGTCCTGCCACGACGCCCATCCCCGTGGATCCGCGCCCAGCGCAACGAAAAGGATCGACCGGCCGTAATGCGGCGCGAGCGCGCCGACAATCTCGGCGATCTCGGCCGGATCGATGTCCGTCGATGCGACGACGCCGATCCTGCGCAGGCTGCGGGGCGATTCGCCGATGAGCAACAGGGGGGTGGCCAGGCCGCGGAAGGCGCGAACCGCCCGCGAGCGCACTCCGGCCCTTCCCGCGTCCGCGAGCGGGATGGACACGACCAGGAGATCCCGGTCTGCGGCCGCCGCCAGGAGTTCGGCGGCGATGCGACCGCGCACGACCTCGAACGTCCACTTCATCGGCTCGCCTTCGAGCAGCGCCGCAAGGTCCCGGCGCAGCCGCCGCGCCTGCGCGCGCATGCCGCGCTCCATCGCCTCCACGTCGAGCGCGCGGCGGACCGCCGACGGAAAGCCGACTTCGCTCGCAAACGGCAGTGCCGCCAGATCGAGCAGCGCGACATCCTCGACGAACAGGCCAAGGAGCTCCGTCTCGAGCGCGCGGGCGAGATCGACCGCGGTGGCCATCGCAGTCGTGCTCGATGCGCCGAGTGCGACGACGACGCGGCGAAAGCTCATTTGGGCTCGTCCCTGCGGCGGCGGCGAAACGCGGACACCGCGGGGAAGGCGAAAGTGCGCGCGCGTTCGGCGAATCCGGCCAGACGCTCCTCGACGCGGGCGTTCAGCGTTGCGGACGGGAAGCGGCCCAGCGCGTCGCGCTTCCCCGACTTCGCACCGGTCAGGATCTCGAAGCCTTCATCCACCGTCTTCATCGCATGAACGGAGAAGCGACCCGCCGCCACGGCCTCGACCACGTCGCTTCGCAGCATCAGCTGGCTGACGTTGGCGAAAGGGATGATCACGCCCTGCACCCCCGTCAATCCACGCTCCTTGCAAAGATCGAAAAAGCCCTCGATCTTCTCATTGACCGCGCCGATCGCCTGCACGTCGCCGTGCTGGTTCACCGAACCCGTGACCGCAATCGATTGCCGGATCGGAGCATCCGCCAGCGCGGACAAGAGCGCGTAGAGTTCGGCCGACGACGCGCTGTCGCCCTCGACCGTCCCGTACGTCTGCTCGAACACGAGCGTCGCCGCAAGCGACAACGGCTTGCTGGGTGCGTAGTGGGCGGCAAGATAGCCGGCGAGGATCATCACGCCCTTCGAGTGAATGCGTCCGCCGAGCTGCGATTCGCGCTCGATGTCCATCAGACTGCCGCTCCCCAGGCGAACGCGCGCCGTGATGCGCACGGGAATGCCGATGCGGAAGCCGCCGAGCTCGGCCACCGACAAGCCGTTGACCTGGCCGACACGCTCGCCCTCGGTCGCCACGAGCAGCCGTCCACGCAGCATTTCATCGCGAATTCGCCCGGGAAGACGGTCCGCGCGCCGCAGCTGGGCGTCGATTGCCTGCTGCACGTCGGCCGCTGTGACGATTGCGCGATCGTGTGCACCGGCCCAGTAATTCGCTTCCTCGAGCACCGTGAGCAGCGGACTCATCTCGACCGAAAGTCGCTCGGCATCGCCGCAGAACCGGGCCGCATGCTCGACAACGCGGCCGACCGCCGTGCGATCGAACGGTCGCAGGCGCTTCTGCCTCACCATCGCGGCGACGAGCCGCGCGTAGACGAGCTCCGCGTCGGCGGTACGCTTCATGTCCTCCTCGAAATCGACCGCGACCTTGAACAGCCGGCGAAACTCGGGATCGAAGGCATGCAGCAGGTAGTAGAGCTCGCGCTGCCCGACCAGCACGACCTTGATGTCCAGCGGAATCGGTTCCGGTTCGAGCGACTGCGTGGAGAGCAGGCCGAGCGCGTGACCGAGAGGCTCAGTCTGGATTTCGCGCGACCGGAGGGCGCGCTTGAGCGCCTCGTAGGCGAACGGCTGCATGAGCAGTTTCTGTGCGTCGAGTATCAGGTAGCCGCCGTTCGCGCGATGCAGCGCACCTGCCTTGATCAGCGTGAAGTCGGTCGTCAGCGCGCCCATGTGCGACACGTGCTCGACGCGGCCGACCAGGTTATCGTGCGTCGGGTTCTCCTCGTAGACGATCGGAGCGCTCGCACTCGTGCTGTGATCGACCAGCAAATTGACCGCGTAGCGGTGCAGCGCGGCCTCGCCCGCATCGAAGCGCGCGAGCATGACCCCCATCAGGCCGCCACCCTCGCCGTCCTTCGGTTGCAGGAAGTACTGCGCGTGGTCGAGGACGTCATCCTGGACGTGGCCCAGGTACTGCTCGATCGCCGCCAGGTCCCGGTAAGCCGACCTCATCTCCTCGATCAGGCTGTTGATCGCCCCGCGCGTCACCTGGCGGTCGAGCTCGCGCAGCGTGTGTTGCGCCTCGCGCCGCCACTTGGGCACCTCCTGAATGACGCGCTCGAGCTCGGCCTGCAGTTCCTCGATCGCGTGCTGTATGCGCTTCTGTTCCTCTTCCGGCAGCGCGTGAAACTTGTCGGACGGCATCACGTTCTCGCCGTCGAGCGGCGCGAAGGCGAATCCGCCGGGCGTGCGCAGCAGCCCGATCTTCTGGCTTGCCGCATGCTCACCGACAGCCTGGATCGCCTGTTCCTGGCGCTCGGACAGCTCGTTCTCGATCGCCTGCTTGCGCGTGCGGTACTCGTCCGCCTCGAATGCCGCCGGGATGCCGGCGCGCAGGTCCTCGACCAAGCGCTCCATGTCGCGCTTGAACGCGACACCGCGCCCTGCCGGCAGCGCGATCGCGCGCGGACGGTGCGCCGCGTGGAAGTCGAACACGTAGCACCAGTCCGAGGCAACCGGGCGTGCGCCCGCCGCGCGGTCGAGGAAACGCTTGGCGATCGTGCGGCGGCCGACACCTTCCGTGCCCATGGCGAACAGGTTGTAGCCCTCCTCGCGGATGTCGATGCCGAACTCGATCGCCTCCACCGCGCGCGGCTGACCGACGATGTCGTTCGTTTCGCCGAAATCGTTCGTCGTTTCGAACGCGAGGTTCTCCAGCGTGCAGCGGCGTACCAATTGCTCTGCACCCAGACGGGAATCCGCCGGCTCGAGGTCGTGCGTCATGTCCCGGTCAGCCAAGGCACTCTCCGGATAGCGGCGTCATTTGCGGCAGGAGCTTCATGCCGATCTCCGCTTAGAACCTATCTCATAATCATCCACGGGTGCGGCTGATTATGCGATAGGTTCTAGTCTCCGGCGTCGTCGCGAAATGCACGTTGACGGTGGTCAAGCGTCGGCGCGTATGACAGCAGCGCACCGGGGGCCTGACCCTAGCTGCGGGCAGGATTCTCCGCAACGCGCTGCCAGATCAGCTCGCCGTTTCGCCGGACTTCGCGCACGCGATGCAGGGGCACGCTGTGCAGGCTGCCGTCGTCCTCGATCGCCTCGAACGCAAAATGCTCGCCTTTCTCGAAGCGGACGCGGTGGAACGGCACGCGCACGATCTCACCGGTCAGGCGATCGAGGTATCCGATCTCGAAATCGGCCTCGCCGAAACCGGGATCCCACTGGATGCGGTGCAGAAGGTCGTGGATCGGTATCATCGCGCTCGCAGCTCGATCCGCGCGAGATGCTGCCCCACGTCGACATCGAACCGTATCGGCAGGAACTGCTCGATAAGCCACATCGCGGTTCGGGCGTGGCTCGTGACGGTGCGCGCAAGAAAGGCACCGCCGCCGGCGAGCGCGAGGTAGACCAGCACCTGGTCGACGGCGTGGATGTCGAGCGTCGCCCCGGCCGCGAGATCGGCCGCGAGCTCGGTGCCTGCCTCGTCGCCGAGCGTCTCCGCACGAACGCCGCGCAAGGCGACGCGACCGGCACCGAGCACCGAGTGCCCGAAGCGCGCCCAGACCACGATCGCACCGCCTTGCCCGAGCGCATCCGCGCCGCCGAGGACCATCGTGTCGATGCGGGCCGGATGTGCGCCGAGCCGGGCGAGCGCCCCCGCGCGCATCCGCAGCGCGATGTGGGCAGGAAGGTTCGCCACGTGCGCGATGCCTTCGATGTGCGGAGCGTGCGCGCGAGGCTCGGGCGCGAGTGCGTGCGGCCGCGCCGGTGCAACGGCAACCTCGACCTCGCCGCCGCCGCGCGGGTAAGAGCCGCGCCGGGCGACACGGCATTCGACGTCGAGGCCCATCCGCCCCAGCCGCGCGAGCAGAACGTGCCGAAAATAGTCGAGCGGCGGTGCTGCCCGCACGTCGGTGCCGCCGACCACGGTCACCCGCGACGGCACCGGCGCACACGCGAGCACCGGCATCAGCGCCTGCAGCACGAGCGTGACGCTGCCCGCGGTGCCGACTTCGAACCGGAACACCCCACCGCGCAACGCGCCCGGTGCGAAGGTGAACGCCTGCGAGCGCAACTCGAGGCCCGCGCACTCGGCACCGCAGAGGCTCGCCACGGCCCGCACCGCTGCGAGGTGTTGCGGCGCGAGGCCGGGATTGTTGCGCTTCGCACGAACGCCATGGATGCGCACGCGCGTTCCCGTGATCGCCGACAAGGCGACCGCGGTGCGGACCAGCTGCCCTCCGCCCTCGCCGAATGAACCGTCGATCTCGAGCACTCGATCCGCTGTCGCCATGCAACGGCCGTCCCGACAGGCCGCACCGTCACGGCGCCGCAGCCTCCGCCTTCGCCGCACCCGCAGCCAGCGCCAGCACCGCCTTCGCAAGCCCGTCCACCACGCGCGCCATCTGGGGATATCGGAGCTTCTCCGACGTATCGGTGGTCCGATGATAGTGTGCGTAACGGTAGAACGCGGTGTCGGTCACCATCACGCCGGGATAGCCCTCGCGCCAGAACGACAGCTGGTCGCTCCACGACACGCCAGGCACGATGCCCGGGCTTGCGAGCTTCTCCGCGGGAAAGGCCGACGCGGCCTTGAACGCGCCGACGACATCGCAGAGCGCCCGCCGCGAGCGGAGGTTCGAGACGAAAGCAATGAAGTTGCCGGCGTTCGGATAGAAGAAGCCCAGGAGCGGCGGATACGCCTGGCTGCCGGCCGCATCGCTGTAGCAGCCGAGCATCTCGAGCGAGAGCATCACGCGGATGTCGTCGCCGCGGCGCCGCGCAGCGCGCGCGTAGACGCGGCTGCCCATTTCCCCGAAATAGAAGAACGGCGGCTCCTCGTTCACGAATGCGACGAGCTTCACGGCACACGCGGGGCGCGTATCGCGGAGACTCCTTGCGATCTCGATCAGTCCGGCAACGCCGCTCGCGTTGTCGTCGGCCCCCGGCGAGCCGGGGACGGTGTCGTAGTGCGCGCCGACCAGCACGATCTCGGTCGCCCGCGAATCGCCCGGCACCGTGACCTCGAGGTTCGACGAGGCAACGCCGTCGGCGAAGTAGGTTTGCCGCGCGACCTCGTAGCCGAACGACGCCAGCTCGCCGGAAATGAAGGCCTCGGCGGCGTGGAGCGCCTTCGGCCGGCCGACGTGGCGCTCGCCGATCTCGCCCGCGAGGATCTCGACATGCCGCTGCAACCGCGATTCGAGAGGCGGCGCCATGCGATTCGTCACGCGCGCCACGCGCATTCGATCCGGCGATCCTCGCCCGAACGGCGATCCATCACATGGAGGTCGTGCGTCATGTCATCGTCGGCCAAGACATTCTTCGGATAGCGGCGCGCATCGCGGAAGGAACTCGATGCCGATCTCCGGCTAGTGTACTGAGTCAGAAGTTCCAAAGATAACGGAGTGGATGAAATCGGGCGGCAGGCTAGGCGCGAGGCCGAGACAGTAGCCCGTTCTACGGCGAGGCCGAGTAACGCAGCATGCCGCCCGATTTCGCCGCGATCTATCGCGTGAATTTCTGACTCAGTACACTGGTCTCCGACGGAGCTACGGATTGCACGTTGACGGCCGTCAAGTGCCGGTGTGAAGTCGCGCGGACGCTCCCGCCCGTGTCCGCAGCCCGCGACCGTGCAAAGCAGCGTTGTGCCGGTTGCCACTTGTGCAACAATGCCGCCGATGGAGGAACGACCGCAGACCCCGGGCGAGGAAGTCGCCAACAGTGTGAGCCACGGCTTCGCGCTGATCGCGGCCATCGCCGCGGTGCCGTTCCTGATGCTCGCGACCTCCCGTGGCGGCAACGCTGCAGGCATCGTCGGCGCCAGCGTGTTCGCCACGACGATGGTGCTGCTCTACGGCGCGTCGATGCTCTATCACGCATTGCCGCATCCACGCGCGAAGGCGATCTTCCGCCGTCTGGACCACGGGGCGATCTACCTGCTCATCGCCGGCACGTACACGCCGTTCACGCTGGGTGCGCTCGCCGGCCCATGGGGGTGGACGCTGTTCGGCATCATCTGGGGACTGGCGGCGGTGGGCATCGTCCTCAAGGCGTTCGATCGCATCCCGCATCCCGTGGTTTCGACAGGCCTGTACCTGGCGATGGGCTGGCTCGCACTCGTGGCACTCGGGCCACTTGCCGAGCGTGTTGCCGCCCCTGGTCTTGCCTGGCTTGCGGCCGGCGGAATCGCCTACACGGTGGGTGTGGTGTTCTTCGTGCTGGACTCGCGCTGGCGGTATGCGCATTTCGTCTGGCACCTGTTTGTCATCGCCGGCACGACCTGCCACTTCTTCGCCGTCCTCGGCTACGCCGGCTGAGCGGCGCTTTCGATGACGAAGTCGCGGTCGCCTGCCTGCACACGATGAACCCCACGCCCCGGCGGGATGTGCTCGAGACGGCGACCCGATCGCGTCCGCGCCTGTCCAGTTGGCCTGCAACTGCCTTCGACCTAGTATTCCCCCGGCTTGCCCCCTCGGGTCGACCCGGAAATCAACATCAGGAGACAGCACGATGCGTATCGCCGTTGCTTGTTTCAGTCTGATCGCCGTCGCATTCGCTCTCGCCCCCGGTCAAGTTGAGGCCGACCATGGCAAGGGCGCGAACGACTTCGCCGCCTACGAGTGGACGAAGGTGTACGACGGCAACGACGCCGGCTGGATAGGGCGCGCGGGCCTGCAGGCCGTGGAGTTGCGCAACCGCCTCTACCTGATGGGCGGACGCACGCCCGATCCGATGCCGTTCAACCCGTTCGGCAGCATCCTCTGGGACGACGTCTGGGAGAGTCGCGATTTGGGGGCGACATGGAAGCTCGTGGCGGCGGGCCCGATCGCCGATCCGGTCGCGCCGGACCGGATCTGGTCGGCGCGCGGCTACTTCAAGGCGCTGACCAAGGGCGGCGCGATGTTCGTGCTGGGCGGCCAGGATTTCAGTGTCGGGCCGAACCCCGCCTATCCGGCGAATTGCCCGGGATCACCGGCGCCGGGTGTACCGCCTCCACCATGCCCGCCGTTCGTGCCCGCGTCGAAGTTCTTCAACGACGTGTGGCGCTCGACCAATGGCTCGCATTGGGAACAACTGACGCCGAGCGCGCCTTGGCAAGCGCGTGCGGGCCTGAGCGCCATCGAGTTCCGGGGCTGGATCTATGTGCTCGGCGGCAGCCAGGGCGACGACATCGCCATCGGCGGCTCGGGGCGCAAGCTCTTCAACGACGTGTGGCGTTCGCGGGACGGCGTCGCGTGGCAGCTCGTGACCGGCGCCGCGCAGTGGGCGCCCCGTGCCGGCGCAGCCGTCGTGGAGAAGAACGGTTACCTCTATCTGCTGGGCGGCGAGGACGGCTTCCTCTGTCTTCCGGGCCCGACTGGCCTGCAGTGCCCGTACTTCAACGATGTCTGGCGCTCGCGTGACGGCGCCGATTGGGAACTCGTCACCGCCGCCGCGGGCTGGAGCGCCCGTCCGGGCCATCAATGCCAGGTGTTGCAGGACACGATCGTCTGCTTCGGCGGATTCGGCTTCCCCACCAACCCGACCGTGCCCGCACATCCGGCCGACGTCTGGGTAAGCCGCGATGGCAAGGACTGGGAGCAGGTAAGCGATTCGCCGTGGAACGCGACCGGCCCGAAGGACGTGAAGTACGACTTCGCGTCGCTGGTGGTGAAGGGCGGCCCGGGCGGCATGCGTCCGTCGATCTTCACGTTCGGCGGCGACCGCGAGGCGTCGTTCGCCGCGCCCGATCCCGCACTCGTCGATGATGAGGTCTGGCGCTTCTCTCCGCCCGAGCGGCGGAAGTAGCCGGCTTCACGTGGGGCGAGTTCGGGATCGGATCGCGACTTCGCGCGACCCGCACGAATCGCCACCGCGTCACGCGGCGGCCGCTCCGGTTCGCGGCCGCAGCTGCAGCAGCAACGCGCCGATCCCGACGAGCATCGCCGCCAGCACGACCAGCCCACCGATGTAAGGAACGCGACCGAGGATGCTGATCCCCAGCATTCCGAGGACCGATGCGACGACACGCCAGCCGATCTGCATCGCCCGTGCGGGCCGCCAGCGCCGGAGGGCTAGGTGCCCCACGGCGATGCCGGCGGCAACATAGCCCACGAGAAGCAGCACGAGATAGAGCGCGATCGTCGCGAGCCCGAGCGAAACGCCGACCACGGTCATGAGCGCAATCAAGGCGGCGACCGGAATGCACACGATCCCGACAAAGCCCATGAGCAGCGACAGCGCCCAACGTGTGCGCAGCGTATCACTGACGGTTGCGAACACCGTCGGTAGCGCGGCCACGAGCACCGCGGCGACCAGCGCGAGCCCGATGGTCCAGGCCCAACCCGCGGCACGTCCCGGACGCTGCCGCGCACCGAGTGGCCAGGCCGCAGCGGTATCCACGTCGATGCGCTCGACACCGCCACGCACCTGCGCGGCCGCGTCGCGCCGGATTTCGTTGCCGCTCGCGTAGCGCACCCTGCCCTCGATCCGGGCGTCCGGTCCGAGCTCGATGTCCCCGCCGCCGACTTCGACATCGCCGGCGATCGGTCCGTTGATGAAGACGTGGCCGCCGCCGATCTGCAGCGTGCCCCCGACGGCACCGTCGACCGCGACGTCGCCGGCACCGATCGTCGCGTTGCCCGCAATTCTCGCCTGCCGCCCGAGTTCGACGCGGCCACCGGCGACGCGCACGTTGCGCTGCACGGGAGCGTTGATGAGCACACGACCGCCAGCGGCATAGATCCCCTGCCGGATGGGCGCACCGACGCGCACATTGCCCCCGGCCACGACGACATCGCCTCCGACGTCAGCCGACACGTCGATCTCTCCACCGGCGGCGATCAGATCGCCCGCGACGGGCCTCGCGACCGAAACGGAGCCGGCGGCAATGAATCGATCGCGCGCCGCAGAAGACGCTCCCAGGTCGGACTTGCTTGCCGTCGACTGCGCCCACAACGCCGGCGCCGCAAGCGCCAGCAGCAACATCAGTGCGGTCGAAGTGCGTATCTGTTGCCGATCGCGCATCGCGTCCTCCCCCGCTTTGAATGGATGAATCGAGCTCAACCGGTCAGGCATCGATCTCGATCAGCGTCTGCGCGTTGCGCAGCCGGCGGACCATGAGGTTCCCGAGCGCTGTCGCGGGTGTCAGCACGCCGCCGCGCTGCGCGCCTCCCGGGAGGGCACCCGCGTTCCGTGCGAGGCCGAGCGCTGACTCACAGACGCACTTCGCGGTGACCCGATTCGACGGATCGCCCTTGTCCGCAATCCGCGCAGTCACCTTGCGTCCGTCCTCGGTGAAGCCCACCAGCGCGCACGTGAACCAGCCCGTGGCCATCGTCTTTTCCGACGGTCCCTCGCCGGGCTTCGGCAGCAGCGGAACCAGCAGTCGGCGCATGCGCGTCCCTTCCATCGCCCGATCGAACGCCGCCATCGCGCCGCTCACCAGCACGGCTTTCGCATGAGCAAACGGCGGGTCGAAGCGCGTGTACTCCTGATAGCGGAAGCGGGCTCCGTAAGGCTCTCCCCACCGGCCGTACAAGGCAGCGCTGCGCCGCACGACGCGCGTATTGATCGGCCCCATGATGAAGGGCCCCACCCACGTCCCGATCTCCTTGTCGAATCGAGCACCAACCGGGTCGGCGTTGCGCTCGATATCGTCGCGCGACTGCGCGTCCTCCGGGTTAAGAAGGAATGGATTGCGGCCGGTCTCGAACGCCCCCGACTCGTGACGCAGCAGGTTCGAGGCCACCGTTCCGCCGTTGAAACCCCCGTACATCTGGTAGTACGCGGTCACCCTGCTGCAGCCCACACCCAGCGTCCTTCGCATGTGGGCCGCGACGAGAAAGCAGCCGAGGTCGGCGGGTACCGAATCAAATCCGCAGCACGGAACGATGCGCGTCCCGTCCGCTTGCGCGCGATCGTGATACCGGTCGACGAGTCCGCGGACCCAGACGGTTTCTCCCGTGATATCCACGTAGTGCGTCCGCAGGCGCACGCATGCATCGACCACGGGGCCGCCGTACAGCGCGAACGGGCCTGCCAGGTTCGCGAGAACGCGCGTTTGTCCGACAACGCTTTCCACCGCGCGCGGGTCGCGGGTGTCCGCGACGAGGACGTGCGCGGCCTGCGCGCCTTCGCCGACCGATGCCTTCAGCGCTTCGAGTCGGTCCGCGTCGCGGCCGGCAATCGCCCAGCGCAGCGCCGCGGTCTCCGGGCTTCGCGCAAGATATCGAACTGCGCGCTGCCCGACGAAACCCGTCGCGCCGAAGAGCACGATGTCGTAATCCCGATCGGGCATGGGCGGTCACCCGCGTTGCGGCGCATCCGAGCGCTGGCGACGGTCGTGACGTCTTCCCCTGACGCATTGCATCGCGCAGCCCTTCCATACCGCAACGGCGGCGGCGCGATATGTGTTGATTTTCCGGCGATCGCGATGCGGCGTTCTTGATTTGGGGCAAGCGGACAACACGCACTGCCAGGCGTCGCGAGGGTCCTATCAGCCGCGCGCGATTCTCGGAAGAACCGTCACACCGAAGCGATGTTCCGGCTCCACGATCTCCCGATACGCGGGCCGTCAGGTTCCACCGCCTGGACCGCTACTTCGGCGCCGGCGGTGCGCCGGGGGCCGCGGGAGCCGGTGCGGCAGGCGCGGGAACTGCCTGGGGAACGGGGGCTGGCGCCTGGGGTTGCGTCGGCACGACGATGCCCGGCGCGAGCGGGATATCCTCGACCGCCTTGACGCCGTTCACCCAGTAACGGGTCTCGCCGAAGCAGCTACCGGGCAGCCCGACCTTCTCGTCGTAGTGCAGCGACACGCGCTTGCCCATCGCCGCGTTCATCTGCTGCGCCACGCCGTCGTCCCACACGGTGAACAGGAACTTCTCCTGCGCGGTGCCTGGCATCGTGACGAGCGCGAGCTCGCCCTCCCAGGTCTTGCAGATCCAGCCCTTCTTCGAGAACTTCTGCACCCAGCCCGCCCGCTCGCCGGACGAGTAGCTCCAGGCGATCATCGCCCAGAACCACAGGGCCGCGAGTGCAATGAGCGCGAGCAGCGTGAGCCACACCCAGCCGCCGTCGCGTCGTGGTCTCCGGGTGGGGGCGGGGTTGTCTACGGCATTGGCCATCGTCGGGGACTCAGGTTGGTTCTTCGGATCAACGGACGGGCAGCGACGGTTGCACGTGGCCGCAACCCGGCTCGCGCAGCGAGATGGTAGCCGAAACCCTTCGGGGCGGTCAGCAGGAAATGAACGGACGACGACGAAACGCCGGTGCGATCACCCATCCCATCCAACCTTCGCGTCGGCGCGAACTGCCCGCCGAGGCCGTGCATCTCTCCGCCAGCAGGCGTAATCTGACGAGGTCAGGCGACACGCCCGATCGGCTTCGCGTCAAAGCGTGCGGTCAGGCAATTGCAGGTCGTTGACGCGTGGCGACGACGATCGATGTCGGCCCGCATGATTGCGGGTGTGGCATGTCCCGCTCCCGGAAGGGCAAAGTAGGTATCCCCGATGAGCATCCTCCGCGAACACCGAGTCATACCGCTCTTTCCGTTGGGCGCACATCGCCTGCACGCGCCCGGGCCGCTGACGAGGAGCACGCTCGCGCTGATCCTCGCCGGCGGACGGGGAACGCGGCTCCAGGAGCTCACCAACTGGCGAGCCAAGCCGTCGATCCCGTTCGGCGGCAAGTTCCGGATCATCGACTTCACGCTGTCCAATTGCGTGAACTCGGGCATCCGGCGCATCGGAATCTTCACCCAGTACAAGTCGCAGAGCCTGATCCGCCACGTGCAGCGCGGCTGGAGCTTTCTCGACGGGCGTTTCGACGAGTTCGTCGAGCTGCTGCCGGCGCAGCAGCGCGTCGAGGCGAGCTGGTACCTGGGCACCGCCGACGCCGTCTACCAGAACCTCGATATCCTGCGTCGCCATGCGCCGGATTTCGTGCTGATTCTCGCCGGCGATCACGTCTACAAGATGGACTACGGCCGGATGATCGAGGAGCACGTCGCCAACCGGGCGCAGATCACGATCGCCAGCGTCGATGTGCCACTCGCGGATGCGAGCTCGCTCGGCGTGGTGTGTGTCGAAGCCGACGGCCGGGTCGTGAACTTCGAGGAGAAGCCCGCGCACCCGACTCCGATGCCCGCGCGTCCCGACCGCGCGCTTGCAAGCATGGGCATCTATGTCTTCGACGCCGACTTCCTCTACACGGAGCTGCTGCGCGACGCCGACGACGCCAACTCGAGCCACGACTTTGGCCATGACCTGATCCCGCGCCTGATCGCCGAGGGTGCGCGCGTCCGCGCCCACGACTTCGCCCGCAGTTGTGTCAACATGAGCAAGGGCGTTCCTTATTGGCGCGACGTGGGGACCGTCGACGCGTTCTGGGAGGCCAACTTCGCGCTGGTGCAAGTCGAACCCGAGCTCAACCTCTACGACGAGGAATGGCCGGTTTGGACCTACCAGGAGCAGCTTCCGCCGGCGAAGTTCGTGTTCGACGACGACGATCGCCGCGGCACGGCGCTCGACTCGATCGTAGGCAGCGGCTGCATCGTCAGCGGGTCGACGGTGCGCCGCTCACTGCTGTTCTCCAAAGTGCGCGTGCACAGCTATTGCACGATCGAGGACTCGGTGATCCTGCCCAATGTCGAGATCGGACGCCATGTCGTACTGAAGCGCGCGGTCGTCGACAAGCATTGCCGGCTGCCCGATGGACTGGTCGTCGGGGTCGACCCGGTCGAGGACGGGCGTCGCTTCCACGTGACCGAGCGTGGCGTGACGCTGATCATTCCGGAGATGCTGGGCCAGCAGATCCACCATCTGCGCTGACCCGACGCAAGCCGGCAGCCGCAGCGTGTCGCCCTGTGCGATGCCAACGCTCGCACGGAAGCCTTCGACAAAGGCGCGCGTTTGGTGCAGCATGCCGATCTGCGCCGCGAAGGCGCCGTTTTCGCCTTCCGGCAGCGTGCGAGAGGTCGCGGTCGTCTTCACTGCGCGTCGCTGCGGGGCGACCACCCGGGCAGTAGGCGTGCCGGGATTTCGCCGGGATGCTGCCCGCGACATCGCTGCGGAGGATTGCGCGGCTTCGTTTTCGCGAGGAGGGGAACGATGGGGAAAGAATCGAGGATTTGGCAGCGGCTACTTGCCGTCGCGTGGATCGCCGGAATGGTTCCCCTGGCGAGCGCGGCCGAGATCGGCCAGATCAAGGTCGCGAAGGGTCCGGTGACGATCGAGCGCGGCGGCCAGTCGCTTCCCGCCGCCGTGGGAATGCGACTGCAGACCGCGGACGTGGTCAAGACGGGCGCGGACGCGTCGGTCGGCATCACGATGAGCGACGACTCGCTGCTCTCCGCCGGCCCGAACAGCGTCCTTTCACTCGATCGCTACGAGTTCGACACGACGACGAACCGCGGTCGTTTCGACACCTCGCTTTCGACGGGCTCGCTCGCCGTGGTCTCCGGGCGCATCGCCAGGCAGTCGCCCGAGGCGATGACGGTCCGCACGCCGTTCGCCGTTCTTGGCGTGCGCGGGACCGAGTTCGCGGTGACCGCTCATGAGCCGGTGGCTGCACGGCGCTAGGCGCCCGTTCGCCGGCGCGCTCGTCGTGGCGTGCCTCGCGGGCTGCGCCACGAAGTCGGGCACGGTGGTGCTGCTCCCGGAAAAAGACGGTCGCAGCACGGCCGTGACGGTGCAGCAGGGCGACAAGACGCTCGTGCTCGAACAGCCCTACGCGGCTGCGGATATCACCTCCTCCGGACCGCAGGCCTACTCGACTAATGCCGCGGAGGTGCAGGCAAGCTTCGGGACAGCGCTCGCGGCGCAGCCGATGCGCTCGCAGGTGTTCACGCTGTACTTCGTCGAGCAGACGGACGAGTTCACCGACGAATCGAAACGCACGGTCGAAACCGTGATCATGGAAATCGCGCGCTATCCGGTTCCGGACATCGTCGTCGTCGGCCACACGGACCTCACGGGGACCGATGCCTTCAACGACGCGCTTGCCCGCAAGCGCGCGGAAACCGTCCGGGCGGTGCTGATCCGGCGCGGGATCGCCTCCGACGACATCGTCGCGGTCGGACGCGGCAAGCGCGAGCCGGCCGTATCGACGGCCGACGGCGTGGCCGAACCCCGCAATCGGCGGGTCGAGATCGTCGTGCGCTGAAGCCCGATCCTCGCGGGCCGCGCCGGCAGATCCTGCGCGTACTCTCAGCGGCTCACGCGATCGGACGTATCCGCGGCCCGCGGCCCGTTCCAGCGCAGCGCCAGCACGGTGATGTCGTCCGAAGGCTCGGCACCCGCCACGAACCCGGCCACGTCGGCAAGCACGGCAGCGACGACGTCGCGCGCGGACCGCTCGGGCTCGCGCAGGTCGACAAGAAGCCCCGCAAGGCGCGCATTGCCGTAGAGCTCGCCCGCCGGATTCTGCGCCTCGGTCACGCCGTCGCTGACGGCACACAGGAGCTCGCCGGGCCGCAACGCCAGGTGCGCGCCCCGGTACGCGAAATCGTCCACCGCGCACAACGGCGGACCGTCGCCATCGCCGATAGGCCGGACCTCACGTTCGGCCGGATGAACCCGGCAGGGATTTTCGTGCCCGGCATTGCAGTACGAAAGGTCGCCGGATTCGAGGTCGAGGATGCCGGCGAATGCCGTGACGAACAGCATCTCCGGGTTGTCGCGCGAGACCTCGGTGTTCGCTGCGGACATGAGCGCTCCCATGTCCGGCGCGGACGTCCGCAGCGTCGCACTCTTGTAGAGCGCCTTGCTGACCGCCATGAAGATGCTCGCCGACAGGCCCTTGCCCGCGACATCGCCGATCAGGAAGAACAGCCGGCGCCCATCCAGCCGGAAGAAATCGTAGAGGTCGCCGCCGACTTCCCGTGCCGGCAGCATCGATGCGGCGAGGTCGATGCGGTGCTCGTCGCCCAGCTGCTCGGCGCGCGGCAGCATCGCCATCTGGATCCGCCGCGCAGCGTCGAGTTCGCCGGCGATGCGGGCGTTGTCCTCACGCTGGCGCTGCAGCACCTGTTCGAGCGATCTCCGCTGGCGTGTCGCTTCGGCGAGCGTCAGCACGAGCAGCGCGCCGAAGAGCGACGCAATGCCGGCCACCGGCGTTGCCGCATCGAAAAGCAGCCGCTGCGAGCGAAACCCGGAATAGCCCGCGGCCAGCATGATGCCGGCGCCGATCAGCGCCAGCGCCGTCGCGTCGCGCGGCTTCCACAGCGGTGTGACCCAGACCAAGAGCGCACCGAGCAGCGCGAACGCCGCGCCTTCGAGCAGCGGCGCCCACGCCGGCCGGAATAGCAACGCGCCCTCGTACAGATTCTCGAGGAGCTGCGCATGGATCTCGCTCCCCGGCATGCGTTCGCCTACCGGCGTGTAGTGATACTCGCCCAGCCCGAGGCCGGTGACGGCAACCAGCACGAGCTTCTGCCGCAACCGCTCGGGGTCGACGCGATCCTGCAGCACGTCGATCGCCGAAACGAAGCGCCCGCCGTTGCGTGGCGAGAAGTACACGCGTGCGCCGCCGTCGGCGTCGGTACGCACGAACGCATTCCCGATCACGATGCCCTGCACCGATGGACCTGAAACGACGAGGCGCAGCGACGGCTCGTGCGCCGCGACGCGAAAGAGCTCGATTGCGAGCGCGCCGATCAGCGTGCCATCGATCTCTGCGACAAGCGGCAAGCGGCGGATCACGCCGCCCACGGGATCGGCCGAGATGATTCCCCAGCCGCTCGCGGCGCCGTTCAGCAGCTCGATACTGGTCAGCGCGCCGGCGAAACGCTCGACCATCGGCGCGGCTCGCCGGGTGGAGCCGCCGGACGCGGAATCCTGGACCACGAACGGCGGCGCGCGCAGCAGCATGCCCGTGCGCTCGGGCATGCCCGCCACAGCCAGCACGGCAGGCGCCGCGGCAAGCGCACGCGCGAGCAGTGCGTCGTTGGTCGGCAATTGGGCGAGCGCGCCCGCCGCGGCGGGCGGCTCGGCGCCCGCGCGACCGAGCAGCCGTTCCGGCGACAGCGGATCGGGCTCGGGCATGAGAATGTCCACCCCCACGGCGGCGGGCTGATGCCGGTTGATGCGAAGGACGAGATCGGCCAGCAGTGACCGCGGCCACGGCCAGCGCCCGAGCGAGGCCAGGCTCTTCGCGTCGATCTCGACCACGACCGCCGGCATCGCGCTCACGCTGCGCGGCAGAAGCCGTTGGTAGAGGTCGAACCATGCCTCCCGCAGCGGCTCGGTCGCGCGCGGCGAAATCCCGATCAGCGCCGCCAGTGCGACGATCAGTGCCGCACCCGCGAGACGGATGCGGCCCGTGCGCGACGTCGGTGCCTCCGCGTTCGTCGCAGGCGTCAAAACTCGATTTCCATCCCGTCGTAGGCAGCGGAAACGTGCATCGTCGAACCGGTGCGGGTGATCTCCTCGAGCCGCCGCGTGTCCGCCAGCAGCCTGGCGATCGCCGCGTCGTTGGAAGCCGGCTCGTGATGGAAGAGGCACAGGTGCGCCACGCCGGCGAGCTGGCAGAGTTCGACGCCGACGATGTTGCTCGAATGCCCCCAATCGGCCTTGACGGAGATCGCGTCGGCGAGCGAGTACATCGCGTCGAACACGACGACGTCGGCGCCACGAAAGAACTCGATGAATGCGTCGGTCTCCGCCGGGTCCTCGAGCGCGTGCTCGGAGTCGGTCGTATACACGATCGTCCGGCCGTCGCGCTCGAACCGGTAGCCGTAGGAGTCGCCGGTGTGCCGCTGCCGCAGCGTGCGCACGGTCATCCCGGCGATCTCGTAGCGGGTGCCGGGGACGAGACGCACGAATTCAATGTTTGCGCGCAGCAGCGAGAAGTCGACCGGGAACGACGGCGGGTCCATCTGGCGCCGCAGTGCCGATTCGAGCTCGGCGTGGCCGCCGTAGATGCGGATGCGGTTGCCGGGGATGTACGCGGGCACGAAGAACGGCAGCCCCATGATGTGGTCCCAGTGCACGTGCGACATGAAGACGTGGTAGGTCTGGGGTGCCGCGGGCCCGTGCCGCGCGATCGCGGCCTGCCCGAACGGGCGCACGCCGCTTCCGAGGTCGCACAGCACGTACTCGGGAGCGCCCGTCTCGATCTCGACACACGACGTGTGCCCGCCGAACGTGCCGGCGACGGCGAACTCGAGGCCGTCGACGTAGGCTTCGACGTCGCGATCCGAATGCAGCGCGCGCCCCTGAGCGCCGGTGAGCGCGGCGACCAGCCGGCGGCGCAGCTCGGCGGCGGTGAGCGCGACCGGCAGCGAGCCGCGCGTGCCCCAGAAGCGGATCCGTTTCATGGTCCGGGTCGCGGAGCGGAAGCGTCGAATGCCGCGAGCGCGGCCGGTGAAATCGCCTGGAGCGCTGCCCGGACCGATGCGAACACGTCGAGTACGGTGTCGAATCGGCTGATCGCGAAGATCTCACGGACGACGGGTTGCAGGCCGGCCACCGCGATGCGCGCCCTCCGTGCGCGCATCTGCTTCGCCGCGACCATCAGCACGCGCAGCCCGACGCTGCTGATGTAGCCGATCCGGGTGAAATCCAGCACGAGGCCGGCATCCGCGCCGCGCGAAGGGTCGAGGAGCGGCATCAGTGCGCGCTCGAATTCGCCGGCCGAGGCGTGATCGATGCGACCCACCGCCACGACCACGACGACATCGGCAAACCCGCGGCTCGAAATGTCCACCGAGAAGCCCTCAGTTCATGCCTGTCCGACGCCGCGGCGCCCGTACCCCTCGCGCAGCCCACGCGGCTCCGCAGCCGCTTGCGTCGCAAGAACCAGTGCGACGCATCCCGTCGAGCCCGCGCCGCACCATCCTAACACCGGGGCCCCGACTCCCATGCGGCGCATCGCCGGTGTGAAGACCGTGCACGACTCGCGCCGACGGCCGCAGCAGAGTGGCTGGCCCGTCGTGAGTGCGGCGTAACGCGACGGCGCCGGCAAAAAATGCGACCACCGACCCGCGCTGTGGCCATCGGCCGTTCAGTGCACGGAGGGGGAAGGCGGCGCGACCCCGCTCGCCGGCGGCGAATCGAGCGGGAGCGGCGTGGACGACATTCCGTATATCGTGTATCGGCGCAGGAATTCGGTCATCGTGGGAGCGGGCAACGGCCGGCTCAGCAGATAGCCCTGCATCGTCGTGCAACCCAGGTCGGTCAGGAAGTCGATCTGCCGCTGCGTCTCGACGCCCTCGGCGACGACGGTCAGGCGGAGGCTTTGGGCCATCGCGAGGATCGCCCGGGCGATCGCCGCGCCCTCGGCGCTCTCGACCGCGTCCGCGGTGAACGCCTGGTCGAACTTCAGCTTGTCGAGCGGCAACCGGCGCAGATAGGACAGCGACGAGTACCCGGTGCCGAAGTCGTCGATCGCGATCCGGACGCCCAGATTGCGCAGCGTCTGGAGCGTCGCGAGTGCACCGTCGAAATCGCGCATCAGCGCCGACTCGGTGACTTCGAGCTCGACGTGCTCGAGCGGCACGCCGACCACGCGCGCGATCTCCACGATTCGAGCGGCGAGCGCGGGATCGGTGAACTGGATGCTCGACATGTTGACGCTGATCGTGATTGCCGGCAGCCCTTCCTCCAGCCATGTGTTGTGCTGGATCAGCGCCGTCACGAAGACCCACTCCCAGATCGCCATGATCAGCCCCGCCTCTTCCGCGACGCTGACGAAGTGCTTCGGCCAGAGCATCCCGAGCACCGGATGGTTCCATCGCACGAGCGCTTCCATGCCGGTGATCCTGCCGGTCTGCACGTCGATCTGCGGCTGGTAGTGCAGCTCGAACTGCTCGCCCTCGATCGCGCGGCGCAGGTCACGCTCGAGCGACAGTCGTGCCGCCGTCGCCTGTCGCATCGAGTCGTGATAGAACGAATAGCGGTTCCGACCCTCGGCCTTGGCGTGATACATCGCCACGTCGGCGTTCTTCAGCAGCGAATCGAGATCCGGGCCGTCGCGCGGGTAGAGCACGATCCCGATCGACGCCGCCACGAAGACTTCCTGGGTACCGAGCATGATCGGCTGCGCCAGCGCCTCGATCACACGGCCGGCGGCACGCGTGGCCTGCTCCTCGGTCGCCACGCCGTTCAGCAGCACGATGAACTCGTCGCCGCCCTGCCGGCACACGTCGCGCTCGGCGGACTTTCCGCGCGGCGGCGCGGCGCCATCGTCCACGCGAAGCACCCGCGTAAGCCGCTGCGCGACGATGCGCAGAAGGTCATCGCCCACGGCATGCCCCAGCGTGTCGTTGATGCGCTTGAACTGGTCGAGGTCGAGAAACATCAGCGCGAACGACCTGCTCGTGCGCCGCGCGGCGTCGAGCGTCTCGGCCAGCTTTTCGTAGAAACGAGATCGATTGGGCAACTCCGTCAGCACGTCGTAGTAGGCGAGCCGATGGATCTGCTGGATCGCGTGCGTGCGCTCGGTGGCGTCCTGGACCGTGCCGACGACGCCAATCGTGCGCCCATCGGGGTCGCGCAACGCTTCACCCATCACGTGGACGTGCAGCAGCTCTCCGGTCCGCGCGCGCATCCGCAGGTCGAAGCCATGCCGCGTGACGCCCTGCGAGAGCTTGATGATCCAGCGGCGGAACGCGCGGCGATCATCCTCGTCGATCAGCTCGAGCAGTGAGGCAGGCGTCTGGCGCAGCTCGCTCGGGTCGATGCCGAGCAGCCGGTAGATCTCCGCGGAGCAGGCCACGCGATTCTTCGCTCGCAGCCATTCCCAGCTGCCGATTCGAGCGATGCGCTGGGCCAGCATCAGGTGCTGCGCGATGCGGCGACTCGCGCGGTTCCGACGCAGCGCATCACGGCGCTCGGCCCTGAGTTCCGCCACGCGTTCGAGCGTACGCACATGCAGCTGTTCGAGTTCGCCGTCGAGACCCCTCCAGCCGTTCGCGTGTTTCGTTGGGTTCGATTGGTCTTCGGCACCGACCCAGAACTTGTCGATGATCTCGTCCACATTTTGCAGCAGGTGCGACAACGGCAGAGCGAGCTGTCCGACGGCGAGGCTCGACAACACGACAGCGGCGAGCGCGAATGGGATCCCGCCGAGCCAACCCGACGCGTACGGCACGACTAACGCAAGGTGCACCAAAGCGACGGCCAGCGCCGCCTGGACCGCAAAACTGGCGACCGAACGCCTCGTCCCCCGCTCGGGACGCCCGGCGCCTTGCTGCTTCATTGAAGGCTCGGTCGGCACGTTTCGTGTGGCCCGCTTTCCCGTGAACTCCGGGCCCCGCATCCCGGCCCCGCTGCCGAAGAGCCGGCCCTGGTGCGCGGTCGATCGGCCCGGCGCCGCTTGTGCAATGGGAAGTTTCTGCAAGGAGCATGCCAATCCAAATGCGCCTATCCGGGCGACCGCACGAGGAAATAGCGCCAAAGGCCCGTTTTCGATCAATTGGGGCCTCGATCCGCGGGCAGAAACACCTTTCGCCGTGCCCCGAGACGCGGTGCCGGATCCGTGAAAACCTTTCGTGGCTTCCGGCCTTGCCGATCGTGACGAACTTCCGGGCGCGCATGCCCGAAGGGTCGGGGAGATAGCGGGCTCTTTGTAGTGTTGTAGCGTCGCCCGCGGGGCCGGAACGCCGCGGCTCGAGCCTTTCCGCCTTTCGTCGTCCCAAACCGCGGCAACGACGGTCGAGCCAGGTTCAGCCATCCCGACAACGAATTTCCTCCAATGCCGCAAGGCACGTGGAGTCATCCCGTTGCGCCAAGCTGCAGAGGTGCTGCGGCGTGCGGGACTCGCGTCGACTCGCGCCCAAGCTGACATGACACCCGCGTTCGCATTCGTCGTGTCGGAATCGGCATAACCGAGGAATTCGGCAATCAACAATTCGCCTGTTCGCCTGTTCGCCTGGCGAAGTTGGATGTATGTTTCCGCTTCCGGCGCGCGCCCGGGCGAAGTTGCGCGCTCCCAACAAGCGGCCGACGACAACCGTGCCGCTGGATGGCCCCCTGCCCGCGCGAGTCTTCGCTCCGCGAGCATCGAACTCTGGAGGAAAGCGATGACGCGTGAAGTCGTGGTATTGAGTGGCGTGCGAACGGCGATCGGAAGCTATGGCGGCAGTCTCAAGGACATTCCGCCGAGCGAGCTCGCGGCGAAATGCGTGCGCGAGGCGGTGAAGCGCGCCGGGGTGAAGCCCGCCGATGTGGGGCATTGCGTGTTCGGCAACATCATCCACACCGACGCGCACGATCACTATCTGGCGCGCGTGGCGGGGGTCCGCGGCGGGCTGCCCGTCGAAACGCCGGCACTGACGCTGAATCGCCTCTGCGGCAGCGGCCTCCAGGCGATCGTCACGGCGGCCCAGGCAATCATGCTCGGCGATGCCGACGTGGCCGTCGGCGGCGGCGCCGAAAACATGAGCCGCAGCCCCTACTCCGTGCCGGCGATGCGCTGGGGGGCGCGCATGAACGACAGCAAGATGATCGACATGATGGTCGGCGCGCTCTCCGACCCGTTCGACGACTGCCACATGGGCATCACCGCCGAGAACGTCGCCAAGAAATACGCGATCTCGCGCGAGGACCAGGATGCGCTTGCCGCGGAAAGCCACCGCCGCGCCGGCCTCGCCGTCGACCATGGCTATTTCCGGGCGCAGATCGTCCCGGTCGATATCCAGGTCAAGAAGGACAAGGTGCCCTTCGAGATGGACGAAGGGCCGCGTCCCGGCACCACGGCCGACAAGCTCGGCAAGATGCGACCCGTGTTCGATCCGGCCGGGTCGGTGACCGCGGGTAACGCATCCAGCATCAACGACGCTGCCGCCGCGGTCGTGCTGATGGACCGCGAAACAGCCAATAAACGCGGGCTGAAGCCGATGGGCCGCCTGATTGCTTATAGCTACGCAGGCGTCGACCCGAAGTTCATGGGCATCGGACCGGTACCCGCGGTGCAGAAGCTCTTCGCGAAGACCGGGCTCGGACTCGACGACATCGACGTGTTCGAGGTCAATGAGGCGTTCGCCGCGCAGGCGCTCGCCGTCTGCCGCGAACTCAAGCTGCCGATGGAGCGCACCAACCCCAATGGCAGCGGCATTTCGCTCGGCCACCCCATCGGCGCGACCGGCGCGATCCTCGTGATCAAGGCGCTCTACGAGCTCGCACGCACTGGGGGCAAGCGTGCGCTTGTGACGATGTGCATCGGCGGCGGCCAGGGCATTGCCGCGGTATTCGAGCGCGATTGAGAACATCCGCACGCAACCAGCAACTCCGGCGCGCGGCAAGGCGCGGCGGTCGAACAACAAGGAGATGACCGATGGGAAGAGTCGAAGGCAAGACGGCGCTCGTGACGGGCGCGTCGCGGGGGATCGGCCGGGCAATCGCGGTGGAGCTGGCCCGCGAGGGCGCGAAGGTCGCCGTGAACTACGCGACCAACGAGGCTAAAGCGCAGGAAGTGGCGCAGGAAATCGCGGCGCTGGGCGGGAGTTGTCACCTGGTCAAGGCCAACCTGGGCGTGGCCAAGGAGGCGCGCGCGATGGTCAAGGAAGTCGCGGAACGCTTCGGGCATCTCGACGTCCTCGTCAACAACGCCGGCATCACGCGCGACAGCCTGCTGCCGCGCATGACCGACGAGCAGTGGACCGACGTGATCCAGACCAACCTCAACGGCTGCTTCTACTGCACGTCCGCGGCGATCCCGTTCATGACGGCGCAGAGCTACGGCCGCATCATCAACATCAGCTCGATGAACGGGCAGACCGGCGCGATGGGGCAGGCGAACTACAGCGCGAGCAAGGGCGGCATCATCGCGTTCACCCGGACCGCCGCGCTCGAGCTCATGCGCTACGGCATCACGGTCAACGTGGTCGCGCCGGGCTTCACCGAGACCGACATGTTCGCCGCGGTTCCCGGCCCGATCCAGGCCCAGATCAAGTCGAAGATCCCGGCGGCGCGCTTCGCGCACCCCGAGGAGATCGCCAAGGCGGTCATCTACCTGGTCGCCGACGGCGATTACGTGACGGGCCAGCAGATCAACATCAACGGCGGCGCCTACATGTAAGGGCGGAAGCGGTGTTGCGCTCTTCGCGCCTGCAACGGATACAGGCGTCAAAGAGCCACAGAACGAGGAAACGGGCCCGAGGCCCGTTTTCTTTTCTTTCAGTGCCTCTGCCGCGGGACGGCCGGTCCGCGGCCCTCGATGTGGCGGAACGTGATCCGCCCCTTGCTCAAGTCGTACGGGGAAAGTTCGAGCGAGACCTTGTCGCCGGCGATGATGCGGATATGGTGCTTGCGCATCTTGCCTGCACTGTAAGCGACGAGATTGTGGCCGTTGTCGAGCGTGACGCGATAGCGGGCGTCGGGCAGGACTTCGACCACCACTCCATTCATTTCGAGAAGCTCTTCTTTGGCCATGGCCATGCCTTCGGGGAAATTGGAAAGAAAAAGCCCGGCGGATGCCGGGCTTTTCGAGAAGGACTGACGGCATGGCCGCAACGCCACGCCCGCCTTTGCATCTAGTCCGCCGAGCGAATGTTCGTCGCCTGCAGCCCTTTGGGGCCGGTAGTGACGTCGAAGCTGACTCGCTGACCTTCCTTCAGGGTCTTGAAACCCTGCTCCTGGATCGCGGAGAAATGGGCGAAGAGATCCTTGCTGCCGTCTTCGGGAGTGACGAAGCCGAAACCCTTCGAATCGTTGAACCACTTTACGGTGCCTGTTGCCATGTCTTGAATGTCCTGAAAAAACAATAGAAGGGGCATTGCCCCTGGCGTGGGACGAAGGTCAAGACGGCGGGGTGGTGAACGGAGAAGTACCGCAGAACTGCGGATACCGAGCCAGACAACAACAGCACTGCTTGAAGTTCGCTGGTCGGCACTATGCACGGTATTGCCCGCATTTGCAAACGAAATCGTCGAGCGCGGCTCGTGCAATGGCGGTGAACGTGATGTCGGCAGGGATGCTGTCGAGGCGGAGCCCGCATGACCGGGTTTCTTGCGCGCTCGGGGTCGAATATCGGCAAGTGACGACTTCGAGGCATCCGGGAGCGGCCGGGCGGGATTCGCCCGGTTCAAGAACACCGTCCTGCGATATCAGTCGAGGCAAGTCGCGAGGGTCAACCCCGATTGGAATCGTCCAACGTCTCCCGCGGGTTTCCTTCGTCGTTTTCGCCGGCTTCGGCGGTTTCCACATCCTCGTTGTCGTTCGGGCTGTCCTCTTCCTCCCACGTGTAGCGCTTGCGCGGAGGAACGTCCAGGTGCGGCAACGCGATCGCCATCGCTATGCCGATCGTCGCGGCGGCCAAATGGGTTTCCCACGACATTCCGTAGCGCGTCGGCAACACGCCCCAGACCAATGATCCGTACATGAAGCAAACCACGAGAGATGCGGCGATCGCGCGCCTGTCGCGTCGGATCAGGCCTGCCACGAGGACATAGCCGAGCAGACCGTAGACCAATCCACTGGCACCCAGATGGATCGAGTCCCTTCCGAACAGCCAGACCGCGATGCCGGGTCCGAGGTAGATCGCCGGCAGCAGTTTGGGCGCCGCGCTCGGATAGAGAAACAGCATCGCTGTAGCCAACACCAGCAATGGCAGCGAGTTCGCGATCAGGTGGGCGAAGTTGCCGTGCACCAGGGGCGCGAAGACGATGCCGGGCAAACCGGCCAGTTGACGCGGACGAATTCCGAACGGCTCCGGCCCGAGGTCCAGCCCCCAGTCCATCAAGTGGATGAGCCAGATGAGCGCAACGAATCCGAACGCGATCTTCACGGCCAGAAGGAAGTGCGCCCGCCTCTGTGCGGAGCCGGTGTAGGCGGGGTCGGGTACGTGAATCTGCATCGAGCGACAGAATAGCCGTCAGCGCTGTAGCCGTCAGCGCCGGCCGGCGGCGGCCTCGAGAGCGACGCAACGCGTGCCGCCGTACATTCTCCACCATCGGTCGGCGCACCATCGGTTCAGTCGCCGGACGCGAAAGACCATGCTTGACGCACTTTCCGAGTCGGGGCAAAGTGCACGGCACCGCGCGCGGACGGATGCCCATGTCACCGACATGGTCCGCCGGATTCGATGAACCCGATGCACCGTGCGCACGGTGTCTGTTCTAACCGCATCGATCGCCGGTAGCGTGCTTTCGCTTCGTCCCTCCACAAGGGATGCGCGGGAGCGTTGGCGATCTTCCGCAAACCACAGTCAGCTGGGGGAGTGTGTACATGCCTGGTCACAAACGATTGGCCCTTAATGCAAGCCGCAGGCTTGCGCGCGTCGTGCTGCTTGCGAGCACCGGATTATTCGTCGGACTCACGCAAGCCGCGCCGCTCGTTCTCAGCAACGCCGGTGTTGGAGGATTCGGAGGTGTCGCCGGAGATGCCACCGGCGGACCGGAACTGCGCAAGAACTACGACGTCCCCGCGCCCGCCCCGGTCATCACCGCCGCTCCGGCGGCCGCTGGCGCCGCGACCGTCTCGGCCGCGCCGCCCGGGATTCTCGGTGCCGCGGGTCTCAATCATTTCGACAACCGCACCGCCGACGGCGGCAACAACTTCAGCATCGAGCCACCCGACCAGGGCTTGTGCGTCGGCAATGGCTACGTGCTGGAAGCGGTCAACCTCGTGGTCGGATTGCGTGACGCGAAGACGAACACGCGCATCCCGGGAACGGTAACGGGGCTCAATACGTTCTTCGGCCTTCCTTTCTCGATAAATCGTGGTCTCCCGCCGGGCTCGGCGCGTTTTGGCCCCTTCACCAGCGACCCGAAATGCCTCTACGACAACGATACGAAGCGCTTCTTCGTCACCGTTCTCGAGCTCGCCACGAATCCCGTGACCAATGCCTTTACCGGACCGACTGCCGTGCTTATCGCGGTCAGCAAGACCAGCAATCCGTTGGACGGGTTCCGGATCTTCAGCCTCGATACGACCAACGACGGCACGAACGGAACGCCGTCGAACCCGAACTGCCCATGTTTTGGCGACCAACCGTTGATCGGGACGGACGACAACGGCTTCTACATCTCGACCAACGAATTCCCGGTGTTCGCGGACGGGTTCAACGGCGCGCAGATCTACGGGATTTCGAAGCAGAAGCTGGCGGCCGCGGCAACCAGCGGTTCCAGCGCGCCGATTCCCGTGGCGTACATCAACGCCGGTGCAATACCCGTACCGCCCGCAGACGCTGCCGTGGGCGGCATCTGGTATACGGTGCAGCCGGCGGTGACCCCGCCGAACAAGAACGGCCACGACGGCACGTCGCAAAAGATGAAGGGCATCCAATACTTCCTGAGTGCCCTCGAGTTCGCTGGCGTACCGGACAACCGGGTCGCGGTCTGGGCGCTCACCAATACGAACTCGCTGCAGTCCGCCGCGCCCAACGTCCAGATTCACCTGGATGTCGTGAATACCGCGACAGCGTACATTTCGCCGCCGCGATCGACGCAGAAGCCGAGCGCCGCCACGCCGAACCCGCGGCCGATCGACGGCGGCGACGACCGCATGCAGCAGGTCGTGATCGTCGACAATACGGTCTACGGCTCGCTGACGACGGCGATCGGTACCGGTGCAACGGCGCGGTCCGGTGTTGCCTACTGGGGTATCAAGCCAAGCTGGCCGGGCGGCGTGCTGAGGGGCTCGGTGCGCGTCCAAGGGATGGTCTCGGTCGACGGCAACTTCCTGCAGCGTCCGTCGATCGCGCTCAACCATCAGGGGAAGGGCGTCATCGCGTTTTCGCTGATCGGCCCCGACTACTACCCAAGCGCTGCGTATGTGAACTTCCACAAGCAGCAGGGTGCGCAGGGTCCGGTGTACATCGCCGGCGCGGGCGTTGCCCCCGACATCGGCTTTTCCGGTGCCGGCGGCGGACGCCAGCGCTGGGGCGACTACTCGGCCGGCGTGGACGAAGCGGGCAACATCTGGGTCGCGGCGGAATACATCCCGATCGACATCTTTCCTGCGCCCGCTCAGCTGGCCAACTGGGGCACCTATGTCTGGCGCGTGAGCCCATAGTCTTCGCGGTATCACAAAGGCGGTAGCCTCGGGCCGATCGGCCGGGGTGTGGATGATCGAAGCCGGGGGAGCTTGAATGCTTCCCCGGCTTTTTCTTGTCCGCCGCGAACGTCGGCCGCCGGCCCGGCCGGCGGCTCACGATCCGCGCCGCCGCAATACGGTCGCGAACGGTTACGCGCAGGGTGTCCCGGCGCCAGTCCCGTTCAACGAAATGGGCCCCGCCGATCTGTTTCCACAGAACATTTTGTGATTGGCACGTGATATGCAACTGCGCCGATGAGGGCCGAACAGGTCCGTTCCTTCCGATAGAAGGAGCCCGTCATGTACAGGATTGAACTGCACAACAGCGACAGCAACAGCGATCCAGCGCCGAGCTTTGCCACCGACGCCGAAATCGAATTTGCAGAACGGTTGCGGCATCAACTCGAGGAACGGTACCTCGCACCCGCTGCCGCAGCTGCGCCACTGCAAACGCGTTCGAACGAACGTCACTGATTCGGACCATCGCGTGCCCAGCGCCAGGCGGCGCCGATACGCCGGCTCGATCCGGCTGTTGGCCCCCATCGTCCGCAAGCGCAGCGTCTGCCCTGTCCGTCAGCGGCCGGCCCGAATCTGCTTCCGGATTCGCCGAAGGCATCGACCGCTCGCCGTCAAGACGGTCGAGCGAGCCGTCCGCGCAAGATGCCGGGCTTGCTCGCCCAGACAGGCGCGCAGCGCGACCGGTCAAAGCACGATGCGCGTGCCGAGCACCTGAAGGAACTGCGCCAACCACGCCGGGTGCGCGGGCCAAGCCGGCGCGGTCACGAGATTGCCGTCGACGTGCGCCGTGTCCACCGGTATATCCGCATACTCGCCCCCCGCTGCCCTCACCTCCGGCGCGCAGGCAGGATAGGAGCTGCAGACGCGACCGGAGATCACGCCGGCGGCCGCCAGCAGCTGCGCGCCGTGGCAGATGGAGGCGATCGGCTTGTTCGCCTTGGCGAAGTGCTGCACGACGGCAATGACCTTCGGGTCGAGCCGCAGGTACTCCGGCGCGCGGCCACCGGGAATGACCAGCGCATCGTAATCCTCGGCCCTGACCGCGTCGAACTCGGCGTTGAGCGTGAAGTTGTGGCCGGGCTTTTCGCTGTAGGTCTGATCGCCTTCGAAATCGTGCACGGCGGTGCGCACCGACTGCCCCGCCTTCTTGCCCGGGCACACAGCGTGCACCGTGTGCCCGACCATCGTCAGCGCCTGGAAAGGCACCATCGTTTCATAGTCCTCGGTAAAGTCACCGGTGAGCATCAGAATTTTCTTTGCAGCCATGGAATCGCCTCTGTCGGGAGTTGAAGCGCTCTCGGAACGCTTGCGCGGAGTGTGCTCCGCCATTATGGAACAGCCGCGTGTTTTGCGTAACCGCCCTGCTCGCGCCGGCTGACCGCGGTCTTTGCCCTCGCGACCGACCGGTTGCCGCCGGCCGCCCGGGAATCTCGCGTGGGTTGCGGTGATCGCCGCGTTGGCGTGACGAACAATCGATTGACCTCGTCGGCCGCACCCCCAATAATCGGGCCTGCGCGATCGAAACGCGCATCCTGGCGACGGGATCCGCACACGCCACCGGCAGTACGCCCTGATCGAGAGACCGCGCGTGCAATGTTCCGTTGTTCGCGCGCCGGCAACGGATGCGACCGGCTTGCATGCACGGCGATCGCAGTCCAAACCTCCATGGCCGGGTATCCGACCCGATGAACAGCGAGAAGATCACGGTGCGCGCAACTCAGAGCGGCCAGACGATGGAAGTCGTCGTTCTGAGCAAGCGGGCGGAACGAATCGAGGTTGTCCTGGGCGAAGGCATCCACAGCGTCCGCTGCGAGCTGGTGCCGACGCGCAACGCGCTCGCCTATGTCGGCAGCGTAATGGGGCGCGAGATCGTGTACGAGCGCAGCCGCACGCAAGTCCAATCCGATATCGACCGAGTCAATCCGGCACTGCGCAATACGAACCGGCGTTGATCGCGGGGATGGCGGCGGGTGATCCCGGTCGACCGGCCTTCCTGTCTTTCCGTGCGCGTGCAGGCTGCTTCGCAGTCCGGTCGCAGCTGACAAGGTCCTCGCGCCGACCGCCGTCTTCGCGCTGACCACGCTCCCGTTGCGTGGCCGCGCGCCACCGGGACCAATGCGAATGGTCGTCGTCTGTCGGACGTCATTCGCCGTCGGTCGCATGCGGGCCATCGTTTATCGCCGCTGAAATACATCGTCAGAACAATCGATTATTAGAAACTTCGGAACTCGGGCTCATACTTGGGGTCGCAATTGCTTGCGCTGCATTCGCATCGCTTGCGATGGTCGATGACCACTCGCGTCGCAGCACCCCGACACCGGCCGCACCCGAGAAAGCTTGCGGCGTGCCTTCCCCGCATCAGGAGGAACCGGATGAAGCTGTCGAAACATCGAAGGCTGCGGGAGATTCCCCCGTTGACCGAACGCGCGCTGGTTGCCCACGACAGGCTGCCGGGCGATGACGCGCCGTCGCTCCCGATCCTGGTGGCAAACATCTTCACCAAGCTCCGCCTCGCGCAGCGCGCGCGTGTTCTGCGGCGATTGCTGATGTCGGTCGGCCCGCTCGCGCTGGCCGTTCTGGGCGGCGGTGCCTTCGCCAAGTTCGTGGCCCAGGCCCGCTGGCCCCGCTTGACGGTGTCGCTCGAGGATGCCGCGCGTGTCACATCGAGCCAGGTGGTGGAGCTCGTGCGCTATGTCGAGCAAAGCAACCCTCAGGCGCTGCAGCAGCTGATCGTGGTTCTGTCGCGTGACTCGGTGACGATGGCTGCCGCCGGCGCCTCGATTGCCGCGCTGGTCGTGCGGCATCTGTCCAATCGCAGGGCATAGGGCGCGCAAGAGGCCCGTTCCCGGTGAAGGCAAATGCCGGGTCCCTGCCGCACGGGCATTGCCGAGCGCCGGGGCCGCGACGCGGCCTGGGGGGTTTCCCTGCAGAACCGCTAGTGTTCTGATGCATTAATTCGTTGAACTATTATGACGCCCATTTGTCTCATGGTAAGTTCGTTGCCAGGAGACAGTTATGGGTGCTGGGCGGCCACTGCCGAAGCTGGAATTGTCGGTCGACGAGAACAACCGCTTGGTCGAGTGGGCGCGCAGGCGCACGACGGCACAAGCACTGGCGCTGCGCGCCCGCATCGTGCTGGGGTGCGCCCAAGGGGCAAGCAATTCGCAAGTGGCGCAGCGGCTGCGGGTTACGCTGCAAACGGTGGGCAAGTGGCGGCGGCGCTTTGTCGAGCAGCGGCTGGACGGATTGGTCGACGCGCCACGCCCCGGACAGCCGCGCAAGATCAGCGACGCGAAGGTGGAAGAGGTGCTGGCGATGACGCTTGAGCGCCGGCCGAAGGAAGCGACGCACTGGAGCACACGGCTGATGGCCAAGGCCAGCGGCTTGAATCAGACGGCGGTGCTGCGGATCTGGCAGGCCTTTGGCTTGCAGCCGCACCGTGCCGAGACCTTCAAGCTGTCGACCGATCCGCTGTTCATCGACAAGGTACGCGACATCGTGGGTCTGTACCTGTCGCCGCCGACCCATGCGGTGGTGCTGTGTGTGGATGAGAAGTCGCAAATCCAGGCGCTGGATCGCACCCAACCGTTGTTGCCGCTGTCGTTTGGCGTGGCCGAGCGGCGCAGCCATGATTACGTGCGCTATGGCACGACCACCCTGTTCGCAGCGCTGGATCTGGCCACCGGCAAGGTCATCGGCGAGCTGCATCGGCGCCATCGCAGCAGCGAGTTCCTGAAGTTTCTGCGGACGATCGAGCAGAGCGTGCCGCCTCAACTCGACATTCACCTGGTCATGGACAATTACGGGACCCATAAGTCCCCGACAGTACGGGCCTGGTTCGCGCGTCATCCTCGATTCCACCTGCATTTCACGCCGACCTCTGGTTCGTGGCTCAACCTGGTCGAGCGCTGGTTCGCAATACTCAGCCAACGCCAAATCAAGCGCGGCTCCCATCGCAGTACGCTCGAACTGGAGAAGGCGATTCGCAGCTTTCTCGATATCCACAACGAGGATCCCAAGCCGTTCGTGTGGCACAAGACTGCCGATGAGATCATCGAGTCGGTCGGCCATTTTTGCACACGAATTAATGCATCAGTACACTAGCCTGGATTTCCACGCGAGGTGATTGGACTAACACCGGAGCTGTTTTCGGTCCGCCTCAAGCGCTCATGCTCAGGGTGTAATTGTTCCACCAAGGCACGTTGACCGGCGCGTTGAGTATCCCGGATGCGATGATGATCGGCAAGTGCGCGCGGCGGTGGAAGCGCAGATGCACGTCGCGTTCGGAGATGCGCACGTCGGCTGGGGTGTCGACCAGGTCACGGAAGATGTGGCGGGCCTGGGCCTCGGCGTAGCCGCGCATGCGCTGCGCGAGCAGACGGTAGAGGCCGCTGGCGATCACCAGCAGCGCCATGTCGAAATCCACTTTGAGACCCACGGCCGAGGACAGCGCATCCATGTGGAAGAAGCGCACCGCGTCGGAGAGCGCGTTCTCGATCAGCATGCGCTGCGCGTAGCGGGCAATGAGCTTGGCCGGGGTGCTCTGCCGATCATTGCTGAGCAGGATCGTCGGCTCCTCGTGGCCGAGATCGAGGATGAACAATTGCCGAAGGGTCGCGCCTTCGAGGGTGACCGGCTGCTCGAACACGCGCGGGGTCTTGTACTTGCGCGCCGGGACATCCAGGCTCACCCGACGCCAGGCCGAGGGCGCCAGGCCGGCGATTTCCGCGAGCAGGCTTGGCGAGCGCCGCCGCAGCGTGATGAACGTGATCCCCAAGCCATCGAGCCGCGCGAGGTGAGCGTAGGTGGTCAGTCGCGAATCGAACACCAGATGGCGTGGAGGCTGTCCGTGGTGCTGCTTCCAGAAGGCGATGAAGCGGAAGATCTCTTCGGCCTCTTCGCCCTTGCGCAGATCGGCATTGGAATAGCAGAACGCCCGCCCGCTGGCGTCTTGCGCCAGGAAGGTGAGCACCGAGGGCTGCGCGCGGCTACGCATCGAGACGTAATGGCGCTCGGCCTGCGGGTCTTCCCCGTAATAGGGGACTGAGTGGAAATCGAGGTTGAACGAGGCGCCGGGGAACAGTGCGTCGTGCGCGACCGCACGGTGCCAGGCGGCCAACAGGCTCGTGGTCCGGGCATGGTCGAGGCGCGAGGAATATTCGCTGAGGTAGCTCTTCTTCGGCATCGCGTTCAAGCCACAGAACAAGGCCAAGCCGGGGTCGGCGACCAGCGCCATGACGTGGCTCTTGCGCTCGATCGACCAGAGCTTGAGCGCGAGTGCCGCGCGTAAGGCATGCGGTGCCGGAATCATTTGCGAGCCCGGCAACTTGGCTTTCACCGCCAAGGTCTCGACCGCAAGGCGCACCAGATCGGGCAGAAACAGAAACAGCCCGCCCACGCGGGTGGTGAACTTGGTCCCCGGGGTCAACCCGAAGGCGCGCGCGTCCGCCACCGGCTCCACCGTCGGTCCCGGCTGCGCGGGCCGCTCCTCATCCAGGCGCCGCGGCAACGGGGCGAAGCCTTCCGCGCGCAGCACCTCGCGCACCGCGGTCGGACTCAACGGCAGCGCGCGCGCTTTGAGCGCGGTGGCGATCTCGTAGACCGAGTGGTTCTGCTTGCGCAACGCGATCACCAGATCGAGTGCCTTGGCCTTCTTCGGCTGCTCGCGCGGCCCGGGCGGCGGGGAGATGAAGAACCGCGGATCGGAATCGCGGCGGAACGCGTGACAGAGCACGCGAAAGGAGCCGGGGGTATAGCCGAAGTCGCGCGCCACTTCCTGGGAAGCACGCCCTTCCAGGAAATAGGCGCGCAACGCCTCATACATGCGCTGCCGCGGGTGCGACGGTTCCGCGAAGTAGCGGCGGCACTGTGTTAAGTCTTTTGGTGCCCCTATACCCATGCCTGCATACTGCTACATACAAGCGATGGTTGTCAATAGCCGGGCCACCCCCATCCGTTGTGGGGATGCCTTCGCTATGGGATAGGGGCTGTTGACGAGGCTGGCAGTCGTGGCCGCATCACCGCACCGATCGAGCTTGCCGACCAAACGGCCAGCGGAATGGCCGGCCGTAGGCGCACCACATGACTAACGAGTACGATCCCCTGATTAGGGGACGCGCGTAGACGCTGGCGCACCGCTACTGTTAGTCGAATCCCGTCGCGTGGAAATCCAGGCTAGTGGCGCTTCAGGCCGAGCGCCGTCACGTCCGATCGGCGACAATGCGCCCGGGCCACGCAAGATCGCGGTGGTCCCGCTGTCGCGCGGACCTGCTCGATCCGAGACGATGACCCATCACCTGCCGGACTCGCGCTATGCGACCTTGCGCCTCCTGGTCGCGCTCGCGCTCATGACCATCGGCAGCGGCGCGATGTACGTCGTCGTGGTCGTGCTTCCCGCGGTGCAACGCGAGTTCGGCGTCGCGCGCGCGGACGCCTCGCTGCCCTATACGCTGCTGATGATCGGGTTCGGGCTTGGCGGACTGCTGATGGGCCGGCTCGCCGACCGCTTCGGCGTGATGGTGCCGTTGCTGATCGGTGCGGCGAGCATCGGCCTCGGTTTCTCGCTCGCATCGGCGGCGGACAGCATCTGGACATTCGCGCTCGCCCATGGCGTGCTGCTCGGATTCCTTGGCAGCTCGACCACGTTTGCCCCGCTGATCGCCGATACGTCGCTGTGGTTCGTGCGCAGGCGCGGAATCGCGGTCGCGGTCTGCGCGAGCGGCAATTACGTTGCGGGCGCGATCTGGCCGCCGATCGTGCAGCACTTCGTGCAGTCGGAGGGCTGGCGGGCGACCTATTTCGGGCTCGGCCTCTTCTGCGCGATCGCGATCGCGATGCTCGCGCTGCTGATGCGCGAGCGGCCGCCGATTGCGGCGGCCGCACCCCCGCCCGATGCAACAAACGGTTCCGGACCCGACCGGCCCTTCGGGCTCTCTCCGCTCGCAGCCCAGACGCTGCTTTGCATCGCCGCACTTGCCTGCTGCGTGGCGATGTCGATGCCGCAGGTCCACATCGTCGCGCTCTGCAGCGACCTCGGTTTCGGTCCTGCCCGCGGGGCCGAAATGCTGGCGCTGATGCTCGCGTTCGGGATCGTGAGCCGGCTCGTGTCCGGCCACATCTGCGACCGCATCGGCGGTCTGCGCACGTTGCTGCTCGGCTCCGCGTTGCAGGGAGTCGCACTGTTGATGTACCTGCCCGCCGGCGGGCTCGTTTCGCTCTACGCCGTGTCCGCGCTGTTCGGACTGTTCCAGGGCGGCATCGTGCCCTCGTACGCGATCATCGTGCGCGAGCACTTCTCGCCCAAGGAAGCCGGCGCGCGCGTCGGCGCCGTGCTGATGTTCACGCTGTTCGGAATGGCGCTCGGCGGCTGGATGTCCGGCAAGATCTTCGACGTGACCGGCTCCTATGCCGCGGCGTTCGTCAACGGGATCGCTTGGAACCTGCTCAATCTGACGATCGTACTCGTGCTGCTGCGGCTCGCTCGCGCGCGCCGGCTCACCGCGCCGGCGTTTCACCGCGCGGGTTGACGCCGGTACCGCTGCCAAGGTTTGGCCGGGCGCCGGCACGAAGGACCGAGGTCCGTGTAGCCGGAGAGGCGTGAGCGCTTCGCAGGCGCAGCCGAGCCGCAGCGCCATGCGCAAGCGGGCGACGCCGCCGCTGGCGGGTTCGACCCCGGGTCCGCCAGGAAAACCAAAGAGGCTGGGCTCGACTGCTGGCCAAGAGCGGGCGGCAACGGATCCGAAGTCCGAACCTCGCCCCTTTTCCTTGTTGTTTGCGAGCCTGGCCCCTTCTCATTGCGAGCCTGGCCCCTTTTCTCCTCCTTTTCCTTTTCTCGAGCCTGGCCCCTTCTCCTTTGCCTTCTCCTCTGGCAGCGGTCGGCATGACGCACCCGGCAGCGCGCGCGGGTGTTCCGCTTCCCGACGATGCGCCGATCGAATTGGCAGGCGGGGGCGGACTGCGCCTGTGTTTGCGATGCTTGCCAAACCGCCATTTGCGAGGTCTCATACTTCCTTCCCGCAATCCTGGTTTCGGTCGCAGCACCGCCTGCCTAAACGTGAGTCGCGAGCGCACAGATGCCCTATCAGATCATGTACTCCTCGCAAGCCACGCAGCCGATGACGGTCACCGGCCTCGAGGGAATTCTCACGGATGCGCGAACCGGCAACGAGGCGCACAACGTCACCGGTGCACTGGTCTATGTCGATGGTGTGTTCTTTCAGATTCTCGAAGGCGACAAGGACGTCGTAACCAGTCTGATGTCGAGCATTGCGCGCGACTCCAGGCATCACTCGGTCAAGGTCATCTACGAGGCCGAGGTCGATGCGCGGGCTTTCGAGTCCTGGAGAATGGCTTACCTGAGCCCGACTGCCGAGCAGATGTCGGTCTGGGCGGGGCTCCCGGGAACGGCCACGGTCGAGACGCTATTGGCCGATGTCAATCGCGACCCTCACCGGGTACCGCGAATTCTCGTTAGCGCCCTCAAGACGTTGGCGCGGTGAGGATCCAGGCGCGCGAGGTCGGCGCCACCGGAGCTGCCGGTCGCGATCAGCTGACCGCGGCCGCTAGCCCGGAAGTTTCACCGGGGCGCGGGAATTTGGCGCGGCGGTTTGCGCCCTGGATCGGGCGCAGCCGACGACGCCAATAGCAGCGACTATTGGCGAGGAGAGCAAGCCCGAGCCCGGTGCAAAACGGCCGCCAAAAAAAACCGCGCAGTCCGCCCGTCCAACTTGTTCCGCCGGTGGCGGGTCCCAAGCGCTTGGCAAGGCTCGAGTCTTCATTGAATCGGTGGCGGCCTGGTGAAATATCCGGGCTGATATGTATTGACCTGTCAAGTCTGCATCGAACAAGGTTGTTGGCTCATCGTACAGTGCGTGGGTAGCAGAACGGGCAGCATGCCGACGGTTGATCAGTCTGATATACGCGGGTTGGTTACCGCATGACAACCGATTCGTCGGGGAGCTGCCTCGCTCTAGAATCGAGGGTCATTCCGTTGCCGGATGCCTCATAGCCCGATCGAGGGTTCTCCCACCGTTGTCCATTCTGCTGCCGACACACTGTACGCGCATGATCATTGCCCCTTGGCCTGGGCTGCTGGCTGCGGCAACGCCTGTCCAATCGCCCAAATGAACCCGGCCAATTCGCGGGCCACGGCAGTGCAGGCCTAGAATCGAGGGTCATTCCGTTGCCGGATGCCTCATAGCCCGATCGAGGGTTCTCCCACCGTTGTCCATTCTGCTGCCGACACACTGTACGCGCATGATCATTGCCCCTTGGCCTGGGCTGCTGGCTGCGGCAACGCCTGTCCAATCGCCCAAATGAACCCGGCCAATTCGCGGGCCACGGCAGTGCAGGCCTGCACCTTCAGTTTGCCGCGGCCTTCCATCGACCGGTAACGTGCGCACAACCGCTGCTGCGCTTTCCACGCGATGTCCTGCACGACTTCCGGCGTGCGCTCGGCGCGGCGCTGCAAGTAAGCCGTCTTGCGCGCCGGGTGCCGATAGGTCCAGGCGGCTTCCACTAGGACGCGACGCACATGACCGTTGCCGGTCTTGGTGATGCCGCCGCGTGACTTGCTGCCGCCGCTGGAGTGCTCGCTCGGCACCAGCCCCAGATAGGCCATCAATTGCGGCGCACTGGTGAAGCGCTGCAAATCGCCGATCTCGGCCACGATCGTGGTCGCCGTGAGCAGGTTGACGCCGCGCAGTGCCATCAGGGCTTCGATCACCGGCCAGAATACGGACGCGGCAGCCGCGCTCTCCAGCTGCTTATCGAGCGCTGTGGTCCGCGCGCTCAACAGCTTGGCGGTATCGACATATTCCTGGAACACGATCTGCTGTACCGGCTGGCTGAACTTCAGGCCCTCCAGCCAACGGTAATGCGCTTGCGTCCAGTGGCTCTTGCCGCCATAGCTCTGGCCGTGGCGGAGCAGAAACGCCGACAGCCGCTGTTTCGCCTGGCACTGCAGATGCTTCATGTCCTCCCGCGCTCGCGTCAGATCACGTAACGCTTCTTGCGCCTCGTCCGGCACCCACACCGTCGTCAACTCACCCGCTCGATGCAACCGCGCCAGCGACAGGCTATCGCGGCGGTCGGTCTTGACCCGGTCACCCGCTTTCTTCGGAATCAGCGAGGGCGCCACCACCTGGCAATCCCAACCCAGGTCGGTCAGCTGGCGATGAATGCCGTACCCGCACGGGCCGGCCTCGTAACAGAACGACAACTCGGCGTCGCCTTTCCGTAACTGCTTCACCAGCTTCTGGATCGCCTCCGGCGCATTGGCGATCTCCCCCAGGTAGCGCACCTCGCCGCCTCGCGCTTCGGCCACCGCGACCGCAATCGTCTCTTTGTGCACATCCATGCCGACGTACTTGCTAAACTCTTTCATGACCTGCCCCCTCAATTGCGGCTCTGAGCCTGTGGTTGCTGAAACCCCAAGCTTAATCCGCGTCACTTGAGGTTCGGCAGGTCAATACATGATGTCTAGAGCGTCTCCGCCTGATCGCAGTGGCGCCGCAACCTGCCGCGGGACGGGCCTTTTCACGACCATTGCCGCGCGCAGCGTCGACCCGCTGCCCTGATCATCCCGGATCGTCGGCGCCGTCTGCCGGTGGCAGCGACTTGACGAGCGCCAGAACGTCGCGGAAGGCGGCATCGTCGCCGGCGTGCGTCCACTCGAACAGCACCGTTTCCGTGCCGGCGATCAGGACGCCGGCATTGCGCATGCGGTCGAGCGCGAAGCGCCGGTCGTCCTGCCGCGCGGCGCGCGATCCCACGGCATCGCCGGCGAGCGCCACCGAGTAGCCGCGCGCGGCGAGACCGAGCACCGTCTGCAGCACGCAGACATGGGCCTCCATCCCGGCGACGACGATCTGGTTGCGGCCGTGCGCTTCCAACCGCACGACGAACTCGGAATGATCCGCGGCACCGAAGCAGGACTTCGTGAAGGTTTCTTCGACGGAAAACTGCGCGCGCAAGCCCGCGACAATCCCGCCGATCTGCTCCGGACAGTGCAGCGTGACGATGGCGGGGATACCGAAGCGCCGTGCCGCCGCGAGCAGCGCGGCGCTGCGGGCGATCAGCGACGCGCCATGCAGTATGTGCGGCGCGAGCCGCTCCTGGATGTCGACGATGAGGAGCAGGCTTTGCGCACGATCCAGGCGTCGCGTTTGCGTGCCGCCAGGCGACGGCGCTGACGATGTCGCAGGCACGGGTCAGTCCACCGCCACCGTCTTCGGTCCCGCCGTGGCGGCTACCGCCGGCTTCGCCGACGGCCGCGGCAGCGCCACCATCTGCGGCGTGTCGGGCGCGAAGCATCCCGCGGCGCAGCACCTGCCCGGCTGCCGGTTGCGCGTGATCTTGCGCTTCGCATCGGCCAGCACGCCGCGGTCAAGCAGCCGTTCGACCAGGTCCACCTTGTTCCCGATCGGATAGTTCCGATAGATCTCGAGCTTCATCGCTTCGGGCGATCCGCCGCCGTGCAGGCTGATCAGCGAATACCAGCCGGCCTGGTGGGACGCCGTGAGGTCCTCGAGGAACCTCGCGACCTCGATGCGCTTCTCGTACGGAATGTCGGAGCGTGCGGTCAACACTTCCGACAGGCGCCCGGCGGTGGCGGGATTGTGGTCCTCATCCGGTCCGGGCAGCGCCACGATCATGCCGCCGGACACGTGGTGCGCAAGCCGGTGCATGTCGTAGATCTGCGTGGCGAGCAGGAGCTTGCCGATATTGGCGAAGACCGGATCCGGCGTGACGATCCCGGCCGCGCCCGGCTGGCAATAGACGGAGGCGGCCACGCCGCAGGCATAAAAGCCCTCGGTGATCTTGATCAGTTCGACCATCGCGTCGCGCACGCCGTGCGCACGGTCGAGATCGACGCCGTTGGCCTCGGTGACGAGCGCACCCGCGCCGATCAGCAGGTCTCCGAAACCCGCGCGCGCCGCGATGCACGTGTGCCGGTGCTGCGCGGTGTAGTTGTAGAGGATCTCGCCGGCTTGCCGCCATTCCCCGGCACAGAACACGCGCTCCCACGGCACGAACACGCGGTCGAACAGGCACACGCCGGTCGACTGGCCGTGCTTCCCGGAGAATCTCGCCGCCGCCTCGCCTGGACGCCCCGCCGGCCGCGCGACGATGGTGAGACCCTCGGCGTCGACCGGGACGGCGCAGCAGACGGCGAACTCGCGGTCCGCTTCGGTCATGTTGCGGCCGGGCATGACGAGCAGCTCGTGCACATAGGGTGCCGCCGTCACGATCGCCTTGGTGCCGGAGATGACGATTCCGTCGCGACGGCGTTCGACGACATGGACATACGTGTCGGGGTTCGCCTGCTGCGCCGGCCGCAACGAGCGATCGCCTTTGGCGTCGGTCATCGCGATTCCAAGCGTCAGGTCGTTCGCGTAGACATGCCCGAGATACGTGCGCAGGCGTGAATGGACGTCGGTGCCCTCTTCGGCGTCGATGCGCGCGGTGCCATGGAAGATCGCGCTCAACGCATCGCCCGCGAGATAGCGCTGCGCGCAGCCGGTCTCCTGACAGACAAGGCGCACCGCCTCCAGCTTGTTCAGCAGGTCCGCGCTCGTCCGCGGAATCGCGAGCATCCGGTTGATCGGGCCGTCGAAGTCCGGGCCCTCGGCGCGCATCAGGCTTTGCGTCGACTCGCGCAACGCGAAGTCGTAGCTGACACCGATGCCGTTGACACCCGGTGCGAGGAGCGGCTCGTCGGCCACGGAATCGATCCGCCGTCCATCGACGTAGACGACCGGGTGCAGACGGCGCAGCGATTCACGGTAGTCGGCGGCGGACATCAACATGGAGGCGGCTCCTCGTCGGAACGGGTGCATCTTCTCTACTATACGACGCCCGGCACGCGTCGGCGGTGCCGGGTACTCCGTCAGCGCGCGCGTATCGCCGACGCGGCTGCCACGGGCGGATCATCGGGCGATCGAATCGCGGGTCCTAGGCCGACATTCGCGGTTGGCGATGAACGACCCCGTTCAGGCAGACGGATTTCACGACAACGGACGACGATGCGCGTTCACCCGATCGCCGCAGCCCCGGGCCGTGTCCGGGCGGTCGGGATCGGCGCTGCACGGTGTGGCAGGTGCCCTTGGAACCCGCGCTCTAGAGCTCGATCTTCACCACGATGTTCGCCTTCGCCGCAGGCGCAAAAGCCTCCTCGTATGCCGCAAGCCGCCGCTCCAGGAGCTTGCTGCTCGAATTCTGAGACCTCGTGAGGTAAATCGAGAAATCCGGAACGCGATTGATCCGCTTCATCAGCTGAAGCATTGCAATGCCTTCCGCGATGACCGGAAGCGGTGTGGTGACCCGCCGTTCGATGATACGGTTGATCTGATCGTCGAGATGGATGAGGTAGTCCTGCGCAGGGATCAGAAACAGATCGGTCTCGATCAACGTGACGTTGAAATGCCAGGCGAGATACCGTCCCATTGTGGTCTTCCCGACACCCTCACGCCCATCGATGGTGATGATGAGACCCGGTTGCCGTCGCATGACCGGCGTCAGGGCTTGCACGACCTTAAGGTAGCTGGGGAGTGCTTTGGGCACGCTCGCACCTAACGCGACGAGCGAGGCGGCAACCCGCCGCGATCGCGCAGCGCCACCCCCGTGGCGTCGTGCCCGAGTGACGGAAGTTCAGCCATCTGCGGCGCGGAAGCACTCTGCCTCGATCTCGACACGCCACTCGGCGCTGGCGAAGCCGACGACCTGAATGAAGGCGTTGGCCGGACGGATGGCCGAGAAGACTTCGCCATGGGCCTTTGCGATCTGCTCCCAATCATCGTGGGAACGGAAATAGACCCTGGTCTTGACCACATCGTCGAGCGAGAAACCAGCACTGGCAATGACACCGGCAATGATCTGCAGGCAGCGTTTCGCTTGAGCATAGGCATCCGGGGCAACGGTTGTTTTTCCGTCTGGAGCCAGCGGGGCGGTAGCCGAAATCGACAGCAGGTTTCCGGTACGAACTGCTCTCGAGCACCCGATGAACGGTTCGTACGAAGAACCGGTGGAAAAGATCTGGCGTGACATCGGCTCAAAATGGCTGACGGTGATTGGCAGGACCTGCCGGTCCGCCTGTTGCCAAATCTACGGGCGCCACTGGACATCCGCGAGGTTCCTATGCCAGAGACGGATTATTCGTTGCAACCGGCCCGGCTGTCGAGTCTCGAGACGCTGCGCTCGAAGGCGCAGGACATCGGGACCGGCGCCGCCGGGCCGGCGTTGGTCGAATGGTCGAAGCGCTGCGGCGAGCCACCCCCGCCTCGCTATGCGCCCCTTCGGTGCGAACTTGCGAGAGGCGGGATCTGTGCGGTACAGCAGATCGGCAGTGCCCGGCGCCGCGCGTGCGACAGTGCAGTACAACGTGGGGCCTCTCGTCTCAATCCGCGCGAGCCCGCTTCCGGCCCGTCGCGATCGCCGCCGCCACCGCCTCCCAGGTGGCAACGAAAGCTTCCGGCGTGAAGCCGGCGCCCGAGGGCAACCAGTTCCCGGAACGCCCGCCCGCCAGCGTGTAGTGCCCGACGACGTCGAGATGATCGGCGCGCGCGACGTGCAGCAGCCGGCCGTGCAGCTGGCTCAGCGTGGGTACGATGCCGTCGCTGATGCGCGGGGTCGCCTTGAAGCCGAGCCCCCGATCGAGCAGCTGCTGTGTGGCCTTAGTCGGTTTCGGATACGGGTAACGTGGATGCGGCCGCGCCGTCAGTGTGTGCAGCAGCCTGAACAACGCGCGCAGTGCGATGTACTCCGGGTCGATGAGCGTCTTCATCTCGAGCCCCTCGCGCGGCTTCGGCACGCCCGCGACGACGCAGCCGTAGTCGATGCCGGCACGATCGGCAACCGCGGCATCGAAGAGATCGATTCCCTCGGGCGTGAGTTGCAGCACCGCACCCTGGTCCTGCTCGATCTCGCCCAGGTATTTCCATGCGGGGTCACGGCGGTCGAAGCGGATCTTGCGCAACAGGCCGTCGGCGATGCGATCGAGCAGGGTTCCCCGGCGCCCCAGCCAATCGTCGAGGCGCGCGACCAGCGCGATTGCCTTCGCCGCAGCGAGAATCGCGCCGCGTCCCTGCCCCGACGTCGCAAGGGCGCTCAGCACCAGCAGCAGTGTCTGGCCTTGGATCGTGACGAAGTGATTGGCGAGCGGCGTCCCATGATGCGGCGTGGTCACCGAAATGGCCGTCTTGGTCAGGCGGGCAATGCGCTCTTCCGAGTCACCGCGCGCGATCTTCACCCCCGGCGTCAGCAGCATGCGCACGTCCAGGCCGCCCGTCGAGTGGCCGACGAAATGCAGTTCCTTGGCCGCGAGGCCCCCGCTGCGGAGCACCTGACGGCGCAGCGCGTCGGCGCGTCGCGGGATCGAGGCTGTAGGTTGCGTCGTGCACCGCACGATTCGGGCATCGACGCCGCGCCGGCGGAGCGCGCGGCCGAGCGCCCGCTCCACGTCTTCGAAATAGCTCACCGCGCCGACGGACGTGAAGCCAAAGAAGCCCGGAACCACGAACACGAGTCGGGTCGTCATGGCCCGATTGTGCCAGCGTGCCAAGGGCTCGCGCGGATGCGATGGAAAAAGGGGCCAGGCTCGACTTTCGGTCAGGCGCGTGCGGCAAACGCGACGGCAGGACGCCCCTCTAACCCTTGCGGGGCCGCCCTCGAGTAGTGGGCCATGCCGGATGGAAAAAGGGATGGAAAAAGGGGCCAGGCTCGACTTTAGGTCAGGCGCGTGCGGCAAACGCGACGGCAGGACACCCCTCTAACCCTTTCGGGGCCGCCCTCGAGTAGTGGGCCATGCCGGATGGAAAAAGGGATGGAAAAAGGGGCCAGGCTCGACTTTAGGTCAGGCGCGTGCGGCAAACGCGACGGCAGGACACCCCTCTAACCCTTGCGGGGCCGCCCTCGAGTAGTGGGCCATGCCGAATGCGATGCGCGCCACCGCGCAGACTGTTTGGCAAAACGGCACGGCAGGCTGCCTCCAATCAGGCGGCTGCCGTCCGCGTCCGCCATTCCCCCGGCTCCGCAACGGACGGAGTCGGGGGTGGGTCCACGCCACTGCTTCGGATGCTCCTCAGAACTGGGGCAGCAGGACGCTGTCGATCACCCAAATCGTGCCGTTCGTCGCACGAATGCCTTGGCAGTCGACCTCCGACTGGTTCACGCCAGGGCCGCGTGCGTCCGCCTTCATGAAGAGCGTCTGGCCTTGCAGCGTCTTGATCTCCCTTGCCAGGAACGCGAAGCGCGGATCAAAGGTTCCGGCAGCAACGTGGTAGGTCAGGACGGCCTGAAGCGTGTTCACATTGCCGGCGATTGCCTGGAATACGGTGCCGGGAATGTTGGCGAACGCCGCGTTAGTAGGAGCGAAAACGGTGAATGGTCCCGGTCCCTGCAACGCCCCGACGAGTCCTGCCTTATCCAAGGCTGCCACCAGTGTCGAGAACGCAGGATTGCCGGATGCAATTTCAACGATGTTTTTGTCGACGTGGACGATTCGCGTCCGCACGCATTCGGCGAGTCCCGAGCCGACCCTGGCATCGAAGGAGGCTGGCCCCTGGGCCAGCGCCGAGGTGGCGAAGGACAACGGGAGCGCGAATGCTGCGGCTGCAACGAAATGGCTTCTCTTGAACATGTTTGTCTCCAGTCAGTTGGGGTCCAGGAATGGGTTTATGAACCTATGAGTCTCTTTGTAGACCGACGGTTCGCTTATTACATTAGCGAGTCGTTTGGTGACTGTCAAGTCATTTCTCCGCTGGGCCGCCCAACTCGGTCCGCGGTCACATGCCCAAGAGGAACCCTTCCACAGCGCTGCCGAATTCGCGGTATGCGCCTTGCCCACGCGGCCATGGCGGCACCGACGTGGGCGAGCGATCTCCTTGCGTTCGGGGCAGAACGAGTTCCGTCTAGCCCGCCATCAAGGAGGGGCTCAGGGGCAGCACAACAACTTCGGCACATGGGCGCGATCGGATCTCGAAGGTGGGCCCCCGCCATACCAACCGATCGAGCCTGGCCCCTCTTGTCCCTCTTGTCCTCACAACCCACGACCCCCACGGACGTTCAGGTCCGCAGTGGGAAGGCCGCCGCGCCTGCCTGGACGTTGCCCGGAATAGGGTAGATTCGGCGCCACAGTTCGCTAACCCCCGAACCTGCCACCGTGACGGCAAGCTACAAATTCGGACGCTTTGAGCTAAGTCTCGCCACGCGAGAGCTCCTGGTCGACGATCAGCCGGCGCCGCTCGGCGCACGAGCATTCGATGTTCTGCATGCCCTGATCGAGCGACGCGAACGGCTGGTGACCAAGGACGAGTTGCTCGAACTTGCGTGGCCGGGGCTCGTGGTCGAGGAGAACAATCTGCAGGTGCAGGTGTCGGCGTTACGCAAGATCCTCGGTACCCAAGCCATTGCTACCATCGCCAGCAAAGGCTACCGCTTTACGCTGCCGATCGAGACAGCCGTACTGCCGCAGTCGACGCCGCCGCCCGCAAAGCCGCCCATCCCCGGCATTGATGACAAACCATCGATCGCCGTCCTGCCCTTCGTCAACACCAGCGACGACAGCGCAAACGAATACTTCGCCGATGGCCTGGCGGAAGAGTTGCTGAACGTGCTGTCGAAGATTCGCGGCTTGCGTGTCGCGTCGCGGACCTCGGCGTTCAGCTTCAAGGGCGCGAACGTGGACATCCCGACGATGGCGCAGAAGCTCAACGTGGCGACGATTCTCGAAGGCAGCGTGCGCAAGGCCGGCAACCGGGTGCGGATCAACGCACAGCTCATCCATGTCGCTACCGACTCGCATTTGTGGTCGGCCACCTACGACCGGCGGCTCGAGGACATCTTCGCCGTGCAGGACGACATCGCGCAATCGGTCGTCAAGGAGCTGCGCGCGGCGCTGCTGGGCGAGCAACCGGATGCGGCCGCGAGCGCGGGCGTCCAGGCGGAGGTTCGGGCCGCGGCACGAGGACGCGGAGAAAACGCGGAAGCATACCGGCTGTACCTGCAGGCAAGGTTTCACCACGATCGTTTCACGCCCATAGATTTCGCGACTGCCGTCGAGGCTTATCGCGCCGCCTTGAAGCTCGACCCGAAGTACGCGCTCGCGTGGGCAGGACTGTCGATCGCCTACGCCAATCGCTCAGGCCAGGGGGGGAAACGCCCGCGACGAAAACCGTCTTGCCCGCGACGCGGCCGAGCAGGCGATGCAGCTTGCGCCCGACCTGGCCGAAGCCCACGAGGCATTGGGCGTGATTCGCCGAATCTTCGACCTGGATTGGAAGGGCGCGCAGGCATCTTTCGCCCGCGCGCTGGAACTCGCGCCGGGCAATGTTCGCGTCATTTGCAATGCGGTGCGGATGCTCTACGCTTGGGGTCGCCCCGACGAGGCGATCGCGCTCATGCGGCAGGCCGCGGAACTCGACCCGCTTTCCGGGGCGGTCTATCGCCTACTCGCACAAAGCTACCTGTACGCAGGACGGCTCGACGAGGCGCACGCGGCAATCCTGAAATCCATCGAGTTGAGCCCGCGCGTCGGGTTTGTGAATTGGAGGCAATGCGAGATCTGCCTGCGCCAGGACCGGCTCGACGAGGCGCTCGACGCCGCGAAACGCGAGATTCACGATTGGCTCCGGTTACTCGCGCTCGCAATGGTCTATCACGCGCAGGGGCGGCACGCGGAGTCGGATGCCGCGCTTGGAGAACTGATCGATACGCAGCCGGACAGTGCCGCCTATCAGGTCGCGGAAGCCTTCGCGTATCGCGACGAACGGGATCAGGCGTTCGCCTGGCTCGAGCGGGCCTACGCGCAGCGCGATCCGGGCATAGCCCTCCTGCGGTCCTCGCTAAGGAAGGTCTGAATTATCGGTCGGTACGACGGCTATCAACGTGCGGAATGCTCAATCGACATGTGATCGCGGTTTTCTCAGGCCGCGAGCCCGCTTTCCAGCGCCATTCGGCCTCGTTTCGAGGCCGTCGGGTGCGTTCCGGACGCACCTCGCCTACGTACTCAGCAACCGTCTTCGCACGCGGTACACATTGGCCAAGCCAAATAGCATGTACATCTGCGCCAGGTTCTTCGCGATCCCTCGGTAACGCACCTTGGTGTGACCCCACAACCGCTTGACCACCAGGAACGGATGCTCGACCACGGCGCGCTCCCGCGACAGGCGCCGGTTGCGAGCCCGCTGCGCCTGGGTCAGCGGCCGATGCTTCGACCCGCGTTGGTTGACGTTGAACGCGATCCCGGCGGCCTGGGCCTGCGCTTGCAGTTCCTGCGAGTGGTAGGCCGAGTCGCCATGCAGGCTCTCTTCCGCGCCGTGCAGCAACTCGCCGAGCACGTTCACATCCGCCACGTTCGCCGCCGTGGCCTGCAGCGTGTGCACCAGCCCAGAGTCGGTGTCGGTGCCGGTATGCACCTTCATGCCGAAGTACCACTGCCGGCCTTTGCGCGTCTGGTGCATCTGCGGGTCACGTTCCTTCTTCGCGTTCTTGGTCGAAGGCGGCGCATTGATGATCGTCGCGTCCACGATGGTGCCCCGGCCGACCAGCATGCCGCGCTCGGCCAGGTGGGTGTTGATCGCGGCAAACAACTGTGCGGTGAGCTGATGCTGCTCCAGCAGCCGCCGAAAATTCAGGATCGAGGTCTCATCCGGGATCACGTCGGCATCGGTGCGGATGCCGGCGAAGCGGCGCATCGTCAGCGAGTCGTACAGTGCTTCCTCGGCCCCCGGATCCGACAGGTTGTACCACTGCTGCAGGCAGTAGATACGCAGCATCCGCGGCAGCGGCAACGGCGGGCGCCCGCCGGCCGGACTGCCTTTCGGGTAATGCGGTTCAATCGACGCCTCCAGCTGCGCCCACGGCACGACCTGCTCCATCTCGGCGAGAAACTGCTCGCGCCGCGTCCGCTTGCCCTGGTCGAAGTAGCCGGTCATCGCCAGTGCCATCTGCTTCATCGGAGCTCTCCTCGTCACCATCGCCCATCAACGCAGTGGCGCTTCGCTCCGATGACAAATCGAGCAGCTTTTTCAGAGTTTCCCTAAGCATGCGGAGGTTGCATACTGATCCGCGCTGGACGCCATTCCTCGAGAAGGTGGGACTTGCCGACTGATAAGGGGCGCATGCGCTCCCTGCCTGGCCGTGCCCATCCGGAGCCGCGGTTTCTTCTGGAAGCAGGCCGTTGTGGGCTGGTCATTACCCGCGTCACAGGTTAGGTCACGGCTGCGATGATCCGGTGTATCGGATCAATGTGAAATTGACCGGCCACGAGTCTCCTCGACTGAATGTCTTCCGAGCTCCACCGATTCTGCACGGCGCCCATGATGGATAGAAGCAAGAAGGGGCCAGGCTCAAGCAACTATGGGCCGGGCTCGATTTTCGGCCATGGGCGCGGGCGCGCCCCGAACGGGACAAGCCAAGATGAGAAGATCGAGCCTGGCCCCTTTTCCGAGCCTGGCCCCTTTTCCGAGCCTGGCCCCTTTTCCGAGCATGGCCCCTTTTCCGAGCCTGGCCCCTTCTTCGCGAGCCTGGCCGCTTATCCGAGCCTGGCCCCATCTTCGCGAGCCTGGCCCCTTTTCCGCTCCTTTCTCCGTGACGAGGGCCGTGTCTGTTGGATACCGCGCGGCGTCCGGTGCAGAATTGCGTCGCGAAGAATCCGCGGGCTCTCGGCCACGCCGCAGCGATGCTTGCCGAAGGCTGCGGGTACGCGGAACAGACCGGCTGACGCTCAGAACCCCCGCCGCGGACCGATCCAGTTCTTTGGTGCAAGCATTCATCGATCGTGGAGCCGAGCGCATGAGCCAGTATCCACCCCTTCATCTGCACGTGCCCGAGCCGACAGGACGGCCGGGCCACGAGACCGACTTCTCATACCTGCATGTGTCACCCGCCGGCGCCGTGCGGCGTCCGCCGGTGGATGCGTCGCCTTCCGAGACCAGCGATCTCGCCTACGCGCTCGTGCGCGTGCTGGACGACGACGGGCATGCCGTCGGTCCGTGGGTGCCGGCGATCGAGCCGCAATTGCTGAAGGACGGGCTGCGGGCGATGGTCAAGACGCGCATCTTCGATGCCCGCATGCTGATCGCGCAGCGGCAGAAGAAGATGTCCTTCTACATGCAGAGCCTGGGCGAGGAAGCCATCGGCGTGGCGCACGCGCTCGCGCTGGACGCGGGCGACATGTGCTTTCCGACCTATCGCCAGCAGGCGATCCTGATCGCGCGCGGTTACCGCGTCGTCGACATGATGTGCCAGCTCTTCTCCAACGAGCGCGATCCCGTGAAGGGACGGCAGCTGCCGGTGATGTATTCCAGCCGGCAGCACGGATTCTTTTCGATCTCCGGCAACCTGGGCACGCAGTTCATCCAGGCGGTGGGTTGGGCAATGGCCTCGGAGATCAAGGGCGACACGCGCATCGCATCCGCCTGGATCGGTGACGGCTCGACAGCCGAGGCGGATTTCCACAACGCGCTGACTTTCGCCGCCGTGTATCGCGCGCCGGTGATCCTGAACGTGGTCAACAACCAGTGGGCGATCTCCTCGTTCCAGGGGATCGCCGGCGGCGAGGCGACGACGTTTGCCGCCCGCGGCATCGGCAACGGGATCGCGTCGCTGCGCGTCGACGGCAACGACTTCCTCGCCGTGTTCGCGGCTTCGCGCTGGGCGATCGAACGCGCCCGCCAGGGGCTCGGGCCGACGCTGATCGAGTGGATCACCTACCGGGCAGGCGCGCATTCGACCGCCGACGATCCGTCGAAATACCGGCCCGCCGACGACTGGGCGCATTTCCCGCTCGGCGACCCGGTCGCGCGACTCAGGAAGCACATGATCGTCCGTGGCATCTGGTCCGATCCGGAGCACGAACGGATGGAGAAGGAGCTGGAGAAGGAATTGTTCGACGCGCAGAAGGAAGCCGAGAGCTACGGGACGCTGCCGACCGGCCCGATCCCGAGTGCTGCGACGATGTTCGAGGACGTGTACAAGGACATGCCGGAACATCTGCGCCGGCAGCGCCAGCAGCTCGGAGTCTGATCATGGCCGCGATGACGATGGTCCAGGCGCTGCGGTCCGCGATGGACGTCATGCTCGGGCGCGACGAAAACGTGGTCGTGTTCGGCGAGGACGTCGGCTACTTCGGCGGCGTGTTCCGCTGCACCGACGGCCTGCAGGCGAAGTACGGCAGCTCGCGCGTGTTCGATACGCCGATTGCCGAAGGCGGCATCGTCGGCATCGCGATCGGCATGGGCGCCTACGGCCTGCGACCGGTCGCCGAGATCCAGTTCGCCGACTACTTTTACCCGGCCTACGACCAGATCGTGTCCGAGGCGGCGCGCCTGCGCTATCGCTCGGCCGGCGACTTCAGCGCCGCGCTGACGATCCGCATGCCCTGCGGCGGCGGCATCTACGGCGGCCAGACCCACAGCCAGAGCCCGGAGGCACTCTTCACGCATGTGTGCGGGCTGCGCACGGTGATGCCTTCCAATCCCTACGACGCGAAGGGACTGCTGATCGCGGCGATCGAATGCGACGACCCGGTGATCTTTCTCGAGCCCAAGCGCCTGTACAACGGTCCGTTCGACGGCCATCACGACCAGCCGGTGGTCCCTTGGTCGAAGCATCGACTGGGCGAGGTTCCCGAAGGTCATTACACGGTGCCGCTGGAGTCGGCTTCGGTCTACCGCCCGGGAACCGATCTGACGGTGCTGACCTACGGCACGATGGTCTTCGTTACGGAGGCCGCGGCGAACGAAACCGGCATCGATGCGGAAATCGTCGATCTGCGCAGCCTCTGGCCGATGGATCTGCAGACGGTCGTGGATTCCGTCAAGAAGACCGGCCGCTGCGTCGTCGTGCACGAGGCAACCCGCACCAGCGGTTTCGGCGCCGAGCTCGCGGCATTGGTGCAGGAGCACTGTTTCTATCACCTCGAATCGCCGATCGAGCGCGTGACCGGCTGGGACACGCCCTATCCGCATGCGCAGGAATGGGCCTACTTTCCCGGCCCGGCGCGCGTTGCCGACGCGTTCAAGCGCGCGATGGAGCCCTAGCCCGGATATTTCACCAGGCCGCCGCCGATTCAATGAAGACTCGAGTCTTGCCAAGCACTTGGGACCCGCCACCGGCGGAGCACGTTGGACGGGTGGACTGCGCGGTTTTTGGCGGTCGTTTTGCACCTGGCTTGGGCTTGCTCTCCTCGCCAATCGTCGCTGCTATTGGCGTCGTCGGCTGCGCCCGATCCAGGCCGCAAACCGCCACGCCAAGTTCCCGCGCCCTGATGAAACATCCGGGCTAAGGAGGCCAAAGATGGGTGTGCACGTGATCAAGATGCCCGACATCGGCGAAGGCATCGCCGAGGTCGAGCTGGTGCAATGGCACGTCGCGCCCGGACAAACGGTGGCGGAAGACCAGACGCTGGCCGATGTGATGACGGACAAGGCGACCGTCGAGATTCCGTCGCCGGTGGCGGGGAAGGTGCTCGCACTCGGCGGAAAAGCCGGCGACGTCCTCGCGGTGGGGACCGAATTGATCCGCCTCGAAGTCGCGGGCGAGGGCAACGTCATCCCCGCCGCTTCGACCGCAAAGGCGACTTCTGCCCCATCGCAGCCATCGGCCGCCCCGAGGCCGCCGGCAGAAGGCGCGGCGCCACCACCCGCGCCCGGCGCCGCAGTTTCGTCTGCCAAGTCTAATGCGCCGGCCCCGGCATGGGTGTCCACGCCACCATCCCTGACCACGACTCCGGCGGACGCGATGCCCGCGCTGCGGCGCGCAGCCGACAGGCCGATCGCCTCGCCCGCGGTCCGCAGGCGTGCCTGGGAACTGGGCATCGAGCTGCGCTACGTCAGGGGGAGCGGTCCGGCGGGCCGCATCCTGCAGGCGGATCTCGACACCTATGCCGCACGCGGCTCGGGTCCGGGCGCCGAAGCCCCCGGCGCCGCGCGCTACGCACCCCGGCACGACGAAGAGACGGTCCCGGTGATCGGCCTGCGCCGCAAGATCGCCCTGAAGATGCAGGAATCCAAGCGCCGCATTCCGCACTTCAGCTACGTCGAGGAAGTCGACGTCACCGAACTCGAGGCGCTGCGTGCGCAACTCAACGATCGCTGGGGCGAGGCGCGCGGCCGTCTCACGATCCTGCCCTTCCTGATGCGCGCGATCGCACTGACGGTGCCCGCTTTCCCCAACCTCAATGCGCGCTACGACGACGATGCCGGCGTCCTCACCCGTTATGGCGCCGTACACATCGGCATCGCCACGCAGACCGCCAACGGGCTGATGGTTCCCGTGGTCCGGCATGCCGAGGCTCGCGATCTCTGGTCGGGCGCCGCCGAGATCGCGCGGCTCGCCGAGGCGGCACGGAGCGGCAAGGCATCGCGCGACGAGCTGACCGGATCGACCATCACGATCACGAGCCTGGGCCCCATCGGCGGCATCGTCACGACGCCGGTGATCAATCATCCCGAGACAGCGATCATCGGGGTCAATCGCATCGTGTTGCGGCCGATGATCCGCAACGGTGCCGTCGTGCCGCGGCAGATGATGAATCTGTCCTCGTCGTTCGACCATCGGGTGGTCGACGGCCTGCATGCCGCCGAATTCGTGCAGCATTTGCGCGGTTACCTCGAATGCCCCGCCACGCTCTTCGTTGACTGAGGGCGTGCTGCGATGAAGATGCTGTCGACCACGGTGCTGGTGCTCGGCGGCGGTCCCGGCGGCTACGTCGCCGCGGTCCGCGCGGGACAGCGGGGCATTGCGACGACGCTGGTCGAGACCGATCGGCTGGGCGGCACGTGTCTCAACGTGGGCTGCATTCCATCGAAGGCACTGATCCACGCGGCCGAGGAGTTTCACAAGGTCTGCGACTACGCGCGGGACTCCGCGCTGGGAATCGCGCTGCAATCGCCGCGGATCGACGTCGGACGAACGATTCGCTGGAAGGACGGCATCGTCGGCCGGCTCACGTCCGGTGTGGCAACGCTGCTCAAGAAGAGCGGAGTGCAGGTCGTCACCGGCAGGGCGCACATCCTCGACGGCAAGAACGTGCTGGTGTCGAGCGATGGCACGGCTGCCGGCGAGGATGCGCTTCGCATCGCTTGCGAGCATTTGGTGCTGGCGACGGGTTCGGAGGTGATAGAACTTCCGGTGCTGCCGTTCGGCGGACGTGTGATCTCCTCGACGGAGGCGCTCTCGCCGCACGCCCTCCCCGACCGGCTGGTGGTCGTGGGCGCCGGCTACATCGGTTTGGAACTTGGCATCGCCTACCGAAAGCTCGGCGCCCAGGTCGCCGTCGTCGAAGCGCTCGATCGGATACTGCCCACCTACGACGAGGAGCTGACCGCGCCGGTCGCCGCATCGCTGCGGCGGCTCGGCGTCGCGCTGCATCTGCGCTGCACGGTGCAGGGATGGAATGCAGGCGGCAGCGCGCTCCGCGTGCGCGGCGCCGGGGCAGAGGAACTCGAGATCGCCGCCGACCAGGTGCTGGTGGCCGTAGGCCGCCGTCCACGAACAGCAGGCTTCGGCCTCGAGGGCCTCGGGCTCGAAATGGAAGGCCGCGCGGTGAAGATCGACGACCAATGCCGCACCTCGATGCGCAACGTCTGGGCGATCGGCGACGTGACGGGTGAGCCGATGCTCGCGCACCGCGCGATGGCGCAGGGCGAAATGGTGTCCGAAATCATCGAGGGCCATCGGCGCCACTTCGTGCCGACGGCAATACCGGCCGCATGCTTCACCGACCCCGAAATCGTCGTCGTCGGGTTGACGCCCGAGGGTGCGTCGCGGGCGGGTCTCGACTGCATCAGCGCAACGTTTCCCTTCACGGCGAACGGCCGCGCGCTGACGCTCGAATCGTCAACCGGTTTCACGCGCGTCGTCGCGCGCCGGGACGATCATTTGATCGTGGGCTGGCAGGCCGTGGGGCGTGGCGTCTCCGAGCTTTGCACGGCGTTTTCGCACTCGATCGAGATGGGCTCGCGGCTCGAAGACGCGGCGGGCACGATCCACGCACATCCGACGCTGGGCGAAACCATGCAGGAGGCGGCGCTGCGCGCCCTGGGACGCGCGCTGCACATCTGAGACCGCCGGCGCCGGAAGCGAAGTAAAGGGGCCAGGCTCGAACACGGGTCTGCGCGACCAAAGGCGCCAAAGGGTCCAGGCTCGCACGGACCAAAGGAGCCAGGCTCGAAACCGGGTTTGGAGCGGGCGGCAAACAACACGTGAATCGTGCCTGCCCCTATTCCGCGCCTTTTCCGCTTGCCGACAAGAAAACCTAGCCCATGAAGAAGACGTTCAGCTTGTTGCCGTCCAGATCGCGGAAGTACCCGGCATAGAACCCGTCGCCGCGCGGACCCACCGCGCCTTCGTCCTTGCCGCCGAGTTCGAGCGCCTTTTTGTGGACGCGGTCGACCTTCTCGCGAGAATCGGCGATCAGCGCGACCATGACTCCGTTGCCGACGGTGGCCGCTTGGCCGTCGTAGGGTTTCATGATCCCTAGACTCGGCTTGCCCTGCGCTACTCCCCACGCAATGCCACGGCCGAAGTCCCACAGGCGCTTGGCGCCGATCTCGCCCAGAAGCGCGTCATAGAAGGCTGCCGCACGCGGCAGATCGTTTGTCCCGAGCGTCACATAGCCGATCATCCGAGGTCCCTTGCAAACATTTGGAAGCTCGCATTCTACCGAGCATTTCCGAGATGCCCGATAGCGCGCTCGAAGGTCGGCGTCACTGCGGCGAATGAGCGATTCCAGCGTCTTTCGACCGAACGCCGTCCGGTGACCGCCTGCGCGGCGACGACGCCAATCCTGCGATGCCTCGCGCACATCAGCGAGCCAATGGGGCGAGTCGATGGGGCCAGGCTCGACTTCCGGTCACGAACACGGGTTACCGACAGGAAATCGAGCCTGGCCCCTTTTTTTGGTTCCGGGTTACCGACAGGAAATCGAGCCTGGCCCCTTTTTTTGGTTCTTCGCCGATTTGCGTGAAATGAGGTAGGCGGCCGCCGAGTCGCCGCTGCTATCTTGGTGTTGCGAAGCATCAAGTGGCAGGAGGGCGAGCGGTGGCCGCGAACGACATTATCGCCCGCTTGGGCGGGTGGGAAGGTTACGAGCTTGAAGATGGTTGGGAGGAGCTGCGAGGTCGGGAACGCTGGTGCGTGGTGCGACTGCGGCCGGTCGCCGAAATGTGCCGATGTTGCAGCAGTTGCGGCGGGCCGTGCCGGCTGGTTCACGATTGCGAAGAGCGGCGGGTGCGGGACTTGCCGATCTTCGAGGTTCCGGTCGAGTTGATCGTGCCGCGGTTGCGGGTAGCCTGTCCGCGCTGCGGCGCCAAGCTGGAGCGGCTGAGTTGGCTGGAAGGCTATGCGCGGGTCACCACGCGGCTGGCGAGCAGCGTTGCGCGGTTATGCCAGGTGATGTCGGTCCGACATGTGGCCCACCTCTATCGGCTGGCATGGACGGCGGTGAAGCGGATCGACTTTCGGCATCTCGAGCGCACGCTGGAGCCCGTGGAGTTCAGTGCGGTGACGGTGATCGGGATGGATGAGTTCGCGATCCAGAAGGGGCATCGCTACGCGACCGTGATCGTGGAGCCGTCGCGCAAACGGGTGCTGTGGGTCGGACGGGGTCGCGGGCGCGAGGACGTGCGGCCATTCTTCGATCTGCTGGGAGCGGCCGGCTGTGCCCGGCTGCAAGCCGCGGTGATGGACATGAATGCCGGCTACGCCGAGGAAGTGTGCTCGCGTTGCCCACAAGCTGAGATCGTGTATGACCTGTTCCACGTGGTGGCCAAATACGGCCGCGAGGTGATTGATCGCGTGCGTGTGGACGAGGCCAACCGGTTGCGCCAGGATCGCCCCGCCCGCCACTTGGTGAAGGGCTCGCGCTGGTTGTTACTGCGCAATCGCGAGAACGTCACGCGGGAGGAAGACCAGGTGCGGCTGGACGAGCTGCTGGCCGCCAACCGAGCGCTGTTCACCGTCTACGTGCTCAAGGACGATCTGAAGATGCTGTGGGACTACCGCCACCCGGGCTACGCGCTGCGCTTCTGGCAGCAGTGGTATCGGCGCGCGATACGTAGCCGGATCGAACCCCTGAAAGCTTTCGCGCGCCGCCTGAGACCTTACCTACCGGGCATCCTCGCGCACTGCCGCTGGCCGCTGGGCACCAACCTGATCGAAGGCATCAACAACAGGATCAAGGTGATCAAGCGGATGGCCTACGGTTTCCGCGACGATGCCTACTTCTTCCTCAAGATCCGGGCGGCGTTTCCCGGAATTCGGTGACGAACCTTTTTTTGCTCCTTTGCTCGTTGCCGTTGTGCTCGCGACTCTCAGCACGCCACCTCGGCGCCACGGCGCGCATACCAGCGCCAGGTCCCCAGCACGCAGCTCAGGTAGAACACGCTGAAGAAGATCAGCGCTCCGACCGGACTGCCCGTCAGCTTGATCGACGTACCGTAGGCGATCGGGATGAAGAAGCCGCCGAAAGCCGCAACCGCCGAGCTGAAGCCCAGCGTCGCCGCGCCTTCGGTGCTGCCCACGCGGCGCGCCTCCTCCAGCGCCGCCTGATCGTTCGGGACGGTCACCTCGCGCTCGCGCAGCGTGCGGAAGATGATCGGGATCATGCGGAACGTCGAGCCGTTGCCGAGGCCGGCGGCGATGAACAGCGCGATGAACGCCAGCACGAAACCGAGAAGGCTGCCGCCACTGCCCGCCGCCGGCAGGAAGAACACAGCGACCAGCGGCGCCACCGCCATCACCACGAAGACCCAGAACGTGATGATCGCACCGCCCATGCGGTCGGCGAGCCAGCCGCCGATGGGGCGTACCATGGCCGCGAGCAGAGGCCCGATGAACGCGAACTTGAACGCATCGACCGCCGGAAACTCGGTGTTGACGAGCATCGGAAAGCCGGCCGCGAGTCCGATGAACGAGCCGAAGGTGCCCGTGTAGAGCCAGCTCATGCGCCACTGCTGCTTGTGCCTGACGATCGCCACCTGCTCGGCGAAGCCGGCGCGCACGGTGGCGATGTTGTCCATGCCGAACCACGCGGCGACTGCGGACATGACGATCAGTGGTACCCAGATGAAGCCGGCGTTCTGGACCCAGATCGAGGTCGCCACCCCCTGATCCACGCGGGTCTGTGCGCCGCCGCCAAGGATCAGCAGCGCGCCGCCGTACATGGCAATCGGCGCGATGAGCTGCGCGAGTCCGACGCCCAGGTTGCCCACGCCGGCGTTGGCGCCGAGCGCCGTGCCTTGCAGCCGTTTCGGATAGAAGAAGCTGATGTTTGCCATGCTGGACGAGAAGTTGCCCGCGCCAAGGCCGCAGAGCAGCGCGATCGCCGCGAACACCGCGTAGTTGGTGCTCTGATCCTGCACCGCGTACCCGATCCACAGCGTGGGCAGCAGCAGCATCGTCGTGCTCCACACCGTGAAGTTACGCCCGCCGAAGATCGGCACGACGAACGAATACAGCGCGCGGAAGACCGCGCCGGAGAGCCCCGGCAGCGCCGCCAGCCAGAACAACTGGTTGGTGGTGAACTTGAATCCGATGTGTGGCAGCTCGACCACGATCACGCTCCACACCACCCAGACCGCGAATGCGAGCAGCAGAGCGGGCATCGACACCCAGAGGTTGCGGTTGGCGATGCGCCGCCCGGTCGTCGTCCAGAAGGTCTCGTCGTCAGGCCGCCAGTCGACAAGCACATGACGGCGCCTGCGCGCGCGCTCGACGAGGTCGGCGCCGGCGAGCGCCGCGCGCGCGTCGGCGTGCTGATCGAGGATCACCTCGCGCTCGTTCCTTTCGGCCACCCACATCCAGATCATGGTGACGATCACCACGCCGGTCATCAGCATGAAGCAGCTGCTGCGCACGCCGATCACGTCGGCGGCGATACCGAACATGATCGGCAGCGAGAACCCGCCCAGGCCACCGATGACGCCGACGATGCCGCCGACAACGCCCATGCTGGTGGGGTAGTGGTCGGCGAGGCTGCGATAGACGCTGGCCTTGCCGAAGCCCTGCGCCAGCCCGACGATGAAAATCAGCACCGTGAACAGCGTGAGACCCACCCCGATGTTGATCGCAACGTCACCCTTGATCGCGTGGACGATCATGGTCGTGGGCGGATAGCTCAGCAGGAACATGCAGACCAGGCTCACCCACATCACCCACCAGGTGACCGTGTTTCCGCCCCATTTGTCGGAGGCCCACCCTCCCAGGGCACGGATCGCTCCGGACGGCAGGTCGAACAGGATCGTCAGGAACGCGGCGGTCGCGAGCGGCAGGCCGTACTCGCCGACGTAGTACTTGGGCAGCCAAAGCGCCAGCGCGACGAACGCGCCGAACACGAAGTAGTAGGCGAGCCCGAAGCGCCAGACCCGCGGGTCGAGCAGCGGCAGCAGCTGCTCGCCCAGCTTGGGACGGCGGCGGTCCTTCTGCGCGTCCTTCCGATGCAGCGGGTCCTCGGTCGTGGAGAACCAGAACAGCACCGCCATCACCAGCATCGCGACGGCGTAGACCCGGGGCACCATCCGCCACGAGGCCGTGGCGGAGGCCGCGATGATCATCGGGGCGATGAACTTGGTGAGCGAGGAGCCCGCGTTGCCGGCGCCGAAGATGCCCATCGCCGTGCCCTGCCGTTCCTTGCTGAACCAGGCCGACGTGTAGGCGATGCCGACCGCGAACGATCCGCCGGCCACCCCGATGAACAGCCCCAGCACGAGGTACTGCCAGTACTCGGTCGCGTCGGAGAGGAGCCAGGTCGGGACCACGACCGCGAGCATCTGGCAGAAGTACACGACTCGCCCGCCGTAGCGATCGGTCAGCAGGCCCAGCGGCAGGCGAATGAGCGACCCGGTCAGGATGGGCGTCGCCACCAGCAGGCCGAACTCGGTCTCGTTGAGATTGAGCTCCGTCTTGATCTTGATCCCGATGACCGAGAACATGACCCAGACGGCAAAGTTCACCGCAAAGGCGAGTGTGCTCGCCGTCAGTGCGAAGATCTGCTCGCGGCTGTACTTCGGCTTGCTGACCGTGGACGTCGTCACGTCGATTCTCCCCTGGCCCTGCGCCCCGCGCGCTGGCATCCGCGCCATTCAATCCGGACCAAGCGGGAATTTCATTAACCCTCATCAAGTTGGCGCGGCCTGGTTTCCCGGGACTTGGGTGGCGCAAGCGGACGCCCGGGCCGGCCCCGGCCGTAACACCCCTGGCCCGGGTATTTCACCGGGGCGCGGGAATTTGGCAGCGACTATTGGCTAGGAGAGCAAGCCCGAGCCAGGTGCAAAACGGCCGTCAAAAACCGCGCGGCCCTTCCACCCAACTTGCTCCCCAGGTGGCGGGTCCCACGTGCTTGGCAAGGCTCGAGCATCCATTGAATCGGTGGCGGTCTGGTGAAATATCCGGGCTAGGCACCGCGATGGAGGGAAACGCCCGTGCGTGTCGAAGCCGACGGGCCGACCGATGACCCCGGCTTCCGAAAATCGACAATGCGTGCGTTGCATGGGCCCGCGGACACGGGGTGCTGCCGCAGTCATGGCCCTGGCTCGCCGTCCAGACCGGAACACGGAACCGCTCCTGAAGCGCGAGACGACGCAGTGGTTCCGTCGACGGTTCGACAGGCTCCTGCCCGCGAGAGTACCGGGAACATCGCTGGTTTCCGCCTGATGAGTCGAGGCCGACGCGCCCTGGCAATTGCCCGCTCTGGCACCATAGCGATCAGCGTGTGTCTTATCCGGGGCGAGCGGCGCGCTGCAGGCCTTTTGCCATGGAGCGCTCCTCATCTTGACGGACGCTGATCGACCGTGTTGAGTTGCCGGGCCGCGCGCCGCTACGGGTCGTCACCTTTTTTTGTGCGCGCCTTCAGCTCCACAGCGCCGGCGTGCCGGGCGAATGCTTTGGCCGGATCCACATGCAAACCAGGCAGCGTCCCGTTCAACAGGTTCGTAACGTGCACGACGACACGGGCGATCGATGATGACCAGCACGAGTCTCCTGACTTGCCCGGACGAGAATCGACAAGCGTGGGTGCTGCTTGTCCTGCTCGCGCTTGTCTCGTCCCTCGTGCTGGTCGCAAATCCCGGCTACTTCAGCCACGACGAGTGGGAAAAATACGACTACGTCGTTCAGCACGGATGGCTGCAGTATTTCACCGACGTCGTCGGGCTTCCGCAGGTCGCTGATTTCGGCCACCCGGTCAGACCGGTCAGTTTCTTCGTGCAGGGCCTGGTCGCGCCCTTGATGAACAGCTTTCCGGTGGCGGTGCATCTGGTGGACGTGCTGATGCATGCGATGGTGGCCATCCTGCTGCTCGAGGTGACGGCCCGCATCAGCGGCCACCGCCAGCTGGCATGGGTCGCGTCGCTCCTCTTTCTGATCAGCCCGCTGGCCGCATACTCGGTCGGCTGGCCTGCGGCACTGATGGATCGCCTGTACGTTCTCTTCGGGCTCGTCGCGCTCCTTGCCGCGCATTCGTTCGTCGCGCGGGCGAGCGGCGCAGGCGCACTGGTCGTCGTGTTTCTTGCGTCCGCGCTGGCGATGCTGTCCAAGGAAACGGCCGTCGTGCTGCCGGCCGCGCTCGCGGCATTCGTGTTCTTCTCGGTTGCGCCATGGCGCGAACGCCGCCTTTGGGCCGCGCTGGTCGTGTGGTGCGTCCCGGTTGCCCTTTTCATGGCGTACCGGCTACCCGCGCTGCTGAATTCATTGAGCGGTACGGTGACCTCACCCTACGCGGCCTCGCTCGCCAACCTTCCTGAAGGCGTATTTGTCTACGCGCTCACCCCGTTTCTCCCTACGTTGCTCGAGGCCAATGCTTGGAAGGGGCAGCCTGGATACAGGCTTTGGATTGCGGGGCTCATGCACCTTTCGCTGTTGCTGGTGCTGTGGCGCGCATTCTCGATCCGGGTTGTGCTCGTCTATCTGGCGGGCTATTTCCTCTTTCTCTTGCCCGTGCTGCCGCTGGCGATGCGCGCTTCGCAATATCTGTATGCATCGGCGACGGTGGTCGCCATTGCGCTCGCGGCGCTGTTCACGCTGCGCTGGCAGCGGACTGGCATCGCGATTCGCCTGGTCATGATCGTGGCGCTCGCGGCACTCACCCTTCATACGCTGGTGCTGCAGGCATTCATCTACAAGACAGGTGAGTGCATGTCCTCGGCCAAGGCGTCGATCGAGAGCGTTTACCTGAGCGATGGAAGACGGACGGACATCGCGATTACGATCGCGCCCGGCGCCCCTGCGTACGTGCTGTTGCGGTTTACCCATGACCGGCAGGTCATCGGCGCGCACTTTCCGGTCAAGATGCAGTCGTTCGCGCCGGAGGACCCAGCGTCGCAGAATGCGCCCTACGTGTTTGATTCGAGCTGCATCGTCTCGAAGAAGCGGTGATGGCGCGGCTGTCGCGCAGCGACACCGGCGAATACCAGTGGGTTGCGCCATCCCGGAGTCATGGGACGAACCTGCTTCGGTGGCACGGTTGGCGGGAGTCGGTCGAACACATGAAACTGCCGCACCAGCCCCACATATTCCCGCGTTTCGGAGACCGGTGGAACCGGGCGAAGAAGCAACCAGCGTCGATACTCGAGCCCAAGAAAAGAGAAAAGGGGCCAGGCTCGATATCCGTATGCGGCGTCTTCCGAAGCCAGCAAGGAACGGGCTCGGGACAATCCGGAAGTACCAACGCAAAACCCCGCCATTATCGCGGGGCTTCGCAGGATCGCCACATCGCTGTGGCTTCATTTCGTTGCGTCACCGCAACGTGCGCCGGCATTTGGCTACCAGCGTGGGAGTCGACCTGTAGTGAGTCTCATCGATAATCTACCTCCCGCTCGATTCCAGCGACATCGGCAATGCCTCGCGGTCATCAACTCGACGAGCACCTCGTTGCATGGCACCCTTCGCGCGACACAAACTCCAACCCGCGATGTCGCACCTACGAGGACCGACCTGTGAACCGTACCACCTGCGATTTCAGCCTACGCTCACCAGGGAAGAGTTGCAAGCGGGTGAGCAGCGATGTTTCGGTTATCATCCAGGCGTGTTTCATCTGCAACAACACCGCGGATGGTCGCGCCGCGGTCAGGTTGTTCGATACAATTCAGAAGCGAAAAGGGGCCAGGCTCGATTCTCAGAAGCGAAAAGGGGCCAGGCTCGATTCTCGTGTCCGGTGGCGCCCGCTCCTGACCAAGAGGCGAGCCTGGCCCCTATGGGATCGCGTCACTGGTCGCGCCGGACGCGGGCGGCGTTCGCGACGCCCTTATCGGTGCGCAATCGGTTTCTCGGTGAACAAGTAATCCTTGAGCTCTTTGGAAAACCTCGGGTCTTTGCGACGAATCCACTCCAGCACCATGGACGCGTGTTCCTTTTCCTCGTCGCGATTGTGCTCGAGGATTGCCTTGAGTTCTCGATCCTTGCATCCATCCGCACGTTGGTTGTACCAGTCGACGGCTTCAAGTTCTTCCATTAGAGAAACGATGGCTCGGTGCATGTCGCGCGTTTCGTCAGAGAGTTCCTCGACCGGCTCGTGATAACCGACACTGGACATTTCTTTCTCCTGTTGGTTGCGGGAGTCTTATCGAAGAGTTCCTGACAGCTACTCGGCAAATCGACCTGCCAGGGCTTTCGAATTTCGCAAAGCATGCCGACACGCAATCGCCGCTCGGAAATCGGTCCTCTGGGTGCTTGTCCGGATGGGCAATGGTATCGCGGGCCGGTGACGCCAGCGGACGGTCGAGGCGATAACCTTCAACGACGAGTGACCCCTGTCGGGTCGACGGGCCAGTTCCTGATTCAGACCGGCCTCAGCCGGGCGATGACGTGATCGAGCGAGTGCTCCGGGGGAAGTGCTCGACCCTGTTGTTCTGGCCGCGAACGACCCGTTCGCCGATCGTCGCAGTACGACACACTCCAATCACTCGCTCTGCCCGATAGCGAGCGGGCGCGTGTCGCGGTCCCGGGGCGGCCCCGCTTTCAATCCCGATGATCGGTAGAATGGTTAGCACGACGAGCATAGTCGGGAACGACGCGTGAGCGCCAACTTTGTTGAACTTCGTGCCGGAGAACTGGCGATGCGGCTGGCGGGCAACGTTGGACTTGTCTTCGTCCTCTTGACGTCGGGCTGTGCAGGTCTGGCAACCCCTCCAGCGGGCGCGCCGCCGCAGAGCAGCCCGCCGCGAGCGGGGGCCGAAGCCGTGGCACCGGTGGTTCCTCAGGCCCCACTGCCGAGCGCGCCGCCGTCCGTCGCAACCCCCGCTGGTGTCGCTGCGGCTGAGCCGACGAGTGGTCCGCCCGCGCCTTCGGCGACTCCTTCCAGTGGCCCGACCGCCGGCAAGACCGCCCCGCCCGGCGCGACGGCGCCTGCGAAGACCCTGGCGCCTCCCGCGCCTGGCGCGCAGCCTTCAAGAAAGGATGGCACTCCACCCGAGGTCGCAAAGCCGAAAGCGCCGCCGCTCGACCTGGCATCTCTGGAACAGCGGCTCAAAGACACGAAAGCGATCGGCGTCCTCACCAAGATCACCCTCAAGAATCAGGTCGATGACCTGCTGAATCAATTCCGGGCGTATTACCAGGGAAAGCTCAGAAGCGACCTGGCCGCTCTCCGGCGATCGTATGATCTGCTGGTCCTCAAGGTGCTCTCGCTTCTCCAGGACGGCGACCAGGCGCTGGCCACGGCGATCGCGGCCTCGCGCGAGGCGATTTGGGGCATTCTTTCGGATCCGGAGAAGTTCGCGAAGATCTGACTCGATGCGGGAGGCACTTTGAGAGCAGCTACGATGGTTAGAGCGGTTGCGATCCTGGCCGCCACGTGCTTCGCGGCACCTTCGCTCGCAGCCGACGACGCGTCGATCAAGAAGGATCTGTTCACTGTGATCACGTTGCATGGATTGCCGTGCGGCGAAGTCGTCAGCGTCACAACGCGAGGCGAAAACGATCACATTGCATCATGCAAGGATGGGAACCGGTACCACGTTTTCCTCAACGCAGAGGGGCGCGTGGTTGTCGAGAAGCAATGAGCGTACTTCGACGACAAGGGCGGATCCGTCGCGTCCTGACGGGAAGCCGGCGTCCGGGGGATGAGATCACAGATTCATGACTGCGGGATATGATGGAAGAAACCAGGAACGATGAACGTCGGACACAACAATCTCCGGGGCGTGCTGGTACTCGTCGGCGATATCTGGGCGTTTATCAGTATCTTCCAAAGCTCCGCGTCCAAAGAGAGGAAGTTGATATGGGCAATCGCGGTGGTGCTCCTGCCGATTTTGGGTTTGATCCTGTGGTATTTCCTCGGACCGCGGGACGGACAGGCGCAGGGCTGGTACCTTGCGCTCGGTAGCGACGCAACGCGACAAGGCGGCCGCCTGCAACCAGGCACCTGACTCGCCATTGGCTTCTGCCCGCCGCTCATCGACGACCCGTGCCGACTTCGGACACTGCGGTGACGGGTTTCCCAACGTTGACGCGACGCCATGAACGTGTCGATCACCGGAACGCGGTCCGAACTGGGTGGCATCCTGGCGCGACAACGCGGGGCGAGTGCAACAACGAACATCCATGTCAACGTTGCCGGGCAGCAGGCGAACAGTCTGCTGCACGACGGTCACGCCTGGAAGGACTTCAGCCGCACTGCCCGGGCCGGAATCCATCGCGCGATGCGCACGGCCCGAACCGACGGTGCGTCGATGCTCGTCCACGCGAGCTTCGCCTTCGTGTATGCCGTCGAGCGCGGGGCCAGCCCGACGGAGCCGCTGCGCTCGTCGGTAGAGGCCATCCGTGAATGTGAAGCGCTGGCCCTGTCGGGGCCGTTGCCCGCCTGCGTCGTGCGCCTCGGCTACCTATACGGACCGGAGAGCGCCGATCTGCGCGCTTATCGCACAGCCTTTCGTCTCGGCCGGCCGTACTGGTCGGGTCCGCGCAAGGCGCGGCAGTACCACCTCCATCAGTTCGATGCCGCCTCGGCCTTGCTCGCCGCAGGCAAACCACAACGCGCGGGAAAGATCTTCTACGCCACCGACGGGCACGCAGTGTCGTTCATGCAGTTGATGGATGCGTTCGCGCATCGCGTCGGCCGGCGAACGCCGCTGCATCTGCCGTTGTTCTCGAAACTCCTGGCCAAGGTGATCGTTCGCGAGGAACACATGCAGCAAGCAGCACTCTCGATGCCGCCTCGGGCGCCGATGCCAAGCGTACCAGGATGGAAACCGAGGTACCCGGATTACCGGGCGGGGCTCGATCAGATCATCGAGGCTTGGGGCAACTGAGTCGCCAAGCATCGTGACGGCACTGGCGACGGCTTAGGGCCTGTTCACACCCTGTCCGCAACGGCGAACGGGTGGCCTGGGGCGCCAATCAAGGCGCCCGGCGAAGCCGAGACCGGGCGTCTTGGCAAGGAGCGCAACGAGGAGCGGCGCTCCAGGACGCCCGTTCCCCTAGGGTCGCTGCCGAAAGAGCCCGGTGCTTCTTTGCAAAGCGCAATCGGGCAGTCGGTCCGGCTTCGTTTTGCGCCCTGCCCAGTGCTCTTTCGGCCCTGCAGCGCAATTGTGGACATCGTGTGAACATGCGCTGGTCCTTCAGGCATTCATCTGGACGTGACACCGAACGGATATCGGCCAACGGTCCGGCTTTGGGGCTGCTATGCGGAAAGATCGAGCCTGACCCCTTTCCGCGCCAAGTCGAGCCGGGCCCCTTCAGCCGGAGCTCGAGTCGGTGGCGGTGATGCGGGCCGTCCCCCAAAGCCGGTTTCGCTGCCCAAAGGCACCTTTGTCGATTTGATGTAAGGTAAGCGATGAACGGTTGCGACTTGCGATACTTCGCTCCAGTGAATCGACGAGGCCCGGAAATTGAATCGGGCGGCGCGATCCGGCAACACCGTCGGCGGATCGCGCAGCGGAACTGGAATTCGCGAGTCTGCATCTCGTACCGGTCGTGCCGGCGATGGCTGCCGGTAGCCTCGACGGTCAGGTGCTGGACTGATGCCCGCCGGCTGCCGGTTCCACGGTGACGCGTTCTGCAGCGAGCGGGCCGGCCGAAGGAAACGATACGCGAGAAAGAGGTGCATCGTGATGATGATTGAAGTGAGCGTGCCGGAGCGAGACCTGCTGAAGAAGATCCTCGATTCCTATCTTTCGGAGTTGAGGCAAGCTATCGCCGCAACGAAACGAAACACGTCACTCCTCCATGCAGAAGAGGATATGGTCAGGGAACTTCAGAAGAAAGTGTCGGAACTGACTTGACACCTACTTCGTCTTGGAACTTTGACCGAGGCCAGACCCGGATCCCGAGAAAAGGGGCCAGGCTCGATCTTCGTATCGGTTGCCGCTCACTCTCGATAAGAAGCCGAGCCTGGCCCCTTTAGCCCATCTAGCGCAGCGGCACGCGCGCGCATACCCCGTTGGGGACGGCCGACAGATCGGCGCGAAACCGGCTGGCCGACTCGGTAGAATGTGCGCGATCCTCGACCGGCCGCCGCCTTGCTCCGCTTCGTCCTGACCCGCCTCGGTCTCATCGTGCCGACGTTTATCGGCATGACGCTGCTCGCGTTCTTCCTCATTCGCCTCGTCCCCGGCGACCCGATCGAGACGATGGCGGGCGAACGGGGGATCGACCCCGTGCGGCACGAGGCGCTGCGCAAGGAATACGGGCTCGACCGGCCGGTGCTCGTCCAGTACGGGATATACGTCGACCGCGTGCTGCATGGCGATCTCGGCAAGTCGATGATCACGCAGGAACCGGTGGTGCGCGAGTTCGCGGCGCTCTTCCCCGCGACGATCGAGCTCGCGCTTTGCGCGATCCTGTTCGCGCTCATCATCGGCATTCCCGCAGGGATGCTCGCGGCGGTCCGCCGCAACTCGGTTTTCGACCACGGCGTGATGGGGGCGTCTCTGACCGGGTACTCGATGCCGATCTTCTGGTGGGGGCTGCTGCTGATCCTGCTCTTTTCGGTGCAACTCGGGTGGACGCCCGTGTCGGGCCGCATCGCCGTCAAGTATTTCGTCGAGCCGGTCACCGGCTTTCTGACAATCGATGCCCTGCTCTCCGGGGAGAAGGGCGCGTTCTCCTCTGCGGTTTCGCATCTCGTCTTGCCGATGATCGTGCTCGGCACGAACCCGCTCGCGATCATCGCGCGCATGACGCGTTCGGCGATGCTCGAGGTCCTGGGCGAGGACTACATCCGCACCGCACGCGCCAAGGGCCTGTCGAAGGCGCGCGTGATCGGGCTGCACGCGTTCCGCAACGCACTGATCCCGGTCATCACGGTGATCGGCCTGCAGGTCGGTGTGCTCTTCACCGGTGCGATCCTCACCGAGACGATCTTCTCGTGGCCCGGTGTGGGCAAATGGATGATCGAGGCCATCAACCGCCGCGACTACCCGGTTCTGCAGGGCGGACTGCTGCTGCTCGGCGTCGTCGTGATGGCCGTCAACCTGCTGGTCGACGTCGCCTATGGCGTCATCAATCCCCGCATCCGGCGTGCGGCATGACGATGGGGAGCATGCCCGCCGCCGACACCGCGGTCGCGCCGCCCGGCCCGCTGCGCGAGTTCTGGGGCTACTTCAGCGCCAACCGGGGCGCGGTCGCAGGACTCGTCGTCGTCATCGGCGTCCTGCTGTTGGCTGCGTTCGCCAACGTGCTGGCGCCCTACCCGCCCGATCTCACCAACAACGCGGTGTTCCTCAAGCCGCCGGCATGGCAGGCAGGCGGCTCGTGGGCGTACCCGCTCGGCACCGACGCCATCGGGCGCGACATCCTGTCGCGGCTGATCTTCGGCGCGCGGCTTTCGCTGCTGATCGGCATCGCCGTGGTCGCACTCTCGATCGTCGTCGGCATCGCGCTCGGCCTCGTCGCCGGCTTCGTCCGCGGCGCGACCGAGATCGCGATCATGCGGCTGATGGACATCATTCTGACGCTGCCGAGCCTGTTGCTCGCGATCGTGATCGTCGCGATCCTCGGCCCCGGACTCATGAACGCGATGCTCGCGGTGGCGGTCGTGGTGCTGCCGCATTACGTGCGCATCACGCGCGCCGCGGTGATCTCGGAGACCACCAAGGATTACGTGACGGCCGCGAAGGCCAGCGGCGCGAGCCGCCTGCGGCTCATGTTGGACGAGGTGCTTCCGAACTGCGCCGCGCCACTGATCGTCCAGGCATCGCTCGGCGTTTCCACTGCGATCCTCGACGCGGCTGCACTGGGCTTCCTAGGGCTCGGCGCGCAGCCGCCCGCTTCGGAGTGGGGCACGATGCTCGCCGACGCGCGCGAGTTCGTGCTGCGGGCGTGGTGGGTCGTCACGTTCCCCGGCGTGATGATCCTCGTCACCGTGCTGGCCTTCAACCTGCTGGGCGACGGCCTGCGCGACGCGCTCGACCCGAAGCTCAAGCGCTAGAACACGACGCCATGGCCCTGCTCGAGATCGAGGACCTGCACGTCGAGTTTCCGTCGCACGGCGCTGCGCTGCGCGCCGTCGAGGGCGTGAGCCTGTCGGTCGACGAGGGCGACGCGCTCGGCATCGTCGGCGAGTCGGGATCGGGCAAGAGCGTGACGATGCTGGCGGTGATGGGGCTCGTCGCCTTCCCCGGCCTTGTGCGTGCGAAGCGGCTTTCGTTTGCCGGGCGCGACCTGCTGCGACTGTCCGATCGCGAGCACCGCACGGTGATCGGCAAGGACGTGGCGATGATCTTCCAGGATCCGACCACGAGCCTCAACCCATGCTTCACGATCGGCTTCCAGCTGATGGAGTCGCTGCGGCTGCATCTGGGGATGGATCGCAACACGGCGCGGCGCCGCTCGATCGAGCTGCTGGAGCAGGTCGGCATCCCCGCAGCCGAGAGCCGCCTCAAGGATTTTCCGCATCAGCTCTCGGGCGGGATGAACCAGCGCGTCATGATCGCGATGGCGATCGCTTGCGGACCGAAGCTTCTGATTGCCGACGAGCCGACGACGGCGCTCGATGTCACCATCCAGGCGCAGATCCTCGATTTGCTGCGCGAGCTGCAGAAAGCGATCGGCATGTCGCTCGTGCTGGTAACGCACAACATGGGCGTCGTGGCGGAGATGGCGCGCCGTGTGGCCGTCATGTACGCGGGGCAGGTGGTGGAACAGCGCGCCGCCGACGCCCTGTTCGCCGATCCGCAGCACCCCTACACGGCGGCGCTGCTCGCCGCGATGCCCGAGCGCAGCAGCGGCCGAACGAGACTCACCACCATTCCGGGCGTCGTACCCGGGCTGTACGACCGGCCGTGGGGATGCCTCTTCGCGCCGCGGTGCAGCTTCGCGACGGAGCGGTGCTGCAGCGTGCGCCCCGAGCTGCGGACCTGGGGCGACGGTCTCGTCCGCTGCCACTACCCGCTCGCCGATCCGCATCGCGCGACGGCGATCGCCGCCGACGGGCCCGGGAGCCGGGTGGACGCATGAACGCGACGCCTTCGCAGCGCGCTTCCGCGGCAGAGCCGCCGCCGGGTGGCCCGGCGTGCATCGTGGAGGCGAACGACGTCACCCGCGTCTACGAAATCCGGCGCGGCATCCTGCGCGAGCCCGCCCGGCTGCAGGCGGTCGGGGGCGTCTCGTTCGCGATCGCGGCAGGGCGGACGCTCGCGGTCGTCGGAGAGTCGGGATGCGGAAAGTCGACGCTCGCGCGCGTGGTCTCGCTGCTCGAGAAGCCGACGTCGGGGCGCCTGTCGCTGCGCGGCTTCGATGCGGTCCATCCGCCGGCCGGAGCGCAAGGCGAGCTCCGCAAATCGGTGCAGATGGTGTTCCAGAACCCGTACGGATCGCTCAACCCGCGCAAGAAGATCGGTGCAATCCTCGAAGCGCCGCTCGAGATCAACACGACGCTTTCGGCGGCGGAGCGCGCCGAGCGCGCCCACGCGATGCTCTCGCTCGTGGGGCTTCGTCCGGAGCAGTACGTTCGCTATCCGCACATGTTCTCGGGCGGGCAGCGTCAGCGGATCGCGATCGCCCGCGCGCTGATGCTGAGCCCCGCGCTGGTGGTCGCCGACGAGCCGGTCTCGGCGCTCGACGTCTCGGTGCAAGCCCAGGTGCTGAACCTGATGGCCGACCTGCAGGACAAGCTCGGCCTTGCCTATCTCTTCATCTCGCACGACCTCGGCGTCGTCCGGCATATCGCCGACGAGGTGCTGGTCATGTACCTCGGCCTCGCGATGGAGCAAGGCCCGAAGGAGCGTGTCTTCGCGCAGCCGCTCCACCCGTACACGCAGGCGCTGCTGGCGTCCGCCCCCGGCATCGACGTCGGCGCCCGCAAAACCCGCATCGTGCTGAAGGGCGAATTGCCGTCGCCATTGAATCCGCCGGCCGGATGTGTATTCTCCACACGATGCCCGCATGTGACCGAGCGCTGCCGGACGGAGCGCCCGCCGGCGCGACCACTGGACGGGCGCCTCGTCGCATGCCACTACGCCGAACGCTTTCTCGATCCGGAACGGGCCGATGCCGGCCTTCCCGGATTGCCGCACAGCCTCAACTGACAGGAGGGAGTCCATGAAGAAATCCGTACCGCACGCGCGCTGGGCGCGCAAGGCCCGAAGCGCGATGGTCGCCTCGCTCGCGCTTCCCGCGCTGTTGGCCACGGCGAGCGTCGCCGCGAAGACGCTCGTGTACTGCTCCGAGGGCAGCCCGGAGAACTTCTATCCCGCGGTCAACACGACCGGCACCTCGTTCGACGCCAACAGCCAGATCTACAGCCGCATCGTCGACTTCGAGCGCGGCGGCACGCGGGTCGTGCCCGGCCTTGCCGAGAAATGGGACATCTCGGCCGACGGCAAGGAATACACGTTCCACCTGCGCAAGGGCGTCAAGTGGCACAACCACCGCGCGTTCAAGCCGACGCGCGACTTCAACGCCGACGACGTCATATTCGCGATCGAGCGACAGTGGAAGGAGGGCAATCCGTACTTCAAGGTCACGAGCGCCAACCATTCGTACTTCAACGACATGGGGATGCCCAAACTGCTGAAGTCGGTGGAGAAGATCGACGACTACACGGTCAAGGTGACGCTCGAGCGTCCCGAGGCGCCATTCCTGTCGAACCTCGCGATGGAATACGCCGGCGTCCAGTCGAAGGAGTATGCCGACGCGATGCTCAAGGCAGGTACGCCGGAGAAAATCGACCAGGAGCCGATCGGGACAGGGCCGTTCTACCTCGTCCAGTACCAGAAGGACGCGATCATCCGCTACAAGGCGTTCCCGCAGTACTGGGGCGGCAAGGCGCAGATCGACGACCTGGTGTTTTCGATCACGCCGGACGCGTCGGTGCGCTGGGCCAAGTTGCAGAAAGGCGAGTGCCACGTGATGCCGTACCCGAACCCGGCGGACCTCGATGCGATCCGCAAGGATAACAACATCCAGGTGCTGGAGCAGCCGGGCCTCAACGTCGGTTATCTCGCGTACAACACGACGAAGAAGCCCTTCGACGACGTGCGTGTGCGCAAGGCGGTCAACATGGCGATCAACAAGAAAGCCATCATCGACGCCGTCTACCTGACGACCGGCGTGGCGGCGAAGAACCCGATTCCGCCGACCCAATGGTCGTACAACGATGCGATCAAGGACGATCCCTACGATCCGGCCGCGGCGAAGAAGTTGCTTGCCGACGCAGGCTATCCGAACGGCTTCAGTACCGACCTCTGGGCGATGCCGGTGCAGCGTCCGTACAACCCGAACGCGCGCCGCATCGCCGAGCTGATGCAGGCCGATCTCGCCAAGGTCGGCGTCACCGCCGAGATCAAGAGCTTCGAGTGGGGTGAATACCGCAAGCGCATGCAGAACGGCGAGCACCAGATGGGCATGCTGGGCTGGACGGGCGACAACGGCGATCCGGACAACTTCCTCAACACGCTGCTTGGCTGCGAGGCCGCCAAGTCCAATGGCAGCAACGTCGCCAAGTTCTGCTACCAACCTTTCGAGGAGTTGGTCTCGAAGGCGAAGACGCTGTCGAACCAGCAGCAGCGCGCCGACCTGTACATGAAGGCACAGGTAGTCTTCAAGGAGCAGGCACCGTGGTTCACGATCGCGCACGCGGTGCAGTTGAAGCCCGTGCGCAAGGAAGTGATCGACTTCAAGCTGAGTCCCTTCGGCCGCCACACGTTCTACGGAGTCGACATCAAGGAGTAGCTTCGACTCCGGACGGCGTCCCGGTCGCGCCCGGCAGCGGCGGGACCCCGGTTCCTGCCGTGGCAACGAACTCCGCGCACCGGATGGCCCGCGGAGTTCGTTTTTTCAGAGAAGGGGCCAGGCTCGACTTTCGCAGCAGAGAAGGGGCCAGGCTCGACTTTCGTGACCACAGTTTGAGCCTGGCCCCGTTGGTGCCTTTGGCGCAGTCGAGCCTGGCCCCTTGAGTGCCTTGAGTGCCTTGAGTGAGCCCTTTTCTAGCCAGCTCCGCCTGCGTGCGCAGTCTGTGCAGATTCGCTTAACATTGCCGACGCAGCGTCCAGCGCGACCTGGAGCGGAATCGAATCCATGAAAACGGCCCTCGTCATCGTCGACATCCAGAACGACTACTTCCCCAATGGGAAAATGGAACTCGAAGGGAGCGTCGAGGCGGCCGCCAACGCGGCCCGGCTGCTCGCTGCTTTCCGCGACCGCGGCCTGCCCGTCTTCCACATCCAGCATGTTTCCACGCGGCCCGGTGCGACCTTCTTCCTTCCGGACACGCCCGGTGTCGCAATCCACACGTCGGTCGCGCCGCGCGAGGGCGAACCCGTGCTGCGCAAGCACTTCCCTAATGCTTTCCGCGACACTCCGCTGCAGGCGGAGCTTCGCAGGGCGGATGCAACGCAGCTGGTCGTCGCAGGGATGATGACGCACATGTGCATCGACACGACGGTGCGTGCGGCGTTCGACCTCGGCTTTTCCTGCCGGCTCGCACACGACGCCTGCGCGACGCGCATGCTCTCGTTCGCGGGCGAGACGATCCCGGCGCGCGAGGTCCAGCAGGCATTCGTGTCGGCGCTGCATGGCACCTTCGCGACGGCCGTACCCGCCAGCGAGATCGTCGCGGAAAAGGGGCCAGGCTCGATTTTCGCATCGGCTGCCGTCAACCCTTAACCAACAAATCGAGCCTGGCCCCTTTTGGCTTTGCAGTTCGAGCCTGGCGCCTATAGCGCTATATGGCTCCGCAACGCGGCTCGCGTTCAGTAATCGTGATTCAGGATGTCTTTCGTGCGCCGACAGAGCTCGCGACCGTAGTCGGTCCATTGCCCTTGTCCCCAGTACCGGTAACAGCTCGTTTGCGACGAGAGGAGGTGTAGCAAGGCGTTGCGATAGCGGCGCTCGTCACGCGGCAAGCCACGCCGGGTCACCTTGTCGTGGAACAGGGCGCTCGCCTCCTCCATCGGTCCCAGCACATCGTCGTAGCCGCGCACCCACGACAGGTTGTTGGTCCAGCTGCCGCCGTCCATGTGGAAGCGGCCGTCTTCGAGGCGCAGTCCAGCGATGACCTCGTCGAGCCTCTCGACCCCGTCGCCCGGCTGCATGCGCGCCCAGATGCGGCTCTGGAAAAGCGGCTGAACCTCGGGCAGGTCCTCCTCCCGCACGCCCCGCGCGAACAGGTGCTCCAGATACTCGGTCGCGTTCATCAGCGGCACGTCGCTACCCGAGGCTTCGCGCACCACGTCGAAGTACTTCGAGGGGAACTCGTTCATCATCACACCGCCGTTCTCGCCGTCGGCGATCTGCGTCACCAATGGCGGTAGCGATTGCCCCGCCAGTTCGGAGCGTCCGAGGCTCTTCGCTTCGTAATAGGGTTGCATCTGGGCGACGAGCTTGGAGTCGGAGCCCTGGGTCTTGATGATCGCGATCATGCTCGCCATCTCGCCCTCGGCATTGCGGCAGACCAGTCGGTGCGGAAGGTGCGTGCGTCGCGGGTGTTCGCCGGTTGCGGGCTCCTCGACCGTGTGTTCCTGAACGAGAACCCAGCGATATCCGCAGGCCTTGAGCGTTCGCACGAATTCGTAGGCGACCTCCGGCTGATTGGGCAGCGCCATTTCGGATGGTGAAAAGCCGCGCACGCGCGCGAGCGCGTCGAGTCCGAAGATCGCCGCGAAATGGTGCTGCCAGACCCGCACGTGGAGGCGGAAGTCCTGCACCGGCGTCGATGGCGCAACGGCGTGGCCCCAGGGCGCGCCCAGCCACTCGACGGCGCGCCGGTACTGCGGTTCGCAGGTGATCGTGCGCAGGCTGTCGATAACCTCGTGCGCGCCCATTGCGCGCAGACCATGAAGCAGCGTTCCGGAGTACTCGAGCATGACCCGAGGCTCCCGGCCTTCGGCAATGAGCTGCGGCACGAACTCTCCCATGCGTGCGTAGCAGCGCCGGAAGACGGGTGCGTTGTGATTGTCGCCGATGCCGGGATGCTCGGACATGTACTGCAGGTTGCTGACCAACGCGGCCGTGCGCAGATCGTCGCCACCCGTCGGGGTGAGGGGTTGATGCATGTGCAGCGCGATGGAACAGGCGCTGCGGATGCGGTCGAAAGCGATCCTGCTGTCGTCGAGGAAGACCGGCCGGTCACGTGCGTCGGCGATCGCGCGCTCCAGCAAATCCTCCGATCCGCTCAGGTTCGGCAGATCGTCCACGTACTCCGGGATAAGCGTCATGGGGCGGCTCCGTGGCAATGGGCAGCGCTAGCGGTGGCGGATGTGTTCGTATACGGCGAGGTAGTGCCCGCCGGGGTGGTTCCACGAGTAGTCGTAGGCCATACCCTGGGTCGCGAGCTGGCGGAAGAGCTCCGGTTCGTGGCGCCACAGGTCCAGCGCGCGAATCATCGCCGATTCGATGCCCTGGTGATCGGGGTGCTCGAACACGAAGCCGTTGCGCAACTCGCGCGGCTTGTCCGAGAAATCCCAGTCGAACACCGTGTCCTTGAGGCCGCCGACGGCGCGCACGACCGGCACGGTCCCGTAGCGCATGGCGATCATCTGGGTCAACCCGCAGGGCTCGTAAAGGCTCGGCACGATCATCAGGTCAGCACCGGCATAGATCAGATGCGCGAGGTCGTCGTCGTAACCGATCTCCAGGTGGCAATCCGGGTTGTCGTTCAGCTCGTGCTTGAGGTGGCCGAACTGCTCGTTGATCCCGCGCTCGGAGCCCGACCCGAGCAGCACGAACTGGGCTTCGTCTGCGAGCGCATAAAAAAGCGCATGACGGATCAAGTGCAGGCCCTTCTGGGTGTCGAGGCGGCCGACGTAGGCGATGATCGGCCGGGCGACCTTGCGCAATAGCATGCGCTCCCGCAGCGCCTGCGCGTTCTCCGCCTTGCGTTCGAAGGTGGCGCGGTTGAAGTGCTGCGGCACGTGCGGATCGGTCTCCGGGTTCCACATCTCGTAATCGAGGCCGTTGAGGATGCCGCTGAACTTGCTTTGGTGGACGTGCAGCGGATGCCCGAGCCCGAAGCCCTGATCGGTGTGGCGCACCTCCCACGCATGATTGGGGGACACGGTCGTCACGAAATTCGAATAGAGCAGCGCGCCCTTGGTGAAGTTGATCGAATGGGTGTCGAACTCGTCACCCATGCGCTCGCGCGCGGCGTAGTACTCCGGCCGGTCGAGTCCCGTCGCCCGCAGGATGTCCACCCCGGCCACCCCCTGGTAGCGGAAGTTGTGGATCGTGTGACACACCCGTTGATCGGGCATTCCATAGCGCGCGTAGATCTCGAACAGCAGCACGGGCACCAGCGCCGTCTGCCAATCGTGCGTGTGGATCACGTCGGGGCGCTTGTTCGACTTAAGCATGAACTCGAGTGCCGCCTTGCTGAAGAATGCAAAGCGCTGGGCGTCGTCGAAGAACCCGTAGTACGTGCCACGGTTGAAGAACGCCTGCTGGCAGTCTGGATCGATGAAGAAGCACTTGCGCCCGTGGACGGACCCGAACCACACCGTACAGCGGATCGCGCCACCGTCCCAGGGCACCCAAAGATTTTCGTAGCTGACCTGCAGGCCCCAGATCCGGTCGTAGCGCATGCAGTCGTACTTTGGCAGGATGACCTCGACCGAGTGCCCGCGGATCTCCAGTTCGCGGCTCAATCCGAACACCACATCCGCCAGCCCGCCGACTTTCGCGACCGGCGCGCATTCCGACGCGACCATCACTATGTACATCGTCCGCTGTCCTTTCGTTCCCTGATGCGGCACCCGACAAGAGATGCCGACGTCCGCTGCGGTATCGAAGCCCGCAATACTACCGACCGCCGCAAGGCCCGGCTTCCGGAGCGGCTTCGCGGTGGTCGCGGGACATCGCGGCCAGGCTCGATTTTCCTCCCCGTTGCCGGCCACACTCGGGGGAATCCGGGCCAGGCTCGATTTTCCTATCCGTTGCCGGCCACACTTGAACCAAAGGCGAGCTGGCAACTTCGTGATGTTCCATTTGCGGGCCTGGCCCCTTTGTGCTTTGAAGGCGAGCTGGCAACTTCGTGATGTTCCATTTGCGAGCCTGGCCCCTTTGTGCTTTATGCGTTCAACTGGTCTCGAGACTCACTCCACCAACGGCCTCGATCCCGAGTCGCACGCACGCAACGTCTACTTGATCTCCACGCCGGGCACGCTGGCCCACCGGCACTCCCTCCCCCGACACTGGTGGCAAGCCAAGCCGCTGCAAGCGAAGTCCCCGATCGCTACGAACCGGCTTACTTCCTTTCCGAGAATGCGTTCCCAAAAGGGCGCCGCCGACGTCGATCCGGGTTGTATGATGGACGACAGGTATTCTCGGTTTTGCACAGTCGTCAGAGTATCGGAGGGCGTGTCGTGCGGAACACGTCGTGGAAGCTCGTCTTTGTCTTGGTCGTCTCGGCTCTGGTCGCCTCATGCGCGAACCTGCCATCCAATCGGCCTCTCGTCCAGAAGCCCAAACAGACGTACGACTTTCACGACTGGATCGAGGCGCGGAAATATCTGAGCCCTGATCTGATCGTATTGTCATTTTCCGGTGGAGGGCTTCGCGCGGCCGCCTTGGCTGACGCCGTGCTCACTCAGCTGGAAGCCTATGGGCTCGCGGACAAGATCGCAATAATCTCGTCCACATCTGGCGGCAGCGTCACCGCAGGCTTCGTTGCGGCAAAGGGTGTAAACGGGCTCGGCGAGTTGAAGGCGCAGTTCCTTTACCACGACAACACGGCAGACCTCGCTCCCCGGTTGCTGCCATCTTTCTTGCTCGGCGGCAATCGGTCGCAGATATTTTCAGCCTACCTCGAAGAACGGCTATTTCCGGGAACGCCGCAAACCTACGACCAGCTGATGCAGCGATGGGGTGATTCGCCATTCGTCATACTGAACGCATCCGACACGAGTACCGGTCGGACTTTCGAGTTCACCCAACAGAGCTTTTCCCATCTTTGCTCTGACATCGCGCAATTTCACATCTCGGAGGCAGTCGCCGCATCTGCCTCATTCCCCTTCCTGATGAACCCCGTTCCATTGAGGAACCATTGGGACAATCTCGCTTGCCGAGACGGAGTCACGCCTTTTCCTCCCAAAGGTTTTGAAGAACACTATTCCGGTAATGCGTACGATGGCCGCTATAAAGACCTCGAATCGTTCGTGCGCGCTCGGCACATCCATTCGCTTCGCTACACCTATGAGCATGACCAGAACAACATCCCTTATCGCAGAATTGAATTTGTTCACCTCCTGGATGGCGGACTTTCGGACAATCTGGCGGCGCGGGCGTTGTTGCGTTCATTCTCACCGGACGTCATACAGTCTCTTAAGCAGAAAGGTGTCAGGCGGATTCTGGTAGTTCAGGTCAACGCCAAGTCGGACGAAGTACGTGCGTCCATCGATCTTTCGGGTGCCATCCCTTCTTGGACTGAAGTGTTCAAGACGGTCGCCTTCAATCAGATCGACATGGCGACTGCGCTCAGCTCGTACATCTCCAAGCAGTATTGGGTTGCGTTGGTCAAGTATGTCAATGCGGGTCAGAGCGCCGCGGATGCGATCACGCTTTATCCGGTGCAGGTTGACTTTGACCAGATGGAGCCCAATTCGGAAGACCAAAGACGCGTAAAGCAGGTCAGCACCTGGTGGTCCCTCGCAAAGGAGGATGTAGACCTCGTTGAAACGACGGGTAAGAGCCTGTTGTTGTCTCATCCATGTTTTCAGGCTTTCCTGAGAGACTCAGGCTCCCAATGGAAGCTAACCGAGGCTACGAAACATGAATGCGACGAAGTGATCCAATTGGCGGAAAACGTCAAAGGGGACATCGTTGGCATGGTTCCACCGCCGCCGCCGCCACCGCCGGCTCCACCACCGCCGCCGCCCCCAGCTCCGGTCGTACAGAGGATCACGCTGGCGTCGAAGGCGCTCTTCGACTTCGACATGGCGTTGCTTGCGCCTGAGGGCAAGGCGGCGATCGACAGCCAGGTAGTCGGCAAGCTCGCGCAGATCCAGAAGCTCGAGGTCGTGCTGGTCACCGGACATACCGATCCACTCGGTACCGAGCAGTACAACCAGAAGCTGTCCGAGCGTCGCGCCGATGCGGTGCGCGACTACCTGGTGAGCAAGGGCGTACCGAAGGGCAAGATCGAGACGCTCGGAATGGGCGAGAAGCAGCCGGTTGCGGGACTGGTCTGCGACCAGAGGAGCCTGAAGGAAAGGATCGCCTGCTACGCACTGGATCGTCGCGTCGAAGTTCAGGTCAAGGGCGAAGCGATCGGGCGCTGAGGGCCTCGCGAGGAAAAAGGGAGGAAAAAGGGGCCAGGCTCGAATTTCGCAGGAAGAAGGGGCCAGGCTCGAATTTCGCATCGGTTACCACCCACTCTTGACCAAGGGTCGAGCCTGGCCCCTTTGTGCCCCCTTTGTGCCCCGAGATCGCCCGCGCGACCCGCGTTTGCGGATTGCGCATCTTCAGTATCGGAACAGCCGGTTGTATTCGAAGGTCCGCACGGCCTTCGCCGTGATCGTTGGGGCATCCGGATGCGCAGGGTTTATCAGCGAGACCCACTCCTCCGGAACGATCACCGAAGCCACCATCAAGATCGGCGACCGCAGCGAGGCCAGCCAGTCGGACCCGATCTTCGCGCTTGCGCGACCCGCAGGGATCGCGTCCCACGTCCGAGGCAGCTTCGCAACTTCGACCTCCTCGCGACGTGCCCACGTTCCATCGGGCGCTTCGATCTCGACAAGGTATCGATTCAAGGGCAGGCCGGAATCGTCGATGTGAGCGGCCGTCTCCAACACCGCCATGGCGATCGTCGGCGCGCAGTAGACGACGGCTTCCTTGTAGTCGTTCCAGCGGCCCGGATGCCTGGCGGCACCCGCACCCGTCAAGTCGGTCGCCGCGTAATCGCGGGTTTCAGCCGCGATGCGCCAGAGCTTCACTGATAGGCGCCGCTCTCGAGCGAACCCATCAGCCGCGCGACCAGTTCGACCCCCGTGGGCGTGTCCAGCAGATCGGCAGGCTTGCGACCGCCCAGAGCGGGCTGGGGACGTTCGATCCATTGCCCAAGCCACCGCGCTGCATCGAACGTCTTCGCTTCGGCCGCGGTGCTGTTGGCGACGATCTCCTGGGCGATGCCGAGGAGCTTGACCATCCCGATAGCGGCCTGACCGCCATGGCCTTCGACCCTTTCCCCCGCCGCAGCTTTCTTCTCGGCCGTGGCCTTGGGCACTCCAAGGATCGCGAAGATGCGCGACGATGGAATCTCCATGCGTCTGGAGAGATCCTTGATGAACGAGCCAAGAACACCTTGGCGCTCGATCTCCACGAGCTCGAGAGGCGTCGCCCGCGCGACCTGACGCACGTAGTCGTCAACGCCCTTCGTCGAACGATAGGCGACCATGTCCCTGGTCCCAGCCGCGGGTTCGCGCCGCGCGGCGACAGCTCCTCCCCGTTTCGCTCGCACTGCCCTGGCAACCGCCTTCTTGCCGTGTCGCTGCTTACGCGGTGCCTGAAGCTTGACCGAGGGCATGTTGTTCTTCCCGAGCCTGTGTCCAATTGTAGACGCAGTATAGCCTCGTTATGGACACACTGCAAGCTGGGTGGTTGAGGACATTTCGGGCATCTCGCCTAGCGCAGATTCTCCTCGGTGTACAACGTCAGCTCCAGTAAGCGCTCCAGCAGTTGATCCGGAGGAATGCCGATGAAGTTCTTGAGCACGAGCTCCTTGGCGAACAGGCGACAGATGTAGCGGAGCTTCAGCATCCTGCTGCGCGCCGCGTAGACGAAATCGCGATGGCCGTTGTTGATCACGACCAGATTGCGCTCCGCGTCGAAGCGCGAACGCCACAGTTCCCCCGCCGCTTTGTGAAAGGTGTAACCCGGCAGGCCCTGGTACGTGGAATCGCCACCGCTCGCCTTCGGCAGCAGCGAGGCGGCCACCGTGATCTGCGCTTCGGCCTTGCAGACCACCTCTCCCTGCGTGACCGTGACCTCGACCCGGGCGAGACCCGGTTCGGTTGCCGCCCGGAACGTCGCCATCTCCCCGCCCGCGGTGTCCAGCGTTCCTTCCCCTTCGAGCAGCGCCCACGCATACGCGAGTTCATGCTCCACAGGGCGTCGCGCCCGGTCGCGGGCGATGGCGCGCAACGCGCGCGAGCCCCCGACTTCGATGACGCTCGACGTCGGGGAAATCATCACCGAAAACAGCGGGCCCGCGTATTCGAAGAATTCCTTCTGAGCTTCGGCGACCTCCCCAGCTTCGGGATGCTCGGCCGTCGCGGCTTGATCGTATGCAGGAGTCGGCTGTTCGGATGCCGACGCCGCGGCCGTTCGCGGCCGACGCTTGCCCTCGCCGCGATGCAGATCGAACCAGTCGTACTCCTCCGCCGGGAGGGCCAGCAGCGCCTCCTTGAGGGCCCCTTGCACCGAGCGGAGCACATCGCGGCTCGCCCGCTCTTCTTCGGCCCGCTGCTGGTCCTCGATGATCTTCGAGAGGCGCGATTCGAGCGGCGCGAGCTCGTCGGCCAAGCTCGCCAACGCCGCATCGTGAATGACGCCAAGCCGCGTCCCCGGGGTCAGGCTGAGGTAGGGCGCATCGACGATCCCTTGCACGTAGCCGCTCGTCCACGGTATGCGCGCGAACGCTTCGAGCTCCGTCAGATTGCCGAGAACGCGCGTGCCGGACCGATAGAGCGACACCGCGTTGGCCGGCGAATGGGCGTGCAGGTACAGCTCCACATATACCTCACTGTGGGGGGGCAGGAAGCCGTCCAGCTCGTGCAGCAGACGGCCCTCGAACTGACGCGGCTCGACCTTGAACTCCGCCCGCGCGGTTCGATCGACGACGCGGATCGAGACGCCGGAATGGCGAATGCGGTCGCGCAGCTCCGAGGCGAGATACCACTGAATCTTTTCGCCGCTGAAGTTCTTGATGCCCGGCAGGATGCCCTTGATCAGAACCTCGGTGCCGGCTTCGGCGAAAAGCGTCGGGCGGTGCGTGATGCGATAGCTCGGGTCGCCCTTCTTGAGGTGCATCTGGAAAGCGCGCCCGTCCGCGCTGGCGGAAGTCAGGAGCAGCTCTTCGCCGAGCGTCCAGAAGCTCAGCAGGCCGATGCCGAACTCGCCCTGCAGGCCACCCGCGCCTTGCGCCTTCAGCTGCCGCTTGACGGAGTCGCAGACGTGCGTGGCCACATAGTGAAAATCCGGCTCGCCGTCGGCATTCCTGCGCACGCCCTCGCCGTCGTCCTTCACGCGCAGGTAATGCTGCCCCTTGTCCTTGCCCCGGGTGATGACGATCGTCTTCGCGCGCGCATCGATGCTGTTCTCGACCAGCTCGGCCACCGCCTTGAGCGGATTGCTCTGCGACAGCGCGATGATGGTGATCGCGTTCCAGTGATCGCCGATGCGCAGATTGCCGCTGGACCGCGGCCCGCCGGATTTCGCGATGCGCTTTGCCATGTCGCGCTAACGCCTGCCGAGCCGCGCCAACGGCGATGGACTCCCCCTTCGGGGGCAGCGACTACAAGGCCAAAGGCCGGAGGACAGCCGAAAGCCGGTCCCGCAAAGCGGGCTGCGGCCTTGCCGTACAAAGCGAGCGTGCGGGTATGTCATTTCCCGATCCACGGATTGACGCAGCGCGAGCCGCAACGTTCGAGGTCATCCGTGTTGCGGGTGACGACGGTGGAATCATACTGCAAGCTCGTCGCCGCGATCAGGCCATCGACGACGGTCAGCGGCGCGCCGCGTGATTTCGTTGCGCCCGCCATCGCCCCCCCAACGGGCCGCAACGCCTGAGGAGGAAAAGGGAGGAAAAGGGGTCAGGCTCGACTTTCGTATCGGCTGCCACCCACACCGGGCCCAAAGGCGACTCTCGTGCCTATGTGGCCCTCAGCCCAATTCACGGCGGGACTAAGCCGCCAGCTTCGATAGGCAAGGAATCGGCAGAATCAGCGCCTCCCCGATTTGCGTGAGAAATGCGCGATCGGACACCGATGCATAGCAGGGCCGCGAGAAGAATCAACAGCGTCAATTCCTTTGGCGTGCACGTGAGATTTCGACGCGCCACAGCTGCCGATCACGCAGTACCGCCGGTGGACTCTCGCTCGCCTCGGCCTTCGAATGCCTCGTGTGCAGCGACGTACACAATGCGTTCCGCGCCACCCGGGGCAGTGATCGGCACAGCCCAAGCCAACCGCGAAGGCACGGCGTCGTAGCTCAGGAACGGCTCACCCGTCACTTCGCCGGGCTGCAGCGCTTTCTGCGCCTTGGCCCTTATGGCCGTCGGATCGATCCAGCTGGCCGCTTCGGGACAGTCTTCGAGTTCGCCCTGACGACGCTGAAAGCTCGAGTAGCGCATCGGGACAAGTTCCGGCGACAACTCAAAAAAACCGAGCAGGCGGTCGCCGCAGATCACCGGGACGAACCACGAGCGAAGCTGCCCGCGTGGGCGCTCCACCGGCAGAGGGGCTCGCAATTCCCCGTGACTTGCGGTCCAGGCATCGGCCATCACGCCGGCCTTCAGCAAGTCACGGGCTCTCCTGAGTGCCCCTGCTGCGCCCACGTTGCCGCCTTCCTGCCTCTACACCTGCTGGAGTACCGCCGTGAAGGCATAGCGATAAGTCGTCGTGTCGAAGTTCTCCCATCGCGTGATGACGCCGGCATTCGGTGGCCAGGGGTCATACACCAGCAAGCCGCGAAACGGCGTGAAGCCGACCAGCGCGAGCAGGTTCCGGGTATACCCTGCCACGGCCCGTGAATGGCCCGGAATGAAGCTGATCATCGGCCGGTTCGCCTTCAAGTCGTTGTAGTAGACGCTCCACGAAGGATTGGCGACCATTGACGCATCGAGCGCGTTGGAACTCATTGCCTCGAGGGTATCCACGACTTTCTGCTCTTGGCCATACGGTAAGCCGTTGGGGTTCGACGGGGTGCCGAGGCCCAACTCCACCGCGAGGCGTGTCTGTGTGTAGTTGTAGCGATAGAACAGAAGCACCATCTGGACGCTGGCGCCGACGCACCACACACTGGTCTCCTGCCCGCGAAGCTCGAAACAGGTGGCGTGATCGGCGATCCGAGGCGAGTAGTGGATTTCGTAGGTCTCCACGAGTTTGAACTTCGCCACCGCGAGGAACTTCGCCTTGCTGATCACCGAGGGTTCGAAGCGCGAAAGTGCCTTCGCCGCCCACTGTTCTCGGCGTTGCGCGTATTTCTTCGCGTTCGCGCGCTTGGTTGCTGCCGACATTTCGTCCAACAGGCTCCAGCGTTCGAAATCCGACGGCGGTTCCTTCGGTTTTCGCGGCGTCTCCCTCGACGGCGGCACTTCCGTCCACGTCATCCACTCCAGCATCAACATTTCTTCGCTTCCGCTCAGGAACTGGATGGCCACCTTCGGGAAGCTATAGGCAACGAATCGGATCGTGTCGTAGTTCAAATTGCGCCGCTTCTTTCGCGCCGCTGCGGTTGCCTTCTCGAGGATGGCCTTCTCGTCCCAGTCAAGGCCGTACGAGACCGCCAGCAAAGGCGCCCCCAGCGCCTCGTTCGCCGCAATGTCGGCATAGGCCACCCGCTCCCCCTTGCGCACGAGCGGGATGCGATAGAAGATCAGTTCTCCATTCAGGTCGTAGATCCTGGTTCCTGCCGTGGCCACGCGGGCACCCTCGAAAACACTTTCCGGCAAGGTGTCCGCCGCACGCAGAGCGTTCAATTCCAGCCCTGCAACGCGCCTGATGTCGCCTGCAATTGTGGTCATCGTTGCTCTCCTGCTCGGCTGTGTCTTGGGGAATAAGTCGGAAGCCTAGACCGACCGTCTCGGGTCCCCTGGCTGCAAGACCTGTTCATCCGGAGTGTAGGCTTTGGCTTGGCCAACGGACAAGCCGAAAATTCGCGCCTCGCCGGTACGATCTTTGCGCGGCCCCGAACGCGAGCCGATGCACGAGCACTGGTGGCGATTGCGGCCCGGTGCGAGGGGTTGGCTTTCTTCCTCGTGTGCGGGTGACCCACGTGCGGAAAGGAAAAGGGGCAGGCTCGACTTTCGAATCGGCTGCCGCCCACACCAGACCCAACGGCGAGCCTGGCCCCTTCGCGCGCGTTCGTTCTCCAACTACATGGACGAAGTGGCCAAGCCGATCAGTCCGAGTCCCTCGGCTCTTCGCTCGCCTTCGATTGCGCGGTCTTTTCCAAATACCCGCGATACGTCAAGCTGATCCGCCACCAGGTCCAGGCCGACAGCACCGTGAAGCCGGCGATCGCCGCGCTCATGACGATCGGCCAGACGCACGCCGTTGCCACCGCGAGCAGCAACGCGAGCACCAATAGAGCCGTTTCAGACAATACCAGCGGCTCGCCGAGCAGGATCCGCGCCGCGGACGGCACGGCGGTGTCCGCGGCGCGACGCGGCCAAACCAGCCTGCAATGCCGACTCGCGTAGTCGGTCAAATCATCGTATGTCTTGGGTAGCTCGCGGCGCCTTCTGATGGCCCATCCGGCGACGATGTAGGCCAGCGGCACTGCAAGCAGCCAGCGCGGACTTAAGGCCGCACGATCCGATTCGACGATTCGCATCGCGGCGAAAACGGCCGCCATGGTGAGCGCCGGGCCGTAAACCATCAACGCGCGCGCCACCCTGATCCGAGAACGTTGGTAGTTTATCCACCTTTCGACATTCATGGTCGCACGGCGATAGGCGTCTTCCGGGTACGGATCGGGTCTCCTCTCTTTCTGCCTGAGCTTTTCCTGCCTGAGCGTGTAGCAGAGCCGATTGTGGGTGTCGAGCCGATCCGCGAGACTGTCGGCAACGCGATCGAAGACCAGCCCCAGAACGAACGCGAGACCGAGCACAAGCGCCCCGCCCGCAAGGCCGAGAATCGTGTTGACGTCGCTTAGCCTCGCCGACGACATGAGCTCGGGCGCGAAGGGCAGCGCGATCACCAGTAGCAGCAGCAATCCAATGAGCACCTGCTCGAAGAAAAGCTCGCCGAGCTTCATGTGTTCGCGAATATCCACCGTTGAGCGGATTTCAGGAGCTCGCGCGACTCGGCGAATGTCGAGCGCTCTAGTGCGCCGTCGACATCGCACCAGACTTGCTCGCGGTTCTCATGGGTGGGCTCGGTGCTGACGTAGCGCATCAGGAAGATCTTGACACGATCATCACCGAAGCGAAGCTCGCCCAGAGGCGCGATGACTTGGGCAAGCACCCCCGATTCCTCCCGCACCTCACGCACCGCCGCGGCCTGCATCGTCTCGCCTTGCTCGACATGCCCTTTTGGCAACACCCATTGCGTCGGATCGCGGCGCGCTCGCACAAGGAGGTAGCGTGGGCCATCGGCGCCTTCCCGGTACACGACGCCGCCTGCATGTGTGAAATGCGCAGTTGCATCAGAGGCGTTGCCCGGAGGATTCATCGCTGTTTGCATGGCGAATGACGAGCCGACAGTATGCCCGCACTGAAAATGTTTGCCAAAAGTCCGCCCAGGCCTCTCGCAACCCGAACATCGTGGATCGCTCGGGCCACCTTGTTTATGGCAAGCACTTGTCTATCCCCCCTTGCAACGCACCGGATAGCATCGCATCCGTGCAAGAATCCGAGCGAGATCAGAGCTTCCCTACCGGCACCGCCTGCATCCGGTCCGGACGGAAAAGGAAAAGGGGCCAGGCTCGCCTTTCGTACCGGCTGCGGCCCGCACCACGCCCAAACGCGAGCCTGGCCCCTTTGTGCGTTCACACGCTGCTCCACCGCAGCGGGAAAGAGATGCAGCGCCAGAGTCGGCGCGGCCGAAAACGGAAAAGAAACGGAAAAGAAACGGAAAAGGGGCCAGGCTCGCCTTTCGTATCGGCTGCCGCCCGCACCACGCCCAAACGCGAGCCTGGCCCCTTTGTGCGTTCACACGCTGCTCCACCGCAGCGGGAAAGAGATGCAGCGCCAGAGTCGGCGCGGCCGGGTTATTTTGCAGGAAGTGGCGTAGCCGCTTCAGCACCGACAGCACGCATTGGCGCACCGGTGGCCGCGGCATGACGTGATCGGCGAGATGAGCACAGTCTCGACCATGCGGCGGCCATTGCACGCGGGGCACACGCCGCGCCCCTTGCACGAGTACGCGATCAGGAAGTCGTGTCGACACTCGTCACAGAAGGCGCGCACGAAACCGCGGGCGAGAACGAGGAATTCGACGAGATCTTCGGGCGCATCCAGGAGCGGCAAATCGAGTACTTCACGGACCCGGCGGGCGAGCAACGGGGCGAGATCACCCACCGCTTCGGTGGCCGGGGGAATTAACGGGCCGCCCCCGACGGGCACGGGCTGGAGATCATCACGTTGCCTTACGGCGGCTGGGCGGGGACGACGCCGACCCGGTCGAGAGTGCTGGGATGTTCCTCGGATCGGCCGCGCGGCTTGCGTTGCTCGGCTGCGAAGAGCTGATGAAGGAACTGAATGGCGATGGAGCCTTCACCGACCGCTGAGGCGACACGCTTCACCGCGCCATGGCGGACGTCGCCCGCTGCGAACACGCCTCGCACGCTCGTCTCGAGCAGAAACCGACTGCGATCGAGAGGGGATGCGCGACGCTGCGAGACATCTGCTCCCGTAAGGACGAATCCGTGCTCATCGCGTTCGATTTCAGGCGGAAGCCATTCGGTGTTCGGCTGGGCTCCGATCAGGAGGAAGAGTGCGTTCGCCTCGACTGCGGCTTCTGTCTGCGACCCGATGTCGCGCAGCACCAGGCGCTCGAGCCGTCCGTCGCCGCCACCGCCCACCACCTGGCAACCGAGCCGCGCCTCGATATTGTCGGTCGCCTCGATCTGGCGCACGAGGTACTCGGACATCCCGGCGCGGAGCGAATCGGCCCGCACTACCAGCGTGACGGTGCGGGCGTACCGAGCGAGGTGCAGCGCGGCTTGCCCCGCCGAGTTGGCGCCGCCGACGATGAAGACATCCCGACCGGTGAATGCCGATGCCTCAGATGTCGGACCCCCGTAGAACACGCCGGCTCCGATCAATGCTTCTAGCGACGGCACGTCGAGCCGGCGATACCTGGCGCCCATCGCCAGGATCACCGCGTAGCAGCGCACCGGACCGCTGTCGGACAGCTTGACCACGAGCTGGTCACCGTCACGGGCGAGCCCCGTGACCGACTGCATGAACACGAACTCCGCCCCGAACACCCACGCCTGGTTGTACGCGCTCTGGGCCAGCTGCCGGCCGCTGATGCCGCGCGGGAACCCGAGGTAGTTCCTGATGAGCGAGCTCGACGTGGCCTGGCCGCCGATGCCACCCTTGTCGACCACCAACGTGCGGAACCCTTCCGAGGCGCCATACACCGCGGCCGACAAGCCGGCGGGACCGCCCCCGACGATGATCACGTCGAAGTCCACCCGCTCGGGGTTCACGGCACCGCCGGCGGCCATTGCCACCTCGGCGTTGCTCGGGTTCTCGAGGACCACGCCGTTGGGAAACACGACGAGCGGGAGCTCGGCCCCCTCGGGGGCCGCGGCGACCAGCGCCCGACCCTCGTCCGAGTCGGCCAGGCAGAAGTTGTGCACCACCGCGCACTGCTTGAGCGCCTCGCGCAGCTCGTAGGCGCGGCCCGTCCACGACTCGCCCACGATGTGCACCATGTGCGGCGCGGCGCGGTTCGCCTCCCACCACTCGAGCAGCATGCTCGAGATCGTCTGGTGGAACAGCTCGTCGGGCGACTCTAACGGTCGGAGCACATAGTGATCGAATCGACCGTCGGCCACGCCCTCGAAGATCTCGTCGCCGACCGCCTTCTGGCCCCAGTCGCCGAACCCCACCAGCAGGGCTCGCTTGGCCCGGGGGTGGACCTGCCGGACCTCGGCGAGCAGCTCGCTGGTGGGCACCTCCGCGGCCGACCTGCCGGCCAGCACCAAGGCGACCTCGACGCCGGAGGCGGCAAAGTCCGCGAGGTGCGCACGCGCCTCCTCGGGCGATCGCACGCAGACCACCTGATAGTGCCGCGCGTACCGCTCTTGCAACTCGCGTTCGATGTCGCCCAGCAGGCTCTCATCGTCGTCGATGGCAAGGATGACGGGCTGGCTTATGGCGCGCATCTTAAGTCACACGCTTCGAGCGACCGGTCGAGCGACGGCGGCTCCGGAAGGAAAGGAATACCAAAGGCACTTCCCGCGCTTCGGGGATTGTCTCTTCGCCGTCAGCCGTGGTCAATGGCGAAAAGGACAAGGGGCCAGGCTCAACTTTCGTACCGGCTGCGGCCCACACCGGACCCGAAGGCGAACTTGGCCCCTTTTCCTCCACGGCTACATCGGTGGCGCCGCAACAAGTACCTTGATCACGTGCGGTTGATGCCACCGTCCGAGCGCAATCCGGCGCCGCACATAGCAACCATACCGCTCTGCTGAGGGCGCGGGCTTTAGGCGATGACGCCTCACATTGCAAGCAAAGCACGCGGCCACGATGTTGCCCGGATTGTCGTTACCGCCATCCTTGCGCGCTTGCAGATGTTCCGCGGTGCACTTGCGCCGCCTAGCGTCGGCCAGCGTGAGACCGTATCGCGCGCGGAACGACTCAAGGTCATCGAGCCATACCGGCAGCGCGCAGTAATGGCAGACGCCACCCTGGCGAGCAAAGGCGGCAGCACGGGAACGGACAAGGGTCTTGTATGTGGGCATGAAGCCTCCGTTGTTGAAGGAGACCCCTCTCGCCCACAAGGCATCGACGGGGAACCGGCGGACACGATCCAGCCGGCAAAACAGGCACCCGGACGCCGGGATACCCGTTGCGATTGTGCAATTCAGGCGGCCGACACGCAACTACCATTCGTCAAGACACTGTTCGCGCGAGTTACGCGAGTACCAGGCGCACAGTCTCCCGGCGCGACTATCACGGCGAGAGCTCGCAATTCGCAAATGGGGCGACGCCGGGCCCAGGCGCATATCCAACGCCCATGCCGTGCCGACCGCAGCGCGCCGGCTCGGCCGGCGGTGCCCGAGCCGCCCACGACCGCACGCACAAAGCAGCCAGGCTCGCCTTTCGTACCGGCTGCGGCCCGCACCACGCCCAAAGGCGAGCCCGGCCCCTCGGGGGCGTGCCGGTTACACCGACTTCCCGGCGCACTCGGCGAAAAGTCAGGGCGCAGTCGGCTTGATGTCCGGCACCTGGTACGAATCGAGTTGACGCTCGAGCGCCTGCTTCTTCTCGGCTGACATCTGCTCGTACTCAGGCGAATTCTTCAACCGCTCGAGTCCCGCCCGCATCACCGGCGCCCACGTCAACTGCCACCCGTCCCGGGGTGTGAGCCGGCGGGTGTTCGGTTGGCCGAGCGCGAGGGTTTTCAACCGCGCCGTCAACAGCGCTTCCGTTTCGTAATACACGACGGACTTGGCCGACTCATTGAAGATAAAGAATCCCTTCCGCGCCTTGCCGACGACGTGCCCGGGAAAATACTGCCACCACTCGATCCGAGACACGAACACCGTCTCGTCCGCGATCACGCCGGGCTTCTTGTCGGCTGGCCGCAGGCACGTCCCGTGTTGCGCAATGAAGGGGTCACAGTGGCAGATCACATTTGTTCCCGGCGTCATGAGCTCCCATTCCGCCATCCCCGCGGTCGCCCAAGCGCCGCGCGGCCATTCCAGGCCGGCCAGCACCACCAACAGTAGAATCAATCGAGATACTTTTCTTTTGAGCATGTGTGTAGAGATTAGGTCGCTAGATGGCGACGTTCAACGCCGTCGCGAAACTCACTCACGCCAGATACGGCACGAGCAACATCCCCGCCGCCGGCACCACCCGCCAAAACGCCCACGATGCCCGCAACCCTGCGATGCGGCAACCCTACGCTACGGCCAATGAAACCGCGCCGCCGGCCCGTCCAGGCCTAGAATGTCAGCCTATTGAGCCAGTCGTTCCGCTGAATCAAAATAATGGTCGTCGCATTGCACGAGCCGTTGGTGACGAACAGCTTGCCATTGTCACCGGCGTCGGTACGCTCAATCTCGGAGAACGTCGCCGTGAAGTTGCCGGTCAGGCGACCAGAGAAGATGGTTCCAGCAGAGCAGCTTAGTGTTCCCGGAACATTCAACAAGCGCCCGATTTGGTTGACCGCTCCACTATCCGATCGTCACCCTGATTGCACGCCCGAACAGCTTTTGCATAATCGCGTTCTCCCCACATCGTTGATGGCGGTTGGTCCAGAATCGCAACCGGCGCGTCGAAACCCTATTGGAAACGCGGACGAGAGCGTGCGTTGGCGAGTGCCTTACTAAGATAGCCCGTCCTCGTTACCGGGAATTCCGATGCTCCGGAGGTTGAAGGAAAGGCGCCGACTGTCAATCATGCGGCGCACAACGGAGCGCACGAGAGGCGCTCGAGCCGAGTGAATCGAGGCAGTGTGCCTACAAGGAGCGGAGCCGTGGCGGTAGCAAGCAAGAGCAGGCGCGCCGACCGGTGGAGTCGCTCCGCCTCCGGCCGGACCTGACGCTAACCGTCGATGCTTTCCTTTTCAGACGCAGGGTGTGCCATGTCTCGTCCTATTGATTGCGTTCGCCGAGTACTCCTCACCGCCGCCTTGGTGGTCGCCGTGCCTGCCGTGGCCTTGGCCGAACCCGCGCGCACCGCCTTCGTCCATCTGTTCGAGTGGAAATGGTCGGATGTTGCGAAGGAGTGCGAGGACTGGCTGGGACCGAAGGGGTTCGCGGCGGTGCAGATCTCCCCCGCCCAGGAGCATCCGGTCATCACCGACCCGCCGCACCCCTGGTGGCAGCGCTACCAGCCCGTCTCCTACCAGCTCGTCAGCCGCGGCGGCACCCGGGCCCAACTTGCGCAGATGATTAGCCGCTGCAACGCCGTCGGCGTCAAGGTCTACGCCGATGTCGTGATCAACCATATGGCGGGCATTGGCACGCCCGCGGGATCAGGCGTCGGGGGATCGTCGTTCGATCCGCAGACGCGGCAGTACCCCAACGTCCCCTACGGCCCCCCGGATTTCCACCCGCAATGCGACATTGATTACAGCAATGCGGATTCCATCCAAAACTGCTGGATTGGAGGTGGGCTTCCCGATCTCAAGGTGGAAACCGAATACGTCCGGCAGAAGATCGCCGACCACATGAACGACCTGATCTCGATCGGCGTCGCCGGTTTCCGGATCGATGGCGGCAAGCACATGCGCCACGAAGATCTCTCGGCGATCCTGGCGAAGGTGCAGGACATCGGTCTGGCGAAGGACCCGCGCACCGGCCAGACGTTCCATTCGAAGGTGGAACGACCTTACGTCTTCATCGAGGTGATCGGCGCCGCAAACGAACCGGTGCAACCATCGGCATACACCGGTCTCGGGAACGTCACCGAATTCGCCTATGGACCAAAGGTCGCCGGCAAGTTCCGCGACGCTAGCCAGAATCTTTCGCAGCTACGCACGTTTCCCGGACATCCTGGCTCGACCGACTGGGGCCTGCTGCCCAGCTTCCAGGCGGTTGCCTTCCTGGACAATCACGACAACCAACGGGGCCACGGCAACGGTGCCTGGCAGCCGGACGGCAGGATCGCCAACATCCTGACCTCCCACTTCGACGGCAATCTCTACAACCTGGCGAACGTCTTCATGCTCGCCTGGCCCTACGGCTATCCGGTGGTGATGTCGAGCTATCAATGGCCGATCAAAGTCCAGTGGTCGCGCGACAAGTTTCGCGACGTCAACGATTGGATGGGTCCGCCTTCCAACACTCCGGGCGTAACCAATACCGCGACCTGCTTCGCCGGCGGATGGGTGTGCGAACACCGCTGGGACAACATCGCCGAGATGGTCGGCTTCCGCAATTACACCGGCGCGGTTGCCGAGGGCTGGACGGTTACGCACTGGTGGGACGACGGCGCCAACCAAATCGCCTTCGGGCGCAACGGTCGAGGCTTTGTCGTCATCAATCGCAGCAGCGATGCCATCAGCGCCCGGCAGTTCGAGACGGGCATGCCCGCCGGACAGTACTGCGAGGTCCTGCACGCAGACTTCGATGCTGCCAGCAAGACTTGCTCAGGCGCGCCGGTGACGGTGGACGCCGCCGGCAAAGTGGTGTTGACGGTGAAGGCCGGTGAGGCAGTGGCGATCCACGGCGGCGCCAAAGTCGGGAACTGACCGTCCTGCGGCAGAGCCGGAGGCATTCCGATTGCTGCCTCCTCAACGGGGTCTTATCGCAATCGATGATAGGCAACACCAAGGCGCCAGGGTACCCACTGCGTGATGCCCCGCACATCAAACGAACACGCCGGTCTCTAAAACGTGAACTCGATACACGGCGAAAGATTGGCGGGAGTGCGACAGTCACGTTGCGGGGCGTAGCGTGATCAAACAGCGGAAGTTGCCCCCAAAGTTGCTCCCCAACCGCCAGGCGATGACCTCACCTGAAGTGGACAATCTGCTCCGGATCGACAAGCTGAAGCGCGAGCGGGGGCAGACGAAGAGATCGTCGGCCTGCTGCAATCCGCTGAGGATCGGCTGAAGGCCGCGGTGCTGCGCCAAGGAAACGTGGCGATTCCGCGGAGGTCATCTTTGACCCGACCTTCCGATTGCTACCAGTAGTAATGGTGCGGCTTCTTCGCGAGCGGGAACGTCGGAGCGTCTTCATAGTCAGCGAGCCGCATCGTGCGCTTGATGAGGCGCCGGACCTCCTGGCGTTGTGGCCGGGTCATCATGGCCCGGATCCACCAGGACGGTGTCGCCTGCCATCTCCAATCTGCGCCGAAATGGCGTTCTTTCGACTTGCTCCCGTGGTGAAACGTGCGTGCCATTAGGCTTCTCCTCAGGTGATTGCACCTAGGTGAAGCCGTCCTCCTCATATGCGCTGAACATCGGTCAATCCTTCAGGGAAGATCGCAGATCCGGACGTAATTTCAAGCGCGTCGACGATTATCTGGAAATGGTCGAGCAATCATGCCGAGAGCTTTTCTTCGAGCCACACTTTGATCAGCGACTGGTAGGGGACGTCGCGCGCATTCGCCGCGGCCTTGATTCGCTCGAGGGTATGAACCGGCAGCCGCAGCGAGATGCTTTGGGTCGAAGGTTTCAAGTTGGGCAGGCGGACGCGTTTCGCCTTCGACCAATCGACAAGGTTCGCGCTGTCATGCGCTTCCCAGAATTTTCGCTCTTGTGCCTCCGAGCTGAATTTAGGAGTCCTGGTCTTCGCGATCATAGATCTGCCTCTCTTTTCTATGCATGTCACGGGCCGAGATTACTCGGATTCGGGTTCCATCCACTCGTAGCGTAAACGTGACGTGCAGTCGCCGTCCGTCGATCGTGACGCCCAACGCATGGAACCGCGGCTCGCCAACGGAGTGACCTGGATCTGCAACGACCAGCAAGCGCTGATCGAAAAACACCTGTTCGGCTTCGCTTTGTGCCACGCCGTGTTTCTCGTTCTTGCGGGCATTGCCGGCATCCCATTCAAATCCGACGATGCGCTCGATATCCATCGATGTTGTATATTACTATGATATACGTCGGTGTCAAGTTGCCCCCAGCCGCATCGTGCAACACGAGCCTGAAGATTCGGCCAGACTACGAAGCGCCGACCCGTTACGGCTTGATGGCAACGATCTTGGGATCAAGGACGGAGTTGAGTTGGATCTCCGAATTTACTGTGATTCCCGTTTCGGGTATGATTATTCCCTAAATGGGAATGACCTCCAAGGCCGACACGCCCGCGACACCGGTCTCCGGCCTTGGAGGCGTGCTGTTCACGCCCGTCCAGCAGCGGGTCTTGGGACTACTGTTCGGCCAGCCCGATCGTCGCTTCCAGAGCAGTGAGCTGATCCGCCTCGCGGCTTCCGGCACCGGCGCGGCGCACCGACTGGTGACCCGCCTCGCCAAGGCCGGACTGGTCACCGTGGAGCGGATTGGCAACCAGAAGCACTACCAAGCAAACCGGGCGAGCCCGGTGTTCGGGGAATTGCATGGGCTGATCGTCAAGACGTCCGGACTGGTGGCGCCGCTACGCGCTGCGCTGGCGCCGCTTGCTGACCGAATTCGTGCGGCCTTCGTCTACGGCTCGATCGCGAAGGGCCAGGATCGGGCAACGAGCGACATCGACCTCATGGTGATCGCCGACAAGCTCGACTACGCGGACGTCTTCGCGGCGCTGCAGATGGTCGAGGCGGCGCTCGCGCGGACCGTCAATCCAAACGTTATGCGCCTGGCGGAATGGCGACGCAAGCGCACTCAAGCCACCGGTTTCGTGTCGCGCGTCGCAGGCCAGCCGCGACTCTTCGTCATAGGGTCCGACGATGCCATCGCCTGAACTCGACGATTTGGTCCGGATCGGCAAACTCAAGCGCGAGCCGGCGTCAGACGAAGAGGTCGTGGGTCTGCTGCAGTCCGCCGAGGATCGGCTGAACGATGCGGGCCGCGCCGACCTTTCCTACTCCAGCCGATTCGATCTCGCGTACAACGCGGCGCACGCATTGGTACTCGCCGCGCTGCGTCGTGCTGGATACCGCTCGGACAATCGTTACGTTGTCTTTCAAGCATTGGCTCACACCGTTGGCTTGGCCGCGGAAAAGTGGCGCGTGTTGGCGAAGGCGCAGGAGCGGCGCAATCTCGCTGAGGACGAGGGGCATCTCGAGCGCGACGACCTGCTACTTGCCGAACTCATCACAACAGCGAACGAATTGCGCAAGGCCGTTGTCGCGTCACCTCGGCCAATGGCACCTGGAACGCGATCGTGATCTCGCCATTTCCACAGCCGTTCGCCTCGTCAACCCGCGAGCCGACCGAGGAGAGCAGGTCGCTTGGAAGGATGGGGCTGCCTTGCTCGGTGAAGTAAAGAAGCGTCGAAGGCCGCCGCAAACCTGAAGTTACAATCTGTGATTTCAAGTTCCTCAACTCCTCCTCTAGGCGGGCCGGCACTCTACGGGCCTCGGCAATCTACAGACGTAGGGTTGTTTACGTCGGATACTGATGCTCATCGAACTCGCAATATGGTGAGAATCCACGCGGGCCATGTTGCATTTCGTCGAGCATCCAGTGGCCCATGCTGTACGACGGTGCGACGAACCACTCACCTGTCCATTTGGCAAGCGGACCCAGCCGACCCTCACCAACGTACCATTGGCCGAGCTTCAGTTGATCCCTTGGAATCTCGGTAGCCATCTGTTCTCCTACGGATTACCCCCGACCGATCTCAGCTGCCCAGCTCCAGGAACCGTCGATGCCGTTGCCCTAGCAGATCTCGGCTCGGCCGTAGAGCCATGCGCGTAGGAAGCTGAATTAGTTGTCCATGCATCCCCTGCAGCCCATGCTTTAGCATTGGCCCGTCGGTCTCCTGTAGGACGTCTCCGCGAATCTCGATCGTGTAGTCAGGTCGAACAGAGAGGAAGAAACGGTCAAACGCCGCGTGATGCAACTTGCATAGGGCAATGCCATTGGGAACAACCGGTTCGCCATCTGGATCAGCGTCGGGAAGGATGTGCGCGGCGTCAAGCAATTCGTCATGCTTGAGCCGGCATAGTGCGCATTGTTGCCGATAGGCGTCGATCACGCGCTCACGAAATTCCGCCTGATGTATGCGGCGTTTTATGACCGCAGTGACATATCCACGTCGAATATCGGCGACTGCATCCTCGGCCACGGTGGACAAGTCGACTCCGGCCTTTAGCGCCAACGCGTCATCGACCGCAACCGAGAACGTAAGGGACGTTGGTTCGTCTCCGACGACAAACACTGGCCACACGGCCAGGTACTTGCCTTTGACTAGCGCGTGAAAATAGATCAGTGGCTCGCGACGTCGAATCAGTTCCCGCAAGCCAGCGTTGTCCCGATGATTGGGATCGGTACCCCGGTACCGGTAACGTAGCAGCGCCGGACCAAATGCGTCTTGATACGGACCGTCCGCGACTGTCGTTATCGACAGCGGTAGCGCCATCTGGCGCGGCTTAAAGATCCCCTGCGGGGAGACGAGCGGGATGCGCTCCCCCTTGCATGGGAATCCACTGGCAAGGACTTCGCGTGACAAGACCTGTCCATGCACGTCGACCTGCTCTTCGAGCCAAGCAAAAGCTGCGCGCCGAATTTCAATGTCGGACATGAGACCAGATTCGTCGCGTCAGGGGAGTCGTTCGCCCAAATCACGGCCCAGGATTCGAAGCGTCGTAGGTCGCGCTGGGTTCCGCAGCCTTCTGCATTGAAGACGGCTCTGTGGACTCCATGCGCGATCGGACGAAATTCTCCGTTTCGCGATCAAGGAAAACGACGTAGCAGCCCTTAAGGCCACGACTGAGCAGCACCCTGTACGTATTCTTGACCAGATCAGCAAATCTGTCGCGCGACCGCTTCACGACACCATCGCGAGACGCGCTCTTGTTCCCGACCCAGCGTTGTTCGGCAAACCTATACACTAGATCGTGCCCCCAAATGACGCCTACGTAGTCGAATTCGAACCCCTGCGCGGTGTAAACGCATCCCACTTGGTCTATTCCTCGTGTATCGTAAGCCCAGAGCGGAGCAGGAGGGATTCCTTTCGCCAGCCGCCCAGCGTCGGGCCGCGCGTTCCATGGGCGTGACCACCTACCGATCTGGACGTCCGGGAGTAGCTCGCCAGCTAGGTCAGGCTTGGACCATGGCCAACAGTAGCCCGCCACAAGGCGAGCCGTCGCCCCTGCCCCCACATGGCTACGCATCGCCGCCTCGAGCTCCTCGACGGTATTCAGAACGCGAAAGTCGAATTGCTCCTCTCCGGTCCAGAGGACGTTGGCCGTCGGCCGAATCGCTAGCGTGTTATCTATCCAGTTGACGAAGCCCTCGGAGCCGGCACACCTAAACTGAACCTCCAGCTCGAATTGCGAAACCTCGCAGCCAAGCCCCAGCGCATTCTCCTTTATGTAGTTCGTAGAACCCGTTTCCCCAGGGCGCACGACCTGCTGATCATCGATAAAGAACACTGTTGTCCGGGCCGCGGTAAGCAGCTCTTCAATCTGGGGACGCTTTGACTTGTTCGTGGCCGGCGTGAATCGATTGTTGCTTGTGGCACGAATCCGATGCGCTTCGTCACACATGAGTACATCAATCGGGCTGGCCTGCGTATCCTTGTAATGATGAAAGTATCGAAACTGAGACTTCGAACGACTGCCAAGAATCTTCCAGATCGTCTCTGTGAACGCCTTCGAACCAGTTGCGTGCTGCGCGTTGATGTCCGCACGTAGGAAATCGGCGACGAGGTTTACCGCAAGTACTGACTTGCCAGTCCCTGGGCCTCCTTTGACGATGATGACTCGCTTTCTCTGATCCTCGAGCCCTCTTCGGACTGCGTGTCGAATCTTCTGGTATACGACCATCTGTTCGTCCAACAGCACCCACGGCGCATGTTGACGAATCGCGCTACTCAAGTGCTCCATTAGCTTTCGACTTGGGCGCGATTTTCCGCCCTCTATCGTCTCGAGTACCTCTTTCCCCGAACCCGCCGATAGGCGGTTTGCGAGAAACTGCGACAGATCTTCGGACTGCGTGGCGTCAAACAGTCTGTAGTCTTGTAGCACCCGCTCAAACTTTGGCGCGAGGAGAACGTCATCTACACGCGCGGTGTAGTTATGTAGAAAGCAACAGGCGTCTAGGCCGACGGGTTCGGGCTCGTCGTAGAAGGCGGAGTTATTGTCCTTCAAGTATTGGTGATATTGCCCAACCTGGACAGAAGGGTGCAGCACGTCACGAAGGCGTCCACCAAGATACGAGGCGACGAGATCCTCGGCATCCGATTCCTCGCAGGTCTCCCACTGTTTCAGTTCGACAATAATCGCCTGGTCTCGTCCGGCGCTGTCCTTGGCGCAGACAAGAAAGTCCAGGCGCCTTGAATTCGACGGGAGCTGGTACTCGAGCATGACACCGTGATCGTCAAGCTCGGCATCGGCGACAATCAGGGCCATTGCCCGGAGAGAGTTTCGCCACGACGCTATCTCGCTTGGCGACGGTCGGTAACGGTAGTAACGAACAAACGCTTCCGTCAGTTTGTCTGCGATCCGGTTGTGCGTCGTGTCGTGCAGAAATTCGCTCGACATTCCAGCGTAGAGCCGCATCTCAGAGCTCCGTATACTTCTTGGAGCTTCCCCGCGATTTTTCGACGGGGTATTTTCGCGCATTCGTGTCGATCTTCTTGTCCGCGGCGCGAACCAAATCGACATTCAGCGTGTCGGCGAGACGGACCAGATATAGCAAGACGTCGGCCATTTCTTGTTCGATTTCGGCGAGCTTGTCTGGCGGCAGCGTGAGTGAATCTTTTCCCGATATCCACTGAAAATGCTCAAGCAACTCACCCGCCTCGACACTGAGCGCGATTGCGAGGTTCTTAGGTGTGTGGAATTGGTTCCAATCCCGAGCGTCGGCGAAGGCGCGCAGCCGATCGCGGAGGCCCTCCAGCGTGACCTCGTCCCGAGCTCCGCGTTCCACGCTCATGCCTTGAATGTGTTTTCGTTGTGCCATTGAAGAAACTCTCTACTCGGCAGGTTGCCGGCATCCGCCGGCCTGCACCTAAGTTCCTTGCCGTGGTACGCGTAATATTCGCGTCCGTTCTCCCATTCCACCTTCAGGCGCGGACTGACCTCCAGCAGCAGGTCTGGTGTCACCGTTATGTATCCAAGGTCGAATAGCTTATGGAGGTCCGACCGCAGAAGAATTCCGTTTCTGACGTAATTGGGACCGTCCATGGCGAACGGCTTGATGTGCGCGGCCTCCAATACCGGCAATGTCTTCTCCCCGGTTACAGCACACTTTCGCAGGTACGCGTCGGTCACCAACACGCGAAATGCGCCTTGACCCAAGCGCCCTCTCGTAAGATATTCCGCCCCAAAACGGCGGACATCGTCTTCTAGCGATTCGGATGCAGCATCCCTTACTCTCTGGGCGGACTCCAGGAATTGTTGAACGGCGCCCCAGAGTTTCGCACCCTCCTCCGATCCCGTGTCGTAGCTTTTCCCTTGAACGATATTCGCAGCCCAATTGGACGGCACCGCAATCCATTCACTGCGCGGCAAGAAAAACGGCTCAGCCAGGACATTGCAGCCGATGACTGGATCAATCGACTGATCGTCGACGCGGTATCGGCGTACTCTTGATATCAGATCCTCCAGCGAGCGTACGCCATTCTTTCCCTCGAAAGCTTCCCAGGCTAAGGACGCCGGGAGTGCTGAATAACGAACGAAGAACCCACCGCCGACGATGAAGTTCTCGGGGCTGTGTAATTTGAAAAGGAACGGCTCTCCTGGCTGCAAAACGCGAAACGTTCTCGACCCACTCGGCTGCCAAAAGTTGACCTCTTCCGGCGCAAGGCGCGATAGATATTCATACCAATTCCTGTCCGTGACTCCGACCCAGACCTTCATAACGACGTCTCAAAATGGGTTCGCATTTACGCAACAGGACGAGATCGCTCCGATCGGGGTCACGTGAACCTCCTGTTCATTTGAGAAGCGCTGGCGGACAGGGCAATGGTCACATTGCATTCTGCCTAGGATAGTGCAGGTTCGATCAGTCGAAGGAGCTGCGCACGGATTTCGCCAGTCGTTGCCGTAAGGTCGATTGTCCCAAATCGGATGGAGTGTCCCTGAATTAGCACGGTCTCATCCACCATCGCGCCAACGGACGGGTGCAGCAAGAGCCCGCTTGCACCGTCTGCAAACGAATCATTGCACCCGACTTGCGAGCGGAGGTAAGCGTAGATTTGATAGATGTATCCACTTCGCAGCGTTTCCTCGCGGAACCAGCCGGCGGTGACGATGGACGTGAACTTGGTATCGATGACGATCCGTCGTCTCAACGGCGCATAGTCGAGCAGCACGTCGGTTCGCATCGTTGGCAGGATCTTGTCGATGCCCGCAGTCTTCAGCTCGATCTTCCAGTTTAGCGTGCTGCCACACTGCACACGCCATCCCTTCGGACTCAGCACCACGTCATAGAAGCCACCAACGGCCTTTTCAAAAAGTCGACGCACCCATGTCACCTCCCGATCCGGTGCCGCAAGTACGTTTGTACCGGCCACCTCTGTGGGCAACGCGAGGTCAAAGGCCAATTTGGCGGCTGCAACCATCAATTGGTCGTTCGCATCGTGCCGCCCAAATCGGTCAACGCTCATCTCGGTGCGCGTCGGGACGTTTCCGGACACGCCAATAGACTTCATGCCAGCGGCCAGCGATCGGCATCGATGTGCAACATCCTTCCGCTGAACAACTCTCGAGATCGCTTCTAGAGCTGCACGGACGAAACGATTGCGAGGCGTGTCGACGGTCAACTCATCGAATCGGCATGCCACCCGCCCACGCGCTAACAGCTGGTGGCGCTCCGTAGTCAATACGTCGATTCGCCCACGTACTCGATTCAGGGATGCATTCCGGGACCGGTAGCCGAAATTGAGGTGACGACGCTGCCGCGTTTCAACTGCATGGGCCAGGATCTCCGCAACGAGATCGGGCAGATCGTCTGGGCTATCCTCCAGACCGACCTTACCAGTGCCCCGAGCGCGGAACAAATCCGACGCATATAGCATCAGGAGCCAGAGGTTGCGAACCGGAATACGTCCGATGTGCCCCTCGGCGGGCAACACCGCGTTATCCACTTGCTCTGCAACAACAGCCATCACCAGGCTTGCGTCAGCCGATCGCAGGCCTTTTGCGCTTCATCCGGCGCGTCGAACCAGTATTCCTCCAGCAACGGACCGATCTCAGTCTCGACCACCTGCTGGAACCACTTTTTGGTGTCCCCGGTTTCCAGGCGATAGGCCGGCGTCACGTAGCTGTGGCCGATCCGAAACTGCTTCCCCAGACGGGCATCAGCCGCGATCTGGTCATTCAATTCGACAATCCGTCGTTCGATGTCCACTACCAAGGTGGAATCGATGCCGCATTCCTTGACCACCCAATCGCGCCAAACGCTACCAACTCTTGGCTCCAGATCCACGAATGCAAACCGACGACGCAGCGCCAGATCGACCAACGCAAGGGACCGGTCGGCGATGTTCATCGTGCCGATCACGTAGAGATTCTCTGGAATGTGAACGGGTCTGCGTGTGCCATCCGCGTCGGGATAACAGAGTTCCAGCGCCTCGTTCGGCGTGCGCTTGCCCGCCTCCAGCAGCGTCAGCATTTCGCCGAAGATCTGCGCCGGGTTGCCACGGTTGATCTCCTCGATCACCACGACGAACTTCGACGAGGGGTCTTCGATGCGGCCTTGATCGCTTCCATGAAGACGCCGTCCGCCAGCGACAACTTGCCTTCGCCGGTTGGCCGCCACCCCCGGACGAAGTCCTCGTAGGACAGATTGGGGTGAAACTGCACTGCGCGGACCTTGCTTTCGTCCTTCTGGCCCATCAGCGCGAAGGCGAGCCGCTTCGCAAGCCACGTCTTACCGGTACCGGGGGGCCCCGAAGAATCAGGTTCTTCTTCGATTCGAGACGATCGAGCAATCGGTCAATTTCGGCGCGCTCGAGGAAGCATCCGTCCTAAGATTTCATCCACCGAGTACGGCACGATGGGCGCAGGTGCGGCACTTCTCGGTCAAAGCCTCGTCAGCCACCATCATCTTCGTTTCCTCATGCTCGTCTTCATCGACCACCGTCGTGGTGGGGTCCTTGTACAGCCATGCCTCCAGCGAAAGCTCGGGATACGAGTGGACCGGGTAAGAGGCTTCCTGAAAACGCGGCTCGAGGATATCCATCACGCCAGATAGTCGGCCGCGTTGCAGCGCCCTTGGGGCCGTGTAGGCCAATTGCAATCCCAAGCTTCTTGGTGACGTAGACCTGAGAGTTGTGGTCCAGGCTCAGAAATGCCCAAGGACGCACCAGTAAAGGCCGAACGTCAGATTCCATGCGACGCGGGGGCGTCCGTTTGCGCCGTCGAACGCCATAGCGAAGTCGTCCTGGCCTCCGGATCGTCCGTATCCGCATAGCGATTCCGCAGCGAAGACCTCCCAAAGTGAATCGATGTGGTCGGCCGGTCGGTCTTTTTCGTAGGGGAAGTACCAGGACTTCAGATTGTTCAGCACGGGAATGCCTTCGAAGGATTCCGGAACCGCCTCTCGATGCCCAGAAACTTAGCCAACTCCGCCCCTATGATCTTGCGGTTGGAGTCCTTGATCCCGCGATTGAAGAGACCCATCGTGGTGAACGGACAGATGTCCTTCACGAAGCCTGTGGTGCCATCAGCATATTGATCCTCTGCCAGATGACCGAACCCCTCGACCCGCAGCGAAATCTCACGGATACCTTCCACCAGCGCGAGGCGGTTGTTGCGGTAGGCGAGCAGCTTGTCGGCCACTGCTTGGTAGAACTTTGTCCATCCGAACCGCCGCTTGTCCGGCGCGGCTGTACCGAATCGCTCCCGCCAATACGGTGCGTTGCGAAAGCGATCTATGTCCTGTGGCTTGGCGTCGAAGGCGAAGGCGATCAGACCATCGGTCATCCAGTCGCCAGGAAGGACGCGCCAGACGGTGCCCCGGTGGGTATAGAAGTACCACTCGCGACCTGGCTCCACCTTGGTCCAGTCCACCTTAACCCGCTTCCATCATTCAGGTTCTCGGTGATCCTACCGACCGCCTTGATCGCCATCACCGAAACCGCTTGGCCACGGCTGTCGAAGGGCAGCCCATGCTTGCGCGTATACGACGACTTATCGCGATCCGATCGCCTGGCCGCATCGATCGCACCACTCGAGGTACTTGTCCTCGTAGCCGTTCTCCCAAATCCCTTCTGCCAGAAAGCGCGACATCTGATCATCAGTGCCACCATAGCTCGCGCCAACAAACCAGCTTGGCTGCGATCCGATGGTCTCCGTGTTCATATTCATGGACTGTCCTCAAATGACAGCGCGCGGATGCAGGAGAATTGCCTGCCGCCGTGATGCTAGGCCATCAACCCCTAGGCTTAGGCTTGTAGAGTCTTTCGCAGAGAGCTGATCAGCGCCTCAGCCTCCTCCAGTTTTTGCAGCACGAGCTTGTCGCCCTTTAGGCTCGAAAGCGTCGCCCAGGGCAACGTCTTCATGGCTTCGACGGCGAGGTCGAGCTTGTCAGCAAAGCTGTTCGGGGCTGATGCGGACTTCTCGACATAGGGCAGGCGCAGCAAAGCAGACGTGATGTCGCCGGCTTCGGTGAGGAAATGTTCGCGCGCGACTGGGTCCGGCAGGATCTGCCTGAGCTTGCGGAGGTCTTTTGAGTTGGTGACTCGACGCTTGTTGACCTTGCTGACGACAGCGTCTATGACGCTCCGTGTGAGCAGCTTCTTGCTCACGCCCATCAGCTCGCGGGCCCACACCAAAGCAGCGCTGGGTTCAGGGAACGCCGTGAACCGTAAGGCCAACTCGTATATCGCCACTAGCTTTTCCATCTCCTCATGCTTAGCTCCAGGATGCTGGCTGCCCCGGCAGGGCCGATCTGCTTAACCAGCTGATAGGTAACCATTTCCTTTTCCTCTGGTTAACCACTCCCGCTGCCGCCGCTGAATGTGAATCCAGACCCGCAGACGTTCATCATCGGAAAGGGTCCGCTCGGTAACTTCCACCGGAACCTGGCGGTACTGCTCTCGCCCGTTGCGGACGAGCTCCCGCGCGCTGGCCCAGCGGCGACCACCGTCAATGATGCGAAACTTGTGGGGAAGCTCCGGGTGAGGCTCAACGAGAAGCGGCTCTGGCCAGGCCCTGATTTGCCTCGATATCATGCTGCAGGTCAACGTCGCCCGCGCGTAGCTCGCGCGGCTGGCGTTCATTCGGTACGACGCTGTCGATATCGACTTGGGTCCGATAGGTGCGCAGGACAAGGCGGCCAACCCGCCGTTCCTGTAAGTCAATTACGTTACCTTCCTCGACGACCGGAATAGCGTTGCTCATCGCTATGTGCCGCTCGCTGTGGTGTCGGCGAGCATCGCAGCAAGAGCTTCTTCGGTCGCTGCGTCGGATGTTCCGACGATGCGATCGATTTCGAACCTGATGTCCGCTTCCGCCTTTGCCACGCTCCCGATAAGCTGTCCCCGTTTTTGCCATACCGCCTTATGTGCGGTCTGTTCCTTGGCCTCCAACTCATTGAGGCTATCGGTGCTGGCGTGGAGCTTGGTCATGAGCGCCCCGAACCGTTCTGACATGATGAAGCTGTACAACTCTAGCGACTTCTGCTCGCGGTCTTCGTTACTCATGTTGAGGCAATGCGCCTGGAGGACTTGCCGCCGAACAAGTTCCGCAATGGCAATGGCCCGCGCGGGGTTGACCAAGATGACGCCATCCTGCATGTATATCTGCCTAGTGCCTTGAGGGAAGGCAAGGGTTGAAAGGATCGCGTGGTCTGCCTTGTCCGCAATCTGGTCGTCGCGGAGTTTCACAATGAAGTCGTTGCGCCATGCCTTGTGATTCTTCGAGTCGTAGAGGATCAGACCGCAATTCTTGCCGTTGTGCCGGACCATGTGGCGGATGTCGGCCCCCGCGACGCCCCGCTTAATCCGAGTGATGTCATCGTCCGGGAACGCTTCCTTGAGCGCCTCGAACAGATCAATCTCGGCACCTTCACCGAGCTCCAGGGCGGTCTTGTTCTCCAGCTGGCGCTTCAGGTCGTCGACCGTGTTCTGAAACTTCTGCTTCTCCTCGAAGGATTTAGCTTGTTCCGCGTTCATCGCGTCGCGGGTCGCTCTTCTCCAGAGCCTCGCGGGTTTCCTGGATGCCATCGCGAAGAGCTTTTTCGTGAGCGTCGCGCAACGCTTGAACCTGCTGATCGGCGGCAGCCTTGGCCGCAATTGCTGCTTGTTCTCGTCCAGACAAGAGGCGCGCCTGCTCCTGGGCTTGCTGCATCGCTGACTGAGCGGCTGCCAGCTGCGGTTGCAACGCTACCTCGGCGTCTTTGCGCGCCGCATCCCGCGCCGCGGCTACCTTTTCGTTCATTGCAGCGTTGCTCGCCTCAAGCTGCTTCCTCAGTTCGTCCGCCTGAGCCCGCGCCGTCTCCATGGCGGTGCTCGTCGCCGCGGCCTTTGCCTCTGCTTCGACAGTCGCTGCCCGGCGCTCTTCAGCGCGAGCTGCGGCGACCTTCTCGGCAGTTGTGGCGTCGCTTGCCTCAAGCTGCTTTCTCAACGCGTCCGCCGGGCGTGCGTCGTCCCCATCGCTATGGTGGCCGCCGAAACCTTGGCATCTGCCTCGGCCATCGCCGCCCGGCGCTCCTCAGCACGGACCGCTGCCTCTTCTTGACGTACCTTGGCGAGCGCTTCTTCGTTTTGTTGTTGGAGCTGAGCAACGAGCTGTTCGCGTTCCGCCTTCAGTTTCAAGGCGTACTGACTCTCCAGTTCCCGCTGGTGCTGGGCCTGGCTGCTTTCACCTGCTCCAAACGATCGTTGGGAATGATCTGCTCGCACGTCGGGCAGATCTCGTCGTGGTGGTGATGAAGCGCAGAGTGGTGAGAGGCTTCGAATTGCTGTGCGGAGAGACTCATCGGGGCTCCTCATTAGGACAAAGGAGAGCCTAGCGTTCCCGATATTGCCAGCCTGTCAAGCCCGAGGCGTCTCAGCTGGCGATCGGGGCCATCCGCATGGAGCCACCCGCCACGGGATGCGAACTCTCTGGGTAGCGGGATACGACTCCATGAGTCGCGGGATGCCATGGCAGGCGCGCCCAAGGGGTCGTTAGCGCCCGCCCACGACCGCCAACCAGATGACCGCTTTCTGCTTGGCTGTAGGTTCAATCCGAACGGACAGTGTCCGGCAGGGCTGATTCCAGGCAGGACAAGTAATTGCCAGGTCGGAACGCTCGCCCGGCGCTTGACCAGTCCACCTTCCTTTCTACCTTCCACAATAAATCGCGGTGACTTGCTCACGCTCGTGCCCGAGCTCGCTGCTGATGGTCAGCCGCGCCTCGCGATCGATAGCCTTCTGCTCGCGGGTGAGGTCTCTCGATCGCGGCCCACCGACGGCCGGTGCGGACCACCCGGTGAGTTCGCGGTATCGTTCCTGTGCGTACTGATGACGGTGGCCATGCACGCGGTGGATGCCCGCCCGATCGCACTGGTACTCGAAGCGGCGCAGCTGCTCCACGTAACTCCGGTCAGCCGGAATCAGACTGCCCTTGCCGGCAAGGCGCTTCGCCTCGTCCAGGACTTGGCGTTGTTCGGCATTGCGGATCGGGATCTCACGGTCGCGACCGCCTTTGGTCCAACTGTCCTTGAGCAGCAAGGTGTCGCCGCGGTCCGCCCACCCCGGCCGGATCTTGAGCGACTCTTCGCGCCGCAGGCCGAATGCCGCCTGCAGCCGCAGCGACATGCGCGTGTACGGATCGGTGACCTGGGCGAGATCGCCGGAGGTCAGCTGGCGGGCTTTGCTGACGTTGGTGACGTAGCGCCGCTCGGCAATGCCGTAGACGTCGTTGCTCTTGGCGACGACGTTGGCCTTGCCGCTCTTCTCCGCCCACCAGCGCAGGGTGGACATCCGATTCTTGAGGGTGCCGGTGCTTAACCCTTCCGCCTGCCAACGCTCGACCAGCTTCTCGACGTGCTTGGCTTTCAGGCTCTGGACGTGCATGTTGACGAAGCCCATTTCCCGCAGCTGGTTGGCGATGAGCGTCAGGATGCGTTCCCGGTTGGCTTGAGTGGCAAAGCTCCCGTCCCGATTGTGTTTGCAGAGTTGCTTCAGTTCGTAGTTCAATGTTTGCATCATCTCCTCGGCTGGTTCGGTTCGCTTCGTTGCGGCTGGTGTCGATCAGGTCTGGTCAGTGTTTCTGTCCGTCTCACCACGCCTGAGCGGGGCGAGATTTTCGAGGGACGCGGGAGACACCACTCCCGGTTTGTGCCGTTTGCTTTGTTGCTTGCCACCGCGGCACGCGGTTCTTGGCGTCGCGGGTGCTCCCGGTGGGGAGTCATTCCCTCGATTTGAACCCTTGACCCAGGGTTCGTGGGTGCGCCATTGCGGCGCTTGTTTGACGACCGCGATGCGCGGATGAATGGACGGGCCGCATTGCACGGCCTACGAGAGACGATGGGTCAGGGAGCCCATCACTTGGGGCCATCACTTGCGCCAGCGCCACATAACTCCTTGTTGGGACGGAGGATCGGCGCGTCGTCACTACCGGCTCCGCCGCCAGTAACGACGCTACTGGTACAGGTGGATTGGCGCAGGGGATGACGATTGCGCCAACTAGACTTGGCGCAGGGAGTCGCACGTTGGCCGATTGCCGAGCCGCGGCATGGGTCGCGACGTTGTCCGGGCGTGTGCAATGCACTGGCCGGACCAGAGACCAACGATGCTCGCGCCGTGGGGCCGCTACCAGAGAGAGGTAGACAGCCGTGACTGCACGCAAGCGCTACATACAACGCCGTCGCAATGACGGCAACTACAAACGTTGCGGTCGATTCCTGACCGCTGGTGATTACGAAACCTCCCGCCTTGTGGCGCGCCGGCTGTCTCGAGGAGGCCGATCCGGCTTAAAGGGCGATGGTTACGCCATCAGCGGGCTGAAGCTCAGCCAAGCGAACTGTGGCAACGGTAGCCCGACTGCAAGACCCGCTCAAGCGAAAAACGTATTTGTGAGAATTCGTTTTCGGCTTGCAATTCGCGGTCGCGGCATGAGTGAGAACGGAAATTGTTTCCGACAAGAACCTGCCACCGACCGGCGGTTATCCACGGCGGCGCGCGGGCGGCGCCCCTCTCGCACGCAAGCGCGCGCCGCGGTGGGTAACCGGCACCGTGGGCGCGCCATGGACCACGGTACGCGCCCGATGGACCCACGAAGTTGCTCGCTCCCGGCGAAAACGGTCGGCCGCTGTTTACGTTTTCCGGAGGACGGGTGCGGAGCCATATGGAACGATGGGCCTTCCACCCACATCCACGAGGAGACGACGATGGCCGATGCGAGCCAACCACCCCATTGCATTCTGCGGCGCAAACAAGTCGAAGCCCGCACCGGGCTGTCGCGCAGTACGATCTACGCGCGAATCAACGCCGGGACGTTCCCGGCGCCGGTGTCCCTGGGTCCGCGTGCGGTCGGTTGGATCGAGGGCGATGTGCAGCGCTGGCTCTCCGAGCGGATCGAAGCGGGTTGGAGCACGACAAACAATGTCTGAGTGAGTCGAGGTGAGTTTTTCGACGACCGTCTGTCGGTCTTGCCTGTCGTAGGGGCCCGGCCGCCAGGTTGCGGGCACCGACGCACGGCTGAACATTATTGGCTACGCGTTTCCATCAGCTGGTCAAGCAGTATCGCTAGTTTCTTCATAAGTTCTACCGCTCGATCATTGAGCTCTCGTAGCTTGGCAACATCGGTTATCTCCGACGCGCGACCGTTAGGCGGCATCATCGGTACGACCAATCCTTTCTCGCCTGTGTAGGCAACTGCCAAGAGCCGCCGGACTTCATCGCAGTCAACCGCCTCCTTCCACAAGCTCACACAATCCTCGCGATGAACGGTCAGCCGTGCGTCAGCCTCGACGATCGCTAGAATGCGCTGGACGCATTCGTCAAGTGTCAACGACTTAATGACGTCCGCGACGGAAGGATCGAGCCTCGTTGCCCACAATCTTGCAAGGTGTGGCAGTCCGTTGACATTGAGCGTGAATTTTCCAATCAGCGACGCCCACTCTTCCGCCCCAGGGGCATCGATCGCGAGTTCCGCACCTGCTTTCGTGACGATCATTTCTTTGGGCTCGTCGCCCCTCTTAACGTCGAATTCCACATTCGTGTGACTTGTTGGCGTTGGACCCGCGAATCTAATGCGCTCGATGGTTAGCGAAGCGCCAGTCGCTAGTATCGGCGTAATTTTCTGATTCACGCGCATCTCGCTTTTTCCCGCCGTATTGCGACCATAGGCGAGCAAATCGAACTCCCAGCGCACATATGGGTGCAGTTGGTCCGCCATCGCCAGTTGTTCGTCCGCTGACTTGATGGTTCCGAGCAACTGTCGATCGAAGCCACTTGCGTTAAGCGGGGTGGCGTACGGGTTCCGAGTGAGTTGCCCACGATCAGCATCGTCGAGTTGCAGCAATCCCAATAGGGTCTCCCGAAGGTACACCGCCGTCCTCTCGACGCAGTCCTTTGCAAGCGCACGAATGTCCGCATGTAGGGCCAATCCATGTTCAAGTTGGTTGCTTGCTCGTTGCGCCGCACGATACGTGACCTTGTCGCCCCTAAATATCAGTTCGCGTCGAGCCCACGGTTCGAGCCGACTTGGAATGTAGCCGCCAGCCTTCCGATAGAAGTATGTTGCAACGCGCAACAGGGTCGAGTCTGGTGGAGGCCCGTTCAATTCAGTTTCGAGTTGCTTGCGATCCGCCAAGCCACGACGCGCGATTTCGCGCTGAATCACTATTGGGGTTATTGCCTCAACACCTATGAACAGGTGTGAGAGCGCATACACCTCGGCTCCGGGCTTCCAATGCTGAAGCGCGTCGGTGTACTGAACGATCGCCCGCGTCAAACGAGATTTCTCGTTCTCTGGGATTAATGCGATAGCTTGCAACACTCGGTACATTAAATCAGGGTCGACCTCCCGAGCGACTCGCGGCAGGCCGCGCTCTTCCACAATCCAGTTTTGAAAGAATTGGCGTACGGGCGAGCCGGCAGTGGTCTCATACGCTAGGTGAACATCGACTAGCCCGTGCCATGCGTTTGCCGCAAATGCAAGTTGACGGACATACTCAATCGCGCTTGCCTCTCCAAGGTCAATTGCAACCTCGAGCGAGGGGGCCGGTCCGTTGAACTCGATCCATGGCTCACGTGGTATCGGAGTATCAATATGCGGCAGCGTCTCGGTGCGCTGCATAAGCGTGAGTTGGCCGTCGCCATGGGCAGACCGCAATGGCGCAAGCCGAATACCACGCTCGGCGGGAATTCGGATGAGCGACTCCCGGCAGCGCGCAACAACGCTATAGGTGTTCAACTGGGGATGCTCATCGACAAGGCCCACTTGCGACGTGCCACTGCAGTCGAACACCACAAAAATCCGCCCTCATTCCGCCGCCTGGCTTAGTCCGTTCGACCTGTGCAGTCGGCGCCTCGGCCAGACACATGTTGTGGGGCTGATTCTCGGCTGGTCGATGTCGACTGCGACCCGACAACTTGCTGTGAGACAAGGCTTGATTACCACACGTCACTTCGCCTTGCGTTGCAATGGGATTACCTTTGCCCCCTGCGCCAGCGCGTCGAGCATGTCCGCCCATTGCTGCATCATTTTGCGACGTTCGGGCAAATATTCGGCCCTGTTGTACGCGCCGCGAATTTCGTCCCGCTCGCAATGTGCCAACTGTCGCTCGATCACGTCCCCGCGAAATCCAGCTTCGTTCAGGATCGTGGACGCTACCGCCCGGAATCCGTGCCCGGTCATTCTGCCCTTGTATCCAAGCCTGTACAGGGCGAACAGCATTGTATTGTTGCTGATCGGCTTGTCAGGATTGCGGCCGGGAAACACGTAGCGGCTTCCGCCTGCAATGGCGCGCACTTCGCGAAACGCTTCGACTGATTGCCGCGACAGCGGAACGACGTGTTCGGTTTTCATCTTCATCCGCGACGCCGGAATGATCCATACCGCCGAGTCAAGGTCCAGTTCCGACCACTCGGCGCCGATTAACTCGTTGGTGCGGACGAACGTCAAAACCAGCAGGCGTAGCGCATAGCCGGTTAACTTGTCGCCGACTTCGCCATAGCCGTCGATAGCGCGTAGCAGCGCGGGCAATTCCTCCGGCGCAACGGCAGCCTGATGCTTGCCCTTGTGGGGAGTGAGCGCCCCGCGCAGATCGGGGGCAGGATCGCGCGCGCAGCGCCCAGTGGCGACGCCGTAGCGGAATACCTGTGATGACACTTGTAGGACCCGATGAGCAAGATCATGCGCACCGCGATGCTCAATCTTCCGGACTGCCGCCAACAGAACTGGGGCCGTGATATCCGCAATCGCCTTGTCTCCAATCTCGGGGAACAGGTTGGATTCCAGGCGGCGTAGGACGTCGGATGCGTGATGTGCCACCCAGATGTGTGCCTGCTTGCCATACCATTCGCGCGCGACCGCCTCGAAACTGTTGGCGGCCCGCCCGGCGACTTCGCGTTTGGCCTCCTTGCGGACAGCACTCGGGTCTACGCCATCGTCGAGCAAAGCGCGCGCATCGTCACGCTTCTTGCGCGCTGCCTTCAACGAAACGTCGGGAAAGGTACCTAGCGAGAGGCGCTTTTCCTTGCCCTCAAATCGATATTTGAAACGCCACCAACGTCCGCCTGCCGGCGAGATTTCAAGATACAAGCCGAGGGCGTCAAACAGGCGCTTCGCCGTCGCATCCGGGTTTCGCATTTCGGATCGCCGCCGTGGTTCAGGGGCATTGGGGGCAACTCTGTCCGATTGGGGGCAACACCTCTGAATGTTGCCCCAATCTCGCCCGGCTGTCAACAAGCCGAGGAAGGTCGTACCGGCCGCGTTTGGACGCGGGCCCAGCTGCTTTCTTAGAGGGAAACTCAGGGAAATTGACCTACGGACGGGACCTGCTTGGAAGGTACTGGACGTTACTGAATTGGGGGCAACTGGCGGAGAGGGCGGGATTCGAACCCGCGTTAGGGGATTACCCTAAACACGCTTTCCAGGCGTGCGACTTAAACCGCTCATCCACCTCTCCGGGGTCATGATTCTACTGCAGCGACTCCGACCGCGCCGGCGAAGGCCTCGGGATCGCCTGCAGCACGCTTCCCGCCACCGCGCCGGGACACGCAGGTCGTTCTGCGGGAAACCCCTGGTCCGTCGCGCCGCTGTCCAACGTGGCGCGTGAACGTTCGGCGACGGCGGCTGCCCAAACCGGCGTCTTCAATCGCTCAGCGGACACACGCCCATGCGCACAGTCGTCACGGGAGCCACCGGCCTGATCGGCCGGGCGTTGCTCCGGCATCTTCCGGCACGCCCGGTCGTCCTGAGCCGCGACGACAAGCGCGCCGCGGGACTGCTCGCGGGCGTGGAAGCCTTTCGCTGGGATCCCGAGGCGGGCCCACCGCCGATAGAGACGCTGCGCGGCGCCGACGTGGTCTTTCATCTCTCCGGCGAGCCGGCTGCCGACGGGCGGTGGACGGTGGAGAAGAAGCGCCGCATCCGCGACAGCCGCGTCGTCGGCACGCGTGCGCTCGTGGCCGGGCTTGCGGCGCTGGACAAGCGGCCCGGCGTGCTGGTTTCGGCGTCGGCGGTCGGCTACTACGGCGATCGCGGCGACGAAATGCTGGACGAGCGATCGACACCGGGGCAGGGTTTTCTCGCCGGCGTCTGCGTCGACTGGGAGCGGGAGGCGATGGCGGCCGAGCGACTCGGCGTGCGCGTCGTGTGTGTGCGCATCGGCCTTGTCATGTCGCCGGAGGGCGGCGCGCTGGCGAAGATGCTGCCGCCATTCCGGCTGGGGGCTGGAGGACGTCTGGGCAGCGGGCAGCAATGGATGCCGTGGATCCACATCGACGATATCGTCGGCATCCTGCTCCACGCGAGCCGGACGGAGGCGCTGCGCGGCCCGGTCAACGGCGTCGCGCCCGCGCCCGTCACCAACGCGCAATTCACGCTGGCGCTCGCCCGGGCCGTGCACCGTCCGGCGCTGCTGCCCGTGCCCGCCATCGCACTGCACGTCGCGTTCGGCGAGATGAGCGAGATGCTGATGGCGTCGCAGCACGCGATGCCCAGGGTCGCGCTCCGCAGCGGCTTTGCGTTCAGCCATCCCGAGTTGGACGAGGCGCTGGAGGCGCTGCTGGCGCCAAGGGCGCGGCCGGTGGCGGCGTGACGAGCGCGGCCCGCCCGACTCACCGCCTCGAGCGCAGCCAGATGCTGTACCGGCCGGTCGAGGACGTGTTCGCGTTCTACTCGGACGCGGCCAATCTGGAGGCGATCACGCCGCCTTTCCTGCGCTTTCGCGTACTCACGCCGATGCCGATCGAGATGCGGGCCGGCACGCGCATCGACTATGCGCTCTCGCTCCACGGCGTGCCCATCCGCTGGCGCACGCTGATCACGCGCTGGGAGCCGGGCGTGTGCTTCGTCGACGAGCAGGAGTCGGGGCCCTATGCGCATTGGCGGCACACGCACCGCTTCGAGCCCCGCGGCCGCGCAACGGTCATGCACGACACCGTCGAGTACCGCGAGCCCTTCGGCCCGATCGGCCAGGCCGCCCACGCGCTCTTCGTGCGCCGCATGCTCGACCACATCTTCGACTTCAGGCGGGACGCGACGAATCTCCTGCTCGCGCGGTCCCGCGCCACCGCTTCCGCGACCGGCGCTATGCGCACACGCGCCGCGAGGGGGGCATACGCGTGAACGCGTTCGACATCGAGATCTACTACGACGGAGCGTGCCCGATGTGCGCGCGCGAGATCGCGATGCTGCGGCGCCTCGACCGTGCCGGGCGGATCCTCTTCGTCGACATCGCGGCGCCCGGCTTCGATGCCGGGTCGATCGGCGTCGCCCGCGAGGCGCTGATGGCGCGAATCCATGGCCGGCTGCCGGACGGCACGCTGGTGGATAGCGTGGAGGTGTTCCGCCGCCTCTACACCGCCGTCGGCATGGCGCCGCTCGTCGCGCTGACGCGGCTTCCCGGAGTCGCCCACGCACTCGACATCGCGTACGACTGGTTCGCGCGGCGCCGCCTGCGCCTCACCGGCCGGTGCGATCAGCAAACGTGCACGACAAAGGCGGCCGGGGCGGGCAGTCCGCCTTTTCGCGGCTGACCTCGCGGTCGGCAGCCGGCAATCGTCGAGGCCCTGCATACGTACATAGGGCAGGCGCGCGTCGCCGCGCCGGAAACGCGCCGCTCATCGATCCGGCCGGCGCGCGACGAGATCGATTACCGCCGACATCCCGACGTGGCGCTTGCCTTCCGTCAGCATCGCGTCGTAGGCGGCAATCTCCAGGATCTCCCAGTCGCGGAACGTCTGCTCGATCCACTCCCTCGTGTAAAGGTTCTCGATCGCGCCCGGCCCGCCGGTGCCGAAGGCGAGCTGCTCCGGTCGATAGCCTTCGAGAAGGAAGTGCCCGCCCGGCTTCACCGCCGCCTTCATCCGGGCAAACGCCTCCTCGCGCGCTTCGGGCCCGAGGAACTGGATGAAGATCGCGACGAGCGCGTCGACGCTCGCGGGCTCGAAGCGCCACGACTGCAGGTCGGCGAGATGGTGGTCGACGGTGACACCGCGCCGCGTTGCGAGCGCGCGCGCCTTGTCGACCGCGTTGGCGGCGAAGTCGAACGCGGTGACGACGAGCCCCTGCTCGGCCAGCCAGACGCTGTTGCGCCCTTCGCCGTCGGCCACGCAGAGCGCGCTCTGGCCGGGCTTCAGGTAGCGCATCGCGGTCGCGCGCACGAACGCGTTCGGCTCCTCGCCGAACAGGTAGTCGGGATCGGCGAAGCGCTCGTTCCAGGTCTCGCGGGGATTGGCGAAGGTGGCCATCGGGAGATTATCGTCGGGGCAGTGTGGTGGCTTGGAAAGACGCGATCAGGGACGCATGTGATGCGTCGCACGGGGAAACCCATCGTCGGTCCCGCGGCAGCGCGAACTCCATGTCGTTGCTGTCGTCCTTGTCGCTTTGTCTGCACGAGAAGTCTCCGGGTCCGCGCCTGTGCGGTTGCGGCGCCGGAGAAACGAACACATCGCCCACAATTCGTGCAAACGACCCGCTGACGCTTCACCGCGAGCGTGCGCCGCCCGTCAACGCCTCGTCCAGATACGTCACGTGCCCGCGTACGAACGATGCGCGCAGGTGCGCGGCGTCGCGATAGATCGGCTCGCCGTCCCCCGTCACGGCAGGACAGCTCGTCGGTGCACAGAGCGCGTGGACCGGATCGATCACCGTGGCGCCGGCGGCGCGGGCGACCTCTGCGATGCGTCCGAGATACGCGCCCGTACCCCGCTCCCAGACGGCGCGGTCGATGCTCGGTGTGCGGATCGTCGTGTCGCCGCGCCAGCTCCGCTGCAGCAGGTTGCGCGGATCGACGTCCGGGCTCACGGGAATGTTCAGCACCAGGTAGACCTCTTTGCCGGCCGCGCGCCACGCGCGGATGCGCTCGCCCAGCCGCGCGATCGCCGCATCGACAGCAGGATCGCCGGCGCGCAGCACTTCGTCGCGGCCGTCGCGCGAAAGTGTGAACGCCGGGTTGCCGAGATAGCCCACCCACTGCGCGGTGACGATGATCGTGCTCACCCCGGGCGAGCGCGCGAGCACGTCCGCCTTGTCGCCGAATGCCGCACAGCCCTCGCGGCTTGCGACCTTCACGCCGGGCAGCGGCGGGCAGCTTCCGGTCGTCGCGAACACGACCTCGGTCCCCTTCAAGCGTTGCGCCTCGAACAGCGCGTCGACGCGCGGGCCGTATTGCTGCGCATTGCTGTCGCCGTAGACCAGGACCGTGCGCGGCCCCTCGCCGGCGCGCCAGACTGCCAGCCCTTCCGGTGTGTATGTGCGGCGAAAACCCGGGCCCGGGAAGCGCCAGTCGTGCGCCGCGACGTCGAAGCGATCGGCCGGTGTGCCAGCGAGACGGCTCGTGAACCAGCCGGTTGCGCCCGATGCGCCTGCAATCGCGGCCACCACCATTGCGATGAGCAGTGCGCCGACGGTCGTTCGTTTCCTCGACCGGCGCAGCGGACGTTCGACGAAAAGGAACGTCGCAACCGCGAGCACGAAGGCGATGGCCATGGCGATCGCGATCTGCGCCGGGTCGGGCGGGCCGCCGAGGATGCGCAGGAACGCCAACATCGGCCAGTGCCAGAGATAGAGCGGGTAGCTCACGAGTCCGACGAAGACCAGCGTGCGGCGCGAAAGGAGCGCGCGATGGATCCACGTATCGGGGCCGACGGCGATCAGCACGAGCGTGCCCGCGACCGGCAACAGCGCCGACGCGCCGGGGAAGTGATGGCTGCGGTCGATGACGAGGAACGACAGCGCAATGAGCGTCACACCGGCGGCTGCGGCGAGCTCGCGCAACCACGCCAGGTGCGCAGGTAATTCGATCGCGGCCGCATGAGCGGTCGCTTGCAGACGCTGCGCCAGCAGGCATCCGGCCATCAGCTCCCACCAGCGCGACGGCAGCAGGTAGAACCCTGCGGGCGACAGCTGCGCGGCCTGCGCGACGCTCACCGTGAACGACGCCAGCAGCAGCCCGAGCGAGAGCCACAGCAGCACCCGCCGCCCGCGCGCGTAGCCCCACGCGCACAGCAGCGGCCACAGCAGGTAGAACTGCTCCTCCACCGAGAGCGACCAGATGTGCAGCAGCGGCTTCAGCTCGGCCGCGGTGTCGAAGTAGCCGGTCTCGCGCCACAGCACGACGTTCTGCACGAACGCCGCGGAGGCGACCGCGTGTCGCGAAAGCGAGGTGAACTCGTTCGTCAGCAGCAGGTACCAACCGGCGGCGAGCGTGGCGGCGAGCACGGTGAAGAGCGCCGGGAAGATGCGCCGCACGCGGCGCGACCAGAAGCCTGCGAGCGTCAGCGTGCCGCGCTCGGCTTCCACAAGCAGCAGGCGCGTGATCAGGAAGCCGGAGATGACGAAGAAGACGTCGACGCCGACGAAGCCGCCGGGGAGGTAGTGCGGGGCTGCGTGAAAGCCGACGACGGCGAGCACCGCAACGGCGCGCAGGCCGTCGATGTCGGGGCGGTAGGCGATGCGTTGGGCGGGCACCGCGGGAGGTTACTACGAGGCCCTCACCGCAACGCGCTCCCGCGAGCGGGAAAGGAGAACCGGGGTCGGGAAGCAGGAATCTGGCTCCAGTTCGGACGGACCCCCAGGTTTCCTGACCCCGATTCCCCGCAGGGAACGTCGACGCCGACCCCGCGCTCGTTCAGAGAAACGTCGCGATCGCGTCGAGCGGCTTGCGGTGGATGTCCGGCACCCTGACGTCGGGCGCCGGATAGCCGACGACGAGAAGCAGGAAAGGCCGCTCGTTCGCGGGCCGGCCGAGGATCTCGTTCAGGAAGCCCATCGGGCTCGGCGTGTGCGTCAGACAGGCAAGTCCGGCGAGGTGAAGCGCAGCGATCAGGAAGCCCGTCGCAATACCAGTCGAGTCGATCGGGTAATACACCTTGCGACGTTCGCCGTCGTCACCGAGTTCGTAGGCACGGTAGAAGATCGCGACGAGCCACGGCGCGACATCGAGGAACGGCTTGTCGGCGTCCGTGCCGAGCGGCGCCAGTGCGGAGAGCCATTCGTGCGGCGCACGGCGATCGTAGAACTCGCGCTCCTCGGCCTCCGCGGCTTCGCGGATGCGGTGCTTGAGCGCCGGGTCGCCCACCACGACGAACTGCCAGGGCTGCTGATTGGCGCCCGACGGCGCGGATCCCGCGGCGCGCAGGCATTGCTCGAGGATCGCGCGCGGCACCGGCTCCGGCGAGAAGCCGCGCACCGTGCGTCGGCGCTGCATCAGCGTGTCGAACGCGCGAGCGCGCGCGAGCATGCGCCGCTCGGGCAGGCGGCGATAGCCGATCCAGGGGATCGGGTGGTACGTGGGATCGGTCATGGGCGCGAGCGTACTACGGCCTCACCCCAACGCTGTTCCGCGTGCGGGAGAGCGCACACGCGCGGGTTGAGGTCCAGCGCACGCCCATGGGCGAACCGCGTGCCCGGCGCGCCGGCAGGCGCTTGTGGAGAGGAATCGAGGCCAGATTGCGAGCGAATCCGGGCTCGGAGACCAACGCGCGCATTGTGCTGCTCGTTCGATCGGCGCGGCATCCGCGGCAAACCGGCGTTCAGTCCCGGTCCCCGCGGATGTAACCTATCGGCGAGGGCTGGGGCGGCGAGGTGCCGACGCATCAGCTACTCGCCAACGAAACCCGGGGCGAGCGCGGAGACGCGCCGCTCGCCCGCCCGACCCGATGTCCGAACCGACGCGCGGATCCATCCACGACCTCCCCGAGCTGCGCGATCGCACGCACGTGTTCCGCGACCGCGCCCACGCGGGAGAAGTGCTCGCCGCCATGCTCGACCCGTTCCGTGAGAGCGTGGCCATCGTGCTCGCGATCCCGGCCGGCGGCGTGCCGGTCGCCGTCGAGATTGCACGCGGCCTGAACTTGACGCTCGAGGTCGCGCCGGTGAGCAAGATCCTGCTGCCGTGGACCACCGAGGCGGGTTACGGGGCCGTGGCGTTCGACGGGAGCGTGTGGATCGACGCCGACGCGGTCGCATCCTTCCGCCTGACCGAGGACGACGTCACTCGAGCCACGCGCAATGCGCGCGAGAAGGTCGAGCGTCGCGTGCAGCGGCTGCGCGGCGACCGCCCGCTCGAGCTGCGCGACCGTCCGGTGATCGTCGTCGACGACGGCATCGCTGCCGGGTCGACGATGCGCGCCGCCATCGCCGCGCTGCGCAGGCTTCGCGCGCCGCAGATCGTCATCGCAGTTCCGACGGCCCACAGCCGTGCGCTGCGCGACATCGCGGTGGAGGTGGATGCGATCCACTGCGCCAATGTCCGCCACGGGCTGCAATTCGCCGTGGCCGAGGCCTACCAGCGCTGGACCGACGTGTCCGACGACGAGGTCGCCGCCCTGCTGGCTCGCGCGACCGGAGTGTGAACAGTTAAATCGAGCCTGGCCCCTTTTCACTTTTCGACCGGAGTGTGAACAGTTAAATCGAGCCTGGCCCCTTTTCACATCTGGCCCCTTTTCACATCGCCCCGTCGGTGCCCCTTGACGACAATCAAGGGCCTTGCGCAGAAAGCGCCTAACCTGAAGGTGTCATCCGCCGGGTCGGAAGCCGTAGCGCTATCGACTTCGGGGGATTCCGGCGCGCAAATCGAAGTAGAGGCGCTCCTTCGACGCGCATGGTTTCCCGGAAGTTGCCGCCGCTGCGGCCCCGACGACGGCGGCTGAATGGGCGCTTGGCGGGGAACTCCCAGGGCGCGCCGACGCCGGCGAACAGGTGTGCGCCGAGACGTCAGGGCAACTGCCCGACTCCCCGGGTGCCGACAGTCGATCGCAGGTGATCGAGAAGGAAGACAGCCATGACCGCCGGTGAACTTTGCAGCCGCATCGTCGTCTTTGCCGAAAGGAACATGGGCCTCAACGAAGCGGCCCGCCTGATGCGCGAGCATCACGTCGGCAGCCTAGTCGTGGTCGAGGAGCGCGAGAAAGGCCGCGTGCCCGTCGGGATGCTCACGGACCGGGACATCACCGTCGGCGTCATCGCGAAGGACGTCGATCCGCGGACGCTGCGGGTGGGCGACGTGATGAGCGGTGACCTGATTACCGTCCGCGAGCAGGACAGCGTGCTCGATGCGCTGCGCCTCATGCGGGCGCGCGGCGTGCGCCGGGTGCCGGTCACCTCCGCGGACGGAGCGCTGGTCGGCATCCTCGCACTGGACGACGTGCTCGAAGCCGTTTCGGAACAGCTCAACGATCTCGCCTACGCGATCGCGAGCGAGCGCACGCACGAGACGCGAACGAGGCCGTAGGCGCAGAGTCCAACTCACCGAAATCCTCGATCCCGGAAACAAGGAATCCCGTTTCATCGCTTTCGCAGGAGGCGGCATGGCGTTTTCGAAAAAGCAATTGTCGGAACTCACGCGGAGCCTCGACCAACGCCGCGAGGCGCTGCTGGAGGAAGTCCGCGACGAGCTCGAGAAGACCGAGAACACCCAATACATCGAGCTGATCGACCGCTCGCCCGCCGATGAGGGAGACCAGGCGGTCGGCGACGCGCTCGCCGACCTCAACCTCGCGATCATCGACCGGCACATCGTGGAAATCCGCGACATCGAGGCGGCCAAAGCCCGCGTCAAGGAAGGCACGTTCGGCGTCTGCGCCGATTGCGGCGACGAGATCGCCTTCGAGCGGCTGGGTGCCTATCCCACGGCCAAGCGCTGCCTGCGCTGCCAGGCGCAGCGCGAGAAGACGTACGCGCACGAGCGAATGTCGACGCTCTGAGCGCCGCTTTGCGGGAGTGCCCGCGCGATGCGCGAGGCCCCGCGCGCGCGCGCTCCCTTCGACCGGTCAGCGAGGCAATGCGAGCTCGTCTTGCTCGTAGTGCGCACGGCACTCGAGCTCGCGTCCGCGCACGACCCGGCGACCGGTCAGTGCGCCGCGCGATTCGGTGACCACCGTGCGCTGGCGCTCGCCGTGATCGTGATCGTAGAAATAGAGCACGACCCAGTCGTGCGTGCGCTCGAGCTCGTGCGCCTTGGCGGTGTTCGAGAACAGCGCGGTGAAATGCCAGTCGCCGCGCTTGGCATGCAGTACCGGGAGCCACGCCTGCTTGTCCGGATTGAAGCGCCGCGGCGCGATCGTCGGCAACGTGCCCGCCTCCGCCTTTTCCCGGTACTCGCGATCGACGTCGAGCAGGACATCGACGGGCGGCTCGACGGCGGAGGTCGCCGAGACGTCGCGGCGCAGCCGCGAGCGCAGGATCTCGCCGAGCGCGGCGCGCACGACGGCTGCACGGCGCCTGCCGACGCCCGGCACTTCCTCGAGCCGGCCGTCGTGGCTCGCGACTTCCAGCGCCTCCAGCGTCTCGATGCCGAGCGTGTCGTGGATGCGCTGCGCGAGTTCCGGGCCGATGCCGGGAACCGTGCGGAACAGCATCGCCGGATCGAGGCTGCCGCGCAGCCGCTCGAGCTGCGTCCAGCGGCCCGTCTCGAGCATTTCGGCGATCGCTGCGGCAATGCCGGCGCCGATTCCCGGAAGCGCTTCCAGACCGGCGCGCCCTTGCGCGGCCAGGAGCTCGCGCAAGCTTCCGTCGAATCGCTCCACCGTGTCGGCGGCGCGGCGATAGGCGCCTACGCGGAACGGATTCGCCCCCTGCGCCTGCAGGATCTCCGCCGCCTGCCGCAGCCATTCGGCGATCTGCGCGTTTTCGACCGAGGGCAGTCGTGCATTCGGTGACATGGCGTTCCGAGGCGAATTCGTTTGCCGAGTTGCCATCGCTCGCCGCTCGTTGCAATCCCGGCTAACTCATTGTCGCGCAAGGGCTCGCGACACGCTTGACCTCCATCAACCCGAGCCCTGCGGGCAAGACTACGATGGGATGCGTTGGAACCCGATTCGCATGGGTCGCGTTGCCATGAGCCCTGACGATCGCGCACGAACGAGCGAACCTGCCCCGGCCTCGATCGCGGCGACGTTGCAGAATGTCATTGCCGACATGCTGCGTGAGTTGCGGCCCGCGGCGCCGCAGCGCCCGGTCAGTCTCGACGACCGGATCGAGCAAGACCTCGGTCTCGACAGCCTTTCGCGGGTCGAGCTTCTGGCGCGCGTCGAGCACGCCTTCGGCGTCCGCCTGCCCGAGCATGTCGCGATCGCCGCCCGCACGCCGCGCGATCTGCTCGATGCGATCGCCAAGGCGCCTCGCGAACCCGGCGCGCCTGCGCTGCCGCGCTCGCCCGTCCCGCCCCCGCCGGCGATCGCCGGCACGCCCGAAGGCGCGGCGACGATCGTCGACGCGTTCCGCTGGCACCTGGAGCGCCATCCCGAGCGCGAGCACGTCACGCTGATCGACGGCGACACGACGCTCGAAACCCTCTCGTACGCGCAGTTGTGGGCGGCCGCGGCGGAGGTCGGTCGCGGAATGCGGGCGTCGGGTATTGCGCGCGGCGATGCGGTGGCATTGATGCTTCCGACCTGCAGCGGGTTCTTCCAGGCGTTTCTCGGCGCGATGCGAATCGGCGCCGTGCCGGTGCCGATGTACCCGCCGCTCCGCTGGTCGGAGATCGAGGAGCACGTGCGCGGCCGCGCCGCGATCCTCGCCAATGCGCGCGCCCGGATGCTCGTGACCGTTCCCGAAGCGATGTTCGTCGGGCAGCTCGCGCGCGCGACGCTGCCCGAGCTCCGCTCGATCGTCACGGTCGAAGAGCTGCGCAACGGCGGAGAGGACGGCGATGTCGCGCCGGTGGCGGGCCGCGACACCGCCATGCTGCAGTACACGTCGGGGAGCACGGGCGATCCGAAGGGTGTGGTGTTGAGCCACGACAACCTGCTCGCCAACATCCACGTGATGGGCCCGGCCGCGGCGGCGACCTCCAGCGATCGCTTCGTGAGCTGGCTGCCGCTCTATCACGACATGGGCCTGATCGGCGCGTGGCTCGCCACGCTGTACTACGCGGTGCCGCTGGTGGTGATGCCGCCGACCAGCTTTCTCGCGCGGCCGGCGCGCTGGCTGTGGGCGATCCACCGCTACCGCGGCACGATTTCCGCGGGCCCCAACTTCGCCTACGAGATCGCCGCATCGAAGATCCGCGACGAGGATCTCGAAGGACTCGACCTCCGTTGCTGGCGTCTTGCGTTCAACGGCGCCGAGCCCGTCCGCGCCGCGACGCTCGAACGCTTTGCTTCGCGCTTCGCCCGCTACGGCTTCGATCGTCGCGCGTTGATGCCGGTGTACGGGCTCGCCGAGACGGCCGTAGGTCTCACGTTCCCGCCGCTCGGCCGCGGCCCGCTGATCGAGCGCATCGATTCCCGAGTGCTCGACCGCGACGGCCGTGCCGAGCCCGCGGCCGAGGGCGCGCAAGCCGCTCTCGAAGTCGTGTCGTGCGGATTGCCGCTGCCGGGGCACGAGATCCGCGTCGTCGACGATGCCGGACGCGAAGTTCCGGCGCGAAGCGAAGGCCGCATCGAGTTCCGCGGGCCTTCCGCCACGGCCGGCTACCACCGCAACCCCGCCGCAACCGAGCGCCTGTTCCGCGGCGGCTGGCTCGACACCGGCGACATCGGCTACATCGCCGGCGGCGAGCTGTTCCTCACGAGCCGCGCCAAGGACCTGATCAAGCGCGGCGGCCACAACATCCATCCCTACGACCTCGAAGCGGCGGTCGGCGACATTCCGGGGATTCGCAAGGGCTGCGTGGCGGTGTTCGGCACCGCGGATCGTGCGACCGGAACCGAGCGCGTGATCGTCGTCGCGGAAACCAACCGGACGGATGCGGCCTCGCGTGCGGCGCTGCGCGATCGCATCATGACGCTCGCGGGCGTCCATCTGAACGGTCCCGCCGATGAAGTGCTGCTCGTCCCCGCGCGCACCGTGCTCAAGACCTCGAGCGGCAAGATCCGCCGCGCCGCGTGCCGCGAGCTCTACGAAACCGGGCTGCTGACCGCGCCGCGCCCTGCCGTGTGGCTGCAGGTCGCGAGCCTCGCCGCGCGCGCCGTCGGCGCCGGGCTGCGTCGCGGCGCGCAGACGATCGCGCAGGCGGCATACGGCGTCTACGCGTGGCTCGTCGTGATCGTGCTGACGATCGTCGGCGTGCCGCTCGTCCTGCTGCTGCCCGACCGGCGCGCGCGTTTCCGCTTCTCGCAGCGCCTGGCCAAGGCGCTCGTGCGAAGCTGCGCGATTCCGCTCGACGTGAACGGCCTCGAACACCTGCCCGTTGGCAAGCCGGCGGTGATCGTCGTCAATCACGCAAGCTACGTCGATGCGCTGGTCGTGCTCGCCGCGCTGGAGGGCGATGTAAGGTTCGCCGCGAAGCGCGAGTTCGTGCGAAGCCGGTTGTTCGGCCTCGTGCTGCGGCGGGTCGGCACCTATTTCGTGGAGCGCGTCGATCCCACACGTGGTGTCGAGGATACGCGCGAGCTCGCTGCCGCGGTGGGTCGCGGCGAAACCGTCGTCTTCTTCCCCGAGGGGACGTTCTCGCGCGTGCCGGGGCTGGCCGCGTTTCGCCTCGGCGCCTTCGTGGTCAGCGCATCGACCGGCGTGCCGATCGTTCCGGTCGTGCTGCGCGGCACGCGTTCGGTGCTGCGGGCGGATCGCTGGCTTGCGATGCGCTACCCGGTGACCGTCAGCGTGCAGCCGCCGATCGTGCCCGACGGCTCCGACTGGTCGGCGGCGGTGCGGCTGCGCGATGCGGTGCGGCACGTGATGCTGCGCCATTGCGGGGAGCCGGACGTTGCGCGTTGACGTCGTGCGCGAAATGCGAGCCTGACGCCCGCATCCGGGGCCCCGGAGCGCGTCCCCTGCGAAGAAGATTCGCGCCGTGTCGCCATTACGGGCGAGGCTCGCGCCCCGCCGCGCGACGCTCCTCCGGCGGCCGGACGTTCCGGAAGAAGCCGAGCAGCAGGACGTCGTAGAGGATCTTGACGGCGCCGGCCGCGACGAGCGGCCAGCCGAACGGCGACGCCGACAACAGAGCGCCGGCGATGACCGGACTCGCGGCGGATGCGAGGCTGCGCGGCACCGACGTGACGCTCGCCGCCGCAGCCCGCTCGGCCGGCGGGACGATCGCCATCACGTAGGACGACCGCGTCGGCACGTCCATCTGCGACAGCGCGCTGCGGATGAACAGCAGCGCGATCACCCAGCCGAGCGCCGGCATGAACGGAATCAGGATCAGGCACACGCTGGACGGAAGGTGGGTGAAGACCATCGTGTTGACGAGCCCGATCCGGGCGGCGATGCGCACCGCGACGAGATACGAGAGCGCGGTGAAGAGTCCCGTCCAGAAGAAGATGGTCCCCGCGGCCGCCGGCGACAGGCCGTACCGCTGATAGAGCCACAACGCCAGAATCGACTGCACGATGAAACCGCCGCCGAAGGCGTCGAGGCTGAAGAGCGCTGCGAGCGCATACACCTTCCGTTTCGATTCGGAGAGCGCGCCGCTCGCCCGCGCACCAACCGTGGTCGCGCCGCGCGGCAGCCCGCGGTATGCGATCGCCACCGCGACGCCCAGGAGCGCGTAGAGCACGAACATCGCCTGGATCGCGGCCTTTGCCGTCATCCCGGAGTTGTCGGACAGCCACGCGGGTAGCGCGGCTCCGAGTGACCCGGCGGCCGCCGCCAGCGATCCGACCAGGCTGTAGCGGGCGAATACCGCGGTGCGTGTATCGTCGCTGGCCGCACGCGACAGCACGGCATGCTCGAGCGGCAGGAACACGCTCACGTCGCCGCTCGACGGATTGAGCGTGCCGACGACGGCGATCACGAGCAACGGCCAGAAGTCGCTCACGAACGCAAAGCCGATCCCCGTGCCCGCCATCAGGACGGCGGCGGTGAGCAGAAGCGCGCGGTCGTGGTAGCGATGCGCGGAGAGGCCGATCGCAAGCGTCAGCAAGCCCGATCCCATCAGTGTGGCGGTCGCGATGACCCCCACCTCGAAAGGACCGAGACCAAGCTCCAGCAGGTAAAGCGGAAGCAGCAGGCTCACGAAGCCGTCGCCGACGGCGCGAACGCCTTTCGCGAACAGCACGCGTTTGATCGGCGTCGACAGGGTCATCGCGAGGGAGGCGGAGTCGGCAACGGATTTCTCACGGGACGCGTCGACCAAGGGAAAAGCGCGGGCGGAGACGCCTTTCTCGCGCGACGGTTCAGCGAAGCGACGGGCGCGACCGGGAAAGGCGTTCCGGAACCCGCTCTTGCAGACCTGCGGCAGCTACCGCGCCGCGTTGGTGTCGACGTCCACCACCGTCAATGCGGTCATGTTGACGATGCGCCGCACGGTCGCCGAGGGCGTCAGGATGTGTACGGGCTTGGCCACGCCGAGCAGGATCGGGCCGAGCGTCACGCCGCCGCCCGCCGCCGCCTTGAGCAGGTTGAACGAGATGTTCGCGGCGTCCGCCGTCGGCATGATCAGCAGGTTCGCCTCGCCCTTGAGGCGCGAGCTCGGGAACACCGCGAGGCGCACCTGCTCGTCGAGCGCCGCGTCGCCGTGCATCTCGCCTTCGATCTCGAGGTCGGGCGCCTGTGCGTTGACGAGCCCGAGCGCGTCGCGCATCTTCTTCGCCGACGGGTGGTCGCTCGTGCCGAAGCTCGAGTGCGACAGCAGCGCCACCTTGGGCTCGATCCCGAACCGGCGCAGCACCTCGGCGGCAAGCAGCGTGATCTCGGCGATCTGCTCCGTGGCCGGGTCGGCATTGACGTAGGTGTCGGCGATGAACACCGTGCGGTTTGGCAGGATGACCGCGTTCATCGCCGCGTATTGGCGTGCGCCCTTGCGCAGGCCGATCACCTGGTCGACGTACGTGAGGTGCAGCGCGTGCGTGCCGAACGTACCGCACAGCATGCCGTCGGCCTCGCCGCGATGGACCATCATCGCACCGATCAGCGTGAGACGCCGGCGCATCTCGATCTTCGCGTACTGCTGCGAGACGCCCTTGCGCTCGGTCAGGCGGAAGTATTCGGTCCAGTATTCGCGGTAGCGCGGGTCGTACTCGGGGTTGACGATCTCGAAGTCCTCGCCGGCGCGGATGCGAAGGCCCGAATGGGCGATCCGCTTCTCGATCACCGCGGGACGGCCGATGATGATCGGCTTCGCGAGCCCCTCGTCGACGACGACCTGCACGGCGCGCAGCACGCGCTCGTCCTCGCCCTCGGCGTAGACGACCCGCTTCGGCGCCTTCTTCGCCGCCTGGAAGATCGGCTTCATCAGAAGACCCGAGTGGTAGACGAACTGCGTGAGCCGCTCGCGGTAGGCATCGAAGTCGGCGATGGGGCGCGTGGCGACGCCCGAGTCCATCGCCGCCTTCGCAACCGCCGGCGCGATCGTCACGATGAGCCGCGGGTCGAAGGGCTTCGGGATCAGGTACTCGGGGCCGAACTTCAGGTCGTGCTCGCCGTAGGCATTGGCCACGATTTCCGATTGCTCGGCCATCGCGAGGTCGGCGATCGCGCGCACCGCCGCGAGCTTCATCGGCTCGTTGATGCGGGTCGCGCCAATGTCGAGCGCGCCGCGGAAGATGAACGGAAAGCAGAGGACGTTGTTGACCTGGTTCGGGAAGTCGGAGCGGCCGGTGGCGATGATCGCGTCCGGCCGCGCGGCCCGCGCGAGGTCCGGCATGATCTCCGGCTCCGGATTGGCGAGCGCGAGGATCAGCGGCTTGTCCGCCATCGTCGGCAGCCACTCGGGCTTCAGCACCTTGGCCGCCGAGAGCCCGAGAAAAATGTCCGCGCCCGGCAGGATTTCCTGCAGGGTCCGCGCGTCGACCGGCTGCGCGTAGCGCGCCTTGTTCTCGTCCATCTCCTCGGTGCGACCGGCGTAGACGACGCCCTTGATGTCGGCGACGAAGATGTGCTCGCGCGGAATCCCGAGTGTGACGAGCAGGTCGAGGCACGCGAGCGCGGCGGCGCCCGCACCCGAGCAGACGAGCTTCACGTCAGCGAGTTCCTTGCCGACGACACGCAGGCCATTCATGATCGCCGCGCCGACGATGATCGCCGTGCCGTGCTGGTCGTCGTGGAACACCGGGATCCTCATGCGCTCGCGGCAGCGGCGCTCGATGTAGAAGCATTCGGGCGCCTTGATGTCCTCGAGGTTCACGCCGCCGAACGTCGGCTCCAGTGCGCAGATCATGTCGACCAGCTTGTCCGGGTCGCGCTCGTCGATCTCGATGTCGAAGCAGTCGATGCCCGCGAATTTCTTGAACAGCACCGCCTTGCCTTCCATGACGGGCTTGGCCGCCAGCGGTCCGATCGGGCCCAGGCCGAGCACCGCCGTGCCGTTGGTGATGACCCCGATCAGGTTGCTGCGCGAGGTCAGGTTCGCCGCCTCGGCGGGATCGCGCACGATCTCGTCGCACGCAGCCGCGACCCCCGGCGAGTAGGCGAGCGCCAGGTCGCGCTGGTTGGTCACCTGCTTGGTCGGCGTGACCGAGATCTTCCCGGGTGGCGGCTGGCGGTGATACTCGAGCGACGCCGCGCGGATGTCCTTGTCGTTCATGGGGGAATCGGAAGCCGGGAGGGGATTGGCCATGATAGCGGAAGGCCTTCCGCGGAGCGGTCGGCCTCCTGGAGCCGATGGCAGGCGGATGACCCGCCCCGCCGTCCTCTCCACCGAGCGAGGCGCGGGAAAAGTGCTCCCTTCGCCGCGCCCGAGCGGGAGCGGCTGGGCGTGATGGTGCACCCGCGAAATCGCGCACAGAGCGCCGGACCTTCGCGTTCTCTCGGTTCGCTGGAATTCGGCTTTGCCGAAAGTCGTTCCCCGCTTTGATGCACCGCAAGAGCCAGGGGAACCCGACCGCTATAATCGGCAGCGTCGCGCATGCCACCGGCAGCGTTACAGGCGCGGCCCTCCGACCATTCCCACGCCCCTACATGCTGGAAGCGCACGATCTTGCCGCGCGCCGCGGCCACTCGCAGTTGTTCGCAGGGATTGGCTTTACGGTTGCGCCGGGTCGCGCACTGGTCGTCACCGGCGCCAACGGCACGGGCAAGACGACGATGTTGCGCATGCTGGCGGGCCTGTCGATGCCCGCGGCCGGCGAAATCCGCTGGAACGGCAAGGCGATCCGCCCTTTCGATCCGGCGCTCCGCGCCGCGGTCGCGTACGCGGGCCATCTGCCGGCGCTGAAGGACGAACTCTCGGCGGAGGAGAACCTGTCGTCGCTGATCGCGCTCTCCGGGACGCCCGCGACCCGTGCCGAGATTTCCGATGCGCTGGACGCGGTGGCGCTCGGCCGCAAGCGCTCGCTGCCCGCGCGCGTGCTTTCCGCCGGCCAGCGACGACGGATCGGGCTCGCGCGGCTTGCGCTCATCAAGCGGCCGCTGTGGATCCTGGACGAGCCGGTGACCGCACTCGACGCCGCGGGCACGGACCTGCTGGCGCAGATGGTGCGCGAGCATCTCGAAAGCGGGGGCCTCGCAGTGGCCGCCACCCACCAGGTACTCGACTTGCCCGAGCAGCGCGCGGCGTCGCTGACGCTCGGCGCATGACGGCGATGACCGCCAGCGAGGACGTGCTGCCCGTCGCCCCCTCGGGCGATTCGGCGCTCGCGGGCCTGCGCTGGGCCGCGGCGCGCGATCTCAAGCTCGCGTTCCGCTCGCGCGCGGAACTCGGCGTGCAATTGCTGTTCTATGTGATCGTCGTCGCGCTGTTCCCGCTCGGAACCACGCCCGAGCGCAACCTGCTCGCGACGATGGGGCCCGGCGTGCTGTGGGTCGCGGCGCTGCTCGCGTCGCTTCTGTCGCTGCCGCGGCTCTTCGCCAACGACTACGCCGACGGGACGCTCGAGCAGATCGCGTTGTCGCCCTACCCGCTCCAGGCGCTCGTGTCCGGTAAAATACTTGCCCATTGGCTCACGACCGGCTTGCCGGTCGCGCTGCTCGCCCCGCTGCTCGGCGTCCAGTACGCGCTCGACGGTGAATCGCTCGTCGTGCTCGTCGCCGGCCTGCTGGTCGGCACGCCGATCCTGTCGCTGCTGGGCGCGATCGGCGCAGCGCTGACGCTCGGCCTTCGTGCAGGCGGCAGCCTGCTCGCGCTCCTGGTCCTGCCGCTGTACGTGCCGGTGCTGATCTTCGGTGCGGGGGCGGTCGACTCGGTGCGTGCGGGCCTTGGAGCGACCGCGAATTTCTCGCTGCTCGGCGCGGGCCTGTTGCTCGCGCTCGTCGGCGCGCCGTTCGCGGCGGCTGCCGCAGTTCGCATCGCGCTCGACTGAAATCGCCGACAACCGACATGGCCGTCAACTGGTACAAGTACTCATCGCCTGCGACGTTCTATCCGCTCGCCGGCAGGATGATCCCGTGGTTCGCGTGGAGTGCGGCGATCCTGGCGGCGGTCGGCCTGTACATCGGCTTCGGCATCGCGCCCACCGATTTCCAGCAGGGCGAGGTCTACCGGATCATCTTCATCCACGTGCCTTCCGCATGGATGTCGATGTTCCTCTACCTGGTGATGGCGTTCTGGGGCGCGCTGGCGCTCGGCTTCAACACGCGGCTCTCGGCGATGATGTCGCAGGCGATCGCGCCCTCCGGCGCGCTCATGACATTCATCGCGCTGTGGACCGGCGCGCTGTGGGGCCGGCCGACGTGGGGCACGTACTGGGCGTGGGACGCGCGGATGACCTCCGAGCTGATCCTGCTCTTCCTCTACCTCGGCGTGATCGCGCTGCGCAATGCGATCGAGGACCCGCGCCGCGCCGACCGCGCGTGCGCGGTGCTGTCGCTGGTCGGTGCGGTCAACGTGCCGATCATCTACTTCTCGGTCAAGTGGTGGAACACGCTGCACCAGGGCGCCTCGGTCAGCGTGACCGCTGCGCCGAAGATGGCGTCGATCATGCTGACCGGCATGCTGATCATGAGCCTCGCCGCGTGGCTCTATGCGGTCGCCGCGGTGCTCGCACGCGTGCGCTCGATCATCGTCGAGCGCGAGCGCGGCGCGGTGTGGGTAACCGAGCTGCCCGAAGTGCGGGCGGCGGCGTAGCGCGCGGGACAGGGAGACTCGATGAGCGATTTCTTCGCCATGGGCGGCCACGGCTTCTACGTGTGGGGCGCCTACGTCGTCACCGCGATCGTCATCGTCGCCGAGATCCTGGCGCTGCGGGCGCGCCGGCGCGCCGCCCTCGAAGCTGCGCAGGCCTCGACACCCGATCCGCAACCGCCCATCGTGCTCGGCACCGCCGGCCGCACGCGCTGACAACCATCACCCATTCGCTGCAGGGCCTCCAATGAAACCTCGTCACCGCCGTTTCGCCTGGATCATCGCCGGCGTCGCCGTGCTGGGCGTCGCCGTCGCGCTCGTGCTGAACGCGTTCCAGTCCAACCTGGTGTTCTTCTTCTCGCCGACCGATGTCGCCGAGAATCGCGCGCCGCAGGGCCGCGCGTTCCGCGTCGGCGGGCTGGTCGAGGAGAAGAGCGTCAAGCGCGACGGGCTCGTCGTGCATTTCAAAGTGACCGACACGGCGAAGACGATCCCCGTCGTCTACCAGGGCATCCTTCCCGACCTCTTCAAGGAGGGCAAGGGCGTGGTCGCGCAGGGCAAGCTCGGCGCCGACGGCGTGTTCCATGCGAGCGAGGTGCTGGCGAAGCACGACGAGAACTACATGCCGCCGGAAGCGGCGGCCGCGGTCAACAAGGCGCACATCGACGCGACCGAAAAGCGTGCGGCACAGACGCTGGCGCGATAACGGAACCGAAGGAACGACCCCATGATCCCCGAACTCGGCCATTTCGCGCTGATCCTCGCGCTGCTGCTCGCGCTGGTGCAGGGCACGCTGCCGCTCGCCGGCGCCGCCCGGCGCATCCCGGCGTGGATGGCGCTTGCACGACCCGTCGCGCAGGGACAGTTCCTGTTCGTCGCCTTCGCGTTCGGCTGCCTCGCATATTCGTTCATCGGCAACGATTTCTCGGTGCTGAACGTCGCGACCAACTCGAACTCGCAGCTGCCCATCCAGTACCGGTTCGCCGCGTCGTGGGGCTCGCACGAGGGCTCGATGCTGCTCTGGGTCCTCATGCTCTCGGCGTGGGGTCTCGCGGTGTCCGCGTTCAGCCGCCACCTGCCCGGCGAGATGGTCGCACGCGTGCTGGGCGTGATGGGGCTCGTCGCCGTCGGCTTCCTGCTGTTCATGCTGACGACCTCCGACCCGTTCGACCGCATCTTCCCGGTGCCCGCCGACGGCCGCGACCTGAATCCGCTGCTGCAGGACCCGGGCATGGTGATCCACCCGCCGATGCTCTACATGGGCTACGTCGGCTTCTCGGTGGCGTTCGCCTTCGCGATCGCGGCGCTGCTCGGCGGCCGGCTCGATGCGACTTGGGCGCGCTGGTCGCGTCCGTGGACGACGCTCGCGTGGTGCTTCCTCACGCTCGGCATCATGATCGGCAGCTGGTGGGCGTACTACGAATTGGGCTGGGGCGGCTGGTGGTTCTGGGACCCGGTCGAGAACGCGTCGTTCATGCCGTGGCTCGTCGGCACCGCGCTCATCCACTCGCTCGCCGTCACCGAGAAGCGCGGCACGTTCAAGGCATGGACGGTGCTGCTCGCGATCGCCGCGTTCTCGCTGTCGCTGCTCGGCACCTTCCTCGTTCGCTCGGGCGTGCTCACGTCGGTGCACGCATTCGCGACCGACCCTCGGCGCGGCATCTTCATCCTGCTGTTCCTCGCGATCGTGATCGGCGGATCGCTCTTGCTCTTCGCGTTGCGCGCGCCGAAGGTCGGCACCGGCGGCCAGTTCGAGCTGGTCTCGCGCGAGTCGATGCTGCTCGCCAACAACGTGCTGCTCGCGGTCGCGTGCGGAACCGTGCTGCTCGGCACGCTCTACCCGCTGTTCCTCGACGCGCTGAACCTCGGCAAGATCTCGGTGGGCCCGCCGTACTTCGACACGGTGTTCGTTCCGGTGATGACGCCGCTCGTTTTCCTGATGGGCGTGGGCCCGCTCTCGCGCTGGCGCAAGCAGCCGCTTCCCGAGCTGTGGGTGCAGCTGCGCTGGGCGTTCGCGGTCGCGGTCGTCGTCGCGCTGCTGTTGCCCCTCGTCGGCGGCAAGTGGTCGCCGATGATGAGCTTCGGCTTGCTGCTCGCGTTGTGGATCGTCGTCACGACGTTCGTCCATCTGCGCGAGCGGGTCCGCAACGCGCCGGGCGGCGTTCTCGGCCGCCTTGCGCGGCAGCCGCGTGGCTACTGGGGGATGATCCTCGCGCACCTGGGGGTCGCCGTGTTCATCACCGGCGTCACGCTGGTCAAGGGCTACGAAACCGAGCGCGATGTCAAGATGGCGCCCGGCGACACGATCACGCTCGGAAGCTACACGTTCAAGTTCGAGGGCCTCGCGGAGGCGGTCGGCCCCAACTACCGCGCGGCGCGCGGCTCGTTCGACGTGCAGAAGGACGGCCGTTCGATCCGCAAGCTGATGCCCGAGAAGCGCATCTACAACGCGCAGGGCATGCCGATGACCGAGGCGGCGATCGACAGCGGACCGTTCGGTGATCTCTACGTGTCGCTGGGCGAGCCGATCGACGGCGTGAGCAACGCGTGGGCCGTGCGCGTCTACATCAAGCCCTTCGTCACCTGGATCTGGGGCGGCTGCATCCTGATGGCGCTGGGCGGGCTGGTCGCGCTGTCCGATCGCCGCTACCGCCTCACCGCGCGGCGCGAGCGCATCGTGCCGGCCGGGCGCGGTGCCATCGCCGGTTAGAGGCCTCGCGATGAACAAGAAGCTCCTCATCCCGCTCGGCCTCTTCATCGTCCTGTGCGGCTTCCTGCTGGTCGGGCTGTTCCGTGATCCGCGCGAAGTGCCGTCGCCGCTGATCGACAAGCCGGCGCCGACGTTCACGCTCAACCAGCTTCACCTGCCGCAGAAATCGCTCGGTACCACGGACATGAAGGGCCAGGTCTGGCTGCTGAACGTCTGGGCGTCGTGGTGCGTTGCGTGTCGCGAGGAGCATCCGTTGCTGGTCGAGCTCGGCAAGCAGAAGGTCGTTCCGCTGATCGGGCTCAATTACAAGGACGAGCCCGCAGCCGGCATGCGGTGGCTTTCGCAGCACGGCGATCCGTACAACCTGTCGGTGGTCGATCGCGACGGCCGCGTCGGCATCGATTACGGCGTCTACGGCGTGCCGGAGACGTTCGTGATCGACAAGCAGGGCGTGATCCGCTACAAGCAGATCGGCCCGATCACCGCCGAAGTGCTCGAGAAGAAGATCCTTCCGCTCGTGCGCGAGCTGCAGAAGGCCTGAGATGAAGCTTTCCGCGCTGATGTTCACCGGGCTGCTGGCGCTTTTCGCCGCTCCCGCATTCGCGGCCGATGCGGTGCCGACCGAGAAGGACCCGGTCAAGGAATCGCGCACGGTGAAGCTGACCGAGGAATTGCGCTGTCTCGTCTGCCAGAACCAGTCGATCGCCGAGTCCAACGCGGAGCTCGCGGTGGACCTGCGCCGCCAGGTGCGCGAGCAGGTTGCAGCGGGTAAGACGGATCAGGAGATCGTCGACTACATGGTCGCGCGCTATGGCGACTTCGTGCTCTACCGGCCGCCGGTGCGCGCCACCACGGTGCTGCTGTGGGCAGGTCCCGCGCTGCTGCTCGTGCTCGGGTTCGTCGTGCTCTATCGCATCCTGCGCCAGCGTCGCGCGTTGCCCGAAGCGGCGCCGTTGTCTGCGGAGGAGCGCGCGCGGGCGCAGCGCTTGCTCGCCGAAAACGATAACAAGGATTCCAAGTGATCGCCTTCGCTGTCGCCGCGGCCATGATGGCCGCGATCGCCCTTGCGTGGATCGTCGTGCCCCTGCTCCGCCGCAGGGAGGCGCCCTCGGTGGACCGCGACCGCACGAACCTCGCGATCCTGCGCGACCAGCGCAGGGAGCTCGAGGCCGATTTCGCGAACGGCATGGTGACGAGCGAGCAGTACGAAGCCGCGGCGGCCGAGATCGACCGCCGCGTGCTCGAGGAAACGCAGTCGGCCGGCCGCGGACCGGTCGCAACGCCGAAGCGCTCGGGGCGGCTCACCGCCGGCGTGATCGCCGTCGCACTCCCGATTGTCGCAGCCGGCCTGTACGTGCTGCTCGGCACGCCGGCCGCGTTGTCGCCGGAGTTCGCGCAGCAACAGGTGCAGCGCGCAGGCGAGGAAGCGCACAAGATCACGCCGGACCAACTCGACCAGATGCTCGCACGGCTCGCCACACGCCTGGAGCAGGAGCCCGACAACGCCGAAGGCTGGTCGGTGCTCGCTCGGAGCTACTCGGCGCGGGGAAAGCCGCAGGAGGCGGTGAAGGCGTACGAGCGCGCGACGACGCTGTTGCCCACGGACGCGCAACTGCTCGCGGACTACGCCGACACGCTCGGCCTGGTGCAGGGGCGATCGCTCGCCGGCAAGCCGATGCAGCTGATCGAGCGCGCGCTGAAAGCCGATCCGACGCAGTGGAAGGCGCTGGCGCTTGCCGGCACCGCGGCGTTCGATGCCAAGGACTACCGGAAGGCGGTCGATTACTGGGAGCGCGCGAAGGCCTCGGTGCCGCCGACCTCGCCGTTCGCGCAGTCGATCGACGGCAGCATCGCGGAAGCTCGCGAGTTGGGCAAGCTCGGACCCGCGCCCGTGCTCGCTGCCGCCGCGCCCCGGGTGCCGCCGATCGCGCCGGACGCGTCCAATCCGCATGCGACGGGCGCGCCGCCCACGGCGGTGGCCGCACCCGCGGCATCGGCAGGCGGTGGCGCTACCGTCGCCGGTACCGTGACGCTCGCGCCTGCGCTCGCGAAGTCGGCGCAGCCCGATGACACGGTGTTCATCTTCGCGCGTGCGGCGCAGGGACCCCGCATCCCGCTCGCGCTCGTGCGAAAGCAGGTGCGCGACCTGCCGGTCACGTTCACGCTCGACGATTCGCAGGCGATGTCCCCGGAGATGAAGCTCTCGAACTTCGCCGAGGTCGTCGTCGGCGCGCGCATCAGCAAGACGGGCAGCGCGGCGCCGCAGAGCGGCGACCTCGAGACGATTTCGCCTCCAATCAAGCTTGGAACGAAGGGCCTCGCGCTGCTGATCGACCGCACCATTCCCTGACGCGGAATCCGCCGGCTTCCCGCAGTCGCTGTACGCTGCTGCACGCGATTGCCGCCGGCCCCCGGCGCGGTCCTGACGAGATTCGGGCCTGCGTGAATTGCGCGTTGTAACCGGGCGGTCAATAGTCCGGGCATGCCGGTCCACAGGACCCTCGCCGCACGCACCTCTTCCCGCCCTCCGGCCGCCGCTCGCCCGCGGCGCCCGCGAGGGCGTCTTCCGCCGCGGCGTGGACCCGGTTCAGCTCTATATCTCGATCGCCGCGCTCGGGTATTTCTACCTGTCGAACAACGCGACGCTGTCGCGGATCTTCGGCCGCAACCTCGAGTCCCGTCCGGCGCTCGCGGAACGGCTTGACCACGTGACCGACATCATTGTGGGCTACCTCGTGCGGCATCGAGCCGCACGCTTGCGTCGCACCATGCCGCGGGGCTATGCTCATCGACTGTCCGGTTAGCTCATCCACCCCACACCGCGCGGGGCCGTCGCGAGCCGCGGACCGTTCCCGCCCGTCTTGCCACCCTCACCCGGAGAACCCGATGGACCACAGCAGACGCACTCTTTTGACGGCGGTCGCCGCCGCGCTCGCATCGCTCGCCTTCGCGCTGCCGGCGCACGCCCAGGCCACATGGAAGCCCACCAAGCCCATCACGATCATCGTGCCTTGGGCAGCCGGCGGCTCGACCGACCAGGTGACGCGCGTAACCGCCGCGGAGATCGAGAAGGTGCTCGGGCAGAAGGTCGTCATCGTCAACCAGCCGGGCGCGTCCGGCTCGATCGGCACGAAGAACGCCCTCGAAGCCCCCAAGGACGGCTACACCTGGACCGCCGGCGCGGCGCAGGACCTCGGCACCTACGCGGTCCTCGGCATGCTCGACACCAAGATCGGCGACTGGGCGCTGTTCCTCAACGTCGCCAATGTCTCGACGCTTTCGGTGAATCCGGCTACGCCGTACAAGACGCCGACCGAGTTGATCGACGCGATGAAGGCGAAGCCGGGCGCGATCAGCGTCGCCACGGCCGGCGTCAACTCCAGCGGCCACAGCGCGATGGAAGCGATCGCCAAGGCGACGGGCGTCAAGTACAAGCACGTCACCTACGACGGCGGCAATCCCGCGGTCGTCGCCACGGTCGCCGGCGAGACCGACGCGACGTCGCAGCTGACCGTCGAGCAGGCCGAAATGATCCGCGGCAAGAAGCTGCGCGCGCTCGCGGTCATCGGCGACAAGCCGGTCGAGCTCGACGGCTACGGCGTCATCGAGCCGCTGACGAAGTCGGTGCCCGGCTTCAAGTCGCCCGCCAACTACTTCGGCATCTTCATCCCGAAGGGCGTGCCGCCGGAAGTGATCGCGACGGTCGAGAAGATCTGGGCCGAGCAGATCGCCAACTCCGCGGCGCTCAAGCAGTACGCGACGAGCCGCGGCGCGCAGTTCGCCCCGTACGCCGGCGCCGAAGCCCAGAAGGCGGTCTTCCCGGCGGTACAGGCCAATGCATGGTCCGCAGCCGACACCGGCAAGGCGAAGGTCGCGCCGGACACGCTGGGCATCCCACGTCCGTAGCGGCAGCAACCCCTCGGGCCGGCGCCTTCGCGGGCGCCGGCCTTTCGTTGCGCGAGTCCCCCGTGTCCACCGAGATCTATCCGTCGTCACCGCGGCACGACCTGCAAGGCGGCGTCGCCTGGGCGGCGCTCGGCTGCGTGATCGTCGTGCTGTCCTGGCAGATGGACCGGATGACGCAGCAGGGTGCGACGACGCACACGGCGCCGGGTCTGTGGCCCGCTATCGTCGGCTCGCTGCTCGCGGTCCTTGGCGGCGTGCTGGTCCTGCGGTCGTGGCGCCGCGCGCAGCGTACCGGCTGGGACGCCGCCGAAGTCGACGACACCGACTATGCCCCGCTGTCGAGCTTTGTTCTCGCGGCCGGCATGTTCTTCGTCTACGCGCTGCTGCTCGTCGGCCGCGGGTTGCCGTTCTGGCTCGGCACCGCTGTCTTCGTCACCGCATTCGTGTTCTTGTTCCAGTACGCGCACCGCAAGGCGGACGGCAAGGTCGTCCGCGGCCTCATCGTCGCGCTTGCGTGCGGCGTGCTGACCGCCGCCATCGTCACGTTCGTGTTCGAGCGGCTCTTCTACGTGCGGCTGCCGTAGCGGCGCGCCGCCAGGCCCTGCCCCGTGTTCGACGGCCTCATCGCGTTCGGTCATTCGATCTGGAGCTTCTGCGACCCGCTGTCGCTCGGCATGATCCTGCTGTCGTCGCTGGTCGGCGTCGTCATCGGTGCGCTGCCGGGCTTGACGGCGACGATGGGCGTCGCGCTGATGACGACGCTGACGATCAAGCTGCCATCGAACCAGGCGCTGCTGGTGCTGATCTGCACGTACGTCGGCGCGATCTATGGCGGTTCGCGCTCGGCGATCCTGCTCAACATCCCGGGCACGCCCGCGTCGGCGGCCGCGTGCATCGACGGCCACGCGCTGGCGAAACAGGGCTTGGCGGGTCGTGCAATGGGCATCGCGACGTCGGGCTCGGTGCTGGGAACGCTGATCGGCATGTTCTTCCTTGCGCTGTTCACGCCGATCCTGGGCAACGTCGCTCTCAAGTTCGGAGCCTACGAGTTCTTCTGGCTCGCGCTTTTCGGCGTGATCATCGCCGGCACGCTGACCGGCAACGATCCGCTCAAGGGCTGGATCGCGGGGCTCATCGGCATCTTCACCGCGGCGATCGGCCAGGAGGCGATCTACGCGTACGACCGGTTCACGTTCGGAAGCCGTGATCTCGCCGGCGGCTTGCAGCTCGTCCCGGCGCTGGTCGGCGCATTCGGCTTCGCCGAATTGCTGATGACGGTGCGCGAAAAGCCGGCGCCCGTGAAGATCAACCCGTTCGACTCGGTCATTCCGAAACTCAGAGACGTCACGCAGTATTGGCGGACGATCCTGCGCTCGGGCGTCATCGGGACGTTCATCGGTATCCTGCCCGGCGTGGGCGAGGACGTCGCAGCGTGGTCGTCGTATGCGGCCGCGAGGCGCGCGAGCAAGGAGAAGGAGAAGTTCGGCAAGGGCTCGATCGAGGGGCTGATGGCGGCCGAGACCGGCGACAACGCCTGCGTGCCGGGGGCCGTCATCCCGGTGCTGACGCTCGCCGTGCCGGGCTCGGCGCCGGCAGCGGTGCTGATGGCGGCGATGCTGATCCACGGCGTGCGGCCGGGCCCGATGATCATGGTCGAGGCGCCGACGTTCGTCTACGACGTCGTCGCGATGATGATGTTCGCGACGATCGGCATCCTGATCTACGGGCTCACGCTCACCAACCTGCTGATCAAGGTGCTGATGGTGCCCAAGCCGATCATCGTGCCGATCATCTTCGTGCTGTGCGTCGTCGGCTCCTATGCGATCTCGCAGCGACTGTTCGACGTCTGGGTGATGCTGGCCTTCGGCGTGCTGGGCTACGTGCTGCGGCGACTCAGGTACCCGGTTGCGCCGCTGGTGCTGGGCATGGTGCTCGGCGACCTGATGGAAAAGGGTTTCCGGCGCGGGCTGGTGCTGTCCGATGGCGACCTCCTGCCGTTCTTCACGCGGCCGATCTCCGCGGTGCTGTGGATCACGATCGTCGTCGTCATCGTGCTCAGGATCCCCGGTGTCGACCACCGCCTTGGCCGCCTCTTCGGCGGGCGGGCGAAGCGGGCGGCGGGATAGCCGATGCGCGTCGCGCTGTGCAACGAGGTACTCGCCGGGCGTGAATTCGCCGCACAGTGCGCCTATGCGGCCGCGCTGGGCTACGACGGGCTCGAGGTCGCGCCGTACACGCTGGCCGACGACCCGCTGGCGATCCCGGCCGCGAAACGTGCGGCCATCCGTCGCGCCGCTGCGGACGCCGGCATTGCCGTGACGGGCCTGCACTGGCTGCTGGTCAAACCCTCCGGCCTGTCGATCACGACGCCGGATGTCGAAGCGCGCGAGCGCACGGTCGCCGCGATGACGACGCTGATCGATTTGTGCGCGGAGCTGGGCGGTCGGTATCTCGTCCACGGCTCGCCGGCACAGCGCCGCATTCCCGCCGGCGATAGCCGCGAGATCGCCTGGGCCCGCGCGCGCGACGCCTTCGCTCTGGCCGCGAAGGCGGCCGAACGAGCCGGCGTCGTCTACCTGGTCGAGCCGCTTCCGCGCGACGAGACCGACCTCGTCAACACGCTCGACGAGGCGCGCGCGATGGTCCGCGAGGTCGGCTCGCCGGCACTCGCGACGATGCTCGACACCAAGTCGGCTGCGCTTTCCGAGGCGCGGCCGGTGGCCGACGTCGCGCAGGACGCGCTCGCCGCAGGTGCGATCGCCCACGTGCAGTTGAACGACCGCAACCGCCGAGGGCCCGGCCAGGGCAGCGACCTGTTCGCCCCGGTGCTGTCCGTGCTGAAAGCGGGCGGCTACAACGGTGTGATCGCGATCGAGCCGTTCGACTACGTTCCCGACGGACCGGCGTGCGCGGCGCGCGCGATCGGCTACGTCCGCGGCATCCTCGAGGCGCTGCCGTGAGCGCCCCGCTTTTCGGACACTGACGGAGTTTCGACGATGGCCGAACGACGGCTGGGCATCATCATGAACGGCGTCACGGGACGGATGGGGATGAACCAGCATCTCATCCGCTCGATCGTCGCGATCCGCAACCAGGGGGGCGTCGCGCTCGCCGACGGCGACCGGGTGATGCCCGATCCGATCCTGATCGGCCGCAATGCCTACAAGATCAGCGCGCTCGCCCAGGCGCACGGCATCGCACGGTTCGGCACCGATCTCGACGCCGCACTCGCCGATCGCGACGACACCGTATTCTTTGACGCGGCGACGACGCTCGCGCGGCCGGGGCTGCTGCAGCGCGCAATCGCCGCCGGCAAGCACGTCTACTGCGAGAAGCCTGTCGCGACGAATCTCGCCGAGGCACTCGAGCTCGCGCGGGCAGCCGAGCGCGCAGGCATCCGCCACGGCGTCGTGCAGGACAAGCTGTTCCTGCCCGGGCTGCGCAAGCTCGCGATGCTTCGCGACGCCGGCTTCTTCGGACGCATGCTGTCGGTGCGCGGCGAGTTCGGCTACTGGGTCTTCGAAGGCGACCTGCAGCCGATCCAGCGGCCGTCGTGGAACTACCGTGCCGAGGAAGGCGGCGGCATCGTCCTCGACATGCTGTGCCATTGGCGTTACGTCCTCGACAACCTGTTCGGCGCGGTGAAAAGCGTCTGCTGCCTCGGCGCGACGCACATTCCCGAGCGCTGGGATGAACAGGGCCGCAAATACCGGGCGACGGCCGATGACGCCGCGTACGCGATGTTCGAACTCGACGGCGGCGTGATCGCGACGGTCAACAGCAGCTGGTGCACGCGCGTGCGCCGCGACGACCTCGTCACGTTCCACGTCGACGGGACGCACGGCTCGGCGGTTGCCGGGCTCACCGACTGCCTGACGCAATCGCGCGTCAACACGCCGAAGCCCGTTTGGAATCCCGACCTGCGGCAGTCGATCGATTTTTTCGGCGGCTGGCAGCAGGTGCCGGACACGACGACGTACGACAACGGCTTCAAGACACAATGGGAGCACTTCATCCGCCACGTCGTCGCCGGCATGCCGTTCAAGTGGACGCTGCACGAAGGCGCGAAGGGCGTGCAGCTCGTCGAGTGCGCGCGGAAATCCTGGCAGGAGCGGCGATGGGTCGACGTCCCGCCGCTCGCCGCGTAGCGATGGCGCCGACTCGCCATCCGCCAATGCATCGGCGCGCCCCGCAGCGATCGCCGTGTCGCTGCCGGTCTTCGGCGCGCGCCATCCACCGTCGCCCGTGCGCGCGACCGGCATGACCGCGCCCGATCCCGCGCTGCTCTCGCTCAACACCGCGACGGTCCGCGAGCGGTGGACGCTCGCGCAGATCATCGAAGGCTGCGTGCGCCACGGCATCCGCATGATCTCGCCGTGGCGCGATCAGGTGGCGAAGGACGGATTGAAGGCGACCGCGGTGCGCCTGCGCGAGACGGGGCTCGCGCTCACCGGATACTGCCGCGGAGGGATGTTCCCCGCGCCCGATGCGGCCGGCCGCGCCGCAGCGCGGGACGACAACCGGCGCGCGGTCGACGAGGCGCTCGTGCTCGGTTCGTCGTGTCTCGTGCTCGTGGTCGGCGGCCTGCCGAAACGCGCCGATGGAACCGCCGCGTCGAAGGATCTCGCCGGCGCCCGGGCGATGGTGCGCGACGGGATCGCGGAGCTCCTCGAGTACGCGCGCCCGGCCGGCATGCCGCTCGCGATCGAACCGCTGCACCCGATGTACGCGGCGGACCGCGCCTGCGTGAACACGATGGCGCACGCCAATGCGCTTTGCGATGAACTGGGCGAGGGTCTCGGGATCGCCGTCGATGTCTATCACGTGTGGTGGGATCCCGACCTGCAGCAGGAGATTGCGCGCGCCGGGCGGGCCCGCGGGAGCGACGGGAAATCGCGGCTGCTCGCATTCCACCTGTCCGACTGGCTGGTGCCGACGCACGACCTGCTGCTCGATCGCGGCATGATGGGCGACGGCGTCATCGACCTGCCGCTCATCCGGTCGTGGATGGAAGCCGCGGGCTACCGCGGCGCGCACGAGGTCGAGATATTCTCCGCCGGCAACTGGTGGAAGCGCGATCCGGACGAGGTGCTCGCCACCTGCAAGGAACGGCACAACGCGTTCTGCTGAGCGGCCGCGGCCACGCGGCGCTCAGATGTGGAAGAACGCGTAGTACGGCTCGTCGCGCGCCATGCGCCGGATCAGCAGCGCGAGCTCGCGCGCGTGATAGTCGCCCCACATCGACGATTCGCCGCACGGGATCTTGCGACCCTTGGGAACGTAATCCCATCCATTGGGGCGGTGATAGACCGAGTGCAGCAGCAGGCCCTGGTGCTTCGGATCGGTCGACAGGTAGGGCTCCGCGAACAGCGTCTTCGCGGTCGTGAGCCCCGCCGCGACGTAGCGCCTGCCGGCGCGCGCGTCGCCATGCGCGCAGAGATGCGTGCCGAGCCGGACGAGCCCCTGTGCCGCGATGGCGGCGGCGGAACTGTCCACCGGTTCGTGATCGTTGAAGGGATCGGCGGGCCGGTCGAGGTAGCCGTCGAGTCTCGTAAGCCCTGGCGCACCGGTGTCCCAATACGGCACGCCGCAGGTCGGCGAGTACTCGATGTAGAAGTCCGCCGTCGCGCGCGCCGCGGCGAGGTAGCGGTCGAGCACTGACTTCTTTCCTCCGAACGGCTTCAACTCGCCATCCTTCAGCGTGGCGAGGAACTCGAGTTGCTCCGCGTAACCGGTCAGCACCCACGCGAGTCCGCGGGTCCACGTCGTGAACGGCGAATAGCCCTGCTGGCTGCTGGGGCAGCGGTACGAGCCGTCGTTGACATTGAACACTGACTCGTGCGCGACGCGGCCGCGCACATCGTACGCGTCGCGCCCCTCGCCGAAGTACACGTTGTAGCGCGCATTGGTGTCCGCATGCTGGATCAGGCGCGCGAGCAGCGAGATGCGACGGTCGCGCTCGCCCATCAGCGCGTGACCGAGCCGGTGCCCGAGGGCGAGCGAGCGCAGCGAACGCATCGTGTCGGCAAACAGCGAATGCGGCCCATTGAACGAACGAATGAAGCCGAGACCGTCGGGCAATTCGGTCCAGCGCGCCGCCTGGACTGCGCCCGAAAGCTTCAATGCAAGCTCGTAGAAGGCGACTTCCCACTCGTCGGCGGCGACGCGGCCTTCCCGGACGAGGCGCAGCAGGTTGCCGTAGGTGGAGACGTTGTTGAACCCGTGATCGTGCACGCCGATGTGGCTCACATGGCTCGCCATGTGGCGCACCGTGCCGCGACGCCCGACCTCCAGCATCTTGGGATCGTCCGTCGCGTCGAACTGCAGGATGGCCGAGCCGAACTGGAACCCCTGTGTCCACTCGGTCCAGCCACGCGACGTGTAGCGGCCCGCCGCGGTGTACACGGGCGTGCCGGCGGACGAATGCCACGCCTTGTCGATCAGCGCGATCTTCCGGGCCGAGAGTTCGAACAGCCGATCGATGGCCCGTGCGAGCGACCTGGGCGTGACCTTCGTGTCGATACGGATCATGGAGAGCCCGCGAAAGCGCGCAACGTTACAGGCGACGAACGTGAAATCCGCCGTCGAGATGGATGACGTCGCCGGTCGTGAACGGAAACTGGCCTGCGAGCACGGCGCGCACGGCACGGCCGACGTCCTCGGCGGAGCCCCAGCGCCTCTGCGGCACGAGACCCTCGGCGATCAGCTTGTCGTACTTTTCCTTCACCGCGGACGTCATGTCGGTTGCCATGATGCCCGGACGCAGCTCCAGCACCTGCACGCCCTGGTCGGCAAGCCGCACGGCCCAGAGCTGCGAGGCCATCGCGAGCCCTGCCTTCGAGATGCAGTACTCGCCGCGGTTGACGGAGGCGGTGTCGGCCGAGATCGACGTGACGAACACGATCTTGAACCCGCCCGAAAGTGCCGGCGGGTATCCGTTCCCGAGCCAGTGGTTGGCGACCGCCTGCGTGAGAAAGAACGGACCCTGCAGGTTGATGCGCAACACCTCCTCGAACGAGGCTTCGCTCATGTCCGTCACGTCCGCGCGCACGCGTGGCGCGATGCCGGCGTTGTTGACCAGCGCGTCGAGCCTGCCGAACGCGGCAAGCGTCTGCGCGAGGATCTCCGCACGGTCTTCACGACGGCCGATGTCGCCGCGCACCGGCACGAAGCGCTGGCCCGGCCCCGCGGCCGCGCGCCGGCACAGCTCCACCGTCTCGTCGGCGGCCGCGCCGTTGCTCGCGTAGTTGATCGCCACCGAGAGTCCCTGCGCGGCGGCCTCGATCGCAATGCCGCGGCCGAGCCCGCGGCTTGCGCCGGTGACCAGTAAAGCGGGAGCTGGATTCATCGGAGGTTCCTGATCCATTGAGGGCATCCGCCGCGATGGCGCCGCGTTAGCGGGCGCCCGATTCTATTCCGTGCCGCCGGCGGCCTGTCGCGACAGCACGGGATCCTCCACGTTGTCGCTCGCACGTCATCGTGCGGCAACGCGCGGCACGACCCGGTTCACGTCCTGGCCCGTGCAAGCGCCTGCGTGGTCGTGTAGTACTTGGCCAGCATGTTCGGGACTTCCCACGCCGGAAGCGCCCCGTTCGCCACGTAGCGCAGGAACTGCTCGGTCACCTGGCCGAAATGGGCTTCGTGGCCGACGTGATAGGACGCGGGAATCGTAACTTCCCATCCGCCGTCGTTTCGCCTGAGGCCGATGCCGGGATAGACCGCCCGAACCTGCGGCAACGCTAGCTCCAGCGCTTGCGCGAACGCCGCCCTGTCCGCGTTCTCCGGGGGCTCGATGTAGAGCGCGGGCCGATAGGCCTGCGCCTTGCCTTGCCGGATCACCAGATTCGCCCTCGAGCCGCGCATGACGGAAAAATGCGTGTCGCCCCCGCCCGCCGGTGCCTCGAAATTCCACAGCACCGAGATCTTCGTGTGCACGCCCCTGATCGCGTAGTTGATCTCGCCGTTCGCGTAGATGTGCAGGCTTCCGTCGGCCTGCACGTCCTTGTCCAGATAGGCCGGGTAAGCATCGAGCTGCGTCACCTGCGCGAACTGCGCCGGCGTGATCGCAGTCGGAGAGCGCCGTGCGCTCAGGATCCTGATGTCGGTCGGGCCGTCGAGCGCCTGCTCGGGAAAACACTCCCATTGCACGAGGTCGACGAGATGCGTGGTGATGTCGACCAGGCCTTCGCCCTGTTGCCTGGTGTCGAAGAACCACGCCGGCCGCTTGATCGGCGCGCCGGAAACGAGCTTGGAGAAATGGTGCACGCTTTCCTTGGTTACCGCCGGCTGCGCTTCGGACCCACGCAGGAGTTCGCCGAACACCGCTTTAATGGTCGAGAATTCCTTTTGCAGCATCGTCGTGATCTCGTACCGCTCGGTCATGATGTCGTAGAGCAGGACGCCCTTCTCCCGCGCAACGGTGAACGCACGACCCAATGCTTCGAACCCCGCCGCGTCGATGACCATCGGCTTGTCGGCCAGCGTGTGGAAACCGGCCGCAACCGCGCGTGCAAGGTACTCGGTCTTGCGCCGGTTGTTGCCGGCGATGACGACCACGCCGCCGCGATGGTCCGCCTCGAATCGCTCGAGGAAGTCCGGTCCGGTGTGCGTGCGTACGCGCCAGCAGGTCGGGTCCTTCTCCCTCGCGTTGTAGCTCTCGATCTTGCGCAGGTAATCGTCGAGGTCGGGGCCGGCCGGCGCATAGACATGGACGGTGCTGTCGACGTCGGCGTACATGTTCTTCTGCACGAGCGCCGCATGGAAGTGGCCCGGATCCAGTATGGTGAGCTTCATCGTTCAGCGATCCACGTTATTGGAATGCCGCCGCGAGTCGCGCTCCGCCACCATTCCCCAAGCCCGTGGCGCACAAGGCGCAATGCTGGCAATGACGCCACTTTCGCAGCAGCCTGCGACCCCGTCCCGGCCGGCGACTGACATTGGCGCTCCGATCCCGCGGTGATCTGCACCCTGGACTACGGGCTGGAAAACAGGCTGATGCGGCGCAGTCCCGGCAATCTTCCCAGGCGCTGCAGAAGAGGGGTGCAAGAGTGCTCCATGAGCGCGCAGGCCCTGGCCGCATAGGGCGTATAGAAGCCCCAGCCGATGGCCATCAGGACGAGGAACAACCCGCCGACGAGTACATCCGAGAGCCAGTGCGCGCCGGAGACCAGCCTCGGCAGCATGAACAGCAGGGCCAGCAACCAGACGAGCCAGCGTCGCGAGCCCTGCGCAAGGAACGAGAGAAGCATCGCCCACAACAGCACGATCGAGCCATGATCGCCCGGAAAACTGCGAGTGGAAGCGTCCTTCATGTGCCAGTTCCTTTCCCAATCGGGGAACAGGGCGACCAGCCGGACCGCCCCATCCACGGTCAATGAAGGGCTCGAGCGCTGCCAGTGCATGGCGTTCACCAGTTGCGTCAAGGGGCCCGCGCGAATCAGCAGCAACAGGACGAGGACCGCAAGAAAAGCGTAGAGCGCCTGGCGCACCTGGGTAGCGGCGAATATCCAGTTCCCCTTGACGAGAAAGACCAGCATGAGCAAACCGACGACGAGATCGACCGGTCGCATGTTGCCCACGGCCCAGACATGGGCCCAGGCCGCGCTCTCTGCCAAGGGAGCATTCAGCAGGTGGAATACGTCGGCATCGACCCGGTCCCACAGCCCGCGGGTGGGCGGCCAGCGCCAACTGGCGAGCAGGACCAAGGCGAGCAGATTGCACGCGACGAGTCCGGGGAAGCGCCAGCGCACCTGGACCATGGCGAGCCTATCCACGGTGACCGGCCCGGCCGCGAGTCATTGCCATCGGATGATCCTTATCGAAGCCGACACCGGGAAGCGAACCCGGAGCCTCGTCCTGCGCAGCGCGACAGCCGAGAGCCGTCTACTCGAGGAAGACATTGTCGGTGCTCGCAGCCGATGTCATTGGCTTAGCGCCTGATAGCCGGTGACCAGGCGATAGTAATAGCGGCCGGCCGGCCGGCCATTCTTCCAAACGCCGATCTCCCCGATGTCCCCCGCGGTCTTCACTCGCGACAACACCCTGTCGCTGGTCAGGCCGGAAACATCCTGACCGACCAGCAACATCGTCTTGCCGTTCTGCCGTCCGGCGGGGAACCAGAACGCATACATCAGGCCGACGCTGCCAAACAGATTCTCGCTCGCGGTGTCGAATGCCGGGTCATGGCCGGCCTCCAACCCCGCGGCATCGAGGTATTGGGTCCGGTAGAAGGCGAGCCCGCTGGCAATCCTGTTCCTGTCCATGCCAACCACCAGAACCTCCTGTCCCGTTTCGCGCCCGAGCTTCTCTGCCAGAACCTCGATGTCGCGCCCGAAGTCCCGCCACCCGATGAGATGGACATTTTGCGGATACCCGATGCCGGGCAGACCGGGTCCCAGCCATTGCATTGCCGCGCCGTAGAGCAGCAGGCAAATGACGATCGTCGGCGGCCACGCGCGGCGGCACCACGTCAGCAGTCTCGGCACTCCGGACTCGGACGCGGGCGTGACGAGCAACGCCATGAGCGGTACCAGGGCGAGCCATGCAGGTCCCGTCCAATTCAGCTTGCTTACCCGGAACAGGCTCGCCGCAGCGAACACCGCGACCGGGAAAAGCGTCAGCCATGCCAGCAGAAGAAAGCTGCGCTCCAGCGTGGCGACGGACGAGCCGCTTGGCGTGAATCCGGAAATCACTTGCTTGCGGCAGACCGCAAGCGCGATGACCGAGAGAACACCGGTCGGCGTCAAGACAGCGAAGACGTTGCCGACAAAGCGCGGCAGCGAGAACGAGAACTTGCTCGCGAGCCGGTCCTCGCTCTGGAAAGAGAACGATGCCCAGTCCTGCTGCCAGTTCCAGACAATCACCGGCGAGAGCAGGACGAGCGCAATGAGCGCTGCGAGGTAAGGCTCCGGCCGAGCCAGCCACTTTCTCGAAGGCCGGTCGACCAGCACGAACAGGACGATGGCCGCAGCCAGGAGGACGACCGTGTACTTCGAAATCATGCCCAGGCCGATGGCCATGCCGAGCCGCAGCCACGCGCGCGGTTCTTCCATGGCCACGATTCGATGCATGAAGTAGATCGCAGCCGACCAGCAGGCCGCAAGGGGCGCATCCGGGCTCATGAACAGTCCGAAAGCGAAATAGACGGGCAAGACGGCGACGAGCACCAGTGCCCGATAGGCAGTCGCCTGGCCGACAACATCGCGGGCCAGCCGGTAAGAAAACCAGGCGGTGACGAGCCAGCACAGGAACGCACCGGCACGCACCGCAAATTCGATGTTGCCCAACAAGGCGATGAACGGGCGGATGATCCAGGCCACCATCAATGGATGGTCCAGGTACCCGATATCGAGGTGCTTGGCGTAATTCCAGTAATACGCTTCCTCGAAAAGCAGTTCCGGAACCCCGAGGTACAGCAGCCTCAGGAGGACGGCGTAGATGACGACCGCCACGCAAAACCGGTTCCACGCGCTCTCGGCAGACCCGGCGTCGGCGCGTCGAGGGTCCACAAGCCAGAGATACCCGCCATAAAGTGCGACCAGCGAAACCATGGCGGCGGCGAGATGCGCAATGGTGGCGGGGACAGCGAAGATCCGCATCAGCGAGGCCGACAGCCCACCATGCAGAAAGAGCGCCAGCAACGCAATCACGGCGAGGGCCGGCCAACGCGCCGTCCTCGGTGCGCCAATCCTCATTTCTCTTCCGCCAATGCGTGCCGCAACTGCCCGGGAACTTGTTCCGCAGTGACGACCTGCAGACACACATTATCGGTACAGGGTGTCTTGCACTGGTCGGCACCGCTCACGCAGGATGAGCAGGCAAGGCCGGAGTGCATCGGCGTGCTCTTGCCGAGCGAGGCGTGGCGGAGCGCCGCCTCCCCACACTCCTGCGGCGAGCCGGTGACCAGGATCCGCATCCTTGCGTCGTTCGCGAGCAAGCTGCGCATGACCGCTACAAAGCGCTCCGGCATCGAGCGGCGTCGCGGCAAATAGTCGCCGGGGTTCGGGTTGATCAAGACTATACGTTGGCGTGTTTCGTCATGCAGTGGACGGGCTTCACGGCATGCCGCCCCGCAGCATCCCGATGGTAACCGAATCGACCAGAGCGCGGGCCAGACCGATCTCGCCGATCATCATGGTTGCGCTGCCGCCACGAGCCTCTCATGGCGCGGCCGGTTGGATTGCCGAGGTGGGCGAGGATGTCGCATACGGTAAAATGATCGGCAACAACCAAAAACACGCGGGCTGCCCAGTCCGAAAAGCGCGAGCCTCAGATTGGAAGCGATCAACTTTCCCGCACTGCATGGCCTTGTCCAACGCCTGCCGTTGCCACTCGTCCTGTTCGGCCACCGGTCCGGTGCTGGTCTTGCGAACGACCGGTTCGCTGAAGTGTTCGCGCCCGGACAGCTCGATAGCGCGGACCTGCAACGACTGGCACGAAACCCGGGAGGCGCCTGGCAACCGGTGAAGCTACGCCGCCTCGACGGTGGGGACGTCGTGGTCATGGCGCAGGCCATCGCCGCAGCCGATGGCGTGCTGTTGGTTTTCGACGAGGCCGCCGGTCACCTATCTGTTCAGGAAAACGAGCGGTTGCGCAAGCGCATCACCGACCTCGAAAGCCTGGGCGCGACGGACCCGCTCACCGGTGTGTGGAACCGGGCGCAGCTCGAGCGGATGGTCGGCGTGGAGATGGGTCGGGCCATGCGTTCCGGTCAGCCGGTCACGCTGGTCTTGCTCGACATCGATCACTTCAAGCAAGTCAACGACGTTCACGGGCACCTTGCCGGTGACGCTGTGCTGAAGGAATTCGCCGCCCGCATACGGGAACGCGTACGCGGCAGCGACGCGCTGTTCCGCTGGGGAGGCGACGAGTTCGTCGTGCTGGCCAACGCTGTCGGATACCGCGGCGGCGCCGCGCTGGCCGAGGGTCTGCGCAGAACCATCGCCGACGCGCGGTTCGCGGAGGTTGGTCCGATCACCGCCAGTCTGGGCGTGACCGAATACATCGACGGCGAGAGCGCGGAGCGCTGGTTCGAGCGAACCGACCAGGCGCTCTACGCAGCGAAATCCGCAGGTCGAAACCGGATTCACATCGACCGGCGGGGAACCACCGACCTCCACGCAAGCCGGGGCGCCACGGGTGTGCTTCGGCTCTACTGGCTCGAGGCCTACGAGTGTGGCGAGCCGACGATCGACGCCGAGCACCGCGAACTGTTCGACCTCGGCAACGCACTGATCGCCGCGGCGATCGAGCAGCAGTCGGAGCCGGGATTGTGGCGGGTGGCGTTGGATGCGATGCTGGTGCGTCTGCGACAACACTTCCAGGCCGAGGAAGCGCTGCTGGCCCGGCATGGCTACGGGCGGCTCGCGGAGCACCAGCGTGCCCACGCCGGCCTTCTGCAGCGGGCGGACGAGCTCAGGGCCGCCGTCGAACGCGGAGAGGCCACATTGGGCCATCTGGTCAATTTCCTGGTCAACGACGTCATCGCCCTTCACCTCCTCAAGGTCGACAAGGATTTCCGCCTGCCACTGCAGAGCGAGAACCGTGGCAGCGCAGATCCCGCGCGCTCGTAGAGGGGCAGGACAACCGGACGGCGGCGCGGTTCGGCAGCTTCGCGATGGTCTCGGTCCGTCGCCGATGTCGTTGTCCGGTCAGAACCGGACATCCGAGGCTATTCCGTTCAAGGGCCAGAGCCAGATCGGGCACCGTTAGCAAAAATGCGAACGGCGATCGGTGTGTACGAACGCGCGGAATCGGCCTTAATTCGGCGCTGGTTCGTCCGAACGGCTGATGGGCATCTCGGCTAGTGGGAGTTAGCATTTTTGCGATCGACCCCGCGAAACGCTTGCCTCTGCCATGTACGAGCGCTCTCAAGTTCTGGCCAGGAATCTCGCTTCCGTGACGGGCGAGCGCAAGAAAGGGCGTGCGCGTGCGCTCAAGACTGATCGCACATTGCAACTGCTCGTGGCCGATCGCGTCGCTGCACGGACGGCGGCGGGAATGACGCAGGAGGCTGTCGCCGCGAGGATGTGCACTACCAAGAGCGTCGTGTCGCGTCTGGAGAGCGGCGTGTGCACCCGTCCGACGCTTAGTACGATCGAGAAATACGCAGTCGCTGTCGGTGCCCTAGTCGAGATCCGCGTGCGGACAAGGCGCTAGCTCGTAGCCCGAGCTCTGAAGCCGGATGCAAGATCGTACGTCCGCTTCGGGTCGAGGCCGTGTGAAAACTCGATTCCGATAGCTCGCGCGAGAATTCGACCTCTCAGATCGCGCTGTATTCAATTCTTTGCGCGTGGGGAGGGGTAAGAAGACCCCTGAAATCGAAATCGGAGGGAGTTTTCACACAGCCTCGGTCGGGAGCCTGTTGACGGGGATCCGCATGAACCTCCTTTCCAACGAAAGAGGAGCTGTCGATCGATGCGGCCACCAAGACCGAAGCCCGTGCGATACCGAGCAACAAGGGCAAGCTGCTCGGCCAGAAGCCCTCACTGAAGCTCGGAGGGACCGAGATGATTCGGGCTCGGCTGCGAGCTACTCTTCGCCCTCGCGCCGTTCCTGAAATCGCCTGCCCGGGTGTAGACTTCACTCCACCGACGGCGACCGTGCCCCTTGCCCTAGCGCCACGTGACCGCCGCCCCGGTTGCAAGAGGAGACCAGCGTGAACGCAGCCAACCGCATTCTCGGATTTACGAGCGCAATCACCATCGCGATGGTCTTGGCCGCGGCACCGCTGCGTGCGCAGGACGTCGTCAAGATCGGTTTCGCATCGCCGCTGACCGGCGGGCAGGCGAGCTATGGCAAGGACAACCAGAACGGCGCGCAGCTCGCGATCGACGAGTTGAACGCGGAGCGGCCGACGATTGGCGGCAGAACCGTCAAGTTCGAGCTGATGGCCGAGGACGATCAGGCCGATCCGAAGATGGGACCGCTGATCGCGCAGAAGCTGGTCGACGCCCGCGTCGCCGGCGTGGTCGGACATTTCAATTCCGGCGTGACGATCCCTGCCTCCAAGGTCTACAGCGACGCCGGCATTCCGCAGCTATCGGTGTCGACCAACGTCAAGTACACGATGCAGGGGTACAAGACCGCGTTTCGATTGATGGCCGACGACGGCAAGCAGGGGAAGGCGCTGGGCGAGTACGCGGTGAAGACGCTGAAGTTCAAGCGCCTCGCGGTCGTCGACGATGCCACCGCTTACGGACAGGGACTTGCGGACGAGTTCGAGCAGGCGGTCAAGGCCGCGGGCGGCCAGGTCGTCAGGCGCGAGCACACGAACGACAAGGCGGTGGAATTCGCGCCGCTGCTGACGGTTATCAAAGCGCAAAACCCCGACGCCATATTCTTCGGCGGCTACGACCAGCAAGCCGCGCCGATGGCGCGCCAGATGAAGGCGCTGGGGATGGATATCAAGCTGATGGGTGGCGAAACGATGAACTCGGCGAAGTTCATCGAGCTCGCGGGCCCGGCTGCCGAAGGCCACATTGCCTCGACCCCTGGCGCCGCACTCGAATCCCGTCCCGGCGGCAGGGCGTTCGCAGACAAGTACAAGGCACGCTACAAGCAAGACATCGGTCTTTACGCGCCCTATTTCTACGACGGCGTGATGCTGATCGCGGCGGCGATGAAGTCAGCCAACTCGACCGACCCTGCGAAGTACCTGCCGGCGCTCTCGAAGATCAAATACGCAGGCATCACCGCCAATATCGAGTTCGACGGCAAGGGCGACCTCACGCAGGGCCTGCTCACGATCTTCGAGGTGAAGAACGGCAAATGGGAGGTGATCTCGAAGTAGCGGCGTCTCCGCCCGGCATTTGATTCGGATCGATGCAAGGGCGCTGCGGCGGGGATCGAGCGGTCGGCATGGTTGCCGGCAGCCGATGGCAAGCGCCGGGATCGCCGCATTTAACAGCTGCCGTCGATGGCGAAGCAGAAGGAGTCCTAGGTTCCGATCGCATCGAACGGGGCGCGACAGCGCGCCAATACCCCCGCCCCCGCAACGCCGCCCCCGAGGCGGCGTTTTCATTGCCGGCTTTGGACACGGCTGAAGCGAAATGAAGGTGCCGGTCCGGGCATTACGAAAATCCGGCTTGATGAAACTCAAGGAAAACCGCGGATCCGAAACAGGCGCCGACGCGCACGCGTAGACTCGGAGGCACGATCCCGGGTCCTTTGGAGCCGCAATGAACCGCCCCTTCGCCCGCGCACTGGCGCTTGCTGCCGCCGCTCTCACGCTCGCCCTCGCCCCTGCCTCCGCCGTCGCCCAGGCCAAGAAAGCGGCGGCGTTCGACGTCTCTGCGTGCTACGCCTGCCACGCACCGGTCAAGGACTTCCACACATCGGGCAAGCACAGAGCCGTTGCGTGTACGGCCTGCCACGACGGCGCGGACAAGCACCTGGCCGACGCCAAGGCGCGGCCTTCGACCAAGACCGACCTCGACACGTGCGGCGGCTGCCACCAGAACCAGTACAGGTCCTACGCGACGATGGACTGGCACCGTACGGCACGCTTCGAGAAGAAGCAGACGACGGGACCGGCGCCCGACCCATCCTACGACCTGCTGATGACGCCGCACGGCTTCACGCGCGAGCACAACCTGCCGCGCTCGCACACGTTCGCGCTGCTCGACCAGTTCGTCGTCGACCGCGCGTTCGGCGGCCGCTTCACGACCAACGAAGGATGGCGCTATCTCGCGGGGTCCGGCGACTTCAGTGTGATGGATGTCGTCGTCGACCAGTACCCCAACGACACCGACCAGAAGGTGTTCAAGCCGGGCACCGCGGCGGCGGCCAACCCGGTGTGCCTGTCGTGCAAGACGCAGGACCACATCCTCGACTGGGCCTACATGGGCGATCCTGTGCCCGGTGCCAAATGGAGCCGCACATCCAAGGTGGTCGAGCTCGCCAAGGCGTCGAAGCACTCGCTCAACTGCATCTTCTGCCACGACCCGCACGCCGCCAAGCCGCGCATCGTGCGCGACGCGCTGATCGAGGTCGTGCAGCGCACCGACTTCCCGACGCTCTATGCGCAGGATGCGCGCAAGACCAAGGTCGACGTCAAGGACATGGGCGTGCGCGGCTACACGCGCAAGATCGGCATGCTCGAGCGTTACGACGGCAAGCTGCAGTGCGGGCAATGCCACGTCGAGTACAACTGCAACCCCGGCTTCGACCCGAACACCGGTGCGGCGATCCCGATGTCCGACAAGCGCACCAACTACTTCCCGTTCGTCGGCCCGAACGACATCCTGAAGGCGTACGACCACATCGGCTTCCGCGACTTCCGCAACCAGTTCACCGGCGCCGCGCTGTGGAAGGCGCAGCACCCGGACGTCGAGACGTTCTACGGGTCGAAGCACGAAAAGGCGGGCGTGGACTGCGCGTCCTGCCACATGCCGAAAGTGAAAGACGCGAAGACCGGCAAGTTCTACACATCGCACTGGCAGACCAATCCGAAGCACTACCTCAAGGAAACCTGCCTGCAGTGCCACAGCCAGTGGAACGAGACCCAGGCGAAGTACGTGATCGAGTCGATGGCCTCGCACTACCAGGGCAAGGTGCGCAATGCCGAGTTCTGGCTCGGGCAGCTGATCGGGAAGTTCCAGCAGGCGCAGCTTGTCGGCGTCGGCGACGATGCGCTGAAGGCCGCGCGGGCGAAGCACGGCGAGGCGCACGCCAACTGGGAATGGTGGACGGCCGCCAACGGCGCATCGTTCCACAACCTCGACCTCGCGAAGGAGTCGCTCGCGAAGTCGGTGACTGCCTCGCAGGACGGCATCAAGGTGCTCGAGGACGCGATCAAGGCAAAGCAGGGCGTTGCAACGAGCGCCGCGCCAGCGTCGGCTGCGCCGGCGGCGGCGGCACCCGCGCCCGCGCCCGCGCCGAGCGCAAAGTAGCAAGCGGCCAGGTCTGATTCCGATCAAAGGCGAGGCGCGGGCCTCGCCTTTTTTTCGGTATGCGCGCGCATAATTCCACTCGCGCCGTCCACATGTCCGTGGCAGGGCCGTGGACCGGGGCCGGCGATGCTGCCCACTGCGGCGCAGCCGGCGTGCCGGTGTGCCGAGCGGACGCCCGTGTGCAACCCATGACCGAAATTCCGTCGCTCCTCTTCTGGCTGATCGCCGCCGCGATGGCGGGGATCGCGCTCGCCTTCGTGCTGCCGCGGCTGCTTTCGGGTCGCGCCGTCGATCAGGGCGGGTCGCGACAAGCGCAGAACCTCGACGTCTACCGCGCGCAGCTCGCCGACCTGCAGCGCGAGCGCAACGAGGGAACGCTCGACGCGGCCGAGTTCGCGCGCAACAAGGCCGAGGTCGAGCGGCGTTTGCTCGAGGATGCGCGTGCCGAGCCACGGGCCGCACCTGCTGCATCGCACCGCAAGGCCGCGTTGGCCGTCGCACTCGCGCTGCCGGTCGCCGCATTCGCGCTCTATCGCCTGTTCGGCACGCCGGCGGCATTGGACCCCGCCGCGCGGGTCCCGGCGAGCGAGGATCCTGCCGGGTATCGTGCAAGCCTGGCGCGGCACCTCGAGCGCCATCCCGCTGACGCGCGCAGCTGGGTGCTGCTCGCGCGGGCGGACTTCGAGGCCGACCGTTTCGGCGAGGCTGCCGATGGCTACCGCAAGGCGATTGCCGCCTCGCCCAAAGTCGCGCGCGATCCCGACGTGCTGTGCGAGCTCGCCGACGCGCTCGGCATGACGCAGGGCGGGACGCTCGCAGGACAGCCCGCGGAGCTGGTTGTGAAGGCGCTGGCGATCAATCCGGCGCATGCCAAGGCGCTGGAGATGGCCGGCAGTGCCGCGTATGAGCGGAACGACTATGCGGCGGCTGTAAGCCATTGGCGCGCATTGTTGGCACAGATGCCCACGGGAACGCGAGAGAGCGCCGAGCTCGCCGCCGCCATCGGGCGCGCCGAGGTCCTCGCGCAAGTCACGCCCTCGAATACACGCCCGGGGATCGCACCGGCGACCGGCGCTGCCGGCGCGGGACGCTGAGCACAGCGAGAAAGGATGCAGCAGATGCCTCTGGATCGTGAGACGAGCGTCGATGTCGACGTCGTGGTGGTCGGAGCGGGCATTTCGGGTTTAGCGGCCGCATGGAACCTGCAGCAGGCCGGTTGCAGCGTCGAGGTGGCCGAGGCCGCCGCGCGCGCCGGCGGCGTGATCGGCAGCCGGCGCCGCGATGGCGTGCTCTACGAACTCGGACCCAACAGCTCGCTCGACACCACGCCGCTCATCAACCAGCTGTTGACCGAGCTCGGCATCCGCGACGAGCGGCTGGATGCAGGCGCCGCGGCGGCGACGCGCTTCATCGTGCGCGACGGCAGGCTGACCGCACTGCCCACCTCGCCCGGCGCTTTCCTGACCACCGGGGCGTTCTCGCTCGGCGCCAAGCTGCGCCTCTTGGCCGAGCCTTTCGTCAAGCCGCTTCCGCCCGATGTCGAAGAGTCGATCGCGGGCTTCGTGCGCCGGAGGCTCGGGCGCGAATTTCTCGACTATGCGATCGACCCGTTCGTCGCCGGCATCTACGCGGGCGATCCCGAGCGCATTTCGGTGCCGGCCGCGTTCCCGCGCCTGGCCGCGCTCGAGCAGAAGTACGGCAGCCTGATCAAGGGCCAGATCCTCGGCGCGCGCGAGCGCAGCAAGAATCCCGAGACCAGCAAGAACGTCGCGAAGAGCTTCTCGTTCCGCGAGGGGATGCAGACCGTCACCGACGCGATCGCGAAGCGGCTCCCGCGCGCCTCCTACGGCGTGCGGGTCAAGACGGTCACGCGCGCGCGCGATGGCACGTTCACGGTGAGCGGCGAGCAGAACGGCGCCCCCTATGTCCGTCACGCACGGGCCGTCGTGCTCGCCACACCGGCGTATGCGGCGGCGACGATCATCGAGTCGCTCGCGCCCAGCGCCTCGCAGGCACTGCACGCCATCGAATACGCGCCGGTTTCGATCGTCGCCACCGCGTATCGCCGCGCCGACATCGCGCACCCGATCGCGGGTTTCGGCTGCCTCGTCCCGAAGATCGAGAAGCGCAGGATCCTGGGCTCGCTGTTCTCGAGCAGCATGTTCGAGGGGCGTGCGCCGGAGGGCACGGTGATCCTGACGACGTTCGTCGGCGGGCGGCGCAATCCGGACGTCGCCGCGCTGCCGGACAAGGAACTGGTCGCCACCGTGCACAACGATCTCGCTCCGCTCGTGGGCGCGAAGGCCGCACCGCTGTGGGCCGCGATCACGCGCTGGCCGCAGGCGATACCGCAGTACGAACTCGGGCACGGCGAGCGGCTCGCGGAAGTCGATCGTGCCGAGGCTGCGCTGCCGGGCCTGTGGTTCTGCGCAAACTACCGCGGCGGCGTGTCCGTCAGCGACTGCGTGAAGAACGGCCATGCGATCGCCGCGAAGGTGAAGGCAACGCTCGACGCGAAACTCGCGCAGCCGGCCTGAACGGTCACTTCGCGGCGAGCGAAGCGCCGCACTTCCAGCACAGCTCGAAGTTCGCCGGCGACTCCTCGCCGCACGCCTGGCATGTGACCGCGCCGGCGCGTCCCGCCTCCTCCTCGATCCGGGCGAGCAGCAGCGCCGCGCGCTCCCGATCCTGCTCACGCTCGAGCCACACTTGCGGCTGGCCGGCCTCGGGTGGAATGTCCCCCACGATGCTCGCAGCGTGCTGGTTGAACACGTGCGCCTTGATGCCCGCCTGGTTCAGCCGGTCCGCGACCAGGAACGCATCGAAGCGATGGCGCGCGATGTAGAAGCGGATCACGCGGACGCCCCGGACTCCGGGCGCCATGCGGCAAGCCGCGCGACCAGGCGCTGCAGCACGACGGTCAGTTCCGCCGCGAGCCCCGCGTTCCACGCGTACGGCGGCGCCTCGTCCATGTAGCAGGCCTGCGCCATCTCGAGTTGCAGCGCATGGACGCCGCGCCCCGGCTGCCCGTAGTGCCGCGTGATGTAGCCCCCCTTGAAGCGGCCGTTCACGACGCTCGAAAACCCGTCGCGCTCGGCGAGTACCGCCGCAGCCTCGGCCTGCAGCGAGGGCGCGCAGCTCGCGCCGCCCGCCGTTCCGAGATTGAGGTCGGGCAGGCGGCCTGCAAAGAATCGCGGCACACGCGCGCGGATCGAATGGCCATCCAGCACGACCGCGAAGCCATGCCGCGCGCGTACGCGCTCGATCTCGGCCGCGAGTGTCGCATGGTAGGGCTCGAAGAACGCCGCCACGCGCGTCGCCGTCTCCGCGCCCGTTGGCGCCTTGCCATCCTGGTAGATCGCCTCGTCGGCGAACGTGGAAAGCGGGCAAATCTCGGTGTTGTCCGCGCCCGGATAGAGGATCGCCCCGCCGGGATCCCGGTTCAGATCCACGACATAGCGCGAATGCGTCGCGACGAGCAGCGTCGTGCCGGCATCCGCGGCGAACGAATACAGGCGATCGACATGCCAATCGGTGTCGGGCAGCGGCCGGGCCGCAGCGGTCAGGCGTCGTGCGATCGCATCGGGCACGACGGTCCCGGCATGCGGCACGTCGATGACCAGTGGCGAGTCGCCGCGATGGAGCGTGAACAGCGACATCAGGACTCCCAATGCAGCACGCGCCCGCCGCGCACGCGGCCCGCGCAGGGGCTGCCGCCGATGCGATACGCAAGCTCGCCGGGCTCGCCCACGGCAAAGAGCGCCAGGTCGGCGCGCTGCCCGGCGACAATGGTGCCGCGGTCGGTCAGACCGAGCGCGCGCGCGGCGTTCCTGGTGATGCCGGCAAGGGCCTCGTCGGGCGTCATGCGGAAGAGCGTGCAGGCCATGTTCGCCATCAACAGCAGCGATGTCGTCGGCGAGGTGCCCGGATTGCAGTCGGTGGCGATCGCGATCGGCACGCGATGTCGGCGCAACGCGGGAAGCGGTGGCAATCGCGTCTCGCGCAGAAAGTAGTACGCGCCGGGCAGCAGTACCGCGACGGTCCCGGCGCGCGCCATCGCTTCGACGCCGGCCTCGCTCGTGTACTCGAGATGATCGGCCGAAAGTGCAGCGAATTCCGCCGCGATCGCGCCGCCGGCGCTGTCGGACAGCTGATCCGCGTGAAGCTTGACCGGCAGGCGATGCGCGCGTGCCGCGGCAAACACGCGCCGCGTCTGCGCTGGCGTGAAGCCGATCGTCTCGCAGAACGCATCGACCGCGTCGGCGAGGCCTTCGCGCACCGCCGCCGGGATCGTCTCGGTGCAGACGAAATCGACGTAGTCGTCCGCGCGGCCGGCGAACTCCGGGGGCAGCGCGTGCGCCGCGAGCAGCGTGGTGCGCACGTCGACGTCCGCGCGACGGCCGACGGCGCGCGCGGCAGCGAGCAGCTTGAGCTCATCGGCCGTCGACAGCCCGTAGCCCGACTTGATCTCGACCGTGGTCACGCCCTCGCGCACAAGCGCCTCGAGGCGCGGAAGGCTCGCGGCGACGAGATCCCCCTCGCTAGCCGCACGGGTGGCGCGCACGGTCGCCATGATGCCACCACCCTCGCGGGCGATCTCGGCGTACGAGACGCCGGCAAGCCGCCGCTCGAACTCCCCGGCACGGTTGCCGGCGTAGACGAGATGCGTATGGCAGTCGACGAGCCCGGGCAGCAGCCAGCGACCGCCACCGTCGAGCGTCCGCGTAGCGCGGACCTCGCCTGGAAGCGCGCGCGCGCGGCCTGCCCATGCGATCGTTTCTCCGGCGATCACCACCGCTGCGTCCTCGATCGCGCCATAGCCCGTCGCATCGCGCATGGTCGCAAGATGGACGTTGACGATCAGCTGGTCGGCCTGCGCAACGGCCATGTCAATGGGCCCAGAGTTGCGCCATCGCGCTGCGGAAGCAGGCGGCGACGCGCTCCTCGGCCGGATGCCGCCCGTCGCGCACCACCCAACGGCCGCCTACCATCACGTCGCGCACGGGCCTGCGCACGGGCCCGAAGATCGCGGCGTCGAGCGGGGCATCGCGCGGCGCGGTGGCAAGCGTTGCATCGTCGCCGTCGAGGACGATCAAGTCCGCGCGCCGCCCCACCGCGATCGCGCCCGCGGCCCGGCCGACCGCATCGGCACCATGGCAGGCCGCGTGCGCCCACAGCATGGTCCCGATCGTGCCCTTCCCCGGGGTCAGGCGATTGCGCGCCAGAAAGCGCAGCCGTTGCGACCATTCGAGCGCGCGCAGCTCCGCAAACGGATCGACGATCGCGTTGGAGTCGCTGCCCACGCCGAAGCGGCCGCCCGCCTGCACGAATTCGACGCCGGGAAAGATCCCGTCGCCCAAGTCGGCTTCGGTGGTCGGCGCAACGCCGGCGACGGCGCCGCTCGCGGCGAGTCCGTTGATCTCCTGCGCGTTCATGTGCGTCGCGTGCACGACGCACCAGCGCCGGTCGAGCGCGGCATTGGCAAGGAGCCATTCCACCGGGCGTTGCCCGCAGAAGGCGACGCAGTCGGCCACCTCGCGCACCTGCTCGGCCGCGTGGATGTGCACCGGGGCTTCGGCGGCAGCGAGCGGCAGGATGGCGCGGAGCTCGTCGGCGGTCACGGCGCGCAGGCTATGCGGCGCAATGCCGAGGCGCACGCCGTGCGCCTTCGCGCGCGGAGCCAGCGCGGTGACCAGCGCCGCATACGTGTCCGGCGTCTGCACAAAGCGGCGTTGCGCCGGCATCGCCGGCTGCCCGCCGAATCCGGCGTGGGCGTAGAACACCGGCAAAAGCGTGAGGGCGATCCCGGCCTCGTCGGCTGCGTCGATCACTCGACCCGCGAGCTCCGCCGCGTCCGCATACGGGTGTCCGTCGCGGCCGTGGTGCACGTAATGGAACTCCGCCACGGCCGTGTAACCGGCCTTGACCATCTCGACATAGGCCTGCGCCGCGATGGCCGCGAATGTCTCCGGTTCCACCCGATCGACGAAGGCGTACATCGCCTCGCGCCAGCTCCAGAAGCTGTCCTCACCGGCGGCGGAGACGCCTCCGGTGCGACCGGCGATACCGCGCTGGAACGCATGCGAATGCACGTTCGGCATGCCCGGAACGACGGCGCCCAGCGCGCGCTCGGCATCGCCGCGTTCGCCGCCCGGCAGAACGCTCGCGATCCGGCCCTGGCCGTCGATCGTCAGCAGCACGTCATCGGCCCATCCGTCGGGCAGCAGCGCGCGCTCGGCGAACAGATTCATCGCAAGTCGATGGTTGCGACGAGCGCGGCGGCGTGCGCAGTGGCAGGGTTGACGTGAAGGCGATACGCGCGCGGCTCGCCCTCGACGATCAGCGTCTGGCCCTCGGCAACGTGCAGCGGCGCGTGCCCCGCCAGCAGGCACTCGCTCGCGCCTGCGGCCGCGTAGCACAGCGCGAATCGCGCGGGCGCAACCGCCACCGCCTCGTCGCGCACCACCGTGATCGCGCCCTGCGCGCCCCCCCGTCGCAACATGAGATTGAAGTCGCGCACGGGCCCGGAAAGCAGCTCGCAATTGAGCGGCGCATCGCCTGCGAAAGCCACCGGCTCGAACGGCAGGCGCAGCACGATCGGCTCCCCCTCGCCGGTCAGCCGCACACCACCGCCTGACAGCAGCACCAGAATGCGGTCAACGCCCGGGAGAACCGAAAACGGACCGTCGCGCTCGACCTCGGCGATGCTTGCGCGCCAGAGGAAGGTCGCGAAATCGCTGCCGGGCGGATGCGATGCGATCTCGGCCGTCCGCCCGCTCCCGCTCTTCCACGGCATGCGGCGATAACCGGCGGGCGAAAGCAACTGATGGGACGTCATCGCGGTTCGCGGTGCGCATCGCGCCGCGGTGCGCCGATTGTATGCCATCGCGCCGCCGCAATGCCCCGCGTGCGATCGCCGTTGACACGCGGGGAAACGGCGGCGACCATGGGCGGGTTTCCTGATCAGGGGGGCTTTGCCATGCGCAGGTGGATTGCTGGAACGCTGGGGATGCTGGCGGTTGCCGTTGCGGGCGGCGCGTCCGCGCAGACCAAGGTCGCGATCGGACTTTCCGGGTGGACCGGGTTCGCGCCGCTCACGCTCGCGAAGGAAGCCGGGATCTACAAGAAGAACGGTCTCGACGTGGACCTGAAGAAGATCCCGCAGAAGGACCGCCACCTCGCGATTGCCTCGGGCGACATCCAGTGCGCCGCGACGACGGTCGAGACCTGGATCGTCTGGAACGCGAACGGCGTGGCCACGACGCAGATCTTCCAGATGGACAAGAGCTACGGCGCCGACGGCATGGTGGTGCGCAACAACGTCCAGAAGATCACGGACCTCAAGGGCAAGACGGTCGCGGCCTCCGCGCCCGGTACCGCACCCTATTTCACGCTCGCATGGTTCCTCAAGAAGAACGGGCTTTCGGTCAAGGACGTGAACGTCGTGAACCTCGAGCCCGGGCCCGCCGCGCAGGCGTTCGTCGCCGGCCAGAACGATGCGGCGATGACCTACGAGCCCTACCTGTCCACCGTGCGCGACAATCCTGCCGCCGGGAAGATCATCGCGACCACGCTCGACTACCCGATGATCATGGACACGTTCGGCTGTACGCCCAAATTTCTTGCCGACAACCCGGGCGCCGCGAAGGCGCTCGCCGACAGCTATTTCGAGGCGGTCGAGATGATCGCGAAGGAGCCGAAGAGGAGCTTCGAGATCATGGGCGCCGACGTGAAGCAGACCGGCGAGCAGTTCGAGAGGTCGCAGAAGTACCTGCGCTGGCAGGATCGCGCGGCGAACAGGAAGTTCTTCGCCGGCGAGCACGCGCAGTTCAGCAACGAGGCCGCGGATCTGCTGCTCGAGGTCGGCATCATCCGGCAGTTTCCCGACATGGGCAAGCTCGCCGACACGCGATTCATTCAATAGTCCGTGCGGACGGGGCGGGACGACCCCGCTGCGCTTCCACCTTCGTTCACGACGGCGGACGGCCTCGCGCTCGCGACGCGCGCTGTATGGCCTCCCGCCGGCACGCCGCTGCGGGCTGCGGCCGTCGTCGTTCACGGTCTGGGTGACCACTGTGGCTCCGCATCGGGCGAGGCGCTCTACGGCTACCTGGCTCCGCGCGGCATCGCCTGCCTCGCTTACGACCAGCGCGGGTGCGGCCGCTCGCCAGGGCCACGTGTCCATGCCCGGTCGTTCGCGTTGCTGCGGGACGATCTCGCGCGATTCGTCGACGTCGCGCGTGCCCGCGTCGGCGACGTGCCCTTGTTCCTGCTCGGCCTCTCGTTCGGCGGCCTCCAGGTGCTCGATTGCGCGCTCGCCCGACCGGAGGGACTCGCCGGCGTGGTCGCCGCCGCGCCGGCGCTCGGGGAAGCACAGGTGCCGAAGCCGCTGCGCGCGATCGCGCCGCTGCTGTCGCGTGCGCTGCCGCGTCTGCGCCTCGACCCGGGGCTCGACCTCGAGAACCTGTCAAAGGACCCGGTCGCCGTGCGCGCGTACATCGACGATCCGCTGTTCGAGCGCAAGGTCACCGCCCGGCTCGGCTTCGAGGCGATGAAGGCGATGCGCGAGGTCGCGCAGGCAGCGCCGCGCTTCCGGCTGCCGTTGTTCATCCTGCACGGCGATGCGGATCGGATCACCTCGCCGGATGGCTCCTGCGCCTTCCACGCCGCGGCGCGCTCGCCGGACAAGACGCTGCGCCTCTATCCGGGCGCGGTGCACGATCCGCTGATCGATCGCGAGAGGGATGGCGTGCTGCGCGACATCGCGGCGTGGCTCGACGCCCGCATCCCGCCCGCGCCCGCGCCCGCGCCGGCGCCTCAGGCTTGACGGAGTCTCCGGCGCCGACTAGAAAGGGGCTGCCGCATGCGCTTTACGCCTCCATGAAGCCCCTCGTCCCCGTCCCGCGCACGCGTCGCGTGACGCTCGGCATCGCCTTCTTCGTCGCGTTCGTCGCCGTGTGGGCGTTCGCCACGCTCGGCGGCTTCGTGTCGAAGACATTCCTCGCTGACCCGATCACGATGCTGCACGAGGGCTACGCGCTGTTCGCCAAGCATGGATTCGCGAAGGACGTCGGCATGACCGTGTGGCGCGTCGTCGGCGGATTCGTGCTCGCGGCGGTCCTCGGCGTGCCGCTCGGCATCGCAATGGGCGCGTACAAGCCGATCGAAGCGTTCTTCGAGCCGTTCGTCTCGTTTGCGCGCTACCTGCCGGCCTCCGCGTTCATCCCGCTGCTGATCCTGTGGGCGGGCATCGGCGAGGCCCAGAAGCTGCTCGTGATCTTCATCGGTGTCTTCTTCCAGATCGTGCTGATGGTCGCCGTGATCGTCGGCTCGACGCGCCGGGATCTGGTCGAGGCCGCGTACACGCTGGGCGCGGATGCGTCCGGGATCGTGCGCCGCGTGCTGCTGCCGAACTCCGCACCGCAGATCGCCGAGACACTGCGGCTCGTGCTCGGCTGGGCGTGGACCTATGTGATCGTCGCCGAGCTGATCGGCGCCTCCTCGGGAATCGGCCACATGATCACCGACAGCCAGGCGCTGCTCAACACTGGCCAGATCATCTTCGGGATCATCGTCATCGGCGTGATCGGGCTGGTCTCCGACTTCGCATTCAAGTGGATGAACCAGAAGCTCTTCCCGTGGAGTCTCGCCTGGTGAGGAACGTCAGGCCGCTGCGAAGGCCGGGCCCGCAGCGCGCGGCGCCGGGCGATGGCGCGCGGCCGGGACCCGGCGCGCCGCTGCGCGATCTCCGCCTGGGGAGGCCGCGATGAGCAAGCTCGTCATCGAGGGCATTTCCCGCACGTTTCCGGGCGTGCGCGGCGGCCCGCCCACGCAGGCGCTGCTGCCGACGTCGCTGCGCGTGGCGGACAACGACTTCATCACGATCCTCGGTCCTTCCGGATGCGGCAAGTCGACGCTGCTGCGAATCGTCGCGGGGCTCGATCATCCGACGACGGGCAGCGTCGCGCTCGATGGCGCACCGGTCACCGGGCCGGGAGCGGATCGCGGCATGGTGTTCCAGTCGTACACGCTTTTTCCGTGGCTCACCGTGCGCCAGAACGTCTGCTTCGGCCTGCGCGAGAAAGGCGTCCCGCCGCGAGAGCAGGACGAGATCGCCGCGCACTGGATCGGCAAGGTCGGCCTGCACGGCTTCGAGCACCACCACCCGAAGATGTTATCCGGCGGCATGCAGCAGCGCACCGCGATCGCGCGCGCGCTCGCGAACGATCCCAAGATCCTGCTGCTGGACGAGCCGTTCGGCGCGCTCGACAACCAGACGCGCGGACTGATGCAGGAACTGCTGCTCGCGCTGTGGGAGTCGGAGCGCAAGACGGTGTTGTTCGTCACGCACGACATCGAGGAAGCGATCTTCATGGCGGGACGCGTGGTCGTCATGAGCGCGCGCCCCGGCCACATCAAGGCGGAAGTGGCGGTAACGCTGCCGCACCCGCGCCACTACACGCTCAAGACCTCGCCCGAGTTCTCCGCGCTGAAGGCCCGTCTGACCGACGAGATCCGCGTCGAAGCGCTCAAGGTCGCCGAGGCTCCCGTTGCGTCCGGCTGACGCGCTCTGTGCAATGCTCGCGGCCGCGCTGATCGCGCTGACTGTCGCGTGCGCGACGGTCCCGGCCGAGCAGCAGGCGTTCGCCCTCGGTCACGACGGCGCCGTTATAGGCAGGTCGCTGCGCTGCACCGGGGACGCGGCGGCATCGGGCGGAGAGAAGGCTGCCGAGCCGCTGCCCGGACCGACGTTGCGCGTGCTCTCGTGGAACGTTCACAAGAACGAGGATCCGGGCTGGGAGCGCGACCTCGCCCGCTTCGCCTTGGATCACGACCTGCTGCTGATCCAGGAAGCCTCGTTGACGGACGAGCTGCAGCGCGTGCTGGCCGATGCGGGCTACGACTGGCTGCTCGCCAGCGCCTTCGCGCTGAACGGCCGCGAGACCGGCGTGCTGAGCGCCGCCCGCGTGCGCCCCGCGGCCGCCTGCACGCAGCGCTTCTTCGAACCACTGCTGCAGCTCCCGAAGTCCGCGGTGATCACGCGCTACGCCGTAGCCGGCATCGAAGGGACGCTCGCTGTCGCAAACGTTCACTCGATCAACTTCTCGCTGGCGCTCGGCGACTATCGCGCGCAGCTCGAGGCGATCGCGCAGGAACTCGCCGACCACCGCGGTCCGGTGATCGTTGCCGGCGATCTCAACACCTGGAGCCCGGCGCGCCTCGATGTCGTCAACGACGTGATGCGGCGCATGCAGCTCGCACCGGTGCTGCCACCGAACGATACGCGAAGCCGCTTCCTGGGCCAGCAAGTCGACTACATCTTCGTGCGCGGCCTCGAAGTCGTGCATGCCGAGGCGCCCGAGATCAGCTCATCGGACCACAATCCGGTGCTGGCGACGCTACGCGTGATCCGCATCGTGCGTTGAGGTGGGCAGGACGCGCGGCGCCAGGGCGGCGGCGAAGACGCGACGGACTCAATAGCGCCCGCCCGCCGCCTGCCAGCGCCAGGCGTCGATGCAGATCTCGTCCAGGTTTCGCCTCGTACGCCAGCCCAGCAACGCTTCGGCGCGCGATGGATCGGCGTAACAGCACGCGACATCTCCGGCACGTCGCGGCACGAACGCCTTGGTGATCCGCCGGCCGCATGCGCGCTCGAACGCATCCACCACCTCGAGCACCGAGTGTCCGCGGCCGGCACCGAGATTCAGCGTCTGCACGCCGGTTGCCTTTACCAGGAACCGCAGCGCGGCAACGTGGCCGTCGGCGAGATCGTCGATGTGCACGTAATCACGGATGGCAGTGCCGTCCGGCGTCGGCCAGTCGCCGCCGTAGATCGGCAACTCCGCCATGTCGCCGCAGGCCACACGACAGAGCACGGGCACGAGATTGGCGGGCCGCTCGGGCGCCTCGCCGATCAATCCCGACGGATGCGCACCCGCCGGGTTGAAGTAGCGCAGTATCGCGATGCGCCAGTTCGCGTTGGCGCGCAGGAGATCGCGCAGAAAGTCCTCGACGGCGCGCTTGGTGTGCGCGTAGACACCCTGCGGGCGAAGCGGCGCGGTTTCCTCGACCGGAAGGCGGTCCGGTTGACCATAGACCGTCGCCGACGAGCTGTAGACGAGCGTGGCCACGCCGGCCTCGCCCATCACCTCGGCAAGCGCGATCGAGCCGCCCACGTTCACGTCCCAGTAGGCGAGCGGGCGTTCCTCGGATTCCTGGACCGACCTCAAGCCTGCACAATGAATCACGCCGGTGATCGGACGATCGTGGAACACGGCGCGCAGTGCGTCGCGGTCGCCTACGTCGGCCTCGACACACGGGATGCGAACGCCGGTCAGTTGCTCGAGGCGGGACAGCACTCGGGGCGAGCTGTTCGCGAAATTGTCGTAGACAACCGGCGCGTAACCGGCCACCGCCAAGGCGACGACGATGTGCGAGCCGACATAGCCGGCTCCGCCGGTGACGAGCACGGTTTCCTGCATGACGTTGGATGCTACACGACCGGAGATCGCCGAAGAAATCCGGCGGGGATCGGGTAGGGGACCGGGTTACCCCGGTCGCCCTCCCACACCACCGTACATGCGGTTCCGCATACGGCGGTTCTTGTCTACTGGGCAAACGGCCCCAGCGAGTTGCGTTCCGTTCATCGTGTCGCCTGTCGTCCAATAAACGCCGTGGCCACCATCGAGGCTGCCGGCCTCTCCGGTCTTGTGACCGTTGGCCCTCAGCTCACGCCGAGGCTTCCGTCCTGTACGCGCAGAGAGCACGCGAGACTATCCACTCATGACAAGTTCAGCCCTTCGTCGCTTCGGTGGCAAGCGACTACTACGGCCTCTGCTGACTTCTGCCAACCCCTCCCAACACCTCGCGATGTTGGTAGCACAAGGCAGGTTGGCAGATCTCCCAGAGTAAAACGCGTGACCTTCATGCTTATGCCTGTCGGATTTACGTCATAGCGTTCCGTGCAAGTATCGGGCTTTGACGATATTGGCCGCCTTACCCCGCTACACCGCCTCTATCCGCTTCCTGTTCGTCAGGCCAGCACTTTGCCTGCGGCTTCCTTCAGATTCGCAGTCGCCCGCGACACCCTTGCCGTCCGGCTAACACTTCCCCTTGCCGGGTGTGTAGAGGACTTTCACCTCCAAGTCATTCAACTCGCCACCATAGCGAGCCAAACAGCGCCAATCACGGCGCTACGCGCCATGTCTGGCGCACCAACAAAAAAGCCGGGCGCAAGGCCCGGCTTCCGGTGCGACGCCGAAGTCCGGCTAGTCGGCCTTCGCGGCTTCCGCACCCGCCGGCTGCTCGGGCCGGTCCACCAGCTCGACCAGCGCCATCGGCGCGGCATCGCCCTGGCGGAAGCCGAACTTGAGAATGCGCAGATAGCCACCCGGACGCGCTTTGTAGCGCGGGCCGAGCTCGTTGAAGAGCTTGGTGACGACGTCGCGGTCGCGCAGGCGGTCGAACGCGAGACGGCGATTGGCGAGCGTGGCCTCCTTCGCGAGCGTGATCAGCGGCTCGGCAACGCGACGGAGCTCCTTCGCCTTGGGAAGCGTGGTGCGGATCGCCTCGTGCGTGAAAAGGGAGTTGGTCATGTTGCGCAGCATCGCGAGGCGATGCGCGCTCGTGCGGTTCAGTTTGCGCAATCCGTGACGGTGACGCATGGTCGCATTCCTTTTCGATTCAAGGGGCGCGCCGCATTTGGCACGCCAGTAAGATTGTTGTTATTCCTGTCTCGGCACGGCGCTCGTCTGCCGTCCAAGCATGCGTGAGGACGCCCCCGAAGGCATTCACGCCGCACACGTCCTTACCTGCACTTGCCGCCAAGAACCGCGGGCTCTGCCCGCGGATTCTGGGTGGCTCACTCCGGCACTGAAAATCGCGACGCGATCTTCAGGGACGATCGAGCCCCGCCGGCGGCCAGTTCTCGAGCTTCATGCCGAGCGACAGGCCGCGCGAGGCGAGCACTTCCTTGATTTCGTTCAGCGATTTGCGGCCGAGGTTCGGCGTCTTCAGAAGCTCGGTCTCGGTGCGCTGGATCAGGTCGCCGATGTAATAGATGTTCTCGGCCTTGAGGCAGTTGGCCGAGCGCACCGTGAGCTCGAGGTCGTCGACCGGCCGCAGCAGCAGCGGGTCGACCTGCGGCGCCGCGCGCTCGGCTGCAGGCGACTCGGTGCCCTTGAGGTCGGCGAACACCGACAGCTGTTCGACCAGCACCGACGCCGCATACCGCACCGCCTGCTCCGGCTCGACCACGCCGTTGGTTTCGATGTCGAGCACGAGCTTGTCGAGGTCGGTGCGCTGCTCGACCCGCGCGCTCTCGACCGCGTAGCTCACCCGGCGAACCGGCGAGAACGACGCGTCGAGCAGGATGCTGCCGATCGTGCGCCCACCTTCGGGCTTCACGCGCGCGGTGGCGGGCTGGTAGCCGCGGCCCTTCTCGACGCGAATCTCCATCTCGATCTTGCCGCCGGCCGTGAGATGCGCGATCAAGTGCTCGGGGTTGATGATTTCGACGTCGGCGTTCGGCTCGATGTCCGCGGCCGTGACCGGGCCCTCGCCGGTCTTGGCGAGGCGCAGCAGCACGTGATCGCGGTTGTGCAGCTTGAGCACGACGCCCTTCAGGTTCAGCAGGACGTCGACGACGTCCTCCTGCACCCCGTCGAGCGCCGAGTATTCGTGCAGCACGCCCGTGATCTTGACCTCCGTCGGCGCGTAGCCGGGCATGGACGACAGCAGCACGCGCCGCAGCGCGTTGCCGAGCGTATGGCCGTAGCCGCGTTCGAACGGCTCCATCACGACCTTGGCGTGGAACGGGGACATGCTCTGCACGTCGATGATGCGCGGTTTCAGCAAGGCGTTGCTTTGCATTCGGTACCTTTAAGCGGCTTCGATTCGAAACTCGCGAACGGATGTGGATCGGGCGACTTCCGCCGCCACGGTCGGGACCGTCGGCTGCGGGCTTACTTCGAATACAACTCGACCACCAGGCTTTCGTTGATGTCCTGGCCGAACTCCGTGCGCTCGGGTGCCCCCTTGAACGTGCCCGTCATCTTCTTCGGGTCCACCTCGACCCAGGACGGGAAACCCACCTTCTCGGCGAGTTGAAGCGCGTCCTGGATGCGAAGCTGGCCCTTCGCCTTTTCGGTGGTCGCAATCACGTCGCCCGCCTTGACGAGCGCGGAGGGGATCGTGAGCTTCTTGCCGTTCACCGTGATCGAGCCATGCGTGACCAGCTGGCGCGCTTCCGCACGAGTGGAGCCGAACCCCATCCGGTAGACGACGTTGTCGAGACGCGACTCGAGGAGCTGCAGCAGATTCGTGCCGGTCGACCCCTTGCGGCGCGCGGCCTCCGCGAAGTAGCGGCGGAACTGGCGCTCGAGCAGACCGTAGATACGGCGGAGTTTCTGCTTCTCGCGAAGCTGCAAGCCGTAGTCCGAGGTCCGGGCGCCGGACTTCTGTCCGTGCTGGCCGGGCTTCACTTCGAGCTTGCACTTGGAGTCGAGTGAGCGACGCGCGCTTTTGAGGAAAAGGTCGGTGCCTTCCCGTCGCGCCAGCTTGCATTTCGGTCCGATATATCTCGCCATAGCTATCCAGGGTACGTACTGATTTGGGTTCGGTCCGACAGGACTGCTCTGTCGGCCCGAATACATGGGCTGTGGAAGGTTGCGCTATACGCGACGCCGCTTCGGCGGCCGGCATCCGTTGTGCGGCACGGGCGTCACGTCCGAGATCGACGAGATCTTCATGCCGAGCGCATTCAGCGCGCGCACGGCGGACTCGCGGCCGGGACCGGGACCCTTGATGCGCACCTCGAGGTTCTTGACGCCGAATTCCAGCGCCGCGCGGCCGGCCGCTTCAGCCGCGACCTGCGCCGCGAACGGCGTGGACTTGCGTGAGCCCTTGAAGCCCGCGCCGCCCGACGTCGCCCACGACAGCGCGTTGCCCTGCCGATCGGTGATCGTGATGATCGTGTTGTTGAACGACGCGTGGATGTGCGCGATGCCTTCCGAGACGCTCTTCTTGACTTTCTTGCGAGCGCGCGCTGCGGCGGTCTTCTGCGAGGGTTGCTGTGCCATCTTCCGTTGTTCCTATGGTTCCCGGCGCGCCGGTTACTTGGTGACGCCCTTGGAAAGCGCGACAGTGCGGCCCTTCTTCGGCCCCTTGCGTGTGCGCGCATTGGTGCGCGTGCGCTGGCCGCGGACGGGCAAGCCCTTGCGGTGGCGGACGCCGCGGTAGCAGCCGAGGTCCATCAGCCGCTTGATGCTCATCGTCATCTCGCGGCGGAGGTCGCCCTCGACGGTGAACCTGCCGACGTTCTCGCGCAACTTGTCCATCTCGGTATCGGACAGGTCCTTGATCTTGGTCGACGGCACGATGCCGGCGGCCACGCAGATCGCCTTCGCGCGGGCCGGGCCGATGCCGTAGATCGCCTGCAGCGCGATCACCGCATGCTGGTGGTTGGGAATGTTGACGCCTGCAATACGTGCCATAGCCTTCTACCTGTCGTTCGCCGGTTGTCGTGCGAGCCTTAACCCTGCCGCTGCTTGTGCCGCGGGTCGGTGCAGATGACGCGCACCACTCCCTTGCGGCGGATGATCTTGCACTTGCGGCAGATCTTCTTTACGGATGCCAATACCTTCATTTCTCTCTCCGAGCCGACCGTCCCATCGCGCCTTCACGGCGCGCAATCAGTGACGCCGCGGCATCTGTTCGCTGTCAACTGACCACTCACTCCTGAATCACTTCGCGCGGAAGACGATGCGCGCGCGGGAGAGGTCGTACGGCGTCAGCTCGACCGTCACTTTGTCGCCCGGCAGGATCTTGATGTAGTGCATCCGCATCTTTCCCGAGATATGCGCCAGTACCACGTGATCGTTCTCGAGCTTCACCCGAAACGTGGCGTTGGGCAGCATTTCGACGACCTCGCCCTGCATCTGGATGACGTCTTCCTTCGCCATGCGTTCGCCTGGTGCGCAGCAAGCCACTCCTCTTCCCCTCGCCCGCCGTCGGGAGATGGGAAGGGACGAGGGCTCATCGCGTGGGCAGTCCCCCCTTGAAATTCGCCTTGCGCAGCAGGCTCTCGTATTGTTGCGACATGAGGTACGCCTGCACCTGCGTCATGAAGTCCATCGTCACCACGACGATGATCAGGAGCGACGTGCCGCCGAAGTAGAACGGCACGTTCTTCCAGGCAATGAGGAAATTGGGGACAAAGCACACGATCACCAGGTAGAGCGAGCCGAGAAGCGTGAGCCGCGTGCTGATCTTCTCGAGGTACTTGGCCGTCTGGTCGCCCGGCCGGTAGCCCGGGATGAACGCCCCGCTCTTCTTCAGGTTGTCCGCCGTCTCCTTCGGGTTGTACTGCAGCGCCGTGTAGAAGAAGCAGAAGAAGACGATCGCCGCCGCGTACAGGATCTCGTGCACCGGCTGTCCCGGTCCCAGCGCCGCCGCGATGTCGCGCAGCCAGACCGTGCCCTCGCCGGAGCCGAACCACTGCACGAGCGTCGCCGGGAAAAGGATGATCGACGAGGCGAAGATCGGCGGGATCACGCCGGCCATGTTGAGCTTGAGCGGCAGGAACGAGCTCTGGCCCTGGTAGACCTTGTTGCCTACCTGGCGTTTCGCGTAGTTCACCTGGATCTTGCGCACCGCGCGCTCGACGTAGACGACGAAGGCGGTGACGATCACCACCAGCGCGGCGATGCCGAGCACCAGCGGAATCGAGTAGGCGCCGGTGCGCGCCTGCTCGAGCGTCTGCCCGATCGCGCGTGGCAGCCCCGCCGCGATGCCGGCAAAGATGATGAGCGAAATGCCGTTGCCGAGGCCGCGCTCGGTGATCTGTTCGCCGAGCCACATCAGGAACATCGTTCCCGTTACCAGCGTCACCGCCGTGACCAGGCGGAAACCGATGCCCGGCTCGAGCACGAGTCCCGATTGCGCCTCCAGCGCGACCGAGATGCCGAGCGCCTGGAAGAATGCGAGGCCCAGCGTGGCGTAGCGCGTGTACTGCGTGATCTTGCGGCGGCCGGCCTCGCCCTCCTTCTTCAGCGCCTCGAGCGACGGGACCAGCACCGTGCAGAGCTGCATGATGATCGAGGCCGAGATGTACGGCATGATCCCAAGCGCGAGAATCGAGAAGCGCGAGAGCGCGCCGCCCGAGAACACGTTGAACAGGCCGAGGATGCCGCCCTGCTGCGACTGGAAGAGCTCGTCCAGCACGGACGCGTTGATGCCCGGCACCGGGATGTGCGTCCCGATCCGGTAGACAATGAGCGCGCCCAGCAGGAACCACAGCCGCCGCTTCAAATCGGCGTACTTGGAACCGCTCTTCAGGGCTGGATTGACCGTTGCCACGTCGTTACCTGACTTTCTTCCCCGGATCCGTTACGCCACGCTGCCGCCGGCAGCTTCGATGGCCGCCTTGGCACCCTTGGTCGCCAGCACGCCGGAAAGCTTGACCGCGCGCTCGAGCTTGCCGGTCCTGATGACCTTGACCGTCTTCGCAGACGCGGGCACGAGGCCCGAGGCCTTGAGCACCAGCAGGTCGATCTCGGCCACCGGGAGCTTCGCGAGGTCAGACAGCCGCACTTCGGCCGTGTCGTCGCGCGAGCGCGAAACGAAGCCGCGCTTGGGCAGGCGGCGCTGCAACGGCATCTGGCCGCCTTCGAAGCCGACCTTGTGGAAGCCGCCCGAACGCGACTTCTGGCCCTTGTGGCCGCGGCCGGCGGTCTTGCCCAGTCCCGAGCCGATGCCGCGCCCGACGCGGCGCTTCGCTTTGTTGCTGCCGGCAGGCGGCTTGATCGTGTTGAGACGCATCGCTTGCTCCGATATCGCTTGCTTCGCCGTTCCCGCGCAGGCGGGAACCTGGTGTCTTTTCGCGAAAGTCGCCGGACCCCCGCATTCACGGGATAAGGGCTTCGCCTGCGCTTCGCTACGGGGCCGTCACCTTGAGCAGGTAGCCCACCTTGTTGATCATGCCGCGCGTGGACGGCGTGTCCACCACCTCGACCGTGTGGTTCGTCCACTTGAGTCCGAGGCCCCGCACCGTCTCGCGGTGGTCCTTCCGCGTGCGCGCGACGCCCTTCACCAGCGTCACCTTGAGCTTCTTCGCGTCCGCCATCATGGTCAGCCCTCGAGAATCTCTTCGACCGTCTTGCCGCGCTTGGCGGCGATGTCCGACGGTGCGCTCTGCCGCAGCAGCGCGTCCAGCGTCGCGCGAACGAGGTTGTACGGGTTGGTCGAGCCGTGGCACTTGGCGAGCACATTGGTCACGCCCACCACCTCGCACACCGCGCGCATCGGGCCCCCGGCGATCACACCGGTTCCTTCGGCGGCAGGCTGCATGAACACCTTGGTCGCGCCGTGACGGCCCTCGACCGCGTGATGCAGCGTGCCCTTCTTGAGGCGCACCTTGACCATCCTGCGGCGCGCCTCCTCCATCGCCTTCTGAACGGCAACGGGCACTTCCTTCGCCTTGCCCTTGCCCATGCCGACCCGGCCGTCGCCGTCGCCGACCACGGTGAGCGCGGCAAAGCCGAGAATCCGGCCGCCCTTCACCACCTTGGTGACGCGGTTGATGCCGATCATCTTCTCCCGCAGGCCGTCGCCGCGGTCGTCCTGCTGCTGCGGCTGGCGGGGATTGCGACGTTGCTCTGCCATTTGGAACCTCTGATTCAGAACTTGAGGCCGCCCTCGCGGGCTGCGTCGGCCAGCGCCTTCACTCGGCCATGGAAACGAAAACCGGAACGGTCGAATGCAACCGCCTCGATGCCGAGCGCCCTCGCCTTCTCGGCGATGCGCTTGCCGATGATCGCGGCCGCGGCCTTGTTGCCGCCGTTCTTGACGTCGCTGCGCACCGCGGCCTCGACCGTCGAGGCGCTCGCGAGCACGCGGTCGCCGGTCGGGGCGACGATCTGCGCGTAGATGTGGCTGTTGCTGCGGCTTACGACGAGCCGCGTCGCAACCTGCTCGGCAATGCGCACCCGCGTCTTGCGGGCGCGGCGGACACGAGCTTCCTTCTTATTCATGCATGTCTCCGGTTACTCGGGAAATGCGATCTGCAGGTCGGCAAACACCCGCGCGAGCATCGAGCGAAGCGGCGTTCGCTCCGAAGCGGTCGGGTCGCACAGTAGCCTGCAAACGCATCTCTACTTCTTCTTGGTTTCCTTGATCACGACATGCTCGTCGTGATAGCGGACACCCTTGCCCTTGTACGGCTCCGGCGGGCGGTACGCGCGGATCTCCGCGGCCACCTGGCCGACTTGCTGCTTGTCGATGCCCTTGACGACGATTTCCGTCTGCTGCGGCGTCTGCACGGTCACGCCCTTGGGCATGGAATGCACGACTGGGTGCGAGAAGCCGAGCGTCAGGTTGAGCTTGTCGCCCTGCGCCTGCGCGCGGTAGCCGACGCCCACGAGCGTGAGCTTCTTCTCGTAACCGTCGGTCACGCCCTTGACCATGTTGGCCACCAGAGCGCGGAGCGTCCCCTGCAACGCGGATGCTTCGTCGTTCGCCGCCTTGAACACGAGCTGGTCACCGTCCTTCTCGATCGCGACCGCGTCGCCGAACTGGCGCGACAGCGAGCCCAGCGGGCCCTTGACGGTGATCTGGCCCGCCGCGAGCTGCACCTCGACCTTGGCGGGCAGCTTGACCGGGTTGTCGCCGATGCGTGACATGTTCGTGGCTCCCGTCAGGCGACGATGCAGAGCACTTCGCCGCCGACACCGGTGGCGCGCGCCTTGCGGTCCGTCATCACGCCCTGCGACGTCGAAACGATCGCGATGCCGAGGCCGTTCATCACGCGCGGAATATCGTCCTTGCTGCGGTAGATCCGCAACCCGGGCTTCGACACGCGCTCGATCTTCTCGATCACCGGACGGCCCGCGTAGTACTTGAGCACGATCTGCAGGACGGGCTTCGTTTCGCCGTCGACGCGGAATCCGTCGATGTAACCCTCGTCCTGGAGCACGCGGGCGATGGCGACCTTGACCTTCGAGGAGGGCATCTCGACCGTGGCCCGCTCCGTCATCTGCGCGTTGCGGATGCGGGTCAGCATGTCGGCGATGGGATCACTCATGCTCATGCGTCACCTCTTACCAGCTGGCCTTGACCACGCCCGGAATTTCGCCCTTCATCGCGTATTCACGCAGCTTGTTGCGGCCGAGGCCGAACTTGCGGAAGACGCCGCGCGGGCGGCCGGTGAGGGCGCAACGGTTGCGCAGACGGGTCGGGTTGGCGTTGCGCGGCAACCGCTGCAGCTTGAGCCGCGCCTCGTAACGGTCCTCGTCCGACACCTTGGGGTTGTCGATGATCGCCTGCAGCGCGACTCGCTTCTTCGCGAACTTCGCGACCAGCTTCTCGCGCTTGTACTGGCGGTTGATGACTGCAAGCTTCGCCATGGCAGGCCCTCAGCTCTTGAACGGGAACTTGAACGCCGCGAGCAACGCCTTGCACTCGGCGTCGGTCTTGGCGCTCGTCGTGATCGTGATGTTCATTCCCCGCAGCACGTCGATCTTGTCGTACTCGATCTCCGGGAAGATGATCTGTTCCTTGACGCCCATGTTGTAGTTGCCCTGGCCGTCGAAACCCTTGCCCGAAACGCCGCGGAAGTCGCGCACGCGCGGCAGCGCGATCGAGACCAGGCGGTCGAGGAACTCGAACATCCGCTCGTGGCGCAGCGTCACCATGCAGCCGATCGGGTAGCCCTCGCGGATCTTGAAGCCCGCGATTGCCTTGCGGGCCTTGGTGATCACTGGCTTCTGCCCGGCGATCTTCTGCATGTCGCCGACGGCGTTGTCGAGCAGCTTCTTGTCGCCGGTGGCCTCGCCCACGCCCATGTTGAGAACGATCTTCTCGACGCGCGGCACTTCCATCACCGACTTGTAGCCGAACTGCTTCATCAGCGCCGGCACCACTTCCTTCCTGTACGTTTCCAGCAGGCGGGCCATGTCTTTTCCTCTACGCGCCGATCTGCTCGCCGTTGGACTTGTAGAAGCGGACCTTGCGGCCGTCCTCGAGGAGGCGCACGCCGACGCGGTCGGGCTTCTGCGTAACCGGGTTCCAGATCGCGATGTTGGAGACGTGGATCGGCATCTCCTTGCTGACGATGCCGCCCGGCTGGTTCTTGAGCGGGTTCGGGCGCGTGTGGCGTTTGACCTGATTGATGCCGTTCACGATCACGTGCCCGGCATCGATCACCTGCGAGACCTCGCCGCGCTTGCCCTTGTCGCGGCCCGCGATGACGACGACGTTGTCGCCCTTCTTGATCTTGCGCATTCTTCGGGACTCCTTGCTCTCGCGCCGCTACAGCACTTCGGGCGCGAGCGACACGATCTTCATGAAGCGCTCGGTGCGCAGTTCGCGCGTGACCGGCCCGAAGATGCGGGTGCCGATGGGCTCGAGCTTGGCGTTGAGCAGCACCGCCGCGTTGGTGTCGAAGCGGATCAGCGCGCCGTCGTCGCGGCGGACCCCGTGGCGGGTGCGCACGACCACGGCGTTGTAGATCTCGCCCTTCTTGACGCGCCCGCGCGGGGCGGCATCCTTGACGGACACCTTGATCACGTCGCCGATGTGCGCGTAGCGGCGCTTGGAGCCGCCCAGCACCTTAATGCACATGACCGAACGTGCGCCCGTGTTGTCGGCGACGTCCAGCACCGTCTGCATCTGGATCATGACTGCCTTCTCTCCAACTTGACCCGCCGCGTCCGCCGGCTTGAGGCGGCCGGTGCAGCAACGGCGGCCAGTTTTGGACCCCGTGGCCGGACGGACGGAATGCCCATCCCGGGGAAGGGTCGCGGCCTTCCCGCCCGGCGGCAACCGGACGTCCAACGCCGCGGCAAACGAATCGCAAATTATGGCACGCTTGCTGCTCTCCCGCAACCCCGGCGCCTAGAGCCTGTTCACACCCTAGACCGTGCGCGCCTTCTCGATCAGCCGCGACACCCGCCACGCCTTGGTCTTGGAAAGCTTGCGCGTGGCGACGATCTCGACCAGATCGCCCTGCTTGCACTCGTTGTCCTCGTCGTGCGCGTGGTATTTGGCCGAGCGGGTCACCACCTTGCCGTAAAGCGGGTGGGTGACCCGGCGCTCGACCAGCACCGTGACCGTCTTGTTCATCTTGTCGCTGACCACGCGCCCGGTGAGCGTCGCGACGAGCGGCTTGCGGGTCGGCGCCGCAGCGGTGCCCGTCTTCTCGGTTGTGGCTTGTTCGCTCATGCCTGGCCCGCCTTCTGTCCGATCAGCGTCCGCACGCGCGCGATGCTGCGCCGGACCTGGTTCAACTTCGCCGTGTTCGTGAGCTGCTGCGTCGTCTTCTGCATCCGCAGACCGAACTGCTCGCGCAGGAGCGCAGTGAGCTCCTCCTGCAGCTCGGCAGCCGACTTCGCCCCGAGGTTCTTCTTCGCTTCCGATGCCTTCATCACGAGCCTCCGTCAGCCGATCAGCCGATGCACGAACGTCGTGCGGATCGGCAGCTTCGCCGCAGCGAGCGCGAAAGCCTCGCGGGCGAGCGTCTCGTCGACACCGTCCATTTCGTAGAGCACCTTGCCCGGAACGATCTCGGCGACGTAGTACTCCGGGTTGCCCTTGCCGTTGCCCATGCGGACCTCCGCCGGCTTCTGCGAGACCGGCTTGTCGGGAAAGATGCGGATCCAGATCCGGCCGCCGCGCTTGATGTGGCGCGTCATTGCCCGCCGCGCCGCCTCGATCTGGCGGGCGGTCAGGCGGCCGCGGCCGGTGGCCTTCAAGCCGTACTCGCCGAAGGAAACCTTGTTGCCGACGGTGGCCACGCCCTTGTTGCGGCCCTTCTGCTCCTTGCGGTACTTCCTTCTAGCTGGCTGCAGCATTCTTCGCTCCTGCACGACGCGGGCGCTTCGGCGCATCCGGCGCGGCAGCCGGCGCGGCGGCCGGCTCCGCGTTGTGCGGCATTACCTCGCCCTTGAACACCCAAACCTTGATGCCGATGACGCCATAGGTCGTGCGCGCCTCGGCAAAGCCGTACTCGATGTCGGCACGCAGTGTATGCAGCGGCACACGGCCTTCGCGGTACCACTCGGTGCGCGCGATTTCGGCGCCGTTGAGCCGGCCGGACGACATGATCTTGATGCCCTGGGCGCCGAGACGCATCGCGTTCTGCATCGCGCGCTTCATCGCACGGCGGAACATGATCCGCTTCTGCAGCTGCTGGGCGATCGAGTCCGCGATCAGCTGCGCGTCGATCTCGGGCTTGCGGATTTCCTCGATGTTCAGGCCCACATCGCCGCCCATCATCCGGCGCAGATCGGCGCGCAGCGTCTCGATGTCCTCGCCCTTCTTGCCGATCACCACGCCCGGACGGGCGCTGTGCACGGTGATGCGGGCGTTCTTCGCGGGCCGCTCGATCGTGATCTTCGCGACCGAGGCGTGCGCGAGCTTGCGCTTCAGGTACTCGCGGACCTTGATGTCCTCGCCGAGCGTGGGCGCGAAGTTCTTGCTGTTCGCGAACCACTTCGATGCCCAGTTGCGGTTGACGGCCAGGCGGAACCCGGTCGGATGTATCTTCTGTCCCATGGCGTTCCCTATTTCCCCTTGCCGTCGCCGACGACAATGTGGATGTGGCAGCTCTGCTTTCCGATCACGTTGCCGCGGCCCTTGGCGCGCGGGCTCATGCGCTTCAGCGTCTCGGCCTTGTCGACGTAGATCGTCGTCACCTTGAGCTCGTCGATGTCGGCGCCGTCGTTGTGCTCGGCGTTGGCGATCGCGCTCTCCAGCACCTTCCTGATGATCCGCGCGCCCTTCTTCGGGCTGAACGTCAGCAGGTCGATCGCCTTCCCGACGGGCAATCCGCGGATCTGATCGGCGACCAGCCGGCCCTTCTGTGCCGAGAGCCGGATGCCGCGCAGCGTGGCAGTGGTTTGCATCGTCCGCTCCTTACTTCTTCTTCGGGGCCGCCGGCGCCGCGGACTTCCTGTCCGAGGAGTGGCCCTTGAAGGTCCGGGTGAGGGAGAATTCGCCCAGCTTGTGGCCGACCATGTTCTCGGTCACGTAGACGGGGATGTGCTGCTTGCCGTTGTGGACGGCGATCGTGAGTCCCACGAAGTCCGGGGTGATCGTCGACCGCCGCGACCAGGTCTTGATCGGCCGCTTGTCGGAAGTCGCGCGCGCCGCGCCCACCTTCTTCACCAGATGGTCGTCGACGAACGGACCCTTCTTGATTGAACGTGCCATCGCTTATCCCTTCGCCTTCTGGCGCCGGCGGACGATCATCACGTCCGTGCGCTTGTTCTTCCGCGTCTTGTAGCCCTTGGTCGGCGTGCCCCACGGCGAGACCGGATGGCCGCCGCCGTTGGTGCGGCCGCCGTGCGGGTGGTCGACCGGGTTCATCGCGATTCCGCGCACCGTCGGGCGCTTGCCGCGCCAGCGGTTCGCGCCGGCCTTGCCGATCGAGCGCAGGCTGTGCTCCTCGTTGCCCACCTCGCCAATCGTCGCGCGGCAGTCGACGTGCACCTTGCGGATTTCGCCCGAGCGGAGCCTGAGCTGCGCGTAGATGCCTTCGCGCGCGAGCAGCTGCACGCCCGCGCCGGCAGAGCGCGCGAGCTGCGCGCCGCGACCCGGCTGCATCTCGATGCAGTGGATCGTCGTGCCGACCGGGATGTTGCGCAGCGGCAGCGTGTTGCCCGGCTTGATGCCCGCTTCCACGCCCGACATGAGCTCGGTGCCCACCGCCACGCCCCGCGGCGCGACGATGTAGCGACGCTCGCCGTCCGCGTACAGCAGGAGCGCAAGATGCGCGCTGCGGTTCGGGTCGTATTCGAGGCGCTCGACCTTCGCCGCGATGCCGTCCTTGTTGCGACGGAAATCGACGATGCGATAGTGCTGCTTGTGACCGCCGCCCTTGTGCCGGATCGTGATGTGGCCGTTGTTGTTGCGTCCCGACCCGCGCTTCTGGCTTTCGGTCAGCGCCTCGAAGGGCCGGCCCTTGTGCAGACTCGGGTTGACGACCTTGACCAGCGCGCGCCGGCCGGCGGATGTCGGCTTGACTTTGACGAGGGGCATGATCAGGCCTCCGCCGCGAAGTTGATTTCCTGGCCTGGCTTCAGGCACACGTAGGCCTTCTTCCAGTTGCGCCGGCGGCCCATGAACTGGCCAAAGCGCTTCTGCTTGCCGCGCACGTTACTGATCTGGACTGACTCGACCTCGACCTTGAACATCAGCTCGACGGCGGCCCTCACTTCCGGCTTGGTCGCATCCTGCGCGACGCGGAAGATCACCTGCTCGAACTTGTCGGCGATGTGTGTGCCCTTCTCCGAGATCACGGGCGCGAGCAGGACCGTCATCAGACGTTCCTGGTTGTAGCGCTTGGCGGGTGTGGTGGCGGGGTTCATCCCAGCATCTCCTCGAATTGCGCGACGGCCGCCTTGGTGAGCAGCACGTTCTCGAAACGCACGAGGCTCACCGGATCGACCTCGCGGGTTTCGAGGACGAGCACGTCGGGCAGGTTGCGGGACGCGAGGAAAACGTTCTCCTCGAGCTTGTCGGTGACCACCAGCACGGTGCCGGCGTAGCCCAGGCCCTTGATCTTCTGCGCGAAGAGCTTGGTCTTCGGCGCGTCGAGCGCGAGGCCCTCGATGACGGCAAGACGATCCTCGCGCACGAGTTGCGACAGAATGGAGGCAATGCCGGCGCGGTACATCTTGCGGTTCAGCTTCTGCTCGAAGTTCTCGTCGGGCGTGCTCGGGAAGATCTTGCCCCCTCCGCGCCACAGCGGGCTGTTGGCCTGGCCCGCGCGCGCGCGGCCCGTGCCCTTCTGGCGCCAGGGCTTCTTGTGCGACTTGTTGATGTCGCCCCGCGCCTTCTGCGCGCGTGTGCCCTGGCGTGCGTTCGCCTGGTACGCGGTGACGACCTGGTGGATCAGCGCCTCGTTGTAGTCGCGGGCGAACAGCGCGTCGGACCCGGAAACCGTCGCGGCGGGCTGGCCGTTGTCGTCGATGAGCTTGAGATCCATCGTCACGCCCCCTTCGTCGCGGGCGTCTTCACGGACGGGCGCACGACAATGTGGCCGCCGTCCGCTCCCGGCACCGCGCCCTTGACGAGCAGCAAGCCGCGCTCCTTGTCGACGCGCACCACCGTCAGCGTCTGTGCAGTGCGTGTCACGTTGCCGTGCTGGCCCGGAAGGCGCTTGCCCGGAAAAACGCGGCCCGGGTCCTGCGCCATCGAGATCGAGCCCGGCTTGTTGTGCGACACCGAGTTGCCGTGCGAGGCGCGGTTGGAGCTGAAATGGTGACGGCGAATCACGCCCGAGAAGCCACGGCCCTTCGTCGTGCCGGTGACGTCCACCCGCTGGCCTGCTGCGAACGTCTCCACGCCGACGACGTCGCCCGCCTTGAACTTCGCGAGCTCGTCCGCGGACACGTGGAACTCCTTCAGCGCAACGCCGGCCTCGACACCCGCCTTGGCGAGGTGGCCCGCCAGCGGCTTGGCCACGCGCGACGGGCGACGCTTGCCATAGGTGACCTGCACGGCCGCGTAGCCGTCGGTCTCCGGGGTCTTGATCTGCGTGACGCGATTGTTGGCGACGTCGAGCACCGTCACCGGGATGGACGTTCCATCCTCGGCGAAGACGCGGGTCATGCCAATCTTGCGACCGACAAGTCCGAGTGACATTTTCATCTCTCTTCTTGGTTGCCCCGCTCGCGCGGGGTGCCGGCTCCAATTGGCCGGCCATCCTTCCGGATCGCTCCGGATCCTTCGCGGCGTGGCCCGCGAATGCGCCACGCCGTACTGCTATCGGTTACTGAAGCTTGATTTCGACATCCACGCCCGCCGGCAGGTCGAGCTTCATCAGCTGGTCGACCGTCTTGTCGGTCGGGTCGATGATGTCCATGAGCCGCAGGTGCGTGCGGATCTCGAACTGGTCGCGCGACGTCTTGTTGACGTGCGGCGAGCGCAGGACGTCGTAACGCTCGATCTTGGTCGGCAGCGGGACCGGGCCTTTCACCACCGCGCCCGAGCGCTTCGCCGTCTCCACGATCTCGAGCGCCGACTGGTCGATCAGCTTGTAGTCGAACGCCTTCAGGCGAATGCGGATTCTCTGGTTTTGCATCGTTCCAACTTTCGTCGTTTCAGCAGCGCCTCAACGAAGGCGCGGGGAGAGCCAGTATTTCGGGCAGAGACGAGGTGCGAGGAGAATTCCGAAGCGACGTGCACACGGACGTACACGAGCAAGGAATTCCACCAGCAACGGAGTGTCAGCCCGAAGGACGCCGCTCTCACTCGGTGATTTTCGCGACCACGCCGGCGCCGACCGTGCGGCCACCCTCGCGGATCGCAAACCGCAGCCCCTCTTCCATCGCAATCGGCGCAATCAGCGCCACCTGCATCTGTATGTTGTCCCCGGGCATCACCATCTCCGTCCCCGCCGGCAACTCGATCGACCCCGTCACATCCGTCGTCCGAAAATAAAACTGCGGCCGATATCCATTGAAAAACGGCGTGTGCCGACCCCCCTCCTCCTTGCTCAGCACATACACCTCCGCCGTGAACTTCGTGTGCGGCGTGATCGACCCCGGCTTCGCCAGCACCTGCCCACGCTCCACTTCCTCCCGCTTCGTCCCCCGCAACAACACCCCAACGTTGTCCCCCGCCTGCCCCTGATCCAACAGCTTGCGGAACATCTCCACCCCCGTGCACACCGTCTTCACCGTCGGCCGCAACCCCACAATCTCGATCTCCTCCCCCACCTTCACCACCCCCCGCTCCACCCGCCCCGTCACCACCGTCCCACGACCCGAGATCGAAAATACGTCCTCCACCGGCATCAAAAACGGCCCGTCAATCAGCCGCTGCGGCGTCGGAATGTAGCTGTCCAGCGCATCGGCCAGCTTCATGATCGAAACCTCCCCCAACTCCCCCTTGTCCCCCTCCAGCGCCAGCTTCGCCGACCCAATCACGATCGGCGTCTTGTCCCCAGGAAACTCGTACTTCGACAACAACTCCCGTACCTCCAGCTCCACCAGCTCCAAGAGCTCCTTGTCGTCCACCATGTCCGCCTTGTTCATGTAGACAATGATGTACGGCACCCCCACCTGCCGCGCCAGCAGTATGTGCTCCCGCGTCTGCGGCATCGGCCCGTCCGCCGCCGATACCACCAAAATCGCCCCATCCATCTGCGCCGCACCCGTGATCATGTTCTTCACATAGTCCGCATGCCCCGGACAGTCCACGTGCGCGTAATGCCGATTCTTCGTCTCGTACTCCACGTGCGCCGTGTTGATCGTGATCCCCCGCGCCTTCTCCTCCGGCGCATTGTCGATCTGGTCGTACGCCCTCGCCTCCCCACCAAACTTCTTCGACAACACCAGCGTCATCGCCGCCGTCAACGTCGTCTTCCCGTGATCCACGTGCCCTATCGTCCCCACATTCACGTGCGGCTTCGTACGCTCAAACTTGCCCTTCGCCATGGCACTCTCCAGCTTGCTCGTTGACCTCGTTGCCACCCATCGTCGGACTTCGCCGGCGATCGGTGGAAAGTAATTCCGGACAAGAGCAGGGGTGCTCTCTTGCCCGACTCGCTTACGACTTCTTGTTGATGATCGCCTCGGCGACGTTCTTTGGCGCCTCGGTGTAGTGCTTGAATTCCATCGTGTAGGTGGCGCGGCCCTGCGACAACGAACGCAGCGTCGTCGAGTATCCGAACATCTCGGCAAGCGGCACCTCGGCCTTGATCACCTTGCCCGTCGGGTTGTCGTCCATGCCCTGCACGATGCCGCGGCGGGACGACAGGTCGCCCATCACGTTGCCCATGAAATCCTCGGGTGTCTCGACCTCGACCGCCATCATCGGCTCGAGCAGCACCGGGTGGGCCTTGCGCATGCCGTCCTTGAAGGCCATCGACGCGGCCATCTTGAACGCATTCTCGTTCGAGTCGACGTCGTGGTAGCTGCCGTCGAACAGCGTCACCTTGACGTCGACGACCGGGAAGCCCGCGAGAACGCCGTTCGGCAGCGTCTCGTTCAATCCCTTTTCCACCGCGGGGATGTACTCGCGCGGCACCGTGCCGCCCTTGATCGCATCGACGAACTCGAAACCCTTGCCGGCGTCGTTCGGCTCGAGCTTGATCCAGACGTGGCCGTACTGGCCGCGGCCGCCCGACTGCTTGATGAACTTGCCCTCGACCTCGACCGGCTTGCGGATCGCTTCGCGGTACGCCACTTCCGGCGCACCCACGTTCGCCTCGACCCCGAACTCGCGCTTCATGCGGTCGACGATGATCTCGAGGTGCAGCTCGCCCATCCCGGAGATGATCGTCTGGCCCGACTCCTCGTCCGTGCGCACGCGGAAGGACGGATCCTCCTGCGCGAGGCGGTTGAGCGCGATGCCCATCTTCTCCTGGTCGGCCTTCGTCTTCGGCTCGACCGCGACGTGGATCACGGGCTCCGGGAAGATCATCTTCTCGAGCGTGATCACCTTCGCCGGATCGCACAGCGTGTCGCCGGTCGTCGCTTCCCTGAGGCCGACCGCCGCCGCGATGTCGCCCGCGCGGACTTCCTTGATCTCCTCGCGCTGGTTGGCGTGCATCTGCAGGATCCGGCCGAGGCGCTCCTTCCTGCCCTTGATCGGGTTGTAGACGGTGTCGCCCGAGTTCACGACGCCCGAATACACGCGAAAGAAGATCAGCTGGCCGACGTACGGGTCGGTCATGATCTTGAACGCGAGCCCTGCGAACGGCTCCGAGTCGGACGCCTTGCGCTCGCCCATCTGGCCGTTCTCGAGCTCGCCCTTGACCGGCGGAATGTCCGTCGGCGCCGGCATGTAATCGATCACGGCGTCGAGCATCGCCTGCACGCCCTTGTTCTTGAACGCGGAGCCGCAAAGCATCGGGACGATCTCGCCTGCGACCGTGCGCAAGCGCAGGCCGCGCTTGATTTCCTCGACCGAGAGCTCGCCCGACTCGAGGTACTTGTTCATCAATTCTTCGTTTGCCTCCGCCGCGCTTTCGACCATCTTCTCGCGCCACTCGTCGGCCGTCGCCTTGAGCTCGCCGGGAACGTCGCGCAGATCGTACTTCATGCCCTGCGTCGAGTCGTCCCAGTAGATCGCCCTCATGAGGATCAGGTCGACCACGCCCTCGAACTTCTCCTCGGCGCCGATCGGAACCTGGATCGGCACGGGATTGGCCTTGAGCCGCGACTTCATCTGGTCGTAGACCTTGAAGAAGCTCGCGCCCTGGCGGTCCATCTTGTTGACGAATGCAAGCCGCGGCACGTTGTACTTGTTGGCCTGGCGCCAGACGGTTTCCGACTGCGGCTGCACGCCGCCGACGGCGCAATAGACCATGCACGCGCCGTCGAGGACGCGCATCGAGCGCTCGACTTCGATCGTGAAGTCGACGTGGCCCGGCGTGTCGATGATGTTGATCCGGTGCTCCGGACGGTTGTTGTCCATCCCCTTCCAGAAGCAGGTCGTCGCCGCCGACGTGATCGTGATTCCGCGCTCGCGCTCCTGCTCCATCCAGTCCATGACGGTCGCGCCGTCGTGCACCTCGCCGATCTTGTGGGAGACGCCGGTGTAGAACAGGATGCGTTCGGTGGTCGTGGTCTTGCCGGCATCAATGTGCGCACTGATGCCGATGTTGCGATACCGCTCGATTGGAGTTGTTCGGGGCACGTTCGTTTCGGCGGCGCTCGCCCCGGGAGGATCGCTCCCCGCGCGCGCACTGCCGTCCTGTCTCTTGCTGCTAGCAGTTGTGGTCTTCCCGATATGGGGATCAGAAGCGGAAATGCGAGAAGGCCTTGTTGGCCTCCGCCATGCGGTGCACTTCCTCGCGCTTCTTCACCGCGCCGCCGCGGCCTTCCGCGGCGTCCATCAGCTCGCCCGCGAGGCGCGCACCCATCGACTTCTCGCCGCGCTTGCGCGCCGCCTCGCGCAGCCATCGCATCGCGAGCGCCATCCGCCGCACGGGGCGCACTTCGACCGGAACCTGGAAGTTGGCTCCGCCCACGCGGCGGCTCTTCACCTCGACCATCGGCCGGGTGTTCTGCAGCGCCTGCGAGAAGACTTCCAGCGGATCCTTACCGCCCTTCTTGCTGATCGCGTCGAACGCGCCGTAAACGATGCGCTCGGCGACCGACTTCTTGCCGCTCGTCATCAGCACGTTCATGAATTTCGCCACGTCCGTGTTGTGGAACTTGGGGTCGGCGAGGATTTCGCGCTTGGGGATTTCTCTGCGTCGAGGCATTGCTAAGCTCCGTTCGGGCGAAAGCGTCAATCGCTTTCGCCCGCTTTAGTCGGTTGGTACTAACCCTGCTTAGGCCGTTTCGCACCGTACTTGGAGCGGGCCTGCTTGCGGTCCTTGACGCCGGCGGTGTCGAGCGCGCCGCGCACCATGTGGTAGCGCACACCCGGCAGGTCCTTCACGCGACCGCCGCGAATCAGCACGACCGAGTGCTCCTGCAGGTTGTGGCCCTCACCGCCGATGTAGCTGATCACCTCGAAGCCGTTGGTGAGACGCACCTTGGCGACCTTCCGCAGCGCCGAGTTCGGCTTCTTCGGAGTCGTGGTGTACACGCGCGTGCAGACGCCGCGCTTCTGCGGGCTTTGTTGCAGCGCCGGAACCTTGCTCTTGGAGACGGCGGGCTCGCGGCCCTTACGCACCAGCTGATTGATGGTTGGCATTCGTGCTTCTTCCGCGTTAATGCATGCGCGTGTCGCGTGCGCTGTTTATCGAACCCGCTTGAGTTGTCCTGAGTGTGCGGCGACGCGCTTCGGTGCGCCCCGCAGGGCTCATTGCCGCTTACGGTGTGTCTTGCTGCCTCGATCAAATCAAAGTGGCCCAAGCGCCAGCGGGTATTTGGTTCCGCCAGCCGGCTTGAGGCCACCTTTTCGCGCCTCCGCCGACAGTCGCGACGGGGTACGCCTGCGTAACCCTCGCCGGCCGGTTGTCTTGGCCGCCGGCCGGGGAGCGCAAAAGACTTGAAATATTAAAGGGAAACGGTGTTCATGTCAACGCGCTGCTGCGGCGCACCAGCCGCGGAAAGGGCGGGCGCGAGGCCGCGTCCGCGACCGGCAAGAACTGGGCCGCGCGGTCGGCGGATATCGTTTCCCGGCACTAACGGACAGGCACCGCCGGCCCTCCGGAGCGACCGCAAGCAAGCAGGGGCGCTACTTCGGCGGCTTGGCCTGCACCTCGATCGCCGCGAACCAAGCGGCAAGCGCATCGATATCGGCATCGGAAAGCGGCTTCGCGATCACCGCCATGACCTCGTTACTGCGCTTGCCTGACCGGTAGAGCCGCATTTGCTCGGCCAGATAGATCTCGGGTTGTCCTGCGAGATGCGGTGCGTTGGGGAACACGCTGATGCCGAATTCGCCATGGCACGCCACGCAGGCGGCGGCCTTCTGCCGGCCCACCGCCGCGTCCGCCCCCCGGGCGGCAGGCACGGCCGCGACGGTCGCGACGAGCAGCACCATCACAACGAGAGGATTGCGCATGTCGGTGCGCACCGGGTGCGCCGCGCGGCGCACCCATTGCCCAGGATTCACTCCCCGGCGTACCAGATCCGATAGATGGCGCCGGCGAAGTCGTCCGAGACCAGAATCGAGCCGTCGGGCAGCTCGGCCACGTCGACGGGCCGGCCGCGATAGCGCTTCGTCTCCGGATCGAGCCAGCCCTCCGCGAACACCTCGGTCTTGTCGGCCGTGCCATCCGCCTTGAGCGACGTGAACATGACCCGTGCGCCGATGGGGACGGTGCGATTCCACGAGCCGTGCTGCGCCGAGAAGATGCCGCCGCGGTACTTGGCCGGGAACTTGTTGCCCGTGTAAAACGTGAGGCCGAGATCCGCCGCGTGCGCGTCCATGTACACCTGCGGATTCGTCACGTTCGGCGGCAGCGGATCCTTGTCGTAGCCGTGCTCGGTGATCCGCGTCTTGCCCTGGATCCACGGATAGCCGAAGAACTGGCCCGCGGCGGTGGCGCGGTTGATCTCGCCGGCGGGAATGTCGTCGCCCATGCCGTCGGTCTGGTTGTCGGTGAACCAGAGCGTGTTGTCCTTCGGGTTGAACTCGATGCCGACCGAGTTGCGGATGCCGGTCGTGTAGACCTCGCGCTTGCTGCCGTCGAACGGGTTCAGCCGGACGATGCCGCCGATGCCCCATTTCTTGTACAGGTCGAGCTTGTCGCGCGGCGGCACGTTGAACGGCTGGCCGAGCGCGACGTAGAGCATGCCGTCCTTGCCGATCCGGCAGACGCGTGCGCCGTGGTTGAACGACTCCTCCTCTGCCGGGATCAGCTGCCCCTGTGGCACGACCTCGATCACCGCGACGTCCGGACCCTCGTAGAAGAACTCCGCAGCCGGGAAGTTCAGGATGCGGTTGTGCTCGACGACGATCAGGAACCCGTCCCTGGTCCAGCAGACACCGTTCGGGACCTTGAAGTTGAGCGACGGCGCAAACGCCTTGACCTCGTCCGCCACGCCATCGCCGTTGCGGTCGGTCACGGCCCACACATTGGTCTTGCGGGTGCCGACGAAGAGCATGTTGGTCGACGGCGCAACGGCCATGTGCCGCGCATCGGGCACGATCGCATAGAGCTCGATCTTGAAGCCCGGCGGCAGCTTGACCTTCTTCAGGTTCTCGCGGATCGCATCGGCGTTGCGGCCCGCCTGCGGCACCGGCGGTATGTTGAGGTCGGTCGTCGCAACCTTGAACTGCTTGAGGCTCTGCAGGTTGTCGGGCTTGGTCTGCGCCGTGGTGGGCGGCGCGGCAAGCGCTGCCGCCACAGCAAGCGCGACGGTCCAGGTGGGCAAGCGCATGGTTTCCTCCTCGGAGTTTTTCGGCGCCTTGTCGTGGCGCCAAGGACGAGTGACAAGTTTCACCCGCCCCCGCCTCGAAATCAAGAGCTGTAGTGAACATGTCCAACGTACAGACCTACCACCGAAAAACGACGGCCCGGCATCGCTGCCGGCCCGTTCGGGTCCGAAGCGCGCCGCTCGCGGGCGCGCCGCGTCCTATTTCAGCGAATCGGCGCCTGCCTTCGCAATCTGTGCGTCCTGCCCCGACGTCACGCCGCTGACGCCGATCGCCCCGACCATCTTGCCGCCCGCCACCAGGGGAATGCCGCCCTCGATCGGCGTCGCTCCCGTCAGCCCGAGGATCGCGACGCGGCCGCTTGCGACGTTGTCTTCGAACTCCTTCGACGTGCGCCGGAACATCGCCGCGGAGCGCGCCTTGTCGACGGCGACCACGGCGCTGCCCGTCTGCGTGTCGTCAGCCATTTCGTAATAGATCAGCATGCCGTGGTTGTCGACGATCGCGATAGCGACGTTCCAGCTGTTCTTCTTCGCTTCGGCGGCGGCGGCGGCCGCGACCTTCTTCGCGGTCTCGAGGTTGATCGCCGTACCGTACGGCGGACGCACCGGGGCCTGGGCGGCCGCCGGCGAGACGGGGCCGGCGAACAGCATGCCGGCGCAGAGGGTGGCTGCCACATTGCGAAGGAACATCGGTTTCTCCTGGGGCGGATGACGGTGATCGCGCGGCATCCCGTTGCCGGATCCGCGCGCGTTCCCAACATGAAACGGACGACGACGACGCGTCCTTGCCGCCCCTCGCGCTCGCGAACGCGCGAAATCGGCGGGTTGCCAAGGACGCGCGAGTTTCCAGAACGCGCCGCGTCGCGTCAAGCTGCAGCGCGTCAGAAAGCACGGGCCGGCGTCTCCACCGACCCATCGTGAGGTTGCTGCCGCCGGCGTTGCGGCCGGCGGTGCGCGTTCTCGCTATGCCGCGTTCGCCGGAATCTCGCCCGAAGCCGCCATCGGCACCGGCTCGGCCGGCGCCTCCACCCCTGCTTCCGGGCCGATCGTGAGCGTCTCCGGCCCGAGCAGCTTGGCGCGCTTGCGCGCGTTGTGATGCGCAAGGCCGGTACCCGCCGGAATCAGGCGGCCGACGATCACGTTCTCCTTCAAGCCTCTAAGGTCGTCCTTCTTGCCCATGATCGCGGCCTCCGTGAGTACCCGCGTGGTCTCCTGGAACGATGCCGCCGAGATGAACGAGTCGGTCGACAGCGACGCCTTGGTGATGCCGAGCAGCATGTGGTGGTAGGTCGCCGCCTGCTTGCCCGCCTCGGTCGCCTTGTCGTTCTCGTCCAGCACGTCCGAGCGCTCGGCCTGCTCGCCGTGGATGAAGCGCGTGTCGCCCGCATCCTCGATCTGAACGCGGCGCAGCATCTGCCGCACGATCACCTCGATGTGCTTGTCGTTGATCTTCACGCCCTGCAGACGGTAGACGTCCTGCACCTCGTCCGTGATGTAGCGCGCGAGCGCTTCCACGCCGAGGAGCCGCACGATGTCGTGCGGGTCCGCCGGGCCGTCGACGATCATCTCGCCCTTGTTCACCACCTGGCCGTCGTGCGCGGTGACGTGCTTGTCCTTGGGGATCAGGTACTCGTGGGCGACGCCGTCGAGGTCCGTGATGACCAGGCGCTGCTTGCCCTTCGTGTCCTTGCCGAACGACACCGTGCCCGTCACCTCCGCCAGCATGCCCGCATCCTTCGGCGAACGCGCCTCGAAGAGCTCCGCCACGCGCGGCAGGCCACCCGTGATGTCGCGGGTCTTCGACGTCTCCTGCGGGATCCGCGCGAGCACCTCGCCCACGCTCACCCGCTGGCCGTCCTTCACCGTGATGATCGACCCCAGCTGGAACGTGATGTTCACCGCGTGGTCGCTTCCGGCGAGCATGATCTCGTTGCCGGCTTCGTCCAGCAGCTTCACCTGCGGGCGTACGCCCTTGGCCGTCGTTCCGGCGCGGCGCTTCGGGTCGATGACGACGAGCGTGGAGAGCCCCGTGACCTCGTCGACCTGCTTCGCCACCGTCACGCCTTCCTCGACGTTCTCGAACTTCACGGTACCCGCATACTCGGTGATGATCGGCCGCGCGGTCGCGTCCCACGTCGCGAGCACCTTGCCCGCCTTGACGACATCGCCGTCCTTGGCCTGCAGCGTCGCGCCGTACGGCACCTTGTGGCGCTCGCGCTCGCGGCCGTTGTCGTCGTGGATCGTGACTTCGCCCGAACGGGCGATGACGATCAGCTCCCCCTTCGCGTTGGTCACGTAGCGAATCAGCGCGGAGAACCGCACCATGCCCGCCGACTTGGACTCGACCTGCGACGCGGCCGCGGTCCGCGACGCCGCACCGCCGATGTGGAACGTCCGCATCGTAAGCTGCGTGCCCGGCTCGCCTATCGACTGCGCGGCGATCACCCCCACTGCTTCGCCGACGTTGACGAGATGCCCGCGACCGAGATCGCGACCGTAACACTTGGCGCACAGGCCGTACCGCGTGTCGCAGGTGAGCGGGGTGCGCACCTTCACTTCGTCGATGCCGAGAAGCTCGATCTGGTCGACTTCGTCTTCCCCCAGCAGCGTGCCACTTTCGAACAGCGTCTCCTGCGTCTCGGGGTTGACGACGTCGGCAACCACCGTGCGCCCCAGGATCCGCTCGCGCAGCGGCTCGATCACTTCGCCGCCTTCCACCAGCGCCTTCATGGCCACGCCGTTGCGCGTGCCGCAATCGTCCTCGGTGACCACGAGGTCCTGCGTGACGTCGACGAGACGACGCGTCAGGTAACCCGAGTTCGCCGTCTTGAGCGCGGTGTCGGCAAGACCCTTCCGCGCACCGTGCGTGCTGATGAAGTACTGCAGCACGTTCAGGCCCTCGCGGAAATTCGCGGTGATGGGCGTCTCGATGATCGATCCGTCGGGCTTCGCCATCAGCCCGCGCATGCCGGCCAGCTGCCGGATCTGCGCCGCCGAACCCCGCGCACCCGAATCCGCCATCATGAAGATCGAGTTGAACGAGTCCTGCTTGACCTTCTGGCCCTTGCTGTCGGTGACCTCCATCGTACCGAGCTGCGCCATCATCGCCTTCGCGATTTCGTCGCCCGCCCGGCCCCAGATGTCCACCACCTTGTTGTAGCGCTCGCCCTGCGTGACGAGACCCGAGGTGTACTGCGCCTCGATCTCCTTCACTTCCTTCTCGGACTTCTCGATGATCGTTTGCTTCTCGGCCGGGACGAGCATGTCGTCCGCCGCGAAGCTGATGCCGCCGCGTGTGGCCAGGCTGTACCCGGCCTGCATCAGCTTGTCGGCGAAGATCACCGTCTCGCGCAACCCGCAGCGGCGGAAGCTCGCGTTGATGATGCGCGAGATTTCCTTCTTCTTGAGCGGCTTGTTGATGTAGCTGAACGGGAACCCCAGCGGCAGGATCTCGGACAGCAGGGCGCGGCCGACCGTCGTCTCGTAGCGCGTCACCTTCTCGATCCGCTCGCCGTTCCTGCGCTCGGCTTCGCGGATGCGCACGACGATCCTGGCGTGCAGCTCGACCTGACGCGAGTCGTAGGCGCGCGCCACCTCGGCGACGTCGGCGAATGCCATTGCCTCGCCCGCGGCGCCGATCTTCTCGCGCGTTGCGTAGTAGAGGCCGAGCACGATGTCCTGCGACGGCACGATGCAGGGCTCGCCATTCGACGGCAGCAGCACGTTGTTTGACGCGAGCATCAGCGTGCGCGCCTCCATCTGCGCTTCCAGCGAAAGCGGCACGTGGACCGCCATCTGGTCGCCGTCGAAGTCGGCATTGAAAGCCGTACAGACCAGCGGATGCAGTTGGATCGCCTTGCCTTCGATCAGCACCGGCTCGAATGCCTGGATGCCCAGACGGTGCAACGTCGGCGCCCGGTTCAGCAGCACCGGGTGCTCGCGGATCACCTCTTCCAGGATGTCCCACACCACCGGCTCCTGGCTCTCGACCATCTTCTTCGCCGCCTTGATCGTGGTGGCGAGGCCCATCGTCTCGAGCTTGTTGAAGATGAAGGGCTTGAAGAGCTCGAGCGCCATCAGCTTGGGCAGGCCGCACTGGTGCAGCTTCAGCTGCGGGCCGACCACGATGACCGAGCGGCCCGAGTAGTCGACGCGCTTGCCGAGCAGGTTCTGGCGGAAGCGGCCGCCCTTGCCCTTGATCATGTCGGCGAGCGACTTCAGCGGCCGCTTGTTGGCGCCCGTCATCGCCTTGCCGCGACGGCCGTTGTCGAGCAGCGAGTCCACGGCCTCCTGCAGCATCCGCTTCTCGTTGCGCACGATGATGTCCGGCGCCTTGAGCTCGAGCAGGCGCTTCAACCGGTTGTTCCGGTTGATCACGCGCCGGTACAGATCGTTCAGGTCCGAGGTCGCGAAGCGGCCACCGTCCAGCGGAACGAGCGGGCGCAGTTCCGGCGGCAGCACCGGCAGCACTTCGAGGATCATCCACTCGGGCTTGATGCCCGATTTGTGGAACGCCTCGAGCACCTTGAGGCGCTTGGCGATCTTCTTGATCTTCGTGTCCGAGCCCGTCGTTTCAAGTTCCTTGCGGAGCTTGCCGATTTCGTGGTTGACGTCGAGGCTCTTCAGCAGCTCGCGCACGCCTTCCGCACCCATCACCGCCTGGAAGTCGTCGCCATGCTGCTCGAGCTTCGCGAGGTAGTCGTCCTCGGTCAGCAGCTGCGCACGGTTGAGCGGCGTCAGCCCCGGGTCGGTGACGACATACGCCTCGAAGTAGAGCACACGCTCGATGTCGCGCAGCGTCATGTCGAGCACCATCCCCATGCGGGACGGCAGGCTCTTCAGGAACCAGATATGCGCGACCGGCGAGGCGAGCTCGATGTGGCCCATGCGCTCGCGGCGCACCTTGGCGAGCGTCACCTCGACGCCGCACTTCTCGCAGATCACGCCACGGTGCTTCAGCCGCTTGTACTTGCCGCACAGGCACTCGTAGTCCTTCACCGGCCCGAAGATCTTGGCGCAGAAGAGGCCGTCACGCTCCGGCTTGAACGTGCGGTAGTTGATCGTCTCCGGCTTCTTGACCTCGCCATACGACCACGAGCGGATCTTCTCGGGCGACGCGAGCCCGATGCGGATCGCGTCGAATTCCTCTTCCTGCGTCACCTGCTTGAAAAGATCGAGCAGTGCTTTCATTGAACTCTCCGAGTTCCACCGGCAGCGACTGCCGCCGGTGATGTTTCCTGGAAGTTGCTGCGGCGCATCGACGGGCCCTGCCCGCGATTCACCGGATTCTCAGCAACGGCGAATGGTAGGTCCGTACTCTTCGCCGCCTAGTACCGCTCCATGTCCACGTCGATCGCGAGCGAGCGGATTTCCTTCACCAGCACGTTGAACGACTCCGGCATGCCGGCCTCGATCTTGTGCTCGCCCTTGACGATGTTCTCGTAAACCTTGGTGCGGCCGTTCACGTCGTCGGACTTGACCGTCAGCATCTCCTGCAGCGTGTAGGCCGCGCCGTAGGCCTCGAGCGCCCATACTTCCATTTCGCCGAAGCGCTGGCCGCCGAACTGCGCCTTGCCGCCAAGGGGCTGCTGCGTGACGAGGCTGTACGGGCCGGTCGAGCGCGCGTGCATCTTGTCGTCGACCAGGTGGTGCAGCTTCAGCATGTGCATGAAGCCGACGGTCACCTCGCGGTCGAAGGCGTCACCGGTGCGGCCGTCGTGGAGCCGGACCTGTCCGGAGCGCGGCAGACCCGCGAGCTCGAGCATCGCCTTGATCTCTTCCTCGGTCGCGCCGTCGAACACGGGCGTGGCGAAGGGAACGCCCCCGCGGAGATTGTCCGCGAGACGCAGGATGTCCGGGTCGGTGAGCTGCTGGAGCGGCTCCGGACGTCCCGTCGAGTTGTAGACCTTTTCCAGGAACTGGCGGACCTGCGCCGCGCTCGACTGCGCGCGGAGCATCTCGTCGATCTTGCGGCCCAGGCCCTTCGCGGCCCAGCCCAGATGGACTTCGAGAATCTGGCCCACATTCATCCGCGACGGCACGCCAAGCGGGTTCAGCACGATGTCCACCGGCGTGCCATCCGCCATGTACGGCATGTCCTCGACCGGCACGATCTTGGACACCACGCCCTTGTTCCCGTGACGGCCGGCCATCTTGTCGCCGGGCTGCAGGCGGCGCTTGACCGCGACGTACACCTTGACCATCTTCTGCACGCCCGGCGGCAGCTCGTCGCCCTGCGTGAGCTTCTTCTTCTTCTGCTCGAACATCGCGTCGAACTGGACGCGCAGCTGCGCGAGCGACTCCTTCATCGCCTCGAGCTGCGCGGCCGCGTCCTCGTCGGCGAGCCGAATCTCGAACCAGTCGTGACGAGCCACGCTCTCCAGGTAATCGGCCGTGATCTTCGTGCCCTTGGCGATGCGCTTCGGCCCGCCGTTGACGACCTTGTTCTGCAGCATGCGCTCGATCCGTGCGTACGCATCGTTCTCGACGATCCGCATCTGGTCGTTCAGGTCTTTCTTGTAGTCCTTGAGCTGATCGTCGATGATCTGCGCCGCACGTTTGTCGCGCTCGATGCCTTCGCGCGTGAACACCTGGACGTCGATCACCGTGCCGCTGATGCCCGAAGGCACGCGCAGGCTCGTGTCCTTCACGTCCGAGGCTTTCTCGCCGAAGATCGCGCGGAGCAGTTTCTCCTCCGGCGTGAGCTGGGTTTCGCCCTTCGGGGTGACCTTGCCGACCAGGACGTCGCCCGCCTCGACCTCGGCGCCGATATAGACGATGCCGGAGTCGTCGAGGCGGCCCAACTGCGCCTCGCCGAGGCTCGAGATGTCCCGCGTGATTTCCTCGGGCCCGAGCTTGGTGTCGCGGGCGACCACCGACAGTTCCTCGATGTGGATCGACGTGTAGCGGTCGTCGGCGACGACGCGCTCGCTGATCAGGATCGAGTCCTCGTAGTTGTAGCCGTTCCACGGCATGAACGCCACCAGCATGTTCTGCCCGAGCGCCAGCTCGCCCATGTCGGTCGAGGCGCCGTCGGCGATCACGTCACCGCGGGCAATCGTGTCGCCGACCTTCACCAGCGGGCGCTGGTTGATGTTGGTGTTCTGGTTCGACCGCTTGTACTTGACGAGGTTGTAGATGTCCACGCCGACCTCGCCCGCCGCCGTTTCGGCGTCGTTGACGCGAACCACGATACGGGACGCGTCGATGTAGTCCACCTTGCCGCCGCGGCGCGCCATCACCGCCGTGCCGGAGTCGACGGCGGCGGTGCGCTCGACGCCCGTGCCCACCAGCGGCTTCTCCGGACGCAGGCACGGCACCGCCTGCCGCTGCATGTTCGAGCCCATCAGCGCGCGGTTCGCGTCGTCGTGCTCGAGGAACGGGATCAGCGAGGCCGCGACCGATACGATCTGGCTCGGCGCCACGTCCATGTACTGCACCTTGTCCGCGGTGGCGAGCATGAACTCGTTGTGGCTGCGGCACGAGACCAGGTCGTCGGCCAGCTTGCCTTTGGCGTCGATCGCCGCATTCGCCTGCGCGATCACGTACTGGCCCTCCTCGATCGCCGACAGGTAATGGATCTCGTCGGTGACGCGGCTGTCCACGACCTTGCGGTACGGCGTCTCCAGGAAGCCGTATTCGTTGGTCCGGGCGTACAGCGCAAGCGAGTTGATGAGCCCGATGTTCGGACCTTCCGGCGTCTCGATCGGGCAGACGCGGCCATAGTGCGTCGGATGCACGTCGCGCACCTCGAATCCCGCTCGCTCGCGCGTCAGGCCGCCCGGACCCAGCGCCGAGACGCGGCGCTTGTGCGTGATCTCGGACAGCGGGTTGGTCTGGTCCATGAACTGCGACAATTGCGAGCTGCCGAAGAACTCCTTGATGGCAGCGCTGATCGGCTTGGCGTTGATCAGGTCGTGCGGCAGCAGGTTTTCGCTCTCCGCCTGGCCCAAGCGCTCCTTCACCGCGCGCTCGACGCGCACGAGCCCCGAGCGGAACTGGTTCTCCGCGAGCTCTCCCACCGAGCGCACGCGGCGATTGCCGAGGTGGTCGATGTCGTCGATCTCTCCGCGCCCGTTGCGAAGCTCGACCAGGATCTTGATGACCGCGATGATGTCTTCGTTCGTCAGCGTGGCCCGGCCCTTCAGCTCGTCGCGACCCACGCGACGGTTGAACTTCATGCGGCCTACCGCAGAGAGGTCGTAGCGCTCTTCCGAGAAGAACAGTCCGTGGAACAGCGCCTCGACCGCTTCCTCGGTCGGCGGCTCGCCCGGACGCATCATCCGATAGATCGCAACCTTCGCCGCGTACTGGTCGGGCGTGTCGTCGCTCTTCAGCGTCTGCGAGATGTACGGGCCCTGGTCGAGGTCGTTCGTGTAGATCGTGCGGATCTCGGCGACGCCGGCGGCGTCAAGCTTCTTCAGCACATCCTCGGTCACCTCGTCGTTCGCCTTGGCGATGACCTCCCCGGTCGCCTTGTCCACGACGTTGGTCGCGAGCATGCGGCCCAGCACGTACTCGGCCGGCACGGCGATGCGCTTGACGCCGCCGTCGACCAGCTCGCGCACGTGGCGCGCCGTGATGCGCTTGTCCTTCGCGACGATGACCTTGCCGTCCTTGCCGACAACGTCGAAGCGTGCCATTTCGCCGCGCAGCCGCTCCGGCACCACGTCGAGGCTGCAGCCGCCCTTGCCGTTCAGGTGGAACGCGTCGAAGACGAAGAACTCCTTCAGGATGTCCTCGTTCGACAGGCCGATCGCCTTCAGCAGCGTCGTGACGGGCATCTTGCGGCGGCGGTCGACGCGGAAGAACAGGAAGTCCTTCGGGTCGAACTCGAAGTCGAGCCACGAGCCGCGATACGGAATCACGCGCGCGGAGAAGAGCAGCTTGCCCGAGCTGTGCGTCTTTCCGCGGTCGTGCTCGAAGAACACGCCGGGCGAGCGGTGCAGCTGCGAGACGATCACGCGCTCGGTGCCGTTGATCACGAAGGAACCGTTCTCGGTCATGAGCGGGATCTCGCCCATGTAGACCTCCTGCTCCTTCACTTCCTTCACCGTGTCCTTCGGCGCCTCGCGGTCCATGATCACGAGCCGGACCTTCGCTCGGAGCGCGGAGCAGTAGGTGAGGCCGCGCTGCTGGCATTCGACGACGTCGAACGCGGGCGAGAGCAGCGAGAAGCCGACGAACTCGAGGCGGGCATTACCCGAGTGGCTGCTGATCGGGAAGATCGACGTGAACGCCGCCTGCAGGCCCTCGTTCTTGCGCTTGTCTGCCGGCGTGTCGGCCTGCAGGAACGCACGGAAGGACGTGAGCTGGGTCTCGAGCAGGAACGGCACCTGCAGGACACTTGCGCGCTTGGCGAAGCTCTTGCGGATGCGTTTCTTCTCGGTGAACGTGTAGGTATTTGCCATTGCCTCTCCGATGGTCTTGTCGAGCGCTCGGCTGTTGCGCTTGGCACTGCTTTGTTGCAAACGCGCTCGGGATCCTCACGTACGCGAAAGTACGTTCCGGTCCCTCGCGCGCTTGCGCCTCGCATTGCCTTCGCTCACGACGCCGATCGCTACGACAAACCGCTATCCGGCCGGTTACCGGGTCCGCGGATCACACACATCGACTGCCGGGAGCATTGCACTCCCAGGCGTGGTGGTTGGCCGCTACCAACCGCTGGCTGACGGCGGCATCGCTTGCATCGATGCCGCCCGACCATGCCCGTCTTCTGCAGTCGCGTCAGAAGACGAAGAGAAGCGGACCGCGATCCGCTTGTCTTGATCCTCTCGGAAGCCACGGCTCCCGTGCCGCTGTCAGGCCGGGTGGCCGGCACCGCCGGCCACCTTGCCTTTTCCAGCATTCGCAGCCGAAAATCGACGGGCTTCGCCCGCGATTTTCAGCGCGCTCACTCCACGAAAAGCAGGGGCGAGCCTTTCGCGGCCTTCATTACTTGATCTCGGCCTTGGCGCCGGCGTCTTCCAGCTTCTTCTTCGCAGCTTCCGAATCGGCCTTGGAGACGCCTTCCTTGACGGGCTTCGGAGCCCCGTCGACGAGATCCTTGGCTTCCTTGAGGCCGAGGCCGGTCAGTTCGCGCACCGCCTTGATGACGTTGACCTTGTTGTCGCCGATGGCGGCGAGCACCACGGTGAACTCGGTCTGTTCCTCGGCGGCGGCAGCCGGGGCGGCGCCGGCGGCCGGAGCGGCCACGGCGACGGCGGCGGCGGCGGAAACGCCGAACTTGTCTTCCATCGCCTTGATGAGCTCGGACAGCTCGAGCACCGTCATCGAGGCGATCTTGTCGAGGATTTCGGTATGGACTGCGGGCATGGATTACTCCTGGGGAACGTTATCTAATGGGGTCATCGTTTGCGGAATCAAGCCGCCTGCTTCGAGTCACGAACTGCGGCCACCGTACGCACGAACCTGCCCGGCACCTCGTTAAGCGTGCGGACGAATTTCGCGATCGGCGCCTGCATCGTGCCCATCAGCTTGGCGATCAGCTCTTCACGCGACGGCAGTGCGGCGAGGGCGGTGACTTCCTTGGCGGACATCACCTGGCCCGGCATCGCACCGGCCCTGATCACGAACTTCTCGTGGCTTTTGGCGAAGTCGTTCAGGACCTTCGCCACGGCAACGGGGTCGCGGCCGATGCCGTAAGCGAGCGGGCCGACCATCCTGTCGGCCAGCGTCGCGAACGGAGTGTCGGCCACGGCACGGCGCACCAGGGTGTTCTTGACCACCCTGAAATAGACGCCGGAAGCGCGTGCCTTCGCGCGAAGCTGCGTCATCTGCGAAACGGGCAAGCCACGGTTCTCGGCCAGGATGATGGCCTGCGCACCGGCGACCTGTTTCGCGACTTCCGCAACAACCGCTTCCTTCTGCTGCAGACTAAGACTCAAGCTCACCTCCGTGTTTCACCGAAAGGCCGGCCGACTCCATCGCTTGCCGCCCGCCCTTTCGCCCGTACGCAGAGCCGAGACTGCGACTCCGCATACCGCTCGGTGACCTTACGTCCAGGAAATCCTGTCCGAGGGCACCATCTGCGTTGGGCAGGGTCCGCGAGCGGGAATCGGGAATCAGAGAAACCCAAACCGCTCCGCTGCGCCCCGTTTAAGCGTTCGCCCCAACGGTCTTTGACGGCATGCGCACCTGCACTGCAGTTGCGCCCACCCTCAACACTTCTCGAACCTGAAACCCGATGCTCGATATCCGATCCCCGACTACTGAGCGGCCGCCTGCTGCGACAGCGTCGCCGTGTCCACACGGACGCCTGCGCCCATCGTGCTCGACACACTGACCTTGCGCAGGTAGATGCCCTTGACACCAGCGGGCTTCGCCTTGTTGAGCGCGTCGATCAGCGCCGTCAGATTGCTCTTCAGTTGCTCGGGCGTGAACGACGCGCGGCCGATCGTGCACTGGACGATCCCGGCCTTGTCGGTGCGGTACTGGACCTGGCCTGCCTTCGCGTTCTTCACCGCCGTGACAACATCGGCCGACACCGTGCCCACCTTGGGGTTCGGCATCAAACCGCGCGGGCCGAGAATCTGGCCCAGCTGACCGACGACCTTCATGGCGTCCGGAGAGGCGATGACGACGTCGAAATCCATGTAGCCTTCCTTGATCTTCGCGGCGAGGTCGTCGAACCCGACGACGTCGGCACCCGCCTCGGCGGCGGCCTTGGCCTTGTCGCCCTGCGCGAACACCGCGACGCGCACTTTCTTGCCGGTGCCGGCGGGCAGCACGACCGAGCCGCGAACGGTCTGGTCGGATTTTTTCGCATCCACGCCGAGGTTGACGGCGACGTCCACCGACTCGTCGAACTTGGCGACGGCAGTTTCCCTGACGATCTTCAGCGCCTCCTCGACCGGATAGAACTTCGAGCGGTCCACCTTGCCGCGGACCGTCTGCATGCGCTTGGAAAGGCGCGGAGTCTTCTGTTCGGCAGCCATGATCACTTCACCCCTTCGACCGTGATGCCCATGCTGCGCGCGCTGCCGGCGATCGTGCGGACGGCGGCATCGAGGTCGCCGGCCGTCAGGTCCGGCTGCTTCGCCTTCGCGATCTCCTCGGCCTGCGTGCGCGTCAGCTTGCCGACCTTTTCGGTGTGCGGCGTGCTGCTGCCCTTTTCGACCTTCGCGGCCTTCTTGATCAGCACCGTCGCCGGCGGCGTCTTCATCACGAACGTGAAGCTCTTGTCCGCGTACGCCGTAATCACCACCGGGATGGGCAGGCCCGGCTCCAACTTCTGCGTCTGCGCGTTGAACGCCTTGCAGAACTCCATGATGTTGAGACCGCGCTGCCCGAGCGCGGGGCCGATCGGCGGCGACGGGTTCGCCTTGCCGGCCGGCACCTGAAGCTTGATGAAGCCGACGACTTTCTTTGCCATTTGCTATCTCCGCGGGTTCAAGCGGGGGGCGATTCCTCGCAACCCTCCCCTTTCCTATGCGGCAGCCCTCATTGCGGTTTCCTGTGCGAAAAGCGAAGGGCCGCCCCGAGCTTTTCGCAGAAACTTTCCTCCGGCCCGATTTCGTGAGGCGCAAGGCGCCGTGATCGAAATCGGGACGTTCAGGCTTTCTCGACCTGCGAGAAATCGAGTTCCACCGGTGTGGAACGACCGAAGATCGTCACCGACACCCGCAGCTTGCTCTTCTCGTAGTTCACGTCCTCGACGTTGCCGTGGAAGTCGGTGAACGGTCCTTCCTTGACACGCACCGCCTCACCATGTTCGAACAGCACCTTCGGCCGCGGCTTCTCCACGCCTTCCTGCACCTGCTGCAGGATCGCGTCGACTTCCTTCTGCGAAATCGGCGTCGGCTTGTTGGCCGTGCCGCCGACGAAGCCCGTCACCTTCGGCGTGCTCTTGACGAGGTGCCAGGTGTCGTCGGTCATTTCCATTTCGACCAGCACGTAGCCCGGAAAGAACTTCCGCTCGGAGATCGCCTTCTGGCCGCCCTTCATCTCGACGACTTCCTCGACCGGCACGAGGATCTTGCCGAACTGGTCCTGCATGTCCGAGCGCTTGATCCGCTCGGTCAGCGCGCGCATCACGCTCTTCTCGAAGCCCGAGTACGCGTGCACGACGTACCACTTCTTGCTCATCACGTACCCCGCCCGGTGAGCAGCGATACGACCCAGGCGAGCGTCGAATCCACTGCGAACAGGAAGAGCGCCATGATCACCACGAAGGCGAAAACAATCCCTGTCGTCTGCATCGTCTCCTTGCGATTCGGCCAGCTGACCCGCTGCGCCTCGGCCCAGGATTCCTGCGCGAACGCGAAGAATTCCTTGCCCTGCGCCGAGGTGTAGGCGACGCCGGCCGCCGCAACCAGGCCGGCGACCACCATCAGCACCCGCAGCACGACGGCCGTCTCGGAGAAGTAGTAGTACGCGGCGACGCCGCCGACAACGCACAGCACCGACAGCGCGATCTTTGCATTATCCATTTCGGGTGTCAGGAATCAGAGGCCGGGAATTGGATTGCGGCGAGCGATGCCCCACGCGGCATAAAGCCGCGCTCGGTCGCTTCCGGTGTTCCGATCGATTCGAACTCTGGCTGCTCCTCCAACTCCGTTAGCTTTCAAACTGCCCGTTTCGGGATCGCCCGCGCGGAACGGCATTCATCGAAACGACGCCGTCCCCGACGGATACCGGTCAGCTGACCGCTGATCCCTGAAACTGGCAGGCCAGGAGGGAATCGAACCCCCAACCTGCGGTTTTGGAGACCGCCGCTCTGCCAATTGAGCTACTGGCCTAACTCGGATTCCGTATCCCGGATGCCAGCGCGTTGCCGCAGTCGCGCCGAATGCCTTTGCTGCCATCCGGCATCTGACATCCGGAATCCGTTTTACTCGGTGATTTTCGCGACCACGCCGGCGCCGACCGTGCGGCCACCCTCGCGGATCGCAAACCGCAGCCCCTCTTCCATCGCAATCGGCGCAATCAGCGCCACCTGCATCTGTATGTTGTCCCCGGGCATCACCATCTCCGTCCCCGCCGGCAACTCGATCGACCCCGTCACATCCGTCGTCCGAAAATAAAACTGCGGCCGATATCCATTGAAAAACGGCGTGTGCCGACCCCCCTCCTCCTTGCTCAGCACATACACCTCCGCCGTGAACTTCGTGTGCGGCGTGATCGACCCCGGCTTCGCCAGCACCTGCCCACGCTCCACTTCCTCCCGCTTCGTCCCCCGCAACAACACCCCAACGTTGTCCCCCGCCTGCCCCTGATCCAACAGCTTGCGGAACATCTCCACCCCCGTGCACACCGTCTTCACCGTCGGCCGCAACCCCACAATCTCGATCTCCTCCCCCACCTTCACCACCCCCCGCTCCACCCGCCCCGTCACCACCGTCCCACGACCCGAGATCGAAAATACGTCCTCCACCGGCATCAAAAACGGCCCGTCAATCAGCCGCTGCGGCGTCGGAATGTAGCTGTCCAGCGCATCGGCCAGCTTCATGATCGAAACCTCCCCCAACTCCCCCTTGTCCCCCTCCAGCGCCAGCTTCGCCGACCCAATCACGATCGGCGTCTTGTCCCCAGGAAACTCGTACTTCGACAACAACTCCCGTACCTCCAGCTCCACCAGCTCCAAGAGCTCCTTGTCGTCCACCATGTCCGCCTTGTTCATGTAGACAATGATGTACGGCACCCCCACCTGCCGCGCCAGCAGTATGTGCTCCCGCGTCTGCGGCATCGGCCCGTCCGCCGCCGATACCACCAAAATCGCCCCATCCATCTGCGCCGCACCCGTGATCATGTTCTTCACATAGTCCGCATGCCCCGGACAGTCCACGTGCGCGTAATGCCGATTCTTCGTCTCGTACTCCACGTGCGCCGTGTTGATCGTGATCCCCCGCGCCTTCTCCTCCGGCGCATTGTCGATCTGGTCGTACGCCCTCGCCTCCCCACCAAACTTCTTCGACAACACCAGCGTCATCGCCGCCGTCAACGTCGTCTTCCCGTGATCCACGTGCCCTATCGTCCCCACATTCACGTGCGGCTTCGTACGCTCAAACTTGCCCTTCGCCATGGCACTCTCCAGCTTGCTCGTTGATTCTGTCTCCTCCGATCGCGGGCTTTGCCCGCGATCGGAGGCCTGCTCTTCCGCGCGAGGGCCGGATTGCACTCGCGCGCGCGCTTCCTGGTGCCCATGGTGCGGATTGAACGCACGACCTCTCCCTTACCAAGGGAGTGCTCTACCACTGAGCTACATGGGCGCTTCGTGCTTCCGTCTCTTCCGCACGCTCGGCGTTGGAGCGGGTGAAGGGAATCGAACCCTCGTCGTAAGCTTGGAAGGCTTCTGCTCTACCATTGAGCTACACCCGCATTCAAGGCATCAGGCGACAGAGGTCAGGGATCAGAGCCGGCGGCGTTTCCCCAGCCGGCGCAGACGCGCCGATGAAAACTTCCCTCGAATTGCCGAAACCTATCCGGCGCTCCATGCGCCGCCGCGGGAATCGCCTGCGAGTCTGATTCCTGTCTTCTGTCTCCTGGTGCCTGACTGGTGGAGGGGGAAGGATTCGAACCTTCGAAGGCAGAGCCGGCAGATTTACAGTCTGCTCCCTTTGACCGCTCGGGAACCCCTCCGACGGAACCCGCGATTCTAGCAGCAGTGGCGCTACCCGGTCAAACCGGCGGAATTGCGGCGATAACGGGCGATGGGCACCGACATGGGCTTAAGAAACAAGCACTTGATTTCGGTTAACCGCGAAGTCGACGGGCGCGCCAGACGCCGGCGCGAACGCCATTTGGGATAATGGATCGGGACCCCGCGACGTCGCCGCGCAAGACGGCGACCGGGACGCCCGCGAGGAGGAGGATCGATGCGCTGCTGCCATGCCGATTTCGCGTTGGTCGAGGGAAGCGACCGCGGCTTCACCGTCGGCATGCCGACGTTCACGTTCGGCGCCGGCGCGCTGGCCGAAGCCGGCGACAACGCCCGCGACCTCGGGCTCGAGCGCGTCGGGCTCTTCACGGACCGCAAGCTCGGCACCGGAGAGCATGTTGCGACCGTGAAGGCCTCGCTCGCCCGTGCCGGCGTGGATGTGGCCGTCTACGACGAAGTGAAGATCGAGCCGGACGACGGCGCGTTCAAAGATGCCACGCGCTTTGCCGCGGAAGGCCGCTTCGACGGCTTCGTCTCGGTGGGCGGCGGCTCGGTGATGGACACCTGCAAGGCGGCGAACCTCTATGCATCGCACCCTGCGGACTTCATGACCTACGTGAACGCGCCGATCGGCGCGGGCCAGCGTGTTCCCGGACCGGTCAAGCCGCACATCGCATGTCCGACAACCGCCGGCACCGGCTCGGAAACGACGGGCATCGCGATTTTCACGCTCGCCTCCATCAACGCGAAGACCGGCATCATTTCGCGGCGGCTCATTCCCGACATCGCGCTCGTCGACCCGGACGTGACGCGCACGCTGCCGGCCAACGTCGTCGCCTCGACCGGCTTCGACTGCATGAGCCACGCACTCGAAGCGATGACCGCACGCGTGTGGCCACGCCGCTTGAATCCCGCGAAGGGCGTGCTGCGCCCGGTCTCGCAGGGCGCGAATCCGTTCTCGGACATGCTCGCCACACAGGCGCTGAAGCTCGTCGGCGAGTTCCACGTCCGCGCCGTGCGCGACGCGGCGGACACCGAGGCGCGCACCGAGATGATGTACGCGGCGATGCTCGCGGGCATCGCGTTCAACGCTGCGGGATGCCATTTGCCGCACGGACTGTCCTATGCGGTGTCGGGCCTCGCGAAGAACTGGCAGGTCGATGGCTATCCCAAAGGCAAATCGCTCGTGCCGCACGGCATGGCGGTCGTGCTCAACAACCCGTCGGTCTGGCGGCACACGGCGCCGTCGAGCCCGGCGCGCCACCTGCATTGCGCGTGCTGCCTCGGCGCCGACGCCGGCGACGCCACGCCGGCCGATGCCGGCGAGGTGCTGGCGAAACGCGTGATCGAGTTCATGCGAGCAACCGGCATGCCGAACGGCCTGACGGCGCTGGGCTTCGGCGAAAAGGACGTGGACGCGCTCGCGACAGGCGCCGAGCCGCAATACCGGGTGATCAAGAACGCGCCCGTGGACATCGGGCGCGACGACCTCACGAGCCTGTTTCGCGCGGCGCTTCGCTACTGGTAGGCGTCGCCTCGGTGCCGGTGGCATCCGGCGCCGGCGCAGCCTTCACGCGGCGCGCGGGAAGCCGCACGGCGAACGTGCTGCCGCTGCCGGGGGTGCTCTCGATCTCGAGCGTCGCCTGGTGCCGCAGCAGCACGTGCTTGACGATCGCGAGGCCGAGACCGGTGCCACCGGTCGCGCGCGAGCGGCTGCGATCGACCCGGTAGAAGCGTTCCGTGAGACGCGGGATGTGTTCCGGCGCAATGCCGAGTCCCGTGTCGACCACCGCGAAGAGGCCGCTACCGTCGCCATCGATTCGCCATTTGAGCGTGATCGAACCACCCGCGGGCGTGTAGCGCACCGCGTTGCTGACGAGATTGCCGAAGGCGCTTGCGAGCTCGTCGCGGCTGCCGAGCACTATCGCCGCGTCGCCGACGTCCACGGCGACGGTGTGCTGGCCCTGCGACAGCCCTTTGGCATCGGCCGAGAGCTCGAGCAGCAGCGGCACGATCGCAAACGCGGTCTCGTGCAGCGGGTTCTGCTCGCTTTCGAGTGCCGATAGCGTGAGCAGATCGCTCACCAGCCGCTGCATGCTCCTCGCCTGCTCCTGCATGAGCTGCAGGTAACGCGTGCGTTGGCGCGGCTCGAGGTCCAGGTCCTGCATCGTCTCGACGAAGCCGCTGATGACCGTGAGCGGCGTCTTGAGCTCGTGCGAGACGTTGGCGATGAAGTCACGGCGCATGCGCGCCACCGCTTCCAGTCGCGAGATGTCACGGCAAATGAGGAGCCGCTCCCCCGTTCCGAACGGCACGAACTGGACCGAGAGCGTGACACCCGGCTCGCGCTGCGAATCCACGATCAGCGGGTCCGCCCCTTCGCTCTGGTCCAGATAGCGGACGAGCTCGGGCTGGCGCACGAAGTTCACCACCGGCCGCCCGACATCGCCTGGAAACGCGACGCCGAGATAGCGTTCCGCGCGCATGTTGGCCCAGCGGATGCGATTGTCCGCGTCCAGCAGCACCATCGCATCCGGAATCGCCTCCGCTGCCTTCTGGAAGCGCTCGATCGTCTGCGTGAGGTCGCGCTGATGCGCCGATCGCATCCGCGTGCGGCGATAGAGCGCGGCGAACGTGACCGCCCACGCACCACGGCCCTCGGGAACCCGGGCGTCGAGCGGTCCCGCCGCCCACTCGGTCACACGTTGCTGGTAGTAGAGGTTGACGCCGACGATCGCGGCGGCGCCGACCGCGAGCACCGCGAGCGCCCAGTCGCTGCCCGCGAGTCCCCACGTCGCAAGCGTGACAGCGGCGACCACGGCCGGCGCGGCCAGCCCGCGCGCCGCCGTACTCTGCGTCATCGCGGAACCGAGAGCCGGTAGCCGGCGCCGCGAACGGTCTCGATCAACCCGTCCTGCCCGGTCGGCTCGAGCGCGACGCGCAAGCGGCGGATGTGCACGTCGACCGTCCGCTCCTCGAGGTAGACCTGGTCGCCCCACACCTGGTCCAGCAGCTGCGCGCGCGAATGCACGCGCTCCGGCCGGGCAAGCAGGAAGCGCAGCAGGCGGAACTCGGTCGGCCCGAGGTGGACCGGCGTGCCGTTGACCGTGACGCGATGGGTTGTCGGATCGAGCGTCAGCGGCCCGGCCTTGAGCGGCTCCTGCGCGGCTTCGGGCGCCCGCCGGCGCAGCACGGCCTTGATGCGCGCCTTGAGCTCGCGCGGGGAGAACGGCTTGGTGACGTAGTCGTCCACCCAGGCCTCGAGCCCGGCGACCTTGTCCGATTCGTCGGCCCGCGCCGTCACCATGATGATCGGCAACTCCCGCGTCCGTGAATCCGCCCGCAGTTGCTTCGCGAGCGCAAGGCCCGATTGGCGCGGCAGCATCCAGTCGAGCAGCAGCAGGTCCGGCAGCTCTTCCTTGAGCCTCTCCTGCGCAGTCTCGGCATCCTCGGCGGTCTTCACCTCGTAGCCGGCATCGACGAGGTTGACCTTCAGCAGCTCCATAATCGCCGGCTCGTCCTCGACGACGAGGATCGACGGCATCATGGCTCCGAAACCTCGGCGCGGATCTGCTCGGCCGTCGCGTGGCGAACATCCTTGCCCTTGACGACCTGCACCACCGACTCCGCGATGTTCTTTGCATGGTCGCCGATGCGCTCGATCGACTTCGCGATGAACACGATCTCGAGCGCCGGCGAGATCGTCCGCGGATCTTCCATCATGTAGCTGATCAGCTGCCGCAGGATCGCGTGGAACGCCGCGTCGATGTCGCTGTCGCGGTTGATGATCTCCGCCGCGGTCGCGGTGTCGAGCCGGGCGAACGCGTCGAGCGACATCCGCAGGAGCTCGCGCGCTTCGTCGGCCGCACGCACGACATCGTAGTAGCGCACGCGTGTGAGCTGGTCGCCCCCGCGCGCCTGCGCCGCCTTGAACGCGATCTTCTTGATCTCGTCGCCAATGCGCTCCAGGTCGTTCACGATCTTGCTGACGGTCAGGATCATACGCAGGTCGATCGCCGCCGGCTGCCGCTTGGCGATGATCTGGCTGCATTGCTGGTCGATCGCCATCTGCATCTGGTTGATCTGTTGCTCGTCCGCCGCGACGGCATCGATCAGGCTGGCGTCATCCTGGTCGCCGAGCGCCGCAATGGCGCGGTTCAACTGCTTCTCGGCAAGCCCGCCCATCGCCAGAACGCTGGTGCGGATCGCCTCCATTTCGGCGTCGAACTGCTTGTGCGTGTGGTCGGTCATTTCGTGCTCCTCGCAGGCGGGTTCGGTCAGCCGAACCGGCCCGTGATGTAGTCCTCGGTCGCCTTCTGCTTTGGCTGGAGGAACAGGCTATCCGTGGCGCCGAACTCGACCAGTTCGCCAAGATACATATAAGCGGTGAAGTCCGATACGCGCGCCGCCTGCTGCATGTTGTGGGTGACGATCGCGATCGTGTAATCCTCCTTGAGCTCGGTGATGAGCTCCTCGATCTTCGCCGTGGAGATCGGGTCGAGCGCGGAGGTCGGCTCGTCCAGGAGCAGGACGTCGGGCTTCACGGCGACCGCGCGCGCGATGCAGAGCCTTTGCTGTTGCCCGCCGGAAAGCGCCATGCCGCTCTGCTTCAGAATGTCCTTCGCCTCGTTCCACATCGCCGCCTTGGTCAGCGCCCACTCGACCCGCTCGTCCATCTGGCGGGACGACAGCCGCTCGTACAGGCTCACGCCGAACGCGATGTTGTCGTGGATCGACATCGGAAACGGCGTCGGCTTCTGGAAGACCATCCCCACCTTCGCACGCAGCATGTTGAGGTCGACGCCGGGATCGAGGATGTTCTGTCCGTTGAAAAGGATGCGGCCGCTTGCCCTCTGCCCGGGATAGAGCGAGTACATGCGGTTGAGCGTGCGCAACAGCGTGGACTTGCCGCAGCCGGACGGGCCGATGAACGCCGTCACGCGGTTCCCGGCGATCTCGAGGCTCACGTCCTTCAGTGCGTGGAATTTGCCGTAGTGGAAGTCGAGATGCTCGACCGTCATCTTCGCTGGGGTCAACGGCAGCCCGGACGGATCGGCCGACGGGCGCGGCGAAGCGGGAATCTGGATGCTGGTCTCGAAGTTCATCGCGGAATCCATGGGGTCAACGCGCCGCCCCTTGCCGGAACACGGTGCGCGCGAGGATGTTGATGACGAGCACCGTCAATGTGATAAGCAGCGCCGCTGCCCACGCCAGCGTCTTCCAGTCGTCGAAGGGGCTCATCGCGAACTGAAAGATGACGACGGGCAGGTTGGCCATCGGCGCGTTCATGTTGGCGCTCCAGAACTGGTTGTTGAGCGCCGTGAAGAGAAGCGGTGCCGTTTCACCGGAGATGCGCGCGACCGCGAGCAGCACACCGGTGATCACGCCGCCGCGGACCGCGCGCAGGGTGACCGTCAGGATGACCTTCCACATCGGTGCACCGAGCGCAACGGCCGCTTCGCGCAGGCTCCCGGGGACGAGGTTCAGCATGTTCTCGGTCGTCCGCACAACGACCGGAATGGCGATCAGGCCGAGCGCGAAGGAGCCTGCCCATCCCGAGAAATGGCCGACCTGCATCACGTAGACGGTATAGATGAAGAGACCGATCACGATGGACGGCGCGGACAGCAGGATGTCGTTGATGAAGCGCGTCGCGCCGGCCAGCCATTTGCCCCGGCCGTACTCCGCGAGGTAGATACCGGCGAGGATGCCGATCGGCGTACTGATCAGCGTCGCGACTCCGACGATCGCGACGCTGCCGAAGATCGCGTTGGCGAGTCCGCCTGCGGATCCCGGCGGCGGCGTCGTCTGCGTGAACAGCACCGGGGTCATCGCCGCAAACCCCTTGTAGAACAGCACACTGAGGATCCACAGCAGGAAGAACATGCCGAACGCCATGGTGCCAAGCGACATCATCAGGTTCACGCGGTTGACGAGCAGGCGACGGCGATAGAGGGGGTTCATCGCGCGGGCCCTCACGTCTTCGAGCCTTCGCCACGCGCGAGGTGCGCGATCAGGTATCGCGACGCCGCCAGAACGATCAGCGTCAGCACAAACAGCACCAGTCCGAGCGCGATCAGTGACGCCCGGTGCACCGGATCGGCCGCCTCGTTGAATTCGTTCGCCAAGGCCGAGGCGATCGAGTTCCCCGGCTCGAACAGCGAAGCCTTGATCCGGTACGCGTTGCCGATCACGAAGGTGACGGCCATCGTCTCGCCGAGTGCGCGGCCCAGTCCGAGCATGATCCCGCCGATCACGCCGACCTTCGTGTAGGGCAACACGATGTTCCAGACCACTTCCCACGTGGTCCCGCCAAGGCCGTACGCGGATTCCTTGAGCACCGGCGGCACGATCTCGAACACGTCGCGCATAACCGAGGCAACGAACGGGATGATCATGACCGACAGGATGATGCCGGCCGAAAGCATGCCGATGCCGTTGGGCGCTCCCTGGAACAACGGACCGAGTATCCACAGGTCGCCGAATGCCTTCTGCAGCACCGGCTGGACGTAGTCGCCGAAGATCGGCGCGAAGATGAAGAGCCCCCACATCCCGTAGATGATCGACGGAATGGCGGCGAGGAGTTCGACCGCGGTGCCCAGGGGCCGCTTGAGCCACGCCGGGCACATTTCGGTCAGGAAGAGCGCAATGCCGAAGCTCACCGGAACCCCGATCGCAAGGGCGATCGCGGAGGTGACGAGCGTGCCATACATCGGTGCCAGCGCGCCGAAGTCGCTCGTGACCGGGTTCCAGACGTTCGTGAAGAAGAATGCGAAGCCGAACTTCTCGAATGCCGGAAACGCGGCGACGAGCAGCGCAATGACGATCGCAAGCAGCAGCCCGAGGACTGACAGCGCGAAGAATTGCGTGGTGCGCTCGAACAGCCAGTCCTGCCACTTCGGCGCCGATTCGCGCCGACGCGGCGGCGTCGGCTGGCGTTCGTCACGGACGGAAAGTTCGGCGGACATCGGGGAAGGAAGCGCGACGGCGTCTGCAGATGACGTCATGATAGTCCCCGAAAGGATGCCGACCGCGGACGGCTTTTCCGCGGCCGGGGCTGCGCGAGGGTTCCCGCAGGCAACCGCCGCATCCCGGCGGCCACCCGCGGGAGAAGCGGGTCAGTTCCAGAGCGCCTTGCCAGAACTGTCCTTGATCGAGCTCTTCCAGGTCTCGGCGATCTGCTTGACGACAGCATCGGGAATCGGCACGTAGTCGAGTTCGGCCGCCATCGGTCCGCCGTTCTTGAACGCCCACTCGAAGAACTTCATCACCTCGACGGCGTTGGCCGGCTTGTCCTGCTTGCCGTGCATCAGGATGAAGCTCGCGCCGCTGATCGGCCAGCTGTTCTTGCCGGGTTGGTCGGTCAGGATCGCGCCAAAGCCGGGCGTTCCCTTCCAGTCGGCACCGGCAGCGGCCGCCTGAAATGTCAGGTCATCGGGTTGCACGAAGGTGCCATCGCGGTTCTGCACCTGCGCATGGGCCATCTTGTTCCGCTTCGCATACGCGTACTCGACATAGCCGATCGAGCCCTTGATCCGCTGCACGTACGCCGCGACGCCCTCGTTGCCCTTGCCGCCCACGCCCTCCGGCCACGACACCGCGGTGCTCGCGCCGACCTTCTGCTTCCACTCCGGGCTCATCTTCGAGAGATAGTCGGTCCAGAGGAACGTCGTGCCGGACCCGTCCGAGCGACGCACGACGGTGATCGGGTCGTCGGGCAGCTTGACGCCGGGGTTCAGGTCCGCAATCGGCTTCTCGTTCCACTTCTTGATCTTGCCGAGGTAGATGTCCGCCAGCAGGGCGCCGCTGAAGCGCAGCTGCCCGGCCGCGATGCCATCGATGTTCACGACCGGCACCACGCCGCCGATGATCGCCGGGAACTGGACCAACCCGTCTTTCTCAAGATCCTCCGCCTTGAGCGGCATGTCGGAGGCGCCGAAATCGACGGTCTTCGCCTTGATCTGGGCAATGCCGCCGCCGGATCCGATCGACTGGTAGTTCATGCCGACGCCGGTTTTCGCCTTGTAGGCCTCGGCCCATTTCGCGTAGATCGGGTAGGGGAAAGTCGCCCCGGCACCGGTGATGTCCACGGCGGCCGCCGGTCCAGCGCCCGCCGCGACGGTAGCGGCCATCAGGCCGCCCAATATGAGTTTGCGCATTGCTCAAGCCTCGTCTGGATGGGAGTACGGGGAGCTTAGGCGTGCATCGTTACAGCACCATGACGGCAACGTGACCGAATGTGACAGCCCTCAGGTACGGCGAGACATCGCTTCCCCCACCACCGGACCCGCAAGCGCAACCCACGTGACGGCCAGCAGCACCAACGCGACGAGTACGGCCGCGCTGCCCAGGTCCTTCGCGCGCTTCGCCAGCCGGTGCGTATCGAACCCGACCCGGTCGACCGCCGCCTCAACGCTCGAGTTGAGCAACTCGACGACCAGCAGGAACAGGACCGAACCGACGAGCAGCACCCGGTCCGTCGCGGTGACCGGAAGGATGCACGCGAACGGCAGCAGGATGGCGGCGAGCGCGATTTCCTGCCGAAAAGCACTCTCGTGCCGAAAGGCGAGCGCAAGTCCCGAGAGCGAGAAGAAGAACGCGTTGAGCAGCCGGCGAAGGCCGCGCTGACCCTTGTGCGGGCTCTCCGCAGTCTCAGGCGCGCGCATTGCCCGGCCGCAGGTTGCGCAGGAACTGCGCGGTCGCGCGCTCCCACGAATAGTCGAGCGCGAAACGCCGCACCGCCGCGCGGTCCAGCGCGAGCGCCGCCAGTGCCGCCCACCGCAAGTCCTCCGAGAGCACGCCGGCAGTTGGATCGGTCACGACATCCAGCGGCCCGGGTACCGGAAAGGCGGCCACCGGGGTGCCGCAGGCCATCGCCTCGATCAGCACCAGTCCGAAGGTGTCGGTGCGGCTTGGGAACACGAAGACGTCGGCCTCCTGGTAGTAGCGAGCGAGTTCCCGTCCCGACTTCATGCCGGCGAAATGGACGCCCGGGAATTCGCGTTCGAGCGCGGGCCGCGCCGGCCCGTCGCCGACGACCCATTTGGTGCCCGGCAGGTCGAGGCGCAGGAACGCCGCAATGTTTTTTTCGACCGCCACCCGGCCGACGTAGACGAAGATCGGGCGCGCGTCTGGTGCGCGGCGCTCGGCGATCGGCGAGAACAGCCCCGTGTCCACACCGCGCGACCAGTGGACGACATTGGCGAAGCCCCGCCCGCGCAGCCGCTCCGCGATCGCAGGCGTCGCGCACATCACGGCGCGGGCCGGCCGGTGGAAGCGGCGCAGCCACGCATACGTCACGCCGACCGGAAGGCGGCAACGCGCGTGGACATACTCGGGAAACTGCGTGTGGTAGGCCGTCGTAAACGCGCGCCCCGTCGCGCGACAGTGAGCCCGTCCCGCGAGCCCCAGCGGGCCCTCGGTCGCGATATGCACGGCATCCGGCATGAAGGACTCGGTGCGGCGCGCGACTTCACGACGCGGGAACAGCGACAGCGGAATGTCGGGGTAGCTCGGCAGCGGAACCGTGCGAAAGCTCTGCGGCGTAATCAGCTCGACCGTGTGCCCGCGCCGGCGCAGGCCGTCGACCGTGTGCGTGAGCGTCACCACGACACCATTGACCTGCGGCGTCCATGCGTCGGTGACGATCAGGATGCGCAACGGCCGCCTTGTCGCCGAGTAGTCCCGGATTCCGGGAGGCGAAGTGCTGCCCGGCGCGGTCCCGGGTCGCTGCGACTTCTGCAACCTAATCACCCGCGTGCACGAGCGCCGGCTCGCTTTCCGCGTGCGCAGGAGCCGCGACGCCCCGGGACCGCCCGGCCATCTCGCTCCAGCGCACGATCCGCAGTTCGCCTTCCGTGGTCTCGACCAGCGCCGTCAGGCTTTCGACCCAGTCGCCGTCGTTGCAGTAGAGGATGCCGCCGATCCTGCGGATCGCGGCCTTGTGGATGTGCCCGCACACGACCCCGTCCAGCCCGCGGCGCCGGGCCTCGTTGGCGAGCGCGTCCTCGAACGCGCCGATGTAGGACACCGCATTCTTCACCCGGTCCTTCAGGAACTGCGACAGCGACCAGTACGGAAGCCCGAGGCGCGCGCGCAGCGCGTTGAAGTGCTGGCTCAACTTCAGCGCGAACGTGTAGAGCACGTCGCCCAGCAGCGCGAGCCAGCGCGCGCACTGGACGACGCCATCGAACAGGTCACCGTGTATGACGAGGAGGCGCTCGCCATGCAGCGTGCAGTGGATGGCCTCCTCGCGGATCGCGATGCCGCCGAAGTCCACGCCGAGGAAATGGCGAGCCGCCTCGTCGTGGTTTCCGGGCACGTAGACGACCCGCGTGCCCTTGCGCGACTTGCGCAGCACCTTCTGCACCACGTCGTTGTGCGACTGCTGCCAGTACCAGCGGCGGCGCAGCTGCCAGCCGTCGATGATGTCGCCGACCAGGTACAGGTACTCGCAGTCGGTGCGGCGGAGAAATTCGAGCAGCGCGCCGGCCTGGCACCCTGGCGTGCCCAGATGCGTGTCCGAGATGAAGATCGCGCGATAGTGATGGGTCCGCTCGATGGGAGGGGGCCCCGGGAGTGCCGACGGCTGCGGCAGGTCGAGGGGCGGAGGCATCGGTATTTCTCGCAAGGGCGCTATGCTGCGCGGAGGTAATGCCGCGCGTAGCGCGCAGCGACGCGCGCGAGTGGCAGGAACACGAACAGGTCGGCGGTGTTGAAGTCCGGGTCCCATGCGGGCTCGCCCCCGATCCATGCGCCAAGCCGCAGGTACCCTTTCAGCAAGGGCGGCATTGCCGCGGCGGCGGCCTCGTCTGCCCTCGCCCTCGCGGCCGGCACCAGCGGATGGCGCGGAAACACCCGGTATTCGATCGGGGCGACCTGCGCCGGCGCGAGTTGCTGCCAGATGCGGGTCGCCCCGATGCCGCCATCGGCCATGCTGACCGAGGCGCAGCCGATCAGGTACTCATGGCCGCGTTCCTGCATGAACGCGGCGATCCCGTGCCACAACAGCATGATCACGGCGCCCGTGTGGTAGTCGGGGTGTATGCACGCGCGACCCACCTCGCACAACCGGCTGCGCAGCAACGCGAGGCGCGTGAGGTCGAATTCGGTATCCGCGTAGAATGTCCCGAGCCTTCGCGCATGCTCGGCCGCCAGGATGCGATAGGTGCCCGCCACTTCGCCCGTCGTCTCGTCGCGCACGAGCAGGTGCTCGCACCAAGGATCGAAGAAATCGCAGTCGATCCCGGCACGCGCTCCGGTGATCCGCGCGCCCATCTCTTCGGTGAACACGCGGTAACGCAGCCGCTGTGCCGCCTCCACTTCGTCGCCGGTTCGTGCCAGCACTGCGCGCAAGTGCCGCCCCGAACGCTCTGCGACAGCTTCGTGTCCCCTCGTAACAAGCACCCGCATCTCCTTGATGTCGTGCGCGATGGGGTCGAGAGTGCCGTGGCGATGCGACGGCGCGATGAACGTCGCATTGCCGGCCGATGACATTTCGCGGCCGCGCCGGTTGTCATGCGGTTGTCACATGGCCGCAAACAAGGTGCCAACGGGCTTGCATAGGCTTGCCCGTTCAACGCAGAAGCGGAGGCGACGATGCGGGACAGCGACGAAATCACGAACATCAGTCCGAACGCGACGTTTGCGAGCGTGTGCGCGACGCGACGTGCGATGATGAAGGGAGCGGCCGCCTCCGTCGTGCTGGGAGGACTGCCCTTGGCGGGTTGCTCGTCCGCGCCCGCGGCGCGAATGTCCGACGCGACGCCTGCCGCACCCGGGTTCCGTTCGGTCCCGGTTTCGCGGGCCGACACGCTCGTCGTCGCTGACGGTTACGAAGTCCAGGTGCTCTATGCGTGGGGCGATCCGGTGTCCGACGGACCCCCATTCAAGCCGGACGCCGCCAACACCCCCGAGGAACAGGCGTTGCAGGCGGGCATGCACCACGACGGCCTGCACTATTTCCCGATGGTCGCGACCGCCGCGGACGGCAAGCTCGAGGCGTCTTCAGCGCACGGGTTGCTCGTGGTCAACCACGAATACACGGACGACGGGCTGCTGCACGCGGACGGCATGGGGACGTGGACCGAGGCGAAGGTACGCAAGTCGCAGGCGGCGCACGGCGTGTCGGTGATCGAGATCCGGCGCGTGGACGGCCATTGGACGATTGTGCGGCCGTCGCGCTATGCGCGCCGCATCACCGCGGCGACGCCGATCGCGATCAGCGGACCGGCGGCGCGTGACCTGGCGATGCGCACCGCCGACGACGCGTCAGGACGCATCGTCCTCGGCACGATCAACAACTGCGCGCATGGCGTGACGCCATGGGGCACGTATTTGACGTGCGAGGAGAATTTCAACGGCTATTTCGTCAACGCATCGGGCGCGATACCGCCGGAGCAAAGGCGCTATGGCATTACGGAGAAGGGTGCGGGCTACCGGTGGCACGAGCACGACCCGCGCTTCGATGCCGCGAAACACCGCAACGAGCCGAATCGTTTCGGCTGGGTCGTCGAAATCGACCCGTGGGATCCCGGCTCGACGCCCGTCAAGCGCACGGCGCTCGGACGCTGCAAGCACGAAGGCGCGACGGTGACACTTGCCGCCGACAGCCGGGTGGTCATCTACATGGGTGACGACGAGCGGTTCGAGTACATCTTCAAGTTCGTCAGTGCGGGTCGCTACGTGCCGGGTGACCGCGCGGCAAATCGTAACCTGCTGGACGAAGGCACGCTTTACGCGGCGCGCTTTGACGCCGACGGGTCGGGTACCTGGCTGCCGCTCGTGTTCGGCCAGGGCCCGCTGACCTCCACGAACGGGTTTCGCAGCCAGGCCGATGTGCTGATTCGAGCGCGCACCGCGGCGGACGCGGTCGGCGCGACCAAGATGGACCGTCCGGAGTGGATCGCCGTGTCGCCGCTGTCACGCGATGTGTTCGTCACGCTGACCAACAACTCGCAACGCGGAAGCAAGGACCGGCCCGGCGTGGACGCGGCGAATCCGCGTGCGGACAACGTGTTCGGCCACATCGTCCGCTGGACCGAGCGCAGCCGCGATCCCGCGTCGGTCGAATTCCGCTGGGACATCTTCGCGCAATGCGGAGACCCGAGCCTCGCCGAAACGAACAAGCGGGGTTCCATCCGGGGCGACGCCTTCGGCAGCCCGGACGGTTTGTGGATCGACCCGCGCGGTCTGCTGTGGATCGAGACCGACGTTTCCACATCGACGCTCAACCAGAGCGATTACGCGAACCTCGGCAACAACATGATGCTTGCCGCGGACGTGACGACCGGCGAGACCCGCCGGTTCCTCGTGGGACCCGCGGGATGCGAAATCACCGGCGTGATCATGACGCCGGACATGCGTTCGATGTTCCTCAACATCCAGCACCCGGGCGAGACCGCGAGCGAGCGGTCGGATCCGCTGCGCCCGCAAGCCGTCTCGTCGTGGCCTGACGGCCCGGGCGGAGGGCGGCCCCGGTCGGCCACTGTCGTCATCACGAAACGTGACGGCGGCATTATCGGAACCTGATCGGCTCTGCTTCCTCCTGTCCCGGGCCGTGAGCGGCCGCCTGATCGGGCAGCCCTTCGGAGCCGCGCACGCGCGGCTCCTTCTTCTCTTCCTGGACGAGTCGCAATGCGGCGTGCGAACCAACGCGAAATACGGCCTGTGATCATGGTGCTGGGATGCGGCGACCTGGGAAGCGCAATCGCACTCCATCTCCACCGGACCGGGTTCGCCGTCGTGTTGATCGACGACGCCGACCCGCCCTGGGCCCGCCGCGGCATGGCATTCACCGACGCCTGGTATGTCGGCAATGCCGAGCTCGAAGGCGAGGCCGCGCTGTTCTGCGCAAGTTTGCGCAGCGTTCCCCTCGTGCTCGACCGCAGCGCCGCGATTGCCGCGACGACATGGTCCTGGCCCGGCGTCGCCAACGCGCTGCAGCCGATTGCGCTGATCGACGCGCGCGCGCGCTGGCAGGGTCCCGCGTTTCCGCTGCTTACCAGGGCGCCGGCGGGGCTCTACACGATCGGGGCGGGACCCGGTTTCGTCGTGGGCGAGCACGTCCACGCCGCCGTGGAGACGGCTTGGGGGGCGCAACTGGGCAACATCATCGATTCCGGCGGCACGCTGTCCATCCACTGCGACACGCCGCGCCTGGGCGACGCTGGCCGCGAACGCTTTGTCTCGTCGACCTTGAGCGGCCGCTTCTCGACATACCGCCGGATAGGTGATCACGTCGAACGCGGCGAACTGGTCGGCGCGATCGGCAATCAACCGGTCGTAGCACCGCTGACCGGCGTGCTGCGCGGACTTGCCGCCAGAGGCGCGAGGGTAGAACCGCGGACGAACGTGGTCGAGGTGGACCCTCGGAACGACCCCGCGCTGTGCTTCGGCGTCGAGGAGCGCCCGCGGCGGGTGGCCGAAGGCGTGCTCGCCGCGCTTTCGCGCGCGTTGCCGCTGCCGCGCGGGCAGTGACCCCGCGCAACACGTCAGCTATCGGCTATCGCCGTTGGCGCGGGCGCGTCAGCGCGTCACGCGTGCGCCGCACCGCGAAAAGCACGAGATAGTCGGTCACGCGCGCGCTCGACTTGAGGCGCGTGAATTCCGCCTCATAGACCTGTTCGACTTCGGTCAGCGGCTGCTGTGTCGACTCGACCAGCTCGGCGATCGCGGCTCGATGGATTGCCTGTGACCGCAACGAAACAACTGCCGCGTGGGCGGATTCGCTCGACATGGTGGGCACCGGTGCAGATAGAAGGGAAGTGCTGGCAAGGGAGTCACAGCTCGGGTACAAAGGTCAGGTTACGACAGTCTTGCGAGCCTGATTCTACGCTCGCGAAACCCAGTGATAACGTCGGCTGCGTCTGCGTTCTGCGCGTGGATCGACGTTCCTCCACGAATCAACCAGTTGCCAAAGCTTGCCGGCAATCCACGTTCGCAACGCAGAGGCTTCTGCAACATTTCTGTCACAAATGGCCTACGGCTGGACGCCAGAATGTCGGCTCCCCCTCAAGGCCGCAGCCCATGGCGATCGCGCCGACCTACCGCTCCGATAACACCGGCCTCGTCTGCGGCTACCGACTTTCCGCCGGTGGGCCGGGCGAGCCCGTCGAGGCCGACGAGGCACTCGCATTGCTCGCGACGCCACCCGGACAAGGCTTTCTCTGGCTGCATGTCGACCTCACCCACCAGGCCGCGGAGAAGTGGATGCGCGAACGACTCCCGCTGCCCGACGCATACTTCGAGGCGATCGCCGACGGCTCACGCTCGACGCGCATCGAGTTCGTGGAGGAAGCACTGATTGCCGTCGTGAACGACGTCCTCTACGACTTCGCGTTCCACAGTTCCGATTTCGCGACGCTCTGGGTGTGCGCGACGCCGCGGCTCGTGGTCAGCGCACGGCGAAAGCCGCTGCGCGCGATCGAGAAACTGCGCGACGCGGTACGCAAGGGCGAACGGTTTCGTTCGTCGACCGAAATGCTGGTTCACCTGCTGCGCGACCAGGCGGACGTCCTCGTCCACATCGTGCGCGACGCCACGACGCGGGTGGACCGGATCGAGGACAGCGTCGTCGCCGAGCGGCTCGACTACAAGCGCTCCGATCTCGGCGGGCTTCGGCGCGTGCTGGTGCGGCTGCAGCGCCTGCTGGCCCCCGAGCCCGCCGCGCTCTTCCGCCTCCTCAACCGTCCGCCGACGTGGATCGATGCCGCCGATCTCGCCGACCTGCGACAATCCACCGAGGAGTTCTCGGGTGGGCTCTCCGATGCGACTGCGCTGCTCGAGCGCATCAAACTGTTGCAGGAGGAACTGGCAGCGCAGATCAACGAGCAGAACAGCCGCAGCCTGTTCCTGCTCACCATCCTGACCGTACTGGCGTTGCCTATCAACATCATCGCCGGGCTTTTCGGGATGAACGTCGGCGGCATCCCGCTCGCGCAAGCCGAACATGGCTTCTGGTCGATCGTCGGTCTCGTCGCCACGTTCACCTGCGTCGCACTCTGGGTCGTCGTCAAGCGGCGGCGCTAGGAAGAAGGAGCCACTGCCGCTCGTGGCGCGTCCCGGTGGACGGAAGCCGGGGATGGAGGGATGTTCGACCGCACCTTGCAGGGCGCGATCTTCATCGTGGGCTCCGACGACGCAATCGTCGAAGCCCGTCGATTCCGACGCTGCGCGGGGTTCGATCGCGAAGATCGCCGTGATAGGCCGGCCGGTACGGCTCCGGTCGATCTTGCCCGCGTCCGATCTGCAGGACTGCGATCGGGATGGCCCGATCAGCCGCGGGGCATCATCGCTGCATCTTGTCGCGCACCTTCTTCAATGCGTCGATGAAGCCGTTGAGACCGGTCTTGTCGAACCCTTCGGCCTGGATCTCAAAGCCAATCAGTAGATTCTTCTTGTCGTCCGACAAATGCAGTGTGACCGAGCCGCAACGACCGAGGTCGACGTGTTTTGCGGCCCTTCCCTTCGAATCCTTCATGCGCAGCTCCCAATTTCGGTAACACGGACGGTGGATGGTTCCTGGAGACGGTCGAACGCTCCAAAAAGCACCGCGATCGCGCTTCTGTCATCTGCATGTAATGTGAACTTGCCAGAGTCATTGGCTGCACGCGTGCCCATCAGCCGTTCGCATCGACGCGCAAATGACCACCGGCGGCCACAGTTTATACACGAAACCCGGCTTCCCCGGTGTCACAAACGTCCTCCGACGCGGCATCTTCCAAAGTTGAGAGCGGTCCACCACTTGTGCAAACGAGCTCGTAATCGCACCGCGATGCCTGCGCCTGCACATTGCCGCGCAAGCTGGATTCTGTGTGCAGGGCTTGACCGAAGCGCGCAGGCGCGCCGTGGCAGGAGTCTTCGGGCCGCATCCGAGCAGGTTGCTCCGCACGTGGACGATCTCCTCGATGAAGCCGACGAACTCTCGCCGCGGCGGAATTCCCCAGACGAAGCGATCCAACGGGCACGCTCGATGCACGTTGAACGGGAAGCAATCGGCTCGCTGATGCCCCCATCGCACCTGCCATCACGCAACGGAAACTGACACAGTCCACGGCCCCGCGGCGCACCGGGTCGGCATCGGTGTTCCGGCGCGACCGCGGTCCCACTCGAGCAGGCCACAGCATGGAGTTCTGAGACCTGGCCGACGCGTTTCGAAACGTCGAACCGGCAGTTTGCCAAGGCCTTGGGTTGACTGGCGGCAAGCCTGGCTTCGTCGACTCGTTCCATCAGCGGCGGGCACGCGACTGAGACGTGCGCGTCACGATCGTCTGCAACATTCGCACCGGGCGCATTGGGCGCGCCCCATCATTGATGCCGATGCTGTTCCTGATCAATCTCGATTCCGCGACCGAGCGACGGGCGCACATGTCCGCCCAGCTCGAAGCGTTCCCGCTGGCGCTCAGCCGAATCGGCGTCGATTTCCGGCGCAAGACCCGCGACGAGATCGACGCATGGGTCGACGCGAACCTTCCTGGTATCGCGTTCGATCACGAAGATCTTTCCGGCGCCGAGATCGGCTGCTGGGCGTCGCATCTCACCGCTTGGAAGGCGCTGGCTCAATCGCGTGCGCAGGCGTGCACTGTCCTGGAGGATGACCTCCGTCTGGATGCCGCGTTCCCGGACGCTGTTGCGGCGCTCGGTCGCGTACCGGGGTTCGACATCGTTTTCCTGGGCACTTCGTCGCGCAACATCTCGACACGCGAGCGATCGTCCCGCGGCAGCTTCTTCGTGCACCGCCCGGTCGGCCCGATCTTCAATACCTGGGGCTATGTGATCTCGCGTGCCTGGGCAACCGGTTTTTTCGCGAGGCGGCCCTTGTACCTCGACCGCCCGATCGACCACGTGACCGGTGGGTCGGTGAGGAAGTTGAAGCCGCGCATCGGCGTGTTGCGGCCCGCGGTCGTCGACGAGGATCCTGGTCACGGCGCGACCTCGCAGATCGAGCCGTTCACGTTCCGCATCGACCGTTCGCGGCTCATCGAGAAGGCGCGCCGCCGCATTCTCGCAAGCCGGGTCTCGGCAATCTACTACCGCCTCTACGACTATCTCTGATACGCCGCCCCGAAAGACACGGCGGGCGGGGGGCGCACGTCCGAGCAACGTCTCATGCCTCGGCCGCCGAATCCGGTGCCGCTGCGTGCCGTCCACGCGCGGCGTTGACGTCGGAAACCCGCAGCTTCCGCAGCCGGGCAGTTTTCTTGTACTGGTGTTCCTCCATTCGGCCCAGCACGTCGATCAGGAATCGAAGTGTCTCGCGGATATATGGGCCCTTGTTGAGCATCACGCATTCCGCGCGACTGCCCATGGCAGCATCCGTTACCTCGGCGCGGGACGGCATCCCACCCTTGGCGAGCGACTCGAGCACCTGCGTCGCCCAGATCACCGGGACGTGCGCCGCCTCGCACAGCCACAGGATTTCTTCCTGCACCTCGGACAGCCGCTCGAAGCCGACCTCGACGCCCAGATCACCGCGCGCCACCATGACCGCCACCGGCGGGTGACGCATCGCCGTGAGCAGGAGCATCGGCAAGCGGTTGAATGCGGCCTGCGTCTCGATCTTCAGCACGATGCCGAGTTGCGGCGCCGCGAGCTTCGCCATTTCGCGCAGCATCGCCTCGATGTCCTCGCCGCGCTGCACGAACGACAGCGCCACCATGTCGCCGTGCTTCGCGACGAACCGGAGATCCTCGACGTCCTTCCGTGTCAGCGCGGGGAGCGCCAGGTCGGAGTCCGGCAGGTTGATCCCCTTCTCTTCCTTGAGCTTAGCGGCACCTCCGGCCACCGCGGTAATCTCCACCCGCAGCCGGTCTTCGAGCACGCCCCGGATCGTGCCGCGGATCTTGCCGTCGTCGAAGAGGATTGGCTCGCCGACGCGGACGCCCGTGAACACTTCCGCAAGCGCGCACGAAACGACGGCCGGTTCCAGCACCTGACCGTCGTCGTCGTGAACGGCGTCCCGGCCAGGAAGGTCGCCGCGGACGATATCGAGCATGTCGCCGACTCGTAGCGCGATCCAGTTTTCGACGGTCGGGAGATCGCCGACCCGCGAGGTCGCGAACGCGCGCCCCTTGCGCCGCAGCGCCAGCTGCGTTCCGGGCACGACATACGCTGTCGTATCCGTCTCGCATGCACATTCGCCGGGCCTCGTTTCGACGACCCTGAGCACACGCTTGCGGTTGCGCGTATCGGCGAGCACGATGGTGTCCCCGGCTTTCGCCTTGGCAAGGAATCCATCCTCGACCGGGATCGTCGGCTCGTCCGCGTCCGTTTCGAGCATGCGCGTGACGAATCGAACGCGGGCCGGCTCCGTCACGAGTCCGATGGGATCGCGTCGCGGCCGCCACTTGACGACGGCCGGTCCCGGCGCCATCGGTCCGGTCCGGAGCTTGGGGCCTGCAAGGTCGAACGAGACGAGGCACCGCTTGCCGGTCTCGCGCTCGGCCCGGCGCAGATGTTTCACCATGCGTTCCCAGATCTTGGGGGTGTCATGCGCGCAGTTGATGCGCAGGATCCCCATGCCGGCCTCGATCAGACCCCGTATCAGGTCCGGGTCATTGGCGGCTTCCCCGGGCATCGTGACCATGATTCGAGTGCCCCGTCCCTGTTCCGGCGCGCCCAGAATCGCGTTCGCGTGCTCCGCGAGCAACGCATCGCCAGTATCGAACGTGACCGGCGGCTCCTCGGCGAGAATCGAAGGGACCGGTTCGCCACGCAAAGCGTGGAGCACCTCCAGCACCGCCTGCAGCGACGCCATCACGTGCGCCTCCATGCGCCCGAGCGAACTCAGGCCCAGCCGCGCCAGCTCGTCCTGCAATTGCCGCACGTCGTGGCGACGCACGGCAAGATAGTGGACAAGGTTGTACGCGCTCTCCCGCATCGAGGGCGCAGCGGCATCGAGTTCCGTGGCGAATTCGTGTTCCGCCGCGAGCGCGGCTCGCCGCAATTCCTCGACGCCACGAGCTGCGCGCTGGAGCCGCAGCATCCTTGACACTTCGCGTTCCGTACGTCGCTTGGTCGTCATCTCGAGGGCGCAGTCGGGTTCGGTGGCGCGCATCCCGGCATGTCAACCGGCTTTCGCGCCGCCTGCGCGGGGGCGAAGCGTCGCTTCGCGCGGCCGCCGCGAGCGCGCCTTTGGACCTCAGGCGCCAAGGGCACGCGCTCCCCGGCTTCCCGGCAATCCGGCCCTTCTCCGCCATGGGATCCGCTACCGAAGCAAACCGGAACGAATTTGTCGGCCGGATTGCCATCGTGCTGCGGAAACGTTCCCGTTTTGTGACACAAGGTCCGAAACTTGCCCGAACCGTCCGGCCGGCAGACGCCGGGCACGGCGGCCGCGTGTCATGCCTGTGCCTTTCGGCACGGCCGGCGGGCACGCGCGTCACCGGCTGCGATACGACCTCGATTCAGGCGCGCTCGTGGAGCAAGGCCCACTGCACCCGCCAATCCACGCGCGCGAACTCCGCCTGCAGTCGGGTCCGCTCCGCCTGCAATGCCGCATCGTCCGGCCGCTGCGCCAACGCAGCCAGGACGCGCCCGCGAGCGATGAGCCAATCGGTGTAGGGAAGCGGCTCGGGCGCGGTGTAGCGCTCGAGTTCCTCCGCGTGATGCCGCACGCGCGCCCATTCGCGACGCGCGATGCCGTCGTCGATCCCGTCCCGATGGTAGGCGATGTGGCAGTGACTCACGCAACCGCCGGCAAGCAGCGCCTCCGCTTCGGCCCGGCACCGCGCCGCTTCGTCGTCGCCCGAAAGCCGTGCCTTCAGGCCGAGCACGATCGGCCCGCAGAATCCCATACCGGTTTCCCGCGCGAGCGGAAGCGCATGCTCGATTGCGTCCCTGGCCTTTGCGCTATCCCCCAATCCGATCGCGCTCTCGGCGAGACATGCCCAGATGAGTGCCTGGTAGCGTCGCGCGCCGACGTTTTCGGCCAACGCGAGGCTCTGCGTCAGTGGGGGAACCGCTTCTTCGTAACGGCCGCACCACGCAAGTGCCAAGCCGAGGCCCTCCAGCGCGAACATCTCCGCGTGCCGGTTGCCGACGCGGCGAGCCATCGCGAGCGTCGCCTCGAGATCGGAGAGCACCCCCGCGAAGTCGTTCAGGTAGAGGCGGCAGTGGCCCATCATGCCGCGATTGGCGATGGCGATCCGCGTCAATCCGTGCGCGTCGCACAACGCGACACAGCGCGCGAAGCGATCGCATGCCGATCGCATCCGGCCGTCCGCATAATCCGCGTCCGCGAGCCCCGAGAGAGCGCGCGCTTCCCAGGCCGGATCCGCGAGCGCCTGCGCGCACGCCAGCGCCTGGGCATGCTCGTCGCGGCACTCGCCGATCCGTCCTTCCGCAAAGCGGAGATTGCCGCGCAGGTAATGCAGTTCCGCGAGCTCGCGCGTGAATCCGCCTGTGTCGGCGATGGACTCGGCCTTGTCCAATGCAACGAGCGCAGCGTCGACGTTGGCAGTGAGCCGCATGCCAGCGGCGGCCGAGAGCAACGACCGGCAGCGGTCGAGCGGGGCATCCGCCGCCACGAGCGCGGCGTTTGCTGCGTCGGCTGCCGGACCGCCGTCGCCCATTTCGCGCAGAAGCTCGCTCCGCAGCAGCTGAAGCGCGATCACGTCGGGTCGATTCCGCGCAATCGTGGCGGCCCGATCGGCCAGCGCCAGCGCGCGCTCCAGACGCAACACCTCCATCTGCCCGCGAGCCGCACGCAGGTAGGCGCCCGCCGCCTCGGGTGCGCCCGCCCGATCCAGGTGTTCGGCGTGCAGCACCGGATCGCGTTCGCCGTACCAGGCCGCCGCCGCCCGGTGCAGCTCGGCCCGCCGGGCAAGCGTCAGCGACGCGTAGACGCCATCACGGATGAGCGCGTGCGCAAACAGGAAATCGTCGCCATCGAGCCGCACGAGGAAGGCCGTGATGAGCGGGTCGCATACGTAGTCCGGCACTTGCGCGAGATGCCGCAGCAGGTCGAGCGGGAAGCGCTGCCCGATCACCGCCGCTGCGCGCAATGCTGCCCGGTCACGCTCGGGCAAGCGGTCGACGCGCGAAAGCACAAGGCTGTGCAGCGACGCGGGCAAACGGTCTTCGTTCTCGCTGGCGGCGTGCAGCAGCTGCTCGAGGAACAGGGGATTGCCAGCCGCGCGCTCCACGCATTTCTGTGCGAAGCCTGGGATCGCGGACTTAAGTCTGCCCGCAAGCGCGAACGCGTCCTTCGCGCTGAGCGGGCCAAGGTCCAGCGTGACGAACGGGCTGCCCTGGACCGAGGCGCGCCAAGAAGGTCCGAGCGGATCGTCCTCCAGGCGCGACGTGAGGACGATCGCGATCGGCAACGCACCCGCCGCCCGCACGGCTTCGGCAACGTAGGCGAGCGTGGGCGCGTCCGCCCAATGGATGTCCTCGACGGTCAGGAGCATAGGGGCCTGCGTCGCCGCGGACTCGAGAAGGCAACGAAGCGCGGCCGCCCGCCCGCGCTGGCGCGCCGCATTGTCCATCGCTTCGTAAATGTCGCGCGTTCCATTCGACTGCGGCAGGTCGAGCAGGTCCAGCACGAACGGCCGGTGCTCGGCGCCACAGCGGGCATCGCGCTCGATCGCCGCCAGCTTCATCGAATCGTCCGCTCTTGGCGACAGGCCGATCACGCTGGCGACGATCTCGCGGATCGCATCGCGACCCTTCGCCATGCCGAAGTCGAGCACGAGTCCCGCATGGCAGGCAAAGCCGCGTGCCGCCGCGACCCGGCGCAACTCGCGCACGAGCCGTGACTTGCCGATGCCCGGCTCGCCCCGTATGAACGCCGTTCCTCCGAGGCCGCGCGCAACACAGCCGTCGAGCGCTGCGACGAGCTGCGTGAGCTCGGCCTCCCGACCGACAAGCGCGTGCTCCGCCTCGTTCGACTCTGGTTGGAGATCGACCAGTCGCCAGGCGCGGAACGCGCCGTCGATGCCCTTCGCATGGACGTTGTCGATGGCCTCGAAGCGCGCGTGACGCTTCGCCTGCTCGTAGACGACCTGATCGGCCACCGTTTCGCCCTCGTGCGCGATGCCGAGCAAGCGCGCCGCGAGATTCACCGAAGGACCGATCACCGTGTAGGCGCGATGCTGTGCGCTGCCGAGACCGCTCGCCATCACCTCGCCCGCCGCGATCCCGATGTGCACGCCGAGCGGACGGCCCGTTTCGCTCGCGAGGGCCGGCACGGCAGCCTGGATTTCGGCCGCAGCGCGCACCGCACGCACTGCGTCGTCGCCATGAGCGATCGGTGCGCCGAAAAGCGCCATCACCGCGTCGCCGATGTGTTTGTCGATCGTTCCGCCCCAGCGCGCCAGTATGCCGTCGACGGCAGAGAAATAGCGTTCGAGCAGGCGGTGAACGGTCTCCGGGTCGAGCGCTTGCGACAGGTGCGTATAACCGGCGAGGTCCGCGAAAAGAACGGTGATCGGTCGGCGCTCGGCTTCCCCGGCAACTTCCGCCGGTTGGCGTGCGGCCATGTCGAGCGGAAGCGCCGACGCCGATGCGGGCATGCCGCCCGAGTCCGGAGCCGCCGGCGGCATGCCGGCATCCAGCCGCGTGCCGCAACCACCGCAGAATTTCTCATCCGGCTCGTTGGCAAAGCCGCAGTGCGCGCAAGCGAACGGCAGCGGCTTGCCGCACCTGCCGCAGTAGCGCCGTCCCGTCTTGTTCTCCGCGCCGCAGCCGTCGCATCGCATGATGCCCCGCGGGAGCCTTTGCAAACGGCAAGGTTAGATCGAACGCCGGCGGCAGGCAAACGATCTCGCGTTCGAAGGGTCGGCCGCCGGGCAGGCGATGCCGCTGCACGTGATCGCGCCGGACGGCGGCGACTTGCGCACGATGAAGCCGCTCAGACCAGACTTTCCCCCGGACGCACCCGGTTGAAGCGCACGGATATCGTGGTCACTTCGGGTTCGGCGCGAGCATTCATGCGAACGCGCGTGAACGTCGACGCATCGAGATCTCCTGCTTGCGGAAAGTCTGCGCGGAAATGGGCGCCACGCGAGTCCTCGCGCGCGATCGCAGCGCGCACGATCGCCTGCGCCACCGCGACGAGATTGGTGAGGTTGAGCCAATCGTGCCACATCAAGTTGAATGCGCGGTCGCGGGCGGCAAGCGGCAGGCGGTAGGTCGCGAGTTCCCCATGCAACGCGTCCAGGCCGGCCGCGGCGCGCGCAAGTCTGCCTGCGTCGCGCACGATGCCCGCGTCGTCCCACATCAGCGTGTAGAGCGATTCGCGTATGCGCTCGAGTGCAGCAGCGTCGTTCTCCTGCTTGCCCGACAGCGCGACGGTCGCCCCGGCCCAGGCCGCGGCGAGCGCATCGGTATCCGGCGCCCGCAGCGCGCCCTCTCGGCCCACCCATGCTGCCATCGTGTCGCCGGCGATGCCGCCGAACACTGTCGAGTTCGCCACGCCGTTGCCGCCAAGGCGATTGGCGCCGTGCACGCCTCCCGAATCCTCGCCCGCGACGAAGAGCCCCCTTCGCTCGGTCGTGCAGTCCGGCGCGAACTCGACTCCGCCCATCATGTAGTGCGCCGTAGGCACGACTTCCACCTTCCCCCCTGCGAGGTCGAAGCCGCAGTCGGCGCAGCGCTCGACCATGCCCTTGAACTGGCGGCGCACGTTGTCCGGGCCGAGGTGCGCCATCGCAAGCCATACGCCGCCGTGCGGTGTCGTGCGCCCCGCGCGCATTTCGGCGTAGATCGCGCGCGAGACGATGTCGCGCGTCGCGCGCTCGCCGCGCGGATCGTACTCCTGCATGAAGCGGCGCCCCGCGCCGTCGAGCAGGTAGCCGCCCGCGCCGCGCAAGCCCTCCTCCAGAACCGTGCCCGTCATGCGGGTGTAAGGGCCTGCGAGGAGTCCTGTCGGATGGAATTGCACCATTTCCATGTCGCGCAGTGGCAAGCCGGCGCGCAGCGCCATCGCAAGGCCATCGCAGCTCTTGTCCCCCGACGGTGTGTGGAAGCGGTACATCGTAGGCCCGCCGCCGGTGGCGAGCAGCACCGCCTTCGCCTGCACGAAAAGGGGTGCACCGCTGCGGACATCGACCAGCAGCACGCCCGCGGGACCGCCTTCGCGAGCCGGTATGAAGTCGAGCGCACGGTACTCTTCCAGCCGCTCGATGCCGCGCGCCCAAACCTGCTCGGCAAGGCGATTGATGATCTCGATGCCGGTCAGGTCGCCCTTGTGCACCGTGCGATCGAACGTCTGCCCGGCAAACGCCTTCTGGTGCACGGTGCCGTCAGGATTGCGGTCGAAAAAGCAGCCGAGCTCGTTCTCCAGCTCCCGGATACGTTCCACCGCGCCGTTGACGAGCGTCCACGCGAGGTCCTGGTCCGGCAGCCACTTGCCCCCCTCGATCGTGTCCATGAAATGGCGCTCGACCGAATCGCCAGGCGCAAGCGCGACGTTGTAGCCGCCCTGGACCATCCGCGTGCAACCGCACTTGCCGAGCAGGCCCTTGACGGCGATCGTGACCGCGAGCGCCGGATTCGCCTGCTGCGCGTGCAGCGCCGCGAACAATCCGGCGCCGCCGGCACCGAGGATCAGGATGTCGGTGCTGCGCGTTTCCACGCGTATCAGGCCCGCGCCTTGACGCCGAGCGCGGCGAGCGCCGCGGCGCGCCGGCGCTGCGCATTGTCCTCGACAACGTCGTAGAGGCTCGCGCCTTGACTGTCCATCGCGACCAGCAGCGGGCCGAAGCTGCGGATGCGAAAGCGCCACAGGCTTTCGGGGTTCAAGTCGTCGAGATCGACGTCCTCGATGGCCTCGATCCACGTCGTTTCCAGTGCCGCCGCGCCGCCGACAATGGCGAGGTACGCGCCACCCAACTCGCGGAACCCCGCGGCCGACGCGGGCCCGAGGCCGCCCTTGCCGATCACGAGTCGCACGCCGCATTTCTGCATGAGCGGCCGCGTGAAGCGCTCCATCCGCATCGATGTCGTCGTACCGACGCACAACGGCGCATAGCCGGTCGGGTGCTCGCGTGACACCGGCACTTTCCTCACGTTGGGCGCCGTATGGATCACCGCGTGGCCGGCGAGGTCGAAGCGGGTCGACCGCCCGTGGTCGAACATCGCGATCTGCGTCGCATCGCGGATGCCGAACAGCGTGCCGTGGAGCGTGACGGTGTCGTCGACGCGCAACGTGCGCACCTGCGCTTCGGTGACCGGCGTCGTGAACTCGTGATGCGCCATCGTCATGCCCCCGCTGCGGCAACTGCGACCCGGTGCCGGCCGATCCAGTAACCCCATGCGACGAAAAGCCAGCCCGCGAGCGCGGAATACGCAAGCGTCTGCACCGACGGCGGAGGCGGCCCGAAAAGCGCCCCCAGATACAGCGCGACGAGCAGCGCGAGCAGCGTCGCCAGCAACCAAGTGCCCCGACGGTCCGCCGCATGCGTTGCGCGCACATACAACCACGCGCCGGCGCCGAGCAGCACGAATTCGAGCGCGAGCGAGAGCGGCACCGAGTGCCACGCGCCCAACCCCACCTTGGGTCCGCCGGGCCAGAGCGGCAGATCAGGCTCGTGCACGACGAGGTCGAGCACCCAGTGCGAAACCACCAGCGCCCCGAGCCAAGCGGCGCTGCGAGCGTCGCCGCGAACGATGCGATAGGCGAGCGCGAACAGCAGCGCCCAGCAGAGCACCGCGAGCAGGCTGTGCGTCCAGGGATAATGAGCAAACTCGAGCGGCGTCATCGGCAGGTGCCCGGGCACGACATTCACCCGCTCGATGCCCGCGAGAAGCAGGAATGGCCAGACGAGGTCGATCCACTGCGCCGCGAGGATCAGCGTGCCGAGCGACGGCCGCGGCGCGACCGTCTTTGCCGCGAGCGCGACCCCGAAATGCCCGATGAACATGGAAGATCAGAATCCGTAACGGACGCCGGCCGCGTCGATGATCACGCTCGCGCGCCGTGCCGAATGGCATTGCATGTTGACCGCGACGGGATTCATCGTGATGTGCGTGGCCGCGAGCTCGACGTGCACCGCGAACGCGGTCGCATCGCCGCCAAGCCCCTGCGGTCCGATCCCCAGCAGGTTGACCGCTTGCGAGAGCTGCGCCTCGAGCGCCGCGCCATCCGGATCGCCGCAGCGGCTGCCGAGCGGCCGCGTGGCCGCGAGCTTGGCGAGGTGCACGCACAGGTCGGCGGTGCCGCCCACGCCAACGCCCACGATCGTCGGCGGGCACGTCTTGCCGCCGGCCGCCAGCACGCAATCGATCACGAATGTCCTGATCGCGTCCACGCCCTCCGCGGGAACCGCCATCCTGAGCCACGAATTGTTCTCGGAACCGGATCCCTTGGGAATCATCTCGATCCGCAATCCCTCGAACTCGCCGCTGAAATCGACATGGATGACGGGGACGCCGACCCCGCACGACGTGTGCTCGTTCTTCCGCGTGAGCGGATGCACGACCGAGGAGCGCAGCGGATACTCGCGGGTGGCGCGCTCGCAGCCGCCGCGGATCGCCGCCTTGAGCGCGACGCCGTCGACTTCGACCCCGCGCCCGATCGTCACGTTGTAGATCGGCAGGCCGGTGTCCTGGCAGAGCAGGTTGTCGGTGCGCTCGGCCACGGCGATGTTTTCGATCATCGTGTCCAGCACGCGCCTCGCGGTCGTGCCCGTCTCGCGCGCCGCCAGCGCCGCGAAGCCGTCCTTGATGTCCGGCGGCAGGATCTTGAGCGCGCGGATGTACAACTCGCGCGCAATGTCCTCGACCATTTGCGCTTCGATGGCGAGCGTCATGTCGTGAGCAGGTTCAACGCGAACAGGAGCGCGCAAGCGAGCGCCAGCCCCGCCGCAATCGCGAGCACCGTCTTGCGGCCTTCGCTCTTCCAGCCGACGAACTCGACGAACAGCAGCCGCAGGCCACCCGTCAGGTGCGCAGCCAGCGCGAGCACGAGCGCCGTTTCGGCGAGCTTGACGAGCGGCTGCTCGGTCCACCGCAGGAACCCGGCAAGACCGGTTTCGCCCTGCAGCGCATGCGAAAGCGCCCAGAAATGCACGGGCAGGAAGAGCGCCAGCACCAGCCCGGAAAGCCGGTGCACCAGAAATGCCCGGTACGCGGGATGTGTGCGCGCCCGCACATCGTTGCGGCGGAACGTCGGGGTCGCAGCAGAAGTCACGGCAACCCCACTACGCCGCGTATCGCGGTCATTCCGCCGGCGATGAGCAGGAAAGCGAATGCGACGAGCATCGCATCGACCGCGCGGCCGCGCCAGCCCGGCCACTCGGCCAGGATCGCGCGCAAGCCGAGTGGCGCATGGATCGCCACCGCGAGCACGAAGAGCGCATAGAAGGCGGCCCACGCGGCGCTGCCGCGCGTGCGCCCGAGGATTTCCGCGGCCGTGAGTCCCCCGCGCACCGCGAGAATGATCGTCGCAAGATGCACGACGACGCAGAAACCGAGTATCGCGGCGCTCGCGCGCTGGGCAAGCCAGCACCACGCTGCAACGCGCGCGGACGACGAAGTCTGCACGACCGCGCTCATCTCGACAGCTCTCCCCGCAGCAGCGCCAGCGCGATGCGCCGCTTCAGTCCTGCGATCGACGCGGTGGGCGCGAGACGCGCCGGGCAGCGTTCGGTGCATGACTCGTGCGTGTGGCACGCGTGGCAGCCGGCGTCACCCATGACCGCGGCGAGGCGCGTCGCCCGGGCACCGTCGCGGACGTCCTTCACAAGCGTCCATGCACGGTTCAACGCCGCGGGCCCCAGGTAGTCCGGCCGCCACCCGACGACGTCGCAGGATGCGTAGCATGCGGCGCAGCCGATGCACTCGATCGCGGCGTCGACCGCCTTGCGTGCCGGGCTCGCCGGCAGGACCGCCGCAAAGTCGTCGCGCCGGGTTGCAGTGGGGACGAATGACCCGCCTGCCTTCGCCCACTTGTCGAAGAAGCCGCGCATGTCGACGACCAGATCGCGGACGACCGGCAGGTGCGCGAGCGGCGCGACCTCGAGCGCGCCGTCGGGCTCCACCGCGTCGACGTGCGTGCGGCAGGTCCAGCGCGCCTTGCCGTTGACAGTCATCGCGCACGAGCCGCACATGCCCACGCGACAGGCGAAGCGGTAGGCGAGCGTCGGGTCGAGCGCGCGCTGCACGTGGGTGACGACGTCGAGAACCGTCTGCGCGGGATGACGCGGCACCTGGTAGAGGCGGAACGCGCCGTCGGCGCTGCCGCGCCAGATCGACACCGAAAGCGTCGCCGCGGGCGCGGAGGGTGGAGGTGTTTGCATGGGCTCGGCCGGGATGCGCCGCCGCCGCACCCACCCCGGGCTCGACGATGATACACGCCGCAGACGGGCGACGGCGTGGGCGCCGAAACGGCCCGCGTGTATCATCGCCCGGCTGCCGGACCCGCCGCACCGGGGTTCGCGCGCCAGGCGCAATGTCGCGCCGACCGACCGCAACGCACGCCGCAATACCCGCATGCTCCGACGCCGCTCTCGACGTGCGCTGGCCGCAGCGACGCTCATCGTCGCCGGCACGCTGCTGGCCGGCTGCGCCGCCTTCTCCGGGCACGTGCTGAAGGAGACGCGCGGTACGCTGAACGAGACCGCGGCCCAGACCAACGCCGAGCAGATGCTGCGCAACATCGTGCGCCTGCGCTACGGCGACACGCCGTACTTCCTCGACGTGGGCAGCGTGTCGACCAGCGCGACGATGGGCGCGACGCTGGCGCTGAGCGCATCCGGCACGCTGGGGCTCGACCCGACGTTCGGCGTCGCTCCCGGTGTCGCCTTCTCGCAGACACCGTCGTTCGTGTTCGCCCCGCTCGCCGGGGAGAAGTACGCGAAACAGCTGCTGCGTCCGCTCGATCTGCGCACGCTCGCGCTCCTGCGCGCCGCGGGCTTCGGCCTGCGCGAGATCCTGCTGGTCTTCGCCGACGCGATCAACGGCGTGCCGAACGCGCCGGCGGCAACGCTCTACGCGCCGCGCGAAGTGCCCGACTGGACGACATTCCGGCGCGTGGCCGACCTCATCGAGCGGTTCGAGTCGCGCGGCTGGCTGCAGATCGGCGTCGACTCGGCGGCGGGCACGCCCGCGCCAGGCGCCGACCTCGTTCTGTCGGTCTCGATCGACGCGGCCGCCTCGGCGAATGCCGAGTTCCAGGAGTTCGCCCGACTGCTCAATCTCGACCCACAGGGCCTGACGTATCGCGTGGCCACAGCGGCCGGCGGGGGCGGCGGCCGCAACATCGCGCTGCGCCCGCGCTCGATCCTGGCTGCGATGCGCTTCCTGAGCAAGGGCGTGGTCGTGCCCGCGCCGGACGTCGCCGCCGGCATCGTGCCGGTGCTGCGGGGCGACGGCGGGGCGACGTTCGACTGGAACCGCATGCTCGACGGCGTCATCCGCATCGCCTCGCGCGAGGACGCCGTCGAAGGCGCGCACGTCGGGGTCCGGGCACACGAGCGCTGGTTCTACATCGACACCCGCGACCTCGCCTCCAAGCAGACTTTCGCGCTGCTGGAGACGGCCTACGCGTTGCAGGCCGGCGACGTGCCGCCGGTGACGACGATCCTCACGCTGCCGATCGCGCGGTAGGGCCTCCACGCACGACCGCGACCGGCGCAGCGGCCCGAGCCCTTCTCAGGCGGCCGTCGACTTGTATTTCGCGAGATGGCGCACCGGCAACGCGAGGGCGTCGCGGCGGAACGGGTCACCCAATTCCCGCGTCACCATCATCTCGAGCACCGTGGTCTTGCCTTCGCGCTGGGCGGCAGTCGCGCTGCGCAACGCCGGTCCGACATCGGCGAGCTTCTCGATGCGCATGCCTTCGGCGCCCATAGCCTTCGCGACCGCCGCCCACGACGGCTGGCCATCGAGGTTCACGCCAATGAAGCGGTTGTCGTAGAAGTCCACGTGGTTCTTCTTTTCCGCGCCCCATTGCCCGTTGTTGAACACCACCGCCGTGACGGCGATCTTCTCGCGCACGCACGTCTGCAGCTCGCCGAAGCTCATGCCCCAGGCGCCGTCACCCACGTATGCGATCGCCGGGCGGTCGGGCGCCGCGACCTTGGCGCCGATGATCGTCGGAAACGCATAGCCGCAGTTGCCGAAGCTCATTGCCGCGAACATCGACCGCGGCTTTTCGAAGCGCAGATACGAGTTCGATATCGAGCAGATGTTGCCGATGTCGGTCGACACCATCGCGTCCCCGGGCATCGCCCGTTCCATTTCGCGCAGCATCTGCCGCGGGTGCATCGCGCTCGACTCCTTCGCGACCTCGAGCGACCACGTGTCCTTCTCGTGCGCCCAGCCGTCGAGCTCGGCTTCCCAGACTCGCTTTTGCGCAGCGATCTCGGCGAGCCGGGCCTCGCGCGAGCCGTCGCACGCGAGCGTCCGGCCGGAAAGGCGCGCGATGAGCGCCTGTGCGGCGGTGCCTGCATCGGCACAGATGCCGACCGAAATCGCCTTGACGAGTCCCAGCATCTTCGCGTCGGCGTCGACCTGCACGACCTTCGCCTGCTTGGGCCAGTAGTCGATCCCGTATTGCGGCAACGTGCCGAACGGGCCGAGGCGTGTGCCGAGTGCAAGCACGACGTCGGCTCTGGCGATGAGCTTCATCGCCGCCTTGCTCCCCTGGTAGCCCAGCGGACCGCACCACAGCGGATGGCGCGCCGGGAATGCATCGTTATGCAGATAGGAGGTGGCGACCGGCGCTTGCAGCCGCTCGGCGAGCGCGATCGCCTGTGACAGCGCAGCTGCCATCACGACGCCGCCACCGACGAGCAGCACCGGGAATTTCGCGTTGGCAAGAAGCCCCGCCGCCTCGTCGAGACTCGTATCCCCGCCCGCGCCACGCTCGATGCGGATCGGCTGCGGGATCTCGCACTCGATGTCGCCATAGAAGAAATCGCGCGGGATGTTGAGCTGCGTCGGCCCCATTTCGAGCACCGCGCGGTCGAATGCGCGGCCCGTCAGTTCCGCCATGCGCGCCCGGTTGTTGACGTGAGCCTGGTACTTGGTGATCTTCGAGAAGATCGGCAGCTGCTCGGTCTCCTGGAATCCGCCCAGGCCGAGCGTCGTCGACCCCGTTTCAGGCGTGATGACGACGACCGGCGAATGCGCCCAGAAAGCGGCCGCGGTCGAGGTGACGAAGTTCGTGATGCCGGGGCCGTTCTGCGCGATGCAGACGCCGTGGCGCCCCGACACACGCGCATAACCGTCGGCCATGTGTCCGCCGCCCTGCTCGTGCGCAACCGAGACGAAGCGGATGCCGGCGAGCGGAAACAGGTCGAGCGCGTCCATGTAGGCCGAGCCGACGATCCCGAAAACGTGCTTGACGCCCTGCGCGACCAGCGTCTCGACGAACGCCTCGGACGGCGTCATCTTCTGCCGTCCGGTGACGGCCAGGTTTTTCGTGTCGGTCATCGTGTTCATCGCGGCTTCCGCAGTAGGTGGAGGGGCTTGGCGAACCCAACCGGGATACGCAGGAGGATTGTCGCGGGCGAGCCCGTCCCGGGCTAGAGCCAGTGGCCGATACTTTTGGGGCCAGTGTCCCTACTGCGAGTCCGCCAGGATGAGATCGCTCGCCTTTTCCGCCACCATCACCACCGGCGCCGCCGTATTGCCGGAGGAAATCGTCGGCATCATCGAGCAATCGACCACGCGCAAGCCGGCGATGCCGTGCACGCGCAGCCGCGAATCGACGACGGACTGCGCATCGGCGCCCATCTTGCATGTCCCGACCGGGTGGAAAATCGTCGCGCCGTGGTTGCGGCAGAACTCGAGCAGATCCTCGTCGGTCTGCGCCGCGGCCCCGGGCCGGTACTCGGCCTTGACGTACGCCTGCATCGGGCGGGTCGCCGCAATCCGCCGCGCGAGTCTGACGCCGGCGACGGCGCAACGCCGGTCGAGCTCGGTCGCGAGGTAGTTCGCGCGCATCGCGGGTGGAGCGAGCGGGTCGGGCGACTTGATCTGCACGCGGCCGCGCGAAGTCGGCCGCAACTGGCAAACCGAGAACGTGAACCCGGAGAAGGGGTGCACCTTGGCACCGGCCATCTCCGCCGACAGTGTCGCAAAATGAAACTGGACATCCGGCGTCGCCGATTCCGGCAGCACGCGGGTGAAGAGCCCGCCCTGGTTGATGCCGATCGCGAGCGGCCCGCTGCGGAACAGGATCCACTGCAGCCCGATCTTCGCGGATCGCCACCAGGAGTTGAGCTCGTCGTTGGTCGTGATCGGCTTGGCGCACTGGTAGATCAGGCGAAGTTGCAGGTGGTCCTGCAGGTTCTCACCCACGCCCGGCAGGTCGACCACGACCGGGATGCCGAATGTCTGCAGCAATGCGCCGGGGCCGATGCCCGAAAGCTGGAGGAGCTGGGGCGACTGCAGCGCGCCGGCGGCAAGCAGGACTTCGCGCCGCGCCTTCACGGTCTTCGTCTGCCCACCCTGTCGGTACTCGACGCCGTCAGCGCGGGCTCCGTCGAGCACGATCCGCGTCGCCTGAGCCTCGACCTCGACAGCGAGGTTCGGTCGGCTGCGCGCGGGTTTCAGGTATCCGGTCGCGGTCGAGGAGCGCCAACCCTTGCGCGTGTTGAGCTGGTAGTACCCGACGCCCTCCTGGCGGTCCGTGTTGAAGTCGGGATTGCGTGGAATGCCGAGCTCGCCCGCACCGTCGATGATCGCCTCGATCAGCTCGTGCTTCTTCGGAATGTCCGAGCATGCGAGCGGGCCGGACGCGCCGTGGAACTCGCTTTCGCCGCGTTCGTTGCTCTCGAGCCGCTTGAAATACGGCAGAACGTCGGCCCACGCCCAGCCCGGGTTGCCCTCGGCCGCCCAGTGATCGTAGTCCTGCGGCTGGCCGCGGATGTAGATGAGCCCGTTGATCGACGAGCAGCCACCCAGTCCCTTGCCGCGCGGCCAATACACGTTGCGCCCGTTCATCGTCGGCTCGGGCTCGGTGTAGAAGCCCCAGTTGTAGACCGGGTGGAACATCGTCTTGCCGTACCCTATCGGCACGTGGATCCAGAGGTAGCTGTCCTCGGGACCGGCTTCAAGCAGCAGCACGGTGCGGCGGCCCTCGGCGGAGAGCCGATTTGCCAGCACGCAGCCGGCGGTGCCCGCGCCGACAATCACGTAGTCGAATTCGAGAGTCTGGGCGGGCATTTCGATGCGGACGATGCGTGGGGGAAGGCCGGGCAGCACGACCTGTCGCCTCCCGATCGCAGATTCCCCGCGTTTGTGAGTGTACCGCCGGACCGCATCGCTCGCGCGGTGCCCGCCGCCCGCGACCGACTTCAGGCGAGCACGCTGTCCGCAGGCACGTAATCGTAACCGAGCGCCTGCGCCACGGGCTCGCAGGTCACTTTCCCGAACGCGATGTTGAGCCCGTTCTTCAGGTGCACGTCGTCGGCGAGCGCGCGCTTCCAGCCTTTCTCCACCAGCGCCAGCACGAACGGCAGCGTCGCGTTGTTGAGCGCGAACGTCGACGTGCGCGGCACGCCGCCCGGCATGTTGGCCACGCAGTAGTGCGTCACGCCGTCGACGACGTAGACGGGATCGGCATGCGTCGTGGGTCGCGACGTCTCGAAGCAGCCACCCTGGTCGATCGCGACGTCGACGATCACCGAACCCTTCTTCATCTTCGCCACAAGGTCGCGCGACACGAGCTTCGGCGCCGACGCGCCGGGGATCAGCACGCCGCCGATCACGAGGTCGGCGCCGGCCACGTGCCGCTCGACCGCATCGCGCGTCGAGAACACGGTGTTGAGCGGACGGCCGAACTGCACCCACAGACGGCGCAGCACGTCGACGCTGCGGTCGAGGACCCACACCTCCGCCCCCATGCCGAGCGCGATGTGGATCGCGTGAGTGCCGACGACGCCGCCACCCAGCACGACGACCTTTGCCGGGTCGACACCCGGCACGCCGCCCAGCAGCATGCCGAGCCCGCCGTGCGGCTTCTCGAGATAATAGGCGCCCGCCTGCACGGCCATGCGCCCTGCCACTTCGGACATCGGCGCAAGCAGCGGCAGCCCGCCAGACGCGGATGTGACGGTCTCGTAGGCGATGCATACCGCGCCGCTTGCCACGAGATCCTTCGCCTGGTCCGGATCGGGCGCGAGGTGCAGGTAGGTGAAGAGCACCTGCCCGGGCTTCAGCATCTTGCGCTCGACCGCCTGCGGCTCCTTCACTTTGACGATCATCTCGGCCGCCGCGAACACGTCGCCCGCGGTGGCGACGACCTTCGCGCCGGCGCGCACGTAGTGCTCGTCGCCCATGCCGATGCCTTGCGCCGCATTGCGCTCGACGACGACCTCGTGCCCGTGCGCCACGAGTTCGCGCACCGACTCCGGCGTGAGCCCCACACGGTTTTCCAGGACCTTGATCTCCTTCGGCACACCGATACGCATCGCATTCCCCTGTTGTCGATGATTTCTTTCGCACGCCACGGCACCCGGATCGCGGAACCGCACCGCGCGCGGCCCGGTTAGGGCCTGTTCACACTATGTCCACAATTGCGTTGCAGCGCCGAAAGTGCCCGGGGCAAGGCGTAAAACGAAGCCGGGCCGATTGCCCGGCGAGGCTTTGCAACGAAGCACCGGGCACTTTCGGCAGCAACCCGGAGGGAACGGGTGCCCTGGGGCGCCACTCTTCGTTGCCTTCCTTGCCAAGACGCCCGGTCTTGCCTTCGTCAGGCGCCTTGATTGGCGCCCCAGGCCACCCGTTCGCACTTGCGGACATAGTGTGAACAGGCCCCAGTCCGTGGCATCGGTACTACTCGATCGCCTTGCCGGTCTCCACTTAGCGCCTGAGCTGCGACGTCCGCCTGGTCGCCTTGCCGGAGGACGTGTGATCGCCCGACCACCAGCGCTCGATCTGTCCGACCGCGTCGCATATGGTCGCCGGCGTCGCCGCGACACGATGCGAGTACGCGAGGAGCAGGGAATCGGGCGCGCGCTCGTTCACTTCCGCGCGGATGGACGTCGCGCAATTTGCAAGCGTGCCGGCGAGCAAGAAGCGGAGCGGAGTGGACCGGAGCATGCGCGGCGGCAGGTGTCGAAGGGCGCGTTATGTTAGCGCAGCGCGGCCGCGCGGTGACAGCACTTCACCGAACGCGCCAATGCAACTCGGACACGACCCCGGCGAGCTCTGCGATTCCGGGCTCGATTCGCTCGGTGGCGATCGACCCGAAGCCGAGCCGCGCGTGGCGCGTGTCCGGCGCGCTCCCCGCGAAGAAGATATCGCCCGGCTCGATCAGCACGCCGCGTGCTTCAGCGGCGCGTGCGAGCACTCGCGTGTCCACCTCCGGAGGGAACCGCAGCCAGAAGGACGTGCCACCCGTGACCGCGCGGAACGTCACGTGCGGAAGGTGGCGCGCGAGCGCTGCGGCGAGCGCCCGCGACCGCTCGGCCCCCGTCTGTTTCAGGCGGCGAAGCAGCGCATCGTGGTAGCCCATCGCGAGATACAACCCGACCGAGCGTTGGTTGTTCGCGGCCGGGTGGCGCAGCATCAGCCGGCGCAGCATGCGCGCCTCGCGGACCAGCTCCCGGCTGCCGACGATGAAGCCGCTGCGGATGCCCGGCGCGAGCGTCTTGGACAGGCTGCTCACGTACAGCACGCGCCCGGACGGGTCCAGGCTCTTGAGCGCGGGCTGCGCGCGGCCCTCGATGCCGAGCTCGACCTCGTAATCGTCCTCGATCAGCACGCGGTCACGCGCCTGCGCCCAGTCGAGCAGCGCCTGCCGGCGCGGCAGCGGCATCGTGACGTTCGTCGGGCACTGGTGCGACGGCGTCACGTACACGTAATCGCACTCGGCGAGCTCCGGTGTCAACGCAAGCCCCTGCTCGTCCACCGGCAGCGCGACCACGCGGGGCGTACGCGACGCGAAGATGTTGCGCGCATCCGGATAGCCCGGGTTCTCGACACCCACGGTCACATCGGGTCCGACGAGGAGCGTCGCGAGCAGGAACAACGCGTGCTGTGCCCCGACGGTGACGAGAATTTCGTCCGGGGCCGCAAAGACCCCGCGGCGGGCGAGCAGCCGGGTCTGGATCTGCTCGATCAGCAGCGGATCGTCGGCGTCGATCAGATCGCCCGCCCAGCCGCGGACCGCGGAGACCGACATCGCCTGTGCGCTGCATTCGCGCCAGCCGGGGATCGGCAACAGCGCCGGATCGATCTGGCCGTACACGAACGGATAGGGATACTTCTGCCAGTCGGCCGGCTTGACGATGTTGCGCTGCGATGACGGCGTGAAGCGCAGCCGGCCATCCCAAGCGACTGGCGGAGCCTTGCGCTCCGGATGCAGCCGCGGTCGCGCCTGCGGCCGGTTCGCGAGGATTTCCGGGTTGACGAAATGGCCGCTGCGGCTTCGCGTGAGGAGATAGCCCTCGTTGACCAGCAGTTCATAGGCCAGCGCCACGGTGTTCCGCGCGACCCCGAGCTGCAGCGCGAGCGCGCGCGTGGACGGCAGCGCGACGCCGACCGGGATGTGGGCGTCGAGGATCGCGCCCACCAGCATCTCGCGGATCTGCGCCTGCAGGCTGATCCGGCTCCCGAAAGTGAGCTGTAGCAGCTGATTCCACATCGGCTGGTTTGCGCGGCCGGACATGCTCCCTCGCAGTGCAATTCGATCCGCGGTCCCGCCCCGCGCGGATTGCCCCACGCTGGCCCACAACCCGCCATCGTTCTGGCCCCATCGTCCGCGCGGCAAGGCCGCGACAAAGGAGTACGATTTCAATTTATCACACACCGAGGGCGCAACCGGACCGCCGGGCCGGGGCCTTCACCTGGGAGCAACACCATGGGTCACGCCGAACTCACGCTGCAAGACAAGCTCGCCACGAGAACGATCTCGATGGACGAGTACTGGATGCCGTTCACCCCCAACCGTGACTTCAAGCACGACCCCAAGATGGTGGTGCGCGCCGAAGGCATGTTCCTGTGGAACGACCGGGGCGACAAGCTGATCGATGCCTCGTCGGGTCTCTTCTGCGTCAACGCGGGCCACTGCCGCAAGGAGATCGCCGATGCGGTCTCCGCGCAGCTGCGCGAGCTCGATTTCATCGCGCCGTTCACGCGAGGACACCCGAAGCAGTTCGAACTCGCGACGCGCGTGGCCGAACTGACACCCGGCGATCTGAACCGCATCTTCTTCGTCAATTCGGGCTCGGAAGCGGTGGACAGCGCGATGAAGGTCGTGCTCGCCTACCACCAGGCGCGCGGGCAGGGCGGCCGCAACATCTTCGTTTCGCGCGAGCGCGCCTACCACGGCGTCAACTTCGGCGGCGTCGCGCTGGCCGGCATCGTCAACAACCGGCGCAAGTACGGCCCTGCGCTCGCCAACGTCGCGCACATGCGGCACACGCATCTCGAGGAGAACCGGTTCCAGCCGGGCGAAGGTGCGAGCGGGGCCGAGTTGGCCGAGGATCTGCTGCGTATCGTGAACCTTCACGGAGCGGAGAACATCGCGGCCTGCTTCGTCGAGCCCATCGCCGGCTCGACGGGCTGCCTCGTGCCGCCGAAGGGATACCTGAAGCGCCTTCGCGAGATCTGCGATGCGCACGGCATCCTGCTCGTGTTCGACGAGGTGATTACCGGCTATGGCCGCACCGGCCAGGCGTTCGCAGCGCAGAGCTTCGGTGTCACGCCGGACATCATCACGATGGCCAAGGGCATCACCAACGGCGCGCAGCCGATGGGCGCGGTCGCGGTCAGCGAGCGCATCCACGATACAATCATGAGCGCCGCGGCGGAAGGCTCCATCGAGTTCTTTCACGGTTATACGTATTCCGGGCACCCGGCGGCGTGCGCCGCCGCGCTAGCCACGCTCGACCTTTACCGTGGCGACGGGCTGTTCGAGCGCGGCCGGGCACTCTCGCCTTATTTCCTGGAGGCGCTGTTTTCGCTCAAGGACCTTTCGGTCGTCACGGACATCCGCGGGTACGGAATGATGGGCGCAATCGACATCGCGGTGGATGGCACGCCGGGCAAGCGCGGCCATGCTTTCCAGAAGAAGCTCTTCGACAACGGCCTGCATCTCAAGACCACGGGCGACGCGGCGATCATCGCGCCGCCGCTGATCGCCGACCGCTCGCACGTCGACGAGATCGCCGGCATCCTGCGCAAGACGCTGGCCACGCTCTGACCCTGCTGCATCCCCATTGCCGCGCGTCGCGCGCGCGAGCGCGACGCACGGCGGCCGTCATCGAAGGTTCGCATCCAAGGAGGAGACATGAAGAGACTGATCATCGGCACCGTCCTGGCACTGGCCGCCTCGCTGCCCGCGTGGGCGCAGAAGACGGTGACTTTCGCCTACCAGGACATGGTGATCCCGTTCCGCTGGGTGCAGGCCCAGGGCGAGGTCGAGAAGGCAACCGGCTACAAGATCAACTGGCGCCAGTTCGGCGGCGGCGGCGACGTCATCCGCGCGATGGCCTCCGGCGACGTGCAGCTGGGTGAGGCCGGCAGCGCGCCGATCGCCACCGCGATCAGCCAGGGCCTCGACATCGAGATGTTCTGGGTGCTCGAGGACATCGGCGCGGCCGAGGCGCTGGTGGCGCGCGATGGCAGCGGCATCACCAAGGTCGCGGACCTCAAAGGCAAGAAGGTCGCCACGCCGTTCGTGTCGACCAGCCATTTCCATCTGCTCTACGCGATGGAGCTGGCCGGCTTGAAGCCGACCGACGCCCAGGTCCTCAACATGCGTCCGCCCGAGATCGCAGCGGCGTGGGCGCGCGGCGACATCGACGCCGCGTTCATCTGGGATCCGGCGCTCGCGACGACCAAGAAGAACGGCAAGGTGCTGGTCACCTCGGGCGAGCTCTGCGCGAAGGGCAAGTGCACGTTCGACGGACTCGTGGTGTCGAAGAAGTGGGCCAAGGACAACGGGGACTTCATCGTCGCGCTGGTCAAGGCGCTGGCCAAGGCCGACGCGGAGTACAAGGCCAACGCCAAGGCGTTCACCAGCGATCCCGCCAAGGTCGCAGCGGTGGCGAAATGGTCGGGGTCGAGCCCCGAGGCCGTGCCGGCGACGATGGCGCTCTACGCGTTCCCGTCGCTGCAGGAGCAGGCCTCCAGCAAGTGGCTGGGCGGCGGCGCCGACGGCGGCGTCGTCAAGGCACTGGTCGAGACCGCCAAGTTCCTCAAGGAGCAGGGCCGCATCCAGGAACTCGCCAAGGACTATTCGGCCAGCGTGACCGCGGAGTACGTGACCCGCGCGATGAAGTAACGCATTTCCGGCACAATAATCGGGGTCAGATACGTAACATTCGGCCCGCCGAATGTTACGTATCTGACCCCGGTTCTTGCCGCGCGTCCGCCGTGCCGACCCTCGACATCCAGCACCTCTGCGTTCGTTACGCGACCAAGACGGGAACGGTCGAGGCGCTTTCGGACATCAACCTCGCGATGCGCGACGGCGACTTCGTCGTCGCCATCGGCGCGTCGGGTTGCGGCAAGACGACGCTGCTGTCGTGCATCGCCGGCTTCCTGCCGCCGACCGACGGCGAGCTGCTGCTCGACGGCAAGGCGATCATCGGACCCGGCGCCGAGCGCGGCGTGGTCTTCCAGAAGCACGCGCTGATGCCGTGGCTCAACGTCACCGAGAACGTCGAGTTCGGCCTGCGCATGCGGGGCGTGGGGGCGGCGGAGCGCCGTCGCATCGCGCAGGACAAGCTCGCGCTGGTCGGCCTCGCCGATTTCGCCGGGCGCGCGATCTACGAGCTGTCGGGCGGGATGCAGCAGCGGGTGGGCATCGCGCGCGCGCTGGCGAGCGACCCCGAGCTGCTGCTGATGGACGAGCCGCTCGGCGCCCTCGACGCCTTTACCCGGGAAGCGATCCAGGAGACGATCCTCGACGTCTGGCACGCCACCGGCAAGATGTGCTTCTTCATCACCCACTCGGTGGAGGAGGCGCTGTTCCTGGCCACGCACCTGGTGGTGATGACCCCGCGCCCGGGCCGGATCTCGCACGAGTACCGCCTCGACTTCGGCCGGCGGTTCATCGCCAACCGGGACGCGCGGGCGGTGAAATCCTCGCCCGACTTCATCCGCGTCCGCGAGGAGGTGCTGGCCGTCATCCACTTTCGGGAGCCGGGCGCCGGCGGCGAGCGCGGCGAATAGCCCCCCGCAGCTGCGCACGCGAACGATGGCCAACGATCCGGCATCACGCACGTCGAGCTACTCCACCCCCGGTGAGGGCAGCAGCACGAGGATCTCGGTGGTGACCATCGCGATCCTGCTCGCGCTGTGGTGGGTGGCGAGCGAATTCGCCTGGCTGCCACCGCTCTTCTTGCCCAAGCCGCAGAGCGTGTTCCTGCGGCTCTGGGAGTCGGCGATGGGGCAGACCGTCGACGAGCCGCTGCTCACCCATTTCGGCTGGAGCATGTTCCGCGTCTTCTCGGCGTTCTTCCTCGCCTGCCTCACCGCGATCCCGATCGGCATCGCGATGGGCGTGTCGCGCGTGATGCGCGGCATCTTCGATCCGCCGATCGAGTTCTACCGGCCGCTGCCGCCGCTCGCCTACCTGCCGCTGATCGTCATCTGGTTCGGCATCGACGAGTTCTCGAAGGTGTTCCTGATCTACCTCGCGTGCTTCGCGCCGCTCGCCATGAGCGCCCGCGCGGGCGTGCGCTCGGTGTCGCAGGAGCAGATCCACGCCGCGTATTCGATGGGCGCGTCGCGCCGGCAGGTGATCTGGCACGTGATCATCCCGGGCGCAATGCCCGAGATCCTGACCGCGATGCGCATCGCCATCGGCTTCGGCTGGACGACGCTGGTCGCCGCCGAGATGGTCGCCGCGCGCTCCGGACTGGGCCAGATGGTGCTCAACGCGTCGAACTTCCTGCGCACCGACATCGTGATCATGGGCATCGTCGTGATCGGCGCGGTGGCCTACCTCTTCGACCTGCTGATGCGCTACGTCGAGCGCCTCGTCGTCCCGTGGAAGGGGAAGGTGTGAGCGGCGAGGAGGGGCGCGTCGTGAGCAGCCGGCGAGGGGCAGCGGCGCGAGCAGCCGGCGAGGGGCAGCGCGCGAGCAGCCGGCGAGGGCCCCCGCGTAGCGGGGATCGACGGCAACGGCGAGTCGCCAGCAGGTGACCGACTCGTTGCGCTTGCGCAAACCGGGCCCGTACAGGGAGGTCGCCCCGCGTAGCGGGGATCGACGGCAACGGCGAGTCGCCAGCAGGTGACCGACTCGTTGCGCTTGCGCAAACCGGGCCCGTACAGGGAGGTCGCCCCGCGTAGCAGGGATCGACGGCAACGGCGAGTCGACGCGAGGCGGCCGACGCGCGCCATCGCAACAATAACAGCCGCCCAAGGAGGCCACCCGTTGGAACTTCGACGGGCCCCTTTGGCAACCGCTCGCATCGCCACCCACCGGACATCCCCCTCCGCCGTCCTTCCATCGGGAGGGTTTGACAGTAAGATAGGTCGTTTGCGAGGCTGGCGCCATGCTCCCCCGCCCGCACCTCACGAAGCTGGTCGAACGCACTCGCCTGTTGCCGGCGTTGCCGGCCGCGATCGTCTTCCCGGTGGACCGGGATTCGCTCCAGCTCGCGCTTTCCGGCGCGTTCGCGGGCTACATCGAACCGACGCTCGTCGGGCCCGAAGCGCGCATCCGCGACGCTGCCGCCCGTGCGGGGCTTGACATCTCCCGCTTGCCGCTCGCGAACACGCCGGACGAGCCGCGGGCGGCAAGCGAGCGCGCGGTATTGCTCGCGCGCACCGGCAAGGTCGGCGCGCTGATCAAGGGCAGCCTGTCCAACGAGGATCTGCTGGCGCCCGTTGCCGCCCCCGAGTCCGGCCTGCGCACCGATCGCCGCCTTTCGCACGCGTATTTCCTCGATCTTCCGGGCCAGACCCGTGGTCTGCTGCTGGCGGACGCGCAGCTCAACATCACGCCCAATCTCGCTGCCAAGCGGGACATCGTGATCAACACGGTGCAGCTCGCGGTCGCGCTCGGCGTGACGACACCCCTCGTTGCGCTGCTCGCCGCCAAGAACCTCGTGTCACCCGCGTTCGCATCGACCGGCGATGCGGCGTCGCTCAAGTCGATGGGCGCGCAGGGGCTGTTCGGTGGCGCCGTGCTCGACGGGCCGCTCACCCCGGACATCGCCTTCTCGATGGACGCGGCGCGATCGCATGGCGTCCGTTCGGACGTCGCCGGCAAGGCGGACGTCCTGATCGCCCCGACGATGGAGGCGGCGACGATGGTCCTGCGCACGCTGACGGGCCTCACCGGCGGCCTCGCCGCAGGCGTTGTGCTCGGCGCGCAAGTTCCGATCGTGCTCGGCACCCAGTTCGACGCGATGGAAGTGCGGATGGCGGGCTGCGTGCTCGCCTCGCTTGCCGTGTCCGCCGCCCGCGAGACCCTCGCGCAAGCCGAGCCGCAGGCAGCCGCGGCCTGACATCGGCCCGGGTGCGCCGGCGCCCGGTTTCTCGAATTCCCGACACCGGTCCGGCCGCCGTTTGCGTGCGAAGCGGCGTTGACCGCATCATGGCAGCCTTGCCCGCCGCCTCCCGGCCCCCGGTGCCCTCGCTGCTTCCGAAGCTGTTCCCGTTCCTCGCCTGGCGTGACCACGTCACGCGAACGACGCTGCGCTCCGATCTGGTTGCCGGGCTGGTCGGTGCGATGGTCGTGCTGCCGCAGGGCGTCGCGTACGCGACGCTGGCCGGGCTCCCCCCCGAATTCGGGCTCTACTGCGCGATGATCCCGGCGATCGTCGCCGCGCTGTTCGGCTCGTCGTGGCACCAGATCAGCGGACCGACCAATGCGCTCTCGCTTGTCGTGTTCGCGACCGTGGCACCGCTGGCGACGCCGGGCAGCGACGCCTACATCACACTCGTGCTGACGCTCTGTGTAATGGTCGGGCTCACCCAGCTCGCGATGGGCGTTGCCCGACTCGGCGCGCTGGTCAATTTCATCTCCCATACGGTCATCGTCGGCTTCACCGCGGGCGCAGGCCTGCTGATCATCGCCTCCCAGCTCAGGCACTTCTTCGGTGTGCGAATCGAGGCAGGCGCCGGTTTCTTCGCGAGCATTGCCCAGTTCGCGAGCCGGATCGCCATGCTCGACCCGGCCGTTACCGCCACGGGATTGGTCACCATCGCTGCCGCGCTGATCGCGCGCCGGCTCACGAAGCGCGTGCCGTACATGATCGCCGCCACGCTGATCGGCAGCCTCTTCGGCGTATTGCTTTCGCGCGTGACCGGCGTCGCGATCCCGGCGGTCGGCGCGCTGCCGCAGGGGCTGCCGACGCCGTCGATGCCCTCGCTCGATCCCGAGACGTGGCGCAAGCTCGCGCCTGCGGCACTCGCGCTCACCGTGCTCGGCCTGACCGAGGCGGTGTCGATCGCCCGCGCGGTTGCGCTCAAGTCCGGTCAGCGCATCGACGGCAACCAGGAGTTCATCGGACAAGGGCTCTCGAACATCGCCGGCGCGTTCTTCTCGGCCTACCCGTCCTCGGGATCGTTCAACCGCAGCGGCGTCAACTACGACGCGGGCGCGCGAACGCCGCTTGCGGCCGTGTTCTCCGCGGTCGCGCTCGTCCTCCTGCTGCTCGCACTGGCGCCGCTCGCCGCCTACCTGCCCCTCACGGTGATGGCCGCGCTGCTCTTCGTCGTCGCGTGGGGGCTGATCGACTTGCGCGAGATGCGCCGCATCTTGCGCACCAACCGCGGCGATGCGTTCGTGCTCGCGATGACATTCCTTTCGACGCTCGCGCTGCAGCTCGAGTTCGCGATCTTCGTCGGCGTCCTCTGCTCGCTGCTCGTCTACCTGAACCGCACCACGCATCCGCACGTTACCCGCCTCGCGCGCGCCCGGCAGACCGGCCGCTTCGTCCCCGCGAGCGCCGCCGCTCCCCCGTGCCCGCAGCTCGACATCCTGCGCATCGACGGGTCGCTCTTCTTCGGCGCGGTCGAGCACGTGCGCGACGAGCTCGAGGCGGTGCAGCGTGATCGCCCCGAGGTGCGCCATGCGCTGCTCGTCGCCAGCGGCGTCAATTTTGTCGACGTCGCAGGCTGCGAACTGCTGACGAACATCGCACGCGAGATGCGCGATGGCGGCCGCAGCCTCTACCTCTGCAGCGTCAAGGCACCGGTGCGCGAGGTGCTGGAGCGCGGCGGTGCGCTCGCGGCGATCGGCGAGGACCGGGTCTTCCCATCGAAGGAAGCCGCGCTCGAGTCGATCTACCGGCGCCTTGCGCCCCCCACGTGCGCGCACTGCACGGTGCGCGCGTTCCGCGAATGCGCGGAAGCACTGCCCGATGGCGCGCGGCGCGAGCCGCCACGGCCGGCGTTCGCGCTTGCACCGGAATAGGCGCCCGCCAGCGCCGGTCAGGACTTGCGCACGCTGCGCACGCGCGGCAGCGACGGCACCGCGGAGATCACCTTCGCACCGGCGACGCAATCGACGAAATAGCGCCGCCGGCCGTTGATCTCCTCCTCCACGAGGCCGTGGATGTCGGTATCGAAGCCGGGAAAGCGCTCGTTGAAATCGCGCGCGAACTGCAGGTACTTGACGATCTGCCGGTTGAAGCGCTCGCCCGGGATCAGCAGCGGAATGCCGGGTGGATAGGGCGTGAGGAGCGCGCTCGTCACCCGGCCCTCGAGGTCGTCGATCTCGACGCGCTCGATCTCGCGATGCGCCATGCGCGCGAACGCATCGGCGGGTTTCATCGCGGGCTCGAGATTCGAAACGTACATGTCGGTGGTCAGCCGGCCGATGTCGTTCGCCTTGTAGATGCCGTGGATCGAGTCGCACAGGTCGCGCAGCCCGATCTTCTCGTAGCGCGGATGCGCCTGCACGAAATCGGGCAGCGCGCGCCACAGCGGATTGTTCGCGTCGTAGTCGGTCTTGAACTGCTGCAACGCGGTGACGAGCGTGTTCCAGCGGCCCTTGGTGATGCCGATCGTGAACATGATGAAGAACGAGTAGAGGCCCGTCTTCTCGACGATCACGCCGTGCTCCGCCAGGTATTTGGTGACGATCGACGCCGGGATGCCGCGCTCGGCGAACTCGCCGGCGACGTCGAGGCCGGGGGTCAGCACCGTCGCCTTGATCGGATCCAGCATGTTGAAGCCGGCGGCGAGGTCGCCGAAGCCGTGCCAGCGCTCGTTGCTGCCGAGCATCCAGTCCTCGCGGCTGCCGATGCCCTCCTCCGCCAGGTTATCCGGGCCCCAGACCTTGAACCACCAGGAATCGCCGAACTCCTCGTCCACCTTGCGCATCGCGCGGCGGAAGTCGAGCGCCTCGACGATCGACTCCTCGACCAGCGCAGGGCCCCCGGGCGACTCCATCATCGCCGCCGCCACGTCGCACGAGGCGATGATCGCGTATTGCGGCGAGGTCGAGCTGTGCATCAGGTACGCCTCGTTGAAGCGCGCGCGGTCGAGCTGGCGCGTCTCGCTGTCCTGCACGAGGATCTGCGACGCCTGCGATAGCCCCGCGAGCAGCTTGTGCGTCGACTGCGTGGCGAAGATCAGCGCATCCTTGCTGCGCGGCCGGTCCTTGCCGATCGCATGCATGCCGCGGTAGAAGTCGTGGAACGACGCGTGCGGAAGCCACGCTTCGTCGAAGTGCAGCGTGTCGATGCGGTTGCCCAGCATCTCCTTGATCGTATCGACGTTGTAGAGAATGCCGTCGTAGGTGCTCTGCGTAATGGTGAGAATGCGCGGCTTGGTCTTCACGTCGCGCGCGAACGGGTGCGCGCGGATCTTCTTCTCGATGTTCTCCCAGCGGAACTCGCTCTGCGGGATCGGACCGATGATGCCGACATGGTTGCGCGTCGGCGTCAGGAATACCGGGATCGCGCCGGTCATCGTGATCGCGTGCAGGATCGACTTGTGGCAGTTGCGGTCGACGACGACGATGTCGCCGGGCGCGACGGTCGCGTGCCACACCATCTTGTTCGACGACGACGTGCCGTTGGTGACGAAGAAGAGGCTGTCGGCATTGAAGATTCGCGCCGCGTTGCGCTCGGAGGCCGCCACCGGACCCGAGTGGTCGAGCAGCTGGCCCAGTTCGTCGACCGAGTTGCAGACGTCGGCGCGCAGCAGGTTCTCGCCGAAGAACTGGTGGAACATCTGCCCGACCGGGCTCTTGAGGAACGCGACGCCGCCAGAGTGCCCCGGGCAGTGCCACGAGTAGCTGCCGTCGCTCGCGTAGTGCACGAGCGCGCGGAAGAACGGCGGCGCTAAGCTGTCGAGGTAGGTCCGGGACTCGCGCACGATGTAGCGCGCGACGAACTCGGGCGTGTCCTCGTTCATGTGGATGAAGCCGTTCAGCTGCCGCAGGATGTCGTTCGGGATGTGCCGCGAAGTCCGCGTCTCGCCGTGCAGGAACACGGGGATCTCGGCGTTGCGGAAGCGGATCTCCTCGACGAAGGCGCGCAGGTTGGCAAGCGCCGCGCGTGTCTCCTCGGGTGACCCCGAGCCGAACTCCTCGTCGTCGATCGACAGGATGAACGACGAGGCGCGGCTCTGCTGCTGCGCGAAGCTCGACAGGTCGCCGTAGCTCGTGACGCCGAGCACCTCCAGGCCCTCCGCCTCGATCGCCCTCGCGAGCGCACGGATGCCGAGCCCGCTCGCGTTCTCCGAGCGGAAGTCCTCGTCGATGATGACGACCGGAAAGCGGAACTTCATTGTGGCAACTCCATGGTGCGCCCGCCGGGCGGGACGGCTGAAATGGAAAGGGGGGCCGGCAGCCGGACCCCCACGATTTGGCCGAATTGTGCGCCGGCATGGGGGATCTGTGTGAGCGGTTTGACCGCCGAGGGCGGCAGAACCGCCCGCCTCTTTGCGCGGGCGCAACATGCCGCAGGCAGCGGGAACGCCCCGGCGTGGTGCGGCCGCGAGCACCTGGCGGACGAGCGACGAACCGGGGTGCCGCCCGCAACGACGCGCGTGGCCGCTTACCGTCGGCGCGCAGGCGGCGGCTGTCGTGCCCATCGTCGGACCGCGCCGGCTGTCCGACGGACCTGCATGCCCGGCCACGAAGACGCGCAAACGCGACTTGCGTCGTCAGATCTTGGGCAGCGTGACCCCCTGCTGCCCCTGGTACTTGCCGCCGCGATCCTTGTACGAGGTCTCGCACACCTCGTCCGACTCGAAGAAGATCACCTGCGCCACGCCCTCGTTCGCGTAGATCTTCGCGGGCAGCGGCGTCGTGTTGGAGAACTCTAGCGTCACGTAGCCCTCCCACTCGGGCTCGAACGGCGTGACGTTGACGATGATCCCGCAGCGCGCATAGGTGCTCTTGCCGAGGCAGATCGTCAGCACGTTGCGCGGTATGCGGAAGTACTCGATGGTGCGCGCGAGCGCGAACGAATTGGGCGGGATGATGCAGACCGGGCCCTTGAAGTCGACGAACGATCCGGCGTCGAACGCCTTCGGGTCGACGATCGTCGAGTTGATGTTGGTGAAGATCTTGAATTCGTCCGAGCAGCGGATGTCGTAGCCGTAGCTCGACGTTCCGTAGGAGACGATCTTGCGGCCGTCCACCTCGCGCACCTGACCGGGCTCGAACGGCTCGATCATCCGGTGCTGATGCGCCATGCGCCGGATCCATTTGTCGGCCTTGATCACGCTCTATCCTCTTGCCTATCTCATCAGCCGGAAGCAACCGAATTCCGAGTTGACAGCAGCCCGGAAGGGGTCTCGATCAGCGCCGGATCCGAGGCCCCCGCAGCGAGGCCCGAGACCGTGCACGGGCGTGCAGCGAGGGCCGAGACGGCGCATATCGAAGCAGGCGGCGAACGCCGCAGTCCTACGTCGCCCACTACGTGTTCTGGATGACGATACTCGGAAACCTCGCGCTGAAGTCCTCGGCTTTCCGCGCCACCGCGACCGCCGTCTTGCGCGCGATCTCCTTGTAGATCTGCGCCACCTTGCCGTCCGGGTCGGCGACCACCGTCGGCCGGCCCGAATCAGCCTGCTCGCGGATCCGGATATCGAGGGGCAGGCTGCCGAGGAACGGCACGTCGTATTCCTTGCACATGCGTTCGGCGCCCCCGCTGCCGAAGATGTGCTCGGCGTGCCCGCAGTTGCTGCAGACGTGGATGCTCATGTTCTCGACAATGCCCACGATCGGCACGCCGACCTTCTCGAACATCTTGAGGCCCTTGCGCGCGTCGAGCAGCGCGATGTCCTGAGGCGTCGTGACGATGAGCGCGCCGGTGACCGGCACCTTCTGCGACAGCGTGAGCTGGATGTCGCCGGTGCCGGGCGGCATGTCGACGATCAGGTAGTCGAGGTCGCGCCAGCGCGTGTCCTTCAGCAGCTGCTCGAGTGCCTGCGTGACCATGGGCCCGCGCCAGACCATCGGCGTGTCGACGTCGATCAGGAAACCGATCGACATCGCCTGCAGGCCGTAGCCTTCGAGCGGCTCCAGCGTCTTGCCGTCCTTCGATTCCGGGCGCCCGGTGATGCCGAGCATCGTCGGCTGCGACGGCCCGTAGATGTCGGCGTCGAGCACGCCGACATTCGCGCCCTCCGCAGCGAGTGCGAGCGCCAGGTTGACCGCCGTGGTCGACTTGCCGACGCCACCCTTGCCGCTCGCCACCGCGACGATGTTCTTGACGCCCGTAACGAGCTTCACGCCGCGCTGTACCGCGTGCGACGTGATCTTCTGCGTGAGGTTCACCGTGACGCGTGCCGCGCCGGGCAGCGCACCGATCGCATCCTGCAGGAGCTTGCGCAGCGCCGGGTGCTGGCTCTTCGCCGGATAACCGATCTGCACGTCCACCGTAACGTCGTCGCCTTCGACCGCGATCTTCTTCACCGCCTTGGCGGCGACGAAATCGACGCCGGTGTTCGGGTCGATCACGCCCTTGAGGCAGGACTGGACTTGGGCTTCGGTAAGCGCCATGGCACAAAACCTTCGGGAAAACGCGGAAACCGCGGGAAGCGAAGCTGTTGCAGCCGTGGGATTCTAGCGGATTTCATCGTTCCTCGGCCCCCGCCTGAAAGGGCAAGCAGGGGTGCTTTGCTAGAATCGGGCCGTTTCCCTTCTCGACACAAGGTTTTGGCATGTCCGCCCCGGACACTCCCGCGGCCCGGCGCACGCTGTTTGTCACCACGGCGCTGCCCTACGCCAACGGCCCGTTCCACATCGGCCACATCATGGAGTACATCCAGGCCGACATCTGGGTGCGCTTCCAGCGGATGCAGGGGCACGCGGTCCATTTCGTCTGCGCCGACGACACGCACGGCGCGGCGATCATGCTGAGGGCCGAAGCACTCGGGATCACGCCGCAAACGCTCGTCGCGCAGATCGCGGCGACGCGCCCGAAGCATCTCCAGGGTTTCCATCTCGGCTTCGATCACTGGCATTCGACAGATTCGCCGGAGAATGTCGAACTGTCGCAGGACATCTACCGCAAGCTCAAGGCACGCGGGCTGATCTACGAGAAGATGGTCGAGCAGTTCTTCGACCCGGTCAAGGCGATGTTCCTGCCCGACCGCTACATCAGGGGCACGTGCCCGAAGTGCGGCGCCAAGGACCAGTACGGCGATGCGTGCGAGAACTGCAGCTCGACCTACGCGCCGACCGACCTGATCGACCCGCTTTCGACGCTGTCCGGCGTGCGCCCCGAGCTCAAGACGTCGAAACACCTGTTCTTCCGGCTGTCGGACGCGGAAATCGTCGCGTTCCTGCGCCGCTGGACGCGCGAGCCGGCGGCTGGGCAATCGCTGCAATCGGAGGTGCTGAACAAGATCCACGAGTGGCTGGGGGACGTCGGTGGGGCCGACAAGCTGACCGACTGGGACATCTCGCGCGACGCGCCATACTTCGGCATCCCGATTCCCGACGAGCCCGGCAAGTATTTCTACGTCTGGCTCGACGCGCCGGTCGGCTATCTCGCCTCGCTGAAGAGCTACTTCGACGGCGGCAAGGCGAAGGCGAACGGCGAGCCGCGCAGCTTCGCGGAGTTCCTGTCGGCATCCGACACGGAGCAGTTGCACTTCATCGGCAAGGACATCGTCTACTTCCACACGCTGTTCTGGCCGGCGATGCTCAAGTTCGCGGGCGCGCCGTACAAGGTGCCGACCAATGTGTTCGTCCACGGGTTCCTTACCGCGCTGGGCGAGAAGATGTCGAAGTCGCGGGGAACGGGCATCAGCCCCGGCTACTACCTCGAGCTCGGGCTCGACGCCGAGTGGCTGCGCTACTACCTCGCCGCCAAGCTCAACAGCCGCGTCGAGGATCTGGATTTCAATCCCGATGATTTCCTCGCGCGCGTCAACAGCGACCTGATCGGCAAGTATGTGAACATCGCGAGCCGCGCGGCGACGTTCATCACGCGGCATTTCGAGGGCCAACTGTCGCCACGCCCCGCCGAAGCGGGCCACATACAGTCGCGCGCCGGATCGACAATGATCGCCTGGGGTTCGAAGGACGACATTGCAGACCACTACGAGGCGCGCGAGTACAGCAAGGTGCTGCGCGAGGTGATGCGCATCGCCGACCGCGTCAACGAGCGCTTCGACCAGGCGAAGCCGTGGGAGCTCGCCAAGGACCCTGCGCGCCGCGAAGAGCTGCAGGACGTCTGCTCGGACGCGCTGAACGCATTCCGCGCACTGACCTACTATCTGGCCCCCGTGCTCCCGGATGTCGCAGAACGCGTCGCCGCGATGTTCGGCCTCGCCTATCCGCTGCGCTGGGAGCACGTCGAGCAGATCGCCACCGCGATCCGTCCGTATCAGCACCTGATGGCCCGCATCGACGCGAAGCAGATCGATGCGCTGCTTGCGGGGCCGGAAGCCGCCGCGCCCGCCACCGCCGGATCCCGTGGCGCTGTCGCGAGCACGCCCGCACCCGCGCCGTCTTCGGTCGCCGCCACGGACGCCACGATCTCGATCGACGACTTCGCCAAGATCGACCTGCGCATCGCCCGCATCGTCGATGCCGAGCACGTCGAGGGCGCGGACAAGCTGCTGAAGCTCACCCTCGACATCGGCGAAGGACGCCATCGTACGGTGTTCGCCGGCATCAAGTCGGCGTACAGACCCGAGGATCTGGTGGGTCGCCTGACCCCGATGGTCGCGAATCTGGCGCCGCGCAAGATGAAGTTCGGCCTCTCCGAAGGGATGGTGCTTGCGGCATCCGGTAATGGTCCGGGCATCTATCTGCTCGCCCCGGACAGCGGCGCGCAACCCGGCATGCGCGTGAAATGACTCGTCGGTTGACGATGCGGTCTTGCCGCAGGCCGAACAGTCCGCCGTAGCCGACGATGGCCCTTCCCGCGCTCCCGCTGGTACTCGCCGCGATCGTCGCCTGGATCGCGCTGGGCGCCGCGGGGCTCGCGGCCCCGCGCCAGCTGCGGTTCGTGAGCCACCTGCTCTTCCCCGCCGGCGCGGCCGTCGCGCTCGCGCTCGCGATCGTCGCCGGCGTCGCGATCGGCGCACCGGTGCAGTCGCTCGTGCTGCCGCTCGGGTTGCCCGACCTGCCGTTCCACCTCCGGCTCGATTCGCTGTCGGCGTTCTTCCTGCTGCTGCTCGGCGCCGCCGGCGCCGCGATCTCGCTCTTTTCCGCCGGCTACTTCCGCTCGAGCGAGGGCACGGCGCCCGGGCTCGTCGCCTTCGAGTACCACCTGTTCCTCGCCGCGATGGCGCTGGTGCTGATTGCCGATGACGCCTACGCGTTCATGGTCGCCTGGGAAGCGATGGCGCTCGCCTCGTTCTTCCTCGTGACGACCGAGCACCGCATTCCCGAGATCCGCCGCGCAGGCTTCCTCTACCTGCTGATCGCGCACGTCGGCGCAATCGGCATCCTGCTCTGCTTCGGTGTGCTGCAAGGGGGGCACGGCGACTACACGTTCGACGCGATGCGCCAGTTGACGCTCGCCGGCGCTTGGCCTGCGGCGGCGTTCTTCCTCGCGCTCTTCGGGTTCGGTGCCAAGGCAGGGCTTTTGCCGATGCACATCTGGCTGCCGGAGGCGCACCCGGCCGCGCCCTCGCCAGTGTCCGCGCTGATGAGCGGCGTGATGCTGAAGACGGCGATCTACGGCCTGTTGCGCGTCACGTTCGATCTGCTGCACCTGCAGATCTGGTGGTGGGGCGTGGTTGCGCTCGCGCTCGGCCTCCTCACCGCGCTGTTCGGCGTGATCTTCGCCGCGGCGCAGACCGACATGAAACGGCTGCTCGCCTACTCGTCGATCGAGAACATCGGCATCATCGTCGCCGGCTTCGGTCTTGCGATGCTGTTCAAGGCGTACGACAAGCCGCTGCTCGCGGCAATCGCGCTGACCGCCGTGCTCTATCACTCGCTCAACCACGCGCTGTTCAAGAGCCTGCTGTTCCTCGCCACGGGCTCGGTGCTGCACGCGACCAAGGAGCGCAGTCTCGGCAAGCTGGGCGGACTGATCCACCGGATGCCGTGGGTCGCGTGGCTCGCGCTCGTCGGCACGCTTGCGATTGCCGGCCTTCCGCCGCTGAACGGCTTCGTCTCGGAATGGCTGCTGCTGCAAGCGTTCCTTTTCACGCCGAGCCTGCCGCAGTCCTTTGTCAACATGCTGGTGCCGGTTGCCGCAGCGGCTCTCGTGCTTGCAGCGGCATTGGCGGCGTACGTGATGGTCAAGTTCTACGGCGTGATCTTCCTCGGCCAGCCGCGCGAGAGTGCGCTTGCGAGCGCACAGGACGCCGGTCCTTTCGAACGCGTTGCACTCGCCTGCCTCGCCGCGGGTTGCGTGCTGCTCGGCATCTTCCCGGTCGCCGTGATGACGCTGCTCGACCCGGTCAACCAGATGCTGATCGGCGCGAGCGCTCTCTCGGAGGGAAGCAGCAACTGGCTGCTGCTCGCGCCCATCAGCGAAGACCGCGCGAGCTACAGCCCGGCGATCGTGCTGCTCGTGATCGTCGCCGTCGTGCTGATCACGCTGCAGGTCGTGCATCGGCTCTACCATGGCCGGGTCCGCGCCGCGCCGCCGTGGGATTGCGGCTATCCGTTGCAGACGCCGCGCATGCAGGACACCGCCGAGGGCTTCGGGCAGCCGATCCGGCAGGTGTTCGAACCGTTCTTCCGGATCCGCCGCCATCTGCCGTCGCCCTTCGACGCAAAGCCGCGCTACGCGGTAACCGTCGATGACCACTTCTGGTACTGGCTGTACCTGCCGGTCGCCAGGGCGGCCGAGTTCGCCGCCCGCATCGTCGGCCTCATCCAGCAGGGCCGCATCTCGGTCTACCTGACCTACAGCTTCGTCACGCTGCTGGCACTGCTGTTCTTCGTGCGATGACGGCGACCGGGCTCTTCTCCCAGCTGCTGCAGTTCGCGATCGCGCTGGCGCTGGCGCCGCTGCTCGTGGGCTGGGTCAACCAATGCCGCGCGTGGTTGTCGAACCGGAGCGCGCCGTCGCTGCTGCTGCCCTACCGCACGATACGCAAGCTCTTCACCAAGGACGCGGTGGTCGCCTCCAACGCGTCGCCGGTGTTCCGGATCACGCCTTACATCGTGTTCGGCGCGATGTGCTGCGCGGCGGCGATCGTTCCCTCGCTCGCGACCGACCTGCCGTTCGCACGCGCGGCCGACATGATCGCACTCGTCGGCCTGTTCGCGCTCGCCCGGGTGTTCATCGCGCTCGCGGCGATGGACATCGGCACCGCATTCGGCTCGCTCGGTGCGCGGCGCGAGATGTTCGTCGGCTTTCTCGCCGAGCCCGCGCTGCTGATGGTGCTCTTCACCGCATCGCTGATCTCGGGCTCGACCTCGCTGCCGACCATCGTTGAGACGCTCGGCCACAGCGAGTTCGCGATCTACCCGAGCCTCGCGTTCGCCGGCGTCGCCTTCACGATGGTCTCGCTCGCCGAGAACGCCCGCATCCCGGTCGACAACCCGGCCACGCACCTCGAGCTCACGATGATCCACGAGGCGATGCTGCTCGAGTATTCGGCCCGCCATCTCGCGTTGATCGAATGGGCCTCGGCACTCAAGCTCTTCAACTATTCGTGCATCGGGCTCGCGATCTTCCTGCCCGCCGGCATTGCCGAAGGCAGCGCCAATTGGCTCGCGATCCTCGGCGCCGTGCCGATCCTCGTCGCCAAGCTCGTGTTCGGCGGCTTCGCACTCGCGCTGATCGAGACGCTCTCGGCCAAGATGCGGATCTTCCGCGCGCCCGAGTTCCTCGGTACCGCGTTCCTGCTCGCGGTTCTCGCAATGCTCGTCAATCTGCTCCTGGGCAGCTGAGGCAGGGCGGCGATGCACGGCGTTCCCCTCTACGCGCAGGTCATCAACCTGCTGGCCGCGATCCTGCTGCTGCTCGCCTTCGCGATGCTGTCGCAGCGGCGCGTGCTCTCGCTGATCGACCTGTTCGCGGCGCAGGGACTCGCGCTCGCGATCTCGACGGCGGTCGTGGCCTACGCGACCGGACAGTCGCACTTGTACTGGTCGGCCGGGCTCACGATCGTCCTCAAAGTGCTGCTGCTGCCGTTCCTGCTCTACCGGCTGATCCGGCAACTCGACGTGCGCTGGGACGTCGAGGGGCTGATCAACATCCCGACCACGATGCTGATCGGGATCGTGCTCGTCGTCTTCTCGTTCAACCTCGCGCTCCCGATTTCGCAGCTCGCGAGCACCGTCACGCGCGCCACGCTCGGCATCGCCATGGCATGCGTGATGCTGTCGTTCCTGATGATGATTACGCGGCGCAAGGCGATCCCGCAGGTGATCGGCTTCCTGTCGATGGAGAACGGCCTCTTCTTCGCCGCGACCAGCGCCACCTACGGCATGCCGATGGTGGTCGAGCTCGGTATCGCGCTCGACGTGCTCGTGGGCATGCTGATCCTCGGCGTGTTCTTCTTCCAGATCCGTGAGCAGTTCGACAGCCTCGACCTCAAGCACCTCGAGAAACTGAAGGAGGACGAGTGAGCAGGGCCGGGCCGAATGCCGGCGCGCTGGCGCGAGCGGGGCGAAAGCCGGGCCTCCGGCGCCCGTCCGCTCGCACCGCTCGCGACCGGCGCGATACCGCTCGGCAATCGCTCCGCGGGCAACGACGGTGCGTGGGCGGGAGCGGCGCCGCGCGTACGCGCCCCGCCGACGCGCCAGCGATTCCGGCGTGCGAAGTCGTCACTTCGGCGGAGGGATAGAGGCTTGGTCGAGATGATCGCGCTGCTCGGCGTCCCGCTCGTCGGCGGTCTCGTGCTCGCACTGATCGGCGAGCGCGAGCACGCGCCGGCGGTGAACGTCGCGTCGAGCTTCCTCACGTTCCTCGCCGCGGCCGCGCTCACGGCGCGCGTCGTCGCCGACGGCCCGCTCCTCGTGTTCGACAAGCAGTTCTTCGTCGACCCGTTCAACGTGTTCCTGGTCGCGCTGACGGCCTTCGTCGGCTTCACCACCGCGATCTTCTCGCGCCCGTACATGCGCATCGAGCACGAGCACGGCAAGCTCTCGGCCGCGCGGCTGCGCCTCTACCACAGCATGTACCAGCTCTTCAATTTCACGATGCTGCTGGCGCTGCTCACGAACAACATGGGCATCCTGTGGGTCGCAATGGAGGCCGCGACGCTGACCACGGTGCTGCTCGTATCGCTGTATCGCACGCCGGCGAGCCTGGAAGCCGCGTGGAAGTACTTCATCCTCTGCGGCGTCGGGATCGCCCAGGCGCTGTTCGGCACGATCCTTTTGTTCTTTGCGGCCGAGAAGCTGCTGGGGGCGGAGGGCGGCGCGCTGCTGTGGACCGAGTTGAACTCCGTCAAGGGCTTGCTCGAGCCGACGGTGCTGTCGATCGCGTTCGTCTTTCTGCTCGTCGGTTACGGCACCAAGGTGGGGCTCGTGCCGTTGCACAACTGGCTCCCCGACGCGCACGCCGAGGGCCCGACCCCCGTCTCCGCGGTGCTGTCCGGCCTGCTGCTCAACGTCGCGCTCTACGCAGTGGTCCGCTGCAAGGTTCTGGTCGATGGCGCGGTTCCGACCGCGTTCGCCAGGAATCTGATGATGGGCTTCGGGCTGCTGTCCGTCGTCGTCGCCGCGTTCCTGCTGTCGCGGCAGAAGGACGTCAAGCGCCTCTTCGCGTATTCGTCGATCGAGCACATGGGCATCATCACGTTCGCGTTCGGCATGGGCGGCCCGATCGCGAACTTCGCGGGCCTGCTGCACATGACCGTGCACTCGCTCACCAAGTCGGCGATCTTCTTCGCCGTCGGTCATGCGGCGCAGAAGGCAGGCACTCAGATGATCGACGGCATCCGCGGACTCGTCACCCAGAGCCCGTTGCTGGGCTGGGGCCTGGCGCTCGGGACGCTCGCGATCCTCGGCATGCCGCCTTTCGGCGTGTTCGCAAGCGAATTCCTGATCCTCACGACCGCGATGCGCGACCAGCCATGGGCGACGCCGTTCCTGCTTGCTGCGCTCGGCGTCGCGTTCGCTGCCGTGTTCTCGAAGGTGCAGCCGATGGTGTTCGGCGAGACCTCGGTCAAGCGTCTGCCGCACCGCCCGGCGATGATTCCGGTCTTCGTCCACCTCGCGCTGGTGCTGATGCTCGGGCTGTGGATACCGCCTGCGCTCGCGCAGTGGTACCGGCAGGCGGCGAGGCTGATCGGCTGACGGCGGCAGACGATGAATCTCTCGCCGCTCGGACTCACTCCCGCCGCGCTGCCTGCGCCGCTTCGCGCGGTTCGGGTGGAAGCCAGCGCATCGGAGCTCCTTGCCGCCTGCAAGACCGCGTCCGCGCAAGGCGCGCGCCTTGTCGCGCTCTGGGCGAGCGACGAGCAGGACCGCGACCGCGGCTTCGTGCTGCGCGTGCTGCTGCAGGACGATGACGGGCTCACGCTGTTCGAGCACGCATTGCCGACGGGCGATTCGCGCTACCCCGATCTCTCGACGTTCTTTCCGGCTGCCGCCCGCATGCAGCGCGCCGCGTTCGATCTCGTCGGCATCGCGTCAGACGCCGACGATCAGCGGCCCTGGTTGTGGATGGCGAGCTGGCCCATCGACCGCTTTCCGCTCCGCCGCGATTTCGCTCCTGACTCGAAATGGGAACCCGGCCAGGAGGACTACCCGTTCGTGCGGGTCGAAGGCGACGGCGTGCACGAGATTCCGGTCGGCCCCGTGCACGCCGGCATCATCGAGCCCGGTCATTTCCGCTTCCAGATCGTGGGCGAAAAGGTGCTTCGCCTCGAGGAGCGGCTGGGCTACGTGCACAAGGGCATCGAAAAGCGCTTCGAGTCGATGCCGATCGCCGAGGGCCACCGGCTCGCCGGCCGCACGTCCGGCGACAGTACCGTGGCCTACGCGTGGGCGTATTCGCAGGCGCTCGAGGCGATCGCCGGCGTTGCTGCGCCTGCCCGTGCCGCATGGCTGCGCGCGCTCGCGCTCGAACGCGAGCGGCTCGCGAATCACCTGGGCGACCTGGGCTACCTCGGCAACGACGGCGGCTTCGCGTTCGGGCTCGCGCAGTTCTCGCGGTTGAAGGAGGATGTGCTGCGGCGGAATCTCGCGGCCTTCGGCCACCGGATGATGATGGACTTCGTCGTGCCGGGTGGCGTCGCGCACGATGTCGCGAGCGAGCAGGCGCTGGCGATCGCCGTACAGGCGGACGAGCTCGAGCGCGAGATCCGGACGCTGCGCGACATCTTCGACGAGCACGCGGGTCTGCAGGACCGTTTCCGCACGTGCGGCCAGGTCACCCCGGAGCTCGCCGCGAAGCTCGGTCTCACCGGCATGGCGGGCCGCGCGAGCGGGCAGGCGTACGACCTGCGCTGCGACTTCCCCTGCGCGCCCTATCGCGAGCTCGCCGTGCGCAAGGCGGGGGGAACCGGAGGTGACGTCGCCGCCCGGGTCGCCGTGCGTTTCGACGAGGCGACCGAATCGTTGCGACTGATCCGCGCGTGCGTGGCCGCGCTCGGCAGCGCCGGATCGGCTGAATCCATCCGCGCCGCGCTGCCGCCAGTCGCATCGGGACGGCTCGGGATCGGATTGGTCGAAGGCTGGCGCGGACCAGTGCTGGTCGCGCTCGAGAGCGGAAGCGAGGGCACGATCCGCCGTTGCCATCCGCACGACCCGTCATGGTCGAACTGGCCGGTGCTCGAGCACGCGGTGATCGGCAACATCGTTCCGGACTTCCCGCTGATCAACAAGTCGTTCAATCTTTCCTACAGCGGCCACGACCTCTAGCCAAGACCATGCTGCACATCCTGAAGCAGATCGCGAAGACCGGGATCGGGACGGAAGCCGCGCCCGCGCCGGCGGCCGAGATGTCCGTGCACGCGCACCTGCAGCAGAAAATCCTTCGAACGCTGGGACGCGCGCTCACGATCCGGCAGGTCGATGCGGGCTCGTGCAACGGTTGCGAGCTCGAGATCCACGCGCTCGGCAACCCGTACTACAACATCGAGGGCCTCGGAATCCGCTTTGTCGCGAGCCCTCGACACGCCGACATGCTGCTCGTCACCGGGCCGGTCACGCGGCACATGGCGATCGCGCTCAAGCGGACCTACGACGCGACCCCTGATCCGAAGCTCGTCGTCGCGGTCGGCGACTGCGGCTGCAACGGCGGCATCTTCGGCACGAGCTACGCGACGATCGGGCGCGTCGCCGATGTGATTCCGGTCAATGTCGAGATTCCCGGCTGCCCGCCTGCACCTATCGCGCTGCTGCAGGGCATCCTCGCCGCGATCACGCAGGCGGCACCGCCTGCCGTCACGCAGGAACCTCCCGAGGAGGCGCGCGAGCGCGCCGTCATTCCGAACCCAGCTGCAGCGGATTCGGCTGGCGCTTCTCGATCGCCCACTTGAGCAGCGCTGCGCTCCGGTAGACGCCGTGCGCGAACTTGCCATAGGGCAGCATCAGAAACAGCGCCATCACGACGGCGAGGTGCAACGCGAGCAGCGACGCCATCGCGCCGCTCTCGCGCCAGGCCAGCAACGCAAGACCCGACAGGCTCGCGAGGAACAGCAGCGCGATGAAGCCGCGGTCCATCGGCTTCTGCGCCGGATCGCCCCCCAGCGACGCCCGGCGCACGTTGAGCCAAAGCAGTCCTGCGGGACCGATCAGCAGCCCGATGCCGCCTGCGGTGCCGAGCAGCACCGGAAGATCGGAAGCCGCGTACGGTGCAGGCCTGCCGAGCGCGTAGTGATAGATCGTCGCCACACAGGTCGCGGCGAAGCACAGCATGAACCCGTAGAACGTCAGGTGATGGAATCGGCGACGCGACAACGTGAAGCGGTCGTCCGCCTCGTTGCAGCCTTCGCCGTGGCCGCCGCCGAGGTACGTGAGACCGAGCACGTCGCCCGCCGCTTCTGCGCGTGCGGCGCTCGTGCCGGCACCGGGTGAGATGTCGCGCCAGAACCGGCGCACGCCGATCGCGAGCGCGAGCAGCGCAAAGCCGAACACCGAACCGAACAGGCCCGCCATCAGGCTGTGCGGCAGCACAGCATAGAAATCGCCGGCGAGCGGCGCGTGCGGCAAGCGGCCGGTCAGCGCCAGCACCAGCAGGAGAAACAGCGCGAGGCTTGCCGCCGACGCGAGCGCGAGCGTGAGCCCGTTGTGGCGATAGAGCACGCCCAGCGCGGCCGGCCACGCATAGTGCGAATACGTGCGAAGACGCACCCGCGCCATCGCCTTCGGCACGTTGACATCGAAGTCGTGCGGGAGCGCGTATTGGCACGCATGCAGGCATGCGCCGCAGTTGTGGCACAGGTTCGCGAGGTAATGCACGTCGGCTGTTCCGAAATCGAGCCTGCGCGCCATGGCCGGGAACACGGCGCAGAACCCTTCGCAATAGCGGCATGCGTTGCAGATTGCGAGGACGCGGCGCACTTCGGCCTCGACCTCGCCGTGGCCCGCGGCGCCCAGCGCGAGGCCCGCGGCTTCGTGCGCCGACGATTCAATCGGCCGCATGCGCCACCTCCGGGCGGTTCGCGGCGGCCGCGGCTTCGCGACCGGCAATGCGTCCAAACGCGGTGCCGATCGTCATGCCGACGCCTGCCGTATAGCCTTTGCCCAGCACATTGCCCGCCATCATCTCGCCCGCGACGAACAGGTTCGGGCTCGGCCGGCCGCCGAATTGCACGGCCGCGCGCGCGTCCGTCTCGAGCCCGAGATAGGTGAACGTGATGCCGGGCCGCAGCGGATAGGCAACAAACGGCGCGCGGTCGAGCGGGCGTGCCCAGTGGGTCTTCGCGGGTGCAACCCCCTCGGTGCGGCAATCGTCGAGCACGGTATGGTCGAAGGTACCTTCCCGGCAGGCCGCGTTGTACTCGGTGACGGTGTGCACGAACGCCGCCGGATCGAGCCCGAGCTCGCGCGCGAGCGAATCCGGCGAATCCGCCTGCGTGCCCGGGAATACGGGCGGCATGAAGCGGCCTTTTGCCTTGGCATCGATCACCGACCAGGCGATCTGGCCGGGCTGCTGCGCAACCAGCCGCCCCCAGATCGCGTAGCGCTTCGGCCAGAAGTCCTCGCCTTCGTCGTAGAAGCGGCGGGCGTGCCGGTTGACGACGATGCCGAGCGAGACGCAGTCGATCCGGGTGCAGATGCCGCCGTCGTAGAGCGGCGCGCGCGCGTCGACAGCCACGCAATGCGACTGCGAGGGATCGCCGACAACATCGGCCCCTGCGTCGATCATGAAGCGAAGCAGCGCGCCGGTATTGAACCGGGTGCCTCTGATCCTGAAATTGTCGGCGGGCCACTCGCCATCGGCGTTCCGACCCCAGGCATCGCGCAGCCATTCGCGGTTCGACTCGAACCCGCCCGCCGCCAGCACGCAAGACCGCGCCTCGATCCGCTCGCCACCGCAGAGCGCGGCAACGAAGCGACCGTGGTCGAGCTCCAGGCGTTCCACCGGCGCGTCGTATCGGACCGCGACACCCAGCCGCGCAGCGCTCCTGTAGTAGGCGTTGACGAGCGCCTTGCCGCCCCCCATGAAAAACGCGTTGGTGCGGGACAGGTGCAACGTCCCCGAGAGCGACGGCTGGAAGCGCACGCCGTGGCGATGCATCCACCGCCAGAACTCCGACGACTCGCGGATCGCGAGCCGTGCGAGCGCCTCGTTCGTCAGGCCACCGGTCACCGTCCGCAGGTCATCCCAGAATTCCTGCTCGAGGTAGGCGCCCGTCAACACGTCCTCGGGGCCGTCGTGCATGCAGCGCAGGTTGCGCGTGTGCTGCGAGTTTCCGCCGCGCCATTCCCTGGGTGCGGCTTCGAGCAGCAGCACGGACGCACCGGCTTCGCGCGCGGTCAGCGCTGCGCACAACGCGGCATTGCCGCCGCCGATCACGAGTACGTCCAGCATCTTCGGAGATCCGCTGTTCACCACGAATTACTCTCGCCGCCCTCGGGCCGACGGCGCCGGCAACCGGTACGCCGCAGAGACCGCAACCTCGCACGCCATCCGGGTCAGCGCAACGAGCGCTCGTAGCGGGCGTCCGGCTCGCGTTCCTCGTTGCCCGACCCGTCGCCCAACGCGACGACGACGAAGCCGTTGCGCTCGTAGAAGCGGCGGGCCCCTTCGTTGCGCTGGAACGTGTGGAGCCGCAGCACCGGCGTGACGGCCGCGGCCTCGGCGATCACCGCGTCGAGGAGCCTCTGGCCGATGCCGTGGCCGGTCCAGCCGGGCTTCACGTAGAGTTGCTCGAGCCACGCGCCGTCGCGCGCGGCGAAGCCCACGATCTCGCTTGCGAACACGGCGAGGAAGATCGAGCGGCGCGGGAACAGCTCGTTGCGTATCCACGCCTTCGCCTCGTCGGCGCTATGCACCTGACGCAATCCCGGCAGCGCGGCGCGCCGCGCGGCAAGGAAGAGGTCGGCGACCTCGGCCGCCTCCACCGCGTAGCGGTCGGGACTCGGCCGTCGCAGCTCGAGCCGTGGCAGCGTCCTCATCACCCGAGCAGGTCGCCCGACACCTTGCGCCCGCGCGTCGGCCGTGCATTCGCCGCGACCGGCGGCGCATCCTTGCCGCGGCGCGCGGCTTCCGTCTCCAGCACCGGCTTCAAGTAGCGGCCCGTGTGGCTCGCCGGGACTTTCACGACGTCTTCCGGCGCCCCCGCCGCGACGATGCGCCCGCCTCCGGCGCCGCCCTCGGGACCGAGATCGACGATCCAGTCGGCGGTCTTGATGACGTCGAGGTTGTGCTCGATCACGACGACCGTGTTGCCGTGGTCGCGCAGGCGATGCAGCACCGAAAGCAGCAGCTCGATGTCGTGGAAATGCAGGCCCGTCGTCGGCTCGTCCAGAATGTAGAGCGTGCGGCCGGTGTCGCGCTTGGAGAGCTCGAGCGCGAGCTTCACGCGCTGTGCCTCGCCGCCGGACAGCGTGGTGGCCGATTGCCCGAGCGTGATGTAGCCCAAGCCGACATCGAGCAGCGTCCGCAGCTTGCGCGCGACGGCCGGCACCGGTTCGAAGAACGCGTGCGCCTGCTCGACCGTCATCGCGAGCACTTCGTGGATGCCACGGCCCTTGTAACGGATCTCGAGCGTCTCGCGGTTGTAACGCTGGCCGTGGCAGACGTCGCAGGACACATAGACGTCGGGCAGGAAGTGCATCTCGACCTTGATGAGGCCGTCGCCCTGGCACGCCTCGCAGCGACCGCCCTTGACGTTGAACGAGAAGCGCCCGGGCCCGTAGCCGCGCTCGCGCGCCTCCTTCACCTGTGCGAACAGCTCGCGGATCGGCGTGAACAGGCCCGTGTAGGTCGCCGGGTTTGAGCGTGGCGTGCGTCCGATCGGGCTCTGGTCGACGCTGATCACCTTGTCGAAGTGGTCGAGGCCGTCGATCTCGTCGAACGGTGCGGGCTCCTCGGCGCTGTCGTACAGGTGCCGCGCGACCGCGTGGTAGAGCGTGTCGTTGATGAGCGTGGATTTGCCCGAGCCGGAAACGCCGGTCACCGCGACGAACAGGCCGACCGGCAGTTCGAGCGAGACGTTCCGCAGGTTGTTGCCGCGGGCGCCGGTGATCGTCAGCGCCTTTCCCGCTTCCGCGCGATGCCGCCGCGCGGGCATCGGGATCGAGCGGAAACCCGACAGGTACTGCCCGGTGAGCGAGTGCGGCGCGCGGCGCACCTCCTCCGGCGTTCCCTGCGCGACCACCTGACCGCCGTGCTCGCCGGCGCCCGGCCCCATGTCGACGACGTAGTCGGCGGACAGGATCGCATCCTGGTCGTGCTCGACGACGATCACGCTGTTGCCGAGGTCGCGCAGGTGCTTGAGCGTGGTGAGCAGGCGATCGTTGTCGCGCTGGTGCAATCCGATCGACGGCTCGTCCAGCACATACATGACGCCGGTCAGGCCCGAGCCGATCTGCGAGGCGAGTCGGATGCGCTGCGCCTCGCCGCCCGACAGCGTCTCGGCCGAGCGGTCGAGCGAGAGGTAGTCGAGTCCGACGTTGTTCAGGAATGCGAGGCGCGAGACGATCTCCTTGACGATCTTGTCGGCGATCGCACCCTTCTGCCCTTCGAGCCTCAACGACGCGAAGAACGCCGAGGCCTCCTTGAGCGGCTGACCGCTCACCTCGAAGATGGCGCGCGCCTGCGCGTCGGCGCCGACCTTGACGTGGCGCGCCTCGGGCTTCAACCGCGTGCCTTCGCATGCCGGGCACGGCTTGTTGTTCAGGTACTTCGCGAGCTCCTCTCGCACCATCATGCTGTCGGTCTCGCGGTAGCGGCGCTCGAGATTCGGGATGATGCCCTCGAACGCGTGCTCGCGCGTCAGCGGCTTGCCGCGGTCGGAGAGGTAGACGAACGGGATCTTCTCGTCGCCGGAGCCGTAGAGGATCAGGTTCTGCACGCGCTCCGGCAGCCGCGCGAACGTCCGCTCGAGGTCGAAGCCCGCGTGCTTCGCCAGGCTCTGCAGCATCTGGAAGTAGAACTGGTTGCGCCGGTCCCAGCCCTTGATCGCCCCCGAGGCGAGCGAGAGCTGCGGGAAGGCGACGACGCGCTTGGGATCGAAGAACGTCACCGATCCCAGGCCGTCGCAGCGCGGGCACGCGCCGATCGGGCTGTTGAACGAGAAGAGCCGCGGCTCGAGTTCCTGCAATGCGTAGCTGCAGACCGGGCATGCGAACTTGGCCGAGAACAGCTGTTCGGCGCCGCTGTCCATCTCCACCGCGACCGCGCGGCCGTCGCCATGGCGAAGCGCGACCTCGTAGGACTCGGCGAGACGCTGCTTGAACTCCTCGCGCACCTTGAGGCGGTCGACGACGACCTCGATCGTGTGCTTCGTGTTCTTCGCGAGCCGCGGCACCTGGTCGATCTCGTGCACCTTGCCGTCGACCCGCACGCGCACGAAGCCCTGCGCGCGCAACTCGACGAACATCTCGAGATGCTCGCCTTTGCGGTTGACCACCACGGGCGCGAGGATCATGAGCTTCGTGTCCTCGGGCATCGCCAGCGTGGCGTCGACCATCTGCGAGATCGTCATCGCCGCGAGCTTCTGCTCCGGATGCGTCGGGCAGTACGGGTCGCCCACGCGCGCGTAGAGGAGCCGCAGGTAATCGTGGATCTCGGTGACCGTGCCCACGGTCGAGCGCGGATTGTGCGAGGTCGCCTTCTGCTCGATCGAGATCGCCGGCGACAACCCCTCGATCAGGTCGACGTCCGGCTTCTCCATCAGCTGCAGGAATTGCCGCGCGTACGCGGACAGCGACTCGACGTAGCGGCGCTGCCCCTCGGCGTAGAGCGTGTCGAACGCGAGCGAGCTCTTGCCCGATCCCGACAAGCCGGTGATTACGATCAGCCGGTTGCGCGGCAGGTCGAGGTTCAGGTTGCGCAGGTTGTGCGTGCGCGCGCCGCGGATGCGGATCGAATCCATCGAGTTTCGTAGGCCGTCCGGGTGAGGGCGGGAGAGGCGAACCTGTTAGTATATTGCGTTTCGCATCGGCCTTTTCACCCCCTTCGTCGCTCGCTTCCTTTGCGTCCCATGAACCCTTCGGCGCCCGGCGCCGCCGCGCCCGCCGACCGCCCCGCCGCCGTGCGCATGACGCCCGTCGAACGGCGCGCGACGACCGGCCTCGCCGGCATTTACGGATTGCGCATGCTCGGGATGTTCATCATCCTGCCGGTGTTCGCGCTGTATGCCGAAACGCTGCCCGGCGGCCGCGATCATGCGCTGGTGGGTCTCGCGCTCGGCGCCTACGGCCTCACGCAGGCGGTACTGCAGATTCCTTTCGGCTGGCTCTCCGACCGCTGGGGCCGCAAGCCGGTGATCTACGCCGGGCTCGTGATCTTCGCGCTCGGCAGCTTCCTCGCCGCCTGGGCACCCGACATCGGCTGGACCATCGCCGGGCGCACGCTGCAGGGCGCAGGCGCGATCTCCGCTGCGGTGATCGCGCTCACGGCCGATCTCACCCGCGACAGCGTGCGCACGAAGGCCATGGCGGCCATCGGCATGACGATCGGCGCGACCTTCGCACTCTCGTTGATCGCCGGGCCGGTGCTCAAGGCATGGATGGGCGTTCCGGGGATCTTCGCGCTCACCGGCGCGCTGGCGCTGGGTGCGATGGGCGTGCTGCGCTGGTCGGTGCCGCAGTCCAACCTGTCGCACGTCGCGCGCGGCCCCTCCTCGCTCGTCTCGTTCGGCCGCGTGCTCGCCGACACCCAGCTTCTGCGCCTCAACTACGGCATCTTCGCGTTGCACGCGGTGCTGATGGCGCTTTTCATCCAGGTGCCGTTCGACCTGCGCGATGCCGGCATCGCGGCCGAAGCGCAGTGGAAGGTGTATCTGCCCGTCATCCTCGCATCGGTCGTGCTGATGCTGCCGGCATTGCGCTGGGCCGATCGCCCGGCGCGCAGCAAGCATGTCTTCATCGCGGCCATCGCCGTGCTGGTGGCAGGCGAAGGCCTGCTCGCGCTGACCGGCGGCTCGCTCGCACGCCTCGTGCTGGGACTCGTCGTGTTCTTCGCCGCGTTCAACCTGCTCGAAGCAACGCTGCCCTCCCTCATTTCCAAGTTCGCGCCGCCGGCGCTGAAGGGCACGGCGGTCGGCGTCTACTCGAGCGTGCAATTCCTCGGGACGTTCGCCGGTGCGGCCGTCGGCGGCTGGCTCGCGCAGCACGTGAGCCACGCAGCCGTGTTCGGCTTCGGCGTCGCGTTGACCACGCTGTGGCTGGTGCTGAGCGCCACGATGGCGCCCCCGCCCGTGCATTCCTCCAACTACTCGCTGGGAGAAACCTGATGGCCTCCGTCAACAAAGTGATCCTGTTAGGCAACCTGGGCCGCGATCCGGAAACGCGCTATACCACCGGTGGCGACGCCGTCACCAACTTGCGGATCGCCACCACCGAGCAGTGGAAGGACAAGAGCGGCGAAAAGCAGGAACGCACCGAGTGGCACACGGTCGTGCTGTTCGGTCGGCAGGCGGAGATCGCCGGCGAATACCTGAAGAAAGGCCGCTCGGTCTACATCGAGGGCCGCCTGCAGACGCGCAAATACACCGACAAGGAAGGTCAGGAGAAGTACTCGACCGAGGTCGTCGCCGACCGCATGCAGCTGCTTGGCGGCGGACGGGAGGGCGGCGGCGCGGGCGGCGGTGACGACTTCTCGTCGGGCAGCGGAAGCGGAGGTGGCAGTGGTGGCGGCGGCGCAGCCCGGCGTGGTGGTGGCGGCGGCGGTGGCGCTGCAGGCGGTGGCGCTGCAGGCGGTGGCGCTGCAGGCGGCGGAGGCGGCGGTAGCGGCGGTGGCAACAAGAAGAACACCGACGATTTCGATGACGACATTCCGTTCTGATCGGGTAGCGCAGCTGCAAGCGACAACGGGGCCGCGACGGCCCCGTTTTGATTGGTGCGCTTCGCTTCGATTCTTGAGGCAAATCAAGAGGGAAACCTTGCATGCTGGCGCTGGCATTCAATTCCTTGATGCATCTCGTGGCCGGAATCGGGCCGCAAGACCAACCTCCGCAGGTGCGTCTTGCGCCAGCGCGCCATCGCAACGGAGGCCCGATCGTCATGCAAGCTACCGAAATCCTCTCATCGGAACACCGGGTCATCGAGCGCGTCATCGCGGCGCTTGCGACCGCCGCCGGCCGGCTGGAAGCAGGACAGGCGGTGCGCCCCGGTTTTTTCGTCGACGCGGCGCGATTCATCCGCGGCTATGCCGACGGGTTCCACCATCGCAAGGAAGAGGGCGTGCTCTTCCAGACGATGGCCGACAACGGGATGCCCACCGACGGCGGGCCCATCGCGATGATGCTCTACGAGCACGACCGCGGACGCGACCTCACCTCCGGCCTGCGGGAGGCGGCCGAGCGGCTGGCGAGCGGCGACGCGTCCGCGATGCCGGCCGTCGTCTTCAACGCACGCGGCTACGCGGAACTGCTCTCGCAGCACATCTACAAGGAGGACAACATCCTGTTCCGGATGGCGGCAAGCGTGATCCCGGCCGCGCAACAGGATGCGGTGCTGGAAGCCTTCGACCGCGTCGAGCGCGAGCAGACGGGCAACGGCACGAAAGAGAGCTACGTCGCGCTTGCGCAGCAACTGGAGGACGAGGCGACAGGACGCTGACCGGCGCGCGCGCGAAGCGATGCCTCTCTGCCTTCGCGGCCCGCAACGAAGCAGAGCGCTCGTTGAAATCTCACGCCGCGGCAGGTGCGTCGACCGTCGGCACGTCGATCGTCGCGGGTGCGGTGATCACCGCGCCGCCGAGGCACACTTCGCCGTCGTAGAGCACGAGATACTGGCCCGGCGTGGGCGCCCATTGCGGGGCGTCGAACCGGGCGCGAAGTCCGTCATCATGCGTCTCGACCTCGCACGACGCATCGGGCATCCGGTAGCGCGTCTTGGCGCCAAGACGTGCGGGCAGACGTGGCGCGTGTCCCGCGATCCAGTGCGGCTCGATCGCGTCGACCTCCCGCCGGTAAAGCAACGGATGGTCATGGCCCTGCGCGACGACGAGCGTGTTCCGCGCGAGATCCTTGCCGACGACGAACCACGGCGCATCGCTGCCCTCGCGCGTACCGCCGATGCGAAGCCCTTGCCGCTGGCCAAGCGTGTAATACGCAAGCCCGGTGTGCTGCCCGACGTTGCGCCCTTCCGGCGTGACCATCGGCCCGGGCTCGCGCGGCAGGTAGCGCGCGAGGAAGTCGCGGAAGGGCCGCTCGCCGATGAAGCAGATGCCGGTCGAGTCCCTCTTCGCCCACGTCGGGATGCGCTGCGCCTTGGCGATCGCGCGCACCTCTCGCTTCTCGATTTCGCCCAGCGGAAACAGCACCGGCGTCAATTGCTCCTGCGTCAGGCGATGCAGGAAGTAGCTCTGGTCCTTGCCGGCGTCGCGTGCCTTGTGCAGCTCGACTGGCCCGCCGCGTCCCTGCGGCCGGTGCACGCGTGCGTAGTGGCCGGTCGCGATCCAGTCGGCGCCAAGCGAGAGCGCGTGGTCGAGAAACGCGCGGAACTTGATCTCGCTGTTGCAAAGCACGTCCGGATTCGGCGTGCGGCCCGCCCGGTACTCGGCGAGGAAATGCGCGAACACGCGCTCGCGGTACAGGGCAGCGAAGTTCACCGCATCCAGCTCGATGCCGACGACATCCGCCACCGCCGCGGCGTCCACCAGGTCCGCGCGCGATGTGCAGTACTCGTCCGTATCGTCGTCCTCCCAGTTCTTCATGAACAGGCCGACGACCTCGAAGCCCTGCTCTTTCAGGAGCCACGCGGCGACCGAGGAATCGACGCCGCCCGACATGCCGATCACCACGCGCTCACGCGGCATTTCGTTGTCCTAGTGTACTGAGTCAGAAGTTCCAAAGATAATGGAGCGGATGAAATCGGGCGTCAGGCAAGGCGCGAGGCCGAGACAGTAGCCCGTGCTACGGCGAGGCCGAGCAACGCAGCATGCCGCCCGATTTCGCCGCGATCTGTCGCGTGAATTTCTGACTCAGTACACTAGGGCCTGTTCACACTATGTCCACAATTGCGTTGCAGGGCCGAAATTGCACGGGGCAAGGCGCAAAACGAAGCCGGGCCGATTGCCCGGCGAGGCTTTGCAACGAAGCACCGGACAATTTCGGCAGCAACCCAAAGGGAACGGGCGCCGGTCCCGGGGGCACATCCTCGCTGCGGAGGCGACCGTCGCGGCTCGCGCCGGGTCCGCGCGGATCGCGTGTCTGTAGGCTATCCGACCAGCTCCTGCGCGACGACTTCCTGCACGAGGTCCAACGGAAGCCGCGTTCCGGCCCGGAAGTCATCGACGCAGCGAAGCACCAGCGGGCTGCGATGGTCGTCGCATCGCGCGACGATCTGGTCGTACGACAGCCAGATCGCACGCACGATCCCGGTGTCGAGCGGGCGCGAGGGCTCGTGCGACAACGGCATCGCCGCGAACGCGAACCGCACGAACGTCGCTCCGGTTTCCGGCGCCTGCCAGCGATAGATGCCGACCAGCGCGGTCGGCTCGACATGCCATGCCGCCTCCTCGAGCGTCTCCCGGGCGACAGCCTCCGCCAGCGTTTCCCCGGGCTCGAGATGGCCTGCGGGCTGGTTGAGCCGCACGCCGCGCTTGGTCACTTCCTCGACCAACAGGTAGCGCCCATCCCGCTCGACGATCGCGGCGACGGTGACGGCAGGGCGGGGCGGCAGCGGGATCATCGGCATCGTGGACGTGGCAAGGGACCGACCGTTCCGAAAGCAATTTGCATGCGCGCGAAATCGGGTAGGGGACCGGGTTACCCCGGTCGCCCTCCCACACCACCGTACATGCGGTTCCGCATACGGCGGTTCTTGTCTACTGGGCAAACGGCCCCAGCGAGTTGCGTTCCGTTCATCGTGTCGCCTGTCGTCCAATAGGCACCGCGACCACCGTCGGGGCGTCCGGCCCCGCCAGTTTAGTTGCAGGCTCCCGTGTCGCCACGAGACTTCTGCCCTGTCCGCGCAGAGAGCACGCGAGACTATCCACTCATGACAAGTTCAGCCCTTCGTCGCTTCGGTGGCAAGCGACTACTACGGCCTCTGCTGACTTCTGCCAACCCCTCCCAACACCTCGCGATGTTGGTAGCACAAGGCAGGTTGGCAGATCTCCCAGAGTAAAACGCGTGACCTTCATGCTTATGCCTGTCGGATTTACGTCATAGCGTTCCGTGCAAGTATCGGGCTTTGACGATATTGGCCGCCTTACCCCGCTACACCGCCTCTATCCGCTTCCTGTTCGTCAGGCCAGCACTTTGCCTGCGGCTTCCTTCAGATTCGCAGTCGCCCGCGACACCCTTGCCGTCCGGCTAACACTTCCCCTTGCCGGGTGTGTAGAGGACTTTCACCTCCAAGTCATTCAACGCGCCACCATAGCGAGCCAAACAGCGCCAATCACGGCGCTACGCGCCATGTCTGGCGCACCAAACAAAAAGGCAGGGCGTTGCCGCCCTGCCTTTTTTGCTTGAGGCGTTCGCCTTACGGCGTCGACTTCTTTTGCAACGCTTGTTCTTCGGCCTTGAACTGCGCCTTCTTCTCGTCCTTGGTCGCGGGCTTTGGCGCCTTCGGGTCGGCGGCCGGTGCCGCCTTGTCGACCTTCGGGCTGCCCGCAGGCAGGGAGTCCGACGCCTTTGTGAGCGCCTTTTCCTGCTGGGAGAACTGCGCCTTCTTGCCTTCGGTCGTCGTCGCCCTCGGCGCCAGCGGATCCGTCGGCTTGGCGGCCTTGTCGACCTTCGGGCTGCCCACAGGCAGGTTGCTCGATGCCTTCTCCAGAGCCTTCTCCTGCTCCTGGAACTTCGTGGCTTTTTCCGCCTTGGTGGCGGGCGCTGCAGGCGCGGGGGTCGCGGGGGTCTGGGCGACGGCGATCGTCGAGGATGCGGCAAACGCACCGGCGATCAGGGTTGCGATCAGTTTGTTCATTGCGTGCTCCTCAAAGGATGAAATCAACGACCATCGCCGCAGTGGCCCGCAGTGGCTCTCTTTGGCCGAATGGTCAAAGCGAAATAAAACTAGATAATTCTACGCGCCTTCAGGTACTTGCTCAAGCACAGCGCAGAGACGGCACTCGAGGACGACCCGGCGGCGGATGGAAATGAGACACCCGGGCCGCCGCCGGGGGCTACCTACGGCTTGGACGCCTTCTGCATCGCGTCCTGCGTCGCTTTCGCCTTCATGTCCGGCTGGGTGGCCTTGGGCGCGGTCTTGTCGACGGTCGCAGGTGCCGCGCCGGCTGACGACTTCGAGCGCGCTTGCAATTCCTTCTGCACCGCGGCCTGTTGCGCCTTCTTTTCCGCCGAAGTAGTGGCCTTGGGCGTCTTCGTTCTCTCGGTGGCTGGCTTGGTCGCGGGTGCACCGGATGCCGACGACTTCATCTTCTCGGCTTCGACGTTCAGGTCGCGCTTGGCCGGAGCCGCTGGAGCCGCAGGCGGGGCAGGTGTGACGGCCGGGGCGGCGGCGGGAGCCGGTGCGGTACCTTGGGCGCCTGCAGTCGCGGCAAACAAGCCCGCAATCAGGGCGAGCAACAACTTGTTCATGATTCTCCTTACGCGTTCATCGTCGGGGTGACACCAAATCCTGCGTGTCGGGGCCAATAACGCACCGTTCCGTCAGGCCGTTGACAGCCCCCGAACCGACCTCGCGAGGATTGACGCACGTCATCCGCCACAGCCCCCCCAACGAACTCCGTACGGCCCGGGCTTGCGGGAGGAGCCTGGCCGGACACCCAGCGCCGGGATCCGCAGCAAACGGGCGACCACCAGCGCCCGTTCCCAATGGGAGGCCGCGCCGGAATGGCGGGCGATTGATCCTGCTTCGCGGCGGCGGCGCGCCGGTCGCGCGCCACGAGGAAGCGCCTACCGGAGCCGCATCTCGCGTTGCAGCCATTCCCGCAGCAGCGGCAGCGTGACCGGGCGCTTGACCGCGAGCGAGTGACGGTCGAGCGCGGCCAGCGTCGAAACGAGCGAGCCCATGTCGCGGCGTCCGTGCGCGAGCAGGTATGCGATCACCTCCTCCGGCAAGTCGAAGCCGCGCTCGCGGGCGTAGGTCGCGAGGGCGGTCGGCTTGTCGGCATCGGCCAGAGGCACGATTTCATAGACGAGCCCCCAGCCCAGGCGCGTGCGCAGGTCCTCGCGCACCGAAAGCTGCGCAGCCGGAATCGCGGCAGCCGCGATCATCTGGCCCCCCGTTGAGGCCAACGCGTTGAACAGCGTGAAAAGCCGTCCCTGCGCCACGGCGTCGGCCGTGTCGACGGCGTCGATTGCGACCAGCGACCGGACGGACGGCGGCGCAACCGGCGCCTCGGCTGGCGAGGCGCAATACAACGCCGCGCGACCCCGGGCGCTGGCGAGCGCCACCGTCGCGCGCAGTAAATGGGTCTTGCCGGCGCCCGGCGCGCCCCACAACAGGATTCCCGTCTCGGCCACCTCGCCGCGCGCCGCGCGGGCGAGCAGCGCGATCGCCTCGGCGTTGCGCCCCGCGAGGAAGTTGGCGAACGACGGCGGCTCGGCGTCCGCAAGTTCGAAGATCAGCTGCTCGGGCACGATGCGCGACGGGCGGCGACCGCTACTGGTCGCGGTAGAGCTGCGATTCGGAATACTCGGCCCTGAGGTGGCGCAGGCCGACGAGCAGCACCGCCGAGAGCGGCAGCGCAAGCAGCACACCCGCGAAGCCGAACAGCGCGCCGAACGCGAGCAGCGCGAAGATCACCGCCAGCGGATGGAGGCCGATGCGATCGCCGACGAGGTAGGGAATCAGCACGTAGTTCTCGAGCAGCTGCCCGAACCCGTACACGGCGCAGACCGCGAGAAAGCCCGGCCAGCCGCTCCACTGCAGCAGCGCCGCGGTGACGCCGAGCGTCAGGCCGAGCCCGTAGCCCACGTAGGGGATGAATACCAGCAGTCCGGTCAGGACGCCGATCGCGAACGCCTTGTCGAGCCCGGCGAGCCAAAGCCCGAGCCCATAGTAGGCGGCGAGCACGAGCATCACGAGCAATTGCCCGTGCAGGAACTCGGCCAGCACGAGGTGGATCTCGTGCGCGAGCTTGCGCACGAGACTGCGCCAGCGCCGCGGCACCAGATCGTCGACGCGCGCGAGGATCATGTGCCAGTCGCGCAGCATGTAGAACATGACGACCGGGATCAGCGCGAGGTTGACGAGCAGCGACAACAGCAACAGACCCCCGCTCCGGACGCCCGCGAGAAGCCGCATCCCGAGCTCGCGCATGTTGGTGACATCGCCGGCGATTACGCTCTTCAGCGTCTCGAGATCGAGCGCGATGTGCATCCCGAGGTGCTCCTCGACCCAGGGCAGGACCTGGTCGACGAATTGCGAGACGAGGTCCGGCAGCCGGCGCGCGACCAGCGCGATCTCCGCCTGGACCAGCGGGATCAGCACGAGGAACAGCACGGCGATCGCGATGCCGAACAGCAGGATGACGACGAGCGTGCCGAGCGCGCGCGGCACGCGCCGCCGGTGCAGCGCGTCGACGATCGGGTTGCCGAGGAACGCGAGGATCGCGCCGACCAGGAACGGGGTCAGCACCGCGCCCAGCCAATGCAGCGCGGCAGCGACCACGAGCACGAAGCCCGCGATCCACAGATAGTGGCGGAGCGCGAGCGGCTTCGGTGCCGCGCCCGCGCCTGCCGCCGCCGTCCCGCCGTCGGCCGACGCCGCGTCGTCCGTCTCCGCCGGGACGGCGGCGGCAGGCGCGTTGGAGGGGCGGGAGGAGGTCATATCCGCTAGAATGCGCGCGACAAAAGCGTCGCAGCATACCGCGCGGCGCGCCCTTCCCTCAATCCCGCGCCACGGGGCAACCCGGCGTGCGACGCCCGCCCCGTGACCACGCCCGCAGCAGAGCTCTCGTACCGCGATGCCGGTGTCGACATCGACGCCGGCGACGCGCTGGTCGAACGCATCAAGCCGTTCGCCAGGCGTACGCTGCGACCCGAAGTGCTGGCCGGCATCGGCGGCTTCGGCGCGCTCTTCGAGATCGGCAAGCGCTTCCGCGAACCGGTGCTCGTCGCGGGGACCGACGGCGTGGGCACGAAGCTCCGGCTCGCGTTCGCGCTCGGCAGGCACGACACGGTGGGCATCGACCTGGTCGCGATGAGCGTCAACGACGTGCTCGTGCAGGGTGCCGAGCCGCTGTTCTTCCTCGACTATTTCGCGTGCGGCAAGCTCGACGTGGACGTTGCCGCCGAGGTGATCAAGGGCGTGGCCGCGGGCTGCGAGCAGGCGGGCTGCGCGCTGATCGGCGGCGAGACGGCGGAAATGCCCGATATGTACCCGGCCGGCGAATACGACCTCGCCGGTTTCGCGGTCGGCGTCGTCGAGAAGGCGAGCATCGTCGAGGGCCGCACGATCCGCGCGGGCGACATCGTGCTCGGGCTCGGCTCGAGCGGCCCGCACAGCAACGGCTACTCGCTGATCCGGCGGATCGTGAGCACGACGGGAGCCGATCTCGCCCTGCCCTACGACGAGCGGACCGGCGGGACGACGCTCGGTGCGGCGTTGCTCGCGCCGACGCGCATCTACGTGAAGCCGCTGCTCGCGCTGATGCGCGACCTGCCGGTCAAAGGGATGGCGCACATCACGGGCGGCGGACTGACCGAGAATGTGCCGCGGGTGCTGCCGGCCGGGTTGCAGGCGCGCCTGGAACGAGCGCGCTGGCCGCGACCGCCGATCTTCGACTGGCTGCAGCGCGGCGGCAACGTCGCCGACGCGGAGATGCACCGCGTCTTCAACTGCGGCATCGGCATGGTCGTCGTCGTCGCGCCCGAGCACGTGGAGCGCGCCCGCCTGCTGCTTGCCGCGGCGGGCGAAGCCGTGCATCGCATCGGCAGCATCGTCGCGCAGCCCGCCGGCGAAGCGGCGACCGTCGTCGTCTGACCCGGCCGGAAACGCTGCGCGGCATGGCGCTCGCCCGCATCGCGGTGCTGATTTCCGGGCGCGGTTCGAACTTGGCGGCGCTGATCGCCGCCTCGCAGCATCCCAGGTTCGCCGGCGCGATCACGCAGGTGGTCAGCAACCGGGCGGACGCCGCCGGGCTTGCGATTGCACGCGCGCAAGGCATCGCGACCACCGTCGTCGACCATCGCGCTTTCCCCTCGCGCGCGGCTTTCGACGCGCGCCTTGCGGAGATCATCGATGCGGGCGAGCCGGACCTTGTCGTGCTCGCCGGTTTCATGCGCGTGCTGGGCGCCGCGTTCGTTGCGCATTACGCCGGCCGGCTCCTCAACATCCACCCCTCGCTTCTGCCGGCCTACCCGGGCTTGCAAACCCATCGGCGGGCGCTCGCCGATGGCGTTCGCGTGCACGGCTGCACCGTGCATTTCGTCACGCCCGATGTCGATGTCGGCCCGATCGTCGCCCAAGGCGTTGTACCCGTGCTGCCCGACGACGACGAGGCGACACTGGCCGCGCGCGTGCTGGCCGCCGAGCACCGGCTGCTGCCGGCTGCGGTGGGCTGGTTCTGCGCCGGCCGGCTCGTGCAGGACGGCGCTCGCGTGCGGCTCGCAGACGCCCCGCGCCGCGAGGGCCTGTTGCTCTCGCCGGTGATCGAGCCCGGCTGCGGAGACTATCGGGAATGACCCACGCCTCGCGGGACCGCGGAACACCGCTCACCCCCACTCTCGCGGTCTCCGGGGCGGGAGAGGGAGCGCTTGTGCCTCGCCGCGCTTGCGCGCAGGCCGATCGTGCGCGACGTGTCGCCGCTTTGCGCAGAGCCCATCTTATGATCAGCCGCGCACCGGTGGATGACTGTGAGATAGGTTCCAGGCTGCCTTAGCGCGAACCGCGGCGACCAACCGTCGTCCAACCCAAGTGCCGAGCCTCGCCATCCCCGTGCCGCAAACGCGCTCGCCCGCCGAACGGCGGGCGCCAAGCGCCGTCCTGCGCCATCGCCGCGCGCTCGTCGCCGCGCTCGTGCTGTCGTTGCTCGTCCACGTTGCCGTGTCGCTGCTGCCGGAGGACGTGCCCGAGCCAGCGCAGAGCCCGCCGCTCACGGCAACGCTCACGACACTACCGCCCCCGCCGCAGCCGGTGGCTGCTGCACCCGTCGCCGCGCCGCCTTTGCCGGCGGCGCCCAAGCGGCGCACGCGACCGGCGCCGCCGGCGCTTACCGCACCTGCGGCCGTCACCACGCAGGACGCCCCCGAGGGCATTTCGCCGCCGGATGCGGGAAAGGACGCGGCCGGCGAGGACTCGGCGCAGACGGCACGAGCCGCACCGGCCGCGCTCGCCGAGGACGTTGGCGCGCCAGGTGGCGCCGCCGTACAGGCAAAGACGCTGCCGCCACGCGTGGATCTCGCCTACAAGGTCTTCTTCGGCACGCACGGCTTCCAGATCGGCGAGGCGACCTATCGCTTCGAGCATGCGCAGAGCCGCTATCGCATCTCGACGGTGGGACAGGCGCGCGGCCTCGCCGCATTGCTCGTGCGCGGCCAGGGCCGCGTCGAAAGCCGGGGCGTGATCACCACCGAGGGCTTGCAGCCGCTGCAATTCAGCGTGGATCGCTTCAATCGTCGCGGCCGCGAGAGCGCGGACTTCGACTGGGAGGCCGGTGTCGTCACGCTCGCCGACGACAAGAGCGCCGCGCTCGACCTGCCGACGTTCGACCCGCTGACGCTGATGTGGCAGTACTACTTCACGCCGCCCGACGGCGACCGCCTGACGTTCAGCATCGCCACGACCCGGCGTGTCGCGCGCTACACCGTCACGCGCGAAGGCCGCGAGACGATCGCCTGGCAGAACGGCACGATCGAGACCGAGCGCTGGGTGCGCGTAAGCGAGGATGGTAAGACCGAGGCATACGCCTGGCTCGCGCCCGGCCTGCGCTATATCCCGGTCAAGATGCGTGTCACCAACACGACGCGCGGCACCGTGGAAGCGGTGCTCGACGCGATCCGCGTCGACGAGACCGGCGAGACCGTGGGCCGCGACGACCTGCCGTTCGCGCCATCGCCACCCGAGACAGCCGCCGCCGCGGCAACGGTGCCCGGCTATTCACCGCCGGGCGCCACGTTCCCCTCGATGACGCCGTGACGGTTCGCGCCAACCAGGTCGCGGCGCTCGCCGCCGCGATCGATCGCCTGCGCGCACTCGACGGACCCGCGGACGCGACACTGCGCGCCTTCTTCCGGGCCCATCCCGCGATGGGCCAGCACGACCGCGCATTCGTCGCCGAAGCCGCCTTCGCGTACCTGCGCCGGATGCGCTCGCTCACCGCGCTCGCGCAAGCGGACGATCCGCGCCGACTCGCGCTCGCGGTGCTGGTGCGCGATCGCGATTGCTCGGTGCGCGAGCTCCAGCCGCTCCTTTCCGCGTCGGAGGCGAGCTGGCTCGCGGCGTTCAAGAGCCGGATGCACGACCCGCTGCCGCCGGCGGTCGCAGCCGATCTGCCCGACTGGCTGTGGGACCGGCTGGGCGTCGTGTACGGGCAGGAGGAGCGCGACGCGCTCGTGCACGCGTGCAAGGAACCCGCACCGCTCGACCTGCGCGTCAACCCGCTCACGGCCACGCGCGAGGCGGCGCAGGCCGCGCTGACCGCGGACGGACTCGATGCCACTGCAACCCCCTTCGCCCCGCTCGGCATCCGCGTCGTCGGACGGCCGCCGCTTGCACGGCACGCGTGGTTCGTCGATGGCCGGCTCGAAGTGCAGGACGAAGGCAGCCAGCTCGTCGCGCATCTGGTCGCGCCCAGGCGGACCGACATGGTCGTCGATTTCTGCGCGGGCGCCGGCGGCAAGACGCTGCTGCTCGGCGCACTGATGCGCTCGCACGGTCGGCTCTACGCGTTCGACGTCGTGGATCGAAGGCTCGCGAACCTGAAGCCGCGGCTTGCCCGCTCGGGCCTGTCCAACGTGCACACGCAACGGATCGCGAACGAGCGCGACGTGAAGGTGAAGCGGCTCGCAGGCAAGATCGACCGCGTGCTGGTGGATGCGCCGTGCACCGGCTTTGGCACGCTGCGCCGCAACCCGGATCTCAAGTGGAGGCAGAGCGAGGCGGATCTCGCGGAACTCACGGTCAAGCAGACGGCGATCCTCGAGGCCGCCGCAACGCTCGTGAAACCCGGCGGGCGCCTCGTCTACGCCACCTGCAGCGTGCTTCCCGACGAGAACGAGGCGATCGTCGCCGCGTTCCTGGCCGGCCATCCGGATTTCGCGCAACTCGATGCCAGCGCCGAACTCGCCCGCGCCGGCATCCCGCTGTCCACGGGCGTGAACCTAAGGCTTCTGCCCCACCGGCACGGTTGCGACGGCTTCTTCGCCGCGGCGCTGCAACGGCACGCGCGAGGCAGCTGAGGCCCAAGGGATTCCGTTCGCGCGCAGACGTGTTCGGCGCACGCTGCGCCGCCACGCCGTACGCGCGTATTGCGGTAGACTCGCGCCCGTGCTGGACCCGGTCGACCTCCGCCACGTCGAGAACGCGCTCTCCACGACACGCGGATGGATCGCGCTGGCGCTGGTCGGCGCGTGCTTTGGCCTCGCCTGGCTGATCGAGCACCTGTTCTCGCGCTACCGCGGACCGCGCAAGGCCGAGCTTTCGCGTATCCAAGGCGGCATGGTGCGCGTGTTCTACCCGCTGGCCGTGCTGCTGCTGCTCGTCGTCGTGCGCTCCGCGTGGAAGCGCTACGGGCCGACGTTCTTCTTCGACATCGCGATCCCGCTCGCGATCGCGCTCGCCGCGATCCGCATGTTCGTTTACGTGATGCGCCGGCTGTTCGCGAAGGCCGAGTGGCTGCGCACCTCGGAGCGCGCCATCGCATTCGCGATCTGGGGTTTCGCGATCCTCTACTTCGTCGGCATCCTGCCGGGGATTGCGTCCGAGCTCGAAGCGGTCGAGTTCCCGATCGGCAAGCACAAGGTCTCGCTGCTGACGATCCTCACCGGTTCGCTCGTGGTCGTCGCGACGCTGGTCTTGGCGCTGTGGCTGTCGGGGTTCATCGAGGCGCGGCTGATGGCCGCGCAGATCGACGCCAGCATGCGCGTCGTGCTGTCGAAGGTCGTGCGCGCCGTGCTGCTGGTGCTCGGCGTCCTGATCGCGCTGCAGGCGGTGGGGATTGACCTCACGCTGCTCTCGGTGTTCGGCGGCGCGCTCGGTGTCGGCATCGGCCTCGGCCTGCAGAAGCTCGCGTCGAACTACATCGCGGGCTTCACGATCCTGCTCGACCGCTCGATCCGGTTGGACGACATGATCACCGTGGACGGCCGCCACGGTGTCGTTTCGCGCCTGACGTCCCGCTACGTGGTGGTGCGCAGCCTCGACGGTGTGGAAGCGATCGTGCCGAACGAGACGCTGGTCACCACCACGGTGTTGAACCACTCGTTGTCGAACCGCGACGCCCGCATGGTGGTCCCGGTCGGCGTTGCCTACGGTACCGATCTCGAGCGCGCGCTCGCGATCATGGAACAGGTGGCGAACGACAATTCGCGCGTACTGAAGGCGCCCAACCCGCCGAAGGCGTTCGTGGTTCGGTTCGGCGACAGCGGCATCGAGCTCGAGCTCGGCGTATGGCTCGGGGATCCCGAGAACGGCCAGCTCGCGTTGCGAAGCGAGCTCAATCTCGCGATCTGGAAGGCCTTCCAGACGGCGAACATCGAGATACCGTTCCCGCAGCGGGACGTGCGGCTCGTCGGCCGATGGCCGAGTGCCGAAAATGCCGCAAAGCCTTGAATTCCAAGGGAAGCGTCGCCATATTCAAAATTTTAATACGACGTTCCTGCCGATGTTTTGGCCCGATCGCGCCGGTTGTCGCCGGTCAATAGGGCGCAAACCTCGGCGCAGGGTACAATCGCGCGCGCTCGCCCCGAAATACCGGCGGCCGATCCGGCCGCCAGAACAAGGACTTCATGAATACCGACTTTCTCGCCCTGGCAAGCCACGGGCTGTTCGACCTGCCTTGGTGGGGCTACGTTGTCGTCGGGCTCGCGCTGACGCACGTCACGATTGCCGCCGTCACGATCTTCCTGCATCGCAGCCAGGCACACCGTGCGCTGGACCTCCATCCGGCGGTCATGCATTTCTTCCGCTTTTGGCTGTGGCTCACGACCGGGATGGTGACCAAGGAGTGGGTCGCGATCCACCGCAAGCACCATGCAAAGGTCGAGACGGTGGATGACCCGCACAGCCCGATGACGCGCGGCATCGAGACGGTGCTGCTGAAAGGCGCCGAGCTCTATCGTGCCGAAGCGGCCAACCACGAGACAATCGAGCGCTACGGCCGCGGCACGCCCGACGACTGGCTCGAGCGCAATGTCTACACGCGTTACTCGTGGCAGGGCGTGGGGGTGATGCTCGCCGTGAATCTCGTGCTGTTCGGGCCGATCGGCGCCACGATCTGGGCGGTGCAGATGATGTGGATCCCGATCTGGGCGGCCGGCGTGGTCAATGGCATCGGCCACTACTGGGGCTACCGCAACTTCGCCTCCGCCGACACGTCGACCAATATCGTCCCGCTCGGGCTCATCATCGGCGGCGAGGAGCTGCACAACAACCATCATGCCTACGGTTCGTCGGCGAAGTTCTCGTCGCGCTGGTACGAGGTGGACTTGGGCTGGGGTTACATCCGCATCCTGCAGGCGCTCGGGCTCGCCAAGGTGCTGCGCGTGGCCCCCACGATCCGATGGACGCCGGAGAAGGCGGCACCGGACCTGACGACGCTGCACGCGGTCATCACCCATCGTTATGCGGTGGCGACGAGCTACGCGCGGACGCTCAAGGCGACCTGTGCGAGCGAGCTTGCCGCACTGCGCGCCCGCGCCGGGGATCGCGCAGCGAACCTGCCGTCGGTGCGGCGCTTAAAGCGCTGGCTTTCGACCGAGCCCGATGTGCTGCCCGATGCCGATCGGGCGCGCCTCGCCCTCGCGCTCCAGGACAGCAAGACATTGCAAAAGATCTACGCGATGCGCAAGGAACTGTCGTCGCTCTGGTCGCGCTCGACCGAATCGTCCGAGCAGCTGCTCGCTCGGCTGCAGGACTGGTGCCGGCGCGCGGAAAGCTCCGGGATCGGAGAGCTCGCGCGCTTCTCCGGCCAGCTCAAGCGCTACGCCTGACGCCTCATGCCGGGCCATGCGCCCGGCTGCCCATCAAAGCCGCCCGCGGGCGGCTTTTTTGTTGCGCCGTCGGCGCGCCGGCCGAAAGGCCGAGCCACTGCCCTAGCAAAAGGCCCGCGCGCGGCGGGCCTTCCCTGCTGGATTCCCGCGTTCGCGGGCCGGCGGTCACTTGAGCTTCGTTTCCTTGTAATCGACGTGCTTGCGGGCGACGGGATCGAATTTCTTCATGACGATCTTTTCCGGTGTCGTCTTCTTGTTCTTGGTCGTCGTGTAGAAGTGGCCGGTGCCGGCCGACGATTCGAGCTTGATCTTTTCGCGCATGGCGGCTCTCCGTGGGCGTGGGTCAGAGGTGCTGGCCCTTGGCGCGCAATTCGGCCAGGACGACCTCGATGCCCTTCTTGTCGATCGTACGCAGTCCGGCGTTGGTCAGGCGCAGGCTGACCCAGCGGTTCTCGCTTTCGACCCAGAACCGCCGGCTCTGCAGGTTGGGCATGAAGCGGCGCTTGGTCTTGTTGTTCGCGTGCGAAACGTGGTGGCCCACCATCGGGGCCTTTCCGGTGATTTGACAGACTCGAGCCATGGCTCGCTCCTTCGATCCTTGAATTGGGGCGGAATGCGGAAAAGCTGCAAATTGTAGCCGAAAATGGCGTAAGCAGCCACCTTCGGGGAACTCCGCCCTTGGGAGCGATTTTCGGCCGGGCCCGCCCGCCGGGCGCACGCCGCCCCACCGCCAGCCGACCGCCCGGACTTCTCCTGTCCGCGCGTCGTCCGCAGTCGACGAGGAGTCTGTTCACGCGATCTCCACAAGTGCGAACACGCTCTAAAGCAGGCCGCGCTCGGCGAACGAGACGACGTGCGGACCTGCAACGACGAAGTGGTCGAGCGTACGGATGTCGACCAGCGCCAGCGCCGACTTGAGCGCCTGCGTGAGCAACTCGTCCGCGCGCGAAGGTTCCGCGACGCCGGAGGGATGATTGTGCGCAAAGATCACCGCCGCCGCGTTCCGCGCGAGCGCGGCCTTGACCACCTCGCGCGGGTAGACGCTGGTCTGCGCAAGCGTGCCGCGGAACAGCTCCTCGGCCGCGAGCAGCCGATGCTGGCTGTCGAGGAACAGCACGACGAACACCTCGCACGGGCGCGCCGACAGCGCGAGCTTCAGGTAATCGCGCACCGCGGCCGGCGTGGTGAGCACGTCGCCGCGCGCGAGCTCCTCGCCGAGCGCGCGCCGCGCGAGTTCCACGCCGGCCGCGAGTTGCGCATAGCGGGCGCGGCCGAAGCCCGGCGCGGCGGCGACCTCCTTGCCCGCGGCGAAGAGCGCGGCCACGCCGCCGAAGCGCGCCAGCGCGCCGCGCGCGATGTCGACCGCGCTTTGGCCGCGCACGCCGGTGCCGAGCACGACGGCCAGCAGCTCGGCGTCGGACAACGCGGCCGCGCCGGCCGCGAGCAGGCGCTCGCGCGGACGCTCGTTCATGGGCCAGTGCTCGATCGACATGGGTGTGAGAGGGGCGCCGAAAGCGAAGGGTCGACGACGCCGCGCAGTGTAAACTCCGCCCCACATCGCCGCCCTTCGTCCGCACGGATGAATCCGCCATGACCATCCCCACGAACGCACCCGACAGCGCGCTCACGCGCATCGTGCTCGGCGTCACGGGCGGCATCGCCGCGTACAAGTCGGCGGAGCTCGTGCGCCTGCTGGTGAAGGAAGGCGTCGCGGTCGACGTCGTCATGACGGCCTCCGCCGGCCGCTTCGTGACGCCGATGACGTTCCAGGCGCTCTCGGGCCGCCCGGTCCTCACCGACCTGTGGGACTCGGGCGCGAGCAATGCGATGGGCCACATCGCGCTGTCGCGCGGCGCCGATGCGATCGTCGTCGCGCCCGCGTCGGCGAATTTCCTCGCCAAGCTCGCGCACGGCTTCGCCGACGACCTGCTTTCCACGCTGTGCAGCGCGCGCGAATGCCCGCTGCTCGTCGCGCCGGCGATGAACGTGCAGATGTGGAACGGCAAGGCGACGCAGCGCAACGTCGCGACATTGCGCGACGACGGCGTGGGCATTCTGGGGCCCGGCAGCGGCGAGCTCGCGTGCAACGAGACCGGTGACGGCCGCATGCTCGAGCCCGAGGAAATCCTTGCGGCGCTGATCGCGTTCAAACAGCCCAAGGTGCTCGCCGGCAAGCGCGTGCTGCTCACGGCAGGGCCGACGTTCGAGGCGATCGATCCGGTGCGCGGCATTACCAACACGAGTTCGGGCAAGATGGGCTTCGCGTTTGCGCAAGCCGCCGCGGAGGCGGGCGCAAAGGTGACGATGGTCGCCGGGCCGTCGCACCTCGCCACGCCGGCGAACGTCGGCCGCATCGACGTCGTGAGCGCGGCCGAGATGGCGGAGGCGGTTCTTGCCCGCGCCGATTCCTGCGATGTCTTCGTCGCCGTCGCCGCGGTCGCCGACTACACGCCGGAAACGCCGAGCGAGCACAAGCTCAAGAAGCGCGCGCAACCGCTGACGCTCACGCTCAAGCCGACGGTGGACATCCTCGCGACGGTCGCCGCGCGGCCGCGCCCGCCGTACTGCGTGGGCTTCGCCGCCGAAAGCCGCGACGTCGCGGCGCTGGCCGAGGAAAAGCGCATGCGCAAGAAGCTGCCGCTGCTCGTGGCCAACCGCGCGCAGGACGCATTCGGGAGCGACGTGAACGAGGTGACGTTGCTGGACGATGCGGGCGCGCACCCGCTGCCGCGCATGGACAAGCTCGCGCTCGCGCGGCGGCTGGTGGCCGAGATCGCAAAGCGGCTCGGCGCCACCCACAGCTAGTGTACTGAGTCAGAAGTTCCAAAGATAATGGAGTGGATGAAATCGGGCGTCAGGCAAGGCGCGAGGCCGAGACAGTAGCCCGTGCTACGGCGAGGCTGAGCAACGCAGCATGCCGCCCGATTTCGCCGCGATCTATCGCGTGAATTTCTGAATCAGTGCACTAGTCCGCCGCCGCTTTCTCCATGCGCCAGGCGCCGGCGCCCGAACGCGCCACGTTGCGAATCGTCACGAGCTTCGACAGCCCTAACAGATTGACGCTACGCACCGCCTGCACGCCCCAGTCGTGGCTCCGCACCTGTTCGTCGAAATCGAAATCGGAGCGAAAGCCGATCTTCGCGGCGATCGGCCGGACCGCGGATTCGAGCAGCCACCAGGTGCAACTGCCGCTGAAATGGTTGAGCAGCAGGATCGTGCCGCCGGGCCGGCAGACGCGCCGCACCTCGCGCACGAGCCGCGCCGGGTTCGGCGTGACCGACAGCACATATGGCAGCACGACGCAGTCGAACGTGGCATCTTCGAACGTCATCGCTTCGGCGTTCATGCATTCCAGCCGCACGTTCTCGGCACCCAGATGCGATACGCGCTCGCGCGCGACCTGCAGCATCTCGGCCGAGATGTCGATGCCGACAACCCTCGCCGTCGCGGGATAGCGGGCGAGCGTGAGTCCGGTGCCGACGCCGACTTCCAGCAGCGAGCGCGGCGCGAGCGCTGCGACGGCATCGGTCAGCGCGCGCCGGCCGGGTTCGAGGACCGCGCCGTACAGGCGGTCGTAAACCGGGGCGTAGCGACGATAGGTGCGGATGACCGCTTGCTCGGAAACGGGCTTCATGATGGTTCGAACCAACGGGAGACGTGCGCGCCGCCCAAGCGACAGTAAACCGAGTTTACAATGCGGCCCGTCCTCCCGTTCAGTCCAGCGAAACCTCTCTTGGCCACGACCCGCACGACGATCGACCTCAAGGTGCTGGACGCGCGCATGCGCGACCTGCTGCCCGCCTATGCAACCCCCGGCGCCGCCGGGATGGACCTGCGCGCCTGCATCGACGCGCCGCTGACACTCGCGCCCGGCGAGACGCAGCTGATTCCGACCGGCGTCGCGATCCACATCGACGACCCGCGCTACGCGGCAATCATCCTTCCCCGCTCGGGCCTCGGACACAAACACGGCATCGTTCTCGGCAACCTCGTCGGGCTGATCGATGCCGATTACCAAGGCCCGTTGATGGTGAGCTGCTGGAATCGCGGCCACGAGCCCTTCACGCTGCAACCGCTCGATCGCCTCGCGCAGCTCGTGATCGTCCCCGTCGCGCAGGCGACCTTCCGCGTCGTCGACGATTTCGAGACGAGCCACCGGGCGGATGGCGGGTTCGGGAGCACGGGGCGCTGATCATTGCGAATCCCATCGGGTATGTGCCGTTTCACTCCGGGCGCCCTCACACACCACCGACGTGCCGTTCCGCAACCGGCGGCTCTTGTCTTCCGGGCAGAAAGTTTTAGGGAGCTGGGTTCCGTTCACGTGCCGCCTGTTGGCCAATGAACACCGCGACCCCGTTCGGGCCGCGGGACCTCCAGCTCAGTCGCAAGCTCCCGTGTGACCACGAGAGTTCTGCCCCGTCCGCGCGGAGAGCACGCGAGGCTGTCCCCTCATGAACAACACAGCCCTTTGTCGACGGGGTTCCAGGCGACGAGGGCCTCGGCCGACTTCTGTCAAACCCCTCCCAACACCTCGCGATGTTAGTCGCGCAAAGCAGGCTGGCAGATCTCCCAGAGTAAAACGCGTGACCTTCATGCTTATGCCGGTCGGATCTACGTCATAACGTTCCGTGCAAGTATCTGGCTTTAATGACATTGGCCGCCTTACCCCGCTACACCGCCTCGTTCCGCTTCCTGTTCGTCAGGCCAGCACTTTGCCTGCGGCTTCCTTCAGATTCGCAGTCGCCCGCGACACCCTTGCCGTCCGGCCAACGCTTCCCCTTGCCGGGTGTGTAGAGGACTCTCACCTCCTGGGTTCTAGTCATCCAACTCGCCACCACAGCGAGTCAAACGACGCCGGACTCGGCGCTACGCGCCATGACTGGCGCACCAAACGAAAAGCCCGGCCGAAGCCGGGCTTCTTGGTTCACACGAAAAGTATTACGGACGGCAGACCGCCGGACGATACTTGGACTCGACGTTGCCAGTCGTGCAAGACCAGTCCAGAATGGCCGCGTTCGTCGGGTTGGGGGTCGGAGTGTAGATAATGGTCTGACCCGCTAACAGGCTGCCACCGAGAGCATTGAACGCCACGGTGATGACGCCGGCCGCCACATCCATTGATTGGACGTATTGAGTCAGAGCCGTGCTGCAGCCCGCCGCATCGAGGGTTGCCGGCAGCGTATTTGCACGCGACGCGTAGTACTCGGTCACCGACGTCTTGCAAGCGGCGGCCATGCCCAGACCTTCCGTCACTTTCGACCGCACCAGATAGTCCTGATACGCCGGCAATGCAACCGCCGCCAGAATGCCGATGATCGCAACGACGATCATCAGTTCGATCAACGTAAAGCCTTTTTGAATACGCTTCATAACCATCTCCTTGTTGAGAAAACCTCTTGAAACCCACGCATCCAGCGATGCTGGACCTACCTGAGCAAGGGGTATGCCACGCGCAATTTCCGGTTGTCGGGGGCAGTCTCGCACGCCCAACCACCTTGTTTGCATTGGCTATTTGGCTGATGACAGGCTTGCCACGGCGCATCCGGGGCAAAGGCCGTGCATGCGGCCCCGAACATCCGGCCCGGCGCGAGCGCCGCGATTCGAAATCGCCGGGTGACGCACAGCGTCACTTCGTCGTCCCGCCCCGACGAATTCCTCCTGCCCGGTTCGGAAGCCGCTGCCGGCGACCACAGGCCGCGCAGGCGCTCGGACCGCCCCTTCAAGCGGGCGCAGAGAACTCGAGTTCGGTGCCGGCGACCTCGAAGCGGTCGCCATCGCGAATGGCCATCCCATCGGCCGGCACCGGATTGCGGTTGAGAGCGACCGGGCCCTCGCCTTGGAGCTTCACGAGCCGGTAGCCGTCCGCGGCGCGGCGCACCACGGCGATGCACTCGCCCACCCGCCCGACGACCAGTTCCTCGCGCGTCATTGCGACGACGCGGCCGGCGCTCGGGCCCGTCGCAATGCGCACGCTGGGGCGGGCGGGAGCTTCGGGCGGCGGATCGGCCGCCCGCGGCCCGCCTTCGGAGGCCCGCCGAAACGAGCGCGAGTCCCCCTCCCCGGCTTCGTCAACCGGCCGATCCGGCTCGCCGAGCAGCGCGGACAGATCGGCGCGCACATCGCTCACGTCCGCCGAGGTCGCGAACGGCGGCGCCGCCCCGGAAGCGCGCGTGGCGCGGGAATCGAGATCGGCAAACACGGCGGCCTGCACTTCGGGCGGAGCATCCGGCGGAGGCCGCTCGGGCCGCAGAACGACCGTCGCATCCGTCGCTTTGCGGCCGCGTGGCAAGCCCGGCGCGCGGTCGCCCTTGGCCGCGCTGTCCTCGGGCGCGACGACGATCGAGTCGTCGGAGTAGTAGACGAGCCTCTGCCGCCCGATGTCGATCTCGTCGTCGTCGCGCAGGAAGTGCTTCGCGATTCGCTTGCCGTTGACGAGCGTGCCGTTGGTGCTGTTCAGGTCCTCGAGAAACGAGTCGTCGAGGATCGTCACCACGGCCGCGTGCTCGCCGCTCACGGCCGGGTAGGGCAGGCAGACGTCGTTGTCCGCGCGGCGGCCGATCGTGACGCGCTCGCGGTCCAACGGGATGTCGAGTGTGGTGCCGTCCGGCAGCAGCAGCACGAGCTTGCCCATGATGGTCGCTACGAGGCCTTCTTGCGTGCGAGGAAGCGCTGTGCCCAGCCGCTCGCGGGCAGGAACTCCGGCGGCACGCGCAGCAATATGAGCGAGATGTTGTCGCGGCCGCCGTTCTGGTTCGCGAGATCGATCAGGTCCGCCGCCGCCTCGGGCAGCAGCGTGCGCTTCTCGTCGACGATCGAATGCACGACCTCCGGATCGACCATGTCGGTCAGTCCGTCCGAGCAAAGCAGGTAGATGTCGTTCGCCTCGAGCCTGTATTCGGCGATGTCGGCGGGCACGATCGCCTCGATGCCGAGCGCGCGGGTGACCAGGTTCTTGTTCAGCGAATACTTGGCCTGCTCCGCACTGATCTGGCCGCTGTCGATCTGCTCCTGCAGCAGCGAGTGGTCGTGCGTCAGCTGCTCGAACTTCTCGCCGCGCAGGCGATAGCAGCGCGAATCGCCGATGTGTCCGATGGACACGCGGCTGCCGAAAAACACCGCGGATACGATCGTCGTGCCCATGCCGGCGCATTCCGGACGCGCCTGCGCGGCCTCGTAGATGCCCTTGTTCGCGGCGGCGATCTGCTGCTGCAGCAGGAGCGCCGCGTGCGTGAGCCCGCTTTGCACGTCGACCTTGGACAACTCGCGGCCGGAGCGCAATTCCGGCAGCAGACCGTTGCTGATCACGTTGACCGCGATCCCGCTCGCCACCTCGCCGGCGTTGTAGCCGCCCATGCCGTCGGCGAGCACCGCAAGCCCGGCGTCGGCGTCCACGAAGACCGAGTCCTCGTTGTGCGTGCGCACCATGCCCGGGTGGGACAGGCTCGTCACGTCGAGGGGGATTTTGTAGGACATCGGCTCAAGGCTTCGAAGCGGTCAGCGTGCGAGTTTAGCGGAGGCCGCCTGCCACGGGCGGTCGCAGTCGTGCGTTCGGCGCCGACCCGGCGCAGCGCCGTTGCAGATTCCGTGCAACGCCGCCGACGGACGAGTTGCCGCCCGTCGGAACGGCCCGAGGCGCAAGGCGCGGCCTGCTGCGGAGGAGGCCACCCCGGCGCTCAGAGCACGGACTTCAGCAGTTTTCCCATCTCGGCGGGGTTCTTCGTGACTTTGATCCCGCACGCTTCCATGACCGCCAGCTTCTCCTGCGCCGTGCCCTTGCCGCCGGAGATGATCGCACCCGCATGGCCCATGCGCTTGCCCGGCGGCGCCGTCACGCCGGCGATGAAGCCGACGACGGGCTTTTTCATGTGGGTCTTCGCCCATTGCGCGGCCATTTCCTCGTCGGTGCCGCCGATCTCGCCGATCATGACGACCGCGTCGGTGCCGGCGTCGTCGTTGAAAAGGCGCAGCACGTCGACGTGCTTGAGCCCGTTCACCGGGTCGCCGCCGATACCGACCGCGGTCGATTGCCCGAGGCCCAGGTCGGTGAGCTGCCCGACCGCCTCATAGGTGAGCGTGCCGGAGCGCGAGACGACGCCGATCCGGCCCTTCTTGTGGATGTGCCCCGGCATGATGCCGATCTTGAGTTCCTCGGGCGTGATGACGCCCGGACAGTTGGGGCCGAGCAGCAGCGTCTTCTTCCCCTGCATCTTGTAGCGCGTGCGGATCATGTCGCGCACCGGGATGCCCTCGGTGATGCAGACGACGAGGTCGAGTCCCGCATCCACCGCCTCGTCGATGGCGGCGGCCGCGAACGGCGGCGGCACGTAGATCACGCTGACCGTCGCGCCGGTGGCTTCCTTCGCTTCCTTCACCGTCGCGTAGATCGGGATGCCCTCGAAGTCCTCGCCCGCCTTCTTCGGGTTGACGCCCGCCACGAAGCAGTTCTTGCCGTTCGCGTACTCGCGGCACATGCGCGTGTGGAACTGGCCGGTCTTGCCCGTGATGCCCTGGGTGATGACCTTCGTGTCCTTGTTGACCAGGATGCTCATTCTTGCTTCCCCCCGTCGTTCCCAGAAGCAGGAACCGGTAACTCTGCGTCGTTCCCGCGAAGGCGGGAACCCAGTGTCTTCATTCGTCGACCGTGCCCGAAAGATCGTTCCAATACGGATTGCTCCGCTCGATGGCTTCGAGCTTCCACGCCCGCCTCCATTTCTTGATCTGCTTTTCCCGCGTGATCGCAGCGTAGGCCGTGTCGTGCCCCTCGTACCAGACGAGCCGTCGCACGCCGTATCGCTTGGTGAAGCCTTCGGCGACTCCGTTCCGATGCTCCCAAGCCCGCGCTGCCAGACGCGAAGTGACGCCGACGTAGAGCGTCCCGTTGCGGCCGCTCGCCATCATGTAGACCCAGTACCTTTTCGCTGTCACGCAGCAAAGAATTACCTGACCCGGGACGGTCGGGTCGATTGGACGAACGGCGAGGCCGCGTCCGCGGCTTAAGCGCGAAACCGCAGGCAGCCACCCGTCGCCGCGATGGCGGCGGAGCGTCGCTGGGTCCCCGCGTTCGCGGGGACGACACCGTTGGCGTCATTTGCCTGCGACCGCGGCCACGATCTTCTGCGCGGCGTCGGCCATGTTGTCCGCCGCGATGATCGGCAGCCCGGAGTCCTTGAGGATCTGCCTGCCGATGTCCTCGTTCGTGCCCTTCATGCGCACGACCAGCGGAACCGAAAGGTGCGTTTCCTTCGCCGCCGCGACGATGCCGTTGGCGATCGTGTCGCAGCGCATGATGCCGCCGAAGATGTTGACGAGGATGCCCTTGACCTTCGGGTTGGCGAGCATGATCTTGAACGCCTCGGTCACCTTCTCGGTCGTCGCCCCGCCGCCGACGTCGAGAAAGTTCGCGGGCTCGGCGCCGAAGAGCTTGATCGTGTCCATCGTCGCCATCGCAAGGCCGGCGCCGTTGACGAGGCAGCCGATGTTGCCGTCGAGCGAGATGTAGGAGAGGTCGAACTTCGACGCCTCGACCTCGGCGGGATCCTCCTCGTCCAGGTCGCGCATCTCGACGATCTCGGGATGGCGGAAGAGCGCGTTGGAGTCGAAGTTGAGCTTCGCGTCGAGCGCGATTACCCTGCCGTCGCCCGTCAGGATCAGCGGATTGATCTCCGCGAGCGAGGCATCGGTCTCGTCGAACGCCCCGTAGAGCCCCTGGAACACGGCGCGCGCCTGCGGCACGCTCGCGTCCGGCACGCCGATCCTGCGCGCGATGTCGTCGGCTTGCGCATCGGTCAGGCCCTTGATCGGGTCGATCGCCACCTTGTGGATCTTCTCCGGTGTCTTCGCCGCGACTTCCTCGATGTCCATGCCGCCTTCCGAGCTCGCCATCAGCGTCACGCGCTGCGCGGCGCGGTCGACGACCATGCCGACGTAGAGCTCCTTGCGAATGTCGGCCCCCTCTTCGATCAGAAGACGGCGCACCTTCTGCCCCGCGGGGCCGGTCTGGTGCGTGACGAGCTGCATGCCGAGGATCTGCCCGGCGAGGCTCTTCACCTCGTCCTGCGAGCGCGCGAGCTTGACGCCGCCGCCCTTGCCGCGGCCGCCGGCATGGATCTGCGCCTTGACGACCCACACGGGCCCGCCCAGCGATTTCGCCGCCCTGACCGCTTCGTCCACCGAGAACGCGGGAATGCCGCGCGGAACGGGCACGCCGTACTTGCGGAAGATTTCCTTGCCTTGGTACTCGTGGATCTTCACGGAGATTCCTCGAACGTTGGACGCGATCGGCCGCTACGGCCGGCGCAGCGAACTGCGATGACGTGCGCGGCAGTGCCGCGCGGCCTCGACAAACGGGCAGGAGCACCGCGAGCGCACGCTACGCGGCTCCCCGGTACCACTTCGGGTAATAGCGGCGCACGGCGTCCGCGCCGGTCTCGAGCGCGTGGCAGCGGTCGAGCTGATACGGCTTGCGCGAGCCGTCGTCCTCCGGCTGCAGGCTTGCGAACGTCTGCACCGCGGCCGTGGGCAGGTAGGCGAGCACCTCGGTGATGTGCGTGCAGCCCTTGACCCCGCCCATCGCCTCGTAGAGCGCCTTGCGGAAGCCGTCGACGAGATTCGCGCCAACGAGCTTGCGGTACGCGCTCTCGATGCGGTTGCAGTAATCCGGGTAGGGCATCCGGTCGGTGCGCACCTCGATGTCGCGGATATTGCAATGGCGGTCGATCGTCACGCGCGCCGTCATCTCGTGCACCGGCTCGCCGCGCGGACGCACGCCGGAAAGCAGCGTGAAGTCGTGGTCCTTCGTGTCGACAAGGCGGGCCTCGATGTCGAAAAGTCCGTCGTCCCGCGCGAATCCCTCGAACGTGACCACGCGCGTGTGCAGCCGCTTGCGGGGTGCGGGTGGGGTGAGGGGCATCGGGGAAGGCGGATGGACGCGAAGAATGCGCGCGAGGCCGCACGCAGGCGCAGCTACAATGAGCGGCAAAACGTGCATTTTAGGGTGCGCCGCACGCTGACGGCAACCCGCGCTTAACCCGGAGGAACTCGATGTCGTTCATCCTCGCGCTCGACCAGGGCACCACGAGCAGCCGCGCGATCGTCTTCGATCACGCGGGCACGGTCTGCGCAGCGGCGCAGCACGAGTTCCGCCAGATCTTTCCGCAGCCCGGCTGGGTCGAGCATGACCCGACCGAGATCTGGGCGACCCAGTCCGGCGTGCTGCACGGCGCGCTCGCGAAAGCGGGAATCGGCGCGCGCGATCTCGCGGCAATCGGCATCACCAACCAGCGCGAGACGACCGTGCTGTGGGAGAGGGCGACGGGGCGTCCGCTCGCCAACGCGATCGTCTGGCAAGACCGCCGCACCGCCGGCATCTGCGACGCGCTGCGCGAGGCGGGCCACGCAACGACGATCGCCGCGAAGACCGGGCTCGTGATCGACGCCTATTTCTCCGGCACGAAGCTCAAGTGGCTGCTCGACAACGTGCCCGGCGCCCGCGCGCGCGCGGAAGCGGGCGAGCTCGCCTTCGGGACGATCGACAGCTGGCTCGTCTGGCAGCTGACCGACGGCCGGGCGCACGTCACCGATGCGTCCAACGCGAGCCGCACGATGCTCTACGATATCCATCGCGGCACGTGGGACGACGAATTGTGCGCGCTGCTCGGCGTTCCGCGCAGCTTGTTGCCGCAGGTGGTCGCCTCCTCGGGCGTATGCGCGCACGCCAAACTCGACGGCGTCGACGTGCCGATCGCGGGCATCGCGGGCGACCAGCAGGCGGCGCTGTTCGGGCAGGCGTGCCACGCGCCCGGCCTCGCCAAGAACACCTATGGCACCGGCTGCTTCCTGCTGCTCAACACCGGACAGTGCGCCGTCGCCTCGAAGAACAGCCTGCTCACCACGATTGCGTGGATGCGCGACCATACGATCGACTACGCGCTCGAAGGCAGCGTGTTCATCGGCGGCGCGGTCGTGCAGTGGCTGCGCGATGGACTGAAGATCATTCGCCATGCCGCCGAAATCGAGTCGCTGGCCGCGAGCGTGCCGGACAACGGAGGCGTCTACTTCGTGCCGGCGTTCGCGGGATTGGGCGCGCCGCACTGGGACGCGTACGCGCGCGGCACCGTGATCGGGCTCACCCGCGGAGCGACCGGAGGGCACCTTGCTCGCGCCGCGCTGGAGGCGATCGCCTACCAGAGCGCGGATGTGCTGGCGGCGATGGAGCGCGACGCCGGCATCACGCTGACCGAGTTGCGCGTGGACGGCGGCGCCACCGAGAACAACCTGCTGATGCAGTTCCAGGCCGACATCCTCGGCGTCCCGGTCGTGCGGCCGAAGGTGCACGAGACGACGGCGCTCGGGGCCGCCTACCTCGCGGGGCTCGCGGTCGGCTATTGGCGCGGCGATGCGGACGTGCGCACCAACTGGCAGGTGGACCGGCGCTTCGACCCGGCAATGCCGCCCGAGCGGGCGCTCGAGTTGCGCGGGCGCTGGGAGCGCGCACTGGGGCGCGCCAAGCAGTGGGAGTGACGACCGGGCGCGGGCTCGCTTGACCTCGGCGAAAAACGTGCATATGCTCGCATTTACGTGCAATTGCACTTGATCCGCCCGTCGATGCTCCGCACCGCCGCCCAGACACCGACCCGCTCGGTCGCCTGCACCTGTGGACGGCTGCGCCGCGCCACCCGGGCGCTCACGCAGCTCTACGACGACGAGATCGCGCCGTCGGGTTTGCGGCTCACCCAGTTCTCGCTGCTGCGCACGCTGCAGCGACAGGGGTGCGTGCGCATCACCGCGCTGGCAGCTGCCGCGCTACTCGACCGCACGGCGCTGTCGCGCAACCTCGATCCGCTGGTCGCGCGCGGTCTCGTGACGGTCGCGACGGGGCGCGACGCGCGCACCCGCGAGGCCACACTCACGCGCGCCGGCCTCGACGCCATCCGCCTGGCGGAGCCGCACTGGCGGCGTGCGCAAGCCCAGGTCGCGCAGCGGCTCGGCGACACGCGCCTCGCGGCGCTGATCGCAACGCTCGCCGAAATCGAGAAGCTGCATCCGGCGCCCGCGGATTCCCGCTGAGCGTCCGCGCGCAACCCGGAGACCGGCGATGACCCTGCAAAACCGCACCGATTGGCGCACGCCCGGCGTCGTGCTCGTCTGCAGCGGTCTCGTGCTCGTGCTGTCGATGGGCATCCGCCACGGCTTCGGGCTCTTCCTGCAGCCGATGTCCGGCGACATGGGCTGGGGGCGCGAGACGTTCGCGCTCGCGATGGCCGTGCAGAACCTGCTCTGGGGCGCCACGCAGCCCTTCGCCGGCATGCTCGCCGACCGCTACGGCACGGCGAAGGTCGTCGTCGGCGGCGCGCTGCTCTACGTGCTGGGACTCGTCACGATGGCGCACGCGGGCACGCCGCTCACGCTCGTGCTCACTGCCGGTGTGCTGGTCGGCGTCGGCCTCTCCGGGCTGACGTTCAGCGTGATCGCCGGCGTGCTGGGACGGAAGTTCCCGCCGGAAAAGCGCAGCATGGCGCTCGGCATCTCGGCTGCATCCGGCTCGTTCGGCCAGTTCGCGCTGCTGCCGCTCACGCAATGGCTGCTGACGCACTTGGGCTGGTACGGCGCGCTGCTGGCGCTGGGATCGCTCGGCCTGCTGATGCTCCCGCTGGCCTCGGCGCTCGTCGAGCGGCGCGAAACCTCGGCGCACGCGTTCGCACAATCGGCCGGCGAGGCGATGCGCGAGGCGCTCGGCCACCGCGGCTACGTGCTGCTCACCGCCGGCTTCTTCGTCTGCGGCTTCCAGGTCGTGTTCGTCGGCGTGCACCTGCCCGCGTACCTCGCCGATCGCGGCATGGCACCGCACGTCGCGGTGACCGCACTCGCGCTGATCGGGCTTTTCAACATCGTCGGTACCTACACCACCGGCTGGCTGGGCAGCCGGGTGCCCAAGCGATACATTCTCTCCTTCATCTATTTCGGCCGCGCGGTCGTGATCTCGCTCTTCGTGTTCACGCCGCTGTCGCCGCTGTCCGTCTACGCGTTCGCGATCGCGCTCGGATTGCTCTGGCTGTCGACCGTGCCCCCCACGAACGGCATCGTCGCGCAGGTGTTCGGCGTACGCTACCTGGCGATGCTTTCCGGCTTTACGTTCTTCAGCCACCAGATCGGCAGCTTCCTCGGCGCCTGGCTCGGCGGGAAGCTCTACGACACGACCGGCAGCTACGATCTCGTCTGGTACCTGTCGATCGCGCTCGGCGTGCTGGCGGGATTGATCAACCTGCCGATCGACGAGCGCCAGATCGAGCGCTCGATCGCGAAGCCTGCAGGGGCGTGAGCCCCGGCGAGGTCAGTCCGGCTTCAGCACATCGACGGCGTCGGTGATGATGCAATCGACGCCCCACCCGGCCAGTTCGGCCGCCCGCACGGGGTCGTCGACCGTCCACGTCGCGACCCGCAGCCCCGCCGCGTGCGCCTGTTCGACGATCGCAGGCGAGAGGCGTGTGTGCCGCGCGTCGAGCGCCATGCACCCGAGCGCCAGCGTGCGATCGCGCCAATCCGGCAACAGTTCGTCGCACAGGAACGCACGCGGGAGCGCCGGTACCGCGGCGGCGGCCGCTGCGAGCGCCGCCTCCGAAAAGGACGACAAGAGCGGCGGAGCCGCAGCACCCGCCCAAAAGGTCGCGGCATCCAGCGCGATCGCCGCGCCGCTTTCGCGCTCGCGGCCGGGTGTGGGCTTGATCTCGATGTTGACCGCCATGCCGTTCGCGCGCGCGTAGCGGGCAACGGCTGCGAGCGTCGGCAGCGGCTCACCGGCGAACGGCATCGAGTGCCAGCTCCCGGCATCGAGCTGCGACAGTTCCCGCCACGTCAACGCGTCGGAACGGCCCGAGCCGTTGGTCGTGCGGTCGAGCGTCGCATCATGCAGCAGGAACGCGACGCCATCCGCGGACAGCTTGACGTCGAACTCCGCCATGCGATAGCCGTGCGCGTGTCCGACGCGAAGCGCCGCGAGCGTATTCTCCGGCGCGAGCGCTCCCGCGCCACGGTGCGCGACCATGCGTGGATACGGCCACGGCGGCAGCGCCGCCATCGTCAACGCAGGCGGGCGCCGTTCGCGGCGTCGAACAGGAAGACGCGCGCCGGGTCGGCGGTGAAATGCATCGTCGAGCCTACCTCGGGCCGCGGGCCATGGGGCAACCGGGCGATGACCAGCGTCTTGCCGTGGGCGATGTGGATCAGCATGTCGGCGCCGAGCTGCTCCACCATCTGCACCGGTCCGCTGACCATCGCGTTCCCGGCCGAGCCCGGATGCAGATGCTCGGGCCGGATTCCGACGATGACCGCACGCCCCGCGTCGGCGCCGTGGGCGGCGATGCGCGCGACACCGCCGTCCGCCAGTGCAACCTGCACTTCGCTTTCGACGCGGCCCGGAACGAAGTTCATCGACGGCGAGCCAATGAAGCCCGCGACGAACTGCGTAGCCGGATCGTCGTAGACGTCCATCGGCGTGCCCACCTGCTCGGCCCGTCCGGCGTTCATCACGATCATCCGGTGCGCGAGCGTCATCGCCTCGACCTGGTCGTGCGTCACGTAGAGGCTCGTCGTGCCGAGGCGGCGGTGCAGCTGCTGGATCTCGAAGCGCATCTGCACGCGCAGCTTCGCGTCGAGGTTGGACAGCGGCTCGTCGAACAGGAACACGGCCGGCTCGCGCACGATCGCGCGGCCCATCGCCACGCGCTGCCGCTGCCCGCCGGAAAGCTGACGCGGCTTGCGCGTCAGCAATGGCCCGAGCTCGAGGATATCCGCCGCCCGCTGCACCCGCCCCACGATGTCCGCCTTCGCGAAACCGCGGATCTTGAGTCCGTAGGCCATGTTGTCGAACACGCTCATGTGCGGATAGAGCGCGTAGTTCTGGAACACCATCGCGATGTCCCGGTCCTTGGGCTCGAGATTGTTCACCACGCGGGCGCCGATCGCGATCTCGCCTGAGGTGATCTGCTCGAGGCCCGCGACCATGCGCAGCAACGTCGACTTGCCGCAGCCGGACGGCCCGACGATGACGATGAATTCGCCGTCGGCGACGTCGACATCGATGCCGAAGATCACCTCGAGCGTGCCGTAGCTCTTGCGGACGTTGCGGAAGGAGACGTTGGCCATTTGGTGTGATGCATTGAAGATCGGCGTTCTTGCATTCGCTTGGATGATGCGGGCCGCTTCGCGCGCGCGCTCACTTCTCCGTTTCGACGAGGCCCTTGACGAACCACTTCTGCATCAGCACCACGACCACTGCCGGCGGCAGCAGCGCCAGCATGGCGGTCGCCATGATGAGCTGCCACTCGTTCGCCGCGTCGCCGCCCACGATCATCCGCCTGATGCCGATCACCGTCGTATACATCGACTCGTCGGTCGTGATGAGCAGCGGCCAGAGGTACTGGTTCCAGCCGTAGATGAACTGGATCACGAACAGCGCCGCGATGCTGGTCTTCGACAGGGGCAGCACCACGTCCCAAAAGAAGCGCATCGGCCCGGCGCCGTCGATGCGTGCGGCCTCGGCCAGTTCTTCGGGGATGGTCAGGAAGAACTGCCGGAACAGGAACGTCGCGGTGGCGGAGGCGATCAGCGGCAGCGTCAAGCCGGCATACGAGTCGAGCATGCCCAGATCGGACACCACCTTGAAGGTCGGGATGATGCGCACCTCCACCGGCAGCATGAGCGTGACGAAGATCATCCAGAAGAAGAAATTGCGCAGCGGGAAGCGGAAGTAGACGATCGCGAAAGACGCGATGATCGAGATCGCGATCTTGCCGATGGCGATCACCAGCGCCATGATCAGGCTGTTCGTCAACATCGTGGACACCGGCGCGCCGGAGCCTTTCGTGGACCCGGCCGCAAGGACCTGCGAGTAGTTTTGGAGGAACCGGTCGCCCGGCAGCAACGGCATCGGCACCGTGAGGATCTGGTCGAGCGTAAGCGTCGAGGCGACGAAGGTCACATAGACCGGAAACGCCACCGCGACGACGCCGAGGATCAGCACCGCGTGCGAGAACACCGTGAGCCAGGGTCGGTTCTCTACCATGGTCCGTCCGTCAGTACTGGACCTTCTTCTCGATGTAGCGGAACTGCACGACCGTCAATGCGATCACGATGGCCATCAGCACTACCGACTGCGCCGACGAGCCGCCGAGGTCTCCCGATTTCACGCCGTCGTGGTAGACCTTGTAGACGAGGATCTGCGTCGCACCCGCCGGCCCGCCCTGGGTGGTGGCGTCGATGACGCCGAACGTATTGAAGAAGGCGTAGACGATGTTCACCACCAGCAGAAAGAACGTCGTGGGCGAAAGCAGCGGAAATACGATCGTCCAGAAGCGGCGCGTCGGCCCCGCGCCGTCGATCGCGGCTGCCTCGATCAGCGATCTGGGAATCGATTGCAGCCCGGCGAGAAAGAACAGGAAGTTGTAACTGATCTGGTTCCACACCGACGCAATTACAACCAGCAGCATGGCCTGATCGCCCTGGATAACCCAGTTCCAGTCGACGCCGTAGCGCTTGAGCAGGAACGTGAGGATGCCGATCGACGGCGCGAACAGGAAAGCCCACAGCACGCCCGCCACCGCGGGTGCCACCGCATAGGGCCAGATCAGCAGCGTCTTGTATGCCACGGCCCCGCGGACGACGCGATCTGCCATGGTAGCGAGCAGCAGCGATATGGTGATTCCGAAGGTGGCGACGAGGACGCTGAACAGCGCCGTGACCTTGAAGGAATCCAGATAGTGGCTGTCCCGGAACAACTCGACGAAGTTCTGCAGCCAGACGAACTGTGTCTTGAGGCCGAACGCGTCCTGGATCTGGAACGAGAACCAGATCGCCTGCGCGGCCGGCCAGAAGAAGAAGACGATCGTGATCGCGATCTGCGGCGCGAGCAGAGCGTAGGGCAGCCACGCCGAGCGGAATACGACGCGCTTTTCCATTCCGCCGGCCGCAATAGGTTACAAAGGGAAGCTGCAGCGTCCGGCTGGAGCCCCCTTGCTTCTCACTTGTTCGCGGTCTCGAACTTGCGCAGGATTTCGTTGCCGCGTTTGACGGCGTCGTCGAGCGCCGTCTTGGCGTCCTTCTTGCCGGCGAACACGTTCTCCATTTCTTCCTCGATCACCTCGCGTCCCTGCACGAAATTGCCGAAGCGCAGACCCTTGGAGTTCGCGGTGGGCGGCTTGTTGGTCAGCTGCTTCACGGCGATGTCGGCGCCGGGATTCTTCTCGTAGAAGCCCGACTTGCGTGTCATGTCGTAAGCCGCCATCGTGATCGGCACATAGCCGGTGCCGGTGTGCCATTCCATCTGGATCTCGGGTTGCGACAGGAACGCGAGGAACTTTGCCACGCCCTTGTAGTCGTCGGACTTCTTGCCGGCCATCACCCAGACCGAAGCGCCGCCGATGATCGAGTTCTGCGGCGCGCCCTTCACTTCGTCGTGGTAGGGGATGAAGTTCACCGACCAGTCGAACTTGGCGTTCTGGCGGAAATTCGCCTGCGCGCCGGTGCTCGACGTCAAGATTGCGCATTCGCCGCTGGCGAACTTGGCCTCCGCCTGGTTGGTGCGCCCGGCGTAGGTGAACAGCCCCTTCTTCGCCATGTCGCCCAGCATCGTCAGGTGCCGAACGTGCAGCGGCGAATTGAAGGTGAAAACGGTATCGATGCCGGCCATGCCGTTCTCCTGCGTGCCGATCGGAACGTTGTGCCAGGCGCTGAAATTCTCGATGTGCATCCAGGAGGGCCAGCCGGAGGTGTAGACACACTCCTGGCCCCTCACCTTGAGCTGCAACGCAGCCGCGATCATTTCCTTCCAGGTCTTGGGCACCTGGTCGGGGTTGAGGCCTGCTTTCTTGAAGGCGTCCCGGTTGATGTAGAGGACGACCGTCGAGCTGTTGAACGGGAACGACAGCATGTTCCCCTTGGGATCGGTGTAATAGCCCGCGATGGCCGGCAGGTAGGCCTTGGGATTGAACGGCTCCTTCGCGTCCGCCATCACCTTGGTGACCGGAACGATGGCGCCCTTGGCCGCCATCATGGTCGCAGTGCCGACCTCGAACACCTGCAGCAGGTGCGGCGCGTTGCCCGCACGGAAGGCCGCGATCGCCGCAGTCATCGACTCGGGATAGCTGCCCTTATAGACGGGCACGACCTTGTAGTCCTTCTGGCTCGCGTTGAACTTGGTCGCGAGCGCATTGAGCTTTTCGCCCAGCGCGCCACCCATCGAGTGCCACCACTGGATCTCGGTCTGGGCCTGGGCGGACAGCGCAAAGGCGGACAGCGCGCAGGCGATGGCCAGGCGCGCGACTCGGGCGATGGGACGCAACATGGACTCTCCTCGGGGGCAGGCACACGTCCGGCAAAGGCCGGGATATTGCCTTGTTGTGGCCGTGATTCTATTGCAATTGTGACGGACGCAACAATTGCCTTGCATCTGCGGTCCGAAGCGGGATGGTCGACGCGCCGCGCCCGTGCACCACAACTGCCGAAATCAGCGGGCGCTAAGGAGCCCCGAAGCGGCCGGCGCCGGGGAAGAATTGCGGGCGCCGCCGGTCAGTCGGCGTGCGCCGGCTTCGCAGCAACGCCCGGATGCTCCAGTTCGAGCCCGTGCGCCTCGATGTGAGCCCGCCCCGCCAGCAGCGTATAAGCAGTCGGTACGACGAAGAGCGTGAGCAGCGTGCCGAACGTCATCCCGCCGACGATCACCCAGCCGATCTGCGAACGGGATTCGGCGCCCGCGCCGTGGGCGAGCGCCAGCGGCAAGGCGCCCAGCACCATCGCCCCGGTGGTCATCAGGATAGGCCGCAGGCGCAGCGTCGACGCGTCGACGACAGCCGCCAGCAGCTTCTCGCCCTTCGCCCGCAACTGGTTGCTGAACTCGACGATCAGGATGCCGTGCTTGGTGATGAGGCCCACGAGCGTGACGAGACCCACCTGGCTGTAGATGTTGAGCGTGCCGCCCGCGAGCCACAGCGTGAAGAGCGCGCCCGTCATCGACAGCGGCACCGACAGCATGATGACGAACGGGTGCACGAAGCTCTCGAACTGCGCCGAGAGGACGAGATAGATGAACAGCAGCGCGAGCACGAACGTGAAGTAGATCTCGCCGCCCGATTTCCTGAACTCGCGCGACTGGCCGTCGAGGTCGGTCTGCGCCGTGGGAGGCAGCACCGCCTTCGCCGCCGCGTTCATCGCCTTGAGCGCGTCGTCGATCGTGTAGCCCGGCGCGAGCGTGCCGGTGACCTTGACGGAGCGCAGCCGGTTGAAGTGGTTGAGCGACTGCGGCGCAACGCCTTCCCTGACCTCCACGAGGTTCGAGAGCTGCACCATCTCGCCGTTGCGGCCGCGGACGTAGGTGTCGCGGATGTCGGCGGGCGTGGTGCGGTCGAGCGGCGCCAGCTGCACGATGACGTCGTACTGCTCGCCCTCTCGCTTGAAGCGGGTCACCTGCCGCCCGCCCAGCATCGTCTCGAGCGTGCGGCCGACCGTGTCGACGTTGACCGCCACGTCGGAGAGCTTGTCGCGGTTGATCTTCACGCGCACTTCCGGCGTGTTGAGGCGGAGGTCGGTCTGCAGGTTCTGCGCGCCGGGAAACTTGCGCATCTCGTCCAGGAAACGGTCGACGATCCGCTGCAGCTCCGAGTAGGGAACCTGCGACATGATCACGAACTCGATCGGTGTCGAGCGGAACGACTGGCCGAGCGACGGCGGATTGAGCGGGAACGCGAGAGCGCCCGGAATGCTCGCGAGCTTGGGCCTGAGCTCGTCGGCGATCTGCTGCTGCTTCTTCGTGCGCTCCTCCCACGGCTTCAACCGCAGGATCGCGTTGCCGTCGACCACCGTCGGGAAGCCGGAGAACGCGGTGTACGCGGCGGCTTCGGGTATTTCGCTGTAGAACTTCTCGATGGGCTTGACCACATCGCCCGTGTACTGCGGCGTCGATCCCTGCGGCGCCGTGACGAGCCCGAACACGACGCCCCGATCCTCGACCGGCGCGAGTTCGGACTTGAGCAGCGAGAAGAAGCCGATGCCGGCCGCCAAGGTCACGAGCCACAGCGCGATGACGATGGAGCGATGGCGCAATGTCCCGGTCAGCGCCCGGCGATAGCCTTGCGTCATCGCATCGATGCCGGCCTCGATGCGGTTGTAGATCCACGAATGCTTCTCCTGATGGCGCAGCAGCAGCGAACACATCATCGGCGAGAGCGTCAGCGCGACGAAGCCGGACACGAGCACGGCGCCCGCGAGCGTCAGCGCGAATTCGATGAACAGGCGTCCCGTTCGTCCCGTGGCGAACGCGAGCGGCGCGAACACCGAGGCAAGCGTCAACGTCATCGCCAGCACGGCGAAGGCGATTTCCCGCGCGCCCTGGATCGCCGCCTTCTTGCGCGGAATGCCCTCCTCGACGTGACGGAAGATGTTCTCCAGCACGACGATCGCGTCGTCCACGACGAGGCCGATCGCGAGCACCATCGCGAGCAGCGTCAGCGTGTTGATCGTGAAGCCGAACAGGTACATGAGCCCGAATGCGCCAACCAGCGACACCGGGATCGTCACCAGCGGGATGATCGTCGCGCGCAGGCTGCGCAGGAAGAAGAAGATCACCAGCACGACGAGCAGGATCGCCTCGGTGATCGTCGTGAATACCGACTTGATCGAGCGGTCGATGAACACCGAGGTGTCGTAGGCGACGACGAGGCGCATGCCCGACGGCATGCCGGGGTTGATCCGCTCGACTTCGCTGCGCACCGCGTTCGACAGATCGAGCGGGTTGGCGACGGCCTGCTTGATCACGCCGACGTTGAGCGAGGGCTTGCCGTTGAAGCGGGAGATCGTGCGCTCGTCCACCGGGCCCACCTGCGCGCTGCCGACGTCGCGCAGCCGGACGGGATAGCCGCCGACGTTGGCGATGATGATGTTGTTGAACTGCTCCGGCGTCTGCAGGTCGGTTTCCGCCACGACGGTGAACTCGCGCGCCTGCGACTCGATGCGGCCGGCCGGGATCTCCGCATTCTGGCGGCGGATCGCGTCCTCGACGTCCTGCACCGTGAGCTTGTATGCGGCAAGGCGCGTGCGGTCGAGGTCGATGCGCATCGAGACCTGCCGCTCGCCGAAGATGCGCACGTCGGCGGCGCCGGGCAGCACCGACAGGCGCGGCTGCACGTAGCGCTTGATGTAGTCGGACGCCTCGAGCGGAGAGAGGCTGCCGGCCTCGACCGCGATGTAGATGATCGGTTGCGAGTCGGACTCGACCTTGGCGATCACCGGCTCGTCCACCGTGTCCGGCAGCTTGGCGCGCACGCGCGAGACCTTGTCGCGCACATCGGCCGCCGCCGAGTCCGGGTCGCGTTTCAGCGTGAAGCGCACGTTGATCTGGCTGCGCTCGGAGCGGCTTTGCGACGTCATCAGCTCCACGCCCTCGATGCCGGCGAGCGAATCCTCGAGGACCTTCGTGACCTGCGACTCGACGACCTCGGCCGACGCGCCCCGGTAGGTCGTGTTCACCGAAACGACCGGCTCGTCGATGCGCGGGTACTCGCGCACCGACAGCCGCGTATACGAGATCAGCCCGATAAGGACGATGATGAGCGACAGCACGGTCGCAAAGACCGGTCGCTTGATGCAGATCTCGGGAAGCAGCATGGCGTGTCGCTGACGCCGCGTCAGGACCGTGACGCGCGCACGGGAGCTGCCGCCTTGTCGGGCGCTGCGGGTGGGGCGCCGCCGCCATCCGCGCCCCGCTCCGCAGCCGCGGCGTCGGCGCCGTTCGGTCGCGCGATCACGACCGGCACGCCGTCGCGCAGCTTGAGCTGCCCGGCGGTCACCACCAGATCGCCCGCGGCGAGCCCTTGCACGATCTCGACCTTGCCATCTCCGCGCTGGCCGATTTCGATCTTGACGCGCTGCGCCTTGCCGTCGAGTATCCGGAACACGAACTGCTCGGTGCCCTGCGGCACCAGCGCCTGCTCGGGCACGATCAGCGCATCCTGCCGCTGATCGGTGATGAGCCGCACGCGGGCGAACATGCCCGGGCGCAGTGTCGTTTCCGCATTGCCGACCTGCGCGCGGATCACGATGGAACGGCCGGCGGCATCGACCAGCGGGTTGATCGCATAGACGCGGCCTTCGTAGATCCTGCCCGGCTGCGCGTCGAGCTGGACCTGCAGCACCTGCCCGACCTTCACCTGCCTGAGATAGACCTCGGGCACGCGGAAGTCGACCTTGAGCGGGTCGATCGACTCGAGGTTGACGAGATCCGCGCCTTCCTTGACGTAATCGCCGACCGACACCTGGCGCAGCCCGATGACGCCGGAGAACGGCGCGCGGATCTCGGTCTTCGCGAGCCGCGCCTCGACCAGTTGCAGCGCCGCCTGCGCGACCTTGTAGTTGTTCTCGGCCTCGTCGCGCGCCTGCCCGGAGATGAAGTTGCTTTTGGCGAGATCGACGGCGCGCTCGTATTTCGACTTGGCGAGCACGAGGTTCGCGCGCGCCTGCGCAAGTTCCGCCTCGTTGACGGACGCGTCGAGGCGGATCAGCACCGTGCCCTTGGCAACGGGTTGGCCTTCCTTGAAGCCGATGAAGCCGATGCGTCCGGCGACCTCCGGGCGCACGGTGATGGACTCGTCGGAACGCAAGCTGCCGACCGTCGTGATCGATTGCGGAAGCGACGCCGTCGCAACCTTGATCGCCTCGACCGTCACGCCGCCGCCCGCTCCGCCGGGACTTCCGGGGCCACCCGATCCGCTGGCGCCCTTCGCAGCGGGGCCGCCCGGAGCCGGGGCTACCGAGGCGATCGGCGCCGGCACCTGCCGCTGGCCGGCCCAGAAGCCGGCGCCCACGGCCGACGCAAGCGCGAGCACGGCAATCGTTCCCCACAGCGGCTTGTTCATCGAAATCGGGCGGGCAAGGCTTGCGACAAGGGTTTGCGATTATGCGCCGCCCCCTGCTTCCCGGCAAACCGAGGCGACACTCGACGCTCGGTTGCTAGAATGGACAAATTGCCGCCAGGGCGGCGAAGTTCGGCAAGTCTCCGACGGGCACCCACCATGAATCGATTTGATGCACTTTGCGCGCGGCTTCCCCGTGCGATGACCATGGCGCCGTTCCTGCTCGCGTTGGCCAGCGTGCTCGCGCTGTCGGCGACGGAGGCCGCGGCGCAGGCGTTCCCATCACGCCCGGTCAAGCTCGTGATCCCCTTCCCTCCCGGCGGATCGCTCGACAACGTCGGGCGCCTGATCGCGCAGAAGCTCTCCGAAACGTGGGGACAGAGCGTCGTTGTCGAGAACAAGCCGGGTGCGGGCGGCAACATCGGCGCCGACTTCGTCGCCAAGTCGACGCCGGATGGCTACACGGTGGTGATGGGCGCGCTGTCGACGCACGCGGTGAACCCGAGCCTCTACCCCAGCATGCCCTACGACGCGCGCAGGGACTTCATCCCGATCTCGCTCGTCGCGATCACGCCCAACGTGCTCGTCGTCAACGCGTCGTTGCCGGTCAACTCGCTCAAGGAGCTGATCGCCTACGCCAAGGCCAACCCGGGCAAGCTCAATTTCGGCTCGGGCAGCAACGGCAGCGCGGGCCATCTCGCGGGCGAGCTGTTCAAGGTCGAGACCGGCACGGACGTGCAGCACATCCCGTTCAAGGGCGGCGCCCCGGCGACGCAGGCGCTGCTCGCAGGCGAGACGCAGTTCATGTTCGACAATCTCGCCAACGCGATGGCGCAATTGCAGGGCGGCCGCATCAAGGCGCTCGCGGTGACCACCGCGCAGCGCTCGAAACTGGCGCCGGACCTGCCGACGATGGCGGAAGCGGGCCTGCCGGGCTTCGACATCTCGACGTGGTTCGGCCTAATGCTGCCGGCCGGCACGCCGAAGGACGTGGTCGCGAAGTGGAACACGGACCTCGTCAGGGTGCTCGGCATGCCCGACGTGCGCGAGAAGATGCTTGCGCAAGGGGCGGATCCGACGCCGATGACGTCCGCGGAGTTCAGCGCGTTCATCGACCGCGAGCTTGTCAAGTACGCACGCATCGTCAAGGCATCGGGCGCAAAAGTCGATTGACGCAACCCACGGCCGACGCAAGCCCGACGAGGCGCGCGCGGCACAACCAGGAGGAACGATGGAACATTCCGCAGGGCGAGCGATCCTCGCCGTCGCTGCCGCGCTCTGCGCGCTGCTGTTCGCGCCGGCGCTTTGCGCGCAGGCGGCCGGTTATCCGAGCAAGCCGATTCGCATCGTCGTGCCGTTCCCCGCGGGCGGCGCGACCGACATCCTCGCGCGTGCCGCCGGCCAGCGGTTGCAGGAAGCATTCGGGCAGCCGGTCGTGATCGACAACCGCCCGGGCGCCGGAGGCAACATCGGCGCGGAACTCGTGGCGAAGGCGCCGCCGGACGGCTACACGCTGCTGATGGGCACGGTCGGCACGCACGCGATCAACGCGAGCCTCTACGCCAAGATGCCGTACGACCACGTCAAGGATTTCGTGCCCGTGGTGCTCGTCGCCGGCGTGCCGAACGTGCTCGTCGTGCATCCCTCGGTGCCCGCGAACACGGTGCAGGAGCTGATCGCCTATGCGAAGGCCAATCCCGGCAAGCTCAATTTCGCATCGTCGGGCAGCGGCACGTCGATCCATCTCTCCGGCGAGCTCTTCAAGGTGCTGACCGGCGTGCAGATGCAGCACGTGCCGTACAAGGGCAGCGCACCGGCGGTCGCGGACCTGGTCGGCGGCCAGGTGCAGCTCATGTTCGACAACCTGCCCCCGTCGCTGCCGCAGATCAAGGCCGGCAAGCTCAAGGCGCTCGCAGTGACGAGCGCCACCCGCGCACCCGCGCTGCCCGACGTCCCGACGGTGGCCGAGGCCGGCGTCCCCGGTTTCGAGGCGTCGAGCTGGTTCGGATTGCTGGCGCCGGCCGGCACACCGGCGGACATCGTCGCGAAGATCAATGGCGAGATCGCGAAGTGGCTCGCCACCCCCGAGGCCAGGGAGAAGCTCACCGCGCAGGGCGCGAACGCCGCGGGCGGCACGCCCGAAGATTTCGCCAGGCACATCGCCGCGGAAACCGCCAAATGGGCGAAGGTGGTGAAGGAATCGGGCGCAAAGGCCGAGTGACGTTCCGAAGCGCGCGGCACCGCGTTGCAGCCGTGCCGCGCATCGGGCGGCACGCGCGGGGCTGCGATCACTCCACCTTGCCGATCTTCTGCACGACCTCGGTCATCTTCTTCGCGTCGGCGTCGACGTAGCGCTGGAAGTCGGGCGCATCCTGGTAGAGCACCGGGCTGCCCGCCCTCAACAGCACGTCGTTGACCTTGGGATCGTTGCCGGCGATGCGGGAAGCCTCCCGCAGCCGCGCGACGACGGGCTCCGGCGTCTCGACGGGAACGAAGAGCCCCGACCACTGCGCGTAGTCGATCGGCACGCCGAGCTCCTTGAGGCTCGGCACGTCGGGCAGCGCGACCAGCTTCGTCTCGCCCCAATGCGCAAGCACGCGCACCTTCCCGCCCTGCACGTGCTGCACGATCGAAGCCGGGCCCGTGGCAACCGCGTCCACCTGCCCGCCGAGCAGCCCGACGATCGCCGGGCCCGCACCCGTGTAAGGCACGTGCGTCATCTTGGTGTCGGTGCCGAGCATCAGCATCGCCATCGGGATGTGCATCGTGCCGTAATTGCCCGACGAGCCGAAGTTGAGCTTGCCGGGGTTCGCCTTCGCGTAGGCGATGAACTCGGCATACGTCTTCCACGGCGAATCCGCGCGCACCGCGAGCACGGTCGGATCGGCGGTGAAGCGCGCGATCGGCTTCAGCTCGCGCAGCTGGAACGCCGGCGCCCGGCCCTGCACCTTGTCCGCTTCCGGCAGCACGACGAGCGAGGAGAGCGCCATCAGGATCGTGTAGCCGTCCGGCTTCGCCTTCGCCACGAACGACATGCCGATCGCGCCGCCCGCACCGGCCTTGTTCTCGATCACAACCGGCTGCTTCAGCGCATTGCCCATCGCTTCGGCAACCGGGCGCGCGACGGTGTCGGCGACACCGCCCGGCGGGAACGGCACGATCATCGTCACCGGCCGCTCGGGATACTGCGCGAGCGCGGGCGGCAGGTGCGCGGCCAGCGCCAGCGCAGCCGCGACGAAGACTAGGCGTCTCATCAATCCTCCGGGAAATGCGCCGCGGCGTCGTTGCGCCGCGATCGGTCTGCGCAAGTTTACGGGAAATGCCGCGCCCCGACCGGCGCGACTCGACCTGCGTCGGGTTCTACGCGGCGCGCCAGGCTGTCCACGCGAACACGAGCCAGCCCGCGAGAAAGGCGACCCCGCCGAACGGCGTGACCGCGCCCAGCCCCTTGACGCCGGTGAGCGAGAGCGCATAGAGGCTGCCCGAGAACAGCACGATGCCGGCCAACAGCAGCCAGCCGGCAACCGCCAGTCCGGCGCGCTCCGGATGCTGTGCGAGCGCAAGCCCGACGGCGACAAGCGCGAGCGCGTGCCACGCATGGTACTGCACGGCCGTCTGCCAGATCGCCTGCGCGTCGGGCCCGAGCCGCGCCCTGAGTGCGTGCGCGCCGAAGGCTCCGAGCGCGACGGCCACGAACATCAGAGCGGCGCCGAGGACGATGGCGAGACGGGAGGTCATCATGGCGAGCTTAGCGAGATACGCCGGCAGCGCGCAAGCGACGATCGGCATCCTGCCGCAACCCGCCGGGACCCGGAGCCGGGGCCCGCATGCTCTAGAATGCGAGTTCGCCACGCTCTCAGGGAACCCGCATGACCGTCGAACGCCGCCATGTCGGCAAGCGCCTCTCCGAACTCGTGATCCACCGCGGCGCGGGACTTGCGTACCTCGCCGGGCAGGTCGCGAGCGACCCGAAGGCGGACATCACCGGCCAGACGCGGCAGGTGCTCGCGCAGATTGACGCCCTGCTCGCGGAAGCCGGCAGCGACAAGACGAAGATCCTGTCGGCGACGATCTATCTGCCCGACATGGGCGATTTCGGCGCGATGAACGCCGTCTGGGAGTCGTGGGTCGTTGCAGGGCATACCCCGGCGCGCGCCACGGTGCAGGCGACGCTCGCCGCCCCGGAGTACCGCGTCGAGATCCAGGTCGTTGCCGCGATTTGATCTTTCGAAACGAACGGAGCCCCGAATGAACTCGCCTGCCGACGTGAAAGCCGCCGCCGCTGCCGCGACCGCCGCGCCGGCGCGCCGCGAGCCGGTCCCCACGTCGAAGGCGGCGGCGCCCGTCACGCGGGCGACGTTCGACCAGCTGATGGTGCCCTGCTTCGCCCCCGCGCCCTTCGTGCCGGTGCGCGGCGAAGGCTCGCGCGTCTGGGACCAGGACGGGCGGATGTACATCGACTTCGGCAGCGGCGTCGCGGTCACCGCGCTCGGCCACTGCCATCCGGCGATGATCCGCGCGCTCGAGGAACAGGCGAAGAAGATCTGGCACGTATCGAACTGGTTCACCAACGAACCGGCGTTGCGGCTCGCACAGCGGCTCGTGGACAACACGTTCGCCGAGCGCGTGTTCTTCGCCAACTCGGGCGCGGAGTCGAACGAGGCGGCGCTGAAGCTCGCGCGCCGCTTTGCGCACGACCGCTTCGGGCCGCAGAAATTCCGCGTGATCTCGACGCTGAACGCGTTCCACGGCCGCACGCTCTTCACCGTGACTGCGGGTGGTCAGGCGAAGTACGCGCAGGGCTTCGGCCCCAGCCCCGCGGGCTTCACGCACGTGCCCTACAACGACGTGGATGCGCTGGAAGCCGCGTTCCGCGACGAAGGCGGCGAGGACATCTGCGCGGTCATCCTGGAGCCGATGCAGGGCGAAGGCGGCATGCGCCCGGCGACACCTGCGTTCCTGCACGCGGCGCGGCGCCTTTGCACCGAGCACAACGCGCTGCTGATTCTCGACGAGATCCAGAGCGGCATGGGGCGCACCGGATCGCTCTTCTCCTACATGACCAAGGGCATCGTGCCCGACATCATGACAAGCGCGAAGGGCCTGGGCGGTGGCTTCCCGATCGGCGCGATGGTGACGACCGCGGAGATTGCCTCCGCGTTCTCGGTCGGCGTGCACGGCACGACTTATGGCGGCAATCCGCTTGCCTGCGCGATTGCCGGCGCGGTGTTCGATGTCATCAACACGACCGAGGTGTTGGACGGGGTCAAGGCGCGGCATGCGCTCTTCATGGAAGGCCTGAAGGCGATCAACGTGCGCCGGCACGTTTTCCGGGAGATCCGCGGCGAAGGCGTCTGGCTCGGCGCCGAGCTCGACGATCCGTGGCGCGGCAAGGCGATGGAGGTCCTGAAGGCCGCGGGCGACGCGGGACTTGTTCTGCTCGTCGCCGGGCCCGATGTCGTGCGCATCGCGCCTTCGCTCGTGATTTCGCTGGACGAGATCCTCGAGGGCTTAGCCCGGCTCGAGACCGCGCTCGACCGGGCGCTCGCCTGATCGAGCGGGCACGGGCGACGGCGCGATGTTCGTCGTCCGGCCGGTCGCCCGCGAGGACCTGCCCGCGGTCCTCGCGCTGACCGAGCGCACGGGCCACGGCCTCACCACGCTGCCCGCGAACCGGGAGCGGCTCTCCGCGCGCATCGAGCGCTCGCTCGCGTCGTTTGCCGGCCGCGCGGCGCGCGGCGACGAGTGCTACATGTTCGTGCTGGAAGAAGCGCGCGAGCAGCGGATCGCGGGCATCAGCGCGATCGAGGCGGCGGTCGGCCTCAACGAACCCTGGTACAACTTCCGCGTCGGCAATCAGGTGCATGCGTCCGCGGCACTGGGGGTCTACACCGCGGTGCCGACGCTGTTCCTCGGCAACGACCATACCGGCCATACCGAGCTCTGCTCGCTCTTTGTCGACCACGGCTACCGGCGCGAGCACAACGGCCCGCTGATCGCCAAGAGCCGGCTGCTCTTCATCGCCGAGTTCAAGGAGCGCTTCGCGCCGAAGATGATCGCCGAATTGCGGGGACGCGTCGACAGCGCCGGGCGGAGCCCGTTCTGGGAGGGGCTCGGGCGGCACTTCTTCGCGATGGAGTACAAGGCCGCGGACTATCTGACCGGCATCGGCGAGAAGGCCTTCGTCGCAGAGCTGATGCCGCGGCACCCGGTCTACGCGAACCTGCTGCCCGAGGACGCGCGTGCGGCGATCGGCGCCGTGCACGAGGACTCGGCGCCCGCTGGCGCGATGCTCGAGCAGGAGGGCTTCCGCTACGAGGGCTATGTCGACATCTTCGACGCCGGGCCGACGCTCGAATGCTTTCGCGACGACATCCTCGCGGTGCGGCATGCGCAGGTGCTGCCGGTCGCGCTGGACGATGACGACCCCGTGCCGGACAGCCTGACCGACGACGTGCTGTGGCTCGTCGCCAACCGCCGCTTCGAGATGTTTCGCGCGATCCTGACGAGCGCGCCGGCGCGCGTCGCCCGCTTTCCGCTGCCGGCCTATGCCGCTGTCGCACTCGGGGTTCGCGAAGGCGACGAGGTGCGCGCGGTGCCGGTGTCGCCGCGCGATCGATGAAGCTCGCGCCGCGATCACGCATGAGCGAAGTCAATTTCGACGGGATTCCGGGCCCGACGCATAACTACGCGGGCCTCGCGCGCGGAAACCTTGCCGCACAGCGCCACGCAAGCCTCGTCGCGAATCCGCGCGACGCCGCACTGCAGGGCATCGCCAAGATGCGCGCGCTGATGCGCCGCGGTCATCCGCAGGCGGCGCTGCCGCCGCACGAGCGACCCTTCGTGCCGGCGCTGCGCGCGCTCGGGTTCGCCGGGACCGACGCCGACGTGATCGCTCGGGCGGCGCGCGAGGCGCCAAGGCTGCTCGCCGCCTGCTCGTCGGCGGCGGCGATGTGGACCGCGAACGCGGCCACGGTAAGCCCGTCAGCGGACACGGCCGACGGCCGCGTGCATTTCACGCCGGCCAATCTGTCGGCGCATTTCCACCGGGCACTCGAAGCGGAGACAACGACGCGCGTGCTCCGCACGATCTTCGCCGATCCGGCGCGCTTCCTCGTGCACGACCCGCTTCCCGCAGCGGCGGAGTTCTGCGACGAAGGCGCGGCAAACCACACGCGCCTCGACGCCGGGCCCGGGCCCGGCGTCGAGCTCTTCGTCTATGGCCGGTGCGCGCTCGAGCCCGCAGCCGTCGCCCCCACGCGCCACCCCGCACGGCAGACGTTCGAGGCGAGCGCGGCTATCGCCCGCCGGCATGGTCTCGATTCGGCACGCACCGTGTTTGCCCAGCAGAGACCGGAAGCGATCGACGCGGGGGTCTTCCACAACGACGTGATCGCCGTGGGCAGGAAGGCCGTCCTGCTCTGCCACGAGCAGGCGTTCGTCGACCAGCCTGCCGTGATGTCCGCGCTCCGCGAGCGCCTCGGGCCGGCGTTCACGGCAATCGAAATCGCGGCGGGCGACCTGTCGCTCGACGAGGCCGTCGCCACCTACCTCTTCAACAGCCAGCTCCTGCTCGGTCCCGACGGGCGGCTGCTGCTGGTCGCCCCGCAGGAATGCCGCGATCATCCGCGCGCGTCTCGTTGCATCGACGCGCTCGTTGCGAGAGGGGGCCCGATCGCCGAGGTGATGACGTTCGACCTGCGCCAGAGCATGCGCAACGGCGGCGGGCCGGCATGCCTTCGCCTGCGGGTCGAGCTTGCCGAGGACGAGCGACGTGCGATCGGCGCGAACGTGTTCCTCGACGACGCGCTCGCCGACGCCCTGGAGGACTGGGTGCGGCGACACTACCGCGACCGGATCGCCCCAGGCGATCTCGCCGACCCGGCGCTGCTTCAGGAGTCGCGCCGCGCGCTCGACGAGCTGACGGCGATTCTGCGCCTGCCTTCGATCTATCCGTTCCAGCGCACCGGCGCGTAGTGTCCGCATCTAGTGTACTGAGTCAGAAATTCACGCGATAGATCGCGGCGAAATCGGGCGGCATGCTGCGTTACTCGGCCTCGCCGTAGAACGGGCTACTGTCTCGGCCTCGCGCCTTGCCTGACGCCCGATTTCATCCACTCCGTTATCTTTGGAACTTCTGACTCAGTACACTAGCCACCGGCAAAGGCGATGGTGACGCGCCGGTTCTGCCGGCCCTTGTTCTCGATCTTCTGCACGACGATCGACCCGATCTCGCTCGTATTGCGCACGTGGGTGCCCCCGCAGGCCTGCAGGTCGATGTCGCCGATACGCACGAGCCGCACCTTGCCCGTGCCGCGCGGCGGCGCGACCGCCATCGTGCGTACGAGATCCTCGCGCAGGTCGAGCTCGGCATCCTCGATCCATTCCGGCCGCACGCCGTGCGCCGCGACGATGAAGGCATCGAGCTTCGCGGCAATCGCCTCCCGGTCGGCGGCATCGGCCGGCATGTCGAAATCGATCCGGGCCGAGTCGCGGCGGATCGCGCCGCCGGTCACGGCATAGGGCAGCGTAGCGCACAGCAGGTGGCAAGCGGTGTGCATGCGCATGTGCGCGTGACGTCGCTCCCAGTCGAGCGCGAGATGCACGGGCTCGCCGGGCTCCGGCAGCGGCGCGCCGGGCGCCGTCACGTGGACGATCTCGTGGGGGAGGATGCCCTTGCGCGTGTCGATCACCGGCACCGGCGTGCCATCGGCGCGCACGATCATTCCGGTGTCGCCGGGCTGGCCGCCGCCCTGAGGGTAGAAGATCGTGCGGTCGAGCGTCACCGTGTTCCCATCCGAGCGGCTCACACACGCATCGAGCGCCCGGAGGTACGGATCGTCGCGGAAAACCCACTCGGTCATTGGCAGACGGGGGAGATGATTGCCGTCGATTCTACGGCCCGACCTCGAAGATTCGGCGCCAACGCACTGAACAAGACCCGTGCGCGCTCCGAACGGCGGCATTCTGCAGGAAACGCACGGGATCGCGGGTCGCTAGCCCGGATGTTTCGCCAACGCGCCGGGCTTCACGGAATCGGCGGCGGCCTGGCGAAACATCCGGGCTATAGCTGCTGCTCGGGAACGAATGGCGCGAGCAACAGGTTCTGCAGCCGGAAGAACAGCGTCGTGTCGGGCTCGGCGGTGAGCACGACCTCGCGGTCGTCGTCCATCGTCAGCCACTCGAGGCCCTGCCCATCCGGGCCGAGCCGCAGCCGGTAGGCGCCCTGCAGCTTGCTGATATGCACGACGCGCACGACCTCCTTGGCGAGTGCGGGGCTTTGGACGATGATGCCGAGCTCGGTATTGATCGTCGCCGAACGGGGATCGAGGTTCATCGAACCCACGAAGACGACCGAGCGGTCGATCACCACGGTCTTCGCGTGCAGGCGGCCCGTGGACGAGCCGGGGAATCCGAGCCGGCGGCTTTGCTGGATGCGCGTGGGGCTCAACTCGTAGAGGTCGACCCCGAGCTTCAGCAGCTCGGGACGATAGCGGGCATAGCCCGTGTGCACGACAGGCTCGTCGGTCGCCGCGAGCGAATTGGTGAGGATGGATACACCGACCGATCGGCCGCGCAGCTCGGCGAACCACTTGAGACCCGACTGCCCGGGAACGAGATAGGGCGAGGAAATGATCACCTCCGTGCGCGCACCATCGACGAGCGTCATCACATTCATGCGGACGCTCATCTCTCGCGCTTCCTCGTCGGTGCGCGCCGCCGCCTTGCCGGGAGGATCGGCGAAAGCAACGGCCTTCGCCCAGATCAGGCCGACACGCCCCGCATCCAGATCCTCCGCAATGGGCCCGTAGCCGAGGGGGTCGTTGGGCGGGAGCGCGAGCGACATCATCTGCTCGCCCTCGTCGACATCGTGGTCGAAGCGGCGCTGCAAATCGGTGGGGCCGAGGTCGGACCGCACGATCGTCTCCACCGGGTAGACGTAGGGGCTGTTCCAGTACGTGTCGAAGATGCCGGAGAGCTGCGCGACCACAGCGCCGACGACGAAGACGTCCATGTCGACGAAGTTGCCGGACATGCTGCGCATGAAGTACTCGTCGCCGATGTTTCGGCCCCCGGCGATCGCCATCGCGCCATCGGCGATGAAGAGCTTGTTGTGCATCCGCCGATTGAGCCGGCGGAACTCCAGCGGGGACGCGGCAAAACGGCTGAGGAAGCCCTCGCGCCCGCAGCAGAACGGATTGAACAGCCGGACCTCGACATTGGGGAACGCGGCAAGGCCGCGGAAGAGCGGATCGCCGTCCGCGGTGTAGAGATCGTCCACCAGCAGGCGGACGCGCACGCCGCGCAGCGCGGCATCGCGCAGCGTGCGCAGGAACAGGCGCCCTGTGCGGTCATTGTGAATCTGGTAGTACTGGACGTCGAGCGAGCTTCGCGCCCGCTTCGCGAGCTCGAGCCTCGCGTCGAGCGAATACAGCCCGAGCGGCATCAGCCGGAAGCCCGAGAGGTCGGCGGCCGGCATCGAATTGCGCGCGATCGCCACGAGCGGGCTGCCCGCGGCAGGCGCCAGCGCATGCGAGGGTGCACGCTCCGGCTGCACGGGTAGCGCTCCGCAGCCCGTAAGGACCCATGCCGCGAGGGCGACTACAATGCATGCGACCAAGGGCGGCGCCGGCGTCGCCCGGTGCCGCGCACCGGTCGCCGGCTTGCCCGGGCACGCCATGCGAGCAGGATCGTGGTGCACCGGCAAGGTCGATTGCATCCGGAAGGAGACAGCGATGAGATGTTTACCGGCTTGGGCGATGCTGCTCCTCGCGTTCGCATCACCCGCGCGCGCCGCGCTCGACATCGGGGAGCATGCGCCCGACTTCACCACCCGGGCGGCGCTGGCCGGTAAAGTGTACGAGTTTTCGCTGGCGGAAGCACTGCGCAAGGGGCCGGTCGTGCTCTATTTCTTTCCGGCCGCCTATTCCGAGGGATGCTCGGTCGAGGCGCATCATTTTGCCGAGGCGGTCCCGGCGTTCGCAGCGCTCGGCGCCTCGGTCGTCGGCGTGTCCGGGGACGACATCGACACGCTCACCAAGTTCTCCGTCCAGGCGTGTCAGAGCAGGTTTCCCGTCGCCTCCGACGAGACGCAGGCCGTCATGAAGTCCTACGACGCCGTGCTGCAGACGCGTCCGGAATACGCGAATCGCGTCACCTATCTGATCGCGCCGGACGGGGCGGTCGTCTACCACTACATGAGCCTCAACCCGACGAAGCACGTCGAGAAGACGCTCGACGCGCTGCGCGACTTCCTGAAGGAAAAGCAGAACCGGCGCTGACCCGCGCGCCGCTCCGCGCACATCGGCCGAAGACGGGCTGGGCGAACGTACGCGCCGGCCGACCGTTGCGTCTTGCGCAGCGCGGTCGTGCGCGCCGGGCGGATTCTCTTTGACCGGACGTGGTGACTCGGTATACGCTTTCCCACCGGCAGCGTCGCACGCAGCACCGCGCGACGCTCGCCAACAAGCCGCGCCGAAGTTCAGATCAGGTGCGCAGCAATCGCAAGCGCCCCGCAAGAGGGCCCGGACAGGAGACGGGCGGCCGAACGGCCGCCCTTTTTGTCTGGAGCGCCCGACGCAAGCTCGCGCCCGGCGCTGCTTTCGCGAATCAACCCGGCCCGGTCATCGCCTCCGGCCTGACCCAGCGATCGAAGTCCTCCGCATTCACGTCGCCGGAGGCGAGCGCGGCATCGCGCAGCGTGCGACCCTCGCGGTATGCGGTGCGCGCGATCTTCGCCGCCTTCTCGTAGCCGATGTGCGGCGACAGCGCGGTGACGAGCATCAGCGAGCCCTCGAGGTGCTCGCGCATGCGCGCCGCGTTCGGCTCGATGCCCTGCGCGCAATGGCGGTCGAAGGCGCCGATTGCATCGGCGAGCAGGCCGATCGACTCCAGCACGTTGTGCAGGATCACCGGCTTGTAGACGTTGAGCTGGAAGTTGCCCTGCGAGCCGGCGAACGCCACCGCGTGGTCGTTGCCGAAGACCTGGGCGACGACCATCGTCAGCGCCTCGACCTGGGTCGGGTTGACCTTGCCCGGCATGATCGAGGAGCCGGGCTCGTTCTCGGGAATGCGGATCTCGTAGAGCCCCGCGCGGGGCCCGCTCGCGTACCAGCGCACGTCGTTGCCGATCTTCATCAGCGCCCCGGCGAGCGTGCGCAGCGCGGCGCTCGCGTCCACCATCGCGTCGTGCGCCGAGAGCGCGGCGAACTTGTTCGGGGCGCTGACGAACGGCTGCCCGGTCGCGGCGGCGAGGTTTGCCGCCGCTGCCGCGCCGAACGCCGCGGGCGCGTTGAGCCCGGTGCCCACTGCGGTGCCGCCGATCGCGAGCGCGTAGAGACCGGGCAGCGTTCGGCGCACACCGTCCATTGCCGCATCGAGTTGCGCGACCCAGCCGGAAACCATCTGCCCGAAGGTCAGCGGCGTCGCGTCCTGCAGATGCGTGCGGCCGATCATTACCAGTGCCCCGTGCGCGCGGCCGCGCGCATCGAGCGTCGCGCGCAGCGAGGCGAGCGCCGGCAGCAGCCGTCCATCGATCTCGTCGACGGTCGCCACGTGCATGACCGTCGGAAAGACGTCGTTGGACGACTGGCTGCGATTGACGTCGTCGTTCGGATGGATCGCGAGCGCTTTGCCGGACGCCGCGGCGAGCGCGCCCGCGCGCCGGGCGATCACCTCGTTCGCGTTCATGTTCGTTTGCGTGCCGGAGCCCGTCTGGAAGACCGAGAGCGGAAACTCGTCGTCGAATCGGCCTTCCGCGACCTCCTCGGCAGCTCTGACGATCAGCGCGCCCTTGTCGGCCGGCAACTCGCCTTGCGCGACGTTCGCCCGCGCGGCAGCCGCCTTGACGAGGCCGAGCGCGCGCACGACCGGGCGGCCCCAGCGCAGCCGTTCACCCCCGATCGGGAAGTTCGTCCGCGCACGCTCGGTCTGCGCACCCCACAGCCGGTCGGCGGGCACCGCGACCTCGCCCAGCGAGTCGCGCTCGATGCGTGTTGCGGGAATGCCTGGTTCGCTCCCGGTCATGATCGTCTCCTCGGCCTACGGGTCGTTCTCCGCCATCGCCTGCGTGTGGGCGCAACCGGCGCGCGAGCGCCTCCCGGCTGCATGCGGCCGCTCCTCACTCGGCGGCCGCAACGGGCAGCGTGCGATGCCGCCGCACGCGCGACAGTGCGACCGCACCGGCCGCGAGCGCGGTGCCGAGCACGGCGATCACCCACAGCGTCGGCCGCAAGCCGATCGCGGTGGCGAGCGCACCGCCCGCGAGCGAACCGAGCGGCGCCGCAGCCACGGTCAGGAACCGCATCGTCGCCGTCATGCGTCCGAGCAGCCGGTCGGGCGTGATCGCCTGGCGCAGCGCAAGATAGTTGATGCCCCACAGCACGCCACCGAAGTCGAACACGAGCATCGCCATGCCGAGCGCGACCATCGCAAACCATGGCGGACCGCCGACGAGCCCGTAAGCCTGCCAGCCGACGACCGTGAGGCTAAGCCCCAGCAGGATCATCGGGCCCACGCCATAGTGCTTCGAAAGGCGCTCCGCCGAAGCGGCGGCAAGCACGCAGCCTGCCCCGGCAAAGACATAGGCGACGCCGATTGCGCCCGCGGAGAGGCCGAGCTCGCGCGTCGCGAACAGCACGAGCACTGCCACCTGCATATGGTGCAGCACCTGCCACAGCCCCGCGATGCAGGCGAGCGCGCGCAGCGTCGGGTTGTTCCAGACGAGTCGCAATCCCTCGCGGATCTCGTGGTTGACGCTCTGCCTCGGCCCCCGGTGCGGCACGTCCTGCGGTGCGCGGATCCTGCGCAGCATCAGCGCGGAGACGGCGAACGACAGCGCGTCGAGCGCGATCGCGAACGGCGCGGTCACCGCCTGGATGAGGCCGCCTGCGACACCGGGTCCGACCAGGCCCGCCGAAGTCTCGCCAAGCGAAATCTTGGCGTTCGCCTCGACCAGCCGACCGCGTCCGGCCATCTGCGCGATCAAAACCTGGTACGCGGCGCCACCGACCACGTTCTGCACGCCGCAGAGGAAGCCCACGACGAACAAGAGCTCGATCGACAGCCAGCCGGTGAATGCGGCAAGCGGAATCAGCGCGAGCGAAATGGCGCGCCCGACGTCGGTGGCGATCACGATCGGCAGCTTGCGCACGCGGTCGAGCAGAACGCCCGCGTGCAGCGACACCAGCGCGAAAGGCAGCGTCTCGAGCGCGACCAGCACGCCCATCTGCATCGGCGTCGCCTGCAGCAGCAGCGCGGCGGTCAGCGGCAGCGCGAGATTGGTGATCTGCGCGCCGAACGAGGTGATCGTCAGCGATCCCCAGAGCCGCCGGAAGTCGCGGGAGAGCCAGAGGCCCTTGAGCCTGCCCCGCAGCAGGCGCCGCACCGTTTCCATCGCCATGCCCGTCCACGTTGCGCCGAGCCTCGTGAGCTCGACGGGCGCATCTAGCCCGGATATTTCACCAGACCGTCGCCGATTCAATGGAGGCTCGAGCCTTGCCAAGCACTTGGGACCCGCGACCGGTGGAACACTTTGGACGGGCGGACTGCGCGGTTTTTGGCGGTCGTTTTGCACCTGGCTAGGGCTTGCTCTCCTCGCCAATAGTCGCTGCTATTGGCGTCGTCGGCTGCACCCGATCCAGGCCGCAAACCGCCGCGCCAAATTCCCGCGCCCTGGTGAAACATCCGGGCTAACGCCGTCACCACTGCTGGCGGAAGGACCGGGAACGCTCGGGATGGAGAGAGCCCGGGAACCCCGCCTGCCCGGCGGGATCCCCGGCCGGGCGTGTCAATGCGAAAGCAGGATTCGCCCGGGCGATTCGTGCCCGGAGAATCGGCCGACAGGCGCGCCCGTCATCACGGCGGACGGCGCTCGCGTGCTCGAAGACCACGCGCTCATGGCGGACTCGTGTTTGCGAAACGCATCGACATGCGGCGATTCTATCGTCGCAGGGTCGGCCGCGGCAACGCGAATAGTCGCGTTTCGCCACGACCGGCCTCGTTTGTCGCGCGAATCCCACGCCATGCCGGAACAGGAACGCCCGCGCCACCTCGGCGCAGGCAGGCGACGCGGCAGCGTCAGCCTCCGGCGACGCGCCGCCGCTCGAGGTCGATGTCCCAGTAGAGCCAGGGGTGGGCGTTGAAGGGCGTGTGCTTGTAGCCGATCAGCCACGGGTGCAACAGCACGTTCTCGTAGCGGTAGGCGAGCAGCTTCCACGGCGCGTAGACCGACAGAAGCTCCGACATTTCGCGGATCACGCGGTTGCGCTCGGGACCGTTCGGCATCCGCTTGCCCTTCTCGTAGAGCACGTTGAACTTCGGCAGGTTGAAGCGCGCGAGGTTCGACAGTCCGGCGTTCGGCCCGTAGTGCAGGCCCATCATGCCGAAGCCCTGCGGCGAGGACGAGGTATTGGCGAGGCCCCACATCTGCAGCTGGCCCGCGCGCGCCTGCTTCAGCAGGTCGGCGAACTTCTGTTTGACGAAATCGGTGCGGATGCCGATCGCGGTCAGGCTTCGCTTCCAGAGTTCCTCGAGCTGGCGGTCGAACGCGGAGGGAATCACGGCGATCCTGAGCGTGAACGGCTTGCCGTCGGGCAGGTCGCGCCAGCCGTCGCCGTCCCGGTCGACGTAGCCGAACCGGTCGAGCAGCGCGCGCGCCATCTCGGGGTCGTACTTCGCGTGGCCGTTGAAGCGCGGATCGTGGCCGATCATGTTGGGCGGGATCATCTGCGTCGCGGGAATCGCCTGCCCCTGCCGCGCGATCTTGACCTCGTCGTCGGTGTTGTAGGCCATGCTGATCGCGCGGCGCAGCGCGACCTTGTCCCGCGTGTAGCCCCCGACGACCGGATCGTCCATGTTGAAGTACTCGAACGTGATCGAGGGCTGGATCGCGCGCACGTGCAGCACGCCCTGCTCCGCGAGGTGCGGCTTGAGCTTGTTGCCCGGGTCGAGCACGTTCCAGGTCAGGTCGGGCGGAACCGGGTTGGACATGTCGATCTCGCGCCGCTGAAATGCGAGCAGCCGCGGGTTGGACTCTTCGATGATGGCGATCTCGATGCGCCCGATTGCGGGCAGCTTCTTCCCTTTCATCGCCGCCACGACCGCCTCGTCCGCCGGATCGCTGCTCTCCGGGAAATACAGGTCACGGAACGACGGGCTCGCCTCGAGCACGATCTCCTGCGCCCGCCGCCATTCCTTGAGCAGGTACGGGCCGGTGCCGACGGGATTGGCCATGATTCGGTTGCCCTCGTCGCCGTAGGCTTCGACCACCTCGCGCGCGACCGCCGCCATCGTGCTCGTGGCCATGTCGTCGAGGAGATCGTAGTCGGGCGCCTTGAGCGTGAGCTGGATCGTGTAGCGGTCGATCGCGCGCATGCCCTCGAACGGCATGTCGTAATCGAGCTTGCCCGCGGCCTTTGTCGCCGCGAGCACCCCATCGTCGCCGACGAAGCGATCGGTTACCGCCTCGATGTTGGGTGCCCGCACCTTCGGGTCCATCAGGCGCTTCCAGCTGTAGACGTAGTCGGCGGCGGTCAGCTCGCGTTTCTTCCCCTTGAACGCGGGGTCGTCCGCGAAATGGATGCCCGGCTTGACCTTGATCGTCCATGTCTTGCCGTCCTCGGAGATCGTCGGCATGCCGTCGGCCGTGTTCGGCACGATCCTGAAGGGACGCGCGAGATAGTCGTAGCGATAGAGCGGATCGAAGATGACGCGCACCACGTAGGCCGAATAGAGGTCGCTGATCGCCTGGGGATCGAATCCCGTCTCCGCGGCGTTGAAGGCGACGCGCAGAGTCTTGTTCATGTCGGCCGCCGCGACGGCGCCGGCGAACAGCAATGCGGCGAGCGCGCAGGTCGCACGAAACCGCGCGCCCCATCGGCACGCCCATCGCCTCAAGCGGCCAGGAAGCCGCAAGCGACCACTCCGCACGGCGCGTCCCTTGCCCAGGCTACAGCAGTTTCTCGATGTCACCGGCAATGGACTCGGGCGTGTCGTTAGGCGCGAAGCGCGCGACCACGTTGCCCTTGCGATCGAGAAGGAACTTGGTGAAGTTCCACTTGATCGCCTCGGTTCCGAGAAGCCCCGGCTTAGCGCTCTTGAGATGCCTGTAGACGGGGGCCGCCTCGTCGCCGTTGACGTCGACCTTCGCGAACAGCGGAAAGGTCACGCCGTAGTTCAACTCGCAGAACGAGGCGATCTCCTCCTCGCTTCCGGGCTCCTGCGCGCCGAACTGGTTGCACGGAAACCCCAGGATCTCGAGGCCCTTTCCCTTGTACTTCTGGTAGAGCGCCTCGAGCCCCTTGTACTGGGGCGTGAATCCGCACTTGCTCGCGACGTTCACCACGAGCACCACCTTGCCTTTGTAGCGGTCGAGCGGCACGGCTTTGCCGTGGATGTCGTCGACCTTGAAATCGTAGAACGAGGCCACGTCGGTTTCCTGTCGTTGATCGTGCCGGAGGGTGCGGGAAGCAGAGCTTCCGGCGGCTACGTCGCGAGCGCGCGCCTGACGCGCTCGCCCAGTTCCGCGAGCCGCGCGGCCGGCGGCCTCTTCGCGGGCCAGACGAGCGCAACGCCATCGCCATCGTGCCGCGGCAATACGTGCAGGTGGAAGTGCGGCACGGTCTGGAAGCCGGCAGGCTCGTTCGCCTGCAGGATCGACAGGCCGCCGGCGGCGAATTCGCGCTTCACCGCGCGCGCGATTCGCGCCGCGGTACGGAACACCGCAGCGGCCTCGTCGTCATCGATGCCGTAGATCGCCGGAACGTGGCGCGTCGTGGCAACGATCACGTGCCCGTCGTTCACCTGGCCCGCATCCATGAACGCGATGACCCGGTCGTCGCGATGGACGACCGCCGCCGGTATACCCCCGTCGATGATCCTGCAGAACACGCAATCGCTCATTCTACCTGTCCCTCCCGCTCGGGCGCGCCGAAGCCACCTCCGCCGGGCGTCCGGATCACGAACACGTCGCCAGGCTGCATCTCGACTTCGCATGTGGCGCCGAATTCCTCGCGCGTGCCGTCGGTGCGCTCGACCCAGTTGCGCCCCACCGCGCCCGGCTCGCCACCGGCGGCGCCGAAGGGCGCGATCCGGCGGTGGTTGGCGAGCATCACCGCCGTCATCGGTTCGAGAAAGCGCACGCGCCGCTCGCCGCCGTCGCCGCCGCGGTGCCGCCCGCGTCCGCCGCTGCCCTCGCGGATCGTAAACGACTCGAGCCGCACCGGGAAGCGCCACTCGAGCACTTCCGGGTCGGTCAGCCGCGAGTTGGTCATGTGCGTCTGAACCACGCTCGTCCCGTCGAAATCGGGGCCGGCGCCGGATCCGCCCGAGATCGTCTCGTAATATTGGTAGCGCTCGTTGCCGAACGTGAAGTTGTTCATCGTGCCCTGCGAGGCCGCGAGCACGCCGAGCGCGCCGTAGAGGCAGTCGGTGATCGTCTGCGATGTCTCGACGTTGCCCGCGACGACCGCCGCCGGATAGCGCGGCGCGAGCATCGAGCCCTCGGGGATGACGATCCGCAGCGGTTTGAGGCACCCGGCGTTCATCGGAATCTCGTCGTCGACCAGCGTACGGAACACGTACAGCACCGCCGCCTTGCACACGGCCGACGGCGCGTTGAAGTTGGTCGGCTGCTGCGCACTCGTGCCGGTGAAGTCGATCGTCGCCTCGCGCTTCGCGCGGTCGACGGTGATCGCGACCCGGATCGTCGCGCCGTTGTCCATCTCGTAGGCGAACACGCCGTCGCTGAGCGCGCCCAGCACCCGCCGCACCGCTTCCTCGGCGTTGTCCTGCACGTGCTTCATGTAGGCGCGCACGACCGGCAGCGAGAAATGCGCGACCATCTTGGCTAACTCCTCCGCGCCTTTCGCGCACGCCGCGACCTGCGCGCGCAGGTCCGCGAGGTTCTGGTCGACGTTGCGCGAAGGGTAGCGGCCGCCCGCGAGGATCGCGCGCATCTCGTCTTCGAGGAACCGGCCCGCAGCGACGAGCTGCACGTTGTCGAGCAGCACGCCCTCCTCGTCGACGTGCGTCGAATCCGGTGGCATCGAGCCGGGCGTGATGCCGCCGATGTCCGCATGGTGGCCGCGCGAGGCGACGTAGAACTCGACGACGGCCGGCGGTTGCGCCGCACCGTCGTCGCCCGCGCCCGTGCGAGCGCCCGGCGACTTCCCGTCGCCTCGCTGCGGTTCGGCAATGCCAATAGGGCCGCGCTTTCGCGCCGACGACGTCGGAATGTCGAGAAAGACCGGCGCGATCACCGTCACGTCCGGCAAGTGCGTACCGCCGTTGTAGGGCGCGTTCAGCACGAACACGTCGCCGGGCCGCATCGTGCCGCGGCGGCGGTCGATGATCGTCTTGACGCTCTCGCCCATCGATCCCAGATGCACCGGCATGTGCGGCGCGTTGGCGATCAGGTTGCCTTCCGCGTCGAACAGCGCGCACGAGAAATCGAGCCGCTCCTTGATGTTGACCGAGTAGGCGGTGTTCGCGAGCGTGACGCCCATCTGCTCGGCGATCGCCATGAACAGGTTGTTGAAGACCTCGAGCAGCACCGGATCCGCGGTCGTCCCGATCGCGTGCGCGCGCTGCGCGGGCTCGGTGCGCTCCAGCACCATGTGATCGCGCGGCGTCAGGCTCGCCCGCCAGCCCGGCTCGATCACCGTCGTCGCGTTCTGCTCGCGGATCACCGCGGGGCCCGCGATCGAATCGCCGGGTCGCAGGTGTTCGCGCGCATAGACTGCCGCATCGCGGAATGCCGCATTGGTGTAGATCCGGTTCGTCCTGATCGGCGCGAGCGGTCCCGCTCGCGGCGCGAACACCGGCGCCTCGTCCGCGGCCGACTGCGTCTTGCCCACGGCCTCGACGCCGACCGCCTCGATCACGAGCGGCTTGCCCGGCATCAGGAACCCGTATTGCTGCCGATAGCGCTGCTCGAACGCGGCGACGATACGGGCCGCGTCGTCGCCCGCCGCAATCTCGATGGTCGTGTCCGTCCCTTCGTACTTGAGATGCAGCGTGCGCACGCAGCGGATCTGCGCCGCCGCTATGCCCTGCGCGGCGATCTCGCCGCGCGCGGCATCCTCGAGCGACGCGAACGTCGCCTCCGCCGACTGCAGCGCAACTTCGGAAAGCCGCGCCTCGACTGCCTGTTGCCGCAGCGCGCGCACGTCGGCGAGCCCCATGCCGTAGGCGGAGAGCACGCCGGCGAGCGGATGGATGAAAACGCGCATCATGCCGAGCGCATCGGCGACCGCGCATGCGTGCTGACCGCCCGCGCCGCCGAAACAGCACAGCGCGTACTCGGTGACGTCGTAGCCGCGCTCCACCGAGATGTGCTTGATCGCGTTCGCCATGTTCTCGACCGCGATCTTGAGGAAGCCGTCGGCCACCTCCTCGGGCGTGCGCCGGTGACCCGTTGCGCGCGCGATGTCCTCCGAGAGCGCGGTGAACTTGCCGCGCACCACGTCTGCATCGAGCGGCGCGTTGCCCGAGGGCCCGAACACGTGCGGGAAGAGATCGGGGTCGAGCTTGCCGACCATCACGTTGCAGTCCGTCACCGCCAGCGGCCCGCCCCTGCGGTACGACGCCGGCCCCGGATTCGCGCCGGCGGATTCCGGGCCGACGCGGAAGCGCGAGCCGTCGAAGGTGCAGATCGACCCTCCGCCGGCTGCGACCGTGTGAATGCGCATCATCGGTGCGCGCAGCCGTACGCCCGCGACCTCGGTCACGAACGCCCGCTCGTATTCGCCTGCCCAGTGCGTCACGTCGGTCGACGTGCCGCCCATGTCGAAGCCGATGATCCGGTCGAAGCCTGCAAGCCGCGCGACTTCCACCGCCCCGACGACGCCGCCGGCCGGGCCGGACAGAATCGCGTCCTTGCCCTGGAACAGCATGGCGTCGGTGAGCCCGCCACTCGACTGCATGAACTGCAGCCGGATGCCGGTGCCGGCCCGTCCTCCCGCAAGCTCGCGCTCAACCTGCAGGACGTAGCGACGCAGGATGGGCGAGAGGTAGGCATCGACCACGGTCGTGTCGCCGCGCGAGACGAGCTTCATCAACGGCGATACGCGATGCGAGACCGACAGCTGGGAGAAGCCGATGGACCGCGCGAGCTGTTCGAGCGCCTGCTCGTGCGCGGGGAAGCGGTAGCCGTGCATCAGCACGATCGCGACCGCGCGAATGCCCGCGTCGAAAGCCGCGCGCAGCTCCCGCTCGGCCGCCGCGAGATCCAGCGGACGCACGAGATCGCCACGAGCGCCGATCCGCTCGTCGACCTCGATCACGCGCTCGTAGAGAAGGCTCGCCAGCTCGATCCTGCGCACGAAAAGCTTCGGCCGGTTCTGGTAGCCGATGCGCAACGCATCGGCGAAGCCGCGGGTGATGACGAGCGCCGTGCGCTCGCCCTTCCGCTCGAGCAAAGCGTTGGTCGCGACCGTCGTGCCCATCTTGACCGCTTCGATGACCGACGCTGGAATCGGGACGCCGGGCGCGAGGCCCAGCAGCTCCCGGATGCCCTGCACGGCGGCGTCGCGGTAGCGCTCCGGGTTTTCCGAAAGGAGTTTGTGCGTGGCGAGCCGGCCATCCGGCCTGCGGGCGACGATGTCGGTGAACGTGCCGCCGCGGTCGATCCAGAATTGCCACATTAAGGTGTCAGGAGTCAGTCGACAGTTGGCAAAGGGCGCCGTGCGGAACCGGCCCCACCCGCAGGATCGGGCATTATAGGAGTGGCGCGGCGGCGACGCTCCATCACTGCCAACGGAGTCTCGACTCCCGACACCTGAATGCTCGGAATCCTCACCCTCGATACCGCGTTCCCGCGAATCCCCGGCGACCTGGGCTGCCCGGAAACGTTCGCCTTCCCGGTGCGCCACCACGTCGTGCAAGGCGCGAACGTCGACGACGTCGTCCACCGCCGCCAGGCCACGTTGCTGCCCCTGTTCATCGCCGCGGGCCGCGCGCTGGCGAGCGAGGGCTGCGTCGGCCTCGCGACCACCTGCGGCTTCCTCGCGCGTTGGCAGCGTGAGCTGACCGCGGAGCTGCCCGTGCCGATCCTCACGTCGTCACTGCTGCAGCTGCCGCTGATCGAGCGCACGCTGCCCAACGGCAAGCGGGCGGGCATCGTCACCTACTCCGCCGCCGACCTGACGCGCGAGACGCTCGAAGGCGCCGGCGCCCATCCCTACACGCCGATCGAAGGCGTCGACCCGACGGGGTACTTCGCCCGGGCGATCCGCATCGGCGCCGCCAGGCTGGACACCGTCCGGATGCGCGACGAGACGGTGGCCGCCGCGCGGCGCCTGATCGGTGCGCACCACGACGTGGGCGCAGTCGTGCTCGAATGCGCGAACATGCCGCCTTACCGCGCCGCGGTCGAGGCCGCGGTCGGGATGCCGGTGTTCGACGCGGCACAGCTGGTCGAATGGTTTCACGCCGGGCTGACCGGCGTGCCGGCGCGTTACGCGCTGAGGGATTTGTGGTAAAAACGTCCGGTTTCCTTCCTTTGCCGCGTTTTCGCGTTTTTTCCCGGAGACTTACATGAAGCGCCTGACCGTCTTTGCCGCCGCGCTCGCAATGGCAGTTGCGATGCCCGCCGCCGCGCAGATTAAATGGGACATGCCGAGCGCCTACCCGGCGAACAACTTCCATACGGAGAACCTGCAGCAATTCGCCACGGACGTCGACAAGGCAACCGCCGGCAAGCTCAAGATCCAGCTGCACCCGAACGCCTCGCTGTTCAAGGCGCCCGAGATCAAGCGTGCCGTGCAGGGCGGCCAGGCGCAGGCGGGCGAGATCCTCCTCGTCAACTTCGAAAACGAGGATCCGCTCTACGGCATCGACGGCATCCCGTTCCTCGCCACCTCCTACGCCGAGTCGTTCAAGCTCTACAAGGCGTCGAAGAAGGCGGTGGAGGACAAGCTCGCGAAGCAGGACATGATGCTGCTGTTCAGCGTGCCTTGGCCGCCGCAGGGTATCTACTCGAAGAAGACGCTCGCCAGTGCGGCCGACATGAAGGGCCTCAAATGGCGCGCCTACAGCCCGGCCACCTCGAAGATCGCCGAACTCGTCGGCGCGCAGCCCGTGACCGTGCAGGCCGCGGAAGTCTCGCAGGCGCTCGCGACGGGCGTGATCGACTCTTACATGTCTTCCGGCGCGACAGGTTACGACTCGAAGACGTACGAGCACATCAAGAACTGGTACGACACGCAGGCCTGGCTTCCCAAGAACGCGGTGATCGTCAACAAGAAGGCGTTCGACGCGCTCGACAAGCCGACGCAGCAGGCGCTGCTCAAGGCCGCGGCCGAGGCCGAGACACGCGGCTGGAAACTCTCCGAGGAGAAGAACGGCTGGTACCTCGATCAATTGCGCAAGAACGGCATGAACATCGCCAAGCCCTCCGAGCAGCTGACGGCGGATCTGCGCAAGGTCGGCAACGTGATGCTCGCCGAGTGGCTGCGCAAGTCCGGCGACGACGGCCGCAAGGTCATCGACAACTACCGCAAGATGTGATGGGCCGATCCGCATCAGCCGCGCAGCGGGCGCGCCGATGACGCTCCGCCGCGCGCTCGATGCGCTGTTCGACGGCGCCGGTTACCTCGGCGCTCTGGGGATGATCGGTACGCTCGTCATGGTGCTGATCGGCGTAGCCGGCCGCCTGCTGCACTTCCACCTGCCCGGCACCGACGCCTACGCCGGCTACTTCATGGCGGCTGCGGGATTCCTCGCGCTCGCCTACACGTTCAAGCGCAACGAGCACATTCGGGTTTCGCTGCTCCTCGAGCACGCATCGCCCGGTGTCAAGCGTGCACTCGAGCTCTGGTCGCTTGCGGCAGGCACGCTGCTGGCCGCGCTGTTCGCGTTCTTCAGCATCAGGCTCGCTTATCAATCGTTCGACTTCAACGACATCTCCACTGCCAACGACGCGACTCCACTGTGGATTCCCCAGCTCGCGATGGCCCTGGGAACGCTGGTCCTGTTCATCGCGCTGGTCGACGAGCTCGCGCTGGAGCTTTCCGGCCGGCGCGCGCACAAGGCGCCGGTGGAAGCGGCGCGCAGCGAATAGCGCATGGACGCGCTCATCACGACGTTGCTGATCGTCGCGCTGTTCGCGCTGCTCGGCAGCGGCGTCTGGATCGGGCTCGCGCTTGCCGGCGTGGCCTGGATCGGCATGGAGCTCTTCAGCTCGCGGCCGGCCGGCGACGCGATGGCGGTGACGATCTGGGGCAGCTCCTCGTCGTGGACGCTGACCGCGCTGCCGCTCTTCGTCTGGATGGGCGAGATCCTGTTCCGCACGCGGCTGTCCGAGGACATGTTCAAGGGTCTCGCCCCGTGGTTGGAGCGGCTGCCCGGCCGCCTGCTGCACACCAACATCATCGGCTGCACGATCTTCGCGGCGGTGTCCGGCTCCTCGGCTGCGACTTGCGCCACGATCGGCAAGATGACGCTGCCCGAGTTGAAGAGCCGCGGCTATCCCGAGGGCATCACGATCGGCACGCTCGCCGGCGCCGGAACGCTGGGGCTGCTGATCCCGCCGTCGATCATCATGATCGTGTACGGCGTGGCGGCGAACGTCTCGATCGCGCAGCTCTTCATCGCCGGCGTCATCCCCGGCATCCTGCTAGCCGCGCTGTTCTCGGGGTTCATCGTCGTCTGGGCGCTCGTCAATCCCGACCAGGTGCCGCAGGCGACCACGCGCACGACGCTCGCGCAGAAGTTCTGGGCATCGCGGCACCTGATCCCCGTCATGGCGCTGATCGCCGCGGTGCTCGGCTCGATCTACGCGGGCCTCGCCACCGCCACCGAGGCAGCCGCGTTCGGTGTCGTCGGTTCGCTCGTCATCTCCGCACTGCAGGGATCGCTCAATTGGAAGACGTTCCGCGACAGCCTGCTCGGCGCGACGCGCCTCTACTGCATGATCGCGCTGATCCTCGCCGGCGCGTCGTTCCTCACGCTGTCGATGGGCTACATCGGACTGCCGCGCAACCTGGCCGAATGGATCGGGTCGCTCGGCCTGTCGCCGTTCCTGCTGGTCGTCGCGCTGGCTGCGTTCTACATCGTGCTCGGCTGCTTCCTCGACGGCATCTCGATGGTCGTGCTGACGATGGGTGTGATCCTGCCCACGGTCGAGAAGGCCGGCATCGATCTGCTCTGGTTCGGCATCTTCGTCGTGCTCGTCGTCGAGATGGCGCAGATCACGCCACCGGTCGGCTTCAACCTTTTCGTTCTGCAGGGCATGACCAAGAAGCAGATGACCTGGATCGCGCGCCAGACGGTGCCGATGTTCGCGCTGATGTGCGTCGCGGTCCTGCTGATCTGGTTCTTCCCGGCGCTTGTCACGTGGCTGCCGCAGCAGATGAAGCTGGGATGACGGTTGTCGGTTCTCGGATTTCGATTGTGAGCGGTGGCGGCGTTTCCGGCGGCGGCGCGTCGGGCGCCGGGAAGCGAACGCGTCCGATGACGGCAACGGCGAAGGAATACGCAGCGAAGCTGCGCACGCCGTTCGCCGTGCTCGGACTCCGCTCCGACGGCAAGGCGCTGACCGCGGTCTGCTACCTGCCGCTTTCCGAGCGGGCGCGGGCGCCCGGCGATCACGTTGCAAAGCGCGCCGCACGCGAGATCGCGCAGTACCTCCGCGATCCATCGCATCGCATCGACGTTCCGCTCGCGCCGCGCGGGACGCCGTTCCAGCGCCGCGTCTGGGAGGCGGTCGCTGCGATCCCGCTCGGCGAATCGCGCACCTATGCGGAGATCGCGCGCGCGGTCGGCTCGGCACCGCGCGCGGTGGGGCAGGCGTGCGGCGCCAACCCGCTTGCGCTCGTCGTGCCATGCCACCGCGTGGTCGGCAGCCGAGGCAGCCTGGGCGGATTCATGAATGCGGCCGCCGGCGACCCGATCGCGATCAAGCGCTGGCTGCTGACACACGAGGGCTACCGTTTCGGCCGCTAACCAGGGGCAGAGACGGCTCTTGCGCGGTCCATCGCCATCGTTGCCCGACGCTCGTGAAACTCGCCTACGACCCATCGGAGGACGCCGCGCTGATCGACGCCTTCTGCGATCAGCTGTGGCTGCAGGACGGACTCGCGTCCGCCTCGCTCGCCGCCTATCGCCGCGACATGGCGACCTGGGCCGGCTGGCTCGCACAGAACCAATCGGGCCTCCTGCACGCCGGACGTGCGGACATCGAGCGCTGGCTCGCCGCGCAATTCGCCGCCAAGGCGAAGGCAAGCTCGATCGGGCGCCGGTTGTCCGCGTTGCGCCGCTTCTATCGGCTGCAGCTCGAACGCGGCCGGATCGGCGAGGATCCCACGGTGCGCGTGCGCACGCCTAAGCGCCCCCGGCTGCTCCCGAAGAACCTGAGCGAGGCGCAGGTGGAGGCATTGCTCGCCGCGCCGCTCGTGGAGAAGGAGCTTGGCCTGCGCGACCGCGCGATGCTCGAAACCCTGTATGCAACGGGCCTGCGCGTGTCCGAGCTCGTCGGGCTCAAGCTGGGCCAGGTCACGCTCGATGCCGGCATCGTGCGCGTGCTCGGCAAGGGCAGCAAGGAGCGCATCGTGCCGCTCGGCGAGGAGGCGGTCGCGTGGCTCGCGCGCTACCTGAAGGACGTGCGGCCCGCACTCGCCGGCCATGCCAAGACGGATCACCTGTTCCTGACGGCGCGGCGCGGACCGCTGACGCGCCAGGCGTTCTGGGCGCTCGTCAAGCGCTACGCGGTGCGCGCCGGCCTGCCGGCTGCGAAGCTCTCGCCGCACGTGCTGCGCCACGCGTTCGCCACCCACCTCCTCAATCACGGCGCCGACCTGCGCGTCGTGCAGCTGCTGCTCGGCCACGCGGACATTACGACGACGACCATCTATACGCATGTCGCCCGCGAGCGATTGAAGGCACTGCACGCGCAGCATCATCCGCGCGGCTGACGCGGCCGGACCGGGCCGAAGGGAAGCTCACGCCGCCGCGTAACGGCTGCGCAGCAACGCGAACGCCCGCTCGTCGCCCTCCGCGGTCGCCGGATCCGACTCGGCGGTTTCGCCGATCGTCATCCAGTCGACGACGTCCCATCCGGTACGGTCGAGGATGCGCCGAAGCCCCGCCTCCGAGAACATCCAGTAGTTGGTAGCATCGTTGTTCGTTTCGTCCGCAGCGACGAGGTATGCGACCGGAACGCCGCGCAGTTCCACCCGCGTTGCGTTGACGTCTCCCGTTGCGCCAACCCGCTGGCTGGAGACGTTGTAGCGCGCGACCCGCGTGCTCAGCAGCGCGTGGCGGCAGTTGCGCGCCAGCGACTCGAGCGCGAGGAAGGGGTTCTTGAGGTGGTAGAGGATGCCGAGGAAGAATGCGAGCGTGAAGTGCTCGCCGGGTTGCCAGGCTGCGCGATCCAGGTCGAACTCCTGGATCTCGATTACCGAGCCGAGCGCGCCCTGCAAGAGGCGCAACCCGCGGCAACTGTTGTAGTTCGTTGGCGGATAGTCGATGACGACGCCGTTGAAGCCGCAGCGCTCGAGGAAGAACGCCGTGTCGCCGTCGGCGGCGCCGATGTCGACAAAGCGGCCGTTCCCGATCAGCTCGAAGAGCTTGCGGCGCTCGCCCTGCAGCAGCCGCGTGAAATGATGAAAATTGTTGAGCGTCCCGTACGGATACCAGCCGAAATCGGCAGGTGCGAGTTCCTTCTTCCTCGCCTCGAGTTCCTTCCCGAACTGCTGCGCGCGTTCGCTGATGACGTCGATGTCGGCATGCCTGTCTAGCATCAAGTGCCTCGCTTGTGGCGCAGCGCGGAAAACGGGCGGATCGTCGAATCGACACGGCCGCGCACCCGGACGCCGCCGTCGCGAGCAAGATGGTGCCGCCCTGCGGCGATCGTCAAACGGCGCGCGCGGGGAACGGTCGACCGGCCGCATTGCGCCCCGGGAAGCCCGCGCGGACGGTTGCCGCGAACCCGGAACGCCGGCGACGATCGGCATACAAGTGTACCGAGTCAGAAATTCACGCGATAGATCGCGGCGAAATCGGGCGGCATGCTGCGTTGCTCGGCCTCGCCGTAGAACGGGCTACTGTCTCGGCCCCGCGCCTTGCCTGACGCCCGATTTCATCCACTCCGTTATCTTTGGAACTTCTGACTCAGTACACTAGCGGGGTCTCGCCTTGCCCGCAGCCGCGCCCGCCCGATGGCCTTTGGCCCTGCTTCGACCGAATGAGCAGCGACCGCCTTCCGGTGACTGCCGCGGTGCGCGTGCTGCGCGAGCACGGCGTCGCGTTCACCGATCATCCCTATGCCTACGAGGAGCGTGGCGGCACCGCCGCGTCGGCGCGCGAGCTCGGCGTGCCCGAACATGCGTGCATCAAGACGCTGGTGATGGAGGACGAGCGCAAGCGGCCGCTGATCGTGCTGATGCACGGGGACCGCGAAGTCTCCACCAAGAACCTCGCGCGGCAGATCGGCGTCAAGAGCGTCGCGCCATGCGCCCCGGCCGTCGCCGATCGCCACTCGGGCTACCAGGTCGGCGGCACGAGCCCCTTCGGCACGCGCAAGCGCACGCCGGTGTTCCTGCAGAAGACGATCGCCGAACTGCCCTACCTCTACGTCAACGGCGGCCGCCGCGGCTACCTCGTCGGCATGGAGCCCGCGGACCTCGTCCGCGTGCTGCAGCCGACGATGGTGGACGTCGCGATCGAGTAGATCAGGATTCGGGCAATCCGAGCGCCTCGATTGCGCGCCGCCGCTCGATCGCGATGCCGAGCTCGCGCACACCGGGGAGCGCACCGAGCTTCGCGACGCGCACCTTCACCCACGGCGCGCCGAATTCGTTCAGCACGATGTCCGCCACGGCTTCGGTGAAACGCTCGAGAAGCGGATGCCGGTGATCCAGCACGAAAGCGCGCAGCCGTGCGACGATCGCCGCGTAATCGAGCGTGTCGACGAGATCGCCCGTCCGAAACGGGCGGTCCGACGGCAGGCCGATGTCGAGGTCGAGCCGGATCGTCTGCGGCAGCTCGCGCTCCCATGCGTAGACGCCGATGCGGGTCTCGATGCGGAAGTCGTGGATGAAGATGGTGTTCATAGGCGCTGGGCGAGCGGCGGCCCGGATCTGCACTGCGAGCGGCTTTGCTAGAATCGACCGCGATTCTACCCGCAGGCAGCGTTTCCCCCCGCCATGCTGGCCGCCGCGCTCATCGTCCTCGCTGCCTACCTCCTCGGCTCGGTTTCCTTTGCGGTCGTGGTCAGCCGCGCGTTCGGCCTGCCGGACCCGCACGAATACGGCTCCGGCAATCCGGGCGCGACGAACGTGCTTCGCACGGGCAACAGGAAGGCAGCGCTGCTCACGCTCCTCGGCGACGGCCTCAAGGGATTCGTCGCGGTGTTCCTCGCGCAGAACGTGGCCGCGCTGGCCGGCGCACCGGATTGGACGACGGCAGCCGCTGCGCTCGCCGTCTTCCTCGGCCACCTGTTTCCGGTGTTCCATGACTTCCGCGGCGGCAAGGGCGTGGCCACCGGCGCGGGCATCGTGTTCGCGCTGCATTGGCCGCTTGGCCTCGTGCTCACGATCATCTGGCTCACGATGGCCTACGGCTTCAAGATCAGCTCGCTCGCGGCGCTTGCGACTGCGCTGCTGATGCCGCTCGGCATGTTCTACATCTACGGTCCGACGCTGACCGCGTGGACGATGGTCCCGATTGCCGCGCTGCTCTTCTGGCGGCACCGCGAGAACATCCGCCAGCTGATCACCGGCAAGGAACGGCCGATCGGGCAGTAGCCCCGCTCAGGGAGCGGCAACGGGCTCGGGCGCGCGCAGACTGTCGAGCGGCCAGCGCGGCAGCACGCTGAAGGTTGCGTCCCGCGTTGCGCCGTTCGCCAACCGAAGCGCACCGACCAGCGCGATCATCGCACCGTTGTCCGTGCAGAACGCCACGTCGGGAAAGAACACACGCACCAGGCGGCGCGTCGACTCCCGCACGAGCCGTTCGCGCAGTTCCCGATTCGCCCCAACGCCACCGGCAACCACGAGCCGCGAATGCCCGGTCGCTGCGAGCGCGGCGAACGACTTCGCAACCAGCACGTCAACCACGGCCGCCTGAAATTCGCGCGCGACGTCCGCGCGGGCCTGCACGCCGAGCGGCGCCTCCTCGCCCATTCTCCGCACGAGCGTCAGCACTGCGGTCTTGAGCCCGGAAAAGCTCATGTCGAGATCGCCGGAGTCCCGCATCGGCCGCGGCAACCGGACCACGCCCGCGATGCCCTGCTCCGCGAGCCGCGCGAGCGCAGGTCCGCCCGGATACGGCAGGCCGAGCAACTTTGCGGCCTTGTCGAACGCCTCGCCCGCCGCGTCATCCAGCGTGTCGCCGAGCAGACCGTAGCGCCCGACGCCCTTGACTTCGAAGAGCTGGGTATGACCGCCCGAAACCAGCAATGCGACGAACGGGAACTCGGGCCGGGGATTGGCGAGCAGCGGCGACAGCAAATGGCCTTCGAGGTGATGCACGCCGATCGCCGGCTTGCCGAGCGCGTGCGCAAGCCCGCTGGCGACGCTCGCACCGACCAGCAGAGCTCCGGCGAGGCCGGGCCCCTGCGTGTAGGCGATGCCGTCGAGCGCGTGAGGCGGCGTCGCGGCCTCGTCCAGCACGCGGCGGATCAACGGGACGAGCCTTCGCACATGGTCGCGCGAAGCGAGTTCCGGAACCACCCCGCCGTAGGCCTCGTGCATCGCGCCCTGCGAGTGCAGCGCATGGGCGAGCAAGCCGGCCTCGGTGTCGTACACGGCCACCCCGGTTTCGTCGCACGAGGTTTCGATGCCGAGCACGCGCATGAGGGCGATTATAGGCGGCCCTCTTCCGCATCCCCCGAAGCCGGAGCGCCATCCCGGCCCTTGGCGCCTCGGCGGATGCCTTCCGCGGTCGCAGCGCCCCGAAAGTTGCGTGCGCAGTCCGCTTCGGATATACTTAGAGGCTGTCGTAAACCCAGGATTTCGAAGGAAAACACCCGATGCCATCCGTCCGCGTCCGCGAAAACGAGCCGTTCGAGGCCGCCCTTCGCCGCTTCAAGCGCACGATCGAGAAGACCGGCCTCCTGACGGAGCTTCGCGCCCGCGAGTTCTACGAAAAGCCGACCGCCGAACGCAAGCGCAAGAAAGCCGCGGCGGTGAAACGCCACTACAAGCGTCTTCGCAGCCAGCAATTGCCGCCGAAGATGTACTGATTCGGCAAAGACGGCTCTCTGCGCAAGGGGCGAAGCGATTCGCCCCTTGTGTTTTGTGGTCGTCGCGGGGCACCGTCCCCGCCACCATTTCCCGACCCGGACGTCCGCGATGACACAGAAGGCCAGGATCACCGACGACATGAAGGACGCGATGCGGGCGAGGGATTCCGCACGGCTGTCCACGATCCGTATGCTGCTTGCCGCGATCAAGCAGCGCGAGGTCGACGAGCGCAAGGAGCTGACCGACGCCGACGTGCTCGCGGTCGTCGACAAGATGATCAAGCAGCGCAAGGACTCGGTCGCGCAGTTCACGGCAGGCAACCGGCCGGAGCTCGCCGCGAGCGAGCAGGCGGAGATCGGCGTTTTGCAGGCCTATATGCCGCAACCGCTTGCCGACGCCGAGATCGACGCGATGATCGCGGCGGCCATCAGAGCCACCGGGGCCGCCGGACCGGCCGGCATGGGCAAGGTGATGGCAGAGCTGAAGCCCAGGCTTGCGGGGCGGGCAGACCTCTCGGCCGTTTCGGCAAAGGTCAAGGCGCACCTCGCGGGCTGAGCCTCTCATTCGCCGCGAGCCTCGCCCGGCACGCGCCGCTTGGCGGCGCGGCGATGGCCGGCACCGACATTGGCGCGCCTCTTGCGCGCCCATCGCGCTCGCTTGTGGTGCCACAATGGCCTGGATGCGGCGTCCGAACGCCATTTCTCGAAGCCGGGCCTTCTCGACCGGGCGAGCGCCGGGCGCGATTTGAGGCTCCGGCCGCAGGAACCCATGATCCCGAGCGATTTCATCCCGACGCTGCTTTCGCGCGTCGACATCGTCGAGGTGATCGACCGCTTCGTGCCGCTCAGGAAGGCGGGTGCGAACTATGCGGCGTGCTGCCCCTTCCATAGCGAAAAGACGCCATCGTTCACCGTCAGTCCCACCAAGCAGTTCTATCACTGCTTCGGCTGCGGCGCGCACGGCACGGCGATCGGTTTCCTGATGGAATACGGCGGCAAGAGCTTTCCGGATGCGGTCGAGGAACTCGCGCGCGACGCCGGGCTCGAGGTTCCGCGCGTCGAGCGGGCGGGCGAGCGCGAGCGGCGCGAGGAGGCTGCCGACCTCACCGAACATCTGCTGACAGCGACGAAGTTCTACCGGGCCGCGCTGCGCGAATCGCCGCATGCGATCGAATACCTCAAAGGCCGGGGACTGACCGGTGCGATTGCCGCCCGCTACGGTATCGGCTACGCAACCGACGGCTGGCAGTCGCTTGCGCGTGCATTTCCCGACTACGACGATCCGGCGCTCGAATCGGCCGGGCTCGTGGTCAGAGGCGACGGCGGCAAGCGCTATGACCGCTTCCGCGATCGCATCATGTTTCCGATCCACGACCCGCGCGGTCGCGTCATCGGTTTCGGCGGACGCGTGCTCGACAAGGGCGAGCCCAAGTACCTGAACTCGCCGGAGACCCCGGTGTTCTCGAAGGGCCGCGAACTTTACGGACTGTTCCAGGCGCGCAACGCGATCCGCGACGCCGGGAAGGTTGTCGTGGTCGAGGGCTACATGGACGTCGTCGCGCTCGCACAGCACGGCGTCGAATACGCGGTCGCCACACTCGGAACCGCGACCACGCCGGTGCACGCACAGAAGCTCTTCCGATTGACCGACACGGTCGTGTTCTGCTTCGACGGCGACAACGCGGGGCGCAAGGCCGCGTGGCGCGCGCTCGAGAATACGCTGGCGGTGCTGGCCGACGGCCGGAACGCGCAGTTCCTGTTCCTGCCCGATGGCGAGGATCCCGACGACTTCGTGCGCAAGCGCGGCAAGACGGCCTTCGAGGCGGCGCTTGCGAAGGCGGTGCCGTTGTCCGAGTTCCTGCTCTCCGAACTCGCCACGCAGCATCCGCCGACGTCCGCCGAAGGCCGCGCAGCGCTTGTCGCAGCGGCGCGCCCGTACTTCGCGCAGATCGCGGCCCCGATCCTCGCCTCGCTTTTGCGGCGCCGGCTCGCCGAACTCACCGGCCTGCCCGAGACCGAGCTGCGAGGGCTCCTCAAGACCTCCGGCGCCGCGCTGCCCGGGCGTCCTTCCGGCGGAGCGCCGCAGGGCGACGCGCGCCGCGCGAGCGGGCGTCGCAGCGCACCGTCGCTCGCACGCGAACTGATCGCAGGCATCCTGCTCCAACCGGAAGTGGCACGCACGCTGGCGTTGCCGCGGCCCGCAGATCCTTCACCCGAAGCGGGCGCGCTCGCGGCGCTTGCCGACTTCTGCGCCGGCCACGCCGGCGCGCTCACGACCGCGGGCGTGATGCAGCATTTCGTCGGAACGCCGCACGACCAGGTGCTCGCAAACGTGCTCGCCACGGTGCAGGACCATGGCCTGACACCGGAGCTCGCCGAGGCCCAGCTGCGCGAGGGCGTGCAACGGTGGTGGCTGCACGCCCAGCGTGACGGCACCGTCGACGCGGCGCCGGAGGATCTCGCGCCAGCGTCGGACGAAGAGACCGAGCGGCGACGGCAGCTCGACGTCGTGCGCAAGGCCGCCGGCGGGATCACCTCCGGCGAGCCCGGGCGATCGCGGTGATGGGCGTGCTGCAGGCGCGGGCAGGAGCAGGCGACGAGGTGGCACGTTCGCGGGCCGCGCGCCAATCGCGTCGCCGGCCAGCCTCGTGCGGCGGAAGGCTTTTCGATGCACGCGACGGATCGGGCGACGCGACAGGCTCGACGGGGCGGCTTGCGCCCTGCGCATTGCCTCGGTTGCAGGCTATAATTTGAAGTTTTCTCGCGCGGGCCCCAACTAGGGTGCACGCGCAGTTCGCATGGGTGGCGGCCCCCCTCGCCGCCCGTGCGTCGCCGAATACAGGATCCCCATGGCCAAGAAGCCCGCCCGAAAGTCGCCCGCCAAGGCAGCAAAGCCGGCCAAGCACAAGACGAAACCGGTGCGCAAGCCGGCGAGGCCCGCGGCGAAGAAGCCCGCCGCCCGCAAGCCCGCACGCCCGCTCGCCCGCAGGCCGGCCGCCAAGAAACCGGCGAAGAAGGCCAAGCCGGTTGCCAGGTCGAAGCCGAAGGCCCGGCCGGCGGCCAAGAGCAAACCGCGGGCGGCGCCCGGCTCCACGACCAAGCCGAAGGCCAGGCCGGTCTTGAAGTCCGGGCCCAAGGCGCATCCGGCGGCCAAGGGCAAGCCCGCGGCGATAAGGGCTCCCGCGCGTCCGGCCGTCGAGGCGAAGGGCAAGGCCGGCGCCAAAGCGGCCGCCAAGATCCCGGCCAAGGGTGCGGCGCCGGCCAAGGGTGCGGTGCCTGTCAAGGGTGCGGTGCCTGCCAAGGGTGCGGTGCCTGCCAAGGGTGCGGTGCCTGCCAAGGGTGCGGCGCCTGCCAAGGGTGCGGCGCCTGCCAAGGGTGCGGTGCCTGCCAAGGGTGCGGTGCCCGTCAAGGGCGGGGTGCCCGTCAAGGGTGCGGCGCCTGCCAAGGGTGCGGTGCCTGCCAAGGGTGCGGTGCCCGTCAAGGGCGGGGTGCCCGTCAAGGGCGGGGTGCCCGTCAAGGGTGCCGTGGCGGTCAAGGGCGCCCCGTCGGCCAAGGGCGCCGTCCCGGCGGGTAAGCCCGGGGCACCCGTCGCCAAGCCATCCGCCGGCGAAATCGCCGCCCGCATCGCGGGCAAGCGCGCCGAGGATGCCGCGGCACGCAAGGGCAAGAACGGCAAGGGCGCCGACGTCGCGCCGCGCGAGCTCACGCCCGCCGACGTCGAGGCACGCAAGCGGCGCCTGAAGAACCTGATCGTGCTCGGCAAGGAGCGCGGCTACCTCACCTACGCCGAGATCAACGACCACCTCCCCGACGACGTGCTCGATGCCGAGCAGATCGAGGGCGTGATCTCGATGATCGGCGACATGGGCATCCAGGTGTACGACGAGGCGCCGGATGCCGACACGCTGCTGATGGCCGAATCCGCGCCGGCCGCGCCCACCGAAGACGTCGAGGAGGAGGCGGAAGCCGCGGCCTCCACGCTCGACTCCGAGTTCGGGCGCACGACGGATCCGGTGCGCATGTACATGCGCGAGATGGGCTCGGTCGAGCTTCTGACCCGCGAGGGCGAGATCGAGATCGCCAAGCGCATCGAGGACGGCTTGAAGCACATGATCATGGCGATCTCCGCGTGCCCGATGACGGTCGCGCAGATCCTCGATCTGGCCGACCGCATCGCGAAGGACGAGCTCAAGATCGACGACGTCGTCGACGGCCTCATGGACTTCAACGAGGAGCTGACGCAGATCGAGGAGTCTGCCGCCGACGTCGACGACGAAGAGGAGGAGGAGGAGTCCGAGGACGATGCCGTCGCCATCGCAGCCGAGAACCTCGAGCGGCTGAGGGTCGCCTCGCTCGAACGCTTCGCGACGATCCGCCGCCATTTCACGCGCCTCATCACCGTCCTGCAGAAGGAGGGCCACAAGGCGCCGAAGGCGCTCGACCTGCAGAAGAAGATCAGCGCGGAACTCATGCAGATCCGCTTTTCCGCACGAATGGTCGAGAAGCTCTCGGACAGCGTGCGCGGCGAAGTCGACAGCATCCGCCAGACCGAACGCAAGATCCAGGACCTCGTCGTGCACAAGGGCGGCATGCCGCGCCCCGAGTTCATCAAGGCCTTCCCCAACAACGAGACGAGCCTGCGCTGGATCGACCGCGAGGTCGCGGCGCACCATCACTACAGCGAGCAGCTCGCCAAATACCGTCAGGCGATCGTCGAGCAGCAGCAGAAGCTCCTCGACCTGCAGAACCGCGTGATGATCCCCTTGAAGGACCTGAAGGAGATCAACAAGCAGATGTCGACCGGCGAGGCCAAGGCGCGCAAGGCGAAGCGCGAGATGACCGAGGCGAACCTGCGCCTCGTGATCTCTATCGCGAAGAAGTACACGAACCGCGGCCTGCAGTTCCTCGACCTGATCCAGGAAGGCAACATCGGCCTGATGAAGGCGGTCGACAAGTTCGAATACCGTCGCGGCTACAAGTTCTCGACCTACGCGACCTGGTGGATCCGGCAGGCGATCACGCGCTCGATCGCCGATCAGGCGCGCACGATCCGCATCCCGGTGCACATGATCGAGACGATCAACAAGATGAACCGGATCAGCCGCCAGATCCTGCAGGAGACGGGCCAGGAACCGGACCCGGCCACGCTCGCCGTGAAGATGGAGATGCCCGAGGAGAAGATCCGCAAGATCCTGAAGATCTCCAAGGAGCCGATCTCGATGGAGACGCCGATCGGCGACGACGACGATTCGCACCTGGGCGACTTCATCGAGGATCTCTCGACGGTTGCGCCGTCCGATGCGGCCGTGAATGCGAGCCTGCGCGACGTCTGCAAGGACATCCTGGACACGCTGACACCGCGCGAGGCCAAGGTGCTGCGCATGCGCTTCGGCATCGAGATGAACACCGACCACACGCTGGAAGAAGTCGGCAAGCAGTTCGACGTCACGCGCGAGCGCATCCGCCAGATCGAGGCGAAGGCGTTGCGCAAGCTGCGCCATCCGTCGCGGAGCGAAAAGCTGCGGAGCTTCCTCGAGGGCGAGTAGCAGGCAGGCGGCAGCGCGGAAGCCTTGCCCGCAAGGACGGCGGTGCCGCGAAATCCGTTGCGGGACCGGCCCCGCCGCCGGGATGCCGCAGACGAACGACGCGGGGTTGCCCGCTCGACTCTGGCGGCATCGTGCGTATTGCCGACTCCGCATCGCTCCGCGGCTGGCCGCGGCGTCGTGGTCCACAAATCGTCCGCAACAGGCGCGGCGCTGCGGGAGCTGCCGCCGTGCTCGATGATCTGCGTGGCACTGGGCCCGATTGCAGCACATCGGGCCCCGGGCGTCGACGCAAGCATCTGTCAGGTATAGAAAATCCCATCAAAGGGCTGACGATGCCCGGTCAATCGCCGCGGCGAGCGGCTCGTGGGTACGGATATTGCTGAAGTTTGTTTGCGGGGCACCGTCAAAGGACGGTGCTCCATGCCGGACAGACCGACAAATCCAGCCCATGCGCTTCCATCGAACCGCCCCCTCGAGACAATGAGGTCTCGATCGCATCGTCGGCCGCAATCGATCACGCTGCGCGCGCCCGCAGCGGTGCTTGCGACCGTCCTTGCCCGCGCCGCCGAATTCACGGGACGCGACATGTCGAACGGCTTCGACGGCGAACTCGCCGAGAGCGACCTGCTGCCGGCGCACGCTCCGGCCCGCGCCGGGAACGACCCGACCCACGCGACCTCGTCGAAGCAGCCGCCTGAGTATCCGAGGCGGCGCTGACGAGGCCCGCATCATGAGCTCTGCACCGAGTGACGACGCGCTCGAGCAGCTGATCGCCGGCGCGAGACTGCGTCTGGTCTACGGGCGGCTGCGCCTCAGCTTGCTGTTGTCGGTTGTCGTGTCGCTCGCGTTCGGCGCCTTGATGGTCGCCTTCTTCCCGACGGACCGACTCCTTCTCGGCCTGCTTCTGATCCAGCTTGTGGGTGTCGGAAGGTACCTTCTCTGGCGAAGTTACTCGCGGGCGCACCTCGGCGATGGCCACAACGCCTTCTGGCAGAGCGCCTTCACCGTCGGCGCGATCGCAGGTGGTGCGAGCTGGGGGTTCAGCGCCGTGGTGCTCATGCCCGCTGCAGGTAAGGCCGAGACCGGTTTGCTGCTCGTGATGGTACTGAGCGTCAGTTCGGTTGCCGTCGCGACGCTCGCCGCGCAGTACCGTGCGCTGCTGGGGTTCCTGGCCGCGGCGATGCTCCCGCCGATGGCCGCCCTGGTTCTGACCGGCGGTGCGCTCGAGGGTGTGGCAGCGGCCTCGATGCTGGCGGCGCTGCTCTGTCTTGTCGCCGTGGGCCACCAGTCGAGTGCGGCGACCACCCGGCTCATGCGAACCGAGATCGAGCTGTCCCGATCGATCACGGAGACCTTGGCAGCGCGTGTTGCCGCGGAGTCTTCGAACCGGGCGAAGTCGCGCTTCCTTGCCAACATGAGTCACGAGGTGCGCACGCCGCTCAACGGCATCCTCGGCGCGGTCGAGATCCTCGGTGCGAGCGCGCTCGAGGTACGGCAGCGTCAGTGGGTGACCCTGCTGCAGCAATCCGCCGAACACCTGCTGCAGATCGTCAACGAGATTCTCGATTTGTCCAAGATCGAAGCAGGAAGAATCGAACTCGCCGAGAGCGAGTTCGACATAACCGCACTCTTGCGCGAGACCGCGGCGCTGATGCGACCGAACGCAGAGCGCGCCGGACTGCGCTTCATCGTGGAGATCGCGCCGGATTTCCCGCAGCGGGTGATCGCCGACCCGCTGCGTCTCAGACAGGTCGTTTTGAACCTGCTGTCCAATGCGGTCAAGTTTACCGAGCATGGGTTCGTGGCGCTGCGCGCCCGGAGCGAAGCCGCGATCGGTTCAGCGGAGCGCGCAACCCTCTGCTTCGAGGTGGCGGACTCCGGCATCGGCATCGCCGCCGAAGACACCGCGCGGATCTTCGAGGCGTTTGCGCAGGCCGACGAGTCGGCCACGCGCCGATTCGGAGGCACCGGGCTCGGGCTGACCGTATGTCGGCGACTCGCCGAATCGATGGGCGGTGGCATCCGTGTCGAGAGCGAGCCCGGAAAGGGTTCGGCTTTTCGATTCACGATTCGCGCCCGATTGCCGTCCATCCGCGCGCCGGCGGAGGCGGACGCGGACGCGGGCACGGGCACGAAGACAATGGGAACGCTCCCAGTTCGGCGCAGTCACTCGGGCCGAGTGCTGGTCGTCGAGGATAATCCCGTCAATCTCGAAGTCGCCGTGGCGATGCTCGAGAGCCTGGGAACGGAGGTGGTCTGTGCCTTCGACGGATCGGATGCGCTGGAGAAGACCGCCGAGGGAGGATTCGATCTGGTGTTCATGGACTGCCAGATGCCGCGCATGGATGGCCATGCCGCCACCTGCGAACTGCGCCGCCGCGGAGCCCTCGACCGCCACGGCGGACGTCTGCCGATCATCGCGCTGACCGCCAGCGCCTTCGAAGAGGACCGGCTGCAGGCAAGCGCGTCGGGCATGGACGATTTCGTCTCCAAGCCCATAAGCATCGCAGCGCTCGACGCCGTTCTGACGCGCTGGCTGACACGACACGAAGTCGCCGCATAACGGCCGCGCGCCGGCGAATCGGGGCCCGGTCCGCACCGGCAACCCGCCGCCTGTCCGGCTCGTGTGTTTGAAGCGCCCGTCCGTCGACAGGGCAGTGTTGTAGTTGACACGGGCGGACCCGAACGGATCGCCTGGCTCGACGAGCGCCGTCATTTGCCGCTGCGAATGCCCGCGGCAACGCGGGCGATGGGGTCGCGACGGAATTCGATCAGGATCGCCGTTCTGCGGTCAATTCACTGTTTTGCATACCTAATTCCTGCGCACCGGCGGCGGCGTCCGACCCCGCGGCGCAAAGACCGGACTGATGGCGTGGATCTTGCGCAATCGCTCCGACGGGATGCCAACAACAAGGAAGAGCGTCCCCCAAACGCCACCGAGATCCCGATGCAAAAACAATCCCGTCACTCGCCAGCCGCAAGCCCGGATCGACGGCGCGGCCGGCCGCGGCGACGCGCCAAGCGCACCGCGGGGGTGGCGTTACTGTTGGCGACCTTCGTTGCCGGCGCATCGGTCGCTGCGGCCCAGTCGCCTTCGGACCTCACGGCGCTGTCGCTCGAGGACCTTGTCAACGTCGAGGTCTACACCGCCTCGAAGTTCCCGCAGAAGATGAGCGAGGCGCCCTCGTACGTCACCGTGGTCACCGCGGCGGACATCAGGACCTACGGCTATCGCACGCTCGCCGCCATCCTGCGCAGCATCCCCGGGTTGTATGTCACGTACGACCGCACCTACAGCTTCCTCGGCGTGCGCGGGTTCGCGCGGCCGGGCGACTACAACTCGCGCATCCTGCTTCTGGTCGACGGCAACCGGATGAACGATGCGGTGTACGACACCGCGTCGATCAGCGCCGAGTTCCCGGTCGACGTCGACCTGATCGAGCGGGTCGAGTTCGTCGCCGGCCCGGGGTCGTCGATCTACGGCAGCAATGCCTTTTTCGGCGTGGTCAACGTCATCACGCGCAATGGCAAGGCCGTCGGCGGGGTGGAGGTCGCCGGGTCGATCGCCTCCGCGCAGACGGCAAGCGGACGAGTCACCGCCGGCGGCGTTCTCGAAGGTGGTCTCGACTGGATCGTCTCCGCGACCTATTACGACAGCCGCGGTGCGGACCTCTACTACCCTGCCTACGACACGCCGGAGACGAACAACGGGGTCGCCCAGGGCCTCGACTACGAGCGTTACGCGAGCTTCTTCGGCAAGGCATCCTGGCGTGGCTGGACGCTCGAAGGGGCGTGGGCCAATCGCAAGAAGGGCGTCCCGACGGGCGCGTTCGACACGGTGTTCAACGATCCGCGCTCGTACAACCAGGACGCGCAGGGCTGGGTCGACTTTCGCTACAGCGGGCCGCTCACCGAGGCGACCGACGTGCTCGCCCGCGTGTTCTACGGCAAGTATCCCTACGATGGCGTACTGCCCTATACCGGGGAGTCCGGAGAGGCGATCGTCAACCGCGACGGCGCCCGCGCCGCGTGGTGGGGCGCCGAGGCGAAGTTCGTCTCGAAGATCGGCGAGGCGAACAAGCTGGTCTACGGCGTGGAGTACGTGAAGAACACGCAGCAGAACCAGTTCAATTACGACATCGAGCCCCCCGTTGTCTACACCGACACCCAGGTCCAAAGCTCGCACTGGGGCGCCTACGTCCAGGACGACGTCACGCTGCTCGAGAATCTGACGCTCAACGCCGGCGTGCGCTACGACGACTATGGCAAGAACCTGACGAGCACCAATCCGCGCATCGCGCTGATCTGGAACCCCGTTCCCGGCGGCGCGCTCAAGCTCATCTACGGGACGGCGTTCCGGGCGCCGAACGCGTACGAGACGGATTACGCGGCCCCCGGCGTACAGAAGCCCAATCCCGACCTCAAGCCCGAGAACATCCAGTCCTACGAGGTGATCTACGAGCAGATCGTGGAGCGCAACCTTCGCCTGACCGCGCTTGCGTACCAGAACCGGATCAAGAACCTCATCGACGGCGACGTCGATCCGGAAGATGGCCTGTTCGTGTTCAACAACCTCGGCCGCGCGAAGGCGACCGGCGGCATGGTCAGCCTGGAGCGGAACTGGGAAACCGGCTACCGAGCCCGCGCAAGCTACAGCTACCAGCGGGCGATCGACGACAACACCGGCGAGCGGCTGACCAACTCGCCCGAGAACATCGCCACGTTCAACCTCTCGACGCCGGCACTGGCTCTCGGGGTGCGCGCCGGGCTCGAGGCGCAGTACGTGTCGTCGCGCAAGACAACCTACGGCACCACGGGCGGCTACACGCTCGTCAACCTCACGCTGCGCAACACGACGCTGGCGAAGAATCTCGAACTCGCCGCGAGCGTCTACAACCTGCTCGACCAGAAGTACGGCGATCCGGCCACCCAGGATCTCGCCGCCAGGGGGCTCGATACGATCCCGCAGGACGGACGCACATGGCGAGCGAAGCTCATCTACCGTTTCTGAGGAATCGTGCGCTCGCGTCCCGACAAACCCGCGCATACGGGCGCGCCGTGGCGGCGATCGGCCGCCGCTGCGGGCGCGCTCGCGCTGTTGCTCGGAGGCGGGTTCGCGGGCGCGGCCGACGCGCTGACGGAGACGCAAGTCAAGGCCGCCTACATCTATAACTTCGCCAAGTTCGTGCAATGGCCGGCGGAGGCGTTCGCCACGCCACAGGCTCCGCTCGTGCTGTGCGTGCCGGCCAAGGAAGGTCTTGGCGGCGCGCTCGCGGCGATCGACGGCAAGCCGGTCCAGGGACGCGAGCTGCAGGTGAGACGGGCCGTCAAGCCCGACGAGCTCAAGACTTGTCACATCCTGTTCGTGCCCGAGGCGGAAGCGCATGCGACACCGGATCTCTTGCGCAAAGTCGGCGCGCTGCCGGTGCTGACGATCGGTGAGCGCGAGGGCTTCGCCACGGCGGGTGGCGGCATCGGTTTCGTCACCGGCGACGAGCGCGTGCAATTCGAGATCAACCCTGACGCGGCGAACCGCGCCAACCTGAAGATCAGCTCCCAGCTCCTGCGGCTGGCGACGATCGTGCACGACAAGAGGAGCCCGCCATGAGCCGGTTCCTGCACGGTCTGACGATCGGCCGCAAGCTGATGGCCATCCTCGTGGTGACGGCGGGGACCGGGCTCCTCGTTGCGTTGTTCGCGATCTCGTTCCACGAACTCTGGGCCCATCAACGGCAGACGCACCAGCGGCTCACGCAACTGGCGACGACCACGGCGCTGCACAGCAAGGCGGCGTTGGCGTTCGGAGACCGCAAAGTTGCGGCGGAGACGCTCGCCGTGCTGCGCCTCAATGAGGACGTGCGGGCCGCCCAGGTCTACGATGCCGCAGGCGAGCTGTTCGCGAGCTACCAGCGCGCGGGCACCGCGGTCGACCGCGACGAGGCGCTGCCCGTCCCACTGCCGATCATTCCCCGGGTCTCGTCCGGCCATTCGGATACCACGAGCCTGTGGAGTGCCGAGTTCCGATCGTCCGCGCCGATCATCCTCGACCGCGCCGAGATCGGCACCGTCGTCCTCGACGCGGACCTCGGGCCGATGTGGGCCGACCTGCGCATGCGGCTTGGCGTCATCGGGCTCGCGATCCTGGCGTCACTCGCGATAGCGCTCGCATTGGCCGCGCGGTTGAGGCCGATCATCATGACGCCGATCGGGCGGCTCGCCGATGCGACCGCCGCGGTCGCTCGCGACCAGGACTACGCGCGTCGTGTCGAAAAATCCGGCGACGACGAGGTGGGCGCGCTGGTCGACGGGTTCAACGCGATGCTCGCGCAGATCCAGATACGCGACGACCAGTTGCGCGCGCATCGCGATCACCTCGAGGCGGAGGTCGACGCGCGCACCGTCGAGGCTCGCAACGCGAAGGAGGTTGCCGAGGCCGCGAGCCGGGCGAAGAGCCAGTTCCTCGCCAACATGAGCCACGAGATCCGCACGCCGATGAACGGCGTGCTGGGCATGGCCGAGCTATTGCTCGAAACAGAAATGTCCGACCGGCAGCGGCGCTTCGCCAGCACCATCAAGACCTCCGGCGAATCCCTGCTGTCGATCATCAACGACATCCTCGACTTCTCCAAGATCGAGGCCGGCAAGCTCGAGCTCGAGCGCGTCGACTTCGCGCCCAGGACCCTGCTCGAGGACATGGCCGAACTCTTCGCCGAGCGGGCGCAGGCCAAGAGCCTCGAGCTCATCGTGCGGGTCGACGATGCAGTGCCGGCGTGGGTGTGCGGCGACCCGCACCGCCTGCGCCAGATCCTGATGAACCTCGTGAGCAACGCGATCAAGTTCACCGAACGCGGCGAAGTCGTCGTGCACCTTGCCGCCGAGGCGGACGCGGCGCAACGCTGCCGGTGGCGAGGCGGCGACGCTGCTCCGCTTCGAGGTCCGCGACACCGGGATCGGCATCACCGCGGAGCAGCAGGCCCGGCTCTTCGCCGCCTTCTCGCAGGCGGACGGCTCGACCACGCGCAAGTTCGGCGGCACCGGGCTTGGCCTCGCGATCGCCAAGGAACTCTCGCACCTGATGGGCGGGGACATCGGCGTCGACAGCGCACCCGATCAGGGCGCCACCTTCTGGTTCACGGTCAGCGTGACGCCGCCGCAGGCAGCGGCCGTCAGCGCGCCGGCTGCCGACGATCTCTGCGGGCGGCGGCTGCTGATCGTCGAGGACAACCCGACCAACCGCGCCATCCTCGAGGAACAGGCGCGCGGCTGGGGCATGGTGGTCGAGACCGCCAGCGACGGCCACAAGGCGCTTGCGCTGCTGCGGCAAACCGCGGCCCGCGGCGAGCCCTTCGCGCTGGCGCTCGTCGACATGAAGATGCCGCGCATGAACGGCCTCGAGCTGGTTCGGACGATCAAGGCCGATCCCGCCTTGGCCGACCTGCCGGTGGTGATGCTGACCTCGCTCGGCCGCGAGGGCGAGATCGCCGCCGCCCGCGAGGCCGGCGTCGCCGCCTACCTCAGCAAGCCGGTGCGCCAGGATGAGCTGCGCAGGGCGATTGCCGAGGCGCTGCATCCGCGCGCGGGCCACGAGCCGGGTGCGCGCACCACCGCGTCGGCGCCAACGCCGCTCGCCGGCCGCGTGCTGCTGGCCGAGGACAACCCGGTGAATCAGGCGGTCGCGCTCGGCATGCTCGAAGCGCTGGGCCTCACCGTCGACATCGCCGACAACGGCCGCCAGGCGATCGACCGCGTCGCCGCCGACCGCTACGACCTGGTCCTGATGGACTGCCAGATGCCCGAACTGGACGGCTTCGCCGCCACCGCCGAAATCCGCCGCCGCGAGCAGCAGAGCGGCCAGCATCTGCCCATCGTCGCCCTCACCGCCAACGCCATCGACGGCGACCGCGAAATCTGTATCGCCGCCGGCATGGACGACTACCTCGCCAAGCCCTTTACGGGTGAACAATTGCGCGTGCTGGTCGTGCGCTGGTTGAGGCCGGAGCAGGTCGCCGCGCTCGACCGCAAGGTGCTCGACAGCGTGATTGCCGAGGCGCGCGCTACGCGCGCATCGTCGAGGGCTACATGATGCGGCGTCTTTGCGTCACGTCGTGTACGCGACACGCTAGCAGGCGTGCCGTGTTACTGCCAGCTTCGGACGCTAATGGCCGGTCATGGCCGCGACCGTCAACTACAGAAATTGCGCGAATTTTCAGCGGCCTATGACAACGTCATCGATACCGCCGCACCCGCTTCCATTCGCGAATCCCGTCGTGGCGAGCGCCGATGACCCTGTCGATCGGTCAACCGATTATCGGCCTCGTTGCAAGGTGGCACGCGGACTGCACGGTAATGGCTACCGCATTCAACGCGCGATGAGGCCATGACCATGAGCACTACAAGTTCGCAACCCGGGAATCCCAACGAGGCGTCTGCCCGCGTTACGGCAATGCCCACCCAGGCCGGCTCGCCGATGGCTGGCGAACGCGGCTGGGCCTCGTTGATCACCAAGATCCTGCTGCCGGCGATCCTGTTCGCGATGTCGATGCTGGGCGTGCTGCCGAGCACGGCCAAGGCGCAGACGGCGGCGAGCAAGGTCGCGGCCGACCTGAAGCAGGTGATCGCCGCCCCCTCCACGCCGTCGTTGAGCTGGGCCAAGGATGTCTCGGGCCTGCGCTACGTCAAGGCGCTGGTGGTGAGCAGCAGCACCGATCCCAATCTCGTCGCGCTGCGCAGCGATGTGCTGGCCAAGGGCGGCTCGGTCTACTTCCGCTACGTGTCGGTGGCGGCGCTGTCGGTGCTGCTGCCGGCGAACCGTGTGATGGACATCGCCGCCCGCACCGACGTGCAGAGCATCTCGCCCAACCGGCTGACCGCCCGCACCGCCAGCACGCTCGAGTACACCACCGGTACGCTCGCCTCCGGCGTGCGCACCTACAGCAACGCCACCACCTACGCCGGCCTCGACGGCACCAACGTCGGCATCGCGGTGCTCGACTCGGGGGTCCTGGAGCAACACAAGAACATGCTCGCAGCGGACAACAAGACCACGCGCGTGAAGAAGGCGGTCGACTTCCAGCTCGCCGGTGATGCCACCCTGGTAGGCGTCAAGGACTGGACGCCGGGGATCGACGCGTCGGCGTCGCTATATCCGGGCAGCCCCTCGATGGCGGACTACGAGTCGGAGATCGATTATCTGGCCATCAACCGCCCGGATCGCTATGGCCACGGCTCTTACGTGGCGTCGATCGCGGCGGGGCGGGGCTTCTACCAGACCACTGACTCCACCGGCATCGCCCCCAACGCCAATATCTACGACGTCAAGGTGCTCGACGCCAACGGCTTCGGGCAACTGTCCGACGTGCTGGCCGGCATCGACTGGGTGATCTATCACGCCAAGGAATACAACATCCGGGTGATGAACCTCTCCCTCGCGTCGGACTCGACCGAGTCGTACCTGACCGATCCGCTGGCGCGCGCTGCACGCGCCGCCGTGGCCGTCGGCATCACCGTGGTCGCCGCCGCCGGCAATTTCGGCCAATCGACAACCGGAGCCGAGGCCTTCGGCACCGTCAGCTCGCCCGGCCACGATCCGAACGTGATCACGGTCGGCTCGGTGAACTGGAAGGGCACCGTAAGCCGTGCCGATGACGCGATGAACCTGTTCAGCTCGCACGGACCGACGCGTGGCTCGTACGTCGATGCCGGCGGCGTGCGCCGGGTCGACAACCTGATCAAGCCCGACCTGGTCGCGCCCGGCAACAAGATCGTCGGTGCGCTCGCCTCGGACAAGGCCGGTGCGGGCGGCTCGTGGAATTACCTAGCTGCCACCTACGCCATTCTGTCGCAACCCTTTGGCGGTGCCCAGCAGAGCGGCAATCAGACGCTGATGAACCTCTCCGGCACCTCGGTCGCCGCGCCCGTGGTATCCGGCGCCGTAGCCCTGCTGTTGCAGGCCAATCCGGGACTGACCCCGCCGCTGATCAAGGCGATCCTGCAGTACACGGCGCAGCCGCTACCGGGCGCGAGCCTCGTGCACCAGGGCGCAGGGCAACTGAACGTCGAAGGCGCGGTACGCTTGGCCAAGGTACTTCGCACCGATGTGGCCACGGCAGTCAACGCCGGCACCATCGCCGCCGGTGCCAATCTGCTCGCCAGCGGCAAGACCATGCCGACCCCGACCAGCACGCTCAACAGCCAGACCTTCAACTGGTCACGCATCGTCTTCGCCGGCGGCAGCCATGTGCTGACCGGCTCGGCGCTGTTCACCAAGTACCAGCCGATCTACGACCCGCGCCTGGTGTGGGTGAGAAACAACGCCCAGCGCCTGACCGTGACCTACTGGCCCGCCGCCACCGGCGTACCCGCCAACACCTTCGTCAAGTCGATCACGCAGGTCGCCGCCGCCAACCAGTCCTTCATCACCAGCGGCGTGGTGACCGCCACATCGCTGGCCGGCTCGACCTCGTACCTCAACAAGACCGGCCTGTTCCGGCCGACGGCGACGATGACCGGCTGGCTGGTCGGCGGCAGCGGCACGACGCTGACACAGGGCATCGTGCTCTCCGAAGGCATCGTCCTCTCCGAAGGCATCGTCCTCTCCGAAGGCATCGTCCTCTCCGAAGGCATCGTCCTCTCCGAAGGCATCGTCCTCTCCGAAGGCATCGTCCTCTCCGAAGGCATCGTCCTGAGCGAAAGCGGACAGCCCAATCCGACCAACCCCAACGACGCGAGCCTGCTCGGCGAACCCTGAGAACGAATCGACCCAAGCATCCCAACCGGGGCGAGCGGCGCCAAAAGCGCGGCTCGCCCCCGATCTCGATGGCCACCCCCGATGAAATGCCAGCCAATCCCAAAATGTCGCGCCGATCAGCCGCAGCTTTCGGGCGGAACGCCGGGATGACGCTCGCGAAGTCGCGGCCCTCACGTTGATCGAGAACGAGCAGACGATGGACATACGGCTCGACATGGACGACTACACGCCCCAGGCACGCGTCTACTGGTGGGTGACGACGGTGCTGGGCGGGTCGGTCCTCGCGCTGTCGTTCGTCCAGGTCGCGGGTATGGATCGGGCGACGCTGATGCAAGTCGCGCTGGGTATCTCGATCGCCGCGCTCACCGGGCTCTTCCCGGTGCGCGTCCCCGGCGCCAAGACGTCGCTCGCCGGCGCCGAGATCTTCATCTTCCTGCTGTTGCTGTTGCACGGTCCGGCGGCCGCCACACTGGCCGCAGCGGCGGAAGCGGCGGCCGGCTCATGGCGCACCTCGAAACGATGGACGAGCCGGATCGGCAGCCCGGCGATGGCGGCGCTCGCGATGTACGGCTGCGGAACGGTCTTTGTCATTTCCATGCATCGGGCAGGCTCGGTCGCTGGTTGGGAAAACTCGGCGGTCTTCGTCGGGCTGCTGGCGTTCGCGCTGGTCTACTTCGCGGCCGGCACGCTGCTGATGGTGTCGCTGATCTCGCTCAAGCGCGGCGACCCGGTGAAGCCGCTGGTCCTGCTGAAAGACAACGTCTGGATCGGCCTTGCCTATGCAGCCAGCGCGTCGATCGCGGGGCTCGTCTTCATGAGCTTCGACCGCTTCGGGGCGCCGGTGCTCTTTGCCGCGATCCCCATCATCGCGATGCTCCTGTCCACGCTCCACTTCTACTTTCGCCACAGCGAGGTGGCGGAGCGCGTCCAGCTGGAGCGGATCGCATCCGCCGAGTTGCGCAAGGCGAAGGAGGCCGCCGAGGCCGCGAGCCGGGCGAAGAGCCAGTTCCTCGCCAACATGAGCCACGAGATCCGCACGCCGATGAACGGCGTGCTGGGCATGGCCGAGCTATTGCTCGAAACAGAAATGTCCGACCGGCAGCGGCGCTTCGCCAGCACCATCAAGACCTCCGGCGAATCCCTGCTGTCGATCATCAACGACATCCTCGACTTCTCCAAGATCGAGGCCGGCAAGCTCGAGCTCGAGCGCGTCGACTTCGCGCCCAGGACCCTGCTCGAGGACATGGCCGAACTCTTCGCCGAGCGGGCGCAGGCCAAGAGCCTCGAGCTCATCGTGCGGGTCGACGATGCGGTGCCGGCGTGGGTGTGCGGCGACCCGCACCGCCTGCGCCAGATCCTGATGAACCTCGTGAGCAACGCGATCAAGTTCACCGAACGCGGCGAGGTCAGCGTCACCTGTGCCGCCAAGGAGGACGCGGGCAATGCTGCCGGTGGCGAGGCGGCGACGCTGCTCCGCTTCGAGGTCCGCGACACCGGGATCGGCATCACCGCGGAGCAGCAGGCCCGGCTCTTCGCCGCCTTCTCGCAGGCGGACGGCTCGACCACGCGCAAGTTCGGCGGCACCGGGCTTGGCCTCGCGATCGCCAAGGAACTCTCGCACCTGATGGGCGGGGACATCGGCGTCGACAGCGCACCCGATCAGGGCGCCACCTTCTGGTTCACGGTCAGCGTGACGCCGCCGCAGGCAGCGGCCGTCAGCGCGCCGGCTGCCGACGATCTCTGCGGGCGGCGGCTGCTGATCGTCGAGGACAACCCGACCAACCGCGCCATCCTCGAGGAACAGGCGCGCGGCTGGGGCATGGTGGTCGAGACCGCCAGCGACGGCCACAAGGCGCTTGCGCTGCTGCGGCAAACCGCGGCCCGCGGCGAGCCCTTCGCGCTGGCGCTCGTCGACATGAAGATGCCGCGCATGAACGGCCTCGAGCTGGTTCGGACGATCAAGGCCGATCCCGCCTTGGCCGACCTGCCGGTGGTGATGCTGACCTCGCTCGGCCGCGAGGGCGAGATCGCCGCCGCCCGCGAGGCCGGCGTCGCCGCCTACCTCAGCAAGCCGGTGCGCCAGGATGAGCTGCGCAGGGCGATTGCCGAGGCGCTGCATCCGCGCGCGGGCCACGAGCCGGGTGCGCGCACCACCGCGTCGGCGCCAACGCCGCTCGCCGGCCGCGTGCTGCTGGCCGAGGACAACCCGGTGAATCAGGCGGTCGCGCTCGGCATGCTCGAAGCGCTGGGCCTCACCGTCGACATCGCCGACAACGGCCGCCAGGCGATCGACCGCGTCGCCGCCGACCGCTACGACCTGGTCCTGATGGACTGCCAGATGCCCGAACTGGACGGCTTCGCCGCCACCGCCGAAATCCGCCGCCGCGAGCAGCAGAGCGGCCAGCATCTGCCCATCGTCGCCCTCACCGCCAACGCCATCGACGGCGACCGCGAAATCTGTATCGCCGCCGGCATGGACGACTACCTCGCCAAGCCTTTTGCACGCGGGCAGCTCGCGACCACGTTGGCCCGGTGGCTGCCCGAGTCCGCCGCGGCGCCCGCAGGTGCAACGCCCGCCCCGACTTCTGCGCAATCGGCGCGCACCGAACCGGTCGCCACGCTCGCCGACGGGCCGATCAATCCGCGCGCGCTCGATGCGATCCGCTGCCTTCAAGGCACCGACGGGACCGCGCTGGCGAAGAAGGTGATCCGCGCCTATCTCGCGGACACGCCGGCGCGACTCGGGCAGATGCAGGCGGCCGCGGGCGCCGGTGATGCCGAAGCACTGCGCAAGGCGGCCCATGGCATGAAGTCGAGCAGCGCCAACGTCGGTGCAGACCGTCTGGCGGGGCTGTGCAAAGAGTTGGAAGCGATCGGCCGCAGCGGCACGGTCGAAGGTGCGCCGCGCTTGCTGGAAAGCGCCGCAGGGGAACTCGAGCGCGTCGTCGCCGCGCTGCGCGTCCAGCTTGCAGAGAGGCCGGAAAGTGCGCTCAGCTGAGCCGACAACGCGGCCCACGCTGCTGATCGTCGACGACGATCACGTGATGCGCATGCTGGAAGCGGAAACGCTGGCGCGGTTCGGATTCGACGTGCGCGAAGCGGAGGACGGCGAGCAGGCGCTCGAACTCCTCGTCGGGCCGCCGCCGGACCTGATCCTGCTCGACGTCGACATGCCGGGGATCAACGGGTTCGAAGTGTGCCGGCATATCCGCAAGCGCTGGGACGGAACCGACGTTCCGGTGGTCATGGTGACCGGCATGGACGATCTGGACTCGATCAACCAGGCCTACGACGCGGGCGCCAACGACTTCATCGCCAAGCCGATCAACTGGCCGATGCTCGGCCACCGGGCGCGCTACGTGCTGCGCTCCGCGCAGGCGGCACGCAACCTGCGCGAGCTGGAGGGGAAACAGGCTGCAATCGTGCGCGCCATGCCCGACATGATCTTCCTGCTGCATCGGGACGGCACCTTCCTCGACTACAAGAACGGTTACGGCACCAAGCCCTTTGTCGGACCGGGCGAGTTCCTGGGCCGCACCATCGCCGAGATTCTGCCGGCCGAGGTCGCCGGAATCCTGGTGCCCGCCATCGGGCGCGCCCTCGATCAGGGCGAGCTGCAGTCCACGCATTACCAGCTGCCGATGGCGGATGGCATCCACCATTACGAGGCGCGCATCGCCCCGAGCGGAGCGGACGCCGTGGTCGCCGTCGTGCGCGACATCACGTCGCTCAAGCTCAACGAGGAAAAGATCCGGCGCCTCGCCTATTTCGATCCGCTGACGGGAATGCCGAACCGGCTGCACTTCATCGAGCGGGTCGACCGCGAGCTGCTGCGCGCACGCCGGGAGAACCGGCAACTGGCCCTCCTGTTCCTCGACCTGGACGGCTTCAAGCGCATCAACGACACGCTCGGCCATAGTACGGGCGATTTCCTCCTGCAGTCCGTGGCGGAGCGGTTGAAGGAGAAGCTGCGCGCGAGCGACATCGTCGAGCGGGCCGGGCCGGACGAATTCAGTCTGCACTTTGCCCGGCTTGGCGGCGACGAGTTCACGATCGTGCTGCCCGACATCGAAGATGTCACGGTCGTGACCCTCATCGCCCAGCGCGTGCAGGCAATGCTCAACCTGCCCTTCAACATCGGCGGAAAGGCGATCACGATCACCGCCAGCATCGGCATCGCGGTCTTTCCCGAAGATGGGGGAGATGCCGCGACGCTGCTCAAGCACGCGGATACCGCGATGTATCACGCCAAGGACGAGGGTCGCAACAACTGGCAGATGTACAGCAGAACGCTGACCAGCAAGGCGATGGCGCGATTGAGCGTGGAGAACGACCTGCGCAAGGGCCTGGAGCGCAACGAGTTCCATCTCGTCTACCAGCCACAGGTGCTCGCGCAGAACGGCAAGATCGTCGGCATGGAGGCGCTGATCCGCTGGCAGCATCCCGGGCGCAGCCTGGTGTTGCCGGCTGAATTCATTCCGGTCGCGGAGGAGAGCGGATTGATCGTACCCATGGGCACATGGGTGATCCAGGCCGCCTGCCGCCAATTGCGCGAATGGCAGCGCAGCGGCGTGACCACGCCGAGGGTCGCGGTCAATCTGTCGGCCCGGCAACTGCGCGCACCGGGGTTCATCGACAGCGTCGCCGTCATCATCGCCGAGACCGGCGTCAGCGCCGACCTGCTGGAACTCGAGCTGACCGAGAGCATCCTGATGGACCCGGATACGCATCGGATCGACGAACTGCACCGCCTGCGCGCGCTTGGCGTGCATTTCTCGATCGACGACTTCGGCACGGGCTACTCGTCGATGGCCTACGTCAAACGTCTCCCCATCGGCTCGCTGAAGATCGACCAGAGCTTTGTGCGCGGGTTGCCCGACAGTACCAACGATGCCGGCATCACGACGGCCATCATGGCGATGGCGCGCAGTCTGGAGCTCGATGTGATCGCCGAAGGGGTGGAAACGAGCGCACAGCGCGCATTCCTGCGGAAGGTGCAGTGCCCGAAGCTGCAGGGATTCCTGTTCAGCCCTCCGGTGCCGGCCGAAAAAATGGAACAGTTGCTGCGTCGAGGCTACATCCACATCGGCCCGAACGAGGTGGTTGCCGCGTAATGCGGCGCGTAGCAATCGTCGAGACCTGATCGCGAATCGCCCGATGGTATCGAGGCCGAGCGGAAGCCTCGGTCCCGCTCGGCGCAACGGTCCGCGGCGCGCGCCTCGCGCGCATCGTCGAAGGCCACATGATGCGGCGTGTTTCCGTCACGTCGTGTACGCGACACCCTAGCAAGCGTGCCGTGTTACTGCCAGCTTCGGACGCTAAAGGCCGGTCACGGCCGCGACCGTCAACTACAGAAATTGCGCGAATTTTCAGCGGCCTATGACAACGTCATCGATGCGGCCGCACCCGCCTCCATTCGCGAATCGCGTCGTGGCGAGCGCCGGTGACGCGATGGACCCGTCGACCGACCGTCGGGCCGGTTGCTGGATGGCACGCGGGCTGCACCGTAATCACCATCACAAGCACCACGCTACGAGGTGGGGGTCATGAGCACTACAAGTCCGCAACACGGGAATCCCAACGAGGCGACGGCCCGGGTCAGCGCATTGCCCACCCCGGCCGGCTCGCCGATGGCCAGCGAACGCGGCTGGGCCTCGTTGATCACCAAGATCCTGCTGCCGGCGATCCTGTTCGCGATGTCGATGCTGGGCGTGCTGCCGAGCACGGCCAAGGCGCAGGCCGTCGATCCGGCGAGCAAGATCGCCACCGACCTGCAGTGGGTGATCGCCGCCCCCACGACGCCATCGTTGAGCTGGGCCAAGAACGTCTCCGGCCTGCGCTACGTCAAGGTGCTGGTCATCAGCAACAGCACCGATCCCGATCTCACCGCGCTGCGCAGCGACGTGCTGGCCAAGGGCGGGTCGGTCTATTTCCGCTACGTGTCGGTGGCTGCGCTTTCGGTCATGTTGCCGGCGAACCGCGTGGCGGACATTGCCGCCCGCAGCGACGTGCAAGGCATCTCGCCCAATCGGCTGACCGCGCGGACCGCCAGTGCGCTCGAATACGTCACTGGCGCGCTGACGTCGGCCGTGCGTACCTACACGAGCACAACCACGTACACCGGCCTGGACGGCACCGGCATCGGCATCGCGATCCTCGACTCCGGTGTCACCAACTACAACAAGGCGATGAACAACGCCACCGGCGCCATCCGCGTCAAACGCGCGGTGGACTTCCAGAAGGTCGGCGACGCCACCGCGGTTGGCGTCACGGACTGGACACCCGGCGTCGACGCCTCCGTCGGAATGATTCCGGGCCGCAGCACCGTGGCCACCTACGAGTCGACGATCGACAGTACCGGCGCCAAGATGCAGGACCGATACGGGCATGGCTCGCACGTCGCCTCGATGGCGGCCGGGCGCGGCTTCTTCCAGTCCGCCGACGCCACCGGCATGGCGCCCAATGCCAACCTCTACGACGTCAAGGTGCTCGACCCCAACGGCTTCGGCCAGATGAGCGACGTGCTGGCCGGCATCGACTGGGTGATCTACCACGCCAAGGAATACAACATCCGGGTGATGAACCTGAGCCTCGCCGCCGATTCGACCGAATCCTGGCAGACCGACCCGCTGGCGCGCGCCGCACGCAGCGCGGTGGCCGCCGGCATCACGGTGGTCGTGGCAGCGGGCAACTTCGGCAAGGGGCCGTTCGGCCTCACGATGCATGGCTCGATCAGCTCGCCGGGGCACGAGCCGTCGGTGATCACGGTGGGCTCGGCCAACACCAAGGGCACCACGCTGCGCAACGACGACACGGTCAACCTGTTCAGCTCACGCGGGCCCACCCGCGGCTCGTACATCGACACGGCCGGCGTGCGTCGCGTCGATAACCTGCTCAAGCCCGACCTGGTCGCGCCCGGCAACAAGATCCTCGGCGCGATGTCCACCGACACCAAAGGCAACCGCAGCAACCTGCCCGTGTCCTATCCCGTGCTGGCAGCGGTCCCGGGTGCCGGGCAGGCGAAATCCGAGACCGTGATGTACCTGAGTGGCACGTCGATCGCCGCGCCGGTGGTCTCCGGCACGGTGGCGCTCATGCTGCAGGCCAATCCCGGCCTGTCGCCGCCGCTGATCAAGGCGATCCTGCAGTACTCGGCACAGCCGCTGCCGGGCGCTAACCTGCTGGAGCAAGGCGCTGGAATGCTCAACGTCGACGGCGCAGTGCGGCTCGCCAAGGCGCTTCGCACCGACGTCAAGACGGCCGTCGAGGCCGGCACCATCGCCGCGGGCGCCAGCCTGCTGGCCACCGGCAAGACCCTGCCGGTCGCCAGCTCGACGATCAACGGCACGAGCTTCAACTGGGGCCGCATCGTCTACGTCGGTGGCAACCAGGTGGTCAGTGGCGACGCGCTGTTCACCAAGTTCCAGCCGATCTACGACCACCGGCTGGTGTGGGCACGCGGCAACGCGCGCCGCGCCACGGTGGCGTACTGGCCCGCGGCCACCGGCGTGCCGGCCAACACCTACGCCAAGGCCATCACCTGGGCGCCGGCATCGAATCAGTCGCTGGTGACCTCCGGCGTGGTGAAGGGGACGTCGCTCCCGGGCAGCAGTTCCATGATCGGCAAGACTGGCGCCTTCATCCCCACCGCCACGCTGAGCGGCTGGCTGGCATCGGGCAGCGGCATCGTGCTCTCCGAAGGCATCGTGCTCTCCGAAGGCATCGTGCTCTCCGAAGGCATCGTGTTGAGCGAAGGCATCGTGTTGAGCGAGGGCCTCGTGCTCAGCGAAGGGCTGATCCTGAGCGAAGGCATCGTCCTCTCCGAAGGCCTGGTGCTGAGCGAAAGCGGCCAGCCCAATCCGGTGAACCCCAACGACTCGAGCCTGCTCGGCGAACCCTGAGAACGAATCGACCGATACACCAAGAACGGGGCGGGCCGCGCTGAAAGCGTCGCCCGCCGCATCTTTCCAGGCAACCGCGAGTTCCGCATGCCCGCCCGCATTGACGCAGCGCGCCAAACCCTAGGCGGGCGCACCGTTGCGCGTGCTTGTCGCGCGCCTGCTCGACCCCTGCGCCGCAACCCCGTCTTGGTGTGTGTTTCCGTCACGTCGTGTACGCGACACCCTAGCAAGCGTGCCGTGTTACTGCCAGCTTCGGACGCTGCAGGCCGGTCGCGGCCGCGACCACCGGCAACAGGAAATCCCTCTGCATTTCAGGGTCCTATGACAACGTCATCGATGCCGTCGCGCCCGCCCTCATTCGCGAATCGCGTCGTGGCGAGCACCAAGGGCGCGATGGACCCCTCGACCGACCATCGGGCCGGTTGCGGGCTGGCACGCCGGCTGCACCGTAATTACCACCACGAACACCACGCGACGAGGCCACGGCCATGAGCACTACAAGTTCGCAACCCGGGAATCCCAACGAGGCGTCTGCCCGCGTTACGGCAATGCCCACCCAGGCCGGCTCGCCGATGGCTGGCGAACGCGGCTGGGCCTCGTTGATCACCAAGATCCTGCTGCCGGCGATCCTGTTCGCGATGTCGATGCTGGGCGTGCTGCCGAGCACCGCCAAGGCGCAGACGGCGTCTGACAAGGTCGCTACCGACCTGAAGCAGGTGATCGCCGCGCCCACCACGCCGTCGGTGAGCTGGGCCAAGGACGTCACCGGCCTGCGCATGGTCAAGGTGCTGGTGGTGAGCAACAGCAGCGATCCCGATCTCGTCGCGCTGCGTGGCGACGTGCTGGCCAAGGGCGGCTCGGTCTACTTCCGCTACGTGTCGGTGGCGGCGCTGTCGGCGATGCTGCCGGCCAACCGCGTGATGGACATTGCCGCCCGCAGCGACGTGCAGAGCATCTCGCCCAACCGGCTGACGGCGCGCACCGCCAGCACGCTCGAATACACGACCGGCACGCTGGTCGCCGGCGTGCGCACCTACAGCAACGCCACCACCTACAGTGGGCTCGACGGCTCCGGCATCGGCATCGCCGTGCTCGACTCGGGGGTCCTCGAGCAGCACAAGAATCTGCTTGACGCTGCCGGCAAGCTGCGCGTCTTAGCTGCGGTGGACTTCCAGAAGGTCGGCGACGCCACCGCGCTCAACGTCAAGGACTGGACGCCGGGCATCGACGCCTCGGCCTCGCTCTATCCGCTCAGCAAGACGATGGATAACTACGAGGCGAAGATCAATTCCCTCGCCATCAATCGTCCGGACGTGTATGGCCATGGCACGCACGTCGCCTCCGTGGCGGCGGGTCGCGGCTTCTACCAGACGCAGGACTCGACCGGCATCGCCCCGAACGCCAACGTCTACGACGTCAAGGTGCTCGACGCCAACGGCTTCGGCCAGGTGAGCGACGTGCTGGCCGGCATCGACTGGGTGATCTATCACGCCAAGGAATACAACATCCGCGTGCTGAACCTGAGCCTCGCCGCCGATTCGACCGAAACGTATCTCACCGATCCGCTGGCGCGCGCTGCACGCGCCGCCGTGGCCGCCGGCATCACCGTCGTGGCGGCCGCCGGCAACTACGGCAAATCGGCGAGCGGCGCCGAGGCTTTCGGCACCGTCAGCTCGCCTGGCCATGATCCGAACGTCATCACGGTCGGTTCCGTGAACACCAAGGGCACGCCCAGCCGCACCGATGACGCGATGAACCTGTTCAGCTCGCACGGCCCGACCCGCGGCTCGTACATCGACGCCACCGGCGTGCGCCGTATCGACAACCTGATCAAGCCGGACCTGGTCGCCCCGGGCAACAAGATCGTCGGCGCGCTGGCCTCGGACAAGGCCGGTGCGGGTGGCTCGTGGAACAACCTGGCCAGGACCTACGCCATTCTGTCGCAACCCTTTGGTGGTGCCAATCAGAGCAGCAATCAGACGCTGATGAACCTCTCCGGCACCTCGATCGCCGCCCCGGCCGTCTCCGGTGCCGTGGCCCTGCTGCTGCAGGCCAACCCCGGTCTGACCCCGCCGCTGATCAAGGCGATCCTGCAGTACACGGCGCAGCCGCTGCCGGGCGCGAGCCTCGTGCACCAGGGCGCCGGACAACTGAACGTCGAAGGCGCCGTGCGCCTGGCCAAGGTACTTCGCACCGATGTGGCCACGGCAGTCAACGCCGGCACCATCGCCGCCGGTGCCAATCTGCTCGCCAGCGGCAAGACCATGCCGACCCCGACCAGCACGCTCAACAGCCAGACCTTCAACTGGTCACGCATCGTCTTCGCCGGCGGCAGCCATGTGCTGAGCGGCTCCGCGCTGTTCACCAAGTACCAGCCGATCTACGACCCGCGCCTGGTGTGGGTGCGCAATAAGGCGAACCGCCTGACCGTGACCTACTGGCCGGCCGATAAGGTCGTGCCCGCCAACACCTACGTGAAATCGATCACGCAGGCCGCCGCCGCCAACCAGGCCTTCATCACCAGCGGCGTGGTGCGCGCCACCTCACTGGCGGGTTCCACGTCTTACCTCAACAAGACGGGCCTGTACCTCCCGACGACGACGATGACCGGCTGGCTGGTCAACGGCGGTGGCACCACGCTTTCCCAAGGCATCGTCCTGTCCGAAGGCATCGTCCTCTCCGAAGGCATCGTCCTCTCCGAAGGCATCGTCCTCTCCGAAGGCATCGTCCTCTCCGAAGGCATCGTCCTCTCCGAAGGCATCGTCCTCTCCGAAGGCATCGTGCTGAGCGAAACCGGCCAGCCCAATCCGGTGAACCCCGACGACTCGAGTCTGCTCGGCGAACCCTGAGAACGAATCGACCCAAGCATCCCAACCGGGGCGAGCGGCGCCAAAAGCGCGGCTCGCCCCCGATCTCGATGGCCACCCCCGATGAAATGCCAGCCAATCCCAAAATGTCGCGCCGATCAGCCGCAGCTTTCGGGCGGAACGCCGGGATGACGCTCGCGAAGTCGCGGCCCTCACCTTGATCGAGAACGAGCAGACGATGGACACGCGACTCCACATGGACGACTACACGCCCCCGGCACGCGTCTACTGGTGGGTGACGATGGTGCTGGGCGCGTCGATCCTCGCGCTGTCGTTCGTCCAGGTCGCGGGACTGGATCGGGCAGCGCTGGCGCAAGTCGCCGCCGGTGTGCTGATCGCCGCAGTCATCGGGCTTTACCCGGTGCGCATTCCCGGCGCCAAGACGTCGCTCGCCGGCGCCGAGATCTTCATCTTCCTGCTGTTGCTGTTGCACGGTCCCGCGGCGGCCACACTGGCCGCGGCCGTCGAAGCAGCAATCGCCTCGTGGCGCACATCGAAACGATGGACGAGCCGGATCGGCAGCCCGGCGATGGCGGCGCTCGCGATGTACGGCTGCGGAACGGTCTTCGGTATCGCGCTCCAGCAGTCGGGCTCGAACCCCGGCCTGAGGAACACGGCGGTCTTCGTCGGGTTGCTCGCGTTCGCGCTGGCCTATTTCGCGGCCGGCACGCTGCTGATGGTGTCGCTGATCTCGCTCAAGAAGGGCGAGCCCGTCGATGCGCTGAAGCAACTGAAAGACAACCGCTGGATCGGTCTCGCTTACATGGCGAGCGCCTCGATCGCCGGGTTGGTGTACGTCAGCTTCGATCGCTTCGGCACGCCCGTTCTCCTGGCCGCCGTGCCGATCATCGCGATGTTCCTCACGACGATCCGCTCCTATTTCCGCCAATCCGAGGTGGCGGAGCGCGTCCAGAAGGAGCGCGTGCAGAGCGCAGAGCGCGAAGCGGCGCTGGCGGCCCGCCATCTGGCAGAGATGAAGGAAAGCGAATCGCGCTTTCACAGTGCGTTCACGCACGCCGCCGTAGGCATGGTGCTCGTGTCGATGGAATGCCGCATCCTCCAGGCCAACGATGCACTGGCCGTGCTGCTCGGCCGCTCGGCCGCGGCACTCGTCGGGACCGAACTGTCCAAGCTCGCGCATCCCGACGACGCCGATTCGCTTCAGGCGGAAGTCGGCGGGCTGCTGCGCGGCCGCGTGACAACGTGCTCCGCCGAGCTGCGCTTCCAGCACATGAACGGGCACGAGGTCTGGGTTGCGCTCAACGCCTCGTTCTTCACCGAAGGCTCATCGACACTCCGCTGCCTGATCCTGCAGATTCAGGACATTTCGGCCCGGCGCCAGGCGGAAACGCGGCTGCAGTTCATCGCGTATCACGACGGACTTACCGCCCTGCCGAACCGGGTTCATTTTCTCGAACAGCTGTCCCGGGCGATCGCGGTGGCCAAGCGCCAGCCCGAGCGGCGCTTCGCCGTGCTGTTCCTCGATTTCGACCGCTTCAAGCTGATCAACGATACGCTCGGTCATCGCATCGGAGACGAGTTCCTCGTCACCATCGCGCGCCGCCTGCAGGCGAGCGTGCGTCCCGGCGATCTGGTCGCGCGCCTCGGTGGCGACGAGTTCGCCATCCTGGTGCGGGACATGCAGTCCACCGACGAGCTCGTCGGGCTCGCCGACCGCCTGCAGGCGGTCATCAGCAAGCCGATCCATCTTGCGGACTCGGACGTAACGGCCAGCGCGAGCATCGGCATCACGACCAGCGAGTTCGGCTACGACCTCCCCGAGCAGGCGCTGCGAGACGCCGACATTGCCATGTACCGGGCGAAGGTCCTGGGCAAGGCGCAGCACGCGCTGTTCGATTCGACGATGCATGCGCAGGTGTCGACCCGGCTTTGGCTGGAAAACGAGCTTCGTCGCGCATTGCAGGAGCAGGAGCTCCATCTCCACTATCAGCCGATCTACAACCTGCGCACCAGGCGGCTTTGCGGAATCGAGGCGCTGGCGCGCTGGTCGCACGGCGTCAACGGCGAGATCCGCCCGGGCAAGTTCATCCCCGTTGCCGAAGAGACCGGGCTCATCATTCCCCTCGGCAACTGGGCCCTCGACCATGCGTGCCGCCAATTCCGCGTCTGGCAGAGCACGATGCCCTCGCGCGACCGCATTTCGCTGCACGTGAACGTCTCGGGCCTGCAGATGGCGCAGCGAGGTTACGCCAATTCCGTGAAGCGGACGCTCGAAGCAGCGCAAATCCGCCCGGCGCAGCTGACGCTCGAGCTGACGGAGAACGTGCTGATCGAACGGCTCCCGACCGCGCTGCCGAACCTGGTGGAGCTGCGAAAGGCGGGCGTGCATATCAGCATCGACGATTTCGGCACCGGCTATTCCTCGCTGAGCGCGCTGCACGAGCTGCCGGTCGACGAGATCAAGGTCGATCGCTCGTTCGTGACGCGTATGGAACGAGGGCGCAGCGGCGAAGAAGTCGTTCGCGCCGTGGTCGGTCTTGCTCGCGCACTCGGCAAACGGGTCGTGGTCGAAGGCATCGAGACCTGCCACCAGCTCGATCGGCTGGTCGAATTGCGCTGCGACAGAGGTCAAGGGTTCCTGCTCGCGTATCCGTCACCTCCCGATGTCGTCGAATCGATGCTGAACCGCGACGCGCCGTACTCGATCCGGCGCGCGAACGCGACTTCGACGAGCCCGCATGCGCCCCTGCTCGACGCGGCCGCGGCGGCCAACCGCCCGAGGGTCGCGGCGCGCGGCTAGCGCTGTTCGCGCTACGCCCGCTCCGGCGTCGAACCCTGCGGCAAGTCGACGGCGACCTCGGCGCTCGTTCGGCCCGGCCGCGCGCTACGCGAGCTTGAAGATCGCCAGCACCTGCTCGGTGTCGGTCGGGTCGTCATGGATTTCGAAGCCGAGCGCGGTGACGAACTTGAGCATGTTCGTGTTGGTGCGGAGCACGCTGCCCTCGATGCGCTTCAGCCCCTTGCGCCGCGCGCAGGCGATCAGACGCTCCATCAGGAGCCGCGCGATCCCGCGGTTCTGCCAGGCGTCGGCCACGACGACCGCGAATTCCGCCGACTCCTGGTCCGGGTTCCCAATGTAGCGCGCCACACCGATGAACGATAGTCCGCCCGGTCCTTGCGGATCGGCGACGATTGCGACGAGCGCCAATTCACGGTCGTAGTCGACCTGGGTGAAGCGCGCGAGCATCGCCGGCGTGAGCGAAGTCAGCCGGTAGAAGAAACGGAAATAGCGGGTCTGCTCGGATAGGGCGTCGATGAACCGCCGCTCGAGCTCGGCATCCTCCGGCTGGATCGCGCGGATGTGCACCGGCGTGCCATCGCGCGACTTCACGTCCTCGCTCAGTTCGGAAGGATACGGATGGATCGCCATGTGCCGATAGCCGGTGAGCGAGCGGCGGCGATGGTCCAGCACGACGCGCATGCCCGCGACCTCGGCTCGATCGGGTTCGAGCAGCACGGGATCGAGCTCGAGCTCGCGCACCCACGGCAGCGCGCACACGAGCGTCGAGACCTGGAGCAGCAGGCGCACGAGCGGCTCGTGCTCGGGGTCGCCCGCAGACACCCAGCGGTGCGCGCCCGCGATCAGGTCGCTTGCGAGGCGCCGGTTGAGCGGCGGCAGCATGAGCGCACGTTCGCCCGGCGGCAGCGGTTGACGTGTGCCGGCGCCGAACGCGATCACCGGCCCGAACACCGGGTCGGTGTAGACGCCGACCGACAGTTCGCGGCCCACGCCCGGCGGCGGCTGCTTGGTGACGAGGAAGCCGACCTTGACCTCGTTGCGATAGCGGTCGTGCGCGGCCTGGGCAAGGTCCCGGAACGCGCGCGCGAGCGCACGGCCGTCGCGCAGGTTCTCGCGCCGGATCGAGAGCGGCGAGCGCGCCGGCAGCGTGGCGACATCGAGACGGAGCGAGACGGGGTAGCCGAGCTCGCGCGCGAAGGTCTGCGCTTCCTCCAGCGTGAACGCGGTGCGCGAGGCCAGCACCTCGATGCCGAACGAGGAAAGCAGCCGCGCTGCCTGCGACTCGGTGAGCAATGTGCGGCCGTCGGTCTCGGCCTGCTCGCGCACCGCCTCCGCGGTCGCGATCTGCGGCGGTTCCGGCTCCGGTTGCGGCGGCGGCACTTCGAGCAGCCACTCCTGATGGCGGCGATAGGCGGCGAGGAACGAGAATGCCTCGACCGCGTTCTCGGGCGTGAAGAAATTCGCGATGCCGCCCGCCTCCAGCGCCTCGCGTGCCTCGGGGCGATCGAGGGCGCCGAGCCACGCGCCCAGCACGGGTTTCGACAGGCCCCGCGTGACGGCGGCCACCGCGCGCGCCGCATCCGTCGGCCCGGTCGCCGGACGCGGCACATGCAACGCAAGCACGGCATCGACGTTCTTGTCGGAGAGCACCGCGGCCACGGCAGCGGCGAAGCGCTCCGGTGGCGCGTCGCCACGCACGTCCACCGGATTCGCGCGTGCGCTTTCCGGAGGCAACACGGCGTCGAGCGCCTTGACCGTCTGTGGCTCGAGCTCCGCAAGCTTCACGCCGCGCTCGGCCGCACTGTCCGCCGCGAGCAATGCCGGCCCGCGTCCGTTGGCGACGATCGCGAGCCGATCGCCTTTCGCAACCTTGCCCATCGACAGGATGCGCGCCGCCGCGAACAGTTGCGTGTAGGTCTTCACGCGCACCGTTCCCGCGCGCCGCACCGCCGCGTCGAACACCGCATCGGGCGGCGGAGCATGGCTGCCCTCCGGCAGCGTCCGATCGTGCGAGCGGCCCGCCTTCAACACGATCACCGGCTTGGTGCGCGCCGCCGCGCGGAGCGCGGAAAGGAAGCGACGCGCGTCGCGCACCGTTTCGACATAGAGCAGGATGCCGTCGGTCCCGTTGTCGAGCAGCAGCGCGTCGAGCAGCTCGCCGAAGTTGATGTCGATGCCCGCGCCGAGCGAGATCACGCTCGAGAAACCGATGCCCATCGGCGCCGCGAAATCGAGCATTGCCGTGCACACGGCGCCGGACTGCGCGATGAGCGCGAGCCGCCCCGGCAGCACCGGCACGTCGCTGAAACTCGCATTGAGGCCGATATCGGTTCGAATCAGCCCGAACGCGCCAGGCCCCACCAGGCGCACGCCGCGGCGCTGCGCCAGCGTTGCGACTTCGCGTGTCCAGCGTCGCGCTGCGTTGATGTCCCCCGCAGGCGGATCGGTCAGCAGAATCGCCGCGTGCAGCCTTCCCTTCGGCAGGGCAGCGATGATGTCGTGGGTGGCGCTGGGCGGCGCAGCGATGATCGCCAGATCGACCGTCTTGCCGATCGCCGCGACCGAACGCCACGACTTCTGCCCCAGCACCTTGCGATGGCTGGGGTTGACCGGAAACATCTCGCCGTGAAACTGTTCGGCGAGAATGTTCTCGAACACGATGCGGCCCAGCGAGTCGGGGCGGTCGGACGCGCCGATCAGCGCGACCGAAGACGGAGTGAGGAGCGGGCGGAGATAGTGGTGCAGCATGAGGGCACATCGCGCGAAGTGGCACATCGCCACGCCGGAGTTTAATCCACGGCCACGACCGCAAAGTTGCGGCAGGTCATGGGCTGCCCGAGACCTCTCCGCATGGCTTCCACCCCGCGCGGGCCATGCACCGATGCGCAAGGCCTATAATCGGCGGCGCCGCATCGCGGTTTCTCGCGCGGCGAACGTTGCGCTCGGGGCCCGTAGCTCAGTCGGTTAGAGCAGGGGACTCATAATCCCTTGGTCGCTGGTTCGAATCCAGCCGGGCCCACTTATTGCTCAGCAGTCGCCAATGTGGGCGACAGAAGGAGCACGGAAGAATGAGCGCACAAGACGAGGCATTTGCTGCAGCCGTGCGAGTTGCTCCTCAATCTTGTCGCGCAGTTTCTCGCCCTGTTGCAGTGGGCGCCTTGCGGTGCCCGTCCGTTTGACATGGCTCCACACCAACTCGTCCGGATTCAGGTCGGGGGCATGGCCCGGCAGGAAGTGCAAGGTCAGTCGGCCTTCGGTCGCGGCCACGTAATCGCGCACGATCGCCTCCTTGTGTGCCGGCAGGCTGTCGAACACCAGATGGAGCGGCCTCCGGCGGTACTTCATCATCTGCTTCAGAAACTCGATGAACAGTTCAGCATTGAGCGCGCCGTCATAGGTGCATGACCAGAACGCGCCATTGGCATTGACCGCCGAAGCGGCGCTGAAGGATTGCCGCTGCCCGGGCCGTAGCACCACCGGCGTTTGGCCCCGCACGCCCCGAGTCTTGCCATGGACCGTATCGGCCCGGAAACCGGATTCATCCCAGAAGTAAATGTCAGCGCCCAGCGCCTTGGCTTGTCGCGCGCTACGCGCCCTCGTCGCACCTGGCCCCTACAGCGCGCAACTGCGCGGGCCGCAATCATGCGCAACTTCACTCAAACGAGCGCTCGGATCAATTCCCTTGCGAATTACTGTTCTACGAACGCCGAGTCTCGCAAACGTTGAGTGGCTCCCCAGTGTCAATGCGTTTCAAATGCAAGCGCTGCCGCAGAGATTCCGCAGACGGTGTTGCTCCCGATCACCACGTTCGGTCTTCCCGCAGCGATGGCGGCCCATTCGTGGGTCTACGACAATCTCGATGCCTGATCAGGCGGTCGCAGACGGGCGCCGGCATGGCATCGAGGGCGCTACAACAGTCGAAACATTAGCCGTCCGCCCAAGGCTGCCAAGCGCCTGCTTCTCGGAAGTTGGATGACGGCTTTCGGGAAGGTCCCCCGTCAGGTCAGGGTCGACGGGTACTGCCGTTCCCGCGCCTCGGGGATTTGCGCTTCATAGCGGACACTCGCACCCGTTGAGACGTTCGGGTGCAAGTTGTGCGGCCGCACCGCGTTGGCCGTAGGAGCCGCGTGCAGCTTCGTGGCCGCGCCGGCGGGCAGGCTCGGGCGGAATGAGTTCGAACGCTCGAGACGGCGCAGGCGATCCTTGAGGCCGGCATCCAGGCAGGCAAGTCGAGGTGCGGGCCGCAGGAAGATCGGGCGAAGGCTCCGAAATTTGCTAAAGTAAGGAATCAGTACTTTCCGACAAAAGGAGTTTCGCCATGCTGGCCAAGATCACCGCCAAGAACCAGCTCACGCTGCCCAAGGCCATTACCAATGCCGTGGGTCCCGTTGAATACTTCGATATTCAAGCCAAGGATGGCCAGATCGTCCTGACGCCGGTGCGCATCCAGCGCGCCGACGCCGTGCGGGCCAAGCTGGCCGAGCTCGATTTGCGCGAGCAGGACGTCGCCGACGCCGTCACCTGGGCCCGCCGGGGCGCACGCAAGACCAGCAAATGAGACCGGTGCCACGGGTGGTGCTGGACACCAATGTCGTGCTGTCGGCACTGCTGTTCACCCGGGGCCGGCTGGCGCGCGTGCGCCTTGCCTGGCAGCAGGCGATCTTCCATCCCCTCGTGTCGAAGGCCACGGCCGCAGAGCTCATGCGGGTGCTGACCTATCCCAAGTTCAGGCTCGCGGCCGAGGAGCAACGGGAACTCTTGGCCGACTATCTCCCGTATTGCACCAGCATCGTCGTGCCCACCAAGCCGCCCAGAACTCCGCCGTGCCGCGACCCGTTCGACGTCCCCTTCCTGCAACTCGCCGTGGTCGGAAGGGCTGACTATCTTGTCACCGGGGACAAGGACCTCCTCAGACTCACTGGCCGAGTTCGCTGCCCTATTGTCAAGGCCGCAGAATTGCTGACGGCCCTCGACCGCCTCTGAACCACGGGCCGCTTGGCGGAAGACCGCGAGGCAGGCGGACCTATGCTTCACCGAGCGATTTCGCTCGTGAACATGGCGGCAGCTTCCAAGTCGACGGCCGGGTGCACATCGAGGCGGCTGACCGATGCCGGCGCGCTCGACGGGATCTTCTCGTTCAAGCTATCGGTCGCGGCGGGTTCGGCCGACGTAAACCCGTACGCCCACCGGCACGCTCTGGCCCTCCTTGCCGCACACGCCCACGCCGGTGTCGAGCGCCATGTCGTTGCCGCTGGTGATGTCCACCTGGCCGCCGCCGAAGTTGGCGGCGTACAGGCCGCGCTACAGGCTGCTGACGATCTCGTCGGGCGTGCGCTTGCCGCCGAGCATGTAGGTGTTGGTCATGCGCGGCATCTGCACCGCGGAATAGCTCTTGACGATGTCCACTGCCTTCCGCCAACACTGGGTCAAGCGCTCTCCGCAGGATTCGCTCCTAGGAGTCCGGGCGGCAGAAGAAAAGTGACACGTTTTCGGGGGTCATCAAGTCCCTTCCGACCACGAAATAATCGGTTGTTGGTCGTTCTACGAAGTCGAAGCCGAAAGCGGTCATGACCAATTCCTTCTGCCGCCCGGACTCCTAGGGAAACTCTGAAAAAGCTGCTCGATTTGTCATCGGAGCGAAGCGCCACTGCGTTGATGGGCGATGGTGACGAGGAGAGCTCCGATGAAGCAGATGGCACTGGCGATGACCGGCTACTTCGACAAGGGCAAGCGGACGCGGCGCGAGCAGTTTCTCGCCGAGATGGAGCAGGTCGTGCCGTGGGCGCAGCTGGAGGCGTCGATTGAACCGCATTACCCGAAAGGCAGTCCGGCCGGCGGGCGCCCGCCGTTGCCGCTGCCGCGGATGCTGCGTATCTACTGCCTGCAGCAGTGGTACAACCTGTCGGATCCGGGGGCCGAGGAAGCACTGTACGACTCGCTGACGATGCGCCGCTTCGCCGGCATCCGCACCGATGCCGACGTGATCCCGGATGAGACCTCGATCCTGAATTTTCGGCGGCTGCTGGAGCAGCATCAGCTCACCGCACAGTTGTTTGCCGCGATCAACACCCACCTGGCCGAGCGCGGCATGCTGGTCGGCCGGGGCACCATCGTGGACGCGACGATCATCAATGCGCCGCCTTCGACCAAGAACGCGAAGAAGGAACGTGACCCGCAGATGCACCAGACGCGCAAAGGCCGGCAGTGGTACTTCGGCATGAAGGTGCATACCGGCACCGACACCGACTCTGGGCTGGTGCACACGCTGCAGGCCACGGCGGCGAACGTGGCGGATGTGAACGTGCTCGGCGAGTTGCTGCACGGCGCGGAAGAGAGCCTGCATGGCGACTCGGCCTACCACTCGCAGGAACTGCAAGCGCAGGCCCAGGCCGCCGGGATCGCGTTCAACGTCAACCAACGCGGGTCGAAGCATCGGCCGCTGACCCAGGCGCAGCGGGCTCGCAACCGGCGCCTGTCGCGGGAGCGCGCCGTGGTCGAGCATCCGTTCCTGGTGGTCAAGCGGTTGTGGGGTCACACCAAGGTGCGTTACCGAGGGATCGCGAAGAACCTGGCGCAGATGTACATGCTATTTGGCTTGGCCAATGTGTACCGCGTGCGAAGACGGTTGCTGAGTACGTAGGCGAGGTGCGTCCGGAACGCACCCGACGGCCTCGAAACGAGGCCGAATGGCGCTGGAAAGCGGGCTCGCGGCCTGAGAAAACCGCGATCACATGTCGATTGAGCATTCCGCACGTTGATAGCCGTCATACCGACCGATAATTCAGACCTTCCCTAGGCCGTTCCGCGCGCTGGCGATGCGCCCGCATCATCGGATCCCATCAGCACGATCGAGAGCCCTTCGCTGAACAACGAGGCGTTCATTGAAACCGATACTTCGCGGCCGGTCGTGTGCCGGAAGCGGAGTCTGGTGGCGGACTTCGACACGGGGCCCTTCAGCATCCCGCGAATCTGCGCCTGCAGCGAATCGGCATCGCCCGGGTGTGCGAGCTTCCACAATTCGATACCGGTCAATTCCGCGGTCGTGCGGCCGAGCAGCCTCGCCAGGGTCTCGTTGGACTGGAGAACGCGCCCCTCGGGCGACACCAGCACCATGCCGACGGCGGCGTCGGTGAACGCGCTATGAAAGCGCGCTTCACGTTCCTGCAGCTCCGCCACGTGGCGTTCGGCCGCCTCGGATCGACGGAAACGGGCGTGGATCGTGACCAGGAACAGCGCGAGGATCGGCACGGTGGCGAGAAGCACGGGAGTGCCGAAGCGCTCGAAGCTGACATAGACGAGTCCGGCGTTCGAGGCGCTCGCCACATAGGCGATACCGATCCAGCTGTTCGCGCTGAGGAGCCTCCGCACATCGACGGGCTCGCCCTGCTTGAGGGCGATCAGCGTCATCGTCAACAACGCATTGCACGCGAAGTATCCGAGCGCAAAGATCAACAGCCCGGCGAAGAGCCACGAGCCGCCCAATACACCTTCGTTGCGCACCGCATCGGTTGCCAGGACGAACGCAGTCCCGCAGCCGTACATCGCGAGCGCGGCCATCGCCGGGCTGCCGATGCGGCTGGTCCATCGCTTCGACGTTCGAAACGAGCCGACCGCGGCCTCGGCCGCCGCCGCGATCGTCGCTGCGGCAGGCCCATGGACGAGCAGCAGCAGGAAGATGAACAGCTCGGCACCGGCTAACGATGTCTTGGTGCCGGGAATGCGCACCGGAAAGAGCCCGGCCAGCGCCGCGATCCCGGTGCCGCCCACGACCTGCAGCAAGGTGGCACGATCGAATTGTGCGACATTGAGCAGCGCGAGGCCGAGCGCCGCGGCCCCGACGAGGCTCGTGGTCCACCAGTAGGCTTTCGCCTGGGGGGTGTAGTCGTCCATGCCCCGCACGGACGCCTTCACCAGCGTTTCGGGGCCGGACATAGCGGGTCGGTTTGTCATCATGTTCATGTCCTAGCCCGGATATTTCACCAGGCCGCCGCCGATTCAATGAAGACCCGAGCCTTGCCAAGCACTTGGGACCCGCCACCGGTGGAACACGTTGTACGGGTGGACTGCGCGGTCATTGGCGGTCGTTTTGCACCTCGCTCGGGCTTGATCTCCTTGCCAATAGTCGCTGCTATTGACGTCGTCGGCTGCGCCCGATCCAGGCCGCAAACCGCCACACCAAATTCCCGCGCCCTGGTGAAACATGCGGGCCAGCGGCACGCTCGCTTCGCGACAAACCGCCGCTCATTACTCGCCGCGCACGCTGAACTTGAACGAAACGACCGGCGTGCCGCCTTCGGAGAGCACCAGGCCCTCGCTCAACACGATGCCTTCGCTCAACACGATGCCTTCGCTCAACACGATGCCTTCGCTCAACACGATACCTTCGCTCAACACGATGCCTTCGCTCAATACGATGCCTTCGCTCAACACGATGCCTTCGCTCAAGACCAGGCCGCTGCCGCCGATCAGCGCTCCCGACAGCGTCGCGGTCGGGAAGAACGTACCGGTCGCTTTCTTCAGGGAGCTGGCGCCGACGAGCGAATTCCCGCTGACCACTCCCGCCGAAAGCAGGGTCTGGTTCGGCGCCGCCGTGTCGGTGAAGTACTTCACGTAGGTGTCGGAGGTGATGCCCCCGCCCGACCAGTAGACGGGAACGCGCTTGCGCACCACGTCGCCGGCCCACGTGATGCGCGGGTCCCAGATTGGCTGGTACTGGGTGAACAGCTTGCTGCCACTGACGACGCGGTTGCCGCCGACGAACACGATGCGCGACCAGTTGAAGCTCGTGCCGTTGATCGTCGACGACTGTGTCGGCATCGACTTGCCCGATGCCAGGATACTGACACCGGCGCTGAGGTTGTTCGCTTCGATTTGCGTGGCGATATCGGTCCTGAGCACCCTGGACAACGCGATCGCACCGTCGATATTGAGCATCCCCGCACCTTGCTGGAGAAGGTTGTAGTTCGGCAGCGGCTGCGCCGTGTATTGCAGGATCGCCTTGATCAGCGGCGGCGTGAGCCCCGGGTTCGCCTGCAGCATCAACGCCACCGTGCCGGCCACGGCCGGGGCGGCGATCGAGGTCCCGCTCATGAGCATCTGGGTTTCGGGGTAGAGTTGCGTGATGCCCAGCGCCGCGACCAGCGTGCTGTGGTTCTGGCTGGCGAGGTAGTTCCAGGTCGGCGTTCCGCTGTTCGCCGCGGTGGCCGCGGCGCTGACGGTCTTGTTGCCCGGCGCCACCAGATCGGGTTTGAGCAGGTTGTCGACCACGCGCACGCCGCTGCTGTTGAGATACGACGACCGCGTCGGTCCGCGCGAGCTGAAGTTGGTGACGGTGTCATCGCTGCGGGCCACCGTATCGTGATAATTGATCGCGCTCACAGTAATGACCGACGGGTCGTTGCCCGGGCTACCGACCGCGCCGAAGACCTCCTGACCGGAGGTCGACTGCCCGAAGTTACCGGCCGCAACCACCACGGTGATGCCAGCGGAAGTGGCACTGCGCACAGCAGCGCACAGCGGATCCGTCTGCCAGGTCTCGGTCGAATCGGCCGCCAGGCTGATGTTCAGCACGCGGATCTTGTATTCCTTGGCGTGATAGATGGCCCACTGGATGCCTTCGATCGCGTCGCTCACGGTGCCGTATCCAAAGTCGTCGAGCACCCTGACATCGTAGATCTTCGCATTCGGTGCGATGCCGGTCGTATCGGGTGTTCCCGAGGCGTAGTACTTGGCGCGGCCGGCGGCGACCGAGGCCACGTGCGTCCCGTGGCCGAACGGGTCCTGCGTCACGTCGTTGCTCGTGTCGATCTGAGCCTCGTAGGTGCTGAGCGCCGAGATTCCCGGCTTCAACGATGCGGTCGTGTCGACGCCCATCGTCCAGTTGGCCGCTGCGCTGTTGAACATGTCGACGTTGCGCGCAACGCGGGTGGCGCCGTTGCCGTCCAGAAAGCCGTCGTGCGCCTTCATCACCCCCGAATCCAGCACCGCGATCCCGATGCCCGTCCCGTCCACTCCGCTGTAGCTCGTCTTGGTGCTGCTGGTGCGCACGTTGCTCGCCAATGCGCCGGTGATCGATTCGAGCGTGCTGGCCGTCCGCCGGACTTCCCGGTTCGGCGACACGCTGACCACGTCGTTGCGCTGCGCGAGCGCATTGACGGTGCCCGCCTTCATCAACACGGTCAGTGCCTTGATACCCGAATGACGCGCAAGCACGGAACCGCCGGTGCTTAGCACGAATGCGCGCAGGTCGGTCATCTCCGGATCGGCGGAATTGCTGACCACGATCGCCTGCACGTAGCGCGCGCCCTTGACATCGCGCGCCCAGTTGACCGCCGGCGTGTTGGCGAGGGCGACGCCGGCCTGCAGGTCACGCGCGACCTTGCTCGGTGCGTTCGAGGGCGCGGCACCCTGCGCCTGGGCCCCGCTCGGCAGCATGCAAATGAGCGACATCGCAAACAGGATCGCCGGCAGCAGCATCTTGGTCATCAAGGCGGCCGAGCCACGTTCGTTGGCCCTGCCGAAGCCGGCGTCCGTGAGCAACGCAGCAAACCGGACAGTCGCATGCGTTGGACTTCCATTCTTCGAGTTTGTAGTACTCATGGTCCCGGCCCAATCGCGTGACGATTACCGATGGCCAATAAGGTGCAGCCTGCGTGCCAATCGGCAACCGGCCCGATGGTCGGTTGACGGGAAAGTGAGGTGATCAGCGCTCGCTGCGCCGGGATTCGCGAATGAAAACGCGCGTGACTGCGTCGATGACGTTGTCATAAGCACCTGAAAACTCGCGGAATTTCCTGTTGCCGACAGGTGTGGTCGTGACCGGCATGCGGCGTCAGCGAGTAGCAGTAACACGGCACCGCTGCGATGGTGTCGCGTACACGACGTGACGCGAAGACCGGACAAAACGGGGTTGTGCCCCCGGGCTTCGCAGCGCCAACATCGATGGGAACGGCATCACCATCGCGTTCAACACGCGGCGGCAAACTCGTTGCGCGACGACGACGGGTTTCGGGGACCCGGTGAATACGAATGCATGGCCACCGAACGTCGGCGACGAGCTGCGGGAAACAGGCTTCGACAGCGCGCGCCATCGGTTGCTGCCGCACCGTGCGCAATCTAGCGGCACGCCGGGACGGCGCGCCGCTCATGTACCATCGCGCGGCAGGGAGATCGCCCGCTTCCGCGGGCAGCACGCTGCCGGAACAACGCAACTGCCGTGCCCGCTATTCATCCGCCAACGATGACGCGCAATCCCCTCGCCTGGGTCGGTCTCGCCGGCATCGAGCCCGACGACAACGCGCGCGCGCGCCACTGGCAGGGCCGCCTGCACTGGGTGATGGTGGCGATCGCGCTGCTTGCCATTCCCGCGTACCTACTGGGCGAAGCCGTGGACCATCCGGCGTGGCACGGGGTGGCGCGCGCATTGGACGCGATCATCCTCGTTGCCTTCCTGTTCGAGACGTTCTGGATGGCATCCATCTCGAGCTTCCCGCGCCGCTACCTGGTCGGGAACTGGCTTAATTTCGTGATCCTCCTCGCGTCGGCGGCCGCGTTGCTCGGCAGCGCGACCGAGTGGATCCCGATTGTGCGCGTGCTGCGCGCAGGACTCGGCGGGCTCGTGCTGCTGAAGGTCGGTGCCGACTTCAGCGTGCTGCTGACGCGACGCGGCGCGCCGCTTCTGACCGGCGTTGCCGTCGCGACCGCGCTCGTCGCTGGGGGGACGCTCTATTGGCTCGAACCGAACGTGAAGAGCTACTGGGACGGCGTGTGGCTCGCGTTCGTGACGGCAACGACCATCGGCTACGGCGACATCGTGCCGACTACTGGGCCCTCTCGCGTGGTCGCGGTGTTCGTCTCGCTGATCGGCTGGGCGCTGCTCTCGCTTTTCACCGCCAACGTCGTCGCCGTGCTTCTCGGTCGCGACGAGGAGTCCGAGCGCAGGCGGCTCGCACACGAGATTGCGGCATTGCGCAGCCGCGTGGAATCGGTGGCGGTGGGTCTTCTTGGCTCGTCCGCGCATGCGGCCGCCGGCGACGCGGAAGTTCCGCAGCACGGCGAGGCCGGGGCACAGCCGACGCCGGCGACGCTGGCAGACGAAATTCGCGCGCTGCGCGCCGAAGTCACCGCGCTCGCGGAGCGTATCGAGCGGATTGCGGCCGCCACCGGCGCAGACGAGCGGCGGCGCGGGGACTAGCCCGGATATTTCACCAAGCCGCTGCCGATTCGATCAAGACCCGAGCCGCGTCGAGCACTTCGCGCCGGCCACCCGGGAAGCAATTCGGACTAGCCGCTCGCGGCCGGGAGTTCGCCCTGGGCGATCGGCGCACTCGCCGATTCGAGGTGCCGCCGGTTGACGGCGTAGTAGAGGACGGGGATCACGACGAGCGTCAGCAGCGTCGAGACCAGGATGCCGAAGATCAGCGCGATCGCAAGCCCGCTGAAGATCGGGTCGTCGAGGATGAAGAACGCACCCGCCATCGCCGCGAGCCCCGTGAGCGCGATGGGCTTCGCGCGCGCGGCGGCCGCGTCGACCACCGCCCGCGACAACGGAACGCCCCTTGCGACCTGCAGGTTGACGAAGTCGACGAGCAGGATCGAGTTGCGCACGATGATGCCGGCGAGCGCGATCATCCCGATCATCGACGTCGCGGTGAAGGGCTTGCCGAGCAGCGCGTGCCCGGGCATCACGCCGATGATCGTGAGCGGGATGGGCGCCATGATCACGAGCGGCGTGACGTACGATCCGAACTGCGCGACGACGAGAAGGTAGATCAGGATCAGCCCGACTGCGTAGGCGATCCCCATGTCGCGGAACGTCTCGTAGGTGACCTGCCACTCGCCGTCCCACTTGAGTGCATAGGCGCGGTACGGGTCCGAGGGCTGCGCGATGAAATGCTCGTCGAGCCGTCCACCGTTCGGTACCGCGAGCGCGGCCAAGTTGCCCCGCGCTCCGAACATGCCGTAGAGCGGGCTGTCCGTTCCGCCGGCAACGTCGCCATACACGTACGAGACCGGCAGCAGGTCCTTGCGATAGCGTGTCTTCTCGCGCTCGGCCGGCTGCACCTGCACGAGCTCGGACAGCGGGACGTTGACGCCGCTCGCGCTCCTGACCGTCGTCGCCAGGAGGCGCTCGAGCCTGCCCTGCTGCTCCGGCGGAAAGGCCAGGCGAATCGGGACCGCGTATTTGGACCGCGCATCGTGCAGCGAGGTCACGTCGTCGCCGTCCAGCGTGACGCGCAGCGCCGCAACGACATCGGCGGTGGTTACGCCCGCAATCGCCGCCTTGCGCCGGTCCACGCGCACGAGTGCGCGCGGCGCGGCATCCTCGATCGAATCATCGAGCCCGACGACGTGCGGCTCCTTCGCCAGCGCGCCGCGCACGAGCTTCGCGAGCGCGTGGCGTCCCGGTTCGTCCGGGCCGTAGATCTCGGCGACGATCGGACTCATCACCGGCGGGCCCGGTGGCACCTCGACGACCTTCACCTTCGCACCGTGGCGCGAGCCGATTTCCTCGAGCGGCGGCCGCACGGCGAGCGCGATCTCGTGGCTCTGCCGCGAGCGCAGCTTCCGGTCGACCAGGTTCACCTGCACGTCGCCCTGCTCTGGCAGCTGGCGCAGCTCGTACTGCCGGACGAGGCCGTTGAAGTTGATCGGCGACGCGGTTCCGGCGTACGCCTGCAGATCGGTTACTTCCGGAACCGTTGCCACGAACGCGGCAATGTCCGCGACGGCGGCGGCCGTGCGCTCCACCGGCGATCCGGCCGGCATGTCGACCACGACCTGGAACTCGCTCTTGTTGTCGAACGGCAGCATCTTCAGCACGACGAGCTCTCCGAATGCAAGCGAGATCGACGCCGCGATCGCGACCAGGATGCCGATGCCCAGAAGTGCGCGCCGGCGCGCGCCACGCAAGGGATCCACGAAAGGCGTCAGCAGGCGCCCGAACGACGTCGCGAGCCAGCGATCGAGCCTGCCGGGCCCATGGTCGCCGTGCGCGCCGTCGCCCTTGGGCGCGAGACGCAGCGCAAGCCATGGCGTGATCATGAACGCCACGCCGAGCGAGATCAGCATCCCCATGCTCGCGTTGATCGGGATCGGGCTCATGTACGGGCCCATGAGACCGGTGACGAACGCCATCGGCAGCAACGCCGCGATCACGGTGAAAGTCGCGAGGATCGTCGGCCCGCCCACTTCGTCCACCGCCTTCGGAATCAGCGCGGCGAGCGGTGACTGCGGTTCGAGCGGGCGGTGGCGATGGATGTTCTCGACGACGACGATTGCGTCGTCCACGAGGATGCCGATCGAGAAGATCAGCGCGAACAGGCTCACGCGGTTGAGCGTGAATCCCCACGCCCATGAAGCGAACAGCGTCGCCGCGAGCGTGAGGATGACGGCAATGCCGACGATCGCGGCCTCGCGCCGCCCGAGCGTGACGAATACCAGCGCGACCACCGAAAGCGTCGCGAACATCAGCTTGTAGATCAGGAGCTTCGCCTTCGCGTCCGCGGTCTTGCCGTAATCGCGCGTGACCGTCGTCTCGACACCGGCGGGAATCACGGTGTTGCGCAGCTCGGCGACGCGCTGCTCGATGCGACGGGCGACGTCGACCGCATTCTCGCCTGGCTTCTTCGTGACCTGGATCGTCACCGCCGGATAGGTCGCACCGGCTGCGCGGCCGGCGCCTGCCTCCGCGCCCGCGGCCCCGATCGTGTGGGTGACGTAGCGCGACGGCGGCGGCGGGCCGTCGACCACGCGCGCGACGTCGGCGAGGTACACGGGCTGCCCGTCGTGCACGCCGACGACCAGCTCGCGCACATCGCGCGCGGATTCGAGGAAGCTGCCGGTCTCCACCCGCACCGACCGGTTGTCGCGCACGAGGTGGCCCGCGGGGAGCGAAGTGTTCGCGGCGACGAGCATGCGGCGCAAGTCCGCCGCGGACAGGCCGTAGCCCGCGAGCTTCTCGTCGTCGAGCAGCACCTGCACGACGCGCCCCGGCCCGCCGATCGTCGTGACTTCGCGCGTGCCCGGCACGCGCTTCAAGTCCTCCTCGACCGCGTGCGCGATCCGCTCGAGATCGTAGGCGCCGCGTGCGGGGTCCTGCGTCCACAGCGTAATCGCGACGATCGGCACGTCGTCGATTGCCTTTGGCTTGACCAGCGGCTCGCCGACGTCGAGCTCCTTCGGCAGCCAGTCCTTGTGCGACAGGATCGTGTCGTGCAGCCGAACGATCGCGTCGTTGCGCGCGACGCCGACCTTGTATTGCACGGTGATGAGCGCCTGCCCCGGTCGCGATGTCGACCAGACGTGCTCGAGCCCCTGGATCTGCGACAGCACCTGCTCGGCGGGCAGCGCGACGAGCTGCTCGACATCTGCTGCGGAAGCCCCCGGGAACGGCACGAAGACGTTCGCCATCGTGACGTCGATCTGCGGCTCCTCTTCGCGCGGCGTCACGGCCACCGCGAACAGCCCCGACAGCAGCAGCAATACGCCGATGAGCGGCGTCAGCCGCGATGCGAGGAAGAAGGCGGCGATCCGCCCGGAGATGCCCATCTGCGGTACGCGTTGGATTGGCAGAAGTGCGCGGACGTCAGCGGGAACTGCTCGTCGCAACCACCATCCCTGCGGCCACCGGATTCAGGAAGATCCGTTCGCCGGCTGCGAGACCCGACAGAATCTCGACGCGTCCATCGGCGAACGTGTCACCCGTGCGCACCTGCCGCAGTTGCGGCTGCCCCTGCGCCCCGACGACATAGACGGCGAGCAGCTCACCGCGCCTCAGCAGCGCCGCTGCGGGCACCGTCAGCGCGCGCGTCGTGCCGGTCGGGAAATAGGAGCGCGCGTACTGCCCGGGCAGAAGACCCTCGGTTGGCGGCAGATCGAGCCGGACGCGCACCGTATGCGCACGCGCATCGGCCATCGGCATCAGCGTCACCTTCGTCGGGGCAAGCGACCGGCCGACGGAGGGAATCTCGACGGCCGGCAGCGGTTCGCGCTTCCATTGCGACAGCGCGGCCTGCGGAAGCGTCGCGACCACCCGGAGCTCGCGCGGGTCGAACACCGTGACGATCGGCTTGCCTGGCGTGGCCATGTCGCCCGCTTCGGCGTGCGTGGCGCCGACGACGCCTGCGTAGGGTGCGGTAATCGTCGCAAACGACTGTTGCGCAACCGCCTGCCCGACGCCGGCCTTCATCGCCGCGAGCTGCGCCTGCGCAGCCTTGTACTCGGACTCGGACTGGTCGACCGCCGCCTGGCTTACGAACTTCTGCGCGAGCAGTTGCCGGTTGCGCTCGTAGCGCTGGCGCGCGTTGGCCAGATTGGCCTCCGCCTCGGCGACCTGCGACCGGCTTGCCGCCAGCGCCTGATCCGCAGTGCGCGGATCGATGCGCGCGAGCACCTGTCCCGCGCGCACCGGATCGCCGGCCTTGACCGACAGCTCGAGCACACGGCCGCTCACCTGCGCCCCGACCGTCGCCTGCCGTATGGCCTCGACGACGCCCTCGGCTGCAAACGTCTGCGGCACGTCCTGCATGGCGACGACGATCGTGGCTGCCGGATCCGGCGCAGTCGCCGGACCGGCCGCCACCGCAGCCATGGTGAGCAGGGCGAATGCAGGAACGACAGCCAGCCGCGCAACGCGTTGCTTCACGTCAAGGCGTTCGGCAGGTCTTGATGCCGAACGGGGCATAGAGCGGGCACCAGCGGACGAAGCCCGTGAAAAGCAGCACGATGCCGATCAGCCCCCACCAGCGGTACTCGCTGGTCGAGAGCAACGTAAACAGGATGAGCGCAATGCCGAGCACGATGCGCGCGATGCGATCGAAACCGCCAACGTTGGCTTGCATGATTTGTCTCCGGATGGGTGGTCGATGAGTGGGTGGGTCGAACTGTAGGGATTCGGGCCGCCGAAATATGTGACTTCAATCACATTCTTGCGAATGAAGCACGCCACCCGCGGGCAGCGCTTCATGCGTTGCCGCGCATGTTTGCGGGCGGCCCCCGACGCCACCGCAACAATGTTGGGCGTTATTCCCCTTGACCGCGCAATCCTTGATGCGCCGCAAAACCGGGCGCGGTCCGGGAACCTATATATCGGTCTATGCGCATTCTGTGTGATAGCGGAATGCGGCTTTCCACGACCCGGGCGCAGCGCCCGAAATCCCTCACCGAGGACCCCATGAGAACAGATTCGAAAGTGGCGCTGCGTCGCGCGGCGCTTGCTCTGGCAATCGCCGGCCTGATGCCCGGCGTGGCGCAGGCCACCGACGGTTATTTCGCGAACGGCTACGGGATGAAGGCGAACGGCATGGGCGGGGCCGCGGTCGCGGTCGCGCAGGAGCCGTTCGGCGGCGCGGTCAATCCCGGCGCGATGTCGTTCCTCGGCAACGAGTGGCAACTCGGTGTCGCCTGGTTCAGCCCGCACCGCAGCGCCGAGCGCAGCGGGTCGGGACCGGCCAACATCGATGGCTCGGCCGACAGCGGCAGCACCAACTTCTTCATCCCCGAGTTCGGCGTCAACTGGAAGTACAGCCCCGAACTCGCCTTCGGCCTCTCCGTCTACGGCAACGGCGGCATGAACACCGATTATCCCGGCGGGCAGATTCCCAACGCGAGCGCCTGCAGCCAGTTCCGGGGCGGACCGGTCGGCCCCTACAACCTGCTGTGCGGCAGTGACAGCCTCGGCGTCGACCTGATGCAATTGATGATCGCGCCGTACGCGTCGTGGCAATTTACCAAGGGGCATTCGGTCGGCATCACGCCGGTGATCGCCTACCAGCGTTTCAAGGCGGAAGGCCTGCAGGCATTCGAGGCCTTCTCGACCAGCCCGGGCAGCGTCACCAACAACGGCTACAGCGACGCCTGGGGTGTGGGCGTCCGGGTCGGCTACCTGGGGCAGTTCACCGATCAGTTCGCCGTCGGCGTAGCCTACGGGAGCAAGATCAGCATGGGCGACTTCGACAAGTACAAGGGCCTGTTCGCGCAGCAGGGCGGGTTCGACATCCCGTCCAACTTCACCGTCGGCTTCGCCTTCCGTCCGACCAGCCAATGGCTGATCGCGCTCGATTTCCAGCGCATCTTCTACGACGACGCACCCTCGGTGAGCAACCCCGGTGCGCTCATCTACAACTGCGCCGCCGGGCAGCTCGATGCATGCCTGGGCGGCAGCAACGGCGCCGGCTTCGGCTGGCAGAACATCGACGTCTGGAAGATCGGCGTGCAGTACACGATGAACGACCAGTGGACCTTCCGCGCCGGCTACAACCACTCGGAGAATCCGATCCAGCCGCAGGATGTCACCTTCAACATCATCGCGCCGGGCGTGGTCGTGAACCAGTACTCGATCGGTGCGACCTGGCGGATCGACAAGGTGTCCGAGATCACCGGGGCGTTCATGTATGCGGCGAACAACTCGGTCACCGGCACCAGCCTGTTCGCGGGCTTCGGGTTGCCGCCGACGACGACGGAAACGATCCAGATGAAGGAATACCTGCTCGGCGTCGCGTACAACCGCAAGTTCTGACCGGCACTTCGTCGCGCCAGTCGACCGCGGGTCGACGCGCGAGCGAGCCTGCGGCGCGCGCTTCGGCACGCGCCGCTTTCGTCTGGCAGTCTGCCGATGGCGGCGAAGGCAGCTGACAAGTCGCCTTCGCCCTCTCGATGCTGCTGAGGATCGGCTGGCAGGAAGTCAACGGGGCTGCGGACGAGATGGGCGACCGGCCGCGGGATTTCGAGGCGCGTTACGGTCTCCCGGCCTTGGAGGCGACGCGCGGCAGGCGAAACGGTAAGTCCGGCCGACGCCTGCGCGACCGAGGACAACGAAGTGTACGCAAGGCCGTCGCGCCTGTCGCCTCCGGCTGCGCAGGCGTGACCGGCACCGCGTGATGCGTCGGCCGACGGACCCGAGCGTGCGGCCGCCTTGCCGGGTTCGTCAGCCAGCGTGCGGGCGCAGGTCCGCGAAGCGCTGCTCGAGCACGCTCATGCCCCAGCCGGCGAAGACGAGGAACGCCACGAACGCGAGCGCCCACCAGCCCATGCCGATGCCGGTCAGACTCGGCAGCGTCATGTCGCCCTGCGAGCCGGCCTTGATCCAGGCATCGATTCCCGGCGTGAACTGCGCGTAGCTCCACACGCCGGCGAGCATGCCGAGCGCAAACGTCATCGCGTCCTTGCGGCCGGTGGCGATGGCGGCGATCGAGGTGCCGGGGCAGTAGCCGCCGATGATGAAGCCGGCGCCGAACACGAGTCCGCCGATCCCCTGCGCAGCAAGATTGGTCGGCTCGAGGTAGATCTCTCCCAGGTTCATCACGCCGAGCGCCGACAGCGCGAACAGGCCGAGCATCGCGGTGACGATCGCGGTGAACATCACCTTCACGACGGCCATGTCCCACAGGTAGAACACGGCGGTCAGTTTGCGCGCGCTGCCGAAGCCGGCGCGCTCGAGGCAGAAGCCGAAGCCGACACCCAGCGCCAGCGCGATCGCGAGATCGACACCGAGGCTCCATTCCATCGAGGAGGCGAGCGGAAGCATCAGAGCCACTCCTTGCGCACCAAGTACGCGAGACCGTAGGCGGCGGCGAAAACCGCCAGCATGAAGACGAGGCTGCCGACATTGAGCATTGAACCGCCGGTCAGTGCCTGCCCGCTGGTACAGCCCTTGGCGATGCGCGCGCCCCACGCGGCGATGTAGCCGCCGAGGAAGGCGAGCGCCAGACGCTGCCCGTCGCTGACGCGGGGGCCGCGCTCGACGGTGAAGCGCATGCGCCTCCCCTGCAGGCCCGACACCAACGCGCCGATGAACGTGCCGATCAGCAGGGCCAGCGTCCAGTTGGAAAGCGGCGCGCCATCGCTCCAGTAGCGCGAGTGCACGGGGTTCGCCAGCACGATTTCCGGCGAATAGAGGCCGGTGAGCCAGGTGGCGATGGTCGAGAACGCGGCGGTCGCGCCTAAGCCCCGGCCGGTGATCGCGTACGTCGCGAGCAGCACGAGGCCGAGCAGGACGCCGACTGCATACGGATTCCAGTAGGGCCGCGCGCGCTCGCGCGCCCTTGCGCGAGGCGCGAGCGTCACGCCTTGCCGGGCGAGTGTTTCTGCCATGTCGATGCCTCCGGTATTGCTGCAGCGTGTGCCGCGCCTTGCGCCGGCGCAGCGCGGTATTTCCCCGCGCTAGAATGCTCACAAGTTACCGTTTCCCATCGGCCGCGGATGTGACCTTGGTCACGCAGCGCGGGCGATACACCTGTGTCCTGCCGGCTTGCGCGCCTCCGATTCCCGCTTCGCGCGACGCGCTCGCCGCGGCGCATCCGCGCCCGCCTCGCAAGCGGCCTCCTGGCGGTCGCGCTGTGCATTGCATGCGCCGGCACGCACGCCGCTCCCGGCGCGGCCCCGCTGCTCGACGGCATGGGCCCCTATCGGGGTCCGATCGCGTCCGGCAACGCGCTGGCGCAGCGCTATTTCGGCCAGGGTGTCGTGCTCGCCTGGGGCTTCAATCCGGCCGAGGCGGCGCGTTCGTTCGCGGAAGCCGCGCGGATCGACCCGCGGTGCGCGCTGTGCTGGTGGGGGCTCGCGTGGTCGCTCGGCCCGAACGTCAACAGCGACATGCAGGCGAGCGACGCGCCGCGGGTGGCAGCGGCAATCGCCCGCGCAAAGGACACGGCGCGCAGCGCGCGCGAGCGCGTGCTCGTCGCGGCGTTGGCGGCGCGCCATCCCGATCCCTTACATCCCGACCGCCTCGACGAGGACACCTACGCGGAGCGCATGCAAGCGCTCGCCCGCGCGCATCCGCGCGATGCCGATCTCGCGATGCTTGCCGCGGAGGCGCTCATCAACCTGCACCCGTACGATTGGTGGGACGCGCAGGGCAAGCCGTATCCGTGGACGTCGACGACGCTGGCGCTGCTCGACCGCGCGATCGCACTGGAACCCGGGCACGCGGGCGCGCACCACTATCGCATCCACGTCTACGAGTCCTCGCGCGAACCCGCGCGCGCGCGGACGAGCGCCGACCGGCTGCGCACCCTGGTGCCCGGTTCCGGCCATCTGCTGCACATGCCGGCGCACATCGACATGCGGACCGGGCGTTACGACGAAGCGGTCAGGGCCAACGAGCGCTCGATTGCCGCCGACCTGCGCTATCTTGCGGAGCTCGACGCGCAGGGCGCCTACCGCGTTGGCTACGTCGCGCACAACCATCACTTCCTCTGGGCCGCCGCGGCAATGGACGGGCGAAGCGAACTCGCAAGGAACGCCGCGCGCGATGCGTGGCCGGCGGCATGCGGACCGGGCCGAAGCGACCGCGGCACCGCGATCCTGCAGCACTACTACGTGCTTCCGCTGTTCGCGCTCGTCCGGTTCGGGCGCTGGGAGGAAATCCTCACCGAGACGCTCCCACCGGACGTCATCGAGCCGTACCCGCTCGCGATGTGGCACTACGCACGCGGCACCGCATACGCGAAGACGGGCCGGCTTGCGCAGGCCCGCGTCGAGCTCGCGGCACTCGAGAAGATCGCAGCCGATCCCGCGCTCGAGCGAGCGCGGATCAAGAACATCAATGCCGCAACCGCGCTGGTGCGCATCGCCGTACTGACGCTTCAGGCGGACATCGCAAGCGCAGCGAAGGACCCCGGGGAGGCCGTGCGGCTGCTGACGAACGCCACGACCATCGAGGACGCACTCATCTACGACGAGCCGCACCTGTGGCTCGCACCCACGCGGCATGCGCTGGGCGCCGCATTGCTTGCCGCGGGCAAGTCTGCGGAAGCCGAACGCGCATACCGCGAGGATCTTGCGCACTATCCCGAGAACGCGTGGTCGCTTGCGGGGCTTGCCCGCGCCCTTGCGCAACAGGGCAAGGCCGGCGAGGCGGCGGGCGTCCGAACGCGGCTCGCGGCGGCATCGGCGCGCGCCGACGTGAGGATCACCGCATCGCGGTTCTGACGCCCGGATGAAAACGGCGGAGGCGCGCCGCGCCCCCGCCGTCGCATCCGCTTGCGGCGATTACTTCGGCTTCTTGAGCGCGGCGAGCTCCTGCTCCAGCTCGTCGATGCGGCTCTGCAGGCTGCCGATGCGACCGTTCAGCGCACCGATGTTGACGAACGTCTCGTTGTCCGCCGGCGCCGACAGCGTGCCGGCGTAGACGAGCCAGCTGGGCTCGTACACCTTGACGTCCTTGAAGCCCAGGTCGCGCAGCACGGTCGCGGTTTCCGCCCCGCGCACGCCGCTCTGGCAGTAGACGATCGTTTCCTTGTTCGGGTCGAGGTTCGCGTAGAGCTTCATCAGATCGCCCTTCGGCTTCAACGCCATGCCGTCGCGGGTCTTGACCTCCTTCTTCGCGAGCTTCCCCGGCGTGGCCGGATCGACCCAGTTCTGCTCGTAGGGAATATTGACCGCACCGGGGACGTGGCCACCGCGGATCGCGCGGACGTCCTCGCCCGAATACTCCTTCGGCGTGCGCGCGTCGACGATCTGCACCTTGCCGGCCTTCGCTTCGGCCACCTTCTGAACCATCTCGTCGGTCCACACGACGACGCTCTTCTGCGGCGCGACTTTGAGCGCGACGGGCGCGAGCTTGGTCGGCTCGGTCGCGATCGGCATTCCTGCGGCCTTCCAAGCGTCGAGACCGCCGTGGTAGACCTTGCCGCTCTTGCCGCCGTAGTAGCGCACGGTCGACAACCCAAAGTACGCGTACGGGTCACCGGTCGTGCTGTAGACGATCACTTCCTTGTTCGGCAGGTCGATTCCGGCGTTGCCGAGCACCGTCTCGATTTGCGCGTTCGACAGCCAGTCCTCCTTGTTCGGATCGCGCAACACCTTGCCGATGTCGCCGACGTTCACCGCACCCGCGATGTGCCCGGCGTTGTAGGCGTCGGCATCGCGCACATCCCACACGATCGCACCGTTCTTGAGCGCGTTCGCGACGTACGCGGTATCGACGATCTCGCTTGTCTGCGCGAAGGCCTGAACCACGAAGAACGCCGGAACGATCGCGATCCAGCGAATGACTCGGTAGAGCATCATCAATCTCCTGTTTGTAGGCAACCAACTATCGGCCTCGCGTTCCCGGGAAGCCGAATTTCATTATGCCGCGTCCACCTGCGGCAACGGCAATGTTTGCGGAATATCAATATAGACGCATAGAGGAGTTGCTCTGTGACTTGGGTCACATCTGGGGGAAATCGGCCGGGCTTGAATGGCGGTGGGGTTGCGACCGCTGCAGCTTGCCCCCCGCGACTGCCGGTTTCTCCGAATCCCCACGCCAGCGCTTCGCCGTATCCCCACACCCATGCAAACCCTCTCCCGCAGGCGCTTCCTGCAGATCTCGGGCGCGACGTTCGGTGCCGCTGCCGGAGCCGCGCACTGGTCCACCCTTTCCCGTACGGCATCGGCCGCCGACCTCCCGGCCAAAGGCGTCGCCACGATCCCGACCTTCTGCGAAATGTGCTTCTGGCGCTGCGGAGGCATCGGCTACGTTCGCGACGGCAAGCTCTGGAAGTTCGAGGGCAATCCGAAGGACCCGTTGTCCAACGGCCGCCTCTGCCCGCGCGGCACCGGGGCGGTCGGCTCGCACTACGACCCCGATCGGCTGAAGAAGCCGCTGATCCGCACGGGCGCGCGCGGCAAGGAGCAGTGGAAGGCCGCGAGCTGGGACGAGGCGATTGCCTACGTCACCGAGCGCATGCAGAAGATCAAGGCCGAGTACGGACCGGAATCGCTTGCCGTGTTCAACCACGGCTACGGGCAGCGGTTCTTCCAGCACGTGCTCAAGTCCTGGGGGGCGATCAACTTCGCCGGACCGTCGTTTGCCCAATGCCGCGGTCCGCGCGACGTCGGCTTCACGCTCACCTATGGCTTCGGCGTGGGGTCGCCCGAGCCGACCGACATCGCGGGCACCGACTGCCTGGTGCTGATCGGCAGCCATCTCGGCGAGAACATGCACAACACGCAGGTGCAGGAGTTCGCCCAGGCGGTCGAGCGGCGCATCCCGATCATCGTCGTCGATCCGCGCTTCTCGGTCGCCGCGAGCAAGGCGAAGTACTGGCTGCCGATCAAGGCCGGCACGGACCTCGCGCTGCTGCTCGCGTGGATCAACGTGCTCGTGAGCGAGGGCCGCTACGACAAGGCGTTCGTCGACAAGCATGGCGAGGGCTTTGACAGGTTCGCTGCCGAGATCGCGCAGTACACGCCGGAGTGGGCGGCCAAGGAAACCGGCATCGAGGCGAGCGTGATCCGCGCCACCGCGCGGGAGTTTGCAAGCCATCGGCCCGCGACGATCGTCCATCCGGGCCGTCGCTACAACTGGTACGGCGACGACACCCAGCGCGCCCGCGCGGTGGCGCTGCTGAATGCGCTGCTCGGCAACTGGGCGCGCAAGGGCGGGTTCTACCTGTCCACCAACACCAAGGTCGCGCCCTATCCGCTGCCCAAGTACCCGAAGTCCGACAAGCCGATGGCCGACAACCCGAGTGGCCAGAAGTATCCGTTCGCCGACGAGGCGGTGACCACCGGACTGCGAGAGGCGACGCTGACCGGCAAGCCGTATCCGATCAAGGGGTGGTTCGTCTACTCGTCGAATCTGCTCTACGCACTGCCGAACCAGGCCGAGACGCTGAAGGCGATCGAAGCGCTGGACCTGCTGGTCGTCGTCGACACGATGCCCTCGGAGATCGCGGGCTACGCCGACGTCGTGCTGCCCGAGGCGATGTTCCTCGAGCGCCATGACGAGCTCCTGACGAGCTACGGCCGCGTCGGCTGGGTGTCGCTGCGTCAGCCGGTCGTACCGCCGCCGCACGACCAGAAGCCCGGCTGGTGGATCGCAAAGCAGATGGCCGAGAAGCTCGGCATCGGCGATTCCATGCCGTTCAAGGACATGGAGGAGTACCTGCGCTACCGCGTCGAGAAGACGGGCCTGTCATGGGAGGAACTTAAGCGCGAGGGCGTGATCATCGGGAAGCCAAAACCGATCTTCGTCGAGGACGGCGCCGAGCTCTCGTTCGACACGCCGTCCGGCAAGGTCGAGTTCTGGTCGCAGCAACTCGCCGCCAAGGGTTTCGACCCGGTGCCGAAGTACCGATCTCCGAACACGGGACCGGACGGCTACTTCCGGCTCATCACCGGCCGCGCACCAGTCCACACGTTCAGCCGCACGCAGAACAACCCGCTGCTCGCCGACCTGATGCCCGCCAACGAGGTCTGGGTCAACGCCGACACGGCCGCCAGGCTCGGTCTCGCCAACGGGCAATTCGTGAAGTTGAAGAACCAGGACGGCGTGGTCAGCAGCCGGGTCAAGGTGAAGGCGACGCAGCGGATCCGGCCCGACGCCGTCTACATCGTGTACGGCTTCGGCCACACGAGTCGCGAGCAGCGGCGCGCCTACGGCGGGGGCGCGGATGCAGCCCAGCTCCTCACGAAGTACGAGACCGATCCGCTGATGGGCGGGACGAGTCTTCACAGCAACTTCGTGACGTTCGTGAAGGAGGCCTGAGATGCCCCGCTTCGGCATGGTGATCGACACGCGCAAGTGCGTGGGTTGCATGGACTGCGTCGTCGTGTGCAAGGCCGAGAACGACGTGCCCGAGGGCTACTGCCGCGACTGGATCACGACCGAGGTTCGCGGCCAGTTCCCGGACCTTTCGATGGAGATCCGCTCCGAGCGCTGCAACCACTGCGACAACCCGCCCTGCGTTTCCTGCTGTCCGACGGGCGCGAGCCATGTCGAGGAGTTCGGCAAGGTCGTGCACGTGACGGAGAACAGGTGCATCGGCTGCAAGGCATGCATCTCCGCCTGCCCGTACGGCGCCCGCTACGTGCATCCCGAGGGCTACGTGGACAAGTGCACGTTCTGCATGCACCGCGTCAAGGAGGGCAAGGACCCGGCCTGCGTTTCCGTGTGTCCGACGCACTGTATGACCTTCGGCGATCTGGACGACCCGAAAAGCAAGGTGAGCCTTCTGCTGCGCACGCGCAAGTGGCACACGCTGCTGCCGGAAGCCGGCACGAAGCCGCGCGTGTTCTACCTCAGCTGACGGAAGACGACCATGCTGGAAATCACCACCACCCGCGCCAATCCGCTGGTCGACCCGCAGCTCGCGGTCTGGAGCTGGGAGATCCCGGTCTACCTCTTCTTCGGCGGCGCGGTCGCCGGCATGATGGTGCTGGCCGGCGTCGCGATGCTGCGCACGCTGCGCGGCGAGGACACGCGTCGATTCTTCTCCGTGCAGACCCCGCTGCTCGGCTTCGTGCTGATCAACCTCGGCATGCTGGCGCTGCTGCTCGACCTCGCGCACAAGCTCTACGTGTGGCGCGTGTTCACCACGTTCCAGCTCGCTTCGCCGATGTCGTGGGGCTCGTGGGTGCTGATCATCGTCTACGGCGTCCTCGTCGTCTCCGCGCTCTACCGGCTGCCTGAGTCATGGCCATGGCTCGCCGAACGGTGGCCGATCATCACGCGTTGGTCGGATGCGCTGATCGCGAATCCCGCGGTTGTCGGCGCACTCGCGTGGGCGAACATCGTGCTCGGCGTCGCGCTCGGCATCTACACGGGCATCCTGCTCAACACGATGGTCGCGCGGCCGTTGTGGAACAGCGGCATCCTGGGTCCGCTGTTCCTCTTTTCCGGCCTCTCGGCCGGCGCCGCGATCGTGCATCTTGCGACCAGGTTTCTCCCCGGGCGCCCGGCGCCGCGCAGCCTGATCGGCGGCGCGCTCGCGGCGATGTGGCAGCCGCTCGGACCGCAACCGCCGGAAAAGGCGGCAGCCGACGGGCTGATCCGCGCGGACATCGCCTTCCTCGCGATCGAACTCGTGCTGATCGGGCTCCTGCTCGCCAACCTCTTCACGTCCTCGGCGTCACAGGCAGCCGCCGCGTCGCTGATCACGACCGGGCCCTATGCGCTCGCGTTCTGGTCACTGGTCGTCGTGCTCGGCATCCTGGTACCGCTCGCCATGCAGAGCCTCGAGCTGTCGCACCGCATCCGGCACTCGGTCGTTCCAGCGCTGCTCGTGCTCGTCGGCGGACTCACGTTGCGCTGGGTGATGGTCCAGGCCGGCCAGCTATCGCACGTCGTGCAGGCGTCGGCAAGCTGAAAAGGTTCTTTGTCCAAGGAGATGCACCATGCGAAGCACAACACTCTGCGCGGCGCTGCTGATTGCAGTCGCGCCGGCGTGGGCGCAAGCGCCTGCCGCCAAACCCACGATCCCGCAGATCTGCACCACGTGCCACAAGGCCGAGCCGGGCAACCTTCGAGGCGTGTTCGAGAACGTCGCGTTCAAGAGCCAGTCGATCCAGCTCAAGATCGACGCGAATACCGAGATCGTCCGCTTCGACCCGAAGACGCTGAAGGTCGTCGACGCGGGCGCGGCGAAGCCCGCGGAGGCGTTGCGCGACATCGCGAAGAACAAGGAGGCGCGCATCGAGTACGCCGAGAAGGATGGCGCCAAGTTCGCGACGCTGATCTCGTTCAAGGGCCCGATCCAGCTGCCGCCCGAGAAGCTGTCGAGCTACGACGAGGTAAAGCGGCTGGTCGCGCTCGGTCCCGACAAGGGCGGCTACACGCTGATCGACTCGCGCCCGCTGCCGCGGGTGCAGGAAGGCACCATCCCGACCTCGGTCAACCTGCCCTACCCAGCCTTCGACAAATTCGTCGACCGGCTGCCCAAGGACAAGGAACGCCTGACGATCTTCTTCTGCCAGGGCATCACCTGCGTGATGAGCCCGAACTCGCTTAAGAAGGCGGAGGCGCTCGGCTACCGGAACCTCAAGGTCTACCGCGAAGGCTATCCGGAGTGGATCGAGCGCGACATCGGCGTCGTCGCCGCGCCGCACCTCAACGAGGCGTTCATCGGCAAGGGCATCCCGCACGTGCTGGTCGACGCGCGTCCCGCGTCGACCGCGGCCGAGGGCTTCATCCCCGGCGCCGTGTCGATCCCGCCGTCGAAGGTGAACGGGGCGCTGGCGTCGATGCCGGCGGCGAAGCTCGCCGCGCCGATCATGGTCTACGACGGCGACAACGGCAGCTCGGCGCTCGCCGTCGCGCAGGTGATCAAGGCGTCCGGCCAGAAGAACGTGACCGTGATCGGCGGCGGCTTCGACGGCTGGAAAGCGGCCAAGCTGCCGGTCGCCACCGGTCCGCTGACGACTCAGGTCGCGTACGTGCCCAAGCCGCGCCCCGGCTCGATCCCGAACGACGAGTTCCTCGCCTTCGTCAAGGCCACGCCGGCCGACGTGCTCATCCTCGACGTGCGCAACGCCGACGAGGCGCAGGGCGGCATGATCAAGGGCGCCGTTCTGATCCCCGACGAGGAGTTGCTCGCGCGCATGAAGGAGCTGCCGAAGGACAAGCGCATCATCACCCACTGCTCGACCGGCATCCGCGCCGAGATGGCGTACCACAAGCTCAAGGACGCCGGCTATAAGGCGGGGTTCGTCTACGCCGACCTCGACGTCAAGAAGACCGGCGACGTGAAGCTCACGCCGAAGTGACGCTTCGCGCGCGGCGCGCGGCGCCGCGGAACGAAAAAAGGGAGGCCCGCAAGCCTCCCTTTTGTTCGCGTGCTTCGACCGCGCGCGCGGATCAGCAGCCGCCCTTCTTCTCCTTCTTCGGCGTCGTCGCTGCGGCGGGCGCGGCGGCGGCGGGCGCGGCAGCGGCGGGCGCGGCAGCGGCAGGCTTTGCTGCCTTGGCGGCGTCGACCGCCTTTTGCTTCTCCGCGTCGGTCATCTTGGCCCACGCTTCGGCCGTCACGCTGGCGGGCTTTTCGAGCTTCGCCGCAACGGCGGTGGGTGCTGCAGCCGCCTTCGGCGCATCCGCGGCCAGGGCCGCGGTGCTGGAGACGGCGAGGAAACCCGCGACGAGCGCGGCAACGAGTTTGTTCATTGGTGCAACTCCATGATGGGTTGAAAGCGGCAGCGCAACCATTGCGGTGCCTCGCGACGGACGCGGGGCCGGATTATGCCTCAACCACCGGATTGCGCATGCGCGAATGCCGGGTTGCGGTCGGGCCGACCTGCGACGGAGAATAAACGGCGTGGCGCCACCGGCGGTTGACGGCCGCTGCGAGGGCCCTGCCCCAGACCCGTTTCAGCGCCCGCGCAGATAGCGGGCGTCGGCAAACGTCGCCACCCATTGCGGGCGATAGACGACGGCGAGCGTGAGGCACATCCCGGTGAGCGTCGCCTCGCCGAAGCCAAGATAGAGCAAAAACGGCACATATTCTCCGAAAACGACCTCGGCAGGCCGCACCCCGGCCGCGACAGTCAGGAGCGCGGCTGCAAGGCCCCCCGCAGCGAAGGCGAGCGCAGCGCCGAAAAAGCAACCCGCGAACACATAGACGAAGAAATTGGGCGGCAGCTTCCACTCGGCGAGCCGGAGCACGCCGGTTGCGACGACGACGGGAACCGCCACCGCGGTGAGCCACACCAGTCCGGCGTTCTGCCACGGCGCCTCGCGAATCGCACTCATCACGCCGACGACGACCGCGCCTCCGATCAGCGCGAGAGGCGCGCCGACCGTCAGCGCCAGCGCCGCGGTGCCGAGCAGGTGGAACGCAAAAGCCTCGCCGACATGTGCCCGCATTCCCCAAAGCAGGCAAAGCGCGAAGATCGCGGCCGGCAGGATGGGCGCCGACTCGCCGGCGACGAACCGCCGCCACGGCACGGCGCGCGCCGCGCCGGCCAGCAGCGAAAGTGCAGCCAGCCAGCCGACCAGCCCCCAGCCGACGGGAATCGCCAGATCGCTTACGTCCATCGTGCGGTTTGCCCCTTCAATCGTCATGGACGCGGCAAAGCCGCGCGTCCGCTAGAATTCCCTATTGCCTCGGAAATATTCGCGCCTGTCGATGGACGCCGCCGCATCACCCAGGTTCCCGCACTCGCCGCTCGCAGCGCGGCTCGCCGCGCTGTTTCCGGATCTCGCCGCCGCCGCGCCCGAGACGCTCGAGCGCATCGCGCAACGCAGCGCACACCGCCGCGTGCCGGCCGGAACGACGATGTTTTCCGAGCGGTCGCCCTGTGCGGGCTTCCCCCTCGTACTGTCCGGCACCGTGCGCGTGAGCCAGCAGTATCCGAACGGGCGGGAGCTGCAGCTCTACCGGGTCAAGGCCGGCGAGTCCTGCCTGCTTTCGGGAAGCTGCCTGCTCGGCAATGCCCACTATTCCGCGACCGGCGTGGCCGAAACCGACGTCGAGTTGCTCGTCGTGCCGCCCGACGAGTTCCGCTCGCTGATCGCGACGGACGAGACGTTCCGCACCCACGTGTTCAGCCTTTTCGGCGAGCGTCTCGCCACGTTGATGGAACTGGTCGAGGCGATCACTTACCAGAAGCTCGACCAGCGCCTGGCGGCGATGCTGCTCGAGCGCACCCGCGGCGGCGGGAAGACGATCCACACGACGCATCAGGGGCTTGCCGACGAGCTCGGCAGCGTGCGCGAGATCATCTCGCGGCTGCTGCGTTCCTTCGAGGATCGCGGCTGGGTGGAGCTGGGACGCGAACGGATCATCGTGCGCGACGACGCGGCGCTCGCGGCGCTCGCACGGACTTGACGCATCCGCGGGTCGGCCGCGTCCGCCTGGTGCAATTGCCCGCAGGACACGGCGCGGAAATTGATCGGTGGGTCCTCAGCGCATCGGCCCGACGCCGATCGGCGGGGGCGCGAGGTGCACGATCCGGCGGAACAACTGCTCCCATGGTGCGTTCTGGTCCAAGCCGAACAGCGGATCGGTGTGTCCCTCGAACGCGGCGTCGATCGCTTCCCAGTCGCCGGGCGTGAGATGCTCCTCCGCGAGCGGCATCACGTCGCGCTCCTCCTTGCGCATGTGTTCCCAGTGGAATGCCGCGTAGTCCTCGACGGTCGCGGCGAACGCGGGAAACTCGACATCGCCGCCTTGCTGGAAGCGCGCGAGCGCCTGCTCGAGCTCGCGGACTTTCTGCGCGCCTGCCGCATGCTCGCGCTCGAGGTCATCGAGCAGCGGCGCAGCCTCGGCACAACGCGCGCGCAGCAGCTTGAACAGGTACTGGTCCTCCTTCGGATGGTGGTACCTTTCGGCGAAGGTGTCGATGTAGTAGACCATCGCGCCCAGCAGGCCGAAATCCGGCTTGGCGCCGCGCTCGCGGATCTCGCGCACGAGGTAGCGCAGGCCGTGCACGATCGCGGCGAGCGAGCGATGCTCGGCGCGGATGATGGCAATCGCCTTCACGATCCGAAGGCCCGTTGACGATGAATTCGAAGGGGGCTTGCGCAATCCTAGCCCGCGGGGTTGCGTCGCCGTTGACATGGATCAATCGCGCACGCGTGCTGCACCGCACATCGGCCCTGTGCACCGCCGCGGGCGTCGCCGTCACGCGCTCGCCGGCCGGGCCGCTTCCCCCCTCTCCCTCCTTTAACCAACCGTGAACAACGACCTCTTCCGCGAAGCCGGTGCGCCATCCTTCGACAATCCGCTCGGCATGCTCGGCGCATGCCACCGCCGCATCGAGCGCCAGCTCGCGACGCTCGCGCGGCTGCAGCGGCATCTGCCGGAGCACGGCGCGGACGGCGACGCGCGTGCCGCGGCCACCGCCGTGCTGCGCTACTTCGACAACGCGGCACCCAACCACCATGCCGATGAAGAGGCGAGCATCTTCCCGCGGCTCCTCGCACGCCTGCCGGAGGCGCGCGCGGTGATCGACCGGCTGGAGCGCGATCACGAAACGATCGCGGCAAATTGGCGCCGCCTGCGGCCGCTGCTCGCGGCGATTGCGGCGGGCGAGCGCGCGAACCTCGACGCGAAGACCGTGCGCGAAGTGCAGGCGGTATACGCCGCCCACATCGCCTGCGAGGAGCAGAAGCTGATCCCGCTTGCAGAAAGGACGCTGCGGCCCGAAGAGATCGCGGCGATCGGATGCGAGATGGCGGCGCGCCGCGGCGTGGCGGTCACGCTCGTCGGCTGAGGCCGGCCGCGCGCGCTGCGCTCGGCGCCGGCGATCGAGCTAGATGACCTTCGAGTAGCGCTTCTGCTCGGCCGCCTCGCGCAGGTGGCGGTCGAACAGCATCGCAACCGTGCGCACCAGCAGGCGGCCGCGCGCGGTCACGCGGATCACGTCCGGCCGGAGCTCGACCAGCCCGTCGGCGGCAAGCGGCCGCAATGCCGCGAGCTCGGGCGCGAAGTAGTCGCCGAAGTCCACACCGTGCCGTGCCTCGATGTCCCGCGGGAACAGCTCGAAGTCGCACATCAGGCGCGCAATCGCATCGCGGCGCACGAGGTCGTCGTCGGTCAGCTCGTAGCCACGCTTGACCGGCAGCGCCTGCCGGTCGAGACATTCATAGTATTCGTCCAGCGTCTTCACGTTGGCCGAGTACGCGCGGCCGATCTTGCCGATCGCCGAGATGCCGAACGCAAGCAGGTCGCATTCGGGACGCGTCGTGTACCCCTGGAAGTTGCGGTGCAGCTTGCCTTGTGCCTGCGCGCGCGCGAGCTCCTCGTCGGGCTTCGCGAAATGGTCCATGCCGATGTAGACGTAGCCGGCCGCGCCGAGCTTTTCGATTGCGAGCGCGAGGATCGCGAGCTTCTCGCCCGCGGGGGGCAGCTCCGCGGCCTCGATGCGCCGCTGCGGCTTGAACAGGTGCGGAAGGTGCGCGTAGCTGTAGAGCGCGATGCGATCGGGCGAGGCATCGATCACCTTGTCGAGCGTCTTCGAGAAGCCTGCCACACTCTGCCGCGGCAGACCGTAGATCAGGTCCGCATTGACCGAAACGAAGCCGTTGGCGCGCGCGGCGTCGATCACCGTGCGCGTCTCGGCCTCGCTCTGGATGCGGTTGACCGCCTTCTGCACGTCCGGGTCGAAATCCTGGATGCCGACCGAGATGCGGTTGAAGCCCAGCCGGCCGAGGAAGGCGATGGTTTCGGCGTCGACCTTGCGCGGGTCGACCTCGATCGAGATCTCGGCCGCCGTCGCGACATTGAAGTTGCCGCGCAGGTGCCCCATCAGGTCCGCCATTTCGTCGCGCGTCAGGAACGTCGGCGTACCGCCGCCCCAATGCAGCTGCACAACCGGGGCGTCGCCCTCGAGGATCGCCGATACGATGCCGATCTCCCGCGCGAGATAGCGGATGTACTTCGCGCTGCGGCCGTGATCCTTGGTGATCACCTTGTTGCAGCCGCAATAGAAGCAGATCGTGTTGCAGAACGGCAGGTGAACGTAGAGCGAGAGCGGATCGGCCGGCCGCTCGTGGTTGCGCGTGATGAGCGCGTTGACATAGTCCGCCGCCGTGAAGCGCTCGTGAAAGCGATCCGCGGTCGGGTACGACGTGTAGCGCGGCCCGAACTGGTCGTACTTGTGGACCAGCGCGGCGTCGAACGCGAGCGGCGCGGGCGCGGAGCGCGAGGTATACGACATGAGCAGATCAAGCGATGTAACGGGAGTGGTGCCAGTGTCGCCGCCGCGCGTGGCGGCCATCTTGACCCGCGTCAACCGCGCGCAATCCGGCAAAACCCTGCGCGAGCCAGGGTCGGGCGGACCGGCTGGACACCATTGTCGCAGATACCCATCGCGGGCCGTTCGAAGCCCGGGCCGGCGTTCACGCCATCGTCGTGCCGCCATCGGCGGCCAGCACCTGGCCGGTCACGTAGCTCGCCCCCTCCGAGGCGAAGAACACGAAGACCGGCGCGATTTCCTCGGGCTCGGCCCATCGCCCCATGGGGATCCGCTCGAGGTAGCGTTCCTTGAACCGCGGGTCCGTGCGGATCGTCTCGGTCATCGGCGTCGCGGCGCCGGGCGCGATCGCGTTGACCGTGATGCGATGGCGCGCAAGCTCGCGAGCGGCAGAGCGCGTAAGACCGAGGATGCCCGCCTTGGCGGTGCTGTAGTTGATCTGGCCGATCGTGCCCAGGATTCCCGCGGTGGAGGTCACGTTGATGATGCGCCCCCACTGCCGCTCGATCATCCCGGGAGCCACGGCCTGCAGGCAGTTGAAACTGCCGGTGAGGTGCACGGCGAGCACCTGCTGCCACTGCGCGAGCTCCATCTTGTGCAGCATCGCGGGCCGTGTGATCCCCGCATTGTTGACCAGGATGTCGATGCCGCCATAGCGGGCGATCATCATCGCGACCATCGCGTCCACCTCCGCGCGCAGGGCGACGTTGCAGGCGATCCCGACCGCGTCGCAGCCTTGCGCGCGCAGCGCCACCGCGATCTCATCGGCGCGTTCCAGGACGAGGTCGACGATGCCGACCCGCGCACCCTCCGCCGCGAAAGCGCGCGCGACCGCGGCGCCAATGCCCTGCGCCGCGCCGGTCACGACCGCGGTCCTGCCGGACATCTGCATGCTCCTCCCTCCGCGCAAGTCGGCGCGTGCACGAACCGATTGCGCAATATGCGCGAGGCGTCCGCCCGGATGGCCCGGCCGTAACGCGCGAGCCCCGCTCAGCGCGACAAAGACAGTGGCGCCTTCTCCGCCGCAGGCCGGACGCGCGACTTCGCCGACCGGGACCGCGACAGCGCGGAGGCCTGCGCGGCGCGCTGGCGCTCGATCAGGCGCAGCATGGTCGCGATCGTGATCGTCGAAAAGGTCGCCTTGGCGATCTCGTCGATCTCCGAGAGCACGGTGAAAAGTGCCCGGCCCGCCGGCGTGCGGTCACCGCCTCCCGCGTCCGGGTCGGGGCCGAATTCCTCGAAGCGCTGGATGATGTCCATCAGCGTGAGCCTGCGCGCATTGCCGACGAACCGGTAGCCGCCGCCGACGCCGCGCACGGAAGCGAGGATGCCGGCGCGCGCGAGTTCGGAGAGCACCTTCGCGAGGTGGTGCGGCGAGACGTCGTGTTTCTCGGCGATCTCGGCGGCAGCGACATGGCGCGAGGGGTCGGCTGCGGACTCGAGCACGCTGTAGAGCGCGAGCGACGTGTTCTTCTGCAGCCTCACGCGCCACCTCCATCACCCGCCGCGACATCGTCGAGCGACATCTCGAGCGGGATGAACGGTCCCGCCATCATTCCCTGGCTGCGGAAGAACGACAGCACGAGGCGGTTGTCGCGCGCGAGCATCGTGCGCACGGTGCGCACGCCTTCGCGGCGGAAGCCCGCGCAGATCGCCTCGAGCATCCGCGCACCGACGCCCGCCTGCCGCGCGCCGGGCGCGACGTCGATCGCGAACACCCAGCCGCACGGCGGCGAACCGAATTCCCAGTCGCGGATCTCGCCGATGATGAAGCCGGCGACACGACCGTCGGCGCTCGCCACGAGAAACTGCCGCCCGTGCGAGGCATCGCGGCCGTAGCGACGATAGATCGACTCCCAGTACGCGCGCTTCTCGATGCCGGTCACGGTCGCGTCGATCTCGATCACCGCGTCCAGGTCTCCGCGGCGCACGGGACGCACGGCGACTGCGGAAGCGGCGGCGGGCCGCGGCGTGGAACGCGCGCGCGCGCCGGACCGGGCCCACGCCGCCGGCTCGCGACTCAAAGACTGATCCATATCAAGTTGGATTCCCGCATTCCGGTACCAGAATAGCGCAAATACGGATCCCGCGAAAGCGCCGGGAGCGCGCGGAGGCGTCGGCGCGGGCTTCCGGCTCGGGATCACGCATCACGACGAGGAGCCGGTCGGCAGCGAAGGAGGCGGAGCGAGACCGTCGGACCCGTTGCCCCGCAGTTCAGGAAATTGCTGTCCGCGACGGCGCGCGCGAAACTCGCTGCACGGGAGAACCGATGAAACCCACGCTGGCCGCCGGACTGAGCGCCACCGCGAGCATTGTCGTCGATCGCGACCGTACGATCGGCTTCATGGGAGAAGGCGCGCGCGTCTACTCGACGCCGAGACTCGTGCAGGACATCGAGCTCGCAAGCCGCGATCTGCTGCTCGCGCATCTCGATCCGGGCGAGGATTCGGTCGGCACGCGTATCGAGATCGATCACCTTGCGCCCACGCTGCTCGGCATGACCGTCGAACTGACGGTGACGGTGACCGAGGTGAAGGGCCGCGCGGTCGCGCTCGAGGTGTCGGGGCGCGACAAGGTCGACGCGATCTGCCGCGGCCGCCACAACCGCTTCGTGGTCGACGTCAAGGCGACCGAAGCGCGCCTCGCCGCGAAGGCGCAGAAGGCGAAGGACGCGGCGTAGCGCCTCGTCTTCGCAGCCAACCGGAGCGAAGTCCATGGCAGAAGCTGCTGCCACCACCCGCGTACCCACGTACTGCTATCAGTGCGTCGCCGGACCGGACCTGCTGACCGTCAAGGTCGAGGACGGCGTCCCCACCGAGGTCGAACCCAACTTCTGCGCGGCCCACATTCATCCCGCCGGCGGCAAGGTCTGCGTCAAGGCCTTCGGCCTGGTGCAGAAGACCAACAACCCCAACCGGATTCTCGCGCCCATGAAGCGCACGAATCCGAAGAAGGGCCGCGGCGAAGATCCGGGTTTCGTCGAGATGACCTGGGACGAAGCGCTGACGCTGATCGCCGACCGGTTGAATCGCGTGCGCGAGCGGGGACTGACGGACGAGTCCGGTTACCCGCGCGTGGCGGCCAGCTTCGGCGGCGCCGGGACACCGCAGTCCTACATGGGCACCTTCCCGGCATTTCTCGCCGCATGGGGTCCGATGGATATGGGCTTCGGCTCGGGCCAGGGCGTCAAGTGCTATCACTCGGAGCACCTGTACGGCGAGTTCTGGCATCGCGCGTTCATCGTCACGCCCGACACCCCGTTGTGCAATTACCTGATCTCGTGCGGCTCCAACATCGAGGCCTCGGGTGGCGTCACCGGCGTCGCCCGGCACGCGCAGGCCCGCGTGCGCGGCATGAAGCGCGTGCAGGTGGAGCCGCACCTGTCGGTCACCGGTGCCTGCTCGGCGGAGTGGGTGCCGATCAAGCCGAAGACCGACGCCGCGTTCCTCTTCGCACTGGTCCACGTGCTGCTGCACGAGGTGCCGCGCGATCGGCTCGACCTGCCGTTCCTCGCGCAGCACACCGCATCGCCCTACCTGGTCGGCCCGAACGGCTATTACCTGCGCGACCGGGCCAGCCGCCAGCCGCTGGTGTGGGACCTCGCGAGCGGCGCGGCGAGGGTGCACGACAGTCCGGGCGTGCGCGAGGCGCTCGAGGGTCGCTTCGACGTCGATGCGATCGAGATCGGCCCTGACGGGGAAGTGCTCGCAGATGGTCTGCTGCCGGGGACCACGGCCTTCACGCGGCTCGTCCTGCACGTGCGCGAGTACAGCCCCGAGTGGTCGCAGAAGATATGCGATGTCCCCGCCGGGACGATCCGCCGCATCGCCAACGAGTTCGTCGATCACGCCTGCGTCGGCCAGACGATCGACATCGACGGCGTCACGCTGCCGTACCGGCCCGTGGCGCTGACGTTGGGCAAGACCGTCAACAACGGCTGGGGTGGCTTCGAGTGCTGCTGGGCGCGCACGGTGCTGTCCACGCTGGTCGGCGCGCTCGAGGTGCCCGGCGGGACGATCGGCACGACGATACGGCTGACGCGTCCGATGGCGCACCGGCACGAGAGCGTGAAGGCCGGACCCGACGGCTTCATGCACTACCCGCTCAACCCGACCGACAAGGGGCGCTGGTCGCCGACCCCGAACATCCGGAACGCCTACCGGACCATGGTGCCGCTGGCCGGCGACGGGCCGTGGAGCCAGGCACTCGGGCCCACGCACTTTTCGTGGCTCTTCCTCGACGACACGCCGATGGGCCTGCCGCGCGTGACGCCGCCCGACGTCTGGATCGTCTATCGCACCAATCCCGGCATCTCGTTCTGGGACACGGAGGCCCTCGGCGAGAAGATGGCGCGCTTTCCGTTCATGGTCGCGTTCGCCTACACGCGCGACGAGACCAACCATTTCGCCGACGTGCTGCTGCCCGACGCCACCGACCTCGAGAGCCTGCAGCTCTGGCGCATCGGCGGCACCAAGTACCAGGAGTCGTTCTGGGATCACCAGGGCTTCGCGCTGCGACAGCCCGCGGTGGCGCCGCACGGCCAGGCGCGCGACTTCACCGACATCGCCACCGAACTCGCGCGCCGCACCGGCCTGTCCGAAAAGTACTATGCGGCGATCAACAGGGGCGCGGGCGGCGTTGCGCTGAAGAGCGAGCACGGCGACTTCTCGCTCGACCCGCACGCCGAACACAGCCGCGACGAGATCTGGGACGCGGTGTGCCGCGCCGCGAGCGCCGAGGTGAGCGACGGCGCGCACGCGCACGGGCTCGACTGGTGGAAGGAGCATGGGTTCGCTACCAAGCCGTTCCCGCGGCGCGAGTGGTACCTGCTGCCGACGATGCTGAAGAACGGCCTGCGCTTCGAGCTGCCGTACCAGGAGCGGCTGATGCGCGTGGGCGTAGAGCTCGGTCGCCGCCTGCATGAGCACGGCATGAACTGGTGGGACACGCAACTCAAGGAGTACCAGGCGCTGCCGGTTTGGAAGGACTTCCCCGCGCTGTGGGAGGCGGTGATCGGCCAGACCGGCGGCCGGCCGGAGGATTACCCGTTCTGGCTCCTCACCGCGCGCAGCATGCAGTACGCATGGGGCGCCAACATGGGCATCCAGCTCATGAAGGAAGTCGCCGACAACGTCACCGGGCACCGTGGCGTGGTCATCAACGCCAGCACCGCCGCGAAGCTTGGCATCGCCGACGGAGACCCGATCGAGATTGCCACGCCGCGGCGCAAGATCCACGGCCGCGCCGTCGTCCGCCAGGGCATACGGCCCGACACGCTGCTCGCCATCGGACAGTTCGGCCACTGGGCCACGCCGCTCGCCAAGGACTTCGGCATGGCGAGCCTGAATTCGCTGGCCACGATGTCGCTGGAACTGACCGACGCCACCGGCTCGGGCGCCGACATCGTGCGCGTGAGCGTCGCGCGCGCGGCCGAAGGGACGCGGTCATGACGCGGCGAAGGGCCGTCCCGAGGACGCCCGAGCGAGCGGGGCGAAGCCAAGGCTCGAAGAGCGCGTCCGCGAGCGAAGGCGGCGGCCGACTCGTCAGCAATGCATTCTGCGTCACGACGCAAGGAGGCCGCGGCATCCGCCCCCTTTGGGGGCAGCGCGGCGGCGCAAGCCGCAAGCGTGGGGGGATGTCATGACGCGGCGAAGGGCCGTCCCGAGGACGCCCGAGCGAGCGGGGCGAAGCCAAGGCTCGAAGAGCGCGTCCGCGAGCGAAGGCGGCGGCCGACTCGTCAGCAATGCACTCTGCGCCACGACGCAAGGAGGCCGCGGCATCCACCCCCTCGGGGGGCAGCGCGGCGGCGCAAGCCGCAAGCGTGGGGGGATGTCATGACGCGCTGGGCGATGGTGGCGGATCTGCGTCGCTGCGTCGGCTGCCAGACCTGCACCGCGGCATGCCGGCACGCGAACGCCACCCCACCGGGCGTGCAGTGGCGCCGCGTGCTCGACGTGGAGACGGGCGAGTATCCCGAAGTGCGGCGCACGTTCGTACCGATCGGTTGCCAGCACTGCGACGAGCCACCGTGCATGGATGTCTGCCCGACCAACGCGACGAAGCAGCGCGCCGACGGCATCGTCACGATCGACTACGACCTCTGCATTGGCTGCGCGTACTGCGCGGTCGCCTGTCCGTACCAGGCACGCCACAAGACGCTGCGCGCGACGTTCGCCTACGACACGCCGATGGAGAACGAGATCCAGCGGCGCGACGACTCCCGGCTGGCCGTGGCAACCAAGTGCACGTTCTGCGCCGACCGCATCGACGCCGGACGCGCAAAGGGGCTGACGCCGGGCGTCGACCCGGAGGCCACACCCGCGTGCGTCAACGCGTGCCTCACGCAGTCGCTGCAGTTCGGCGATCTCGACGACCCGGCGAGCAACGTCTCGCGGATGCTGCGCGAGACTCGCCACTTCCGGATGCACGAGGAGCTTGGCACCGGTCCCGGGTTCCACTACGTCTGGGACGCGGAGGAGGCGACGCGATGAGCGATCCGAGTCGCGGCAATCCGTACGGATTCGCGCCGTGGCATCAGACGAGCTGGGACTGGCGCGCCGCCGGCAACTTCATCGGCGGCGGTGCAGGCTGCGGCCTCGTCGTGTTCGCAGCACTTTCTCCGGCCGCCGGACCCGCGCAAGCCGGGCTGTTCCTGGCGGCACTCGCGCTCGTCGGTGTCGGACTGTTCTCGGTCTCGCTCGAACTCGGGCGCCCGCTGCGCGCTTTGAACGTGTTCCGCAACCCGCGGACGTCGTGGATGTCGCGCGAGGCACTGTGCGCCGTGCTGCTGGCCGCGACCGTGCTCGGCCTCCTCGCGGGGGTCGAAGCCTGCCGCTGGGCGGCGGCGATCGCCGCCCTCGGATTCCTCCACTGCCAAGCGCGCCTGCTGCAGGGTGCGAAGGGGATTCCCGCATGGCGGGACCAGGCGCTCGTGCCGCTCGTCTTCGCCACCGGCCTCGCGGAGGGTGGCGGCCTGTTCTGGCTCGCCTCACCGGTGCATCGCGCCGGAACGCTCGCGCTCCTGGGCCTTTTCGTCGCGCTGGTGATCGTGCGCTACGTCGTCTGGCGCATCTACCGCCACCGTGTCGACGGTTCGCTCGCCGCAAGAGCGCGCGAGGCGCTCGACGGCGCCGGCCGCCTGCTGCACTACGCCGGTACGTGGGCGCCGATCGTGCTCGCTGCACTCGCGGCCGTCGCGCCCTCCCCGCTCGCGCTGGCGCTCGCCTCCGCGGCGGGTCTCATGGCAGCCGTCGTCGGCGCGCTCGTCAAGCACGCGCTCGTGACGCGCGCCGGGTTCAACCAGGGATTCGCATTGCCGCAGGTTCCCGTACGCGGGGTGCGTCCCTGACTGCCGGCGCGGGAGCCGCCGTTCCGGACGCTGGAGGCACGATGGGCGCAACGACACTGGCCGAAGTTGGCGCACGCAGGGCGCCGCCCGCACGCCACTACTTCCATACGAACGTGGAGACGTTGCCGCGCGAGCGGATCGCCGCGCTGCAGCTCGCGCGTCTCAAGGCGACTGCACGCAACGCGTACGACCACGTCCCGCTCTACCGCGCCCGCTTCGACAAGGTGGGCCTCCATCCAGCCGACATCCGCATGCCGGAGGACATCCGCGCGCTGCCCTTCACCGTCAAGAACGACCTGCGCGACGCCTATCCGTTCGGCATGTTCGCGCGACCGCGCAGCGAGCTCGTGCGGATCCACGCGTCGTCGGGCACGACGGGCAAGCCGACCGTCGTCGGGTACACGGAGCACGACATCGACGTCTGGGCGGGGCTGATGGCGCGCTCGATGATGTGCGGCGGCGCGCGGCGGGGCGATATCGTCCACAACGCCTACGGCTACGGCCTCTTCACGGGCGGCCTCGGCGCCCATTACGGCGGCGAGCGCCTTGGCGCGACGGTCGTGCCGATGTCCGGCGGCTCGACGGAAAAGCAGGTCGCGCTGATCCAGGACTTCGGCGCGCGGGTGTTGTGCGCCACGCCTTCGTACGCGCTCGCGATCGCCGAGGTCGCGGAGACCCTCGGCGTCGACCTCACCAAGAGCACGCTCGAGATCGGGCTCTTCGGCGCCGAGCCGTGGAGCGAGGCGATGCGCCGCGAGATCGAGATGCGCCTCGGCCTGCGCGCGATCGACGTCTACGGGCTGTCCGAGATCATGGGACCGGGCGTGGCCGTCGAGTGCGAGTGCCAGTCCGGCCTGCACGGCTGGGAGGACCACTTCCTGTTCGAGGTGCTCGACCCGGAGACCGGCCGGGCAATGCCCGAAGGCGAAGCCGGGGAACTCGTGATCACGACGCTGACCAAGGAAGCGCTGCCGATGCTGCGCTACCGCACGCGCGACATCAGCCGGGTGACCACGACGCCGTGCGAGTGCGGCCGCACCCACCTTCGCATCCTGCGCATCGCCGGGCGCAACGACGACATGCTGATCATCCGCGGCGTCAACGTCTACCCGTCACAGGTCGAGGCCGTGCTCGTCGGCATGCCCGGCCTCGCGCCCCACTACCAGCTCGTCGTCGAGCGGCGCGGCTCGCTCGATCACATGACAATCGAGGTCGAGGCGGAGCCCGGAGCCGGAACGGCGACGTTCGACGCGCTGGCGCACGCGGCCGCGCACCACGTCAAGTCGATGGTCGGCATCACGGCCGACGTCGTGATCCGTCCCCCGGGATCGATCGAGCGCTCGACCGGCAAGGCGAAGCGCGTGCGCGACCTGCGGCCGAAGAGCTGAGCGAGGCCGCATGAGCAAGCGACTCGTCCATCTGACCGTCAACGGCCGCGCACGGGAGGGCGCGGTCGACGACAACGCGCTGCTGCTCGACTACCTGCGCGAGACGCTCGACCTCACGGGCACGAAGCGCGGCTGCGACGGCGGCGAGTGCGGCGCGTGCACCGTGCTCGTCGACGGGCAGGCCCAGCTCGCCTGCCTCACGCTGGTCGCCCGCTGCGCAGGGCGACGCGTCGAGACGATCGAGTCGCTCGCCGAGGGCGGCCGCATGAGCCGGCTCCAGCGCGCGTTCCACGAGAAGCTCGGCACGCAGTGCGGGTACTGCACGCCGGGCATGATCATGGCCGCCGAGGCACTTCTGCGTCGCAACCCGAGCCCGAGCGAGGACGATATCCGCGAGGCGCTCGCCGGCAACCTCTGCCGCTGCACCGGCTACGTCAAGATCATCGAGTCCGTGCAGGCGGCCGTGAAAGGGGACCCGCGATGAACCGGCCGGTCGACGCAACATACAACGCCGCGCCCGAGCCGCCACACGCCGTCGGCGTGCGGCAGCCTCTGGTCGATGGCGTCGAGAAGGTGACCGGACGCGCCCGCTACACGGCCGACCTCGCCGCGCGCGACGCGCTCGTCGGCGCCATCCTGCGCAGCCCCGTCGCGCACGGGCGGATCGTCGGCATCGACACGTCCCGGGCGCGGGCGATGCCAGGCGTGCGTGCCGTGATCACCGGAGACGTTTGCGACGTTCCCTACGGCGTCATTCCGATCGCGCAGAACGAGTTCCCGCTCGCGCGCGAGCGCGTCCGCTACCGCGGCGAGCCGATCGCCGCCGTCGCTGCCGTCGACGATGCCGCCGCGCAGGCGGCGCTGGCCGCGATCGAGCTCACGATCGAACCGTTGCCCGCGTACTTCGACGCCGCGAGCGCGCGAGCGCCGGACGCTGTCCTGCTCCACACGAACAAGCCCGGCAACGTCGAGCGCGAAGTCGAGCACACGTTCGGCGACGTCGAAGGCGGCTTCGCGCGGGCGTCGCTGGTACGCGAGGCGAGCTATCACTACGCCGAGGTCACGCACGCGATGATGGAGCCGAACGCCGCGCTCGCGAGCTTCGACCCCGAACGCGGCCGGCTGACGCTGCACTCCGTCTCGCAGGTTCCGTACTACGTCCACCTCGCGCTGGCGCGCTGCCTGCGCATGGACGAATCGATGATCCGTGTCGTCAAGCCGTTCGTCGGCGGCGGCTTCGGCCACCGCACCGAGACGCTCAACTTCGAGATCGTCGCGGCGCTGCTCGCGCGCGCCGCCGGCGGAACCGTCAAGCTCGAGCTCACGCGCGAGGAGTGCTTCCTGACCCACCGCGGCCGCCCGCAGACCGACATCCGGGTGAAGATCGGCATGACCGCCACGGGTGCCATCACTGCGGTCGACTGCGAGGTCGTGCAGCGCGGCGGCGGCTATGCAGGCTACGGGCTCGTCACGATCCTGTACGCCGGTGCGCTGCTGCACGCGCTCTACCGGGTGCCGGCGTGCCGCTACCACGGGTTGCGGATCTACGCGAACACGCCTCCGAACGGTGCGATGCGGGGGCACGGCTCGGTCGACGTGCGCCACGCATTCGAGTCGCTGGTGGACGCGATGGCCGCCGAGCTCGGTCTCGATCCGTTCGCGGTGCGCCGCACGAACCTGATCGTCCCGCCGCACCGCACGATCAACGACCTGCAGGTGAATTCCTACGGCCTGCCCGAATGCCTCGACCGGGTCGAGCGAGCGTCGGGCTGGCGCGATCGCCGCTGCCGACTCCCGCGCGGCCGCGGGCTCGGCATGGCGTGCTCGCATTACGTCAGCGGCTCGGCCAAGCCCGTTCACTGGACCGGCGAGCCGCACGCGGTCGTCAACCTGAAGCTCGATTTCGACGGCGGCATCACGATCCTCACCGGCGCCGCCGACATCGGGCAAGGCTCGTCCACGCTGCTTGCGCAGACCGTCGCCGAAGTGCTGCACCTGTCGCTCGACCGGATCACCGTGGTCGCGAACGACAGCACGGTGACGCCCAAGGACAACGGATCCTATTCGTCGCGCGTGTCGTTCATGGTCGGCAACGCGGCGATGCGCGCAGCCACCGAGCTCTGCCGCGTGCTCTCCGCCGCTGCCGCGGGCAAGCTCGGCGTGGCGGTCGACGCCGTCGAATGCCAGGGCGAACGGTATGCGGTCGTGGGAAGCGACAAGGGGCTATCGTACAAGGAGACGGTGATCGCCGCGCTGGTCGGCACCGGCACGCTGACGGTCAAGGGCGTGTGGTCCACGCCGCCGGAGACGCAAGGCGGCACGTTCAAAGGCGCGGCCGTGGGCTCGAGCGCCGGCTTTTCGTACGCGGCGCAGGTCGTGGAAGTGGCCGTGGACGAGGAGACGGGCATCGTTCGGGTCGAGCGCGTCTGGGTCGCGCACGACTGCGGCCGCGCGATCAATCCGCTTGCGGTCGAAGGCCAGGTGCAGGGCTCGGTGTGGATGGGCATGGGACAGGCGCTGTGCGAGGAGACGCAGTACCACAACGGATTGCCGCTCACCCCCAACCTGCTCGATTACCGCGTGCCGACGATCGTCGAGTCGCCGCCGATCGAGGTGTTCATCGTCGAGGCGTGCGACCCGAACGGCCCGTTCGGCGCGAAGGAGGCGGGCGAGGGATCGCTATCGGGATTCCTGCCCGCGCTCACCAATGCGATTGCCGATGCGATCGGGCTCCGCCTGACCACGTTGCCCGCCTCGCCCGACCGCGTGCTCGAAGCAATCGGGCAGGCGCGTCGCGAGCGACGCCTGCGCGAGCAGCGCGACCGGCGCGCGCAGGAGGCTGCGGCTCAGAAGGTCGGAGCGTGACGATGGAACGACTGCCTGCACTGACGCTGCACCGGCCCGCGACGCTTGAGGAAGCCGTATCGCTGCTCGCAACCCTGCCGCGCGCGCGACCGATCGCCGGCGGCACCGACCTGATTCCGAACCTGCGCGACGGCCTCGGCGATACCGACGCGCTTGTCGATGTGTCGGCAGTACCGGCACTCGATCGCTTCGAGCTGACCGCCGAGGGGGTCACCATCGGCAGCGGCGTAACGCTCGCGCGTCTGGTCGCCGCACCCGAGCTCGACGGCCCCTTCGTCGCGTTGCGCGAAGCTGCGGCGGCGGTGGCGGGTCCCGCTCACCGCACGGTCGCAACCGTGGGCGGCAACCTTTGCGTCGATACGCGCTGCGTGTTCTACAACCAGAGCGCCTGGTGGCGCAGTGCCAATGCGCACTGCCTCAAGTACGGGGGTGAAACCTGTCACGTCGCCCCGCAGGGCAAGCGCTGCCACGCGGCATTCAGCGGCGACCTCGCCCCGGCGTTGCTCGCACTCGACGCGGCGGTCGACATCGCGGGACCGCGCGGGTCGCGCCGGCTGCCGCTTGCTGCGCTCTACGTCGACGACGGGGCGCGGCACCTCGCGCTTCCACGCGACGAAATCATCACCGCAGCGCACGTGCCCGCAGCCGCACCCGGGCAGCGCTCCGGCTACCGCAAGTCGCGCGTACGCGGCGCCATGGAGTTCCCGCTTGCCGGCGTCGCCGCCTGCATCGTCGTCACCGAGGGTATCGTCGCGCAACTGCGGATCGCGCTTACCGGGACGAACTCGCGTCCGTTCGTGCTCGAAGGCACCGACGACTTCGTCGGCAAGGTCCCTGCCGCAGACACGCTGGCGGCACTCGGCAAGCTCGTCCAGCGGCAGGTGAGCCCGATGCGCACGACGGCGGTCGCGGCCAACTACCGCCGGCAGGTTGCCGTCGTCCTCGCACAGCGGCTTCTCGCCGATCTCGCCGTGCCTTGACGGGCGCGCGCGCCGGCGGCTTTCGCTGCTTGACCCGCGTCAAGGCCGCGCCCGCCATTTCCGGTATTGTGGTACCGTAATACCCTTTTGGAGCCATCCCATGGCCGGACACGTCGCCCGCCTGCTGGACGAGGAGCATCGCGGCACGCTGGACCTGCTGGCCGCGGCCGAGCAGGTTTTCGCACGAGCCCGCGGCGGCGAGCCGCGCGAACCGGCGCTCGTGCGGCTCGCCGGCAAGCTGCACGAACACATGCTGCAGCACGTGCCGCGCCACTTCGGCTTCGAGGAGGAGGCGCTGTTTCCACGGTTGGTCGCAGCCGGCGAGGGCGACCTGTGCGAGCTGCTGCACGATGAGCACGTCGCGATCGAGGCCGTGATCGCCGAGATCGTCCCGCTCGCGGCCCGCGTGGAGTCGCTCGAAGCCGAGCGCTTCGAGGCGCTGAAGCGCGGCGTCCTCGAACTGACCGAGCGGCTGCGCGCCCACATCGACAAGGAGACGATGGGCCTGCTGCCGCTCTGCGACGACCATCTCGCGCAGGACACTGACGCGGAACTCGCACTCGCCTACGCGTCCGCCTGACGCATCGATCCAGGAGACCACGATGGCGCCTGCCGCACCCGCCCCCTGCACGATGCGCGCGCTCGCACGCACCGACCTCGATGCGGTCGTCGCGATCGACGCGGCGATCGGCGGCCGTTCGCGCCGCGCCTACTTCGAGCGCCGCCTTGCGGCCGCGCTGCGCGAGCCCGCGCTGCACGCGCAATTCGCTGCGGAAGACGGCCGCGGTGTCGCGGGTTACATCCTTGCGCGTGTGCTGGAGGGCGAGTTCGGCCGCAGCGACCCGGGGCTTCGCCTCGAAGTCGTCGGCGTCAGGAACGACGTGCGGAACGGGGGCATCGGGCGTGCGCTGCTCGGCGCACTCGCGCAATGGGCTGAGCGGCACGGCATCTCCGAATTGCGCACTCAAGCGGACTGGCGCGACCACGGGATGCTGCGCTGGCTCGACGCGACGGGCTTCCTGCTGGCGGAGAACCTCGTGGTCGACTGTGCCGTCGAGGGCGGCACATACATTCCCTCGCGCGACGCCACCGCATTGCACGAGCCGCCACACGGAAGCGGAGAAGTCGACTACGGGGGCCAGTCGGGCAATCACTTCGAGCATCTTGCGCGTGACCTCGCCGAGGTGCGCTCGATGCAGGCGGACGACCTCGCGGATATCGTGCGCATCGACCGCCACATCACGGGGCGCGACCGCACCGCCTACATCCGCAACAAGCACGCGGAAGCGATGGCCGAGTCGGGGATCCGCGTATCGCTCACCGCGCGCATGGACGGCGGCATCGTCGGCTACCTGATGGCGCGCGCGGATCTGGGCGACTTCGGGCGCACCGAGCCCGTCGCGGTGCTCGACACGATCGGCGTGCATCCCGATTTCGCCCACCACGGCCTCGGCCATGCGCTGCTGTCGCAGCTCTTCGCCAATCTCGGTGCCTTGCGCATCGAACGGGTCGAGACCGTCGTCGCGCCGCACGAGCTCGCGCTGCTGGGATTCCTCTGCGACGTCGGCTTCCGCCCGTCGCAGCGGCTGCCGTTCCGGCGAAATGCGGGGGGATCGCGGTGACGACGGTCGCAGACGATGGGGCGCGCGAGCCGCGATCGTGGATGAGGCGGCAGCGGTGAGCGTGAACGGATGGTCGCGACGGTCGTCGCGCCGGGACAAAAGACAGCTCGCCCGGATGTTTCACCAGGGCACGGGAGTTTGGCGTGGCGGTTTGCGCCCTGGATCGGGCGCAGCCGACGGCGCCAATAGCAGCGACTATGGGCGAGGAGAGCAAGCCCGAGCCAGGCGCAAAACGACCGCTAGAAAACCGTGCAGCCCTCCGGTCCAACGTGCTCCGCCGGTGGCGGGTCCCAAGTGCTTGGCAACGGTCGAGCCTTCATTGAATCGGCGGCGATCTGGTGAAATATCCGGGCTAGGAGTCCGGGCGGCAGAAGAAAAGCGACACGGTTTCGGGGGTCATCAAGTCCCTTCCGACCACGAAATAATCGGTTGTTGGTCGTTCTACGAAGTCGAAGCCGAAAGCGGTCATTACCAATTCCTTCTGCCGCCCGGACTCCTAGCCGTGCAGTGACTCGTACTTCGCCTGCAGCTCCTCGGGAGTCTCGGCGAAGTCGGGATTGGCGACGATGCAATCGGCGGGACAGACGAGCTCGCACTGCGGCTCGTCCTCGGCGCCCACGCACTCGGTGCAGCGCAGCGGGTCGATCACGTACATCGGATCGCCGACGCTGATCGCCTCGTTCGGGCAGACGGGCTTGCATGCGTCGCACGCCGTGCAATTCTCGTTGATCATCAGCGCCATCGAATCGCTCCTTGCATGGCCACCGCCCGCAGACCGGCGCCGATCGGACTCAGGCCGCCGCTCGGCTGCGCAGGTCGGAGAGCTTTGCGTGCCGGAACGCGCCCCACAGCGCCGCGCCGACCGCGCCCGCGTAGATCGAGTCGGGATGGCTCACCGCGGTCACGTTGACCTTCTCGTTGCCCATCTCCTCCTGGATCGCCGCCAGCAGCCCGCTGTCGAGCGCGAGCCCGCCCGTCAGCAGCACGGTCCCTTCGGTGATGCCGGTCACCTTGAGCAGCTTGACGATCCGCGACGCCATCGACAGGTGGATGCCCTTCAGGATGTCGGGCGTCGGGATCCCGCGTGACACCATGTTGATCACGTCGGTCTCGGCGAGCACCGCGCAGATCGAGCTCACTTTCTCGGGATTCTGCGAGGTCTGCGACAGCGGGCCGATCTCCTCGACGGCGACGCCGAGATAGCGTGCGATGTTCTCGAGGAACTGCCCCGAGCCCGATGCGCACTGGCTCGTCATCTTGTAGGAAAGCACCTTGCCGCGCTCGTCGATATAGATCGCGCGGCCGTTCAGCGCACCGATGTCGACGACCGCCCGCGCGTCGGGACGCAGGAACACGCCGCCACGCGCGTGCGTGGTCATCGAGTAGAAGTGGCCGGTCGCGAAGCTCACGTTCTCGCCCTCGCCGGTCGTCGCCACGTAGTCGACGCTGTCCGCGGCAATGCCCGCCTCCGCCAGCACCGCGTCGCGGCCTTCCTGCGCGAGCGTCATCGGGTCGCGCCGCCGGATGCGCTCGCAGCGCTTGGCGCGCCATTCGTGGCGCCCGTCGACGCTGCGAAAGAGCGCGGTCTTTACCGCGCCGGAACCGATGTCGATGCCGATCGTGTGGGTCATTGCCGTGTCCTCGCGCCGCCGCCCGCCTTGCCGGTTGCCGCCCCGCCTCGCCCCGCTTCACGCCCGCGCCTGCGCGGTCAATCCCTCCTCGACCACGGCGCGCCAGGCGAATGTCGCGCCGCCGAGCGCGCCGGTGAAGATCGAGTCGGGATTGATGTTGAGCGTCACGTCGCCGTAGTTGTCGAACACCAGCGCCTTCAGCGCCTTGACGGCGGCCTCGTTCTTGGCCACGCCGCCGGTGAACGTGAACTCGTTGCGGATGCCGCCGGAGCGCGCGAGGATCGACATTGCGCGCAGGATGATCGCGCGATGCAGTCCTGCCATGATGTCTTCGCGCTTCTCGCCGAGCGACAGCCGGTCGCGCAGCTCGGCACCCGCGAACACCGTGCACGTGGAATTGATGCGCACGGTCTTGGTCGACTTCATCGCCAGCGGCCCGAGCTCGTGCAGGCCCATGTTCATCTCGTCGGCGATGTAGCCGAGATAGCGCCCGCAGCCCGCGGCGCAGCGGTCGTTCATCTGGAAGCTCTCGACGATTCCGTTCGGGTCGACCTGGATCGCCTTCGTGTCCTGGCCGCCGATGTCGAGCACGGTCGCGGTGCCCGGGTACATCACGTGCGCGCCGAGACCGTGGCAGAGGATCTCCGAGCGGATGTGCTCCTTGGAGAACGGCAGTCGCGCACGGCCGTAGCCGGTGCCGACCACGTAGGTTTCCTCGAGCGCGGTGTCGAGAATGCCCTTGATCGGCGCCTCGACGTCGCTGCGCCGGCCGGCCGTCTGCGGCAGCGCGCGGAACGTGCGCTCCAGCGCGGCGAGCAGGTGCGGCTTGATCGCGTCACCGTAGACGCGGTTCTCGACCTCGATGATCGAGCGGTCGAACACGTTCAGCAGGAAATCGTAGCGAAGCCCGGCCTCCTTCGCGACCGCCTCGCCGGTGGCGAGATACTGGCTGCCGGCGATGTCGCGGAAGAAATCGGACTTGCGCCTGGCGCCCGGCGCGAACAGCGCGGGCGCCTCCAGAGCGAGCCTTCGGAAGACTTCCGCGAGCGCGCGCTCCACCGCACCGGCACTGTCGCCGAAGCGCGCGTTGGCGACGTTCTTCGTGCAGGTCGCCTCGAGGTCTCCGAGCTGCTCCAGGTATTGCTCGAGCCGGAAGTCGCGCTCGAGCTGCGCAAGGAAGCCGTCGAGCTCGCCGTTCAGCGCACCGCGGGTGCCGAGCGCCTGGCGGAAAAGGTGGAAACGCCCGTTGACGAGAGCCTCCTGCTTGGCGATCGCGGCCGCGGTGTCGTAGTTGGACCGCGAATTGGTGATGCCGCGGCCGATCACGTTGCGGTCCTCGTCGATCACGACGGCCTTGGTCGTGGTCGAGCCCAGGTCGATGCCGATGAAGCAGCGCATGCGGGGCTCCTCAGTGCGCGGCCGCGATGGGAATCGTGCGTGGCAGGTCCTGCCCGGCGCCGGTCGTGCGCTTCTGCTTGATCATCTGGAAGTAGCTTTCCAGGCGGTTTTTCACGTTGGCGGCCGAGAAGTAGCGCGGGTCGACGAGGTCGGTCTCGATGAACGCCGCCGGCTTGCCGGTGCGCTTCTCGACCTCGCGCAGGATGAGGAGCTGCCCGGCCGAGAAGCTGTTGCAGCTCTTGATCGAGTTGATGAGAAGGCCATCCGCCTGGTACTCGTCGATGTACTTGCAGATCATGTCGACGCGCGAAGGCAGGTTGAGGTTCGTGTAGCAGCCGAGGCAGTAGTCGGCGAGCGACTCGATCGGATGGTCCGGGTCGTGGCGGAAGCCGAAGTCGTAGACGCCGCCGACCTTCGAGTATGTCGAGGCGACGACGACCGCGCCCTCGTCGTAGAACATCTTCCAGAAGTCGCGGAAGCTCGTCCAGTTGGGCGGTCCCTCGACCACGAGCCGGTACTTCTCCTCGGTGAGTTCGCCGTCCGGCGTGATCGGGCCCCTGCCCTCGCGCACGCGCTGCTCGATCTCCGCGCGCAGCACCCGGTAGTACTCGGTCGCCTCCGGCGTGCCGCGGAATGCGGTGAAGATGGGTCCGATGTAGTAGACCGCGCCGAAGTAGCCGTCGATCGGCGACGGCCGGTTCTTCGCCGATTGCAGCACGGCGACCAGGTCCTCCTCGGCCTTCTGCGACTCGCGCATGTACTGACGCAGCCGGTCGATGTCGAACCTGACTCCCGAGACCCGTTCGAGCGTCGGGATCACCGTTTCCTCGAGCTGCTTCACCACGTATTCACGCATGTTGGGCGCGATCCTGCCCTCGCTCTGGTAGGGGACGTGGAGCATCACGGTCTCGCAGCCGTACTTGTGGCGGATCAGCTCGAACCACTTCATGAACGTGAAGCAGCCCGTGTAGGAAAGGAGCAGGATGTCGGGCTTCGGCAGCGCCTCGCCGGTCGGGCCGATCTCGCCGCCCAGCATCATGCCGAGGTCGGACTTGACATAAGTGCAGACGTCCTCGGACTGCCCGTCGCGCTCGGCATCCATGATGAACTTGCCGGACTTCTTGCGCATGCCATTCTGGAGCGCGTTAGTCTCCGGCAGGCTCCGTGCGAAGTCGAAGCACATCAGCAGCTCGTTCAAGTTGCCCGGCACGAACGTGGCCGCGACCTTGCGCCCCTGCGTGTGCGCCTGCGCGAGCTCGGTGTAGTTGCGGTTGATCATCTCCTTCTGGAGCCACATCGCGTCCTCCTTCTGTACGGGCGCGGCGGGCTTCTTCGGCGCGGCGGAGGAGGGCATCACATTGATCGGGCTGCTCATGTCGTCATCCTCCGCTCAAGCGGCGTTCCAGAGTTTGATCGAATCGGCGAACGTACCCGCCTGCTCGCGGATCGGCGCCATCTGGCCGGTGTTCTCGGCGTACTTGAACGCCGTGTAGGGGACCTTGTGGCGCGCGAGCACGTCCTGCAGCATCGGCCGCTCGAGAAGCGCCGGATCGCAGAAGGACGGCGCCGCGAAGATCACGCCTTCGGCGGCATTGGTCTTGACCTGCTTCAGCAGGAACCGGCCCTTCTCGTCGCGTGTCGTGTCGTACTTCGCGGCCGTCGAGGCCGAGCGGTGCAGGAACGCTTGCGCGAGCTCGTGGAGCGGATTCGAATCGTCCGGCACGTCGTCCAGCAGCCAGCGCGTCACCAGCATGAAGTCGTCGTCGACGATGTAACACCCGGCCATTTCGATCGACTTGATGAGCCCGAGCGGCGGCTGCTCACAGAACCCGCCGGTCAGAACGATCCGCGCGTTGTCGCGCCGCGGCCGCGGCTCGGCATCGGTTGCGGCGAGATAGTCGCGGACAAGCACCGTGTGCTCCTCGGGCGGCAGCACCATGCCCGCGCGCAGAACCAGGTAGACCTCGGAGGTCGGCGCCTGCCATGGCTTGGCCGCACGATAGGCGTAGAGGTCGCGCACGGCCTGCCGGTTGGCGTTGAAGACGCGGATCGACGCGTTGAGCTCGGCATCGGTGATCGCCGAACCGGAGAGCCGGCCGAGATCCTCGCGCAGCACCTCCATCTCCTGCACGTAGAACCGGCCGCCGATCGCGTCCTCGTAGTTCTGCGGCACGTCGAGGTAACGGACGTACTTGTCCTTGAACAGCAGCTGCCACATGCCCGAGAGGTTGCGGATCACGTCGCAGATCGACGGGAACAGCATGCCGTCGAGGCAGTCGAGCCGGCCGGTGAGCCCCAGTTCGATCGTCGAGCGCGGAATGCGGCAGATGTAGCTCTGGTAGTAGGCATCGCCCTGGATCACTTCGAGCTGATCGCCGCCGCCCAGCACGCCGACCGACAGCATCCCGGCAGCGTGGATCAGCTCGCGCGGCACGTAGACCGGCATGTAGCCGATTGCCTTTCGTCCCGGCGCCGCGGCCTTCCACGCCTTGACCGCATTGAAATCGAGGTCGTCGAACAGCGTCTGGCAGCGATCGACGATCGCCGCAACGGCAGTGGAGGACATCAGCAGTGCTCCCAGGAGGGCTTGCGCTTTGCGAGAAAGGCGGCCAGACCTTCGTTGGCGTCGCGCGTTGCCATCAGGCGGTCGAGGTAGATCGCCTCCACCTCGGCCAAGCGGCGGCGCACGTCGGCGATCATCGGCGCGCGCGCGGCGGCGACCGCGCAGGCGAGCGCGGCCGCGCTCTTCGGCGCGAGGTGCACATCGAAATACGCAAGCGCCGCCGACTGCGGTTCGGCCGCGATGGCGTGCACGAGCCCGATCCGGTGCGCTTCCTCGCTGCCGATCGAGCGGCCGGAGAACAGCAGGTCCTCGGCCGCCGGCTGGTTCACGCGGTAGCGCAACAGGCACGATGCCGCGGGCGCGAACACGCCGAGCTTCATCTCCGGCTGCCCGAACTGCGTGTCCGGCGCTGCGAAGATCGGTCCGCCCGCAAGCGCGACTTCGAGCCCGCCACCGAGGCACTGGCCCTGCGCCGCGACCAGCACGGGAACCGGAAATTCAAGCAGCGCCATGAGGAGCCCGTGCAGCGCCGCAAGCATTGCCGCGCAGCGGTCGGCCAGATGCTCCTCGACGCTCGCGCCGAAGCTGAAATGCGGGCCTTCCGCGTCGAGCAGTACGCCGCGCAGCGTCCCGAGCGTGCGATGTTCGACGAGCGCCGCGTGCAGCGCCGCGATCATCGCAGCGTCGATCAGGTTGGCCTTCGGACGCGCGAGGCGCAGGCGCAGCAGCGCGCCGTCGCGGTCGAGCCAGCTCCGTGCGGGCGACCCCGTCGACATCGACGTGCCGGCGCCCGCGCTCATCCGCGACGCCCCGGCATCAGGCTGTCGGTGAACGCCTCGTCCCAGGCCTGGCCGCGTGCCAGCGCCTGGCGCAGCGCGACGAAGTCGACCTCGCGCGAAGCCTTCGTGCCTTCGTTGAACGCGCGGAATCCGGCACGGGCCTCGGTCATCATGTTGAGCGCGAGCCACGCGCGCGAGTTCTCCTTGTTGCGGTTCCACGCGTCGAGCTTCGGCTTGCGCAACTCCTCGAGCGTCTTGCTCGTGCAATCGGGGAACGTCAGCAGCATCTTGGCGCAAAGCTCCTCGACCTTCGCGTCGAGCAGCGACAGGTCCACCGTGCCGCGCGCGAGTAGCGCCTTGCCATCGCTTGCCGCGCCGCCGGTCAGGGGTTCGCCGAAAACAAAGCGGCCATATTCATCGGTCATGCGCTTCGTCTCGACCAGCGGGTTGGCGACGAAACGCCCGTCGACTTTCAATGCGGGCACGATGTCGGTCAGAACGCCCATCCAGTACGCCTTGTGCGCCGAGAACGGCTCGCACAGCACGCATGCAGCCATCGAGCGCTCGGCGCCGGCGATCACCGGCAGGAAGTCGGTCGCGCCGCCGATCGGCGCCGAACCGTGCTTGGGCCCGGCCTGGCCGAAGCGGGCGAGATCCTGTGCGACGGAGAAGTCGCAGGCCATGCCGATCTCCTGCCCGCCGCCGATGCGCATGCCGTTGACGCGGCAGATCACCGGCTTGTCGCAGGCGAGGATCGCCGAGACCATGTCGTTGAACAGCCGCATGTACTGCCGGTACTCCTGCGGGTGGCCCGCGTAGTACTCGGCGTACTCCTTGGTGTTGCCGCCCGTGCAGAACGCCTTGTCGCCCGCGCCGGTGAAGACGACGCAGTTGACGTCGCGCGCATTCGCTGCCGCGCGGAACGCCAGAATGACGCCCTTCACCATGTCGGTCGTGTACGAGTTGAACTGCGTCGGGTTGTCGAGCGTGATCCACGCATTGGCGAGGCCCGCGACCTCGGTGCCGTCCGGCCTGCGCGCCGGACGCTTCTCGTAGCGCACGCCGGGCCGCGCGATGTCGTCGACGAGATCGTGGTTCTTGAATGCACGCATCGCGGGCGGGGAATCGGGAGCGTTCATCGCATCGTCCTTCAGGGAACCATCACCGCACGGCGCTTGATCTCGTGCTTGTGCACGGCGGCGAAGACGGCGTTGATATCGTCCAGCGGATGCCGCTCGACAAACGGCTCGATCGCGACCTTGCCGTCGAGCACGAGCCCGAGCGCGGCGGGGTAGTGCTCGGGCGGGCATCCCCAGTTGCCGAGTGCGCGTGCGTCGAACGCCATCAGGTTCGAAAGCCGCACCTCGACCTTGTCCATCGTGAAACCGACCACGCAGAGCGTCGCGCCGTGGACGAGCAGGCCGTATGCGATCAACTGTCCGGGTGCGGTTCCGGAGCACTCGAAGATCGCCCACTCGGTACCGCGCAGGCCATTTGCCTTGGTGAAGGCGGCAATCGCGCTCTTCAGCGCCCGGGCGTCGTGCGTGCGCGCGTTCAGCGTCAGCGCCGCGCCGTGCTGCGCAACCGCAGCGAGCCTGTCGTCGTCCACGTCGATCGCGATGACCGTCGCGCCGAACGCGCGCGCGACCTGAACACAATAACCGCCGACGCCGCCCACGCCGACGACGATCGCAAGCGTTCCCGGCGCCACGCCGGCCCGGCGCACCGCCTGGTAGGGCGTCGTGAGCGCGTCCGCAACGATCGAGACATCGGCGAGCGAGAGACCGGCGCTCGCAAGCCGCGGCTCGTCCACCTCGCAAAGGCCGCGGCCGGGAACGACGATGTGCGTGGCGAAGCCGCCCTGGATGTCGTTGCCCGGCATCTTCTGCTGCCGGCAGATCGTCCCGAGGCCGCGCGTGCAGAGGTCGCATTCGCCGCAGGGCAGCACCGCGGGCACGATCACGGCCTTGCCGAGCCACGTTGCGCAGCCCTCGCCGGCGGCGACGACGCGACCGCTGACCTCGTGCCCGAGCGCAAGCGGCAGCGGCTGGTTGGTGCGGACCCCGTCGTAGTAATAGCCGAGGTCGGTGTGGCAGACTCCGCAGCCTGCGACGGCGATTGCGACCTCGCCAGCTCCCGGTGCCGCGTCGAAGGCCGCCCGCACGAGCGGTGTCCCGGGCGCCGTCATCAGCCAGCGTTGCGCATCGATCGCCATGGACCGCATTCCTCCCGGATTCCTGTCCGCGTTCCCTGCCGCTCGTCGACCAGACCTTGCGTTGCCGGGGTTGACTTTCCGCGCCGGTCGCGCCTATTCTTGCATTACGGTACTTCAATACCGATTTAGGCCGATGATGCGCGGCGCTACCCGGGGGTGCATTGATGTAGGTCAACTCCGCGCCCTCGACCGCGGGCGGCGGCCGTGAGCCGAAACGTACGACCCGAGGGAGATCCGGTGGAAGCCCTGGCAACGATCGATGCTCGCACCGGCCTTGCGCATGCGCGGGTGGCGCAGAAGCTGCACGGCATCTCGGTCGCGCTCGCGGGCAGCGGCGGCAGCGGTGTGATGACCGCGGGCACGCTGCTCGTGGAGGCGGCGGCGAGGGCCGGCTGCTACGGTCTGATGGTGCGCACGAGCGGGCCGCAGATCCGCGGCGGCGAAGCCGCTGCGCTGGTGCGGCTTTCCGACAAGCCGGTCGCGTCACTCGACGACGGCTTCGATATCCTGCTCGCGATCGACTGGCTGAACGTCGACCGCTTCGCCGACGAGATCCCGCTTGCCGAAGGCGGCGTGCTGATCGGCGATGCCGACCAGGGCGAGCCGCCCGAGATCTTCCGCGCGCGTGCGGCGCGTTACGTGTCGCTGCCGTTCAAGAAGATCGCGAAGGGCATCGCCGGCAGCTGGACCAACATGGTAGCGCTTGGCGTCGCCGGCCGGCTCTGCGGCCTCCCCGCCGCTGCCCTCGAAGCCGCGGTGAGAAGCTCGTGGAAGCGCGATGAGGCGGCGCTCGCGGCGAACCTCGCGGCGGTCCACGCGGGCATTGCGCTTGCCGCCGGCATCGGCAATCCGCCCGCGCTCGACCTGCGACCCGCGCAGCACGGCGAACGTTGGCTGCTGAGCGGCAACGAGGCAGCAGGCTACGGCGCGATCCGCGGCGGCGTACGCTTCGTCGCCGCCTATCCAATCACGCCCGCGACCGAGCTCCTCGAGTGGATGGCGCCGGCGCTTTCGCGTGTCGGCGGCACGCTCGTCCAGGCCGAGGACGAGCTGGCGTCGATCAACATGATCATCGGTGCGTCCTACGGCGGCGTGCCGTCGCTCACCGCGACCGCCGGGCCCGGACTCGCGCTGATGACCGAGTCGATCGGGCTCGCTGTCGCGGCCGAGATCCCCATTGTCATCGTCGACGTGATGCGCGGCGGCCCCTCCACCGGCATTCCGGCGAAGAGCGAGCAGGGCGATCTTTCGTTCGCGGTCAGCGGCCTTTCCGGCGACGCGCCGCGGCTCGTGCTCGCGCCGACGTCGATCGCCGATTGCCTCGTCACCACGCAGTGGGCGGTCGAGCTTTCCGAGACGCTGCAGGCGCCCGCGATCGTGCTGTCCGACCAGTTCATGGGGCAGTCGCGCGCGATCGTCGACCGCCCGGCGCTCGAGGTATCCGCTGCGCGGCGGCTCACCGCGCCGGCGAACGCGCCGGAGTACAAGCGCTACCGCGACACCGAGAACGGGATCTCGCCGATGGCGATTCCGGGAACGCCGGGCGTCGCCTACACCGCGGACGGGCTCGAGCACTCCGAGGCCGGCATCCCGACGAGCCAGGCAACCGCGCACCGCCAGCAACTCGACAAGCGCGCGCGCAAGCTCGCGCTGCATCGGTATGGGCCGCAATGGGCGGACATCGAAGGCGACGGCGCGCTTGCGGTGATCACTTTCGGTTCGGCCAGCGGCCCCGTGCGCGAAGCCGCCGCGCGCGCGGCGGCAGCGGGAATCGCGGTGCGCACGATCTCGCTTCGCCTGCTCGCCCCGCTCCTGTCCGAGCGCGTGCTGGAAGCGCTCGCCGGCGTCACGCGCGCGATCGTGGTCGAGCAGAACCACGGCGGACAGCTTTACCGCTACCTGAGGGCGATGGTGGACCTGCCCTGCCCGGTCGAGAGCTTCCACCGCCCCGGCCCGCTGCCGTTGCGCCCGCGCGAGCTCACCGACGCGATCATCGACTGGAGTCGCCCATGAATGACATTGCGCTCACCGACGCCACGCCGCGCACCGCGCAGGCGTACAAGTCGCCCTACAAGCCGATCTGGTGCCCGGGCTGCGGCGACTATTCGGTCTTGAGCTCCATCACCAAGGCGCTCGCGAAGATCGGTCCGCCGCCGGAGGACGTCGTCGTCGTCTCGGGCATCGGCTGCTCGTCGCGGATTCCGGCGTACACGACGTGCTACGGCTTCCACGGCGTGCACGGCCGCGCACTGGCAGCCGGCACCGGACTCAAGGTCGCGCGCCCGGACCTGACGGTGATCGTCGCGGGCGGCGATGGCGACGGCTACTCGATCGGCGGCAACCATTTCCTGCACGCGTGCCGGCGCAACGTCGACCTGACCTACATCGTGATGGACAACCACGTCTACGGAATGACCAAGGGCCAGCCCTCGCCGACGACCGAGCCCGATTGGGATTCGAAGCTCTCGCCCGGCGGCACCGGCCTGCGCGTGTTCCACCCGCTGGTGATCGCGTTGGCCGCCGGCGCCAACTTCGTCGCGCGCGCGTTCGCGGGCGACCCGAACGGCACCGCCGACATCCTCGCGCAGGCGATACGTCACCCCGGTTTCTCGTTCGTCGAAGTGTTGAGCCCCTGCATCACCTTCCGTCCCGAGCAGCGCACGTGGAAGGAGCAGGTGCACCCGGCGCCCGTGGCGGCCACCGACGACCCGGCGCGGGCTGCGCGACGCATCATGACCGACGACGGCTTCAACATCGGCGTGCTCTACGCCGGCGACCGGCCCGCGTATCCGGCGCGGCGCCGGGAGCCGACCGCGGCGCTCGCCGACCTCGAAGCGGAGTTCGCGCTATGAGCGCCGGGACCCGCGCAAGCGACGGCGCGGCGCTCGCGAGCGCCGCGCCGAAGTCCTACGAGGAGTTCATGGCGCAGGCGGTGGCGATGGAGATCGAGGCGGCGGAGCGCTACGAGGAGCTCGCCGACGCGATGGAGACGCACAACAACGTCGAGGTCGCGAACCTGTTCCGCAAGCTCGCCGGCATCGAAGCGAAGCATGCGCAGAGCCTGCTCGCGCAGATGGGCTGGAGCGCGCCGCCCTCTGCGCCGGACGCGGTGTTCGACGCGACGGGAACCGAGGGGCCGGAAACGGCCGCGCGCGAGGATTTGCACTACCTGATGCAGCCGTACCACGCGCTGATCATCGCGCTCGCCAACGAGGAGCGTGCCGAACGCTTCTTTGCGCGCATGGCACTCGCGGCCGGCACCGACGCGGTGCGCAAGGCTGCCCTCGAAATGCGTGACGAGGAACATGAGCACGTCGAACTCGTCAAGGCGTGGCTTGCCAAGGTGCCGGCACCCTCGCCCGACTGGTCGGAGGACCCCGACCCGCCGCGTTACATCGACTAGGGCCTGTTCACACCATGCGCGCGCTGCTGCCCCGGGGCTGGAAGGCGCCGATCGGCTATGCGAACGGCATCGAGGTGGAAGCGGGGCGCCTCGTGTTCGTCGCAGGCCAGGTCGGCTGGAACGAAGCCCAGCAGTTCGCCTCCGCGGACATCGTGCCGCAGTTCGAGCAGGCGCTATCCAACGTGCTCGTCGTGCTCGCCGAAGCAGGCTGCGGGCCGGAGCACATCTGCCGCATGACCGCCTATTGCTGCGACAAGCCGGCCTACCTCGCGGCACGGCCCGCGCTCGGCGGGATCTGGCGGCGGCACATGGGCAGTCACTATCCGGCGATGAGCATGATCTTCGTCTCCGACCTGCTCGACTCCCCCGCCAAGATCGAGCTCGAGGCCACCGCGGTGCTCCCGCCGGTGCCGCGCCCCGGCGAATTCATGGCTTGAAGCGCGCGAGCCGGGCGCGCCACTCCGGATCGAGCGGCACCGCTGCCCTCGTCTCGCGCGAGGCGAGCACCAGCACGAGCGTGGCGCGCAAGCGCGTCTGCCCGCCGCACGTCGCCTCGACCGCCAGCGTCAGCGATCGGGTGCCGATGCGCGTCACCGCAAGCGAAAAGCGGAGCACGTCGCCCACGCCGCAGGGCGCAAGGAAGTCGCATTCGAGATGCGCGAGCGGGAGCGTGAGCCCGTCGGCCGCATGGAAGCGGCCGAAGTCGACACCGAGGCCGGCGTTGAACCAGTCCTCGACCAGCTCGTTCATCAGCACGAAGTACTGCGGATAGAAGACGATGCCGGCCGGGTCGCAGTGATGGAAGCGGATCGCCTTGTCGACCACGAACGGCGCAGCGTCGCTCATCGCATCCTCGCTAGCGTCGCGTGCGCGGTGCCGCCCGCCGCATCACGCGGCGACCCGATCGACGAACCGCGTGACCGCCTCGATCACCGCCTCCGGCTGATCCTTGTGCGGCGAGTGGCGGCAGTCCTTCAGCGTCAGAACGTCGGCATCGGCGACTGCATGCGCGATGCGCCGCACCTGCTCCATCGTCCCGTACTCGTCATCCTCGCCCTGGATCGCAAGCAGCGGGCAGGCGATGCCGGGCAGGTAGGACTCGATGTTCCAGTCGCGAAATGCCGGGTCGAGCCAGATGCGGTTCCAGCCCCAGAACGCGCCGTCGACGTCGGCGTGATGGCGCGCGAGGCGCTCGCGCAGATCGCCCGTCTCGTAGGCGATCTTCGCGGCCGCGATGCTCGCCACCGACAACTCCTCGACCATCACGTGCGGCGCCATCGCGACCACCGCCAGAACCGGTCGCAAACCCGCTCCCGCGTGGATCAGCGCGATCGAGGCGCCGTCGCTGTGTCCGACGAGCAAGGGCCTCGCCACCGCCATCCTGTCGAGCAGCTCGGGCAGCACGCCGATTGCCTCGTCGTGCATGTAGCGCACGCCGCGTGGCGCCGGCAGTGGTTCGGAGCCGCCATAACCCAGGCGCGAGTAGACGATCGCATTGCAGTTCGTCGCATGCGCGAGCCGGCCCGGGAAATCGCGCCACATCGCCACCGACCCCAGTCCTTCGTGCAGCAGGACGAGCGTGGGCCGGTTGCCGGTGGTCGTTTCGATCCGCTCGACCTCGAGGCGATGGCCGCCAACGTCGATCATCGTCCTCATGCCGATCCCACCCCGCCCGTTCAGACGCCGAGGTGGCGGCGCAGCAGGTCGGGGGCCGCGAGCAGCGCGAGGCTGTCGCCCTCGAACACGACGCGTCCCTTGACGAGGATCACGTTGCGATCCGAGATCGCGGTGACCGCGCGATAGTTCTTGTCGACAATCAGCGTGGCGATGCCGTGCGCGCGGATCTCGCCGATGATGCGCCAGATCTCGCGCGCGATGTGGGGTGCGAGCCCCTCGGTTGCCTCGTCGAGGATCAGCAGTTCCGGGTTCGTGAGGAGCGCCCGGCCGATCGTCAGCATCTGCTGCTCGCCACCGGAGAGCTGCCAGCCGCCGTGGCCCAGCCGCTCTGCGAGCTTCGGAAACGTCGCGAGCACACGCTCGAGCGTCCATTCCCGGCGGCCGTCGCGGCCCGCGCGCGCGGCCATCACGAGGTTCTCGCCGACCGTCAGGTTGGGAAAGATCCCGCGGCCTTCGGGAACGTAGGCTATGCCCTCGCGGGCGACCAGAAACGGCGCCGCGCCGGTCATCGCGGTGCCGCGCACGCGGACCTCACCGTGGCTCGGCCGTACGAGCCCCAGCATCGAACGGATGAGCGTGGTCTTGCCCATGCCGTTGCGACCCATCAGGCCGACCGTCTCGCCTCGGTCGATGCGGAAGTCGATACCGTGCAGCACGTGGCTCGCGCCATAGTACGTGTGCAGCTCGCGCGCCTCGAGAATCGACTCGCTCACGGTCGCCGGAGCCTCATCACTCGTCGCCGCCCAGGTACGCCTCGCGCACCGCCGGGCTCGCACGGATCTGCCCGGGCGGGCCCGATTCGAGCACCTGTCCGTTGACCATCACCGTGATCCAGTCGGCGACGGCGAAGACCGCGTCCATGTCGTGCTCGACCAGCAGGATCGCGTGGTCGGCGGTGAGCCGGCGCAGGAGCTCGACCATCCGCGCTGCCTCCTCCGCGCCCATCCCGGCGAGCGGCTCGTCGAGCAGCAGCACCTCCGGCGTGGTCGCGAGCACCATCGCGATCTCGAGCTGCCGTTGCTCGCCGTGGCTCAACGTCGATGCCGGCTGCGGGCCTCGACCGGCAAGGCCGGCCGCCTCGAGCGCCCTATCCGCGGCCGCCCGGGTGGGCGCATGCGCAAGCGCGTCGGCGAAAACATGCATCACGCGCGGCGCGCGCGACTGCGCAGCGAGGCGGCAGTTCTCGAATGCGCTCATCGCCGGGAAGATGTTCGTCTTCTGGTAGCTGCGGCCGATGCCGAGCCGCGAGCGGTGATCGGCGCTCGCACGCGTGATGTCGCGCCCCTTGTAGAAGATCGTCCCGCTGGTCGCGGCAAGCTCGCCGGAGAGCAGGTTGATGAGCGTCGACTTGCCTGCGCCGTTGGGCCCCAGCACCGCGTGCAGCCGGCCCCGATCGAGCGAGATCTCCACGCTGCTGTTCGCCATCAGACCCCCGAAGCTGCGCGAGAGGCCCACCGTACGCAGGATCGGCTCAGTCATCGCGCGGCTCGCCGATCAGCAGGCGGCGAAAGCGGGACGCCACGCTGGCGAGGCCGCCGGGCAGGAACAGCACGAGCAGGATGATCGCCGTGCCGAGCAGCAGCTGCCAGTGCCTGGTGAGCGCGGAGAACACCTCCTGCAGCGCGACGAACGCGAACGCGCCGACCACGCCGCCATAGAGCGTGCCCATGCCGCCCAGGATCAGCATCAGCAGCACGTTGCCCGATTGGTGCCAGGACAGGATCTCGGGATTGACGAAACCGAACTGCAGCGCCGAAAGATAGCCGGCCAACCCGGCGACCGCACCTGCGATCGTGAAGCTCGCGAGCTTGTACCGGTAGACAGGGAAGCCGAGCGAGCGCATCCGGTGCTCGTTGCTGCGGATCCCCTGCAGCGCGCGCCCGAACGTCGAGCCGAGCACGCGCCGAAGCACGACGTACACGACCAGCATCGCCGCCAGCACGAAATAGTAGCCGTGCACGACGTTGCCGAGATCGAGCGGAAGCCAGCTGCCGATCGCGGCCGACGGCTTGAAGCTCATGCTGATGCCGTCGGACCCGCGCCCGAAGTCGGTGTCGTGGAAGACGAAGTAGAACATCTGCGCGAATGCGAGCGTCACCATGATGAAATAGATGCCTTTGACGCGCACGACGAGGAGCCCGACGACGAACGCGGCCGCGGCGGCGAAGAACACCGCGAGCGGCAGCGTCGCCCACAGGCTCGCCGCCTCGTACTTGGGTGCGAGCAGCGCCAGCGTGTAGGCGCCGATCCCGAAGTAGGCGGCGTGTCCGAACGAGACCATGCCCGTGTAACCGACAAGCAGATCGAGGCTCATCGCGAAGATCGCGAGGATCATCACCTTCGCCGCGAGCTCGGTGTAAAAGGTGGAGCCCGACAGCGGGAACAGCGCGAGCACGACGACGACCGCGGCGAGCGCAACGCGCTTTCCGGTCGGCGCCCTCTCGCCGCGCCCCGCCCTAGCGTGCCCGTGGGGCGAGTTCACCGCTTGAACAGTCCTTCCGGCCGCCACAGCAGGATCGCGGCCATCAGCAGGTACACGGTGACCCCGGCCGCCTGCGGCACCAGCACCTTGCCGAAGGTGTCGGCGAGCCCGATCAGCAGCGCCGCGACCAGCGCTCCCCAGACCGAGCCGATGCCGCCGATCACGACGACGACGAAGCAGATGATGAGCACCTGCGTGCCCATGCCTGGATAGACCGACGAGACCGGCGCCGCGATCATGCCCGCGAACGCGGCGAGCGCCACGCCGAGCGCGAAGACGAGCCGGTAGACGAGATTGATGTTGAGCCCGAGCGACTGCACCATCTCGCGGTTGGACGCACCGGCGCGGATCATCATGCCAAGCCGGGTACGGCGAATCAGCAGATAGAGCAGCGCGGCGAGCGCGAGGCAGACCGCCGACATGAACAGGCGATAGACCGGATAGGACAGCGTCTCGGTCAGCGCGATCGACCCGTTGAGGATCGCCGGTACGGCCACCCCGTGCACGTCGTTGCCGACGATCAGGCTGCGCAACTCCTCGAACACCAGGATCAGGCCGTACGAGAGCAGCACCTGCTGCAGATGGTCGCGCGCGTAGAGGCGGCTGTAGAGCGCCCACTCGAGAAAGATCCCGAGCACCACCGAGAGCACGATGCCGAGCACGATCGCCATGAACAGGCTGCCCGTGAGCGAGGACAGCGAGAACGCCATGTAGGCGCCGATCATGTAGAAGCTGCCGTGGGCGAGGTTGATGATCCCCATGATGCCGAAGATCAGCGTGAGGCCGCTCGCTACCAGGAACAGCAGCAGACCGTACTGGACGGCGTTCAGAAGCTGGATCAGGAAGAAGTAGACGTCCATCGCGCGGCAGTCGCCTCGCCAATCACAAGGGCCGGGCACGACCTCCGCTCGCCGCTCGCCGCTCGCGCGGTCCGCGCGTCGTGCCCGGCCCCGGGGGCGCCGGTCAGCGCCTGCTCACCGCATTTCCGCAAGCGCGAACGGGCTCCGGTCGGCTGCCGCTACATCTTGCATCCGCGCGCAGGGTCGGCAAGCGCCTTCACCGCGACCCTGACAACCTTGTTCTCCCTGCCTTCGACCTTGCGCAGGTAGATGTCCTGCACCGGGTTGTGCGCCGCCGACAGCGTGAACGCGCCGCGCGGGCTGTCGATCTTCGCCGACTCCATCGCGGCGATCAGCTCCTTGCGCTTTCCGAGGTCGCCTCCGACCGCCTTGAGCCCGGCTGCGAGCAGCTGCGCCGCGTCGTAACCCTGCACCGCGTAGACGTCGGGCTCGGTCTTGAACGCCTTGACGTACGCCGCGCGGAACGCCTTGTCCTTCGCGTTGCCGAGCCCGTCGGCATAGTGCAGCGTCGTCAGCAACCCTTGCGCCGAGTCGCCCTGGGCCTCGAGCGTGCCGTCGGTAAGGAAGCCCGCGCCGACCAGCGGGATCGTCTTGCCGAGCCCGGCCGCCGCGTAGTCCTTCGCGAACTTGACCGCGCCGCCGCCCGCGAAGAACACGTAGACGACATCGGGCTTGAGCGAGGCGATCTCGGTCAGGTACGACTGGAACTCGACGTTCGGGAACGGCAGATACATCTCCTTCACGATCTTGCCGCCGCCAGCCTCGAACCCTTCCTTGAAGCCGCGGACCGACTCCTCGCCCGCCGCGTACTTCCAGGTGAACGTGACCGCGGTCTTCTTCTTGTCCTCGGCCGCGACCTTGCCCATCGCGTAGCCCGGCTGCCAGTTCGAGAACGACGTGCGGAAGATGTTGGGCGCGCACAGCGGCCCGGTGATGTCGTCCGCGCCCGCGTTGGGGATGATGAGCAGCGTGTTGTTGTCGCGCGCGACCTTCGCCATCGCGAGCGCCACGCCCGAGTGGACCGTGCCGACCAGCACGTCGACCTGGTCGCGCTTGACGAGCTTGTTCGCGTTCTCCGGCGCCTTGGCCGGGTCGGACTCGTCATCGACGGAGAAGTACTCGATCTCGCGGCCCGCGAGCCTGCCGCCGTTCTCCTCGACCGCGAGCTTGAATCCATTGGTGATCGCGGTGCCGAGTGCCGCAAACGTGCCGGTGTACGGCAGCATGAGACCGACCTTGATCTTCCCGGCTTGCGCGAGCGCGGGTTGCGCCGGCAGCAGGAACCCCGTGAACAAGACTGTCGCCAGCGCGCCGAAGACTCGCCGGCCGCCGTGCACCGCTTGCGCTTCCCGCTTCATCGTCCCTCCTCCTGTTGATCGTGCCCGCTTGACGCGGGTCGGTTGCGGATTCTCGCACGGTTCCCGGCTCGGGATTCCTACGCCACGCGGTCGCGGAGCTTGAATCGCTGGATCTTGCCCGTCGCCGTCTTGGGCAGCTCGTCGACGAACTCGATCCAGCGGGGGTACTTGTAAGGTGCGAGCCTGGACTTGACATGCTGCTGGAGCTCCGCCGCCAAACCGTCCGAGGCGTTGTTTCCGGGCTTCAGTACGACGAAGGCGATCGGCTTCACCAGCCGTTCCTCGTCCGGCTTGCCGATGACCGCCGCCTCGAGCACCGCCGCGTGGGTGATCAGCGCCGACTCGACCTCGATGGGCGAGACGTAGATGCCGCCGACCTTCAGCATGTCGTCGCTGCGGCCGGCGTAGACGTAATAGCCGTCCGCGTCGACCGAGTACTTGTCGCCGCAGCGCGTCCACGGCCCCTGAAACGTGCTGCGCGTCTTCTCGCGGTTGTTCCAGTAGCAAAGCGCCGCCGTCGGCCCCGACACCTGCAATTCGCCCACCTCGCCCTGCGCCACGGGCTCGCCTTGGTCATCCAGCAGTCGCAACAGATAGCCGGGCACCGGCTTGCCGGTCGTCCCGTAGCGCACCTCGCCCGGCCGGTTGGTGAGGAAAACGTGCAGCATCTCGGTCGAGCCGATGCCGTCCAGGATCTCGACGCCGAAGTGCTCGGTCCAGCGACGTCCGATGTCGGCCGGCAGCGCCTCGCCCGCCGACGTGCAGATCCGCATGCGCAACTCGCCCCGCTTGGGGAGATCCGGGCTTGCGAGCAGCGCGGCGAACAATGTCGGCACCGCATAGAACACGGTAGGCTGATGCTTGCGCAGCCGCGCGAACACCGACGCGGGCACCGGACGCTCGGCCATCAGGATCGTCGTAGCGCCCACGCTCATCGGGAACGTCAGGCCGTTGCCGAGTCCGTACGCGAAGAAGAGCTTGGCCGCGGAAAACACGAGGTCGTCCTCGCGCAGGCCGAGTATCGGTCGGGCGAACAGCTCGGCCGTGTGGATCATGCTCGAGTGGACGTGCACCGTACCCTTCGGCGCACCCGTCGAGCCGGACGAATAGAGCCAGAAGCAGGCGTCGTCGCACGTCGTATCGGCCGCCTCGAACGATTCGGCGGAGGTCCCGAGCAGATCGCCGAGCGCACGATGCGCTCCGGCGTCGCCGCCGGATACGACGACGTGGCGCAGGTGCGGCATGCGGTCGAGCAGCGGCGCCAACGTCGGAAGCAACGCGGCCGACACGAAAAGCGCCCGCGCCCGGCTGTCGCGCAGCATGTACTCGTAGTCGTTCGTCGTCAGCAGCGTGTTGGCGGCCACCGGGACCACGCCGGACTTGATCGCGCCCAGGAACACCGTCGGGAAATCGATCGTGTCGAGCAGGCACAGCATGATGCGCTGCTCCTGCTCGACGCCAAGCGCCTCCAGCGCGTTGGCGAACCGGTTGACGCGCCGCGCCAGCGCGCCGTACGTGATCGAGTCCGTGTCGTCGACGAACGCGACCTTGTCGGCGCGCCCGGCCCGAAGATTGCGCTCGAGCAGGTCGTGCGCCGCGTTGTACTGGCGCGCGATTTCGATGCGTGGGGGAGTTGCGCGGTGATCGGCCGTGCTGAGCGCCGGCATGACGTTTCCTCCTGATCCGACTGCATCGCGGCGCGAGCGCCGGGATGTCAGGCGCGCTTCGAAGACTCGATCTCGCCGTTCGGGCGGCGGCCGCCGCCGCCGGCGATCCGGGCGGGGGTTTCGCCGACGAGCGATGCGAAATCGGCAGAGTTCATCGTGGAATTCGCCGGCGGACGGACGCAACGACCCGTTTCGCACCGGCATGCGTCCGATGCGTTGGCATCGCACTCTAAGTCGGCGCTTTCGCCGACGTCAAGCACAATAGCGCATGGTAGGGATTGCCCTGTCCACCAACCAGAACAGACACCGAATTGGCTTGACCCACGTCAAGATAATGCATTATTGTGCCCACCGGCAAACTATAATGCACCCCGAATGACTCCCACGGTCCACAGTCCCGCGCCCGAAGCTCCCTCGCAGATCCAGGGCGACGAAGCCCGTTTTCTGGCAGCCCTGGGTCGACAGGTGCGGGAAGCCCGCGAGCGGCGGGGAATGGCCCGCAGGCTGCTCTGCCAGCAGGCCGACATCTCCGAGCGCTACCTCGCCCAGCTCGAGGCCGGCGAGGCCAACGCCTCCGTGCTGCTGCTGCGCAAAGTCGCGCGAGCGCTCGACCTGCCGCTTCCGGAAATGCTGGGTGAGCGCGAGTCCTCCGCCCCGCAGCGGCTGGTCCGCCGCTTCCTGGACGAGCTGCCGCCCCACCGGCTCGAGGATGTGCTGCTCCGGCTCATGCGGGAGTTCGGACCGGAAGAAGCCGCGCGGCGACGCCGGATCGCGCTCGTCGGACTGCGCGGCGCGGGCAAGACGACGCTCGGTCGCGCGCTCGCGGCCCATTTCGGCATCCGCTTCGTCGAGCTGGACGACGAGATCCAGCGCGAGGCGGGCGTGGAATTGCCCGAGATCTTCCTGCTCTACGGGCAGTCGGGCTACCGGCGCGTCGAGCGGAACTGCCTCGACGCGCTCCTCAAGGCGCGCGAGCCGATGGTGCTTGCCGTCGGCGGCGGCATCGTCTCCGAGCCGCAGACATTCAATCTGCTGTTGCTCAATTGCTATACCGTCTGGGTGAAGGCGCCGCCCGAGGACCACATGGCACGCGTGGTCGCGCAGGGCGACCTGCGGCCCATGGCGGGCAGTGCGGAGGCAATGGACGACCTGACGCGGATCCTGGCCGCGCGCGAGCCGTTGTACCGGAAAGCAGACGCAACGATCGACACCGCCGGCGAAACGCCGGAACAGAGCCTGCGCAGGTTGCGCGAGGCCATCCCCGTTCCGACCGCCGGCTAGGGAGCCTCTGCACAAGTGCACACGATTGCGCTGCAGGGCCGAATGCGGATGGATGCGAAATGCGCGACGAAGGTCGTAGCCCAGCCTACGATGCCGAGGAGCGCGGCGAAGCAGGCGCCGCATTCGGCAGCAGCCCGGAGGGACGGGCTGTTCGGGCGGTCTGCTTTGTCGCGAGGCTTGCCAAGGGGGCCGGCCATTGGCTGCGCCCCGCTTCGCGCATACGCCTGCGGAGCGCGGAGCAGGGGCCCCGGAGCGAGTGCGGAACGCGCGAGCACGGGGATGCGACCGCGAAGCAGGCGCACGCCCCCGCCTCCGCTGCGCTCGTTCCGCAGCGCAACGCTGCGGCGGGGGTATCCCGAACAGCCCGTCGCAATCACGCGCACTTGTGCAGAGGCTCCCTACCACGCAAGGAGATTTCGATGGCCGACGCCGCCGTGATTACGGAGCGGGACAGCTCGCCCGTTGCCAAACGCCTCTTCACGTACGATACCTCTCCCGACCTTTACGTGCACTGGAAGCTCGCAGTCGAGGGGCCGGTTGCCACCCTCGCACTCGACGTGAACGAGGATGCCGGCATCCAACCAGGCTACAAGCTCAAGCTCAACTCGTACGATCTCGGCGTCGACATCGAGCTCAACGACGCGCTGCAGCGCATCCGCTTCGAGCATCCGCAGGTGCGCAGCGTGATCGTGACCAGCGCGCGCGAGCGCATCTTCTGCTCGGGCGCCAACATCTTCATGCTTGGCCTGTCGAGCCACGCATGGAAGGTCAACTTCTGCAAGTTCACGAACGAGACGCGCAACGGCATCGAGGACGCGAGCCGGCATTCGGGCCTCAAGTTCGTCGCCGCCTGCAACGGCACGACCGCCGGCGGCGGCTACGAGCTCGCGCTCGCCTGCGACGAGATCATCCTCGTCGACGACCGTGCATCCGCCGTCAGCCTTCCCGAAGTGCCGCTGCTCGGCGTGCTGCCCGGCACGGGCGGCCTGACGCGCCTGACCGACAAGCGGCGCGTGCGTCGCGACCACGCCGACGTGTTCTGCACGCTGGTCGAGGGCGTGCGCGCGCAGCGCGCGAAGGAATGGCGGCTGATCGACGGCCACGCCAAGCCGCAGCAGTTCGCCCTGACCGTGCGCGAGCGCGCGCTTGCGCTGGCGGCGCAGAGCGACCGGCCGGCCGGCTCCATGGGCGTGCGCCTCGCACCGCTCGAACGTTCCGTCGACGAGCGCGGCTACGACTATCGCTTTGTCGGCGTCCGGTTCGACCGCGATGCGCGCCGGGCGACGATCACGGTCCGTACCGCGGACGGCGCCCAGCCGGCGGACATCGACGCAATCGTCGCCGCGGGTGCGGCGTGGTGGCCGCTGCAGATGGCGCGCGAGCTCGACGACGCGATCCTCTTGCTTCGCACGAATGAGCTCGACCTCGGTACGTGGGTGCTGAAAACCGAGGGCAATGCGCAGGCCGTGCTCGCGGCCGATGAGACGCTCTCGCGCCACCGCGACCACTGGTTCGTCCGCGAAACGATCGGCATGCTGCGGCGGACCCTTGCCCGGCTCGACACGTCGTCGCGTTCGCTCTACGCATTGATCGAGCCCGGCTCCTGCTTCGCCGGCACGATGCTCGAGCTCGCGCTCGCCGCCGACCGGAGCTACATGCTCGACCTGCGCGACGGCCCTGGCACGCCCACGATCGCGCTGTCGGCGATGAACTTCGGACCCTACACGATGCCGAATGGCCTCCCCAGGATCGCCGCGCGCTTCTACGGCGATGTCGAAGCCATCTCGCGTGCGCAGGCGACGACGGGAACGCTGCTGCGCGCGGCCGAGGCGCACGATCTGGGACTCGTCACGGTCACGCCCGACGAGCTCGACTGGGACGACGAGATCCGCATCGCGCTCGAGGAGCGCGCGAGCCTCTCGCCCGATGCGCTCACCGGCATGGAAGCGAACCTGCGCTTCGGTCTGCCCGAAACGATGGAGACCCGTGTGTTCGGGCGCCTGTCCGCCTGGCAGAACTGGATCTTCATCCGGCCGAACGCAGTCGGAACGGCCGGTGCGCTCAAGGTCTTCGGCACCGGCAGCAAGGCGAAATTCGCGTGGGAACGGGTCTGATCCGGCGCCCACGTTCACCTCTTCAGCGCCACACGGCAAGGAATTCCGTCATGACGATCGATTACGCCGAAAAGATCCCGAACAACGTCGACCTCGGCAGCAACAAGACGCTGCAGCGCGCGCTCGAGCGCTGGCAGCCCGAGTTCCAGCAGTGGTGGGCCGACATGGGGCCGGAGGGCACGCGCGAGGTCGACGTCTACCTGCGCACCGCGATCAGCGTGGAGCCGAAGGGGTGGGCACACTTCGACTACGTGAAGATGCCCGACTATCGCTGGGGCATCTTCCTCAACCCCGCAGAGCCCGACCGCAAGGTGAACTTCGGCGCGCACAGGGGCGAGCCGGCGTGGCAAGACGTGCCGGGCGAGTACCGCTCGAACCTGCGCCGGCTCATCGTGACCCAGGGCGACACCGAGCCCGCGTCCGTCGAGCAGCAGCGCCACCTCGGCTTGAGCTGCCCCTCGCTCTACGACCTGCGCAACCTGTTCCAGGTCAACGTCGAGGAAGGCCGCCACCTGTGGGCGATGGTCTACCTGCTGCACGCGCATTTCGGACGCGACGGCCGCGAGGAGGCCGAGGCGCTGCTCGAGCGTCGCTCGGGCGACGCCGACAACCCCAGGATCCTCGGCGCATTCAACGAACGCACGCCCGACTGGCTTTCGTTCTTCATGTTCACGTTCTTCACCGACCGCGACGGCAAGTACCAGCTCGCCTCGCTTGCCGAGTCCGGGTTCGACCCGCTCTCGCGCACGTGCCGCTTCATGCTGACCGAGGAAGCGCATCACATGTTCGTCGGCGAGAACGGCGTCGGGCGGATCATCCAGCGAACCGCCGAAGCGATGGCGCAGCAGCACGTCGAGGATCCGGCCGAGGTGCGCAGGCTCGGCCTCATCGACCTGCCGACGGTCCAGCGCTATCTCAACTTCCATTTCAGCGTAACGATGGATCTCTTCGGCGCTGACGTCTCCTCGAATGCCGCGACGTTCTATTCGACGGGCCTCAAGGGCCGCTTCGAGGAGACGAAGATCGACGACGACCACCTGCTGACCGGCGCGACCTACCCGGTGCTCGAGGTGCGCGACGGACGGCTCGTCACGGTACAGGCGCCTGCGCTCAACGCACTGAACGAGAAGCTGCGCGACGACTACATCCGCGACGCCGCTGCCGGGGTCGAGCGCTGGAACCGCATCATCGCCAAGACCGGCGTGCCGTTCAGGCTCGCCGTCCCGCACAAGGCTTTCCATCGGCGCATCGGGCCGCTCGCGGCCGCGCACGTCGATCCCGAAGGGAACGTGATCACGAAGGCACAGTGGGACGCGAGCGTCGACCGCTGGCTGCCGAGCGATGGCGATCGCGCGTACGTTTCGGCGCTGATGGGTCGCGTCGCCGAGCCCGGGAAGTTCGCGAACTGGATCGCGCCGCCGGCGCGCGGAATCAACAACCAGCCGGTGGACTTCGAGTACGTGCGGTTCAATTAGCCCCGCGCGCGGGGGTCGAAGATGAGCGACGAACCGGCAATCGAGGGCGGAGAACACGCCGCCGTGTTGCGACAGCACCTGATCGACCCCGAGATCTGCATCCGCTGCAACACGTGCGAAGACACGTGCCCGATCGGCGCGATCAGCCACGACAGCCGCAACTACGTGGTCGATCCCGCGATCTGCAAGGCCTGCAACGCGTGCATCTCTCCGTGCCCGACGGGCGCAATCGACAGCTGGCGACAGGTCGAGAAGGCGCGCGCGTTCACGATCGCCGAGCAGTTCGGCTGGGACAGCCTGCCTGCGCAGACGCAGTGGGTCGACGAGGCCCCGGCCGAACTGCCGGCCGACGTCGCGGTGATCACGGCCGAGGCGAGCTCCGGTCAGGGTGGCCCGGTCTGCCCCCCGTGGTCGGCCGCGCATCCGTACGTCAATCTCTACATGCCCGCGAGGCCGGCGACCGCGACCGTCAGCGGCAATCTCCGACTCACCGCGGGAGGCGCAGCGAGCGACGTCCGGCACATCGTGCTGGACTTCGGCGCGACCGCGTTCCCGGTGCTCGAAGGACAAACGGTCGGCATCATCCCTCCGGGCGTCGACGCGAGCGGGCGCCCGCATCACGTTCGCCTCTATTCGGTCGCGAGCCCGCGCGACGGCGAGCGGCCGCGCTACAACAATCTCTCGCTCACGGTGAAGCGCGTCACCGAGGATCACCAGGGCAAGCCGGTACACGGCGTCGCGTCGAATTATCTCTGCGACCTGCGCAAGGGCGACACCGTGCAGGTGGTCGGTCCGTATGGCACGACGTTCCTGATGCCGAACCACCCGGGCGCGAGCCTGCTGATGGTCTGCACGGGGACGGGCTCCGCGCCGATGCGCGCGATGACCGAGCGGCGGCGCCGTCGCGTCGCGCTGAAGGAAGGGGGCGAGTTGATGCTTTTCTTCGGCGCCCGCTCCGAAGGCGAACTACCCTATTTCGGCCCGTTGATGAAGCTGCCGCGCGACTTCATCGACGTGAACCTCGCATTCTCGCGCGTACCGGGGCAGCCCAAGCGCTACGTGCAGGATCTCATTCGCGCGCGCAGCGCCGAGGTCGTGCGCAAGCTCTCGGACGACAACTGCTACGTGTACATCTGCGGATTGAAGGAGATGGAAAACGGGGTCGACGAGGCGTTCCGCGACGCGTGCCGCGAGCATGGGCTCGACTGGGATGCGCTGTTGTCCGGGCTGCGGGCGCACGGGCGCTACCACGTCGAAACCTATTGAGATCGTGGCCCGAGATGCGCGGATGCGCGGGTCGAGGGAAGGTCGCGCACCCGGCGGGGCGAGCGACCAAGCGTCGTGCTGTCTCTCGCGGGCATCTTCGAACGTCATTTCCCGTACACCGCACTAGGGCCTGTTCACACTATGTCCGCAATTGCGAACGGGTGGCCTGGGGCGCCAATCAAGGCGCCTGACGAAGGCAAGACCGGGCGTCTTGGCAAGGAAGGCAACGAAGAGTGGCGCCCCAGGGCGCCCGTTCCCTTTGGGTTGCTGCCGAAATTGTCCGGTGCTTCGTTGCAAAGCCTCGCCGGGCAATCGGCCCGGCTTCGTTTTGCGCCTTGCCCCGTGCAATTTCGGCCCTGCAACGCAATTGTGGACATAGTGTGAACAGAGGCCCTAGCTCCCCTCGCCTTTCAGCGCGCGTGCGCGCGCGTAGAGCACATCGCGGGATACACCGGTCATGGCGGCGACCACCTTGGCAGCGCGAGCCGGCGGCAATTCCAAGACCAGCGACGCGAGCCATCGCTCGACGTCAGCAGAAAGCTCGGGCGCGACCGGCAACGTGGAAGGCGCGTCGGCGATCAGCACGAACTCGCCCCGCTCGCGGTTCCGGTCCGCCGCGAACCAGGCATCGGCCTCGGCCAGCGGAACGCGAGCGATCGTCTCGAATGCCTTGGTGAGCTCGCGCGCGACAACGAGCTCGCGCCCCGGAAGACGCGCCGCGAGTTCCGCGACCGTCGCGCGCACGCGGTGTGGCGCCTCGTAGAACACGAGCGCAAAGGGCAGCGCTGCGAGGAGCGCCAGCAGTTCCCGCCTCACCTTCGCCTGTGCCGGCAGGAAGCCCACGAAGACGAAGCGCTCGGCGGCAAGGCCGGCGGCGGAAACCGCCGCAGCAACCGCCGATGGGCCGGGGACGGGAACGACCCTGTATCCCGCCGCGCGTGCCGCCTGCACAACCCGCGCACCGGGATCGCTGATGCCAGGCGTCCCGGCGTCGCTCACGAGCGCGACGCTTTGGCCGGCCGCAAGCCGTGCGACGATCTCGTCCGCACGCCTTGCCTCGTTGTGCGCGTGGACCGAAACGGCGCGCGCCGCGACGCCGAAGCGCGCGAGCAGCGTGGCGGTCACCCGTGTGTCCTCCGCGGCGACGACGTCGGCGGAGGCCAGAATGTCACGCGCGCGCAGCGTCAGATCGCGCAGGTTACCGAGCGGCGTGGCCACCACATATAATGATCCTGGCTCCGCGCGAAACGCCGGCCCGGCATCGTTGCCCTGCGGCTCCTGCGCTCGCCCTCGATCGCCTACGCGCGCCTTCGTCCCCATGTGTCCGTCCATGCCGTCGCCGGTTATTGCGCGTGTGACCATTGCGCTGCTGCTCGCGATGGCCGCCGCATTCTGCGCTGGAGAGACCTCTGCGGCAACCCAGCTCGCCGAATACGCGTTACGTCCGCCCGAGGTGCCGAATCCCTCGCTGGTCGGTCCTCGCGCGTTGCCGACGCCTGCGCCTGCCGCAGCCGTGCCCGTGCCGCCGGCGGAACGCGGCCCCGACATCGCGCTCGTGCTGCCGCTGCAGTCGGCGGACTACGGGCGGGCGGCCGAGGCGGTACGCGATGGCTTCATGGCCGCCGCGGAAGCGGCAGGAGCGAAGGACCGTGTCCGCGTAATCGGACACGGCGACGGCGGCGTCCTCGACGGATTCGCGATCGCGCGCACGTCCGGCGCGCGCGTCGTGGTCGGGCCGATCGTGCGCGACGACTTGCGCACGCTGGCCGCCACGACATCGCCGCTGCCGCTCACGATCGCGCTCAACCAGCTCGACGATGGCGTGCCGTTGCCCGAGCAGGTCTACACGTTCGCGCTGGCGATCGAGAGCGATGCACGCGTGCTTGCGCGCAAGGCGCGCGAGGACGGCTTCCATTCGATCGCGGTGATCGGTGGCGACACGCCGCTCATGCGTCGCTTCGCCACCGCGTTCGTCGGCGAATGGCTGCTTGCGGGCGGTGATGCGCCGCGGAGCTTCCCGTTCGAGGCCACGCCCGACGGCCTCGGACTTCTGCGCCGCGAACTCGCGAGGTCAACGGCTGCGGCGGCGCTGATCGCAGTGGACGGTTCCGACGCTGCGCTCGCGCGCACGTTCGCGCCGCGCGTCCCGGCCTACACGAGCGCGCTGATTCCGCGCGACCAGGGGAACCCGGCGCTGCGCGACCTCGAGGACGCGCAATTGGTGGACGTGCCGTGGCTCGTCGCTCCGGAGGCTCCTGCGCTCGCCTCGCTGCCGCGCCGCGAGTTCGGCAGTGCGGCGCTCAACCGGCTCTACGCGCTCGGGCTCGACAGCTTCCACGTCGCCCGCGGATTCGTCGACGGCGCGCCGCGCCGCTTCGAGCTCGATGGCGCGACCGGGCACATCGCGCTCGGCGAAGGCCATGTCCTCTCGCGTTCGGGGCAACTCGCGGTCGTGCGCGGCGGCCAGGTGGTACCGCTTGCCGGCGGGCGCTGACCGCGCGAGCGCCCGGGCGGACGGGGCTCGCGCGGAGGCGGCGGCCTGCGCCTTCCTCGTATCGCGCGGGCTTGCGATTGTGGCGCGCAACGTGCGCAACCGCTTCGGCGAGATCGACGTCATTGCCCGCGATGGCGAGACGCTCGTGTTCGTCGAAGTGCGGCTGCGACGGTCGAGCGCGTACGGCGGCGCGGCCGCCAGCATCACGCCCGCCAAGCGCGCGCGCCTGGTTGCGGCGGCGCAGGCGTATCTCGCGGCGCTCACGCGCGAACCGCCGTGCCGCATCGATGCGCTGCTGCTCGACAATCCGGACGGCGGCGAGGTCGAGTGGCTGCGCGATATCGCCGGCTCGTAGGACAACAGGGGCAGGCGTCCTGCTAGAATCGGCGCGCCATGGAGCACGAAGAGCGCATACGCCAGCACTTCGCCGCCAGTGCGAAGCTCAAGCTCGACGCCGCGGATGTCCTCGCACCGGTCATTGCACGTGCTGCAGCAGTGCTGACCGACTGCCTGCTCGCCGACGGCAAGATCCTGATCTGCGGCAACGGCGGCTCGGCCTCCGACGCGCAGCACTTCGCGGCGGAAATGGTCGGCCGCTTCGAGCGCGAACGACCCGAGCTTCCCGCCATTGCGCTTTCCACCGACACGTCGATCCTGACCGCGGTTGCAAATGACTACGCGTTCGAGCAGGTGTTCGCGCGCCAGGTGCGCGCACTCGGCCGCAGCGGCGACGTTCTGCTCGCGATCTCGACGTCTGGCAACTCGGGCAATGTGATCGCCGCCATCGTGGCGGCGCGCGAGCGCGGCATGCGGGTCGTCGCGCTCACCGGCAAGGGCGGCGGGCGCATCGCCGAACTGATGACCGCGGCCGATGTCAATATCTGCGTGCCGCATGCGCAAACCGCGCGCATCCAGGAAGTGCACATCCTTGTGATCCACTGCCTGTGCGACGCGATCGACCGCACGCTGCTCGGTGACGGCGCCTGAGGCGCCGACCGCCGCGCCCGTGCGCCGCTTGCGCACGCCAGTCGCTGCCGCGAGGTACTCCGCATGAACCGAATCCTTCTCGTCGGCGTCATCGTCGCGCTCGCCGGCACGACCGTCTCGAGCTCGGGCTGTGCCCCGGTCGTCATCGCCGCCGCCGCGGGCGGCGCGGCACTGGTGGCGACCGACCGCCGCTCGGCCGGCGCGCAGCTCGAAGACCAGACGATCGAGACCAAACTGACCACGGCCATCGGCAGCCGCTTCGGCGAGCTCGTGCACGTCAACGTGACGAGCTACAACGGCCTCGTGCTGCTGACCGGCGAGGTGCCCGACCAAGACACGTGGGCAGAGATCGGCGAGATAGCGAAGACCACGGAAAGCGTCCGCTCAGTGCAAAACGAGCTCGTGATCGGCCCGAACACGGATCTCGCGTCCCGCAGCAAGGACACCTACATCACCTCGCTCGTCAAGACGCGGTTCGTCGAGAGCAGCCAGATCTCGACGAACCACGTGAAGGTGGTGACCGAGCGCGCCACCGTCTACCTGATGGGCATCGTGAGCCGCGCCGAAGGCGACACTGCGAGCCAGATCGCCCGCACCACGAACAGCGTCGTGCGGGTCGTCAAGGTGTTCGAGTACCCGAGCTGAGTTCCGGCCATGGTCGCGTCTGCCGTCCCCGGCGTGGAGCTGCCTGCCCCACGTCATCCCGCAAAGATCGCGACGACCGCTGACGCGCTCGCGCGGATCGCCGCGTTGCCGCGGCCGCTCGTGTTCACCAACGGTGTCTTCGACATCCTGCATCGCGGCCACGTGACCTACCTCGAGCAGGCGCGCGGGCTCGGCGCCTCGCTCGTCGTCGCCGTCAACAGCGATGCATCGGTCCGCCGCCTCGGCAAGGGCGACGACCGACCGGTCAATCCGCTTGCCGATCGCATGGCGGTGCTTGCGGGGCTCGCCGCCGTGGATCTCGTCGTCCCGTTCGACGACGACACGCCGCACGCGCTCATCGTCGCGTGCCGACCGGACGTGCTGGTGAAGGGCGGCGACTACTCCGCCGAGACGACCGCCGGGGCGCCGGAGACCATTGCCGCCGGCGGCCGCTTCGTCGCCATTCCCTTCGTATTCGAGCGATCGACGAGCGCGCTGCTGCAGCGAATCCGCAAATGACCGGCGCCGGGCGCGCGCTATAATTCCGGCTCCCCGTCCTTCTTCGAAGCCGAGCGCCGTGGACATGCAGCATGCCGATCGCGAAGTGGACGCCCGCGGACTCAACTGCCCGCTGCCCATCCTGCGCACGAAGAGGGCGCTGAGTGACATGGAAAGCGGCCAGGTGATCCGCGTCCTCTCGACGGACCCGGCCAGCGTGCGCGACTTCCAGGCGTTCTCCCGCCAGACCGGCAACGAACTGATCGGACACGGCGAGCAGGATGGCGCCTTCTGGTTCCTGATGCGCAGAAAGTAGTCGCGAGCGAGGCGGCGAGCGAAGCGAGCAAGGCCCGAAGGGCGCGTCGCCCCGCGAGCGACCGCGGTCGACACGTCCGGCCGCACGATGCGCCGAATGCACAAGGAGACCGCAGCGAGCGAGGCGGCGAGCGAAGCGAGCAAGGCCCGAAGGGCGCGTCGCCCCGCGAGCGACCGCGGTCGACACGTCCGGCCGCACGATGCGCCGAATGCACAAGGAGACCGCAGCGAGCGAGGCGGCGAGCGAAGCGAGCAAGGCCCGAAGGGCGCGTCGCCCCGCGAGCGACCGCGGTCGACACGTCCGGCCGCACGATGCGCCGAATGCACAAGGAGACCGCAGCGAGCGAGGCGGCGAGCGAAGCGAGCAAGGCCCGAAGGGCGCGTCGCCCCGCGAGCGACCGCGGTCGACACGTCCGGCCGCACGATGCGCCGAATGCACAAGGAGACCGCAGCGAGCGAGGCGGCGAGCGAAGCGAGCAAGGCCCGAAGGGCGCGTCGCCCCGCGAGCGACCGCGGTCGACACGTCCGGCCGCACGATGCGCCGAATGCACAAGGAGACCGCAGCGAGCGAGGCGGCGAGCGAAGCGAGCAGGGCGCCCGCGCGAGCAGGGCGAAGCCGAGGCGCGAAGCGCGCGGCTGCGAGCGCGGGCGGCATTCGACTCGATGGCACCGCGCATCGGCACGACCGCGCAACGAGAATGCGAAGGGCGCGTCGCCCCGCGAGCGACCGCGGTCGACACGTCCGGCCGCACGATGCGCCGAATGCACAAGGAGACCGCAGCGAGCGAGGCGGCGAGCGAAGCGAGCAGGGCGAAGCCGAGGCGCGAAGCGCGCGGCTGCGAGCGCGGGCGGCATTCGACTCGATGGCGCCGCGCATCGGCACGGCCGCGCAACGAGAATGCGAAGGGCGCGTCGCCCCGCGAGCGACCGCGGTCGACACGTCCGGCCGCACGATGCGCCGAGTGCACAAGGAGACCGCAGCGAGCGAGGCGGCGAGCGAAGCGAGCGGGTCGCCCGCGCGAGCAGGGCGAAGCCGAGGCGCGAAGCGCGCGGCTGCGAGCGCGGGCGGCATTCGACTCGATGGCGCCGCGCATCGGCACGACCGCGCAACGAGAATGCGAAGGGCGCGTCGCCGAGCAAGCGACCGCGTCCCACACGTTGTGCGGCAATTTCCGCGACTGCGCAAGGAAGACGCGGCGCGACGAGGAGGCGATCAGTCCCATGAACGTCGCGTTGCTCATCCTGCCGGACTTCCTGCTGATCGGGCTTGGCGCACTGTTACGCCGCATGCGCGGGCTCGACGGCTCGTTCTGGTCCGGAATCGAGCGGCTCGTCTACTTCGTGCTGTTCCCGGCGCTCCTGTTCCGCTCGCTCGCCACCGCGTCGCTCGCGCTGTCGGACGCGGCGGCACTGATCGGCGTCGGCATCGCGTTCACGCTGTCGGGAATGGCGCTTTCCGCGCTGGCGCAGCCGATCTTCCGTCTGCCGGCGGATACGTTCGCGGCCTGTTTCCAGTGCGGCTTCCGCTTCAACACCTACGTCGCCTTCGCGGTTGCGAGCCGGCTCGCGGGGGAGCGAGGGCTCGCATTGATCAGCCTGCTCGTGGGCGTGCTCGTTCCGATCGTCAACGTCGCGGCAGTGGGAATGCTCGCGCGCGGCCGTGGCGGCCGAATCCTGCTCGAGGTCGCGCGGAACCCGCTGGTGCTCGCATGTGCAACGGGCATCGCGTGGAACGTCGCCGGGCTGCCCGTTCCGGCGCTGGCCGGACGTGTGCTCGAACTGCTCGCGTCGGCAGCGTTGCCGCTCGGATTGCTGGCGGTCGGTGCGGGGTTGCGTCTTTCTCGCACGACGCTGCCGGCGTCGGCGATCGCGTGGTGGACGGGCGTGAAGCTGCTGGCACTCCCCGCGCTCGCCCTGCTGTTCGCGCGATACGCCGAGCTCTCGCCGCTCGAGTCGCAGATCGCGGTGCTGATGGCGGCAGTGCCGACGGCAACGTCGGCCTACATCCTGGCGATGCAGATGAACGGCGCCGGGGCGCCGGTTGCGCTGCTCATCACGAGCGGCACGCTGCTCGCGGCGCTGACGCTGCCGATGTGGCTCGCGTTGGTCAGCTGAGCTCAAGCGCGGGATCGGTCCCCGCAGGTCGGTGACCGCCTCGGTTCGCCGAAGCGCGGCGAACCGTCGCGAACCGCCATGGCCCGACGCAATCGGAGGGCGGCGCCGCAAGAAGCCTCGTCACCGCGAGCCGGTACGCCGGTGACCTTGGCGAGCGGGAATCCCGCTTCGCTGTTTCCCCGCCCGGCGCTCGCCGCTCCTCGATGTACCGCGGCCTGCGCCTTGCTCGCGGCCGCCTCGCAGCCACCCCGCGCAGAAGCTCAACGGCTACCGGCGGTAGCGGCTGATGAAGTCGGCGACAATCCCTCTCTGCGACCTGTCGATCGCCGCCTCGAGCGTCCGATCTGCCGGATCGTACTGCTTCGCCTTGCGGAACGCGTTGATCGCTTCCTGGTGGTAACCCTGCGCCTGCAACGCCTGTCCCAGGCAGCGCCACGCGTCGGCGTTCGCAAGTTCGAGGTTCGCCCACGCCCGGCAAAGCTCGGCCGCGCGCCGCCAGTTGCCCGCCTGCAGCGCACGCGGGCCTTCGCTCTTCATCGCGATGACGCGCGCCTGGCGTTCGGCGAACTGCGCTTCCAGCGCCGGGTCGACCGGACCGGTCGGTGCGATCGTCGTACTCGATAGCGCGGGAACCTTGCCCGCCAGCCCGAGGGAAGCCATCGAAGGAAGGTTGATCTGGCCGATCAGTCCGCCGTCGGCAGTCAGGCCCCGTTGCAGCATCCCGGCGGTCGGCAACGCATCGATGATCGTCGTACGCGTCCAGCCGATCGAATCCGCCATCGGCTGATGCCACGCCACACCGTAGAGCCACAACATCGCCGCAAGCCCGCAGACGCCCGTCACCGAGTTCAGCACACCGGCCGGACCGTGGGTGACGAGACAGTCCTCGGCGAAATCCCAATCGGTTTCCTGGTTCTGCTGCAGCTTCTCGTATGCGACGGCGATCAGCACCGGCGCGAGCAGCGGAAAGCCGCACGCGACGCCTTCCCACCAGACGCGGAGCGCACGCCGCAACCCGCGGCGCAGCTGCGCGGGCGTGTCGCGCCGCGCGTACGCATCGGAAATCGAGAACTGCAGGTAGACGCCGAAGAGCCACTTGCCCGGTGTGGTCGACAGTGCAGCGATGAGCAGCGCCTCGATCGGGATCCACGTCAGCGTGATGACGATCGGGGCGACGAGCGGATGCCCGACCCCGTAGGCGATATCGGCCGGCAGAATGCCCGTGCCCTTGAGCTCCGAGAGCAGCAGCGCAAGCACCAATCCCCAGATCGCGTAGTCGAACAGGCGGGCCGCGAGCCGATGCCACGGCCGTGGTTCGCTCGTGCGGCCGGACTTCGCCCGATCGAGTTCCGCCATCCGCAGCTGGAAGATCCAGCTCGCGTCCTCCTGGGGCTGATTGGTGCCAAGGAACACGCTTTTCTCGCGCCGCCAGTTCAGGATAGCGAGATCCGTCTGGGGGACGATTCCGGAAACCGTCTCGCCGCCGCGCCGGCGGAAATGGGCGACGCCGTGCACGACGCCGTACACGAGCGACAGGACGAGCAGCAGGATCGTAAGCCAGACGAGCACCTGCTTCGCCACGAGCACCGCGTCTTCCGGTGTGACGAACACGATCGCCGCAGCGATGAAGGCGCCGAACAGCGCGCAAAGGGCGAGCGTGACCACGGGCGAGCGTCCGAACGACGCGACGCGCTCGGTGAGTCCTGGGTGGTGGTGGTTGCGCTCGGCGTCCGAATCGGCCGCCAGTGCCGAATCGAGGACCCGTTCCAGCGCTTCATCGGCGTCCTGAGCCTCGGGCTCTGCCGCGGGCGGCCCGATGTCGGTCTGCTCGCCGGAATCGGCCACGACCTGGTTCACGACGTGGGCGATTCGCTGCTCGGTCGTCCCTGCCGAGAGCGCGAGTTCCTGGTCGTAGCGTTTTCGCCGCTCGCTGTCCCCCAGGATGCGGCTTGCATGGTTGATGAAGCGGAGCGCTTCCTCGACGTTGCCCTGGCCGTCGCGAGTCTTCGCATAGTACTTCCGGATCAAACGGCGGAGCGCGGCCCGGACCTCCTCGTCGGCGGAGGTCAGCGAAATGCCGAGCGCTTCGTAGAGCGTGGCCTTCATGCGACGGAAAGGGGGCCCGGGAATTATGCCAATGGAATGTTCAGGGAAAACGACGCGCGTGACAAGAAGCGGCAGCAAGATCCGAGCCAAAGAGCCCGCAAATCATGGCTTTGGCGCGTATGTCACGGATCATGCGAGCAACCGGGGCCCGCACCGGTCCCCTGAAACGCAAAGCGGCCCGAACCGGGCCGCCTTGTTGGGAAGGAAGCGACGTCTGTCGTTACTCGGCCTTGCCGGATTCCTTTGACGTCAGCTTTTCGCGGATCCGCGCGGACTTGCCCGAGCGGCCGCGCAGGTAGTAGAGCTTGGCCCGGCGCACGTCGCCCCTGCGCTTGATCTCAATCGAGGCGAGCAGCGGCGAATAGGTCTGGAACGTCCGTTCGACGCCTTCCCCACTCGAGATCTTGCGCACCGTGAACGAGGAATTGAGGCCGCGATTACGCTTGGCGATCACGACGCCCTCATAGGCCTGCACGCGCTTGCGCTCGCCTTCGACGACGTTGACGTTGACGATCACGGTGTCGCCGGGCGCGAAATCCGGCACGTTCTTGTTGAGCCGCGCGATTTCCTCGCGCTCCAGCGTCTCGATGATGTTCATGGCGTTTCCTTTCGCTCGAATCGCCCGTCGGGCGTGGCGCGCAGAGCAGGGCGCCCCCTGATGCGCGCGGTTTGTTGTAAGCCGCTACCGCTCGTCCCCCGCCGGCGGCGATCCCCCGCCGGCGCTTCGCTCGCGCTCGAACGCCGCGAGCCAATCCTGTTCCTGCTGGGTCAGCGCCCGTCGGTTGAGCAGGTCAGGTCGGCGCAACCACGTCCGCCGCACAGCCTGCTCGCGCCGCCAGCGAGCGATCGCGGCATGGTTCCCCGACAGCAGCACCTCGGGGACGCGCACGCCGCCAAACACCTCCGGTCTCGTGTAGTGCGGGCAGTCGAGAAGCCCGTCGACGAACGACTCCTGCTCCGCCGACGCCGCGTCGTTCAGCGCGCCGGGCAAGTGCCGCACCATCGCATCGATCAGCATCAGCGCGGGCAGTTCTCCTCCCGACACGACGAAATCGCCGACCGACAGTTCCTCGTCGACTTCTGCGGCGATCAACCGCTCGTCCACGCCTTCATACCGCCCTGCGACCAGCACGTACGCCACTTCGACTGCCGCAACCAGCGCCGCCACCCGCGCATGGGTCAATGGCGCGCCGGCCGGCGACAGGTGAATCGTGCGCGAACGCGCCACGCCCGCCTGCCGATGTGCCGCCCGCGCCGCGGCGATCGCCTTTGCGAGCGGCTCGGCCAACATCACCATGCCGGGACCGCCCCCGTAGGGCCGATCGTCGATCGTCCGGTACGCGTCCGTCGTGAAATCCCGCGGGTTCCACACGCCGAGACCCCACAGCCCGCGCTCACGTGCCCGGCCCGTGACGCCGAAGCCGGCCGCGTGCTCCACCATCTCCGGGAACAGCGTCACGACGTCGATGCGCATCGCCGCGCTACTCCCTACCAGTCCGCTTCCCAATCCACGACGATGCGGCGCGAGTCGAGATCAACGCTGTCGACGATTGCCGGCACGTAGGGGATGAGCCGAACCAATCCGCCCCCCGCCGCGCGAACCCGCAAGAGCCCGTGCGCGCCGTTGTCCTGCACATCTTCTACGACCCCCAGCGCGTCACCGCGCCGGTTCAGCACCGCAAGCCCGATCAGGTCGGCCCAGTAGATCTCGCCCTCGGCCGGCGCAGGCAATTGGTCGCGTGGAACGCCTATCGGCTCACCCTTGCGCAGGAGCGCGTCCTCGCGCGTGGCGATGCCGGAAACCTGCGCGATGATCACGTCGCCGTGCACGCGCGCGTCCTGCACCCGGTGTTCCGCCCAGCCCGCCGCTCCCTCGATCCACCAGGTCGGGAAATCGAGAAGCGCATCCGGTGACTCGGTGAGCGGCGCGATCTTTACCCACCCGCGGACGCCGAACGGGCCGAGCAACCGACCCATCACGAGTATCCGGTCCGGGGCGGGGCCCGGTGCGCCGGGCGCGGCCAGAACCCGTTACGCCGCCGCAGCGGCCGGCTCGACCGGAGCGGCGGCTGGCGCAACGGCCTGCGGGCGTTTTACCAGCATCGCGACCGTATCCGAAAGCTTGGCGCCGCGCTCCTCCCAGTACGCGATGCGGTCACGCGAAATGCGCAACGCCTCCTCGCGTTCCGAGGCGATCGGGTTGTAAAAGCCGACGCGCTCAATGTAGCGGCCGTCGCGCCGGCTGCGCGAATCGGCAACGACGATGTTGTAGAAGGGGCGCTTCTTGGCGCCCCCGCGGGCAAGGCGAATGACGACCATGTTCAGTGTGTCCGATCGGCGGAAAAAGGGGTTGATTATACGATGAAAACCTGGCGCCGGGCAACGTCGTGCCCGCGCCGACCCCCGCTCCACCCACGGTCCGTCACGGTTCTCGCCAAAGTCCGGATCGAGGCCGCAGCGGTCGAGCGCCGGTCCTTGGGTGAGAGAGCCTCGGCTTCGGGCTCGTCCGGAGCTCCTGCCTGCGGTCGATGCCGCCTGGAGTGATCGTCGCGCGCGTCACCACCCCACATGGTGCATGCGCGGCAGCAAGGCGCCGCCACCATGGTCAGCGGCCGGGGAACATGCCTTTCATGCCGCGCAGCATCTTCTGTATGCCACCCTTCGACACCATCTTCATCATCTTCTGCGCCTGCTCGAACTGTTTGAGCAGCTGGTTGACTTCCTGGACGGAAACGCCCGCACCCGCGGCGACGCGGCGCTTGCGCGACGCCTTGAGCAGCTCGGGCTTGGCGCGCTCGCTCGGCGTCATCGAGTTGATGATGCCCTCGATGCGGCCGATCTTGCGCTCGTCGAGCGGCTGCCCCTGCGCCGCGCGCGCGAGTTCGGCGGGCAGCTTGTCGAGCAGCGCGGACAAACCGCCCATCTTGCGCATCTGCTGCACCTGGGCGCGGTAGTCCTCGAGATCGAAGCCCTTGCCGGTCTTGACTTTCCTGGCGAGCTTCTTCGCCTCCTCGACGTCGACGTGGCGCTGCGCGTCCTCGATCAGCGTCAGCACGTCGCCCATGCCGAGAATGCGCGAAGCCATCCGTTCCGGGTGGAACACTTCGAGCCCGTTGACCTTCTCGGCCACGCCCGCGAACTTGATCGGTGCGCCCGTCACCTCGCGCACCGACAGCGCGGCGCCGCCGCGGGCGTCGCCGTCGAGCTTGGTCAGGATGACCCCGGTCAGCGGCAGCGCTTCGCGAAACGCGCGCGCCGTGTTCACCGCGTCCTGTCCCTGCATCGCGTCGACGACGAACAGCGTCTCGATCGGCTGCACCGCCGCGTGCAGCGCGCGGATCTCCTCCATCATCGTCTGGTCGATCGCAAGCCGGCCGGCGGTGTCGACGATCACGACGTCATGGAAGTGACGCCGTGCCCAATCGATCGCGCCGCGGGCGATGTCCACCGGCTTCTGCTCGGGCGTGGCCGGAAAGAAATCGGCGCCGACCTCCAGCGCGAGCACGCGCAACTGCTCGATTGCGGCGGGCCGATAGACGTCGGTCGAGACGAGCAGCACTTTCTTCTTCTGACTCTCACGCAACAGTCGCGCGAGCTTGGCCGCGGTGGTCGTCTTGCCCGCGCCCTGCAGACCCGCGAGCAGGAAGATCGCCGGCGGCTGCACGGCAAGGTCGAGCGGCGCCGCGGCGCCGCCCATGATCGCCGTCAGTTCGCGGTGCACGACGCCGATCAGCGCCTGCCCCGGCGTCAGCGACCCGGCGACTTCCTCGCCGAGCGCCCGCTCGCGCACGCGCGAAACGAACGCCTTCACGACCGGCAGCGCGACGTCGGCCTCGAGCAGCGCGAGGCGCACCTCGCGCAGCGCATCCTGGACGTTGGCCTCGGTCAGACGCGCTTCGCCGCGCAGCGTCTTCACGACACGCGACAGGCGCTGGGTCAGATTCTCGAACATGGCGATCGCTTGGTGGTCCCGCAGGCGTCAACGCGGCGCCGTCGCTGACTGAGGTAAACTCGATCCGATCGCGCGTTGCGGGACAACGGTTTGGCGCTGCACGCACACGCGTAAGCAGCGACGGTGACGTGACCTTTGCAAGCGGCCGCGAAAACAGGAATGGCGATTCTACTTCACGTGCTGGCCGCCGCCCTCTACGGCCTCGCCGCGTGGGTGCGCTGGCCCACTTCGGAGCCTGCGCCGGCCGGCGCGACGGCCGCCGGGCGGGTGCTCGTGCCCGCGGCGCTCATCGTGCACGGCTATGCGCTCGCGCGCACGATCGTCACGCCGGATGGCCTCGATCTGTCGCTCACCAATGCGCTTTCGCTGGTCGCCGGGCTCTGCGTGCTCGTCGCCTGGGTGTCCGGACTACTGCGTGCGTTGCCGGGGATCGCGGCGCTCGTGTTGCCGGTTGCCGCCGTTGCGGCACTCCTGCCGGCCGTTGCGGAAAGTCCGCACCGTTTCCCCTACGCTGCGCAGCCGTGGGCCGCCGCCCACATCGCGATCGCGCTCGCAGGTTATGCGCTGCTGCTGGTCGCCGCGCTGCAGGCGCTGCTGCTGACCGGTCTCGAAAAGCGGCTGCACCGCGGGCTGCCGGCCGAATCGGGCGGTGCGACGCCGCCGCTGCTCACCCTCGAGCGCTACCTGTTCCGGCTTGTTCTCGTCGGCTTCGTACTGCTGACGCTGACCGTCGGCAGCGGCGTCCTGTTCTCCGAGGAGATCTTCGGACGGCCGCTTACGCTGACGCACAAGACGCTCTTTTCGGTGCTTGCGTGGCTGACGTTCGGTGCGCTCCTCGCGGGGCGCTGGCGCTTCGGCTGGCGCGGCCGCAAGGCGCTGTACTGGATCCTCGCCGGCACCGCGTTCCTGCTGCTTGCCTACGTAGGCAGCAAGTTCGTGCTCGAGGTCGTGCTCGGCAGGTGAGCATTCGGACATCCATTGGCAGTGGTCGGTCGTCAGAGACGAGCCGCGGGCCGCCAGCGCAGACCTGAATGGACGAGATATCGCTGCCCACGCTGCTCGCGGTCCTCGCGGTGCTGCTCGTGGTCTCCGGCTGCTTCTCGATCGCCGAAACCGCGATGATGGCGGCCAACCGCTACCGCCTGCGGCATCAGGCACAGCGCGGCGGGCGGGGCGCGAAGCTCGCGCTGTCGCTGCTCGCACAGACCGACAAGCTGCTGGGCGTGATCCTGCTCGGCAACAACCTGATCAACGCGGCGGCCGCAACGCTCACGAGCGTCATCACCGTGCGCCTGTTCGGCGAAGGCGAGCTCGTCCTCGCCCTCGGCACGCTCGTGGTCACGTTCCTGATCCTCGTGTTCTCCGAGATCACGCCGAAGGTGATCGGGGCCGCACATGCAGACAGGATCGCGCCCGCGGTCGCGTTCCTGCTCGCGCCGCTGCTGAAGCCGCCGGTGATCTGGATCGTGCGTTTCGTGAATCTCTTCGTGCAGGGCCTGCTGCGCCTGTTCCGCATTGGCACGCTGACCGACCAGGCAGGCGCGCTATCGCAGGAGGAACTTCGCTCGCTCGTGCTCGAAGGCCAGTATTTCCGGGGCAAGCACCGCGCGATGCTCGCGAACCTGCTCGACCTCGAGTCGATCACGGTGGACGACGTGATGACGCCGCGAAACCAGATCCACGCGCTCGACATCACCGCCCGACCCTCGCTCCTGCGCCAGCAGCTCGCGACCTCGTACCACACGCGCGTCCCCGTTTTCGAGGACGCGCTCGACAACATCGTGGGGATCCTGCATCTGAAGCAGGTGGTTGCGCTGCAGCAGTCGGACGAGATCGACGCCGCGCACCTGCGGCCGTTGCTGCGTCCAGCCTATTTCGTGCCGGCCGGGACGCCGCTTCTGACCCAGTTGTCCCAGTTCCAGGCCGACCGCCAGCGGCTCGGAATCGTCGTGGACGAATACGGGGAACTGCAGGGGCTGGTGACGATCGAGGACATCGTCGAGGAGATCATCGGCGAGTTCACGACGCAGGCGCCGGGCGCCACGGGAAGCTACCGGCGGGAGGCGGATGGCAGCGTGATCGTCGACGGCATGGCCCTGCTGCGAACGTTGAACCGCCGGCTGGGGACGGCGTTTCCGCTGGAAGGCCCGAAAACCATCAATGGGCTGATTGTGGGTCATTTGGGCGAAATTCCGGAAGCCGGGGCCTCGTTCACCGTCGCCGGGCAACTGCTGGAAGTGCTGCAGACGCAGGACCGGGCGGTGAAGGTAGTGCGGCTCCACGCCCCGGTGGGGAAGGCCGCCGCGCCTTTACAAACCGGGGGCGAGCGGGCATCATCGGCTCGCTAACTTTTATGCGGATGGAATATCGGGGCGAGAATCCGGGGCGGGGGGCATAATTCTTGCTTTTTTCGTTGATCGCCTTTCACCGGCACCCCGACACCGTCAGCCCCGTCGCCCATGGCCACCCACGCCGCCACCCGCAACCTGAACGGTCTCGCCCGCGCGCTCGCGCAGCACGGGCTCATGTCCGAGGGCGACGCGGACGCCCTGCAATCGCAGGCGCAGCAATCCGGCATCACCTTTGTCGAGCAGTTGCTGACGAGCAAGCGCATGTCGGCCCAGCAGGTGGCCGTGTTCGCCTCGCGCGCGTTCGGGGTTCCCCTGTTCGACCTCGGGGCCTACGACCTCGACAACATCCAGAAGGAGTACTTCGACGCCAAGATGGCCGGCTCGCGGCGGGTGCTGCCGTTGCAGAAGCGTGGCAACCGGCTTTTCGTGGCGGTCGCCGACCCCGCCAACCTGCAGGCGCTCGAGGAGGTCCGTTTCAAGACCAATCTTGTTGCCGAGCCGCTGGTCGTCGAGGACGACAAGCTCTGGGCAGCGATCAGCAAGATGGTCGAGGCGAGCGGTGCGACGCTCAAGGACCTCGGGAGCGCCGAGGATCTCGAGCTCGAGATGGTCGACGGCACCCCGATCACGTCCGAGGAGGAGAACTCCGATGTCGAGGACGCGCCGGTCGTCAGATACATCCAGAAGGTCCTGATCGACGCGATCAATGCCGGCGCGTCGGACATCCACTTCGAGCCGTACGAGAAGTACTACCGCATCCGCTACCGCGTCGACGGGATCCTGAACGAGGTGGCACAGCCGCCGCTTGCGATCAAGGACAAGACCGCCTCGCGCATCAAGGTGATCAGCCGGCTCGACATCTCGGAGAAGCGCGTGCCGCAGGACGGGCGGATGAAGCTCGTGCTGTCGAAGAGCAGGGCGATCGACTTTCGGGTCTCGACGCTGCCGACACTCTACGGCGAGAAGATCGTGATGCGGATCCTCGATTCATCGGGCATCAAGCTCGGGATCGAGGCGCTGGGATACGAGCCCGAACAGCAGAAGTCGCTCATGTTCGCGATCGGCCGCCCGTACGGCATGATCCTCGTCACCGGACCAACCGGATCCGGCAAGACGGTGTCGCTCTATACGTGCCTCAACATCCTGAACCAGCCGGGCGTCAACATCTCGACCGCCGAGGATCCGGCGGAAATCCAGCTCCCCGGCGTCAACCAGGTCAACGTGAACGAAAAGGCCGGCCTCACGTTCGCGACGGCGCTGCGCTCCTTCCTGCGCCAGGACCCGGACATCGTGATGGTGGGCGAAATCCGCGACCTCGAGACCGCGGATATCGCGATCAAGGCTGCGCAGACCGGCCACCTGGTGCTCTCGACCCTGCATACGAACGATGCGCCGACGACGCTGACGCGCCTTGCGAACATGGGCGTCGCGGCCTTCAACATCGCGTCGTCCGTGATCCTGATCACCGCGCAACGGCTCGCGCGGAAGCTCTGCACTCAGTGCAAGGCGCCGGAAGAGATCCCGCCGGAGGCGCTGCTGGGCGCCGGCTTCACCGAGGAGGACCTCGATGGCAACTGGCAGCCGTTCGGCCCGGTCGGATGCGACCACTGCAAGGGCACGGGCTACAAGGGACGACTCGGCATCTATCAGGTGATGCCGATCACCGACGAAATGCGCCTGCTCATCATGCGCAACGGCAATGCGATCGAGATTGCCGAGCAGGCTCGGAAGGAAGGCGTGCGCGACCTGCGCCAATCGGGCCTGCTGAAGGTCAAGGCGGGTATCACCTCCCTCGAGGAAATCGAGGCGGTCACTAACGAATAGGGTGCCGCGAGAGCGGCCTCACGCGACCATGGCTATAGCAACCACCGCACCGCGCAAGACCGACACCAAGGAATACACGTTCGTCTGGGAGGGGCTCGACCGCCAGGGCCGACAGGTGCGGGGCGAAGTCAAGGCGCCGTCCGAAACGGTCGTCACGACCAACCTGCGCCGCCAGGGCATCCGCGTCACCAAGCTCAAGCGGCAGACGTTCCGCGGCGGCCGCTCGATCAAGGAACGGGACATCACCTTCTTCACCCGCCAGCTCGCGACGATGCTGAGGGCGGGCGTGCCGCTGCTGCAGTCGTTCGATATCGTCGCCCGCGGCCACAGCAACGCCCGGTTTTCGCGGCTGATGCTCGACATCAAGAACAAGATCGAGTCGGGCTCGAGCCTGTCAGGAGCGTTCCGCGAGCATCCGAAGTACTTCGACGCCCTCTACTGCAACCTGGTTGCGGCCGGCGAAACCGCCGGCATGCTGGACGCGATCCTTGAGCGGCTTGCCACCTACAAGGAAAAGATCCTTGCCATCAAGGGCAAGATCAAGTCGGCACTCTTCTATCCGGTGTCGGTGATCATTGTCGCGATCGTCGTCGTGTGGGTGATCATGGTGTTCGTGATCCCCGCGTTCAAATCGATCTTCAAGAGCTTCGGTGCCGATCTGCCGCTGCCGACGCTGATCGTCATGGCCATATCCGACTTCTTCGTGAGCTACTGGTGGCTGATGGCGGCGATCCTCTTTGGCACCGTGTTCGTGCTCGTGACCCTGTTCAAGCGCTCGACCGCGTTCCGATTCGCGATGGACCGTCTGCTGCTCAAGATTCCGGTCATCGGAACCATCCTCGAGAAGGCGACGATCGCCCGCTGGACGCGGACGCTTTCGACGATGTTCGCGGCAGGCGTCCCGCTGGTCGAGTCGCTGGACGCAGTGGCGGGCGCCGCGGGCAACGCCGTGTACGCGGCGGCGACCAAGCGCATCCAGACGGAAGTATCGACCGGCACGAGCCTCACCAATGCTATGGGCAACACCCGGCTGTTCCCGACGATGGTGCTGCAGATGACGCAGATCGGCGAGGAATCGGGTTCGCTCGACGGCATGCTCTCCCGCGTGGCCGATTTCTTCGAGCGCGAGGTCGACGAAGCCGTCGCGGCGCTGTCGAGCCTGCTCGAGCCGCTCATCATCGTGTTCCTCGGGGTGATCATCGGCGGTCTCGTCATCGCGATGTACCTGCCGATATTCAAGCTCGGCTCGGTGGTCTAGGGAGCCTCCGAACCCATCGCGTGGGACTCGACCCGCGGTTCACTCGCTCGCCGTCCCGGTCATGACGGCGTTCCTCCAGGACCCCCTCGCCACCACGGCCCTCGCCGTCGTGGTGGGGTTGCTCGTCGGCAGCTTCCTCAACGTGGTGATCCATCGCGTGCCGCGGATGATGCAGCGCGACTGGCGCGAGCAGTCCATCGATCTGCTGCTGGACGCCGGTCTTGCCGACGCAGCCGAAGCTCTGCGCAACTGGAGCACCGGCACCCGGGACAGCGCGCCGCTGCGCGACGCGGAGACCGGCAAGCCGAGCTACAACATCGTCGCGCCCCGCTCCGCGTGCCCGTCCTGCGGGCGCCGCATCGGCGCGTTCGAGAATGTCCCGGTGCTGTCCTGGCTCATCCTGCGCGGCAAGTGCTCCGCGTGCAAGGCGCCCATTTCCGGCCGCTACCCTCTGGTCGAACTGATCGGCGGACTGCTCGCCGGCTATGCCATCTGGCGCTTCGGCCCGACATGGCAGGGGCTCGCGGCTTGTCTGTTCCTGTGGACACTGACGGCGCTCACGTTCATCGACGCCGACACCCAGTTCCTTCCCGACAACCTGACGTTGCCCCTGCTCTGGGGCGGATTGCTCGCGAACCTGTTCGGACTGTTCGCGCCGCTGTCGTCGGCGGTGATCGGAGCGATCGCCGGCTACCTGTCGCTGTGGTTCGTCTACTGGGCGTTCAAGCTGATCCGGGGCAAGGAAGGCATGGGCCATGGCGACTTCAAGCTCCTGGCCGCGCTGGGCGCGTGGCTCGGCTGGCCGATGCTTCCGCTGATCGTGCTCGTGTCCTCCGTCGTCGGGGCCGTGATCGGCATCGGCCTCATCGCGTTTCGCGGACGGGACAAGGCGGCCCCGCTACCCTTCGGACCCTACCTCGCGATCGCCGGCATGATCGCGTTGTTCTGGGGCCGCGAGCTCCTGAAGACGTTCTGGCCGGCGTGACCTTCGTCGTCGGTCTCACGGGTGGCATCGGCAGCGGAAAGTCGGCGGTCGCCGCCGCGTTCGCAGCCCGCGGCATCGAGGTCGTCGACGCCGACCAGATCGTCCATGCGCTATCGGTCCCGGGAGCGGCCGGCCACCGGGCAATCGTCGCGGAGTTCGGCGTAGAGACACTCGCCGCGGACGGCACGCTGGATCGCGCCTGGTTGCGCCACCGGACGTTCGCGGATGCGGCCTTCCGCGAACGCCTGGAACGCGTGCTGCATCCGCTCGTGCGCAGCGAGATCGATCGCGCGGTGGCGGCCTGGCGCGGTCCCTGGGGGCTCCTGGTGGTGCCGCTGCTGCTCGAGCGCGGCGGCGTGAAGTCCCGTGTCGACCGGGTTCTCGTCGTCGATTGCGCGGAGGAGGAGCAGATCCGGCGCGTGGGACTGCGCAGCGGCCTCGCTCCGGCTGAAATCCGGGCCATCATGGCCGCGCAGCTGTCGCGATCCGAAAGGCTTGCCCAGGCCGATGACGTCGTCGACAACGGTGGCCCTCCCGAAGCGCTCGAACCGCAGGTCGAGGCGCTCGACTGCCGCTATCGCGCTCTGGCCCGGCGGACAGGCCGGCCTTAAGCCCCGCCGCGACTTGCGGCAGAATGACGGATAACAAAGCCTTCGAGCTGCCGTGATCCGCTACGAACATCCGCTGAACGAGCGCGTCCGCACGATGATGCGCCTCGAGGATCTGTTCGCGCGAGCGCGGCATTTTGCGGCGCAGGCCGGCGCCCCCGAGCACCATGCCGCGCTGACCGCACTGTTCGAGATCGCCGATGTCGCCGCGCGCGCGGATCTCAAGACCGACCTGTTGCAGGAACTCGAACGCCAACGCCAGCTCCTCGGCCCGCTGCGCAGCAACCCGCAGATCGACGAGCACGCGCTCGGGACACTGCTTGCCGACATCGACGCCGTCAGCACGCAACTGCTCGCGCAAGCCGGCAAAGTCGGCCAGCATCTGCGCGACAACGATTGGCTGATGATGATCAAGCAGCGCACTGCGATCCCCGGCGGCGTCTGCGAGTTCGACCTGCCCGCCTATCACTACTGGCTGCACGGCAGCCCGCAGGCGCGACAGCACGATCTAGCCGGCTGGCTCGATCCGTTCGCACCGATCGATGCCGGTGCGGCGATCGTGTTGCGACTGTTGCGCGAGAATGGGCGCGTGACCCGCCACACCGCGTATCACGGCGTCTTCCAGCTGATGCTGACGACGACCAAGGTGGCGCAGCTGCTGCGGCTCACGCTGGCCAAGGACCTGCCGTGCGTGCCGGAGATCAGCGCGAACAAGTACGCGCTCAATATCCGCTTTCTCGGCCTCTCCCGCACCGAGCGCGGTGCGGTCCACGCGGGAGACGTGGAGTTCGAGCTCACGTTCTGTAATCTCTGAGGCGCGCAGCCCGGCCACACTAGCGAACGACGGTTGCGCAGCTGTTGTCACAGTTCCTCTCGATGCGCTCTCGCGCCCGTCCGTGTCCAGAACAACCGTCTGCCGCGCCATGCCGATCCCCCGCACCGTCGCCTGCCCGCAATGCGGCGCCGTCGTCGAATGGACGCCTGCGTCGAAGTGGCGCCCCTTTTGCTCGGAGCGCTGCAAGCTGATCGACCTCGGCGCCTGGGCGACCGAGTCCTACCGGGTCCCGGTCGCACAGCCGAGCGAGCGTACCGACGCGTCGCCCGGCGATGAGGACGCACCGAAAGGCTGACGTCGATTCGCATCGACGTCGGGTGCGGCAGCGGGCATTCGATGCGCCGCCACCGGCGACGCTGCCGCTCCTTCTCCCCGACCTCCGTCTCCCGATTCGTGCTCACCACGCGTGGCGGCGCAACGCGACGCCATGCGCACCGTGCTCGAGCGCGGCAGGCAGATCGCTGGCGGCGAGGCCGCCGAGTGCGAACACCGGCAGGCGCGCACCGGCGATGCACCTTGCGAATCCGTCGAAGCCGAGCGTCACGGCACCCGGATGTGTCGGCGTGGCCCGCACGGGGCCGAGTACCGCGAAGTCGAGCCCGAGTTCGCCCGCGCGCGTGATCTCCGCGCCATCATGACATGACGCGGCGGCAAGCATGCCCGCAGGTCGGGCGGTCGCTTGCATCAGGACTCGCGCAGTCCAATGCACGCCATCGAGGCCGAGTGCGCGCGCCTGCGCTGCATCGCCGTTAAGCAGCACGCGCGCCCCATGTCGATGGGCCAGATCGCGCATTGCACAGGCGAATCGGTCGAGCCGCTCCCGCGGCCAGCCCTTCTCGCGCACCTGTACGAGCCGCAACCCCAGTGCGAGCGCGTGCGCGGCACGCTGGAGGAAGGCCTCCTCGCCGACATCCTCGGCACAGGTGACGCCGTAGAGCGCGGGAAGCTCGAGCGCAGCCAGCACTCGCGTATTTGCCGGCAGCAGCGGCGCGACGTCGAACGCCCCTGGTGTTTGCCATGCGAATGCCTGGCCATCGTGGCCGTGCGGCTCGCCCTCCCATTCAAAGACACGGAAGAAATTGAGCTCGACGTGCGCGTGCGGATAGACGAACGGCTGCACGAGCCACGGCGCGGCGCGAACGACCGTGATTCCGAGCTCCTCGTGCAGTTCGCGCGCAAGCGCATGCGCAGGCGTCTCGCCGGGTTCGAGCTTGCCGCCGGGGAACTCCCAGTAGCCGGCGTACGGCTTGCCGGCAGGCCGCTGCGCGAGCAGCACCTTCCCGTCGCCGCGCAGCACGACCGCTGCGGCGACGCGGGTGATTCGGGACGTCACGCCTTCGCGCCGACCCTGCGGCGCAGCGCCTGCGCGCCGGCGTAACCGCGCGCGAACTGCCAGGCAACCCGGCCCGAGCGGGATCCGCGCTGCAGTGCGTACTGGATCGCCTGCCGGTCGCGTGCCGCCCGTTCGCGCACGATCCTGGCCGGCCTGATGCCGAAGTGCTCGAGCCAGCTGTGCACGGCGGCAAGATAGTCGTCCTGGCTGAACGGATAGAACGAGATCCACAGTCCGAAGCGCTCGGACAGCGAGATCTTCTCCTCGACCGATTCGCCGGGATGCACTTCCTCGCCGACGTGCTTTGTCTCGAGGTTCTCGCTCATGTACTCGGGCAGCAGATGGCGGCGATTGGAGGTCGCATAGACCAGCAGGTTCGACGCCCCGCCGGCAATCGAGCCGTCGAGCACCACCTTGAGCGCCTTGTAGCCCCCGTCGCCCGCGTCGAACGTCAGGTCGTCGCAGAACACGATGAAGCGCTGCGCCTGCGTGCCGACGCGCAGGACGATGTCGGGCAGATCGACGAGATCGGCCTTGTCGACCTCGATCAGGCGCAATCCCCTCGCCGCGTAGCGGGCGAGCATTGCCTTGACGAGCGAGGACTTGCCGGTGCCGCGCGAGCCGGTAAGCAGGACGTTGTTCGCGGGCAGGCCCGCGACGAACTGCCGCGTGTTCTGGTCGATCGCCTCCTTCTGCGCGTCGACCGCAACAAGGTCCTCGAGCCGCAGCGTCTGCGGATGTGCGACCGCATCGAGAAAGCCGCGACCGCTCCGCTTGCGCCATCGTGCGGCCGTCACTTTCGTCCAGTCCGGATCCGGCTCGGGGGCCGGGAGCATCGCCTCGACGCGGCCGAGCACCCGCTCGGCGCGGTCGAACAACTGGTCGACGCGGGCGAAGAACCGGTTGAGGTCGCTGAAGCTCGGCATGGAAATCGCGGTGGCCGGAAGGAGTGCCGCGTGGACGCCCGCGTCAGCTGCGGTAGTCCGCGTTGATCGACACGTAGGCGTGCGAGAAGTCGCACGTCCACACGGTGGATTTCGCGTGGCCCCGTCCGAGATCGACGCGCACCGTGATCTCCTCCTGTTTCATGACGCGCTGGCCATCCTCCTCGCGGTAGGCCGGCGAACGGCCGCCGCGGTCCACGACCAGCACGTCGTCCAGCCAGAACGAAACGCGCGAAGGGTCGAGATCGGCCGGGCCGGCATTGCCGATCGCACACACGATGCGGCCAAGATTGGGATCGGAGGCGAAGAACGCCGTCTTCACGAGCGGCGAGTGCGCGATGCCGAAGGCCACGTTGCGGCACTCCTCCACCGAGCGGCCGCCTTCGACGCGGATCGCGATGAACTTGGTCGCGCCTTCGCCATCGCGAACGATCGCTTGCGCGAGGTCGACCGCAACCGCCTCGATCGCCTCGCGCACCGGCTTGCAGCGGGGATCGGCGGTGCTGCGGATCGGCGTGAGCGGCAGGAAGCCGGTTGCCGCCAGCACGAAGCTGTCGTTGGTGGACGTGTCGCCATCCACAGTCGCGCCGTTGAACGACACGTCGGCCGCTTCGCGCGCGAGCGCTGCGAGCACGTCGGCCGCGATCGGCGCGTCGGTCGCGACGAACGACAGCATTGTCGCCATGTTCGGATGGATCATGCCGGCGCCCTTGGCGATGCCGGTAACCGTCACGGGCACTCCGTCCACCAGAATCCGGCGCGAGGCGCCCTTCGGCACGGTATCGGTCGTCATGATCGCCTGGGCCGCCTCGAACCAGCCGTCTTCGCGCGCCGCCGCCCGCGCCGCCGGCAGCGCGGCGACGAGCCGGTCGACGGGAAGCGGCTCCATGATCACGCCGGTGGAAAACGGCAGAACTTCTTCCGGCGCGCAGCCGAGCAGCTGACCGACCGCAGCGCACGTCGAGCGCGCCGCGTTGAGCCCCGGCTGTCCGGTGCCGGCATTCGCGTTGCCGGCGTTGACGACCAGCGCGCGCATGCCGCCGCCGGTGCGATGCTGCTGCGCGAGATGTTCGCGGCACACGATCACCGGTGCAGCGGAGAACCGGTTCTGCGTGAACACGCCGGCGGCGACCGTGCCGGGCGCGCACGTGACGAGCAGCACGTCGTTGCGCTGCCAGTTCTTGATGCGACCCGCGGCGGCGCCGAGCGCGACGCCTGCGACCGGAAGCAGCGATTCCGCGGTAGGCGCGGTATAGCGGACAGCCATCTGGGAAGACTTCGCGTAGGTGTGCGCGGGATTCTACCGCAGCGCTTCCGGCCGGCCTCTACTCCGGTCGCGGGGCACGCGTCGCGTCGAACGCGGCAAGCGTGCAGAAGAATCAGCTCGCAGGTACGGCCGATCGGGCGAACCGACCGAGGGGAAAGCGTCGCGAGCGCGCGGCCGGCAAGGCACCCCGCAGCGAGGGCCGAAATTGAGTACGAGTAACGTATGGCGACGTCCGAGCGAGGACGCAACGACGCCGGGTACGCGCGCAGCGGCTTTACCCCAGTCGGCCGTGGCAGTGCTTGTATTTCTTGCCGCTCCCGCACGGACACGGGTCGTTCCGCCCCACTTTCTCGCCGGCGCGAGCGAACGGCACCGCCTTCACGGCCTCCGCGGTCGCGACCGCGGTATCGCCGCCGTCGCCTCCCAGAGCCTCCTCGTAATTGGCGTGCTGGTACTTGACGTTGGTGACCCGCTCGGGCTCTTCCACCACTTGCACGTCCTCGGGCGTCCTGACCTGCACGGTGAGCACGACCTTGACCACGTCCGTCTTGATGCGGTCGAGCATGTCGGAAAAGAGCTCGAACGCCTCGCGCTTGTACTCCTGCTTCGGATTCTTCTGCGCATAGCCGCGCAGGTGGATGCCCTGGCGCAGGTGGTCGAGCGCGGCCAGGTGCTCGCGCCAGTGATGGTCGAGCGTCTGCAGCATCAGGCTGCGCTCGAACTGGCGCATGACCTCCGCACCGACCTGCTCGGACTTGCTTCGCCATTGCGCGAGTCCGAGCTCCGCGATACGGTCGAGCAGACTTTCCTCCGAGAGGTCGGCATCCTGCGCCGCCCACGCGGCGACGTCCGCATCGATCTGGTATTCCGCGGCGAGCGCCGTGGAGAGCCCCGTGAGATCCCACTGTTCCTCGACCGACTCGGGCGGCACGTAGCGGCGCACCCGGTCCTCGACCTCGCCGCGGATCATGTTCTCGATCGTCTCGGAGATATCGTCGCTTTCCAGCAGCTCGTTGCGCTGCTGGTAGATCACCTTGCGCTGGTCGTTCGCGACGTCGTCGTATTCGAGCAGCTGCTTTCTGATGTCGAAGTTGCGCGACTCGACCCGGTTCTGGGCCTTGGCGATCGAGCGGTTGACGATCGGGTGCTCGATCGGCTCGCCTTCCGGCATCTTGAGCTTCTGCATGATGACACCGAGCCGCTCGCCCCCGAAGATGCGCAGCAGCGGATCCTCGAGCGAGAGGTAGAAGCGGGAGCTGCCCGGATCGCCCTGGCGGCCGGAGCGACCGCGCAGCTGGTTGTCGATGCGCCGCGACTCGTGCCGTTCGGTGCCGATGATGTGCAACCCGCCCGCCCCGATCACCCGATCGTGCACTGCCTGCCACTCGCCGCGCAGCTTGTTGATCTGCTGATCCTTGTCGTCCGGCGTCAGCGCCGCGTCCTCGCGGATCCGCAACAGCGTCGGCTCGATCGCGCCGCCCAGAACGATGTCCGTACCGCGGCCGGCCATGTTCGTCGCAATGGTGATCGAGCCCGGCTTGCCCGCCTGCGCGACGATCTCCGCCTCGCGCGCGTGCTGCTTCGCGTTCAGCACCTGGTGCGGCAGCTTCGCCTTCAGCAGGTGGCCCGAGAGCATCTCGGAGTTCTCGATCGACGTCGTGCCGACGAGCACGGGCTGCCCGCGCTGGTGGCAGTCCTTGATGTCGGCGAGTATCGCGTCGACCTTTTCCTGCAGCGTGCGGAAGACGAGGTCGTTCTCGTCCTTGCGCACCATCGGCATGTGCGTCGGGATCACCACCGTCTCAAGGTGGTAGATCTGCTGGAACTCGAAGGCCTCGGTGTCGGCGGTGCCGGTCATGCCCGCAAGTTTGCCGTACATGCGGAAGTAGTTCTGGAACGTGATCGAGGCGAGCGTCTGGTTCTCGCGCTGGATCGGCACCCCTTCCTTGGCCTCGACCGCCTGGTGCAGCCCGTCGGACCAGCGGCGCCCGGACATGAGCCGCCCGGTGAATTCGTCGACGATGATGACTTCGCCGTTCTGCACGACGTAGTGCTGATCACGGTGGAACAGCGCGTGCGCGCGCAGCGCCGCGTAGAGATGGTGCACGAGCGAGATGTTCGCGGCATCGTAGAGGCTCGTGCCCGGCGGGATCAGCCCCATTTGGCCGAGGACGCCTTCTACCTTTTCGTGGCCGTCTTCGGAAAGCAGCACCGAATGCGCCTTTTCGTCGACCCAGTAATCGCCGGGACCCTTCTCGTCGGCCTGGCGCGAGAGCTTCGCGGGCACCTCGTTCAGGCGGTAGTACGTTTCGATGTTGTCTTCCGACTGCCCCGAGATAATGAGCGGCGTGCGCGCCTCGTCGATCAGGATCGAGTCCACCTCGTCGACGATCGCGTAGTTGAGTCCGCGCTCCACGCGCTCGCTCGTCGCGAAAACCATGTTGTCGCGCAGGTAGTCGAAGCCGAACTCGTTGTTGGTGCCATAGGTGATGTCGGCGCCGTAGGCGACCTGCTTCTGGTCGTGCGGCATCTGCGACAGGTTCACGCCGACGGTAAGCCCGAGGAAGCGGTAGATCCGCCCCATCCAGTCGGCATCGCGCTGCGCGAGATAGTCGTTCACCGTGACGATGTGCACGCCCTTTCCGGTGAGCGCATTGAGGTATGCGGGTAGCGTCGCGACGAGCGTCTTGCCTTCGCCCGTCCGCATTTCGGCGATCTTGCCGTTGTGCAGCGCAATGCCGCCGATCAGCTGCACGTCGAAATGCCGCATGCCCAGCGTGCGCTTGCCCGCCTCGCGAACGACCGCGAACGCTTCGGGCAGCGCATCGTCCAGTGCCTCGCCGTTGGCCACGCGCGCTTTGAGTTCGGCGGTCTTGGCCTTCAGCGCCTCGTCGGACAGCGCGGAGATCGCGGGCTCGAGCGCATTGATTTCCTTGACCGCCTGCCCATACTGCTTGAGCAGGCGCTCGTTGCGGCTGCCGAAGATGCGCGTGAGGATGTTCGAGATCATGAGCAGGTTACGTAACGCCGCGGGCCCAAAAAAACAAGGGGTGAGGACGGCCTCACCCCATCATGCGCGTCGCGGAGCAACCGCGGCCATGCGGCGCTAGTTGGATGCCTGGATGAAGCGTTCCGGATTCTGCGGCACGCCGTTCAGCCGGACCTCGAAGTGCAGATGGGGGCCGGTCGATCGCCCGGTGGACCCGACGTACGCGATCCGCTGGCCGCGCACGACCAGATCACCTTCGTCGACGACGAGCCTCGATGCGTGTGCATAGCGCGAAAGCAGCCCGTTGCCGTGGTCGACCTCGACAAGTCTACCATACTGCGGGTGCCATCCCGCGTAGATGACCTTGCCGCTCGCCGCTGCGACGATCGGCGTGCCGGTCTCCGCAATGAAATCGATGCCCTCGTGGAACGAGCTCTGGCCCGTGAACGGATCGATGCGGAACCCGAAGTTGGACGAATACCAGCCGTCGACAACCGGCAGCAGCGAAGGCAGGAACTTACGCTTCGCCGAATCCTCGACGAGCAGTGCTTCGAGGACGGACAGCTGATCCGCGCGGTCCTCGACCTGCCGGCCGAGCGTGGCGAGCAGGCTTTCGAACTCCGCCACCGACAGGTTGCGCGACGGAAGCGATGATTCGGCGCCGCCACGCCCCGGCGCTTTGCCCGCGGGCAGCATGGGCAGCTCCTGGGGCTTCAACCCCGCGCTTCGTGCGAGGCGCTCGCCCAGCCCGTCCAGGCGAAGCAGTTGTGCCTGGAGTTCGCCCAGCCGCATCGCCATCGCATTCAGGTGCCCCTGCACACGCTGCTGCATCCGCTGCTCCTCGAGCCGCTGGTCGCTCGAGATCAGCGTCTGCAACCAGGGGTGCTGAACCGTGGCCGCCCACTTGAGCGCTGCGTAGTTGAGCAACGCGGAGAAGGTGAGGAACGCGGCGAGCACCAGCGCGGCGCCCGCGCAGGCATGCCGCCAGTCAAGCGTCAGCGTGCGTGCCGGTGCAGTGGCGCTCGTGACCAGGATGATGTTCAATCGCTTACCCTCCGTCCGGCAGCTGCCGCCGGCAACGTCGATCGACTGCCCATGGCCAAGCCGACCTCACCGCAGCCCTTCTCGCGCATACTCGCCGCGGACGCGACGCTCGCGGCATGGAATTCGAAGCGTGCGCTCGAGGAAACGTTGCTGCAGGCGGTGCGGAGAACATTGCCCCGCCCCGTCGCCGAGCGTGTCTTCGTGGCGGATTCGAGCGGACCCCTGCTTACGCTTTCCACCGCGGCTGGCGCGATTGCCACCGTGGTGCGCCAGCGAAGCCCGGAGTTGCTTGCAGTCCTCGGGCGCGAAGGTTGGAAATTTACTGGAATCCGGGTGCGCGTGCAACCTCGCCACGAGGCGTCGCCCCCCGCAAGAACCGTTCCGCGTCAATGGGATAGCCGCAGCCGACGCCCGCTTGCCGCTCTTGCTGCCGAATTGCCCGAAGGCCCGCTGCGCGCGGCGCTGACCCGCTTCCTGCGCCGCGCCGGCTAGCCGCGAAGCGTCGTGGGGTCACTTCCACGAATGGTGAGTGACGCTGGCATTTCCTCGGCTTCGCCCCCGCGGAGGCGGGGACGCAGCGACGATTCGTGCTGAGAAGACGACGAGTACGGCAAGAACGACACTGGGTTCCCGCCTCCGCGGGAACGACGGTTGAGCCAACTTCACGCGACTCGAAAAACAATGTCCTGGAACCCCGGGGCTACACAATCAGCAGGAGGCGCTCGAACAGGTAGAACAGCATCACGCCGACGATGAGAAAGATCGTGTAGCGGATGACCTGCCCGATGAAGCGCAGGTAGCGCCGGTCCTTCTTGAACAGGTAGAGCAGCGCCGCGATCGCTATGGCGGCGAGCGCGATGAAGAGCAGCAGGCGGACGAGAACCATTCAGGAGCCAGCAGCCGGTTGGCCGTTACCGGAGAAGTCCGCGGCAAACCGAAGCGATGGCGGTACGCGATTGCGTCACCGGGAGGCGCTGAAGCGGCACCTGGCGCCGTGTCTCCTGCACGCCTCTGGCAGCTTTATGCTGACTGCTGTCAACTGTAGGCCAGCTGCCAATCCTGGAATGCGAGCGGCACCCGGTCCTCGGCGGCGAAGGTGACCACCTCGAACGCCTCCGGACGCGCGAGCAGCGCGCGCGCGAGCGCGTTGTTGAGCCCATGCCCGGACTTGAACGCCGTGTACTGTCCGATCAGCGGGTGCCCGAGCAGATAGAGGTCGCCGATCGCGTCCAGCACCTTGTGCTTGACGAACTCGTTGTCGTAGCGAAGTCCTTCGCTGTTCAGAACGCGCGTCTCGTCCAGCACGACCGCATTCTGCAGGCTCCCGCCGAGCGCGAGCCCGGCTGCGCGCATCGCCTCGACGTCCTGCATGAAGCCGAACGTGCGCGCCCGCGCGACCTCCTTCACGTACGAATGCTCGGCGAAGTCGATCACGACGTGGCGGTTCTCGGTTCCGAAAACCGGATGCGGAAAGTCGATCGTGAAGTCGAGCTTGAAGCCGTCGAACGGCTCGAAGCGGGCCCACTTGTCGGCGTCGCGCACCTCGACCGGCGCGGTGACGCGCAGGAAGCGCTTGGCGGCGTTCTGCTCCACCATGCCGGCCGATTGCAGCAGGTAGACGAACGGCCCCGCGCTGCCGTCCATGATCGGAATCTCCGGACCCGCCACGTCGATATGCACGTTGTCGATGCCGAGACCCGCGAGCGCCGACATCACGTGCTCGACCGTGGAGATCGATGCAGCCCCCAGCTTGAGCGTCGAGGAAAGCCGCGTATCGCCCACGTTGGCCGCCTGCGCGGGAATGGCGACTTCCGGCGAGAGGTCGCGGCGATGGAACACGATGCCCGCGTCCGGCGGCGCCGGCCGCAATCCGAGCTCCACCCGCGCCCCCGTGTGCAGGCCGACGCCCTTGGTCGTGATCGACGATTTCAACGTGCGCTGCTTGAACATGGCGTGGAAAGCCTGGCCCTTGGCCGGAAGACGGCCAATCCGGTGACGGATCAAGTTGTTACGCATGGTAGCACGCCGCTCGCGGCCGCTGCGGCCGCCCGCGGAAACGGGCGGCCTCCGAGCTGCCTTTCGAGGTCAGTCCGCCTGCTTGCGCAGGAACGCCGGGATGTCCGAGGCATCGAAGGCCGCCGCCGCGCTGCCGGCCGGCGTCGCCGTGCGCCGGCGCACGACGGCCGGCTGGTCGAGCTTGTCGTAATCGATCTGTTCGACCTGCATCCCGATGCCGTCCGTTCCGGTCCGCTGTACGACTTCCGGCGCCTCGACCACCTCGAGCTTCAGCGCGCGCTTCCCCGGTTGCGCAGCGGACGCGACCCCGCCGCCCAACCCGGTCGCAATCATCGTCACGCGCAGGTTGTCGGTCATCTCGTCGTCGATCACGGTGCCGACGATCACCATCGCGTCCTCGGCGGTGAACTCCTTGATCGTGTTCATCACGTCGTGGTACTCCTTCATCTTGAGGCCCGACGAAGCGGTGATGTTCACCAGCACGCCGCGCGCGCCCAGCAGGTTCACGTCCTCGAGCAGCGGGCTCTTCACCGCTGCCTGTGCCGCCGCCCGCGCCCGATCGGTGCCGTCAGCCGTGGCCGACCCCATCATCGCCATGCCGACCTCGCCCATTACGGTGCGCACGTCGGCGAAGTCGACGTTGACGAGACCCGGGTTGTTGATCACCTCGGCGATCCCGGACACCGCGCCGTGCAGCACGTCGTTCGCGGCGGCGTAGGCCTCGAGCACGCCGATTTCCTCGCCCAGCACCTGCATCAGCTTGTCGTTCGGGATGATGATGAGCGAGTCGACCTTCTTGCCAAGCTCCTCGATCCCCGACTGCGCAACCTTCTGGCGCTTGCCCTCGAAGCTGAAGGGACGCGTGACCACCGCGACGGTCAGTATCTTCAGGCTGCGCGCGATATCCGCGATCACCGGGGCGGCGCCCGTGCCGGTCCCGCCACCCATGCCTGCAGTGATGAACAGCATGTCGGCGCCCTCGATCAGCTCGGCGATGCGGTCGCGGTCTTCCATCGCGGCGTCGCGGCCGATCTCGGGCCGGGCACCCGCACCCAGGCCCCGCGTCAGCGCCGAGCCGAGTTGAAGCTGCGTGCGCGCAGTCGAACGCTTCAGCGCCTGCGAATCGGTGTTGGCGCACACGAATTCGACGCCGTTCAGGCCGCGCCGGATCATGTGCTCGACGGCATTGCCGCCACAACCACCGACGCCGATCACCTTGATGACGGCGCCTTCCTGCGGGTCCTGATCGATGATTTCAAACATTGCCTGCTCCTTTCGTTCCTGTCCGGTGTTCCCGAATTGCCCGATGGTCCAACGCTTTGATGAGCCTGCCGCTCCCGTTCCCCGACTCCCCGTTCACTAACCGTCAAAAATTCGCCCTGAACCAGTTGCGCATCCGTTCCGCCATGCCCGAGAGGCCCGCGGTCTGCGTGCGCGCGGCTTCCGCGCGCAGCCACTGGTCGCGCCCCTCGAGCAGAAGCCCCACCGCTGTCGCGTAGCTCGGGTTGCGCACGACGTCCGCGAGACCGCCTGCGTACGCCGGAACGCCGACGCGCATCGGCAGATGGAAGACCTCCTCGCCCAGCTCCACCATGCCGGCGAGCTGTGCCGTGCCGCCGGTGAGCACGATTCCGGACGACAGCATCTCCTCGAAACCCGAACGACGAAGCTCCGCCTGCACGAGCGAGTACAGCTCCTCGATGCGCGGCTCGATCACCTCGGCGAGCGTCTGCCGCGACAGCTTGCGCGGTCCGCGCTCGCCAACGCCCGGTACCTCGACGATCTCGTTCGGATCGGCGAGCTGGCGCAGCGCGCAACCATGGCGCACCTTGAGCTCCTCGGCTTCCTTGGTCGGCGTGCGCAGCGTCATCGCAATGTCGTTGGTCACCTGGTCGCCCGCGATCGGGATCACCGCGGTATGGCGGATCGCGCCGTTCGCGAATACGGCGAGGTCGGTCGTGCCGCCGCCGACGTCCATCAGGCAGACACCCAGTTCCCGCTCGTCCTCGTTCAGCACGGCCGCGGCGGAAGCGAGGGGCTGCAGGATCACGTCGCGCACCTCGAGCCCGCACCGGCGCACGCACTTGACGACGTTCTCGACCGCGGAGACGGCGCCGGTCACGATGTGCACCTTGACCTCGAGCCGCACGCCGCTCATGCCGAGCGGCTCGTGCACGTCCTCCTGCCCGTCGATGATGAATTCCTGCGGCAGGATGTGCAGGATCTGCTGGTCGTTCGGGATCGCAATCGCCTTCGCGGTGTCGACCACGCGGTCGATGTCCGCCTGCGTGACTTCCTTCTCCTTGATCGCGACCATGCCGCTCGAGTTGAGGCTCCGGACGTGGCTGCCGGCGATTCCCGTGAAGACCTCGGTAATGCGGCAGTCGGCCATCAGCTCGGCCTCCTCCAGCACGCGCTGGATCGACCCCATCGTGGCCTCGATGTTGACGACCACGCCCTTCTTGAGACCGCGCGAGGGCTGGCTGCCGAGTCCGATCACGTTGAACGTGCCGTCGGGCGCGACCTCGGCGACGATGGCGACGATCTTCGACGTGCCGATGTCGAGTCCGACGATCAGGTTCTTGCTCTCTTTCACCATGGATGTCCGGTGGCGGTTCGCCGTCTCCGTCAGGTCGTCTTCTTCGCGGATTTCTCGCGGAACGCCGGAACGCGGGCCGCGAAGCCATTGCGATAGCGCAGGTCCACGTGATCCACGCGCATTCCGGACCGCAGGAGCGCGCCGATCGTCCGCCCGTAGCCGGCCACGAAACGCGCGAGGCGGCCATCCGCGTCGTCGCGGCCGAGTTCGACCGTGAGCGGCGAGTTGCCGTCGGTCGCCTTGAAGGACCACCCGCCTCTGGGCGAGAGGCGAAGTTCCGAAAGCGTGAGCGCGAGCGCGGCGAGCTGCGCCGACCACTCGCCGTAGCGCGCCCGCATTTCGGCCGCGTAGCCCTCCGGGCCGGCGAAGTGCGGCAATTCCCCGTCGTATGCGGCGAAGAACACCTCGCCCTGCTTGTTGACGAGCGCCCCGTCGCCCCAGCGCGCGAGCGGCTCGTGCTCCTCGAGCACCACTTCCAGCCGCTGCGGCCACTGCCGTCGCAGCGCGACGGAGCGAACCCACGGCACGCGGCCGAGCGCCGCGCGGGCGCGTTCCAGGTTCATCGTGAAGAACGTGCCGGCGAGTTCACCGCGGACGATCGCTTCCAGATGCGTTGCGCTCGCGCGCTGGATCGGCGTCGTCACCACCACCTCGCGAAACGCGAACGATGGCTGCCGCGCGACCCAAAGCACGCCCGCGGCAACGACTGCCGCCGTTGCCATCAGCGCAAGCGTCACGGCGAGCGCGTTCAGCGCTTTCGCGTCATCCCACATGCGCACCCCGCAGGATTGCGACGCACAAGTCGTCGAACGGCATTCCGGCCTGGCGCGCCGCCATCGGGACCAGGCTGTGCCCCGTCATTCCGGGGGACGTGTTGACCTCGAGGAAAGACCAGCTGCCGTCCGCGCGCAGGATGAGGTCGAGACGGCCCCAGCCGGTGCAGCCGATCACGTCGAAGGCCGCGAGCGACTGCGCCCGGATCGCGTGCTCGACGGCATCCGGCAGGCCGGCCGGGCAGAAGTACCGGGTCTCGTTGGAAAAATACTTGTGGTGGTAGTCATAGTTGCCCTGCGGCGCCTCGATACGAATCAGCGGCAGCGCGTTGCGCTCGACGATCGAGGCCGTCAGCTCGACGCCTTCGACGAATTCCTCGATCAGCACCAGCGGGTCGTGGATGACGGCGGCCTCGAAGGCACGCGCGAGTGCCACCGGATCGCGTGTCGTGACCTTGGTGATGCCGATCGTCGATCCCTCGCGCGCGGGCTTCGCGATCAGCGGCAGGCCGAGCTCGGAGAGGACGGCCGCCCAATCGGTCGCCGCGGTGGCGATCCGGTAGCGCGGCGTGGGAATGCCGCTCGCAAGCCAGACGAGCTTTGTCCGCCACTTGTCCATCGCGAGCGCCGAGGCCATCACGCCGCTGCCCGTGTACGGGATGCGCATCGTTTCGAGCGCGCCCTGCACCGTTCCGTCCTCGCCGAAGCGGCCGTGCAGCGCGATGAACACGCACGCGAAGCCTTCACGCTTCAACTCCCACAAGTCGCGCTCGGCCGGGTCGAACGCATGCGCGTCGATTCCCTTCCCCTTGAGCGCGGCCAGCACCGCATTGCCGGAGAGCAGCGAAATCTCGCGCTCGGCGGACGGGCCGCCGAGCAGTACCGCAACTTTTCCGAACTCGCTCATGCGTTGTCCGGTACCGGCGCGGGAGCGCGGGACCGCTCCCCGATGATCCGGACCTCGGCCTCGAGCGCCGCGCCCGTCCGTTCCCGGACCACAAGTTGGACGTGCGCGATCAGTGCCTCGATATCGGCAGCGGACGCGGTGCGGCCGGGGTTGACGATGAAGTTCGCATGCTTTTCCGACACCCGGGCGCCGCCGATCGAAAAGCCCTTGAGGCCGCACGCCTCGATCAGCCGGGCCGCGTAATCGCCCTGGGGGTTTCGGAACACGCTGCCGGCGTTCGGCAAGCCGAGCGGCTGCGACGCGATGCGGCGCGCGAGCAGCTCCTTGATGCGTGTCCGTGCGGCCGTGGGCTCGCCCGGCGGGAAGCGGAACCACGCCGCGGTGAAGATGCCGTCGGGAAGCGTGCCGTCGGCGCAGAGCACCGTGCGATAGCCGATTCGATAGTCCGAGGGGGTGCGCAGAGCGAACGTGCCGTCCCGCCGCAGCACCTCCACGCGAGCGACGTAACGCCAGGTCTCGCTGCCGTAGCAGCCGGCGTTCATCGCGAGCGCACCGCCTACCGTTCCCGGTATGCCGGCGAGGAACTCCGCTTCGGCGAAACCATGCATCGCGGCAAAGCGCGCGACCTTCGGACTGGCGATGCCCGCATCCGCGCGGATCAGGCCGTCGACTTGCGCGACGTGCGCGCCGGGGTCGTGCATGAGGACGATGGCGCCGCGCACGCCGCCATCACGCACGAGCAGATTGCTGCCGAGGCCGATCACCGTGAGCGGTTCGCGCGGCGGCAGCTGCCTCACGAACGCAGCGAGATCGTCGCGGTCGGCGGGCATGTACAGCAAGTCCGCCGTACCGCCCGCGCGCCAGCTCGTGTGCTTTGCGAGCGGCGCATTGCGGGTCAGCGTCCCGCGCAACCCCATGAAGTGGAGGATCTCGGCCATGTTCATTCGGCCCCCTCGCCACCCGGCCGGGCGATCTGCCCCGCCACGCTGCCAATCGAGCCGGCACCCATCGTCAGTACGACGTCCCCGTCACGGGCGATCGCACGCGCGGCGTCGGCAATTTCCGCAACGGTGTCGACGAACACGGGCTCGACCTTGCCGGCGACACGGACGGCGCGGGCGAGTGCGCGGCCGTCGGCCGCGACGATCGGCGGCTCGCCCGCGGCATAGACCTCGGCCAGCACGAGCGCGTCCACCGACGACAGCACGCGCACGAAGTCCTCGAAGAGGTCGCGCGTGCGCGTGTAGCGATGCGGCTGGAACACGAGCACCAGCCTGCGCCCGGGAAATGCCGCGCGCGTTGCTGCGAGCGTCGCCGCCATTTCCGCCGGATGATGGCCGTAATCGTCGATCAGCGTGAATGCGCCGCCGCCTTCGAGCGAAATGTCGCCATGGCGCTGGAAGCGCCGGCCCACGCCCTTGAACTCGGCGAGCGCCTTCGCGATCGCCGCATCCGGCACGCCGACTTCGCGGCCGATCGCGATCGCCGCGAGCGCGTTCTGCACGTTGTGCACGCCCGCCGCGGCGAGGTCGACCGCGAGGTCCGGTGCATCGCCGCTCCTCGCGATGAATCGCATGCGCGGGCCGTCGCTCGCGATGTCGAGCGCCCGCAGCGACGCGTCCTCGGCAATGCCGTAGGTGACGACGGGCTTGGTGATCTGAGGCAGGATCTCGCGGACGTTCGCATCGTCGACGCAGAGCACCGCGACGCCGTAGAACGGCAGCCGCTGCACGAAGTCGACGAACGCGCGCGTGAGGCGGCCGAAGTCGTGGCCGTACGTATCCATGTGGTCGGCATCGATGTTCGTCACGACCGCGATCACCGGTGTCAGATACAGGAACGACGCATCCGATTCGTCCGCTTCGGCGACCAGGAAGTCGCCCTTGCCGAGCCGCGCGCTGGCCCCGGCCGCGAGAAGCCGTCCGCCGATCACGAACGTCGGATCGAGTCCGCCTTCGGCCAGCACCGAGGCGACGAGGCTCGTCGTCGTCGTCTTGCCGTGCGTGCCGGCGATCGCGATGCCCTGCTTCAGGCGCATGAGCTCGGCCAGCATCAGCGCGCGCGGCACGACGGGGATTCCCGCTTCGCGGGCGGCGACCACTTCCGGGTTGTCCGCCGTGATCGCGGTGGATACGACCACCGCGTCCGCCTTAGCCGCGTTCGCCGCCTCGTGCCCGATCGCGATACGCACGCCCATGCCGGCGAGGCGCCGGGTGACGGCGGTCTGCGCGAGGTCGGACCCCGACACCTCGTAGCCTTGCGTCGCGAGCACTTCCGCGATGCCGCTCATGCCGGCACCGCCGACGCCGACGAAATGCACGCGCTTGACCTTGTGCTTCATCGCCGCGCGAGCTCCAGGCAGGTGTCGGCGACGCGTGCGGTCGCGCCGGCCTTGCGCAGGCCGCGTGCAGCTGCCGCCATCGCGAGCAACTTCCCGCGGTCGAGGCCAGCGAGCCACTCGGCCAGCCGTTCCGGCTTGAAGTCGCGCTGCAGCCACATCACGGCGGCGCCGCGACGCGCGAGCTGCTCCGCGTTGTCCACCTGGTGATCCTCGGCCGCATAGGGAAACGGCACGAGCAGGCTGCCGACCCCGACCGCGGCAAGCTCGGCGACCGTCGTCGCGCCGGCACGGCAGATGACGAGGTCCGCCTGCGCGTAGCGTTGCGCGATGTCGTCGATGAACGGCAAGCACTCGGCTTCCACGCCCGCATTCGCGTAGGCGGCACGCAACGTCTCGATGTGCTTCTCGCCCGCCTGGTGCGTGACGATAGGCCGCGCCTGCGCCGACAACCGGGCGAGCGCGCGCGGCACGCATTCGTTCAACGCAGCCGCACCCAGGCTGCCGCCGACGACGAGAACGTTGAGCGGACCCGAACGTCCCGCGAACCGGGCCTCGGGAGGCGCGATCGCCTCGATTTCCGCACGCAGTGGATTGCCGACCCACCTGACGCGGCGATCACGGCCTTCGCCCAGCACACCCGGGAAGCCCGTCAGCACGCGGTCGGCGCCGTAGCGCAACACCCGATTGGCAAGTCCGGGCTTGGCATCGAGGTTGTGGATCACGAGCGGCACGTTGCGCGCAACCGCCATCAGCGCGCCGGGGAACGACGCGAAGCCGCCGAACCCCAGCACCACCCCCGGATCCCGCCGCTTCAGGACCGTCCACGCGGACATGCAGGCGGCCAGAATCGCGAACGGGCCGAACAGCAGGCGCTTCCACCCCTTGCCGCGCACGCTGCGGAAGTCGATGCCATCGAACGGGACCGCATGCTGCGGCACGAGTTTCGCCTCCATCCCGTCGCGCGTGCCGAGCCAGCTCACGATGGCGCCGCGCGCCGCGAGCTCGGCCGCGACCGCAAGGCCGGGGAAGATGTGCCCGCCGGTGCCGCCGGTGGTGATCATCACGGTCGCGGTCACTCCGAATACCCCCGCAGCAATCTTCTCGATTCATAGTCGATGCGCAACAGGATCGCGAGCGCGATGCAGTTCGCGACGATCCCGCTGCCGCCGAACGACAGCAGCGGCAGTGTGAGGCCCTTGGTAGGCAGCACGCCCATGTTGACGCCGATGTTGATCAACGCCTGGACGCCGATCCACACGCCGATGCCCTGCGCAACCAGCGCTGCGAACGGACGCTCGAGGCGCGCGGCCTGGCGCCCGATCGCGTAGGCGCGCAAGAGCACCCATACGAAGAGCGCGAGCACGACCGCGACGCCGGCCAGCCCCAGCTCCTCGGCGATCACGGCGAGCAGGAAATCGGTGTGCGCCTCGGGCAGATAGAGGAGCTTCTCGATGCTGGCGCCGAGACCGACGCCGAAGAACTCGCCGCGGCCGAACGCGATCAGCGAATGCGACAGCTGATAGCCCTTGCCGAGCGGATCCGACCAGGGATCGAGAAACGCCGTGAGACGCTGCAGGCGATAGGGTGCCGCGACGAGGATGGCGCCGAGCGCGATCGGCAGCAATACCGAAAGGCCGAGGAAGAGGCGCCAGTCGAGACCGCCCAGGAACAGGATGCCGAACGCAATCGCGACGATCACGACGAACGCGCCGAAATCGGGCTCGAGCAGCAGCAGGCCGCCGATCGCCACCATGACCGAGAACAGCGGCGCGAACCCGCGCATCAGCGTCTGCCTGAGCGGCTGCCTCGCGTGCAGGAACGCGGCCTTGCGCACCGCGTAGCTCGCCGCGTAGAGCACGACCGCGAGCTTCATGAACTCGGACGGCTGCACGTTGACGAACGGAAGCGACAGCCAGCGGCGGGAGCCGTTGACGCTCTTGCCGATGCCCGGAATCAACACGGCGACCAGCAGCACCGCGCCCGCGATGAACAGCCACGGCGCGAGCTTCTGCCAGGCCTTGACGGGAATCTGGAAGGCGATCGCTCCGGCAGCGAGGCCGACAGCAACGAACACCGCATGCCGCGCGAGGAAATACCAGGCGCGATAGCCGGTGTGCGAAGAAGCCTCGGCCATCGCGATCGACGACGAATAGACCATCACGAGGCCGATCGCGAGCAGCAGCAGGCTCGCCCATGCGAGCGACACGTCGAGCGCGGGCATCGTGCGCGGATTCGGCGCAGCGCCGCCCACGCCCGCGAGCGGGCGCAGCGTCGCGGTCAGCGTCACCCGCTTACGCACCGGCGGTCTCCCCGATGCGCGAGCGCACGCGCGACATGAAGCGCTCGCCACGCTCGCCATAGTTCGCGAACTGGTCGAGGCTCGCGCACGCTGGCGACAAGAGCACGGCATCACCGGGGCACGCGAGCGCGAACGCACGGTCGACCGCGGCGTCCAGCGTTGCGACCTGTTCGACGACGGCCTTCGTTCCCGCGATGCCGTGGCCTACGAGTTCCGCGTCGCGCCCGATCAGCAGGACCGCACGGCATGCATGGTCCACCGCAGGCTTGAGCGGTGCGAAGCTCTGCCCCTTGCCGTCGCCACCGGCGATCAGCACAACCGGCCGGTCGATGCCCGCCAGCGCCGCCAGCGTCGCGGCGACCGTCGTGCCCTTCGAGTCGTTGACGAACAGCACGCCGCCGGCTTCGGCCACGCGCTGCATCCGGTGCGGCAGGCCGCGGAAATTCTTGAGTGCTTCGAGGACCGGCGGCTTGATGCGCGCCACCGCAGACACGAGCGCCAACGCGGCGAGCGCGTTCAGCGCGTTGTGCCGCCCGACGAGCGACAACGTTCCGGCCGGCAGCAGCAGCTCCCCGCCGCGCGCGAGCCACGGGCCGTCGGCCCGCTCGACCAGGCCCCACTCCTCTTCGGACAGCGGCACCGATACACCGAAGGTCTGTGCCGTACGCCCCGGCAGGCGCATCAGCCGCACGATCGGGTCGTCGCGGTTGATGATCTGCACCGCCGCGTGCTCGAAGATGCGCGCCTTCGCGGCAGCATAGTCGGCGATGCCCTCGTAGCGGTCGAGATGGTTCGCACTGACGTTCAGCACCGTCGCGGCGGCAGGTTTGAGGCTTGTCGTCGTCTCGAGTTGATAGCTCGACAGCTCGAGCACGAAGAGATCCGGCCAGTGCGCTCCCGTCCCGTGCTCGGCCAGAACGTCGAGCACCGGGTTGCCGATGTTGCCGGCGACGACGGTGGCAAGCCCCGCGCCGCGCGCGAGCTCGCCGGTGAGTGCGCTGACGGTCGTCTTGCCGTTCGTCCCCGTGATCGCGAGCACCTTCTGCCCGGGAGGAAGCGCGCGGGCGAAAAGCTCGATGTCGCCTACGAGCTCCGCGCCCTGGAGAACGGCCGCGGTGATCGCCGGCTGGTCCTTCGCGACACCGGGACTGATCGCGATCAGGTCGATGCCTGCGAACGTCGAGCTTGCGAACGGCCCGGTCTCGAGCGGCACCTCGGGCAGCTCGTCGGCGAGCACAGGCGCATTCGGTGGCGAATCGCGGGTATCGGCCACGCGCACGGTCGCACCGTGCCGCACGAAGTAGCGTGCGAGCGACAACCCGGTGAGCCCGAGCCCGAGAACGACGACGCTGCGGCCGCGAAAGGTCATGGTCAGCGCAGCTTCAGCGTCGAGAGCCCGAACAGGACCAGCAGCATCGTGATGATCCAGAAGCGGACCACGACCTGATTCTCCTTCCAGCCCTTGAGCTCGTAGTGATGGTGGATCGGCGCCATGCGGAACACGCGCCTGCCGGTCAGCTTGAACGAGACGACCTGCACCATCACCGACAGTGTCTCGACGACGAAGACGCCACCCATGATGAACAGCACGATTTCCTGGCGCACGATGACGGCGATCGTGCCGAGCGCCCCGCCCAGCGCGAGGGCGCCGACATCGCCCATGAAGACCTCGGCGGGATAGGCGTTGAACCAGAGGAAACCGAGTCCCGCCCCCGCGATCGCTCCGCAGATCACCGCGAGCTCGCCGGCACCCGGAATGAGCGGGAACTGCAGGTAGCGGGCGAAAACGGCGTTGCCGCTCACGTAGGCGAAGACGCCGAGCGCCGCGCCGATCATCACCGTCGGCATGATCGCGAGGCCATCGAGCCCGTCCGTAAGGTTCACCGCGTTGCTCGTGCCGACGATCACGCAATAGGTGAGCGCGATGAAGCCCCATACACCGAGCGGATAGCTGACCGTCTTGAAGAACGGCACGATGAGGTCGGCCTTCGGCGACAGGTCGAGGTTGAAGCCGCTGCCGATCCAGGCGGACAAGAGCCGCAGGAACTGCGGGTTGTCCGGCGCGGAGACCGAGAACGCGAGATACACGGCGGCGATCACGCCGATGATCGACTGCCAGAAGAACTTGGCGCGCGGGGACAGCCCCTTGGGATCGCGGTGGACCACCTTGCGATAGTCGTCGACCCAGCCTACGGCGCCGAAGCCCGCGGTGACGATCAGCACGACCCAGACGAAGCGGTTCTCGAGATCGCCCCAGAGCAGCGTGGTGACGAGGATCGAGACCAGGATCAGCGCCCCGCCCATCGTCGGCGTGCCGGCCTTGGTGAGGTGCGTCTGCGGGCCGTCGTCTCGCACCGACTGGCCGATCTTCATGCGCGTGAGCCAGGCGATCATGCGCGGCCCGATCACGAACGAGATCACGAGCGCGGTCATGCACGCGAGCACGGCACGCAGCGTCAGATAGCCGAAGACGTTGAACGCCCGGATGTCCCTGGCGAGATGCTCGGTGAGCCAGAGCAGCATCAGTGCGCTCCCGCAACCGCAAGGCCGGCAAGCGCCGCGACCACGCGCTCCATCGCCATGAACCGCGATCCCTTGACGAGCACGGTCACGCCGGGCCGGATGTCGGCAGCGAGTGATTGCGCCAGCGCATCGACGCTCGAGAAATGTGTCGCTCCGGATCCGAACGCGGCCACGGCCTCGCTCGCGAGCGTGCCGGCGGCGAGCATGCGCTCGATTCCGGCCTCGCGCGCGCAGGTGCCGATCTCGCGGTGAAACGCGGGACCCTGCACGCCGACCTCGCCCATGTCGCCCAGCACCAGCCAGCGAGGGGACGCGGCGCGTGCGAGCACATCGATCGCCGCGCGCACCGAATCCGGATTGGCGTTGTACGTGTCGTCGATCACGACGATGCCGCTAGGGAGGCGCGACACCGCGAGACGGCCGGCAACCGGCCGGAACCGGGCAAGCGCGCGCATGGCCGCCGCAAGCGGTGCGCCGGCCGCGAGCGCCGCGGCGATTGCCGCCAGCGCGTTCTGCGCCATGTGTCGCCCGGGAACGGCAAGGCGTACGTCCGCCTCCCCGAGCGGTGTCGCGACGGTGAGATCGCTGCCTTCCGCATCGCCCTTCCAGCGGCCGGCGACGTCGGCACGCTGGACGAGACCGAACGCGACGATCCGTGCCTCGACCTCGTTTGCCGCCTCGCGCCAGCGCAACGCATGCGGATCGTCGTCATTGATCACGGCGATGCCTCCATGCGGCAATGCCCGGATCGCATCGGCGTGCTCGGCCGCGACCTCCGTCACCGTGCGCATGAATTCCTGGTGCTCGCGCTGAGCGTTGTTGACCACCGCGATCGTCGGCCGCGCGATCGCGGCAAGCTCACGCGTCTCGCCACGATGGTTCATGCCGAGTTCGACGACCGCGGCGCGATGCGCGTCGCGCAGCGACAGCAGCGTGAGCGGCAGCCCGATCGCGTTGTTGAGGTTCCCGGATGTTGCGAGCACGGCGTCCGTGCCGAAATGCTCGCGCAGGATTGCCGCGATCATTTCCTTCACGGTCGTCTTGCCGTTGCTGCCGACGACGAGCGCCAGCGGCAGCGAGAATCGTGCACGCCAGGCGGCGGCAAGCTGTCCGAGCGCGGCCAGCGGATCGGCTACGGCGACGAGCGGCCCGGAAATCTCGGCCGCGCGGGCCTCCTCCACGATGGCCGCCGCGGCGCCGCGAGCGAGCGCGCCGGGCACGAAGTCGTGACCGTCGAAGCGCTCCCCCTTGAGCGCGACAAAGAGATCGCCGGGGACAAGCGTTCGGCTGTCCGTGGCCACGCGAGCGAACGCGACGTTGCCGCCGATCGCCCGACCCTTGACGAGACGCGCAGCGGTGGCCGTATCCATCATGGCGCACTCCACGCGGCGAGCGCGGCGGCAGCCTCGTCGGCATCGGCGAACGGAACCATGACACCGTTCGCCTCCTGATACGTTTCGTGTCCCTTGCCGGCGAGGACGACGACGTCCTGCGCAGACGCCGCCGCGATCGCGTCGCGGATCGCGCGAGCGCGGTCGAGCTCGATCCTCCAGCGTCGGTTGCCGGTCGCACGCACGCCCTGCACGATCGCCGCCGCGATTGCGGCAGGATCCTCGCTGCGCGGGTTGTCGCTCGTCACGACGACGCGGTCGGCGAGCGTGGCCGCGATCCGACCCATCTCCGGCCGCTTGCCCTTGTCGCGGTCACCGCCGCAGCCGAAAACGCAGACCAGCTGGCCGCTGCCGCCCAGGGTCGGCCGCAGCGCCTGCAGCACCTTCTCCAGCGCGTCGGCGGAGTGCGCATAATCGACCACGACCAGCGGCTTGCCGTCGCCACCCTGCCGTTGCATGCGCCCCGGCGGAGGTTCCAGCCGGCCGAGCGCAGAAAGCGCATCGGCCAGCGGCATTTCGCTGCCGAGCAGCACCCCCAGCGTGCCGAGCAGATTGTAGGCATTGAACGCCCCCACGATCCGCGTCTCGGCTTCGCCACGTCCCCACGGGGTTGCGACCGTGAGCGCGATGCCGGCGGGTGTCATCGTGATCTCGCTTGCGACAATGTCGGCGCCGCTCGCGCCGTAGGACAGCACGCGCAAGCCGCGCGCACGCGCGCTGTCGATCAGGCTCTGGCCGAATGCGTCGTCGCCGTTGATCACCGCGAGCTCGAGCCCCGGCCATGCGAAGAGCCTCGCCTTGGCCGCGCCGTACGCCGCCATCGTGCCGTGGTAGTCCAGATGGTCGCGCGTCAGGTTCGTGAACAGCGCAACGTCGAAGCGTGTGCCGTTCACGCGCCGCTGGTCGAGCCCGATCGACGAGACTTCCATCGCGACCACACTGGCGCCCGCATCACGCAACTGGCGCAGCGTCTCGTGCAGCACGGCAGCGTCGGGCGTCGTGTTCGGCGCCGGCATCAGCGCACCGACGAGGCCGTTGCCGAGCGTGCCGAGCACGGCGGCGCGTCGCCCCGTGCCGTCGAAGGCATGCGCGATCCACTGCGAGCACGACGTCTTGCCGTTGGTGCCGGTCACGCCGACCATCCAGAGGTCCTGGGACGGGCTGCCGTAGATGAAGTCGGCGATGAGCCCGAGTTTCGCCCGCAGGCGCGGCACGCCGACGTTGGGGACGGCGCGGCCCGGGTCCCACTGGAAATCCTGTGCATCCCACAGCACCGCGGCCGCGCCACGCGCCACCGCGTCGGGTATGAACGCCCGCCCGTCCTGGCGGGTGCCCGGGTACGCGGCGAATGCAACACCCGGCTCCACGCGGCGGCTGTCGCTCGTGATTCGACGCGGGCGCGCGGACAGTCGCGCGAGCAGCGCAGCCGGATCGAATAGGGGCACGGCCGCCACGCCTAGGTTTCCTCGCCGATCTCGGCTTCCGCGGGCGGCAGGATGACGTTGTCCACCGGCGCATCGGTCGGCACGCCGAGCATGCGCAGCGCGATGCCGGTCACGCTCGCGAACACCGGCGCGGCGACTGCGCCGCCGTAATGCTGTCCGGCCGAGGGTTCGTCGATCATCACGGCGATCACGAGACGCGGATCGCTGACCGGTGCGAAACCGACGAACGAACTCACGTACTTGTTCGCATAGCTGCCGCCCTCCAACTTGTGGGCGGTGCCGGTCTTGCCTGCGACGCGATAGCCGGCGACCTGCGCCTTCGGTGCCGTGCCGCCCGGCGACGTCGCGAGTTCCAGCATGTGCCGCACCGCGACCGCCGTTTCCGGCCGGAGCACGGGCTTCCCCGCGACGGGACCGTTGGCCTTGAACAGCGTTGCCGGCTTCAACTCGCCGTCGGTCGCGAAGATCGTGTAGGCGCGCGCGAGCTGCACGAGGTTGACGGAGATGCCATGGCCATAGGACATCGTCGCCTGCTCGATCGGCTTCCAGCTATTCGCGGGACGCAAGCGCCCGGAGACCTCGCCGGGGAACCCGGTGCGTGGCGGCGTGCCGAAGCCCGCATCGGCAAGCGTCTGCCACATCTGTTGCGGCGGCAGCCCCAGCGCGATCTTCGCAGCGCCCACGTTGGACGATTTCTGGATCACCTGCTCGACGGTCAGCGCGCCGGCCGGATGCGCGTCGTGGATTGTCGCGGCACCGATCGTCAATACCCCGCCGCCCGTCTGGATCACCGTGTCCGGCCGCACCGTTCCGGCCTGCAACGCCGCTGCCGCGGTAAAGGGCTTCATCGTCGACCCGGGTTCGAACACGTCGGTCAGTGCGCGGTTGCGCATGCGCTCGCGGGCCACCTTGTCGCGGCGATTGGGGTTGTAGGTGGGCCAGTTGGCGAGCGCCAGGATCTCGCCGCTCTTCGCGTCGAGGATCACGAGCCCGCCGGCCTTCGCCTTGTGCTGCTCGACCGCAGCCTTCAGTTCCCGGAACGCGAGGTACTGCAACCGCGTGTCGAGCGCGAGCGCGAGGTCGCGCCCTTCCTGCGGCGGACGCACGGCCGCGACGTCCTCGACGACGTCGCCGCGGCGGTTGATGATCACCCGGCGGCTGCCGACGCGCCCGCCGAGCCACGCCTGCTGCGCGAGTTCGATGCCTTCCTGCCCCACGTCCCGGTCGCCGGTGAAGCCCAGCACATGGCTCGTCACGTCGCCGCCCGGATAGAACCGGCGGTATTCGTTCTCGTCGTAGAGGCCCTTGATGCGAAGCGCGAGCGCGCGCTCGGCCGTCTCCGGAGGAATGCGGCGCGCGACGTAGACGAAATCCTCGGCGGCCGCGATCTGGCGCGAGAGCGCCGCCGGCGGCACCTCGAGCACCCTGGCGAGCGCCGCGAGCTGGGCCGGCGTCGCGTCGAGCTTCTGCGGAAATGCCCACAGCGATTTGACCGGCGTCGAGATCGCAAGTGCCTCGCCGAAGCGGTCGACGATTCGCCCGCGATGCGCCGGCACCTCGAGCTCGCGCGCGAACCGCGCCTGACCCTGCCCCTGCAGGAACTCGTTGTCGATCCACTGCAGGTAGACCGAGCGGCCGGCCAGCACCGCGAACAGCAACGCGAACACGCCGAACAGCAGCGCCGAGCGCAGCGGCGGTAGTGCAACCGGCCGTGGCGCGGCGGCCGCCCTCACTTGGCGCCTCCCGGAAATTCGACCACCTCGACCCGCCCCGCAGGCGGCAGCTGCATGCGCAACTGCTCGCGCGCGATCTTCTCGATGCGGGCCGGCATCCCCCATGTCGATTGCTCGAGCTGCAGCTGGCCGTACTCGGTCTCATAGCCTCGTGCGTGCGAAAGCTCGCGCTCGAGCTCGACGAACAGCTTGCGCGCCTGATGCCGCGAGCTCACGAGCGAAAGCGCACACGCGATCAGCAGCAGCAGCAGCACGACATTGATGCGCGTCACGCGCGTTGCTCCGGCCACGGCGCGGCCGTGCGCTCCGCAACGCGCAGCACGGCGCTCCGCGCGCGGGGATTCGCCGCGACCTCGCGCGCGTCCGCCTTGATCGCGCGGCCGACCCTTGCGAGCGGCGGTATCGGCAACTCCCGTTGGCGCAGAGGCAGCCGGCCGGCACGCGCATCGCCGCCGAACGGCTGCGACGCCTTCGCGAAGAAGCGCTTGACGATGCGATCCTCGAGCGAATGGAAGCTGATGACCGCAAGACGCCCGCCGGCCGCCAGCAGGGCGGCGAGCCGGGGAAGCGCAACCTCGAGTTCGCGCAGCTCGGCGTTCACTTGAATCCGAATGGCCTGGAAGGTCCGCGTGGCCGGATCCTGACGCCAATCACCCCGCGTGCGCGCGCCGACGGCTTGGGCCACGAGCGCGGCCAGCTCGCGCGTCCGCGTGATGGGCCGGACCTCGCGATGCGCAACAAGCGCTCTTGCAATCGGTTGAGCAAGCCGTTCTTCACCATAGTTGCGCAGGACCTCCGTCAGTTCGCGCACGTCGGCGCGGGCTATGAATTCGGCCGCGCTCTCGCCGCGCGTCGGATCCATGCGCATGTCGAGCGGGCCATCGAAACGGAACGAAAAGCCGCGCTCGGCATCGTCGAGCTGCGGCGAGCTGACGCCGAGGTCGAGCAGTACGCCGTCGACGCAAACGATCGCGAGCTCGCGCAGCACGTCCGGAATCTCCGAGAACCAAGCGCGCCGGAACGTGAAGCGCGGATCGGCGATTGCCGCAGCCGCTGCCGAAGCCGCGGGGTCACGATCGACGGCGACCAGGCGACCGCGTTCGGAAAGCCGCGCGAGGATCGCGCGCGCATGGCCGCCGCGACCGAACGTGCCGTCGGCGTAGGTTCCGTCGGGGCGGATCGCGAGGGCGTCGACTGCGGCGGTGAGCAGGACGGGAGCGTGCTCATCGCCCATCAGAGGCTGAAGCCGTCGAGTTCGGGCGGCAGTCCCTGCGCCGGGAAGGCGAACGCCTGCGCGGTCTTCGCCTGCCATTGCGCCTCGTCCCACAGCTCGAATTTCCGACCCTGCCCGACCAGCACGACATGCTTGTCGAGGCGCGCGTACTGGCGCAACGCCGGTGGAACGAGGATGCGGCCCGCCGCGTCGATCTCGACGTCGTCGGCGTGCCCGACGAGCAAGCGCTGCAGACCACGAATGCGCTCGTCGAAGGACGACAGCGCCATGAGTCGCGACTGGATCGGCTCCCAGACGGCCAACGGATAGACAAGCAGGCAACGGCTCGGATCGGCCGTCACGATGAGGCGGGAATCGCCGCTCACCGTCAGTGCATCGCGGTGACGCGCCGGGATCGCCAGGCGTCCCTTGGCGTCGAGGACAAGCTGCGTGATGCCGCGAAACGTCGCAGATGTGGCGCCGCCGTTGCCTGTCGTCCCCACCCCGTGATCTGCCACCGCTTTTCCCCCGGGCCCCGAGTAGGTAAGTGGTCACTATCAGAGCACTCGCTGAAATCGTGCCTCAACCCCACTTTCACCCACTTTTTCCCACTTGCGGGCACTATACCGGGCGTCTTTTCGGCGGTCAACTGCTTTTCATTGATTGAACAAGGACTTATGTGCGAAAATGAGACTCGAGTCTTTTTCATATGAAATAATGGCTTACAGCGCCCTGCGAAAGTAGAGTGTTAGAAAAGGGCCCTCGCATCGACGCGGATCGTACGATCGTTCGATATCGATGTATTCGCTCCCGACAGACGGCAGAATGGGCTTCGTTGATGCAATGCAACATGAGAAATTCGAACGATCAATCGGTTTTCGATGCGATGCGACAATTTATGCCATTCGCATGAATCGGCCCATTTCTTGCAACGCTCGAATCCGGCAACGGGTTTTCGGCGCAAGGTGATACAGTCGCCGGCGCCGGTCGTGGAGGCCGCGCGCCCTTCGGCTCACCTGACGCGACCCGTTCGAAAAACGATGAAACGACTGACGATGAAACGACTGCTGCCGCTCCTGATACTCGCCGCCGCCGGAGCCACCGACGCGCAGACGCCGCCCGGCAGCACGACTGCCAGCGCGTCGCTGTCCGGCTACGCTCAGCTCGAGTCCGACCTCGACCAGGGTGGACAGGTTCGCGCAAGCGGCGTGCTCGCGAGCGGAACGGTACTGCACGGATTCACGTCGCAGTTCACGGCGGGAGTCACGCTCCGCTATGACTTCGAATCCTGGAAGTTCGGCGAACCGCTCGCGTTCGGTGGCGTTGCGCCCTGGACAGACGTGCAGAGACCCTCGATCGCGGCGCCGCTGCGCTATGCAGTGAACGCGGATACCGTCGTGAGCGTCGTGCCATCGGTGCAGTGGGCCTACGAGGATGGCGCGAGCGTGGGAGACGCCGTCATCTACGGCGGGTTGCTGTCGGTTGCGCGGGTGTTCTCGCCGAACCTGACGCTGGGGCTCGGCGCCGGCGTGTTCCGCGAGATCGATGAAACGAAGGCGTTTCCCTTCCTGCTCGTCGACTGGAAGATCGACGACAAGTGGCGCGTCGCCAACCCCTTTCCCGCGGGACCCGCGGGCGGCGCCGGTATCGAGCTCGTATATGCGTTGAACGACGCGTGGGAGTTTGCCGCCGGCGGAACGTGGCGCACCTACCGCTTCCGTCTCGCGCGCGACGGGCCGGTGCCGGATGGCATCGCCGAATCGCGCGGCGTTCCGCTGTTCGCGCGCGCATCGTACCGATTCACGCGCGACACGCGTCTCGATGCCTACGCCGGCGCGCTGCTCGGTGGTAAGCTCACGGTCATGAATTCCGACGGCAACGACGTTGCCAGCGACGAATTCGGGACCGCGCCCCTGTTGGGAATGACGTTGAGTTCCCGGTTCTAGCTGGAGATCGACATGCCCGCCATTCGTCCGTTACCTGTGTTTGCGATCATGCTTGCGCTTGTCGCCGTTTCGGGTTGCGCAAGCTGGAACGACCGCTACGCCTCCCAATACGATCCCGTGATGCGCTTCCTCGGTGCCGAGCCACAGGATCTCCGCGACTGGCCGAGCCGCAATGTCCCCGACCTCCCCGCAATGCAGACCGAGCAGATTCCCGATCGCCGGCCACCTTTGGCGGATCCGCCGATCGGCTGGCCGCCGCTTTCGCCTGCGCTCGAGTCGGCCGCGCCCGGTCCGACGGACACCGTTGCCGCAGGGGACTGCAGCGGACGTTGCGATTCCGCCTCGCCGCTTGCACCGGCTGCTGCTCCTGCTCTCGCTCTGCGCAGCGAGCATCCTCTTCCCCGTTAGCGCACAGGGCGCCGACGACCCGGCGGCGCCCGCCGAGGAGTCGGACACCGCAGCGCCCGCCGGACCCCGGCGCGACGCCGACGCGGTCCGCTATCGCGTCGTGATCGACGCGCCCGACGAGCTGCGCGACGTGCTCGTCACGAACGTCGAACTCGTGCGCTGGCAGTCGTACGAGGACATGACCGAGGAGCTGCTCGATCGGCTGTCGCGCGACGCAGTGGCGCAGGCGCGCGAGGCGGCCGCCACACTGGGCTATTTCAGCGCGAGCGTGAAGATCGCCGTGAACCGCGGCGAAACGCCCGCGCGGGTCACGCTCGAGGTCGTGCCGGGCCCTCCGGTGCGCGTCTCGCATGTCAGGCTGTCCGTCATCGGCCCTGCCGGCGAAGGCGGGAACCAGGGCACCGCCGCGATCGCGAAACTGCGGGAGGAATGGCGGCTGCCGCGCGGCGCGATCTGGAGCCAGTCCGCTTGGAACAATGCCAAACAGCAGGCGGTTGCAGCACTCGCCGCCGGGCCGTGGGCTGCTGCAAAGATCGTGGAGAGCGAGGCACGTGTCGATCCCGCGGCAGAAACCGCGGTGTTGCGCGTGGTGATCGACAGCGGCCCGGCGTTCCACTACGGCGCGCTCGACGTGCGCGGCCTTGTGCGCTATCCCGCAACGCTTGTCGAGAACTTCAGCACGATTGAGCGAGGCGCCCCGTACCGCGCCGCCGAGCTCGACCAGCTCGTGCGCCGCCTCGTGGGCTCCAGCTACTTTTCGAGCGTCCAGGCGACGATCGACCCCGACCCCGCGCAGGCAGAGGCTGCACCGGTCCAGATCGCGGTCATCGAGGGCCGCACGAAAAAGGTGGAAGCGGGGCTCGGCTACTCGACCGACACCGAGTTCCGCGCCAGTGCGAGCTACAGCGACGTCGACCTCGACGGCAAGGGCCTGCAGTTCTACCTCGACGGGCGTGTCGAGCAGAAGGAACAGAGCGCATCGGTGCGTTTCGTGCGTCCGCCGACCGCGACGCACTGGCGCGACACGTATTCGGCCGCGTTGCTGCGCACCGATATCGAGAACCTGATCACGCAGACGGCAGCGGTCACCGCGCGTCGAATCGCCGTCGACGAACGCAGCCAGCTCGCGTTCGGCGGGGGCTTCTTCCTCGACGAGCAGAGTCCCGAAGGCGGGCAGTCCATCCGGTCGCACGCGCTCTACGCCGATGTCCAGCGCACCTGGCGGCGCGTGGACGACCTGGTCGCACCCACCCGCGGCTACATCGTGGATCTCGACGTCGGCGCCGGGATTCCTGGTGCGTCCACGCGCACGTTCGGACGCGTGGTGGGGAAGCTCGGCGTCTGGTGGCCGCTGTCGGCCGGCAACGATTTTTCCGCGCGGGCGCAGCTCGGCGCGGTGATCGCCGATTCGCGCGACGGCGTTCCCTCGACGTTCCTGTTCCGCACCGGCGGCGACACGTCGGTGCGCGGCTACGCGTTCGAGAGCATCGGCGTGCAACAAGGCAATGCGACCATCGGCGGGCGCTACGAGCTGGTGACAAGTGTCGAGGTCACGCACTGGGTGACGCCGCAGTGGGGCATCGCCGCATTCGTCGACGCGGGCAATGCGACTGACACGACAGGCGATATCACCGAGCTCAAGCTGGGCTACGGGCTGGGCGGGCGCGTGCGCACGCCGATCGGCCCGTTCCGTCTCGACGTCGCCTACGGCCAGGAAACACGCAACGTGCGCCTGCACTTCTCCATCGGGCTTTCGTTCTGACATGGAACGGACCGACCAGCCGATCGCCGATCCCGCTGCGCCAGCGCGGCCGCGGCGCTGGTTCCGCCGTGCGCTCGTCCTATTCGCCGCGCTCGCGGCACTGATCGCTGCTTGCGTTGCAGCGCTGCACACGCAAACCGCGCTGGAACTGGCCGTGCGGCAAATCGAGCGGGCGAGCAACGGCCAGCTTCGCATCGAAAGCCCCTCCGGCTCACTGCTGACGACGATCCGCGTCCGGCGCCTCGAGTGGACAGGCCCGACAGCGCATCTGGTCGCCTCGGATGTCGCGCTCGACTGGAGCCCGCGTGGGCTGTGGTCGCGGCGCTTCCTCATCCGCGGATTCGGGGTCGGGCATCTGACGCTCGAGTTCACGTCCTCCGACAGTCCCGCCACACTGCCTGCCGATCTCGCGCTCCCGCTCGAAGTCGAACTCCGCCATGCCGGCGTCGGTCGCCTCGACTGGCGCGTCGGCGCGCGCAGCGGCGCGATCACGGGACTTTCGTTCGCGTACAGCGGCGGTGCCCGCGAGCATCGAATCCGCGACCTGTCGCTCGTGCTCGAGCGCGGCACGCTTGCCGGCGATGCGACGCTCGCCACGGCGCCGCCGTTCGCCTTGGCGGGCACGGCAACCTTCGCAGGCGACGCGTCGCTGCGCGATGCGCGCGCCGAGGCGCGCTTCGACGGTACGCTCGCCGAGCTTGTCGCGAACGTTCGCGCGCAGGTCGGCGAGGCGACCGCGCACGCGCAGGCGCGGCTCTCGCCGCTCGAGGGCTCGCTCCTGCGCAGTCTCGATCTCGACGCGCGCGGAATCGATCTCGCGGCATTCGGGCCCGCACTGCCTTCCACGCGCCTCGATGCGCGCATCGAGGCGGCGCCCGTGGACGGCAGGCTGACAGGCAACGCGAATGTGCAGAACGCGATACCCGGCGCGTGGGACACGAAGCGCCTTCCGATCGAGACGTTGCGCGGCCGTTTCACGCTCGGCGCCGCGGAACTCGAGTTGCACGATCTCGTCGCGACCGTGCCGGGCGGGGGGCATGCAAGCGGCCGTGGCAGGATTCCGCTTTCCGAAGGTGCACTCGCGTCGAGTTGGTCACTCGACGTGCGCGATCTCGACATCGGGCGCCTTCACGGCCGGCTGATCGTTACGCGACTCGCCGGCAGAATTGCCGCGGAGGTGTCGGGTGAGCGGCGAGTCGTGCGCGGCGACCTCTCGCAGCAGGACATGACGCTCGCGTTCACTGCGAACATCGTGAGCGATCGGGTGGAGGTCGCGCGGTTGCGCGCGCAGGCGGACGGCGGCGAGTTCGTCGGACGCGGCGCCATCGCTCTCTCGGGAACGAGGCCGTTCGAGTTGAACGGCACGTTCGCGAAACTCGATCCCGCGCGTTTCGGGCGTTTCCCCTCCGGCAGATTGAGCGGCGAGCTTGCGCTCGATGGCGCGCTGCAGCCCAACTGGAGCGCTACCGGACGAGTCGCGCTCGCGCAAGGCAGCGTGCTCTCCGGTGTCGCGCTATCGGGGCAGGCGAGCGGATTCGTCTCCCCGGACCGCGTGCGCGATGCAATGCTCGATCTTGCGGCAGGCAACGGCCGCGTGAGCGCAAGCGGAAGCGCCGGCGCGACCGGCGATCGGCTTGCGTTCACGCTCGATGCGCCGAAGCTCGGCGATCTTGTCGCGCTGCTGCCGGATCGCCTGCCGCGCACTCTATCGGGCGCGCTCCGCGCCAAGGGAACGCTCGAAATCGAGCCCGGCGGTCCGGGAGGCAGGATCGACGTGCACGGCGAACGCCTTCGATCCGGCAGCATGGCGGCCGATCGGCTCGACGCTCACGTCGAGCTCGCGCCCGGCGGTGGCGCAGCCGCGCCGGTGCCGATCACGGCGCGGCGCATGCAATTGCAGTTGGTGGCGAGCGGCGTGAAGGCAAGCGAGCGGATAATCAGCACCGTTCGGATCGATGGCGAGGGTACGCTCGCCGACCACCGCGCGACCGCGCACGTGGCCGGCGAAGGGCTCGCCATCGACGCCCGCGCCCATGGCACCCTGCGCGAGCAACGAGTCGGGGACGGCGCCCGCACGTTTGCGTGGAGCGGCGCGCTCGACTCGCTCGAAAATGCCGGCCGCTGGCCCTTCAACCTCGAGTCCCCGGTGTCCGTCGAATACGCAGCCAATCGGCTCTCGGTCGGCGCAACGTCGCTCGCGATCGCGGACGGTCGCGTCAAACTCGGCGAATTCACGTTCGACGACGGCCGCATCGCGACCCGCGGCGAGTTCACCGGCATTGCGCTCGCGAGCGTCATGCGACTTGCGGCCTGGAAGCCCCCGTTCGCCACCGACCTCGTGCTCGGCGGCAACTGGTCGATCGCTGCCGACCCCCGTCTCAACGGCACGATCTCGGTCCGGCGCGAGCGGGGCGATCTCTACGCGAGCGAAGTCGATTCGCTCAATGAAACCGCGCTTCCGTTCGGCATCACCGCGCTCGCGGTCGATGCGCGCATCGTCAACGACGCGGTCGATGCGAAGGCCACGCTACGCTCGTCACGGGCGGGCAACGCCGACGCGACGACGCAAATCGCCGCCGCGCCCGGCGGCACGCCCGGTCGAATCGACGGCGATGCCCCGCTCGTCGCGGCACTCTCGCTCGAGGTCGAAACGCTGCGGACGCTGCAGCCGTGGCTCGGCACCGTCGCGGCAGTCGACGGCCGGGCCCGCTTCAACGCGACCGCGCGCGGCAAGCTGTCCGATCCGGCACTTTCCTTCGACCTGGCCGCGGACGGACTGCGCGTCGACGCGCCGCAGTACGGTCTGCATCTGGTGAACGGTCGGCTGCGCGCGCACGACGAAGGCAGCGAAGTCGTGCTGTCGGACTTTTCGATCCAGGGTGGCGATGGGCGCCTCACGGCGTCCGGCACGATCGCGTCGCTGCGCGCAAAGGGCGGTGAGCTCGATGCTTCCGGACGCGTGCGCTGGAGCGCCGAGAACTTCCGCGTGCTTAACCGGCCCGACATGCGCCTCGTGGTGGACGGATCCGGCACGCTCGCTATCGAGGACCGCAAGCTTGCGCTACGCGGGTCGCTGAAGGCGGTCGAGGGTCGCTTCGAGTACGAGCGACAGGCAGGTGCCACGCTCTCCGGCGACGTGGTGATCGTCGGCCGCGAATCGCCTTTACCCGTGCAGGCAGGCAGCGCACGCCCGCCGCTGACGCTCGACCTCGACCTCGACCTCGGCACTGCGCTGACGTTCGCAGGCGAAGGTCTGGAGACGGGACTGCGCGGCCGCGTGCGTGTCGGCACGTCGGCCGACGGGCGTCTCGTCGGCCGCGGCTCGATCCGCGCCGTGAACGGCACCTACTTCGCGTACGGCCAGCGCCTCGTGATCGATCGCGGCCGGCTGATCTTCGATGGGCCGCTCGACAATCCGGGGCTCGACATCGTCGCGCTGCGTCGCAATCAGCCCGTCGAAGCCGGCGTCGCCGTCACGGGAACGGTGAAAGTGCCGGTCGTCACGCTCGTGTCCAACCCGCCTGTGCCGGATAGCGAGAAACTCGCGTGGCTCGTGCTGGGCCGCGCGCCGGACAGCCAATCGGGCGCGGACGCAGCCGCGCTGCAGGCGGCTACAGCCGCGCTGCTCTCGCGCGGCGGCAAGCCGCTCACCACGCAGATCGCGCAGCAGATCGGCCTCGACGACATCACGTTCGGATCCACGACCGGCGGCGCGACGGCAACCACCCCGGGAAGCAACGCGGGCCTCGCGAACCAGGTGGTCGTGTTCGGCAAGCGGATTTCCGATCGCCTGTCGATAGCCTACCAGCAGGGGCTCACGGCGGCGAGCAACGCGCTGCGACTCGACTACGCGCTGACCCGCACGCTGACGATCCGCGCCGAGGCCGGCGCGGTGAGCAGCGCGGGGATCTACTATCGACGCACGTACGACTGATGCCGGACCCCGCACGCGCTGCTGCCGGATCAGACTTCCGGCGGCAGCGCGGTGCGAACGTTCAGCGCAATACCGCTCCGTTGGCGATCCAGCGTCCGGCAGGAACGCGGACGAGGAACGCGATGTCCGGTTGCGAGCACGCACCAGGCAGCGTTCCGAGATCACCGCTGAAGCGCGCATCGCCCGATTCGTCCAGCGGCACGAGCGGCGTGTCGACGAGCACCGAGGCGCCACCGAGACTGCCGTTGGTGTCGCATACGAGCGTGCCCTTCACTTGAGTGACCGTCCCCGGCGTGCCGATGCTGTTGCCGCCGGCAAATACGAGTCCGCGCACGACGAAATTGATGCGGCCATTGCGGAGATCGACCTCGGCGTGCCCGCCGCTCGTGGACCACGGCTGGCCCCCGCCCTGTACGGCGGTCGCAGTGCCGGTACCCACGACGTTTCCCGCACTGACGATTCCGATGATGGTTTGCCAGCGCGCGGTGTTGCCTTCGTCCGCGCTCGCCTGGACCGAGATCGAAGAAGAGAGCGTCGCAAGCGCCGCCACGAGCAGTCTGGTACGTGTCCGCATGGAATTTTTCCTTGGTTTGAGGTTTTCAGGAATGGCGCGCGCGGACCGGGGCCTGCTCACACGATGTCCACAATTGCGCTCAAAGGCCGAAAGTTGTCGCGCGCGTGTCGTGCCGCGAAGTCCGGTGAACCGCGACCACGTTCGAGTGAACCTGTTTCGGACACCGTCTATTCCGCCGCACCTAATTCCGTTGCACGCATTCCTCGCACCGATTGGACCCCGGCATGCCGAATCGACGGGCAACGCATGCGCCGGTGCGCTCCCGCGCATCGGAGACTGTGCGCATGGAGCCCGCGTGGCAGCCGGCCCGCACCAACATGCGCGCGGCCGGTCAGCGGGTCGTCTCACACAGCGCAATCCCCCAACGTGGGTGATATCCCCCACCGGTACCAGCGAGTCGCGCCGGTGCGCGCCGAGGAAACCGCGCATTGCCAGACACTTGCGCTTTGGCCACTGCGGCCGGCGCACGTGGCACGGCGACTGCTATAGACCTTGCGAGGAATTCCAAAACGCTCGTTCCTCCGGGCATTTTCAAGGAGTCGACATGCGCAAGCTCATCACCATCTCTCTCTTCGCCAGCATCGCCACCATCGCCGTTTCCGCCCAATCGACACCCGCGCCCACGGACGACATGCAGCCGATCGTCGTCGCCAGGCGCGGAGCCGACAATCCTCCGGGAGACATGCGTCGCGGTCGTGGCGCCGACGATCCCGCAGGGCACAACCGCAGAGGTCGCGGAAGGGACGATGGTGCGACACCGGCGGGCTCGACCTCGGGTGGCGCGACGCCGGGACGCAACGGTGCGGACGATCCCCCGGGCGACGATCGCGGCCGTGGCCGTGGTCGCGGCGGAGACGACGGCCCGGGCCACGCGTAAGTCAGGCGTTGCAACGCCTTCACTGGCCGACCACCGATGCGCTCCTTCGTGGCTTCGAGTGTCCTGACGGCGGCGCTGCTCGCAGCGTCGCCGGCGGGCGCCGAGTCCATCGATTTTCGCGTGACGGCGGGTCTTCCGCGCGCCGGCATCGCGGATGGTCGTGCACTCGCGTGGCGTAACGTGCGGCTGGTCGCGCAGGCCGATTGGGCCGATGTCGAGATCAAGACGCCGGGTTGCATCCTGTCGAATCCGGGATCCCGGCACCCCGGCCCGGATCCCGGGTCCGCGGGTTGCCTCGACGGCAGCGTCGATTTCGCAAGTGCCGGCGTCGGCTATCAATACGCGATCACGTTCAAGGTGCCGCAGTGGCAGGCGAACGGCCCCTTGCTCGACATCGCGTTGCGGCGAATGCAGGTGACCGCGCGCGCCGACGACATGTCGCTCCGCACGCATGGCGTGAGCGCCGAGATCGCGCTCACTCAACCGGTGGGCCCGTTCGATCTGCTCGCGGGTCTTGTGCTGCCCGTTGCATCGGGCCGGTTCACTGCCGGCGGCCGTGGTGCGTTCGCGGGTGTTGCCTGGCAGCTTGCGCGCGGGACCTCGCTCGAGTTCATCGCCGAGGCCGGCGAGGAGCCCAAGACGCCTGTGCTCGATCGCGCGCTGACGGTCCGCTTCACGCATGCGCTGCGGGTCAAGGGCCTGCGCGTTGCTGCGTGGACGACGCGCACGCAGAACGACGGCTTCGACCCGTGGCGAGCCGGCGTCGGAGTCGAGTACACCTACTGACCGTCGTCGACGATGTCGGTGGTGCCGGGCCGATTCAATCCGAACTTGCCGATCCGGTAGCGCAGCGTGTCGCGCGATATCCCGAGCATCGCCGCGGCCCGGGACACATTCCACAGCGTCCGGTCGAGCGCATCGACCACCATCGCCCTTTCGACGTTTTCGAGCGTGGCTCCCCCAGCGACGGGCATCGCGCCATGACTGGGGCTCGCGGACGGCCATTCGGAACGCTGCGGCAGCCGCAGCATCTCCGGAGTCAGCACCGCTCCCTTGGCAAGCAGCACCGCCTGGTCGATCGCGTTGCGAAGCTCGCGCACGTTGCCCGGCCATGGGTAACTCTGCACGAGCAATCGCGCCTCCGCGCTCAATGTCGGCGGAGGCTTGCCGTAGCGAGCGGCAAAGTGACTGACGAAATGCTGCGCGAGCAGGACGCCGTCGCTGCCGCGAACACGCAGCGGGGGCGCGTGCACCGAGACGATTCGCAGCCGGAACAGCAGATCGGACCGGAACTTCCCCGCCGCCACCATTTCTTCCAGCGACCGGTTGGTGGCGGAGACGATGCGGACGTCGACGCTGCGCTCGCGAACGCTGCCCAAGCGCCGGATCACCTGCTCTTCCAGAACGCGCAGCAGCTTGACCTGCAGCGCGTAATCCATGTCGCCGATCTCGTCGAGAAACAGCGTGCCGCCATCGGCTGCCTCGATGAGGCCGATCTTGCGTTCGCGCGCGTCCGTGAACGCGCCGCGCTCATAGCCGAAGAGTTCGGATTCCAGCAGGTTGGCGGGAATCGATCCGCAGTTCACCTCGATGAACGGCCGGCCGGCGCGCGCGCCTTCGAAGTGGATCGCGCGCGCGACGAGCTCCTTGCCGGCACCGGTTTCTCCCGTGATGAGCACCGGGGGCGGAGGGGCCCCGGTGATCCCCGCTTCCGCGGTGACGAGCTGCCGGATCATGTCCTTGAGCTCGACCATCGCCGGCGACTCGCCGATCAGCGCAGAGAGCCCGCCCGAACCGGCCTGCCGCTGGTAGTGCGCCTCCACCTCGTCGCGACGCTCTTCGCCGACGGCCCTGTCGATCAGCGCCCGCACCTCCGCCAGCGCCACCGGCTTCGCGAGATAGTCGAATGCGGACGCTTTCATCGCGTCGACGGCGATGCGCACGTTGCCATGGCCGGTGACCATGATCACCTTGATACGCCGATCGATCCCGCGAATCCGCTGCAGCGCCTCGAGCCCGTTCATCCCGGGCAGGTTGTAGTCGAGCAGAACGACGTCCGGGCGGAAGGACTCCATCAGCATCAGGCCCTGTTCGGCATCGGCGGCATGGGCGACGTCGAAGCCGGCTCGTCGAAGATAGGTGGCGATGTTGTTCGCCAGCGTGACTTCGTCCTCGATGATGAGGATCGCGTGGCCGCGGTTCATGCGGCCACCGGCAACGTGAGGTCCACCGTCGTGCCGCGGCCGAGCGCGCTTTCGATCTCGATTGTTCCTCCGAACCGCTCGACGATGCGCTTGGCGAGCGGCAGCCCCAGTCCCAGTCCTTTGGGCTTTGTCGTGTGGAACGGCCGCAGCACCAAGGGCAGCTGCTCGTGGGTGATGCCATGACCGGTGTCGTCCACGCGGATGCGTACGGTGCGCCGGTCGGGCGCGAGCCGTGTCGATACCGCCACGATCCCCTTCTCCTCGGTCGCTTCCATCGCGTTCACGATCAGGCTCGAAACGACCTGCCGCAGCATCGCGGCGTCGGCGAGGACACTGGGCTCCGCAGGATCGAGCTCGAGCTTGGGCACCAGCCCGCGCCGCCCGAGCTCGCGGCGCAACGAGTCGATCGACTCGGCCGCGACCGCGTTCACCGGAACCGGCTTCACCGAGCCCGCCGCCGGCCGCGCGAAATCGAGCAGATCGCGTACGGACCGCTCGATCCGGTCCGCCGCGCCGATGATGTCTTCCGCCTGCTCGCGCCAGGTGCAGTTCTCGCCATCGGCTGCGAGCTCGGCGGACGAGCGGATGGACGCAAGCGGATTGCGGATCCCGTGCGCTACGGCCGATCCCATCACGCCGACGGCCGCCATCGTTTCCGCCTCCACCAGCTGCTGCTGCTGCGCGGCGATCTGCGCCGCCGCCTTGCGCACGATGCCCTGCAGCACGAGGAACAGCAGCACGCCCGCAGCGACGGCGCTCGTCCACACGAGCCAGCGCGCGGCGTCGAGCGTCTCCTCGAGCCTGCGCGCGGCCTTGTAGAGCTCGACGACCGCGACCGGCGTGGCTGCGTCGGTACCGTAGATCGGAATGTAGCTTTCGATGAAGAACGTTCCGGCAGGCAACGCGTAATGCTCGGGCTTTGCGTCGGCTTCGCTCATCACGCCCACGTAGCCGCGCTTGTAGACGACCATCCCCCGCAACGCGTCGTCGAGCTCGTCGTTGTCGGCGAACTCGCGGCCGAGGAGCGCCTCGTCGCTCGACCACAGGACTGAACGATCGCGTCCGTACACATTCGTGCGCACCATCTCGGGCATGCGCGCGACGTGCGAAAAGTACTCGGCCAAGCCCTCGGGCACCGGTCCGCCATGGCCGGGCGCGAAGGCCAGCACATCGGCGTTCTCGGCGCGCGTCACGCTCTGGACGAAGTCACGTGCCGTTTCCGCATCGAGCGCGAGCAACCGTTCCTCGATGAATCTCGTCAGCAGCACCGCGGTCAGGATGGCGGTGACCGCGAGCGTCCCGAAACTCAGCAGCGAGAACCAGCGGACGAGATTGAAGGGGCGGGACGACGTGGTCATGAGAAGCCGGGGGAACGCGCAGATTTGCGGATCTCCTGACCGTGGACGCGAAGCGTCGACTCGGCTCGCGAGCGCCGCCCGATGCCGAATGGCAAAGAGACCGCGGTCATGGTTCCACCTCCATGAACAACGCCGGACACCTCCTATTCCCGCGGGGCAGATCGCCCCGCATCGAAAACAGGTATTCGGCATTCGCCGCGGCGCGGCACAATTCGCACAACACGCCCTCGCCGTACTCGGCAGCGCATCGCTCGTGACCGCAGCCCTAAGGGTTGGCCCTGCCAGGCGGCCGCTAAGCAGCGGCAAGCCGTTCGCCCCACAGGCGGAAAAGGTGTGCGACGTCGGGGACATCACGATGGGCCGCGTAACGGGCGAGGGCACGACCGGGCGCCGCAGCGCCCGATGCGCATCGGGGGGCATCGCGATTTGGCGGTTCCGATCCGCAAGCGCGTTGTCGACCGACATCGATCGCCTGCGCGCAGCGGCTCCCGGAGGCGAGAAACGCGCCTCAACTCGATTCCTCGCGGATTCACGCGCCGACCATCCGAGCCGAAGGCGGCGCCGTGAAAAACATCGGGATATGCCGGCGCCGCACGAAATACCGACGGCGGGCGAGAAAACGTAACGGCCCGAGCCGCGCGCTCCGGACCTAGGCCCTACGTCCCGAAGCGTGATGAGATTGGCGCGCCCGACAGGAGTCGAACCTGTGACCTTTGGCTTCGGAAACCAACACTCTATCCAACTGAGCTACGGGCGCGCAGTCCCGCATTTTAGCCGCCTGCACGGATGCCCGTCCACCGCGGTGTTCTCCCTGGAGGCGGCAACGGTATAATGCGATGTTTTGTCGGTGCCGCCTGAAAATGGCGCCCGGCGCCCTCACGCAAGCCGACGACACCATGAGCGAAGAGCACTCGTCCCCGATCAAGAACTGGAAGCAACTGGTCGTTGTCGTAGTCCTGGCTTTCGTCGTGCCGATCACGGTGATCTCGATGCTCGCTTCGCTGGTGACGAGAACCCACGAAGGCGTGGCCGAGAGCGACAGTGCGGTGCTCGCTCGAATCCAGCCGGTCGGCAACGTCACGCTCGCGCAGGCGACGGGTCCGCGCGGGCAGCTCACCGGCGAGCAGGTCTACCAACAGGTATGCAAGACCTGCCACGACGCCGGCCTCGCCGGCGCGCACAAGCTCGGCGACAAGGGCGCGTGGGCCAAGGTGATCGCGCAGGGTGAAAGGGTCACGTTCGAGCATGCGATCAACGGCATCCGCGCGATGCCGGCGAAGGGTGGCAATCCGGATCTCGACGATGTCGAGGTGCAGCGCGCGGCGGTCTACATGGTCAATGCGGCCGGCGCCAACTGGAAGGCCCCGGCAGCGCCCGCGCCGAGTGCGCCGGTCGTCGTCGCACAGACTGCCACGGCGGGGAGCGAGCGCACGGGCGAGCAGGTCGTTGTCGCCGCGTGCGGAAAGTGCCACGTCACCGGTCAATTTGGCGCGCCCAAGATCGGCGACCGCAAGGCGTGGATCCAGCGCGAAAAGCAGGGGCTGAACGTCATCTACGCGTCCGCACTCAAGGGTCACGCCGGCATGCCGGCGCGCGGCGGCATGGCCGAACTGTCCGATGTCGAAGTGAAGCGCGCGGTCGAATACATGATGAATTCAGGTGCCGCGACGCCTGTTGCAGGAGCCGTGGCGGCGGCCGCTCCCGCGACGGCGGCGGCGGTGCCAGCGGCGGCACCCGTGGCGGCAGCCAAGGCGGACGGGAAGAAGGTGTACGACACCGCGTGCGTCGCCTGTCATGGCGCCGGAATCGCCGGGGCGCCGAAGTTCGCCGACAAGGGCGCATGGGCGCCGCGCATCGCGCAGGGTGCCAATGTCCTCAACGATCACGCGATCAAGGGCTTCCAAGGCAAGGCGGGAATGATGCCGGCAAAGGGGGGCAACGCGTCGCTGTCGGACGAGGACGTCAAGGCAGCGGTCGACTACATGACGGCTGCGGCGAAGTAAGCACGCCGTCCGCGTACGGAATCGAGGAGCGCAGCCCGCGGGCTGCGCTTACTATTCTTCGCCCGCGCCTTCGCGCTGCAGCTGTGCCTTCAGCGCCTTCAACCGCTCGCTGCCGGCCGCCTTTTCGCGCGCCGCCTCTTCGGCGGGCAGCGGCACACCTGCGTGCCGCAGGTCTTCCTGCGCGAGCTCGCCGATGAATCGTGATGGCGGAGAGTCCACGCGCTCTCCCGCCCGCTTGCGGCTGCGGCAGTACGAAAGGTGGAGCGAGCGCTGCGCGCGCGTGATACCGACGTACATCAGGCGTCGTTCCTCGTCGACCTGCCCTGCGTCGATCGCCGACTGGTGCGGCAGGATGCCCTCCTCCAGCCCGACCATGAACACGTGCGGGAACTCGAGACCCTTGGCTGCATGCAGCGTCGAGAGCCGGACCGCGTCGCCATCCTCGCCTTCGCGTCCCTCCAGCATCGTGATGAGCGCGATCGTCTGCGTGAGCTCGAGCAGGTTGCGCCGGTCCGCTTCGCCCTTGCGGGAAAGCCAGTCGACGAAATCGCCGATGCTCTTCGCGCGCGCCTCGGCCTCGCGCTTGTCGAGCGAGGCGACGAGCCAGTCCGCGTAGCCGATCTCGCGCACGAGCTCGGTCAGCAGCCGGCCCGCCGGCTCGCGCTCGGCACGGTAGCGAAGCCCGTTGATCAGCGTGCAGAACCGTGCCAACTCCTCGCGCGCCTTCGCGTGCGCCGCCGTCTTGAACTCCGGCGCGAACACGGCGGCGAACAGGCTCTCGTGCCGCCTTGCCGAGATCTCTCCGAGCCTCGCGAGTGTCGTCTGCCCTATACCGCGCTTCGGTGTCGTCACCGCGCGCACGAAGGCCGGATCATCGTCGTCGTTCGCGATCAGGCGCAGGTAGGCGACGATGTCCTTGATTTCCGTGCGCTCGAAATACGACTGCCCGCCCGAGAGCACGTACGGTACGTTCTGCGCGCGCAGCGCGGTCTCGAACGGCCGCGCCTGATGATTGCCGCGGTAGAGGATCGCGTAGTCGGAAAGACGCCCGCGATGCTCGAATTTGTGCGCAAGCAGACGATGCACGACGAGCTCCGCCTCCGCGTCGTCGTCGCCCGCAGGCGTCACCCGGATCGTGTCGCCGTGGCCGAGATCGCTCCAAAGGCGCTTTTCGAAGAGCTTCGGGTTATGCGCGATCAGCGCGTTCGCCGAGCGCAGGATGCGCACGCTCGAGCGGTAGTTCTGCTCGAGCTTCACGACCCTGAGCGCCGGATAGTCCTTCGGCAACTGCGCGAGATTGTCGAGCGTCGCGCCGCGCCACCCGTAGATCGCCTGGTCGTCGTCGCCGACCGTGGTGAAGCGCTCGTGCGCGCCTGCGAGCGCGCGGAAGAGCCGGTATTGCGCCGGGTTTGTGTCCTGGTACTCGTCCACGAGCACGTGGTCGAACGCGTGCGCCCATCGCCCGGCCGCCGCCGCATCGCGCTCGAACAGCCGCACGGGCGCGACGATCAGGTCGTCGAAATCCACCGCCTGGTATGCGGCGAGCGCATCCGCATAGCGGAGATAGGCGCGCGCCGCCACCTGCTCCTCCTCGGTGCCCACGGCCTTCAGCGCCGCCTGCGGCGTCACGAGCGCATTCTTCCATTGGCTGATCTTCCACTGCGCGGCGCGCGCCCGCGCGCGATCGGCGGTGGCCAGGAGCTCGGCGATCATGGGCTCCAGATCCTGCGGATCGAAGATCGAGAAGCCGGGCTTCATCCCCATCGCCTTCGCCTCCGCGCGCAGGATGCGCAGGCCGAGCGCATGGAAGGTCGCGATCACGACCGCCTGCGCCGCATCAGCGTTGCCCTGCCCCTTGAGCAGCGCCTGCGCACGCGTGCGCATCTCGCGCGCGGCCTTGTTGGTGAACGTGATCGCGAGGATGCGAGCGGGATCGAGGCCGCGTTCGACGAGATGCGCGACCTTCGCGGTGATGACGCGTGTCTTGCCGCTTCCCGCGCCCGCGAGCACGAGCAGCGGGCCGTCGACATGGCGGACCGCCTCGCGCTGCGCGGGGTTCAATGGGAACGACATCGGGATGAGCGCGCGGTGCGTGCTTGCTAGAATGGAAGTCGATTCTAGGTCGATGCCCGCGCCCCGAACAGACTTGACGATCGAGACGATTCATGCGGCAAGCGAAGGATCACCGAGTAAGGACGTACGCTTTGCCCTTCGCCCGGACGCCGCTACCGGCATTCGCTGCCGCGCCCGCCGGATTGCGCCTGCGCTGACATCTGTCGTCCGACTTCGGTCCCCTGAAATCATGGCGCACTACGCGATCGGCGACATCCAAGGCTGCCACGCCGAGTTCTGCCAGATGCTCGACCTGATCGGCTTCTCGAAGGCGAACGATCGCCTTTGGCTCGTCGGCGATCTGGTGAATCGCGGCCCGGATTCGCTCGCGGTGCTGCGCGAGGTCAAGGCGCTGGGCAGCGCCGTCACCACGGTGCTGGGTAACCACGACTTCCATTTGCTGACCATCGCCGCGGGCCACCGGCGACCGCATCGCGACGACACGCTGCACGAGGTCCTGGAAGCGCCCGATCGCGACGAGCTCGTCGACTGGCTGCGCCGTCGTCCCCTGGTCGTCACCGAGGACGACATGCTGTTGGTGCACGCGGGGCTGCTCCCGGGCTGGACACCCTCCGCAGCGAGATTGCTGTCGCGCGAGGTCGAGGTCAGGCTCGCAAGCGATGACGCCGGTCGATTCCTCGGCGTCCTCTACGGCGACGAACCGCGAACGTGGTCCGACGCTCTCGACGGCGACGACCGCCTGCGTGCGATCGTCAATGCCTGCACGCGAATGCGCTTCTGCACGGGGGACGGCACGATGGAGTTCCGCGAAAAGCGCGGTCGCCAGCATGCGCCGGAGGGGTTTCGCCCGTGGTTCATGCACGAGAGCCGCCGCTCGGCCCGCGCGCTCGTCGTCTGTGGCCATTGGTCCACGCTCGAGCTCGAGCTTGCGCCGAACCTGCTGATGCTCGATTCCGGCTGCCTTTGGGGTGGCACGCTGACCGCGGTCAGGCTACCGGATCGTCGCGTGTACCAGGTGCCGTCGCGGGCACCGGTAAAGCCAAAGCCCTTCGGATAGCGTGCTCGGCCGCGCGCGCGAGCTCGCGGCGATGTTGCGCGCCCGCGGGGACCGACGCCGCTACGTGCAGCTCGACCGTCAGCTTGCGCTCCCCGCACACGCGCCAGAACGACTGCGCGAAGGTCTCGTCGCCCACGTAGGCCGGTGCCGTGGAGATCGCGCCGTCGGCATCCTTGTAGCGCAGCGCGACCGGAAGCAGATGACCGCCCGCTTCGACGATCGGCTGCAGCAGCGATCCATGGAACTTGAGCAGCGTCGTGCCGTCGGTCGTCGTCCCCTCCGGAAAAACGGCGACGACATCGCCGCTCGCGAGCGCGTGCGCCGCATGATGGTTGACGCGCCGCGTGTCGTGCCGGCGTTCGCGCTCGACGAAGATCGTGCCGGCGCCGCGGATCAGCCGGCCGGCGATCGGCCAGCGCGCAAGCTCCGACTTGGCGACGAAGCGCGCCGGGCGCTGCGCGTTCAGCACGAAGATGTCGAGCCACGAGACATGGTTGGCGACGATCAGCACATTGCCGGCGTGCGCGTCGAGCCGCCCGTGCACACGCGCATCGATGTGCAGGATCGACAGCAGCCGGCGGCTCCAGCGGCGCGTGAGCGCACGGCGCGATCCTGGCGCGACCCACGGGAACACGAATGTCGTGGTCGCGACCCCGGCGATCACGTGCGCGGTCACGCGCGTCGCGCGCCATGCCCGCAGCGCCGGGTGCAGCGGTCGCCTCGTTTGCGGTGGATTCATCGGGTGGTACCAGGGCCCGTTCAGGGCGCGAACGCTCCGGGTGAAAACGCTCGCCCCGCCGCGTACCGGGCGGGCGGAGCCACGCGATTCGTCACCGGGTTACGCGCGTCGTGCAGCCGCCGATTGCACTCCCGCAGCACCGCCGAGCGCAAGCGGCGCGAGGCCCGGACAGGCCGACAAGTTTCGCCCGCTCCTTCGCCGTCCTCACCATACATGACTGCCGAAGTGCTGATGATATAGCGATGCCACGGCGTCGCGGCTCACGGCGTGGTTCTGTCCGCCGCGCGCCGCGATCTTGAGCGCACCGAGGATCGCGGCGATGCGTCCGCTCTTCTGCCAGTCCCAGCCGCTTGCCATGCCGTACAGCAACCCGGCGCGATAGGCGTCGCCGCAGCCGGTCGGGTCCACCATCGCCGCCGCACGCACGACCGGAACGTGGATCGTCGCGCCGCCGACGTGGATGTGCGAGCCTTCGCCGCCCTGCGTCACCACGAGCGCCTCGACTCGCCGCGCGATCTGCGCGAGCGAAAGCCCGGTGCGCTCGGTGAGCAGGCGGCCCTCGTAGTCGTTGACGGCGAGCACGGTGGCGCAATCGATCATCTCGAGCAGCTCGTCACCCGAGAAGAGCGGCAGCCCCTGGCCGGGATCGAAGATGAACGGGACCTTGCGCGCATGGAATCCGGCGACGTGCATGCGCATGCCATCCCGCCCGTCGGGCGCGACGATGCCGACCGCGATGTCCTCGATCTCGGCCACGCGATTCTCGTGCGAGTGACTCATCGCGCCGGCGTGGAAAGCGGTGATCTGGTTGTCGTCCAGGTCGGTGATGATGAACGCCTGCGCGGTGAACGTGCCGGGCACCGTGCGCACGCCATCGGTCGCGACGCCGAGTGTCGCCAGGCGCTCGCGGTAGGGCGCGCCGTCGTCGCCGATCGTTGCCATCACGACGGGCGACCCGCCGATGGCCTGCAGGTTGAAGGCGATGTTGCCGGCGCACCCGCCCCACTCGCGGCGCATGTCGCCGACGGTGAACGACACCGACAGCATGTGCGTCTGTTCCGGAAGGATGTGGCGGCCGAAGCGGTCGCGGAACACCATGATGGTGTCGTAGGCGAGCGAGCCGCAGATGAGCGTGCGCGAGGCGGGCATCGAGATCGTTGCGACGTGACGGGAGGGGACGCGGGCGGGCAGACACACGCCCGGCCGGACCGAAGCTTACTGCAAGTCGCAGCGACGCCGGTCGCGCCGGCGCAAAGACGCGGGTTTCAGGCGGCGGCTTCCCGTCCGATTTCGCGCACGACGTACTGCTGCCGGCGCGAGACGGGCAGCGTGTCCGGAACTCCGTTCAGCAGCACTTCCCAGTGCGCATCGCCGTCGTCGTTGACCCGCCGCTCGAAGCCCCGGATGTGGCTGCGCGCCACCAGGCAGTTGCGGTGCACGCGCACGAAGCGCACGCCGAACTCCTGCTCGAGCTTGGTGAGCGACTCCTCCAGCAGGTATTCGCGCTGGGCGGTGCGGATCGTGATGTACTTGAGCTCCGCCTTGAGGTAGATGACGTCCTCGATCGGCACGAGGATCACGCGGGATCGTTCGGTGACCGACAGGAAGCGGCGGGTGGACGCCGCCGCCTCGGCCGGCACGTCACTGGTCACGGATTTCAACCGAGGCACTTTCTGCAGCGCGGAGAGGAGACGCTGCACACGGATCGGCTTCATCAGGTAGTCCACGGCATTTACCTCAAACGCCTGCACGGCGTGCTCGTTGTAGGCGGTCGTGAATACCACCACGGGCGGATGGCTGACCTTGGACAGGTGTCTTGCAAGCTCCATGCCATCCATGTCGGGCATGTGGATGTCGGTGAGCACCAGGTCGACCGGCATCGATTGCAGCAGTTCCACCGCTTCACGGCCGCTCTGTGCTTCGCCAACGACGGCGAGCGGCAGCGCGGCCGAGCAGTCCTCCAGCAACTCGCGCAAACGGCGCCGCGCGGGCGTCTCGTCGTCGACCACGAGAACGCGAAGCGGGGTTTCAAGCATCGGCAAGACTCCAGCGGGCGGTGAGCACCCGCGCCGCCGGGCGCGAGCGGCCGGGGGCGGCCTCGCGCGCGGTGCCACGCCGCGCGGCGTCACCGGCCGTGCGCGGCGGGGCCACCGTGCGATACGGCATGCGGATATGCACCTCGTAGGCGTCCGGAAGCACGCGCGACTCGAGTGCGGCTTCGGCGTCGAAATGCAGCGCCAAGCGCTCGCGCACGTTGGCGAGCGCCATCTTGTTGCCGGCGTGGTGTCCGCGCCGATCCGCGCGGTACGGATTGCGCAGAATCAGGTGCACCTCGCCGCGGGACATGAAGATGTTGACCGAGATCGTGCCGGGCGCGCTCGACGGCTCGATGCCGTGGTAGACGGCGTTCTCGAGCAGCGGCTGCAACACGAGCGGCGGGGAAAGCGCGTCCTCGGGCATGCTCTTGACGTTCCAGTCCACGGTGAGACGCTCGCCCAGCCGGAGCTTCTCGAGCTCGAGGTATTGCCGGCACAGCTCGACTTCGTCGGCAAGCGGCGCGAGCTCGCGGTTGTCGCGCATCAGCACGCGGAAAAGATCCGCCATGTCCTGCAGCGCGAGCTCGGCGCGCTTGGGATCGTGGCGCACGATCGACATCACCGCATTGATGCTGTTGAACAGGAAATGCGGCCGGATGCGCGCCTGCAGTGCCTGCAACCGCGCCTCGGTGATCGCGGGCGACAGCGCGCGGGCGCGCAAGCGGAAGTAGCCCAGCAACACCGTGCTGGCGAGCAGCGCCAGCAGCAATTCGCGCGCTAACGCCCCGTCCGGCTGCGGCGTCAGCACGCCCACGAGGGCGTGGGCGGCAGCCGTGGCGAGGAGCACGATGGCCGTCACGAGGATCGCGACCGTTCGAAACGGCTGTCGCGAAAGCAGGGGCGCGACGAGCCACAGCACGGCGAGCGCAAGCAGCAGCGGCATCTCGACCGCCGCAGCCGTCTCGGTGACGGCCCCTGACAGGTAGTCCCAGCGCGGTTCGCGCACGAGCGCGGCCACGACCGCCGCGGCGTTCACCGCAAGCAGGATTCGCGCGATCGTGCCCAGATTGCGGAAGTCGGGCAGGCCCGGGGAATCGCCGTTTTGTCTTATAATCGAATGCATATCGGGAGCAGGATGCAAGCATTGTGCCCGCGGCCGGGCGGTGGGCGCCATCTCGACGCAAAGACTGCGCCATAGCCGTTGCCGAACAGCCGCGTGCATTCTGGGCATGCCGCGGGAACGAGGCAAGCCGCCCTTCTCCGTCATCGTTCATGCCCGATCCGTCTCCTTCGCTGCCTGACGCCGAGCCGCGCGACGCAGCCGGCATCCAACCGGCCGGCGGCTGGTCCGGCCGCTTCAGCGAGCCCGTCTCCGAACTCGTCAAGCGCTATACCGCGTCGGTGGACTTCGACTGCCGGCTTGCGGAAGTCGACATCGCAGGCTCGCTCGCCCACGCCCGCATGCTCGCCGGAGCGGGCGTGATCACCGGCGCGGATCTCGCCGCGATCGAAAGCGGCCTCGCTCGCATCCGTGACGAGATCGCCCGGCGCGAGTTCACATGGTCGCGCGACCTCGAGGACGTCCACCTGAACATCGAGAAGCGGCTGATCGCCCTCGTGGGCGAACCGGGCAAGCGCCTGCACACCGCCCGCTCACGTAACGACCAGGTCGCGACCGACCTCCGCCTGTGGCTGCGCGAAGCGATCGACGTGGTATCGGGCCGCCTGACCGAATTGCGCCGCGCGGTGCTCGATCTTGCCGAAAAACATGCAAGAACGATCATGCCAGGATTTACCCACCTGCAGATCGCCCAGCCTGTCACGTTCGGCCACCACCTGATGGCGTACGACGCGATGTTCGCGCGTGACGTTGAGCGTCTGTCCGATGTGCGCAAACGCGTCAACCGGCTGCCGCTGGGGAGCGCGGCGCTCGCCGGCACGAGCTACCCGATCGACCGCGGCCAGGTCGCCCGCGAGCTCGGCTTCGAAGGCGTATGCCCGAACTCGCTCGACGCAGTCTCGGATCGCGACTTCGCGATCGAATTCGCCGCCGCCGCGACGCTCGTGATGGTGCACCTGTCGCGCCTTTGCGAGGAGCTCGTGCTGTGGTCTTCCCCGGGTTTCGGCTTCGTGACGCTCGCCGATCGTTTCTGCACAGGCAGCTCGATCATGCCCCAGAAGAAGAACCCGGACGTGCCTGAGCTCGTGCGGGGCAAGTCCGGGCGCGTCGTCGGGCACCTGATGGCGCTCGTGACGCTGATGAAGGCGCAGCCGCTCGCCTACAACAAGGACAACCAGGAAGACAAGGAGCCGTTGTTCGACACGGTGGACACGCTCCGCGACACGCTGACGATCATGGCCGACCTCGTCGCCGGCGGCATCTCGGTCAACGCCGAGCGCATGCGGGCCGCCGCGCGCGAAGGCTTCGCCACCGCGACCGATCTCGCCGACTATCTCGTGCGCAAAGGTCTCGCATTTCGTGATGCGCACGAGGTCGTCGCACGCGCGGTGCGCCATGCCGAGCAGAAGCGTTGCGACCTCTCCGACTTGCCGCTCTCCGAGCTCGCCCGTTTCTCGCCGCAGATCGGCGCGGACGCGTTCGACATACTGACGCTCGACGGGTCGGTTGCAAGCCGCGACCACGAGGGCGGCACGGCGCCGACGCAGGTGCGCGCCGCGATTGCGCGGGCCCGCCGATCGCTGCCGTCGGCATGATGACGACCGGGCTTTGCGGGCGCGACTCGACCCTGCTCATCCCCAACGCGATCGGACTGGCGCTGCAACCGGCGATCTTCGGCCTCAAACGGCGCTGCGGACCCGCGAAGCGTGTCCTGCGCGCACCTTCGCAAGCACGGGAGTCACGATGAAGCTCGCATTCCTCGGATTGGGCGTGATGGGATACCCGATGGCCGGCCACCTCGCTCGCGCGGGCCACCAGGTCGCGGTCTACAACCGCTCGCCGGCCAAGGCCGCAAAGTGGGTCGAGACCCACGGTGGCAAGTCGGCGCCTACGCCGGCACAGGCGGCGGCGGGCGCCGATATCGTGCTGATGTGCGTCGGCAACGACAGCGACGTGCGCGCCGTCGTGAATGGGCCGGAGGGCGCGTTGCACTCGATGCAGCCTTCGGCGATCCTGGTCGACCACACGACCGCATCCGCCCACGTCGCGCGCGAGATCTACGAAGTCGCGGAAGCGAAAGGCGTGGGCTTCCTCGATGCGCCGGTGTCGGGCGGACAGGCCGGCGCCGAGAACGGCAAGCTGACGATCATGGTGGGCGGCGATCCGGCCGTGTTCGCGCAGGCGGAGCCGGTGCTTGCGCACTACGCGCGCGCGGTCACATTGATGGGCGGCGCGGGCAGCGGCCAGCTCACGAAAATGGTGAACCAGATCTGCATCGCCGGGCTCGTGCAGGCGCTCTCCGAGGGCATCAACTTCGCGCAGCGGGCTGGCCTCGACGCCGAGCGCGTGCTCGACGTCATCAGCAAGGGTGCGGCGCAATCGTGGCAGATGGAAAACCGCGGCAAGACGATGGTTGCCGATAAGTTCGACTTCGGCTTCGCGGTGGATTGGATGCGCAAGGACCTCGGAATCTGTCTCGAGGAGGCACGCGCGAACGGTTCCGCGTTGCCGGTCACCGCACTCGTTGACCAGCTCTACAGCCGCATTCAGGCGCGGGGCGGCGGGCGCTGGGACACGTCGAGCCTGATTCGCCTGCTGCGGAATCCGGCGTGAGTTTGCGGAGCCTCATTGCGCTGACGTTGGCCGCTGACCCGCCGCCCGCCGAAACGACCGGCAAGGGCAAGTCCTGATCGCCAGGATCAGCGCGCGCCCGGCGTGGGCAGCCGGTCGCCCTCGACGACCTCGACGACCTCGACGACCACGTCGATCTCGGCGGTTTTCGCAAGCATCAGCGTTGCCGAGCAGTATTTCTCCTTCGAGAGCTTGACCGCGCGCTCGACTTGATGGCGGTCGAGGCCGCGACCCGCGATCCGGTAGACCAGCCGGATGTTCGTGAAGACCTTCGGCGCTACGGCGGCGCGGTCCGCATGCGCCTCGACGATGCAATCCGCGACCGGCTGGCGCGCTTTCCTGAGGATCGTGACGACGTCGTAGGCCGTGCACGCCGCCGCCCCGGCAAGAAAGAGCTCCATGGGCCGCGGTCCGAGGTTGCGACCGCCGCCCTCCGGCGCGCCGTCGACCACGACGGCGTGTCCGCTACCCGTCTCGACGACGAAGCTCACGTCTTCCGACCATTTGACCCTGACGTCCATGCCGTTTGGTTCGTCCGTTTGCGGTGCAGGAAAATCAATTCCTTATTGCATCGATTGTCATCCGTGCAACAAGACGGCAGCCGTCCGGAAGTTCGGCGAATTATGCCGCTTGCATGGTGCAATGCGGTATGCAAGACTGGAATCACGTCGGGCGGGCGGGACACTCCTCCTTCCCACCGTCCGATCATTCCACCATTCTCCTCCTATGGCGGAATCCTCCGGGCGCGATCGTTCGCGCCCGTTTTTTTGCGCGCCGTGGTCCCATGGCTGCGATCCCGACCGAATCCGCATTCACTGCCGTTGCGCGGTCCTGGCGCGGTCCCCGTTCGCAGCTGCTTCCCCGCTCGCAGCCGCTTTCCCGTGCGGGCCATGCTCGCCGGCAGCCTTTGCGCCACGGGCGATTTCTCGATGCTGTGATCGAACAACGCCAATACCGGCAGGCACGGCCTTCGGCGGCCAGCTACCTCAGCCCGGATGTCTTGACCAGAGCGCGGGAATTCAGCGCGGCGGTTTGCGGCCTGGATCGGGCGCAGCCGACGATGCCAATAGCAGCGACTACTGGCGAGGAGAGCAAGCCGGAGGCAGGCGCAAAGCGACCGGCAAAAAACCGCGCACAGTCCGCCCGTCCAACGTGCTCCACCGGTGGCGGGCCCCAAGTGCTTGGCGAGGCTCGAGTCTTCATTGAATCGACGGCGGCCTGGTGAAATACCCGGGGTAGCGATTGCGGCGGCCCCGCCAGCGTGAACGGCCGGCGCCAAACGCACAAAGCTCCGGTCGTTTCCGGGCCCTCCGCTTTGGGCCGCAGCGCGGGGATCTTACCGTAGCGCGGTGGCCGATGCGGGGCGGAGAGACCCCCGCGAGGGCCGATTCGGGGCTCGCGGACACGCATCGGCACCTCGCCCCCGCCTGGGGTCCCGCATTGATCGTGCGGACGGAAATGAGTTATACTGCAATGCTTTGCTGCTTCGACCCGATCCTTCGGAAACACCATGAAAACCTTTTCGGCCAGGCCCGCGGACATCCGCCAGGACTGGTACCTCGTCGACGCCACGGACAAGGTCCTCGGCCGTCTTGCGAGCCAGATCGCGCTGCGCCTGCGCGGCAAGCACAAGCCGATCTTCACGCCGCACATGGACACGGGCGATTTCATCGTCGTGACCAACGTCGACAAGATCCGCGTCACCGGCAACAAGGCCGAAGACAAGCTCTACCACCGCCATTCGGGCTACCCCGGCGGAATCACCACGACCACGTTCGCGCAGATGCAGGCCCGATTTCCCGGCCGCGCACTCGAGAAGGCGGTCAAGGGGATGCTCCCCAAGGGCCCGCTCGGCTACAAGATGATCAAGAAGCTCAAGTGCTACGCCGGCGCGTCGCACCCCCATTCGGCGCAGCAGCCCAAGACCCTCGACATCTGACCATGATCGGCAACTACTACTACGGCACGGGCCGGCGCAAGACATCGGTGGCGCGTGTGTTCATCAAGCAGGGCACGGGCAAGTTCACCGTCAACGACAAGCCGGTCGACGAGTTCTTCTCGCGCGATACGGGCCGCATGGTCGTGCGCCAGCCGCTCGCGCTGACCAACCACGAAACGACGTTCGACATCATGGTGAACGTGATCGGCGGCGGCGAATCGGGACAGGCGGGCGCGGTACGCCATGGCGTCACGCGCGCGCTGATCGATTACGACGCGCAGCTTAAGCCCACGCTCTCGAAGGCGGGCCTGGTCACGCGCGATGCGCGCGAGGTCGAGCGAAAGAAGGTCGGCCTGCACAAGGCGCGCCGACGCAAGCAGTTCTCGAAGCGCTAGGCTGCTTCAAGACATATCGCAAGGGGCCGCCGGACTGGCGGCCTTTGCTTTTCCCGCGTGCTCGCGTGTTTTTATGACTTTGGCATAACATCGCCGCTGGGGTTAGAATCGCCCTCGGGAGGCGCAATGATCGCGATCGGGATCGTCGGCGGCACCGGTTATACGGGGGTGGAACTCCTGCGCCTGCTCGCGCAGCACCCGCAGGCGCAGGTCAAGGCGATCACGTCGCGCAAGGACGCGGGTACGCGCGTCATCGACATGTTTCCCAGCCTGCGCGGGCACTTCGACGCGCTCTCATTCGTCGAGCCGGAAAAGGCCGACCTCCTCACGTGCAATGTCGTATTCTTCGCCACGCCCCATGGGGTGGCGATGGCGCAGGCGCGCGAGTTGACCGCGGCCGGCGCCAGGATCATCGATCTCGCCGCCGATTTCCGTCTCGCCGATCCGGCGGAGTTCGAGCGCTGGTACAAGATGTCGCACAGTTGCCCCGACTTGCTCGCGGAGGCGGTCTACGGGCTACCCGAAGTGAACCGCGACGCGATCCGCAAGGCGCGCATCGTCGGCAATCCGGGGTGCTATCCGACTGCGGTGCAGCTCGGTTTCCTGCCGCTGCTGGAAGCAGGTGTGGTGGACACCGCGCACCTGATCGCCGACTGCAAGTCCGGCGTGTCGGGCGCGGGCCGCAAGGCGGAGCTCAACCTGATCCTCCCCGAGGCCGCGGACAACTTCGCCGCGTACGCGCTCAAGGGCCACCGCCACCATCCCGAGATCGTCCAGGGCTTGCAACGGGCATCGGCAAAGCCGGTGCAGCTCGCGTTCACGCCGCACCTGACGCCGATGATCCGCGGGATTTTCGCCACGCTGTACGCGCCGCTCACGGCCGACGTGGACCTGCAGGCGCTCTACGAGCGGCGCTACGCCGGCGAGCCGTTCGTCGATGTGATGCCCGCCGGCTCGGCGCCGGATACACGCTCGGTACGTGCGGCGAACGTGTGCCGTATCGCCGTGCATCGCCCGAAGAACACGGATCTCGCCATGGTCCTTGCGGTGGAGGACAACCTGGTGAAGGGTGCCGCAGGACAGGCGATCCAGAACATGAACCTGATGTTCGGGCTGCCGGAAAGCACCGGGCTCATGGCGCCGCCGGTGGTGCCCTAGCCCTGATATTTCACCAGGCCGCCGCCGATTCAATGAAGACTCGAGCCCTGCCGAGCACTTGGGGCGCGCCAACGGCGGAACACGTCGGATGGGCGGACTGCGCGGTTTTTGGCGGCCGTTTTGCACCTGGCTCGGGCTTGCTCTCCTCGCCAATCGTCGCTGCTATTGGCGTCGTCGGCTGCGCCCGATCCAGGACGCAAACCGCCACGCCAAATTCCCGCGCCCCGGTGAAACATCCGGGCTAGCGCCGATGGCGGTCGCGACCTACTGGCGCCGAGTGCGCCGACGCTTCTCGATCAGCGCGCCGCGTATGGCGGTGCGCATGCACCTGGGCTGGCCCGGACGCATCGTGATCGGCGCGGCGCTGGCGGCGGTGGTCGCCGGCATGTGGTGGTGGGGCTTCGACTTCGGCCAGATCTTCTCGGGCGCGAACCGGCAGGAGACCGAGGCGAGGCTCGCGACGGCGGAAGCCGACGCGTCGACCGCGATGCGCGAGGTGCGCGCGCTGCGCGAGCGCAATACGCAGCTCGAAAGCGAAGCTGCGATGATGCAGGGCGCGCAGACCGCGCTGCAAAAGCAGGTGCGGGAGCTCGCGCAGGAGAATGCCCAGCTCAAGGAGGAAGTCGCGTTCCTGCAACAGCTTTTCGCGGATGCCAACCGCGTGCCGGGCGTCGGCATCCAACGGCTCGCGGTCGAGCGCGACGGCGAGGACGTGTTCCGCTACAGTCTGCTCGTGGTCCGCGGCGGCAGCCCCAAGGACGACTTCGACGGCTACCTCACGCTGCAGGCCATGCTCGTGCCCGCACCCGGCGCGCCGCCGGACATTCGCTCGCAGACGGTCTCGTTGCCCGAGGACGCGCCCGAGTCCAAGGCAGCCCAGCCGCTGCGCTTCAAATACTATCAACGCGTCGAAGGCATCATCCGGGTCCCGCCCGGCCTCACGCTGCGTACGCTGACGGTGAGGGTCTATGAGAGCGGAGCAGCCACCCCGCGGGCGACACGGTCGTTGACGAACTCGTAGGAGGACCCCATGTTCGGGAAGCCCAAGCACTCGCCTCAAAAGCGGATCGACAGCCTGATCGGCGCAGGGACGGTCGTGCGTGGCGACATCACGTTCAGCGGCGGCCTCAGGGTCGATGGTGAGGTTTTCGGCAATATCAGCTCGGCCGACGGCGGTGCCTCTACGCTGGTCGTTAGCGAGCAGGCCCGGGTGGATGGCGGCGTCAAGGTCTCCCACGTCGTGATCAATGGGGCCATCGAGGGGCCGGTCGCGGCGAGCGAGTACCTGGAGCTTCAGCCCAAGGCGCGAGTCGTGGGCGATGTGAGCTACAAGACCCTCGAAATGCACGTCGGGGCCGTCGTGCAGGGGCGTCTGGAGCACGCTGAACCCGGGACGGCTGCCGTGGTCGAATTGAAGCGCGCGGCGTCCGAATAGAGTAACCCTGTCGCAAGCGCGGTTTGACGCGCGGCGACGCCGAACCGATAATCGGGCGCAAGCCCGCCCCCAGGAGTTTGCAAATGAATGCGATGACGGAAATGCCCGCCCCGCTCAACTTTACCGATGCCGCGGCCGAGAAGGTGCGCACGCTGATCGACGAGGAAGGCAACCCCGATCTCAAGCTGCGCGTGTTCGTCACCGGTGGTGGCTGCTCCGGCTTCCAGTACGGGTTCACGTTCGACGAGGTGACGAACGACGACGACACGGCGATGGTCAAGAATGGCGTGACGCTGCTGATCGACCCGATGAGCTACCAGTACCTCGTCGGCGCGGAAATCGACTACCAGGAAGGTCTCGAGGGTGCGCAGTTCGTGATCAAGAACCCGAATGCCACCACCACGTGCGGGTGCGGGTCCAGCTTCTCGGTGTGAGTTGCCGCCGGGCGACCGGCAGCGACAGGACGGCAGCCCCCCCGGCTGCCGTGTTCTTTTGGATTCGCAGATTCGCGGTCTATCGAGCGACCGATCCGCCGTCGATCGAGTGCATCGCGCCGGTGACGGACCTCGCGGCATCCGAGACGAGGAACGGCGCCACGGCGATGCCTCTGCCCGATGCCCGAGGTGACGCCTGTGACGAGCGCAGTCGTCGCTGCCATCGTCCGATCCTTGCTTGTTCCCCGACAAGCGTAGCGCGCCTTCAGCGCGGGTAGATTGCGCCGAGCACCCGCGGCCCGCGCGCACCGGTCACCGCGACCAGGTTGGCCGGACGGCCGGCGAGCGCTTCGCGCGCAAGCCACGCGAATGCCAGCGCCTCGACGTGATCGATCGCGATGCCGGCGCTCGCGGTCGTCTGCACCGTGCGCGGCTCGAGCAAAGCGGACAGCGCCGCAAGCACCGCGCGGTTGCGCGCACCGCCGCCGCACGCCAGCACCTCGGTTGCGCTCCCCGCGTGCCGTTCGATTGCGTCGGCCACGGTGCGCCCGGTCAGCGCAGCCAGCGTCGCCTGCACATCCTCCGGGCGCAAGCCGCCCCCGGCGCGCGCGATGCGCGTTTCCAGCCATTCCGGCGTGAAGAGGTCACGGCCCGTGCTCTTCGGAGGCGCAGCGGCAAAGTAGGGTTCGTCCAGCAATGCCGCAAGCAGCGTTTCGCTGACCGTTCCCGTTGCCGCCCAATCGCCGTTCTCGTCGAACGGACCGCCGCGGTGCCGCGCATGCCAGAGATCGAGCAACACGTTGCCAGGGCCCGTGTCGAAGCCGCACACATGGCCGCTTGGCGGCAGATCGGTGATATTCGCGATGCCGCCCAGATTCAGGACGACACGATGGCGACCCGTGCCGCCGAACATGGCGTGATGAAAGGCCGGCACCAGCGGCGCGCCCTGTCCCCCGGCCGCGACGTCGCGGCTGCGGAAATCGGCGACGACCATTACGCCGGCCCGCTCGGCCACGCGCGCAGGATTGTTGAGCTGGATCGTGAATCCCTCCGCCGGCCGATGGCGAACGGTCTGGCCATGGACGCCGGCGGCGGTGAGCGACCGGGCCGAGATCCCTGCGTCCGCACAGGCGGCCGCGATTGCATCGGCATAGAGGTCGGCAAGCGCGTTGGCGGCACGTGCGGCGCGCAAGAGCTCGTCGTCGCCGGACGCCTGCAGTGCGATCAATTCCCGCTGCAGCGACGGCGCGAACGGCCGATACGCGAAGCCCCGCAACACGCAGCGACGATCGCCGTCGCCGAACTCCGCCACGACCGCATCGACACCGTCGAGGCTCGTGCCGGACATCACGCCGGCGAAGCGATCGGCGCGCATCGATCGAATGGGAAGGGCGCTACTCGAATGCCGCGAGGCGGCTGCCGGCGAACCCCTGCGCGAAGGCAAGCTGACGCAAGAGCGGGGCGACGTATGCGGCGAACGCGGATTGCTGCTCCGGTCCGATCGGGCTCGCGTTCGGCAGCGCGACGGCAAGCGGGTTGCGCGCATCGCCGGCAATGCGGAACTCGTAGTGGAGATGCGGTCCGGTCGCCCATCCGGTCGCACCGACATAGCCGATGGTGTCGCCTTGCCGCACGCGAGCGCCCGCGCGAGCGCCGGCCGCGAAACGCGACAGATGCGCATACAGCGTCGAGTACGCGCCCCGGTGCTGGACGACGACGACATTGCCGTATCCGTTCTGGACGCCGGCAAACGTCACCGCCCCGTCGGCGGTTGCGCGGACCGGCGTGCCGGTGGGCGCCGCGTAATCGACACCGCGGTGCGCCCGCCAGCTCTGAAGGATCGGATGGAAGCGCGCGAGCGAGTAGCCCGATGTCATCCGCGAGAACTCCATCGGCGAGCGCAGGAACGCCTTGCGGCTGCTCCCGCCATTCTCGGTGTAGTAACCCTCCTCGCCATCCGGATGGCGCCAGAGGAAGGCGCGCAGCGTCGTGCCGCGGTTGACGAACTCCGCGGCGAGGATGCGCCCGGCTCCCACCGGCTCGCCTTCGACGTAGCGCGTTTCGTAAACGACGGCGAAACGATCGCCGCGACGCAGGTCCTGCAGGAAGTCGATGTCGCCGCCGAAGATGTCCGCAAGCGCAAGCGTGACCGCATCGGGCAATCCGGCCGCATCGGCTGCCGCGAACAGCGAGGACCGAATCTCGCCGACGCCCATCGCCTCGCGGATGTCGACCTCGGGCGCCGCGACTGCGGCAGCGAATGCGTCGCCCTCGCGCACGATCGCGAGCATGTCGCCGCTGCCGGTCAGGAAGCGCAGCGCCGACAGGCGACCGTCGTCGTCGACCGCGACGCGCACCGGCCGGCCGGGCCGCAACTGATACAGCGGCCGCGCGGCGGGATCCGTGCGAAGCCATGCCATCGACGCGGCGTCTGACACGCCGGCCCGCGCAAGCAGGCTGCCGATCGTGTCGCCGCGTTGCACGCGCTCCTCCCGCCATAGCGGTCCCGCGATCGCCACCTCACGAAGCTCCGGCAGCGGCAACGCACGGCTTTGCAGGGGTCCCGGCGGCGCGTCCCGCGTGCTGTCGGGCGCGATGCCGAACGCAGCCACACCGGTGCCGGCAAACACGAGGACCGCCAGCCATTGCCCCGGCGAGAGAAACCGGCCCGCGCGCCGCGCGGCGCCGCAGAACTGCGCGACGAGGCGATAGGCTAAAATCGGGCGGTTTGGCGCGGCGCAGGTCATGGTTGAAGCTGCAAGGCGAGCCGTGGATTCTAGCAAACGATTGCAGGCGGCACCCCCCCTTTCGCCCACTCCCGCGCATTGCGCCCATGAGTCTCACGATCTACGGCACGCCCGCCTCGCGCACATTCCGTGTCATCTGGGCCGCGGAGGAGCTTGGTCTTTCCTACGCGCTCGTGCCGTGGCATTACAAGGACCCGAGGGTCAAGTCGCCCGAGTACCTCGCGATCAATCCGAACGGGATGATTCCCGCGATCGTGGACGACGGACTGCCGCTGTTCGAGTCGCTCGCCATCAATCTCTACCTCGCGCGAAAGCACGGCAAGCTGTGGCCTGCGGACATCGCCGGCGAAGGGCGCGCGCTGCAATGGACGCTGTGGGCCGCAACGGAAGTCGAGAATGCGATGGGTACCTGGTTCTACAACACGCTCTTCCTGCCCGAGCCCGAGCGCAAGCCGGAGCTCGCGCAGAAGGCCGCGGCCGACCTTGCGCCCAGGCTCGACGTTCTCGAGCGCGCGCTCGGTTCCTCATGCTGGCTCGCAGGGCAGAGCTTCGGGATCGCCGACCTCAACGTCGCCGCGGTCCTCTTCCGCGCGCCGCGCTACGGCCTCGACCGCTGGTCGCGTGTTGCGGACTGGCATGCGCGCTGTTACGCGCGCCCCGCGGCGATGGCGGCGGTCGCGATTCGCGAGCGGCCCGCCGCCTGAAGTTCCATCGGACATGAAGAACCCGTCGTCTGACATCGCCCATCAGCTCGCCGTCTTCAAGCGCGGCGCCGACGAACTGTTGGTCGAAACCGAACTCGCCCACAAGCTTGCGCGCGGCAAGCCTCTGCGCATCAAGCTCGGGCTCGACCCGACGGCACCCGACATCCATCTCGGCCATACGGTCGTGCTGAACAAGATGCGCCAGGCGCAGGATCTGGGCCACCAGGTGATCTTCCTGATCGGCGACTTCACCTCGATGATCGGCGATCCTTCCGGGCGCAACGCGACGCGCCCGCCGCTTTCGCGCGAGCAGATCGAGGCCAACGCGGATACCTATCACGCGCAGGCGTCGAAGGTGCTCGATCCGGCGCGCACCGAGATCCGTTACAACTCGGAGTGGTGCGAGCCGCTGGGCGCCGTCGGCATGATCAAGCTCGCGGCGCAGTACACCGTCGCGCGCATGCTCGAGCGCGACGACTTCGCCAAGCGCTTCCGCGGCAACCAGCCGATCGCCGTGCACGAGTTCCTGTACCCGCTGATGCAGGGCTACGACTCGGTCGCGTTGAAGGCCGACATCGAGCTCGGCGGCACCGACCAGAAGTTCAACCTGCTGGTCGGACGCGAGCTGCAGAAGAGCCACGGGCAGGAGCCGCAGTGCGTCCTGACGATGCCGCTGCTCGAAGGCCTGGATGGCGTCGAGAAGATGTCGAAGTCGAAGGACAACTACGTCGGCATCACCGAGCCACCGCAGGAGATGTTCGGCAAGGTGATGTCGATCTCGGATGCGCTCATGTGGCGCTGGTACGTGCTGCTGTCGTTCCAGAGCGCCGCGGCGGTCGAGAAGCTCAAGGAAGAAGTCGCGGCCGGGCGCAACCCGCGCGACGTCAAGGTGATGCTCGCGCAGGAGATCGTCGCGCGCTTCCACTCGGCGGCGGCGGCGGAAGCGGCGCTCGCGGAGTTCGAGGCGCGCTTCCGCGGCGGCGCGCTGCCGGAGAACATGTCGGAAGTGACGTTGCAGACCGCCGGCGCCGGCATCGCCATCGCCAATCTCGCCAAGCAGGCGGGAATCGTCGATTCCACGTCCGAGGCGCTGCGCCTGATCGCGCAGCGCGGCCTCAAGGTGGACGGCGAAGCCGTCGCCGACAAGGCGCTGGTGATTCCGGCGGGCGCCACGGTCGTGGTGCAGGCCGGCAAGCGGCGCTTCGCGCGCGTGACCGTCGCCTAAAGCCGCAGCTACGCGATACCGGGGTTCCCCTTCACGCCGATCACCTCGGGCACGTTCAGCGTGCGCGGCTTGATCGTCTTCTGCGCTCGGAGGTAGCGGCTTGCGAGCTCCCAGATCGGTTCGCCGCCGGCCGTCTTCGCCTCCTCGGAGACCGGCGCCCAGCCGGCCACCTTGTAGCTCTTCGCGGGCTCGATCGGCTTGCCGGCGAGCTCCATCCTGACGATGCGCTTGCCCGCCACGGCCGCCGGGTCGATCGCGTACTTGAGCCCGCCGACGCGCACCATGTCGCCGCCCTGCTGGTAGTACGGGTCCGGATTGAACAGGTTGTCGGCAACGTCTTCGAGGATCGTCTTGATCATTTCACCGGAAAGCGAGCTCACCGTCGTGTACGGATAGGTGATCGCCGTCTGGTCGAGCACGTTCTCCATCGTGATCGCTTCCCCTGGCAGCAGCGACGTGCCCCAGCGAAAACCCGGCGAGAACGCGATCTCGGCGTTCTTCTCCGCCATCAGCGCATCGAGGATCAGCTGGTCGAACGTGCCGTTGAAGTTGCCGCGGCGATAGAGCAGTTCCTCGGTCACCGCGAGCTTCTCCTCGAGCTTCGCCTTGTGCGGCGCGCGCACCTTGTCGATCAGCGCGGCCATCTCCCTGTCAGCCGGCAGAAGGTTCGAGAAGACCGGCAGGAGGCGGTAGCGGAGGTCCGCCACCTTGCCACCCTTGACGTCGAGGTCGAGAACACCCAGGAACTTGCCGTTGCTGCCCGCGTTGGTGACGAGCGTCTTGCCGTTGCGATTGGCGACGATCGACGGTTGCGGCACGCCGTCGTGCGTGTGGCCGCCGAGGATCGCGTCGATGCCGGTGACGCGGGAGGCGAGCTTCAGGTCGACGTCCATGCCGTTGTGCGACAGCAGCACCACCGCCTGCGCGCCTTTGCCGCGCGCCTCGTCGATCACCTTCTGCAGGTTGTCGTCCTGGATGCCGAACGTCCACTCGGGCACGAAGTAGCGCGGATTGGCGATCGGCGTGTACGGAAATGCCTGGCCGATGATGGCGACCGGCACGCCGTTGATCGCCTTGATCACATAAGGCGCGAACACCGGGTCGCCGAAGTCCGTGGTCTTGACGTTCTGCGCGACGAAATCGATCTTGCCGGCGAAGTCCTTCTCGACCACGCTTTTCACGCGCTCGGCACCGAGCGTGAATTCCCAGTGCGCGGTCATCACGTCCACGCCGAGCAGCTTCGCCGCGTCGACCATGTCCTGCCCGTTGGTCCACAGCGACGTGCCCGATCCCTGCCATGTGTCGCCGCCGTCGAGCAGAAGCGCGCCGGGCCGCGTCGCGCGGAGCTTTTTCGCCAGCGTCGAAAGGTGCGCGAAACCGCCCGTGCGGCCATAGGCTCGCGCCGCGCGATCGAAATCGAGGTAGGTGAACGCGTGGGCTTCCCGCGTGCCGGGCTTGATGTCGAAGCGCTTCAGCAGCGCCTCGCCGACGAGGTGCGGCGGCTGCCCGGCTGCCGCGCCGATGCCGAGGTTGACCGAAGGCTCGCGGAAGTAGATCGGCAGCAGCTGCGCGTGGCAGTCGGTGAAATGCAGCAGGCTCACGTTGCCGAACGGCGCGATGCCGTCGTAGAACGCGTCGCCGGCGGACAGATCCAGCGCGGCGCGGCCCGTGATCGGAAGGCCCGCGGCGGCGGCGGCGGCGAGCATCTGCAGGAATTCGCGGCGGTTCAGCATGGCAATGGTCAGGGAGCCTCGTCAGGGAACGGCGTAGCGTGCGAGTGCGCGAACGTCCTCTTCGAACATCTCGCCGACTTCGCGGCGCACGATGCGTCCCGAGCCGTCGACGACGAAGAGCACCGGCAGGCCCTTGCGCAGGTCGAACCGGCGCAGCGTGTCGGCGTCCGCCCGCGCGGCCGGGAACGTATATCCGTGCTCGGCAAGGTAGGCGCGAGCCTTCGCGGGGTCCTTGTCGATCGAAAACGTCAGCACCTCGAGTCCGCGCCCGCCATGCTGGCGGAACAATGCCTCGATCAGCGGGTTCTGGCGCTTGCAGAACGGACACCACGACGCCCAGAACTCGACGACTACGACGCGGCCTGCAAGACGCGAAGCAGCGAGCGTGGTGCCATCGAGCAGTTGCAGGTCACGCCATTCGACGCGGTCGCCGACTTCGGCCGCGCCCGCCGGCAGTGCCGCTGCGAGGGTCGCGAGCGCGAGGAAACGACGGCGGTTCATGTCGGAGCGGTAGACGGGGTGCCGACCGCGCAGCGGGAACGGATGCGCCGGCGGACCGAGGCGCCGGCACCGGCGGTCACTTGTTGACGGGGGAGTCGGGGTCCATCAGCAGCGCGGTCACGTCCTTGATCTGCTGCTCGCTCAGGATCTGGTTGTGGCCGAAGCGCGGCATGTTGGAGCAGGCGGCATAGGCGTCCGGGTTGTAGATCTTTCCATACGCGTATTTCCTCATCTCGTCGCTGTAGCCGCGCAGCTTCGCGAAGTTGTAGAGCGACGGGCCGATCGTTCCGTACGAGATCTCCTGCTTCGTCAACTGGTGGCACGCATAACAGTTGCCGCCGACCGGCCCTTTCGGGTCGTCCGAATACTGCTTGCCGCGGCCGTCCTGGGCGATCCTCTCGCCGTTCTTCCAGTCGCCGAGGAGCTTGCCGTCCGCGGGCCACTTGATCGAGGCGAGGTTCTGCTTTTCGACGCGCAGGGCAAGATCCTTCGGCAAGGCCTTGCCGAACCACTGGCTGCAGACCTTCTGCGTCTCGTCCTGGTCCAGCCGGTCGAGTTTCGCCTGGCCGCGCTCCTTGAACGAGGCCTTCATCATCGCAACCGCCTGGGCGGCGGTGGCGTCCTCCTGCGGCTTCGTCGCGCAGCCGACCAGCGTGACCGCAACGGCCGCCAGCAGTGTCTTCGCCATGGCTTGCATCATCGTCTCCGCGCTCAGCGCTTGATCGCCGGCGCGCTGAACGGCGCGCCATTGGCGTTGTAGGCGAGGAACGTCGTGAGCGCGACTGACGCAGGCGACGTGAATTCGAGCTCGGGGAAGCGCTGCTGGCGGAAACAGTCGTTCAGGCGCCACTGGAACGTGCGCAACTCGCCCTGCGACACGCGGTACGCAGGCCAGGTCGTGTACGCCTTTTGCGCGCCCGCCTTGTTGGTCAGATTGGGCAGATCCTGCAGCCGGATGCGCTTGCCGTCTTCGCCGTGGCACGTCGCGCACGCGAAATCGTGCGGGCCGCCGCGGAAATAGAAGATCTTCTCGCCGAGCGCGTACATCTCCTTCGTCTGCGGGTGGTCGAGCCTGACGTTCATCGGCACGCCCTTCGACTCCGACGTCACGTAGGCGACCAGGGCCTCGATAACGGATTTGTTCTCCGGGCTGCCGAACGGACCCTTCTTGGCGTCCGCCGCGCTCATGCCCTGCTGCGTCACCATGCAGTAGACAAGGCGCGACTCGAGGTCCATCACCTGGTTCGCGTCGGCGAAGTAGCGCGGCATTTCGGCGTACGCACCCTTCACCACGCCGGGGCCCTTGCCAAGGTCGCATCGCTCGAACGAAACCTTGTTCGGGCCCCGCGGCTCTTTCCACAGACCTTCGCCGCGGATTTCCCACAGCTCGGCGGGATTGCCCTCCTGCAGCGCCTGACGGTACTTCTCGATCTCCTCGACGGTGCTGCCCTGCGCGAAAACAAGCGGGGCCGCGATGGCCGCCGCGATGGCGGCTGCCGCCACCCGCTTTCCGTGAAAGTTCATCCATCCCTCGAAAGAAAAGGGCGCAGGTCGTTACCCGCCGCCCGGATCCGATACACGCTTCGAGGACCTCTGGCGTAACGCGGCGCCTGCCGAGCCGACGCTAGGGTCGCAGATACGCGTAGCCTTCCTTGAACTGCAGGCGCGAAACCTCGGCAACACCCGACGGCACGATCTTCGCCTCGGTCAGCACCTTGCTGCGATCGATGTTGCGGGTCTGCAGCGTGAAGTTGCAGACGCGGAACTCGATTCCCTTCGCCGCGAGGTCCTGCACCAGCGGCTCGTACAAGTTGCCGTTCTTGTCGGTCGCGCCCTCGAGCAGGAAGTCGATCCCGGCCGCGTGCGCGACGACGACGATCTTTGCCGTGGGATCGGCTTCGAGGTGATTGCGGATGTTCCGCATCGCGGCGGTCGCCTGCTCGGTGCCCTGATTCAGGTGGTAGACGGCCTTGACCGGTCCGGACTGCTCGGCCGCAACCACCGGCGTGGCAAACGCCAGGACGACCGCGGTCACGATGATCGCGAGCACGTTTCGCATACGTGTTCTCCACACCAAGGCGCGGGAGCGCCCGGATTCGTTGCCGGCAGCGTGCCGGTTCGTTCGGGGTGACGGCAGCGGTCCGCCCGCCGCCCCCGGCTCCCCACCCGCAATCAGGCGATTGTCGCCTCGTCGGTGCGCTTGTCGCCCTTGCTGTCGACCCAGGCGACCTGCACCTTGTCGCCCTTGGCAGCGCCTTTGAACTTGAACGACAGGAACGGGTTCTTCGAAACCGCCGGTCCCCACTGTGCCGCCAGCACGGTCTTGCCGTTCCACGTCGCGGTCACGTCCTGGATGAACCACGCCGGTACCGTCTGGCCCTGCGCGTCCTTTCGCTGGCCGGTCTCCATCTCATGGTTCATCAGCACCTTCACTTCGGTCACGCCATTCGCATCGACGTTGGCGCGGATTCGCATCGGGTCTGCCATGTGTCCCTCAAGAGTGTGTTTGGTCGGTCAAGGCGTGGAGAAAGGCGTGCGGTCGGCTAGGGCCTGTTCACACGATGTCCGCAATTGCGAACGGGTGGCCTGGGGCGCCAATCAAGGCGCCTGACGAAGGCAAGACCGGGCGTCTTGGCAAGGAAGGCAACGAAGAGTGGCGCCCCAGGGCGCCCGTTCCCTTTGGGTTGCTGCCGAAATTGTCCGGTGCTTCGTTGCAAAGCCTCGCCGGGCAATCGGCCCGGCTTCGTTTTGCGCCTTGCCCCGTGCAATTTCGGCCCTGCAACGCAATTGTGGACATAGCGTGAACAGGCCCTAGAGCACAACGCCGGAGCGAGCCGCGCACCGCGACATGGGATGCCCCCCACGCGCAAGTGCCGCGGCCGGGCGAAGCGACCATCGAACCGAGTGCGACGCTCATCCGCCGCAGCCACCCAGCGTGACCTTGATCTCCTTGCTCGCGACGTAGTACTTGCCGTCCGCCTTCACGAGCGCGTACACGTTCGAACTCTGGCCCATCTTGATCCGCGTCGTCACGGCCGGTTCCGTCCCCGCCGGAATGTCGAACGATGCCGTGAGCATGTTCGGGTTCTTCTCGACCAGGATGGCGATCTGCTCGGTCTTGGGAATGCTGCTCGTGATCCCGACCGGCACCACGGCGCCGTTTTCGGCGATGTCCGGCGTGGCGACGAACGCGATGTCCTTGCTCTGCGCGGGCGCGGTGGCCCCCATCGCCTTGTAGGCGTCGTCCATCGTTTTCGCGTCGAACGCCGCCTTGTTCCATGCGGCCTGTGCGTCGCCGGGCTTGAGCCAGCCCGCCGCGGCGACCAGCGCGAACAGCGAAAGCCCGCCGCCCGCCTTCAATGCTTTCCTGCGTCTTCCGTCCATGTCCGCTCCTCCGAATGTGTAAACCGGCGCTTCGCGATGTTACCCCACGGCCCGCCCTGTCGCCAGCACGGGCGCTGCCACCGTGTCGACGCTCGACCAGGTGGCCGTCCTGCTACTTGGCCCCGCCCAGGATCCACCCAACGAGCACGCGAACGTCCGCGTCCTTGAGCGTCGGGTTGGGGGGCATCGGCACCGCGCCCCACGCCCCGGCGCCGCCCTGTTTCACCTTTGACGACAGACGGCTTTCGGCGTCCTTGTCCTGCGCGTACTTGGCCGACACGTCGCGAAACGCGGGGCCGACGATCTTTTGCGTCGTTCCGTGGCAGGCCATGCATCCGGCGGTCTTTGCGAGCTCGGCCGGGTCGGAACCCTTCGCCGGCGCCGCGGCGGCGACCTGCTTCGCCGCGCCCGCGCCCTCGACCGGCCCGATCGAGCGGCTCTGCTCGGCGAGGTTGCCGTGCGAGTCGCGCGCGTGCTCGGGGTACTCGGACGAGAGCTTCACCTCGGTCACGCAGTTCTGCATGCACGCGACGTTCTTCGTATCGGGCCTGCCGCCGCGCGACATGAAACCGTGGTCGCTCGTGAAACCGTCGCGGTTCGGCATCTTGAACGCGATCAGCGATGCGCGGTCGAGCGCGCCGTCCGTGGGCATCAGGTCGTTGAGGTGCAGCACGTACGCGGTCAGCGCATACACTTCGTCGACGCTCAGCGTCTTCGGCGCGGTGAACGGCATCGCGCGGTTGATGTAGTCCCACAGTGTGGTCGCATGGTTGAGCTTGCTGCCGACCGTACGCACCGGCTGGTCGGACGCGAGCGAGCCGACGCCACCGGCGATCGCCATCCATTCGTTGCTCTCGCCGAACGTGCCGTGGCAGCTCGCGCACTTCAGGTCGTAGATCTGCTGGCCCTTCTCGACCGTGCCCTTCCCCGGGGGCAGTCCCGTGCCATCCGGCCGCACGTCGATGTCCCAGCCGGCGATTTCCTGCGCGGTTGCGGGCTTGCCGAACCCGAAGCGGCCCGCGGCTGCGCCCGGCTTCACGTCGGGCTTGGCGGGCGCTGCCGCGAACACGGTCAACGGCATTGCGACCAGCGCGGCGACCGTGGCCGCGCCCGCGGCGTACGTGCGCAACGGCTCAGAGCACCTGGACATTGCTCACCTCGCCGGAAGGATCGACGCGCCAGGTCTGGATCGCGTTGTTGTGGTAGATCGAGCGCGTGCCACGCACGGCGCGAAGCTGCCGGTAGGTCGGCTGGACGAAGCCCGTGTCGTCGATCGCGCGCGACTGCAGCAGCGCCGGGCCGCCGTCCCAGCTCCAGTCGATGCGAAAGCGCGTGAGCGCCTTGGTGTGGACCGGCTCCTGCAGCCTGGCCGTCCGCCAGTCGCGCCCACCATTGGTCGAGACATCCACGCGACGGATCTTGCCGCGGCCGGACCACGCGAGGCCGCTGATCTCGTGATAGCCCTTGTCGAGGATGAACTGGCCGCCCGAGGGCGTGGTGATGACGCTCTTCGCCTCCTGGATCCACGAGTACTGTCGGTGCTTGCCGCCGGGCATCAGGTCGATGTAGTGGATCGCCTCCTCGCGCGTGTTCCACGGCGCGTCGCCGATCTCGAGCCGTCGCAGCCACTTGACGCTGGAGACGCCCTGCACGCCGGGCACGAGCAGGCGCAGCGGATAGCCCTGCTCGGGCCGAAGCATCTCGCCGTTCTGGCCGTAGACGACGATAACGTCGTCCTGCGCCATCTCCATCGAGACGGTGCGGGTCAGCCCGGCGCCGTCGGCGCCTTCGGCGAGGATGAACTTCGCCTTCCGGTCGTATCCCACTTCCTCGAGCAGCGTCGAGAGCAGCACGCCGGTCCACTCGCTGCAGCCCAGCATCCCGTGCGAGTACTGCACCGTCGGAACGGCAACATTGCCCCATTCCATGCCGGTGTTCGCGCCGCACTCGATGAAGTGGACGCGAGAAACCGACGGGAAGCGCAGCAGGTCGTCCATCGTGAAGATCCGCGGGCGCGTGCACATCCCGTGGATCATCAACCGATGCTGGTACGGGTCGATGTCGGGGACGCCCGCGTGGTGCCGCTCGAAATGAAGCCCGGAGGGCGTGATGATCCCGAACAGGTTCTGCAGCGGCGTGAACGCGACCGACGAATGAGGCGTGCGCGTGAGTCCGGGGCTTTCCCGCCGCTTGACGTTGGCCTCGAACTTCGACGGCACGCCGTAGGGCGACGCGAGGACCGGGGCGCCGAGCGATCTGCTCCAGTCCGCAACGTTGGGCGGCAGGTTCTTGGCCAGGCCATCGTCGGCCATCGCCCGCCCGGCTCCCCCCGCGGCGATCACCCCGCCCCCGACCATCGCCGCGCGGCGCAGGAATCCGCGGCGGCCTCGATCGGTGGGGGGATCGAGCGCGACGGAGTGCTCGCGCGCCGGGACGATCTTCCCCTCCGCCTTGCTCTGCGGCATCGTTCGACTCCTTCTTTGTCGGCGAGCGGCGCGCGCTACGGGCGCTCTGCCGCGAACTCGAGCAGCTCGCGCCTGAGCGGCTCGCCCGCCTCGATCCGGCTCGCGATGCGCACGCACACGGTTCGGCACATCTCGGCGAATTCCGGGTCGATGACCTTGTAGAACGCCGTCGTGCCCTGGCGCCTGCGGCTTACGACACCGACCTGCAGCATCAGCGCAAGATGGCGCGACACGTTGGTCTGCGTGGCACCGGACGCCTTGACGATCGCGGAGACCGAAAGTTCCTCGTGGCAGATCGTGTGCAGGATCTTGAGCCGGGTCGGCTCGGACAGCACGCTGAAATAGCGCGCGACCGACTGGAACACGTGGTGGAGCTCGGCGATGTCCTGCGCCGGAAGCGGGGGTCCGGCTGCGGCGGGCGGACGCTTGCTGGCATGACGCGCGGCAGTGGGTTTGCTCATAAGCACATGAGCATATTTGAATATGAGCACGCGGTCAACAATGAAGACGGCAGCGCGGCCGAACTTCCCCGGCGTCACCCGGCCCCCGGACCAGAGGGGGTATGCTCGCGCCTCCGGGGAACCTCCGCGCCCGGCGCCATCTCCAATCACGCATATCCGCCCGCCGCCATGAATGCGTCCTGCACCGCTCGCTCGCGCCGCCGCGCTCTCGCGGTTCTTGCCGTCGTCGCTTGGCCGCTTGCCTATCGGGCAACGCCCGCGACGGCGCAGCCCGCGCGCGCGCTCGAAGCAACCCCAGGCGACGCCGAAGGCCCCTTCTATCCGGTGCGGTTCCCTGCCGACCGCGACTTCGACCTGACGGTGGTCGCGGGAAGGCCGCAGGCGTCGCAGGGCACGCGGCTCTACCTCGCCGGACGCGTGCTCGACACCAGCGGGAAGCCGCTCGCCGGCGTGCGCGTCGAGCTCTGGCAATGCGACGCCTTGGGCCACTACCACCACGTCGACGGCGACCGGCCGGGGGATCCGGATTTCCAGGGCTACGGCGTCGTGCAGACCGATGCCGACGGCCGCTTCCGCTTCAAGACGATTCGCCCGGTGCCCTACGCTTCGCGGCCGGCGCACCTGCACTTCAAGCTCGCGCATCGGGACGCCGCACCGCTCACCACACAGCTTTATGTGAAGGGCGATCGCGACACGGGTGACGCCGTGCTTGCGCTCACCGGGCGCGGGACCCGCGAAAGGCTGTCGATTGCGCTGCTGCCGTACGCAGGTGGCGAATCCGGCGCCCTTTCGGGGGACTACGAATTCGTGTTGGCCCGGCGCTGACACCCCGGCCGCCCCGGGGCCGCCCGCGGAAACGACAAGGCCCGCGCGAGGCGGGCCATCATCGTCGGCAGGCCGTCGCCCTAGTGCAGCGTGGCGGCGGTGATGAAGCGAATCAACGCGCCGTTCTTCAGACGATAGACACCCTGGCCAAGCGCCTCGGCATCGTCGATCTCGCCGCGCGACAGCGCGACCTCCATCTCGCCGTGCTTGGCCTCGAGCACGATATCGTCGGCGACGGTGTGCTCGTCGGGAACGCGCAGGTACTCGGTGGCGAAGATGACCCCGTCGATCACGACGAAGTCGGCATCTCGCATGGTGTCGGCAATGGTGTTCATGGTCCTCGTTCGGCCCGATGCGGGCTTTGCCCGGAAGATGCGGGCCGCATGCCGACGATTCAAGGGGTTGTCCGTGCAGGACGCCGGCCGAAGGCAGCGCCGGGCGGGCAAGTGCCGCGCAGCGACGACCGCGGCCCGCCTCAGCGCGGCGGCGCGACGAGCTCGCGGACGAAGTTGGGCAGCGCGAGCGCGGCGCGGTGCACGTGGCCGTTGTAGTACTGGAGGTCGGACACGCCGCGCTGGGCCAGGCGGCGGTCGATCTCGACCGAGGTGAGTCTGCTCGGGTCGAGCGTCGCCGAGCAGCACGCCATCATCCACATGCCGCCGTACAGCGGCACCGACGTCAGGTAAGGTGTCACGAGCGGAAACGCGGCGCGGAGCGCCCCGAGCCCGTCGCGAATGCGGTCCGGGTGGGCGACGGGACTTGCGATATGCAGCGTCATCGCGCCGCCGGGCGAAAGGCGTGCAGCGCACGCCCGGTAGAACTCGGGCGTGTAGAGCGCGGTCGACGGGCCGCCCGGATCGGTGAGATCGAGCACGATCAGGTCGAACATCTCGGACGTCCCGCGCACGTACGCAAAGCCATCGCCGATTCTCACATCGACGCGCGGATCGTCGAGGCTTCCGCGGTGGACCGACTGCAGGTGCTTGCGCGAGATGTCGACGACGGCAAGGTCGATCTCGCACAGCGTGACCGATTGCATCGAGGGATGTTTCAGCAATTCCTCGGCGGAACCGCCGTCACCGCCGCCGATGATGAGCGCGCGCGCAGGCGACGGATGCGCGATGCCGGCCACGTGAACGAGATTCTCGTGATAGAAGAACTCGTCGCGCTCCGACGTCATGAAGTGGCCGTCGAGCCGGAACAGTTTCCCGAACGGCACGCTGTCGTGCACCTCGATCGCCTGGAACGGCGAGCGGAAATTCTCGAGTTCGCGCCGTGAGCGGATGAAGAAGCCCCACTGCTGCGTGAGGTACTCGGTCATCGCGCCGGGCGCGAGATCGCCCTCCGGCGCGCGCGCATCAGCCACTGACGCCCCCGCGCTGGATTGCCTGGAAATGCGTTCGCGTCGGCTTGAATGCGCCCTCGAGGCTGCGGAACACCTGCTCCGCCTTCCCGGTGTTGTCGGTCGTGAAGTTGCAGACGTAAACGTCCAACGTGACCGACCCCATCTCGGGCCACGTGTGGATCGCGAGGTGCGACTCCGCCAGGATGACCGCGCCGGTGCATCCCTGCGGCTCGAACTGATGGAAACGATCGCCGACGATCGTGAGCCCGGACGCATGGATGGCGTCGAGGCAGGCCTTGCGCAGCGCCGGTGCACTCAGCATCTCCGGCGTATCGGCAGGGCAGCCGTACCACTCGCCCAACAGATGGATTCCGTCCATCAGTCGTCTCCCCAAAAGGAAAAGCCCCACCCCGGCGCCGAAACGGCTTTGCGGCGTCCGGAAGAAGGGCAACCCCACCAAAGAGACGCCCGCCTCGAATACGAAGGGGCCCCCACCAAGTTGCCACCGCCAAAAAACGCGTCGGCAAAAGCGCTTGATTATTGCACGAAATCGATCCGTTCGCGATAATTTCAAGTTCTTCACGCCACGCACTTCCGCGTCCAGCGCGATTGCCTCCCCAAGCAGCCAATGATGCCCCATCAATCCGCGATCCGAACCTCCGACGCCGAAATGGCCAACGCGCTTCGCGCGCTCGCGATGGACGCCGTCGAAGCCGCGAAGAGCGGCCATCCGGGCATGCCGATGGGCATGGCCGAAATCGCGGTCGCCCTCTGGCGCCGGCACCTGAAGCACAGCCCGGCGAGTCCGCACTGGCCGGACCGTGACCGCTTCCTGCTTTCCAACGGCCACGGCTCGATGTTGCAGTACGCGTTGTTGCATCTTGCCGGTTACGACCTGCCGATGGGCGAATTGCAGAACTTCCGGCAACTGCACTCGAAGACGCCGGGGCACCCGGAGCATGGCGCGACGCCGGGTGTGGAAACGACGACCGGCCCGCTGGGGCAAGGACTCGCCAACGCCGTCGGCATGGCGCTCGCCGAGCGCCTGCTCGCCGCGGAATTCAACCGCCCGGGCCACACGATCGTCGATCACCGCACGTACGTCTTCGCGGGCGATGGCTGCCTGATGGAAGGGATCTCGCACGAGGCCTGCTCGCTCGCCGGCACGCTCGGCCTCGCGAAACTCGTCGTGCTCTACGACGACAACGGCATCTCGATCGACGGCAAGGTCGAAGGCTGGTTCACCGACGACACGCCGAAGCGTTTCGCGGCCTACGGCTGGAACGTGATCCCGAACGTCGACGGTCACGACGTCGATGCGGTGGACCACGCGATTGCGCAGGCGCGCGCGCAGGCCGCGCGCCCCACGCTCATCTGCTGCAAGACCGTCATCGGCAAGGGCGCGCCCGAAAAGGCGGGCACTGCAGACTGCCACGGCTCGGCGCTGGGCGAAAAGGAGGTTGCGGCAACGCGCGTGGCGCTCGGCTGGCCGCATCCGCCGTTCTCGATTCCGGACGCGGTGCGCGCGGGGTGGGATGCCCGCGCGGCGGGCGCAACACGCGAGGCGGACTGGAGTGCGCGCTTCGCCGCGTACAGGGCCGCGCACCCGGCACTCGCCACGGAGTTCGAGCGACGCGTCAGCGGCGCACTGCCTGCGGACTGGCAGCGGGTCGTGTCGGCGTTCGTCGAGAGCCAGAATGCCAAGGCGGAGACGGTCGCCACGCGCAAGGCCTCGCAGCAGGCGATCGAGGCCTATGCGAAGGTGCTGCCCGAAATGATCGGCGGCTCGGCCGACCTGACCGGTTCGGTCTTCACCAACTGGTCCGGCAGCCGCGTCGTGTCGGCGACGCAGTCCGGCAATTACGTGAACTACGGCGTGCGCGAGTTCGCGATGTGCGCGATCGCGAACGGGCTCGCGCTGCATGGCGGCTTCCGCCCGTACGTCGGCACGTTCCTGGTCTTCTCCGACTATGCCCGCAATGCGCTGCGCATGGCCGCGCTGATGCATACGCGCGCGCTCTTCGTTTTCACGCACGACTCCATCGGACTGGGCGAGGACGGGCCGACGCACCAGGCGGTCGAGCAGACCGCGAGCCTGCGGCTCATTCCCGGCATGGACGTCTGGCGTCCGTGCGACACGGTGGAGACCGCGATCGCATGGGCGCGTTCGCTCGAGCGCGACGGGCCCTCGTGTTTGCTCTTCTCGCGCCAGAACGTTACGTTTGCCAAGCGCGATCCGGGCACGGTGGCCGCGATATCGCGCGGCGGCTACGTGCTCGCAGATTTCGCCGGCGGCAGCGACGCGCGGCGCGCGGTCATCCTCGCCACCGGATCGGAAGTGCCGCTCGCGCTGGCAGCGCGCGATCTGCTCGCGAAGGAAGGCATCGCCGTGCGCGTCGTCTCGATGCCGTGCACGAGCCTGTTCGACCGCCAGGACGCCGCGTGGCGTGCGTCGGTGCTGCCGCCCGGAGTGCCGCGCGTTGCGGTGGAAGCAGGCATTACCGACTTCTGGCGCAAGTACGTGGGCACTGTGGACGACCGGCACGCCGCGGTCGTAGGGATCGATACGTTCGGCGAATCCGCGCCGTTCGGTGTGCTGTTCAAGCACTTCGGATTCACCGCGGACAATGTTGCGGCAGCGGTCCGGCGTGTCCTCTGAGAATTCGATCCGGCCGGCTGTGGTCGGCGATGCGCGGGCGATCGCCCAGGTGCGCGTCGACGCCTGGCGCACGACCTACCGCGGCCTCATTCCCGACGCCTATCTGGATAGCATGGGCGTGGATGCGAGCGAGGCGCTATGGCGGCGCGTGCTCGACGCTGCGCCCAACCGCACCTCGGTCTACGTGGCGCAGCAGCACGGGGAGGTCGTCGGTTTCGCCGCCGGCAACATGCTCGACCCCCCGAAACTCGGGCTCGACGCCGAACTGACCGCGGTCTACCTGCACGCGGATCACCGGCGCACCGGGACCGGGCGGCGGCTGGTCGGAACCGTGGCCGCGGCGCAACGCGCGCGCGGAGCGACGGGCCTGTTGACTTGGGTCATCGCGGGGAACCGCCCTTCGCGCGCATTCTATGAATCGCTCGGTGCCGAGTTGCTGGTCGAGCAGCCGTTCCAGTGGGACGGAATGGACCTGATCGAGGCCGGTTACGGCTTTCGCGACCTCGACCGGCTGGTCGCCGCATGCGGCGGACTTCCGGCACTTCATTGACTTCAATCGGCGGAATTCCCCCGATCTAACGCTTTTCATTTCTTCAGGAGACACACGATGACCATCAAGGTTGGCATCAACGGGTTCGGCCGCATCGGCCGCATGGTCCTGCGCGCCGCGGTTCGCGATTTCCCGCAGATCGAAGTGGTTGGCATCAACGACCTGCTCGAACCCGACTACCTCGCGTACATGCTCCAGTACGATTCCGTGCACGGTCGCTTCAAGGGGAGCGTCGCCGTCGACGGAAGCACGCTGGTCGTCAACGGCCGGAAGATCCGTCTGACGGCCGTCAAGGACCCCGCCGAGCTCAAGTGGGGCGAAATCGGAGCGGACTTCATCGTCGAATCCACCGGCCTCTTCCTGACCAAGGAGACCGCGGAGAAGCACCTCGCGGCCGGCGCGAAGAAGGTCATCATGTCGGCCCCGAGCAAGGACGAAACCCCGATGTTCGTCTACGGCGTCAACGACAAGACCTACGCCGGGCAGGCGATCATTTCCAACGCTTCGTGCACCACCAACTGCCTCGCCCCCGTGGCGAAGGTGCTGAACGACACGTGGGGAATCAAGCGCGGCCTGATGACGACCGTGCACGCGGCCACCGCCACCCAGAAGACCGTCGACGGCCCCTCCAACAAGGACTGGCGCGGCGGTCGCGGCATCCTCGAGAACATCATCCCGTCGTCCACCGGCGCCGCCAAGGCGGTCGGCAAAGTCATTCCCGAGCTCAACAAGAAGCTCACCGGCATGGCCTTCCGGGTGCCGACTTCGGACGTCTCGGTTGTCGACCTCACGGTCGAGCTTGCCAAGCCGGCAACGTACAAGGAGATCTGCGCGGCGATGAAGGCCGCCTCCGAAGGCGCAATGAAGGGCGTGCTCGGCTATACCGAGGACAAGGTCGTCGCCACCGACTTCCGCGGCGAAAGTCGCACCTCGGTATTCGACGCCGACGCCGGCATCGCGCTCGACGACACCTTCGTCAAGGTTGTCGCCTGGTACGACAACGAGTGGGGTTACGCCTGCAAGGTCGTGGAGATGATCCGCGTGATCGCCAAATAGGTGCTGCATGTTGCGAGCGGCCGGCGCGAATTGACGCAGCGGGCGTGCCGCGCGGGGTGTCAGCGGCCCGAAGCCGCTCCGTCGCGATCGGAGGTGGCGATGGCCGGCTTCGTCGAGCGCGGCCGGCGCCCCCGCGGTCGCAAGGTCGCCGACCGTCGCGACAACGTGATCCTGATGTCCCTTCTCTTCGAGAACGAGCCATGACAATCCTTCGCCTTTCCGACGTCGACGTGCGCGGCAAGAAGGTCTTCATCCGCGCCGACCTGAACGTGCCGCAGGACGACAGCGGCGCCATCACCGACGACACCCGCATCCGCGCGTCGGTGCCCGGCATCAAGGATGCGCTCGCGCGCGGTGCCGCGGTCATGGTCACTTCCCATCTCGGCCGTCCCACCGAGGGCGAGTTCAGCGAAGCCGATTCCATGGCGCCCGTCGCGAAGCGCCTGGCGGAACTGCTCGGCCAGCCGGTGCCGCTGATTCGCGACTGGGTGGACGGCGGTCCCTGGCACGGCGAACTGCGGCCGGGTCAGGTCGTGCTGCTCGAGAATTGCCGTTTCAACAAGGGCGAAAAGAAGAACGACGAGGGCCTCGCGCGCAGGATGGCCAGGCTCTGCGACGTCTACGTCAACGATGCCTTCGGCACCGCGCACCGCGCGGAAGCGACGACCCACGGCATGGGAATGCACGCGCCCGTCGCCTGCGCCGGACCGCTGATGGCGGCGGAAGTCGAGGCGCTCACCAAGGCGCTCTCGAACCCGAAGCGCCCGCTCGTCGCGATCGTTGCGGGCGCGAAAGTGTCGACCAAGCTCACGATCCTTCGCGCGCTCGCCGCCAAGGTCGACGTGCTGATCGTCGGGGGCGGCATCGCGAACACGTTCATCCTCGCCGCGCACGGCCATGTCGGCAAGTCGCTCGTCGAACGCGACCTTGTCGGTGAAGCGCAGGCGATCCTGGACCAGTTCCCGGGGAAGGTGCCGATCCCCATCGATGCCGTCTGCGCGAAGGAGTTCTCCGCGTCCGCGAAGCCCGAGCTCAAGGCGATCGAGAATCTCGAAGAGGACGACATGATCCTGGACGTCGGGCCGCAGAGCGTCGCCTACCTGAAGCCGCTGCTCGCGCGGGCGGGAACGATCGTCTGGAACGGCCCGATCGGCGTCTTCGAGTTCGACGCGTTTGCGGCTGGCACGAAGGCGCTGGCCGATGCGATCGCCTCCTCCAGCGCGTTTTCGATCGCGGGCGGCGGCGATACGGTGGCGGCGATCAACAAGTTCGGCATCGCCGATCGCGTTTCGTATATCTCGACCGCGGGCGGCGCGTTCCTCGAATTCCTCGAAGGCAAGAAGCTGCCGGCGGTCGCGATGCTGGAAGCGCGCGCGGCCGTCTGATTCCCGCCGCACCGGGCAGTCGCGCGCGGCGTCAGAACGCGACGTTCGACGCGCCCTTGAGCGCGAGAATCCTGCGCGCATCGTCGGGCGTCCCGACCTCGAGGCCCAGCCCCTCGATGATCTTGCGCGCCGCGCGCACCTGCGCTGCGTTGGATTCGGCGAGCTTGCCCGGGCCGAGCCAGAGACTGTCTTCCAGACCGACCCGGACGTTCCCGCCCATGGCGGCCGACATCGCGGCGATCGGCAACTGATTGCGCCCGGCGCCGAGCACGCTCCACCGATACTGGTCGCCGAACAGGCGGTCCGCCGTGCGTTTCATGTGTGCGACGTCATCGGGATGCGGGCCGATGCCCCCCAGAATCCCGAACACGCTCTGGATGAAGAGCGGCGGCTTGACGATGCCGCGTTCGAAGAAGTGGTGCGCCGTGTACAGGTGCCCGATGTCGTAGCACTCGATCTCGAAGCGCGTCCCGTTGTCGGCGCACGAGGTCAGGATGTGCTCGATGTCCTTGAACGTGTTGCGGAAGATTCGCGCGTCCGAGCCTGCCAGGTATTCCCGCTCCCAGTCGAACCTGAATTCCTTGAAGCGCTTGAGCATCGGGTAGAGCCCGAAATTCATCGAGCCCATGTTGAGCGAGGCAACCTCGGGCTTGAGCTGCAGCGCAGGCTGCAGGCGCTCCTCGATTGTCATCGTCGCGGCGCCCCCGGTGGTGAAGTTGATGACGACTTCGGACCGGCGCTTGATGTCGGCGGCGAACTCGCGGAAGTACTTCGGATCCTGCGTCGGGCGGCCGTCGACCGGATCACGCGCATGCAGGTGCACGATCGCTGCGCCGGCTTCCGCCGCGCCGACGGCCGCGTCCGCGATTTCGCGCGGCGTGACCGGCAGGTGCGGCGACATCGACGGCGTATGGATCGAACCGGTGATCGCACAGGTGATGATGACTTTGCGGGCTTCGGACACGGTCGAGCTCCTCGTTCAGATTTCGGGTTGATCGCGTTTGTGCCCGGCGAGCGCGAGCAGCCGCCGATCGCGCCGGTCCATCCGTCGATCGCGTTCTGCCGGCGACCATGGCTCGCCGAGCGAGGCGACGACGCGGGCCGCGTGCTCGCCCTGCCATACTTCCGGTGACGGGGGATCGGCCGCCAGCCTGCGGTAGAAGCCGCTATAGCGCGCACAGTAGTCGGCCACGCCGCCCGGCGCATTGAGTTCGATGGTCGCGAACGGCCCCATGAACGACCAGCGCATGCCGAGCCCGAAGGCGACCGTCTTGTCGAGGTCCTCCGGCGACACGTAGCCTTCGCCCACCAGGCGCATCGCCTCGGACAGCAGCGCACCTTGCAGGCGATTGAGGATGAATCCGTCGATCTCGCGCCGAACGACAATCGGCACCTGTCCGACCTCCGCCATCACCGCTTGCGCTCGTTCGATGGTGGCCGCCGCCGTCCACGGCGCACCGCACAGCTCGACCACGGGCACGAGGTGGGGCGGATTGACCGGATGCGCGACGAGGCAGCGTGCTCGTCCTGCAAGCCCCTCGGTGAACCGCGACGCCGGAATTGCCGACGTCGAGCTCGCGAGGACCGCCGCAGTCGGTGTCCGCGCGTCCAGCGCGCGAAAGACTTCGCGCTTGACCTTCACGTCCTCGGGCAGGTTCTCCTGCACCCAATCCACGCCCGCGACGGCGGATTCGATCCGACCGACAGTCGAGACGCGCGCCAGCGCACCCGCGGCATCGCCGATGAGACCCGCCGACTGCTGCTCGGCGAGGCTCGTCGCGATATGTCCGCGCGCGAGGTCGAGCTGCGTCGACACGTGGTCGAAGAGCCGCACGCGCCAGCCGGCGCGCACGAACACCGTGGCCCAGGCACGACCGATGAGGCCGGCCCCTATGATCGCCGCGATACGTTCCATGCGCTCACATCCAGAGGACGCGCCGGCGTAACTCCAGGTCGTCGCGCAGCACCGCCGCCGGTCCCTCGTGGACGACGGTGCCGCGCTCGAGCACGTAAGCCTGATCCGCCAGCGCGAGAACCAGGTCGAGATTGTGCTCGACGATCACGATCGACAGCTCCTGCCGCAAACGGTCGAAGGCCTCGAACAACTCCTCCACGACCGAGGGTGCCAGGCCTTCGAACGGCTCGTCCAGCAGCAGCACGCGCACGTGCCCCGACAGCGCGCGCGCGACTGCGACCATCTGCTGCTCACCACCCGACAGAAAGTCGGCTGGCGTGTCGAGGCGCGCGCGCAGCTGAGGAAAGAACTCGAGGATCTTCTCGTCGGACCACGCCACACCCTCGCCCTCGCGCCGCTTGAGCCTGCCAAGTTCGAGATTGTGGCGCACGCTCATCCCGGCGAACAGGCCGCGGCCCTGCGGCACGTAGCCGATGCCGCTCCGCGCAATGTCCGCGGCGGGACGCCCCGCGAGATCGTCGCCGGCGAGCAGGATGCGCCCACCCTGCGCGGTGACAATGCCGATGATCGTCTTCAGCAGCGTCGACTTGCCCGCGCCGTTGCGGCCGAGCAGCGCCACGATCTCGCGCTCGTGGACGCCGAGCGACGCCGCCTTGACGATGTGACTCTTGCCGTAGAACGCGTCGACATCCTCGAGATCGAGGACGAGCGGGCCGGCCGCACGCTCGGCGTGGCCGCGCGGCTTCGCGGCCAGCGCCGCGGTTCCCGATCCGATGTAGACCTCGCGCACCGCCTTGCTGTCGCGCGCGGCGGCCGCGGTGCCGTCGATCAGCACCACCCCCTCGTTCATCACGGTAACCCGATCGGCGAGCGCGAAGACGCGGTCGATGTCGTGCTCGACCAGAAGCACGGGCAGGTCGGCCGAGACGCGCTTGATCAGGGCGCCGACCCGCTCGCGCTCCGCCGCCGCGAGCCCTGCCAACGGCTCGTCGAGCAGGAGCACGCGCGGCGCCCCTGCAAGCGCGAGGCCCATGTCGAGCAGGCGTTGTCCCCCGTAAGACAGCGATCCCGCCTCGGCCTGCTCGATGCCTGACAGCCCCAGATAGCGGATCAGCTCCGCCGTGCGGGCACGCACGCGCTCGTTCTTCTGCGCATCGGTCCACCCGTCGAAATGCGAAGCGTCGCGGGCCTGCACCGCGAGCCGGAGGTTCTCCGCGATCGAGACGCCGGGGAACAGGTTCGTGATCTGGAACGACCGGCCGAGTCCGGCCGCGGCAATCTGGTAAGAGGGCAGTCCCGCGATCGAGCGGCCGGCGAGGACCACCGAACCGTGATCGGGTGCGAACATTCCCGTCAGGAGATTGAAGACCGTCGTCTTGCCGGCACCGTTGGGTCCGATCAGCGCGTGCAGCGAACGGTCGCGAATGGCAAGCGATGCATCGGTCACCGCCTTGATGCCGCCGAATGACTTCGCGAGGTCTCGCGCGTCCAGCACCACGTCGTCCGCATGCGGCGCGTGCTTCAGGAAATCGGGGAGCGGCACGCCGTGTTCGATCGCGCGAGCCGACATTGCGGCCGCCTCGACCGTCTTGGGTCTGAAGGGCTCGGTCGCGCGTCGCCACACGCCGACCAGCCCGGCCGGCGAGAAGACGATGAAGCCGACGAACAACAGCCCGAAGTACAGCAGCCAGTGCGGCGTCCAGATGGACAGGTATTCCTGGAAAAGGATGTAGAACAGCGCGCCCAGCGCCGGACCGAGCAGGCTGCGCATGCCACCGATGATGACCATGGCAAGCAACGCCCCCGAGAAGGACACCGACGTCGGGTCGGCCGACGCGAAGCGATGATGGAACGCGAACAGGACCCCGGCGCATCCGGTCAGCACCGCAGATACCGCGTATGCGATCTGCTTGTAGCGGTTGGTCGCATAGCCGATGAACTGCGCGCGCTGCTCGTTTTCGCGGATGGCGACCAGAACGGTGCCGATCGCCGAGCGACGAAAGCGCTCGAGCGCGTGCACGACCGCGACGCCGAACACCGCCACCAGCGTGTAATAGATCCAGGCATTCTCGAGGTCGAGCCCGAGCCAATCGGCCCGCGTGACGCCGCCCAATCCGCTTTCGCCGCCGGTGAACGCCGTCCAGCGAAAAGCGATCGCGTAGGTCAGCGCCGAGAACGCGAGTGTGAGCAGCGAGAAGTACACGCCGCGCCGGCGCAGCACCAGGAACCCGACGGGCACGGCGGCGACAAGCAGGAACACGAACGCGGCCAGTCCCGGCCACAGCACCGAGCCCGGGAACCAGTACTTCTGCGTGAGCGCCGCCGCATACGCGCCCAGTCCGAACCAGGCGCCGTGTCCGAAGGAGACGAGCCCCGTGTGGCCGACAAGGAGGTTCAGGGCCATGCAGGCGATCCCGAAAATCACGACATCGGTGGCGCTCGTGAGCGTGAGGCCGCCGGCCAGCAGCAGGAATGGCAGCACGACCGCGGCGAGCGCGGAAACCGCAACCGGCGAGCGCAATGCGTTCATTCGAAGCGCTGGATCCGCTCGCCGAACAGGCCGCGCGGCCGGACCAGGAGAACGAACAGCATCAGCAGGTACATCGAGGCTTCGGCCGCGGCGGGATAGAAGTAGACGGTGAGGCCGCGAACCACGCCGACGATCAGCGCCGCCCAGACCACGCCCCAGAACGAACCCAGGCCGCCGATCACCACGACGACGAATGCCGCCGTCAGGATCTCCGCGCCCATCGCCGGATGGACGCCGGTGATCGGCGCGAGCAATACGCCCGCGAGCGCGGCCAGCGCGACGCTGATCGCGACCACGGCCGTCATGTACGGCTGCAGCGAGATGCCGAGCGCCGCCACCATGTCGGGGTTCTGCACGCCCGCCCGCACCACGCGCCCGAACGGCGTGCGCTTCAGCATGTACCACAGGCCGGCCACCGCAGCCGCGGCGATCGCGAGCATCACCATCCGGTACTTCGAGTAGATGAAGTCCCCGACCAGAAACTGGCCCTTCAGCAACTCGGGAATCGCGAACGGCAGCGGGGCTGCGCCGAAGACCATGCGCAGCGTCTGCTCGGCGACCATCGCGAGTCCGAACGTGAGCAGGAGGCCGAGCGCGGGGTCCTCGCGGTAGAAGCGCCGGAACAGGAACCGCTCGATCACGAGGCCGACCAGCGCGACCAGCAATGGCGAGATCACGAGCACGCCGCCGAAGCCGGCGAGGTCGGCCAACTTGACCGCGAAATACGCGCCGAGCGCGTAGAACGCGCCGTGCGCGAGGTTGACGAGCCCGCCGAGAGAAAAGATGAGCGACAGGCCGAGCGCGATCAGCAGGTAGTACGCGCCTGCGACCAGGCCGTTCAAGACCTGTTCGAGAATCTGGGTCAGGACCATGGGACACCCGTGCGGACGACGCTCGAGCGCCTCGTCCGCACGGGAGGCGTCACGTCACGCGGGCATCGTGCAGTTGTTGTCCTCGCGCGTGGGCGCGATGACCTCGAGGCTCTGGCTCGCGGCCGGGACCGGCGGTGACGTCGTGAAGAGGTCCCACTTGTCCTTGACCTCGGCCGCGGGTTTGAAGCGGATCGTGTACATCTCCTGCATCAGCTGGTGGTCCCAGTTGCGGTAATAACCCTCGCGCGATTTCAGCACGTCGAACTTCGCGCCCTTCTCCATGTGCTCCGCGATCCGGGTGGAGTCGGTCGTCTTGAGCTCCGCCATCGCCTGCGCGAGGTGCTTGAGCGACAGGTAGTCGCCCCAGGCCTGGTTGTCCGGCGGTCCTCCGTATTTCTTCGTGAACGCATCGGTGAACGCCTGCGCCGACGGCGTCTTGACTTCGTGACTCCAGACGAGCGGCCAGATGCCGGTGAGGTTGCCCTTGCCGGCACCCCAGGCAAGCGCGGTGTCGAAGCCGAAGCCCGCGACCGGGAACGGCAGGCCGAATTCCGTGTATTGCTTCATGAAATTGGTGATCTGCGCGCCGGCGAGGTTCGAGATCACGATATCGGGCTTGGCGTTGCGGATCTTGAGCAGGTAGGCCGAGAAGTCCGCCGCGTCGGTCGGCACCAGCTCGTCGGCCGCGAACTCGCCGCCATTGGCCGTCATGAAGCGCTTGGCCGCCTTGAGCAGGTCGTGGCCGAACGCGTAGTCGGCGGTCAGGCTGTACCACTTCTTGCCCTTGACCATCCCTTCGCGCAGAAGGGCCTGGCCGGCGGCGTAGACGTACATCGTGTTGGCGGCCTCGGTGTGAAACATGTATCGGTTGCACGCCTTGCCGCGGAGCTCGTCCGAATTGCAGCCGGTGTTGAAGAACAACGTGCGGTTGCGTTGCGCCACCTGGGCAATCGCAAGTCCGGACGCCGAGCTGATCTCGCCGACGATCGCGGCGACCTTGTCGCGCTCGATCAGCCGCTGGGCCTTCGTCGAGGCCGTCTGCGGATTGACGCTGTCCTCGGCGATCAGCTCGATCTTGCGGCCCATGACGCCGCCGGCCGCGTTGATCTCGTCCGCGGCGAGGTTGACGCCTTTCACCGCGTATTCGCCCAGCGGTCCGAGAAACCCCGTGCGCGGCGTCAGGTGACCGATGCGGATCGCCTCCGCCTGGCCGCGACTGATGGCAGGGAATCCCAGCGCGCCCAGCGCCGCCGCGGCGGCTCCGGCCTTGAGTACACCGCGGCGCCCGCGGCTCGTCGACTCGTTCATGGCTCCTCCAGGAATGGGCCGCCGCTTCGACCGTCGGCGGCCTCGGTTGGGTGCGGATGTCGTTTGGCGCAACTGCGATCGCAGTTATAATGCACCGATCCGCGCTTGTCCAGCGCACAAGGAATCGGTCCCGCGCGTTCGTCTTGCCGGGCCGCAAATTGCCCCATGAGCCTCGCCGCACCGCACGCGTCCGTCCCGCCTGCCGCGGCCACCCGCGGGACGCTCGCCGATCACGCCTACGCAAAGCTCACCGATCTCTTGATCGCCGGCCAGGTCGCACCGGGCGATCGACTCTCGACCCGCGAGCTGGCCGCAAGCTTTGCGATGAGCCCGATGCCGATCCGCGCGGCGATCGAGCGCCTCGTCGCGGATGGTGCACTCGAGGTTCGGCCGCAGAGCGGCGCCTGGGTGCCGCTGATGACACGCGCCCGCTTCGTCGAGCTGCGTACGATCCGCGTTGCGCTTGAAGGCATGGCCGCCGAACACGCCGCGGCCCATGCGACGCCGCGCGAGCTTGCCGCCATCCGCGCGCACCACGAGCGCTTTCGGCGGGCGGCCAGGAGCCGGCGCCCCGACGCCGCGGTGGCGATCCACGCCAATCAGCGCCTGCATTTCGCCATCTACGCGTCGGCGCGGATGCCCACGCTTCTGACGCTCATCGAGGGGTTGTGGCGCAAGATCGGGCCGGTGTTGAACCTCGACCTGCGCTCCGGTCCACAAAGGCTGCGCGCACTCGCCGCGCACGAGCACCATGCGCATCTCGTCGCGGCACTCGAGCGTCGCGACGGTCCTGCCGCACGACGCGCGCTCCTCGGCGACATCGAAAGCGCGGCCGACTATATCCTGTCGCTGCACCGCTTGCCCGAATCCCAGGAGGAACAATGGACCTCAAGATCCGCGATTTGCGGGTGCTCGTGACCGCCGGAGCATCGGGCATCGGGCTCGCGACGGCGCGCGCTTTCGCGCGCGAAGGCGCGCGAGTGCACCTGTGCGACGTCGATGAGAAGGCGCTCGGCGCTGTCGCGGGCAGCGACCCTGCGCTGACCGCAAGCGTGTGCGATGTGGCCGATCCGGCGGCGGTCAAGCGCCTGTTCGACGACGTCGCACGCGGGCTCGGTGGACTCGACGCGCTGGTCAACAACGCCGGCGTTGCCGGGCCGACGGCGCCCTGCGAGGACGTGACGCTGGCCGACTGGGAGCGCACGCTCGCCGTGAACCTCACCGGCCAGTTCCTGTGCGTGCAGCGCGCGATCCCGTTGCTGAAGGCGAGCAGCAACGCGAGCATTGCCAATCTCTCGTCGGCCGCCGGGCGGTTCGGCTTTCCCATGCGTACGCCCTACGCCGCGGCGAAATGGGGTGTGATCGGCTTTACGAAGTCGCTGTCGATCGAGCTCGGCCCCTTCGCCATTCGCGTCAACGCCATCTGCCCTGGTTCGGTCGCCGGTGCGCGTATCGACGCCGTGTTCGCAACCAAGGCCGCGTTGCGCGGCGTGTCGCCCGACGTGGTGCGCGCGGAAGCTTTGGCGAAGACCTCGCTCAAGCGCCTCGTGACCGCCAACGACATCGCGAACGCGATCGTGTTCCTGGCCTCGCCGATCGGCGCGAACATCTCCGGGCAGGCGCTTCCGGTCGACGCGGATACACAGGCGCTGGTCTGACGCCGCGGGCCCGGGCCGCGGGTGCGCACTTCGTCGTGAAACGTGCCGGTCGCCTCGCACGGCTTCGCGACGTCGAGCCCGCGAACAAGAAGTCGGGCGTCGCGCTCTCACGTGGGCGGCCCATGCGCCGGAAACGGGCGCTGTCCGCCGACATGCTCCGGCTCGGGTGTCGCGGCAATGCCGGATCGGGAGCCGATTCCTGCGGCACTTGGCACGGTCGCGTTTCGCGGCTGCGCGATTTGGCATACCATCGGAACGCTGCTGGTTCCGCAGCCAACCGATTCGCGAAGCGACTTTGCCCCGTTCGACCAAGATCGTCGCCACCCTCGGGCCCGCGTGCAACGAACCCGAGGTCCTCACCCGCATGCTCGCCGCCGGCGTGGACGTCGTCAGGCTCAATTTCTCGCATGGCCTCGCGTCCGACCACGTCGAGCGCGCCCAGATGGTGCGCGATACCGCCAAGCGGCAGGGGCGCGAAGTCGCGGTCATGGCCGACCTGCAGGGGCCGAAGATCCGGATCGGGCGCTTCGCCGAGGGGCGCGTCGAGCTGGAACCGGGCCAACCCTTCGTGCTGGACGCCGAGGCCGAGCTCGGCGATCAAACGCACGTCGGTCTCGATTACAAGGAGCTGCCGCGCGACGTCGCTCCCGGCGTGACGCTGCTGCTCGACGACGGTCTGATCCGGCTCAGGGTCGAGGCGGTCGAGGGGTCGCGCATCGTCACGCGCGTGGAGCTCGGCGGCGTGCTGTCGAACAACAAGGGTATCAACCGGCTGGGCGGCGGGCTGTCGGCACCCTCGCTCACGGCCAAGGACATGGAAGACCTGAAAACGGCCGTCCACTTCGCAGCCGATTACGTCGCCGTGTCGTTCCCGAAAAGCCGCGAGGACATGTACATGGCCCGTCAGCTGGTGCGCGCGGCGGGCGGCGAGGCGCAGCTGATCGCGAAGATCGAGCGGGCCGAGGCCATTGCGGCGCTCGCCGAGATCATCGACGAGTCCGACGGGATCATGGTCGCCCGCGGCGATCTCGCCGTCGAGGTCGGCAACGCCGCCGTACCCGGGCTGCAGAAGCGCATGCTGCGCATGGCGCGCGCGCGGAACAAGCTCACGATCACCGCGACGCAGATGATGGAGTCGATGATCCACAGCCCGGTGCCCACGCGCGCCGAGGTATCCGACGTCGCGAACGCCGTGCTGGATGGCACCGATGCGGTGATGCTCTCCGCGGAGACCGCGTCCGGCAAGTATCCGGTCGAGACGGTCGAGACGATGGCGCAGGTGTGCCTCGAGGCCGAGAAATCGGACGAGGCCAAGCTGGAAAGCAGCTTCCTCGACACCACCTTCACGCGCATCGACCAGTCGGTCGCGATGGCCGCGCTCTTCACCGCATACCATCTGAAAGTCAAGGCGATCGCCGCGCTCACCCAATCCGGCTCCACGGCGCTTTGGATGTCGCGGCACAACCCCGGCTGCCCGATCTTCGCGCTCACGCCCGAGATCGCGACGCAGCGCAAGATGGCGCTGTATCGCAATGTCCGGCCGGTGTTCATGGAGCAGCGCGGCGACAGCGCCGAGGTCCTGCTCGCGGTCGAGGACCTGCTGCTTGCGCGGGGACAGGTCGAGCCCGGGGATCTCATCGTGCTCACGTCGGGCGAGCCGATGGGCAAGTCCGGTGGTACCAACACGATGAAGCTCGTGAAGATCGGAGAGCACCGCGCCTTATAGGCCCGGTGTTCGCGCAAGCGCGCCACAGCGAACGTCGAGCTTGCGGCCGCGCGCGGCAAGTTCGCGGATCTCGGCGCGCGAGCATTGCTTGTGGTTCGGCAGACTTGCCGCTGCCGGCGCTCACCCTCGGCCAAGGCTTCCGCGCCTTTCGGCTTGCCCTGTCGGTCCGCTCCGGGCGATCTGGGAAGGCACAGCAGCGGCTCCGGCAGGAGTAAAATCGACCTTCTTCTGTGCACCTCCTGCGGAGTTCTCCATGCCTCTCGTCTCGATGCGTCAATTGCTCGACCATGCGGCGGAGCACGGCTACGGCCTGCCTGCATTCAACGTCAACAACCTCGAGCAGGTCCAGGCGATCATGTCCGCCGCTGCCGAGACCGACAGCCCGGTCATCATGCAGGCCTCCGCGGGTGCGCGCAAATACGCGGGCGAGCTGTTCCTGCGGCACCTGATCGAGGCCGCGGTCGAAAGCTATCCGAACATCCCGATTGTCATGCACCAGGACCACGGCCAGTCGCCGGCTGTGTGCGACTCGGCGATGAAGCTCGGCTTTTCGAGCGTGATGATGGACGGCTCGCTCAAGGAAGACGGCAAGACGATCGCCGACTACGACTACAACGTGCGCGTCACGAGGCAGGTGGTGGACATGGCGCACCGGCTCGGCGTCACGGTGGAGGGTGAGCTCGGCTGCCTCGGTTCGCTGGAAACGATGAAGGGCGACAAGGAAGACGGCCACGGCGCCGAGGGCACGATGACCCGCGACATGCTGCTGACCGACCCCGAGCAGGCTGCCGACTTCGTCAAGCGCACGCAGGTGGACGCGCTGGCAATCGCGATCGGCACCTCGCACGGGGCCTACAAGTTCTCGCGCAAGCCGACCGGCGACATCCTCGCGATCGAGCGGATCAAGGCAATCCACCGCCGCATCCCCAACACGCATCTCGTGATGCACGGCAGCTCGTCGGTGCCGCAGGATATTCTCGCCGAGATCCGCAAGTACGGCGGAGACATGAAGGAGACCTACGGCGTGCCGGTCGAGGAGATCCAGGAAGGCATCAAGCACGGCGTGCGCAAGGTCAACATCGACACCGATATCCGCCTCGCGATGACGGCGGCGACCCGTAAGTTCCTCGCCGAGAACCCGTCGAAGTTCGACCCGCGCGAGTTTCTGAAGCCCGCGACGCAGGCGGCCAAGGCGATCTGCAAACAGCGCTACGAGCAGTTCGGCGCTGCAGGGATGGCGTCGAAGATCAAGGCGGAATCGCTCACCGAAATCGCAACCAGGTACCAGACCGGCAGGCTCGCGCAGGTCGTGCAGTAGCGGGCTGCTCGGCCGTCGCCGCAAGACGGCGCCCGCGAAGCGCCGTTCTGCCCGATGCCGGCCGTTGGCGCGGCCGCGCCAGCCGGAAGGGTCGAGCTACGTGGCGACGGCGATCACGCCTGCGCGGGCGAGCTCGTCCACGTCCTGCTCGGAACGACCGAGCCTGCGCAACCATCCGCGTGTATCCGCGCCGAGCGCCGGCGGGACGGCCGGGGGAGCGAGGTCGTCATCGAGACGGAATCCGGGACGCGTGACGCGCAGCGGCCCGCCGTCCGCGCGGCCGGCGGGCAGCGCTTCGACGAACTGGCGATCGCGAACCTGCGGATGATCGAGAATCTCCGGCACGCCGAGGACGCATCCCGCCGGGACACCGGCCTCGTTCAGCACGGTCTCCCATTCCGCCGCGCCGCGCGCGGCGAGGCGCTCCTCGATCAGGCCGCGCAGCGCCTCGCGGTTGCGCTTGCGCGCCTGACGTTCGGCGAAGCGGGCGTCGGTCGCAAGTTCGGGCCGGCCGATCAGGTCGCAGAGCGTCTCGTACTGCCTTTGCTCGTTGGCCGAGATGTTGAGCAGGCCGTCGCCGGTGCGGAACGTGCCGGAAGGGGCCGCCGTGAAGTTCTCGTTGCCCATCGGCTGCGGGATCGCACCGGCGTTGAGATAGTTGGAAACCACCCAGCCCATCGTCGCGAGCGTGGACTCGAGCAGCGAGACGTCGATCGAGCGACCCTTCCCGGTCGCGCGCTGCTCGACCAGCGCAGCGCACACCGCGAAGGCCGCGGTAAGGCCACCGACCGTGTCGCAGATCGGGAACCCGGCGCGCAGCGGAGCCGAAGCTCTGTCCCCGGTCACGCTCATCACGCCGGAGAGTCCCTGCACGATCTGGTCGTACGCCGGCCGGTCGCGCCAGGGGCCGGTCTGTCCGAAACCGGAAATCGCGCAGTAGACAATGCGGGGGTTGCGCCCGGCGAGCACCACGTAGTCGAGCCCGAGCCGCCTCATCACGCCCGGGCGGAAGTTCTCCAGCACGACGTCGGACTGGGCGACGAGATCGAGGAAGATCGCCTTGCCGCGCGGATCCTTGAGATCGAGCGCAACCGACTGCTTCGCAGCGTTGACGGCAACGAACGAAAGACCCATGTCGCGGCGGGCCATCTCGGCGTCGGCGCCCAGCCGGCGCGCGAGGTCGCCGCCCCTGGGATTCTCGACCTTGATCACCTCGGCCCCCATGCGGGCGAGCTGATACCCACAGAACGGACCTGCCAGCACGTTGGTCAGGTCGACGACGCGGACTCCGGCAAGCGGAAGCATGCTTTCTCCTGAGCAAGCGCGCTCGGATTATCGAGCGCTTCCCCGAAGAGCCAGTTGAACAAGGCAGTCGTCGTCCCCGCGAAGGCGCTGACCCGGCAGCGCTGCCTCGAAAGCCGCCGGACTCCCGCGTACGTGAAGATGACACCGACCCTGGAGCGAATCGTCACTCATTTCCGAAGCGCGCTGTAACGGCATGATGGCCATGTCCTCGAGGCTGCCGACCGGATGGCGAAGGCCTCCGGCCTCGGGGCAGGCACGCGGCGACAGGCCGGCCTGCGATCAGCGGCAGCGATCGAGCAGCAACGCGACCGACTGGAGCACACCGCCCGTGGCGCGATTCTGCACGAACGCCACGATCGTCGGCGCGACCCCCGCTTCCTCCGGCCGCCGGAACGAGAACGAGGCCTCCGTTGCGCCAACGGTGTAGAGCATCGCCGACCGCAACTCGCGCACGACGTGGTCGTGCGTCAGCCGGACGCCGCGGTTCTCCCCCGCGGTCACCTGCGACTGAAGGCCGCTGTCGGCGTAGGCAACGAAGAGCGCGGCGTCGCTTCGCGCGACCGCACGGGCGAGCGTGGTGCGAACGTCGACCGAGACGCTGTTGTCATGAACGGTCGCGCTCAGTTCCAGCCACGCCTGCGCTTCGCGGTTGCGCGCAGCGTGGATCGCATCCGAGGCGTCGCTTCCCCGCCAGCGCTCGATCGCGTAGCCCTGCACCAGCACCTGCGGCGTGTACACGACCGTGTTCCTCCGGGATTTCGCGGCGGCGTGCTGGCGTTCGGTGAACGCGGGGCTCGCGAAGCGGTCCCTCCAACCCAGCCGGTCCCAGTAGTCGACGTGGAACGCGAGCGGAAATGCTTTGCTCGGCTCGCCGGGCGGAAATTGCGCCGAGAGCCAGCGATCGGCCGGCGGACAGCTGTCGCAGCCTTCGGAGGTGTAAAGCTCCACGAGCGGAAACACGTGCCGGCCGCTTTGTGCGCGGCAAGGTGACGCTTCTGCGAGCGCGGGCACGACGAAGGCGAGCGCGAGGACGAGGATGATCGGCATCGCCATTGGTCGCCGCGGCAGCGCAGCCCTTACAGCGCGCCTCGCGCATCGGTCGCGGCACGGCGTGCTAGCATCCCCTCGGTTTCTGCCCGACGCTGCACGCCCATTCCGTTTTGGAGGCTTTCCCATGTTGCGTCTGATCTCGATGATCGTCGTCGGCTTCGTCGTCGGCGTACTCGCCCGCTGGATCTATCCCGGCGCCGTCAATCTCGGCTTCTGGATGACCGTGATCCTGGGCATTGTCGGCTCTTTGATAGGAGGGGTGATCGGCTCACTGATCTGGCGCTCGCCCGACGGGCGCTTCCATCCCGCCGGAATCGTGCTGTCGGTCATCGGTGCACTGATCGTGCTGTGGGCGTGGCTCAACCTCGTCCAGAATTGACGGGCCCATGATCGGCCTCGCCGAGCTCGAGGCCGCGGCAGGGCGAGTCTATGCAGCGATGTTGCCCACGCCGCAGTACGCGTGGCCGCTGCTCGCTCGGCACGCGAACTGCGAGGTGTGGGTCAAGCACGAGAACCATACGCCGACCGGCGCCTTCAAGGTTCGCGGCGGACTGAACCTGATCGCGCAGCTGGTCGAGCGCGATCCGGGCATCCGCGGCGTCATCAGCGCGACACGGGGCAACCATGGGCAAAGCCTCGCCTACGCGTCGCGGCGGCACGGAATCGACTGCACGATCGTCGTGCCGCACGGCAATTCGCCCGCCAAGAACGCGGCGATGCGCGCGTTCGGCGCCGCGCTGGTCGAGCACGGCCGCGATTTCGACGAAGCGCGCGTGCACGCCGGTGCGCTGGCGCAGACGCACGGTCTCCATTTCGTCGGGCCATTCGAGCGCGAACTGGTGGCGGGCGTCGGCACTTACGCGCTGGAGCTTTTCCGCAATGCGGCGCGGCTCGATCGGGTCTACGTGCCGATCGGCTGCGGCTCGGGAATTTGTGGCCTCATCTCGGCGCGCGACGCGCTCGGGCTTGCCACCGCGATCGTCGGTGTCGTGTCCGCCGGGGCGAACGCCTATGCGCAGTCGTTCCGTGCGCGGCGCGCGATCGAGACCGAGCATGCGCAGACGATGGCCGACGGCATGGCGGTGCGGGTGCCGGTCCCTGCCGCGCTCGACGTGATCTTTCGCGGCGCAGAGGACGTGGTCGAGGTGAATGACGCGGAGGTCGAGGACGCGATGCGCATCTGCTTCGACACCACGCATCACGTCGCCGAGGGCGCGGGCGCGGCGGCGGTCGCCGCGCTCGTCAAGGCTTCGGACCGCGCCGGCAAGCGAATCGGCGTCATCGTGAGCGGCGGCAACCTCGACCGCTCGCTCTATGCGAAGGTCCTCGGCGCCGCGTGATCGAGCGACCCGCACGCGTGCGGGCGCCGATGCCTACGCGCGCCGGACGCGGGTCTGCGACTGCTCGCGCAGGTACTGCGGCAGATAGTAGAGCGATCCGCCGCCCTTGCCGGTCGAGCCCGAGCCCTTCCAGCCACCGAACGGCTGGTAGCCGGGCCATGCGCCGGTGGTCGCGCCCTGGGGCCGATTCGCGTAGCAAACGCCCGCTTCGATCGTCTCGAAGAACCGCTCGGTGTCGTCGGGTGATCCGTAGAACCCGGCCGTGAGGCCGTAGCCGCTGTCGTTCGCGAGTCCGAATGCCTGATCGAGGTCGTCCACCGGGGCGACCAGCAGGAACGGGGCGAAGAGCTCCCGCTGCCAGAGCGGATGTCCGGCGGCGACGCGGGCGATCGTCGGCGCGACGAAATGACCGTGCGCGTGATCGTGCCCGTCGAGCTGCCTGCCACCCTCGACGATCGCACCGGCGGCGCCGAGGCTCTGCACGGTCGCCGCAGCGTCCTCGTAGCGGGCGACCGCAGCCGCGTCGATCACCGGACCCATCCAGTTGTCGCGCCGCGTCGGATCGCCGACGGCAATCTTGAGCGTCACGCGATGCAGCTCGGCGACGAAATCATTGAACACGGAATGCTCGACGTAGACGCGCGAGCACGCCGAGCATTTCTGCCCCGACAAGCCGAACGCGGACCGCGAAACGCCGGTCGCGGCATCGGCGAGATTCGCGCTGCGCGAAACGATCGCCGCGTTCTTGCCGCCCATCTCGGCGATGCAGGGACGCGCCCAGCGCGACTGCGCGAACGTGCGGTACAGGTGCATGCCGACCTCGAAGCTGCCGGTGAACGTGACGCCCGCCACATCGGGATGCGCGATCAGCGCCGGACCGAGCGAGCTGCCGGGACCCGACACGTAGTTGAATACACCGGCCGGAATGCCCGCATCGCGGAAGGCGAGCGCGAGCAGGCGGCCGCTCCATGGCGTCGCACTTGCGGCCTTGAACACGACCGTGTTGCCCGCGACGAGTGCCGCACCCGACGGTCCGCCCGACAGCGCGAACGGGAAGTTGAACGGTGAGATGACGAGCCAGACGCCGTGCGGCTTCAGCATGCTCCTGTTTTCCGATACGAACCCGGCCAGCGGGTCCCGCGCCATCGCCTTCGCGTAGCCGTCGTTCGCCTCCATCTGGTCGCAGTAGTACGCGATCAGGTCCGCGGTCTCCTGTGCTTCGCCGAGCGCTTCCATCCGGTTCTTGCCGACCTCGAGCGCAAGCACGGCGCCCAGCTCGAAGACACGTTCCTCGATGCGCTGTACCGCGCAGCGCAGCAGCGCGACGCGCTCGCGCCACGGAAGGCGCGACCATGCCGGGAAGGCGGCCCTGGCTACCGCGACCGCCGATTTCGCGTGCGTGTCGTCGCCCGCCTGAAACCTTCCGAGCAGCACGCGCGTGTCGGCCGGCGCACGCACCTCGAACTGCCGCCGCGCGCGCTCATCGTTTCCGCCGATCAGCATCGGGTGCTCGGCGCCGAGGTGGGTGCGCACCGTCGTGAGCGCCTCGTCGAATCGTGCGTGCAGTTCGCGAGGCGGGTCGAACATCGTCGAATACGTGAGCTTGAACGTCATGGCGCGGACTCCGGAGAAAGGGTACGCCCGACACGGGTTCCGGACCGATCGGCGCACACGGCCACCTGCGGATGGGCGGACGAGGGCCATCCGCAGCGTGGTGAAAGCCTGCAGATTCCACGCCCATCGGCGCCGCAGAGCCGCGCGCCTTCGGCGCCAACGACCGCGGGCGCCCCCCGATCGATTTGCGCGCACCGCGCATGCGGTACCGTGCGCTCGCGTGGATCGACGCGCGGCGGGGTCTTCATCGTGGGTTCGACTCGGGACAGCAGCCGGGAAACGGCCCGGGATTGCCGGCGGATTGCGCCGGCGTTGGCGTGATGTTACGCGATTCGCCGCGGGCGAGATCTCGAGCCGGCGAAGCTCCGCACAACCGACACGCGGCTCGTGCAGCGAATGCTCAGACGAGATCTGCCGTGGGGCCTAGGATCTGTTCGCGCAGTTCCTTGTAGCGCGGCAGCTGCGGCGGATACACGCAGATGTACTTGACCTGCGCGGCCTGCAGGCAGCGCTGCTTGATGATCTCGAGCTTCTGGTCCCGCGGGTTGGTCAGCGCGTCCGGCTCGCGCGAGTCGACGATCGCCACGATGGTCATCCCGCGGTCGCAGATCACGAAGCCGACATGCTGATTCGCGATCTTGCGGAAGGCGCGCAACCGCTCCATGCCCTGGGGGCCGATCTTGACCTGCAGGACGTCGGAAAGCCGCACCCGGGCAAAGATCTCGTGGCGCGGAAACGCCGCCCTCAGCAACAGGAAGACGACGCCCTCGGCCTTGGTCAGAAACCGCGGACGCAGCAGGTAGAGACCGGGCAGTTCCGCCGACGACAAAAGCCGTGTCGTCTCGCCTTCGGTCCACTGGGCCACCGTATTGGGCGAATCGACGCCCCCACTGGCACCGCCGCCGCTCGTCCGGTTCCGGCGGATCAAGCCCATCACGACCGCGATCACCAGCGCGGCAATAGCGAGCCCGAAAACAATTCCGGAAGTCATGAAACGGTCATTCCCGTCGATACGGTGCCGCGCCCGTGCCCGTGGCGACCCCGAGCCAACACGATGTTGTTGTGGAGGTTTGTACGCTAACTTGGTTAGTCTACGGCATTTTTTGCCGGGACGCCCCACCGGGTAGCGGGCCAGGGCAGTTCGGACGAGGCCGCTGTCGCATTTCGCGAACGGGTACCGCGAACGGGCCGCCGAGGCCTCCCGGCGGCGCAACGACCCTCGGGAGGAGTGCGAGGCGGCGCGGTGAACCGAGCCGGCAGCCGGAGATCAGCCGGCGGCAAGCCGCGCCGGCGCGTTGCGCAGCGCCCCGGGCAGGCCGTTCGGCGCAGGCCTCCCCCCTGACGATCAGCCCGGGCCCATCGCCGCCGGACGCACGAGCGTGCCGAGTCCCTATGGGGTGGGCTTCTTCGGCTGCTTGGGCTTCTTCGGTTCCTTGCGCTGCTTGTCGCGGTTTCCCATCGTCATGTCTCCTGGAGGTGTAGATCGCGAGCCTCGCTCCAGCGAACGCCCGCGGCCGGCGCGCAGGCAAGCCGAAGCGGCATGTTCTGCGACAAACCACAATCTAGCATCGACATGCTCCGCTGACCAAGTTGCCCGGTCAGAACGCCCTCGCACGGAACGCGCGCCGGAATCGGGTAGGGGACCGGGTTACCCCGGTCGCCCTCCCACACCACCGTACATGCGGTTCCGCATACGGCGGTTCTTGTCTACTGGGCAAACGGCCCCAGCGAGTTGCGTTCCGTTCATCGTGTCGCCTGTCGTCCAATAGGCACCGCGACCACCGTCGGGGCGTCCGGCCCCGCCAGTTTAGTTGCAGGCTCCCGTGTCGCCACGAGACTTCTGCCCTGTCCGCGCAGAGAGCACGCGAGACTATCCACTCATGACAAGTTCAGCCCTTCGTCGCTTCGGTGGCAAGCGACTACTACGGCCTCTGCTGACTTCTGCCAACCCCTCCCAACACCTCGCGATGTTGGTAGCACAAGGCAGGTTGGCAGATCTCCCAGAGTAAAACGCGTGACCTTCATGCTTATGCCTGTCGGATTTACGTCATAGCGTTCCGTGCAAGTATCGGGCTTTGACGATATTGGCCGCCTTACCCCGCTACACCGCCTCTATCCGCTTCCTGTTCGTCAGGCCAGCACTTTGCCTGCGGCTTCCTTCAGATTCGCAGTCGCCCGCGACACCCTTGCCGTCCGGCTAACACTTCCCCTTGCCGGGTGTGTAGAGGACTTTCACCTCCAAGTCATTCAACTCGCCACCATAGCGAGCCAAACAGCGCCAATCACGGCGCTACGCGCCATGTCTGGCGCACCAAAGCAAAAGGCCCGGTCGCCCGGGCCCTTGCTTGCTGCGGCATCCGGATCCCCGCGTCTAGGGGGACACCGTTTCCCGCGGCGGCTCGAAACGTCACATGTCCATGTCGCCCATGCCGCCCATGCCGCCCATGCCGCCGCCGCCGGGCATCGGCTTCTCGTCCTTCGGCGCCTCGGCGATCATCGCCTCGGTCGTCAGCATCAGGCTCGCCACCGACGCCGCGTTCTGCAGTGCGAAGCGCGTGACCTTGGTCGGGTCCAGCACGCCCATCTCGACGAGATCGCCGTACTGGCCGGTCGCCGCGTTGAAGCCGAAGTTGCCCTTGCCCTCGACCACCTTGTTGACGACCACCGAGGGCTCGTCGCCGGCATTGGCGACGATCTGGCGCAGCGGCTCCTCGATTGCGCGCAGCACGATCTTGATGCCGGCTTCCTGATCGGCGTTGTCACCTTTCAGGTTCTTGAGGTTGGCGCGGGCGCGCAGGTAGGCCACGCCGCCGCCGGCGACGATGCCTTCCTCGACCGCGGCACGGGTCGCGTGCAGCGCGTCCTCGACGCGCGCCTTCTTCTCCTTCATCTCGACTTCGGTGGCCGCGCCGACCTTGATCACCGCAACGCCGCCGGCGAGCTTCGCCACACGCTCCTGCAGCTTCTCCTTGTCATAGTCGGAGGTCGCCTCTTCGACCTGCTTGCGGATCGTCTTGACGCGTGCCTCGATCGAGGCCTTCTCGCCGGCGCCGTCGATGATCGTCGTGTCTTCCTTCGCGACTTCGATGCGCTTCGCGCGGCCCAGATCCTTGAGCGAAGCGTTTTCGAGCTTCAGGCCCAGCTCCTCGGCGATCACGGTGCCGCCGGTCAGGATCGCGATGTCTTCCAGCATCGCCTTGCGCCGATCACCGAAGCCCGGCGCCTTGACCGCGACGGTCTTCAGGATGCCCCTGATGTTGTTGACCACGAGCGTCGCGAGCGCTTCGCCGTCGACGTCTTCGGCGACGATCACGAGCGGCTTGCCCGACTTCGCGACCTGCTCGAGCACGGGCAGGAGGTCACGGATGTTGCTGACCTTCTTGTCGTGCAGCAGGATGTAGGGGTCCTCGAGGACCGCGACCTGCTTGTCCGGGTTGTTGATGAAGTACGGCGAGATGTAGCCGCGGTCGAACTGCATGCCTTCGACCAGGTCGAGCTCGTTTTCGAGCCCCTTGCCGTCCTCGACCGTGATCACGCCTTCCTTGCCGACCTTGTCCATTGCCTCGGCGATCGTCTTGCCGATCGACTCGTCGGCATTGGCCGAGATCGCGCCGACCTGCGAGATTTCCTTGCTGCTCGAGCACGGCTTGCTGATCTTCTTCAGCTCCTCGACGATGGCGATGACCGCCTTGTCGATGCCGCGCTTGAGATCCATCGGGTTCATGCCGGCGGCGACGAACTTCATGCCCTCGGCGACGATCGACTGCGCGAGCACCGTTGCCGTGGTGGTGCCATCTCCGGCGACGTCCGAGGTCTTGGACGCGACTTCCTTCACCATCTGCGCGCCCATGTTCTCGAACCGGTCCTTCAGCTCGATTTCCTTGGCGACGGACACGCCGTCCTTGGTGATCGTCGGCGCGCCGAAGCTGCGCTCGAGCACGACGTTGCGGCCCTTGGGGCCGAGCGTCACCCTGACGGCGTTCGACAGGATGTTCACGCCGTTCACCATCTTGTTGCGGACGTTGTCGCCGAAGCGTACGTCTTTGGATGCCATGTTGGATTCTCCTGATACGTGGAAGCGTTGGGGTCGGTGCTTACTTGGCGAGGACGCCGATCACGTCGTCTTCACGCATGTGCAGGTAGTCGTGCCCCTCGAACTTGAATTCCTGGCCGGAGTACTTGCCGAACAGGATCTTTTCGCCGACCTTGACGCCCATCGGGATGATCTTGCCGTTGTCGTCGGTCTTGCCGGGTCCGACCGCGACCACTTCGCCTTGCGAGGGTTTCTCGGCGGCCGTGTCGGGGATGACGATGCCACCCGCCGACTTGCGCTCTTCCTCCAACCGCTTGACGATGATCCGGTCATGCAACGGGCGAATCTTCATAGTTAGCACTCACTCCTGTGGATTAGTATTGCACGAAGCGATCTTCCGCTCGCTGCCTCCGGCTGACACGAGCACGTCGAGCAGCCGGCATGGAATCGAGACCCGAGTGTTAGCACTCAAGTCTGACGAGTGCTAATAATAGGCAAGTATGCGGGCGAAATCAATGGGGGCCGCGAAATTTGCGTCGCCGAGGAAGCGAAATCGGCGCATCGCCGGTTTCCGGCCGGGAGCGGTCGGCACCGGTCCAACGGATCAAACGCCAGATTGCGCTGCTGCAGCACCTGCCGGCTGGCGGTGCCCGCAGGCCGCCGAAGTGCCGCTCGCGTTCAGCCGGGCCGGGTGAGCTCCTCGAGCAGGAACACGAACGACTCGTAGTGGCGGCCGGTCGCCCGCTCGAGGCCGATCTCGCAGGTCCGGTTGCTGCCGAGATACGCGGCGTAATCGCGGGAGGCGACCTCCGCCGCCTCCTCGGCCATCGCCGCATCGGTGAGCTCGGGATGCAGAAAGCCGCGGTCGCCGGCGAACCCGCAGCAACCCGCGCTCCCGGGCGTCACCGCCTCGTCCGCGAGCGCCGCCGCGATCGCCTGCAGCTTCGGCGCAACCTTGAGATGCTGGGTCGAGCAGCTCGGATGCACGGCTGCCGCCGCCACCTTGCGCCGCACCGTGAGTGCGGGCAACAGCCGATCGTGCGCCCAGGCGATCGAGTCGAACACGGCGATGCGGGCGTGCCGCACGCGGTTCTCGTCGCTCAGATACGGCACGATCTCGCTCGCCAGGCCGAGCGAGCAGGAGCTCGCGTCGCAGACGATCGGCAGCGCGCCCTCACCGCTCCATCGCCACATCGCCTCGGCGACGCGATTCGCCATCAGCGCATTCCCCGCTTCGTAGCCCTTGGAATGCCAGATCGTGGCGCAGCAGTGCCCGGCGACGTCTCCGGGGATCCACAGCGGCAGGCCCGCGCGCGCCGACACCTCGCACAGCGCCTGCGCAAGCGACCGCTCGCGCGCGCTGCCCGCCGTCTGGCCGAAGATGCGGTTGACGCATGCGTTGAAATAGACGGCGGCGGCGCCGTCGCGCGAGGTCGGCGGAATCGCCGCCGCTGCAGAGGGCATGTTGGGGAGCCATCCCGGCATCAGGTCCTTGCTGATCACGCTGCGTGCAGCACCGGTCATCGCCTGCAATGTGCCGTGCCCGAAGATGCGCGCGGTCGCACCCGCGACGCCGACGCCTGCCCTCGCGACACGCTCCACGACACCGAAGTGCCGCGCGAGCGTGGCCGCGACGCGCTCCGCGGTCGCCCCGTGCTCGCGATGGCGGAACTCTTTCATCAGCGCGCCGGTGTTGATGCCGACCGGGCATGCGAGCTCGCAGCTGCCGTCCCCCGCGCACGTCTGCACGGCCGCGTAGTCGTAGTCTGCGAGCAGCGCGGCGGTGACGGCCGATCCTTCGGGCTGCCGCACCATCTCGCGGCGAAGCGCGATGCGCTGCCGCGGTGTCGTCGTCAGGTCGCGGCTCGGGCATACGCGTTCGCAGTAGCCGCACTGGATGCAGCGATCGACCCCGTCCTCCACGCTCGGCACCGTCTGCAGGTTGGCGAGGTGGCTTTCGGGGTCGCGCGAGAGCATGACGCCCGGCGCGAGGATGCCGTGCGGATCGGCAAGACGCTTGACCTGCCACATCAGTTCGGTGAGCTTCCCGCCCCACTCCCGCTCGACGAACGGCGCAATGTTGCGCCCCGTACCGTGCTCGGCCTTGAGCGAGCCGTCGTACTTGTCGACGACGAGCGCGACGACGTCCTGCATGAACGCGTCGAAGCGCGCGATCTCGCGCGGATCGTTGAGGAACGGTGTCACCAGGAAATGCAGGTTGCCAGCGGACGCGTGGCCGAATACGACCCCGTCGTAGCCGTGCGTGCGGAAGAGCGCCTGCAGGTCGAGCGCGCCATCGGCAAGCCTTGCCGGCGGGAAACAGACATCTTCCAGGATGAACGACGAGCCCGGGGGCCGCGCCCCGCCTACGCTGGCAAGGAGGCCGCTGCGCACGTTCCAGTACTGGGCAGCGAGCGCCGGATCGCGCGTGAACAGGGCGGGCTCGAGCAGCACGAGCGATGCCAGCACGCGCGCCGCACGTTCGGCGGCCGTCGCGCGCGCCGCTTCGTCCGGCGCGCGGAACTCGACCAGAAGCGCCGTCGCGGACTCGGGCAGATCCCGCCAGCGATCCGGAACACCGGGTTTCCCGTCCACCGCATGCAGCGAGGCGCGATCGGTCAGTTCGACCGCCGCCGCGCCGGCCGCAACGAACGGCGCCACCGCATCGCAGGCCGCGTGCATGTCGGGGAAGATCATGAACGCGGTGAGGCGGAACTGGTCGTCGCGGATCGTCTCGAACACGCCCTCGGCGATGAACGCGAGCGTTCCCTCCGACCCGACGAGCAGCCGACGGAAGATCTCGAGCGGCGTCGTGCCGTCGAGGAAGGCTTCCATGTGGTAGCCGGTCGTGTTCTTGATGCTGAACTTGCGCCGGATGCGCAGCGCAAGCGAGGCGTCCGCCTCGATCTCGCGCTTGATCTCGACGAGCCCGCGCGCGAGCTCGGCTTCCGCGGCCATGAAACGCGCCTCGGCATCGGGCGCCGCGGTGTCGATCGTCGTGCCCGAAGGGAGCACGAACGTCAGCGACGCGAGCGTCTTGTAGCTGTTCTGCGTCGTGCCGCAGCACATCCCGCTCGAGTTGTTGGCAATGACGCCACCGACGGTGCACGCGGCCGCGCTCGCAGGATCGGGACCGAGCCGGCGACCATGCGCGGCGAGCGCCAGATTCGCGCGCGACAGGATCGTGCCGGGGCGCGCCCGCAGCCGTTCCCCGCCAGCTTCCACCGTCACGCCGGACCAATGCCGGCGCACGTCGACCAGGATGCCGTCTCCCTGCGCTTGGCCCGACAGGCTCGTGCCGGCGGCGCGAAACGTCACGCTTTCGCCGTGTTCCCGCGCGAATGCGAGGACGCGCCGGATGTCGTCCGCGTCCCGTGCAAGGACGACCGCCTTGGGGAACAGCCGGTAGGGGCTCGCGTCGGCCGCATAGCGGACGAGGTCGAGCGGCCGCCACAGCACCTGGGCCTCGCCAAGGGCGGCCGCAAGCGCGCGGCGCAGTTCGGTCGGCGTTCCCTGCGCAACCCAGTCCGGCGCGCGATCGCGTTGCGGAATCGGCTTTGCGGGGGCGAGCGCCTGCACGTGCGGGGCAAGAAGGGGGCGCATGGTGGGCGATCGGGCGTTGGTCGAGCGCCAGGTCTCGCCCGCGCCCCGGTGAGCCTGGTTAACGGGAGTTAACCGCCGCTGGCTTAGTCTCCATCATGCCACGACATTTGCGGACGCGCCCGCCGGGGTGCCTGCGGGACCGGGCCAGGCTTCGAAAACTGAGGCCCATACGCCCGCTCACACGCGCGGAGGAACCGTCTGGAAGGTTCCTGCGCCATGCCGCCGCGGCAGCGTTAAGATACAAGCGTCATGCTCCGCCCCGCTCACATCGGCCACCTTGCCATGCTCCGTTCGCTGATCCGCGACGGCGCGCGCGAAGGCAGTTTCGAACCCCAGCTCGCCTGGGACTCGAAGCACGCCGAGCGCTTCTTCGGCGAGCTTCGCCAGGCGCTCAAGACGGGCTATTTCGTCATGCAGGACCCGCAGACCGGCGCGATGCAGACGGTCGCGGTTCCGGGGTATGTCTACTGGGCCGACGACACGGCGGGCAACGAACCTCCGGTCGGCTTCGGCCTCTTCCGCGCTGCACCTGGAGGCGGCTACGAGCTGTGGCTCGCGGGTCTCGAGTCCGCGGTGCGCGGCAAGGGCCATGGCCGCTCGATGCTGAAGGCTTTGTTCTCGACGCCCACCGGACAGCAGACGCGCTTCATGCGCGTGCGCCGCACCGGTCGTCATGCGGCGGCGATTGCCAAGTTGCTCGCTCAACACGGCTTCACGCCGGTTCGCGAATCGCAACACGAGACGTGGTTCGTCCGCGCCAGCGCCGAAGTGCGTGAGCCGGCCAAGGCGCCGCCGCGTCATCCGGCGCACTAGGGAACCTCTGACCAACTCCCGCGTGGCCGCGACGGGTCTTTGCGGAATACCCCCGCCGCAGCGTCGCGCTGCGGAACGAGCGCAGCGGAGGCGGGGGCGTGCGCCTGCTTCGCGGTCGCATCCCCGGGCTCACGCGTCCCGCGTTCGCTCCAGGGCCCCTGCTCCGCGCTCCGCGGGCGTATGCGCGAAGCGCGGCGACGCGAAGGCCGGGCGCCTTCGCAAGCCGGGCGACAAAGCAGACCGCCCGCAAAGCCCCGTCCCGTCGGGCTCTAGCTCCACGCGGCGCCTGCTTCGCCTCGCTCCTCGGCCTCGTAGGCTTGGCTACGACCTTCGTCGCGAGTCTCGCATTCATCCGCGTGCAGCCCTAGCGCGACCATGTGGGAGTTGATCAGAGGTGCCTTACCGGCCCGCGGGATAGCGGGCACTCGATCCGTCCCATTCGCGTTGATTGCGCGGGCAGCGACAGCGCGGGCGGTCAGTCCGACGGGCGGCGGAACCTCGCGAATACGCGGCGGAATGGTCCTTCGCCTGCCGCCGCGCGCGTTGACGTCCCCGCGGCTTGCGTGCGCTCCGCCGGCGCGAAGGTCATCTTCACCCCGTGCTCGACCGCGTGCCCGGCCTCCATCCACGCGTCGAGCCCGCCGATCAGCGGCCGCACTTCGCGGAAGCCCTTGCCGAGCAGGATCTGCGCAGCGCGCTTGGCCGACGCCTCGTTCGGGCACGCGCAGTAGAAGACGATCTCGCGGTCGCGCGGGAAGGCGTCGATCTCGCGTTCGATCTCGTCCAGATCCATCAACACCGCGCTCACGATATGCGGCCGCGACTGGTGCGCGAGCTTCGAGCCGACGTCGACGAGAAATGGCGCGCTGTCGCCGAAGAGCCGCTCCTTCAGCTCCTCCACGCTGATGCGCGCGGCGTGCACGTAGCGCGCCATGCGCCAGCGCTGCAGCGCCTTCCACGCAATGTAGGCCCCGAGCAGTCCGCCGATCGCGAGCCCGGCAAGTGCCACGTTCTGCGCCATCCAGGCAAGCGCCGTCTCGATTTCCGAGCGAAATACCCAACCGACGCCCATCGCGGCGCCGACCCACAGCGCTGCACTCGCGACAGCAGCGAGGAGGAACTGCGGCAACGCCATGCGAAGCGCGCCCGCGACCGGCGGCGCGACGGTGGAGAAGCCAGGCACGAACTTCGAGACGACCAGCGAATAGAACCCGTATCGCTCGAAAATCCCTTCGGTCTGCCGCACGCAGGCATCCGGCGAGAGCGACACGCGGCAGAGGAAGCGCAGCACCGGGTAGCCGTAATGGCGTCCCGCCCAGAACCAGACGACATCGGCGAGCACCGAGGCGGCAACCGAGATCAGGAACACGCCGACGCCCGACAGGCGCGCGTCGGCGGCAAGCGCCCCGGCGACCATCATCGTCGGTACCGCCGGGATCGGCAACCCGAGCTGTTGCAGCAGCACGTTGAAGCCGACGAACGGGACTCCGTAGCGCGACAGTTCTGCGAGCAACGCTTCCACGAGCCGGGCCCCCCGCTTCAGCGCGCGATCGCCGCGAAGCGACCCGACTGATAGTCGCGGATCGCCTCGAGGATCTCGGCTTCGGTGTTCATCACGAACGGGCCGTGGCGCGCCACCGGCTCGGACAGCGGCTCGCCCCCGAGCAGCAGCACGCGGGCGGTGCCCCGCGCGTCGGCGGCGCGCTCGAGCACGACCTCGCTGCCCTCGCCCAGCATCGCGAAGGCGCCGCTTTCGGCGTTGATACGCGCAGGGCCGACACTGACGTCGCCGTCATAGACGTACGCGGCCACGCGATAAGAGCCGGGCGTGGCGAGCGCGAGCCTGGCGCCGGCCTCGAGCGCGATGTCGAAACAGAGGATCGGCGTGCGGGTCTGCACGTTTGCGCAAACACCGAGCGCCTCTCCGGCGATCACCTTGACGGTGGCGCGGCCGTCGGCGGAGGTTGCGGTCGGCATCGAGCCTGCGCGGATGTCCTGATAGCGCGGCGGCATGCGCTTGTCACGCGCCGGGAGATTCACCCAGAGCTGGAAGCCGTGCACGCGTCCGCCCTCGCGGCGTATGCGCGCGCCCGGCATCTCGGAATGGACCACGCCGTCGCCGGCCGTCATCCACTGGACGTCGCCGGCGCGAAGCACCGCGCGATTGCCGGTCGAGTCCTCGTGCACGAACTCGCCATCGAGGAGATAGGTGACCGTCTCGAAGCCGCGATGCGGATGGTCGGGTGCGCCGACCGCGGTGCCCGGCGCATACGTCACCGGCCCCATCTCGTCCAGCAGCAGGAACGGATCGAACCATTCGAGCTCGGGCGTCGGGAATGGGCGGCGCACGACGAAGCCGCCGCCTTCGACGGTGCGGCGCGCAGCGATTACTCGGGCGACGGGGCGCTTGACCGGGTCGGACATGGGGTTGCTCCGGAGAGGCCGGGACGCGAGAGCGCGCGCCGGTCTGCGGCAGATGGTACCGCGCGCCCTCGCTTTCAACGCCAGGCGGCCATCCGCCTTCCCGCAGGCGACCGGACCCGCAGACACGCCACTACAATGCGCCATCGCGTCCGAGGAGATCGCCCGATGAGCTCGCCCATGCCCCCTCCACCTTCGCAGCCGCCGACGTCGTCTGTTGCGGTCACTCCGGGCGGTACCCGCAGCGCCGAGCCCCGCTCGCTGGAAGCGGGCGCCGGCGTGTCGTGGCTGACCGAGGGCTGGCGAATCTTCATAGCCGCACCGGGCCCCTGGATTGCCATTACGCTGATCTTCTTCGTTATCATGTTCGCGCTGGGCTTCGTGCCGGTTGCCGGCATGGCTGCGCAGCAGCTCCTCGCGCCCGTCTTCGCGGGCGGCGCCATTCTCGGCTGTCAGGCACTCGCACGTGGCGAGCCACTGAGAATTTCCCACCTGTTCGACGGATTCAAGGCGCCCCAGATGTCGCCGCTGATGCTGCTCGGCCTCATCAACCTCGGCATCTCGGCGGCGATCTGGGTCGCGTTCGTATTGCTCGTCGCGGGCGCCATAGGATTCACCGGCGGCTTTGCGAGCTTGCTCGGGGGCGATCCCGTGCAGTTGGGCGCCGCCGTGCTTGCAAGCCTCGGTGTCGCGACGCTCTTCGGGCTGCTCGTCGCAATCGTCGGAGTCAGCGTCCTCGCCATGATGTGGTGGTTCGCGGTGCCGCTGATCGTGGTCAACGGCATCGCGCCGTGGAACGCGATGACGACGAGCCTGCACGCCTGCCTGCGCAACGTGCTGCCGTTCCTGCTCTACGGCGTCGTCCTGATCGGGCTCGCGATCGTCGCGTCGATCCCGTTCTTACTCGGCTGGCTCGTGCTTGCGCCGGTCGCGTTCGCGGGCCAGTACGCGAGCTGGCGGCAGGTGTTTGCGAGTTAGGGACTGTTCACACGACGTCAGGTGCCGATCCGCCGTGTCCCGCGCCGATCAGTGCGCCTCGTCCCAGTTCGCGCCCGATCCGACATCCACGACAAGCGGCACGCGCAGCGCGGCGACGCGCGTCATCCGGTACGGCAGCTCGCGCTGCACGAGCTCGAGCTCGCCGTCCGGAACCTCGAGCACCAGCTCGTCGTGCACTTGCAGCAGGAGCCGCGTCGCGAGCCTGTCCTCGTCGAGCCAGCGCTGCACCTCGATCATCGCGAGCTTGATCAAGTCGGCAGCCGTACCCTGCATCGGCGCGTTGATCGCCGCGCGCTCGGCGCCCGCGCGCCGCGGGCCGCTCGCCGCCTTGATGTCCGGAAGCCACAGCCTGCGCCCGAACACCGTCTCGACGAAGCCCTGCGTGCGCGCCAGCTCGCGCGTGCGCTCCATGTAATCTGCCACGCCGGGATACCGCTGGAAGTACCTCTCGATGAACTGCTGCGCGGCGCCGCGTTCGATGCCAAGCTGCTGCGCGAGCCCGAACGCGCCCATCCCATAGATCAGGCCGAAGTTGACCGCCTTGATGTAGCGCCGCTGGTCGGCGGACACATCGGCCGCAGGCACGCCGAAGATCTCCGCCGCGGTCGCCCGGTGAATATCGGCGCCTTCGAGGAACGCGCGCGTGAGCGCGGGATCCCCGGAGAGGTGCGCCATGATGCGCAACTCGATCTGCGAATAATCGGCCGAGACGAGAACGTGTCCGGGCGGCGCGACGAATGCCTCGCGGATGCGGCGCCCCTCGCTCGTGCGCACCGGGATGTTCTGCAGGTTGGGGTCGCTCGATGCAAGCCGGCCGGTCACCGCGGTGGCCTGCGCGAACGTCGTGTGCACGCGCCCGGTCTCGCGGTTGATCATCTGCGGCAGCTTGTCGGTGTACGTCGACTTGAGCTTGCTCATTCCCCGATGCTCGAGAATCAGCTTGGGCAGCGGGTAGTCGGCGGCGAGCTCCGAGAGCACCTCCTCGTCGGTCGACGGCTGCCCGGTGGCGGTCTTCTTGACGACCGGCAGCTTCATCCGCTCGAACAGGATTTCGGAAAGCTGTTTGGGCGAGCCCAGGTTGAACGGCCCGCCGGCGGCCGCGTACGCCTGCTGCTCGAGCGCGAGGATTCGCTCGGCGAGCTCGCCGCTCTGCCGGCGCAAACGTTCCGCATCGACCAGCACGCCGTTGCGCTCCATGCGGAACAGCACCTCGCGCACCGGCAGTTCGATATCGCGGTAGATGTGCACGAGCTTCGGATTCGCTGCGATCCTGGGCTTGAAGTAGCGGTCGAGGCGCAGCGTAAGGTCGACATCTTCGGCCGAGTACTCGGTCGCGTGCTCGACGGAGACCTGGTCGAAAGCGATCTGCGCCGCGCCCTTCCCCGCGACATCGGCGTACGTGATCGGCTTCCAGTCGAGATGCCGCAGCGCGAGGCTGTCGAGATCGTGCGGCTTGTGCGACTCGAGCACGTACGACTGCAGCAGCGTGTCGTCGGCTACCCCGGCGAGCGCAATGCCGTGGTTGGCGAGCGCGTGCTGGTCGAACTTGAGGTTCTGGCCGAGCTTGGCGCGCGTCGCATCGGCAAACCACGGCGCAAGCCGCCCCAGCACACGCTCGCGGCTCAGCTGCTCCGGTGCGCCCGCGTAGCGGTGCGCCAGCGGCACGTAGCACGCATGCCCGGGTTGAACCGCGAACGAGACGCCGACGATCTGGGTGGTCATCGGGTCGAGGCTGGTCGTTTCGGTGTCGAAGCAGACGAGATCGGCCTTCGATATTTCCGCGATCCAGCGCTCGAGCCCCGTTTCGTCCCGCACCATTTCGTAATTCAGGTCCGTCGGCTTTCCCTTGAGTTCGGCCGTCGGCCCGGGTTCAGGCTCGAAACGCCTTCCGGAGTCGTCACGTGCCGCGCGTGCCGCGATCGTTCCCGCCACGTCGCCCGCGTCGGCGGCACCGCCGCTTCCCGGGAGATCGCGGAGCCAGCTCTTGAGTTCGTAGCGAACGAACAGCTCCCGCAGTTTGTCGGTTTCGACACCGGCGATGGTCAGATCCGCCGGCTCGACCGGCAATTCGCAGTCCGTCCTGACCGTCAGGAGCTGCCTCCCCTTCGGCAGCCATTCGATTGCGGCGCGCAGGTTCTCGCCCACGACGCCGGGAATCTCGTTCGCGTGCGCGACGATCGCATCGAGCGTGCCGTACTGGTTCAGCCACTTGGACGCCGTCTTGGGGCCGACCTTCGACACGCCGGGCACGTTGTCGACCGAATCACCGATCAGCGTCAGATAGTCGAGCACCTGATCGGGGTGCACGCCGAACTTGGCGATCACGCCGTCCTGATCGAGCGTCTCGTTGCTCATCGTGTTGACGCACGTGATGCCGGGCTCGACCAGCTGCGCCAGATCCTTGTCGGAGGTCGAGATGATCGTGTCGATGCCGCGCGCCTTCGCCTTCCGCGCGAGCGTGCCGATCACGTCGTCCGCCTCGACACCCTCCACCATCAGCATCGGCCAGCCGTGCGCGTGCACGAGTTCGTGCAGCGGACCGATTTGTGCCGCGAGATCGTCCGGCATCGGCGGACGGTTCGCCTTGTATTGGGGATACCATGCGTCGCGAAACGTCTTGCCGGGCGCGTCGAAAACGACGGCGAAGTAATCCGGCTTGCCGTCCTCCACCATTCGGCGCAACATCGCCACCACACCGCGCAGCGCACCCGTCGGCTCCCCCGTTGACGTGCGAAGATCGGGCAGCGCATGGAAGGCGCGGTAAAGATACGAAGAACCGTCGACGAGAACGAGCGTAGGCATGCAGCTGACCCCGAAAATTCCGGAGATCATCGACCCCCAGGCCGCGTACACGACCAACGGTCAGGAAGCGTGGCGGGTGCTGGGAATTATGGCAGAGTTCGCCGTCGCGACCGAGCGGCTGCGGGGCGTCCGCCCGGCCGTTTCGATGTTCGGCAGCTCGCGCATCGGCGAAGGCCATCCGTACTACGACAAGACGCGAGTGATCGCGCGGCTGCTCTCCGACGCCGGGTTCGCGGTGATCTCCGGCGGAGGCCCCGGGCTGATGGAGGCCGCCAATCTCGGCGCGTACGAAGGTCGTTCGCCGGCGGTAGGCCTCAACATCCTGCTGCCGCACGAGGAGGGCAGCAACGCGTACCAGGACGTGCATGTCGGATTCCGCTACTTCTTCGCGCGCAAGATGATGTTCGTGCGCTTCGCGTCCGCGTATGTGGTCCTGCCGGGAGGCTTCGGTACGCTGGACGAGCTCTCCGAGTGCCTGACGCTCGTGCAGACCGGCAAGTCACGACGCATCCCGATCATCCTCGTCGGCAGCGAGTTCTGGCGCGGCCTGGTCGACTGGATGCGCGAGCGCTTCGTCGGCGAAGGCATGATCGGCGAGCGCGACATGGAGCTGATGCGCGTCATCGACGAGCCGGAGGCCATCGTCGAGGCGATCTTCGAGTTCTACGAGGGACGCGGGTTCCAGCCGACGCGCGCCGAGCGCGACAAGATGCTCAATCTCTAGAACCTGGGTTCTAGACGCTTCGCCGCTGTGATCTGAACAAGCGCGTTGGGGCGGCGCCGTCCGGGGCAGTTCCCCGACCTGGCTCAGGCGCGACGGGACGCGAAGCCGGGTTCGGCGCGCTGCCGGGCCGGGATCCGCCGTGGCGCGAAGGCCGATGCCGGTACTTTCCATGACGTGCGGCGTTGCCGATGGCGCGATGTGCTGCACGATACGGCGATCGCAGATCCTGCAGTTTCGCCGTTTCCCGTTTGCACCGACGTGACGCACGCTCGACAGGCGAGCGATGTTTCGGCGCAACGAGAACGTCGAATGGCAGGTGTCGCGCCTGGCTGTCCACGCCGGCGTGCGCCCCCTCTGCTAGAATCGTCCCAGCCACCCCGGTGTTTGCATGAAGCGCATAAGCTCCGCGTTCGTTCCGCTGTTCTTCTGCACGTTCGCGAGTGCCGCGTGGGCGCAGCCTGCACCGCTGCCGCCGCCGTTGCCCCCGCCGCCGCCGCAGCTCGATGCGTCGCCTCCGCCTCTTCCACCGGTGGCAAGCGATCCGGAACTCGAGCCGCAGGTCACGATCATCCGCCGCGAGACGGAAACGGTGGAGGAAGTGCGCATCGGCGGCGAGCTCAAGTTCGTCAAAGTGACGCCGACGACCGGCCGGCCCTACTACCTGATTCCGAGCAGCAGCGGCACCGGCTTCATTCGTCGGGACTTCCTGGACATCAATCTGCGGGTCCCGCTGTGGGTGTTGTTCTCCTGGTGACCTAGCCGCCCTTCTCCGCCTCGCGCGGTCGCATCGCGGCGCGCACCGTTCCATGTCCGTCTACACCACGGTTTCGGCCGAAGACCTCGACGCCTGGCTCACGCGCTATTCGGTGGGTGGACAAGTCGAGCTGCAGCCGATCGTCGACGGCATCGAGAACACCAATTACTTCGTGACGACCGTCAAGGGCCGTTACGTACTGACGTTGTACGAACGGCTGCCGCCGGAGGACTTGCCGTTCTACCTCAATCTGATGGCGCACCTCGCGTGCGCCAGGGTCGAAGTCCCGGCGCCTGAGCCCGACCGCACGGGCGCACTGTTCTCGCTCCTGAACGGCAAGCCGGCCGGGCTGGTCGCCCGGGTGGACGGTGCGCCGCTCGTTCCGCCGACCATCTCGCATTGTCAGGCGGTCGGCGCTGCGCTCGCCAGGCTGCATCTCGCATCGCAGAGCTATCGTGCGCGGCTTACCAATCGGCGCGGGCCCGCGTGGTGGCGACACGCAGCACGCGCCGTCCGGCCGTTCCTGACGCCGGACCAGGATGCGCTGCTGCAAGCGGAGCTCGCGTTCCAGACCGGATTCGGGCGGAGCAGGTTGCCGAAAGGCGCAATCCACGGCGACCTGTTCTGCGACAATGTGCTGTTCAACGGCGAACGCGTCGCCGGAATCATCGACTTCGGCTTTGCCGCAACCGACTTCCTCGCCTACGATGCCGCGATCGCCGTCAACGACTGGTGCGACGCAGGTGATGGCTCGCTCGCGCAGGATCGCGTGATCGCCTTCATCGCCGGTTACCAGGCGGTGCGCCCGCTGACGTCGGAGGAGCGCGCGCAGTGGCCCGCACTGCTGCGCGCCGCCGCACTGCGCTTCTGGCTCTCGCGGCTCTACGACCTGTACCTGCCGCGCCCGGGTGAACTCACGCACGCGCATGACCCGATGCGCTTCGAGCGGATCCTGCGTCACCGGGTGGCGGCGATGCCCGGCCTGCCGGAGCCGTAACCGATGACCGCAATGGACGCGCGCGACATCGTATTCACCCGCCACGACGGCCGCCGCGGCATCGCATGGCTGCGCGACGCCTACGCGATGTTCTCGCGCGCGCGGCTGCCTTGGCTGCTGCTGCTGCTCGCCTACTACGCTTCACTCGCCCTCATCGACATCGTGCCGTACATCGGACAGCTGGCAGTGCCGGTGCTGAAGCCGGTCTTCGCCGTCGGCTTTCTCGCGGCGGCGTGGGCGCAGGAGCGCGGCGGTGTGCCCCGCGTTGCGCAGCTCTTCCAGGGCTTCAAGTCGAACCTGTCGGCGCTGCTGCCGCTCGGCGTGTTTTTCCTGATCGGGATTACCGTGTCGATCCTTGCCACCCAGATCGTCGACGGCGGACGACTGCTGGATGTGCTGTCCGGCCGCGAAAAACTGACCGAGGAGATGATCCGCAGCGGCGACCTCCAGCTGTCCATGCTCTTCGCCGCGTTCTGTGCGCTGCCGACGATCCTCGCGCTGTGGTTCGCGCCGGGCCTCGTCGTGTTCCAGGACGCGAACGCGGTGACGGCGTTGAGCGCAAGCCTGCGCGCCGCGCTCGCCAACTGGCGCCCGCTGCTCGTCTACGGTTTGGGCGTCTTCGTGCTCGGCGGCGTCGTCCCGTACCTGATCCTGCTCGCGATCTCGCAGCTGCTGGGCAACGTCGACGGCGCGCTGGCGCTGCTCGTCACGCTGCCCTACCTGATGTTCTTCGTCGCCACGCTGCACATTTCCGATTACGTGAGCTACCGCGACGTGTTCCACGCAGGCGAGACGCTCGCGCCGCTGGATCGGTAGCCGCGCAGGACTCCGGCGCGGCAGTTGCACGACCCGACGCCGCATGCACCGGGCCGCCCCGCGCAAGACGCCGGGTGGCGCTGTTTTCCCCGCGGCGCCTTACGCTGGCTCCAACTTCGCGTATTCCAGCGCGAGCCACTTGACGCCGACGTTGCGGAAGTTGACCTGAACGCGCGCATCGCTGCCTCGGCCTTCCGAGTCGATGATGACGCCGACGCCGAACTTGGCGTGGCGGACGCTCTGTCCGATCCGCCAAGCCGGCGCGGGCGGCGTTGCCTGCGGGTAGTGCGGCGCCTGCGCGCCCCACTCGGACTCGTCGATGTCGATCGTGCGCCGCCGCCACGGCGAAAGCCACGTCAAGAGCTCGCGCGGCAGCTCGTCCAGGAACCGGCTCGGAATGTTGTAGCGCGTCTGGCCGTGAAGCATGCGGGTCTGCGCCTGCGTGAGGTAGAGCCGCCGCTTGGCTCGCGTGATCGCCACGTACATGAGCCGGCGCTCTTCCTCGACGCCGTTGAACTCGGACAGGCTGTTCTCGTGCGGGAACAGCCCCTCCTCCAGCCCCGTGACGAAAACCGTGTGGAACTCGAGACCCTTCGCCGAGTGCACGGTCATGAGCTGCAACGCGGGCCGACCTTCCGCCGCCTGCGTTTCACCCGCCTCCAGCGCCGCGTGCGCGAGAAACGCGGTCAGGGGATCCGTCGCGCCTTCCTGCGGTCCATCCTCGGGCGCCGGCGTGTCGGGAGCGACGCGCTCCGACAGCATCGGCGCATCGGTGGCGATCTCGAGCTCGCGCACGAAGCTCTCCGCAGCGTTCACGAGCTCCTCGAGATTCTCGACGCGATCCTGCCCCTCCTTCTCCTGCCGGTAGTGGGCAAGCAGGCCCGAGGCCACGATCACGTGTTCGACGGCTTCCCTGAGCGGCAGCGCCGTCGTTTCGGAGCGCAGCTTCTCGATCAGGCGAACGAACGCCGCGAGGCTTGCGCCCGCCCTCCCGCCAATCCCGCCCGCACGGGCGGCCTCCCAGAGGGTCGTACCCGTGCCGCGCACGTTGTCCTGCAGCTGCTCCAGCGTGCGCGCGCCGATGCCGCGCGGCGGAAAATTGACGACGCGCAGCAATGCGCCGTCGTCGCCCGGCTGGGCGATGAGCCGCAGGTAGCCGAGCGCATGCTTCACCTCCGCACGCTCGAAGAAGCGCATGCCGCCGTAGACGCGATAGGGTATTCCGGCACCGAACAGCGCATGCTCCAGAACCCGCGATTGTGCGTTCGAGCGGTAGAGGATCGCCGCCTCGGACAATGGCACGCCTTCGTCGGTGAGGCTCCTGACGATGTCGACGATGAATGCCGCCTCGTCCAGGTCGGAGGGCGCGGCGAAGGCGCGCACGGGCTCGCCCTTGCCCTCGCCGGTCCAGAGGTTCTTGCCGAGCCGCGCCTGGTTGTGCCGGATCAACGCATTCGCGGCCTCCAGGATGTTGCCGTGCGAGCGGTAATTCTGCTCGAGCTTGATCAGCTCGACCGGCCGCCCGGCAGTGGCGAAATCGCGCTCGAAGTGCTGCATGTTGGCGACGTTCGCGCCGCGGAACGCGTAGATCGACTGGTCGTCGTCGCCGACCGCGAATACGGTCGTTTCGGGCCCGGTGAGCAGCCGCAGCCACCTGTACTGCAGCACGTTCGTGTCCTGGAATTCGTCGACCAGCAGATGCGAGAAGCGCCGCCGGTAGTGCTCGCGCAGCCGGTCGTTGCCGGCGAGCAGCTCGTAGCTCCGCAGAAGCAGCTCGGCGAAGTCGACGACGCCCTCGCGCTGGCACAGCGCCTCGTAGAGTGCGTAGTGCTCGACCTGCACACGGACGAAATCGTCGCCGGCCTCGACCATGTTCGGCCGCAGACCCTGCTCCTTCGCGTTCATGATGAAGGACTGCAGCTGCCGCGCGGGGTAGCGATCGTCGTCGATGCCGTGGGCGCGGTAAAGCCGCTTGATCAGCGCGAGCTGGTCCTGCGTGTCGAGGATCTGGAAGAGCTGCGGCAGGTTGGCATCGCGGTGATGGGCGCGCAGCATGCGGTTGCAAAGGCCATGGAACGTGCCGATCCACATGCCGCGCGTGTTCACCGGTGTCAGAGCCGAAAGCCGCAGCATCATCTCGCGCGCGGCCTTGTTGGTGAACGTCACCGCGAGGATCGACAGCGGACCCGCCTGCCCGGTCACGAGCAGCCACGCGATGCGCGTGGTCAGCACGCGCGTCTTGCCGCTGCCGGCGCCTGCGAGGATCAGCGCCGAGCCGTGCGGGAGCGTGACCGCAGCGAGCTGCTCGGGGTTCAGGTTGGCGAGAAGCGGCGAAGCCATCGGCATCGGCTCGGGAAAGCCGCACACATCGGAAGGCGAAAAAGATGGGGACGGTCGCGGCGCCTTGCAACGCGGGCGCTCCACGACCGGCAGGCCATTATACGGCGACGCGGCAGCACACTCCGGTTGCGGGCGCCGGCGTTTTGCCCGGCGCTATAATCCGCCCGCCTTCCCGCCGCCCTTGCCCATGGCCAGAACCCCCGACGCGACTCCACCGGCGAATTCCGCCACAATGCGTTCGTTCGTCCACTGGATCCGCGCCGCCGCGCCGTACGTGCACGCGTTCCGCGGCAAGACGTTCGTGATCGCGTTCGGCGGCGAAGTCGTCGCCGAGGACTCGTTTCTCGGCGTGATCCACGATTTGAACCTGCTGGTGAGCCTCGGTATCCATCTCGTCGTCGTGCATGGCTGCCGGCCGCAGGTCGAGGCGATCCTGGAGCAGCAGGGCTTCAAGAGCCGCTACGCGCATGGCGTGCGGGTGACCGACGCCGACGCGATGGACTGCGTGCTCGAAGCGGCGGGCCAGGTGAGGGCGCGCATCGAGGCGCTGCTCTCGCTCGGCCTCGCGAACTCGCCGATGGCCGGCGCGCGCAACCGCGTGTCGTCGGGCAACTACATCACCGCCAAGCCGATCGGCGTGATCGAGGGCGTGGACATGCAGCACACGGGCGAGGTGCGCCGGGTCGACACCGAGGCGATTTCGCAGCGGCTGGACGATGGCGACATCGTGCTGATCTCGCCGATCGGCTATTCGCCCACCGGCGAGATCTTCAACCTGACCGTCGAGGAAGTGGCGACCCAGGTCGCGGTGCGGCTCAATGCCACCAAGCTGATCTTCCTGATGGACGCGGACGGCGTGCGCAACGGCCGCCGCCAGCTCATCGCAGACCTGTCGACCAAGGATGGAGAGGCGTTGCTCGAAAGGAGCGACAGGCTATCGCCGGACGTCCGCCTCTATCTGCCAGCAGCGATCCGCGCGTGCGACAACGGCGTCAAACGCGCGCATCTCATCAGCCGGCGTCTGGACGGTGCGCTACTGCTCGAGCTTTTCACGCGCGATGGCGTCGGAACGATGGTCGCCTCGACCTCGCTTGCGCACATCCGCAGCGCAACGATCGACGACGTCGGCGGCATCCTCGCGATCATCGAGCCCCTGGAGGAACAGGGCGTGCTGGTACGTCGTTCGCGCGAACGGCTGGAGGCCGAGATCGAGAAGTTCGCTGTCGCCGAATACGACGGCCACATCATCGGTTGCGCGGCGCTGTACGCTTTCGCGGAGGAGCGGGTCGGCGAACTCGCGGCGCTGGCAGTTCATCCCGACTTCCGCCGCGAGGGCTACGGAGAGGCCCTGATGCAGGAGATCGAGGGACGTGCGCGCAAGCTCAAGCTCGCGGCACTGTTCGTGCTGACGACACGGACCGCGCACTGGTTCGTCGAGCGCGCGTACCGACCTGCGACAATCGGGGAGCTGCCGCAGCAGAAGCAGGCGCTCTACAATTACCAGCGGAAGTCGCTGGTCTATCGGAAGGCGCTTTGAACCGCCTCATCGCCTGGCCCGAGGCGCGGGCGTGCAGGACGTTGGAGCGGTGCGAACGGCGAACAGGAGAATCGAATGGCAAGGATTGTGAACTGCGTCAAGCTCGGTCGCGAGGCCGAAGGACTTGATTTTCCGCCGTACCCAGGCGAACTCGGCAAGCGCATCTACGAGAACGTGTCCAAGGAGGCGTGGGCGCAATGGCTGCGCCACCAGACGATGCTCGTGAACGAGAACCGGCTCTCGCTCGCGGATGCCCGCGCCCGCAAGTGGCTCGCCGAGCAGATGGAGAAGCACTTCTTCGGCGGTGGCGCCGAGACGCCGGCCGGTTACGTTCCGCCGAAGGAAGGCTGACCCGCGAACACGTCTCCGCGCACGCGCAGATTCCTGACCGGATTCCGTCATGCCCAGCGAAACACCCGCGATTTCCCGCTACCCCGTTCCGTCGCTCGACGCGATGCCCGAGGACATCCGCGCCCGCATCCTCGAAGTGCAGCAGAAGGCGGGCTTCGTTCCCAACGTGTTCCTGACGCTCGCGCACCGTCCCGCCGAGTTCCGCGCGTTCTTCGCCTACCACGACGCGCTGATGCTGAAGGACGGCGGGCTTTCCAAGGCCGAGCGGGAGATGATCGTCGTCGCCACGTCCGGCGCGAACGAATGCGTCTACTGCATCGTCGCGCACGGTGCGATCCTGCGCGTCTATGCGAAAAACCCCCATGTGTCCGACCAGGTCGCGGCCAACTACCGCAAGGCGGACATCACGCCCCGGCAGAAGGCGATGCTCGCGTTCGCGCTCAAGGTCGCTCTGCGTTCGAGCGAGATCGTCGACGACGACTTCGCCGCGCTGCGCGCGCAGGGGTTCACCGACGAGGACATCTGGGACATCGGTGCGATCGCCGCATTCTTCGCGCTGTCCAACCGCATGGCGAACCTGATAAGCATGCGGCCCAACGACGAGTTCTTCCTGCTTGGCCGCGTGCCGAAGGACAAGCCGGCGAAGTGAACGACAGGGCGCAGAGGCTCGACGCCACTGCACCGACTCAACGCTCGATTCGAATCAGCTTGCCGCCGTCGGTGAGCACGTAGATCCAGCCGTCCGGACCCTGGCGCACGCAGCGGATACGTTCGCCGAGGCTCGCGAACAGACGCTCGCGGGAAACTTCGGTGTTTCCGTTCAGCACCACGCGCCACAGCGCCTGGCCCGCCAGCGCGCCGAAGAACGCGTTCCCCTGCCATTCCGGGAACCTGTCGCCGGTGTGGAGCATGGGGCCGGACGGCGCAATCGACGTCGGCACCCAATACGACACGGGTTCGACATAGGTCGGCGCGTGCGTGCCGCCACCCACGCGGCAGGTGTCTCCCACGGGCGCGCCGTAGGGGCAGCCGTAGCTCCTGATCGGCCAGCCGAAATTGCCACCGGCAACCACGCGGTTGAGCTCGTCGCCACCTTGCGGCCCATGCTCGGTCGACCACAGTTCGCCCGTTGAAGGGTGAATGGCCACGCCTTGCGGATTGCGATGCCCGAGACTCCAGATCTCGGGCTGCGCGCCACCAATCCCCAGATTCGGATTGTCGGGCGGGGCGCGGCCGTCGCGCTGGATGCGAACGAACCTGCCCAGATGGTGCGCGACGTTCTGCGCATGCTGCATGCGCGGACTCGAGCCCCGTGACCGATGCTGGCGAGCGAACATCGCGCGAAGCGCTGGGCCGTCATCGCCAACCGCGAAAGCGAAACGGCCGGCGCGACCGCGCTTGCCGCCGATTCCGGCGCGGCCCGGGGCGAACTGACGACGTCAGCCAAGATACTGCTTGAAGAACGCGGTCGCGCGCTTCCAGCCGTCCTCCGCCTGCTCCTTGCGGTAGGTCGGGCGATAGTCGGCATGGAAGGCGTGCGGCGTGTCGGGGTAGATCACCCATTCCACCCTGGCGTTGCCGCCGGCCTTGACCGCATCGCGAAATTTCTCGGCGTCCGGCGTCGGAATGCCCGCATCGGCCCCGCCATACAGTCCGAGCAGCGGGGCCTTGATCTGCGCGGCCACGTCGAACGGCGTCTTGTCGCCGGGCGCGAAGGTCTTGAGCGACCCATACCACGCGACCGCGGCCTTGAGATTGGGGTTGTGCGCGGCGTAGATGAGCGTCATGCGTCCGCCCCAGCAGAACCCGGTGACGCCGAGTTTGCTCACGTCGGCGTTGCCGGACGCCTTCGCGAATGCGACCGTGGCGTCCAGGTCGGACAACACCTGCGCATCGGGCGTTTTCGCGACGATGTCGCCGATAATCTTCTGCACGTCGCTGATCTTGCGCGGGTCGCCGGCGCGCGCGAAGAGCTCCGGTGCAATCGCGTAATAGCCGAGCTTCGCGAAACGGCGGCAGACGTCGGCGATGTGCTCGTGCACGCCCCAGATTTCCGAGATCACGAGGATCGTCGGGAAGCTGGTGCCGTTCGCCGGCATCGCGCGGTAGGCGGGCATCTCGCCGTCCTTCGTCTTCACCTTGACTTCGCCGGCGACGAGCCCGTCGGTCGAGGTCGTAATCGTCTGCGCCGAGACGGGCAGTACGGCCAGCGCGAAACCCGCGCCCAGCGAAGTGACTATGAAGCCGCGTCGGTCGAACCGCTGTGCCGGCAGAAGGCTGTCAACATGCGAATGCACTTTCAGCGTCATGCTTCCTCCAGGAAGAACACCCGCCGGGGGGCGGGATCGAAAAATTCCGGCAACGACCCGACGGGGGTTTCAGGAGTCCGCCGAAGCCTCGTGCACGACCTGACCGCCCACCAGCGTCCAGCGCACCTTGCCCTGCACCTCCAGCCCGAGGAACGGCGTGTTCTTGCCCTGGCTGCGCAACGCACTGCGCGTCACCCGCCACGGAGCGCGGGGATCGAAGATGCAAAGATCGGCGGGCTGGCCGACGGCAATCCGCCCGCCCTCGATGCCGATCACCGCGGCCGGCCGGCTCGTGATTCGAGCAAGCGCTGCCGGCAGCGGCACACCGGTCTCCGCAGCCCATTTGAGTGTCAGCGGCAGCAGCAGTTCCAGCCCCGTGGCGCCCGCTTCGGATTCGGCGAACGGGAGCTGCTTGGCGTCGTCGTCCACCGGCGCATGGTCGGAGCAGATCGCGTCGATCGTGCCGTCGGCCACGCCCGCGCGCAGCGCATCGCGGTCGCGGGTGCCCCGCAGCGGCGGCAACAGATGCGCCAGAGGGTCGAACCAGCCGACGTCGACATCGCAAAGGTGCAGATGATGGACGGCGACGTCGCAGCTGATCGGCAATCCGCCGGCCTTCGCTTCGCGCACCAGCGCGACCGCACCGGCCGTCGACAGGCGGCACAGGTGAGCGCGCACGCCCGTTTCGCGCACGAGCGTCAGGATCGCAGCCACGGCGAGCGTTTCGGCCGCGGCCGGAATCGCCGCCAGGCCGAGCCTGCCTGCGATCTCGCCCTCGTGCGCGACGCCGCCGCGACCGAGGTGGGGATCTTCCGGCCGCAGCCACACGCGATGCCCGAAAGTGGCCGCATACTGCATCGCGCGCCACAGCACCTGCGTGTCGACGATCGGTATATCCGCCTGCGAGAACGCGACGCAGCCCGCCTCCGCGAGCTCGCCCATCTCGGTCAGCGCCTGTCCTTTGAGCTGCACGGTGAGCGCGCCGACCGGATGCACGTGCGCGCGGTTCAGCGTGCGCGCACGATGCTTCAGCATTTCGACCAGGCCCGGTTCGTCGAGCGGCGGATCGGTGTCGGGTGGACAGGCGAGACTCGTCACGCCCCCCGCCGCGGCCGCATCCATTTCGGATTCGAGCGTCGCCTTGTGCTCGAGGCCCGGTTCGCGCAGCCTTGCGGAGAGGTCGACAAGGCCCGGACAGGCGACGAGTCCGGATGCATCGAGCGTACGGTTGGCCGACCAGCCGGCCGGCGCCTCGCCGATGCCGGCGATGCGGCCCGCGGCGACGTAGAGCGGTGTCACCCGGTCGAGCCCGCTCGCCGGGTCGATCGCGCGCGCATGGCGGATCTCGATCTTCATTCTAGGGCCTGTTCACACGGTGTCCACAATTGCGTTGCAGCGCCGAAAGTGCCCGGGGCAAGGCGCAAAACGAAGCCGGGCCGATTGCCCGGGGAGGCTTTGCAACGAAGCACCGGGCACTTTCGGCAGCAACCCGGAGGGAACGGATGCCCTGGGGCGCCACTCTTGGTTGCCTTCCTTGCCAAGACGCCCGGTCTTGCCTTCGTCAGGCGCCTTGATTGGCGCCCCAGGCCACCCGTTCGCACTTGCGGACATCGTGTGAACAGGCCCTAATTGCCGGCGATGATGCTCATCACCGCCATGCGCACGGCGATGCCGAACGTCACCTGCGGCAGGATCACCGAGCGGTCGCCATCGGCGACGGCGGAATCGATCTCGACGCCGCGGTTCATCGGACCGGGGTGCATGACGATCGCATCGGGCTTGGCGCGCGCGAGCTTTTCCGGTGTGAGGCCGTAGTGCTTGAAGTATTCGCCGGGCGATGGCAGCAGCGCGCCCTTCATGCGTTCGCTCTGCAGGCGCAGCATCACGACGACGTCGCAGCCGGAAAGCCCGTCCCGCATGTCGTGGAAGACGCGCACGCCGAGCGACTCGACGCGGTAGGGAAGCAGCGTGCGCGGACCGATCACGCGTACGTCCGGTGTGCCGAGCGTGGTCAGCCCGTGGATCAGCGAGCGCGCCACCCGGGAATGCAGGATGTCTCCCACGATCGCGACCGACAGGTTGCCGAAGTCGCGCTTGTAGTGGCGGATCGTGTAGAGATCGAGCAGGCCCTGCGTCGGGTGCGCGTGGCGTCCGTCGCCCGCGTTGACCACGTGCACGTGATCGCGCCCGGTGGCGTCGAGATGCGCAGCGATGAGGTGAGGCGCGCCGGATTCCGCGTGGCGCACGATGAACATGTCGGCGTTCATCGCGCAGAGATTGTCCACCGTGTCGAGCAGCGTCTCCCCCTTGGTCGTCGACGAAACGCCGATATTGAGGTTGATCACGTCCGCCGACAGCCGCTTGGCGGCGATCTCGAACGTCGTGCGCGTGCGGGTCGAGCTCTCGAAGAACAGGTTGAAGACCGCCTTGCCGCGCAGGAGCGGCACCTTCTTCACCTCCCGCTCGGCAATCGATACGAACGGCGTCGCCGTGTCGAGGATGTAGGTGATGACGGCGGCGGGAAGCCCCTCCAGCGTCAACAGATGGGTGAGATTTCCGTCGGCGTTGAGCTGGGGGTTGCGCATGGCGGGTCAGGCCGCGGCGGGCTCGACGGTGAGAGAGAGGGTTCCGCCTTCGGCGCGGGAGAGCACGACCGAGAGGTCGCGAGCGACGGCCGCCCGCGCACCGACGTAGGTGGGCTCGATCGGCAGTTCGCGCCCGCCGCGGTCGATCAGCACCGCGAGCTCGATCGCCGCCGGACGGCCGTAGTCGAAGAGCTCGTTGATCGCCGCGCGAACGCTGCGGCCGGTGTAGAGCACGTCGTCGATCAGCACGATCGTCGCGCCGGCGACCTCGAAAGGAAGATCACTTCGGCGGGCGCCACCCTTGAGACCGGCACGTGCATAGTCGTCGCGGTAGAACGACACGTCGATGAAGCCGAGCGGGTGACTGCCGGCAATCATTGCCGCGAGCCGCTCGGCAAGCCAAGCACCGCCCGAGTAGATGCCCACGAAAGCGGCGTCGTGCGCGACCGCCGGGCGCATCCGCTCGGCGAGTGCGGCAAGCGCGGATTCGGCGTCAGGCAGCGTGGGATCCGTCATCGAAGTAGGCTTGCAGGATCAGTTGCGCCGCCACCGCGTCACGGTCGGCGCGAGCGCGGCGACCGCCTCGCCCATCCGCGGCGAGCCGGGCTTCGGCGTCCTCGGTGGTGTGCCGCTCGTCGACCAGCGACACCGGAAGCTTGAATCGTCCTTCGAGCTGGCGCGCGAATCTGCGCGCCCGCGCGGTCATCCCGTGCGGCGTGCCGTCGGCGTGCACCGGCAGGCCGACCACCAGACGTTGCGGCCGCCAGTCCGCGATGAGCGCGTCGATCGCCGCGAAGCGCTCGTCCGTGCGCTCGCGCGCGATCGTCGCGAGCGGATGCGCCGCGCGCACGAGCGTGTTGCCGACCGCGACGCCGACGCGCTGGGTACCGAAATCGAAGGCGAGCACCGTGGCTTCCCGGGGAGGAGATTCCGAGGGGCCGGTCACGGCACCTGTTTGTTCGATGACGTTGCGCAGATTCCGGATGTCCACGCGCGCGCATGCGCGTCAGGCATGGCCCACGTCCTCGGACAGCTGCGAGAAGTTTATGCCGAGGAGCTGCATCGCCGCCGGCAGGCGCGCTTCGGGGGGCAACCCGAACAGCACGTCCGTGTCGGCGGCAACCGTGAGCCACGCGTTCTGCGCGAGCTCCTGCTCGAGCTGGCCGGCCGACCAACCGGCGTAACCGAGGGAAACCAATAGGTTGGCCGGACCCTCTCCGCGACCCACGGCCTCGAGGATGTCCCTCGACGTCGTAAGCCCCAGTTCGTCGCTGATCGCAAGCGTGGACTGCCAGTTGCCGAGCGGACGGTGCAGCACGAAGCCGCGGTCCACCTGCACGGGGCCGCCGAAGAGCACCGCCGTATCGCCCAGCACCATGTCGGCGAGCGGAACGTCGATCTGCTCGAACAGCGAAGACAGCGTCATGTCGATCGGCTTGTTGACGACGATGCCGAGCGCACCGTCCGGATTGTGCTCGCAGACGTACGTCAGCGTGTTGGCAAAATTCGGATCCGCCATGGCCGGCATGGCGATCAGGAAATGATGGGCGAGGTTGACGGTGGCACCCATTGCAGTCGATTGCATTGTAATCCGCGCCGACGGGGCGGCAAAATACACCTTTACACCAAGGCGCAGCCGCAGCGCGCGCGTCCAGGCCCCGCTATGACCGCCCGCACCTGCAAGTCGTTCCCTGATCTCGCCGCTGCGCTGAAGGCGATGCTCGCAGCCGTCGCATTCGCATTGCCACCGGCCGCCGATGCAGGTCTCGTGCTGATGCACGGCTTCGTCGACTACACGAGCGCGCTGCTGTGGATCCAAACGGGAACGCCCGGGCCCGTCGAAATCGCGTGGACCGTCGACGGCGCGGCGGCCGCGACGACGATTACCCTCCAGACGAACGCCGCCGAGGGCAACGTGGTGGTCGCGCGCCTCGGCGGGCTCCTGCCGGGGCAGCTCGTTCGCTACCGCGTGAGCGGAGACGGCGAGCGGCGCGACGGGACGCTCAAGACGCAGCTGCAGTGGGAGGACGCGCAGGCTGCGCCCGACATCGCAATCGCGTTCGGCTCGTGCTTCTTCCTTGCCGACGCCGACTCGCGCTGGGGCGGATCGAGCTACGGCGGCGGCTTCGAGATCTTTGACGCGATTGCCGCGAAGAAGCCCGATTTCATGGTCTGGCTCGGCGACAACCTCTATTTCCAGAAGCCCGACTTCCTCGACCCGGCGGCGCTCGCCGCCCGCCACCTGCGCCAACGCGCCTTCCCGCCGCTGTCGAAATTGCTGACCGCGACATCCCATCTCGCGATCTGGGACGACCACGATTACGGTCCGAACGACAGCGACGCCTCGTATACGATGAAAGGCGAGACGCTCAAGCTTTTCCGTCGTTACTGGGCGAACCCGAGCTACGGGCTGCCCGAGACACCGGGAATCTTCGGCTACGCACGGCTGGGCGACGTCGATCTGTTCCTGCTCGATGACCGCTACTACCGTTCGGCGAACAAGGCGAAGGACAGTCCCGGCAAGACGATGCTCGGGCACGCGCAGCTCGCGTGGCTCCAGGCGGCGCTCATCGGCTCCTCGGCGCGGATCAAGCTGATCGCGAACGGCAACCAGGTGCTGAATCGCGTGAGCCGGTTCGAAGGCTGGCATCAGTTCCCGACCGAGCATCGCGGGTTCCTCGATTTCCTGATCGAGCAGAAGATCGAGGGCGTGGTCTTCCTTTCCGGCGACCGCCACTTCGGCGAGCTGCTGCGCATCGAGCGCCCTGGCGCCTACCCCCTCCACGAGTTCACCTCGAGCCCGCTGACGTCAAGCCCCTGGGAGGTGCCCGAGCAGGGCGAGCGCCAGAATCCGGACGTCGTGCAAGGCACGCTCGTCGGCAAGCGGCAATTCGGCATGATCCGCGTAACGGGTCCCGCAGACGACCGGCGGCTGCAATTGTCCAGCCACGACCAAACCGGGACGGAGCTTTGGCGGCACGAATTGCGCGTGAACAGCTTGCGCTTTCCGGGCACCGCGGGCAGCGCGAATTGAGCGGCACAAACGACACTCGGGCGCTCGTCTGGTTTCGGCGCGACCTGCGCGACGACGACCACGCTGCGCTCGCGCAGGCACTGTCGCACGCGCGCCAGGTCTTCTGTGCGTTCGTATTCGACCGCGAGATCCTGGATGCGCTGTGCACGCGAGCGGACCGTCGCGTGGAGTTCATCCACGGCAGCGCTCGCGCGCTCGACCTCGCGCTTCGCGCGCGCGGCGGCGGGCTGATCGTGCGCCATGCGCTCGCCCGCGACGCGATACCGGCGCTCGCGCGCGAGCTCGGGGTGGAGGCGGTCTACGCGAACCGCGACTACGAGCCCGCGGCGATCGCACGCGACGCCGCCATCGAGGCCGCGCTGGCGGCGCGCGGGATCACATTTGTCCTCTGCAAGGACCAGGTGATCTTCGAGCGCGACGAGATCCTTTCGCAAGCGGGCACGCCGTTCTCGGTCTTCACGCCATACAAGCGGGCGTGGTTGCGCTCGCTCACACCGGAACACGTCGCCGCGCGTTCGACGGACCGCGGCAGCGGGCGCCTGCGGCCCGCACCGGCTGCCGCGGCGATTGCCACGCTCGCCGATCTCGGCTTCGCGCCGACAGATCTCGCGGCACTCGGAATCCAACCTGGCATGGCCGGCGCGCAGCGGCTGTTCGCAGACTTCGAGCGACGCGTTGACCACTACCACGAGGCGCGCGACTATCCTGCGCGAAAGGGTCCATCGTATCTGTCGGTGCACCTGCGTTTCGGCACGATCTCGGTGCGTACGCTCGTCGCCTTCGCGCACATCCGCTCGCTCGCGGCGGACGGAGAGGGCGCCGCGACGTGGCTGTCGGAACTGATCTGGCGCGAGTTCTATGCGCAGATCCTCTGGCATCATCCAAGGGTGGTCGACCATGCGTTCAAGCCGGAGTACGACAGCCTCGCCTTCCCCAACGATCGCGAGCGGTTCGCCGCCTGGCGCGAAGGGCGCACCGGCTACCCGATCGTCGACGCCGGCATGCGCCAGCTCGCAGAAACGGGCTACATGCACAACCGCCTGCGCATGATCACGGCGAGCTTTCTCGTCAAGGACCTGCTCGTCGACTGGCGACATGGCGAGCGCCACTTTGCGGATCTGCTGCTGGACTACGACCTCGCGTCCAACAACGGCGGCTGGCAGTGGGCCGCCTCGACCGGTTGCGACGCGCAGCCGTACTTCCGCATCTTCAATCCGGTCACACAGTCGCGGCGTTTCGACCCCGAGGGCGAGTTCATCCGCCGCTACGTGCCGGAGGTCGCCGCCCTCGACCGCACCGAGATCCACGACCCGTGGAACGTGCCGCCCGCGATCCAGAAGGCGAAAGGCGCGGTGATCGGCCGCGACTATCCGCCGCCGATCGTCGATCACGCAAAGGCGCGCGACGAGGCACTGGCGCTCTTCCGGCGTTCACGCTGAAGGACGGCCGAGCGTGCGCCTGCGCGTCCACCACGAGACCGTCTACGAGTACCCGGAGCCGGTCGAACTCGGCCCGCAGCTCTTGCGGCTTTCGCCGCGCGACGACGCGACGCAGCGCGTCATCACGCAGGCGCTGCGGGTCGATCCCGTGCCGGTGCGCAGGACTTCCTATTGCGACGCGGCGGGCAACGCGGTGACCCGCTGCTGGTTTGCCGACACGACAACCCGGTTTGCGATCACGAGCGCGTTCGAGGTGGAAACGCTGCGCCCCGACCCCTTCGATTTCGCCCCGGACCCCTCGTTCAACAGCGTGCCCGCTTTCTACCCCGAGGATCTGCGGACGTTGCTCGCGCCATACCGGGAGCGACGGGCCACCGGCGAGGACCCGGTCTGGCGCTTCGCGCGCGAGGTGATCGCCGACTCCGACGCGACGCCGATGGGATTCGCGCTCGCGCTCACGCGCGCGATCAGCCGCTCGTTTCGCCCCTGCATCGGCGACGGCGGGCATGCGAAGCCACCTGCGCAGACGCTTGCCGCCCGAGCCGGCGGGTGCCGCGATCTCGCAGTGCTGTTCCTCGACGCGGCCCGCGCGCTCGGCCTCGCGGCGCGCTTTGTGAGCGGCTATCGGCGCGGCGACCTGACGCCGAGCGATGGCCACTTGCACGCATGGGCGGAGGTGTACGTCGAAGGCGGCGGCTGGCGAGGCTTCGATCCGGTGGACGGCCTTGCGTTGCGCGACGACCACGTCGCCCTGGCAGCAGCGCCGACCCAAGTGGCAACGATGCCGGTCGAGGGCAGCTTTCGCGGCGCAGGCGGCGCCTCTACGCTCGCCTGCACGGTGCACATCGAGGCCGGCTGAACAGCGCCTCGAAAGTGAAGCGGGCGTGCCAGCGCGGCGAGCGGAATCGCCCAACGCACGGCAGGACGCGAATGCGCCTGAAGGACACGCGCCGCGAGGATCGCTCCTCGCTTCGCGCTGCGCAAGCTACCCGGTTCGTCGTTGCCGTCGCTGCACGAAAGGCGCCGGGCCGCCTCAAGCCTTTCGTGCTGAATCGCCGCTCCGGCGCAAAGCAGGGTTGCGCTTTGCGCCGCCCTAGCCCGGATGATTCACCAGGGCGCGGGAATTTGGCGTGGCGGTTTGCGGCCTGGATCGGGCGCAGCCGACGACGCCAATAGCAGCGACTATTGGCTAGGAGAGAAGCCCGAGCCAGGTGCAAAGCGACCGCCAAAAACCGCGCAATTCGCCCGTCCAACGTGCTCCGCCGGTGGCGGGTTCTAAGTACCTGGCAAGACTCGAGTCTTCATTGAATCGGCGGCGGCCCGGTGAAACATCATGGCTAATCTTCCTCGTGCTTGCGCTTCTTCTCGTACTCGGCAACGAGCTGGGCCTGCACGTTCGGCGGCGCCTGTTCGTAGTGCGAAAGCTCCATCGAGAACGCGCCGTGGCCTTGCGTCACCGACTTGAGGCGCGATGCGTAGCCGTCGAGCTCGGACAGCGGCGCGAGCCCCGTGACCGAGACGCTGCCACCGGACATCCCGGTCGTGCCGGTGACCTGTCCGCGCCGTGACGACAGATCACCGGTGATGTCGCCGGTGTTCGTCTCGGGAATGATGAACTCGGCCGATACGATGGGCTCGAGCACGATGGGCCGCGCCTTGGCCACCGCCTCGAGGAACGCCTTGCGCCCCGCCGACACGAACGCGACTTCCTTCGAGTCGACCGGGTGGTGCTTGCCGTCGAACACCGTGACCTTGACGTCCTGCATCGGGAAGCCGGCAACCGCGCCGGTGGCGAGCACCTGCTCGACGCCCTTTCGCACCGCGGGCATGAACTGCTGCGGAATCACGCCGCCCTTGGTCGCGTCCACGAATTCGAAGCCGCCGCCGCGCGGCAGCGGCTCGACCCGCAGCGCGACCTCGCCGAACTGGCCCGCGCCGCCGGTCTGCTTCTTGTGCCGATGCGTCGCCTCCGCGGTGCCGGTGATCGTCTCGCGATAGGGGACGCGCGGCGGCCGCGTTTCGATGTCGATCTTGTACTGGCTCGCCATTCGCTCGAGCACCGTGCGCAGGTGCAGATCACCGAGCGCGCGCAGCACCGTCTCGCTGGTGTGCGAGTCGTATTCGTAGACGAGCGTCGGATCCTCGGCGCACATCCGGCGCAGCACGTCGGAGAGCCGCTGCTCGTCGCCGCGCTTCTTCGGCGCGACCACGACCCCATGCATGGGCTTCGGGAACTCGAGCGGCCGCATGTGGATGTGATCCTCGTCGTGCGTGTCGTGCAGCACGCAGTCGAAGTCGATCTCGTCGACCTTCGCCAGCGCGGCGATGTCGCCGGGCATCGCGCGTTCGATCTCGACGTTTTTCGCGCCCTGCAGCATGAACACGTGGCCGACCTTGAACGGCTTGCGTCCGTCCCCCACGAAGAGTTGCGTGTCCTTGGTGATCGTGCCCTGATAGACGCGGAAGACGCCGAGCTTGCCCACGAACGGATCCATGACGACCTTGAACACGTGGGCGAGCACGTGTTTCTTCGGGTCCGGCTCCGAGCGGAATTCCTCCATGTTGTCGCCCTCGCCCTTGTAGAACAGCGGCGGGTTGCCCTCGAGCGGTGTCGGCAGCAGCTTCTCGACGATCTCGAGGAGCTCCGGGACGCCCGCCCCGTTCCTTGCGCTGACGAAGCACACGGGAATCAGGTGGCCTTCGCGCAGCGCCTTCTCGAACGGCGCATGCAGCTGCTCGGGCGCGATCTCTTCGCCCTGCTCGAGGTATTGCGCCATCAGCTCTTCGTCGACCTCGATAACCTGGTCGATCAGCGCCTGGTGCGCGAGCGCAACCGACGAGAAGTCCGCCTCGCCGGCGGGATTGAAGAAGCAATCGACGACCCGCTTTCCGCCGGCCGCCGGCAGGTTGATCGGCAGGCACTCCTTGCCGAACGCCGCCTGCAGCGCGGACAGGAGCCCCGGCAAGTCCACATTCTCCGCATCGATCTTGTTGACGACGATCAGACGGCACAGGTTTCGCTTACCCGCCTGCTCCATCATCCGCTGCGTGATCATCTCGATCCCGGCCTGGGCATTGACGACAATCGCCGCGGTCTCCACCGCATCGAGCGCACCGATCGCCTGGCCGATGAAGTCCGGAAAGCCGGGCGTGTCGATCATGTGCACGCGCGTGCCGTCCGCGTCGAGATGCACGATCGACGCGCGCAGCGAGTGCTGCCACGTCTTCTCCAGTGGATCGTGATCGGAAACCGTCGTGCCGCGCTCGACGCTGCCGACCGCGGTGATCATGCCGGCCTCTTTCAACAGCGCCTCGGCCAGTGTGGTCTTGCCGGCGCTCCCGTGACCGACCAGGGCCAGCGTGCGAATGCTCCCGGTGGCGTATTCCGCCATTCTTTCCTCCTTCGATGCTTCGTTTGCGATGCGAACCGTCCCGAATTTACCCTGCCCGGGAGGCGGCGGCCACCCCGTCACGTCAATGACGGGCCGATTCCGCAGCCTGGACAGCGGGAAACCTCCGGGTTGGCCGGCCGGCGAAGGGATTCCGGCCGCGGCGTGATGCACGGTCACGTGACCCGACTTTGCTAAGCGGCCGGCGCCGCCGGTCGCACGAAAACACATCGGCGCGGACGGCCGCGCCGCTTTGCGGGTGACGTGGACTGCCGGTCCTATGCGGTCTGCGCGACGCCCAGCATCTCGCGCAGGCTGCGGAGCAACTCTTCTTCCTGGAACGGCTTGCCAAGGTAGAGATCGACGCCGAGCTCGTTCGCGCGGGCACGATGCTTCTCGGCAGTCCGGGAGGTGATCATGATGATCGGGATATGCGATGTCTTCGGATCGCTCTTGATCGTCTTCGCGAACTCGAAACCGTCCATGCGCGGCATCTCGATGTCGAGCAGGATCACGTCCGGCGGCTGCTCGCTCAACACCTGCAGCGCGTCGACGCCGTCCTTGGCCGTGGTCACCTTGTAGCCTTCGCGCGAAAGCAGCCGGCCCGTGATCTTGCGCACCGTCAGCGAGTCGTCCACGACCATCACGAGCGGCGGACCCTCGGCGGCGGGAACAGGCACCGCTGCACGGACCGCCTTTTCCTCGGCGGTGGGATCGAATGCCTGGATATCGGCGCGCTGTGCGAGCTGCACCGGGTTGATGATCAACACGATCTCGCCCGAGCCCAGCACGGTGGCGCCGGAAATGCCGGAGACGCGGGCGAGCTGCGGCCCGATGTTCTTCACGACGATTTCCTGATTGCCGATCATCTCGTCGACATGGATCGCCGCGTACGCCGGGCCGCTTCGCAGCAGCAGCACCGGGTTGTAGCGCGCAGTCTCCGGGTTGTGCGAGAGATTGCCGAGGAGGCGCGGCAGATAGTGGAACGGGTAGGTCCGCCCCTTCCACTCGACGGCGCGCTGCACGTACAGCTTCAACAGCGAATCCGCCTTGATTTGCTGCACCTGCTCGATCATGGGCGACGGCAGCGCCCAAAGGCGGCCGCCTGCGCGAACGAGCACCGCTTGCGCGACCGCCAGCGTCAGCGGGAGCGTCAGCGTGAACGTCGTTCCGCGGCCGGCGCCGGTCGTCACTTCCACCCGGCCGCCGAGGGCAGCGATTTCCGACCGCACGACGTCCATGCCCACGCCGCGCCCCGAGATCTGCGTCAGCTTCGTCGCCGTCGAAAAGCCCGGGCGGAAGACGAATCCGAGGAGCTGAGCGTCGGTTGCCTGCGCGTCGGCAGCGAGCAACCCGAGCGCGCGTGCCTTGTCGCCGATGCGCGCAAGATCGATTCCGGCACCATCGTCGGCGAGTTCGATCGCGATTTCATTGCCAGCCTGGCGAACCGTCAGCGAGATCTCGCCGGTCTCGGGCTTGCCGGCGGAGCGGCGCGCCTCGCGCGATTCGATGCCGTGGTCGATGGCGTTGCGCAGCAGGTGCTCGAGCGGCCCGGCGAGTTTCTCCAACACCGAACGGTCGAGCTCCGTCTGGCCGCCCACGATCTCGAGGTTTGCGCGCTTGCCCAGTTCCTTCGACGTCGCGCGCACGATCCGGTAGAGACGCTCCGACAGGCTGCCGAACGGCACCGTGCGGATGGCGAACAGCTGTTGCTGAACGTCGCGCGTCAGCCGTGCCTGCGCGAGCAGCGCCGCGTCGACGTCGTCGAGGTTGCGCAGCAGCGACTGCTGCACGGTGGAGACGTCGTTCACGCCTTCCGCGAGCGAGCGCGTCAATTCCTGGAATCGCGTGAAGCGATCGAGTTCGAGCGGATCGTAATCACCCTGCTGCGCCTGCACCTGCGTCATGCGCGACTGGATCTGCGATTCGCCCTGGATCTCGATCTCGCGCACCTGGTTGCGCAGGCGGATGACGCTGCTCGTGAGTTCGAGCAGGTTGGCCTTCAGCGCGCGCAATTCGCCTTCGATCCGGGCGCGCGTGATCGTGACCTCGCCCGCCTCGTTCACCAGCCGGTCGATCGTGTCGGCGCGAACCCGCAGCATCGCGCGCGGGCCCGCGTCCGCCTCCGTTGCATCGCCGCGCGTGGCCGTGGCGGCAGCGGCCAGGCCTCCGCCGGCCGGGGCCGCGGGCGCTGTCTCCGCGGCAACGGCTGGCGAAACCGAGGGGGGCAGCGGAACCACGGCCGGACGCTCGGCGGCGGGCGGGATCGGCACGGAAACTACCGCCGGGGCGACGGGCACGGAGCGCGCCTCCTCGATGGCCTCCTCGCGACCAACCCACGGCAACGGAACGTTCACCTCGCCTTGACGCAGCTTGTCGAGCACATAGGCGATGCGGTCGAGGTCGGTGTCGAGTGCCTCGAACAGTTCGGGCGTGGCCTGTGCAAGTCCGTCGCCGGCGACGAGGCGCGACTCCATCACGTGCGTCAGCTCGCCAAGCCGCATCGCGCCTGCCATGCGTGCGCTGCCCTTGAACGTGTGAAGCGTGCGGCGCAATTGCTGCGTCGACGCCCCGTCGTGCGGTGCGCGACGCCACGTGCGCAGCTGCTCACCCGCCGCCGGGAACAGTTCGGCGGCCTCTTCGAGGAAGATCGACAGCACCTGTTCGTCGACCTCGTCGTGTATCCCGGCGAGCGACTCGTCCGGGCGGGGCGCGGGGGCGTGCGGCACCGGCTCTTCCGCCGCGGGTGCACGCAAGGCCGGTGATTCCGCCGACTCGGGCTTGCCGTGCGTCTGGTCGTCCTCCCGCGCCGCGGCGTGCGCGGCCGCGGTCTCCGCGTCCACCTCGCCTTCGGCCGTCGCCTCTGCGCGCAACTGGTCGAGCTCGGCCTGGATCTCGCGCGCTTCGTTGGTGTCGTGTGCGGTGAACGGTGCCTTGCGCTCGATGCGGCCGACGAGCATCCGCAGCCCCGCGACGGCGCGCGCGAGCATCGGCAAAGCGCTGCTTGGAAGCGGCACGCCACGCTGCTCGAGCGCGATCAACGAGAGCTCGAGCGACTTGGCCGTGGCGGCGACGAGGTCGAACCCGCCGGTCCGGTGGATTCCGCACAGCGTGTGGCTTGCCCGGATCATCGCCGCAGAAGGTCCGACATGCGAGTCGAACTGCAGCACGCCGAGATCGTGCTCGAGGGTCGAGAGATGCTGCTCGGCCTCGTCGATCAGGATCCGGTAAAGCGACGTCGAAAGCGTCACGTCGCCGATCGTCGTCTCGTCGGCTTCGGTGGCCTCCGAGAAGACTTCCCCCAGCTCCCCGTGCGGAGGCAATACGAAAAGGTCAGGTGCGGCGTGCTGCGCCGAAGCCGGGCGCGTGTTGTCGGCGACGAGCTTCAGTACGGGTGCGGGCGCCTCCGGCGGCCTCAGGTCCGCGAAGTCGATCGTCTCGTGGTCCTCGACAACGACCCGAGGCGCATCCCCGGTTCCGAACCCAAGCTCGGGAAACTCGATCACCTCGATCGTCGGCGCCGTTGCCGATGCGGCGGGCGACATCGCTTCGTCCACGGGCGCCAGGTTGGCGTCCGAGAGATCCGCTTCCATCGGGGTGACCGAGGGCGGCGTAACGAGCGCAATCGGCGGGACCGCGGGCAGTACCCGAGCGGCCGCGCCGTGGCTGCCGATCACCGAGGACGTTCCGGGCAGCTCCGACTCGACCCGCCGGATCGCGGCGTGCAAGGCCGACGGATCGGTGACGACGCGTCGGGTCGTGCGCAGCGCGTTCACCCAGCCGCGGAAGCTCGCCTCCGCGGTCTCGATCATTGCGAGCACGGCGCCCGTCACCGGACGCTCTTCCTCAAGCAGGCGGTTATGGATCTTCTCGGCCTCGTACGCGATCTCGCCGAGTTCGGTCAGGCCGACCATCCTGCCGGAGCCCTTCAGCGTGTGGAAGCCACGGCGAACCGTGCGCAGCGCCTCCCGATCGCCAGGATTGCGAGTCAGCAGCGCGTGATGCAGGGCGATGCCGTCCAGCACTTCGGCCGCCTCCTCGAGATAGATGTCGAGCAGTTCGACGTCGAACGCACCGGCGTCGACCTCGAGCAGCCGTTGCGTTTCCTCGGATATCTCCGGCGCCGGTGCCGCGGTCTCGGCGATCGCATCGACGGCAGCAGCGAGCGCGCTGCCGCCGCTTGCGAGTTCCTGGATTGCAGCATCGGCCTGCGCGACCAGGTCCTTGTCGCCGATCAGTTCGGCGTCGTCCTTGAGGCCCGCGAGCTTCCGCTTCAGATCCTCGCGTACCCCCGGGTCGGCGGTCTCGTGATGCGCCGCCTCCACGAGCTTCGGCAGTTCTGCACGCAGTGCGGCGACCGCGGATTCGACCGACTCCGCTTCCTCGACCGGCTGCGCGGGCGCTTCGCCAAGTCGCTTCGCAAGGAGCGGCGCGATCAGGCGATCGCGATCGGGGCGCTGCTGTTCGACCGCCTCGACGTAGAAGCCGAGGCCCGAAAGCGACTCGGCAAGAAGCTCGAGATCGTCGTTGTTGACCGGCGTCTCGGGATTGGCGTAGGCGTCGATCTGCTCCTGGCACAAGGACAGCAGCCGGTCGGCATCCATAAGCCCGAGGATCCTGAGCGCGCCGCCGATCTGCGTGCTGTCCTTGGTCAGCGAGGCCAGGTCGGCGCGCTTGCTGTTGTCGCGGAAGAACGCATCCAGCACCTGTTCCATGTGACGCAGGTTGGCCTGTATCTCGCGGCCCACCTGCGCAAGCAGCACGCGCTCCTGCGCACGCTTGCTCATCTCGTCCAGCGCCGCCGCACCGCCTCCGGCCGGCAATCGGCCTGCACGCACGGCGTCGAGGCGCGCAAGCATCGCGTCCACCTGCTGCGTGAATTCCGGCGCGAGGTTCGTGTAGTTCTCGAACGCGTTTTCGGCGAGCAGCAGCGCGGTCGCGTACTCCATCGCAAGCGGCTCCGAGATCGAGCCCGAGGGCATGCGGTCGAGGCGTTCCACGAGCGCGGCGGTGAGCTTCATCAGCGCACCGTGCTTCATCTCCGCAGCCTTGGTGTGCACCGAGCTCAGCGTCTGCTTGACCTTGCCCAGATTCTCGGCGCGGCCCGAGGCGAACTTGAGCCAGGTGTCCTTGACGCCGGCCAGCTGCTCGCGCGCCTCGCGCACCAGCGGTTGCATGCCGACCACGTCGGCGTTGATCGATTCGGCGGACGGAATGAGGCCGGAGAGCCTGAATGCGCGCTGTACCGCCTGCACCTGCGGCCCCACCGGCGCGCTGATCGCGACGTAGTAGAGCACTTCGCGACGCAGTCGATCCGCGGCCTTGGCGCTGCCTTCCACCACGCGGCGGATCTGCAGGTCGATGCGGGCGGCGAGCTGCTTCACGCCGAAGCTGCTTTCGAGGCCGTGCTCGGTCAGCGCCTCGAACAATGCACCGACCGTCCACCAGAACGAGCGCAGGTTGCCCTGGGTCGTCGCGTCCTCGATGCCCGCGATTGCATCGCGCATCGACGTCGCGCCTTTTCCGTCGCCGCGCAGCCATGCGAGCAGCCCGCGCTGGTAAAGACGGCGCTGCTTCACGAGGTACGAAGGCAGTTTGTTCGGCGAGACGATTTCGCGCGGCGCGAACTTCGGCGCGCGCGGACTCAAGTCGGGATAGAAAAGGTCTGTGGGCGTCACCGCCCGGACGCCGCGCGAGCGCTGCAGCGCCTCGTACTCGGGATAAAGCTTGAGCGGGATCGGAGGCGCGCCGTTGGCCAAGTCGGCAAGGAAGATGGCGAGCTTGCGGCACGCGCGGTCGACCGCCTGGCACGTCGGCCCGATCTCATCCGGCGAGACCTCCTCCAGCCGGGCGAGATGCCGTTCGATTTCGTCGGTATAGGCGACAACCGCGTCGAGCCCCACCATCTGGATCGCACCGGCCGCCTGATGGACGTGCATCCGCGCATGCTTGAGCGTGGTCGGATCGTCCGGCGCATTGCGGAACGCGGCGAGCGAATCGAGACCGCGCGTCAGCGCCTGGTCGATCTCGCCTTGCACCCAGGTTAGCGGACCGAGATCGAATTCAGGAGCGGTATCGTTCGCCACGGCAATGCCTCGAAGTCGCAGTAGACCTGCTGCTCAATGCAAGAGCCGGGCCAGCAGTTCTGCCAGTCCGGACTTCATGGGTCCGCAGTACCTGCAGGGATGCGTCCTGCGAACGGCCGCGAACTCCGGGCGACGACCTGCGCCTCCGCAGGTCGCGGCCTTCCACCACCCGCTGCGCGAACTCCCACGACACGTCGTCGGCCGCTATTCCCCGGGGCCTCCCCAACGGTTTCCGCCAGGCGAACCCTGCGCTGTCGGCCCGGTGCGGCGCGCTCCGGGTCGCTCCCTGCGGGCCTACCCCTGCGCGCGCCGTCCCCAGCTCGCATCCCCGCGGCACGCCGCGGGGCCCCTGCTTCCCCGTCCGCAGGTCGCGGCCTCCCACCACCCGCTGCGCGAACTCCCACGACACGTCGTCGGCCGCTATCCCCCGGGGCCTCCCCAACGGTTTCCGCCAGGCGAACCCTGCGCTGTCGGCCCGGTGCGGCGCGCTCCGGGTCGCTCCCTGCGGGCCTACCCCTGCGCGCGCCGTCCCCAGCTCGCATCCCCGCGGCACGCCGAGGGGCCCCTGCTTCCCCGTCCGCAGGTCGCGGCCTCCCACCACCCGCTGCACCAACTCCCACGACACGTCGTCGGCCGCTATCCCCCGGGGCCTCCCCACCGGTTCCCGCCAGGCGAACCGTGCGCTGTCGGCCCGGTGCGGCGCGCTTCGGGTCGCCCCCTGCGGGCCTACCCCTGCGCGCGCCGTCCCCGGGTCGCATCCCCGCGGCACGCCGCGGGGCCCCTGCTTCCCCGTCCGCAGGTCGCGGCCTCCCACCACCCGCTGCACCAACTCCCACGACACGTCGTCGGCCGCTATCCCCCGCTCCGGGTCGCATCCCCGCGGCACGCCGCGGGGCCCCTGCTTCCCCGTCCGCAGGTCGCGGCCTCCCACCACCCGCTGCACCAACTCCCACGACACGTCGTCGGCCGCTATCCCCCGCTCCGGGTCGCATCCCCGCGGCACGCCGCGGGGCCCCTGCTTCCCCGTCCGCAGGTCGCGGCCTCCCACCACCCGCTGCACCAACTCCCACGACACGTCGTCGGCCGCTATCCCCCGCTCCGGGTCGCATCCCCGCGGCACGCCGCGGGGCCCCTGCTTCCCCGTCCGCAGGTCATACCTTGAATCCCGCGACGGACGAGCGCAGCTCCGCGGCGAGCTTGGTGAGCTGGCCGATCGAGACGTTCGTCTGCTTCGTGCCTTCCGTCGTTTCCTCGGTGATCTTCAGGATGCCCTGCATCCCACGCGTCACGTCCGTCACGGACACGGACTGCATCTGCGTCTGTGTGGTGATGCGGCCGATCAGTTCGGCGAGCTCGCGCGACACGCGCTGGATCTCGGTCAGCGCCTGACCGGCCGCGTCGGAAAGCTTGGTCCCTTCGACCACTCCCATCGTCGTGCGCTCCATGGCGCCGACCGCGTCCTGCGTGTCGGCCTGAATGGTCTTCACGATCGCCTCGATCTGCTTGGTCGCCTCGCCGGAGCGTTCCGCGAGGCGCTGCACTTCTTCCGCCACCACCGTGAACCCGCGGCCCGCTTCGCCTGCGGATGCGGCCTGAATCGCCGCGTTCAACGCGAGCACGTTCGTCTGTTCGGTAATGTCCGATATCAGCTCCACGATCTCGCCGATCTCGAGCGAGGATTCGCCCAGGCGCTTGATCCGCTTCGACGTATCCTGTATCTGCGAGCGGATCTCGTTCATGCCGTCGATCTGGTTCTTCACCGCCCGCCCGCCCTGCTCTGCAGCGGACAGCGACTGCTGCGCCACCCGCGCGGACGTCGTGGCGGTCTGCGCGACCTCGTTGATCGACTGGGCCATCGACAGCACGGAAGCCGACGCGCTCTTGATCTCCTTGTTCTGCCGCTGCGACGCCTCGTACAGGCGGTTCGAGATCGCCTGCGTTTCCTGCGTTGCCTTCGTCACCTGGTCGGTCGCCGAGTTGATGCCGCGCACCAGTGTGCGAAGCTCCTCGATCGTGAAGTTGATCGAGTCCGCGATGGCTCCGGTCACGTCCTCGGTCACCGAGGCCTGGACCGTCAGGTCGCCGTCGGCGAGATTGCCCATCTCGTTCAGCAGTCGGAGAATCGCTTCCTGGTTGCGCTTGTTCTCCTGCTCGGAATCGTATGCACGCACCCGTGCGTCGTCGAGGAACACCTTGCCGAGCAGCAGGAGACAGGCGAGCGCGAGCAGCGCGAAGACGATCGCGAGCCATGTCGCGAGTACCCGCGCGCGCCCGCCGCCTTCGTATTCGCCCGCGAGCTTGGTCGTATCGGCTAGCAGCAGCTCGGACTCGTTGTTGATCGTGCGTGCCGACTGCTTGGCGATGGTCAGGCGCTGCATGTTCTGCAGGATCGCGTTGACTCCGCCTTCGTAGGCCTGGAAGCGCTTCTGGAGCTCGCCCAGCGTCGCACGCGCGTCTTCGTTGCGCACCGCAGGCAGGCGCAGCGGCTCGCTGCCGCGCAGGAGGCCGGTCAGGATGTCGCGGAACGTGCCGGTGTCCTTGCCGAGCAGGAACGCGACCTCGGGATCGACTTCGTCCGACGAGGCCAACGCGTTCGCGTTCTTCGCGATCCGCTGCGAGAGCACGGACAACTGGTTCGCGTATTCGATCTCGCGCAGGCTGCCGCCTCCCTGGCCGATCTGTTGCGTGGCCTGCTGGGCGAGCTCGAGGATTGCGCTGTTACCCTGGTTGATGCCTTCGAGGCCCTTGGCAAGCGTGGTCAGCGCCTGCTCGTTGTTCTGCAGCCGCTCCGCGGACGCGTCCACCTTGTCCCAGCGCCCCTTGATCGTGTTGAGGAGATCGACCACGCGCGGGTCCTGCGGCACGTCGAGGTTGACGCCTCGTACGGTTCCGCCTTCGAGCACCGCGGTCAGGTTGTTCTTGAAGCGCTCGCGGCTGTCGCGCACCGCCGGGAACGCCGCCGCCTGTCCCTGCGCGGCGAGTGCGCTGCCGCGGGCAATCCGCTGCGAGAGCATCTGCATTTCCGTCGCAGTCGCCTGCGCCGCCGCGCCCTGGGAAGTCGTACGGCTGTCGAGGAACAGCATGAATGCCGCGAAAACGAGGAAGGTGCCCAACAGCACGCCGAGCACCTGGAACTGCTTGACCAGCGACATTTGCCCGATCAACGGGAGCTTGCGCGGCATCGCCATCGCCGAGGTGGCGGTGCGCAACTGCTCCATGATCGAGACGGACGCGAGCGGATCGTAATCCGCCGGCGTGTTCTGGCCCATCCGCACCTGGGTGGTCGGAATGTCGATGTCGGCCTCGGCGGCCGCCTTGAGCTTCGGCTCTCCGAAGAGCTTAGGGATCTTCAATGCCATGTCTCCTCCAGTGCCCCGGCTGCAAGGCTCGTCACGCCCCGACCTGCAGGAACGACGGGTCGCGGGCGAGCTTCGCAAGATCGATTTCCTGCCAGGCGCTGCCCTCTGCGTCCATCCATCGCTGCGCATACCAGGGGGGCGCATCGGCCGCGGGGGCCGCCGGCGCGAGTTCCGCGAGGTTGCGCAATCCCAGCACGCGCGTCACGACGAGTCCCGCGTTCATGTCACCCGCGCGCGCGCCGAACAGCACGAGCCGGCTCTGGTTCGTCGCAGGCGCCGCCGACCGCCCGAGAAAGCCCGCGAAATCGACGACGCTGTAGAGGTTCCCCCGGATGTTCGCAACGCCAAGGAACCAGTCGCGCGTGAGCGGAACACGCGCGACGGCCGGCACGGTGATCACTTCCCCTGCATCGGCGAGCCGGATCAGCCACTGCTCGCCCGCGCAGGCGAGGCCAAGCCGCGAGCTTTCCACCTGCGCAGCAGTCTTGCTCGCGAGTCGGGTCGCGAGTTCACGCTGGAACAGGCGTAGATCGAGCTTGGCGGCGCGAGCCATGGACTGGGTGGGCAATAATCGGTTGCGTGGGCGTCAGCCGATCGCGCCGATCTTCGCGAGGAGCTCTTCGCGGCGAACGGGCTTCACGATGTAGTCGCGGGCGCCCTGGCGCATGCCCCAGATCTTGTCGGTCTCCTGGCTCTTCGACGTGCACAGGATGATCGGGATCGACTTGGTGTCCGGATCGCGGCTGATCGCGCGCGTCGCCTGGAAGCCGTTGAGACCGGGCATGACGACGTCCATCAGGATGAGATCGGGCTTGACCGACCGTGCCTTCTGAATCGCGTCCTCGCCGTTGTCACTGGCGACCACCTCGTAGCCGGCCTTCGTCAACATGTCGTTCAGCACATGCCGTTCCGTCGGCGAGTCATCGACGATAAGTATTTTCTTGATCGCCATGGCTTTCCCTTGTTCACTCCTCTTCCACGTGTGCGGGTGTCTCCGCCGACGCCAAAGGGCCCGGCGGCCCGCCGTCCGCGCAGCGACGCGGAAGACGGGACCTGCGGCCGCTCGCCACTAGGCGGCGGCCTTCACGTGTGCGGCGACGGCCTTCAGCAGGCTCTCCTTGGTAAACGGCTTGGTCAGATACTGGTCAGAGCCGACCATGCGGCCGCGGGCACGGTCGAACAGACCGTCCTTCGACGACAGCATGATCACCGGCGTGTGGCGGAAGTGCGCGTTCTTCTTGATCAGCGCGCAGGTCTGGTAGCCGTCGAGCCTTGGCATCATGATGTCGACGAACACGAGCTCCGGCTGGTGATCGGCGATCTTGGCGAGCGCGTCGAAGCCGTCCTCCGCGAGGATGACCGTGCATCCTGCCTGCAGCAGGAAGATCTCGGCGCTGCGGCGAATCGTGTTCGAATCGTCGATCACCATCACCTTGACGCCCGACAACGGGTTCTGGTCCGGCAAGTCACTTCCCCTCATCGCTTGGGGAGTTGCGCTCCGCAACCCCGGGGGGCCTGTAGGCCACACGTTGAGCTCGGCCGAGTGTGCCACGGCCCAAGCCCCGTGACTAGAGCATAAACCTTGCCGGAATCGGCGCTGCCGGGGCGAATTGGTCGAAAACCAACACTGGAGCAAGTTTTCGAGAGCCGCCGCTGCCGCGGAGCGGCAGGGGTTGCCGCGCCGCGGTCGTCTCGGCGAGCGATGCGCGAAAGGGGCCCGCGGACGGCGGCCTAACCGCCACGAGCCCCGCCTGGCGCGGCCGAGCACGCTCGCAGCGGCGGCGCTGCCCCCACTAACGGCCGAGGAAAAGCCGGTACGCCGGGTTCGCCGTCTCGTCGACGCAGTCGTAGCCCAGACGGTCGAGGAACCGGCGGAACTCGGCTTTGTCGGAGGGCGGAACCTGCATGCCGACCAGCACCCGGCCATAATCGGCCCCGTGGTTGCGATAGTGGAACAGGCTGATGTTCCAGCCGGCGCTCATGCTGTTGAGGAACTGCATCAGCGCGCCCGGCCGCTCGGGGAACTCGAAGCGATAGAGGATCTCGTTCTCCGCCGCGGGCGCGTGCCCGCCGACGAGATGGCGCACGTGCAGCTTCGCCATCTCGTTGTCGGTCAGGTCGAGCGCCTCGATCCGCCGGCGCTTGAGCTCGGCCAGCAGGTGCGCGGTCTCCTGCCGGTTGGCGACCTCGATGCCGACGAAGAGATGCGCCGTCTTCGGATCCGCATAGCGGTAGTTGAACTCGGTGATCGAGCGGCGACCAACGAGTTCGATGAAGGTCCGGAAGCTGCCCGGGCGCTCGGCGATCGTCACCGCGAGCAGCGCCTCGCGCCGCTCGCCCACTTCGGCGCGTTCGGCGACGAAGCGCAACCGGTCGAAGTTCATGTTGGCGCCGCAGGCGATGGCGACGTACGTGCGATCCTTCGCGCGGTGCCGCTCCACCCACGCCTTGACGCCCGCGATCGACAGCGCGCCGGCGGGCTCCAGGATCGAGCGCGTGTCCTCGAACACGTCCTTGAGGGCCGCGCAGATCGCATCCGTGTCGACCAGCACCATCTCGTCGACGAGCTCCCGCGCAATGCGGAAAGTCTCCTTGCCGACCTGTTTCACGGCGACCCCGTCGGCGAACAGCCCGACGTGCGGCAGCTTGACCCGGCGGCCCGCTGCGAGCGATTGCGTCATCGCATCAGAGTCGACGGGCTGGACGCCGATCACCTTGATCTCGGGCCGGACGCGCTTCACGTACGAGGCGATTCCCGCGATCAGGCCGCCACCGCCGACAGCGACGAAGATCGCATCGAGCGGCGCCTGCCACTGGCGCAGGATCTCCATGCCGATCGTCCCCTGCCCCGCGATCACGTCCGGGTCGTCGTAGGGATGGACGAAGATCGCTCCCGACTCGAGCTTCAGCTTCCGCCCATGTTCGTAGGCGTCGCTGTACGAGTCGCCGTGCAGCACGACCCTGGCGCCGCGGCTCTCGACCGCGGCGATCTTGATGTGCGGCGTGGTGACCGGCATCACGATGGTCGCCCTGCAACCGAGCGTCTGCGCAGCCAGTGCAACGCCCTGCGCGTGGTTGCCGGCGGACGCCGCGATGACGCCGCGTGCGCGCTCGGCGGGCGCGAGCTGCGCCATCTTGTTGTAGGCGCCCCGCAGCTTGAACGAGAACACCGGCTGCTCGTCCTCGCGCTTCAGCAGCACGCGGTTGCCGAGCCTCCGGGAAAGCGTGGGCGCGAGGTCGAGCGGCGACTCGATCGCAACGTCGTAGACTTTTGCGGTAAGGATCTTCTGCAGGTAATCGATCGGCATGGTCAGACAGCCGCTTGCGGGCGAGAGCAACGGACCACTTTAGCATCTGCCGCGCCCACGGTCCGTGCCGGAAGCACGCGGGGAACATTCCGACGCGACGCTCGCCCCGCGGGCTTACTGCTTCTCCTCGGCGCTCGCGCGCCGCCGCTTTGCGCCACCCCGACGCAGGCGCTCGCCGCCAGCAGGGATTTCGCTGGCCGCTGGACCCACGCCCTGCTACCCTTTTGCCGCCATGCCGAATCGTTCCTCGACCCCGACGATGCTCGCCGTCGTCGACATGGGCAGCAACAGCTTCCGGCTCGAGGTCGGCCGTGTCGAGGGTGACCAGATCTTCCGGCTCGACACCTGGCGGGAGACGCTGCGAATCGGCGCGGGAATCGACGCCAAGGGACGTCTCACACCGATCGCTCAGCGCTCCGCACTCGCGTGCCTCGCGCGCTTTGCCGAGCGCTTGCGGGGCCTGCACCCGACGGCCGTGCGCGTCGTGGCGACGAACACGTTCCGCGTAGCGACCAATGCGGCGAAGTTCCTCCCGCGCGCGGAAGCGGTTCTCGGATTTCCGATCGACGTGATCGGCGGGCACGAGGAAGCGCGGCTCATCTACCTCGGCGTCGCCCACGTGCTGCCCGCCTCGGAGGCGCGGCGGCTCGTGATCGATATCGGCGGCGGCTCGACCGAGTTCATCATCGGGCACGGCCTCGAGCCCTTGCGTCTCGAGTCGCTGAAGCTCGGATGCGTCTCGATGTCAACGCGCTTCTTCGCGGATGGAGCGCTCTCGGCACGCGCTTTCCATGCGGCCGAGACTCACGCGCGCGCCGAGATCGAGGCCATCACGCGCGAGTTCGGGCAAGAGCACTGGCAGGAAGCGTATGCATCCTCGGGGACCGCACTCGCGCTCGCGGAGATTCTGGAAGGCAACGGACTGTCCGCAGGCGGCATCACGCCGGAGGGACTTCAACGGCTGCGCAAGCGGATGATCGGGGCCGGCCACGTGAGCAAGCTCAGGCTCGAGGGGCTCAAACCGCCGCGCGTTCCGGTGCTTGCCGGCGGCTTCGCGGTCATGGCAGCGGCCCTCGCCGAGTTGCGCGTCCCGCGCATCAACCCGGTCGGCGGGGCGCTAAGGCTCGGCGTTCTCTACGACCTCCTCGGCAGAACGGCGGACCGCGACATCCGCACGGTCACCGTCGAGCGCTTCCTCGAGCGCCACCGCGTCGATCGCGAACATGCACTGCGCGTAGCCGGCATGGCGCGCTCGCTCTATGAAAAGGCCATCGAAAACCCCGACCCCGAGGGCAAGCAGCGACTCGCGTGGGCAGGGCTGCTGCACGAGATCGGCCTCACGGTATCGCATATCGGCTTCCACAAGCATGGCGCCTACATTCTCGAGAACGCCGACATGCCGGGCTTCTCCGCGAGGGAGCAGCGCCAGCTCGCCCTGCTCGTGCTTGGCTGCCGTGGCGGTCTCGGCAAGATGCTGCCGGTACTGGACGAGGAGGATCTTCGCGCGCAGCTTCTCGCGCTGCGCCTTGCGGTGCTCTTCCATCATGCGCGACGACCGATTCAGGCGCCGCGCATCGCGCTCGACGCCAACCGCAGCATCCGGTTCGGGATTTCGTCGCGCTGGCTCAAGGCGCACCCGCTCACCGCGCACCTGCTCGACAAGGAACGCGGCGAATGGCAGACGGCGGGGTTCGCGTGGAAACCCACCTAGCCCGGACATTACACCAGGCCGCCGCCGATTCAATGGAGGCTCGAGCCTTGCCAAGCACTTAGGACCCACCACCGGCGGAACAAGTTGGACGGGCGGACTGCGCGGTTTTTGGCGGTCGTTTTGCACCTGGCTCGGGCTTGCTCTCCTCGCCAATCGTCGCTGCTATTGGCGTCGTCGGCTGCGCCCGATCCAGGCCGCAAACCGCCACGCCAAATTCCCGCGCCCCGGTGAAACATCCGGGCTAGCAGACACCGCCCGCCTCAGACGAAGTCGGGGCCTAGCACGACGCGCAGCACGACTCCGGAATTGCCATCGCGCGCGCGGTTTGACAGCCACCAGACGCCGCCCTTCTTGATCGACCAGTAGGCGGGCTCGCCCGAGAGCAGGAACGCGGCGACCTCGCCCAGCGTCGGCTGGTGGCCGACGATAAGCACGGGCTCGCGCGAGTCGGGCCAGTTCGCGGCGGCGAGCACGGCATCGACAGTCGCGCCGGGGCCGAGATCCGGAACCGTCTTGAACTTGCGCTTCAACGCAAGCGCAGTCTGCTGCGCGCGATCCGCCGGCGAGACCAGGATGCGGCATGTGTCCGGCAGGTGCCGTTCGAGCCATGCCGCCATGCGCTCGGCCTGTTTCTGCCCCTTGGATGTCAGCCGGCGACCGAGGTCTGGCTCGCCGGGCTCGGCCTCCGCATGGCGCCACAAGATCAGGTCCACGTTCGCTCCCTGTCGTCTCGATTCGCGCACGCCGCTAGTCGCGCTGCTCGGGAAAGCGCAGGCGCTCGAGCAGCGCGGCCTGCGCGGAGAACCGCTTCTCGCCCAAACCGGGCGCGCGCTTCGCCCAGTCGCCGCTTCCCTCGAGTTCCCACGCATCGCAATTGTCCGCCAGATACAGGTCGAGCCCCTCTTCGATCACTCGCCGCTTCAATGCCGGGTCGCGCACCGGAAACGCGACCTCGATGCGGCGGAACAGATTGCGTCCCATCCAGTCCGCGGAGGAAAGCCACACGTCCGGATCGCCATTGTTGTCGAAGCACCAGACGCGATGATGCTCGAGAAAGCGGCCCAGGATCGAGCGCACCCGGATATTGTCGCTCATTCCGGGTACGCCGGGCCGCAGCGAGCACGCGCCGCGAACGACGAGGTCGATCTGTACTCCCGCGTCGGATGCCTGGTAAAGCGCGCGGATCACGCCCTCTTCCACCAATGCGTTCATCTTGGCGCGGATGCGCGCGACACGTCCCTCGCGGGCGTTGCGCGCCTCGCGCCGGATCATGTCGACGACGCGCCGGTGCATCGTGAAGGGCGCGAGCAGCAGGCGTTTCAAGCGGCCCGGCTTCGCGAGGCTCGTGATGTGCAGGAACACCTCGTTCACGTCGCGGCAGATCTCCGGATCCGCGGTGAGCAGGCCGAAATCGCTGTAGAGCCGGGTGGTGCGCGGATGGTAGTTGCCGGTGCCGAGGTGCGCATAGGAGACGAGCGGCATGCGCCCGGCAGCATCCGGTTCGCGCCGCAAGAGCAGCGCGAGCTTCGCGTGGGTCTTGAGCCCGAACACGCCGTAGACGACCTGCGCACCGGCCTGTTCGAGCTTCTCCGCCCAGTTGATGTTCGCTTCCTCGTCGAAGCGGGCCATCAGCTCGACGACGACGGTCACCTCCTTGCCGCGCCGCGCCGCATGGACGAGCGCCTCCATCAGCGCGGAATTGACCCCGGTGCGATAGACCGTCTGCTTGACGGCGACGACGTCGGGATCCTCCGCCGCGCGCCGGATGAACTCGACGACCGGCTCGAACGACTCGTACGGGTGGTGCAGCAGGATGTCGCGCTCCCGCATCACCGCGAGCAGATCCTCGCCTGGCGGCAGCGCCTCCGGCAGACCCGGCAGGAACGGCGGGAACTTGAGCGAATCGTCGTCGACCTGGTCGATCAGCGACTGCAGGCGCGTGATGTTGACGGGGCCGTCGCAGCGATACAGGTCCGCCTCGGTCAACTCGAAATGGGTGAGCAGGAACCGCGCGAGATGATCCGGGCACGTGGCCGCCACTTCGAGGCGCAACGGAAAGCCGAACTGGCGCTGGGGCAACTCGCCTTGCAGCGCCTTGCGCAGGTTCTTCACCTCCTCCTCGTCGATCCACAGGTCGGCATCGCGGGTCACGCGGAACTGCGAGTAGGCGACGATCTCGCGGCCGGGGAACAGGTCGGCAAGGTGGGTGTGGATGACCGAAGAAAGCAGCAGGAACTCATTCGGGGCTTCCGCGATTTCCGGGGGCAGTTTGATGACGCGGGGCAACAGGCGCGGCGCCTTGACGATCGCGATTGTCGTATCGCGCCCGAACGCATCGCGGCCGGAAAGCTCGACAACGAAGTTGAGCGACTTGTTGACGACTTGCGGGAACGGGTGCGCCGGGTCGAGGCCGATCGGCGTCAGCAGCGGACGCACGTCGCGCTCGAAGAAATCCGCGACCCATGCGCGTTCGGCCGGCGAGCGATCGCCGTGGCGGACGAGGCGCATGCCGCGCTCCGCGAGAGCCGGGAGCACTTGCGTGTTCAGCACCCGATACTGGTCGGCGACCAGCGCGCGGGAATCTTCGCCGATCTCGATCAGGCTCGTGCGAAGCTCGTGCAGCGTCATGCCTGATGGTGGCATGCGTGCGCGGAGCTGCTCCTTGAGCCCCGCCACCCGGATCTCGAAGAACTCGTCGAGGTTGCTGCCGACGATGCACAGGTAGCGCAGCCTCTCGAGAAGCGGAATGCCCGGATCCTCGGCGAGCGCGAGCACACGGCGGTGAAACGCGAGCAGCGACAGCTCACGATTGAGCGGCGCGGTGGTGTGCGTCAGCATCGAAGGCAGGCGACGTTCAGGGGTCCGGGGCGACGCGGCGGGAACGAAGTCCGACATCGTGGGCGGGGACCGTTACGATTGCGTGACAATTGCCGGCGCGGTGGACCACGGCGCCGCTGCGGCGCTAGCCCGGATGTTTCACCGGGGCGCGGGAATCTGGCGCGGCGGCTTGCGCCCTGGATCGGGCGCAGCCGACGACGCCAATAGCGGCGACCATTGGCGAGGACAGCAAGCCCGAGCCAGGTGCAAAACGACCGCCAAAAAACGCGCAGTCCGCCCGTCCAACGTGCGCCGCCGGTGGCGGCTCCCAAGTGCTTGGCAAGACTCGCGTCTTCATTGAATCGGCGGCGGCCTGGTGAAATATCCGGGCTAGGCCGCGGCGATCCGGGCAAGCCCCAACCAGACGCAGCGCCCCTTCGATTCCTTGTCGAGCGCCTCCAGGTAGGCGAGGTGCGACAGGGCTTCCTCGGCGGAAGGCTCGAGTACGACCAGCAGCGGACGCACGCGCTCGGCAAGCGAACGCGCGCCCGCGCCGGCCGCGGCGCTCGCCCGCGGCGCGATGTCGATCGTGAGGGACTCCTGCCCGCGCGTCATCGCCAGGTAGACATCGGCCAGAAGCTGCGCGTCGAGCAAGGCGCCGTGCAGCGTCCGCCCCGCGTTGTCCACGCCGAACCGCTCGCAGAGCGCATCCAGGCTGTTGCGCTTGCCCGGGAACTGCTCCCGCGCGAGCACCAGCGTGTCGATCAGCCGCGCGTAGCACGATGCGCTGGCAGGAAGGTCGGCGAGCGCGAATTCCGCATCGAGGAACGCGACATCGAACGGCGCATTGTGGATCACCCACTCCGCGCCCTGCGCGAACTCGAGGAACTCGGCGACGATGTCGGCGAAGCGCGGCTTGTCCTTCAGGTCGTCCCACGTCATGCCGTGGACTTCGGTTGCGCCGAGATCGATCTCGCGCTCGGGATCGACGCGACGGTGGAACGTGCGTCCCGTCGGCCTCCGGTCGACGAGTTCGAGCCCCGCGATTTCGATGATGCGATGGCCTTGCTTGGGGTCGAGGCCCGTCGTTTCGGTGTCGATGACGATCTGGCGCATTCAGGGATCGGGAGTCGGTCGTCAGGAACATGTCGCCGCGGCGCGGACATGGGGCGAATTCGGCCGTGCATTCGCGCCTGCGATGGGACGAGTATACGAGGATCGGTTGCGAAAGCGAACGGGTAGGGATTGCGCAAGCGAAGGCGAGCGCCGGTGCAACGCGTTCGTCGCCGGCGCAGTCGTGCCGCCGGCGCGCCGATTCGACGCTACTTGCGGAATTTCTGGATGGTCGCCTGGATCTCCTCGATCGCCCTTTCGATCTCGTCGTCGGTCAGGTCACGCTGCTGGCCCTTGCGATCAGTCAGCGTCACCGTGCGGTCGATCGCCGTCTGGAACTCGCCCAGATTCATCGTCTCGGTGACCGTCGTGGACGGCTCTTCCAGCGTCTCCGCGCCCCAGCGCACGACGATCGCCGAAAGGTTGTCGCCGTCGGGTCCGCCGAGCTTTTCGGCATCGCGCATCATCTGCGGCGCTGTCTTGAGGATCGGCGCCGAAGTCAGGTAATTGGCGATCTCGCTTTGCGGCAGCGAGCTCCACAATCCGTCCGTGCACAGCAAGAGGACGTCACCGTTGCGAAGCGGCGTGCGTCGCGACAGATCGATCACCGGGTCCACGAGCCCGCCCAGGCAACTGAAGATCTTGTTGCGATCGGGGTGCACGGCGACCTCGTGCGCACCGATGATCCCCTGATCCACCAGATACTGGACCTTAGAATGGTCCTTGGTGGCGGCGATCAGACCACCTTGCCGGAACAGATAGAAGCGCGAATCGCCCACATGCGCCCAGTAGGCGTGCCCGGCCTGCACCACGACCGCGATGCACGTCGTCCGGGGCGTCTCCAGCATCGAGAACTGGTTCGCATACGAGCCGAGCGCCGAGTGCGCGCGCAGCATCGTGTCCTGCAGGAACTTGAGCGGGTTCTTGAGGATCGGCTTCGCTTCCTGCTGAAAGCGCTCGATGAACAGCCGCACGGCGATCTGCGCGGCGATCTCGCCACCGGCATGGCCGCCCATGCCGTCGGCGACCACCATCAGCAGCGTGTCGCGGCCGTACGTGTAGGCGATGCGGTCCTGGTTGACCTTGCGCGAACCCTTGCGCGACTCCTGGAAGATCGTGAAGCGCATCGGCGGACGCTATGCAGAAGCAAAGCCGCGCCGAGGGAAGCGCCGGGAAGCCGGTGCTGCGACGGCGCGACAACCGCACGCGCTGGACATGCGAGGGATCGCCATGCGAACGTGTTCAGGCGCCGATCTCGGAAAAGAGCACGCGCTTCAGATTGCCCATGAACGAGAGCTTGCGTTTCTTCGGTGCGATTTCGCGGATCGCCTTCTGCAGCGCGAACACGCTCTGCGGCCGCTCGAGCGGATCGAGGTGCAAGCACCAGTCGATGACTTCGAGCAGGTTGTCCGAATACTGACCGTTCCAGATCTTCTTCGCCGAAACGAGGTGGTCCTCCTGCACGCGCGCATCGGCAGCCTGCGGCGCGAATGCGGCGAGGCAAGCGAACATGCTGGCACCCGCGCCGTAGACGTCGGTCCAGGGGCCCAGGCGGTCGGGATCGCGATACTGCTCCGGCGCGGCGAAGCCCGGCGTATACATCGGCGCGAGCTTCGGACGGTTGCTCGTGAGCGTCTGCCTCGCCGCACCGAAGTCGAGCAGCACCGGCGAGCCGTCGGTGCGCAGGTAGATGTTCGCCGGCTTGATGTCGAGGTGCAGGAGCTTGTGCGTGTGCACCTCGCGCAGGCCATTCAGAAGGTGCATGAACACGTGGCGCACGAAGCGCTCCGACATCTGGTCCTGCTTCATCTGGATCTGCTGCTGCAGCGTGCGCCCGCGTTCGTAGCGCATCACCATGTAGACGGTCTCGTTCGCACGGAAGAAGTTCAGCACGCGAACGACGTTCGGGTGGTTGATCTTGGCGAGCGCACGGCCCTCCTCGAAAAAGCACTTCATCCCGTAGCGGAACGACGTCAGGTTTTCGGCCGAGGAGGCGCGGACGATGTCGCCCTCGGTGCGCAGCACGAGCGACGACGGCAAGTACTCCTTGATCGCGACCGGCAAGCCTGACTCGTCGAATGCCCGGTAGACGATCGAGAACCCGCCCCGGCTGATCTGGCGATCGATCCGGTAGTTGAGCAGTTGATAACCGCTGGAAAGGGCTTGGTTGGTGACGGGCATGGCGCGCGAACGGCCCCGAACACACCAACGCTGGCAATTCGCGTGCCAAAGCTCGGTCGGCGCGCTTGCGTGAGGGGACGATAACGCATACATTCTCCCGATGCCCGCCGCCAAAGTAAAGCCGGAAAACGTTCCTAAATTCGGCGGATTGGATCCATGATCCTCAGCATGACCGGCTTCGCGGCGGTTGCGGGCGACCTGCCCGGCGTTTCCGTCGCGGTCGAGTTGCGCTCTGTGAATCACCGCTATCTCGACCTTGCCGTGCGGCTGCCCGACGAGGTCCGGGTGCTCGAGACCGCGCTGCGCGAACGCCTGGCGGCTGAACTCAAACGGGGCAAAGTCGAGTGCCGCGTCTCGTTGAACCGCGACGTCGCGGCCGCCCTGGACATTGCAGTGGACGGCAAGCGGGTCGCCCGGCTCGCGGCCGCGGCGGTCGAAGTGCGGCACAAGGTGCCGGACGCGACACCCCTTTCGGTCGCCGAAATCCTGCGCTGGCCCGGCGTGCTGGCGGAGCCCGCGTTGCCGCCGGAGGCGGTCGCCGCGAAGGTCCATGAGCTGGTCGACGAGGCGCTCTCCGAGCTTGCCGCGGCGCGCTCGCGTGAAGGCGACAAGCTCGCGCGCTTGCTGCTTGCGCGCTGCGATGATATCGACGCGCAAGTCGTGCGCGTCCTGCCCCGCGTGCCGGCAATCCATGCCGCCTATGTGGAGAAGCTGGCGGCGCGGCTGCGCGAGGCAGGCCAGGACCCCGACGAAGATCGAATGAAGCAGGAGCTCGCGCTTTTCGCCACAAAGACCGACGTCGCCGAGGAAATCGCGCGGCTTTCGACGCACGTCGCCGAAGTTCGCCGCGTACTCAAGGCCGGCGGCAGCGCGGGCAAGCGACTCGACTTTCTCGCGCAGGAGCTGCACCGGGAGGCGAACACGCTCGGCTCGAAGTCGGTCGACGCGGAGCTCTCGCAAGTGGCGCTCGAGCTCAAGGTGCTGATCGAGCAGATGCGCGAGCAGGTGCAAAACCTTGAGTAGAGCGGTCGCGCCACCCGGCGAGGGGCAGCGGCGCGAGCGGCCGGCGAGGGACCCGCGAAGCGGGGTCGACGGCAAACGCGAGTCGCCGACAGGCGACCGACTCGATGCGCTCACGGAAGCCGACCGCGTCCAGCGAGGTCGCCCCGCGAGGTCGGCGGGGATCGACGGCAAGGCGCGTGCCGCTCGCGGCCGACACGTGAGGCGTCGTCGTATGGAATCGTACAATGCGGCCGGTGGCAGCAGCGACCTTCTCACTCCCGCTTCCTGATTGCGGATTGCGCAAACCCCCGCCGTGATCGATCCCGTCGCCGGTTGTCTTTTCGTCGTTGCGGCCCCCTCGGGCGGGGGCAAGACCAGCATCGTCAATGCGCTGCTCGCGCGCGAGCCTGGCATCCGGCTTTCCGTGTCGTACACGACGCGCAAGCCGCGACCGGGCGAGCACGAGGGCGTGCACTACCACTTCGTCGCGCCACAGCAATTCGACACATTGAAGGCGAGCGGCGAGTTCCTCGAGCATGCGCATGTGCATGGTCACTGGTACGCGACCTCCTCGACATGGTTGCGCGCTCAGGTGGCCGCAGGACAGGACGTGCTGCTCGAAATCGACTGGCAGGGCGCAGCGCAGGTAAGGCAGCTCATGCCGGACTCGGTGCAGATCTTCATCCTGCCGCCGTCGCTCGACGTGCTGAAGGAGCGGCTGGAAAAGCGCGGGCAGGACAGCGCGGCCGTGATCCGCCAGCGCCTTGCGGGTGCCCGCGAAGAGATGCGGCACTGGGCGGAGTTCGACTATGTTATTATCAATCAAGACTTTGCAACGGCCGTCGACGATGTAACGGCAATCGTTCGCGCCGCCCGGCTGAAGGCGACGCGCCAAGGCGTTCGGCATGCCCGGCTGCTCGACGAGTTACTCGAATCCCCCGACAATTGAAATTGAGGTTCCGCCATGGCCCGCATCACGATCGAAGACTGCCTCGAGCACATTCCGAACCGCTTCGAGCTGACGCTTGCGGCGACCAATCGCGCGCGCCAGATCTCGGCGGGCTCGACCCCTCTGCTCGACGCCGACCGTGACAAGCCCACGGTGATCGCGCTGCGCGAAATCGCAGCCGGCAAGGTCGGCGTCGAATTGCTGCTCAAGGCGCAGAGCTGACGAGGCACTCGGGCCCGCGGGCCCGGACCGGCGCCCCATGTCGGAGATCGCGGAGTTCACCCGACACCTGGGCCACTACCTGACGCCCCCGGACGTCGCGCTCGTCGAGCGCGCGTTCGAGTTCTCCGAGACCGCGCACCGCGGTCAGTTCCGCAAATCCGGCGAGCCGTACATCACGCACCCGCTCGCGGTCGCGAGCATCCTGTCGCAATGGCGGCTCGACGCCCACGGGCTCGCCGCCGCGCTCCTCCACGATGTGATGGAGGACACGAAGGTCACCAAGACCGAGATCGAGAAGACCTTCGGCAAACCGGTCGCCGAGATGGTCGACGGCGTGTCCAAGCTCGACCAGATCGAGTTCGACTCGCGCGAGGAGATGCAGGCGGAGAGCTTCCGCAAGATGCTGCTCGCGATGGCGCGAGACGTGCGCGTCATCCTGATCAAGCTCGCCGACCGGCTGCACAACATGCGCACGCTGGATGCGATGGCCCCGACGCACCGGCGGCGTATCGCGCGCGAGACCGTCGACATCTACGCGCCGATCGCCAACCGCCTCGGCCTCAACGCCCTCTACCTCGAGCTGCAGGACCTGTCGTTCAAGCATCTCTACCCGATGCGCTACCGCATCCTCGCCGCCGCGATCAAGGCGGCGCGCGGCAACCGGCGGGAGGTGATGAACCGGCTGCTCGAGGCCATTCGGGACGGACTGCACAAGGCCGGCATCCACGCGTCGGTGACGGGCCGCGAGAAGACGATCTACTCCGTCTACAAGAAGATGCGCGAGAAGCGCTACACGTTCTCGCAGGTGTTCGACATCTACGGCGTGCGCGTGCTCGTGACCGACCCGACGTCGTGCTACGCGGCCCTCGGCGTGCTGCATGCGCTCTACAAGCCGATCCCGGGCAAGTTCAAGGACTACGTCGCGATTCCCAAGGCCAACGGCTACCAGTCGCTGCACACGACGCTGTTCGGTCCGTTCGGCACGCCGCTCGAGGCGCAGATCCGCACGCACGAGATGCACCGCATCGCCGAGGCGGGCGTGGCCGCGCACTGGCTCTACAAGACGGCGGCGGGCGGCGTGGATCTGGCCGAGGCGCAGGCGCAGACGCACCGATGGCTGCAGAGCCTGCTCGAGATCCAGTCGGAATCGCGCGACTCGAAGGAGTTCCTCGAGAACATCAAAGGCGACCTCTTCCCTGACGAGATCTACGTCTTCACGCCCAAGGGCAAGATCATGGCGCTGCCGCGCGGCGCCACGGCGGTGGACTTCGCCTATGGAGTGCACACCGACATTGGTCACCACTGCGTCGCGGCGCGCATCAATTACGAGCTGCTCCCGCTGCGCACGGAGTTGAAGAATGGCGACCACGTCGAGATCCTGACCTCGCCCACCGCGCGGCCGAACCCGTCGTGGCTGTCGTTCGTCGCGACCGGCAAGGCGCGCTCGCGCATCCGTCACTACCTCAAGGGCCTGCAGCAGAAGGAATCGGCGGCACTCGGCGAGCGGCTGCTCGGCCAGGCGCTCGCGACGCTGAAGGTGGAGCCGGATGCTATCTCATGGGACCGATGGGAAGCGCTGGCCAAGGAATACGGCGCGAAAAGCCAGCTCGAGATTCTCGCCGACATCGGCGTCGGCAAGCGCCTGTCGTTCGTCGTCGCGCAGGCGCTGATGCGGCTGTCGGGCCGGTCCGACGACAGCGCTGCCGGCATGCCGCTGTTCAAGCCAGGCGCGCTCACGCTGCGTGGCGTCGAGGGTGTGGCGATCCAGTACGGCAAGTGCTGTCGCCCGATTCCCGGCGATGCGATCGTCGGCCAGTTCCGCAAGGGCCAGGGGCTGCTCGTGCATACGCGCGATTGCATGACACTCAAGAAGCAGCGCGTCGATGCCGGCGAGCTGGTCGACGTCGAGTGGGCGAACGACGTACAGGGCGTGTTCGATGCCGGTGTGCGCCTCCTGGCCTCCGACCGCCGCGGGCTCCTTGCCGATCTCGCCACCGCGATCGCCGACGCCGAAGGCAACATCGACGCGATCTCGCTGGAGAAGCCGGATGGCGCCGGCGCGATCGCGATGTTCTTCGGCATCCAGGTACGCGACCGCCGGCACCTCGCGCAGGTGATCCGCGGCCTGCGCGTCATTGCGGACGTGCGTCGCGTCCAGCGCGCGCGGACGTAGCGGGGTCCGCGCCGCGACGCAGGCAACCCAGGGTTGTTCGCTCGCCGCGCTGTTCATCCAGGGCCCGTCAACGCCATCGTTGCAAGACCGATTGCGCGCGAAAACGGCTGCGGGCAACGCGCAAATCGCCGGCGGGCGGGGAGGCCGGTGAGGCTTTGCAGCCAAGCGCAGAGCCGTTTTCGCCGCAAACCCTAAGGCAACGGGCACGATGAGGCGCTACTCTGCGCTGCACCCCTCGCCAAGATGCCCGGTCGATAATTCGTCGAGTGCCTCGATTGGCGCCCCGTGCCGGCCGTTCGCGCGTGTACCCATAGCGTCAACGGGCCCTAGCGCAGACGGCGGGCGCCGATCTCGATCGTCGCTGTCGAGCGCGCGCTGACGCGGACATCGAATTTCGCGTCGCTGACCGCCCAGGGCAACGGCAGGTTGTCCGGAACGACGGTGATCGTGTGCGGGCCTGCGGCGACGAACGGGAACTCGAAGCGACCCACCTCGTCGGTGCGCGTCGAGAAGCGACCATCGAGCAGCACAGTGACGTTGGCTGCGCCCGGCTCGGCCGCGTCCCGTTGGCCGCTGTCGTTGGTATCAAGATAGAGCGTCCCTGCGATCGAGCCCGCGGCGCTGCCAGGGCCACCTCCGGCCGGGACGACCAGCGAGCCCGCGCGGTCCTCGTAGCGCAACGTGAGAAAGAACGCGCGGTTGCGCTGCACAGGCAGCGGGTCGACCACGGAAATCAGCGGATCGAGCACGAACAACTTGGCGGTGTCGTCGCGATTGTCGTAGTAGTTGGCTGCGAGCGACCACCGCGCAGCGAAGCGCCAGTTCAGGTTGACGTTGCCGTAGACTCCGCTTGCGGTGCCGCTCCGGCTCAGCAGGTTGTACTGGAGGTTGGCGTCGAGCGAAACGTTGTTCGCGATCTCGCCGCCGCCCAGCACGCCGATCCCAAGCCGCCGAATCGTCGAACCCGGCAGCGTCGTGCCGCCGGGCCCGATGGTCGCGCTCTCGGTCGTGTCGCGCGTCGCCACGAGCGAGGTCGACAGCCGCGTTCCGGCCGGCGTGTTCCACGTGTGATCGAGCGAAACCTGTTCGGCGTGGCTCTGCGGAACGTTGTTGGTGTTCGCGGCGCTGAACTGGATCCGGCTCGACCCCTGCGACCAGTTGAAATCGCCGTAGGCCGAAGCGGACCACGCGTCCCGGCTGCCGCTTCGCAGATAGCTGCCGTTCCCGCCGAGACCCAACCGCGACGTCAGCTGATAGCGGCCATTGAGCGTAAGGAACGTGCCGTCAGAACCGCGCCCGGAAACCGAGACCACGTGATCGACGCCGCCATCCACTTGCCAGCGCAGACTCTGGTAGGAAACGCGGTAGTACGCGCCCTCGATGTCATTGTTGATCGGCTGGTAGCCCCACGTGAGCCCCGGTTCCAGCCGGAAGACGCCGTAGTGGTGGATCGTACGGTCAGAGACAGTCTTGCCGTCGAGCCAAAGGCCGCGCGCGCCTATGGATGCGCTTGCATCGCCTGCATCACTCTTCAGCACGTTCGCTTGCAGCCGCGTGGTCGCGCCGCTCCAGGCAACCGCTGCGAACGCTCCGAGCGAATCGATGCGACCGTCGCCCTTGGCTGCGTAGGGCGATTCCACACCGCGCGCGCCGATCAGCTGGACGCCGGCCTGCCACCGCGGCGCGAAAGCCCATTGCGCGCCCGCGGTCACGAGGCTTCCGCCGAGTGACTCGAAGCCGGACAGGCGCAGTCCGTCGAACAGACCGGGCTCCCCGGCGCTCGCCTGCAACTGCATGTCCCCGTCGTGTATCCATTCCGTCGTCCCGCCGAGCGCAGGGAACGTCGGCACATAGAAGCGGTACTGGCTTCGGGTGAGGTCGATGCCCAACGTGGTCACGACCCCCAGGCTGTTGTTTGCGCGCCAGTTACCGTCGAAGGCAAGGTCGCGCTGCACGATGCTGGCGATGAAAGAGTCGGGCCGAACGCGGGCGGTCGCGTCGATCGAAAGCGCACCGTATTGCGGCGTATCGAGCCTGGCGGAGAGCCGGGCGCCGTTCTCGCGCGTGATCTGGCCCTGCTGATCGAAGTAACTGGTCACGCCCTCGATGCGCCAGTAGCGCGGCCAGCCCTGCGGGTCGTACGTTGCGCTGCCATCGACCGGGCTATCGGGCGCGAGCGTCCCGCCGTCGATCAGACGATCCTCGTAGGCGGCTGCTGGCGCGGAATTGGAGCCGCTCGCTGTGGCCGGAGCAGCCTGGGCGGCTGCGAACGACGATGCAATGAGACCGGCCGCAAGGAGGAGTGCGGCGGCCGGCCGCGCGGTCATGGTGCGAAGCGGGCGTCGAGCGGCGTGGTTTTGCCGCCCCATTCGAGTGTGCCGCGAATCGCAATGGGAAACACCACACTCGGACGCGAATCGCCGTCGCCCGCGACGTCGAGCGCGATTTCGCGGGTCTCGCCCGGGAGGATGGGCAGCCCCGATGGCGTGAATTCAAGGCGGCGGCCGCTCGCATCCACGCCTTCGAGAAAACCCTCGAGGCGACCGTGCGCGCGTCCGGTGTTGCGTACCGAGAGCAACGGTACTTGCCGACCTTCACGCACGCCGACCGCCGTGCGGACGATGTCGAGCTGCGGCGCGGCGTCGCCGAGCGCCACGTACACGATCACCGCAATCTGCCCGCTCACCGGAACATCGACGTTCTGGCCGGCCTTCACGGTCTCGCCCCCGCCTTGAAGCACGAGCGCGAAGCGGCATTCGCCGGCAGCGTCCGGCGGCGGAGTGACCTCGAAGCGGTAGCGGTAGCGCCCGCCTGCGGGAACGGTGATCTCGCGGCGCTCGATCGCCACCCACGGCCGGCAGCTGTTCTCGGCGAGCGCATCGGAAAGCCGCACCACGGAACTCGCATCGAGGGTCCAGTCGGTCGTGCGCAGTCGGTACGTGGCCGGGCGGACGTCCGCGTTCATGATCTCGACGACGTGCCGCTGCGACTCGCCGGGCTTGGCGCTCAATTCGAACCGCGGTGGCGACACCATGGCCGCGAATCCCTGCGCGAGCGCCGCTGCGGGCAGGCAGGCAGCCGCGACCAGCAACCATGCGGGCATGTGCACCGCTTGGCGCTTCGCTCGATTGCGTTCAGTCGACATCGATTTCGAAGTGGAATTGCAGGCGTTGGCTCGCGAGCACCCGGCGTCCGTCCGCAACGACCCGCACCGTGAAGTTGTCCTCGAGGATGTTGGTGCGGATCGGCCCGGCGTAAACGAGCGTCCGCTGACCGGATTGCAACGTCCCCGGCAACATTCGTCCTTGCGTGGCCCATTCGACGCTGACGACGCCGATCGGCTGCTGCGGAAGCGCAAGATAGATGCGTCCGTTCCGGTTGAGCCATGGTGCGAGATTGAGACGGATCGTGATCGTTGCCGCGCCCTCGATATCGTTGCCCATCTGGCGACCGCCGGCTCCCTCGCGCCAGCGCGTGTTGACCTGTGTCTCGAACGGGATCGAGCTGCTGTCGTCGACGACAAAGGTCGCAGCAGGGCAAGGCGCGGCACCGAGCAAGGCAAGCAGCGCGCATGAGCGGGCACGGGCGAGCAGTCCTGCGGAATTCCTCACGGCAGCACCAACGTGTAGGTGACCCGGCCTGTGTACGTGCCGGCATCGACCACCGCCGTATTGGCGTACATGTACGTGTGGCAGTTCTCGACCCACGTCCCGGCAGTGATCGTGCGCAAGACGATCGTGCCGCCGTTGAAAGTCCCGGCCGGTATGTCCGCGGCGGCGTTGCCGATGGCCGTGCTGGTCCAGCTGATCTGCGAGAACGGAATGGAACTGGTTGCGCTCGTCAGCGTCGCAGGTGACGTGACCGACAGAACGCCGCTGCCCGCTCCAGATGGCGTCCGAACCCAACCGCCGACGTAGACCTGGTTCGGCGGGCTGCAAACCACGTAGTTGTCGTAGAAGCTCGCCGACTGGGTGCTGTTGCTCGTCATCGCCTGCGCGGCGCCGGTCCCGACGACGTTCGCGGGCACCGTTACGCTCACCACGTTGACCTGTGGATTGTTAAGCGGCGTGCCCCCGCTGTTGTGGAGACCGCTGTAGGAGCCGTTGCCGACCTGCAGATAGGCGGCTTTCGGCCCGGCGTTGATCGTCAGCACCCATGCACGCGCGACGTCTGCCGCGAGGAGCGAAAGGATGGGGAACAGCGCGAGCGCCAGGCGAGCCGATGCAAGCGATTTCGCGGATCGAGTCGCTGCGACGGTGGAATTGGGAATCATGCTCGGGCGGGCCTTGCGATCCTGCCGCAGGATATTCGCTCCCCGAGAAATGGCGAGGCACCGGGCGCAACATCCCGGCACCTCGATCTCGGTCCGACGCGTCAGGGCATCGCGATCGTGTACGAGACCCTGCCGTTGTTCGCGGCGGTGGAGCCGTACGTTCCTGACGCCGGGATGTTCGTGTTCTTGTACGTGAACGTCCACTTGGCCGCCTGGTTCACCACCCTGCCGGTCGGTGTCAGCGAAACGGTTGTCGCGGCGCCGTCTGCAAACGGCGCGGTCAGCGTTCCCGGGTGCGCCAGCGTCGTGCCTGTCGGGTTGACGGGAGCAGCTGCGGTGGCAACCGTGATTTCGCTCCACGAAACCGTGCTGCCGGCGCCATTGGACATCGCACCGGTGGTCGTCGCGGTGAGATTGACCGGCGCCGTGAAGTTGTTGCCGAGCACACGCGCTGTGACCGCGCCCGCCGTGAGATCACCGCCGGTTCCCGCCTGCGCCGTGCCGTTGCCGATCACGCTCGGATTCGAGGAAAAATCGAAGGTGATCATGTCGACCGCGGTGTTGTTCGCATAGGCCGTCCCGGTGCCGACCTGCAGGAACAGGAACTTCGGAATGATGACCTGGAAATCGAGACGTGCGGTGGCAGTGCCTGCGCCGTTGACGAAGTTCGATTCCGCGCGCGCGCTGCCCGCGGCGAGCGCAAACCCGGCTGCAATCACGCCGGCCGCAAGCCACGTCATTCGCCTCTGGTGGTTGATCGCCGAAGCGACTGGTCGTTGTGCAAAGTCCATGTCATTACCCCGTAAATTGAAATTGAAACGCTCTCGGCGCCTTTCGCCTGGGGCAATCCTTAGCAACAACCGGGCCAATGAAATTTATCTCATTTTTTCAATAAATTAGAATGGCCATCCGCAAGCCTTGGCTGACAATCGGCGACGCTTCTTCCCGATCCAGACCCAATGCCGCGCAATCGGCATCACTCCCGGGTTGCCTCACCAAGAAGGCTCGCGCTCGGGCGTCGCGGTGACCCTGTGGATCGTGAGGTCCGCGCCATTGAATCCCTCTTCCGGATCGAGCCGCTGGCCGACGGACGCTCGCAACGTGCCGTAGACGACGGCCCCGCCCACCCGCGCGATGGTCACGCCGAGCAACGTACCGACGATCTGCGAGCCGAGTGCCACTCCCCCAATGCCGGCGAGCGTCGTGCTGCCGAAGATGCCCGCGGCGATGCCGCCCCACGCACCGCACAGTCCGTGCAGCGGCCAAACACCGAGCACATCGTCGATGCGCCAGCGGTTCTGCGTCAGTGTGAACAACTGCACGAACAGTGCTCCGGCGACGGCACCCCTAGCGAGCGCGCCCGGCGGATGCATGACGTCCGATCCCGCACACACCGCGACGAAACCGGCGAGCGGCCCGTTGTGGACGAAGCCCGGGTCGTTGCGCCCGATTAGCAGCGCGGCGAGCGTGCCGCCCGCCATCGCAGGCAGCGATTTGACGGCGACGAGTCCCGAGAACTTTTCGATCAGTTGCGCGGACATCACGTTGAAGCCGAACCAGCCCACGGTCAGCACCCAGGCGCCGAGCGCGAGGAACGGGATCGACGACGGCGGATGGGCCGCGATGCCACCATTGTTGGCGCAGCGGCCGCGGCGAGCGCCAAGCAGCAGCACCGCGACAAGCGCAATCCAGCCGCCCATCGCGTGCACGACGACGCTGCCGGCGAAATCGTGGAACTGCGCGCCGAACGTGCGCGCGAGCCACGGCTGGATGCCGAACCGCGCGTTCCATGCGATGCCTTCGAACGACGGATAGACGAACCCGACGAGCGCGAAGCTCGCGGCGAGCTGCGGATCGAATTTCGCCCGCTCGGCGATGCCGCCGGAGACGATCGCCGGGATCGCGGCGGCGAACGTCAGTGGGAAGAAGAACTTGACGAGCTCGCAGCCGTTGCGCCTTGCCCCGGGCTTTTTCGGCCCTGCAACGCAATTGTGGACATTCTGCGAGCAGGCCCTAGCCCGGCCAGCCTGGATGTTTCACCAGGGCGCGGGAACTTGGCGTGGCGGTTTGCGGCCCGGATCGGGCGCGGCCATCGACGCCAATAGCAGTGCCTGTTGGCGAGGAGAGCAAGCCCGAGCCAGCTGCAGAACGACCGCCAAAGACCGCGCAGCCCGTACGTCGAACGTTCTCCCCCGGTGGCGGGTCCTAAGTGCTTGGCAAAACTCGAGCCTTCATTGAATCGGCGACGGCCTGGCGAAATATCGGGGCTAGGCTACCTTCGGCTCCAGCATCTGCTTCAACTCCCCCGACTCGTACATCTCGCGCAGGATGTCGGCGCCCCCGACAAACTCGCCGTTGACATACAGCTGCGGGATCGTGGGCCAGTTGGCGTAGTCCTTGATCCCCTGGCGGATCTCGGCATCCTCGAGCACGTTGACCGCGAGGTAATCGCGCACGCCGCAACGGCGAAGGATTTCCGCAGCCGTGGCCGAGAAACCGCACATCGGGAAATCGGGCGTGCCTTTCATGTAAAGGACGACGCGGTTGCCGCTGACCTGCTGGTGAATCATTTCCTTGACGTCCATGGGATTACTCCGTGTGCTCGGGGTTTCAGATCATTTTACGCAATGTGGCGTCTGCCATGCCCGAAATCAACTGATCGAGCAAACCGAGCGGCCTCCGTGAACGGTAGCCCCGATTCTCCAGGCCCCGTGTCGGACGCCCGCGGAGAACGCCCGAGCGTCGATCCCCGCACACCGCGCGGGGCGACCTCCTTGGACGGGCTTTGTTTGCGCAAGCGCATCGAGTCGGTCACCTGCTGGCGACTCGCAGTTGCCGTCAATCCCCGCTTTGCGGGGCGACCTCCTTGGACGGGCTCGGTTTGCGCAAGCGCATCGAGTCGGTCACCTGCTGGCGACTCGCAGTTGCCGTCGATCCCCGCTTTGCGGGGGCCCTCGCCGGCTGCTCGCGCCGCTGCCCCTCGCCGCGTGACGCGCGCCACGCGGCCTCCTTGGACCCGCAGCGCCAAATCGCAACGCCGAGCGTCGGCCGCCCTGCCGCGCGCGTCTTTGCGTCGATCCCCGCACACCGCGCGGGGCGACCTCCTTGGACGGGCTTTGTTTGCGCAAGCGCATCGAGTCGGTCACCTGCTGGCGACTCGCAGTTGCCGTCGATCCCCGCTTTGCGGGGGCCCTCGCCGGCTGCTCGCGCCGCTGCCCCTCGCCGCGTGACGCGCGCGGCTACTCCTTCACCGCGCCCGTAAGGCCGGAGACGTAGTACTCGACAAAGAAGGAATACAGGATCGCGACCGGCAGCGAGCCGAAAAGCGCACCTGCCATCAGCGACCCCCAGTGGTAGACGTCGCCCTCGACCAGTTCCGTGACCACGCCCACCGGCACGGTCTTAACCTCCGACGAGGAGACGAACGTCAGCGCGTAGATGAACTCGTTCCACGACAGCGTGAACGCGAAGATGCCGGCCGAAATCAGGCCGGGCACGGAAAGCGGCAGGATGATCTTCACCAGTATCTGCAGGCGGGACGCGCCGTCGATCAGCGCGCACTCCTCGAGCTCGTAGGGGATCGACTTGAAGTACCCCATCAGCAGCCACGTGCAGAACGGGATCAGGAACGTGGGGTAGGTGAGGATCAGCGCCATCCGCGTGTCGAACAGGTTGAGCTTGTAGATAATCGCGGCGAGCGGGATGAACAGGATCGACGGTGGCACCAGGTAAGCGAGGAAGATGCTCATGCCGACGTAGCGCGAGCCGCGGAAACGCAGCCGCTCGATCGCGTAGGCGGCAAGCACGCTGCAGAAGATCGACACGAACGTCGACACGACCGAGATCAGCATCGTGTTCCACAGCCAGTCGGGATACGCGGTCTCGAACAGCAGCTTCTTCACGTGCGCGAGCGTCGGGTTGATCACCCAGAAAGGATTGCCCTCGCGCGAGAGCAGCTCCTCGTTCGGCTTCATCGCCGTGATGACCATCCAGTAGAACGGGAACAGCAGCACGATCAGAAACGCGGCGAGCGGCAGGTAGACGGTGGCGACGCGACGCGGCAGCGAGACCAGGTAGTTCATCCCCTGCGAGTCGGCGATCTCCGGCCGGGCGTCGCGAGCGGTGTCGGCGGCGTCGCTCATCGGACCCTCCGTCCATCCGGCGTTGCACCCGCCATTGATCGTGTTTCAATCCTCGTCACGAGTCGCTCCCGCCCTGCTGCCATGCGCGGCGCTGCAGCCCGAAATACGAGACAAGGATCGCGGCCAGCAGGAACGGCACCATCGCGGTCGCAATCGCCGCACCTTCGCCCAGCGCACCGCCCGGGATCGCCCGCTGGAACGAGAGCGTCGCCATCAGGTGCGTCGCATTGAGCGGACCGCCTCGCGTCAGCACGTAGATCAGCTGGAAATCGGTGAATGTGAACAGCACCGAGAAGGTCATCACCACCGCGATGATCGGCGTCAGCAGGGGCAGCGTCACGTGGCGGAACTGCTGCCATGGCGTCGCACCGTCGAGGCTCGCCGCCTCGTAGTACGACGGCGAGATCGTCTGCAAGCCCGCGAGCAGCGTGATCGCGACAAAGGGGACGCCCCGCCAGATGTTGGCGGCGATCGTCGAGAAGCGGGCGTTCCACGGGTTGCCCAGGAAGTCGATGTAGCGGTCGATGACGCCCATCTTGACCAGCGCCCAGCTCACGATCGAGAACTGGGAATCGTAGATCCACCAGAATGCGATCGCGGAGAGCGCCGTCGGCACGATGTACGGCAGGAGCACGACCGCGCGGAAGAATGCCTTGATCGGCAAGTGCTTGTTCAGCAGCAGCGCAAGCCACAGGCCCAGTGCGAACTTAAAGACGCTCGCGATGACCGTGTAGAAGATCGTGTTGAACAGCGCGAGCCGCGTGACGGAATCGCCCCAGAGGAAGATGTAGTTGTCGAGGCCGACCCATTCGCCGCCACGTCCGATCTTGGTATCGGTGAAGCCGAGCCACGTGCCGAGCCCCAGCGGATAGGTGAGGAATACGAGAAGCACCAGGGCCGCGGGAATCATGAACAACAGTCCGAGAACCGTGCGGTTCTCGAGCCAGTCCTTGATCCCGCGTGCCCTTTCACGCTGCTGCATGGACTCCACCATGACGACGAGGGCGTCCGCCCCACCCGGGCGCCCTTCGACTCTAAGCCTGCTTGACCCTGCGCACCGCGTTGCGCACCGCCTTCCGCACCGCACCCACGGCTCGTCCAACCGCCGTTCTTGCCTTGCCCGTCGTGCGCTTGACGGCGCGCTTGACCGCCTTCTTCGCTGCAGGCCGTTTAGCCGCTGGCCGCTTTGCCGCGGCCTTCTTCGCCGCGGGCCGCCCGGCTGCAACCTTCTTGGCGGGCTTCTTCGTTGACTTCTTCACCGCTTTCTTCGCGGCGGCTTTCTCGTCAGCCGTCTTCTCGGCGCCGCTGCGGCGCTTGATGTCCATCGCATGCGCCCGCGAATACTGCTGGATGTCCTTGAACTTGCCCGTCTTGTCGCGGACCGCGTACAGCTTCTCTCCCTTCGAGCTGTACATCACCGTGCGACGTGCTTTCTTGACCATGTGCGCTCCTGTCCAGGCTTGAACCGAATGGCGGCGCTGGCTCTCTCCGCCTCTTGTTTCCGGCGGCGGCAAACGGCCGAGCGCCGTCCCGTGCGGCACGCGCGTCGCCGCGTGACGACGCGCGCTCCGCGGGATCCTGCTCGTCCCGTCCGGAGCGCCGCGCGGCCGGCCGGCGCTTCGGCGCGACAGAACATCACACCTTGTAATAGCGCTCCGCCCGCTTCTGCGCGCGCTCGGCCGCCTCCTTGGGCGACTTCGAGCCAGATGCCGCTTCGGCCACCATGTTGACGATGATGAAGTCCGCCAGCGCGCCTGCCGATGCATAGCCCATCTTGCCCGCGTACCCCGACGGAACCATGTTGACCATCGAGTTGCGATAGGGCGTGTGCTTCGGGTCGACGGTCCAGATCGGGTTCTTCTCGTAGTACTTGAGCGCGGGCGTGACGTAGCCGATGGCCGCCTGCACCCACGGGTCCATCTGCTCGGCTTCCATCATGAAGCGGAGGTACTCCTTCGCCGCCTTCGGGTACTTGGTGTACTTGAAGATCATTTGGTTGAAGAACAGCTGGAACTCGGTGGGCCGGCCGACCGGGCCGATCGGCATGTTGGCGTGGTTGATGTCCGCCGCCATTTCCTTGACCTTCGGATCCTGCGAGTTCTTCGCCGCGTAATAGATCGAGATACCGTTGTTGGTGAGCGAGATCTGGCTGTCGAGGAATGCCTTGTTGTTGTTCGGGTCGAGCCACGAAAGCGTGCCCGGCGCGAACGTGCCGTAGAGCTCTTTCACGTACTCCAACGCCTTGAGCGTCTCCGGGCTGTCGATTACCACCTTGTTGTCCGCATCGACCAGCTTGCCGCCGAACGCCCACACCAGCCATTGGCACCAGGTATTGCCGTCGCCGGTCGCGTTGCCGAGCGCGAAGCCCGGCGACGTTCCCTTGTCCTTCAGCGCCTTGCACAGCTTGAGGAAGCCGTCGGTGTCCTTCGGGAAGCTGTCGAAGCCCGCCGCCTTCATGTGGCTCTCTCGGTAAACCATGCACACGCCGGCGACACCGAGCGGCACGCCGATCCAGTTCTTGCCGTTGGGGCGCAGGTAGGGGTCGCACACCGGATACCAGCCGCCATACTTGGCGCCGAGATACGTGCAGACGTCGGTGACGTCGAGCAGTTTCTCGGGATAGAGGTTCGCGTCGTCGTTGGTCGACAGGATGATGTCGGGCCCGGCGCCGGTGTTTGCCGCGACGGCGGCCTTCGGGCGCACGTCCTCCCAGCCCTCGTTGTCCACGCGGACCTCGATGCCGTACTTGTCGGAGAACGCCTTGACGTTCTTCATGTACTGGTCGATGTCGCCCTGCACGAACCGGCTCCAGCGCAGCACGCGCAGCTTCGCGCCCTTCTCCGGCTGGTTGCTCCATTGCTGCGCGTGCACGATGCCCGGCGCGAACAGCGTGCCGGCGGCGGCGCCGGCTGCGACGCCGGCGGTGGTCTTCAGGAAGTCACGACGGTTGCCGTTGCTCATGGTCTCCTCCTCGAGGTTGGCGGACTGCGTTCAGCGTGTGGGTGCATCAGGCGGCGAGCCGTTGTCCGGTCGCCGCGTCGAACAGGTGCGAGCGCGCGAGGTCGGGGACGAGCGCGATTCGCTCGCCCGGGTTCACGGTGGTGCGGTCGCGCAGGACGGCGCTCACCTCCTGCGCTCCGAACTTGCAATAGAGCTGCGTGTCGGCGCCCGTCGGCTCGACCACGACGACGTCGACGGGCAGGCCATCCTTTCCCAGCGCACAGTGCTCGGGCCGCATGCCGTACAGCACCGGCAGCCCTTCGCCTGCCTGCGCGCCGTGCGGCAGCGGCAGGCTCGCGCCGCCCCCGAGTTCGACGCGGCCGCCGGCGCGCACGGTGCCCGGCAGCATGTTCATCGCAGGCGAGCCGATGAAGCCGGCGACGAACGTGTTCGCCGGACGGTCGTAGAGTTCGAGCGGCGCGCCCTGCTGCTCGATGACGCCGTCGCGCATCACGACGATCTTGTCCGCCATCGTCATCGCTTCGATCTGGTCGTGCGTCACGTAGATCGACGTGGTCTTGAGGCGCTGGTGCAGCTCCTTGATCTCGGTGCGCATCTGCACGCGCAGCTTGGCGTCGAGGTTCGACAGCGGCTCGTCGAACAGGAAGACCTGCGGGTCGCGCACGATCGCCCGGCCCATCGCCACGCGCTGGCGCTGGCCGCCGGAAAGCTGGCGCGGATAGCGGTCGAGAAGCTTCATCAGGCCCAGGATCTCGGCCGCGCGCTTCACCTGGTTCTCGATTTCGGCCTTCGGCTGCTTCGCGAGCATCAGCGCGAACGACATGTTGTCCCGGACCGTCATGTGCGGGTAGAGCGCGTAATTCTGGAACACCATCGCGATGTCGCGCTCCTTCGGCAGCACCCGGTTCACGACGCGGCCAGCGATCGAGATCTCGCCGGCGGTGATTTCCTCCAGCCCGGCGATCATTCGCAGCAGCGTGGACTTGCCGCATCCGGAAGGACCCACGAGGACGCAGAACTCGCCGTCGGCGATGGCGATGTCGACCCCACGGATCACGTGGGTCGAGCCGAACCATTTGTGCACGGCGGCGATCGTCACACCGGCCATTGCGTTCCTCCTCGCCCTTCGGGTTCTTTCCGCCGCGGTGCCGGGCGCAGGCGCCGCGCGGTGTTCACGGCGTCCGAGTTCCGCTCGTGACCACGTAGTCCGGCCGCCCCGTCGCAAGCCACGTGATCAGGTTCTGCGCCGCCTTGCGCCGCAGCTCCTGCTCGGCCTCGAGCGAAAAGAACGCAGCGTGCGGCGTCAGGACAACGCGCGGATCGGATAGCAGCGGGGAGTTCCTGGGAATGGGCTCTTCCGGCAGGACGTCGAGGCCGGCCCCGCCCAGTATTCCAGCATCGAGCGCCGCGAGCAAATCCGGTAGCGCCACGACGGCGCCGCGGGCGGTATTCACGAGGAACGACCCGCGCCGCATTGCGCCGAAGATTGCGGCATTGATCATGCCCCGCGTCTCGGCCGTAAGCGGCGTGTGCAGCGAGACGACATCGGCCTGCTGCGCGAGCTCGCCGAGCGCGTGCACCCGCTCCACGTACACGGGGAAATCGCCGTCGATGAGATAGGGGTCGTACGCAATGACACGCCTGAACACGTCGCGCGAGATGTGCGCCGTCCGCTTGCCGATGCGCCCGAGCCCGACGATGCCGAGCGTCATCTCGCGCGCGCGGCGCAGCGGGCCGGAAGACAGGTAATGCCACTTGCCGGCCGCGATGTCTCGATGATAGGCGACGATGTTGCGCATCAGCGCGAGCGCAAGCCCGAGCGCGTGTGTCGCCACCTCGCCCACGCCGTAGTCCGGCGAGTTGGCCACCCAGACGCCGTGCCGCGCGCACGCATCGGTGTCGATCGTGTCGTAGCCGGCGCCGATCCTGCTCACGATGCCAAGCCGCGGAAGCGCCGTCACGACGCGCTCGGTGATCGGGGCGTACTGCAGCAATGCCCCGAAACAGCCGCTGGCGGCGGCAATCACCTCTTCCTCGGTGCGGCATTGGGCGACCTCGACGTCGATCCCGTGCCGGGCGAACAAGTCGCGCTCGAGCGCGATATCGGGAAAGTCGTGGTCGGCAAACAGGATGCGCGGCATCGGGCGGCGGGCGGCGTTGGGGCGAGGCGGACGTTAACCGTAGCGCAGGGGACGGTCAAGCGGCGGGCGCACGCGACGGCGGCGGCAGCGGCCATAGTATGATCGACGCTCGCTCCACCGCGGCGCGCACACGACAATGAGCCTCCTGCAGACGACGATCGCCGGAAGCCTGCCGAAGCCCGCCTGGCTCGCCCTGCCGAACGCGCTCTGGGCGCCGTGGCGCCTCGAAGGCGATGCGCTCGCGGAAGGCAAGCGCGACGCGGTGCGGCTTGCGGTCTTCGAGCAGGAGCGCGCGGGCATCGACATCGTCACCGACGGCGAGCAGACCCGCCGGCACTTCGTGACGACGTTCATCGAGGGCCTGGAAGGCGTCGATTTCGAGCACCGGAAGATCGTCCGCATCCGCAACCGATACGACGCCAGCGTGCCGGTGGTCACCGGACCGGTCGCGCGACGGCACGCGATCTACGTGGACGACGCCGCATTCCTGCGCAGCGTCACCGCGCGCAAGGTCAAGTACACGCTGCCCGGCCCGATGACGATGGTGGACACGCTCTTCGACGCGCACTACGGCAGCCGCGAAAAGCTCGCCTGGGCATTCGCCGAGATCCTGAACGAGGAGGCGAAGGCGATCGCCGCCACGGGCGTGGACGTGATCCAGTTCGACGAGCCCGCGTTCAACGTCTATTTCGACGAGGTGCGCGACTGGGGTATCGCCACGCTGGAGCGCGCGGTCGCCGGGCTTCCGTGCACGACCGCCGTCCACATCTGCTACGGCTACGGCATCCAGGCCAACATCGACTGGAAGAAGACGCTTGGCAGCGAGTGGCGGCAGTACGAGGAGACATTCCCGCTGCTCGCCCGCTCCGCGATCGCGCAAGTGTCGCTCGAGTGCGCGAACTCGCGCGTGCCGATCGAACTGATCGGGCTGCTGAAGGGCAAGGACGTACTGGTCGGCGCGATCGACGTTGCCTCGGAGCACGTGGAGAGCGCGGAAGACGTGGCCGGCGTGATCAGGGCGGCGCTGGAACACGTGCCCGCCGGGCGCCTGTACCCGTGCACGAATTGCGGGATGGTGCCGCTGCCGCGGGAGGTCGCAGCCGGGAAGCTGCGTGCGCTTGCGGCCGGCGCCGCCCTGATACGAAAAGGTTTGAACGCCTGACCCCCCGACCGACGGACTGGATTTTTGGAACCGCCTGGTGTATGGTCCCGCCGTTGTTTGTAGTCCCAAGCGTAGAGAAGCACTCGCCACCCGGCGGTCCACGATCGTGACCGTCGCCAGCAGTCCCTTCCATCCTTGAGATTCGAACACCACGCCGGGGCCGCCCGGCAAACACTTTTTCTTCAATCGATTCAAGGATTCAGCAAAAATGGCTACCGGTACGGTCAAGTGGTTCAACGATGCGAAGGGTTTCGGCTTCATCACCCCGGATGGCGGCGGCGAGGACCTCTTCGCGCATTTCACCGCGATCAAGGGTCAAGGCTTCAAGACACTGAAGGAGGGCCAGAAGGTCTCCTTCGAGGTCGCGACGGGCCCGAAGGGCAAGCAGGCGACCAACATCCAGGCCGCCTGAGGCGTCGAACGCCGCATCACGAAAAGCCGGGCGCTCGCCCGGCTTTCTTCTTGGTGCGCCAGACATGGCGCGTAGCGCCGTGATTGGCGCTGTTTGGCTCGCTATGGTGGCGCGTTGAATGACTTGGAGGTGAAAGTCCTCTACACACCCGGCAAGGGGAAGTGTTAGCCGGACGGCAAGGGTGTCGCGGGCGACTGCGAATCTGAAGGAAGCCGCAGGCAAAGTGCTGGCCTGACGAACAGGAAGCGGATAGAGGCGGTGTAGCGGGGTAAGGCGGCCAATATCGTCAAAGCCCGATACTTGCACGGAACGCTATGACGTAAATCCGACAGGCATAAGCATGAAGGTCACGCGTTTTACTCTGGGAGATCTGCCAACCTGCCTTGTGCTACCAACATCGCGAGGTGTTGGGAGGGGTTGGCAGAAGTCAGCAGAGGCCGTAGTAGTCGCTTGCCACCGAAGCGACGAAGGGCTGAACTTGTCATGAGTGGATAGTCTCGCGTGCTCTCTGCGCGGACAGGGCAGAAGTCTCGTGGCGACACGGGAGCCTGCAACTAAACTGGCGGGGCCGGACGCCCCGACGGTGGTCGCGGTGCCTATTGGACGACAGGCGACACGATGAACGGAACGAAGCTCGCTGGGCCAGGTTGGCCAGTAGACGAGAACCGCCGTATACGGAACCGTACGTACGGTGGTGTGGGAGGGCGGCGGGAGTGATCCCGCCCCCTACCCGAATCGCGGCGCACAATGCGAACGCGCTGCGCTCGACACTCGCCGCGCGGTTGCCGCTCGGCACAATTGCGGTTCGCGAAAAGCCGCGTGGCCGAGCAGGGCCGCCCGTTCGGGCCTGTCGACGGCGCCCTGGCGTAAGTTCACCTGCGCGCAGGCAACACGTCCTCGGCCGCGCGCAGCCGATTCTCCGACACCCCTTTCGCCGGTCACTTTTCCGGATAGCCGATCTCGCGCAGGAATGCTGCGCGGTCCTGCGTACCGATGTTGTCGGCAACGAGTCGAACGAACTCTCCGCGGCCGCGTGCACTTTGCGCCGCCCTCTTCGTGACGATTCGCGCGATCGGCCCCACGTAAACCGTGAGCAGCGCGGTCACCTGATCGACGAATGCCGGATCGAGCGGGACACCGGCGGCCGATGTGCCCGCTGTCGCGCCGCCCGGCATGCTGCGGTGGGCGCGCTCCTGCGAAGGATGCGTTGCGTGCACGCCGCCCCTGGCACCCGAAGCGCCGGTGACGACCGAACGCGTATCGCCTGCATGCCGGTTGAACGCGTCGACGAACTTCCTCCGTGTCTCGGCGTCGTCGATGTTCTCGGAGAGCAGCGAGCACAATTCGACGCGATCCTGCGTCCGCGCCGCCGCCCTGCGCACGATCAACTTGGCCAACGGCCCCAGAATGCGCGCAAGCTCGTGCTCGGCGGTGTCGAGCGTCGCGTCGTCCCAGAACGGCGCCGGTTTCTGCAGCATCAGCGTGCCGATCTGGACGATGGTCGTTCCCTGTCCCTCGTCGACCTCCACACTCATCTGCGCGACGTCCAGAAGCGCGTCGCTGAACGCGCGGGCGGTGGGAAAGCGCGCCGCCGGCCGCTTCGCGAGCGCGGTGGCCACCAGCGAATCCATCGCTGCAGGAAGCCTGAGCCCTGAAAGCTGCGACGGGGGCAGAGGATCCTCGTGGCAGATCTTGTATGCGATCGCTTCGACCGAACCCATGAACGGCTTCTGCCCGGTCAGCAGCTCGTAGAGCACGACACCCGAACTGAAGATATCCGAGCGGGCGTCGGCTTCCTTGCCCATGCACTGCTCGGGCGACATGTACGACGGCGTGCCGATGACCATCCCCACGCTCGTCAGGTTCGACATGTCCATGCGTGCAACGCCGAAGTCGGCGATCTTGAGCATGCCGTCCGCCGTGACGATGAGGTTCGACGGCTTGATGTCACGATGGATGACTCCGCAGCGATGCGCGAAATCGAGGCCGCCCAGCAGCTGTCTCATCAACGCGACCAGCTGCCCGAAGTCGAAGCGCGTCGCGCGGTTCAGGTATTCGCGCAGCCCTGTGCCTTCGACGTACTCCATCGCGATGAACGCGACGGAATCGTCCTCGCCGAACTCGTATACGCCGACGATGTTGGCGTGGGTCAGCCGGCCGGCCGCCTTGGCCTCGTTCTTGAAGCGCGCCATGTACTGGGCGGCGATGTCCGGGTCGACCGTGTCCTTGCGGATCGTCTTGATCGCCACCGCGCGCTCGATGACCGGGTCGAAGCCCTTGTACACGACCCCCATCGCGCCCTTGCCCAGGACGCCCCGGATCTCGTATCTCCCGAGTCGCTCGAGGTCTGCCATCCGTATTCAGCCGCGCACGATGCCGCGCCTCACGCTTCCAGCATCTTCATCGCCTGGACCAAGCTTGCCTTCATTCGCCCCATCGCCTCGGTCAGCACGCCGATCTCGTCCTTGCTGCCGGCGCGGAACTCGCCCGCGTCCATGTTGCCCAGACTCACCTGGTCGGCGATTCCGGCGAGCTTCGTCACGCGCCGGATCACCATCGTGTAGAGCATGACGTTGAGCAGCACGAAGATCGCCGCGAAGACGATCGCGAGCGACCCCATGAACGCCCTGAACGTCTCGACTGCGCGTTGAATCGGCACCGCCATGGGTACGGAAACGATCTGCGCCCCGATCACCTCGTCCATCTTCCATCCGAAGCCGTTGGCGCTGCCGTAGAGGTCGAGCATCGTCTTGGGCGCCGCATCGACGGTGCTGTGGCAGTCGAGGCACGTCTTGCTCTTCACCTGGATCGGCCGCGCGAGATAGAGCGAGCGGCCGATCGGCGTATCGCGCTCACCGACCATCTCCGAGGTTGTCGACGATTGCCGGAAGTTGTTGACGACGTCGGCTTCCCAGTCCGCGGCGCGGTTGCGCGGATTCGACGGATTGAGCGTGGCCTCCTTGTACGTGTAGTCCGGATGCTTCTTGCGCAATTCGTTGAACTGCTCGGTCGCCGCGTAGGCCGGCACCGATTGCGGCAGGAACGTGTATTTCATCTGCGTCTCGAGCAGAGGCTTCACCTGCGTCGTCGTGTAGTTGCGCGACGAGAGTGCCGACTCCATCATCAGCCGCGCGTTCTGCACGATTTCCTCGCGTGCATTCGCCTGCAGCGCGCTCCACGACACGTAGCCTGCGATCAGGAACCCGAGCACGAAGATCCCGAGGAGAACGAGGTTGAACTTCCAGATGAGTTTCATGGGGCCTCCCTACACGGACGGGCGTGAGAAATGCAGTATCAGGGCGTCTGCTGCGGCGGCAGCGGCTTGGGCGCGTACTTCTCGGGATGCAGCATCCGGTCCCAGGAGGGATAGCGGCTGACCTGGGGCTCGACGGCTCTGCGGAATGCCGGATCCCGCAGCCGGCTCGTGAAACGCTTCTCGAACAGCGCGCGATCGGGCCCCGCGAGCCACGGCTCGGCTTCGGCGTAAGTGATCTCGTGGTCGACCACGAGCGCGGGCTTGGTCTTGTACTTGCCGGCAAGACTCGGCAGTGCATCGAGGAAGTGCCGGGGCATCGCGTCGACGAATGCCTTCGGCGCCCGCGCCACCGTCACGAACGTGCCGGCGGCGGACTTGGACCAGTGCTCGCCGGGCTTCGCGTCGCGCGCGGTTCCCTCCGCGCCATTCGGCAGGAGATCCGTCAGGCGAGCCCCTCCTGCCTCGACGAAGAGCTCGATCGCCGGTCCCGTCGCGTGCATCACCAGGATGGCGCCTGTCGTGGCAATCTGAACCGACGCCGTACGTACGCGCATGCCGGGTGCGTTCGCCACGAGCTTGAGCCACCCGTTCTGGAGCATGAGCGTCGGTGAGCCCCCGGGTGCGCCGGCTCTTGAAGAAGCAGGCACGAAATACAGCGCGCCCGCACCGACGAGATTGGCTGCCGCACCCGCGCTTAACTCGACGTGGACCTGTGTGCGCTCGTCCGCTTCGACGATGTCGCCATCCTCCAGCCGCGCACCTGCCACGAGTTTGTACCACGTCGCGCCGCGCAGTACGCGCGCGCCGCCCTCGACCAGCGTGGCGACGCCGATCTCGGCCGCCAAGGCTGTGGAAGGCCCCGCCAGGAGACCCAGCGACAGCAGCAACGATGGCCAGAACGCTCTCATCGGAATCCGTCCGCCGCCGCGAATCAGATCGCTGCGGATATTGCCTCGGAAGAGGGAAGATACTAGGGCGGGGTCGGGAAGGGCGTCAACGCGAAGATTCACACGCTGCCGTCGCGGCGGACGGCGCATTGGAACGGGCGTCGATGCCTCCATGGGTCGTAGCGGCTTTCCACGCGCTGTGCGCGCCGGCATGAACGGGGTTCTTGCCGTCCGCTACGCGAGCGCCGGCCGACATCGACTTCCGGCTCGTGTCGAAGGCCGGAGACAATTGCACGCTGCAGGCAAGGTCGTGGCCGAGCGACGGATCGAGAATCAGGCAATCGCCGCACCCGGCACCCGGGGTTTCAAGCCAGGCCGCGGCGGCGTGCGTCGATCGGGGCGGAACGGCGCCTGTCGGTTGGGCAGTGATCCGCGATCGAGTTGGGCTAAGGCCCGGGGATCTCGAGTTCGCCAAGGCGCCGCGGTTGCCGACTTCGCCCCCCGGCTCCGATTCAGGGACGCGCACGGCACACACGGGGCTTCGGTGTCGTCGCTTTTGACTCGGCAATCGATCGACGGCAAAGCAGCCGCTTGCTGCAGGTACCGCGCCGAGCCGGTCGAAGAAGAGCCGGAACCGGGGGCGGATTCCTTCCCGGGAGGGCCGGACCCGCCGTGCCGTCGCGGTCTCCCGCCGAGAACCGTCTGCGCTGATCAGATGGCTGCGTCACCTGCTGCTTGGGTGGACAGCCACTCGAGCTCGCTGCGCTACCCGTGGCCCCATGCGGCGACGGCAACTGCCAGTAGCAGCTGCAACCTGCGCCATTCGGCAAAAGGATACCGGGGGCGCGCCAGATTCCTTCCCAAGAACCACCCTGGCAAACACACATGGTGCCGAGGGCGAAAGCGGTCCGAGCGACGTAGGGACTGCCGCGTAGACGCATACGCCAAGGTGGCCGGCGACCAGCGCATTGTCGCGGACGGGGCGGTCGAGAACGGCGTCGCCGACCACCACCAACTCGTCGGGCCGACAGATCGCGTGGGCACGGAATGCATGCTCTCACGGGGTCTCGGTTGCGCCGAGCCTCACTCGGGACTTGAACCGCTGGTGCTCACTTGCGACCAGGGATATCCCCGCAATCGGAGTCCCGCAGACGTGCGACGCCAGTCGCGTGACGTCGTCATGCGCGGATTCTTTCAACGTCTCGAGAATCGCATACCGCCGCGGCGCGTCCGGTCGCGCTGCTTCGTCATCGGGTAGCGGTTCGCCCGTTCACCATTGTCCCGGATCGCGTGCATGCGCAGCGCCGAACGGCCTGCCTGACAATCGGATTTCGTGCGTTCGAATGCGCCGGCGCCGCGCGTTTCGATTCGCCGACGAGAAGAGACGCGCGAGCCACACGTCGTCGGACCTTCCCGACATACGTGCCTGCGGTGCGATGCGGCAGGGGCCTGCCCTGAGGCCTCCCCACCCCGAAACCGACCTGAGGAAGGTGGCCCGGACTGGCCGTTTCGCCACGGCAATCAATCCTCGGTGGTGCTGGCGGACGCCCGTGGACATCATGCGGATATCTGGCTAGCATCGTCTGCGAGTCGATTTCGTCGCACGCACCATCATGTCCCGCATTGCAATTCTCGAAGACGATAGAGCTCAGGCCGAGTTGGTTGCCGGCTGGTTACGCGACGCAGGGCATGCCTGCGTTGTATTCGCAGGTGGACAGAAATTGATCCAGAACGCCTTTCGCGAGAGCTACGACCTTTTCCTGCTCGATTGGCGCACGCCAAACGGCAGCGGCGAAGACGCGCTGAAATGGATCCGGCAACACATCTCGGACGCGGTCCCGGTGCTGTTCGCGACCGCCATGAACGGCGAACAGGACATTGTTCATGCGCTTGATCTCGGCGCCGACGATTATCTGGTGAAGCCCGTGCGGCAGGCGGAGCTGTTGGCGAGGGTGCGCGCCCTGCTGCGTCGCACAGCCGCGAAAGAGGACGCAGACGCATCCATCAATGTGGGTCCCTACGTCGTCGACGTGCACTGCCGGGAGATAACGCTGCACGGCGAAAAGATCGATTTGACCCAACGGGAATTCGGGCTTGCCCTGCTGTTGTTCCAGAATGTCGGACGGGTTCTCTCGCGCGGATACATGATGCAGGCAGTGTGGGGGCAGCAGGAAGACCTGTACACCCGGCGCATCGACACGCACATCAGTCAGATTCGGCGCAAGCTGAAGCTCCACCCGGACAATGGCTTGAAGCTGGGCGCGGTCTATCAGCACGGCTATCGCCTCGAATTGATTTCCGACCAGGAGACACCGGGTCACTGAATTGAAGAGACGGCATTTGCGCCATTTAGATGCGCGCCCGCCAAAACTGGCGCCGATCGGCGAGGATCCGATTCGTCTTCGGCTGTTTCGGCCCCGATTGCCGCAAGAAGAGACGCGCCGACCAGCGTTCCCCGCGCTATACGCGAGAACACCTTCCCGCTGCTGCCGCGCCGCCGTCCGCGCCGGTATCGGTGGCAGCGCGCGGCGCCCGTCCCTAGCTGCTGCGCGAAACCGCCGGCTCCGGCGGGATCTCGGCAACGGCGCCGACGAGGACCGGCGCGCTCCCCGGCGCCGGTGTCTTGACCATTCTTGACAATCCCGCCGATCCGCGCGGTTAGAGTGGTAACGCGTTGCGAGGTGCCGCTTTGCGCCGGAGGGGGGCGAAAGATGAAGCTGGGTCTGAATCCGTACAGAGCGGTTCGTCATCGCGCCCGAGGCGGCTTCGCGGCGCCGCCTCGAGGAATGTGCGTCCGGGCTGAAGTGGGGATTCGAGTGCCGGGCGCGCGCTCGGACATTGCCGCCCTGACTGGCTGTCCCGCGCGGCGGAAGAATTCGTTCTGAGGGATTGTCCGTCAGTCCTCCCGCAAAAAACACTTCGCCCACGTCGATGATGCAACGCCTGCCCGCGTGCCACTGGCTACGATATGGTTGACGACGCTGACGCTGTGACGATCGAACGCGTTCGGCCGTGGAGAAGGTTCATGGCGTTGAAGACGGACGATCTGCTGAAACGCAAGCGGGGCGGCCACGCGGGGGCAGCGTCGACCAGCGTGTCCGATCGCTTTCGCCACGTCGCCATGAGCGCGTCACCGGAGATCATGGGTCGCTTGCTTGCCGACGCATTCCGATCCGATCAGACCCCACCCTTCGCCGAATTGGTGAGTCAGATGTTCGGCGCGGTGAGCCCGCAGCGGCAGGCGGACATCCTGGGCCTGCTGCTGGAAAGACTCAGTGAAGCAGCAGTTGCATCGATGCCCGACGGAACGCAGGTCATCGGCCTGGCCGGGCCCACGCGAGGAAAAGGCGTCGCGATTTCGCCGCAAGGGTTAACTGGGATCTCTGCCGACCAGGTGAAGCGGCTCGCGCGCCTTGCGGAATGGCACGACCCAGCCATCATCGACCGGATAGGCGGCCTTTGTGCCAGGCACACCGAACTGATCGACGCACTGGGCGAGGAAGCGCCGGCGGTCCTTGCCGCGCTGCTGGACGACGAGAAGGGGCATGCTACGTGAATCGTTTCCCAACCGTGAACTGAGTCCGAGCCGGCGCGAAGCGCGATCGTCGTCTGCGGGCGGAATCGGGGGAGTTCTCCTGGCTCGACACAAGCCGATGCAGTCCCGGCAAGTTGCATAACGATCCGGCTTGCGCGAGGCGGCCCGTCATCACGTACCCGTGCGCGCCCAGAAACGGTCTATGCCGGCGTGGCAATCACCGGCAGCTCGACGACGAACCTGGCACCGCCAGCGACGCGATCCTCGACGAAAGCCCGGCCACCGCTGCGCTCGGCCACTGTCTTGACGAGGGCAAGACCCAGGCCCACACCCGCCTTTTGGGCATCCGAACGCTGCTGGCGTGCAATGTGGTAGCGGTTGAAGATCGCCTCGCGCTCCTCGGCGGCCACCCCTGGGCCTTCGTCGGCAACGCTGCAATGCCAGCGCTCGCCGATCCGTTCGATTCGTACGCTGATCGTCGACCCGGGCGGACCATGCTTGATCGCGTTGTCGAGCAGGTTTCGAAAGACCCGGCCCAGCAGCGCGCGATCGCCGATCGTCCAGGCGTCAGGCGGCAGCTCGCGCGTCGTGCTGATGCTCTTGCTGCGCGTTGCCGCCCATGCGTCGTCGATGGCCTCCACCGCGATCTCGGCGAGATTCGCGGGCTCGAAAGTCTCCGCCCCCAGGGCTTGTGCCCGCGCCAGTTGCACGAAATCGTCGGCGAGCGAGAGGGTCTGGCCTGCGTAAGCGGTAAGTCGGTCCCAGAACGCGTCATCGATGGTCCCGTGACGGTTACTTCGGTAGAGGTCTGCGAGAGCGATGATCGATACCTGCGGCGCACGCAAGTCATGCGTCAGAAACGAGATCATCTCCTCGCGCTCGACCGCGCGCTTTCGTATCTCCTCGTTCGCGATCTGGATGGCCTCGATACGCCGGTCGAGCGGGTCGCCACCGCGGTGGCGCATTGTCGCGCCTGCTCCGCGGAGCGCGACGTCGAGACGCGCGAGTTCTCCGTCAACGAACGCCTGCGCGGCGGCAAGTCGGCGCCAGCTCCACAGCGGAAAGGCGGCGAGAACCGCCACGATCGCGGTCCCCGGGGCATACCATGCGCGGAAGTCGCGAAGCGCAACGCCAGCCGACCAGGCGAGACCGACGGCGAGAGCGCACGTGAGTGCAAGACGCGCGCCTGCCGACAGGAAGAGGCTCGCAACCAGCGTCGCGATGACGACGGACAGGCTCATCGCGAGGACGATGTGGGGTTCGGCAGGGCGGATGTGGATATCGTCCTGCAACTGCTGCACGACGTTCGCCGTGATCTCGACCCCGGACATCAAACCGCGGGCAGTCGTGCCGGGGGTGGGATAGGCGTCGCCCATGCCTGGGGAGGTGCCGCCGACGAGAACGAACTTGTCACGGAAGAAAGCATCCGGAACGTCTCCGCGCAGGACCGCAACGTACGGGACTTGAGTGAACGTGCCGGCGGGGCCGACGTACGCGATCAGCGACGGATCCGCCCGCGTCCACGAGGCAGTGTTCGCAACCGGTTGGCCGCCTGGCCGATCCGCGGCGGAGGATTGCGCCGACGTGCCCCGCGTCGAACCCGCAAGTTCGCGCATTGCCAAAGCCACGTGCGGCCAGAGGCGAGCCGGCGGCCCTTCGTACAGGTAGACCTGCCGGACCAGCCCGTCCGAGTCGACGTCGAGCTGAATGTGTCCGAGCGCGGCCGCCGACTGGAGCAGCAGCGGGGCCGGCGATGCGGGTGTCACCGAGCCATCGAAGCGAACACTCGCATGCACCGGCAGCACAACCCGGCCATTGCTCGCAATTGCCCGTGCGAGGGCTCGTTCCCCTTCCACATCGGCCGTTTCGGCTTCCGCGACGATCAGGTCGAACAACACCGCGCGCGCCGCCGCAAGGTGCGGCATCAGCGTCGCATGGACGGCCCTCCGCCATGGCCATCGCCCGAGCAGTGCGAGACTCTGTTCATCGATGCCGACGATGACGATGTCCGCGGACGGCGTACGGTTCCAGCCCGCCAGCGCGTGGTCGTAGATCGCGGCATCGAGCCGACGGGACCAGTCATTTGCAACCGCAACGATTACCAGGCCCGTCATTGCTGCGGCGAGAATCGACCATTCGAGCCACAGCCGGCGGCGGCGAGCATTCTCGGTGTTCATGGCCTGTCCGGCACGCCGTCTGCGAAGCGTCGCTGCCCGAGATGAGCGGTCATAGTGCTTTCCACCGAGCGACGCAACTGCGCGCGGTGACGTCGCTCCCGCAATCGTCCGTTCGCCGCGGCGGGCGGCGTTGCCGTACGAACCGCCGGCCGACCGCCCCTGTCGACACCGGGCAAACGCGGCGCGCCCGATGCCGAAGATTAGCGGATTTTGATTCGCGCGGAGCAGAAAGGGGATGGATGAGCCATCCGCATTCCCTGGTGACCTCGGCATTGTCCGCGAGCGCCGCCGCCTTGGCGGAGATCGCATGCACGTTGGCCGGTCTGGTGCGGCGCGCCTGCCCGGCGCGCCTTGTACGGTGTTTTCTTCTTTGCTAGTCTCCTTCGATGCCATCGCGTGCCGCAGCTGCCGTCGGCCCGCCGAATGCGCGATGCTTGAGCCGGTGTTGAGGCGCCCTCAAGAGTGATTGCGAAAGTCAGCATTGCAGTGCCAGCGCAATTCGGAAAGCGGCCGCCGTCGTCCCGCCGCGAACGATGGAAGGCGCCCCCGCGCGATCTCACGACTCGAACGCGGGCGCGTCCCCACGGGACCGGAATCGATGTTTCGACCCATTGCACCTGACGCGGCTGCCGGATGCTGGCGCTGGGCGGCCTGGCTGTGCGTCTGCCTGCTTTTCCTTCCCGGAGTGCATGGGGCAGCAGCAGAGACGAACGCGACGGATGACCTCCACTACGCCGCGGTAAACGGAGACACCATCTACGGCATCGCCCACCGCTTTCTGGCGGACCCCCGGCGGTGGCCCGCGCTGCAGCATTACAACCGCATTTCCCAGCCGCGCAAGCTCGCGCCCGGACAATCGATACGCATTCCGGTCGGGTGGCTCAAGCGCGAGAACGTCAATGCCCGGGTCGCCGCCGTCGCGGGCGAGGCCGAGGCCAAGCGCGGCGGGCAAGAGCAGGTGCTCGGGCCCGAAGCCGAGCTTGTCGCGGGAACGAGGGTCACCACCGGCAGCAGCGGCTTTGTCGTGATCCGCCTTGCCGACGGCACGATCATTCGAGTCCAACCTGCTTCCGAACTCGAGTTGCGGCGGCTGCAGCAGGTGCTGCGAGGCGAGGCTTTCGACGACACGTTGCACTTGTCGCGGGGCCGGGTAGCGATCTCGGCCGCGCCGCGACGGGCTCCCGGGGCGCGCCTGGAAGTCGTCACACCGAAGGCGGTGGCCGGCGTCCGCGGAACGGAATTTCGCGCCGGTGCTTCGGAGCAGCGCAGCCAGTTCGAAGTGCTGGCCGGGCTGGTAGCGGTTGGCGATACCGCCGGCCGGGACCCGGCGGTTTCCGTCGCGGAGGGCGAAGGTGTGGTGTTCGACCCCGCCGCCGGTCCCCCGGAAGTGGTCAAGCTGTTGCCGGCTCCGGACGTATCCGCGATCGGCACCGAGCAGACGAAACTGCCGCTGGACATCGGCTTCGGACCGGTCCCTGGGGCAAAAAGCTACCGTACGCAGCTCGCCCTGGATCCCGCCTTCGAGCGCCCTCTGGCCGACCGGACCGTCGGCGAGCCGGTCTTTCCCGCGGGAGCGCTTGCCGACGGCATGTATTGGCTACGCGTGCGCGCCATCGACGAGCGCGGCCTTGAAGGGCGCGATGCGACCACGGCCTTCCGCGTCAGCGCGCGCCCGCAGCCGCCGCTCTCGATGGTCCGTCCGGATTACGGCAAGACAGCCGATCGCGCCGTTCGCTTCGAGTGGACCCAGTCCACCGACGCGACCAGCTACCACTTCCAACTCGCACGCGATCGCGATTTCGAATCGCTGGTCACCGACATGCCACGCGTCGAGGACACCTTCGTGGAGGTGCCCTTGCCGCTCACCGTCGCCGACTATTTCTGGCGCGTCGCGGGGATCGCGGCTGACGGCAAGCAGGGTCCCTACGGCGCGACAAACCTGCTGGAACGACGGCCCCGCGTCGACGCAGCGGAGACGCCGAAGGTCGACGACGATTCGCTTACGTTCCGCTGGACGGGCGATCCGGACGTTCCGTATCGTGTTCAGCTTGCGGACGACGACGCCTTTACGGCCAACGTCAAGGAATACGAAACGAAGGGACCACAGCTGACGCTACCGAGACCTTCCCCTGGCCGGTATTACGTGCGCGTGCAGTCGATCGACGCCGCCGGGCGCGCCGGTGCCTACTCCGACGCGCAGCGTGTGGAGATCCCGCGCAGCTTGTGGCCGTGGGTGCTGATCATTCTGTTGGCCATCATCGTGCACCTCTAGCCCGGGCACTTCGCCAGGCCGCCGCCGATTCAACAAAGACGCGAGCCTTTGCCAAGCATCCAGCACCCGCCAACGGCGGAGCACGTTGGACGGATGCACTGCGCGGTTTTTTGGCGGTCGCCTTGCACCGGGCTTAGCTTGCTCTCCTGGCCAATAGCCGCTGCCACCGGGGTCGTCGGCTGCGCCCGATGCAGGCAGCAAACCGCCGCGCCAATTTTCCGCGCCCCGGTGGAACAACAGGGCTGGCGTCGCCGATGCCTGCCGATCGCCGTCGATGCCTCCATTCCCGCGTCGACGCTCGAGGCAGTGCATGCCCCGCCGTCTGCGAAATGCGACCGACCCGGCACCGGGTCGGTCGCAATCGCCTACTTACGCTGCAGACTGTCCCGGATTTGCCGCAGCAACTGCACGTCTTCCGGGGGAGCGGCGGGCGGCGCAGGCGGAGCTTCCCGCTTCATGCGGTTCATCTGCTTGACCATCAGGAAGATGATGAGCGCGAGGATGATGAAATTGATCAGGATGGTGACGAAGTTGCCATAGGCGAGCATGGCCACTCCAGCTTTCTTCAAGTCGGCGTAGGTTTGCGGAACGCCGGCCGGTCCCTCCGCGAGCTTGATGAAATAGTTCGTGAAATCGACTCCGCCGAAGAGCTTGCCCACGAGCGGCATGATGATGTCGTTCACCAGCGAGTCGACGATCTTGCTGAACGCGGCGCCGATGATGACGCCGACCGCCAGGTCCATCACGTTTCCCTTCAACGCAAACTCTTTGAACTCCGACGCAAAACTCATCGACATCCCTTTCTGGATTGATCTGGAAGATGGCCCGGCAGGCGCGCAACGGTGCGGGCGCAATGTCGGGAGCGGTCGCCCGGGGACGAAATCTATCCCTGTTTGGCGATGATCTTGTCCTTGATCTTGTTGTAGACCGACTCCGGAATGATCTTTCGCTCGACCAACTCGTCCTTGCCCTTGTACGGACGACCCTTGACGATCGCGGAGGCGCGGACTTCGCCTATGCCGGACAGGGCGCTCAACTCCTGCACGCTTGCGGTGTTGATGTCGAGCTTTCCAGCAGATACCGGGGCTTTCTGCGCGGCCACGGGCGCCTTGCCGGCAGATTTCGCATCCGTGTCCGCCGAAAACGCCGGCCCAGCCAGTATCAGCAGCGTCGCGGCAATCGATAGCAACAGTTTTTTCATAGTAATGCCCTCTTGTTCATGGTGTTTCGATGGATCGAAGGCCTGCCCTCGCCTCGTCTGCGATGTCCATTGCTTCCTTCCGAACATGCGGCCAAGACCTGCTGCAACTTAACCGAGACTTCCGTCACGCCCGCCCGGCCGGCCGTCCCGCCGTCGGCTTGCGCTGCGACGGGTCCTGGGAGATTCTCCGTGACGGAACCCAGAACCGCGTCATCAGCCGCCCCCGCCTTGCCTTTCGTCAGTCCGGTCTTCGCCATCGCTCGTTGGATGTTCTCGACCGGTTGAATGCTCCTGTCTGGGTTGGGACGTGCGCGGGCAAAGCGTGCCCGGCCGGCTTGCGCGAATTCCTAGTTCTTGCCGCGCTGGGGAGCCTGGCCGACGACCTCCGCAGTCACCTCGGCCATTCCCATCGGGGAAATTCCCAGCTCCTTTGCGGCTCGCGGCGATATGTCCAGGATGCGGCCCGCCTGAGTCGGGCCGCGGTCGTTGATGCGGACCATCACGGTCTTCTTGTTCTTGGTGTTGGTCACCTTGACCTGCGTGCCGAAAGGCAGGGTCTTGTGGGCCGCCGTCAGTTTGTCGCGATCGTAGCGTTCGCCACTGGCTGTCTTGTTGCCATTCAGGCGGTCGCTGTAGACCGCAGCGAGTCCTGTCTCGGCTGTCGCTGACGCCGCGGGGGTGCTGGCGGCCGGGGCTGCCGCCGCAGGGCCTGCCGTGCTGACCGCGGGCGGGGGCGATTGCGCAACGTCGGCCGCGTACACGAGGGGGCTGCATACAAAGGCGACTATCGAGATCGCGCTACTGGCCGCCAGTATTGTTCGATTCATGATTCTTCCGATGAAAAGGTGAATTACGGCAGGAAATCGACAACGGTTCGGCGCCGCGAAGTTCGGGAACGTCGAACTCGGTCCGAAGCCGCGGTGTGGTCCACGTCACGAGCCGGGAGGCCGCTTCCACGCCGATCGCTCCGCATGTCTGTCTCGACGATGCCGCATGCTGCGCATCGCGCGCCCTCTCATCACGAGCCGAAACTATAGGGATATGGCCAAACCTGATTGTCAAGAATGGTCAGGAGGCAGGGCGGACGCACAATCAGCGCGCATCCGCGAGTTCGACGTGCCCGATCGGCCTTTCGCCGATGAGGCTGCCGGACTGCAGATGGGAGACAGACGCGCGATGGGAGCGCGGGCCTCTGCCGACATCATCCTCGCCGCGTCGAATCAGACTCAACTGCTGATTGGTGTGCAAGGCGTTGGAGAGGTGCCCGCGACAACCATCGTCCTGGAATCCGGGCCGATTGACCGCTTCGCCGCAGCCGGAAACTTGCCGCCTTTGCCCGTTGCTCCGATAGTCGGCACGTGAGCAACGGCGAGAAGAATGAGGAGGATACCGAGAATGGCAACAATTGGCTGGCAGGGGTTTTCGTCGAAGCAGCCGACTACGCGCCGTGCTACCGCGCCGTTGCAGCTGCTCGCGATCGGATCAGGCTGTCGCCGTCCACCACGCGAAAGACTCCTGAAACGACCCCTATCTTTGGAGTGCGATTACATCGAAACCACACCGATGAAAAAGGCTTGCGATCCGATGGACGCGCAAGCCTTTGTCTTGCTGGTGGCAAGGGCGGAATTGAACCACCGACACAAGGATTTCCAGCCCGGCCGGACAATTAAGATCTTATTCCCAATCAAGCTCTTGCAACATACGCCAAGTTTCGAAAGCGGCGGTACGAAAGCTGGAACGAGTCCAACGAAGGCAAGAAAAGGGACGCAGTGGCTACGCTGCCGATCTGGCAACGCGTCGCCACTCGCTCAGGCGACGACGATCGATCAGGGGAGCACCGAAATGCGAATGCGCTTAGGCTGGAGCACCACGAAACTGCCCGTGAGCCGATCCGCGTGCTTGCGTACCAGATCGAGCATCCGGGCCCCGACGGTTGACCGAGCGCCCGCCGGAAACCGAATCAACACGACACCCACATACTTGCTTTCGGCCGCGAACACCAGTTGCCCGAAGTCTTTGTCCTCGGTGAGCAGAATCCGGCAGTCGCGGAGCGCCAGCGCAATTACACCCTCGTCGTCAGAGCCGGCCAAAACCTCTGCTACGGATAGAACGTCGAAGCCCTCAGTCCGAATCGCGCGAACAGCGGCGAAGTCGCACACTCGTCGGCGAGAGAGCGCAACATCGCAATGGCGGCTGCGCACAACAAGATTTCTTCGTGGGCGAGCGCAACGGCGGCGTAGGTCATTGCAGCGCGAATATCCTCGCGCTTCAGATTGGGATAAGCGTCGAGCAAGTCCTCTTCGGTCGCGCCCTCCCCCAGCTTACGCAGGATCAGCTCGACCGGGATCCGCGTGCCGCGGATGACTGGCATGCCCAGCATGACCTTGGGGTTGATTTCGATACCCTCAGGCAGCGCCATGATGTCTTCTCCTCGGTTCGATTGCCGTAGCGATACTAACGCGACCTGCGGGCAGCGCGGCGCTCCGATTCCCGCGCTTACCCATACGGGGGAGTTTAGCATTCGCCGCGCGTTCAGGTGACCAGGTAACGCCGTGCGCTGCTCCGGCGGTGGTCATTACTTCGTACCTGCAGGAAAAGGAGTCTGCGAACATCATCGCTACCCCCTGAAGCACGCCCAAGTAAGGCAAGAAGGGCTACGAAATAGCTACGGTATCAATCCGGAATCGCGGCGGCATTCGCTCAGGCGAATACGATCGACAGCCGGCCGTCTTTCCGCGACCGTGGCGTCGCTTTGACGACGATCTGTACATCGCGTCCAAGCTTGATCAGACAGTCCATCAATCGGCGCTCGGAAACGCCGCGGAACCGACCACTCAGCAGGTTGGAAAGCTTGGGCTGAGGCATCCCCAGCAATTGTGCAGCCTGAGTCTGGGTAAGACCTTTGCGTTTGATGATCTCGGCAATCTTGCTCACGAGCTGGGCTTTGATCAGCATCTCGCCGGCGTCAGCGAATCTGAGATCGGCGTAGACGTTACGGGTTCCCATCTCCACTTCCACACCCTTCACTTTGGGATTGCTCATCTCGCCAGCTCCTCCGCCATCTGCTCCACCACTTTCAACCGCGCCCTGATCAATTCCACGTCGCGCCTCCGAGTGGCAATTCCACGCTTGGCCTTCTTCTGAAACACGTGCAATACGAACACCGCCGCAGCGAAGCGCACGGCATAGACCGCGCGGTACGCGTTCCATTGCCAGTCCTCGACGAACTCCAGGATGCCCGCAGATCCAAAGCCGTGCAGTGCCTTGGCCTTTTCGTGCTTCTTGCCCGTCTGCGCGACATATAGAGCGTACCCGAAGGCATCGATCACTTCCTCTGGCAACGCCAGCAAATCCCTCTTTGCGCTACCGACCCATGCCAGCGGCTTCAACTCAGCAGGAGGCTTCGCCGCCATGACAAATTATACCCATATAGATATGATGGCGCAATTGGTTTGCAATCTGCCGGCCCCGGATGTGACCGAGCGGCCGCGATATCCGATCCAGATCCGCTTGATCCGCCTCCCCGAACGCCTACTCACGCGTGCGTGCAGCCTGATCGCAGACGGTCGACCGGCGTCGACCCCCCACTGCCGGTCACGTGGACGCCAAATATGGCTGCAATGTCAAGACACCGGCCGCTCAGTCGCGGTGGGGCAATGGGCGCGTTCGGCCAGAACGAGCCGTAGCGCAACGCGCTCCAAAGCAGCCGCTCGCCGGCAACTGCCAATTAGGACCGATCAATCGGGTGTGCGGCAGAAAAGCCCCGCAGTGAATCGCCAAATTGCGCAGTCAGCGGCCTCGATGCGGCATAGTTTGCACTCCATCGTCGGCGCCAGATCAGCGGCGCGTTCACTGTCGGCACGGTGTGGGCTAGCAAAGGCATCCCGCACATTGCTTTCGCATGTTCAGGGGCATCGAGGAGCACGCCCGCGGCAGCACGGTGCCACGTCACCGCCTTCGCGCCTAATTTTGCGCCAGTTGGCGACGCACCCACGGCCCAACCGGCCCCCCGCCGGTTTCGTCTCTTCATGCCCTCCTGGCCTTGCGTAGCATCGGACCGGTTGCGGTGTAGCAGGTCAATCCTGCCCCTGCCCCAGCGCCTTGAGTTGCAATGCGCACGTCTTTGATTTGGCGCAAACACCACGCCGCGCGACAATCCCGTGTCAGGAAAAGCGAAGTCCGTGTCCCAAAAAGCGCAACCCGCGCCGCCGCTTTGAACGAATCTACCCATGCGTGTCGCCACAGAATCACGGACACGAGCCACATCTGCATCCCGTAACACGGGCGGCAGTTGTTCGGGTCGCTGGCAGGAAGCGTCGCGCGGCCCGGGCGTGCGGATATGCGTCTGCGATGTGCAGACTCCCGTCGGCCGGGCTCTCCCCTCGTCACGGCCCAACTCACCGGAAAGGACAACATTATGAAACTCAAGCCGGGACCCACTCGCAGAGTCCACGCCACCAACACGCGCGGGGCCGCGTTCTGCGGGCTTGGCGCCTTTGTCGGTATCGGGAAGACGCAGCGGGCGCACGTCTATACGGCGGCGACGCTTCCCGTTGGCGCGGATGACCACAAGAAGATCGATCCGGAAAGGCTGGCGCGCGAGCTGGAGGTGGACAAGTGCGCGGTCAACAGCGGCCGCTTCTGGATGATGGACGAAGTGGAATATGCCAGCGGCGACACCGTGGATTTCCACGGGGTCAGGATGAACTGGGCGGGCGACATGACGGGGGCGGAGATGATCGCGCAATTCCAGAGCGCCTACGTGCCATCGCTGATTCAGCGGAACACCAACTGGATCTTCCATGCGGGCAAGCCGCTGCACGTCCTGCGCGAGCCAAACGGCACGGTGTGGGTGCTGCAGGAATACACGAAGGCGGTCGATCCGAGTCTCAACCCCGACAACCTGCAGACGGTGGGGAGCAAGCTCAAGAGCCTGCCGACCGGATGGAAGTTCGAGACCAAGGTGATCACCGAGAACCTCTCGCTGGACACGGGTCGTGCGGGCGGATGGGCGGCGATCATTCGTGACGAGCTCGGCAATACCTATCAGGGCTGCGGATACGGCGCGGATGTCAGCGCGAACTACGTGCCGTAACGCGAGTCGACTCGAGGAGGGAGAACATCGTGACGTCAAATCCAAGCCGGGGAACGGCGGTAGACGGTAGTCGGTTGCCGAAGATGAAGCAGACGAGACTGGGTCTCTACGTGACCGCGGCGCAGGCCTACGACATGTGTAAGGCCGCGCCGGACAAGGTGAAAATCATCGACGTGCGAACGCCCGAGGAATTCGCCTTCGTCGGCCATCCAGAGGGGGCGTGGAACGTACCCTTTGCGTTCGTGACCTACCAGAGGAAGGATGGCCGGTTCACGTATGGACCGCAGATGAACCAGGCCTTCGTCGCCCAGGTCAAGGAGATTGCGCAGCCGGGGGACGTCCTGCTGGTCACATGCCGGTCGGGCGGTCGCGGCGGAATGGCGGTCAATGCGCTCGCCGCAGCCGGGTTCACCAACGCCTACAACATCGTCGACGGCATCGAAGGCGACACGGTGGACGATCCCGAGAGCGTCTTTCACGGCAAGAGGATGAAGAACGGCTGGAAGAACGTGGCGCCCTGGGTTTACGACGTCGATCCCGAGAAAGTAATCATCGAGGAAGGTGCATCCCAGGGGATGCGATGACCGGAACCATTGCGCCCCGAGGGACGCAGGGACGCAGGGACGATGACAACGCGATCGACACCAATCCCCGGCAGCTCACCTGCGAAGCCGCTGCGCAAAGCGAAGCGCACGTTTGCCGACGTCGGGTTCCTCGGAACGGTCGCCAACGTCGTCGCCTCGGGGCCGGTGCTGTTGCGCGCGTTGGCCAGGCCGAGGACTTCCGCTGCGTTACGCGAGAAGGTGATGTTAGGCGTGACGTCGATCACCGACTGTCGCTACTGCCGGTGGGGACATTCGCATTGGGCGATGGCCAACGGGGTGTCGCTGGAGGAGGTCAACCAAATCCTCGGACAACAGACCGACTCACTCCTGGCGAAGAACCCGGCCGAGGCCGCGGCGATCCTCTTTGCCCAGCACTATGCGGCGGATCTCGATCGGTTCGATCCGAAGGCGATCCAGAACCTGCGCGGGCATTACAGTGACGCCCAGGTGGCCGAGATCGTCGCCTACGTGCGCGTCATCATGCTCGGAAGCCTGACGGGCAACACGGTGGACGCGGTGCTGGGCCGCTTGCGTGAGGTCGCGATGAAGCTATTGTGGTGGTGGCCGTTCGGCGACGTGCCGGAGATTTCGGCAACGCAGCTCGACAGCATGAACAGAGGCGGGGCGGCGGCGGCGCAGATCATCGACGTGCGCACCGGCAACGAGTGGCGGTCCGGCCACATCGCCGGCGCGATCCACGTATCGATTTCCGAACTCGGCGCTCGCCTCCCTGGCCTGCAACTCGATGGCACACGTCCCATCGTCGCCGTGTGCCGCTCCGCGCATCGTAGCATTCCCGCCGTGCGCCTGCTGCGACGCCATGGCTTCACCAACGCCTGCCAACTGCAGGGCGGCATGCTCGCCTGGCAGCAGTGCGGGCTTCCCGTTGCGGGTGGCAACGGCGGGAACGTGCGGCGGTAGATCGCCGCGTTTCGCAGCCATGTCGTTCGTGCCACGCACTTCAAACATCGGGCGTTCGCCGTGTGGTACTTCCGATTCATCGCTGCGTTGACATCGGCGTGCTGCGTGATCGGGCTTGCGTCCGCGGCAGATGCACCGACGAGGGGCGGGCAGCGAGCCTACGGCCTAACCCGGTCTACCGAAGCGGCGCCGGACAACGCCGGCGATGTTGCCAGCGGCGCAGCGCCGTCCGACTGGCTGACGCGCCCGACGTTGAGTGGGGATTGGGGCGGCAGCCGCACCTGGCTGGAGCAACAGGGCGTCACGATCAAGCCGCGGTTGACGCAGTTCTACCAGGGCCTTACCGCTGGCGAAGGCGAACACGGACTCGTCTACGGCGGCAAGGCCGACGTGCTCGTCGCTGTGGATTTGCACAAGCTCGGGCTCTGGCGTGGATTGTCAATGACGGTGCACGCCGAGTACAACTTTGGCCGCAGCGCCAACGGGCGCGGCGGCGTCCTGATCCCAGTCAACAGCGCCCTGGAGTTTCCGGGCGCGGACGGTGCGGACGCCTTTGACTTCTCGAGCGTCTACTTCGGACAGGACTCCGGCGACTCTGTTTCAATATTCTTCGGCAAGATGAACATGGTCGACGTCGTGTCGGGCAAGGCCTTCATGGGCGGCGCGGGCATCGACTCGTTCTGGAACCTGACCTTCGTCGCGCCACCCACGGGCACGGTCCCCGCCTACATGTTCGGTGTCCTGACGACCGTGCGCACCGAGGACGGCGACGTATCGGCTGTGGGTCTATGACCCGAACAGCGGCGTGAACAAGGGCCTCGACAACGTGTTCGACGGCGGCGTCACGATCCGCGGCAACATCGAGTGGCCTGTCACCATCGCTGGCCGCCGGGGGCACCAGGGCCTGACCGCCCTGTACAGCAACCAGAGTGGCGCCGATCTGAATAGCACCGACGGCATCCTCGTGCCGGGGCCGACTCAGGGAACCGTGGCCGTCAAAAATTCGCGTTACTACTTCGCGTATTCGTTCGACCGGCACCTCCACCAAAGCGCGGCCGATCCGGACGAGGGCTTCGGTCTCTTCGGACAGGCGGGCATCTCCGACGGCAACCCGAACACCATGCACTGGTCCTTCCTTTTCGGCGTAGACGGCAAGGGTATGGTGCCGGGAGGACCGAACGACAACTGGGGCATCGGCTACTACTACGACGGCATGAGCAAGTACCTCAAGGACGCGCTCGCTCCCGCGGTGACCCTCACGGACGAGCAGGGCGTGGAGGTCTTCTACAACGTGGCGCTGTCCCGGTGGTTCACGCTCGGCGCGGACCTGCAGGCCATCAAGCCAGGCATGGCAGGCGCGACCGCCGTGGTCGCGGGTGTTCGCGCCGTACTGAGATTCTGAGGAAGAGCGATGGAACGGACACGCATGGCACTGACTCCGATGGCGATTGGATTCGTCGGGATGGGTGCAGGACCCGCATCCGCGGCGAGCGGGCTTGCCGAAGCCATGCAGGCGGGACAGCTTCCCCTTGCCCAGGTCTTCACGATCCTCTTTCTCATGCTGGGCCCTTTCAAGCTCGTCGGACCGTTCTTGCAAGGTACGCAGGGAGCGGAACCGGCCTCGCTGCGCAAGGCGGCCGTGCTGGCAACGACCTTCGCGGCGATCGCGCTGCTGTTTGCCGGCCTGCTCGGCGAGACGCTGCTCGCGAGCTACGGCATTCCGCTGGACGTACTCCGGCTGTCCGGTGGCGTCATCCTCTTTCTCGTCGCGATCAGGACCGTCCTCGACCAGTTCGCGGCGCCGGAGCCACCCGTCGCCGGGGACGCCCAAGAGCCGCAAGCGATGTTGAAGCTCGCGCTGAGGCCCTTGGCCTTTCCCGGAATCGTGACGCCCTACGGCATCGCGGCGCTCGTCGTGTTCCTCGCGTTCAGCCAGAGTGTCGAGGCACGGCTGACAATCGCCGCCGTGGTGGTGGCGATCCTGGCGCTGGATTTCGTCTTCATGCTTGCGGCGCGACGGTTGCGGGTCGTTTTCGCTCTCGCGCTCCCGGTGCTCGGCGCCGTGCTGGGCGTCGTCCAGGTCGCGCTCGGCCTGCAGATCGTCAACGTCGCGCTGCGCGCCCTGAGCGTGCTCTAGACATAAATGGCGACCTCTCCCGCGATTGCGTGCCACCCCATCATGAATTTGACCCGACTCACCCTCGCGATGGAAGCGTGCGACATCGGAACAAGGCACCAAGAGGGTCGCGGGGCTGAACGGAGAGCGGAATGGGCGAAATGAACATGCCGGCTGACAGCAAGGCACTCGACACCGCCACCACGCTGGCGTACGAGCGCACGCGCATTGCCTACGAGCGCACGATGATGGCGTGGATCCGGACGGCCACGTCGCTGATCACGTTCGGGTTCTCCGTGTACAAGTTTTTCGAGATCGAAGTCGATATAAAGGGCGGGGCGATCGTCGCGATGCTGCTCGGCCCGCGCGGATTCGGCCTCGCATTGATCTTGATCGGTCTCCTGTCGCTCGTTCTGGGCGTGCTCGAGCACGTTCGCGATTTGCGCAGATTACGAATCGGATACACGAACATGCCACGCTCGATGAGCGCGATCATCGCGCTGGCCATCGGGGTGCTCGGCGTCGCAGCGCTGCTGGCGGTGATCGCGCGCGCATGACGACGACATGATTATGACTGCACAACCGACATCACAGGCGTCGGCCACCGGCATCGTGGCCCAACCGCTCCCCGAGTTCTCGCTAATGTCCGGAGGAGCGCTGTATCGGCTGTGGCGGCGTACGGGCCTTTGCGACGAGGAATTGCGCCACGTTCGCCGCCGGATCGTGTGGCTGATCGCCATCATGTGGCTGCCGCTGCTTGTGCTGTCCGTCGCGCAAGGACACGCGGCATCGGGCGTGACGCTGCCGTTCCTGTATGACGTGGAAACGCAGGTGCGACTACTGGTCGCCGCACCGCTGTTGCTTTGGGCCGAGCTGCGGGTGTGCCGGGAGGTGCCCGCGTTCGTGCGGCGCTTCGTGCTCGATGGCGTGGTCACCGACGCCGTCCGACCGAAGTACGACGCGGCGATCGCCTCCGCGATGCGCCTGCGCGATTCCGTCACCGCCGAGGTGCTGCTGATCGCCTTCGTCTACTGCATCAGCATCCCGTTCATTTGGCGCGACCAGGTCGCCCTCGACGTGAACAGCTGGTACGCGACGGCCGTCAATGGTCAGAAGCACCCATGGCTCGCCGGCTGGTGGGCCGGCCTCGTGAGCATGCCCATTTTCCAGTTTCTCCTCATGCGATGGTATTGGCGCCTGTTCATCTGGGGGCGCTTCCTGTGGCAGGTGTCGCGCATCGATCTCAAGCTCGAAGCCACGCATCCGGATGGCGCGGCGGGACTGCACTTTCTGGCGTTCGTCGACCGCACGTTCCGGCCGCTCCAGCTCGCGCTAGGCACGGTGCTTGCCGGGATGATGGCGAATCGGATCTTCTACGCCGGCGGCAGGTTGCTCGACTTCAAGGTCGAGGTCGCCGGAACGGTCGTCATCCTGGTGCTCGCGATCCTCGGGCCCCTCCTCTTCTTCGTACCGGCCATGCGGGCGGCACGACGCAAGGGAATGGAGGGTTACGGCATGCTGGGGCAGCGCTATGCGAGCGAGTTCGACCGCAAGTGGATGGGCAGCGGCGCTCCGGACGAGGCGCTGCTCGGCAGCGCCGACATCCAGTCGCTCGCCGACCTGCGCAATGGCTTCCTGGTGATCGAGGGCATTCCCTGGGCGCCGTTCGCCATTAGCAACGTCATCGCACTGACGGCGGTCACGCTGGTTCCCGTGGCGCCGCTGCTCCTGACGACCTTCTCGGTGGAGGAACTGCTCGACCGCGTGCTGAGAATCATTTTTTAGGCGCGCGTCATCCAGTCGCCACTGGGCGGGCGTCGTCCCGCTCCACCGCCAAAACGCGCGGGTGAAGATCCCGGGCGCCGCGTAGCCGAGCGGGTCGGAGATCGTTCCGATATCGTTGGCCGTGTATTCGAGCTGCTGCTGCGCCATCTCGAAGCGCGATTCTTCTAGGATCTGCTGGAAGCTGACGCCGAAGGCGTTGAGGCGGCGATTCAGCGTCCGGCTGTGCATGCCGAGCATCGCAGCGACATCCTCGGACTTGTGCTGGCCGGCAACGAGCGCGGAGCGCAGGATGCCCCGGACCTGGGAGGGAAAATCATCGCGATACTGATCCTCAAGCGACCCGACCTCTTTCTCGAGCAGGCCGCGCATTTCATCGTCGATGCCGGGCAGGCGGTACTTCAGGGATGCCGCGGAAAACACGAGCGCATAGGTCTCCGCGTTGAACCTGAGCGGAACGCGAAAGTACCTCCGGTAGGGGCCGGGATCGAGCGGCGCACGATGCGCAAAGCAGGCTTCGCTGGGCCGCCAATCGCTGCCGCCAAGCTCGTGCATGATGTTGAACAAGGTGGCCAGCGCTCCATCGCCGACGTGATCGACCGCGCCTATTCCCGGAGCCTCCACCTGCCACGACAACGTCGCCATGCTCCCTTCCACCGCCAGGTCGACGCTGGCGCCCTGGACGTGAAGGGAGAGGTGGCGGATGAAGTTGCGAAGCGCCGTTCCCACATCCGGCGCGTATTTCACGAGCAGTCCGACGAGTCCGAACGTGTGCAGGCCGTTGCGCTGTCCGACCAGCAAGCCGAAATGCGGGCAGTGGGTCCGCGCCGCGCAATGCTCGAGGATGCGGCTGCGAATGGCGTACGAGATGCGGTACTCGGCATCCTGGAAAATGCCGAGGTCATACCCGATCTCGGCCAGCAGCTGCTCGGGGTCCGCACCCAGGCTGCGCAGGACCTCCGGTATCGCCACCGTCGCCGCCATGCGGACGACGGGAGGGGTCACGGGATCATGCAAAGGCGGTGCTTGCATGTGCAGCCTCGTTCCGTTGGTTCGTCAGTCCGCAGGAAACCCGAGCGTTCACTGCGGGTGGGGACGGGTGCAACGACTGCAGGCTTGCTGCATTCGACACGTCAACGATTCTTGATCTAGCGAAATATACGAGGCGTTCCATGTCCACGCAACGTTTGATCCTAGCCGTGCTTGTTCTGCTCGTGCTGGCGGGATGTGCCAGCCGCCCCATCAACGAGCGGCTCGTCCAGTACGACCCGAACACCGGCTATCGCCCGTACCTGCTGCTGCCGCAGCGGCCGAACAACGATCCGAAAACGCTGTTTTTCCTTGCCTTCTCCGGCGGCGGGACACGAGCGGCGGCGCTCTCGTACGGTGTGCTCGAAGAGCTTCGCCGTACCAAGATCGCGGTCAACGGCCAGCCGCGTCGGCTCATCGACGAAGTGGACATTATCACCGGCGTTTCGGGAGGCAGCTTTACCGCACTCGCGTACTCGCTCTATGGAGAGCGCCTGTTTTCCGAATACGAGGAGCGCTTCCTGAAGCGCAACGTTCAGGGTGAGCTCATCCAGCGCGCGCTGAACCCATTCAATTGGCGGAAATACATCGGCGGCACCGCAGGGCGCTCGGAGCTCGCGGCGGAATACTACGATGAAATCCTGTTCGAAGGCGCGACCTTCGCGGATCTCCAAACGAAGCAGGGGCCCGTGGCCGTGGCCAACGGAACCGATATCTCGACCGGCTTCCGGCTCTCGTTCTACCAGAACGACTTCGATCTCTTGTGCTCCGACTTGAGCAAGGTGCGCCTGTCGCGGGCGGCGGCCACGTCGTCGGCCGTGCCGGTCGTGCTTTCCGCGGTGACCTTCGACAACTACGGCGGCACCTGCGGATACGACTATCCGGCATGGGTTCGCGACGTGGCGAAGACCGGGGGTCGCGCGCGGCCGTCGGTGCGTGCAATGAAGCGCTACCTCGAGATGCAGGAGTTCCAGGACAGCAAGAATCGCCCGTACATCCACCTCGTCGACGGAGGTGTCGCCGACAACATCGGCATGCGCAGCGTGCTGGAAGCGCTCGAAGGTTTCGAGGCCAGCACGGAATTCCGCACGGACGTTGGCTTCGCCTTCAACAGGATCGTGCTGGTCGTGGTCAATTCGCGCTCGGCGCCGAAGACCGATTGGGACCGCGTGGAGGAGCCACCGGGTGCCGTGTCGCAGCTGCTGCAATCGACCGGTGTGCCGATCGATCGCTATTCGTTCGAGACCATCGAGATCATGAAGGACCGGGAAGAAATTTACGGGTGGCGGCGCGAGCTCATGATTCTGCGTGCACGCCTTGCCGGCAAGGCGGAGGCGGAAGCGGAGGCGTCCATTCCATTGCCGAAGCTGACGGTGCACACCATGGACGTGAGCTTCGACGCCATCAAGGATTCCGATGAGCGGGCCCGCTTCATGAACATGCCAACGTCGTTCGTGCTTCCCCCTGACGATGTCGATCGCCTGCGGGAGATCGGTGCGCGGCTGCTGCGCGAGTCGCCCGACTTCCAGGACCTCCTGCGCGAGTGGAGCGGCACCGCGACACCCTGACGGCGGTCTTGCATTGCCCGGCGTCGTCGCAAGTCAAGACACAGGTGGCGACTTTGCCGGCAGGTGCGCGCGGTGCCTCGAGCGCAGACTTTCCGGGCGGAATTGATTTCACGCAAACAAATCCGCGGCCAATGCATGGCGTGTCCACAAATGTGAAGGCGCCGTCCTGAAATGCGCAGGGCGATGCGACACATTGGAGGAATGTTGAGAATATCAGACCACTTCTCCGGGAGACATGTCGTGTCAGGACAATCCAAGCGAATCATCGCGCTCGCGTCGGCCGCCGCGATGTTTACGGCAGTCGCGTTCGCGCAGCCTTCGCCGCCCACCCAGACCAGCGCCATAGCCAGCGAACCGGGCAAGGCGGCCCTCGTCAGTACGACCAAGGCGTCCGCCCAGGTCGTGGGTATCGACAAGGGAACGCGCACGCTGACGCTGAAGCGGGCCAAGGGCGATGTCGTCACGCTTGTTGCCGGGGACGACGTCAAGAATTTCGACCAGATCAAGGTCGGAGACCGGGTGGTCGCGCAGTACGTCGAGGCATACACGCTCGAGCTGCAGAAGATCAAGTCCGCGAGCGGCGGCGCCGTGGTGCGCGAAGGCATGGTACGAGCGGCGCCCGGCCAACAGCCGGCCGGCGCCGGTGCACGGCAGGTCACGGTGATGGCCGATGTCGTGGCCCTGGATGCCAAGAAGAGCACGATCAGCCTGAAGGGTCCCTACGGCGACGTCGTGAAGCTGGACGTTCGCAATCCGGACCAGTTCAAGGTGCTCAAGGTCGGCGACCAGATCGAGGTCACCTATACCGAAGCGCTGGCGATCAGCGTCGAGGCGGGCTCCGCCAAGTAGCGCGCGTCCGCGGCGCGAACCGAGGACATTCATGAAGGCCATGAAGGTCGTCATCGTCGGCGGCGTGGCAGGCGGCGCGTCGTGCGCAGCACGGCTGCGCAGGCTCGATGAAAAGGCCGAGATCGTCATGCTGGAACGCGGCCCCTACATGTCGTACGCGAACTGCGGGCTGCCGTATCACATTTCGGGCGTCATCGAGAAGGAGTCGAGCCTGCTCGTGGCCAGCGAGCAGTTCTTCCGCACGCATTTTCGCATCGACGCGCGGACAAACTGCGAGGCGACCTCCGTCTCGGCCAAGAAGAAGACCGTCGACATCCGCAACGTCGCGACCGGCGAGACCACCACGGAGTCCTACGACAAGCTCGTCCTGTCCCCCGGCGCCACCTCGATACGCCCCAAGCTGCCGGGCATCGACCTGCCGGGTATCTTCGAGGTGCGGACGGTGCCCGATGCGCGGGCCATTCGCGACTGGATCGAGCGCGGCACGCAGTTCCTTGCGGGCATGTACAGCTACTCGGGCATCCAGTTCGCGCGGCCGGTGCGCCGGGCCGTGGTGATCGGCGGCGGCTTCATCGGCCTCGAGACGGCGGAAAACCTGATTCACGCGGGTTTCGAGGTAACGCTGGTCGAGATGCTCGATCAGCTCCTGGCACCTCTCGATCGCGAGTTCGCCCGTCTTGTCGAGGAGCACGTCAAGCGCCATGGCATGCGGCTGGCGCTCGGCGACGGTGTTGCGGGATTCGGGCCGTTGGATGGTGGTGCCGTCGAGGTGCGAACCCAGTCCGGCAAGAAGTACCCGGCGGACATCGTGATCCTGGCACTCGGCGTGCGACCCGACATTGCGCTCGCCAAGACGGCCGGGCTGGCGATCGGCAAACGTGGCGGCATTCGCGTCGACGAGCACATGCGCACCAGCGATCCCGACATCTTCGCGGTCGGCGATGCCGTCGAGGTGCGCGACTTCGGCACCGGCGAACCGGCACTGATCGCGCTTGCGGGGCCGGCCAACCGCCAGGGACGCATCGCTGCGGACGTGATCGCAGGGCGCGCGTCCCGGTACCGCGGCACGCAGGGCACGTCGATCATAGGGCTGTTCGGCGCGGCCGCGGCGTGGACGGGCGTGAGCGAAAAGACCTTGCAGCGCTTGCGCGACGACGATTACGAGAAGATCTATCTCTTCCCCAATTCGCACGCCGGCTACTACCCGGGTGCCAAGCCGCTTGCACTGAAGTTCCTCTTTCGCAAGTCCGACGGTCGCGTGCTCGGCGCGCAGGCCCTCGGAGAAGACGCACCCGCCGTGGACAAGCGGATCAGTGCGCTCGCGGTCGCGATCCAGATGGGTGCCACGATTCACGACCTGGAAGAGGCCGAGCTCTGCTACGCGCCGCAGTTCGGAGGCGCGAAGGACGCGGTGAACTTCGCTGGCATGATTGCCGCCGACGTACTCGACGACGACATGCCCGTGACTCACTGGGACAAGGCGAATGGCGCCTACCTGCTCGATGTGCGGCAACCGCTCGAGCTGGTCATCGAAAGCGTGGCCGGCGCCAAGAACATTCCGCTGCCGGAACTGCGCTCCCGGCTGGCCGAGTTGCCCAAGGATCGCGAGATTCTCGTGATCTGCCGCTCTGCCCAGCGCGCGTACTACGCTGCCCGGATCTTGCTCCAGAACGGATTCAAGGCCCGCGTCCTGTCTGGCGGCATTCTGTCGCGAACCCTGCTTTCCGCAGCTTGAAACGAGGAGTCGACATGACTTTGACCATTCGATGCAACGAGTCGCGTGGCGCCGTGCGCTGGCTCGGGCTCGCGCTGTTCTCTCTGGGCGTCTTCATTCTGCCGATCTCGTATGCGACGGCGCAGGCACCTGCGGCGGACCAGGCGGCGGCGCCGATGTCGGAGGCGGACCTCGGCAAGCTGGTCGGCCCGATCGCGCTGTACCCGGACGACCTCGTCGCGATCATCCTGCCGGCGTCGACCAATCCCCTGCAACTCGTGCAGGCGGACCGCTTCCTCACGAAGCGCAAGACCGATCCCAAGCTGCCGGTCGACGACAAGTGGGACGACCCGGTGAAGTCGCTGCTCAACTATCCCGATGTCGTGAAGATGATGAGCGCCGACCTCGACTGGACGACGGCACTCGGCGAGGCGGTCGTGGCGGACCAGGGTGCGGTGATCGAAGCGGTCCAGGTCTTCCGGCGCAAGGCGAAGTCGGCGGGCAGCCTCAAGTCCGACGACAAGCAGGTCGTGAAGGTCGAGAACGAAACGGTCTACATCCAGCCCGCGGATCCGCAGGTGATCTACGTGCCGCAGTACAACCCGACGACGGTGATCGTGCAAAGCGCGCCGCCGGTCTACTACCCCACGCCGTACCCGTCGTACTACTACCCGTACCCGCCGGGCGCCGCGCTGGCAACGGGCGTGATCTGGGGCGCCGCCATTGGCGCCGCATGGAGCGGCAATCGGTACGGCTGTTGCGGCGACGCGAACATCAATGTCAACCGCAACACCAACATCAACACGGGCAACGTGAATCGCGGCGCGGCTGCGGGCGGCGGCACCGCGTGGAAGTCGAACAAGCAGCCGGGGCAAGTGAGCGGGGCCACCGGACGAGCCAACGCCGGTGCCAGGCCGGGCGACGCGCGGGGTGGGGCGGGAGCGGGTGGGGCGGGAGCGGGCGGGGCAGGCGCGGGTGCAGGCAGGGCAGGTGCCGGTGGCGCAGGCGCTGGCGGGGCGGGGCGCGCGTCGGCACAACCGACAAGCGCCAGCCGCGGCGGCGGCGATGCGCTCGGCGGCTACGGCTCGGGACGGCAGGCGCAGATGGACAGCTCGCGCGGCGCCTCCAGCCGCAGCTCGATGTCGGGCGGCGGCGCCTCGGCTAGTGCCCGCTCGTCGCCGGGCACCGGCGCGTCGCGCGGAGGCGGTGGCGGCGCGTCGCGCGGTGGTGGGGGCGGAGGTGGTCGCGGCGGCGGCGGTCGGCGCTAGCCGGGAGCATCGCCATGCCCTCATTCACCCACGTCGAAACCAAGGTGTCGCTCATGAAAACGATTGGCTTGTGGTCGTCGCTGCACCAGCTTGCGCTGGCCCTCATCCTGGCGGTCCCGCTGGCGGCAATCGCGGCGCCGCAGGAAACCTTCGCTACGCCCGAAGCGGCCGTCGATGCGCTGATGGCCGCACTCAAGTCCGATAGCGATCCGGCCATGATCGCGATCTTCGGCGACGAGCACAAAGACCTCATCGTCCAGTCGGATCGCGCGGCCACGACCGCGACGCGCGCGAAGGTCCTCGCGGCGATGCAGTCGCTGCGCGTGCTGCGCGAGGCGGGTGCGGACAAGCGCGTGCTCGTGATCGGCGACGAGGCATGGCCGATGCCGATTCCGATCGTGCGCGTCGGCGACCGCTGGCGGTTCGCCACCGAGCAGGGCGCGGACGAGATCGTCAACCGTCGGATCGGCGGCAACGAGCGAAACGCGATCTACGTGCTGCGCGCCTACGTCGATGCGCAGCGTGCCTATGCAATGCGCGACCGCGACGGCGACGGCGTGCTGCAATACGCGCAGAAGTTGGCCAGCACGCCGGGCAAGCAGGACGGCCTGTATTGGCCCAGCGACGCGTCGAAAGACGAAGAGGCGAGTCCGTTCGGACCGCTCGTCGCGGAGGGCGGCGCGCAAATCAAGGGCCGCGCTGCCGGTGATCCTTACCGCGGCTACTACTTCCGGATCCTGACGAGCCAAGGCAAGAGCGCGGCGGGTGGCGCCTACAGCTACGTGATCAACGGCCGCATGCTCGCCGGATTCGCGATGGTTGCCTTTCCGGCGGAGTACGGCAACAGCGGCGTGATGACGTTCATCGTCAACCAGAACGGCAAGGTCTACCAGAAGGATCTTGGCAAGCAGTCCACGCAAGTCGGCGCGGGCATGACGTCGTTCGATCCCGGTCCGGGGTGGACGGAAGTGCCCCGGTAAGCATTGCGAGGTCAACCCATGAAACGCACTCACATGCAGATTCGAACGATGCGCACGATGATGGCCGGTGCGCTGGTCGCGGTCGGAACCTTTGCCAGCGCACCCGCGACTGCGGGCGGACTCCTCCTCTACGAAATCGGCACCGAGGACGTTGGTCTCGCGTCCGCCGGCTACACCGCACGCGCGCAGGACGCCTCGACGGTGTTCACGAATCCCGCGGGCATGACGCGACTGGAAGGCACGCAGGTGACACTGGCTGCGCAAGTGCTCTACGCGGATGTCGGGTTCTCCATCGGCCAAGGCACGTCGCCCGGACTGGGCACTGGCGACGGCGGAAACCCGGTCGGCTGGTTTCCGGGAGGCGGCGGCTTCGTTTCCTATAGCGTCTCGCCGGACCTGAAGATCGGGTTCGCCGCGACCGGCAATTTCGGCCTGTCCGGATCGTACGAGGCTCACTGGGCGGGCCGCTACTACGTGCAGGAGCCGACGCTGGTCGGGCTTTCGTTCGTCCCGTCCGTCGCGTATCGGGTCAGCCCGCAATGGTCGGTAGGCGCAAGCCTCAACGCGATGTACGCCAAGATGCGTACGCAGGTCGCGGTGAACAACGTGATCGGCGAAGACGGGCAACTGGTCCTTTCCGATTATCAATGGGGACTCGGCGCCAACCTGGGGGTGCTCTTCGAGCCGTCCGCGGGCACGCGCTTCGGACTGGTCTGGAACTCGCCGATCAAGCTCGACTTCTCGGCGCCGCCCCAATTCTCGGGTATCTCCCCGGTACTCGAGGCGGCACTGCGCGCGCGCGACCTGTACAACGCGAACATCGACTTGGGCATCACCGTCCCGCAGGGTATCAACGCGAGCTTCCTGCACCAAATGGATCCGCGCTGGACGGTGCTGGGAAGCGTCGGCTGGCAGCAATGGTCCAAGTTCGGGCAGGTGGAGGTCGGCATCGACTCCCCCGATCCCACGAGCCTGACCAAGAACCTCAATTTCAAGGATACGTGGCACGTCGCGCTGGGCGCGCAGTACCAGCTCGATTCGCCGTGGCGCCTCAACTTCGGGGTCGCCTACGACTCCGAGTTCCAGGACAACGCGAAGGTCTCGCCGATGCTCCCGCTGAATTCGGCGTGGCGCTTCGGGTTCGGTGCGAACAAGGTGGAGAGTGCCACGTTCAGCTGGGGCCTCGCCGCGGAATACGTCTACGGTGGCACGCTTCACGTCAACCAGTCTTCCACGCCGGTCGCATTGGGCGGCCGCGGCGATCTTATCGGCTCGTACCAGAACGTAGGCATCGTGTTCCTTGCCGCCAACTTCAACTGGAAGTTCTAGACCTTTAGGGGGAGCCATGCGCACTGGTTTTAGCGTTCGGGCGAAGCTCGCGGCAGCACTCACGCTTTTCGTCATGCTCGTGGCGCCGAATGCGCTCGCGGCTGATCGGAGTGCGCTCGACCGGGATGGGCAACGCGCGTACCAGAAGCTGGTCGCGGCAGTCCCCGCGGCCAAGTCCATCGGCAAATCGGCGGCAGCGGTGCTCGTCTTCCCCAAGGTGACCAAAGCAGGGCTTGTGGTTGGCGGGCAATACGGCGAAGGCGTGCTGCTGAAGGGCGGCAAGCCCGCCGGTTACTACAGCACGGCCGGCGCGTCCTACGGGCTGCAGGCGGGCGCGCAGCAATACGGCTACGCGATGTTCTTCATGAACGACGGAGCGCTGCGAGCGCTCAACAAAGCGGACGGATTCGAGATTGGCGCAGGCCCGAGCGTGGTCGTAGTCGACCAGGGCATGGCGAAGTCGCTGACGACGACGACCGCAATGAAGGACGTCTACGCCTTCGTGTTCGGCCAGAAAGGGCTGATGGCCGGCGTCGGACTGCAGGGCAACAAGATCACACGGCTCGCGCCATGACGAGGGGCGGCCCAATGCAACGGCAGCGAGAGGGCGGGCAGGGGTCGTTTCACTTGGTCTTCACTCGTTAGGAGACCACGCGATGATGCTCCGCCGCTACGGTAAACTAGCTCCGTCAGGCAACCGGGTCTGGCTTTGAAGAGGTCGCCATCACCGCCGGTCCGGTGAGGCACAACAAGGAGCAAACGCATGAGAAAGAAATTGACGGATATGCACCCAGTAGACGACTTCGTCACCCAGAATACTCCGGGCCTCAAGATCTGGGATGAGCGATGGGGCGGCATGCAGTGCGCCTACCACGTCTTCGCCCCTGGCACTGACTTCACAGACATTCTGAAGGGAAAGGGATTGGAGCACGATCTGTGCGGGGTGGAACACTGGGCTTACGTATTGAAGGGCTCGGTGGAGGTCATTTACCTTGACGGGACCATTGAGATCTGCCGCGCAGGGGAAGTGTGCTTCTGGCCGGCTCCGCACAACTTCAAGTCGAAAGAAGGGGCCGAAATCATCCAGTTCAGCACCGATGGAGGGTTGGCTGCGCAAGGCAAGAGAATCCAGGAGTTCGTCGCGAAACAGATGAAGAAGTAAACGTCGTTGCGCCGGGTTTGCCTCAGTACGCAACGCGGTTGTCACCATTCGGCCGAATGAGGGAGCGGGGCCTGCCCGAAGTGGCAGTCCCCCGCCATCTCCATTGAGGCATCGATAGATCCCGGGTGGTCAGTGACCGCCGAGGCCAATCGTGTGCGGCTCCCACGCAAACTTGGTCAGCCCGTCCGTCTGCGCTCCGCTCGCCATTCGGCGGGTGTCGTGTTGCTCCATCGTCGGAAGGCACGGGTGAATATGCCCGGCGCCGCGTAGCCGAGCAGATCGGCGATCTTGCCGATCTCGACCGTCGTGAACTCGAGCATCTGCCGTGCTATCTCGAAGCGCGTCTCCTCGAGGAGTTGCTGGAAACCGACGCCATAATCGTTTAGGCGACGATTCATCGTTCGGCTGTGCATTCCGAAAAGCGCGGCAATCTGGTCGGCGTTGCATCGCCCTGTCCCGATGGTCGCCTGGAGCAGGCTGCGCACCTGCGCGGGGAAGTCCTCGCGATGGCGAGCCTCGAGCGCGCTGATTTGCGCCTCGAGCAGCCGCCGCAACTCGGCGTCGATACCCGGCAGCCGGCGCTTCAGAAACGCGGCGGAGAAATGCAGCGCATATTGCTCGGCGTTGAAGCGCATCGGCACGCGAAAGAATCGCCGATATGGACCGAGATCCTCCGGCCGCTGCCGCGCGAACCAGACTTCGGTGGGCCGCCAATCCGGTCCGCACAGCTCGTGCATGACGTTGTACAGAACCGCCAGCGCACCGTCGCCGATGTGATCGACTGCTTCGAGGCCCGGCTGATTGAGATGCCACGTTAGCGTCGCCGCATCGTCTTGCACGCGGAGGTCGACGGCGGCCCCCTGAACGTGCAGGTAAAGGTAGCGGACGAAGCTTCGTATTGCAGTTTCGACGTCGGGTGAGTGCTTGACGAGCAAGCCGACGAGGCCGAAGGAGTGCAAGCCGTCCGCCTGCCCGACAAGGAGTCCGAAGTGCGTGCAACCCGTGCGCGTCGCGCAGTGGCCGACGATTCGATTGTGCGCGGCGAGCGGGAGCCGGTTCTCGGGGTCGTCGAAGAGCCGAGCGTCGTATCCGAGCTCGCCGAGAACCTCCACAGGATCGGCCCCGAGACTGCGCAGAAGCTCCGGGATGGCGAGCGCGGTCGCGACCCTCACGGTCGACGGCGATATGGTTCGGTGTGTACGGGCCGCGTTCGTTTCGATTCGCCTGTCGCTTTGCACGAAGTATCGGAGACGCAATTCAAAGCCGCGAACTGGCGGGGCACCATTGTAAAGGCAGGCATGCACATTCGTCGAATGTGCGTGCCGAATGAGCGCCCCGGGGACAGCATGAGGTCCTAGGTTGGAATCGAGACGTTCGTGAAGCAAATGTGGCGCGTCTCGCGTACGCTCGCAACGAGACCAGCCGATGCGCAGAAGCGCCCCTATCGGCCGTTTTCAGAGTGGCCGACGGCGTCGTACCCTCACATCCCTGAACCCTCGGATTTCCTGACACGGTTCAGCCGTGGTCGATCGGGCACGATACGGCATGGCGCTGGATCGTGTTCCCGCACTGAAAGTGTTCATAGCACACCTACTATCAGTGCTGAGAACGGTGGCCTTGGATAGTCGCGGCGTGGCTTGGCTGCCAGCATAGGCGGCCGGGCGATTGACGTTCCACGCACACGAAGACCGCGTGAGCCGCGGCAGTTTGTTCTTGATGGCAGCCGCCTCGTCTCCCGTTAGCACGCCGTGCAAGAATGGCCCGATCCGTGCCGTCCAATCCGCCCATCCCGGTTGACTGTGCATCGCGGCTCAGAGAACTCGGGAACGGCTGCTCTTACCGCTTCAGATAGGCAGCAATGCGTCGAACGCGCCCATTGACCAATCCTGGCTGAGCGAACGGTGTCAGGATGCAGCGGACCTCCGACGTTCAACCTTGATTTTCCGTAGAGGGCCGGTCACTGCCGCACATGCAGGCGCGCCGGCGCCGCCCATGGCCGGGCGCTCGAAAACCCGCAGGTACAAGTGTTGGTTTTTGCGCTATACAGCGACGGTCGCCCTGGGCGACAGTGTGCCCCATGCCGTCCATGACGGGCGGCGCCCCGTTTGGTTTGTTGCAGTACGTTGGCCACGTCAGGCCGGCGTGACGCTCCTTACGCGTCGCCCTTTGCCGAGCAATCGGCGCCCAATGCCGTCCTGCCTCTGAAAGCTGGCGGGCCCTTGCAGGCCTGAGGTTACGTTGAAAGGTCCGCTGCGGCAGGTTTGTGCGTGGCCGCAGCTTCGTTAGACCCCGGCGCAGTCGTCCCAGGCTTCACGCGGTGCGGTCGCAAGTCGGGGTAGCGGGACTCCCGGTGGGTGTTCGTACACGGGAGCGCCCGCGCTGTCTCTCATGGTAGGCGCGACCTGCCGCCGATCGTGTGCCGCAGTCCCGTGCTGCGCACACCCTTTGGCCGGCCCGCTGCGCCAACTCCCCTGGCACAGCGTGCGTCGTTACTTGCGGGCCACCGCTAGTGACGTACGCGCACCCTGGCGCCCTGTCTGCGTGTCCGCGGCGCTTCTTCGCGTGACGCAGTGCTCAAAACCACGTGACGGCCTCTTCGACCAGGTTCACGCGTCCCTCCGACCGGTGCAATGCCGGTCGCCTTCGGATCCGTCCCTCGGATCGTCCCACGCGCCTGCTCGGGCGCCCCGTGAGTCTTGGGTCAAGGACTTTTGCGCGGACCGCTCCCTTGAGGAACGCCGCGCGACGCCCAGACAAGCGCCGTGCGGCGCTGGCGAGCAGCAAAGCAACCGCACACAACATCTGCACAGGGCGTTCCCGCAAAATCCCGTGTTTTCCCTGCGCGTTTACACCAGAATTACACCAATGAAAAAGGCTTGCCGTCCGAGGGACGTGCAAGCCTTTGTTTTACTGGTGGCCAAGGGCGGAATTGAACCACCGACACAAGGATTTTCAGTCCTCTGCTCTACCAACTGAGCTACTTGGCCAAGGCGCAAATTATATCAGCACCCTGCACCCGCCCATCTCAACGCGGGGCGGAGGCCCACGAGGAATCGCGGGGCGGCCTGCCAAGCACGCAAGTCAGTCGACCTTGGCACCCGAGCGCTTGACGATGTCGGCCCACTTCTCACGCTCGCGCGCTAGGAACTGCGCGAACGCGGCGGGCCCGAGCACGTTCGCATCCGCGCTCTGCGCGGCGAAACGCTCGCGCACGTCGGGCAATTCCATCACGGCCGCGAGATCGGATGCGAGGCGATTGACGATCTCCCCGGGCGTGCCGGCCGGCGCCATCACGCCGAAGAATGAAAGGACCTCGAACCCGGCATAGCCGCTTTCGTTCAGCGTCGGCACGTCCGGCATCGCCGCGAGCCGCTTCACCGACGTCGCGCCCAGCACCTTGAGCTTGCCGGACTGCACGTGCTGGTTCACCTCGATCGGCGTGGCGAACATCATCGCCACCTGCCCGCCGACGAGATCGACGATCGCCGGCCCGCCGCCCTTGTACGGTACGTGCACGATGTCCACGCCCGCGCGCAGCTTGAAGAGCTCGCCGGCCAGGTGCGGAACGGTCCCGTTGCCGGCGGAGCAGAACGTGAGCGACCCGGGTTTCGCCTTCGCGAGCACGACCAGTTCGGCGATGCTTCCCGCCGGCACGTTCGCCGCGTTCGTGACCAGGATGAATGGCGAAACCGCAAGCAGCGACACCGGCGCGAAATCCTTCTGCGGGTCGTAGGGCAGCGAAGGGTATACGATCTGCGAAATCACGAACGGCGTCGGCGCGAACAGCAGCGTGTAGCCGTCCGGCTTCGCCTTCGCGACCTCCGCATTGCCGAGCGTGGTACCGGCGCCCGGCTTGTTCTCGACGACGACCTGCTGCCCGAGGCGGTCGCCCAGTTTCTGCGACACGATCCGGGCGATGATGTCGGTCGCGCCGCCCGGCGCGAATGGGACGATCATCTTCACCGGCCGGTTGGGATAGGGCTGGGCGAGTGCGGCGGTGGCCGGGACTGCGAGCACGATGCCCGCGACGACGGACGCGAAGACTCGCGCCGCCTTGCTCTTCGGCATGCCTCCTCCTTTCGTGCCGGTTGGTGGCGGATTGCTCGTGCAATGCTTCATCACACCGGCACCGTGTAGGTGAAGAGTACGCCGTCGCACCAGCGATGCAACTGGTAGGCCGGCGTATCGGCAATCGGCGTGATGCAGCCGCTCTCGCGCAGATCCAGCGCGAACTGGTGGGCGGTGCTCGGACACACGGTCAGCGTCGTGCCGGCCCATCCGCACGCAAGCGAGCGGTGAATGTGACCGCTGGCGACGCGCACGACCTGCCGGTGCCGCGTGATGACGGCGGCGAGCGCGTCGCCGTTGCCCAACCCCGAGCGGTCGAAATGCGCGAGGCCGGTGAGCGCGGGTGGGTGGTGCACGAAGACGACCGTCGGCGTCGTCGGCGATTGCGCGAGGCGATCCTCGAGCCAGTCCAGGCTCGCCGCCGACAGCAGGCCGGCCGGCGTACCCGGCACGAGTGAGTCGAGCAGCAGCAATCGCAGCGGGGGCAGGTCGACCGCGCATTGGACGCCCCACGAACCGCGCGCCGACGCACACGACGGAAAGACCGCGCACAGCGCATCGCGATCATCGTGGTTGCCCGGCATCAGCCACCATGGCATGCGTGCCGTCGCGAGCACCGTGGCGAGGCGCTCGTACTCGTCGCGCGCGCCCCGTTCGACCAGATCGCCGCTTACCACCAGCGCCAAGGGCAGCGGCTCGAGCCCGTTGATCGCCGCGACCGCACGGACCAGGTTCTCGTAGGAATCGACACCTGCACCCGGGCTTTCCCCGGGCAGCGCGACATGAGGATCGGAGATCTGTGCGAACAGCATGGGCGGGATCAGGGCCTGTTCACACGATGTCCGCGAAGAACGCGATAAGCTCGGTCGACGTTTGGTCCGGCGCCTCCTCAGCGAGAAAGTGCGCACACGGCAGCGCGCGGCCGGTCACCTGTCCGGCAGTCACCGCCTGCCAATCGGCGATCGGATCGAACAGGCGGTTCACGACGCCCTTCTCGCCCCAGAGCACGAGCACCGGGCACGCGATGCGCACGCCGGCCGCGGCATCTGCGTCGTCGTGCGCGAGGTCGATCGTCGCCGCCGCGCGGTAATCCTCGCAGCTCGCGTGGATCGCTCGCGGGTCGGCGAAGCAGCGTTCGTACTCGGCGAGCGCGCGCGGATCGAAAGCGGAGACCCCGCCGGCCCAGCTGCCGATCTTGCGCCGCAGGTAATAGACGGGATCGCCGCCGATCAGCCGCTCGGGCAGGTCGAACGGCTGGATCAGGAAGAACCAGTGGTAATAAGCGGTTGCGAACGCCTTGTCCGACTTCGCGTACATCGTGCGCGTCGGAGAGATGTCCAGGAACGCGACACGCTCGACCCGCCCGGGATGATCGACCGCGAGGCGGTGTGCGACGCGCCCGCCACGATCGTGCCCCGCAAGCCGGAAACGCGCGTGGCCGAGCTCACTCATCAGCGCCGCCATGTCGCGCGCCATTTCGCGCTTCGAGTACGGCGCGTGCGCCGCATCGCTTCCGGGCTTGGTGGAATCGCCGTAGCCGCGCAGATCGGCGCAGACCACGGTGAACGATTCGGCAAGCCGCGGCGCGACCTTGTGCCACATCGCGTGCGTCTGCGGATACCCGTGCAGAAGCAACACGGGCGGCCCGCGGCCTCCGCTGACGCAGTGGATCTCCGCGCCGCTCGTCTTCACGCGGCTTACCGAGAAGCCGGGGAAGAGCTCTCCGTCGGCAGCGCTCATCGTTCACGCCCTCGCGGCAGGCGCATCGATACGCCTCCATGCCTGCAGCGCAGGCGGATCCGCGGCGCCCTGCCGAAGCGTAGACTGTCCGCGCCAGAGCCACGGCGCGACCGGATCCGGGTCCTGCCACAGCCCGCGGCGCGCGGCCTTCGCCTCGGCTTCCAGTGCCAGCAGGTAGGGGTCGAGCGAATAGCGCCGGAACACCCACGCGTAGCCGCGCCTCACCTGCTCGGCATTGACATCGAGCGCGTCGACACGCAACTCTCCCAGCACGCGACCAAAGCCATCCTGACCGCGGCCGTGCACTGCCACCGTGCGGCCGGCGACCAGCGACGCAAGCGACTGCCGCGCCGCGCGCGCGTGCGGCTGCCCGTGCTCGGGCGCATCGATCCCGGAGAGGCGCACGCGCACCTCGCGGCGCTCGACCAGGATCGTGACGGTGTCGCCGTCGGCAACTGCGACCACCTTGCCGGTGAAGTCCGCGCGCGCGGGCATGGCAGCGACCGCGACGGCAAGCGCGGCGCAGGCAAACATGCCACGGGCGCTGCGCGATTGCGTCATGGCTGCGAGTCCTTCAGGCGGCGAGCGCCGCCGCGCGCGCGGCATCGATGCCGACGCTCGCAGCGGCATCGAGCAGGTCCTGCCACGTCGTCTCGTCGAGCGGAACGCCTTCGCGCAGCCGACGGTCCTTCGTTGCACGCTCGGCCTCGCCCGGGGCGAGCACCGGCTGGCCCGGCGTGGAAGGCGGCGAGCCTTTGACCCATTCGACCAGGCGCGCGGCCTCGCGGGCGACTCCGCCCGAAGCGTCGTACACCGCAGGCGCGATGTAGATCGACAGCATGTTGTTGCGCAGCACCGTGTCCGTCGGATCGGAGCTGCGGCCGGTGGTGAGCGCGCCAGCCAGCAGGTCGGTGACGATCGACAGGCCCGAGCCCTTGTGCGCGCCGATCGTGAGCAGCGCCCCGCCGCCGTAGAAGTCGGCGGGATCGGTCGTCGGCCGGCCGTCCTTGTCGACGATCCAGCCTTCGGGCACGCGCTCGCCCTTGTTGCGCGCGACCATGAGCTTCCCCTCGGCCACGGTCGACGTCGTGATGTCGAGGATCACGGCCGGAGCTCCTGCGAGCGGCACGCCCACACACAGTGGATTGGTGGACAGGCGCCGGTCGCTGCCGCCGAATGGCGCAACGCGTGGCGCTCCCGACGTGTTCAGGAAGTGCAGCGAAACCTGTCCCGCCCGGGTGGCCTGCTCCGCCCAGTCGCCAAGCCGGCCCAGGTGCCCGCAGTTGCGTAAGCCGATGAGCGCGATGCCGGTCTTCTCGGCCTTTTCGATTCCGCGCTTCCCGGCGTACTCGCCGATCACCTGGCCGAAGCCGCGGTTGCCGTCGATGATCGCGATGGCGTCGCTTTCGAACACGACGCTCGGCTGCGCGTTCGGCACGAGCCAGCCGTTGCGCACCCATTCGAGGTACTTGCCGACACGCAGCACGCCGTGCGATTCGTGGCCGACCAGATTCGAATCGACGAGCCGCAGTGCGACGGTACGCGCCTCCGCTGCGTTCGAGCCCCCGCCCTGCAGAACGGCGGCGACGAGATCGACAAGCGGATCGGCAAGTACAGTGCGCAAGGGATCGGGCGGCAATGGGGCACGCGCAAGGCGCGCCGGGAATCATAGCAGCCGAAAGCACCGCACCGGATTCGTGGCGGACCCCCGACGACTTGCGCCTGCGGGCCGGCGCGATATAGTGAGCGGATATCGCGCCGAAGCGCGAGTGTCTCGACCGCGCGGCAACCTGCTCCGGATGGGATCACCCGATCGGAGGTCACGATGCGAAACCTTTCCTGCTTTCTCGCGCACTTCCAACGGCACGCGCTGTCGGCCGTCTGCTGTGTGCTTGCCGTCGGCATCGCGGCAAGCACACCATCATTCGCCGCGCCGGCCCGGCCGGGCACGCCGCCTTCGTCTTCCGCTCCGACGAAGCCGCCCACCGGCAGCGATGCGGACAAAGGCGCCGCGGCCGGCGCCATCAATGCCGACAAGCTCTTTGCGGCGATCGTCAAGGTCGAGACCGTCGCCGTTCCCGACGCGCGCAGCGCCGCGACCCTCGGCCGCGAGCGCGAGGGCACCGGCATCGTCATCGGCGAGGGCGGCCTGATCCTCACGATCGGCTACCTACTGGTCGAAGCGGGTGAGGTCAAGGTGACCGACAGCCGCGGTCGCGTGCTGCCCGCGCAGGTCGTCGGCTACGACCACCCGACCGGACTCGGGCTCGTGCGCAGCCTGGTTCCGCTGCGCGCCACTCCCATTGCGCTCGGAGACTCGGAAAAGCTGGTCGAGCGCGAGCCCGTCATGATCGCCAACCAGGCGGGTGCCGACGAGGTGAGCTTCGTCTGGGTGGTGTCGCGCCGGGCATTCACCGGCAGCTGGGAGTACATGCTCGACCAGGCGATCTTCACGAGCCCACCCGCCGACAACTGGAGCGGCGCCGCGCTGATCGACAAGGAGGGCAAACTCGTCGGCGTTGGATCGCTGATCGTTCGAGAAGCCACCGACGGCGAAACCAAGCTGCCCGGCAACGTGTTCGTTCCGATCGACCTGCTGAAGCCGATCCTCGCCGATCTCGTCAAGACCGGAAAGCGCGCAGGACCCGTGCGGCCGTGGCTCGGGATTTCCGCCGAGGAAGGGCAGGGCCGGCTCTACGTGACGCGCGTCTCTCCGGGCGGCCCTGCCGACCGCGCCGGCGTGAAAGCCGGTGACATCATTCTCGGCGTCGGCAGCGACGGCGTGCGCACGCAGGCGGAGTTCTATCGCAAGGTCTGGATCCGCGGCAGCGCCGGCGACGAAATTCCGCTGCGCCTTTTGCAGGACATCGACGTCAAGGATGTCCGTGTGCGGTCGATCGACCGCACCGAATACTTCAAGCCGCGCACGACCTATTAGCGGAACATCGAGCGACCCGCGCCCGGATGCAACGCGGCATCGGGGCATCCGGCTTGAAGCGCACGCTCGGGCCGCGCATATCGCACGACGCGGCATCGCGAGCCCGCGCCGGCGGCGACCCCTTACAATGCGCGCTTTCGCGCGCCCGGCGCCAAGGGCAACTCCCGATGCCGCTCTACGCCGTCACCATCTTCGCCAGTGCCTTCCTGCTGTTCCTCGTGCAGCCGGTCATGGCCAAGCAGATCCTGCCGTGGTTCGGCGGCTCGGCGACAGTCTGGACCACCTGCCTCGTGTTCTTCCAGACCGCGCTGCTCGCAGGCTACGGCTACGCCGACTGGGCGGTGCGCAAGCTCGCGCCGCGGCGCTCCGTTCAACTGCACGTCGCTCTGCTCGCCGTCTCGCTCGCGGTCCTACCGATCGTGCCCGCGCCACACTGGAAGCCGCTGGGTTCGGAGAACCCCTCGTGGCTGATCCTCGGCATGCTGACCGCGACGATCGGCCTGCCCTACTTCCTGCTCTCGACGACGAGCCCGCTGGTCCAGGCGTGGTTCGCGCGACGCTTTCCGGGCGCGAGCCCATACCGCCTGTTCGCTTTGTCGAATCTCGCGTCGATGCTCGCGCTAGTCGGTTACCCGTTCCTGCTCGAGCCGTGGACCGTCACGCGGGCCCAGGCATGGGGATGGTCTGGCGGCTACGTGCTCTTCGTCGCGCTGTGCGCCGCTGCGGGGTTCGCCAGCCTGCGCGCGCCCTCGCATGCGCCCGTACCCAAGGGGTGGCTGGGTTCCGGTACGGACCTTCCGCTCCCGCACACGGACTTGGCGCACGACGAGCCGCCGCCCCTTGCGCGGCAGCTTCTCTGGTGCACGCTCGCCGCGACAGCATCGCTGCTGCTGCTCGCGATCTCGAACCACATCACGCAGAACATCGCTTCCGTTCCGCTGTTGTGGATCGTCCCGCTTGCGCTATACCTGCTGTCGTTCATCTTGACGTTCGACGGCCGCGGCTGGTACCGGCGTGACGTGTTTCTCGCGATGCTGGCGGCAGGCCTGGGCGTGATGGGGTGGACGCTCGCCGATCCCGACCTCACGCACGAGCTCGCGATTCAGGTCGGCGTCTTCTGCGGCGGGCTCTTCCTCGCGTGCATGTTCTGTCACGGCGAGCTCGTGCGGCTGAAGCCGGCGCCACGCTATCTGACGCGCTTCTACCTGATGATCTCGCTCGGCGGGGCGATCGGCGCCGTGCTGGTCGGCGTCGTCGCGCCGCTCGTGCTGCCCGCGTACTTCGAGCTTGCCGGCGGACTGGTGCTGTGCGCGTTGCTGCTGCTCTGGCAGGTGCGTCGCGACTACCCGGTGTACGGCGTGCTCGGCATCGTCGCCGCGCTGACGACCACCGGCTGCGCCGTGTGGGGCACCACCGAGTTCTACAAGAACACGATCGTCTCGACGCGCAACTTCTACGGCACGCTGCGCGTGCAGGAGTCCGGCGGCGACGAAGACCGGCGGCGCTCGCTGATTCACGGCACGATCCTGCACGGCAACCAGTATCTCGACGCGTCGCTGCGCCGGCAGCCGACGACCTACTACACGGCGACCTCCGGCATCGCGCGCGCGATCGAATCGCTGCACCCGCGCACCGAGCCGGTGAAGGTCGGCGTCATCGGGCTCGGTACCGGCACGATCGCCACCTGGGGCAGCAAGGGCGACGAATACCGCTTCTACGACATCAATCCCGCGGTCGTCGACATCGCGCGCCGCGACTTCACCTACCTCGCCGACAGCGAGGCGACGATCTCCACCCCACTCGGCGATGCGCGGCTCACGCTCGAGCGCGAGCCGCAGCAGCAGTTCGACGTGCTCGCGATCGATGCGTTCTCGAGCGACGCGATCCCGGTGCACCTCATCACCGACGAGGCCATCAAGGTCTACATGCGACACATGAAGCCGGGCGGCATCATCGCGTTCCATCTCACCAACCGCTTCCTCGACCTCATTCCCGTGGTCGACGCGCTCGCCCGGGCGAACGGGCTCGCGGTGGCGTGGATCGAAGACAACGGCGACGACAGTCTCGCAAGCCGCAGCGATTGGGTGCTGCTGTCCGACGACCCCGCATCGCTCGCGCGGCCGCAGATCGCGGAGGCCGCCCGTCCGGTCACGCCACGGCCGGACTGGCGATTGTGGACCGACGATTTCAACAATCTGGTTCAGGTGCTGAAGCGCCAGTGATCCGCCCCCGCCGGGAACACTGCAGAAGCGCTGTTCCACGGCCGGCGGCGCCCGCTTTCGCTAGAATCGGCTGATGCACGACCAAGCCGCGATGAACGCCAGGCGCGATCCCGCGCCCTATCGCGCGCTCACGCATCCGCCGGGCACGCACTACATCGAGGTCATCGACCAGCGCGCGCTGCCGCACGCCGTGATCCGCGTGAAGATCGCCGACGCGGACGCTGCGGCGCTTGCGATCCGGCGCATGTGGGTGCGCGGTGCCCCGCTGATCGGCGCGGTGGGCGCGTACGGCCTCGCGCTCGCGCTCGACCGCGATCCGGCCGATGCCACGCTGACGCGCGCCCACGCCGCCCTCGATTCGACGCGGCCGACGGCGGTCAACCTGCGCTGGGCGCTCGACCGCGTGCACGCCGCGGTCGCGGCGCTGCCGCCCGCCGAGCGTGCCGATGCCGCATGGCGCGAAGCGGACGCGATCGTCGCCCAGGATGGCACGATCAACTACGCGATCGGCCAGCACGGCCTCGCGCTCCTTCGCTCGATCGCGCAGCGCAAACCGGGCCCGGTGCGCGTGATGACGCACTGCAATGCCGGCGCGCTTGCGACCTGCGGCTGGGGCACGGCAACCTCGCCGGTGTTCCAGGCGCACGCCGAAGGCATGCCGCTCCACGTCTGGGTGAGCGAGACGCGACCGCGGCTGCAGGGCGCGAACCTCACCGCCTGGGAGCTTGCGCAGCGCGGCGTGCCCTACACGCTCTTCGCCGATGTCGCCAGTGCGCTGCTGCTGCAGCGAGGCGAGGTTGACCTGGTGCTGGTCGGCGCCGATCGCGTCGCCCGCAACGGCGACGTCTGCAACAAGATCGGCACCTACGACAAGGCGCTCGGCGCACGCGACAACGGTGTGCCGTTCTACGTTGCGCTGCCCTCGCCCACGATCGACTGGAAGCTTGCGAGCGGCGCGGACATCCCGATCGAGGCGCGCGAGGCGGAGGAAGTCCTCACCGTGACCGGCCGCGACGAGTACGGCCAGACGCAGCGCGTGGGCGTCGCACCACACGGCGCGCACGCGGTCAACTTCGCGTTCGACGTGACGCCGGCGCGACTTGTCACCGGCCTCGTCACCGAGCGCGGCGTGACACGCGCATCCGCCGACTGGCTCGGTGCGATGTTCCCGGAGCACGTTCGAACGCAATGACCGAGGCGGCCACCTCCGAGCGCGAGATGCGCGAACGCGTGCTTGCGACCGCACGCGCGACGAACGCCGCCGGCATCAACCGCGGCAAGTCGGGCAACGTGAGCGCGCGCTGGCGCGACCTCCAGGGCGACGGATTCCTGGTCACGCCGAGCGGCATGCCGTATGCGGACATCGTGCCCGATGACATCGTCTTCGTGGCGCAGGACGGCGCGGCTCGCGGCCCGCGCAAGCCGTCGTCCGAGTGGCGCTTCCATCGCGACATCTACCGCACGCGCGATGAAGTGGGTGCGGTCGTGCACACGCATTCGCCCTTTGCCACGTCACTCGCGTGCACGCGTCGCGGCATCCCGGCGTTCCACTACATGGTCGCGGTCGCGGGCGGCAACGACATCCGCTGCGCGCCCTACGCGACGTTCGGCACGCAGGCGCTGTCCGACCACGCGGTTGCCGCATTGGCTGGCCGAAGCGCGTGCCTGCTCGCGAACCACGGGATGATCGTGCTCGGCGCATCGCTTCCCGCCGCACTCGCGCTCGCCATCGAGGTCGAGACGCTCGCCGAGATTTACTGGCAGACGCTGCAATTGGGCGGCCCGGTGCTGTTGAGCGACGCCGAGATGGCCCTCGTCGTGGACAAGTTCGCGAACTACGGGCAGCGCTGAGCGGCGTCGGGCACGCGGCGGACGAAGGGATCGCCAGTGGCGACGCATCCGATCCAGAGAACACGCACATGCCCGATGCGAATCGGTCGCGATCATCGGATGGACGGCGAGCCTTGCATTCTTCGCACTCAGGCTGACGAGTGCGCTCCACATGACCCGTTTACGACCTGATGTGGGTGGCGCGCGCGTCGATCGCCCGCTCGTGCTTCTAGGGATTGAGCGCCCAGCTGGGATTGGTCGACAGCGTGTAGCCAGCGGTCGGCGACAGGCCGTTCATCAGCCACATCGACTTGCTCCCGGTCGTTGGATTGGTCAGCAAGATGTCGGCCTTGCCGTCGGCGTTGAAGTCGCCGGTGCGGGTGACCACCCATGGCGCACCGATCAGGCTGCCGCCTCCGATCATCGACATCCCGTTCATCAGCCACGCCGCGCTCTCGCCAGTGGCGGCATTGCGCCAGATCAGGTCTTTCTTGCCATCGCCGTTCAGGTCGGCGATGTGGGTGACCGACCAGTTGCCATCGCCCATGATCCGTCCACCACCGATCAGGGTGGTGCCGTTCAGGAGCCAGATCACCGTTTCGCCGGTGGTCGTGTTGCGCCAGACCAGATCGGATTTGCCGTCGCCGTTGAAATCACCGACGTCGGTTACGCGCCAGTTCGGATCGGTCAACAGACCTGTGCCACCGAGTAACGCCGTACCGCTCATCAACCAGATTGCCGTGCTGCCCGTTGCGCTGTTGTACCAGACGATGTCAGTCTTGCCGTCGGCGTTGAAATCGCCGCAATTGGTGATCTGCCAGTTGGGGTCGGTCAACAAACCGGACCCGCCGGCCAAGTTGGCTCCATCCATCAACCACACGGCGGTACCGCCGGTCGCCGCGTTGTACCAGACTAGATCGGATTTGCCGTCGCCGTTGAAATCGCCGACGATGGTTACGCGCCAGTTCGGATCGGTCAACAGACTTGCACCACCGAGGAACGCCGTACCGTTCATCAACCAGATTGCCGTGCTGCCCGTCGCGCTGTTGTACCAGACGATGTCAGCCTTGCCGTCGGCGTTGAAATCGCCGTAATTGGTGATCTGCCAGTTGGGGTCGGTGAGGAGGGTTGCGTTGCCAATCACCGAGCCGCCGCTCATGAGCTGCATGATTTTGTCGCTGGTCGCGGCGTTCGACCAGGTGAGGTCGGAGTTGTTGTCACCGTTGAAGTCGCGGCGAGCGCCGGCGCACGATTTCGACACCGATGCCGGAGCAGGTTGGAGGTCGAGGAACCGGTAATAGATCTCACCGCCGACGTTGTTGTCGCGGAAATCGGTCCAGACCGCATGGACTCGCCCGCCCGCATAGAGAAAGCGCGGCATCGCTGCGAGAGCCGTTGTGCCCACCTGCTCGACGGCACTCCACGTCGTACCACCATCGGCGCTGCTGCGGTAGAAAAGGCGGCCGTAGGTGACGGAATTCGTCGTGCCCAAGTTCTCGCCGAACAGCAGATGTACGATGCCCACGTTGTCTACGGTAATCCCAAGGTTGCCCGCTTCCGAGTTCGTCGAACCGGCCTCCGGATGGTTGATGCCGAAATTGCCAAGGCGTCGGACCGGGCCAAAGCCTGCTCCGGCCGGGTCGAGTCTCCGATAGCCAACGTCGTTGCCCGAGAGTTGATCCCAGAACGCCACGTGGATGGCGCCTCCCGAGCCGGCGGCGACTTCCGGACCGTATGCGTCCGAGTATTCGTCCGGCAGGCCGCGCGTCACCCGCTGTGCCGGATAGAGCCACGAGGGATTCGCGGGGCACGCAGCGGTCGTCCCGCGCAGCAGATAGATCTGGTACGGTGGCCAGCCTCCCTGAGGTGCACCCTCGCGGCTCGAGCGGAACGCGAGGTACAGCTTGCCGTCCTGTCCCACCGCGAGTCGCGGGACCTGGTTGTCGACGACGCCGTCGTTCGCAGTGACGTTCTGTTCCGCCGTCCACGTCGCACCGTGGTCGCAGCTCTGTATGTGATAGATGTTGGAATAGCCGACGCGGTCGTCGTAGTAGACGGCATGCAGCGCCCCGGACGCGTCGATGGCGAGTGCGCCGGAACGGGAATACCCCGCCGTGCTCGTCAGCTGCTGCACAGGACGCCACGAACCGCCGTTGTCGTGACTGCGGCGGAAAAAGAGCTCGCCACTCACGACGTCCGAGCTCCACATCACGTAGACACCCGATGAATCGGCCGCAATCACAGGGTGAACGTCAAGACGCGCCGAACTGGCGCTCAAATTCACAGGATAGCTCCACGTCGTGCCGTTGTCGGTGCTGCGCGCATAAAGGATCTCGGCGTCGCCCAGAGCGCCAAGGTAGTCGAACCACACCGCATGCAACGATCCGTTGTACGCGGCAACCTGCGGCGCCCAGGAATGACCTGCGGCGTTGGTGAGCCGCGTCTCAGGGCCCCACGCGGCGGCGGTCGCGGGCACGGATGGACAGGAGAACGAGAGGGCGGCGAACGCCGCTGCGAGTGAACGCAGGAAAATGTTCATGGGCAGGTCGGGTCGCGCTGCATGACACCCGCGCCGTCGGTCGCCAAGTAGACAAGGTTGTTCAGCCAACGGACGCTAACGACGGCGCTCGCGAAAGTTTCTCGCACGATCCACGTAGCGCCAGCATTGTTGCTGCAATAGAAGCGGCCCGCACGATCTCCGGCGAATACTCGGTTGCTGACCAGCGTAGAGAATGTCAGGCCCGTCAACTCGGTCGTGAGAACGCTTCCCGGATTGACTGGAGCCCATGATGCGCCGGCGTCAGTGGAGCGCAACAGGCCTTTGCTCGTACTGGCGAGCGCATTGGTTGGCGACAGCGGGTTCTCCGCGAGCGAGAAGAACGTGATTGGCATGGATCCCGTCGGAACCGCTGCCGATAGCGCGATTGGTGACCAAGTTAGGCCGTTGTCGATCGACCGGTCCGCCGCCGCGAGCTCGTTCAGGATGTACCAGCGGCCCGTTCCTTGCACGCCGGCAACGATGCGTCCCGCGCCAGCGCCATCGTACGGCCCTGGGCGTACCGAGGCCCAGACAGGTCCGCCATTGCGTCGCCATGTCCCCGCATAGCTTCCGCCGAACACGGTGTAGAAAACGTTCTGCGGGTTCGACGAATCGACACCGACCGACATTGGGTTCGAGAAATCGGCCGGAGCGTTCGGGAGTCCCGCCTCGCTGACCCGCGCCCACGCCGAGACGCCGTTCCATTGGTACAGCCCCCCGAACCCGAACGTCGCCGCGTAGACAATGCTGCCGGCACCCGCGACAGAGACGACGTCGAGCGTCTTTGGTCCGTAAGTAACATTGACGAGTCCTCCGTTGACCCCGGTGAAACTCGCGCCGGAGTTGGTGCTTCGCTGCATGCCGCCGCCGAGCGTACCCATGAAGAGTTCGCTCGTGGATGCGCCAGGCTCGAGTGCCACTGCGCGGTCAGCAGTCAATCGCGTCGAGCTCTTTGGCCATGACGAACCGTTGTCGGCGGACCTGTAGATGCCAAGGCCGGCCGGGGCGGCAAGCACGCGCCCCGATGCGCCTGGAACCGTACCAAGCGCAAGCACATCGGTGAAGACATCTTGAGTCGAATTGGACGACGCAACGAAACTGACCCCGTCATTCGTGGACTTGTAGACTCCTTGCACGCGCGTGCCCAGCCACACGGTCGAGGCCGTGTTGCGGTCTGGATGGAGAGTGAGTACGCCGGACGTATTGCTGGACATTGCCGCGGTCCATGCGCCGGTGCCGACACGGCGGTACGCGATGCCGCCTTGCGCCGGATCGTACACGCCGGCGATCAACGAGCCGGCTGGGGTCACCGCCAGCGAGGTTACGTACTTGCTCGGCAGGGCCCCCGCGCCAGAGCCGTTCCATGATGCCCAAGTCACACCACCATCAATCGAACGGAACACGCCGCCCCAACCGCCTGTCGCGTTGCTGTAAAGGCCGGCGAAGAACATACCAGCAGTCGGGCCAGGTACTAGAGCCCGGATGTCCGTGCTATCGATTCCGCTGCTCGACAACGCAAATGTCTGGCCGCGATTGGTCGAGCGATAGATGCCGGCGCCTGGCACACCGATCAGCACGTTCTGATCATTCGTCGGATCGACCGCGATCGCCCGCGCCGCCTCGTAGCTCACCTGCGCCCACGAAGCTCCACCGTTTGTGCTGCGCCAAACACCGTCGCGGGTGGCCGCAAATAGCAGGTTCGGGTCACTCGCCGAGCCGGCGACTTTGGAGATGTATCGCGGCGGCAGCGACGCCACCGCGGTCCAGCTTGCGCCGCTGTCCGTCGACCTCCACAATCCGCCGCCAAAGGTAGCAGCATAGACAATTGCGCTGGCCGTGCTATGGAAGTCCCTGACCTCGCCGGTGGCCGCCGTCAGCTGCGCCGGTGCGCCGTAGGATCGCAGCGCGACCGCGACGAGCAGCGTCAGCAAGACACGCAGCGCACCGATGCCCGCCGGCCGTCTCGAGCCCATGGCTTGGCTACGGCCCGCCGAAGTCGGAAATCTATCCATCTGTTTGCGAAGCGATTGTCAAATCCAATGCGACCCGAAACCCATCGCGTTACCAAGAGGACCGGGGTCTAGGCTGCAAGATCCGCGCCAGCCGGCAAAGTGCAAGACGAACGGCGGCAAAAGTCCGGCGACGGGCCTCCGCGTCGAGCCGCATCGCGCATATCGGCATGACGGACCGGGACGTGGTGCTCGCCGCAGAGAGGTGGCGCCGTTCGTTAGGCCAGTTTTCCGGTTTCTTGATTGAAGTTCCTGCGGTTGTACGGCGTCTGCGATATCGCTTCATGGTTGCCGTGATTCGACATCACGCGGCGTCGCGGGTCTCCAGCTTTCCGAAGTACGCCGTGTCCGGCGTCATTCCGCCGAGCGATGAGTGAGGAGAATGGGAATTGCAGAAAGTGAAGTAGCTGGTCAGTTGCCGCATGGCCTCTGCGACACCCCCGGGTCATGCGGGTAGACGTGCTCGTATTTCACGCTCTTCCGCAGCCGCTCGACGAACACGTTGTCGACCCAGCGACCCTTGCCGTCCATGCTGATCGATACCCCATGTAACAGAACCCGCCGAGTGGCCCGGTCGATGATGGCCACCAGATACACGAAGCCGCGACGCATCGGTATGTAACTGATGTCCGTTGCCCACGCCCGGTTGGTCCGATCGATGAGCAAGTCCCTCAACAAGTAGGGATAGACTGGATGCGCGGGGTACGGCGTACTGGCTTCGCGCTTGCAATAAATGGCCGCGATGCCCATCCGCTCCGCGAGCGTGCGCACATGCTATCGATCGACCTCGGCACGCTCCGGTGTGTGCATGTCGCGCAGCGGGCGGGCGCCGTCGAACGGGAAGTCCAAGTGCAGCTTGTCGATCCTTCGCACCAATACCAGATCAGCGGCCGAAACCGGTTGCGACAAATCGGTACACGTTCGAGCGCGAGGGATCCAGCAGCTCGGCTTGCCGCTTCAGCTGTAGCTTATGGGCGGCGTCAATCATTTCTTTGCACTCGCGCCGTCGAGACGGCCGAGCGCGCCGGCTAATTCGTTCTCCAAGGGCAACCGGCCGATCTTCGCCTGCGTGTCCTTGACACCGGGACCTCGGGACTCCCGCTTCTCTGCCGTGGGCAGGAACACGCCGGTCGCCCCGTCCAGCAGCCGCGTCTTCCATTACGCAATCTGGCTGCGATGGACATCGAACTTCTATGACGGTTCCGCCAAAGTCTTGTCACCCTTGAGCACCGCCAATTCCACCTTCACCTTACACGCCGCTGTATGGTTCGTTCTCGGCCTCGTTATCGCTGCTCCTCCTTCGGGCAACTGCGTCGCTCATCAGAGCCGGTCCTTCACCTGACAACGAGCCCCGATGATTTTCGGGACTACCTCTCAGCGCGAGAAATGGTGCTGCTCGGCTAACGCGCGGCGATCTTGCGAGCGATGATTGTCGGTCGCGTAACTTCCTTCCGTCCGCCCGGATTGTACTTAGCCTTGGACGTAACAATCTCGACGGCGAAGCCGAGGTTTTCGAAGACGCGATGATAAAGGCCACGCGAGAGCCTCCACCACAGGAAATCCAGCGCTGGATTCGACCAGTCGCCATTGGCATGCATCGTCCATTCCTTGGAATCAATCACCTCCGTAAACGGGATTATCACGGCTTCGTTTGCGAGCCGCGCCATCTCGCCGATGGCGGAAACTGGATCCGCCAGATGTTCGATGATCGCTCCTGCCATGACGACGTCGAAGCGCCGATCCCAGGAGTGAAGCTGGTCCAGCGGCGCATAGACGACTTCAACTTTGCTGTTGAGTTTTTGCCATGCGTACCAGAAGGCTTTCTTCAGGCCATGGACGTGCAGGACATCGTAGTCGGCGACCCACTTTGCTCTGTCCAAGTGATACTGCGAATCGCGAAACGGTACGCGCCGGAACTCTTCTGATCCGCGCACATCGAGCGCAGTTACGCGAGCACCTGCGGCTTCTGCCGAAAACGCAAGGAAACCGGTGGCGGTACCGACATCAAGGACCGTTTTTCCACTGAGGGGGTAGCGGCCGATATAGGTGTCGAAATACCCGCGAATGTCCCAATGACCGTCAACCGACGTCCCGTCCGGGAAATCGATGCTGTGATAAAAGAAACAACCCTCGGTATCGGAAACGGGCCAAGGCTGTTGGACTTCAAAAAGCTCGTTTTTTCCCATGAGCATCTGTCCTGTGGTCGTTCGGAGGAGTTACGCGGATTCTTTCTTGCCCGAAAGACCCGTTCGGACACGCATAGGTTACCGAACTCGACCGCACACGTCCACGCGTCCCAGATTCTCGTTCTGCTGGTCAGCCCGGCGCCTTTGAAGCCTCTGACGTCACAGGTGAACCCGGTACGCCGGACGGCGGTGCGATGTCGCGGGGTGCGACCGCGTCAAGCCGAAAGACCCAGAAAGATAGACTTCCGGCTTCGGGCGCCCAGTTGAAAAAGGCCAGGAACAGGTCGCTCGCGAATTGCGTATCGCTGCGTCCCCGCAACACCTGCTCGGTGCTGTCGAAGAAGTAGCATGGCATCAGCAGGAACATCTCGCGCGCGCCGATCCGGCCGGGACCCAGAAAAAAGGTTCTTCGCCGATCTCCGGGAAGTGGGGTGAGTGGCAGCCGCCCGGCCGCCGTTGCTATCTTGATGTTGCGAGGCATCAAGTGGCAGGAGGCGACCGGTGGCTGCGAACGAGATTATTGCCCAGCTCGGGGTTGGGACGGGTACGAAGTTGAGGCGGGTAGCGAGGAGCGGCGCGGGCGGACGCGGTGGTGCGTGATCCGCCTACGGGCGACTCCGGGCATGGCGCGATGCTGTAGTGGATATGGCCAAGCTACGACGGCGATCCACGACAGCGAAGTGCGGCGCGTGCGCGATCTGCCGATCTTCGAGGTGCCGGTGGAACTGGTCGTGCCGCGGCTGCGGGTGAACTGCCCGCGCTGCGGGCCGAAGCTGGAGCAGCTGCCGTGGCTGGCGAGTTATGCCCGGGCCACGGTGCGGCTGGCGACCAGCGTAAGCCGACTCTGCAAGGTGATGTCGATTCGTCATGTAGCCGGGTTCTACGGCTTGGCCTGGTCAGCGGTGAAGCGGATCGATCTACGAGCACTGGAAGCCGAATTCGGTGCGACCGATCTGACGGGGGTCGCCGTGATCGGGCTGGATGAATTCGCCATCCAGAAGGGGCATCGGTACGCGACGGTGATCGTCGAGCCGAGTCGCAAGCGGGTGCTCTGGGTCGGACGTGGTCGCGGACGCGAGGACGTACGGCCGTTCTTTGACTTACTCGGGGAATCCGGCTGCGCCGGACTGCGTGCCGAGCCATACGGTGGAGGTCGCATTTCGGTCGGCGTGCAGGGCGATCACACCGGAAGTGTTGGACGAAATCGCCGCGGTCCACGAGCCCGAGCCGACGCGGCGGTACGCGATGCCCCCGACCGCGGGATCGTAGACACCCGCGATCAACGATCCAGCCGGTGTCACCGCAAGCGAGGTCACGAACTTGCTCGGCAGCGCGCCACCGCCCGAGCCGTTCCACGATGCCCACGTCGCGCCGCTGTCGGTGGAGCGGAAGACGCCGCCCCAGCCGCCGGTCGCGTTGCTATAGAGACCTGCGTAGAAGACGCCGGCGGTGGTTCCGGGCACCAGCGCGCGGATGTCGGTGCTGTCGAGCCCCGTGTTCGAGAGCACGAAGCTCTGGCCTCGGTTGGTCGAGCGATAGACGCCCGCACCAGGGACGCCGATCAGCACGTTCTGGTCGTTGGAGGGGTCGACCGCGATCGCGCGTGCCGCTTCGAACGTCACCTGAGCCCATGTCGTGCCTCCGTTCGTGCTGCGGAACACGCCGTCGCGCGTGGCAGCGAAGAGCAGCGTGGAATCGGTGGCAGAACCCGTGATCTTCGCCACATAGCGCCCGGGCATCGAGGCAACGGCATTCCAGCTTGCGCCGTTGTCGGTCGATCTCCACAGACCGCCACCCGTCGTGCCCGCGAAGACCGTCGGGCTGCCCGGGCTGTATAGATCGCGCACCTCGGCGGTGGACGCGGTCAACTGCGCGGGCGCGCCGTTGCACGGCAGCGTCACGGCCGCGCACAGCGTCAGGAGTAGCGTCCTGCCCGCGTGGAACATCCAACTGGGTGGCCGCGCTGTTTCAATTTGAGCGCTACAGGACACATCGGCTCCAAATTTTGTTCGGTCAGCGAGTTAGCAATCACTAACCCTTATGGCAGCGGATTTTCATCCATTACAAGGGCAACACGCGCTACACGCTCGGCCGCTGCCTGTACCAATGCAAGCAAGAATCGCGCCCCTGTGCAAATGGGCCAGGCGATCCGTTCGCGGCGCCGCGAAACGCGAAGGAACTTATGCTGCACCGAAAAAAAGGGTTCTTCACCGAATTCCGGGGAAGGCGGCTCGGATTTTGAGGAAGAAGTAGGTGTCGTCGCGGAAGCCGTAGGCCATCCGCTTGATGACCTTGATCTTGTTGTTGATGCCCTCGATCAGGTTGGTGCCGAGCGGCCATCGGCAGTGGGCAAGAATTCCGGGCAGGTAGGGCTTGAGCCGGCGCGCGAACGTCTTGAGCGGTGCAATTCGACTTCGCATCGCCCGGCCATACCATCCTTGCCAGAAGCGTTGTGCGTAGCCGACATGTCGGTAATGCCAGAGCGCTTTCAGGTCGTCGCGCAACACGTAGACGGTGAGCAGCGCTCGATTCGCGGCCAGCAACTCGCGCAGGCGAACCTGATCCTCGGGCCGGGTCACGTTGTCGCGATTGCGCAGCAACAGCCAGCGCGAGCCTTTCACCAAACGGCGCGCCGGCCGATCCTGGCGCAGCCGGTTCGCCTCGTCGACCCGCACCCGGTCGATCACCTCGCGGCCATACTTGGCCACGACGTGGAATAGGTCGTAGACGATATCGGCTTGCGGACAACGCGCCCGCAGCTCTTCGGCGTAGCCGGCGTTCATGTCCATGACCGCCGCTCGCAACCGCCGACAGCCTTCGTCGCCGAGCAGTTCGAAGAACGGTCGCACGTCCTCTCGCCCGCGGCCACGTCCCACCCACAATACTCGCCGGCGCGTCGGTTCCACGATCACCGTCGCGTAGCGATGCCCCTTCTGGATCGCGAATTCATCCAGCCCGATGATCTCGACGCCAACCAAGTCGATCGCTCCGAGTTCGGCCTCCAGCGCCCGCTGGTCGATCCGCTTCACCACCGTCCACGACAACCCGTAGAACGCCGCTACGTGCCGAACCGACATCAGCTTGCACAGCCGGCTCACACTGGCCGCCAGCCGAGTCGTCACCCGCGCGTAGCTCGCCAACCAGGTCAACCGCTCGAGCTTCGGGCCACACCGGGGGCAATCCAGACGCAGCCGCGGCACGATCAGTTCCACCGCGGTCTCGAACAGCGGCAGGTCTCGGATTCGGCGTTCCTCCCGATCGTGCACCGCGTAGGTCAATCCCCCACATCCACTGCAGCAGCGCGCCAACCCCGTTATCGGCTCCAAACGCAGGACACACCACGTTCGCTTCCCCCGCTGCTCCTGCCACCCCTCGCGCAGCGAATAGCCCTCCCAGCCACCCAGCCGGGCAATAATCTCGTCCGCAGCCACCGGTCGCCTCCTGCCACTTGTTGTCTCGCAACTCCAAGTTAGCAGGGACTGCCGGCTGGCTGCCTACCCCTCTACCCCGCAGATCGGCGAAGAACCAAAAAAAGGCCGCCCGGAGGCGGCCTTTGAGACATGATTTGTAGCCTATCGAATCAACGGCCCGGAACACGGCAGCATCGGACCATCGCGTTGACACTGATATTGCCTGCCGTGATGTTTGTTCCCGAACAGGACAGGCTAACTGCAGTGGAGTTGTCCGTTGTGGTGAAGAGTGCCGCAGGTATGGCCCAAGTGGCAACGTTGAAAGACGGAGTCCGGCAACCACCGCCGGTTGCCGTGTATCCAGCGGAACATGCCGGCGGGAAGACGTTGAAGTTGCCAGGCGGTACCGCCGTGTCCGTCGTCACTCGATTGATGCAATCCAACGCCGTCGCCTCCGGCTGCGTATAGTAGCCGACGATGTCCACGACCACATGCGTCGTGGTGGGCGCATTCACCTTGACGGCGAAGTCAAGCACGGTGCCCCCGGCACCTGTCCCGCTCCGACCGCCCCACGGAATCGTCGCCAGCGAAGAAGTGTCTCCCGACGCCGGATAGCTCATCGTGCTCGCTGACGCAACCGGGTTCTCCCCGCCCCAGGCAATGAGGTTGCCCGCTCCGCCCTGGCCCGTCACGGTGATCGTTGCGACCGCCGCACTCGGGGAGTAGGTGAAGAACGTTTCCGGACACGCGGTGCTGGCCGGACCGAAGACGCCGCCCTGCGTCGTGAACCAGTTCCAGGTGCCGATCACCGTGTAGTAGTACCAGTTGCGGGTCGCGAAGTTGCCATAGACGCCGCCGACATTGCGCGTGTCAACGACGCGGCACGGCGTGATCGGCTGGAACACCTGGTCAACGCCCACTTCACCGAGGAACTGCGGGCTAATCAAATCGGTGGACCTAGCACCGCTTTCGCCGCTCGCGCCGCCATCGGCAGCCGCGCGGACCGACTGGATGCTCTTCGCACGCTGCGCTTCCTTCTGCGCATTCAACCGTTGCGCGATGTCCGCACCCAGCACATTCATGAATCCCACGAACTGCTGGCTCGCCAGCTGCGCGTCCCTCGGTGGCTGCATCGAATAGAGCGAATCCAGCGTTGCCGGGCTCGCCATCTTGAGCTGGATGCGCATCATGTCGCGCCACGCGGCCACGTCCCTGCCCTGTGCCGAGGGCATGATCTGCCATGCGTTCAGGATCGCCTCGATCTTCGCGCCACTGCCCCCGGACGAGCCGTCGGGCGCCCTCGTCGTCGCCCCCACTGACAGCCCCGCGGTGCACGCGAGCCCTATCGCCAATGCAAATGCTAGTGCCTTGCGTAGCATGATCTGCCCTCCTGATAGCACGCCCCTTGGAGTCCGTGGGCGGAGTTGCATGGAACGGAATCGACCCGTGGAGGTCAGCTTCCGGATTTCGCGCGGATCGAACTTTGTGATGCCACCGTGCGCAGGAGTATTCTCGCGCAATAGACCCGGGTACGCCAGCGGGAATTTCGAGTAGACCGGTCGGCGAACTGCGCGACTAATCACCATCGACCAGCATGATTCGTCGCTTGCGAAAGACGCGGGTCAACGCGGGATAGGCGTCCAGGATCCATTCGCACACGTCGCCGCCTCGACGCGCCGCGCCTCAGGGCGCCGGAGTTCCAGCAGCGACGGGTCCCCTGATCGCTCGGCCTCGCGCAGCGTCGCCTTCCCCCACAACGACCCGGGACGGTCGATTATGGGGTCGCGCTCTTCGACGCGGGCTGTCGCCCAACAACCGCCGCGAGAACATTCTCGCGCCAACCGCGAGGAGGACCATCAAAGACCCGCTGGGTGAGCCCCGACGCCGGGCCCCTTCCATTGAGCGCCGCATCGAGATCGATGAGCCGGATGCGAGCGCCGTGCTTATGGTTTCGCGGAAAGTCAGTTCAGCCGCGCCGCGAACGAGGCGGTGACCTCGAGATACGCATCCAGCGTCCGCCGCGCGCACGTCGCCCACTCGAACCTTCGCGCCTGAAGGCGCCTGCGTTCCGGCAGCGCCGGGTCGGCTGACCCATCCGCCTCGCGCAGCATCGCTTCCGCGAGAAGGTCGACGTCGCGTGGGGCGACGAAGGTCGCAACATCCGCCGCGACCTCGCGCAGAACGGGAAGGTCCGATGCGATCACCGGCGTGCCGGCGGCGAGCGCCTCGAGCACCGGAAGTCCGAAGCCCTCGCCGAGCGAGGGGAAGACGAACGCCCGTGCCGTTGCATAGAGCGCGCGCAGTTCGTGATGGCCCACGTAGTCCAGCCACTGCACGTCCCCCGACGCACGCCGCGCTTCCAGCGCAGCCTTGACATCCTCGGCACCCCAACCGTACTTGCCCGCGATCACGAGCGGATGCGCGTCGCGCACTTGCGCCGGCAGGCGGTCGTATGCCGCGAGCAGCGCGCCGACGTTCTTGCGCGGCTGAAGCGTCCCGACAAAGAGAAAGCTGCCGCGTCGTACATGCCTTTTCGTGAGCAGCGCATCGATCTGGGCTTCGGTCATGGGCGCGAACCAGTCGTCGTCCACTCCGAGCGGCACGACACGGATGCGCTCGCGTGGAACCCGGTAATGCAGGACGAGTTCATCGACGGCGCTGTGCGAAATCGCGAGCACGAGATCCGCGTTCGCCGCAGCCGATCGCATCAGTGCGTTCTTAATGCGTCGAAGCTTCGGGTTCGCCCACTCCGGATGTGCGAGCGGTATCGCGTCGTACAGTGTCGCCACAACCGGCGTGCGGGAGAGCCGCGGCACGAGGTAGTCGGTCGCGTGATAGAGGTCGATCGCCTGCTCGACGCGCGCGGAGGCCGGCGTACGGATGCCGGTGACCGCGCAGACGGCCATCGCCCAGCCCATCGGCCAGCCGAATGCGACGTCGGCGAGCTGCGGCCGTGCGAAGCGACGGCCCTGCCGGACCGGTGCGCCGATTCGCCGCGTCGCCACCCCCAGTTCGCGTAGTCCGCGCTCGAGCGCCAGCGTGTAGATCCCGATGCCGTCCAGCCGGCCGCCGCTGAAGACGGGCTCGAGCACATTGCTGGAAAGCCCTACGACCGGCAACCGGGAAAAAGGGGGGGGCGGCATAGGGCCGTGATCTTACGCGCAACTGCTACAATTCACGCTTTTGTCATCGACACTCTCGGCGACAGCGGGCCCGCTCCGCGCGCCACTCCACCCTTGCCGAAGCTGCTCGTAACCGGGCACGCCGGATTCGTCGGGCGCCGCGTCCTCGGGATGGTCGAAAAGGGCGAGACGGGCGATGGGTTCGACGTTGTCACGCTTCCCGATGCGCTCGACATCTGCGGGCAAAAGCTCGCGCCGCGCGTGGCGGCGCTCGCGCCGGACGCCGTGCTGCATCTGGCGGCGCTGTCGAGCGTGGCCGAGTCGTTCGGCGACTTCGACCGTTACGTCGACGTGAACTTCCGCGGCACGCTGAACCTGCTGCGCGCGCTGCGCGCGGCAGGGTTTGCGGGAAGAATGGTATTCGTCGGCAGCGGCGACTGTTACGGCGCCGTGCCGGAAGCCGAGCTGCCGATCGCCGAGAATCGTCCGCTCCGCCCGCGCAACCCCTACGCGGTGAGCAAGGTGGCCGCAGAAGCGCTCTGCTACCAGTGGTCGCAGACGGAAGGGCTCGACGTCGTGATCGCGCGGCCGTTCAACCACATCGGGCCGGGGCAGGACGAGCGGTTCGCCGTGGCCGCGTTCGCGGCGCAGCTGGCGCGGATCGCGGCCGGGCGGGCTCCCCCGCGGGTCGTGACCGGCAACCTCGACGTGACACGCGATTTCACCGACGTGCGCGACGTCGTGCGAGCGTACTTCGCACTGATGGCGCGAGGCCGGCGCGGCGAGGTTTACAACATCGGCTCGGGTCGCGAAACCCGGCTGCGGGACGTCCTCGACAGGCTGCTCGCTCTCGCAGGCGTGCAAGCCGAGGTCGAGACCGATCCATCGCGGCTGCGCGCCGATGAGCAGAAGCGCGTCGTTGCGGACGTCCGCAAGATCGCGCGCGATACGGGATGGACGGCGCGCACGCCGCTCGACGAGACGCTGCGCGACACACTGGACGATTGGAAACGGAGACTCGGCAATGGCTAGGTGTGCAGTGGTCACCGGCGTGACCGGACAGGACGGCGCGTATCTTTCGAAACTCCTGCTGGACAAAGGGTACCGGGTGATCGGATTCACGCCGCGCCGTGGCAGCGACACGCTGTGGCGGCTGCGCGAGCTCGGCGTCGCCGATTCGCTCGAGTTCAGCTACGGCGACGTCACCGACCAGGCGTCGATCATGCGCGTCGTCGAGCGGGTCAAGCCCGACGAGATCTACAACCTGGCGGCGCAGAGCTTCGTCGGCGCCTCGTGGGACGAGCCATCGCACACGGCGGACGTCGACGCGATCGGCGTGGTCAACGTGCTGGAGTCGATCCGCCTCGCCTGCCCCACGGCACGCTTCTACCAGGCTTCCACCAGCGAGATGTTCGGCAAGGTCCAGGCGGAGCGGCAGAGCGAGACGACGGCATTCTATCCACGAAGTCCCTATGGTGTGGCCAAACTCTACGGGCACTGGATCACGGTCAACTACCGCGAGAGCTTCAACCTGCACGCGTCAAGCGGCATCCTGTTCAACCACGAGTCCCCACTGCGCGGGATCGAGTTCGTCACGCGCAAGGTGACTGACGGCGCGGTGCGCATCAAGCTCGGCATGGCGAAGGAGCTGCGCCTCGGCAATCTGGACGCGAAGCGCGACTGGGGCTTCGCCGGCGACTACGTGCAGGCGATGTGGCTCATGCTGCAGCAGCCGGAGCCGGACGATTTCGTCATCGCAACCGGCGTCACGACGACGGTGCGCGACCTCTGCCGGCTGGCGTTTGCGAAGCTCGGGCTCGACTACGAACGCTACGTCAAGGTCGATCCGAAGTTCTTCCGGCCCGCCGAGGTCGATGTGCTGCTCGGTGACCCGTCCAAGGCGAAGGCAAAACTCGGCTGGGCGCCGACGACGACGCTGGAGCAGCTGGTCGACATGATGGTCGAGGCGGATCTGCGGCGCATCAAGGCCGGGCATGCCGCGACCTGACGCCACACCGAGCCTGCCTCGATTCCGGACCGGGGGCGCGACACGATGAACGCTATCGGCATGGCGCGCGCCATCTGGCGCTACCGCGGCTTCGTCACCGCGACGGTGGCGCGCGAGTTCCGCCTGCGCTACCAGGGTTCCGCGCTCGGCGTCCTGTGGAACCTGATCCAGCCGATCGGCACGGTGTTCATCTTCACCGTCGTGTTCGCGCAGGTGATGCGCGCACGCCTTCCCGGCGTCAACGACGTCTACGGCTACGGCGTCTACCTCTGCGCCGGCATGTTCGCCTGGGCGCTGTTCGCCGAGATCGTGCAGCGCGGGCTTACGATGTTCATCGACCAGGGGAACATGCTCAAGAAGTCGAACTTCCCCAAGTCGAGCCTGCCGGTGATCGTCGTCCTGTCGGCGCTGCTCAACTTCGCGCTGACCTACGGCATCTTCCTCGCCTTTCTCGCGCTCACCGGCCGCTTCCCGGGCCTCGTCGCCTTCGACGCCATTCCGGTGCTGCTGCTGCTGGTCACGTTCGCCACCGGACTCGGTGTCTTGCTCGGCACGCTCAACGTGTTCCTGCGCGACATCGGGCAGGTGGTCGGCATCGGCCTACAGTTCTGGTTCTGGCTCACGCCGATCGTCTACCCGACAGCGGCGTTGCCCGACTTCGCGCGCGACTGGCTCGCCTTCAATCCGATGGCGCCGGTGATCGCCGCCTTCCAATCGATCTTCGCCGAAGGCAAGCCTCCGGAGTGGTCGACACTGGTAGTGCCGCTGGCGACATCCGTCTTCGCGCTCGCGCTGGCGGCGCTGGCGTTCCGCACTTGGGCTGACGAAATCGTGGACGAGCTGTGAGCGCATTGCTGTCGATCCACCACCTCGGTAAGGCGTACAAGCGCTACGCGCACCGCCGCGATCGCGTGCTGGAGAAGCTCCTGCCCTGGGGCGGTCCGCGGCACGAGCAGGTCTGGGTGCTGCGCGAGGTCGACCTCGATGTCGCCGCCGGCGAATGCGTCGGCATCATCGGCCAGAACGGCGCCGGCAAGAGCACGCTGCTGAAGCTCGTCACCGGCACGACCAAGCCCACCGAAGGCGGGGTGCGGCTGTCCGGCCGCATCGCCGCGATCCTCGAGCTCGGCATGGGCTTCCATCCCGAGTTCACCGGCCGGCAAAACGTGCTGATCGCGGGCCAGCTGCTCGGCCTGCGCACCGACGAGATCGCCGCGGCGATGCCCGACATCGAGGCGTTCGCCGAGATTGGCGACTACTTCGACCAGCCGACGCGAGTCTATTCGAGCGGCATGCTGGTGCGGCTCGCGTTCTCGATCGCCACGGCCGTGCGTCCCGACGTGCTGATCGTCGACGAGGCGCTGTCGGTGGGGGACGCCTACTTCCAGCACAAGAGCTTCGCCCGCATCAAGGCGTTCCGCGACGAGGGGACCACGCTGCTCTTCGTTTCGCACGATCCCGGCGCGGTCAAGACGCTGTGTGATCGCGCGGTCCTGCTCGATCGTGGCCGCGTCGTGCGCGACGGCTCACCGGATCAGGTGCTCGACTACTACAACGCGATCATCGCCAAGCGCGAAGTCGACTACCAGATCCGCGAGGTCGAGCGGACGAGCGGGCGACCGCGCCAGATGCGTTCGGGCGACCACGCGGCGACGATCGAGGATGTCGAGCTGCTCGACGCAGGGGGCAGCACGGCACGCGCCGTGCTCTCGAATGCGAAGGTCACGCTGCGTGTGCGTTTCATCGTTCACGTGTCGATGAAGACGTTGACCGTCGGATTCCTGATCCGTGATCGGCTCGGTAACGACGTATTCGGCACCAACACCCACTATCTCGAGACACCCGGGCCTTCCTTCGAGCAGGGCGAGCGATATGAATGCCGGTTCGAGCTCGATCGCCTGGCGCTCGGCGCAGGGCACTACAGCGTGACGGTGGCTCTCCACGAAGGCTCGAGCCACCTGGCCGGAAATCACGACTGGTGGGACCAGGCGCTCGTATTCCAGGTTCTTTCCGCGAACGAGCCGCTGCGCATCGGCGTATGCAATCTACCCATCGCCGGTAGCACGTTCGCGCGCGACCGCCGCTCGTTCGCCCGATGATCGTCCTCACCAAGATTGCCAACTGGCTGCGCGCCCTGCGTAGCCTCGGCTTCACTCGGGCACGGGTCGACGAGTACGCGGCCGAACTCGCGCGCACCAACGCAACGATCGCATTGCTCGCGACGAGGGTCGATGAGTCGCGAACCCATCTGGAAAACGTCAACGTCACGCTCGCATCGCTCGCGACAAAGGCCGAGGTCGACGAATCGCGAACCGCTCTGGCAAACGTCGACGTCGTGATTGCCTCGCTCGCCACCAGGTCCGAATTGGACGCATCGCGAATTGCACTCGACAACGCGCTGAACCGCTTGACGGGCGAGCTCGAGCAGGTGCGTGGCGCCCTCGCCGGTCGCGGCCGCGACATCGACGAGCGCCTCGCCGCGCTGCGCGCCGAATTGAGTCGCCTCGCTGATACGCTGCAGGCGTTCCAAACTGCGCACGCCGCGGACGTCGGCCGCCTCGACGGCGGGCAGCGTGCGCTCGCGCAGCGCATCGACCCGCCGCTGCCGCGCCTCGCGCGTGCGGGTGATTCAAATCCGTCCGAATGGCTCTACGCGGCATTCGAGGAAACCTTCCGCGGCTCACGAGACGAGATTGCAGCGCGGCTCGCGGTGCACGTTCCCGACATGCGCTCTGCAGTGGAAGCCACGGGCGGCAAGCCGATCGCGGACGTCGGCTGCGGCCGGGGCGAATGGATCGAGCGGCTGCGCGACGAGGGACTGCTCGCGTGGGGCGTCGACATCAACCCCGAGGTTGTTGCCGGCGGTAAGGCACGCGGCCTGGACGTGCGGCTTGGCAACGGCGTCGACGCGCTCGACGCGCAGGAGCCGGGAAGCCTCGCCACGGTCACCGCGTTCCATGTCGTCGAGCATCTGCCGCTGGCCGAGCAGCTGCGCCTGATGGTCGCCGCGCACCGTGCGCTCGCCGCGGGCGGCGTGATGATCGTCGAGACGCCCAACCCGGAGAACCTGCTCGTCGGCGCATGGACTTTCTACATGGATCCAACTCACCTGCGACCGCTGCCGCCGTCGCTGCTGCGTTTCCTGATGGAAGTATCGGGCTTCGAGATCGTCGCGGTGCGGCGACTGCACCCGGACGACGCCTTCGTCGAGCGGGCAAAGCGCGAGGGGTGGCCCGCGGGCCTCGTCGAGATCCTAGGCGGGCCGCGCGATTACGCAATCGTCGCACGTCGACCCTGACACCGCCCGTCATGCGCATCGTCCTCGATCTTGCGACTTCGTGGTTGTGGAATCGCCCGCCGGTGGGCATCGTGCGTACCGAGCGCAGGTTCGCGCAGTTCCTGCTCGCACAACGCGATGTCCCCGTCGCGTTCTGCCGTTACGACAAGACGCTCGGACGTCACGTCGCGATCGAGACCGAAGCGGTACGCGCGCTACTCGGCCTGAAGGAGCCGCCCGATGCGTCCGCTGCAGCGAGCGAGCGAGCCGCCACGGTCGGTGGAGAGGTCGCCGCAAGTTTGCCGGCGCCGCCATCGCCGCCCGTACAGCCGCCCTCGGTGCCCGCACAACCGCGCGCGCCGTTCGCAGTCCGCGCGAAGGACGCCGTCAAGCGAGCCGGGCACCGGATGGTGTTCCGCCTTCCCGAGCCGCTGCGTCCGGAAGCGCTGCAGGCGCTGCGCGCGGGCAAGGCGTTCGTGCGCGGCTCGCTCAACATCGCGAAGGGCTACCTGACGCTGCGCCGGTGGCACCGCGAGCAGGCGCGGCTGCATGCGACCGTGGTCGCGACAGCGCCGCAGCCGGTGGCGGCTTTCCGTTTCGAGCCCGACGACGTCTACTTCTCGATGGGATTGGACTGGGAGTACAACGACCTCGAGCGGGTCTACCGCGAACGCCGGCGTGTCGGCTTCCGCTCGGTGCTGTTCTGCTACGACACGATCCCGGTCCGCTTCCCGCACCTGATGTCGTTCGACGCGCGGCAGCATTTCGCGCGCTATTTCGTCGACGTCGCGCATTCCGCCGACCGCGTGGTCGCGATCTCGCAGACTTCGCGACGCGACTTCCTCGCGCTGATGGAGGAGACCGGCGGGCCCCAGCCCCCGGTCGATGTCGTGCACCTCGGCACCGACCTCGACGTGACCGAGTCCCGCGTGCGGTCGCCGTTTGCCTCGCTCGAGGAACGGGCGTTCGTGCTGTGCGTGAGCACCATCGAGGCGCGCAAGAACCACGAGGTGCTCTACAACGCGTGGGACCGTCTGGCCGAGCGCCACGGCGACGCGCTGCCGATGCTCGTGGTCGTCGGCATGGTGGGGTGGGGGGTGTCCGATCTCATGTTTCGCATGCGCACCAACCCGCACCTCAAAGATCGGATCCTGATCCTCGACAACCTCCCCGACGGCGAGCTCGCCTGGCTCTACCGCCATTGCCTGTTCACCGTGTTCCCATCGCTCTATGAGGGCTGGGGTCTGCCGGTGGTCGAGAGCCTCGCGCTCGGCACGCCGTGCATCTGTTCGACGGCACCCGCGGTGACCGAGGCAGCGCAGGACATGGCGACGGCGCTCGATCCGCTCGACACGCCGGCATGGGTCGCCGCGATCGAGCGGCTGTGGCTGGACGAGCCGATGCGGCGCGCGGCCGCCGACCGGCTGCGCCACGATTTTCGTCCCGACACCTGGCGCGCGCACGGAGAGCGAATGCTCGCGGTCGCGCATGCCGCGCGGGGAGCTTGAAGATGCGCATTCTGCAGATCGCAACCTACCCCAGCCGAATTTCGCGGCACGGCGGCCAAGCGAGGGTCTCCAGCATCCGGACGACGCTCGCCGCTGCGGGCCATGAGGTAATGTCGCTCGCGGTCTACGAGCCGGAGAATTACGGCGGCGACGCGATCGAGTCGCACGATGTCGAATTCCCGGTCGACTCGGAGTTCCGGCACCCGAAGCTACCATTCCTGACCGACTACGCCTCGGGCCAGTTCCTCGCCGGCGACGAGGGCGCCTACCGCTCGTTCGCGCAGACGATGCAGCGATTCGCGCCAGACGTCGTAAGCCTCGAGCAGCCTTGGCTGCTGCCCGGGTTCGCCCGCTGGCGCCGCGAGCACCCGCAGCAGCGCGTCGCGCTCGTGTACTCGTCGCAGAACATCGAGGCGCCGCTCAAGCGCGAGATCCTTGTGGGACAGCCTGCCGCGCTCGTGAATGAAGCGGTGCTGCGAATCGAGGCGCTGGAGCGCGAGGCGGCGTGCGGCGCGGACCTGACGCTCGCGTGTACCGAGGACGATGCCGCCGCGCTAGGTTCGTTCGGCGCTCGCCGCGTCATCGTTGCGGGCAACGGAATCGTCGAGCGCGATGTCGACGCCCAGCGCGTCGCAGGCTGGAATTGGCATCTCGGCGAACGCCGGTTCGCGCTGTTCGTTGGCAGCGCGTACCCGCCCAACGCCGACGGCTTCTGGGAGATGTTCTCACCATCGCTCGCGTTCCTCGCGCCCGACCAGCGCATTCTCGGCGTCGGTGGCGTTTGCGGGATCGTCACCGCACATCCGGTCTACAAGCGCTGGGAGGGCATCAATGCGAGCCGCTTCGTGTCCGCTGGCATCCAGAGCGAGGAGGCGCTGGGCGCGCTGGTGGTGCTTGCAACCTGCATCGTGCTGCCGATCACGAAGGGCGGCGGGTCCAACATCAAGACCGCGGAGGCCGTTCACGCGGGAAAACCCGTGATCGGTACGACCAAGAGCTTCCGCGGCTACGAGAGGGTCTTGCCGCTGCCTCATATCTACCGCGTGGACGACCCCACGCAGTTCCAGCGCCTCACGCGCGCGGCGCTCGATGGCGTTTTGCCGCCCGCCGCAGGTCCGGACGACCGCGCGCTGCGCGATTCGGTGCTCTGGCGCCAAACGCTGAACGCGCTTCCCGCCGAGTTCGCCGCCCTGACCACGCGCGCGATCGACGGCGGCCCGCATGCTAGACTTTCGTCGGCGCGAACCGCTTCCTGACGCCCGACAGCACTCCTTCCCGATGTCGACCTACGTCTACAATCCGGGCCGCACCTCGATCGGCTTCGACGACGCGCGCGCGCTGTTCGCGTCGCGCTTCGCCAAGGTCGTGCCGACCGCGATCGACAACGTCTCGCCGCATCGCGTCCAGCGCATCCTCGAGCTGGCCCGCGAGGCCGGCGTCGACTTCGAGCCGCTCGCGGTCGACCTCGCCGAGTACCGGCGCTACTGGGACTCGGCCGGCTATGCGTCGCGCTACCCAGGCTACTACCGCGGATACCAGCCGGAGAAATCGCTCGAGCACTTCCTCGCACTGAAGCTGCTCGAACTCAAGCCGACACAGGTGTTCATCGACGTCGCCAGCGAGGACTCGCCGGTGCCGGAGATCTACTGGCGCCTCGCCGGCGCCTGCAGCTTCAGCCAGGACATCATGCATCCGGCTGGCATCGCCGGGAACCGTATCGGCGGCGATGCCTGCGCGATGCCTCTTCCCGCCGCGTTCGCCGACGCCGCCGCGCTCACCTGCTCGCTCGAGCATTTCGAAGGCGACGGCGACGTGCGCCTGTTCGCCGAACTCGCGCGCGTGCTGAAGCCCGGCGGGCGCGTCTGCGTCGCGCCTTTCTACGTCTACGAGGAGGACGCGACGCAGACCGACCCGCAGGTGAGCCTCGCCGCCGACGTCGCCTTCGACGAGGATACGGTCATCTACCTCGCCAAGGGTTGGGGCAACCGCCACGGCCGCTTCTACTCGCCTGGCGGGTTCAAGCGCAAGATCGTCGACCGCTTTCGCGACAGGCTCGACTTCCGTTTCTTCCACGTCACCAACGCGGACCAGGTGCACGGCTCATGCTACTTGCGCTTCGCGTTCCTGGTCACGCGGCGCTGATTCGCCCTCATTCCCGACCCTTCTCCCGCTTCTCGGGCGAGGTCAAATCTCGCTCATCCCGCCTGCGGTAGAAGGGTCGGAGAAGCGGCGCGCGGTTATTCCGGGTGCGCGAGGAACGGCGGTGACGAGAAAGGCGCGCGCCGGTCAGGAAACCACAGTCCGGTCGGCGTCGTTCGCCAGCAGGTGGCCCGCCGCCGGGAAACCCCCCTTCATCAGCCACGACGCCGACTCGCTCGTCGCGGCGTTGCGCCAAGTCGATGTCTCCCGCGAGTTCCCGTCAGCGTCCTCGGCGCCGACGGCACCCCAATCCGGCCCGCGGTGCGGCGCATTGCCCGAGAGCAACGCCGTGCCACTCTTCAACCACGCCGCCGTATCACCGGTCGCCGTGTTACGCGAGACAAGGTCCGACCTGCGTCGCCGTCCAAGTCGCCGACGCGCGGGGCGTTGTCCGCGACGTGGCGAACCCGACAGACAAAAGAAAACGGGCGTCCCGGTCGGGGCACCCGTTCGAACAGCATGGCGCGAGCGTACGCAGCACTGCTGCGAGCCGGCACGCAACGATCAGGGCGCGATCGACCAGGCCGGGCTCGACAGCAGCGTCGCCCCGGAGAGGATGCCGAGCCCGTTCATCAGCCACATCACATTCTCTCCGGTCGACGCGTTACGCCAGAGAATGTCCGCCCGGCCGTCGCCATTGAAGTCCCCGGTGCCGGCGATGTTCCAGTTCGGCCCCGGCAGCAGGCTTCCGCCAGTCGATAGCGTCGCGCCGTTCATGAGCCACGCCGCGGTGTCGCCGGTCGGCGAGTGCCGCAGCAGCACGTCGGCCCTGCCGTCGCCGTTGAGGTCATCGACGGCAGCGATGGTCCAGTTCGGGTCCGGATGCAGCCCGGCGCCACCCATCAGCGTGACACCGCTCATCAGCCACACTGCGGTGCCCTGCGTGGCGTGGCGCCAGACCAGGTCGGCCTTGCCGTCGCCGTTGAAGTCGCCGACGTGCGTTACGCTCCAGCTCGGATTGGACATGATCGTGCCGCCACCTGCAAATGTCGCTCCGTTCATGATCCAGATCGCTGTCTCGCCGGTCGCGCTGTTGCGCCAGACGAGGTCGTCCATGCGGTCGCCGTTGAAGTCGCCGACTTGCGTTACGCTCCAGCTCGCGTTGGACAGGATCACGCCGCCGCCGGCGAAGGCTGCGCCGTTCATGAACCAGATCGCAGTCTGACCGGTCATCGCATTGCGCAACACGAGATCGGTCCTGGCATCGCCGTTGAAGTCGCCGACGTGCGTCACGCGCCAGTTCGGATCGGAAACGACGACACCGCCGCCGGCGTACGCAGCGCCGTTCATGATCCAGAGCACCGTCTCGCCGGTCGCGCTGTTGCGCCACACAAGATCGGTCTTGCGGTCACCGTTGAAGTCGCCGAAATGAGTGATCGACAAGCTCGGATTGGTCAACAGCGAACTTCCGCCCGCGAACGCAGTGCCGTTCATCAACCATGCGACCTTCTCGCCGCTTCCACTGTTGCTCCAGGCGATGTCGGACCTGCCGTCGTCGTTGAAGTCGCGGCGCGCGCCGGCCCTGGCGCGGTCGTTCGGCGGCGGCGGCGGAACCGCGGTCACCGCTGCGCCGGCATTCAGCAAGCCCGCGCCGCACAGCGCCGTCGTGCAGGTGCAGGCGCGCCACGATGCGCTGGGTATCGGATTCGTCAACGGGTCGTTTGCCCTGTCGCAGGCCGGTGCGCCGGTCGGGAAGGCTCGTGCCGAGGTCTGCATCAGCGATAGCACTTGCGCCGGCGTGAGGGTCGGATTGCGCGACAGCATGAGCGAAGCGACGCCGGCGACATGCGGTGCTGCCATGCTGGTGCCCTGGTATTGCACGAAGTTGAATGCGCCGGGCACCGTCGTCCCTGCGTTCAGCGTCGAGAGGATTCCGCGCCCATTCGGGTTGTACGTCGGCTCCACGCGCGCATCGCCTCCTGGCGCGGCAATCTCGATCTGCGTGCCCCAGTTGCTGTAATAGCTCTTGAACCCCTTTTCTCCGGTCGCCGCAACCGTGATCACGCCCGGGCAGTTCGCCGGAGCGGCATACCTCGTGTCGTAGTTGGCGTTGCCGGCGGAAACTGCGATCACCGTGCTGCGTGACAGCGCGCCATTGATCGCCGTCGCGTACGCCGGATCACACGTCTGGTTGGACCGGTACCCGCCGAGCGACAGGTTCAGCACCCGAGCGGGCGTCGGATTGGCGGGAACCCCGGGAACTGCCCCTCCCGAGGCCCAGGTGATGCCGTCCGAAATATCAGACGCGTAGCCGCCGCACTTCCCGAGCACACGCACGGGAAGGATCCTGCTGACCCAGTTGATGCCGACGATGCCCGTGCCGTTGTTGGCGACGGCGCCAATGGTGCCGGCGAGATGGGTGCCGTGCCAGGAGCTGTTCTCGGCACCACAACCTGCGAAATAGTCGTAGAACGGCGGTGGCGGCGGGTTCTGCTCCGGATTGTTCTCGAGCATGGTGACCCAATCGCCGGGGTCCGCCGCATCGGAATCGCGGCTGTTCTGCGAAGGTATTGGCGGGTTGGCCGGACTGTAGGGCAGCGGCGAGAACGTGCACGGCGCCGAGCCGTCGTTGGCGACCGCGCAATCCGCGATCATGTCGTAACCGGGCAGGAAGCGGCCCGCGAGGTCGGGGTGGCTGAACAGCGCGCCGGTGTCGATCACGCCGACGACGATCGACGGCGAGCCTGTCGTGAGATCCCAGGCCGCAGGCGCGTTGATGCCGCCGATCGGATCGAACAGATCCCACTGGAATCCGCTGCCGCACGCTGCGACGGACGCGGATGCGTAGCAGGGGTCCGTGGGGATCAGCGCGATCCGGTCGATGTAATCCGGCTGCGCCCATTCGACATCGGGAAGCGCGGCGATGCGTGCGGCCATCGCCTCGACGGCCGCGATCGGATTTCTCCGCATGAGCTCTAACACCTGCGCACCGTCGTGCATGGGCCGCACGAAGGCGAGCGACTCGCCGGCGGCAACGGCGAGCCGGTCGAGCTGCGCCCTGTCCGGAGCATTGCCGGCAAGCGCGCGTTGGTTCGCGGCCGGGTCCTTGTATTTGACGACGATACGATTGGTCGGCGACCGCTGAATTGCACCGGCCTGCGCTGCAGCGGCGGATGGCGGCGTGAACGTGGGAACGAACGTCGCGTACAGCAGGCCGCGCAGCATTCGCACGCGGTTCAACGCCGCGCGCGCGTCGTCGAACGCGAGTGGACGGACGAGCCGGATCTCGAATGCGCCGTCGCGAGTGCGCCCGGTTTCCGTGAAGTCCACGCCGAGCGCGCCCGCCACACGCTCCCAATCCTGGGTCGGCAGCTCGCTAGCACCCGGCGGCAGAGCGTCGTCGCGGAACTTGATGAGGAGGCTCTGCACCGGGTCTCCCGGCGCGGCCCCTGCCGGCGCGGCCGCGAGACCGAATACGATCGCGAACAACGGGAGCAATGCGACGCCCCGCAGGATCCGTCCAATTACCGAGACATCGTGCATGACCATTCCCTTCTCGTGCGTCGGTTGCCGCAATTATGACGACAGCATAGCAGATTTCGGCACTGTTTCTTAAGCGATTTCGTGCCGATCGACGCCACCGCACTCGACAAGTTGTCGTAATCCCGCGGTAGTCGACAGCAGTCGGCGTTTAAGGCGCCGCGACTCGCCCGGCCCGCGAGACATGTGCGCGCCGGGCAACACTGGAGTCAGGCGAATCGGGAATTGCAGTGACCGGCTTGAACGCCATTCGTTCGCCGGAACTCGCCTGGTTGCCGGCTGCGGATCCGCGTCAGGGTGCGTGCACGACAACTGGCGCGAATCGAAGAGCGGGGCGTCGGCGAGCACCGAGAAAACACGAAGGCCCACCGCGAGGGTGGGCCTTGTGCTGATGTAGGTGCCTGACAATGACCTACTTTCGCATGGGCAATCCACACTATCATCGGCGTGCCGCCGTTTCACCGTCCTGTTCGGGATGGGAAGGGGTGGTTCCAGCGGGCTCTGGTCGTCAGGCGTTGATGGTCGGATGTCCGATGTCGGATGCCAGATTTCAGCGACGTGCGCGGGTTTGCGCGGACGCTACTGACAGCTGCCATCTGATGTCTGCCATCCGGTGGAAGGTAAGGTGGTCGAGTTGCATCGGCGCCCCGGACCGACATCTGCCATCCGATGTCGGAAATCCGAAACACGCACAATTATGGAGTCAAGCCGCACGGGCCATTAGTACCGGTTAGCTCAACGCGTTACCGCGCTTCCACACCCGGCCTATCAACGTGGTGGTCTGCCACGACCCTTCAGGGAGGTCTAGCCTCCGGGAGATCTCATCTTCAGGCACGTTTCCCGCTTAGATGCTTTCAGCGGTTATCGCTTCCGTACATAGCTACCCGGCGATGCGACTGGCGTCACAACCGGTACACCAGCGGTACGTCCACTCCGGTCCTCTCGTACTAGGAGCAGCCCCCGTCAAATCTCCAGCGCCCACGGCAGATAGGGACCAAACTGTCTCACGACGTTTTGAACCCAGCTCACGTACCACTTTAAATGGCGAACAGCCATACCCTTGGGACCGGCTACAGCCCCAGGATGTGATGAGCCGACATCGAGGTGCCAAACACCGCCGTCGATATGAACTCTTGGGCGGTATCAGCCTGTTATCCCCGGCGTACCTTTTGTCCGTTGAGCGATGGCCCTTCCATTCAGAACCACCGGATCACTAGGTCCTGCTTTCGCACCTGCTCGCCTTGTCAGGCTCGCAGTCAAGCTCGCTTGTGCCCTTGCACGTCCAGCGCGATGTCCGACCGCGCTAAGCGAACCTTCGAGCTCCTCCGTTACCTTTTAGGAGGAGACCGCCCCAGTCAAACTGCCTACCATGCACGGTCCCCGATCCCGATAAGGGACCCAGGTTAGAACCGCAATGACGCCAGGCTGGTATTTCAACGTCGGCTCCACGCCAGCTAGCGCCAGCGCTTCAAAGCCTCCCAGCTATCCTACACAAGCCTCATCACAGTCCAATGCAAAGCTACAGTAAAGGTGCACGGGGTCTTTCCGTCTTGCCGCGGGGAGATTGCATCTTCACAAACATTTCAACTTCGCTGAGTCTCGGGTGGAGACAGCGTGGCCATCGTTACGCCATTCGTGCAGGTCGGAACTTACCCGACAAGGAATTTCGCTACCTTAGGACCGTTATAGTTACGGCCGCCGTTTACCGGGGCTTCGATCAAGAGCTTGCACCCCATCACTTAACCTTCCGGCACCGGGCAGGCGTCACACCCTATACGTCCACTTTCGTGTTGGCAGAGTGCTGTGTTTTTGTTAAACAGTCGCAGCCACCGATTCTCTGCGGCCCCCTTCGGCTCCGGCTGTACGCCTTCACCTACCAGAGGCACACCTTATCCCGAAGTTACGGTGTCAATTTGCCGAGTTCCTTCACCCGAGTTCTCTCAAGCGCCTGAGCATATTCAGCTCGCCCACCTGTGTCGGTTTGCGGTACGGTCAACCAACGACTGAAGCTTAGAGGCTTTTCCTGGGAGCCTGGTATCACCCACTTCGAACCTGCAAGCAGGTCCTCGTCATCACGCCTCGGCTAAGCCCAACGGATTTGCCAATCGGGCACGCCTACACGCTTAAACCGGGACATCCAACACCCGGCCGGGCTAACCTTCTCCGTCCCCCCATCGCATCGCTGGTCGGTGCTGGAATATTAACCAGCTTCCCATCGACTACGGCTCTCGCCCTCGTCTTAGGGGCCGACTCACCCTGCGCCGATGCACGTGGCGCAGGAAACCTTGGGCTTACGGCGAGCAGGCCTTTCACCTGCTTTATCGCTACTCATGTCAGCATTCGCACTTCCGATACCTCCAGCAGCCCTCACGAGCCACCTTCACCGGCCTACGGAACGCTCTCCTACCATCCAGGCTTGCGCCTGAATCCCTAGCTTCGGTGCACAGTTTGAGCCCCGTTACATCTTCCGCGCAGGACGACTCGACCAGTGAGCTATTACGCTTTCTTTAAATGATGGCTGCTTCTAAGCCAACATCCTGGCTGTCTTAGCCTTCCCACCTCGTTTCCCACTTAACTGTGTCTGGGGGACCTTAGCTGAGGGTCTGGGTTGTTTCCCTCTCGACGACGAACGTTAGCACCCGCCGTCTGTCTCCCGTGCTCATGCTCTTCGGTATTCGGAGTTTGCTATGGCGTGGTAGGCCTCGATGGCCCCCACAACCATGACAGTGCTCTACCCCCGAAGGCAATACACGAGGCACTACCTCAATAGTTTTCGGAGAGAACCAGCTATTTCCGGATTTGTTTAGCCTTTCACCCCTACCCACAGCTCATCCCCTACCTTTTCAACGGTAGTGGGTTCGGCCCTCCAGTGAGTGTTACCCCACCTTCAGCCTGGCCATGGGTAGATCATCCGGTTTCGGGTCTACGCCTACCAACTCAGTCGCCCTGTTCGGACTCGCTTTCGCTGCGCCTCCCCTATTCGGTTAAGCTCGCTAGTAAACGTAAGTCGCTGACCCATTATACAAAAGGTACGCAGTCACCCCAGCTCGATGAACCCTCCGGATTCCTCGATCTGGTTTGCCTTTCGGATTCTGATTTCCGCTCGACGCGAAGCGCCTCGCTTCACTCCGATCCGAAAGTCACCCCTCCCGAGCTTCGCCCGCCGTCACCGCGCCTCGCGCGGCGATTTCAGGATCTGCTTCAGCGCTCGGGTCTTTTGCCGCACTGCGTGCGTCAAAGCACCGAGCGAAGGCTCATGGAGCTGGGGCTCCCACTGTTTGTATGCATGCGGTTTCAGGATCTATTTCACTCCCCTTCCGGGGTTCTTTTCGCCTTTCCCTCACGGTACTGGTGCACTATCGGTCGATTACGAGTATTTAGCCTTGGAGGATGGTCCCCCCATCTTCAGACAGGATTTCACGTGTCCCGCCCTACTTGTCGCCACCTTAGTTCCACCGACGTCCTTTCGCATACGGGGCTGTCACCCACTGCGGCCGCCCTTTCCAGAGCGTTCTGCTAGAACATCGGCTAAAGATGGCTGGCTCCTCCGCGTTCGCTCGCCACTACTTGCGGAATCTCGGTTGATTTCTGTTCCTCCGGCTACTGAGATGTTTCAGTTCACCGGGTTAGCTCCCTCTGCCCTATGTATTCAGGCAGCGGTGACCCTCGCGGGCCGGGTTTTCCCATTCGGACATCTGCGGATCAATGCTCGTTTGCCAGCTCCCCGCAGCTTTTCGCAGGCTGCCACGTCCTTCATCGCCTGTAATCGCCAAGGCATCCACCACATGCACTTAGTCGCTTGACCCCATAACTGTGCGTCCTTGCGAACCCACCGTTACGAGTGTGTTTGCGCCACCCGTGCGCGCCTTTTGAATTCACGCACGGGCAAGATACAACTCAACCCTATGTCCACATGACTCTCATCAAGCCACGTGAACGCCTTACCTTCCGAATTGTTAAAGAACACTCCAGCTATCAGCTGTCCGCACAAAGCCGCGCGAAACCGCATGCTGCTACGCACGCCGCCCGTCCGCCCAATGCGTACACCTGATACCTGCTGCAACCGATAGGATCAAGGAATCAGAGGCCCGCGATCAGGGATCGGAAACGTGGAACCCGATCGCTATGGTGGAGCCGGACGGGATCGAACCGACGGCCTCCTGCTTGCAAAGCAGGCGCTCTCCCAACTGAGCTACGGCCCCGCCCCTGCTGCCCGCCTCTGACACCCGATGCCTGCACTCCGATACCTGAAACTGGTGGGTCTGGATGGATTCGAACCATCGACCCCCGCCTTATCAAGACGGTGCTCTAACCAACTGAGCTACAGGCCCGAACGCGGTGGTTGCAGTGTCTGCAACCGATAGGTTGTGGGTACTGAAGCTTCACCGGGAGATATCTCGCGCCAGCCGCGGCTGTCATCACTGACATCCGCCATCCGGCATCCGACATCCGATTCCGAGAAAGGAGGTGATCCAGCCGCACCTTCCGATACGGCTACCTTGTTACGACTTCACCCCAGTCATGAAGCGTACCGTGGTAAGCGGCCCCCTTGCGGTTAGCCTACCTACTTCTGGTGCACCCCACTCCCATGGTGTGACGGGCGGTGTGTACAAGACCCGGGAACGTATTCACCGCGGCATGCTGATCCGCGATTACTAGCGATTCCGACTTCACGCAGTCGAGTTGCAGACTGCGATCCGGACTACGACCGGCTTTCTGGGATTGGCTCCCCCTCGCGGGTTGGCAACCCTCTGTACCGGCCATTGTATGACGTGTGAAGCCCTACCCATAAGGGCCATGAGGACTTGACGTCATCCCCACCTTCCTCCGGTTTGTCACCGGCAGTCTCCCTAGAGTGCCCTTGCGTAGCAACTAGGGACAAGGGTTGCGCTCGTTGCGGGACTTAACCCAACATCTCACGACACGAGCTGACGACAGCCATGCAGCACCTGTGTTCCGATTCCCTTTCGGGCACCCCCACCTCTCAGCAGGGTCTCGGACATGTCAAGGGTAGGTAAGGTTGTTCGCGTTGCATCGAATTAATCCACATCATCCACCGCTTGTGCGGGTCCCCGTCAATTCCTTTGAGTTTTAACCTTGCGGCCGTACTCCCCAGGCGGTCAACTTCACGCGTTAGCTACGGTACCAAGGGATCGCTCCCCCAACACCCAGTTGACATCGTTTAGGGCGTGGACTACCAGGGTATCTAATCCTGTTTGCTCCCCACGCTTTCGTGCCTGAGCGTCAGTGTTGGCCCAGGGGGCTGCCTTCGCCATCGGTGTTCTTCCTGATATCTACGCATTTCACTGCTACACCAGGAGTTCCACCCCCCTCTGCCACACTCCAGCCCGCCAGTTTCCATGGCCATTCCCAGGTTGAGCCCGGGGCTTTCACCACAGACATAACGAACCGCCTGCGCACGCTTTACGCCCAGTAATTCCGATTAACGCTCGCACCCTACGTATTACCGCGGCTGCTGGCACGTAGTTAGCCGGTGCTTATTCCGCCGGTACCGTCAAGAACCAAGGGTATTCACCTTGGCCTTTTCTTCCCAGCTAAAAGCGGTTTACAACCCGAAGGCCTTCTTCCCGCACGCGGCATGGCTGGATCAGGGTTGCCCCCATTGTCCAAAATTCCCCACTGCTGCCTCCCGTAGGAGTCTGGGCCGTGTCTCAGTCCCAGTGTGGCTGATCATCCTCTCAGACCAGCTACCGATCGTCGCCTTGGTGGGCCTTTACCCCGCCAACAAGCTAATCGGACATCGGCCGCTCCCATAGCGCGAGGCCCTTGCGAGTCCCCCGCTTTCCTCCGTAGAGCATATGCGGTATTAGCGCCGCTTTCGCGGCGTTATCCCCCACTACGGGGTACGTTCCGATGTATTACTCACCCGTTCGCCGCTCGCCGCCAGGGTTGCCCCCGCGCTGCCGCTCGACTTGCATGTGTAAAGCATGCCGCCAGCGTTCAATCTGAGCCAGGATCAAACTCTTCAGTTGAAAAGCTCGATCTCTTGCAAAGTCACTCACTCTCGAACGACGGATCCTCGGTTGCCTTCAAGTTGCCTTGACGACAAAGAGGCCCGTGACCGACAAGCCTCTCGGCCCGTCGGTCCTTGCATTCAAATGTGAGCACCAACGTTTAGCTTGGATCGCCCGGCACACCTCGGCTCGCGCCAAGACACACCAGGCGCCCGGCTTCCGCGCCAGCACCCACACCTATCGGTTGCACATTGTTAAAGAGCACGCTACCCGCGAACACCGCCCGGACCATGCATAACCACCCCGGGAGATTGCGATGCAGCAAAGAGGGGCGATTATAGGTCGTAACCGGAGCTCGGTCAACCCCCTGGATCGGTTTCCGATGAAGACGGTCGCCGAAGCAGCGAACCACGAGACTGCCGAGAAACGCGTCTTTCGATCGAGATGGGGCCGGATGCGACCCCCATCAAGCGCTGGCCCCCGAAACCGGACAGGAATCCGCCGCCCCCCCCGAAACGCGAAGGCCCGGCTTCACGGACAAGCGCCCCATTGCCCCCGAGCCGTTCTCACCATGCGGTGACTCACCGCTTGGGCGACGTACCTGCGCCTGAGCGGAGCAATGCCCGGCTCAGCGCAAAGCCAACCGGCACGTTCAGGGCAACGGCGATGAGCGCGGCCCATTCTTTGGACAGGCCGCCGGCTTCGACCAGAAGCCACAAGACCGCGACCCCTAGCAAGTACTGGAGCAGGTAGATGAGCGGAAACGCGAGCCCCGTCCGCAAGCGCGGCGTTACGTTGAAGACATAGCGGCTCTGGGTCCAGTAGCTGAGCGCGATCCCGAGTGCATAGACAAGCGTGTAAGCGAGTCGATAGTCCAGCACCCGCATCAAGACAATGAGCAGCGCGTAGGTGACCCCGGTGTTGACGGCGCCAACGACGAGGTAGCGGGCGAGCTCGCGCGGCTCAGACCGCCGTTGCGCCATCAGTTGCCGCCTGCGCGCTCCACCGCGGCACGGAACTCGCCGTAATCGCGGATGTAGTCGGCGGCATCGTAAGGGTGCGACGCGAACACAAGCAGCAGCGCATCGGCGGAGTACTGGTACTGGATGCCCCAGACGAGCGGCGGGATGGAAATGCCGATGTTGGGACGATCGAGGACCATCTCCTCGCGCGACTTCCCGTCGTCCACGACAACGCGGCAGCGACCGCGCACGCACAGCAGAAACTGGTGACACTCGCGATGCGCGTGCTCGCCGCGCACGTCCTCGGTCGGAACGTTGAAGACCGTGAAGTAGCGGCGCGGGACGAAGGGCAGGTGCTTCTCGAACTCCCCCACCGACAGGTCGCCGCGCATGTCGTGGATCAGCGGAAGCACGTGGCGCGTGACGCCACGTACCCGGGCGGGCGTCGCTCCCGGCTCCTCCCCAGTGATCGATCCAGGTTCCCCGGACTTGACCGCGTCGACATAACCCACGATGCGTGCGGGATTCCCGCGCACGATCGCGTTGGGTGGAACGGAGCGCGTTACCACCGCGCCGGCCGCGACCATCGCGCGCTCCCCGATCGTGATGCCCGGCAGGATCGTCGCGTTGGCACCGATCGACGCGCCCCGGCGAACGCACGTCTCCGCGAACTCCGGCGGCCGCTTCCGGCTGCGCGGGAAGGGGTCGTTGGTGAAAGTCGCGTTCGGGCCGATGAATACGTCGTCCTCCACGCGCAGACCGTCCCACAACTGGACGCCACACTTCACCGTCACGCGATCGCCAACGACGACATCGTTCTCGATGAAGACCTGGTCGCAGATGTTGCAATCCGCGCCGATCCGGGCGCCGGGCAGAATGTGCGCGAACGCCCACACGCGCGTGCGCTCGCCGATCGTGCCGGACTCGCAGAGCGCGTTCGGGTGCCGGAAGAATCCCATCAGCGCTCCTTTGGCGTAATGTCCTGGGAAGCAAGCACCACGTAGCCCGGCCGCCGCTTGGTGTTCTCGAACGCGCGCCACGCATACGCGCCCACGACGCCGAGACCGAACGCGTTGAGCCCACCGAAGAAGAGAACGGTCAACACCGTCGCCGCGTAGCCGGGCAACTCGATCGCCCCCGTCAGCCGCGCGAAGAGGACGGCGATGCCCATCGCCACGGACAGCAGGAGCCCCGTGGCGCCGGCATAGAAAAGCAGCCGTACGGGCAAATCGGAGAATGCATAGACACTGTCGGCAAGATACTTGAGCTTGCGCCCGATCGTCCACGCGCTCCGACCGTAAGGGCGCGCCCGCCGGACATACGCGATCGACTTGCGTCGGAACCCGAGCCAGAACAGCAGGGCGACAAGGGAGGTGTTGGTTTCATCGAGCTGCACCAGATGATCGCGAAACACCGCGTTGCATCCGAACAGATCGACCCCCCCGGCAGGGATATCGGGCTGGATCATTGCGCGATAGGCGGCCCAGAACAACGACGAGGCCCAGCGGGAAAGGAGCGGGTCCTCGCGCCCTTCGCGAGCACCGACCACGACGTCGACATCGCCTGCTGCAAGCGCGCGGAAGAACTGCTCCGCGAGTTCCGGCGGCTCCTGGAGATCGGCCGCCATCACCGCGAACAAGGGACCCCTCGCTTCTGCAAGCCCCGCGCGCACTGCCGCGAACGACCCGAAGTTGCGCGAAAGCAGCATGAGCTTCGCGTGCAACCCCGAGCGCGGAAGCTCGTCGCGCAGAAAAACAAATGAATCGTCGGGGCTCCCATCGACGACGAAGACGACTTGCAGCCCACCCTCGAGCCGCTGATCCAGCCCGCGCAACTGCTCGACCAGCTCGGGCAACGATTCCCGATTGCGGTAGACGGGGACGACGAGCGAGTATCGCGTATCAGGGCTGCCAGTCATTGCACGCCTCGATCACCTGCGCCACTTCGTCGTCGGTCATTTCCGGAAAACAGGGCAACGTCAACACCTCGCGCGCGGCGGTCTCGGTCGCCGGCAGACGCACGTCACGATATGCATCGGCAAGAGGCTGCTGGCGATGGTCTGCTATAGGGTAATGGATGTCGGTGTCGATTCCCCGCCTCTTCAGATGAGCGCGCAGCGAATCGCGAGCGGGGGTCCTGACGGCATAGAGATGGGCGACGAACTCCTCGCCGCCTTCCGGCGCCGGACGGACCGCCGTATGCATGATCCCGCGGGACAGCGTCGAAGCGATGCTCCGGCGCCTTGCATTCCAGCCGTCGAGCCGGGGCAACAACACCGACAGCACTGCGGCCTGGATCTCGTCCAATCGGCTGTTGCGGCCACCGCCAAGCTCCACTGTGTATTTCGACGACCAACCGTACTGGCGCAACGACCGCAGCCGCCGAGCGAGAATGGCATCGTTCGTGAGCAGCGCGCCCCCGTCGCCCAACGCACCCAAGTTCTTCGTAGGGTAGAAGGAGTAGCAGCCGATCGCCCCGAAGGTGCCCGCTTTGAGTCCGTTGCGTGATGCGCCGTGGGCCTGCGCGCAGTCCTCGACGACCGGAATGGCCGCCTGATGCGCAGCCGCGCCGATCGCATCCATTTCCGCCATGCGGCCGTAGAGGTGCGTGACGATCGCTGCGCGCGGCTTCGTGCGAAGCGCGGCGACGAACGCGTCTTGGGAGACGAGCATCGTCGCGGGGTCGATGTCCACGAAGAACGGCACGGCGCCGACCGCCCGAATCGCGGTCGTCGAGTACATGCCTGCATTTGCAACGGTGAGGATGTTGTCGCCCGGCCGGACATCAAGCGCGCGCAGCGCAAGCTCCAGCGCATCGGTGCCGTTGCCGACGCCGATCGCGAACTGCGCACCGCAGTATCCGGCAAAGGCGGCCTCGAACGCTTCGAGCTCTTGCCCCAGGACATACCGCCCGCTCCGTGCAACGCGCGTCAGAACGTCCCTGACCTCGTCGGCGAAGCCCGCGACATGGCGCTTGAGATCGTTGACGGGGATCGACATCGCAAGACCGGTCTGGCGAATCACGGCTGCTGGCACATCTATGATAGCGCGCCAGGCTTGCCGCCAAATGCCTGAAGCACGGCAATCACGCGCTGGCTGAGGATCCCTGCGCGCCAGCATGCTAAGGCCATTGGGCCATCGACCGCCTGGTACTGCTCCAGCGCGCGCCAAGCGCTGCGGGCGAGCGGAGCGCTATCCCATGCGCCATTCGCCCCGGGCGCGAGTGGAAGACGTTCGAGCGTCGCCCCGGTGGTAATCTTGAAAACCCGGCGCGCAGGAGTCGCGGTGGCAAGCCCGCGGCCGCGCCCCCCTCGGGCACGGTTTGGCCCAGTATCCGGTGTTCGCAGCCTGTTGTAACACCCACATGAAAGCGAGGAGTCGCCCGACACCGCCGCGCCATGCGCGTCGGAGACGCATGGCGCCCGCCGCGCGGCCCCGCTTGTGAAGATCGCCGTCGTCCACGATTGGCTCGACACCTGGGCGGGCGGTGAGCAATGCCTGGCGCAGATCCTCGCGCTGTATCCGCAAGCCGAGCTCTTCGCGTTAGTCGATTTCTTTCCGCCCGAATTCCGGGCAAGGATCGGCGGACGGCGCGCACGCACGACGTTCCTGCAGCGGCTCCCTGGGGCGCGGACGCGATTTCGGCATTACCTGCCGCTCTTCCCGCGGGCGATCGAGAGTCTCGACGTGTCGGGGTTCGATCTCGTCATCTCGAGCTCGCACGCGGTGGCGAAAGGCGTGCGCACGCACGCCCGGCAGCTGCATATATGCTATTGCTACACACCGATCCGCTACGCATGGGATCTGCGTGACCAGTACCTCGCACAGGTCGGTCTCGCTCGCGGGCTCCGCGGCGTGCTGGCCCGCCGCCTGCTCGACCGAGTTCGCGAATGGGACCGCGCTGCGAGCGGCCGAGTGCAGCGCTTTGTCGCGATATCGGGCCACATCGCCGCCCGCATCGAACGCTGCTACAGCCGCTCGTCCAGTATCATCTATCCGCCGGTCGACATGCCACCCTCTCTGCCGCGGCATGCGGAGCGGCGGTCGTACGTGACGGTGTCCCGACTCGTTCCCTACAAGCGCATCGACATGATCGCCGCCGCCTTCCGCGCTCTGCCGGATCGCGAACTCGTGATCATCGGCGAAGGTCCCGAGCGAGCGCGCATCGAGGCCGCCGCGGGTCTGAACGTGCGTCTGCTGGGACAACTGTCCGACAGTGAGCGCGACGATTGGCTTGGCCGTGCGCGGGCGTTCGTGTTCGCCGCCGAGGACGACTTCGGCATTGCGCCGGTTGAGGCACAGGCGCACGGCACGCCGGTCATCGCCTACGATGCCGGCGGGGTGACCGAGACGGTGCGGGGTCTCGACACGCCGGCGCCTACCGGAGTGTTTTTCGCCGAGCAGGCACCGGCGGCCATCGCCGCCGCGATCATGGATTTCGAGGCCAATTCGGCGCGCATCACCGCGCAGGCGTGTCGCGAAAACGCGATGCGTTTCGGGGTCGGGCGCTTCCGGCGCGAGTTCACCGCATGCGTCGCCTCCGAATGGTCCACGTTCGCTGCGGGACATGCGCAATGAAGCGCAGCGTCCTCAAGCAGAACGCCCCGCTGTTCGTTCAGCTGATACGCGTGATCGACCCGCTGATCCTGATGCTGGCAGGCGTTGTCGCCTACCGGATGTACCCGCCGCTCGGCGATTTCGAGTTGCCCGAGCACTATGTACTGGCCCTGTTGGGTATGGCGCTGCTGGCCGCTGCGCTGTTCGCCTGGGCAGGGCTTTACTCGTCGCAGCGCGGTGTGACGCTATTCGAGGAACTGCGCCGTCTGGTCAACGCCTCGCTGCTGCTCGCGGCCGCCTGGGCCGGATTCATGTTCCTGTCCAAGACCGGGACCGCGTTCTCGCGCGTCTGGTCGATCTACTGGCTGCTGCTCGCGTTCGCGGGCCACCTGTCGCTGCGAATCGCGATCCGGCTCACGCTGCGCCAGCTTCGCCGCCGTGGATACAACCAACGCCACGTCGTGATCGTGGGTGCGGGCCAGCTCGGCACGAACATCGCCACCCGCCTGCGTGCCGCTCCCTGGGCAGGTTTCAACATCCGCGGCTTCTACGACGACGACCCGGCGAAGGTCGGCACCGAGATCGCCGGCATCGCCGTCCGCGGCAACGTCGACCGTATGCTCGAGGACCTCGAGCGCGACCCGATGGACCAGGTCTGGATCGCGCTGCCGCTGCGTGCCGACAGTCGCATCCGCGCCGTGCTCGACCGACTGCAGCTGCATCCGGTGCAGGTGCGCCTTGTCCCCGACATATTCAATTTCTCGCTGCTGCATCACTCGGTTTCCGAAATCGTCGGGCTGCCGGTCATCAACCTCACGGATTCGCCGCTCGATGGTCCGCACCGCGTAACCAAAGCGATCGAGGATTTCGTGTTTGCCGCCATGTTTCTGGCGCTGATCTCGCCGCTGATGCTCCTGATCGCGATCGCCATCAAGGTGAGCTCACCCGGGCCCGTCCTCTACCGGCAGGAACGGATCACGTGGAACGGGGAGCGATTCAACATGCTCAAGTTCCGCTCGATGCCGGTTGACGCGGAAGCGGCAACGGGGCCGGTCTGGTCTGCGCCCGGCGAGCCGCGTGCGACGCGGCTCGGCGCCTTCCTGCGGCGCACGAGTCTCGACGAGCTGCCGCAGTTCATCAACGTCTTGCGCGGCGAGATGTCGATCGTCGGGCCGCGCCCCGAGCGTACGGAATTCGTCGAGCGTTTCAAGCATGAGGTCCCCGGCTACATGCAGAAGCATCTCGTCAAGGCCGGAATCACCGGTTGGGCCCAGGTGAACGACCTGCGCGGCGACACCGACCTGAGCGAGCGGATCCAGTACGACCTCTACTACATCGAGAATTGGTCGGTCTGGTTCGACCTGCGCATCATCGCGCTTACGCTGATCCACCTCGTCCGCAGCGAAAACGCTTACTGAAGCATGGGCAGGTGTGCGCCCTCCGCCGGCGAGGGCCGGCGCGCCGGAGTTGTTACAATGATCCGTTATCGTTGCCCGATCGTCCTGTCGCGCTGAAGCATCAGGCGTCCGCCGCTCACCATGTCAAACGAGTTGCACAGCGAGGTAGCGGTCGGCGCTGCGGGCGCGGTACCCTCGCCGCAGCCGGAGCCGGAGCCTCCACCTGCGACCGCTGCCGGTGCACAACGACACGCGCGGCGCGAGATCCTGGGGCTCGCCGTGCTGTTCCTCGGCGCTCTCGCCGTCTGCGTCATCGCGTATCTCGCATTCGCCGTTCCCGGCCCGTGGCTGCCCTCGGCCAAGCCGCTCTCCTGGGGGGCGCGCGACCTGCAACTCGCGCGCGGCGCGGGCCGTCTGGTCCGCGACGAGTTGTTCGTCACGGCGCCGGATGCGACCGGCATGACGATCATTTCGGTCGCCGCCGATCTCCGCTCCAGCGACTACGCGGCGATCGCCTGGATTGCGATCGACGTCCCCGAGAACGTGCAGGCGAGCCTTCTCTGGCAGACCGACTACACGCCGAACAAGATCAACGCCGTGCCGCTGCGCATCGAGTCCGGACGGCTGCTGCCGGTGCTGCTCGTCAAGGAGTCGCAGTGGGTCGGGCGCATCCGGGGCATTGCGCTCGCCGTCCGCGGCAGCCTCCCGCAGCCGATGATTATCCGCGGCGTGCAGGCCAAGCCGATGGGCGCCGCTGAAGTACTGAGCGACCGCGCGCACGAGTGGCTCGCATTCGAACAATGGACGGGAACATCGATCAACACGGTGACCGGAGGCTCCGACTTCCAGGAATTGCCGTTGCCGCTGCTGCTCGCGGCCGCGATTGCGCTCGCAACGCTCGCGCTCATGCTCGTTCGTCGCTTTCGCCCCGCCTGGCTTTCGGCCCATGCCGGCATTGCGCTGGCCGCGTTCTTCGTCGGCGCGTGGTTGTTGCTCGACATGCGCTGGACGTGGAATCTCGCGCGCCAGATGCAATTGACGAGCGGGATATACAGCGGAAAGTCATGGGAGGAGAAGCGCGTCAACAACGACGACGGGCCCCTGTTCTCGTTCGCCCAGAAAGCGCTCAAGGTGCTGCCCGAGAAACCCGTGCGGATCTTCGTCGTGGCGGACGAGCACTACTTCCGCGGTCGGGCGGCTTACCATCTCTACCCGCACAACGTGTATTTCGATCCGCGCATCAACCTGATGCCGACGGCCGACCAGCTGCGGCCGGGCGATTGGCTTCTGGTCTACCAGCGCAAGGGAGTGCAGTACGACGCGGCACAGCAGCGTCTACGCTGGGAGCCGACGCAGTCGGTCGCAGCCGAGCTCAAGCTGGTCGGCCCCGGTGCGGCGCTGTTCGAGATCCGCTGACGACATGGAATTCGTCGCGCTAACTGCCGGTTTCGCCGTTCCATGGGCACTGGGAGTGTCGCTTCTCTTCGCGCTCCCCGCCGGCGGTGCGTCGGATCGCGCTGCGTGGAAGTGGGGATGCGGCTGGTTCGTCGGCGTCTTCCTGCTCACGCTTTGGATGCGCGCGCTTTCGCTCGCGGGTATTCCTTTCGGCATCGGCGCGATCGCGGGCCCGCTAGTCGTCGCGACGGCACTCCTCGTGTGGTTCGTGCTGCGCCGGCAGAAGGACCTGCGCGCCTCGCTTCGCGCGACCGGGACCGCGCTCGCCGGCCGGCAGCTCGCGGGCTGGCAGCGTGGGGTCTGGATCGCGTTGCTGGCATGGCTTTTCACGCGCTTCGCGTTCCTGTTGTACGAGGTCGCGGTGCGTCCGCTTTATCCATGGGACGCATGGACGCAGTGGGCCACCAAGTCCCGGGTCTGGTTCGGCTTGCGCACGATGGCGCCATTCGTCAATCCGGTGGACTGGTTCGCTACCCTAGGCGCTGCCGGTTACATCGACGCGGCTCCGCATTATCCAGCGACGGTCCCGCTCACACAGGTGTGGGGAGCGCTGCTCGTCGGACGCTGGGACGACGCGCTGGTGAATTTCCCGTGGTGGGTCAACGGCCTCGCGCTCGGCCTCGCGATCTACGGAGCGCTCGATCACCGGAGATTCCCACCGCTCGTCGCGCTCGCCGGCACGTGGCTCGTGTTATCGCTGCCGATCCTGAACGTGCATATCGCGCTTGCCGGCTACGCCGACCTCGCGATGTCCGCGTACTTTACGCTCGCGGTGCTCGCGACGCTGGATTGGACCACGACACGACGCTGGCACGACGCGCTGCTCGCGCTGCTGCTCGTCGCCGCGTGCGTCACGGTCAAGAACCCGGGCAAGATGTGGGCGCTGACGCTCCTGCCCGGGATCGTCGTCGCGCTCTGCCCCCGCTTCGGCCTGCGCATCGCCGGTGCGGGCTTCGTGCTGGTCGCGGTATTGGTCGCGGTCCTCGCGCAGACGAACCTCTCGCTCCTCGGCTACCAGTTGCAGGGGCAATTCCGGCTGCCCTGGTCTGCGCTCGCCGACGCCTACCTGATGTTCGGCAACTGGCACCTGCTCTGGTACGGCCTGCTCGCGACCGCCGCGCTCGGCTGGCGCAACCTGCTCGCGCCCGAACTTGGCTCGCTCACCGTCATCCTGGCGGCCGGGCTCATGTTCCTGTTCTTCGGCTTCGCGTTCACCAATGCAGGCGTATGGGTCGAGGACCAGTCGACCGTGAACCGCGCGACGCTCCATATCGCGCCGCTGCTCGTCGTCTGGATGATGCTGACGTTCCGGTCCTGGCTCCAGGCCGCGCCAACTGCTCCCGTGCCGGGCGCAGCCGGCGCCGGCTAGCCCCTCGACGTGCTGGATCTTCCCGGCGTCACGCTCGCGTGCGTCGACACTGCGAACCCTGCGCTCGCGCTGCGCGCGCTCCTGAAATCGCGCGAAGGAATCCGTTTCGGCCGCACGCTGCTGCTTACGGGTGAAGGCAACTCCGGGCCCGAGCCCGCCGGCGTCGAGATCGCCGCGGTGCCGCCGATCGACTCGCGTGACGACTACTCGCGCTTCGTGCTGAAGGAGCTGCGCCGCCACATCGCCACGCCGCACGTGCTTCTCGTGCAATGGGACGGCTACGTCGTCAACCCCGAAGCGTGGGATCCCGGTTTTCTCGAACGCGATTACCTCGGTGCGAAGTGGTTCTGGTTCGAGGACGGCATGCGGGTGGGCAACGGCGGGTTTTCGCTGCGCTCGCGCAAGCTGCTGGAGGCACTGGCCGACCCGCGCATCGAGCTCGTCGAGCTGGAGGACCTGACGATCTGCCGCACGTACCGTCCGCTGCTCGAGCGCGAGTACGGCATCCGCTTCGGCGACGAGGCGATGGCTGATCGTTTCTCGTTCGAGGCCGCATATCCGATCGGGCGGCCGTTCGGGTTCCATGGCCTGTTCAACTTCTGTCGCGTGATGCCCCCCACGGAACTGGCGACGCTCGTCGGCACGTTTCCCGACGCGATCGCGCGCTCGCCGCAGTGCGCGCAACTGCTGCGGAACTGCATCGCGCTGGGCACGTGGGCAACGGCGATCGCGATTGCGCGGAGGATCCTCGCCGCGGCGCCCCGCAGCGCCGAAGCACAGGCGCTGCTCGCGCAGGCGGAATCCTCGCTCGCACAGGGTGTGGGGATCGGCCGCAACGACCCCTGCCCGTGCGGCAGCGGGCGTCGCTACAAGCAATGTCACGGCGTCGCTGGCACCACGATGGCGCCGAACGCCGCATCCCCTCGGCCAGCGGCCGACCCGCTGGTGTCGGCAGCGATGGCAGCGCACCAGCGCGGTGATTTGAAGGCTGCCGAGCAGAACTACCACGCCGCGCTGGCGCAGGCGCCCGACCACCCCGTCGCGCTCCATTATCTCGGCGTGATCCACTATCAGCGCGGCGACCTCGCGCAGGCGCTGCCGCTGCTCGAGCGGGCGCTGGCGCTCAATCCGGAGGAACCCGAGTTCCACAACAACCTCGGCCTCGCGCTCGCGCTCGCGAACCGCGACGCCGACGCCGTGGCGGCGTTCCGGCAGGCACTCGCGCGAAAGCCCGATCATGTCACCGCGCTCAACAATCTCGGGTTGTCGCTGCGCGCGCGCAACGACGTCGACGGTGCGATCGCCGCCTATCGGCGCGCGCTCCAGCTGCAACCGGGCTTCGCGCAGGCGCGCTGGAACCTGGCGCTCGCGCTGCTCGCACGCGGCGATTACACCGAGGGCTGGCGCGAGTACGAGTTGCGACTGGCGTTACGCGTATTCCAGTCGCCGGGCGCGCCCGTGCCGGGTCCGCGCTGGAACGGTGAAGATCCGCGCGGCCGCACGCTGCTGCTCACGACCGAGCAGGGCTTGGGCGATGCGATCCAGTTCGTGCGGCTCGCCCGCCTGCTCGCCAATCGTGGCGCGCGCGTGCTGGTGCGCGCGCAAGCAGCACTGGTCCGCCTGTTCCGCACGGCTCCCGGCGTCGCCGGCGTGGTCGGACCCGATGATCCGCTGCCGGCATTCGACGCGCAGGCTCCGCTCCTGTCGCTTCCGGGCCTGCTCGGCATCGACGGGACCAACATTCCGGCCGTGACTCCCTATCTCGCTGCGGACGCGACGCTTCGCGAACACGCGCGGGCCGAGCTCGAGCGGCTGCCTCCGGGATTGCGCGTCGGCCTCGCCTGGTCGGGAAGCCGTCATTACGCCGACGATCGCCGACGCTCGACGACGCTCGCGACGCTCGCCCCGCTGCTCTCCGCATCGGGGGTCACATGGGTGTCGCTGCAGCAGGGCACGGCGGAAGGCGAGGACGCGGCGCTCGCCTCGCGCCTTCTGTGGCTCCCGGCCCGCAATGACATGGACGGCACCGCGGCGCTGATCGCGGAGCTTGATCGCGTCATCACCGTGGACACGAGTATCGGCCACCTTGCCGGCGCGCTGGACCGGCCGGTGTGGACGCTCTTGCCGTTCGCGTCGGACTGGCGCTGGGGCGTTTCCGGGCGGGAGAGTCCCTGGTATCCGCGGACGCGGCTTTTCCGCCAGCCGGCGCCCGGAGATTGGAAGAGCGTCGTCGAGGAGGTGCGGGGCGCTCTCGCCGAAAGCGCCGGGGCGCCCAAGCAACGCTAGCCGTTGGCCAGCAGGAACTCGGCCAGCGCCGCGGTCGGACGGCGATCATCGAACACGCGCGCGGCGCTCGTGCGAATTCGCGACGACAGCTCGCGCTGCCAGGCGGAGTCCGTTGCAATCCTCACCGCGATTCGCACGTAGTCGTCGGCGTCGCGGGCGATCAGCTCGTCCATCCCCATCAAACGCAGCATTCCGAGGCTCTGGCGCCCGCGCATGAATCGCCCCGGCAGCGTGACGATCGGCAGCCCGGCGGCGAGCGCATCGAGGCTCGTATTGCCCCCCGACCAGCGCAGCGTGTCGAGCATCGCGTCGCACACGGCGTTGATGCGCATGTAGTCCGCATGCGCGACTCCCGCCAGGACGATCAAGCGCCCCTGATCGACGCCATGTTCCGCGAGCACGCCGCGCAGGCGCGTGAGATACGTTTGCGTGAGCCCGCCATGACGTCCTTCGAACAGCACGAGCCGCGACTGCGGCGCCGCGGCGAGCACGCGCGCGAACAGCCCGTCGTTTTCCGGATGGATCTTGTAGTGCGACTGCGGGCAGAGGAACAACGTCCCTTGTTCCGGCAGGCCGAAGCGCGCGCGCGAAGTGTCTTCCGGCGCCGGCGGCTTCGCATAGCGCGTGCCGATGCCGGGCAACAGCACGAGGCGTTCGCTGTAATGCGCAGCCGCATCAGGCGGCTCCATCTCCGCACTCGAGAAGAACACGTCGATCGTCGCGTGGCCGCTCGTGATCGGATGTCCCCAGGCGGCGCACTGCAATGGCGCGAGGCGCAGCGCCGCGAGCGCGAACGTCGAGGGCTCGAGTCCGAGCTCCGGATAGAGGAGCACGTCGAGCTCGTCTCCCCGCACGAGGCGCGCGAGTTGCGACGGCTGCCACAGCGGGCAGCGGCGAAAGACATCGGCGCGCGCCGCGATTCGTTCGGCCAGGTGATCGAATCCGGGCGTCAGATGGTAGACGACCACCTCGAATTGCGCGCGGTCGAGATCGGTCAGCCAGTGCTCGAAATAGCGGCCCACGGTTCCGTCGCGGAAGAACCCCGAGACGAAGCCCACACGCAGCCGACGCCCGTCGCGTGCGCGTCCTGGCAGCGGTGCCCGCCATTGCGGGGCCCGGGCTTCGATCGCCTCTCCGACGGCGCGCGCATAGCGCTCCTGCAGCGGCCGCTCGTCCTCGCCCTGATAGGGCAAGAGCCAGTTCACCCACCGCAGCTCGTCCAGCAGCCGGTCGGACGTGAGCGCAGCCGCTCGCTGCGGCAGCTCGCGTTCGATCGCGGCGAGCCCTGTGATGAAATCGGCGCGCGCCTGCGCAAGTGCAGCCAGTGTGGGCGGCACCATCCGCAAGACCAGGTGGCGGCCGAACAGCGCGCGCAGCAAGCCAGCGTCCTGCGAGAGCGCCTGCCCGTACGCCTGCCTCGCCGCATCGAGATCGTCGCGCTCCGTGAGCGTCCCCGCAAGCTGCAACCAGGCGCCCGTTTCGCGTGGGCTCGCACGCACCGCGGCGGCGAACAGGTCAACCGCCGCGTCCACCTCGCCCTCGGCCCGGCGGAGCGCGCCGAGCGCGAGCAGGGCGACCCCGTTGTTGGGATCCAGCGCGAGCGCGCGCTCGATGGCGGCGACCGCTTCGTCGCGCATGCCCATCTGGCGGCGCGCCGCGCCCAGGTTCGCCCATGCGAGCGCGTAATCGGGCTTCGCCGCGACAGCCGACATGTAGGCCTGCACGGCGCCGTCGAGATCGCCCGACTCGCGCAACGCGGTGCCGAGATTGGAGAGCGCCCGCGCATAACGTGGATCGAGGCTCACCGCACGACGAAAGGCCGCGATCGCACGCTCGCGCTCGCCCAGGTCGCTCAGGAGCAGGCCCGCTTCGTTGCAGAGCCTCGCGTCGAGCGGCTTCAGCTTCCGCGCCGCGTCGATGTCCTCGAGCGCCGCCGCGAGGTTGCGCGCCCGCTCGTGCACGATCGAGCGCAGTCGCAGCACCTCGACGCGCGCTTCGAGCGCGAGCCGCGGGTCGCGAAGGAGCTTCGCTGCAAGTTCCATCGCCCCCGCACGATCGTTGGCGCTCACCAACGATTGCAGCTTCGCGAAACTGGCGGCACTCACGATGGAACCTGCACGGCCGTTGCCGCGTCAAGCGCATCCGGCGCATTGCGCGCCAGCGCCTCGACGTAGGCGGCCTCGAGATGGCGCGTATGTGCCCGCATGTCCACCAGCGGCGAATGCGCGAGACCCGCGCGGATCGCCGCGCGCACGCTCGCCGCGAACGCGGAATCGGTGGCAAGCCGCACCGCGATCGCGACGTATTCGCTGCCGGTCTGCGCGACCGTTTGTGTCACGCCCAGATTGGCGAGGATCGAGTAGGCGGTTCGCTCGCCATGCCGCTTGCCCAGCAACGTCACCACGGGGACACCCATGTCGAGCGGCTCGAGCACGCCGTTGACGCCGCCGAACGGCATCGGGTCCAGCACGAAATCGACGATGCTGTAGCGCGCCTGGTTCTCGGCGTCGTCGCGTCCCTGCGGCAGGAACACGAGCTGCGACGAAGGAATGCCGCCGCTCGCTGCGAGCCGCAGGATCGCGCCGCGCAATGCCGGGTTCAGTGGCGAGAACGCGAGCTTCGCATTCGGCACGCTCGCCAGAACCTCGCGCCACAATCCGAGGCAGCGCCGCGACAGCTTGAGCGGTGCGACGAAGGTGCCGATCACCACATCGGTCGCGGCGATGCCGAGCGGTCCGCGGTGAAAGGCGTGCACGCTCGCCGGTTCGATGTGCCGGTAAGGATAGACGCAACCTTCCATCGTCAGGAAGGGCTCGATCTGCTGCGCCTCGCTTTCCGGCACATCGGCATAGCGGTCGGTCAGCTTGAAGTCGATCGTGGACAGGCCGACGGTGCCGGCGCTCGCGACATGCGTGATCTGCACACGCGCGGGCTTGAATGCGAGGATGCCGGGTTTCGCGCCGCGGGTATGCGTCGAAAGATCGACGAGGATGTCCAGGTCGTCGGCTGCGATGCGCTCCGCCGCCTCCCGCTCCGACATTCCCGCCACGCCGACGAACGCATGGGCGATGCCCGCAAAGTGCGCGGTCCAGTCGTCGCGCACCTTGGACGTCGAATAGAAGTGCGGCTGGAAGCGCTCGCGGTCGTGATACTGCAGCGCCTGCCACATCATCTTGCCCATGACGTGATTGCGCAGGTCGCCCGACAGGTAGCCGACCCGGAGCGGTCCCGGCACTCGCTCGGCCGGCCGCGGCAGCGGCTTGCCGTAGGCATGCGGCGCCGACGCGTCGTAGGTCTGGGCGAGCCGGAACACCATCTCCGGCTCGACGTCGAAGAAGAGCACGATGTAGAGGAGCTGCTCGAGGCAGTCTACGAGTTCCGCCTCGTCTGCCGCCTTGAAGCGCTCGTGGCGCAGTCCCTCGAGGAAGCGGTCGAGCGCGACGAAGTCGCCGCGGAACTGGCACACCTCGAGCGCCTGCACCGCAAGCGACAGCGAGTCCGGGCATGCTGCCTCGAAGCGGCGGAAGTTCTCGAAGAAGGCGTCGATTTCCCCCGCCGCGAGCAACGCCTCGCCCAGGTTCTTGTACGCTGCCGCGCGCTTCGGATCGCGGGCGATGACGTTCTCGTACGCGGTGCGCGCGCCCTTTACGTTGTCCTGCTCCTGCAGCAGCACGCCCATGTTGAAATGCGCGGAGACGTGGTCCGGGCTCAGCACCAGCGCACGCTGGTAAGCGCGCGCCGCCTCCGCCAGGTCGCCGCGCATCTGCGCCGCGACACCCAGGTTGTAGTGCGTGTCGGGGTCGGTCGGCACAAGCGCGAGTGCGTGTCGCAGCGCTGCCATCGCCGCGCCGTGGTCGCGGTGGGCAAGTTCCGCCTCGCCAAGCGTGCGCAACAGCACGGCGTTCGGATGCGGCGCGCGCGCGAGGCCTTGCTCGGCCAGTGCCCGTACGAACGCGATGTCGCCCGTGCCCGACGCGAGGCGCATCGCGGCGACACGCGCCTCGACATAGTCGGGTGCAGCGGTGAGTGCCAGCACGAAATCGCGTTCCGCGCCTTCCTTGTCCCCTGCATCGCGAAGCAGGGCCCCGCGCAGGAAATGCGCAGGGGCATAGCCTGGCTGTAACTCGAGCAGGCGATCGTAGGCGGTCCGCGCGGCTTCGCCGTCGCCTGCCTGGTGGATCCGCACAGCCTCTTCCCACGCGGCGCGCAGTTCGGCGGCAGTGACCGGGCAGGCCGGCGCCATCGCGATCGCGTCCTTGTACCGAGCGAGTTCCGTGACCAACGTCGATGAGTTCACCGCCCCGTCGCGATCGCGCACGGGCTCGAGCGGGGGCGGCAGCGGAAGGCGCGCGAGCGGCACCAGCGCACGCGCCGGATGCGCAGCGACAACCGGCCCGATGGGACCTTCGAGTCCGATCCCGTCGATCAGCAGATCCGGGTCGCCCAAGGCGATCGCTCGCGCGAGGCTGATATCGGGCGAAGCGGGCCAGATGCGCACCGTCGCCGCGCCGAAGGCGGCGGGTAGCGGTGGCAGGTTCGTCGCCGCATCCGCGGGAATCCAGAGCGTCCACTCCTCGCCATCCCGCAACGTCGCACAAGCGTCGGCGAGCAGCGCAGCGATCGCCGACAGATCGGGTGGCGCAAGCGCTGCGACGCGCAACCGATTCCCCGCCGTGCGTCGCGGCCAGACTAGCGGATGGGCGGGCGTGAACATCTGCACGCAATGCCCGGCGTAGCGTGCGGCGATCGCCGTCGCGGACGCTGGATCACCATCGCCGGATGCGATTCTCGCGAGTTGGCGCAGCGCATCGACATCGGCGGGGCCGATGCTCCGCTCGAGCGCGGTCCGCATGAGCGCCGCGCGCAGGTCGTCGCCGGCGACCGCATTCGCTGCGAACGCATTTCGGGCGAGTGGCACGAGCAGCGACCACGGGAGCGAGTCGACGTGCGGCGCCAGCGCGGATGCGAGCGCGGCGCTGCCGGTTGCGTCCGGATGCGCATTCCAGCGCCGGGCGAGCGCCTGCGCAATTGGCGGCGCGGTGAAGGGTGCGGCATCGCGGCCGGCGAGCGTCGCCAGCGCCGCGAGATCGATCGGATTGGCCGCGTCGACCGGTGTCGAGACGGCGGCGATCACGCGCGCGCGGTGCTCGTCGGGCGCAATCGCGAGCGCTTGCAACGCGGCTACGTGAGCACCGGGTTCGTCCCCGACGAAGAGCAGCGCCTCGGCGAGCGCCACGCGCGGCGGCGGGTACCCGGGAGCGCGCTGTGCAGCCTCGCGCCACGCGGCGACCGCTTCTTGCGCCTGCCCAAGCTGCCAGCGCACCTCGCCCAGATAGAATGCCGCCTCGCTGGAGCGCGGTTCCAGTCGCGCGGCCCGCTCGAAGCATGGAATCGCGTCGAGCGGCCGCCCCTCCCATTGATGGGTGCGGCCGCGGGCGAGCCAGTCGGCATAGGTCAGCGCAGGCGGCATCAGCTAGAGCCCGTTCGCGCGTGCGGACATCGTGTGGACAGGCCCTAACGCAGGCGGGCGCGCAGCGCTTCGATCATGCGCAAGGGCGCAAGCCGATAAGCGACACGACCGAGCGCCGTGTGGCGCATGCGAAGCGCAGCACGCGCGACCGACGTCGCAAACGTCGAGGACAGCGCATTGCCGTTGTCCACTCCCGGAACTGACGCAGCCGGCGGGTGCCAAGGTCGATAGCCGAACGCATCGCGAACGCGCACCGCCGCAAAGCGCGCGCTCTCCGGCCACGCCCGCATCGGCACGGCATCGTAGAGCATGATCGTCGCATCGGCCATTGCCTGCAGCGTCGGCTGCGGAGCCTCACGCGCGAGGCGCTCCGCCTCCGCGAACGCCGTCGCCTGCCCGGGGGACAGCAGCTCGACGATGCGATCGAGCATCGCCCGCTCGTCTCGCCAGTCGCCTTCCGTCATCAGCCATCCTGCGCCGGTCGCGGCCACGCGCTCGGCGAGCGCGCCGATGGGGGGGACCAGCACGGGACGCCCCGCGCGCCACGACTCGGACAACGTGTACGAGAACGTTTCCGGACAGGCGGAAGGAAAGAGAACGAGCCGGACACGATAGCGCGTGAGCAGATCCGGCAGCTCGGCCGGGTCGTAGCGGCCATGGACGGCGAAGCGCGCGTCGTCGCTCTGCCAGCGCGTAAGCTGGCGGTCGAGATAGCCGATCAGCACGAAACGCACAGGGCCATTGCGCTCGCGCGCAAGTTCGACCAGCCTCTCGAGCCGCCGTGCCCCCTTGTCCGGACCAATCGCGCCCAGCACGGCGACGCTCGCAATGCCGTCGTCGGGCAGCGTGACGCCAGGGCCTTCGCCCGCCATGCGGTCGGCGACGGGCTCCGGCGTGCCATGCGGGATCACCGCCGGGCGGCACGCCGGAAAATATCGGCGCAACGTCTGGGCGGTCCATTGCGAGGGGGCAACAATAAAGCTCGCGCCCTCCAGAAGCGCGCGATGTCGGCTCCGCCAGGACGCAATGTCGATGCGCTGGAACCCGGGTTGCGCGGCGAGGCAGCGGCTGCACGTGCCGACGTCGGTCTGGCCTCCGCAATACATGCCGGTCGGATCGATGAATGTGATCGTCGGGCAGGCGAAGTTGAGGTCGTGCACGGTGTAGCCGTACGGAATGCGCGCGGCTGCCAGTGCCTCCAACAGACCTTCGCGACATGCCGAGAGGTTGTGGACGTGGACGAGGTCGACGCCGAACGTCGCGCACAGCGACATCAGCAACTCCGGCCACGCCTCGCCGGCGGCGCGATCGAACGTCGCGCTCGCGACATCGCCATCGGCCCGATGATCCTCGATCTGCCAACGGTCGCCGACCGCGATCGCGAGATAGTGGCGCCAGCGCTCGCGCGAGGCGGCGACCAATGCCCGCACATGGCGCTCGGTGCCGCCGCCGTGGTGGTGGATGACATGCAGCACACCCCGGCTCGGGCCGGTCGCGCGCACGAGTTCGGTCAGTGCCGATGCGCGCAGCGGTGCGAGCGGATCGGCCGCGATGTAGTCGTGCACGCGCTCGAGATAGTCGGGATGCCGCTCGAGCAGAAGCGCCATGTTGCGCGCGCCGAGCGCCTCCTTGCGCCCTTCGAAAGAGCGGCCACCGAGGTGCAGCACGAAGGCGTCGTCGCACAGCACGTTGCGGAATCCGGCGGCTGCCGCACGCATGCAGAGGTCGTTCTCCTCGCCGTAGCCCGCGCCGAATGCGACGTCGAACGGTCCGACGGCATCAAGCAGCGCGCGGCGGACCAGCAGGCAGAAACCCACGCCGGTGGGAAGGTCCGGGTAGGTGGGAACCGCGGCGCGCGCCAGCGCGGCGCGCACGGGCTCCGGGTCGCCCCCCTCGGGCCAGACATTGTTCTCGCAGAACCGCGGGAACGAACAGATCTCGGCATTGTTCGAGAATGGCGTCGCCGTCCCGATGCGCACATCCGAGGACGCGCAGCGCACCAGGGCGTCGAGCCAGCCGGAGGTGACGATCGTGTCCGAGTTGAGCAACACGACATCACCCCGCGCGTGCGCGAAGCCGCGATTGGCGGTGCCGGTGAAGCCCAGGTTGTGCTCGTTGACGAGAAGTTCGAGTTGCGGCAGCTGCCGCAAGCCGAGCTCCGCAAAGAGCGCGCGGACCGCGGGATCGGGTGAAGCGTCGTCGATCAGAACAAGCCGGTAGTCGCCGGCGGTGCAGGCGAGCACGGACTCGACGCAACGGCGCGCGTCGGCGGCCGCGTTATAGACCGGCACGACAACGGTAATCGGAGCGTTCGCGATCAGGCGCTCGCCGGTGAACTCGAGGTCGGAAGGCATCAGGCATCGTGGCGGGCGCGGGCGCCACGCGCGCGGCGACCGCCGACCCGTTATTCTAGCCGACCGACGTCCTGTGCCTGAGCCGGGCGCGCGTATCCGTGACCGTCACGAAGCGACGTCGCGCAGCAGGCGGGAAAGCTCGGCGGGCGACTTCCAGTGGTGCCCGAAAACATAGCGCGGCAACAGCCAGCGATCGCTCGCTTCCGTGACCGGGCCGCCGTCGCTCGCCAAGGCGGCCTTGACGCCGATCCGTTCGTGATGCTGCGGGAAGTATTCGCGCACCAGATAGTCGTTGGCCTCGCCGTACGGATAGGCGAAGAGCGCATCGCCGGGGTTCGGGACGACCGCCCTGAGATGGGCGGCGGCGGCGGCAATCTCCGCCTCGGCCGCCGCAAGGTCGGCGATGTTGCGAAACGTGCCCCGCTCGGGGACGTTCGCCACGCTCCGGGCAATCCCGAGATGGTTGTGGTCGAAGCTGTGGTTTCCGATCGCCCAGCGTCCGCTGGCGACGGCAGCCGTCCACCAGCCATCGCTCCACCAGCCGGAGCCGATCAGGCATGTGCGGTCGAGCTCCTGCCGCGCCGCCGACGACACGACGACGAACGACGTGACGTGCATCCCCGGCTGCGCATCCGGATGCTCGCGCAGGAAGTCGGTCACGATTCCGAACATCCCCCGTTGCCTACCCCAGCGCGGGTGGTCGAGGTCCATGAAGTCGAAGTCGGTCCCGTCATCGAGCGCGATCCCGAGCATGCGCCCCACGGGCAACGGCCGCCCCCCCAGCAACGCGTCGATCACGCGATCGAGACCCGCGATCGTCCACCCGAGGGCGCTGACCAGGCGAAGGTCCTCCGCGAACGCGACATGGTCGTTCGTGAGGTAGTCATCGCCCGACACGTTGGCCGAGTGATAGGTGAGGATCGGAACGGCAAGGGGCATCGCGCAGCCTGGTTTCGTGCCGGTTGGAGTCACACATCGACTCGGTGCGACACCGTGCGACACCGTGCGGCGGCAAAGTCGCCTTGCATGGTACCGTTTCGGCCTGACCCGCTGCCGGCCAGGGAATCTTCCTTGAAGGCGATCGTCCTCACCTACCACTCGCACCGCGTGCTCGGCTCGGGCTATGAGACGAACGACCACGTGGCGCTCGCGCACGACCTCGGGCTCGTGACCGGCTTGGGCCTACCCATCGTCCCGCTGTCGGCAGTGGTCGCGCTTGCGCGCGGCGAGCGGCAGACCGAACAAACGGTGGTCGCGCTGTCGTTCGACGACGGGCCGGTCTATGACTGCGACGATTTCGTGCATCCGGCGTACGGTCGCCAGCGCGGCTTCCTGTCGATCCTGCGCGATTTCCGGGCACGCCACGGTGTCGCGGCGCAGCCCGGTCTGCACGCGACGAGCTTCGTGATCGCCTCGCCGCAAGCGCGCCGGGCAATGGAGGCGTCGTTCGATGCGACCTACACCTACCTCGGCCCGGGGTCGATGGGCGACGGCTGGTGGGGGGTCGCGCTCGCGAGCGGGCTTCTCGATATCGCGAACCACAGCTGGGACCATCTGCATCCCGGCCTGCGACGCGTGGCGCATTCGCGCGACGTGCGCGCCGATTTCACGCAAGTGCGCACGAACGAGGATGCCGAGGCGCAGATCGGCACCGCGCAGCGATTCCTGCAGGAGCGCACCGCCGGTCGCAATGCGCCCTATTTCGCCTATCCATTCGGGCACTGGAGCGCGTTCCTCGCCGAGCACTGGCTTCCCCGCCATGGCGCGGGCATCGAGGCTGCGTTCACCACGGACCCGCGGCCGATCGCGCCCGGAGACAGCGTCTGGCTTTTGCCGCGCTATGTCTGCGGCCAGCATTGGCAGGACCCGCAAGCACTCGCAGCGCTGCTGCGCGGCTGACGTCGGGCGCGTCCGGGCGGGAACCTGGGTTCTAGAAGGGGCCAATCTGTGCGATCCGGTCGACGAGGGCCTCGCGCTCTTCCGGGGGCAACGCCCGGAACCACTTGACGATCAGGAAATGATGGCGTGTGGGCTCGTAGCCGACGCGGCTGTCCACCCGATAAGCCTGCTTGTCGCCGCAATAGCCGAACCAGGCGGCGCAATCGGTCAACTGGGTCGCCGCCGTCTCCATCATGATCTGCGCCACGCCGCCACGCGCCTTGCACGCGTCCCAGTGAGCGCGCGGCAGCCGGCGGTAGAAGTTGCGGCGGACGCACATGCCGCCTTCGAGATACACGTCACCGTGCCGGATCCAGTTGCAGAAGCCGACCGGCTCGAAATGCGTTTCCGACCATCGATAGAACGCGACGAACTGGTGCCACTTGTCGGCGGCGGTGTCGATGGGAAGTCCGCATTGATCGCGCGGCACCGGGAACGGCGCACGGAAGCTCTCGAAGAACAGGTCGCGCGCGAAGAACTCGGCGTTGCCGAATCGCACGACGGCCAACGACTCCTCGAACGTCGCTTCAGACATGGCTTCGGGCTTTCATCGCGGCTCGCTGCCGGTCCAGCGATGGGGCAGGCGAACGAAGCCCATCTCGCGCCCCTCGCCTTTGACGTGCAACGGCAGCTCGATGTGGTCGAACAGATAGACGCCTTTGGGGTCCAGCGTGTGCGCACGCACGACGTAGCTCCCGGGCAGCAGCGGCAGTGACGGAAACTGCAGCTCAAACTCGTAGCGATCGTGCGCGATCCTGACCGGTGTCCAGCCATCCATGTCCGAGGCGACGCCATACACCGGCGTGCCGTCCGCGCGCACGATCCCGATCAGGATCACGGGCGCGGTTCCGTCCGGCGAGTACACCTGTCCGCGTACGGTGACGTCCGCACCGATCGGTACGGCCTCGCCCGGCAGAATCTCCAGCGCGCGGATCGCATGCACATCGACCGTCGGCACGGCGACCGCGCCGCGGGCCCGCTTGCTTTTCGCACGCTTCGTCTCGTGGTAGGCGAGGTAGGCCTGCGAGACCTCGATCGCGGGACCGTAGTGCTCGACGCGCCCGTCCTTCAGCCAGAGCGCATGCCGGCAGAGTTTCTGCACGTGATACATCGAGTGCGAGCAGATAAGGAGCGTGCCGCCGCGGTCGAGAAAGCCCTCCATCCATTCCATGCATTTCTTCTGGAACGACTCGTCGCCGACGGCGAGCACCTCGTCGGTGATCAGGATGTCGGGCGCGAGCGCCGTCGCGATCGCGAAGCCCAGACGGACGACCATGCCCGACGAGTACGTCTTGATCGGGTCGCCGATGTGCTCCCCGAGATCCGCGAACTCGATGATCCGTTCGCGCTGGTCAGCGATGTCGCCGGGGGAGAGCCCGAGCAACGCGGCGGACAGGTCGATATTCGCAAGCCCGCTGTATTCGGGGTGGAAACCCGAGCCCAGCTCGAGCAGCGCGCCCACGCGCCCGCTCACTTCCAGCGCGCCGTGCGTGGGCTCGATCACGCCGGCGATGACCTTGAGGAGCGTCGACTTCCCGGCGCCGTTCTCGCCGATCACGCCGAGCGATTCGCCGGCGCGCATCTCGAAATTCACATCGGAGAGCGCACGAAAGACGTGCGCAGCCTCGCGGCCGCGCAGCAGGTCCCACACGAGGCGCAGCCGGCCGCCGCGCGTCTCGACCTTCGCATAGTCCTTGCCGATGCCCTGCAGGCGAAGCAGCGGTGCTACGCCGGAGCCCGCTTCGGCCGGAGCGGCTGCATCGGCCGCGGCGACCGGTTCGACCCGCAGCGCCGATCGGGCCTCGCTCGCCGCGCTCATACGAAATCCTCGAAATGCGGCGACAGGCGCAGGAACATGAAGCGGCCCGCGGCAAGCACCGCGAGCGCAACGGCGACCGCAACGAGATCGCCGGGCTCGGGCGCGATCCGCCCCTCGAGCAGTGCGTCACGCAGGCGACCCACCAGCCACGAGAACGGATTCGCGGCGACAAGCCTCCTGAATCTCTCCGGAACGAGCGTGAGCGGGTAGAGGATCGGCGTCACGTACATCAGGATCATCAGCACCGGCATCAGGACATGCTCGACGTCACGCACGAACACCTGCAGTGCGGCAAGGAACAGGACGATCCCGGTCACCGCGATGGCCATGACGAGCCACAGCGGCACGGCGAGCAGCAGGCCTTCCAGATGAATCGGCTCGCCGATCAGCCACAGCGCGAGCAGCACCGCGAGATACCCCGCGAATTGCAGTACGAGCATGGCGGCGACCGTCGCATAGACTGCGATCTCATGGGGGAACGCGACCTTGCGGATCAGCCCCGCGTACCCGGCGAGGCACACGGTGCCGCGTTGCAGCGCCTCCTGCGCGGCGAGCCATGGCCAGAGTGCGACCGCAACGAACGCGACGAAGCTCGCGCCGGCGAAATCCGTCACCCGGAACACCGAGGTGAAGACGAAATGGTAGACCGCGAGCAGCGCAAGCGGGTGGATCAGCGCCCACGAAAGGCCGGTGATGCTGCCCAGGTAGCGGCCAAACAGCTCGCGCTGGAAGAAATTCCGGAACAGCGTGCGCGACTGCGCCAAACGCGCCCGCCGCGGCGCGCGTGAGCGTCCGCGCGCCGCGGCGGGGGAAGATACGCCGTCGGGCATCGGCACGGCCGGCTGACGCTTCAGGAAGAAGGAAGTGGACGGGTGTTGCTCGAAGCGCTACGGGCTGGCGGGCTTCGGGAGGCCGGGTTTGCTGCTGCGGGCCTTCGCCACCATTTGCTCGACCACCGGTTCGTTGATCGTGTTCGCTGGATCGTTGCGGATCCTGCCCAGAAAGGCGTCCCGCTGCTCTTCGACGTACCTTGCCCGCAGATCGGCCACGATCTGATCGCGAACCTGCTCGAACGGCGGAACCGTCGATTCCTTGCGGCCATCCAGCCGGATGATATGCCAGCCGAACTGCGATTGCACGGGCTCGGACAGCGCGCCCACCTGCTTCATGCCGAATGCGGCTTTGGCGAAGGCGGGATCCATCTTGTCCGACGTGAACCAGCCTAGCGCCCCGCCGTTCGTTTTCGCCGACGGGTCCTCGGACACCTCGACCGCGACCACCTTGAAGTCGGCACCGGCGAGGATGCGCGCCCGCGCCTGCTCCGCCAGTTTCCTGGCCTCGTCGCTTCCACGCTTCTTGGCGTCGAACAGGATGTGCGACGCGCTCACTTCCTCCGGCGCGCGGAACTTGTCCCGGTCGACCAGATAGATCTCGCGCGCCCGCGCCTGGTTCTGCGCAAGCTTCTGGTCGAATGCCGCGCCCAACTTCTCGTCGAGCGCGGCGACGCGGACTTGCGCGAGGAGCCGCTCGGTCTCGGCCTTGATGCGGCCGACCGTCTCCGGCTGCTGGTCGAGCTTTGCCGCCCTCGCCTCCGAGACAAGCGTCTTGCGCAGCAGCATCTGGGCAAGAAGGTCGCCCACGCGTTTGCGGCTCGTGACGAACTCGTCGCGCAGCTCCGGCGGAACCCTGAGAAGCTCGATCTCGAACTCGGACTGGCGCACGACCTCTTTCGAGTTCTGGGCGAGGATCGGGTCGGTATCAGCGGCGTCGGCGAGGATCGTCGTCGAACACAGGATTGCGAAGAGCGCGGCCTTCATCCCATTCACGTTCATCGAGATTGCACCATTCAAAAAAAGGAAGCCCCGGCGCACCGGGGCTTCGTTGCGACCCGCCTGCCCGGGATCAGGTTCCCGGCGGCTTGTAGAAGTCGATGAACATGTTGCAGTACCCCGAAGGTTCGGAGCAGCTCGGGTTGCCCCAGCGGTCGGTATTGCGGACGTTGAGGTAGTAGACCTGGCCCGCCTGCAGCGACGCGCCGGCATAGGCCGGGGCAGGCACACCGACATAGAGCGGCGAGCTGATCGTGCCCGAGGCCCACAGATCGGCGAACCAGTTGGTCGTGCCGAAGTTGCACGCGGTGGTCGAAAGCGATGCGTAACGCGGATTCCCGCCGGTACCCCACTCGGCCATGCTGATCGACCCGGGCGAACTCGACACGACCCCGGCCGGCACCGTCAGCTTGACCACCAGTGCGTCATTGGCGCCGAACCCGCCGTAGCTGCTGGTCAGCACGCGGCTTGCCGCCGTCGTGCTCGCCCAGGGCAGGTCGATCACGACGGTGCGCGCGAAGCCCACGCAGGCGATCTGGCCGGGCGGCGGCGGCGGAGCCGTCGTGCCGGCGACCACAACCGCCACGCTGACTGCGGCAGCGCACGCGGTCCCGTTACAGGCGGTGACAGCGTAGGTGTAATAGACCGCAGATCCGGTGGCGTTGGCCGGCAGCGCATCGCTCTGGTTCGCGGCCGCCGTGCCGAACGTCGCCCCGTTCCGCGTCCAAGCCCAACTCGTCACCGTTCCCGAGCATGTCGCCGCAATTGCAACGCCGCCACCGGCGCTGGTGAGCGCCGTCGGAGCGGCCGTAGCGATGCAGCCCGCTGGCGCACCCACCGGGGGCGGCGTCACCGTGCCGCAGTTAAGCACAACGACCCCGTTGACTACAGCCGGCGTGATCGTCGACGAGCAGCCCGGCACGTCGATGGTGACAGGCGCTGCGACGACGGGCGGCGTCGCCGCTGGAAACGCGGCCAGCGCCGCGAAACCTGCGATTGCGAGGAATCGGGACTGGGCGTGCTTGATAGAGGTCATTTCAACTCCCGGGCATGGGCGCCAATAATTTTAATGATATTAGCATACGCAGCTTTGTGGTGCAAGCAAGACCCGAGCCGACGTTCGGCGCGAACGGTTGCTCGGACGGTTGCACAAAATCGGACAGAAAAAAAGGGCGGGAGTTGCCTCCCGCCCTTCCTGTTGCATGGCGTGGTGCCTGTTGCCAAACACCTCGCCTCGCGCGTCTCGATCAGGGCGCGCCACCCGTGACGAGCGTCGTGTAGCGATGGGTGAAGCTCTGGCCGTAACGCATGTCGACCGGCCTGTTCGTCGAGCTGTCCACCAGCGTGTTGTTGTTGAACGTCGAGACGTTGAAGCCGATGACCGGCAGCCCGCTGAACGTGGCGCCCGTCAGCGAGACCAGGCGATGCTGCGTGATCGGGCCTGTGGTCGCCACCGAGAAGTCGAAGAGCGACCAGCCGTTCTGGTAACCCGGCACGATGGAGGTCGGGTTGATGTTCACGTTGTTCTTCGATTGCAGAACGTTCCTGCCCTCCCACGTCACGACATTGGCTTCCCAGCACAGTGCCGTGTTGGTCAACCCTTGCGGCGGCGAGAAGTTGGTGGGCTGCAGGCCCGTACGCTCTTCGCGATCCCAGACGTTGATGAGGACGTCATCGCAGGCGCCCGACGACGTGAAGTTGCGCTGGAACGGCGGCGTCGCGGTGGTGGACGTCACGTAGTAGCGCTTGGTCGGCGCCGTGATGACCCAGTCCGTACCCGAGGCGGTACCCGAATCCAGGATGATCTCGTTCATCAACCGGTTGTGCATCATCGTCGCGCTGACCGCGTCGATGCCGCTCGTGAACGGATACGTCACCGCCGTGCCGGCGCGGTAGATCGTCGCCGTCGCGGGCAGAGCCTGCGTCAGGTCGGGAAGGATCGAGCCCGGCGGCGCCCAGATCGCGGGCGGAACGGCGCGGAACGCTTCGAGCGCCACTGCATCGACGCCCGTGTCGGCACCCCGGTTGACGTTGATCAGCGTCAGGCCGCCGAACAGGCCACCCGAACCGAGCGTCGTGTTGGCCTGGATGACGCTGTCGGCCAGACCTGCGGCCGAGCAGGTCGGGACGCCGTTGACGTGCGTGACCGCGGCTTCGCTGATCGAGCCCGCCAGGATGTCGCCCATTTCGATGATTTCGACGTAGCCTTCGCGCGTGCGGTCGAGATCGCCACCCGCGGCGTCGGTCAGCAGGTAATTCACGAACGCAACCGTGCCGGTGATCGCCGGCGTCGTGCAGGACTTGTCCTGTGTCACGATGCCCGCGCCGGTCGCGGTCGGGATGATCGCGGTGGTCCAGACGTCGAACGCCGACAGGTAGAGGTTGAAGTCGAGAACTTCGCGGCTGTTCTTGCCTTCGACGAAGCGGACCTTGACGCCCTTGGCCGACGCCGTCGAGTTGACCACCGACAGCAGCGTGTTGTAGGCATCGGCGCCCGACGCGCGGACCGTGTAATACGGATAGATCAGCGCCTGACCCAGGCCGTTGGGGTTGACGTTGACCGCTTGCGCGGCGCCCGTCACGCCCAGCGCGCCAACACCCGCTAGCGCGGCGTACAGCGACTTCTTCTTGAACGTGTTCATGTTGATGATGACTCCTGTGAGTTGCCGTTTAAAGTGATCACTTTAGACCAACAGCCAGCGAATGTTATTACAGCTTCCCTGCTTTTACAAACGATTCGGGTCCGCCCCACGCATTTCGCTGTGGAACTTATGCAACGACCCGCTCACCCCCGGTACAGATACCAGAACTGCCCCTTGTCAAGAATCCACGACTCCTCGAGCGGCGTGGTGATGCCCTTCATGCGCGGATGGTCGTAGGTCAGCATCAGATTCACCTTGCACGCATCGGCCCCGCACTCGACCTTGTCGATCCTGGCGTCCCGATACATGCTGGTTCGAATCTTTTCCTTGTATTGCTGGACCGTCATCACATCGCGCACCGCGGGGCTCAGGTACTCGTAAGCCTTGGGAACGTTGCCGGCGATCAGCGCCTTCCAGCGCTCGGTTGCCCGCTCGGTCACCACCGCCACCTTCGTCTCGTTCGGCGATTCGCTCGTGAGTCCGCCGGTCGAGGCGCAGCCCGCCAAGCCGATCGCCGAAACAAAGGCTACGGCCGCGTTCTGTCGCCATTTGGCGACGCTCAAGTTCCGAAAATGCCGAAAAATAGCAAAAACGCTCAGAATGTGCATTGATTACCTAACTCCGGTCCTGTTGCGGCTCTCTGAAAACCGTGCCCGGACACGGAAAGGTTTTCGCTGCAATCCTTGAGCAAAGCCTAGCGACCCGGTCCGGCACCGTCAATTGCGCGAGGCACACGTTGGCGGCGGGCCTCCATGTGTTGCACATCAACAACATCCGGGCTGTCACCGAGGGGCGACACCCGCCCCGGGGCCGGTCATCGACCCCTGGATCGAGGAGGCCGGAGCCGGCTGCGGAAGCGGCGCTGCCGGGAAGGCCCGGTCCAGATACTCCATCCGGCGCCGCATGTCCTCGATCACGTTCTTGACGTCGAGTTCGCTCTCGACCACGCGCGGTGTGATGAACAGCACGAGTTCCGTGCGATCGGTGCTGAGCGTCTGCTCGCCGAACAGACCGCCCAGGATCGGAATGCGCGAGAGCAGCGGCAGCCCCTTCGAGGCGTTCTGCCCCGTGTCGAGGATCAGCCCGCCCATCACCATGGTCTGGCCGCTCGGAACCGACACCAGCGTCTGAACCGAGCGCGTGTTGATCGGCGGCGCATCGCCCGGATTCGCCACGGTGCCGGGATTGCTCACCTCGGCCTGCACATCGAGCGTCACGAGACCGCCCGCGTTGATTCGCGGTGTCACCTGGAGCAGCACCCCCGTGTCGATGTACTGCGACGTGGTCGTAACGGCATTCGTGGTTCCCCCGACCAGCGTCTGCTGCGCGATGGGGATCTTGTTGCCCACCTTGATCGTCGCCTTCTGGTTGTCGAGCGCGGCGAGATGGGGATTGCTGATCACCTTGGTGTTGCCGTACGTGTCGAGCAGCCGCAGCGCCGCCTGGACACCCCCAGGGAAGGCCGAGTTGGTGATGAGGTAGGTGAACCCCTGGAACGCCGTGGAAATGGCGCTGCCGATGCCGGGGGTGGTGCCACCCCCGATGTTGGGCGGATCGATCCGGCGGATGATGTTGCCGCCCGCGCCCCGCTCCGACGGCGCGCCGGCGCGGAACAGCCAGTCCACGCCGAACTGCAGCGTGTCGTTCAGCGTCACCTCGGCGATCGTCACCTCGATCACGACCTGGCGCTGGGGCACGTCGAACTTCTTGAGCGCCTGCTCGATCACGATGTACTCGGGGGGCGTGGCGACAATGATGATCGAGTTGTAGTCCTTGTCGGCGACGGCGACGAGGTTGCGCACGATGCCCGTGCCCTCGCCAGGACGCGCTGCCTGCGCAGCCGCGGCTGCCGGGGGCGCCTGCGTGATTATGGTCGTCGGCGGCGCTTGCAGCGGCTGCGGAGTGAACGCGGGCGGCGACACGATCGTTCCGGCCGGCGTAGCCGGCGCGACCGTCGGTGCCGCTGCGGCAGACGGCTGCTGCGCGCGCCCGGTGAATGCCTGCTGCAGAAGCGGCGCCACGCGCTCGGCCCGGCTGTTCTGAAGCTGGTAGATGTAGAGCCGCGGGCCGTCTCCGCCGCCGCCGCGGTCGAGCCGCTCGATCCACTTCTTGGCCTCCTCGAGGTAGGCGGGCTGCGGCGTGATCACGAGCAGCGCGTTCAGACGCTCGATCGGGATGATGCGCAGGATGCCCGCGAGCGGGCTCTGCTGCGGGTTGCCGATCGCCTTCTCCAGCTCCTGCATCACGCTCTTCACGTCGGCGTTCTGAAGCGTGAACACGCCGGCCGACATGCCCGCCATCCAGTCGATGTCGAACATGTCGATCGCTTCGAGCAGGTGTTTCAGCTCGCGCTCCGTACCGGCCAAGATCAGCAGATTGCGCAGCTCGTCGGAGCGCACGGCCTGGGCATCCTTCGCAAAGGGCTCGAGAATGCGCAGCATGTCGCGCACGCCGACAAAGCGCAGCGGCACGATCTGCACCGAGAACCCCGGCGGCAGCGGACGCTGCGAGCTTCCGAGCTGCGGCGTCACGTTGCCGCGCACGACGGCCGCGGACGGCACGACCTTGTAGATGCCGTCCTCCTTGATCATCGTCGCGCCGTTCGAACGGAGCAGCATCTCGAGTGTCGCCGGCAGCGCCTCGCGCGGGATGCCGGAGGACGTGCGGATCGTCACCTGCCCGCCGACGCCCGGATCGATCGTGTAGCTCTCGTTCAGGATGTCACCCAGGACATTGCGCACCACCTCGCGCAGGTCGGCCCCTTCGAAGTTCAGCACCACGCCCCCGCCGGTCTGCTGAATGGGCGGCGCGGGCGGAACACCGCCCCCGGGCTGCTGGCCCTTGACCACGATGCCGGTGCCCTTGTAGAGGCGCGCCTTCTCGCCCGCCGCATCCGCGGCTTCCGACGCACGCTGCGCGTCGATGGCGGTGGTTGTCTGATGCGGCGTGGCGCGCGTGCGCGGCCCCGTTTGCTCGGGTGCGGTCACGCAGCCGGCGATCGCGAGCGAGATCGCGACGGCCAGCGCGGTGCGGGGCAGTGCGGATGACGGCATTGTCGTGGTCCGTGCGAGCGCGGGGCCGAACGAGGTTCGTGCGGCATCCTGGGCGGTTGGAATTGGAATCATGGCGCGTCAGGGCCTTTGCTGCATCCGCTGGTACACGCTGGCCCAGGCCGGATCGGCCGGCGCCGCGGCTGCGGGCGTGGTGGCGGGTACTGCGCCTGTTGCAGGGGCCGGCGCCGGCCGCTGGGGCACCGCAGGATTCGGTACCGCAGGAATGCTGCCGGCCGGCGGTTGCTGGCCCTGAGCGGCGGCCGCGCGAGCCGCGCGACGCCGCTCGAGCAGGGTCTGCGCAGCATCACCGCCACCTTCGGCGGGCTGGGGCTGCGCCGCGACCGGCTGACCGCTTTCGGCCGGCATACCGGCTGCCGGAGGTGGCGGCAACGGAACGGGCTGCGCGGTCGTCCTCGGTCCGGTGGCAACGCGCAGCACGACTTCCTCCGACTCCTCGCCCAGCACCAGCTTCACCCGGTCGGGCTTGACGTCGGCCACCGTGAGGCCGTTGATCACGTCGCCCATCTTGGCCGAGCGCGGCTTGCCGCCGTTGACCTCGCGCATGAACGCGATCGCCTTCGTGCCGACTACCGCGGTCCCCGTCAAGACGAACTGCCCGCGCTGCAGGCGCGGTTTCGCGCCGTCCTGCGCGAGAACCGGCGCGGGCCGGCGCGTGGGATTGAACAGCGTGCGCTCGACGGTCTCGCGGCGTGCATCGACGCCCCCCGCCACCGCATAGTCGGGCAGCAGCGCGACGGCGACCGGCGGCGGCGCGGGTGTGGATTGCGGCACGGGGCGGTCGGCGAGCGTGCGGCCCCAATCGGTCTCCCAGCCGAGCAGCAGCGCGATCAGCGCGAACGGCAGGAGCCACGCAATCCACGCGCCGAAACGGGAAATGAATGCATTCATCGGTGAGCCTCCGATTGAAGGTCCTGCAGCCTGCTTCCACCGAACATCATTTCTTCTCCGCGGCGGCGCGCGCAGGCTCCGGGAACGCCCACGCGGAGACGTCGAGCTGGACGACGACTTCGGGTTCCTGTCCCGGCGCGGGCTTGAACCCGCGGAACGCGTTCACCGGGCGCACGGTCAGGTTTTCGACGACAAGGTAGGGCTGCCCCGACTCGATCGCGTTCAGCACCTTCTGCAGCGTCGTCGTGGTCGCAAAGAACTGCATGCTGACGCCGAGCTGCCTGAAGCGGCCGTCGTCGCGCGCCGCGATGTTCTGGCTCGTCGTGATCCGCCCGCCGTTGTTTTCGATCGCGGCGCGCACGAGCTCCTGCAGCTCCGCGTTGGCGAGGTTCGGCGCCGTATTGCGGAGGTAGAAGCGCCGGCCGTCCTTCGCCCGCAACGCGTCGAGCGCGGTGCGCAGGCCCGGCGCCTGCGCCGCCACGCGGCGATAGGTTTCGAGGCGCGTGGTCAGCGTATCGATCGCGTCGTCGTAGTGGCGGTGCATCAGCAGCCACGGCACGAGCAGCAACGCGAGCGCCGCGAGGACGACCGCGACCAGCAGGCCGATCGCGACGAGGCGCGACTGCGCAGGCGAAAGCCGGGCGACGAACGCGGGGGTCACGGTGGGTTCCTCGGTTTGCGCCTCGGACCGGACATCGACCCCGAGGGCGACTCCGCCGCGCCGCCTGGACCTTCGGATGCGGAAGGTTCGACGCTGAACACGATACCCGGCGCCTGTGCGGGCGCATTGGCCGCGCCATTGGCGGGAGCGGCCGGTGCAACGGTCGGCGGGGCGGGTGTCGATGCGGCCGGCGCCGGTGCAACGGTCGGCGGGGCGGGTGTCGATGCGGCCGGCGCCGGTGCGGGCGTCGCTTTGGTCGCCGCCTCAGGCATTGGCGCGGCCGCGGGAGGTGGTACGGGCGCGGGCGCGACCGCACGAGGGCTCGCGGGTGCTGCCGCCGGCGCGGGTCCCGGCGTTGCCGCCGTCGGTTGCCCGGATGCCGGCTGCCCGGATGTCGGCGTGGCGGTCGCCGGCGCTGAAGGAGTCCCCGCCGACGCCCCGGATGCCGGCGTGGCGGTCGCCGGCGCCGGAGGAGCCCCCGCCGGCGTCCCAGGTTGCGCCGCGCCGTCCGTGCCGGCAGGGGCGAGCGGCTGCGGGACCGGCAGACTGACCGGACGCACCTGCGCGGCGAGATCGAAGATTTCGCCGGGGCCCGGCTGGATCTTGGTGATGGGCGAGCGCGGCGCGGCCTGCATGAAGGCCTTCGATTCCTCGAACGCGCTGATGAGCCGGCCCGCGTTGGCCGATTCGCCACGCAGCAACAGCTCGCGCTGCGGCTCTTTCGCGCGCGGCGCGCTTTTCACCTCCATCTGCAGCAACCAGGTGTCGTCCGGCAGGAGTTTCGTCACCTCGTGCAGTACCTCGAGGTCCGGCGGGAACTGGTATTTCCGCTCGAGCACGAAGTTGTAATCGGCGGTCAGCTTGTCGAGCTCGGCGCGCAGCGATTCGGACACGGCCGCCTGCCCGCGCGCCTCGTCGGTGGCGCGCGCGAGCGCAATCGCGTACGCCCGCTTTTGCCATAGGGGCACCACCACCGCGGCGAGCGCGGCGCACACGAGCAGAGCGATCGGAACCCAGAACTGCCAGCGCGCCCACGGCGCGCTCGGCTGCCGCTCGGAGTCCGCAAGCAGGTTGAGCCTCGACGGCTCACTGCCCTGCACGTCCGGCACCACGGCGGCCACGCTCGCGCCGAAGCTCTTTGCGTAGCGTACCGCCTGGTCCACGATTGCGCGGCGCGCGGCGGCGAGATCGACCCGGATCTCGCCGCGCGCGGCGTCGCGCCCGACGACGACCGCATCGAAGTACAGTTCCTCCGCCTTGAAGGGCGTATGGCGGTCGAGATCGTAGGCAAGCGCCTGCCGCAGGTTCTCCTCGACCGCCGCCGGCAGCGTCAGCGTGCGGCGCAGCACTTGGCGATGCGGGAGCGCGACCACGACGCGCAGCGCCGAGACGGCGCCGCCATAGACGACGCGCGCGAGCGGCGCAAGCGCGGCGCGGCCGGCCGCGACGATCGTCGCGGAATCGCCGGTCAACGGGATCTGCGCGGCCTCGATCATCGTGAGCCGACCCTCGCGTATCACGGGTTGCAGCACTGTCACGCGCTCGGCGTCGAACGCGAGCACGGGCCGCGTGCGCCTGCGCTGCACTGCAGTGCGCGTGCCTGCAGGCACGAGCGGCGCGAGTTCGCCGGCCCACCAGCGCCAGAACCCGGCCAAGCCAAGGCGGCGCGCAAGGTTCGCGAAAGCCGGACGCGCAGCGCCGGAGGCGAGGGCGATGTCAGGATCGGGCGGCATCAGGCGTTGGTGTAGGGGCTTGCGGGGCGCTCGACGCAGCCGCCGGCGCGGCGGCGGAAACGCGCGGCGCCTCGGTCCATTCGAGCGCCACGAGCGGGCGCCGCGGATCCATCGAGGGACGTACGACTGCTTCGCGGACGAAGGTTACACCATCGGGCATGGTCACCTCGGCGTGGATGCGCGAGACGGGCGCGGGCGCCGTCGCGAAACCCTGCGCCGGCGGGAACGGCGGCACGCCGAGATTGTTGGCGATCGCCTCGGCGCGCTGCGCGATGAAGCCGTCCACCTGATCCGCGGTCACGCCCGGCAATGCGAGCAGCACGTTCCGCGAAGCCGTGGCGGTGTTGATCCCCGGCATGCGCGAGTGCACGGTGAGCGACGGCGCGATCTTCGCGAGGATCTCGGACGTCATGCCAAGCACGCGCCCCAGGTCGGACACCGACTCGAACGGCGCGTTACCCGGGCGATATTTCGAATCGGCAGCGCGATAGTCCGCCTCCTCGGCGCCGTTCCCTCGCCTCACGTCGTCGACGTCGCGATAGTCGGCAATCGCGTCCGCGAGCGCAGTCGCCGTCTGCTCGTCGACCTGTCCGGCCGTGATGAGCAGCGAGCGCAGCATCGACTCCGGCGCCGCGTTGAGGTCGATGCGCGCCGTCTCGTCGAGCGCCCACGTGACGACGCGCGCCGCGCCGTCGTTCCACGTGCGGATCTTGCCGTCGGGGTTCCAGCTCTCGGACATCCGCGGCCGGGAAAGCTCGTACGCCACGCGCTCGACCACGCCGTCCGATATCGCGCGCGCCTGCGCGAGGCTCACCGCGTTGCGGGCAGCAAGCGCCTCGCTGCGCATGTCGAATGCGAACGTGCCGGCAAGGACCGTCAGCAGCACCGTGAGCCAGAGCGCGAGCACGAGCGCAACGCCGCGCTCGCGCGCCAAGGGGCCGCGGGCCGAGCGCGAGTGCGCGCTCATATGCTCACGCACCGCTGTCGCACGGCGTCCCACGCACGGCATCCGGCCTCCGGCGACTGCCGCGGCGTGACGTAGAGCGTCGGCCACGCCGGCTCGTTCTTCGGCTTGACGTCGATGCGTACGGCCAGCGGCATGCGCTGTTTGTCGTCCCAGCGATCGCGCCAGCTGGACGCGGCGGCGTCACTCACCATCTGCTCGCGGCCGAGGTAGGCCACGCGAAGTTCGGCGACATCGTCCACGAGGACCGAGCGGTCCGCACCGCGGAAATCCGGCGGATCGAGCGCATTCACGTCGGGCACGACGCGCTCGAGGAGAAGCGGCGCACGATCCCCGTTCCTGCCGACGGCGAGCCGGTAATACCAGATGCCGCCACCGGCGACGCGCTCCGGCAGCGCCGCAGCGAAGCGCAGCTCCTCGCGCTCGCCGCCGAAAAGCAGCGGGAACTCGGCGATCTTGCGCCAGCGCATCGGCTGCTGGCCTTCGAGCTGCATGCGCAGGAACTCCTGTGCGAGCCGCATGTTGGCCGTCGCCTCGGCCTTGTGCTCGCCGCCCTCGAGCGATCGGCCCGAAAGCGACAGCGAGCCCAGCAGCACGCCGGCCATCAGCGCGAGCAGCGCCATCGCGACCATGAGCTCGATCAGCGTGAATCCGCGCGCGCGGGTCATCTTGCCTCCTTCGCGGCGATGCGCAATGTTTCGAGCGCCACGGTCCGCTCGCGACCCGCCGGCGCGGGGAGGTGAACCGCCACTTCGACCTTGTAGAGCCGCGTCGGCATCGCCTCCGATACGCGCTGCAGTTCGGGTGGCACGTCCGGCGGCGTGTAGGCGGTCACGCGCGATTCCCAGCGGATGCGGCCATCCTCCTCGGTGCCGCCATCCGTCGCCTCGCGAAGCGGCTCCGCCGCCGCCGCGAGCGCGAGGCGCGTCTGCGCGATCAGCACTCCGCGACTCCATTCCTCCGCCGCGCCGGCGTTGCCCATCGCACCACCAAACAGCCGGAAGAGCGCGGTGGCGACGAGCGCGAGGATGACGAAGGCGACGAGCACTTCCAGCAGTGAGAAGCCACCGACGAGCTTTGGCGTTCGACGCGGCACGGAAGCGGCGCCAGAACCGTCGCGAGCGCAGCCAGGAACGCGAGCCCGCCCGAAAGTGGCGCGAAAACCGTCGCGAGCGCAGCCAGGAGCATGTGCAGGCACGACGCCGTTGCCGGATCGATGAAAAGCCTCGCGAGCGCAGCCAGGAACGCGAGCCCGCCCGAAAGTGGCGCGAAAACCGTCGCGAGCGCAGCCAGGAGCATGTGCAGGCACGACGCCGTTGCCGGATCGATGAAAAGCCTCGCGAGCGCAGCCAGGAACGCGAGTCCGCCCGAAAGTGGCGCGAAAACCGTGGCGAGCGCAGCCAGGACGCGAAGCGCGACGGCGCACGACCGGAGCGTACCGGGACGTACGTGAGGATCGGGCGACGGCGCGCGACAAAGTCATGGCAAGCGCAGCAGGTTTGCGCGTCACTTTTCAGTCGAGGATGGCGACGCGGCCGGTAAGCCAATCCACATCGACCTCGAACTTGCGCTCGCCGGCGGCGATCGTGATGCGCCCGCCGTTGCTGCCGCCGTCCGGGAAGAAGCGGATCGAGCCGACCTTCTCGTTCACGATGTCCTTCTGCGCGGTGAACAGCTTGAGCTCCACACCCTTCGGCAGCGGATACTCGCGCGGGTCGCGCGCGACCTTGAACCGGCGTCCCTCGAGGTCGAGCGCGACGAACGTCTCCTGCCGGGTGGCCATCGCCTCGCTCCGCGCGAGCCGCAGGCCCGACGCCAGCTGGCGCGCGGCCGCCTTGAGCTCGCTCGTCGGCACGCCGGGTCCGAACATCGGCAGCACGAGTCCCGCCACCAGCCCCATGATCGCGAGCACGACGAGGATCTCGAGCAGCGACATGCCGCGAGCCCGCGCGCTCGCGCGCACGCCGGGGCCGTGCCGATGTCGAGAATGGCTCACTGCCAGCTCGCGATGTCCTTGTCGGCGCCTTCGCCGCCCTCCCTGCCGTCGGCACCATACGAAATGATGTCGTACGCGCCGTGCTGCCCCGGCGCCACGTATCGGTATTCGTTGTTCCACGGGTCCTTGGGCAGCGTCGATTTCTTCCAGTAGGGGCCGTTCCAGTTGGATACGCCGGTCGGCGCGCTGATCAGTGCCTGCAACCCTTCCTGCGTGCTCGGGTAGCGGCCGACCTCGAGCTTGAACAGGTCGAGAGCCTGGCCGATCTGCCCGATCTCGATCTTCGCCGCATCGGCCTTCGCCTTTTCGCCGCGGCCGATGAAGTTACCGCCGACGATGCCGAGCACGATGCCGATCAGCACGAGCACGACCAGGATCTCGATCAGCGTCATGCCGCGCATGCGCGCGGCTGGCGTTCGGAAAGCGATGCGTTCCATGTCGTTCCCTTCGTTGCAAGTAAAGCGAGGCCGAGCGCCGTCGTCCGGACGCGCGGGGCCCGGTTAGACCGCGGTCAGCCCACGAGTTCGCTCATGCCCATGACGCCAAGCAGGATCGAGAACACGATTCCGCCGATCAGCACGGCGAGCGAGAGGATGAGCGCAGGCTCGAGCACCGCGAGGAAGCGCTTCACCGCCATCTGCACCTCGCGGTCGTACACATCGGCGATCCGGTTCAGCATCTCCTCAAGCCGCCCCGACTCCTCCCCCACCAGGATCATCTGCGTGGCGAGCTTCGGATACAGACCCGTCTCTGCGAGCGGGCGCCCGAAGCCCTTGCCTTCACGCAGGCGGGCGATCACGCCGTCGAGCGCATCGGCCATCACGACATTGCCCAGCGTCTCCTTGACGATCGACAGGCCCGCAAGCAGCGTGACGCCGTTGCCGAGCAGCGTGGCGAGCGTGCGCGAAAAGCGTGCGACCTCGACCTTCGCCATCAGGTCGCCGATGAGCGGCAGGCGCAGCACGCGGCCGTCGAAGCGCTTGCGCACCGCAGGCCGGGCGAGCCGCTGGCGGATCAGCAGCGCAAGAAGCACGATGCAAGCCGCGGCCGCCCACCACCAGTGGCGCATGAAGGTGCCGAGCCATACGACGATCGCGGTCGGCAGCGGCAGCGCCTTGCCCGCCTGCGAGAACGTCTGCTGGAACTGCGGCACCACGAAGATCAGCAGGACGATGACCGACATGACGGCGACGCCGATCAGGATCGTCGGGTAGATCAGCGCGCTCTTGACGCTCTCGCGCAGATCCTTGTTGCGCTCCATCGTGTCCGCCAGCCGGCCGAGCACCGTGCCGAGCGCTCCGCCCGCCTCCCCTGCGCGAACGATGTTGACGTAGAAGCGGCCGAACACCTCGCGCCTCGCGTCGAGCGCCTGCGACAGCGACTTGCCGCCGCGCACGTCGTCGCGCACGCCCTGCAGCAGCGCAGCGACCGCCGGAGTCGTGGCGAGGCCGATCAGCATCTCGAGCGCGCGATCGAGGGGCAGGCCGGCGCGCAGCAGCGTCGACAGCTCACGCGTGAGCGCCATCATCTGGTCGCGGGTCACCCTGTTCGACACGAACAGCCGGCGCCGCGGCGCATCGACCGTGCGCGCGGCACCCGTCGCCGTCACGCCCGCCGTGGCGCGCACGACCTGCATCGGCAGCATGCCTTGATCACGAAGGCGGTCGACGATCTCGGACTCGTTGGCTGCATCGAACTCTCCGGTGGCGACCTCGCCACCGGGGGTCACTGCCTTGTAGCGATACATCGGCATCGAAACGTCCTAGCTCTCGCGCGTCACGCGGAGCACTTCCTCGAACGTGGTGATGCCCTTGACCGCCTTGCGCAGGCCGTCCTCGTACATCGTCAGCATGCCCTCGGAGATCGCCTCGGCGCGCAGATCCGTGGCCGTCGCGTGCTTCATCACGAGGCTTCGCAGCGGGTCGGTCATCGGCATCATCTCGAGGATGCCCATCCGGCCCATGAAGCCGGTCTGCGCGCACTGCGGGCAGCCGCGGCCGTGCCAAAGCGTGATCGGCCCCTTCGGCACGAACTTGCGCAACTGCATCTGTTCGACCAGCTCGGGCAGCGCGGCGTAGGGCTCCTTGCAGTGGGCGCAGAGCGTGCGCACGAGACGCTGTGCGAGGATGCCGATCACGGTGGACGTGAGCAGATAGTCCTCGACCCCCATGTCGAGCAGCCGGTTCACGGTCGACGGCGCATCGTTGGTGTGCACCGTGGAGAGCACGAGGTGGCCGGTCAGCGCGGACTGGACGGCGATCTGCGCGGTTTCGAGGTCGCGGATCTCTCCGATCATGATCACGTCGGGGTCCTGCCGCACGATCGAGCGCAGCGCATTGGCGAACGTGAGGTCGATCTGCGGCTTCACCTGGATCTGGTTGATGCCGGGCATCTGGTACTCGACCGGGTCCTCGACCGTCAGGATCTTGACGTCCGGCTTGTTCAGCTGGTCGAGCGCGGTATAGAGCGTCGTCGTCTTCCCGGAGCCCGTGGGGCCGGTCACGAGCAGGATGCCGTGCGGCTGCAGCAGCGCGTCGAGGAAGATCTTGAGCGTATCGTCCTCGAAGCCGAGCCGGGCGAAATCGAGCGCGACGCCGCCCTTGTCGAGGATCCGCATCACCACGCTTTCGCCGTGCATCGTCGGCACCGTGGATACGCGCAGGTCGATTTCCTTTCCCTGAACGCGCAGGCGGATGCGCCCGTCCTGCGGCAGGCGGCGCTCGGCGATGTCGAGATTCGCCATGATCTTGATCCGCGAGATCACCGCGGCCGACAGCCGCTTGGGCGGCGACTCGACCTCGTGCAGCACGCCGTCGACCCGGTAGCGCACGATCAGCCGGTTCTCGAACGGCTCGATGTGGATGTCGGAGGCGCGCATCTCGAGCGCGTTGGTGATGATGAGCGAGACAAGACGGATCACCGGCGCCTCGGACGCGAGGTCCTTCAACTGCTGGACGTCGGCGTCGAACGCGATCTCGTCCACACGGGTTTCGACGTCGCCGACGATCTGCCCGACCGCGCTGCGCCCGCTGCCGTAGAGCCGCTCGAGCGCGGCCTCGAGCTCGGTCGGAATCGCCACCAGCGGCTTGACGGCGCGCCCCGTCACCATCTCGAACGCGCCGATCGTGTAGCTGTCGGTCGGATCGGCCATCGCGAGCGCGAGCTCGGACTCGTCCTCGTGCAGGGGCAGCGCGCGCGCCTCGCGCAGGAAGCGCGCCGAGATCTGCTCTTCGAGGATCGGGATTTCGGGATAGCTGCCCGCATCGACCAGCGGCAGACCGAGCTGTGCGGCGAGCGCCTCGGCGACGTCGCGCTGGGCGCAAAGGCCGAGCGTCACGAGCAACGAGCCGAGCTTTTCGCCGGTGTCCTGCTGCAGGCGCAGCGCGCGTTCGAGCGCCACCGGGTCGAGCTTTCCTCGCTCGATCAGCAGTTCGCCGAGGCGCTTGCGGACGGGCACGTCCATGGATGGGGTCAAGACCGGTTCCAGTCGAGGCGATGATGATAGCATGCGGGTTCGAGGAAAATATCGTAACTATGTGTAATTGAAGGAATATTTCGCGCTTCTGTCGTTTGGCGGCGACGTTGTCGGGCACGCTGTCGCCACCGCACGACGGTGTCAGCGGGCCCGGAAGATTCCGGCAACGCCCCTGGGGATGCCCGGACGGCCGATCCCGGGCGGATTCGCGCCGCGCCGGTTGCGCGCTCGGTGGCGGACGCCACGCACCACGACCGGCCCGGCCGATACCTTCTCCCGGTTGCCGGTTCGTCCTGACGGACCGCCCAGAATGCCGGCGCGGGGGCTTGGCGGAATCGCCCGGTGATATTGAGACCGGCTCGCTGTCCGGTCCGTTCACACCGGAGCCGCAGACCACGTTTCCCGACCGGGCACGCTTCGCCAGCCCGCGCGCGTTTCGGCGGCCCCCCGGGCAGCGTAATCCTCGGCGCGTCGTTGCGGACCGCGACCGTCTTGCCTCCGGCTGCGTGCTACCGAATCGCGACGAATGCGCGCGTCGCCGCGGCAATCGTCGCCGCGATCTCACGGTCGCCGTGCGCGGCGGAGACGAAGCCCGCCTCGTATGCCGACGGCGCGAGATAGACGCCGTCCGCGAGCATCGCGTGGAAGAAGCGGTTGAAGCGCTCCTTGTCGCACGCCATGATCTCGTCGTAGGTGCGCGGCACCGCAGGCGCGAAATAGATGCCGAACATGCCGCCCACCGCGTCTGCGCAGAACGTGACACCCGCACGCTTCGCCGCCGCGGCCAGACCCTCGGTCATCGCCTTCGTCTTCGCCGCAAGCTGCTCGTAGAATCCTGGCGCTTCGGTCGCCGCGAGCGTCGCGAGCCCTGCCGCAACCGCCACCGGGTTGCCCGAAAGGGTGCCGGCCTGGTAAACGGGTCCAAGGGGCGCTATCTTTTCCATGATCGCGCGCCTGCCGCCGAACGCACCTACCGGCATGCCGCCACCGATCACCTTGCCGAGCGTCGTGAGGTCCGGCGTAACGCCGGTCAATCCCTGCGCGCCACCCGCGTGCACGCGAAAGCCCGTCATCACTTCGTCGAAGATCAGGACTGCGCCGTAGCGATCGCACAGCGCGCGCAGGCCCTCGAGGAAGCCCGGCTGCGGACGCACCAGGTTCATGTTGCCGGCGATCGGCTCGACGATGATGCCGGCAATGCCGGCCGGCTCCGCCTTGAACGCAGCTTCCACCGCAGGCAGGTCGTTGTACGGAACGACGATGGTCTCGCCGGCGATCGCGGCCGGCACGCCGGCCGACGAAGGCTGCCCGAACGTGAGTGCGCCCGAGCCTGCCTTGACGAGCAGGCTGTCACCGTGGCCGTGGTAGCAGCCCTCGAACTTGACGATCTTGCCGCGCCCCGTGAATCCGCGCGCAAGCCGCAGTGCGCTCATCGTTGCTTCCGTGCCCGACGACACGAGGCGCACCAGCGCAAGCGACGGAAGCCGACGCACCAGCGTCTCGGCCATCTCGATCTCGAGTTCCGTCGGCGCGCCGAACGAAAGACCGAACGCGGCGCGCTCCTGCACGGCGCGCACGACGTCCGGGTGCGCATGGCCGAGGATCGCGGGTCCCCACGATCCCACGTAGTCGATGTAGCGGGCACCGTCGGCGTCCCAGACGTACGGACCCTCCCCCCTTGCCAGGAAGCGCGGCGTGCCGCCGACCGAGCGGAATGCGCGGACAGGCGAGTTGACGCCGGCCGGGATCGTTCGCTGCGCGCGCTGGAAGAGTTCGTCGTTGCGGCTCATGCGCCGGCTCCTTCACTGCGGGACGGGTGTTTCGGATCGGCTCCGCATGATACGGGACCGCGTGCGCGGCAAGGCGCCCGTGTGCACTGGCGCCACCACGGGATGCTCGCCGCCGCGCCCGTGCGCGCCATCGCGGCCGCTTGCACGAAAGGGACGGCGGGATTAGGGCCTGTTCACACCATGTCCGCAAGTGCGAAAGGATGGCCTGGGGCGCCAATCAAGGCGCCTGACGAAGCCAAGACCGGGTGTCTTGGCAAGGACGGCAACGAAGAGTGGCGCCCCAGGGCGCCCGTTCCCTTTGGGTTGCTGCCGAAATTGTCCGGTGCTTCGTTGCAAAGCCTCGCCGGGCAATCGGCCCGGCTTCGTTTTGCGCCTTGCCCCGTGCAATTTCGGCCCTGCAACGCAATTGTGGACATCGTGTGAACAGGCCCTAGTGGCTGCCCGGCACAGCGAGCGCGCCGGCCACCGCCGGCCCGTCGGCACGCGGCTCGCCTTCCTCGCGCGCCCAGAACAGCCGGTCCGGCAGAAACTGGCCCATGCCGGGACGATAGGCCTTCTTGAGCGTCTGCCACGTGTAATCCTGCGCTTCGCGCGCGGCCTCCGCCAGATCGAGGCCATTGGCGAGCATTGCCGCGATCGCGGCGGCGAGCGTGCATCCTGCGCCGTGGAAGCTTCCGGGCAGGCGCTGCCACTTGTCCGTGCGCACCACGCCGCCCTTGCCGTAGAGCGTGTTGATCACGTCGGCCGTCGCCGCATGCGTCCCGGTGATCAGCACGTACTCGCAACCGGTCTCGATCAGGCGGGCGGCGCAGGTGGCGAGCGCCGGTTCGTCGTCGTCGCCGTTGTCCGCGAGCCGCCGCGCCTCCAGCACGTTGGGCGTGAGGATCGTCGTCTGCGGCAAGAGCAGCTCGCACACCGCGCGTGCCATTTCCTCGGTCGCAAGTTCGTCGCCACGGCCCGATGCGAGCACGGGGTCCAGCACCAGCGGCACGTCCGGATAGTCGGCGACGATCTCCGCGACGGCCGCGATGTTCTCCACGCTTCCAAGCACGCCGATCTTGAACGCGTCGACCGGGATGTCCTCGAGCAGGGAGCGCGCCTGGTCGGCGACCCATTCGGCGTCGATCGGCAGTACGGCTTCGACGCCGAGCGTGTCCTGGACGGTGAGCGCAGTGATCACCGACAGCGGATGGCAGCCCATCGAGGCGAGCGTCAGGATGTCTGCCTGGACGCCGGCGCCGCCCGATGGATCGGACGCGCCGAACGTCAACACGATCGGCGGAAAGTCGGGTTCGCTGTCGGAAGGCATCGAGAAGGCGCCGCGTGCAGCGCGCAAGAGGCGCATCGACGCGAGTTGCTAAAATCGCAGTCTACTCCAATCCGGACAAGCATCTTTCGCGATGAAAAAGTACATGTGCCTGATCTGCGGCTGGGTCTATGACGAGGAGATCGGCGCGCCGGACGAGGGCATCGCAGCGGGAACGAAGTGGGAAGACGTGCCGCCCAACTGGACGTGTCCGGAATGCGGCGCGCGCAAGGAGGATTTCGAAATGGTGGAGTTCTGATGCGTATCCTGCACACGATGCTGCGCGTGGGCGATCTGCCGCGCTCGATCGACTTCTACACCAACGTGCTCGGAATGAAGCTCCTGCGCACGACCGATCGCCCCGAGCAGAAGTACACGCTGGCTTTCGTCGGATACGGCGACGAGTCGCAAGGCGCGGTGCTCGAGCTCACCTACAACCATGGTGTCGATCGCTATGATCTTGGCGGCGGCTATGGCCATATCGCGATCGAGGTGCCGGATGCGAAGGCCGCGTGCGATGCGGTGCGGGCAAAGGGGGGCAACGTGACGCGCGAAGCGGGCTCGGTCAAGGGCGGCACGACGGTGATCGCATTCGTGCAGGACCCGGACGGCTACAAGATCGAGCTGATCGAGCGCAAGCCCTAGCAGGCTAAAGCGCGCATGGCGACCGCGCCGCGCTTTTCGCTCATCCGCTGCAGCGTGGAGGCAGCGCGTCTTACCGAATGCGATGCCGGATACGCGCGCGCATTCGGCGACGAGTCCTTCGATTCGATCGTCATTCGCGACGCGCGCTCGCTTGCGGAGGGCTACAACCGCGCATTGGCGCAGGCGAGCGGGCGCTTCGTCATCCTCTCGCACGACGACGCGTGGCCGGTGTCGCCACATGCCATCGAGCGTCTCGCCGCGCATCTCGAAACCGCCGACGTCGTCGGCATCGCGGGCGGGAGCCTCGCGCTGTCGGCGGCGTGGCTTCTAGCGGGCCAGCCGCACCTGCACGGGCATGTGCTGCTGCCGGCCGCCGATGGCGGCGTCCAGGCGTTCATCTGGGGCGCCGACGCGCCGCTCGTCACGGGCATCAAGCTGCTGGACGGCTGCTTCATCGCCGCGCGGCGGGAGGCCGCGCTCGCCGTCGGCTTCGATGCGAAGCGCTTCGACGGCTTCCATGGCTATGACGCCGACTTCTCCTACCGCGCCCATCGCGCAGGCCTTGCCGTCGCGGTTGCGGCGGACGTGAGCATCTACCACCGATCGGGCGGCAGCTTCGGTCCCGCATGGCAGCGCTTCAACAAACGCTTCGTCGCGGCCTTCGGGCCCACGCTCGACACCGTGACCCCGGGGCCCCAGCGCAAGGCGATTGCGCGCTTCGCTTCGCTCGACGAAGCGCTGCAGCGCGTCGACGTCGAGCTGATGCGGCAGGCGGCGAGGAAGCTGCGCGGCGGCTGATGCAGCCGCTACGACGACGTGCGCAGCAGTTCGCGCAGATCGTGCGCGAACACGTCGGCACCCTGGCCATGACCCGCGTAGAGACGCAGCCGGCCGGCCGGGTCGAAGATGAACGTGCCCGCGGAATGATCCATCGTGTAGCTGTCAGGGGTCTGGCCCGGCTGCTTGCGGTAGATGACCTTGAACTCCTTCGCGACGCGCGCCGTCGCTTCCGCATCGCCGTACAGGCCGAGGAAGCGCGGATCGAACGCGGGAACGTACTTCTCGAGCAGTTGCGGCGTGTCGCGCTCGGGATCGATCGTGACGAACAGCACCTGCACGCGGTCGGCGTCCTTGCCGAGCTCCGCCATCGCCTCCCGCAGTGTCGCGAGCAACGTCGGACAGACGTCCGGGCACTGCGTGTAGCCGAAGAAGATCACGACGGCCTTGCCGCGGAAATCCGCGAGCGTGCGCGGCCTTCCCGTGTGGTCGGTGAGGGCGAAATCCTTGCCGAAGGCAGACCCGGTGATGTCGCTCGACCGGAACTCGGGCTTTCCCGGGCCGCATCCGGCGAGCAGCGCGAGCGCGAACGCGGCCGCGGCGAGCGTTTGCCATGGGGCGCGCATCAACGCACGTAGTGGTCGATCAGCAGCGCCGAGAACAGCGCCGCCAGATAGTAGATCGAGAAGCGGAACGTCTTTCGCGCGAGCTGGTCGCTGTAGTCCTGGTAGAGCACGACGGCGTGCAGCAGGAACCAGCAACCGAGCGCGAGTGCCGCGGCGAGGTACAGCCAGCCGCTCATGCCGATCGCGAAGGGCAGCAACGTGACCGCGAGCAGCACGAGCGTGTACAGCACGATCATGAGCCGCGTGTACTTGGAGCCGTGCGTCACCGGGAGCATCGGCAGACCGGCGCGCGCGTAGTCCTGCGTGCGGTAGAGCGCGAGCGCCCAGAAATGCGGTGGGGTCCAGACGAAGATGATCAGGAACAGCAGCAGCGCCTCGGGCGGCACCTCGTTGGTCATCGCCGCCCAACCGAGCACCGGAGGCATCGCGCCCGATGCGCCGCCGATCACGATATTCTGCGGCGTCGCGGGCTTGAGCAGCACCGTGTAGACGATCGCATAGCCGACGAACGTGGCGAGCGTGAGCCACATCGTTAGCGGGTTCACGAACGCATGCAGCAGCCACAGGCCTGCGCCACCGACCACGCCCGCGAAGAGAAGTGTCGACAACGACGTGATCTCGCCGCGCGGCAGCGGCCGCGCGCGGGTGCGCGACATCAGCGCGTCGATCTTCTGCTCGACGAGGCAGTTCACGGCGGCGGCAGAACCGGCGACGAGCGCGATGCCGAGGGTGGCGGCAAGGAGCGGCCCGGCGGGAGGGACACCCGGCACCGCGAGGAACATGCCGATCACCGCGACGAAGACGATCAGCGACACGACGCGCGGCTTGGTGAGCGCGAGGAACTGGCGGAACCGGGTTTCGGCGAGCGCGAGCGTGGTCATCGCGACGGCGGGCCTTCCAAATCGGGCATTTTAGCGTGGAAGGCCCGCCCTAGCCGATGCGCGACGCCTTGAGGAGTCGCGCGAGATCCTTGGAAAGTGCCTTCACGTCCGGATCGACAGGCCAGGCGAGCACCTGGTTTCCGAGCGGATCGACGAGGTAGATGGCGTGATCGCCCCGCGGCAGCGCTGCCAGCGCCGCTGGCGGGACCTGCACGACGACGAGCCCGGGATGCCGGGCCGCAATCGCTGCGGAAGGCGGCGTCCCGCCTGCTGCGAGCAACGCGCGCACGACGCGGCTTTCCTCGGCGTTTTGCATCGTCCGCGCTTGCCGCGACGCGTACAGCATCCGCTCGCATGCGGCGTCGCACGGACCGGACGCCACCATCAGCATTACCCAGCGCCCCTTGAGGTCGGTGAGCCGAAACGGCTTGCCGTCGGCGAGCGTACCCGCGACGGATGCAATGGGCTGCGTCGGCAAGAGCTCGCCGTAGTTGGCGCGCGATTCTCGCGGCATCAGATAGTAGAGCGCGTAGGAAAGCGCGACCGGGGCGATGGCGACCGCCGCGACCGCGACGAGCGTACGGCGCGCACGGCTGCTCTTCGCACCGGCCGTGCCGGTAACGCTCACTGCCGCGCCTCCGGCCCCGGCTGCGCGCGCAGCGAGTACCAACCCCACAAGCCGACAGCGAGCGCCGCGAACAGGTACCACTGCATCATGTAGATCCGGTGCTTCTCGATGCCGAAATCGGGCGCCGGCCACGCCCGGACGAGACCGTCCGCCGGCGCGCCGTCGGCCGCTTGCTCCACCACCGCGTCAATCACCCGAAGCCCCGTCGCGGCGCCAAAGCGCGAAGGATCGAGGTTCTGCCACACGGGTCCGTTGGGAGCCTCGCGGCGCATTTCCAGATACCCGCTCGGCGGGAGCGCAATGCGTCCGCGCACCGTCACCGGACCGACCGGAGGAGGCGCGAGCGGAAGCTCGTTACGCGTCGCGCCGGCGGCGATCCAGCCGCGGTCGACGAGCACGGCGCGACCGTCGTCGAGCGCGAGCGGTGTGACGACGTGGTAGCCGACACGGCCGTCGTGCACGCGGTTGTCGATCAGGATCTGGCGGCCGGCGTCGTACGCGCCGCGCACCTCCACCGGGCGATAGCGCAACGCGGTCCAATCGGGCGCGCCCGCAGGCAGCGCGATCGGCCGCTCGGCGGCCGCAGCGTCGTACTGTGCGCGCATCGCCTCCTTCTGTTCCATGCGCCCGCGCTGCCAGTTGCCCGCAGCGACGAAGACGATCACGCCGACGACCATCGCGAGCGTGGGCAGCATGCGCGGGCGGCGCGGCCCCGGCGGGGAAGCGTCCGGTAAAGCCATGGGGACGGGGATGGTAGGCTCTGCGCTCAACGTGCCCGCGAATCGGGCGGGAATCCGCATGAAAGTTGTCGTCATCGCCGGGCTCATCGCGATCGTCACCGCGCTGTTCTCGGCGCTCGTTTTCCTCTACCGCGACCGCGGCACCGGCACGCGGATGGTCAGGGCGCTCGCGATCCGCGTCGGGCTCTCGGTCGCGCTGGTCGCGTTCCTGCTCGTCTCGTACTGGATGGGCTGGATCGGGCCGCGCGGACTGCGCTGAGCCACCAGCTGCTCGCCCCGCCGGCGCGAGGGTTCCCACGGCCATCGCAAGGTCCAGGGAGGCCGCGCGGGCGTCCCCCCCTGTAACTTCCAGAGCCGCTTCCAGGGCCGCTTCCGCGGCCGATAGCCCCGCTCGCGCGCTCCGTCCCCCGTCTACAGCCAGTACACGAGCACGAAGAGCAGGAGCCAGACGACGTCCACGAAGTGCCAGTACCACGCGGCCGCCTCGAACGCGAAGTGATGGTCAGGCGTGAAATGGCCGCGGAAGGCGCGGGCCAGCATCACCGTCAGCATGATGGCGCCGATCGTCACGTGCGCGCCGTGGAAGCCCGTCAGCATGAAGAACGTCGAGCCGTAGACGCCGGTGGTGAGCTTCAGGTTGAGCGCATGATACGCATGGTAGTACTCGTACGCCTGGAAGCCGAGGAACGTGAAGCCCAGCACGATCGTGAGGAACAGCCAGAGCTTGAGCCCGCCGCGGTTTCCGACCTTGAGCGCGTGGTGCGCGATCGTCAGCGTCACGCCCGACGACAGCAGCAGGATCGTGTTGAGCAGCGGAATCCCGATCGCCCCCATCGGCGTGAACTTCTGGTCGATGTAGGGGCCATCGGTCGGCCACGCGGCGGTGAAATCCGGCCACAAGAGCCTCTGCCCGAGGCTGCCGAGGTCGGGAACCGAGATGTTCCGCACATAGAACAGCGCACCGAAGAACGCGGCGAAGAACATCACTTCCGAGAAGATGAACCAGCTCATGCTCCAGCGGAACGAGAGATCGACGCGCTTGCTGTAGAGATGGCCCTCGGATTCCCTGATCACGCTGCCGAACCAGCCGAAGAGCATGACCAGGAGCACGACGAATCCTGCCGCGACCATCCACGGTCCGGCCCCGATCGAGTTCATCCAGAACGCCGCGCCCATGCCCATTAGCAGCAGCGCGACCGAACCGACCACCGGCCAGTGCGAGGGCTGCGGAATGTAATAGGCGGGCGTTCCGCCGGCGGTCGATGCGCTCATCGCTTGCCTCCCCTCGTCATTCTCGCTTCCTCTCGCGGCGGCAACACTATCCCCGTTGCGCCCGTTCCGTTTCGTTTCCCTGGCTCCGACCCGCCCCTTCGACCACGAAGAAGGTGTAGGACAGCGTGATCGTCGGCAAATCCTTCGGCAGCTCCGGGTCGATCACGAAGACCACGGGCATCTGCCGGCGCTCGCCCGGTGCGAGCGTCTGCTGTGCGAAGCAGAAGCACTCGAGCTTGCGGAAATACTGCGCGGCATGCTGCGGCCCGTAGCTCGGGATCGCTTGCCCGGTGATCCGCCGGTCGGTGTTGTTCACCACCTCGTAGACCACCTGCCGCATTTGGCCCGGATGCACGTCGACCACGGCTTCGAGCGGCCGGAACGTCCACGGCAGGTTGCGCGTGTTGGCATCGAGTTCGACGCGCACGGTGCGCGTCATGTCGACCTGGGTGTTGCGAATGGTGTCGGCCTCGTCGACGTTGCGGATCCCGGTGACCTCGCAGATCTTCTCGTAAAGCGGCACCAGGGCGAAGCCGAAGCCGAACATCGCGCACGCGACGACGATCAGCTTGAGGAGCAGCGCGCGATTGTCGGCGCGCACGGCCGGGGAGGCGCTCGGGCTCATTTGCGGCGCAGGTTCCGGCCGATCGCAAACGCGAGGAACACGAGCACCGCCACGCCCACCACGCTCATGCCGATCTCGTAGCCGCCCATGAACTTGGCCGCGATCACGCCGAAGAAGAACGTGAGCGCGATCGACAGGAACACGAGCGCGGTGCGCACGTTGCTCGTGCGCAGGCGCGCGGCCTGTTCGTCGCGCAGGTGGGTGGGTGTGGTCACGGGAGACGGAGCCGCCGGCATGCGCCGGCGGCCATCGGCGGTCACTTGACGACGGGGGGCGTCTCGAACGTGTGGTACGGCGGCGGCGAGGGCAGCGTCCACTCGAGCGTGTCGCCGCCCTCCCACGGCCTGGCCGGTGCCCTGGCCCCGTCGCCGCGGATGCATTTCAGCACCGCCCACAGGAAGATGAGCTGCGAGAGACCGAAGCCGAACGAACCGATCGAGCTCACCATGTTCCAGTCGGCGAATTGCTGCGCGTAGTCGGGGATGCGCCGCGGCATCCCGGCGATGCCGAGGAAATGCTGCGGGAAGAACGTCACGTTGAAGAACACGAATGACGCCCAGAAATGAAGCGTGGCGAGCTTCTCGTCGTACATCGTGCCCGTCCACTTGGGGATCCAGTAATAGACGCCCCCGAAGAACGCGAACAGGCTGCCCGCCACCATCACGTAGTGGAAGTGCGCCACGACGTAGTACGTGTCGTGCATGTGGATGTCGATCGGCGCGATCGAAAGCACGAGACCCGTGAAGCCTCCCATCGTGAACAGGAACAGGAAGCCGACGGCGAAGAGCATCGGCGCCTCGAAGGTCAGCGAGCCCTTCCACATCGTCGCGAGCCAGTTGAACACCTTCACCCCGGTCGGCACGGCGATCAGCATCGTCGCGTACATGAAGAACAGCTGCCCGGCGGCCGGCATGCCGACCGTGAACATGTGGTGCGCCCAGACGATGAACGACAGGATCGCGATCCCGGCCGTCGCGTACACCATCGAGGCGTACCCGAACAGCGGCTTGCGCGAGAATGTCGGGATGATCTGCGAGATGATCCCGAACGCCGGAAGGATGATGATGTAGACCTCGGGATGCCCGAAGAACCAGAACACGTGCTGGAACAGCACCGGGTCGCCGCCTCCCGCCGCGTTGAAGAACGACGTGCCGAAGTGTCGGTCGGTGAGCAGCATCGTGACCGCACCCGCGAGCACGGGCATGACGGCGATCAGCAGGTAGGCGGTGATGAGCCACGTCCAGCAGAACAGCGGCATCCTCATCAGCGTCATGCCGGGCGCGCGCAGGTTGAGGATCGTCGTGATGATGTTGATCGATCCCATGATCGACGAGGCGCCCATGATGTGGACCGCGAAGATCGTGAGGTCCATTCCCATGCCCTGCTGGATCGTGAGCGGCGGGTACAGCGTCCACCCGGCCGCTGCCGCGCCACCGGGCACGAACAGCGACGTGACGAGCATGATCGCCGCCGGAGGCAGCAGCCAGAAGCTCCAGTTGTTCATGCGCGCGAACGCCATGTCCGGCGCGCCGATCAGAAGCGGGATCATCCAGTTCGCGAATCCGACGGCGGCCGGCATGATGGCGCCGAACACCATGATGAGCCCGTGCAGCGTGGTCATCGAGTTGAAGAACTCGGGATTCACGACCTGCAGGCCGGGCTGGAACAGCTCGGCGCGGATCGTCAGCGCCATGACGCCGCCGACGATGAACATCGTGAACGAGAACCACAGGTACAGCGTGCCGATGTCCTTGTGGTTCGTCGTCGTGATCCAGCGCATGATCCCCGTCGGGTGGTGATCGTGCGCATCGTCATGGCCGGCGACATGCTCGTGGGGAATGCTGCTCATCGGCTTCGCTCCTGGGTTCGATTCGCTGCGACGTTTCCGCGGTCTCTTGCGCGAACGGGCAAGGGCTACTTGCGCGCGATCTTGATTTCGGAAGGCTGGACGGCCTCGCCCGAGCGGTTGCTCCAGGCGTTTCGCGTGTAGGTCACGACGGCGGCGAGGTCCGTGTCGGAGAGCTGCGCGAACGACGCCATCGCGGTCCCCGGCTTGCCGAGGAGCACGAGCGCGATCTGATCCGCCTTCGGCCCGTTCACCAGCTTCGAGCCGTCGAGCGCCGGGAAGGCATTGGGCACGCCCTTGCCGCTGGCCTGATGGCACGCCGCGCAGTTGGCGGCGAACACCTTCTCCCCGCGGGCAGCCAGTTCCTTCACATCCCACGCCCTGCTCGGGTCGTCGGCAGCGGCGCTCGCCTTCTGCTTCTGCTGCGCGACCCACTTCGCGTAGTCGTCCTTGGGCACGACCTCGACGACGATCGGCATGTAGCCGTGCTCCTTGCCGCAGAGCTCGGCGCACTGGCCGCGATACGTGCCGACCTTGTCCACCTTGAACCAGGAATCGCGCACGAAGCCGGGAATCGCATCCTGCTTCACGCCGAACGCCGGCACCCACCAGGAGTGCAGCACATCGCCCGCGGTGATCAGCACCCGGACCTTGGTGTCGACGGGCACGACCAGAGGGTTGTCCACCTCGAGCAGATAGTGCTCGCCCTTCGGTTCGCGGTTTTCGATCTGCGCGAGCGGAGTCTTCAGGCTCGAATAGAAGCCGAATCCTTCCTGCAGGTAGTCGTAGTTCCACTTCCACTGGTAGCCGGTGACTTTGACGGTCATGTCGGCCGCAGACGTGTCCTTCATCGCCAGGATCGCCTTGGTCGCGGGGTAGGCCATGAACAGCAGGATGAGGAAGGGGATCACCGTCCAGATCACCTCGACCATCGTGTTCTCGTGGAACTGGGCGGCCTCGTGCCCCACCGACTTCCGGTGCTTGAAGATCGAGTAGAACATCACGCCGAACACAACGACGAAGATCACGGCGCAGATCGCGAGTATGAAGTTGTGCAGGCCGACGATCTGCAGGCCGACGGGCGTCACCATCGATGGGAAGCTCATCTGCGCCGCGGCGTGCGCAAACGCCGGGACAAGCGAAGCCGCCAGCGGCAGCAGCGACCATGCAAGCGCGCGGCGAACGCGGCGACCCGTGAGATTGCGAATCATGCTGTCCTCGATCCGGTCTTTCGAATGCCAAAGGCGTCTTAAGCAGCCCATCATGCGAGCCTCGTAAGCCGCCGCAAATCCCTGGCTACCGCCACCCGTTCCGAACGCCGCAGCTCAGCCCCGAACTCCAGACCTTCGCCCGCGCTCCGCAACACGAGCCTCGGTGGCTGCCGTGGTCTCTCCACCACTTCGACCCGCGTGCGCCAGCGATCGAACTCGCAACGGCGCACGACGCCACCCCGCCCCTGCTCGACGAGCAGCCGATCACCGGCCACCGTCAGCCTTTCCCATTCGCCGGCATGCCTCTCGACATGCCGAAATGCGATTGCCACGAGCAGCAACTCCAGCACCGAGTACGGCAACACGACCCAGGCGCCCGCGGCTGCGAAGGCAACCGCCAGCGTGAGGCTCGTCAAACAAAGGGCCGTGAACACCGTGTTGCGCCCGCGGGTCCCGAGCGAGTCGTTGCGCCGGGAAACGACGCAGAACTCGGGGTCGATGACGATCAGCGGGGGTAACGCGGGGCTTCGCATCGTTCGGTTGCCCGGTTCAACTTTCGGCGCCGGGCGCCTTTGTCCTCGCCACGATCCGGTGAAAGACGGTATCGCGGACAAACTCTCCGACGGGCCGCGAAGCCGCGCGATATTAGCATGGAACAACACCATGGAGAACAGGACGACGCCCCGCGAGCGACGCTGCCGACGCTACAGCGGCCGGTCCCGCGCGGACTTGCGGCGCCGCGTTCGCGAAGCTCCTCGCCGCATGCGTCGGCGATCATGGATTGCGGCCGGGAGCGCGGAAGCCGAGCGATGCGAGCGCGGCCGTTGGCAAAGGCGATTCCGGCATCCGCAGGTCGGCGACGAGCGGCGCGCCAAGCGTTTGCGCGAGCCACGCAACGTTCTGGTCGGCTGCCGGCATGACGGCATCGATTCGCGTCGCGATCCAGCCGACGAGACGGAGGCCGCGAGCGCGGATCGCGAGCGCCGACAGCGCGGCATGATTGAGGCAGCCCAAACGCACGCCGACAACGAGCAGCACCGGAAGATCGAGCGCGACGGCGATGTCCAGCATGTCGTGGCGTGCGTCCAGCGGTACGAGCGCGCCGCCGGCACCCTCGACGACGATCGCCTCCGCGACGCTCTCCAGTCGCCGGTAGGCGGCGACGATCGTCGCGAGGTCGACTTCGACTTGGGCCTGCCGTGCAGCGAGGTGCGGCGCGATCGCCGGCGCAAACGCATACGGGTTGCGGTCGGTCTGTGGCGCAGTCACGTTGCCGGCCGCAGCCAGCGCGACAACGTCGGCATTGACGGGGCTTCCATGCCCGAAACCCGCCGCGACGGGCTTCATCCCCACGGCGCGCCATCCGGAGGCCGCCAGCGCTCGCAGCAGGGACACGCTCACCGCCGTCTTGCCGACGCCCGTGTCCGTCCCGGTGACAAAGAGGCCGCGCGCGCTCACGCTGGCGATCCGCATGACAGCGACGCAAGCCTGCAACCGGTGCGAGCGCGATGCGCCGGCAGGCTCATCTGCGCCCGTCCCCCGGGCGCCGGCGCTCGAGTTTTACGATCGGATGGCCTTCGGCCGTACGGCGCGGCTCTCCCTTCCACGCGTGGCCGTAGATCACCTCGAACGTCGCCGGGATGCGCCCGTCGCGGCGGAGCGCTTCGAGCGCCGCCTCGACCCGTGCAAGACGATTGCGTCCGGTGAGCCCGCGCGGCCTGCCGCGCGTCGCGTTCGTCGCGCCGAGCGCGCGCAGCTCCCGCATCAGCGCAGCCGGCGATTCGTAGGTCAACGTGACGAACTCCATGTCCATCACCGGATCGGCGAAGCCCGCCTGCACGAGCATGTCGCCGATGTCGTGCATGTCGGTGAAACGACTGACGTGCGTGTGCCCGTCGACGCGAAGGAAAGCGGCAGCAAGCTCCTTCAGCGTGTCGGGGCCGAAGGTCGTGAACGTGAAGAGGCCGCCGACGCGCAGCACCCGGCGCGCCTCCGCGAACGCCCGCGGCAGGTCGTTCACCCACTGCAGCGTCAGGTTGCTCCACACGAGGTCGAAGGCGACACCCGCAAGCGGCAATGCGTTCATGTCCGCGCACACGAACGCCGGGCGCGGCGGTTCTGCCCGGCCGACCAGCGGCCCGAGCAGCCGGCGATAGACCGTGCGGCTGCCTTGCGAGCGCATGCGGGCGGCAAGAAGCATCGGCAGCGCGACGTCGAGCGCGACCACGCGCGCCCCGGGGTAGCGCGCCGCGAGCTCGCCCACCGCGGCGCCGGTGCCGCACCCGGCGTCGAGGATCGCCTGCGGCGCAAGCCGCACGTAATCGAGCCGCGCGAGCATGCGGCTGCCGATCTCGCGCTGCAGGACCGCGGCCGCGTCGTAGCTCGGTGCGGCGCGCGCGAACGCACGGCGGACCGCCATGGGATCGACGTCGCGCGGATCGGGCGGCGGGAAGCGGGGCTCAGTCATCGGCAAGGAAAGCGAGCAGCGCGCGCTCGAACGCGTCGCGATGCGACAGGAACGGCGCGTGGCCGGCACCCGCGATGCGCACGAGCCGTGCGGCAGGCAGCGCCCGGGCGAGCCACTCCGAGGCAGCGGGCGGCGTCAGCGTGTCACGCTCGCCTGCAATCACGAGCGTCGGCAACGTGATCTGCGGCACGCGCGAGCGCAAGTCGGCGGCGGCGAGCGATATAAGCGCCTCGGTCAGCACCTGCGGCGAGGGCTCGCCGCGCGCGAAGAGCTCGTGCCGAAGCATGGCGAGCGTCGACTTTCCCTCGTCGCTGCTCTGCACCTGCAGTGTCAGGAAGCGCTGCAGCGTCAGCCGGTACGCGACGCGGAGCTCGTCGGCGAAGCGCGCGAGCGTCTGCGGCGCCATCGCGTGCGGCCACGCATCGTCGGCGACGAACTTCGGCGTCGTGTTCGCGAGTGCGAGCTTGGAAATCCGCGCGGGATGCGCAAGCGCCCAGTGCAGCGCGACCACGCCGCCGAGCGACCAGCCCATGACCGCGAGCGGTTGGCGTTCCCCGCCGAATGCGCGTTCGAGCGACGCAACGATCGCATCGATCGTGTACGGCGTGACCGCGTCGCTGCGCCCGTGCCCGGGAAGGTCGACGGCGTGCACGCGAAACCGCGGCGCGAGCGCGGGCAGAAGCGGTGCGAACAGCCCGGCGTGCAGCGCCCATCCGTGCAGCAGCACGAGCGGCGGACCCGCACCCTCGCTCTCGACGTGCAGCCGCAACGGCCGGCCGGTCATCGCGCGCCCGCTGCGGCGGCCGCAAGCGCGGCGAGCAGTCGATCGACATCGACCTCGGTGTGCGCGGCCGATAACGAGATCCGCAAACGCGCGGTGCCGCGCGGCACCGTCGGCGGGCGGATTGCCGGCACCCAGATGCCGTCGCGCCACAATTCATCGGCGAGCGCCACCGCGGCGTCCGCCTCGCCGACGACGAGCGGCTGGATCGCGGTGGACGACGGCATCAGCGCCCACGGCAAGCGACCGGCGCCCGCGCGAAAGCGCGCGATCAACGCGGACAGATGGGCCCGCCGTGCCCCGCCGTCGCGGATGGCGGCGAGCGAGGCCGAGAGCGCGCAGGCGAGCGCCGCCGGTTGTGCCGTCGTGTAGACGTACGGCCGCGCCGTCTCTACGAGCGTCTCGATGACCGCCGGATGCGCAGCGACGAACGCGCCGGCGACGCCGGCGGCCTTGCCGAGAGTGCCCATGCAGATGATGCGCTCGTCGGCGAGCCCGAAATGCGCGAGCGTCCCGCGGCCTTCTCCCTGCACGCCGAACCCGTGCGCATCGTCGACCACGAGCCACGCGTCGTGCGCCCGCGCCAACGCGAGCAGCGCGGGCAGAGGCGCCAGGTCCCCGTCCATCGAGAACACGGCGTCGGTTGCGATCAGCTTGCGCCTGGCCTTCGACTCGGCCAGCTGGCGAGCAAGCATCGCGACATCGACGTGGGCGTAGCGGACGAACTCCGCACGCGCGAGCAGCGCGCCGTCGTTCAGGCAGGCGTGGTTCAGGCGATCGCCGAATATCGCGTCCTCGCGGCCGGCAAGCGCCGTCAGGATCGCCAGATTCGCGAGATAACCCGTCGAGAACAGCAGCGCTTTCGCCCCAACGCACGGCGCGACGAACGCCGCGAGCGCTTCCTCGAGCAGCGCGTGCGGCAGCTGGTGCCCGCAGATCAGGTGCGATGCCGTGGCGCCGGCGCCGTAGCGCGCGGCGCCTTGCTGCAAGGCGGCAACGACCGCAGGTTCCTGCGCGAGGCCGAGATAGTCGTTGCTCGCGAACGCGAGCACCTCATGTCCGCCGACGCGAAGATAAGGCCCGCGCACCGCTTCCACCGTGCGGCGCGAGCGTGCAAGCCCCGCGTCGCGCCGCTGCCGCATCGCTTGCTCGAGGTCTGCGATCAGCGTCACGGCCTCAGCGCCTGTTCACACGATGTGGGCCAGCGCGCATCCGGCGGATCTCGCTCCGACGAACTACAATCAGACTCGTTCCGGGCGCAGGCAGGTCGCTGCCGGATGCCGCGTGCGAGGTCGTGCGGCAGCTACGCGGCGTCAAGGCCGAGCGATGCGAACAGCGCGCGGTCCGCTTCGACGTCGGGATTGCCGGTCGTCAGCAGCTTGTCGCCATAGAAGATCGAGTTCGCGCCGGCGAGAAAACAAAGCGCCTGCACCGCATCGCCCAGCTCGCGCCGCCCTGCCGACAGCCGTACCATCGCCCTCGGCATCGTGATCCGTGCGACTGCGATCGTGCGCACGAACTCGAGCGGATCGATCGCGGGCTTCCCCTCGAAGCGCGCATGAAGCGGCGTGCCCTCGACCTGGACCAGGTGGTTGATCGGCACCGACTCGGGATACGGATCGAGGTTCGAGAGCTGCGCGATCAGGCCCGCGCGCGCGCGCCGCGACTCGCCCATGCCGACGATGCCGCCGCAGCAGACCTTGAGCCCCGCGTCGCGCACGCGGCGAAGCGTCGCGAGGCGGTCGTCGTAGATGCGCGTCTTCACGACCTCCCCATAGAACTCCGGCGCGGCGTCGAGGTTGTGGTTGTAGTAGTCGAGGCCGGCATCCTTCAGCGCCTGCGCCTGACCGTCCTTCAGCATGCCGAGCGTGCAGCAGGTCTCGAGCCCGAGCGCCTTGACCGCGCCGACCATCTCGAGCACCGGCGCCAGCTCGCGCGCCTTCGGCCCGCGCCATGCAGCCCCCATGCAGAAGCGGCTCGCGCCCGCGGCCTTGGCGGCCGCAGCCGCGCGGGTCACCGCGGCCACATCGAGGATCGCCTCGCCGTCCACCCCCGTGTAATGACGGGCCGCCTGCGGGCAATAGCCGCAGTCCTCGGGACATCCACCCGTCTTGATCGAAAGCAGGGTCGACAGCTGCACTGCATTCGGCGCGTGGTGCGCGCGGTGCACCTGCTGCGCACGGAACATGAGGTCGTTGAACGGCAGCGCGAACAGCGCCTCGACCGCCGAGATCGACCAGCGCGGCTGCGCCGGGCGAAGCGCCTCGGGTGCGGCAGACACGGATGCGGAGGACGGGTCGTCGAGATTCATGCCGTTGCTCAGTCGCCTGGCCTAGCGTGCGGCGCGGTCGCGCCACCCTACAATGGCGTCCGAGTGTCCGCGAGCCTTCCGATGTTGTCAAATCCGCAGCCGGAAAAATTTGACAGCCTTTCCAGCGGCGTCCGCGCGCTCGCGGCCGTCGCGGTCCGCACGCTCGCTCGCGCCCTGCCGCAACACTGCGCACTCTGCATGGCGGCGAGCGGCGAGCGGCTCCTCTGCGCCCAGTGCGCACGATCGCTGCCGAGGCTCGGGGCGGCGTGCCCGCGCTGTGCGTTGCCGGTATCGGGGGGCGAGGTCTGCGGCGCGTGCCTGCGGCGCCCGCCGCCCTTCGCTGCGACGATCGCGGCACTCGCCTACGCATTCCCGGTCGACCGCCTCGTCGGACGGCTCAAGTACGCCCACGATCTCGCGCTTGCCGAGCTGCTGGCGCAGCCCCTGGCGGCGGCCGTCATCGAGCGCGCCGGATTGCCGCTGCCCGAGCTGATCGTCCCGCTCCCGCTCGCACCGGCGCGACAGCGCGCGCGCGGCTTCAACCAGGCGACGGAAATCGCGCGGCCGCTCGCCCGGCGACTGCAACGTCCGCTCGTGACGGCGCTCGTGCGCGACCGCGACGGGCCGGCGCAGGCGGCGCTGCCGCGTTCCGCACGCGTGCGCAACCTGCGCGGCGCCTTCGCCGCGACCGATGCGGTCCGCGATCGGCACATCGCGATCGTGGACGACGTGATGACGACCGGTGCCACGCTCGCCGCGGCGGCAACGGCCTGCATCCGCGCAGGTGCCGCCCGCGTCGATGCCTGGGCCGTCGCGCGGACGCCGCCGCCCCGCCGGGCGTGACAAGGGATTGCGATGTTCGCGGTCGTCCTCGTCCACCCCGAGATCCCGCCGAACACCGGCAACGTGATCCGGCTGACCGCGAATACCGCCGCCGAGCTGCATCTGGTCGAGCCGCTCGGCTTCCGCATGAGCGATCGCGAGCTCAAGCGCGCCGGGCTCGACTACCATGAATATGCGCGCGTCGTTGTGCACAGCGACTTCGCCACGTGCCGAGGGGCACTTACCGCGGCCGCACCGGGACGGCGTTTCTTCGCGTTCACGACCCGGACGACGCAATCGCTCTACGAGGCGCGCTTCGCGCCCGGCGATGCGCTGGTGTTCGGCTGCGAGACGCGGGGGCTGCCCGACGCGGTCCTCGCGACGTTCGCGCCCGAGATGCGGCTGCGCATCCCGATGCGACCGGGCGTGCGCAGCCTGAACCTCTCGAACGCCGTGGCGGTCGCCGTCTACGAGGCATGGCGCCAGCAGGGGTTTGCCGGGGCCGGCTAGCCCGTATTTCGTCGTGCGCACGCCGGCCCGGCGCGACCTCGACCCGTGGCATCAGTGCGCTTCCGGGCGCGGCTCGCGCGAAAGCAGCGCCTCCACCGCCCGGCGCACCGGCAGGCCTTCGTACAGCACCGAGTACACCGCCTCGCTGATCGGCATGTCGACCCGATGTCTTGCGGCCAATACTCTGACCGCACGCGCTGCCGGCACACCTTCGGCCACGTGCCCGAGCTCGGCCAGGATCTGCGGCAGCCCCTTGCCCTGCGCAAGCCCGAGCCCGACGCGCCGGTTGCGCGAAAGGTCCCCCGTGCACGTCAGCACGAGATCGCCCAGCCCGGCTAAGCCCATCATCGTTTCTCGTCGTCCGCCCATCGCCTCGGCGAGCCGCGCCATTTCCGCGAGACCGCGGGTGACGAGCGCCGCGCGCGCGTTGTGGCCGAACGCGAGCCCGTCGGAGGCGCCCGCCGCGATCGCCAGCACATTCTTAACCGCGCCGCCGATCTCCACGCCGATGATGTCGTCGCTCTCGTAAGCGCGCAGCGTGTCACCGCGCAGCACTGCAGCAACGTCTGCGGCGAGCGCGGCCGACGTCGCGGCGACGGCGAGCGCGGTCGGCAGCCCGCACGCGACTTCCTCGGCAAAGCTCGGTCCCGAGACAATGCCGATCGGCGCGGGCCACAACGGCGCGATCACCTGATGGAGAAGCGCTGGCGCCTTGCCGTCGGTGTCCATGACGAAGCCCTTCGAGAGCCACACGAGCGGCGCCGTGACGGAGAGCTCGCAAAGCGTCCGGACGAGACCTGGCAGCGCGGAAACCGGCGTGGCGCCAATCAGCAGCTCGCTCGCCGCGGCTTCTCCGAGATCGCCGGTGACAAGAAGGCCGGCCGGCAACGCGAAACCGGGGAGATAGCGCGCGTTTTCGCGTTGCGCGGCGAGAGCCGTCGCCTGCGCGGAGTCGCGCGACCACAGCGTGACGCGCGGCCGCGCGCTCGCCCGTGCCGCGAGGTGTATGGCGAGCGCGGTCCCCCACGCGCCGGCACCGAGGATACCGACGGTCGCGGTCAACGGCTGGCGCTCGAGCGGCGCGGCTTCATCCGGACCGCGCGGCAAAGTGATGCGATGGAATCCAGCGCCGATACTTCACCAGGCCGCCGCCGATTCGACGAAGACCCGATCCAGACCGCAAACCGCCGCGCCGAACTCCCGCGCCCTGGTGAAACATCCGGGCTAGAGCCCGAAGACCTGCGCGATGCGCACAAAGCCCGACTGCCCGTCGCGATGGCGGACCTTGACCCAGCCCGGCGTGGCCGTGGTCGCCGCCGACGTCGCAGTTTCGTCCAACTCCAGCAGGACGTTCTGTTCGGCACGAAAGACAAGCGGGGACGCGTCGTCCGTGCCCGCCCTCACGTCTGCAACCGCCACGCGTACCACCAGCATGCGCTTGTCGGAAAGCGCCTTGCGGTCCATCCAGCCGATCGTGCCCGTGACGTCGCGCACCTTGACCCAGCCTTCGACGCTGACGATCACTTCCACCGGGATGTCGCGTCCGTAGAGGAACTGCGGGCGCGCCTTGGCGGACGGACCGTCGTAGAGCGTGGTTGGCTGCTCGGCGGTGGTGCGGAATTCGGCGGCGCCGACGGCGGGCACCACGCACGCGAACACGAGTGCGAGTGCGTGCGCGCGCCGGGCGCCCATCGCCTACTGCACGCTCGCCGTGATCGGCTGCGCTTGCGCCTGCGCGAGCTGCTGCTGGTAGAGGACCTCGAAGTTGATCGGGGCGAGATGCACCGGCGGGAAGCCCGCGCGGGTGGTTGCATCCGCGATCGTCTCGCGCGCGTACGGGAATAGCACGGTCGGGCAATGCACCGCGATGACGGGCTGCAGCTGGTCGGGCGTCACACCGCGAATGCCGAAGATACCCGCCTGCGAAACCTCGATCAGGAACAGCGTCTTGTCGCCGGTCTTCGCGGTGACGGTCACGGTCAGCACCGACTCGTAGACGTCCTGCTGGATCTGGTCGGTCCGAGTGCGCAGCCCAACCTCGACCTGCGGCGCCTCGGTCAGCTGGAACGACTGCGGCGCGCCCGGGTTCTCGAGCGACAGGTCCTTGACGTAGATCTTTTCGATCGCGATCTGGACCATCGCCGGCTGGGAGGCGCTGTTCTGGGCGGGCGTTGCGGCGGGGTCGGCCATGCGGGTTTCCTTGCGTGCAATCGAACCTGCCATTCTACTAGAACCCATCTCATAATCAGCCGCGGGATGATTATGAGATAGGTTCTATAGTCGTCGCGCCCCTCCTGCCGGCTCGGAAATCCCGTTCCGCAGCAAATTGCGCGTCGCGGACGATCGTCCGCGGCCCGACGCGATCAGCCGTCGGCCAGCAGGTCGTCGAGCGTGCCCGCATGCTCCAGGGCGACGAGATCGTCGTAGCCGCCGACGTGCGTATCGCCGACGTAGATCTGCGGCACGGTCCGCCGGCCCGTCTTTTCCATCATCTCCTGCCGCCGTACGGGCTCGAGGTCAACGCGGATCTTCGAGATGGCGCCGACGCCCTTGGCCTTCAGCAACCGTTCCGCCTGGATGCAGAACGGGCAGATCCCCGTCGCATACATGGTCACGGGCCGCGTCATCTCATTTCTCCACCGGCAGGCCGGCGTCCTTCCACGCGCGGAACCCGCCGCTCAGGTGATAGACGTCGACGAACCCGAGCTTCCCGAGCGCCGCGCCTGCCATGCGGCTCCGGTTGCCGCGCTCGCAATAGGCGATGACCGGACGCGACTTATGGCGCGCGAGGTCCCCCGCCCGTGCGTCCAGCTGGGACAGCGGAATGTGCAGTGCGTTGGGCAGCCGGCCACCCTCGTACTCGCTCGTCTCGCGCACGTCGAGCAGCAGCGCGTTCTGATTGTTGATGAGGTGCGTGACGTTCAGCGTGCCGATCTCCTTCATCGGCGAGAAGCGGCGCTGGACGAGCGGCCAGACCAGCATGGCGCCGGAAACGAACGCGACGAGGATCAGCATCCAGTTGCGGGCGACGAAATCCATTCGGGGGCAGGGCTCGGCGAAAGGTAAAATGATAGCGCACCGCTTGCCGCGACCCGCGGCACGGGCGATCACGAGGCTTTCCCGCTCCCGCGCATCATGGCCGACCCCGCAACCTCCAGCAACGACGGCTCCCGGCGCCCGGACGTGCGCCCGGTGGTGCTGCTGATACTCGACGGCTTCGGCGTGCGCGAAAGCGCACCCGACAACGCGATCGCGCATGCGCGCATGCCGCACTGGCGCGAACTTCTTGCGACCTGCCCGCACACGACGATCGACGCTTCCGAGCTCGCCGTGGGATTGCCGCAAGGGCAGATGGGCAACTCGGAGGTCGGCCACCTGAACATCGGCGCGGGCCGTGTCGTCTACCAGGATTTCACGCGCATCGACCAGGCGATCGCGGACGGCGAATTCGCGCGCAATCCGGTGCTGCAGCAAGCGGTGCGAGCGGCCCGCGACGCGGGCCGCTCGCTCCATGTGCTCGGGCTCGTCTCGCCCGGCGGTGTGCACAGCCACGAGCGGCAGATCGCCGCCATGGTCGATCTCGCCGCCCGGGGCGGCGCTCCGCGCGTGCTCGTTCACGCATTTCTCGACGGCCGCGACACGCCGCCCAGGAGTGCGCTGCCCTCGCTCGATTTCATGGCGCGCGCATGCGCAGCGCAGCCGCACGCGCGCATCGCCTCCATCTGCGGGCGCTACTATGCAATGGACCGCGACAAGCGCTGGGAGCGCGTCGCTCCGGCATACGCCCTCCTCGTCGACGGGAGCGCGCAGTTCACGGCGACGTCGGCCGGCGCCGGCCTCGAAGCCGCCTATGGGCGCGGCGAGACCGACGAGTTCGTGAAGCCCACCGCGATCCTCGATTCCGCCGGCAAGCCGGCGCGGATCGAGGACGGCGATGTCGTCGTGTTCATGAACTTCCGCGCCGACCGTGCTCGCGAGCTGACGCGCGCGCTGACCGATCCGGCGTTCGACGGCTTCGCCCGCTCGCGCCTGCCGAAGCTCTCGCTCTACGTGACGCTCACGGGCTACGGCGACGAGTTCGCGCATCTGCCCGTCGCATTCGCGCCGCAGACGCTCGCGAACAGCTTCGGCGAATACCTGGCGGGGCTGGGACTCACGCAGTTGCGCATCGCCGAGACCGAAAAGTACGCGCATGTCACCTACTTCTTCAATGGCGGCACCGAGGCCGTCTATCCCGGCGAGGATCGCATTCTCGTGCCCTCGCCCAAGGTGGCGACGTACGACCTGAAGCCCGAGATGAGCGCGCCCGAGGTGACCGACCGGCTCGTCGCCGCGATCGAGAGCGGCAAGTACGACGCGATCGTCTGCAATTACGCCAACGGCGACATGGTCGGACACACCGGCGATTTCGCGGCCGCAGTAAAGGCCGTGGAGACGCTCGATTCCTGCATCGGCCGTGTCGTGACGGCAGCGCGGCGCGCGGGCGGCGAGGTCGTGATCACCGCCGACCACGGCAACGCCGAGATGATGCATGACCCGGCGACCGGCCAGCCGCACACGGCGCACACGCTGAACCTCGTCCCTTTCGTCTATGTGGGCCGCCCGGTGCGCGTCACCGGCAAGGGGGCATTGCAGGACATCGCGCCCACGCTGCTTGCGCTGATGGGGTTGCCCAAACCCCGGGAAATGACCGGGCGCTCGCTCCTTGCCCTCTGATCGCGTTGCGCGGGCGATGCCTGCCGATGCGATCGGGGGCAAGGTCCTAGCCCGGATCTTTCACCGGGGCGCGGGAATTTGGCGCGGCGGTTTGCGGCCTGGATCGGGCGCAGCCGACGACGCCCATAGCAGCGACGATTGGCGAGGAGAACAAGCCCGAGCCAGGTGCAAAACGACCGCCAAAAACCGCGCAGTCCGCCCGTCCAACGTGCGCCGCCGGCGGCGGGTCCCAAGTGCTTGGCAAGACTCGAGTCTTCATAAAGTCGGGGGCGGCCTGGTGAAACATCCGGGCTGGTCCATGCCGCACCGCGGGGAACTTGCTGCGCCAGTTCGGGACCAATGGGTTTCTACGTTCGTGGTGCGGCGCAGTGGAGTAACCCGACGGCTTCGGAGCGTGGACACCGACGGTCGGCGCGTCCTTGGCGCCAGATGTTCGGGCGTATACTGTTTGATCTGGCAGGGATTTCCTGCGTTGTGGTGGCGCCGGCGAGGCGATGGGGAAGACGACGATGCGCGAGGGTCTCAAGAAGGCAGGGCTGATCGGTCTGGGAACCGTATTGGGCGTGCTGCTCAGCCTCAATATCTCGGCCGTCGCCAATCGCGAGGCCAAGCTGCCGATTCCCTATGAAGATCTGCAGCTCCTGTCGGCGGTCTTCGGCAGGATCAAGAGCGACTACGTCGAGCCGGTTTCCGACGAGAAGCTGATCCGCGAAGCGATCAACGGGATGGTGCATGGCCTCGACCCGCACTCGGACTTCCTCGACGCCGATTCATTCAAGGAACTGCAGGTCACCACTCAGGGCAAGTTCGGCGGCCTGGGGATCGAAGTGGGCGTGGAGGACGGTGTCGTGCGCGTCGTCTCGCCGATCGAGGACACGCCGGCGTTCCGGGCCGGCATCCAGTCGGGCGATCTGATCGTCAAGATCGACGACCTCGCGACCCGCGGCATCCCGCTGTCCAAGGCTGTCGAGAAGATGCGCGGCAAGCCGGGCACGCCGGTCGTGCTGACGATCGTGCGCAAGGATGTGGACCAGCCGCTGACCGTGACGCTGATCCGCGAAGAGATCAACGTCAAGAGCGTGCGGGCGAAGATGCTGGAGCCCGGCTACGGCTATGTGCGGGTGCGGAACTTCCAGGAGCGCACCGGCGAGGATCTCGCCAAGGCGCTCAAGGACTTCTACAAGCAAGGCGAGCTGAAGGGGCTCGTGCTCGACATGCGCAGCGACCCGGGCGGGCTTCTCAACCAGGCGGTGGCGGTGTCCGCGGCGTTCCTGCCCAAGGACGCGCTCGTCGTCTACACCGACGGTCGCACGCCGGACGCGCGGATGCGCCTCACCGCGTCGCGCGAGAACTACGTGCGGGGGCGGAGCGAGGACTTCTTCAAGGACCTGCCTTCCGGCGTGAAGAAGGTGCCGATGGTCGTGCTCGTGGATGGCGGCACCGCGTCCGCGTCGGAAATCGTCGCCGGCGCGCTGCAGGACCACAAGCGCGCCACCGTGATGGGCGCGCCGACGTTCGGCAAGGGCTCGGTGCAGACGATCCTTCCGCTCGGCAACAACGCGGGGCTCAAGCTCACGACCGCGCGCTACTACACGCCCGCGGGCCGCTCGATCCAGGCCAAGGGCATCGAACCCGACATCGCGATCGACGACGGCCGCGAATCGAGCAACCGGATCCGCGAGGCGAACCTCGAGCGTCATCTCGAGACGCCGGCCACCGGCGAAGCGACAGGCAAGCCCACGGGCGCCAACGCGCGTCCGTCCACCGCGCCCGACGGCAAGGCGCCGCCCAAGGAAGAGGCGATGACGCCGCCGCGCTTCGAGTTCGGTTCCACCGAGGACTTCCAGCTGAAGCAGGCAATGAACCACTTGAAGGGCGCGCCGGTGACGGCCTCGATCCGCGCCGTGTCGGCGCAGGCGAAGTCGCCGTAGGCGCCGGCGTCCGTTCCTCGAGCAGACGCCCGGTCCGACCGGGCGTCTTGCTTTCAGGAATCGGGTATCGGAGGTCAGATATCAGCGGCGTTGCGTTTGCCGCGTCGGTGCATGCCAGCACCTGGACGGCCGAGCAAAGCGCGAAAGACCGGAACGAAGCGAAGGCGTGGACTCGGTATTCTCCGTCCTGTCCAGCAGGAATGGAGAGCCGGCATTTCACTGGCAGGCGAATCGCCTCCGCCACTCTTCCCTCACCTGTGAATCCGGACCTCTGATACCTGATACGTGACTCCTGAAATGGACGACTCGCTGCTCCTTCGCTACAGCCGCCACATCCTGCTGCCCGAACTCGGCCCAGATTCGCAGGATCGCTTCGCCGCAGCGCACGTCGCGCTGATCGGCATGGGCGGGCTTGGTTCGCCGGCCGCCCAATTCCTCGCCGCCGCAGGGGTCGGCGTGCTGACGCTCTGCGACCCGGACCGTGTCGACCTCACCAACCTGCAGCGGCAGATCCTGTACGCAACCGCCGACATCGACCGGCCGAAGGTCGAGGCGGCGGCTGCCCGGCTGCACGCGATCAACCCGCACGTCGCGTTGCACATGCGCGAGCAGCGCGTGGGTCCTGCCGAGCTTGCGGAACTAGCCGCGGCCGCAGACGTCGTGCTCGACTGCTCGGACAATTTCGCGACCCGGCACGCGGTCAACCGTGCGTGCGTGACGGCGAGGAAACCGCTGGTATCGGGCGCCGCGATCCGCTTCGACGGGCAGGTGATCGTGTTCGACCCGCGCGATTCTGCCTCGCCCTGCTATCACTGCCTGTTCGGCGAAGGCGAAGAACTCGAGGAAGTGCGCTGCGCGACGATGGGCGTTTTCGCACCGCTGGTCGGCATCGTCGGTGCAGCACAGGCGGCCGAGGCGCTGAAGCTCATCGCCGGCGTCGGCACGTCGCTCGCCGGCCGGCTTCTGCTCGTCGACGCACTGGCGATGCAGTGGCGCGAGGTGCGCGTGCCGCGCGATCCGGTGTGTCCGGTATGCGGCACGAATCCGCGCTGACGCGGTTCCAGGTACCATTTGCCATCTCCCGACTGCCTCGAGGCCACCATGACCCAGCTGACCTTACGCCGGATCGCGCGAATCCTCGGCGTCGCGTCGGTCGCCGCCCTGCCGTTCGGCGTCATCGAGACCGCCGGTGCGCGCAGCGCGATCGTCGCAACGGCGGCACCTTCCGCCGAGGAATGGCAGGAGATCCGCCGACTGATCACTGCGCAGCGCGAGGCGTTGATCGCAGGCCAGGGCGACCATGCGGCTTCGTTCGCGACGGCGCCGATCCGTCGCCAGTTCCGCGACGGCGCGGGCTTCCTGCGCATGGTGCGCGAAGGCTATGCGCCGCTGCTCACGGCGCGCTACACCGAGTTCCTGGAAGGCGCCGTGATCGAGGGAACGACCGTGCAGCCGCTGCGGCTCGTGCTGCCCGATGACTCCGTGCTGGTCGCCCTTTATGCGATCGAGCGCCAGCGGGACGGCAGCTGGCGCATCGCCGGCTGCGTCATCGCGCCTTCGACCGTCATCGCGGCGTAGCGACAGCCGCCGCGAGGCGATCGCACGCGGCGATCTCGTCCATCTTGCCGCGATCGGCCGGCCACGCGAGTGCGGCGGCCTCCGCCCGCGCGCCGGCAGGGTCACGCGGATCGGCAGCGATGGTCGCCAATCTCGCCATCGTTTCCGCGCAGCGCTGCCGCCGGACGGCGATTTCGCGTGCCTGCACCTCGGCCAAGGCCCGCGCCGAGTCCGAGGGCGCGTTGGCGATCGCAAGCGATGCGCCGAGCGCTCGATCGACAGCGTTGGGCGCGCGCTCGACCAGCAGTGCGGCGATACGCTGGCACGCGCGCGTGACCTCTTCCCCCGTCGCCTCGCGCTTCGGACCGCAGAGTGCGGAGAGGGGCACGGCAAGCCCCCCCGCGGCGCGGTCGGTATAGAGCGCAACCGCAACGACGTCCGTTCCGCGCGCCGCGCCGCCCGGAAGCATGCGGATCCTGGCGGCGAAAATAGCCGCGCCGCGCTCGCTGTAGTCGTCGAACCGGGGAGCCCGCGCGGCGCGCTCCAGGTTCTCCGCGACGGCGGGCAATGCGCGGCGCTGACGCGCGCGCTCGGCGAGCAACAGCCACGGCACGGCGTTGTCGGCATCGCGCGTGACGAAGCTCGCGATCGCATCGCGCGTGTCGCATTCGGGCAGTCCCGGCGCGGTTCGCGTGAGGCAGGCGCGGGCGAGGCTTGCGACATAGAGCATCTCGCCCGGCGCACGGGCGGCGGCCGCGGCGAAATCGCGCGCGCGGGCGGCGGGATCGAGCGTTTCCAGCTGCCCGGAGATCCAGCGGCTGCCCGGATCGTCCGCGGACGTGACCGCCTGGCGCAGCCCTTCGTCGAGCCGCTCGAGCGCGGACGCAAGCGACGAGGGCTTGCCGCTCTCGCTGTCCGACAACCGTGCCTGGGCGCCCAAACCCGTCGCGACGGCACCGACGAGAAGCGCAAATGCGGCACGACGCACCGCGCGGACGCGGACTGCAACGGGATCATCGATCATCTTGCACCCAGAAGAGAAGTGTTCCGCCCGCGTCAGGCAGCGTTCCCGGCCACATGACCGGCCCATTGCGGCGATGGGGCCGTCTTGCCCGCGCGCACCGCAATCGACGGCTGTCGAAGCGAGATACTACGCGGGAGCGCGGGTCCGGGCGTGCGATAGGAATGCGACCGGTGTTGGCGGGCGCGGGGCGCAACCACTCAAGCGAACAGGAACTTGCGCTGCAGCTCCCAGCCTTCCTGCGGCAATCGCTTGAAGCCGCTCTTGGCATAGAGCTGCCAGCGACCGACGACGTAGGCGAGCAGCACCGACGCATCGGAGACTGGATCGCCGCGCCAGCTGTTGCCCATTTGCGCGACGCGGATCGATTGCCGCAGCGAGGCTTCCAGTTTGTCGTAGAGCTGGTTCATGCGCGCCTGCAGCCGCTCGTCCTCGTTCACCAGCGCGTCGCCGATCAGCACGCGGGTCATGCCGGGATTCTTTTCCGCGAACGACAGAAGCATCGCGACGATCTGCTCGGCCTGCGCGACACCATCGGCGGTATCCGCCTGGATCTTGTTGACGAGCGAGAATAGCGTGGTCTCGATGAACTCGATCAGCCCCTCGAACATCTGCGCCTTGCTCGCGAAATGGCGGTAGAGCGCCGCCTCGGACACGTCGAGGCGCGCCGCCAGCGCGGCAGTGGTCACGCGCTCGCCGCGCGGGTTCTCGAGCATCGTGGCGAGCGCCTGCAGAATCTGCAGCCTGCGCTCTCCCGGTCGGGCGGGCATGGGGATCGGGGCTCCGGGTGGGTCAGCCGCGTGGCGTCGCCGGCGTGTTGTCGGCGCGGATCATCGTCCCCACCCCTTCGTTGGTCAGCACCTCGAGCAGCAACGCATGCTCGACGCGGCCGTCGATGATGTGCGAGCTCGCGACCCCGTTCTTCACGGCGTCGAGCGCCGAGCCGATCTTCGGCAACATGCCGCCGTGGATCGTGCCGTCGGCGAACAAGGCGTCGATCTCGCTCGCGGTGAGGCCGGTCAGAAGCGACCCGTTCCTGTCGAGCACGCCCGCGGTGTTGGTCATCAGCACGAGCTTCTCGGCCCCGAGCGTCTCGGCGAGCTTGCCGGCGACGAGGTCGGCGTTGATGTTGTAGGCCTCGCCCTCGCGGCCGACGCCGATCGGTGCGACCACCGGGATGAAATCGCGCGAATCGAGCAGGTGGATGAGCTCGGGGTCGATCAACTCGATTTCGCCGACGAAGCCGATGTCCACCAGCTCCTGCGCGTTCTGCTCGCTTTTCAGCAGCATCTTTCGCGCGTGGATGAACTTGCCGTCCTGACCGGTCAGGCCGACCGCCTTGCCGCCCTGCAGGTTGATGAGACCGACGATCTCCTGGTTCAGCTCGCCCAACACCATCTCGACCACGTTCATCACCTTCTCGTCGGTCACGCGCATCCCTTGCCGGAACTCGCTTGCGATGCCCATCTTCTTCAGCAGGTCGCCGATCTGCGGGCCGCCACCGTGGACGATCACCGGGTTCATGCCGACGAGCTTCAGCATCACGACGTCCCGCGCAAAGCCAGCCTTCAGTGCCGGCTCGGTCATCGCGTTGCCGCCGTATTTGATGACGATGACCTTGTCGTGGAAACGCTGGATGTAGGGCAGCGCCTCGGCCAGGATCTGGGCCTTGACGGCAGCACCTACGGCATCGATCGGCATGGGTCGGGAGACGGACGGCGCAAGAGCTGACGGGCGATTGTACCGCAGCGCCGGCATGGCCTTTCCGGACGAGTGAGTACTGACGTTCCCGTACGCGGCCGGCTGTTTTTTGCTATCGTGCCGCCCATGCCGAGCCCGCTCGCGGACGCCGTTCCGGAAAGCGCAATAAGGCGCGTGCTCGTGACCAAGCTGCGCCACCACGGCGACGTGCTGCTGACCGCGCCGGTGCTCTCCACGCTCGCTCGCGCGATCGCGGGCGTGGAGGTGGACGCGCTCGTCTATCGGGAAACCGCGCAGATGCTCGTGCACCACCCTGCGCTCACTCGTCTCCACACGATCGACCGGGACTGGAAGCGACAAGGGCTCGTGCGCCAGCTGGCCGCCGAGCGCGCATTGCTGGCGCAGTTGCGCACGCGCCGCTACGATCTGCTCGTGCATCTGACCGAACATCCGCGCGGACTGACGCTTGCCCGCATCCTTTCGCCCCGCTTCGCCGTGACGCGCGAGCGCGCGGCGAAGGGAGAGGGCGCGTGGCTGTGGCGGCGCCACTTCACGCACTTCTACCGGCTGCCGCGCGCCACACCCCGCCACGCGGTCGAGGCGAATCTCGACGCGCTGCGGCGGATCGGCATATACCCGACAGAGGCGGATAAGCGGGTGGTGCTGGTCGAAGGCGAAGCCGCCCGCGCGAAGATCCAGGCGCTGCTTGCCGCCCGCGGACTCGCCGAGCGCACGTACGTGCAGATGCACCCGGGCTCGCGCTGGCTCTTCAAATGCTGGCCAGCCGATCGCATGGCGGCGTTGGCTGACCGAATCGTCGCTTCGGGCCTTGCAATCGTGGTGACCGGGGCGCCGGACCCGCGCGAGCGCGCCCTCGTCGAGGCGATGCTCGCGGCGCTCGCGCCCGCCACCCGCGCGAAAACCATCGACCTGACCGGCGAGCTCGAGTTGCTCGAGCTCGCCGCACTTGCCGCGCGGGCGCGCGCGTTCGTCGGCGTCGATTCCGCGCCGATGCACATCGCCGCTGCCATGGGGACGCCCACGCTCGCGCTGTTCGGCCCGTCGGGCGAGTTCGAATGGGGGCCGTGGCAGGTGCGCTCGCGCGTGGTCGCCTCCACCGCGCATCCGTGCCGACCCTGCGGAATCGACGGCTGCGGCGGCGGCAAGATCTCGGAGTGCCTCACCACGCTTCCGGTCGAGCGCGTGCACGCCGCGTTCGCATCGCTGCTCGAGGACACCGGAACGGGACGCTGATGTGAGGCTCGCGCTCATCCGCCAGAAGTACACGCCCTACGGGGGCGCCGAGCGCTTCCTCGAAGGGGCGCTCGAGGCGCTGCTCGAGCGCAATGTCGCGATCACGCTCTACACGCGAGAGTGGCCGGAGACGCGGCTGCAGCTGATCGAGCCGCAGGTGATCGACCCGTTCCACATCGGCCGGCTGTGGCGCGACTTCGGCTTCGCGCGCGCCGTGTGCCGCGAAGTCGGTCGCGCCAGCATCGACGTCGTGCAATCGCACGAGCGGCTCCTGTGCTGCGACGTGTACCGCGCAGGCGATGGCGTCCATGCGGTGTGGCTCGACGAGCGTCTGAAGGGCCGCTCGCTGTTGACGCGGATCGGCGTCCACGCGAGCCCCTACCACCGCTACGTGCTCGCGATGGAGCGGCGGCTGTTCGCCAGTCCATGGCTGCGCGCCGTCATCTGCAATTCGAAGATGGTGAAGGACGAGATCCGCACGCGCTTCGGGGTGCCGGACGAGCGCCTGCACGTCATCTACAACGCCGTGGACGCGCAGGCATTCCATCCGGGTCTGCGCGAGCGCCGCGCCGAGTTGCTCGCGGCCCTTCGCGTACCCGCCGATGCGGTCGTGTTCCTGCTTGTCGGCTCGGGCTACGAGCGCAAGGGTGTCGCGACCGCGATCGAGGCGTTGCGGGAACTGCCTGCGCACGCGCACCTGGTCGTCGTCGGTCGCGAAAAGAAAGGCGGTCACTACAGGCGTCTCGCCGCGGAGCACGGTGTCGGCCACCGCGTCGTCTTCGCCGGCGCGCAGCTCGATCCCAAGCCCTACTACGGCGCCGCCGACGTCTTCGTGCTGCCGACGATCTACGACCCGTTCCCCAACGCGGCGCTGGAGGCGATGGCCTGCGGGCTGCCGGTGCTGACGAGCACCAAGTCCGGCGCCGCCGAGCTCGTCATTGCCCACGACGCCGGGCTTGTCTCGCCAGCGCGCGACGTGCCGGGTCTCGCGGCGCAGATGCGCGCGCTCCTCGATCCGGCGACGCGCGCGCGCATGGGTGCGAACGCCCGCGCGGCCGCGCTGCCGCTCACGCCCGAGGCGATGACGCTGCAGCTCGTGCTGCTCTACAAGGAGCTGCTCGAGGCGAGCGTTGCAAAGCGCAAGGCGGCGGCGGCCCGGCGCGCGGCCGAACGCGCCGGGAAGCTCGCGCACATGCAGGCGAAATCCGTTGATGCGGGCGCGGTCGAGAAAAGCGCCGCTGGCGACCTGCCCGTCGCGGCGCCCGCGATCGCGGCGGTGCGTTCCGCGGCGACCGGCGAAACGGACGCGGGGCGCGGCAACGACGCAGCGTCCGGGGACGCCGCCCTGCCGAGCCCGGCCGTTGCCGACGAGTCGAAGACGGGCAAGGACGCATCCGACCCCGAGCACGGCGCGACGGACAAGGGACAGGACGGCCAGGGCAGCGCCGGACGCTAGAACCTATCTCATAGTCAGCCGCGGGATGCGTTGCGGCGGGAAAGCCTGGCAGCAAGGTGCGAGGAGGCGGCGTAGTGGTGCCTACGCAACGACGAGCAACGCAGCGGTCGGGCTTTCCCGCCGCAACCCGAAGGGACGGGGGCCCCGGGGCCGCACTTCTGCGTTGCTCGTCGCTTGTTTGGTCCGGCCAAACGGCGCTCCTCGTGCCTGGAACTGCGGCCCCGGGAATCCCGTCGCACCCGTGGATGATTATGAGATAGGTTCTAGAACCTGGGTTCGAGGCGCCTCGCGGTATACTGCGCGTCGCGTTCGGCACGTCCGGCCCGCACGCACCTGGCGCAGGCCTTCCGCGTCCGCCGCGCTCCGCCGCTACTCCCGCCGATGGCTCCAGGGCTTCACCTCTACCTCCGACTGCTGCGTTATGTCCGCCCCTACTGGTGGGCGTTCGCGATTGCGGTCGTCGGCATGGTCGTGGTCGCGGGCGGCGACCTCGTGATGGCGTGGCTCGTCATCCCGATCATCCAGAACTTCCAGAATCCGGACCCCGAGAAATCGCGCTGGCTGCCGCTTGCCGTGATCCTGGTGTTCGTGTTTCGCGGCGTGGGCTCGTACGTGTCCGAGTACGGCATGGCCTGGACGGGGCACCGGGTTGTGTTCGACCTGCGCCGGCAACTGATCGACAAGCTCCTGTGCCTGCCGACGCCGTACTACGACCAGACCGCCGCCGGCGTCGTGCAGTCGAAGATCACGTTCGACGCGCATCAGCTGGCTTCGGCGGCCTCCGGCACGATCACGGTGGCGATCCGGAGCTCGCTCGCGATCGTCGCGAGTTTCGGCTGGATGCTCTGGCTCAACTGGCGTCTGACGCTGCTCACGTTCATCGTGCTGCCGATCGTCGCCTTCGTGATCCGTTATTTCAGCCGTCGCCTGCGCCGCCTCGCGCGCGACATCCAGACGCGAACCGGCTCGATCACGCACGTGCTGGAAGAGATGATCGGCGGGCACCGGATCGTGCGCATCTTCGGCGGCGAGGACTACGAGCGCGCCCGGGCGGTCAAGGCGGCCAACGCGCTGCGCAGCTCGATGTCGAAGCAGTCGTCCGCGGGCGCCGCGAGCTCGCCGATCACGCAGATCCTTGCCGCTTGCGCGGTGGGCTTCATCGTCTGGGTCGCGCTTGCGCAGAGCCAGACGGGCAGCCTCGACTTCGCCACCTTCGGCTCCTATTCGGTCGCGCTCCTGACGCTGCTCGAACGGCTGCGCTCGCTCTCCGGCATCAATTCGCAGATCCAGCGCGGTCTCGCGGCTGCGGAAAGCATCTTTGCGCTGATCGACCGCGAGGAGGAACCGGACAACGGAACGGTCGTGCTCGAGAAGGCTTCCGGCGCGCTGCGCTTCGAGCGCGTCACGCTGCGCTACGAAGGTACCGAACATGCGGCGCTCGACAATGTGACGCTCGCAGTGCACCCGGGCGAAACCGTCGCGCTCGTCGGACCGTCCGGCAGCGGCAAGACCTCGCTTGTCAACCTGATCCCCCGCTTCTACGAGCCGTCCGCCGGCCGGCTCTTCGTCGACGGCCACGACATCACGACGCTGACGCTTGGCAGCCTGCGCGCGCAGATCGCGCTCGTCTCGCAGGACGTGCTGCTGTTCAACGACGCGGTCGCCGCGAACATCGCGTACGGCGCGATGGGCGGTGCCTCGCGCGAGGCGGTCGAACGCGCGGCCGCCGCCGCCAATGCGCTCGACTTCATCCGCGCGCTGCCGCAGGGCTTCGACACCGTCTGCGGGGAGAACGGCGTGCGGCTCTCCGGCGGGCAACGGCAGCGGATCGCCATCGCCCGCGCGATCCTCAAGAACGCGCCGATCCTGATCCTCGACGAGGCAACTTCCGCGCTCGACTCCGAGTCGGAGCGCGCGGTGCAGGCGGCCCTCGACACGCTGATGCGCGGCCGAACGACGCTCGTGATCGCGCACCGGCTGTCCACGATCGAGCATGCCGACCGCATCGTCGTCCTGGACGAGGGGCGCATCGTCGAGCAGGGCACGCACGCCGAACTGATCGCCCGTGACGGCGTATACGCGCGGCTCTACCGCATCCAGTTCGCCGCCGCCGCCGTACCGGCCCCGGCGTGACGCGCGCGATGGCGACGGCAGAAGGCGCCGCCTACCGGATCGCTCACACCGAAGCCTCGGCGGGCTTTGGCGGGCAGGAGATCCGCGTGCTGACCGAGGCGCAGGGATTCATCGCGCGCGGCCATCCGGTGATCATCTATGCGCCGGCGGCGGCACGCATCCTTGCCGAGGCGCCGCGCTTCGGCGTGCCGGCATTTGCGCTGCCGATCGGGGCCAAGCGACCGCGCGGCGTGCTCGCGCTCGTCGGCGCGTTCCGGGCCCGGCCGGTCGACATCGTCAACACGCATAGCTCCACCGACAGCTGGCTCGCAGCGCTCGCCTGCCGCTGGCTGCGCATGCGCGGACGGCCGTACCCGGTGCTCGTGCGCACGCGCCACGTCGCGGTGCCGGTGCCGAACGACCGCGCCACCCGCTGGCTCTACCGGCGCGCCACGGCGCGCGTCGTCACCACCAGCAGCGCACTGCGCGAGCAGCTGATTCGCGACAATGGCATGGCCCCCGAGTGCATCGATTCGGTGCCCACCGGCATCGACCCCCGCGAGTTCGAACGGCTCGACCGCGCAAAGGCGCGCGCCGGACTGGGACTTCCGTCGGCAGCGCCGCTCATCGGCATCGTCGCGACGCTGCGCAGCTGGAAAGGGCATCGCTACCTGGTCGAGGCGCTGTCGAGGCTCAAGCATGGTGATGCGAAGCTGCTGATCGTCGGCGACGGTCCGCAACGTGACGCGCTGCAGGCGCAGGTCGTGGCGCTCGGTCTTGTCGACCGCGTGATCTTCGCGGGGCAGCGGGATGACGTCGTCCCGTGGCTTGCGGCGATGGACGTGTTCGTGCTGCCCTCGTATGCGAACGAGGGCGTGCCGCAAGCGCTCGTGCAGGCGATGTTCGCCGGCATTCCCTGCGTCACCACGGACGCCGGCGGGATTCCCGAGATTGCGCGCGATGGCGACACCGCGACGATCGTCGCCAAACAGGATTCCACCGCCCTGGCGGAAGGCATCGACCGCGTGCTCGGCGCACCGGAGGACTGCGTAGCGATGGTCGAGCGCGCCCGCGCGCTCGTGTCGGGGCGCTACACGCGAGAATCGATGCTGGATCGCATGGACGACGTGTTTCGGCGCGCACTCTCGGAGGCCCTTCGGTGAGCGCCCCGCGCGCGGCCATCGGGGGCAGCCGCTTCCTCGGGCGCGCTCAGGTGGTCGCCCGCGCGCTGGCGGCGCGCCCGGGTGCGCGGGAGGCACCGCGCGACCCTTCCCGCATCCTGGTCGCGCATCACCTGCTGCTCGGCGACACGCTGATGCTGACGCCGCTCCTCGCCAAGCTGCGGCGCCGCTATCCGCGCGCCGACGTCGCGATGACGGTCCCGCGCGCGATCGCGCCGCTGTACGCCGGCCGCCCTTACGGCGTGCGCCCGCTCGAATGGGATCCGCGCGGCCTGCCGCCGTCGCTTTTCGCCGAGGCGCCCTACGACCTCGCGTTCGTGCCAGGCGACACGCGCTACGCGTGGCTCGCCGCCGCGATGCGCGCACGCTGGATCGTCGCGCACGAAGGCGACACGCCGGCGCACAAGAACTGGCCGGTCGATCGGCTGGTGCCTTTTCCGGGCACGCCGGGCACGTGGGGCGATCTCGTCGCCGAACTCGTCGACGGCCCCGAGCGAGGAGCCTACTCCGGACTTGACTGGCCGGCGCCACCGCATGCGCCGTTTGCGCGGCCCGCGGGACGCTACGCGGTGCTGCATGTCGGTGCGAGCTCCCCGCTCAAGCAATGGGCGCCGGAGCGCTGGCGCACGCTCGCGGTGCTGCTGTCGGCGCACGGCATCACGCCGGTGTGGTCTGCGGGCCGCGGCGAGGAACGCCTGGTGCGCGACTGCGACCCTGATCGCACGCAGAAGTCCTTCGCCGGCGAACTCGACCTCGCGCAGATCTGGCACCTGCTGGCCGGCGCCGCGCTGCTGGTCGCACCCGACACCGGCATCGCGCATCTCGGCCGTATCGTGGACGTGCCGACCGTTGCGCTCTTCGGTCCGGGCTCGGCCGTGCTCTGCGGTGCCGGCCGCTTCTGGCGCCATGCGCGCTTCCGCGCGGTCACCGTCGATCCGTGGCCCTGCCGCGACCAGCGCATCCTGTTCCGCCGCGAGATCGCCTGGGTGCGTCGCTGCGGGCGCAGCGTCGCGCAGTGTCCGTCGCACACGTGCATGGCGGCGATCGCGCCCGATGCGGTTGCCGCCGCCATCGCCGAACTCGGAGTGCTCGCGCCATGACGGCCAGTCGATTCGCCGATGTCCATTCCAGCGCGATACGCGAATTCCACGACGATCGGGCGCGCATCGACGGCTGGGGAAAGACGATGCCTCCTGCCTGCACCGACGGCGTCTGGCACTGGATCGAAGTGAACCACCGCTGCAACTGCCTGCTATGGGACGAGGAGGATCAGGCGCGTCGGACCGACGTCGACGACAGCGCGATCGCGGCCAACAAGCGTGCGATCGACGGCTACAACCAGAGGCGCAACGACGCGGTGGAGAAGATCGACGAGGCGCTGCTCGCGCGGCTCGAGGGCGTGACGCTCGCACCGGACGCGTGGCACAACTCGGAGACGGCCGGATCGATCATCGACCGCCTGTCGATTCTTGCGCTCAAGCACCATCACATGGGACGCGAGGCGGGGCGCACAAGCGCGGACGACGCGCACCGCGCCACGTGCCGCGAGAAGCAGGCGCGGCTTGCGCTGCAGCGGGACGACCTTGCGCGCTGCCTCGACCTGCTGTTGACGCGCGCCGCGGCTGGCAACGCGTTCTGGAGGATCTACCGGCAGTTCAAGATGTACAACGACCCGATGCTGAATCGCTACCTGTACGCGGGGAAGCGATGAAGCGGGCACACGGGCGCGCGCCAACGGGTGCGCGACGGATGTCGGGCGTGTGCGTTGCGCCTGCGACTGCGCATCGGCCGGCGCGCCGATGAGCCCGCGCCAGGCATTGCAGCGGCTGCAGGACGCGCTCTTCGGATCGAGTTTCGATCGCGCACTGCGCGGTGCGGGGGAGCGGCGGCACCCCGCGTTTCTGTTCGGCTGGAATCGCGGTCTGGGCGACGTCGGGCTCGGGCTCGTCCCCTACTTCCTGCGCATCCGCCGGGCGTTTCCCGGCGCCCGCATCGAAGCGATCACGAGGCCCGATCTCGCCCAAGTGTTCGAGCTTGCGCAAGCCGACGCGGTCCACACCGTTCCCGGGCTCGCCCGCGGCGAGCAGCTCGACGTGCGCGCCGAAGCGGGGCGACTTGCGCTCGATCTCTCCGGATACGCGGGCGTATTCGAGAATCCCGACCTCGCACGCTGGTCGCAGACGATTGGTGACGAGATTCCTCCCCGCCTGCATTGGCAGGACCGGTTCGACGACTTGGCCCGCCGATTCACCGAGCTCGAGGAACCGGGACCCTGGGTCGGGATCCACGCGAGTTCCGAGACCGCGCGGTTCTACCGCTACGTCAAGGACTGGCCGAGCGACCGCTGGCCGCGCCTGTTCGCCTGCGTGCGGTCGCAGGTTCCCGCGCGTTTCGTGCTGTTCGGCAGCGCGCCCGAGCCCGATCTTGAAAGCGAGCACGTGGTCGACCTTCGCGGCCGCACCAGCCTGCTCGAGGCGCTCGCCGTGGTGCGCACGCGCTGCAGGGCGCTCGTCGCTCCGGACTCGGGCATTCTGTCGGTTGCCTACCTGCTCGACGCGCAATTCGACCTCGACCTCATCTCCATCTGGGCCGACCCTCGCCAGGGCGTGCTCCGGCATCCGCGGGCCTCGCCGAACGCGCGGCTTCGTCACCTCCCCATCGTCGGAACCGGCGAGGACGTCCGCAACATCAGCGTCGAGGATCTCGCCCGGCCGCTCGCCGCCTCGCTTGCGCGCCCGCCAACACGCGCCTGAACTGCCAGAGGCCGCTCACGCACGGTCGTCGAACGGCGATGCAACAAGCAGCGGTGCAAGTGGCGCAAGGATCGCCTTGTCGTCGAGCTCGGCGATCCGGCGTTCGGCTTCGATGTGCAGCGCCCGCGGGCCGAGCGGCGCCCAACGCGCAGCCGGCGCCGAATCGGCCGGGTCGGCGAACAAGCCCAGGACGCCGCCAGGACTCGCGGCGGCGAAGTGCATGAGGCCCGAGTCGGGCAGAACGCTCGTCCGCGCATTGAAGATGAGTCCGAGCGCTTCGGGGATCGGGCCGCGGAAAGGATGCAGATGCGGCAGCGCGCGCGCGAGCAGCGGTGCGGCGATGTCGTCGTCGCCCGGATAGAGCGGGTTGTCGCTTTTTCCGGGCGTCCACATGAAAACGGTGGCGAGGCCGAACTCGTGCGCAAAGCGCTCGCTCCAGCGTGCGATCTGGTCTGCGCTCGGCTGCTTCTTCGCGCGGCGGGCGCCGAGCCCCAATACCACATAGCGATCCCGTGCGAGTCCGCGCGTTGCAAGCCATGCGTGCGCAAATGCATGCCCCGTTTCCGGCAATGCGTAGCGCGGCCACGGCCACGAAACGGGCGGAGCGATCGAGAGCGGCGCGAGCAGCGCGCCCATGCGCGCGACCTCGTGCCCGCTGACCGGCAGCGGCAGCGGATCGGTGAGGCGCTTCCCGTAGCGGCTTGGTTCGGCAGCGTAGGCAACGACGCGATGCGCGCCTGTCGCGATCGCCCGCCGGATGCCGCGCGGAGTCTCGTCGCCGCCCATGGCAATCGCGACGTCGAAGCGTTGCGCGGCAAGCGCGAGCGCGAGCGGAAGCTGCGCCAGCGCCGCGCGCAAGCGGACGCGTCCGCCGTGGCGCACGCGCGGATAGACCCAGCACCGCGCGAGCGCCGGATGGTCGCAGGCCACCCACGCGTTGTAGTCGTTCGCGAGCAGATGGATCTCGGCATCCGGCCGCGCGGACGCGAGGTGCGCGAGTACGGACGTCGCAAGCAGCAGGTCGCCCAGCTTGTCGCGCTTGACGATCAGGATCCGCACCGCCGCCCCCGCAGGTAGAATTGCGCGTCCGCGACGCCCGCCGCCCGATTTCGATGACCCAATTCCTCCACCGCGGACTGACCTGGATCACCGCGGCCTACATCGTGCTGATGCCCACGGCGATGGGCAAGCCGGCGCGCGACGTCCTCTGGGTCGCCGCTGCCTTGCTCGGCATCGCGGCACTCGTCAACCTGATTCGCGGACGCGAGCGATTGCCGCCGTGGCCGGGAAAGACGATCGTGGGCGCGCTCGCATTCTGGATGCTCTGGGGCGTGGCCTCGGTCGCATGGACGGAGCGTCGTGCGTTCACGCTGAACGAACTGCGCAACGAGGTCCTGAACAACATCGTTCTGATCGCGATCATCTACTACGTCGCGGACAGCGATCGGGCGATGCGCACGCTCCTCCTCGCCGTGATCGGCGGTTTCGCGTTTCATGCGTTGGTGATGCTCGGGTGGTCGCCATTCACCGGCGACGGCGACCCGTTCCGCTTGCACTTCGGAATCGTCTGGGTTGCGACGTGGCTCACGCTCAGCGCGCCGTTCCTCCTGCTGCCGGTGCTACCCGAGCCCCCGGGCTTCGGCGGCGGCCGGCGCGGCGCGGCAGTCACCGCGCTGCTCGTCGCGCTGCTGATCGCGGCCGCCGTCGTGACCGAGAACCGGATGATGTGGATTGCGCTCGCTGTCGAGGCGATCGTGCTCGTCGCCTTCGTCGCGCGGCCAAGGGCTTCGCCGGGTCCGCGCCTTCCCGGACGGCTGGTCGCGGCCTCGCTCGTTGGGGCAACGGTGCTCGCGGCCGGATTTGCCTGGACGCTGCACGAGCGGGTCGCAGTAGGTCCCGGCCAGAGCGAGGACATCGCGACCACGCTGCGACAGGACCCGAGGATCGACCTGTGGAAGCACTCGCTCGAGAGCATCGCCGACCGGCCCTGGCTCGGACACGGCTTCGGCAAGGGCATCACCGGCGATGCGATGGTGCGCGACCTCGGCAATCCTCTGTTGTGGCATCCGCACAACGTTTTCCTATCGCAATGGCAGCAGACCGGCTTCGTCGGCATGGCAGCGCTGATGGTGCTGTTCACCGCGATCGTCTGGCGCTTTTTCCGATTTGCCCGCGCTCGCGACGACGCGCTGGCGGTCACCGGCGCGATCGGGCTCGCCGTCGTGCTCGGGTTCCTCGTCAAGAACCTGACCGATGATTTCATGGTGCGCAACTCGGCGAAAGAATTCTGGGCCTATACGGTTCTGCTGCTCGGTTACGGCACGCGGCGCGCGGCGCTCCTGCAGCAGGACAACGTGTCGGCGTTCCCGGGACGCGCGCCACGGACGATGCGGTAGCCGGTTTCCGCGGCCGGCACCCCGGCTGTCAGGGAGCCTTGGCGCGGCCTGCGCGAACTTGCGCGTGTGCTGCACGCGGGGTCGTCGTCGAACGCGAATCGCATGATGGCGGCACGACGCACTTTGGTGCGCTCTCTACACGTCGCGCATTCGCGTTCGGCCGGCTCGCTCGGCTGTCGAACCGCGCGCCGGCCAGCGGATCCTTGCAGTCCCTCGCGACTGCGCCGGAAAGCGCTAGCGCCGGCGCGGCGCCCGCAGCGGTAGCGGCGCGCGCGCCTCCTCGGTGACCCCGGCGTCGGTGGGAATCGGCATGATCGGCGCCCCCGCGGGCGGCGAGTATTCGGGAATCCACGTCTTGAGCCGCGCGCGCACCTCGGCGTCGTCGGCGACGCGGTCGCGCTCGCACCGTGCCACCATCTGACCCACCGCATCCTCGCTCGCGCCGCGCGCCTGCGCGATGAAGAGCTTCGGGTGCGGCGTCGGCTTGGCCGCCTCCTCGGACGCGAGCGGCTCCTCGAAGAGCTTCTCGCCGGGACGCAGACCGGTGAACACGATCGCCACCCGATCGGGGTCGGCGCCGCTCAAGCGGATCATGTCGCGCGCGAGATCGACGATGCGCACCGGCTCGCCCATGTCGAGCACCAGGATCTCGCCGCCCCTGCCCATCAGACCGGCCTGCAGCATCAGCTGGGTCGCCTCCGAGAGCGACATGAAGAAGCGCGTGATGTCGGGATGGGTGACCGTGACCGGCCCGCCGCGCGCGATCTGTTCCTGGAAGCGCGGAATGACGCTGCCCGCGCTGCCGAACACGTTGCCGAAGCGCACGATCACGAAGTGCGTCCCGACGCCCTCCAGGTGCTGGCAGACGATCTCCGCCATGCGCTTCGACGCGCCCATCACCGAGGTCGGGTTGACCGCCTTGTCCGTGGACACGAGCACGAACTTCTCGATCTTGGCGGCGACCGCCGCGCGGGCGATCACCCAGGTGCCATAGGCGTTGTTGCGAATCGCCTGCCAGGCGTTGATCTCCTCCATCAGCGGCACGTGCTTGTATGCGGCCGCGTGGAAGATCGTCTGTGGACGCTCGCGTGCGAGCACTTCCTCGACCAGCGCGGCGTGCTTCACGTCGCCGACGATGCTGGCAACCGGAAGCTGCGGAAACATGTCGGCGAGCGCGGTGCGGATCTCGTACACGGCGGCTTCCGAGATGTCGAACAGCACGAGCCGCGCGGGCCGGAAGCGTGCGATCTGGCGGCAGAGCTCCGCGCCGATCGAGCCTCCTGCGCCGGTGATCATGACGACGCGGTTGCCGAGCCAGTCGGCGAGACCCGCGTTGTCGAGCACCACCGGGTCGCGACCGAGCAGGTCGTCAAGCTCGACGTTGCGGATCGTGGTGAGCGCGGAGCGCCCGCTGATCAGGTCCTCGTAGGCCGGCACCGTCAGCGCCTCGATGCCGATGCTCGCGCAGATCTCCGCCACGCGCCGCCGCACCGCATGGTTGGCCGACGGCAGCGCGATGATCACCTTGCGCACACCGAAGCGCCTGGTCCACTTCGGCAGGTCGGCGATCGGGCCCAGCACCGAGACGTCGCGCAGCTGCCGGCCCTGCTTGGCGGGGTCGTCGTCGAGCAGGCCGACAACGCGCCACTGCCGGCTTCGGGCGAGCGCCTTGGTGAGCTGCGCGCCGATGTCGCCCGCGCCCACGACCAGCACGGGCTCCCCCAGCGCCGCGAACGGGCTGTAGAGGCGGTGCTCCTTCCAGATCCGGTAGGCGAAGCGGCTGCCGGCCATCAGGAAGATCAGCACCACCGGATAGAGGATCAGCACGCTGCGCGGCACGACGGCGCGCAACTGCAGCATCATCAGCACGACGGGAATCAGCGCCGCACCGAGAGCCGCCGAAAGCACGATGCGCTTCATGTCGACGATGCTCGCGAAGCGCCAGAGGCCGCGATAGAGGCCGAACGCGAGGAAGATCGCCGCCTGCAGCGGCAGGACCCACGCGAGCGACCACACCATGTCGTCGAAATACGGCTCGCGCACCTCCAGGTTGAAGCGGAGCCAGTACAGCGCGGTCCAGGCCAGGGCCGCGGCGCAGACATCGTGCGCGAAGGCGAGCGATGCCCGCCAGTTCCACTTTCCCTTCATCGGGTTTCCACTTGTTTGCGCCAATGATAATCAATCGTCGCGAACAGAAGCGCATGGATCGCGCAAAAAGTCGCGAGCGCCGCGGGGCCGGCCTGCGGCGCGGCGGCGAGGCAGACGACCGCGCAGGCGGCGCCGGCGACCATCAGCGCGCCATAGATCGCGAGCGTCCCGCCATGCCCGAGCCCGAGCTGCACGAGCCGCTGGTAGTAGTGCGAGCGATGCGCCTCGACCACGCGTTCCCTGCGCGCGAGCCTGCGTGCGAGCGTCACGCTGGCATCGGCGACGAAGGGCAGGAACAGGAGCAGCGGGAACCACGCGGGCCACGCGCCGCGCGCCCAGCCGTCGAGTCCGACGCCGGCCGCGAGGAGTCCGAGCGGCACGGCGCCGACATCGCCTAGGAACATGGACGCCGGTGGCCGGTTGACGGCGAGGAAAGGCAGGCTCGCGGCGACAAGCGCCGCGTAGGCCGTCCAAGGCTCGCCACGGAGCGCGGCGGCTGCCGCAAACGCGGCAAAGCCGGTGATCGTCATCAGCGCGGCCAAGCCGTCGCTGCCGTCCATGAAGTTGTAGAGATTCGCGCCCCAGAGGATCAGCAGGGTCGCCGCAGCGAACGGCGCGAGCCGCGCAACGTCGGCGGTCGTCTGCGGCGCGACGATGCAACCCGCGAGCATTGCGGCGGCAAGCGCGTGCACGGCAAGTCGCGTGGCAACCGGGACGGCGGCGAAATCGTCGCGCAGCGAGACCGCTGCCACCAGCAGGATGGCCGCGAGCCAGACGAGCCTTGGTCCCGACAGCATCGGCGGCGCGAGCATGGCGACCGGCAGCGCTCCCACCCAGATCGCGAGGCCGCCCACGCGCGGAACCCGCTTCGCGTGCAACGAGCGCGGATTCGGCAGCGCCTGCGGCAAACGCGACGCATTTCGGCGCAACAGCAGCACCGCGAAACCGGCGAGCAAGCCGGCGAGCAGCAAGGACACGCCTGCGCTCAAGCGGTGCCTTTCGATGCTAGAAGCCAGGCCTCCCGGGAGCCGGCCGAAGACCAAGCCAGCGGTCGCCACGACAAGTCTGCGAGGGCTGCCACACATGTTTTGCCCTTGGCAAACCGGGTGAAATCGCGCCTGCAGGGCACCCGATCGTCCCAACGGCCGCTCCGCAAGAAATTTTCCTGCCGTTTCATGACTTTATTTGGGATTTCTCGCACTGACTCGCGACGCCCGCCCACGGGCGAAGCATGGGATTTGATTGGCCGTTGTTGCTTCCGCACAACACGAGAGAGTGTCCCGGCCCTATCTCAGGCAGTTGGCTTGCCTTGGCTTCGCGCGCTTTGGCAGAATGGGTTCAACTTCTCGATCCATCGCTGAGAAGGTTTCGACGGCAGACCGCAACGCGCTGTTTCCCTGCCAATTTTACCCGTTAGAGGAGAGATTCCATGAACAAAAAGCTCGTCGCTGTCGCTGTCGCGAGCGTGTTGGCCGCCCCACTGGCGGCGCAAGCGCAGACCGCGAACGTGACGCTTTACGGCCGCCTCAATATGGACGTTGAAGTGGTGAACGGCCACCCGCCCGGCGTTGGCAACCAGAACATCACTCGCGTGAGCACGAACTCGTCTCGCCTCGGCGTGCGCGGTACCGAATCGCTCGGGGGTGGACTGAGCGCGATCTTCCAGATCGAGTCCAACGTCGCCGCCGACGTCGGCGGCTCGACGCTGGCGACGCGCGAAACGTTCGTCGGCCTGCAGGGCAGCTGGGGCACGGTCAAGCTGGGCAACTTCCTCGCCCCGTACGACGATCTGCATCCGATCTTCGGTAACGTGCCCACGCTGACGACGTCGATCCTGTCGACCGCGACAATCTGGGGCCAGGGCCAGGTCAGCAAGGCCCAGGGCGGCTTCGACGCACGGCTCGGCAACTCGATCCGTTACGACTCGCCGACGATCTCGGGCTTCACCGGCGCCGTCCAGATGTCGCTCGGCGAAAACAACACCAACAACTGGGGAACGCCGACGACCGGGCAGGCCACCGGGGCGCATGCCTACGTGCTTAGCGCCGGTGCCTTCTACACGAACGGCCCGCTGCAACTCGGCCTCGGCTATGAAATGAACGAAAAGGTTCGCGGCCCGACGCTGAACGACTACGCGATCTCGGTCGCGGGCGCGTACAACTTCGGCCTGTTCCGCCTCGGTGCGTTTTATCAGGGCCTGAAGTACGAGCAGCCGAGCGGCAACGTCAAGCAGAATTCGTACGGCATCAGCGGCACCGCGCCGGTCGGCCCGGGCACGCTGTACGCGTACTGGGGTCATGGCAACAACGGCACGGGGAGCTGCACGGGCATCAACTGCCGCATTGGCGGCCTAATCAACGGGGGCGACTCGGGGGTGGACCAGTACGAGATCAGCTACACGTATCCGCTCTCGAAGCGCACGCTGCTGTACGCGGGCTATGTCGGCATCAACAACGACACCAACGCCTCGTACACGTTCAACATCAACCCGTACCTGCAGTCTTCGACGGGCGCCGGCCCGATCGGCGGGAACCTGAACGGCCTCGTGCTCGGCACGGTTCACTTCTTCTAAGAAACCTGGATACGTCCCGGCTCGCCGGGACACGCAGTCTGCGGGCGCCCGATCGGGCGCCCGTCTTTTTTCTTGATGTTGCGATCGCGCATAGCGCGCGCTCATGCATTGCCGGACAACGGTCGCCGCGTCACCGCCGCTCGGGCGAATCCAGTAATATCCGAGCAACCGACCATGGACTGCCGAGCGAGGATCAAGTATTTGCGTGCATTGGTGAGCGTCGCGACCGTGGCCGCCGCCGCGGTGCCGCTGGCCGCGCATGCGCAGTTCGCGAACCTCGCGCTCTACGGCCGCCTGAACCTCGATGTCGAGGTCGTCAACGGCGCGCAGGCCGACGGGACCAACCCGTGGGTGACGCGCGTGAGCTCGAACTCGTCGCGCCTTGGCGTTCGCGGCACCGAATACCTCGGCAGCGGGCTCAACGCAATCTTCCAGATCGAGTCCAACATCCAGGCGGATACCGGCGGCTCGGGGATCGCGACACGGGAAACCTTCGTCGGGATCGATGCGCCGTGGGGCACGATCAAGCTCGGCAACTTCCTCGCCCCCTACGACGACATCCATCCGATCTTCGGCAGCGTGCCGACGTTGACGACGTCGATCCTGTCGACCGCGTCGCTCTGGGCGCAGGGCTTTGCCTCCAAGACGATCGGCGGGTTCGACGCGCGACTCGGCAACTCCATTCGCTTCGACACCGCGGACCTGTCGGGGCTCAACGCCAGCGTGCAGATGTCGCTCGGGGAAGGCACCGCCTATCCTGGCAGCGTCCATGCGTACGTGCTGTCCACCGGCGCGTTCTACAGCAACGGGCCGCTGCAACTCGGCGTCGCCTACGAGCGCAACGTCAAGGTCCGCCAGAACCCGGTTCCGGACGGGGCCGGACTGTTCGACACGGCGCTGTCGCTGACCGGCGCCTGGGACTTCGGTCTCTTCCGGCTGGCGGGCATCTATGAATACCTGGATTACGACACGCCACTCGCGAACGGTTCGACCGCGAGCCTGACACGGAACTACTGGGGCGTGAGCGGAACGCTCCCGCTCGGCCCCGGCATTGCATACGCGTTCTTCGGGCATGCCGGGGACGGCGGCGGCTCCTCCGTGACCGGCACCCGTGTCGCAGGACTTGCGAAGGGACCAGACACGAGCGCGAACCAGTGGGAAGTGAGCTACACCTACCCGTTGTCGCGACGCACGCTGCTCTACGGCGGCTATGTCAGGATCGACAACGGCGCCAACGCGTCGTACACGTTCAATACCAATCCCTACCCGACCGCGATCGGTGGCAAGCCCTCGGGCTTCGTCGTCGGCACCGTGCACTTTTTCTAGCGCCGGTTCGCGCCGCGACGGCGCATCGGACGCGCGGCCGCCCGAGCCGGCGCGGACTTGCGGCTACGGAGTCGGGCAGAATGGCGGTCTTGTTCGCTCACAACGTTCCGCGATGGCCATGCCCGACACATCCAGGTTCCCCTTTCCCCGTCCCCCGAGCGTCGACGACCTCGTTTCCGGTTTCGACCGTGCGTTGCGCACGTTCACGGGTACGGTGACCTCGTCGCGACCCGTTCCCGGCGCCGCGCTGCCGGACGCCGCACTTTCCGACGCAGAACGCCGCCACGTCGCGGGCCTGATGCGCGTCAACCACACCGGCGAGGTGTGCGCGCAGGCGCTGTACGCGGCGCAGGCGCTCGTCGCCCGCGACCCCGCGATCCGGGCGCAATTCGCGCAAGCGGCGCGCGAGGAAGAGGAGCACCTCGCGTGGACGCAGCAGCGCCTGCAGGAGCTGACGGCCCGCCCTTCGCTGCTCAACCCGCTCTGGTATGCGGGCGCGTTCACGATCGGTGTCGCGGCGGGCGTTGCCGGCGATCGCGTCAACCTGGGCTTCGTCGTCGAAACCGAGCGCCAGGTCGAGGACCACCTGAGCGGACACGTCGAGCGCCTGCCGGCGCAGGACGCGAAGAGCCGCGCGATCGTCGAGCAGATGCGCGACGACGAGGCACGCCACGGCGACATGGCAAAGGCCGCCGGCGCAGTGCCGCTCCCGTTTCCCGTGCGCGGCCTGATGCGGCTCGCCGCTGACGTGATGCGCGCGGTCGCCTACCGAATCTAGGGTCGGCCGTCGGCGACGCGCCGGCGCTTGCCGTCGCGCAGTGCCGCCAGACGCGCGGCGCGAATCCGGCTGGCGATCGCCGTCGGCGAATCGCCGCGCTCGAGCGCCTCGCGCGCCACCGCGCCCGCGTCGACCGCGCGAACGGTCGCGAACGCTTCACGGACGATGCCGCCAGGCGCGTAGAAGTCGGGCGCACCGGGACGCGAGCATGCATCGGCTTCACAGGCGGCAAGCAGGATGTCGAGCCGCTCCGGCCGCCGCAGCGCGTCGGCCGAGGTCAAGAGGTCGAGCAGCGTAGCGGGACGCAACTCGGCCGCACGATGCACGACGCCGTGGAAGCGCGCGGCAAGCCTGCCGGCATCGCGGCAATCGGCCGGCACCTTGAGCCGCGTGGAGAGCTGCCCGGCAAGTCTCACACCGGCGTGCTCATGCCGCGGATGCTTCGGCCACGAGGCAGGCGGCGATTTCGCCTTGCCGAGATCGTGCACGAGCGTCGCGTAGCGCGCCGCGAGCGGGTAGGCGTGCGCCGCTGCATAGTCGAGCGCCTGCAGCACGTGGACCCCGGTGTCGATCTCGCGGTGATGCTGCGGCGGTTGCGGCACGCCGAACAGCCGGTCGACTTCCGGCAGCAGCGCGGCCAGCGCGCCGCAGGCGCGCAGCATGGCGAACATGCGCGAGGGCGCGGGCTCCATCAGGCCGCGCGCGAGTTCCTGCCACACGCGCTCCGGCCCCAGCGTCGAAAGCTCGCCGGAGGCGACGATCGCACGCAGCAGCGCCTCGGTCTGCGGTGCGATTGCGAAGCCGAAACGTGCGGCGAAGCGCGCGACGCGAAGCACCCGCAGCGGATCCTCGGCGAAGGCCGGCGAGACATGGCGCAGGATTCCGTCCGCGAGGTCGCGCGCGCCGCCGTGGGGGTCGATCAGCGTGCCGTCCGCATCGCGTGCCATCGCGTTGATCGTGAGGTCGCGCCGCGCGAGATCGTCCTCGAGCGTCACCTCGGGGGACGCGAAGAACTCGAAGCCGTGATACCCGACGCCATGCTTGCGCTCGGTTCGGGCAAGCGCGTATTCCTCGTGCGTTTCCGGGTGCAGGAACACCGGGAAATCGCGTCCGACCGGCCGGTATCCGGACGCGACCATCATCTCCGGCGTCGCTCCGACCACCACGTAATCGCGGTCGGCGACCGGGCGGCCGAGCAGCTCGTCGCGCACGGCGCCGCCGACGCGGTAGATGCGGACGGGCTGCGGCAGCGGGCGCGTCATGGCATCGAGTGCGGTCTTGCGCGGCCGGGGGCGAACCCCGTGCGGCCGGACGTCGCGCGGATCAGCGCCCGGCCTGCGCGCGGTAGTCGTCGTAAGCGCCGCGCAGCGCGTCGGGCGCGAGGTATTGCGGGGCTATCGTCTCCACCGATGCAGGCTCGATATCGAAGACCGGCGGGAACGGGCAGTCGCACACGCTGTCGAGCGTCATCGACGCCAGGTTGTCGCGGCTCATCATCTTGCCCGGCAGATGCTCGAGCAGCGTGGCCTGCAGCCGCGACAGTGCGGGCGAAAGCGGCACGATCGGCCGCACATGGCCGGATGCCTCGCCGACATACGCGACGAGCTCGCGCAGCGTATAGACCTTCGGGCCGCAGAGGTCGTAGCGCTGGCCCACCGTACGGTCGTCCGTGATCGCCTGCGTGAAGCAATGCGCGACGTCGCCCACGAATACCGGCTGGAAACGCGCGCCGGGCGAGCCCAGCGGGATCACGGGCGCCGCCCGCAGCAGGCGCGCGAACATCGCGAGGAACGAATCGCCGCGGCCGAAGATGACGCTCGGCCGGAAGATCGTCCAGTCGAGGCCGGACGCCGCGACCGCAGCTTCCGCCTCGCCCTTGCTCCGCAGGTAGAGGCTCGGACCTTTCGGGTCGGCGTGAAGCCCGCTCATGTGCACAAGCCGCCGCACGCCGGCCGCCTTGCACGCGGCAATCACGTTGCGGGGCAGCTCGACGTGACTGCGCGCGAACGTCTCGCGCCCGGCTTCGTTGATGATGCCGACCAGGTTGACGATCGCGTCGCACGAGCGCGCGAGCCGTCCCAGCGCGACCGGATCGTGGACATCGGCCTCGATGACCGTGACCGTCGGCAGCAGGAACAGCTGGCGGGCGTTGTCGCGCCGGCGAGTGGCCAGCGTCACCCGGAAGCCGGACGACACGAGTCGCGGCACCAGGTGGCTGCCGACGAAGCCGGTGCCGCCAAGGACGAGGACGTCGCGGATCGGAATCATCGAACGTCAGGGTGCGCCGCCGGCAATCGCGGCATCGGCCGCCCCCGAGCTGCGCGGTGTCACGATGCCGAGCCGCTCGGTCAGCGTTTGCGGCGGTCGCGAAAGCGCCTGGTTGTAGAACATCGCGTTGGCCAGGACCTTCTTCACGTAGTCGCGCGTCTCGTTGAACGGGATCGACTCGACCCACGCAGCGCCTTCGATCGAAGATGCGGGACGCCAGGCCTGCGCGCGCGAAGGACCTGCATTGTACGCGGCGGTCGCGAGCACCTGGCGGCCGTCAAGGCGGTCGAGCCAGTACTTGAAGTAGTACGCGCCGAACTGGGTGTTGACGTCGACATCGGCGATCATCGCCGGCTTGAAGTCGTTGCGCCCGAGCTGCTTCGCCACCCATCGCGCCGTAGCGGGCATGAGCTGCATGAGTCCCGTCGCGCCGGCGCTCGACACGATCGTCGGCGAAAAACGCGATTCCTGCCGCGCAATCGCGAGCAGCACCGTGTCGTCGATTCCGTGCTGGCGCGCGGCGGCGACGAACTCGGTCTCGAACGGCCTCAGGTAGCGAAGCGCGAAATCATGACGGCGGGTCGTCCGCTCGGCCGTGTTGATCGCACGGTCGTAGAGCCCCGCCAGGCGCGCGAATTCGGCGGCGGTCAGCAGGCTTTCGTCGTCGGCGCCCCGGATCACGTAGTTCCACTCGCGCAGCGATTCCATGCGCATGTCGAGCTGCGCGAGCTTGACGGCACGCCGCACGCCCGGCCGGGCGCCGTACGCGGAAAGTGCCTCCGGCGACGCCGCGATGGGCTCGCTGCGCGGCTCGATCGGCTGGCCCAGCGCCTCCGCCGCGAGCAGCGCGTAGAAGTTGAACTCGGTGGCGAGCGCGGCGTAGATTGCGCGAGCCTCCTCGCCTCTTCCCTCCGCCGCGAGGGCGCGCGCGCGCCAGTAGAGCCATGCGGGTTCCCGAGCCAGTGCCGGCGGCATCGCATCCACTGCCGCCATCACGTCCTGCCAGCTCTTCGCCCGCAATGCCGCGCGCACGCGCCATTGATGCTGCTCGTCGGTCATCGGCGCACCGGCAGCCTCGCGGTACCAGCCGTTCGCCGCCGGGTCCAGTTGCCGCGCGCCATGCATCGCAAGTCGCGCGTTGCCGTACGCCCGATCGGCCTCGGGCAACTGCACGCGCCAGCGCACCCATTGGACGCGGGCTGCGGCAGCGTCGCGCCGTGCGGCGCGCTCGAGTGCGTACAGCGCGAGATCGCTTCCGGCCGGCCGGTTCCAGCGGAACTCGCCGCGCGAAAGCGCTCGCAGCGGATCGCGCTCGACTTGCGCGAGGTCCGTCGCGGCGATGCGCTCGCCCACCGGCATGTCGCCGGCAATGGCCATCGCGAGCTTCGGGTTGCCCGCCTCGGCCGCGAGCCGGAAGCGCGCACGCCGGTCTGCGGCGGTGAGCTCGCCGCGCGCAAACAGCGCCGCAAACAGCGGCTCGCAGGCATCGGGCGTCGTCTGACCGGTGAACCAGTACGAGCGGACGGCAGTAAGCGCCCCATCGCCATCGCGCTGCCGGCGGTATTGGGCGCCGTAGCAGGCAAGCTCGACGTCCTCGCCCGCCGGTACCGGATACTCCTGTGCGAAACCGCTCCAGTCGCCGCGGCGCGCGAGCGACTTCAGCCAGTCGACGCGAAGCCGGTCTGCGAGCGGCGTGTCGCGCTCCCGCTCGAGGAACGCGCGCACCGCCTGCGGATCCGCGGTGTCGATCGCGATTCGCAGTTGCCAGAACGCGACGTACGGCTCCAGCACATGCCCCGCAAGCCGTGGCGCAAGCGTGCCGAGCGTCCGCGCGTCGTTGCGCTCGAATGCTGCGCGAGCGGCGAGGAAATCGGCATCCATAGGCTGTGCCGTCGCGGCTTCGGCAAACGCCGCCGCGAAAAGCAGCACAACGAAGGCACATACGCGCCGGGTGAGGGAAAGGGCCTGCATCGAGGGCTATTGTGGGCGAAGGGGATCGTCAGGACAACGGCCTTGGCGCGCGATGCGCTGACAGCAACGGACGCGCGTGCGTCTGCCGCCACACCGCGAGGCACCCGCCGGCCGCATGGTTCGGCGTCGCCGATGGCAGCCGCTCGTGTGCGCAGGTAAAATGCGCGTCCATGCCGGCTACGCCGGCCGCGGGGAGACGATGGCACAGCGCAAGTCGGCGGCACCCCTGGTCGGCGTTGTCATGGGCAGTGAAAGCGACTGGGAGACGATGCGCCACGCCGCGGCCCAGCTCGACGCGTTCGGCGTGCCGTTCGAAGCGCGTGTGGTGTCTGCGCACCGCATGCCCGACGACATGTTCGAATACGCGGAGGACGCGTTGCCCCGAGGGTTGCGCTGCATCATCGCCGGTGCCGGCGGGGCCGCGCACCTGCCGGGGATGCTTGCGGCAAAGACCCCCGTGCCGGTCCTCGGCGTCCCGGTGCCTTCCAAGTACCTGCGCGGCGAGGATTCGTTGCTTTCGATCGCTCAGATGCCCAAGGGCATCCCGGTCGCCACCTTTGCCATTGGCGAGGCCGGTGCCGCCAATGCGGGTCTGTTTGCCGTAGCTCTGCTCGCGGCAACCGACCCGGCGCTTGCCAAGAAGCTCGCGGCCTTCAGGTTGAAGCAGACGGCTGCGGCGCGCGCGATGCGGGTGCCGCCGGTCGCGTAGCAATGCACGGTCAACGGCGCGGCGCAGGTTCCCCCGGTCCCCTCATCTGCGGTCCTTCTCCCACGCGCTGGAGAAGCGGGCGTCCCACGTGACTCGGATCAACACGAAGGCACCTGAAACGCCGATTCCTCCCGGCGCCTGGATCGGCTTGCTGGGCGGAGCCGCGTGAGTTACCCGGCGAGGGGGGCGGCGTGAGCCGCCGGCGAGGGGCCCCGCTTGCGGGGATCGACGGCCCATGCGAATCGCCGACAGGCGACCGACTGCGCGAGATGCCGCATCTGAGGCCGGTGAATGGAGGTCGCCCCCGCTTGCGGGGATCGACGGAAAAACGAATCGCGGCTCGCCGCCCAAACGTGAGATGACAGCGAAGGCACCCGACACGCCGATTCCTCCCGGTGCCTGGATCGGCTTGCTGGGCGGAGCCGCGTGAGTTACCCGGCGAGGGCCCCCGCTTGCGGGGATCGACGGAAAAACGAATCGCGGCTCGCCGCCCAAACGTGAGATGACAGCGAAGGCACCCGACACGCCGATTCCTCCCGGTGCCTGGATCGGCTTGCTGGGCGGAGCCGCGTGAGTTACCCGGCGAGGGCCCCCGCTTGCGGGGATCGACGGAAAAACGAATCGCGGCTCGCCGCCCAAACGTGAGATGACAGCGAAGGCACCCGACACGCCGATTCCTCCCGGTGCCTGGATCGGCTTGCTGGGCGGCGGCCAACTCGGCCGCATGTTCTGCATGGCCGCACAGAGCCTGGGGTACAGGGTCGCCGTCCTGGACCCGGGTGCGGACAGCCCGGCGGGCAGCATCGCCGACCGGCACATCCACGCGGACTACCTCGACCCTGCGGGCCTTGCGCGCCTCGCGGGGCTCGTGCGTGCGGCGACGACCGAGTTCGAGAACGTTCCGGCCGGCGCGCTGGATTTCCTGTCGCGCTCCGCGCGCGTGTCGCCGGCTGCATCGAGCGTGGCGATCGCCCAGGACCGCATTTCGGAGAAGACCTTTCTCTCCGGACAGGGCTTCCCGGTCGGGCCGTTCGCGGTGTTGCGCTCGTTGAACGAAGCGGCCGGCGCCGACGAGTCGCTGCTGCCTGGCATCGTCAAGAGCGCGCGGCTCGGCTACGACGGCAAGGGGCAGTCGCGCGTGAGGGACAGGGCACAGGTCGCGGCAGCGTTTGCGGCGCTCGGCAAAGTGCCCTGCGTACTCGAGCGGCTGCAGGATCTCGCGTTCGAGGTGTCGGTGATCGTCGCGCGCAACGAGCGCGGCGACACCTCGACATGGCCGGTCGCGGAGAACCACCATCGCGACGGGATCCTCGACGTCTCGATCGCGCCGGCCCGCGTGCCGCAGGACCTCGCAGGCCGCGCGCGCACGCTCGCTGTCGGCGTCGCGAACGCGCTCGACTACCGCGGCGTGCTGTGCGTGGAGATGTTCGTCACCCGCGACGGTCAACTGCTGGTGAACGAGATGGCGCCGCGCCCTCACAACAGCGGGCACTACACGATCGACGCGTGCGTCACTTCCCAATACGAGCAGCAGGCGCGCGTGCTCGCGGGCCTGCCGCTCGGCGACACGCGCCAGCACGAGCCGGCGGTCATGCTGAACCTGCTGGGCGACATCTGGTTCGGAGGCGATGCGGCAGCCGCGCCGCGCGAGCCCGACTGGACGCGGGTGCTGCGGCATCCGCAGGCCAAGCTGCACCTGTACGGCAAGACCGAGCCGCGCCGTGGCCGCAAGATGGGCCACGTCACCTGTCTCGCACCCGATCTCGACGAAGCGCTCGCGATGGCGCGCGCGATCAAGCGCGATCTCGGCATACCGGGCGCCGATGCGCTGTAGTCTTACGCGTCCTGCGCGCGCCCCGACCGCATTGAACCGATGACGAGCCCTCGACCCGACGCGAACGTGCCGCCGCTTGCGGGAGTCCGCGTGCTCGACCTGACGCGTCTGCTGCCAGGCCCGGTCTGCACGCTTCACTTCGCCGACCTCGGCGCCGACGTCGTCAAGGTGGAGGACACCGGCGCCGGCGACTACGCGCGCACGATCGGCGTGCCGGCGGGCGGCGTCAGCGCGTTCTACCGCAGCGTCAACCGCAACAAGCGCTCGCTCGCGCTCGACCTTAAGGATCCGCGCGGACGCGCCGCGTTTCTCGCGCTCGCGCAGCGTGCCGACGTCGTCGTCGAAAGCTTCCGCCCCGGCGTGATGGAGAAGCTCGGACTCGGCTACGAAACGCTTGCGCCGATCAACCCGCGCCTGGTTTTCGCATCGATTACGGGCTACGGCCAGGACGGCCCGCGGCGCGACCGGGCGGGCCACGACATCAACTACGTGGGTTATGCGGGCGTGCTCGACCAGAGCGGCGCGCGTGGCGGACCGCCTGCGCTTTCGAATCTGCAGATCGCGGACCTGCTGGGCGGTGCCGCCAGCGCGGCGATCGCGATCCTCGCAGCACTTGTGGGCACCGCGGCATCGGGTCGCGGCCGCGCAATCGACATCGCGATGGCGGACGCGACGCTCGCGCACAACATCTTCGCGCTCCACGCACTCGAGCAGTGGGGCCGCACGCTGCCGCGCGGCGAAGATCTGCTCACCGGCGGCATTCCCTGCTACGGCGTCTATCCGACGGCCGACGGGCGCTGGCTCGCCGTCGGCGCGCTGGAAGACAAGTTCTGGCGCGCGCTGTGTGATCTTCTGGGACGTCCGGATCTGGCCGACAAGGGGCTTGCGTCGGGCCAGGAAGGCGCGCGGGTGCGGCAGGATCTGGAGGCAATCTTCGGCTCCGCGCCCCTCGCGCATTGGCGGACGCGACTCGAATCGGTCGACTGCTGCGTCACGCCCTGCCTGACGCTCGACGAAGCCCTGTCCGATCCGCAATTCGCTGCGCGCGAGATGGTCGTCCGCGCGCGCGACGGCAGCCGGCAGTACGCGCCGCCGTTCAAGCTGTCCGCTCACACGTGGAAGCTCGAGCGGGAAGCGCCCGCGCAGGGCGAGCACAGCGTCGAAATCCTGCGCGCGGCGGGCTTGGGCCAAGCCGAGATCGACGCGCTGATACGAGCCGGCGTCGTCCGCACGCCCGCCTGACGGCGCTGCTCGCGCCTGTTCGATGCGCTCGGAGCCCGCGGGTCCCTTCGCCGCGCCATCCACCGCACGTTTGCAGTGCGGCTTCACTGACGCTCGAGATCGAGCTCGCGCAACCGTTCCAGGGCGAACGGTAACCGGGCGCAGCAGCGCAAGAGGCGCTCGCGTCCGGCACCGTCCTCGGCCTCGTTGCGTGCCGAGGCAGGACGCTGCGGAAGTGGGCGACCGCTCGCCCCCGCCGTCGTCCCCGCGAACGCGGGATCCCAGTGGCTTTGCAACGAAGCGACGCCGGATCCCCGCTTTGGCGGCAACGGTGGCGCAGTGAGCCTGGGCGTCACCGAGTTGCGGAAAACTCGGTGGGTTGCGGCCACTTCGCCGCGATCGCAAGGATCGGCGGCGGACAGCCTCACTGGCAGACGGTGCCGGGGCTCGTCAGGATCTCGCGCACGAGAGCCTTCGACTGCGTCACGTTGCCCACCGTGTACGCGAACGTCGCGTCGTTGCCGCTGCGGAACGTGAACGTGGCGCTGCCCACCTTGGTCGCGACGACGCGCGCCGGATCGAAGCGGAAGGCGTCGAATGGCGGGCCCGTCGTGCGGTACAGGTCGCCGCGGTAGACGTCGGCCTCGACCCTCGGCGCGGTGACGACGAGCCAAAGCGGGCTGCCGTCGGCGTCGTAGGTGTACCAGGTGGCGAAAATCGTCTGCCCCTGCTGCGTCAGGTTGATCCCCCAGCCGGACTCGCTGCCGGCCGGCGCCGCCCACCACAAATCCTGGAAGTTGTAAGCCGCGGCCGGGTCCTGCAGCAGGTTGAACGTGCAAGTCGGCAGCGGCCCGAACACCTGCCGCGTGATCGGCTTCACCTGGGTCGTGCCGTTGACGGTCGTCGAAAAGCTCGCGTTGTCGGCGTCGGCGAAGGTAATCGCGACACGCCCGACCGCCGTGGTGCGAACCTGGTTCCGGTTGAACGGTATCGAAAAGAAAGGCGGGCCGGTCGCCTTGAACAGCGTTCCCTCGTAGACGCTGCCGGTCGTCCGCAGCGCGGTGGACACGAGCCACCATCCCCTGCCGCTCGCGTCGTAGGTGAACCACGACACGAACATCACGTCGCCCTGATGGGCGAAATTGACGCCCCAGCCCGACTCCGACCCGGCCGGGCTCGCCCACCACAGGCCCCCGTAGTTCACGGCGCTCACGGCCACGACATTCACCTGCGCCGCCGCCGACCGATCGCCGAACGCGGTGCCGTCCGGCGCGTGCATCTGCCACTCGAAGCGATAGGTGCCCGGCAGGACCGGCGTTACGACCTCGAACTCGAACGTCACGGCCTCGCCGGGCGGCACGGTCGCGGGCAGCGGTACCTGGGCGACATCCCAGATGACGTCGCCGCCTGCGAACGCCGGCCGCAGCGAGTAGCCCGCGGTGGCGCCCCACGCCACGCCGGTCGTGTTGCGGTAGGTCACGCTGACCTGGATCGGCGCATCCGACGGGGCTTTCGCAGGCACGCGCTGCGCGACGTAGACGGCACCCTTCGAGATGACGATGCCGGGGTCGGGCGTCATCTCGCCAAATGTGCCGAACCGCTGCGAAAGCATGCGGAAGCGGAAAGGTGCCGTCGCCGCGAACACGCAGCCAAGCGGTTTCACGATGAACTCGAAGCGGACCGTCTGGCCGGGCGCGACGTCGTGCGGGAGCAGGACGCGGTTGCCGCTGACGCCTCCGTAGCGGTTGTCCTGGATGCACCAGTAGAAGTTGTCCTGCGGCTCCTGCGTCGACAGGAAGACGTCGCCTTCCGCCGCGCGCCAGGTCGCGGTGCCCGTGTTGCGCATCGTGATCGACACCGACGTCGGCGTCTGGATCTCGATGAACGACGGGACCGTCTGCGAGACGAACATCGCGTCGTAACCCGTCTGCGCCGACGCGCTGGCAACCACGATGGCAGCGGCCACGAAGGCCAGCAGCGAGCAGGCAATCCGGGCGAGATGCGCGGCGCGGCCGCGGGCCGGCAGGCGCGGCCAGAACACCGGTGCCCACCTCATAACGTTGAACTCATGCGACGAACTTCGCGGGCCGCCTTCTGCAAGACGTCCGTCCTCCGTATGGTCCCACGCATCGAATCGGAAGACACCGTACGCATCCCAGATACATCCGTCGCCTCTCAGCGACGAGCCGCAAACTCACACTGCCGCAAATGTCGGGTTTTGACTGCTACCCCGGCGGATCCGGGGAGTCTCCCTCGGCAAGCTGGGCCATGGCGAGAAATGCGGCGACTTCACGCAGGCGTCCCGATGCATGTCCGCCGACACTACGACGGTGCCGGCAATCCGCCCCGACGCAGGGAAAATGGCCGGACACTACCGGCGACCGGCCGTCACGCCCGCGGCGAACTTCATCGCCCCGAAAACGCGCACTGGCTTCGTGCCGTCCTTTTGCGTCTGCTCGCGGATCTCGGCGTCGCCGGCGTCCGCCACCTCTCCTCTTGCGAAAACGCGTTTCAATCACGCGAGCCTGATTGTGGTGAGGTCGCTGGTGCGGGTCAAGCGTCGAGTTTCGGCGGCAACGGGCTGCTCCGCACCCTTGTCGTCGCACGTCCACGCGGGCACGGACTCCACGGTGGCCGCGCGCCCACAGGCGGGCGGCCTCTTCAGGCCAGCGTCAGCGAAGAGGAGATCGAGCGAACGTGCCGATGTCGGGCGCATCCACCGCGGCGCCGGATTTCCATCGCGCAACCAAATCCGGATTGGCAACAAACCGCCCTCTCGAACGCAACCGGATCGCACTTGCCAGCGAGCAGATCGCTTTCCGCGCGCATGGCGTCGTAGCCGCCGCAGAGAATCAGTGTGCGCTTGAACACCTCGCGGACCGCTGCCTTCATCCACTCCGGCACCGCCGCGGCGCCCATCGCCGATTCGTCGCCGACTATCGGGCACGAGAGAAGAGAACTTGCGCGAAGTTTCCCGCGCCGCCGGCAGCGCCCCGCTTTCGCGTGACGGAACCCGAGCGGGTCGTCAATCGCGTCCGGCTGCTTTCGCCTCACGGATGGCAGGTCGCGCTGCCGGTGTCGATCGGGGCGCCGCCGCCAACCGGCAGGAATTGCCAGCTGTATTTGCCCTGGCCGAGCATCAGCCGCAGGATGCCCCAGCTCGCGTTGTAGCGGAATTCGCTGTTCGGCAGGGGCGTCCCGAAAGGATTCAGCGTGTGGCCGCCGGTGCCGATGACGAACTGGCGGACGCCGCGCGCGGGATCCGCCGTTCCATCGGCCTTCTGCGGCGCGAACCGCTCGTAGACGTGCTCGTGCCCTGACAGCACCATCTCCACGCCGGCGGTGTACAGCAGGTCGAAGATCGGCCTCATCTCGATGATGCTGCCGTACTGCAGGCCCGAGTTGAACGCGGGATAGTGCAAAAGGACGATCGTGCACAGGCTGTCGCCGGATCTCTCGAGATCCGACTTCAGCCAGAGGTATTGCTGGGACTGGGGCGTGACATCGGCGACCGCGTTGAGCGAGATGACGTGCCAACCACCATAGTCGAAGCTGTAGTAGCCCCGCCGATCCGGGCCCGCACGCGCGCCGAAATAGCCGAAATAGCCTTCGCCGCCCACGGTGTTGTACTCGTGGTTGCCGATGGTGGGAAAGATCCGATCCTTGAAGGCGCCCCATGTCGGGTCGAAGCAATTCGCGAACTCGGCGGGCGTACCGTAGTCGTAGGTGTTGTCGCCCGCGGTGAGCACGAGGGTATCCTGGGGAGTGACGAGCGCAGCGGTCCTGGCCGCCCCGCTCGCCGCCGCGGGCGCGTCGAAGCATTGGCCGATGTCCGCCGCCGCGACAATCGTGACCGCGGTCGGCGTGCGATACGGCTCCCCGCAGACGGTGCCCGCTGGCGGGATGAACAACTCGCGCGTGATGGTCTTGGTCTGCGTCACCGGGCTCGACATTCCGGCGACCTGCACCGTGTAGCCAAACGTCGCGCTGTTGCCGTTGGCGAACGTGAATGTCGCGGTGCCCACTTTCGTCGCCACGACATTCGCCGGGTCGAAGGCGTCGAACCGCGCCCCCGCGGTCCGGTAGAGATCCCCGCTATAGACTCCCGATCCGGTCTTGCGGGCAGTCACCACGAGCCACAGCGGTGACCCGTCGAGGTCGTAGGTGAACCAGGTCGCGAAGATCGTATCGCCCTGGTGGTTGAGGTTGATCCCCCAGCCCGATTCGGCGCCACCCGCCACCCACCACAGGTCCTGGTAGTTCGTCGCCGCCACGAAATCCGGCCGCGCCCCGTAGGTACATGTCGGGAGCGGACCGAATACCTCGCGCGTGATGAATCTCGTCTGCGAAACGCCGTTGACCGTATAGCGCAGCGTGCCGCTGTCCCCATCGCGGAATGTCAGTGTCCCGGTCCCGACGGCCGTTGTCGTGACCTGCTGCGGATTGAACGGGTCCGCGTTGAACGCTGGCCCGCGTGTCTGGTAGAGCGTTCCCGTGTAAGTGGCCGTCGTCGACTTCTGCGCAGTCATCACGAGCCACCAGCCGCGCCCGCTGGTGTCGTACGTAAACCACGAGGCGAAGATCGTGTCCGCCTGGTGCGCGAGGTTGATGCCCCACCCGGACTCCGAGTTCGCCGGTGAGTTCCACCAGAGACCTTGATAATTGGGAACCGGTACTGCCGCTTCAGCCAACGGGCCGAGACCGAAACGACCTCCAGATAGAGGAACTGTGGCAGCAATGTCGTTGGTGAGAGCGCCGATCACGAAGGCGGAATCAGCGCCCCCGCTCGCGACGTCTGCAAACGGTGCGGCCTGCACAATGCAGGACAGGGAAACCGTCACCAGCGAGGGGACAACCCAGCGGGATAACACGGCCATCGCGACTCCCTCCGCGATCGTATGGTGCCATCTGGTGAAAAAGGGGCCGCCGCTCCGGCAGCAGCGAATTCATTACGCGCTTCGCGTCGATATTCGGCGTTGACGAACGTCAACGCGACGTCCCGCGAGGGTGCGAACGAGTTGCATCCCAGCAAAGAACTCCGGCAAGCGCGGGTGTCAAAGCCATGCAGCTGGAGTGGTGGCAGAACGTTTCCGCAGCGCGCGTTCCTTGACTGCGATCTCATGGAATGTCGACCTCCAAGCGCGTGTTGCATTCAATCATTTCCGGCTGCGAAAGGGATACAAGCGCCGTCGAAACCGAGACCGGTCGTCGGCGGCGGTACGTTGACTGCGCCATGATTGACAAAGCGCAATCCGCTGTTGATGGAACCGTCGCAAGCTAGTCATGCGTCGTGAAGCTGTACTGCTTGCCGGGCGTTTCCGCCAAGAAAGGGGGTAGTGGACATGAGATCCGCCACCGTGACTTTCTCCTTGGCACAATCGGGCTCCCGAGCGGCTTTGGTCCGCAGGTGCCGTTTCTTCAATTCCGAGAGGGCGTCGCGCCGCCTCATTCTGGCCACGCTGCTCTGCCTGCCGATTCTTCTTCCGGGCTGCGGTGGGAAAGACGGGAATGTGGCTGCATTCCAGAGCGGGAATCTGATCGTCAGCCGTACGGTTTACGTGGGCACCGCGTCGACCGTATCCGTGGGACAGGCGTTACCCGGCGGTGGTCCGGCGATCGCCGATGGCACGTTCCCCGACGTGTTCAAGAATGAAGGGCCCGATCCTTCGTTCGGCGTAACGTCACCGATCTTCCTCGATCAGCGGACGCCTGGCGGCGCGTTGGTCAGCACGCTGGCGGTCGATCCGGCGTTGATCACTTCGAGCTTCGCATCCAAGGCGGAACTGGGAGTGAGCCTGTCCAACGACGGCTCGGCCGTCTCGTTCATGGGCTACAAGGCGGGGGTCAACTTGTTGGATGTCGCGAGCTCGAATACCGCGGCAGTGGTCGATCCGACGAACCCCGTGCGTGACGTCTACCCGCGCGCAGTGGCGCTGGTGGATCTCGCCAGCGGCCAACTCGCGGTGACCATCGTCAACGCCTACAGCGGCAACAACGGCCGCGGCGCGGTGCTCGCCAACGGTACCTTCTACATGGTCGGCAACGCCGGCAACGGAAGCGGCGATGGCTTCATCCTGAGCGCGTTGAGCGACAACACCGGCATCCAGGCGATTTCAGCCAGCAACCCCGGCAACGGCAACACGACGGTGATCGGAGAGGCGCTCGGCACTTACGGTGCCCCCGTCGGCTACCAGCGCGGCTTTTCGTTGTCGCAGCTGCCGGACCCGGCGCGCCCCGGTCAGAACTATGCCGCCGACAAGACAGGCAAGGACTGCAACTTCCGTGGCCTGACGATCTTCAACAACACGCTGTATACGACCAAGGGCAGCGGCAGCAACGGCGTCAACTCGGTCTATCAAGTCGGCCCTGCGGGCGCCTTGGCCAACGGCGGCAATCTCGGCAGCGGTGTCGCGATCACCATCCTGCCCGGGTTCAATGCGATCTCGCAGAAAGTCGCGGAAACGCCGGCCACGTTGACGCCCACCCCGCATCCATTCGGCATCTGGTTCGGCGATGCCAGCACGCTGTTCGTGGCAGACGAAGGCGATGGTGTCCGCCCGGGTAGGGCCAGCAAGGTGACGATCTTCGCCGGCCTCAGCGAGTACAAGCTGGTTGGCGGCAGGTGGACCAAAGTCGCAACGTTCCAGGCCGGTCTGCTCGATCAGGCCCCGTACAGCGCGGGCCTGCCCTGGAACATCAACACCGATGGGCTGCGCGATCTCGCCGGCAAAGTGAACGGCGACGGTTCGTTCACGCTCTACGCGACGACCTCGACGGTGAGCGAGGAGTCCACTCACGATCCGGGAGCCGATCCGAATCGGCTGGTGACGATCACCATCGGCGCCAACTCGACGCCCGCGAGTACATCGTTCACGGTGTTGCAGACAGCGCAAGCCGGCGAGCGACTGGGCGGCGTGGTGGTCGTGCCTTGACGCGGGAGAAGTCGGACTTGCTCGGACGCGCTGGAACCGGACTGAACGTCACGTCACGGATCGAGGTTTCGTTCCGCGGGCCGACGTCGCCCAAGGCCACGTGGCGTGACGGGAGACGATGGAGACTGGATCGCGCGCTCAAGCGACAGGGCTGAAATGAGCATCATTCGGCGCATGACAATCGCGCTGCTCGTCGCCACGTTGCTGTCGACCACGGGGGCGAAGGCCGCGGCGACCACCAACTATACGGACCAGTGGTGGACTCCCGCGGAGTCCGGATGGGGCGCGTCCGTCCTGCAACAGTGGGACACGCTGTTCATCGATCTCTTTGTCTATGGCGCCGACGGCAAGCCGACGTGGTTCGTCGCCAGCGTCTACCTGCAGTCGTATGCACCCGCGGGCCACGACGTCTTCACCGGCGATTTGTACGCGACGACGGGGCCATACTTTGGCGCTCCATTCAATTCGGCGCCGTTCGTTCCGCGCAAGGTCGGCACGCTGACGTTCGACGCGAGCTCCGGCACGACCGCGACGATGAGCTACACGGTCGACGGAACGCGGGTCGACAAGACGGTCACGCGCCAGCCGCTGCGCGGCGAGAACCTGAGCGGCAGCTACTATGGGGGAGACAGCGGCGAACAGACGTTGTGTGGTGCGGACAACGGACATTGGGAGAGCAAGAGTCTCATCCAGATCGACCATGCGGCCGACAGCTCGATCACGATGAGCTGGAGGGATCCGCAAGGCCGCGTCACGACCTTCACCGGGCGCTACAGCCAGTCCGGGCACATGGGCCAGATTGTCGGCACGGCCAGCCTCCCGTCGCCGGGCCTCACGGCATCGGTCGATCTGTTCGAGATCGAGCCGACCATTTCCGGGATTACCGGGCGCGGGCACATGGTTCTCCAGTCCGCCACGGGATCGTGCGTCTGGGACGGGCGCTGGGGCGGCGTGCGGCGGATGCAGGAACCTGCGAGCAACAAGGGGAAGGTGCTGGACGGCCGCATCGAAGGTGCGCTCGTCTGCATCGACCTCAACCGCAACGGCCGGTGCGATCCGGGCGAGGCGCAGGTCCGCTCCGATGCCGCCGGCGGCTGGCAGTTCGCCGTCCCGCAGGATGCGACGGCGCCGCTCGTCGCGGAGGTCATCGCCGACGTATCGCGCGACTCGGCGCAGCCGCAGACGACCGTCGACGTCTCGTTCCGGATGGCGTCGCCGTCGGCCATCTACAGCACCAACATCACGCCGTTCACGACGCTCGTCCACCTGTCCGCACGGACGAATCTCCCCCTCGCCGAGGACCTCGTCCGCAACGAGCTCGGGCTTCCGCCGAAATTCGACCTTCTCCCCGCCGTGCCGCCCGCGGCGGCGTCGCTGACGCGAGCCGTCGGGAACTCGGTCATCACGGCGCTGAAGGCGACGGCGGCAACGCTCGACCTGTCGGCGCCCGGCGCACTCGCGACGGTCGTCGCCGCGTTCCCGCCGGCACTGACGACGCCGCCGACACTGCGGATCACGACGACGGACGCCGTGCCGATCGTCTCGAAAGAAATCTACATCGACGCGACGTTCGCGCTCACCAACCCGATGGTCTCGAACGATCCGGTGCTCCTCAACGGGCAGATCCGTGGCCGCGGGCACACGACATGGGGCCAGCCCAAGAATCCGTACCACATCAAGCTCGTGGAAGACGAGAACTACGCCGCGCTCGACAATGTGCTCGGGATGAAGAAGGGCCGCCACTGGGCATTGCTGGCCGACTGGTTCGACCGTTCGCTCATCCGCAACAAGCTCGCCTATTCGCTGGGCAGCAGCAGTGTGTTTGCCGACGGACTCAAGTGGACGCCGTCGGGACAGCATCTGGAGGTCTTCCTCAACGACGATTACGTCGGCGTCTACCTGCTTACGGAGACCATCCGCATCGATCCCGGGCGCCTCGCCATCAAGACGATGAACAAGGACCCGGCGGCGAACGACGTCGACGGAGGCTACATTGTCGAGGTCGACCGCCACATTCTCGACGGTGGGCCGGAGATCCTGTGTTACAGCCAGGGGCCGATCAATCTGCTGCTCATTACGCCGCAGGGCGTGCCGATCTGCGTCGACAAGCCCGACGAAGAGGACGTCACGGTGGCGCAGTTGTCGTATATCAAGCGCTTCCTCAGCACTTTCGAGGCGGATCTCCTCGGTGGCAGAGGCCTCGAACGGATCAATTCCGCAAGCTTCGCCGATGCGTATCTGATCCAGGAACTCTTCCGGAACAACGACGGCGCGTTCGTGAGCAGCGTCTACATGTGGAAGGACACGGACGCCGCCGCGAATCCGCTCGATCGCCTTCTCAACCTCGGGCCGATCTGGGATTTCGACCGCGCGGCCGGCAACGTGAATTACAACGACAACTGGCTGACCGAAGGCTGCTGGGTCAGCAAGAACTTCAACGGCAACTGGATCGCGGCGGCTTTCAACTACCCGTCCTTCGTTTCGCACGCCATTGTGCGCTGGCAGGCAAAGCGGGCGAGGCTCGCCGATTTCATCAACGCGAGCATTGACACCTATGCGCGCCGGCTGGACGCCGCACAGCAGCGCAACTTCGTCCGATGGCCGATCCTCGGAGTTCCGCTCGTCAACTACTACACGTTCAACACGTACGCGGAGGAAGTCGCCTTCGTGAAATCGTTCCTCAACCAGAGGTTGGCGTGGCTCGACAGGGCTTACGCGAATCCGGGCAGCTTCAACCTGTTGTGCAAATAGCGCCATCGCCCGGTTGACGCCCTGAGGCCGGCACGGCAAAGCAGCCCTTCGCCCACCTTTCCGATTTCTTCCGTGGTCCGCTTTCGGCGGACGTCGGGCGCCGCGGCTGCCGGCCATGACCGCTCTTGGCACCGGGCCCCGGAGCGCAGCGGCTCACCGGCAACGGCCGTCCAGGAGCACGGGCCGTGCTCGGCGGGACCGCGCGTCCGCCGGGAAGCGCGGAAGCGTCGTCAACCACCGCCGACCGGCGGGATGACCGTCAGCTCGTCGTTCGGTGCGAGCGCTCGCCTGCAATCGCGTTCGAACTGGCCGTTGACCGTGAAGATTGGCATCCTCTGCGGCGCGATCTCCAACGCATGCAGCACATCCTCGATCGTGGCGCCATCGGCCACTTCGAGCGTTCCGCCCTCGGGCGCCCTGGCTTTCAACATTCCCATCAACTTAAGGCGGATTCGCATGGCGCCGGGGGCGAGCGAGCGCAATTCGTAACGGGCTGCCGTCAGGTCTTCGCGAAGAACACGGCGTGCGCCGCGTTGGCCGGCGTCTTCGGATCGGCCGATCCGAAACGGAACCGGCGAGCTGTGGCCGGCCGATGAAGCAAGGTCGCGCCGACGAGTTTCGCCGCCACGCCGCTTGCGACGTACGCACGGCGGATGTCGAACGGGTGGTCGCGCAGGTACTTCTTCCATGGTCCGAGGCGGGTCTGCGTCTGCATCAGGCCCTTGACCATGCCGATGTCCGTGAGCATCCCGAGGTCGTCGGCCCTGCCCATGAAGATGGCGCCGGAAATCTGGTCGTCGCTCCAGAGCAGCTTGCGGTGGATGAATCCGGCCGGATTGTCGATCGTCGTCGCCTCGGCGGTCGTGTCGCTCCAGCGACCGAAGCTCGCGCCCTGGAGACCGCAAATGTCGACCACGTTCATCGACAGGCTGCCCGGATAGCGCACCTCATGGCCCGCCATGTTGGCCCCGGCGACCCGTCCATGGTCCACTGCCGTCGGCTGAATGGGATGAACCGCGTTCTCGGCGCCGAACAGGACCGGGCCCTCGGCCACGTCGCCGGCCGCGTAGACGTGCGGGAAGTTGGTCTGCATGCGGTCGTTGACGAGGATCGCCTCGCCCGTGGCGATGCCCGATCCCCGGAGCAGCTCGAGGTTCGGACGGATGCCAGTCGCCAGGATCACGATGTCCGCAGCGAGCGATCGACCGTCGGACAAGTCGACTGCCTTCGCGCCGTCGGCCTGCTGTCGGATCTGCCGAACCGTGACGCCGCAATGGATCGGAATGCTACGTGTCGCCAGCCAGCGCTGCGCATGGTCTGCGGCCGTCGCGTCGAGCATCCTCGGCAGAACGTGCCCTTCGCGCTCGGCCACTGCCAGCTGCCACTTCCGCTTGTACATCGCATTGAGCACGATGAAGCCGATGAAGCCGGCGCCGACGAGCGCCACGCGCGGCGTTCGTCCCGCCGCCTTAAGCGCTTCCGCGTGCTTCAAAACGCGACCGCTATGCGCGAGCGACCAGAGGGGCTCGACGCCCGGCAGATCGACGCCGGGAATCGGCGGGCGGAGCGGCGACGAACCGGTCGCGATCAGCAGGTTGTCGAAACCCAGCGTGTTGCCGTCGCTTAACGTCACGGTGTTGCGCCGCGGATCGATGGCCACGACGCGAACGCCGAAGCGGGTGGTGACCTCGAGTGCTGTGAAGTAGGCCGCGTCCCCGGTGTGCGTCTGCGCTTCGGGGATGCTTCCCGCGAGCCAGTACGGCAGCGCCATGCGCGAATGCGCCGGTTCGTCGCAGATCAACGTGATGAGCGACCGGCCGCCGTCGAATTGACGGAGCGTCTCGACGGCATTGATGGCGGCGGGTCCACCGCCGATGACGACGTGATGCATGGTCTCGTTCCCGATGAATTGTGCGCGGCCGCGGATCCCGCCGTACCGTCCCGATCAGGCGGACGCCAAGCCGAGCTCGGCCAGCTTCTCGCGCGTGGGCACGCCGTCCTCTGACCAGCCCCGCTCGCGGTAGTACGCCGGAAGCATGGCGTCCAGGTCGACGACGATGCCGGCCGACGGACCGCTCCTGTGCGCGTCCTTCAGGAGCCGTTGCGGCAGCGTGTCGTCGGCCTTGGTGAGCCCCGCTTTCAGGTTGAACAGGCGCTCGATGTTCCAGGTCCGCTCGCCGACCTGCACGAAATCGTCGGCCGTATAAGGAACGCCGCGCACTGCGGCGGTACAGGGAACGAGCGATTCGAGCGGCCCGCCCGAGGCGCCGACGAACATGCAGGTGCCCGTGTTGTCGTGCGCCGTCGTGCGGTTCTGCTCATGGACCACCCATTCGCTCTTGCCCACCGGCGTGTGGGGGTCCATGGCGCCGGAGGTCTCGACACCGGGCGTCCAGGCGCGGAGGTGGCACGCGCCGCGGTTGCACGTGGCATAGGCGATGCCCATCCCCTGGAAGCCGCGCGGGTCGTACGCCGGAAACTCCTGGCCTTTCACGCCCATGAACACTTCCGGATGCCGGAATTTCTCGCCCATCCGCTTCGAGCCCTCCGCGATTTCGTTGCCGAAGCCCTCGCGATAACCGGTCGCCTCGACGATCCGCACGAGTGCTTCGGCCGAGCCGAACCGCAACGGCAACTCGACGTCGTCGTCCTTGATCACGCCCCGTTCGTAGAGCTCCATGGCGGCCGCCAGCGATGCACCCATCGAGATCGGGTCGAGCCCCAGGTCGTTGCACAACCAGTTCGCCTTGAGGACGGCGTCCAGATCGCCCACGCCGCAGTCGGGACCGAGCGCCCAGGCGTTTTCGTACTCGGGTCCTTCGCCCGCGGGCTTCCAGTTGCGCGGGTGCGTGTTCACGAGGAACTTGCCCGAATGCTCGCCCAGGCGCGTCACCCGGCCGCACGCGATCGTGCAGGCGAAGCACGCTTTGTTGGCGACCATCCGCGTTTCCTTGATGGTGTTGCCGTTCAGGTTCTCGTAGTGCTCGAACTGACCCTCGAGGAAGTTGCGCGTGGGCAGGCCGCCCATGGCCTGCGTCATGTCGATCGTCGCGGCCGTGCCGAGGTCGGTGAACGCCAATCGGCCCGGGTTGTTCTGCATGGCGGCCCGCATCGCCCAGACCGCCTTCATGAACGCGGCGGGATCTGCCACGCGGACGCCGCCGGTGCCGCGGACAGCGATGGCCTTGAGGTTCTTCGAGCCCATCACGGCGCCGACGCCGCTGCGCCCCGCGGCGCGATGCTTGTCGTTCATGATGCAGGCGAACCGCACGAGCTTCTCGCCCCCCGGACCGATGCATGCCACGCGCAGCCCCGGAATCCCCAGCTCGCTGCGCAACCCATCCTCGGTCTCCCCGACCCGCCGGCCCCAATAGGGCGCCGCGTCCCGTAGCTCGACCTTGTCGTCGCGGATGACGAGATAGACCGGTTTGGGCGACCTCCCTTCGACGATCACCATGTCGTAGCCCGCGAACTTGAGCTCCGGCCCCCAATGACCGCCCGAGTTCGAGGTGGTGATGGCGTTGGTCAGCGCGCCCTTGGTCACCACCATGTAGCGGGCGCCACACGGCACCGGCGTGCCCGTCAGCGGTCCGGTGGCGAAGATCAGCTTGTTGGCGGGCGACAGCGGGTCCGCGCGCGGGTCGAGCTCCTCGTAGAGATAGCGGGCCGCGAGACCGCGGCCGCCGACATAGTCGCGCAGCCAATCGGACCGGATGGCCTCGACCGCGATGCGGCCGGTCGTGAGGTCCACTCGCAAGAGCTTGCCCGTGAATCCCTGCATCGTTCGCTCCTTCCGTGTGGCGTGGCGTGAACCTGCGCTCGCGGCGACGCGCCCGCTAGGTGCCGAAGGCTTCGATGTGGTTGCGATGGACTTTCGCGCCCCACCGCTCGAACCACTGCCCTGGCCGCGACGACTCGCCGTACACGATCGCCCGTGTCGGGCACGCCGCGGCGCACGCCGGCTGCCCGCTGCAGAGGTTGCACTTCGCGGCCTTGTCGGACTGCGGCAGCGTGAACACGGTGCCGAACGGACAGGCGATCGTGCACAAGTGGCAGCCGATGCACAGCGAGTCGATGACCACCTTCGCACCCGTCTGCGGATCCAGCGCGATTGCATTCACCGGACAGGCGTTCATGCACCACGCCTCGTCGCATTGCAGGCAGGTGTACGGGGCGTAGCTCGCTTCTTCGTCGAACACGTGGACGCGGATCAGGCTCTTCGACGGTGCGAACGTGCCCGTCTGGACCCACGAACAGGCCAGCTCGCATTGCATGCATCCCGTGCACTTGTCGGGCACGATGTCGAGCGCTTTCGTCATGGCAAACTCCAATCAACGGCCACAACACCATCGACCTCGCCTGGCCCGTGTGACCCTGAGCGCGTCTTGCAATCAATCGTGTTTGCGGTCGCCGGGAGCATCAGGGTGCAGACGTGGATCTCGGTGTGATCACTTGGTGACTCGCGCATTCCCTCCAACGTGCGGCCAACGCCAGCCGAAGGTCGCACCCCTATCTGCCTCTCGCCTCGCCGCGACGATCACCGGCATCGAGCCAACGCCGGCGTGCCGCGGCGCACCTTGGCGTATTTCAATCGCCCGATTTGATGTTGTTGTCCTTGATGACCTTGGCCCAGCGAGGAATTTCCGTGCGCACGAGCGCATCGAGCTGGTCGGGTGGCGCACCGCTCACCTCCATTCCCTGGGCCGACAGCTTGTCCATAACGGCCGGTGTCTTCACGGCCTTGGCGAGTTCGTCATAGACGCGCCGGACGAGCGCAGCAGGCATGTTGGCCGGACCGAAGACGCCCCACCACGTGTACGCCGCGAAACCGGGCACGCCCTGGCTCGCAATCGGCGCGACGTTCGGCAGCTTTGGATCGGGCTTCGCCGAGGTCACGGCGATCGCGCGCACCCGTCCGGACGCGATGTGCGGATTCACCAGAAACACCGAGCCGATCGCGAGCGGCACCTGATTGCCGATCGCATCGTTCATCAGCGGGCCCCCGCCGCGGTAGGGAATGTGATTGAACTCGACGCCCAGCTGGTTGCCGAGTTGGGTCATCGCGAGGTGCCCCAGGCTGCCGGCGCCGATCGTGCCGTAGGACACGCTTCCCGGCTTGGCCTTGGCGGCGGCCACGACGTCGGAGAAGGACTTGTACGGCTGACTGACCGGCGTCACCAGCGCCATCGCGCCCGTTCCCACCAGCATCAGCGGTGTAAGGTCGCGCAGCGTGTCGAAGGGCAAGCCCGGAATCAGCGACGGATTCACCGCATGGGTATCGAAGACGACGCCGAGGGTGTAGCCATCCGGCTCAACTTTCGCCAGCACCGCAGTGCCGATCGAACCCGACGCGCCACCACGGTTTTCAACGATGACGGTCTGGCCCGTTTGCTCCGTCAGCTGCTGTGCGAGGACGCGGGCCACCTGATCGACCGACCCGCCCGCCGGAAAGACCGCAATCAGCTTGACCGGTTTGGTCGGCCAGGACTGCGCGACGGCGACCGGGACGGCGCCGAAGGTAAGCAGCAACGCGAGCGCCACCCATGCATTGAGCATCGTCTTCATGCGAGTCCCGGAAAAGATGATCTGACCCACGGGCAGACTCGAACGTTGGCGGACCGAAGCGGGCCCGGCGTCCAAGATAACATGCGGCGTCGGGCGCGAGCCGCACGGGTAGCATCGTCGCGGGATTCACCTCCACCGTTCGCATCATTTCCGCCGCTATCGCGATCGCCGTCAGGTGGAAGCTGGCGCTGCCCGTGCCGCTCGGCGCGTCGAGCTGAGCCGCTGGACTGCAGGAACACCGGAGCAAGCGGGCGATATCCGCAGTCGGTGCGATTCGGATCGGCGACGACGCAGATCGCCCAATCCCGCAGCTCCGGGAAGACCCCGGCGGCCACCCAAACTCCTCCACCTGTGGCCACCCCAAATTCCTCCACCCTGAGCGAGCTTAGGCGCCCGTAAAGCGAGGCGCCCGACGACGGGACGTTACGCTGCCCTCTCACCATCGTGAGGGGGAAGGAGTGAACGTCTTGAAGTCGCATTTGCGCATCACCATTCAGACGCTGCTGCAGGGTGGCGCCACGCAGCGCGAGATCGCGCGCCGCACCGGGGTGGATCGAAAGACCATCCGGCGCTTGGCCGCGGCGGCAAATTCCCCCGGGGTGGCCACCGGCTCTGATGGTGATCCGGACCAAATTCCTCCACCCCGGCCACCGGCTCCGGCCGCGCGAGCGTCGTCGGCCTGCGAAGCGCACCGGGCGTGGATCGAAATGCAGGTGGGGCTCGGTCGAAACGCGGTGAGCATCTACCAGGACCTGGTCGAGAGCCACGGCTTCGCCCATCGCTACAACGCGGTGAAACGGTTCGTGGCCCGGCTCAAGGCTCGCGCTCCGGAGCGCTTCGACGTGCTGGAGTTCCTCCCCGGCGAGGAGGCGCAGGTCGACTACGGACAGGGCGCGCCGACGTTGACCGCGAACGGCAAGTACAAGCGTCCGTACTTGTTCGTGATGACGCTCAAGTTCTCGGGCAAGAGCTTCCGCACGACGGTGTGGAAGACCAGTCAGGAGATCTGGGCACAGCTGCACGAGCAAGCCTGGCGGGCATTCGGCGGTTGCTGCCAGTACGTCGTCCTCGACAATCTGAAGGAAGGGGTGCTGCGGCCGGACATCTACGAGCCGGGCTTGAATCCCGTGTATGGCGCGCTGCTGGCGCACTACGGCGTGGTGGCCGATCCCTGTCGCGTCGGTGATCCGAATCGCAAGGGGACGGTGGAAAGCGCGATCCAACACACCCAGAGCACGGCGTTGAAGGGGCGCCGGTTCGAGTCAATCGACGCCCAGAACGCGTGGCTCGCGCATTGGGAGGAGCGCTGGGCAGCGCTGCGCATCCACGGCCGCAAGAAACGCCAGGTGCTCGAGATGTTCCGCGAGGAACAACCGCATCTGCGGCCGTTGCCGGTAGCGGGCTTTCATCCCTTCAAGCAAGGTACGCGCACCGTCGACGACGCCGGCCTGGTGCAAATCGACGGCGCCTACTACGCGGCGTTGCCGGCCGCACCGCACAGCGAGGTCACGGTGCGCGTCTATGCGCGCGCGATCGAGATCCTCGATGCCGGCGGGCAAGTCCTGCGCCGCCATGAGAAGACGACGCGCAAGGGCGCCTTCGTGCTCGAGAGCGCGGATCGGTTGTTCAATCCCTCGCGCGAGACGGCACGCTTGCTGACGCGGGTGGAGAAGATCGGACCGCACACCGCCGCGCTCGCCCGCGAACTGTTCGCTCGTCTCGGCCGTCCGGGCCAGCGGGCGATTTATGGCCTGGCGAACCTGCCGCGCCGCTACCCGCGTGCCGCCATCGAAGCCGTTTGTGCGCGTCTGCTCGCCGCGCAGTGCGTGTCGTTCGCCGCGGTCCGCCGCGCCCTCGAACACCAGGTCACTCCGGTCGTGGCGACGCCCGAACTCACCCAGGCCGGTCCGCAGATCCGGGCCATCACCGAGTATCAATCGTTCTGGGAAACGCACTCCCAGGCGCAACCCGAGGAGGATTCCGATGCCCATGTCTATCACTGAACTCGAACGTTCCCTACGCAGCTTGCGGCTATCTGGCATGAGCGCCACTCTGCAAGCCCGCGCGTTGCAGGTAGCCAGCCACGACATGGATTTCATCGAGGCCTTCGGCTGGCTGGTGCAGGATGAGCTGGACCGCCGCCGCTCGCGCCTGCTCGACCGCCGCTATACGCTCTCCGGTCTCGCCGAGCGCAAGGACTTGGCGAGTTTCGACTGGACCTACAACCTGCGCCTGCCCAAGCGCCAGGTACTCGAACTGGGCACCCTCAAATTCATCGACGCCAAACAGGACGCGCTGCTGATCGGTCCACCTGGCACGGGGAAGAGCCATGTCGCGAAGGCCCTGGCGCTGCTCGCCGTGCAACGCGGCTACAAAGTCGTCTATCGCGAGGCCCATCAGCTCATCGAAGACATCAACGAAGCGCGCGAACTCGGTCAGCTGCGCAAATACCGCGCCCAGCTCAAAGCCGCCGAACTGCTGCTCATCGACGATCTGTTCCTGCGCAAACTGCCCACCCACGCCGGCGACGAGCTCGCCGATGTGTTGATGAGTCGTTACGAAAAAACGTCCACGATCATCACCTCCAACCGTCCGATCGACGACTGGACGCGATTGCTCGGCGACGTGGTCGTCGTCACTCCGCTGCTCGACCGCCTCATGCACCACGGCCACCTCCTGAAGTTCGAAGGCAAGAGCTGGCGCCTCAAAGAAGCCGCCGCACGGGTTGCCAAGCACACCTCATCCAACTAAAGTCCCTTCGTCCCGCCGTCGGGGTGGAGGAGTTTGACCCGGCCACAGGTGGAGGACTTTGAGGTGGCCACCGGGGGGGAAGACCGCGAATTCGCCTCCGGCCGCCTGCAGGAACCCGTTTCATCCTGCCGCCGGCGATGGGCTGTGGAGCAGCATGCGGCCCAGGATCAACAGCGCCCCGCTGCGGCGCGCGCGAATGGCAGCGACGGGTTCGCGTGGCCCGTTGATGTCCTTCGACCGATACGCGATGACACCGATGATCGAAGCTCATTCCGTTGGGTGAGCGCGTCGTTCGCCGACGTCCGACTGCAGCCTGTTCCAGACTGTCGCCCTCACATCTCAATTTGCCGGGAAGCAGTCGTTGACGAGGCGACCGCCGCCTCGTGATCGCAGGCCGCCGCCGGGTACTCTGTCAAATTACGTCGGCCGCACGACCCCGTTTGCTGTGGCCAATGGCCGCCGACCCCGCGTGCCACCCACTCGTGCAAGGGGCGCCGCGCGCTGCACGATGCGCACACACACCGCGCCCCTGGCGCGAGAATGCGATCAACCGCGGTGGGAAACTCGATGATGCCGCACCGGCCGGCACACGACCCGGCGACCGCGAAAGGCCAGGCCCTCTCGCGCGCGCCACGCCGTGGCGAACAGGGCGAGCATCAGGTCTTTCATCAGCTTCCGGACGACGGCCTCTGCCCGGGCGCCCGGTCCGAGCAGTTGTGGCCATCGGAGGACACCGGACCACCGGCGGTCCGGCTGTACCGATCGACCCAGACGGGGTGATCCTCGACTGGCGCGCGCACGAGGACGAAGCACGACATCTCGTTTCATCCCATCGGCTGCCGGACGTGGCCGCAGCTGACAAGGAGCACCGCGAAGATCACACGACCCACCCGACGGATGCGCGACGGGTCGCTCGTATGCCGCCGTAACATGGAGGGGCGCTACGCCCGCAATCCGGAAGCAGGCACCCGACAAGCTCGCACTCGGGCTTCAGTCCGGCGACGTGATGGAGGTATCCCTTCTCGCCCTGAGCGCTTGCGGCTCGTGGAGCACCGGAGAATCGACCGCGCCGCTGCAATAGAAGGGGAAGTGCGACGAACACGACTTTCGGGTCCAACGGCGCTCGTAGGGAAAGCCATAGACGGCGCAGGAGGGGTCGGTGCGCTCGTCCTCCGGCTCCTCCCTCCAGGCGGAAAATTTCATGGGAGTTCCGTCGGCCCACGAGACTGCACCACCGCTGCTCTCTTTCACTCCAATCCAGCCACGCCGGACAAGCGTGCCAATTCCCTCGTTCTCCGCTTCGTTGTCGATGCGAGCCAACGCGAGGCCATGCGCCGAGCACCACTCGGCCGCTCGATCCCACGGCACCTCCGAATGACAGTAGAAGAACCGCCGGCCATCGATCTCCAAGGACTCGCAGAATCCCGATGTCGATCGAGCCTGTTCAAGCCTCATCGCATCGACCGCCCCCTCGAAGTAGCGCAGACGTTCCAAGATAGCGGGCCTGCGTTTATCGGGTTCGGCTCCCCCCTTGGCAAGTTCGATATTCATCTCTCCATTCGCGACGCCAAGCTCAAACAATGTCTTCCCGTCCGGAAAGATCGCTGCCCAACGATGCGACAGGGAGTCGTAGCTGGCATTGCAGTGAGCGATCAGAAATGGATGCTCGCGCGGCGCCCCAATGGGGCGACCGGTGCCCGACACGTTTACCTCGACACCCGGAGCGAGGTGCGAGAGGAGGGTCGGGAGGATCTGTTCGTTTCCCGTCGGCGCATTGGAACGTCCCGACAGTTCCTTCAATCCCGAAATGACCAGCGGCGTACGGATCTCTTCGTCATGCAGCGTCCTCGAGTGAAGCAGGTTCCCGTGCTCGAGCATCGCTTCGCCGTGATCGCCCGTGACCACGACGATCGGTTCGCTTCCGCGAACTTTGGTAAACCCGTCCACCAACCTCGAGATGACGTGATCGACATATCCGGCGGCGTTGCGGTATCGATTCGCAATCTCGTCTCGATGCGACTCGTAGTCGGCCATAAGCAGGAGGCGGGACTCCGGAAGCGCTGGCCGGAACTTCTCGAAGTCCGAAGGGTAGTAGTAGTCGTGATGCGTTGAATTCAGCATCACGAACGCGAGCTGCGGCAATCGTTCGGACTTCTCGAGATCGGCCAAGAACTCGTCCACCAGACCCGCATCGCGTTCCCACGTCGGACCTTCGGTTCGTTCGACAATGGTGTCAAAGTTTTGCTCCAAGAGGACGCGGCGTGCGCCCAGCCAGCTCATCGAGTTCGAGGCGTAAAACGAAGTTCGATACCCCTTCTGGCGAAGCCATGAGATCGGATACGAGCCCACCTTGCCAGCGTTCAGCGTGGGCGAGATCGCCACGTTCGTGCCGTACAGAATGGGCACGAGGCCGAAATGCGTACAGTTGGCACCTGCGTAGTGTTGCGCTCCAAGGAAACTCCTGTCTGCCAAGGAGCTCAGATACGGCATGACCTCCTTCGTCACGACGTCCGGACGGAAACTCTCGACGACAATCACCAACACGTCGGGCGTGCTCGGCATCGGAATTTCGGAATACGCGGCAAGGGGATATTTCCCCGGCGAAAGACGCCGCACCGCGTCTCGTCTTGAAGGTCCGAATCCCGCGTATAAGGGGACGAGTGACTGCACGGCCTGGACCGTTGCGTGGCTTCGAAAGTATGCTGCGATTGTCTTTTCGCCCGCCACCATGAGAAGCAAGACTCCCAGTGCTCCCTTCCAGAGGAGGGAAGGAACGCGAGGAATCAGCAGGCGCACGATATGTATGGTCGCCACCAAGAGCCCGAAAGCGAGAAGGGCGGTGGAAGCGAAATGCCGAACGGTGCCGAGCTCGATGCCGGAATCGGTCAGGAAACTCGCGTGGAATGCCATCTCCAATTCGAGGGGCCCGATGTGGCGCCCCAACAAGCTGCGCACTTTGAAGTCGACCCAAAGCGTCAAGAGCACCAGCGCGCTCGAGGCGGCGATTGTGAGGGTGGGAGGATCAACGATTGCCCAGCGCCTCGCGAGACTCGGCGGGACGCAACGTGATGCCCGGACCAGAAGAATTGCGGGTACCCAACCCGCGGCGATCGCAATAGCCGAGAGACAGACGCTATGGGATGCGGCGACCAGCAAAAAGAGCGACGTGAGAGCGCGCTCCCCTTCTTGTCGCATGTCCGCCACCACGATGAAGGCAAGGATGCCGATCGCCATGACGAGGAACCACGTCCGGATCCAGGACCATCGCGCGTAACGCGACTCTTCGCCGTCAGACATCTCTTCCCATTGTGCACCGTAGTCTAGACATGACAAGTTTACCGGCAAACGCCGGCGCGGGAGCCGTCGAGAGGATGGCCCCATCGGCCCCCCGCTGACCTGTCGGCGGCGCAGCGTTTGCCCCACGTCCGCTCGGCCGTGTGCACTCATCGAGTGGGCGCATCTGCTCCAACTGCTGGGCGCCACGCGAAGAGGGCTGACGCGGCTGGTGCGAGAACCGCCTCGGTTGCCGAGAGGGACCCCGCCTGTCGAGCGCCTCGCGTAGGCGAGGGGCGTGGGCCGTGTGGCTCGGCTCTGCTCGATGCGTGCTCATGTCTGCGAGGGTGGCCACGTTCATGGATAGTAGATCCAGCGCCACGAGGCGCGATCGGGAGCTGCGTAGCACGGCTTGACTCGGCCAAGCCGACGCAGCCACGGGGTGGCCGGGCGTTGCCACGGGACCGTGGGTTGCCCAGGGTGCGGGTGCTTCGCGAGCGTCAGCGAGCTCGTGTCGCGTGCGGGCCGCCGCACGCATGCGCCTGCCCCGCGTCGCGCGCGACGGGCGGTGGACGGTCGGGGTCGCCAAGCGATGCGCGGAGCGAACGCGTACTTGGGGGTGCCGGCTGGGCGCGGGGGTCGAAGTCACCCGTCCCGGCATCGGGCAGGTCCCATCGCGGCGGGCCCCGGGCCGGCGCGATGGTGCGCAGGCTCTTCCCCCGGCGCCGCAAAATGCTCATCTCCATACACCTCTCCCGATTGATCACCGCCTCCCTCCGCAACGCTACCGAAGGCGGCCGGTCTCAAATGAGGTGTATCAAGATTCAGATCCCGACCCGTGTCAGATTACGAGTTCCGACAACAACACGAGCGGGAACACTTTGTCGATGCGAGCCAACAGCAGCGTCCAGGCGTAGCGGCGTGAGCCGGGAAGCAGGGGCGCGCTGCGCCTGAGGATGCGAGCGGAGCGAATCGCCGCGGAGGCCGGCGCGCGCGCAGCACGTGGCACCGTCCGTAGGAAGGGGGCCGAGCGGGCGGCACGCCGATGAGCCGGCTCGGCGGCGGGTGCGGGCAATGTCTTCGCGGCTGGCCACTGACGCCGCAGGCGCCCGGGTGGCGACGCTGCCGTCCAAGGGATTGCGACGCTCGAACGTGGCGCCCTGGCTCGCCTGGGTGCGCTCTCCATTGATCAGCAGCGAGATGGCATTCATCGGGTCTCCTGTGGAACCAAGGGCTGGGCAAGGAACGTGTGGCTCGAAATCAGACGCAGCCTGCTTCGGCGCATCCGACCGCACGAATCGGTCGAATCATCGCTGCGATCAGCTCGATTCTCGAACCTCGGTCCGCTCGGCAATCTCCAAGGCAACATCGATCTCGGTCCCGAGGCGTCGGACGGTCACGACGCGGTCCCGATCACCCGCGTCTTCGACTTCTTGCCGTCCTTAGCGCCGAGATCGCGTTGCACGCCTTCCGGGAGCGTTGCAACGCGCGCGTACTCCGGATCGGTGAAGCGGCAGCCCGCCGCGACGTATTCCTGCGCCATCTCGGTCGCATCGGCGCCCCAGAACAGCGCCTCGCCGATCGCGAGCGTCGGCACGCCGAACACGCCGCGCGCGATCGCTTCGTCGGTGTTGCGGCGAAGCTCGTCCTTCACCTCGGGACGCGCGATGCGCAGTTCTGCGTCGGGGACGCCGAGATCATGCGCGAGTTCCGCCCACTCGATCGGAAGATCGGGAAGCCGGCCGTCTCGCCACACGAAGCGGAAGATCCGCTGCACGGCGGCGAAATCCGAGTCGCACGCGATCGCGAGCCGCAGCAGCGCGAGCGGGTTGAAAGGGTGCTCGTGCGGAAACTTGAGCGGGATCCCGAGCCGCTTCGCCTGCCAGACGACGAACCGGTAGGTGAACGCCCGCTTGCCGGGAATCTCCGCGGGTCCTTTGTGTCCGTGCGCCGCAAGAAGGCCTGCGAACAGCACCGGCTTGCAGCGGATCGAAAGCGGGGGCGTGAGCGCCGCCAGCCGTTCGCTCTGCAAGTACGCGAACGGCGAGATGAAATCGAAATACCAGTCGGCAATCGTCATCGGATGCGGATCCCGCGAGCCGGCTGTGCGGCATGGGCGCGACGCTCGCGCAGGCGCGACAGCACCTCGCGCTTCTCGTCATCGGAAAACGAGATCCAGCCGGCGATCTCGTCCAGCGTGCGCAGGCAGCCTTCGCAGAGACCGTTCCGCGGATCCATCTGGCAGACGCTGATGCACGGCGACTTGACGGCGTCCGCCGGCGCGGGCTTCACCGGACCGGTCACGCGGCGTCTCCCAGCGGTTCCCGCGCATCGAGCGCGCGCGCTACACGCGACGCCGAGGGCCGCGCAAGGAAGTCGGAGATGTAGCGGCCGGCGCGGCGCAGCTTCGTCATGTCCACGCCCGTTTCGATGCCGAGCCCCGCGAGCATGTAGAGCAGATCCTCGCTCGCGACGTTGCCGGTCGCGCCCTTCGCGTACGGACAGCCGCCCAAGCCCGCGGTGGATGAATCGAACGTGGCCACGCCCAGTTCGAGCGCGGCGTAGACGTTGGCGAGCGCCTGTCCGTACGTGTCGTGGAAGTGGCCGGCGAGTGCGGTGATCGGCACCCGCGTGCTGACCGCCTCGACAAGCGCCCTGGTCTTGCCGGGGGTGCCGGTTCCCACCGTGTCACCGAGCGACACCTCGTAGGCGCCCATTTCGTACAGCGCCGCGGCGATCGGCACGACGGCACGCGGGTCCACCTCGCCCTCGTAGGGGCAACCGAGCACGACCGAGATGTAGCCGCGCACCGCGATGCCGTGCTGCTGCGCGGCTGCGAATACCGGGCGCGTGCGTTCGAGGCCTTCGGCGATCGAGCAGTTGGTGTTCCGCTGCGAAAACGACTCGGTGGCCGCGACGAACACCGCGATCTCCTGCGCGCGGGCCGCGAGCGCGCCCTCGAATCCCTTCATGTTCGGGACGAGCACCGGATAGCGCACGCCGGGCTTGCGCCGGATGCGCGCCATCACGTCGGCGGCGTCTGCAAGCTGCGGTACCCATTTGGGCGAGACGAAGGACGTCGCCTCGATCGCCGGGAAGCCCGCGTCGGTGAGCAGGTCGATCAACGCGACCTTGACGTCCAGCGGAACCATCGCCTTTTCGTTCTGCAGTCCGTCGCGCGGCCCCACTTCGACCAGGCGAACACGGGCGGGCAGCGATGGAGCGGATATCGACATGTGGAAAGGATCGGTCAGTAGCCGCGCGCGCGGTCGACGATTCCGCTGACCGCCTCGCCGCGCGAGAGTGCCCGCATCTTGGCCGCCACCTGTGCGACGGTCTCGTCGACCAGCGTGACCGCGGAGATGTGGGGGGTCACCGTGACCTTCGCATGATGCCAGAACGGGTGCTCGGGGGGCAGCGGCTCCGCGTGGAACACGTCCAGCGTCGCGGAGCCGAGATGCCCATCGTCGAGCAGCGCGAGCAGGTCGGCATCGACGATGAGGTCGCCGCGCGCGACGTTGACGACATGCGCTCCGGCCGGCAACGCGCCGAGGGTGGCGCGATTCAGCAGGCCGCGCGTGGCCGGCGTCGACGGCAGCAGGCAGATCAGCACGCGGCTTCGCGCAAGGAACGCCGGCAGTTCGTCCGCGCCTGCGCATGCTTCCACGCCCGCGACTTCGTGCCGCGTGCGGCTCCAGCCTGCGAGCGGGAACCCGAACGGCCGAAGCGCCGCGGCGACGCGGCGTCCGAGCATGCCGAGTCCCAGGATGCCGACGCCGAACGCCGTCTTCGCGATGCGCGCACGCCTCGACCAGCGTGCGGCGTGCTGCGTCTCGGCATAGCGTTCGAACTCGCGATAGGCTCGCAGCACGGCGTACGTCGTGTACTCCGCCATCTGGTCGGCCATGCCGGCATCCTCGACGCGGACGAGCGGTACGTCTTGAGGCAGCGATCGCAGGCCGATGACACCGTCCACACCCGCGCCCAGGTTCATCACGGCGCAGCTTATGCGAACGCGATCGAAAAGTTCGGCCGGCGGGCGCCAGACCACCGCGTAGTCGGCCTCGGCCGGCGCGTCGGGCCAGCGGTGCACGGCGGCCTCCGGCAGCGCGCGCGCAAATGCCGCGAGCCACTGCGCACCTGCCGCGCCGGGGAAATGCAGCACGACGATCACTGCGCGGTCAGTCCGGATCGCGCAGGTCGACCAGGTCCGCGCCCTCGGCGACGCGGTCGCCCGCGGCGAAGTTCACCGCCACCACGACACCGGCAGCGGGTGCGACGATCGTGTGTTCCATCTTCATCGCTTCGAGCACGATTAGCGGTGCGCCCTTCCGCACGCTGTCGCCTTGCTTCACCAGCACCGACACCACGGTCCCGGACATCGGCGCCATCAGATGCCCCGCGTGCTCCTCCTCCTCGCCCGCGTGCGCCAGCGGATCGACGAGCAGCAGGCGGCGCCGGACACCCGGGGCAAGTACGAAGCGTTCCTCGCCGCGCCTGACGACGCTCGCCTGCCAGCGTTCGTCGTCCATCTCCAAGACAACGCGCTCGCCCGCGACGTCGGCGACCGCGGGTGTCGACCGGTCCGCAAACGTGATTTCGTAGGAGTCCGCAGCCGGAAGCGGCACGACACTCACGCGGTGCGTCGCCTCGCCTTCCGCGAATGTGAACGTGACGCCTTCCGCGCGAGCGCCGGGACGAAAGCCGTCCACCGCCTGCCACGGCGAATGCGGATCGCCGCCTGCAGCGGCCAGCGCCGCGCTCGCGACGCGCATCGCGTTCAACTCGGCAATCGCCGCCGCCGCGAGCGCTCGCTCCGGCAGCGGCCCGGGTGCGGCGAAGAGATCGTCGCGGTGGCGATCGATCAGACCGGTGTCAACGCGTCCGGACGCGAAGGAATCGTGCGCGACGATGCGCGCGAGCAGCGTGACGTTGGTCGTGACGCCGACCACTTCGCACTCGCCCAGCGCGACCCGCAGCCCCTCCCGCGCGCGCTCGCGATCCTCGCCCCAGACGATCAGCTTCGCGAGCATCGGATCGTAGTGCGGACTCACCTCGTCGCCGTCGCGGAAGCCGGTGTCGATGCGCACGCGCTCGCTTGCGGCCGGCATCCGCCAGTGCGCAATGCGCCCGATCGACGGCAGGAACCCGCGATCGGGGTCCTCGGCGTAGATGCGAGCCTCGATCGCATGACCGTGGATCGCGAGGTCCGCCTGCGCGAGCGGCAGCGGCTCGCCCGCCGCGACCCGCAGCTGCCACTCGACGAGGTCGAGCCCGGTGATCATTTCGGTGACCGGATGCTCGACCTGCAGGCGCGTGTTCATCTCCATGAAGTAGAACCGGCCGTCCTGCTCGGCGATGAACTCGACCGTTCCTGCCCCGACGTAGCCGATCGCCTTTGCCGCGGCCACGGCCGCCTCGCCCATCGACTGCCGCCGCTCGGGCGTCATGCCGGGCGCCGGCGCCTCCTCGAGCACCTTCTGGTGACGCCGTTGCACCGAGCAGTCGCGCTCGAAAAGGTAGACCGCGCTGCCCATCGCGTCCGCAAAAACCTGGATCTCGATGTGCCGGGGCGCCGTCAGATAGCGCTCGATCAGCACGCGATCGTCGCCGAACGATGCCTTCGCCTCGCGCTGCGCCGAGGCGAGCGCCGCCGCGAACTCCCCCGCCGCATGCACGATCTTCATGCCCTTGCCGCCGCCGCCTGCGGTGGCCTTGATCAGCACCGGGAAGCCGATCTTCTTCGCTTCGCGCGCGAGCAGCGCGGGGTCCTGGTCGTCGCCGTGATAGCCGGGCACGAGCGGCACGTCCGCCCTGCCCATGATCGCCTTCGCAGCTGACTTCGACCCCATCGCCGCGATGGCGGACGCGGGCGGGCCGATGAACACCAGTCCCGCCTTTTCGCACGCCGCCGCGAAGTCCTCGTTCTCGGAGAGAAAGCCATAGCCGGGATGGATCGCCTGCGCGCCGGCAGCCCTGGCGATCGCGATGATCTTCGCGCCGTCGAGATAGCTCTCGCGCGGCGGCGGCGGCCCGAGCCTGCGCGCCTCGTCGCAGAGGGCGACGTGCAGCGCGCCGGCATCCGCATCCGAGTACACGGCAACGGTGGCGACCCCCATGCGGCGCGCGGTGCGCGCGATCCGGCACGCGATTTCGCCGCGATTGGCAATCAGGATCTTGCTGAACACGGCCGCGCGTCCTCTTTTCCGATCTCTGCGCCGCGTCGCTCTAGCCGCGCCCGGCGACCAGCAGGTCCCACGCGATGCGCGCCCAGACGATCCAGAGGAGCGTGAGGCTCGCAAGGAAAGCGGAGAGGCGATGCATCACGCGGTTGTACGTGCAGTGGATCGCACTGTGCACGAGCCGCGCGGCGACATAAGCCCATGCGAGCGCGAGATAGATCGGATCGGTCAGGTGGCCGGCGTAGATCGCGAGCGCGGCGGCGTAGAAGACAACCGGCGTCTCATGCAGGTTGCGGAAGTTGTCCGCCGCCGACGTGTTCATGAGTCTTTCCGCCATCTGCGCGGAAATCGCGACCGCCTGCGGCGGGATGCGCCGCTCCCGCATCTCGGCGACACGGCGGCGGTACATGAGCACGCCGACCACTGCGGTCAGCGCAACCAGCGCGATGACCGGGTACAGGATCGATCGAGCCGCGATCATCGCGCCGCCCTGCGCTGTGCCCGGGTCATGGACGCTCCTCTCCGGCCGGCGCCTTGCCGCCGACGAGTGCGGACAGCCGCTCGAGCAGCCGACGGATCATGCGCCAGACCTTGGGAGCGAGCCAGATCATCACGCCGACGAGCAGCGCCAGCACGACGAGCGCCGCGACCGGGTGCTCCCAGGCGAGCCACAGCACGACGCCTATCCCGAGATCCTCGCCGAACGACGCCGCCCAGTTCGAGAACGGCTCCGGCGACGTGTTGATCAGCATACGGCTGCCCGACTTCGTGAAATGGCTGCCGGCCGCGAGCGTGCCGCCGAGAATGGCGGCGGCGAGCGTGGTCGCCCCGCTCGCATCGCCGAAAACGCTCGCGGCGAGCGCCGCGCCCGCGGGAATGCGGATGAACGTGTGCACGAAGTCCCACACGGAGTCGACGCCGGGGATCTTGTCGGCGAAGAACTCGACCGCGAACATGAAGCCGCTCGCCGCCAGCACGTACGGGTGCGCGAGCACGGAAAGACCTCCGGGCAGCGGCAGCCAGCCGAGCTTTCCGAGGCCGCCGACGATGAACAGCACCGCGTAGAGCCGCACGCCGCTCGCGAAGCCGAGCGCCGCGGCGAGCGCGACGAGCTGCAGCGTGTCGAATTGCTCGAGTGCCGGCATGCGCTGTCCTCCGCTATTTGCGCGTGCGCAGATTGTCGGGCACCCAGGCAGCCGGGCGCCTGTTCAGGAATGCCGCCATGCCTTCGCGTGCCTCGTCGGTGGCTCGCAGCGTCGCGATGCGCGCCACGGTGTCGGCGATCACGTTGCGATCGATCGGCCGGTGCGCGACCGCGCGGATCAGCGCCTTCGCAGCCGCCTGCGCGTGCGGGCCGGCGAGCAGCAGCGCGCCCAGCAGCTCATTGATCTTGCCGTCCAGTTCCGCGAGCGGCGCGAGATCGTGCACGAGGCCCAGGCGAAACGCCTCCGCCGCCTCGAACCGCTCGCCCGAGATGAAATAGCGCCGCGCATGGCGAACGCCGATCGCCTCGATCACGTACGGGCCGATCGTCGCGGGGATGAGCCCGAGGCGAGCCTCGGAAAGCGAGAACATCGCATCCGGCACCGCGACGGCGATGTCGCAGCACGCGATCAGCCCGACACCGCCTCCGTAGGCCGCTCCGTGAACACGCGCGATCGTCGGCTTCGACAGCGCGTACAGCGTCTCCAGCAGCGTGGCGAGCGCCGCGGCGTCGGCGGAATTCTCCTCGTACGAGTAACCCGCCATGCGTCGCATCCAGTTCAGGTCGGCGCCGGCGCAGAAGCTCGGTCCCGCACCCAGCAGTACGACGGCGCGTACCGTCGGCGCCGCGTCCAGCGCGGCGAGCGCGCGCGTCAGCTCGGCGATCAGCGTCTCGTCGAACGCGTTGTGGACCTCCGGGCGATTGAGTGTGATCAGCGCCACGCCGTTGCGCTCGGCGACGTCGATTGTCGTGTAGCCGGGGCGCGCCGCGCCTTTATCCTGCTTCTTTCCTGCCATCGTTTGCCTCACATCCTGAAAACACCGAACGTCGTCCGTTCGACCGGGCGGTTGAGCGCCGCCGCGATCGCGAGCCCGAGCACACGTCGCGTGTCGGCGGGGTCGATCACGCCGTCGTCCCACAGCCGTGCGCTGGCGAAATAGGGGTGCCCTTCGCGCTCGTACTGGTCGCGGATCGGCGCCTTGAACTGCTCCTCCTCGGCCTGCGACCACTGCCCGCCCTTCGCCTCGATCGCGTCGCGGCGGATCGTCGCGAGCACGGTCGCCGCCTGCTCGCCGCCCATCACCGAAATCCGCGCGTTGGGCCACATCCAGAGGAAGCGCGGATTGAACGCACGCCCGCACATGCCGTAGTTGCCCGCGCCGTAGCTGCCGCCGATGATCACGGTGAACTTCGGCACCTGCGCACAGGAGACGGCCGTGACGAGCTTGGCGCCGTCCTTGGCGATGCCGCCCGCCTCGTACTTGCGCCCGACCATGAAGCCCGTGACGTTCTGCAGGAAGAGCAGCGGAATCCGCCGCTGGCAGCAGAGCTCGACGAAGTGCGCGCCCTTGAGAGCCGATTCCGAATACAGCACGCCGTTGTTCGCGACGATGCCGACCGGGTAGCCGTGCAGCCGGGCGAAACCGGTGACGAGCGTCGTTCCGTAGCGCGCCTTGAACTCGTCCATTTCGCTGCGGTCGACGAGGCGCGCGATCACCTCGCGCACGTCGTAGGGCCTGCGGATGTCGGCGTTGATGACGCCGTAGAGCTCGTCCGCCGGGTAGGCTGGCTCCGCCGGGGCCTCGACTTCGGGCATCTGCTTCGGCGGGCGGTTGAGGTTCCCGACGATCCTGCGCGCAATCGCGAGCGCGTGGTGGTCGTTCAGCGCGAAGTGGTCCGCCACGCCGGAAACGCGCGTGTGCACGTCGCCTCCGCCCAGCTCTTCCGCGGTCACCACCTCTCCGGTCGCGGCCTTCACGAGCGGCGGGCCGCCGAGGAAGATCGTGCCCTGCTCGCGCACGATGATCGACTCGTCCGACATCGCCGGCATGTAGGCGCCTCCGGCCGTGCACGAGCCCATGACCACGGCAATCTGCGGGATGCCCTGCGCCGACATCGTCGCCTGGTTGTAGAAGATGCGCCCGAAGTGGTCGCGGTCCGGGAACACGTCCACCTGGCTCGGCAGGTTGGCGCCGCCGGAATCGACGAGGTAGATGCACGGCAGGTTGTTCTCGCGCGCGATGTCCTGCGCCCGCAGGTGCTTCTTGACGGTCAGCGGATAGTAGCTGCCCCCCTTGACGGTCGCGTCGTTGCACACGACGACGCATTCCCTGCCGGCGACGCGTCCTATGCCCGTGACCACGCCGGCCGCGGCGATCGTGCCGTCGTACATGCCGTGCGCGGCGAGCGGCGAGAACTCGAGAAACGGGCTGCCCGGGTCGAGCAGTGCGCCGATCCGCTCGCGCGGCAGCAGCTTGCCCCGCGCCGCGTGCCGGGCGCGCGCCACTTCGCCCCCGCCCAGCGCGACTTCGGCGAGTTTCGCGTGCAGATCGGAGACCAGCGCAACCATCGCATCACGGTTGCGTACGAACGTCTCGTCGCGCGGGTCGAGCTTGGATTCGATCACGGACATGGCAATTCGACACCCGGGCTAGGCGCGCTCCAGTGTTGCAAGCCGCGCGGCAAGCAGGACGAACAGCGCTCCGACCATCCCGCGCAGCCAGCGCTCCGCCACCGGGTTCCCCCGCACCCGCCGCCCCGCCCGCGCGGCGAGCCAGGCAACGGGAAGGTTGACGAACAGGCTGTTGACATTGAACAGGCAGCCGAGCAGCAGGAAGGATAACGCTTTCGAAGGCGCATCGGCGTCGATGAACTGCGGCAGGAACGCGAGGAAGAACACCGCGACCTTGGGGTTCAGCACGTTGATGACGAAGGCCTCCCGCACGACGCGCGCTGCGCCGGCCGGCGCGAGCGGCGCAGCGGCACTGGCCTGCTCCGGCGCGCGCAGCGCGCCGTGCACGAGGCGTATTCCCGCGATCGCGAGATAGAAGGCGCCACACCATTTGACCACCGCGAACGCGGTCGCCGAGGTTTCGAGGACAAGCGAAAGTCCCGCTGCAGCGGCGATCGTGTGTACGACGCAACCCGCGGTGATGCCGAATGTCGCGGCCACGCCGGCACGAATCCCGCCCGCCGCCGATCGTGCGGCGATGTAGGCCATGTCCGGGCCGGGCGTCAGGTTCAGCAGCAACCCGGCGCTCACGAACAATGCGAGGTCGTGGATGCCGCTCATCGGCCGAATCCCGCTCCAAGGTTCGCCCGCGCGCGCCGTGTCGTCCAGTCGAGCATTCGGTCAGCCTTTCGCCGGCAACGGATGGCCGGGCATCAACTGGTACGGATGCGACCAGCGCGGCTCCGCCGCGATGCGCGCGACCCACTGCGCGAGATTCGGATAGCGGCCGACGTCGATGCCGATCTCCGCCGGCCAGAACAGGTACCCGCAAAGGGAGATGTCGGCGATCGTCAGGCGATCGGCGACGACGAAGCGACGGTCGGCGAGGTGCGCGTCGAGAATCCCCCACGCGGTCTCCGCCCGCTTCGCGAACTCGGCGACGACGGCGGGATCCGGGTTCGGCGCGAACGTGCGCAGGAACCGCAGCGTCGCCGTGTAGCTCGTGAGCTTGTGGTTGTCGAAAAGAAGCCAGCGCAGGACCTCGCGGCGCTCCGCCTCGTCGGCGGGGCCGTACCGGGGAAACCGCTGCGCGAGGTAATCCAGGATCACACCCGACTGCGTTAGCACGAGGCCGCGATGCTCGAGCACCGGCACCTCGCCCATCACGTTGATCGCTCGGTAGGCGGCCGTGCGCGTCTCGCCGTTGAAGTAGTCGACGAAGCGCGGCGCCCAATCGGCCCCTGCGAGTTCGAGCAGCAGCGCCGGCTTGTAGGCGTTGCCGGACTGTGCGAAGCAGTGCAGCGTGTACTCGGCCATGGACCGTGCCTTGTGCGCTCAGCGGACGTTGTGCTGGCGCGGGTTCATGACAGTGGCGCCCAGAGCTCGACGAGATGGCCGGCCGGATCGCGCAGATGGGCGACCCGCTGCCTCCATGCCGCCTGGTCGTGCGGCGCGGTGACGAGCGTCGCGCCCGCGTCCTGAGCGCGCGCGGCCGCCGTGTCGACGTTGCTCACACGGAAGCACGCGACCGCAGGGTCGCCCGCCGCGGTGAGCGTGCTCCCGATTACCGAAGCCATCAGGTCGGCGCGATAGAGCGCCAGCCGCGCGCCCCCGGTCTCGAACTCGGCATAGATACCCGGCACGTCGACGACGAGCCGCAAGCGCAGCACATCGCGGTAGAACGCGATGCAAGGCGCGACGTCGGCGACGAGCCAGCGCAGATGGGTGAGCATTCCTGCCTCTCAGAAGCCGCCGGTGGCAAGCCAACGCTCGACCTGCTCGATGCGGTCGAGTCCCCAGAACGGCTCGCCGTCGACGATCACGAACGGCGAGCCGAACACGCCCGCGGCAATCGCCTGCGCAACCTCGTCCTTCAACGCGTCCTTGACCGCGGGATCGTCCACCGCGGCGCGTGCGGCGGCGCGATCGGCGCCGATTCCGGCGACGACGTCGGCCGCGATATCCGGATCGGAAATGTCTCGTCCCTGCTCGAAATAGCCGCGATACAGCGCGTGGATCGCAGCCACCGACTTCGCGCGATCGTGCGTGGCAAGCCAGAGCACGATGCGCGCGGGCGCCTGCGAGGGGATCGGGAATCGCGGCGGCATGCGGAACTCGGGCAGGCCGTGGAAGCGCGCGCTTCGCGCCATGTCGCGCTTCGAATAGTCGCCCTTGAGCGGGATCTGCGTCAGCGGTGCTCCGCCCGTCTCCTTGAAAACGACACCGAGCAGGAACGGGTGCCAGCGCACCGTGCGACCATGCCGCGCGGCAAGCGCCGCGATCAGTTGCGACGCCAGGTAGCCGTAGGGCGACGAGAAATCGAAATAGAAGTCGAGCGCCTTGCTCATCGGGTTTCCTTCTTGGCTTCGCGGAGCAGGATCGTACCGTGTCCGCTGACATAGACGACGCCGTCGTCGTCGATCGCGCGGCCCTCGATCGACACGATATGGCCATGCAGCGAAGCCTTGTATGTCATGCCCGTGACCGTCCATGCGAGCGTCAGCGTCGCGCCCGCCGGCACGCCGCGCACGAAGCGGAAAGCGTTGTCGAGCCCGAGCGCGTCGTGGCGGGCGCTGAAGTACGTCGCCTCGAGCCCCATCATCCGGGCGACGACGTGCGGGCCGGAGGCGATGATCCTGCCGAAGCGGCTGCCTGCCGCCACGGCGTCATCGTGGTGAAGCGGATTCCAATCGCCGCTCATGGCCGCGAACGAGCGGATCGACTCCGCGTCGAAGGTGACGCGCTCCTCGCAGCGCTCGCCGATCGCAACCGGCGGCGCCCTCTCGTCGACGGCGCGTGTCTGCATCGCATTCACGCGAGCGAGCGCCCGATCACGAGCCGCTGGATATCGCTCGTGCCTTCGTAGATCTGGCAGACGCGCACGTCGCGGTAGATGCGCTCGACCGGAAAGTCGCCGACATAGCCGTAGCCACCGTGGACCTGGATCGCGTCCGAACAGACCCGTTCGGCCATCTCGGAGGCGAAGAGCTTCGCCATCGACGCTTCGGTCAGGCATGGGAGGCCGGCATCGCGCAGGCAGGCCGCGTGCCAGGTCATCTGGCGCGCGACTTCGACCTGTGTGGCCATGTCCGCGAGGCGGAAATTGACGGCCTGATGCTCGATGATCGGCTTGCCGAAGCTCTCGCGTTCGCGCGCATAGGCGAGCGCGGCCTCGAACGCGGCCCGCGCGAGGCCGACCGCCTGCGCGCCGATGCCGATGCGACCACCCTCCAGATTCGCGAGCGCGATCCGGTAGCCCTGCCCTTCCTCGCCCAACCGGTTCGCCGCCGGCACGCGGCAGTTCTCGAAGACGATCTGCGCGGTGTCCGAGGCCCGCTGTCCGAGCTTCTCCTCGACTCTTGCCACGACATAGCCGGGCGTCGCGGTCTCGACGATGAACGCGCTGATGCCCTTCTTGCCCGCCGCCTTGTCGGTCACGGCAAACACGATCGCGACGTCAGCGTTTTTGCCGGTCGTGATGAACTGCTTCACGCCGTTCAGAACGTAATCGTCGCCCTGGCGTTCGGCGCGGGCGGCGATCGCGCCCGCATCGGAGCCGACGTGCGGCTCGGTCAGGCAGAAGCAGCCGAGCTTTTCCCCGCGCGCGAGCGAAGGCAGGTATTTCGCCTTCTGCGCCTCGCTGCCGAACGCGTTGATCGGCCCGCAGACGACGGAGTTCTGCACGCCGACGATCGTCGAGGTCGCCGCATCGCCGGCGGCGATCTCCTCGATCATGATCGCGAGCGCGAGATAATTGAGTCCCGCGCCGCCCCATGCCTCGGGCACGGCCACGCCCATCGCGCCCAGTTCGCCCAGCGCGCGCAACTCCGCGCGCGGGAAGTGGTGCTCGCGGTCCCAGCGCGCGGCGTTGGGCGCAAGACGCTCCTGCGCGAATGCGCGCATCGTCTCGCGGATCAGATTCTGTTCCTCGGTCAGCAGCATGTCATGGGCTCGCGGGGACGGGCGCCGGGGCGCGGTTGATGAGCCCGATGCCGGCGAGCACGAGCAGGCCGCCGGCGACGAGCGAGGGCTCGAGGCGTTCGTCCAGCAGCAGCACGCCGAGCGTGACGGCGACGACGGGCACCAGATTGATGAAGATCGCGGCGCCCGCCGGCCCGATGCGCCGCACGCCGTCCGTGTACCAGACGAATGCGATCGCGGTGCCGAACACGCCGAGGAACGCGAGCGCGATAAAGCCCTGCACCGACGGATGCGGCACGAACGACCCTCCGGTAATTTCGACGGCGAGCGCGAGGATCGCGGTCCCCGTGATGGACGCATAGGTCGTGAGCGCGAGCGGGGTCATGCCCGCCATCATCCGCTTGCCGATCAGCGTGAATGCGGCCCAGGAGAACACGCAGCCCAGGATTGTCACGTCGCCGACGCCGATGCCGCCGCTGAAAAGCGCCAGCGGATCGCCGTGTCCGATCACGAACACCGCACCGGCGAGCGCGAGCAGGATGCCACCGGCCTTCCGCGCGACGATGCGCTCGTGCAGGAACAGGCCGGCGCCGAGCAGTATGACCGCCGGATTCAGCGCGACGATCAGCGACGCGCGTCCGGCCGGAACCGTCTGCAATCCGTACATGAAGCAAAGGTTGTACGCGGCCACGCCCGTCGCGCCGAGCAGCGTCACGCCGATCCACTGCCGCGGAGAAAGCACGGGCAGCGGGCCCTCCAGCATGCGCGCGGCACCGAGCAGCGTCAGCGTTGCGAGCACATAGCGCCACAGCGCAGCCGTCGCAGGATGCATCTCGGCCGCCGCGACGCGTCCGGCGATGAATGTCCCCCCCCAGATCAGCGCGACCCCCACGAGCTTGACGTAGACGCCAGGCGCGACCGTCACCACGCCCAGTCCTCGCCGTTCCACAGCACGAAACGGCCGTTGTCGGCGGGCGTGGCTTCGGCGATCACCCTGCGCATGCCGGTCACGCTTTCCGGCGCATCGAGCGCCGCGCCCGCGCCGCCCATGTCGGTGCGCACCCAGCCCGGATGAAAGACCAGCGTCGTCACCCCGCGCGGGCCGTATTCGACCGCGGCGAGCCGGCCCACCATGTTAGCGGCCGCCTTGCTGATGCGGTAGAGCGGCCGATCCGCGTGCGCCGCTTGCCCGACCGAACCCATGCGGCTCGACAGCAGCGCGATCCGGCCCTGCGCCGCGATCAACGTGTCGGCGAGCGACGCGATGGTGCGCAGCGGTCCCGCGACGTTCGTGTACATCACGGCGTCGAACTCGGCGTCGGAGAACGCGCTGATGTGTTCCGTCCGCGGCCCGATCACGCCGGCGTTGCAGATCAGCAGGTCGAGCCTGCCGGAGGGAAGCGCGTCGCGAAGCCCGGCGATATCGCCTTCGCGGGTGACGTCGAGCCGCACGCAGCGTGCGCCGGTCGCGCGCAGCGGAGCGGCGGCATCGGGATTGCGGCAGCCGGCGACGACGTCCCAGCCGTCGGCCGCATACTGCCGCGCGAACTCGAGGCCGAGGCCGCGACTTGCGCCGGTGATCAGAACGCTGGGCATCGGGCGAGGTCAGCCTCGCGTGTCGAAGACGAGCCGCGCGGCGAGCGACACGAGTCCCGCGACCCGCCCCTGCACGAGCGTGCGCGACAAGAGATAGGCGAGATTCGGGCCCGGCGTGATCGCCGCCGCGACGCTCGCGACGGCGAAGAGGAGCCAGATGTCGAACGGGACCATCGCATCGGCCGCAGCGAATCAGAGGAGCTCGATCGCCATCGCGGTCGCCTCGCCGCCACCGATGCACAGCGAGGCGACGCCGCGCTTGCCACCATGCTTGCGCAGCGCGCCCAGCAGCGTGACGAGGATGCGCGCACCGGAGGCGCCGATCGGATGGCCGAGCGCACAGGCGCCGCCGTGCACGTTGACCTTTTCGTGCGGCAGGCCGTGCTCCTTCATCGCCGCCATCGTCACCACGGCGAACGCCTCGTTGATCTCGAAGCAGTCCACGCTCTTCGTCGTCCAGCCGGTCTTGTCGTAGAGCTTGCGGATCGCGCCCACCGGGGCGGTCGTGAACCAGCCGGGCTCCTGAGCGTGGGTCGAGTGCGCGATGACGACGGCGAGCGGCTGCAATCCACGCCGCTCGGCGGTGGAGCGGCGCATCATCACGAGCGCAGCCGCGCCGTCGGAAATCGAGCTCGAGTTCGCGGCGGTCACGGTGCCCTCCTTGCGGAACGCGGGCTTGAGCGACGGGATCTTGTCGGGCGACGCCTTCGCGGGCTGCTCGTCGTTGTCGATCACGGTGTCGCCCTTTCGGCCGGCGACGGTGACGGGTGCGATCTCCCACGCGAACGTGCCGTCGTTGTTGGCGCCGAGCGCGCGCGACAGCGACGCGATCGCGAACTGGTCCTGCGCTTCGCGGGTGAACTGGAACTTGGCCGCGCAGTCCTCGGCGTACGTGCCCATCAACCGGCCCTTGTCGTAGGCGTCCTCGAGGCCGTCGAGAAACATGTGGTCGTACACCGTCTGATGCCCCATCCGGTAGCCCGTGCGCGCCTTGGGCAGCAGGTACGGCGCGTTGCTCATCGACTCCATGCCGCCCGCCACCATGATCTCGTTCGTGCCCGCGAGCAGCAGATCATTGGCGAGCATCGCCGCCTTCATCGCTGACCCGCACATCTTGTTGATCGTCGTGCAGCCGGTGGAGAGCGGAAGACCGGCCTTCAGCGAGGCCTGGCGCGCGGGCGCCTGGCCCTGTCCCGCGGGCAGCACGTTGCCCATGATCACTTCCTGCACGTCCTCGGGCCTTATGCGCGCTCGATCGACCGCCGCCTTGATCGCGACGCCACCCAGATCGCTCGCGGAGAGCGACGCGAAGTCGCCCTGGAAGCCCCCCATCGGGGTACGCGCGGCCCCAACAATGACTACTGGGTCGTTGGACATGAGCTGTTCCTTTCGCCCGGTCGGTAATCCTGCTGCGAGGTGATGCCGAAAGCGTGGGACGTCATCCCGGCGTCGCGGTGCGCGGTGGCCGCGGCAGCAACTCGCCGCCGCAGTTGGGGCAGCGCCCACCCATTGCGTCGGCGCACGCCGCGCAGAACGTGCATTCGTAGCTGCAGATGCGCGCAGCGGCGGAATCCTCCGGCAGCGCCGCCGCACACTTCTCGCACGCGGGCTTGATGGCGAGAGCCACTTACTTTGTCTCGTTGAACAATTCCCGGCCGATCAGCATGCGGCGGATCTCCGACGTCCCGGCGCCGATCTCGTACAGCTTCGCATCGCGCCAGAGCCGCCCGGTCGGGTACTCGTTGATGTAGCCGTTGCCGCCGAGGCACTGGATCGCCTCGCCGGCCATCCACGTCGCCTTCTCCGCCGCGAAAAGGATCGCGCCGGCGGCGTCCTTGCGCGCCGCATTGCCGCCGTGACCGCGATCGAGCGCCTTCGCCACCGTGTAGACGTATGCGCGGCAGGCATTGAACGTCGTGTACATGTCCGCGAGCTTCCCTTGCATGATCTGGAATTCGCCGATCGGCTGGTCGAACTGCCGGCGCTCGTGGACATACGGCAGAACGACGTCGAGGCAGGCGGCCATGATGCCGAGCGAGCCTCCCGCGAGCACGGCGCGCTCGTAATCGAGCCCGCTCATCAGGATGTTGACGCCGCGGCCCTCGGCGCCCAGCACGTTCGCAGCCGGCACCTCGCAGTCCTCGAACACGAGCTCGCAGGTGTTGCTGCCGCGCATGCCGAGCTTGTCGAGCTTCTGCGCCGTCGTGAAGCCGCGCATGCCCTTCTCGACGATGAATGCGGTAATGCCGCGCGCGCCCGCCTTCGGGTCCGTTTTCGCGTAGACGACCAGCGTGTCGGCCTCCGGCCCGTTGGTGATCCACATCTTGCTGCCGTTCAGCACGTAGTGATCGCCGCGCAGTGCGGCCGTCAGGCGCATCGATACGACATCGGAACCGGAACCCGTCTCGCTCATCGCCAGCGCGCCGACGTGCTCGCCGGAGACGAGCTTCGGCAGGTACTTGCGCTTCTGCGCCTCGTTGCCGTTGCGCCGCAGCTGGTTGACGCAGAGGTTCGAGTGCGCGCCGTAGGAAAGGCCGACGGATGCCGATGCGCGCGAGATCTCCTCCATCGCGACCACGTGCGCGAGGTAGCCCTGCCCGCTGCCGCCGTATGCCTCCTCGACGGTGATGCCGAGCAGACCGAGGTCGCCAAGCTTGCGCCAAAGGTCCGCGGGAAACAGGTTCTCGCGGTCGATCGCCGCCGCACGTGGGGCGATTTCGGCGGCCGCGAACTGCTGCAGCGTGCTGCGCAGCATGTCGATCGTCTCGCCGAGATCGAAGTCCAGGCCGTGAAGGTTGCTCACGAATGCGCTCCGGTGGCTCGCCTCGCGTCGGCTCCGAGGGCAGCCGCGGGCAGGTCATCCTTGCCATGCATCACCATCAGCGTCTGCTGCATGATCGCGACCAGCGTCCGCCGTCCGCCGCGCTCCGCGTGCACTTCGCCGCGAGTGATCGCAAGCGTTCGGCCGGGCCTGACGACAAAGCCTTCCGCGACGATGCGCTCGCCGTCCGCCGGGGCGAGCAGGTTGATCTTGAACTCGACCGAGAGTACCGAGGCGTTCGCCGGGAACAGCGTGAACGCCGCGTAGCCGCCGGCGGAATCGACGATCGCGGCGACGACTCCACCGTGCACGTAGCCATGCTGCTGCGAGATCTCGGGGCGCGGCGCGAGCGCGATCGCGCAATACCCCGGCTCGAGCGACACCAGTTCCGCGCCCATCGTCTGCATCGCGCCCTGGGCGGCGAAGCTCGTCCGCACGCGCGCCGCGTAGTCCGGATTGGCCGGAGTCCAATGCGGGTGGCGGGGGCTCATCGCGTGAAGGCCGGAGGGCATGGCAGGTCGGGCGCGGGCTGGGTTGCTGGCGAGAAGGAGCGCGGACGATTGTGTATGACGTTTACGTAAACGTCAATCCGGCCGCTCACCCTTGTCCGGAGCCATCGCCGCCGAACCCCGGTCGGCGCGCAGCCGGCGTTTGCATTCGCGCTCGACTTCCGCGATCTCGGAGAGCATCTGGTCGATGTCCTCGCGCTGCTGCAGGAGCCGGGCGCGGCGGTCTGCGAGCACCACGAGGAACTTGGAGAGCTGGGCGCGCTCGTTGCCCACGTCGTACAAGTCGAGGATCTCCGCGATCTCGGCCAGCGCGAGGCCCAATCGCTTGCCGCGCAGGATCAGCCGGATGCGCACGCGGTCGCGCTCCCCATAAATCCGCGCCCGTCCAACCCGCTGCGGCGTGATCAGCCCTTCGTCCTCGTAGAAACGGATTGCGCGCGTGGTCAGCGCGAACTCGCGCGCGAGCTCGGAAATCGTATAGGTGGGGCCGCCGGGCGACGGCGAGGACCGCACGGCGCGGGAGCTTGGAGCGGTGGCCATCGAGCGGTGCGGCAGGCGGGCGCAAGCGCCCGGAGAGGCGGTGACGATACCATGCTTGACAGGGTCCGGGCGGTCCCCCACGATCCCGCATTGCACCAATCAGGGGCCGATGACGCGCTGCCCGGTCAGGCATCGGCCCCGCCCTGCTCGACGCGATGAACGCGCCCGATCCTGCCGTGCTCGAGTTTCCGTTCGAAGGTCCGCCGCCGCCGGGGACCACGCGCGAGATCGCCCCTGGCGTGCTGTGGCTGCGCATGCCGCTGCCGTTCGCGCTCGATCACATCAACCTCTGGCTGCTGCGGGAGGACGACGGCTTCGCGCTCGTCGATTGCGGTTATGGCGATGCGCCGACGCGCGCACTCTGGGAGCAGCATTTCGGCGGCACGCTAGGCGGCCTGCCGATCCGCCGCATCTTCGCCACGCATTACCACCCCGACCATCTGGGCAATGCCGCGTGGCTCGCGCAGCGCTTCGGCTGCCCGGTGACGATGACGCTTGCCGAGTATTTGACCGCGCACGCGGTGCGCAGCGCATTCGCCGGCTACGCGCCCGATGACATGGGCCATCTGTTCGCGGCGCACGGCATCACCGCCGAGCACCGGACCGCGCTCGGCGCGCGCGGCAACCGCTACGCCAAAGGCGTTCCCGGGCTGCCGAATTCCTTCCGGCGCGTGCTCGACGGCGAGACGCTCGCGCTCGGGCCGACCGAGTGGCGCGTGATCGAAGGATTCGGCCACTCGCCCGAACACGCATCGCTCTACGCTTCGAAACCCGGACTGCTGATCTCCGGAGACATGCTGCTGCCCCGGATCAGCACGAACGTGACCGTCTGGGCGTCCGAGCCCGACGGCGACCCGCTCGCGCGCTTTCTCGCCTCGATCGCGGCATTCGGCACGCTGCCGCCCGACACGCTCGTTCTGCCCTCGCACGGCCTGCCGTTTCGAGGGATTCATGCCCGCGTCGCGCAGTTGCAGGCGCACCATGCCGCGCGCCTGGCCGAAGTGGTGGATGCCGTGCGCGCACGCGGCGGCAATGTGTCGGCCGCGGATGTCGTGCCGCTGCTCTTCCGCCGCGAACTCGATCTCCAGCAGCGCTTCTTTGCGATGGGCGAGGCCATCGCCCACCTCAATCGCCTTTGGCACGAGGGTGCGCTCGCGCGCACCGTCGGTCCCGGCCATCACGTGCGCTTTTCGCTGCCCATCCCCGCGGCACACGGCTAGAATTCCCTTTCTCCCCCCGCTCCCACGAGAGACCCGCATGTCAGCCCAGCACACCCCCGCCACCGCACCGGAAGCCGAGGCCGCACGCCAATACGACCCCGTCGCGCTCGCCAAGTCGCTCGCCGTTGCGGCCGACAAGAGCGCCAAGCTGATCGGCGAGTTCGCGAAACGACATGCCGCATCCGGCAAGTCGATCATCGCCGACGAGCTCGGCATCGGCAAGGCGTTCCTCGAGCTCGCCTCGCAGATGATGGCGAACCCGATGCGGCTCGCCGAATCGCAGATGAACCTCTGGTGGGACTACATGAGCCTCTGGCAGTCCTCGCTCATGAAGATCATGGGCGCGCCCGCGGAGCCGATCGCGCATCCGCACAAGGCGGACAAGCGCTTCAAGCACGAGGACTGGGAAGAGCATTTCCTGTTCGACTACATCAAGCAGTCCTACCTGATCACCGCCCGCTGGCTGCACGAGCAGGTCGCGAACGTCGAGGGCCTGGACGACAAGACGAAGAAGAAGGTCGACTTCTTCACGCGCCAGTACATCGACGCGCTCGCGCCCTCGAACTTCGCGCTCACCAACCCGGAGGTGTTCCGCGAGACGATCGCCTCGGGCGGGCAGAACCTGGTCAAGGGGTTGCACAACCTGCTGGACGACATCGAGCGCGGCAACGGCCAGCTCAGGATCTCGATGACCGACAGCAAGGCATTCGAGCTCGGCGTCAACATTGCCACGACGCCCGGCAAGGTCGTCTTCCGCAACGAGCTGATGGAGCTTCTGCAATACGAGCCGACCACCGAAAAAGTCGCCAAGCGGCCGCTCCTCATCATCCCGCCGTGGATCAACAAGTTCTACATCCTCGACCTGCGCGAGAAGAACTCTTTCATCCGCTGGGCGGTGAGCCAGGGCAACACGGTCTTCGTGATCTCGTGGGTCAACCCCGACGCCAAGCTCTCGAACAAGGGCTTCGAGGACTATATGGTCGAGGGAGTCCTGGGCGCGCTCGACGCGATCGAGCGGGCGATCGGCGAGAAGGAAGTGAATGCGCTCGGCTACTGCCTCGGCGGCACGATTCTCGCGTGCACGCTCGGCTACCTGGCGGCGAAGAAGGACAAGCGCATCGCAAGCGCGACGTTCCTGACGGCGCTGATCGATTTCACGTCGTCTGGCGAGCTCGAGGTATTCATCGACGAGGAACAGGTGTCCTCGCTCGAGCGCAAGATGAGCGAACGCGGCTACCTCGAGGGGAGCGAGATGGCCAACACGTTCAACATGCTGCGCAGCAACGACCTGATCTGGTCGTTCGTCATCAACAACTACCTGATGGGGCGCGACCCGTTTCCGTTCGACCTCCTGCACTGGAACAGCGACGCGACGCGCATGCCGGCGCGCATGCACAGCTACTATCTGCGCAACATGTACATGCACAACAGGCTGGTCGAGCCGGGCGGCATCACGCTCGACGGCGTGGCGATCGACCTTTCCAAGGTCACGGTGCCCACATACTTCGCCTCGGCGATCGAGGACCACATCGCGCCGTGGAAGGCCACCTACAAGGGGCCGCAGGCGATGAAGGGCAAGGGGCGTTTCGTCCTCTCCGGCTCGGGTCACATCGCCGGCATGATCAACCCGCCGCCCGGCAAGTATCCGCATTGGGTCAACGACAAGCTTCCGGCGGACCCGGACGCGTGGTTCGCAGACGCGAAACAGCGCGAGGGCTCGTGGTGGTCCGACTGGAATGCGTGGCTCGACGCGTTCAAGGGCAAGCAGGTGCCGGCGCGCGTGCCGGGCAAGGGCAAGCTGAAACCCATGGGCGACGCGCCGGGGAGCTATGTCCGACTCAGCGCGGACGCCAAGTGACGACGCGGCGTGCCGTGGGCGGACCGAAGGCGCCGCGCCGGTCCATCGGGCAATGCGCGATCGAGTGGCGTTCGACACGCTATCGCTCTGCCGCCAAGCCGGACCCGGGGGGGCGGTCGCGCCGCCCCCCGTGTCGCACAGTGCCCTGGTGAGGGAGGCGGCACGTTCTCGTGCCACGCGCCGGTCGGTTGGGTTACGCTTCAAATATCGTTCTGATCGATCGGGATTCGCCATGACAAGACAGCTTCGACACATCGGACTTTCCATCGCGCTCGGGGCTTGCGTGCTCGGCAGCGCGCCCGTGCTTGCGCAATCGACGTGCGCCGACTGCGGTACGGTGCAGGCGGTCCGCCAGGTTCAGCAGAAGGGTCAAGGCACCGGTCTTGGCGCGGTTGCCGGTGGCGTCGTCGGCGGCGTCATCGGCCACCAGATCGGCAGCGGGCGCGGCAACACGGTCGCGACGATCGCCGGCGCCGGCGCCGGCGCGTACGCGGGCCATCAGGTCGAGAAGAGTGCGAAGAGCACGACCTCGTGGACCGTCGAGCTGCGCATGGATAGCGGCCAGACGCGCACGTTCACCTACAGCCAGCAGCCCACGGTCCGCGAGGGCGATCACGTCAAGCTCGTGGACGGCGGCAAGCGCCTCGCACTGCTTTCGAAGTAACGTCCCGCACCTCGAGTGATGCACCAAAGGCCGCCCGCGGGCGGCCTTTTTCATCGACACCCGAGCGTGGCTGCCGGTGAAGGTGCGCGGCTAACGGCTGGGGGCAGGCGGCTGCACTTCCGCGGGCAGCGGATGGCGGCTCGCCGGCGCCTGGCCTCGCGTGGCACTGCCGGCCGGCGCGGGCTGTGCCTGAGGCGGCCCGCCCGGAGTCGGCGGAGTGTGCACCTGAGCGGGCGGCACCACCCCTGCCGGATGTGGCGATGGCACGGCGTGTGGCGGAGCGACAGGCGGCTCACGAGCGACCGCTTGCGGCCGGCGCGGCGGTGCGACCGCCTGCGCAGGTGCAGGCGCCATGGCCTGCGGTCGTGTCGGGAGCGTGCCGATTGGCGTACCCGACGAAGGGGCCTGTGCGGGCGGGCGCACCGCCTGGGTCGGCGGCAACGTCGGGGATACGGCGCGTGCCGGCTCGCCCGCAGTCGAGGGTGCCGTCGAAGCGGCTCTTCCACGGCTGCCGGCAGGGGTCGCCGGCTCGGGCGCCTGGACACGCGCAGGCGCCGCAGGCACCGCTTCGCCGCCGCTGGGTCGTACCGGCCGCGCTGCCCGCCCGCCCGGGGACGAGGTTCCGGCAGGTTGGCCTGCTTCCGGAATGAACCCGGATGGGCCTCGCGCCGGCGCACCGGGGGCGCTTTCTCCCACCAAACGCGAAGGCCGACCGGTCGGATAGAACGTCGAGGCCGGCGGCGGCACGCCGGGAGCGCCGGGGCGCGCCCCCGGGATTCGTGCCGGTGTGGGCCGCACTTGGACCGGAGCGCCACCCAGCACCGGCGCGGTCGCCACCGCGTTTTGCGGTACCGCGAGCACGTTGCGGCTCACGCGCTGCCCGCCGACGAACGTCTCGCGGTTGACGGCGGTGAACCCGCCGGGAGCGCCTTGGTTGACATAGCGCGATGGCGGCGAGGCCGGCCGCTCGTTGTACCGTACCGCATAGGGCCGGTTGTACATGGTCCAGCACCGATGTGAGCAATTACTCCATGCCGGCAGGTAGGGCTCGCCCCAGCCGAGCGGCACCCAGCCGTAGGCCGGTCCGCCGAGCGACAGCGAAAACGACCACGTCGGCCCGCCGTACCAGCCGACCAATGCCGGGGCCCAAACCGGGCGGGCGACCCAGCCACCGGGGCACCAGCCCCAGCGCCCGCCGACGTACGCCCAGCGCCCGTAGTGGAACGGCGCATAGCCCCACGGCGCGTCGTCCACCCAAGTCCAGCCGAATCCGCCGACCCAGCTCCAGCTGCCGAAGCGATACGGCGCCCAGTCGGCGGCCACCGCCGTCGGGAACCAGACCGCGCCGTACTCCGGATAGCTCTCCCATGCGCCGTAATCGTCGAGATCGGCGTAGCCCACCATCTGTCGCGACACGTACGTCGCGCTGCGGCTCTTCTCGTAGTGGCGGTCGCGGCTCGCGCTCCACGCGTCGAACCCGTCGCTGAAGCTGCCGCTGCGCACGTCGGCTTGCGTCGGCGCGTCGCCCGTCACGTCCGCCGTTTGCCCCGGCAGCACCTGCTGGACCATGTTTGCCAGGTAGATGTTGGCCTCACCTTCGCGCACGACCAGCAAGGTCCGCAGCCGATCCTCCGTGACCTCGACGCGGTAGAGTCCCGGACGCGTGATCTGCACCTGCGCATTCGGCGTGTCGATTCGCGCCGCGTCGCCCGGGTCGAGCACCCGCACGCGCAGGATCACGCGGCCTTGGGCGACGAACAGCGTGATCGTGCGGTCGTCCAGCCGGGCGACGTTGACGCTCGTGTCGCCGCCGAGGCGGAACTGGCCGCCGCCGTAGTCGACTTCCGCCCGGCCCTCCGGCGACACGAACAGATTGTCGCCGCTGATGATCGTCTGGTTGATCCCGACCGGCTCCCATTGGCCGGCGCGCTCCTCGGGGGCGAGCGACACGGCGCCCGCGAGGTCGGCGACGCGGCCGACGCGGCCGGGCAGGTCGTCCTCGGCCCGGGCGAAGGCGGAGAACAGGAGGCCGACCGCCGCGCAGGCGATGAGCGCGGTTGCATGGCGGACCCAATGCGCCAGGCGGGGCAGTTTGGCCACAGCGGCGCGCGAGCTTTTGGCGGCGGGAAGTGGCATCATTTGTCTTTCTTCGCAACAATCGTAGAACGGGCCTTCGGCCGCAGCCGTTGACGATTAACCACGAGCTTGGTCGCGAAAATCCTGGAGGCTAGAATCTCAGCCGACCGATTTCGGGCCACGGCGCCGCGCTTACATACCGCGCCGCAAACAAACTCAACTCACGAGGAGAACACAATGCCCAAGTTCCGTTTGTCGCTGGTCGCCGGAGCCGTCGCCGCCGCGTTAAGCGCGGGTCCCGCTGCGGCCCAGTTCAGCAACTTCTACTTCTTCGGCGACAGCCTGACCGACGCCGGATCGTATAAACCCATTCTGCCGCCAGGTACCGGCCTCTTCACTACCAACCCCGGCCCGGTATGGGCGCAAGCCCTCGGTTCCCGCTACGGTTTCACGATCACGCCCGCCAACCAGGGCGGCACCGATTACGCGATGGGCGGCGCGCGCGTCACCCAGACGCCCGGCCAGCCGCCGGTCCAGCCCACCGCGTCCGCGATGCCGATCGCAACCCAGGTCCAGACTCAGGTCGGCAAGGGGATCGACCCCAGCGCGACCTACTTGCTTTGGGGCGGGCCGAACGACATCGCCGTCCAGGCGGATGCGTACCTCAGGGGTCAGATCACACAAGCACAGCTGCAGGCCAACATCGCGACCACGGCGACACAGTTCGCGCAGCAAGCGGCCGTCCTGCAGAACGCGGGCGCGCAGTACATCGTCATGCTGAACCTTCCCGACATCGGCCGGACGCCCTACGGAGCGTCTCAGGGTCCGGCGGTGGCAGCGCAGCTCTCGGCGATCTCAACCTTCTACAACTCGACCGAGCAAGCGACGCTGAATGCAATAGGCGGCAACCAGGTGCGCGTGAACATCTACTCATTCTTGAATGAAGTGCTGGCCAATCCGGCTGCCTACGGCTTTACCAACACCACGGGTTCCGCCTGCACTAACGACATCATTTTCCTGTGCACGTCGTCGACCTTGGTCGCGCCGAACGCGGCGCAGACCTACCTCTACGCCGACGGGTATCACCCGACCACTGCCGGCCACGCGGCCGTCGCGCAGCTTGTCGCCTCGATGCTCGAAGGGCCCGCGCAGATGGCCTCGCTCGCCGAAGCGCCACTCGCAGTCGAACAGGCGCAGTTCCGCGCGCTCGACGGCCGCATGTGGTCGGCGCTCGACACGCCGCCCACGAACAAGACGCTGCAGTCCTGGGTTGCGTACGACTACTCGGCGCCGGACGTCGGCGGCAACGCGTTCCTCTCCGGCGACGGCAGCATGAACAGCGTCGCGCTCGGCCTCGACATGCGGATTTCGCCGAGCGTGCTGGTCGGCGTCGCGTTCGGCTATTCGCAGGACAAGGTCGACTTCGGGAACGGCACCGGCGGCTTCACGCTCGACGAGACGTCGATGACGTTCTACGGCGGCTGGGGCAGCGGGCCCTGGTACCTGGGCGGCTCGCTGCTGCTCGGCAACCTCGACTACAACGATGTCCATCGCAACATCACGCTCGGCACGGCGACGCGCACCGAGAATGCCGACACGAGCGGCTGGCACTATGCGATCCGCGCCCTCGGCGGCTACTGGTTCAAATCGCCGAACCTGATCCACGGCCCCTTCGGAAAGGTCGTCTGGCAGGAAGCATCGGTCAACAACTTCAGCGAAACCAGTTCCAGCAGCACGTCGCTCTCGTACGCCAAGCAGGACCGCGAGTCGCTGCAGACGAGCCTGGGCTGGCAGCTCCAGGGGACGTGGGGCTCGGTGCGCCCGTTCGGACGCGCGACGTGGGAGTACGAGGCGAAGGCGGATGATCGCTCGGTGACCGCGTCCTCGGTCACGCTGGGCGGCAGCTACTCGGTGCCCGCATACAAGCCCGACAACAACTGGGGCCTGTTCGTGCTGGGCGCGAGCAGCGACTTCGGCGGCGTGACCGGATACCTGATGGGGACGGCCACGGCAGGCAAGGGCGACGGCGACGCCTACTCGGTCACGCTCGGCATTCGCGTGCCGCTGTAGGTCTATCGCCTGACGCGAAAGGGCCGCCTGCGGGCGGCCCTTTGTGTTCCCGGCGCGTCAGTCCCCGTGCGCGCAGGCGCGGCGGTATTTGCCCAGCGCGCGCAGCCCCTCGATCGCCCGCACGCCGTACCACGATGTCCACTCGCCGTCGATCAGATGCACCGGCTTGCCGGTCGCGACCGCGAGGGCTTCGGCATCGCGCGCACGGAACGCAAACGGTTCCGTGGACAGCAGGATTCGATCCGCCCGTTGCCACGCGCGATCGTCGTCCGCAAGCGTTGGGTAACGCGCAGTCCCTACGCGCGGCGAATCCCACCCCGCCTCGTGCAGCGTCGCAGCGATGTATGTCTCGGGCGCGATCGTCATCCACGGCCGGCGCCAGATCAGGTAGAGCACGCGCTCGCGCGGCATGCCGGCGACGCTCGCTTGCATCTCGTCCTGCGCGCTCGCCAAGTCGCGTTCCAGCCGCCGTGCCGCCGCCTCGCAACCAAAGATCGCGCCGAGCAGCCGGTAGAGTCTCGGGTTGTCGCGAGGGGTCGCCGGATGCGTGACAACGACGTGCGGCACGAACGCGCGCGCGGCGTCGACATCTTCGCGCCGGTTCTCGTCCACGTTGACGACGAGATGCGTCGGTGCGAGGCTGCGCAAGGCGTCGAGGTTGGGATCCTTGGTGCCGCCCACCTTCGCGACCCGGCGGACCTCCCCGCGCGGATGGACGCAGAAGCCGGTGCGGGCGACGACGTCGCCGCCGAGGCCGAGCGCGAACAGCGTCTCGGTGATGCTCGGCACGAGGCAGGCGATGCGGGGACGGAGTTCAGCCGGCGCATGCATCACGCCGGCCCAGTCTTCGGCGGTCGCGGCCATCGGGAACGAGGTCAGTCCGGCTGCCGCGGCTTGCGCGGCGCCCTGGCGAACGCGAAGTCGTAGACCGGGCGAGGCAACGCGCGAAGCGCGCGGCCCACGATCGCCATCGGCCACGGAAGCACGTAGAAGCGCTTGCGCCGCGCGACCGCGCGCGCGATCAGCGTGGCCGCCTTGTCCGCCTCGAGCCGGAACGGCATCGGGTACGGATTCTTCGCAGTCATGGGCGTATCGACGTAGCCTGGGCAGATCGTCACCACCGCCACACCACTGCCGCGCAACTCGACGCGCAGGCTCTCGAGGTAGCTGATCGCCGCGGCTTTCGACGCCGAGTAGGCGCCCGAACCCGGAAGGCCGCGGAAGCCGGCGATGCTCGCGATCCCGACCAGCGTCCCGTGCCGTGCGGCGCGCATCGCTTGCACGAATGGCGCGAACGTGTGCACGATGCCGAGCATGTTGGTTTCGAGCACCGCGCGAAACGCCGGCAGGTCCGACGGTTCGGTCAGCGTACCGCGCGAGACGCCCGCGTTCGCGATGACGACGTCCGGCACCCCGAAGCGTGCGATGAAGTCGGCGCCGGCGCGCGCAAGCGCAGCTGCGTCGCGCACATCGCCTGCATAGACCGCCACCGCCGCGGGCGCGGCTGCCGCGGAAAGCCAGTCGGGATCCCGCGCTCGCCGCGCGAAGAGGCCGACCGTTGCGCCCCGCGCCACGTAGAGGCGCGCGAGCGACTCACCGATTCCCGACGAGGCGCCGGTGATGAATACCCGCGCCGCAGTCGAACTCTGCCGGGTCACGGGATCGAGCGCCGAAAGGATCCGGGTTAAGCGGCCGTCGTGCGGCCGCTTCGCCCTGGGGACAGTCGTCAGCGGCCGAGAGCGGCGTGCTGGCCACCGTCGACGGGCGGTCCCGTCGGCGTTATGCCTTGGGGCGCTCGGCTCGCGCCTTGGCGATCAGCACGTTGATCGCGCCGGGCATCTGGCTGTGCGAGCCCACCTTGTCGGGCGCCGTCACGAACTTGCCGTCGACGATGATCAACGGCACCGACTGCACGTTGTAGGCCTTCGCCTGCGCTCGCGCGCGATTGAACTTGCTGTTGACGCCGAACGAAGCGTATGTCTCCTCGACCTTCTTGCGATCGAGGCCCTGCGACGCCGCCCAGTCGAAGAAAGTCTTCTCGTTCCACATCTGCATTCCCTTGCTGTGGAGCGCGTCGAAGAACTCGGGCGTGAGCTTCGGCTCGACGCCGAGCGCCTCGAGCGTCAGGTACATCTTCGCCATGTTCGCCCACTGGTCGCGGCCGAAGTCGATCGGCACGCGACGGAACTCGACGTCGGCCGGCAGCGTCTTGAGCCACGCCTGCAGCGCGGGGTCGAGGTCGCGGCAGTGCGGGCAACCGTACGAGAAGAACTCGAGCACCTCGATCTTCTTGCCCGATTCGACAGGAATGGCGTTCTTGAGGCGCACATACTGCTTGCCCTCGACCATTTCCTGCGCCGCCGCGGGCAGCGGTAGCGCGAGGACGAAGGCGAAGGGGAGCGCCAGCAGTGCCAGGAGTCCGCGGCGGGTTACGTGGGTCGTCGATGCTTCAGTCATTCCGATCTCCAATGGGACAGGTGCGAATCCATAACGGCTGTTGGGCCCGGTACGCCGACCAGGAGTTCCGTCGGCAGCCACCATGCCGACCGATGGGCGAGCGCAAGCTATCGTCTCGCCGGGAAAAGGGCGCCAGAACCTAGGTTCTAGAACCTATCTCATAATCATCCACGGGTGCGACGGGATTCCCGGGGCCGCAGTTCCAGGCACGAGGAGCGCCGTTTGGCCGGACCAAACAAGCGACGAGCAACGCAGAAGTGCGGCCCCGGGGCCCCCGTCCCTTCGGGTTGCGGCGGGAAAGCCCGGCCGCTGCGTTGCTCGTCGTTGCGTAGGCACGACTACGCTGCCTCCTCGCGCCTTGCTGCCAGGCTTTCTCGCCGCAACGCATCCCGCGGCTGATTATGAGATAGGTTCTAGTACTTGATCACGGCGACGTCGAAACCTCGGCGGCCGAGCTCGCCCTTGATGCGGTTCAATTCGTCCGCGTTGTCGTAGGGACCCAGACGGACGCGGTAGCGCACGCTCTTGTCCGGCAGGACCCCCTGTTGCACGGACGCCTCCCAGCCGGCGAGCGCAAGGCGGGCCTTCAGGTTCTCGGCGTCCGGTTCGGCAGCGAAAGAGCCCGCCTGCAGCCAGAAGCGCTCGCCTGACTGCGCGGCCTTGCCTGCGGGGCTCGCGACGGTGGCCACACGCTCGGCCGCCTTGTCGGCCGGCTTCTCCTGCGCCTTCGCCGCCGCATCGCCCGCCTTGCCGGCCGTTCGCTCGGCGGCCTTCTCGGCGAGCGAACGGTCCGGGGCTTTCTCGGGTACCTTGCGATCCGCCTGCACCTTCGGCTCTTCGTTGCCGGGCAGGATCTTGTAGAAGTCGAACCGGGGCTTGTCGGTGTCGGCCTTGGTCGTCTTCGCGGGCTCCCGCGCGTCGCGCGATTCCTTGCTGCCGGCGAGCTGCGCCTGATAGTTGCGCCAGCCGCCGGTAGCGTAGAACGCGACGGCCGCGGCCAGCGCGAGTCCGAGCACGAGGCCGATGAAAACGCCGAGCAGCGTTCCTCCCGCGTCCGACTTCGCCGATGCACGCGCGATGCGCGCCGGCCGGCCGGCGGAAGGTGCTTTGGTGCGGTTCATCGAGGCTCTGACGGGCGTGCGCGAAGTCGGGTTTACATCTGCTCGGGCGCCGAGATGCCGAGCACGCGCAGTCCGTTCTCGAGCACCTGGCCGGTCGCAACGACGAGCGCGAGCCGCGCCCGCTTCAACCGCTCGTCGTCGACGAGAAACCGTTCCGCATTATAGTAACTGTGGAACTCGCCGGCGAGGCTCTTCAGATAGAACGTGATCTGGTGGGGCGCGAAGTCGCGCGCGGCGTTCGCAAGCTCGCCGGGGAAGTCGGCAAGACGCCGCAGCAGCGCGTCCTCGTATGCGCTCGCAAGCGGCGAGAGGTCGGCGTGCACCAGCGTCGAGGCCGCCCCGTCACGCGGAATGCCGGCCTGCTTCAGCACCGAGCACACGCGCGCATGCGCGTACTGCACGTAGTAGACCGGGTTCTCCTCGGACTGCGAGCGCGCGAGGTCGATATCGAACACGAATTCCGAGTCGGCCTTGCGCGAGACGAGGAAGAATCGCACCGCGTCGCGGCCCACCTCGTCGATCAGGTCGCGCACGGTGACGTAGCTGCCGGCGCGCTTGCTGATCTTGACTTCCTCGCCGCCGCGCATCACCGTCACCATCTTGTGCAGCACGTAGTCCGGGTAGCCTTCGGGGATGCCCATCCCGAGAGCCTGCAGCCCGGCGCGCACCCGCATCACCGTGCTGTGGTGATCGGAGCCCTGCACGTTGACGGCCTTGGCGAAGCCGCGCTCCCACTTGGTGAGGTGATAGGCGACGTCGGGCACGAAGTACGTGTAGCCGCCATCCGACTTGCGCATCACCCGGTCCTTGTCGTCGCCGTACTCGGTCGTGCGCAGCCACAGCGCGCCTTCACCGTCGTAGGTCCTGCCGGAGGCCGCGAGCTTCGCCACGGCCGCCTCGACGCGACCTTCCTTGTAGAGCGAGCTTTCGAGATAGTAGTTGTCGAAGCGCACGCCGAACGCCTGCAGGTCGCGGTCCTGTTCGTTGCGCAACTCGGCGACCGCGAAGCGGCGGATCGACTCGATATCGCCCAGCTCGTGCCCGACTTCGGCGAGGTAGCGCTGCGCGAGCTCGCGGATGTACTCGCCGCGATAGCCATCCTCGGGGAACGTCGTGTGTTCTCCCAGCAGCTCCTGTGCGCGCGCACGCACCGAGATGGCGAGATTCTGGATCTGCTGGCCGGCGTCGTTGTAGTAGAACTCGCGCGTCACGTTCGCGCCCTGCCATTCGAGCAGGTTGGCGATCGCATCGCCGAGCGCGGCCTGCCGGCCGTGCCCGACGTGCAGCGGCCCGGTCGGGTTGGCCGAGACGAACTCGACCATCACGCGCTCGCCGTTGCGCCCATTCGCGCGCCCGTAGCCCGGCCCGCGTGCCAGCACGTGGCGCACGACCGACTGCCGCGCCGCGGACGTCAGGAAGACATTGATGAATCCCGGACCCGCGATCTCGGTACGCTCGATCAGTCCGGTGCCGACCGGCGCCTGCGCCGTGATCGCCTGCGCGAGCTCGCGCGGATTGCGCTTGGCCTTCCTCGCGAGCGCGAGCGCGACACTCGTCGCGTAGTCCCCGTGCGCCACCTGCTTCGGCCGCTCGAGCACGATCACCGCATCCGCCTGATCGGGAACGACCGCGGCGACGCCCTGGCGGAGCCAGTGCGCAAGTTCGGTCATCGGATCTTCGTTCACGTTCCGTGGGCGCGAAGGCAAAGCTTCTAGGGCCTGTTCACACTATGTCCGCAAGTGCGAACGGGTGGCCTGGGGCGCCAATCAAGGCGCCTGACGAAGCCAAAACCGGGTGTCTTGGCAAGGAAGGCAACGAAGAGTGGCGCCCCAGGGCGCCCGTTCCCTTCGGGTTGCTGCCGAAATTACGCGGTGCTTCGTTGCAAAGCCTCGCCGGGCAGCCGGCCCGGCTTCGTTTTGCGCCTCGCCCCGCGCAATTTCGGCCCTGCAACGCAATTGTGGACATAGTGTGAACAGGCCCTGATTATAGCCGCCCATGCGACCGACTCGCCTTAGGCGACCCCGTCCGGATCGACGTCGATCGCCCAGCGCACGCGCCGTCCAGGGCGCTCCGCCAGCGCAGCGCGCAACGGCGCGAGCACGCGCTGCAATTCGGCGGAACGCGCGCTTCGCAACAGCATCTGGCCGCGCTCGAAGCCCGCTCGTCGCGCCATCAGTGCGGCCACCGGCGCGAACACCTCGACGGGGGTCGCGCGGGCAAGCTCGCACGCGCGCTCGTGCGCAGCGGCGAGGAATGCCTCGACGTCCGCGCGCGCGTGCGCTTCGGCCGCGACGAGCGCGAGCCGCGCAAACGGGGGCAGCCCCGCTGCTTCGCGCTCCGCGAGCAACGCGTTGGCGAACGCGTCGTAATCGTGCGTGGCGAGCGCCGCGAAGACCGGATGCTGAGGGAAGTTGGTCTGCACGATCACCTCGCCCGGCAGCGCCGCGCGCCCGGACCTTCCCGCCACCTGCATGAGCAGCGCGGCGAGGCGCTCAGTCGCGCGAAAGTCGGCGCTGTACAGCGCATTGTCCGCACCCAGCACGCCGACCAGCGTGAGCCGCGGGAAATCGTGGCCCTTGGCGAGCATCTGCGTCCCGATGAGTACGTCGATTACGTTGCACTCGACACGCTCGCGCACGTTCGCGAAGGCGGCGCGGCGCCGTGTCGTGTCGCGGTCGACACGCGCAATGCGCGCACCGGGCAGCGCGCTCGCGAGCGACTGCTCGAGCCGTTGCGTGCCGTGCCCGCGCGGCAGCAGGTCTACATTGCCGCAGCTAGGGCAGGCGCCCGGGACCGGCTCGGCATGACCGCAGTGATGGCAGCGCAGTCCCGCCGGCGTCCGATGCAGCGTGAGCCGCGCGCTGCAGCGCGGGCAGCCCGCTTCCCATCCGCAGGCGACGCACTTGAGCGACGGGGCGAAGCCGCGGCGGTTGACGAACACGAGCGACTGTTCGCCACGCGCGACCCTGTCCCGAAGCGCATGCCAAAGCGGCGCGGCGATGCCGTCCTGAGTATCCGGTGCGGTCGCGGGGACGAAGCGCACCGCCGGCATCGCTGCGCGGGGATCGGCGCGCCGGTCGAGCAGCAGACGGCGGTAACGGCCGGTCTTGGCAGCGAGGTAGGTCTCGAGCGACGGCGTCGCGCTGCCCAGCACGACGGGCACCGACCGCCTGCGCGCGCGCCACACGGCCGCATCGCGTGCCTGGTAGTGCACGCCGTCTTGCTGCTTGAACGAACCGTCATGCTCCTCGTCGACAACGATCAGGCCGAGCCGCGGCAGGGGTGCGAACACCGCGAGTCGTGTTCCGAGCACGAGATCCGCCTCTCCGCGCGCCGCCGCGAGCCAGTTCGAGAAGCGGACGCCGTCGGCCAGGCCGCTGTGCAGCGTGACGACGCGCAAGCGGGGCAGCGCCTGCGCGATGCGGGCGCCGAGCTGCGGCGTGAGGTTGATCTCCGGCACGAGCAGCAGCGACTGGGCGCCCGCCGCCGTGCACCGCTCGATCGCCGCGAAGTAGACCTCGCTCTTGCCGCCGCCGGTCACGCCTTGCAGCAGCATCGGCGCGAAGGTTCCGTGCGCCGCGGCGATCGCTTCCGCCGCGTCTGCCTGGGCCGGGTTGAGTTCGATGCGAGTTGAAACAGGCAGTTCGGCAGGAGCCGCCTCCACCTCTCCTGCGGCAAGCCATTCGCGCATCAAGGCCCGCTCTCGCGTCGTGAGCGCCACGATTTCCGCACGATCGAGCGAATCGGCCGCAATCAGCCGTGCGTGCAGGCGTTGCGCGACCGGCGAACGGGCAAGCCTGGCCGGAAGCAGGGCGCGACCGTGCGCAGTCAAGCGCAGCGACGGCAGCGGATTGCGCCGCGCCGTCCGCGTCGTCACGCGAAGCGGCGGCAGCGCGAGCGCGCAGCAGAGCCCTGCCGCGTCCTGGTAATAGCCCGCGACGAATGCGACGAGGTCCATCACGTCGTCGGGCAGTCGCGGCAGATCGACCTGCTCCTGCACCGGCTGCAGACGGTCGCGCGCGACAGCCGCCGCATCCGCGAGCTCGAGCACGACACCGGAAACGGTGCGCGACCCGATGCGTACCCGTACGACCGAACCCCGGCCGATGTCGAGGCCATCCGGCACCCAGTAGTCGAAAGGCTGGGGCGCGGCAACGGGCAATGCGACGCGAGCGATCGCCATGGCGGCCCCGTCGTCGGCTAGCGCATTCCGGACGCAACAGGGTGCAACGAGGAGATCCTCATAATCAACAGGAACTCATCCTCGTAACATATTGAAATAAAACAATGGCGAAAAAGATGCCGGAAACTGTGGATAAGTGTGTGCGCAAAGTGCGGATGGCATGACCGCGCCATATTGACAAATCGATCGCCGCGCATTCGGGCACGTGGATCGAACTGGTATTTTCTCCATCATTCAAAGACTTGTAACGAGATCGGCGCCCTGCGATCCGGTTCGGCGGCGTTCGTTTGTTATCGCTCGCGGATTGTGCATAACCACATCTCGGATTGCGTTTTCGGTGAGATTGCCAATCCCTCAGACTTGTCAAGGACTTGGAGCGGAATCGCCACGTTGTGCAGCCGCGCGCAGCGCGCGCGATTCGCGGTGGACCGTGCCGACCAGCGCAGCAACGTGCTCGGGCGGCGTTTTCGGAACGATGCCGTGGCCGAGATTGAAGATGTGCCCGGGGGCCGGACCCGCCGCACGCACGATCGCGGCGGTCTCGCGCTCGACTGTTGCGATGTCGGTCAGCAGCACGAGCGGGTCGAGATTGCCTTGCAGCGCGACGCGCTGCCCCACGGTGCGCCGCGCTTCGGCGATATCGACGGTCCAGTCGAGGCCCACACCGGAGGCCCCGCTCGCCGCGAGATCGGCAAGCCAGGTGCCGCCGCCCTTGGTGAAAACGATGCTCGGCACCGGGCGAGCGTCGGGTCCGGGGTCGAGGCCCGCGACGACCGCGCGCATCGATGCGAGTGAAAACGTGCGATATGCAGAAGCCGACAGCATTCCGCCCCACGTATCGAAAACCATCACCGCATCGGCGCCGGCAGCAATCTGCTCGTTCAGGTAGGCAACGACCGCGCGCGTGTTCACATCGATCACGCGCTGCAGCAGGTCCGGGCGCGCATACGCCATCCGCCGAACGGTGGCGAAGTCCTCGCTGCCGCCGCCCTCGATCATGTAGCAGGCGAGCGTGAACGGACTGCCCGAAAAGCCGATCAGCGGCACGCGGCCGGCGAGCGCGCGCTTGATCGTGGCCACCGCGTCGAACACGTAGCGAAGCTTCGCCATGTCCGGAACGGCGAGCGCGGCGATCGCCGCCTCGTCGCGGGTCGTGTGCGCGAAACGCGGCCCCTCGCCTTCGGCGAACGAAAGGCCGAGGCCCATCGCATCGGGAACCGTCAGGATGTCGGAGAAGAGGATTGCCGCATCGAGCGGATAGCGCGCGAGCGGCTGCAGCGTCACCTCGCAGGCGAGCTCGGGATTCTGCGCGAGGCCCATGAAGCTCCCTGCCCGCGCACGCGTCGCGTTGTACTCGGGCAGATACCGCCCGGCCTGGCGCATCAGCCAGACCGGAGTGTAGGGCGTTGGCTCGCGGCGCAGCGCGCGTAGAAACGTGTCGTTGGCAAACGGCATGGCTGACAGGGGCAGGCGGCGGCGTGCGTCGAGCAGGAAGCGGGCGGTTTCAGCAGCAGGTCGCCGCGTCGCCACGCGACCGGGCACTGACGACTTCTACTTCGGCAGCTCGCTCGCGCCCATGAGGAAGGCATCGACCGCGCGCGCGCACTGGCGGCCTTCGCGGATCGCCCAGACGACGAGCGACTGCCCGCGGCGCATGTCACCCGCCGCGAACACGTTGTCCACGGAAGTGCGGTAGTCGTCGGTGTTCGCCTGCACGTTGCTGCGCGGGTCGCGCGCAACGGCGAACTGCTCGAGAAGCCCGGTGGACGCCGGACCGGTGAAGCCCATCGCGAGCAGCACGAGATCGGCCTTCATCTCGAACTCGGTCCCCGGGACTTCCACCATCTTCATCTGTCCGTTCGGATCCTTCTGCCATTCGACGCGCGCGGCGACGAGCTTCTCCACCTTGCCATCGCGACCCTCGAAGCGCGTCGTGGCGACCGCCCAATCGCGCTGGCAGCCTTCCTCGTGCGACGACGAAGTGCGCAGCTTGACCGGCCAATAGGGCCAGACGAGCGTCTTGTTCTCGTGCTCGGGCGGCTGCGGCAGCAGCTCGAACTGCGTGACCGATGCCGCGCCGTGGCGGTTCGACGTGCCGACGCAGTCGGAACCGGTGTCGCCGCCGCCGATCACGATGACATGCTTGCCGGTCGCCTTGATCTGTTTCGGCACCGCGTCACCTGCGACGACCCTGTTCTGCGCCGGCAGGAATTCCATCGCGAAGTGCACGCCGGCGAGCTCGCGGCCCGGCACCGGCAGGTCGCGCGGCTGCTCGGCGCCTCCCGAGAGCACGATCGCGTCGAACTCGGCCAACAGGTCCTTCGCCCCGACATCGCGCCCGACCTGCACGTTCGGGCGGAACTCCACGCCTTCGATCGACATCTGCGCCATGCGCCGGTCGATCAGGTGCTTCTCCATCTTGAAGTCCGGAATGCCATAGCGGAGGAGCCCGCCGATGCGGTCGCTCTTCTCGAGCAGCACGACGTCGTGGCCCGCGCGCGCGAGCTGCTGCGAGCAGGCAAGGCCCGCGGGTCCCGAGCCGATCACTGCGACACGCTTGCCGGTCTTCTTGGCCGGCGGCAGCGGCACGACCCAACCCTCCTCCCAGCCCTTGTCGATGATGAAATGCTCGATCGACTTGATGCCGACGGGATCGTTGTTGATGTTGAGCGTGCAGGCAGCCTCGCACGGCGCCGGACAGACGCGGCCCGTGAACTCCGGGAAGTTGTTGGTCGAGTGCAGCACGTCGAGCGCCTGCTTCCACTGCGCGCGGTAGACGAGGTCGTTCCAGTCCGGAATGATGTTGTTGACCGGGCATCCGGTCTGGCAGAAAGGAATGCCGCAGTCCATGCAGCGTGCGCCCTGCTTCGATGCCGCCTCGTCGGTCAGCGTCAGCACGAACTCGCGGTAGTGCTTGACCCGCTCGCGCGGAGCTTCCGCCGCTTCCTGGATGCGCTGCAGTTCGAGAAACCCGGTGATCTTGCCCATTGGGAGCGTTTCGTTGTTCGTACCGGGCCGCGGGCCCGCCACGATTGGTCGGTCGGAACCTGACTGCCGTTATGCGGCCGCCTTCTGCTTCGATACCGAGGGCGCACTCGCCGGATGCTGCGCGGCGTGCATCTCGGAGAGAGCACGCTTGTACTCGCCTGGGAACACCTTGACGAACCTGGCGCGGGCCGCCTCCCAATTGTCCAGGATCGCGAGCGCCCGCGTCGAGCCGGTGAAGCGCAGGTGGCGCTCGATCAGCTCGCGCAGCATCACCTCGTCGTACTTGCCGGCATGCAGCACGCGGCCCTTGCCGGCCGCCGCGAGCTCGCTCTCGGCCTTCGCCTGCTCGGCCTCCGGCAGCACCGGCAAGAGTTCGCACATCGACGTGTTGCATCGTTTTGCGAACGTTCCGTCCTCGTCGTAGACGAACGCGAAGCCGCCGCTCATTCCCGCGGCAAAGTTGCGCCCGGTGCGGCCAAGAACCGCGACCGTGCCGCCGGTCATGTATTCGCAGCCATGGTCACCGGTGCCCTCGACCACCGCAGCGGCCCCGCTGTTGCGCACGCAGAAGCGTTCGCCGGCGACGCCTCGGTAGTACGCCTCGCCGGCGATCGCGCCGTACATCACGGTGTTGCCGATGACGATGTTCTCTTCGGGCTTCGCAGGGCAGGACGGGTCCGGGTAGACGACGATGCGCCCGCCGGAGAGTCCCTTGCCCACGTAGTCGTTGGTCGCGCCCTGCAACTCGAAGGTCACGCCCTTGGCAAGGAACGCACCGAAGCTCTGGCCCGCGATCCCCTCGAACGCGACGTGGATCGTGTCCTCCGGCAGGCCTTCGTGACCGTATTTGCGCGCCAGCGCGCCGGACAGCATCGCCCCGACCGAACGGTGGGCGTTGCGGATGCGGAAGTTGAGCCGCACCGGCTGCTTCTTCTCGAGCGCAGGCGCGGCGGCCGAAATGAGCTCGTGATCGAGCGCACGCGCAAGTCCGTGATCCTGCCGCTCGCACTGGTGGCGCGCCACTTCGGCCGGCATCACCGGCTTGTGGAAGATCCTGGTGAAGTCGAGTCCCCGCGCCTTCCAGTGCGCGACGCCCTTTTTCATGTCGAGCAGGTCGGAGCGGCCGATCATGTCCGCGACGCGCCGGAACCCCAGCTGCGCCATGATCTCGCGCAACTCCTCGGCCACGAAGAAGAAGTAGTTGACGACGTGCTCGGGCTGTCCAGCGAAGCGCTTGCGCAGCACCGGGTCCTGGGTGGCGATGCCGACCGGGCACGTGTTCAGGTGGCATTTGCGCATCATGATGCAGCCTTCGACGACCAGCGGCGCCGTCGCGAAACCGAACTCGTCGGCGCCGAGAAGCGCACCGATCGCGACATCGCGGCCGGTCTTCATCTGGCCGTCCACCTGCACGGCGATGCGGCCGCGCAGACGGTTCAGCACGAGCGTCTGCTGCGTTTCCGCAAGGCCCAGTTCCCACGGCGTGCCGGCGTGCTTGATCGAGGATACGGGCGAGGCGCCCGTGCCGCCATCGTGGCCGGCGATCGTCACGTGGTCGGCCTTCGCCTTGGCGACACCGGCGGCGACCGTCCCCACGCCGACTTCGGAGACAAGCTTCACCGAGATCGACGCATTCGGGTTGGCGTTCTTGAGGTCGTGGATCAGCTGCGCGAGATCCTCGATCGAGTAGATGTCGTGATGCGGCGGCGGCGAAATCAGGCCGACGCCGGGCACCGAGTAGCGCAGCTTCGCGATGTACTCGGACACCTTGTGGCCCGGCAGCTGGCCGCCCTCGCCGGGCTTCGCGCCCTGCGCCATCTTGATCTGGATCTGGTCGGCGGAGGCGAGATACTCGGCCGTCACGCCGAAGCGGCCGGAGGCGACCTGCTTGATCTTCGAGCGCAGGCTGTCGCCCGGCCGCAGCGGCACGTCGTGCTCGATGCGGTCCTTGCCGATGAAGGTCGCGATCGTGTCGCCTTCCTTGACCGGGCTCTTGCCCGCGCGCATTTCTGCTCGGTAGCGCGCATGGTCCTCGCCGCCCTCACCTGTGTTGGACTTGCCGCCGATGCGGTTCATCGCGATCGCCAGCGTCGTATGCGCCTCGGTCGAGATCGACCCCAGGCTCATCGCGCCGGTGGCGAACCGCCTGACGATTTCGGAGGCAGGCTCCACCTCCTCGATCGGCAGCGGCGGTTGCGCGCCGAAGCAAAACTCGAACAGACCGCGCAACGTCTTCATGCTCGCGCCCTGTTCGTTGATGAGCTTCGCGTACTCGCGGTATGTCGACGCGCTGTTGGCGCGCGTCGCGTGCTGCAGCTTCGCAATCGAATCGGGCGTCCACATGTGCGCTTCGCCCCGCACGCGGTAGGCGTACTCGCCGCCCGGGTCGAGCATGCCCGCGAGCAGCGGATCGTCGCCGAACGCGAGCCTGTGCAGGCGCTCGGCTTCCGCCGCGACCTCGAACAGACCGATCCCCTCGATGTTGCTCGCCGTCCCCGTGAAGTACTTGTCGACGAACGCCTTCTGCAGCCCGACGGCTTCGAAGATCTGCGCACCGCAGTACGACTGATAGGTCGAGATGCCCATCTTGGACATCACCTTGTACAGGCCCTTGCAGATCGCCTTGATGAAGCGCTTCTGCGATTCCTTCGGATCGACCTCCGGCACCTGCTTGTGCAGCTCGGCCAGGGTCTCGAGCGCGAGGTACGGGTGGATCGCTTCGGCACCGTAGCCTGCGAGCAACGCGAAGTGATGCACTTCGCGCGCAGAGCCCGTCTCGACGACGAGGCCGGCGGAGGTACGCAGCCCCTTCTTCACCAGATGCTCGTGCACCGCGGCAGTGGCGAGCAGCGCCGGGATCGGCAGGCGCTCCGGCCCGACGCCGCGGTCGGACAGAATCAGGATGTTGGTGCCCTGCCGGATCGCGTCCTCGGCGTGCGCGGCGAGCGAAGCGAGCGCCGCCTCCGTGCCTGCGGCGCCCCATGCGGAGGGATAGCAGATGTCGAGCTCTTCGGACTTGAACGCGCCGCCGGAGAAGAGTTCGATGTGCCGCAGCTTCTCCATGTTGTCGGCGGTGAGGATCGGCTGCTGCACCTCGAGGCGCATCGGTGGCTCGGTGGCGTCGATGCCGAGCAGGTTCGGCCGCGGTCCGATGAACGAAACGAGGCTCATGACGAGTTCCTCGCGGATCGGGTCGATCGGCGGGTTCGTCACCTGCGCGAACAGCTGCTTGAAGTAGTTGTAGAAGACCTTGGGACGGTCGGAGAGCACCGGCAGCGCGGCATCGTTGCCCATCGATCCGATCGGCTCCTCGCCGGCGCTCGCCATGGGCGCGAGGATCACCTTCACGTCCTCCTGCGTGTAGCCGAACGCCTGCTGGCGGTCGAGCAGCGGCACCGCGGACGCATCCGACGGCGCAGGCTCGGGCATCTCCTCGAGTCTCATGCGGCAGTTGGCGATCCATTCGCGATACGGCTTCTCCGTCGCGAGCGTGCGCTTCAGCTCCTCGTCGTCGACGATGCGCCCCGCATCGAGGTCCACGAGCAGCATCTTGCCTGGCTGCAGGCGCCACTTCTTGACGATCTTCTCCTCCGGGATGTCGAGCACGCCGACCTCGGAGGCCATCACGATGTAGTCGTCGTCGGTCACGACGAAGCGCGCCGGGCGCAGCCCGTTGCGATCGAGCGTGGCGCCGATCTGCCTGCCGTTGGTGAACGCCATCGCGGCGGGACCGTCCCAAGGCTCCATCAGCGCCGCGTGGTATTCGTAGAACGCGCGCCGGTCCTCATCCATGAGCGGATTGCCAGCCCAGGCCTCGGGAATCATCATCATCATCGCGTGCGACACGGGATAGCCGCCCATCACCAGCAGTTCGAGCGCGTTGTCGAACGACGCCGAGTCGGACTGGCCTTCGTAGATCAGCGGCCAGAGTTTCCCGAGATCTCCTCCCAGCGTCTTCGAGGCGATCGCACCTTCGCGCGCCCGGATCCAGTTGAAGTTGCCGCGCAGCGTGTTGATCTCGCCGTTGTGGCAGATGAAACGGAACGGATGCGCGAGGTCCCAGGTCGGAAACGTGTTGGTCGAGAAGCGCTGGTGCACCATCGCGAGCGCCGTGACCATCGTCTCGTCGTGAAGGTCGAGGTAGAAATCGCCGACCTGATGCGCGAGCAGCATGCCCTTGTAGACGATCGTGCGCGTGGAGATCGACGGGACGTAGAACTCCCTGCCGTGGCGCAGCTTGAGCGCCTGGATCGCGTGGCCCGAGCGCTTGCGTATCACGTAGAGCTTGCGCTCGAGCGCGTCCTGATCCATTTCGCGCGAGCCGCGCGCGACGAATATCTGGCGGATGACCGGCTCGACTTCCTTGGTTCGCGCCGACAGTCCCTCGTTGCTCGTGGGCACGTCACGCCACCCGAGCAGCAGCTGGCCTTCGGCGTGGATCGCCCGCTCGATCTCCTGCTCGCACGCCATGCGCGAGGCCGGCTCCCGCGGCAGGAAGACCATCCCCACGCCGTACTGCCCGATCGCGGGCAGCGTGATCCCGAGCTTGCCGCAGGCGCGGCGGAAGAACGCATCGGGAAGCTGGATCAGGATGCCGGCGCCGTCGCCCTGCAGCGGATCCGCCCCGGTCGCGCCGCGGTGGGTCAGGTTCTCGAGAATCCGCAGCGCCTGCGTGATGATCGCGTGGCTCTTGCGCCCCTTGATGTGGGCGATGAAGCCGAGACCGCAGGCATCGTGCTCGTTTGCCGGATCGTACAAGCCCTGGGAGACGGGCGGATACGCGGAAAAACCCTCGGGAGCCTGTGCCACGGTGACCTCGCGCAGTGTCGATTCGCCCGCTACGGTACGAGCCGCAGGATGGGCGCGATGCTTGCTTTTCCCAACCCGGGCCGAAACTTTTCCATGGTACTCAGGATGCTGCAACGCGGCAAGAATCGTCGGAAACAGGGCGCGGGCGCAACACGCTGCGACGGCCAGGACTGACGGCAATCGGGAAAAACTTGCGCCCGCCCCGTTCTTAGGCTTTAATCTCAACAAAAGTGGCTATCTGTCTGTTGCAGCGATCAAAACGATTTGCACCAGCCGGTAGCTTTAGGACAACATCATCAGGATAACGATCATGGTCGAACGCCGCTTGACTGCGTGGCTGCGCCCGGTGCTCATGCTGGTTTCAATGGCCGGAATCCTCTCGTTGGCCGCATGCGGCGGCGGCAGCGGGGCGCCCAACAACCCCTACGCTCCGGGTCCCAGCACGCCCACGCCCGTCACGGTACTTCCCGCCACCGGCACTGCCTATCCCGCCGTGCCGTTCCCTCTGACGATCAGCGGCGGTGTCTCGCCGTATACGGCGGTGTCCACCAATCCCGCCATCGTGCCCGTGAGCCAGAACGTCGGGGGCAACAGCATCGTGCTGCTCGCCGCCAATGTCGAATCGGACACGGCGGTGACGATTACCGTGCGCGACTCGATCGGCCAGACGGCGACCGTTCCGATCGTCGTGCGGCCGGCCCCGCTGCTGCCCTCCTCGGTCACGATCACGGGCAGCCCGGCGTGCACCGGCGGCGGCCAGCTCTGCTCGGGCACGAGCGGCACGGCGTCCGTCAAGGTAACGGGGCCGGGAGGCGGCGGGCTCGCGAATCGCCAGGTGCGCTTCGACGTCGTGCAGGGCAGCTATGCGATCCAGAGCAACAATCCGGCACAGCCGCTGGTGCAGACGCTGACGGTGGTGACCGACCAGAACGGCGACGCGCTCGTCGGGCTGGTCGTGCCCGCGAACGTCACCTCGCAACTCGGTGTGATCCGCGCCACGGAACTCACGTCGGGCATCCAGGTGACCGGCCAGTTCACGATCGTGCAGCAGATCACGGGCACGAACATCGTGACGACGATCCCGAACGGCAAAACGACGATCAACGGACCGTTCAAGGGCCTCTGCTCGACGGGCGTGCGGGTGACGTTCTACGTCTTCGGCGGCACGCCGCCCTATCGCGTTTCGACCAACTTCCCGGATTCGGCGTCGGTGGTCGGTACGCCCGTGGGAGTTCAGGGCGGCAGCTTCGACGTCATCACCAACGGCGCCTGCTTCATCGGCCTCACGTTTGCGATCGTCGATGCCAACGGCTTCACGGTGAGCGCGCCGCCGACGGTCGACAACCTTCCGGGTACGGAGGATCAACCTACTGAACCGCAGCCCCTCAGCGTGACGCCGACAAGCTACGGCAGCGTCAGCTCGCCGCTCGTCTGCACCGGCCGTACGTTCCCGTTCACCATCACGGGTACGAGTCCGTTCAGCGCCTCGGCTTCCACCCCCGGCACGGTGCTGAACCCGAACCCGGTCCCCGCCTCGCCGGGCACGCTGTCGGTGTCCTCGGTTCCGTCGGGCCTGACGACGATCACGATCGGCGACGCGGGCAGACCGCAGCTGTTGCGGTCCGTGAGCATCTATTGCCAGTAGCCGAAGTGCGGCTCGGCGAAAACGGCGCCTCCCGGCGCCGTTTTCGTTCGTACTCGCGTCCGGCGGGAGTCAGGCGAGCACTGCCGCCAGCGTCTCTTCGGTGACGCGATCGGTCACGAGCGCCCGCCCGATCGCAGCGAGCAGCACGAAGCGGATCGCGCCGCGCTCGACCTTCTTGTCGCGGCCCATCAATTCGAGCCAGCGAGCAAGCGGGATCGCCGGCGGCCCTGCCGGGAGCCCTGCGGCGCGAACCAGTGCGGCGATCCTCCCGCTCTGCGCCGGGTCGAGCCCGCAGGCACGCTGCGAAACGGCCGCGGCGAGCACCATCCCTGCGGCAACCGCCTCGCCATGCAGCCAAGCGCCGTATCCGGCCGCGGTCTCGATCGCGTGACCGAACGTGTGGCCGAAATTGAGCTGCGCCCGCTCGCCCGCCTCGCGCTCGTCGGCGCCGACGATCTCGGCCTTGATGCGACAGCTTTCGTGGATCGCGTGCGCGAGCGCGTGCGGCGAGCGCGCAAGCAGCGCCGGCATGTTGGCCTCGAGCCACGCGAAGAACGTGGCATCGCGAATCGCGCCGTACTTGATCACTTCGGCAAGCCCCGCCGCAAATTCGCGAGCGGGCAGCGTATCCAGGCACGCGAGATCGATCAGCACGGTTCGCGGCTGGTAGAACGCGCCGATCATGTTCTTGCCCAGCGGGTGGTTGACCGCGGTCTTGCCGCCCACCGAGGAATCGACCTGCGCGAGCAGCGTGGTCGGCACCTGCACGTAAGGCATCCCGCGCTGGTAGATCGCGGCGGCGAAGCCGGCGAGATCGCCCACCACGCCGCCGCCCAGCGCGATCAGGTAGGTGGAACGCTCGGCCCTGAGCTCGAGGAGCCGCGTGAGGATGTCGTGCAGCGTCGCCCAGTTCTTGTGCGTCTCGCCGTCGGGGACGAGAATCACTTCGCTTTCGAGTCCGGCCGCCGCAAGGCTCGTGCGCAGCGGCGCGAGATGGTGGCGCGCCACCGTGGCGTTGGTGACGACGATCGCGCGCCGCGCGCCGAGTGCGCGAAGACGCTCCCCGGCGCCGGCCAGCACCTTCCTGCCGATCTCGATCGGATAGCTGCGCTCGCCGAGCTCGACTGCGAGCGTGACGCGCGCCCGAATCCGCGCTCACGGGAGCCGCGCCTCGACCGGCCCTTCGAGCGAACGCACGAGCCGCATCACCTCCTCCCGGCTGGAGCGGACGACGTGATCGGCGACTTCCCGGTACAGCGGGTCGCGCTGCGCGTACAGCTCGACGAGTCGTGCAAGCGGATCGGCCGCTCGAAGCATCGGGCGGTTGCGGCTGTGGCGGATGCGCTCGTAGAGAACCTCGGGCTCGGCGTGCAGATAGAGCACGGTTCCGTTCGCCTTGAGGGTCGCTCGGTTGGAAGGCCGCAGCACCGCGCCGCCTCCGGTCGCGAGCACGGTGTCGGAGGGCTGCGTGAGCTCGGCCACGAGCGCCTCCTCGCGGTCGCGGAACGCGGCCTCGCCCTCGATTTCGAAGATCGTCGAAATGCTGACGCCGGTGCGCGTCTCGAGCTCGGTGTCGACGTCGATGAAGCGCTTGCGCAGCCGCTTCGCGAGCTGGCGCCCGAGCGTCGATTTGCCGGCCCCCATCAGGCCGACCAGAAAGAGATTTCCCCGGTGCAGCGGCACCGGGGAATTGTAATTCAAGCGGGATTCGGGAGGCGCCGCGCCTTCAGCGCACCGTCGTCACCGATTCGCGCACGACGCGCGGCGTGAGGAAGATCAGGAGCTCGGCCTTCTCGCTCGACTTGCTGGTCGTCTTGAACAGGTAGCCGATGACCGGGATATCGCCCAGCAGCGGCACCTTGTCGGTCTCGTTGCGGATCGTTTCCTCGAAGATCCCGCCGATCACCGCCGTGTCGCCGTTGTTCACCTGGATCTGCGTCGAGACATTCTTGGTGTCGATCGACGGGACCTGGAAGCCGCCGCCGAGCTGCACGAACTGGCCGACCGAATCCTTGCGCACCTCGACCGTCATGATGATGCGGTTGTCGGGCGTGATCTGCGGCGTGACGTCGAGCCGCAGCACCGCCTTCTTGAATGCGACCGTCGCAGGCGAGTTCGCGCTGCCCGGCGTCACGTAGGGAATTTCGGTGCCCTGCTCGATGTGCGCCTTCTGATTGTCCTGCGTCACCACGCGCGGACTCGAGATCACCTTGCCGCGATTGTCGCTTTCGAGCGCGGAGAGCTCGAGGTTGATCAGGTTGCCGCTGCCGAGGTTGATCAGCGTCAGCGCGAGCTGGCCAGCGGCATTGGCGACCGGCAGGTTGACGTTCAACTGCGGCGAATCGGAATAGCCGGCCGAAGCGAGGCCGGACGCGAGCTCGAACGGCGTCTGCGTGCGGGTTTCGCGGATCAGCCGATCGCCTTCCAGCCGCACCACCGGCTGCGTCGAAAGGCTGCCGCCCTGACCTGCCGCGTACCTCTTGTTGGCGAACGTGAAGCCGGTCTGCGCCCCGAAGCGCACGCCGAGCGCCCGGCTGAACGAGTCCGCGGCGATCACGATGCGCGCCTCGATCACGACCTGACGGATCGGCGTGTCGAGCTGGCGGATGATCTTGCGCACCTCCTCGAGCTTGGCCGCCGTGTCCTGCACGAACAGCACGTTCGTCCGCGGGTCCACGAAGGCGACGCCGCGCTGCGACAGGATCGACCCCTGCCCGCCCGTCGTGGCCGTCTGGCCGGCGCCGGCACCGAATTGCTGCTGGCGGTTGGTCGACAGCAGGTTGGCGAAGTCCTGCGCCTTCATGTAGTTGAGCTGGAACGACTCGAGCAGCATCGGCTCGAGCTGCGCGATCTGGGCGGCGTTCTCGAGCTGCTGCTTCTCCTTGAGCGCCAGTTCCTCGCGCGGCGCGATCAGCACGACATTGCCGTTCTTGCGCATGTCGAGACCCTTGGTCTGGAGGATGATGTCCAGCGCCTGGTCCCACGGAATGTCCTTGAGCCGCAGCGTGAGGCTGCCCTGTACCGTGTCGCTCGTGATGATGTTGAGGCCGGTGAAGTCGGCGATCACCTGCAGCACCGAACGGACGTCGATGTTCTGGAAGTTGAGCGACAGCTTCTCTCCCTTGTAGCCCTGCCGCGTGCCCTGCGTGAGCTTGTTGGGGTCCTCGAGTACGGGCTTCACCTCGATGATGAACTTGTTGTCGGCCTGGTACGCCGAGTATTCCCACAGGCCCTTGGGCTCGATCAGCATGCGAGTGTTCGAGCCCTGCGCGATCGTGTCGACCAGCGTGACCGGCGTGCCGAAGTCTGTCACGTCGAGACGGCGCTCGAGGTTGCGCGGCAGCGACGTCTTGATGAAGTCGACGACCAGAGCCCTGCCCTGCTGACGGATGTCGATGCCGGTCGAGGGGTCGGAGAGCTCGACGACGATGCGCCCTTCGCCGTTGCGCCCGCGCCGGAAGTCGACGTCCCGCAGCGTGTGCTGCGTGTCGCCCGGCCGCGATTCGGCGAACCGCTGCACGACTTGCGCCTTGGCGTCGAGCTGCTCGGACTGGTCGAAAAGCGTGACGACCACGGCATTGCCCTCGACCGTCGTCTGATAGGTCTGCGGCTTGTTGAGGTTGAAGACGACGCGCGTACGGTTGCCCGCCTGGATCAGGTTGACGCTGCGCAGCGCGGGGTCGTCGATCGTGCGCTGGTTGGTCCCGAGGCCGTTCGCGGTATCGGGAAAATCGAGCGCGATCCGCGGCGGACTCGCGATCGCGAAACCGGCCGGCGGATTGGCAGGCGGACTCTTGAGCATGAGGCGCACGACCGTGTTGCCGGAGGCTCCCCTCGCCACCGAGAACTGCTCGATGCTGTTTTGTGCCTGCGCCGACGCCGCGCATGCGAGCAGAAGCGCGCACGCCGAGACGAATCCGGCCGCCCAGCGGTTGCGCGCGCGCCCGGCGGCCCGCACGAATCGGTTGCGGTCAATAGCGCTCATTGCCTACGCTCCTGTTGTTTCTGGTCCGGCTGCTGCAACTGCAGCGAGCTCGTCCGCTCGGTCCAGTCGCCGGCGCCATCCTGCACGAGTTCCTTCACCTTGATCTCGGCATCGTTGATCGCCACGATCACGCCGAAGTCCTGACCCATGTGGTTGCCGGCCCGCACCTGGTAGACGTCCTTCTCCGGCGTGCGTACCAGCGCGTAGACCGAGTTGCTCTTGGCGAGCGTACCCACCATCGTGAGTGACTCGAGCGGGAAAGACTCCAGCGGCTCCTTGCGCCGTGCAAGATCGGGCGCGAGCTTGCTCGAGCCCTTGGCGGGCTCGATCTTGCGCGGCTTGAACGGGTCCGGAAGGTCGAACGCGTTGTAGGCGAACGGCTCGTAGGGCTTCATCTGGGGCAGCGGGTCGAGACGACCACGCACGTTCTTGCCCTGGTCGGCCATCCATGCCCGCAGGTCCTGATGGCTTTCGCCGCCGCACCCGGCGAGCGCCGCGCCCGTGATGACGAAGAGCAGGATCCGGGGGATCATTTTTTGCCCTTTTCCTTGGCCTTGGCGGCCGCACGCTGCTTCGCGATCTCCTCCTCGTCGAGGTAGCGATAGGTCTTCGCCGTCGCGTCGAGCGACAGCACGCCCTTGTCATTGGCGATCGCCACGTCGTTCAGCGTCACGATGCGCGGCAACTGCGCGACGTCGCTCGCGAAGGCGCCCATGTCGTGGTAGCCGCCGGTGATGCGTATGCTGATCGGAAGCTCGGCATAGAAGTCGGCCATCTGCTCCTGCGCAGCCGGCCTGAACAATTCGAACACGAGGCCGCGGCCGAGGCCGGCCTGGTTGACGTCGGTCAGCAGCGCGTCGATTTCCGAGCGGTTCGGCAGTTGCTTCACCAGCGCGCCGAACGACTGCTCGACCTCCTTCAGCTGGGCGACGTAAAGGTCGAAGTTGACCGCCTTGGCCTTCTTCTCGGCGTACTGCCCCTTGAGCCGCGTCTCCTCGGCCTGCGCCTTGTCGAGCGTTTCGTACTGGTCCTTCCAGTCGAGCAGCGCTCCGGCAATGATGATCGCGAGAAAGATCGCTGCAAGCATGACGATCTTCGGACCGAGCGGCCAGTTGCCGACGTCGCGGAGGCTGAGGCGGCGGATGTCGTCGAGTTTCATGCGCGTGGCTCCGCTGCGAGCGCAGCCTTGGTTTGCGGAGCGCCGGGCGCCGCAGGCTTGGGCGAGCCCGCCCCACGGGGAGCAGCGGCAGGCTCCGGCAGGGTTTCGCGCTTGACCTGCAGGTTCAACGTGAACTCGCTCACTTTCTGCGCGTCGCTGGTCTTGCCGCCCGACAAGGGCACGAGCTTGATTTCGACCAGCTCGGGCTTGCCGAGCCACGGCGACGACTCGATGTTGCGCATGAGCGTCGACACCCGCGCGTTCGACTGCGCGTAGCCGTTCAACGTCACCCTCGTGCCTGCCTGCTTGATCGAACGCAGGTAGACACCGTCCGGCAGCTGCCGGACCATCTGATCGATCAGGTGCACGGCCTCGTTGCGGTTGGCCTGCAGCGTTTCGACCACCTGCTTGCGCGATATCACCTGCTGGATCTGGTCACGCAGCTTGTCGATCTCCTTGATCTGCTCGTCGAGCTTGGCGATCTCGGTCTTGAGCAGCGCGTTACGGCTGTTCTGGTTCTCGATCTGGCCCGCCAGCACGATGTGGACGAGGCCGACGACGGCGAGGCCGAGGATGCCGAGCATCGCCACGAGCGACACGAACTGCCGCTGCCGCGCGACGCGCTTCTGCTCCCGGTGGGGAAGCAGATTGATGCGAATGGGCGTGCTCATGGCGTCGGCTCCGTTGCTTGGCGGAACCCGGGGCCGGCCGTCTGGCCGACGACCGCGGGCTCACCGCCAGGCGCGCGCCGGGGATCGTCAAGCGCTTTCATTCGAAGCTCCGCAGCGCGAGTCCGCAGGCGATCAGCAGCATCGGGGCGTCCTGCGCCAGCTGGCGCGGGCGTATCCGGTCGGAAGTCTGCATGCTTGCAAACGGGTTGGCGAGCACTGTGGCGACGCCGGCCCGCTTGGCGACGAGCTCGTCCAGGCCGGGCAGAAGCGCGCCGCCGCCTGCCAGCACGATGTGGTCGACCTGGTTGTAGGCGGTCGACGTGAAGAAGAACTGCAGCGCGCGGGTGATTTCGAGCGCCAGCGTCTCCATGAACGGCTGCAGCACGTCGTTGTCGTAGTTCTCCGGCAGCCCCTGGTTCTTCTTGGCCGACTCGGCTTCGTCCGGCGAGAGGTTGAACGCCCGCTGGATGTCCAGCGTGAGCTGGTTGCCCCCGAAGGCCTGGTCGCGGGAGAACAGGAACTGGTTGTTGCGCAGCACGTAGAAGTGCGTGACGTGCGCTCCGATGTCCACGAGGGCGATGTTCTGGTCCCGGCCATTGGCCGGCAACGATGGCGCGATCAGCCGAAACGCGTCCTGTGTAGCGTACGATTCGACATCCATGACCCGCGGCTTCAAACCGGCGACATCGGCGATCGCCACCCGATCTTCGACCTTCTCCTTGCGGGAGGCGGCGATCAGGATTTCGACCTCGTCGGGGTTGTTCGGGGCCGCGCCGAGGACCTGGAAGTCCAGATTGACCTCGTCCAGCGCGAAGGGGATGTACTGGTTGGCCTCCGCCTCGACGGCGAGCTCCAGCTCCTCCTCCTTCTGACCGGAGGGCACGATGATCTTCTTGGTGATCACCATAGCGGCCGGCAGCGCCATGGCGATGCTGCGATGGCGGCTCCCGAGGCGCTTCCAGCCGCGCTTCAGCGCATCGCTCACCTGGTCCAGGTTCGCGATGTTGCCGTCCTGCACGGCGTCCTTGGGGAGCGGCTCGATCGCGTACCGCTCGAGCCGGTATGTTCCCTTGCCCGTGTCGGACAACTCGACCATCTTGATCGAGGTGGACGCGATATCGACGCCAACCAGGGGCGGAGCCTTGGTCTTGAACACGTCGAGCACGGAATTGACCTTTTCAGCGATCATGGGCGGGTCCGGCTGATGCTCACAATTTACATTAAACTCTGGCAGCAACTATGAACGATGTCAATTTGTTCCGGCCAGGCGGATGCGAGTGTTGCATCGTTGCACACGGGTCCGGACCTACCCCTGCCTGAAGGCAAGTTTTATTCCCCCGTGCTAAAACGCTGGCTCCTCTATCTCGCCTCGGTCCTGCTGGGCCTCACCCTGGTGGGCGGGCTCGTCGGCGCGCTCGTGCTGGCTTTGCTTTATCCGACGCTGCCCTCGTTGCAGGTCCTGACCGACTACCAGCCGAAGATTCCGCTGCGGGTTGTCTCGATGGAAGGTTCGCTGCTCGGGGAGTTCGGCGAGGAGCGGAGAGCGGTCGTCACCATTTCGGAAGTGCCTGAAATCCTGAAAAAAGCAGTCCTTGCGGCCGAAGACGAGCGTTTCTACCAGCATGGCGGCGTCGACTATCTCTCGATCCTGCGCGCCGCCTATGCAAACCTGACGTCGGGGACGCAGCAGGGCGCGGGCACGATCACGATGCAGGTTGCACGTAACTTCTTCCTTACGCGCGAGAAAACGCTGACGCGCAAACTGCGCGAAGTGCTCCTCGCCTGGAAGATCGAGGCGAATCTCACGAAGGACGAAATTCTCGAGCTGTATCTCAATCAGATCTTCCTCGGGCAGCGCGCGTACGGCTTCGCGGCGGCCTCCCAGATCTATTTCGGCAAGCCGCTACGGGAGGTCACTGTGGCCGAGGCGGCGATGCTTGCCGGATTGCCCAAGGCCCCCTCGACGTTCAATCCCGTCACGAATCCCAAGCGCGCCAAGACAAGGCAGCAATATGTGCTTCGCAGGATGGCGGACCTTCGGTACATCACGCCCGCCGAATTTGCGGAAGCACAAAACGCGCCACTGGTCGTCCGTCAGGGCCTGCGGGACGTGCTGCCGACCCACGCTGAGGCCGTTGCGGAAATGGCGCGGCAGGTGGTTTTCGACGCGTACGGCGAGGACGCGTATACCCGCGGGTTGACCGTCTGGACCACGATCCGCGTGGCGGACCAGGACGCCGCGTATGCCGCAGTACGGCGGGGCGTGACCGAATACGACCGCCGCCACGGCTACCGGGGACCGGAAGGCTACATCAACGTACCGGCGGACACCGCCGAGGCCGAGCAGGCGCTGGACAAGGTTTTTCAGGAGTCAAGCGACAGCGACAATTTGGTCGTTGCGGTCGTCCTCGACGCCTCGGCCACGGCCGTGAAGGCGGTGCTCGCTTCGGGCGAAACGGCGGACGTTGCCGGCGACGGGCTCAAGTTCGTCGCAAGGGCGCTGTCGGAAAAGACGCCGCCGAACCAGCGGATCCGCCGGGGCGCAATCGTGCGCCTCGCCAAGGACGACAAGGGCCGCTGGGCGATCGGTCAATTGCCACAGGCGGAGGCCGCGCTCCTCGCGCTGCGTCCCCAGGACGGCGCCGTGCTTGCCCTGGTGGGCGGCTTCGATTTCGACCGCAACAAGTTCAACCACGTGACGCAGGCGCAGCGCCAACCCGGCTCGGCGTTCAAGCCCTTCATCTACTCCGCTGCGCTGGAGAAAGGGTTCTCCCCCGCGACCGTGGTCAACGATGCGCCGTTCTTCGTGCCCGCCGAGAAGGCGGGCGGAGAGGAATGGGAGCCCAAGAACTACGACGGCAAGTTCGAGGGCCCGATGCGGCTGCGCACCGCGCTCGCGAAGTCGAAGAACCTTGTCACGGTGCGGGTGCTGCAGGCGATCGGGCCGCAGTACGCGCAGGACTACATCACGCGCTTCGGCTTCGACCCGAAGGCGCATCCCGCCTACCTGACGATGGGCCTCGGTGCCGGCAGCGTGACGCCGATGCAGATGGGCGTGGCCTACGCGGTGTTCGCCAACGGCGGGTACAGGGTCAATCCGTACCTGATCGCGAAGATCACGGATTCGCGCGGCAACGTGTTGTCGGAAGCGAAGCCGGTGGTCGCCGGCGACAACGCCGAGCGCGCCATCGATCGACGCAACGCCTTCATCATGACGACGATGCTCCGGGATGTCGTCGCCTACGGCACCGCGACGCGCGCGCAGTCGCTCGGCCGCCGGGATCTCGCGGGCAAGACGGGCACGACCAACGAATACGTGGACGCGTGGTTCTGCGGGTTCAACGAGTCGCTGGTGGGTGTCGCCTGGATCGGCTTCGATCAGCCGAAGACGCTCGGAACCAGCGAGACCGGCGCGGTGGCCGCATTGCCTATCTGGATCGCGTTCATGCAGAAGGCGCTGAAAGGCGTGCCCGAGAAACCGCTCGAGCCGCCGGACGGCACCGTGTCGCTGCGGATCAATGCCGAGAGCGGACTGCGCGACGAAGCCGGAACGATTTCGGAATGGTTCTATTCCGAGTCCACGCCGCGGGTGCGCGAGGAAGCGCTCGCGCCCGGCACCGCGGGCGGCCGGACGACGCAGGACGTGCGCAACCAGCTTTTCTGATGTCCCGTGGGCGCGACAGCCGCGAGGTGCGGCGCGATGCAGGCACGAGGTTCGGTGCCGAGGCCGAGGATCGCATCCGGATCGCGCAGGGCGCGGCGCGGCTGATCGCCGAGCACGGCATCACCGACTGGGCGCTCGCCAAGCGCAAGGCGGCGCGAGAGCTGATGCTGCCGGACCGCTCCGCGATGCCCGGAGACGACGAGGTCGAAGCGGCGCTCGTCGACTATCACTCGCTTTTCGGGGGCGAGGAGCACGAAGCGACGCTGCGCGTGCAGCGCGAGGAAGCGCTCTCCTGGATGCGGCGGCTCGCGATCTTTCGCCCGCGCCTCGTCGGCGGCGTGGCCGAGGGCTGGGCGACCGAGCACAGCGACATCCGCCTCGAGCTCACCGCCGAGGACATGAAGATGGTCGAGCTCGAACTCATCAACGCGGGCGTGCACTACCGCACGCTCCCCGAGCGCAGCGCCGGTACCTCCGAGCTGCTGATCGAAACGACGGCCGGCGGCGTGCGGCTGATCGTCCGCACCGTTGCGGCAGCGCGACAACTGCCGCGGCGCGACCGCCACGGCCAGGCGGAGACGCGGCTCGATGCGGACATGCTGGCTGCGCTTCTGCGGTCGCAGCCCTAATGTCGGGCTAGCTACTTTCCGGCGCAAAAATGCGCGCCGGTCTCGCTGTGCATTCCAGAGGCGACCGGGCGCATTTTCTGCACGAACGCACCTGGCAGGCGTTGCGTTTCTGCCACAGGAGCTTCGTAACGACCACCTCCGCCCTTGACAGGGGCGTCATTATTGATTACCTTAACCATTATGCGAGGTAAGGATGCGCGCATCGAGGAACTCCAGGACGCCGCCCAGTCGATGGTACAGGGTTCCCTCTCGGAGATCACCCGCCAGTGCGGTGACCCTTCGTGCGGCTGTGCCCACGACCCAGCCAAGCGCCATGGCCCGCACCTGTATTTGAAGTTCAGCGCCGAGGGCAAGGCGCACTCCGTCTACATACCCCCGCCGCTGGCGCCGTTGATCAAGAACGCCCATGCCGCATGGCTGCGCTTTCAAGAGCTTGGCCTGAAGCTCTCGGCGGCGAATCGCGAGGGCCTGCTGCGCGAGCTGAAGCGAGAGAAGCAAGCGGTTAGGGCTAAAAGAGAGAAGGCGCGGAGCAAGATGCCATGATCGAAATCAGCCGTCGCCAGCTGAATTTCGGGGAGGGATTGATTGCCGAGGAGGTGGGCGATTTGTGGGAAGACTGGATGCGCCAGGTCGATGAAGTCCTGACCGACCCGGATCTGCTGAGCACTGTGCATGAGGCGTTGGCTTGCCGCTGGCCGCAGAGCCGGACGCGCGGGCGCAAAGGAACGCCTGCCGACGTGGTGCTGCGGCTGCTGCTGTTGAAGCACATCCGCAACTGGAGCTATGCGGTGCTCGAGCGCGAGGTGCGCGCGAACCTGGTCTATCGTCAATTCACGCGCGTCGGCGCGGCCAAAGTGCCTGACGCCAAGACGCTGGGCAAGCTGGGCCTCGCCCTCGGACCCGAGATCATCGAGAAGATGCATCAACGGGTGGTTGCCATCGCGCGGGAGAAGAAGATCGTTCAGGGGCGACGGCTGCGCGTGGATACCACAGTGGTGGAGACTGACATTCACTACCCGACCGACAGCGGCTTGCTCGGCGATGCGGTGCGCGTACTCACGCGCACGATGAAGAAAATCGCACAAGTGACCGGCGCCGCGGGCGACAAGCTGCGCGATCGCACCCGCAGCGTGCGGTATCGCGTGATCGAGATTGGCCGAGCGAGCCGCAGCCGCAGCGAGCAAGGCAAGGAGAAGCTAAAACAGATTTACCAAAAGCTTCTGGCTGCCACCGGACGCGTCGTGGCGCAAGCGCAACGCTTCGCCGCCGAGGTGGCTACCGGGGTCAAGCACGGCAGCTCTCTGGTCGAACAGGTCGTCTTGGAAGCGAGCCGGCAGTACCTGGAGACGATGATCCCGCGGGTCAAGCAAGTCATGCGGCAGACGCGCGAGCGGATCATCAAAGGCAACACCCACCTCGCGGGCAAGATCGTGAGCCTGTTCGAGCCCCACACCGAAATCATTCGCAAGGGCAAAGCCGCCAAACCGACCGAGTTTGGCAAGATGATCAAGATTCAGGAGGCCGAAGGCCAGATCATCACCCATTACGAAGTCTATGACGAGCGCCCCAACGACGTCGATCTGTTGCTTCCTGCGATCGAGGTACACCGGCAACGCCTGGGACGCGTGCCGCGGTTGGCCACCGCCGATGCGGCGTTCTTCTCCACCAAGAACGAAGCCGCCGCTCACGCCCTCGGCGTCAAGCGGCTGTCCATTCCCAACCGCTCCACCAAGAGTGCGCAGCGCAAGAAGCTGCAGAAGAAGCGCTGGTTCCGCAACGGCCAGAAATGGCGAACCGGAAGCGAAGGCCGGATTAGCCTCGTGAAGCGACGTCACGGACTCAATCGCTGTCGCTACAAGGGACAGCAAGGCATCAAACGCTGGGTCGGACTCGGCGTCATCGGCGACAACCTCATCAACATCGGTCGCGCTCTCGCTACGCCAGCCAGAACCTGAAGTTCCCCGCTTCGCTCCCACTCCGCAGGACTACTCGACCGGCGCGGCCCCTCTCTCGGGGGCCGCGCCCGTGTCATGCTTGCGCGTCAGCCGGGCGAATTCCCAGAATTCCATTTTTGCGCCGGAAAGTAGCTAGGGGCCTTGTTCACGCTGCGTCCGCAAGCGCGGCACGCCGGACGGCGGCAAGAATGCCCGGCGTCAGGGCTCAGGCCCCGACGATAGCCAGCGCGCCGCGTCGAGCGCGAAGTAGGTGAGGATCGCGTCGGCCCCGGCACGCTTCATTCCGGTGAGCGATTCCAGCACGCACTTCTTCTCGTCGAGCCAGCCATTGGCGAACGCCGCCTTCAGCATCGCGTACTCGCCCGACACCTGATAGACCGCGGTGGGTAGGCCGAACGTGTCCTTCACTCGCCGTACGATGTCGAGGTAGGGCATGCCGGGTTTGACCATCACCATGTCCGCGCCTTCCTGCACGTCCAGATACACTTCCCACAGCGCCTCGTCGCTGTTGGCGGGGTCCATCTGGTAGGTATGCTTGTCGCCGCCGGCGAGACTGGCGGCGGAGCCCACGGCGTCGCGGAATGGGCCGTAGAAACTCGACGCATACTTCGCCGAGTACGCGAGGATCCTCGTGTGGATGCGCCCCGCGCCATCGAGCGCCTCGCGCAGCGCGCCGACCCGCCCGTCCATCATGTCGGAGGGCGCGACGAAATCGACGCCGGCCTCCGCGTGGCAGAGCGCCTGCTTGACGAGCGCCGCGACCGTTTCCTCGTTCAGCACGTAGCCGAGCTCGTCGACCAGCCCGTCCTGGCCATGGCTCGTGTACGGGTCGAGCGCGATGTCCGTGATCACGCCGAGCTCCGGGAAGCGCTCCTTCACCGCACGCACGACGCGCGGCACCAGGCCCTGCGGATGCCACGCCTGCGCCGCATCGGCGGTCTTCAACTCCGGCGCGATCACCGGGAACAGCGCGAGCGCAGGCACTCCGAGCGTCAGGCAGGTCTCTGCCTCGCGCAGCAGCAGGTCGAGCGTCTTGCGCGACACGCCGGGGAGAGAGGGCACGGGCTCCTCGCGTTTCATGCCGTCGAGCACGAACACCGGATAGATGAAATCCGCGGCCGTGAGCACGGTTTCGCGCACCATCCGGCGGGAGAACTCGTTGCGGCGAAGGCGCCGCGGGCGGCGCACCGGAAAGCCACCGACAAAGGAGAAGGTCATGGGCGTATCGACGAGTTGGAGAACCCGGTCAGGGAATTGCGCATCGTAGCGGTCGGCGGCCGGCAGTGCCAACCAAAGCCGCGCAACAGGGTCAGTCGGCGCTGCCGAGCCATTTCTGCTGCCGCGCCACCTTGACGAGGCCGGCGAAGTTCGTCGCGCCCTGCCGCGCCGCGATCGTACGCAGATGCAGAAGCAGCTCCGCGGTCGCGAGCGCGTCGCCGGCGGCATTGTGCCGAGCTGTCACGTCGATCGCAAAGGCCGCAAGCCAGTCGTCGAGGCTGCGGCCGCCGTAGCGATGCGCCTGCGGCTGCAGCGCGGCTGCGAGCGGCGCCAGGTCGAGCCAGGCGGGCTCCTGCGCCTCGATGCCGGCCAGCGCGAACGCGCGCTTCAGCACCTTGCGGTCGAAATCGGCGTGAAACGCGATGCACGGCGCACCGCTCACGAAGTCGCGAAAGCCCGCGAGGGCGACATCGCGGGTCTCGCCCTCGCGTTGAGCCTCGTGCCCGATCCCATGCACGACGACGTTGTCCGCCGGGGTCACGCGGTCATTGCGCAGCACGCATTCGAAGCTGTCGTCGATCCGGATGCCGAACGCATCGACGGCGACGGCGCCGATCGCGAGCAGGTCGTCGACGTCCGGATTGAGGCCCGCGGTCTCGGTATCGAGCACCACCCAGCGCTCCTGCACGGGCGTGACCTCGGCTCCGCGCGTGCGGCCGACGAGGCGGGCAAGGAGCTTCATCGGCGCCATTGTTCCCCGCGAAGCTGGCCCGAGGGTCGGCGCGCGCTCATCCCGGGTAATCCAGCTCGAGCCTCTGCTGGAGCTTGCGCACCTGCCGCAGCGCCTCCTTGAGGATTCGCCGGTCGAGATCGGAAAGGTCGTCGAGCGGCACGCGGTTCGCGCTGTCCGACGCCGCGAGCAGCCCCGCGGCGACCCGGTGCTGCGTGCGCAGCCTGAGCAACTGAACGAACTCGAACGCGTCCACCATGCCGCGGGCCTCGTCCTCCGGAACGCCTTTCAGCGCGCCTGCCTGCGTCATGCGCTCGACCGTGTTGGTCGCCGTCACGCCGCTCGCCAGCGCGTAGATGCGCGCCGCGTCGACGAACGGCACCGACCCGTTGAGCTTGAGGTCGATGCCCTCGACACCGCTTTCGTCCTCGGCCGCCGCGAGCTCGCCGCGCCAGTTGAGCGGCGGGCGGTTGCGCAACGCGTTGTCGCTCATCTGCTTCAGGAAGCGCGGATTGCGCTGCGCGCGCTCGGCAACGTCGCTGCGCAAGGCCTCCGCGAGTCCCGCCTCGCCCCACAGCGCGCGGAAGTCGAAGAAGATGCTCGCCGCGAGCAGGCTTTCAGGGTCGCCGCGGTCTATCCATCCGAAGAACGCCTCGCGCCATTCGTCGAGCGAGGCGCACCACTTCGGATTCATCGCCATCACGCCGCCCTTGCACAGCGGATAGCCGCAGCGATCGAGAGCCTCGTTCACCGCGCGCGCGAAAGGAAGCAGGCGCTCGCGCGCCGCATCGGGCGTCACGGCGGGATCGTGCGGGACGAACACGAGCCCGTTGTCCTGGTCGGTCGCGATCGTCTGCTCGCCGCGTCCCTCGGAACCCATGCCGAGCCAGGCGAGCGTCAATCCGGCAATGTCGAACCGCGGCGCAATCACGTCGAGCACGCGCGCCGTCACCTGATCATTGAGGCTTGCGATCATTCGCGTAAGCTGGCCGGCCGAAACGCCCTGCGCCACCAGCGAATGCGACAGCGTCCGCACGTCGGCCGCGCACTGCACGAGCGTTTCGATGTCGGCCGCGCGCCGGATCGCGGAAGAGAGTTCGCGCACCGACAGCCGCTGCAGGCCGAAGAGATCGCGCTCCGAGACGACACCGGCGGCGCGACCTGCGGCGTCGACAACCACGACGTGGCGGAAGCCGCGCTGCGCCATCAGCAGCGCCGCGTCACCGGCGGTGGCGTCGAGCGCAAGCGTCGCGACCGGCACGCTCATCACCTCGCGAATCGGTGCCGCGAGCGACCGCGCGGGCAGGACGATTCGGCCGATCACGTCCTGGCGTGTGAAGATGCCGAGCGGCACGCTGTCCGCCTCGGCGATCAGGATCGATCCGATGCGGCGCTCCTCCATGACTGCGAGCGCCTGCCGAATGGGCTCGTCCGGGACGCAGACGATCGGCGGCCGGCTCAGGATGGACGACAGCGGCGTTGCGAGCCCTCGCTGCTGTGTGACGCTCGTCGCGTATTCGGATTGGAGCCGGGCGCGCGAGATGTCGAGCAGATACGCGAGCCGCCGGGTGCAGAAATCCTGGAACACGGGCGAGGCTTCGATCAGCGCGTCGAACACCGCAGCGGGAAACGCGAGACAGAACGTGTCACGCATCGCCCGGTACACGCTGGTGACGCCGCGGTTGGACAACAGCGCGCCGAGCGGGAACATCTCCCCTGTGGAGAGTTCCCAAAGGGCCTTGGGATCTCCCGTGCTGCCCGGTCGCTCGCCGCGCACGATGCCCTGGCGGATCACGTAGCAGTGGCTGGGCCGCTCGTCGGCGGGGACGAGGATCGTCTCGCCGGGCGCGAAATAGCGGATCCTCGAAGCGCGCACGATGCGCTGCAGGTCCGGTCCCGCCATCGCGGCGAACGGCGCGTGCGGCCGCAGCACCTGCATGAGTCCGGAGACGACGGTGGGCGAAGGCTGCATCGGCATGGGCGGCTCCGGTGCTTGTAATTCCCGGGAATGGGCAGCGGTGGAACTCTGATGGCGGTCAATGGTCACAGGCAGTGGACGTTGTACGTCTCCCGCTTCCCTCCCTGAGCGGGTGCCCGGAGTCGGCCACGCTGTCGACCCCGGGCGTTTCAAGGCCCCGTGTCACTCCCCTTGACCACGGGGCCTTTTCTTTGCGCTCCGATCACTCGATCCACCCGGCGACCACCGCTTCCGCGGCCTCGATCCCGATTCTTCGCGTCGCCGAAAACGAAACCACGCGCGCGTGCGGGGCATAGGCGGGAAACGCCTGCGCGAGCCGCGCCTCGATCGCCGCAACCGCGCTGCGCTCCTCGGCGCGCGACAGCTTGTCTGCCTTGGTCGCGAGGATCAGCACCGGACGTCCGGACGGCAGGAAAGCTGCGAGCAATTCCAAGTCGAGCGGCTTGAGACCATGGCGCGCATCGACGACGACGACCAGTGCAACCAGCGTCCCGCGCGTCGTCACGTATTGCCACAGGAATTCCTGCCAGGCGCGCTTGACCGAACGCGCGACCGCCGCATAGCCATAGCCCGGCAGGTCGGCGATCAACCCTCCCCCACGCAGCCGGAAGAAATTGATCTGCTGCGTGCGTCCCGGCGTGCGGCTCGCGAACGCGAGCCGGGTGCGGTTTGCAAGCGCGTTGATCGCGCTGGACTTGCCGGCATTGGAGCGTCCCGCGAAGCCGATTTCGGGCGGACCAAGGGACGGCAACTGCGCCGGGCCCGCTGCGCCGATCACGAACTCTGCGCCGTGCAGCGGGTGCGGTCCGCGCGCCGCGGAGGGCGCCGCGGCGCGTCGGGTCGGGCGCGGCGACTCCGGTACAATAGGCTGTTTTTTCACGCTGGAATGGCCGCCAGATGCAAAGGTGGCGCACCCGAGGAGTCAGGACATGAACCGTTTGCTGCTGGCTGCCGCGCTCGCCTGGCCGGCTCTCGCCGCCGCCCAGACCCCCGCTGCCGCCAAGCCCGATCTCGGCCGGGCTTCGCAGATCGTCAACCAGGTCTGCGCAGCGTGCCACGGCACCGACGGCAACAGCGCCGCCCCGGTCAATCCGAATCTGGCGGGCCAGCACGCCGACTATATCACCCTGCAGCTTGCGCACTTCAAGGCGGGCATTCGCCCGAATCCGGTCATGCAGGGCATGACGGCGTCGCTCACGCCGGAGGAAATGCGCGCGCTCGGCGTCTATTACTCGCAGCAGAAACCGAAGGGTCTTGCCGCGAAAGACGCGACAGCGGTCAGGACCGGCCAGCAGGTGTGGCGTGGCGGCGATGCCACCTCCGGTGTTCCCGCGTGCGCGTCCTGCCATTCGCCGAACGGCGCGGGCGTACCGAAGAACTACCCACGAATCGCGGGCCAGTTTGCGGATTACACGTACGCGCAGCTGAAGGCGTTCAAGGCCGGCGAGCGCGGCCTGGACAAGGACGGCAAGGACGTCAATGGCCGCATCATGCAGGCGATTGCGCACAACCTGAGCGACCAGCAGATGAAGGCGGTGGCCGACTACGCGGCCGGGCTCCGGTAGGGGTCGCGTGGATTCCAGCAGCGGTCGGCGCGGGGCGCTCGCGGCCGCCCGTTTCGCTTTCGGTGGCGACATCGATGGAGGTTGACCGCCTCGACGCGCGCGTGGCCGCGCTCCACATCTTCCCCGTCAAGAGTTGCGCGGGGATCGCGATCCAGGATGCCAACCTCGCGATTACCGGGCTCCGCGCGGAAGGCTTCGGCGATCGCGAGTGGATGGTCGTCGACTGCAACGGCAACTTTGTCACGCAGCGCGAATGCCCGCGGCTCGCGCTCGTCCGCGTCGGCGCCGCGCGCGGTGCGCTGACGCTCGCCGCACCTCGCCACCCGCCGCTCGCCGTGCCACCGCCGTCCGAAGTCGGTATCCAAGTCACGGTGTGGCGCGACACCGTGGGCGCCGTCGACGCGGGCGAGGCCCCTGCACGCTGGCTTTCCGCGGTGCTGGACCGCGACGTGCGTCTCGTCCGCTTCGACCCGGCCTTAAGGCGGCCCTGCGACCCCGCCTACACGGGCGGGCGCGGCGCGCACACGCTGTTCGCCGATGGCTACCCGCTGCTCGTTCTCGCAGCCGCCTCGCTCGCAGAGCTCAACCGGCGACTTGCCGCTCAGGGGTTCCCGCAGGTACCGATGAACCGTTTCCGCCCGAACATCGTGCTGGACGGTCTTGCCCCGCACGACGAGGACCATATCGATACCATCGTCGCGGGCGACGCGACATTGCGGATGGTGAAACCGTGCACGCGGTGCACGATCACGGCGACCGACCAGGCCACCGGCGAGGTCGGTCTCGAGCCGTTGCGAACGCTTGCCGGCTATCGCCGGAACGACCTCGCGGGCGGCGTCACGTTCGGGATGAACGCGATCGTCCTGCAGCCCGGACGGCTGGCGGTAGGGGACGTCGTGTGGGTGCGCTTTCGTTTCTGATTCGCCGCGCCCGGCCGTCTGCGGCGGCGCAAGCATCCCCCTTCGGTACCGCAAGAGCCGGGCGCAAGGCTAGAACCTCACAATCGTCCACCGGTGCGACGGAATTCCCGGGGCCGCAGTTCCAGGCACGTGGAGCGCCGTTTGGCCGGACCAGACAAGCGACGAGCAACGCAGCGGCCGGGATTTCGGGCAGCAACGCATCCCGCGGCTGATCATGAGATAGGTTCTACAGGCTCGGCGAGGGCGGCTCGCTCAGGCAACGCGCGAGCGCGGCGCGCCACGGCAGCAGCGCAAAGCCGAATGTCTGCTCGAAGCGGCGCGTGTCGAGCACGCCGTATGCGGGCCGGCACGCGGGCGTCGGATATTCGGCCGTCGTGATCGGCACCACGCGGGGACGCGCAACGTCGCCCAGGATCGCGCGCGCGAATTCGTACCACGTCGTCGCTCCCGTCGACGACAGGTGATAGAGACCCGACCGCTCCGCGAGACGCGGCAAGCCCCGCCCCACCAGCGCAGCGGTTGCCTCGGCAAGCGCCCGGCTCCAGTTGGGTACGCCCGCCTGGTCGGCGACAATGCGCAATTCCTCGCGCTCGGCCGCGAGCCGCCGGATGGCAAGCAGGAAGTTCTTGCCGCGCAAGCCGTACACCCAGCTCGTGCGGAGCACGAGCGCGTGCGCGCCGCTGGCGTCGATCGCGCGCTCGCCGTCGAGCTTGGTGCGTCCGTACACATTGAGGGGATCGACCGGCGAGTCCTCGTTGTAGGGCGTGCGCGCCCGCCCGTCGAATACATAGTCGGTCGAGAAGTGGATGAGCAGCGCGCCCTGCCGCTTCGCCTCGTCGGCAAGCACGCCCGGAGCGACCGCGTTCACCGCGTGCGCGGTGGCGACGTCCTTCTCGGCGGCGTCCACTGCCGTGTACGCGCCCGCGTTGACGATCAGCGCCGGCCGCAATGCGCGCACCTCGCGCACGATGGCATCACGGTCGGCAAGATCGAGCTGTGTGCGGTCGACGGCGATGACTTCGCCGTGCGCGTTCAGCAGGTGCGCGAGCTCGAAGCCGACCTGGCCGTTGGCCCCCGTGACGAGGATTCGGGGGCGGATCATAGCGCGGAAACGCTACGGATAAAGCGGCGCGGCCGCGAGCAGCAGACCCTGCTCATCCTTGGCAGCCAGCGTCGGCGGGCCGGAGAGCGGCCAGGCGATGCCGAGCGCCGGGTCGTTCCACAGCAGCGTGCGCTCGTGCTCGGCATACCAGTAATCGGTGGTCTTGTAGAGGAAATCCGCGCGCTCGGAGAGCACGAGGAAGCCGTGCGCGAACCCCGGCGGTATCCAGAGCATGTCCTTGTTCGCCCCCGAAAGCGTGACCGCGACGTGGCGGCCGAAGGTCGGCGACGACTTGCGCAGGTCGACCGCGATGTCGAACACCTCGCCGTCGACGACGCGCACGAGCTTGCCCTGCGGCCTCTCGATCTGGTAGTGCAGCCCGCGCAGCACGCCGCGCCTCGAGCGCGAGTGGTTGTCCTGCACGAAGTCCACGTCCAACCCGGCTGCCGCGAGCGTCCGCTTGTTCCAGCTCTCGAAGAAGAAGCCGCGGTCGTCGCCGAACACGCGTGGCTTGACGATGACGACCTCGGGGATTGCGGTCGGTTCGATTTGCATCGGAGGAGCCTCTCAGCCCAACACCGGGTCGCGCAGGATCCCGAGCAGGTACTGGCCGTAGCCGCTCTTCGCGAGCGGCCGCGCGAGCTTCTCGAGCGCCGCGGCGTCGATCCAGCCGAGCCTGAACGCGATCTCCTCGGGACAGGCGATCTTGAGTCCCTGGCGGCGCTCGATCGTCTCGATGTATTGCGACGCCTCGAGCAGCGACTCGTGCGTGCCGGTGTCGAGCCACGCCATGCCGCGGCCCATCACTTCGCACACGAGCGCGCCCCACGCGAGGTATTGGCGGTTGACGTCGGTGATCTCGAGCTCGCCCCGCGCCGACGGCTTCAGGTCGCGGGCGATGTCGATCACCCGGTTGTCGTAGAAGTAAAGCCCTGTCACCGCGTAACGCGACCTGGGCAGCCTGGGCTTTTCCTCGAGGCTCACCACGCGCCCGTGCGGGTCGAACTCCGCAACGCCGTAGCGTTCCGGATCGGCGACCCGGTAGGCGAAGATCGTGGCGCCCTCGTCGCGGTCGCGCGCCCGCGCAAGCTGCACGTGCAGGTCGTGGCCGTAGAAGATGTTGTCCCCGAGCACGAGCGAGGCGCCATCCCGTCCGATGAACTCGCGCCCGATGATGAAGGCTTGCGCGAGCCCCTCGGGCGCCGGTTGCACCGCGTACGACAGGTTGAGACCCCATTTGGCACCGTCGCCAAGCAACTGCGCGAAACGCGGCGTGTCCTCGGGTGTTGAGATCAGCAGAACGTCCCGGATGCCGGCAAGCATCAGCGTCGACAGCGGGTAGTAGATCATCGGCTTGTCGTAAACGGGCAACAGCTGCTTGCTCACGACCTGCGTGACCGGGTAGAGCCGGGTGCCGGACCCTCCGGCGAGAATGATGCCTTTGCGCGCCATCGCGTGAGCGCGGGATCAGGCGGTCGCCGCCCGCTCCGCGTCGTAGTTGAGCGACAGCCAGCGATGGTATTCGCCGCTTTGAACCGATGCGAGCCACTCGCCGTTGTCGAGATACCACTGCACCGTCTTCGCGATGCCCGAGGCGAACGTCTCCGCAGGCGACCAGCCGAGCTCGCGGCGGATCTTGCGTGCGTCGATCGCGTAGCGGCGATCGTGGCCCGGGCGATCCTTCACGAACGCGACGAGCGCGCGATAGTCGCGTCCCGGGCGCGCTGCGGCAAGCACGTCGCACAGCGTGCGCACGACGTCCAGGTTCTTCATCTCGGCATTGCCGCCGATGTTGTACGTTTCGCCGGGTCTGCCGCCTGCGAGCACCGTGCGGATCGCCGCGCAGTGGTCGCCGACATAGAGCCAGTCGCGCACGTTCTGTCCGTCGCCGTAGACCGGCAACGGCTTGCTGGCGAGCGCGTTGCTGATCATCAGCGGAATCAGCTTCTCGGGAAACTGCCGGGGCCCGTAGTTGTTCGAGCAGTTCGTGGTCAGCGTCGGCAGTCCGTACGTGTGGTGGTAGGCGCGCACCAGATGGTCGGACGCGGCCTTCGAAGCCGAGTACGGACTGTTCGGTGCGTAGGGGGTCGTTTCGCTGAAAGCGGCGTCGTCCGGCCCCAGCGAGCCGTAGACCTCGTCGGTGGAGACGTGCAGGAAACGGAACGCCGCGCGTTCGGTCGCAGGCAACGCCGCCCACCACGCGCGCGTCGCGTCGAGCAGATTGAACGTTCCGACGACGTTGGTCTCCACGAATGCGGCCGGGCCGTGGATCGATCGGTCGACGTGGCTTTCCGCCGCGAGATTCACGATGGCGCGCGGCCGGTGCGCGGAAAGCAGCGACTCGACCAGCGCGCGGTCGCCGATGTCGCCGCGCACGAAAACGTGGCGGGCGTCGTTTGCAAGCCCCGAGAGGCTGCCTAGATTGCCCGCGTAGGTGAGCTTGTCGAGGTTGACGATCGGCTCGTCGTCTTGCGCAAGCCAGTCCTGCACGAGGTTGCTGCCGATGAACCCGGCGCCGCCGGTGACGAGGAGCATTGTGGTGGCCCAGAGCATCGCGCGGATGTCGCGCGCGAGAAGGCGAATTCTAGCATTCGCGGCCAGCCGCCCCGGCGCCGTTAGACCCGATAGAAACCGCGGTACCAGGCGACGAAGCGGGCGAGGCCTTCGGCAAGAGGCGTGCTCGGCGCGAATCCGGTCAATGCCGCCAGCCGATCGATCGCAGCGTAGGTCGCCGGAACGTCGCCGGGCTGCATCGGCTGATAGTCCCTGATGGCCGCCTTCCCGAGCAGCCTTTCGAGCGTGTCGATGAACGTCTCGAGCTCCACGGCGTCGTGGTTGCCGATGTTGTAGAGCGCGTAAGGCGCGCCCGATTCGGTACACGGTCCCGGAGGGAGTACCAGGACGCGCAGCACGCCTTCGACGATGTCATCCACGTAGGTGAAGTCGCGTTGCATGCGCCCGCCGTTGAACACCTTGATCGGTTCGCCGGCGAGGATGGCCTTCGTGAACAGGATCGGCGCCATGTCGGGCCGACCCCACGGACCGTAGACCGTGAAGAAGCGCAACCCGGTCGCCGGGAGCCTGAACAGGTGGCTGTAGCTGTGCGCGATCAGCTCGTCCGCGCGCTTGGTCGCCGCGTAGAGGCTCACCGGGTGATCGGCGCGCTGGTCCTCCGAGAACGGCAGCGTGTGATTCGCGCCATAGACCGACGACGAGGACGCATACACGAGATGGCCGACGCCCTCGCGGCGAGCGCCCTCGAGCACGTTGCCGAACGCGTCGATGTTGTTTCTGAGATACGCCGCCGGATTGATGAGCGAGTAGCGGACGCCCGGCTGCGCGGCAAGGTGCACGACGTGCGTGAAGGCGCCCTCGCGGAAGAGCCGCGCGGTGGCCTCGGCCTGCGCGAGGTCGTGGCGCCAGAACTCGAAGCCCGGCGCATCGCGGAGGGCCTCGATGCGAGCCTGTTTCAGCGCGACGTCGTAATAGGGCTCGAAGCTGTCGACGCCGACCACGGCCGCGCCGGCATCGGCGAGCGCACGCACCGTGTGCATGCCGATGAACCCGGCGGCGCCGGTCACCAGCACCCGCATGCGCGCCGCAACGGCGGAATCGATCGCGTTCACGGCGGGCCGGGCGGCATCCGCGTGGCACGCAGCGAGGCGAGCTTCGCGTACTTGAGGAAGCTCGCGAACGCGCCGATCGCGATGTGCGCGAAACCCGCGGACCCGTCGAGAAAGCCTCCCTTCAGCACGTAGAAGCGGAAAAACCGCGCGAGCGGCGACAGCGCGATCCGCCCGAGCCCGGCTTGCTCCCCGTGCGCGTGGAGCGCCTCCGCCTGCAGCGTCGTGTAGCGATTCTGCTTGGCGATATACGCCTCGAGCGATTCGGCCGATGCGTGGAGTATGTCGCCGGCAAGCCGCGCGACCGGCCCATCGGCGACAACGTGCTCGTGCACCGGGTCCGTCGTCCAGCGGGCGCGGCGGCGGTCGAACAGGCGCACGTTCCAGTCGGGATAGCCCTCGCCGTGCGAAAGCCAGCGTCCGAGGAAGCGGTTGCGCCGCGCGATCGCATAGCCGGCGACCGACGGGGCGCCGCGCGCGAACGCCGCGCGGATCGCCGACTCGAGCTCAGGCGAGACGCGCTCGTCTGCATCCATGCACAACACCCAATCGCGACTCGCCTGGGCAACGGCGAAGTTCTTCTGGGGCCCGAAGCCCAGCCACGGATGTTCGATCACCCGCGCGCCGGCGTTGCGCGCGATTTCCACGGTATCATCGCGGCTGCCCGAATCGACGACGACCGTCTCCGCGGCGAAACGCGCCGAGGCGAGGCACGCGGGGAGATCGCCCGCGGCATCGCGTGTGATCACGACCAGCGAAAGGGGAAGCGGCTCGGGCATTGCGCCATGCGGCGTACGCTACTCGTCGCCGGAGTTTGGGAAGCGCGAAAGGCTTCGTGAACGGCTCCCGATTCTACGTGGTTTCCGGCCTGCCATCGATTCCGCCGCGAAAGCGGCCGCGACCATGAGCGCGGTGCTGGTCGTGCGGCCGAGTTCTCTCGGCGACGTCGTCTATGCGCTGGCCATCGCGGCCGACATCGCCCGCGCACGCCCCGGTACCGCGATCGACTGGGTGGCCGAGGAAGCGTTCGTCGAGCTGCCATCCCTCACCCCGGCCATCCGCCGCACGATCCCGGTGGCGTTGCGCCGCTGGCGCAGGCAATTGCTGAGCGCAGCGACATGGCGCGAGGCGGCGGCGTTCCGCCGCGCGGTGTCCGCCGAGCGCTACGATGCGATCCTCGACCTGCAGGAACAGATGAAGGGTGCCGCGATCGCGCGGCTCGCGCAAGGCGTGCGGCACGGCTTCGACCGCACGACGATCCGCGAGCCGGCGGCGACATGGCTGCACGATGTCCACCATCGGGTGCCGGTCGGACTCCACTTCGTCAACCGCTGTCGCGCGCTCGCCGCCGCGGCGCTGGGTTACGCGGTCGAAGGCCCGCCGCGATGGTCGCTGCGGCCACCGGCGCTCGCGGACGCGATGCCGGCAAGCCGCTATGTGGTCGCCATCCACGCGACCTCGCGCATCGACAAGCTCTGGCCCGAGGAGCGCTGGCGCGCGCTGCTTCGCGAGCTCACGCGAACGGGGCGCGCCGCTCTGCTGCCCTGGGGCGGTTCGGACGAGCGCGAGCGCAGCGAACGTCTTGCGCGGGAGATCCCTGGCACGCTCGTCCCGCCACGGCAGACGCTCACGGCGCTCGCGACGCTGATCGCGCATGCGGATCTCGCGGTCGGTGTCGACACCGGGCTTACGCACCTCGCGGCTGCGCTGGGCACGCCGACCGTGGCGCTGTTCACGGCAACCGATCCCGTGCGCGCAGGTGTGGCAATCTGCGGACCGCATGCGCGCGACCTGGGCGGCAGTGGTCGCGTGCCCACACTCGAGGACGTGCGGGCGACGGTCGACGCGCTGCTGCGCGGCGCTTGACGCTGCTCGCGAGACTCTGCGCAGATGCGCGCGCTCTACACGTTGCTGTGGTGGTTGGCGCTGCCGCTGATACCGGTGCGCCTGTGGTGGCGCGGCCGGCGCGAGCCCGGCTATCGCCAACACGTTGCGGAACGGTTCGGTCGCTACGACGCTCTCGCGGAGGAACGAGAGACCTGGTGGGTGCACGCGGTTTCGGTCGGCGAGACCCGCGCCGCAGCGCCGCTGATCGAGCGTCTCGCGCGCGAGCACCCGAATGCCCGCATTCTGCTGACCGGCATGACAGCGACCGGTCGCGAAACCGCCCGCGCCCTCTACGGCGACCGTGTCGTGCAGGCATTTCTTCCGTACGACCTGCCGTTTGCCATCGACGGCTTCCTCGCGCACTTCCGTCCGCGCGCGGGACTCGTGATGGAAACCGAGCTGTGGCCGAATCTCGTGGCCCGCTGTCGCGCTCACGAGGTACCGCTCTTCCTCGTCAACGCCCGGATGTCGCCGAAATCCGCAGCGGGCTACGCGCGTGTGCCGGGCATCACCCGGCCGATGCTTGCGGCGCTCGCCGGCATCGCCGCACAGACGACCGGGGACGCACAACGCCTTGGCATGCTCGGCGGCCGCGACATCGTCGTCACCGGCAACCTCAAATTCGACGTCGCGGTGACCGATGATCAACGTGCGCGCGGGCGCGACCTGCGCGCGCAGTTCGGCGACGGGCGCCCGGTGTGGATCGCCGCGTCGACGCGCGAGGGCGAGGAGGAATTGCTGCTCGCCGCGATGGGGCGGAACCCGTTGCCCGCCGACGTCCTGACCGTGATCGTGCCGCGCCATCCGCAGCGTTTCGACGCGGTGGCCGATCTGCTGCGAACGCGCGGCCTCGCGTTCGTCCGCCGCAGCGAAAACCGCGCAGTGCCGGCGGATGTCCGCTTCGTGCTCGGCGATACGATGGGCGAGCTCGCGGCGTACTACGCGGCGTGCGACGTGGCATTCGTCGGCGGCAGCCTGGTTCCGCTCGGCGGCCAGAACCTGATCGAGCCGATCGCGCTCGGTCGCGCCACGCTCACCGGGCCGCATACGTTCAACTTCGCGGACGCGGCGGAGCGCGCGGTTGCGGAGGGCGCCGCGCGCCGCGTGGCGGATGCGGACGCGCTGATCGTTGCGGTGCGGACACTGCTCGCCGATCCGGCGGATCGAGCGGCAATGGCCGCGGCTGCAGCGCGCTTCCACGCTGCCCATCGCGGCGCAATCGACCGCACGTGGGCATTCGTTGCGCAGCGGCTTCCGCGCGACGCCCAAGTCGCCAGCTCGGGCGTTTGACCACGGCACGGGAATTGGGCGCGGCGGCTTGCGGCCTGGATCGCGCGCAGCCGACGACGACGCCAATAGCAGCGACTAGGAGAGCAAGCCCGAGCCAGGGGCAGGACGGCCGTCAAGAAACCGCGCAGCCCATCCGTCCAACTTGCTCCGCCGGTGGCGGGGCCGGAGCGCCTGGCAAGACTCGAGTCTTGATCGAATCGGCAGCGGCCGGGTGAAAGATCCGGGCTATCCCTTCAGCCGGCGGTTGATTTCCAGCACGTCGTCCTCGGACAGCGTGCCGACCGCCGCTTTGAGCCGCAGCACCGAGATCAGGTAGACGAAGTAGGCGTTGGCGAGGTCGCGCCGGTTCTGGAAGACGACCTGCGTGACATTCAGCACGTCGAGGTTCGTGCGCACGCCCACTTCCTGCCCGAGCCGGTTCGACTGCAGCGCGGTCTCGGAGGAACGCACCGCCTGCTCGAACGCCTTGACCGACGCGGCGGCGCTCGCCACACCGGTGAAGCCCGTCTGCGCGTTGAACAGCGCATTGCGGCGCGCCGCCTCGAGGTTCTGCCGCGAGCTGTCCTGCAGCGCGATCGCCTCCCGCACTTTCGAGTTCACGAGTCCGCCCTGATAGAGCGGCACGGCGAGGGCGACGCCGATCTGCGCGGTGCGGCCGTAGACGTCGAGGTTGTTGACGAGCGACCCGGTTCCGTAGCTGTTGCCGTAGCTGCCGACGAGATCCACGGTGGGGTAGTTCGCCGCACGCTGGCGCTCGATCTCGAGCGAGGCGATGTCGAAGTTGTACTTGGCGATGCGCACCTGCAGGTTGTCGGAAAGCGCCCGGTCGACCCAGTGGTCCGGCGAGAACGGTTGCGGCAGAACGGGCTCGAAGCCGCCACCGAACTTCTTCAGGTCCTTGGGCGCGCGGCCAATGATCGCGCGAAGCGCCGTGCGCCGGTTGTCGAGCTCGTTCTGCGTCGTGATCTCCTGCGCGACGATCGCATCGAAGCGCGCCTGCGCCTCGTTCGTGTCGGTGATCGTCGCCACCCCGACCTCGAAGTTGCGCTTCGCCTGGGCAAGCTGTTCGGACACCGCCGCCTTCTGTGCATTGGCGAGCTCGACCGCGTACTCGGCAAGCAGCACGTCGAAGTACACCTGCGCAACGCGCAGGATCAGGTCCTGTTGCGCGCTCGCAAGCGCGTAGTCCGACTGCTCGACCTGCTGTTTCGCCTGGTCGTACGCGACCACGTTCTGGTAGCGGTACAGCGGCTGGCTTGCCGAAATCGTGAAGGCGGCATTGCCGAAGCTGTTGGCCGACACCGTGGCGTTGGGGCCCTTGAACTCCTGCCGGTTGTCGTTCGCGTTGGCGCTCGCGGACAGGCCGACGTTGGGCAGGAGCTGCGAGCGCGCCTGCGGCACTCGTTCCTGCGTCGCCACCCAGTTCGCGCGCGCCGCCGCGACCTGCGGATCGTTCAACTGCGCTTCGCGGTAGATCTGCAGCAGGTCTTCGCCGAATGCCGGCGTGGCGCCGGCCAGCGCGGCGAGCGCGAGCGGAATGGCCAGCGAAAACAGGCGTCGATTCATCGTCGTCGATCCGTTCAGAAGTGTCAGTAGCGCGGCATCGTCGGGTCGACCTCGGCCGCCCATGCCGCGACGCCACCGCGCAGATTGTGCACGCGGGAATACCCCGCGCGCAGCAGCCAGCCCGCCGCGTGCAGGCTGCGCACGCCGTGGTGGCAGACCATGACGAGCTCGCGGCCGTGCGGAAGCTCGCGCGCGCGCACCGTGAGCTCCCCCAGCGGGATCAGCAGCGCGCCGTCGATATGACAGACGTTGTACTCCCACGGCTCGCGCACGTCGACGACGAGCGGAGGCTCGCGCCCCGCGTCTTCGCGCCACGCGGCAAGCTCCGATGCGGCAAGCTGGTTGATCAAAAACGGAACCTTCCGGGACTCGCGGCGTTGTCGAGCGGCGCCACGACCGTCTCGAACAGGTCGGTGGCGGTCGGCGCGCCGGGCGCGTTCCAGCGAACGAGGCGCGCAGTCATCACCGGCGCGTCGCCGACGATGGCGAACACGCGGCCGCCAGGCTGAAGCTGCTCGAGGACTCGACGCGGCAGCACGGGGGTGGAGCCGGTCAGCACGATCGCGTTGTATTGCCCATTGCCCCAGCCGCGCGCACCATCCCCCAGTTCGACCCGCACCCGCTCGATGTGGTGGCGGGCGAGCCGCTCACGCGCGGACGCGGCGAGCGCGGGCCGGATCTCGACCGACGTCACGCGTGCGCCCATGCCCGCGAGGAGCGCGCTGAAGTACCCGCTGCCGGTGCCGATCTCCAGCACCGTCTCGCCGCGGGCAAGCCGAAGTTCCTGCAAGGCGCGCGCCTCGAGCTTGGGCGGCCACATCGATTGACCGTCGCCAAGCGGAATCTCGAGATCGGCGAACGCGAGATTGCGGTAGGCCGGCGGCACGAACTCCTCGCGCTTGACCGTCGACAGCAGGTCCAGCACGTCCGGATCCAGCACGTCCCATGGACGCACCTGCTGCTCGACCATATTGAAGCGTGCGCGCTCGACGTCAAATGAACTCATGCGCTTTTCCGGGTTGTCTTCCGCGTAACTGACCGCGGGTCATTATAACAAACCCGACCCTGTTTCCCCGTGACTATCGTCACCCTTCGTTTCACTGCCCGCCTCAATCCAGCGTCCGGCGATAGCGCAACAGCGCGATCCCGGCGACGACGACCAGAAAGAGGCCGATCGGCGCAAGGTGCGGCGCGGTCTCCGTCCAGCCGTTGCCCTTGAGCAGGATGCCGCGGACGATGCGCAGGAAGTGCGTCAGCGGAAAGACCTCGCCGACGGCCTGCGCCCAGCCCGGCATGCCGCGAAACGGGAACATGAACCCGGACAGCAGCAGCGACGGCAGGAAGAAGAAGAACGTCATCTGCATCGCCTGCAGCTGGGTGCGGGCGAGCGTGGAGATCGTGAACCCGAGCGCGAGCAGCGCCGCGATGAACGCGATCATCGCGACGAACAGCAGCAGCAGGCTTCCGTACATCGGCACGTCGAACAGCAGCTTGGCCGCGCCCATGATGATCGCCGCCTGCACGAACCCGACGACGATGTACGGCACGATCTTGCCGGTCATCACCTCGAGGGGCGTCGCTGGCGTGGCAAGCAGGCTCTCGAATGTCCCGCGCTCCCGCTCCCGGGTGATCGCGAACGAGGTCATCATCACCATCGTCATCTGCAGGATCACGCCGAGCAGACCCGGCACGATGTTGTACTGGGTGATCCCCTCCGGGTTGTATCGCCGCTGTACCCGAACTTCGAACGGGGCGATACCGGGCGCGAGCGATGCGCTCGTGCCGGCGAGATCGTGCTGCAGCGCCCGTGAGGGCAGCTGCACCAACGCGGCGAGCGCGTTGCCGGTCGCCGCCGGGTCGGACGCGTCGGCTGCGACGAGCAGCACGGGCCGCTGCCCGCGCAGCAGGTCGCGGGTGAAATCCGGCGGAATCACGATCGAGAACTGCACTTCGCCGGTCGCCAGCATGCGGTCGGCCAAGGCCTCGCTCTCGGGCGTTCGCACGACGGCGAAATAACCGGTGTTCTCGACCGCCCGCACGAAGCTCCGTGTGAACTCGCTCGCGTCATGCGCGACCACCGCGGTCGGCAGCGCCTTCGGATCGGTGTTGATCGCGTAGCCGAACAGCACCAGTTGCAGGATGGGCACGCCCACGATCATCGCAAACGTCAGCCGGTCGCGCCGCATCTGCACGAATTCCTTGAGCGCGATCGCGACGAAGCGGGCGAGCGACGGCATGGCGATCAGCGGAAGTTGTCCTGCGCCTGCTGCATCAGTTGCACGAACACGTCCTCGAGCGAGGGCCCGATTTCCAGCCAGGCGAATCCGTCGCGGGCGACCGCCTCGCCCGTCCGCAACAGCGCATCGCGATCGCGTCCGGACACGTGCAGCGCCGTGCCGAACGGGACGATCGTCTCCACGCCCGGCGCCTTGCGCAACTTGCGGGTCAGCAGCGCCAGTCCGCGCTCGCCGGTGCCCGGCGCCTCGACGACGAACGTCGCAAGTCCCGATCGCGCGATCACTTCCGCCGCAGTACCCGTGACGAGCAGCCGTCCGTACGCGAGATAGGCGAGCGCGTGGCATCGCTCGGCCTCGTCCATGTAGTGGGTGCTGACCAGCACCGTCATGCCCTGCGCCGCGAGGTCGTGGATGTGCTCCCAGAAATCGCGTCGCGCCGCGGGATCGACACCCGCGGTCGGCTCGTCCAGCAGCAGCAGCCTGGGCGAATGGAGCAGGCACGCCGCGAGCGCAAGGCGCTGCTTCCAGCCGCCCGAGAGCGTGCCGGCAAGCTGCGTGCGCCGGCCTTCGAGGCCAAGGCGCGCGAGCGCGTCATCCACCGCACGGCGCCGGTCGGGCACGCGGTAGACGCGAGCGACGAAGTCCAGGTTCTCGCCGATCGACAGGTCCTCGTAGAGGCTGAAGCGCTGCGTCATGTAGCCGACTTCGCGCTTGATCGCATCGGCCTGCGTTCGCAGGTCGTAGCCCAGGCACGTGCCTTCGCCGGCGTCGGGCGTGAGCAGGCCGCACAGCATGCGTATCGTCGTCGTCTTGCCGCTGCCGTTCGGGCCGAGGAAGCCGAAGATCTCGCCCCGCCGCACCGTAATCGCGAAGCCGTCCACGACCGCACGGCCCGCGTACCGCTTGGTGAGGCCGCGCACGTCGATCGCGGGCGCAGTGTCGATATCGGGCATGTCCTCTACCGTACGGCATCGCCCGCGCGCTTGACCTCGACCGGCAGCCCGGGGCGCAGCGCCGGCTGCGGCGCGGCGGGCCGCGCCTCGACGAGGAACACGAGCTTGGCGCGATTCTCGCGGCTGTAGATGACGGGCGGCGTGTATTCGGCTTCCGGCGCGATGAAGGTCACCTTCGCGGCGATCGGGCCGCCGCAGCCGTCGCAGCTCACGTTGACCGCATCGCCGACGTGCAGTCCGGCGAGCGCGGGCTCCGGCATGAAAAACCGCACTTTGATGTTCGAGGGCGGCAGCAGCGAAACGACGGGCGCACCCGCCGCGACCCATTCGCCGGGACGATAGAGCGTGTCGGCGACGAGCCCTGCCACCGGCGCCGCCTGTGTCTTCTGGTCGAGGCGCCACTGCGCCTGCGCGGCCGCGTCCGTCGCGGCTTTGATCTCGGCTCGCGCAGCCGCGATCTCGTCACTGCGCGCCGGGAGATTTGCGACGGCGACCTCGGCCGCCAGCTGCGCGACCTGCGCCTGGCTGCGGTCACGGAAGGCCACGGCGTCGTCCAGCTTTTGTGGCGAAACGAACCCCTCGGCGACCAATTTCTTGGTCCGCACGAAGTCGGCCTCCGCCTGCGCAAGCGACGCCTGCGCCTGGGCGAGTTGTGCCTTCGCGGCGGCGATTTCCGGGGGACGTCGCGCCTTCTCCAGGTTGGCGAGCGTCGCCTGCGCACGCGCCACGCGCGCCTCCGCCTCGGCACGGGCGGCGCGCTCCGATTCGCTTTCGAGCACGAAGAGCGGAGCCTTCGCCTGCACTTCGTCGCCGCGCGCCACCGCCAGCCGGAGAAGATGACCCGATAGCGCGGACGCCACGCGGACGTACTCGGCTTCGACGTAGCCCGCGTATCCGGGCACGGTCTTTTCGCCGCAACCTGCAAGGAGCGGGAAAAACACGATCGCCGCCCAACGCACATCACGTCTCATCGTGGTTTCCCCTGCGGCGGCAGCGTGAGACCGGCGAGCGCGAGATCGATGCGCTCGGCGATCGCCTGCTCGGAAAGAACGTCGGCGTCAAGTCGTCTTGCGAGCTCGGGATCGGCAAGCGGATCGTCGGCAAGCGCGCTTCCGAGCAGCAGCGGAGCACCCACCGCGCCGGCGAGAAACGCTACCGCGTTGGCCACCGGCATCGGCTTCAGGAGCCCGGCACGCTGGCCCTCGCTGATCAGCGCGACGACCACCGCCAAATGCCGCGGCACGTTGGTGCGCAGGAATTCGCGCGCGAGCGGTTGCCCGTCCATCGCGTCGGCGACGATACGGCGCAAGACAGCGTGCTGGTCGCGAACGAAGTGGGCAATCACATTCGCAGCCCGGCGCAAGGCCGCAATGGCCCCGTCCGCAGGACTGGCCGCGACGGCCAGATCCGCGAACATCTCATCGTAGAGGCCCTGCAGCAGTTGCCGCACGAACACTTCCTTGGTGCGGAAGTGGTAGTGGAACATGCCGAGGTTGACGCCCGCATGTTCGGTCAGCCGCCGCAGCGACAAGCCCGCACAGCCGGAGACGGGAAACAGCTCGCGGCCTGCGCGAAGGAGCTGCTCATCGACGTTGCGCGAAGGGCGCGGCATGCGATAACTATACAATCGAATAATTATACGAGCAACCAACAACGAACCGCCGGCGTTCGCCTCCGACGCAGGCCCCCCAAGAGCGGTAGACACGCGCTCCGGCAGCCACCGTCGGGGCGGCTGCCGGGGGGAAACCGGTCCGGGTTGCTAAGGAACCTCTGATCAACTCCCACATGGTCGCGCTGCGGGGCGAAACGCGGATGAATGCGAGACTCGCGACGAAGGTCGTAGCCAAGCCTACGAGGCCGAGAAGCGAGGCGAAGCAGGCGCCGCGTCTCGCAGCAGCCCGAAGGGACGGGTCTTTGCGGGCGGTCTGCTTTGTCGTCCGGCTTGCGAAGGCGCCCGGCCTTCGCGTCGCCGCGCTTCGCGCGTCCCGTTCCGCTAAGACCCGTCGCGGCCACGCGGGAGTTGATCAGAGGTTCCCTAAGGAGCCGAAACCTCGGCACGGCCGCGCAGCCGGGTGCCTCCTTTCGAATCCTGCGCGGGTGTCAGTCGCCCGCGCCCACGCCGGCCCCGGTTTGCGCGGCGGCGCGCGCAGCGCGGCGCCCGCGCCGCGAAAGGGCCCAGTGGTCGAGGTAGGTGTAGAGGACCGGCACGACGACGAGCGTGAGCAGCGTCGAGGTGATGACGCCGCCGATGATCGCGCGTCCCATGGGCGCCTGTGTCTCGCCGCCCTCGCCCACGCCCAACGCAAGCGGCAGCATGCCGCCGATCATCGCGCCGGTGGTCATGAGGATCGGGCGCAGGCGCACCTGGCCGGCCTGCAACAGCGCGTCGTGGAGCGACGCGCCGCCGCGACGCGCGCGGTTCGCGAAATCGACGAGCAGGATCGCGTTCTTCGTGACGAGCCCCATCAGCATGATGAAACCGATCATCGAGAAGATGTTGAGCGTGGTGCCGGTGAACAGCAGCGCGAGGAAGACGCCGATGAGCGAGAACGGCAGCGACACCATGATCGCGAGCGGCTGCAGGAAGCTCGCGAACTGCGAGGCGAGGATCAGGTAGATGAAGATCACCGCGAGACCGAGCGCCGCCATCGCGGCCGCGAAGGAATCCTGCATCTGTTCGGTCTGCCCGCGAATGGAGATCCGGTAGCCGGGCGGCAGCTTCGTCTCCTTCACGAGCCGGCTCACGTCCTTGCCGACGTCGCCCGCGGGCCGGCCCTGCGCATTGGCGAACAGCGATACCCGACGTTGCAGCTCCTCGCGCCGGATCGTCGGAGGACTCGTCGTCTCGACGACCTCCGCCACCTGCCGCAGCGGCACCATGCGCAGTTCGCCGCCCGGACCGCGCTTGTTGGTCGTCAGATAGAGGTTGCCGATGTCGGAGGAGAGCTGGCGGCGGTCCTTCGCCAACCGTACGTTGACCTCGTAATTCTGCGAATCAGGTGCGAGCCAGTAGCTCACCGTGTCGCCGGCCAACAGCGGGCGGATCGTCGCGCCCACCTGTTGCACGGTGATGCCGAGGTCGGCCGCCGCGTTGTTGTTGAGGCGCACCGACAGCGCGGGGGTGGGCGTCTTCTCGGACAGCTCGAGATCGGCAATTCCCGGCACCTGCGCGACCTTCGCCTTAAGCTCGTTCGCCAGCACAACCAGACGATCGGGGTCCGGCCCCAGCACATTGACGAAGATCGGGCGGTTGAAGCCAACGGTGAGCTCGACGCCCGGAACGGGCCGAAGCGCAGCGCGGATCGCCTTCTCGAGATCCTTCTGCGACCGGTCGCGTTTGTCGAGATCGACGAGCTTCAGGTTGATGCGCGCGTAATTGCGGCCCTCGTCGGTCCCCACGGTCGTCATCGCGAGCTCGATTTCCGGGAACTGCTTCAGCACGCCTTCGACCTGCCGCATCTTGCCGTCGGTGTAGTCGAGGCTCGAGCCGACCGCGGTGTTGAGGCGAAGCGAGATGAATCCCTGGTCCGACTGCGGCACGAACTCGGTGCCGATCAGCGGCACGAGCGCGAAGCTGCCCGCGAACGCGACGAACGCGATCGCGAGCACGGACTTGCGGCGGCCGAGCGCCCACTCGAGTGTCCGGCCGTAGACGGCGTGCATCCACTCGATGCCGCGCTCGACCCGGTCCATGAACCGCCCGAGCCACGGCACCCGGCGGAAGCGAGAGCCCGGCGGGTCGTGCCAGACCGAGGACAGCATCGGGTCGAGCGTGAAGCTCACGAACAGCGACACCATGACCGCGACCGCGACCGTGATGCCGAACTGGTAGAAGAAGCGGCCGATGATGCCGCTCATGAACGCGATGGGGACGAACACCGCGACGATCGCAAACGTCGTCGCCATCACCGCGAGTCCGATCTCGTCGGTGCCCTCGCGGGCCGCGGTGCGGTGGTCCTTGCCCATGCCGAGGTGCCGCACGATGTTCTCGCGCACGACGATCGCGTCGTCGATCAGCAGGCCGATGCAAAGCGACAGCGCCATCAGCGTCAGGAAGTTGAGCGAGAAGTTGAACGCGTAGAGCGCGATGAACGTCGCGATCACCGCGATCGGCAGCGTCAGGCCGGTGATGACGGTGCTGCGCCAGCTGTGCAGGAACAGGAACACGATCAGCACCGTCAGCAGCGCGCCCTCGAGAATCGTGCTCTTCACGCGGTTGACGCTCTTCTCGACGCTCTCGGCCGCGTTGTAGACGACGGCAAGCTCGACATCCGGCGGGATGCGTTTCCTGAGCTCGGTCACGGCCGCGATGACGCCGCGGCCGGTCTCGACGACGTTGGCGTCCTGTGCGCGCAGTGCGTCGATCGTGATCGACGGGCGGCCGTTGATGCGCGCGACCGAGGTCTCCTCCTTCTCGCCGTCGATCACCTCGGCCACCTGCGCAAGGTAGACCGCGCCGCCGCCCTGCTGCGCGACGATGATCCGGCCAAACTGCGCCGGGTCCTTGATCTTTCCCTCGATGCGCACGATCGTGTCGCTCTGACCGCGCGAGAGCCGGCCCGCGGGCACGTCCTGGTTCGCCGTGCGGATCGCGTTCATCACCTGGTCGACACCGATGCCGAGCGCGGTCAGCGCCTCCGGCCGGATCTGGATCAGGATCTGCCGCGTCACCGTGCCGTTGGCGACGACGCGGGCGACCCCGGGCACGTTTTCCAGGCCCTTGACGATCGTCTGGTCGGTGAGCGAAGTGAGTTCGCGCAGGCCGGTCGTGTCGGACATGACGGCGAGCGACACCACCGGTTCCTGGTTCTCGGTATCGGCGCGCACCACCAGCGGATCCTTGACGTCGCGCGGAAAGCCGGGACGCACGAGCGCCACCTTGTCGCGCACATCGGCGGTCGCCCGCTGCATGTCGGTGTCGAGCCGGAACTCGACGAACACCGAGCTTCGGCCCTCGAACGTGACCGAGCGGATGAGCTTCACGCCGGCGACGCCGTTCACCGCGCTCTCGATCGGCTTGGTGACGTCGACTTCCACGGCTTCCGGCGACGCGCCGGGGTAGCTCGTCTGGATGATCAGGAAGGGCAGCGTGACCTCGGGCATCTGCTCGACACGCAGGCGCGCGTAGGAGAAAAGTCCGAGCACGGTGATCGCCACCATCACCATCGTGGCAAATACGGGATTGCTGATCGAGACGCGCGTCATCCACATAGGTGTCGTTCGTCGAAAAGCGCGGGAGAAAGGCTAGCCCGCGTTTTTCGACGAGAAGAAAGTCGAGGCGGCGGCTTCGGGCGGCCGTGCGCCGCCGCCGTGCAACGGCACTAAACACCGGGCGTGAGGCGGCACGTTTCGCAACATCGGCCTGCGCGACGTGACGTCGGCTAACCCGGACGCGAGGCGGCGCCGGACGTCGGCGTGGCCCGCACGATCGCAGGCGAGCCGTCCTTCAGGTTGTCGAAGCGCGCGGCGAGCACGGGCAAACCGGGTGGCAGCGCGGTCTTCAACTCGATGAGCCCGGCCTCGTCGTCGCGACGGCCGATCAGCACCGTTCGCCGCACGAGCTTGCCGTCGGCGATCGTCCACACGAACGTCTCCCCCGCCTCGGTGCGGATCGCGCCGGCGGGAAGCGTCTGCGCGGCGCCGGTCGCCGCAAGCGCAATGCGCCCGGTCGCGAACATGCCGCTTCGGAGGCTTGCATCGCGGTTGGGGAGCGCGACGTAGATCAGGATCGCGCGCGTGCCCGGCTCGGTGGAGGGATTGATGCGCCCGATGCGCCCCGTGAAGCGGCGATCGCCAAAGCCGTCGACGGTGAGCTCGACCGGCATGCCGATGGCGAGTTCGGGTACGTCGACGGCGGGCACCAGCGCCTGCACTTCGAGATCGGTCAGATCGACGACGGTCAGCAGCGGCGCGTCGAAGCCCACTTTTTCGCCCGGCTGCACGTGACGCTTGGCGACGATGCCCGACAGCGGCGCGACGACGACCGCGTCCTTCAATGCATTCTGCGCGAGCCTCACCTGCGCCTCGGCCGACTTGACGTTGCCCTGCGCGACATCGAAGCTCGATTCGCTGCTGTCGAACGCGTTCTGCGAGATGAACTTCTCGTTCAGCAGCTTGAGGTTCATCGCCCGCGTCTTGGTCGCGAGCGCGAGCTGCGCCCTGGCGCTCTCGAGCGCACCGACGCGCTCGGCCAACTTTGCGTCGAGATCGGCGGTGTCGATACGTGCGACCACCTGGCCCGCGGTCACGGCCTCGCCTTCGCGCAGCGATATCTGCCGAACCTCGCCCGCGACCTTGGCCTTGACCATCGCCTGCCGCTCGGGTTGCAGCGTGCCGGACACGGCGAGCCAGCGGGACATCGGGCGGGCGGTCACGTATGCCAGGTCGGCCGGCGCGAACTCGAGCGTGACCGGAGGGCCCTTGTCAGGTCCCTCGCTGTTTTCGGCAGCCTTCTTGGCAATGCGCATGCCGATTGCGACGGCGAAGGCGCCGAGAATCAGGAGCAGGATCAGTCCGCCGACGACCCGTCGACGGGTGATGGATGGGGCCATGCAACCTCCAGAGGTCCGGGACGTCCCCCGGCGTGACGCCGCTGCCGCTCTTGGCGGCGGAAGCGCCCGAATCCCCGGTTGGATGCGTAAGCACCGGCCGGCGGATTCGTGGAGCAGGAAGCTTAGTCCGCGGGCGAAACGCCCGGCAAGCTGGCTTTCATGAGGTACGCCCGGCTCCTACAGGGGCAACGGGTGGGGCTCCTGCGACGCTCGGCTCGGCACGTCGGTCCGGGTCCTAGATTGACAGTCTACGGCACTCATTGAATAATCGCCTGTTTCCCCTTTCCATCCCCCTGGAGAAAGCTCCATGAACGTCGTCAGCAAGAAGCTCGGCCTTACGCTGTTGGCCGCCACGCTGGTCACCATCTACGGCTGCGGCAAGGAAGAACCCAAGAAGGCCGCGGCACCGGCGGCACCCGCAGCGCCGGTCGAGGAAGTCGTCGTCGTCAAGATCGGCCACGCGGGCCCGCTGACCGGCGGCATCGCGCACCTCGGCAAGGATGACGAGAACGGAGCCCGCCTCGCGGTGGAGGAAGCGACGGCCAGGAAGATCAAGATCGGCGGCAAGACCGTCAAGTTCGAACTGATGAGCGAGGACGACCAGGCCGACCCGAAGATGGGCCCGACGATCGCGCAGAAGTTCGTCGACGCCAAGGTCGCCGGCGTCGCGGGGCACCTGAACTCGGGCGTTTCGATCCCCGCGTCGGCTGTCTACAACCAGGCCGGCATCCCGATGATCTCGGGCTCGGCGACGAACCCCAAGCTCACCGAGCAGGGCTTCAAGACGATTTTCCGGACCGTGGGTCGCGACGACCAGCAGGGTCCGGCGGTGGCCCAATATCTGAACTCGCTCAAGGTCAAGAAGGTCGCGATCGCCGACGACGCGACCGCGTACGGCGAAGGGCTGGCGAACGAGGTCGAAAAGACGCTGAAGGCGGCCGGCGTCCAGGTCGTGGCCCGTGAAAAGGCCACCGACAAGACGACCGACTTCAAGGCAATCCTGACCAAGATCAAGGGCAAGGCGCCGGACGCGATCTTCTACGGCGGCATGGACGCCACCGGCGGCCCGATGATCAAGCAGGCCCGCGAACTTGGCATCAAGGCGGTGTTCAGCTTCGGTGACGGCGCCTGCACCGACGAAATGGCCAAGCTCGCCGGCACTGCGGCCGAGGGCCTCATCTGCTCGCAAGCCGGCCTGCCGGCCTCGGCCGCCAGCAAGGAGTTCAACGACGCGTTCAAGGCCAAGTACGGCGACGTGAAGCAGTACGCGCCGTTCTTCTACGACGCCGTCGGCCTGATGGTCGCGGCGATGCAGAGGGCGAATTCGACCGACCCGGCCAAATTCCTGCCCGAGCTGCAGAAGATCAGCTACAACGGCGCGACCGGCAAGATCGAGTTCGACGAGAAGGGCGACCGCAAAAACGCCGAAATCACGATCTTCACGCTGAAGGGCGGCAAGGTCGAGCCGATCGCGGTGGTGAAGGCCGGCACGACGGCGACCTTCGAGGAATTCATGAAGATGACGGCGGCCGCTGCGCCGGCAGCGGCCCCTGCGGCCGCACCCCCACCCGCTCCGGCCGAGGCGCCGAAGAAGTAGGTTGACCAACGCTCCGCCGAAACGGCGCCCCGCGGGGCGCCGTTTTCTTTTGAAGTTGCCCAATCCGCCGCCACACAGGACAATGGGCGCGGTCTTCGAGCGACCGGACCCGCAGGACAGACGACGACGGCCCGGCGCGCAGGATGCGTCCCGATCCGTTTTGCCATGCACCCCCTCGACACGTTCCTCCAGCAGATCATCAACGGGGTCACCCTGGGCAGCGTGTACGCGATCGTCGCGCTGGGCTACACGATGGTCTACGGGATCATCCAGCTCATCAACTTCGCCCACGGCGAGGTCGTGATGATCGGAGCGATGGTCGCCTACACGGTGATCGTCGCGCTGGCGGGGACGGGCGCGCCGCTGCCGCCGCTCGCGATCGTGCTGATCGGAACGCTCGCGGCGGTCCCGGTGTGCATGGCGGTCGGCTACACGCTGGAGCGCACTGCATACCGGCCGTTGCGCAACGCCCCCCGCCTCGCGCCGCTGATCACGGCGATCGGCCTGTCGATCATCCTGCAGCACCTCGCGATGATCGTCTGGAGCCGCAATCCGCTGTCTTACCCGCAGATCGTCAAGACGGTCTCCTACCACGTCACCGGCACACCCGATGGCGCGACAATCACCAACGTGCAGATCGCGATCATCGCGGGCTCGATCGGGCTGATGGCACTCCTGCTTCTGCTCGTCTACAGGACCCGGCTCGGCATCGCGATGCGCGCGACCGCCCAGAATCCGCAGGTCGCCGGGCTGATGGGGATCGACATCAACCGCGTGATCGCGCTGACCTTCGTGATCGGTGCCGCGCTGGGCGCGGTCGCCGGCGTGATGGTCGGAAGCTACTACGGCATCGCGCATTACCAGATGGGCGCCTTGCTCGGCATGAAGGCGTTCTCGGCCGCGGTGCTGGGCGGCATCGGCAATCTCGCCGGCGCGATGCTGGGCGGGTTGCTGCTGGGCGTGATCGAGGCGCTCGGCGCCGGCTACGTCGGCGACCTCACGAACCTGTGCAGCCTTTCCGGCTGGTTCGAGGGCCTGGCGCAGCGCTGCATCGAAAACCCGAACCTCACGCTGTTCGGCTCGAACTACCAGGACGTGTTCGCGTTCCTGGTGCTGATCGCCGTGCTGGTGTTCCGGCCGTCGGGGCTCCTGGGCGAGCGCGTGGCGGACCGCGCGTAGGCATCGATGCGCGCCCTGTTCGACTTCGGCAGGAGCCCGCGCGTTGCGTGGGCCGGCGTTGCGGTGGTCGCCGTCGTGCTGGTAGCGCTGCCGTTCGCGCTGTCGGCGGTCGGGACGTTCTGGGTCCGGATCACGCTGCTCGCGATCCTCTATTGCCTGCTCGCGCTGGGTCTCAACATCGTCGTCGGTTTCGCCGGGCTGCTCGACCTGGGCTACATCGCGTTCTACGCGGTCGGCGCCTACGTCTACGCGCTGCTCGCGAGCCCCCATTTCAACGTCCATCTGCCATTCTGGGTCATATTGCCGATCGGCGCCGCGTTCGCCTGCATGTTCGGGGTGCTGCTCGGGACCCCGACGCTGAAACTGCGCGGCGACTACCTCGCGATCGTGACGCTGGGCTTCGGCGAGATCATCCGCGTCTTCCTGAACAATCTGTCGCAGCCGGTCAACATCACCAACGGTCCGCAGGGAATCACGCTGATCGACCCGTTCCGGATCGGCAGCTTCAGCTTCGCGCAGCGCGAAACGATCCTCGGGCTCGATTTCACGGGACCGATCAAGTACTACTACCTGCTGCTCGCGGTGCTGGTCGTCGTGATCGTCATCAACATGCGGCTGCAGAACTCGCGCATCGGTCGCGCGTGGGAGGCGATCCGCGAGGACGAGATCGCGGCGCGCGCGATGGGCATCAACACGCGCAACATGAAGCTGCTCGCATTCGCGATGGGCGCGAGCTTCGGCGGCATCGCCGGCGGAATGTTCAGCGCGATCCAGGGCTTCATCAGCCCGGAGAGCTTCATTCTGGTGGAATCGGTGATGGTGCTCGCGATGGTGGTGCTGGGCGGCATGGGCAACATCTTCGGCGTGATCCTGGGCGCGGTCCTGCTGTCGTTCGTTCCCGAAATCCTCCGCTACACGGTGGAGCCGGCGCAACAGGCGCTGTTCGGGAAGATGCTGCTCGAGCCGGAGGTGATCCGGATGCTGCTGTTCGGCTTCGCGCTGGTGCTGATGATGCTGTTCCGGCCCGCCGGGATCCTGCCCTCGGCGCTGCGAAAACGCGAACTGGAAACGAACCGGGTGACCCCGCCGTGAGCGTTGCGGACTCGCTGCTGTTGGCCACGAGCATCTCGAAGCGCTTCGGGGGCGTGCAGGCGCTCGCGGAGGTCACGTTCACGATCCGCAAGGGCGAGATCTACGGGCTGATCGGACCGAACGGCGCCGGCAAGACCAGCCTGTTCAACGTGCTGACCGGCATTTACGTGCCGGATTCCGGCCAGTTCATGTTCGACGGCGCTCCCCTTGCGAACCTGAAGCCCAACGATGTCGCGGCGCGCGGCATCGCGCGCACGTTCCAGAACATACGGCTGTTCGCGAACCTCTCCGCGCTCGAGAACGTCATGGTCGGGCGGCACGTGCGCACGCACGCCGGCGTGTTCGGCGCGATCACCCGCAATGCCGCCACGCGCGCCGAGGAGCGCGCGATCGAGCGGCGGGCGCACGAACTCCTGCAGTACGTCGGCGTGGCCAGACGCGCGAACGACCTCGCGAAGCACCTGCCCTACGGCGATCAGCGCCGCCTCGAGATCGCGCGCGCGCTCGCGACCGACCCCAAGCTTCTCGCACTCGACGAGCCGGCCGCGGGCATGAACGCGACCGAGACCGCGAACCTGCGCTCGTTGCTCGACAACATCCGCCGCGACGGTACGACGATCCTGCTGATCGAGCACGACATGAAGCTCGTGATGAGCGTGTGCGACCGCGTGCTCGTGCTGGACTACGGCAAGAAGATCGCCGAAGGAACCGCGGCGGAAGTGCAGAACGATCCGCAGGTGATCGCCGCGTATCTCGGCGGCGACGTGGCGCTGAATCTGGCAGGCTGACGCAGTGACTGCGCAATCATCCGCTCCGCTGCTCGAGCTCAAGAAGCTCGCGGTTGCCTATGGAGGCATCCAGGCCGTCAAGGGCGTCGACCTCCACGTCGGCGGCGGCGAACTCGTCTGCCTGATCGGCGCGAACGGAGCGGGCAAGACGACGACGCTGAAGGGCATCACCGGGCTGCAGCCGGTACGCTCGGGCTCGATCGTCTACGCGGGCCAGGACATCACCGGACGGCCGGCGTTCGAGCTCGTTCGCCGCGGCCTTGCGATGGTCCCCGAGGGGCGCGGCGTGTTCGGCGCGCTGACCATCGAGGAGAACCTCGCGATGGGCGCCTACGTGCGCTCCGACCGCGCCGGAATAGCGAGCGACATCGAGCGCGTCTACTCGCTGTTCCCGCGACTTAAGGAGCGGCGTCGACAGACCGCGGGCACGCTCTCCGGCGGCGAGCAGCAGATGCTCGCGATGGGGCGCTCGCTCATGTCCCGCCCGCGCCTGCTGCTGCTGGACGAGCCGTCGATGGGGCTCGCGCCGCTCATGGTGCAGAAGGTCTTCGAAACGATTCTCGCAGTGTCGCGCGAGGGCGTGACGATCCTGTTGATCGAGCAGAACGCGAAACTCGCGCTGGAAGTCGCGCATCGCGGCTACGTGATGGAGTCGGGAGAGATCACGCTCGAAGGCGATGCCAAGCGCCTGCTCGACGATCCGGCCGTACGCGCCGCTTACCTGGGCGAGGCGGCGTAGACAACCGGCGCCCGCGGCCCTTGCGCAACCCATCTCGATCGATCGCATGGCCACGACCGACACCGCGCCGGCGCGCACGCCGCGGGCCGTCCCGCCCGCGCACGTCGCAGCCTGGTACGGCGAGGCGTTGCGGCTCTTCAAGCATGCACCTGGTCGCTTCGTTCTGCTCGCAGCCGCGATGCTCGTCACCGAACTCGTGCTGAGCATCGTCCCGCTCGTCGGGCCACCGCTCGCGAACATGGTGGTTCCGCTCGTCGCATGCGGCCTTCTCTATGCGAGCCTCGCGGCAGACCGTCGCGAGCCAGTGCGTTTGCGTCTCGCCGTTCTTGCGTTCACGGCCGACGCGCGGGCCGTTGCGGCGGTCATTCTCGCGAGCATCGGCGCGTTCGCGGTGGAGGCCGCCACCGCCGCCTGGATCGCCGGCGTCAACCTCCTTGCCCCGGAAAGCGCGACGACGATGTCGCCCGGCACGCTCGTCGTGGTTTTCGCAGCCGGTCTCTTCGCGTCGCTGCCGCTGACCTTCGTGCCGTTCGCCGCGCTGTTCGACGGCCAAGGGGTGCGCGCCTCGTTCGCGACGAGCCTTGCCGCGTTCGCGCGCAATCCGCTGACGCTGCTCGTCTATGCAGCGGCGTCGTTTCTGCTGTTGCTGCTCGGCATGATGACCTACGGAGCCGGCTTGCTGCTGGCGCTGCCGCTGTGGGCGACGTCGTCCTACGCGGCGTGGAAGGATGTCTTCGGCGTCACCGGACCCGGAGCGCCGGACGCGGGTCGCTGACCGAAACGGCGCCGATCGCTACGAAGTCGGTCGCCGCGAGAAGCCGGTCACGGCGATGTCGATCGCGACGGCTTCGGCCTCGACGCTCGCCACTCGCGCGACCGGCGGCCCGCGCCGGCACCAGGCGACAATCCGCCCGACCGCATGCGCATCCCCGTGCACGTAGGCCTCGACGCCACCGTCGCGCCGATTGCGTACCCAGCCATGCACGCCCACGTCGGTGGCGGCATCGGCCATCGCATCGCGAAAGCCCACGCCCTGCACCGATCCGCGGATCACGAGGTGCAGCGCGACGACGCGCGTCATCGCGTGGCCGGCGCACGCCGCCGCTCGAGAAACATCAGCGCCGCGACCGTCTTGACGTCGGTCACTTCGCCGCGGTCGAGTGCCGAGAGCATGTCGTCGTGCGAGAGCGTGACGATCTCCAGGAACTCGCCGTCGTCGAGCCGTGCGCCGAGGTGCGCCAGGTCCTCGGCGAGAAAGATCTCGATCGCTTCGGTCGAGTAGGCGAGCACGGTTTGCACGGTGCCGAGCCGCGTCCAGCGCTTTGCCGTGTAGCCGGCTTCCTCCAGCAGCTCGCGCTTCGCCGTGGCAAGCGGTGACTCGCCGTGGTCGAGCTTGCCCGCGGGAAACTCGAGGAACACGCGATTGTGCGGATAGCGGAACTGGCGCTCGACGACGAAGCCGCCGTCGGCGAGCACCGGGACCACCAGCACGGCACCCGGATGGACGATGTACTCGCGCGTCGCGGTCCTGCCATCGGGCAGGCGCACCTGATCGCGACGGACGTGCAGCAGCTTGCCCTGGAACACGACCTCGGTCGTCAGCATTTCCTCGACCAGATGCCGATCCTCCGGCCGCACGCAAAGCGGCGGGCGCGGGTCTTTCGCGGGCGCGTCGTCCACGATCAGCCGCCGGCAGCCCAGTCGCGCGGCACCAGGAAGTCGGTGTGGAGGCGCGCCTCGGGCGTCCCAGGCTCGGGCGACCAGTCGTAGCGCCACTTCACGAGCGGCGGCATCGACATCAGGATCGCCTCGGTGCGGCCGTTCGACTGCAGCCCGAACAGCGTTCCGCGGTCCCAGACCAGGTTGAACTCGACGTAGCGCCCGCGCCGATACAGCTGGAAGTCGCGTTCGCGCTCCCCGAACGGCATGTCCTTGCGCCGCTCGAGAATCGATGCATAGGCCGTGAGGAAGTGGTCGCCCACGCTGCGCGTCAGCGCGAAACAGCGGTCGAACCCGCCCTCGTTCAGGTCGTCGTAGAAAATGCCGCCGACGCCGCGCGGCTCGCGCCGATGCTTGAGAAAGAAATATTCGTCGCACCACCGCTTGTAACGGGCGTGGACGTCCTCGCCGAACGGCAGCAGCGCCGCACGGCAGGTGCGGTGGAAGTGCACCGCATCTTCCGCAAACGGATAGTAGGGCGTGAGATCCATGCCGCCGCCGAACCACCAGATCGGCTGGCCGCCCGCCCCGGGACCGGTCGCCGCGACGCCAGGCGGATGGGCGACGAACATCCGCACGTTGAGGTGGACGGTCGGCACATAGGGGTTGCGCGGATGCAGCACCAGCGAGACGCCCATCGCGTCCCATGCGCGACCCGCCATTTCGGGGCGCGATGCAGTCGCGGACGGCGGCAGGCGATCGCCACGGACGTGCGAGAAGTTGACCCCGCCGCGCTCGAGGATCCTGCCATCCTCGATCAGCCGGGCGACGCCGCCACCGCCTTCCGGACGCCTCCACTCGTCGCGCCGGAATCCCTCGCCGTCAATGCGCTCGAGCGCCGCGACGATGCGGTGCTGGAGGTCGAGAAGATAGCTGCGGACGGCGGCGAGATCCATGCGTGGGCGTGCCTTGGCAAAGGCGGTGATCCTACCGGCAGGAAGCGGCCCGGGCGAGCGCCCGCTTAACACCGCACGGCGGCGCTGCCTTGCCCCTGGTTGCGAATTCGCTTAGGCTCGCACGCTCGCGTGAACGCAAAGCATGCGCTCGAAGCACATCGTCCTCACCTCGCACGGCCGCCGCGGAAGCAGCGCCAGCGCGCCGCCGCTGCGCTGGGGCGCGGGGAGCGCGCAGGCCCGCGGCCCGGTGATCGCAACACTCACCGATCCGTCGCTGCGCAATTCGATCGGCACGCACGCGGGCGCGTACGCCGTCTATCGGGCGCTTGCCATCGCTTCGGGTGCGCTCGATCGCGACCATCGCCCGGATCTCACCGACACCTCGCCGGCGGAACCGATCGGGCCGTTTCCACAGTGGGCCGACGCCGCCAAAATCGTGTCGCTCGACCCCTACGGTCACGTGGTCGCCACCGCGTTCGCAGCGGAGATCGCGAGCGGCATCGACATCCGCCCGACCATCGCGGTGACGCGGGCGCACATCGCCATGCCGGAACTGCGGGCAGCGGTTGCGTCCGCACGCCTGCGTCCGGACGGCAAGGTGCTCGGGGCGGCGGGCAACGTGCGCGTCATCAAGGCGGCGATCGACCCGGTGTGGTACCTGCCCGGCATCGCGCAACGCTTCGGCATCGCCGAAAGCCTGCTGCGCCGAGGGCTTTTCGAGCATACGGGCGGCATGTTCCCCGAGCTCGTGACACGGCCGGACCTCGCCGTGTTCCTGCCGCCGATCGGCGGGATGACGCTCTATTTCTTCGGCGACACGAGCAGGCTGGGCTCGGCCGATACGCCAATCGCGTGCCGCGTGCATGACGAGTGCAACGGGTCCGACGTGTTCGGCTCGGACATCTGCACGTGCCGGCCCTATCTCGCGCACGGGATCGAGGTTTGCATCGAGACGGCGCAGCAAGGCGGTGTCGGCGTCGTCGTCTACAACCGAAAGGAAGGGCGTGCGCTGGGCGAGGTGACGAAATTCCTGGTCTACAACGCGCGCAAGCGGCAAGCCGGCGGTGATCGTGCCGAAACCTACTTCGAACGCACCGAATGTGTCGCGGGCGTGCAGGACATGCGCTTCCAGGAGCTCATGCCCGACGTGTTCCACTGGCTCGGCATCCGTCGCATCGACCGCTGGGCGTCGATGAGCAACATGAAGCTCGGTGCGCTTGCCGCCCAGGGCATCGAGGTTGTCGAGCAGGTGCCGATCCCCGACGCGCTCATTCCGGCCGACGCCCAGGTCGAGATGGACGCGAAGAAGGCCGCCGGATACTTCTCGGCGGCGAAGCCTCCGCCCGAGGAAGCGTCCGCGGCAGAGGGCCGTGGGCTCGACCCGTAGCGTGCGCGCCGGCGCGAGCGGCTGGCACACGTTCGTACCCGACGATCATCCCGCGGCGCGGCTCTTTCGCGCGGAGGCGGTGCGCGAGCGCTGCGCGCGCGTGATGGATGCCGCCTCGCGCGGCGCAACGGACCACTTCCGCTGGAATGGCGACGCGCTGCCCGCAGCCGCCGACTTCGTCGCGGCGGTCGTGCGCGAGCGCTACCTGGACCTGCGCGTGCCCTACCACAGCCGGTGGCGGCATTTCGAAGCCGGGGGCGTCGATCGCTTTGGCGAACTCGTGCGCACGGCCGGCCTCGCCCGCGCCGAAGCGGCCCGTGCGCGCATCGACCTTGTGATCCCGAGCGTGCTGCTCGACGCCGGCGCCGGCGGCGCGTGGCGCTACCGTGACGATGCGTACGGAATGACGCTCGCGCGCTCGGAAGGGCTTGGCGTGGCAAGTCTCGCGATGTTTGCCGGTGGCGAATGGTCGGCGCTCGCGCACGCACCATTGCGGGCGGATGCCGCCGCGCTCGCGGCGATGACGCCGGCGGCCATTGCGTCCGCGTTCCAGGTGACCCCCGACAATCCGCTGATCGGCGTCGAGGGACGGGCGGCGTTGCTGCGCCGACTTGGCGAAGTCGCTGCCGCGACACCCGCAGTGTTCGGCGCACACGCGCGACTGGGCAGCCTGTTCGACTACCTGGCTGCGCGCGCGGACGACGGCCGCCTGCCGGCCGCGCTGCTGCTCGCGACGCTGTTGCGCGCACTTGGCCCCGTATGGCCCAGCCGGCTCGTGCTGGCCGGGGTTCGGCTCGGCGATTGCTGGCAGCACGACGCCGCTTGCCGTGACCCTTCGGACCCCACCGACGGCTTGGTGCCGCTCCACAAGCTCACACAGTGGCTCGCCTACTCGCTCGTCGAGCCGCTCGCCGAAGGCGGGATCGAGGTAACCGACCTGGACGCGCTCACCGGCCTTCCCGAATACCGCAACGGCGGCCTGCTGCTCGACACCGGTGTGCTCGTGCCGCGCCGCCGGTCGCTCACCGAACTCGGTGCCTCGCCCCTGCCCGTGGATTCGCCTGCAGTGGTCGAGTGGCGCGCGCTCACGGTGATCGCGCTCGATCGCCTCGCAGACGAGGTTCGCGCGCGCCTCGGCCTGGACGCGGCCGCGTTTCCGCTTGCGCGCGTGCTCGAGGGCGGCACCTGGCACGCGGGGCGCAGGATCGCAGCCGAACGCCGCCCCGACGGACGACCACCCCTCGACGTGGAAAGCGACGGCACCGTATTCTGATGGCGCCTGCCACGCCCTGATCAACCCGCGCGCCTTCACCATGTCCGATCGACTCGTTGTCATCGCCCATCCGCTGATTCTGCACAAGCTCACGCTGATGCGGAAAAAAGAAACGTCGACCGCCAACTTCCGGCGCCTGCTGAAGGAGATCGCGATCCTGATGGCGTACGAGGTGACGCGCGATCTTCCGCTCGACCTGATCCCGATCGAGACGCCGATGGGGCCGATGAACGCGCCGATCATCGCGAGCAAGAAGCTCTGCCTCGTGTCGATCCTGCGCGCGGGCAGCGGCCTCCTCGACGGCATGCTCGACATCGTGCCCTCGGCGCGCGTCGGCCACATCGGGCTCTACCGTGATCCGACGACGCTGACGCCGGTCGAGTACTACTTCAAGATGCCGGAGGACGTGACCGAACGGCTCGTCATCGTGCTCGATCCGATGCTCGCTACCGGGCACTCCGCCGTTGCCGCGGTCGACCAGTTGAAGGCGCGCGGAGTCACGCAGATCAAGTTCGTGTCGCTGCTCGCCGCTCCGGAAGGTATCGCCGCGTTCCATGCCGCGCATCCCGACATCACCGTCTACACGGCTGCCGTGGACAGCCATCTGAACGAACACGGCTATATCATTCCCGGCCTCGGTGACGCAGGCGACCGGCTGTTCGGCACGAAATAGCCCCGGCAGGGCCGGACGCGGCCGTAGCCCGTCTGCCGGGCTGCACCACCGCCACCTGAAGAGCACCAACATGCTCGAGCGGCTGAACGAGGAGTTGCGACGGCGGACGCGCGTCGTGCGCATATTCCCCAACGCGGCAGGCTGCCTGCCGCCAACGCGCGCGCTGTGCGCCGAAACCCACGAGGCCTAGCTCGAAGACAATCGCTACATCAACATGGACTTGCTGCGCGAGCAGCGCAAGGAGCAACTGAGAAAAGCCGCTTAAACCTCAGACCTGACCGCCAATCTGCACAGCTTGACGTACGCAACCAGCCGGTTGTTCCATTTGGGCTTCGGACGCAGCAGTGCCACGCCGCAGGTTGCGGGTAGGCGTGCCGCTGCCCTTCCCGTCGAAGAGTCGGTCCGCGGCAGCGGGTTGTCGCCGATCGGATCGGCTACCGTAAGCCCACGTGACCAGGCGCGGGTCGGCCGCGCGCCCGGGACGCCGGGGCGGGCGGAAAAGCGACGGGCGGGCAGATCGCGGTTGCGGCACCCCGGTATTCTGCGGCCGGCGAGAAGTCTCGCTACAATGCGCCACGGCCGGCACGCGGGGCAACGGGCCGCGCGGAATCGAACTTTCAAAACTGCTCCGGCCGGCACCGATCGAGAGAGTTCGTCGATGCTCCGCTTCCTGCAGAAGAAATCCGACCAGACGCGGACCGATCAGATCCGGCGTCTGGGCCTCTTCGCCACGCTGCAGCCGAAAGAGCTGCGCGTGATCGACCGCCTGCTGCACGAGCGCCGTTACCTGAAGGGCGAGATCGTCTTCGACCAAGGCGAGGAAGGACAGGCGCTCTACATCGTCTTCAGTGGTCGCGTAGTGATCTGCCGGCAGGGCGATCCCGAAACGGGCCGGATCGCGGAGGCCACCGCAGGCGGCATGTTCGGCGAGTTCGCGCTTCTCGACGGCGCGCCGCGCTCGGCGCAGGCGCGCGCGGCCGAAGACAGCACGCTCGGTGCGCTCGCACGCGCGGATTTCCAGAGCCTCGTCGAAACGCATGCGGTAATCGCCTCGAAGATCGCGCTGCAGCTCGCGCGCGAGCTCGTGCACAAGCTGCGCGAGCCCAATCTCACGGTGGATGCGCGACCGCTGTGAACCGCCCCGCCTCCGCCGCCTCCGGCCCGCTGGTCTGGCTCGTGACGATCGTCGTCACGACGCTGCTGCTCGTGGCCTCGTCCAAGGCTCTTTGGCTGGTCGTTCCGTTCCTGCTCGCGATCATCCTCTATTACATGCTGTTTCCGATCGTGCAGCGGCTGGAGCTCAACGGCATCGCGCGCGAGACTGCGGCCGCGCTCGTGTCGGGTTGCGTCGCGCTGGTGGCCATCGCCGTGCTGATCCCGACGGTGCCGTGGCTCGTCGGCCAGTCGGTGTCCGGCGAAGAGGCGCTCGGCCGCTACCTCGAAGGCGGCAGGGTGCTGATCGACCGCACGCTGGCCGCGCTCGAGGCGGAGTTCGGCTTCCTGCGCCGGATGGATTTCCATGCCGAGGTGGGCCGCCGGCTCGCCGAGTTCGGCGACACGTTCATGCAGAAGAAGCTGGCAGAGACGCTGCTCAAGGCGGCGACGCAGTTGCCGACGCTGTTGCTCGCGCCGTTCCTCGCGTTCTTCCTGCTGCGCGACGGACGGCGCTTCCTGCACCTGATCGTCGCCGCGGTCCCGAATGCTTTCTTCGAGCGCACGGTCGACATGTTCGACCGCGTGCATACGACCGCCCGCAACTATTTCCAGGGCCTGCTGCGGCTCGCGGCCATCGATGCCGTGTGCCTCACGTTCGGGCTGTGGGTGCTCGGAATCTCCGGCGCCCTCGTGCTGGGTGTCGTCGCGGCGCTTCTTCCGTGGATCCCGGTGGTCGGATCGGTACTCGCGGGAGCGACGATCGTGCTGGCCGCCGCCACCCAGTCCCCGGACGACCCGTGGATCGTGTACTTCGCGCTCGGAATGTACGGGCTCGTGAAGCTGCTCGACACGTTCGTCTTCATGCCGCTGACCGTGGGCCGGAGCATCCAGATGCATCCGCTGCCCTCGGTGCTCATGCTCTTCATCGGCGGCACCGTCGCCGGCGTCACGGGTCTGATCCTCGCGTTGCCGCTTGCGGGAATCGTTGCCACGATCGTCGGCACGATCGGCGGGATCTTGGACGAGCCGCGGCTGCACGCGCGGCACACGTACGCGAAGGCGTTGCAGGCACAACGCATGACCGCCGACCTGCATCTTTAGCGACCGTCGGGCGGAGCGTCGGAAGGCGCTGCAGCCCGAGCGGGATCGAGGAGCGGACCGGTGGTCCGGGCCACGCGCAAGGGCGACTGCGTCGATTTGTCCCACCGCGGGTCATCCGGCAGCAATCCGTGTCCGCGCATCCGCCCGGGGATCTTCTCGACGCAACTAGAACCTATCTCATAATCATCCACGGGTGCGACGGGATTCCCGGGGCCGCAGTTCCAGGCACGAGGAGCGTCGTTTGGCCGGACCAAACAAGCGACGAGCAACGCAGAAATGCGGCCCCGGGGCCCCCGTCCCTTCGGGTTGCGGCGGGAAAACCCGGCCGCTGCGTGGCTCGTCGTTGCGTAGGCACGACTACGCTGCCTTCTCGCGCCTTGCTGCCAGGCTTTCTCGCCGCAACGCATCCCGCGGCTGATTATGAGATAGGTTCTAGGCTAAGCTTCACGCCAAGGCGCGTGCCGCGGTGGCGCACGCTTGGGAGGCAACTTGAGTCGTGGCGAGTCTGGAAGCGGGGCGTTCCACGCGCGACGGATGGCATCCAGGCGTCTCGCGCTGGGCCTTCTCTCCCTTGTCACCGGCTGTGCTGCCACCACCGCTTCCTATCCGCCCGCCGCACCCGCCACCGGCAAGCGGCAGCCCCCGGCTGAGCGCGGCTTTCGCGCATCCGACGTGGCGAAGTCCGACATCGACGTCGCCGCGGAAGCGCACGCGCAGGAAAGCCTGGCATCCGCGCGCCTCGTGATGGAGAAGCTCTATTTGCGCAATCCGCGGGAATGGCGCAAGGGCAGCTACGCAAGCGCGGATGCGGCGCTCGCGCGCGCGTTCAACCCTCGCTTCGAGTTCCGCTTTCCGGAGCTCGGCCAGGCTCGCGGCGGGAACGCGATCCTCCTCGCATTCAAGCCGGAATTCCAGGGCGACCGGGTGTTCGCGTTCGGCGTCGGCCTCGCGAGCATGATCTTCCTCGCGTACAACGGCAAGACCGAGTTCTATCTGACGGACTCGCTCGACCCGCAGAAGCTCTACAACTCCGCGCGCAATGTCGAGATCGCGGCGTGGAAGCTCGGCAATTCGCGCGACGCCAGCGGCCAGCTTATGATCGCGTCCGACGAGATGACGGCGGAAATGCGCAATCTTTCCTTCGAACGCGAATTCGGAAAGATCATTGCCTACCAGGACGTGATGGCGCAGATCGCCGCCCAGCGGACGAACCGGACGATCCGTCGCGTCGTGCAGGGGCTCGCCACCGCGGTGTTCCTGCCGATCTAGCTTCTGATCGCGCTACGCCTTGCGCGGCGCGACGGCCCGATACCCGATGTCGCTGCGGAACTGCATCCCGTCGAAGCGGATTTCCGCAATCGCGGCATAGGCAGCGCGCTGCGCCTGCCGCACCGAGTCGCCGAGCGCGGTGACGCACAGCACGCGCCCGCCGCTGACGACGACGCGGTCGCCTTCCGCGGCCGTGCCCGCATGGAAGACCCGCACGTCGGGATGCGTAGCCGGGCTGATACGGTCGAGACCCTCGATCGTGGCGCCGTTGCGCGGCGCGTCGGGGTACCCGGGCGCGGCGAGCACCACGCCAAGCGCCGCGCGCCGGTCCCACTCGACCTCGGCGCGGTCGAGCGTGCCGTCCGTCGCGTGCAGCAGGAGGTCGAAGAGATCGGAGTGCAACCGCGCCATGATCGGCTGCGTCTCGGGATCGCCCATGCGACAGTTGAACTCGAGGACCTTCGGGTTGCCGGTCGCATCGACCATCACGCCGGCGTAGAGGAAGCCGGTGTAGGGCACTCCGTCGGCCTGCATGCCATCGACCGCCGGATCGATGACCTCGCGCATGATCCGCGCGTGCAGTGCCGGCGTGACGACGGGCGCCGGCGAATAGGCGCCCATGCCGCCGGTGTTCGGGCCGCGGTCGCCATCCTGCAGCCGCTTGTGGTCCTGCGACGAGGCGAGCGCCTGCACGTTGCGCCCGTCGACCAGCACGATGAAGCTCGCCTCCTCTCCGGCGAGGAAATCCTCGATCACGACGCGGGCGCCGGCGTCGCCCATCGCGTTGTCGACGAGCATCGAATCGATCGCCGCGTGGGCCTCGGCGAGCGTCGTCGCGACGACGACGCCCTTGCCGGCCGCGAGCCCGTCCGCCTTGATCACGATCGGGGCGCCGCGGGAGCCGACATAGGCGTGCGCCTCGGCGGCATCGCCGAACGTCCTGTACTGTGCGGTCGGAATCCCGTGGCGCGCCATGAACGCCTTGGCGAAGTCCTTGGAGCTTTCGAGTTGCGCGGCGGCACGGGTGGGGCCGAAGATACGCTGGCCCGCGGCGCGAAACGCATCGACGATCCCGGCCGCGAGCGGTGCCTCGGGGCCGACGACCGTGAGCGCGACCTCGCGCGTCCGCGCGAACTCGACGAGATCGGGGATTGCCGTCAACGGCACGTTCGTCACGCCCGTCTCCCGGGCGGTACCCGCGTTGCCGGGCGCAATGAAGACCTTCGACAACCGTGGCGACTGGGCGAGCTTCCACGCGAGCGCGTGCTCGCGGCCGCCGGAGCCGACGACGAGGACGTTCATCGCAGTGTCTTCAGAAGGTGATCTTGCCGAACAGGTAGAGCACGCTGCCGTTGTTGATCCCGCTGTTGAGCGTCGGGATGAATGTGGAGAGCAACGTCGCCTTCTGATACCGGAGCAGGAACAGCGGCAGCACCGCGGGGAAGGGGACGCCGCTGAAGATGTCCGGACGCTGCACGATCATCGCGGTGTAGCCCAGCCCGGCCTGCACCCCGTCGCGCGGGCCCCAGTACGTGGACCACGCGTAGCCGACCTGGAACTCGATGTTCTCGTGCGAGTCGAGAAACGCGAGAAAGAAGACGTCGTGGGTGTCACCGTTCGCCTCCTCGACAGTGCGCGCCAAGCCGCCGCCCCAGGCGTTCTGGTTCAGTTCCGCACGCCGCTCCGGCGTCCATGTCGATGGCAGGTGCCACCCGAAGCCGGAAACGAGGATGCCCCGCTCGCCGTTCTCGTACGTATCGGCAATCCGGCGGCACGCCTTGTCCACCCACTCCCACATGTCGGAACAGCTCGCCGCGCCCGCCGGAGCGGACAGACCGGACACGAGGAGAGCGGCGAGAACGTACCTCGCGAGTCTGGACATGGGCGGCTCCGGCTAGTGGCGGAAGTGGCGAATACCCGTGAACGCCATGGCGATGCCACGCTCGTCCGCAGCAGCGATCACTTCCTCGTCGCGCACGCTGCCACCGGGTTGGATGACCGCGACGGCGCCGTTGTCGGCGACCACATCAAGACCGTCGCGGAAGGGGAAGAAGGCATCGGAGGCGACCACCGAGCCTTCGAGTATAAGGCCGGCGCTGTTCGCCTTGATCGCCGCGATTCGAGCCGAATCGACGCGGCTCGTCTGGCCGGCGCCAATGCCGACGGTGCGGCCGTCCCTTGCGTAGACGATCGCGTTCGACTTGACGAACTTGGCCACGCGCCACGCGAACAGCAGGTCGGCGAGCTGCGCGGCACTCGGAGCGGCCTTGGTGACGACGCGCAGTTCCTTGGGCGCGATGTTGCGCACGTCCGCGGTCTGCACGAGCAGGCCCCCGCCGACGCGCTTGAAGTCGAGCGGCGCCGGCTGCACCGAGCCCGTCGGCAGCGGCACCTCCAGCACGCGCACGTTCCTCTTCTGCGCAATCGCCGCGAGCGCGTCGGGCGCACAGGACGGCGCGATCAGCACCTCGAGGAACTGCGCCGCAACGGCTTCGAGCGTCGCGCCGTCCACCGAGCGGTTGAACGCGACTATGCCGCCGAACGCGCTCGTCGGATCGGTCGCGAAGGCCTTGCGGTAGGCGCCGACCGGCGTGGACGCGGTGGCCACTCCGCACGGATTCGCGTGCTTGACGATGACGCATGCCGGCTCGGCGAAACTCTTCACGCATTCCCACGCGGCATCGCTGTCGGCGATGTTGTTGTAGGAAAGCTCCTTGCCCTGCAGCTGCCGGAACGTCGCGATCGAGCCGGCCGCCGACGCCTCGTCGCGATAGAACGCCGCCTGCTGATGCGGATTCTCGCCATAGCGCAGCGGCTGCAGCAGCTCGCCTGCGTAGCGAAACGATTGCGGGAAACCCGCCTCGCCGCCGTCGGGCCCGCGCGCCGTCAGCCAATTCGCGATTGCGCCGTCGTACGAGGCGGTGTGCGCGAAGGCCTTCTGCGCGAGCCGGAAGCGTGTCGCCTGCGACAGCGTGCCGTCGCCGCCCGCGAGCTCGTCCTGCAGCACCGCGTAATCCGCGGGATCGACGACGATGCCCACGTGCGCCCAGTTCTTGGCGGCCGAGCGCACCATCGCCGGCCCGCCGATGTCGATGTTCTCGATCGCATCGTCGAGCGTGCAGCCCGGCTTCGCGACCGTTTCGCGGAACGGATAGAGGTTGACGACAACGAGGTCGATTGGCGGGATCCCATGCGCGGCGATCGCCTGCACGTGCGCGGGCAGATCCCGGCGCGCCAGGATGCCGCCATGCACTTTCGGATGCAGCGTCTTCACGCGGCCGTCGAGCATCTCCGGAAACCCGGTGTAGCTGCCGATGTCGGTCACCGGCAGTCCTGCGTCCGCGAGCGCCTTCGCAGTGCCGCCGGTCGAAAGCAGGCACACCCCCATCGCCGCGAGCGAGCGAGCGAAATCGACGAGCCCTGTCTTGTCGGAGACGGACAGCAGCGCCTGGGTGACGCGGACGGGCATCATCAGGGCGCTGTCAGATCAGCTTGTACTTGGTGAGCTTGGCACGCAGCGTGTTGCGGTTCACGCCGAGCATGTCCGCCGCCTGCGTCTGGTTGCCGTTAACGCGCGTCATGATCGAGGCGAGCAGCGCGCGCTCGACATGGCCGATCACCATGTCGTAGATGCCGTGCGGCACTTCGCCGTCGAGCTTGCGGAAATATTCGTCGAGCGACTTCTCGACGCTGCGGCCGATCTCGTTGCTGCCATTCAGTCGAACCTGTCGTTTCACGCTGCGAGGGCCTCCCCTGCCCACGAAGCCGCCTGTTGTCGTTGCCGTGCTGCCGCCGCGGGCTGCGAGGCGAGAGCGACCGCCGCCGCGTCGCCGGCTTCGTAGACGAGCCGGTCGGCGCAGTCCGCCAATCGATCGAAGAAACCTGCGACCGCCGCCGACTGTGCCGCTGCGGTCGTCGCCGCGTTGATTGCGTCCTGCGCCGCGCGGCCGCCGGCAAGATCGCGCAGGTACCAGCCGAGGTGCTTGCGCGCAATGCGCACACCAGCCTCCTCGCCATAGAACGCGTAGTGGTCCGCGAGGTGTTCGGCGATCAGCGCGCGCGCCGTGTCCACGGTCGGCGGCGGCAGATGCGCACGGGTGGCAAGGAAGTGCGCAACTTCCGCGAAGATCCAGGGGCGGCCCTGCGCTGCGCGGCCGATCATGATGCCATCGGCGCCGGTCTGCTCGAGCACGTCGCGTGCGCGCTCGGGGGTCGTGATGTCGCCGTTCGCGATCACGGGAATCGCGACCGCACGCTTGACCTCGGCGATCGTGGGATAGTCCACGGGCCCGACGAACATGCAGGCGCGGGAGCGTCCGTGCACCGTCAGCGCGGCCACGCCGCTCTCCTCGGCGATGCGCGCAATGCGCACCGCGTTGCGCGCCAACGGCGAGGGGCCCGTCCGGATCTTGAGCGTGACCGGCACGTCCACCGCCGCGACGACGGCAGCGAGGATCGCGGCCACGCGTGGCTCGTCGGCCAACAGCGCCGAGCCCGCCGCGGCGTTGCAGACCTTCTTCGCCGGGCAGCCCATGTTGATGTCGATGATCTGCGCACCGTATGCGACGTTGTAGCGTGCAGCGTCGGCCATCATCCCGGGGTCCGCACCGGCAATCTGCACGGCGATCGGAGCCACTTCGCCTTCGTGATCAATGCGCCGGCGTGACTTGTCCGTGCCCCGGAGTTTCGGATTCGCGGCAACCATCTCGGAGACCGCGTAGCCGGCACCGAGCCGCCTGCACAACTGGCGGAACGGGCGGTCGGTGACGCCGGCCATGGGCGCGACGGCAAGATCATTGGTCAGCGAGTAGGGACCGATGCGCACGGCGGAAGGCGACGAATCGAGCGCGCGAATGCAAAGCGAGGGACGCGGATTATAGCCGTTCGCGGCGGCGCGCGTCGCGTGATTTCATCATCGCGTTTGCGCCAATCGGGAAAGTGTGCGCGAGGAGCGCATTGTGCACGACATGCTTCGTTTGGCTGGCGCGTATTTCGCGCGAGACCGCATGCGGTATGCGAGGGGGAGCGTGCCGGGCGGAGCGTTCGCTAACGCAGCCCGAAAAGCATCGCGCGTGTGAAAGCACGCTTGACGGGCGGCAACACGTCGAGCAATGCAAGCGCCATGCCGCGCGGCCAGCGGACGAGCGGGAAATCGGTCCCGAAAAGGTGCACGAGGCCATGCGTGAACATGATGCCGGCCATTCGGTCCGTGCGCCGACGCGCCCGGTAGTCGGCCAGCATCGTCGTGGTGCCGATGCCCTCGGGCGGTACCCGCAAAATGGCCTGCGCGAATTCATAGGCGTCGCGCAGGCCGAGGTTGAAGCCCTGCCCGGCCACCGGATGCAGGGTCTGCGCCGCGTTCCCGAGCACGACCGTTCGCGTTGCGGCAACCGGGCGCGACGTCTCGAGGGCAAGCGGGAACGTCCGGCGATCAGCAACCTTCGCAAACCCCGGCACGCGCGGACCGAAATGGCTCGCGAGCGCGGCAAGGAAATCGGGCGCCGGACGCGCGAGCGCGGACTCGGCCTCGCCCGGGCGCATCGTCCACACGAGGCCGTAGTGGTCATTCTCCGGCAGCAACGCCACCGGACCTTCGGAGGTGAACCGTTCGTAGGCGACGCCGTCGGGCGGGCCGTTGCGCCACAGCTTCGCCACCAACGCGACCTGACCGTAGTCGTGGCGCTCGCGCACAACGCCGGAGATCACGGTGCCCGCACCGTCTGCGACCGCGGCCAAGCGCGCGGTCAGGATCGTTTCGGAATTTCCACCGAGGCTCACCGCGGCGTACGCGGGCGTTCCGCCTACGTCAGTCACGGACGTCGCGTAGCGCAACGCGATGCCCGTACGCGCGAGCGCGGCGTCGAGCGCCGACTGCAGTGCAAGATAGGAGACGACGTAGCCGAGCGCCGGCAGGCCGACTTCCCCGGCGCGCAGGCGGGCAACGCCGAAGCCGCGCGCCTGCGAGACGTCGATCTCCCGGATCGGCGTGACCGCTTGCGGAATTGCCGCGAGCGCGGCCCAGACGCCGAGCCGCTCGAGGATCAGCCTCGCGCCATGCGAAAGCGCGAGCGGGCGGTCGCCGCGCAGCGTGCCGCCGGCCGGCCGCGCATCGAGCACGACCAGGTCGAGATCGGCATCGGCGAGCCCGAGCGCGAGCGTCGCGCCGACCGGACCGGCACCCACGATGATCAGGTCATGCATGCCGGAGATCCCGGACACCCGTCACCTGTCGCCGCAGGCCGCCTCGACCTCGGCGATCGTCTTCGGCGCCGCTGCCGTCAGGTTTTCGTGGCCGAGCGCCGTCACGAGCACGTCGTCCTCGATGCGCACGCCGACATTGCGGAACGGCTCGGGGATATCGTCGCCACTGCGGATGTAGAGCCCGGGTTCCACGGTCAGCACCATGCCGGGCTGCAACGTCATCGACTCCCCTTTGAGCTGGTATAGACCGGCGTCGTGCACGTCCATGCCGAGCCAGTGTCCGGCGCGATGCATGTAGAAGCGCTTGAACGTCCCTGCTTCCATCGCCGCGTCGAGCGGCCCGGGGATCAGCCCCAGGTCGATCAGCCCCTGCGCGAGGACGCGCTCCGCCGCCTTGTGGTAGTCGTGGAACGGCGCGCCGGGTTTCACCACTTCGAGGCAGGCGAGCTGCGCGGCAAGCACCAGCTCGTAGACGTCCCTTTGCCCGCCGGTGAAGCGTCCATCGACCGGGAACGTGCGCGTGATGTCGGACGCATAGCCCTGGTATTCGCAGCCGGCGTCGATCAGCAGCAGCTCGCCCGCCGCCATCTGGCGGTTGTTGTCGCGGTAGTGCAGCACGCATGCGTTCGGGCCCGATGCGACGATCGACGGATAGGCGACCGCCTGCGCACCGTGCCGCAGAAACTCGTGCATCAGCTCGGCCTCGACCTGGTACTCGTGCCAGCCGGGACGCGTGGCGGCCATCGCGCGGCGGTGTGCCCCACAGGAAATGCGCGCGGCATGCCGCATCAATGCGATCTCGTGTTCGTCCTTGGTGAGACGCATCGTATCCAGCGTTGCACGGATGTCCACGACGGCCTCGGGCGCCGCCACGCCGGATCGCACGAGACCGCGCACCTCGTTCAGCAGGTCGGTGACGCGGCGGTCCCACGCGGCAAGAAGCCCGAGCGGCGTGTAGAGCGCCGCGCGGTCGGACGCAAGACCGGGCAGCAGCTGCGGAAGCTCGCCGATCGGATGCGCTTCATCGAAGCCGAAAATCTCGCGCGCCGCATCCGGTCCGTAGCGAAAGCCATCCCAGATCTCGCGCTCCTCGTTCTTGTCGCGGCAGAAAAGCACTTGCTTGTCGCCCTCGGGGCCGGCGATCAGCGCGATCACCGCATCCGGCTCCGGAAAGCCGGACAGGTAATAGAAATAGCTGTCGGGACGGTACGGGAACAGCGAATCGCGGTTACGCGGCACTTCCGGCGCCGTCGGCACGAGCGCAAGCCCGCCGCCGCTTCGCTCGTGCATCGTGCGCTGCAGCGCGCGGCGCCGTTCGCGGTAGACGTGGTGGGCGTGATCCATGGTCGGGCTCCAGGGGAAGGCGGCATTATAGAAGGCGGCCGCGCGGTGTTCGCGGCAACGCGGTGCCGGTACGCTACCATCGCGCCATGCCGCACCAGCGCGACGTACCCGATTCGTACGTGGACCACCCCGCCGGCCCCGCGCTGCGCGAGACCAAACGGGCGCTGCGCGCGCAGGTCATCGCCGCGCGCGATGCGCTCGACGCCGCGGCTCGAAGTTCCGCGTCGCGCGCGATCGCGCAGCGGATCGCCGCGCTGCCCGCCTATCGCGCTGCCCGCGTGCTGCTCGTCACGCTTCCCTTCGGCAGCGAATGGGACACGCGGCCGCTCGTCGGCACCGCGCTCGCTGCAGCGAAGACGGTCGTCGCGCCGCGCGTCGACGTACGTACGCGCATGCTCGAACTGCACGCGATCGCCGACCCGGTGGCCGACGTCGAGGCCGGCCATCTCGGCATCCCGGAACCGCGCGAATCCTGCCCGCTGGTCGCCCACGCCGAGATCGATGCGGTGATCGTGCCCGGCGTGGCGTTCGACGCAGCAGGGCGCCGTCTGGGCTACGGCGGCGGGTTCTACGATCGTCTGCTGCCCCTGCTTCGCCCCGGAGTGCCGCGCATCGCCGGCGCGTACGAGCTGCAAGTCATCGCCGAGGTTCCCGCGGCTTCGCACGATCTTCGCGTCGACTGCATCGCGACCGAAGCACGCCTGATACGCGCTGCGGCTTGACGATGGCGTCCACCGGTACTGCGGCCGACGCCCGCATGGCGCTCGTGGCACTCGTCGCCACGCTCGCAATCCAGATCTTCACGTCGCTTGCCGCCAGCGCGACACCGGTGCTCGCGCCGATGCTCGCGGTCGACCTTGGCGTTCCGCCCCGCTGGATCGGCGTGTTCGTGGGACTGGTCTACGTCGGTGCCATGACGGCGAGTCTGCTCGCCGGTGAGGCGATCGGCCGCGTAGGGCCCATCCGCGCTTCGCAGGTCTGTGTCGTGCTGTGTGCAGGCGGCGTCGCAGCGATCGCACTGTTGCCGGCAGGTGCCGCCGGGCTCCTGATTGCCGCCGCACTGTTGATCGGCGTCGGCTACGGGCCGATCACGCCCGCGTCCTCGCAGGTGCTCGTACGCACGGCGCCGCCCTCGCGCATGGCGCTCACGTTCTCGATCAAGCAGACCGGCGTGCCGGCCGGCGCAGCGCTCGCCGGCGCTCTCCTGCCCGGCATCGCGCTGTTTGCGGGCTGGCGCGTCGCGTTCCTTTGCGTCGCCGCATTGGGGATCGCGATCGCATTCTCCGCCCAACCCATTCGCGCTGCGCTCGACGCGGACCGGCGCGCGAGCGGCCGTTTCACCTGGCGGGCCGTGCGCGGGCCGCTCGCCAATGTCTGGCGACACCGCGCCCTGCGCGAGCTCGCGCTGGTCGGCCTCGCCTACGCCGCCACGCAGACCTGCGTCACGAGCTTTCTGGTCGTCCATCTCAACGCGACGCTCGGCTGGTCGCTTGTCGCCGCGGGACTCGGGCTGACCGCTGCCACGCTCGCCGGCGTCGTCGGCCGCATCGGCTGGGGCGCGATCGCCGACCGCACGCGCGCGCCGCGCGCAGTGCTCGCGCTGATCGGCGCCGTCGCCGGAGCCGCCGCGATCGGCATGTCGCTCGCCGCTCCAAGCTGGCCAACGTGGGTCGTCTTCGCACTGGCCGCGGTGCTGGGCGCGACGGCGATCGGTTGGAACGGCGTGCAGCTTGCCGAGGTGGCGCGGAAGTCGCCTCCCGGCGAGGCGGGCGCGATCACCGGCGGAGCGGGCGTGATCACGTTCGCCGGCGTGGTTGCCGGACCCCCGTCGTTCGCGCTCCTTGCCGCGCTGACCGGCAGTTACCGCAGCGGCTTCCTTCTTGCAGCCACGTTGAGCCTGGGCTGCGGTCTGCTCCTGTTTCTGCATGGTGACGGGAAAACCGTGCCGAACTCCTGATTGCACAATTTGGAAGTTATTTCCATTTTGCCGTAACATCGACCGCCGGGCCGCGAGAGCCGCAGCGCCAACGTCCGCTGCGCCGTCGAACCATGCCCCCGCGCCGCAGCAATACAGCGCGAGGTCCACTCACTACAATCGAGACAACATCGCCCGGGAGATCCTCGGGCGAGTTCATCTGGAGGAACGCCATGGCCCCGCTCGATGCGACGCCCGATCAGGATCCGCAGGAAACGCGCGAGTGGATCGATGCGCTGAAGGCCGTGCTCGAGGTCGAGGGCACCGAACGCGCGCACTACATCATCGACAACCTGATCGACGAGGCGCGCCGATTCGGCGCCTTCCTGCCCTTCTCGGCCAACACCGACTACGTCAACACGATTCCCGCCGAGCTGCAGCCGAAGATGCCGGGCGACGCGACGATCGAGGAGAAGATCCGCAACTACGCACGCTGGAACGCGATGGCGATGGTCGTGCGCGCGAACAAGCACACGAACGTCGGCGGCCATATCGCGAGTTACGCATCCGCGGCGACGCTCTACGACGTCGGCTACAACCATTTCTGGCACGCTCCCTCGGACGCGCACGGCGGTGATCTCGTGTTCGTGCAGGGACACTCGGCGCCCGGAGTCTATGCGCGCGCTTACATGCTCGGGCGGCTCACCGCCGATCAGCTCGACAACTTCCGGCAGGAAGTGGACGGTAAGGGCATCGCCTCGTATCCGCACCCGTGGCTCATGCCGGACTTCTGGCAGTTCCCGACGGTCTCGATGGGCCTCGGACCGCTGATGGCGATCTACCAGGCGCGGTTCATGAAGTACCTGCAGGACCGCGGGTTCCTGAACACCGAAGGGCGCAAGGTCTGGTGCTTCTGCGGCGACGGCGAGATGGACGAGCCCGAGTCGCTCGGCGCGATCGGCATGGCGGGCCGCGAGAGCCTCGACAACCTGATCATCGTCGTCAACTGCAACCTGCAACGCCTCGACGGCCCGGTGCGCGGCAACGGCAAGATCATCCAGGAGCTCGAGAGCGATTTCCGCGGCGCCGGCTGGAACGTGATCAAGGTCGTCTGGGGCACGCGCTGGGATTCGCTGCTCGCGCGCGACAGGACGGGCCTGCTGCGCCGCCGGATGATGGAAGCGGTCGACGGCGAGTACCAGACGTTCAAGGCGAAGGACGGGGCGTACGTGCGCAAGCACTTCTTCGGCAAGTATCCGGATCTCCTCGACCTCGTCGCGGACTGGACCGACGACGACATCTGGCAGCTGAACCGCGGCGGCCTCGACCCGTTCAAGGTCTACGCGGGCTACCACGCGGCCGTGCACCACAAGGGCCAGCCCACCGTGATCCTCGCCAAGACGATCAAGGGCTTCGGCATGGGCGCCGCGGGCGAGGCGCAGAACATCACGCACCAGCAGAAGAAGATGGACGTCGATGCGGTGCGTCACTATCGCGACCGCTTCCAGATCGCCGTGCCCGACGCGGAGCTCGAGAAGGTGCCCTACGTCACATTCCCGGAAGGCTCGAAGGAGCTCGAGTACATGCGCCAGCGGCGCAAGGAACTGGGCGGCTACCTGCCTTCGCGCCGGCGCAAGGTCGAGCCGATGCCGGTGCCGCCGCTCGCGTCCTACGAGCGCTTCCTCAAGAGCACCGAGGAGCGCGAGATCTCGACGACGATGGCGTTCGTGCAGATCCTGCAGATGCTGTTGCGCGACAAGAGCCTCGGCAAGCACATCGTGCCGATCGTGCCCGACGAGTCGCGCACGTTCGGCATGGAGGGCATGTTCAGGCAGCTCGGCATTTGGAACCAGCTGGGCCAGCTCTACACGCCCGAGGACGCCGACCAGCTGATGTTCTACAAGGAGAGCAAGACCGGGCAGGTGCTGCAGGAGGGCATCAACGAGGCCGGCGCGATGTGCGACTGGATCGCGGCGGCGACCGCGTACTCGACGCACGGCGTGCAGATGATCCCCTTCTACATCTTCTACTCGATGTTCGGCTTCCAGCGCGTGGGCGACCTCGCGTGGGCCGCCGCCGACATGCGTTCGCGCGGGTTCCTGCTGGGCGGCACTGCGGGACGGACGACGCTGAACGGCGAAGGGCTGCAGCACGAGGATGGGCACTCGCACCTGATGTCGGCGACGATCCCGAACTGCATCTCGTTCGATCCGACATGGAGCTACGAGGTGGCGGTGATCATCCAGGACGGCCTGCGGCGCATGGTCGCCCTGCAGGAGGACGTCTACTACTACCTCACGCTGATGAACGAGAACTACCCGCACCCGGCAATGCCCGAGGGCGCGGCCGCGGACATCCTGAAGGGCATGTACGCGTTCCGGCGGGGCGAGACGGCGGGCAAGGGCAAGAAGGCCGCGCCGCGCGTGCAGATGCTGGGCTCCGGCACGATCTTCCGCGAAGTGATCGCGGCGGCCGAACTGCTCCGGAAAGACTGGGGTGTCGATGCCGACCTCTGGAGCTGTCCGAGCTTCACCGAGCTTGCGCGCGACGGTCAGGCGGTCGCGCGCTGGAACATGCTCCACCCGACCGAGACGCCGCGCCGCTCGCACGTCGAGAGCTGCCTCGCGGGCGCCGATGGGCCGGTGGTCGCCGCGACCGATTACATGCGCGCGTTCGCCGAGCAGATCCGCGCGTTCGTGCCGCGCCGCTATCTCGTGCTGGGCACCGACGGCTTCGGCCGCTCGGACACGCGCGAGAAGCTGCGCCACTTCTTCGAGGTCGATCGGCACTGGGTCACGGTCGCGGCGCTGAAGGCGCTGGCGGAAGAACGTACGATTCCCGCGACGAAGGTGGCCGAAGCCATCGCGAAGTACGGCCTCGATCCGGGGAAGCCGGCGCCGTGGACGGTGTAAGGGGAGACCGAAGACCATGAGCGCGATCGAAGTCAAGGTTCCCGATATCGGCGATTTCACGGACGTGCCCGTCATCGAGGTGTTCGTCAAGCCGGGCGACACCGTCAACGCCGAGGATTCGCTCGTCACGCTCGAATCCGACAAGGCGACGATGGACGTGCCCTCGCCGGCGGCGGGCACGGTGAGGGACGTGAAGGTCAAGGTCGGCGACAAGGTGAGCGAGGGATCGCTCGTCGTGATGCTGGACAGCGCGGCGGCGCTCGCACCGTCTCCCGCGAGCGGGAGAGCGAGCGCTCCGAAAGAGCCGCTCCCCGCTCCGCGCGGCGAGAAGGGGCTCGCCGATGCGCCGGGCGAAGGCCCCAATCCGTCCGGCCCGGTGATGGCGACAATTGAGGTGAAAGTTCCCGACATCGGCGACTTCAAGGATGTGCCGGTGATCGAAATCTTCGTCAAGCCCGGCGACGTGGTGAAACCCGAGGATCCGCTGGTCTCGCTCGAATCGGACAAGGCGACGATGGACGTGCCTTCCCCGCAGGGCGGCGTCGTCGAAGGCGTCCGCGTGGCGATCGGCGACCGCGTAAGTCAAGGCAGCGTGCTGCTCACGCTTTCGGGCGGAACCGCGGCGCGCGCAGCGGCAGGCGACGCGTCCGCATCGCACGCCGGCTCCGCGTCGGCGCCTTACCCGGTCGCCCCGGGCACACCGGCCAGCGCACCTTCCGAACCACCGCATGCTCCGGTCTCTGCCGGACCTGCGCCCGCTGCCGCGGAAAGGGCTGCGCCGGTCGATGCCGCGACCTTCAAGGCCGCGCATGCTTCGCCGTCGGTGCGCAAGTTCGCGCGCACGTTGGGCGTCGATGTCGCGAAGGTCAAGGGCACGGGACCGAAGGGCCGCATCCTGCAGGAGGACGTGCTGGGATTCGTGAAGCAGGTGATGTCAGGCCAGGCGGCCGCGCCCGCGGCTGCGGCGGGCGGCGGCGTCAGCGGCGGCGGCGAACTCAACCTGCTGCCGTGGCCCAAGGTCGATTTCGCGAAGTTCGGCCCGGTGGAGGCAAAGCCGCTGTCGCGCATCAGGAAGATCAGCGGCGCGAACCTTGCGCGGAACTGGGTGATGATCCCGCACGTCACGCAGTTCGACGAGGCCGATATTACCGACCTCGAGGCATTGCGCGTCCAGCTCAACAAGGAGAACGAGAAGTCGGGCATCAAGCTCACGATGCTCGCGTTCCTGATCAAGGCGAGCGTCGCCGCGCTGCGGAAGTTCCCGGACTTCAACGCCTCGCTCGATGGCGAGAACCTGGTCTACAAGCAGTACTTCAACATCGGCTTCGCGGCGGATACGCCGAACGGCCTCGTCGTGCCGGTGCTGAAGAATGCCGACCAGAAGGGCGTGCTGCAGATCGCGAAGGAGATGGGCGAGCTTTCGGCGAAGGCGCGCGAAGGCAAGCTCGGCCCCGCGGAGATGCAGGGCGGCTGCTTCTCGATCAGCTCGCTCGGCGGGATCGGCGGCACCGCGTTCACGCCGATCATCAACGCGCCCGAGGTCGCGATCCTCGGCGTGTCGAAGAGCGCGCAAAAGCCGGTGTGGGACGGCAAGGCGTTCGCACCGAGGCTGATGCTGCCGCTGTCGCTTTCCTACGACCATCGCGTGATCGACGGCGCGGCCGCTGCGCGCTTCACCGCGTACCTCGCGCAAGTCCTCGCCGACTTCCGGCGCGTGATCCTGTAGGAGCGTGCGATGGCAACGGTCGAGGTCAAGGTTCCCGATATCGGCGATTTCAAGGACGTGCCCGTCATCGAAGTGTTCGTCAAGCCGGGCGACACCGTCAACGTCGAGGATTCGCTCGTCACGCTCGAGTCCGACAAGGCGACGATGGACGTGCCCTCGCCGGCCGCGGGCACGGTGAGGGAAGTGAAGGTCAAGGTCGGCGACAAGGTGAGCGAGGGATCGCTCGTCGTGATGCTGGACAGTGCGGCGGCGGCGGCGCACTCGCCGCAACCCTCTGCCGCGAGCGGGCGAGGGAGTGCCGCAGCCTCCGGCACCGCGCCGTCGCCCTCCCCGCCCCCGTTCGCGGGTTCGGTGTCGGAAGCAACTGCCACCTATTCGGGCAACGTCGACGTCGACTGCGAGTTGCTCGTGCTGGGCGCGGGCCCGGGAGGCTACAGCGCCGCGTTTCGCGCCGCCGACCTCGGCATGAAGACGGTGATCGTCGAGCGCTACCCGACGCTCGGCGGCGTATGCCTGAACGTCGGCTGCATCCCGTCGAAGGCGCTGCTGCACGTTGCCGCGGTGATCGACGAGACGAAGGCGCTCGCGGCTCACGGCATCGGCTTCGGTGAGCCTTCGGTCGATCTCGCGACGCTACGGGGCTGGAAGGACAAGGTGGTGGGCAAGCTGACCGGCGGCCTGGGCGGCATGGCCAAGTCGCGCAAGGTCGAAGTCGTGCGGGGCTATGGCGCGTTTCTCGATGCGAATCACGTCGAGGTCGAGCTGACGCAGGGCAACGGGCAGGAGAAGACGGGCGCGAAGAGCGTCGTCCGTTTCAGGCAGGCGATCATCGCCGCCGGTTCGCAGGCGATGCGGCTGCGGTTCGACGGAAACGAGGTTCCGGACGATCCGCGCATCGTCGATTCGACCGGCGCGCTCGATCTCGCGGCCGTGCCGAAGCGCATGCTGGTCATCGGTGGCGGCATCATTGGCCTCGAGATGGGCACCGTGTACTCGACGCTCGGCGCAAGGCTCGACGTCGTCGAAATGCTGCCGAGCCTGATGCCCGGCGCCGATCACGATCTCGTGCGCACCTGGGAGAAGGTGAACCGGCACCGCTTCGACCGCATCATGGTGAACACGAAGACCGTCAAGGTCGACGCGAAGCCCGACGCGGTGTGGGTGACGTTCGAAGGCGAGCAGGCTCCGCAGGGCGCGCTGCCCTACGACCTCGTGCTGCAAGCGGTCGGACGCTCGCCCAACGGAAAGAAGATCGCGGCGGACAAGGCAGGTGTCGCCGTGTCCGACCGGGGCTTCATCGCCACGGATTCGCAGATGCGCACCAACGTGCCGCACATCTTCGCCATCGGCGACATCGTCGGCCAGCCGATGCTCGCGCACAAGGCAGTGCACGAAGGCCATGTCGCCGCGGAGGCCGCTGCCGGCATGAAGAGCCACTTCGATGCGCGCGTGATTCCGTCGGTCGCCTATACCGACCCCGAGATCGCATGGGTCGGGCTGACCGAACTGGAGGCAAAGTCCAGGGGGATCACGGTCGAAAAAGGCCTGTTCCCATGGACGGCTTCGGGCCGGGCGATCGCCAACGGCCGCGACGAGGGCCACACCAAGCTGCTGTTCGACGCGGACACGCACCGCATCGTCGGCGGCGGGATCGTGGGCACGCATGCGGGCGACCTGATCGGCGAAATCGCGCTCGCGATCGAGATGGGCGCCGACGCGGTGGACATCGGCCGCACGATCCATCCGCATCCCACGCTCGGCGAGTCGATCGGGATGGCAGCGGAGATCTACGAGGGCGTCTGCACCGACGTGCCGCCCCCGCGCAAGCGCTAGCGCAGATATGAGGAGTCCGCAGGCGGCGCGCCGCGCGAAGACGTCCTCACGGCACTCCTCGTGAAAAGGAGGCCGCAGCGGTGACGGCGCAGCGCTTCTTCGCCCGGAGCTTCGACTCGATCGCGGAAATCTTCGCGTTCACGGCCGAGGCGTTCAACTGCCAGCAAATCGATCCCGACCTGCTGCCGACCGTCGATTTGGCGCTCGAGGAGCTGTTCGCGAATTTGGTGAAGTACGGCCCCACGAGCCGCTCGGCGATACGGATCGACATCACCAAGATCGAGGGCGGCGTGGAAGCGGCGCTGACCGACTACGACGCCGAGCCGTTCGATGTCACGCGCTCGCCCGACGCCGACGTCGATCTCTCGATCGAACAGCGGCAGCCCGGCGGGCTCGGACTGCACCTGGTCAGGCGACTGGTGGACTCGATCGAGTACGAGTATTCGGATGAAGGCCGGCAGAGCCGGATCACGTTCCGAAAGATCCGCGGCGCACGTTCGGCCGGGTCCCCTACGCAGTCACGACCGCTCCAATGACGACTCCCGGAGTACGGCAACGCGATGACGTGCTCGTCGTCGCGCACCGCGACGGGACGCGCATCGCCCTTGCTAGAATGGCCGTTCCACTCGGTAGGGCTCCACCATGACCCAGGACGAACAGAAACAGGCCGTTGCGCGCGAAGCGATCAAGTACGTCGACGACGATGCGATCATCGGCGTCGGGTCCGGCTCGACCGCGGATTTCTTCGTCGACGAGCTGGCGAAGATCAAGGGCCGCATCCGCGGTGCGGTCGCAAGCTCGGTCAAGACGGCCGAGCGCCTGAAGCGCCACGGCATCCCGGTCGAGGAACTCAACAACGCCGGCCCGCTGCCGGTCTACATCGACGGCGCCGACGAAGTGACCGAGCACGGCGCGATGATCAAGGGCGGCGGCGGCGCGCTCACGCGCGAGAAGGTCGTCGCCGGCGCGGCCCGGAAGTTCGTCTGCATCGTCGACGCGGGCAAGGTCGTGCCGGTGCTCGGCAAGTTCCCGCTGCCGGTCGAGGTGATCCCGATGGCGCGCAGCTTCGTCGCGCGCAAGCTCGTCAAGTTCGGCGGTCAGCCCGAATGGCGCATGGGCTTCACCACCGACAACGGCAACGTGATCCTCGACGTGCGCGGGCTTGCGATCCCGAATCCGGTCGAGCTGGAAGCTGCAATAAACCAGATCCCGGGTGTCGTGACCGTGGGCCTGTTCGCCCGGCGCGGCGCCGACGTGATACTCGTCGGCAGCGACGGCGGCGTCAAGACGATCACTCCCCGCCGCTGACACCCGACGCGTCATCACGGCGAAGGCGGCTCCTCCAAAGTAGCCGGTCCGCTCGCCGCGTCCTCCGCGTTGCGGCGCGCGGCTCGCCGCTTCGTGCGATGCGAGGCCGCGTCGTCCCCATCGGCGGGCTTCGGATATTTCCACTTGCGGTGCACCCACAGCCAATCCGCCGGGTTCGCGCGCACCTCCGCCTCCAGCCGCTCGGCATAGCGCTGTGCGATCCGATCCTCGGGGTCGTCGTCGTAGGGCGGCTCGGTCAGCACATGCAGGTGTGCACTGTAGTGACCGCGGCGAATTCGACGCATCGCGACGTAAACGACCGGCCCGTCGACGAACTGCGCGATCTTGCCGACGCCGTAGTAGAACGCGGTGTCCTGGTGGAGGATGTGCACCCAGTGCTTCGGGGCTTCCTTGGGGGGCGTCTGGTCGGCCAGCAGCCCATAGGCGCGAGGGGTGCCCACCCGCAGCATCAGTTCCGGCAGCAGCTCGTCGAGAACGATCGGGCGGCCGCCGTCGCGGCTGCGCGCTTCCAGCAGATAGCGCTCCATGCTGCCGACGCGCAGCCGCTTGTAGATCGGGTCGATCGGGATGCCGAGTTGCGCGCCGGCGGCGAGCAGCAGCCACTCCCAGTTGCAGATGTGCGCGGTCAGAAGCACGACCGAGCGCCGCTCGCGCACGTAGCGGTCGATCAGCTCCCGGTTGTCGATGGCGACGCGGGCGGCGATTGCCTTGCCGCCACGTCGCCAGCCCCAGATCGCCTCGGCAAGCGTCTGCCCCATATTGCGATAGCTCTGCGCCATGATGCTTTCGCGCGACGCCGCCGACAGCTCGGGCAGCGAGTTGGCGAGATTGCGCCGTGCGAGATCGACATGCCAGCGCATGACCCAGAACGCGACAAAGCTGACCACGCGCCCCACCACGTAGAGCGCGGGCAGCGGCAGGAGGCCGAGGGAGCGAACGATGCGACCGATCATGCGGCGGGAGCGTGGGCGGCGAAGGCGTCGTCGCGGCACGACCGCGACCGGTTCGATGATACCGGTTCCGCCCATTGCACCCGTCGCGAGCGGCCGCGCCGGCGGCGCACTCACTGCGACCGGCGCTACAATGACACGGTGAGCAATCTCAACGTTTCGGGGCTCGGCCAGTTTTCGGACGTCGCCCAGTACATGACCAGCGTTGGCGCAGCCGCGCGCAACGCCGCCCGCGCGCTCGCCCGAGCGGACACCGACGCCAAGGATCGCGCGCTGCGCGCCATGGCCGCGGCGATCCGGCGCGACGAGGCGGCGCTGCTGGCGGCCAACGCGAAGGATGTCGCCGCGGCGCGCGCCGCAGATCAGGACAGCGCCTTCGTCGACCGCCTGACGCTGACGCCGAAGACGATCGCCGCGATGGCCGAGGGCCTGGAGCAGATCGCCGCGCTCTCCGATCCGGTCGGCGAGATCACGGACCTCAAGTTCCGGCCCACCGGCATCCAGGTCGGACGCATGCGCGTCCCGCTCGGCGTGGTCGGCATCGTCTACGAGTCGCGGCCGAACGTGACGGCCGACGCCGCGGGACTTTGCCTCAAGTCGGGCAACGCGACGATCCTGCGCGGCGGCTCGGAGGCCATCCACAGCAACCAGGCGATCGCTGTATGCGTGCGCGACGGACTGCGCGCGGCCGGACTGCCGGAGGCTGCGGTGCAGGTGATCGCAACCACGGACCGCGCCGCGGTGGGGCTGCTGCTTGCCGACGAGAAACACGTGGACGTCATCGTGCCGCGCGGCGGCAAGAGCCTGATCGAGCGGGTGACGCGCGAGGCCAAAGTGCCGGTCATCAAGCACTTGGACGGCGTGTGCCACGTGTTCATCGACGCAACCGCCGATCTCGAGCGCGCGATCCGCATCGCCGACAACGCGAAGACGCAGCGCTACTCGCCGTGCAACACGATGGAGACGCTGCTCGTGCACGCGGCCATCGCCGCGCGCGTGCTGCCGCCGCTGTGCGAGATCTATGCGAAGAAGGGCGTCGAGTTGCGCGGCTGCGAGCGCGCGCGGGCGATCGTGCCGGCGATGAAAGCCGCGACCGAGGACGACTGGTACACCGAGTACCTGGCGCCGATCCTCGCGGTGCGCGTCGTCGACTCGCTCAACGCCGCGATGGACCACATCGCGAAGTACGGGTCGCAGCACACGGACGCGATCGTCACCGAGGACTGGTCCGCCGCGATGCGCTTCCTGCGCGAGGTCGACTCCAGTTCCGTGATGGTGAACGCATCGACGCGCTTCGCCGACGGGTTCGAGTACGGGCTCGGCGCCGAGATCGGCATCTCGACCAACAAGCTGCATGCGCGCGGGCCGGTGGGGCTCGAGGGCCTGACGAGCCAGAAGTGGATCGTGCTGGGGTCGGGGCAGATTCGCGGCTGATTCCACTGGCCCGGGCGGTGCACGGCGCGGTGCACCACCATCGGATACCCTTGAGCACGGGCGACGTTACGGTTAGGCTGAACCTTCCTGCGCCCCGTGTGCCGGGCCCGACCCCAAGGACATCCCATGCCCGCCCTCTCCCGACTCGCCCGTCCCTTCGTCGTTGCCGCGCTCGCCTTCGCAGCGCTCGGCGGAAGCAGTTTGGCCCTTGCCGAGAAGATCGTGCTTCAGGTGAGCGACGGCAACGTGCAGACCTGGAACCAGGCGCTCAACGTGGTCGGCAACCTGAGGGAAGCCTATGGTCCGGACACGCAGATCGAGGTCGTGGCCTTCGGCCAGGGCATCAACATGCTCAAGTTCGACGCGCCGGTCTCGTCCCGCCTCGCTGAGGCCCAGAAGAAGGATGGCGCGAAGATCTACGCCTGCGAGAACTCGATGACCCGCAACAAGCTCTCGCGAAACGACATGGCGCCGGACGTCGTGTACGTCAAAGCGGGCGTGGAGCACATGATCACGCGTCAGCGCGAAGGCTGGGCGACGATCCGACCCTGACCGTCGCAGGCGCCTGCGGGAGCCGCTCGCGCGTAACGGGCCGGAGACTGACGCCGGGTGCACGCCGGGCACTGACCTTGGCCGATTCGCCAAGGCCGTCTGTCAGAGTTCCGCGAACGCACGTTGCGCGGCGCGAAGATCGCCGAATTGAGCCTGGATGCTTTTCGTCCGGCCGGCAATGCCGCCCATGACCCACACGAAACTGCGCCGGTGCTCGGAGAAGGGGCCGGCAAGGGATCGACAGACTCCGTCTGGCCTGCGCTCTGCGGTAGTGGCTTACGCCGATCTTGTCCCGAACCCGGGCGAGCACCGGAATGGCGAGTGGCCGATCCATTTCGCGCTCCGTTTAGGCGCCCCATTTCGCGCCTTCGCCATTGATTCTTTGGCATACTGGAAACGATCCGGAACTGACCGCAGGGACGATCGACGCCTTTCTTCCCGTCCGTTATGCGCCTTTTCCGGCGTCGATAGGCAACACACTTTTTCTTGGGCGTCATGAAGTGGCACCTCACCGAACCGAAGCACGATTTGCGGTTGGTAGTCGGATCGGCCCGCGATCGACGATCTGGAAGGCGTGGGTCCACGGCGACGAAGCGTACATTGCTAGCCGGATGCATGGCGCTGACCTGAAGCTATCGTTTCACTCGACCGGACTCTGTCAATGGTCCTGCACGGACACCTGGGTTCTAAAGCAGCCGCAACCCCGAAATGCCGGAAGGCACATTGTTCGCTGGAGCGTAGAGCTGCCGACGTCGGATCAAGCGCTTCACCTCTTCAATGTAGACATTCCTCTTTCCGAGCTGCGTGCTCAGCCGCCGCCAACGGATAAGAAGAAGGTCTTTTGGATAGCCGGTGTGCCGGAGACGGCAACAGTTCGCACGATGTTCTACCTGACCCGACCTGTTGAGGCGGACCCGGCACTGCGGGCTAGTTTGCCTTACCAGCACCTCTTCTCACTTCGCATGCAAAACGAGAGGTGGCTGGTGGCATTGGTTCAGGTGATCTCGCTCTCCCCCGGCGACCTAAACGAGGCAAGAGCAGCCGTTTGTGAGCAGCTTCGCAACGCCGGTCACGAATTAGACAAGGACTTCCGTGCTAGCCTATTTGTGCAGTCGCGCGAAGGCGCTCCGAACGGTCTGCTTGAACTTTGTCTTGTCGAATGACGCCCAACCCCGCGTTCGAGCGGACCCGCCGGCAAGCGGCTTCTTCTTCGGAGCGGATTGGCGGCGGGCCGCTCAACTCGAACGTTGAGGTTGTAGAAAATCCGGTTTTTGTCGCAGCATGCGAAGGCGCGCGGCGGACGATGCGCGACGGCGCGCATAAATGTGATGGCGGTTGTTCAAAGATTGTCGCAGCGCCCCGCGCGCCATACGACTGACAGAGGCCTCGGGTGAGGCCCAGACGATCCATTTGGGGGTTTGCTGCTACTGCGCGTAACCGTGATGCGCGAGTTTCTCGATATTGTGGACGAGGCAGAAGAGCTTCCACTGCGCATCGACCTTCACTTGTCCGCGCAAGGTGAAGCGATCGAGCCCTTTGTTGTAGCGGAGGTTGCCGAAGACGGGCTCCACCGTCGCGAAGCGCTCGCCGTAGCGGACGCGACCTGCGGGTGAATCGATGCGTTGCTTCATCCGCTCGCTGTGACTCTCTGGCGGGGTCACCACCTTGCCATGGAAGAACGCGACCTGGCGCGTCTTGGTCTGGTCGGGCGTGCGCAGGCAGCGCGCACGGTGTGCGCAGGGAAGGCAGTCGCGTTGCGCGCCTTCGAAGCGCACCACCGCGTAGCCGTTGATGATGCCGCTGCCATGACCGTACAACGACTTCCCCGCCGGACACACGCAGGTCTTGGCATCAGCATCGTAAGCAAAATCGCTCGGCTGATAGAGGGCAGCCTTCTTCCCGGGATTCGATTTGTCGTGCAGCGGATCGGGCGTTGCCTTGTGCCGGTCCTGCGTCGCGAAGCGTTCATCGCGCCCGCGCATGCCGTTATCGGCGATGAGCGCCGCGACCTTCAGCGCGGCGAGCTTCTGCAAGTTCGCTTCGCTGTGATACCCGGCGTCGGCGGTGATCACCGAGTGGTCCGTCAGTACCTCCTTCATCGCCTCCACCACGGGTACCAGGAGTTCCTGCTCCGATCCGGTGCCGTGGGCCTGGGCTTCAACGATGATCTGATGCTTGCCATCGACCGCCGCCACGCCGGTGTAGCCCTGGATGACGCCTTTGCCGGTAGCCATCTTGGCGCTCTCGTTGTCGGTGCGGTTGCTCTTCCGGATCGAGCCCTTCACTCCGCGCCGGTCCTCGGGATGCGTGGCCAGCCAATTGCGGATCTGTGCCGCGTCGCGCTGCAGCCGCTCGATGCGCTTGACTTGCTTCGCCGCCAGATCGGGCTCGACCGGCTTGGCGTCCTCTTCCCGGTGCCGTTGCAGCATCGTCTGCGCAGCCGTCTCCAGCTTCGTGGCCTGGCGCTCGAAGTCGGCCCGCGTGCCGCTCCTGCTCTTCGCCGCGTTGCTGGGCAGCTTCACTCCATCGATGGCGAACATCTCCCGTCCGAGCAAGCCCTGCCGAGCGCAGATCGCCAGCACGGCTGCGAACACCCGGGCAATGTCCTCGCCCACCGTGCTGACGAAGTTCGCGATGGTGGTGAAATGCGGGCCGCTGTCGCCGCACAAGGCAATGAAGGTTACATGGTCGCGGCAGGCCCGCTCGATGCCGCGGCTGCTGACAATGCCCTGCGAATAGGCAAACAGCACCACCTTCAACAGCATCGCCGGTGGGTACGCCGTGGCCCCCGTCTCGTCGTTGCAAAAGCGCGCATCGAAGCCAGACAGATCGATTTCGTGGTCGAGCAAGTGGTTTAACGCATGCTCGAAGGTGCCCGGCAACAACTGTCGCGCCAGATCGACCGGCAACATTCGCGGACTCGTATCGATGTGCTTGTAGCGGGCCATGCCACTTCCCCCATTCGTCGACGCTCCTCCTTCGACCTTGATGCGCACAATCGTTCCGCGTAGGCTGAGGTTTTTCTACAGCCTCGTTAGGCCGCACAAACGATGCATTCCCTCACTCTCCGGAAACTGACTCGCACAGGATCAGCAAGCCCTGGGGCAACGAGAGTCGCCAGGGAGTCCATCGACTTCGTCATTGACGGAAACTCCCTCCTGGACCTACTGGTCAAGGCCGATGGAGGGCACAACGACTTCATGGGTTGCTTCGTGAGCGGGTTTGCCATTGAGAATCATCGAAAGGCTGTGCAGCTTGTTGGTGACACTGAACCTGACACCGAAGAAGGTAGGTATCTGCTCTACGTCTGTCCTGAGTGCGGAGATATCGGCTGCGGTGCCTACGGTGCAAAGCTCAAGGTCACTGAGCACGGCGCCGAGTGGTTCGACTTTGCCTACGAGAACGGATACGAGCCCGGTCGTACGCTCCCAACGGTGGGCCCGTTTTTCTTCAGCCGCACCGAGTACACGAAAGTACTCGGCTCAGCAGGTGAGAGTGCGGCCTAACCCGTCTCTACGGACTTCCCCGGAAAGGCAAGTGGCGTGAGCGCGACGGTGCCGCTGCATCGGCGCACTGCTGTCATGGTGGTCGCATTGGTGTCGACGTTTTCATAGCGGCGGATGTGCGATGGCGTGGTGACAGTGACAAGGTACAGACTGCATCTCTCTACACGGCCTTGGGGAAGCCGCTGCTGCTGGCCTCCGGGCTCAAGATAAAAGTCGCGCGTCGCCACCTCATTCGTTCATCGGCCTCACTTGCCGCCACGGATCAGGCGCCGGCAATGGTTGTGGGTCCGTCAGGTTAGCCAGGTTCGGGCGGCGCTCGGTCCAACCTCGTTCGCTATCTCACCTCGGTCATCGCGGAATGGTTCGTGGTGTCAGAGTGGTATCAACTGTGCGCGTCTATCCTGGCTGCGCCTGGGGCGCCGGCGTGGCGGTGCGCGAGCGCCGCTGCCAGGCGTTGGGATCGTAGGCTTCGCCCTTGGCCAGGATGGCCCAGATCATGCGCGCGTGCTTGTTGGCGATCGCCACCAGGGTCTTGTGGTAGCCCACCCGCGCATAGAGCTGGACGATCCAGGATTGCAATCGCGTGAGCGTCTGGGGCGGTTTATTGAGCGCCGCCTGCAGCGCCGAGCGGGCGCCTTGGGTGAGCAAGCCGCGCAGGTAAGCGTCGCCGTGCTTGGTGATGCGCCCCAACCGCGCTTTGCCCCCGGAGCTGTGTTGTCGCGGCACTACCCCCTGCCAAGCGGCGAAAGCGCGCCCGTTCTTGAAGTCACCCGCGTCGGTGACGGTGGCGAGCACCGCCGCGACGGTGAGCGGACCCACACCGTTGATCGCACTCAGGTGCTGGGCGGCGGGGTTGTCTTTGATGTGCGTTTTGATCTCCCTCTCGCAGCCTGCGATCGATTGATCGAGGCGTGCCAGGTGGGCTCGCGCCTCGCCCAGCAGCCGACGTACCATCAACGGCAACGCTTCGTCGTGTTCCAGCGTGGGCAAGGCGCGCGTCAGGATCGCTGCCGAGCGACCGCGCCAAACGCCAAACTCGCCGAGCAGCCCGCGCAGGCGATTGATCAGTGCGGTGCGTTCCTCGCTCCAGCCCTGGCGCATCCGGTGCCAGCTCAAACAGGCTTGCTGCTCGACGCTCTTCACCGCCACGAACCGCATGTTGGGCTGACGCACCGCGGTCAGCACCGCTTCAGCATCGTTGCGATCGTTCTTCGCCGCCCGGCTCTTGCGAAACGGCTGCACGAACTCGGCCGCCATCAGCCGCGGTGTGTGGCCGTGGCTGGTCAGCCAGCGCGCCCAGTGGTGCGCGGCGCCACACGCTTCCATCCCGAACACGCACCCTGGCAACTGAACCGCCCAGGCGGCAAACGCGTCGCGGCGAAAGATCCGCGTGAACACGATCCGACCACCACGATCCGCCGCGCACACCGCAATCACTTCCTTTGCTAAATCCACTCCCACCGTAGTAATCTCGTTCATGACTTCCCCTCTCGTTCAGATTGACGGACAGCCCTTCAATCTTGGCACTTCGATGCCGTGCGGTTCCACCGCTTCGAGTAGGGGAAGTCCCTTCTATTCGCTCAAGCCGAGCCCCAACGGCGGGCCACCAGGCCCGGTCTGGCGGTACACGGTACATTTTCGCCAGCCCGGGCCTGGCGTCCCACCGTTGGGTCCGGCTTAGCTCGAACGTTGGGCCTCAACAAAATGCCGAGTGATGCGTGCCGTTTCCGTTGGATGAACGAGGGGAATCGTGGCACCGAAGATCGATATTGACGGCCTTATCGAATCAGAATTGGTCGACCTAAACAACCGCATCGTCGAACGTTTGCGGTTCTTGCACCAGGCACGGGCCCATTCCCGAATGCTCGAGTTTTCGGTCGGTGATCGCGTGTCGTTCCATCCCGAAGGCCGTGAGCCACTTCTGGGTGTCCTCACGCGATACAACAGAAAGACGGTTACGGTCATCACCGACCAAGGGCAGCGTTGGAACGTCTCGCCCGGCGCGTTGAGGAAGGTCAAAGATGTCGGCGCTTCGTTCGACAGCTCGAACGTCGTCGAACTTCGCAAGAAGTGAACGCCCTATGAGGCCCAACCCGGCGGTCAACCGGACCGTGTCCGGCGGGCGTCCTTCGGCGCCCGCCGGCACGGCCGGTTACCTTGCACGTTGGGCGTCAGGGCACGCGCGTCGTACGCACTTCATGCGAAGTCGCCTGCCGCGTTGTGGAAAGCGGACATCGAGAAATCTTGCCAAACGACCTCGAGCAGTCACACGCTAGCGGCTTCCTGTGGGGGTGGCATGGCCGGACTTATGTCAGTCGACGAGGTGATCCAATGATGGATCGACGGACGTTCGTTTCGAGGGTTGTTTTTTGCCTGTGTGCGACGCCGCTCGCCGCGAACGCGCAGCCGGCGAGAAAGGTGTACCGCATCGGGCTTCTTGCCAATACGACGAGGCGCCCGGACGCCGAGTTCAGACAAGCGCCCTGGTTTCTGGCATTGCGCGACTTGGGCTGGGTCGAGGGACAGAACGTGGTCTTCGAGCGCCGGGGCACAGATGGAAAGGCCGAGCTGCTGCCCCAACTGGCACGCGAACTCGTCGCAGCGAAAGTCGACCTGATTGCGACCTTTTCGAGCATCGATGCCGCCGCTGCGAAGCAGGCAACCTCCACCGTCCCGATCGTGATGATCTTCAGCGGACTCGACCCCGTGGAGGAGGGCTTCGTCAAGAGCTTCGCTCGGCCGGGCGGCAACATCACGGGCGTGTCGCGCATGTTGGGTGAGACGGATGCCAAGCGTCTGGGTTTGATCAAGGAAATGCTGCCCGCCGCAAGTCGCATCGGGGTGCTGGCCAATGCGTACGCCGATCCCGACCAGCAAGCAAAGTTCGAAAAGCGCATGCGCGCGGCTGCGCACGGTCTTTCGGTAGAACTGCAGTTCTTCTGGTACAAGAGTCAGGCAGACGTGGAGGCGGCATTCCCCCTCATGGCCGACAAGCGCGTTCAGGCGTTTGTGCTCGAGCCGCAATTCTTCACGTTCAAGAGTCGCGACCGGATCGCCGAGCTTGCCATCAAGCATCGCCTGCCGGGTGCGTTCACGCTGAAGGAGTACGCACTCGCAGGCGGGCTGATGTCGTACGGTCCTGACTGGCCGATGCTGGAGCGGCAGCATGCCGGTTACGTCGATCGCATTCTCCGTGGCGCGAGTCCAGGTGACCTCCCGATCGAGCAGCCGACGAAGTTCAACCTGGCGATTAACCTGAAGTCGGCGAAGGCGCTCGGCATCGCAATTCCTCAGTCGGTATTGCTGCGCGCCGACGAGTTGATCCAGTGATGCCGGGCAATTCGCAGGACGCCATGCGTGGTCATTTGCTGAGGGGTACATTTTCGTGGGCGCGACTGGCCGGATAATACCGATCGTTCACCAACGGAAACCGAGCCTCGTGGTCAGCTATGCTTCGAGCGTCGACCTTGAATATGACGGGGAGTTTCATGCCCAACCCCGCGTTCGAGCGGACGTACCGCCGGCGGCGCTGTGGCTGCGCTGAAAGGTCGTGCCGGCGGCGCGCCGCTCAACTTTCCCGTTGGGCCTATGAGTTTGCGTCGCGCACCAACCGGAGGGATAATTCCCGGTCTGTCGGAGGTTCCTGATGCGAAACTTTTCCGCTGTGATTGAGCGCGATCCCGACACCGGGCTCTTTGTGGGATTCGTTCCTGGCTTTCCGGGGGCGCATTCGCAGGGCGCAACGCTCGACGAGTTGAATGCCAATCTCCGTGAAGTGATATCGATGCTGTTGGAGGATGGCGACCCCGTTCTCGAATCGGAGTTTGTCGGAGTACAAAACGTCGCCGTTGCCTGATCCGTGGGCAATGTCCCAGTACTCAAGCCGGCCGAGGTGGTCGCCATACTTCGGAAGTTGGGCTTTGCGGAAGTGAGGCAGCGAGGATCGCACAAGCAATTTCGCGATGCCGCCGGACGCTGCACTACCGTTCCATTTCATTCCGGCCGTGACATTTCACCGACGCTGCTGCGCCAGATCGCCAAAGACGTCGGGCTCACTGTTTTGGAACTCGTCGCGCATCGGTAGGCCCAACCCAGCGCTCAACCGGCACGCCGAGCGTATCGTGCGAGCAATACTGCAGACTGCCACACACGGAGGCTGTGATGCCCCTTAACAAGTTTGCAGGCTGGGGACCGCTTCCTGCCTCAAAGCCTTCCTCGCCTGGGATTGCACGCAACCTGCGGATTAGCAAGACCGGCATCCGCGCATACTCCGCGTCTGGCGACGCGAAGCTCTCAGCGGTCGGCTTCTTGTACCGTGTGGTAGAAAGAGGAGACCGCCAGACCTATGTCGTTACGCTGGATGCCCGGGAACTGGGGGTGCTCGTCGGAACCCTGCTGCGAAGCGACAAGACATCCGCTTGCGCCGCCACGTTTCATGAAGCGCTTGCCAAAGCTCTCGTGTCGTAGTGTTTGTCCACATCCTGGCGCGACACGAGTGGTGCCTAACCCCGCTCTACGGACTTCCCCGGAAAAGCAAGTGGCGTGAGCGCGACGGTGCCGCTGCATCGGCGCACTGCTGTCATGGTGGTCGCATTGGTGTCGACGTTTTCATAGCGGCGGATGTGCGATGGCGTGGTGACAGTGACAAGGTACAGACTGCATCTCTCTACACGGCCTTGGGGGAGCCGCTGCTGCTGGCCTCCGGGCTCAAGATAAAAGTCGCGCGTCGCCACCTCATTCGTTCATCGGCCTCACTTGCCGCCACGGATCAGGCGCCGGCAATGGTTGTGGGTCCGTCAGGTTAGCCAGGTTCGGGCGGCGCTCGGTCCAACCTCGTTCGCTATCTCACCTCGGTCATCGCGGAATGGTTCGTGGTGTCAGAGTGGTATCAACTGTGCGCGTCTATCCTGGCTGCGCCTGGGGCGCCGGCGTGGCGGTGCGCGAGCGCCGCTGCCAGGCGTTGGGATCGTAGGCTTCGCCCTTGGCCAGGATGGCCCAGATCATGCGCGCGTGCTTGTTGGCGATCGCCACCAGGGTCTTGTGGTAGCCCACCCGCGCATAGAGCTGGACGATCCAGGATTGCAATCGCGTGAGCGTCTGGGGCGGTTTATTGAGCGCTGCCTGCAGCGCCGAGCGGGCGCCTTGGGTGAGCAAGCCGCGCAGGTAAGCGTCGCCGTGCTTGGTGATGCGCCCCAACCGCGCTTTGCCCCCGGAGCTGTGTTGTCGCGGCACTACCCCCTGCCAAGCGGCGAAAGCGCGCCCGTTCTTGAAGTCACCCGCGTCGGTGACGGTGGCGAGCACCGCCGCGACGGTGAGCGGACCCACACCGTTGATCGCACTCAGGTGCTGGGCGGCGGGGTTGTCTTTGATGTGCGTTTTGATCTCCCTCTCGCAGCCTGCGATCGATTGATCGAGGCGTGCCAGGTGGGCTCGCGCCTCGCCCAGCAGCCGACGTACCATCAACGGCAACGCTTCGTCGTGTTCCAGCGTGGGCAAGGCGCGCGTCAGGATCGCTGCCGAGCGACCGCGCCAAACGCCAAACTCGCCGAGCAGCCCGCGCAGGCGATTGATCAGTGCGGTGCGTTCCTCGCTCCAGCCCTGGCGCATCCGGTGCCAGCTCAAACAGGCTTGCTGCTCGACGCTCTTCACCGCCACGAACCGCATGTTGGGCTGACGCACCGCGGTCAGCACCGCTTCAGCATCGTTGCGATCGTTCTTCGCCGCCCGGCTCTTGCGAAACGGCTGCACGAACTCGGCCGCCATCAGCCGCGGTGTGTGGCCGTGGCTGGTCAGCCAGCGCGCCCAGTGGTGCGCGGCGCCACACGCTTCCATCCCGAACACGCACCCTGGCAACTGAACCGCCCAGGCGGCAAACGCGTCGCGGCGAAAGATCCGCGTGAACACGATCCGACCACCACGATCCGCCGCGCACACCGCAATCACTTCCTTTGCTAAATCCACTCCCACCGTAGTAATCTCGTTCATGACTTCCCCTCTCGTTCAGATTGACGGACAGCCCTTCAATCTTGGCACTTCGATGCCGTGCGGTTCCACCGCTTCGAGTAGGGGAAGTCCCTTCTATTCGCTCAAGCGGAGCGCCATCGGCAGGACGCCAGGCCCCGTCTGCCGGTACGCGGTACATTTTCGCCGACCCGGGCCTGGCGTCCTGCCTTCGTCGTCCGCTTAGCTCGAACGTTAGGCGTCACGGCGTAGATCGCAGTTCGTCGGCAGTAACGTGAAGACGCTTTCTTACGGAACGGCCCATCGGAAGGAGAAACAATGATGCCCACAGGTGCCGTACGCCTACATAGGGTGCTCCGCGCACCGGCAGATCGAGTCTATCGGGCGTTCCTCGAGGCCGACGCAATGGCAAAGTGGATACCGCCGTACGGATTCACCTGCAAGGTCCACCACATGGATGCCAGGGTCGGCGGAACCTTCAAGATGTCATTCACGAACTTCGATACGGGGAGCGGACATTCTTTCGGTGGCGAGTACCTTGAACTTGTGCCGCACGAACGCCTTCGCTACACGGACAAATTCGACGATCCAAACTTGCCTGGGGAAATTCAGGTCACAGTGGTTCTCACGAAAGTTTCCTGCGGCACTGAGATCAATATAGTCCAAGAAGGCATCCCTGCGGTCATCCCTGTCGAGATGTGCTACCTCGGCTGGCAGGAGTCCCTCGCGCAGCTTGCCAAGCTTGTCGAGCCGGAAATACCAGGCTAGCAAGGTAACGCCCAACCCCTCAATCCAGCGGACGCCGTCCGGCGCCGTTGATTTCGAACATTGGCGTCACGAAACGGAATCGCGAGGCGCGCCATGATCAGCGCATCGGGCGCACCGATAGGGGATCAGTCATGAATGCCTCCACCACGTTCGTCGCAGCGGATGGTGAAGGGTATGAGTTGAACATGGGCCGTTGGAGCCGGCGCTTAGCCTTGCCCTTTCTCGACTTCGTCGGAACCGCTGATGGCGAACGTGTTCTAGATGTCGGCTGCGGCACGGGCCATCTTGCAGCGGCAGTGGCGGCCGGGTCTCGCGCCTCCGAGGTTCACGGTGTGGACCTCGCGCCGGTCTATGTCGAACACGCAAGAAAGCACAACCGGGATCCCCGGGTCGTTTTTGGTGTCGGGGACGCCTGCGCATTGGCGTACCCCGATGGTACTTTTGATCGCGTGCTCTCGTTGCTTGTCCTGCATTTCGTGCCTCGGACAGAAGAAGCCATAGCCGAGATGCGAAGGGTCGCAAAGCCTGGCGGCATCGTCGGCGCTGCGGTCTGGGACGCGAGAGGCGGGTGGGTAGCCAACCGGCTGTTCTTTGACACGGCCGCGGTGCTGGATCCCAAAGCCGGTGAGCGCCGAGCCCGAAACTACACTCGGCCCCTGACGCGGCCGGGTGAACTGGCCACGGCATGGAGAGCCGCCGGGTTTCGCGATGTGACGGAGAGTTTGCTGTGCATCCGCATGGACTTCACGTCGTTCTCCGATTACTGGGCACCGTACCTGGGCAAAGACGGGCCCGGCGCGGAGTATGTTCGCACCTTAGACGAGGCTCGGCGCGGCCGCCTTGAAGATGCGGTCAAGGCAGCCTACCTGGATGGCGAGGCCGACGGACCTCGGTCTTATGCGGCCCTGGCATACGCCGTCAAGGGCACGGTATCGCCGTGACGCCTGACCGCACATTCGAGCGGATCCGCGGGCAGGGGCATTTCTCTTCCGGGCGCCGGTGGCCGCGAGCCGCTCAACTCGCACGTTCGTCCCCATGATATTTCGATCGCTCATATTCTGTGCCGGGTGGCTGGTTTCGCAGGTCGCTCTCGGAGAGCAGAACCGCTACCAATGTTCGTACTATCTGTTCGAGGTCCCGGCCACCGTGAATGGTTGCAGCGACTGCTACGTTCCGCTCGTTGTCACCAAAGGGCCGATTGAAGCTCCGCGGGACCAGGAGGCCGCTGTTATAACGACCTACGAAAGAGACTCGATATGGAAAGTGGAGCGTCAAGTGCTGAAGCATTCTGATCTGGCGATCGAGCTTCCGGCCAGGAGGCTCAAGTTTGGAGGCAAAGTCTATCGATACCAATTGGTCGGCAATGCCGAACCGGTCCGCCTCTTGAAGAATCCATTGGGAACGATTCCGGTTCATCGAATCTCGCATCCACGAACAAGCGATGGCGGGCTTTGGGACGTTCTGTTGCGCGATCTTTCGATGGCAGCTGGGGCCGAGCCCTGCGCCGCAGGGAACGCGCGATGAAGCCGCGCGCTCCTGAGCTCATTCTCTAAGAGCTTCCCCGTTGCAAGTACTCGTCCCGATCGCCGGCAGGACAGACTGCAGATCTCCGACCGGCCTCGAAATGAGCGCGTCGTTTTGGCGCTCGGGCCATCGTAACCTTCAACGGGCAAGCGCAACGCCCGTTGGGTTCGATAATGCAGAGTGGCGGGAGTTTCCAAGCCGTGTCGTTTGCGCGGTCGATGGTTGAGAACGTCGGCGATCGGATTGCAGCGGTCCTGGGTGACGGTGCTCATGCATGTTCCTTTGGGGAGGTGTTGGCGCAACAGACCATTGAAGTTCTCGTTGCTGCCCCATTCCAGGAGCGGTAGGGAGTGGCCAAGTGGACCTTGAGGGGGAACCGCGCTCGAGGCAGGCGTAGTCGTGGAACTCGGTGCCGTCGGCGAGGGAGAGGGTGTTGAAGTTGCGGCAGTGACTGCGGATAGCATGGGATGCGAATGGAACGATCCCGGCGGGCAGCATCGTCATGGTGCGCTCGGACTGGTCAAAGCGCTGGCCCGACGCGGCGCGAATCCAACCCGCCGACCACAGATTTCCCGGCGCAACTCTCGAAGCCATCAAGCTGCTGGATCTCGAGCGCAAGCTCCTGTTGCGCGGCCACGGCCGCTGGACGCCGATTCCACGCCGGCGTCGTCGAAGACTGGCTGATGAATAACGGCTACATGCAGGCGGAGGGCGTCACCGATCTGGATCAGGTGCCGGCGACTGGTGCGCTGGTCGCCATCGGATTCCCGCGCTTGAAAGGCGGTACCGGGGGCTTCGCCAGCTTTGCCGCCATTTGCCCGGCCGATTGGGCTCACGGCGTCCGACCGGGCGACGTGGCGGAAGCGCCCTGCCATACAGTGAACAGCGTCTGTCAGGAACAAGACGAACGGTACGCGGGAACGTACGGCGGTTTGCGACAAGCCGAAAGGAAAGCAGAGCTTCAACTGACCGCCGGGCAGCCGGCGCATTGATGCCTCCGGCATCGTGTACCGTGGGCGCCGGGGCTCTCGAACCTGGGCGCTGGATGTGCAGCGGATCGACGCCCGACCTTGCGGTCAACCGGACGCGCCGATTCACGACATCTGCTCGGCGCGCGTCCCTGCGGCGCGCCGGTTAAGTCCGTCGTTGGGCCCGAGGGGCCAGGCTCCACTTTCGGTCATGCCACTGCGGGGCCGCGCGGCCTTCGGCGCAACCAGCCGAGCCACAGCACCGCGGCAACGACCACGCCCAGCACCGGAAGCGCGGCCAGATTCATCGTCTCCCAGCCTGCGGCGGAGACGAGGTACCCGGAGCTGAACGACGAGACGCCCATCGTCGTGAACAGGAGCAGGTCGTTCGCGCCCTGCGTTTTCGCCTTCTCGGCCGGCCGCAGCGACTCGGTGAGCAGCGCAGTCGCGCCCGTGTACATGAAATTCCAGCCGACGCCGAGCAGCGCAAGCGCGGCCAGGAAGTGCGCGAACGTGTTGCCGGCGAGCGCGACGGCGACGCAGCAGGCGACGAGCACCACGCCGGCCAGGATCACGCGCAGCACGCCGAACCGCTTGATCAGCCCTCCCGTGAAGAACCCGGGCGCGTACATGCCGACGACGTGCCACTGGATCACGATCGCCGCCTGACTGTACGGCAACGAACAGAAGCTCATCGCGAGCGGCGTGGCAACCATCAGCAGGTTCATGAGCCCGTAGCCCAGCGCTCCGGAAAGCGCGGCGACGACGAAGACCGGCTGGCGCACGATTTCGGCGAGCGGCCGGCCGCCGCCCGCGCGCTCCTCGTGCGTCGGCGGCGGCACGTGAACCTGCGATTGCAGCGTCAGCGCGGCGAGCGCCCAGGCGGCGAGGATCACGAACGACCCGAGGAAGGGGACCGGGAAGAGATCGCGCCCCCACAACGTCGACATGGGCCCGAGGAAGCCACCGGCGACACCGCCGGCCAGCACCAGCGATATCGCCTTCGCCCGATCGGCGGGTGCGGCGACCTCGGCCGCCGCGAACCGGTACTGCAGACCGATCGCGTTGTAGATGCCGATGATCGCGGTCGCGACGCAGAAGAGCGCGAGGCTCCTCGAGACGAGCGCGAGGATCGCCACGCCGCATCCGGCGACGTTGACGACCGCCCCGGCCATGAAGCCCGTGCGCCGGCCGACCTTCGCCATCCAGAGCGATGCGGGCATGGTCGCCACGGCCGAGCCGAGCACGTAGGTGGTGGCGCCCAGCGTTGCCAGCGCCTTGACGTCGGTAAGGCTGAAGCCGACGAGCGCGCTCATCGAGATCAGCCCGGCCGCGTTGGTGAGCAGCAACGCCTGGCAGCCGGCAAGCAGCAGAATGTCGCGGTAGGAGGTGTTTGCCGGCACTGGATCGTCCGCGGACGAACGACCATGCGTCCTCCCCGCGATGGCATTATACGAACCGGATGGAAACGACCCCCGACGACGTCCTCGCGTACTGGTTCGGCCCGCCCCCGCACGCGGCGCGCGAGAGCTGGTTCCGCAAGGATCCGGCATTCGACGCGGCAATCCGGGAACGCTTCGGCGACGCGGTCGCCGCCGCGCTCGCCGGCGCGTTCGGCGAGTGGTGCGCAACGCCGCGCGGCGCGCTCGCACGCGTGATCCTGCAGGACCAGTTCCCCCGCAACATCCACCGTGATTCGGCGTTGGCGTTCGCGGGCGATGCGCGGGCGCTCGCCACTGCCGAGGAGGCTATCGCACGCGGTTACGACCGCTCGCTCGACGCGTTCGAGCGCTGGTTCCTGTATCTGCCCTTCGAGCACGCGGAAAGCGCGGCGGCGCAGGCGCGCTCGCTGCAGCTCTTCGGCGCGCTCGCGCAGGACACCGGCGACCACGGCCCGCTCGAATGGGCGCAGAAGCACGCGGCGGTCATCCGCCGGTTCGGGCGCTACCCGCACCGCAACGCGATCCTCGGGCGGATTTCGACACCGGAAGAGGAGGCGTTCCTGCGCGAGCCGGGGTCGCGGTTCTGACGTGGACGATCCGGCGCAACCGATCGACCGGCGGGACAAGAGGTCGCCGCACATCCGCACGACCGCACGCGCGCTGCCGCCGTTTCCGATCCCTGACTCCTGATCCCCGATCCCTGAAATGCACACCGTCGAAATCGTCCTCGTGCTTCTGGTCGCGCTCGCCGTCGTGGGAGCGATTGCGCGCCGTACGCAAGCGCCGCTGCCGATCCTGCTCGCGATCGCCGGCGTGCTGCTTTCGTTCGTTCCCGGAATGGGAGACATCCGGCTCGCCCCGGAGATCTTCTTCGTGCTGTTCATCCCGCCGCTTCTCTTTTCCGACGGGTGGCTGTCGCCCAAGCGCGAGCTGCTCGCCGTGCTGCGGCCCGTATTGCTGCTGGCGTTCGGGCTCGTGTTCCTCACGGTCGTGGCGATCGGCCTGCTGATGCACTGGCTGATCCCGTCGTTACCGCTCGCGGCGGCGTTCGCGCTCGGTGCGATCGTCTCGCCGACGGATGCGCTGGCCACCGCCGCGATGGCGGGCCGCGTGGGACTGCCGCCCCGTGCCTCGCACATCCTGAAAGGCGAGAGCCTGATCAACGATGCATCGGGCCTCGTCGCCTTCAAGTTCGCCGTCGCGGCGCTCGCTACCGGCGCGTTCTCGTGGAGTGCCGCGCTCCTCGATCTCGCCGTGCTCGGCGTGGGCGGCACCATCGTCGGCGTGGCCGTCGCATGGGGCATCGGCCGCGTGCGCCGCGGCCTGCGCCACTATTGCGCCGACGACCCGCGCGTGCAGACCATCCTTTCCGTGCTGACGCCGTTCGCCGCCTATCTTGCCGCCGAAGCGCTGCAGGTCTCGGGCATCCTGGCGGTCGTCGCCGCAGGCCTCTATGCCGGCTGGAACGACTTCCGCCACCTCGACGCGACGACGCGCCAGCACTCGTGGGAAGTGTGGATGATGCTGCTGTTCGTCTTCAACGGCATCGTGTTCCTGCTGCTCGGCACGTCGCTGCGGCCGGCGCTCGCCGGCCTTCCCGGCGAGTCGTACGCGACGCTTGCAGGCTACGCGCTCGCGCTCTGGGGCGCGATGACGCTGGTGCGCATGCTCTGGGTCTTCCCGGCCGCCTACCTGCCCCGGCTGCTGGTGCCGCGCGTGCGCGAGCGCGAAGGGCCGCTCGACCCGCGCGGCGTGTTCCTTGTGGGCTGGGCGGGGCTGCGCGGCTCGGTGACGCTCGCCGCTGCGCTGTCGATTCCGCTCGTCGCCAACGCCGGTGCGCCGTTTCCGGGTCGCGACCTGATGATCTTCCTCGCGGCCACGACGATCGTGCTGACGCTCGTCATCAACGGACTCACGCTGCCTCTGCTCGTCCGGCGGTTCGGCGTGTCGCACGACGGCTCGAAATTGCACGAGGCGCGCGCAGCCGAGATCGCCGTGGGTCACGCCGCCACGCACGCGCTCGAAGTCGAGCTCGCGAAACTGCGCCGGCCCGAGGACATCGCGCTCGCGCGCGAGCTGATCGCCGGCTACGGCGCGCGCCTTACCCGGTTCACCGCGAACGCCGACCGCCGCCGCGACGAGAACGAGCGGCTCGCGTTGCGCCGTCGACTGGCCCTCGTCGCGATCGCCGCCGAGCGCGCCGAGCTCTACGCGATGCGTGACGCGGGCGTGATCAACGAGGACGCCGTGCGGTCGATCGAGGCACGCATCGACCATGCCGAGCTGTACGTCACGGAAGCGGCGCGCGATGCCGAGTGACGTTCGCGGAAAAGCGCCGCTCGGCGTGCTCGGCGGCACGTTCGATCCGGTGCACTATGGCCACTTGCGGGCGGCCGCCGAGGTGCGCGCCGCGCTCGGTCTCGCCGAAGTCCGGCTCGTACCCGCCGGCGACCCGCCGCACCGCGCCGCGCCGGTCGCCCCGGCCTCGCATCGTCTCGCGATGCTCGAACTCGCGCTGTCCGAATTCCCGGGACTGACCGTGGACCCGCGCGAAATCGAGCGGACCGGCAAGAGCTACACGGTATTGACGCTCGAGGAGCTGCGCGCCGAGCAACCGGGGCGCCCGCTGCTGCTGATCGTCGGCGCCGACGCGTTCCATGGCCTGCCGACCTGGCACCGCTGGCAGGAACTGTTCGCGCTCGCGCACCTAGTCGTCGTCGGCCGGCCGGGGGTCGATCCCGGGGCGGCGCTCCCGCCGGCACTCGCCGCCGAATGGACAGCGCGCCTCACCGATGACCGCGTCCGCCTTGAATCCACCGCTGCGGGCGCCATCTATCGCCAGACGATCACCCCCCACGACATTTCCTCGACCGCGATCCGGCAGGTGCTCGCACAGGGGCCGTCGGGCATCGCCCGCGTCCGCGGTTTGCTGCCTGCCGCGGTTTTGGCCTATATTGACCGCAACCAACTCTACCGGCCCCGCTGACCACAGGATGCGTCTCAACCAAGCCCAGAAGACCGCCGTTTCCGCCCTCGAAGACATCAAGGCCCGCGACATCACCGTCCTCGACGTCCGCAAGCTCACCAGCCTCTACGACTCGCTGATCATCGCCTCCGCCGATTCCAACCGGCAGGTCAGGGCGCTGGCGCAGCACGTTCGCGACAAGCTGAAGCAGGCGGGGGCGACGATTGTCGGGACCGAGGGCGAGGAGACGGGCGACTGGGTGCTGGTGGACGCGGGCGAGATCGTCGTCCACATCATGCAGCCGGCGGTGCGCGCCTACTACAACCTCGAAGAACTCTGGGCGCCGCCGGCGCGGCGCGCCAAGCCCGCGCGCGAAGCCGCCTAGCGAACCCGACCACGGCGGCCCGCCGATGCGTCTACGGATCGTCGCGCTGGGCCACCGGATGCCAACCTGGGTCGAGGCCGGCGTCGGCGAATACTCGAAGCGCGTCTCCCGCGACTATCCGCTCGAGCTGATCGAGCTCCGGCCGGAGCCGCGCGGACGCGGCAAGCCCCTCCCCCAGATCCTCGCTGCGGAAGCGCAGCGGCTTGCCGTCGCGTGCAAGGGATGCGCGATCGTCGCGCTCGACGAGCAGGGGGAGCCGTGGACGACGCGCAGGCTGGCCTTGCATCTCGCCGCGTGGCGTGACGCGGCGACCGATGTCGCCTTCGCTATCGGCAGCGCCGACGGGCTCGACCCCCGCTTCAAGGCGCAGGCGAGCGCCCGCGTCGCGGTCTCGGCGATGACGCTGCCGCACGGGCTGGTACGCGTGATAATCGCCGAACAGATCTACCGCGCGGCGAGCCTGCTCGCCGGCCATCCCTACCACCGCGAGTGAGGCATGAATGAACGCACCTTCGATCTATCTCGCATCGAAAAGCACGAGACGGCAGGAGCTCTTGCGCCAGATCGGTGTCGAGTTCGAGGTCCTGCGCATGCGCGAGGCCGCGGGCCGCGACCGCGACGTGGTCGAGGACGCGCTCGGTGGCGAACCGCCTCGTCACTACGTCGAGCGCATCACGCGCACCAAGGCGGCGGTCGGGTGGCAACGCATGCATGCGCGAATGATCACCGAGCGCCCCGTGCTCGCGGCCGACACCGAGGTTGCGCTGGACGGCGCTCTGTTCGGCAAGCCCTCCGATGCTGCGGCGGCGGCCGAGATGCTCGCCCGCCTGTCGGGGCGCACGCACGACGTGCTCACGGCGGTGGCGATCCGCTGGCGGGACGACATCGGCTTCGCGATCTCCGACTCGCGCGTGACGTTCCGCAAGCTCACGAAGCCGGAAATCGCGAACTACGTCGCTACCGGCGAGCCGCTCGACAAGGCCGGCGCGTACGGAATCCAGGGGCGCGCCGCCGCGTTCGTCGAGCGGCTGGAAGGGAGCTACTCGGGCGTCATGGGGCTGCCGCTTTTCGAGACGGCCACCCTCCTCGCGAGGATCGGGTTTCCCGTGCTATAACGATGCAAATTCGACTTCCCGCAGGCGCCCGCGACCGTTCGGGGGCGCCGCCCCAAGGATTGCCATGATCCCGGTTTGCCCCGCTCGATGCCCCATGAAATCCTTATCAACGTAACCCCCCAGGAAACCCGCGTCGCGATGCTCGAACAGGGCATCGTGCAGGAACTTCACGTCGAGCGATCGAGTGCGCGCGGGCTCGTCGGCAACATCTACCTGGGGCGGGTCGCGCGCGTGCTGCCCGGCATGCAGAGCGCGTTCATCGAGATCGGCCTCGAGCGCGCCGCGTTCCTGCACATCGCGGACATCTGGGAGCACCGCCAGAACGGCCACGGCGGGGAGCGCCCGATCGAGCGCATCCTGCACGAAGGCCAGGCGCTGCTCGTGCAGGTCATCAAGGATCCGATCGGCACCAAGGGCGCTCGGCTGTCCACGCAGATCAGCCTCGCCGGCCGGCTGCTCGTCTTCCTGCCGCAGGACTCGCACATCGGCATCTCGCAGCGCATCGAGGACGAGGCGGATCGAGAATCGCTCCGCGCCAAGCTGCTGCAGCTGCTGCCCGAGGAAAACCCCGGCGGCTTCATCATCCGCACGATGGCCGAGACCGCCTCCGAGCGCGAAATGGCCTCGGACATCGAGTACCTGACCAAGCTGTGGCGCGACCTCACCGGGCGCTCGCGCGAGATGCCGGCACCCACGCTCCTCTACCAGGATCTGAACCTCGCGCAGCGCGTGCTGCGCGACATGGTGGTCGAGGAAACGACGCGCATCCTCGTCGACTCCCGCGAGACGTTCGCAAAGATGCACGAGTTCGCGAGCCAGTACACGCCGGCGCTGGTGGACAAGGTCGAGCACTACCAGGGCGACCGGCCGCTCTTCGACATCGGCAGTGTCGAGGACGAGATCCAGAAGGCGCTGGCGCGCCGCGTCGATCTCAAGTCGGGCGGCTACCTGATCATCGACCAGACCGAGGCGCTCACGACGATCGACGTCAACACCGGCGGCTTCGTCGGCGGCCGCAACTTCGACGACACGATCTTCAAGACCAACCTCGAGGCCGCGCAGGTGATCGCGCGGCAGCTCAGGCTGCGCAATCTCGGCGGCATCATCATCATCGATTTCATCGACATGGAGAACACCGACCACCGCGCCGCGGTGCTGGCCGAACTCAATCGCGCGCTCGAGAAGGACCGCACGCGGCTGACGGTCAACGGCTTCACGCAGCTCGGGCTGGTCGAGATGACGAGAAAGCGGACGCGCGAGTCGCTCGCGCACATCCTGTGCGAGCCCTGCCCGGTCTGCGAGGGGCGGGGCGAGCTCAAGACCGCGCAGACCGTCTGCTACGAGATCCTGCGCGAGATCGTGCGCGAATCGAAGCAGTTCAACGCGCGCGAGTTCCGCATCCTCGCCTCTCAGGCGGTGATCGACATGTTCCTGGACGAGGAGTCGCAGTCGCTTGCGCAGCTCGGCGACTTCATCGGCAAGCCGGTATCACTGCAGGTCGAGACGATCTACACGCAGGAGCAGTACGACATCGTCCTCATCTAGGCGTCGCAAGATCGGGGGCAGGCGGGAAATCTCGACCCGCCGCCACGCGCCGCGACCCGTTCACGTGCAATGGTGTGGGTGGGCATCGGCCTCAATGAACGCGCGTCGCCGATTCGAGCAACGGCTTCTTCGATCATGCGCCGCGTCGATCACTGCGCGCACGCGCCGCACGCGGTCGTGACCGAAGCGGTGCGCCAGGTAGACGTCGCCCGGCGCCGAGTCGCACCCTGGCCGCACGCGAGCGAGCCGTCCGTCCGCAACCGCGTCGGCCGCGAGAAACGCGGGAAGCCGTGCGATTCCGGCGCCCCCGCGAGGGACCGCCAACGGGCCTGCCGAGTACTCCTACCGCTCCGTCCTTGACAGGTGTTCGCGTCCGGCCGGATCGAGGGGGCGCAGAACCGCTCATCCCCCATGCCCGCCGTCAGTGCCGCCTAGCACGGAGTACGCCGCACGACGCCCACGCATTAGGCACCGTACGCAGTGCCAGGGACGGCGTCCCAGGCGGAGGAACTCGGGGCTGGCTACCCCGTACTACGTGCTACGGACCGCGCATGGTGTGCCGGGCGCACCGCCAGAGGTGCGTCGATCGGCAAGGACGGCCTGCGACCGACCCAAAGTACGTCCCGAGACAACTGATCAGTATCGGCGGCCAAGGGTCCGTACTTCACTTGCCCTTGCACCTACGGTCGACGTACCGCCACGATTCGTCCGTCCTTGTGACATGCCGAAGACGCGGCAAGTGGAATCCGTCCGGTGAAGCCAGTGGCAGTCGTCTCTATCTCGTCGATGGTGATCGACCCCACGGCTGGCGCATTGAAACCTGTCGAGATCCTCCCCAGATGCCCGAACTGCGAGTAGGTACCACGAAGGTGATGTTCAGTTTGGTACAACGACAGCCAGAGGGAAACGGTTATCGTTACCGAATTATCTGGGTTGTGCTGGATGACCGTCTGCGTGAAACCCCATTCGGATGCGAACGACATCACTCCGCCGCACCCGAAACTCCAAACGGCGTCATACGTGCCGCTCAGGTTTTCGTACGTCCAGGTTTGTCGGGTAACGCTCTTGACCACCGGCGTGCCATCAATCGTGTAGGAGAGCGTGCCATTGCCAGAACTCGTTGCGTCAAACGTCAACGTGCCAACCTTGCGCGACGTTACCAATGCCGGATTGAACGTTCCCGCGAAGTGCGGACCGGCGGTTTCGTACAGATCGCCTGTGAATATGTCATGGCCAGCCACTTCACGCGATTGCAACGACGCTGCAGCCGTGAACCACGCCGGCTTTCCGTCACTTCCGTACACCAACAGGTCGATAAACAGCATGTTGGACTGCTGCTGAACAGATGCGCCCCAACCCGACTCGCTCGGAACCCACCACTGGTCCGAGTAACTGGTCGTCGATGCTGCGAAGGCGACGCCGACTGAGAGAGCAACGACAAAAAGGGATGCGAGCGCATTGCGGAGAGCCCTCATCACAGCCTCCATATTCCACACCTTCATCTCGCAAATGATCCTGAACGTTCCGCCGATTCATTGCTGACGAAGCGCTCCGACCTTCCCATTCGTAACCTGGCATGTCTGGCCCGCACTCGTGATGGTGCCGCGCAAACGACCAGTGAAACCCACCGGGGTCTTTTCGATTTCGTATAAGGTAATCGACCCCGTATCCGGTGCAATGAGATCGCCTGTAACCTGCCCCAGATGGCCCAACTGGACATAGTTGCCGCGAATCTCGTGGTTGAAATTCGTCGCGCAGTAAGGGCACGATAGATTGATGACCACTCGGTTGTTGGCATCGTGTCGGACGACCAACAATGCAGGTTCCCAATCAAGTGCGCCGTATGCCCAACAGTTGTTCATCCAGAATGCATCGTAGTTACCCTCCAGGCTTTCCTGGCTCCAGGTCTGCCGAGTGATGTTCTTCACTACCGGCGTTCCATCCACTGTGTACGAAATCGTCGCATTACTGACAGCAGTCGCATCGAAGACGAGCGTTCCCACTTTACGAGATGCGACTAACGCCGGATTGAACGTTCCCCCAACGTATGGGCCCGACGATTCGTACAGGTCGCCGGAAAAGATGTCATGGCCATTCGGTCCAGACGCTTGCAAAGAGGCGGCAGCCGTGAACCACGTTGGTTTGCCGCTGCCCCCATAGACCATCACGTCAATGAACAGCATATTGGATTGCTGCTGGACAGATGCGCCCCAGCCCGACTCGGCCGCAACCCACCATTGATCCGTGTAATCAGTCGTAGACGCCGCGCTTGCGGCACCCATCGCGAGAAGCGCGACGGAGAGGGACGCAATCAGCAATTCAAGTAGCGCCTTCATGGCGACCTCCTTTGCTTTGATTGCGGATCCATCTTGCGCCGATTCTCGGGCGCGCAGTTGCTCCTCGTCAAACAAGCATGCAAAGATTACGTCGGGAATCGGATTGCCAAGGGCTTTCCGGCTAAACCGAAACTTCGATGTCGTCTTCACTGTGGAAGCGCTTTCGCGAATCGCGCGCGCGCCGCGCAACGCCGACGCAACTTGCGATCGCGTGGGCGCTCCAACGCGGGCGCGATATCGTCCCCCTCGTCGGTGCGCGGCAGCGCGAGCGACTTGGCGAGGCGCTCGGTGCGCTCGGCATCGAGCTCGACGCGACCGCGGTCGCAGAGATCGAGCGCGCGGTTCCGGCCGAGGCCGTGGCCGGCACGCGCTATGATGCGCACGGCATGCGCATGCTCGACAGCGAGCGGGGCTCGGCACCGAGGGCCTGATCCCGGAGAGCGCGGGAACAGCAATGCGCGCGCGCGAAACGCATCGCGCGCGGCAGGCGGTGCGGCGACCGGCCGCTGCGATCGTCACGTCGCGCGGACGACAAGGACGCCTCCGTGACCAACGACTCGCTGTGGTCCCGCCTTTCGGCGCGGGTGCTCCAATGGTTTCGGCCAAAACCGGCACCCGGCCGCTGGATCGAGGGCGGCAAGACGAGCTGGCGGGGCTTCCTCGCGCTCGCGCCGTGGAAGTGGCCGCGCCGGCGCTACCGGCTCTACCTGCCGCGCGGCTGGTCGCGCTGGACGCGCGCGCCGCTCGTCACGCTCTGCCATGGCTGCAGACAGACACCGGAGGAGTTCGCGCAAGGAACGCGCATCACCGAGCTCGCCGACCGCCTCGGCGCGCTGGTGCTGATGCCCGACCAGAAGGACAGCGCCAACCCGTTTCGCTGTTGGAACTGGTTCGATCGAGCGACCGCGAAAGGCCACGGCGAAGCCGCGATCGTCGCCGCGATGATCCGATCGGTCCGTCGCTGGAAACGCGCGGACCCTGCGCGCATCGTCGTCGCCGGCATCTCCGCCGGCGGCGCGCTCGCCGCGGTGCTCGGCGTTCGCTATCCGACGCTCGTGCGCGGCGCAGTCGTCCATTCGGGGCTCGCGTGCGGTGCTGCCTCGTCCGCGTTCACCGCGATCAGCGTGATGCGCCGCGGGCCGGACACCGACATCGCGCAGATCGGCCGCGAAGCGCGCGCCGATGCAAAGGACGAATTCCGCGTCCCGCTGCTTGCGATCCAGGGCATGGGCGACGATGTCGTCGCGCCACGCAACGCGGCGGCGCTCGCGCGCCAGTACCTCGCGTTGAACGGCATCGAGGTGCCCGCGGGCGCCGAATCGTCGCTGCCCGAACCCGACGTCGACCGCCGGGACACGTCCAACCTGCTCCGCCCCGCTCGCATCCGGGAGTGGCGGCAGGGCACAAGCGTGATCGTGCGGCTGATCGAGATCGACGGCCTCGGCCACGCGTGGAGCGGCGGCGATGCCACGCTTCCGTTCAACGACGCGGCGCCGCCCGAGGCCACCGCCATGCTCGGCGATTGGCTGATCTCGCTCGCGGCGTAAGATCGCAGCTTCGCCAAGGCGCAGGACGATCGCCATGCCGGCCACCGCCCCCAACCACTTCACGATCCTGACCGACGACGTGCCGCGCACGGTCGCGTTCTACGAGGACCTGCTGGGTCTCACGGCCGGCGAGCGTCCGCCGTTCACATTCCCGGGCGCCTGGCTTTACGCGGGCGGCCAGCCGATCCTGCACGTGGTCGGCGGCGCGCCGCGCGAGGCGTTGCGCCCCGGCGTCATCGATCACATGGCGTTTACTGCAACCGGGCTCGCGGCGACGCTCGATCTGCTGAAGGCGCGCGGCATCCGATACGACGCGCGCCAGTTGCCCGGCGGCGGCACGTGGCAGGTGTTCTTTCACGACCCCAACGGCGTGCGCGTCGAGCTCGATTTCGACCCCGGCGAGCGCACGAGCGCATGAACCGCATTCCGCTCGCGACTCCCGATCACCTGGTGCTCGCGGCCGCCACGCTCGCGCAGGGCATCGAATACGTCGCCGATCTCACCGGGGTCGCGCCGCGCGCCGGCGGCAAGCATGTCGCGATGGGCACGCACAACGCGCTTGCCCGCTTGAGCGAGCGGTTCTACCTCGAGATCATCGCGGTCGATCCGCAGGGTGTAGCGCCCGCCCGCCCGCGGTGGTTCGATCTCGACAGCGGCGACCTTGCGGTGGACCTGATCGACAGACCACGCCTCGTCCACTGGGTCGCGCGGACGAATGACATCGAGACCGCGGTCGAACACGCGAAGGTGCCGCCCGGCGAGATCCTGTCGTTCGAGCGCGGCGACTATCGCTGGCGCATCACCGTCCCCGCCGATGGCCATCGCCCCGGCGGCGGACTCGTTCCCACGCTGATCCAATGGGACGTGCCGCAGCATCCGGCGGACGCGCTGCCCGCGTCGGGACTTTCGCTCGTCCAGCTTGCAGGCTCGCATCCCGATCCGGCCCCGATCCGCGCCGCGCTCGCGGCGTTCGGGATTGCCGATGCGATCCACGTGACGTTCGACCGCGAGGCCCGTCTCGCCGCCATGCTTCGTACGCCGCGCGGACTGGTCACGCTCTGAGCATGGCCGCGCCGGTACGCACCGTCCTGGCCTGCGCGGTATCGCTGCCGCGCGAGGTCCCCTACCTCGGACCGCTGGCGCCGGGCGAATCGATCAACGCCAAAGGTTACCTGGTGCGAAGGGGCAACCGGACCATCTACCCGTCCACCGACATGTCGGTGCTCGTGAAAGCGACGGCCGCCGACGGCACCGTCGGCTGGGGCGAGACCTACGGCATCGTCGCCCCGCAGGCGGTGCTCGCGATCCTGCGCGAAGTACTGATTCCGTTCGTCGAAGGTCGCGCTGCACGCGATGCGCCGGCGATCTACGACGAGCTCTACGACATGCAACGCGTGCGCGGCGCGGCCGCCGGCTATTACGGCGACGCGCTCGCGGCGATCGACATCGCGCTGTGGGACCTGGGCGCGCGCCAGGCCGGCGTACCGCTGCACGTCGCGCTCGGCGGCGCGCGTACCGATCACGTGCCGGCCTACGTCTCGGGGCTGCCGAAGTCCACGCTGATGGAACGCGTGACGCTCGCCCGCGAGTTCGCCGCGCGAGGCTTTCGCGGCATCAAGTACGCGGCCGCCGTCTCGCACGAGGGCGTCGTGGCGGAAATGCAGGCGCTGCGCGCCGCCCTGCCGGATGCCGAGCTGATGGTCGACCTGCACTGGAAATACACGCCGGAGGAGGCGCTCGACATCTGCCGGGCACTCGCACCGGCACGTCCGTACTTCGTCGAGGCGCCGTGCGCACCCGAGGACATCGAAGGTCTGGCGCACGTTGCGCGGGACGCAGGGCTGCCCATTGCCGCCGGCGAGGAGTGGCACAACATCCACGAGGCGCGCCAGCGGCTCGCACGCGCACCGCTCGCGTTCGTGCAGCCCGAGATCGCCCACACGGGAATTTCCCAGTTCCTGGCGATCGCGCGAATGGCGCAGGAGCGCGGCGCCGGCGTGATCCCGCACGCGACGATCGGCGTCGGCATCTTCATGGCGGCGAGCCTGCACGCGGCGGCGACGCTCGCCCGCTGCCCGTTTCACGAGTACCAGCACTCGGTGTTCGACCGCAACCTCGCGCACGTCGAGACGAAGATGGCGTGCGATGCGGGTTTCTATGCGTTGCCCGAAGGGCCTGGGCTCGGTGTCGAGCCGCGCGAATCGCTGTGGGCGTTCCGCATGGATGCGTAGCGCTACTGCTTGACCGCGCCGGACGTGAGGCCGGACACGAGGAACGGCTCGAGCAGCAGGAACAGCACGAACATCGGCACGAGCGAGATCACGCCGGCCGCCATCAGCGCGGGCCAGTCGACCAGGTACTCGCCGACGAAGGATTGAAGGCCGACGGTGACGGTCCAAAGGTCGGCCTTCGTCACGAGCGTTCGCGCGAAGACGAACTCCGACCACGCGACGATCGCGAGGTAGATGCCGCAGGCAGCGAGCCCCGGTCGCGCGAGCGGCAGGATCACGTGCCAGAGCGCCAGGAGCGGCGTGCAGCCGTCGATGGCTGCGGCCTCCTCCAGCTCGCGCGGCAGCGTGTCGAAGAAGCCTTTCATCATCCAGGTGGCGAACGGCACCCCCACGGCGACGTTGGCGACGATGAGCCCGAGCCGCGTGTCGATCAGGTGCGCCGTGGTGAACATCACGAAGAACGGGATCACGATCAGGCTGCCCGGCAGCATCTTGGTCAGCAGCAACGCCGCTCCCGCGGCCTTTTGCGCGGGCGTGTGGAACCGGGACAGCGAGTAGCCGGCAAGCGCGGAGATCGTGAGCGAGACGGCCGTCGACCCGCCCACGACGATCGCGCTGTTCAGGATCCAGGTCAGCACCGGCCGGCGCGAAAACACTTCGACGAACGCGGCAAGCGAGATGCGCCCGGGCGGTGGAAGGAGCGGCGGGTGGCGCGAGAGCACGACGGATGAGGGCAGCAGACTCGTCACCACCATCCAGTAGACGGGGAAAAGCACGATCGCGACCGCGAGCAGCGCGAGCGCAAAGGGCAGCCAGCGGCGGGCGCGGAGGCTCACCGGAACTCCTCGCGCAGCACGCGCATCGCGAGCCCGACGAAGAGCGCGGCCGTCGCGAGCATCAGCACGCCGATCGCCGCCGCGGTGCCGAAGCGGAAGCTCTCGAACGCCTCCCGGTAGACGAGGATGCCGAGCGTCTCGGTGGCGCCTGCCGGTCCGCCGCGCGTCGACGCATAGATGATGTCGAACTCGCGGAACGTCCACAGCGCGTTCAACAGCACCGCGAGCAACGCCGGGCGGCGGATGCCGGGCCAGGTGACGTGCGCGAACTGCTGCCATGCGGTCGCGCCGTCGACGCGCGCCGCCTCGTACAGCGAGAGCGGAATCGACTGCAGCGCCGCGAGGATCGTGATCGTGAAGAAGGGAAAGCTCTTCCACACCGTCGGCACGATGACCGCCGCCATGGCCGTGCGCGCATCCACGAACCAGGCGATGTCGGTCCCGCCGAACCCGAGATCGCGCAGGATCGCGTTCACGACGCCGTAGGACGCATCGAGCATCCAGAGGAACGTGATGCTGACGACCACACCCGGCACCGCCCATGGCAACAGCAGCAGGCTGCGCAGCCAGCGCCGGGCGGGAAACGCGCGGTGGAACAGCAGCGCGAACAGCAGGCCGCACGCGAACGCGGGCGCGAGCGAGCCGATCGTGTAGACGGCCGAGTGGCCGTATGCCGCCCACAGCGCCGGCAGGTTCAGCACGCGCTCGTAGTTGGCGAGACCGAGCGGCTGCGAGAGGAGCTCGGTGAGCGCGAGCGCCTTGCCCGGCCGCAGGCTCATCTGCACGACGACGTACAGCGGCCATGCGACGAGCACGGCCACCGCCGCGAACGCGGGCGTCAGAAGCAGCCACGCAAGGCGCCGCTCACCGGCCTTCAGCGTGGAGCGACGGCGCAGCGCAGAGGCAACACCCGCCACCGGGTTTGCCGCAACGCTTTCGTGCTCGTTCATGCGTGCCCGCGAAGCTCGTGGCGGCGAGGGTCGGATACCGCGGTATCGCCGCGGCTGGAGCCGCTACTTGAGCGGCACCTGCCGTTCCAGTTCGGACTGCAGCTCGGCCATCACCTTCGCCGTGGGCTCCTGCGTCGATATCATCTTCATCGCGGCCTTCGTGACCGCCGTGGCGAAATCGTTGTAGCCTGCCCGCACCGGCTGCACTTCGGGGAAGAGGTTCTTCGCCCGGGCGGCCTCGTCGTTGATGATCTTGAGGTGCGGCTGCGCGGCGAGGTCGGCGGGCTTGAGCGCGCCCTTGCGCGGCGCCGGCGAGCCCGTCAGCGCGTATTTGTTCTGCCACTCGGGCGAGGCGGCCATCAGCACGAAGTTCCAGGCCGCTTCCTTCTTCTTCGCATCGGTCTTCGCGGCGATGTGCAGGCTGTTGCTCGCTCCGCCCGGCGTCACCGCGAACGGCAGCGGCGCGATCTTGAGATCCGGCTTGACGTCGGCGGGCGCCTTCGCGAGCGCGCCCCATACCCATGGACCGTCGCGCAGGAACGTCACCTTGCCGTCGATGAAGAGCTGCCGCGCGGTGGCCGAGTTCGTGCCTTTGGGTGCGTAGGCGATCGACGCTCGCCAGCCGTCGACGGCCTTCACGACCGCCGGATCGGTGAAGTTGTACTTGCCGCCCTTGAGCCAGTCGGCGCCCGAACCCACGACCCAGCTCGCCATCTCGACGACCATGTTCGGGTGCTCTGCGGTGATCGTCGCGAGCCCGAACTGACCCTTGGCGGCATCCGTTGTCGCCTTCATCGCGCCGAGCCACTCGTCGGGGCTCTTCGGGACGCCGAGCTTCGCATCCTTGAGCTTCTGCTCGTTGTAGAACAGGATGCCCCCGTAGCCCATCAGCAGCACGCCCTGCGTCTTGCCGCTCCACTGCATCTCCGACTGCAGCGGCGGCCAGTTGGCGGGAATGTCGGTCGCCTTGAGGCGCTCGTCGAGAGGCTCGAGCCAGCCCTGGTCGGCGAAGCTCGCGAAGTCGCGCGAAGGCAGATGCACGATGTCGGGCGGGCTGCCCGCCGCGAAGCGCACCGTCATCTGCTTCACGAACTGCGCGAACGGCACCTGCTGCAGGTTGATCTTCACATCCGGGTAGCGCTTTTCGTACGCGGCGATCAACTCCTTCCACCACGTCGAGACGCCCGGCTCCTCCGCCTGCCACGTGGGGAATTCCAGCGTGGTCTGCGCCTGAACGAAGCCCGCGAACGCCGCGCCGGCGACAAGACACGCCGCCAAGGCGGCACGATGCAATCGCTTCAACATGATTTCCTCCTTCTCGATCGGTGGCCGCTTCGCTTCCGGTCCCCGTGTCAGTTCGTCTCGTCCGGCACCGCCTCCGCGTCGCAATGGACGAGGTCGGCAATGTCGGCGAGCAATGCATCGAGCTCCCGCCGGTCACCTTCGTCGAGCGCGGGACCCGCCGCGCGCACGTGCGTCGCGCGGATCACGCCGCGGCGGCGCAGCACTTCCTTCGTCATCGCCATGCGGAACACCGCCTGAAAATTGAGCAACGGCAGCATGCGATTGTAGAGCGCCCGCACACCCGCGGCATCGCCGGCACGGTGGCGCGCGAACTGAGCGACGTGCAGGTCGACCAACTCGCTCGCGGGCATCGTGCCGCAGGCGCCCCGCGCCAGCTCGTCGGTGATGTAGCGACCGCCGGCGCCGCCGAAGACGCCCGTAAGGCGCGGCAACAGCGCCAAGAGCCGGGTGATCCGCTGCCCGCAGGGCAATGTCTCTTCCTTCACGTACTCGATGCCCGGCACGGCCTCGACGATCGCCGCGACGCGCTCGGGCGCGAGTCCGCAGCCGGCCGGCGCCGGCGCATTCTGTAGGATGATCGGCACGTTGGTCGCCGCGATGCGCCGGTAGTAATCGATCTGGGCGTCGGGCATGTCGCGCAATGCCGGCGGCGCCATCGCCATCACCGCGGCCGCGCCGAGCTCGCGCGCGTGGCTTGCGTAACCGGCGGCTGCACCGGCATCCGCCGCGGAGACCCCGACGACCAGCGGCACCGATCGGCTGCACGCCTTCGCCACGCACGTGACGAGCTGGCGACGCTCGTCCGGCGCCAGCGTCTCGAATTCGCTCGCCACGCCCGGAAAGACGACGCCGTCGGCGCCGGCATCGACGATGAAGCGCACGAGGCGCGCGAGGTCGTCCCGGTCCGGCTGCCCGTCCTCGCGGAAGGGCGTGGCGACGATCGGAAACACGCCGGCAAGCCGTCCGCTCATTGCGTTGCCTGCCGTTGTCTCATATTATGGGATTGCTGCGCCACGTTCTGGGACAAGTTTCCCGCCGGCTCCCATGGCTCGTCAAGCGATTCCGGAACCATCCGTAACCGGTGCGGCCGCGCTGGAGAAGGCGTTCGCGCTGGTGGACCGGATCGCCGCAGCGCCGATACCGCCCTCGGCCGCCGAACTCGCCGCGCTCACCGGCCTGCCGCGGTCGACGCTGTTCCGCTTGCTCGCGGCGCTCGAGGCCCACGGCTACGTGCGCCGTGGTCCGCGCGACCGCGGTTGGCGGCTCGGCTTCCGGTTGTTCGAGCTCGCGCAGGGCGCGTGGAGCGGATTCGATCTGCGCGATGCCGCGCTGGAAGAGATCGCGCGCCTGCGCGAGCTGACCGGAGAGACGGTGCAACTCGCCACGCTCGACGGCGGCGATTGCCTGATCGTGGGCGGCGCCGACGGCACGCAGGCGATCCGCCACGCCGCAGCGCTCGGGCAGCGCTCGCGCTGGACCGAAAACGCCGGGGGCCTCGCGCTGGTCTCGTTGGCGGATGCCGGCGTGCGCGGTGCGCTCGTCGCTGAAATCGAACCGGCCGCGCGGCCGGCGCTGCAGGCTGCGATCGAACTCGCCCGGGGCCGCGGCTACGCGGTCGGCGCGGACTCGGGCAACGGCGTCGCCGACGTCGCGGCACCGATCCTCGACGTCCGCGGCACGGCCGCGGCGGCACTCGTGCTGGCAGGCCCGGCGTATCGGCTGAACGAACGGCGCCTGCACGCGCTCGCCCCGGTCCTGATGGCAGCAGCGCGGCGCGTTTCGCACAATGCCGGCGGCACGGCCATGTCGCTCGCCTCGGCGCCGCGTCCTGGGCCGGCGTCGCGCGGCGTGCGCGCCGTGGCGGAGGAAGGCGCGCTGCTCGGTGAAGCCCCGTACTGGTCCGGGGCCGACGGCGGGCTGTGGTGGGTCGACATGCTCGCGCCTGCGCTGCATCGCTTCGACCCGCGTGCGCGCGGCGGGCATTCCTCGTGGCCATTGCCGCGCCTCACCAGCGCCGCCGTTCCACGCCGCCGCGGCGGCTTCCTGCTGGCAAGGCCGGACGGGCTTTACCGCTCCAATGCCCCCGGAGACGCAGGCGAGCGCTTCGCCCATCCGGAGGCCGGCGCTGCGGATCACCGCTACAACGACGCCAAGTGCGATGCGCACGGCAGGCTGTGGATCGGCTCGCTCGATCCCACCGGGCGGCCCGGCAGCGGGAGCTTGTTCCGCGTGGATCCCGACGGGCGCTCGGTGCGCATCGACACCGGCTTCACCGTGGCCAACGGCCTTGCATTCAGCCCCGACGGCCGCACGCTCTACTTCGCCGATTCCGCACAGCGCGCGATCCATGCCTACGACGTCGACCCGGCGCGCGGCCGCGTTCTGTCGCGCCGCACGTTCGCGACGTTTGCGGACGACGTGAAGCCGGACGGCCTTGCCACCGACGCCGAGGGCGGACTGTGGGCGGCGATCTGGGACGGATGGCGCATCGAGCGCTTCGCGGCCGACGGCCGGCACGTGCGCACGATCCGGATGCCGGTGCCGCGACCGACGAGCCTCGCCTTCGGCGGCGCCACGCTGGATACGCTCTACGTCACGAGCGCTCGCGTACGGCTCGATCCGGAGTCGCTCGGGGAGGCCCCGCTTTCCGGTGCGCTGTTCGCGGTCGACGCCAAGGTGCGCGGGGCGCCGGTCGGACTGTTCGGCGGCTGACGGTCGCGATTCGGCGCGGCCACGCCACGCCACGCCCCGAACGCCAGGGGCTCGGTACCCCGACGCCGTCGAATTGCTGGATCACGAATCGCGCAAACCCATAGAATAGCCTCGGTTGCGCGAAGGCCCGCGGCGCGAATGCCCGTGCGCAAGGCCGATCCCTCGCTTCCTGCGGAGTCCATACCACGATGCGCCAGCCGGCCGTCACTGTCGGCATCATCGCCAACCCGGCCTCCGGCCGCGACATACGCCGGCTCGTCAGCCACGCTTCGGTATTCCCGACCGCGGAGAAGGCCAACATGGTCCAGCGGGTCCTGGCCGCGCTCGGCGCGCTGGGAGTGCCGCGCGCGGTGATCATGCCCGACCTCACCGGGATATGCGCCAACGTGAACCGTGCGCAGGGGCGCCTGCACGCGTCCCCGGGGCTCTCGTGGCCCGAACTCGAAGTCCTCGCGATGCGAAACGAGGACAGCGTCCGCGATACGCTGCACGCGGTGGTCCGCATGATGGACCGCGGGGTCGCGGCCATCGTCGTGCTGGGCGGCGACGGGACGCATCGTGCCGTCGCAGCGGAGTGCGGGACGGTCCCGCTGGCAACGCTGTCGACGGGCACGAACAACGTCTTTCCGGACCTGCGCGAGGCCACGGTCACCGGACTGGCAGCCGGCCTCGTGGCGCTCGGACGCGTGCCGCGGGAGATCGCCCTGCGCCGCAACAAGCTGATCCGCGTCACATCGTCCCGCGGCTCGCCCGAGGAGATCGCGCTCGTCGACGCCTGCGTCTCGAGCCTGACTCACATCGGGGCCAGAGCGTTGTGGCAGCCGGAGACGCTGTCGGAACTCGTCGTCGCATTCGCCGAGCCCGATGCGATCGGCCTGTCGTCGATCGCCGGGCTGCTGCGGCCGGTATCGCGGGACGCGGTCCATGGTCTGTACCTGCGGCTTGCGCCTCCGCACTCGCCCGGATTGCTCGCCACCGTGGCTGCGCCGATCGGACCCGGCCTCGTGGCGGAAGTCGGCGTGGCGACCATCGAGGACCTCGCGCCGGGACGGTCGATTCCGCTGCGGACGTCGACCGGGACCATTGCGTTTGACGGTGAGCGCGAGGTCGAGATCTCCGCGGGCCAGCGTCTTTCCGCCACGCTCTGCGCCGAAGGGCCTTACACGATCGACGTGCCGCGCACGCTGTCCTGGGCGGCCGCGAACGGCGTGCTGAACGCGACCGGCCCGCCGGTCGCTGCAAGAAGTCCCGTACCCGCGGCGCGAGTTCGCGGATAACGACACCGCTGCAGATCCATCAACCAGGGAGGAGACAAGATGACGCAGCTATCGAAACCGCAACTGCTGCAGGCGTATCGCACGATGCGCACGATCCGGGAGTTCGAGGAGCGCGTGCACACGGAATTCGCCACGGGCGGCATTCCGGGATTCGTCCATCTCTACGCCGGCGAGGAAGCGTCCGCGACCGGCTTCTGCATGCATCTTCGCGACGACGACTACATCGCCAGCACTCACCGCGGTCATGGCCATTGCATCGCCAAGGGCGTGGACCCGGTCGAGATGATGGCCGAGATCTACGGCAAGGTGACCGGATCGTGCCGGGGCAAGGGCGGCTCGATGCACATTGCCGACCTGTCGAAAGGAATGATGGGCGCGAACGGCATCGTCGGCGGCGGCGGCCCGCTCATCTGCGGCGCTGCGCTCGCCGCGAAGTACAAGAAGAAGGGCGGCGTCGGCATCTGCTTCTTCGGCGATGGGGCGTCGAATCAGGGAACGATCTTCGAGGCGATGAATCTCGCCTCGGTCTGGAACCTGCCCGCGATCTTCGTCGCCGAGAACAACGGCTATGCCGAGTCGACATCATCGACCTGGTCGGTTGCCTGCGACAACATCGCCGACCGCGCCTCGGCCTTCGGCATGCCGGGCGTGATCGTCGACGGCTTCGACTTCTTCGCGGTCCACGAAGCCGCGGCGGAGGCCGTGCGCCGTGCGCGCGAGGGTGGCGGGCCCACGCTCATCGAGGTCAAGTTCATGCGCTATTTCGGCCACTTCGAGGGCGACGCGCAGACCTATCGCGGCGCCAACGAGGTCCAGAAGCTCCGCCAGGAGAAGGACTGCCTGCTGCGCTTCCGCAGCCGCGTCACGTCATCGGGCGAGGCTACGGCAGCCGAGCTCGACGCGATCGACAAGGACGTGCTCGCGCTGATCGACCGCGCGGTGGCGAAAGCCAAGGCGGATCCGAAGCCCAAGGCGGCCGACCTCCTGACCGACGTCTACGTTTCCTACCCGTAATCGCCGGGGAGAACCGACATGGCACGACAAATCAGCTACCAGCAAGCCATCAACGAAGCGCTGCGCCAGGAGATGGAGCGGGACCCGACCGTGCTCGTCATGGGTGAAGACAATGCCGGCGGCGAGGGCTCGCCGGGCGAGCGCGATGCGTGGGGCGGCGTCCTCGGCGTCACCAAGGGGCTTTACCCCAAATTCCCGGATCGCGTGCTCGACACGCCGATCTCGGAGTCGGGATTCATCGGCGCCGCGATCGGCGCGGCGGCGGCGGGGATGCGCCCGGTCGCCGAGCTCATGTTCATCGATTTCATGGGCGTGTGCTTCGACCAGATCTTCAATCAGGCGGCGAAGTTCAAGTACATGTTCGGCGGCAAGGCGCAGACCCCGGTCGTCATCCGCACGATGGTCGGGGCCGGACTGCGCGCGGCCGGCCAGCACTCGCAGATGCTGGTGAACATCTTCACGCACATCCCCGGCCTCAAGGTCGTCTGCCCGGCCACCCCGTACGACGCCAAGGGGCTGCTGATCCAGTCGATTCGCGACAACGACCCCGTCATCTTCTGCGAGCACAAGATGCTCTACGGCTTGCAGGGCGACGTGCCGGAGGAAAGCTATGCGATTCCTTTCGGCGAAGCCAGCATCGTGCGCGAGGGCAAGGACGTCACGATCGTCACGTTCGGCCGCATGGTGCACTCGAGCAGCGAGGCTGCGGCCGCGCTCGCGAAGGCGGGAATCCAGTGCGAAGTCATCGACCTGCGGACGACTTCGCCGCTCGACCTGGACACGGTGCTCGACTCGGTCGGCAAGACGGGGAGGGTCGTCGTTGTCGACGAGTCGAACCCACGCTGCTCGATCGCGACCGACATCTCTTCGCTCATCGCGCAGAAGGCCTTCGGCGACCTCAAGGCGCCCATTGAAATGGTCACCGCACCGCACACCCCGGTCCCGTTCGCGGACAGCCTGGAGGACCTCTACATCCCGAGCCCGGCAAAGATCCAGGCCACGGTCCAGAGCGTCGTCGATTACCGCTGACAGGCTGTCTTCCCGACCATGAGCGACATTCACGCGGTGACCGTGCCCAAGTGGGGGCTTTCGATGGACAAGGGAACCGTGGTCGTCTGGCACAAGCAGCCGGGCGATCGGGTGCGCAAAGGCGAGGACCTGCTCGATGTCGAGTCGGACAAGATCGCCAATGTCGTCGAATGCCCGGCCGACGGAATCCTCCGCCGGCACGTCGCCACGGTCGGTGACGTGCTCCCGGTCGGCGCGCTGCTGGGGGTCATCGCGGACGCCGAGGTCCCGGACGCGAAGATCGACGCGCTGGTCGGCGAGTTCCAGGCCAATTTCAAGCCGATCGAAGCGGCCGCCGGTGGAGGGCCGCAGCCGCAGACGATCCAGGTTGCGGGCAAGCGAGTGCGCTACCTCGTGATGGGGGAAGGCGGTGACGCGCTGCTTCTCCTCCATGGCTTCGGCGGCGATCTCAACAACTGGCTGTTCAATCAGGAACCGCTCGCGCAGGGCCGCAGCGTGTACGCGATCGATCTGCCGGGACATGGCGAATCCGACAAGCGCCTCGAAACCGGAGGCCTCGTCGAGTATGCCGCGTGCGTCACGGGTTTCATGGAAGCGATGGGTCTCCGCGCCGCGCATCTGGTGGGGCATTCGATGGGGGCGGCCGTGGCGCTGCGCATCGCCGCCGACGCACCGGCGCGAGTGCGCTCGCTCACGCTCGTCTGTCCGGCCGGGCTGGGTGCCGAGATCAACATCGACTACCTGCGCGGATTCGCCGCAGCGAACAGCCGCAACCAGCTGAAGCCGTTGCTCGCGCAGCTCTTCGCCGATCAGGGGCTCGTCAATCGCCAGCTCATCGACGACGTCCTGAAATACAAGCGCCTCGAAGGCGTGACCGAGGCGCTCGACAGGACGATCGTTGCCCAGTTCGAAGGCGGCCGGCAGCGAACGCTGCTCCGGGACGTTGTCGGCTCGGTTCCCGCGCAGGTCGTCTGGGGTGACGAAGATCGGATCATCCCGCCGCGACACGCCGAGGGTCTGCCGGCCGCCGTGCCGGTGCACCGCATTGCCGGCGCCGGACACATGGTGCACATGGAAGCGGCGGCCGAAGTAAACCGGCTCGTTGCGTCGTTCATCGCCGGCGTCCCATGAATCTGCCGTTCGAAACTGCGCGCCCGCCCGCTGATGCGCATTTCGGCGCCGAGGCCATCGCGGCGGATCTGCGCGCGGTCCGGGAGCGGGCGCCGCTCGTGCACAACGTCACCAATTTCGTCGTGATGCAGCAGACCGCCAACGCGTTGCTGGCCCTCGGCGCATCGCCGATCATGGCGCACGCCGAGGCGGAACTCGACGAGCTGATCGCGTATGCGGGCGCGCTCGTGCTCAACATCGGCACGCTCGACGAACAATGGATCCGTGCGATGGACCGCGCATTGGCCGCCGCTCGAGGACGTGCGCTTCCCGTCGTGCTGGATCCGGTCGGCGCCGGCGCCAGCCGGCTGCGGACCGATACGGCGATGCGGCTGCTCGGAAGCGGCGGCGTGACGATCCTGCGGGCGAACGCGTCGGAGATTCTTGCGCTGGCAGGGGCCGCCGGCGCGACCAAGGGTGTGGACAGCACGCATTCATCGGACGCGGCGCGCGAAGCGGCGCTCGGCCTTTCGGCCCGCTACGGCTGCACGGTTGTCGTCAGCGGCGTGATCGACTATTGCCTCGATCGCACGCGCGAGGTGCGCGTGCACAACGGCGTCGCCATGATGGCGCGCATCACCGGCATGGGCTGCACGGCTTCGGCCCTGTGCGGCGCCTTCTGTGCGGTGCAGCCGGACGCGTTGCGTGCCGCGGTCGATGCGATGGCCGTGATGGGCGTCGCCGGAGAACTGGCGCTGGCCGCCGCTCGCGGCCCCGGCACGATGGCGGCGAGCTTCTTCGACGCGCTGCATCAGCTCGACTTGGCCGAACTCGACCGCCGGTTGCGGATCGACGCGTCACCGTAGCGCAACGCCGGCGATGGCACCGCGCGCATTCGATCTCGGCGTCTATCTCATCACCGATCGGGCATGCTGCGGCTCACGCAGCGTGGACGAGGTGGTCGGCGCGGCGATCCGCGGCGGCGTCACGCTGGTCCAGCTGCGCGACAAGAACGTCGACGCGCGTCCGATGCTCGCGCTGGGGCGCAGGCTCATCGATCTTCTTCGGCCCGTCGGGATCGGCTTGATCGTCAACGACCGGATCGACGTAGCGCAGGTACTCGACGCCGACGGCGTGCACATCGGACAACAGGACATTCCGTACCCGGAGGCCCGACGCCTGCTGGGGCCGGCGAAGATCATCGGCGTTTCCGTCGGCAGCGAGGCCGAGGCGCGGCAGGCAGCGGGCTCCGACGCCGATTACGTCGGGGTGGGCCCCGTCTATCCGACGGCGACCAAGCCGGATGCCGGTGCAGCGCTGGGTCCTGACGAGACCGCGCGTCTTGCCACGATATCCGGCCATCGCGCCGTCGCGATCGGAGGCATCGACAGCGCGAACGCCGCGGCTCTCTACGCGACAGGCATCGAGGGTGTGGCCGTGATCTCCGCCATTTGCACCGCCCCCGATCCGGCAGAAGCCACGCGCCGGCTTGTCCGCGTGATGAAGGAGCGTCGCGCGCGATAGCGTACCGCGCAGATCGATGCCGGGTCCCGGCGAACTATCGGGCGAACACGAGCACCGTGTTGGCTGGAACCGTGACCGCCGCCGAACACTGAAACCCCTGCCACCCGATCGGCTCGGCGATGACCTGTCCGCCGTTGCCCGCGACGTTCGGGTTCACCCAGTGGTCGTAAGCGTCGGTGTTCAACAATTCGCGCCAGACACCGGCACCCGGAAAGCCGATGCGATACCCGTAGCGGTTCGCATTCGCCAGGCTTGCGACCACGATCACGTCGTCCCCGACGCCCTCCACCCAGCGGTGGAAAACGAGGACTCGATTGCGATCGTCGGCGCCGACGCCGCGGAACCCGTCGCCGCGCAGTCCCGGGAGATCGCGTCGCAGCCGGACGAGATCGCGCGTGCAGCGCAGGATATCGCGCATGCTCGGGTCCGCCGCGGAGAGCCCGTCCCAGTAGATGAGCAGCTCCGGGTGGCCGTGCACGTCGTCGGACCATGGCTTGTCCTCGAGAAACTCCTGGCCCATGAACATCATCGGAATGCCCGGCGCGGCGAGCGTGATTCCCATCGCGACGCGCGCCCGGCCGCGGGCGAACCACGAACGGGCGTTCGATGGATCAGCGAGCTTCGCGATACGCTCTTCCCGCGGGTCATCGGCGAACGGCGAGCGGAAGACCCGATCGTGGTTTTCCGAGCCTTGCACGAACTGCCACGAACGCGCAAACCCCGGCGGCCACAGACTCGACAGCAGTCCCGACATGTCGACCGGATGATCGCCGGGATAGCTCGCTTCACGAATCGCCTTGCGCAGCGCATTGCGCAGCCCATCGGTCAACGTGCTGTCGAATCCCGCACCTGCGGCGGGGGGAAGGACGACGGTCGGGTTCACGTTCCAGTACTCGGCGAGGTCCAGCGCTGCCGGGCGCATCGCCTTCTGCGTCGAGGTCAGGTCCTGGCAGAAGCGCCACCCGTGCGGCGCCCCGTCGCGATCGATGACGCTGACCTGGTCGTAGCGAAATCCGTCGACGCGATACTCGTCCAGGAAGAACTTCGCGTTCGAAATGAGGTAGTCGCGGACGCCGTCCTTTCCGTAGTCGAACACCAATCCGCCGGCGTGGCCCCGGCCGAGGAAGAAGAGCGAGTTCTCCCGCCGCCCCTCGGCCCGTCCCGTCTGGCGGTCGAAGAAGTAGATGCTCTCCTCGTCGAGGTTTCCTCCGGCGTGGTTGTAGACGACGTCCAGAATCACCGCGAGCCCGTAGACATGGCACAGGTCGACCAGCGCCTTGAGCTGGTTCATCTCGCCCCGGATCTCGTCGAACGTGTACGGCGCCTGACCCTTTTGCGCGAGCAGCGCGTTCAGGCGAACCCGATAAGCGGGCAGCGCGGCGTCCGCGACGCCGAACGCCATCTCCGGCGAGTAGTAGTCGGTACCGGCGTAACCCAGACCGAAGTTGCCGTCGAATTCCTGGATCGGCATCAGCTGGAGCGCGGTCACACCGAGGTCAGCCAGATAGGGAACCTTGTCGGCGACGTCGAGGAAAGTACCCGCCGCGTCCGCAGACGCCTGCCAGTTCGGCGCGTAGAACGCCCCGACATGCAGCTGGTAGATCACGAAGTCGTGGAATCGCGGCGTCACGAATCCCGTCCCGTGCCAGGGAAATCCCGTCGCACGCACGATGCAGTCGCCCGGCCATGGCGTCGTCAGCTCGCGCGCGAACGGATCGCGTTTCCAGCCGGGCCCGGCAGGCCCGTGCACGCGAAGCTTGTAGCGCTGGCGATCCTCGACGCCGAGGATGAACCCGACCCAGTGGTCAGCCGGAGCAGGGCCGCGTCCTGTTCCGTCCACTGGTTGAACTCCCCGAGCACGTAGAGCGCCGTCGCATTGGGCGCCCAGTAGCGAAATGTGGCGCCGTCGGGCGTCAGGTTCGCGCCCATCGGCGTGTGGTCGGTGATGTGTGCGAGGGATGCAGGCACGGGCCACTCCTCCGCAGCTGGCAGGAGGGCTCGCGCAGGCGAGGCCCGCCGGACACTTGATGGTCGGGCACGGCAAGACGAAATCAAATCCTGCATCGGCAGCGAACGACCGTGTCGCTGTGCCGCTTGCTCAGGCGTGTGCTCCGGGGCGCAGTGCCTTCGCGGGTACGCATCCCTCGTGCGGCCAGAGAGACTTGGGAGAAAAGAACAACTGCGCCCTCGTCTTGCCATCGGCAATCAGACGATCGATGAGGGCTGCGCTGCGATCGAGCTTCGAGGGATAGTCGAGGTCGGTCAGGCCGAGTTCGACGACGCGTATCGCGATGCGCTTGTACCGGGTGCGAAGCGTCGTGTGTTCGGCAAGAAGCCGGTTGATCCGATCGATGAAATAGAGCTCCTGGCCGAGCGACAGGTTTCCGGAAAGCTCGTTGCGGCGATCCGAGATCTCGCGCACGCTCCGCGGCTCTTCGGCGCGGTACTGGGGATTGATCTGCACCACCCAGATCTCGTCCGGACACTCCGCGAGATCGGTGAACTCGCGCACGGGAGGGTTGGTGCTGAACAGACCATCCCAGTAGAGCCGGTCGTCCGCCTTCACTGCCCGGAAGATCGGGGGAACCGCAGCGGAGGCGACGAGCCGGTCGTAGGTGAGACCTTCGCCATCGAAGATCACGCGGTCGCCGCTCCGGATATCGGTTGCGCCGACGAAGAGATTCGGCCGCCCTCGGCGCGCGGCGGGGGCGAGGCTCTCGAGATCCAGATGCTTCTTCAGAAGCGCGCGCAGCGTGGTCTCGGCGAGCGGCTCGTACGCGTAGGGACTCACCTCGGCATTCACGGGTAGTCGGGCGAGCCACACGCTCCAGAAATTGACCGCCGCATCCAGAAAATCGCGTGCTTCGAGGTCGGACCAGAAGCGCTCCAGTCGCGCGCAGGCTTCGTCGGGCCCCCCGCTCTGCATCCCCGCCCAGGCCAGCGACGCGCACATCGCGCCGCCCGAGGTGCCGCTCAACGCCACGAGTTCGAAGCGTTCACGCGTGCCCGCGGCGAGGAGGCTCATGAGCACGCCCGCGGTGAACGCCGCATGACTACCCCCGCCCTGACACGCGATTGCAACTTTCGGAACGGCTGCCATGTCCGCCTCCTGCCGTGACGCAGACCGAAGGTAAGCGGGATTCACCGTATGCGCAACGTATGCGCCTTGCCGCGGGTAAGCGCGAAGGATGCGGTAAGCGAGGGTGACCATCGACACGACGTATCGCGATCATCTTCGGCGACGTCCGACAAAACGACGCACGGTCGCGAACACTGTCCCCGCGTCCAGAATTTGGAACGCGATCCCGTGCGCTTATGGGCGCAATTGCCGTATCCGCGGCTGAGGTCGTTGCGCAAACCGTCGGCACATGCACGGCAGCTGACGATCGTCGACTGACCGACGTCGACGTCGACGTCGCGCGCCGCCGCGCCGCAGCGAAGGATCGGCGCAAACCGCGTTGGCGCCGGCCGGAATCTGCAGCGCGCTTCTGAAATGGCCTACGATTCGCGCCAGGCGTGGCGCCGTCCCCCCGGTATGCCGGAATCGAGCGCTTTGGGAGGCCGCTCTGCTGCGTCGCCGTGTTCGCGGCCATGACGTTAGCATCGCGGAACTCGCCAGTCGCGTCGCAAGTCATTGATGATGCATCAAAAAGTTACGTTGCCTATGCGGTTCCGTCACGGCGCGATTGCCTCCGCCCCCTTTTAGCGCTAGCCTCGAAACTCCGCCCTCCTGATAGGTCTACGCCATGTCCCTCTGGAAAGACAATGCGGCCCTCCGGCCGACCCCCGCGCCTGTCCCCGAAGCCAAGGAGCCGGTCCGATTCGACGCTCCGTTGAAGCCCGAGCCCGCGCGCAGCCCCGCCCCGGCTTCGGTGGCACGCGCCGACACCGGCCTGCCCCGCGCGGAGTCGCTGATCGCCGCCGACATCACGATCGAAGGCAAGATCGAAGGCGGCGGCAGCGTGCGCATCGCCGGCAAGTTCAAGGGCGACGTCAACGTGCAGGGCGATCTCACCATCGAGGCCGGCGCCAAGCTGATCGGCGGCGTGCGCGCCGACAAGGTCACGATCGCCGGTGAACTGGAAGGCAACGTCCAGGAAGCCTCGCGCGTCGATTTGCTGCAGACCGGCGTGGTGACCGGCGACTTGAAGGCCGGATCGCTGACGGTCGCGGCCGGCGCCCGCATGCGCGGTCAGGCCGAGTTCGGCTGGGAGGAAGGCAAGGGCGCGAAAGTCGGCAAGCACGGCAGCAGCCACGGCGCGGAGAGCGGCGCCGGCGCATGAGCAGCGTGCGCCCGGGCGACCCCGGGGCGACCCGCGAATGCCCGCACTGCCGGGAGACCATCCTCGAAAGCGCAGCCGTATGTCCGGCCTGCCGGCATTACCTGCGCTACGCTCCAGGCGCCGATGCGCCCCAGGCACCCGCGCTCACGCCGCTTCGCATCGAAGGCAGCATCCGGCATCCCGCCGATGGCGATCCGTGGGAATACACGGTCGTCGTGTCGATTCGCAACGATCGCGGCGAAGAAATCGCCCGCAAGCTCATCGGCGTGGGGGCGATGAACCCGAGCGAGCAGTGCACGTTCACGCTATTGGTCGAAGCCGTGTCCGTCAAGACGAAAGGCCCCGGGAAAGGCGGCACGCGGCACTAGGTGTGAAGCGGCAACAGGTCGCTTCCGCGAATTGCAAAAGCAAAAGCAAAAGGGGCCAGGCTCGACTTTCGGGCAGGACAGTGCCACAAGCGGGGTAGAAACTCGGGTCTTCTGTCCTGGCAGTTGCCTATCTCACTCACGGGTGCGGCAACCCGACGAGCCTGGCCCCTATTGCTCTCGGCCCCTATTGCTCCACGGCAGTCCGACGAGCCTGGCCCCTATTGCTCCCGGCAGTCTGACGAGCCTGGCCCCTATTGCTCCTATTGCTCCAATGGAGAGAAGCGAAGAGCGTCGTTACGAGGGCCTGAGCCCATTCGAGCTCAAGAACAAGCTGGTCGAGCTCGCCAAGCACCGCGGCGAGCGCATGATGCTGAATGCGGGGCGCGGCAACCCGAACTGGATTGCGCTCGAACCACGCGCCGCGTTCTTTCGGCTCGGCGAGTTCGCCGTGTCCGAGGCAAGACGGGTCGCGCTCGGCCCCGACTTCGGCGGGCTGCCGAAGAAACGCGGCATTGCGAAGCGCCTGCGGGCCTTCCTCGCCGAACGTTCCGGCGCCCCGGGCAACGCGCTTCTCGAACAAGGCGTCGAATACGCTGGGGACGTGCACGGGTTCGAGCCGGACCTCCTCGTCGGGGAATGGGTGGACGGGGTCCTCGGCGACCACTATCCGCTGCCGGTGCGGATGCTCGCCCATGCCGAACAGTTGGTGCGCGGACATCTCGTCGCGGAGCTTTTCGCCGGCGATGCGACGAGCGGACACTACGACCTGTTCGCCGTCGAAGGCGCGAGCGCCGGCATCACCTACGTCTTCCAATCGCTCGTGCACTCGCGGCTGCTCGCACCGGGCGAGCGCATCGCGCTCGGCGTGCCGATCTTCACGCCCTATCTCGAGGTGCCTCGCCTGCCCGAATATCGCTTCGAGATCGTGGAGGTCGTGCAGGACGAGGCGGCGGGCTGGCGCTACCCCGCATCGGAGATCGACAAGCTCTCCGATCCGCGGGTCAAGGTCTTCCTGGCGGTGAATCCATCGAACCCCACTGCCGTCGCGATGGATCCGGCGACCATCGCGCGCGTCGGGGAGATCGTGCGCGAGCGGCCCGACATCATCGTGATCACCGACGACGTCTACGCATCGTTCGTCGACGGCTTCCGGTCGCTCGCGACGGTGGCGCCGAGGAACACGATCGTCCTCTACTCGTTTTCGAAGTACTGGGGCGCGACCGGGCTGCGTCTCGGAGTCGTCGGCCTGCACCAATCGAACGCGCTCGATGCGCGCCTCGCGGCAGCGTCAGGCGAAGTGCTGGCATCGGCACAGGCCCGCTACGGGGCCGTCTCGATGGCGCCGGAAGCCATGAAGTTCATCGACCGGATGGTGGCCGACAGCCGCGCGATCGGACTGAACCACACGGCCGGGCTATCCTCGCCGCAGCAGATTCAGATGACATTGTTTGCGCTCGAAGGGCTACTCGATGCCGCCCAGGCGCGCAAAGGCGTGGCGCGCGCCGTCGTCCGTGCCCGCTTCGAGCGGCTCTACCGCGGTGCCGGGCTTTCGCCTCCCGAGGATCCGCTCCTCACCCACTACTACGCCTCGCTCGACATACCCGCGATTGCGCGCGCGCGTTACGGCGATGCGTTTGCCGATTGGCTCGTGGCGAGCTTCGAGCCGATCGATTTCGTCGTCCGGCTGGCGGAGGAGCGCGGCATCGTGCTGCTCGATGGCGGCGGCTTCGATGCGCCGAAGATGTCCGTGCGCGTCTCCCTCGCCAACCTGCCCGACGAGGCGTACGAGCCGATTGGCCGGGGAATCGCCGGCCTGCTCGTTGACTACCATGCCCAATGGCTCGCCCAGCACGTGGCCGGCGGCTGAACGTGGCGCAAGCACCTTCGCGTTCACAGGTGCACGCTCTTCATGTCTGCTGCCGGGTAGCGTGAGCCCGCGGCGGCGCCGGGCGGAATCGCCTCGGACAAGCGGCGCAGTTCCTCCGCCGACAGGCTGACCTCGAGCGCCCCCAGATTTTCGCGCAACCGTTCGATGCGCTTGGTGCCGGGAATGGGAACGATGTCCTCGCCCTGCGCCAGCAGCCACGCCAACGCCAGTTGACCCGGCGTGCATCGCTTTTCGGCCGCGATCGCCTCGATGCGCGCGACCAGCAGTCGATTGCGCCCGAAGTTATCGGCCTGGAAGCGTGGATGTTCACGGCGACGGTCGCCGGCGAATTCCGCCGGATCACGTATTGCACCGGTGAGCAAACCCCGGCCCAGCGGCGAATAGGCGACAAACGAGATGCCGAGTTCGCGCGTGGTCTTGAGTGCTTCCTCGGCCTCTTCGCGATAGAGCAGCGAACATTCGGTCTGCAGCGCCGCGAGCGGATGCACGCGATGGGCGCGGCGAATCGTGGCCGGGCTCGCTTCGCACAGGCCCAGATAGCGCACCTTGCCTTGTTCGACCAATCGGGCCATGGCGCCCACCGTGTCTTCGATCGGCACGCCGGGATCGATGCGGTGCATGTAGTAGAGATCGATCGTGTCGACGCCAAGGCGCTTGAGGCTTGCTTCGCACGCGACCGGAACGTAGTCCGGCCGGCCGTCGACCCCTTTGCCGCCGCCCTCGAGCTTGACCTGGCTGAACTTGGTGGCCAGCACCAGCCCTTCGCGCCGCCCCTTGAGAGCCTTGCCCAGCAAGGTCTCGTTCTGTCCCCAGCCGTACATGTCGGCCGAATCGAGGAAGTTGACGCCTTCGTCGATCGCCTGTCGGATCAGCGCGATGCCCTCTTCGTCCGTGCATTCGCCATAGATGCCGGAGAGCGACATCAGACCCAGGCCGATCTTGCTGACGTGCAGCTCGGAGGCGCCGAGGCGCCGGGTGGGAAGGGGCTGCTTCATGTGAGCCTCGAAGGCCGATGGGATCGCGCAAAAATCCATTCTACGATGCACGACCGGTCATCGCGCGCAGCCGGGCGGGAACACGACGCGCAGGGGGGGCCGGGCGCGGGATTGTCAAAAGTCGAAAGGGGCCAGGCTCGAGTTCCGGTGAAGAGCGCGCCGCAGCCGCGATGGAAAGGCGGATTGAACGACGAGCCTCGCCCCTGTGGCTTCGGTCGCCCCGGCGAGACGTGTGGCTCCTCGAGCGCCTTTCCACGATTGACCACAACCGTCCGGCGCGGCGATACTTGCGCAAGCGGTATCGAGCAACCTGCCCCGCTCCAAATGTCGTTCGAGCAACACATTCCCGGATCTGCGCTGGCGCCCGGCGACACGCCCTCGGCAGGCGCGATCGCGTGCGTAGTGCCGTCCGTGCTCCGCCACCGCCACCTCGAGGACCTCAACCGTTGATTACGCTGGGCCTGATCGTTGTTGCGGTGCTGATTGCGCTAGCGCTTTGGTGGCGCCACGCGGAAAAGCAAAAGAGCTTCCGCGCAGCCACGGTGCGCGATATCGAACGCCCCTCCGAAAACTACCACTGTGTCGAGCTGCGTTACCGCGGCGATGCTTGCGATGCGGTCAAGAAATTCGGAGGAAAGCGATTCCTGCCCGGCGAGGCACCGGGAATTCCCGTGCCGGGATGTGACTCGACGAAGTGTTCTTGCCGTTACGTGCATCATGAGGACCGCAGACACGACGACCGGCGCAACCCTTTCGCCCAGCAAGCGGACCCGCCCCCCACCTCGGCGGGGGGAGATCGTCGCTCAAAGAAGGACCGCCGCAAGCCTCCGAAGACCCCATTCAAGCCGAAGACAGGGCAATAGGCGCTCGATGTGTCGCCGACATGCCGCTGGTGCCTGGTTCGCCTCTTCATCCCATTGAGTAGTCCAAAGGGGCCAGGCTCGATTTCCCGATCGGTTGCCGCCGGCTGTTCATAATGCCGGCGCGGTCCCTTCCCAGCCGCGCGCGGTTTTGATGCCTCGCGCAGTCGTCGACCGCCCGTACGACTTCGGCCCGTGCCGCTCGTTACCCCTGGGGCCGATCGCCTCGTAGAAACGCGCATCGCCAAGTGGCTGGCTTCGGTTGACCGCCCGCCGGATGTCCACAATTGCCTTGGCATCGAATGCCGACCGGAAGAGTGCGCGGTAAGCCTCCTGCCGCTCCGCGTCTGTTCGGCCCAGTTTCGAGAAGGTCGCGTGCGATTCGAGGAGATCGTTCCGCTGGCCCAGCGCATGGTAACGATAGCTGCTCCACCGATAGTGTGCAGGATCGCTCACCATCCCGGCCCGCACGGGATTGAGCTCGATGTAGCGCTGACACGTCAGGAAGTAGGTTTCGGCCTGGACGAGGGAGGACTTGTAGCGCCCATCCCAGAGCGTCCCGCTTCGGCGGTAACTGCGGTTGATGTACTGAACGTAGCGGCGTCCGAGCGAGATCATCAGTGTCGGAACCGCCTTGGCGTCGCGCACCGTCAGCAGCAGATGCACGTGGTTGGTCATGAGCACGTAAGCGTGCAGCATGCACTGGGTGGCGGCCATCGCCTCGCCCAGCCAGTGGAGATAGCTGAAGTAATCGTTCTCCGCGAAGAAGCAAGGCTCCCGGTTGTGGCCGCGTTGGACGATATGCAACGGGACGTCGGGCAGATGAACGCGAGGGCGGCGCGGCATGCCGCCGACACTACGCAGGGACGCTTCTCGTCGCAATCGACCAAAAGTCGAGCCTGGCCCCTTTGAGCCTTTGACAATCGACCAAAAGTCGAGCCTGGCCCCTTTGACCTTTGACAATCGACCAAAAGTCGAGCCTGGCCCCTTTGACCTTTGAGTCGTGAAAGTCGAGCCTGGCCCCTCTTGGGTTGAGCCTGGCCCTTCTTGGGTTGAGCCTGGCCCCTTTGGTGGCGCCTTTGGTGGCGCGCTCAGCTCAGCGCGGCAGCGAGAGCAGCGCCGGGCCTGCGTGCAATAATCAAATGGCCGCGGCACCGACATATGCGCTGGCATTGGCGCGTCCTTCCCGCCGCCGCTCGCCGCCGTTTGTCGCCGTTTGTCGCCGTTTGTCGCGCCTTGTCTCCCGCCGATGCCCCTGCCTCGCCTCCCCCGCGCCCTGACCTTCGCCATTGCAGCGGGGCTCGTGCTCGTCGGCATCGTCGCCTGGCGCAGCTGGCAGGGCCCCGCGGTGGAGGTGGCGACGGTGACGAGCCGTCCGCTGAAGCAGACCGTCGTCGTCAGCGGCAGGGTGCTCGCGCCGGCGAAGACCGACATCGGCGCGACAATTACCGGCCGGGTGCAGACGGTCAAGGTCGACGAGGGCGATCGGGTCGCGGCCGACCAAGTGCTGGTTGAGCTCGAGTCCGGCGAACTTGCGGCGGCACTTTCGCAGGCGCGGGCCACCGAAAACTCTGCGGCGACCCGGATCCTGCAGTGGCGAGACGTCGGGGCGCCGCAGGCGCGCGAGGCGCTTGCCCAGGCGGAGGCGAATCTCCGTACCACCGAGCGTGACGCCGAGCGCCAGGAGCAGCTCTTCAAGCAGGGCTTCATCGGCGCGGCACGCGTGGACGAGGCACGCCGCGCGCTCGCGGTGGCGAACAGCCAGTATCAGACCGCGCGCGCACAGGCGGCGTCGAACACCGCAACCGGCGCCGATCGTCGCCAGCTCGAGGACCAACTCGCGCAGGCGCGTGCAGCCCGCCAAGTCGCGACGGCGAAGCTCGCGCAGACAACGCTGCGCTCGCCCGCGGCGGGCGTGGTGCTCGACCGCAGCGTCGAGCCGGGCGACATCGTCCAGCCGGGGAAGCGGCTGTTCACGCTGGCACTCGACGGCCCGGCACGGCTGACAGCGCTGATCGACGAGAAGAATCTCGGCCTGCTGCGGATCGGCCAGGTCGCGCAGGTGTCCGCCGATGCGTTTCCGCAGGAAGGCTTTCGCGCGTCGCTCGCGTATCTCGCTCCGGCGATCGACGTCGCCCGCGGCACCGTCGAGGCGAAGTTCGACGTGCCGGCGCCGCCCGCATTCCTGCGTGCCGACATGACCGTGTCGATCGAACTCGTCGTCGCCGATCGCGCGCAGGCGCTCGTGGTCCCGGCAGCGGCGGTTCGCGAGGCGGCCGGCGATGCACCCTGGGTGCTGACGGTGAGCGATGGACGCGCCACAAGGACACCGGTGCGCCTTGGTGCGCGCAGTGCGAGCGAAGTGGAACTCGCATCCGGGGTCCCCGCCGGAACGGTCGTCGTGCTGACGCCCGACGTCGCGCCGGGCGCCCGCGTGCACGCGGCGCCCGCCCGCTGAGAGCGCCGCCGTGCCCTTCGAGTGGGTCGTCGCGCTGCGCTTCCTGCGCGAGGGCCGCTTCCAGACCTGGCTGATCATCACCGGCGTCGCCGTCGGCGTCGCGGTCGTAATCTTCATCACCGCGCTCGTGACCGGATTGCAGAGCAACACCATTCGGCGGACGCTGGGCGCGCAGGCGCACATCGTCGTTCGCCCGGCAGAGGAAATTGCGCGGCCCCAACTCGCGCCATACGACGGGCAGACGATCCTCCCCAGGGTCGAGGCGCGCGCGCAGCGGTTGAAGTCGGTCGACCAGTGGCAGGCGCTGATCCCGGTCCTCGAAGCCACCCCCGGCGTCGAGGCGGTGTCGCCGCTGGTCACCGGACCGGGCTTCGCGACCCGCGGCGACGCGAACAAGTCGATCGCGCTGTTCGGGGTCGAGCCCGCGCGCTACAACCGCATCGTCGGCATCTACGAGAAGGTGGTCACCGGCACGTTTCGGGTCGAGCCGGGCGAGGCGGTGATCGGGAAGGACCTCGCGAAGGACCTCGGGCTTGCCGTAGGCGACCGCTTCCGGCTGGTGACCGCCGAGGACGGTCCGAGCATCTCGGATCCCTTCATCGTCACCGGGATGGTCGACCTCGGCGTGCGCGACCTCAATCGCCGGACCGTCTACGTCGGTTTCCGGACCGCGCAAAACCTGCTGCGGTTGCCGGGAGGCGCTTCGCAGATCGACGTTACCGTCGACGACCTGTTCGCCGCCGAGGAGATCGCGCAGCGGCTCTCGGCCCAGACCGGGCTCACCGTCGAGTCGTGGATGAAGACCAACGAGCAACTGTTGTCGGCGTTGAACGCGCAGACGATCACCACGCGGCTGATCCGCGCCTTCGTGCTGGTCATCGTTGCGCTGGGCATCGCCAGCGTGCTGGTCGTGTCGGTCGTGCAGAAGCGCAAGGAAATTGGCATCCTCCGGGCGATGGGGGCGACGCGTGGCAAGGTCGAACGCGTGTTCCTGCTGCAGGGAGTCATCGTGGGCGCCGTGGGTTCGGTGTTCGGCATCGGGCTGGCCGTGGCGTGGCTGCAGGTGTTCGCGCGCTACGCCAAGAATGCCGACGGCTCCCCGCTCTTCGACCTGCGTTTCACGCCGGGCCTGCTGGGCGGCGCGGCGCTGGTGGCCGTCGTCGTCGGGCTGGTTGCCGCGTATGCGCCGGCTCGGCGAGCCGCGCAGCTCGATCCGGCGCAGGCGATCCGGTCATGAGCGCTCCGGTCACGCGCGGCCGCGACGCCGGAGACGGCGAACTGCTGCGGCTCGCCGACATCCACAAGACCTATGGCGCGGGCACCGACGTCGAGGTCGAGGTACTGCACGGCATCGACTTCGCGCTCGTCCGCGGCGAGTTTGCCGCGCTGATCGGGCCATCGGGGTCGGGCAAGTCGACGCTGCTCAACCTCATCGGCCTGCTGGAGCCGCCGAGCGCGGGATCGTACCTGCTCGACGGACGCGAGACGACGACGCTGCCGGAGCGTGACCTCACCGCGTTGCGCGCGCGCAGCATCGGCTTTGTCTTCCAGTTTCACCACCTGCTGCCCGCCTTCACCGCCACCGAGAACGTCCTGATGCCGGGCATGGTCGCCGAAGGTCCCGTCACGCCCGCTCGCCGCGACAATGCCCGCGAACTGCTGCGCTCGGTCGGTCTCGGCGACCGGCTCGACTACCTGCCGCGCAAGCTTTCCGGTGGTCAGCAGCAGCGCGTGGCTATCGCCCGTGCGTTGTCGCTCGCTCCGCCGCTGGTGCTGGCCGACGAACCGACCGGCAATCTCGACACCCATTCGGCCGACGAGATCTTCGCGCTGATGCGACGTTTCAACGAGGACCGCGGCGTCGCCTTCCTCATCGTCACTCACGATCCGCGCCTCGCGAAGCGCTGTGATCGCATCATCACCCTTGTCGACGGCAGCATCGAATCGAGGCCCGATTCGAGGTAAGGATTGAAGATCCATCGCCACCGGGTAAAGCATTCCGGACCTTGGCAGGAACAAAAGCAAAAGGGGCCAGGCTCGGTTTTCCGCCGAGAGCGTCCGGCAGCCCCGGCACAAGATCGAGCGTGGCCCCTGTTGACTTTTTCAGGCGGCCGTCAGTCCCGCCCTACTTCTTCTCCGCGTTCCTGCCGGCCTTCCCCTGCACGCACTGCTGCACGAGCTTCTTTTGCTCCGCCAGCTTCTCCACGAGGATCTGGTTGTCGCAGCACTTCTTGAGCTCGTCGGGGCTGCCCGCCTTGCCCTGCTTCTCGCATGCCTTGCGAGCCTCGGCCGGGTCTTTCATGCCGTCCGCCAGCGCGAAACCGGATGACAGGGCGAGGGCCATCGCGCTCGCCGCCGCCATGGAGTTCTTCATGGTCGCCTCCTTTCGGGGGGGTGGTTGGGAAGCCAGTGTCGCGTCGTTCGGGCGGCAGCGTCCATCAAGAGATAGCAAATCCACGTTCCCGACGCGCCGACGGAACAAGAAGGGCCAGGCTCGATTTTCCGCCGAGAGCATGCGGCAGCCCCGGCACCAGATCGAGCCTGGCCCCTTTTGTCGAGCCTGGCCCCTTTTGTCCTTGCGTCCCAAGACCGAGCCTGGCCCCTTTTGTCCTTGAGCCTGGCGACTGTTGACTCAAGACCGAGCCTGGCCCCTGTTGACTTTTTCTACTCACGCAATCGACGCGCGATCAACGCCGGAAGCCACCGCCACCGCCACGGAACCCGCCTCCGCCGAACCGGCCTCCCCAGCCGCCACCACCCCCAAAACGATCACCGCCGCCGAAGCCCCCGAAACCCCCGGAACCACCTCCAAAGCGATCGCCCCCGCCGAATCCGCCACCGCCGAAACGGTCGGCCTCGCTGTAGCTGAAACCGCCGGCCCGGTCCGCACCGTTGCTGCGCGCCTGCGACTCGCGATCGGCCCAAGACGTATCGCCCGAAGCGCCCGACCACCCGCTCGACGAGTGCTGCTCCCACCCACTGCCGGTGTTCTTGTACACGTTGCCGTTGACGTCGGCGTAGTGGTTGTTGCCGACGCTCGCCGTCGCCCAGGTGTTGGTATTGCCGGTCTTGGCGTTATAGGTGGAGCCACCGCCGACATGCGCGTCACCTTGCGGGCCCGCGGTCGTGGCACCGGCGCGGTTGTACGTGCTGCCGCCGGCGCCGGTGGCCGACACGGCGTTGGCGGTCGTCCTCTGCCCGGTGTAGGTGTTGTAGTTGCTGCCGCGCGCGACATTGCCCGAACCTCCGGCCGCCGTGTTGAACGTCCGGTCGTAGCCACGTGACGCGTTGCCGGTCCATGCGTTGTACTGCCGCCCGGCATTGATGTTGCCTGTCGTCCCGCGCGCGGTCGCGTAGGAACCGGAAAATGTCGATCCGGCCACCCCGCCGCCCGCATACCAGGAACGCGTGCCGGAGTAGGTCGCGTTGCCCCAGTGACCGTAGACGTTCGCGCTCGCCGAGCCGCAGCAGGGATAGCCGCCCCAGTAACCCGGGTGGTAGTACGCGCCGCCCCAGTACGGCTCCATCCACGCCGCCGTGGCGAGCCCCATCGCGAAACCGAACGTATAGCCCACCCACGGGTTGTAGACCGGATACGCGGCCACGCCGTAGGTGTACGGCGGCGCATACCAGACCGAGCCGATCCACGGGCTGTAGACGTAGCCGGTGCCGTAGACGACCGTTCCGTAAGGCGAAACCACGGTGCCGAGATAGCCTGGCGTGTAGCCGACGTACACGTACTGCGGTGTGGCCTCGTAGATCCTCACGTAGGTGACGTAATAGACCGGCGACGACGGCGGAATCGTGTAGATCACCGTCGGCACCGACGTCGCGATCGTCCAGGGGCCGGTGACCTGCGCCGCGGTGAACCACACGCCGGCCACGACCGCGTAGTACGCGTTCGGCGCGACCTGGATCAGTGGTTCCGACGAGTTGACGACGTAGGAGAGCGTCGTGCCCTGGATCGGCGCGTACTGCGGCGGGCCGTCGAAGCTCGGCGTGAACTTGGGCCCGTTCTTGAGCGGCACGGTCGCCGTTTGCGGGATCGAGTTGGAGATCACCGCCTCCTGCGCCTGCGGCGTGCCGGCGACCGTCGGCAACACCGCGCCCGCGAGCGAGTGCGGCGGGATGCGCGCGAAGTCCGCGGGCAGCGCATCGCTCGCCACGAACGTCCACGGGCCGGAAATGGCCGCAGAACGGAACCAGCGGCCCGACATCAGCACGTAGTAGTTGTTGTTGCTCGTGTCGATCAGCACGTCGCTGGTCGTGTTCGCCGCCCACAGCAATTGCGTGCCGACGATCGGCACGAAATCGGGCTGGCCCTTGAACACGATCAGCTCGGTCGGCGCCTGGCTCGTGTAGATCGTCGGCACGCCATTGGCGAGCGAGGGCTTCGGGTTCGCCGACTTGCCGCCATCGAGGAGGTCGACGGTGCCGGCCGCCGACAACGCTTGCGCGATCGAGTCGAGCGCGCTCTTGACGAACGGTCCGATGAACCCCTGCGACCACGGGCCGCCGATTGCGCTCGACTGCAGCCAGCCGTCGTAGACGTGGATGTAATAGGTGCCGCTCATGCTGTCCTGCAGGATCAGCGCGCGCGTGTTGACGACGCGCTGTGCGCGGGGATGGCCGGGGACCGCCTTCAGCACGGGTGCGCCGTCGATCGGCACCAGGATCGCCGGCGAATAGCTGACGATCACCTGCGGCGGGTTGTTCTGCACCGCGACCCTCGGCGGCGCGATGCCCGCGAGCGCGAGCGAGGACTCGAGCCGGTCGAGCGAGATCGTGCGAACCGACTTCGCGAACTCGGACTGCAGTTCCGTCGTGTACGCGGCACCGCGGTTGGGCAGCGTCGGAAAGTCGATCTTCGAGATCTTGAGATTTTCGAACGTGACCGTGCGCAGCACCTTGTCGACCTGCGTGCGCGCGCTGGCGAAGATCGTGCCGAACGTCTCCTCCTTCGCGCCGGTGGGCTTGATCGCGAGCGCCGCCCGGAACTCGAGCTGGTTGTCGGTCCACTTGCTCACCTGCGGCTGGTAGACCAGCACCTGGCCGTTGGTCAGATCGACCACGCGCGGCCACGGATCGGAAGGCGGTCCCGAGGAGCGACTTTGCTGTGCGAGCACGCCGGCGGATGCGCAGAGCAAAGCGGAGATGACGAATAGCCACGCAAAGGCGGTCGGACGTCGCATGATTGGCCTCGAATTGAATGTTGCCGATATCGATCTACCAGCCGGATGCGCCTGGATTACGGGCACGCGCCCGTGAGCCGCCGGATCGGCATCACGGCGTGGCGTCTACTTCGGGAACATCAACTGCACCTGCGCGCGGATCTGCCAGTTGGCGCCGAAGTCGGGCTTGACCACGTTGTAGTACGCCGACAACTGCGTGTTCACCGGCAACTTTCCGAAGTGGAAGATCTTGCCCACGCCACCGCCCAGCGGCACCGTCCACTGGTTGCCGCTGTCCGCCTTCCAGTCGACCGTCAAGATCGGCGCACTCGTGAGGTAGAAGCCTTCCTTGAAATTGTAATTGACGAACGGCTGGATCAGCCCCGCGCTGTACGAGCCGCCCTGCTTGTTGCGCGTGAGCGACCAGACATTGTTCACCAGCACGCCGTAGACCCAGGGGTCGCCCTGGTCCAGGTGCAGCACGACGAACGATGCCCCCATTCCCCAGTTCTTGTTGCCGAGCTCGGCGTTGCTGTTGGTCGGCAGCTGCAGGACCGGACCGGCACCCCAGATCCAGTGGCCCGGTTTGGCCGGCGACAGGAACGCAGTGAAGGTCGTGTCGCCAATGCCGCTGGTCGACGGGTCGTTCGGTCCCAGCGACGGGTTCCAGATCACCGGCAGAATCGTACGCGTGATGATGTTCCACTCCTCGTTGACCGAGATCGGGATCACCGGCTGGATGTTGAGGATGTTCTGCGTGCCCTTTTCCGGCCCGAAGTTGAGATTGGTGTTGTTCTGGAACGGCAGGCTGATCAGGTTGCCCACCGGGTTCTGCGCGAGCTTCGCGAGTTCCTCGGCGCTCAGTTCGGCGTGTACGGGCGCTGCCGCGAGCAGTGTGCCCGCGGCCAGCGCGGTGACATGCAATGCCGATGTCGTCCACTTCGCTTTCAACTGGTTCATCGTTGCGTTCTCCTCAATGGATCGTCGTCGTTCAGCCGGAACGCCGACATGAGTCATTGCATCAGTAAGGCTGCGCCGGCCCGATTTGCGGCGCGCGCACGGGCTTGGCCATACCGAAGAAGATCACCACGCCCTGCCCGCCGCAGCGCGTCGACAGCGCCTCGGTGGCGCCGGCGTAGCAACTGTCGATGTCCTGCCAGTTGTTGATGGCCCAGACGTCGCCCGCAGGACCGACGGCGATGTCGGTACAGGCTGGCGTCCTTGTCCGTCGCCCCGGGTGCGTTCAGCACGAAGCGTCCGTCGGTGCCGCTTTGCGCCTGAGCGACCTGGCGCGGAGCGCCGGCGCTCGCCGCCCACAACGTCACGGTCGCGTTGGCGATCGGCGTGCCGCCACCAAGCACTTGACCATCGACCGTGTCCGCCGTGGCCGTCGGCGCCGAGGTCAACGCGCCGATTGCGGCAAATGCTCCCATCCACCACCGGCGGTCAGCACCAAGATTGCGTCGGAAAGTCTTTGCATCCATCCATGTTCTCCTTGTTCGAAGGAGCCATATGGGTGCGTTGGGCAAGCAACCCGCGGATTTCAATTCAAGTCGGGATCCCTGAAGAACTTCGTCCCCGAAACGGTAAGCGTCGCCGCGAGTCCTGTCTGCGTCAGCTGATACAGATAGACGCCGGGGGAGACCGCCGCGGCGCCGCTGAACATCGTGCCCTGGCCGCCAGCCATCGCCGACAGGTTGGCCTGTCCGCCAAATTCCCATCCCTGATTAATGAAATTGCGCAGCGCCGTTTCGTTGGTGAACACGAAGATCAGGCGATTCTGGTTCACCCCGAATCCGAGCCCTCCCTGCACCTGCAGCATCTTCATGAAGGTCTGGCGCTGCGTGCGCTGGTTGACCACGACGCCCTTGCCGGTCGTGCCACCGGCAAAGAACAGCTTGACGCCGAACGTGCTGAACACGGCGTAGCCAGCCGCCCGATCGATCACACGCCGTGTGCCGGGCGAAATCTCGTAGAGCGTGGCCAGCGCGTCCTGTGCCATTTCTCGCACCTGGTGCCTCGCCTGGATGATCCTGCCTTCGTTCGGCGCGCCTTCGGGCAGGGCATTCTCGACGTCCTTCAGCGGGTCCCAGGAAAAGATCTGGGCGTTGCCGATGGGTGAAACCAGGCACGCGGCCAGTGCAAGCATTGCGAGATGCAGTTTCATCGTGTTTCCTCAGTGCAGTTGTGTCGTTACGGCCGCGTCCCGCGAGTGACTCCCTTGCCGTCAGTTGCGGGGAGGTGCAATGGTTTCCAGCTGCTGCAGCCGCTTCATCGCCTGCATCGCCTTCAGCGAGTCGTAGTTGATGCCAGCGGCGTTGAGACTGCTGCCCTGCTGGAACGGGTACTCGGGCAGCGTCTGCAGGAACGCGCCGAGCTTCTGCTGCACCGGCACGAACAGCCAGATGTTGTCCGCGTACCAGCGCAGGTACAGCCCGGACTCGTGCGGCGCCTTCTCGTAGGGATCCGCGCGCAGGTTGACGATCACCGGCCAGCCTGGCACTTCGCGAATCGCGGTGGCGATGTTGCCGTTGGTCACAGCGAAGTGAACCTTCCAGTCATTCCAGCGCACGGCGTTCAGCTCGCCGCCCTGCCCGAAATAGAAGATCTCCTCGCGCGGGCCCTTCTTCGTCTCGCCCTTGAAGTAGGGAAGGAAGTTGTACCCATCGAGGTGCGCCTTCCACGTCTTGCCGTTGGCGCTGTAACCCTGCTTGACCTTGTCGACGACGTCGGGCACGCCGGCCGCCGCGAGGAAGGTCGGCAGCCAGTCCTCCTGCGAAAAGATGTCGTTGACGATCGTTCCGGGCTTGATCGTACCCGGCCAGCGGACGATCATCGGCACGCGGAATCCGCCCTCCCAGGTGGTGCCCTTTTCGCCGTGATAGGGCGTCGTGCCGCCGTCCGGCCAGGTGCCGGTCTCGGCGCCGTTGTCGGTGCCGTAGACGACGATCGTGTTGTCGGCGATGCCCAGGTCGTCGAGCTGCTTCAGCACGGCACCGACCATGTCGTCGTGCTCGACCATGCCGTCGGGATAGAGGCCGATGCCGGTGCGCCCCTGCGCGGACTTCTTGAGGTGCGTCCACACATGCATGCGCGTCGTGTTGAACCACACGAAGAACGGCTTGCCGCTCTTGGCCGCATCGGCGACGAATTTCTGCTCGGCGACGAAGATCTCCTGATCGACCGTCTCCATGCGCGTCTGCGTGAGGGCGCCCGTATCCTCGATCTTCTGCCCACCCTTGCCGTCGCTCCAGGTGTGCAGCACGCCGCGCGGGCCGTATTTCTTCCTGAACTCGGGGTCCTTCGGGTAGTAGTAGGTCTCGGGCTCTTCCTCGGCGTTGAGGTGGTAGAGGTTGCCCAGGAACTCATCGAAGCCGTGCACGGTCGGCAGGTGCGAATCGCGGTCGCCCAAGTGGTTCTTGCCGAACTGGCCGGTCGCGTAGCCCTGACCCTTGAGCAGGTCGGCGATCGTGGGCGCCCAGTCGGGGATGCCCTGCGGCGACCCCGGCATGCCGATGGTCAAGAGGCCCGTGCGGAACGGGTGCTGGCCCAGGATGAACGAAGCCCGGCCCGCCGTGCAGCTCTGCTGCGCATAAGCGTCGGTGAAGATCGCGCCCTCCCTGGCGATACGGTCGATGTTCGGTGTCCGGTAGCCCATCACGCCCAGGTTGTAGGCACTGATGTTGTAGATGCCGATGTCGTCGCCCCAGATCACGAGGATGTTGGGCTTCTTGGCCGGCGCCTGCGCAAGCGAGGACGTTGTCACTCCAAGCGCGAGACCGATGCCAGCGGTCACTCCGAATAGCCATCGTTGCCAGTTCATTCGCTTCTCCTTGTCGAGACCCCGAATAGGGCGCGATCGCGTTCTCACCTGCTGTGGTGTTTCCTTCTGCATTCCCTGCGTATTGCTGCCCAGCATTTCGAAGGGGTACCTCGTCTCCGCGGGCGATGCGATTTCACCGACCTGGCCACGGGCGTCCGGTCGAAATCCCGGGCGCCTCTCAACATCTTGCTCGTGAACTGAAAGAGGGGCCTTCGACGGTGGCAAGCGGCCTCGACCGCCGCTTCCCATACAGCCGGACTTGCAGCACGGCCAGCCCACGATTGGCTCAAACAGGCCAACATGACACACCGCGCGTGGCACGCAAAACCACGAAGCTTATCATCGACCTCTGCAAGCTCCATTGCCACTGGACAATCACGAAACAGTCCTTACCCAAAGTGGCGATGCATCCTGGAGACATCGACGGCCGGAGCGCTGCGGACCGTCGCCCATTGAACAAAGGGGCCAGGCTCGGATTTCCTTTGAGAAGGTGCGGCAACCCCGGTAGAAGAGCGAGCATGGACGACTCATCCACTTCCTCGATCCACTTTGTCCACTTGTCTACCGTTATCCGCGGCTTGATTTTTGCGGCATGCGCGCTACCTCGTTGAAACGGACGCCTGCGGCGCCGCAGCGGGACTCGCATCGAAGCTTCCGCCCAGCACCTGATGCAAGCGCACCCGGTTGACACGCTGGGCGCTTCGCAGCTTGATGAGGTCTGCCTCGGTCGCGAGCTGCACGGCCTGCAGTTGGGCCACCCAAAGGAGATCCCGTCGGCCGGCCTTGTATTGAACGGTCGCGATGCGCACGGCCTCCGTCCGATCGGCAAGTGCCTTCTGGTCCAGTGGCAGTTGCAGCGCCAGCAGTCGTTCGTTTGCGAGGCTGGTCTCGACTTCGCGGAAGGCCGTCAGGGCGACGAGTCCGTAGCGTGCCACCGCCTGTGCCTGCCGCGCCGTGGCGATCTCGACCTTGGCTTCAAGTGCCCCGCCTTCGTAGATCGGGATCGATACGCCGATTGCGGCCGAGGCGAGCCACGGATTTAGGCGCAACAGATTCAGCACCTGGTCGCCCAGCCGCCCGCCCACGAGCGAAAACGAGAACTCGGGCAACAGCGCGAGCTCGGCCGCCTCCTCGCCGCGGAACGCCGCGAGAACTTCACGTTCCGCCGCCACGAGGTCGGGCCGGCGTTCGAGTAGCGCCGACGGTATGCCGGCGCCGACCAGCGCCGGCAGCGCCGGATAGGTGGCCGCGACTTCGATCTCGGCGGCCGGATAGCGCCCGAGCAACACTTCCAACCCCCGCCGTGCTTCGCCGTACTGCTCTCGTGCCCGCTCGACATCACTCTGCGCGGTCTCCAGCTTCGCCCGAACATCGACCACGTCGAGATCCGAGTCCTTGCCCGCGGCCCGTCGTGCTTGCACCAGCGAGGCCAGCTGACTGTAGATCGCGACGGATTGCTCGGCGAGGGCCAGCAGCTGGCGCGTCTCGATGGTGAGGTACCACAGCTTCGCCGTGGTCGCCGCGAGCGACTGGCGCGCATACGCGTAGTCGAGCGCCACCGCCTCGTAGCCCGCTTCGGCCGCGGCGCGCTGCGCGCGCAGCCGTCCCCACACGTCGATCTCCCACGCGACTCCGGCGTAGGCAACCGTGCTGTCGGCGGCGCTACCATGATCCTCGTCCTTCGTCGTTCTCCCGCCGAGGACGGTCCCGACCTGCGGCAGGAGTTGCGAGCCCACCACGATCACTGCCTGCTGCGCGATGGTCACCTTGGTCGCCGCAATGCGCAGATCGAGATTGTTGGCGATGGCCTCGGCCACGAGCGCGTCCAGCACCGGATCGTTGAACGATTGCAGCCAGTTGTCGACGACCGGGCTCGTCGCCGGCGCGGCCTTCCACGCCGGTGGAATGCGAGTTCCCGCCGGTAGCGCCCGGTCGACCACCTCGGTGTAGGTGGGTGGCACTTTCAGCGCGCAACCCGCAAGCGCTGCGGCTACGATTGCGACGACGGCGACGGTGAGGGCGGCGGCACGCATCAGCCGGAGAACGGGTAGATCCAGTTGAGCCACGTGTAGCTTCTGATCCCGATCTTGCGCAGTGCGACGAACGCGCTATGCGGGTTCGTGTAGATCGCCGCCCGGCCCTGCGTGCCGATGGGAAACTTCGACTGCTCGGCGTCATCGAGGCGGATCGCCACGGCGAACTGTCCCTGCGGGATGTCGGTCGGCACGTAGTTGAAGCTCGGCAGGACGCCGCTCGGCAACATTTGTCCTGCGCCGCTCCCCTGCCAGATGGCTTCGACCTTGCCAGCGAAGATCTGCCCTGGATAGAGATCGAGCGCCACCTCCACCGGCTGCCCGGGCTTCACGTATTTCAGGTTCTCTTGAAAGTAGTTGGCGAGCAGATAACGGTCGGCATCAACGACGAACGAGGCAATGGCGCCAAACCGGACGTCACCGGACACCATGCCCGGCCGCACCTGCAGGTTGATGACGGTGCCATCCTCCGGCGCCACCAGCAACGTATTGTCGAGGTAGAAACGCGCCTGGTCGAGCTCGGCCTGAACCGCGGCCACGGTGGTGTTGACGCCGCCGATGTCGGACGTGTAGCGAAGCCGCGCCCGCGTCTCCTCGGCCTGTGCCTCCTTGATGGCCGCCTCGTTGGCGGCGACCTGCGCCGCCCATTTCTGCTGGTCCTCTTCCGGCCCGGCGCCCTGCTTCGCGAGATCGGTGGAAAGTTTCAGCTGGTAGGTCGCGTATTCGCGATCGGCGTTGAGTTTCGCGATCTTCTGCGCGTTGATCGCGGTGTCGGCCTTCAGCACCAGCACATCCTGCTTGGCCTTGGCGAGCAGGGCTTCGAGCTGCCTGACCTTGTATTCGTAGGGTCGGCGGTCGAACTGGAACAGCGGCTGCCCCTTCTTCACCGGCACGTTCGGCTGCACCAGCACCGCGGTGACCAGCGTGGGCTCCGGCAGCCGCGGCACGAGCTGGATCGTGTGCTGGATGACCCGAGCCTCGGTGGCCAGCGGCGTGACGAAGCGCAGGCCGATCAGGAAGATGATCAGCAGGTGCAGCGCGAAGAACGTGGAGAAGAAGCCCCACGCGATGCTGAACTTGAGCCATCTGAACTTGAAGAAGACCAGCCATACGACGAGCGCGTAGCCGAACAGCAGAACGAAGCCCAGGAGCATGCGGCGTCCCGGTCAGGTCTTCGTGGCGTTGTTGGGCGCTGGCGGCGGCGGCGCATCGCCCCGCTTCGTCGCAGGATTGACCGCCTCCGCGTGCCTGCCGTGCTCGCGTGGATCGGCCTCGAGCCGCGCGATGTCTTCGTCGACGGCGCGGGCCTCTTCCTTCGGGAAGCGCCGGATGTCGACGATGTCGGTGGGCTTGAACGCCCAGATGAATGCCTGGACCCAAGGATAGATCGTCGGCAGTAGGCCGGCCCAACCGAGGAGCTTCACCGCCTCGGCGTCCGGGTGCTTGCGGGCGATCGCGATACGCCCCGGCAGTCCGGCAATCCAGATGTAGATGAGAATGAACGCGATGCCGGCTATCGCTGCCGTGGCGAACGTCGCGTAATCCCAGAAATCGAGTTCGAATCCGAGCATGATTTGCCTCCCGCTGGAGCGCGGACCTCGAGTGATGACTATCCCGCCACTCGTGTCACGCGACCGAGTGACCTGTAGCGCGACCGATTGCCTTGGCTACGTGCCCCGCAGTTCGGCATAGCGCCGCGCGAAGTCGGCCGCCCATTTGTTGAACGCGTCCTTCGCGTAGCTCCAGCTCGTGAACGACTCCAAATAGCCATTGACCCAGGCCTCGGCGGCACCGGTTGCACCTGCGTTGAGGTCCGTGGCGTACTTGCGGCCTATCTCGGTGTCGGCGCATTCGGCGATCACCCGCCCGGAGACGCCATCGCGGAACTTCACTTCGAGTCCGGTCTGGCCGAGATAGGGTGTCGAGCCCACCGGACGGCCGGTGGCCGCGCCCGAACCGATCTCGGCGACGAATCCGTAGGGTGCCGCCGTTCCCGCAAGGCTCGCCACCGTGTTGGTCGGAACGAGACTCGTGAGCGCGATCTGGACGCGGAGCACGCCCGGCCCGGTGGCATTGACGACCTGCGCCTCGGGCTTGATCGCGCGAACCAGCGCGTCGTGGAAATAGTCGATCAGCACCTTGAGGTCGGTGGGATCGACCGGCTGTTGCGAGCCTGGCTTGATGTAGACCTGGATGCGCTCGAAGAGCACCTTGTCGTAGCGTTTCCAATCGGTATCGGCGCCGCGCCAGCACAGCATCCCGCCGCCGCCGGGCATGGGTGTCAGCTTCGCGTAATCAGTAAGAAAGCCGACGCGCGCCACCGTGGACACCGACGCCTCGGACGCTACGACACCGCCGGAGCTTCCGACCCCGATGCCGCTTCCGGTACTGCCGCCACCACCGGGCGAGGCGCATCCGAAGAGGAGCGCCACGCCGGCGGTGAGCATGGCGCCAAGCGCCGCCGACATCGTCCGTCTGCCTTTGAATTGAGTCATCGTTGCTTTCTGTGCTTAGGTTCGTTGTGATCCATCGGGAATGCCTGCACGCGTCGGGACTGCCTCGCTGACCCGATCTGCGGCGCACGGTCGGGCTTGGCCGTGCCGGACAAAAGACCGAACAAAAGGGGCCAGGCTCGACTTTCCGTCGAGAGGATGCGGCAACCCTGGTAGAAAACCGAGCGCGGCCCCTTTATACCCGGTCGGCGCGTGCCCAACAATCGGACGCCGGAATATGCGTGTGTCCTCTAGCGTGTCGATTCTTTCTGCAGCACCTTCTCTTCGGCACCGAACGGCGCTGCCTCGAAATCCGCCGTCGCCGCGGTCTGCGCGTACGCGCTCGGCGCAACGGTGGCGACACCGCCGGCCAGTGCCGACACAAGGACTGCATTCCTCAGTTTCATGTTGACCTCCGGCGGATGTTGCAAATGGTCGACAGCCTTGCTCCGGCGCCTCATTTCGCGAACATGCCCCGCGCCGACCTCGCGGATCTACTTCGTTACCGGAGTGGACGGTGTCGCGTGCTTCTTCAGCCTGAACGCGAGGCCGACGAGCAGCACGCCGAACGCAATGGCGAATGCCGCGATCAGCCACAGAACCGCCATTGCGCCCGCCCCCGGGTTGACGATCATCAGCCCGCCGAACGCCACGGACAGCAGACCCGACAGGATCAGCAGCCACTCGTTGGCAATCTCCTTGCGGAGCCGGATCGCCGCCATGATCTGAAACACGCCGGCGATGACGGCCCATGCCGCAATCAGCATCAGAAGCGCGATCGCGGTGATGCCCGGCGAAACGAACGTGAAGATGCCCGCGGCGATGCCCAACACGCCGACCAGAACGACCTGCCACCACGGCTTGCCGCCGTCCTTCGCCTGCCAGCCGGACCACAGCGCGGTCACCCCATCGACGAACGCGTAGGCACCCCAGAACAACGCCAGCGTGAGCAGCGTCACGCCGGGCCAGGCCAGGGCCAGGACGCCAAACACGATGGCCGCGATACCGCGCAGCAGAACCAGCCACCATAGGCGTCCGAGCGAGTTCAACAGCGAAACATCCGTGATCCTTTCCGTTTCTGCAGGTGGCTTCGGAGACACCCGTCGACGCTTGCGACTCAACGCTTGCCGTCGTCGAACGGAATCTCGGCGTCCTTCTCGAAGCGCGCTTTGCGCTTGTGGCCGAACGCCCAGATCACGACGCCGACGAAAGCGGCGATGAGGAGCCAGTGGTAGATGGTGAGATCCATGATCAATCGCTCCATTGCAAGGCTGCCCAGGCCGCTTACTTTGCCGGTGCTGCCGGCGCCGAAGCGCCGACCACCTCGATCTTGGCGCCGGCCTTGAGCGCATCGAGCTGCTTCTTGATGTTTTGCTGCTGCATCTGCTGGGTCAGCTGGGGCTTGACCTCTTCCAGGGGAGGCGCCTCGATGGGCTTGGAGTCTTCCAGCAGGATGACGTGATAGCCGAACTGGGTCTTGACCGGCTCCTGTGTGAACTTGCCCTTTTCGAGCTTGCTCACGGCGGCGCCGAATTCCGGCACCATTCTGCTCGAGTCGAACCATCCCAGATCGCCGCCATTGGCCCTGGAGCCCTGGTCCTTCGATCTTTCCATCGCCAGTTTGGCAAAAGCCCCCGGTTCCTTCTTGAGCCGGGTGATGATGTCCTTGGCGTCGCCTTCCTTCTCCACCAGGATGTGGCGCGCCTTGTACTCGGTACCGGTGATCGTCGCCTTGATGCGCTCGTACTCGGCCTTCACCATGTCGTCGGTCACCGGATTGCTCTTGATGAAATCCTGAACATAGGCGTTGGCCAGCACGTTTCGCTTCATCGCATCGATCTGTTCCGCAACCTCGGGGGTCTTGTCCAGGCCCTTCTTGATCGCCTCCTCCGCGACCACGATCTGCAGCGCCAGCTGGTCGATGATCGCCTTTCTGGATTCCGGTGTATCCGGCCGGCCCGCACCGGCGCCCTGCCTCGCAATCATGTCGACGGTTTGTTGGCTGATCGCCGTTCCGTTCACCGTTGCCGCCGCCGGGCCCCTGGAGGCCTGGTCAGCGGGCTTCGCGTCCTTTGCCTGATTGCATGCACCGAGGGCGAGCAACGATGCTGCACTGGCGAGAAGAATCCTGGATCTGATGAATCTCATTTTGTTCCCTGGGTTGTTGTCGAGGTATCTTCGGCAACCGGCTCACGCATTCACGCGTGTCACCGGAGCGATCTCCCGCTCGATTCGCTTTGCATTCTTGATCTCCGCAACTCGCAGGCCATATGCGGCCTGCAGGTTCAGCCACGAGCGCGCATCGCTGCCGAGGATGCGTTGCAATGATAGCGATCAATGGGTTTCTACACGCCGCACGCATGCGACACGCCTGCGGCTCCTGGTGGCTCCGTGGCACATCCGCGGGGAAGTCGGCTCCGACCCCTCGACTCATGTGGCAACGCCGTCTCCGACCCCGTCTGTCAGCCGAGCGCCCCGCGCGCGCTGACCGGCCAGACGCACTCGACGCGCCCGCCGCGATAGCCGACCACCCAGTCGTAGAGATTGAACGTGGGATCGACGTGCCCGGGTACGAGGCGCAGCTGCTCGCCCAGAATCGGTGCGCGGGCGCCCGGCTCCACGGTCAGCACGCCGTGTTCGTCGGATGCCTTCGCGTAGGCGAGACCCGCACGATCGTGCACGACCGGAAGGCCCGAATCGAACGCGAACGCCTTCAACCCCGCGTCGCACACGGCACGATCGGCGGCAGGAACGCTCATCACCGAAGCCAGCACGAACAGGCTCTGCCCGAAACGAACATCGCCGGACGCTGCCGTGTTGCGTGCGTAGTCGACATCCATGAATGGGTAGGAGCCGGGTTGCAACTCGTTCCAGATGCCGGAGTCGCGTTCGAGTTGCCAGGTGCCGGTACCGGCTCCCGTCACGATCGGGCAGGCGATGGCTGCCGCCTCGATCGCATCGCGCGTGGAGCGCGCGAGCACGCCTGCCTGCGCGATCGCCGCGCGCCGCTCTTCCGGCATGCGCAGGTGCTGCGCGCCCCCATGATAGCAGTGCAGGCCCGCGAAGCGCAGACCCTTGGTCGCGGCGATCGTCCGCGCGAGCGGGACCGCGGCAGTGCCGGGCGCAACCCCGCAGCGACGCGCGCCGACGTCCAGCTCGAGGTAGACGTCGAGAGCCACACCGGCAGCCAAACCTGCAGCGCCGAGCAGGGGAACGACCTTCGCATCGTCCACCAGCACCCCGATTCGCGCGTCCCGTCCAAGCGCAGCGAGCCGCGCGATCTTCGCCGGCACGACCACTTCGTTGGTGACGAGCACATCGGCGATGCCGGCAGCGACGAACGCCGCCGCCTCCTCGGTCTTCTGGCAGCAGATGCCGACCGCGCCGCGCGCGATCTGCGCCTTCGCGATGTCGGGACACTTGTGCGCCTTCGCGTGCGGGCGCAATCGCACGTTTCGTGACGCAACCGCCGCGGCCATCGCGTCGAGGTTGCGCTCGAACGCGTCGAGGTCGAGGATCAGTGCGGGCGAGTCGACCGCGGACAGCGAATCGCCGGGACGGGCGGGCGCGCGTTGCATGCGGCAGCTCGATGGGTCGGATCAGCCGTCATTGTCCCACGCGCCCGGACGACGTCAGCGCCGGGGGAAACGCTTCAGCGCACCTTCCGCGATTCGTTGTAGCGGATCACGACCCGGTAGCCGAGCAGCAGCGCGAGCCCCGCGCCGTAGATCGCGGGCTCTGTGATGTCCTTCTTGACGAGCCACCAGTAGTGCACGACGCCCAGCGTGCCGATCAGGTAGACGAGCTTATGCAGCGCGAGCCAGCGCGCAGCGCCCAGGCGCTTGACCATCGCGTTGGTCGACGTCGCAGCAAGCGGTATCAGCAGAACGAACGCGGCGAAGCCGACGGTGATGAACGGGCGCTTGGCGATGTCCTTCACGATGCCGCGCCAGTCGAAGAACTGGTCGAGCCAGAGATACGTGGTGAAGTGCAGGCACACGTAGAAGAATGCGAACAGGCCGAGCATGCGTCGCAGCCGCAGCAGCCAGTTCCAGCCGGTGATGCGACGCAATGGCGTCACCGTCAGCGTGATCAGCAGGAACACGAGCGTCCACGTGCCGGTCGAGCGCGTGATCGTCTCGATCGGGTTGACGCCCAGGCGGTCCAGGAAGAAGCCGCCGACGAGTCGCGCAAGCGGCAGCAACGCGAGCGCGAACACGACTGCCTTGATTGCACGGATCGCGTTCGCCGATGGATTGCGCACGCTGCGGCGGACTTGCCCGCCTGGCGCTGTGGACCGCATAGGCAGCGGAGCGCGCCGCGCCAGGTCCCCGGAGCCGTTCATCGCCATGCGACTCAGTAGTTCTTCTTGAGGTCCATGCCGGCATACAGCGACGCAACCTGATCGGCGTAGCCGTTGAACGGCAGCGTCTTGCGCTTGCCGAACTCGCCGATGCGCCGCTCGGACGCCTGCGACCAGCGCGGATGATCGACGTCGGGATTCACGTTCGAGTAGAACCCGTACTCGCGCGCGTTGGCCTTGACCCACGCGGTCTTGGGCTCCTTCTCGACGAAGCGTATCCTGACGATCGACTTGCCGCTCTTGAACCCGTATTTCCAAGGCACGACCACGCGCACCGGAGCGCCGCTCTGGTTCGGCAGCGTCTCGCCGAACAGACCCACGCAGAGCAGCGTCAGCGGATGCATCGCCTCGTCCATGCGCAGGCCTTCGACGTAGGGCCAGTCGAGCACGCTCGAGCGCACGCCGGGCATCTGCTTCGGATCGGCGAGCGTCACGTATTCGACGTATTTGGCATTGCCCGTCGGCTCGACGCGCCTGATGAGCTCGGAAAGCGGAAAGCCGACCCAGGGGATCACCATCGACCAGCCCTCGACGCAGCGCATGCGATAGATGCGCTCCTCGAGCGGCGCGAGCTTCAACAGGTCGTCGATGTCGAGCGTCTGCGGCTTCTTGACCTCGCCCTCGATCGCCACGGTCCACGGCCGCACGCGCAGCGTGTGCGCGTTGGCGGCGGGGTCGTCCTTGTCGGTACCGAACTCGTAGAAGTTGTTGTAGGTCGTGACCTGATCGAACGTGTTCGCCTTCTCGGTCGTGGACAGCGGCGAGGGCTTCACGCCGAAGAGCTTGACGGTCGTCTTGGCCCGCTCCGCCGCGAGGGCGGGCAGCGCCGGCGCTGCGGCAGCCGCGACGATCAGGCCCGTGCCGAGGCGCAGGAACTCGCGGCGGCGCGCGTAGAGCTCCGGCGGCGTGATTTCGGACGGCGCGATGTCGAGCGGCTTGTGGATCAGCATCGGGGAACTCCGGTAGCAGGCGGCCGGGCGGCGCCCGGGTCGCGAAACTCGGCAGGACTCTCCGCGCTGTCGCGGGAGGCGCCCTGGCGAGGTCCGCTACGGCTTGGTCGGGCGGGCAGCCGTGATCTTACGACGGTCGCAGGCGCCGAAAGGTTCGACGCCGTGTTTGTCTAGAACCTATCTCATAATCAGCCGCGGGATGATTATGAAATAGGCTCTAGCGCGGCGGGGAGGCTGCGTCGGCGGCCGCGAGCTGCCCGTAGACGACCCGGGCGACGGCCAGCAGCTGGCTGCGGTCGAGGCTGCCCGAGATCGCGTAACCGCATTCCTGCTCGATCCAGTAGAACACGCCGACGCCGTCTTCGACCGAGTAGCGGAACGCCGTCTCGTGGGCGCCCGGATCGAGCTTGCGCACCTGCAGCGTCAGCCGCTGTTTCTCGGCGTTCTCGTACATGAACATGCCGGTGGGCTTCGCGTTTCCGGCGACCAGGCGGCCGCCGACCAGCGCGAAACCCATTCCGTTCAGGTCCGGCGCGTGAACCGGATGCCCGAGCCGGCGCGTAAGCCAGGTGACGAGGCCCTTCTCCTCGTTTGCCCACACCTCGACGGGGCGGCGCTGGTCCACCGTGTACAGCACATGCGTGAACGCGGCCTCGCGGGCGAACGTGGTCGGCGTGCCTTGCCGCTCGAGCAGCAGGTCGCGCCCATACCAACCGACCGCGAGGCCCAACACCAGCGTCGCCGCGGCGGCGAAGGCCGGCTTCCACCAGCCGGCGCGCGGACGCGCGGGCGGCGTTGCCGCCGCCAGCAGCCGCTCGGGTATCGGCTCGGAGAGCCACGGGTCGAGCGCTGCGACCAGCGCGGCATTCTGCGCGCGGATCTCGGCCACGCGGGCCGCGAGCGCCGGATCGCGTGCGAGCATCGCCTCGACCGCAGCCGCGCGCTCGGCCGGCAACTGGCGGTCGGCGTAGGCGGAGAGATCGGTGTCAGGCAGCGGTTCGGCCATCACGGCGTCCTATTTCACGACCTTGAGCGACGACGCCGGCTCGGAAACCATGCGCCGCAGCTTTTCGCGCGCCCGCGACAGCCGCGACATCACGGTGCCGACCGGAATCGCAAGCACGCTCGCGATCTCCTCGTAGCGCAATTCCTCGACCGCTGCGAGCAGCAGGACCTCGCGCTGCTCGTCGGGCAGCCGCCCGACCTGTTGCATCACCTGGATCAGTTCCACGTGCGTCTGCTGCGTTGCGCGGACCGGGATCTGCCACACCTCGCCGGCAGGCCCTTCCTCGTCCAGCGAGACGTTGGCCGCATCGCGGCGCGCGAGCGCCCGCTGATTGACAAACACGTTGTGCATGATCGTGAACAGCCATGCGCGGAGATCGGTCCCTGCCTTCCACAGCCGGCGCTTCTCCCAGGCCCGCGCGAGCGTTTCCTGCACGAGGTCGTCCGAACGCGTGGCGTCGCCGGTCAGCACGCGCGCGTACCGGCGCAGCCGCGGGATCGCGGCGAGAAGGTCGGGATGCGGAAGCGGCGCGTCGGGCACGGTCGAGCGCGCAAGCCGCCGGCAACGGTCCGGAGCGGCCTGCGCGTTCGGCGATGGTACCGGCTACGGCTTGGCGACGTGCCAGGCGCCGTTGGCGAACCCGTCCCCGGTCTTGTCGCCCGGCTTCGTGTCCTTGACCCACGTGTAGAGCGGCATGCCCTTGTAGGCCCATTGCTTGCCGCCGTCGTCGCGGGTGATGATCGTCCAGTCGCCCATCGCCTTGACGTCGCCGGTCGCCATCAGCGGCGGCCAGTTGCCGGCGCAAGGCCCGTTGCAGGCGCTCTTGCCGCCCGCGTCCTTGTCGAACGTGTAAAGCGTCATGCCGGCCGAATTGGTCAGCACACCGTCGGCGGCCTTGACGCCGGCTGGCATCTGCGCCATGCCGATCGAGGCATAGGCGGACAGCAGCAGTGCGGCGGCGAAGGCGTAGAAGTTGCGGGTCAGGCTCATGGTTTCTCCTTGAGGGCGGATGAAAAAGGCTGGCGAGCACGCCAACAGGCCGAGCATATCTTTATTCCATGAAGCAGGCATTCCTGTCAGCGCATACTGCGGGGTTGCAACCCGCCTGGGTGCCGTGGTGCGGATCCCCCGAATGATCCTGTACGCCACACCCGCTCGACTTCGGTATCCTGAGCCTTCCCGATCATCGCCGCTCCACCCATGCTAGCGGTCCGCATCCACGCCTACGGCGACCCGAGCGTGCTCCGTCTCGACCAGATCCCGGTCCCCGCGCCCGGCGCGGGCGAGCTTCTGGTCAGGGTCGTCGCCGCATCGGTGAACCCGGTCGACTGGAAGATCCGCGAGGGCATGCTTGCGAACCACCTGCCGCACGCGCTGCCGCTGACGCTCGGCTGGGATTTCTCGGGCATCGTCGTCGCCACGGGCATCGGCGCGACGCGTTTCGCGCCCGGCGCCGCGGTCTTCGCCCGGCCGGATATCGTGCGCGACGGCAGCTACGCCGAGTACATCGTCGTGCGCGAGACCGAAGCGGCGGCGAAACCCTCGACGATCTCGCACGTGGAAGCCGCCACGCTGCCGCTTGCCGGCATCACCGCGTGGGAGGCGCTCGTCGCGGTCGGCAAGGTCGCCGCCGGACAACGCGTGCTGATCCACGCCGGTGCGGGCGGCGTCGGCTCGCTCGCGATCCAGCTTGCGAAATGGAAGGGCGCGCACGTGATCGCCACCGCGTCGGCTGCGAACCTCCCGCTCGTACGAGCGCTGGGCGCGGACGAGGCGATCGATTATCGCGCGACACCGTTCGAGCGCGCGGCGCGCGACGTCGACCTCGTGTTCGACACGATCGGCGGCGCGACCCAGGACAGGTCCTGGTCGGTATTGAAGCGCGGCGGCCTGCTCGTGTCGATCACGACCCCGCCCGACAAGGCGCGCGCGAACGCCGAAGGGAAACGCAGCGCCTACGTCTTCATCCAGCCGGACGCGGCGGTGCTCGCGCAGCTCGCAGAGCTCGTCGATTCGTGCAATATGCGGCCGGTCGTCGGTGCGGAATTCGCGCTCGCCGATGTCGCGCGGGCTCACGAGCTGTCGCAATCGGGCCGCGCGCGCGGCAAGATCGCGCTGTACGTCGGGCAGCCCTAGCCCGGATATTTCACCAGGCCGCCGCCGATTCCGTGAAGCCCCGAGCCAGGCCGCAAACCGCCACGCCGAATTCCCGCGCCCCGGTGAAACATCCGGGCCAGCGCGGCGCGGCTACAGCAGAAACAGCGTCGCGAGCCCGAGGAAGATGAAGAAGCCGCCGGAATCGGTGACCGCGGTGATCATCACCGAACCGCCGACGGCCGGGTCGCGGTTCATCTTGAGCATCGTCATCGGAATCAGCACGCCCATCAGCGCCGCGAGCATGAGGTTCAACGTCATCGCGAGCACCATCACGAGGCCGAGGCTCACGTCCTTGTAGAGCATCATCGCGACGAGGCCCATCACGCCGCCCCAGATCACGCCGTTCAGCAGCGCGACGGTGAGCTCCTTGCGGATCAGCTGGCGCGATTGCTCCTTCGACACCTGCCCGAGCGCCGCCGCGCGCACGATCATCGTGATCGTCTGGTTGCCGGAGTTGCCGCCGATTCCCGCGACGATGGGCATCAGCGCCGCCAGCGCGACGAGCCTCTCGATCGTGCCCTCGAACACGCCGATCACGCGCGAGGCGACGAACGCGGTGACGAGGTTCACCGCGAGCCACGTCCAGCGGTTCTGGAACGACTTCCAGACGGAGGCGAAGACGTCCTCCTCCTCGCGCAAGCCGGCCTGCGCGAGCATCTCGTCCTGACCGCGCTCGCGCACGAAGTCGAGCACCTCGTCCACGGTCACACGCCCCACGAGCTTGTCGTTGGTGTCGACCACGGGCGCTGAGACCAGGTCGTAGCGCTCGAACGCGCTCGCGGCGACGTCGGCCTTCTCGTGCTGCAGCAGCTTGACCGCGGGCTGGCGCATCAGCGCAGCCACAAGCTTGTCGGGGTCGTTGACGATCAGCGCGTTGATCGGCAGCACGCCCAGCAGCTTCTCGTCGCGATCGACGACGAAAAGCTGGTCCGTCTGCGACGGCAGCTCGTCGAAGCGGCGCAGGTAGCGCAGCACGACTTCCAGCGTGACGTCGGGGCGCACCTGCAAGTCCTCGAAGTCCATCAGCGCGCCGACCATGTCGTCCTCGAACGACATCGCAGCGCGCAGCTGCTCGCGCTCCTCGACCGGAAGCTTCTGGAAGACGTCGTCGATGACCTCCTGTGGCAGGTCGGCGGCGATCTCGGCCAGCTCGTCGGCGTCGAGCGTTTCCGCCGCCGCGACCAGCTCCTTCGTGTCCATCGACTCGATCAGCGACTCGCGGACCGCGTCGGAGACCTCGACCAGGATCTCGCCATCGCGCTCGGCCTTGACCAGGTCCCAGATGTAGAGCCGCTCGTCGAGCGGCAGCGCCTCGAGGATGTAGGCGATGTCTGCCGGGTGCAGGCGGTCGAGCTTGCGCGTGAGCTCGAGCTTGTTCTGCCGATAGACGAGGCTGTCCACCAGGTCGATGCGGTCGGCGCCCGGACCGTGCTCCATCTGCTCGTGCACCAGCCCCTCGACGAGGCGGTTGCGGCGAAGCAGCGAGGTTACTTCGGCGAGCGCGTCCTGGACGCTCGCGCGCGCCTCGGGCCGGTCGGCCTCCTGGTGCTCGACGGTATCGGGCATGGCGCGGGCGTACTCAAGATGGTGTGGGTGCGATGCGGAATCGCCGGCATTCTACAGCCGAACGCGCGCCGCGCGCGGGTTGGCGTGCGTGCATCGGCGCACGCTGCCGGTCGAGCCTCGCGCATCCGCTCAGGGAAACTCGGCGGATGGCATGCGGGAGAGGATGATGCCGATCTTGCGCGAGAGCCCCGGTGCGCCCGGGTTGCGCTCGTAGAAGCGCGGGTTGGGCGCCATCGCCGCGAGCCGCGCCGCCTGCTCGGCGGACAGTTGCGCGGCCGACAGGCCGAAGTAGCGCCGCGCCGCGGCTTCGGCGCCGAACACGCCATTGCCCCACTCGATCACGTTGAGGTAGATCTCGAAGATCCGGCGCTTGTCCAGAATCGCCTCCAGCATCACCGTGATCACCGCCTCCTCGCCCTTGCGCAGCCAGCTGCGCGCAGGCGTGAGGAACAGGTTCTTCGCGAGCTGCTGCGTGATCGTCGAGCCGCCGGCGACGATACGCCCGCGCCTTTCGTTCTTCTCGATCGCCTTCTGGATGCCGTCCCAGTCGAAGCCTTCGTGGTCGACGAACTTCGCATCCTCCGCCGCAATCATCGCGCGCTTCAGCTGCGCGGAGATGCGCGCATACGGCACCCACTGGTAAGCGAGCCGCGCGCTCGGGTTCTTGACGCGGAGCTCGCCCGCCCGGAAGGCCATGAACGAGGTCTCGCCCGGCGCGTGGTCGCGCCACCACCAGATCTGCACCGCATACCACGCGTTCAGCGCAACGACGAGCCCAACCGCGACGGCGAGCGCGAGGCCGACCCAGCGCAGCAGACGAGATCCCAATGCGTCGATCAGCGGGGGCGCAACAGCGCGAACACCGGCAACGTCGCCGGGCGGATGCCGCGCCACAGGTGGAAGCTCTCGGCCGCCTGCTCGATCAGCATGCCGAGGCCGTCCGCGGTGCGCGCAGCGCCGTGCCCGGTGGCCCAGCGCACGAACGGCGTCGGCTGGTCGGCGTAGACCAGGTCGTAGGCGAACGCATCCGGCGCGAACACACTCGCCGGCCAGTCGTGCCGCTCGGACGCGACACCGACGCTGGTCGAGTTGATCACGACATCGAAGCGGTGCCCGGGAAGCGCGTCGGGCGGGATCGCTTCGACCGGGCCGAGCGGCGCAAAGGCGGCAACGAGCGCCTGCGCCTTGGCGTGCGTGCGATTGGAAACCGCGAGCGTCCGCGGCAGGCAGTCGAGCAGCGGCCCGAGAATTCCGCGCGTTGCACCTCCGGCGCCGAGCACGAGGATGCGTCGATCGCGCAGTTCGATGCCGAGGTTGACCGTCAGGTCGCGCACCAGTCCCGCACCGTCCGTGTTGTCGCCGTACCAGCGGCCATCCGGCTCCCGCATCAGCGTGTTGACCGCGCCGGCGAGCTGCGCGCGGCTCGAATGCAGCGAGGCGAGCTGGTGCGCCTCGAGCTTGAACGGCACGGTCACATTGAGCCCGCGGCCGCCCTCGCGCGCGAATTGCTCCACCGCGGCGACGAAGCCATCCAGTGGCGCCAGGATGCGCTCGTAGCTCATCTCCTGCCCGGTCGCGTGCGCGAACGCCGCATGGATCTGCGGCGACTTGGAATGCGCGACGGGATTGCCGATGACGGCGTAGCGATCAGGCATCCGTTCTGACTAGTTGTCGGTGATCAGATGGCGGATGGCGCGGGACGGGCACTGACATCTGCCATCTGATCACTGGCTACTGACTGACCAGCTCGTCGCCCTTGGTGAACGACCAGGTGCGCGTAATGTGCAGGATGTCGGTATCGCGCTTGATGTCGGGCGGGAACGGCGCGAACGGCGCCGACATCTCGACGATCTTGACCGCCGCGGCATCGAGAAGGCGATGGCCGGAAGAGCGGTTGATCTCGATCGCCTCGACGCGGCCATCCGCCTTGATCGACACGGTGATGAGCAGGCTGCCGTAGAGCTTCTCGCGCCGTGCCGCCTCCGGGTAGTTCATGTTGCCGATGCGCTCGATCTTGAGCCGCCAGTCCTCGACGTAGCGCGCGAAGCGATATTCCTCGGCGCGCGCGCCGACGAAACGGCGCTTCGGCCGCTTCTGGTACATGTCGAGATCCTTGGAGATCTGCGCTTCGAGCTGCATCGCCTCGAGCGTGCGCTGCATCAGCTCGCGGGCGTCGGGCAGTTCCGGCGTCGGGCCGACCTCGGGAGCCGGCGGCGCGGCGGCCGGCGCCGGCGCCACGGCCTTGAGCTGGGTCATCACCTCGCGCGCCTGCCGCTCCAGTTGCGCGACCTGCTGCGCGGTCTGCGCGAGATCGTTTGCCGCGCTCGCCTTCGGCATCACCGGCAGCGGCGATTTCGCCCGGCGGTTCTGGTCGGTGTTGCCGCCGCCGTCCAGGTTGGCCTGCGCGAGCACGTCGGCCTTGGCGGGCTTGGTCTTCGACTTGGCGTTGACCAGCGCCACTTCGAGCGGCGGCCCCTTGTCCCAATCCTTCAGCACGATCGGCGTGAAGTGGATCGCGAGCACTGCCAGGTGGATCGCGATCGAAGCCGACGCCGCGATCAGCAGCAGCCGGTCGCTGCGCGGCGCCTGCAGCGATTCCGGGGGAATGCGCGCAGGCGGCAGCGCACCCGCGGGTGAGAGCCTGGCGGTACCGCGGGGCTTCGGTGCAGTCGGCGCCGTCGGTCCGGGGAGCGGCGAGGCCTGCGCCGCGGTGTCGTCTGCCGCGATGCTCCGCTTCGGTCGAGCGGCCGACGAAAGCGGCGCGGCGTCCGTGGAGGCGAGCTTGGCAGGGCTGCGCCGCTTCGGCGCCACCGGAGGCGCCGCCTTGGGATCGGCGTCTGCGCGCGGCGTCACCTGGCGCACGGGCTTCGCAGCCGCACGCGGCGCCGCGGCGTCGGGCGACGACGGCGCGGACGGCTTCGGCTGGGCAGGGCGACGCGGCATGGGCGGCGCTTGGCAAGAGGCGACGGAGCTATTGTAGCGCGTTCATGCCGATGTCATGAAACGGCCGGAAAAGACGGCTCGGGCCACGGTCAGGCGGTACCCGCGACCCGGCATTCGAGCGTGGCAGCCAGCAGGTCGATGCGCCCGATCGCGACCCGGACCTCGCTCTCCGGCGCGCGCTCGCCCAGGTCCGGCAGACGCATGATGATCGGAAGCGCGTCGAAGCGCACCAGGTTCTCCCGGATCACGGTCGCCGTCGTCTCGCGCACGTCCTCCTGCAGCAGCCAGCGCAGGCACCAGTAATGCTCCATGCGGCTCTGGAAATCCGCATATTGAGCGTAGGTCGCCTCGAAATCCGCGAGCGCCGCGAAGAGATCGGCGTCGTTCTCGGCATAGGGTGGGCGCTCGCCCGCGATCACCGCGAGGATCTGGCGCTGGTTCACGAGGTCGGTGAAGCGGCGCAGCGGCGAGCTCGACCAGAGGTAATGCGAGAGCCCGAGGCCCTGGTGCTCGCCCGGCCGCACGCTCATCTTCACCTTGCCGTTCGACTGCGTGCGATAGAGGCCCGCCGCGCCGCGATCGGCGAGCAGCCGCCCCCACGTGTTGTTGGTGAAGATCATCAATTCCGCGATCAGCTTGTCGAGCGGCGAGCCGCGCGGGCGGCGGACGATCTTCACGCGTCCGCGCTCGGGAACGCCCGGTGTGTCCCAATCGACATAGAAGCTGTAGTCGACGCGCGAGAAATCGGCCTTGCCGCGCGCATCCGACAGGTTCTGCGCGAGTTTCCACAGCACGCGCAACTCCGCGGTCCACGGCGGGTCGGAAGACGACGGCAGATCCGCAGCGAACGCCTCGCCCGCTTCGTCGAGGCGGAGGTTCGCGGCAACGGGCACGCGGTTCACGCGCGTCTCGTGGCGCACGATGGCGCCGGCAGGCGTCACTTCGACGTAGAGCGAAAGCGCGGGCCTCGCGGCGCCGGTCGCCAGCGTGAACGCGTCGACCGCGGGCTCGGGCAGCATCGTGAGCTTGCGTCCCGGCATGTAGACCGTCGAGAGGCGATCACGCGCAATCGCGTCGAGCGGCGAGCCGCGCGCAATCGCGAGCGCCGGGGCGGCGATGTGGATGCCGACCTCAAGATGGCCGTTCGCAAGCTCGCGCACCGAGAACGCGTCGTCGATCTCGGTCGTCGTGTGGTCGTCGATCGAGAATGCGCGCACGCCGGCAAGCGGCAGATCGGGCGCCGGCGGCAGCTCGCCCCATGCGGGATAGGCGCTGCCGCGCGGGAAAGCCTCGGCGAGGAATCGCTCGAAGTGATAATCGTGTGTCGAGGGAATCGCGCCGCACGCGGCGAGCAACTCGACCGGACCGGTCTGTGCCGCCTGGCACGCCGCGTTGAGCGCTTTCCACTCCAGCGCGTTCCTGTCCGGCTTGTAGAGCAGCATCGGCAGCTTTGCCCGAAGCGCGTCGGGAAGCTCGCGCCGGCCCAGTGCCTCAACCCACGCCTCGGCCTGCACCGCGTCGTGCTTCTTGCGCGCAACCGACGCGAGCGCCGCCTTGAGCGCATCCGCGGGCGCCTTGCGGTAGCGGCCCTTGCCCTTCTTGTAGAAATGCATCGGCGCGCCGTGCAGCAGCAGCGCAATCGCCGCCTGCTCCGGCGGCGTCACGGCCGCGCCGTAGTACTCGCGCGCGAGCTCGTCGAAGCCGAACTCGCCTTCGCCCGTCACCTCCCAGAGGAACGTCGGATCGAGGTCATGCGCAAGGCGCTGGCCCTCGGCGAGCGTTTCCACGGGAGACGGCGCGGCGAAGCGCAAAAGCACGCTCGACGCCTTGATCTTCGAGCGCTTGCCGGAGGACGCCTCGACCTGCAGCGACGTTTCCTGATCGGCGAGGATCGTCGCGGCCTTGAGCTGGCCGTCGTCCTCGAACAAGACGTGCATGGAATGGGACCGACGCGGGCGCGGCTGCTCGCGCGCCGCTTGGGACTCGGATTATAGCCCGCCAGGATGAAGGAACGCCGGCTCCCGCCCCGCAGCGCGCCGAAGCGCGGCGCGGCGATGCGGGACATCGGTGTTCGACGCGAACTCAGCGCCCGCCCCGCATGCGGCTGATGATCTGGTATACGGTAACGAGGTCGGCGATCGGCATCTGCCCGGGTGCCGAGCTGCCCTCGCCGACCGCGAAGCTCAGCGACGATCCGAACACACCGCCGATCATCCGCGTCACCGCCCCGAGCGGTCCCATCGACATGCTGATCAGCGGAATGCGCGCTTTCGCCTCCGCCTGCGAAGTCGCCGCGAGCAGCGTCAGCACATCCGTGCGGTCGCGCGGCATCACCGCAACCTTGGCAACGTCGCCGCCGAGACGCTCCGCTTCCAGGAAACGCTGCACGAGGAAGTCCAGACCGGGGGTGTACGCGAAATTGTGGTACGAGAGGACGACCTTCGTCTCGTGCTTGCGTGCATTGTCGCGCACACGGCGGATCTGATCGGGGTCGTTGCTCATCTCGAAGTCGACGAAGTCGACGAGCCGGCTCGCGCCGACGGCATCGTAGAGGCGGACGACGTCCTCGTCGCCGATCGCGATGGGCTCGCCGCCTTCCTTGATCGAGCGGCGGGTGAAGATGATCGGCGCGTCGCCGACGGCGGCGCGGAGCGCCCGGCCAGTATCGAGCACCGCCGCCGTGTCACCGATGGCCTGAAAGTAATCGACGCGCCATTCGATGACGTCGGGTCCCTTCGCCGCGACATTCGCCGCCTCGGCTAGCACGCGCTCCCTCGTGCGCCCCACGAGCGGCGAGCAGATCAACGGCGTTTCGCCGCCCAGCTTGCGTCCCCTGATGTCGATCACCTTGCCGTTGCTCATCCGTGACTCCCGTCGAGTGCGTAATGATCGCGCCGCCGATGCGTGCGACCGGTCATGGGCCCGACGCCGCCGCGGCGACACCTGCCGGCCGGCCGGAAGCGCCGAGAAACAGCCGGTTGAGATCCGGGTCGCCCAGCAATTCCGCCGCCGGGCGATCGAGCGCGAGTCGTCCCATCTCCAGCACCAGGGCGCGGTTCGAGTACTTGAGCGCGGTGCGCACGTTCTGCTCGACCATCACCACGGTGGTGCCGGCGTCGGCGAGCTGCCGGAGCAGCGACATCACCTCCTGCACAAGCTTCGGCGACAGCCCGATCGAAGGCTCGTCGATCAGAAGCACGCGCGGCCGCAGAAGCAGCGCGCGCCCCACTTCGAGCTGCTTCTGCTCGCCGCCCGACATCGTCGAGGCCTGGTTGTCGATGCGCTCGCGGATTTGCGGGAAACGCTCCAGCACCTCCTCGATGCGACCGGCGAGCTGGCCGCGCGGCAGCGTGATGCCGCCGAGCTCCAGGTTGTGGCGCACCGACAGCGAGCCGAAGAGGTTGCGCCCCTGCGGCACGAGGGCGATCCCGTCGGCCAGCAGCTCGCGCGGCGCCTTGCCGTTGATTCGCTTGCCCTCGAAGCGCACTTCGCCGGAGCGGGGGACGAGCATCCCGAAGAGCGTCCTCAACACGGTCGACTTACCCGCGCCGTTCGGGCCGATCAGCAGCGTGATCTCGCCGCGGCGCGCGTCGAGCGTCGTCTCGTTCAGGATCGTGAGGCTGGGCGAGTAGCCGGCCACGACCCTGTCGAACTCGATGATCTTGTCGCTCATGCGGGAAGTCCGATTGGTGTGCGTCAGTTTCCGAGGTAGGCTTCCAGCACCTGCCGGTTCGCCTGCACGTCCTGCGGAGCGCCCTCCGCCAGCACCTTGCCTTCGACCATGCAGATCACGTAGGGGCAGAGCTTCATGATGAAGTCCATGTTGTGCTCGATCACGACGAAGCTCCCGCCCTGGGACCGGTTGAGCTGCACGAGCAGGTCGTGCAGCTGGTCGACGAGGCTCGGGTTCACGCCGGCGCAGGGCTCGTCGAGGAGGACGAGACGCGGGGCCGGCATGAACGACATTGCGATGTCGATCAGCTTCTGCTGGCCGTAGGACAGATTGCCCGCGGTGAGCTTCGCGACGTGTTTGAGGCGGAACAGCTCGATCATCTCGTCGGCGCGGTGGCCGAGTCCCACATCGGGTTTGGCGAAAAGCCGACCGGCGAGCGTGCCCTTGAACTCCTGCGCGGCGACGATCAGGTTGTCGCGCACCGAGAGCTGGCCGAACACCTGCAGCGTCTGGAACGTGCGGCCTACGCCGCGCCGCGCCAGCTCGAGCGGCGACATGCCGGTGATGTCCTCGCCGCAGAACTCGACCGCGCCGGACGTCGGCCGGATCTGGCCCAGGATGCTGTTGAAGAGCGTGGTCTTGCCCGAGCCGTTCGGGCCGATCACGCCGACGATCTCGCCGGGCTTCACCGAGAACGTGACGCCGTCGACGGCCTTGATCGCGCCGTAGTGCTTGCGCACTTCCTTCACCTCAAGAAACGAGGGCTTCGTCGTCATCTGGCGCCCCCCTTCCGCCTCAGCCGATCCGGGATCGACAACAGGCCGCCGGGCAGCCAGACCATCAGCAGCACCACGGCGACGCCGAACACCGCGAGGTACCACGTCTGCATGAACTTGAGCCACGGCGCACTCGAGCCGCGCAGCAGCTCGGGCAGCAGCACGATCACGATCGTGCCGAGCGCCGGCCCGAAGAAGCGACCGGAGCCGCCCACGATCACCGCGAGCAGCATCGTGAGCGACGTCGAGACGTTGAACGGCCCGGGCTCGACGAACTCGACCAGCGAGGCGAAGTAGACGCCGCCGATCCCGGCGCACGCAGCGCCGATGGCAAACGCGAGCAGCGTGTAGGCCGTGATGTTGACGCCGAGGCTCTCGGCCCGGATCGGGTTGTCGCGCAGTGCCGCGAAAGCGCGCCCCCAGGGCGAGCGCAGCAGCCACCACAGCAGCAGCCCGAGCACGACGAGCGAGGCGAGCGTGAAATAGAAGTAGGCGAGGTGTCCGCCAAGATCGACGCCGAGGATCGTCGGCCGCGGGATCGCCGAGATCCCGTAGGTGCCGCCCGTGAGCTTCTCCTCGTTGCGCATGATGAGGTAGACGAGCACGTTGAAGCCGAGCGTGGCGAAGGCAAGATAGTGGTGCTGCACGCGCAGCGCGGGAAAGCCGAGGGCCAGGCCCAGCACGAAGCACGCGATCGCCGCGATCGGCAGCACGAGCAGGAACGGCAACCCCATCTTGAGCAGGATCGCCGCGTGATAGGCGCCGATGCCGAAGAACGCCGCCTGGCCAAGCGACATCTGGCCCGCGTAACCGACGGTGAGATTGAGGCCGAACGTCGCCATCAGGTAGACGCAGTACAGCGAAAGCAGGTAGACGTCGCTGCGCTTCATGTACGCCGCCGCCACGGCGACGATCGCGAGCGAGACGACGAGCGCGGCCGCGCCAATCCGGGAGCTCATACCTTGCGCTCCTCGGACTTGCCGAGAAGGCCTTCGGGCCGGAACAGGATCACGATCAGGAAGAGAATCAGCGCGACGCCTTCCTTGTAGGCAGGCGAAACGTAGAAGCCCACCAGGTTTTCCAGTACGCCGATCAGCACGCCGCCCAACAGCGCGCCGCGCGTCTGGTTGAACCCTCCGATGATGGCCGCGAAGAACGCCTTCTGCCCGATCGAATCGCCCATGTCGAACTTCGCGAGATAGGTCGGCGTGATGAGCAGTGCCGCGACCACGGCGAGCACCGCGTTGATCAGGAACGTGTAGAGCACCATGCGCCTGACGTCGATTCCCAGTACGCGGGCCGCATCGGTGTTCTGCGCCACCGCCTGCATCGCGCGGCCGGTCACGGTCCGGGTGACGAACGCCTGCAGGCCGACGACGATCAGGCCCGCGACCAGCAGCGTGCCGACGTCGGCGTACGAGACGTTGATGCCGCCGACCGCGAACTGTCCCGCGGGGAACGGGCTGGCGAACGGGTGCGCCTCGGCACTGTAGCCCGCCCGCACCAGCGTCTTCAACGCGATCGACAGGCCGAGCGTGGCGATCACCAGCGGTATGACGCCATGGCGGATCAGCGGATCGACGATCGCGCGCTTGAAGCCCCAGCCGAGCACCAGCATCGCCGCCAGGCAGGTCAGCAGGAACGCGAGCCACAGCGGCGCGCCGGCGAGGACGCAGAAGAGCATCGCGAACGCCGGCAGCATCACGAACTCGCCCTGCGCGAAGTTGATGGTTCCCGATGCCTGCCACAGCAGCGTGAAACCGAGCGCGGCGAGCGCGTAGATCGCGCCGGTAGCGATGCCCGAGACGACCAGCTGAACCAGTTCCCCCATCCTGCTTCCCCCTGCCGGCATCGAATGCCTGCCGCATCCCCGCGCGGGCTTGTCCGACGCGGCGCACTGCGTCCGCGCGTGCGTGGCCGCTGCCAGCCGACTGTATTACACTCCGTGCGCCCCGTCCCGGTTTCGCAGGATCAGACGGCGGAGCGAGTACGCCGGAGCAGACGATGCATAGCGAGCCCGCCCTCGGACACGACGAAGTTATTGCCGCGATCGACGCGATCCGCGCCGAGCTTGCCAAGCGCGGCCGCACCGCGGTGATCGCGGTCGCCGACGCGCACGGCGAGCTGGTGGCGCTGCTCCGGCTGGACGGCGCACCATTGAGCTCCATTGCCGTCGCGAGCAACAAGGCGTTCACCGCGGCGCGCCTTCGCCGGACGACTCGCGAAGTCGGTGCCCAACTGCGCGAACGTGGAACCGACATCGCCTTCTACGGCGACACCCGCTACCTGGGCTTCGGCGGCGGCGTGCCGATCCACGTCGACGGTGTCGTCGTCGGCGGCATCGCCGTGAGCGGACTGTCGGACGCGGACGACGAGGCTCTCGCCGCCATGGGCGCCGCCGTCATCGCGGCCGCCGCGCCCGGCGGCAGCCGTTGACCGCGCGCCGCCTTGCGTCGCGCTAAAGCGCAATTCCCATTCCTCCGTCGACGACGATCTGCTGCCCCGTGACGTACGAGGCGGCAGGCGAAGCGAGAAACACGGCGACACCGGCGAGATCGCGCGGCTTGCCCCAGCGCCGCAGCGGGACGCGGCCGTTGATGCGCTCGACCGCAGCCGGGTCGGCGCGCATCTTCGCGCTCATGTCGGTCTCGAAGTAGCCGGGCGCGATTGCGTTGCAGGTGATCCCGTGCTCGCCCAGCTCCGCGGCGAGCGAGCGCGTGAGTCCTCCGAGGCCTGCCTTCGATGCGCAATACGCGTGGATCGTCGCGCGTCCCATCAGGCCGGTCAGCGACGTCGTGAAGATGATCCGCCCCTGCTTCCGCGGGAGCATCTTCGCCGCCGCGTGCTGTGCGAGCACGAAGCACGCGTCGAGGTTCGAGGCCATCACGCGCCGCCAGTCCTCGATGCGCCACTCGGGGAGCGGGCGGGCGTGATGGATGCCGGCATTGGCGATCAGGATGTCGAGCGCGCCGTGCGCGCGCACGACCTCGTCGATCCCGGCGCGGGCAGCCGCTTCGTCGGTGACGTCGAAGCGCGCGATCCCCACCGAAAAGCCGCGGTTGCGCAGCTCGCCGACGCGCGCTTCGAGCGTTGCCGCGTCGCGACCGTTCAGCACGACGGTCGCGCCGGCTTCCGCGAGACCCTCGGCCATTCCGAGCCCGAGACCGCGCGAGGCGCCGGTGACGAGCGCGATGCGGCCCGAGAGCGAAAAGAGTGGATTGGTCATAGTTGCGGGGTCCCAGCTAGAAAGTCGCCTCGATCGCGCGCACGACTTCGGGTGTGATCTCGGGCATGACGCCGAACCAGGCCTCGAATGCCGGCCGGGCCTGATTGAGCAGCAGCCCGAGTCCGTTGACGGTCAGGTTGCCGCGCGCGCGCGCGGCCGCGAGCAGCGGCGTTTCCGGCGGTGTGTAGATGAGGTCGCCGACGATGGCCGAGACCGGCAGATTCGCCAGATCGAGATCGAGCGCCGGCTTGCCGGCCATGCCCTGATTCGTCGAGTTGGCGAGCGTGGCGGCGCCCGCAAGGATCTCGCCACGCTGTTCCCACCGATACGCCTTCACCGGCGGACCGTATTCCTCGGCGAGCGCCTGTGCGCGCTCGAACGTGCGGTTGACGAGCCTGATCTCGCGAGCGCCCTGCTCCGCGAGGCTCGCGACGACGGCGCGCGCCGCGCCACCGGCGCCGACGACGACGATGGGACCGGAGTCCGGCCGCCACGCCGGTCTCGCGTCTCGCAAGCTCTGCACGAAGCCGTTGCCGTCGTTGTTGAATCCGGTGAGCGAGCCGTCCTTCTCGACGACGATCGTGTTGACCGCGCCGATCCGGCGTGCCAATGGGTCGAGGTGGTCGATGAAAGGCATGACCGCCTGCTTGTGCGGCGTCGTGACATTGCAGCCGCGCAGGCTCAAGGCCGCCATGCCGTGCAGCGCCGCAGAGAGCTTCTCGGGAGGAACCGGGAACAGCAAATAACGGCCCGCGATGCCGTACTGCTGCAGCCAGAAGTTGTGCAGCGTCGGCGAACGCGAGTGCGCGACCGGCCATCCGAGCAGGCCGGCGATCGCGAAATCGTTCGGGGATGCCACGGTCGGTCGCGCCTTCGTCAAGCCGTCGCGCAGAAGCTCATTTCGCCCCGACAGGCGGCACCACCGCGAACACCACCTGCTTGCCGTTCTCGACCCGGACCATGAAGCTCTCGCGGTCCAGATCGCCGTTCTGGTCGAAGCTCACGTCCATCAGCACGCCGGGGTGTTCCTTCGCCGAGATCTTCGCGCCGTGCAGCGCACCGGCCAACGCCTTGCGGTCGAACTTGCCGACCTTCTCGGTGACCGCCTTGACGATGTAGACCGCGGTGTAGCCCTTGAGTCCGTTGTGGTCGGACTTGTGCTTCCACTCCTTCTGGAACTTCTCGTCGAACGCCTTGACGAGCGGTATCGGCGCGTCCGCGGTCAAGCCGACATGCGCGATCGCACCGTTGGCTGCGTCGCCGGCAAGTTCGATCACCTTCTGCCCGACGAGCGTCGTCTCGCCGACGAGCGGCTTGTCATAACCCTGCTTCTTGAACTCGCGCAGCGCGCGCGCCGACTCGTCCTCGTTCAGGTAGACGAACGCCGCGTCGGCGTTGGCCTGCTTGGCCTTCAGCACCGGTCCGGAGAAGTCGACCTGGCTGGGATCGGTCGATATGTCGGCGACCACCTTGATGCCCTGCTTGTCGAATTCCTTCAGCAGCGTGTCGCGCCCGCCCTTGCCATAGTCGTTGTTGACCCACATGAGCGCAACGGTATTCGCCTTCATCGTGTCCTTCATGTAGCGGACGACCTTCGGCATCGCCGACGCCTGCGTGAATGACGTGCGGAAGATGTAGGGATTGCCCTGCTGCGTAATCGCTGCCGCCTCGCCACCCGTGAAATTCGGAACCTCGGCGCGCCGGGTTTCCGCCATGCTGACGATGATCGAGCCGGAGAAGACCGGCCCCAGCACGACGTAGGCATCCTGGTCGACAGCCTGTTGCGCGAGTGCCTTGGAGATCTGCGGCGACGATTGCGTGTCGCTGCTCGTGTAGTCGATCTTGCGGCCCAGGATCCCGCCCGCCGCGTTGATTTCCTTGACCGCCAGCTTCGCGCCCTCATCGAAGTTGGTGCCGGAGGTCGCCCCTCCACCCGAAAGCTCGACCAGCCCGACGAACTTGACCGGCCCCGTCTGCGCCGCCGCGAAGAGTGGCGCGCACAGCACCGCGCCCGCCAGCACCAGACCTGCATAAACCTTTTTCATCATTTCCTCCGTCCTGTTATGAATAGACACCAGCACACCCTATTGTCGCCCGCCCCGCATGTTCCACGACGCGCGGGTTCGCATCAAGACCGTCATCCCGTCCCGCGCACCTCCCGGACGACCCATTGCCACGACGTCCGCGGGCTGCGCCGCCGGCCGCCCCTTCCTGCCGGACGTCAGCCCAGCGGCACGGCAAGACTGTCGATGACAGGCCGCGTCGAAGGCCGCACGCCGCGCCACCACGCAAAACCCTCCGCCGCCTGTTCCACCAGCATGCCGACGCCGTCCGCGAGCCGGCCCGCCTTGGCGTCGCGCGCGAGGGCGAGGAATGGCGTGAGACCCCTGCCGTAGACCAGGTCGTAGGCGACGCACGCTGGCGCGAACGCGGCGCGCGTCACCGGCGGAAGCTCGCCACGCATGCTCGCGGATGTCGCGTTGACGACGAGGTCGAACGACTGGTCCACGAGATCGGGATAGCCGCCCGTCACGAGATTGCCGAACCGCGCGAACTGCTCGCCCAGCGCCTTCGCCTTCGGAACCGTGCGATTGGCCACCACGACCAGCGCCGGGCGCGCTTGGAGGATCGGCAGCAGCGCGCCGCGCACCGCCCCGCCTGCCCCCATGATCAGCACGCGGCGGCCCTCGATCGCGAAGCCGAGGTTACGCTGAATGTCGTTGACGAGACCGAAGCCGTCGAAATTGTCGGCGAGGATGCGGTCGCCCTCGAACTTCAGCGTGTTGACCGCACCGGCGAGCCGGCCGCGCTCCGAGACGGCAGTCGCGAGCGCGAAAGCCTCGAGCTTGAAGGGTGTCGTGACGTTGGCCCCCCGGCCTCCACCGGCGCGAAATGCGTCGACCGCCGCGCGAAACCCGTCGAGTGGCGGCTCGATCACCTCGTAGGTCAGGTCCTGACCGGTCTCCCGTGCATACGCGCCGTGGATCAACGGCGACTTGCTGTGCTTCGCGGGATTGCCAAACACTGCGTAACGGTCGGTCATCGCGTGGGAACCTTCGGGGTCGTCATGGCGCTGGAAGTCAGTACGAGACCTGCGCCACCGCGCGCAGCTCGTCGGGCGTCGTCGTGCCGAAGCCGAAGAACTCGAGGTAGGCGGGGATCATCTCGAAAAGCATGTCCGTGCCGACCTGATAGCGGCAGCCGCGCGCCTGCGCCGCCTGCAGCAACGGCGTGATCTCCGTCTTCATCACGACCTCGCCCACGAACGTCGCCGACGCGAGGCGCGAGACTTCGATCGGCAGCGGGTCGCCGGCGTGCATTCCGAGCGGCGTGCCGTTCACGACCAGGTCGTAGCCGGCCGGATCGTTCGGTGCGAGGCGGACCTCGAGCGCCGGATAGTGCTTCGTGAGCCGGCGCGCGAGGCCGTCTGCCCAGGCGGTGTTGACGTCGCACAGCGAGATCGACCGTACGCCTTCGGCGGCGAGCGAGGCCGCAATCGCCGAGCCCACACCGCCCGTTCCGACGACGAGGCAGGACGCACGCTCGAGCCGCAGGCCCTTGCGCTTCAGGCCGCGCGCAAAGCCCGTACCGTCGAACATGTCCCCCTGCAACGTGCCGTCGGGACGCTTCCGGATCGCGTTGCAGGAACCGGCGATCCTGACCGCGGTACTCGCCTCGTCGAGCAGCGCGACGGTCGCGACCTTGTGCGGCATCGTGATCAGCGCGCCGCGCACATTCGTGAGGCGGAAGAACGCCCGCATGAACGCCGGATAGTCTTCGGCCTTGCATCCCATCGGCATCACGACGGCGTCGATGCCGTGTTTCTCGAACCACGGGTTGTAGATCAACGGTGCCTTGAACGACTCCGTGGGGTAGCCGATGTGACCGATGAGCGTGGTCTTGCCGCTGATCATTGCCGCCTCTGGGCGATGCGTTGAATCGGGCTGGCGGTTGGGGCTGAGGGCTGCAATGTCGTCTCGACGACCCGGCCCGTCCGGGCGGCCTCGACGATGGCCTCGGTCACGCGCAGGTTCTGCAACCCGTCGCGCGCGGTGACGAGCGGCTCGGCGTCGCCGCGGATCACCGCGGCGAAGTGCTCGATCTGCAGGGCGAGCGGGTCCTCGCGTTCGAGCGCCACCGTGCGGGTCTCGAATGGCTTGAACCAGGACCGGTCCTCCTTGCTGGTGAAGTGGCGCAGTCGCATCGTCGGCACGCCGAGCGAGCCGCTGGTCCCGATGATCGTGTACGCGTCCTCGTCGCCGCAGGTCGCGTACATCTTGTTCTCCTGAGACGTCTGCTCCCAGCTCTTCGGCGAGGCCGCGGTGTCCGAGAGCAGGAAGGTCCCCAGGGCGCCGTTGTCGAAGCGCAGGTTGATCGCGACCGTGTCCTCCACTTCGAAGCCCCGCGTCGCGTTGGACGAGAACGCCTGCACGGCGGCGATCTCGCCGATCATCGCCCGCAGATTGCCGACCTCGTGAATCATGTTGATCAGGATCGGCCCGCCGCCCGGCTGCCTTCGCCAGGCGTTTGCGCCGTCGTAGTAGCCCTCGGAATCGGGCTTGTAGAACACCGCACTGCCGATCACGCCGACAAGCGGTCCCAGGATTCCCGACTTCACGACCTCGACGGCCTTGTGCAGGATCGGACTGTGACGCCGGTGATGGCCGACCAGGATCTTCGCGCCGGCGCGCTCGGCCGCGTCGCACAGCCGGATGCCGTCCTGCAGCGTGTGCGCCACGGGCTTCTCGATCAGCGCCGGGATCCGCGCGGCAATGCATTCGAGCGCCTGCTCCACGTGCAACGCGTTGGGTGTCGCGACGATCACGCCGTCCGGCCTGTCGTGCGCGAACAGTTGGGCGAGCGAGCCATACAGCGGCACGCGGGAGGTCTTCGCCACCGCTGCCGCCTTCGCCGCGATGTCGACGATCGACGCGAGCACGGCCGAGCGGCTCTTCCCGATTTCCTCGATGTGGCGCAGGCCGATGAGGCCCGCGCCGACGACCGCGATGCGGGTCCTGTTCATGGCCGTGGTTCGTTGCGCTTCGCGGCGCGCTTCAGCGCGTGTAACCCAGCAGCCGTGGCAGGAAGAGCACGGTATCGGGCACCAGTGTGATCAGCGCGAGCGCGGCGAACATGACGTACAGGAAGGGCATCGACTCGCGCACGATGTCGCGCAGCGGCACGTCGGTGATCTTGGTCATCATGAACAGCAGCAGGCCGTAGGGCGGCGTGACCAGGCCGAGCATGATGTTCGTCACCGCCATCACGCCGAAGTGCACCGGGTCGACGCCCAGCGCGCTCGCCGTCGGCAGCAGCACCGGCAGAATGACCAGGATAATCGTGGTGCCTTCGAGGAAACAACCGAGGATCAGAAGCAGCAGGTTGACCAATAGCAGGAACACCAGCGGGGACAGCTCGTAGGCCTTCAGCATCGCGCTCAGCGTCTTCGGGATGTTCTCCGAGGTGATGACGAAGTTGAACACCATTGCACCGGCGATGAGCATGCCGATCGAGACCGTGACGCGCGCGCTGGTCGCCAGCGAGTGGTAGACGTCCTTCGGGCGGACGCTGCGGTAGAGCAGGGCGGACACGAGCAGCGCATAAGCGGCGGCTACCGCGGCGGCTTCGGTCGGGGTGGTGATGCCGCCGTAAAGGCAGCCGAGGAGGATCACCGGCATCATCAGCGCCGGGAACGCCTGCCGGGTGATGCGCGGCATGTCTCGCAACGGGACGGCTTCCTCGACCGGGAAGTTGCGGCGCTTCGCCGTGAACGCGATCAGGCCGCTCTGGACGATGCCGAGCAGCAGGCCGGGTAGCACGCCGCCGAGGAACAGGTAGCCGACCGACGTGTCCGACACCAGCGCGTAGAGCACCAGCGGGATCGACGGCGGCATGATCGGCCCGATGACCGACGACACGGTGGTGAGCGCGGCGGCATACGCCGGCGTGTATTTGCCGTCGCGCGTCATCAGCGACTGCATCAGCTTGCCGGAGGCCGCGGCGTCGGCGAGCGCGGAGCCCGACATGCTCGCGAAGATGATGCTCTGCACGACGTTGACATGTGCGAGACCGCCCCGGAAGCGCCCGACGATCGCGTTGCAGAAGGTGAGCAGCCTGTCCATGATGCTGCCGGTGTTCATGAATTCCGCGGCGAGCACGAACAGCGGAATGGCGAGCAGCAGCTGGCTCGCCATCATGCCGTTCAGCAGCTGCTCGGCCGCCGTCCCCATGTCGAGTCCGGAGAGGAACAGCCAGAGAATCGACCCGCCGATCATCGCGTAGGCGACGGGCAGTCCGGAGAGGCTCAACCCGATGATGGCGACGAGCGCCAGGGAAAACGGGCTCGTGAGGATCATAGTCCGGAGCTCGCCTTGGTGATGTCGATCTCTTCCGGCGCCTCGCCGCGAAGCAGCCTCACGATCGCCCACAGGTAGCGGACGACGACGGCCACGGCGAACACGACGTACACCGAGTACAACACGTCGAGGCGTATCTTGAGATACGAGGTGCTCTCGACCTTCATGAACGCGACGTACTTCACGGTGTCGGGCAGCGCCATGCCGAAGAGCACGACCGCCGCGACCGCCACGACGAGGCCGACCACGCGTCGGCCCAGCGGTCCCAACTTGTCCGAAATGAGGTCGAACCGGACTTCCTCGCTCTCCTTGAGCCAGAATGCGGAACCCAGCAGCGTCATGTAAAGCCAGGTGATGACGGAGAGCTCCGACGACCAGCCGATCGGGAAATTGAAGAAGTACCGGAAGACGATCTGGACGATGAACGCGGCGAACATGAGGCCGAGCAGCCCGGCGACCACGTTCTCCGCTCGGCGCCGGATGCAGCCGACGACGTCCCGTATGGTTGTGCTCATGGTGGGCCCACCCTCTCCTCCCGGCGCCTGTCGCGCCCCGCCTCGAACCGTTCGCCGCGCGCTCGGCCTGCTTCCGCTGCCGCGGACCGGGGATCCGGCCCGCGGTGTCGTGCCGCTACTTGACCGCGGCGATCTTGTCGAGGATCCCCGGCGCCCAGGCCTTCGCCTCGTCGGACTCCAGGTAGACCTTCTGCGCGTAGGTGCGGAACGCGGCGATGTCCGGCGTATAGATCTCGAGCCCCAGCCTCTTGAAGCCGTCGGCGAGCTCCGCCTCCTTCTTCAGATGCTCGGCGACGCTCCACGCCAGCGCCTTGTCGACTGCCGTCTGGAACCGCTTCTGCTTGTCCGGCCCCATCGCGTTCCATGTCTTCTGGTTCATGCACAGCACGTCGAAGGCGATCAGGTGCGAGGTCAGCACGATCTGCGACATGACCTCGTAGAACTTCACGGCCTGCACGTTCGGCAGAGGGTTGTCCTGGCCGTCGACCGCACCGGTCTGCAGCGCCGTGTAGGTCTCGGCGAACGCCAGCGGCGTCGGGTTGGCGCCGAGGGAACGGCCCAGGAGCTGCCACGCGTCGCCTGCCGGCATGCGCAGCTTGATGCCGGCCAGGTCGGCGGGCGTGTTGATCTTCTTCTTCGGCTTGAGACCGACCTGGCGCGTGCCGAAGAAAGTCGGCCCGAGGATCTTGATCTTGAGCTGGTCCTCGGCCTGCTTCTTCATCTGTGCGCCGACGTCGCTGTTGAAGAAGGCGAGCACGTGGTTCGCGTCGCGGAACACGTAGGCCGCAGTCAGCACCGACCAGGCCGGAACCTGCTTGGAAATGTCCTGCGGAGCGATGTTGCCGACTTCGAGGTTGTCGCGCTGCAGGGCGACGAGCTCGGTGCCCTGCTTGAACAGCGTCCCCATGAAGTACTGCTCGACCTTGAAGTCGGGTTCGACGTCCTTCGCGATCATGCGGAACATGTCGGCGCGGATGTCCTTGTCCGAGAACACCGCGGTCATGCGAAGCTGCGGCTTGTCCTGCGCCCACGCAGGCAGCACCTGCGAAGCGGCGAGCGCCGCGCCGGCCTTCAGTGCGGTACGACGGTCGATCTTGAAATCCATGACTTTCTCCTCGATGAAGAAACCAACTACGGGACCAGCGAACGGGCTCGGCCTTCGGCCAGGCCCCGGGCGACGACGGTGCCGAGCCCATCGACGACGGGGTGGTGGATCGTGCGAGGTGCCGCCTCCGGGGCGGCGAGTGTCAGGTCCATGCGTGCGCCGCCAGGTACGCCTTCGCCGATTCGAGGCAACGGAAAGCGTGCTCGGCGTAGCCAAACTCGTGCGCCCGGTCGAGGTTCGGCAGCTCGATCGAGTAGGGCACGCGCGGGATCTGGCGCAGGATGCCGGCAACGTCGATGCCCCCTTCACCGAGATAAAGGCGCGCCTCGCGCATCACGTGAACCATCCCGTCGCGATCCGACGGGATCTCCGCCGGCGCGTCGCAGATCTGCGCGAAGTGGAACCATTGGCGAGGCACCGCGGCCAGATCGGACGCCTTGTCACGGCCCCGGTGGAAGTGGTGCGTGTCGATCATCAATCCCGCGTTGTCGCGCTTGACCGTGCGCAGCACGTCGAGCGCGCCGGCAAGGTTACGGACCGCGGCGATCGGCACCGACTCGAGGTCGACCGTGAGCCCGAACGGCTTCGCGAGGTCGCAAATCTCGCCGAACTTGTCGAGGACGAACGCACGGTCGGCAGACCAGATGGAAGACAGCACCGCGCGCGCGCCGAGTCGGGCCGCGACCTCGAACTCCGGCACGTACTTCTTCGGATCGACCGTGTCGTGCACGCGGGCGAGCTCGATGTCGTGCAGCCGCACGCCTGTCGCGTCGAGCGCACCTCGGGTCTGCGCCAGCAGCCCCGGGTTGGCAGAGAGCCCGTAGTTAGGCTCGCCGGGCAACCCCATGAAGATCGTGCGCAGGCTCACGTAATCGTAGCCGGCACGCGCGGCGACGTAGATCATCTCCGGCGGCGGGCACCCCATCACCGTGAGGTGCGCCAGCGAGAACTCGTGCTTCACCTTGACCTCCCCCGCGGCGCGGCGAGTGCCGCTCGCGGCGGGCGGGGCGCCGTCGTGACGGCCCGACGGCGCTGCGCCGGCCGGGCCGGTGTCGTTGAGTACTTTCTGGTCCATGACTGCCTCCATGGTTCGCTGGCGCGCTACTCGCCGCCGGTGGCGACGTGATGCACCTTCCTGCCCGGCGAATAGATGTCCATGATGTTCCAGTGACCTGCGGTGGGCACCGGCTCGTTCTTCATGTAGACGTCGATGACGACGGGACGCTTCGACTTGATCGCCTTCGTAAGCGCCGGCTTCAACTCGGCGGCCGAGGCGATCTTGACGCCGTCGATTCCGTAGGCGCGGGCGATCGCGGCGTAGTCCGGCGACCAGCTCTTGCCGTCCTTCTCGAACACGGTGGCGAACGTCGTGCCGTAGTGCGCCGCCTCGAGGCCGGCGATGGTGCCGTACGCATGGTTGTTCATGATCACCCAGACGACCGCGATGTCTTCCTCGAACGCGGTGGCGAGCGCCGCCGGGTTCTGTCCGAAGCCCCCGTCGCCGACCAGCGCGACGACGACGCGGTCGGGAAGCGCGATCTTGGCGCCCAGCGCCGCCGGTGAACCGAAGCCCATCGTCGCGTAGCCTCCGGGCGTGAAGATGCTGCCCGGGTCGTAGATCGGGAACTGCTGGCCGACGCCGTTCTTGTTCCAGCCGACATCGGTGCAGATCAGCGCGTTGCGCGGCAACACCGCGCGCAGATCGGCCAGAATGCGCTCGGGCCGCATCGGCCACGCGGCGCTCTCCATCGCCCTCTTGTTGCCGGCGACGAAGCTCTTCCGGTTGGCCGCCATCTCGGCCAGCAGCGTGTCCCGCGTGACGCCCTTCGGCGCAACCTTGCGCGCGACGCGGTTCAGCACCTTCAGCGCTTGCTTGAGATCGGCCACGGCGCCAATCGCCACGGGATAGTTGCGGCCGATTTCCGCCGGATCGATGTCGATGTGGATCAGCTTCGTCGGCGGCATCCGGAACGTGTACTGGTCCTCCCACGAGCTGCAGTCGGCTTCGGAGAAGCGGGTGCCGAGCGCCAGGATCCAGTCGGCGCCCTTGCACTTGTCGTTGATGAACTTCGTTCCCCAGAACCCGGTCATCCCGAGGATCAGCGGATGGTCGTCGGGCAGCGCGCCCTTGCCCATCAGCGTGTGCGCGACCGGCAGCGACAGGTGCTCCGCGAACTCGCGCATTTCGGTCGCGGCGTCGGAGAGCAGGATGCCGCCACCGACATAGAGCAACGGCGTCTTCGCGGCGAGCAGCTGGCGGACGATGTTCTCCGCGGTCGCGTCGTCGAGCGAGGGCTTGTGCAAGGACTTGGTGTTGGCGAGGACGCGCTTCCACAGCGCGACATCGATCTCCTTGGAGAAGATGTCCATCGGCACGTCGACCAGCACCGGCCCCGGGCGCCCGCTCTCGGCGAGCATGAACGCCTTCTCGATGATTTCCGGGAACAGGTGCGCCGAATCGACGCGCCAAGCCCGCTTGACGAAGGGGCGATAGATCTCGTACTGCGAGGCGTCCGCGTGGAGGTTCACCTCCTGGTGAGGATGCTTGCCGAAGTAGTGCGTCGGCACGTCGCCGGCGATCACGACCATCGGGATCGAGTCGAGCGCGGCGTTGGCCACGCCGGTCGCGGCGTTCGTGAGCCCGGGACTCAGGTGCGACAGCACGACCGACGCCTTCTTCGTCGCCCGCGCGTAGCCGTCGGCGGCGTGCGCGGCGATCTGCTCGTGCCGCGTGTTGATGAACTTGATCTTCCGGCTCTTCGACAGCGCTGCCAGCACGGCGATGTTGGTGTGGCCGCAGAGGCCGAAGATGTGCTCGACGCCGCGCGCTTCCAGGTACTTCACCAGCTGGTTGGCAATCAGGTCCTTCATTCCTCGCTCCTTCGGGCGTCGCGGCGGCCGCATCACGGACGCAAGGCTTGCCGTGGATTGATCCTTGGTCAGTGGTCGCCGGGGCCCGGCTGCGCGCTGACGGTGGCGATGATGGGCACGGCGCGCCGCGCCGGTCCGGAGTAGCGATAGGGAATTTCCCGCGGCATGGGCCCCTTGATCCGCACACCCTTCTGCTTCTGCTCCCACGCGTGCGCGAGGATGCCCACGGCGCGCGACAGGACGAACAGGCCACGCCCCAGTTCCGGCTCGAAGCCCAGTTCGCAGAAGATGACGGCGGTGATGCCGTCGATGTTCATCGGGATGTGGCGCCCCTTGATCGCCTTCAGCGCGGTTTCGACCGCGTGCCCGATCGCGGCCCAGCGTCCGCTGACGGCGCCCGCCGCTTCGGCCTTCGCCACCAGCGCGAACAGCGGCGCCGTGCGCGGGTCCACCGGGTGGAAGCGGTGGCCGAAGCCCGGCACGATCTTCTCGCCGTCGGCCATGCGGCCGCGAATGATCTTCTCGGATGCCCCGACGAGGTCGCCGTCGGGGCCGGCGGCCGCGTCGATCTCGCGATAGAGCTCCATGCACTGCTGGCCGGCGCCGCCGTGAACGTCGTCGAGCACGTTGATCGCAGACGCCATCGCACCGTTGACCGGCAGACCGCAGGACACCGCCATCTGCGCGATCGCGATCGACGGCGCGTGCGGGCCGTGGTCGACGCCGGGCACCATCGCCGCCTCGAGCAGGTCGCCCTGCGCGCGCGTCGGCAGCTCGCCGCGCAGCATCAGCCAGATCATGTCGGGAAAGCGGACGTTGCCGATCAGTTCCTCGATCGGGTAACCGCGGATGGCGATCTCGCCGGGGTGGATATCGATGATCGACGTGTCCCACCACGCGCTGCAGTCGGCAACCAGTTGTTCCGGTGATTTCGTGGGCATGGGTGTCTCTTCGAGTGGCGGGGTGTGGCGCGTGCCGCAGAACCGCGCGGTCAGGTCGTGATCGTCTCGACCTCGGCCTCGAGCGCGGGGTCGTAGAACGGACCGAACAGCTCCTCGTCGGAGGGCTTGTCCTCCTTGATCGGCACCGACACCCACGTCGTGTTCATGTAGTGCTTGAGGTGCACGTTCTCGGAGACGATGTTGCCGCCCCACGTGCCGCAGCCGAGGCTCGAGGTCATCGGCATGCCGTTGTTGAACGCGCCGGCGTTGGCCTTCGATTGCGGCTGGCGCACCATGATCCGGGAGACCGGTGCCGCCATCGCCAGCCGGTGGATGCGCTCCTGGTCGAACGAATAGATGCCGCAGGAGTGGCCCTTGCCGCCGACTTCGTAGACGCCGCGCATCATCTCGAGCGCCTGGTCGAAGCCTTGGTACTTGTAGACGGCGAGCAGCGTCGTGAGCTTCTCACCGGAGAAAGGGTGCTCCTTGCCGATGCCGTCACCGTGCACGATGATGAACTTGCGGTCGGCAGGTATCGTGAAGCCGGCAGCCTTCGCCAGCTGCTGCGGAGCGATGGCGACGGTGTCGGGCATGCGATGCGCCCCTTCGTCCCACATGACCTTGCGCAGCGCGGCCTTCTCCTGTTCGCTCGCGAGGTAGCCGCCCTCGGCCTGCAGCTGCGCGAGCAGCTCGTCGAAGATCGACGCCTCGATGATCAGGTTGCCGTCGGCCGAGCAGCCGGAGCCGAAGTCGGAGGTCTTGGACAGCCGCGTGTTGCGCGCCGCCTCCTCGATGTTCGCGGTCTCGTCGATGATCATCGTCGAGTTGCCCGCGCCCACGCCATAGGCCGGCGTGCCCGAGCTGTAGGCGGCGCGCACCATCGGCTGGCCACCGGTGGCGACGATCAGGTCGGCGCGCGCCATCAGCGCCTGCGACATCGGGATGTTGACCCTGCTGAGGCACTGCAGGATGTCGGCCGGCGCGCCTTCGCGTTCGAGCGCCTCGCGCATCAGCCGGACGGTTTCGAACGAGGTCTTCTTCGAGCGCGGATGCGGCGAGAAGATCACGACGTCGCGCGCCTTGATGCCGTAGATCGCATTGCCGGCGGGCGTGAGGTCCGGATTGGTCGTCGGGACGATGCAAGCGATGATCCCTGCCGGCTTGCCGTACTTGACGATTCCCTTCTCCGGCAGTTCCTCGATGATGCCGACGCTCTTCTGGCGCAGCGCATCGCGCAGAACGCCGCGGATCTTCATGCGCTTGCCCATGCGGCTCACCGGGTCGCCCAGGCCGCTCTCCTCTATGCCCATGTCCACCAGCCGCGTGAAGGTCTTCTTGTTCGCCACCGCCCACGCGACCGCCTGGCACAGGCGGTCGACGCGCGCTTGGTCGTAGCCCTCGATGATCGCGAGCGCCTTGCGGGCGCGTGCGAAGGCTTCGTCGAGCTCCTGCTGCTGCTCTTCGCTGATGCCCTTCTTGGGTTCGGTGGCGGCGGCCATGAATCGTCCTCTTGGTATTTCGGCCGGCCGGCGGCAATCGCCAGCCGGGGGCTTAGTGAACGGGAAGCGTTCGCGCGCGAAAACGGCGGTGCTTCGGCGCGCAGGACAGCGCAACCACAGCGCGGGCGCGCATGTCGCCAGCGCATGGCGTCCCCCGAGGGGTGGGTGCGCGCGTGCCGGCGATCACGACCATCGAACGAGCCTCCTCTGCTGAGCCTGCCTGCCCTGCGGCGCACCGGGGGTCCGGGACGCTCCGCGGGTGCGGCGCTTCACTGCTCCGATGTGACGGGCCGGTGCTCCTGTGGGCAACCGGCAATTCAAGACGAGGCTTCCGCTTCCGCCGCCGCTGCCACCGTTTCCGCAGCCGGCGCATCGATGGCTGCACGATAGGAGTGCACCCGAACCCGGGTCAAGGGCGCATGTCGACAATGTGTGCGCTATGCGCCCAATAATTACAAGAATCGACCATCTTTCGGTTATCGTGGCAACAGATTGGGCCCGGAAAAGACGCGCCGGGCGCCTGTCGCGGGGCCCGCCGGCGCGAAATGCCGACAAGCCTTCATGACGACCCAGGAATCTCCATGGCCACACCTGAAGCGACCGCCGCCGCGAAACCCCTCGAATCCCGGGAGCAAACGGCTGCCGCGGCCCCAGCCGTACCCCCGATGTTCACGAACCACCACGTGCTCCCGGCCGAGACGATCGAGCGTCTCGGCGAAGACGCGGACTTCGTGACCGCGCTCGCGCGGGGACTCGCGGTGCTGCTGTCGCTGTCCGACAAGCGCCGGCGCATGTCGATCGCCCAGGTCAGCCACCTGACGGGCATCCCGCGTGCCGCCGCACGCCGCAGCCTGCACACGCTCGCGAAGCTCGGCTTCGTCGCGATGGACGACGCGCGCCGCTTCTACCTGCGGCCGCGCGTGCTGTCGTTCAGCCACGCCTACCTGTCGGCCTCGCCAATCGCAATCCTCGCGCAGCCGATCCTCGACCGCCTCGGGGAGCTGCTGCGCGAAGCGTGCTCGCTCGCGATGCTCGACGGTGACGAGATCGTCTACCTCGCGCGCTCGACGACCTCGCGCATCATGTCGCCGGCGCTCAACGTCGGCCGGCGGCTGCCGGCGTACTGCACGTCGATCGGGCACGTGATGCTCGCGCACCTTGCGCCGGAAGAGTTCGAGGACTACGTTGCCCGCGTGAAGTTCTACCCCTACACCGAGTACACGCCGAACACGCCGGAGAAGCTCCGCGCGATCCTCGCGAGCGTCCGCGACAAGGGGTACGCGTTCGCGAGCCAGCAGATGGAGGCACGGCTTTGCACGCTCGCCGTGCCGGTGCGCGACACGGGCGGCCATTTCGTCGCGGGCATCAACGTGATCCTGCAGGGCCGCTTGGTGACGGAACAGGAGATGGCCGACCGTTACCTGCACCCGATGCAGGAGGCTGCGCTCGAGCTCGGCTCGCTGCTGCTGCCGTAGTGGGCCTCCGGCGCCGACGGCGTTGCACGCGCGCGATCCGCCACCGAGTACTGCTGCGCGGATGCGCTATCATCGCGACGGAGGCGCGCCCGGCCGGCACCGTCTTCCTGCCGATGAGGAACCGCGATGACCAACGCGCTGGACCGTGAGACCGTTCCGGAACCGCTGAATCCGCTCGGCGTCGACGGCATCGAGTTCATCGAGTTCGCGACATCCAAGCCGCAGGCGTTGGGCGCCGTGCTGGAGATGATGGGCTTCCGCCCGATCGCGCACCACCGCTCCCGCGAGGTCGAGCTCTACCGACAGGGCCCGATGAACATCGTCGTCAACGCGCAGGCGATCGACGTGCCGCGCACCGTGCGACCCGTCGATCGCCCGGTGATCAGCGCGTTTGCGCTGCGCGTGCGCGACGCGCAGTACGCGTTCCGCCACGCGCTCGCGCTCGGTGCATGGGAAATCCCGACGCGGGCGCTGCCGATGGAGCTCAACATCCCCGCGATTCACGGCGTGGGCGAGAGCCTGATCTACTTCGTCGACCGCTACGACGAGTTCTCGATCTACGACATCGATTTCCGCCCCATTCCCGCGGTCGAGCGGGAGCCGGCTGCGATCGGCGGAATGGAATTCTTCGGCATCGTGCAATACGTCGGAACCGATCGCACCGCCGATTGGGTCGAGTTCTACACGCGCTTGTTCGGCTTCACGCCGCTGCCGCACCAGGTGCGCTTCGGCATCCTGCCCAAGGGCCTCGTGCTGCAGAGTCCCTGCAAGAAGTTCTACCTGCAGCTGATCGATCCCGGTGCCGGCACGACCAGCGAACTGGCCGAGGATGAGCGGCTGCAGCGGATCGGGCTCGGTACGCCGGATGTGATGGCCGCCGTAGCCGCGCTCGAAAAGCGCGGCATCGAGTTCGTCCGGTCCGACCAGGTGAAGCCGACGGATCGCGGCGCGCTGACGCGCAGCTACCTCGGCAGCGTCATGTTCGAGCTCGTGCACCGCGAACCCGGCGCGATGCCCGTACGCATATGAACCACACCGATTTCGGCATGGACACCGCCACGGTCGCGGGGTCGCTCGAGACGAAGCTCTCCGCGGTGCGCAGCGCCGGTTTTGCGCAGGTGATGATCTCGGCAGCGGACGTGGTCGCGCACCCACAAGGTACCGCGGCGGGGATCCGGGCCGTGCGCGAGAGCGGGCTGCGTGTGACGGGGTTCGAGGCGCTGCGCGATTACGAAGGCCTTACAGGCCACCTGCACCAGTACAAGATCGACATCGCCAAGTCGATGCTGGAGGTCTGCCATGCAATCGGCGGCAATGTGCTCTTGGTCGAAGGCTCGACTTCGACGCACGCCGACCGCAGCCCGGAGGTCGTCGCGCGTGATCTCGTCAAGCTCGCGCTGCTTGCGATCCCGCTCGGAATCCGCATCGCATTCAAGGGATCGCCATCGAGCCGCCGGACGGCGTCGGAATTTGCCGCCACGGCCGAACTGGTGATGGAGGCGGACTGCCCGAACCTCGGCCTTGCGATCGATTCGTTCGACACGCTGGCGGCAGGGGTCCCGGACGAAGAACTCGAAGAGCTGGATCCCGCCAGGATCTTCCTCGTCCAGCTCTCCGACTTCATGTGGAACGCGCTGCAATCCGCCGAAGAGACGGCCGCGACCGCGACGCATTTCCGGGTCTTCCCCGGCGAAGGCGTGCACAGCGAGCCCATTGCGAATTTCGTGACCCGGCTCGATGGCCTCGGCTACTACGGCGACTACAGCTTCGACGTCTACAACGACGACTACCTGCAGCTGCCACCCGAGGTGGTGGCAGGCCGCGCGCGGCGCGCCGCCGAGTGGCTCGGGGAAACCGTGCTGCGTCGCGCGCTGCCGGTACCCAACATGGAGCGGCTGCGCGCTTCGCGCTGACATCTACGAAGCCCGGCACCGGGAGCCACCCCATTCCTTCGGCGGGGTTCGGTCGTTCCGTGCACGAATGAAAGGATCCCCGTGACGACCATGGAATACCGCCGCCTCGGTCGCAGCGGCCTCGAGGTGTCTGCGCTTTGCCTCGGCACGATGACCTTCGGCGACCGAACCGGCGCCGCCGAGGCCCGACGCATTGTCGACTCGGCGTTCGACGCCGGCGTCAACTTCATCGACACTGCCGATGTCTATAACTACGGCGAATCCGAGAAGATCGTCGGCAGGGCGATCAAGGCCCATCGACGACGCTGGATCCTCGCAACCAAGGTCGCCAATGTGATGACCGAGCGACCTCACGATGGCGGGCTTTCGCGACGCTGGATCCTGCAGGCATGCGACGACAGCCTCGACCGGCTCGGGACCGACTGGATCGACATCTACTACCTGCACAAGGACGACCGCCACACGCCCATCGCCGAGACCGTCGCGGCGATCGGCAGCCTGATCGCGAGCGGCAAGATCCGCTACTTCGGCATCTCGAACTTCCGTGGCTGGCGGACCGCGGAAGTCGTGCGCGAATGCGTCGCGCAGCACGTACCGCTGCCGGCGGTCAGCCAGCCCTACTACAACCTGCTGAACCGCATGCCCGAAGTCGAGATCCTGCCGGCGTGCGATCACTATGGCCTCGGCGTCGCGCCCTATTCGCCGATCGCCCGCGGCGTGCTGACAGGCAAGTACGCGGGCCCCGCCCTCCCCGCGGACTCGCGTGCCGCGCGGAAGGACAAGCGGTTCATGGAGACCGAGTTCCGGCAAGAGTCGTTTGCGATCGCGCAGACGCTTAAGGTGCACGCGAAGAAGACCGGCCGCACGCTGGCCCAGTTCGCGCTCGCGTGGCTGTGGGCGAATCGCATCGTGTCGTCGGTCATCGCGGGACCGCGCACGATCGAGCAGTGGAACGATTATCTCGCGGCCGTCGGCACGGCATGGACTGTGGAGGACGAGGCGCTCGTCGATTCTCTGGTCAGGCCGGGGCACCCTTCGACGCCGGGTTACAGCGACCCGCAGTACCCGTTCTTCGGCCGGCGGCTTTCCTAGCCCGGATGTCTCACCGGGCCGCCGCCGAGTAATTGAAGCCCCGAGCCATGCCAAGCACTTCGCAGCCGTTACCGGCGGAGCAAGCCGGATAGAGGGGCTGCGCGGTTCTTGGCGGCCGTTTTGCACCTGGCTCGGGCTTGCTCTCCTAGCCAATAGTCGCTGCGATTGCCGTCGTCGGCTGCGTCCGATCCAGGCCGCAAACCGCCACGCCAAATTCCCGCGCCCTGGAAAAACATCCGGGCTAGCACCTGTTCATGCTGTTTCCACAGGCGCGAACGGATGCTCTGGCGCGGCTGCGCGCCGCGTCACCCGACGCTCGGGGTAACCGGCAGCAACTGCGACGTCCCGGGCTCATCGAGCCGGCATCCGGGCAGCGGCCGCACGACGGCCCGCGTTGCCGCGCTTGCCAGCAACGCGCGAAAGCGCACGATCGGTGCCGAGTCGAGCGCGCGCTTTCGACAGGCGAAAAAGTAACGCTCCTCCGCGAGCGGTACGAACGCGAGCCCAAGCTGCGCGGCCGCGGCACGGACGCCGAAGCCCGCCTGCGCGCTACCGGCGGCGATGGTCGCGGCCACCGCCGCGTGCGTGAACTCCTCGTTCGAGTAGCCCGCGAGCGCCGAGGGTGCGACGCGCTCGCGCGCAAGCAGGCGATCGAAAAGCAGGCGCGTCCCCGATCCCGGCTGCCGGTTGACGATCGTGATGCGCTTCGTCCCGAGGTCGCGCAAGCTGCGCACCCGCCGCGGATTGCCTTTGGGCAGGATCAATCCCTGCTCGCGACACAGGAAGCGGAGCAACGCGTCGCGCGAGGGGCGCAGCCTGGCAAGCAGCGGATCGTCGGCATCGGGCTCCCGCAGCACGTGGAAACCGGCGAGGTCCACGCGGCCCCCCACGTAGGCGGCGAGGCTCTCGGTGCTCCCGTGGAACTCGAGTGCAATCCCATCGCTTGCGCGCCAGCGGTCGCGCAGCTGCGACAGCGCGAGGTCGTGGCTCGCAGCGATGCGCAGCGGCGTCGAAGGCCCGCGAAGGCCCGTGCGCGGGAGATCGACCTCGGCGCGTGAGGCCCGCAGCACCGTTGCCGCGGAATCGTCCGCTGCCAGCAATTGCTCGCCCAGTGAAGTCAGTGTCGCTCCCCGCCCGCGCGTGCGTTGGACGAGCGGAGCCCCGATGTCTGCATGCGCCGACTCGACGATCGCCCAGGCGGAACGGTAGGGCACGCCGAGATCGCCCGCCGCGGCGAGCAGCGTCCCGCGCGCGACGATCGCGCGCAGCAACGGCACGAGGCGCGCGTCGAGCAGCCGTGCGCCCTCACGCTCGGCGCCGGCGAGCTGCCACATGACCCGGGGCATCAGCCTCTTCATATGTCAAAGCTTGCCAATTATGCTGGAGCGGAACCGGCGAGTTAGGATCGCGGCCGCAGGTGCGAATGGCCGGGAGTCTCTCATATGCAATATTTCGCCAATTATACCCGGCCGCAGCCCGCGGCGGCAGCGTGAACGGCACGCCGGGCCTCGCTTTCGCCGAGGCATGGGCGATGGTCGCGCATGCCGACTCCCGGCTGATCGAGATCGTCGCGCTGAGCCTTCGCGTCAGCCTGACCGCCGTCGCGCTGGCCACGCTGGTCGCGCTTCCGTTGGGCGCAGCGGTCGCGGTCGGCCGCTTTCCCGGCAAGGGCGCGCTCATCGTGCTGCTGAACGCGCTGCTCGGGCTGCCGGCGGTCGTCGTCGGCCTCGCGGTCTACCTGCTGCTGTCGCGCGCCGGTCCGCTCGGCGCGTTCGGCATCCTGTTCACACCCGCGGCAATGGTCGTCGCGCAAGCGGTGCTGATCTCTCCCCTGCTCGCCGCGCTGACCCGGCAAGCGGTCGCCGACGCGTGGGTCGAATACCGCGAGCAACTGACCTCGCTCGGTGCCGGGACGCTCACCTCCTCGCTTGCGCTGATCCACGATCTGCGTTTTTCGCTCGTCACCATCGTGCTCGCGGGCTTCGGCCGCGCGATCGCCGAGGTCGGCGCGGTGATGATCGTCGGCGGCAACATCGACGGCGTGACGCGGGTGATGACGACCGCGATCGCGCTCGAGACGTCGAAGGGCGATCTGCCGCTCGCGCTCGGGCTCGGTCTCGTGCTGCTCGCGATCGTCATCGCGCTGAACGTCGCCGCGGCGATGATCAAGGACCTCGCGCAGAGGCGCTACGGGTGAGCGCTGCGCCCCTCCTGCCGCTCGTCCTCGACGACGTCACGTTCGTCGCCGGCGCGCGCACGATCCTCGACCGGGTCCGGGTGACCATCGAGGCCGGCAGTCGGACGGTGATTCTCGGCGCGAACGGCGCCGGCAAGAGCGTGCTGCTGCGCATCGCGCATGGCCTGATCGCGCCGACGTCCGGGAGCGTTCGCTGGAGCGCCGCGGAAATCCCCGGTGCCCCGAGGCGACAGGCGATCGTGTTCCAGCGGCCGGTGCTGTTCCGTCGCAGCGCGCTCGCCAACCTGAGGTTCGCGCTGGCCGTCAACAGGATCCCGCTTGCGCAACGCGATGCCCGCGCTCACAGCGCGCTTGCCCGCGTGGGGCTCGACGCACTGGCGGCTCGGCCCGCACGCGTGCTATCCGGCGGCGAGCAGCAGCGGCTCGCGCTCGCACGCGCGTGGATGCTTGAGCCGGACGTGCTGTTCCTGGACGAGCCGACCGCGAACCTCGACCCCTCGTCGACGCGCGAAGTCGAGCGCGTGATCCAGGCGATCCACGAGGCGGGTACCAAGATCGTCCTCGTGACCCACAACCTCGGGCAGGCGCGGCGCGTGGGCGACGAGATCCTGTTCCTCGATCGCGGGCGCCTGCTCGAGCGCACGCCCGCGGCCGATTTCTTCACGCGGCCGGCTTCGGCGGAGGCCGCCGCATTCCTCGAAGGAGAACTGCCATGGCGCTGATTAGCCGTCTTTCGCTCACGTTGCTGAGCCTGCTGTCGTTCGTGCTCGCGCTGGCGGCCACTGCGCAGGACAGGTCGATCGTCGTCGCGTCCACGACCTCCACCGAGCAGTCCGGACTCTTCGGACACATCCTGCCGCGCTTTGCGCAGAAGACGGGGATCCAAGTGAAAGTGGTCGCGCTGGGCACGGGCCAGGCTCTCGACGTCGGCCGGCGCGGCGATGCGGATGTCGTGTTCGTGCACGACCGTGCCGCGGAGGACAAGTTCGTCGCCGACGGCCATGGCGTCGATCGCCGCGACGTGATGTACAACGACTTCGTGCTCGTCGGTCCGCGAACGGATCCTGCGAAGATCGCGGGCGGCAAGGACATCGTCGGCGCGATAAGGAAGGTCGCCGACGCCAGGTCGCCGTTCGTTTCCCGCGGCGACAAGAGTGGCACGCATGCGGCGGAGCTGCGTTTCTTCAAGGAGGCGGGCGTCGATCCGAACGAAGGCAGGGGCTCGTGGTATCGCGAGACCGGATCCGGCATGGGGCCGGCGCTCAACACCGCCTCGTCGATGAACGCCTACATCCTCGCCGACCGCGGCACGTGGCTCTCATTCAGGAACCGCGGTGATTTGGCGATCGCGGTCGAGGGCGACCGCAAGCTCTTCAACCCGTACGGCGTCATCCTCGTCAACCCTGCGAAGCACCCGCACGTGAAGAAGGCGGAAGCCCTCGCGTTCATGGACTGGCTCGTCTCGCCGGAGGGCCAGGCCGCGATCGCGGGCTACAGGATCGGCGGCGAGCAGCTGTTCTTCCCGGACGCCAAGAAATGAGCCCGGTGGCGCCGTCGTCACCTTTTCGACTACCACCGAGGCCGTCGACGAGCTTGCGCTGAAAGCCGGCGACGCGGCCGCCGCCGCCGGCGGTTCGAACGCGCCTGACAGTTCGGATGGCCGGGTTCGACCGAGGCTGTGTGAAAACACACGTCCAATTCGTTTCGGGGGGTCTTCTTACCCCTCCGCACCCGCAAAGAATTGAATACAGCGCGATCTGAGCGGTCGAATCTTCGCGCGAGCTATCAGAATCGAGTTTTCACACGGCCTCGACCCGAAGCGGACGTACGATCTTGCATCCGGCTTCAGAGCTCGGGCTACGAGCTAGCGCCTTGTCCGCACGCGGATCTCGACTAGGGCACCGACAGCGACTGCATATTTCTCGATGGTACTTAGCGTCGGACGGGTGCACACGCCGCTCTCCAGACGCGACACGACGCTCTTGGTAGTGCACATCCTCGCGGCGACAGCCTCCTGCGTCATTCCCGCCGCCGTCCGTGCAGCGACGAGATCGGCCACGAGCAGTTGCAATGTGCGATCAGTCTTGAGCGCACGCGCACGCCCTTTCTTGCGCTCGCCCGTCACGGAAGCGAGATTCCTGGCCAGAACTTGAGAGCGCTCGTACATGGCAGAGGCAAGCGTTTCGCGGGGTCGATCGCAAAAATGCTAACTCCCACAAGCCGAGATGCCCATCAGCCGTTCGGACGAACCAGCGCCGAATTAAGGCCGATTCCGCGCGTTCGTACACACCGATCGCCGTTCGCATTTTTGCTAACGGTGCCCGATCTGGCTCTGGCCCTTGAACGGAATAGCCTCAGATGTCCGGTTCTGGCCGACAGCGGCGGTTCTCTCAGTCTCGATACTGACGAGACTGAATTGCGGTTTCCGCTGACTTCGTTCGCCGGACGCCCGGTCTGCTGCTCGTGCTCGATCGAGTAGCCGATGCGCCGGCGGGCGCGCAAGGCATGCGGGGAATCGCGCCAGGAGCCCCGATCGACGGCGCGGCGAGGCTATCGAAGTCGTGATTGCGGCACCCGCCGCGCAAGCGCGCGGGCCATCGCCGTCCGCTATTGACACGACGCCGTTCCGGCGTAGTCTATGGACGCGGGCCTTCGCACACTCATCGGCCATTGCGCGACAGAACATGCCCACACCGACCCCCGAGCAGCTTGCGCGCGACGCCCGTTTCGTCTTCGAGGGCACGGTGCAGCGCGCCGCGCCCTGTGAGGTCCCCGGAGTCGCAGGTGCCAGCGCCATCACGGTCCGCGTCGACGACATCGTCCAGGGCCCGGACAAGCTGGGCGGCTTCGTGGGCCACGACGTGCTGCTCGTGCTGGGCCGCGGCGAAAAGATCGCGGCCGGCGAGCGCGCGGTGTTCTACGCCAACGGTCTCGCGTTCGGCGCCACGCTGGCGCTGCAGTCGCTCGGGCATGCGCCGGTTCCCGGCATGGCGGCGATGCGCGCCGCGCGACGGCCGTCGTCGAAGCTCAAGCAGCACGATGTGCGCAAGCGGGTCGATTCGGCGGACCTCGTCGTCGTCGGCAAGGTCGCCGCGGTGCGGCTTCCGCCGGAAACGCCCAGACTCCGCGCCGTGGGCGGCCGGCGCGCTGCCACGCCGACGTCGACCGCGCTCCAGTCGTCGCGCTTTTCGGAGCACGACCCGCAGTGGCGCGACGCCGTGATCGAAGTCGAGAGCGTGCACAAAGGCGAATCCTCGCCGCGCCAGGTGGTCGTGCGCTTCCCTGCGAGCCGTGACGTGCGCTGGTTCCGCGCGCCGAAGTTCAACCCCGGCGACGAGGGCGTATTCATCCTGCATCGCTCGCCCGTCGCCAAGACAGCCGCCGCGCAACGCCGCGGGCGCGCGATGGCCACCAAGCGCGCGGAGGTGTTCACCGCGCTCGATCCGAACGACGTCCAGCCGGCGGGGCTCGACGCGATCGGACCGCTGGAATCGAGCGCGCCCGTGCGCAAGGTCGTCGCGGCAAAGCGACGCGCCTCGCGTGGCCCGTCGACGAAGACCGCGGCCGGCCGCCAGCGCAAGCGCTCCTAGCGATGATCGGCCCCAGGAAGAAGCGCGCCGCCGGGCGCCGCCGCCGGCGGACGGCGCAAGCCGAGCGCATCGTCGTCGTCAACATGATTCCCAACGCGTTGAGCGGCGAGGCCGAGCAGGACAGCGAGCCCAGCATCGCCGTCGATCCCGCCAATCCGCATCGCATCGTCGCCACGGCGTTCACGCCCGACCCGATGGGCACCAGCTTTGCGCCGATCTACGTGTCGACCGACGGCGGCATGACATGGACGTTGCGTACGACGGTGCCGAGCGACGGCATCACCGGCGACATCTCGATCGCATTCGGCGGGGCCGGCCGGCTGTACGGCGGCATTCTCAAGCTGCCGGGCGATCTCCTGCTCAACGTATTGCGCACTGCCGATCCGTTCGGCTCGACGGCGATGAGCGTGGTCGGCAACCGCGAAGCCGTCGACCAGCCGTTCGTCGCGGCGCGCCGCATCGGCGCGCGCGACCGCGTGTACGTCGGCAACAACGACTTCGACGCCGCCGACGGCCGGACCGCCACCGTCGACATGTCGTTGCACGGCGCGAAGACGAGCCCGACGTTCAAGAAGGTGCGCATCGAGCATCGCAGCACCGGGAGCGCCGGCCAGAACGGCCCGCAGGTGCGCCCGACGGTGCATCCCGACGGCACCGCGTATGCGGCGTTCTACGGCTGGCGCGCGGCGAGCGCAGGCAACCGCGTGTCGGCGGACGTCGTCGTGGTGCGCGACGACAAGGGCGGCACGGGCGCCGCGCAGTTCGCGTCGCTGCGCGATCCCTCGGACGATCTGCCGGGGCGTCTGGTCGCCAAGGGCGTGTCGTTCGTCTGGGGCGCGCTGCTCGGCAATCAACGCACCGGCGGCGACATCGCGATCGCAGTCGATCCCAACGACAGCCGTGTCGTGTATCTCGCATGGGCCGGCACCGAGCCCGTCGGCGGCTATACGCTGCACCTGCGCAGGTCGAACGACGGCGGGCTCACGTGGTCGGCGAACGACCTGCGTACCAAACCGCGCGCAACCAATCCTGCGCTCGCGGTCAACGGGCGCGGCACCGTCTGCTTTCTCTACCAGCAGGTCACCGGCAACGGTGCGAGCGAGCGCTGGGCGACGACGATCGAGCGCTCCTCCGACGGCGGCGCCACGTGGCGCTCCAACGTGCTCGCGACCGTGCCGGCCACCAACCCGACGCCGCAGTTCCAGCCCTACATCGGCGATTACGCCGGGCTGACCAGCGTGGGGAACGAGTTCTTCGGGATTTTCAGCGCCAACAACAGCCCCGACCTCGCGCGCTTCCCGAGCGGCGTCGTCTTCCAGCGCAACCACGACTTCGCGACGCGCCGGCTGTTCGACGTCAACGGCACTGCGCAGGTGTCGGTGTCGATTGATCCGTTCTTCTTCCGGGTGACAGAAGCCGCGTGACCTGCTGATCGGTTCCGGCGCCGTGCCGGAACCGATCGCCGCCGAGCGGTTGCTTGACACGCCGCAGGCCGTCCTTCAACAACACGCGCCCTTCTTGCGCCGGGCGCGCGCTTGCGGATCCGTGAGCGATTCGCACGCGCGCCGATCGCGCTGACGCTCGAATACGCGGTGGAGTTCATCACGGACGACGAGCTGGTCGAGGTGACGCCGGCGTCGATCCGCATCCGCAAGCGCGCCTGAAGGAACACGAGCGCAAGAAGACGAGCCGCGAGGCGGCGTAGGGACGGCCGCGCCCGCGCCGTCCGCGGTGCAAAGGGAGCGTGGTAGCGTCGAACCCGCCCGTCCGACAGAGGCGGAGGTAAGCTTCGTACCGCATACGTTCATTCGAGGCTGAATCCACGGCCGGTCGCGCAACGGTGTCGGCCACTGCAAGGGAGTCGGACGAAGGACGGGGCGAACATCGCCAAACGTGCGGCATCGACTCCGCGACCTGTCGGGGTCCCCGCAACAGCGGTTCAGGACGACAATGGGCATCAGGAACCTTCTGGATTTGAGCGGGCGGGTGGCAATCGTCACCGGCGGCTCGCGTGGCATCGGCCTGCAGATGGCCGAGGGACTGGGCGAGATGGGCGCAGCCGTGATGCTTACGGCTCGCCGGCAGGGCGAGCTCGACGCGGCGAGCGCGCACCTGGCAAAGCTCCACATCGATGCCGCGACGATCGCCTGCGATCTCGCCGACCCCGCGTCGATTCCCCGTGTCGTGGACGCGGCGCTCCAGCGCTGGAAACGGATCGACATCCTGGTCAACAACGCGGGCTGCAACTGGGCTGCCCCGGCCGAGGACTATCCGGACGAGGGCTGGCGCAAGGTGATGGGGCTCAACGTCGACGCGCAGTTCTTCCTCGCACGCGAGGTGGCGAAGCGAACAATGATCCCGGCGCGCCGAGGCAAGATCATCAACATCGCGTCGATCGCGGGCCTCTACGGCAACCCGCCGGAATGGCAGATGGGAACCGCCGCATACAACGCGAGCAAGGGCGGGCTGATCGCGCTGACCAAGGCGCTGGCGGCGGAATGGGGCCGTCACGACATCAACGTCAACGCGATCTGCCCAGGGTTCTTCCTCTCGAAGATGACCAAGGTGACACTGGACCGGATCGAGCAGCAGGTGCTTGCGATGACGCCGCTCGGCCGGCTGGGCGGCGAGGAGGACCTGAAGGGCGCGGTCGTGTTTCTCGCCTCGGATGCCTCGCGCCACGTCACGGGTCAGGCGCTGGTCGTCGACGGCGGCTGCACGGTGATCTGACATGTCGGCCGCCAATCCCGGCGCACGGCTCGTCGCCCCGATCCATCCATTCGACGAAGCGGGGCTCGCCGCGTACATGAGGGCGCATGTCCCGGGTTTCGGCGGCGCGGTCGAGGTGGCGCAATACCAGGGAGGACAATCGAATCCCACCTACCGCATCACGGCCGGGAATCAGCGTTATGTCCTGCGCCGCAAGCCTCCGGGCAAGCTCCTGGCCTCGGCGCACGCGGTGGACCGCGAGTACCGGGTGATGGCGGCACTTGCGAACACGGACGTTCCCGTCGCGAGAATGCTGGCATTGTGCGAGGACGAATCGGTCATCGGCACGGCGTTCTACCTGATGGAGTACGTCGAGGGACGTGTGCTCTGGGACCCGACGCTCCCCGGCATGACGCGCGAGCAGCGCGCGGCCATCTACGACGAGCTGAACCGCGTGATCGCGGCGCTCCACCAGGTCGACTATCGGGCCGTCGGGCTCGCGGACTACGGACGGGTTGGCGGCTATGTCGAGCGCCAGGTGTCGCGCTGGTCGAAGCAATACCAGTCGGCCGGCATCGAGGGGATCCCGGCGATGGACCGCCTGATCGAGTGGTTGCCCGCGCACGCGCCGCCCGGCGACGAAACGTCGATCGTTCACGGTGACTACCGCATGGACAACGTCATTTTCCACCCCACCGAGCCCCGCGTACTCGCGGTGCTCGACTGGGAGCTTTCGACGCTCGGACACCCGCTCTCCGACTTCGCGTACCAGGTGATGGCGTGGCGCCTCTCGCCGCAGCAGTTCCGGGGGATCGGCGGCTGCGACCTCGCCGCGCTCGGCATTCCTTCGGAACAGGCGTACGTGGACGCCTATTGCCGCCGGACGGGACGGCACGGCATTCCGGACTTCGAGTTCTACCTGATCTTCAACATGTTCCGGATCGCTGCGATTCTGCACGGCGTGCTCGCGAGGGCGCGCCACGGCAACGCCGCGAGCGACGACGCGATCGAGACCGGCAGCCGCGCACGGGTGGTCGCGGACGTCGCGTGGGCGATGGCGCAACGACAATAAGGGGAGCACCCGATGGATTTCACGCATTCCGCGCGCGTGCGCGACCTGCAGGCGCGACTGACGCGATTCATGGAGGAGAACGTCTATCCGGCCGAGCCGCGGTTCGCGGCCGAGGTCGAGGCGAACCGTCGCGCGGGCGACGCCTGGGTGCCGACGCAAACGATCGAGGGGCTGAAGGCCAAGGCTCGCGCGGAGCAGCTGTGGAACCTCTTCCTGCCCGAATCCGAGTACGGCGCAGGCCTGACCAACCATGAGTACGCGCCGCTGTGCGAGATCATGGGGCGTTCGTGGATCGCGCCCGAGGTCTTCAACTGCAACGCGCCCGACACCGGCAACATGGAGGTGCTCGTTCGCTACGGCAGCGCCGAGCAGAAGAAGGAGTGGCTCGAGCCGCTGCTCGCCGGCGAGATCCGCTCCGCCTTCGCGATGACCGAGCCGGCGGTCGCCTCGTCGGATGCGACCAACATCGAGGCGTCGATCCTCCGCGACGGCGACCATTACGTGATCAACGGCCGGAAGTGGTGGACGACGGGCGGTCCGGACCCCCGCTGCCGCATCCTGATCTTCATGGGCAAGACCGACCCAGCCAATCCGGACCGGCATCGGCAGCAGTCGATGATTCTCGTTCCCGTCGACACGCCGGGCGTGCGGCTCGTCCGCGTCCTTCCGGTGTTCGGCTATGACGACGCCCCGCACGGGCACGGCGAGTTCGACTTCGAGAACGTCCGCGTGCCGGTGTCGAACCTGCTGCTCGGCGAGGGACGCGGCTTCGAGATCGCGCAGGGTCGCCTCGGTCCCGGGCGCATCCACCATTGCATGCGTCTCATCGGGCAGGCCGAGCGCGCGCTGGATTCGATGTGCCGCCGCGCGGTGAGCCGCGTGGCGTTCGGGAAGCCGATCGCGGACCAGACGGTGACGCAGGAACGGATCGCGAACGCTCGCATCCTGATCGACCAGGCGCGCCTCCTCGTGCTGCACGCGGCCTGGAAGATGGACGTCGCGGGCAACAAGGCGGCGAAGAAGGAGATTGCGATGATCAAGGTGGCCGCCCCGAACATGGCGTGCCAGGTTATCGACTGGGCGATGCAGGCGCATGGTGCGGCCGGCGTCTGCGACGATTTCCAGCTCCCGTTCTTCTACGCGCAGGCGCGCACGCTGCGATTCGCGGACGGACCGGACGAAGTGCACCGCAACCAGATCGCGAAGCTCGAAGTCGCCCCATACCGGTCGCCTCGAGCCCGGTCATCGACCTGAACGTCGGTGCACCGGCGGGACTCGCCGGCGCGTACTGCACCGGCGATCGAGGCAACGTTCGTCGTTGCTCGCCGTCATGCAGGCACTGTGCCGAGCGCGAAAGGCAGGCGTCCGGCGATGGCGAGATGCTGCGGAACGGATTCCTGCGGGCCGCGCGCGCGAGAAAGGGCGGCGTCCACCGACGTGTTTCGAGGACTCCTGCCGCCGATTTGCCGGGTCCGCAATGACGCCGCGCGTCGTTGCTGCCCGAAACGTGGACGAGCACCGGCAGTCACCGCATCTGCCGCCGTCGCTCGCATCGAGCAGGTCGGTGGATGACGACGGCGTTGAAGCTTCGCCCCGATCCGCCGGATCAACGATAATGCTCCCGCGAGACACGCCCGCAGTGCGGGCCGTGAATTGCTGCGACATCGACCATCCGGCCATATGCGAAGACTCCTGTCGCTGTTTGACCGCGGGCGGGCATGTCGGCGGAACAGCCGAGGCGTTTTTTGCCGTGGCGCGCCAACCGCGCCTTGCACGGCAGTGACGAGATGAACTGGGTCCAAATTGCCTGGGTCATGATGATCGCGGCGAGCTTCATGCTCGGCGCTGTCCACCTGTTCGTCTGGCAGAAGCAACGATCGCAGTACGCCAATCTGCTGTTTTTCGTGCTCGCGGTTGCGGCCGCGACCTACGGTGTCTACGAGCTCGCGAGAATGCAGGCCGAGACACCGGCCGACCTCGCCGTCAACGCACGCTGGTCCCACGTGCCGCTCGCGGCGTTCGTGATCTCGGCCGTGGGATTCGTGCGCCTTTACTTCAACGCGGGCCGGCTTTGGCTCGCCTACACGGTGATCGGGGTCCGGCTGGTCGCCCTCGCACTGAATTTCCTGACGGGCGTCAACGTGAATTTTCGAGAGATCACAGCGCTGGATTCTCTGCAGCTCTGGGGTGGTGCCGTCGTCGCCGGACCCATCGGTACCCCGAATCCGTGGGCGGTCGTCCCCCAGCTTTCCAACCTGCTGCTCGTCGTGTTCATCGTCGATGCCTCCATCACGCTGTGGCGCAGGGGCGGGGAAGTGGCGCGCCGTCGCGCGGTTCTCGTTGGCGGCAGCCTTGCGGTTTGCATCATCACGGCTGCCGGCGTCGCCGCACTGGTCGTCACGGGAGCGGTGCATGCGCCCACCATCCTGATGCCCGGCTTCTTCATCGTCGTACTGGCGATGGGCTACGAGCTGGTCTGGGACCTCACCGCTGCGGCGCAGCTTGCGGCGCAGCTCCGCGCAAGCGAAGAGCGCTTCCGCGCGGTCGTCGAAGCGGTTCCGAGCGCGATTCTTCTGGTCGACGGCAGAGGGGCGATCACGCTGGCGAATGCGCAGGCCGAGACCGTGTTCGGCTACCCGCGTGCGGAACTCGTCGCGAAGCCGGTCGAGATGCTGATTCCGCAACGCCTTCGTGTTCCGCATGCCGGACTGCGGGGCGCCTACGGTAGAGATCCGCGGGCGAGACCGATGGGGGCCGGACGCGAGCTGGTCGCGTGCCGAAAGGATGGCGGCGAAATCCCGGTGGAAGCCTCGCTCAGTCCGATGCCGACAAAGGATGGATCGTCAGTATTAGTGTCGGTCGTCGACATCACCGAGCGCAGAAACGCAGAGCGGGCAACCGCCCGCCAGCGCGACGAGCTCGCACACCTATCGCGCGTCGCGATGCTGGGCGAGTTGTCCGGATCGCTCGCGCACGAACTCAACCAGCCGCTGACGGCCATTCTGAGCAATGCACAGGCCGGCCAGCGGTTTCTCGCGCAGAGCCCACCGCGCATCGACAAGCTCGCGGAGATCCTCGCCGACATCGTGAAGAGCGATCACCGCGCCGAAGCGGTGATTCAGCGGCTGCGATCGCTGCTCAGAAAGGAAGAGTCGCAGCGTGACCCGCTCGACATCAACGAAGTGGTCGAGGAGTCGGTCCGTCTGATGCGCAGTGACTTGTTGAGCCGGCAGGTCGTCGTCAGCACCGACCTTGCCGACGTGCTGCCGCCCGTGAGCGGTGACCGGAATCAGCTGCAGCAGGTATTGCTCAACGTCGTGATCAACGGGTGCGATGCCATGGACGGCCAGGAAGTGGACCGCCGTCTCCTGGTGCAAACACGGTCGAGCGCCAACGGCGATGTCGAAGTCTGCGTCGTGGACCGGGGTGCGGGAATACCCTCGGCAAATCTCGAGCGCATCTTCGATCCCTTCGTGACCACCAAGCCGACAGGCATGGGCATGGGCCTGGCGATTTGCAGGTCGATCGTCGAGGCGCATGGCGGCCGTCTGTGGGCAACCAACAATGCGGATCGCGGCGCCACGCTGCATTGCCAGTTGCCGGCCGAGAGGGGCTAGCGTCGATGCGAGAGCCTGCGCCAACCGTATACGTCGTCGACGATGATCCCGATGTGTTGAAGGCGATCGAACGACTGCTCGAATCGATTGGCCTGAACGTTGCAACGTTCTCGTCGCCGCACCGGTTTCTCGAAAGCTACGACGGCAAAGCTCCGGGTTGTATCGTGCTCGACCTCGCGCTGCCGGGCTTGAGCGGTCTGGAGTTGCAGCGGGTGCTGGAGCAGCAGGCGAGCCTGCTGCCGATTGTCTTTCTCACCGGTCGTGGCGACATCGCAGCGAGCGTTCGGGCGATGAAGCATGGCGCGACGGACTTCCTCACCAAGCCGATAGACGACACTGCGCTGATTGGCGCCATTCACGAGGCGCTGGCCAGGGATCAGGTGTTGCGCCCCGCACATCTGGAGCGCGAGCGCATCGCGAAGTGCCTTGCAACGCTTACCGAGCGTGAGCGGCAGGTTCTCGAGCTGATCGCCGCCGGAAGGCTGAACAAGCAGATCGCCGCCGAGCTGGGCACGACCGAGAAGACGATCAAGTTCCATCGCGGCAATCTGATGCGCAAGATGGGTGTGCGCGTCGTCGCCGATCTGGTGAAGCTGGCGGAACGCGCGGGGGTCGGCTCCATGCGCGGGACGTGAGGCAGCGCTTGTAGGTTCCGTCCGAGCGGCGCTGCGCGCCGCTCCCCCAGGGGACTCCGGGCGGCCTCCTTCGACGAAAGCCTGCAATGAAGCGACTGCGTGTCGGCCGCCGCCAGCACTCGCGGGCGCGCTCTTCGAGCCTTGGCTTCGCCCCGCTCGTGCAGGCGTCTTTGGGTCGGCCCTGCGGCGCTCGGCCCGCACCGCCTTCGATACCTGGGCCAAGGTCCAGTTGGATCGGCCGCCGTCGCCTGATAGCGTCAGACCAGGATGGCAAGCGACGCGCCGCTCGTGGCCGTGGTGGACGACGACGCGGACGTGCGCGTTGCATTGACGCGGCTCGTTTCCTCCGCGGGTTTCGCCGTCGAGACGTTCGCGTCGGGCGGGGAGTTCTTGCGCTCTGTTGAGGGCCACGAGCCGGACTGCGTCGTGCTCGACCTTCACATGCCGGAAACGAGCGGATTCGATGTTCAGGGGGCGCTCGCAGGCGGTCATCCGGCTGTGCCGGTCATTGTCATGACAGGACACGACGCGCCCGAATCGCGTGCGCGGGCCATTCAGATGGGCGCGAAGGTCTATCTCCGCAAGCCAATCAACGACGAGACGTTGCTTGCGGCCATCGGCGATGCGATCGGCGGCATGTCACGTTGAACCGAGTGAGGCGGACGATGTTGATTTGCACCAAGCGCGCCATCGGAGTGAGGCGAGGCGCCATGAGCGTGAAGAAATGGTTTGCAGCGGTTGCGGTATCCATGTGCCTGGTTGCGCCGCCGGTCGCGGCGCAGATCTTTTCGTGGGATCCGCTCAAGGATGTGCAGGAAGCGCTTCCCGAAGGTGTGCCGAGCGAAGCCAAGATCATCCAGGCGAGGCAGCAGGTGCGGGAAATGTCACAGGATGCGCTTGCCTCGCTCTACGAAATCGCTCCCGGCACCCGCCGGACCATCGAACGCTCGGCCGGCTATGCCGTATTCAGCACGTTCGGGGTCAAGCTCTTCTTCGCCGGAGGTACCACCGGCAAGGGGATGGTCGTCAACCATCGTACGGGTCGGCAGACCTTCATGAAGATGCTGCAGGTGCAGGGCGGCTTGGGTTTCGGTGTGAACCAGAATCGCCTGATCTTCGTCTTCACCAACGAAGCGGCGCTCAAGAACTTCATCAACCAGGGCTGGGAGTTCGGCGGCCAGGCCAACCTGTCGGCGATGGCCGGCGGCCAGGGCGCGCAATTCAGTGGCGCGGCGGCGGTGTCGCCCGGCGTGTACCTCTACCAACTGACGCAGACCGGACTTGCGGCGACGCTTACGGTCGGTGGCACGAAGTTCTTCAAGGACGGCGATCTGAACTGAAGCGGTCGCTTCGGTGACGGGGTCACCAGACCGGACTCGGCGCGACACCAGAGACCGAATCTTGTGGGAAAATCGAACGATGCATGCCGCGGATTCAAATCATTGACCACGGTGGTCGGGATAGCCTCGTCCGAGACCGGGATTCCAGCCAATACAACGTCGGAGCCACAGTCATGAGTTCACGCCCTTACGCAGCCATCTTGGCGATCGTTGCGCTGGTCACGCTCGGCGCCTGCCAGAAGACGGAGCCGCCACCCGTGCCGGCGAAGGCCTCGGCGGATGACGCGGCCAAGAAGGCGGCGGCAGCCCCCGCCGCGGCCGAGCCGGCCGCGGCTGCGACTCCGGCACCGGCGCCCCAGCCGAACCCGGAGCGCAATGCGTACTACGGCGAGACCCACATTCACACCAGCTGGTCGGTCGATGCCTGGGTAATGGGCAACCGCATCACCGGCCCGGCCGACGCCTACCAGTATGCGCAGGGCGCGACCATCAAGCACCCGATGGGCTTCGACATCAAGATCGACACGCCGCTCGACTTCATGGGCGTGACCGACCACTCGGAGTACGTCGGCGTCACCAAGGAGGCCAACACGCCTGGGTCCTATGTGAGCAAACTGCCCGAGGCGCAGCCGATGATCATGAAGGATCCGTCCAGCGCGGAAGAGCAGAACCGGGTGTTCTCGTACCTGCTCAAACTGGGCGCAGGCGCGCCGGTGAAGGCGTTCATGGACCCGAAGATCACTTCCACCGTGTGGAAGGAGAACGTCAAGATCGCCGACGAGCAGAACAAGCCGGGCAAGTTCACGGCGTTCTGCTCGTACGAGTGGACCTCGATGCCGGGCAACCGCAACATGCACCGCAACGTCTTCTTCCGCGACTGCGCCAAGGTACCGGACTATCCCTTCAGCTCGCTCGACTCCACCCGCCCGACGGAGTTGTGGACGTGGATGGACGCGCAGCGCAAGGCGGGCAACGAGTTGCTCGCGATCTCGCACAACGCCAACGTGAGCGACGGCTGGATGTACCCGGTCGACGTCGACAATACCACCGGGCGGCCGATCGACGCCGCGTGGGCCGAGTCGCGCATGCGCAACGAACGCCTGGTCGAGATCAAGCAGGGCAAGGGGCAATCGGAAACGCATCCGTTGCTGTCGCCCAACGACGAGTTCGCCAACTACGAACTGTTCCAGGCCATCCTCGGCCTGCCGGCCGACGTCGGCCGCATCGACCGCATCACGGGCAGCTTCGGGCGTCAGGCGCTGAAGGACGGCATCACGATGCAGGACGTGCGCGGCTACAACCCGTATAAGTTCGGCTTCGGGGCGGCCTCGGACTCGCACAACAGCGCCAGCCCCTACCGCCAGGACAACTTCTTCGGCCTGCACGCCGATGCGGACGGGTCGGTCGAGCGGCGCTTTGCGGGCGTCCTCATCGGCGGCACGATGGATGTGCGCCTGGAAAACCCCGGCGGGCTGACCGGCGTGTGGGCCGAGGAGAACACGCGCGCTTCGCTGTGGGACGCGATGTACCGCAAGGAGACGTTCGGCGTCAGCGGTCCGCGCATCAAGGTGCGATTCTTCGGCGGCTGGGGCTACACCAGGGAAATCGCGAACGCCAGCGACTGGTTGAAGCAGTCCTACGCCGGCGGCGTGCCGATGGGCGCCGACCTGCCGCCGATGCCCGCGGGCGGCAAGGGCACGGCGCCGAGCTTCGTCGTCTGGGCGGTGAAGGATCCGACCTCGGGAAATCTCGACCGCATCCAGGTCGTCAAGGGCTGGACGCAGAACGGCCAGAGCTTCGAGAAGGTCTTTGACGTGGTGTGGGCGGGCGACCGCAAGCCCGACAAGTGGTCCGGCCGCGTTCCCGCGATCCAAAGCACGGTGGACCTCGACAAAGCCACCTATGCCAATAGCGTGGGCTCGACGGAGCTGAAGACGGTCTGGACGGACCCCGAGTTCGACGCGAGCCAGCACGCCTTCTACTACGCCCGCGTGCTGGAAATTCCCACGCCGCGCTGGACGCTGATCCAGGCCGTCAAGGCCGGGCTGCCGCCGCCCGATGTCGTGCCGCTGACGGGGCAGGAACGCGCCTGGAGCTCGCCGATCTGGTACGCGCCTTCGGCCGAGGCGCGCAAAGGCGCTGCGGCGGGCATGACCGTCGCTGAGCTCAAGAAGAAGGGCGTCAACGCGCTGAACGACGCGCAGCTGAAGGCGCTCATCGTCGGCAAGGCGATCTGGCTGCGCAACAACGTAACGGGAGAGCAGTTCTTCCAGCCGTTCACGGCCGAAGGACAGACGACCGTGTTGCGCGTCGGAGCCGGTGCCGTTTTCCCGAGCGCGTTCGGCAACGTCGAGCGCGACGGCTACCAGGGAACGACCTCCGCCTACAAGATCGAGGGCGGCAAGCTCGTCATCCCCGTGGCGCAGGACGCGTATTCGTTCACGTTCTACAAGCTCGGCGACATGTACTACGCCGCACGCAGCAACGAGTTCGGCTATGCCAACTACGAGATCGTGCCGGCCCCGCAGATTGCCGCTAACCCGCTCACCGCGCTGTCGAACCAGTTCTCGATCGAGCTGGGGCTGACGGAAGAGCAGAAGAAGCAGATCGTTCCGATCCTCCAGCAGGAGATCAAGCAACTCGGCGAGCTGAAGAAGGACACCAAGCTCACCGGCCTGCAAAAGGTGGAGGGGTTGCGCAAGATCGGCGTCTCCTTCGATGAGAAGATCTCGCCGCTGCTCAACCCGGACCAGCAGCAGAAATTCCAGGCGCTGCGCGAGCAGTTGCGGCGGCGAATGATCACAGAGGCTGCTGAACAGGGGCTGGACAAGGCGAAGGCGGCAGTGGAGGCGTGGTTCGCCGGTGCGCGCAAGTAACACGGGAAGGGCCGGAATGCGAGTCGACGTGGATCCGGCGATCCGGAAGCGGCGGATGACACGGGGTCTGGTCGCTGTGGTGCTGCTGTGCGTGAGCGCGGCGGCGGCGGCATGTCCCATCTGTCTGGGCGCGGGCCAGCCAACCAAGGCACAGGAGCTGGCTTCCGCGCAGCAGGCGGTGCTGGCGGTTCCGACGGCCGACGCGAGTCGATTCCGCGTCACCGAAGTCATCCATGGCGACCGGCCTTCGAGCAGCACGATCGAAGGCGGATATCCCCGGTACGGTCCCGCGGCGAACGCCACGGCACCGAAAGGCAAGCCGCTGCTGCTCGTGCGGACGGATCCATTTCCGTCCTGGGTCATCCTCGGCGCGATCGGCGCCGAGCAGTCGGGCTGGCTGCGCAAGCTCGCCGCGGGAAAGCGCTTCGAGGACATGAGCGCTGCGGACTGGCGGGCCCGCGTCGCGCTCGTGACACCCTATCTAGAGAATGCCGAGCCGCTGGTGGCCGAGCTTGCCTACGGCGAACTTTCCGCCGCGCCGTATGCCGCGATGCGGGCGGCAAAGCCGCAGCTCGCCGCACGCGCCGTTCGCGCGTGGCTGGCAGACCCGAACCTCGCCGCGCGACATCGGCTCTACCTCCTGCTGCTGGGGCTCGCGGGCAATGAAGACGACGCCGCCGCCCTCGATCAGCGCGTCGAAGCGGCATGGAAATCGGGCGATGCGACGAACCTGGCCTCGATGCTGGCCGCCGACCTCGAGCTGCGCGGCGCGGCGCGAATGACGTGGATCGAAGAGAGATACCTGCGCGACCGCTCGCGCTCCGCGCCCGAGATCTCGGCGGCACTGCTTGCGCTTTCCGTGCATGGCATCGCGAGCGGCGTGATCCCGCGCGAGCGAGTGATTCAGTCTTACCGGGTGTTCATGAAGGCGCACCCGGAGATCGCCGGATACGTGGCCCAGGACCTTGCGGCCTGGCAGTACTGGGACGCGGTACCGGAGTACGTTGCACTGATGAAATCCGACGTCCCGCAGCAGTTCCCGTCCCGTGTGGCGACGATCGCATACCTGCGGCAAAGTCCCTCCGCCGAGGCGCGCGAGCTTGCCCTTCAAACCAACGCTTTGCCGGGAACGCGCCGCTAGGGAGAACGGGCCCTGTTGCAAGCGGATGTCCCCGGAGATCAGCAGTGCAGTACTGCAGCATCGCGCTTGCCGATCAACCGAGTGAGGCGGGGAAGTCCACGGCCCTCGGCTCCTACCCGTCGACCTACCGTATGAAACGCCTGTTGCGTGAACCGCTCGTCCACTTCCTGTTGATCGGCGCGGTCCTGTTCGGTCTCTACAACATCACGCAGTCCGGACGCCCGGCGACCGCGTCGTCGAAGGAGATCCGGCTGTCGCAGGATGAGATTGCCCAGCTCACGCTGCTGTACCAGTCGCAGTGGCGCCGCCCGCCGACGCCGCAGGAACTCCAGCGCATGGTCGAGAACAAGGTCCAGCAGGAAATCCTCTACCGCGAGGCGCTCGCGATGGGCCTCGACAAGGATGACGAGATCGTCAAGCGGCGCATGGCGCAGAAGATGCAGTTCCTGGCCGAGGACGTGGCCGCCGCGCGCGAGCCGACGACGGCCGAGCTCAGAAGCTGGTTCGAGAAGAACAGCGCCAAGTTCGCGCAGCCGCCGCGGTTGAGCTTCCGGCATCTGTACTTCTCGCCCGACCGGCGCGGTGCCCGCGCGCGAGACGATGCGCAAGAGGCGCTGGCGAAGCTCGCCGGCCAGCCGGTCGATGCGAAGATCGCGAGCTCGCTCGCCGACCCGTTCATGTTCCAGGAGTACTACCGCGATCGCGCACCGGAATTTCTAGGCAAGGAAATGGGGCCGCAGTTTGCTTTGGCGGTCGCCAAACTCGCACCGGGGTCCTGGCAGGGGCCGATCGAATCCGGCTTCGGCTGGCATCTCGTGTTCGTGGACACCGTGATTCCCGGCCGTGTGCCGGCCTTCGAGGAGGTCGAGCCCGACGTCAGGACCGCTTGGCTCGGCGAGCAGAAGGCGCTTGCCTGGGAGAAGGCGTACAAGGACATGCGCGCCAATTACACGGTGCTGCTGCCCGCGCCACCCGGGAGTTCCGCCGCCCCGTCGTCTTCGCAGACAGCGAAGGTGACGGCGCCATCGAGCGCGGTGTCGAAGTGATCGGCGTACGCCGCATGGCCGGATACGTCGCGGCGGGGCTGCTCGTCCTGCTCGTCGGGCTGCCGGCGGCGCGCGCCCACGAATCCCGCCCCGCCTACCTGGAGCTCAAGGAAACCGCGTCCGGCCAGTTCAGCGTGATCTGGCGCACGCCGGTGCTCGCGGGCATGCGCCTGCCGGTCGCGCTGAAGCTGCCGGATGGTGTCCGGAACGTCGAGGAGCCCCGTGTTCAGGAGCTGCCCGATTCGCTGCTCGAACGCCGCTCGGTCGACGCGGGACCCGCCGGCCTCGCGGGCAAGCGCATCGAGTTCCCCGGGCTCCAGTTGACGATCACCGATGTACTGGTGCGCATCGAGCGGCAGGACGGCACGCGCTCGACCGAGCTCGTGCGCCCGTCGCGCCCCTGGATGGAAGTCGTGGCACCTCGTGGCACGCTCGCCACGATCAACGTGTTCCTCGAGCAGGGCATCGAGCACATCCTGCTCGGCGTCGACCACCTGCTCTTCGTGCTCGGGCTGCTCGCCATCGTGCGCACGCCGTGGATGTTGGTGAAGACGATCACCGCGTTCACCGTGGCTCACAGCATCACGCTCGCGATCGCCACGTTCGGTTACGCAAGCGTTCCCGCGCCCCCGCTCAATGTCGCCATCGCGCTGTCCATTCTCTTTCTGGGACCCGAGATCGTCCGCGCGTGGCGTGGCGGGACGAGCTTCACGATCCGCCATCCCTGGGTGGTCGCGTTCGCCTTCGGGTTGCTGCACGGCTTCGGCTTCGCGAGCGGCCTCGCCGCGCTCGGACTGCCGCAGAACGAGATCCCGCTCGCGCTGCTCGCGTTCAACGTCGGCGTCGAGGTCGGTCAGCTCGCCTTCGTCGCCCTGATCCTGCTGCTGGTTCGCGCGTTCAAGGTCCTGCAGGTGTATTGGCCACGGCCGTTGGAGCTGCTGCCGGCATACGTGGTCGGCTCGCTCGGGGCGTTCTGGACCCTGCAGCGGCTCGTGCTGATGGTGGAAAGCTGATGAGACGGCACTGCTGGGCCGTGGCATGGCTCGCCGCATGGGCGTCACCTGCGCTTGCGCACGTGCAAGTCGGGCAGGGCACCGGCTTCCTGACCGGGCTCCTTCATCCGATCTCGGGGCTTGATCATGTGCTCGCCATGCTGGCCGTGGGGCTCTGGGGCGCACAGCTCGGCGCGCCGGCGATCTGGCTGCTGCCGGTCACGTTTCCGATCGCCATGGCGCTCGGCGGATTCCTCGGCCTCGTCGGCGTTGCGCTGCCGGGCGTCGAGGTCGGCATCGCCGCCTCCGCGATTCTGCTCGGCACCGCCTTGATGACCGAGCGCCGCTTTCCCCTCTTTACCGCTGCCGCGTTGGTCGGCTTCTTCGCGATCTTCCATGGGCACGCGCACGGCACCGAGCTGCCCCCCGGCGAGAGCGGTCTGCTCTACAGCCTCGGCTTCGTGGTGGCCACGGGATGCCTGCACGCGATCGGCATCGCGATCGGCGCCATCCACCGCTGGCCGACAGGCAGGGTCGCGTTGCGGGTCGCGGGTGGCGGCGTCGGAGTCGCCGGAATCTTCTTCCTTTGGCGGGCCATCGGATGAAGCCTCTTCGCGCCGGCGCTGCGGGCCGGATGGTCGCGACCGCGCTCGTGTCGGCGTCCGGCGCCCCGCAGGCGCACGCACACCTGGTCGAAACCGGACTCGGACCCGTGTACGACGGCATCGCCCACTTCGCACTGACGCCCGAAGACCTGATGCCGGCGCTCGCGCTGGCAGTGCTCGCCGGTCTGCGTGGCAGCGATCACGCGCGACGCGTGATCCTGGTCTTGCCTCTGGCGTGGCTGCTCGCATGCATCCTTGGCACATGGGCGAAAGTCTCGCCGCCCGACTCGCTCTCGTGGGTGCCCTTGCTCGTGCTGGGCGGCCTCGTCGCGGCCGATTTCCGGCTGCCGATCGCCGCGACGACGGCGCTCGCCGCCGCACTCGGCCTCTTCGTCGGTCTTTCCAATGGCTACGCGATGGCGCAGGCGGGTCCCGGTGTCCGCGGCGGCATCGGCATCGTCGGTGCCGTCTTCGTTGTCACCACGATCGGCGCAGCGTGCGCCGTTGCATGGCAGTCGGGATGGCTGCGCATCGCCTGGCGCGTCGCCGGAAGCTGGATGGCGGCGAGCGGACTGCTTCTGCTGGGTTGGTCCTTGCGGTAGGAGAGCACGAGAATGTCGGGACAGAATGGACGCGACACGATGAATCGGGTGCTGATCTTCGCTGCGGTCGGCGAAGCCGCGACCGGGCTCGCGTTGTTGCTGGTGCCTTCGTTGGTCGGGCAGTTGCTGTTGGGTACGGAAGTGACCGGCATTGCGGTGACCGTTGCGCGCGTGGCCGGCATCGCCTTGATCGGATTGGGGCTCGCCTGCTGGCCGGGCAAGGCGCTGATCGGCATGTTGACCTACAGCGCGGCTGTCACGGTGTATCTCGCCTACGTCGGCTTCGCGGGCGGATCGGCCGGCATACTGCTGTGGCCGGCGGTCGTCCTGCACGTGATCCTGACGGTACTTTTGACTCGGGCATCAATAAGCGACAAGGAGACGAAGACATAGACGACTAGTAGGTGCCGTCGCCCGCTGCCTCGGCGCGCGACGGTCGTGGTTCCGTTTGCATCGACTGAGAGGCTAACCGATCATCAAAGGAATTCACCATGAGCAAGCGACTCACCCTGATTGCCGCCGCCCTGTGTGTCACCGCGGGCATCGCGTATGCGCAGTATCCGATCCTGGACATGGTGGCCGACCGGGTCGTCCAGAAGTACCAAAGCGCGTCCTGCGAGCAACTGTGGCAGAAGAAAGGCGAGCCGAAGTCGATGGAAGAGCAGCGCGTCATCGGCCTCCTGCAGAGTGACCCGCAGATGCGCACGGTGTTCATCAACAAGGTCGCCGCGCCGATCGCGAACAAGATGTTCGAGTGCGGGATGATTCCCTGACCGATTCGACGGCTGAGGACGATCATGAAGACTGCAATTCCTTGCTGCCGCTGGACCGCGGCGTTGGTCGCCGGATTCCTCGCAGCCGGCGGCGTCGCGGCGCAATCGCCGCCAGCGGCGAAGGCGGCGGCGCCCGCGCAGGCGGCGAAGTCTGCGAAGAAGCCGGTCGAGCCCGCGTTCAAGAAGGTACTGGAGCCCCGGGCGATGGAGCTGCTCAAGGCCACGAGCACGCGACTCGCCGCGGCGAAGTCGATGGCGTTTACCGCCACCGTCAACTATGAGTATCCGAGCCAGCTCGGACCGCCGATCGCGTACACGATGCGCTACGACGTGACCATGCAGCGGCCGGACAAGCTCAAGGTGGTCATGCCCGGCGACGGCCCTGCGTCCGAGTTCTACTACGATGGCAAGGTGATGATGGCGTATGCGCCTGCCGAGAATCTCGTCGCGGTAGCCGATGCGCCGGCGACGATCGATGCGGCGCTGAAGACGGCCTTCGACACGGCGGCGATCTACTATCCGTTCACCGATCTTCTGGTGACCGATCCCTACGCCGCACTGACCGACGGGGCAATGCTCGCCTTCTACGTCGGTCCGTCGGGCGTGGTCGGAGGCACGAAGACCGACATGGTGGTTTGGGCCAACGACAACGTGTTCCTGCAGATCTGGATCGGCGTCGACGACAAGCTGCCGCGCCGGCTCCGCGCGATCTTTCGGACGGATCCGTTGGAACTGCGCCACGAGATGGAGCTTTCGAACTGGCAGCTGGACGGGGCGTTCGCGCAGGACACATTCGCCTCGCCAAAGGCGCAAGCGGCCAAGCGCATCGCGTTCGCGAGCCCCGTCACCGGGCTGCCGCCGGGTGTCAAGCCAGTTGCCAAAGCGAAGCCGGCGAAGGCTGCGCCTCCCCGCAATCAACCGAAGTCGCAATGACGAGGTGACGCATCATGAAGACGATCGTTTCGATAGTGACCGCGGCAATGACCGCGATATTGTGGACGGGCCATGCGCACGGCTGGGCGAGCGCCAACCGTTTCGGCGGTAGCACGAGCCACAGCTGGGGCTCGACGAGCCACGATAATCGTTGGGGCGGCAGCTCGACCCACACCTGGGGCGAAGGCACGTCGCACACCAATACGTACGGCGGCAGCACGTCGCACTCCTACTACGGCGGGACCTCGCACACCAACGTCTACGGCGGCTCGACGTACGGAAGATACGGGTCGGGCTGGGCGCACACGTATCCTTCGGGTGCGACGGCCTATCATCCTCCCGGGTACTACCCCTACCCGCCACATCCCGCCTACCCCGTGTATCCGACCTATCCGGTCTATCACCCGCCGGTCGCGGTGCCGTACTACTCGTCGGGCTGCTACGGTTGCGCAGCCGCCGTCGGCGCGATCGCGGGGGCTGCCATCGGAGCGGCAGCCGCCTCGGCGAACACGGCGGCCGCGACTTCGAGCGCGTACTCGGCGGGTGTTGCCGCCGGGAGCGCCAGCACGGCCGCCGCGACCAGCGCGGCCTACAGCGCCGGCGTTGCAACCGGGGCCACGCTGGCGAGCGCGCCGGCGTCCGGGACGTACGTCATGGGGGTCAACTATGCGAGTCTGCCCGCGGGCTCGATGACCATCGACAAAAACGGCGCGACCTACTACCTGAACGGCAACACGTGGTTCCAGGCATCGTACGGCGCGAACGGCGTGTTCTACAAGGTCGTGCCGGCACCCTGAAGCTCGAACGCGTGGCCAACATCTGAGCAGCCTCCGGCAATTTCAGCTCTACATTCTTGTGAGTCGATTCGCGCGGCCGGGAAGGCGGGTTCACATCCGACACCCAGTTCCCAGACGCAGAGCGCAAACGCGTCGCTGAACTCGGTGCTGGGGCGAAACAAGGCGAAGCGATGAATCGATTGCGGACAATCTGACTACCATGAACAGATTGCGCGTGTTCCTTCCGACGGCGCTTGCGGCGCTGCTCGGTCTCAGTGGCTGCGCAACGGCACCGATCAATCCCCCGATCACCCATGCGGATCCGACTGCCGGATACCGTTTCGAGACCCGGGAGCAGTATTCGCGTAACAAGGAGGACATCGTTGTTCTGGCATTCTCGGGCGGCGGAACGCGCGCCGCCGCGTTCTCGTACGGCGTTCTCGAAGCGCTGAGAGACACCGCGGTGATCGGGCGCAATGGCCAACGAGAGCGGCTGCTCGACTCGGTTGACGTCATTACCGGGGTTTCCGGTGGCAGCTTCACCGCGTTGGCCTACGGCCTGTATGGCGACCGGCTCTTCAGCGAATACGAGCCGCGCTTTCTCAAGCGCGATGTGCAAGGCGAGCTGATCGGCCGGGCCTTGAATCCCGTTTACTGGGGGCCGCTGAGTTCGCCGTACTGGGGCCGCTCCGAACTCGCCGCCGATCTCTATGACGAAATTCTGTTCAACGGGGCAACGTTCGCCGATCTGCAGCGCGGCTCGGGGCCCATGATCGCCGCATCGGCGACCGACTTGACCTCGGGCGCAAGGTTCTACTTCACCCAGAAGATGTTCGACATCCTGTGCTCGGACCTGAACGCCGTCCGGCTGTCGCGCGCGGCGGCATCGTCGTCGGGCGTGCCGGTCGTACTATCGCCGGTGACGTTCGAGAATTACGCCGGCACCTGCGGTTACCAGGAACCGCCATTCTTCGCGCGCTTCGAGAGATCGGCGGACGTGGCGCGCCCGGCCGCCCGCGCTCTTCAGGACTTGAAGGAACTCCGCTACTACGAAGAGGGCAGAAAGCGCCCCTATCTTCATCTCGTCGATGGCGGCGTCGCGGACAATCTCGCCATGCGCGAAATTCTCGCCATTCTCGAGGAACTCGAGGCCCTGCACCTGGAGGGCCTGCCCACGCCGCTCGATCGGGCGCGCAGGCTCGCCGTGTTCGTCGTCAACTCGCTTTCCACGCCCCCGCTCGATTGGGATCAGAAACGGAGCGCCCCGGGCACAGTGGAGGTTCTGCTGCAGGCGACCGGGGTGCCGATCGACCATTATTCGTACGAGACTGTCGAGCTTCTGCGCGACACCGCGGCGCGCTGGAAGATGTTGCGGAACATCCGCGATTCGGGGGCGATCATCGAGAAGGGCAACCCGGCTCTGGCAGAGGTGATGCGGGTCCCGAACCTCGAGATCTATGTCATCAACGTATCGTTCGCTGAGCTTGCAGATGCGAGAGAACGCGAGTATCTCAACGAGCAGCCAACGTCGTTCACGCTGCCCTCCGAAGCGGTCGACCGACTGCGCGCGGCAGCCGGACGAATTGTGCTCGCCTCACCGGACTTTCAGCGTTATCTGAAAGACTTGGGCGATCGAGTCGTCAAGACGCCAACGCCTGCCGGCAAACCGGCGCCCGCACCCTAGCCGCGATATTTCACCAGACCGCCGCCGAATCGATCGAGGCTCGTGCCTCGCCAAGCACTTGGGACCCGCCATCGGCGAAACACGCTGGACGGGCGGACTGCGCGGTTTTTGGCGGTCGTTTTGCACCGGGCTCGGGCTTGCTCTCCTCGCCAATCGTCGCCGCTATTGGCGTCGTCGGCTGCGCCCGATCCAGGCCGCAAACCGCCGCGCCAAATTCCCGCGCCCTGGTGAAACATCCGGGCTAGTTCAGCCGATGGGGCGCAGATCCACGACCCCGTCGTTTGTCGGCAACGATCACCGGTTGCAGAGCTGCTGATTGCTCCTCTCGCCGAAGGGTTCCGGCAGCCGCTTCGGCGCGTTCTATTGGGTGGTTGTGAGCGCGGTGAAGGTCAACTCAGGGTCGAGGTTGTTTGAACACTCACGCGCTGTGAGACTGACGAAATATCGACTTCTGGGATCGTCGTTCTCGCGACCCGGGTTCAGCGGCGTGGCCGTACGCAGTCGAGGCGCCGGACGTCGTCGCCGGCATGCCCTGATGCGCGAGCGGGTCTATTCGTTGACGACCCCGTGCAGCACCTGTCCGGCCGGCACGTGCTGCGCCGCGTTCTCGACGTGCCGCGTCTGGTCGTCGAAATAGAAGTCCGGCTCGAACTCGCGCAGGAACGGGCCCTTCTCGAGGCCGCCGAGAAACATCGCCTCGTCGATCTGGATCTTCCAGTCCATCAGCGTGCGGATCGCGCGCTCGTGCGCCGGCGCGCTGCGGGCGGTCACGAGTGCCGTACGCACGCGCATCGCGACGTTACCGGCGTCGTCGGCCTGCTGCAGCCGATGCAACGCCTCGAGCAGCGGTTTGAACGGCCCCGGGGGGCAGCAGCACGTAACGCGCGCTTCCCCGAACCGCGTATCGGGCGGGCGCGGGACGCACATGCGCCACCGGCCGCCGGTCCGTGACAAAAATGTGAGGAATTGGCGAGATGCGCGTGAGACTCGCCGCCCACAATCCGCTCCAGACAGGTCGAGCGCCTGTCCTCCACCACCCCTTTCAAGGAGCAGACTCATGAGCACTACCCAGCAAGTCATCCGCAGCGCGATCACCGGAATGTTGGCGCTTGGCGTCGTCACTGCCGGAGGCCCGGCATTGGCCGCGGCTGGCGACAACGAAAAGTGCGCCGGTATCGCCAAGGCGGGCAAGAACGACTGCGGCACCAGCAAGAGCTCGTGCGCCGGCACGGCAAAGGTGGACCGCGACAGTGAAGCCTGGGTCTTCGTACCCAAGGGTACCTGCGAAAAGATCGCCGGCGGCACCGTGACCGACAAGCCCCACAACATCCCCGGGGGTCTGGCCGCCGTCAAGAAGTAGTCCCAACAGGTAGCCCGCCCGGGCGAGGCAGATCGGCCGGGCGGCACCGCGGTGCAACGCGAAACAGGAGGAGTGCGAAATGGAACTTACAGCAAGCAGCAACACCCGCGAGGGCCGCGATCGCCGTGGCATTTTCGCGCGCGCGGCGCAACTCTACCGGCGCGCGGTCGCCGGGCTCGAATTCCTGTCGCCGGTCCTCGACCTCGGAATCCGGGTCCTGGTCGCGAGCGTGTTCCTGAAGTCCGGCCTCACCAAGATTGCAAGCTGGAGTTCGACCCTCGCGTTGTTCGAGAACGAATATGCGGTGCCGCTGTTGCCGCCCGAGGCCGCGGCCTATCTCGGCACTGCCGCGGAGCTCGGGCTTCCAGTGCTGCTGTTGTTCGGGCTGGGAACGCGCGCGGCGGCATTCGCGCTGTTCCTGTTCAACATCGTCGCGGTGATCTCGTATCCGGACCTTTCCGAAGTGGGGCTCAAGGACCACCAGTACTGGGGATTGCTGATGCTCGTCACGCTCTTGCACGGTCCGGGCAAGCTCTCGCTCGACCACTTCATTCGCCGCCGCTTCTTCGACTGAAAACGACCATGATGAACGACATGACCCATGCGAGCGCGGCGCGCGCTCCGGCCGAGTGCAACGTTTGCGAAGTCCGGATGCACGGGGCCAACATCCGCGAAACCACGCTCGACGGGCAGCGCGCCATCGTTACCGGCGCGAATTCCGGGATCGGTGAGGCGATTGCCCGAGGACTGGCCGAGGCCGGCGCCGCGGTCGTCGTCAACTATGTCACCGGCGAGGAACGTGCCGCGCAAGTGGTCGCCGACATTCGCGCCGGCGGCGGCCGCGCGCTCGCGATCAAAGCCGACGTCAGCAGCGAGGACGAGGTGCGCGAGATGTTCCGCCGCGCGATCGACGAGTTCGGCACGATCGACATCCTGGTCAACAACGCCGGCCTGCAGCAGGATGCGCCGTTGCACGAGATGACGCTGGCGCAATGGCGCAAGGTGATCGACGTCAACCTGACCGGCCAGTTCCTCTGCGCGCGCGAGGCCGTGCGGGAGTTCCTTCGCCGCGGCGTGGTGCCCGAGCTGTCGTGCTCGGCCGGCAAGATCATCTGCCTGTCGTCGGTGCACGACGTCATTCCCTGGGCAGGCCACGCCAACTACGCCGCGAGCAAGGGCGGCGTGGCGATGCTGATGAAGACCATGGCGCAGGAGCTCGCGATGAAGAAGATCCGCGTCAACTCGATCTCGCCGGGCGCCATCAAGACACCGATCAACACCGGCGCGTGGGACACGGCGCAGGCGGAAGCAGCGCTGCTCAAGCTGATTCCGTACTACCGCGTCGGCGAGACGCGCGACATCGCCCGTGCCGCGGTGTGGCTCGCATCCGACCACTCGGACTATGTGACCGGCGCCACGCTGTATGTCGATGGCGGAATGACCCTCTACCCGGAGTTCCGCGAAGGAGGGTAACCGTCGCCGGTCCGCCGCGCGGTCATCGCCGCAAAGGGACCCGCAGGGGAAGCGTGACCACGGACCTTCGCGCGCGGGCGTGCCCGTGACCAAGCCGGGTCCCGCAGTGGGGGCGGCCGGCCGTCGATGCGGCAGGCGCCTGTCTTTCGACTGAAGAACCTGGATCGGAGCCAGACATGCTGGATGTGCGCCACCTTGTCGCGCGTGCGTTACGAACCACGACACACGTACTCTCCGCGGTGCTCTTGCTCGTTGCCGTCGCTGCATACGGCCGCGCACTGGAGATCCACGGCATCGTACTGACCGTGGGGGATCTCGATCGCTCGGTGGCGTTCTACGAGAGCGCACTGGGGTTTCGCAAGGTGGGCGAGCGGCTCGTCACCGATGCGGAGTTCGACCAGATCAGCGGCACGTTCGGCGTCCGCATGCGTCGTGCCACGCTGCAGTTGGGCACCGAGACGATCGACCTCGAGCAGTATCTCGCGCCCGCGGGGGAACCGCTGCCCGTCGACAGCCGCGCCAACGATCTGTGGTTCCAGCATTTTGCGATCGTCGTGCGCGACATGGATGCGGCCTGCGCGCATCTTGCCCGCCAGAAGTTCCAGGCGATTTCAAGTGCTCCGCAGACGTTTCCCGAATCCAACGCGGCCGCCGCCGGCATCCGCGCCTACAAGTTCAAGGATCCGGACGGACATCCGCTCGAGCTCCTGTACTTCCCGCCCGGCAAGGGCAACGCGAAATGGCAGCGGCCGGCTACCGCGCTCTTCCTCGGTATCGACCATTCGGCGATCACCGTTTCCAACACCGAGCGCAGCGTCCGCTTCTGGGCCGACTTGATCGGCCTCACGGTGGCCGGCGGCAGCCTCAACGGCGGACCCACGCAGGAACATCTTGACGGCGCGTTCGGCGCGGTTGTTCGCGTGACCGGACTGCGCCCGCAGCACGCGGCAGGCCCGGGCCTCGAGTTCCTGGAGTACTTGACGCCTTCGGGCGGCCGCGCGCCGCCGGTCGGCCTTCGTACCAGCGACATCGCGCATGTCCGCATCGTGCTGGAAGTCGACGACATCGAGCACTTGGTCATCCAACTGACGCAGAACAACGCGCGTTTCATTTCGCCGCGCCCCGCTCCGGTCAGCGGTACTCCGTTCGCCAAGGCGGTGATGGTGAAAGACCCGGACGATCATGCAGTGCTGCTGGTGCAGCGCTAGTTGCACGGACGCGATCAACACGACCCCTGGAGCATCCTCGATGAAATACGACGTGATCGTTATCGGATCAGGCGCGGGCGGATCGGCGGTGGCTTTCCACCTGACGCAGACCGGCAAGCACGTGCTGCTGCTGGAGAAGGGGCTGGCGCTGCCCAAGGACGGCAGTACGCTCGACGTCGACAAGGTGTTGCTAAAGGGCGCTTTCCTCAGCGACGAGCCCTGGGTGGATGGCGCGGGCCGCGCAACGGTCCCCGAGGAGCATTTCAACCTCGGCGGGAAGACCAAGTGGTATGGCGCCGCGCTGTTGCGGTTCGCGCCACACGAGTTCGAGGCCGATCCGGCCCACCAGTGTCCGGGCTGGCCGTTCGGCCACGCGGTGCTCGCACCCTTCTACGACGAGGCGGAGCGGCTTCTCGGCGTTCGCCAGTTCGCCGTCGAGTCCGACACTCGGCAGCTCGTCGCCGGCCTGCGCCGGCAGGACTCGCAGTGGCGCAAGCAGCAACTGTCGCTGGGGCTTGCTGCCGACATCCTTGCCTACCCCGACGAGGCACGCCACTTCGACGGCTTCGCCTCTGTTCGCGGCCTCAAGGCGGACGCCGAGCGCTCGCTGCTGGGGCGCGTGATGCGCAAGCCGAATCTGGAAGTGCTCACCGGCAAGCCGGTCGCCGCGCTCATTCCCGCCGCCGGCGACGCGACGCGGATCGTCGGCGTCGAATGCGAGGACGGCAGCCGGTACACGGCCGAAACCGTGGTGCTGGCCGCCGGCGCGCTGCACAGCCCGCGGCTGCTGCAGACCTACCTCGAAAACGCCGGCCTTTCGGCAACGCTGGCCTGCTACCGCCAGGTCGGCCGCAACTACAAATCGCATCTGCTCACCGCGATGATCGCGCTGTCGCATCGCCGCGTCACCGATGTGCTGTGCAAGACCCTCCTCCTCTACCACGACGCCATGCCGCACAGCACGGTGCAAACGCTCGGCGGCAACCTGACGGAGGAGATCATCCGCAGTCAGATGCCCGGGTTCGTTCCCAACTGGATCGGGCGGCCGATCGCGCGTCGAGCATACGGTCTGTTCCTGCAGACGGAGGACGGCTCACATCCGGGCAATCGCATCGTTGCCCGCGCCAGCGCGACCGATCGACCGCAGATCGATTACGACCCGACCCGGCTTCCGCCGGCGCTCGCCGAACATCGGCGCCTGGTGCGGACGTTGCAGAAACAACTGCTGCGCATGGGCTACATCGCGATCGCCAAGAGCATTCCGGTCAGCGGCACCGCGCACGCCTGCGGCACGCTGGCCGCCGGCAACGATCCGGCCACCTCCGTCGTCGATGGCAACGGCAAGGTGCATGGGATGGCCAACCTTTACGTCGCCGACGGCAGCGTGCTGCCGCGCTCGTCGCGAGTGAACCCGGCGCTATCGATCTACGCGTGGGGCCTGCGCCTGGGCGCGCTGCTGGGCGCAAGGGAAAGCGGAAGCGAAGTCGCACGGACTCACGTCGGAGCAGCGTCCGACTGAGCAGGCCGGAGGCCTGGCCCGTCGCCAATGAAGAGGAAACCGCAATGACCCATGTTCTGCCGGAAGTGATACGGTTCGGTCGCGAAATCTGCGGCGACTTGGCAGCGGCCGAGCGCCGGGAATGGTGGCTCGCCAATGGAGTCGGCGGGTATGCTGCAGGCACCGTCGCCGGCACGCTCACGCGCCGCTACCACGGCCTGCTGGTGGCGCCGGTCGCGCCGCCGCTCGGCCGCTTCCTCGTATTCGCCAAGGCCGATGCGCGTGTCATCGACGGCGAGCGCGAATACCCGCTGTTTGCCAATCGCTGGGGCGACGGCAGCGTGAGTCCGCAGGGCCATCTCGCGATCGAATCGTTCCGGCTCGAAGGCCGCATGCCGGTGTGGACCTTCGCGTGCCGCGACGCGCGGATCGAGCAGCGCATCTGGCTCGAACCGGGCGCCAACACGAGCTACACGGCCTTTCGCCTGGTGCCGGGCACGTTGCTCGACGACCGGCCCCTGGCGCTGAAGATCGCATTGCTGGTCAACGCGCGCGACCACCACGGCAGCGGCCGGCCTTGGGTGTTCCAGCCGGTGATCGAATACGGCGCCGCCGAGGTTCGCATGCGGCACCCGACCGGGTTCACGCTGCACGTCAAGGTCCGCCATGGCAGCATCGCAGCGCGCAACGACTGGTACGACAACTTCGACCTGGCACTGGAGCGCGAGCGCGGCCTGCCCGATCGCGACAGCCATTTCCTCGTCGGCGAGGCAACGCTCGCGTTGCCGCCGGGCGAGTGGGTGGGCGTGGCGGCAAGCCTCGCCGCCGACGTCTCGACCGATTTCAGCGCGGCCATGCAGCGCTCGCTCGCGCATGACGCGCTGCAACTTTCGCGCGCCAAGGCGCAGGTAGCCGAGCTGCGCGACGCCCCGCCATGGATCGACCAGCTGGTTCTCGCCGCCGACAGTTTCGTCTTCGCCCGTCCGCTTCCGGGTGCGCCCGATGGCGAGTCGGTGATCGCCGGCTACCCGTGGTTCGGCGACTGGGGCCGGGACACGATGATCGCGCTGCCGGGCCTTGCCTTGGCCACCGGACGCTTCGACACCGCTTTGCGCGTCCTGCGAACGTTCGCCCGTTTCGTCGACCGCGGCATGCTGCCGAACGTGTTCCCGGGCAGCGGCGAGACACCCGAGTACAACACCGTCGATGCGGCGTTGTGGTATCTCGAGGCGTGGCGCGCATATGTCGAGGCGAGCGGCGACCTGCCGGCGCTGCGGGAAGCCTTCCCGGTACTGCGCGACATCGTCGATTGGCACGTCAAGGGAACGCGCTATGGCATCGCGCTCGATCCCGCCGATGGTTTGCTGCGTGCCGGCGAGCGCGGCGCGCAGATCACCTGGATGGACGCCAAGGTCGGCGATTGGGTGGTGACGCCTCGCATCGGCAAACCGGTCGAGATCAACGCGCTGTGGTTCAACGCGCTCGCGCTGATGGCGGGTTTCGCCGAGCAGCTCGGGCACTCGGCGACGGAGTACCGGCGGCTCGCCGGCGCGGCGAAAAGCGGATTCCGCCGTTACGTCGACCCCGCGAGCGGCGGCCTCTGCGATGTGCTCGATGGCCCCGATGGCACGGACGCTACGCTGCGTCCGAACCAGATCTTCGCCGTCAGCCTGCCACACTCGCCACTTTCGCGCGCGGTCCAGGCGAGCGTGGTCGGCGTCGTCGGACGCGAGCTGCTGACCTCCTGCGGGCTGCGCTCGCTCGCGGCCGATCACCGCGACTACCGACCGCACTACGAGGGCGGCGTCTGGGAGCGCGATGGCGCATACCACCAGGGACCTGTGTGGGCCTGGCTGCTCGGGCACTACGCGCAGGCCGAGTTCCGCGTCCACGGTGACGCGGCGGCGGCGCGCTCGCGCCTCGCCCCTTTCGCCGACCACCTTGCCGACGCGGGGCTTGGCACGGTGAGCGAGATCTTCGACGGCGCCCCGCCGCATCGGCCGCGAGGCTGCCCGGCGCAAGCCTGGTCCGTGGCCTGCACGCTCGAGAGCTGGTGGCGGCTCGAGCGCGCACGACGCGCGGCGGCCCGATCGACACGCCACACCGAAGCCCCATCGATGCCCACGGCGCACGCCGTCGCATGACAACCGAGTTCGCCTTCGTCCCCTGCAAAACCGACTCGCCACCCCGGAGACCGCAATGAACGCAAACACGACTCTCAACGCCGAACGTCAGCGCCTCGAGGCGCAACGCCTGGGAACCGAGAACTGGCGCCTGTGGGGACCGTATCTCGCCGAAAGGGCGTGGGGCACGGTGCGCGAGGACTACAGCGAGCACGGCAACGCATGGGAGTATTTCGATCACGATCAGGCCCGGTCGCGCGCCTATCGCTGGAACGAGGACGGCTTGGGCGGCATCTGCGACGAGGCGCAGCGGCTGTGCTTCGCGCTGGCGCTTTGGAACGGCCGAGACCCGATCCTGAAGGAGCGGGCATTCGGATTGACCGGCAATCAGGGCAATCACGGCGAGGACGTGAAGGAGTATTACTTCTACGCCGACGCGACGCCCAGCCACAGCTACCTCTCGTACCTCTACAAGTACCCGCAGGCGCCCTATCCCTACACCCGGCTGGTCGAGGAGAACGCGCGCCGATCGCGTACCGATCCACCGTTCTCGCTGCTGGACACCGGCGTGTTCGAGCAAAGCCGCTACTGGGATGTCGAAGTCCGTTACGCCAAGGTCAATCCCGAGGAAATCCACATCCGGATCTTCGTGACCAATCGCGGACCGGAAGCGGCAACGCTGCACGTGTTGCCGACGCTCTGGTTTCGCAACACATGGTCGTGGGGCGACCCGGGGGAGAAGCCGCAGTTGTTCGAGGTTGCGCCGCCCGCGGATGCCCGCTGGGCGGTTCGCGCGGAGCATCGGACACTCGGCGGCTACCACCTCTACGGCAGGCATCCCGCGGAGCCGCTCTTCACCGAGAACGAAAGCAACGCCCCCCGGCTGTGGGGTCAGCCGGCCGCCTCGCCATTTGTGAAGGATGCCTTCCACCGCCATCTCGTGGACGGCGAGATGGGCGCCGTGAATCCCGATCGGCGCGGCACCAAGTTCGCGGCCTGCCACGTGCTGACGGTCGACTCCGGCCAGACGGCGATCGTGGGCCTCACGTTGTCGCGCGAAGCGCTGGTCGAACCCTTTGGCAAGCGCGAGATCATCTTCGCCAAGCGGGAGGCCGAGGCGAGCGTCTTCTACGACGAACTGCTGCCCGATGCGAGCCCGCAGGACCACAACATCCTGCGCAAGGCGCTGGCCGGCATGATCTGGACCAAGCAGTTCTTCCATTTTGACGTTGCGCGCTGGCAGGACGGCGATGCGATTCCGCCGCCCGCCGGCCGCAAGTGGGGGCGCAACCGGAACTGGCGGCACATGAAGGCGGCGCACGTGATTTCGATGCCCGACAAGTGGGAATACCCATGGTTCGCCGCCTGGGATCTCGCCTTTCACTGTGCCGCGCTGGCGCTGGTGGACGTCGACTTCGCCAAGGACCAGATCGAGCTCCTGCTGAAGGAGTTCTACCTGCATCCGAACGGCCAGGTCCCCGCCTACGAGTGGGCGTTCGGCGACGTGAACCCGCCGGTGCTTGCCTCGGCCGCGCTCAAGGTGTTCCGTGCCGAGCGGGTGCAACGGGGCAAGGCCGACATCGGCTTTCTGCAGCGGGTCGTCAGCAAGCTGCTGATGAACTACACCTGGTGGCTGAACCGCAAGGATACCGACGGCCACAACGTGTTCGAAGGCGGGTTTCTCGGTCTCGACAACATTTCCGTGTATGACCGCTCGCAGCCGCTGCCGCCCGGCTACTCGTTGAAGCAGGCGGACGCGACGGGGTGGATGGCGATGTTCGCGCTGAACATGACGGTCATGTGCCAGGAGCTCGCGGCCGAGGACGCCGACTACGAGGACGTGGCGATCCAGTGCTACACCCAGTTCCTCGCGATCGCCAATTCGATCGCGGGACACAGCGGCGGCGTATCGCTTTGGGACGACAAGGACGAATTCTTCAAGGACCTCGTCGTCACCCCGGACGGGAGCAGCCGGCACATCGACGTGTTTTCCTGGGTCGGGCTGATTCCGCTGTTCGCGACCGAAGTGATCGACGAGCGCCTGCTGAAGCGGACCCCCCGCTTCCGGGCGGTGCTCGAAGGTCACTACCAGGGCATGTTCGATGGGCGCAAGGTCACGCATTGCCCCGTCCAGACCAATGCCCGCGGCGAGCACCTGCTCTCGCTGCTGGGTCCGCACCGGTTGAAGTGTGTGCTGAAGCGCGTGCTGTCCGAAGGCGAGTTCCTGTCGCGCTACGGCGTGCGGGCGGTGTCGCGCATCCATGCCGAGCGGCGCGATCTGGGCGCATTGCCGGGCATCGGTCAGGCATTGATCGAATACGTACCGGGGGAATCGAACTCCGGACTCTTCGGCGGCAACTCCAACTGGCGCGGGCCGATCTGGATGCCAACCAACTATCTGCTGGTGCAGGCGATCGAGAAGTTCCATCGCTACTACGGCGACGGATTCACCGTGGTCGTGCCCTGCCTGTCCGGCGAACGCCTGACGCTGAAGCAGATCGCGACGCTCGTTTCCGAGCGCCTGGTCGACATGTTTCGACGCGACGAAAGCGGCCGCGTGCCGGCGATGCCGCCGGACAGCCCGTTCCAGAACGACCCGCACTGGAAAGACCTGCTGCTTTTCAACGAGTACTTCCACGGTGAGACGGGTCTCGGTCTCGGCGCGATGCACCAAACCGGATGGACGGGTCTCGTCGCGAACCTGGTGCAACGCAAATACCGTCTCGAAATACCGAGCTTCTGGCGGCAGCAGGCGGCCGGCACGGCCAAGCCCGCCAAAACGGAGCCGGAGGCAGTGATCTAGCGGTCCCGGGTCGGGCTGGCACGCGGTGCAGCCCGACCCCACGCGTCCATTGAAGGAGCGAAGCGATGAGTACGTCTGACGCGCGGGCCGCTGGCATGCGGGATGCGTTGCGGCGGCACTGGCCCGAGTATCTGATCGAGGCGACGGGTCTCGCGCTGTTCATGGTTTCCGCCTGTCTGTTCGTGGCTCTGCTCGAACATCCGGCGTCGCCCGCGCGACAGGCGATCGACGATACGTTGCTGCGGCGGATGTTGATCGGCGTGGCCATGGGCGGCACCGCGATCGCCCTCATCTATTCGCCGTGGGGCAAGCAATCGGGCGCACACCTCAACCCCGCCGTCACCTTGACCTTCTACCGCCTGGGCCGTATCGAGCCCTGGGATGCAGCCTGGTACGTGCTGGCACAGTTCGCCGGAGGCGTCGCGGGCGTGGTGGTAGCCGGATGGATTCTGGGCGCGCAGGTCGTGGCCGACCCCACGGTGCGCCATGTCGTGACGAGCCCCGGCGTCCATGGTCCCGCGGTCGCGTTTGCAGCGGAGACGCTGATCTCTTTCGGTCTGATGCTGGTGGTGCTGCAGATGAGCAACCAGCGGGCGCTCAACCGCTACACCGGACTCGCCGCAGGGGCACTGGTGGCGATCTTCATCACGGTCGAGGCGCCGATCTCGGGCATGAGCATGAATCCGGCGCGCAGCTTCGGCTCGGCGCTGCCGGCGCACTACTGGAGCGGACTGTGGATCTACTTCACCGCGCCGCTGGCCGGCATGCTGCTCGCAGCGGAGTTCTACCTGCGCAGCAACGGGCACGGCGCAGTGCTGTGCTGCAAGCTCCATCACGACAACGACCGGCGTTGCATCTTCCGCTGCCGCTACGGCGAGCCTGCCGCGGACCGGGCGGCCGCGGGCGGCTCCGGCGCCGGCCGCGCCGGGGTCGCGCAGCAAGGGCACACGGTTGAATCAGGTCCCGCCGTCATTCGAAGGAACTTGCCATGAACTCGCGGACACTCCCGTTCGATGCGCACCGTCGCCAGCCCGTCATCGTGGACAGCGTGTCCGCGTTTGCCGCCACCGTACGCTTCCTCGAGCGCACGGCGGGTCCGGTGGTGGATCTCTCGATCCGCCTGTGGCTTGCCCAGGTGTTCTTCGTTTCGGCGGTGCTGAAGCTCGCGCATTGGGACACGGCCCTGTACCTCGCCGCGAACGAGTACCCGGTGTCATGGCTTTCGCCGGTCGCAGCGGCCTACCTCGGGGCGGCGATCGAGTTCGTCGGTGCGGTGGCGATCGCGTTCGGCTTCGCCACCCGCCTGGCCGCCGCTTGCCTTCTGGCGCTGGCCTGCGTGATCCAGTTCAACTATCGCGAACTTGACGTCCACCTGTTCTGGATCGCGCTGTTCGGCTGGTACGTCGTACGCGGCGCCGGGCCGCTGTCGCTTGACCGCATGCTCGCGCGCGGCTTGGCGGACAGCGCGCTGCCCTTCGCGGCCCCGGTGCTTGGCGCGTATGCCGCGTTCACGAAAGGCTTCGAACCGGTGTACGTGCTGCTGCTCCGGTTCTGGGCAGGCGGCGCAATCGTGCTTGCCGGCATGTTCGCGGGCAGCGTGGCGCCGTCCTTCGCGGGCGGGCTGCCATTGCGCTCGGCCGGGGAATTCGCGACGGTGGCGCAAGCCCTGCTCGCGCTGTTGCTGGTCCTGGGCCTCGGTACGCGCGTCGCCGCGTTGGGCCTGATGCTGCTGTCGGGCGCCGCGCACCTGATGGGCGGAGGTTACGCGGACCATGGCTATTGGCTGATGGTGTTCGCGCTATTCGCCACCTACGGTGCCGGCGGACTTTCGCTCGACGCGTCGATCGATCGTGCACTTCGTCGCCGCTTTCCCGAGCTGGACGGCAAGCCCGCGTTCTCGCTCGAAGGCTTGCCCCGTGTCGTGGTGATCGGCGCCGGGTTCGGCGGTCTGGCCTGCGCAGCGTCCCTCGCCAAAGCGCGGGTGGCGGTGACGCTGGTCGATCGCCACAACTACCACCTGTTCCAGCCGCTGCTGTATCAGGTGGCAACCGCCAGCCTCTCGCCGGGCGACATCGCGACGCCGATCCGCGGTCTGTTTCGCGAGCACTTCAATGTGCGCGTGTTGCTGGGTGAGGTAACGGGTGTCGACTCGGTGCGGCAGGAGGTGCTGCTGCAGGACCGGCGGCTGCCTTACGACTACCTGGTACTGGCGACGGGCGCCGCCCACGCCTACTTCGGCCGGGACGAATGGGCGCCCTACGCGCCGGGGCTCAAGAGGGTCGAGGATGCGACCGAAATCCGGCGTCGCCTGCTCTCTGCGTTCGAGCGCGCCGAGGCGACCGACGATGCACAGGAACGGGCCAGCCTGCTCACCTTCCTGATCGTCGGGGGCGGACCAACCGGCGTGGAACTCGCCGGCGCGATCGCCGAGCTCGCGAGGTTCGGGATGGAAAAGGAGTTCCGCCACTTCGATCCAGCCAGCGCGCGCATTCTTCTCGTGCAGGCCGCGCCGCGGCTGCTGCCGACCTTTCCGGAGCCACTGTCGGAGGTGACGCAGACATCGCTCGCCAAGCTCGGCGTCGAGATACTCCTCAACAGCCGTGTCGAAATGATCGACGACGGCGGCGTAACGGTAAGCGGCCGGCGCATACCTTCGCGCACGGTACTGTGGGCCGCCGGCGTGATGGCCTCGCCCGCCGCCCGGTGGCTGGGCGCGGAGGCCGACGGCGCGGGACGGGCCAAGGTCGGACCGGACCTGTCGGTCCCCGGTCTGCCGAACGTATTCGTGGTCGGCGATACGGCACTCGCCAATGCCTGGAAGGGCGGTCCGGTTCCCGGCCTCGCCCCCGCCGCGAAGCAAGGCGGCGCTTACGTGGCGCAGCTGATCCGCGCCCGGGTGGAGGGCCGAAAGGAACCTGCGCCGTTCGTCTACCGCCATGTCGGAAGCCTCGCCACGATCGGCCGCAAGGCGGCGGTCGTCGATTTCGGGTTCATGACGCTGCGCGGAACCGTGGCCTGGTGGTTCTGGGGGGCGATGCACGTCGGCTTCCTGATCGGATTGCGCAACCGCGTGTCGGTAATGTTCGACTGGCTTTGGGCGTACCTGACATTCAGCGGCGGTACGCGCCTTATCACCGGCGGCCCGTCGGCGACGCAGGAATCGGTGGCCCGGCCCGAGTTGAGGCGCGTGGCGGTTTCGTGACGAATGGCTTCGGCACAGGCTCTGTGCATGTGCCAAGGGTCCAATGCGACCGGGGCCGCGGACTGGCGGCAACCGACGGGCGTGTAATGTCGGTGGTCTGAAACCGACTTAACCATGACGCGGCAATGAAGGCCGCCTGGAATTCGGCGCTTATCGCGCAAAGTGACGACATCACCGTGGTAGAAGGCAATGTCTGTTTCCCGGAGGGCTCGGTGGAGCGGTCGTGCGTATGACCGAGCGCCTCCCGCAGCGCCTGCCCATGGAAAGCCGTGGCACACTACTGCACGCTCGTCCTTTCCCCGCGTGCAGATCGCGGATGCGTGTTGGCACGGCTCCGCACCCGGCCGCGCTGCCGCAGCGATCAGCGCAGGGGTCGCGTTTGCCAAGAGCGTGACCCCGGGACCGATCGGCCCCGCGATGGGCGGTCGGCCGCAATACCGCAAACCCAGAGAACGGAGGTCACGATGACCGTCGGATTGCGCACCAAACTGCTGTTTCCCCTGGTGGCGTTCGTGCTTTTCGTGGGCGCGTACGCGATCGCGTTCGGCGAGACCGGGCGTCTCGCGCCGGAATTGCTCCTTGGCTTGCTGTTGCTGCTGCTCGCGGTGATGGCAACCAATGTGGAGCTGTTCGTCTTGAAACCTTTGCGCGGTCTTGCGCAAACGGTACGGGATCTCGGCCAGAGCCGCAGTCCGGGCGAGCCGCCTGTCCACGCACCTTCCGGACAGATGCGTGAACTGGCGGCCGGACTCAACCGGCTGCGGGACCGGATGCACGAGTACGAGACCACGCTGTCCGACGAGCGCTCGCGCCGCCAGGCGCTGGAAGCGAGCGTGCGCGAGCTCGAGGATCGTTACGCACTGACGGTCGAGCGCGCCAACGACGGCCTCTGGGAATGGAACCTCAAGAGCGGCGCCGTCGATTTCTCGCCGCGCTGGAAGGCCATGCTGGGCCTCTCGGACGCGCGGATGCAGTGCGTCGATGACTGGCGCGACCGGCTGCATCCCGAGGAACGCGCGGCAGTGCTGCTGCACCTCGACAATCATGCCAACGGATTGACGCCGCATTTCGACGCGGAGTATCGGCTGCGCCAGGGCGACGGGCGATACCGGTGGGTTCATTCCCGCGGCACGGCGCTCCGCCGCGCCACGGGCAAGCCGTATCGCATGATCGTCATGGACAACGACATCCACGCGCGCAAGGAGATCGAGAACGTGCTGATCCAGGCGGCTGAAAGCCTGTCTGCGGTGTCCGGCGCGGATTTTTTTCAGGCCCTCATGCGCACCCTCTCGTCGATACTGGGTACACGCGACAACCTCGTCTGCTACTGCGTCGGCGACCCGCCTACACGCGCGCGCACGCTCGCTTACTATTCGAAAGGCAAGTTCTGGGAGAGTTTCGAGTACGATCTCGCCGGCACCTCGTGCGGGGCCGTCATCGATCGCCGGGAGATCGTGTATTGCCCGACCGGCGTGTGCGACATCTGGCCCGAAGAGAAGCAATACGACCGCGACAGCTACATCGGCGTGCCGATGTTCGATTCGACCGGCAAGATCATTGGCCATTTCGCCTGCATGGACGGCAGTCCGATGCGCCAGGATCTTCCGCACCTCGCCCTGTTCAAGATCTTCTCGGTGCGTGCCGCAGCCGAACTCGAGCGCACGCTGTTGCGGCAGAGGCTCGAGTCCCCGCAGGCAGCGGCTTGAACCGCGGTCCCGTGGTCGCGCCTTTGCCTCAGTTCGGAGCGGCGGTTGCGGACGCAACAGACTGGTGCGCCGGCGCGCCGTCGGCGGCGGCGACGGGCAAATCGAAGCTGAACGCGGTCCCTTGGCCGAGCACGCTTTCGACGCGGATTACGCCGCCGTGCAACTCGACGATGTGCCGCGTAATCGCAAGTCCCAGCCCGGTGCCTCCGGCGTCGCCTGCTTCGCCGCGATCCACGTGGTAATAGCGCTCGAACAAGTTCGGCAGATCCTCGCTCGCGATGCCGCAGCCGGTGTCGGCTACGCGCACCGCGACCCGCCCCGCCCGCGGCTCGACTTCCACCCGGATGTCCCCCGGTCCAGGCGTGTTGCGCAAAGCGTTCTCGATCAGATTCTCGAGCACTGACTCGATCATCGCGATGTCGGCGCAGACCTGCACCTGCTGGCCGGCGAGCCGGCATTCCAGACGCAGACCACGCTTGTCGGCGGCAAGCTGGAACTTCTGCACCACGTCCTGCACGAGCTCGGCCACGGGAAAGGGCTCGAATTGCGGCTTGATCTCATGCGCCTCCAGCTTGGTCAACTGGAACAGATCGCGAATGAGCTTGCCCAGACGCTCGCTGTGCCGGGTCGCGATTTCGAGGTAGCTGCGCTGCTCGTCCGGTGGCAACGTGCCTTGCTTCAGCAGCAGGGTCTCGAGGTAGCCCTGCATCGATGCCAGAGGGGTACGCAGATCGTGTGATACGTTGGCGAGCAACTCGCGCCGTCGAGCCTCCGTGTGTTCGAGCATTTCCAGCTGCCGCGCGATGCGCTCGGACATCTCCTGTACGGCGGCGCCAAGGCGATCGATGTCGTCGCCCGCCGGGTTGGCCGAGGCGAGGCGAATCGGTTGGGTAAAACCACCGTCGCGAAAGCGGTCCACGGCAACGGCCAGTGCCCGCAGCCGGCGGGTCAGCAGGTTGAAAACCAGGAGCCCGGCGAGCAAGGAGAACAACACGGCGCCGATGACCAGATCGGTGGCGAGTTCCACCAGGCGGCGGCCCTCGAGCATCCGCTCCGTGGCCAGGATGAAGGCGACCCCGAGGGCAAAGAACACCAGCGCCTGCGCGCCCGCGAGCTTGGTGTAGACGGTCTTGAACATCTCAGCCTTCGTCGCGGAACTTGTAGCCGACGCCCCAGACCGTCTCGATCAGCTCGGGCTGGTTCGGGTTCTTCTCGATCTTGGTGCGCAGGCGGTTGATGTGGGAATTGACCGTGTGCTCGTACCCGCTGTGCGAATAGCCCCAAACGCTGTCGAGCAGCTGGGCACGGGAGAAGACCCGCCCCGGGTGTCGCGCAAAGAACGCCAGGAGATCGAACTCCTTCGCGGTAAGCTCGACCGGCTTTCCGTTCAGCCGAACCGAGCGCTTTGCGGTGTCGATGTGCAGCGCCCCGGAGTGGATCACTGCTTTCGCCTGGTCCTTGTCCTGCGACAGGCTGTCCACCCGGCGGAAGAGCGCTTTGACCCGCGCGCCGAGCTCGATGACGCTGAAAGGCTTGGTCAGGTAGTCGTCGGCGCCCATTTCGAGGCCAAGCACGCGATCGAGTTCGCTCGACTTCGCGGTCAGCATGAGAATGGGGACGTAGCGACCCTGGCCACGGATGCGGCGGCAGATTTCCAGCCCATCCATTCCGGGCAGCATCAGATCCAGAATGATCAGGTCGTACCGGCCGGATTGCGCTTCCGCCAGGCCTACCGCGCCATCGTAGGCGAGCTTCACGCGGCAAGCGAGTTCGGCGAGCTGCAGCTTGACGAGTTTGGCGATGTCTTCGTCATCCTCGATAACCAGCACCTGGCGTGACATGCGCCCTCCTTCGTGGCAGCAGACCCGGGCGAAGGATCGAGCCCGGCCGGCGCGCGCAGTCTGTACCCGCGACGTCGAGGCTTCGCACCGCAGCGGCGAGGCTCCATCTTACCGCCCGGCACGGCGCCGCCGGCAACTTCGCGTTGAACGGCAACCGCATCGCCCCATCCTCATCGGCACGACGCAACCCCGCCCCGGCAAGCGGCGGTCGCCGAAGCGCGGCGGCGTGAGCAATCGTTTAGCCGGCCGTGACGATTTCGTGATCTTCACGCGGGATACTGGCTGCATGCCGTGACCTTGCCCGGGAGACCATGATGACGACCCGCGTTTCGCATCACAACCCAACCCGCCGCGTGACCGATTGGAGCGCCTCTTTGCTGCTCATGACTCGATCCGCGGTCGACGACCTCGACGACGAGCTTCGCACCGACACGGCCGCGATTTGTCGCAGGATCGAGCGCGAAGGAATGATCGGCCTCGAAGATGCGATGTTCGCTGGCCAGTAGGGCGGGCCGCGCCGCGCCGCATGTGTGCGCGGGCGCCGAGCGCAGTCAGCGCGTGGGGGACCTGCGATGAACGCCAATGCGAAATGCCGGCGCATCACCGCCGAGATACCCGCGCGCGCCGGGATCGGCCTTCGCGCGCCGCATTACCGCGAGTTGCTTGCCACTCGGCCGGACATCGGCTGGCTCGAGGTGCACAGCGAAAACTATTTCGGCGATGGCGGACAGCCGCTCCACTACCTCGAGCGCCTGCGTGAACGATATCCGCTGTCGCTGCACGGCGTCGGGCTTTCGCTCGGTTCCGTCGACCCGGTCAATCGCGATCACATCGGGCGCCTGAAGATGCTGGTGGAGCGATTCGAACCGGGTCTCGTGTCCGACCACTTGTGCTGGGGCTCGGTCGACGGGCGCCACCTGAACGATCTCGTGCCCCTGCCCTACACCGAAGAAGCGCTGGCGCTCGTCTGCCGGAACGTTGCCGAAGTGCAGGACAGCCTGGGGCGGCAGATCCTGATCGAGAACGTTTCGAGCTACCTGCAATACCGGCACTCGACGCTGCCCGAGTGGGACTTCCTGGCGGAGGTCGCGCGCGGCAGCGGCTGCGGCATCCTGCTGGACGTCAACAACGTCTACGTCAGCGCGGTCAATCACGGCTTCGATCCGCAGCGGTACCTCGACGCGATCCCGCCGTCCGCGGTCGCCGAGATCCACCTCGCCGGATTCGATCGAAGCGACGAACTCCTGATCGATACGCACGGCCGGGCGGTCGCCGCCCCGGTATGGGCGCTCTACCGGAGTGCGCTTGCGCGGTTCGGGCGGGTGCCGACACTGATCGAATGGGACACCGACATCCCCGCGCTCCAGGTGTTGCTCGACGAAGCGCGCACCGCCGATCGCCTGCTGAGGTCGTGCCATGCCCTCGCTGCTTGAGCTGCAACAGGCGTTCGTCCGAGGGATGTTCGGAGCGAGCGACGATGCGGTCGCCCAATGGGTCGTGCCGGCCGGCAGGTCGCCGCACGCGCGTCTGGCCGTGTACCGTAACAACGTGTTTCACAACCTGCGCGAAGCATTGCGCGACGTCTATCCGGTGATCGAGCGGCTGGTCGGCGGCGACTTCTTCGCCCAAGCGGCCAACCGCTACATTCGTGACCATGACTCGGAGAGTGGAGACCTGCATCGATTCGGCGCCGAGTTTCCGCGATTTCTCGCCTCCTATTCGCCTGCGCGCGAGCTGCCCTACCTTGCCGACACGGCTCGCCTCGAATGGCTCGTGCATCTCGCTTTCCACGCGGCCGATCGTCCGGCGCTGCCGCTCGCACGGCTTGCCCTGCTCGACGCCGACGACTACGAGCGGCTCCGGTTCCGTCTGCACCCCGCGTGTCGCCTGCTCGCCTCCCCCTATCCGGTGCAACGCATCTGGGCGGTGAACCAGCCGGGCCACGCGGGCGACGACACCGTCGATCTCGCACTCGGGCCGGCGCGCCTGCTGGTGCGGCGCACGCAGTTCGCGATCGAAGTCGACGCAATCGGTGCGGGCGAGTTCGTGCTGCTGGAGCGATTCGCTTGCGGTGGCACGCTCGCGCAGGCGTGCGTGCGCGCCGTCGCGGCCGAGCCCGGTTTTGACCTCGGCGGGATCCTGCGCAAACACGTCGAGATGGCGACTCTGGTCGAATTCGACGTCGCGGAGGCGTGACCCGAACCCGCAAGGGCCGACGAGGAGGCTTGGCCGTACGCAATCGAGGCGCCGGACGTCACCGCCGGCATGCCCTGATGCGCGAGCGGGTCTATTCGTTGACGACCCCGTGCAGCACCTGTCCGGCCGGCACGTGCTGCGCCGCGTTCTCGACGTGCCGCGTCTGGTCGTCGAAATAGAAGTCCGGCTCGAACTCGCGCAGGAACGGGCCCTTCTCGAGGCCGCCGAGAAACATCGCCTCGTCGATCTGGATCTTCCAGTTCATCAGCGTGCGGATCGCGCGCTCGTGCGCCGGCGCGCTGCGGGCGGTCACGAGTGCCGTACGCACGCGCATCGCGACGTTACCGGCGTCGTCGGCCTGCTGCAGCCGGTGCAACGCCTCGAGCAGCGGCTTGAACGGCCCCGGGGGCAGCGGCCGGGTCGCGTGATCGCTCTCGTGCGTCTGGAACGCGGTGAGCCCCTGCGCCTGGAAAACCCGCTCGGCCTCGTCGGCGAACAGCACGGCGTCGCCGTCGAAGGCGATGCGCACCTCGTCCGGATGCGAATCCTCCTGCGCGGTATGCGTGTAGACGAGCGCGGCCGGGAATCCCGCGTTCAATGCCGAGCGCACGTCGTCCGCGTTCGCGGAAAGGAACAGATTCGCCTTGAGCGGCGACAGGTACGCGTAGGGCGAGCGGCCACGGGTGAACACGCCGCGCTCGATGCCGAGTTCCGCGCCCTTGACCGAGCGAAAAACGCGCAGGCCGGAAACCGGGTCGTTGCGCGATAGGATCACGACCTCGACGCGCCGGGTGCCGTCCGCGTTGAAGCCCAGCAGCTTGCGCACCAGCCGGTAGGCGACGCCGGGTTTTGCCGGTTCGTCGAGCCGCCCGAGCTGCAGCTGCATGTAGGCGCGATCGTCCGTGGTTTCGAAGACCTGGTTTTCCTCCTCGAAGTCGAAAAGCGCGCGCGAGCTGATCGCGACGACGAGTTGTTCGGTGATCGCTACCGCCATCCGAAAAGTATACGCCGCGGGCGCTGTGGCGCTCGCCCTCGCCCGCGCATCCGTCCGGCTGTCGGCGCGCCCGGTTCGCGTCGCGCAAACCCGTGCATCGCCCGTACAATGCGCGAACGAAATCGCCACTCCCCGAGGAGTCGCCATGCCCGCCGTTCGTCACGCTGTCGCGTTCGTCGCCGCCACGCTCGTTCCGCTGGCCGCACACGCGCAGACCCAGGTCACCAAGCCGCCGATCTCGACCTACGGCGTCGACGTGGAGACACGGACGATGTCGATCCCCGGCATGCCCTCGGGGGGCGGAGGCCTGGCCGGCATGATGATGCCGGGCGGCATGGGCGGAGGGCCGCAGAAGTCGCTGTGGCTCGGGCTGCGCTCCTCGCACAAGGCGACGAGCGCGCCGGAGGCAGCGCACCAGATCCCGCCCGGAATGAACATGGGCCCGGCATTGCCGCTGCTCGCACCACCGCCCGCGACCCGCGGCGAGACCTACGACGACGAGAAGCTTCCCGAGAAGCCGAAGGCGCGCATGCTGATCTACTGGGGCTGCGGGGATGCGATCCGGCCGGGGCAGCCGAGAGTCGCCGACACCGAGAAGATGACGATGCAGGAGTTCGGCCGGGCGCTTACCAGCCGCTCGCCGCCCGATCGCTGGAGCGCGATCCGCAACGCGCAATTCCGCTGGCCGAACGAGCGCGAACCGCGCGCCGTGCCGGGAAACGCGTCGCTTCGCGGCGATCAGCTCGTGAACGGCAGCGCAACCCCCGACATCCGGTTCGCGATTGGCGAGAAGCAGGACTTCATGGCGCCGTTCGAGATCACGGCGCGCGGCGCGAAAGAAGGCCCGACCGCGCTGTCGTGGGCCGCGGTGCCGACCGCGCAGGGCTACTTCCTGCAGGCGATGGGCTTCCGGCAGAGCGGCAGCGAGATGATCATCTGGACCTCGAGCGAAGTGCAGGACGCCGGCTGGGGCCTGATGACGTTCCTGCCGAACGACTTCCTGCGCCGGATGATCAGCGAAAAAGTGGTGCTGCCCGCGAGCGCATCGACGTGCACGATTCCCAAGGGCATCTTCGACGGCGTGGAAGGCGCGATGGTGAACGGCATCGCCTACGGCGAGGAGCTGAACCTCGCGCAGCCGCCGCGTCCTGCCGATCCGAAGATCGCGTGGGAGCCGATCTGGGCGGTGAAGGTGCGCGTCAAGTCCACCGGCATGGTCCCGCTCGGGATGGAAGACATGGAAGACACGCGTGCGTCGCGGCGCGGCACCGAGCGTGCACCGCGCGCGAGCACCCAGAGCGCGCCGCGCGAGGAGAAGGCGCCGAACCCGATGGACGACGCCTCCGAAGCGGTGAACAAGCTGAAGGGACTGTTCAAGTTCTGACTTGCGGCGTGTCGCCAGCCGGCGGCGAGCATCGCCGCTCAGTCCTGCGGGGCGCGCACCACGGCGCGCTCCGCGTCCGGCGAGCCCGGCCACGCGGCGAGCTCTCCGAGCGTGATCGGCTTGACCGGAAAGCGCACCCGGAAGTGCGCGACTTCCGCCGGTGAGACGCCTCGCTCCTGCGCAATGATCTCGCTTACGGTGAGCGCGCACTGCCGGCCCTGACAGGGCCCCATTCCGCAGCGCAGCCACGCCTTCGCAGTGTTGGGGCCCGCGGCACCGGCGCGCGCGGCTTCGCGCAGCTGCGCCGCGGTGACTTCCTCGCAACGGCAGACGATCGCCTCGCCTTCGGGCAACCGGAACGCGTCGGGCGGCCGATAGAGCGCATCGAGGAACGCCCGCCCGCGCATCGTGTGAGCAAGTCTTGCGCGCTCGACACCGGCCGCAGCGTCGCGCGCGTTGCCGGTCATCCGCCCGATGGCGTTCAGCGCACCGAGCGCCGCCAGCCGGCCACGCGCTTCCGCCGCGATTGCGCCGGCGATGCCGCCGCCGTCGCCGGTGATGAATACGTGCGGGAGCGAGCTGCCGCCCCACTCGTCGACCACCGGCTCGAAGCAAGCCTGCCCGTCGTTCCAGGCGAGTTCGCAGCCGAGCGCGGCCGGCAGGTGGAGGTTCGGGACGACGCCCTGATGCAGCAGCAGCGTGTCGCTCTCGATCGTGTGCTCGGTGCCGTGCGCCGCGTACCGCACCGCCCGCACCCGGTCGTCCCCGGTCGCGGCGAGCGATTCGACGTGCTCGACCACGCGCACCCTGCGCCTGACCCGGCGCACGAGTTCGAGCCCCTTCGCGAGATAGCCGGAGAACATGAAGCCGGGCGCGTGACGCATCGCCTCCGCGAGGCGGCCGCGCGGGATCGTCTCGAGCAGCGTGTCGACCGTCGCACCTGCGTTCAGGAGCTGCCAGGCGGTGAGCCAAAGCAGCGGGCCAAGTCCTGCGAGCACGGTGCGCCCCGTCGGGACGAGGCCGGACGTCTTGAGCAGGAGCTGCGCCGCACCGACCGTCATCACGCCCGGCAACGTGGCACCGGCGATCGGAAACGGTCGCTCCATCGCCCCCGGCGCGAGGATCACCGCTCGGGCGACGAAATTCGCCGCGTGCCGCACCGAATGCCGGCCGGCCGAGACGCCGATTTCGTAGCGTGCGTCGTCTCGGCGCACGATCGCCCACACGGTCGTCGCCGGCAGGTACACGGCGCCCGAGGCGCGAAACGGCTCGACAATCGTCGTCCCGTGCCAGTAGTCGAGGCCGAGTACTTCGCGGCGGCGCACCGGCGTATGCGTGATCGCGCGGTAAGTCTGCCCGCCCGGCGCCGTCTGCTCGTCCAACACCAACGCGGTTGCGCCCTCCTTGCGCGCCAGTATGGCGGCGGCCATGCCCGCCGGCCCGGCGCCGACGATGGCGAGGTCGAAGGTCTGCGCGCTCATTCGCCGGACGGAAGGACGCGCGCGCCGCGCTGCGTCTCGATGCGCATGCCGGGTGTGATCGGAACGAGGCAGCCCTGCTGGTTGGGGCGGCCGTCGATCGTCACCATGCAATCGAAGCAGACACCCATCAGGCAGTACGGCCCGCGCAGAGCAGCGCTCACCGGTGCGGTCCGGCACGCCAGGCGGCCCGACGCGAGCAGCGCGGCGGCGACCGAATCGGTCGCGCGCGCGATGAACGGCTCGCCGTCGATCGTAACCTCGACCGGCTCGCCACCGGCGTCAGGCAGCCGCGCGAACATGGTCGAAGCGCCTCGCGCTGAAGGGAGCGAGATCGGCGGGCAATGCGCCCTCGAGGAGCGCGGGTGCCAGCACGAGCGCGTGGACGGCGGCGAGCGTCACGCCGCTGTGGCTCGTGACGAGAAATGCGCCCGGCATCTCGCGCGATTCCTCGTAGATCGGAAACGTGTCGGGCGTCATCACCCGCAGCGCCGCCCAGGCGCGCACGACGCGAACGTCGCGCAACGCGGGCAGGATCGCAAGAGCCCGCCGCGCGATCGTGCCGAGCACGTCGAGCCCCAGCGTCTCGTCGAAGCCGCTGTCCTGCTTTGAATCGCCGAGCAGCACTGCGCCCTCGTCGGTCTGGCGGATGTTCTCGAGCGGGAACGAGAGGAACGGTGCGACCCGCTCCAGCACGACGACGTGGCCCTTGTTCGGCGTCACCGGCGCCGAAAGCCCGACCATCGGCGCGAGCCGTGCGTTGCCCAACCCCGCGGCCAGCACGATCCGCTCGGCCTCGACCGGCCCGTGCGCGGTAACGATCGCAAAGCGCCCGCCGTTGCGCTCGATCGTCGTCACCGCATGGTCGTATCGGCATGCGACCGCGTGCAGCTGCAGCGCCCGGTGCAACGCGCGCAGGAGCCGCAACGGATTGCAGTGCCCGTCGAGTGCGGACCAGGTTCCGCCGACGACATTCGCTCCGATGCCAGGCAGGCGCCGCGCAACCGCCGCGCGGTCCAGCATCTCGACGTCGTAGCGCTCGAAGCCGGGCTGCGCGAACAGGCCGGCGAACATGCGCTCGCGCGCGTCCAGCTCGGCATGCGAGGCGCACACGTGCAAGCCGCCGGGTTGCGAAAGCGCGACGTCGAGGCCGGTCTCCTGTCGAAGCGACGCCGCGAGCGCGGGCCAAACACTGGCCGAGCGCCGTGTCCAGCTGCCATAGCGCGCGAGCCCCTGCCCCTTGCCCTGGACCCAGATCAGTCCGAAATTGCCGCGCGCGGCGCGATACGCGGCATCGCCCTCGTCCAGCAGCGCGAGCGACGCGCCGAGCGAGCGCAGGCCATAGGCGATCGCGGCACCTGCGAGGCCGCCGCCGATCACTGCCAGGTCGTAAACGCGCCCTTCCGCCACGCTCGTCAGCTCTCTCGCATCGGCACGCCGGCGAAACGCAGGATCGCCGGAATCTGCGCCTCGAAGCGCTGGAATCCGTGGTCGCCGCCGCCTTCCACATGTTGCCACGCGCCGCCATAGCGCGCGACCGCTTCCCGATAATCGAGCACCTCGTCGCCCGTCTGCACGAGCAGGAAGTAGCGTTCGGGCCGCGTGATCCCCGGCACGCGCAGTGCGGCAAGCGCGCCGAAGTGCGCGGGCGTCAGGACGAAAGTCTCGCCGCTATAGAGGTTCGTCTGCGCACCCACGTAGGAACGCAGGTCGTCAAATGGACGCACCGCCGGGTTGATCAGCACCGCGCGCGCACCCAAACGCTCGGCGAGATACGTCGCATAGTAGCCGCCGAGCGAGCTGCCCACGAGCGTGAGATCGGTCGCCGGATCGATGGAGAGCTCGTGCAACAGGTGCGGCACGTCGGCGATCGCCCGGGCCGGATCGTGGTGCAGGGGAGGCACCAGATAACGCGGCCGATCCGCCGCCGGCAACGCCTCCACCGCGCGTTGGAGCGCCGTCGCCTTGACGCTCGCAGGCGAGCTGCGGAACCCATGCAGGTAGACGATCGTCCTCACCGCGCCAGCGCGGCGAGCAGCCGTTCGTGGACGCCGCCGAAGCCGCCGTTGCTCATCACCAGCACGTGGTCGCCGGCACCGGCGTCGGCGACGATCGCCTCGACCAGCCGATCGAGGTCGTCGAACACGGCGGCCTTGATGCCGAGCGGGCGCAGCGCTTCGGCCGCATCCCAGCTCAGGTTCGCGGTATAGCAGAACGTGCGGTCGGCCTCGCGCAGCGCGCCCGGCAGCGCCGCCTTCATCGTCCCAAGCTTCATCGTGTTGGAGCGCGGCTCCAGCACCGCGATGATGCGGCCCGCGCCCGCGACCGATCGAAGCCCCGCGATCGTGGTCGCGATCGCGGTCGGGTGGTGGGCGAAATCGTCGTACACGGTGACCCCGCGTACCGTGCCGCGCCGCTCGAGCCGGCGCTTGATCCCATGGAAATCGGACAGCGCGGCTAACGCCACCTCGATCGGCACGCCGACATGGCGCGCGGCCGCGATCGCCGCGAGCGCGTTCAGCCGGTTGTGGCGGCCAAGCAGCGGCAGGTCGGCAGGCCAGCACACGACGCCCTGCGGCGCGCCGCCGTGCATCACCCTGCCGTCGCCGGCGATGCGCCAGTCGGCGTGCACGCCGTCGGCAAGCGCGAACTCGGCGCCGGCGAAGCGCTCGACCTCGGACCAGCAGCCGCGTTGCAGCACGCGTGCGAGGCTTTCATCCTCGGCGTTGACGATGAGCCTGCCGCTGCGCGGTATCGTGCGCAAGAAGTGATGGAACTGCGTCTCGATCGCGCCGAGGTCGGGAAAGATGTCGGCATGATCGAACTCGAGGTTGTTCAGGATCGCGGTGCGCGGGCGGTAGTGCACGAACTTCGAGCGCTTGTCGAAGAACGCGGTGTCGTACTCGTCGGCCTCGATCACGAAGAACGCGCTGTCGGTGAGCCGCGCGGAAACGCCGAAGTCCGCCGGCACGCCGCCCACGAGGAAGCCGGGGCGAAGCCCCGCATGATCGAGAATCCGGGCGAGGATCGACGATGCGGTCGTCTTGCCGTGCGTGCCCGCGACCGCGAGCACCCATTTGTCCTTCAGCACATGCTGCGCGAGCCACTCCGGACCCGACACGTACGGAAGGCCGCGGTCGAGGATCGCCTCCACCAGCGGGTTGCCACGTGTCATCGCATTGCCGACGACGAACACCTCCGCGCCTTCGGCCGCGCCTTCGAGCTGCGCGGGATCGAAGCCCGCCGTGAGCTCGATGCCCTGCGCCGCGAGCTGCATGGACATCGGCGGGTAGACATTCGCGTCGCAGCCGCTGACGCGATGGCCGGAGGATTTGGCGATCGCCGCGAGGCCGCCCATGAACGTGCCGCAGATACCGAGGATGTGCAGATGCATGTCGTCGTCCGGATCAGGCTGCCGCCTCGGCAGGCTCGTGCAGCGCATGGCGGCGCCAGCCGCGCACGAACCATGCGAGCGTGGCGAGGTCGATCGCGAGCACGACCGCGAACGCGTAGCGCAGCCCGGTGGCCGCATCGCCGCCCGTCGCGGCACGCACCGCATCGGCGATCAGCCCGACGCCCCACTGTGCGGCAAAGCTGCCCGTGAACATCATCAGATTGGCCGCGGTGTTCGCGCGCGCCGCGAGCTCGGTCGGAAACCCCTCGTTCAACACCGCGAACGCGAGGATGTTCGCGCAGGCGCCCAGGCCGTAGAGCGGCCACCAGAGATAGCTGCCTGGTATTTCCGCGACGATCAGCGCAAGCGCAAGCGCATTGAGCGCAAAGCCCGCGCCGAACACGTGCCGCGGGTGGATGCCGCGGCGCGCGAGTCCGGTCGCGAACAGCCCGAGGAACAGGTAGCCGGCAAGCGCGACGACGCCCATTGCGAGCAGATGGCGGGCCGCGGCGGCGCGTGTCATTCCCTCGACGTCCATCATCCACGGCACCGCCCACAAACCCTGGATCGCCATGAACGCGCCCATGCCGAAGCCCCCGAGCGGCGCGATCCACCAGAACCGTGGATGCGCGAACACACTGCGCACGCCGGCCCACTGCTCGCCTGCGCTGGCGGCGACCTTGGGCTTGGGCGTGTCGGGCACGCGGAGCCAGATCCAGACGGCGACGGCCAGTGTCAGCGCGGCGAGCACGATGAAGATCGTGCGCCACGTCGCGAAGCGCAATGCGATCTCCAGCGGCGCGGTGGCGGCAAGCGCACCGCTGCCACCGGCCACCATCATCCAGCCGGACAACGACGCCCGGCGCTCCGGCGGATACCAGACCGCGATCGCCTTGAGCGGCGCCATCAGGCACGCGGCGACTCCGGCACCGACCACGGCACGCGCGAACGTGAGCCCCGCCAGGCTGTCGGCCAGCCCGAACAGCAGCGCGCCGGCGGCGGCGATCGCGAGCAGCACGGGCTCGACGCGACGCGGACCGTAGCGGTCGAGCAGCATGCCCACCGGGATCTGCATGGCGGCGAACGCAACGAAATACGCGCTGGTGAGGAGCCCGAGCGAGCCGGAAGCGAGGCCGAGGTCGCGCGTAAGCTCGGGCGAGATGACCGCATTGACCGTGCGGTAGAGATACGACAGCAGGTAGCCGCCCGCGAACGCCAAGTAGATCGGCAGAAAGCGGGGCGCCGCGCGCTGCGACCGCGCCGCGCTCGGTTGATCCCCCAACGCTTGCGGCGCACGCCGCCGCGCCGTCCTCGGGGGGGCGGAATTCGCGCCTTGGGGCGGCCCTGCGGCGCGCGATCGGCGGCTCGTCACCGGAAGATGAAGTAGACGGCGCCGAGAAGACACAATCCCGCCCAGAGAGAGTCGAGCTTCACCGGCTGGTCCATGTAAAGCACCGCGAACGGCACGAAGACCGACAGCGTGATCACTTCCTGCAGGATCTTGAGTTGCGCAAGCGAAAGCGCCGTGTAGCCGATCCGGTTGGCCGGCACCTGCCGCGCATACTCGAACAGCGCGATGCCCCGGGAAATGAGTGCGGCGACCCACCACGGCGAGGACTGGAGGTGCTTCGGGTGCCCGTACCACGCGAACGTCATGAACAGGTTCGACACGGTGAGCAGCGCCGCGCAGGCGAGCGCGGGATGGGCGATGATCGGGGCGAACGAGGACATCGGCGAGAATCGGGACGGGGCGAAGCGGCGGGCGGGCGGCCGCCATTATCGCCGACTGACGCCGGGGGAGCGGGCGGCGAAGCCAATAACCCGGCGAAACCCCCGGCAATCCGCGCCATCGGCGGCCGCAGACCTGTGGCCGACCTCGGGCTTCCGCAAGGGAGCATTTGCGGACCGCACAAAGCGTCCCCGACCCGGTCCGGGAATGGCTATGCTACCGCTTTGCCTCTGCGCCGGAGTCGATGACCATGGGTGCAAGCCTGACCGTCGGTTGGCCAACGGAAGTCCTACGCCGGATGGTGCTCGCGTGCTTCGTGTTATCGACCGCGATGGCGGTGCACGCCGAGACCGCGCTGCGCTCGATCAATGTCAAACGGGTGGGCGAGGCGTTCGTCATCGATGCGGTGATCTTCGCGCCCGTGCCGCCGTCGCTCGCCTGGGAGGTGCTGACCGATTTCGACCGCATGAACAGCTTCATCCCGAACCTGCGGACGAGTCGGGTGGTGAAGCGCGACGGCAACCATCTGGCCATCGAGCAGCAGGGTGTCGCGAAGTTCGGCCTGCTGAGCTTTCCGTATGTGTCGGAGCGCGACATCGACATGTCACCGCCGTTTTCGATCCGCTCGGTGGAAACGCGGGGCAACATGAAGCGATTCGAATCGCTCGCCACCTTCTCGCCCGAGGGAACCGGGACCCAGATCGGCTACCACAGCGAAATGGTGCCGAGCCCCTTTGTCGCGAAGGTGCTGTCGAAGGACTTTCTCGAGCACGAAGTCGAGGAGCGTTTCAACGCGATCGTCGGCGAGATGGTGCGGCGCCGGAACTGACCGGCGCGCCTTCCGATCGCCGCCCGCATGAAGGCCGCGCAGGCGCCGGACGACGCCGATCGGGCGGCTACCCCCGGCGCAGTCTTGCCGTGCCGGGGTCCCTGCCCGCGCCCGCGATGTGCGCGCATCCGAGTCCATGCCCATCCCTGCAAACCCGCCCGCCTCCCTTTCGCGCAAGCTTGCGCGCTGCCTTGCTCTGGCCGCGTTCGCGCTGGCCGCCGGCGCGCATGGGGAGTCCGCGCTGCGTCCGATCGACGTCAAGCGAACAGACGACGGATACGTCATCGATGCGGTCATCTTCGCCCCGGTTCCCCCCACGCTCGCCTGGGAGGTGCTGACCGACTTCGAACACTTCGCCCGTTTCGCGCCCAACATGCGCTCGAGCCGGGTCCTGAAGCGCGAGGGCAACCGCGCGACGATCGAGCAGAAAGGCGCAGCGAGGTTCGGCATCGCGAGCTTGCCCTATGTCTCGGAGCGCGACATCGACCTGACGCCGCCGCAATCGATCCGCATGACGCAGGTGAAGGGCAGCATGAAACGGCTCGAGTCGCTCACGACGCTCGCGCCAGAGGGGAGCGGCACGCGGATCGCCTACCACATCGAGCTGGTGCCGAGCGCGCTTGCCGCTACCGTGCTGTCGGGGGAATACCTCAAGCTCGAGATCGAGGAGCAGTTCGACGCGATCGTCCGCGAGATGGTACGGCGCCGGAGCTGACCGGAGCCCGCCCGCAACCTTCGCTCCTTACCGGTTGATCGCCGCTGCGAGCTCGCGCCGATAGCGGCGCACGAGATCGCTGTCGGAGGGCAGCGCCGCGAACACGGTCAGCATCGTCGTGCGCCCGGCGTCGTCGCCGAACGCGCGGTCGGTCTGCACGATCAAAAGCAGCTCGGCGAGCGCCTGTTCGTAGTTGCCGGCTCCGGCGAGCGCCCGGGCGTATGCAAGCTTGGCTGCGCAATCGACGGGAGTTGCCCCCGCCGCCAGCGCAAGCGCCGCGAGATCGGCACCCGTTTCGGAGGCTAGCACTGCCTGCGCCTTCAGCGTGGCGAGCCGGTGCTCGTCGCGCAGCGGACGCGCACGCATGCGTTGCGGCGACTCCAACTGCAGGACGATCGCGCTCGCCTCGCGGGCGCGACCTTGCGCGAGCAGCACCTCGATGCGCGTCAGCAGTGCGTCCTCGTCGTCGGCGTCGACCGCGGCTGCGTCGTCGAGCAGGCGCAGCGCGGCCGGGGCATCGCCCTGCGCAAGCCGCTCTTTCGCCTGCTGCACGAGTTTCGCCGCCGGTGACGGTAGTGCGGCCGCGAGGAAGTCGCGCAGCGCGCGCTCGGGCAGCGCGCCCGTGAACTCGTCTGCGACCTCCCCGTTGACGAACAGCTTGCAATTGGGGATGCCGCGAACTCCGTAGCGGCCGGCGATTTCGGGTTCCTGGTCCGTGTCGAGCTTCGCAAGCGTCATGCGCCCGGCGAATTCGGCGGCGAGCTTGTCCAGAATCGGGGCGAGCGCACGGCAGGGGGCGCACCAGGGTGCCCAGAAGTCCACCAGCACCGGCAGACTGGCGGAGCCCTGCAGGACGACGGATTCGAAATTGGTGCGGTCGACGGCGATGGCAGCCATGGCAGCTCGAGGAAACGCGGATGCCCGATTCTGCCAGAGCGCCGGCTGCGCCCGTTGCGGCCGCGCTACGGCGCCATCGGGAGCGGCAAACTGACGGCGACGACCACCCCACGCCGGTCAGGCAAGTCGGACGCCTGCGCGTGCCCGCCGTGGAACTCCGCGATCAGGCGCACGATGTAGAGGCCGAGCCCCAGGTGCGGCGTGCCGTTTCCCTGCGTCGCACTGCGCGCCGACACCATCGATTCGAACAGCCGCTCGCGCATTCCCTCGGGCAGCGGCGCGCCCTGATTCGCCACTGCAATGCGGGCAAAGGCGCCCGCCCGCTCCACGGTGACCGCGACCGGTGTGCCCGGGGTCGCGAATTCGACCGCGTTGGCGACGAGTTTGTCGAGCATTTGCGCGATGAGATCGGGCGCTCCGTCGATCATCACCGGTTCCGGCGCGGTCACCGCGAACACCGCGTGCGGGTATGCGCCGCGGTAGCCGTCGACACAGGCGGAAACGAGAGCCGCGACATCGCAGCGCTCGCGCTCGACTTCGTGCAGGCTCTGCTCGAGCCGGGTCGCTTCGCTCATCCGCGTCAGGATCTGCGACAGCCGATCGAGCCCTCCCTGCGCGCGCTCGAGATAGACGTTCGCATCCTCCGGCACCGGATGCGCGCGCAGGTTCTCGAGCGAGCTCTTCACCACTGCGACCGGCGTGCGCAGTTCGTGCGACAGGCGGCTCGCGAGCTGTTCGCGATGCGCCGCGTTTTCGCCCAGGCGCTGCAGCACGTCGGAAAAGCTTCGCGACAGGTCGCCGATCTCGTCGCCGGCGCGCGAGCCGGCGGCGATGTGACGGACGCGCCCGTGCGCGTCGATCGCCTGGTCGACCTCGTCACGCAAGCGGCGGATGCGGCCGGAGAGCCGCGAGGCGAAGATCGCGAGCGCGAGCGTGCCGGCGAGCAGCACGCCGAGCACGATGGTGAACAGCCGCTCGAACGCGCGGTTGCGCTCGGCCAGCACCGAATTGGTGGTTTCCTCGACCACGACCGCACCGTGAACGCGCTGGCCGACCCAGATCGGATGCGCGGCGACCACCACGGTCGCCTTCTCGTCCAGCGTGAGGCGCCGCCCGACGCTCGGCGCTCCGTCGAGCGCGCCTTGCACGATCGAGCCGGACGGAAACGTGCGCCCGACCGTTTCCTCGGCGAAATCCTCAGTCGGCTGATCGAGCAGGCGCGCATAGATCGGCCGCATCAGCGCATGCTCGAGGCGGCGGACGGACGCGACGGGGCCCGCCGCGGGAGGCTCGGGCGCGGCCGGGCGCTTCAGCGTGCCTGCACGCGCGAGCACATCGAGGTCGCGATCGACGACGCTGATGCGCGCCGTGGTGCGCGTCAATCCGCGCAGGATCTCCTCGAGCTCCGGCGACGGCGCGCTTCCACCCTGCGCTGCGCCGCGTGCCGCAGCGGCGTCCACCATGTCGTCGGGCTCGCGGCCACCGGGTGCAAGGGCCTGCCCGCGCGACTCGAAGAGCCGTGGCCGGTCGTGCAGCGCGGTCGCAACCGCCTGCGCCGTACCGGCCAGCGTGCGCTCCTGCGCCTCGCGCAGGAAACGCTCGAGCTCGTTCACGTACTGGTAGCCGAGCCACGGGATCGCGAGAAAGACCGAGAGCGTCAGCAGCAGCTTGGTGCGGATGCCGAGTGCCGTGGGCGCACGCTTCATCGCGTTCCGCCGCCGTCGTGCCCGGCGCGGCCGGGCGCAAGGCCGTTCAAGTGCCCTCGCCGCGCCACCGGTAGCCCATGCCGTAGACGGTGTCGATGCGGTCGAAACCGGCATCGACCGCGATGAACTTGCGGCGGATGCGCTTGACGTGCGACGTGATCGTGCTGTCGTCGACGACGATGTTGGCATCGCGCATCAGCGCATCGCGGTCCTTGACGTGGCCCGGGTGGCGGGCAAGCGCGTGCACCATCCAGAACTCCGTCAGCGTCAGCGGCACGGATTGCCCGTTCCACGCGACGGTGAGGCGCTTGACGTCCAGCATCAGCGGGCCGCGCACGAGCACGTCCTCCGTCTCCGGTGGCGCGGTCAGGAGATCGCTGCGCCGGAACAGCGCGGCGATGCGCGCCGTGAGCTGAGGCAGGCTCGCGTCCTTGGTCAGGTAGTCGTCGGCGCCGATGCGCAAGCCCGCGACGATGTCGAAGTCGGAGTCGCGCGCCGACAGGAAGATGATCGGCAGCGTCGGCGACAGCGCGCGCAGGTCGCGGCAGAGTGTGAAGCCGCCGTCGACGTCCTCGCCGAGCCCGATGTCGATCACCGCGAGATCCGGCAGCCGCGTCCGGAATGCGGCCATCGCGTCGCGCCGGCCGGCGTAGGCGGCGACCTCGTAGCCGTGCCGGGTGAGCGCCTCCGCGTAGTTCGCGCGGATGGCAGGCTCGTCCTCGACGATGGCGATGCGGCGGCTCAAGGGAGACTTGCGACGGAAACGGTGCGCCGACTATAGCGCGAGGCGGCATCCGGGTGAACCGTGACGCGCGCACGTGCCATCGGTTTGCCACGATTCTTCGTCGGCTCGCCCGATTCCGTGCCGCCTTCTGCCGCGTTCGCGGCCTGTAATGCAAACCGGGCGGCCTCGTGGCTGCCGGCCCCGGAAACCATCGCGCGATGAAGAACCTGACCCGCCGCTACCTCGCCTGCGTCGCACGCTGCGCGCACGGCCTGCGTTGCCGCGCAGGTTGTGCGTTCAACGCGGCGTTGCGCGCGACCGAGCCCGCGGCCCGAGTCCGCGCCCTTCCGCGCGTCCGCCCAAGCGGGCGCCGCCCTCCCTTTCACCACCAAGGTCAACGCCATGAGGATCGATAACGGAACGACGACCGGCCCGCTGCTGCGGCCGGCACACGTGCGGGAACTGCTGCAGCTCGCCGCGGAAGCGATCGCGGTCGGCGTGTTCGCGAGCCTCGTGCTCGGCTTCGCCGCGTTCATCGTCGCGAAAGGGGCGCACGCCGCAGACCTGGGCGGGCCGCGAAGCGGCGAGCTGCGCATCGCGCAAGGGGCCGGCGACGCGCCGGTCCCCGCACCGCTTCTTTACACCGACGTCGCGATCGACGTGTCCGGCATCGTCGCGCGCACGCGGGTGACGCAGCGCTTCGCGAACCCGGGCGCCGACTGGCGCGAGGGCGTCTACGTGTTTCCGCTGCCGGACGGCGCCGCCGTCGATCACCTGGAACTGCACATCGGCGAGCGCCGGATCGAAGGCCAGATCCGCGAGCGTGCCGAGGCGCGCAGGACCTACGAGCAAGCGAAGCGCGAGGGGAAGAAGGCCGCGTTGCTGGAGCAGGAGCGACCCAACCTGTTCACGACGAGCGTTGCGCCGATCGGGCCCGGCGAGGAGGTGACCGTGACGATCGAATACCAGGAGACGCTGCGCTACGACCAGGGCGAATTTGCCCTTCGCTTCCCGCTTGCGGTGACGCCGCGCTACATGCCGGGTGTCCCGGTCGAAGCGTCGGACGGAGGCTTCGGATGGGCGCCGGATACGGACGAGGTGCCTGATGCCTCGCGCATCACGCCGCCGGTGCTGCACCCCGCGCACGGGCGCATCAATCCGGTGACGATCACCGCGCGCATCGATGCCGGCTTCCGCCTCGCGCGCCTTTCGAGCGCGTACCACCCGGTCGACATCCGGGAGTCCGCCCCGCATCGCTACACGGTGACGTTGCGCGACGGACCGGTACCGGCCGACCGTGACTTCGCGCTTGCTTGGGTGCCCGACGTCGGCGCCTCCCCCGGCGCCGCGCTGTTCGTGCAGCCCGGCACCGACCGGCGGTACGCGCTGCTGATGGTCGTTCCCGCAGCCGGCCGCACGGAAACGGCCCGCGTGCCGCGCGAGGTGACGTTCATCATCGACACGTCGGGCTCGATGGCCGGCACCTCGATCGTCCAGGCGAAGCAGGCGCTGCTGCTCGCGCTCGACCGGCTGCAGGGCGGCGACCGCTTCAACGTGATCGAGTTCAACTCGCACACGCGGCGGCTCTTTTCCGCGCCGCTTCCTGTCGATCGGACGACGCTCGCAAACGCCCGCGCGTTCGTCAATGACCTCCGTGCCAACGGCGGTACCGAGATGCGCGCCGCGCTGGAAGCCGCGTTTACACCGGGTCTCGCCCCCGGTCTCGTGCGCCAGGTGGTGTTCCTGACCGACGGCGCCGTGGGCAACGAGGAAGCGTTGTTTGCGCTGATCCGTGAGCGCCTGGGCGATCGTCGTCTCTTCACCGTAGGCATCGGTTCGGCGCCGAACTCGCATTTCATGACCAAGGCGGCGCTGTTCGGACGCGGCACGTTCACCTACATCGGCGACGTTCGCGAAGTGCAACAGAAGATGGGCGCGCTGTTCCGGAAGCTGGAAAGCCCGGTGCTGACCGACCTCGCCGTCTCGTGGCCGGGCGCGAGCGAAAGCTGGCCGGCGCAGCTGCCGGATCTCTACGAGGGCGAGCCGATCGTCGTCACCGCGGCGCTCGACCACGCCGACGGCGACGTCGTGCTGACGGGCCGCATCGGCGGCGCACCGTGGCGCGCGGCGCTGCCACTGGGCGGCCACGGTGCGGCCCCAGGCGTCGGGCCGTTGTGGGCGCGAGCGAAGATCGATGCATTGATGGACAGCGCCGTCGCCGGCGCGTCTGCGGATGACGTGCGCCGTGCGGTCATCGCGCTCGCGCTGGAGCATCATCTCGTGAGCAAGTACACGAGCCTGGTTGCGGTGGACGTTACTCCCAGCGCGCCGGCGGACGCGGTTGTCCGCAAGACCGCGATCCCGACCAACCTGCCGCATGGACAGCAGTACGAGGCGATCTTCGGTGGCCTGCCGCAGACCGCGACCCCGGCGACGCTGCAGGCGCTGGTCGGCACGCTCACGTTGCTTGGCGCACTGCTGCTGTGGCCGCTCGCGCGCCGGCAACGGTCCACCGCGACCGTATCCCCCACAGCGCCGCCCGTCGTGGTGGCCGCAGCCGCCATCGGCGCCGCGCTGCTTTCGGCACCCGCACAGGCTGCCGATGCCTCCGGCAACTTCCTGCTGCTGCACGGCAACTACGACGGCGACGTCGGTGCGCACTACTTCGACCGCGCGGGCGTCTCGCTCGAAACGATGCCCGCGGACGGCTGGTTCCTGCTGCGCAAGCACGCAAAAGGCAGCGAGCTGGTGGCCGTCGAGCGCGACGCGCGCGGTCGCCCCGCGTTTCTTGCCACGCTCGCGGACAACCGCCTGGAATCGGTGCGGGAACCCCCGGCGGACGAGATCGCCTTCCTGCGCGTGCCGGACGCAAATCTCGTCGCGGGGCCGGTCTCCGAGGTTGCACTGAAGCGTCGGCAACTCGTTCCGCGCCTCGACTACCGCTACACGTTGACGATGGGGGCGGTGGAGTTCGCGCTGACCGCGCACAACGGACGCAACGGCAGGGACGGCGCGTTTTACACGATCGAGCTCGACGGCGCGTCGTACCAGTACCTGCTCCCCGGCTACGGCTTCGACCATACGATCGTGTTCGCCGGCGACATCGATCGCGACGGCCGCCCGGATTTCCTGATCTACGTGGCGGCGAGCAACGCCGGCGCAACGTACCTGCTGCTGTCGTCACAGGCGAAGCCCGGGATGAACGTGCCGGTGGCGATGCTGGGCCACGGCGGATGCTGACGGAGATTGCGATGACGCCGATGCTTGCCGCGAGCCTCTCGCGCGATGCGCTGGCCGCACTGGCCCGCGCCGAGGCGCAGGGAGCTGCACCGGGCGCCGAAGGTTGGCGCGAGCCGTTCCTGCCGACCCGTGACGATCGCCCGGCGCGTACGAAACGGGCGCTCGCGATCCTTTCGGTGCTGCTCGCGACCATGGGCCTTGCGAACCTCGCGAGCGCAGGGTGGCTGCATGCGAAGGCGCAACTGGGGCAATGGCTGCTCGCGCGCGCATGGCACGAGACGCGCATCACGGGCAGCCCGGTGAAGCCGTGGCCTTGGGCCGACCTGCATCCGGTTGCGCGTCTCATCGTTCCCGCACAGCGGGTCGACCTGCTGGTGCTGGAAGGCGCGAATGGCCGCACGCTCGCATGGGGGCCGGGGCATGTCGAGCGCTCGGCGCAGCCGGGCGAGCGCGGCAACGCAGTGGTCACCGGCCATCGCGACACGCACTTCGGGTTCCTGCATGCGCTGGCAGTCGGCGATGCGGTGGTGGTCGAGGATGCGATCGGACTGCGCACGACCTATCGCGTGCGCGAGGTGCGCATCGTGGATCACCGCGCATTGCAACTGCCCACCGCAGACTACTCGCGGCTCCTCACGCTCGTGACGTGCTATCCGTTCGACGCGGTCGCACCGGATACGCCGTGGCGCTACGTCGTGCTCGCGGAAGAAGTCGGCGGCGACACTGCCGCGTGATGCTCGCGATGCGTTGCGAGCGCTGCGGACGTGACGAGCTGCAGCGATGCGGCGGGTGCGGCGCCCACTGCGCAGAGGGCTCAGCGGGTGAACACGATCTCGAGCGGCGAAAGACCGAGCTCGCCGTAGTCGCTCGACCACACTTCGCCCGGGGCAACCGGCCACGCATCGGTTATCGTGCCGGTGGTGACGATCTCGCCGGCGGCGAGCGGCGGGAACTCGGGCTGGGTCGCGAGCACGTCGCGCAGGTGCGCGAGCGCGTTGGTGGGACTGCCCATAACGTTCGCCCCGGTCCCGCGCTCGACGATCGCATCGCCCTTCGAAAGCGTCAGCGTGAACGTGGACAGCAGCCGGGCAAGCGCTGCGCGGTTGCGGTCGGTAACCGCGATCGGCGCGCCGACGAGCAGCCGGCCGTGCAAGCCGAACGCAGCCGTGCAATCCGGCGCCGCAAATTTCCACCCGGGGAATACGCTGTGCACGATCTCGAAGCCGGGCGCGAGCCACTCGGTCGCCGCAAGGATGCGTTCCGGATCGTCACCCGGCGGAACCGGCGCCGCCAGCCGAAAGACGACCTCGGGCTCGATGCGCGGCTCCATGAGCCCGGAAAGCGCGCAGAGCGCCCGGCCCTGCGGCGCGAACGTCACCGTGCGGTCCCAGACATGCGACCACATCGGCCGATAGACGCCATAGCGTTCCCAGATCGTGCGGTTGGTGAAGCCGATCTTGCGGCCGAGCGGGCGCCAGCCCTGCGCGAGCCTTCGCGCATGCAGCGCGTGCAGGACCGCATAACCCGCGGCAACATCGAAGCCTGCATCCACGGCAGTGATGGGCGGAACCTGCGTCGCAGACTCGAGCGCCGCGAAAAGCCGGGCCGCGCACGCTTCGATGTCGCGCGTCGCGACCCCGCGGATCTCCTCGCTTTCCCGGCCGTTCGCCCGCTTACTCGTCGTCGCCGTGCCGGGAGCCACGGCGTGCTCGTTCGCAGCCCGCCGGCCCGCGACCAAGGAGCGCACGAGCGTGCTACCGCCAATCCATGCCGCCGTCGCGACGATCATCGCGATCAGCGTGGCGAGAATCGCCGCGCCGGTGCCATGCCAGTTGAACGACTGCGTGACCGCCCAGCCGGCGAGCCCGCCGATCATGCCGCAAACGATGATGGCGACGACGGATAACAGGATCGACATGAGCAGGCGGGTAGGAAGCGAGTCGGCGGCAGTCAGTCCGCTTGCCGATCGACGGCGGTAAACCGCCGCGCGTAATCGGCCGCATCGAAGCCCACGACCAGCATGTCGCGGGTTTCGATCACCGGACGCTTGATCACCGTCGGATGCGCGGCCATCAGCGCCTGCGCGGACTTCACGTCGCAAACCGCGGCCTGTTCTTGCGAATCGAGCGATCGCCAGGTCGTTCCGCGGCGATTGACAAGCGCCTCGAACCCCACCTGCGCGATCCAGCGCGCAAGCAGCGCCGGCGGCGGTGGCGTGCTGCGCAGGTCGACGAACGCGTACGCGACCCCATGCAGGTCGAGCCAGGCACGCGCCTTCTTCACCGTATCGCAATTCGCGATGCCGTAAAGATTCATCTCGCCGCTCCTGTGGGCAGCCCCGTGGCTGTCTTCGGCGACACGTCGGCTAGCGCGAGCCCGAGCCGACGGTTGGCCGCCACGGCGACGTCGATCAGCTTCGGCGTCGGCAAGTCGAGCCCGGCCATCAGCGCGACAAAACCGTCGCGCGAGCGGCCAGCGAAGCGCGCGTTGCGCGCGCGCTCCCAACCGATCGTCGAAACGCATTGACCGTGGTAATCGTGCGCGGGATAGACCAGGATGTCGTCCGGCAGCGTGAAGAGCCTCCCGACGACACTGTCGTAGAGAAGGCCGGCGTCGCCTCCCTGGAAGTCGGTGCGTCCGCATCCGTCGACGAAGAGCGCGTCGCCCGTGAATGCGCAACTCCGCCAGAGGTAGCTCATGCTCGCCGCGGTGTGTCCCGGTGTGGCCAGAGCCCGCAGCGTCTCGTTGCGTCCGAACGGGACGATCTCGCCGTCCTGCAGCTCGCGATCGGCGCCCTCGACTCCACCACCCGCGGGCACCAGCACCGCCGCCCCGGTGCGCTCCCGCATCGCGCCCGCGGAAGTGACGTGATCCGCGTGCACGTGAGTCTCGACGATGTAGCGCAGCGACAACCCCAGTCGCTCGATGTGCGCGAGGTCGCGTGCGAGCTGCTGATCGACACCGTCGATCAGCACCGCCTCGCGCGTCGCCGCATCGACGACCACGTAGGTGAACGCGGAGGACGCGGGATCGAAGAATTGCAGCGGCGCGCGCACTTGTGCAGACGTTCCCTAGCCCGGATGTTTCACCGGGGCGCGGGAATTTGGCGCGGCGGTTTGCGCCCTGGATCGGGCGCAGCCGACGACGCCAGTAGCAGCGACGATTGGCGAGGAGACCAAGCCCGAGCCAGGTGCAAAACGACCGCCAAAAAACGTGCAGTCCGCCCGTCCAACGTCCTCCGCCGGCGGCGGGTCCCAAGTGCTTGGCAAGACTCGAGTCTTCATTGAATCGGCGGCGGCCTGGTGAAATATCCGGGCTAGGAGTCTGCGCGGCAGAAGGAATCTGAAATGATGGCGCACAACCTCGACCTCATAGAACGGCCTACAAGCGATTATTTCGGGGTCGGGAGGGGTTTGATGACCCTCGATAATGCATCACTTTTCTTCTGCCGCGCGGACTCCTAGTGTACTGTCCAACAAATAGATGGACAACAAGCTCGGGCTCTACTATGGTTAGAGAGTGCCGCGATCAACCCCCGCATTGCAACTCCAAGCAGCCGATGCAGAGCAGCTGCGGCAGTGGGTGTCTGCCTTCGGTACGCCGCAGCAAGTGGCGCTGAGGAGTCGAATCGTGCTGGCGGCGGCGGAAGGCCAATCGGACAACGCGATCGCGCACAGTTTGGCGGTCAACCGCAAGACGGTGACGCTGTGGCGCGAGCGCTTTGCCCGGGAGGGGCTGGACAGCATGTGGGAGGTGGCCCCGGGACGGGGCCGCAAGCCGAGCTACGGGCAGCGCAAGATCGCGGCCATCGTGTCGGCGACGCTTGGCACCAAGCCGAAAGGCATGACGCAGTGGAGTTGTCGGGGGCTGGCCGAGGTCCAGGGGGTGAGCAAGTCGACCGTCCACAATATCTGGCAAAGTCATCATCTGCAGCCGCATCGGGACAAGACGTTCAAGCTCTCGCGCGACGCCAAGTTTCTGGAGAAATTGACGGATGTGGTGGGCTTGTATCTGAATCCGCCGCAACAAGCACTGGTGCTGTGTGTGGACGAGAAGACGCAGATTCAGGCGCTCGATCGCACGCAGCCGGGCCTGCCCATGAAAAAGGGCCGCTGCGGAACGATGACGCACGACTACAAGCGCAATGGAACCACGACCTTGTTTGCCGCGCTCGAAGTCTTGCAAGGACGCGTGGTTGGGCAATGCTACGAACGGCATCGACACCAGGAGTTCTTGCGTTTCCTGCGCCGACTGGACGATGAGTTCCCCGGCGAGATCGGCTTGCATCTGGTGCTCGACAACTACGGCACGCACAAGCACCCCAACGTTCGGGCTTGGCTGAAGCGCCACCCGCGCTTTGTCTGCCACTATGTACCTACCAGTTCGAGTTGGCTGAACCTGGTCGAACGCTGGTTTGGTGAGTTGACCAGCAAGCGCATTCGCCGCGGCTCGTTCACCAGCGTGACCGACCTGCAGCAAGCCATTGCAGAGTTCCTGGCGGCCTGGAACGAAAACCCGAAACCTTTCGTCTGGACGGCCACGGTCGAATCCATCGTCACCAAGCTCTCGCGGTGTCGACAAACACTGGAGAGTATTCAGCCAGGGTGCACGCTGCCGCGTCGCAGAAAAGCAAAGCAATGAGTTGTCCAGTTATTTCGTGGACATCACACTAGCGTGTTGTACCGGAAATAACCTTCCGAAGTGCTCGCGAGAAACCGCGCCGTGCTGCGTTGCTCGCTTCGCCGGGAAGACAAACCTGCCTCGACTCGCGCCTTGCCTGGTGCGGTTTTCGCGGCACTTTGCCGTGGCGTTGTGCTGAAGCCACAACGCTCGAGCGGTAGCCGTTGACCGCGGCCGCGACAAGGTAATTCCGCTGCACCCACATCAGCGCTCGCGCAGACGAGGCTCCTTCGGATCCGCGTGGATGCTGTCGACCCATGCCACTTGCTCCGGGTTGGGCTCGACGTTCGGCAGGTCGAGGTTGACGACGACCGGCTCCTGACCGCTGCGGCAGAGCACGCATGACAGCGGTTCGTTGTCGCTCGCATTGATCTCCTGGTGCGGCACGAAAGGCGGCACGTAAATGAAGTCCCCGGGACCGGCCTCGGCGGTGAACTCCAGCCGGTCGCCCCACTTCATCCGCGCGCGGCCGCTGACGACGTAGATCACGCTTTCGACCGCGCCGTGGTGATGCGCACCGGTCTTGGCCTTCGGGTGGATCACGACGGTTCCCGCCCACAGCTTCTCCGCGCCCACGCGCGCATGGCTGATCGCCGCAGCCCGGTTCATGCCCGGCGTCTGCGGCGTGTTGGCGTCGAGTTGCGAGGCCGGAACCACGCGCACGCCGTGGTGCCTCCACTTCGAGGATGCGGAACCATCCGTCGCCATGCCGTCCCCCGCCGATTGCCGGCCGCTATTTGATCATGCCGATCGACTTCGCGGTGTTGAGATAGTCCTGCGTGCGCGTCTTCATGAACGCCGGCATCTTCTCGTAACCGATATCGATCACTTCGAACCCGCCATCGGTCATCCTGCGGCGCAGCTCGGGATCCTTGTTGATCGCGTCCATCATGTCGGACACCTGCTTGCGGATCGCCTCCGGCGTCGCCTTCGGCACCGCGATGCCCCGATAGGCGCCGTCGACCCAGTCCACGCCCAGCTCCTTGAACGTCGGCGTGTCCGGGAACTGCGGGAGCCGCTTCTCGGTCGCCACCGCGAGCATGCGCATCTTGCCCTTCTGCTGGATCGCGAACGTCGAGTACGACATCGCCGCCGAGACGTGGCCGCCGGCGACCGAGGCGATCAGGTCTCCCGTCCCCTTGAACGGCACATAGGTGGTCTTCACGTCGAAGAGCCGGTTCAGCTTCGAATGGGCGAGATGATTCGCCGAGTTCGTCCCGGAGCCCGCGAACGTGATCGTGTCGGGCTTTTCGCGCGCGGCCTTGATCAGATCCTGGAACGTCTTGAACGGGCTCGATTCGGGCACGACGATCGCATCGGGCGTGTAGTGGAAGAAGTAGACGGGCGTCATGTCCTCGGTTTTGTAGGCGACCTCGCCCTCGAGCGGCTGCAGCACGATGTGCGGCAGGTTGATGCCGGCGATCGTGTAGCCGTCGGCCGGCATCGTGTTGAGCTGCGACCAGACGAGCCCGCCGCCCGCGCCCGGCCGGTTCAGCACCACCATCTCCTGCTTGAACTTGTCCTTGAACACCTGCTGCTGCAGGCGGGCGGCGATGTCGGACTCGCCCGCCGCCGGGAACGGGATGATGTACTGGACCGTCTTTTCCGGGTATGCGGCAGCGGCTGGCGCGGCAACGCCGAGCGAAAGCGCGGCAACGACGAGGGCGGCAGTGCGAGTGACAAGGGAACAGGCCACGGCGATCTCCTCCTGCTACGGTTTGCGGGGGCGCCGACCGCTCGGAGGGCGGATTCGGCAACCCGGATCGTACGCCAAGCCCGGGCGTGCGTCGCGAGCGGGACGCGGCCGCGACGGGCGTTCGAGGGGCGCGCTGCCTCGGGGCGCTGGCGGCAAGACTCCGGCCTTCATGATCGCGGTCAAGCGCCCGCAGGGCTCTCGACCCGCGGCCGCAGTATCATTGACATCCCCCACGAGGAGAACTCTGATGAGCAAACGCGAAGTGGTCATCCTGAGCGGCGTGCGCACCGCAATCGGCGATTACGGTGGCGGCCTGAAGGACATCCCCCCGACCGAACTGGCCGCGCGGGTCGTGCGCGAAGCGGTTGCGCGCGCCAAAGTCGATCCGGCGCAGGTCGGCCAGTGCGTGTTCGGCAACGTCATTCACACCGAAGCCAAGGACATGTACCTGTCACGGCTCGCGTGCGTGAACGGCGGCCTGCCGCACGACACCGGCGCGCTGACGCTGAACCGCCTGTGCGGCAGCGGCATGCAGGCAATCGTCACGGCGACGCAGTACATCTTGCTCGGCGACACCGACGCTGCCGTCGCGGGCGGTGCGGAAAGCATGAGCCGCGGCGGCTATCTGTCGCCCTCGGCGCGCTGGGGTGCGCGCATGGGTGACGCCAAGATGATGGACATGATGGTCGGCGCCCTGACCGACCCGTTCGACACGGTTCACATGGGCATCACCGCCGAGAACGTCGCCAACAAATGCGGGATCACGCGCGAGCAGCAGGATGCGTTCGCAGTCGAGAGCCACAAGCGCGCGGCGGCGGCCCAGGCAGCAGGCCACTTCAAGAGCCAGATCCTGCCGATCGAGTTGAAGAGCAAGAAGGGCCCGATCCAGTTCGACACTGACGAGCACGTGCGCGCGGAATCCTCGCTGGAAGGCATGGCCAAGCTCAAGCCCGCGTTCGTCAAGGAAAATGGCTCGGTGACGGCCGGCAACGCGTCGGGCATCAACGATGCAGCGGCGGCACTCGTGCTGATGGAGGCGGAGGCGGCTGCGAAGGCGGGGTTGAAGCCCATGGCACGCCTGCTCGCCTATGGGCATGCCGGCATCGATCCCAAGATCATGGGTCTGGGCCCGGTCAGCGCCGTCAAGCGCGCGCTCGCGAAGGCGGGCCTCGCGCTCAAGGACATGGACGTGATCGAGTCGAACGAGGCGTTCGCGGCGCAGGCGCTCGGCGTGTCGAAGGAACTCGGCCTCGACCCCGCGAAAGTCAATCCCAACGGTGGCGCGGTCGCGTTGGGCCATCCGATCGGCGCGACCGGCTCGATCCTGACGGTGAAGTGCCTGTACGAGCTGCACCGCACCGGCAAGCGCTACGGCCTTATCACGATGTGCATCGGCGGCGGTCAGGGGATTGCCGCGGTGATCGAACGGCTGTAGCCACGCCTTCTCGCCGCTCGCAGCAGGGCGGACTCCGCAAAGCGCCGCGCTTCGTCGCGGCGTTTTGCATTGCGCTGACAAGAAGCAAGACAAGGAGCTGGAAGTGGAAGGGGAAGTGGAAGGGGCCAGGCTCGAGGAAGGAAAAGGGGCCAGGCTCGAATTTCGCTCGACCTGGTTGCGGGGCTCGCACCCCTACCTCCGCGAAATTCGAGCCTGGCCCCTTTTTGCGCGAAATTCGAGCCTGGCCCCTTTTTGCGCGAAATTCGAGCCTGGCCCCTTTTTGTTTTTTGGCCGGATTCGCGTATGCGATCTGATTCTGCGCGTGCGCAGACCCCGCACGTTGATGGGAGTCAAGAGCGGCGCCGCGCTCGGTGCCTGCATCGCGGCAGGCGCTGCCGCGCAGGGGAAACGGCAGGACCTACAGGCGCGCGAGCCGCGCGAGCGCCGCCGCGAGCGTTGCGTCCTTCTTCGCGAAGCAGAAGCGCACGACCTTGGTGGCCGAGCGCGTACGCATGAACGCGGAGACCGGAATCGCTGCGACACCGATCTCGCTCGTCAGCCACTGCGCGAACTCGGGCTCGGGCAGGCTGCTTACCGCGTCGTAGCGCACGCACTGGAAGTACGTGCCTTCGCACGGCAGCAGCTCGAACTTGGTCGCCGCAAGCCCCGTCCGGAACGCGTCGCGCTTCTGCTGGTAGAACGCCGGCAACCCCAGGTAGGGCGCCGGGTCGCGCAGATACTCGGCGATTCCATGCTGCGCCGGCGTGTTGACCGCGAACACCATGAACTGGTGCACCTTGCGGAACTCGTGCGTCATCGCGGCCGGCGCGCAGCAATACCCGACCTTCCAGCCGGTCGTGTGGAATGTCTTGCCGAAGCTCGACACGAGGAAGCTCCTGCGCGCGAGCTCCGGGTGACGGGCAACGCTCTCGTGCCTAGCGCCGTCGAACACGATGTGCTCGTAGACCTCATCGGACAGCAGCAGCACGCCGGTGTCGCGAAGGATGCCGGCAAGCGAGCGCATTTCGCCTTCGTGCCAGACGCGCCCGGTCGGATTGTGCGGCGTGTTGACCACGACGAGCCGGGTCCGTGGCGTGACGGCCGCGGCAATCCGGTCGAGCGGAATGCGATAGTCCGGCGCCTCGAGCGTGACGTACACCGGCACGCCGCCGGCGAGCTCGATCGCGGGCCCATAGCTGTCGTAGCAGGGTTCGAGCACGATCACTTCGTCGCCCGGATGCACCGCGCAGAGGATCGCGCTCATCAGTGCCTGCGTCGCCCCCGCGGTGACCGTGACCTCGCGTTCCCAGTCGTAGGCGTGGCCGTAAAGCGTCGCGGTCTTCGCCGTGATCGCCTGCCGCAGCGCGGGCACGCCGGCCATCGGCGCGTACTGGTTGTGGCCGCGCCGCATCGCCTCGTGCACGCGCTCGATCAGCACAGGGTCGCAATCGAAATCCGGGAAGCCCTGGCCGAGGTTGACCGCGCCGTGCCGCGAAGCGAGCGCGGACATCGACGTGAAAATCGTCGTGCCGACGTTCGGCAGGCGCGACGGAAAGGGCACGGCAGGCGCGTCCATGGGCGATGGCGACGGTCAGGCGAGGTTCGGCGCGAGTTGCCGCCTCGATGCCTCTTCCGAAAGCCCGCAGCGGCGCGCGAAGTCGGCGCGCTGGTCTTCGCCGATGCGCCCGACCGCGAAATACGTGCTGTCCGGATGCGAGAAGTAGAACCCGGACACCGAGGAAGCGGGCAGCATCGCGTAGCTTTCGGTCAGCTGCATGCCGATCGCCGGCGCACCGAGCAGGTCGAACAGCGGTTTCTTCGCCGCGTGATGCGGGCACGCCGGATAGCCCGGCGCCGGGCGGATGCCGCGATACTGCTCGCGGATCAGCGCTCCGTGGTCGAGGCTCTCGTCGGGCGCATAACCCCACGAGTCTGTGCGCACCTTGCGATGCAGCCACTCGGCGAGCGCCTCGGCAAGACGGTCGGCGAGCGCCTTCAGCATCAGCGCCGCGTAGTCGTCCCGCGCCGCCTCGAACGCGGCGAGCTTCTTCTCGATGCCGATGCCCGCCGTGACCGCGAAGGCGCCGATGTAGTCGCGCACACCCGACGTCTTCGGCGCGACGAAGTCCGCGAGGCAGTAGTTGGGCTTGGGGGGCGGCCGCTCGTTCTGTTGGCGCAGGTTGTGCCAAGTCATCGCCACCGTCGCGCGCGACTCGTCGGTATAGATCTCGATGTCGTCACCTACGCCCGCCGCCGGCCACAGCCCGAACACCGCATGGGCGGCAAGCCAGCGGCCCTCGATGATCTTCGCGAGCATCGCCCGGCCCTCAGCGAGCACATTGCGCGCCGCTTCGCCGACGAGGGCGTCCTCGAGGATCGCCGGGAACGATCCGGCGAGCTCCCACGTCTGGAAGAAGGGCGCCCAGTCGATGTAGCGCGCGATCTCGGCGAGGTCGACATTGCGCAGCTCGCGCCGTCCAAGGAGCTTCGGGACCGGCGGCGTGTAGTGCGCCCAATCGGTGCTGAACGCATTGGCACGCGCCGCCTCGAGCGAAACCAGCTTCGGTCCCTTCTTCTGCGCGTGCTGCACACGGATCTTCTCGTAATCGGCGGCAATCTCGGCGACGAAACCCGCGCGCTGCTCGGCGGACAGCAGGCTCGTCGTCACGCCCACGGCGCGCGAGGCATCCGGCACGTAGACGGTCGGGCCCTTGTAATGCGGCGCGATCTTGACCGCGGTGTGGACGCGCGACGTCGTCGCGCCGCCGATCAGCAGCGGCAGCGTAAATCCCTCGCGCTGCATCTCGCTTGCGACGTGCGCCATTTCCTCGAGCGAGGGCGTGATGAGGCCGGAGAGCCCGATTGCGTCGGCATTCTGCTCGCGCGCGGCGGCGAGGATCTTCTGCGCGGGCACCATCACGCCCAGATCGACCACGTCGAAGTTGTTGCACTGAAGGACGACGCCGACGATGTTCTTGCCGATGTCGTGCACGTCGCCCTTGACGGTCGCGAGCACGAGCTTGCCCTTGGGCTTCGCCGCCTCGCCGGCCGCCTTCTTCTCCGCCTCGATGAACGGCACGAGGTGCGCGACCGCCTGCTTCATCACGCGCGCACTCTTCACCACCTGCGGCAGGAACATCCTGCCTGCGCCGAAAAGATCGCCGACGACGTTCATCCCGTCCATCAACGGGCCTTCGATCACCTCGATCGGGCGGCCGCCGCGGCTTTCCACCTGCTGCCGCGCCGCCTCGGTGTCCTCGACGATGAAGGCCGCGATGCCCTTGACCAGCGCATGCGTGAGGCGCTCTCCGACCGGTGCGCTGCGCCAGGAGAGATCCTCCTCGATCTTCTTCCCCTGCGCCTTGTAGCTCTCGGCGAACGTGACCAGACGCTCGGTCGCGTCCGGGCGCCGGTTTTGCACCACGTCCTCGACGCGTTCGCGCAGTTCGGGATCGAGTTCGTCGTAGACGCCGAGCTGCCCGGCGTTGACGATGCCCATCGTGAGGCCCGCGCGAATGGCGTGGTAGAGAAACACCGTGTGGATCGCCTCGCGCACCGGCTCGTTGCCGCGGAAGCTGAAGCTCACGTTGGAAATGCCGCCCGACACCTTCGCGAACGGCAGGTGCTGGCGGATCCAGCGCGTCGCGTCGATGAAGTCGACCGCGTAATTGTTGTGCTCCTCGATGCCGGTGGCAATCGCGAACACGTTCGGGTCGATCACGATGTCCTCGGGTGGGAAGCGAACCTCGCGCACCAGCAGCTCGTAGCAGCGCCTCGCGATCTCGCACTTGCGCGCGAGCGTGTCCGCCTGTCCCTTCTCGTCGAAGCACATCACGATCACCGCGGCGCCGTAGCGGCGAACGAGCTTCGCCTGGCGCAGGAACTCGGCTTCGCCTTCCTTGAGCGATATCGAATTGACGATCGGCTTTCCCTGCACGCATTTCAGACCCGCCTCGATCACCTCCCATTTGGATGAGTCGATCATCACCGGCACGCGCGCGATGTCAGGCTCGGTGGCGATGAGCTGCAGGAAGCGCACCATCGCCGCCTTCGAATCGAGCATCGCCTCGTCCATGTTGACGTCGATGATCTGTGCGCCGTTTTGCACCTGCGATCGCGCGACCTCGACCGCGCCCGCGTAGTCGCCGGCGAGGATCAGACGCGCGAAGGCCTTCGAGCCCGTGACGTTGGTGCGCTCGCCGACATTGACGAAGAGCGAACCATCGCCGATGGTGAGCGGCTCGAGGCCGGCAAGTTGAAGATCAGGCATGGATCATCAACGACCGGCGCGGCGCGAGATCCTTCACCGCATCCGCAATCGCGCGGATGTGGCTCGGCGTGGTGCCGCAGCAGCCGCCCACGATGTCGACGAGCCCGGCTTCCGCGAACTCGCGCACGAGCCGCGCGGTCTGCTCCGGCGTCTCGTCGTAGCCCGTATCTGACATCGGATTGGGCAGACCGGCGTTCGGATAGCACGAGACGAACGTGTCGGCGACGCGCGCGATCTCTTCCAGGTACGGGCGCATCAGCGCCGCGCCGAGCGCGCAATTCAATCCGACCGCCAGCGGTTCCGCATGGCGGACCGAATACCAGAATGCGGTCGGCGTCTGGCCCGAAAGCGTCCGTCCCGAAGCGTCGGTGATCGTCCCCGAGATGACGAGCGGCAGGCGCCGTCCGGCGCGCTCGAAGAACTGCGCGATGCCGAAGAGCGCGGCCTTCGCGTTCAGCGTGTCGAAGATCGTCTCCACGATCAGGATGTCCGCGCCGCCCTCCGCCAGCGCCTCCGCCTCCTCGCCATAGGCCTGCGCAAGCTGGTCGAACGTGACGTTGCGTGCACCCGGATCGTTCACGTCGGGCGAGATCGACGCCGTGCGGTTGGTCGGTCCCAACGCCCCGGCGACGAAGCGCGGCTTGCCGGGCGTGCGCGCCGTCCAGCGATCCGCGCATTCGCGCGCGAGGCGCGCCGCGGCCACGTTCATCTCGCGCACGCGCGATTCCAGCCCGTAGTCGGCCTGGGCGATCGTCGTCGCCGAAAACGTGTTGGTCTCGACGATGTCGGCGCCGGCCTCGAAGTAGGCGTCGTGGATCGCGCGGATCACGTCCGGCCGGGTGAGCACGAGCAGGTCGTTGTCACCCTTGAGCTCGTGCGAATGGTCGGCGAGCCCGCACGCGGCCGGGCCGCGGAAGTCGGCCTCGCCGAGCTTCGCTTGCTGGATCATCGTGCCCATCGCGCCGTCCAGGATCAGGATGCGCTCGCGGAGCAGGCGCGTAAGCTCGGCGGTGCGGTCGGGCTGCATGCTCATCGTCGTGCACTCCGGAAAACGAAAAGACCCGTTCAGCTGGCGGCCGAGCGGGTCATCGTCGCCGCTTTAGCTGAATTTGTAATGCGCCCGCAAGCTGGTTCAAATCGGCGCCAGCACATGATACGCGAACCGCGGGTGGCGCCCGCCGCGGGGTTAACATCGCGCTTTGGTTGCAAAGAGCCCCATGCTCGATCACGACGTCACCCGGCTCCTCGACACGCATTTCCCGCGTACCGACCCGCCGGGACCTCCGGACGTCGCCGCACTGCGTGCCGCCACGGAAAACGCGCCCACGCTCCTAGGCGCGCCGGCGGAGCCTCTCGCGTCGGTGTACGACCGGCGCGCCGGCCACGCCCGCGGCGCGGTCCCGATCCGCGTCTACCGCCCGGCGAGCGAGGAGCCGCTGCCGCTCGTCGTGTTCGCGCACGGCGGCGGCTGGGTGACCGGTTCGCTCGATTCCCACGACCGCCTTTGCCGGATTCTCGCCAATCGGCTGCGAGCCGTTCTCGTCGCGGTCGACTACCGCCGCGCGCCCGAAAGCCCCTACCCGGCCGCGCTCGATGACTTCGACGCCGCCTGGCATTGGTGCCGCGAGGAGACCCGCGCGCTCGGCGTCGATCCCGCGCGCATGATCGTCGCCGGCGACAGCTCGGGGGGCAATCTTGCCGCGGCACTCACGCTCCGGTTGCGCGCGCGGCACGAGGCACAGCCGGCGTTGCAGCTTCTGCTCTACCCCGCGCTCGACGCGCGCACCGGCGGCAGCTCGTACGCCACGTTCGCGACCGGCTTCAACCTCTCGGCGGCGATGATGCGCTGGTACTGGCGCGCGTACGCCGGTGACGCGCCGCCCGACGCGCCCGAACTCTCACCGCTCGCCACGCGCAGCCTCGCCGGCGTTCCGCCGGCCGTCGTCGCCGTGGCCGAAGCCGACGTGCTGCGTGACGATGGGCTCTCCTACGCGGCGAGCCTTTCCGCGGCCGGGGTGCCCACGCACGTGGTCGACTGCGCGGGCATGATCCACGGCTTCCTGCGCTGGACCGGCGCGGTGCCGGCAGCGCGCGGCTGGATCGACGCGATCTGCGCGGCGACGCTCGCGGCGCTTCGGGAATAAGCACCGAACCCCCACTTCTGAATGTGGCGGCCTGCGCGTGTTAGTGTGGTCGACCGGAAACCGCCTTGCAAAATGCTCGCGAGAAACCGCACCATGCATCGTTGCTCGCCTTGCCGGTTGCGATGAATCCGCAACACCGCCGACCGCGACCGAGACAACGAATTCCCGCTACACCACATTGGATTCCCGTGCCATGAAACACCTGAAGCCCAAGGAAGCGCAGCAGTTCCTCCATGACAACCCGCAGGCGGTGTTCGTCGATTGCCGCAGCGAGATGGAGTACCTGTTCGTCGGCCACCCGGCAGGTGCTCATCACGTCGCGTGGAACGACGGGCCTGACTGGGAAATCAATCCGCATTTCGTCGGCCAGGTGAAGAAGGTCGCAAGCATGAACCGCCCGGTGATCCTGATCTGCCGCAGCGGCCACCGCTCGGTCGACGCGGGCCTCGCGCTCGAGGAGGCAGGCTTCAAGGAGGTCTACAACGTGCTCGAGGGCTTCGAAGGCCCACTGGACGAAGAGCACCATCGCGGCACGCTCGGCGGCTGGCGCAAGGAAGGCCTGCCCTGGGAGCAGCTGTAGCGGTTTCGCAGAACCAGTCGCGTCCCCACGCCCAAGCTCGCCCATCCCGCCACGGCTGCGCGGCCGCGCGACCGGCCTTGGCGAACGCCCTCGCTGCGGGCGACAATCGGGGCGCTCGATCGGCGGCGCCGTCACGGTGCCGGCCTTTCGCGAGTCGCCTCCGAATCCGCTCCCATCCACCAGGACGACCATGGATCTGCAACTTGCCGGGCGCGCGGCGCTCGTCACGGGCGCGAGCGCCGGCATCGGCCGCGCGGCGGCGCTGCTCTTTGCGGGCGAACGCGCGCGCCTCGCGATCACCGGGCGGCGCGAGGACAGGCTGCGGGAGGTGGCCGACGCGATCGCCGCCGCCGGAGCCCCGCGCCCGGCGACCATCGTCCATGACGCGATGGACGCCGACTACGTCGACGCGGTCGCCACGAAGGCCGAGGCGGCGCTCGGCAGCGTGGACATTCTCGTCAACAACGCCGGTGGCAGCCGCGCGTTCAAGGTGGACGCGAGCGAGCAGCAATGGGACGAGGCGCTCACGCTCAACTTCACGCGCCACCGGCAGCTCACGCACCGGCTGCTCGATGCGATGATCGCGAAACGCTGGGGCCGCATCGTCAACATCACGGGCAAGTCGGAGCCCGAAGGGATCAACGGCGCATTCTGCGCCAAGGCAGCGATCCACTCGTGGTCGAAGGGGCTGTCCCGCGAAGTCGGCAAGCACGGCATCACCGTGAACTGCATCGCACCCGGACGCATACTGTCCGACCAGATCCTGCGCAACTACACGCCCGAGTACCGCGCATGGCAGTCCGAGCACGAGATCCCGGTCGGCCGCTACGGCGAGCCGGAGGAGCTCGCGAACCTGATCGTATTTCTGGCCTCGCCGCGCGCGGGCTACATCACCGGGACGGTGATCCCCGTCGACGGGGGCTTGCGCCGCTACCAGTTCTGATTCGCACCGACGCGGGCTGCCCGAACCTGCGTCCCGCGCATACCCGGAGGAGAACCATGAACCGCAGACAATGGCTCGCGTCGGCCGCGCTCGCGACGCTTGCGACCGGTGCGCTCGCACAAGGCAGCTATCCGACGAAGCCGATTCGCCTGATTGTGCCCTTCGCACCGGGAGGCACTTCCGAGATCGTCTCGCGCTCGGTCGCACAGGAGCTTTCGAACCAGCTCGGCAAGCCGGTGGTCGTCGAGAACAAGCCGGGCGGCGCGGGCACGGTGGCGATGCAGGAAGTCGCGAAGGCGGCGCCCGATGGCTACACGCTGATCCTCGGGCATGTCGGCACGCTCGCCGTGAACCCCTACGCAATGCCGGCGCAGCCGTACGACGTCAACCGCGACTTCGTGCCCGTCGCGCTGCTCGCCCGCGTGCCGAACGTTTTCGTCGTCAATGCCGAGCTCGTGCCGGCGAAGAACCTTACCGAGTTCGTCGCACAGGCGAAAAAGACGCCCGGCAAGCTCAACTACGGTTCGGCCGGCAATGGCAGCGCGGGACACCTGGCCTTCGAGTATCTGAAGCTCGTCACGGGCATCGACGTCGTGCACGTGCCCTATCGCGGCACCGGCCCGCAGCTGCAGGACCTGCTGGGCGGCCGGCTCGACGCGAGCAGCGCGGGCGCGCCTGCGCTGCTGCCGCACATCAAGAGCGGCAAGCTCCGCGCGATCGCCGTGGGCACGACGCAACGCATTCCTGCACTACCGGACACCGCGACGGTCGCCGAGCAGGGCTACCCGGATTTCGAGACCTCGCAGTGGTACGGGATCATCGCACCGAAAGGCACGCCGCGCGAGATCGTGCAAAAGCTCAACGCCGAAACCAACAAGGCCCTCGCGTCGAGCGCGGTCACGCAGAAATTCGCCGACGACAACGCCGCGACCGGCATCGGCTCCCCCGAGGATTTCGCGGCGTTCATCGCCAAGGAGCAGGCGCGCTGGAAACAGGTTGTCGAGCGCGCGCGAATCCGGATCGAATGATGATCGCTCGCGTTGCCGCGGCAGCTTCGCAGGCGACGTCAGCCCAACGGGTGCGTGCAAACCGGCGTTGGCGTCGATGAGCGCCTGGGGCCCGCTCGCGACCGCCTTTCACGTCGCTTCACATCCCCGCGCGGGCACCGAGGAAATCGCGTGGTACGCTGCGCAGCTGCCCGGCGATGCGGGACCGGTGCTCGAGCTCATGTGCGGTGCCGGGCGGCTCCTCGTCCCGCTGCTCGAACACGGAATCCACGTCCACGGCGTCGACCTGTCGGCGACGATGCTCGCCGCATGCGAAGGCCGCGTCGCCGCAACCGGGAGGAGCACGTCGCTCTTCCGCCAGGACGTCCGCGAGCTCAACCTGCCGTTCCGCTATGCCGCCGCATTCTGCGCAGCCGGGTCGTTCGCGCTGCTGCCGGACCCGTTCGCGGCGACCACGGCGCTGGCACGCGTGCGCGCGCATCTGATCCCGCCCGCGCTTCTGCTGCTCGATCTCTCGGTGCCGGCAGCAGCGGCCCATCCGCCGGGGGCGCCGCGGGTCGAAGTGCGATCGCTCGCCCTCCCCGACGGATCGCGCCTTGCGCTGCGCTCGGAATCCGCGATCGATCCCGAAGCGCGCCGCGTGGAAGTGCACACGCGACTCGAGCAGCGACGCGGCGGGCGTATCGCCGCGCGCGAGGATCAGCGCGTCATCCAGACCTGGTACACCGAGGACGAGGCGCGCACGCTGATCACCGACGCCGGGTTCGACGACGCAGCCATCCTGCCGCCGGCTCACCCCTTCGCGCCGGACCACGGCTTTGCGGTGGTCGCACGCGCCGCCGTGTAGACAGCCTCGCTCACCAGCTACCGGATGCGCCGCCCCCGCCCGAGCTGCCGCCTCCGCCCGAGAAGCCTCCGCCGGAACTGCCGCCCGAGCTGCTGCTGCCGCCGCTCGTGATGACGACACCACCGATCGTCGCGTGCCCCGTGCGCTTCAGTTCCTCTGCGGCCTTCCGGTACCAATCGCGGTTGCCGAGCACGAGTTTCGCGACCGGGAAGCCGATGCTGTAGATCGCGAGCAGCAAGAGCGCGCCCTTAACCCCGACCACGACGATCGGAAACATCGCCCAGAACGGAATGAGGAATACGTAGAGGAACCAGCCGGTGCCCGGCGTGACGATTCCGACGAACGTGAAGACGCCGATGATGCCGAAGATGAACGCGCCGAGCAGGATGCGCATGGGCCAGGGCGGCAGCTGACCCTCGAAGTCCGCGAGCGCCTGCGAGTCGAAGACGCCCTTCGCCGTGCGCTGCGCACCCTGTTCGATGTCGGCGCTCGCGACCGCGCGGCCTTCGAGCTTCGCGACGATCGCGTTGACGCCGTCCACGAGCCCGCCGTCGAAATCGTTGGCCTTGAAGCGCGGCGTCATCCGGTCGCGGATGATCCGCGCCGCTTCGGCATCGGGCAGCTCGCCCTCGAGCCCGTAGCCGACCTCGATGCGCATGCGCCGGTCGTTGGGCGCGACGATGAGCAGCACGCCGTTGTCCTTGCCCTTCTGCCCGAGCTTCCACGCGGCGAAGAGTTGCTGCGCGTAGTCCTCGATGCTCTCGCCGGCGAGCGTGGGCAGGGTCAGCACGACGATCTGGTTCCCCGTCTTCTGTTCGTGCGTGCGCGAGATCTCCGTCAGCCGGTCACGCGCGCCCGGCGACAGGATCGCCGCGTTGTCGACCACGCGGCCGGTGAGGTACGGGACGTCGGCGGCCCGTGCGGTGCACGCCAACAGAACGAGCAGCGTGGCGGCGAGCGCGAACCGGATGCCCACGACGCTCACGCCCCGCGCTCTTCGAGCGGTCGGTCCGGCACGACGTTCGTCCGCTCGCCGTGCCCGACGAAACCGTTGGCCGCGAGCAGCGCCTCCAGCGCCGACAGGCCCGCCTGCACGGCATCTGCAAGGTCGCCGGCACGCAAGCCGGCCGCGACGGGCGCGATGACCGCTTGCCATTCGCCCGGCGCAATCCGGCCGGCGAAGCCGTCGTCGGCGTGCACGACGACCCAGCGCTCGAACAGGCCGAGCACGATCAGCACCGCCTGCCGCCGTGGCGTCGCATGCAGGCCGCGGGCGAGGAACATCGATTCGGCGTACTGGCGCACCTCGGCTTCGGCGCGGTTGTGGCGAACGTACAGGCGCGCGTAGCGCGGCAGATACATCGCGGCAAGCGCATTGGTCACGCCGGCAGCGAGAACCGTCACGACCGTCGGCAGCACGCCCTGCGCGTATGGCCAGCTGGCGCGCAGCGCATCGAGGAGCACGAACGCGAATGCGGCGAGCGCGACGCCGAGCGCGAACGCCTTCCAGCGGATTTCCGGGTAGCGGTCGGCACGCCCGACGATGGCGACCACGATCTCGGCCCCCGTGCGCGCCTCGATGCCGCCAACGTGCGCACCGATCGCGCTCGCCTCGTCGTGCGTCAGGTACATGGGCGGGTGTGCGGTGCGCGAACCATTAGCAGGGGGCGCCTACGGCGACAGCGCGAGCCCCATGTAGACGACGCCGGAAAGCGGGTTCGCGTAGTAGGGCGCGATCGAACGGAAACCGACGCTCGCGTACAGCGAACGCGCTTCCGTCATCGTCTGCAGCGTGTCGAGTCTGAGCTCGCGGTAGCCGATCGCGCGCGCGCCGTCCACCAGCGCAACGACGAGACGTCGCCCGATCCCGCTGCCGCGCGCCTCCGGCTTGACGTAGAGGCGCTTCACTTCGCCCACGCCGCCCGACGGCCGGTCGGCCACCGCGAGCGGGCGAAGCGCCGCACAGCCTTGCGCGACATCATCGCTCAAGGCGAGCAGCAGTCGTCCTAGCGGCGGCGCGTAATCGCCGGGCAGCGAGGCGAGCTCGGACGCGAAGTTCTGGAAGCAGAGATCCACGCCGAGTGCCGCCGCGTACGCTTCGAACAGCGCACGCGCCGTGGCGACGTCCCGCGCGCCGTCCGTCTGCCGGATCACCACCGGCGCCGTCGCGTTGCGCGGCATCGTGGCGACGCGGCGGCCGCTCATTTGCTGACGAGCAGGTGCTCGAGCCAGGCGTTGGGCAGCAGCTCGCGCAGCGTTGCGGAAGCGCCGTCGGGCAGCAGCACCTCGCACTCGAGGTTGCGGCGGTCGATCTGGATCAGGAGCTCGCGGCAGCGGCCGCAGGGCGCGACGACACGGTCCTTGTTCACCGCGACGATGCGCTTCACGAGCGTCTCGCGCTCCTTCAGCATGTCGGCGACGGCGGCGTGCTCGGCGCAGAATCCGATGCCGCACGCGAGCTCGACGCAGATGCCGGAGTAGACGCGGTCGCTGCCGCTCACCAGCGCCGCGGCCACCGCCCCCGCCTTGAGCGACGGCTTGACCAACTCGAACTCCCCGACGTGGCGGCGGGCTTCGGCGATCAGCGCGTCGTTCTCCATCAAACGCCCTAGCTCGTCCGCTCGCAGGTGCCGACCTTGAGGTCGCTGCCCGGGTAGCCGGATTGCAGTTCCTTGAAGCGCATGACGACCGGCTGCGGTGGGTCGCGCACGACGATCGCGTATTGGCTCGGGGCCTGCCCGCGGGGCGCCGCTTTCGCGCCGGTGACGCCTTGCTGCGCGAGCGCATCGGCCTTGGCAGCCGCCGCCTGCTCGGTGCGAAACACGCCGAGCGCGAGGTTGAACTGGCCTTTGCCGTTGTCGACGATCGCCGCATCACCGATGCCGCGCGCCCGCAGTTCCGCAACCCGTCGCTCCGCCATCGCTCGCGTGACAAACGGCCCGAGCATCGGCGTCCACGTCCCGTCCATGTCCACGCGCCGTTGCGTGAGCAGCGGGCCGAGCGCGAGCGGCGCGAGATCGCCGAGCGCGCGCGTGCGCTCGGCATCCGTCAACGGTCCCCACTCGATGCAGACATCGGCGAGCGCGGCCATCTTCGAGGGGCCGAGCGCCGCCACTTCCTGCGCGGAGAGGATCTTGATCTTTTCGGGCTGGACCTGCTCGGCGAAACGCGCCGGCTCGCCCCCGCCGAACGAATCGAGCCGCGTGAACCCGAACAGGCTCAGGTTGGCGAGCAGCAGCAGGATGATAACGGTGCGCATCGGGTCGGTGGGGGGCGGCCGGATCGAGGCATCACACCGGAGCCGAGTCCGCGAGCACCAGCACGCCTTCGAGCACGAGATTATCCACGACCAGAACCGGGGCGGCGAGATGCGGCGCGACTTCCTCGGCGGCACCGCCGGCGAGGTAGCAGCAGGCTTGCTGCTGCCCTGCGGTCAGCCGCAGGCGCATGAGCTCGATCGCGCCGCACACCGCCTGCAGCGCGCCCGAGTGCAACGCATCGGGCGTGTTCGTCGGGAAATCCTGATAACGTCCGGGCGGCACCTTGAGCGCGGCCGTGTTCTCGGCGAGCGCGCGCAGCATGAGACGCATGCCGGGAAGAATGAAGCCGCCTCGGAAGACGCCGTCGGCATCGAGCGCGTCCACGGTGACCGCAGTGCCGGCGTTGACCACCACGCAGGGCGCAGGCCGCGCGCCGTCCGCCAGCACGCGTCGGCGCGCTGCGACCAGCGAAGCCCAACGGTCGGCACCGAGCTGGGAGGGCCGTTCGTAGCGGTTGGTCACCCCGGCGGCAGCGGGCGTTGCCACAAGCCACTCGATAGGGAGGCGCCAGCGCGCGAGCTGGCCCTCGACGCGCACACGTGCGGCTTCGCCGGCGACGTTGACGCCGACCGCGCGCACCGGGCGCGGCAGGTTCTGCCAATCGCGCAGCGCGAGCGTGCCGATGTCCGCGTTGGAAATGACGCCCTGCACCAGCCAGCCATCGTGGCTTCGCAATCCCCACTTCATCCGGCTGTTGCCGACGTCGATGACGAGGATCTGGCTCATCGCGAACGCGCGCCCGCGGAGGTGTTCACGCCGCGGGCCGGCACCTGCGCAGGCCGTCGAGGAGCGTCGCTACGCGCGGCGCAGCGAGATTTCGCCGGAAAGGAAACGCGCGCGACGAGGCCCGTCGGCAAGCACGAGCGCACCGCTTGCGTCCACGCCGGCGACCTTGCCCGTGACCGCTGCGCCGTCCGGCAGCAGCAACTTGACCGGTTTGCCCTGATAGGCGTGGCGGTGCTGCCACTCTGCGGCGAAGGGCGCGAAGCCTTCCTTGCCGTAGAGCTCGAGCGCGGCTGCGAGCTCGGTGATGAGGCGCGCGAGCAGGCGATTGCGGTCGATGGGCGGCGCGCCACGTCCGGCGACGCTCGTGAGGTCGGTGACCGGCTGCGCGATGTCGCGCCGCAGCTCGCGCGGGAGCCGCACATTGAGTCCGACACCGACCACGACGGTCGATGGGCCGAGAGCATCACCGTTCAGCTCGACCAGGATGCCGCCGAGCTTCAGATGGCGATGGATGAGGTCGTTCGGCCACTTGAGCTCGACACCCGCCAGCCCTTCCTTCTCCAGCGCGCGCACAACGGCCACGCCGACCGCGAGCGAAAGACCGGCGAGGAATCCCGCGCCCTGCTCGAAGCGCCAGCCGAGCGAGAACGTGAGGCTGCCGCCCGCGACGGCCGACCACGTCCGGCCGCGTCGGCCACGTCCGGCCGACTGCCACTCGGCCGCGAGCGCCGCGCCGTGGATGTCGCGCCGCTGCGCGCGGCGCAGGAGTTCTGACGACGTCGAATCGAGCTGGTCGGCAAGCTCGAGATGGATCGGCGGCGAGGCCGGCGTTTCGATCGCAGGCTCGTTGGGCTTCAACGCAATGTCGTCGTCCTGCGGCGGACGCATGGGCGCGAGGCCATTGCTCGCGAGCTTGACGCCGAGCGCGGTAAGCGCCTCGCGTACCCGCGCCGCATCAAGGAAGTCCGGCGCAGTGACCAGGCGATAGCCGCGACCGCGGACGCGCTCGAGCGACAGCCCCGCGGTCTCGGCCTGACGGAGCAGCTGCGACACACGGGCGCGCGTCAGCCCCACCCTCGCGGCGAGATCTTCACCGGAGTGGAAAGCGCCATCGGAAAGCTGGCGCAGAAGCGAGAATCCAAGCGGAGTAAGCACTAACCTTCTGCTCCTGTCGAGCAGGAGACTCTAACAGATTGGGCGCCTGATTGCACCCGTTTTGCGCGAGGGGTGAAGCTGAGGTGCGGTCGGAAGCCTGCAATTCAACCGGCAGCGCCCCTGCCGGCGGTCCCGCCCACGAGGCGACACCGCAGCGCAGCAGACCCAGGGATGACCACGCGTGACGGCGAGCGTTCCCTGCGCGCCTCCCGAATTGCCCGGCCGACGGCGTCGCCGCGACCCCGACTGCCGAAAGTGCGGCGCAGCCGATCAACCCTTCAGCACGCCCCGCCGGATCTGGTCCTGCTCGATCGACTCGAACAACGCGCGGAAATTGCCTTCGCCGAAGCCTTCGTTGCCCTTGCGCTGGATGATCTCGAAGAAGATCGGGCCGATCACCGTCTTGGTGAAGATCTGCAGGAGCATTTCGTCCTTCGCCGGCGACCCGTCGATCAGGATCCGGTTCGCCGCGAGGCGGGCCCGGTTCTCCTTGTGGCCCGGCAGGCGGGCGGCGAGCTGCTCGTAGTAGGTGTCCGGCGTGTCCTGGAACGCGACCCGGCGCGTGCGCAGCGTCTCGACGGTCGCGTAGATGTCGTCGGTGCCGAGCGCGACGTGCTGAATGCCCTCGCCGCGGTAATCGACCAGGTATTCCTGGATCTGGCTCCTGTCGTCGGAGGACTCGTTGATCGGGATGCGGATCTTCCCGCACGGCGACGTCATCGCTTTCGATCTGAGGCCGGTGAGCTTGCCCTCGATGTCGAAGTAACGGATTTCGCGGAAGTTGAAGAGCCGCTCGTAGAAGCCCGCCCACTCCTCCATTCGCCCGCGGTGCACGTTGTGCGTGAGGTGGTCGATGTAGGTGAGACCCGCGCCGCGCGGTCGCGGGTCTGCGCCCGGGAGCGGCACGAAGTCGATGTCGTAGATCGAGACGCCGGTACCGTTGCCCGGATAGCGGTCCACGAGATAGATCAGCGAGTCGCCGATGCCCTTGATCCCCGGGATGTTGAGCTCCATCGGCCCCGGATGCGCCTCAACTCCCCAGGCGCCGTTCTCGACGCACTTTCGATAGGCGAGCCCGGCGTCCTTCACGCGGAACGCGAGCGCGCAAATCGACGGGCCGTGCACGCGCGCGAATGATTGCGCAAAGCTCCCCGCTTCGGCGTTGACGATGAAGTTGATGTCACCCTGCCGGTAGAGCAGCACGTCCTTGCTGCGGTGCCTTGCGATCGCTTCGAAGCCCATCTGCTCGAAGAGCCGCCCGAGCGCCGCCGGATCGGGCGCGGCGTATTCGATGAACTCGAAACCGTCGGTGCCGAGCGGGTTGTCCCAGAGATCCTTCGATGTGGCCCTCGTCATGGTCGCCTTCTGGATTGCTGGTTGCCTGGGAATTCGCAGTCTAGCGGAGGCGGCGAAACCCCGCGGCGACCTTTCATGTCGTGATCGGGTCGAGCGCGCCAAGCGTTTGCCGGGCACGGCATGCCATTTCTTGCGCGGCCGCGTCGCTCGTCTGCTATCGTGCCGTCGGCGCGTGGGGACGGCTTGGCGGTGCCGACGCGAAATCCCGTCACCGAGGCCCCATGCGCATCGCGACTCGCCTGTTGCTGCCCCTGTTCGCTGCCGCCATGCTCTGTGCGGCGGACAACGCCCCCGCCCAGAGCTATCCCGCGAAGCCGATTCGCGTGATCGTCGGCTTCGCGCCGGGTGGCGTCGCCGATGTCACGGCCCGCATCGTGGCGCAGAAGCTTTCCGAGCGCCTCGGCCAGCCGGTGGTCGTCGACAACCGGCCAAGCGCCGGCGGAATCATCGCAGCCGACACCGTCGCGAAGGCCGAGCCGGACGGTTACACGCTACTCCTGATGTCGAACGGCAACGCGGTCAGCGCGTCGCTCTTCAAGACGCTGCCGTTCGACACGTTGGCCGACTTCGCGCCCGTGTCGACACTCGGCTTCTTCGATGTGGCCGTGGTGGCGAGCGGCGAATCGCGGATCGGCTCGATGCAGGAGCTCCTGGTCTATGCCAAATCGAACCCGGGCAAGCTCAACATCGGCACGATCAACATCGGCAGCACGCAGAACCTCTCGGCCGAGCTCTTCAAGTCGATGACGGGCCTCGACGCGACGATCGTGCCGTTCCGCGGCAGCCCGGCGGTGATCGCCGCGCTGCGCGGCAACGAGATCCAGGTCGCGTTCGAGATGCTGGCGCCGATCGTGCCGCAGGCGAAAAGCGGTGCGGTGAAGATCCTCGCCGTCACCTCCGATCACCGCGATCCGGGGCTCCCCGACGTGCCGACGGTCGCCGAGAGCGGTGTGCCCGGCTACGCGGCATCCTCGTGGAATGCGATCGCGGCACCCGCCAAGACGCCGCGCGCGATCGTCGAGCGCCTGAACCGGGAGATCAACGCGACACTCGCCACGCCCGGCGTGAAGGAAAAGCTCGCGGTGCAGGGCGTGACGGCCCGCGGCAGCACGCCCGAGGAAATGTGGAAGCTCGTTGCCTCCGACATCGAAAAGTGGCGGCGGGTGATCGCGCAGGCGAAAATCGAGCGGCAGTGATCCGCACGGCGCGCGCGGGTCGCCCGTTGCCGATGAACGCAGTGGGCGTCGCTCCGCTCAGCTGGCCGCGGCTCCCTGCAGCGAAGAGACGATCTCGCGCTCGCGCGCGGCGGACAGCACGAGCTTCCAGGCGCCGGTGTTGTCGCGTGCGGCGAGCCAGCGCGCGGTGTCGGCGACGGTCTGCGCGAGCGGCCGCGTCGCGAGCCCGGCTGCGCGTGCCTTCTCGCAGTCGACACGCAGGAAGCCCGCTGCATCGGGCTCCGAGGGCGGCAGCCACAGCGGCAGGCCGACCCACGGCTCGACGCCTTGCGCGACCAGCAGATCCTCGCGCACCCAGACCGGCTCCGGCGGCGAGAGCGCCGCGGCGCGCGCCACCGCAATCAGGTCGCCCATCGTCCACTGGCCAGCGGGGCTGCACGCGTTGAACGTGCCGCCGGCATCGCGCTCGACCAGATCCAGCATGAACGCGGCGAGATCCCGCGCGTCGATCACCTGGATCGGCCTCTCCGGCGGCGCCGGTACGACCGCCCGCGAAGAGCGATCGCCGAGCAGGCGCGGTTGCACGAACCGCGCAACCCAGTATCCAAACCGGTCGGTCGCGTCGTACGGACCCACGATGAGTCCCGGGCGGACGTTGGTCGCACGCACGCCGAACGTCGCTCGCACGACGTCCTCGCACGCCGCCTTGAGCGCGCCGTAATGCTTCAGCACTTCCTCGCTGCCCGGCTCGGTGAGCTGCGCCACCGGCGCCGCCTCGTCGAGCCCGGGTCGGAGCGGCGAGGCGAGCACCGACAGCGACGACACGAACAGGTAGCGCAAGACGCGATCGGCGAGCAGCCCGGCGCTCGCGTCGACAACGCGCGGCACAAAGCCCGAGGTGTCGATCGCCGCATCCCAGCGTCCCGCTTCGAGCGCAGCGAGACCTGGCGCATTGCGCGGATCCCGATCGCCCGTCAGCGCCGTCACGCGCATGCCCCACGGCTGCGGCGTGCGCCCGCGCGTGAACACGGTCACGGCGTGCCCGCGCGCGAGCGCGGCATCGACGACGTGCCGGCCGAGAAAGCGGGTGCCGCCGAGCAGCAGCAGGTTCATGACGATGCGAGGCGCGCGAGAAGCGCGGCGTGCATCGAACGATCGCCGCACGCGAGCACCGGCCCGCCTTCGTAGCAGCTGTTGCCGCGCCAGTCGGTGACCACGCCGCCCGCGGCCTCGATGATCGGGATCAGCGCCTGGATGTCGTAGGGTTTGAGGCCCGTCTCGATCACGATGTCGACCAGGCCCATCGCGAGCTGCGTATAGCAGTAGAGATCGCCGCCATAGCGGGTGAAGCGCGCGGGCTCGGCCACCGTCGCGAACGCCGCCTTTTCGGCTTCGGACTGGAATTGCCGAGGGTCGGTGGTCGCGACGATCGCGTGCGCGTGCGCCGCGCACCGGCGCGTGCGCAGCGTGCGCCGCTCGTCACCCCGCCGCCACTGCGCCTCCCCGCCGACCGCCGCGCAGAAGAGCTCGCCCACGAAGGGCTGGCAGGCGACGCCGACCACGGGCCGCGTGCCGTCGTTCAGCGCGAGCAGCGTCCCCCAATGCAGCTGCCCGAGGATGAAGCTCTTGGTGCCGTCGATCGGATCGATCACCCACAGGTACGGCGAGCTGCCGGGCTGCCTTCCGTGCTCCTCGCCGAACACGCCGTGCGTGGGGTAGGTGCGCGCGATCGCCTCGCGAATCACCGTCTCGGCGGCACGATCGGCGATCGTCACCGGGTCGTAGCCCAAGGGGCTGCCCTTGTCCTCGACTTCGATCGGGACGCGGAAGTGCGGCAGGATCGCCGGAATCGCGGCCAGCGCGGTGCGGCACGCGAAGGCGAGGTAGCGGTGAAGCTCGGTCATGCGCTGCGCGGAACGATCGCAAGGCCGGTCAGCTCCTCCTGCGCCTCGATCAGCGACGGTACGTACTTGTCGCCGAAGCCGAGCGCATTCGCGATGACGATGCTCTGGTGCACGGCCTCGCCGACGATCGACGGCAGCATCATCGACTCGGTGAAATGCGTGTAATAGCGCAGGTCCTTGGCGGCGTTCTTCAGCGTGAACTTGAGGCCGGTCAGATCGCCCCCGTCCAGCATGCGGCCGACGATCATCTGGAACAGCCCCGAGTTCACCGCGCCGGCCGAAATCAGCTCGTGCAGCTTCGCAAGCGACAAGCCGGACTTGACCGCCGCCGCGCACGCCTCCGCCGTCGCCGTGCAGATCGCCTGTGCGATGAAGTTGTTGATGAGCTTCAGGATGTGCCCGTGCCCCGGCGGGCCGGCGTGAACGATGTTCTCGCAGAATGCCGCCAGCACGGGCTTAAGCTGCGCGAATACCGCGTCCTCGGCGCCGACCATGATGTTGAGGCGCCCCTGCTCGGCTTCGACGGGCGTGCGGGCGAGCGGTGCGTCCACGAATGTCACGCCGAGCGGCGCGAGCGACTCGCGCATGCGCGTCGTGGTCGACGGCTCGCTGGTCGAAGTGTCGACGACGATCAATCCGCCGCGGGCCGCGGCAGCGATGCCGTCCTTGCCGTGGACGATCTCCTCGACCTGCGGCGCGCCGGTGACGCAGAGGATCACGACATCCGCGTTACGCGCGAGCTCGGCGTTGGTGCCGACCTCGTTCGCGCCGGCCGCCAGCAGGTCCTCCACCGGCTTGCGGTTGCGATGCACGCGCACCGTCAGCGGGTAGCCCTTGGCGAGGAGGTTCTTCGCGATGCCGTGGCCCATGAGCCCGAGGCCAACGAAGCCGATGCGCGGCCTGTCCATGCTTCTCTCCTTCGTTCGCGTTGCCGAAAGCGGCAAGCTTATCAGTCAACGGCCGCCGGCTCGCGGGCGGCCGCTTGCGCCGAGGGTCGCGCCCTTGCCTGCCGGTGCTCGTGCACCGTGATTAGCAGCCCGCTCGTGGCGATCACGGCCATGCCGGTCAGCGTCCAGCCGTCGGGGAACGTGCGGAACACGATCCAGCCGATCATCGTTGCCCAGATGATCTGCGTGTAGGTGAACGGGGCCAGCGCGGACGCCGAGGCTCGCTGGAACGCGCGCAGGAACAGGTAGTGGCCGAACGTGCCGAACAGGCTCGCGAAGACCAGCAGGACGGCATCCATCCACGAGAGCGCATCCGGCCGGTCGAGGAACGGCACGACGAACGACATCACCGTCGTGCTGACCAGTGCAGGGTAGAACATCGATATCCGCCAGTCCTCGTGCGCGAGCTTCCGCGTCATGATCTGGAATGTCCCGTAGAAGCCCGCCGCGCAGAGCGCGAGCAGCGAAGCACCCTGGAAGACATCGGAGGCCGGGCGCACGATCAGCAGCATGCCGACGATGCCGGCGACGACGAAGGCGATACGGACGTTCGTCATGCGCTCGTTCAGAAACATGACGGCCATCACGCTGACGATGATCGGTGTCGAGTAGTTGATGGCGGTCGCTTCGGCGAGCGGCAGGTACTTGAGCGCGCTCATGAAGCACACCGACGAGCCCATGAGCAGCGCGCCGCGGGTGAGCTGCATGCCGAAGTGCCGCGTGCGCACGACGCCCACCCCGATCTGCGGGGCGAGCCAGACCAGCAATGCGAGCACCTGCATGCCCCACCGCGCCCAGACCAGCAGCAGCACCGGGTAGCGCTGCGCAAGCAGCTTGATCGTCGAGTCGAGCACCGCAAAGCACAGCGTCGAGCCGACGATCATCAGCACCGCGGACAGCGGCAACGCGGGGGGATCGTGCCTCACCGTCGATCAGGATCGATTGCCCGGCTCCGCTGCCGGACCGGGTCGAAGGATGTTACCAACCCGCCGTGGACGCCGCCACCACGAACCGCCGCGAGGCACGAGACGCCTACCTGGGGCCGTGCGAGGCGTGCCGCTGGTGGCGCCAGCGGCGGATCAGCATGCGCAGCCGCCCGAACGTCCAATGGTCGTTCACGACGAAATTCGCAACGCTCGCGATCGCGATCGCGAGAACGTTTGCCGCCAGATAGTGTAGATGGCGCGCGAAGACGTGCGTCAGCGCGAACTGCAGCGCGATGCCGAGCCAGCATGCGATCGCGTACTGGCCGAACTGCACGAGGATCTGCGTCGGCACGTGCTCGCGCCGGTCGAGCCAGGTCCAGCCGCGGTTCAGCAGGAAGTTGTTGATCGTGGCAAAGAAGATCGCGACCGCGAGCGACACGTTGAGCCGCAGCGACGGCGGCTCGATCGCCCGGAATGCGAACTCCTGCGCCAGGTAGAGCACCACCACGTTGACGACCGTCCCGGATGCACCGACGACGCCGAACTTGACGAAACGGTGGCGCAGCAGTCGGCCGACGAGCGGCATCCGGTGGAGCCGCTCGATGATCGTCATGCCGCGCCTTTCGCGGCGCCCGCACGAACGCGGATCACGACGGCGCGCGCCTCGGCGAGCACGCGCTCGGGCGCAATGCGCTTCAGGCACTGGTTGTCGCCGTCGCAGGGCGAGTTGCGATGGTTGTACGCGGTGAGACACGGCGCGCAGGGCAGCGCGAGATGCAGGCAGCTCGCGTGGTCTCCGAGCGGACCGTAGAGTTGCGGCGTTTCGGGACCGAACAACGCGACCGTCGGCACCGCGGTGAGCGAGGAGAACTGCGCCGGGCCGCCGTCGTTGGTGACGAGCAGCGCCGCGCGTCTGAGCAGCGCGACGAGCTCGCGCGCCGACTTCGTGTAGCCCGAGAGATCGACGCAATCCGGACGCGCGACCGCTTGCGCGAGCGCACGGGAGAGCGGCTTGTCGGCGGGCAGGCCGATGATGGCCACGACGTACCCCTCGTCGAGGAGGCCGGACGCGAGGATGCGCCAGTGCTCGATCGGCCATGCGCGAATCGGCAGGATTCCCCCACTCGGATAGACGAGCGCAATCCGCCGCCCCGCAAGCGGCGGGAAGTCGCCGTCAAGCCGCGCGTTGAACGCATCGACCTCGCCGGGCGCGAAGACGGGCACCGGCACCGGGACGCCGCCACCGTCTTCGCTTTCCTTGTCGAGCGGATGCGTCGCCGACCCGAGCGCGCGCGCAAGCGTCAGGAATTGCAACGACAGGTGCCGATAGGGGTTGTAGAGGACCGGCCGGTTGATGAACGAGCCGCGGTAGAGCCCTTCCTGGGTGTGGCGGTGGAACCCCGCCCGGAGCGGTGCTCCCGACAGCCAGGAAAGCAGGCTGCTGATCCGCGCGAAGAGCTCGCAGTCGAGCACGGCATCCGGACGCAGCCGTCGCAACGCGCGGATCGCGGCAAACAGCGTGCGCACAAGCCGGCCGAGCGAGCGGTCGTCGATCGCGATCACGTTCTCCGGCGGCACGGTCGCCATCAGGTCCAGCACCTCGCGGTTCTTGCCGAACACCATCACGTGCACCGACGCGTCCGGGTAGCGCGCGCGCAGCAATGCGAACATCGGCTGCGCGAGCACGAGACTGCCCATCTCGGAGAGCAGGATCACGACGATCCGCCGCGGCGACGGCGACATCGCGCGTCGCGGCAGCAGGCGGTCGACGAGCGACGCGGCCGCGCAGAGCGGAACACCGACGTAGCGATCGATCGCGCGCTGCAGGTCGATTTTCATCGCGTCGGCACCGGTGGACGATAGCCGTAGACCACCCGCGCATAGTAGGTGCCGACAGGCACGCCATCCTTGCGCGCCGTCAGCGTCTTTACCGGGCCGAGACGCGTGGCGGCGGAACCCACGCGCGGATCCTCGACGTCGTCGCGCCTTCGCGCGATCACGATCAGGTCGTGCCCGGCGAACGCCTCGCGCGGGAACCAGTACTCGTACATCACCGCGTTCTCGTCGTAGAACAGGTGCCGGCTCGCGGTGTCACGGGCACCGTCGCCACGCGGGTCGTAGAAGGCCATCTCGTCGGCCGTGTTGTGCTTGTCGAGGCCCACGACGGCGGGCCGGCGGCCCGTTTCGCGCAGAACGTCGTCCTCGACGCCTTGCACCTGCCGCCGCAGGTCGCGCCAGCCCATCTCGAAATAATGATGGTGCGCGCGCGCGCCGGCAACACCCCAGACCGGGTAGTAGAAGAGGCCGTACGCGTAGAGCAGCATGAGCGCATGCACGGCCGGCACCCAGCTGCGTGCGAGCAGGCGATCGGGCGCGGCGCCTCCTGGCCCCGGCAGGACCATCGTCGCGGCGAGGCCCGGCAGCACGGCGAGCCAAAGCGGTCCCGTCCAGTGGATCTTGGTGTCCGCCCTGACGCTCGCCACGGCCAGCACGGCGAGCGGGACCAGCGTGAAGACGAGCACGAACAGGCGCTGCCGTCCCACGAACACCGCGTGATCGTCCGGTTGCGCCTTCGCGATCGGCTGCGCGGGCGCGGCGGCCGCGTTGCCGCGCACCAGTTGCCACAGCGCCAGCACGCCGAGCGGCGTCAGCAGCACGAAGATGAACCCCACGAACTCGTGCAGGCTGAACTGCGACTGCTGCGAGGCGAGACGGCGCGACCCCTGGAACGCGAACGATGCCCAATCGTTGCGGATGTTCCAAGCAATCACCGGCGAGAACAGCAACAGCGCGACCAGAGTCCCGCCCCATGCCCAAGGGGAGAGCAGCACACGGCGCGAGCGTGCATCGACGACGACGAACACGAGCGCAGCCGCCGGTACCAGCGCCATCGTGTATTTGGACAACATGCCAATGCCGATGGCGGCGCCGGCGCCGACCCAAGCGACAGGCTTGCCGCCCAGCAGCGCGCGCTGCAAGAAGAAGAGCGCGGCGGCCCACGCTGCGGCAAGAGGCGCGTCCGGCGTCATCAGTACGCCGATCACGAAGAAGTACGGCAGCGTCGCGGCAAGGAGTGCGGCTCGCGGTGCATTGCCTGGCCCGGCGAGGTCGCGCGCGAAGCCGACCGCGAACGCCAGCATCGCGGCCCACGCGAGCACCGCGGGCAGCCGCACGAAGAACTCGCCGCCGCCGAGCGCAAGCGACGCGGCGATGATCCATGCGACGAGCGGCGGATGGTCGAGGTACCCGATGTCGAGATGCTGCGAGTAATTCCAGTAGTACGCTTCCTGCGGAGCGAGCTCGACCTGCCCGAGGTAGACGAGGCGCAATACGAGCAGGTAGGCGATCGCGAGCAGGGCGGTGATACCCGCATCGTCGGTCTCGGCACCCGGTTGAACCGCAGCGAGCCCGAGCAGCAGTGTCAGCGCACCCGCGATTGCCGCAGGCACGATGGCAACGATCGCCGGAATGTGGCCGGCAAGCAGCGAGAGCACGCCAGCACGCAGCGGAAACGCGAGCGCGACGACCAGCAGCAATGTGGCGCGCGGGCGCGGCAGCGCAATGCCACGCCATGCGACCGCCGCCGCGACGATCGCCGCGGCGAAGGCGCCCGCCTGCGCGAACTCGAGGCGCAACCCCGTGGCGCACAGGAGCCCGAAGGCCGCGACATCGGCCACGGCGGCAGTGGCGGCGGCGATCCAACCGCGACGTGCAAGCGCCAGGTCCGCATGCGCGAGTACGGCCAGCGCGCTCATGCGGATCGGCGGGGCGTGCCCGTCTGACGTGACAAAGGGCGAGAGTACATGCGCTCGAGGCGGATGGAGGGACCGCGGCGCGCGCGGCAAGGTCGGTCTGGAGCGGGTGAAGGGAATCGAACCCTCGTCGTAGGCTTGGGAAGCCTCTGCTCTGCCATTGAGCTACACCCGCGCTCGGCGGCATTATAGCCGCGAGCGGCGCGGCGCAACGCCGCGGAGCCCGCCGCAGGCGTACGTTGCCCTCGCCGACGCGCGGATGCGCGCGAGACGCTCACAACAGCGGGCTCATCACCGCAGCGGCGTTCTCGGCGAATCGGCGCCACTTCGGACGCGCGCGCCATGTCGCGAGGTCGAGTTCCCGGGAGGCGGCCTCGTAGCGGCGGTGCAGCGCGTGCAGCTGCCGCGCGAACTGCCCGCCGTAGACGACCGTGGAAACCTCGAAATTGAGCTCGAAGCTGCGCAGGTCGAGGTTCACCGTGCCGAAGATCGCGAGCTCGTCGTCCACCAGCACGCTCTTGGTGTGCAGCAGGCCCCCTTCGAACAGCAGGATGCGCACGCCGGCTGCGAGCAGCGCGTCGTTGTAGCCGGCGCTCGCGTAGGTGACGAGTTTCGAGTCGTTGCGGGAGGGAACGATGAGCGTGACGGCGACACCGCGCAGTGCGGCGCTGGTGAGCGCGGTCAGCAGCGCGTCGCCGGGAACGAGGTACGGCGTCGTGAGCGTGATCTCGCGGCGCGCCGCGTAGATTGCCGAAAGCAGAGTAGGCTCGATGCGATGCGCGGCGATCAGCGGCCCGGAGGGAAAGATCTGCAGTGCGTCGGGACCGGCCAGCGGCGCGTCCGCAATCGGGGGCGGCAGGAGCGCGCCGGAACCGTCGTTCATCTGCATCGCGGTCATCACCCCCGACACGGCCTCGAACACCCATGCCGCGGGACCTTCGACGCGCGCCATCGCGTCCACCCACTCGCCCACGCCCGCGTCCTGCTTGAAGAAACGCGGATCCGCGAGGTTCATGCTGCCGGTGAAGGCGACGCGGCGGTCGAACACCGCGATCTTGCGGTGGTCGCGCAGGTCGAAGCGCACGAACGCGATCCGGATCGGATTGACCGGCAGCACCGGAATCACGTCGATGCCTGCATCGCGCATCCGCTGCGGCACCGGACCGCGCAGGAACGGGCGGCTGCCGAGATAGTCGATCAGCGCGCGTACATTGACGCCGCGCCCGGCCGCACGGATCAGCGCGGCGATGAACTCGTCGACGAGCCCGCCCTCGCTCCAGATGTAGAACTCGAGGTGGATCGTGTGCCGCGCGGCCTCGGCCTCCACGATGAGCGCGCGCAGTATTTCATCGCTGTCGAAGAGCAGCGCGACGCGGTGGCCGCGCAGCACGGGGACGGCCACCGACGCGTCGGTGAGCCGCGCGACCGCCTCGGCGCCGAATCCCAGCGAGGCAGGATCGACGATCAGGTCGGAGGGAATCTTCGCAAGCCACGAGACGAGCTGCGGCCGGACCGTGCGCGCGTTCTCGATCCAGCGCGCGCCAAGGCGTCTCTCGCCGATCAGCAGGTAGCCGAGCGCGCCGGCAAAGGGCACGAGGATGATCAGGAACAGCCATGCAAGCGTCACCCCCGGCGGCGGGCGGCGCGAGAAAAGCCGCAGCGCGACCGCGAGCGCGACGACGACCTGGGTCGTCGCAATGGCCGCAGCAAGCCATTTCGGATCGAGCGCCGGGATCAACGCGAAGCTCCGTGGGGGCGTTCTTCGCGGCGGCGCGTGAAACGCGCGGCGCTGCGGTCGCATCGTTGCGGGAAATGCATCGAGGGGGGCGCGCCGGGTGTGTGGCACCATGGTAGCCGATCGCGGCGCAACCCGGTGCCGTATGCACGTGCGCCGATCGTGCTCGAAGGGAAACCCGGCGAATCATGATGGCAGGCGCTTCTGCAATTCCCAACGTGCTCACGATAGCCGGCGTCGATCCGTCCGGCGGCGCCGGCGTGCTCGCCGACGTCAAGGCGATGAGTGCGTTGTCCGCGTATGCGTGCGCGGTGGTCGCGGCACTCACTGCACAGAATACCCAGGGTGTGGCCGGCATTCACCCGGTTCCCGCGGATTTCATCGCGCTGCAGATCGACGCGCTGTGCGCGGACGTGCGCATCGACGCCGCGAAGATCGGGATGGTAAGCGGTGCCGCGGCGATCGCCGCCGTGGCCGAGCGACTGGAGCACTGGCTGCTGCCGCACGTTGTGCTCGATCCGGTCATGGTGGCGAAAAGCGGCGACGCGCTCCTCGCTCGCGATGCCGCCGGCATGCTGCGCGAGGCGCTGCTGCCGCGCGCGACGGTGATCACGCCCAATCTGCCGGAAGCAGGCGTGTTGCTGGAAGCGCGCGCGCCGGAGACGCTGCGCGAGATGTACCGCGCGGCGGAGCGACTGCGCGGGCGCATGGCGCACGACGGCGAGCGCTGGGTGCTGCTGAAGGGCGGGCATCTGCCCGGCGGCGATGCGACCGACCTTCTGTTCGACGGCGAGCGCATGATCGAGCTCGCGGCTCCGCGCGTCGACACGAAGAACACGCACGGAACAGGCTGCACGCTTTCTGCCGCGCTCGCGGCGCTGCTGCCGCAGTCGCTCGACGTGCCTACTGCCGCAAGGCGCGCGAAGGAATACCTGACCGGGGCGCTGCGCGCCGCCGACAAACTCGACGTCGGCAAGGGCCATGGGCCCGTGCATCATTTCCATGCACTGTGGGGTGCGCGGCCGGACTGACCGGGCGAAGGGCGGCGAGGCCACGCGGGTCGAAGGGGGACCGCCCGGCTAGCGAGATCCGAATGTGGCCGGAGCGGCCGCGTGCGGCGTCGGAAAGAGGTGTTCGCAATTCGTCACGCTCCCGCGCCGGACGTTGCGCTCCCCGGCTGCCACGCGGCGGAGGTCGGGCGCCCGGCGAAGTCGGTCCATTGCGCTTGCTCGTAGTCATAGAGCTTGCACGCCCTAACCACGGTGATTGCATGGCGCAGCGTGAATTCCTCGACGACTGCCGCCGGGCCGACGACCTCGAGGAGCCGCGCCTGCGCCTCGTGCAGGCGGTAGTGCGGGATCAGCGGATGCACGTGGTGCGCGGTGTGCTGCATGATGCGATGCGACAGGACGTCATACGCTCGCGAGTGGACGAGGTTGACCGTGACGTGTTCCTGCCCGCCCAGCGCGTCCATTTCCTCGGCGGTTCGAAACCACGGTATTCGCGGGTGAGTGTGCTGGTAGTACACCGCATACCCGATCATGAAGTTCCATACGACGAACGGCACCGCCCATCCGAACAGGAGCGCGAGCCACGGTGACGGATTGGCGTTGTGCCGGCCGAGGAGAACGAGCGCCGTCCAGAAGAGCGCGAGCCAGACCGCGAGGATCGCGAAGTCGCGGTACGCCGCGCGGCGCAGCGGCTCGCCCATCGCCCGCACGAGCCTCCGGTGCGGGAAGAACTTGTCTTTCCACCAGCGCTGCTGCAGGTAGTAGGTCGAAAACCCCACCCCGCTGCGATAGTGCCGTTCGAGCCACCTCCGCCATGGCGAAAGCGCACGGAACTCGTCGGGCGAGTATGGCGACCAGGAGTCGAATCCGCGCACGTTCGGCACACGGTGGTGTAGCCGGTTGTGCTGCACTCGCCACAGGCTGTAGTTGTGCAGCGAGGGAAGGAAGCAGATATAGGCGAGCAATCGGTTGAGCCACGGCTTCGGCGTGAGGCTGTTGTGCGCCGCATCGTGGCCGAGCACGAAGATGGTCGAGATCAGATTGCCCGCAAGAAAGCCGAACAGCAGCCGCAGCTCCCACGGTTCGCTTCGCATCGCCAGCACGACGAATGTGAGGTAGAACGCGAAATCGAGCACGACCGGCGTCAGCCCGAGCAAGGTGTCGGGCCTCGCGAAGCGACGCATTTCTTCGCGCAGATTCGGGTTGGTCGTGTAGCCGGGGATCATGGGCGCGGCTTCGGGGTGCGTCGCTTGATGACGAGGGTCTTTTCGCAACCCATGTAGACCGCACCCCCCAGGTCCATGAGCCGGACGTGGAAGACCTGCTCGGTGCGCCCGTGCGCATCGGCTCGGGTGCGAATGCTCGCCAGCAGTTCATCCGAGCAGATGATATCGGCGAACAGCGCCCCCTTCCCGGGCTTGCGGAAGTCGATCACGGCGCGTTTGTCCCACACGGCGTAATCCTTGCCCAGCCGCCACTGCAGCATGGCGACGTAGCACGGGTCGATCGTCGCGTAGAGTGCGCCGCCGAAGATCGATCCCTTCTGGCCATAGGTGCGCCACCCGAGTCTTACCCGAACCCTGGCGTGGGTCAGGTCGGGGGAGACGTAGACAAGCTTGCCGCCGGCGCGCCGGTAGGACGGAAGCCGATTCAGGACGAACCGTACGATCCGCGACCGCCACGACATCGGCCCGAGTCGAACGAGCGGGGTCGCCGCGTATCGTTGATCCGATGGGGATTCGAGCGGACGGACGTGCATGGCGACCTCTCAATGAACCCAACGGCTCCACCTGCCCGATGCGACGCCGCCACGGCGGTCTCCCCCGGAGCGGGCCCGGGGCGAATCTGGCGACACGTCCACCGACCGCAGGAACGAGGCGTCAACGGTGCCGCTGGTCGTTCGCGGCGCCGCGAACCGCAGTGCGAGCACAGCCACCGGCCGTATTTTGCTATCCTTGGCCGAGACGGTACCGTGAGTCGACTCCATGCGCAACGCCGCCCTGCCCATCACGCTGATCGCACTCGGCGCCGTGGGCCTCATCTGGTACTACGGCTGGCTGCCGGACGTGGAATCGCTGACTGCGCTAGCCTTCGTCGCGGCCGGGGTGCTCGTGATGGTGCTGGACCGCGTGACCAAGAGTTCGATCGTGCTGGGCCCGGCGCTGATCGCAATCGGCACCGGCATCTGGCTGCACGATGTCTACCATGTGCGCTGGAGCCTGCTCGTGCCGTTGTTCCTGATCCTGCTCGGCGCCTTGATGCTGGTGGCGCGCAATCCCGGGATCCCGGAGCACCGCGCCGAGCGCAAGCCGCCCGGATAGCGACAGGGCGCGCTCGCTCAGGCCGCCCAGACGAAGATCAGGTACAGGATCCCCGCGATCAGCGCGTACTTGACCGCGTTCGCGAGCGTGCGGTTCCTCTGCTTCAACGCCTTGAATACACCGCCGACGCGCGAGATCACCGGGTGGATCACGTTGCCGTAGAGGCGATTCAGCGCGCCCACCGGCTCGGTCGGCACGTTTTGCGTCGTGCTCACCTTGACGACGTGCGTGCTGACGGCGCGATTCAGCCAGCGCATGAAGCGCGTGTGCAGCGGCCGCTCGATGTCGCAGAATAGGATCACGCGCGTCACGTCGGTCTTGTTCTGCGCCCAGTGGATGAACGTTTCGTCGAACATGATCGGCGCGCCGTCGTGCCAGACGAGCTTCTCGCCGTCGACGTCGATGAAGCAGGCGTCCGAATTCGGCGTGATGAGCCCGAGGTGATAGCGCAGCGAGCCCGCGAACGGATCGCGGTGAGGGTTGAGCTTGGCGCCCGGCTCGAGCAGCGCGAACATCGCCGCCTTCACCGAGGGGATCCGCTGCAGCATCGCAACCGTCTGCGGGCACAGCGTCGCCGCGGAAGGGAGCGGGTCGCCGTACCACTTGAGGTAGAACCGCTTCCAGCCGCGCTTGAAGAACGAGTTGAAGCCGACGTCGTTGTTCGCGAGCGCGCCGCGGATGTAGCCCTCGTCGAAGAGCCGCCGCGCCTCGTCGCGGATCGTCGTCCAGTTCGCCGCGAGCGGCGCAAGCTCGGGGAAGCCCGCCGGGTCGATGACGGGCTTCGCCGGCACCGCCGAGAACAGGTACATGAGCGCGTTGTAGGGGGCGAGCAGCGTCGAGTGGTTGAACAGCTGGCGCGTGAAGCGGAAGCGCACGCGCCCGCGGAGGTGCACGTAGAGCGCGGACGCGAGAAACAGGTAGAGGACGAGGAACTTTGGGGCCAACAGCGACACGGGGATCCTTCGCTCCGATCGAAGCCGCGCAGCCGCGGACGATCTCGCCATGATAGCGCCGACGCGGGGCGTTGCCGGCTGGTGCGGGTACCGGCGCCCGCCCGCAGGCGGAACCGGACCGGGAAACGCCCTTTCGAATGCGGTTGCCTGCCGGCCCCGATCGGGGTAACGTGAGCCCGACGCTAGGGGTCCTTCCCGTACGCCGCCGAAATCCACGGCGGCGGCAGGGTTGGTGAGAGATCACCCTCGGAACCTGATCCGGATAATGCCGGCGCAGGGAAGCGCGAAGTCCACCTCCCTTCCCGCGTCGACCAAGGTTCCGCCCCGGCCGCTGCGGCGCGCGCGTTCGCGCTCGCGTCCGAGATCAACGCGACACAGGAATCCGCGCCAGCGCGGGTACTGACATGAACGCCAAAGACGAATTCTTTGCCCGCGACGCCAAGGTCGACTCCGCTGCGGTCGCGCCGCTGCCCAACTCCCGCAAGATCCATGTGCAGGGCTCGCGCCCGGACATCCGCGTGCCGATGCGCGAGATCGCGCAATCCGACACGCCCGCCTCGTTCGGGGCGGAGAGGAATCCGCCGATCGTCGTCTACGACACGTCCGGGCCCTACTCCGACCCGGCCGCAAGCATCGACATCCGCAAGGGGCTGCCGGAATTGCGCTCGCACTGGATCGAGGAGCGCGCCGACACAGCGGAGCTTTCCGGCCCGACCTCCGGGTACGGGCGGGCCCGGCTTGGCGATCCGGCGCTTGCGGCGCTGCGCTTCGACCTCAGGCGCACGCCGCGCCGCGCGAAGCCGGGGGCCAATGTCACGCAGATGCACTACGCGCGAGCCGGAATCGTCACGCCGGAGATGGAGTTCATCGCGATCCGCGAGAACGCGCTGCGCGAGCGCATGGAAGCGACGCTGCCGCCGATCGTCACCCGCCAGCATCCGGGGCAGGGCTTCGGCGCCGCGATCCCGGAGCGCATCACGCCCGAATTCGTGCGCGACGAGGTGGCGCGCGGCCGCGCGATCATCCCGTCGAATATCAACCATCCGGAAAGCGAGCCGATGATCATCGGCCGCAACTTCCTGGTCAAGATCAACGCGAACATCGGCAACTCGGCCGTGTCGTCGTCGATCGGCGAGGAGGTCGAGAAAATGACCTGGGCCACGCGCTGGGGCGCCGACACGGTGATGGATCTCTCGACCGGGAAGAACATCCACGAGACGCGCGAGTGGATCCTGCGCAACTCGCCGGTGCCGATCGGCACGGTCCCGATCTACCAGGCGCTGGAGAAGGTCGACGGCAAGGCCGAGGATCTCACCTGGGAGATCTTCCGCGACACACTGATCGAGCAGGCCGAGCAGGGCGTCGACTACTTCACGATCCACGCGGGCGTGCTGCTGCGCTACATCCCGATGACGGCGAAGCGCATGACGGGCATCGTCTCGCGCGGCGGCTCGATCATGGCGAAGTGGTGCCTCGCGCATCACAGGGAGAGCTTCCTCTACACGCACTTTGAGGACATCTGCGAGATCATGAAGGCGTACGACGTCGCCTTCAGCCTCGGCGACGGTTTGCGCCCCGGCTCCGGGTTCGACGCGAACGACGAGGCGCAGATGGCGGAGCTCGCAACACTGGGCGAGCTCACGCAGGTCGCGTGGAAGCACGACGTGCAGGTGATGATCGAGGGTCCGGGCCACGTGCCGATGCACCTGATCAAGCACAACATGGAGGAGCAGCTGCGGCTTTGCGGCGAGGCGCCGTTCTACACGCTGGGCCCGCTCACCACCGACATCGCGCCGGGTTACGACCATATCACGAGCGCGATCGGCGCGGCGATGATCGGCTGGTACGGCACCGCGATGCTCTGCTACGTGACGCCGAAGGAGCACCTCGGCCTGCCCAACAAGACCGACGTCAAGGACGGCATCATCGCCTACAAGATCGCGGCGCACGCGGCCGACCTCGCCAAGGGCCACCCCGGCGCGCAGATCCGTGACAACGCGCTGTCGAAAGCGCGTTTCGAATTCCGCTGGGAGGACCAGTTCAACCTGGGCCTCGACCCGGACAAGGCGCGCGAGTTCCACGACGAGACGCTGCCGCAGCATGGCGCCAAGCTCGCGCACTTCTGCTCGATGTGCGGCCCGCACTTCTGCTCGATGAAGATCACACAGGATGTGCGCGAGTTCGCGGCCAGGCAGGGACTCTCCGACCAGGAAGCGCTCGCGAAGGGCATGGAAGGGAAGGCCGTCGAGTTCGTGCAGAAGGGTGGCGAGATCTACTCCAAGGCGTGACGATGCCGGCAAAGCCCGCCGCGGGAAGACGGCTGCGGCTCGAGGTCGCGCTGCTCGGCGTTGAGCCGGCGGCGTGATCGACGATCACCCGCTGCTCGCCTGCGCGCCCTTCGAGGCGTCCGCCCGCCGCACCGCGTTTGTGCACGTGCTCGCGAAGGCGCCATGGCGCGCCTGCGCGCAGCCGGATTGCGCCTCCGCACGCTGTATCGCGGATGCGACTTGATCGCCGGGCGGCAACAAATTTGACGTGCGTCAGCACGCGGCGCGGGGCCCAAGAGGAAAATCGGCAGTGATGGCCGAATCCTCCGCACGTTCCGCAGATGTCACCCGTCTCGATGCGATCGTCGCCGATCACGGCGCCCGAGCGACCGAGCTGGTCCAGATCCTCCGCGAGGCGCAGGAGATCGAAGGCTGGCTGCCACCGGCCACGATCACGTTCCTCGCCTACCGCCTGCGCCTGCCGCGTGCCCGGGTCGAAGGTGTCGCGGGGTTCTACAGCTTCCTGCACCTCACGCCGGCCGGGCGTTATCGCGTGCTGTTTTCGGACAGCATCACCGACCGCATGGCCGGCAACCGCGCGTTGCTCGAGCAACTCTGTACCAACCTCTGGATCGAGCGGGGCAAGGTCTCGGAAGACGGGCTCGTTTCGGTGAACATCACGTCGTGCACGGGCATGTGCGACCAGGGGCCGGCGATTCTCGTCAACGGCCGCGCGATCCCGCGCATGACGCCCGAACGCGCCGATCAGGTTGCGGATCTGATCCGCCAACAGGTTCCGCTGCCGGAGTGGCCCTCCGAGCTCTTCGCGATCGCCGACAACGTGCACCGCAGCGACATCCTGCTCGACGCGAAGCTCGCGCCCGGCGATGCGCTCCGCGCGGCGATCGCGCGCGGGGAGCGCGAGCCGGAGCACGCGGGCAACGAGCGGTCGTGGCGCGAGCGCATCCCGACGCTTCCGCAAGGCCCGGCCGAGACGCTCGAGGAGATCAAGCGATCCAACCTGCGCGGCCGCGGCGGCGCAGGCTTCACCACCGGCCTCAAGTGGGAGGCCTGCCGCACCGCTCGTGGCGAGTCGCGCTATGTCGTCTGCAACGCGGACGAGGGCGAGCCCGGCACGTTCAAGGACCGCGTGCTGCTCGCAAGCCACGCCGACCTCGTGTTCGAGGGCATGACCGTCTGCGCCTACGTCATCGGCGCGAGTCAGGGCTTCCTCTACCTGCGCGGCGAATACGAGTATCTGGTTGCGCCCCTGCGCGAGGCGCTCGCGCGCCGCCGTGCGCAGGGCCTGCTCGGGTCGTCGATCGCCGGGCAGCGCGGCTTCGATTTCGACATCGCGATCCACGTCGGGGCCGGCGCCTATGTGTGCGGCGAGGAGTCCGCGCTGATCGAGTCGCTCGAGGGAAAGCGCGGCATTCCGCGCAACCGCCCTCCCTACCCGGTCACGCACGGCTACCTGCAGCAGCCGACGGTGGTCAACAACGTCGAGACGTTCTGCGCGGCGGCGCTGATCGCGCTCCATGGCGGCGACTGGTACCGCAACATCGGCACCGCACGCTCCGCCGGGACGAAGCTGCTCTCGGTCTCCGGCGACTGCGCGCGGCCCGGCATCTACGAGTACCCGTTCGGTGCCGCGGTAAGTCAGGTGCTGGACGACTGCGGTGCGAGCCGAACGCAGGCGGTGCAGATCAGCGGCCCCTCGGGGATCTGCATCGGAGCGGGCGAGTTCGGGCGCCGGATCGGCTTCGAGGACCTGCCGACCGCAGGCGCGTTCATCGTATTCGACGAAACGCGCGACATGTTCGAGGTCGCACGAAACTTTGCGCACTTCTTCGCGCACGAAAGCTGCGGCTTCTGCACGCCCTGCCGCGTCGGCACGACGCTCTTGCGCAACGTGATGGACAAGCTGCACGGCCAGAAGGGTTCGCAGCACGATCTCGACCGCATCCAGCGGCTGAACCGCCTGCTGCAGGCGTCCTCCCATTGCGGCCTCGGGCACACCGCGTGCAACCCGCTGATCGACACGCTGAAGCGCTTCCGCCCGGCGTACGAACGGCGGCTGCAGTCGCTCGATTTCGAGCCGGCATTCGACCTGGACGGCGCGCTCGCCCGCGCGCGGGCGATGACCGGTCGCGACGATGCAAGCGCGCATCTGTCTGCCGACGAATCGGGCGCGAGGGCAGCCGTGGTGACCAAGGGGGCCGATTGATGGCCGAACGCGACCTGCGGGAAGTGTTCCTGCTGGACGGCGAGCCGATCCCGTTTGCGTCGGGACAGACGGTGATGCAGGCGGCGCTCGCTGCAGGACATTACATTCCGCACCTGTGCTACCACCCGGAGTTCAAGCCGCACGGCAGTTGCAAGGTGTGCACGGTGCGCGTCAACGGCCAGACCGCAGCGTCGTGCACGTTGCCGGCGCAGGCCGGCATGTCGGTGCAAAGCAAGGCCGACGACCTCGAGGAAAACCGGCGCACGTTGGTGCAAATGCTGTTCGTCGAGGGCAACCACTTCTGCCCTTCCTGCGAGAAGAGCGGCAACTGCCTGCTGCAGGCGGTCGCCTACGACCTGGACGTGATGGCGGCCGATCTCGACTATTTCTTCCCGAGCCGACCGCTCGACGCGTCGCACCCGGACATCCTGCTCGACTTCAACCGCTGCATCCTGTGCGAGCTGTGCGTGCGCGCATCCGCCGAGGTCGACGGGAAGAACGTCTTCGCGCTGTCCGGCCGCGGCATGGGCAAGCATCTGATCGTCAATGCCGAGTCGGGGCGGCTCGCCGACACCGACATCGCGACCACCGACAAGGCAGTCGAGGTCTGTCCGGTCGGCGTGATCATCCGCAAGCGAGTCGGGTTCGCGATCCCGATCGGCAAGCGGCGCTACGACGCGCGGCCGGTGTCGGCGCAGGCGCTCGAGGATGCGCCGCGTCCGGGCCCGATGCCGGCCTCGCCGGGGAAAGCGCCATGACCGCCTCGCCGCCGCGCAAGCTGCGCGTGGCCACGACCTCGCTCGCCGGCTGCTTCGGCTGCCACATGTCGTTCCTCGACATCGACGAGAAGCTCTTCGATCTGCTGCGACACGTCGAATTCGACCGCACGCCGCTGACCGACATCAAGCATTGCGGCCCCTGCGACATCGGCATCGTCGAAGGCGGCATCTGCAATGCGGAGAACGTGCACGTGCTGCGTGAGTTCCGCGGCAATTGCAAGATCCTGGTCGCGATCGGCGCGTGCGCGCTGAACGGCGGCCTGCCCGCGCAGCGCAACCATCTGGACCTCGGCATCTGCCTGCAGGAGGTCTACCTGACCGAGCCCGGGCTTGCGAGCGGCTGCATGCCGAACGACCCCGAGCTGCCGCTGCCGCTCGACAAGGTGCACCCGCTGCACGAGGTCGTGAAGGTCGACTATTTCATCCCTGGCTGCCCCCCGCCGGCGGAGGCGATCTGGTCGTTCCTTTCCGACGTGATCGCGGGCCGCACGCCGCATCTCGGGCACGGGCTCATCCACTACGACTGACGCCCTGCAATGACCTTCGAACTCGAAACCGCCCCCAACGCGAGCAGCCTGCGACGCGTCGCGATCGACCCCGTCTCGCGCGTCGAGGGTCACGGCAAGGTGACCATCCTTCTCGATGCCGACGACCGCGTGCATCAGGTGCGCCTGCACATCGTCGAGTTCCGCGGCTTCGAGAAGTTCGTGCAGGGCCGGCCCTACTGGGAGCTGCCGGTCATGGTGCAGCGGTTGTGCGGCATCTGCCCGGTCAGCCACCACCTGGCGGCGGCTAAGGCGCTCGATGTCGTCGTCGGTGCGATGAAGCTCACGCCGACCGCCGAGAAGGTGCGCCGGCTGATGCACTACGGCCAGATCCTGCAATCGCACGCGCTGCACTTCTTCCACCTGGCCTCGCCCGACCTGCTGTTCGGCTTCGACTCCGAGGTCGCGAAGCGCAACATCGTCGGCGTCGCGGCCGAGCATCCCGAGATCGCGCGGCAGGGCGTCCTGCTGCGCAAGTACGGTCAGGAAGTGATCCGGGTCACCGCGGGCAAGCGCATCCACGGCACGGGTGCGATCCCGGGCGGCGTCAACAAGGCGCTCACGAAGGAAGAGCGCGACGGCCTGCTCGCCGATGCCTACCAGATGATCGCCTGGAGCCGCGACGCGGTGCAACTCGTGAAGAAGCTCCATCTCGCCAACGTCGGGCTCTACAACAGCTTCGGCGCGTTCCGCTCGAACATGCTGTCGCTGGTCGCCCCCGACGGCGCGCTCGACCTCTACCACGGCGGCCTGCGCGCGCGTGACGACACGGGACGCCTGCTTTTCGACCATGTCAGCTACGACCGCTACTGGGACCAGATCACCGAGGAGGTGAAGCCCTGGTCGTACATGAAGTTCCCGTACCTGCGCTCGCTCGGCCCCGAAACCGGCTGGTACAAGGTCGGACCGCTCGCGCGTGTGCAGAACTGCGACCACATCCCGACGCCGTTCGCCGACGCCGAGCGGCGCGAGTTCGTCGACTTCGGCGGCGGGCAGCCGATCCACGCCACACTCGCCTACCACTGGGCGCGCATGATCGAGATGCTGTTCGCGGCCGAGGAGATTAAGGAACTGCTGCACGACGAGGACCTGCTGGGCGAGGACCTTGTCGTCATCGGCGAGCGGCACCGCCGCGGCGTCGGCGTGATCGAGGCGCCGCGCGGCACGCTGATCCACCACTATCGGCTCAACAACAACGACCAGGTGCTGCGCGCCAACCTGATCGTCTCCACGACGCACAACAACCAGGCGCTGAACGAGGCGATTCGCCAGGTCGCGAAGCGCTACCTCGACGGGCGCAAGCTGACCGAGGGGCTGCTGAATCACCTCGAGGTCGCGATCCGCGCGTTCGACCCGTGCCTGTCGTGCGCGACGCACGCGCTCGGCAGGATGCCGCTCGCCGTCGAGTTGGTGGATGCCGAGGGCGGTTGCATCGACACGCTGACGCGCGATTAGCACAATGACGGCCTCCGTCGCGCCGCGTCTTGTCCTCGGTGTCGGCAACCCGAGCCGCGGCGACGACGCGCTCGGGCCTCTGCTGCTCGATCGACTGGAAGCACAGGGGCTGCGAGGCGTCGAGTGCCTCACCGACTTCCAGCTGCAGGTCGAGCACGCGCTCGACCTCGTCGGCCGCGAGTCGGTGATCTTCGTTGACGCGACGGTCGAAGGCGAAGGACCCTTTGCGTTCCAGGCCGTCGAGCCCAGACGAGACGCCAGCGCGACGACCCACGCGCTCTCGCCCGCCGCGGTGCTCGACACCTACGCGCACGTGACCGGACTGCCGCTCCCTTCCGCGCACGTGCTCGCGATCCGCGGCTATGCGTTCGAGCTCGGCGCCCCGCTGTCGGAGCGGGCCTCTGCAAATCTCGACGCGGCGAGCGCGTGGCTCGCGCAGCGGCTTCGCACGCCCTAGCGGGCGAACGCCACGATCGGCTGATCTCCTGCCGCCGCGGTCGAGCGGTCGTCGGGGCTCGTCCATTATCGCGGCCGCACTGGCGCTGACGGAGCGGTTCGCCGCTCGGCTGGCGAGCGCGGCGGGCGGCGACTGGGAACCTATCTCATAATCATCCACGGGTGCGGCTGATTATGAGATAGGTTCTAGAATGCCGCTGCGACCGGCACAATGCCCGCAAGAACCAGGGAGAGCATGATGGACAGGCAACGGAGGGAGTTGTTGAAGGGGTCGGCCGCCGCGGGCATGGGCGCGCTGGCCGGTGCGACGATGCCCGCCACCGCTCAGGAACAGGGCGGAATCCTGTTCGCGCAACCGGGCAGCTTCATCCCGGTCGTCGGGACGAGCCAGAAATTCCAGGTGCGGCGCATCTATTGCGTCGGGCGCAACTACGCGGCGCATGCGCGCGAAATGGGCTCGGACCCGAACCGCGAGCCGCCGTTCTTCTTCCAGAAGCCGACCGACGCGATCCAGCTCGTGCCGCAGGGCGTGACGATCGACCATCCGTATCCGCCGGTGACCAAGAACTACCACTACGAAGTCGAGCTCGTGGCCACACTCGGCAAGGGTGGACGCAGCATTCCCGTCGCGCAGGCGCTGGACTGCGTCTTTGCGTACGGCGTCGGCCTCGACATGACGCGCCGAGACCTGCAGCGCGCCATGGGCGACGAGAAGAAGCCCTGGGAAGTCGGCAAATCGTTCGACCGCTCCGCGGTGACCTCGTACCTGCATCCGGCGTCGAACACCGGCCACCTCGCCAAGGGCGCGATCTGGCTCAAGGTCAACGGGCAGACCAAGCAATCGAGCGACCTCGCGAACATGACGTGGAACGTCGCCGAGCAGATCGCGAACCTCTCGCAGTTCTACGAGCTCTTCCCCGGCGACATCATCTACTGCGGCACGCCCGAGAACGTCGGACCGGTCGTGCCGGGCGACGTGATGACGGGCCACATCGACGGGCTGTACGACATCAGCGTCAAGGTCGTGTGATCGACGGCGGGTGCGCTGCCTCGCCCGGGCCTCTCGCCGCGCCTTCGCAGGTGTTCGCAGGTCGGGGCGCGCGCGATCGCGCGCGTCCCGCCTGACCCGCATGGCGCGCGCGGGCATCGTCCGCATCGGCATCTCGGGCTGGCGCTACCCGCCCTGGCGCGGCGTGTTCTACCCGCGTGGCCTGCCGCAGCGCCGCGAACTCGAGTACGCGTCGCGGCAGCTGCCGACGATCGAGATCAACGGCTCGTTCTACGCGCTGAAGCGGCCCGAGTATTACGCGCAGTGGCACCGCGAGACGCCCCCCGGCTTCGTGTTCGCGGTCAAGGGCGGGCGCTTCATCACGCACATGCTGAAGCTCCGCGGGGTCGAGGGTGCGCTCGCCAACTTCTTCGCGTCGGGCCTCGCCGACCTGCGCGAAAAGCTCGGGCCATTGCTATGGCAGCTGCCCCCGATGCTCCGCTATGACGCGCAGCGGCTTCGATCGTTCTTCGCGCTTCTGCCGCGCGACACCGAGCAAGCATCCGCGCTGGCGCGGCGGCACGACGCGAAGCTCGCAGGCCGCGTCGCGCTCGACTACGGCCCGTGCCGCCCATTGCGGCATGCGCTGGAGGTCCGGCACGAGAGCTTTCGAGACCCGGCGTTCGTTGCGCAGCTGCGCCGGCACCGCATCGCGCTGGTCGTCGCCGACACCGCGGGCAGGTGGCCCTACGCCGAGGACCTCACCGCCGATTTCGTCTACGTCCGGCTCCACGGTGACAGGGAGCTCTACGTGAGCGGCTACACGAAACCGGCGCTCGCACGCTGGAGCGAGCGAATCGCCTGCTGGCGTGACGGTGGCGAAGCAACGGATGCCGTGCGGATTTCGGCGCGGCCGGCGCCGCGGCGCGCCTCGCGCGACGTCTACTGCTACTTCGACAACGACGCGAAGGTGCGCGCGCCGGTCGACGCGATGCAGCTGACCCGGCTGCTCGCGGCGCGATCGGCGCCGGACTCCATGCGCCAGCGCGCATGAACGCCGCACCGGCTCGGGCAACCCGTGGCGTGCCACGCTGTTGATTGGGCGCAAGCACGCGCGGCACTGGCACTCCCACAATGACCAGCACGGCGCTCTCCGTGCGAGGACGGCGCCGACTCGATGAGGAGAAGGCGATGCGTAGCGTAGGATGGATCGTGCTGATGGGTTTCGCGGCGAGTGCCGTGGCGGCCGGCCCCGACTGGCAGCCCGCGGGCGAGAACGCGAATGGCAACAAGGTGCTCTACGACAAGGCGAGCGTGAAGAAGGCGGGCGACATCGTCAGCGTCACCTACCGCACCGAGATGAAGAATGCGCTCGATACGCCGGGCGGCGGCATCACGAGCATGCGCTCGCAGATGAAGGTCAACTGCAAGGCGATGACCGCGGCCGGCGTGGAGGTCGTTCTCTACGAGGACGAGGCGAAGGGCAAGGTCTTTTCGCGCAACAAGGCGGCGAAGATCGAATACCTGAAGGAGCCCGTCGGCGGGTCTGCGGACCTCGTGATGAAGAAGGTCTGCGGCTAAACAGGGATCAGACGGTGGCGCTGGATGAGCAGGGGCCAGGCTCGTTCTTGCCAATTCTTCCTATCGGCCGCCGCCTGCGCTTGACCGGGACTCGAGCCTGGCCGCGAGTGGAATCCAAACGGCGTCTCGTCAGGCCTCGCCAGAGGGCAGCCGCACCGCGTAGCCGCCCGATTTCTCGTCGCGCTCCAGCATGAGCAGGCCGCGCGCGGCAGCCTCCTCAAGCAGCGCATTGAACGAGCGGAAACCATAGTACGACTCGTTGAAGCCCGGCTTCACGCGTTTCAGCGCCTGCTTGACCATCGAGCCCCAGATCTTCTCGTCGCCGCCGCGCTCCGCAGCGAGCGCCTCGGTGGTGCCGGTGACGAGGTCGAGCGCCTCCTGCACCTTGTCCTCGTCGTTGCGGGTCTCGGCCGCTTCCGTGGCGGCAGGCTCCGCCGACTTTGCCCCACCCTTGCGCGCGTTCCGTCGGCGCGAGGACGTCGCAGCGGGCGGCGCACCCGCCGCGGTGCCGGCTTCCTTCACCGGCTCCGCAGCAGCCTCGACTTTCGCCTCGCCGCTCGTCTTGCGCGCCGGCGGGCGGCGCACGGCGCGCTGCTTCTTCTCGCGGACAAGATCGTCGTAGTAGATGAACTCGTCGCAGTTGGCGATCAGCAGGTCGGAAGTCGAGTTCTTGACGCCGACGCCGATCACCGTCTTGTTGTTCTCGCGCAGCTTGGAGACGAGCGGCGAAAAGTCGGAGTCGCCGCTGATGATGACGAACGTGTCGACGTGCGATTTCGTGTAGCAGAGGTCGAGCGCGTCAACCACCATGCGAATGTCCGCGGAATTCTTGCCCGACTGGCGCACGTGCGGGATCTCGATCATCTCGAACGCCGCCTCGTGCATCGGCTGCTTGAACGCCTTGTAGCGCTCCCAGTCGCAGTACGCCTTCTTGACGACGATGCTGCCCTTGAGCAGCAGGCGCTCGAGCACCTTCTTGATGTCGAACTTCTCGTACTTGGCGTCGCGCACGCCGAGTGCGATGTTCTCGAAGTCGCAGAACAGCGCCATGTTGTTGACATCGGGGGAAGCGGCCATGGTCGGGGATCCGGCAGTCTCGCGCGCAGGCAAGGGACCGATGCCCGGGCGAGGCGCAGTGCAAAGCGCGCACGATAGCAGCATCGCGCGCCCCGTCCTCGCCTCGATGCAACGGCAGGAGCCGCCCCCGGTATGCCCTTCACGGGCGCGCTCACGCGCCGCGCGGCGGTCGCGGCGACGCGCATGCAAAGTCCGACCGGCAAGTCGGGACGGGCGTCGAGGTCCGGGTCGATCTCGCCCACGCAGTCGGGCCGATGAACTTGGAAGATGCGTGCGAGTGGCGAGGCCGGGGCGAAGAGCGCGATCGCGGGAACGCTGATCCGGGAGGGCCTCGAGCGGCAGTAGGCCGCCTGACGGTGGACGCTCCGTTGCGGCGTAGACTTGAGGTTTCGACGAAGGAGGGCGACGACATGGGACTGCTTGACGGCTTGCTGGGCCAGGTTCTGGGCGGCATGAATCAGGGCGGCGCGAACCAGGCTGGCGGTCTGGGCGGCGGGTTGGGCGGCATGGGCAGTGGCGGGCTGGGCGACCTGCTGAACGCGATGAGCGGTGGCGCAACGAGTGGCAGCGGGATGGGCCGCCAAGGCGCCGGTGGCATGGGCGGCATGGGCGGTGCGGCACTCGGCGGCCTGCTGATGATGGCGCTTTCGATGCTGCAGAAGAATGGCGGCCTCGAAGGAATGCTCGGCAAGCTGCGCGATGCAGGCCATGGGGCGGAAGCGGATTCGTGGGTTTCCACGGGCCAGAATCTGCCCATCGACCCCTCGACGCTCTCCAGCATCTTCGGGCGTGAAGAAATCGATCGAATGGCCCGGCAGACAGGGCTGTCACCGCAGCAGGCCGAAGGCGGGCTCGCGTCGCTGTTCCCCGAGATCATCAACCAGATGACGCCCCAGGGACGGGTCGAGACCGGCAGCGACGACGTGGTCGCCCAGGCGCTGGAGATGTTGCGCAAGCGCGGGTCGGGCTGAAGGAGCGCGCGGCCGGCGCCCCGCCTTGCGAACAAGGGCCGGTTCTGCCGACCCTTGTCCTTTCCAGGCCGGGTGGCGGCTTTTGCGAGCCGCAGGATCCGGACAACCGGCGGAGAACGCGACGAGCCCGTCCATCGGCAGGCCACTGCCCCGCTCAAGGCCCCGTCGAAAGGGCTGGGCACGAATCCCTCCGCGGCATCCGGAGTGGTCGCTCCTTCGAGCGAAGTTGGCTTTGTGGACAACGGCTTGTCCGCGGCATCCGGCGTTGGTATGAACCTTGCCTCGGCATAGCTCATGAACGCCAATTCATCTGCCACCGCATCCCTGGAACTCAGTCTCGTCGAGATCGAACCTCGAGGCGAGGAATCGCCGGTCGCGTCCCGCGCCGCGCCAACAACGGCCGAACGCACCGAAAGCGAGCTTCGCGCACCGACCCGCGCGGCGCCCATTGCGGTCGAACGCCACGAGAACGCGCCTCGCGCACCGGACAACGACCGGTTTCTTGCCGTGGCAACCCGAGAGTATCGCGATGGTCACATTGACCAGCCGCTGTGGGTGCACGCCGTCGATCGCACGGGTGGCAATGAAACGGCTGCGCTCCAGACATACCTGCAAGCCCGCGCGACAGCCCTGCGCCTCGCGCGGCGCGAGAAGCGCGCCGGAGCCTCGGCGCGGCGCAACCGCGTATTGCACGAGAGGGATCAGGCGGCCGGCGACGCCGAAGATCGCGTGCGCGCGGGATCAGGCACAGCGCGCGGAGGCGAGCGCCTCGGTGCCATCCCGATGTGGCAGCACCTGTCGATCACGGCAGCGATGATTGTCGCGGGCGTCGCGCTGGCCTGGTGGATCGTCGCCCCGCGCGGGAACGAATCCGCGCAACCGTTCGTCGCGAGCGCCAGCGCGCCAGGCGGCGATCAGTCCGGTCCTGCCCCCGCAATCGGCAGCGGACAACCCAACGCCAGGAACGCCGTTGTGAAGGCCAGCGCCGAGGAGCAAGCGCGGGAGCTGGAAGCCAAGGTGCAGCAACTGCTGAACGCCGGGAACTGGAATGTCTCGATCCTGCACGCGTCGGAATGGACGCGGAAGGAACCGGTGAACCCGAACGCATGGAAGCAGCTCAGCATCGGCTATGCCAAGCTGCGGCAGTTCAACGACGCAATCGACGCCGCCGAAAAGTCGGTCGCGCTCGCGCCGACCGACTCGTCGATGTGGCGGAACCTCGGTCAGGTCAACCTCGCCGCGAAGGAGCACATCGCGGCGCTCAAGGCCTTCGATCGCGCGACCGAACTGAACGAGCAGGACGCGGAGAGTCTGGTGCTGGCCGGCACGTCGAATGCGCAGCTCGGGCGCCTGCCCCAGGCGCGCCTGGCCTTCGACAGGGCATTGGCAGTGAACCCCGGAAACACGGATGCGCTTTGCGGGCAGGCGCTCGTCGCACAGAAACAGGGAAAGCCCAAAGAGGCCGAAGCGATCGCGAAGCAGCTCACGGCGGCCGACAAGGTGTGCAGCGATCCGGGCGATGCGGGCAGCGTTGCGGTGGCCGTCAGCACCGCCACCGCGTACAAGGCAGTGCCGGTGCGCGCCCGCTGAAGTCGTTCCCGCCCCGCTGCGAGCGGCGCAACCGGCGGGATTCCACTCCGGTCATGGGTGGCACAAGGACGGCGGTGTCGCATGTTCTGCTCCGCGACCGCCAGCGTCTCCCCTGGGTAGCGCGCGGGCGCATCGCGCTTTCGTGCGACAATCCCGGCCCGCGTCCGCGCGATCAGGTGCTCCTTCTTTCCCGGCGCCGCACGGAGCCCCGTTGGACCAGCCCACGCTCCTCACCGCGATCATCCTCGGAATCGTCGAGGGCCTGACCGAGTTCCTGCCGGTCTCCTCCACCGGCCATCTGATCGTCGCCGGCGCGTTGCTGGGCTACGTGAGCGAGCAAGCGAAGATCTTCGAGATCGCCATCCAGTCGGGGGCGATGCTCGCGATCGTCTGGGAATACCGCGTGCGCTTCGCGAAGGTGCTCGCCGGCCTGCCGTCGCAGCCGGCGGCACGACGCTTCGTGATCAACCTCGCGATCGCCTTCCTGCCCGCAGCCGTGTTCGGGCTGCTGTTCGGCAACTACATCAAGGCAGCGCTGTTCCATCCGGTGCCGGTCGCGATTGCGTTCGTCGTCGGCGCCCTCGTCATTCTCTGGGCGGAGCGGCGAGCAAGGGTGCGGCCCGGTACGGTCCGCGTGACGGACGTCGACGCGATGACGGGCGTGGACGCGCTCAAGGTCGGGCTCGCGCAGGCGTTTGCGCTCATCCCCGGGACCTCGCGCTCGGGCGCGACGATCATCGGCGGCATGCTGTTCGGGCTCTCGCGTGCTGCGGCCACCGAATTCTCGTTCTTCCTCGCGGTGCCCACGCTATTCGCGGCCGGCGTCTATTCGCTTTGGAAGGACCGCGCGCTGCTCTCCGCGACCGATCTGCCGGTGTTCGGCGTCGGGTTCGTCGTGTCGTTCCTCTCCGCGCTGCTGTGCGTCCGCTGGCTCATCCGGTACGTGAGCCGGCACGACTTCGTGCCGTTCGCGTGGTATCGGATCCTGTTCGGCGCCGTCGTGCTCGTGACCGCGTGGACCGGTATCGTGCGCTGGGGTTGAACGCCCCTCACCCCGACCCTCTTCTCGCCGTGCGGGAAGAGCGCCCGTGCGAGAGGCAATGACGGCCATCGTCTGCCGCTGGCCAGGGCCGCTCCTCGCGGTCACCGGCGTGCTGGGCTTCTCGTTCAAGGCGATCCTGATCAAGCTCGCCTACAGCTGGCAGGGGATCGACCCCACGACGCTGCTCGCGCTGCGCATGCTGTACTCGGCGCCATTCTTCGTCGCCATGGCGTGGTGGTCCGGCCGCGACGCGCCACCGATCGGTCGGCACGATGCGCTGCTGCTCGCCTGGCTCGGCTTCATCGGCTACTACATCGCGAGCCTGCTCGACTTCGTCGGGCTCCTCTACATCACGGCCGCGCTCGAGCGTCTCGTGCTCTTCCTGTACCCTACCATCGTGCTGCTGCTCTCGGCCATGCTGGCTCGTCGGCCGATCACGCGGCGCCACGTCTTCGCGATGCTGGTCTCCTACGCGGGAATCGTCGTCGTGTTCTGGCACGACCTCGACGTGACCGGAAACCGCCGCGCGGTGCTGACCGGCGGTGCGCTGGTCTTCGCGAGCGCGTTCTTCTATGCGCTCTACCTCGTGCAATCCGGCGCGATCATCGCGCGGCAGGGCTCGATGCGCTTCGTCGCCTGGGCGATGCTCGCCTCGACGGCGTTCGTCCTGCTGCAGTTCGTGCTGACCCGGCCGATTGCCGCGCTCGCCGTGCCGCCGTCCATCCACGCACTGTCGCTGGCAATGGCGGTGTTTTCCACCGTCGCCCCGACGTGGATGATCGCCGAGGCGATCCGGCGCATCGGTGCCAACACCGCATCGCTCATCGGGTCGCTCGGGCCGGTGTTCACGATCGGGCTCGGTGCGATGATCCTCGGCGAGGCGATCCACCCGCTGCAGCTCCTCGGCGCGGCGCTCGTGCTGGTCGGCGTGCTGGTCGTGACGATGCGCCCTAGCTACTTTCCGGCGCAAAAATGGAATTCTGGGAATTCGCCCGGCTGACGCGCAAGCATGACACGGGCGCGGCCCCCGAGAGAGGGGCCGCGCCGGTCGAGTAGTCCTGCGGAGTGGGAGCGAAGCGGGGAACTTCAGGTTCTGGCTGGCGTAGCGAGAGCGCGACCGATGTTGATGAGGTTGTCGCCGATGACGCCGAGTCCGACCCAGCGTTTGATGCCTTGCTGTCCCTTGTAGCGACAGCGATTGAGTCCGTGACGTCGCTTCACGAGGCTAATCCGGCCTTCGCTTCCGGTTCGCCATTTCTGGCCGTTGCGGAACCAGCGCTTCTTCTGCAGCTTCTTGCGCTGCGCACTCTTGGTGGAGCGGTTGGGAATGGACAGCCGCTTGACGCCGAGGGCGTGAGCGGCGGCTTCGTTCTTGGTGGAGAAGAACGCCGCATCGGCGGTGGCCAACCGCGGCACGCGTCCCAGGCGTTGCCGGTGTACCTCGATCGCAGGAAGCAACAGATCGACGTCGTTGGGGCGCTCGTCATAGACTTCGTAATGGGTGATGATCTGGCCTTCGGCCTCCTGAATCTTGATCATCTTGCCAAACTCGGTCGGTTTGGCGGCTTTGCCCTTGCGAATGATTTCGGTGTGGGGCTCGAACAGGCTCACGATCTTGCCCGCGAGGTGGGTGTTGCCTTTGATGATCCGCTCGCGCGTCTGCCGCATGACTTGCTTGACCCGCGGGATCATCGTCTCCAGGTACTGCCGGCTCGCTTCCAAGACGACCTGTTCGACCAGAGAGCTGCCGTGCTTGACCCCGGTAGCCACCTCGGCGGCGAAGCGTTGCGCTTGCGCCACGACGCGTCCGGTGGCAGCCAGAAGCTTTTGGTAAATCTGTTTTAGCTTCTCCTTGCCTTGCTCGCTGCGGCTGCGGCTCGCTCGGCCAATCTCGATCACGCGATACCGCACGCTGCGGGTGCGATCGCGCAGCTTGTCGCCCGCGGCGCCGGTCACTTGTGCGATTTTCTTCATCGTGCGCGTGAGTACGCGCACCGCATCGCCGAGCAAGCCGCTGTCGGTCGGGTAGTGAATGTCAGTCTCCACCACTGTGGTATCCACGCGCAGCCGTCGCCCCTGAACGATCTTCTTCTCCCGCGCGATGGCAACCACCCGTTGATGCATCTTCTCGATGATCTCGGGTCCGAGGGCGAGGCCCAGCTTGCCCAGCGTCTTGGCGTCAGGCACTTTGGCCGCGCCGACGCGCGTGAATTGACGATAGACCAGGTTCGCGCGCACCTCGCGCTCGAGCACCGCATAGCTCCAGTTGCGGATGTGCTTCAACAGCAGCAGCCGCAGCACCACGTCGGCAGGCGTTCCTTTGCGCCCGCGCGTCCGGCTCTGCGGCCAGCGGCAAGCCAACGCCTCATGCACAGTGCTCAGCAGATCCGGGTCGGTCAGGACTTCATCGACCTGGCGCATCCAGTCTTCCCACAAATCGCCCACCTCCTCGGCAATCAATCCCTCCCCGAAATTCAGCTGGCGACGGCTGATTTCGATCATGGCATCTTGCTCCGCGCCTTCTCTCTTTTAGCCCTAACCGCTTGCTTCTCTCGCTTCAGCTCGCGCAGCAGGCCCTCGCGATTCGCCGCCGAGAGCTTCAGGCCAAGCTCTTGAAAGCGCAGCCATGCGGCATGGGCGTTCTTGATCAACGGCGCCAGCGGCGGGGGTATGTAGACGGAGTGCGCCTTGCCCTCGGCGCTGAACTTCAAATACAGGTGCGGGCCATGGCGCTTGGCTGGGTCGTGGGCACAGCCGCACGAAGGGTCACCGCACTGGCGGGTGATCTCCGAGAGGGAACCCTGTACCATCGACTGGGCGGCGTCCTGGAGTTCCTCGATGCGCGCATCCTTACCTCGCATAATGGTTAAGGTAATCAATAATGACGCCCCTGTCAAGGGCGGAGGTGGTCGTTACGAAGCTCCTGTGGCAGAAACGCAACGCCTGCCAGGTGCGTTCGTGCAGAAAATGCGCCCGGTCGCCTCTGGAATGCACAGCGAGACCGGCGCGCATTTTTGCGCCGGAAAGTAGCTAGAGCCCGCCGGCGCCGCGTCTTGCCGGCCGCACTTCCGCCACCCACGCCGTGGTCTAGAATCGTCTTCCGTCACTGGAAGGAGCGTTGCGATGCCCCCCGACACGCTGGAACGTGCGCTGCCCGCGCTCGAGGACCCGTCGCTGCTGCGGCAGCAGTGCTACGTCGACGGCCGCTGGTGCGACGCCGACGACGGCGGCACCCACCCGGTTGTCAACCCCGCCACCGCACGCGCGATCGGCACGTCGCCGGTGTTCGGCGCGGATGAGACACGGCGCGCAATCGCCGCCGCCCTGCGCGCCTTCCCCGCCTGGAGCGAGAAGACCGCGAAGGAACGGAGCGCGATCCTGCGCAAGTGGCACGACCTGATGCTCGCCAACGTCGACGACCTCGCGCTCATCCTCACCTCCGAGCAGGGCAAGCCGCTCGCGGAGTCGAAGGGCGAGGTGACGATTGCCGCCGCCTACGTCGAGTGGTTTGCCGAGGAAGCGAAGCGCATCTACGGCGACGTCATCCCGACGGTCGGCAACGATCGCAGGCTGGTCGTGATCAAGCAGCCCGTCGGCGTCTGCGCGGCGATCACGCCGTGGAACTTCCCCTCGTCGATGATCACGCGCAAGGTCGCGCCGGCACTCGCAGCCGGCTGCACCGTCGTGATCAAGCCGGCGGAGGCAACGCCATTCTCGGCGTTCGCGCTTGCCGAGCTCGCGCATCGGGCCGGCTTTCCTCCGGGCGTGATCAACGTGCTGACCGGCAAGGCGCGCACGATCGGCGGCGAGATGTGCGCCAACCCGACGGTGCGCAAGCTCTCGTTCACCGGCTCGACGGAAGTCGGGCGCCTGCTGATGCAGCAGGTCGCGCCGACCATCAAGAAGATCTCGCTCGAACTCGGCGGCAACGCGCCGTTCATCGTCTTCGATGACGCCGATCTCGACGCAGCTGCCGACGGCGCGATGATCTCCAAGTACCGCAACGCCGGCCAGACGTGCGTGTGCGCCAACCGGCTGTTCGTGCACGACAGGGTCTACGATGCGTTCGCCGCGAAGCTCACGCTGCGCGTCAGGGCGATGAAAGTGGGACCGGGCACCGAAGCCGGTGTCATGCAGGGCCCGCTGATCGACGCCAAGGCCGTCCTGAAAGTCGAGGAGCACATCGCGGATGCGACTGCCAAGGGCGCGAAGATCGCCACCGGAGGCAAGCGCCACGCACTCGGCGGCACTTTCTACGAGCCGACGCTGCTGACCGACGTTACGCCGGACATGAAGATCTTTTCCGAGGAGACGTTTGGCCCGGTTGCGCCGCTGATCCGCTTCCGTACCGACGACGAGGTGGTCGAGCTCGCGAACCGCACCGAGTTCGGGCTCGCGTCGTATTTCTATGCACGCGACCTCGGCCGCGTGTGGCGCGTCGCGGAGAGGCTCGAGTACGGCATGGTCGGCGTCAACACCGGGCTCATCACGACCGAGGTCGCGCCCTTCGGCGGCGTCAAGGAGTCGGGTCTCGGCCGCGAAGGCTCGAAGTACGGTATCGAGGAGTACGTCGACGTCAAGTACATCGCATTCGGCGGTCTCGACAAGTAGTTCGGGTTTCGACGCGACATCAGAACGCCTGCACGCGCTCTTCGGGTTCCGTCGCGTGCAGCTCGTAGCCGGCCGGGAAATAGTCCGCCGGCTGCCGTACCGTCGCGGCGGTCGTGGAGGCTTCCTGCCCCGGGCCGGCGATCGTTTCAGGGTGCCACCTGCCCTCGGCGACGACGAGCAGCAGGCCGATGACGAACACCGCGGCGACGTCCTTGACGCCCACTGCAACGTTTTCCATACGAGGTTCGGTATTGTTGTGGATTCGATTCATCGTCTTCTCCGTGATGTGGTTGTCGGATCGAGCCCGGCTTCACTGGCCCGTCGGGGCGGTCGATTTGCCGCCATCCGATGACCCCAGTCTGGAGCGTACGAAACCGCGCCGGAACCGAGCAGTACCGCGGCGTTGTGCGGAATCTTCGCGACCACGCGCCACGGGCCGTGCGCGCGCTACCGACGGGCAGCGCCGGGTGCGGAGTGCAGCGAAAAGCGGTCGACGGGTGTCGCCCATGAGCCGACCCGCACGCTCGCAGCCGCGCTCGCCTTGGGTGTCGAGTCGCGAGCAGCGCTCGGAAGCAGATCCTGCGCGAGCAGCGCGCCGGCGCAGACGATCAACACTGCGATGGCGAGCTTGAATCCGCGCCGAAGGTGGAATGCCGATTCGTCGAACGGAGGGTTATGTCCCATGGCGATCTCCGATGCCGTTTGCGCCCGGCCCTTGCCCGGCCGGCCTCGGCGTGGAAATTCACGCCGATGGAGATCACTGTAGGGAAGCGAAGCCGCCCGGGGAACCGACCAATCGCGTCGGCGCGCGCGGAATATTCGCACCGGATCGCACGCCCGGCGCGAAACCAGCGTGCTACCAGCCGGAAGGCAGTTTCTTCAGCAGGACGATCGTGCGGTCCTCGACGGCGAGATAGCCGCCGGCGATCAGGTCCTTCATCAGCTTGCCGATCATGTCGCGCGAGGCACCCACGCGATCGGCGATGTCCTGCTGCGTGAGCTTCTCGGGCACGACCTGGCGGCCGTCGATCGTGCGGACGAGCGCGTTCAACAGCCGCGCAAGCCGCCCGTAGACGTCGGAGAGTGCGAGACTTTTCACGTTCTCGGTGGCGACTCGTGCGCGGTGGATGAGCTTCTCGATCAGATGCATCGCGAAGTCCGGATGCTCGAGCAGGAACTGGCGGAACTGCGCGCGGTTGACGATCGCACAGGTCGTCGCCTCGCAGGTGATCACCGAGGCCGAGCGCGGCGCGCCGTCCAGGCTCATCTCGCCCACGTATTCGCCGGGCCCGTGGAAGTCGATCACGAATTCCTTGCCGTCGTCGCTGCTCGCGTAGACCTTCACGCGGCCGGCGAGGATCACGTAGAGCGCGTCGCCCACGTCGCCTTCGTGAATCAGCACCGTGCTCTTCGGGAACGATCGCACCACCCCCGTCTGCGCGATCTCGCGCAGCGTGGACTCGGTAAGCGGTGCGAAAGGGTCGGCAGAGGCTTCTGTCATGGTCCAGCGCGGGAGCCGCGGCATCGACGACCGGGAAATCCTAACATGCCGCTCGGCACAGCCGCGACACGCTCGCATGGAACCGCGCGACGAAAACGACGACTGCGGAGCGCGACGCCGGGGACCCGCACCCGGCAAGCGCGGGTGCGTCGGCGTCTAGGGCCTGTTCACACTATGTCCGCAATTGCGAACGAGTGGCCTGGGGCGCCAATCAAGGCGCCTGACGAAGGCAAGACCGGGCGTCTTGGCAAGGAAGGCAACGAAGAGTGGCGCCCCAGGGCGCCCGTTCCCTTTGGGTTGCTGCCGAAACTGTCCGGTGCTTCGTTCTGCGCCTTGCCCCGCGCAATTTCGGCCCTGCAACGCAATTGTGGACATAGTGTGAACAGGCCCTAGTCGTACTTGCGCAAGTCCTCGATCACCTTGCCGTCGTTCGGCAAGTCGCCCGCCGCGCACACCGCGACCTCGCCGCGCAGCTTGGTGATCTCGCGCATCGTCGCGACGATGGCGTCGGCCGGCGGTGCGGACGTGCATTCGACGCGGAGCGTCATCCGGTCGCTCCCACCCGGGTTGTCGACGACGAGCCGCGCGCGGCGAATCTCCAGATGCCGAGCTGCGATCGCCGCGACCTGCGCCGGATGCACGAACATCCCCCTGATCTTGGTCGTCTGGTCGGCGCGCCCCATCCAGCCCTTGATTCGTGTGTTGGTACGGCCGCAAGGCGAGCGGCCGGGCAGCACGGCAGACAGGTCGCCAGTGCCGAAACGGATCAGCGGATAGTCGACGTTGTAGAGCGAAGTCACGACGACCTCGCCGACCTCGCCTTCGGGCACCGGATCGCCGGTGCCCGGAAGCACGATCTCGACCAGCACACCCTCGTCGATCACCAGACCTTCGCGTGCCGGCGTCTCGTACGCGATCGTGCCGAGATCTGCCGTCGCATACGCCTGGTAACCCTCGACGCCGCGCCCGCGCAATGCGTTGCGCAGGCTCGGTGGAAACGCTTCGCCCGAAACGAGGGCTTTCCTGAGCCGAGGCAGCGCGACGCCGAGCTCGTCGGCCTTCTCGAGGATGATGCGCAGGAACGACGGCGTGCCGACATATCCGTCCGCGCCGAGATCGGCCATCGCCTGCACCTGCAGCTCGGTCTGCCCGGTGCCGCCGGGAAAGACCGTGCAACCGAGCGCATGCGCGCCCGTCTCGAGCATCGACCCCGCGGGCGTGAAGTGGTACGAAAAGCAGTTGTGCACGAGGTCGCCGGCGCGAAATCCCGCCGCGAACAGCGGCCGCGCAAGACGCCACCAGTCGGGCACGCGGCCTTCGGGCTCGTAGATCGGACCCGGCGAGGCGAAGACGCGCGCCATCGCGCCGTAGCCCGTCGCCGCCAAGCCGCCGAACGGGCGCGCGCCCTGCTGCCGCTCGAGCAGTTCCGACTTCCGCGTGACCGGCAGCCGCGCGAGCGCCTCGCGCGTCGTGATCGCGGCCGGATCGACGTTCGCGAGCAAGGCCGCGAAGGCCGGTGCGTTCTTTTTCGCGTGTGCGATCTGTAGCGGTAGGCGTGCGAGCTGCGCGCGCTCGCGCACTTGCGGATCACGGGTTTCCAGCGTGTCGAAATGCGCGTTCATCGGGCGCTCTTGTTGTGCGTTGCGCCGCGTGGCTCGCACGCGGACCGGGTCACAGGACGGGGGCGGATGACTGCTTCCGCAATCGCTCTCTGCAGCTTTCGGGGCCGGCCGGCCAAGACCCGGGCGTGCGAATCGCGAAGCAGCGCCCTCGATTCGGCGATCCGCAGCGCGCCGGGATCGCGCAGCCGCACCCAGTACGCGCGCAGCGAGTCGGGGCTCAATGGCATCGCGAAGGAAACGGCGGGCGAATGCCGCGTGGCGCGGCAGCCTCGGCGCCGCATCGGCCGTTCAGCGACGAGCAAACGGGCGAAAGGCGAGGGGCGAGCGGCCTTCGAGCGGAGCGTATATGGACATACGTAAGCATCGAAAGCCGCGCAGCAACAAAGCCTTGCGCCCATGTGGGAAGTCGATCAACGGCCGATCAGGCGAGCCAGCGCTTGCGCCGGCGATAGTGCTTCACCTCCCGAAACGACCTTCGCCCCGCCGTCGACAGCCCGAGATAGAACTCCTTCACGTCCTCGTTCTGGGCGAGCTCCTTCGCGGCACCGTCCATCACGACGCGTCCGTTCTCGAGGATGTAGCCGTAGTCCGCGAAGCGCAGCGCCACCATCGTGTTCTGCTCGGCAAGCAGGAAAGACACGCGCTCCTTGGTGTTCAAGTCGCGGACGATTACGAAGATCTCCTCGACCAGTTGCGGCGCGAGACCCATCGACGGCTCGTCCAGCAGGATCATCTTCGGGCGCGCCATCAGGGCGCGACCGATCGCGGTCATCTGCTGCTCGCCGCCGGACGTGTAGCCCGATTGGCTCGAGCGCCGCTCCTTGAGCCGCGGGAAGTACGTGTACACGAGTTCGAGATCGCGCTTCAGGTCGGCCCGGCCGACGCTGCGCGTGAAGGCGCCGGTGAGCAGGTTCTCCTCGACCGTCAGGTGCTGGAAGCAGTGCCGGCCCTCCATCACCTGGCACACGCCCATACGCACCAGCTCGTTGGGAGTGAGCTGGTCCACGCGCCGGCCCATGAACTCGATCGTGCCCTTGGTCACGTCGCCGCGCTCCGCACGCAGCAGATTCGAGATCGCCTTCAGCGTCGTCGTCTTGCCGGCCCCGTTCGCGCCGAGCAGCGTGACGATCTTGCCCTCCGGCACATGGAGGGACACCCCCTTCAACACCAGGATCACGTGGTCGTAGATGACTTCGATGTTGTTGATCGACAGGTAGGCAGCGCTGTCGAATTGGGGGGCGGGAGCGGCGGCAGACATGGGTGGAGTCCGTTGGTGCTGGTCCGGCTCGCGCGACGGCCCTCATCGAGCCCTCGCGTGAGCCCCCGCTTTGCGGGGACGGCGGACCGGACATCGGCACGGCCGACCCCCGATCCGGGGAATCAACTGATCATCGGGGCGCACCGGAACCGCCGGCGCGCCCCGGATGCGGGATCAGCTTTCCTTGCTGCAATCGCGCGGCGTGATGTTCTTCTCCTTCGCGTAGGCAGCCGCCGACTCCTCGATCATCTTGCGCACCAGCTGCTTGTCCGGCTGGATCCAGTCGGTGATCACGTTCCACTTCGTGCCGTCCCATTGCTGGAACTTGACCGCGCCGCCGCCCTCGTGATCGGCGCAGGTGACCTTCAGCGGCTGCATGAAGCCTGCGGCACCCAGTTCCTTCAACCTGGCCTCGGTAATGTTGAGGTTCTCGATGCCCCAGCGGATCTGCTCGGGTGTCAGCGACTTCTTGCCGTACTTTTCCTGCGCCTTGCGGATCGCCTCGACGGTGATGATGCCGTGGACGACGCCGCGGTTGTAGTAGATGGAGCCGATGCGGGATTTGTCCTCCATCTCTCCCTTGCCCTTCGCGTAGACGACCTTCTTGATCTCCTGGACCACCGGGAAGTTGGCACCCGCGACGTTGAAGCCGGCTGCGATGTAGCCCTTGGCCGCGGCACCCGCTGGAATCGTGTCTTCTTCCGCTCCCGACCACCAGACGCCGATGATGTGATCGCTCGGGAAGCCGACCTTCGCCGCGGCTTTGAGCGCCGTGGGATTCATCACGCCCCAGCCGCGCAGGATCACCCAGTCGGGCTTGATCTGCCGGATCTGCAGCCACTGCGCGCCCTGCTCGTTGCCCGGATGCGGTACCGGGATGTGGGTGACGGTGAACCCGTACATCTTCGCCTGCGCGTCGAGCACCGGGATCGTTTCCTTGCCGTAGGCCGAGTCGTGGTAGATGTTAACGATCTTCTTGCCCTTCAACTTGTCCATCCCGCCTTCCTTCATCCCGATGAACTTGATCTTGGCGGTGTTCTGCGACCAGTAGTTGGTCACCAACGGGAAGATGTAGGGAAACACCCGGCCGTCAGACGCGTCGGTGCGGCCGTAGCCGATCGAGATCACCGGGATCTTATCGGCCGTCGCCTTGTCGATGATGGAATAGGTGATACCCGTCGACAACATGTGGAACACCGACGAGCCCGTGGGGCCCTTGTTCTTGAGCCGCTCGTAGCACTCGACGCCGCGCGCGTTGTTGTACTCGGTCTCGCACTTTTCGTACGTGAGCTTGACGCCGTTCACGCCGCCGTCGCGCAAGTTGATCATGTTGACGTAGTCGATGAAGCCCCCATAGATCCCGGAGCCGCCGGCCGCATAAGCCCCGACCCAATAGCCGGCCATCGGGATGAACTGCTCGTTCTGTGCATGCCCCGTTCCCGCGATGCCAAACAACGCGACGCCCAGCAGGGCCGACTTCAGGTGTTTCATGGCGTTCCTCCTAGAAAAACCGACTCAGACAGATCTATCGACTGCATAAACTTTCACAGGATTGGCGAGACCTGGGGTGGTGTCAATGCCCAGACTCAATAAAGCAGCAAGTAAGGGCCCCGCATTGCCGGCAACTCGTGGTGCGCTGCAGCATCAATGTGGGAACGGCCACAGGCGCAGTTTCTCCTTGCCGATCTGCCAGAGGCGGGCGAGGCCGTGCGGCTCGACGATCAGGAAGAAGATGATCAGCGCCCCGAAGACGACCAGCTCGAGGTTGGACATGAGCCCCGCCGGCAGCGTGAGGCCGAGCAGGTGCTCGATCGGCCCAGCCACGGTATTGAGGAAGATCGGCAGCAGCACGATGAAAGCAGCGCCCATGAACGATCCGAGGATACTGCCCGCCCCGCCGATGATCACCATGAACAGGATGCGGAAGGACAGGTCCAGGTTGAACGCCTCCGGTTCGACCGTGCCCAGGTAGGTATACGCGTACAGGGCGCCGGCGACGCCGCAGTAGAACGAGCTGATCGCGAAGGCCAGGAGCTTGGTCTGCATCATGCGGATGCCGATCACCTCGGCCGCGAGGTCCATGTCGCGCACCGCCATGAACTTGCGCCCGGTCTCGCTGCGCAGCATGTTCTTGGCCAGCACCGCGAGCACGGCGACGACACAAAGGGTCAGCATGTACTTGTCCGCCGGCGATTCGAACGTGTAGCCGAGGATCACGACCTTCTGCGCCGTGATCACGCCGGAGGCGCTGTGGTTGGTGAACCACCCGATGCGCTGCAGCGCCCACAGCACGAAGAACTGGCAGGCGAGCGTCGCGACGGCGAGGTAGAAGCCCTTGATGCGCAGCGACGGAAGGCCGAACACGATACCGACCGCGGCCGCGCACAAGCCCGCCAGCGCGAACGACAGGAGCGTCGGCATCCACGGTATCCGCAGCTCGAAGTTGTACGCCATGAACGCGCCCACCGCCATGAACGCCGCGGTTCCGAGCGAAAGCTGGCCCGCGTAGCCGGTCAGGATATTGAGACCGAGCGTGGCCAGGGCGAGGATCAGGAACGGCGTCAGGATGGCCGAGAGCCAGTACTGGTTGGCGACGAACGGCACCACGAGGAAGGCGACGACGAGCACGATCGCGACGGCGATGCGGTCCTGCCGGATCGGGAAGACCTGCTGGTCGGCCGGGTAGGTGGTCTTGAACTGCCCTGCTTCGCGATAAATCATCGCAGCCTCCTTACAGCGTCGCGTGGCATAGGCATGTCGCGTGTCGGCCGTGCGCAATCGCGCGGCAGCGCATCCTTCGGGCCTGGCCTTCGGTCGCCGCGCTCATGCGCTACACCCGCTCGATCCGTTTTTCGCCGAACAACCCCTCGGGCCGTATCAGCAGGAAGGCGAGCGCGAGCACGTACGGGAACCAGGACTCGATGCCGCCGCCGACAAAGGGTCCGAGGTAGACCTCGGCCAGCTTCTCCGAGGCGCCGATGATGAGCCCGCCGACGATCGCGCCGGCGACGGACTCGAAGCCGCCCAGGATCAGCACGGGCAGCGCCTTCAGCGCGATGAACGTGAGCGCGAACTGCACGCCGTTGCGCGCACCCCACATGAGGCCCGCGACCAGGGCAACGAAGCCCGCCACCGTCCACACGATCGCCCAGATCTGCCGCAGCGGAATGCCCACGGCGAGCGCAGCCTGGTGGTCGTCGGCAACGGCGCGCAGCGCGCGGCCGATGCGCGTCGTCTGGAAGAACACGGCCAGCGCGCCCACGAGGATGCCGGCGACGCCCGCCGCGAACACGTCGAACTGGCTGATGTTGATGTTCGCGTTCTCGGAGAGCCACTTCATCGGCTCGTCGGGGATCCCGAGCTCGAGACCGTGCGGCTGCGCCCCCCAGAAGAGCTGCGAAAGGCCCTCCAGGACGAACGTCAGCCCGATCGTCGCCATGAACAGCGTGATCTGCGGCTGATTGACCAACGGCCGCAGCACCAGCCGCTCGATCGCGATTCCGAGCATCACCATCACCGCCAGCGTGATCACGAAAGCGAGCCAGAAGCTCAAGCCTTTCTCGACCAGCGACACGAAAGTCAACGCGGCGAAGAACACCATCGCGCCCTGCGCGAAATTGAAGACCCCCGATGCCTTGTAGATCAGCACGAAGCCGAGCGCCACCAGCGAATACATGACGCCGGCGAGCAGCCCGCCGACCAGAACCTCCACGAAGAATTGCCAGTTCATGCGTGCCTTTCAGTGCCCGCCCGGCCGCCCGAAGGGCAGCGTGCGCCCCCTCGGGGGGCAGCGAACGAAGCAAGCGTGGGGGCCGTTCATCTCAATGTGCGCCGAGGTAGGCGCGGATGACGACGGGATCCGCCTTGACCTCGCCCGGCGTTCCCTCGGCGATCTTTCCACCGTGATCCATCACCACGACGTAGTGGGAGATGTCCATCACCACGCCCATGTCGTGCTCGATCAGGATGATGGTCGTGCCCCACTGGTCGTTGACGTCGAGAATGAAGCGGACCATGTCCTCCTTCTCCTCGACGTTCATCCCCGCCATCGGCTCGTCGAGCAGCAGCACCTTGGGCTCCATCGCCAGGGCGCGCGCCAGCTCCACGCGCTTCTGCAGACCGTAGGGAAGCTTGCCCACCGGCGTCTTCCGGATCGCCTGGATTTCGAGGAAGTCGATGATCTTCTCGACGTGCTCGCGCTGCGCCGTCTCCTCCTTCTGCGCGAATCCCCAGTAAAGCGCGTCGGTCAGGAAGTTGCCTTTGATCTTGAGCGAGCGCCCGGTCATGATGTTGTCGAGCGTCGACATCCCCTTGAACAGCGCGATGTTCTGAAACGTGCGGGCGAAGCCCAGGCGCGCGACGTCGTGCGCCGCAAGGTGCGTGCGATCCTTGCCCTCGAAGAAGATCCGGCCGTGCGACGGGCGGTAAAAACCGCTGATGACGTTCAGCATCGAGCTCTTGCCGGCGCCGTTGGGGCCGATGATCGACGAGATCTCGCCGCGGTTGACCGCGAACCCGACGTTGTTGATCGCGCTGACGCCGCCGAAGTTCAGTTGGATGTCCTCGACGCGCAGGATGGCGTCCTTCCCGGCCGGCTCGGCTGCCCCGATCCCGCCGAGGGTCTCCCGCCGCTTGCGCATCTCGCCCAAGGCGAGGATCGCCTGGTCACGGGTGTCGTAGATGTTGGCGCGGAACATCTCGCGCTGCGCGCGCTGGCGGATGGTCTCGCGCGTGCCCGCGCTGGTGCCGACGCGAACGGTGCCGAGCCCGTGCCGGATATTGGTGTTCTTGCCGCGCGCCGCGAAGCGGTCCCAGACCTCCGGCGCGATGATGCAGTCCGTGTAGATGACGAGGAAGTACCACCGCTTGCCGGTGGCCTCCATCCGGCGGTCCGCTTCGTCGTAGAACGCGTCGACCTCCGCCGCGGTGGTGAACGACATCCCCGTGAAGTCGGCCTCCATCGTGCCGATGTCCTCGTGCAGGATGACCCGGTCCTCGATTTTCCGATCAGCCATGTTCTGTCTGCAGCGGGTCCGGTTGCCGTTCGGGATTTCGCCGCCTGCGCGCCGCGCCGGCGTCAGGCCGCCTCGGCCACAGGTTCGTAGACCGTCGCGTCGCGAATCCGGAGATCGGCACTTATGGCGCCGGTGCGGCCGTCCTCGAATTTCACCTGGGTCTCGATGAACTGGCTCTTCTTCCCCGAATAGAGCGCGTCGATCAGCACTCCATACTTCTCGGCAATGAAGCCCCGGCGAACCTTCCGGGTGCGCGTCAACTCGTCGTCGTCGGGGTCGAGTTCCTTGTGCAGAACCAGGAAGCGGCGGACCTGCGAGTGGCAGAGCACGGGGTCGCGCGCCAACTCCGCGTTGACCTTCTCGACGCATTCCTGGATCAGGTCGCAAACCTCTTCGCGACCCGCGAGGTCGGTGTAGCCCGAATACGGGATGCCGCGCCGCTCGGCCCAGTTGCCCACCGCCGACATGTCGATGTTGATGAACGCGCAGACCATGTCGCGCCCATTGCCAAAGGCGACCGCTTCCTTGATGTGGGAGAAGAACTTGAGCTTGTTCTCGACGTAGTTCGGCGCGAAGAGCGCGTCGTTGGCAAGCTTCCCGACATCCTTGGCCCGGTCGATGATCTTGAGGTGCCCGTCGCTGTCGAAGATCCCGGCGTCCCCCGTGTGAAAATAGCCTTCGCCGTCGATCGACTCGGCGGTAGCGTCGGGCCGCTTGTAGTAGCCCTTCAGCATCGCCGCGCTCCTCACCAGCACCTCGCCGCTCTCGGCAATCTTCACCTCGACGCCGGGCGCCGGCTTGCCGACGGAATCGAGCTTGATGTCGCCGTCCGGTTGCAGGCAGACGTAGGCGCAGGTCTCGGTGGCGCCGTAGAGCTGCTTCATGTTGATGCCGATCGAGCGATAGAAGCGGAAGAGGTCCGGGCCGATCGCCGCCCCGGCGGTGTAGGCGACGCGAATACGGCTCATCCCGAGCACGTTGCGCAACGGGCCGTAGATCAGAACGTTGCCGATCGCATACAGCAAGCGATCGGAAAGCGCGATGCCCGGCTTGCCGTCGAGGATCTCGGCGCCGCAGCGCCGGGCGACGTTCATGAAGTAGTGAAACGCGGAGCGCTTGAGCGCCCCCGCGTCCTCCATGCGGATCATCACCTGCGTCAGCAGATTCTCGAACACCCGCGGCGGCGCGAAGTAGAACGTCGGGCCGATCTCACGCAGGTCCACCATCACCGTGTCTCCGGACTCGGGGCAGTTGATCGTGAAGCCCGCAACCTGCCACTCGCAGTAGGAGAACAGGTGATCGCCGATCCACGCCATCGGCAGGTACGAAAGCACGTCCTCGTTCGACGACAGGCGGTCGAACTCGACGCCGCCGCGGGCCGCCGCGATCAGCGCTGCATGGGTGAGGCAGACGCCCTTCGGCTTGCCGGTCGTCCCTGACGTGTAGACCATGACGGCCACGTCCTCGGCGCGGCCCTCGGCGACCTCGGAGGCGAAGAAATCCGGGTGCGCTTCGTGATGGGCGCGGCCCATCGCCTGAACGCCGTCGAAGCCGTGGAGAAAGTCCTGCGTGTAGTGGCGCAGCCCGCGCGGGTCGTCGAAGACGATATGCGCGAGATTGCGGCAGCGCTCCCGGATCTCAAGCAGCTTGTCGACCTGCTCCTGGTCCTCGACGACGGCGAAGTGCACGTCGGCGTCGTTCAGCACGTAGACCATTTCCTCGGCCACGGCATCCTGGTAGAGAGGAACCGGCACGCCGCCCAACGCCTGCACCGCGGCCATCGTCCAATACAGGCGCGGGCGATTGTCGCCGATGATGGCGAGATTCATCCCGCGCTTGAAGCCCTGCGCGGCCAGGCCGCAGGCGAGCGCACGAACCTCGTCGGCCACCTGCGACCACGTCCAGGTCTGCCAGATGCCGAGATCCTTCTCCCGCGTCGCAGGATGATTCGGGCGCAGCTGCGCGTGCTGCAGCAGGAGCCGCGGGAACGTGTCGAGCCTTTGCTCCATCTCCTCCTCCATTCTCGCGCTGTTCGGAGCGCGAGCGACCGGGGTCCGCTTGTCCGGATCCTCCGGCCTTCATCATGCCAGATGCCGGACCGCGGCTGTGCCGCCCCCGATGCATCCGGCGCGAGGGCCATCTTATGCTGCCGGCGCTGCCGCGACAACGAACGCGGGAGGGGCGCACCGAACGTTTGCCGCGTAACGCGCCGACGGCATCGGTCCCGTTTTCCGGCAACACCGCGTCGGGATGGTAGGGTGAAGCGGGAATGCCTAGTCCCGGTCGCGGCCTACGGTTACCGCGCGCCCGTTGCAGCGTCATCGCATCCGCCGGTCGGCGCGGTCCTCGACGGTCGCGGGAAGCGCCGATGTCGCCCACGCGGCGATCGACCTGATTCGATCCGCAACGTAACCCTGCGAAGACCGGTCCGGTCGGCGCCCCGAGCCGATGCGAATGCCGGACGATGCGGTGCTAAGCTTGCCCCGATGAACTCCAAGGCCAACCCCGCTTTCGTCGCCGCGCTTGTCGCGGCCCGCCGCTCGGGGACGCGGCTCGTCCTCGATCCCGAGACGGTGCCTGCGGACATCCCGGCGGCATTCGCGGTGCAGAGCGCCGTTGCGCACGCGCTCGGCGCCCGCGTAGCCGGATGGAAGGTCGGTTTTGCACCGGACGGCGATCAACCGGTGGCGGCGCCGATGTTTCAGGACGGCTTCCGCGCAGCCGGCGCCCGCTGGAAGTTGCCGGCGACCGCGCCGCTGATCGTCGAGGTGGAGATCGCGTTCCGCCTTGCGCGCGACCTGCCGCTGCGCGATCGGTCCTACACGCGCGAGGAAATCCTCGCGGCCGCCGACGTGGTGCTGATCGGTCTCGAGTTGATTGCAAGCCGCGTGGGCGAAGCGAAGGACGTTCCCTATCCGGCGTTCCTTGCCGACAATATCGGCAACGCCGGCTACGTCACAGGCGATGAGATCCGCGATGTCGCGGCGCTCGACCTCACCGCGCTGCGCTGCCGGCTGCGCCTCGACGGCGAAGTCGTCCATGACGCGGTCGGCGGCCATCCGCAGGGCGACCCCGTGGAGCCGCTGCGTGCATGGGCGTCCTGCGCCGCGGATGGACTGTCGGGAATGCGCCGGGGACAATTCGTCACGACCGGCAGCCTGTCCGGCGTCACCCGCGTGCATCGGCCGGCGATGCTCGACGCCGACATCGAGGGCATTGGCGCCGTCATGCTCGACGTCCGCTGACGGCTTCACGCGCGAGGGCGCGCCCGACCGGCGCCCGGAGCCCGTCAGCGCCCGGCGAACTTCGGCGGACGCTTCTCGAGGAACGCGGTCATCCCCTCGTGCTTGTCGTCGGTGCTGCAGAGAAGCCCGAAGACGTCGGCTTCCAGCGCGTTCGCGTTGGCGAGATCGAGATCCTGCCCGCGCTGCACGAGATGCTTCGTCATCTTGACCGCAACCGGCGCCTTCTGCGCGACCATCTGGGCGAGCTCGAGCCCTTTTGCGGCCAGCATGTCGGCCGGCACGACGTGATTCGCAAGCCCGATGCGCAGCGCCTCCTCGGCGCGCACCTGACGTCCGGTGCACGCGAGCTCGAGCGCCATTGCCTTGCCGACCAGGCGCGTCAGCCGCTGCGTCCCACCGAAGCCGGGGCAGATGCCGAGGCTTACTTCCGGCTGGCCAAACACCGCCTTCTCCGAGGCGACGATCCAGTCGCAGGCGAGCGCGAGCTCGCAGCCGCCACCCAGCGCATAGCCGTTCACGAGCGCGATCACAGGGAACGGCGCGAGCTCCAGCGCGCGCATCGTCGCGTGACCCTTGAGCGCGAACTCGCGCCCTTCGAGCGGCGTCATCGCCGCCATCGCGGCAATGTCGGCGCCGGCCACGAACGCCTTGTCGCCGGCACCGGTGATCAGGAGGGCGCGCGTCGACGGATCGGACACCGATTCCGCCAGTGCCGAGGCGATGTCGGTCAGCACCGCCGGGGCGAGTGCGTTCAGCGCCTTCGGTCGGTTGACCGTGAGCAGGCGGACGCCGGGCGCTTTCTGTTCGAGCAGGACGTTGTCGTAGGGCATGGCTGATCGTGCAGCGTGGGAAACGGGGTGCGAGGCGAATCGGCAGCGACGGCTACTGCGGCTTGATGCCGGCGGCCTTGATGACCTTGCCCGACTCGACCGTCTCGTCGCGGACGAACTTGCGGAACTCGGCCGTCGACATCGGCATCGCCTCGGCGCCCAATGCCGCGAGCCGCTCGCGCATCTCGGGCGACTGGACCGCGCGCGCGACATCGGCAGCGATCTTCTCGACGACGGCCGCCGGTGTGCCGGCCGGCGCGAACATGCCGACCCATAGCGAATAGTCGAAGCCCGCAACTCCGGATTCGGCGACGGTCGGCACGTCCTTCAGCACACTCGAGCGCTTGCCGGTGCTGACGGCGAGCGCGGTGAGCTTGCCCTCGCGCACGTGCGGCAGCGCGGAGGAGATCGGCGAAAAGAAGAACGTCACGCGGCCGGTCATCGTATCGGTGAGCGCTTCCGGCGTGCCCTTGTACGGAATGTGAACGACGTCGATTCCCGCGGCGAGCTTGAACTTCTCGGCGTTGATGTGCGTGCCGCTGCCCACGCCTGCCGATGCGAAATTGAGCTGCCCCGGCTTGTCCTTCGCCAACTTCACGAGGTCGGCCACCGATTTGATCCCCAGCGACGGGGAAACGACCAGCACGTTGGGTTGGCCCGCCAGCGGAACGATGTCGATGAAGTCCTTTTCCGCGCTGTACGGCAGGTCGGGATAGATCGAAGGGTTATAGGCGAAAGCGGCGGACGTCACGAGCAGCGTGTAGCCGTCGGCCGCCGACTTGGCGACGATGCCCTCGCCGATCGTGCCCCCGGCGCCGGGACGGTTCTCGATCACGACCGGCTGTCCCCAGAATTCCTGCAGCTTCTGGCCGACCGTGCGCCCGAGAATGTCCGTCGCGCTGCCGGCGGTGAAGGGCACGATCACCTTCACCGGCTTGGACGGAAACGGCTGCGCGAGGGCCGTCGGGGCGGCGGCAACCGCGATCAACAGCACGAAAAGCCTGAACAGCGGGTTCATGCAGCCTCCTGATCCTTGGGTTGGGCGCCTTCTGGCGGCGCAAGGCCGTCATCCACGCGCACGTTCTCCGGCGTCAACGCAACGCCCGAGTTCTCCGCCTGCAGCACGATGAGCTTCGCGAAGTCCTCCTCGTCCATGCCGCGCCCGATCAGCGCCTGCAGCTGGTCGCGGGTGATCGACGCAAGCGGCATCGGCACCTCGAAGCGGCGACCCGCGTCGAGGCCCAGGTCCAGATCCTTGCGCAGCAGTTTCGGCGTGAACGTCACCTTGAAATCGAGGTTGACGAACGCCGGCGTCTTGTAGCGCGAGAACGTGGAGCCCATGACACTCTGGTTCATGAACTCGAGGAACGCATGCCGCGGCACGCCGGCCTTCTCGGCCAGCACCGTGATCTCGGCGAGCGACTGCGTGACCACGCCGAGGTAGACGTTGTGGCAGATCTTGACGATGCGCGCGAGCTCGCCCTCGCCGACATAGCTCGCCGAAGGGGCGATCATCCTGAGGAACGGCAGCGCCGCGTCGAACGCCGGCCTGGGGCCGGAGCACACGAACGACAGCCGCCCGGCCTTGATCACCTTCGCGTTGCCGGACACCGGCGCGGCGAGGAGCTCGATGCCGCGCGTCTTCAGCATCTCGCGCAGCTCGGCCGAGCCTTCGAGCGAGATCGACGAGCATTCGACGACCATCTTCGGCTTCGCGCTGCCCGACAGGAGGCCGTCCGGTCCGGCAACGACCTCCTTCACGTCGTCCCACGTCGACACCATGACGAACACGATGTCGCAGGACGCGAGATCGACGAGCCGCATGGCGATCTTCGCGCCGTGCTGCGCCAGCGGCTCCGCCTTGGCGCGCGTGCGGTTCCAGACCGTGACATCGGCCCCGCCTTTGGCGAGCCGAGCCGCCATTTCGTAGCCCATCCGGCCGATGCCGACCCAGCCGATGCGCGCCTGCGTTGCTTTCATTTCCTCTGCTCCGCTCCCGTGTTCGATTCGTCGCGCCGGCTTGCGAGGGCGCGCGGCGGCTGTTGCGGAAGATCAGCGACGACGTGCGGAAAAAATGGCGGTTGCATGGCTCCATCCGACGCGGCAACGCAGCAGCTACCGGGGCCGAGCGCCTCGCAGCGCGGCCGGGCGGCAACGTGGAAAACCGTACGCCGGGTCGCGCCGCCGCTCCGACAGCGCCCGCTAATACGGATTGGCAATGGGCAGCTCCTGGGCAGGATAGAGCGAGATCACCTTCGGTCCGGACGGCGTCAGGATCACCTCCTCCTCGATTCGCGCGGCCGAGATGCCGTCGCTCGCCGGACAGTACGTTTCCACCGCGAAGACCATGCCGGCCTTGAGCTCGATCGGCTCCTTGAACGAGTTCAATCGCGACACCAGCGGCCGCTCGTGCAGACCCAGCCCCAGGCCATGGCAGAAGTTGAGGCCGAAGGCGTCCATCTCGCTCGCGAAGCCGATGTCCTCGGCGGTGGGCAGCGCGGCGGCGATGCGGTCCGACGACACCCCCGGCTTCAGCAGGTCGATCGCGACGTCCATCCACTCGCGCGCCTTCCTGTACGCGTCGCGCTGCGCCGGCGTCGCCAGGCCGACGTTGAACGTGCGGTAGTAGCAGGTGCGATAACCCATGAACGACTGGATGATGTCGAAGAACGCCTGGTCGCCGGGGCGGATCAGGCGGTCGGTGAAGTTGTGCGGATGCGGGCTGCAGCGCTCGCCGGAGATCGAGTTGATCGCCTCGACGCAGTCGCTGCCCATCTCGTAGAGCCGCTTGGTCGCGAGCGCGACGATCTGGCTTTCCTTGACGCCGGGCTTGAGTGCTTCGGCGATGTCCTGGTAGACGCCATCGACCATCGCCGCGGCCATGTTGAGCAGCGTCAGCTCGTCGATGTTCTTGACTTCCCGCGCCGCGAGCAGCGTCTGCTGGCCGTCGCGCACCTCGATCCCGAGCTTCTGCAGCTCGAAGAGCATCGGCGGCTCGACGACGTCGAGGCCGAGCGGCAGGTCGCCCACGCCTTCCTCGTCAAGGATCGCCTTGATCTCGCGCGCCGCGTCGCGAAAAAGCGTGATGTCGCTGCCCACCGCACCGCGCAGGCCGAGCAGACCGGCGCGGCAGTGATCGTGATGCAGCCACGGCGCGTGCAGCCGGTGGTGCTTGGCCGCCGAGCCGAAGTCCCAGATGTACGGGTCGCCGTTGCCGGTCAGCAGCGCGTAGCGCGTGAGCTTGTCGCGCGCCCACTCGCCGATCACGGTGCTCGTGATGTAGCGGATGTTGTGCTGGTCGAAGCAAAGCAGCGCGCCGAGCCCCGACTGCGACAGCGCCGCACGGGTGCGCGCGAGGCGATAATCGTGCAGGCGGCGGAAGTTGACGCGCTCCTCGAAATCGACCTGCATGTGCCCCGGCGACTGCAGCGGCCGGTCCCAGCGATGGTGCGGGTCGATATCGTCGGGGCGGACGATGATCGGGTCCTTCCGTTTCTTGGCCACGGTCGCTCTCTAGCCCGGATGTTTCGCCAGGGCGCGGGAATTTGGCGTGGCGGTTTGCGGCCTGGATCGGGCGCAGCCGACGACGCCAATAGCAGCGACTATGGGCGAGGAGAGCAAACCCGAGCCAGGTGCAAAACGACCGCCAAAAACCGCGCAGTCCACCCGTCCGACGCGCTCCGCCGGTGGCGGGTCCCAAGTGCTTGGCAAGACTCGAGTCTTCATTGAATCGGCGGCGGCCCGGTGAAACATCCGGGCTAGCGGTTGGCGAACGCCTTGTTGTACCAGCTGAGGTCGACGTATCTGGCGGGATCGGACAGCGGTTTCGGCGGCAGCGCGTACTTGCTGCGCAATGCAAGCACCGTCGCAATGCCCTTTTCGTCGGGCTTGAGATCCCGGCTCAAGCCGCCCTTGCCGAGGAGCACATCGTACGCCGGCTTCGCCAGCGCGGGCGTCATGTCCCGGCTGTTGGCGACGAGCAGTGCCTCGACGATCTCGCGATTCGCGGGATCGTAGATCCAGTCGACCGCGGCGCGATACGCCTTGAGGAACCCGACCATCGCGGCCTCGTGCGCTGCGGCCCACGACCGGCGGACGAATCCGGCGGTTCCCTGGTACGGGCCGAGCGTCTCGGCGCTCGCGAGCACGTTGTAGCCCTTGCTCCTCGCCTGCAGCTCGAACGGCGTGCGCAGAAGCGTTGCGTCGTGCTTGCCGGCGAGCAGGTCGCGGTAGCGGTTTGCCGTGCCCCCTGCGCGCTCGTACTTGACGTCGGCATCGGCGAGGCCGTTGCGGGCGACCAGTTCGCGCAGCACGAAGGCCGCGCCGGTCGTCATCGCATCGACCGACAGCGTCTTGCCTTTGAGCTCGGCCACGCTCCTGACACCGGGCGCGGCGACGATGGACAGGTAGCCGCCGTCGCTGCCCATGAACGCGACGAGATCGGGATTTTCCGGAATCTTCGCCTCGCCTTGCCCCTCCTGGTAGGCGACGAGGTTGTCGATCAGCGCGAGCGCGATGTCGTACCGGCCGTCGAAGAGCGACGCGACGAGAAAGCCGGAATTGGGCGTGTAGGCGATCTGGACCGCGACGCCGTTCGCTTCGAAGAAGCCCTGGCGCTGCGCCGCCCAGACGGGCAGGTTCCAGCCGCCGTCGAACGAGATCACGCGAACCGGCGTGGGTGGAGCGGGCGGCGACTGCGCCGCCGCGGTGCCGCAGGCAAGTGCAAAAGCAACGCCCAGTACTGCTGCGATCCAGCGGTTGCGCATCTCTCCCCTCCTCGATACGGCAGCGTGTCGCGAACAGCACGCTCGCGCGCTTATCCCCGGACGATAGCGGGGTTCGCGCCGCGACAAGCTCAGTATATATAGAAGCCCCGCCCCGTCTTCCGCCCGAGATAACCCGCCGCGACCATCTCCTTCAGCAGCGCCGCGGGCCGGTACTTCGGGTCGTTGAAGTCGTTGTAGAACACGTTCATCACCGCGAGCAGCACGTCCAGTCCGATCATGTCGGTCAGCGCCAGCGGGCCGATCGGATGATTGCAGCCGAGCTTCATGCCGTCGTCGATCTCCTGCGCGCTCGCAAGCCCTTCCTGCAGCGCGAAGATCGCCTCGTTCAGCATCGGGCAGAGCAGCCGGTTGACGACGAAGCCCGGACTGTTCTTGACGACGATCGGCGTCTTGCCGAGCTGCTTCGCGAGCTGCTGCGTGCGCGCCACGGTCGCATCCGAAGTCTGCAGGCCGCGGATCAGCTCGACCAGCGCCATCAGCGGCACCGGGTTGAAGAAGTGCATGCCGATGAAGCGGTCGCCACGCTGCGTGATCGCCGCGAGCTGGGTGATCGAGATCGACGAGGTGTTGGTCGCGATCACCGCGTCCTGCCGCGCGAGCGCATCGAGCTTGCGCAGGATTTCCACCTTGATCGATGGATTCTCGGTCGCCGCCTCGATGATCAGATCGGCGTCGCGCAGCGCATCGTAGCTGGTCGTCGCCTTGACGCGCGCGAGCGTCGCGTCGCGGTCCTTCGCCGAGAGCTTTTCCTTCTTGACGAGGCGTTCCAGGCTCGCGGCAATGGCGTTGGTGCCCTTCTGCAGCACGGCATCGGAGACGTCGATCATGATCGCGTTGACGCCGGCCGCCGCGCACGCCTGCGCGATGCCGTTGCCCATCGTGCCGGCGCCGACGACGCCGACGGTGTTGATCGTGCTCATGGAAAGGGCTATTGAAATGGGGAAAGGGAATCGCGATTATGCCCGACCCCGACTCGCCCTCCCGCGCCGAATCCGGCCACGGGGGCCATGCGAGCGCCCCGCGCGCCGCTTAACCAGCTCTTGCCGCGCCGTGCACCAGGCGCGGCGGCGCCGCGCGCAAGCCGGCGATGATCGTGTCGATCAGTGCGCCTGCGGCCGCCGCGAGGTCGAACGTGCGCGGCTCGCCGAGCCACATCTCGATGATGCCGCTGACGTAGCCGTGCATCGCCGTCGCCGCGAGCGCGGGGTCGGTATCGCCCGGGAGAGAGCCCTGCGAGATTGCACGGCGTATCACCTGCTCGACCGAGCGCAGGCAATGCCGATCCATTTCTTCGGGCCGCGGGACGCCGGAGGCGAGCGCGTCGGCACGCTCGACCTTGTGCAGCAGGATTTCGAGCACGGCGCGCGTGCGCGGATTGGTGGCGATCTCGGTCAGTCCCCGCACACCCACCTCGCGCAACGTCGACAGCGCGTCGTCGTCCCGGGTCCGCGCCGCCGACTCGAGCGCGGCTTCGAGCGGCAGCGTCGCGCGGCTCGCCATCGCGGCGAAGAGTTCACCCTTGTCGCGGAAGTGCCAGTAGATCGCGCCGCGCGTGACACCCGCTTCCGCCGCGACCTGCGCGAGCGAGGTGCGTGTCACGCCGTTGCGATGAAAGACGGCTTCCGCGGCATCGAGCAGCGCCTCGCGCGTAGCGAGCGCCTCGCTCCTGGTTCGTCTTACCATACACCTAACGAAAATCCGGCAAGCCTATTTACAAACATTCATGACTGTAAGTAGGATTGCAGGCCTTGGCAAGCCCCGGCCGCAAGCCGGCAGGCAGCCTTCTGCTTCGGAGCCACCATGTCCTGCGTCGCAACCCTGCGTCATCCCTTGCTGATTGCCGGAATCCTCGCACTGGTCGCCTGCGGACCGCAGCAGCCCCACGGCGGGATGATGGGCTTCCCGCCCGCCGAGGTGACCACCCTCGAGGTCAAGCCCTCGTCGTTCCCGGTGGTGTTCGAGTACGTGGGTCAGACGGCCGGCTCGAAGGATGCCGAAGTGCGTGCCCGTGTCACCGGGATCGTCGCGAAGCGGCTCTATCAGGAGGGCGCGCCGGTGCGCGCCGGGCAGCCGCTGTTCCTGCTGGACGCCCGGCCGTTCGAAGCCCAGTTCGCCTCCGCCGAAGCCGAACTCGCGCGGGCGCAGGCACAGAAGGCGCAAGCCGATCGCGAGGCAGCCCGGTTGAAGCCGCTGGCGGAGCGCAGGGCGATCGGGCAGAAGGAAGCGGACGACGCGAATTCCGCCGCCCAACTCGCCGCCGCGACGGTCAAGGTCGCCGAGGCGAAGCTCACCGAAGCGCGCCTGAACCTCGCCTACACGCGCGTCAACGCGCCGATCAGCGGCCTGTCGAGCCGCGCGCAGCAATCGGAAGGCAGCCTCGCGAACGCGAACACGACGCTGCTCACCACCGTGTCGCAGGTCGACCCGATCTGGGTGCTGTTCAACGTCTCGGAAAACGAGCAGCAAAGGCTCAACCGGGCAATGGCGGAAGGCCGTCTCGCGCTGCCGGCGAACAACGCGTTCGAGGTGACGGTCCGGCTGTCCGACGGCTCGATATTTCCGCGCAGCGGCAAGATCAACTTTTCCGACAACCGGGTCAACCCCGCGACCGGCACCTATGAAATGCGCGCCGAGCTCGCCAATGGCGACCTTGCCCTCAAACCCGGTCAGTTCGTGCGTGTGGCGCTCAAGGGCGCGCAGCGCAAGGACGCGCTCGCGGTGCCGCAGGTCGCCGTGCTCGACGGGCCGCAGGGCAAATTCGTCTACGTGACAGGCAAGGACAAGGACGGCAAGGATATCGCCGCCGTGCGTCCGGTGGTCGTCGGCGACTGGGTCGCCGACAACGGCAGCAACCTGTGGGTGATCGAGTCCGGGCTCAAGGCCGGCGAGCTGGTGATCGTCGATGGCGTGGCCAAACTGATGCCCGGCGCGCCGATCAAGCTCGCCTCCGCGGGCGCGCCCGCGCCGGATGCGAAGGGCGCTGCGCAACCCGGCGTCACGCCGAAGAAATAGGCAGGGACGACCGCCATGTTCTCCCGCTTCTTCATCGACCGCCCGATCTTCGCCGTGGTCATCTCGGTGTTCCTCGTGCTCGCGGGCTTGGCCGCGATGCGCTCGCTGCCCATCGCGCAGTATCCGGAGATCGCGCCGCCCGTGGTCACCGTGCAGGCGATCTACCCCGGAGCGTCGGCCGAAGTGCTGGAGCAGACGGTGGCCGCACCGCTCGAGAACGCGATCAACGGCGTGCCCGGGATGATCTACATGTCGTCGAACTCGGCCTCGAACGGCATCGTGCAGATCCAGGTGACCTTCGAGATCGGCACCTCGATCGACATCGCCGCGGTCAACGTCAACAACCGCGTGAAGCAGGTCGAGCCGCGCCTGCCGCTGGAAGTGCGCCGGCAGGGCGTGAACGTCGAGCCCGGTTCTTCCGCCTTCCTGCAGGTGCTCGCGTTCTATTCCCCCGACGGCCGCTACGACGACCTGTTCACGTCCAACTACGTGACGCTGAACGTGCTCGACCAGCTGAAGCGCCTGCCCGGCACGACGAACGTGCAGATCTTCGGCGCCAAGGACTATGCGATGCGCATCTGGTTGAAGCCCGACCGCTTGGCGCAGCTCAAACTCGCGCCGCAGGACATCGCGCTCGCGATCAGCGAGCAGAACGCGCAGTTCGCCGCCGGCAAGGTGGGCCAGTCGCCCTCGCCCAAGGGCCAGGATCTCGTCTACACGATCACGTCCAGAGGGCGGCTTTCCGACGCGAAGGAATTCGAGCAGATCATCGTGCGCGCCAGTCCGGACGGCTCGGCGGTCCGGCTCTCCGACGTCGCGCGCGTCGAGCTCGGCTCGCGCGACTACGAGTTCATGGGCCGTTACAACGGCAAGCCGGCCACGCTGGTGGGCATCTTCCTCGCGCCCGGCGCGAACGCGCTCGACGTTGCGAAGACCGTCAAGCGCACCGTCGACGAGCTCGCGACACGCTTCCCGACGGGGCTCGCCTATGCGGTGCCCTACGACACGACGCGGTTCGTCGAGGTGTCGATCCGCGAGGTGATGAAGACGCTCGCCGAGGCGATGGTGCTCGTGTTCCTCGTCGTCTACCTGTTCCTGCAGAGCTGGCGCGCGGCGATCATCCCGTTCGCGGCAGTGCCCGTGTCGCTGATCGGCACGTTCGCCGGCATCTACCTGCTCGGCTACTCGATCAACACGCTGACGCTGTTCGGCATGGTGCTCGCGATCGGCATCGTCGTGGACGACGCGATCGTCGTGCTCGAGAACGTCGAGCGGATCATGCGCGAGGAAGGGCTGCCCCCGCGCGACGCCGCGATCAAGGCGATGCGCGAGGTCACGGGTCCGATCATCGCGATCGTGCTGACGCTGACCGCGGTCTTCGTGCCGATCGCATTCCTGGGCGGCCTGACCGGCGAGCTCTACCGCCAGTTCGCGGTGACGATCTCGATCTCCGTCGTGATCTCGGGGCTGGTCGCGCTGACGCTCTCGCCGGCGCTGTGCGTCATCATGCTGCAGCAGGGCCACCGCGAGCCCAACCGCTTCTTCCGCTGGTTCAACGGCTGGTTCGCGCGCGTCACGCACCGCTATACGGACGGCGTCGTGTGGATCATCCGCCGCGCCGGCATGGTCCTGCTCGTGTACGCCGCGATGGTCGCGGTCACCGTGCTGCTCTGGCGCACGACGCCGGGCAGCCTCGTACCCGACGAGGACCAGGGCTTCTACATTGGCGCGGTGATCCTGCCCGACGGCGCGACGCTGGAGCGCACGTTCAAGGTCGTAAGCCGCGTCGAGGAGGCGATCCGCAGCAACCCCGCCAACCAGGATGTCGTCTCGTTCACGGGCTTCGACTTCCTGGGCGGCGGATTCCGCAACAACGCGGCGACGATCTTCGTGACGCAGAAGCCCTGGGACGACCGCGCGGTGACCGCGCCGCAGCTGGTCGGCGAGCTGTTCATGAAGACGGTCGGCATCAAGGAAGCGCTGGTGCTCGCGTTCAACCCGCCGCCGATCTTCGGCCTCGGCACCGCCGGCGGCTACGAGTTCTACATCCAGAACCGCGGCGAGGGCGGCGCGAAGCGCCTGCAGGAGGTCACGCAGCAGTTCCTCGCCCGCGTGAACAGCGACAGCGAACTTGGCCGTGCGCAGACGCTGTGGCGGGCGACGGTCCCGCAGCTTTTCGTCGACGTCGACCGCGAGAAGACGAAGAAATCCGGCGTCCCGCTGGACGACGTGTTCAATGCGCTTTCCGCCACGCTCGGCAGCTACTACGTCAACGACTTCAACAAGTACGGCCGCACCTGGCAGGTGCTGATGTCGGCCGAGCCCTCGTACCGCAACCGCCCGGCGGACATCGAGGGCATCTACGTGCGCTCGCAGCGCGGTGAGATGATTCCGCTCGCCTCGCTCGTCAACGTCAAGTACTCGTCGGGCCCCGACTCGCTCGACCGCTTCAACAACCTTCCGGCGGTCAAGATCTTCGGCGAGGCGGCACCCGGCTACTCGTCGGGTCAGGCGATCGCGCGGGTCGAGCAGATCGCGCGCGAGACGCTGCCGGCCGACTTCAGCTTCGACTGGGGCGGCACCTCCTACCAGGAGAAGAAGTCCGGCGGTGCGTCCGTCTTCGCGCTCGGGTTCGCGGTCGTGATGGTCTTCCTGATCCTCGCGGCGCAATACGAGCGCTGGTCGCTGCCGCTGTCCGTATTGCTCGCGCTGCCGTTCGGGACATTCGGCGCGCTGCTGGCGATCTGGGTCAAGAACCTGGCCGGGCCCTTTTTCGGCGCGACGCCGCTCACCAACGACGTCTACTTCCAGATCGGCCTCGTGACGCTGCTAGGGCTCGCCGCCAAGAACGCGATCCTGATCGTCGAGTACGCGGTGCTGAAGCACGAGGAGGGACTCTCGGCGTCGGCCTCGGCGATCGAGGCCGCGCGGTTGCGCTTCCGCCCGATCCTCATGACTTCGCTCGCGTTCATCCTCGGGGTGCTGCCGCTCGCGATCTCGGTGGGGGCGGGCGCCGGCGCGCGGCACTCGGTCGGCACGGGCGTCATGGGCGGAATGATCGCCGCGACCGTGCTCGCCGTCTTCCACGTGCCGCTCTTCTTCAAGGTGCTCTTCGAGCGCCGAATCCGCGAACGCCGCTCGCACGACGAACTGATCGGCGAAGTGGCGCACCTGCGCACCGTGACGCACGTCGCGCCGCACACGCCGGGGCATCCTCCGATCACGAGGCCCGACCATGCGTAATTCCGCCTTCCGGTTGCGCACGCTGGCGAGCGCGGCCGCGCTCGCGCTCGCCGCCTGCCAGTCCACTCCGACTACGCCGCCCGCGCTCGATCTGCCGCAAGCCACGCTGGCGCATCTCGACCTCGAGCGCTGGTGGATGTCGTTCGACGACACGATGCTGAACGCGCTGGTCGACGAGGCGCTCGCGAACAACCTCGATTTGCAGGCGGCGATTGCGCGCATCGAGCTCGCGCAGGCGAACCTGCTGCTCGCGCGCTCGTTCCAGTTCCCGAACATGACGCTCGGCGTCGACGCAGGGCGCAGCCGCACGAGCCAGGCGACCTCGCAGCAGAACTCCGGCGGCTTCGGTGCGGTGAGCAACAACTATGCGGTCGGTCTCAACGCCTCCTACGAGATCGACCTGTGGGGCAAGTACCGGAGCGGCACAGCGGCGGCGCGGCAGCAGTTGCTGGCATCGGAGTATGCGCGGCAGACAGTGCGGATCGCGGTCGCCGCCGAGACCGCGCGCGCGTACTTCGGACTGCTTGCCGCCGATGCCGAGCTCGTGCTGCTGCGCGACACGTTGAAGTCGCGCGAGGAGACAGTTGCGCTGCAGCAGGATCTCTACGACTCCGGAATCATCGGCGAGTACGACCTGCGGCGTGCGGAAGCCGAGCGTTCGGCGGTCGCGGCAGACATCCCCGTGGCAGAGCGGTTCGTCGGCAACTACGAGTCTGCCGTCGCCGCACTGACCGGCCGCTCGCCACGCGCCGTGTTCACGCCGGAAGTCGCGCGCGACGTAGCGCGCGTGCGGCTGCTCGGCGTGCCTCCAGTGCCGGCGGGGCTGCCCTCCGGCATGCTCGAGCGCCGACCGGACGTCCGGCAGTCGGAAGCGCAGATCGCCGCTGCAGCGCTGCGAATCGACGCCGCTCGCGCGGACTACTTTCCGTCGATATCGCTTACCGGCGGCTACGGCGTCGAATCAGCGGCGCTCAGCAACTTGTTCACCGGCCCGGCGCTCGCGTGGGCCTTCGGCGCAGCGCTGACGCAGCAGGTGCTGGGATTCAAGGCGATCGAGGCGAACGTTCAGGCGCAAGTCGCGCGCCGCGATGCGGCGATCGTCGAGTACCGGCAAACCGTTCAGGCCGCGTTCCGCGAGACGCATGATGCGCTGGTCGCCAATCGCACGACGCGCGAGGCGCTCGCCGCGCAGAGCGAGCGCGCGCGCAAGCTCGAGGAGTCGCTCGAGTTCGCCGACGTCCGCTATCGAGCCGGTTATTCGCCCTATCTCGAGGTGCTGGACGCGCAGCGGCTGTTGCTGCGGGCCCAGACCCTGGAGATCCTGACGGCGCGCGACGTGCGCTTCGCGCTGATCGATCTCGCCAAGGCGATGGGTGGCGGCTGGGACTACAAGGCGGACCTCGCGGCGAAGTAGCGAGGTCCGTCGTCAAAGCCGTGCGGGCGCAAGCACGCGAGGAGATGCCCGCTGCGCAAGACGAGCTGCAGAGCTGCCCGATGCCCGAGCTTCCCGATGTCGAGGTCTATTGCGCGGCGCTCGCCGCACGCGTGGCGGGCGCGACGCTTGCGCGCGTCGAGTTGCGCAACCCGTTTCTGCTGCGCACCGCGGTGCCGCCGATCGAGAACGTGAATGGCAGGCGCGTCCGCGCTGTGAGTCGTCTCGGCAAGCGCATCGTGTTGGCGCTTGACGATGACCTGTACCTCGTCTTCCACCTGATGGTCGCAGGCCGCCTGCGCTGGCTCGCCGGCACCGAAAAGCCACCCGGTCGCATCACGCTCGCGCTGTTCCACTTCTCGACGGGACGGCTCGCGTTCACCGAGGCCGGCAGCAAGCGGCGCGCGTCGCTCCACGTCGTTCAGGGTGCGCAGTCGCTATGCGCGTTCGACATGGGCGGGCTGGAAGTGCCCGCGAGCGGCCTTCCGGCGTTTTCCGTGCGACTTGAATCCGAGAACCACACGCTCAAGCGCGCGCTGACCGATCCGCGGCTTTTCGCCGGCATCGGCAACGCCTATTCGGACGAGATCCTGCACCGTGCGCGGCTGTCGCCGATCGCGTTGACGTCGAAGCTCACGACCGTGGAGATCGCGCGCCTGTTCGATGCCGCGCGTGACGTGCTGACCGAGTGGACCGCACGGCTGCGCGACCAGGCTGCCGGCGCGTTTCCGGAGAGAGTCACCGCGTTCCGGCCGGAAATGGCAGTGCATGGCCGGTTCGGCCAGCCCTGCCCGGTCTGCGGCTCGCCGGTGCAACGGATCGTGTACGCCGAGAACGAATGCCACTACTGCGCGCGCTGCCAGACGGGGGGCGTCATCCTCGCCGACCGCGCGCTGTCACGCCTGCTGCACAAAAGCTGGCCGCGGTCGATCGACGAGCTGGGTTGAGCGAGGTTCCACGATGTCACGCGTCGCCATTCGCGTCACCTGGGCGTGAGGGTTCACGCGGCGCCGCATGCGTTCGACCTGGCGCTCATGCGTCGCGCCGTCGGGCGTCAGGGTGTCGTCTTGCAGGCGCCTGCGTTGCCGGCGGTCACGGCCTGCTCGGACTCGGCGCTCGACAGCGCCCGCCCGTCGAACATCATCGGCAGCTGGTTGGCGAGGCCGAGCTTGGCGTCGTCGCGCCGACGCGCATTGACCGCGCGGATCACGTTCCACTCGTCGTGCGCGCCGACACTGAACGCCGCGCTCGCCTTCAAGCCGTAGTAATTGCGGAAGGACGCCGCCGTCACGGTGCCGCGCTCGATTGCGCGCTTGAGATCGGCATCCTTCTGCAGCCGCTCGTCGAAATACGCGGCAATGCGGTCCATGTCGCCTTTGCCGGTCAGGCCGAAGAACTCCGCGTAGTCGGACGGGCCGACAAAGTAGACGAAGTCGAAATCCTCGCCCAGGCCCTTGTCGCCTTCGAGGATCCGGGTCCACATCACGAGATAGTCGCCCTGGCCCGCACGCACGCCGTTCAGCGTGGGCAGGTCGGCCTCCTTTGCCGTCGGATCGAGGAGCCACGCCGACGCGGTGCCGAAGCGTGCTTCGACGCGCTCCTTGACCTTCTGCGCGACTTCGCGATTGACGCCGAAATAGCTGCCGCCGGCCGTCGACAGCGGCACACTCATGTAGCCGATCGCCTTGCCCTTGGCGCGCTCGGCAGCGATCGCGGCGCGGTAGTAGGCGACCTTCTCGTCGATCGCCGCCTTGAAGTCGGTGTTGACGCAATAGCAGACGCTGATGACCGTGCATTGTGTGACGGGCGCCGCGACGGCGGGCAGCGCCACCGTCATCGAGAGCGCCAGCGCGGCGACGGCATCACGAAGGCAAAGCGGGAATGACTTCATGGAAGCGCTCCGGAGTGGCGAAGGACGGCACGCAACGGCGGCACGTGCGGCCGCGCTGCGCGCAGCCAGTTTGAAGCAAACGCGCCGCCTTCGGCAACATTCGCTGCTGCGCGGATTCGCCGCGCGCCTGAACCGTCGCCGCCGGTTGCGCGTTCCCGGTTTCCGGGACGCGGGCCTCTTCGCTACGCCTCGTCGCCACCGGGCAGCAACCGCTTCAGGGGTGAAAAGGGGCATTCCGAATCGATTGCCGCCTACGCTTGACCAGATGTCGAGCCTGGCCCCTTTCGTCAGTTTCTGCGTTGCTCGTCGTTGCGTAGGCACGACTACGCTGCCTCCTCGCGCCTTGCTGCCAGGCTTTCTCGCCGCAACGCATCCCGCGGCTGATTATGAGATAGGTTCTAGTCTCGAGGGCGGTCGCCCTGTGATCGGCGACAGACGCGCAGCCGGGCCGGGGACGCTCGCGTGGCCGGCCTACTCGGGCAGCATCCGCTGCAGCACGTCGTCCCGCCGCACTTTCCAGTGGTAGACCGCGGCGGCGACATGCAGCAGGACGAGTGCGGCGAGGATCCACGCGACAACCTGATGCGCCTCCTCGAAGAAGTCGTGCAGACTGCGGTTGCCCGGCCGCGTGATTTGCGGCACGCGCACGATCCCGCCCAGCGTGCGATCGAGCGGCTGGCGCAGCGTCCCGGAGAGCGCCCAGCCCAAGTAACTCTCGACGACCAGCAACAGGTAGAGCGCCATATGCGTACCCAGCGCCATCCGGCGCTCCCACGCCGGCGCGGAGGCGGGATGCAGCGGCACGTCATTGGTCCAGCGCCAGATCATGCGGATCAGGATCAGCGCGAGCAGAAAGTAGCCGACAGAGGCGTGCGTCGTGTACTCGGAAAGCCGCGTGTCGCGGGCGGCGAAATGCGTCATCCACCAGCCGTGCCCGAGCAGGTAGAGGACGAGCGCGGCGCTGACCCAGTGAAACACCTGGGCCATCGCGCCCCAGCGCTGTGGCGTATTGCGCAGCATGACGCCTCCGGGTCAGGAGCCATCCGAGCGGGCCGGCCGCGCGTCCCGTGCGGGCGGGCGCTAGCGGGGGGTCCGAACCTGCATCATACGTGCGACCGGCGCCTCCAGCGCAAGTTCGACGTGATCGCAGACCACGACGGTCATCGGCTGCTGTTGCAGCACCTTGAGCAATTGCTTCGGTTGCACGCCATAGGCGAGCAGCTGATCGCGAAAGCCGGCATCGAGTCCGTCGGCGAAGCCTTCGAACTCGACCGTCCGGCCTGGCGCGACGCGGTCCAGTGATTCCGGCGGATTTACCGATCGGGGCATCGCGATCGCGGGTCGGGTCAGGCGACGCCCAGCGCACGCAATGCCAGGTTGGCGATACCGCCGATCACGAACGCCGTGGGGACGATCATCGCGAGCATCAGTCCCGCGATCCGCAGTCCCTGTTCCTTGACGATCATCATCACGCTGGCGATGCACGGCACGAACAGCGTCAGCGTGATGATACCGACGACCATCTGCCGCGGCGACAGCGCGGATCCCATCGCGAAGAGGCCGGTCGCGCCGAAGTCGCGGCGCAGGAAGCCCATGACGAATGCCGCGCTCGCCTCCTTGGGCAGGCCGAGCCATCCGGTGACGAGCGGCTCGCCCTTGGCGATGATCCACGGCAGCACGCCGGTGCGGTCGAGCGCGAACATCAGCAGCGTACCGATCAGGAACAGCGGGATCACTTCGCGCAGATACCAGTGCAACCGGCCCGCGGTCTTCTTCACCACATTGGCGGCGACCGGCCAGCGCAGCGGGGGCAGCTCGGTGACGAGCGGGATGCGCCGACCCTTGATGAGCTTCGATGCGAGCCAGCCGACGGCGAGCAGCGTCAGCACCAGTGTCACCGACCACGCGAGCAGCGCGACCACGCCCGCGCCGCCCAGCATGCCCATCACCACGCCAAGCTGCGCGGAGCAGGGGATCGCGAGCGCCATCAGGAACGTCGCGATCAGCCGTTCGCGCTTCGTGGTCAGGATGCGCGTCGTCAGCGTGGCCATCGTCACGCAACCGAGGCCCAGCACCATCGGCAGCACCGCGCGGCCATTCAGGCCGATCGTTGCGAAGAGGCGGTTGGCGAGCACCGACAGCCGCGAGAAGTACCCGGAGTCCTCGAGCAGGCCGAACGCGATGAAGAACGTCGTCACGATGGGCAGGATCAGCGCGACCGCATAGGTCATGCCCATCGTCCACAGACCGTAGTCGCCGACTACGAGATCCGCGAGCCATGGCCACGGCGCAATGTGGTTGACCCAGTCCACGACCGCGGGATTGATCATCCTCCCGAACAGGCCCTTCTCGGTCCATTCGACCAGCGTGCCGGCGCCGAACTTGCCGACGAATTCGTAGACGGCGAAAAGCACCGCGAGCAGGATCGGAATGCTCCAGAAGCGATGCAGCACGAGCCGGCCGACGCGCGCGGACATCGGCGGCGCGGTCGCGGCATGGTGGGTGGTCGCCGCGTTGGCCAGCGTCGTGGCCATGTGGGCGCGAGCGCGGGCAAGCGCGGTCGACAGCGACTCGCCGGCCGGCTGGGCGCGCTCGCGCAACTCGAGCAGCGCGCGGAAGCGGCTTTCCATCCGCGCGGCGAGCCACGCCTCGACTTCCGGATCACCCCCCAGGAACTGCACGGCCAGCGCGCGGGAAGCGAACGGCAAACGGGAAAGGACTCCATCGATCAACCGCTGGGCTTCGACGACCGCACCCTCCATCGGCTCGGGGTAGCGTGTCAGCACGTTCGGCACGCTCGCCCCCGGCAGCGCAAGGGCAAGCGCGTCGATGCCGGTGCCCGCCGTCGCCACCGTCGCCACGACATCGATGCCGAGCGCCCTGGCGAGCCTCGCGGCGTCCGTGCCGATGCCGCGCGCCTTCGATTCGTCGCTCATGTTGAGGACGAGCGTCAGCGGCAGCCGCATCTCGGCCAGCGCGAGCGTAAGGTTGAGGCCGCGGCGAAGATGCTTGGCGTCGGCCACCTGAACCAAACCGCGGAGATCCTCGCGCAACAGCGCCCGCATCGTCGCGCGCTCGTCGTCGCTGCGGGACGGGAAGGCGAGTACGCCGGGTGTGTCCAGCACCTGCGAGCCGCGCTCGAAGCGCGCGCCCGCCCGCGCCACCTCGACGGTCGTGCCGGGATAGTTGGAAACGTTGACGTAGCTCCCGGTCAGCCGATGGAAGATCACCGACTTGCCCACATTCGGGTTGCCGACCAGCGCATACGTGGTCAGGCGGCGTTCGGCCGGGGCAAGCCTGCCGGCAGGAGAAAGGGAGCCCGGGCTGCAGTCCATTGCGATGTGGGGCCAGAAATGAGAACGATTCGTGTTTGTATCAAGAATACCCGATTTCCGGAGCCCGCAATGCCCGTATCGTCCGGGGCTTGATCGCGATCAAACGGCGGGCGCAAGGTTTGCCGAAACGCGGGTGCGCAATGGACGGGGGCCCCGCGCAAGCGCCTTGTCCAAGGTCAACTTCGCCCGGAATGCGGCAGGTGCGGCGCGAATCACCTCCTATAATTTTCCCGAGGCGCCGGGATTGACCCGGGCTCGAAGGAGGAATCAATGATCGTCCGCAATCGCATGTCGCACCCGGTGGTCACCGTGAAGCCCGGCGATGATTTCCAGCACGGGCTCGCGATCATGCAGGAGAAGCGGCTGCGCCGCCTGCCCGTCGTCGATCGCAACCGGCTGGTCGGCATTGTCGCGGAGCGCGACTTGCTGCTCGCCGCACTTCAGTATCTGCAATCGCGGGTCGATATCGGCGAAATCATGACCAAGGATCTCGTCACGGTGACCTCCGGCCTGGACCTGCGCGACGCGGCCAAGCTGATGCTCGCGCATCGTGTCGGCGGGCTGCCGGTGGTGGACGACGGCAAGCTCGTCGGCATCATCACCGAGAGCGACATCTTCCGCCGCTTCGTCGAGCTGACGGCGAAAGCGTAGCGACCAGCGGGCTGCTGCAGAACCCCTCAGGGACCCAGAAGAGGGCTATTGCAGCGAGGGCTTTTTCAGGAAATCCGCGCGATCGGCCGAGCGCACGCGCATCGGCAGACTCTGGGTGCCGCGCCGCACGGTGAGCGCAATCTCGGTGCCCGCCGGACCGAGCCGCCAGACCGCACGAAAGAGCTGTGCGAGATCGCTGACCAGGCGGCCTGCGACCTCGGTCACCGCATCGCCGAGCTGTATGCCGGCGGCGTCGGCCGGGCCGCCCTTCGCGAGCCCGTGCACGATGAATCGCCCGTCCGCTTCGGCCACATACATGCCGAGCCAGGGTCGTGCCGGCCGATTGGGCCGGCCGAAGCGGAGCAGGTCTTGGAGAATCGGCTCGAGCAGGTCGGCCGGCACGAACATGTTGCCCTTCAGCGCCTCGCCGTCGATCTGCTCCTGCACGAACAGCGAGCCTATGCCGATCAGCCGCCCGTCGTGATCGACGAGTGCGGCGCCACTCCACTCGGGATGGGGCGGGGTCGTGAAAAGCGCCTGGTCGAGCACGTATTCCCAGTAACCTGCGAATTCGCGCTTGGCGAACAGGCGCGCCTTCAGCGCATGCGGGCGGCCGCCGTGCCCGATGACGAACACCTCGTCGCCGATGTCCACCGAGCGCATCGTGCCGCGCGGCAACGCGGCGAGGTCGAGCGGCGCGAGCGGTTGCACGAGCCCGAAGCCCGTTTCGAAATCGAACGCAACCGGATAGCCGGGCACGGCAGTCCCGTTGTTCGCCGTGAGCCAGATCGAGGTCGCCTCGGTGATCAGGTAGCCGATCGTCAGCACCAGGCCGTCGTCGCGGATCACGACACCGTTGCCCGTGCGCTCGGTGCCGAGCACGCCGGCGGTGAACGCGTCTTCCGGGATCTCGGCGCGCAGCGCGACCACCGCATCGAGCGCGGCCGCGAGGTCGAAGCGCACGTCGCTCTCGGCAGGCTGCAGTCGCTCGGGGAAAATCCAGTTCTCGATGTCGGCCATGAGCGGGTCCTGGGGGCGCGCGCCCGTGCGTTTGCTGCCGCATGGCAGGCGCAGAGGAAAGTCTACGCGCATTTCGACACCGCGCGAGCCGGCGAGTGCCCGTGTCGCAGGACGTCGGCGTGCGGCACAATGGCAGCGCCCGCCGTCCCGGAGAAACGAATGCGCGCCATCCCCCTTCTTGCCCTGTTCCTGTTCGCCGTCGCCCCGGTGCTCGCCCAGATGCCGCCGACGGCATCGCAGCTCGCTGCGTACACGGGGCTCCATGCCGCAGCCGCCGCGGGAGACGTCGCCTCGATCCGCAAACTCGTCGTCTCCGGCGCGCCGATCGATGCCCGTGACGGCTACGGCCGCACGGCGCTTCATGTCGCCGCCTATCGCGGATGGCACGACGCGATGCGGGCGCTCTCGGCCGCCGGCGCCGACGCAAACGCGCTCGAGAGCGACCGCTACGACATCGTCACGATCGCGGCGGTGGCCAACGATGTACCCACACTCGAGGCGGCGCTTGCGATCGGATGCAGCGCGAAGAACGTCACCAGCCGCTACGACGGCACCGCGCTCATCGCCGCGGCGCATCTGGGCCACGACGAAGTGGTCCGCATCCTGATTCGCGCGAAGGCGCCGCTCGACCACGTGAACAATCTGGGCTGGACGGCGCTGATCGAGTCGATCGTGCTGGGCGATGGCGGCCCGCGCCACGTCGCGACGCTGAAGGCGTTGGTCGACGCCGGCGCGAACGTCAATCTCGCCGACCGCGGTGGAACGACGCCGGTCGAGCTCGCGAAATCGCGCGGCTACCGCGACATGGTCGCGATCCTCGCCGCTGCGGGAGCGCGCTAGCCGCCGCGGGCGCATTTGCCCCGCTTGCAATGCTCGCGATGCGACTGTTGCATCGATCGTTCGCCAATCTTCACCGAACGCCATGCTGAAAGTGCTGCGCGACTTCTTCGACAAGCATCTCGGCGATGCCCAGAACCCCGCCGGCCGCCACACGATCGAGGTGGCGACCGCGGCATTGCTGGCCGAGGTGATGCGGCTGGACGGCGACGCCGGTGCCGCCGAGCGCGGGGTCGTGCTGCGTGCGGTGCGCGGGAAGTTCGGGCTCTCGCCGGAGGACGCGCAAACGGTGATCGATCTCGCCGAAGCCGAAGGGCGCGATGCCAACGATTACTACCAGTTCACGTCGATCATCAACCAGCGCTTCGGCTACGAGCAGAAGGTGCGCGTGATCGAGCTGCTGTGGGAGGTGGCGTATGCCGATGTGGCACTGTCGGTGTACGAAGAACACCTGATAAGGAAACTCGCCGACCTGCTCCACGTTTCGCACCGCGACTACATCACCGCGAAGCTCCGGGCGCGCGATGCGGCGCAGACCGGCGCGCCGCCCGCATCCGGAGCCGCGGACTGACCGCGCGCGCGGAAACGCCATGCTTGCCGATCTCGCATCGATCCGGGCAGCCCTTGCTGCGCAGGCGAATCCGAAAGACGTGCCCGCGCTGCAGCGCTTCTTCAAGACCCGCCCGGGCGAGTACGCCGAAGGTGACGTGTTCCTCGGCGTGCGGGTGCCGGCGACGCGCCAGGTGCTTCGGCAGTGTGGTGTGCTGTCCACGCGATCGCTGCTCGCGCTGTTGCGTTCGCCGCTGCACGAGGAGCGTCTGCTCGCGCTGCTCGCCATGGTCCGCGACTTCCGCGGCGGGAACGACGCCTCGCGCCGCGCGCTCTACCGGATCTACCTGGACCACACCGCCCACATCAACAACTGGGATCTCGTCGACGTTTCCGCCGACTCGATCGTTGGCGGCTGGCTCGCGTCCCGCAGCCGCCGCCCGCTCTACCGCCTCGCCCGCTCCACCAGCCTGTGGGAGCGGCGGATCGCGATCATGGCGACATTCCATTTCATTAAGCACGGCGAAGCGGACGAAACGCTGCGCCTCGCCGCGTGCCTGCTGGACGACCCGCACGACCTGATCCACAAGGCGGTCGGCTGGATGCTGCGCGAGGTCGGCAAACGGGTGAGCCGGGAAGCCGAGATCGCGTTCCTGGAAGCCCACGCGGCGCGGATGCCGCGCACGATGCTGCGCTACGCAATCGAGCGCTTCCCCGAGACGGAACGGCGCCGCTTCCTCGCTGCGCTCCGCTGAGCGGGCGTCCGCTCTCCCGTGCCGGCGATCACCATTGCCCGAAGAACGCGCCCGCCCGCTTGTGTGCGGCCGTGCCCTGCACGACCTCGGCGAGCGTCACCGTCGTCCGCCGCTTGCGCTGCGTGAACCAGTCAAGGAGACGCGCGCGCATCGCCTCGCGGACCGGCTCGTGTGCGGCCGATCGGCCAAGGTCGTGCAGTTCCGAAGCATCGCTGCGCAAATCGAAGAGCTGCGGCGGAAAATCGAGCCAGTGCACGAACTTCCACTCGGCCGTGCGCACCATCCACGCATAGCAGCGATCCGGAGGGCGGGAGAGGCTCCGCCGCGCCTCGCGAAAGCTCCAGTCGAGCTCGGAAAAGACGGCGTCGCGCCACGGGGGCGTTTCGCCTGCGAGCCAAGGCAACAGCGTCCGTCCTTCCACGCGATGCGCCGCCGGATCGAGCCGCATCGTGTCGAGCACCGTCGGCACGACGTCGATTGCCTCGACCAATGCCTCGACCCGGCGTCCGGGCGCCGCACCCGGCGCCGCCAGGATCAGCGGCACCCGCTGCACCGCGTCGTGGAAGTGCTCCTTCTCGCCGAGCCAGTGGTCGCCCAGGAAGTCGCCGTGATCGGAGGTGAACACGACGAGCGTGTCCTGCCAGCACCCGGCCTCGTCGAGCGCTTGCCAGAGCCGCCCGAGGTGATCGTCGATCTGCCGCACGAGGCCCATGTAGGCCGGTCGCACGGTCGCGATCACCTCGTCGCGCATGAAATTTGCGCACTCTTCCTGCCTGCGGTAGGCGGCGAGCACCGGGTGCGGATCCGCCAGTTCGGCCGCGTCGCGCACGACCGGCAGGGCGTCCTGCGCGCCGAACAGCGCGTGATAGGGCGCGGGCGCCACGTACGGCCAATGCGGCTTGACAAACGAAAGATGCAGCGCCCACGGCGCATCGCCCTGCGCGCGGATGTACTCGATTGCGCGGTCCGTCGTGTACGCGGTCTCGGAGTGTGCCTCGGCGACCCGCGCCGGCCAGCGGCAGTTGCGCATGTTCCAGCCGGACTGCGTCTGCCCCTGCGCATCGGTCACGCTGATCACGTACTCGGTCCACGGGTCGTCGCCTGCGTACCCCTTGGCCCGCAGCCACTGCGCATACGATGCCTGCGGCTCGGTGTGGTGGCCGTCATGGCGCAGCGCCTCGACGAAGCCGCCGCGCGCGAGCTCGCGGTCGTCGTCGAGCGCGAAGCGTGCGAGACCGGCGCGGTCGGGCATCACGTGCGTCTTGCCGATCAGTGCAAGCGGCAGGCCGGCGGCACGCAGGTAATCGCCAAGCGTCAGCTCCGCCACGGACAGCGGCACGCGGTTCCAGGTCGCGCCATGCGACGACACGTAGCGGCCCGTGTAGAAGCTCATCCGCGAAGGGCCGCAGACGCCGGACTGCACGAACGCATTGGCGAACAGCGTCCCGCGCGCCGCGAGCGCGTCGAGGTTCGGCGTGGCAAGCCGGGGATGGCCGTAGCAGGACAGGTGATCGGCGCGCAGCTGATCGCACATCACGAACAGCAGGTTGCGGACGCTCATCGAACCGCCGCCGCAAAGGCCTTCGAGGCGCGCGGCGATCCGGCAGGCGCCCGCGTACCGTGCTTCACTCGCCCTTGAAGCCCGACGCCTTGATGATCGGTCTCCAGCGCGCGGTATCGGCGGCCATGATGCGGGCGAACTCCTCGGGCGTGGTTCCGGTCGGCTCGAAGCCGAGCGCGAGGATCTTCTCGCGCACGTCCGGCGCGTTCAGCGCCTTGACGATCGCGGCGTTCAGCCGGTCGATCACGGACTTCGGCGTGCCCGCCGGGACGTAGAAGCCGAACCAGCCGTTGCCGACGATGTTCGCGAAACCGAGCTCGGTGAACGTCGGCACGTCGGGCAGCGCGGTGGCACGCTTCGCTCCCGAGGTGCCCAACACCTTGATCTTGCCGCTCTTGTGCAGCTCCGCGAGGTCGGGCAGCGTGTCGACGACTGTCGGCAGCTGGCCGCCCAGGATCGCGGTGCGCATCGGCGCAGAGCCATTGAAGGGCACGTGCACCATCTCGATCCCGGTGCCCTGCCCAATCAGCACGCCGAAGAAGTGCGGCAGACTGCCGGTCGCAGGCGATCCGAAAGACGCCTTGTCCTTGTTCGCCGTCGCCCACGTGACATAGTCCTTCATCGTCGCGACGGGCGCGCCCGCACCCGTCATCGGGCCCGCGGCGAAGCCGAGCTGGAAGTTCGCGGCGTGCGCCACCGGCGCATAGTCCTTCACGGGATCGTAGTTGAGCGACGGGAACGACAGCGGCGCGAGCGTCATCACCGCGATGTTCGCGATCATCAGCGTCGTGCCGTCCGGGGCCTGCGTCTTCGCATAATCGGCCGCGACGCGGCCGCCGGCGCCGATGCGGTTCTCGACGATTACCGGCTGCTTCAGCTCATCCTTGATCTTGTCCGCAGTCAGGCGCGCGATGACGTCGGCGGAGCCGCCGGCCGGATAACCGACAATCAGTCTGACGGGCCCCTTGATCTCCTGCGCGTGCGTCAGTCCGCTTGCGAGCAGGAAAACGATGGCGAGAATGCGAAGCATTGGGCTGCCCCCGATGGTGGTTGGACGTGGATCGACGGGTTCGGTTCGAGTCTAGCACCGCGGTCGCGCCCGGCGTCCGCCATTCCTCGACGCCGGCAGCGACTTACGCCGGCACGACACCGTCGTTCGGCTTTGGTGACTTGCGGCTCTCGCGGAAACGCGCCCACCAGGCGGCCGCGTCGGGCTGCGTCCAGGCAAGACGCGTCGACAGCCGATCGAGCGCCTCGATCACCGCCTGTGCATTCTGCGGCCGAGCCGCACGGTCCTTTTCCAGGCAAGCGGCGATCAGCGAATCGAGTGGTTCCGGAAGGCCGGCGACCGTGGCGGAGGGCCGCGGGGCCGGGGCATGCAGCACCTGGTTGCTGATCTCCAGGCTGTTGTCACCCGCGAAGATCGGTGCGCCCGTCAGCATGAAATAGCCGACGGCGCCCAGCGCGTAGATATCGCTGCGCGGGTCGGCATCGGCCGGGTTCAGGATTCTCTCCGGCGCCATGTACCGCGGCGTCCCGAGTATCTTGATTTGCTTGGTGACGTCCCTCGTGTCCGCCTGCTCGAGGTTCTTGACGAGGCCGAAATCGAGCAGCTTGACCACGTCGTCCTCACCGCGACGGCACACCATCACGTTCTCCGGCTTCACGTCCCGATGCACCATGCCGCGCAGATGCGCCTCGCGCAGCGCGGCCGCCACCTGCCGCAGGACATGGATCACGCGGCCGGGGGGCGCCGCGCCCGAGTACTCGACCAGCTCGGCGATCGTCACGCCGTCGAGGTATTCCATCACGTAGTAAGGCCTGCCGTCACGGGTGCGTCCGAAATCGTAGATCTCGACGGTGTTGGGATGCAGGAGCTGGCTTGCGAGCTGTACCTCGCGCTCGAAGCGGTGCACGAATTCGTCGGTTGCAACGTGCTGCTTCAGGATCTTGATCGCCGTCGGACGCTTGAGCAGCGCATGCCGCGCCAGATAGATGTTCGCCATGCCGCCCTCGCTGATCTGGCGTTCGAGCGTGTAGGCACCGAGCCGCTGCAGCCGCCCGAACTGCCGCTGCAGCCGAAACAGCGTCAGCGACGAGACGAGGGCGGCGGCAAGCGAAAGAACCACGAAGCCCCCGATGATCGCAATGGTGACCAGCAAGTAGCGCAGCGTCGCGTAGGCTTCCTGCTCCGACGTCTCCGCAACGACGCCAATGTCGTAGCGCGGCAGCCATCGCCACGCGCCGATCACTTCGCTGCCGAGATAGCTACGATACGGTTGCGAGATCATTCCCCGCCGGTCGCCGTCCGCTCCCTTGTCCCGCGCCGCGATCGCAAGCGCCGCCGCACGCGTGAGGGGGCGGGCGGCCGGCTCGAGCGCCGGCTGGTGGCCGCCGACGAGATCACCGCCGGGGTCGCGCACCTGCAACACGAGTGCAGTGTTGACGTCGGAGAGCACTCCCGCTTCGGCAAGCGTGTCGGCGAAACGTGAAGGCGTCAGCATCAGGCCGTCTGCGGCAAATGCGTAGGCCTCCGTGGTTTTGCCCGGGCGCGCCGCCGAGAAGACATCGACGAGCTCGCGGTCGGCAGCGATGCCGATCGCGAGTACCGCGAGCGTGGAGCCGCGGTTCCGAATCGGCGCAAGGAACCAGGCCACCGGCCGAAGCCGGCCGGCGCCGTCGATCGCGGCGAGCGCCGGGTCGGCATGGGGACGCACGACCTGCGCCGAACCATCGAAGGCGAGATCGAGCCGCTCGCGGAACGCCGGCGATCGCATCCGCTGTCCGCATGCCGCCGGATTGCCGGCGGCGATAGCAACGCCGGCGCGGTCGAGGACGCGAAGCGCGATCGCATTCTGGTTGGCAAGGCTCGACCGGATTTCCTGCCCGAGCAGCCCTGCATCCGGTGAGCGGCAGACGGCCTCTGCATCGCCGTTGCGAGCTGCGGCGGCGGTAGCGCCCGCGAGCGCCACCACGCCAGGTTCCTGCGCGACGCGCGCTGCCTCGCCTTCGTGCTCGCCCGCCCAGACCAGGATCCCTTGCGAGACTGTCCCAAGCAGCGCATCGAGGCTCACCGCATGCGTCTGCGCGATCGAGTCGCGCACACCGTGATAGGACCAGAACCCGAGCCCGATGAGGAGCGCGCCCATCACGACAGTGGCGGCGTTGCGCCACGTTTCGGTCTCCACCAGCTGCGCGATGATATTCGGGATCGCGTTGGCGGGCGCCTCCTCGTCGCCCGCGCCGATGTCGAGAACCGCGGGGCGGTCAGACGACGGCCGGCGACGCTCGACGGGGCCTGTATCGCTCGTCATCGGACACGGGAGGTTCGCGTTTGGGTGGGTACCAGCCTACATGCTACCCCGGCGACGTCAGCTGCCGCGCGATGCCGAACGGCGGCGTGCTCGCGCGTTTCGTTCGCGAACACCGCGCGGCGGCCGTTACATCTCCGCCCGAGCGGCCACCGGCCGGGCGAACCGGCGCTCGGGCGCCGCTCGTAAGGGGATCGCACCTGCGCGGACGCCCGCCGGGTTAGCATCCCACCGGCGCCGGGGCCGGTCCCCGGATGCGAAGCCCACGGAACTCCCGACTGCAAAGGTCCGCCATGTTCGACTGGATCGCCGACCCCAATGCCTGGATCGCGCTCGCCACGCTGACCGCGCTCGAGATCGTGCTCGGAATCGACAACATCATCTTCATCTCGATCCTGGTCGGCCGCCTGCCGATGGAGCAGCGAAACCTCGCCCGCCGGCTCGGGCTCGGTCTTGCCATGGGGACGCGCATCCTGTTGCTGCTCTCGCTCGCGTGGATCATGCGGCTCAGAACGCCGCTGTTTACGCTCGTGCAGGAGATCTCGGGCCGCGACCTCATCCTCATCGGCGGCGGTCTGTTCCTGCTGTGGAAGAGCGTCCACGAGATCCACGGGTCGCTCGAAGGCGGCGAGGAGGAACGCGAGGCCGGCAGCGGCAGCGCGGGCTTCGCCGGTGTTCTCGTGCAGATCGCGATCATCGACATCGTGTTCTCGCTCGACTCGGTGATCACCGCCGTCGGTCTTGCCGACCAGGTGGCGGTGATGGTCCTCGCGATCGTCATTTCGGTGGCGGTGATGATGTTCGCGGCGCGCCCGATCGGCGAGTTCGTCGATCGCCACCCGACGATCAAGATGCTGGCACTTTCGTTCCTCGTGCTGGTCGGCGTGACGCTGATCGCCGAGGGCTTCGACACGCATGTGCCGAAGGGCTACATCTACTTCGCGATGGCGTTCTCGATCGCAGTCGAAATGCTGAACATCCGCCTGCGTGCGCGTCGGAAGGCGGTCGAGCCCGTCCATCTGCGAAAGGATCTGCCCTAGATGTGGAGTTCCAGGACGCTGTTTCCCGAGTTGCGTGAATCGGGCTCAACCGTCGTTCCCGCGGAAGCGGGAACCCGGTGTCGTTCCTGCCGCGCTCGTCGCCTTCTCGGCGCGAAACGTCACTGGGCCCCCGCCGCCGCCCGGGCGACGCCGGGGAAGGCGGCGTCACTCACCGCTCGTGGGAACAACCCCTTGACGCTTCACACCTGGCGCGTGAAGGTCGGCGCCGCCGTTGCTGCGGATCCGGCGATCCGCAGCGTTCTCCCGGACCGCCCTGCCGGCGGCGCTTTGACCGGGCCCTGTTCACACCCTACATGCTCCTGCGGTACTGCCCGCCCACCTCGAACAGCGCGTTGGTGATCTGGCCGAGCGAGCAGACGCGCACCGCGTGCATCAGCTCGGCAAACACATTGCGGTTCTCGATCACCGCCTGTCTGAGCCTCGCAAGCGCGGCCGGCGCCTCCTTCGCGTGGCGCTTGTGGAAGTCGGCGAGCCGCCCGAGCTGGGACTCCTTTTCGTCTTCCGTCGAGCGCGCAAGTTGCAGCGTCGCAGGCGCCTGATCGCCGTGCGGATTGCGGAACGTATTGACCCCGACGATCGGATAGCTGCCATCGTGCTTCTTGTGCTCGTAGTAGAGCGACTCTTCCTGGATCTTGCCGCGCTGGTAGCCGGTCTCCATCGCGCCCAGCACGCCGCCGCGCTCGCCGATCGCCTCGAACTCCTTCAGCACCGCCTCCTCGACGAGGTCCGTGAGCTCGTCGATGATGAAGCTGCCCTGGTTCGGGTTCTCGTTCTTCGCGAGACCCCATTCGCGGTTGATGATGAGCTGGATCGCCATCGCCCGGCGAACGCTCTCCTCGGTCGGCGTCGTGATGGCCTCGTCGTAGGCGTTGGTGTGCAGTGAGTTCGCGTTGTCGTAGGTCGCGATCAGCGCCTGCAGCGTCGTGCGGATGTCGTTGAACGCGATCTCCTGCGCGTGCAGGCTGCGCCCCGACGTCTGGCAATGGTACTTGAGCTTCTGGCTGCGCTCGTTCGCGCCGTAGCGGTTCCTCATCGCCACCGCCCAGATCCGCCGCGCGACGCGCCCGAGCACCGTGTACTCGGGGTCCATGCCGTTGGAAAAGAAGAACGAGAGGTTGGGCGCGAAGTCGTCGATGTGCATGCCGCGCGCCAGATACGCCTCGACGAACGTAAAGCCGTTCGACAGCGTGAACGCGAGCTGGCTGATCGGGTTCGCGCCGGCCTCGGCGATGTGGTAGCCGGAGATCGACACCGAGTAGAAGTTGTGCACGTTGTGATGGACGAACCACTCCTGGATATCGCCCATGACCTTGAGGCTGAACTCGGTGCTGAAGATGCAGGTGTTCTGCCCCTGGTCTTCCTTCAGGATGTCGGCCTGCACGGTGCCGCGCACCGTGGACAGCGTCCACTCGCGGATCTTCTCGGCCTCGTCCTCCGTCGGGTCGCGGCCGTTGTCGTTGCGGAACTTGTCGTGCTGCTGGTCGATCGCGGTGTTCATGAACATCGCGAGGATCGTCGGCGCGGGACCGTTGATCGTCATCGACACCGACGTCTTCGGGTCGCAGAGGTCGAAGCCCGCGTAGAGCGCCTTGAGGTCGTCCTGCGTCGCAATCGACACGCCGGAGTTGCCGACCTTGCCGTAGATGTCGGGCCGGCGATCCGGATCCCAGCCGTACAGCGTGACCGAGTCGAACGCGGTGGAAAGCCGCTGCGCCGGCATGCCGTCGGCGAGCAGGTGGAAGCGCCGGTTGGTGCGGAACGGATCGCCTTCCCCCGCGAACATGCGCGTCGGGTCCTCGTTCTCGCGCTTGAACGCGAACACCCCGCCCGTGAACGGAAAGCTGCCCGGCACGTTCTCCTTCAGCTGCCAGCGCAGGATCTCGCCTTCGTCCTCGAACTTCGGCAGCGCGACCTTGCGGATCTTCGAGCCCGAAAGCGTCGTGTAGACGAGGTCGGTGCGGATCTCCGTGCCGCGGATCCTGACCACGTACTGGTCGCCCGCGTACGCGGCCCGGGTCTTCGGCCACATCTCCAGCAGCTTCTTCGAGCGGGCATCGAGCTTCGCGTCGCGGTCGGCGCCGAGCGCGTCGAGGTCCTTGACCTCGACCTTGCATTCGGCCGCGAGCATCCGCCGCGACTCGCGCAACTGCTGGCGCTCGCACGCGATGCGCGCCTGCCCTTCGGCCCAGCGGTGGTAGTCGCGCACCGTCTCCGCGATCTCGGCGAGATAGCGCACGCGCGCAGCCGGCACGATCGCGGCCTGCCCGGTCGAACACCTGGCCGCGACCGCCGGCAGCGTGCCCGCCCGCAGCACGAGTCCCTTGGCGGCCAGGGCGGAGGCGAGCGCCTGGTAGAGCGCGGTCACGCCGTCGTCGTTGAAGCGCGAGGCCATCGTGCCGAAGACGGGCATCTCGTCGGGTGCCTCCTTGAACCGCTCGCGGTTGCGCTGGTACTGCTTGCGCACGTCGCGCAGCGCGTCGGCCGCGCCCTTGCGGTCGAACTTGTTGATCGCGACGAAATCGGCGAAGTCCAGCATGTCGATCTTCTCGAGCTGGCTCGGCGCGCCGAACTCGGGCGTCATCACATAGAGCGAGAGATCGGTCAGCGGCACGATCGCCGCGTCGCCCTGTCCGATGCCCGAGGTTTCGACGAGGATCAGTTCGAAGCCTGCAACCTTGCACGCGGCGATCACGTCCGGCAGCGCCTTGCTCACTTCGCTGCCGGCCTCGCGTGTGGCGAGCGAGCGCATGTAGATGTTCGGGTGCTCGATCGCGTTCATGCGGATGCGGTCGCCGAGCAACGCGCCGCCCGACTTGCGCCGCGAAGGGTCGATCGAAACGATCGCGATCTTCAGCCGATCGCGCTGGTCCAACCGAAACCGCCGGACGATCTCGTCGGTGAGCGAGCTCTTGCCCGCCCCGCCCGTGCCGGTGATGCCGAGTGTCGGCACCTTGGTTTTCGCGGCGGCCGAAAGCAGCGCGTCGCGCGCCTTCGCCGGCATCGAGCCGGCCTCGAGCGCCGAGATCACGCGCGCGAGCGTCCGCGTTCGCGCGTGCAGGTCCTTCTGCTGCAATCCCTCGAGCGTCGCCGGAACGTCCTTCGCGAGATCGGCGTCGGCAAGCGCGACCATCTCGTTGATCATTCCCTGCAGCCCCATGCGCTGCCCGTCCTCGGGCGAGTAGATGCGCGTGACGCCGTAGTCCTGCAGCGCCTTGATCTCCGCCGGGACGATCACGCCGCCGCCGCCGCCAAAGACCTTGACGTGTCCGGCGCCGCGCTCGCGCAGCAGGTCGATCATGTAGCGGAAGAACTCGACGTGCCCACCCTGGTACGACGAGATCGCGATGCCGTGCGCGTCCTCCTGCAGCGCGCAGGTCACGATCTCCTCGACCGAGCGGTTGTGACCGAGATGGATCACCTCGCAGCCCGTCGCCTGCAGGATCCGCCGCATGATGTTGATCGAGGCGTCGTGGCCGTCGAACAGGCTCGCGGCCGTGACGAACCGCACCTTGTGGATCGGCTTGTAGACGAGCGGGGGCCGGCTCGTGTCGTTCATGTTGGGCTCCGCGGATTCACGGCCGTCCTGGGCGGTGGGCGGGGGAGGGAAAGCTTACCCCACGCATCCGCAAGCCGGCGTCCTGCCCACCGACATTACTTGACGTTAACGTAAACGTCAATCGAGTGGCGCGTCTCCCGGGAGAGCGCCCGGGTAAAGTATTGGCGATCCGACTCGTCCCGGCCTCGCCACCGCCCGAACCACTTTACTGGTAATGGTTCCCCCTACCGCCGCCGCCGCCCCGCAGTCGCCCCCCGGCGAAGCCGCACGCCACCGCGGCGCTGCCGCGCTGCTGCTCAACCTCGCCCACACGCTCGACCACCTGATGCTGCTGGTGTTTGCCACCGCAGTCGGCGCGATCGCGACCGACTTCGGCGTCGCGAGCTGGGAAGCGCTGATGCCCTACACGACCGGCGCGTTCGTGATGTTCGGGCTCGCCGCCTTGCCCGCCGGCCGGCTCGGCGACCTGTGGGGGCGACGGGCGATGATGCTCGTGTTCTTCTTCGGGATGGGCGCCTCGGCGCTCGCAATTGCGATCACGCAAGGGCCCTGGCAGCTTGCCGCGGCGCTCACGCTGATGGGCGTCTTCGCCGCGATCTACCATCCGGTCGGCATCCCGATGCTGGTCCAGGGTGCGAAGCGGCCGGGCTGGGTGATCGGCGTCAACGGACTCGCGGGCAATCTCGGCATCGCAGCGGCCGCGCTGTCTACGGGCCTGCTCGTCAAACACTTCGGCTGGCGCGCGGCGTTCGCAGTTCCCGGTGCGCTTGCGCTCGTGCTCGGCATCGTCTTCGCGCGGGTCGCCCCCCGGGAATCGACGCCGCCGGCGAAGCGTCCGCCGCAGCAACTCGAACTCGCGCCCGGCGCGATCGCGCGGGTGCTGCTCGTGCTGACGCTCACCTCGACCTGCGGAAGCCTGATCTTCAACTTCACGACCAATGGCAACGGCGAGCTGTTGCGCGAGCGCCTGGCTTCGATCACCACCGACCCGGCGCTCCTGGGCTCGTTGCTCGCGCTCGTCTACGTCGCAGGCTCGCTCGCGCAGCTCGCGGTCGGGCACGCCATCGACCGTGCGCCGCTCAAGCGGCTCTTCCTCGCGATTGTCGCCGCGCAGGTCCCGCTGTTCCTGCTCGCCGCGCGCGCCGAAGGGTGGACGCTCTACGCGCTCGCGATCGCCTACATGGCCTTCGTGTTCGGCGCGATCCCGTTCACCGATGCCATCATCGTGCGCTATGTGGACGATCGCTCCCGCTCCCGCGTCGCGGGGATACGGCTCGCGGTCGCATTCGGCGTGAGCTCACTCGCCGTTGCGCTGCTCGGCCCGTTCGTCAAGTCGCTCGGATTCGCCGCGCTGCTCGGAGCGCTTGGCGCGATTTCCGCGTGCACGGCGGCCGCCGTGGCGCTGCTGCCCGCGCAGCGGCGCTGACCGTGCGTCAGCGGTGACTGCGCCGGCCTTGGGGATGCACCTGATCCACGGGCCTCCCTGGCCCGATCGAATCGAAGTCGGTCCAACACCCCTCGCACCAGGTTCCATCGGCCGTTTCGAGATCGCGCGCCCCCTCGGTCACCAGAATCCGCAGCGCGCGCTCCTGGGCGTCCGGCTCCGGCGCATGCACCGCCAGCATCACACCCGACGTTCGCTCGGGAGGTGGTGGCGGCTCGTCGGCGCGGTCGGCCTCGAAGTTCAACCCCCTGCCCACGGCGCGGCGTTTCGCGCCGCCGACAACCCCGGTGGCAACGTCGACCGGCTCGGGCAGTGCCGGGTGACTGCGCCGCCTGCGCGCATTCAATGCAAATGTCATGATCGCGGCGGCGGTGAAACCCGCCGCGCGCAATGCCTCCGCGGCACGATTGGCGAGATCCTGGTCCTCGAAACTGCCAGCGACGATGTTCGGCATCGAGCCCCCCTTGGTCAGGGATGGGAAACGGGCGTGCATGTTGACGGCTTGCAAGGGCGCCGCGAATGGCACAACGGTGCAGGCGCCTTCGTCCCCGCGAGCCGCGGGACAGGCGGATGCCCGGAGTTCAGGCCGGAGCTGAATTTTCTCACGGCCCGAAATGCGGAACCGTCTGCCGGACGAACGGTTGCCGGGCTGCCCTTCCGACCATGGGTCGCGAACTTCGTCGACCTGGAAGTTCTCCTCGACGATCTTCTCGCATGCGGGACGGCGCCGCTGTTCCCGCGTGCAGCCGCCGGAGGCAGAACCTGCGGCAAAAGCAAATCGCCATCCTGCGCACGCGCTCGCCGCGAGCCGCGCTCCGCGCATGACCTGAGGGGTGTGTCTAAGTCAGCCTTAAGTCGGCGGGGGCTATACTCCGCGCGCCACGAAACGCATTTTCCGGATTCCCATGGTCACAACCGCCTCCTGGCTTCGCCGTGCCGCAGCGTTCCTGCTTCCACTTTTCGTCGCCGCCGGCGCGAACGCCGCGCTTCCTGCCGGTGTCACGCCGGGCGCCTCGGTCGAGGGCATCACCGAGTACCGGCTCGCGAACGGCCTTCGCGTGCTGCTCTTCCCCGACGAAACGAAGCCGACGACGACGGTCAACGTGACCTACCTCGTCGGCTCGCGCCAGGAAAGCTATGGCGAGACGGGCATGGCGCATCTGCTCGAGCACATGCTGTTCAAGGGCACCCCGTCGATCGGAAGCGTGTTCGCCGAGCTCGGACGGCGCGGCATGAAGTTCAACGGCACGACGTCGTTCGACCGAACCAATTATTACGAGACTTTTCCGGCCTCCGCGGAGAGCCTCGACTGGGCGCTCAAGATGGAAGCCGAGCGCATGACGCAGTCGACGTTCAGCAAGACCGAGCTCGACACCGAGATGACGGTCGTGCGCAACGAGTTCGAGAGTGGCGAGAACAATCCGCGCCGCGTGCTGTGGCAGCGAATGCAGGCGGTCGCGTTCGACTGGCACAGCTACGGCCACGTGACGATCGGCGCACGCTCCGACATCGAGAACGTGCCGTTCGAGCGGTTGCGCGCCTTCTACCAGACCTATTACCAGCCGGACAACGCGATACTGATCGTCGCCGGCCGCTTCGATCCGGATGCCGCACTCGCGAGGATCGCCGCGTATTTCGGCGGGATCCCCAAGCCCGCGCGCAAGCTGCCGCCGCTCTACACGAGCGAGCCGGTCCAGGACGGCGAGCGTACCGTCACCGTGCGCCGCGTCGGCAGCTCACAGCTCGTCGGCGCGCTTTTCCGCATTCCGCCCGGCGCGCACCCCGACACCATCGCGATCGAGGCGCTCTCCGAGATCATGACGATCGAGCCGGCCGGGCGCCTCTACAAGGCGCTGGTGGAAACGCGCAAGGCCGCCGCCGTCGAGAGCTGGACCTTCGATTTGCGCGATCCCGGTCTCGTGATCTACTGGGCGCAGGTGCCGCTCGAGGACTCGCTCGACGCCGCGCAGCAGGACCTGCTCGCCACGCTCTATGCGGTCAGGGACAAGCCAATCACCGACGCCGAGGTCGATCGCGTGCGCGCCCGTGCGCTGAAGGCGTTCGACGAGACGATCAACGACCCGCAGCGGCTCGGCGTCGCGCTGTCCGAGGCGATCGCGCAGGGCGACTGGCGGCTCTTCTTTCTTTCGCGCGACCGCTGGCGTGCGCTCAAGGCGGCCGACGTACAGCGCGTGGCGCTCGATTATCTCAAGCCCGCCAACGTGACGCTCGGCCGCTTCCTGCCGGACAAGGCGCCGGACCGCGCGCCGCTCGTTGCGGCGGTCGACGTGCCCGCGATGGTCAACGACTACAAGGGTGACGCCGCGGTGGCGGCGGGCGAGGCGTTCGATCCGACACCGGCCAACCTCGAGGCGCGCACGCAGCGCGCCATGCTCGGGAACGGCATGAAGCTGTTGCTGCTGCCGAAGAAGACCCGTGGCGGGACGGTGAAGGTGGTGATGCGCCTGGACCACGGCGAAGAGAAATCGCTGTTCGGGCTCAAGCCCACCGGTACGCTGACGGCCGAGATGCTGGAACGCGGCACTGCCAAACGCTCACGCCAGCAATACGAGGATGCGCTCGATGCGCTTCGCGCGAAGCTCGAGATCAACGGCGGCGAGGCGACGACGACGGTGACGGGCGAAACGGTGCGGGCCAACCTGCCGGAGCTTCTTCGGCTTGCCGCGGAAGCACTGCGCACGCCGGCGCTCGACCCCGGCGAGCTCGAGATACTGCGGCGTGAGTCCATCGAGCAGCTGGCCGTGCATCGCACCGACCCGCAGGCGATCGCCTCGCGCGCGCTGGGGCGCCACGACAACCCCTACTCCGCGGGCGACATCCGCTACGTGCCGACGCTGGACGAGGAGATCGCGCGCATCAACGGCGTCACGATCGATGCGGTGCGTGCATTTCATCGCAGATTCTACGGCGCCGCGAATGCGGAGCTCGCAATCGTCGGCGACTTCGACCCCGCGGAGGCGCGCACGGTCGCGGAGACGCTGTTCGCCGACTGGAAGGCCGACGCCTCGTACGTACGGGTGCCGGACCCCTACCGGCGCACGACGCCGGCGGCATTGCGCTTCGAGACACCCGACAAGGCCAACGCAATCCTGCTCGGCCGCCTCGCGCTGCCGTTGAACGACCGCGCTTCCGACTACGCGGCGCTGCAGGTGGCCGACAAGGTGCTCGGCGCATCCACCGAATCGCGCATACCCAACCGTATCCGCGTCCGCGACGGGCTGTCGTACGGCGCAGGCACCGGATTGCGCGTCGCACAGATCGACGAGAACTCGACGCTCACGCTCTACGCGATCTTCGCGCCGCAGAACCTCGCGCGCGTGCGGCAAGGGTTCGCAGAGGAGCTCGCGCTTGCGCTTACGGACGGATTCACGGCAGCCGAGGTCGAGGCGGCCAAGAAGGCGTTGCTGCAGGAGCGGCAGTTGACGCGGGCGCAGGACGGCGCGCTCGCCGCGGGACTCGCCAACCAGGCCTATCTCGGCCGGACGTGGCAGGACTCGGCCCGGATCGACGCCGAGATTGCCGCGGTCACGTCGGAGTCCGCGATCGCGGCGCTGCGCAAGTACGTGAACCCCGCCAACATCGCGTGGGCGGAGGCGGGCGAGTTCGCGAAGAAATAGCGGCGCGCCGCTTCCCTCACGTGCCGCCGGTCGCGAGGCCCGTGAGCTCGCGCAGCGAAGCGGCGAGGCCAGGTGCGCAGGCGAGGCAAGGTGCCGTGCCGGCGGCGGTCGCCGGCACGAAAGGCGCCGCGTAGCCTCCGGCCTCGTCGACCAGCAGCAGGCCGCCGACCGCGTCCCACGCGGAGAGTTCGAGCTCGACGAAAGCGTCGAGCTTCCCGGCCGCGACATGCGAAAGCTGCAGTGCCGCGGAACCGAAGTTGCGCATGGCCGCGCCGACGTTCATCAGCTTGCGGCGGATCTCGAGATAGCGTGCATCCGGATGGCGGTCGTGATGGCCGAGCACCAGGTACGCACCGGCGAGAGATCGCCTATCGGCCGCCCGCAACCGCGCGATGCCGCCCGGCGAGGTCACGAACGCTCCCTCTCCGCGCGCACCGTGAAAGACCTCGTCGTGGACGGGATCGCAGATCGCCGCGGCCATCGCGCGGCCCTCCACGACCCAGGCGATCGCCACGTTCCAGTACGGCATGCCCCGCAGGAAGTTGTGCGTTCCGTCGATCGGATCGACGACCCAGGCGCGATCGAGCCGGCCGGAGAATCCGTCCGCGCTTTCCTCGCCGAGAAAGGCCTCGCCGGGAAACGAGCGCGCGAGCGCAGCGCGGATCGAGCGCTCCACCTCGCGGTCCGCCGCGGTGACGAAATCGGCGGGGCTCGTCTTCTGCTCGATCGCGAGCGAGGCGCGCCGGCGATGGAAGTCGAGCGCGAGCGCACCGGCCTCGCGCGCGACGCGCGCGGCCTCGTCCGCTCTCGCGCCCCAGTCGCTCATGCCGTCGCTCGCGACAGCACGATGACGGCGTCCGGCTCGAAGGCGAGACCCACGGCTTCGTCGCGGCGGTGCGGCGTACGCGCTTCGGTGTCGAACACGAGAAGGTCTCCCCATGCGGTGGCGACCACGTACTCCATCCGGCTGCCGAGATACGCGGCGCGCCTGCATACGCCCGGCAGAAGCCCTCGATCCGGCTCCACCACGCGCAACCGCTGCGGCCGGACGGCAAGCGTCGCAGGGCCAGCCGGCACGCCCTGCGCCCTCACCGGCGCGCGGATGCCGCCGGCGGCGAACATCGCGTCGCTGCCCTCGTGCGCGAGCTCGCCGTCGACCAAGTTCGCGTCGCCGATGAAATCCGCGAGAAAGCGGCTCGCCGGGGCCTCGTAGAGCTCGTGCGGCGTGCCCTGCTGGGCGATGCGGCCGCCCTCCATCACGATGATGTGGTCGGAAACGGCGAGCGCCTCTTCCTGATCGTGCGTCACGTAGATCACCGTGAGCTTGAGCGTCTGCTGCAGATCGCGGATCTCCTCGCGCACGCGGCGGCGCAGCTTGGCATCGAGATTGGACAGCGGCTCGTCGAACAGGAGCACGGCAGGTTCGAGCACGAGCGAGCGAGCCACCGCGACCCGCTGTTGCTGCCCGCCGGACAGCTCGGAGGGCAGGCGCTGCTCGAGGCCGGCGAGACCCAGCATCGCGAGCTTGGCATGGGCGAGCTCGCGCGCCTTCGCCTTGTCGGTGCGCATCGAGAGCGGGCCGTAGCAGACGTTCTCCAGCACGGTCATGTGCGGAAAGAGCGCGTACGACTGGAACACCATGCTGACGTCACGCTCGTTGGCGGCGCGCAGCGTGACGTCCTTGCCGCCGATCAGCACGCGCCCGCTCGTCGCGGGCTCGAGGCCCGCGACCATCCGCAGTGTCGTCGTCTTGCCGCAGCCGGAGGGACCAAGCAGCGTCACGAGCTCTCCGGTCGCGACCTCGAACGAGACCGCGTCGACCGCGACCACGTTTCCGTAGCGCTTGGTCACGCGATCGAAGTCGACACCCTGCGAAACCTTGTCCATCTCAGCGTCCCGTGGCGAGAGCGACGGTGGCGCGCCGCCCGAGGCGCGCCTCGCCGACCGCCTTCTGCACGGCCAGCAGGACCGCGAGCATGAAGACGATCAGCACCGACGAGTAGGCGATCGCGAGCGGATACTCGCCGGCCTCGACCCGGCCGATGATATAGACGGTGGCGAGGTTGTACTTGGCGGTAGCGAGGAAGATCACCGCGCTGACCGCGGTCATCGCGTGCGTGAAGCTGAACACGAGCGTGGCGACGATCGCCGGCCGCATCAGCGGCAGGATCACCTGGGTGAGCGTTCGAACCGTCGATGCCCGCAGCGTCGCCGACGCCTCGTCGAGCGTCCTGTCGATCTGCGCCAGTGCCGCGATGCCGGCCCGCACGCCCACCGGCATGTTGCGGAAGACGAAGCACAGCACGAGGATCGCCATGCCGCCGGTGAGCTCGAGCGGTGCGACGTTGAACGCGACGATGTACGAGACGCCGATCACCGTGCCCGGAATCGCGAAACTGACGAGCGTCATGAATTCGAACGCGCGGCGCCCGGCGAAACGGTGGCGCGTGATCACGTAGGCCGATAGCAGGCCGATCATCGCGGTCAGGGGCGCCGATACCGCGGCCACCTCGATCGTCGTGAAGAGGCTGTTCCACGCCGAGCCGGTGAACACCGGGCCCCGCTCCAGCCACTCGACGCCGAACCCCTGCGCGAAATGGCGCACGGTCACCGTCATGTCGCCGCGACCGATATCCTTGACGAAGCCGCCGGTGAGGATGACCGCGTAGCAGGCGAGCGTGAACGCGATCCACATCCAGGTGAAGCCGGCGCAGCCATACCAGATGGGGCGGGGCAGCGGTGCGGGAATCCCGCCGTCGCCCTTGCCGCTCACCGTGACATACGACGCGCGCCCGATCCAGCGCTGCTGCAGCCAGAAGGCGACGAGCGTGAGGCCGAGCAGCACTGCGGCGAGAGCCGCGGCACGCCCGGGATCGTGCTGCGCGCCGGCGACCGCGAAAAAGATCTTGGTCGACAGCACCTCGAAGTTCCCTGCCAGCACGACGGGATTGCCGAAGTCGGCGAGACTCTCGACAAAGCCCAGCAGGAACGAGTTCGCGAGCGCCGGGCGCAGCAGCGGCCAGGTGACGGTGCGGAAGACGCGCCCGCGGGACGCGCGCAACGTCTGCGCCGCCTCCTCGAGCGCCGGGCTGATCGCGGCCAGCGCGCCGTACAGGAGCATGAACGCGATCGGCGAGAACGTGAGCAGTTGCGCGATCGCCACGCCGGGCAGCCCGTACAGCCAGCGTGAGCGCGGGATGCCGAACCAGTCGCCGAGCCAGCCGGTGACGATGCCGGTGCGCCCGAACAGCACGACGAGCGCAAGCGCGATCACGAAAGGCGGTGTGATGATCGGCAGGATCGACATCAGTTTCGTGATGCCCGCGTAGCGCTGACCGCCGCGCTGCACGACCAGCGCGAGCACGAGGCCGATCAGCGTGGATCCGATGCCGACGATCGTCGCGAGCAGCGCCGAATTGATCGCCACGCCGCAGCGCGTGCCGCCGCCCAGGCAACCGAGACCCCAGACATCCTCGGTCAGAAGGCGCTGCGCGGCGAGCCCGGGGGCGAATGCGCCCTTCACGTCGAACAGCGCGGCGAGCAGCGCCTTGCCGACCGGATAGAATGTGAACAGGCCGAGCAGAACGGCGATCACGACGACGATCGTCGCGACGACCGCGTCGCCGCCGAAGTAGCCGCGCCGCGAGACTGCGCGCGCGAACACGACGGTGAGCGCCGTCAGCGCGATGGCTGCGCCGAACTCGAACGAGGGGCCTTTCGCACCGATCGCGAACGCCGCAGCAAGCGCCCATGCGACGGCGCCGCCGGATGCCCATGCGGTCGCGCGGTCGTTGCCGCGCCACGCAAAGAACGGCGCGGCGAGCGCGCCGGCAAGCAGGGGCCACAGCAGCGAGTCTCCGGCCAATGCCCGCAGCAGCGCGGACCCCACGCCGTCCATCGCCCAGGGCAGCGCGACGAGCGCGATCAGCGCCACCGTCGCGACCACCGCGGTGGCGCGGTCGCGCGCCGCCGGCACGAACACCGGCTGCGCGAGCGCGGGCGCTGACACCGGCCGCCTGCCTACTTCGGCAGCGACGAGACTTCCTTGTCCCACTTCGTCAGCAGGCGGGTGCGCTCGGCCGACGAGCCGTATTTGGCGAAGTCGTAGTTGATGAGCTTGATTTCGCTGAGCTTGGGCGCCTGCGCTGGCACCGGCGCGTTCTTGTTCGAGGGCACCTGATAGCTGACCTTCGTCTGCGCGCCGATCGCCTGTGCCTCCGGCGAGAGCGCCCAGTCGTACCACTTCTTCGCGTTCTCCATGTTCTTGGCACCCTTGATGATGCTCATGCTGCCGATCTCGTAGCCGGTGCCTTCGCACGGCGACACGATGACGACCGGCGCGCCGCCGACCGCCTGCACGACCGCGTCGTGCTGGAATGTGATCCCGACGAGGCTCTCGCCGGTCGCTGCGGCACGCGCGGGCGCCGCCCCGGACTTCGTGTACTGGTTGACGTTCTTGTGCAGCGCCTTTAGATATTCGAACGCCTTGTCCTCGCCCATCAGCTGGACGAGCGTGGCGAGCATCGTGTACGAAGTCCCGGACGAATTCGGATTGGCCACCTGGATCTCGTCCTTGAACGCGGGCTTGGTCAGGTCGGACCAGCACGCGGGCGCAGCGATGTTCTTCTTCTTGAGCTGGTCGGCGTTGTAGCTGTAGCCCAGCGCGCCCGCGTAGACGCCAACCGTGCGGTACTTCGACTGCTCGGCCTGGCGCACCGCCCAATCCTGCAGCTCGGCGAGCTTCGTCGACTTGTACGGCTCGGTGAGCCCTTCCTCGGCGGCCTGCAGATGCGGATCGCCGGTGCCGCCCCACCAGATGTCGCCGCGCGGATTGGCCGCCTCGGCCTTGATCTGCGCGTAGAACTCGCCCGAGCTCTTGCGCGTCATCAGCACCTTGATGCCGGTCGCCTTCTCGAACGCGGCGACCATCGGCCGGCACCACTCCTCCTGCACCGTGCAATAGACGACGACCTCCCCCTGTGCGGCTGCCGACAGCGGCGCCGCGAGCACGACGGCGGGCAGGATCGCCCGGAACCAGTTGCGCATGCGCATGTTGCCTCCTCCGTGATGGAACACTCGAATCCGGTCGCGCCCGACCTGTCCGGCGATTGCTCAGCTTGTCATTGAAATGCCGACCACGGCGGCGAGCTTAGCGCAAAGCGCGGCATTGGTCGCGATCAACGCATTACCCTCGGCCACCGCGTTCCCGGTGAAGAATGGGTTGGTGAAACCTCCCGCTTCCTGCACGAGCACGATGCCTGCGGCGCAGTCCCAGGCGTTGATGTGCAACTCGCAATAGGCTTCGCTGCGTCCGGTCGCGACATCGGCGAGGCCCAGTGCCCCCGAGCCCACGCGCCGCATCGCGCCCCCTGCGGCAAGCACGCGGCCGACCAGCGCCACGTAGTCTGCGGCCGATCGGCGCGTCGACCAGCCGCACTCCACCGTGGCCGCGGTGATCTCCTCGCACGGGCTCACCGTCATACGTTCCCCGTTGCAGAACGCGCCGCCGCCGCGCTCGGCCGCGTACAGCCAGTCGTGGCTCGGGTCGTAGATCACGCCCAGCGTCGGCACGCCGCGGTCGAGGTAGCCGATCGACACGCAGTAGTGAGGGATGCCGCGCGCGTAATTGGCGGTGCCGTCGATCGGGTCGATCAGCCACAGGTGCTCGCCGCCGCCGCCGCCCTCCTCCTCGCCGATGATCGCGTCGTGCGGAAAGCGCGCCGCGATCGCGGCGCGGATGAAGCGCTCCACCTCGCGGTCCATCGCGGTCACCACATCGTGGCGACCCTTGAGCGTCGCCGCCGAATGCCCGAAGCCGCGATGGGCGAGCGCGCCGGCCTCGCGCGCCAGCGTGCGGGAGAAGTCGTAGCGGTCCATGGCCGACCCGTGCGTCGTGCACCGCCGCCCTACAGCTCCACGACGCGCCGCTCGACGAGCGACGTCCGCAACGCGATGGCAATCCGTGTCGCCTCGGTCGCATCGTGCAGCGAGAGCCCTGTCGGCGTGTCGTTGCGCACGCAATCGACGAAGTGCGTGAGCTCGCGCAGGAACGCATCGGCGAAGCGCTCGTAGAACGTCGGCGTCGTTTCGGTGCGGATTCCATGCGCGTCCGCGATCTGCAGCTGGTTCAGCCGGCCTTCGCGGCCGACGGTCAGACGCCCCTTCGTGCCGACGATCTCCGTCTGCGTCTCGTGGCCGTGCGCCATCGTGCGCGACGCATAGAACGTGGCCATCCGGCCGCCCTCGAACTCGCACATCGCGATGCCGTTGTCGACGTCGCCGCAACCGCGCAGGCCTTCGTGCACCGCGATCGTGCCGGCGGAAAAGACGCGCAGCGGCGTGGGCGACCCGAGCAGCCAGCGGGCGAGATCGATGTCGTGGACGCTCATGTCGACGAAGATGCCGCCGCTGCCCGGCGCGAAGCGCACGAAGAAGCCCGACGGGTCGTTCTGGTCGCACGTCTCGGAGCGCACCAGGAACGGCGCGCCGATGCCACCCTCGGCGATCCGCCGCTCCGCCGCCTGGTAGCTCGCATCGAAGCGTCGCACGTACCCGATCATCACCTTGCGCTCCGGGTGGCGCGCGGCCTCCGCCTCGACCGCGAGGCACCCGGGCAGATCGAGCGACAGCGGCTTTTCGCAGAACACGTGCTTGCCCGCCTGCAACGCGGCGACGATCTGCCCGGGATGCAGCGTGTTGGGCGTGACGATGAACACCGCCTCGACGTCGCGGTCGGCAAGGAGCGCGTCGTACGAGGCATGCAGATGCGCGACACCGAGCGCCGACGCCGCCCACGCGCGCTCGTCTTCCGCCGGGCTGCAGGCGGCGACGAGCTCCACGCCCGCCACGCGTTGCGCGAGGTTCTCGGCGTGGCGCCGTCCCATCCGGCCCAGGCCGACGATGCCGGCGTGCAGGGATCGCCCGCCCATCGTCACCCGAGCTCCACGATCCGCTGCTCACGCCACGACGTCGTCGCGGCCTCGGCGAGCTCGAGCGCCTTGACGCCATCCTCGATCGTCGTTCGCACCGGCCTGCCCGACGCGAGCGCGTCGAAGAAATGCGCCATCTCGATCGCGTAGGCAGCGCGGTAGCGCTCGAGGAAGAAATACTCGGGCTTGTCCGCGGCGACGCTCTGCGCGCTCCACGCGACGACCTCCGTCGGCCTGTGATTGCCCGCCTGCAGCATGCCCTTGCTGCCGATCACCTCGAACCGCTGATCGTAGCCGTAGGCCGCACGGCGGATCGTGTTGATCTGCGCGAGCCGTCCCTTCTTCGTCCGGATCGTCACGGCCGTGGCGTCGGCGTCGCCTACGCTTGCCACCGCGGGATCGGTGAGGCAGCTCCCCGTTGCATAGACCGTCACCGCATCGTCGGCAAGGATCCAGCGGAAGATGTCGAAATCGTGGATCAGCATGTCCTTGAAGATTCCGCCGGAGCGGCGCAGGTATTCGACCGGCGGCGCGCCCGGGTCGCGGCTCGTCACGACCAGCATCTCGGGGTCGCCGATCTCGCCGGCGTCGATGCGGTTGCGCACCGCCGAGAACGTCGGATCGTAGCGGCGCTGGAATCCGATGAGGCACGCCACACCCGCGCGCTTCACGGCGTCGGCGCACTGGCGAGCCCGGGCGAGAGAAAGGTCCACCGGCTTCTCGCAGAAGATCGCCTTGCCGGACGCGGCCGCGCGCTCGATCAGGTCGGCGTGCGTGTCCGTCGACGAGGCGATGACCACCGCGCCGATCGCACGGTCCGCGAACACCTGCTCGGCGCTGCCGACACCCGCGCCGTGCTGCGCGGCGAGCGCGGCGGCTGCGGCCGCGTCGGGATCGACCACGTGCTTGAGCCGCACGCCGGGCTGGCGCGCGAGGTTGCCGGCGTGGATCTTGCCGATGCGGCCGGCGCCGAAGATCGCGACTTCAGTCATCGTATTCTCCACGGTGTCTCGTTTCCTCGATGGCGTGCTCGAGCCGGTAGGCGAGCGCGACGAACAGCGCCTGGCACAGGCAAAGCGTGCTGCCGAGCGAGCGGAACGCGAACGCGCTGCCCTCGCGCACGGTCAGCAGCGCGCTCGCATGGCGGGCAAGCGGCGCGAGCCGGCTGTCGGTCAGCACGAGCGCCTTCGCCCCGCGGCCAACCGCCTGCCGGACGCATGCCAGCGTCTCCTTGCCGTAGGGCGTGAAGCTGATCGCGACGATCACGTCGTCGCGCCCGATCGATCTCACCTGCTCGTGGTACATGCCGCCGATGCCGTCGATCAGGTGCACGCGCTTGTCGATGTGCTGCAGCGCGTAGCTGATGTACGCGGCGACCGGGTAGGCGCGGCGCACGCCGACGACGTAGATGTGGTTCGCGCGCGCGAGCAGCGCGACGGCCGCCTCGAACGCCTCGGCGTCGAAGTCGCGTGCAAGCTCCTGCAGTCCGGCCGTGCAGGCCGCAATGAATTCGCGGGCGACCACGGCACCCGACAGCGGCTGCCGCTTGGTCGCAACCAGCGTGCGGATCCGCTGCTGGTAGGACGATTGCGCCACCGTCTGCTCGGTGTAGTCGTCGCGAAAGAGCGCCTGCATCTCGGAGAAGCCCGAGAAGCCCAGCCGTTGCGCAAACCGCACCACAGCCGAAGGCTGCACCTTGCACTGCCCGGCAATGTCGCCCACGCGGTCGACCATCACGCGCGACTGATGCTCTTCGACGTAGCGGGCGACGCTCTGCAGCTGGCGCGGCAGCGACTCGTACTGGGCGGCGATGCGCGCGATGAGCTTCTGCACGCGCGTCTCGCCCGGAGCCGACCGCGCACGCGGCGTGCGACCCGCGGCGACCACGGCACGCCTTACGGCCGGAGCATCCATTCGTGCGCCGGGTCGTTGTGGAAATGCCATTCACGCGTGCGCCCGGCCATCACGTTCAGATAGTACGACCGGTAGCCGTAAGGCACGACCACCGGGTGGTAGCCGCGCGGCACCAGCACGACGTCGTGGTCCTCCACCGCGAGCGACTCGTCGAGCGAGCGGTCGTCGGTGTAGACACGCTGGAACGCGAAGCCCTGCGCCGGATCGAGCCGGTGATAGTAGGTTTCCTCCAGTGCGCTTTCGGCCGGCAGGTTGTCGGTGTCGTGCTTGTGCGGCGGATAGCTCGACGAATGCCCGCTTGGCGTGCGGACCTCGACCACGAGCAGATGTTCTGCGGGCTCCGACTGCGGCAGGATGTCGCAGACGTGACGCGTGTTCGCGTCCTTGCCACGCACCGAGCGCTTCATCTGCGCCGGATCGATGAAGCGGGCGGCCACGCTGCCGCCGCCCGGTGCGCTTGCCACGCCGATCTCGGCGGCAGTATGCGCGATGACCGTCACACCGGCGCCATCGGGCGCGTAGACAGCGCAGGGCGGCCGGTCGTCGAAGACGCTATCGCGCTCGCCGATGTCGCGCCACGTCTGCGTGCCCGTCCCGACCGTCACGCGACCCGAAAGCACGACGATGCAGATCTCGCGTCCGGCAAGATCGAGCGTGATCTTCTCGTCCGGTGCCAAACGATAGGCCGCGAATCCCACGTAGCGCCAGCCCGCGCGCTCGGGCGTCACCGCGACGATCTCGCGGCCCTCGCGCGCCGCCTTGACGAGCAGGCTCACGCGGTCGCTCCCTGATGCGTCGACGCGTCGACGAGGCCGCGAAGATGGCGGTAGCCCCTGTCGGCAGACGCGTAGCTCGGCGCGACCACCGGATCCTGCTCGGCCTCGACCACCAGCCAGCCTCGGTAGCCGTGCCGGCGAAGGATCGCGAGCAATGCCGCGAAGTCGATGCTGCCGTCGCCCGGCACGGTGAAGACGCCGTTCAGCACCGATTCGAGAAAGCTCCAGTTGCCGTTGCGCGCCATGCGAACGACCTGGGGCCGCACGTCCTTGCAATGCACGTGGCAGACGCGCCCGACGTGTTTCGCGAGCATCTGCGCGGCGTCGCCGCCCGCGAACGTCATATGGCCGCTGTCGAACAGCAGGCCCACCTCGTCGCCCGTGCAGGCCATCAGTCGATCGACGTCGGCCGGCGCTTCCACGTAGGCGCCCATGTGATGATGGTAGGCGAGCCGCACGCCATGCGAGAGCAAGTGCTGCCCGAACGCGGTGAGCTTGTCGCCGTACTCGCGCCACTGCTCGGGACGGAAGAACCGCGGCCGCTGGTAGAGCGGCGCGGGGGCACCCTGGATGCTGTCCGCGACCTCGCCGTACACCATCACGGTGGCGCCGTTGTCGGCGAGCAGCGCGAGGTGCGGGCCGACCGCGGCGACCTCCTCCGCGACACTCGAACGCGCGAGCCGGCCCGAGTACCAGCCGGAGACGAGCGACAGGCCATGGCGGCCGAGCACTTGCGCGAGCGCCCGCGACTCGCGCGGGAATTTGTTGCCGAGCTCGAAGCCCTGGTAACCAATGGCCTTGCCTTCCGCGAGCGCGGCTTCGAGCGGGATCTCGCCACCCAACGAAGGCAGGTCGTCGTTGCTCCACGAGATCGGGTTGATGCCGATCCGGACATCGAGTCCTTGCGTCATGGCTTCTGGTTCTGCTTGTCGGTTTCGTACCGCACCCGCGCTTCGCGCACTTCCGCGCGTCCGGATATCTCGGGCACCGCGACCTCCCACCAGCAGCCACCCTCCTCGGTCGTGCGCGCTGGATCCGTTTCGATGCAGATCACGGTCGTACGGTCGGCGACGCGCGCGCGGGCAAGCGCAGCCTCGAGATCGGGGATCGTCTTCACGTTGAGGGCGAGCGCACCGAGCGAGCGCGCGTGCGCGGCGAAGTCGATCGCGGGCACTCCGCCAGGACCCTGCACACAATCGTCGAACAGGTTGTTGAAGGGCACGCCGCCCACCGCCTGCTGCAGCCGGTTGATGCAGCCGTAGCCGCGGTTGTCGAGCACGACGACGATCAGCTTCTGCCCGAGCATCACGGACGTGTGCAGCTCGGAATTCAGCATCAGGTAGCTGCCGTCGCCGACGATCACGACGACTTCGCGCTCCGGCCGCGCCATCTTGACGCCGATGCCGCCCGCGATCTCGTAGCCCATGCACGAGTAGCCGTATTCGACGTGGTAGCCACCCGGCGCGCCCGTTCGCCAAAGCATGTGCAGCTCGCCCGGCAACGTGCCGGCAGCGCAAACGACGATGTCGTCGCGTGCGGAGTCGGCGGCGGAGCGCTGCACCGCGCCGATCACCTCGCCTTCGTAAGGCAACGCGACATCGCGCCGACCGGTGATCCGCGCGACGTCGTTGCGCCAACGCCCGGCCAGCGCCCGAGCCCGCTCCGTCCACGCCGGTTCCGCCCGCCATCCCGCAAGCGCGCGCGAAAGTGCCGAGAGGCCCTTGCCCGCATCGGCACACAATGCGGTTCCGCGCCACTTCGCCGCGTCGAAGCCGTTGACGTTGAGCGAGACGAGCGCCGCATCCGTGAAGAGCGCGTGCGATCCGGTCGTGAAGTCCTGCAAGCGCGTACCGACGGCGAGCACGAGGTCCGCGTCGCGCGCGATCTCGTTGGCCGCCGGGGACCCGGTGACGCCGATCGCGCCCAGCTGCAGCTCGTGGTTCCACGCAAGCGCGCCCTTGCCGGCCTGCGTTTCCGCAACCGGCACGCCATGGGCTTGCGCGAAGCCCTGCAGTGCGTCGGTCGCAAGACCGTACAGCACGCCGCCGCCTGCCACGATGAGCGGGCGTCGTGCCTTGCGCAATGCCGCGACCGCGGTGGCGAGCTCCTCCTCGGCCGGCGGCGGCGCGGCGAAGCGCACAGGCGCAGGGGCGAGGAAGTCCTGCGGATAGTCGTACGCCATCGTCTGCACGTCCTGCGGCAGCGCAAGCGTGACCGGCCCGCACAACGCCGCGTCAGTCAGCACATGCAGCGCACGCGGCAGCGCGGTCACGAGCTGCGCCGGATGCATGATGCGGTCGAAGTAGCGCGAAACCGGGCGCAAGCAATCGTTCGCCGACACGAGACCGTCTTGGAAGTCCTCGACCTGCTGCAGAACGGGATCGGGTGCTCGGGAGGCAAACACGTCGCCGGGAAGGAAAAGCACCGGAAGCCGGTTCACATGGGCGAGCGCGGCTGCGGTCACGAGGTTGGTCGCCCCCGGGCCGATGGATGTCGTGCACGCCATCATCCGACGGCGCATGCGTGCCTTCGCGTACGCGATCGCCGTGTGCGCCATCGCCTGCTCGTTGTGCGCCCGGTAAGTCGGCAGTGCGTCGCGGTGCGCGTAGAGCGCCTCGCCCACCCCGGCGACGTTGCCGTGCCCGAAGATCGCAAACACGCCGGCAAACAGCCGCTCGCCGCTGCCGTCGTCCACGCGCAACGCCGCGAGGTAGCGCACCAGCGCCTGCGCCATCGTCAGTCGAACGGTCTTGCTCACGACGTCACCTTCGTTCCGCTCTTTGCGGCCGGCACGACACCGCGCGCCGACCGCCACGCCTCGATCAGCGTTTCGTAAGTCGCGCGCACTCTCGCCTTCAGCGTCGCGTCGTCGATTTCGCCGGCAAGCCATGCCTTCGCCGGGGCATGGAAGATCGTGCGGCCGACCGCGAAGCCGCGGCACGTCGTGCTGGCGCGCGCGTCGCGAAACCCCGCCGCCAACTCCTCGACGCTTGCGCTCTGCCCGAGCAGAACGACGCCGCGGCAATGCGGATCGCGCTCGGCGATCAGCGCATCGATCCCGCGCCATTGTTCGGCACTCATCGGCTCGAGCTTCCACCACTCGGGGAAGATGCTGAGGTTATAGATGCGCTTCAGCGCCCGGTGCACGGTATCCGGAGCGCGCGGCAGCGACTTCGACGGGATGATCTCGAGCAGCAGCTCGTGCCCGCTCGCCTGCACCGCGTCGTAGAGGGCGCGGATCTGCGCCTCGTTTTCGAGCCGCGTCTCGAGCGTGTCATCGGGGTGGTATTGCACGAGGCACTTGACCACGTGCTCCTGCGGCCAGCCGACGAGCGTCGTGCCCACCGAGCGCCCGCGATCGAACACGACGGGATTCGAGCCCGGCGTCTCCGCCGGCCGGCCGATCCACCAGCCGCGGCCCGTCGCCGCGTTGAGCGCATCCTGGCCGTAGCGATCGTCGCAGAGGATGCCGACGCGGCCCGCAAGGCCGCTGGCCGCTTCCGTTTCTCCCACCGCGTCGACGAAGAGCCGCTTGAGGCGCGGCAGCCGCGCGACGTCCGCGGCCGTTTCCTGCGCCAGCGCGAAGAACGGGTTGCGATGGTCGAACGCGAACACGAAGAGCTCGTCGCGCGTCGTTCGCGGCGCCGTCACGCGGTGCAGCCGCGTCAGTGCCGCGTCCTGATCGGGCCGGGGGATGCGCTCGGCGTTGGCGATGAAGTAGTCGAGTTCGGCCCGTGTAGGTATCGCCGGCGCGCAGCCGTGTCGGGAGACGACCAGTGCACCGCAGGCATTCGCGTAGCGCACGCAGGCGTCGTAATCCTCTCCCTTGACCCAGCCGGACAGGAAGCCCGCGTTGAAGGCGTCGCCGGCGCCGAGCACATTCAGCACCTCGACCTGCACGCCGCGACCATTGAACGCGGCGTCGAGCGACGCCGGGATCTCGCCGTCGATCACGGCGCAGCCCATCGGGCCGCGCTTCACCACGAGCGTCGCCTTCGTGCATTGGCGCACCGCGCGCAGCGACGCCATGATGTCGGTGCTGCCGCCCGCGATGTTGAACTCCTCGATCGTGCCGATCGCGAGGTCGATCTTGGGCAGGATCCGCTGCAGATGCGCGGTGACGGTGTCCGAGCGGATGTAGCGCGTCTCGCCGTCGCCGCGCCGGGCGAGGCCCCACAGCACCGGCCGGTAGTCGATGTCGAGGATCGTGCGCACGTCGTTGTCGCGTGCCCGGTCGAGCGCAAGCTCGCTCACACGGTTGATGTATTCGGTCGAGAAGTGCGTGCCGGTGATGAGCAGCGCGCGGCTTTGCGCGATGTAGGCCGCCTCGGCGTCGGTCTCGGCGATCGCCATGTCGGCGCAGTTCTCGCGCAGGAAGATGAGTGGGAACGTGTCCTTGTCCTTGATTCCGAGCACCACCGCTGCCGTGAGCCGCTGCGGGTCGGTGCTGACATGGCTGACGTCGCAGCCCTCGCGAACCAGCGTCTCGACGAGAAAGCGCCCCATCGCGTCGTCGCCGATGCGCGAGATCATCCCGGTGCGAAGCCCGAGGCGCGCGCAGCCGAACGCGGTGTTGGCGGACGATCCGCCCAGGTACTTGGCGAAGCTCGTCACGTCCTCGAGACGGGAACCGATCTGCTGCGCGTAGAAGTCGACGGCGAAGCGGCCGAGGCAGAGCACGTCGAACGCGCGGCCGGAGGCGAAGCGGGTGCCGTTACGCATGAGGTAATGTCCGGACGGACGTTAACGCGCCAGGACGAGGGATCGGCGGCGCGCTACGATCGCGATTCTGCGCCCGCGCTCGGTGAAACGCAATTTCCACCGCGTGCGGGTTTTCGAACGCCCGGTCCAATCACGCCCGCCGCCGCAAAGGCCTGCTTGCAGCACCGCATCGCGCCTGCCGATCTCGCGCTCACGCTCGCCGTCGTCGTGCTCTGGGGGTTCGCGTTCGTGCCGATCAAGTGGGCGCTTGCCGACCTGCCGCCGTTCCTGCTCGCCGCGCTGCGCTTCCTGTTCGCCGCCGTTCCGGCCGTGTTCTTCGTCGCACGCCCGGCGATGCCGCTGCGGGATATCGTCGGCTACGGTGTCGCGATCGGCGTGTTCCAGTTCGGGCTCCTGTTCCTCGGCATGCAGCTCGGGATGCCCGCAGGCCTGTCCTCGCTCGTGATCCAGACGCAGGTGTTCTTCACGATCGGGCTCGCCGTCGCCTTCGCCGGCGACCGGCTGCAACGCTGGAACGTCGCCGGCGCGATCGTCGCGATTGCGGGCATCGCGATCCTGGCCGTCCACAAGCTCGCGACCGGCGCAACTGCGACGCTCGCGGGCTTCCTGCTCGTGATTGCGGCGGCGCTCGCGTGGGGTGTCGGCAACGTGATCGCCAAGCGCGCGCGGGGCGCCGACATGTTCGCGATGGTCGTCTGGTCGAGCCTCGCCCCGCCGTTGCCGCTCATCCTCGCCTCGTACCTGTTCGAGGGCGGGGTCGCGCCATTTCGGGCGATACTCGCTGCAGCACCCGGCACATGGGGCTCGGTGCTGTTTCTCGCGTGGGGCGCGACGCTGTTCGGGTTCGGTTCCTGGAATCGGCTGCTGCACCGATACCCGACGCCGCTCATCTCCCCGTTCGCGCTGCTGATCCCGGTCTCGGGGCTCGCGAGCGGCGCGCTCTTTCTGGGCGAGCGGCTGGCGTCGTCGCAGGCGGCCGGCGTCGCGCTCGTGTTTGCCGGCCTGCTCGTCAACGTCTACGGGATGCGGATCTGGCGCTGGCTGGGCGAGCGGATGTAGCCGAACCTGGGCCAAGCGCCGCCCGGACATCGCCGTCCGGCCGCGGGGATTCGCATGCGTAGATTTACGGATATGAAGGGCCGAGTTGCTTGCACTACCATCGCGTCGAACAGCCCTCAGGAGGAGGCATGAGCGAGACGAACGAAAGCACACCGGTGGAAAACGGGCGGCGGACGTTTATCAAGCGCGCGGCGTATGTCGCGCCCGCGGTGCTGACGCTGTCTGTCACGCCCGCCTTTGCGCAGTCCGGATCCGGCCGGCCGGGAGGCCCGCCGGGGCTTGGCGGCAACGGCCCGCCGGGGCTTGGCGGCAACGGCCCGCCGGGGCTTGGCGGCAGCGGCCCGCCGGGGCGGCGCCCATAGCCTACTAGGCCGCCGTCTTTCCAACGGCGGCGAGCCGCATGGCGGTCCCCCGAATGATCGGGGGCCGTTTGCGCTGTCGCGCGCCCCCCGCGAATCGGTCAACGACAGCGCCGATCCCCGGACCGCATCGCTCCCGCAAGACCACAGGGCCTGACGCATCCGCGCCAGGCCTTTGTGCGTTGGCAGGTCGTGCCGGGGTCGAGTCCACGAGCAACCGATCAGAGGTCGCGCCACACGAGCGAGCATGGAGGGTTGGGCAGCAACTCGAAGAAATGTGGTCAATCGCTTGACTGCTGCCGCCCGTCGCGCAGTTTTCCCGATTCTCGCTGCGCAGCGTTCCGCTCGCGTCTTGGCCGCTAATGCCCGGCAAACGCTTCACTGCGTGGCCGGGTGTGCGCTCGCGCCGCCCAAATGGGCCGCTCCGGGACCGTGATGCCTCTCCAGCGGCGAACACCTGTTGACTTCGCCTAACATCGCATCGATCACTCGCACGCCCCCCGGGTCTTCCAATTTGACCCTCGCACTGCGGCAGGCGTAGTGTCGGCGTGAACCGAGGCAAGGTGCTGTCGCGACGTTTGCAGGGCTCATCGAGGCCCCTGCGTTCCGAGCGCTTTTTGCGGGCCCCGGGCGAGAATCGACGGGGTAGCAAGCGTCGTTCCCTTCATTTCTCGCCCGTCAACGGCCGGTCGCGCAGCCCAACTCGCCGGGAGGTCGCATGATCGAACGCAGGCGTCTCGTCGTGCTTATCCTGCTCGGCGTCCTCGTCGTGTGCCTGCCCTGGTGGCTGTGGTTCTGGTGCGGGCGGGCGACGACCCTCCTCATCGTGCGGCACGCCGACCGCCAGGGAACCGACGACGCGCTCACGGTCCAAGGCGCGGCCCGAGCGCAGCAAGTGGTTCACGTGGCGGAGAAGGCGGGCGCGGTCGCGATCTACCGCAGCGACACGAACCGCGCGCGCGACACGGCGGCGCCGCTGGCGGCGGCGCTCGGACTTACGCCGGTCGTGTACCCCGCGAATGATGTTGCGACGCTCGTCAGCGACATCTTTGCCGACCATCGCGGAGAAACCGTCTTCGTCGTCGGACACAGCAACACGGTGCCTCAGATCATCGCCGAGGCCGGGGGACCGACGGTGCCGAACATCGACGAGGGCGAGTTCGACAACCTCTTCGTTCTGACGGCATGTCGCTGCCGACGTGGGTCGGCACGGCTCGTCACCCTCCAGTACGGCGCGCCATCGCCGTAGCGCCGTTCATCGCCGCAAACGTCGGCACAACTCACAGGCTCGGGAGGCTCCATGGCAACCAGGAAGACTCGGTCGCGCACGTCGAGGCGGTCCGGATCGGCCGCAACGCACCGCGATCAGCCGGGGTGGAAACAGCCCGACGGCGAACGCGACGATGGCGACGCGCTGAAGCGGCGGATCGCGTGGACGCATCGGTTTCTCGGCGTCGACGACCTCGGGCGGCTGCGCAGGGAACTCGACCGCTTTCTCGGGGCGAAAGGGCGGATGCGCGCGCTGCCCCGGGACGCGGCCGACTCAGCGCTCCCGATGAAGAAAGCGATCGAGGCGACCACTCGGACCGAAGGCGCCCTTCAGGCTGCGGAAGCAAAGCGTCCGTCGGGATCCCCGAGCTGGGGAGAGACGAGGTTGTACATCGAAGTGCGATCGAAGCGCGCGTTTGCCTCCGCCACGCTGCGCTTCAGGCTGGATGCCAAGCAAGCGGCGCATCTTCACGCGGGGACGATTCTCGTGGCGCGCTGGGCTCCCGCGGCGGGTCGATTCGTCGTGATTCCACAATCGGGCTACGACGAAGCGGCAAGCGTGGCATTCGCTCGCGTCACGCGTCCCGGCGTCTACACGGCCATCGGGCTCCCGCGCGATCCGCGACTTCTGACGACCCTGAACATCATGGCGTTGATGCAGCCGTGGATGCCGCTCGACGGCAAGCAGGGGCGACTGTTCAACGATCGCATCTGCGAGCTGATCCTGTGCGCCGATTTCATGCGCGACGTCTTGCGGAACGACGACATGCTCGCGCGCTTCGGTCTTTCCGCCGCCGACTTTCCGGGCGGGTTCGGCGGAGGCAACATCTGCGAGCAGTGCCTCGGAATCGGTCCCGGGCGGCTGCCGGAACTCGACGTGCTCGACATCGCCGACATCCCGATCGGCGTCATCAATCCGCCGGTCATCTTCCCACCGATCTGGCCAAAGCCGTGCCCGAGGTGGACCGGTCTCGGGCCGGTGAACGTAACCGGCCGCACGGGCGCGCTCGCCGTTCACCCGAGCAACGGCAATACGCTCTTCGCAGGTACGACCGGCGGTGGCGTGTGGCGGACCACCAACGGCGGGACGTCGTGGTCCGCGAGGATGTCCGACGAGCTGTCGCTGGCGATCGGCGGCCTGGCCGTTGCGGCCTCGGATCCCAGCGTGCTCTACGCGGCCACGGGCGAATGGACCGCCGGAATCGGCTTCCCCGTGGATCCCGTCGTCCGCGGCGTCGGCGTGTATCGCAGCCTGAACGGCGGCGGCGACTGGGACCTGTGCGCGCCCATCCCGAGCCTGAACTGCGCCGCGGTCGCGATCGATCCGACGGATCCCGCGCGCGTGTTCGTGGCGGGCGACACGGCGCTGCATCGCAGCACGAACGGCGGAACGACGTGGGACGTCGGCGCAGGCATGACACGCGGTGTGTTCGACGGCGAGATCTCCGATGTCGTGATCGATCCGAACGACATCGATCGGATCTACATCGGCGTGCACCGCGACGGCGTGTACCGGTCGACCAATGGCGGAAACACGTTGACGCGGCTTTCCAACGGCATCGATACCGGCGCCATTGCCGACGCGCCGAAGCTCGCGCTCGGTCAGAACGGTGCCCATGGGACGCAGTTCGTCGCCGTGAAGATGGGCGACCGTGTGTACACGAGTACCGACGGAGGCACGACGTTCACACGCCGAACGGACGTTGGGAATCCGATCTGGTTCACCGCGTGGGCCAACGTCATCGCGGTGGATCCGCAGAACGAGAACGTCCTGTTCGCGGGCGCGTCGAACCTCTATCGCAGCACGAACGGCGGCACGTCGTGGACGCAGGTGGGCGGCTACGGCACCAGCGTTCACCCCGACATGCAGGACGTGGTCTTCGATCCGGCGGACCACAACCACGTCTACGTTGCGAACGACGGAGGCATCTGGGCTTCGGCCGACAACGGCATCACCTGGAGTTTCGCGAGCCGCGGACTGGTCGCGACGCATCTCTACAACATGGGCGTCTCGCAGACGCCAACGCTCCGCTACGGCGGCGCGATCCAGGACGACAACGGCTACCGGTACGACGGCGCGGCCGACTGGCAGCCGCTTAACGCGGGCGAGGGCGGCTACGTGGAGTACGACCCGACGGACGAGAAGATCATCTACCACGACGCCTGGTTCTCGAACCTGCGCAAGAGCACCGACGGCGGAGCGACCTGGACGGATCTCGGCATCAACACCGACACCGACTACGCCGAGCCGCTCGCGATTTCACGCGGGAACCACAACCTGCTCCTCGTCATCAAGAGTGGCGGAACGATCTCGAGATCGACGAACGGTGGTACGACCTGGACCGACGTGCTGACTCCGGGTGTTGCGTTCTCGGCGATCGCGTTCGCGCCGTCCGACGACCACCACGCGTACGTGGCCACGAGCAGCGGCCGCGTCTGGCACAGCGCGGACCGGGGCGTCAACTGGACGGAGCTCGACACGACGGCGCTGCCGAACGCGAAGATCCACACGGTTGCGGTCGACTGGAGCGATCCTCGGCGCCTCTATGTGGCCTTCGCGGGAGCCGGCATCCGCCACCTGTTCCGCGGAGACCTGGACGCCGTCGGCAACGCGACCTGGTTCGACGTCTCCGGTGCGTTGGCCGCGGTGTCGCTGCCCGATCTGCCGCTGACCGGACTCGCGCTTCACCCGTTGCACGACGAGGTGATCTACGTGTCGACGCTGCAGGGCGTGCTGCGGAGCGCGGACGGCGGAGATTCGTGGGCGCCGTTCGACGATGGGCTGCCGAACGCGTTCGTCTCCGATCTCGACATGAGGGCATCGGATCGCGCGCTCTTCGCCAGCACGATGGGTCGGGGCATCTACCGACGGTACGTCTAGCCCGGATACTTCACCAGGCTGCCGCCGATTCAATGAAGACTCGAGCCTTGCCAAGCACTTGGGGCCCGCCACCGGCGGAGCAAGTTGGACGGGTCGACTGCGCGGTTTTTGGCGGTCGTTTTGCACCTGGCTCGGGCTTGCTCTCCCAGCCAATCGTCGCGGCTATTGGCGTTGTCGGCTGCGCCCGATCCAGGGCGCAAACCGCCACGCCAACTTCCCGCGCCCTGGTGAAACATCCGGGCTGGCGCGACTGCGGATACGGGTGGCGACGCGCCCCCGAGTCGGGCGCCGCCACCCGGACTGCATTCGAGCAATTCGCATCGGGACTGGAACCTCGAGCGCACCAGCGCATCCGCGTCCCGGCGCAGCTCCGATTCACCGACTCGAATCGCGCGCTTGCGAAATTGCGCAGGATCACGAAGCCGACGGCCGGCACCTGCGTCGGGAACACGGGGTTATCGAGGCCCGGAATTGGGTGCGGTATCGGCGAGCACGACAAACTCCTCGCTATCGTCCGTATTCGCGCCGACACGAGAATACCTCGGGTGTACCGGAGATAACCTTCCAAAGTGCTCGCGAGAAACCGCACCATCCTTCGTTGCTCGCCTCGCCGGGTGCCCGAACCCGCCTCGACTTGCGCCTTGCCTGGCGCGGTTTCTCGCGGCACTTTGCCCGACGGCTGCGGTGACGCCGCGACCTTCGAGCGGCAGCCGTTGACCGCGACCAAGACAAGGTATTTCCGTTACACCGCTCCGGTACGCCACACTAGCCGATCAGCACATTCACGATCGCATTCCCGATTCCCATCAGCGCGGATCCGGAGATCAATCCGGCGCAGATCGGCTCCATGCCCTGAACCCAGAAGTCGTTGCCCTTGGTGCCGATCGTCGGATTCCTGCGCCCCATCACCCAGAAGATCATCGCGCCCACCCACATCGCGAACGTGGACTCGGGCGGCAGTACTACGCCCAGACCGATCGCTACGGCGGACATCGGAAACCGGCCCTTGGTCACCATGCGCGCGATTTCGATGGCCGCGGCAGCCGCTGCCGCGACGATCATCGAAACGACAGCCGAGTAGGGGAGCGTGCTGACGCCCTTGGCAATCAGCTCGGCAACGCCCTTCCACTGCAGTGCCGCCGGAAATGCGAAGCTCTCGGAGACCATCGTCGACACCGAGCGCACCCCGTTCGAATCGGGCGGCAGGAAGAGCAGGAAGAACAGCGGCACACAGGCGATCCCGCCTGCGAATATGCCGATCACGTGGCCGATTGCCTGCTGGCGCGGCTTGCCCCCGAGCATATAGCCGGGCTTGATGTCCGAAAGCAGGTTCGCGGCGTTCGAGGCGATCTCCGCGGTCATTCCCGCCGGGATCAGGTTGCTCGCCGGGTTAGTGCGGTCGATCGCGCCCATCGAGAATTGCGTGATCTTGGACAGCGCTCCCGTCGGGGTCCACGAAGTGAGGGCCATCGAGTTGGTGCAGATGACCGAGAGCACGAAGATCAGCGGCAGCGAGATGAACGCCAGCAACCAAGGCACTCCGAAGAACTCGTGCGTAAGCCACGCCCCCAGCACGCTGAATATCGGGATACCCACGGCCGAGATCCACAATGGGAACTCGATGCGCTCGAGGACATCGGGACCGTCCTCCTTCCTGCTGCGCTTCATGAGGCCCTTGAAAATCTCCGGCCGGCCGAGAAGGCTCACCAGCGAGCCTACGACCATCATCGTCACGCCCCACCACAGCGACCACTGGTTCACGATCTCCGCGCGCGAAATCGGCACGATCGTGCCGTTGGGCGCGGCGCGGGCGACGATGTCGCCGGCCTGGATCATGATCGGCGCAAGGATGACGAAGTTGATGAACGCGCCGAGCAGGCAACTGGTCGCGACCGCGAGGCCCATGAGTCCGCCGACTCCGAGCATCGCGGCATCGAGCGTGAGGCGCAGGCCGAGCAGGCGGATGTCGGTGCCGAGGATCGTCGGGATGTACTCGCTCGCCTTGGCCACTGCGGCGTAGTAGTACGAGTCAAGGCGCTCATGGAACGTCCATGGCTCCTTCATGCCGACCCACTGGTCCATGCGCAGGATCCGGAATTGCAGCAGCCTCATCCAGCCGTCGCTGACTATGGCCTGGTAGAGGCCCGTGCAGAGCGCCGCACCGGCAAGCAGCCGCGCCTTGTACATGCCCGTGCTGGCCGCCCCGGTATAAAGCGCGTCGAGCACCACGCCGCTCGCCCGGCCTTCCGGAAACGGCAGTTGTTCGTCGTTGATGAATCGGCGTTTCATCGGGAAGGCGAGGAGAACGCCAATGATCGACGTCACGCACATCCACGTGACCATGTGCCACCACGGGATGATCGCGCCGGTGACCAGCATGTACGCCGCAAGGCACGAGATCATCGGCGCGACCATGTAGCCCGCGGCGGTGGCAATCGATTGCGTGCAGTTGTTCTCGAGGATCGTGAAGTCGGACGCGATCCCGGCGCCGTGCAGGATCCGATAGAGCGCGAAGGCGAGGATGACCGAGGTGAGCCCCACGCCGATGGTGATCCCGGTCTTCGCTGCGATATAGAGCGCGGTCGCAGCCAACACGCCACCAAGAAGGAAACCTGTCGCCGCTGAGCGGATTGTCAATTGCGGCATATCGCCGCGAAATACGTTCTCAAACCACCACGCGTCCTTCTGCGCTCGCGTCCAGGTGCGGATTTCCTTTTCGCCGAGTTGTTGCAGTGCCATATGGTCTCTACCAGGACAGGGATGCGCTTCGGGTACGGCATTCTCGGAGACGCCTGACGAGAACCTCGCTCGAACGGTGTTCGACAACCGTCAGGCGCTCGCTGGAGCGAAGCGCCTGCACGCCTGCGTACGTCCCCCGCCGCACGAACGGATATTCATCCTAACGAGCGCAATGCAGGTTCACAACACGAACTTCCTCCCCGGTTTCGTACTCGTTGCTCACGCCGTCGACTCCGGCTTCCGCGGCAATGCCAGCCGCCATGTCACCCGGCCGACTTCTTCCTTCTCGTGCAGCTGGCGCGCGAAGATCTCGAACCCGTACTTGCGCAATTCCTTCGGCACGTTCACCAGTAGCCGCATCGGAATCCGTGCTTTCGCCGGAAATGTGATATCCACGAATGTGGTCCGTCCGGAGGGGTTCACCGGAACATGCACGACGCGGCGGTTCTTTGCCCCTTTGACCGGCACTGGCCGCGCTTGCAGCAGTTTCGCCAGCTCCCGCGGCATCTCGAGCAACACCAAGGCACCTTTGGGCAGCCGGCCCACCACCTCCAGGCGCATCCGCCGCGCCTTATCCGGCGCGCCAGCCGCAATGAACGGCAGCGCCACGTAGTTGGGCGGGTCTGCCGACGATGGCGGTACGTTGTCTACAACGTTGAAATTCCGCCAAGTCACGTTGTTGTTGGCGCGGATGAACAGCCGGAAGTTGTCCCAGTTCAGAAGATCTGCTGGCGCTGGCGCCGGGTCCTGCGCGTGACCGATCAGTGCAACGAAGCAGTAGTGTCCGGTTGCCGGTATCTCCGCCGAAGGCCACACGATCGCGTCCGTCACTGTAAGCAGATCGCCCGTTGGCACATTGGCGATGACCGTCGAGTCAACGAGCGTCCACAGGTCCGGAGTCAGCAACGTCGAGGCTGGCGCCCAATACACGGTCGCCGCGACGTTCGCGGCCGCTGAGCCGCCCCTGTTGCGCACGCGCACGTAAACGAAATTGTCCTGCCCGGCCAGAGCTTCGAACCCAAGCGTCGCGCTGTTCTCCGTCCCGCTTCCTTCGCCAAAAAACGCTTGCGGGTTCGCTACCGCGGTCTGCCGCAGAATCACGTCTGGACTGGTCGAAATCGCTCCCGTGTGCGGATCACCTGTGTCGCCTACAAAGTCCCTCAGGTAGACATCGGGGCCAAGGTTCAGCGTGCTCCCATCGATGATCGCTCGCAGATTCGGCATCACTCCGATGCGATCCACCGCCGGGCTTTGCGAAGGGGTCCCGTTTGCCGGATCGCTCAGGATCGCTCGCAATTGCCAAGGCCCGAAGCGAGGCAGCAGATTCGCTTCCGCCAGGCCCTGCACCGCCAGTGCCGCGCCCGTGACGATCGGAGATGCGCTCGATGTCCCGTTGAAGGTCGATGTGTAGAGATTCGTGGCCGCGCCGACGGCGTCCGTCGATAGCGTGTCCACGTTCTGGCCCCAACCATAGCAGTCGATCCGACTTCCGAAACACGAAAATCCCAGCCGCGTGTGCGGCGCTGCTGAGCTGGCCGCCCCTACGACGATCGCCCCCGAATCCTGGAAGTCGACGCTGGCTCGGTTGAGAATCTGCTGGCCGCTTGGGTTGACCACGGTGTCCAGGTCGACGCCACCGTTACCCGCGGCTTGCACGACGACGATACCAAGCGCCGTTGCCAGTCGGATGACGTCGAACACCGCTGGCTCGATCTCCACCGGCACGTTCGAGTAACCCCACAAGGCTGTCTGCGCCTCGAGCAAGAGAACATCGCCGAAACTCATCACCGCGATTGCGTCCAGAATCGGCTCCGCCGTGCTGTAGCCGCCGCCCGTGAGCCATTGGCTCACACATCGGACCGATGCCAACGCCGGCGTTATTCCCACGCAGCCCACCATGTTGTCCTGAGCCGCCACCTCTCCCAACACGCCCGTTCCGTGAAAGAAATAGGAGTTGTTGATCCCGGAGATCAGCGCGATTCCAAGAGCGGTCAGGTCTTCGTGATTGAAAGTCCAGCCCCATTCCAGGTCGACCAACGCTTGCCCGGCGCCGTCTCCGCCCGCAAATCCCCACGCGTACTCGGCGTCGATCCCGTCGGGCGCCGGGTCCAAGTAGCCCTGGTTCACGCTGCGCGGATCGTTCGCCGCGCTCACCACCGGCGGCTCGACGGGCGGCGGTTCCACGTAGGCAAACGCCACCGCCGACCACTTCGATAGCGCCTTCGCGACTGCTTCGGGATCGACTTCCGCCGGGACTCCTATCGCGTAATAGGTCAGAAAGTTGGGTGGACGATACATCGGATCCGTCGACATCGCGCGATTGACGAGGTTGAAGACCTCCTCTGGCTTCTTCGACGCAAACAACGGCGCGAGGGTGATGCCCCTGAAATCCGCCGCCAGCTGCTCCCATTGGCCGATTCCACGCTGCCCGATCTCGCTCGCCGCCGTCCGGTCGTACGGCAGCTGGACGTGGTCCCGAAACTTCACGATGACGCGTGGGCGGTGCTGTGCTCGAGGTCGCGCCGCTGACACACGTTTCCGAGCTCTCTCTGCTGCCATATATTCCTCCGTAATTTGTGTCGGCGCCTGTTACGCGAACGCATCCTGGCTCCCAAGCTTGCAAGGAACCGGAGCGCCGGACTGATCAACTTTCGCCCCTAGACGGCGCGGGAACGCGCACCCCCTGCCGGCCTAACACAACAAGCCGCCCGGCAACCTGCTGCGCGGGTGGAGCCGCCCAGTCTCAGCTTCCGAATCGAACTTTCGGAGTAACGCGAGTCCGACGGGGTCGGGCCGCAGCCGCCCGCTCGCGGGCGGTTGCCGATCTGATGCAGCGATTAGGCGCAGCAGCAGCAGTAGCAGTAGCACATGGACGCGCCGCCGGGCCCAACCTTGAAATCGTAGGTTTTCCCCTTCGGAATGAACATCCAGTCGCCCTCGGTGAGTTCGACCTTGTTGTAGATGATTGAACCGCCAATGATGAACCGTATGCCGTCACCCTCGTCGTGCGAGTGCCTGGGCACGATCGTGTCGGGTGCACCAATCGACAGGAAGAGCTGGGATGGGCCGTCGAGATAAACGGGAAGTTGCCACTTCTTGAAGCCGTCCGGGATGTTCTTCACACGCAGCAACTCCATCACTTTTCGAACGCGTGGATTGCGCGAGGTGACGATTTCGTCACCCAAGCGGACCCGCGCTGCTTTCAGCGCGGCCTGAATGCGCTCGAGACCTTGATCAAACGTGAGGGCGTTGGGTTTGAATGCCATTGCGATCTCCAGTCTTGGGTTGATGATGGGAGCGCGCACCTGCCGGGGAGGCACCGCGCAGTTCAAGCCTGAAGAATGCGCCCACGCGGCACAAGCGGAATATTCGCTCTCGGCGCGGAGAAACCAAGGACGGCCGATATTCCCGGCTACCGGGAGGGGATACGCTCATCAAGTTCGCAGCCAGCTGCAGCCCGGGCCCGGCCGTCGTTTTCGCCGGCTACCTTTGTCGGGGTTGCGGGGCACGCTCGCCTTGCCTTCGACTTTCTCGCGGCGCGTTATGACCAGTGATATTTTGTCGGGCTTGCTTCAACGTGGTGGCGATCTCAGCTCGTCCACGCGGCGTCACGGCATTCGATGAATCCTTCTGCGCATCTGCAACAGCTCGTTGCGACACGATCGACTGCCGCCCAAGCACATCCACCACGTCAGTAAAGCCTTCGCGATACGCGACCACCTCGGCTCGTTCAGGTCGAGCGAAAAGGATCGTGGTATCGCGCCCTGCAAGAGGCTTCAGCGCCTCCATGACTTTCATGAACCCGCAGCCCGTACGCGCTGCCCACCGACGCTCGATCTGCGCGCGCGCCGGATTGCCCGATGTTCCCTCGCTTGCCGGATTGATCCGCAGCAAGACATCGAGCGAACACATTTGACTGACTCGCTGCGCGACGGGTCGCGCGAGCCGTGGCGTCAATGGCGGAGAGCGCATTCCGCCGAAGCGCACGGACCCGCAGGGGGAATAGATGGACCGCGCGCGCTGTTTGCCGCTGGACCCCGGATCGTCGGTGACGACGCACGACTTGTTGAGGTATCCCCATGAAACGTTGGCTGAATGTCTGTGTTGCGACGACGCTGCTGTTCGCGGCGGCCACGGGTTTTGCTTCTTTCCACACTTTCAGGATCGAGCAAATCTACTCGAATGCCGACGGCACCGAGCAATTCGTCGTGCTGCATGAATCGATGAATGCCAACGGAGAGAATTTCTGGGCCGGTCAGGCATTGACGAGCACGCATTCCGGTGTCCCCAGGGTCTACGTCTTCTCCGAGAATCTGCCGGGCGGTGAGAGCGACGGCTACTACGTGATGCCCAGTCCCACGGCGAATAAGCGGGTGCTCGTGGCGACCGAGGGCTTCGCTGCGCTGGGGCTCATCGCTCCGGACTACGTGATTCCGAATGGCTTCCTGTCGACGGATGGCGGGACGGTCAACTTCGCCGGCGTCGATCAGGTGACCTACACGTCGCTGCCGACCGACGGCGTGCACGCGCTCGATCGCAACCGTGTTCCGATCCAGAACGTCGCGACCAACTTCGCCGGTGCTTCGGCGTCGGTCGTGCCCACGAGTTCGCCACCGGCCACCGTGGTCAACTACGAGGGCCTGTGGTGGAAATCTCCAGCCGAGTCGGAGTCCGGCTGGGGCATCAACTTCGCGCACCAGGGCGACGTCATCTTCGCGACGTGGTTCACGTACGACTTCACCGGCAAAGCCTGGTGGCTGTCGATGACCGCCCCCAAGACCGCGCAAGGGGTCTACAGCGGAACACTCTTCCAGACCCGTGGGCCGGCATTCAGCGCCGTGCCGTTCAGCCCGGCCGCCGTCACTGCGACCGCGGTCGGGACGGGGACGCTGACGTTCACCGACGGCAACAACGCCAGCTTCTCGTATACGGTCAACGGGATCAGCCAGGTCAGGCCCATCACGCGCCAGGTGTTCGCGACGTTGCCGACCTGCATGTTCGGGGCACAGGCTAACCTGGCGCTCGCCACCAACTTCCAGGGCCTCTGGTACGCGGCGCCGGCGGAATCCGAGGCAGGATGGGGGGTCAATTTCACGCACCAGGGCGACATCATCTTCGCGACCTGGTTCACCTACGACGTCGACGGCACGCCGCTGTGGCTGTCGGCGACTGCAGCCAAGACGGCGCCGGGGGTCTACGCGGGAGCGCTGCTGCGCACGACGGGGCCCGCGTTCAACGCGGTGCCGTTCCTGCCCGCGAACGTGACGGTGACGACGGTGGGCACGCTGACGATCACCTTCGCCAACGGCAACAGCGCGAACTTCGCGTATACGGTGGCTCTCAACGGACCGGCCAGCGCTGTCACGCAGACCAAGTCCATCGTGCGGCAGGTCTTTCGCACGCCGGGAACGGCCTGCCGCTAGTGGTGGCCTCCGCGGCGCAACCCCGATTCACCGGGGTCGGCGACCGTCGTGCGCCGGGTGTCGAGACCCCTTCAGCCGCGGTTCCGCGTATCTGGGACCTAAGCAATTGCGGACGAACACGCCCGGCCAATCGGGCGTGTTCGCTTGCAGTCTCTCGCCTTTACGGCGCCACCGTTCGTCCGCTGTGACTGACAGCCCACGCGCCGGCCAACATGACAGAACCCTCGATACGCGCATCTATCGCTCCCAAACGTGGCGAGCAGTTCGAGTGAGATTGGTACTACGGCAGGGAGGAGTGAAGCGTACAAGACGACCGCTCATCAGCGCCGCACTGGCAGCGTGCACTTTCCGAATACGATCCTCGGAAGGTTCGCGAGAATCAGGAAGCGCAAGCCGCAGTAGTACGGACGTACCTGTGAGTTTCCATGGCCCGCTTCGGCGGGCTTTTTTTGATGTGCTCACGTTATGGCTCGAACGGTCCACCAGCGCTCCATCGAGATTACCGCTGAGGTCATCCGTCTGCTGACCGCCTGGAACGGCCTCGCCGGACGCGAGCGCGACTTCTACCTGAGCGAAGTCGAGGCAGCCGCCGTGTTCTGGAACTGTCCGGAGGACGATGCCGCGATCGCGTTTCGCAAGTTCATGCGCGCGACGCTCGAGGCTCCGGCGGACGGGTTGCCAGCACCTCGTGCCCGAGCACTTGATACCGATCGTGTGCGGCGGTTCGCAAACGCGATGGTCGAGCAAGTCGACGAGGCGTGCAAAGCGCCACCCAAACTGCGCCCGCGGCTCACCCACGCCTGCTCGAAAGTACTCGCCACTGCGCTCGCGAGTGAGGATCGCGAGGAGCGCTGCGGCGCGCAGTTGGCGCTGTCGGCTCTCGTAGTGCAACTTGTCGAGCTCCTCAGCAAGGACGATTGAACCTAAAAGCCTCGTTTGATGGAATGCAATCGACCGGAGAATGAGGCAGGCTGTGGTTTTCGAGACTCTGGCGGGGGTCACCCGATGGGTGAGTCGAAATTGAAGCGAATGGAGGTGCTGGCGAGGCTGAATCCGGGCGGTGGCTTGCAGACGGCCGGCGGCCGAGTGCAAGTGCGCTGGGAGAGCGAGAGCGCGGCCACGCCGATGGGGCAGCTGGCGTACTTCATCGAATTTCTGACGTTGACCGGGTTGTGGTCGCTTTGGCAGGAAGGCTACCCGCTGGCCTATGCCAGCCCGAACGCCCCGAGCAAGGCGGAGATTCTGGGCACCTGGATGCTGTCGATTCTCTCGGGGCACAAGCGCTATTCGCATGTGACCGGGATCCGCTGCGATGGGGTCAATCCGGGACTGCTGGGGATGAGTAAAGTGATCAGCGAGGACGCGCTGCGCCGGGCGCTGAGTGCCACCCCCGAAGCCGAGGGCGTGGCTTGGCTGGACGCTCACCTGGACCAGAGCGTGGCGCCTCTGCTCGACGCGCCGTGGATTCTCGACGTGGACACCACCGTCAAGCCGCTCTACGGCAAGCAGGAGGGTGCGGTCGTTTCCTACAACCCGAAGAAGCCGGGCCGCCCCTCGCACACCTATCACACCTACCTCATGGCAGGCCTGCGTCTGGTGGTGGGCGCCGAAGTGCGTGCCGGTAACGAACACTCGGGTAGCCACAGTCTCCCGGGGCTGTTGAAGATCCTCGACACTCTCCCAGCGGAGCGGCGGCCCAAGATCGTGCGCGGGGACTGCGGCTTGGGCGCGCACACCCTCATGGCCCCGCTGGAGGCTCGGCAGCAGCCTTATCTGTTCAAGCTGCGGCTGTCGAAGAACGTCAAGCGCCATATCGAGCGCGTGTTCTGGGATGCTGGCTGGAGCAATGCCGGTCAGGGCTGGGAAGGCAAGGACGGTCGTCTGCGACTGGCCGGATGGCCGACCGAGCGGCGCGTGATCGTCTTGCGCCATGCGCTCACGGGCGAGGTGTTGCTGGCAGCGCAAGACAACGCTCAGGGGCTGCTCGGTTTCGTCGAGGCCGACCGCAAGGGCGGTAAGCGCGTGACCGGCTATGAGTACGCCGTGCTGGTCACCAATCTCGACCACGAAATCCTTGCGCTGGGCCAGCTCTATCGGGATCGGGCCGACGCCGAGAACGCCTTTGATGAGTTGAAGAACCAGTGGGGCTGGGGCGGATTCACCACCCACGACCTGCATCGCTGCCAACTCTCGGCCCGCGCTGTCGCGCTCATCTACAACTGGTGGAGCCTGTTCGTTCGCCTGGCCCATCCGCGAGGCCATCACCAGCCGGCCGTGGTTGATTTCGTCGGTGGGGCACCGCACGGAGCACGCCGGGCAAACGACGATCACGCTGACCGGTTTGCACGCTCATTTCGAGAAGGCGCGGGCAGCGCTGATGCGTGTGTCTGCCATGCTTCAGGGCTGGGTGGTTCGTGCTGCGGAGCAGTTGGATCCGACCACCGTTTGGCATCTCGTGTGCGAGCATCTCAAACGTCTCCTCGCCGGGGTCGGACCGCCTCCCGCGCATCGCCTTCTCGACAATCATGCAAACGGAATCGCCTAACTGAGGTTTTTTAGGTTGAAAGAAACCGGCCGAAGTGAGGCGACTGTTCGGCCGCGCCACTTGGACCTTGCTCTATGCGGGTCGATTCCTGCCGTTCCCCCTGCGAGCGGCCCCGGTCCATCGACCAAACAACGGACCGACGTCCAAATGCCGGGCCGCTGGCGTGCCGCGCCGCCGACCGAACCGATCCCGAACCTGAACCGCCGCGGTTCCACGCCAACGACCGGGACCTCGGTCCGCGTCATGCGTTCGACGACATAGGCGCCGAACCGGTTCCGAACGCGCAGCGTTGCGGTGATCGGACTCGACTCTGCCGCCCCCGCTTTACCGCCGCATCGCGAATACGACCACTGCGACACCGAGCGGCCTGTCGGGATCGTCAAAAGTGAACGGCTCCCCGCTTCGCCGCGCGGTCGACCACGGCAGTTTCTGCGCGCATTCCGAGGGCGGCCGTCGATACCACGCGGCACCTCGCCCGGATATTTCACCCGGCCGCCGCCGATACAATGAAGGCTCGGGCCTTGACTAGCACTTGGGACCCGCCACGGCCGAACGCGTTGGACAGACGGGCTGCGCGGCTTTTGACGGTCGTTTTGGACCCGGCTCGGGCTTGCTCTCCTCGCCAATAGTCGCTGCTATTGGCGTCGGCGGCGGCACCCGATCCAGGCCGCAAACCGCCGCGCCAAATTCCCGCCCCCTGGTGAAACATCCGGGCTAGGAGTCTGCGCGGCAGAAGAAAAGTGATGCATTTTCGAGGGTCATCAAACCCCTCCCGACCCCGAAATAATCGCTTGTAGGCCGTTCTATGAGGTCGAGGTTGTGCGCCATCATTTCAGATTCCTTCTGCCGCGCAGACTCCTAGCGCCACGTGCTGATTACTTGGGCAAAGTGCAGCGCCTGGAGGAGGTAGAGCCCGTCAGGCAGCGCGAGCGTCCATGCGCAGTTCCCTGAAGGCGGTTGCCGGGAGCTGCAGCGATCGATTCACGACGCTCGGACCGGTGAGCGCATGGAGCGTCCTCGACTGGAACTCGCGTTGATACAGGACGCACACGACCAGCACGGAACCGGTAACCGATAGCCAGGGGTGAAAGAACCACGCGATGGCCGCTAACGCAAAATAGAACGCGCGCAGTCCTTGGTTGAAATCCTCCGCGGCGTGGCTCGCCACTTTGGTCATCGTGTTGACGTAGTCTTCGTGTTGCTGCGGCTCCATCGTGACCGGAGCCGCGCCGACCAAGACGGTACAGAAGTGGTACTGCCGGATCGACCAGGTGAACTTGAAGAACGTGTAGACGAATACGCCGATGATGAGAATGATCTTGATGCGCGAAAACCGTTCGGACTCGGGTCGGGAAAATGGCAGATCGGCGACGACGTCGATGACGCGATCCGTGGTGCAAAGCATCGCGACGAGACCGCCCAGAATCAGTATCGCCGTCGAGGCGAAGAAGGTCGCGCTGGTCAAGAAGCTGTTGAATGCCGCAACGTCGGCGATGCGGTTCTCGTGTTGTAGCACGTGCCTGAACCACTCGCGCCGATACAGCCGCAGGGCCACGACGAGGCTCGCCGTGGTCCTTGACTTCCATTCGGCGAAATAGGTGTATCCGGCCCAACAGGCGATGAACTATGTGAGGACGAAAAGATCGATGACGTGTGGTTTGGCGAAATTCGGCATGTCATTGCCCGTCCCAGTGACTTGGTGTCTATGTTGCATTGCAACATTCCAGCCTACCCGGTCCTGGAACCTGGAGCAATCGAAAATTCAAGTGATTATCTTTTATATTTAATATCAACAACATAGTACATTGCGATACCTGCCGGCGACGCCGACCGAGCCCCTCAACTTGCGCTCAGGGGGTCGCCATCCCCGCCCCGACCTGAGGCCCCGGCGGGCCTCTCCCGCTGCCCCCCGGGTGTCCCCGCGCGCCGTCCCTACGCGGCCTTCGTCGATTCGCCACCCTTCTCAGCGACCGCTGTGGTCCGGACCACCGGCTTACTTGGTTGCTTTGGTTACATCCGCCAGGAGCGTCGCGGATTTCGGATTCGTCGCGGTCCTGCGGATCAGAATGTCCGGTGGCAGCACACTGTTACGGCCATAGTAGACGTCGTTCCAGGCGATATTGGTATTTACGACTGTGCCGTCGAGATTGAGGCCACCGTATATGCCTTTATCTCGAGTGAATGTAATCAGATCTGCCGTCACGGTCGACTTGGCCCCGGCGCCGACCGGTCCTGCTGCAATGCTGGCATCGCCCCCCATCTTGAATGAGCTCGCCAGCAGGGAATTCAAACCCTTGTCGGTCATCACGACAATGATTGCTTCGGATACTTCGACTCCCGCCTGAAAGCCGACACTGGCGGTGCCGAGGTTGTAAAAAGCAGGTCCCGCCCAGGTGCGTCCGTCCCGGGCGACAAGAACGGCCCGGCCGCCCGACCCACCGAAAATGAAGCCCGCCTTGACGATCTGCGGAGCGATCATGATTGCCTTCGCGCGGCCGAGGTTGTCCTGAATCCAAGTCTGATTGGGGTCGCGGAGAAAGTTGCTGAGCGTGGTTCGCGCATCGGATACCAGCTGGTCGGGCTCGGCAGGGGAAACGGCCTGCGTGGCACATCCGGCTAACGTTACGCCGACCAGGATGGCTAGCGCGGCACGGCATGACCAGTTCGGCAGAATTTTGGACGTTGTTGGCATCGTGACTCCATTCGCAACATTGGGTAAGGCTGCGTCGCCCGAAGATCTCGTGGCGGGAAACAAGCCTTGTTCGGTCCGCTCCCGACGGAACGGCGGGCGCAGCACGCACCAGATGTTTGCCGCTTCCAAGCGGAGTATCCATCGAAAGCGGGAAAAGGAGCGGGAAAAGGGGCCAGGCTCAAATTCCTCGAACAATCGTCGAGGTGGAATACACGGAAACTCAAGAGGAATTTGAGCCTGGCCCCTTTTCCGTTTTCCAAGAGGAATTTGAGCCTGGCCCCTTTTCCGTTTTCCGCCTTTCCGATACGCGTCGAGCCCGTTGATCGTCGGCGCCGACACGCCGGGCAACGCGAGGAGCAGCGCGTCCCGCTGCTCCTTTCGGTCGGATCGGGGTCGATCGGCCATCGATGAGTGCTACGCGATCATGACCGCGGACGGGTTGCCATCGCGTTTCGGCACCCTACCCGAAAATGCCGAAACCACCGGCCGCCGGCACGACGCAACTCCCGCGGCGTACGCGGCACCCGGCTAGAAGAGCGGACTGTTGCGGCCTTCCGTGTTCGGCACCGCATCCTCGTCCTCGTCCTCGAGGTCGATCGCGGCCGACGGCGGCAGCTTGGCGATGATCGCCTCGACCATCTGCACGTGCTCCGCCTCTTCGGCCCGCAGCTCCTCGAACAGCGCCTTCACGTCCGGCTGCGTCACGTAGCGGAGTGCCTGATCGTAGAAGGCGAAGGCCTTCTTCTCGGAGTCCAACGCCACCCAGTACGCCTTGAGCGGGGACATGTGCCAACTTACGAATCCCACGTCGGGCGCCTCGACGTCGAAGATGTCGTCGAGCTTGACGTTCGGGCGTTGTTCGCCAAACAGCGCGAGCCGCCGTTGCGCGATCTCCTCGCCGTGCTTGTTCTCGTTGACGGCCATCGATTGGAACACCGAGGCCGCGTCGCCCTCGGTGTGGCTTCCGAGTCGTTCGGCGAATTGCGTGTACCGCCTGGCCGCCTCCACCTCGATCAGCATGGCCAGGTCGAGGGCGTCCATCAGTGTGAGTTTGGAGTAATCGATTTTGGTCGACATGAACCCTCCCGCTATCGAGCGACGCGCGCCGTCACCCGGGCATGTTTGCCACCTGTCCGTTACGACGCGGACGCCGCCTTCGGCTTCCTTCCCGGCGCCGGCGCCGGCGAATACCCCGACACCCGGCACTGCCACGCCTCGATCGTCTTGCCCTGGTCGTAGCGCGTCAGCGTGCACATCACCACGTCACCGGCGGCGCTCAGCTCCGATAGCCGCCGACGCACCGTCGCCAGCGGCACGCGCATCTCCTCGGCGATCTCCAGATCGAGCCGCTGGCCGTACTTCTTGAGGCACTGCAGGACTTCTTGCACGATGCGGCTCCCGTTCATGGCGGCTTCGCTCCCGCGTCGTCTGCGCGGGGAAGCCCCGTTGCTTCGGTTGCCCGAAGAAGGAAAGACGAAGGGCCCGGCGATCGCTCACCAGGCCCTCGCCTGTGTTGGTAGGCCGTGTAGGGATCGAACCTACGACCAACGGATTAAGAGTCCGCTGCTCTACCAGCTGAGCTAACGGCCCGACGCTGCAGACAACGCGCTGCCCCTGGTCCACCGCGGCCTGGATTTGGTAGGCCGTGCTGGATTCGAACCAGCGACCAACGGATTAAAAGTCCGCTGCTCTACCGACTGAGCTAACGGCCCGCCGAGGAGCCGCAAATTATAGCCGCTCGGAAGCGGCCCGGGCAATCGCGGCCTGCAGCTGCCTGCACGCGGGGCTAGTGCGATTCCTTGGTGAGGAAGTCCGGCAACGACGCGAAGTCGATCCCTTCCTCCCGCAGCGCCTCCGCCTCCTCGGGCGATGCCTGCCCGCGGATCGCCCGCGCGGGCGACTCCTCGTAGTGGATCTTGCGCGCCTCCTCGGGGAAACGGCGGCCCACGTTCTCGGTGCTGCGGACGATTTCGCGCAGCTGCCGGATGATCTCCGCCGGCAGCCCGGCGACTGCGGTCGCTTCGCTGGCGAGCCCCTCGCGCGCCGTCTCGCCGGGCGCTGCCGCGGGCGCGGTGCCCTTCGGGACGCTCACCCGCGCCGAGGGCATTCGCTCGACGCCGGCGTCGTCGCACACGGGACAGCGCACGAGCCTCGCTTCCTTCTGGCGCGCGAAGTCCTCGCCGGAGGCGAACCAGCCCTCGAAACGGTGCTGATGCGAGCAGGCGAGGTCGAAGACGATCATGAACCGAGAACGGTGGGGCGCAGCAGCCGGTTGACGGACGACGTCATGCACTGCGCTCGATCCGCCACATCTGGTAGCGCACAGCCGCCACGCATCCGCCGACGATCGCGAAGAACGTGAGGATCGACCCCACCGCCAGCGTCGAGACGCCGGTCAGCCCCTGGCCGATCGTGCAGCCCAGCGCGGTCACCCCGCCAAAGCCCATCAGCAGCGCGCCGAGCAGGTGGTTGCCGACGTCCTCGACACTGGCGAAGCCCTCCCAGCGGAACGAGCGCGTCGCGAGCGCCATCGCCGCGGCGCCGACAAGCATCCCGAGCACGCCGGCGATGCCGAAGGTCACCACCCGCGACTGGTCGGTCCAGAGGATCAGCAGTTCGAGCAGGTAGGCGAGCGGGGCGACGTAGGAGAACGACTCCATGCGGCCGGAATTGGTGCGCACGAACTTCTCTTCCAGCGTCGCGGGATCCTCGGCGAGGTAGCCCAGATGGCCCGAGACATACCATCCCCCGACGATCACCGCACCGATCAGCACGCCGCCGACGATCATCTCGCGAGTGCCGCGAAAGTCGCGATTCGCGAAAACGAATGCGGCGAGCACGGCCGCGACGACGAAGGGCACCCAGCGTCGAGCGCCCGAACCCAGGCCCGCGCTCGCTGCAAGCGTAACGAGATCCGAATGCGCGCCCGTCTTCGAGAGGTCGAGCGCCACGGTGTCGAGACCGAACGCGCGCATCGGGGCGAACGCGCCACGCAACGTCATGTAGGCGGAAACGCCGAGCACGAGCAGCACGACGAGCGACTTCAGGTTGCCCGCACCGACACGGATGAGCGTCTTGCTGCCGCAGCCCGACCCGAGCGTCATGCCGAAGCCGAACAGGAAGCCGCCGATCAGATGAGACAGCCACGGCACGCGCGGTCCGACATAGATCGACTTGCCGAGGTCGATCAGGCCGGCAGCGGCAAGCCCGCCGGTGCCGGCAATCGCGACCGCAATCGCGAGCAGCCACATGCGCATCCGCCGCCAGTCGCCGAAGTTCACGACATCGGTGACCGCACCCATCGTGCAGAAATTGACGCGCAGCGCGACCGCACCGAACACGGCGGCGAGCAGGAACGCACAGAGCGGGACCAGCCAGTTGAGTTGGGCGGGATCGTTCATCGTTGCCGGTCGAGTTGGGCAGGGACGTCCATTGTTGCAGGGACACGCCGAAACCGGCCGCAGCCGGAAGGGCCGGAGGCGGCGCCGGACTGCGTAGGCACGCGGCTTCGATGCGTGCTGAAATTATCGCACGTCCGTTCGTCGGCCCGCATTGGCGACACCGCGGGCCGGCAACCCCGTTTCCAGAACCGCATCGTTCATACCGGCATGCGGCCCGACCGCCAACCTCCGATGGAGCGATGATGAAGCATCCAATCCCGTCCCTGCTTGCCCTTGTCGGCGCGGCCGTGCTGGGCTTTGCCGGCCACGCCTACCCCAATGTGCCCTCCACGGCGCCGACGCTCGTCGCCGTGGACGTCTACGACCGCACCGACCGCACGCCGCTCGTCGTGTACGAAAAGGACGGCCGCCGCTTTGTGGTCGGCACGCCGGGCCACGAGTATGCGGTCCGCATACGGAACTGCACCGCCCGCCGCATGCTGGTCGTGACGAGCGTCGACGGTGTGAACGTGATCAACGGCGAGACCGCGAGCCCCGACCAGTCGGGCTACGTGATCGAGCCGTGGGGCAGCGTCGAGATCGCCGGTTGGCGCAAGAGCCTTGCCGAAACCGCGGCGTTCTATTTCACGTCGCATCGCAACAGCTACGCGGCACGGACAGGGCGGCCGCTCGACGTCGGCGTGATCGGTGTCGCCGTGTTCCCGGAGAAGCCGCCGCGGGTGACGTTGCGCGACCGCCCGCAGCCGTTTGCCTCCGGCACCGCGAAGCAGGCTGCCGAGGCGGCAGGACGTGCCGAGTCCGACGAAGCGCGCGCCGTCTTTCCCGCCAGCGCGCCCGCCGTCCGGAGCGAGGAAGGCGTCGCGCAGAACCGCGGCGCGGACGCGAAGGCCGAGCCCGCGGAGCGCCAGGGACAACTCGCCGCGAAGCTCGGAACCGGCCATGGGCGAAACGAGAATGCGCCTGCGCAACAGGTGCGCTTCGAGCGCGAGTCGAGCGTTCCCGCGCAGACGGTCGCGCTGCAGTACGACCGGCTCGAGAATCTGGTCGCGCTCGGCGTGCTGCCGCCGCCGGCCGTCGCGCAGCGCGGTCCGAATCCGTTTCCCGCATTGCGCTTCGTGCCGGATCCGCCGCCGCGCTGATGTCCACGTGAGGCTCGCGCCGCAATCCTCGGCCGCCGTGCCGTTGCGCCGGGAGGGACCGTGCCCGCATACTGCGCGGGCCATGGCCCCGCCCGGCAGCTTTTCCGCCGACGATCCCGACGAGGACCTGATGCGCGCCTACGCGTCCGGCGCTGCGGGCGCTTTCGACCCGCTCTACGCGCGGCACAAAGGGCCGGTCTATCGTTACCTGCTGCGCCACTGCCAACATGCGGGCACTGCCGACGAGCTCTTCCAGGACGTGTGGATGAACGTGATCCGCGCCCGCGCAAGCTACGCGCCCACGGCGAAGTTCACGACGTGGCTCTATACGCTCGCGCACAACCGGATGGTCGATCACTGGCGGTCGCAGGGTCGTGTCGCGCTCGCCTCGCTCGATGCCGAGGACGACGACGGTGCGCGTGAAACCGTGGAGGCAATTCCCGGTGCCCGCGGCGACGAGCCCGAAATCCGCGTCGCTGCGCGCGAAATCGGCGGACGTCTCGTGCAGGCGCTCGCCGCATTGCCGCCCGCGCAGCGCGACGCTTTCCTTCTGCACCTGGAAGGCGGGCTCTCGCTCGCCGAAATTGCCGTGCTGACAAGTGTGGGCATCGAAACCGTAAAGAGCCGCGTGCGATACGCGGTGGCGAGGCTGCGCACCGAGCTCGCGGACCTGCTATGACCAGCGATCGCAAGCCCGACCCCTCGCGCGACGCCCCGCTGGTCGACCCGGCGCTCGCCGCGGCTTGGCGCGCGCACGCGCAGGCGGAACCACCCGCGGCACTCGATGCGGCCATCCTCGCCGCGGCGCATCGCGCAGCCGGCGCCGGACCGCGCGACGCCGACGCACTGGCCGAAGCGCGCGAGCCGGAGCGCTGGTGGTGGCCGCTCGCGGCCGCCGCGGCGATCGGCGCGGTTGCGTTCGGTGTGATTCAGCTGCTGCCCTCCGAGCGTGCCGCGGTGGACACGATCGTGAGCGATACGCCGCGGTCGACGCCGGGCGCGGCCCCGCGTGCGACGGAGCAGCAGCCATCCGTGCCGCCCGCGATCTCCTCTTCGCAATTGCAGGCGCCGGGCGCGGGTGCTGCGCCCGACGTTTCGCCGATTCGAAAGCAGGCCGAGGCGCCTCGACCGAGCTCGGATCGGAAAACGAAGGAAATGACCGCGCCCGCGGTTGCCACCGCGCCGCCGCCAGTCGAAGTGCCGGCGCCTGCGAAGCGCGAAGCGGCACCAACGGCGCCCGGGCCTGCGGCCATCGCGGTTCCGTCCGAACCGGCGGCCGCCCCAGCGGCGCTTGCGACGCTCGCGGAGCCCCGCGCCTTCCCCGCCGAACCACGCGCCGCGGATGCCATCGAGCCCTCCTCGCGCGAGGCGCGCGGCAACGTCGAACGCGCAGTCCCGCCGGCGGCCGAGCCGCCGAGCGAATTCCGCGAGCGCGCCGACGCTGCGCGTGCGCCGGTCCCAAAGGGCGCCGCGAAGCTCGCCGCGGAAACGCCACCTGCTTTCGCCGCCCGTCAAGTCGCCGGCCGCGCCGAAGCCGACGCGAGCGCGGCACCCCACGTCTCCGCTGCCGGCAAACCAGCGCCGCCCGGAGTCCCGCGAACCGTGGACGAGTGGATCGCGAGGCTGCGCGCGTTGCGACGCGAGGGTCGCGAGACCGAGGCGCAATCCGCGCTACAGGACTTCCGGGCCACCTGGCCGGATGCCGACACCCGGCTGCCGCCCGATCTGCGCGAATGGGCGGCGACGGTGAAATACGCACCCGCGCGCTAGAGCGTCGAGAGCAGCTTGCGGATCGGCGCCGGCAGCGCCGCGCCCCGCGCATCCTCGCGGGTGAGCCACACGAGCGCGGGCGACTCGGCGCGCAGGGGCCAGCGGCGCACCGCGACGCGTTGCGGATGCAGCGTCAGCGTGAAGTGGGTGAAGCCGTGCGTCAGCGGCGGCAGCGCTTCGCCGACGATTGCCTCGGCATGGAAGCGCGCGCGCACTGCCGAGGCCACATCCGCGTCGAGATCAATCTCGGGCAGGCTCACGAGCCCCGCCCAGATGCCGGTGGGCGGGCGTTTCTCGAACAGGATCTCGCCCGCCCGCTCGATTACCAGCACGCGCGCCGAACGCTGCGGTAAGACCTTGCGTGGCCGCGGCGTCGGCAGGTCTCCCACGCGGCCGGTCGCGCGCGCGACGCAATCGGCCGTCACGGGGCAATCGCCACACCGCGGCGTACTTCGCGTGCACACCGTCGCGCCCAAGTCCATCATTCCCTGCGTGTAGGACTCGATGCCGCGCGGGGGCAGCGAGCGTTCGGCGAGCGCCCATAGCCGCGACGCGACACGCGCATCGCCGGGGTAGCCGGCGACGCCGCGATGGCGCGCGAGCACGCGCTTGGCGTTGCCTTCGAGGATCGCCGCGCGCGCACCGAACGCGAACGCCGCGATCGCCGCTGCGGTCGAGCGCCCGACACCCGGCAGCGCGGAAAGCGCATCGACGTCGCGCGGGAACTCGCCGCCATGATGCGCGACGACCCTCCGGGCTGCCGCATGCAGATGATGTGCACGGCGGTAATAGCCGAGCCCCGACCAGCGCTCCAGCACTTGCGCAAGCGGCGCGGCCGCAAGCGCGCGCACATCGGGAAACGCGGCGAGAAAGCGCGCGTAATACGGCGCAACGGTGGTCACCTGCGTCTGCTGCAGCATGATCTCGGACAGCCAGATCCGGTACGCGTCGCGCGTGTTCTGCCACGGCAGGTTGTGCCGGCCGTAAGCGCGTTGCCATGCAACGACGCGGTGCGCGAAGTCCCTCGCGGGCGCGACGGCCGGTTCCGGCGACGGTGTCGGGCGGGGCACGACCGTGCCGAGCGCGGTCGGGGTGGATGGCCTGATCGGCTAGCGCATGCCGAGCCGCTGCCGCGCTTTCTGCGCGGACTCCGACTTCGGGTACTTGGCGATCAGGTCTTCGAGCGTGCGCCGCGCGCTCGCGTTGTCGCCGAGCTCCGATTGCGCGGTGGCGATGTTGAGCAGGGCGTCGGGCACCTTCGCACTGTCCGGATAGGCCGACACCAGCGTGCGCTGCGCGGTGATCGCGGCCTTGTAGTCGCGCCGCGCGTACTGTGCATTGCCGACCCAGTACTGCGCCGACGGCGCGAGCGGGCTCTTAGGATATGCCTTGACGAAGGCACCGAAGCCGTTGACCGCACCGTTGTAGTCGCCACGCTTGAACAGATCGAGCGCGGCGTCGTAGGCGCGCTGCTCGGCAGCCGCATCGCTCGCGGCGGGCGCGGCAGCCGCTGCTGCAGGTGGCGCCGGCGGCGCACCGGTCACGGCAGGCGGCACCGTACCCACCACACCGGGCCGCTGCGCAGCAGCCGGCGGAACGGCAGCGCCAGCGGGCGTGGGCATCGCGGCCGGCGGACTCGGCGGCGCCGAGGGCGGGGCTTCCGCCGCACCGCCGCCGGCTGCCGCCGGTGCGCCGCCCGGCGCGGTCTCGAGGCGGCGCAGCCGCGAGTCGAGGTCGACGTAGAGGTCGCGCTGACGCTTCTGCGCCTGCTCGAGCTCGTAATTCAGAACCTCGATGTTGCCGCGCAGCTTCGCGAAGTCTCCGCGCAGCAGTTCCATCTGGTTGCCGAGATCGACGATGCTCTGCACCTTCACTTCCAGCGCGCTGATGCGATCCTCGATCGCACGCTGGACCTGCGTCAACCGCTGGTTGGTCGCCTCGATTCGCTTGCGCGCCTCCTCGTCGTCGAAGAGCGCCGCATGCGCGAGCGGCGCCGCGGCGACGAGCACGAGCGCGAACGCGAACCGCCGCGCGGTAAACGGGAAGGACATCGGGCGCCTCACTGGACGGGCCCGGCTGCGAAGGCCGGGCGATCGGACGGACCGGCTCACTCGCCTGCGTGGAGGATGTCGACGCGGCGATTCTCGGCCCACGCGGATTCGTCGTGCCCGGGGTTGCGCGGCTTCTCCTCGCCGAAGCTCACCGTCTCGATCTGGATCTCCTGCACGCCGAGCAGCGTCATCATCCGCTTGACGGCATCGGCGCGCTTCTGCCCGAGCGCGATGTTGTACTCGCGCGAGCCGCGCTCGTCCGCGTGTCCATGCAACGTCGCCTTCGCGTTGCGGTTGGCCACGAGGTACCTCGCGTGTGCCTCGACGATCGGCTTGTACTGGTCGGTCACGACGAAGCTGTCGAACTCGAAGAAGATGCTGCGCTTCGACAGGATGTTGTTCGGGTCGCGAAGCGCAGCCGCGCCGGTGGCGGAGGGCACGGCGGCGCCGGAGACACCGCCCGTTCCCGTCCCCGCGGTGGAGGCGCCGGAGGTTGCGGCGGCGCCGCTCTTGTCCTCGATCGGCGCGCTCTCCTCCGTGGTGGGCTGGGACGAACAGCCCGCGAGGAACACTGCGATCAGCGTAGCTGCAAACAGCTTGTTCATCATCATCTCCTGCAAAGGTCCATCGCAAACCGCGCGGTTGGGCACGCGGAGGTGAAAACTCATGGCCGCGGCAGCGGTCCCCAGGCGGGTTCGCGCACATCGGTGGCGGGCGAGACCAGGCGCTGCCGGACCCGTCCGTCGGTGGATACGGCCGCCAGCACGCCGCGCCCGCCCTGCTCGTTCGCGTAGATCACGAGCTTGCCGTTCGGGGCGACGCTCGGGCTTTCGTCCTGCGGTCCTGTCGTCAGCACCTGCATCTGACGCGCGGCGAAATCGAGTGTGGCGACCTGGAAGCGCCCGCCGTCGCGACGAACGAACACCATGCCGCTGCCGTCCGGCAACGGCCGCGGCGATACGTTGTAGCTGCCGTCGAACGTCACGCGCTCGACTGCGCTCGTCGCGAGGTTGAGCCGGTAGATCTGCGGCGTGCCGCCGCGATCGGAGGTGAACAGCAGCGAGCGGCCATCGGGCGTGAATGCCGCCTCGGTGTCGATCCCGCCGCTCGTGGTGATGCGCCGCACGTTGCTGCCGTCGGCGTTCATCAGGAAGAGCTGCGAGCCGCCTTCGCGCGAGAGCGTCACCGCCAACGTGCGGCCATCCGGCGACCAGGCGGGCGCGCTGTTGCTGCCGCGGAAATTGGCGACGGCCTGGCGCGCGCCCGTGGCGAGCGACTGCACGTAAACGACGGGTTTTTTCGCCTCGAAGGACACGTAGGCGAGCCGCGTGCCGTCCGGCGACCAGCGCGGCGAGAGCAGCGGCTCGTTCGATGTCACGATCGTCTGCGGATCGCTGCCGTCGGCATCCGCGACCTGCAGCTGGAAGCGCGTGCCCTGCTTGGTGATGTACGCAATCCGGGTCGAGAACACGCCGACATCGCCCGTCAGCTTCTCGTAGATCACGTCGGCGATCTTGTGCGCCGTCGCGCGGAACTGCGCCGGCGTCACCGTGTAGACCTGGTTGGCAAGCGTCGTCTGCTTGACGGCGTCCACGAGCGCGAAACGGACCTCGACCCGGCCGTCGGCCAGCGGGCGCATCGACCCGACCACGACGGCATCCGCGCCGCGCGCGCGCCACTCCGCGGATCGCACGTCCTCGCCGCGACTCGGGCGCGGAACGACCCCGGCCGGATCGACGAGGCGAAAAAGTCCTGAACGGGCAAGGTCGGCTCCAACCACGCCGCTGATGCCCAGCGGCCAACTGGCCTCGCTTTCGAACGGAACGATCGCGATCGGGATCGTCGTGCCGGCGCCGCCGATGATCTCGATCGTCAGTTGCGCGCGCGCGGTCCCGACCGGCAGCAGCGCGAGGGCCATCGCGGCAAAGAACAGGTGGAGGAACGAGCGCATGGGGCTAGGGAAGAGGGCAGCGGAGGGGCCGTGCCGCGCAACAGGCGTCGGCAAAGCGATCCGGTCGAGCCGGCGTCGCAACGCAATCGCCGCAAAGCCGGGGATTATAACGGTGGCCTGTCGCAAAACGGGTTCCACGCTCGCCTGTCATTGTTCGCATGCACGGTAGCCGATCGGCGTGCCCGGTCTTCAATGCGCGACGATCGTCGCCGCAAGACCGAATGCCGTCGAAATGCGCTCCGCCGCGCGCCGCGCCTCGTCGCGCTCCGGATAGGGCCCTACGTAGACGCGATAGAGTCCGTTGACCTGGCGGACCCTCGGTTCGACCTGTGCCGCCGCGGTTTGGTTCTGCACGTGCGCAAGGAACGCCTGCGCGTTGGCGAAATTGGCGAAAGCGCCGAGTTGCACGACGAAGCCTCCGGTCCCCGCCGGCGCTGCCGCGTCGACCGGCGTGACGGGAGGGACGCTCGGGGGTGCCGACGGCGATACGGCGACCGGCGGTAACGGCGCGGCGGCCACCGTCACGCCGGGCAGCAGCGCCTCGACTTCGACTTCGCCGCTGCCCTTCTGCGCGATGCCCAGACGATGCGCGGCCGCGTAGGAGAGGTCGATCACGCGGTCGTGCAGGAAAGGGCCGCGGTCGTTCACTCGCACGACGATGCTGCGACCGTTTGCCGGATTGGTGACCCGCGCATACGACGGAAGCGGCAGCGTCGGATGCGCCGCCGTCATCGCGTACATGTCATAGGTTTCACCGATCGATGTCTTCTGGCCATGAAACTTGCGTCCGTACCAGGACGCGATGCCGCGCTCGCGGTACGGACGGAGCGAGGTCGCGGGAACGTAGTCGCGCCCGAGTACCGTGTACGGGCGATTGGCTGCGCGATGCAGCGGCTCGAGCTTCGGCACCGCGTCGGCAACGGCGTCAAGATCCGGCGGCGGTTTGTCGCCCGGGCCATCGTCCTTGTAGTACTTGGACGAGGCCGCCGGAGGCGAAGGCGCCTCGGCCTTCGATGCCGCAGGGCCGGGTTCCTTCTTCGGCGCACCGCCGCAGGCTGCGAGCAACACGGCGAGCGCCACGACAACGACGCGACAGCAATGGACGGAACGGGCATTCACGCAAGGCGCAATCTACCATCGAGAGAGCGCGCGCGCACCCGTCGCCATGCGACGACAGAATGCGAGCATCCGGCACGATGCCTCGCGGGGTATGCATCGACCATGGCCGCGCGATGCGCGCCTTGCCGCCGCGCGCATCGCATACGACACTGTCGCGCATGGCAACCTATCTCTTTGCCTGGAACCCGGCGCTTTGGCCATGGCCCGAGCTCGCCGCCGATCGCGCGCGCCTTCGGCGCCGAGGCCACGTCGACATCGAGTGGAGTTCCGGGCGCGCGCGGCGGCTCGAGCCCGGCTCACGCGCGTTCCTCGTGCGCCTCGGCGTGCCGCCGAAGGGAATCTTCGGGGCCGGTTTCGTGTTGACCGCGCCCGTGTCCGGACCTCACTGGCTGGAAACGAAAGCGCAGGCGGGCGCCACGACCAATTTCGTGCAGCTGCGGCTCGAGGTGCTGCTCGATGCACCGCTTGCGACCTTCGAGGATCTCGCGCATCCGCCCTTCGCCCGCTTCCGCTGGGCAGTGCGGCAATCGGGTACACGGGTGCCGAGCGCGCTGGCCGACCGGCTGGAAGATCTCTGGGAGCGGCGACTTGCGACGCGCGCCGACGCACCTCGTCCGCGCAAGCGCCGATGAGCGCACGCCTGGCCGCCGACGCGGTCGTTCTCGCCCACCTGCTGTTCGTGCTGTTCGTCGTCGGCGGCGGGCTCCTCGCGCTTTACAACCCGCGCTGGGCGCTGGTACACGTCCCAGCGGCCGTCTGGGCCGCCTACGCGGAGCTGACGGCGACGATCTGTCCATTGACGCCGCTCGAGAATCGCCTGCGCGCGGCGGCCGGCGACGCGGGATATCGAGGGGGGTTCGTCGAGCACTACCTGATCCCGCTCCTCTACCCCGCGGGACTCGCGCCCGAGCATCAACGCTGGATCGGCGTGTTCGTCATCGCGCTCAACGCGGCGGTCTACCTGCTCGCGGCAAGGCGAGCAAGGCGGCGCCAATCGGCGTAGCATTCGTGCAGGAGGAACGAAGCCATGACCCTGTGCCCAATTGCCATCGCCGTCGGTTGCGAGAAGTGCCCCGCCTTTCGTGTGTGCCCCCTCAAGACTGTGATCGGCAACGCGCCGAAGGCGCCGCCTGAGCCGACCGCCGCGCCCAAGCGCACCGCCAGCAAGCGCAAATGAGTCCATGGCAGGGCCGCGGGACGCCCGCTCGCCGGGCGTCGCGTGCGTTGTTGATCGCGGCCGCGATGGCCGCCCCGGCCGGCGCGGCGGGCGTCGCCGACATGCGCGACTACCCGAACCTCGCGGCGATGAAGAAGTTCCTCGACAACGGCACGCCGGCGGCGCGCCAGTGCGCGCTGATGGGCGGGCTTTTCGTCGAGGCCAACGAGCTGATCCGCAGGAACAACTCGGAAGGCGAAACCGCTCAGTCGCTGATGCGCACCCACCAAGGCAACGCGGACGCGGCACAGCGGGCGCGACTTGCGGAACTGGCGAGCGCGGTGGCCAGCACGGCGAACATCTTCCAGCCGCTCGATTCCGACAGCGCGATCGTCGCCTTCACGCAGCTTTGCGTGAACAAGGGCGGAAATGCAAAGGCGGAGATCGGGAACCTCGAGCCGGTGTTCGAGAAGGCCGTAAAGTGCGAAGGAGCGCACCCGGCGGACAGCCTCGCGCGCAAGGACTGCGTCGCCGGCGCCTTCCGGGCCCGCTGACGACCGGGGCACCGTCCATCGCTTAGAATGGCCGCGCAACCCGCACGGCTTGCCGCGCGGGTGACGACCACGATCGCAATACAGGGGGAGCGCGATGACGTATGCCGCCATCACCGGCTGGGGCAAGTGCATGCCGCCCGCGGTGCTCGCCAACCAAGACCTGGCGACGTTTCTCGATACGGACGACGAATGGATCACCTCGCGCACCGGCATCCGCGAGCGCCGTGTCACGCATGTGGTGGGCAGCGAGCTTGCCCATGTGGCCGCGTCGCGGGCGCTCGCCTGCGCAGGGCTCGATGCGAGCGATCTCGACCTGATCGTCTACGGCAGCTGCTCGAGCGAGGAGGCCGTCCCGAATACCGCCTCCGGCGTCCAGTTCCGCCTCGGCGCAAGAAATGCCGCTGCGATGGACGTCAACACCGCGTGCACGAGCTTCCTCTACGGGCTCTCGGCGGCGACCGGCATGATCCGCGCCGGGACGGTGCGCAATGCGCTCGTCATCGGCGTCGAGACGATTTCCCCGTTCATGGACTGGGAGAACCGCAACGTCGCCGTGCTCTTCGGCGACGGCTGCGCAGCGGTCGTGCTGCAGGCGAGTGCGCGCGCGGAAGGGGTGCTCGCGGACCGCCTCGGCTGCTATGCGGACGCGCGCCAGATCCTGCGCGTGCGGGGCCACGGCACGACTTACGCCAACCGCGATGTCCGCTACGGCGACACGCAATGGGATTTCGACGGGCAGGAGATCTTCAAGCGGGCGGTCGTCGGCATGAGCGAATCGGCCGCCTACGTTCTCGAGAAGTTGGGCGTCGTTCCCTCGGCCATCGATCTCGTCGTGCCGCACCAGGCGAACCTGCGGATCATCGAGTCCGTTGCGAAGCGGGCGCACATCCCGATGGAGCGGGTTTTCCTGACGGTGCAGAAATACGGAAACATGTCGGCCGCCACCGTGCCCGTCGCGCTGGTCGAGGCGGTAGAGGCGGGCGCGGTGAAGCCGGGCGCGCTGGTCCTCGCGCCTGCGTTCGGCGCAGGGCTCACCTATTGCTCGCACCTGATCCGCTGGGGCGAGCGGGTGACCCCGATTGCGACCTCCGATGTCGACCTCCCGCCGTGCCGCCAGACCGCGCTCGAGCTCGTGAACCGGCTGCGTGCGATCAAGGACGCGCGCGGCCGCTCCGCCGCAGGTCTTGCCGCCCCGATCTTTCCGGAAACCGCGGCGATCCTGCAGGGAACAGATGCGCCGGTGCAGGTGTAGGGGCCGGATGCGGGGCGCGCCGGCCGCTCCGCGCTGCGATTATCGGCCCGCGCAGCCGAACAGCGGGACAAGCGGCGCCCGGTTCTTCCTGCCTTGAACCAGCGGCGGCGCAGGCCGTCCCTCCGGGGCGCTCGGAAAGCGGCGCTCGCTCTTCCCTGCCCATTGCGCGTCGCTCGGAAAGTGGGGCGAGCGGCGCTCGGTTCTTCCTGCCTCGAACCAGCGGCGGCGCACGGCCGCCCCAAGCCGCCGCTCCGAATCCCCTCGCGCAGAAACGCGCGCACGTTCGCGCGTTTCTGCGCCATCAACTGGCGACGAGCTTGCGGTGGGCCTGGACGTTCATCAGGATGCCGAGCCCGGCGAAAAGCGACAGCAGCGCGGTTCCTCCGTACGACACGAGCGGCAGCGGGACGCCGACCACGGGCAGGATTCCGCTCACCATCCCCATGTTGACGAACGCGTAGGTGAAGAACATCAGCGTCACGGAGCCCGCGAGGAGCCGCGCGAACAGCGTGGACGCGTTGGCGGTAATGACGATGCCGCGTCCGATCAGCAGCACGTAGAGCAGGAGCAGCACGATGTTGCCGACAAGGCCGAACTCCTCGCCAAACACCGCCAGGATGAAGTCGGTGTGCTTCTCCGGCAGGAAGTCGAGATGCGTTTGCGTGCCGTTCAGCCAGCCCTTGCCCACCACGCCGCCGGAGCCGATCGCGATCGATGCCTGCGTCGAGTGGTAGCCCGCACCGAGCGGATCGCGCGAGGGGTCGATGAACGTGAGGATCCGCTCGCGCTGGTAGTCGTGCAGGTGCGTCCACAGGAAGGGCATCGCGGACCCGGCGGCCACGGCGAGTCCCACGATGATCCTCCACGACAGCCCCGCGAGATACAGGATGTAGAAGCCCGACGCGGTGATGAGCAGTGCCGTGCCGAGGTCCGGCTGGCGCTTGACGAGCCACGCCGGCACCGCGATCAGCACCGCCGCAACCACGAAGTCCTTCCACGCAATGCGGCCCTCGAATTTCTGGAAGTACCACGCCAGCATCAGCGGCAGCGCGACCTTCATGAGCTCGGACGGCTGGAAGCGCATGAAGCCGAGGTTCAGCCACCGGCGCGAGCCGTTGACGACCACGCCGAACAACGCGACGCCGATCAGCATCGCCACCCCGAGCACGTAGAGCGGCACCGCCGAGCGCATCAGCATCGGCGGCGACAGATTCGCCACCAGCCACATGATCACCAGCGCGAGCGCCAGGTTGGCGGCCTGGCTCGTCACCCGGGCCACGCTCTGGTCGGCTGCGGAGAACAGCGTCACGAGCCCGACGCCGACGATCGCGAGCGCGACCGCGAGCAGGAAACGGTCGATGCGGCGCACGAGCCCCTCCCACAGGCGGGAGAAGAGTCCGATCCAGTTCATCAGTCGCTCTCGTCGTCCGCGTTCGCCGCAGGGGCAGGCAGCGGCACCGGCCCCTGCTGCTTCTTGCCCAGCAGGTAGTAGTCGAGCACGCGCCGCGCAATCGGGGCGGCGGCCTGCGCGCCGAAGCCGCCGTTCTCGACCAGCACCGACAGCGCGATCTGCGGCTTGTCAGCGGGCGCATAGGCGATGAACCACGCGTGGTCGCGCAGTCGCTCGTCCACCTTGTGCTCGACGTACTTCTCGCCCTTGAGCGAGTACACCTGCGCCGTACCGGTCTTGCCTCCGCTCACGTACGCCGCACCCTGGAAGGCTCGCGCGCTCGTCCCCTCCTTGTTGACGCCGACGAGCGCATTGCGGATGACGGCGAGATGCTCGGGCTTGACGTCGAGCCTGCCTTCGGGCTCGCGGGCGACCGTGCGCACTTCCCCGGTCTTGGCGTTCTCGATGGTCTTGACGACGTGCGGGCGGAACGACGTACCGTTGTTCGCGACCGTCGCTACCGCATGCGCAAGCTGGATCGGCGTGAACGCGTTGTAGCCCTGGCCGATCCCCGCGGAGATCGAGTCGCCGAGATACCATTTGCGGTGATCGTCACGGTAGTTCTTGCCCGCGTACCGGTTGCGCTTCCACTCGCGCGAAGGAAGGATGCCCGGCAATTCGCCCTCGATGTCGATGCCGGTCTTCGCACCGAACCCGAGCGTCGACATGAAGCGCGCCGTATCGTCGATGTCGGTTTCGTTGGCCAGCATGTAGTAGTAGGTGTCGCAGGACGCGACGATCGACTTGTACATGTCCACGACGCCATGCCCGCCCGGCTTGTCGTCGCGGAAGCGGTGCGCCTGGCCCGGGATCTGGAAGAAGCCGGGGTCGCTGATCGTCTGCGCGGGCGTCCGCTTGCCCATCGTCAGCGCGCCGAGCGCGAGGAAGGGCTTGATCGTCGAGCCGGGCGGATAGGCGCCGCGCAGCGGGCGGTTCAACAGCGGCTTGTCGGGCGACTCGTTCAGTTCCTGCCAGTTCTGCGGGTCGATTCCGTCCACGAAAAGGTTGGGGTCGTAGCCGGGTTTCGAGACGAATGCGAGCACGTCGCCGGTCGCGGGATCGATCGCCACAAGCGCGCCGCGGCGGTCGCCGAAGGCCTCCTCCGCCGCCTGCTGGAGGCCGATGTCGAGCGACAGGCGCAGGTTGTTGCCCGAGATCGGCGGCGTGCGCGACAGCGTGCGCACCGCGCGCCCGCCGGCGTCGACCTCGACCTCCTCGACGCCCGTGGTACCGTGCAGCTCGCGTTCGTAGGACAGCTCGACGCCCACCTTGCCGATGTAGTCGGAGCCCTTGTAGTTCGCAGTCTTGTCCCACTCGCCGATGCGCTCCAGGTCGCGATCGTTGATGCGGCCGATGTAGCCGATCACGTGTGACGCCACGTCGCCGTACGGGTACTGCCGGAAGAGGCGCGCCTTGATCTCCACGCCCGGAAAGCGGTAGCGGTTGACCGCGAAGCGCGCGACCTCCTGGTCCGACAGGCGCGTGCGCAGCGGCAGCGTCTCGAAGTTCTTCGACTCCTCGAGCAGCTTGCGGAAGCGCTTGCGGTCGCGCGTCTGGATCTCGACGATCTGCGCGAGCTCGTCGATGGTCGCGTCGAGGTTCTTGATGCGCGAAGGCGTGAGCTCGAGCGTGTAGGCGGAGTAGCTCTGTGCCAGAACGACGCCGTTGCGGTCGGTGACGACGCCGCGGTTGGGAACGATCGGCACGATCGCGATCCGGTTGGTCTCGGCGAGCGTCCCATAGTGCGCGTGCTGCACGACCTGCAGGTAGACGAAACGGGCGACCAGCGCGCCGAGGCCGGCGAAGGCCAGCACGCCGGCGATCGCGAGGCGGCGGCGGAAATGGAAGACCTCGCGTTCGGGATTGCGAAGCTCGGACCCGCCGAATGCGCGGTCGCTGCGGCGGGTGAACATGAAACGGCGTGCCATCGCGCTGTCCGGCGATCAGCGTTGCGTTGCGCGGCTGGGACGCTGCGGCCGTTGCAGCAGCACCGACAAAAGCGGCCACAGCAGCGCACCGACGAGCGCCGGTGCCGCGTATGTCCAGCGCGGCAGCGGCGCACCGCCGACGACGCGCACGAGCAGCACGAGGCCGGCGGTGAAGAGCAGAAGCGCCGCGACCTGCACCGCCTGCTGCCACAGAGGGAAGCGCAGCACCCGGCGACGGAAGTACTCGGCTGCGTAGGCGAGAACGGCGTAGGCGAGCGCGTGCTGGCCGAACAGCGTCGCATCCACGACGTCCATCAGCAGTCCGAGCCACCACGCCACGCCGACGCCGACGTAACGGGGCTCCTGGATGCACCAGTAGAGGATCACGAGCGCGAGAAAATCGGGGCGCAGCACCAGCGCCGTCCCGGACAGCGGGACGGTGTTGAGAAGCAGCGCGGCCAGGAGCGTCAGCATGATGAACCACGGCTTGGCCGGCCGCAGGATCTCCTCGGGACGCGCGGCGGCGAGCGGCGATACGACGCTATCGAGCATGGTGGTGGCGCCTGGGCGAAGCTAGCTGCCCCGCCGCGCGCGGGCCTTGCCGGACTTCCGGCCGGCGTCATCTACGGCAGGCTCTTCGGGACGCGCCGGCAGTGCCGCCTTCTGCCCAAGCACGAGCAGATGCTCGCTGCGGCTGACACCGGCGAGCGGCACGCCGGTGATGCGCGCAAACATCTGCCCGGTCTCGCGCTCGACCGTCTCGACCCGCGCCACGGCGAGCCCGGCCGGATACGTGCCGTCGATGCCGGACGTGAGCAGCCGGTCGCCGACCTTGATGTCCGCGGAGGGCGACATGAAGCGGAGTTCGAGGGGCCGCCCCGTCCCCGCGCCGAACAGCACGCTGCGCACCCCGCCGCGCTCGACCTTTACCGGCACCGCGTGGTCCTTGTCGGTGATGAGCGTCACCTCCGCCATGAATGGAAAGACCCGCGTCACCTGACCGACGACGCCGGCGTCGTCGATCACCGCCTGTCCGGGCAGGACGCCGGCGTCGGACCCCTTGTCGACGAACACCTTCTGCGTAAAGGGGTCGCGTGCCGAGTAGAGCACCTGCACCGCGATGGCGGCATCCGGAAAGCGCGCCTGGACGTCGAGCAGCATCTTGAGCCGCCGGTTGTCCTCCTGAACGAGCGGGTAGCCCTGCGCCGCGGGGCCCTGCGCCACCAGCGCACGGCGTAGTGCGAGATTTTCCTCCGTCAATTCGCGCTGCGACACGAAATAGCCCGACACGGCGTCGAACGCCTCGCCGGGCATCCGTGCCAGCCGTTGCAGCGGATAGAGCGCGACGCCGGCGACCTGGCGAATGCCCTCGAGGTAGTGGAAGCGCGTGTCCGCGAAGAGAAGCACGATCGACATGACGCCGAAGAACGCGAGCCGCGCAAGCGGCGAAGGGCCGCGGTGAAAGAAGGCCGGCGGCGCGACGGAGAGATGCGACATGCGGCGTGAGTCGTTTCGGCGTTGCGCTTGGCGCTGCGCAGGCCCTCGCTCATGGCCGACGCGGGCTCCGGCTGTCTTCAGTCCGACGTAAAGATCGTCTGCAGCTTCTCCATGTTCTCGAGCGCCTTGCCGCAGCCGCGCACCACACAGGTCAGCGGATCCTCGGCGACAATGACGGGCAGCCCGGTCTCTTCCATCAGCAGCCTGTCGACGTCGCGCAGCAGCGCGCCACCGCCTGTCAGCACCATGCCTCGCTCCGCGATGTCGGCGCCGAGCTCCGGAGGCGTGCGCTCGAGCGCGCTCTTGACCGCCGACACGATGCTGTTCAACGGGTCGGTCAGCGCTTCGAGGATCTCGTTCGACGACACGGTGAAGCTGCGCGGAATGCCCTCGGCGAGATTGCGCCCCTTCACTTCCATTTCCTTGACCTCGCTGCCGGGGAAGGCGGAGCCGATCGTCTTCTTGATCTGTTCGGCCGTCGTCTCGCCGATCAGCATGCCGTAGTTGCGGCGGATGTAGTTGACGATCGCCTCGTCGAACTTGTCGCCGCCCACTCGCACGCTGCCCGAATACACCATGCCGCCCAGCGAGATCACGCCGACTTCCGTCGTGCCGCCCCCGATGTCGACGACCATCGAGCCGGTCGCATCACCGACGGGCAGATCGGCGCCGATTGCCGCCGCCATCGGCTCCTCGATCAGGTAGACCTTAGACGCCCCTGCGCCGAGCGCCGATTCGCGGATCGCGCGCCGCTCCACCTGCGTCGAGCCGCAAGGAACGCAGATGATGATGCGCGGGGAAGGCGAGAAAAGCCGCGACTCGAGCACCTTCTTGATGAACTGCTTCAGCATCTGCTCCGTCACCGTGAAATCGGCGATGACGCCGTCCTTCATCGGCCGGATGGCGGTGATGTTGCCCGGCGTGCGGCCCAGCATCTGCTTTGCCGCAAGGCCCACTTCCTGGATCACCTTCTTGCCGTTGGGCCCGCCTTCCTGGCGGATCGCGACGACCGAGGGCTCGTTCAGCACGATGCCCTTGCCGCGCACATAGATCAGCGTGTTCGCGGTGCCGAGGTCGATCGCGAGGTCGCTGGAGAAATAGCCTTTGAAGAACTCGAACATGTCTACGGCCTGGTGGCAGCGCGGGAAAACCCGGAAGTCCGGGGCCGCGGCTGTCCGAATGGGCGCCTATGATACCCTATGACGTTGTCGTGCAGCATTGAAAAAAGCACGCAAAAACGGGGAGTTCCACCGCGACCGCCGCCCCCCGAGGCGCGCGGCGCGGCTCGCCCCTAACGCGGTTGCACGCCCGATCGCCATGACGCTCACGCTGGACGACGTTCGCCGGATCGCCCACCTCGCCCGCATCGAGATCGACACGGGACAGGCGCAGCAGGTCCACGGCAAGCTCGAGGCGATCTTCGCGCTCATCAACGAGCTGCAGGCGGTGGACACGGCCGGCATCGAGCCCATGGCGCACGCGCAGGACGTGATGCTGCCGCTTCGCGATGACGCAGTGACCGAGACGGACCGGCACGCGTTGTACCAGTCGGTCGCGCCGGCAGTCGAGGACGGCCTGTACCTCGTACCACGTGTAGTCGAATGAGCACGGGGGCGAAGCCCGAGGCCCGCAGTGCCCGTCCGTGCTCGTTCGACGCGGCCGACACGCGACGCTTCTTTCCTGCGCCTCCGCGCAACGAGGCCGCGGCGCGAGCAGCCGGCGAGGGGCCGCGGCGCGAGCAGCCGGCGAGGGTGCCCGCGAAGCGGGCTCGACGGCGAGTGCGAGTCGCCAGCAGGCGACCGACTCGACACGCTCGCGCAAACCGACCGCGTCCAAGGAGGTCGCCCCGCGTCGCGGGGATCGACGGCAAATGCGAGTCGGCGCTGACGGCCGACGCACGACGCTTCTTTCCTGCGCATCCGCGCAAGGAGGCCGCGGCGCGAGCAGCCGGCGAGGGGCCGCGGCGCGAGCAGCCGGCGAGGGTGCCCGCGAAGCGGGCTCGACGGCGAGTGCGAGTCGCCAGCAGGCGACCGACTCGACACGCTCGCGCAAACCGACCGCGTCCAAGGAGGTCGCCCCGCCTAGCGGGGATCGACGGCCAATGCGAGTCGACGCTGGCGGCCGACACGCGACGTTTCTTTCCTGCGCCTCCGCGCAACGAGGCCGCAGTGAGTACGCCGATCGCGCCGTGAGCGGATCCGTCGACACGATTGCTTCGCTTTCGACGGCGCTCGCCGCGCGAAAGCTCTCGTCCGTCGAGCTGACGCGGACGCTGCTCGACCGCATCGGCGCGCGCAATGGCACGCTGAACGCGTTCATCACGGTCGACGCCGAGGGGGCGCTGGCGCAGGCGCATATGGCCGATGCCGCGCGCGCCAAGGGCGAATCCGGCCCGCTGACCGGCATCCCGATCGCGCACAAGGACGTGCTGATGACCCATGGTCTCCGCACGACGTGCGGCTCGCGCATGCTCGCGAACTTCATCGCGCCGTACGACGCGCACGTCGTCGAGGGCCTGAGGCGCGCGGGCACGGTGCTCGTCGGCAAGACCAACATGGACGAGTTCGCGATGGGCTCGTCCACCGAGAACAGCTACTTCGGCCCGGTGCGCAATCCCTGGAACCCCGCATGCGTGCCCGGCGGCAGCTCGGGTGGTTCCGCAGTCGCGGTTGCGGCCGGGCTCGTCCCGGGCACAACCGGCACCGACACCGGGGGCTCGATCCGCCAGCCGGCCTCGCTCACCGGCATCACCGGACTCAAGCCGACGTATGGCGTCTGTTCCCGCTACGGCCTGGTCGCGTTCGCCTCGAGCCTCGACACGCCTGGCCCGCTGGCGCGCACGGCCGAGGACTGCGCGCTGCTGCTCTCGGCGATGGCCGGACACGATGCGCGCGACTCGACCTCGCTTCCCCGCCCCCGCGAAGACTATCTGCGCGAGCTCGCACAGCCTGCAGCAGCGCAACCTCTGGCCGGTTTGCGCATCGGCCTGCCGCGCGAGTACTTCGGAGAGGGCAATGACCCCGAGGTGGCAGCCGCGATCGAGGCCGCGCTCGCGTCGCTGCGCGCGCTCGGCGCGACTACCGTTGACGTAACGCTGCCGGCGGTCAGTCTCGCCGTGCCCGTGTACTACGTGATCGCGCCGGCGGAAGCTTCGTCGAACCTGTCCCGCTTCGACGGTGTGCGCTACGGTCACCGCGCGGAGAAATACACGGACCTGCTCGACATGTACTGCAAGACCCGGGCCGAGGGCTTCGGCGCGGAGGTCAGGCGGCGCATCCTCGTCGGCACCTACGTGCTCTCGCACGGCTACTACGACGCGTACTACGTGAAGGCGCAGAAGGTGCGTCGGTTGATCGCCAACGATTTCCAGCGTGCGCTCGTCGATTGCGACGTGATCGCGGGCCCGACCGCGCCGTCGGCGGCGTTCCCGATCGGCGCGAAGAGCGACGACCCGGTGCAGATGTATCTGAACGACATCTACACGGTGGCGGCCAATCTGACCGGCGCACCGGCGATCTCGATCCCGTGCGGCTTCACGAAGGGCGGGCTTCCGATCGGGCTGCAGCTTTCGGGCAACTACTTCCGCGAGGCGCAGTTGCTGAACGTTGCGCACCGCTTCCAGCAGGCGACCGATTGGCACCGAAGGCAGCCGCCCACGATCGGGTCGGCGCCCTAATTGACTACTACGCCAGGGGCGAGCGCAGCCGCTACAATCGCGCGAACACCCGGCGGCGATCGTTGCGGACGACCGCCCGCCCCGACAGGAGGATTTTCCATGGCCGTGTTGTCTCCGCGCGCGTTGCCGCGCACCTGCACGCTCGTGGCCGCGCTCGCCGCGGCGCTCGCACTGCCCGCCGTGGCCGAAACGGTCACGGTGATCACGTCGTTCCCGAAAGAGCTGACCGCCGCCTACAAGAAGGCGTTCGAAACCAGATACCCGAATGACCAGCTGGAGGTCCTGAACAAGAACACTGCCGCGGGCATTGCGTACGTGCGCGAGCAGCCGGTCGGCAGCCGCCCCGAGGTGTTCTGGGCATCCGCACCCGACGCGTTCGAGGTCCTCTCTTCGTCCAAGCTGCTGCAGAAGGTCGATGCCGGCAACCCCGCGGTTCCGGCAAAGGTCGGCAGCTACCCGATCAACGACCCGGAGGGGATGTACTTCGGGCAGGCGCTCGCCGGCTACGGGATCATGTGGAACACGCGCTACCTCGCCGCCAACAAGCTGCCCGAGCCGCGCGAGTGGGCGGACCTTTCGAAGCCCGTCTATTTCGGACACGTCGCGATCTCGAGCCCGTCACGTTCGGGCACGACGCATCTTACGGTCGAGACGATTCTGCAGGGCGAAGGCTGGCAAAAGGGCTGGACCCAGCTCCTCGGCATCACCGGCAACTGCGCGGCGATCACCGAGCGCAGTTTCGGCGTGCCCGACGGCGTCGCAAGCGGTCAGTTCGGGATCGGCCTCGTGATCGACTTCTTCGGCCTCGCGGCGAAGAACTCGGGCATGCCGGTCGAGTTCGTCTATCCTTCGGTCACCGCGATCGTGCCGGCCAACATCGCGCTCGTTTCCGGGTCGAAAGCGCCGGAGGCCGGCAAGCGCTTCATCCAGTTCACGCTGTCCGACGAAGGGCAACAACTGCTGCTCGACAAGCAGATCAGCCGCCTGCCCGTGCTGCCGGCCACCTACGCCAAGGCTCCCGCCGGCTACCCGAATCCGTTCACCGGCAAGATCCAGGCGAAGGTCAACTTCGACTCCACGCTCTCAGAGTCGCGCTACTACGTCGTGGTCGCGCTGTTCGACCAGCTGATCACGTTCCGGCACAAGGATCTCCTGGCGGCGACCAAGGCGATCCAGGACGCCGAAAAGCGGCTCGGCGGTCGCGCGAGCCCGCAACTCGACGAGGCGCGCAAGCTCGTGTTCACCGTTCCGGTCGACGAGAAGCAGGCTTCGGACAGAGTGCTTGCCGCCGCTTTTGCCGCGGACAAGAAGGACGCGGACGCCTCCAAGCGGCGTGCGCAGATCGAGGACGAGTGGACCACACGGGCCAAGGCCAACTACGCCAAGGCCGTCGAGCTCGCGAACGCCGCCAAGTGATCGTGCGGCCGGTGTTTGCGACGCCGGCCCGGCTGGATTGCAACCGAGCACAACGACGATGAGCGCCCTGCCCGGCGCCCTCGGGGCACCGGCCGCGCATGGTGCCCGCGGCGCGTGGCTGCTCGCAGCGCCGGTCGCGACGTTCGTCGCGATCTTCCTGCTGTGGCCGGTGGCGACGGTGCTCTATGCCGCGTTCGCCGACGGGCAGGGCGGCGTCACGACGTCGCATATCGGCGCGTTCTTCTCGCTGTCGCTGATGCGCGAGGCCTTCGTCAACAGCCTTGTCGTCTCGCTCGGTGCCGTATTGCTGGCGACGGTCATCGCGGTGCCGCTAGCCTACCTGACCGTGCGCTTCGAGTTCCGCGGCGCCGCGCTCGTGCAGACACTCGGCGTGCTGCCGCTCGTGATGCCGCCATTCGTCGGCGCGGTCGCGCTGCAGCTGCTGTTCGGCCGCAACGGCTCGGTCAACCTGCTCCTGAACGACGCGTTCGGCGCGCGCATCCCGTTCATGGACGGGTTGAACGGCGTGATCTTCGTCGAGGGACTGCACTATTTCCCGTTCATTCTGCTGAACCTCGTCGCGGCGCTGCGCAACATCGACGGAGCGATGGAGGAAGCCGCGCAGAACTTGGGCTGCAGCGGGTTCCGGCTGTTCCGCCGCATCGTCTTTCCGCTCGCGATGCCGGGATTTGCCGCCGGCGCCTCGCTCGTCTTCGTCAAGGTGTTCGACGACCTCGGCACGCCGCTCGTGCTGAACGTCACCAACATGCTCGCCCCGCAGGCCTATCTGCGGATCACCTCGGTGGGCCTCGAGGATCCGGTCGGCTATGTGATCGCGCTGATCATGGTCGGGTTCTCGATCGTCGCGCTCGCGCTCTCGGCGCAGCTCACGCGAGGTCGCGACTACGCGACGCTCACGCGCGGCGGAGCTTCGCCCGCCCGCCGTCGCCTCGCCGGTTGGAAGGCGGCACTGGGCTACGGATGGGTGCTCTTCGTGCTCGCGCTGGTGCTGTCGCCGCACCTCGGCATCCTGCTGCTTTCGCTGTCGCGCGTCTGGAGTTTCTCGGTGCTGCCCGATGGCTACACGCTCGCGCACTACGCGCTCGTTCTGACCGAATCGAGCGGCATGATCGCCAACACGCTGCTCTACTGCACGCTCGCTGCCGGTATCGACGTCGTGCTGGGGGTTGCGATCGCGTGGCTGCTGCTGCGCACGAGGCTCCCCGGCCGGCACTGGCTCGACTGGGCCGCGAGCGCGGCGCTCGCCATCCCCGGCATCGTCCTCGCGATCGGCTTCCTGCGCGCGTTCCGCGGCGTCGAACTGCCGTTCGGCATGGGCGCGCTCACCGCGAGCTGGCTTGCGATCATGCTCGCGTACGCGGTGCGGCGCCTTCCGTACGCCGTGCGCGCGTGTGTGGCCGCGCTGCAGCAGGTGCACGCGTCGCTGGAAGAGGCGGCGCAGAGCCTCGGCGCCGATCGCCTGCGAACGGCGCGCCGCGTCGTGATCCCGCTGATGGCAGGCGGCATCCTTGCCGGATTCGTGACGAGTTTCATCACCGCAGCGGTGGAGCTGTCCGCGACGATCCTGCTCGTCACGCGCGAGTCGCAAGCGCCGCTCTCGTACGGCATCTACCTCTACAACCAGAGCATTGCCACCCGCGGACCGGCCGCGGCGCTCGGCGTGATCGCCGTCATCATCGTCGCGCTCGGCACGTGGGTTTCGCACCGGGTCGCCGAGCGGCGGGCGATGCCGGCTGCAGTTGCCGCCGAGGAGTGAGCATGGACAGCGCGCGCACCGCCGGCATCGGGATCGAGGGCGTGAGCCTCTCCTACGACACGACCGCCGTATTGCGCGATGTCCGGCTGTCGATCGCGCCGGGCGAGTTCTTCGCGCTGCTCGGCCCATCGGGCTCGGGCAAGTCGACGCTGCTGCGCCTCATTGCCGGCTTCAACCGGGCGAACGCCGGCCGCGTGCTGATCGGCGGGAACGACGTCGCGCGACTGCCGCCGTGGAAGCGCGACGTCGGCATGGTGTTCCAGAACTATGCGCTGTGGCCGCACATGACAGTCGCGCAGAACATCGCGTTCGGGCTCGAGGAGCGTCGCTGGCCGCGCGAGCGGATCCGCCGGCGCGTGGCCGAGATGCTTGATCTCGTAAGCCTCGCAGGATACGGTGAGCGCCGGCCGGGCCAGCTTTCGGGCGGGCAGCAGCAGCGGGTCGCGATTGCGCGCACGCTCGCGATCGAACCGCGCGTCCTGCTGCTGGACGAGCCGCTGTCGAACCTCGATGCGAAGCTGCGCGCCTCGACCGGCCTCGAGCTCAAGCGCCTGCAGCGCCGGCTCGGCCTCACGACAGTGTTCGTCACGCACGATCAGCAGGAGGCGATGACGATCGCCGATCGCCTCGCCGTGCTCGATCGCGGCGTGATCCAGCAGGTCGGCACGCCGCGCGAGCTCTACGATACCCCGGGAAATCGCTTCGTCGCCGAGTTCGTCGGCTCGATCAACCTCTATCCGGCACATATTTCCGCGGATGCGGGAGAGCAAACCCGGACCGTGGACATCGAAGGCATCGGCGTTGCCCGCGTTCCGGTCGATCGGATCGGCTCGGTGGTGGCCCGATCCGGTGGACCCGTGGCGATCGCGTTCCGTCCCCATGCCGTGCGCCTTGCCCTGCGCATGGGCACCGAGGGGCTCACGTTCGAGGCCGAAGTGGAGACCGTCGAGTTCCTCGGCGAGTTCGTGCGCTACGGGCTCCTGGTGGAGCGTTCGCGGGTCGTCGCGGACTTTCCGCACGCGCGCTTCGCCCCCACGCTCACGACGGGCTCGCGCACGCGATTCGCCGTCCCGGCGAGCGAACTGCTCGTGCTCCGCGAGCGCGAGGGCTGACGCCTGGTGCACCGCTTTCCCGCGCCTGCAAGACCACGCCGGGCGACCGCGGCCTTCGGGCGCGCTCGCTCGGCTAAACTACCGTTTTTGCCTCGCGCCCCCTCGCCATGAAGTGGGAAGTCGTCATCGGACTCGAGACCCACGCGCAGCTCACCACTGCGTCGAAGATCTTCTCGGGCGCCTCCACGGCGTTCGGCGCGCCCCCCAACTCGCAGGCGTGCGCGGTCGACATTGCGCTGCCCGGCGTGCTGCCGGTGTTGAACCGCGGCGCCGTCGAGCGGGCGATCCGCTTCGGCCTCGCGGTCGGTGGAACGATCAACGCGAAGAGTGTATTCGCGCGCAAGAACTACTTCTATCCGGATCTTCCGAAGGGTTACCAGATCTCGCAATACGAGGCTCCCGTGGTCGCGGGCGGCGAGATCGTGATCGTTTCGCAGACGCGCGGCGAAATTCGCGTGCGCCTCACGCGCGCGCATCTGGAAGAGGATGCCGGCAAGAGCCTGCACGAGGACTTCCACGGCATGACCGGCATCGACCTGAATCGCGCCGGCACGCCGCTGCTGGAGATCGTTTCGGAGCCCGACCTGCGCAGCGCGCAGGAGGCGGTGGCGTATGCGAAGGCGCTGCACGGCCTCGTGCGCTGGATCGGCATCTGCGACGGCAACATGCAGGAAGGAAGCTTTCGCTGCGACGCCAACGTCTCGGTGCGCCGCGAAGGCGAACCGCTCGGCACGCGCGCCGAGATCAAGAACCTGAACAGCTTCCGCTTCCTCGAGAAGGCGATCGAGTACGAGGTGCACCGCCAGATCGAGCTGATCGAGGACGGGCGCAAGGTCGTGCAGGAAACGCGCCTGTACGATCCCGACAAGGGGCAGACGCGGTCGATGCGCAGCAAGGAAGAGGCCCAGGACTACCGCTACTTTCCCGACCCCGACTTGCCGCCGCTTACGATCGACCGCGCGTGGATCGAGCGGGTGAAGGCAGCGCTGCCCGAGCTGCCCGCTGCGATGAAGGAGCGCTTCGAGGCACAGTACGCGCTGTCCGCCTACGACGCGACGATGCTGACGCAAAGCCGGGAGATGGGCGCGTATTTCGAAGACGCGGTGGGAGCGTTCGGGGGCGAGGCAAAGACCGTGGCCAACTGGATGCTGGGCGAGGTTTCCGCCGCGCTCAACAAGGCGGAGATCGACATCGCGCAAGCGCCCGTGAAGCCCGTCGCGCTCGCGGAGCTGCTGAAGCGCATCGCCGACGGCACGCTCAGCACCAAGGCCGCGAAGGACGTGTTCGACGAAATGTGGAATCGCGGCTCACCGGGAAAGGCGTACGTGCTAAAGGCGGAACCCGGAGCCTTCAGGGTGACGAGTGGCGACGCCTACTTTCTTGTCGACAAGATCATCGAAGAAAAAGGCCTGAAGCAAATCTCCGATGCCGTCGCCATCGAGAAGCTGGTGGACGGTGTGATCGCAGCGAATCCAACGATCGTTGCCGAGTTCCGCGCCGGCAAGGAAAGGGCGTTCAACTCGCTCGTCGGCAAGGCGATGGCGGCCTCCACGGGCAAGGCCAACCCGGCGCAGGTCAACGCGTTGCTCCGAAAGAAGCTCGGCGGCTGAACAGGGGTGCCGCAGGGGGTGTCCCGCGGCGCATTGGTCCGCGCCGGCCGCCGCCGGGCAACACAGCCTTTGGTTCCGTGGCGACAGTGGGCAAACCAGCGCCCGGTCTTGCGTTCGAACCGGACCGTCGCGGAGCGTCGGGCTTGTCCTGACTCGCGCATCCGCGGCGTGTCGCGGGACCGATAGAGGCGAGCGCCATCGGCGGCTCGTCCAATCGCAGGCGCCCGGGTTTGCGTTCGAACCGGACCGTCGCGGAGCGCCGGGCTTGTCCTGACTAATGCAGGCGAGCGCCATCGGCGGCCCGTCCAATCGCAGGCGCCCGGGTTTGCGTTCGAACCGGACCGTCGCGGAGCGCCGGGCTTGTCCTGACTAATGCAGGCGAGCGCCATCGGCGGCCCGTCCAATCGCAGGCGCCCGGGTTTGCGTTCGAACCGGACCGTCGCGGAGCGCCGGGCTTGTCCTGACTAATGCAGGCGCCCGGGGTTGCGTTCGAACCGGACCGTCGCGGAGCGCCGGGCTTGTCCTGACTAATGCATCAGCGGCTTGTAGCGCGGCCGGTGCGGGCGCGCGCCTTCCTCGCCGAGCCGCCTGCGCTTGTCTTCCTCGTACTCGCGGTAGTTGCCCGGGTAGAACACCCACTGCGAGTCGTCCTCGGCGGAAAGGATGTGCGTCGCGATGCGATCGAGGAACCAGCGGTCGTGCGAGATCACCATTACGCTGCCCGCGAACTCGAGCAGCGCGTCCTCCAGCGCACGCAGCGTCTCGACGTCGAGGTCGTTCGACGGCTCGTCGAGCAGAAGCACGTTACCGCCCTGGAGCAGCGTCGCGGCGAGATGAAGCCGTCCGCGCTCGCCCCCTGAAAGCTGTCCGACGATCTTCTGCTGGTCCTGGCCCTTGAAATTGAAGCGGCCGAGGTAGGCGCGCGAGGGCATCTCGAACTTGCCCACCGTCAGGATGTCCTGGCCGTTGGAAATCGCCTCCCACGCGGTCTTGTCGTTGGGCAGCGATTCGCGCGTCTGATCGACCACCGCGAGCTGCACCGTGTGGCCGATCACCACTTCGCCCGAATCGGGCTTCTCCTTGCCGGTGATGAGCTTGAACAGCGTCGACTTGCCGGCGCCGTTCGGGCCGATGACGCCGACGATCGCACCCGGCGGAATCTTGAGCGACAGGTTGTCGATCAGCAGGCGGTCGCCGAAACCCTTCGACACGTTCCTGAACTCGATCACCTCGTTGCCCAGCCGCTCGGCGACCGGGATGAAGATCTCGGAGGTCTCGTTGCGCTTCTGGTGCTCGTAGGAGGCGAGCTCGTTGAAGCGCGTGATCCGCGCCTTGCTCTTCGCCTGCCGGCCCTTCGGATTCTGCCGCACCCATTCGAGCTCCTGCTTCATCGCCCGCATGCGTGCGTCTTCCTGCTTCGCCTCGATTTCGAGGCGCTGCTCCTTCTGCTCGAGCCACAGGCTGTAGTTGCCCTTGTACGGGATGCCCATGCCCCGGTCGAGCTCGAGAATCCACTCGGCGGCGTTGTCCAGGAAGTAGCGGTCGTGGGTGACAGCGACGACGGTCCCCGGAAACTTCGCGAGGAACTGCTCGAGCCAGTCGACACTTTCGGCGTCGAGGTGGTTGGTCGGCTCGTCCAACAGCAACATGTCCGGTCTCGACAGCAGCAGGCGGCACAGCGCGACACGGCGCTTCTCGCCGCCGGAGAGCGTGCTGATCTTCGCGTCCCACGGCGGCAGCCGCAGCGCGTTGGCGGCGATCTCCATCTGCACGTCGGAGTCGGCGCCCGATGCGGCGATGATCGATTCGAGCCGTGCCTGTTCAGCCGCGAGGGCGTCGAAGTCCGCGTTGTCCTCGGCGTATGCCGCATAGACCTCCTCGAGCTTCTGCTTGGCCGCGAGCACCTCGCTCATGCCTTCCTCGACCGCCTCGCGCACGGTCTTGTTCGCGTCGAGCTGCGGCTCCTGCGGCAGGAAACCGATCTTCAGGCCCGGCATCGGCACTGCTTCGCCTTCGATCTCGCGGTCCACGCCGGCCATGATGCGCAGAAGGCTCGACTTGCCCGAGCCGTTCAAGCCCAGGACGCCGATCTTCGCGCCGGGAAAGAAGGACAACGAGATGTCTTTCAGGATCTGCCGCTTGGGCGGCACGATCTTGCCCACCCGGTTCATCGTGAACACGTATTGCGCCATGGCGTCGCCTGCGATCTGCGAAAGGGAAACCGTGCATTATCGCAGGAAGGCCCGGGCGCACGATGAGCGTCGGGAAGTTCGCGGTTGCCGCGCGTGCCCGGAAACGAGAAAGGCGGCCGCAGCCGCCCTTTTTCGCGTCCTCGAGCCGACCTACTTGCTGCGCGCCGCCGTCGATCCGCCGCTGTTTGCTGCAGGCGCGGGAGACGTCCGCGGTGCCGTGCCGGCCGCGGCCGCGGCGTCGGCATTGGCATCGGCAACCGCACGCAGTTCACGCCAGCGCACCTTGTCCGCGTCGTACTTCTGGATGGCCGCCGCGCGCTCCTTCTGCTTGAGCTCGATCAGCGCCTGCTGCTTCGGGAGCTCGATGCGAATTCCCTCGAGCTCGCGCTCTTCGCCAATCGGAAGGCCCTTGTCGCCGGCCGCGGCCTTCTTCGCGATCAAGACGTCCTTGCGTTTGTCGAGCAACGTCGAGTAGCCCTGCGCCGCCTGCAACTGCGAGTCGATCGTCGTAAGTACGCGGGTGCGGGCGAGATCGATTTCCCCTTCCGTCGTATACGACGACAGCAGCGCGCGGTCGCGGCGAGCGATCACCGCCTGCTCGCGTGCCATCGCCTGTGCACGTTCGGTTTCGGCCTCCTTCGCCTTGATCTGCTCGGGCGTGAGCGCGGGTTCGACCTTCTTGATCGGCACTGCCTGCTTGTCGAGCAACGTGCTGCCGCGGTTCACCGCTTCCGGCGGCATCTTGTCGCTGTAATGGGTGATGCCCTTGTCGTCCACCCACTTGTAGGTCGCGGCCCGCGCATGACCCGCGGCGCCGGTCAGCAGCAACACGACCGCGGCGAGGAGCGCGAGCGAACCCGTCCTGCCGTTGTCGTGCGCGGCGACGTCCGCGAAGACGGCGGCGCGTCCAGGATTCCGGTCATTGCGCTGAGTCGCCACTTCGGTGCCTTTCATGTTGCGGCGGATTCCTTCCCCCGACCGCCTGCTTCCCGCGCAGCCCGACGCCGTCATGTGCGGGCGCCGTATTGCGCTCGATACGCGGCGACCGCGGGCACCCATTGCACGAGATCGCTGCGCGCTTCGATGAACTGCATGAGGTCATCGAGCGTGGCGATCGCAATCACGGGAATCCCGAACGTATCGCGCACTTCCTGCACCGCGGATCGCTCACCCTGTCCGCGCTCCATCCTGTCCAACGCGATCAGCACGCCCGCCGGGCTTGCGCCCTGGCTGCGGATCAACTGCACCGATTCCCGCACCGAGGTTCCGGCCGTGATCACGTCGTCGACGATCACCACGCGACCACGGATCGGGGCGCCCACGATCGTGCCGCCTTCGCCGTGGTCCTTCGCCTCCTTCCGGTTGAAGCTGTACGGCAGATTGTGCCCTTTTTCGGCCAGTGCAATGACGGTCGCCGCCGCCAGGGTGATGCCCTTGTACGCCGGTCCGAACAGCTGGTCGAAGGCGATGCCGGAGGCAAGCAACGCGTCGGCATAGAACCCGCCGAGCCGCCACAGGCTTTCGCCGTCGTTGAAAAGCCCCGCGTTGAAGAAGTAAGGACTCCTGCGCCCCGCCTTGGTCACGAATTCGCCAAAACGAAGCACGTCACGTGCCAGTGCAAACGCAAGAAAAGCCTGTCGGAAGTCGTTCAATTTTGCGGGGCCAAGCGTGGAAGCGGGCCCAGTATAGCGGCGCGACGCCCGGCTTCAGGACGGCGCTTGCGCGCTGCCCGGCGTCGCGAGCGGCAACGACGTGCGAACGTGCACGTCGCGCTGCGGGAACGGGATTTCGATGCCCGCAGCCGTGAGCTTCGAGAGGATGGATCGCCGAAGGTTGTTCTGCGCCTGCAGGCCGACGTCCACGCTCACCGCCCACGCGAGCACGCGGAAGTCGAGCGAGCTGTCGCCGAAACCCGAGAACAGCACGAGAGGCGGGGGCGCCTTCTTCACTTCCGGTACCTCGGCGGCCGCCTCCTCGAGCAGGCGCAACACGAGGTCGACATCGGTGCCGTACGCGACGCCGACATCGATCTCGTAGCGGCGCGAGCGATCGGACAGCGTCCAGTTGACGACCTGCTTCGACACGAGATCGGAATTGGGCACGATCACCTCGGCACCCTGCACCGTGCGCACCGTGGACGAGCGGATTCCGATGCGCCGCACGTCGCCCAGCAACTCGCCGATCTGGACCTGGTCGCCGACATTCACCGGCCTCTCCAGCACGAGAATCAGGCCGGAGACGAAATTGTTGACGATGTTCTGCAGACCGAAGCCGATGCCCACGCCAAGCGCGCCGGCGATGAGCGTCACCTTGGTGAGATCGACGCCGAGCGCCGCCAATGCGAGCACAAAGCCCATCACCGCCAGCGAATAGCTCGCCAGCGTGGCGATGGCGAAGGGCATGCCCGGCCGCAAGCCAAGGCGCGGCAGGATCTCGACCGTCAGCAGGAAGCGTACGATACGGATCACGACCGTCGTCGAGAGCACGATGAAGACGGCGAACGCCACGCTGCCGGCGGAGACTTCGACGTCGCGCACGCTGATCTTCGCCATCGTGACGGCCGCAGCCCATTGCCGCGCCGGGTCGACCAGGTTCTGCGTGTAGATCAGGAGCACGACCCAGGCTATCCCCGCCGAAAACCGGACGACCCGCGCGAGGAAGCGACGCACGCTGTCCCCTTCCTCGCGCACGCTGCGCAGGCGCTGCGCAATCGGGGCAGCGAGCAGCGCGACAAGGCCCCGCTGGATCGTTCCAGCGGTGATCGCGAGCACCACCGCGGAGCTCGTTGCGGTGATCGTCGCGCCACGCAGGATGCTGGCGAGTCCGACGAATCCTCCAAGGCTTGCTGCGAGCGCAACGACGAGCGCGACGAGCAGCAGGATTACCAGCGCGCGCACCGTGGTCGGATGCCAGCGCGCGAACTGGCGGTCGAGCGCGTGCCGCCTCCAGTCGAACGCGAGCGCAATGCCGAGCGGCACCATCTGCAACGCCAGCAGCAAACGCTCCGCGCCGGGCTGCAGCTCGGCCGCCGTATTGAAGGTGTTGAGGGACCCCGCGCACGCCAGCGCCCACAGTGTCGCCTTCGCCGCAACACGGAACTGGCGATGCGCGACGAACGCGGCGAGAAGCGGCACCGGGAACCACCACAGCGGATAGAAGGCGGTGGGGCCCGTGGGCGCGGTGAACGCAACCGTAACCAGCGCAACCAGGATGCCGGCAGCGATCGCGTCCGTCCACCGAACCCGGTCGCCTGCACCGACACTCGGCGCCGGAGCCCCGCCCCGGCGGCGCAACAGGGCGCACACGAACGCGGCGATCGCGGCGAGCCCGAGCAGCAGCCGGGGGCCCTCCTGACGCAGGTACCCCGACAGCAGCTGCCGGGCGAGCAGGAATTCGGCGCGCAGGATCTGCTCGTCCCCGTGCGCCGGTGCGTCGACCCAGATCGGCGCCTCCACCGCCCTGCGCAGCTGCCGGCCGATCGCGTCTCGCCTTGCTGCCGCCTCCGAGCGCAACGATTCGAGACGGGCAAGGAGCTGCGTGCCTCGATCGAACGCGACAAGCACCTCGTCACGCCGCTTGCGCACGTCCTCGCGCACCGCCAGAAGCTCCGGCTCGATGGCCTTCGCGCGCTCGAGGATCGCGTCCGGAGCCTTTCGCTCGACAGCGACGCGGAGCCGGTCGGGCCAGCGCGCCATCTCGCGGTCGAGCCCGTCGATGTCGCGCTCGAGACGCGCGACTATCGCTCCGAGCGCGTTCGTCGCATCGCCGACACTGCGTTCGCGCTCGCGGATGCGCGTTTCGGTGTCGGCCAGCGTGTCGTAGCGCAATCGGGACAACTCGCCCTCCTGCACGCGGCCGAGCCCATCCTCGACGGCCTTTTCGACGTCGACCAGCTGGCTGGCGAGCCGAGCCCAGTCGTCGCTCGCGGCGAGCGACGATTGCGCGTCGCGGCGCATCGCATCGACACGTGCCGCGGCGGCGACGACCTCCGAGAGCGTGGTCGATGCCGCGGGCGCGGGCGTCGTTGCCGCATTCGCCGCAGCTGCGGTGGCGGGCGGAGAAGCCGCAACCTGCGCGAGTGCCGAGACGGGTATTACGCAGCCAAGCGCTGCCACGAATCGCACGACGAACGCGTCGCGCAGGTGCGGGCGAAGGGCAGAGGGTGACAGGCGAAGCATGCAGGCAACGGTTCGCGCGTGGCGAGGCAACGATAGCAGACCCGGCAGCGCTCGGGCGAGCGGGAGCGGGGTCGCCGGTAGAATCGCGGCCATGCGCGTCATCACGCTCAACGTCAACGGCATCCGGTCCGCCGAGCGCAAGGGACTCACGCACTGGTTGACTCGGGGCGCGCCGTGGGATGTCGTGTGCCTGCAGGAGGTTCGCGCGACCGTCGACGACGTTCCGGATCCTTTGCGCGCTCCGCGCCGCTGCCACGCTCATTTCCACGCCGCCCTGCGCAAGGGGTACGCGGGGGTCGGGCTTTATTCGCGCGTCGCACCGCGCATCGCGACCGGCTTCGGCTCGTCCGAGTTCGATGGCGAGGGCCGCTACCTCGAGGCGGATTTCGGCGAGCTCGCGATCGTGAGCGTCTACCTGCCCTCGGGATCGGCGGGACCGCACCGGCAGGCGTCGAAGTTCCGCTTTCTCGAAGCGTTCCTGCCGCACCTGGCTGCGCTGCGCAAGCGGCGACGGAAGGAGATCATCCTCTGCGGCGACTGGAACATCGCGCACCAGCCGATCGACCTCGCGAACTGGCGCAGCAACCAGAAGAACTCGGGCTTCCTGCCGGAGGAACGCGCGTGGCTTACGCGCGTGTTCGACGAGATCGGCTTCGTCGATGTGTTCCGCCGCGTGGACCCGCGGCCCGAGCAGTACACGTGGTGGTCCAACCGCGGGCAGTCGTGGGCAAAGAACGTCGGCTGGCGCATCGATTACCAGATCGCGACGCCCGGCATTGCGGCAAAGGCGCGCGCGGCGACGATCTACAAGCGGCGGCGCTTTTCCGATCACGCGCCTCTGATCATCGATTACGACTATCCGCTCGGCCGATGACTTCGACGGACCGTCCTGTCGAGATCATCGGCCGAAATGGCTACCGCGGCCGCCTCGGGACGGCCCGGCGGCGGGCGCGCGGCAAAGCTCGAAGCGCCCAACTCGAAGCTGCGATCGTTCGGTCGGGCGCTGCATGCGACACGACTGCCTCCCCCATGCGGCGCACCCGCCGGCGGTCCTCCTGCAAAACCCTTTCATGCGTTTGGCGTGATCCGCATCAGTAACCTAACTCTCGCCCGCGGCGCGAACCGCCTGCTCGAAGGTGCGTCGCTCACGGTGCACGCCGGGCAGAAGGTCGGCATCGTCGGGCCGAACGGCTGCGGCAAGTCGAGCCTGTTCGCACTCTTGCGCGGCGAGCTTTCGCCCGACGTCGGCGACGTTTCGTTGCCGCCGGGATGGACGATCGCGCATGTCGCGCAGGAGACCCCGGCGGTCGCGACCGCGGCGATCGACTATGTGATCGACGGCGACAGCGAGCTGCGCGGCATCGAGCGCGCACTCGCCATTGCCGATGCGGCGCACGACGGCCACGCGCTGGCCGAGCTGCACCACCGCTACGAAGCGATCGGCGGTTACGCCGCGCGCGCCCGCGCGGCGGTGCTGCTTGCCGGCCTGGGCGTGGTCGCGGCGGAGCAGTCGCGCGCGGTCGCCGATTTCTCCGGTGGCTGGCGCATGCGCCTCAACCTCGCGCAGGCGCTGATGGCGCGCTCGCACCTGCTGCTGCTGGACGAGCCCACCAACCACCTCGACCTCGACGCGGTGCTCTGGCTCGAGGACTGGCTGCTGCGCTATCCGGGCACACTGCTGCTGGTCACGCACGACCGCGACTTCCTGAATGCCGTTGCGCAGGTGATCGTCCACATCGATCAGCGCAAGCTCAAGACCTACGGCGGCAACTATTCCGCGTTCGAGCGCGAGCGCGCAATGCAGCTCGCGCTGCAGCAGGCGGGCTATGAGAAGCAGCAGCGGCAGATCGCGCACCTGCAATTGTTCGTCGACCGCTTCCGGGCGAAGGCGACCAAGGCGAAGCAGGCGCAAAGCCGCATCAGGACCCTCGAGAAGATGGAGCGGATCGCGGCCGCGCACGTCGACAGCCCGTTCGAATTCGCGTTCGCCCCCGTCGACACGACGGCGCGCCAGCTCGTCGGGCTGGACCACGCGACGCTTCGCTATGGCGATGCGCCACCGGTGTTCGAGCGGCTCGATTTCGCGCTCCTGTCCGGCGACCGCGTCGGCCTTCTCGGCCCGAACGGCGCGGGCAAGTCCACGCTCGTCAAGGCCCTTGCAGGCACGCTGCCGCTCGCGGCCGGCGAGCGGCACGTCGCTCAGAATGTCGCGATCGGCTATTTCGCGCAGCACCAGTTGGAGCAGCTCGACCCCGATGCCTCGCCGCTGCTCCACGTCGCGCGTGTCGACCCGTGCGCGCGCGAGCAGGACCTGCGCGATTTCCTCGGAGGCTTCGACTTCCGCGGCGACATGGCAACCGCGCCCGTCGCGCGCTTCTCGGGCGGCGAGAAGGCGCGGCTCGTGCTCGCGCTGATCGTGCGGGCGAAGCCGCAGCTGCTGATTCTCGACGAGCCGACCAACCATCTCGATATCGAGATGCGCGAAGCGCTGGCCGAGGCGCTGCAGGATTACGACGGCGCGCTCGTCGTCGTCGCGCACGACCGGCATCTGCTTGCGGCCACCACCGACGCGTTCTGGCTCGTGAACGAAGGTCGCGTCGAACCGTTCGACGGCGACTTGGACGACTATCGCGACTGGGTGCTGTCGTCGAAGCGCCGCGCGAAGGCCGGCTCGGAAACGGACCTCTCCACGACGGACCGCGCCGTGGACGGCGCAGCACGGAAGTTCGTCTCCGACCCGGCTCTTTCCAGCCGCAAGGCGCAGAAGCGTGCCGAGGCAGAGGCGCGGCAGCGGCTCTCGGAGGCGCGCAGGCCCATCCTCGCCCGTCAGGCCGCAATCGAGACGACGATGGCCGCATTGCAGGCCGAAAAGGCCGGTCTCGATGCATGGCTCGCGACGCCTACGGCGTACGCCGAGGATGTCAAGGAGCAGCTCGTGGCCTCGCTCGAACGGCAGGGTGAACTGACTTGGGAGCTTGCGCGGCTCGAAACCGAGTGGCTCGAGCTTGCCGAGTCGCTCGACAAGGCGCCTTTGTAGGCCGCGCGGTCAGCTGGCGCGCGTTCCCGGACGGTAGAACAGGTAGGCTGCGAACCCGAGCCCTTCACGCCCCCAGCGCAGGTAGGCGTCCCGCCAGCGGCGCGCGCGGTCGATCATCTCGGGCACATCCGGGTCGTCCGGCTGCTCGCGCGCATATCGCTCGATCGAGCGGCAGTACTTCCACTCGTACTCGTCCCACTCGTCCTCGCTCGCGCCGATCGCGTGCATCGGGATCAGCCCGGCTTCCACGCCCGCCTGCACGTTGCCGCGGTGGTCGGAAAGCTCTCCCTCGCGGCCGCCCAGCATCGCCACGAGCTCGCTCACGGGCTTGTGCTTCCAGTGGTGGAGGCCGATAAGCAGATAACCGCCCGAACGCGTCCAGCCGCGCAATTTCTGGCAGATGGCCGACATGCCACCGGGAATGCCGCCCGCGTCGAGCATGACCGTGAGATGGAAGGTCTCCGGGTCCGCCTGGTACTCGCGGATGTCGACTCTGTCGAGATGCAGCTTGCCCAGCGCGCCGGTCCATTCCGCCCGCTCGCGCGCGGCGTCGAGCATGAACGACGAATTGTCCACCGCGATCACGGTCGAGCCGAAGCGCTCGATGATGCGCAGCGAAAGCTCGGCGCGCCCGCAACCGAGGTCGAGCACCCTCGACGTCTCGTCCAGCGGCAGCAGGTCAAGCAGCCGCTCGAACTTGGCGGCCGACAGGGGGTTGCAGTAATCGTGGTCGCGATGCGCGAACGCGGCGAACTTCTGCAGGTTCATGGGGGGCCTTGGGCGATTCCAGGCAGCGCCGGACGCCGCGGGAAGTACGCCGCGGACGCCGGCCAACACGTGCACGCAAGTCTAATGCCAAATCGCGCCACCGCGGCAGCGCCAGCCCGGGGGTTTCACCGGGGCACGGGAATTTGGCGTGGCGGTTTGCGGCCTGGATCGGGCGCAGCCGACAACGCCAACAGCAGCGAGGATTGGCGAGGAGAGCAAGCCCGAGCCCGGTGCAAAACGACCGCCAGAAACCGCGCAGTCCACCCGTCAAACGTGTTCCGCCGGTGCCGGGTCCCAAGTGCTTGGCAACGTTCGAGCCTCCATTGAATAGGCGGCGGCCTGGTGAAGTATCCGGGCTAGCGGCTGGTCGCGAGCATCCGGCGCACCCACGGAAGCAGCAGGTAGGCCGGAAACGCGAGGAAGAACGTGAGCAGGAACCATGACGCATAGCCCATCGATTGCGCGCCCACCCCGCCGAACCAGCCGGACACCGAGCGCGACAGCGCGAACACCGACGTGAGCAGCGCGTATTCGGTGGCCGCACGATCCTTGCGCACGATCGCCATCAGGAACGCGAGGAATGCCGCCGTGCCGAGGCCACCGGTGAAGGACTCGGTAGCGCTTGCCGCATACATCAGCGCCTTGTGCTCGAATGGAATCAGCGCGCCGGCGGTCATCGGCGGAATGACCTTGGCCGCGATCCAGTAGCCGAGATTCGAGAACGCCTGCGCAAGACCCAGCACCCACAGCGCGCGAAAGATCCCGATGCGGTCGGTGATCCAGCCGCCGACCACGCCACCGGCGATCGACAGCGCGAGCCCGATGTTGACCGAGACAAGGCCGATCTCGGCGGCGGTGAACCCGACATCGACCCAGAACGGCTTCACCATGAATCCCATCGCCGCATCGGGCAGCTTGAAGACCAGGATGAACGCGAGGACCATCGCGATCCCCGGCCGCGCGAGCAATTCCATCAGCGCGCCGAAGAGCGGTCCGCGGGTGAGCACCACGTTCTCGTCCGCGACCGCGGCTTGGCCGGCGCGGCTGCCGTCGCGCGGCGCGGCCAAGTGCGCCGCAAGCCGTACGCACGCGGCGACCCCGATTGCGCCTGCCACCGCATAAGCCCAGAAGCCGGCAACGGCCGACGACGCCTTGACGACGCTGTCCACGAGCCAGACGACGCCGAGCACGAAACCCCCGAGCACGGCAAGCGCGAACGGCGAATGTGCGAGAGCGACCAGTTCGGCACGCACCGGCGCTCTCTCGACAGTAAGCGCTTGCTCTCGTGGCGCCGCCATACATATCAATGCCAGCACAAGAAAGATCGCTGCCGAAACGATGAATGCGGCATGCCAGCCCAGCCACTCCGAGGCCATCAGCAAGAAGCCCGACGCCAGCATTCCGACCCGGTAGAGACCGATCCGGATTCCATTGGCGAGACCGAGTTCGTTCTTGGCAAGGAATTCGATCGTGTAGCCGTCGACCGCGATGTCGTTGGTCGCGGACAGCGCCGTGAACGTTCCGATCGCGACCCAGACCGTCGGCCCGAAGCCCGCCTGCATCGCGAAGTACAGCATCACCGCCCCCATCAGGACGTCCGCGCCGGCCATCCAGCGGCGGTGATGCCGCCAGTAATCGACTGCCGGCGCCCACAGGAACTTGAGCGTCCAGGCGAGCCCGAGCAGCGAAAGCACGCCGATCTGGCGCAGCTCGACGCCTTGCTGGCGGAAGTAGACCGGAAAGATCTCGTAGAAAACGCCGAGCGGAAAGCCTTCGGCGAAGTAGAGGATCCCGACCCAGAAGAACTTGTTGCGAAGAAGCGCGGGCGGATGCGGCAAGGGCGGCTTTCGCGACTCGGAGCGGTTCGCGGAGGCCGGCTAGCCGCGGCGGAAACGGTAGATCGCGAGTTCGCCCAGCAGATTGGGCAGTGTCCTGGCCGCGCGGCCGTTGCGCAGCACGACGCGGCCCTTCACCTTCAATCCCCGCCGCGCGAGGAACTCGTCGAAGTCCGCCACCGTGCAGAGGTGAATGTTGGGCGTGTCGTACCACTGGTAGGGCAGGCTTTCCGACACCGGCATGCGCCCCCGGAGGATCTGCAGCCGGTGCGACCAGTGGCCGAAGTTCGGGAACGAGACAATGACCTCGCGACCGACGCGCAGCATCTCGTTCACGATCTCGTTGATGTGGCGCATCGCCTGCAACGTCTGCGAAAGGATCACGCAGTCGAACGCGCTGTCCTCGAAGCCGGCGAGCCCGCCTTCGAGGTCGCGCTGGATCACGTTGACGCCGTTGCGCAGGCTCGCGCGCACGCCGGCGTCGGTGATCTCGACGCCGTAGCCGCGCGCGTTCCGCTCGCGCGCGAGGAATGCGAGCAGGCTGCCGTCGCCGCAACCGAGGTCGAGAACATCCGCACCCTGGCGCACCCAGCCTGCAATGGCCGCATAGTCCGGGCGGAGCTTCAGGCTCGAGCGCTCCTCCAGCTGCTTCGCCATTGCCGCGGACGACAGCCGGAACGTCGAGTAGTCCTTGACGTCGCGCGCGGCGCGCTCGAAGTAGGCGCGTACGACCGCGTGGTACTGGGGATTGTCGAGTAGGAACGCGTCGTGCCCGTGCGGCGCCGCCACTTCGGCGTACGAAACGTCGTGGCGGTTGTGGACCAGCGCCTTCACGATCTCGCGCGAGCGCGAGGCCGGGAAGCGCCAGTCGGTGGAGAACGAGATGACGAGGAACTTGCAGCGCGCCGGCGCGAGCGCTTTCGCGAGGTCGCCGCCGGTTGCGCTTGCGGGATCGAAGTAGTCGAGCGCCTTGGTGATGCGCAGGTAGGTGTTCGCGTCGTAGTAGTCGGCGAACTTCTCGCCCTGATGGCGGAGGTAGGACTCGATCTGGAACTCGGGCGCGAACGAGAAGCGCAGGCCGTCGCGCAGCTGGCGCCCGAACCTGGCGTCCATCTGCTCGTCGGAAAGGTAGGTGATGTGACCGATCATCCGGGCGACGCGCAGCCCTCGCCGCGGCTTCGTGCCCAGCCTGAAGAAGTGGCCCTCGTGGAAATCGGGGTCGGTGAGGATCGCCTGGCGCGCGACCTCGTTGAACGCGATGTTCTCGGCGGAAAGGTTCGGTGCCGCAGCGATGACCAGCGCGTGCCGGATACGCCCCGGATAGCGGATTGCCCAGGCGAGCGCCTGCATGCCGCCGAGGCTGCCGCCCAAGACCGCGGCCCAGGTGTCGATGCCGAGGTGGTCGGCGAGCCGCGCCTGCGCATCGACCCAGTCTTCGACGGTGACGAGCGGGAAGTCCGCGCCCCACGGTTGGCCGGTCTCCGGATTGATCGAGAGCGGCCCGGTCGAGCCGAAGCAGCTCCCCAAATTGTTGACGCCGACCACGAAGAACCGATTGGTGTCGAGCGGCTTGCCGGGCCCGACCATGTTGTCCCACCAGCCGACGTTGCCCTCGTCCCCCTCGTAGTAACCGGCGACGTGGTGCGACGCGTTGAGCGCATGGCAGATCAAGACGGCGTTGCTGCGATCGGGGTTCAGCGTGCCATAGGTTTCGTAGGCGAGTTCGAAGCCGGGGAGCGAGCGGCCGCACGCGAGCTTGAGCGGCTCGGCAAAGCGGGCGCGCCGATCGGTGACGGCACCGACCGACTGGCCCCCTCGGGCAAGCGACTCGGAACCACCGGTGGTGTCGGCAAAGGAGGACATGTTCGATCCGGCAACAAAAAACCCGGCCAGCTCGAAGGCCAGTCGGGCCGGGGACTTCCTGAAGCCGCCGCTCCGCTTTAGCCGCATTTCTTCGGAGTCCAACGCCCTCCGGCGCCCGCAAGCTGGCTCAAATCGGCGCAGGCGCTAGTTTAGCCCGCAGTGTCAGGCGAGGGAACACGAAGGGGATCCGGCCTTTCGGCAGCGGCACAATCCGCGGGACGGCCACGGGTCGCCGCCGTCGCGTGCGTTGGGGCGCCCGGGATGCGACGCGACGGCTGTGTTTCCGATCGCCGGCGCTGGCACGAATAATGACAATGGAATATCATGCGTCTGCGCCCAAGAGCCCGGAAGCCAACTCCCGCCTGCGCTGTTTGCCGTGTCGCACGAGGTGGCATCGAGAGCCGCCCAAGGAGATCACCGATGTTTCGCCGCACCACGCTCGCGACGCTGTTCGCCACCGTTGCGATCGCACTCTTTACCTTCAACGCCGCTGCGCAAACCGGTCAGCAGCTCTACGAGCAGGGCGTAGCGGGGTCGAACCTTGGCGGATGCGTCAACGCAGGATGTCATGCGCTCAATCCGCCCGCCGACGCGCCGCTCATGGGTCAGTCGACGCCGCGCGTCCTTAACCTCGTCCAGCCCAGCGTTCCGAGCGACCCCAGTTATCGCGTCAGTCTTCTACGCAACTGGGCGCTGAACAACCTCGGCATGAGGCTGGTCGTCGATTCCTACAACGACGTCCTGACCGGAGGCCGAGGGGATGAGTTCCTGCTCAGGGTCATCAACTACCTCGGGACGTTCGTCACCGCCGTGCCCCCACCCACGACGTCTGGTGCGCTGCAGATGCCGTCGCCGGTCGGGTTCGGCGTCCAAACGGTCGGCGTCACCAGCGGCGCTCAGTCGACGCTGATCACGAACACGGGGGGCTCGAGCGTGACGATCACGAGCGTCACCCTCGACAACGCGGAGGAATTCGCGATCACGACATCCACCTGCAGCGGCACCATTCCCGCCGGCGGGCAATGCTTGTTGGCGTTCACGTTCCGCCCGGCGTCTGTCGGAACGCGCTCGGCCAACGTCACCATCACGACCAACGGGACCGGCAGCCCGCAAGCCTTCCTCGTGTTCGGCGCGGGCCAGGCGGCCGCGGGTGGTTCGAACTACACGGGTCTTTACTGGAATTCGCCGGCCGGCTCCGAGGACGGCTGGGGACTCAATGTCTCGCACCAGGGCGACACGATGTTCGTTACGTGGTTCACCTACGACGCGAACCGCAAGGGCTGGTGGCTCGTGATGATCGCGAACAAGACGGCCGAAGGCGTCTACAAAGGCGACCTGCTCGAAACACGGGGACCGGCATTCAACACGGTCCCGTTCAATCCGAGCGGCAACGCGGTGACCAACCGCAGGGTCGGGAGCGCGACGCTCGATTTCGCCTCCACCGAAGGCCCCAAGTTCGAGATCGAGATCGGCACCCAGCCCAAGATCACCAAACGGATCACGCGCCAGCTGCTCGGCACCGCGCCGATCGCCGTGTGCGCGACCGCCACGGGCAGTGCGACTGCCGCGACCAACTACCAGGACCTGTGGTGGGCCGCGCCGGCGCGCACGGAAGACGGCTGGGGGATCAACCTGACGCACCAGGGCGACACGATCTTCGCCACTTGGTTCACCTACGACACCGACGGCACGCCGATGTGGCTTGTCGCCACCGCGCAGAAGACCGCGCCGGGCGTCTACTCGGGCCGCCTCTTCCGCACCACGGGCACGCCGTACAACGCGGCCGCGTACTCGGGCTTCGGGTTCACGGACGTGGGCAGCCTGACGCTCACGTTCGCGAACGGCAACAGCGCGACGATGAGCTACACGATCAACGGCGTCGCATCGACGACGGTGACGCAGACGAAATCGATCATCCGGCAGGTGCTGGTCGAGCCGGGAACGGTCTGCCAGTAGGCGCGCACGCGTCCAAGCGAAACGGCCGCGAGCGATCGCGGCCCTTTCCTTTTCGGCGTCATTCGGCGGGCGAGGTGGCGAGCGTGCCGTGATGCGAACCGTCGGCCGCGATGCCGAGCCAGCCGACGCGCTGCGCGTCGAGGAATGTCGGCGCGCCGGCTTCCTGCAGCATCGCGATCGATGCGCAGCTCCCCGCGACGACGCAAAGCGGCGCCGCCACGCTGATCGAGCGCCAGGCGGCAACCGGCCAGCCGGTGCGGGCATCGAGCAGGTGGCAGTAGCGCTTGCCGCCCACCTCGATGTATCGCTCGTAATCGCCGCTGGTTGCGAGCGCACCGTCGCGCATTTCCACGAACGCAATCGCTGCATCCTCGCGTCCCGGCGCGGGTCGCGGATCGCGGATGCCGATGCGCCACGGCCCGCCGTCGCAACGCGGCCCGACGAGTCTCACGTCACCACCCAGGTTGACGATCCCGTGGCGCTCGCCGTGTTCCTGGCAGATCGTCGCGGCGCGATCGGCCGCGTACTCCTTGCCGATGCCGCCGAAGTCGATTTCCATGCCGGCGACGGGCAGGCGGACCGAATGGTCGTCCCAGTGCACGCGGTCCCAGCCGACCCGCTCGAGCAGTTCGCGCACAATCGCGGACGACGGGAGCTGCGGCGGCTCGCGCCGGAAGTCCCACGCGCGACGCAGCACGCCGGAGGTGATGTCGAAACGCCCCTGCGACAACGCGAAGCAGCGGTCCGCATAACGGAGGAGCGCCGCCGTCTCGGCATCGATCGGGACCGGGGGCTTTCCGGCGGCATGGTTGATGCCGGAGGTGACCGAATCGTCGCGATAGCGCGAGTACTTGGCCTCGATGCGTTGCACGTCGGCGATCGCCGCATCGATCGCGCGGCGGGCACGCGCCACGTCGTCGCTGTCGAGCGTGATCTCGTGGCGCGACGACATCGCCCGGAAACCGATGCGCACGAGGGACATCGCCGTCGTTCGGGCGGCCGCAGGCAACCGCTAGAACGTCTTGCTCACGCCGAACTGGATCCAGTTCGCCGAGAAGGACAGGATACCGGGGCTGCCGCCGCCGCCCAGCCGCCAGTGGGGCTGCTGGCGGTAGAACTGGTACTTGAGATCGACGGTCCATCCGTCGGCGAAGGCCTTCCACCCCCACAATCCGACCGTGAACGCCCCATAAGCCGCAAGGCGCGTGTCTGCCGTGTAGAGATCACCAAAGACGTAGCCGGTCGGGAACGGCGGGTTGAAATAGAAATCGGCGGCGCTTTGCGTGTAGTAGCGGATGTTGGGCTGGATGGAAAATCCGTAGGGCAGTGGCTGGAACCACGCCGCCTCGACCGTGTTCGAAACGTCGCCGAACGAATCGTGCAGCCAGCGGTAGCTCAGCTTCAGCGTGCCGTCGTTCTGCGGGAAGTACTGGTTGTAGCGCGTGAGCCAGGCCATGATGCGCCGCTGGTCGGGCCGCGTGTCGAACGTCTTGTACGGGTCCGAGTAGTAGCCGTGGCCGGTGGAATACGTGAGATTCGACTGGACCACCGAGGTGGGCGACAGGTTCTGCGTGATGCCCACGAGGAAGTCGAGCGTATCGCGCTTCTGGTTGACCACGACCCCGTTCACCGGGTTGATGAGGTCGGCCGTGCCGCCGAACCCGAACGCCAGCGTCGTGTTCTTGTCCGCGGTCCACCAGCGCAAGTCGATGCTGCCCGCGCGCGAGATGAAATCGCGCTCGCCGGAGTAGGCGCCGGCCACGCCGATCGCGAAACGGTCGAAATAGCGCGTGACCTTGAGGTCGCCAGCGGTCCGATAGTCGGTAACGGTGGCACCGGACAGCGTGTTGAAGTAGAGCGGCGAGGCGCCCGACATTCCATCGTAGACGAGCCCGGCTTCCACCACCCACTGCTCGGCGAAGGGCGCCATCACGTAGAGCGATGGGCTTTGCACGGTCATGCGTTTGGCGCCCGGCTGCCAGTCGCGGTAGCCCAGATAGGTGAACTGGATGATGCCGGTTTCGGGCACCGTCTGCGCGGTTGCCGTGGCCGGCAGCACACCGGGTAACGCGAGCGCCGCCGCCATGAGTGCGCCGGCTCTATGATCGCCGGCCATGTCGGTCGACCGGCGCTGGATCCTCGCTTTCGCGGGGATGACCGCGGCGCTGCCGCGGTCAGTTGCAGCCACAGCCGCCTCCGCCGATGCCGTAGCCGCCCGCCGCGCCTTCCTTGCTCTGGTAGACGTGTTGCGTGAGGCGCGCGTCCAGCGGATCGGCATCGAACTGCATCTGCGGCCTGGCGAGGTACTGCTTTTCCCACGGCTTCGGCGGCTCCATCGTCGCGCATCCGCCCAGGAGCCCCACGAGCAGCAGGCCCACGGGAAGCGCGCGCATCGCGGCCGATCGAGCGTCTCTCATTGCCCCACCATTTTCTGTCAAGACCGCGACTTCAGGATCGGCTCGGCATCGCGACCCGCTGCAACCACGTCACGTACCCTTGCCAACGAGGGCGCGGATGCGCTCCTCGATCTCGTTCCTGCGCTCGTCGCGAAACCCCTGCTCGACGTAGACGATCCTGCCCGCGGCATCGACGAGATAGGACGTCGGCATGCCGGGGACCGCGTAGGCCGCGGGTGTGACCCCCGCCGGATCGTAGACGATCGTGAACTGCGCCGGCACCGACTGCAGGAAGCGCTCGGCGTCGGCGCGTTTCCTGTCGACGTTGACCGCGACGATGGCGAGGCCGCGGCCGCCGTATTTCTGCTGCATCTCGTTCATCCAGGGGAACGAGCGCTTGCAGGGCCCGCACCACGAAGCCCAGAAGTCCACGTACACGACCCGGCCGCGCAGCTTGTCGAGACTCAGCGTTTCGCCGTTTGCGTCGGGAAGCGAGAACGCGGGCGCGGCGTCGCCGGGCCCGGCGGCGACTGCCGCCCAAGGCAGGAGCGCGGCCAACGCGAGCGCGGCAACGAGGGTCGCTTTCATGACAATGGCATTGTGGCATAGGCGCGAACCCGCCGTCACGGGACGGCGGCGCGGCTGCTACGCACGCCCGACAAGCGGTGAGGTCTGCAGGGTCGAGAACAGCGGGGAGCGCCGACTTGTTCCGGCGGCTTTTCCGCCGCACCGGAAAGCAGACGCGCTACAACGCGTTGATGCGCTCGATCAGCGCGGCGATCTTCGCGGGGTCGTCCGCCCGGCGCACGCGATCGACCAGCGGCTTGATCGCGGCGATCTCGCTCGTCAGCACCCGCTGCTTGACGGCCAGAATGTGCGCGGGATGCATCGAGAAGTTGGTGAGGCCAAGTCCCAGCAACAGCCGCGTGAGCGAGGTTTCCCCCGCCATTTCACCGCAAACGGCGATGGGCACCTTGGCCTTGGCCGCGCTCTGGATGGCGCTCGCGATCAGGCGGATGACCGCCGGGTGGAGCGGATCGTAGAGGTGCGAGACCGCCTCGTCGGCGCGATCGACCGCGAGCGTGTACTGGATCAGGTCGTTGGTGCCGATCGACAGGAAATCGAGCTTGTCGAGGAACACGCCCATCGCGAGCACGGCGGCGGGAATCTCGATCATTCCGCCGACTTCGATGTTCGCATCGAAGGGCACGCCCTGCTCGCGCAGCGCGTCCTTCGCGATTTCGATCATCGCCAGCGTCTGCTCGATCTCGCCGGCGGAGGCGAGCATCGGGATCAGCATCTTGACCTTGCCGTAGTGCGACGCGCGCAGGATCGCGCGGAGCTGCGTCACGAAGAGCCTGGGCTCGGCCAGGCAGAAGCGCACCGCGCGCAGGCCGAGCGCGGGATTGGGCGCGACGCGCGCGAGACCGTCCAATCCTTCCTTTTGCTTGTCGGCGCCGAGATCGAACGTGCGGATCGTCACGGGCTTGCCTTCCATGCCTTCGGCCACCGCGCGATACGCCTCGAACTGCTCGTCCTCGGATGGCAGTCCCGGCCGGTTGAGGAACAGGAACTCCGAGCGGAAGAGCCCGATGCCGGTGGCGCCCGACTCCAGTGTCTGCGCGATGTCGCCCGGCAGCTCGATGTTCGCCTGCAGCTCGATGCGGTGGCCGTCGATCGTTTCCGCCGCCTTGGTGCGCAGGCGCTTGAGCTTCTGCCGCTCGAGCTCGAGTTCGCTCTGCTTCAGCCGATACTCGGCCAGCACCGCACGGTCGGGATTGACGATGACGACGTGATTGCCGCCGTCGACGATCAGCAGCTCGCTGTCGCGGATCAGCTGTCGTGCGTTGTGGGTGGCGACGACGGCGGGCACGTTGAGTCCCCGCGCGACGATCGCCGTGTGCGACGTGACGCCGCCGAGATCCGTAAGGAAGGCGCCGTAGCGGTGCGACTTGAACTGGATAACGTCCGCCGGCGACAGGTCATGCGCAACGAGGATCGTCTGCTCCTCCGCGCCCGGCTGCGGCACCGCGCCCGGCATGCCCATCAGGCGCTTCAGCACGCGCTCGACCACCTGCACGACGTCCGACTTGCGCTCGCGCAGGTACGGATCCTCGATCTCGTCGAACTGCTCGACCAGCACGTTCATCTGCTGGGTGAGCGCCCACTCGGCGTTGCACCGCTGCTCGGCGATGATCTTCTTCGGCGTCTCGCACAGCGTCGCGTCGTTCAGGATCATCCAGTGGACGTCGAGGAACGCGCCGAACTCGCCCGGCACATCGCCCGCGGTCATCGCACCGTGCAGCGCCTCCAGCTCGTGCTGAACCTCCTGCACTGCGTGCGCGAAGCGATCGATCTCTTCCTGGATCCGGCCCGGAGGGATCGCGTAGTGCGCGACCTCGAGGGTTGCGTGAGAGATGAGCTGCGCCCGGCCGATCGCGATGCCGCCCGACACGCCGATGCCGTGCAGCGCGAAGCTCACCATGCGCGAGCCCCCTTCCGCGCACTGCGGCAGATGACTAGTCCCGCTCGCCGAATCCGTCGTCGAACAGGGTGACGATCGCCTCGATTGCCTGCGCTTCGTCCGGGCCTTCCGCCATCACCGTGACCTCGCTGCCCATCGCAGCGGCGAGCAACATCACGGCGACCATGCTGCGCGCGTTGGCACAGCGGCCGGCGACCTTGAGCGATACGCGAGCGCGAAAGCGCGCTGCGCTGCGCACCACCTGTGCGCACGCCCGGGCGTGCAGGCCCAAGCGGTTGACAATGGAAACCTTGCGAATCTGCATCGGTCACCTCCGGCAACGGAAGAGCGTGGCAATGCCGGCCGTTGTGCGGCCGGCACTTGCGGCAGCCCTTGTTGGTCGTCGGAGTCATGCAATTGGTTCCGCGCCCGCGGCGCGGCGATGCTCGGCGACCGCGCCAGTCGCCGTTCGGCGTCACTGCCCTTCGCCGAAGTAATCGCCGAACAGCTGCACGATGGCGTCCATCGCCTCGTCCTCCTGCGGGCCGCTGGTTTCGAGCGTTACCGTCGACCCCTTGCCGGCGGCGAGCATCATCACGCCCATGATGCTCTTCGCGTTCACCTTGCGGCCGTTGCGCTCGATCGCGACCTCGCAAGGGTAGCGGGCAGCGAGCTGGGTAAGCTTGGCGGACGCGCGCGCATGCAGCCCGAGCTTGTTGACGATCTCAATTTCGCGTCGCTGCATAGACGGGATCGAATTCGATGTGGACCACGCCTTCGCACCCTCCGGAGACCGCCTTCTTGATCATCGTGTCCATGCCCTTCGCCCGGTAGGTAAACGCCCGCACGAGCATCGGCAGGTTGACGCCTGCGAGCGCCTCCACGCGGCCCGGCTGCACGAGCTTCGCCGCAAGATTGCAGGGCGTGGCTCCGAAGATGTCGGAAAAGATGAGCACGCCTTCGCCGGTGTCGAGCCGCCCCACCTGCTCGCGCGCAGCGGGCAGGAGGTTCAGCGGGTCATCACTCGCGGCGACCGACAGCGTCTCGAACTGCGGCGGTCGCGCGCCAAGGACATGGGTCACCGCACCGGCAAGGCTCTCCGGCAGCTGGTCGTGCGCGACGATGAGGACGCCGATCATTGGACGAGCAATGCGCTTTCGCAACCGGCGCACCGCCGAACAATGGTAGCACGCGATTTGTCGGGCGCTGCGGCCCGCGCGGCCTAGCCGACTGCGCGTTCGAGCGCGTCGGCGAACATCCCCGCCACATCGAATCCGCTCTGCTGCGCGATCTCGACGAAGCACGTCGGCGAGGTCACGTTGACCTCGGTGAGGAATGGTCCGATCACGTCCAATCCGACGACCAAGAGCCCCTCCGCCCACAGCTTCGGGCCGAGCGTCTCGGCGATCTCGCGATCCCGTGCGGTGAGCCGCCGCGCGACGCCGCGCCCGCCGGCCGCCAGGTTGCCGCGCGTCTCGCCCGGCTTCGGAATCCGCGCGAGGCAATAGGGCACCGGCTCGCCTGCGATGATCAGCACGCGCTTGTCGCCGTCCACGATTTCCGGGATGTAGCGCTGCACCATCACCGTCCGCTCGCCGTGCCGGCCGACGGTTTCGAGGATGACGTTGCGGTTCGGATCCTCGGCGCGCACGCGGAAGATCGAGCTGCCGCCCATGCCATCCAGCGGCTTGATGATCGCGTCCTCGTGCTCGTCGATGAAGCTCCCGATGAGGTCGGGGTCGCGCGAGACGAGCGTCGGCGCGATGAAGTCGGCAAACTTCGCGATCGCCATCTTCTCGTTGTGATCGCGGACCGCCCGCGGGCGATTCCACACCTTCGCGCCCTCGTGCTCGGCCGCCTCGAGCAGGTAGGTCGAGTAGAGGTACTCGATGTCGAAGGGCGGGTCCTTGCGCATCAGCACGGCCGCATAGTCCTTGAGCGCCCGCTCCTCGGCGTCGCCCGCCCGGTACCAATCGTGGTCGTCCGCGCCGACGGTCAGCGGTTGCGCGGTCGCGACCGTGCCGCCGGCGTCCCACGCGATGCCGGACTGCTCGAGCGCGAATACGCGATGTCCGCGGCGCGCGAGCGAGCGCATCATCGCGACGCTCGAGTCCTTGTAGGCCTTGAGCCCGGGCAGCGGGTCTGTGACGAACGCGAAGTCCATGGCATGCGCGCGGCGGAAGGGACGTGCATTCTAGCCCGGATGTTTCACGAGGCCGCCGCCGATTCGATTGAAGACTCGAACCTTGCCAAGCACTTGGGACCCGCCACCGGCGGAGCAAGTCGGACGGGTGGGCTGCGCGGCGGCCGCAATCGTGCCGTTGCCGACGATTCAGCGGCGTCCCGGCGCCGTGAAAAGATAGATCGTCGCCTGGCGCATGCCGGTCGTGTCGTTTTTCTCCGGCGCGTCGATCACGCGCACCCGATCGATTTTCCAACCCGGCAGCACGTAGTCGTGCGTCACGACGCGCGTACCGGGCTTCAACTCGGCGGCGAGCTTCGCGGCGACGCGGTCCATGATCGTGGGCAGCAGATAGATCGTCACGACGGTGGCCTCGCCCACGTCGGTCGCGAAGAGATCGCGCAAGTAGAACTTCGCGCGCTCCGATACGCCGGCCTCGGTGGCCTTGCGCGTCGCATAATCGACCAGCTTCTCGTCGATGTCCACGCCGAAGCCGCGTGCACCGAACTCCTTCGCAGCCGCGATCACGAGGCGTCCGTCACCCGAGCCCAGATCGACGACGACATCGCCCGGACCGACGCGCGCGAGTTCGAGCATCGAGGTGACGACCGCCTGCGGCGTCGCCGCAAAGGGGGAAACCCGATCCGCTTCGGTCGGCTTCGGCGCCGCGGAGGAAAGCGGCAGCAAGAGTAATGTCGCGAGGGTCAGTGTCGGCAAGCGCATCCCGCCATGGTAGCCGAACGCCTGCCGCGAGCGTCATTGCACGGGCGCGGCGGCATCATGCGGGCAACGGCGCGAAGAGCCCCGGAAACAGCCGGGCGAGCAACGGTTCGGCCTGCTCCAAAATGTAATAGCGCAGCGCTTCCGTCGGCGGCGAGAGCAGCTTGCCGCGGTGGTGCACGAGCTGCCAGCGGCGCACGAGCGGCAGCCCCGGAACCTCGAGCACGCGAAGCCTTCCCGTCGATACCTCGAGAGCCGTCGTGTGAAGCGACAGGAACGCGAGTCCCATGCCCGCCATCACCGCCTGCTTGATCGTCTCGTTGCTGCCCATCTCCATCGCGAAGGGCGGCTCGATGCGCTGGCTCTGGAAATAGCGGTCCATCGCGGTTCGCGTGCCCGATCCCGGCTCGCGCACGACAAAGCGCTCGCGGGCGAGCAGCGCAGAGGGCACCTCGGAAAGCGCCGCATAAGGGTGATCGGGCGCCGCGACGACGCCGAGCGGGTGGGCGGCGAAGGGCTCCGAGCGAGTTTCGAGCTCGCGTGGCGGCGTGCCCATGACCACCAGATCGACCTCGTTGCGCCGGAGCAGCTCGACCAGCGCCTGCTTGTTGCCCTCGGCGAGACCGAGCTCGACACCGGGATGCTCGCGCAGGAAGCCGGCGAGCAACCGCGGCAGGAAGTACTTGGCCGTGCTGACCATGCCGACCGCGATGCGTCCTGCCTGCACGCCCTTCAGCCGCGCGACGACGTCCTCCGCGTCCTTGAGCGAGGCCAGCACGCGCCGCGTGTGAAGGAGGAAGTACTCGCCTCCGGTGGTGAGCGCGATCCGCCGGCCGCTGCGATCGAACAGCGGCATCCCGAGCGCCCCTTCGAGGTCGCGCACCTGCATCGACACCGCCGGCGGCGAGAGATGCAGCTCTTCCGCCGCGCGAGCGAAGCTCAGGTGGCGCGCCACGGTGCCGAAAACCCGTAGCTGACGCATGGATACGTTTAACATAAGCTAAAACTTAATCTCAGTGTCAGCAAAAGTGAATTCACTTTATCAAAGAGACGGCCTAGAGTCGACGTGATCCCACTGTCCCGAGGAGCCCCGATGAACAAACCGCTCGACAACCCGGAAATCGCCGATCCCAAGGCCCGCTACCGGGCCGGCGTCCTGAAGTACAAGGAAATGGGCTACTGGCGGCCCGACTACGAGCCTAAGGAAACCGACGTGATTGCGGTCTTCCGCATCACGCCGCAGGCCGGCGTGGAGCCGGACGAGGCGGCCGCGGCAGTGGCCGGGGAATCCTCGACCGCGACCTGGACCGTGGTCTGGACCGACCGGCTGACCGCGAGCGACATGTACCGCGCCAAGGCCTATCGGGTCGATACGGTACCCAACACCGGGCCGGGCACGAACACCGAGCAGCAGTACTTCGCGTATATCGCCTACGATCTCGATCTCTTCGAGGACGGCTCGATCGCGAACCTCACGGCCTCGATCATCGGCAACGTCTTCGGCTTCAAGCCGTTGAAGGCCCTGCGGCTCGAGGACATGCGCATCCCGGTCGCGTACCTCAAGACTTTCCAGGGTCCGCCGACCGGCATCGTCGTGGAGCGCGAGCGGCTCGACAAGTTCGGCCGTCCGCTGCTCGGCGCGACGATGAAGCCCAAGCTCGGGCTGTCGGGAAAGAACTACGGCCGCGTCGTGTACGAGGCGCTGAAGGGCGGCCTCGACTTCACCAAGGACGACGAGAACATCAACTCGCAAGCGTTCATGCACTGGCGCGATCGCTTCCTGTTCTGCATGGAAGCGGTCAACCATGCCGCCGCGACCTCCGGCGAGGTCAAGGGCCACTACCTCAACGTGACCGCCGCGACAATGGAGGACATGTACGAGCGCGCCGAGTTCGCGAAGGAGCTGGGCTCGAACATCGTGATGATCGACCTCGTGATCGGCTGGACTGCGATCCAGTCGATGGCGAAGTGGTCGCGGAAGAACGACATGATCCTGCACATGCACCGCGCGGGGCATTCGACCTACACGCGGCAGAAGAACCATGGCGTCTCCTTCCGCGTCATCGCCAAGTGGCTGCGCATGGCCGGCGTCGATCACCTGCACGCGGGCACGGCGGTCGGCAAGCTGGAAGGCGACCCGGCCACGGTGCAGGGCTTCTACAATGTCTGCCGCGAAACCGAGACCAAGCAGGACCTCTCCCGGGGGCTCTTCTTCGACCAGCCGTGGGCGAGCCTGCGCCGCGTGATGCCGGTCGCCTCCGGCGGCATCCATGCAGGTCAGATGCACCAGCTGCTCGAACTTTTCGGCGACGACGTCGTGCTGCAGTTCGGCGGCGGTACGATCGGCCACCCGATGGGCATCCACGCAGGCGCGACAGCCAACCGCGTCGCGCTGGAAGCGATGGTCAAGGCGCGCAACGAGGGCCGCGACATCGCCCGCGAGGGACCCGAAATCCTCGCGGCCGCGGCGAAGCGCTGCGCACCGCTCGCACAGGCGCTCGAGACATGGAAGGACGTCTCGTTCAACTACACGTCGACCGACACGCCCGATTTCGTCGCCACACCGACCGCCGCCTGACGGAGATTCCCATGCGACTGACCCAAGGCACGTTCTCGTTTCTTCCCGACCTGACCGATACCGAGATCGCCGCACAGATCGACTACGCGCTCGGCAAAGGCTGGGCGTGCTCGATCGAATACACCGACGATCCGCACCCGCGCAACACCTACTGGGAGATGTGGGGCCCGCCGATGTTCGACCTGCGCGACGCCGCCGGCGTGATGGCCGAAGTGCACGGATGCCGCAAGGCGTTCCCGCGGTACTACATCAAGGTCAACGCGTTCGACGCGACGAAGGGTGTGGAGTCGATGCAGCTGTCGTTCATCGTCAACCGCCCGCCCGAGGAGCCGGGATTCGGGCTCGCGCGCACCGAAGCCCCTGGCCGCACGATCCGATATCGCGTCTCCTCCTATGCGACCGACAAGCCGGAAGGGCGGCGGTACTAGCGCTCAAACACGGACGGGACGACGGTGGAGCCCACGATGAAGAACGACGCACCCGAGACGATCGACCTCAAGGCGCTGCTGCGCGAAGCAGACGTCGCCGACGTGCTCGACCGGCTCGACCGCGAGCTCGTGGGCCTCGCCCCGGTCAAGCAGCGCATCCGCGAGATCGCCGCGTTCCTCGCGGTGTCGAAGGCGCGCGAGGCGCTCGGGCTCGCCGGCGCGCCGCCGTCGCTGCACATGAGCTTCACCGGCAACCCCGGAACCGGCAAGACGACGGTCGCATTGCGCATGGCCGAAATCCTGCACCGGCTTGGCTACGTGCGCAAAGGCCACCTCGTGGCCGTAACCCGCGACGATCTGGTGGGCCAGTACATCGGCCACACGGCGCCCAAGACCAGGGATGTGCTGAAGCGCGCGATGGGCGGCGTGCTGTTCATCGACGAGGCCTACTACCTCTACCGGCCGGAGAACGAGCGCGACTACGGGCAGGAAGCGATCGAGATCCTGCTGCAGGTGATGGAGAATCAGCGCGACGACCTCGTCGTGATCCTGGCCGGCTACAAGGACCGGATGGACACGTTCTTCCAGAGCAATCCCGGCTTCAAGTCACGCATCGCGCACCACATCGACTTCCCGGACTACGACGAGCGCGAGCTCTTGGAGATCGCGCAGCGGATGCTCGCGCAGATGGGCTATCGGCTCGACGCCGAAGCCGGAATTGCACTCGCCGACTACATTGCGCGGCGGCGCGCGCAGCCGCACTTCGCCAATGCCCGCTCGATCCGCAACGCGCTCGACCGCGCGAGGCTACGCCAGGCGAACCGCCTGTTCGCGCAGGATGCGCCGGTCACGCGCGAAGCCCTCTCCACGATCGCGGCCGCCGACATCCGTGCAAGCCGCGTGTTCACCGCTTCCTGACGGAGACATCGATGCGCTACGGCCGCACCACGCTGTCCAAATTCATCATCGAGGAGCAGCGCAAGCTCGAATGCGGGAGCGAGCTGATCGCGCTCGTCAACGACATCCAGACCGCGTGCAAGTACATCGCGAGCGCGGTGGCGAAAGGCGCGCTGACCGGCAGCCGCGGCGGCACGGTCGGCGTCAACGCGCAGGGTGAGGAACAGAAACCGCTCGACGTGATCAGCAACGAGATCATGCTGAAGAGCTGCGAGTGGGGCGGTTACCTCGCCGGGATGGCCTCGGAGGAATTGGAGGCGCCCTACGCCATTCCCGGGCAGTACCCGCGCGGCCGCTACCTGCTGGTCTTCGACCCGCTCGACGGCTCGTCGAACCTCGACGTCAACGTGACCGTCGGCACGATCTTCTCGGTGCTCGCGGCGCCGCGCGGCGCGGCGGAGCCGACCGTCGAGGACTTCCTGCAGCCGGGCACGGCGCAGGTGTGTGCGGGCTATGCGCTCTACGGCCCGTCGGCGATGATCGTGCTGACGCTCGGCACCGGCGTGCACGGCTTCACGCTCGACCGGGAGATCGGCGCCTACATTCTCACGCATCCCGATCTGCAGATCCCGGCCGACACGCAGGAATTCGCGGTCAACACGTCGAACCGCCGCTTCTGGGAACCGCCGGTCAAGCGCTACGTCGAGGAATGCATCGAGGGCCGCGCAGGCGTGCGCGGCAAGGACTTCAACATGCGCTGGATCGCCTCGCTCGTCGCCGAGGTGCACCGCATCCTGATGCGCGGGGGCCTCTTCATGTACCCGCGCGACCTCAAGGACCCGTCGAAGCCGGGCCGGCTGCGCCTGCTGTACGAGGCGAATCCGGTGAGCTGGCTGGTCGAGCAGGCCGGTGGCGCGGCGTCGACGGGCCGCGGTCGAATCCTCGAGGTGCGGCCCGCGTCGCTGCACGAGCGCATCCCGGTGATCCTGGGCTCGCGCAACGAGGTCGCGCGCCTCGAGCGCTACCACGAGGAGTTCGACCGCGGCGAGGACCAGCCTTTCAGCTCGCCGTTGTTCAAGGAGCGCTCGCTGTTCCAGGGCGCCGCGTGACCTGCCGAGCTCCCGCACAACCACGGAGACACTTCCATGTCGTCGAGACATCCGATCATCGCGGTCACCGGCTCCTCGGGCGCAGGCACGACGACGGTGATGCGCACGTTCCAGCACATCTTCCGCCGCGAGGGCATCCGCGCCGCCTTTGTCGAAGGCGACGCGTTCCATCGCTACGACCGCAAGGCGATGCGCGAGCAGATGCGGCTCGCCGCCGAGGCAGGCAACAATCACTTCAGCCATTTCGGCCCCGACGCCAACCTGTTCGCTGAGCTTGAGGAGCTGTTTCGCAGTTACGGCGAGACCGGGAGCGGCAAGGTGCGAAAGTACCTGCACGACGCCGAGGAGGCGGCGCCGTTCAGCCAGGAGCCGGGCACTTTCACGCCGTGGACCGATCTGCCCGAGGGCTCCGATCTGCTGTTCTACGAGGGGCTGCACGGCGCCGCGAAGACCGATGACGCCGACGTCGGCCGCCATGCGGACCTGCTGGTCGGCGTCGTGCCGATCATCAACCTCGAATGGATCCAGAAGCTGCACCGCGACAAGAACCTGCGCGGCTATTCGCAGGAAGCGGTCGCCGACACGATCCTGCGCCGCATGCCGGACTACATGAACTACATCATGCCCCAGTTCGCGCGCACGCACGTCAACTTCCAGCGCGTGCCGGTGGTCGACACGTCGAACCCGTTCATCGCCCGCGACATCCCGACGGTCGACGAGAGCATTCTCGTCATCCGCTTCGCCAATCCGAAGGGCATCGACTTCCCGTATCTGCTGTCGATGCTGCACGACTCCTACATGTCGCGACCGAACACGATCGTCGTGCCCGGCGGCAAGATGCCGCTCTCGATGCAGCTCATCTTCACCCCGATGATCCTGCGGCTGGTCGACATGAAGCGACGCGCCGCGCAGAACTACAGCGCGCCTGCGCTCGCCTGACCGCGGCGAGCCAAGGCCGCGCGCTCAGACGACCCGCAGATGGGCCGAGGCGACCGAGAAGCTCGCGCCGAAGCCGACCAGCACGACGTCGTCGCTCGGCCGCGGCCGGTCGCTTGCGAGGAGCTCGTCCAGCAGCAACGGGATGCTCGCGCTGGATGTGTTGCCGGTGCGCTCGAACGACGCGCAAAGCTTTTCGCGCGGGATGCCGAGATCGTCGCAGGCGGGCAACAGGATCCGCGTGAGGTTCGCCTGGTGCGGGATCAGCCAGTCTATGGTCACGCCGGCCTTCTGGTAGCGCCGCACTTCGGTGCGCAGGATGTCGATCGCACCGAGCGCCACCGGCGGGCCACTCATGTACCAGCGCGCGTTCGCCGGCACCGGCGAGGCGAGATCACAGGCCTCGAGCCCGCTGCCGCGCACGAACCCGATCTTCTCGGCGTCGATGTGCGATCCGAGGTGGATCATCTGCAGGCGCGCAAGACCCGCTCCCTCGCGCGCGAGCAGCACGGCGGACGCGGCATCGCCGAACAGCGTGCTGGTGCCGAAAGCGCGCGGATGGTATTCGAGACAGCGGCTGGAGAACTCGACCGCGAGGCAGGCGATCGCGCGGTACCCGGGTGCGCGCAGCAGCGAGGCGGCGATCCCGAGCCCATACAGGAAGCTCGTGCACGCATTGCTGCCGATATCGAGCACCAGCGGGTCGCCGATACCCGTCTGCGCGGCCTTGGCGCGGGCGACGAGCTGCTGCGACAGCCCCGGGAAACCGTGCACGCTCGACGAGGACACGATGATGCCGTCGAGCTCCGACCACGGCAGTTTCGCGCGCTCGAGCAGCTCGGCGAGCAGCACATACGCGACGTCCACCGGGTCCTCCGCGGCGTCGAAGAAGCGCCGCTCGACCAGACCCGTCTTCTTCTCGATCGTCTTCGCGCGCTCGCGCGTCTTCCGCCGCTCCTCCGCGGTCGCGCGCTCGCCGGCGCCGGCAATAAGCCGCTCGGCGATCTCCTCGTTGCTGACGACTTGGGACGGTAACACCGTCGCCGTGGCCCGGACGATCGGGATGATCACTTTCGACTTTCTGCCGCACCGGGCGGCGGGGGATTGGGGCCGTTCAAGCGGACCGACGGACCACGGTGCAGGGGTCGCCCGGTCGCCCCAGCGACGACGGGCGCAGGCGGTCATTGAAGGGGCGCGGCCCCGATTTGTCAAGCCATGGCGGCGGCATGCGGCAGCGCCGAAAACGTGCGCCGATGCCCGCCGATTGGCGGACGGGGCGCATTACCCTAAGATGGGTCGCCTGCGACCGACCGCTCGGCCGCGACGCCATGTCCGTCCTCGATCCCGTCACCGTCGACCGCCTGCGGCACGTGAGCGCTGCCACGTTGTGCACGCAACTCTTCAAGCGGGGCTTTCGCAACGTCTTCATCCAGGGAGTCCGCCGCCTGACGGAACCTTCGGCCGGAAACCTCGTCGGCCCGGCGTACACGATGCGCAACATTCCGTCGCGCGAGGATCTCGATCAGCTCTCGGCGTTCGAGAATCCGGAGCATCCGCAGCGCAAGGGCATCGAGAGCGTCCCGCCCGGCTACGTGCTCGTGATCGACTGCCGTGGCGAAACGCGCGCTGCCTCGGGTGGCCAGATTCTGACGACGCGCCTCAAGGTGCGCGGCGCGGCCGGGCTCGTCTCCGATGGCCCCGTGCGCGACAGCGGCGAGATTGCGAAGATGGACTTCCCGGTCTACTGCGCCGGTGGCAGCGCGCCGCTCAACCTGATCCACCATCACGCGATCGACCTCGACGTGCCGATCGGCTGTGGCGGCGTTGCCGTGTATCCGGGCGACGTGATCGTCGGCGACGAGGAGGGCGTGGTCGTCATCCCGCGGCATCTCGCCGACGAAGTGGCTGCCGATGCGGCGGCGCAGGAGCTGCTCGAGGCGTTCATACGGGAGCGCATCGAGGCGGGGGCGCGGTTGCCCGGCACCTATCCGCCGAATGCAGAGACTCGCGCCGCTTTCGATGCCTGGCGCAAGGATCGCGGTCACTGATGCCGCAACCGACCCCTTTGGAGGAAAGATGAATCGCATCGTCACGACCGTCGCCGCGCTCGCGTTGGCGGGAGGCGTCGCGCTCGCCGCTGCACCGGCCGCCGCACAGGCGGACAAGTGGCCGGCAAAGCCCGTCACTTACGTCGTGCCGTTCCCCGCCGGCGGCACCACCGACATCCTCGCGCGGCTGATCGCGCAGCCGCTCGCCGCCGCACTGGGCCAGCCCGTCGTCGTCGAGAACAAGCCCGGCGCCGGCGGCAACGTCGGATCGGATTACGTGGCCAAGGCCCCCGCCGACGGCTACACGATCCTGGGCGGCACGATCAGCTCGCACGCGATCAACGCGAGCATGTATCCCAAGATGCCGTACGACGCGGCGAAGGACTTCCAGCCGGTCACGCTGATCGGAACGAACGCCAACGTGCTGATCGTGCATCCCTCGAACCCCGCGAGGAACCTCGCCGACTTCATCGCGCAGGGCAAGGCCAAGCCCGGCTCCGTCAACTTCGCCTCCGCCGGCAACGGCACGTCACAGCACATGTCGGGCGAGCTGTTCAAGAGCATGACGGGCATCGACATGGTGCACATTCCCTACAAGGGCAGCGCACCGGCGATCGCGGACGTGATGGGCGGGCAGGTGACGATGATGTTCGACACGATCGTCGTGGCCGCGCCGCACATCAAGTCGGGTCGCGTGAAGCCGCTCGGCGTGACATCGACGAAACGGGTCAAGGGCTTCGAGGACATCCCGACCGTCGCCGAGGGGGGCGTCCCGGGTTACGAAGTCGTCTCGTGGCAGGGAATCTTCGTGCGCGCGGGCACGCCGAAGGATATCGTGCAGCGGCTCAACACCGAGCTCGTGAAGATCCTCAACATGCCCGACGTACGCGAGCGGATGGATTCGCTCGGGCTCGACGTGGTGGCGAACACGCCCGAGCAGTTCGCGGCGTTCCAGCAGGCCGAGATCGCCAAATGGGCGAAGATCGTCAAGGAGGCGAACCTTAAGGCCGAGTGATCCCGACGACCGCACGACCCGGGAAGCCCGGCGTGCGGCGGTTTTCTTCTGCGGCATCAACGCTCGAGCCAGGCTCATCCTCTGAGCCTCGTTCCCCGCATACTGGCGCCACGATCCATGCGATCGATCGGATGCCACGCAATCATCGGCGTCCGCCGGACGCGACCCACCTCACCGTTGCGCTCCGATACCGCGCGGCCCCCGGGCCGAAGTGAGGCGTCGTTCCGGGAGTCGGCACATGCCCATCGGAGTTGCGGAAGCAGTCGCCGTCGTGCGGCTGACGTGGGAAGCGTTCCTGCAGTTGGCAGGGTTCGCGAACGGCAAGCGCCTTTCGAAGGCCGTCGAGCAGGAACTCGACCACGCGTGGCGCGAATTGCTGAAGGGCGCCGCGGCCGACATGGCGGTCGTCGAAGCCGCGCTCGCCAGGGCCCGCGCCGCCGGGCCGATGTCGGCGAGCGCGTTACGGCTCGCAGGAATCGCGCGCACGCTGCAGCCGCCGCGCAAGCCCGCGGCGCACAAGCGCACGCGCGAACCCCGGGCCGCGGCAGCAGACCGCAAGGCCGGAGGCAGGCGTAAGACGGCAGCGCGCCGCCGTACCCGCGCCCGCTGAACGAGACATACTCGGCGCATGCGACTGAACCCGTTTCGATTGCTGGGCGACACGGACGTCGGTTGTGTCCGATACGCGCTCCGTGCGTGGTTGATCGCGCTCGTGCCAGCGCTTGCGCTGTTTCTCGCGCGCATCGCGACCGGCGCGGCGACTTTCGCACCACCGCCCGGAACGCTCGACCTGCGCCTCGCCGGCTACAGCATCGTCGTCGCTCCGGTGATCGAGACCGCGCTCATGCTTGCGCTCGCTTGGTTGCTCGCGCGCGCGATCCCGGACCGGCAGGGCGTGCAGATCCTAACGCTCGCGACGCTGTTCGCGCTGGCGCACGGCATCGGCGGCGGATGGGTCCAGGCCGTCAACGTGTTCTGGCCGTCTCTCGTCTACTCGGCGATGCTGCTCGCGTGGTGGCCCCGTTCGCGCAAAGCCGCCTTCGCGCTGACCGCTCTGGTGCACGCGCTCTACAACGCGACGTTCTTCGTCATCGCCGGCGTCGCCGGCATTGCCGGGAGCTGAGCCCGCGGCCAGCCGGCGTCATGGCCGACCGCGAATCCAACTAGCGCGCATCGCGATCGCCGCGGAGATGGCGCTTCCAGCCGCGGTAGAGCGCGATCGCGAGTGTCAGCACGGTGATCGGCACGACGAAGTAGAGCATCGTCGCCGAAAACATCGGCAACGCATCGTGTTCCTGCGCGGCGAGTATCAGGTACGCGGTGTAGGCGCCGTAGTACCCGACGAAGATCGCGCCCTCCCAGCGCGCGATCTCCCGGCCCGTGAAGAAGACCGGGAGGCACGCGAACGCGACCGCGGTCATCACCGGCAGGTCGAACGAAAGCATGCCGGGCGCGACCGGCAGCGAGGACGGTGCGACGAGGCTCGAAAAACCCAGCACGCCGAGGATGTTGAACGTGTTGCTTCCGACGACGTTGCCCACCGCGATGTCGCGTTCGCCGCGGATCGTCGCCATCACCGATGTGGCGACTTCGGGAAGCGAGGTCCCCGCCGCGACGATCGTGAGGCCGATCACCAGTTCGGAAAGTCCCAACGCCTTCGCGAACGCGACCGCGGCCGTAACGAGCAGCTTGGACCCGAGGACCAGCACCGCGAGTCCGCCGAGCACAAGAAGCACCTGCACGACGCGCTGTCCCGATCCGCTGTTTCCCTTCGCAATCGCCTGCGAATACTCGTCCTCGGTCGCCCTGGTCTGCCGGCGCGACTGGACGACGAGAAAGACCGTGTAGGCGACCAGCAACCCGAACAGCAGCGCCCCCTCACCCCGCCCGATAGCGCCGTCCGCGGCGAGAAGCCAAAGCAGCAACGAGGCACCGAGCATGACGGGCACCTCCTGCCGGATCAGCTGTGCGTCGACGACGAGCGACGAAATCAGCGCAGACACGCCGAGGATGAAGAGCACGTTGAAGATGTTGCTCCCCACCACGTTGCCAAGCGCGATGTCGGTCTGTCCGGACCATGCGGACTCCACCGACACCGCGAGCTCGGGCGCGCTCGTGCCGAACGCAACGACCGTGAGCCCGACGACCAGCGGCGACACGCCGAACGAAAGCGCGAGCCGCGAGGCGCCGCGCACGAGCAGCTCTGCACCGAGAACCAGCAACACGAGACCGGCGGCAAACGACAGGAACTGGACAATCATGGGTGCGACGCGCTCCTGGCAAGAGGTGCTTCGGCTAGCTGCAGTCACTTGCAGCGCGGCGCGGGACTTCGCGCAACGCGCAGGGAAGATTCGACGGCGAAGCTCCCGGCGACTGCAGCTCGCGTAGGGCGCCCGCGGCTCGCCTTGCCCGTTTCACGCGAGGCATTCGCCCGCGGTCAGCGAAGAGCGGCCCGTGCTCCATCCCCGGCATCATTGCAGCGGACTGGACGCGCCCACTTCCCACAGGACTTCGTTGCGACGCATGAAGGGCAACGTCCACGGCGGATCGTAGAACGCATAGATCGGCTCGCCGATGGGAACGAGTCCCTTCGAACGGATGAAGGCCTGCAATTCGCCCGATCGCTCCTGAAGCGCGCCATCCGTCCGGAAGCCGCTGAAACGGATGACCGCGAACCGCTTGCCGGGCACCTCGCGGAGCTTCACCTGCAGATTATCGGGCGTTGGCAGCGCACTCATCGCATACTGCGACGGCATCGTGAACCGGATCCGCCATTCGCCGGCAACGGCCTGTGCGGACACGAGCGCGGTCATCGCGATCGTTTCCCCCGCGCCGGCCGGGCTCTGCGTAACCGGTGCCGTCATCGCAATCCTTTCCTTGGGAGCGTTGCCGCCGAAGATGTAACCGGCGAGCAGACGGAAGCCCTGGTTCAACGCGGCATCACGCTCGCCGGGAAGAGTGACCTCAGCCACGATCGTCGGCGCGTACTGACGAAGCTCGAACGCGTCCTGCTGCAGGATCACGTCGTACTTCGGTTCTTCCGTCGCGGCCATCGCGGTTCCGGTCACCAGTTGCGAGAGTCCGATCGACAACAGCAGCGCGAGGGGTCTGTGCATGATGGAATGGTAAACGGGCAATGCCCATCGGAGGTCCGAAGGGATCCGGCGATTCTCCATGCGCCTTCGCGCTCATGAAATGGTATCGCAGGGCCCTTCCGCGGGGATCATGAACGTGACGAAGGCTTCGCCGCGTGCGGCGCCGGGCTACGCTTTCGTTGCGCGCGGATCAGCCAGTGCACAAATCCCGGCTTCCGCCGTTTCTCTCATTCGACCGTGACGCTCTTTGCGAGATTGCGCGGCTTGTCCACATCGGTGCCGCGCAGCACCGCCGTGTGGTAGGCGAGGAGTTGCAGCGGGATCGTGTGCACAATCGGCGAAAGGAGCCCGGCATGCTCGGGAACGCGGATGACGTGGATGCCGTCGCCGGCGGTGAGGCGGCTGTCGAGGTCGGCGACCACATAGAGCTCCCCGCCGCGCGCGCGCACCTCCTGCAGGTTCGACTTGAGCTTGTCCAGCAGCGCGTCGTTGGGAGCGATCGCCACCACCGGCATCTCGCTGTCGACGAGCGCAAGCGGCCCGTGCTTCAACTCGCCCGCCGGATAGGCCTCGGCATGGATGTAGGAGATTTCCTTGAGCTTCAGCGCCCCTTCGAGCGCGATCGGGTAATGGACGCCGCGCCCGAGGAACAGCGCGTCCTGCTTTCGCGCGAACGCCTCCGCCCACGCGATGACCTGCGGCTCGAGCGCAAGCGCCGCCTGCAGCGCGGCCGGAAGGTGGCGCAGCCCGCGAATCCAGTGCGCTTCTTCCTCGGTCGTGAGCCGCGCGCGCGACTTCGCGAGCGCGAGCGCGAGAAGGAACAGCGCGGTCAGTTGCGTGGTGAACGCCTTGGTCGATGCGACACCGATTTCGACGCCCGCGCGCGTCAGGTAGACGAGTTCGGTCTGGCGCACCATCGTGCTTGTGGCGACGTTGCAGATCGCGAGCGTGTGCTTCTGGCCAAGCGACTGCGCGTGCTTGAGCGCCGCCAGCGTGTCGGCCGTCTCACCGGACTGCGAGATGACGACGACCAGTGCGTTAGCGTTGGGTACGCTTTCGCGGTAGCGATATTCGCTCGCGATCTCCGCCTGACATGGAATCCGTGCGATCGTCTCGATCCACTGCTTGGCGACCAATCCAGCGTAATAGCTCGTGCCGCAGGCGAGGAGCAGCACCGATTCGACGCGCGGAAACAACTGCGTCGCGCGCTCGCCGAACAGCGCAGGCTCGACCCGATCGACGTTTTCGAGCGTATCCGACACCGCGCGCGGCTGCTCGAAGATCTCCTTCTGCATGAAGTGCCGATAGGGCCCGAGCTCGGCAAGCGCGCCGGACGCCTGCACCGTGATGATCGGCCGCTCGACCGGCTCGCCGCGCGCATCGAACACCCGGTAGCGCTCCTTGGTGATGTCGGCGACATCGCCCTCCTCAAGGTAGACCACGCGGCGCGTCGCCGACAGCAACGCGGCGGAGTCAGAGGCCAGGAAGTGGTCGCCCTCGCCGATGCCCACGACGAGCGGGCTGCCCTGGCGGGCGCCGACCACGCGACCCGGCTCGCGCGTGGAGATCGCGGCGATCGCATACGCGCCGGTGAACTCGGCCGCGGCGAGTTGCACGGCACGCAGGAGATCGCCACCGCCGGCGCCGTGCCAGTGCGAATGGACGAGGTGCGCGATGACCTCAGTGTCGGTCTGCGTGCGAAACTCGTAGCCCGCGGCCGAGAGGCGCGTGCGCAGCGCCTCGTAGTTCTCGATGATGCCGTTGTGCACGACGGCGATTTCGCCGCTCGATGTGTGCGGGTGCGCGTTGTCCGGCGTCGGCGCGCCATGCGTCGCCCAGCGCGTGTGCGAAATGCCGGTGGTGCCCGATAGCCCGCGGATTTCGGCCTGGCTGGCGAGATCCGCGACGCGCGCCACACTGACCAGACGCTCGAGCTGCGGTGACGCGCCGCCCTTGATGATCGCAAGCCCGGTGGAATCGTAGCCGCGATACTCGAGCCGGCGAACGCCGTCGATCAGCAAGGGGACGATGTTGCGGCCGGATGCCGCGCCTACGATGCCGCACATGGGAGCCTCGCGCTGCCGTTGCCTGTGTAATCCGTGAAAGCGGCCGAACGGCGCGGGGCCGCCCGCCTCATTTCTTGACTGGACGCACGTAGTCCGGTCGCGACTTCTGCTCGACGCGCGACAGCGTCAGCGCGCCGGGCGGCGCGTCGCGCGTCAGCGTCGTGCCGGCGCCGATCGTCGCATTGCGGCCGACGGTCACCGGCGCCACGAGCTGCGTATCCGAGCCGATGAACGCACCATCTTCGATGACGGTCCGGTATTTGTTCGCGCCGTCGTAGTTGCAGGAGATCGTGCCGGCGCCCACGTTGACATTGCGGCCGATCGTCGTGTCGCCGAGGTAGGACAGGTGATTCGCCTTGCTGCCGTCCCCGACGATCGTCGCCTTCAGCTCGACGAAGTTGCCGATGTGCACCTCGGAGGCCAGCGTCACGCTCGGCCGCATGCGCGCGAACGGCCCGATCCGGCAGGCGGCGCCGATCGTCGCGCCCTCCAGATGGCAGAACGGCAGTACCTGGGTTCCGCCGCCGACGGACACGTCGCGCAGCACGCAGTTCGCGCCGATCTCGGCGCCGTCGCCGAGCGAGACGTCGCCTTCGAACACGCAGCCGACATCGATGCGCACGTCGCGCCCGCACGTCAGCGTGCCGCGAACGTCGATCCGCGCCGGATCCGCGATCCAGGTGCCGGCCTTGAGCAGCGCTTCCGCCTTCCGCCGCTGCACGATGCGCTCGACCGCGGCAAGCTGTGCGCGGTCGTTGATGCCGCGGACGTCGTCTTCGTTCGCGGCGACGTGCGTCTCGACGGGAATGCCTTCGGCAACGGCCATCGCGATGATGTCCGTCAGGTAGTACTCGTTCTGCGCGTTGTCCGGCCGCAGCGCGCCGACCCAGCGCGCGAGCAGCGCGGTCGGCGCCGCCATCAGCCCGGTGTTGATCTCGTCGATGCCGCGCTGGGCGGGCGTGGCGTCGCCTTCCTCGACGATCGCCCGCACGTTGCCGCTTGCGTCGCGCACGATCCGGCCAAGGCCGTGCGGATCGGCGACCTGCGCGGTCAGCAGCGCCAGATGGCCGCGGCCGGCGCCGGCGACGAGCGCAGCCAGCGCGCCCGGCGGGGCGAGCGGCACATCACCCAGAACGACCAGCGTCACGCCGGCGGCGGGCAGCGCGGCAAGCGCATGCCGTACCGCATCGCCCGTGCCCCGCGGCGGGTCCTGCGAAACGAAGCGGAGATCGGGCGCCGCGAGGGCATCGCGAACGCTCTCGCCACCATGCCCATAGACAAGCGCAATCGCCGCCGGCGCGAGACCGCGCACCGTGTCGATCACATGGGCAACGATCGGCTTGCCGGCGAGCGGGTGCAGCACCTTGGGCAGAGCGGAATGCATGCGCTTGCCCTGGCCGGCGGCAAGGATGACGACGTGGAGATCGGCGGACACGGCGACGACGCGGAAGAATCGGAGCAGAAATGATACCCCCTCGGGCTTTCGCGCTTCGATCGCGCTGTCGGGCGGTCATTTGGCGCCGGATTGCTGATTTCGGTGGCGCTCGTGCCTCCCGCTCGATCGACTCTCACAACCGCCGCTTCGGGCGGCGGGATCGCCGCAGTCGCCGGCGCCGGTGAAGCCCCTGCTGCGATCGTTCGCGCGCATCCGCCGGGACAACAGCCCGCGCGGGGTCCGCGGCACTTGCCTTCGAAGGCGCCAGCGGAATCGGCATCGTGCCGAATTCCGCGCTGAACTTGTTCCGGCGTAGTTGCGTCGCGCTCGTGCCGATCGCGATCTTCGTCGTTGCAATCGATGCCGCAGTGGTCATGATGCGAGTGCGCAAGCGCGTGCGCCGAGGGAACTCGACCGCATTCGCGGTATCCTCGCCATTTACTCGACGGGCTCCTGCAATCGATGGCAACGATCGCCGTGTTCAATCAGAAGGGCGGCGTCGGCAAGACGACGACCGCCCTCAACCTGCTCGCGGCGATTGGCCAGCGCGGCTATCGTCCGCTCGGCATCGATTTCGATCCGCAGGCACATCTGTCGCATATCTTCGGCGTCCAGCCGCGCCTCGCCGACGACTCCATCTGCAGCTTCTTTGTCCGTCAGCGCTCGCTCGCCGACCTGGCGGTGATCACGCGGAGCGGCGTCGCGCTGTGCCCCGCGCACCTCGAACTCGCGAAGCTCGACTCGGTGCTCGGGAAGGGCGTCAATGTCGTCACGCGGCTGCGCAGCGCGCTCCACGGACCCGAGCGGCAGGTGGAGCCCGTCGTGATCGACTGCTGCCCGCTGCTCAACGTGCTGTCGCTTAATGCGGTGTTCGCGGCCGATCTCGTGCTCGTGCCGGTGTCGGCGGACTTCCTCGCGTTGCAGGGCGCGCATGCGGTGGAGCGAGCGCTGAACGCGCTGGAGCCCGTCTTCCGCCAAAGGGTGCCGCGGCGCTACGTGCTGACGCGCTACGACGGGCGGCGGCGGATGAGCGGCGAGGTGGCCGAGCGCATGGCGAACTCGCTGCGGCCCGAGGAAATCTGCGTCACCCGGATCCGCGAGAGCGTGAAGCTTGCGGAGAGTCCTTCGGTGTCGCTGGACGTGTTCCGGCACGCGCCGGACAGCCACGGCGCGCGCGACTACGCGGCGCTGACGGAAGAGCTAGTGGCTGCTGGCTTTCTGCACTGAGGCGAGCGCCGCGGTGCTGATCATGCCGATCACGCTCTCGACGTCGAGCGCTTCGAGGCGGCGCGGTATCGACTGTTCCCGGCATTCGACGATCTCGCACTGCTGGTACATCTGCCGCAGCCGGCGCTCGGCGTCGAACTGGGTGGCGGCCATGATCTGAATGTTGTCCACCCGTTGGCCGGACCTCGTCTTGATGTTGAAACCGTATCGGACCATCGCATCCTCCGTTGCCCCGGCGTTTCCCTCGGGTGTTGCCGCTCGTCGACCCGTTCCCCGGCCCGGCTCGTTCGTGCACGGGGAACGGCAATGGATGCAAGTATTGTTCCGCACCGAAATCCGGGCGGATGGGCGGTGAAGCCATGGGGCAACCTTGCGCAGCGGGAAGTGGATCCAACCAGGCATTGATCGTTTCCTTGCGGCGTATGGCGATAGTAAGCGCTGACCAACTTGCGGCGTTCACGCCGCTGGCCGGAGGCGTCTCCTCCGATATCTATCGCGTGGATGTCGGCGGACAGACGCTGTGCGTCAAACGCGCCTTACCCAAACTGAAGGTCGCCGCGGACTGGCAAGTGCCCGTCGAGCGCAACCGCTTCGAGGTCGAGTGGCTGCGCGAAGCGGGAAGAATCGCGCCGGGCGCTGTCCCGACGCTCTTGGGCGAAGACCCCGAAGGGGGCGCCTTCGCGATGGCCTGGCTGCCGCCTTCGCGATATCCGGTCTGGAAGACGCTGCTGCGCGATGGCGAGATTGACGGCGCGACCGGGGCGCAGGTAGGCGATGTGCTGGGCCGCATCCATGCCGCCACGGCCGACCGCGCGGACATCGCCGCGCGGTTTTCGACCGATGCGATCTTCTTTGCGATCCGTCTCGAGCCGTACCTTGTAGCCACCGGCCGCGCGCACGCCGATCTGGTCGCGCGCCTTGACGAACTCGTCGCGGTCACTGCCCGCACGCGCCGCGTGCTCGTGCATGGCGACTTCAGCCCGAAGAACATCCTGATCGGGCCGGACGGTCCGGTCGTGCTCGACGCCGAGTGCGCGTGGTTCGGCGACCCCGCGTTCGATCTTGCCTTCGTGTTGAACCACCTGCTGCTGAAAGGCGCGTGGCGGCCGGCGTGGCGCCGGCGCTACCTCGAGGTATTCGCCTCGCTCGTCGCCGCGTATCGCCGGCACGTGGCCTGGGAGCCCTGGCCGGCGCTCGACCGCCGAACCGCCGCGCTGCTGCCGGGCCTGCTGCTCGGCCGCATCGACGGCAAGTCGCCGGTCGAGTACCTGACGGACGACGCTGCGCGAGAGCGGGTGCGAAGGTTCTCCCGCGCGCGCCTCGCGCACCCTCCCGCGACACTGGCCGGAATCGCGTCGGACTGGGCCGGCGCGCGGACGTAAAATCGAGGGATGGCCGCGCACGCGGCCGTCCTTGTGGAGCTCCGCGATGACCGAAACACCGCAAGACCCGCGCGTCCCCTACTTCGAAAAGCAGTTCGCCGACGTCGACCTCGAGATCCTGCGCCAGGCGATGCTTTGCGGTGTCGCTCTGGAGAACCGCGAGCAGATGCGCGCTGCCCTCATGCGCGTGCTGAACAACGATGCTGCCGTGTGCAGCAAGGAGAATCCGCAGGCGTTCGCGAAGCTTCGGGCCGCCGTCTCGATGCACATGACCGTGCGCGACAAGGCCGTCGAGAGCATGGGCCGCGCGGAGACGATGGCGATCGTCGACCAGATTGTCGAGCGGCTCGCAAAGCGGGTCGGAGGCACGTTCGCCGGGCACGCATAGCCCGGGCCGCGGATGGCCGCCACGACGATCGCCGCCGTCCGCGCGCGCCGCGTCTTCGACTCGCGCGGTCGACCGACGGTCGAAGCGGACGTGACGCTCACCGGCGGCGCGACGGGGCGCGCAATTGCGCCCGCGGGGGCGTCCAGGGGATTGCACGAAGCGGTCGACCTGCGCGACGGCGGCACGCGCTTCGGCGGCTTCGACGTCCGCCGTGCGCTCGAGAACGTGGAAGGCCCGATCGCTGCGGCCGTCGTCGGCCGCGATGCGCGGGACCAGACTGACGTCGACGCCCGCATCGCCGCATGCGACGGTACGCCGAACAAGGCGAAGCTCGGCGGCAACGCGACCGTCGCCACCTCGCTTGCCGTCGCGCAGGCCGCCGCCGCCGCGCAGCACGTGCCATTGTGGCGGTATCTCGCGGGAGATGCCGCGGTGAGCCTGCCGCTGCCCGAGATCCAAATCCTCGGCGGCGGCGCGCACGCGGGGCGGCGTATCGACATCCAGGACCTGATGGTGATCCCGACAGGCGCGTGGAGCTTCGACGACGCGCTCTGCATCGTCGCCGAGATCTACCGCGCGGCGGGCGAGCTGCTGGCGAACGAGGGCAAGCTCGCGGGAGTCGCCGACGAGGGCGGCTACTGGCCGGCGTTCGCCTCCAACGAGGAAGCGATCGAGACGCTCGTACGTGCGATCGAGCGCTCGGGCGCACACCCGGGCGACGACGTGGCGATTTCGCTCGACATCGCGGCCTCGCAATTCGGACGCGACGGCGTCTATCGGCTGGGCCTCGAGGGCCGCGAGCTCGACCGCGACGGCATGGCCGAGTTGCTCGGCCGCTGGATCGAGCGCTATCCGATCGCCTCGATCGAGGATCCGTTCGCCGAGGACGATCACGCCGCGTGGGCCGCGTTCACGCACGCCTTCGGCGCGCGCGTACAGATCGTCGGCGACGACTACCTGACGACGAACGCGGAACGGGTGCACGCCGCGGCCACCCTCTGCGCCTGCAACGCGGTGCTGGTGAAGCCCAACCAGGCCGGCACGCTGACCGAAGCCCATGCGGCGCTCGTCGCCGGCAAGCGCGCCGGTTTCGCAACGATCGCCTCGGCGCGTTCCGGCGAGTCGGAGGATGTCGCGATCGCGCATCTTGCGGTCGGCTGGAACGCGGGCCAGCTCAAGGTCGGCTCGTTCGCGCGGAGCGAGCGCATGGCGAAGTGGAACGAGGTGCTGCGCATCGAGCAGTCGCTGGGAAGCAAGGGCATATTCGCGGGCGCGGGCGCGCTGCCGATGCGGTGGCCGGCGCGCTCTGCCAGGTGATCGAAAGACGGGGCTGCGACGGAGAAGGGAACGTCGTGTTCAACGCGCTCGGGATTGCGTCGTTCGACCCGGCGAGGCGAGCAACGAAACCTGGCGCGGTTTCTCGCGAACACTTCGGAAGGTCATTTCCGGTACGCCACATCAGAACCCAGGTTCCGGGTAGCGGCACGCGCGGTGAGGAGCGCCGCGGCGAGCTCCGCGAAACCTTCGCCGCCTTCCGCGGCGGTGACGAACACGGGCGGCGTCGCGATGCGATCCAGGAATTCGCGCACGTTCGCCACTCCGACGGCGAGCGGAAAATGCGCGAACATCGGCGCGTCGTTCGGCGAGTCTCCGACGAAGACGATGCGCTCGCGCGTCGCGTCGAGGTCGAGCGCGCACGCCTCTGCGAGGAACATGCGCGTCATCGCGAGCTTGTCGTAACGGCCGAACCAGCCGTTGACGTGGATCGACGAGATCTTCGCGGTCATCCCTTCGGCCTCCATCAGCGCGACGATGCGGTCGATGACCGCGGGCGGCAGCGGCGGCACGTCCTCGCGGAAGTCGATCGCGAGATCGGTTTCGCGATAGCCCTGGTCGGAGGCGAGCGCGCAGCCGGGAACGGCGGCGAGAATCCTGGCGCCGATCGCCGCGAGCTTCGCGCGGTTCGCCGTGCGCTCGGCGTCGCTCGCCAGGAAGCGCTTGACGAGCTTGCGCGCTCCGGCGTCGTAACGCATCCAGAACGCGCCGTTCTCGCCGACGACGCCGGCGACCGGCCACATGCGCGCGATGTGATCGCACCAGCCCGCCGGGCGGCCGGTGATCGGAATCACGAGCAGCCCTGCCGCGGTGAGCCGCTCCATCGCTGCGTAGGCGACCGCCGGGATGCGTCCGCGCGTCGACAGCGTGTCGTCGATGTCGGTCAGCACGACTTGCACGCGCGCGCGCGCCGGCAACGGCATCTCGACGAGCGGGCGCATTAGGGCCTGTTCACACTATGTCCACAATTGCGTTGCAGGGCCGAAACTGCGCGGGGCAAGGCGCAAAACGAAGCCGGGCCGGTCGCCCGGCGAGGCTTTGCAACGAAGCACCGGGCAGTTTCGGCAGCAACCCGAAGGGAACGGGCGCCCTGGGGCGCCACTCTTCGTTGCCTTCCTTGCCAAGACGCCCGGTCTTGCCTTCGTCAGGCGCCTTGATTGGCGCCCCAGGCCACCCGTTCGCACTTGCGGACATATTGTGAACAGGCCCTGGTCCGCTACGGCAGCGGGGCCGTCGGCTGCGGGATGTGCAGGCCCGCGGGCGCGTGCCAGCGCGAAGCGGCATCGAGCACCTCGCCCACGGTATCGACGGCGGCGAGCAATGCACGATTGGCGGGCAGCAGAAGCCCGTCGGCCACTGCGCGCTCGAGCTGGGTCAGGAAGCCGTCGAAGAAGCCAGCGACATTGACGAGCACGACAGGCTTCACATGAATGCGCAGCTGATTCCACGTCAGCATCTCGCACATCTCGTCGAACGTCCCGTAGCCTCCCGGCAGCACGACAAAGCCGTCGGCGAGCTTCGCCATCAGCGCCTTGCGCTCGTGCATCGTCTCGACGATGTGCAGTGCGGTGAGGCCGGCATGGCCGACTTCGCGTGCCATCAGCTGCCTCGTGATCACGCCGATCACCTCGCCGCCCCCCGCGAGCGCCGCCTCGGCCGCGAGCTGCATGAGCCCGACGCTGCCGCCGCCGTAGACAAGTCCGACGCGGGCGCGTGCAAGCCGGGCGCCGAGCTCGCGCGCCTCGTCGCGATACTCCAGACGCGCGCCGGTGTTCGCGCCGCAGAACAGGCACAAGCGCGCGGGCGACCGAGGATGCGGCGTCGTCACCGTGCGCACGCTTGCGACTTCATGCGAGCGCAGTGCGCGCCGCCAGATGCTCGTGCACCGCGCGGCGCTCCGCCTCGCTCATCGGCAGGCCGCACTTGGTCCGGCGCCACAGCACGTCGTCGGCCGTCTGCGCCCATTCCTCGCGCACGACGTAGTCGATCTCGCGCTCGGTGAGATTCGCACCGAAGTCCCGGCCGAGGTCGGCTCGCGTGCGCACGCCGTCGAGGACTCGCAATGCCCGCGTGCCGTGGCGGCGAACCAGGTCGCGGACGAGGTCGGGCGGCAGCGCCGCGAAACGGCGCGTGAGTTCGGCGATGTAGGCGGCGCGGTCGCGGCCGGGTATGTCGCCGCCGGGCAGCGGCTCGGTGTGCGTCCACGCGGATTTCATGCCGGGGAAGAACGGCGCCAGTGTGTTGAGCGCCGCTTCGGCGAGCTTGCGGTAGGTCGTAAGCTTGCCGCCGTAGATCGACAGCACCGGCGGCGCGCTGGTCGCCTCACCGGCATCGAGCTTCAGCACGTAGTCGCGCGTGATCGCCGAGGGGTCCGACTTGCCGTCGTCGTAGAGCGGCCGAATACCGCTGTAGGTCCACACGACGTCGGTCCGCGAAAGCGGCTGCGCCAGGTACGCGTTGGCGAGCGCGAGCAGATAATCGATTTCGCTATCCGAGATCTCCGGATGCTCGTAGTCGGTCACCGGCACGTCGGTCGTCCCGATGAGCGAATAGCGGTCGAGGAACGGAATGACGAAGACAATGCGCTTGTCGGCGTTCTGCAGGATGTAGGCGTGCTCTTCGGCGTGCACGCGCGGCACGACGATGTGGCTGCCCTTGACGTGACGCACCTTCGCCTCGGTCGGCTTCGCATCGGTGGCGTCGAGCACGTCCTTGACCCACGGGCCGCCGACGTTGACAAGCGCCCTGGTGCGTACCTCGCGGGCGGCGCCGCGCGGATCGGCGAGCGTCACGCGCCAGCCGGCGCCGTCGCGCACCCCGCGGACGAACTTCGTTCGCGTGGCGATCTCCGCGCCCTTTTCGCGCGCAGCGATCGCGTTGGCGACGACGAGCCGCGCGTCGTCGACTCGCGCATCGGCATAGACGAAGCCGGTCCGAAACTGGTTCTTGAGGCCGGCGCCCCAACGACTGTTCGAAAGGTTTACCGTGAACGAGCGCGGAAGGCTCATGCGGCCACCGATGTGGTCGTAGAGGAAGAGGCCGGCGCGGATCATCCACGCCGGCCGCAGGTGCGGCTCGTGCGGCAGGACGAAGGACAGCGGCTCGACGAGATGCGGGGCTTCCGCAAGAAGCACCTCGCGCTCGGCGAGCGATTCGCCGACCAGCCGGAACTCGTAGTGCTCGAGGTAGCGCAGCCCGCCGTGGACGAGCTTGGTGCTCCATTGCGACGTGGCGGCGGCCAGATCGTCCTTGTCGACCAGCAGCACCGAGAGACCGCGCCCGGCGGCGTCACGCGCGATGCCGATCCCATTGATGCCTCCACCGACCACCAGCAGGTCGTACGTCCCTTTCGGCAATGCGCTCATGGTCCTGAATTTCTCCGGTAAACCGTGATTCTAACGTTTCGCCGCGCCACGGCTGGCGGCCTGTTGCGGTAGCATCGGCCCTGTCCCCTGCGAGGAGGTCCCGATGCAGCTCGTACCCGAGATCACGGCGATCGAAAGCCAGATGCGCGACTGGCGCCACCACCTGCACGCGCATCCGGAGACTGCGTTCGAGGAGCAGGCGACCTCGGACTTCGTCGCCGGCGAGCTTCGCGCGATCGGCCTCGAGGTGCACACAGGGCTCGCGAAGACCGGGGTGGTCGGCGTGCTGCGCAACGGCAATGCCGCCGATGCGATCGGGCTGCGCGCCGACCTCGACGCGCTGCACATCCAGGAGGCCTCCGGCGTTCCCTATGCCTCGCGCAACCCCGGGCGCATGCATGCGTGCGGTCACGACGGCCACACGGCGATGCTTCTGGGCGCGGCCAAGGCCATCGCGCAGCGCCGCCGCTTCGACGGCACCGTCTACTTCATTTTCCAGCCGGCCGAGGAGAACGAGGGGGGCGGGCGGGTGATGGTCGAGGAGGGCCTGTTCGATCGTTTTCCGATGCGCGCCGTCTACGGCATGCACAACTGGCCGCGCAAGGCGTTGGGCACGATCGCGACGCGCGTGGGTCCGCTGATGGGTGCGTACGACATCTTCGAAATCGTCGGCGTCGGCAAGGGTGCGCACGCGGCGATGGCGTACACGGGCAAGGACCCGATGCCTTTCGCCGCGCATGTCATCAGCGCACTCCAGACGATCGTCTCGCGCAACGTGCACCCGCAGGATGCCGGTGTGGTGAGCGTCACGCAGATCCATGCCGGGGACACCTGGAACGTGATTCCCGAAGAGATCGTGCTGCGCGGCACCGCGCGCACGTTTCGGCCCGAGGTGCAGGAGCTGATCGAAGCGCGGATCCGCGGCATCGTCGCCGGCGCAGCCGCGATGTTCGACATGACGGCGACCGTGCGCTACGAGCGCCGCTACCCGGCCACGGTCAACAGCGAAGCCGAAACCGCGCACGCAGTGGCGGCCGCGGCCGCCGTCGTCGGCAAGGCCAACGTCGAGACCGAGCCGATCCCCGAGATGGGCAGCGAGGATTTCGCTTTCATGCTGCAGGCGAAGCGTGGCTGCTACGTCTGGCTGGGTGCCGGGCACGGCGAGAGCACGGTGAACGTGCACAACCGGCGCTACGACTTCAACGACGCAGCGCTCCCGATCGGCGCCAGCTACTGGGTCACGCTCGCCGAGCAGCAACTGCCCCGTGCAGCCTGACACGTCCCTCACGCCATGACGACACCCAAGCCGCTCAGCAACGATCTCGCGCGCATCGTGCTCGCCGTGCTGGTGCTCGGCATGCTGATCGCAGGCAGCTTCTGGATCCTGAAGCCGTTCCTTCCGGCGTTGATCTGGGCGACGATGATCGTCGTCGCGACATGGCCGCTGATGCGCCGGATGCAGGCGCTGCTGTTCGAACGCCGCATGCTCGCAGTCGCGGCGATGACGCTTGCCTTCCTGTTGCTGGTGGCGATCCCGATCGGCTACGGCGTGTCCGCGATCGTCGAGTACGCGCCCGATGTCGCCGCGCGCTTCAAGGATGCCGGCTCGTTCACGATTCCCGCGCCGCCCGACTGGATCGCAGAGCTGCCGGTCGTGGGCGAGCGGCTCGCGCGCGAGTGGCAGGACGCGGCCGCACGCGGCCCCGGGCCGCTGCTCGCCAAGGTCGCGCCGTATGCAAGCGACGTCGGGACGTGGCTGCTCTCCGAGGCCGGGGGGTTCGGGCTCTTCCTGGTCCAGCTGATGCTGATGCTTTTGCTCACCCCGATCCTCTACGCGTCCGGAGAAGCCGCGGCGACCGGTGTCCGCCGCTTTGTCGTGCGGCTCGCGGGTGACCGCGGCGATCGCACGATCGACCTCGCTGCGCAGGCGATCCGCGCCGTCGCGCTCGGCATCATCGTCACCGCGCTGGTGCAGTCCGTGCTCGGGGGCATCGGCCTGGCGGTCACCGGCGTCCCGTACTCGGTGGCATTCGCCGCGCTGATGTTCGTGCTGTGCATCGCGCAGCTCGGCCCGATGCTGGTGCTGTTCCCGGCGGTCGCCTGGCTCTTCTGGAAGGACGCGAACACGGCCGCGATCGTGCTGCTCGTCTGGACGCTGGTCGTCGGATCGCTCGACAACGTGCTGCGGCCCGTGCTGATCCGCCGCGGAGCGGACCTGCCGATGATGCTGATCATGGCGGGCGTGATCGGCGGCCTGCTCGCATTCGGCCTGATCGGCCTGTTCGTCGGCCCGGTGGTGCTCGCCGTCAGCTTCCGTCTGCTGCAGGCGTGGGTGGACGATGGCCTCGAGGAGGCGGCGCCCGACGGCGCGGGCGCGCCATCGCGGGACACCGCGGCGTGACCCCGGCCGCGGCCGGGACGGCCCGATGGCGCGGGAGAACCCGAAGGCCGTCGATCAGGCCGCGAGCAGCGCCCGCGCGTGCCTCGCAATCATCAGCTCTTCGTTGGTCGGAATCACGTACGCGGGAACGTCGCTGCCGGCCGTCGTGATCCGCTGCCGGTTCGCCGCGTTCGCCCCCGGATCGAGCTCGAGGCCCAGCCACTCCGCTGCGGCGACAATCTTCTGGCGCACCGGCCCTGCATGCTCGCCGATGCCGCCGGTGAAGACGAACGCATCCAGGCCGCCGAGCGCCGCCGCGAGCGAGCCCAGCTCGCGCGACGCGCGGTAGCAGAAGAGCTCCACCGCGGACGCGGCCCCCGCATCGCGGGAGGCGAGAAGCGTGCGCATGTCGCTCGACACGCCCGACACGCCGAGCAGCCCCGACTCCTGGTAGAGCAGGCGCTCGATGGCGCGCGCGTCCATGCCGAGCTCGTCCATCAGATAGAGGACGACACCCGGGTCGAGCGCCCCCGAACGCGTGCCCATCATCAAACCGTCGACCGCGGTGAAGCCCATCGTGCTCGCCACGCTTTTCCCGTCGCGCATCGCGCACATCGAGGCCCCGTTGCCAAGATGCGCCACGACGACACGGCCACGCGCCGCCGCGCGATCGACCGCCGGCAGCGCACCCGCGATGAATTCGTACGACAAGCCGTGGAATCCATAGCGGCGCACTCCGCGATCGGTGATCGCGCGCGGCAGCGCAAACGACTGCGCGACTTGCGGCATGCCGTGATGGAAGGCGGTATCGAAGCAGGCAATTTGCGGCAACCGCGGCGCCTGCTCGGCGATCACGCGGATCGGCGCGAGATTGTGCGGCTGATGGAGCGGCGCAAGCGGGATGTAGGCCTCGAGCGCGTCCAGCACTTCCGCGCTCACGCGCACCGGTTGTGCGTACCGGGGGCCCCCATGCACGACGCGGTGGCCGACCGCCGCGAGCGCGTGCTGCGCGAGATCGCCGCGCAGGAACTCGACTAGGGCCTGTTCACACTATGTCCACAATTGCGTTGCAGGGCCGAAATTGCACGGGGCAAGGCGCAAAACGAAGCCGGGCCGATTGCCCGGCGAGGCTTTGCAACGAAGCACCGGACAATTTCGGCAGCAACCCAAAGGGAACGGGCGCCCTGGCGCGCCACTCTTCGTTGCCTTCCTTGCCAAGACGCCCGGTCTTGCCTTCGTCAGGCGCCTTGATTGGCGCCCCAGGCCACCCGTTCGCAATTGCGGACATAGTGTGAACAGGCCCCCTAGGCAGATGCCGAGCCGCACGCCCGGTGCGCCCGCATTGACCGCCACGCCGGGGGAATTGTCGCAGGTGGCTAAAGGCGCGCTAGGGATAACGTCTCACCCTGGCTCCGCACGCGGCGAGAGGGAGAACGCGCGCATGAGCGGCGGGTCTACGCCGCGACCGCCCGCGGCATCCTTGGCCTCGAAGCGCGGTCTGGTCTTCAGCCCTTCGACCTGCCCGCGCGAAATCAGCTCGAACTCCGCCCCGGCGAGCGCGTACAGCGAAAACTTGAGGCTCGATGAACCTGCGTTGAGGACGGCGATCGAGTCGGGCATGTCAGGGTGCTGGCGGGGCGGGGGCGCGGCGGCTGTGGGCGACCAGCTTCAGCACCGCGGTGGAGGCAAGCCGCGCACGCACGTTGTCGGCCCGCGAGGTGAGGACGATCGGAACGCGCGCGCCCAGCACGATGCCCGCGGCATCCGCTCCGGCCAGGTATTGCAGCTGTTTCGCGAGCATGTTGCCCGCCTCCAGATCGGGGACCAGCAGGATGTCCGCCTGCCCCGCGACCTTCGACACGATGCCCTTGGTTTTCGCGGCGTGCTCGGACACCGCGTTGTCGAACGCGAGCGGGCCATCGAGGATGCCCCCGACAATCTGGCCGCGGTCCGCCATCTTGCAAAGCGCGGCGGCGTGCAGCGTCGACTCCATCTTGGGATTGACCATTTCCACGGCCGAAAGGATCGCGACGCGTGGCGCCGGTATGCCGAGCACGTGGGCGAGATCGATCGCATTCTGCGCGATGTCGACCTTGTCCTCGAGCGTCGGATAGATGTTGATCGCGGCGTCGGTCACCAGCAGAAGCCGCGGATACGTCGGCACGTCCATCACGAAGACCTGGCTCATGCGGCGGGCGGTACGCAGACCGGTGCTGGAGGCCACGACAGCCCCCATCAGCTCGTCGGTGTGCAAGCTGCCCTTCATCAGCGCCTCGACCTTGCCGCTGCGGGCAAGCGCGACGCCCGCCTCCGCCGCCGCGTGGCTGTGCTCGGTGTCGACCAGCTCGTACGGCGAAATGTCGAGGTGCGCGCCGTGCGCAACCGAGTGGATCTTCGCTGCCGGCCCGACCAGCACGGGCACGATCAGCTTGCGCTTGGCCGCCTCGACCGCGCCCGTCAGCGAATCCCGGTCGCACGGATGCACGACGGCGCAGCCGACAGGCGGCAACGACTCGCAGCGTCTCAGAATCTTCGCGAAGCCGTCGTTGCGGCGCAGGATCAGTTCCGGCGTGGCGACGTTCGAGTAGGAGAGGCGCTCGGTGGGCGTGGTGACTTTCGCCAGGCCGTCCACCAGCGTCTCGCTGCGCTGATTGACGCAGCGACATGCGAAGTCGATCGTGTGATCGGCCGGATTCTTCGCGCGGGCGGTGACGGTGGCGGTGAGCGTGTCACCGACGGCGATGTCGCCGTGGTAATGCAGTTGCGTTGCGATGATCGCCGCGCCGGGACCCGGAAGGCGGCGCAGCAGCAGGTTCGACACCAGCGCAACCGCCGCGGCGCCGGGCGCGGTCGGCCCGTTGCCCGTGCGGTTCTCGAGATGGTAGGGGTCGACCTGCCCAGCGACCATCGAAAGTCCCTCGATTTCGTTCGCCGTCAGCGTGCGGGAGACCGAGTCGCTCGTCCCGATCGCGATCTCGTCGAACGTGTGGTTGCGAAAATCGCTCATGCGGATTCCTTGGCGATCAGGCACGCGCCGACTGCCGCAATTTCCCGTTCCGCGCGCTTCGCGCGCCGGGGCGCTTTGGGGCGGCCGCACGCCGCACGGCGCGTGGGCGTGTAACGGCCTTGCCGCCGGAAACCGGCAGCATCCCACGCAGCTCGCCGATCAGCGCGCGCTGCCGATCCTCGAGCTTGAAGTGCGCCTCGATCGCGTCCAGAAGTTCGTGCGCGTGCCGCCGCTCGGCCGCGCTCCGCAGCAGCTTCGGCAACGCCCGCTTCGCGCGGTCGCGCTCGAACTCGACGATGATCGTCTCCTCGTGCATCAAGCGCCGGAATTCGTCCTCCGACACGCCGTCCAGCAAATGCGCCGGCGCGATCAGTTCGCGAACGCGCTCCATCGAGGAGAGCTTGCGGCGGCCGCTGCCCGCCTTCGAGACGAGGAGGCCGATGCGCACATAGCCCTCGAAGGGCCCGCCCTGCTCGATCGTGTCCAGCACCTGTCGCACCGCGGGCAGCGAGCGCGGGTCGAAGCGGGTCGCGCGCCGGATCACGCGCTGCTGGTCGGCGACGTTGAGCGACAGCAGGTTGCCGTACACCTGGAAGAACGCGGCCTCGGCAGCGGCGTCGCGCAAGTCGCGGTAGAGATCGAGCTGTGCGCATACGATTTCGCTCGCCAAGCGCTCCGCACGCACGGGCGCGCCGGAATCGCTGCGCGGCTGGCGGTAACCGCTCGCCATCGCAGCGAGGTACGGCAGCGGCCAGAGGAGCGGATTGCGATCGGAGATCCCCCAGCGCTGCACGCGCAACGGATGCAGTTCGCGCAACGCCTTCGCGAGCCACTCCGGGACCGCCTGCCGGACCAGCGGGCGCAGCAGCAATTCGTAGGCGCGCTCCGTCAGCTCCGAGAGCGCGGCGACCGCCTCGAACGGCTTTTCGTCCACGCGATCGTACTTCTGCATCTTGCGCAGATCCTCGAGCGTGCGCTCGACGATCGTCACGTCGTAGCTCAAGCCGTCCTCGCCCTCCTGGACCTCCTTGATGTCCATCGCGTAGAGCCCCGGCGGCAGCTGCTGGATCTGCTTCAGCAGCTCGACGATCTGCGCATGCTCGCGCAGCGCGACCTTGCCGGACACGAAGATGCCGAGGTGGCCGATGTCCTCGTGCAGCAATCCGACGATCGTCTGGCCGTTCGCCTTGATCTCCTCGGTGGACGAGTAGAGGTCGCCGATCCAGTTGAACGCCTGCTGCGGCGGCGTGATGTTGTCGCCCAACGAGGCGAACACGATGATCGGGCTCTTGATCGACTTGAGATCGAAGAAGCGCCCCGGCCCGAGCCGCGCGTCGCCGGCGGACAGCTTGTTGCCGACGAAGAGGTTGTTGACGACCCAGCGGATCTCCTCGTCGTTGAAGAGATAGAATCCGCCCCACCAGCGCTCGAACTCGAGGAAGCGCTCGGGCTCGGCGTCGATGTTGGCGAACACGTGGTAGTACTTCTCCCACAGCGAGTTCGCCGGGTTCAGGTTCTCGAAGTTCTGCACGAGGTGCGCGCCGTCGAACTTGCCCGCGCCCAGATCGCTTGCGAACAGCGAGACCCACGCGCCGCCGGCGAGCCCGCCCATGTAGCGCATCGGGTTCTCGCCGTCGTTGCCCGCCCAGTAGGACATCGGCGCGCCGTTGATCACGCAAGGCCCCGCGATGTCGGGGCGCGACGCGGCGAGCATCATCACCGCCCAGCCCCCTTGGCAGTTGCCGATCAGCACCGGCTTCGGGCTGTCGGGATGGCGCGCGGCGACGATGCGGACGAATTCCGCTTCGGCGTCCACGACATCCGCGAGCGTCTGGCCGGGCTCGGGGTCCGGGAAGAAGATGACGAAGTAGACGGGATGGCCGGCGCGCATCGCGACGCCGACCTCGGAATCCTTCTTGAAGCCGCCGATGCCGGGCCCGTGGCCGGCGCGCGGATCGATGATGACGAACGGCCGCAGCGTTTCGTCGACTTTCACGTCGCGCGGCGGGACGATCCGCAGCAGCGCGTAGTTGCAGGGGCGCTCGAACGCGCGCGCATCGGCGATCGTCTCGTACGCTTCGTGCAGCAGCGGGGGCTTGCCCGCCGCCTCGTGCGCGAGCCACTGATTGCCACGCTGGCGCAGCGTGTCCCAGAACAGCACGGTCCGCTGCAGCAAATCGACGCCATAGCGCGCAGCGTCCTGCCACGCCTCCACCGGGTTTCGCGGAGCGGACGCCGTGGCCATGAACTCGGTTCCCGCCGATTGCATATGCCGGACGTAGCGGTCGCGCGCGACGTGCAGGCGGCGTTCGAGAAGGGCTCCGACCGAGCGCGAGATCTGCTGTGCGCGATCGATCGTCTTGTTGAGGTCGGCCATGGCTTCTCCGGGAAGCGCCGCGATTGCTGCGATGCAACATTATCGCGCATTTCCCGTTGGCGCGCACCATGACCCGGATATTCGGCAACCGTCGGCCGCGCGCGCCCGCGAACAGGCGCCGGCCGCTGCTGCGGCGCATCATCACAAAGAACAAAGGCGGCCCGCGGGCCGCCCCTTGGATGCGCCGCCGCTCGTCAGGTACGGTTCTTGAGCTTGCGGATCGCCTGGATCTGCGCGACCGCCGAGGCGAGCTCGGCCTCGGCCTTGGCAACCTCTTCCTTGTCGGAGCGGTTGGTCATCGCCTCCTCGGCGGCGCGCTTGGCTTCCAGCGCGGCTTTTTCGTCCAGATCCTTGGCGCGGATCGCGGTGTCGGCGAGCACCGTCACGTGTTGCGGCTGGACCTCGAGGAAGCCGCCCTGCACGAACACCAGTTCCTCCTCCTCCTGGTTGGGCAGCTTCATGCGCACCGCGCCCGGCCGGATCTGGGTCAGCAGCGGCGTGTGGCGCGGGTAGATGCCGAGCTCGCCCATGATGCCGGGCAGTACGACGAATTCCGCGTCGCCCGAGAAGATCGACTCCTCGGCGCTGACGACATCGACCTTGATCGTGGGGGCAGCCATTTCAAGCCTTGTCTCGTTCCGCGCAGCCGTCAATCGGAGGCGCGCATTCCGTCAACCGTCGCACTACAGGAGCTTGGCGACGATGTGCAGGCGGTTGAGCGTCGGCGTGGCTTCATCGCGACGACGGTTCAAGGAGCCTGCACATCGGGCCGCTGTCCCGCGCACGGCACCGCCGGACAGCGTCGAACGCACCCGGCGCAACTGTCACTACTGCAGCGTCTTGGCCTTTTCGAACGCTTCCTCGATCGCGCCCACCATGTAGAACGCCTGCTCCGGCAGGCTATCGCAATCGCCGTTCACGATCATGTTGAAGCCCTTGATCGTGTCCTTCAGCGGCACGTACTTGCCCGGCGAGCCGGTGAACACTTCGGCAACGTGGAACGGCTGCGACAGGAAGCGCTGGATCTTCCGCGCGCGGGCCACGGCCAGCTTGTCCTCCGGCGAAAGCTCGTCCATGCCGAGGATCGCGATGATGTCGCGCAGCTCCTTGTAGCGTTGCAGCGTCGCCTGCACGCGCCGCGTGCAGTTGTAATGTTCCTCGCCGACGACGTTCGGGTCGATTTGGCGCGACGTCGAGTCGAGCGGATCCACCGACGGATAGATGCCCAGCGAGGCAATGTCCCGCGACAGCACCACCGTCGCGTCCAGGTGGCCGAAGGTTGTCGCCGGTGACGGGTCGGTCAGGTCGTCCGCCGGCACGTAGATCGCCTGGATCGACGTGATCGAGCCGGATTTGGTCGACGTGATGCGCTCCTGCAGCTTGCCCATTTCCTCGGCCAGCGTCGGCTGGTAGCCCACGGCCGAGGGCATCCGGCCGAGCAGTGCGGACACTTCGGTGCCGGCGAGCGTGAAGCGGTAGATGTTGTCGATGAAGAGCAGGATGTCCCGGCCCTCGTCGCGGAAGCTCTCCGCCATCGTGAGCCCCGTGAGCGCCACGCGCAGGCGGTTGCCCGGGGGCTCGTTCATCTGCCCGAATACCATCGCCACCTTCGACTGCGACAGGTCTTCCTGCACGATGACCTTCGCATCCGACATCTCATGGTAGAAGTCGTTGCCCTCGCGCGTGCGCTCGCCCACGCCCGCGAACACCGACAGGCCCGAGTGCTGCGTCGCGATGTTGTTGATGAGCTCAAGCATCGTCACGGTCTTGCCGACGCCGGCGCCACCGAAGAGGCCGATCTTGCCGCCCTTGGCGAACGGGCACATCAAATCGATCACCTTGATGCCCGTTTCGAGCAGCTCCACCGACGGCGAGAGCTCGTCGAACTTGGGTGCGATCTGGTGGATCGAGCGGCGCTCGTCGGTCTTGACGGGACCACGCTCGTCGATCGGACGGCCGAGCACGTCCATCACGCGGCCGAGCGTGCCCTTTCCCACGGGAACCGAAATCGGTGCGCCGGTGCTCGTTACCTTCATGCCGCGTCGAAGGCCGTCGGACGAGCCCATCGCGATGGTGCGCACGACGCCGTCGCCCAGCTGCTGCTCGACCTCGAACGTGAGTCCCTGTTCGACCAGCTTGTTGGTCGGGTCGGCTTCGAGGACCAAAGCGTCGTAGACCCGCGGCATCGCATCGCGCGGAAACTCCACGTCGACGACCGCGCCGATGCACTGAACGATCTTTCCCTGGCTCATGATTCGAATCCCAATCGTGTTTGCGTGAATGCTTGCGAGCTGCTGCCTAGACCGCCGCGGCGCCACCGACGATTTCCGAGAGCTCCTTGGTGATCCCCGCCTGTCGCGTCTTGTTGTAGATGAGCTGCAGCTCGTTGATGATCTTGCCCGCGTTGTCGGTTGCTGCCTTCATCGCCACCATTCGCGCGGATTGCTCCGAGGCCATGTTCTCGACCAGCGCCTGGTAGATCAGCGACTCGGTATAGCGGCGCATCATGCCGTCGAGCAGCGACTGGGCGTCGGGCTCGTACAGGTAATCCCAGCCACCTTCCTTCGCGGCCGGCTTCTGCACGCCGCCGCTGAAGTCGCGATACTGCATCGGCACCGGCGCGATCCGGCCGCCGCGGGGCTCCTGGCGCATCGTGTTGATGAACGTCGTGAAGAACACGTAGATCTCGTCGACCTGGCCCTCGAGGTAGCGGTCGATCAGCACCTTGACCGGGCCGACGATCCGGTCGAGGTGCGGCCGGTCGCCCAGCTGCACGACGCTCGCGACGATGTTCGCACCCATGCGCTGCAAAAAGCCGAGTCCCCTGCCGCCGAGCGCGACGTATTCGACCTCGAGCCCCTTGCCCGTCCATTCCTTGTGCTGGTTGAGCATGAGGCGCAGGACGTTGGTGTTGAGGCCGCCGCACAGTCCCTTGTCCGTCGTGATCACGATGGCGCCGATGCGCCTCACGTTCTCGCGCCTGACCAGGAACGGGTGCTTGTACTCGGTGTTCGCCTGCGCGATGTGAATGGCGATGTCGAACACCCGCTGCAGGTACGGACGCGACGCGCGCATCCGCTCCTGCGCCTTCCTCATCTTCGAGGCCGCGACCATCTGCATCGCCTTCGTGATCTTGCGCGTGCTCTGCACGCTCTTGATCTTGTTGCGAATCTCTTTCGAATGCGCCATTGCCGTGCCTTGGTCGCGTCGGGTTGCAGCCGGTTATCGTCGTCGCCGGATCCGGTCAATAGGTCCCGGTCTTCCTGAAGTCCTCGATGGCCGAGGCGAGCGCCTTCTCGTCGTCGGCGGTCAGGTCCTTCGTCTTTTCGATGCGCTCGAACAGATCCGAGAAGCCGCTCTTGACGAACTGGCGCAGCCCGGCCTCGAAAGCGAGGCCCTTTTCCACCGGGACGTCGTCGACGTAGCCGCGGTTCACGGCAAACAGCGTGACCGCCTGTTCGGCCACCGACAACGGCCGGTACTGTGGCTGCTTCATGAGCTCCGTCACCATGCGGCCGCGCTCCAGCTGCTTGCGGGTCGCCTCGTCCAGGTCGGACGCGAACTGCGCAAACGCCGCGAGCTCGCGGTACTGGGCAAGCGCGAGACGCACGCCGCCGCCGAGCTTCTTGATGATCTTGGTCTGCGCATTGCCGCCGACCCGCGACACCGAGATGCCCGCGTTGATCGCGGGCCGGATGCCTGCATTGAAGAGGTCGGTCTCGAGGAAGATCTGGCCGTCGGTGATCGAGATCACGTTGGTCGGCACGAACGCCGACACGTCGTTAGCCTGCGTCTCGATGATCGGCAGCGCGGTGAGCGAGCCGGTCTTGCCCTTGACCTGCCCGTTGGTGAAGCGCTCGACGTACTCCTCGTTGACGCGCGCCGCGCGCTCGAGGAGCCGCGAGTGCAGGTAGAACACGTCGCCCGGGTACGCTTCGCGGCCCGGCGGCCGGCGCAGCAGCAGCGACACCTGCCGGTAGGCCCATGCCTGCTTGGTCAGGTCGTCGTAGATGATGAGTGCGTCCTGCCCGCGATCGCGGAAGTACTCGCCCATCGTGCAGCCGGCGTAGGGCGCGATGTACTGCAACGCCGCCGATTCCGAGGCGCTCGCCGCGACGACGATCGTGTAGTCCATCGCGCCGTATTCCTCGAGCTTGCGCACGACGTTGACGATCGTCGAGGCCTTCTGCCCGATCGCAACGTAGATGCAGATCAGATCCTTGCCCTTCTGGTTGATGATCGTGTCGACCGCGACCGCGGTCTTGCCGGTCTGGCGGTCGCCGATGATCAGTTCGCGCTGGCCGCGGCCGATCGGCACCATCGCATCGATCGATTTCAAGCCGGTCTGCACCGGCTGCGACACGCTCTTGCGCCAGATGACGCCCGGCGCGACCTTCTCGATCACGTCGGTCATCTTGGCGTTGACCGGGCCCTTGCCGTCGATCGGCTGGCCGAGCGAGTTCACCACGCGGCCGATCAGTTCGGGGCCGACCGGCACGTCGAGGATGCGGCCCGTCGAGCGCACGGTATCGCCCTCGGTAATGTGCTGGTATTCGCCGAGAATCACCGCGCCCACCGAGTCGCGCTCGAGGTTCAGCGCGAGGCCGAACGTGTTGCCGGGGAACTCGAGCATCTCGCCCTGCATCGCGCCCGAGAGCCCGTGCACGCGGCAGATGCCGTCGGTAATCGAGATCACCGTGCCTTGTGCGCGGCTCTCGGCGCCGACATCCATGTTCTGGATGCGGCTCTTGATGAGTTCGCCAATCTCTGCCGGATTCAATTGCATGGTCATCCTCTGCGCGAGGCAGTCGTTACGTTGTCCTTGCCGTCCGGAACCGCCGGGCTCCGCCGGCGACTCCGTCGAAATCGTTCCCCGGGCAGGGGCGCGTGCAGGCTCCCGCCCGCCTGCGTCATGCCCTCAATGCCTGCGCCATCGCGTCCAGTTTCGCCTGCACCGAGCCGTCGATCACCGTGTCGCCCACCGTGATGCGCGCGCCGCCGATCAGCGCCGGATCGACGCGGACCGTCGCTTCGATGCGCTTGCCGAAGCGCTTTTCGAGCGCGGTGGTGAAGCGGGCCGTCTGCTCCGGCGACAGCGCCATCGCGCTCTCGATCGTCGCCTTGGCCACCCCTTCCGCGTCGTCGCGCAGCGCTTCGAACAGCGCCCGGATCTCGGGCAACAGCGTGACGCGATCGGCATCGACGAGGATGTGAACGAAGTTGCGCATCCCGTTGCCGAGCCGGTCTCCCGCCACCGACAGCAGCAGCGAGGATTTCTGGTCGCCCGAGAGCTTGGGGCTTCGTAGAGCCTCCGCCATCCGCGGATCGGCCGCGACACTCTCGAGGAAGCGCAGCATCTCGCCCCACTGCGGCAATGCATTCGCATCGCGCGCGAACTCGAATGCGGCATCCGCGTAGGGTCGGGCGATGGTCGCTCGCTCGGCCATGGCGTTACGCCTGGATCTGCCGCTGCAGCGCCGAGAGGATCTCCGCATGCGCCTTCGCATCCACTTCGCGGGCAAGAATCCTGCTCGCGCCGGCGACCGCGAGGTCGGCCACCTGGTTGCGCAGCTGCTCCTTGGCCCGAGCGACCTCCTGCTCGATCTCGGCCCTGGCGGCCGCGACGATGCGTTCGGCTTCGGCCTTGGCTTCCGCCTTGGCGAGCTCGACGGTTTCGCCGCGGAATTTCTCGCCCTGCGCCACGATCTCCGAGGCCTTCGACCGCGCCTCGGTCAGCAGGTCGGTGATGCGCTTCTCCGCCGAGGCGAGCGAGGCGCGTCCCTGCTCGCCCGCGGCGAGACCGTCGGCGATCTGCTTCTGGCGCGCTTCGATCGCGCGCATCAGCGGCGGCCAGACGAACTTCGCGGTGAACCAGATGAAGGCGGTGAACGCGACCGCCTGCATCACGAGCGTGAAGTTGATGTTCATGAGACTTCCCTCGCGGGACGTTGGCTCGTGGCGGAAATCAGCGGACGGCAGCGAGCAGCGGATTGCCGAAGGCGAAGAGCATCGCGAGACCGACGCCGATGATGAACGAGGCGTCGATCAGGCCGAGCAGCAGGAACACTTTCGCCTGCAGTTGCGGCATCAGTTCCGGCTGGCGTGCGGCGCTCTCGAGGAACTTCGAGCACATGATGCCGATGCCGATACAGGCGCCGAGGGCGCCGAGGCCGATGATGAGGCCGATGCCGATGCCCGTGTAGGCCTGGATCATCGCCAGCATTTGGACCTTGTCCATCGTTCTTTCCTTTCGGTTTCGAGGTGAGGCGGTTGACGGTGAAGCAGGAACGGCTAGTGATGCTCCTCGGCCATCGACAGATAGACGATCGTGAGCATCATGAAGATGAACGCCTGCAGCGCGACGATCAGGATGTGGAAGATCGCCCAGCCGAGATTGAGCACGCCGCCGAAGATGGTCCCGGCGAGGCCCGTTGCGGCCCACATGCCGAGCAGCAGGAAGATGACCTCGCCGGCGTAGATGTTCCCATAGAGCCGCAGCGAATGCGACAGCGGCTTCGACAGGTACTCGACGATGTTCATCAGCACGTTCGGGATCCACAGCAGCGGGTTCTTGCCGAACGGCGACGTGAACATCATGTGGAGCCAGCCGCCGAGACCGTTGGCGCGGATCGCGTAGGCGATCATCAGGAAGAAGACCGACAGCGCGAGCGCGAACGTCGTGTTGACGTCGGCGGTCGGGACGAGCCGCCAGTGCGGCGCGATCGCGTGCGTGGCGAGCGCGGCGATGTCGACGGGGACGAAGTCCATCGCATTCAGCATCAGCACGAGCACGAACGTCGTCAGCGCGAGCGGCGCGACCAGCCCGCTTCCGCCGTGGTAGATCGACTTGACCTGGTCGTGCACGAAGTCGACCGCGAGCTCGACGAAGGCCTGCCGCTTGCCTGGCACGCCGGCCGTCGCGCCGCGCACCACCCACCAGAGGAACCCGAACGTCAGCACGCCCACGATCACGGTAGTCACGAGCGTGTCGACGTGAATCGTCCAGAACCCGCCATCGGCGGTCAGGGGCTTCGCGAGATGGGTGAGGTGCCCGGTGATGTAGTCGGTGGGCGTGAGATCGTGGCCTTCGGCTGCCATGGGCTTGGTCGTTGTGGTTGTGAGGTCAGTCGCGCACGTTCAAGGCGATTCCGAACAGCAGCGTCGTGACGATGAACGCGCCGATGAACGGAAGCGGCACCAGATCCCGATACAGCATCAGCACGAGCAGCAGGCCGACGAAAACCAGCACCACCTTGAATGCTTCCGCCCGGAAGATCAGCAGCAGCGCCCCGACGACGCTTGTCGGCTGCACGATCCCCCCCATCAGCGCGTAGACGAAATTCGCGAAGAGGTTGATCGCACCGCCAAGCGCCGCGGACACTGCCCCGTCCCAACCGGCCCACAGGCCTGCCAGCCCGGCGAGCGCGCACGTAGCGGCTGCCTGCCAGGCGAGGAGGATGCGGATCGGCTTGGTCTTGAGCGGAGGGGTCAGGCCGGCGCCCATGTTGCGGCGCGCGAGGCAGGCGAAGCAAACCGTGCAATTTTAGCGGCTTCTGTGCTGAGCCCGCAATGATTTGGTGCGGCGCAGCGACATCGCCGAACGGGCGTTCGTTCCGCGATCGCCCCCCCCCCCGGGGATCAGCCGCCGGACAGCGCGGCCACGATCATGACCTCGGCCCCCTGAGGAATGGGAGCGCTCAAGTCGCGCTCCAGCGCCTGACCCACGAACAGCTTGATATGGCGGCGCAGCTGCCCTTGCTCGTCGATGATGCGAAAACGGAAGCCGGGAAAGCGGACATCGAGTGCGGCCAGCACCGCGCGCAGTTGCGGCGGCTCTTCCGGCGCGAGCACCGGCACGGCAACGCTCACCTCGGCATCGCCGCCCGTATACGAGCGAAGCGGCGAGGGAATCGCGACACGAACGATTGCCGCGGCCTCGTGTGACGTCGTTGCGACCAATGAATGCCCCCGTTTCTTCCCTTGGCGGGCCCGCGAGCGGGCGACCGGTATTTCGGCGTCACGGCACGGCGCGCGAATCCGCGAGGCGGAGTCACCCGGCCGCTTCCAATGCATAGATCTGGGGCAGATGTCGCGCGAGGCAGCGCCACGTCCGTCCCTCGTCCCGACTCCCCCAGACTTCGCCGGACGTCGTCCCGAAGTACACGCCGGCAGGGTCGCGACGATCGGTGGTCATCGCCTGCCGCTTGACGGTCCACCATGCCTGCGCGGCCGGCAGCCCCTGATCCTGCCGTCGCCACGAACGACCGCCGTCGAGCGAACGATAGACCGCCGGCCGGCCCCCCGGTGCGGTGCGCGGCCATACCGTGGTCCCGTCCATCGGGAACACCCACAGTGTATCCGGGTCGCGGGGGTGTGCCGCCAATGGGAACCCGACCGAGCCCACGGATTTCGGCATCGTCGCGCCGATGTCCTGCCATATCTCCTCGGGCCGGTCGAGCCGGTAGATGCCGCAATGGTTCTGCTGATAGAGGCGGCCGGGCGTCCCGCCCGCGAAGCGAACGCAGTGCGGGTCGTGCCCGAACGGGGCGTTCGGATCGGGAAGGAAGTCGGCGCGCACGCCGCGATTCAACGGGTGCCAATCGCGGCCGCCGTCGGTGGATTCGAACACGCCGCCGCCGGACATGCCGATATATAGATGCTTCCGATCGCGCAGGTCGACCAGGATCGAGTGCAGCTTCGCCCCATCGGGCGTGCCGTCCTGGTCTCCGCCGCACCAGGCCTTGCGCTGCGGATGCTCGTTGAAGCCATCGACGCCGCTCCAGGTGGCGCCGCCGTCCTCCGAGCGGAAGAGTCCCTGCGGGGAGGTGCCCGCGTACCAGACGCCGGGCTCGGAATCGTGGCCGGGCGCGAGCCAGAACGTGTGGTCGACCACTCGACCTCCACCCGGCTTGAATGCCGGCGGTTGCCGCGCCTCGGTCCACGTGCGGCCGCGGTCCAGCGAACGGAAGATCGTCGGCCCCAGGTGTCCCGTCCGCGCCGCGGCAACCCGCACCTTGGAATCGCGCGGGTCCTGCACCGCATGGTGCACGATGTGGCCCAGGAACTGCGGGCCCGCGAGCTTGAAGGTGCTGCGGGCGGCATCGCTTCCGAGCGACCACAACCCTTTGCGGGTCGCGATCAACAGCGTCACGCGGAAGGCGGGAACGGCGGCGGATTGGGTGCGGCTGCGCGGCATGGCGTCTCCGGGCGGTTGCGGCAATGGCCGTCAACGCTACGCCCGCCGCCTTTTCCCCGCAAGCACGAGGGTCAAGAAGCGGGCTCGGCCCGTCGTACACTAGCAGCCCGCAATGCGGTACCGTCGCTCAATCACTCACTTTCGGAGAACTGCCATGACGATCAAAGTCGGCGACAAGCTTCCCCCAGGTTCGCTGTCGGAGTACGTCGAAGTCGAAACCGCGGGCTGCGCGATCGGCCCCAATACGTTCAAGGTCGATGAGCTGACCAAGGGCAAGAAGGTCGTGGTCTTCGGCTTGCCGGGCGCATTCACGCCGACCTGCTCGGCGAAGCACGTGCCGGGCTATGCCGCGAGCTACGACAAGCTGAAGGCGAAGGGTGTCGATGAAGTGATCTGCATGTCGGTGAACGACGCCTTCGTGATGGGCGCGTGGGCGCGCGACCAGAAGACCGGTGGCAAGGTCCGGATGATGGGTGACGGCAGTGCCGACTACACGAAGGCGCTCGGCCTCGAGTTCGACCTTTCGGCAAAGGGCCTCGGCATGCGTTGCCAGCGCTTCTCGATGCTGGTCGAAGACGGCGTCGTCAAGACGCTCAACATCGAGGGGCCGGGGAAGTTCGAGGTGTCGGACGCCGACACGATGCTGAAGCAGCTCGGCTGATGCGCTTGACGCGGGCCCCGGATTCGGATCCCGCTCACCCACGAAGACGGCGGCTCACGGCCGCCGTCTTCGTTGTGCCGAAGCGCGCTTACGCCCGGCGCGATGCAGCGCGCAGACCGAACAGGCCGAGCAGGCCCGCGAGCGCGATCAGCGCCCACTCGGAAAGCGTTGGCACCTCGACCAGCGGACCCGTCGGGCCCACACCGACCGCGCTCGGGTTGGTCGACAGGTACTCGGTGAACGCGGTGGATCCGCCCGGCGCGAGCGACAACGCGGTCGTGTAGCCCCAATAGTGGACCGTCGAGCTGTCGTCGCCGAAGCCGGTGACGGCAAAGTCCCACGGTGCACCTTCGGACGTACTCCATCTCACGTAGCCCAGGCGGTCGGGCGCCGTCGGCGGCGGCACGAGCGTGCCACCCTGCACGGTACCGAACACGCTGAACGCCGGGGTGGTGAGGCTGTTCACTTCCTCGAACGCCTGGAACGCCGGCGGCGTGTACGCGGCGAAGACATTGGTGTAAGTGCCGTCGGGATTGCGCGCGCGGAAGAACGACGCGTCGTTGCCAGCGATCATCCAGTCCCACATGTAACGCACACCGTACGAGCGGGTCGCGGTTGACGTGTTCGTCACCGTGACCGTTTGCCGCACGCTCGTGTCGGCGATCGTCGTTCCGGCAAGGGCCAAGTCCTGCACGACAACCCAGTTCGGCAGCGTATAGGTGACCCGGAAGCCGTTGGCCGTGTTGATGATCGCAGCGGTCGCAGGCGCCGCCTGCATCGAGCGCGAAACGTATGGCGCGATGCCGGAGTCGGGCGTGCCACCGGAATTGGTCCAGACCTCTTGGGCAGTGTTGTCGCGAAGCGTGATGTACGAGGTGCCGATCGGATAGAGCACCCGCTGGTTTGGTTGCGGATGCGAGGCGCCGGTCTGGACACTGAACATTCCGAGTTCGGAACCGGCGTCCTCGACCTCGATCGTCAGGATGCCGTTGGTCGCGACCCGGACGGCCGCGAAAGTGGTCGAAACGACAGTTGCGAAGAACGCTCCGCAGATGATTGCGCCCGCACGATTAACCATGGCATTCATTCTTTCCCCTTTGCGCAACGCGAGTTGCACAACGGGCAAAGCCTATCGCCGGAGCGGCAAGATGGCAGTGGTTTTTCGGCGGAATGTGCTAAAATGCCAGTGTCATGAACAACTTACGACAACAGCGTTTGCCCGCGTGCATGCGTTGTGCAACACAACGCGCGCCCCGAGCCGCCTCGGGGCCGACGGATGCGTTACGGTCGGCAGCCGTCGTCAGAACGCCGAACGCGGTCGGTCTCCCGGTCCCGGCCGGGGAGGCGAACCGTCCGCTCGGCAGCACCCGCGACTAGCGGAGACGGGCGATGATCCCGTCGAGCTGTTCGAGGCTCGCGTAGCCGATCACGAGCTTTCCCGAGCCCTTGGCGCCGGAAACGATGCTCACCTTGGCGCCGAGCGTTTCCGCGAGGTCGGTCTCGAGCCGGATCGTATCGGCGTCGCGCGTGTGAGTCCGCCGCGCAGCGCGCTCTTGGGGGTTCAGCAGTCCGTGCACAAGTCGCTCCGTCTCGCGCACCGACAATCCGCGCTCGACCACACGGGACGCGGTCGTCACCTGCTGTCCCGCGGACAGCGCGAGCAGTGCGCGCGCATGGCCCATCTCGAGACCGCCGCGCAGCAAGTGCTCCTGTACGGCCTTCGCAAGCTGATTGAGCCGCAGCAGGTTCGTGACTGCGCTGCGCGAGCGGCCCACCGCCTTCGCGGCAGCCTCGTGGGTCAGCCCGAACTCGGTGACGAGCCGCTGCAGGCCTTGCGCTTCCTCCAGCGGATTCAGGTTCTCGCGCTGGATGTTCTCGATCAGCGCCAGCGCAAGCGCCGCGTTGTCAGGCACCGGCTTCACGAGCGCGGGGACTTCACGCAGGCCCGCGCGTTGCGCGGCACGCCAGCGCCGCTCGCCGGCGATGATCTCGAATCCTCCGCCATCCACCGGGCGTACCAGGATGGGTTGCATCACGCCCTGTTCGCGGATCGAGTCGGCGAGCTCGGCGAGCGAGGTCTCGTCCATCTGCGTGCGCGGCTGGTATTTGCCCGGACGCAACCGGTCGATCGGTATCGACTGCAGCGCCTCGCGCGCGGGCGCCTGCTCGTCGGAACCGGCAAGCAGCGCATCGAGCCCGCGGCCCAGTCCTTTCGGGCGGATCATCTTCATCCCTCCTGCGTTGCGGTCAGCGGGGCAACCCCGGCCGCTGCGCGTTCTTCCATGCGCCGCAGGATCTCGCCCGCCAGCGCGAGATACGCCTGCGCGCCCTTCGACGAGGGCTCGAGCTTCAACGCCGGCACGCCGTAGGAGGGCGCCTCCGCAAGCCGCACGTTGCGCGGCACGACGGTGCGATAGAGCTTCTCGCCGAAGTGCTTTTCGAGTTCCGCCGCGACGTTCTGTGCGAGCGTGTTGCGCGGGTCGTACATCGTACGCAACAGGCCCTCGATCTCGAGCCGCGGATTGAGATGCGCGCGCACCTTCTTCACCGTCTGCACGAGATCGGACAGGCCCTCGAGCGCGTAGTACTCGCATTGCATCGGGATCAGCAACGCCTCCGCCGCGCACAGGCCGTTCAGCGTGAGAAGCGAGAGCGAAGGCGGACAGTCGAGCAGGATGAAGTCGTACTCCTGCGCCACGTCGTTGATCGCCTGCCTCATTTGCGACAGCGCCTCGGCGAGCGCGTCCTTGAGCCGGGTCTCGCGCTCGGGCAGCTCGACCAACTCGACCTCCGCGCCGGCGAGCTCCCGGTTCGCGGGAACGAGATCGAAGCCGCCGCTCGGTGAGGCGACCCGAACATCGGCGATGCGCTGCTCCCCGAGCAGCACGTGATAGACGGTGCGTGTCAGCGCGCGCTTGTCGACGCCGGCGCCGGTCGTCGCATTGCCCTGCGGATCGAGATCGACCAGCAACACGCGGCGCTTCATCGCGACAAGGCTCGCCGCGAGGTTCACCGCAGTCGTGGTCTTGCCCACGCCGCCCTTCTGGTTGGCGATGGCGATGATGCGCGGCGAGGCGGTCATGCGGAGGGTTCCTTGAGCTTCATCACGATCAGGTGGCGCTTGGCCTCGAGCCCCGGGACTTCGAGCCCCGGCGCCGCGATCACGTCGACGTCCGGCGGCAGCTCCGCGACCTCTTCGGTCGGGTGCACGCCTTTCATCGCGACGATCGCGCCGCCCGCGGCGAGGTGCGGCCGCGCAGCGCGCACGAACGTCGCGAGGTCGGAGAACGCGCGCGAGATGACGATGCCGAACCGTTGCGCCGGCCGGAACTCCTCCACTCGGCCTCGCGCGACCTCGATGTTCGCAAGTCCGAGCTCGGCGGCGGCCTGGGTCAGAAACGTCGCCTTCTTGTGGCTCGTCTCCGCGAGCGCGACATGCCAGTCGGGTCGCGCGATCGCGAGCGGGATGCCGGGCAGCCCGCCGCCACTGCCCACGTCGAGCAGCCGCAGCCCGTGCGCTACAAGACCGAGCCGTGAAAGCGCAGGCAGAACGGCCAGCGAATCGAGCAGATGGTGAGTGACCATGCGCTCCGGTTCGCGGATCGCGGTGAGGTTGTAGACGCGGGTCCACTTTGCGAGCAGCCCGAGATACCCGACCAGGCTCCGCTGCGCGGATGCCGGCAGCGCGAGGCCGAGCTCGGCTACGCCGGCAGCGAGCGCGGATGCGAGCGGCGCGGCGTCGACATCCGCGCTCATGCCTGTCTTGCGTCGCGCACGGTCGGCGGTTGGCTGGACGCGAATCCGCGTTTCAAGTGGACCAGCAGCAGCGAAATCGCCGCGGGCGTGATGCCGGAAATCCGCCCGGCCTGGCCGAGCGTTTCCGGCTTGTGGGTGTTGAGCTTCTGCTGCACCTCGACTGAAAGGCCGCGCACGGTCCGGTAATCGAGGTCCGGAGGCAGCGACATGCCTTCTTGCGCCAAGTGGCGGGCAATCTCCTCGTTTTGGCGGGTGATGTAGCCCTCGTACTTGACGTCGATCTCGACCTGGAGAGCGACGGCCGGATCGCTGACCGGGACACCGGCGCCGGACAGCGTCATCACCGTCGCATAGGTGACCCCCGGCCGGCGCAACAAGTCAGTAAGCGCATACTCTCGCTCTATCGCTTGTCCGAGCTTAGTTTCCGCTTCAAGGCGCGACAGGACCGAAGGGTTGACGTACGTGTTCTTGAGGCGCTCGCGCTCGGCGGCGATCGCATCGCGCTTGCGCTCGAACCGGGACCACCGGCCATCGTCGACCAAGCCCAGCCGACGGCCTTGCTCGGTCAGGCGCAGATCGGCGTTGTCTTCGCGCAGTTGCAGCCGGTATTCGGCCCGCGACGTGAACATGCGATACGGCTCGGACACGCCACGGGTGATCAGGTCGTCCACCAGCACCCCGAGATACGCTTCGTCCCGCCGCGGCGACCAGCCGGCTTCCCCGCGAACCGCCAGCGCGGCATTAAGTCCGGCCAGCAGTCCCTGTGCCGCCGCCTCCTCGTAGCCGGTCGTTCCGTTTATCTGCCCGGCGAGGAACAGCCCGGCAATCGCTTTCGATTCCAGCGTCGACCTGAGCGACCGCGGGTCGAGGTAGTCGTACTCGATCGAATAGCCCGGGCGCAGCAGGTGGGCGTGCTCGCAGCCCTTCATCGAGCGCACGAGCGCAAGCTGCACGTCGAACGGCAGCGAGGTCGAGATGCCATTCGGATAGATCTCGTGGGTGTCGAGTCCTTCGGGCTCCAGGTAGATCTGGTGCGACCCGCGGTCGGCAAAGCGCACCACCTTGTCCTCGATCGAAGGGCAGTAGCGCGGGCCGACCCCCTTGATCACGCCCGTGAACAGCGGCGAGCGGTCGAGCCCCGCACGGATGATCTCGTGCGTGCGCGCGTTGGTGTGCGTGACCCAGCACGGCCGTTGCTCGGGATGCATCGCCGCCGATCCTACGAACGAGAACACCGGGACCGGATCGTCGCCAGGCTGCACTTCCAGCGCCGAGTAGTCGAGCGACCTGCCATCCAGCCGGGGCGGCGTCCCCGTCTTGAGCCGCCCGACCGGCAGATCGAGTTCGCGCAGCCGGGCACCCAGCCGCTTGGCCGGCGGGTCACCCGCACGCCCCGCCTCGTAGTTCTGCAGGCCCACGTGGATCAGCCCGGACAGGAAGGTGCCGGTCGTCAGCACGACCGCATCGGCCTCGAACGTCACCCCGATCTGGGTGACGACGGCCTTCACCCGAGCGCCCCCCCTTCCGTCCTCGACCAGCAGGTCGTCGACCGCCTGCTGGAACAGCGTCAGGTTCGGCTGGGATTCCAGCCGGCGGCGAATCGCCGCCTTGTAGCGCACGCGGTCAGCCTGCGCCCGGGTCGCTCGAACCGCGGGACCTTTGCTCGCGTTCAGGATCCGGAACTGGATCCCGGCCTCGTCGGTCGCGATCGCCATGGCGCCGCCCAGCGCGTCGACCTCCTTGACCAGGTGCCCCTTGCCGATGCCCCCAATCGAGGGATTGCACGACATCTGCCCGAGCGTTTCGATGTTGTGCGTCAGCAGCAGCGTCTTGCGGCCCATGCGGGCCGAGGCGAGCGCCGCTTCGGTGCCGGCATGGCCGCCACCGACGACAATCACTTCGAAGCGTTCGGGGAAGATCATCGATACAAGATCGGGGACGATCGACAAAGGCCAAGGCGGAGCGACCGGGCATTCTACGTGACGGTACCGCGAGACGCTAAGTTTCACGTGAAACACCGGCGAGGCGGGTCGTCGGGAACGGCGGTCGGGCCCGCGACCATCGCGACCGGCACGGTTTCACGTGAAACACGGCGGCCGACGCCGAGTTCCATCGCGTCGCGGGGCCCGGCCACGACGCGGCGCCAGCCCGGCTCTCGACTGAGCGTCGCGGGATCCGCCGCTCGCCGGCGGCTCCGCCCGGCGACACACTGGGTCCTGTCGTGCGAGGCCGGCGAGCGAATTCTGCATCGCAGCATCTTGGCCGAGGCCGCGCGCGTCGATCGCATTCAGCGCTCGTCATGAGGACTGACCGAACGAGGACCGGGCGCGGCCGCTTCCAGAGCAAGCACCCAATGACATTGCCCGCGTTATCCGCGCGTGATGCGGCGCCTTAATCGCTTGAAAGCAAAAGGAAAGCCGGCCAAGAACTGCGCGGCCGGCCGTGGACGGAGGTGCGCGTAAGCGCTTACACGCCAAACGCCTTGGCGAGACGCGCGCGCTCACCCGTGAGCGCGCCGGGTTTCCTTGCGCCGAGTTTTGCGAGCAGCTCGTCGTGTGAAGCGAGCTCCTTCTGCCACTCTCGCGCGTCGATCCGCGTCGCCGTCGCGAATCGTTCGGCCGTGAATTCGAGACCGGTCCACTCGAGGCTCGCGTAATCGGGAGCGAGCCCGAGCGGGGTCTCGATCGCCTTGCCGCGGCCCTCGCACCGTTCGACGATCCAGCGCAGCACGCGCATGTTCTCGCCGAAGCCCGGCCATACGAAATTGCCCTCGGCGTCCTTGCGGAACCAGTTGACGGCGAAGATCTTCGGCGGGTTGGGGACGGACTTGCCGATTTCGAGCCAGTGGCGGATGTAGTCGCCGACGTGGTACCCGCAGAACGGCAGCATCGCAAACGGATCGCGTCGAACCTCGCCGAGCGCGCCCGCTGCCGCGGCAGTCATTTCCGACCCCATCGTCGCGGCCTTGTACACGCCTTCCTCCCACGATCGCGCTTCGACGACGAGCGGGGCCGTGTCGCTGCGCCGGCCACCAAACATGAACGCGTCGATCGTCACGCCGTCGGGATCCTCCCAGTCCTTGTCGATCGACGGGCATTGTTTCGCCGCCACGGTAAAGCGCGCGTTGGGATGCGCAGCCTTTCGTCCGCAATCGGGCGTCCAGTCCTTGCCCTGCCAATCGATCAGGTGCGCGGGCGGCACCTTGGTCATGCCTTCCCACCAGATGTCGTCGTCGTCGGTGCGCGCGACATTGGTGTAGATCACGTTCTCCCGCAACATGTCCATCGCATTGTGGTTGGACTCGTACGAGGTGCCGGGCGCGACGCCGAAGCAGCCGGCCTCCGGGTTGATCGCGTAGAAGCGGCCGTCGTCGTGCGGCTTGATCCAGGCGATGTCCTCGCCGATCGTCGTCACCTTCCAGCCATCGAATCCCTTCGGCGGAATCAGCATCGCGAAGTTCGTCTTGCCGCACGCGCTCGGGAACGCCGCTGCGATGTGATATTTGCGGCCCGCGGGCGTCGTGACGCCGAGGATCAGCATGTGCTCGGCAAGCCACCCCTGGTCACGACCCATTACCGAGGCGATGCGCAGCGCGAAGCATTTCTTGCCGAGCAGCGCATTGCCGCCATAGCCCGAACCGTACGACCAGATCTCGCGCAGCTCGGGAAAATGGACGATGTACTTGGTCGCGCTGCAGGGCCACGGCACGTCGCGCCGACCCGCGGCGAGCGGCGCGCCGACCGAATGGACGGCAGGAACGAAGGGCCCATCGCTGCCAAGCACGTCGAACACAGCGCGACCCATGCGGGTCATGATGCGCATGCTGACGACCACATACGGACTGTCGGTCAGCTCGACGCCGATATGCGCGATCCGGCTGCCGATCGGCCCCATCGAGAACGGCACGACATACATCGTGCGCCCGCGCATGCAGCCGTCGAAGAGCCCCGCAAGCGTCTTGCGCATCTCGGAAGGCGCCATCCAGTTGTTCGTGGGACCGGCGTCCTCCTCGCGCTCGCTGCAGATGAACGTACGGTCCTCCACGCGCGCGACATCGGAGGGATCCGAGAGCGCGAGATAGCTGTTCGGGCGCTTCTTCGGATTGAGTTTGCGCAACGTCCCCGACTCGACCATCTGGGCGCACAGCCGGTCGTACTCGGCTTCGCTTCCGTCGCACCAGACGATGCGATCCGGCTTGGTCAGCGCGGCGATCTCGCGAACCCAGCTCAGCAGGCGCAGATGCTTGACGTGGTCAGGCGCGCTTACGGAGGCCGCGAGCGTTGGGAGGGATTCTGGCTTGTTCATCGTGGCTCGATCGAGATGGAAAATACTCGCGCCGCAGTGCAAGGCTGCAGCATGGTCGAAAAAACTCTAGCACGCGCGGCGCGCAAACCCAACCCGCCCACATTGCGCGAGATCAAGCGAATAACGGGTGTGACCGTTTCGCGGCGGCCAATACGCTGCGCAGCGCCAACCGCACGCCGCCCTCCTGCTGGCGCGGGTATGCGCGACCGATCCCGGCGCAGCGCTGGATCTGTGCCCTACGACTGCCGCGCGGCGAGCTCGCGCCGCTCTCGCAGGACCTTGACGAGCCACGGCACGATGACGAGCAGCGCGGTCAGCGCCAGCAGCGCGGCGGAGATCGGGTGCGTGAAGAACACCGACGGATCACCCTGGCTGATCGCGAGCGCACGGCGGAACTGCGATTCGGCGAGCGGGCCGAGAATGAGTCCGATGACCGCGGGCGCGACGGGAAAGCCCCAGCGCCGCATCAGGAATCCGAGCAACCCGAACACGTACAGCGTCAGCAGATCGACGACCGACTGGTGCAGGCTGTAGGCGCCGAGCGTCGCGAACACGAGAATGCCCGCGTAAAGAAGCGCGCGCGGGATCATCAGCACCTTCACCCACAGCCCGATCAGCGGCAGGTTGAGGATCAGCAGCAGGATGTTGCCGACGTACATGCTCGCGATCAGGCCCCACACCAGCGTGGCCTGGGTCTGGAACAACAGCGGGCCCGGTTGCAGTCCGTAGCTCTGGAACGCGGCGAGCAGGATCGCCGCTGTCGCCGACGTCGGGATGCCGAGTGTCAGCAGCGGCACGAGGACGCCCGCCGACGACGCATTGTTCGCGGCCTCGGGACCCGCCACGCCCTCGATCGCGCCATTGCCGAACTCCTCCGGATGCTTCGTGAGCTTCTTCTCGAGCGCATAGGAGAGGAACGTCGGAATCTCGGCGCCGCCGGCGGGAATCGTGCCGAACGGGAACCCGATCGCGGTGGCGCGCAGCCACGCCGGCCACGAGCGCCGCCAGTCCTCGCGCGACATCCACAGCGACCCGGACATCTTCTCGATTTCCTCCCGGATGCGGCTCTGGTAGGCGGCCACGTAGAGCGCCTCGCCGACCGCGAAAAGGCCCACCGCGAGCACGACGACGTCGATGCCGTCCATCAGTTCCGGCACGCCGAACGCGAAGCGCATCTGGCCCGTCTGGTCGTCGATGCCGACGAGTCCGAACAGCAGGCCGAGAAACAGCATCGCGAGACCGCGCACCATCGATGCACCGAGCACGGCAGCCACGGTCACGAACGCGAACACCATCAGCGCGAAGTACTCGGTCGGGCCGAACTTGAGCGCTACCTCGACCACGACGGGCGCAAGCACGGTAAGGAGCAGCGTGGCGATCGTGCCGGCGACGAACGAGCCGATCGCGGCCGTCGCAAGCGCCGGTCCCGCGCGCCCGCGCTTGGCCATTTTGTTGCCTTCGAGCGCGGTGGCGATCGACGCCGACTCGCCGGGCGTGTTGAGCAAAATCGTCGTCGTCGAGCCGCCGTACATCGCGCCGTAGTAGATGCCGGCGAACATGATCAGCGCGCCGGTCGGATCGAGCTTGCTCGTGAGCGGCAGCAGCATCGCAACCGTGAGCGCAGGACCCACGCCGGGCAGCACGCCGATCGCGGTGCCGAGCGTGACGCCAATGAATCCCCACAGCAGGTTGAGCGGCGCCAGCGCGACGCCGAAGCCGCTGATCAGCGCCGAGAGGGTCTCGCTCACTCCGGTACCCCCACGCCCGCGGCTGCAGCCGCTGCGCTGCCCCCCGAGGGGGCCCATTGAGCGGCCTCATTGATCGACCGCGCGATCCGTTGCACCATCGCGTCGGCCGCCATCCACGCTCGCGCACGCGCGCTCCGCGCCTGGGCTTCGCCCCGCTCGCATGGACGTCCTTGGGGCGGCCCGGCGGCGCTCATTGTTGTACCGCCACGCTTGCGGCTGCAGCCGCTGCGCTGCCCCCCGAGGGGGCCCATTGAGCGGCCTCATTGATCGGCCGCGCGATCCGTTGCACCATCGCGTCGGCCGCCATCCACGCTCGCGCACGCGCGCTCCGCGCCTGGGCTTCGCCCCGCTCGCATGGACGTCCTTGGGGCGGCCCGGCGGCGCTCAAAGCCCGGCGCCCCCGAGCAGCGGATGCAGCCAGCCCGCCGGCAAATTGACGTTCAGGAACTTGACGAAGAACAGGAAGACGCCAAGGCCCAGCGCGAGGCCGAGCGCCGCGTCGCGAACGGGCCGCGTGCTGCCGAAGCCCCGTGCCACAAAGGTGAAGAGCGCCATCGCCGCGACGACGAAGCCCGCCGACTGGATCAGCGCCATCTGCGCGAACAAGCCGGCGCTCACCCATGCGAACGCCGCGAAATGGAACGCGTGCTCGCCCCGCTCCGCCGGATCGTCCGGCACGGCCTCGCGCCAGCCGCCGGTGAACACTTCGGCGAGCAGCCACAGGCCAAGCAACACGAGGCCCCCGGCCACGAACTTGGGCATGAAGTTCGGGCCGATGCGGGCGTAGCCACCGGCCTCCGGCAACTGGAACGCCACGACGGTCGCAAACACGCCCAGCGCCAGCACGCCCAGCGAAAGAAGGAGCTCGGCGCGCCGAGCGCCCGAGGCCCGCATGCCTATTTCTTGAGGCCGAGCGAATCGAGGATGCCGGTGATGCGCTTCGTGTCCTCGTCGACGAACGCCCTGAACGCATCGCCGCTCAAGAAAACCGGATCCCAGCCCATCTTGGCGAGGGTTTCCTTCCAGGAGGCCGATTCCGTCGCGGTCTTCACGGCGGCAATCAGCGTGTCGCGCTGCGCCGCCGTGATGCCGGGCGCCCCGAACACGCCGCGCCAGTTGCCGAGCACGACATCGATGCCCTGCTCCTTCAACGTCAGAATCCCGTCGATCTTGCCGGGCGCCGACACGGCGAGCGCGCGCATGCGCCCGCCCTTGATGTGCTCGGCGAACTCGCCGACCCCGGCGATGCCGGCGGTCACATGTCCGCCGACGATGTTGGCGACCTGGTCGCCGCCGCCTTTTGCGGCGACGTAGTTGACCTTGGCGGGATCGACGCCCACCTGGCGGGCGATCAGGCCGGCGAGAATGTGATCGGAGCCACCGGCGGAACCGCCGTTCCACGAGACCTTGCCGGGATCGGCCTTGAACGCCGCGACCAAGTCCGCCATCGTCTTGTGCGGCGAGCCGGCCGGCACGACGATGACCTCGTACTCGCTCGTCAGCCGCGCGATCGGCGTGACCATCGTGAGATCGACCGGCGACTTCTGCAGCGCGAGGCCGCCGACCATCACCATGCCACCCATCATCAGCGCGTTCGGATCGCCCTTCGCGCTGTTGACGAATTGCGCCAGCCCGAGCGCGCCGGCCGCGCCGCCCTTGTTCTCGAACTGTACCGAGTTCACCACCTTGGCCGATTGCATCGCGGCGGCCAGCGCGCGGCCGGTCTGATCCCAGCCGCCGCCGGGATTGGCCGGAATCATCATCTTCAGCGTGCCGATCGCCTGCGCCTGCGCGGTGTCGATCCCGCGAAACGGTGCCGCGGTGAGCGCGGCAAGCACGACGAGCGAGAAATTGCGGCGATTCATCGTGGTCTCCTGGTGCCCTTGCGGTTGTCAGCTTATGCCGAGCGTGCAGCGAACGAAGAATAACCGAACGCGCAACCGTCGGGTTGCGCGCGCATCGGGCCCGGGATGACCACGTCCGCGCGGGGCGGGATCAAAGCCGGGCGGGCCTGCGGCCGCTCGCCGCAGGCACCGCGATGCGCGCTGCCGCGCCTGCGCGACGACGCTGCGCGAAGGCCTTCCGGCGGGCGTCATTTTCCGATGCAGAAGCGGGAGAAGATGACCCCAAGCAAGTCGTCTGCGGTGAATTCGCCGGTGATCGCTCCGAGCGCCTGCTGCGCTTCCCGCAATTCCTCGGCAAAGAGTTCGAGCGCCGGCGCCGGCTGCGCGAGTTGCGCCGCCGCCGCCGCGAGATGCGCACGCGCATCCACAAGTGCCGCGACATGCCGGGCGCGCGCGATGAACGCATCCTCGGTCCCGCTTTCCAACCCGGCAGCGCGCATCACCTCGCGCTCGAGCAGCTCCACGCCCTCGCCCGTCAGCGCGGACAGCCAAACGTGCGTGCGACCCTCCCTCGGCTCGCAGTGCGGCGACGCCTGCGCGAGGTCGGCCTTGTTGTGGACGACGATTCGCGGCAGCACCGGCGGGAGCCGGTCGAGCAGCGCGCGGTCCTCGGCGTCCAGCGCGTCCGCCGCCTCGCGGGCATCGACGAGCAGCAGCGCGAGGTCGGCGCGCTCGACCGCCGACCAGGTGCGGGCAATGCCGATCCGCTCGACCTCATCCATCGTCTCGCGCAGGCCCGCGGTGTCGATCACCGACAACGGAATGCCGCCGATCTCGATCTGCCGCTCGACCGTGTCACGCGTCGTGCCGGGAATCGGCGTCACGATCGCCGCCTCGTCGCGCACGAGGCGATTGAGGAGGCTCGACTTGCCGACATTCGGTCGCCCGATCAGAACGACCGTCAAGCCCGAGTTGAGGCGCTCGCCCGTGCCGGCGCGCGCGAGCAGGCGCGCGAGCGCCGCCGCGAGCGCGTCCACCTTGCCGCGCGCATCCGCCGCCTGCACGAACTCGAGATCCTCCTCCGGGAAGTCGAGCGTCGCCTCGGTGAACATCCGCAGTTCGGTCACGCCCTCGACCAGCGCATGCACTTCGCGCGAGAATTCGCCGGTCAAGCTGCGCGCCGCGGCGCGCGCCGCCGTCCTCGTCGCGGCGTCGATCAGGTCGGCCACGCTCTCGGCCTGCGCGAGATCGAGCTTCCCGTTCAGGAACGCCCGCTTCGTGAACTCGCCCGGTTCGGCGAGACGGGCACCGAGCTCGACACACCGCGCGAGGATCCGCCGCAGCGCCGCCGGGCTGCCATGGCCCTGCAGTTCGAGCACGTGCTCGCCCGTATACGAAGACGGCGCCTCGAACATGAGCGCGATGCCCTGATCGAGCGGCGTGCCGTCGCCTTCGCCAAACGTCGCGAACGTCGCGGCGCGCGGCACCAATTGGCGGCCGGTCAGCGCTACGGCGAGCCGCGGCGCCTCGGGCCCGGAAACGCGAACGATGCCCACGCCACCACGGCCGGGCGGCGTGGCGACCGCGGCGATCGTCTCGGCCGGTGAAATCGTCGGCGTGCGGATCATCGCGACAGAGATTACTCCGGGGGCAAGGACGCCGGGCACCGGAAAAACAGCGGGCCGGCGGCGCCGGCCCGTGTGCCGCCTTCTCGCAGCGATCAGCGCCGCTTTGCCGCGGCCGCGGCCGCTTCCTTCTCGAGCACGCGGTTCATGTGCCACTGCTGGAAGATCTGGATGCAGTTGTTGATGAGCCAGTACAGCACGAGGCCGGCCGGGAAGAAGACGAACATCACCGAGAACGCGATCGGCATGATCTGCATCACCTTCGCCTGCACCGGGTCGGAGATCGGCGTGGGCGAGAGCTTCACCTGCAGGTAGGCGGTGATCGCGTAGACGACGGGCAGCACGAACCACGGGTCAGGCGCCGACAGGTCGTGGATCCAGCCGATCCAGGGTGCGTGCCGGAGCTCCACCGCGGAGAGCAGCACCCAGTAGAGCGCGATGAACACGGGGATCTGCACGACGATCGGCAGGCAGCCGCCCAGCGGATTGATCTTCTCGGTCTTGTAGAGCTCCATCATCTTCATCTGGAGCTGCTGCTTGTCGTTCGCGTACTGCTCCTGCAGCGCCTTCAACTTCGGCGCGATCACCTTCATCTTCGCCATCGACCGCGCGCTCGCGTGGTTCAGCGGATAGAAAGCGCTCTTGATCAGGATCGTCATCGCGACGATCGCCCAGCCCCAGTTGCCGATGATCCCGTACAGCCACTGGAGCAGCCAGAAGAGCGGCGCGGCGATCACGGTGAAGATCCCGTAGTCGACGACCAGGTCGAGCCCCTTCGCGAGCTTGGCGAGCTGATCCTGGTCCTGCGGTCCGACATAGAGCGGCGCCACAATCTCCCCGGTCGCGCCCGGGGCAATCGGCTTGCCCTCGACGATCACGCCGGCGCTGTAGAGGCCGTTTTCGAGCTTGCGCGTGTAGAACTCGCGCGGCGTCTTGGTCTCGTCGGAGGGGAAGAACGCCGTGACGAAATAGTGCTCGACCATGCCTACCCAGCCGTTGTCGGTCTTCCTGGTGTACGAAGGTTTGCGCGTCGGGTCGGCCGCTTCCTTGTCGATCTCGCCGAACTCGACCTTCTTGAACTTGTCCGTCTCGCTGTAGACGACGGGGCCGATGTAGGACGCCGGCGCCCAGGAGCTTTGCGCCACCGCCGCCTTGGTGTCGCGCGTGAACTGGAAATAGGCGAACGGTGTGACCGGGGCGCTGGCGCGATTCGCCACTTCGAAGCCCACGTCGATCACGTAGCTCCCGCGATGGAACGTGAGCGTCTGCACGATCGGATCGCCGTTCCCGGCCGTCGCCCCAAGCTTGAGCTCGAGCTTGTCCGTTCCCGGCGCAAGCTCGCGGGGACCGGGCAGCGCTTCGTACACCGTGCGGTGGTTCGGCAGACCCTCGCCCAGCAACCCCGCCTGCGCGACGAACGTGCGCTCAGCGGTCCGCTGCAGCACGTGGTAAGGCTTGCCCACGTCGGCGGCGTCTCGGTGCGCTTTGAGCGACACGTCGGCCACGACACCGCCCGCGGTGTCGATCTCGGCGGTGTACAGGTCGGTCCTGATCGCGATGCGCTGCCCGGCGCCCGGGGGCGCGCCCACGGGCGCGCTCGCCGGGACAGCGCCTCCTGGTGCAGCGGCGGCGGCTGTCGGTGGCGCGGGCGTCGCGGGCACATCCGCCGGCTTTTGCGCCGCCGGCGCGGTCTTCGCCGGTACCGGCGGCGGGTTCTTTTCCTTCTGCCATTCCCCCCAGAGCAGGAAGACCGAGAACGAAAAGACGAGAAAGAGGATCAGGCGTTGCGTATCCATGCGGCCTTGGGTCGGATCAGCGTAGGGCGGATGCCGAAAGGGGCGTAAGCCCGGGACGGCGTGCAGCGTCAGGGAACCGGATCGTACCCGCCCGCGTTGTAGGGATGGCAGCGCGCGATGCGGCGTGCGGCGAGCCACGCGCCCTTGGCGGCGCCATGGCGCTCGATCGCCTCGCAGGCGTACTCGGAGCAGCTCGGATAGAAGCGGCAGTGGACGCCGAGCAGCGGACGCAGCGTATAGCGGTAGCCGCGGATCGCGACCAGCAGGACGTTCTTCATAGCGGGTGCGAGAGCCCGGCGCAGGTGGCGATCAGTGCGGTGGTCTCGCTCGCGGCCTCGGTGATCTCGTCCCCGCGAAGCGGCCGCTTCAGGCGCACGATCAGATCCATTTTCGCGATCTGCGGCCTTGCCCGGCGGAGCGCTTCGCGGACCAGCCGCTTGAACCGGTTGCGGTCGACCGCGCGCCGAAGAACCTTGCGACCGACGACGAACCCGGCACGCCCGGGAATACGGGCAGCCGGCGCGGCGATCAGCTGGATGTAGCGGCCCTCGTGTCGGCGCCCGTCGCGGAAGATCGCCTCGAACGCGCCGATGCCCGACAACCGATACTCTCGCGTGGACATGGGCGCCCTGACGCCGGGGCGCGGGTACGGATCAGACGGCCAGCCGGGCGCGGCCCTTGGCGCGGCGGGCTGAAATCACCTTGCGACCGCCGACGGTCTTCATCCGGGCGCGAAACCCGTGCGTCCGCGCGCGATGGATTTTCGAGGGCTGGAACGTGCGCTTCATGGCGATCAAGTCCTGGGTCGATTGGAAAAAAGCTTTACATTTAAGCAGTTTGCATCCGCTTTTGTCAAGAACATCGGCGGCCGAACGCCTTCAGCGCGCAAGCCCGATTCCGGGGCGAGCGATCACTATCAGCGGCGATGCAAGCGCGACGCCAGCCTTGCCGAATGCATTGTCTTCGGCGTCGGGCGCTGTGGATAACTTCGCCGCAGAGGCCTAGAATTCGCCCTCTCCGTGTCGTCGGCAATCTCGCGCAAAGACGAGCCAGCCGGCTGCATTCCCCTAGAAAACCGCAGCATCAGGGTTCACTCGCCTTGGATAACGTCCTGCCTTCGGCCGACCGTTTGCCCGCTTCCTGGGCAGACTGCCTTGCCACGTTCGAGCGCGAGCTCACGCCTCAGCAGTTCGCCACCTGGATCCGCCCGCTTGCCTGCGAAACGAACGCCGGGCACTGGACATTGCGGGCGCCAAACCGTTTCGTCCTGCAGTGGGTCAAGGAGCGCTTCGGCCACCGGATCGAGACGCTGGCCCGTAATGCCGCGGGCACCGCGGTGCGGATCGAGTTCGCGTTGGCCGACGGCAGCGGCGAACCCGCAAGCCCGCAAGACGTGCTGCCCGCTCCCCCACCCACGACAAGGGAGGCCGGACCCCGACGTGTCGCGGCGGCGCTGCAGCAGCACGTGGCGCCGGCCCCGCCAGCGGCAGCCCCAAGCACGCAGCCCCGACGCAGCGAAAGCAACACGAGCTTGAACCCGACGTTCACGTTCGACGCGTTCGTGTCCGGCAAGGCGAACCAGCTCGCACGCGCCGCAGGTCTTCAGGTCGCCGATCACCCGACGTCGTACAACCCGCTCTTCGTCTACGGCGGCGTGGGCCTGGGCAAGACCCACCTGATCCAGGCGATCGGCAACCATATCCTGACGCAGAACCCGGCCGCGAAGATCCGCTACATCCACGCCGAAACCTATGTCTCGGACGTCGTGCGCGCCTATCAGCACAAGGCCTTCGACGAGTTCAAGCGCTACTACCGCTCGCTCGACCTGCTGCTCGTCGACGACATCCAGTTCTTCGGCGGCAAGAGCCGTACGCAGGAAGAGTTCTTCTACCTCTTCAACACGCTGATCGAGGCGCACAAGCAGGTGGTCATCACCTGCGACACGTATCCGAAGGAGATCGCCGGCATCGAGGAGCGCCTGATCTCCCGCTTCGGCTGGGGATTGACGGTCGCCCTCGAGCCGCCGGAGCTCGAAATGCGAGTCGCGATCCTGCTAGCCAAGGCGGCCAAGGCGAGAATCCGCCTCGACGAGCAGGTGGCGTTCTTCATCGCCAAGCATATCCGCTCGAACGTGCGGGAGCTGGAAGGCGCGCTTAAGCGCGTGATTGCCTACGCGACGTTCCACGGACAGGACATCACGCTGCCGGTGGCCAAGGAGTCGCTGCGCGACCTGCTGGCGGTGCAGAACCGACAGGTCTCGATCGAGAACATCCAGAAGACGGTCGCGGACTACTACAAGATCCGGATTTCGGACATGCACAGCAAGAAGCGCTCGCGTGCGGTAGCTCGCCCCCGGCAGGTCGCGATGGCGCTTGCCAAGGAGCTGACTCAGCTCTCGCTGCCCGAGATCGGGAGCAACTTCGGTGGCCGCGACCACACGACGGTCTTGCACGCGTGCCGCCAGATCGCGAAGCTGCGCGATACCCATCCCGAGATCAATCAGGACGTCGTTTTCCTGCTGCAGGTGCTGCGCGGCTGACCCTCGCCACGGGCGCTCCTAAGCCAGCCGCTATGAGCGCCAACGCCGGCATCAGGCGATGCCGGCCGGCAACCCTTTTTCCTAGAGAAAACGGGGATTTGGGTTTATAATTTGTGGGTTATTCCGCCAGCGGCGGAAGTCCCTTTTTTGGTCCCCAAACGATCCACAGGCTTCCCGGCGTTTATACGGTGTTCGTTGTCGCGTCACGAACATGATCCATAAGGAATTTTGCCGATAATTTCAAATTGGGACGAGCCTTATTAATCATTCTATGGTTAAAGAATGCAACTGAAACAGATCGCGCGCGATGCGCTTTTGAAGCCATTGCAGGCGGTGTCGGGGATTGTCGAGCGGCGGCATACGCTGCCGATCCTGGCGAACGTTCTTCTCGAACAGAAGGATGGCCGCCTGTTCGTGACCGCGACGGACCTCGAAATGCAGATCACCGCGTACAGCGAACTCGCAGGCAAGGACGGACAGGCAACAACCGTTGCGGCGCGCAAGCTGCAGGATCTGTTGCGCGCGCTGCCGGATGACACGACGCTGACGGTCGATGGGTCGGGCAGCAAGATGACCGTGCGCGCAGGACGCTCCCGCTTCAACCTGCAGACGATGGCGGCGAGCGACTATCCGCGGATCAGCGTCGGCACCGAGCAGTTGCAGACGCTGTCACTGCCGCAGCGAGATTTGCGCGGGCTCTTCAAGCTCGCCGAATTCGCGATGGCGCAGCAGGACATTCGCTATTATCTGAACGGCATGCTGCTCGTGATCGACCAGGGCTCGCTGCAGGCGGTCGCGACCGACGGCCATCGGCTGTCGTGGGCGAGCCTTGCCGTGGCGGGAAGCTATACGCGTCAGGAAGTGATCCTGCCGCGCAAGACCGTGCTCGAGCTCGGCAAGCTCCTGGCCGACAGCGACGATCCGGTCACGCTGGACATGCTCGCGAACCAGGTGCGTTTCCGGTTCGCGAACGTCGAGCTCGTGTCCAAGGTGGTGGACGGCAAGTTCCCGGATTACAACCGCGTGATCCCCACAGGACACAGCAAGCACCTCGATTTCGACCGGCTCGAGCTGCTGGCGGCGCTGCAGCGTGCGGCGATCCTCTCGAACGAGAAATTTCGCGGCGTCCGCCTCGTGCTGAGCAGCGGTCAGTTGCGGATCATCTGCACGAATGCCGAGCAGGAAGAGGCCGAGGAGGAGCTCGAGGTCGCCTACAAGGGCGAAGGACTCGATATCGGCTTCAACATCACCTACCTGCTCGACGTGCTGCAGAATCTCTCGAGCGAGCGCGTGGTGCTCGCGTTCGGCGATGCCAATTCCAGCGCGCTCGTGACGATGCCCGGCCGCGACGACTACAAGTACGTCGTGATGCCGATGCGGATCTGATGTCTTTGCATCGCACGAGGATCGCGCCGACCTTGGCCTTGCGTTCCGTCTGCAATCTCGTGTCGCCCCGGGCTCGCGGCCGCCGCTGCGCGGCAACGCGACCTGAGGCAGCCGCAACCCGTTTCACTGCGATGCCGCATCGACGGCCGACCCTGGCGGCGCCGACTTCCGGGTCGGCGCCCGCGTTCTGATTTCACTCCGCGTTCGTACGAAGCCGAAAGTCAAGATGAGCCAAGCCCAACCGAAGCCGCTTCCGTCCACGGCCAGCGACTACAACTCCGACTCGATCAAGGTCCTGAAGGGCCTCGACGCCGTTCGCAAGCGGCCCGGCATGTACATCGGCGACACGTCCGACGGAACCGGCCTGCATCACATGGTGTTCGAAGTGCTGGACAACGCGATCGACGAGGCGCTGGCGGGCTACTGCGACGACATCAGGGTCATCATCCATGCCGACAATTCGGTGTCGGTGGTCGACAACGGCCGCGGCATTCCGACCGACATCAAGGACGACGACGAGCAAAAGCGCTCTGCGGCCGAAATCGTGATGACGGAATTGCATGCCGGGGGCAAGTTCGACCAGAACAGCTACAAGGTTTCGGGTGGCCTGCACGGCGTGGGCGTCTCGGTCGTGAACGCGCTTTCCGATTGGTTGAAGCTCAGGATCTGGCGCAACGGCAAGGTTCACCAGATGGAGTTCCGCCGCGGAGTGGCGGTGGCGCCGCTTGCGGTGACGGGCACGACCGATCGCCGCGGCACCGAAGTGCACTTCATGGCCTCCCTCGAGACGTTCAGCCGCGTCGAGTATCACTACGAGATCCTGGCCAAGCGCATTCGCGAGCTGTCGTTCCTGAACAACGGAACGAAGATCGAGTTGGTCGACCAGCGCGACGGCAAGAGCGAGAACTTCGCCTACTCGGGCGGCATCAAGGGATTCGTCGAGTACATGAACCGCAGCAAGACGGTGCTGCATCCGCGCGTGTTCCACTCGGTTGGCGAAAAGGACGGCGTCACGGTCGAGGTGGCGATGCAGTGGAACGACTCCTATGCGGAGAACGTCCAGTGCTTCACCAACAACATCCCGCAGCGCGACGGCGGCACGCATCTGACCGGTCTGCGCCAGGCGATGACGCGCACGCTCAACAATTACATCGAGAAGGAAGAGATCGCGAAGAAAGCGAAGGTCGAGACCACCGGGGACGACATGCGCGAAGGACTGACATGCGTGCTGTCGGTCAAGGTGCCCGAGCCCAAGTTCAGCTCGCAGACCAAGGACAAGCTCGTTTCGTCCGAGGTGCAGCCGATCGTGCAGGAAGTGGTCTCCGAGAAGCTCGCCGACTTCCTGCTCGAATATCCGGGCGACGCGAAGATCATCTGCACCAAGATCGTCGAGGCGGCGCGCGCGCGCGAAGCCGCGCGCAAGGCGCGCGAGCTCACGCGCCGCAAGGGCGTTCTGGACGGCCTCGGACTGCCGGGCAAGCTCGCCGACTGCCAGGAGCGCGATCCCGCGCTGTGCGAGATCTACTTGGTCGAGGGCGACTCCGCGGGCGGCTCGGCCAAGCAGGGCCGCGACCGCAAGTTCCAGGCAATCCTCCCGCTGCGCGGCAAGATCCTGAACGTCGAGCGCGCGCGGATGGACAAGCTCATCAGCTCGCAGGAGATCGTGACGCTGATCACGGCGCTGGGCACGGGGTTCGGCAAGGACGAGTACAACCCCGACAAGCTGCGCTACCACCGCATCATCATCATGACGGACGCGGACGTCGACGGCTCGCACATCCGCACGCTGCTGCTCACGTTCTTCTATCGGCAGATGCCGGAGCTGGTCGAGCGCGGCCACATCTACATCGCGCAGCCGCCGCTTTACAGGGCTAAACAGGGCAAGGACGAGGTCTACCTCAAGGATGACTACGAGCTCAAGCAGCATCTGCTCAAGGTCGCGCTGAAAAGCGCCGAGTTGACTCGTGGGACCGGGCTTGCCCCGGTAGCACCGGACGCGTTCGGCAGCGTGGCGCGGCAATACCTGCTCGCGGAAGCGGTGATCGAGCGGCTCGCCCGCGTGGTCGATCCCGCGGCGCTCCGCGCGATGCTTGCCGGCGCGAAGATCGACCTCTCGAGCGAGCGTGCGGCGCACGAATCCGCCGACGCGCTGGGCAAAGCAATCGACAATCCGGAAGTGACGGTCGAAGTGCGCGTCGACGCTGCGACCGAGCAGCGCCGGCTCCTCCTCGTGCGCACGCATCACGGCACGCCACACGTCACCGCCATCGACGACGAGTTCATCGCGAGCGGCGACGGCGCGCAAATCCGCGCCGCGGCCGAGGTGCTGCAGGGACTGATCCAGCCGGGCGCGGTGATCAAGCGCGGCGAGAAGCAGATCGCCGTCGGCTCGTTCAAGGAAGCGCTCGACTGGCTGCTCGCAGAGGCCCGCAACGGGCTCTCGATCCAGCGCTACAAGGGTCTTGGCGAGATGAACCCCGGGCAGCTTTGGGAAACGACGATGGATCCCAAGGTTCGGCGCCTGCTCAAGGTGCAGATCGAGGACGCGATCACGTCCGAGGAGATCTTCTCGACATTGATGGGCGAGCAGGTCGAGCCGCGACGGGCGTTCATCGAGAGCAACGCGCTCGGCGTGCGCAATCTCGACGTCTAAATGCGCTGTGGGTTCTCAGAATACTTGAGTTTGTCCCAATATTTGGAACGAAGGCACGAACAAATTACAGATTGATTCAGTGCCTTGTACGTTGCCAAGCGACCAAGAGCATCGCTTGAGCGCATGCCCCCGCGGCAAATTCGTGAATCCTGCGGCGGCCAGCCCAGTCATGCGGTTCTTGGCCAGTAGTGGGTATCACTACTGTCCGGCTAAACCCCAAGCAGAATCAACTGGTTGGGGTTGACGAGGTCGTTTGAGTGGTGGGCTGTTTCGGTAAGGGCCTGTTGTAAAGGCATTTTTTCGAAGATGGTCACCGAGATGATCTGTAGCAGCGTGTAGAGCGAGGCATCGAGTTGAAGTTCTTTCTTGACGATAGCGATGAGGACGTAGGTGGCCACGGCGCACCACACCTGCGTCTTCACCGCGTTCTCGCTGTTGCCCAGGAAATGCTTGATGCGCAGGTGCTGCTTTATCCACTTGAAGAACAACTCGACCTGCCAGCGGCTCTTGTACAGTGCGCAGATGGTCAACGCCGGCAGCGCCGTGTTGTTGGTCAGGAAGACGAGCGTCTTGCCCGACTCGGGGTCCTTGAATCGAATGCGCCGCAGATGCTCGGGATACTTCTTGGCCGAGTAGTAGCCATTGAGCATCACGCGTTGGTCGCAGAGCACACCCATGGCGCGGTCGGTGGCCGCCGAGTACACGCGTCGAGCATCCATCGTCGACTTGGCGCGCGTCACGAAGAAAGCGCCGGCCTGATGCAGCGTGTACAAGCGCGAGAAGTCCAAATAGCCGCGATCCATCACGTAGAACGCGCCAGCCTCCATTGCCAGCATGTCCAGCACGTTCACGTCGTGCAGCTTGCCGTCGCTGATGTGGATGAACGCGGGCATCGCGCCGCGCAGGTCCAGCAGGGTGTGCAGCTTGATGGCGGCCTTGGTCGAGCGAAACGGCGCCCAATCGAACAGGCTCAGGCACAGATCGATGGTACTGGAGTCCAGCGCGTAGACGGTGTTGTCCAGCTCGACGCCGAGCGAGTCGTTCGCGTAGAGCTTGCGCGCGCGCCGGATCAGCACCGCGGCCAGGTCGGCCCAGATATGCCAATCCCGCAGTTCGTTGGCATCGGCCAGCGTGGAGCGCCTGACCGCCGAGCGAAAGCCCATCGCGTAGAGCTTGGCCGCATTGGCCGACAGGCTCGCCTCGACATCGCGCAGGCTCTCGCGCCACGTCAGCTGCGCGAAGGCCATCGCCCGGAACTGCTCGGCGCACGACAGCGTGCGCGCACCGGCGTTGCCCGCGTAGCGTTGCACGATGCGGCCGAAGCTGGTCCACGGCACGAACTCCATGACTTGAGCGAACAACGTCTTGCCAACATACATGCGTACTCCTCGGGGCGGTCAACCCGGGGAAAGTACGCGATTCTTGGTAATCGAAGTTCAAGTCGGCACCAAACAAAATCGGCCTGGAACCCGCGCCAATGCTTGATCTCGGGCTCGGGACATGTCATTTAACCGGACAGTAGTGAGTGGGTATGAACAGCAATTCAACGGCCCGGAAATTCTTGGTCCGGCGGTAGGTCAGCGTCGGCTTGGGACCTGATTCGGTGGAATACTGGCCGCTATTTTTCGCCTTTTCCGGGGGAGCCAACGGCGTACGGTCGTTTGCGGCAGCATCGCGATAAAAGTTCCTCGCCTGCGTCGCTTACGCGCCGGCGCGCGCGCCAATCGCGAGGAAGCGCGGATATGGCGCGAAGGTTGGCAACGCTACTATCCCGAACTGTGCCCGGTCCTCGGGTGCTTGCCGTTCGGCGTCGCGCTCGTCATGCCTGCCGTGCACATCATGTCGCCTGACGAACTGCGCGCGTTCCGTAACAGCGACACGTATCCGGACCACTACCCCGATCCCGAGTTATACGAGAGCAAACTGGGCGAATGGGGCTACCTTCGCGGGCGTCCGGTCGTTGTTGATTACGCTATGCGCGTGCATATGACGGACGGCGATATCGCGCTTATCGATCCCTGCGTGCGCGCGATTGATGACGTTCGGCGCTACTTTGGCGAACGCTAGAACGCGCCATATCGTGCTGGTCACTTGGGCAGTGCGACGCGCTGGTCCGCAGAGCCGCCGCTGATCCAAGCGCCTGTGTGCCATGATGGCCAAGCGGGATCGAGGCTACCAGCTTCTAGTGCGCCCCTCCATTTGATTGCCGCGTTCAAGGTGCCGCGAAGGGCGAAGAGCATCGACGAGCCACGTTCACGCGCTGATCGCGAGTTGCGATTCGGGCTTAATCCGGGAGATGTGGCAGGCACGGCAACGTCCGGAGGCGACCCGCTGCAGACATCACGGCCCATCCGAAGCCGCCACTGGGAAATCTTGAAAGCAGCCACTCAACAGTGAAGCAGTCGGGCGTGATTACGAGATAATTGCTGGGTGCTCGCCCACCACCCGCAAGCACCCTGGGCGCCGACGTAGCCAAGTAAACACGTCCATCGCCACCTAACGAGGGGCGCGGCGGACTACTCGTCGATAGTCGGCGTGGCGTGCTTTCTCATTTCCGCAGAAGTAGCCCGCGATAGGGGATAGCGCCGAAGGGAGAGAAAGGAAATGATCGGAGTGATGGTGAGCGAGACGGACCGGAAGCTGAACGATTTGGCTACGCGGTCGTTCCGCGACATAGCCGACGGCGACTATATCGTTGCGCGGCAGGCGTTCAGGCAGCGGTTGATCCAACAAGCCCTATGGTCAAGCTTGCAGGCGATAGAGAAGTATCTCAAGGCGATATTGCTCTATAACCGCGTCTCTTCGAAGAATCTTAGTCATAACATCGTCGGCGCGCTCGCGCGGGTACGCGGGGAGGTGAAATTCGAAGTGAAGCTGACGCCGGCGGCCGAGGAGTTCATTCAATACCTAGTACTAAGACCCATTAATTACGAAACATAATGATGGCGCATCTTGCGATCGGCATCCTGTCGCGTGAAGGTCCACGCGATGGCGCGGCCTTCGGCGTTCCGGCGCTGCTGCCAAGCGGCGACTTCGGTGGCAAGCAGCGTGCGGTTGGGCAGGCGCCGGTCGAGGCACTGGCGATCAAGGATGCCGATCTCGATTTCCGCCATGTTCAGCCAGCTGGCGTGTTTCGGGGTGTAGTGGAAGACGACTCGGCGGAGCAGGTTGGTCGCCTCCCGCACGCCGAGCACGTCCTCGAAACAGACGCGAAAGTGGGTGCTCAGATTGTCGAGCACGAGGTGGATGCGCCGCGCTTTGGCGTAGACGTGTTCAAGCAAGTGCTGGACGAAGGCAACGAAGTCGATTTTGGCCCGGCGATCGGTCACCGCGACGGTCCGGCGACCACCCTTGGGTTCCACCGCCACGAACAAGTTGCAGGTGCCAGCGCGAGCGTACTCGTAGTCGTGCTTTGCCGATGCCCCGGGTCGCATCGGCAAGGGAGCGCGCGTATCGCGGAGCAGTTGCTTGCTCTTCTCGTCCACGCAGACCACCGGCTCTTGACTCCGGAACGGTCGGGCATACAGCGCGAGCAGGTCGTACATGCGTTGCCGGTATTGCGCGGTCAGCACGCCAATGCACCACATCAGCTTGCGCCACGGCTTGAGGCAGTTTTTTTTAGCAGCCGGCGAATCGTCTCCCGGCTGATCGGACCGATGCCCGCTTGTGCCTGTGCCGCTTGCTCCAGCAAGCCCAAGGTCCAGCGTTTGGCCCCGGTCGGCGGCGTTGAACAAGCCAAGGCCGCAATTTGCGCTTCCACGTCAGTATCGTACTGGCGCGGCTTGCCCGGCCGCGCCTCATCATGCAAGGCATATTCCAAGCCGCCTTGCAGATACGCGGCCCGGGTGCGCCAGATCGCCGTTCGCCCCACGCCCAGCACCTCCATGATCTGCGCCTCCGACAGGCCGCGATCGAGAGCGGCCAGGATATGGGCGCGGTTGAATTCTCGCGCCAAGTGCACACCCTTTGCCCGAAATGAAGCAATCAACTCCCGGTCCTTCTTGGTAAGGTGCAATTCCGTCCGACGCATCGCCATCTCCTCCAAAAGTGGTGGGCGTGCGCCATCATACAATGTTCCGTTATTTATGTGTTAACGTACTAGACGATTACGGCAAGTATCGTTACTTTGAGATTTCGTACTACACCTTGGGGCGCGAGCGGGTTCTCCTGGATCACACGGTTTGGTATCTGCGCCGATACTGCCGGGTGCTGGACTACCCTCTGAGGGATGCAAGCGGTAAGGTCGTGAATATGCTGGACCATGAGCTGCGCGCGATCGAGGCAAGCGTGAAGCAGCCGTTCCAGCGTTTCGGGATCATGGGGGGATATCTGGAATCGATTATCGATAAGCCCGACCATCCGGCGCGCGCGGCTCTGTTGTGGCAGAACGGGTTCTTCGGTAAGCGCGTGCGCAAAAAGGTGCGGATTGGAGGCGGCATGAATGCGGGCAACGCACCGCTGTTGATGCATCCGGAAATCCTAGATGAGGTGCTGAAGTATGTTTTCATCCCGGGCGAAGCCGTTGCAGCGTATCGAACGCATGCGGCTGCCAGTAAGAAAAAGGGGCCGTGATCGCTTCCAGTACGCTGTAGTGCATGAAACCGCGAAAACGCAGGAGGGATCGTCGCCGGTGGTCTTGACCGCTGACTCACGGAAAACAGGCTGGCTCCTGGCTCGTTGTAGATCTGCGCCATGCTGGTCATGGGCAGGTTTTCTTCGAGCGTCTTGTAGAAGCCGCCCACCGTGGCAGGCAGTTGTGTCGGTTGTCCGGCCGGGCCACTGCACCTGTAAGAGTTGAACAAGCGAATCGCGCACGTGTGTTGTCGCCGCCGCGCCTCGACCGCCACCTCGACTTCGGACGCCGGCGCGAACGACTGCTCAGTAGTACTCTCCGTAGCAAGCGCGAACGGCAGGAGTTGGCCGATACCGCCCGTTGAGGAGCGGCGACGGAACAGCCGGTTACGCGACGAAGCGAACGGAATACTAAACTTGGGCGTTCGATCGAGAATTGTCGGAGGGGCATCCGCTCTAACCGAGGCGGTCAGGTTGCTGGCGGCGCCGATCAGTCTGTTTGGCTATAGCTGCGCAACGGTTACGACGGTCGTGGGCAAGTGCTTGGCGGTTTGTAGTTAGGCGCTACTTCAAGAGGCGGAAAGCCGGAGTGCGTTGCCCCGGCCGCTGGCTGACATGGGCAGAAGATCGCCCAATGGAACAAGTATTTTTTGATAGAGCGTTACGACTGTCTCAAAATACTTGGCGATCTCGCTCTTGCAGCGATTTCAGATCTATTGAGACCCTCCATGCGCCTGGTCCTGCTGCATGGGCGGCGGGGACCCGTGCGCCCCCGGCCCCTCTCGTCCGCGCCCCGGGAACGGACGAGGGGAATAATCGGTATGGATTTCCGGTTCCCGTTGGGCTAACCTGCAACGCTTCTGGGCGTGCGAAGCCGGCCCCGACCCGACCGTGAAAACGATTCGACCGTGTCTTTCGTTCGCGATGCTGGTCCTGCTCGGACAGTTCGCCGGCGGGCCGTTGTGGGCGCAGGGATTCAAGTTCTCGCAACCGGACGATGCCGAGCGCCAGGAAGCGCAGGCGCGGGCGGATCGCATCGCCCAGCAGCTTTCGACGCCGTGCCGGGACGACATCCGCAACAAGAAGATCATGGTGGTGATCGGCGAGGTCCGGTCGAACGGGGCCGTTTCCGCGCAGCAGCAGAACTACGGCCCGCATTTCGATGCGATCAACACGCGTCTGCGTGCGCTCGGGTTGCGGACCTACACACCCGAAGAGATCCGACGGCAGGTCGCGCAGGCCGAGATCGACGCGTATTTCAGGAACGATCCCGATGCGGCGCTCGCGGCCTCTAAACGGCTCGGCGCGAGCTTCGTCCTGCGCGGCCTCATTTCGTCGCAGGCCACCGGTAACCCCCTCATCGCGGTCAACCAGGTCTCGGTGACCATGGGGTTCACGCTGACCGGCAGCAACGGAAGGCACATTTCCGAAGCCCGCGCGGAGACCGCCTCCTATGCCGGGGCCGATGTCGAGCGCATGGCGCTGACGCTCGTGAACGAGAAGGCCGACGAGGTCGTGGCGAGCCTCTATGCGGACTATTGCCGCAATGCCGGACTGCCCGCGCGCACCGGTCCGGCGCCGAAGAAGTGACCGCGGTGTTGCAACGATGTCGACACTGACAGGAGGATTCGCGATGTCCAATCCAGCCACGCTTTGGCTCTCCGTCGTTTCCTTTGGCGCCGCGCTCATCGCCTGCGCATCCGTGGCGACGGCGCAACCCACCTTTGGAAATCCGTCGCCGACGGCGGGCAGCGAAACGTCGCAGAAAGCGAACGCCGCCGCCGATCAGACGATCTACCGGCCGGTCGAGTACGTGAACGCCAGCCGGAAGGGCCCCGCGCTCGTCGTGATCCCCGGGGAAATCAAGAGCAACAACTCGACGTTCCTGCAGAAGTTCAGCGCCAACAACATCGCCGACTTCGGCGAAATCGAGCTCTCGAGCGCCAACTTCCAGGTGCTGGAGCGCTCGAACCTCGGCCCGCTGCTCAAGGAATTCGAACTCGCCTACAACTTGGGCGATCCCGCGCAGGCGCGCAAGCTGCTGGGAATGGGCAAGCTCAAGTCGACCAAGTACGTCGTGAAATTCGACATCCTGAAGACCGAGCAGGTTGCCGCGGCCCAGTCCGGCTTCGACGGCAGGACGCTCGGCCAGATGGCGGGGCTTTTGGGCGCGTTCAGCGGTTCGTGGGGCGGCGCGAGGGCGGGTGCGGTGGGTGGCACCGCGGTCGGATCGGTTCATACGAACGAGGCGACCAGCGTCTGGGTCATCGGCATGCGCTACAAGATCATCAACGCCGAGACCACGGAGCAGGTCGCGCAAGGCTATACCGAGGAGAAGATGGAGATCGGCGCCACGTCGTCGGGCGCGCTCGGTGTGTCCCAGTCGCAGCAGGGTGGCGTCTCGCTCGACACAATGGTGCAGCGGCTGGTGCAGAAGAGCGTTTGGGAAATCGACAGCAAGTACAAGTGATCCGCGGACGGTGAAGCTCGACGACGCCGGCTCGCCGCCGGCGTCGCCGCTTTCGGCGCGGCGAGGAAATTGAATTGGCAGAAATCAGCAACCTCGGCAAGTACGAAGTCCGGCGCGAGATCGGGCGCGGCGCGATGGGTGTCGTCTACGAGGGCTATGACCCGCTGATCAAGCGCCTCGTTGCGCTCAAGGTCATTCGTGCCGATCAACTGAAGACCGAGGATTCGGGGGCGGTGATCGCGCGATTCCGCCGCGAGGCGCAGGCCGCGGGGCGGCTCACCCATCCGAACATCGTGTCGATCTACGAGTTCGGCGAGGACGCAGGGGTCTGGTACATCGCGATGGAGTACGTGAAGGGCCGCGAGCTCAAGGAATGCTTCGACGCGAACGAGCGCTTCAAGACGCCCGACGTCGTGCGGATCATGACGCAGATCCTGGGCGCGCTCGATTACTCGCACCGCCAGGGCGTGATCCATCGCGACATCAAGCCCGCCAACATCTTCCTGCTGGACGACGGGACCGCGAAGGTCGCCGACTTCGGCATCGCGCACATCGAATCGTCCAACCTGACGCAGGTGGGGACGGTGCTGGGCACGCCGAGCTACATGTCGCCCGAACAAATCCTCGGGTTGCCGGTGGATGGCCGGTCGGACCTGTTCTCGGCGGGCGTCATTCTCTACCAGTTCCTGACGGGCGAGCGGCCGTTCGCGGGGTCCGCAGCCACGACGATGCAGAAGGTACTGAAGGAGGACCCGCTGCCGCCTTCGATGCTCAACGTCCAGGTGCTTCCCGTGATGGACACCGTCGTGCGCAAGGCGCTTGCCAAGCGCGCCGAGGAGCGCTTCCAGAGCGCGCAGGAGTTCGCCGACGCGATCCGGGCAGCCGCGCCTGCCGCCGCGTTCACCGCGGTCGAAACGAAGCGCGCGTCCGCTTCCGATCCGACGATCATCGCCACGCCCGACGCGACAGCGTCCCGGGCCGCGCCTGCCGCCGTCTCAGCCGAAGCGCCGCCGGCGGCCGTGCCAGCGGGCAAGCAAGTATCGAAGGCGCCATTGCTCGCGATCGTGATCGGGGCGGTGGTCATCGCCGTGGGCGGGGGCGCGTGGGTGCTTTCGAAGCGGCAGGCTGTCGAGACCGCGACGCCCGCGCAGATCCCGGCGCCACCCGCCGCGGTGGCGATCGCGCCCGCGCCCGCGGCTCCTGCCGTGGCAACGGGGCCGACGGCCATGCCTACGACGGCTCCGGCCGCGGCGAACGCGGGCTCCGAGCCGGGGATGATCATGATCTCGGCGACCGGCCTGGTCGATCCGTCCGATCCGCGCTATCAGGCCGACAAGGTTTTGTTGCAAAGCGAGCTCCGTGCGGATTCCAGGAGCCAGCTCGTGGAAAAGGCGCTGGGGCTCCTGGTCGATCCGAAGTCGATTGTCGCGAACTACGAGGTGCTGAAGAGCCGGGTGCTCGCGAACAGCGGCAGCTACGTGAAGACCGTGGTGCGCGAAAGCGAGCCGCGCCTGGGCAAGGATGGGCTGATGTCGATCACCACGGAAGCCGTGGTCAACGTCAAGGCGGTCCAGAAGTCGTTGAACCAGATGACGCGAGACGAGCGCGTCGAGCTCATCCGGGCAAGCGGTGATCCGAAGGTGTCGGTGCAGATCGACGTGCGCGACGCCGATCGTCCGGATGCCCCGCCGCTGCCGTCCCCGGTCGCCGAGAACATGCTGAAGGAGCGCATCAAGTCCTTTGGCTTTCGCATGTGGGCCGACGGCGGCGCGCAGGGCGGCGCGGGTCCCGACTTTTCGGTGTTCGGAGAGGCCAGGATCAAGAAGCTGTCGGTGCGGCTCGAGGCGTCCGGCCTGACGGTCACGAAGTACACGCTGACTTCGTGGACGGTGAAATGCCTCGATCGCGCAACGGGCGAGGAGATCTACTACAACACTACGCTGCCGAAGGGCGTTGGCAGCTGGGCCAGCGAGGAAGAAGCGCTGCGGGCGATCGGAACGAGGATCGCCGACGAGTTCTCGCGCGACTTCTTCCTGCAGCACGCCAACGTGACGGGCCGGAAGCTCACGCTCAACGTCGACGGCATGCCCGATGCCGCCTCGGAGGAGCTGCTGGCGCGCGAGTTGGTCGGCCTGCCCGGAGTCCTCGCGGCGACGCCGCGGCCGCCGTCGAAGCCGCGCGGCTACGACGTCCAGCTCGCAGGAAGCGGCGCGGCCGGCGATCTCGTCGCCGAGGGCGTGCTTAAGCCGCTCAACGCGAAGCTTGGCCAGGCTTGCTTCAGCCTGGGCAGCGTCGACGCGGAACAGGTTTCGGTGACGTTCGACAAGCGCTGTGGGGACGCATCCGTGCTGTCCCGGCTGGAAACCTACCCACCGGCCGGACTCTACGGCGCGCCGCCCGGTCGGCAGAAGAGCGTCGTCAAGAACCCCGAGATGCTGCGGAAGCTGTCGACGATCTAGCGCCCCCGCGCCGAGCGGCAAGGCGGACACTTTCCGGGCTGCGGCCGCATCGCCCGCTCATTGCTCGTTGTCGAGGCACGCGAACGCGAGCGTCTCGCCCGGTTCCTGGTCGTGACGGTGGCCGAAACTGATGTGGCCGCGACCGCGCAGGATCACCTCTTCGTGCCGAATCTGGATTTCGCGCTCGCCGTCGAACGTCACGAACGTCCCGTTGGAGCTCTGATCGACCAGCACGAACTTGTCGCGGCGTCGTTCGATCCGGGCATGCAGCCGCGACGCCAGCCGGTCGGCGATCACCACGTCGTTCTCGGAATCGCGACCGAGCGTGAGCGTCGGCGAACTCGTGTCGAGCTCGAAGACGCGCGGACCATGCCGGAGCTGAAGGCGGGCGGCCATCGCCGCGGGACGTGTCGCCAGCGCGGTGAGCTCGGCGGACGAGTCCTGCCAGACGAGTTCGCAGATGCCGATGTCCTTTTCCTTGCCTTTCACGGTCAGCACGTCGAGCTCGCGCACGCGCTCCCGCAGCCACGGCGACAGCGCTTCCGCGGTAGACCCGGACAGGATGACCTGCCCGCGCTTGGCCAATGCGACCATGCGCGCGGCGACGTTCACAGAGTCGCCGAACACGTCGCCCGATACCTCGAGGGCGGCGCCGAAATGGAAGCCGATGCGAAAGCCGAGCCGCGGGCTTTCCGCAGACGAAAGCTCGGCCATCCTGCGCTGGATCTCGCCTGCCGCTTCGGCCGCCTGGTCGGCGTTGCCGAACACGAGCAAGGCCTCGTCGCCGATGGTCTTGATCAGTCGCCCGCCGTGGCCGCTGGCGGCGCTTTCCGCCAGCGCGAGGCAGCGGCTGATCGCGGCCAGCGCCTGCGCGTCGCCCAGCTGCTCGTACAGGCGCGTGCTTCCCGCGATGTCCGCAAACAGCACGGCAAGACGTTGGTCGGTCGGGGTCATCGAGGTCGGGATCGAGCGGAAACGCGGACCAGTATAAGCAACGATCGGAGGGTCCGGGTCACGACCTCGACTTCGCAAGCCTGCGCTTAAGGGCGCCGGGCCGGGGCCGACCCCCGGCCCCGCCGGACGAGCGCGCGGCGGGCTGCTGCCGGGAAGATCCTTGCCGCACGGCCCCGCGTTGATTAGGCTCGAACCGTGCTTCGCGTCCGTGGTCTTGCCAAGTCCTTTCCCGGCCCCCGTCCGCGCACGGTGTTGCGCGGCGTCGACCTCGATCTTTCGCCGGGCGACTGTGTCGCGGTGATGGGCGAGTCGGGGGTCGGCAAGTCGACGCTCCTCAACCTGATCGCGGGCCTCGACCGCGCGGACGCCGGAACTGTCCTGCTCGACGGCGTCTCGCTTGCGGCGCTCGACGACGACGGCCTCACGATTCTGCGTCGCCGGCGCATGGGGTTCGTCTTCCAGGCGTTCCACGTGCTGCCCTATCTCGATGTCGAGCAGAACGTCGGGCTGCCGCTCGCGCTGCTCGGCATCGCGCGTGCCGAAACCGCCGCACGCGTCGATGCGATGCTCCGTGCGGTCGGCCTCGCCGGTCGAAACGCGAGCCCGCCGCGCGAGCTGTCGGGCGGCGAGCTGCAGCGGGTCGCGATCGCGCGCGCGCTCGTGCACCGGCCCGCGCTCGTTCTCGCTGACGAACCGACCGGCAATCTCGATCCGGAGAGCGCGGCGGTCGTGCTCGAGCTGTTACGAGCGCAGGTCAAGGACCATCGGGCGGCATGCATCCTGGTGACGCATTCGCTCGCTGCCGCGCGAACCACCGATCGAATTCTCGTGCTGACGCCGACCGGCTTGCGCGCGGACAGCGTGGGCGCGCCGGCGTGAGTGCCGCGATTTCCGACGTCCGTGCGGTGCTCCTGGGCTCGCTCGCCGAGAACCGCGGCCGCACGATCGTCGCGGTTCTGGCGATCGCGCTCGGGGTCGCGCTCGGGTTTGCGGTCCAGCTCATCAACCAGTCCGCGGTCAACGAGCTGACGCAGGGCGTGCGCACGCTCTCCGGCGACGCCGACCTCACGGTGCGCGGACCGCGCGGCGGCTTCGACGAGGCGCTCTATCCGGCGCTGGCCGCCGACGCCGATGTCGCCGTCGCAAGCCCGGTCGTCGACGTCGAGGCCGTCGTGCCCGGTTCCAAGGACACGTTGCGCGTGCTCGGTGTCGACGTGTTCCGCGCAGCGTGGATACAGCCGGGACTGATCGCGCAAGCCTCCGATCGGATGGATACGCTTCGGCCGGACACGATCTTCCTCTCGGCGACGGCGCTGCGTGCGCTGGACCTTGCCGTGGGCGACACGCTGACGCTGCAATCGGGGTTGCGCGACGTTCGCTTGCGCGTTGCCGGACAGCTGGGCGGCGCGGGCGGGCAGCTGCTGGGCGTGATGGACATCGCCGGCGCGCAGGCCGCGTTCGAGCGGGGCGGCCGGTTGTCACGCATCGACCTCCGCGTGAAGCCCGGTGTCGACAGCGAAGCGTTCGCGCTCGGAATTCGCGCCCGCTTGCCGCCGGGCGTCGGCATCGACAGACCGGACGCGTCGCTGCGCGCAACGGAAAGCGTGTCGCGCTCGTACCGCGTGAACTTGAACGTGCTGGCGCTGGTCGCGCTCTTCACGGGCGGATTGCTGGTGTTCACGACCCAGGCGCTCGCAGTCGTGCGCCGGCGGACGCAATTCGCGCTGCTGCGCGTGCTCGGCGTGACGCAGAGGCGGCTTGCCGCACTGGTCGCGGCCGAGGGAGCGCTGCTCGGCGTCGCGGGCTCGCTCATCGGGCTTGCGCTCGGCTACGCGCTGGCGCAGATCGCGGTGCGCTACGCCGGCGGCGATCTGGGCTCGGGATACTTCCGCGGTGTCGACGCGACGGTCGCCCCGCATGTCGGCGCCATGGTCGTTTTCTTCGCGCTCGGCGTTGCCGCCGCGGTGCTCGGGAGCGTCGTTCCGGCCCGGGAAGCGGGGCGCGCGCCGCCGGCACGTGCGTTGAAGGCGGGCGACCAGGAAAGTGCGCTCGAACGGCTGCGTTCGCCGGGGCGCGGCGTCGCCGTGCTCGCGTGCGGCGCGATGCTCGCGTTCCTGCCGCCGGTTGTTGGGCTGCCGCTCGCGGGCTACTCGGCCATCGCGTGCCTGCTGATCGGTACGCTCTTGCTGATGCCGTGGCTCGCCGCGGCAGTGCTCTCGCGCGTGCGCCTGCCGCAGCGGGCGCCGCCGGCGCTCGCGCTGGCGCAACTCAAGGGCGCGCCCGGGCAGGTGTCGGTGAGCCTCGCCGCAATCGTCGCCAGCGTGAGCCTGATGGTGTCGATGGCGATCATGGTGGGCTCGTTCCGGCAATCGCTCGACGTGTGGCTTGCGCGCGTGCTGCCCGCCGACATCTATCTGCGTGCGGCAGCGGGAAGCGATGTTGCCTTCCTGTCACCCGCGGATCAAGCACGGATCGCGGCGATCCCGGGCATCGCGCGCGCGGAGTTCCAGCGCGAGGAGCAGCTGCTGCTCGATCCGGCGCGACCGCGGGTCGTGCTGCTCGCCCGTCCGATCTCCTCGGCGGACGCGGAGCGCAGGCTGCCCTTCGTCACGCCGCCTCTCGTCGTGGCCGCGGACGCGCCGCCGTCGTTATGGGTGAACGAGGCGATGGTCGATCTCTTCGATTTTGTGCCCGGCCGCGTCGTCTCGCTGCCGATCGCCGGCGTGGATCACCGCTTCACCGTCGCCGGCGTCTGGCGCGATTACGGTCGCCCGCAAGGCGCGCTGGTCATCGAACGCGATCGCTACGTCGCGATGACCGGCGACCGCACGGCGACCAACGGCGCGCTATGGCTTGCGCCGGGCGCGGACGCAGGCGCGGTGCGCGGCGCGATCGTGCGCGACGTGCCCGGTGGCGACCGTCTGGAGATCGGATCGCCGGGCGAGATCCGCGTGGCGTCGCTTCGCGCGTTCGATCGCACGTTCGCCGTCACGTACGCGCTCGAGTTCGCGGCGGTTGCGATCGGCCTCGTGGGGCTTTCCTCCGCGTTCGGCGCGCTCGTGCTCGCGCGGCGGCGCGAGTTCGGCGTGCTGCGCCACCTCGGGATGACGCGGCGGCAGATCGGCGCAATGCTCGCAACCGAGGGCATCGCGACCTCCGCGCTGGGCGTGATCGCCGGGCTCGTGCTGGGGGCGGCGATCAGCCTGATCCTGATCTACGTGGTCAACCGGCAGTCGTTCCACTGGGGCATGGAATTGACGATGCCATGGGGGACGCTCGTGCTCTTTGCGCTCTCCGTCATCGCGCTCGCGACCGTGACCGCCGTGACGAGCGGCCGGCGCGCGATGAGCGTCGACGCGGTGCGCGCCGTCCGGGAGGATTGGTGAGCGCGTCGCTTCGCGAGGCTGCGTTGCGATGAAGCGTCGGGCGTTCCTGGCCGGATTCGCCCTCGTTCCGGTCGGACTCGCGCGCGGCGCCGGCGGACCGGAGTACCCGGCGGTCGTCCCCGGGGCGGCGCTTGTCTTCCCGCGTGACCACGGCCGGCATGCGGCCTTTCGCACCGAGTGGTGGTACGTCACGGGCTGGGTGCGCGAACGCGACGGGCCGGCGATCGGCGTGCAGATCACGTTCTTCCGCAACCGGCCCGGCGTCGCCGAAGGCGTGCCGAGCCGATTCGCGCCGACGGAGCTGCTATTCGCGCATGCGGCGATCGCCGACCCCGCGCTTGGCCGCTTGCGCCACGACCAGCGGGCGGCGCGCGAAGGCTTCGGGCTTGCGGGCGCGGCGGATGCGACGACGAACGTGTTCCTGGGCGATTGGTCGCTCGTGCAGGACGGCGACACGTACCGGACACGCATTGCCGGCCGCGACTTCGCCTTGGACCTCGCGTTCAAGGCGACGCAGCCGATCCTACTGCAGGGCGAGCAGGGCTATTCGCGCAAGGGACCGCGGGAGCGCCAGGCGAGCTACTACTACAGCCGTCCCCATCTTGCCGTGACCGGGCGGATCGAGATCGACGGCCGGGAACGCGGGGTGACCGGGAAAGCATGGCTCGATCATGAGTGGTCGAGCGAGTATCTCGCGGCCGATGCGGTCGGATGGGACTGGATCGGCATCAACCTCGACGACGGCGGTGCGCTGATGGCGTTCCGCATCCGCGATCGCGCAGGCGGCGCGCTTTGGGCTGGCGGTTCGATGCGCGCTGCCGGCGGGCTCGCCCGCACGTTTGCGCCCGATGCGGTTCAGTTCACGCCGACGCGGCGCTGGACCTCGCCGCGGACCGGAGCCGAGTATCCGGTGGAGATGACGGTGAGCGCGGGCGGCGTCGATCTCGCGCTCGCGCCGCTCTTCGACGACCAGGAGCTCGACTCGCGCGCATCGACGGGCACGATCTACTGGGAAGGCGCGGTCACCGCGCGCTCGCGCGGCGCAGTGGTCGGGCGCGGCTACCTCGAGCTCACCGGCTATGCGGCGCCGCTCGTGCTCTAGAGCCCGCCGCGACGCCGCGTCCACGGTGGGCTTCGCCGGGCTTGATTTGCGGCCGTCCTTGAGGCGACGCAAGGGGTCGGCCGTCGCGCGGGACTACATTGGTCGCGTCGGGCGGCGCCATGTCCGCGTGCCCGCACGTCGAGCCGATGGCCGAGGCCGTCTTCCGGATGCGCCACGTCGCCAGGACCTACGCCGTAGGCGAAGTCCGGGTGACGGCGCTCGTCGATGTCGATCTCGAGCTCTACCCGCGCGAGTTCGTCGTGCTGCTCGGGCCCTCGGGCAGCGGCAAGTCGACGCTGCTGAACGTGCTGGGCGGCCTCGATGCGCCGTCCTCCGGCGAAGTCTGGTACCAGGACCACGATCTCGCGCGAGGCGACGACGCGGCGCTTACGCGCTACCGCCGCGAGCACGTCGGCTTCGTGTTCCAGTTCTTCAACCTGCTGCCGAGCCTGACGGCGCTCGAGAATGTCGCGCTGGTCACCGAAATCGCGAAAGCGCCGCTCGCTCCGCGCGACGCGCTCGCGCTCGTGGGCCTCGCGGAGCGCGCGGACCACTTTCCCTCGCAACTCTCGGGCGGCGAGCAGCAGCGCGTCGCGATCGCGCGCGCGATCGCCAAGCGCCCGGACGTGCTGCTGTGCGACGAGCCGACCGGCTCGCTCGACGTGGAAACCGGGCGTCTCGTGCTCGCGGCACTCGACCGCGTGAACCGCGAGCTCGGCACGCTGACCGTCGTCATCACGCACAACGCGGTCATCGCCACAATGGCCGATCGCGTGCTGCGCATGTCGGGCGGGCGCATCGTGGAAACGACGGGGAACGCGGTGCGGGCGAGCGCGGATACGCTCGCCTGGTGAGCGATGCGGACGCTGAACCTCGCTCTTTCGCGCGACCTTTCGCGCCTGCGCGGGCAGGTGCTTGCGACGGCGCTGGTCGTCGCCTGCGGCGTCGCGATCTTCGTCGGCATGTTCGGGACCTGGCAGGCGCTATCCGGCGCCCAGCAGCGCTATTACCGCGACGCGCGGTTCGCCGACGTGTTCGTGCAGCTGACGCGGGCGCCCGATGCGATCGCGTCGCGGCTTCGGGCCCTTCCGGGCGTGGCCGCCGTCGTCTCGAGGGTGGTCGAAGACGTGATCCTGGATGTGCCGGGGCTGCCCGAGCCGGCGCAGGGGCGGCTCGTCGGCACGCGCTTCGAGCCGGCGCCGGCGCTCGCGGTGGTCGTGCTGCGTGAAGGCCGCGCTCCGGTCCCGGGAGCCGCGCGCGAGGCGGTCGCGAGCGAGCCGTTCGCACGCGCGAACGAGCTGCATCCCGGCTCGCGGTTGCACGCGGTCATCGCAGGACGGCTCGCGGACGTGGACATCGTCGGCGTCGGCATTTCCCCCGAGTACATCTACGAGGTCTCCCCGGGCAGCCTCTTCCCCGACAACCGGCGCTTCGGCGTGCTGTGGATGGACGCGGATGTCGTCGCGCGCGCGGCAGGCAAGGAGCACGCGTTCAACGACGTCGCATTCGCGCTTGCGCCCGGGGCATCGCTGCCGGCCGTCATCGCGGCGGTGGACCGCGAGCTCGTCCCCTACGGTGGCCGCGGCGCGTACGGCCGCGACGAGCAGCTCTCGCACCGTTTCATCACCGACGAGATCGCGCAGAACCGCGTCTCCGCGACCTACATTCCGGCCGTGTTCTTCGCCGTGGCCGCGTTCCTGCTGAATGTGGTGCTGGGGCGGCTCGCCGCGATGCAGCGCGTGCAGATCGGCACGCTTCGCGCCTTCGGCTACGGCGCGCTCGACGTTGCGTGGCACTACGTGAAGTTCGCGCTCGTCGTGGTCGCGCTGGGCGGTGCCGTCGGATTCGCGGGCGGGGTCTGGATCGGCGCAGCGCTCGCGGGCATCTATCGCGACTACTACCACTTCCCGGCGCTTGCCTTCGCGCTGGACTGGCGGTTGGTCGCGGCGCTGACGATCACGCTCGCCGTGGTCGCAGCGGCCGGCGCGGCGATCGCCGCCATCCGGATCGCGCGCCTCGAGCCCGCGGATGCGATGCGTCCCGCCGCGCCGCTCGTCTACCGCCGCCACGTCCTCGATGCCGGCCTGCTCGGCCGGCAGCTTCCGGCATCGGCGCGCATGGTCGTGCGCGGCGTGTTGCGCCGACCGGTCCGTTCCGCGCTCGGCGTCCTCGGGATCGCGGCCGGCATGGGTCTCGTGCTGCTGGGGTTCTATTTCCACGATGCAATGCGGCAGCTGCTGCACGTGCAGTTCGAAGTGATCCAGCGCGAGGACGTGAGCATCGCGTTTCGCGAGCCGCGCGGACCGGAGACAGGCTTCGAGCTGGCGCGTCTTCCCGGAGTCTTGCGCGTCGAACTGATGCGCGCGGAGCCGGCACGCATCGGCTTCGAGCATCGACACCGGAGAATCGAGGTGATGGGCCTCGCGCCAGCGTCCGAATTGCGGCGGCTGGTCGATACCCGCGAGCGCGCCGTTGCGCTGCCTCGCGACGGCATCGTGCTTTCGTCGAAACTGGCCGAGCTGCTGGCGGTCAAGCCGGGCGCCCGCGTATCGCTCGCATTTACCGAGGGCGAGCGGCGGAGCGTCAGCGTCGAGGTGGCGGGCCTCGTGGACGATTACGCCGGCGTCGCGGCGTACGTCGATGCCGAAGCGCTGGCACGGCTCGCCGGCGACAGTCCGCGCGCCACCGGCGCACTGATTCGAGCCGACCCGCGCCACATCGACGCGCTCTATCATGCGCTGAAGCGGATGCCGGGGGTCTCGGGGGTGTCGCTGCGCGAAGCCGGCCTCGCGAGCTTCCGCGCGATCCTCGATCGCAGCTTCGCGGTGGCGGCGACGCTCAATATCGTGTTCGCGTGCCTGATCTCGTTCGGGCTCGTCTACAACGGAGCCCGCATCGCGCTCTCCGAGCGCGCGACCGAGCTTGCGACGCTGCGCGTGCTCGGGTTCACGCGCGGTGAGACGATCGGGCTGCTGCTGGGAGAGCAGGGCATCCTCACGGCTGCGGCGTTGCCGGTCGGCGTGGCCGCAGGCGTCGGGCTCGCGCTCTACTTCGCGTGGCGGCTGTCGACGGAGCTCTATCGCATGCCCGTCGTGTTCACGCCGCACACCGTGCTGCTCGCGCTCGGAGTGACACTTGCGGCGGCCGTGCTCTCGGGCATGCTGGTCGGCTGGCGCGTGCGCACGCTGGACCTGCTGGGCGTGCTGAAGGCGAGGGAGTGATCGATGGGACGTCCGGCGCGGATCGGCATCGCAATCGCGGCCGCACTGGTCGCGGCGGCGGCGCTCTTCGTCGCGTTGCGGCCGGCGCCGATTCCGGTGGAGTACGCCGTCGCGGCGCCGGGTCCTCTGCGCGTGACGATCGACGAGCAGGGCGAGGCGCGCGCACACGATCGCTACGTCGTCGCGGCGCCGGTTGCCGGCCGCGTTGCCCGCGTCGAACTGCACGAGGGCGATCCGGTCGCCGTCGGCGACGTCGTGGCCATCGTGCATGCCGCCCCGCTTTCGGCGCAGGATCGCGAGGCCCAGCTCGCGCGCATCGATGCGGCGCAGGCGGTGGTGCGCGAGGCCGAGGACAACGTGCACAAGAGCCGCACGGTGCTCGCGCAGGCGAAGCGCGAACGGGAACGCACCGAGAGGCTCGTCGCGGAGAAGTTCGTCTCGCCGCAGGCCCTCGAGCGTGCGCGCGACCTCGAGGTGACCGCGCAGGCGGACTTGGACGGCGCGATGGCGCGCGTTCGTGCAACAACGGCGCTGCTGGCCGCGGCGCGCGCCGTGCTGACTGCGGCGGCGCCGGGCGCCGAGGACAGACCAATAGGGTTGCACGCGCCGGCTGCAGGACAGGTGCTGCGGATCCTGGAGAAGAGCGAGCGCGTCGTGGCGGCGGGAACGCCGCTCGTGGTGATTGGCGATCCGCAAAAGCTCGAGATCGTCGTCGACCTCCTCTCGACGGATGCGGTCCGCGTTCGTCCCGGCATGGTCGCCACGATCGAGAACTGGGGTGGCGGCGGCGCGTTGGCGGCGCGTGTGCGGACCGTCGAGCCCGCAGCGTTCACCAAGGTCTCGGCGCTCGGTGTCGAGGAACAGCGGGTGAACGTCGTGCTCGATCTCGCCGATCCGCCCAGGGCGCTCGGCGACGGTTTCCGCGTCGACGTGCGCATCCTGGAAGCGGAGGCTCCCGCGACGCTCAAATTGCCCGGGAGCGCCGTCTTCCGTGCGGGCCCCGGCGACGCGGTATTCGTCGTTCTGGGCGGCCGTGCGAAGCGTCAGCCGGTCGACATCGGCTTGCGCAATCGCGATGAGGTCGAAATCAGGGCCGGCGTCGATCCCGGCGCGCAGGTCGTGCGCTTTCCCTCGAGCGCGCTCGCGGACGGCGTGCGCGTGCGCGAAGTTCGCTGATCGAAAGCGTGGAACCGGGGTCTGGTCAGCGCCGGAAGATCCAGAGGAGGAGCGTCAATACGAGCGAGACGAGGATCGACGTCGTCAGCGGAAAGTGGAACGACCAGCCTTCGCGCTCGACATGGATGTCGCCGGGCAGTCGGCCGAGCCCCAGGCGTGCAAGCCATCCCCAGGCTAGACCGAGCACCAGCAGCAGCACGCCGACGATGATCAGGAAGCGCTGCACGACCTCTTGGCTCGCAAATGCCGGAGCGATGCGGCCTACCTGCCGGCCGCGGGCTTCTTTTGCGCCGTCTTGCTGCGCGCCGTCTTCCTGCGAGCCGCCTTCTTGGCGGTGGCCACGGTCGCGGTTTTCTTGGCGGTGCCCTTTGCGATCGAGGCTTCGGCCGGTGACGCAACCGTTGCCTTGGCCACGACGCTCTTGCGCGCGCGCGCGGTTGCGGTCGTTTTCCGCGCGGCAGTGCCCGCGCGCGGCGATGGGCTCGGCCGTGCGGTGCGGCGAGCACCGGCGTAGCCCGGCGGCGCGGGCTCCGCCGCAGTCTTCTCCGCCCGGCGCGCGGGCGTCTTGCGTGCCGGGGTGGTGCGGCCCGCCTTGGCGTCGAGCAATGCAACCGCTTCTTCGAGCGTCAGCCTGTCGATCGCGTCGCGATCGGGGAGCGTCGCGTTGACGCCGCCGTGCTTGACGTAGGGGCCATAGCGCCCGGCGTGCAGTTCGACCGGTGCGCCGTCGCGCGGATGCCTGCCGAGCACGCGCAATGCGGCGCCGCCGCGTTGCGGGCGTCCCTTCTTCGACGCGTCTTTCGCCTCGAACTCGAAGCCGACCTTGCCGTCGCTCTGGCGCACGAGAAACGCCGAGAAAGGCCGCTTGGTACGTGTGGAAACGAACTGCAGCAGGTCCGTCTTGCCGCTGGCGAGCAGCTTTTCCATCTGCACGCGCTCGACCGGCCGCGACAGGATCATGCGGCCGGAGCGGAAATCGCAGGTGCGATCCGGCCCGGTCGCCTTTTCGCAGACATAGGCCGCGGGTGTCTCGAACACGCGATTGCCGCATTTGGGGCACGTGCCGAGCGAAGTCTGGCCGGTGAAGTCGGGGGCCTCGGCGCTGTCCGCGTCTGCGCGGTCCGGGAAGTCGAACTGGACCTCGTTGTCATCGGTGAGCTTGAGCTTGGCCGAGAACGCGCGCCCGAGCCGGCTGCGAAAGCCGTCCAGCGGTCCGACTTCCCGGGTGGAAAGCAGCGTCTCCGCTTCCGCAGGCTCGAGCTGGCGGCCGCCCATGATCTTCCAGAACCCGAAATCGCAGTCGACGCACTGGAATTTCTTGTACTTCTCGTGCACCTCGCCGCCGCATTTCGGGCAGCGCGCGGCAAGCGTCGCGAAGTCGCCGGCGATCGTGTCGCTCTCGTAGCCCTTCGCCTGAGCGACGATGTGTCTCGTCATGGCGACGATTTCGCGCATGAATTCGGCACGCGCAAGCTTGCCGTGCTCCATCTGCGCGAGCTGGAACTCCCAGTCGGCCGTGAGCTCGGGCGAGAAGAGCTCCGGTATGCCGAGACCATGCAACAGCGTCATCAGCGAGAATGCCTTCGCCGTCGGGATCAGCTCCTTGCCCTCGCGATGGATGTAGCGCTCGGCGATCAGCCCCTCGATGATCTGCGCACGGGTGGCAGGCGTGCCGAGTCCCTTCTCGCGCATCGCCTCGCGCAGCTCGTCGTCCTCGATCAGCTTGCCCGCGCCCTCCATCGCCGAGAGCAGCGTCGCCTCGTTGTAGCGCGGCGGCGGGCGGGTCGCGAGCTTGACGACGTCGACCTTCTCCGTGGCGACCTTCTCGTTCGCCGCCACGGGCGCGAGCGTCGGCTCGTCGCCCTCCGCCTCCTTGCCGTAGACCGCGAGCCAGCCGGGGTTGACGAGCACCTTGCCTTCCGACTTGAACGGTTCGCCCTCGACGCGCGTGATCCGCGTCGTGATCAGGTACTCGGCGGCCGGATAGAACACCGCGAGAAAGCGCTTGACCACGAGGTCGTAGAGCTTCTGCTCCGCCTCGTTCAGGTGCTTCGGCGTGGAAAGCGTGGGGATGATCGCGAAATGGTCGGAGATCTTGCTGTTGTCGAAGACGCGCTTGTTCGGGCGGACCCACTTCTCCTTCAGCACCTTGCGCGCGAACGTGCCGTAGGCGTTCGTCCCGGAAAGCACTTCGAGGGTCGCCCTGACCGTGGCCTGGTAGTCCTCGGGCAGCGCGCGGGCGTCGGTGCGCGGATAGGTCAGCACCTTGTGCTTCTCGTAGAGCGCCTGCGCGAGCGAGAGCGTGGTGCGCGCGGAAAAGCCGAAGCGGCCGTTCGCCTCGCGCTGCAGGCTCGTCAGGTCGTAGAGCAGCGGCGCAATCTGCGTGGACGGCTTCGACTCCTCGCTGACCGCGCCCGGCCTGCTTGCGCATCGGGCCGCGATCGCCTGCGCGCGCGCCTCGTCCCAGAGCCGCTCGGCACGGCTGTCCGGATCGTCCTCGGCCTTCTTCCATGTCTCGTCGAACCAGCGTCCGGTGTACTCGCCGGACTTCGCCCGGAACGTGCCCAGCACCTCCCAGTAATCGCGCGCGACGAATGCGCGGATCTTCTCCTCGCGCTCGGTGAGGATCGCGAGCGTCGGCGTCTGCACCCGCCCGACGGTCGTGAGCTGGAACCCGCCCGACTTCGAGTTGAACGCGGTCATCGCCCGCGTGCCGTTGATGCCGACCAGCCAGTCGGACTCGGAGCGGCAGGTCGCGGCGTCGGCAAGCGGGCGCATCGTTTCGTCGCTGCGCAGCCCGCTGAATCCGTCGCGGATCGCGGCCGGCGTCATCGATTGCAGCCATAGCCGGCGGATGGGCTTGGCAGACTTCGCGAACTGGACGATGTAGCGGAAGATCAGCTCGCCTTCGCGCCCGGCGTCGCAGGCGTTGACGAGCTCGGTCACGTCCTTGCGCTTGATGAGCCGCAACAGGACCTTCAGGCGGGCTTCGTTCTTCTCGATCGGTTTCAGCGCGAACTTGGACGGAATCGCGGGCAGGTGCGCGAACGTCCACTTGCCTCGCTTCACCTCCTCCTCTTCGGGCATCCCGATCTCGAGCAGATGGCCCACGGCGGACGACAGCACGTAGCGGTCGCTCTCGAAATAGTCGCCGTTCCGAGTGAAGCCGCCGAGCGCACGCGCGATGTCGGCGGCGACGGAAGGCTTCTCGGCAATGATCAGGCTCTTGGACATCGGCGATCTCGAGGCGGGGCGGCTTGAAGCGAGCGGGCGATGGTACCGACGGGTTCGGGGGGAAGCAAGGCAAGATCGCGCCTTGCTGTTTGGGGCGTCATCATCGTCAGTGGGCGCTTACTGTCGAGCAATCTGCTCCTCTTACGAAGGATATTGGCTCAGGAGAGGCGCTGCCAGCGGCCGCCGGGCAACGCGGCGACGCGGCTCTCGAGCGCGAGTTCCACAAGTCCGGCGGCAATCGCCTCGGCCGGAAGACCGCTGCGCGAGGCCAGTTGGTCGATCGCGACAGGGTCTCGTCCCATCGCGGCAAGCAGCTTCCGGTGCGCTCCGGAAGACGGCTCGGGCGCCTCGGAAGCCTGCGCCGCGCGGCCCACGCCGGGCAGCTTCAACTCGTCCAGCACGTCCTGTGCGGTCTCCACCAGCTTCGCGCCCTCGCGGATCAGTCGATGGGGACCCTTCGACAGCGGCGAATGGATCGAGCCCGGGATCGCGAACACCTCGCGACCCTGCTCGGCGGCAAGACGTGCGGTGAGCAACGAACCCGAGGACAGCGCGCCTTCGACGACCAGCACGCCGCGCGCGAGCCCGCTCAACAAGCGGTTGCGGCGGGGGAAGTTCGACGGCAGCGGTGGCGTGCCCGGAACGTACTCGGACAGGAGTCCGCCGCGCTCGCTGATCGTGCGCGCAAGTGCCCGGTGCCGCGCCGGGTAGACGCGGTCGAGGCCGGTGCCTACGACCGCGAGCGTCGCGCCTGCCGCCTCGAGCGCGCCTTCGTGGGCGGCGCCGTCGATGCCAAGCGCGAGTCCCGAAACGATCGTGAGCCCTGCGCCGGACAACGCGCGCGCGAACGCACGCGCGGTCTCGAGACCCTGCGGTGTCGCGTTGCGGCTGCCGACGATCGCGAGCGCCGGACGATTGAGCAGGGCGCGCTGCCCGATGAAGAAAAGCGCCGGGGGCGGGTCCGCGAGTTCGAGCAGCAGCTTCGGGTAGTCGGGATCGTCCCAGGCGAGGAGCTCGTGTCCCGGTTGGGCGAGCCAGGCGAGCGCCGCGTCGCGGCTTGTCGGATCGACCGGTGCGACGAGGCGGTCGGCCACCGCAGCGGTGGTGATCGTCAGGAGCTTTGCGCGGCCGCTCGCGAGGATCGCTTCCGGATCGCCGAGCGTCTGCAGCAGGGTCGCGAGCGCGCGCGCCGGGACTCCCCGCACGACGAGTTCGATCCAGGCGGCGGCGCGGTGTTCGATAGCGGACAAGGGGAGCGGGCGTAGCGTATGCACCGGGCGAACGCTTCGGGCGCCCGGAAAAAGCATACGCCGCCCGGAGGCGGCGCAGCGTCGGTCGGTCGGATGAAACGGAAGGGCTACGGCTTGCGCACGAAGTCGCCGACCTGCACCGGGTCGGTGGTGTTGAGGAGCAGCGCATAGGACACGTAGTCCCACGCGCGGAACACGAACAGGAGGCCCGTGCGCTCCTGCGGGACGTCCAGATACTTGTTCGGCCGAAAGAACGTCGTCACGTCAAAGTAGCGAACGATCACCGGCTGGTCCTCGTTGGGCCGGGGATCGGGGATCGGCGCGACGCCGCGGTAGATCGCGAGCACGGTACCGACGTCGACGCCGTCGGTGAGCCCCCGGTCGATCACGACGATCGACCCGCGTCCCATTTCGACCGCGTCACGGTAGGAGGAGACGATCCGCCCCTCGACGTCCTTGCTGGGCGCGTGCGGCACGTAATTGACGATCGTCTCGCGCGGCGCCGGCAAGAGCCGGTCGCCGACCAGGATCTCCTCGGTCGCGAGCAGGATCAGCGCCGTACTGACCTCCGCAAACCGCTCCACCCGTGCGGTGCCCAGAAAGCGGTGCTCGTAGCCCAGCACCTGCGTGCCGTCGAGCGAGCGGACCGCCTTGCCGGGGCGGTAGACGTGCCAGAGAACGCCGGCGTCCGGATCCACGCCGACCACGTAGACGCGGTCGCCCTGGCCCCGGATCACGCGGTCGCGGTCGCGTCCTGCGACGATCTCGGCCGCGTTGGACAGTCCTTCGGGACCGGTCAGCAGTGGCCGCGTGAGATACGGCTCGAGGTCGGAAGGCGGGATGCTCGGAATCGCTTCGGCATCGAGTGGCGTCACGCGGGCACTCGGCAGCACCTGCACGGTGTCGCGGGTGAGCGTGAGCCGCGGCGCGCCGTCGGCCGTGTACTCGAGACGGACGACGTCGCCCGGGTAGATCCAGTGCGGGTTCTTGATCTGGTCGCGGTTCAACCGCCATATTTCAGGCCAGCGCCAGGGCTGCTTCAGGAACCTGCCGGCGATGCCCCACAGGGTGTCGCCTTTTTGCACCGTGTAGGACGTCGGCGCGTTGTCGGCGATCCGCGCATCCTGTGCGAACGCCTTGGGCGCGAGGGCAACCATGCCGACGGCAATGGTCGCGAGGAACAGACGCTTGGCCATGCTAAACTTTTGACGCATAAGACCTCTTCCGGTCCGGGCGGGCCTTGCTAACGTCCTAAAGCGCCGCAAAATAAGGGCTTAGAGCGGATTTTGCATCCGGCACATGCATTTTGCAAGATAGACATGCAGCTCCCCATCATCGAGTACCCGGATCCGCGTCTCAAAAAGGTCGCAACCCCGGTCGCAGCCGTCACGCCGGAAATCCAGAAGCTCGTCCGCGACATGGCCGAAACGATGTACGGGGCGCCCGGCATCGGCCTCGCCGCCACGCAGGTCGACGTCCACAAGCGGGTCATCGTCATCGACATCTCCGAGGCCAGGGACAGGCTCCACGTCTTCATCAACCCCGAGATCGTCGAGTCCGAGGGCGAGGCCGAATGCGAGGAGGGCTGCCTGTCGGTTCCCGGGTACTACGACAAGGTGACCCGTGCCGCACGCATCCGGGTGCGCGCGCAGGACGAGAACGGCAAGCCCTTCGAGCTCGCGGCCGAGGGGCTGCTTGCCGTGTGCATCCAGCACGAAATGGACCATCTGGTCGGGAAGGTCTTCGTCGAGTACCTCTCGCCGTTGAAGCGCGCGCGGCTTTCGGCCAAGCTCAAGAAGAAGCAGCGGCTTGCCGGCTGACCGCGCGGCCGCCACTCGCCGGCGCGGTTCGCGCCACGCTGTTGCAATCATGCCCATGAGTCTGTCGATCGGCTTCGCCGGGACGCCCGCCTTTGCTGCGAGCGCGCTGCGAGCGATCCTGGGCGCGGGGTTTCCGATTGCGCTGGTGCTGACGCGGCCGGACCGGCCGCGCGGACGCGGGCTCAAGCTCGAGCCATCGCCGGTCAAGGCACTGGCGCAGGCGGCCGGGCTCCCCGTCCTGCAGCCGCCTGCGCTCAAGACGCCCGAGGCGCGGGCGCCGGTGGTCGCCATCCCGGTCGACGTGCTCGTCGTTGCCGCGTATGGTCTGATTCTGCCGCCCGCGGTCCTCTCCTGGCCGCGGCACGGCTGTCTCAACATCCATGCTTCGCGCCTGCCGCGCTGGCGCGGAGCGGCGCCGATCCAGCGGGCACTGCTCGAAGGCGACGCGGCGACCGGCGTCACGATCATGCAGATGGACACCGGCCTCGATACGGGCCCGGTGATCGAGGTCGTCGACGTGCCGATCGTCGCGGGCGAAACCGCCGGCACGCTCCACGACAAGCTCGCGAGCGTCGGCGCGCGAACGATCGTGGCCGTGCTCCGCCGTCTTGCCCGCGACGGCGGGCTTGTCGCGCACGCGCAGCCCGCCGAAGGCGCGACCTATGCGCACAAGATCGCGCGCGGCGAGGCCGCCGTCGATTGGGAGGCGGACGCGGAGGCCATCGATCGCCAGATCCGCGCATTCGATCCGGTTCCGGGCGCGTACACGGCGCAGGACGGTGGCGGACTCAAGCTCTGGCGAGCGCGGCCGATCGAGCACGAGACGACGGCTGCGCCGGGAACGATCCTGTCGGCCGGCCCGGACGGCATCGACGTCGCTTGCGGACGGGGGGCGCTGCGGATTCTCGAGCTGCAGCCTGCCGGCGGCCGGCGGATGCCGGCCGGCGCATTTCTCGCCGGCCATTTTCTCGTGCCCGGTACACGCTTCTCGCCAACTCCCGAATCCCCGGTTGCGGGCGCGCCGCAGCCGCGCTGACGCGGGAGCCGACGTGCGCCAATCGCAACGCCAGGCAGCGCTCGCCGTGTGTCGCGTCATGGATGGCGCCAATCTCGCCGTCGCGCTCGCGGCGGTCGGGGCCGACGACGCGGGCCCCGCGCGCTCGCTGATCCACGAACTCGCGTACGGCACGCTGCGGCACTGGGGCACGCTCGCGGCGCTCGCCCGCGCGCTCGCGGCGAAGCCCGTTGCCGATACGAAGCTCGTGGCGTTGATCGCGGTCGCGCTCTACCAGTTGCAGCAAACGAAGGCGCCGGCCTTCGCGATCGTCGATCAGGCAGTGGCCGCGGCGGCGGAAGTCGCGCGCCCCGCCGCGAAATCCCTCGTCAACGCGATGCTGCGACGGTTCCTGCGCGAGCGGGAGGCGCTCGTCGCGCGCGTGCAGGCCGATCCCGTGGCGCGCTGGTCGCATCCGCGCTGGTGGATCGAGCGCGTGCGTCACGATCACCCCGAGCATTGGCAGGCGATCCTCGCGGCGGGCAACGAGCGTCCACCGCTTGCGCTCCGCGTGAACCGCCGCGCCGGCACGCGCGAGTCGCTGCTCGCACGCTTTTCCGCGCAGCGGATTGCAGCACGCGCAGCGGGGGATGCGGGCGTCGTGCTCGAAAAGCCGCAACCGGTCGCTTCGCTGCCGGGTTTCGGCGAAGGGTTGTTCTCCGTGCAGGATCTCGGCGCGCAGCTTGCGGCGCCGCTCCTCGGCATTGCGCAAGGGATGCGCGTGCTCGACGCATGTGCCGCGCCCGGCGGCAAGACCTCGCACCTGCTCGAGCTCGCCGACATCGACCTGCTCGCGCTCGACACCGACGCCGCCCGGCTGTCGCGCGTGCAGGAAAACCTCGCGCGCCTTCGTCTTGGAAATCCGCGCGCGCGGCTCGTCGTGGGCGATGCGCGCGCGCCCGGCGCGTGGTGGGACGGTGTCGCATTCGACCGCATTCTGGCCGACGTGCCCTGCACGGCATCCGGTGTGGTTCGCCGCCATCCGGACGGCAAGTGGCTGCGGCGGCCAAGCGATGTGCCGGCGTTCGCGGCCACGCAACAGGCGATCCAGGACGCGTTGTGGCCCTGTCTTGCGCGCGGGGGGCTCATGCTATATGCGACCTGCTCGGTGTTTCGCGAGGAGAACGAAACCCGCGTCGCGGCATTCGCCGCCGACCACCCCGACGCGTTGCGGGAATCCCTCACCTTCGCACCGGAGGTCGCACACGATGGCGGTCAGCTCTTGCCTTCGCTTCCGGGCGCAGGCCACAATCAGGACGGCTTTTTCTACGCGCTGCTCCGCAAGGCGTGACCGGGTCCCGCGTGCCGGCCCGAAGGCCGGGCGGGTGCGGACCGGCGCAAGCGCTTCGGGCCCCGTTCCGGCCGGCATGCCTCCCCGCTCAAACCGCTCGCTCCTGCGTCGCCCTGCGCCCGGCCTCTCCCGCCGGCGCGCCGTGGCATGGGTCGCCACGCTGCCGCTGCTGCCGCTGGCAGCGCCGGACGCGAAGGCCGACACGATCCCCGTTGTCGAGGCTTCGCTGCGCGTCGAGGACGAGCGGGTCGATCTCTACGCCGAGTTCGCGTTCTCGTTCACCTCGACGCTGGAAGAGGCACTGGCGCGCGGCGTGCCGCTCTACGTCGTTCAGGAGTTCGAGCTCGCGCTCCCGCGCTGGTACTGGTTCGACGAAAGGGTGGTGCAAAACGCGACCACGTACCGCGTGTCGTACGCGCCGCTTACGCGCCAGTACCGCGTGTCGAGCGGACTGCTCGGGCAGACGTTCGACGAACTCGCCGATGTCGAGCGCATGATCGGGCGCATCACGGCGCGCAGCGTCGCTCGCGTCGATCAGCTGGAGAAGGGCGCGCGCTACGACGCGGCGGTGCGCGTGCGCCTCGACGTCGAGAAACTGCCGAAGCCGTTCCAGGTCACCGCGCTCGCTTCGCGCGAATGGCAGCTTGCGTCGGACTGGTATCGCTGGAGCTGGAGCTTCGCGCCTTGACCGGCCTCTTCGCATCGCGCGGCATCCGCTGGCTGTTGCTCGCCGCTGCCGGGCTCGCCGGCATCGCGCTGTTCCTGCTTGCGACCGCGAGCGCGAACACCACGCTGTTCGCGGTCGGCTACGACCGTCTGCTGCTGCTGAACGGCGCGATGGTCGCGCTGCTGATGGCGATCGTCGGCTGGCAGCTCTGGCGCCTGCGCCGCAGCTACAAGCGCGGCGTGTTCGGGTCGCGTCTGACCGCGCGGCTCGTGCTGCTGTTCGCGCTGGTCGCGATCCTGCCCGGAGTGCTGCTCTACGCGGTATCGGTCCAGTTCCTCGGCCGCTCGATCGAGAGCTGGTTCGACGTGCGCGTCGATCGCGCACTGGAAGGCGGGCTCAACGTGGGGCGCAATGCGCTCGATTTCCTGCTCAAGGAAACCGCCAACAAGGCGCAGCAGATCGCGGGCACGCTATCCGACACGCCAGGCAACGCGGGCTTCACGCTCAATCGCGCCGCCGAGCAGGCCGGCGTGTACGAAGCCGCGCTGTATTCCGCGACCGGCAAGGTGCTCGCGATCGGAGGCACCGGGCAGACGACCGCCACGCCGGAACCGCCGTCCGCGACCGCGTTGCGTCGCGCGCGTCTGCAGCAGGAGACGGCCGGGATCGAGCAGGCGGGCGACGGTCTCGTGCTGCGCGTGGTCGTACCGGTGAACAGCGCCGACCGGCTCGAGCCGCTCAAGGTGCTGCAGGTCACGGAGCCGGTGCCGCGGGTGCTCGCGCAGGAAGTGGAGAAGGTGCAGGCCGGGTGGCGCGACTATCAGGAAATCTCCTTTTCGCGGCAGTCGCTCAAGCGTCTCTACGAGCTTACGCTGACGCTCACGCTGCTGCTCGCGCTCACGAGCGCGCTCGGCCTCGCGGTCGTGCTCTCCGAGCAGTTCTCCGAGCCGCTCGGCCTGCTCGCGGAAGGCACGCGCGCGGTCGCGCAGGGCGATTTCTCGCGCCGCCAGCCGGTGACCTCGCGCGACGAGCTCGGCGTGCTCACCGAATCGTTCAACACGATGACCGAACAACTCGCCGAGGCCAACGTGCGCAACGAGGAGTCGCGTCGCGCGATCGAGACCACGCGCGCCTATCTCGAGAGCATCCTCGGCAACCTTTCGGCGGGCGTGCTCGCATTCGACGAGCGCTATCGCCTGCGCACCGCGAATCCCAGCGCCGCCGTCATCCTGCAGCAGCCGCTCGCCGAGCTCACGGGTGTCGCGCTTCCGGAATGGGGTGGGCGCGCGCCCGCGCTCGCACCGTTCGCGGAGCTGGTCGCAGAGGGGTTCCGCAGCAGCCGCGAGGGCGCGTGGCAGAAGGAGGCCGCGCTGTCGGTCGCAAACCTCAAGCGCACGCTGCTGATACGCGGAACGCGCCTGCCGGGTTCGCCGGTCGCAGGCTACGTCGTCGTGTTCGACGACGTGTCCGAGCTCCTGGAGGCGCAGCGCGACGCCGCCTGGGCGGAGGTCGCGCGCCGCCTCGCGCACGAGATCAAGAATCCGTTGACGCCGATCCAGCTTTCCGCCGAGCGGCTCGCAGTGAAGCTCGAGTCCAAGCTCGACGGCGGCGACCAGGAGACGTTGAAGCGCGGAACGCAGACGATCGTCGCGCAGGTCGCGGCGATGAAGCACATGGTGGACGACTTCGCGATCTACGCACGGACGCCGCGCCCCGGGCAGATGCAGCCGGTCGATCTCGTCTCCCTCTTGCTCGACGTGCTGGCTCTGTACGAGAATCTGCGTCCCAACGTGTCGCTCGATCTTCCCGCCGCGCCCGTCGTGATCCAGGGCGAACCGACCCGCCTGCGCCAGGTGTTCCACAATCTCCTCCAGAACGCGATCGACGCGCAGGCCGACGTCGCGACGCCCTCGTTCGCCTTCGCCCTCGCCCCCGAGGGCACAGCGGCGGTGCTTTCGCTGGCCGATGGCGGGCCCGGATTCGCGCCCGACGTGCTTGCGCATGCGTTCGAGCCGTATATCACCACCAAATCGAAGGGGACCGGGCTCGGGCTTGCCATCGTGAAAAAGATCGTCGAAGAACACGGCGGACGCGTGACGGTCGCCAACGCGTCCCCGCGCGGTGCGCGGGTCACGCTCGAGTTCCCGCGCACGATGGAGGCGGACGGGTAACATGGCGGGCATGCAGCAGGCACAAGACATCCTGATCGTCGACGACGAGGTCGGCATCCGCGAGCTTCTCTCCGAGATCCTGCAGGACGAGGGCTATCGGGTCGCGCTGGCCGAGAACGCGGGCCAGGCGCGCGCCTACCGAGCGCGGCAGCAGCCCGCACTCGTTCTGCTCGACATCTGGATGCCGGATACCGATGGCATCACCTTGCTGCGCGAATGGGCCACCTCGGGCCAGCTTTCGATGCCCGTGGTGATGATGTCGGGGCACGGCACGATCGAGACCGCGGTCGAGGCGACCAAGATCGGTGCGTTCGACTTCCTCGAGAAGCCGATCGGGCTCGCGAAGCTCCTCGCGATGATCGCGCGCGCGCTAAAGAACGCGACCGTGAAGGAACCGCGGCGCGTTTCGCTCGCGGCTCTCGGCAACTCGCCGCCGGTGCGCGAGGTCGAGCGGGCGATCGAGCAGGTACTGGCGGCGACCAGGCCGCTGTTGATCCTGGGCGAGGCGGGTGCCGGTCACGATGCCGCGGCGCGTGCCGTTCCCGCGGCCGGTACGGCGTTCGTGCCGCTCACCTCCGGCGCGCGGCTCGCCGCGAACCCGCTTTCGCTGCTCGAGGATGCGCGCGAGGGAACGCTCTATTGCGCCGAGATCGGGCAGTACTCGAAGATCGAACAGAGGGGGCTCGCGTTCCTGCTTCCCAAGCTCGAGAAGCACGAGGTGACGCTGGTCTGCACGAGCGCCGAGCCGCTTGGCAATCTCGCGGCGGAAGGGAAGTTCGACGCTGCGCTGCTCGCTCAGCTTTCGGCCGGCGCGGTGATGCTGCCGCCTCTGCGGGCCCGGCGCGAGGACATCCCGCCGCTGATCGAGCGTTTCTGGCGCGAGGCGACGCGCGGCGACCCGTCGGCTCCGCTGCTCGCCGCGCTGCCGCCGCCAGCGCTCGCGATGCTGACCAACGCCTATTGGCCGGGCAACCTCGACCATCTCGCCAGCATCGTCGCGAACCTCGCGCTCGTGCGCGGCGACATCACGCCCGATCACGTCAAGCGGCTGCTGGGTGAGTCGGCGTCGCCGCAGCAGGCCGTGGCGCCGGAGATCACCGCGCGCTTTTTCGAGATGCCGCTGCGGGAGGCGCGCGAGGCGTTCGAGCGTATCTATTTCGAGCAGCTGCTTGGACGCGAGCAGAGCAACATGAGCCGTGTCGCGGAGAAGGCCGGGCTCGAACGCACGCACTTGTACCGCAAGCTGAAGCAACTCAGCATCCGCTTCTCGCGCCGCACCGACGACAGCGCAGCCTGAGGCTCGGGCAGACCCTTCCGTGACCGCCGCAATACCCGTCGCCGGGTCGGCCCGGCCCATGCTGCCCCTCATGGTCGGCGCGATCGGCGTGGTCTACGGCGACATCGGGACCTCGCCGCTGTACACGATCCGCGAGGTATTCACCGGGCACCACGGGCTCCCGCTCACCGCCGACAACGTCCACGGTCTGCTCTCGCTCGTGTTCTGGGCGCTCGTCGTCGTCGTGACGCTCAAGTACGTCGTTCTGATCATGCGCGCGGACAACCGCGGCGAGGGCGGCATCCTGGCGCTGACCGCGCTCGTCTCGCGCGCTGTCGAGGCCCACGGGCGGCTCCGCTGGTGGCTCGTCGGATTCGGCATCTTCGGCGCAGCGATGTTCTTCGGCGACGCGATGATCACGCCGGCGATCTCGGTGCTTTCCGCCGTCGAGGGCCTCGAGGTGATGGCGCCGGCGCTGCACCCGTTCATCGTGCCGGTCACCGTCGTCATCATGATCGCGCTGTTCTCGATCCAGAAGCGCGGCACCGGGTCGGTCGGCCTTCTGTTCGGTCCGGTGATGGCGCTTTGGTTCGTCGTGCTGGCCGTGCTCGGCGTGTGGCACATCGCGCAGAACCCGGCGGTGCTGGTCGCGCTGCTGCCGCTGCACGCGATCCACTTCGTCGTCGACCATCCGTTCGCGACGTTCCTCGCGCTTGGCGCGGTCGTGCTCGCGGTCACCGGAACCGAGGCGCTCTACGCCGACATGGGCCATTTCGGCGCGCGGCCAATCCGCCTTGCGTGGCTCTATTTCGTCGGCCCGGCGCTGGTGCTGAACTACTTCGGCCAGGGAGCGCTGCTGCTCGCGCAGCCGGAAGCGGTCAAGAACCCCTTCTATCTGCTCGCGCCGAACTGGGCGCTGCCGCCGCTCGTGATCCTCGCCACGTGTGCGACGGTGATCGCCTCGCAGGCAGTGATCTCCGGCGCATTCTCGCTTGCGCGGCAGGCGGTGCAGATGGGCTATTGCCCGCGGCTTGCGATTCGCCACACCTCCGAGCGCGAGATCGGACAGATCTACATCGGTTTCATCAACTGGACGCTGCTTGTTGCGGTGATCCTGCTGGTCGTCGGATTCCGCAACTCGAGCAATCTCGCCGGCGCGTACGGCATCGCGGTGACGCTCGCGATGCTGATCGACTCGGTGCTGATCTTTTTCGTGATGCGCCTGCTATGGCGCTGGTCGCTACCGCTCGCTCTCGCGATCGCCGTGCCGCTCGGCACGATCGACTTCGCGTTCCTCGCGTCGAACTCGCTCAAGATCCCCGAGGGCGGCTGGTTCCCGCTGCTGATCGGCGGCGTGGTGTTCACGTTGCTCACCACGTGGAAGCGCGGGCGCGCGGTGCTGATGAGCCGTCTCGCCGAGGACGCGATGCCGCTCGACCTGTTCGTGCAGAGCATCGAGGCCGCCCCGCCGACCCGCGTTCAGGGCACGAGCATCTTCCTCACGTCGACGCCGGATCGCGTCCCGCATGCGCTGCTGCACAATCTGAAACACAACAAGGTGCTGCACGAGCGCGTCGTGTTCCTGACCGTGGTCACGCGCGACATTCCCTACGTCTCGCCGGACGAACGCTTCGACATCTCGCCGCTCGGTGCCGACTTCTACGCAATGCGTGCGTACTACGGATTCAAGGAAGACCCGGACGTGCCGGCGCTTCTCGAGCGCTGCGGCAGCAAGGGGTTCCCGTTCGACATGATGGACACGTCGTTCTTCGTCTCGCGCGAGACGCTTATCCCGACCAAGATGCCGGGCATGGCGCTCTGGCGGGAGCGGCTGTTCGCGTCGATGTCCAAGAACGCGGTCAAGGCTTCGGACTTCTTCCACGTCCCGACTAACCGCGTCGTGGAGTTGGGCACGCAGGTCGAATTGTGACGAACGAGATTCACGGAAAACGACGTGGACTTCGCCCGCAAGGGCTCCCGGGCCGGGCTTGAGGCGGCTCACCGCCCGTCCTGCAGCATGCCGGGAGCAGCGCGCGCCAGCGTGGAGTCGCGACAAGGCCGGCGACGGGGGTAGGTGAGCGTCAGGCGGCGGCAGCGCAAAGCGGGGGTTGACGGCAACCGCGTTTCGCCGCCGGGCACCGATGCGATCGGCGTGCAGGCTAACGCTGCGCGTCCGGAGGCAGCCGCCGCGAGCCGGCCCTGGGAGCCGGCTCGACAGGAATTCGCGGCACTTCCAAGCGAAATTCCGACGCTACGCCACGTCCGCCATCGCCCCCTTCATGTGCTTCAGCGCCTTGGACTCGATCTGGCGGATCCGCTCGGCGGACACGCCGTACTCATCGGCGAGATCCTGCAGCGTCGCCTGATTGTCCTCGCGCAGCCAGCGCGCCTCGATGATGCGGCGGCTGCGGGCGTCGAGCCCGGTCAGCGCCTGCTTAAGGCTCTGACTGCGCCGCTCCTCGGTTTGCGTGCGCTCGTACACCTGCGCCGGCGACTCGCTGTCGTCGATCAGGTAGGCAATCGGCGCGACCGAGTTCTCGTCGTCGGAAGGCGTCGGATCGAGCGCGATGTCCGCTCCGGTGAGGCGAGTCTCCATCTCGAGCACTTCGTCGGTCTTGACGCCCAGTTCTTTCGCGATCGCGTTCGCTTCCTTGTGCGTCAGCGCCGCCTGCCGCGTCTTCATGCTGCGCAGGTTGAAGAAGAGCTTGCGCTGCGCCTTGGTGGTCGCGACCTTGACGAGCCGCCAGTTCTTGAGGATGTACTCGTGGATCTCGGCGCGGATCCAGTGCAGCGCGAAAGAGACGAGCCGCACCCCGCGGTCCGGATCGAAGCGGCGCACCGCCTTCATCAGGCCGATGTTGCCCTCCTGGATCAGGTCCGCCTGCGGCAGGCCGTAACCCACGTACTTGCGCGATACGGCGACGACGAGCCGCAGATGCGAAAGCACAAGCTCCCGCGCCGCTGCCACATCCTCGTGTTCTTTCCAGCGTCGCCCGAGTTCGGCCTCCTGTTCCGCCGTCAGCAGCGGGAAGCGATTTACCGCCTGGATGTAGTGGTCCAGGCTTCCCAGCGAAGTCGGTGTCGGGAAAGTCAGCGCGGTTCCGGTCATCGATCAATCTCCTTGGGGCGGCGCAACCCTCTTTTCTCGAGCACGCCCACACTACCCTCGAGATCAGTTTAGCACTCGCTGCATCAGAGTGCTAAGGCCCGCCGAAGTTCCCGACTGTTTCGGTCAGGCATGCCGTAACCCTCCATCCTTTTGGACGGCCCACGCGGTTCGCAGCGCGGCGGCATTGCAGGTCCTACCCCTGCCCACCGGCCGAGTTCGGCGATCGGCAGATCGAAGAAGCGATCGGTCGCGAGAGTGTGAGCGCACGCTCACTTTTTGCGCGGCGCTGGTTTGTAGCCGACCGGGCCCCGCGTTCCGGCGCGGCCGGTTTCAAGCGTCGGGCAGCAGTGCATCCACGAAGTCGCTGGCGACGAAGGGCCGCAGGTCGTCCACGCCCTCCCCCACGCCGATGAATTGGATCGGGATCGGGTGCTGCTTGGCGATCGCCGCCACAACTCCGCCTTTGGCGGTGCCGTCGAGCTTGGTCATGACGAGCCCCGTCAGCCCGATCGCGGCGTCGAACGCCTTCACCTGCGCGAGGGCGTTCTGGCCCGTGTTGGCGTCGAGAACGAGCAACACGTCATGCGGCGCCCCGGCTTGCGCCTTGGCAATGACGCGCTTCACCTTGCGGAGCTCGTCCATCAGGTGCAGCTGGGTCGGCAGCCGGCCGGCGGTGTCGGCAAGCACGACGTCGATGCCCCGGGCCTTGGCGGCACCGATCGCGTCGAACGTGACGGCCGCCGGATCGCCGCCCTGCTGGGCGATCACGGTGACGTTGTTGCGCTCGCCCCAGATCGCGAGTTGTTCCCGGGCGGCCGCGCGGAACGTGTCACCGGCTGCCAGCAGGACCGAGTAGCGTTGCTGCTGCAGCCACTTCGCGAGTTTGCCGATCGAGGTCGTCTTGCCGGCCCCGTTGACCCCTGCGATCATGATCACGTGGGGGCGCGACGCGCCGAGCGCGAGAGGCTTCTCGAGCGGTGCAAGCAGCGCAACAAGTGATTGGCGCAGCAATGCGTGCGGGTCGGCTTCGTTGCCCGCTTTCCGGTAGCGCGCCTTGAGATCCTCGAGCAGGTGGGCGGTCGCGTCCACGCCGACGTCGGCGGTCAGAAGCGCGCTTTCCAGCTCTTCGAGCGCTTCGTCGTCCAGCACCCGGCGCCGGAACACGCCGGTCAGCGCGCCCGCGAGCTTGCCGCGGGAAAGGGAAAGCCCGGCCTTCAGTCGCTCGCGCCATGACTTCCTTTCCTCGGCGGGCGCCTCGGCCTCGCTTTCGACCGCCGCTTCGAAGCGGTGATCCCCCGTGGATTCCAAAGCGGCGATCGTCGGGGCCGGCGCAGCAGCCTGCGTTTCGTTCGGGGCGGCAGGCGCTGCGGCGTCGGCGGCCGGAGGCGCCTCCTGCGACGGCACCTTGTCGCCTGGCTTGCGCTTGAAAAGATCGAACACGGGGAACTTGCAGGTTGGACGATGGAGGCGAAACATGGAATTCTACGCGCCCCTCCCGCTGCGCCCGTCCGAACCCATGGCCGTCGCCACTGCGAATCGCGTCCGCATCATCGGCGGGCGGTGCCGGGGTCGCGTGCTGCGCTTCCCCGCGGTGCCCGGCCTACGCCCAACGCCCGCCCGCGTGCGCGAAACGTTGTTCAACTGGCTGGGGCAGGACCTGACGGGAGGTGCCACGCTCGACCTCTACGCCGGGACCGGCGCGCTCTCGCTCGAGGCGCTCTCCCGCGGCGCGCAACTCGCGGTGGCGGTCGACCGCAATGCCCGGCTCGTCGAGGCCCTGCAGGCGAATGCGGGCGCGCTCGGCCTGTCGGGACTGGAAGCGCATCGAGCGGACGCACCGGCCTTTCTCGCCCGCGAGCGACGCGTATTCGACGTGATCTTTCTCGACCCGCCGTTCGCGGAGGATCCGTGGGCGGGCTTGCTCCCTTCATGCGTCGAGCGCCTCGCCCCGTCGGGAATGCTGTACGCGGAGGCTCCGCGAGCGCTCGCGGCGCCGCCCGGGCTCGTCGTCCGCCGCGCGGACCGTGCAGGACAGGTGTATTACCATCTGCTCGCCCGCGCGTGAGGCGCGAGCGCGCACGCCCGAAGCGCGTTCGGTGCCGCGAGGAACTCCATGTTGAAAGTCGTCTACCCCGGCACGTTCGACCCGTTCACGCGGGGCCACGAGGATCTCGCGCGCCGGGCGGCGAGCCTCTTCCACGACGTCGTGGTTGCAGTGGCGGACAGCCAGGCCAAGCGCCCATTCTTCACGACCGCGGAACGTGTCGCCATGGCGAGCGAGGTGCTGTCGCCGCTTCCGAACGTCAAGGTGACGAGCTTCTCGACGCTGCTGATGGACTTCGTGCATCAGCAGAAGGCGCGGGTGATCCTCCGGGGCCTGCGCGCCGTATCGGACTTCGAGTACGAGTTCCAGATGGCCGGGATGAACCGTATCCTGCATCCGGAGGTCGAAACGCTTTTCCTGACCCCCTCCGAGCAGTACATGTTCGTTTCCGCCACCATCGTCCGGGAAATCGCCAAGTTCGGCGGCGACGTTTCGGCGTTCGTCCACCCGGCTGTCAACGCCCGCCTGAAGGCGAAGTCCGCCGCCGGCGCCGAATAAGAGGTCCTCGATGGCGCTGATGATCACCGACGAGTGCATCAATTGCGACGTTTGCGAGCCCGAATGTCCGAACGGCGCGATCTCGCAGGGTCTCGAGATCTACGTGATCGACCCCGACCGCTGCACCGAGTGCGCTGGCCATTTCGACACCCCGCAGTGCCGCGAGGTCTGTCCGGTGGACTGCATCCCCGTCAACCCGGAGCGGATCGAGACACGCGACACGCTGCTTGCGCGCTACCACGCGCTGGTGGCCACAGGGGCTGTCAAGGCGGCGTGATCGCCAGCCGGGCTGACCGACCGGCGGACCGCCAGCCGCTTGCCCCCGACCGCACCGCGCCGTTCGACGCTGCTGCCGAAGTGGTCTCACCCGTCCCGACGTCGAGTTGTAGGATACTGGCCCGGCTTTTGCTTCGATGCCCCGAACCAAGTGCGTCGGCCGCGAAACCGGCCGCTACGCGTCACCGCAGAAGGAGGTTGGTCGCATGAAGCGCCTGTTGCAGGCCTGCGCGACGTTCGCGATTGCTTGCGCACTGACCGGCGCCGCTCGTGCAGAAGACGGGGTGTCGCCGACCTCGATCTTGATCGGTCAGTCCGCGGCATTCAGCGGTCCGGCCGCGCAGCTCGGCATCCAGCTGCGCGCCGGCGCGAAGCTCTGGATCGACCACATCAACGCGCAGGGCGGCGTGAACGGCCGCACGATCGAGTTGAAGACGCGCGACGACAAGTACGAGTCAACGCTCGCGGCCGAGAACACGAAGAAGCTCATCTCGGAGGACCGCGTGTTCGCGCTGTTCGCGTACGTCGGAACTCCGACGAGCCAGGCGTCGCTGCCCATCTTCACCGAGGCGCGCGTGCCCTTCGTCGCACCGTTCACCGGCGCGGAGCTCCTGCGCACGCCCTTCAACCGCTACATCTTCAACGTGCGCGCGAGCTATTTCGACGAGACCGAGGCCATCGTCGAGCACCTGACGCGCACCGGATCGCAGAAGATCGCGGTTTTCTACCAGAACGATTCGTACGGCCAGGCTGGCCTCGAGGGCGTCAAGCGCGCGCTCGCGAAGCGCAACATGAAGGTCGTGGGTCTCGGCACCGTCGAGCGCAACACGACCAATGTCGGCGAAGCGGCTAAGGCGATTCACGCGGCGCAGGCCGATGCGATCATCATGATCTCCGCCTATGGATCGACAGCGGAGTTCGTGCGGCAGATGAAAGCGGCGGGAAGCCTGGCGTCGTTCTACACGGTCTCGTTCGTCGGGAGCAAGGCGCTCGCCGAGGCGCTTGGCGAGGAGGGGCGCGGCGTGACGATCGCGCAGGTCGTGCCGTTCCCTTGGAGCCCCCTCACGCCGGTGGTCAAGGAATATCTGGAGCTCGCGAAGCGAGCGGGCAATGTCGACATCAACTTTTCGACGCTCGAAGGCTTCATCGCAGCCAAGGTGCTGGTGGAGGGCCTGCGCCGTTCAGGGGCCAACCTCACCCGCGAGCGGTTCATCGCGGCAATGGAGTCGATCAACAACCTCGACCTCGGTGGTTTCAGCATCTCTTTTTCGAGCACGAACCACAACGCGTCGCGGTTCGTGGACCTCGCGATGATAGGGCGCGAGGGCAAATTCGTCCGGTAGTCGTGCGCCAGTCGTGGATCGGTGGAAGGCGAAAGGCCCGCGATCGCGGGCCTTTCGCCTTCCACTCTCCTGTCCGGGACTTCGATCGGGACCTGTCGAACGCTGATCGCTGATATCCGGCTATCCGTTCGCCGCCATCGGCAGCGCGTCCTCTTGCTCGACCATCATGTCGATCGCGCGCACCTTGCTTTCGAGCGCGCGGATCTGGGCGTCCATCGCTTCGGCCTGCTGCTCGAGCTCCGCGATCCGATCCTCGAGCTCGTCGCTTGCGCGGTGGATGCGCTGGATGCTCTCGAGCCGGCGCTTGAGCTGCAGGTGATGCTCGCGTACGTGGGTCTCGAGCGGCGACATCACGGCGCGCAGCCATGCCTCCGCGTCGCGGTTGGCGATGTCGTAGACGTGCTTGGCGCGCGAGGCGATCGTCTCGAAGAAGCGCTTCATCAGCGCGAACTTCGCCTTGCTGACCATGTTCCAGAGCGTGTTGAAGTGGCGGTTGTACGCGCGCTCCAGCCGCTCGATCTCCTTCTGGTACTTGAGCACGGAGAACGGCGGCGGCACGAATGCCTCGATCCCGTACTCGGTCGCGAAGCGCGAGTACATGGCCTGCATCATCTCGTGGATCTCGCCCGAAACACGGCCCGCCTGCGAAAGGTCCTCGCGGATCGCCGAGAAGAACTCGTTCATCGCGCCGCGCACGCCCTTGGTGAAGGGCGAGGCCTCGATCGCGCGTCGCGTGCGCGTGGCGTTGCGGCGCAGCGAATCGAGCCCGACCTCGTCGAACAGCCGATTGGTCTGGTTCGTGAAGACATTGCGCAGCGCGGTGAAGCGCGCGAGCCCGCGCTCGAAGCGCTGCTTCTCCTCGCGTGTGCGGTCGAGCATGTGCTCCACCACGTCCTGGTTCTTGCCGCGCAACGCGCGCAGCTCTGCGAGCTGCTCGCCGATCCCGCGGGCACGGGCGTCGAGGAGGCCGCGCACGGTAAGCGCGAGCGTGCGCACTTCGCCTTGGGTCGCGGCGCCGACGATCTGGCGCTTTGCCGGAATGAGCTTGCGCGACAGCGCCCCCTCCAAGTCCGGCATGCGGCTTCGCGCGAGCAGCGCGTCGTCGCCGTTCACCTTGGCGAGGAGCGCCTTTTGCGCCGAGACGGCGTAGACCTGCGACGCGGGCACGCCGAGCATCGTCGCGCTGGCGCGAACCTGCCGTTCGATCTCCGCATCCACGGCAGCCGGACGCTTGAGGTCGTCCCACAGCCCGTCGATCTTGTTCAGGATGACGATCCGCCCGGCGCGCGCGGCGGCGTCATCGCCGGCAAGGTGAGCGTTCCAGACGTCGAGGTCGGTTTTCGTGACCCCCGCGTCGGCCGCGAGGATGAACAGGATCGCATGTGCGTTGGGAAGGAGCGACAGCGTGAGCTCGGGCTCGGTGCCGATCGCGTTCAGACCTGGCGTGTCGAGGATCACGAGCCCCTGCTGCAGCAGCGGATGCGGGAAGTTGATCACCGCGTGCCGCCAGCACGGGATGTCGATCGCGCCTTTGTCGTCGCGCGTCAGCGCCGCCATCGACTCGCTCGACTCGTCGTCATAGAGGCCGTACTTGCGCGCGAGCGCGAGCGGTACGCGCTTGACCTGCGACACGCGCGCGAGCGCCTCGCCCATCCGCTCCGCGGACGACAGGTCGAGCGGCAGCGTCACCCACTCGTCGGCGTAGTTCTTGAGCTCGGTGACCGTCGCGTCCTTCAGTCGCGTCTCGATCGGCAGCAGGCGGATCGACGGCGGGCGCGACTCGTCGTGGAGCAATTCCGTCGGGCACATCGTCGTGCGTCCCGCGGAGGAGGGCAGCAGGCGCTGGCCGAAGTCGGCGAAGAATATTGCGTTGATCAGTTCCGACTTGCCCCGCGAGAATTCGGCGACGAACGCGACGACGAGCTTGTCCTGATGAAGCCGCTCGAGCAACTGCTGGACCTTGGCATCGACCTGGGCGTCGGCGAGCTCCTGCTCCTGGAGCCAGGCGTGCATCGCGGAGATGCCGGCCGAAAGGCGGCGGCGCCAATCGCTGTAGACCTCAAAGCGGGCAGCGAGGTCGCGCGAGTGGGCGATCATCCCGGGGTTCATGGCGGGTTTGCGTGGAGCGGGCGGTAAAATGCATCGGTATTTCCGGGTTGTAAAGCACGCGGCATGCCGTCGGGTGGGGCAGCCGATGGACGGAGGGGCCGACGCGGCCCCCGTGTTGCATCAGCGCTGGCAGCGGGGGCAGTAGTAGGTCGAGCGCCCGCCCTGGCGGACGAGACGGATGGCCGCTCCACAGGTCCGGCAACGCTCGTCTTGCCGGCCGTAGACGTTGTAACGGAACTGGAAATGGCCCGCCTGCCCGCTGGCGTCGACGTAGTCGCGCAGCGTGCTGCCGCCTGCGCGGATCGCCTCGGCCAGCGTCGCGCGCAGAGCGTCCACCAGGCGCGCAGCCCGCGGGCGGGAGACCCGGCCGGACGCGACCGTCGGACGGATGCCCGCCCGGAAAAGCACTTCGTTTGCATAGATGTTGCCCACGCCGACCACGAGCCGGCTGTCCATCAGGACGAGCTTGATCGCTGCCGTGCGCCGGCGGGTGGCCGCATGGACATAATCGGCATCGAACGAAGCGTCGAAGGGTTCCGGACCGAGGTCCCTCAGCAGTGGATGATCGGTCCCCGCGCCCGCGAGGAGCAGCATCGCGCCGAACCGGCGCGGGTCGTGGTAGCGCAGCACCGTGCCGTCGTCGAGTTCGATGTCCACGTGGTCGTGAGCCCGCCTGGGTGGCGGGCGAGCGTGGACGCGCAGGCTGCCGGTCATGCCGAGATGGACGAGAAGCGTGTTCCCGTCGATGCGGAACAGCAGATACTTGCCGCGCCGGTCGATGGCGCCGATCGTACGTCCGGCAACCGCGAGTGGCAGCTCGGACGGAACCGGCCAGCGAAGCCTGTGGTCGTAAACTACGAGCGAGCGGATTCGCTTGCCGACGACGGATGTAACGATACCGCGCCGTGTGGTTTCGACCTCGGGGAGTTCGGGCATCGCTTCCGCTTCCGCCCGGGCGGCCGCCCGGGGTTCGTCCAGCCACTATAAACTAGGCCCTTGCGGCCCTTGGCAGCCCCCGGGCCGGATACAAGCGAGGCTTTCCATGCGGTTACAGAAACGCGCAGGCGCGCTGGCGTTGCTCGCCGCGCTCGGCGCGCCGGACGCGGTGGCACAGCCGGGGATCACCCCCGACCCTGCGCCGGCCGCATCCGTCCGACCGGCCCCCGGCGCACCCGGGGAGGAAGGGCTCTCGCCGGAACTCCTCTACCGGATACTTCTCGGCGACGTCGCGCTTCAGCGCGGAGAACCCGCGCTCGCGTCACGGGCTTTTCTCGACGCCGCTCGGGAGTCGCGCGACGTAAGGCTTGCGCGCCGCGCGGCAGAGGTCGCGTACGGCGCGCGCCAGCGCGTCCTTGCCGAACAGGCGGCCCGCCTCTGGTCGGAGCTCGACCCGGATGCGGAGCGACCGAAGCAGATGCTCGCCGTGCTCGCGTCCGGAACGACGGCCCGCGACCTGCCCGAAGAGGGCGAGGGCGACCTGCGTACCAAGCTCGAGCGCTTCCTCGCCGATGCGGCCGCATCCGGTGCCGGCGTCGCCGAGCCGTTCCTGCAGCTCAACCGGTTGTTCGCGCAGCAATCGGACAAGGAGGCCGTCTTTCGCCTGATCCAGGAACTCGCTGCGCCCTATCCAGCCAGCCCGGAAGCGCAATTCGCGATCGGGCTTGCGGGCTACAACACGGGCCTCGGCAATCCTGCGATCGCGAAGTCGACGACCGAGGCGGCAGAGCGCGCGCTTGCGTTGAGGCCGGCATGGGAGCGCGCCGTGCTGCTCAAAGCCGAGATCCTGGCGAAGGGGTCGCGCGCCGATGCGATCGCCTGGCTGCGCTCGTTCCTCGCGACCTCGCCGGATTCGAAGGGTGGGCGAGCCGCGCTCGCCCAATATCTGGTCGAGGAGCGTCGCTATGCAGAAGCCCGCGCCATCTACCAGAAGCTCTGGGCGGAGAACCCGACGCAACGCGAATTCCAGTTCGGCGTCGCCGCGATTTCGATGCAGATGAAGGACTGGGCGAGCGCAGAAGAGCAGCTCGATGAACTGAAGGTCGCCGGCTTTGGCGAAGACGGCATCGTCGAGCTGTATCGGGCGCAGGTTGCCGAGGAGACGCAGCGCTATGACGAGGCGATCAAGCGCTATCGCGAGGTCCCCGACGGCGACCGTGGCTGGTTCGCCAAGCTTCGCATCGCGACGATTCTCGGCAAGCAAGGCAAGGTGGACGAGGCGCGGCGCTATCTCGCGGACCTGCCCGCGGTGACGATCGACCAGCGCGTACAGGTACGGCAAGCGGAAGCGCAGGTGCTGCGGGAGGCCGGCGACCTGAAGGCGGCCTATGCCGTCCTCGGCAAGGGTCTCGCCGAGCATCCCGATGCGCCGGATCTGATCTACGACCGCGCGATGATCGCCGAGAAGCTCGATCGCATCGACGAGGCGGAGGCGGCACTGCGCCGTCTGCTCGAGCTGCGCCCGGAAGATCCGCAGTCGCTGAATGCGCTCGGCTACACGCTCGTCGATAGGACCGCGCGCATCGACGAGGGCTTCGTGCTGATCCAGAAGGCGCACGCGCTCTCGCCGTCGGACCCCTTCATCCTCGACAGCATGGGCTGGGCGCTCTACCGGCTCGGACGGCTCGACGAGGCCGTGAACTACCTCAACCGCGCGCTCAACGAGCGGCCGGACCCGGAGATCGCGGCGCATCTGGGCGAGGTGCTGTGGGCAAAGGGCGAACCCGCCAAGGCGCGCGAAGTTTGGCAATCACAGCTCAAAGTGACTCCGGACAACCCGATGCTCCTGGAGACGGTCCGCCGCCACGGACAGTGAGCGGCGAACCGGCGACCGACCTGCGGCGTGACGCTCGCACGGCTGCGCTTCGCACGCTGCTGATCGTGCCTGCCTTCGCGCTTGCCGCCTGCGCGACGCCGCCGACGCGGACGCCGGGCGGGATGGGCCCGCCGCTGGCCGAGACATTCGAAGTGAGTGGCCGCTTCTCGGCACGTCGCGGTGACGAGGGGGTCGCGGGCCGGTTCGTCTGGACGCACGGGTGGCAGCTCGACGTGCTTACGTTGTCCGCGCCGACCGGGCAGGCGCTCGCGCGGCTTACCGGCGACGCAGAGCGCGTTCGGCTCGAAGCGCCCGATGGGAAGACCACCGAGGCCGCCGGCTGGGAGCAATTGACGGCCACGGCGCTCGGGGTGCCGATCCCCGTGCGCGAGCTTGCCTACTGGATGCGGGGGATTCCCCGCCCCGGCACGCCGCATCAGCAGGAAGAGGACGCGCACGGCCGGGTGTCGCTGCTTCGGCAGAACGGTTGGGAGATCGTCTACGGGTACGCGGCCGGCGATTTGCGTCCGGCGCGCGTCCGGCTCACGTATCCGGAGGTCGATGTAAGGCTCGCCCTCGATGACTGGCGGTGACGCCCGCGGGGCCGCTTGGCGAAGCGACGTTGCGCCGCGCCGCTCGATCGCGGCACCGCTGCGCGCACAATGGACGTCCAGTGGATACGCTCGTCCTCGCGGCGCCTGCGAAGGTCAACCTGTTCCTGCACGTCGTCGGGCGGCGCGCAGACGGCTATCACCTGCTCGAGTCGCTGTTCGCGCTGGTCGATCTCGCCGATACCGTGACGCTTGCGCACCGGGACGACGGCGCGATCGTGCGAACGCGCGAGCTGCCCGGCTTGAGCGAGGATGCGGATCTCGCGATGCGCGCAGCGCGCGCGCTGCAGAAGGCGAGCGGCACGCGGCAAGGCGCAGCGATCGCCGTGGACAAGCGCATTCCGCAGGGCGGGGGGTTGGGCGGCGGCAGTTCGGATGCGGCAAGCGTGCTGCTCGGCCTCAACCGCCTCTGGAATCTGCGGTTCGCGCGGAGCCGGCTCGCCGAACTCGGCGCGACGCTCGGCGCCGATGTTCCGTTTTTCGTGCACGGCGACAACGCTATCGTGCGCGGCATCGGCGAGATCGTGACGCCGGTCTCGCTGCCGCCGATGTGGCTCGTGCTCGCGCAGCCGGAAGCGAACGTTCCGACGGCGGAGATTTTCGCTGCGCGTGATTTGACACGATCGACGCCATCGACGAAAATAAACGTCTTTTCCGAGGGTTACGGTCGGAACGATCTCGCGAGCGCCGTCTTCGCGCGGTTCCCGGCGGTGGCCGCGGCGATGGCCGCACTGACGCAAGTGTCGCCACACGCGCGGATGACCGGGTCGGGCGCGTGCGTGTTCGCTCCGTTCGCGACCGAACGCGAGGCACGGGCGGCGCTGGCGGTGCTTCCCGATCGCACGCGGGGCCGGGTCGTTCGTACGCTGGCACGGCATCCGCTGCAGGCATTCGCGTGACGCATCGGAACGGGGTCCGCGCGGAGTCGCAGCAGCGGCAGTGCGCAGGTTTCCGCTGGGGAGTCGCCAAGTTGGTTAAGGCACCGGATTTTGATTCCGGCATTCGAAGGTTCGAATCCTTCCTCCCCAGCCATTGCGATGACGGGCGGGCCGCCGCTTTCGGGCGGCCCGCCCTTTTCGCTCCTTGACGCAGGCTCCCGATGGCGTTCGAACGGATGCGGATCTTCACCGGCAATGCGAACCCGGGGTTGGCGCAAGGGGTGTGCCGGCACCTCAACATCAGCCTCGGCCGCTGCGTGGTGGGCCGCTTCTCCGACGGCGAAGTGATGGTCGAGCTCCTGGAGAACGTGCGCGGCCGCGACGTATTCATCCTGCAGTCGACCTGCGCGCCGACCAACGACAGCCTGATGGAGATCCTGGTGATGGTCGATGCGCTGAAGCGCGCCTCGGCTGCCCGGGTCACCGCCGCGATCCCGTACTTCGGCTACGCCCGCCAGGACCGGCGCCCGCGCTCGGCTCGCGTGCCGATCAGCGCCAAGGTCGTCGCCGACATGCTGATGACGGTCGGTGTCCAGCGCGTGATGACGATGGACCTGCATGCCGACCAGATCCAGGGGTTCTTCAACATACCGGTCGACAACATCTATGCGACGCCGATCCTGCTGGGGGACTTGTGGAAGCAGAACTACGACAGCCTGCTCGTGGTCTCCCCCGACGTAGGCGGCGTGGTGCGCGCCCGCGCGATCGCCAAGCGGCTGGATTCGGACCTCGCGATCATCGACAAGCGGCGGCCCAAGGCCAACATGGCCGAGGTGATGAACATCATCGGCGACGTGCAGGGGCGCACGTGCGTGATCATGGACGACATCGTCGACACCGCGAACACGCTGTGCAAGGCAGCCACCGCGCTCAAGGAGCACGGCGCGGTCAAGGTCGTCGCGTACTGCACGCACCCTGTCCTGTCCGGCGGCGCCACGGCGCGCATCGCCTTGTCGGACATCGACGAGCTCGTCGTGACCGACACGATCCCGCTCTCGCCGGAGGCCCAGTCGTGCGGGCGCATACGGCAGCTTTCATGTGCGCAGTTGCTCGCCGAGACGATGACGCGGATCAGCAACGAGGAATCCGTAAGCTCGTTGTTCACCGAATAGCGGCCGGTCGGGCGAGGCGCCCCCGGGCTCCGCTCGCGCGCATCGGTCCGGCGCCCCGATCACGTTTGCGGAGGGTTTTGGTCATGCAACTCGATCTCGCGGGCAAGTGCGTGCTCGTCACCGGCGCGTCCACCGGCATCGGCGCAGCCGCAGCGCGTGCGTTTGCCGCGGCCGGCTGCAAGGTCGCGATCCACTACAACGCGAGCCGCAACCGCGCGGAGGAAGTCGCCTCCGATGTTCGCCTTGCCGGAGGGGAGGCGCATCTCGTCGGCGGCGACCTGACCGACAGCGCGCGGGTGCGGGCGGTCGTCGACGAGGCGGCCGCCGCGATGGGCGGTCTCGACATCCTGATCAACAACGCGGGCGGGCTCATCAAGCGCGTCCAGGTCGCCGACATCGACGACGCGTTCTTCGACCAGGTGATCGACCTCAACGTGCGCTCGCTCGTCATCGCCACGGCCGCAGCGGTGCCGCACATGCGCCGCGCGGGTCACGGCAACATCATCAACGTCACGTCGATCGCCGCCCGCAACGGCGGGGGCGCCGGCGCGTCGATGTACGCCTCCGCCAAGGGCTTCGTCAGCACATTCACGCGCGGAGCGGCCAAGGAGCTCACCAAAGACCGGATCCGCGTGAACGCGGTGTCGCCCGGCGTCATCCAGACGCCCTTTCACGAGCGCTATTCGACGCCGCAGATGTTGGAGACATTCAGGGGCGCGATCCCGATGGGCCGCCTCGGCACGCCGGAGGAGTGCACGGGCGCTTTCCTGTATCTCGCTTCCGATGCGCTGTCGGGCTACGTGACCGGTCAAATCCTCGAAGTGAATGGCGGTCAGTACATGCCGTAGCCGGCGATCCGCGATCGAGGCCGTTCATCCGAAGGAGAGGGCTTGCGCGGCACCCTAGCCTGGATATCTCGCCAGGCCGCCGCCGATTCAGCGAAGCCCCGAGCCATGACAAGCACTTCGCACCCGCCACCGGTGGAGCAATTCGGATGGCCGCGCTGCGCGGTTCTTGACGGTCGTTTTGCACCTGGCTCGGGCTTGCTCTCCTCGCCAATAGTCGCTGCTATTGGCGCCGTCGGCTGCGCCCGATCCAGGGCGCAAACCGCCGCGCCAGATTCCCGCGCCCGGGTGAAACATCCGGGCTGGCGCCCGGACGAGGCGCGCTTGGCCCTTTCGAAGGCGCGGCGGCGTCTGGATTCGGAGCGCGAAAACCGTTTATAATCGCGGGCTTTCCGCCGGTTGGGCCGGCTTGGCCCACCTCGGCGCGTCGCAAAGGGTTTCCTGCACACCGAGTGCGAACCGAGCGGACGACCTGTCCGGCCCGCAACAAGCGGGGCCCGCGAAGGGAAGGCCGCAGACACGAGGAGCATCGCCATGGCCAACATCGAATTCACCGCGTTTCCCCGCACCGGCGAAGGCCGCGGCGCATCCCGCCGGCTGCGCCGGGCCGGCAAGGCGCCCGGCATCGTCTACGGCGGCGCTGCCGCCGCGACGGCGGTCGAGCTCGACCACAACGCGCTCATCCATGCGCTCAAGACCGAGGCCTTTCACGCCTCGATCCTGACGATGAAGCTCAACGGGCAGGCCCACAAGGTCCTGCTGCGCGACGTGCAGATGCATCCGTTCCGCAACGAGGTGCTGCATATCGATTTTCAGCGGGTCGACGAGAACCGGAAGATCCACATGAAGGTGCCGCTGCACTTCGTGCGCGAGGCGGAGTCGCCTGCGGTGAAGCTGCAGGGCGCGCTGATCAGCCACATCGCCAACGATCTCGACGTTTCGTGCCTGCCGAAGGACCTGCCCGGGTTCATCGAAGTCGACCTCTCGACCATCGAGTCCGGCAAGTCGATCCACGTCTCGGAGCTCACGCTTCCGCCGGGCGTGGTCGCCGTGACGCACGGCAAGGACCCGGTGGTTGCGATCGCGGCGGTGCCGAAGGTCCACGCCGAAGTCGAGGAAGCCGTCGAGGTCGCGGAAGGCGCTGCCGCTGCCGCCGCCGTGCCGGCAGCGGCGGAGGCGAAGCCCGCCGAAGCCAAGGGCGGCGAAAAGAAGGAAGGCGGCAAGGACGACAAGAAGAAGTAATCGGCCGCCGATCCGCCGAAGGGGCCCGCCGGCCTTCGTACGGCGGGCCTCTTTGTTGTCGTACCCGCCCCGCCGCACGCCATGGCCAATCCGATCCGCCTCGTCGCAGGCCTCGGCAACGTCGGCCGCGAATACCTGATGACGCGGCACAACGCGGGCTTCTGGTTCGCGGACGCGCTCGTCGTGCGGTTGGGCGCGAGCTTCGTCAACGAGTCGAGATTTTCCGGAGAGGTCGCCAAGGCGACGTCGGGCGTGCGCATCCTGAAGCCTACGACCTATATGAACGGCTCCGGGCGCTCGGTGGCCGCGCTCGCGCGCTATTTCGCGATTGCGCCGGAGGAGATTCTGGTCGTGCACGACGAACTCGATCTGCGGCCCGGCGAGGCGAAGCTCAAGCTGGGTGGCGGCGTGGCCGGGCACAACGGTCTGCGCGACATTCAGGCGCAGCTCGGCAGCGCGCAATTCTGGCGGCTGCGGCTTGGCATCGGCCACCCGCGTGACAGCGAGATCCCGCAGCAGCAGGTTGTCGACTATGTGCTGAAGCCGCCGCGGGCCGATGAGCGCGAGGCGATCGGGGAGGCGCTCGCTCGCGCGCTCGATGCATGGCCCGCGATCGCCGCCGGCGAATTCGAGCGCGCGATGATGGCGTTGCATACCAGAAGGGGTCCCACCGAATGAGCTTGCGTTGCGGAATCGTCGGCCTGCCCAACGTCGGCAAATCCACCCTCTTCAACGCGCTGACCAAGGCCGGGATCGCCGCCGAGAACTACCCGTTCTGCACGATCGAGCCGAACGTCGGCATCGTCGAAGTGCCCGATCCGCGGCTTGCGGAACTTGCCGCGATCGCGAAGCCGGAGAAGGTGATCCCCGCGACGGTCGAGTTCGTCGACATCGCGGGGCTGGTTGCCGGGGCGTCGAAGGGCGAAGGCCTCGGCAATCAGTTCCTCGCGACCATCCGCGAGACGGATGCGATCGCACATGTCGTGCGCTGCTTCGTGGACGAGAACGTCGTGCACGTCGCGGGCGACATCGACCCCGTGTCGGACATCGAGACGATCAACACGGAACTCGCGCTGGCTGATCTCGCCGCGGTCGAGAAGCAGCTTGCCAAGTACGGCAAGGCGGCGCGCGCGGGCGGCGACAAGGAGGCCCAGCGGATCGTCGCGGCGCTCGAGAAGGTCCTGAAGGTGCTGGACGCCGGCGGGCCGGCACGCAGCGCGGATCTCTATCCCGAGGAACGCGACGTAATGCGGCAATTCTTCCTGCTGACGATGAAGCCCACGATGTACGTCGCCAACGTCGCCGAGAACGGCTTTCATGACAATCCGCTGCTCGACGCCGTCGAAGCGTACGCGGCGAAGGAAGGCGCACCTGTCGTGCCGGTGTGCGCAAAGCTCGAATCCGAGATCGCCGACCTCGAGGACGATGACAAGAAGGTGTTCCTGGACGATCTCGGGCTGACCGAGCCCGGCCTCGACCGCGTGATCCATGCGGGCTACAAGTTGCTCGGCTTGCAGACCTACTTCACTGCGGGGCCGAAGGAGGTGCGCGCCTGGACGATCCACGTGGGCGACACGGCGCCGCAGGCGGCCGGCGTCATCCACACGGACTTCGAGAAGGGCTTCATTCGCGCTGAAGTGATCGCGTTCGCCGACTTCGTTGCCTGCAAGGGCGAGCACGGCGCCAAGGAGTCGGGCAAGATGCGCCTCGAGGGCAGGGAGTACGTGATGCACGACGGCGATGTCGTGCACTTCCGGTTCAACGTCTGAGCGCCAGGATGCTAGCGAGCCTCTGCACGAGTGCACACGATTGCGCTGCACGGCCGAATGCGAAGCGCGGCCTGGGTTGGCAAACCCGGCGCGACGAAGGTCGTAGCCGGGCCGGCGATGCCGAGGGCGGCTGCGCAGGCGCCGCGCCCGGCAGCGGAAACCCGGCGCTGCGCTACGAGGTTGCGGGCACGGTGGCGCTGGCCGATGGCGCACGCTTCCCTTTTGCGCGACGTGGCGCGACCGCTCGTGATTCGCGGGCAGCGGGCAGGACCGGGACGCGACCGTGAGCGAGCGCCTGCGCTTCACGAAAATGCAGGGGCTCGGCAACGACTTCGTCGTGCTGGACGGCGTGCGGCAGAAGGTCGCGCTCACGCCCGCGCAGTTCCGGGCACTCGCCGATCGTCGCTTTGGCGTCGGTTGCGACCAGGTGCTGATCGTCGAGCGGCCGCAAACGTCGGGGGTCGACTTCCGCTACCGCATCGTCAACAGCGACGGCGGCGAGGTCGAGCAGTGCGGCAATGGCGCACGCTGCTTCGTCGTGTTCGCGCGCGCGCACGGCCTGACCGACAAGCGCGAGATCCGTGTCGAGACGGCGTCGGGCGTGATCGTCCCGACACTCGAGAAGGATGGCGAAGTGACGGTGGACATGGGCGTTCCGCGCTTCGACCCGAGGGACGTGCCGTTCGCCGGCGGAACGGGCGCGGTAACCGAGCCGCTCGACGTCGACGGCGAGACCGCCATCGTTTCGGTGCTGTCGATGGGCAATCCGCACGCGGTGCAGGTCGTTGCCGACGTGGAGCGCGCTCCGGTGGCGACACAGGGCCCGCGCATCGAGCGCCACCCGAGCTTCCCGCGGCGAGTGAATGTGGGCTACATGGAGGTCATCGATCGCGCTACCATTCACCTGCGCGTCTGGGAACGTGGCGCTGGAGAAACGCTCGCGTGCGGCACGGGCGCGTGCGCTGCGGTCGTCGCCGGCATACGCCGCGGCCTGCTCGATGCGGACGTCCGCGTGAAGATGCGTGGCGGCGTGCTTACGATCGGCTGGGCTGGTGACGGCGCGCCTGTGCGGATGAAGGGCCCGGCCGCGACCGTGTTCGAAGGGGAGTGGGAGGTCCCGGCGGCCTGACGCCGGCGGGAGCGAAGCGGCACCCGACATCACGACAACAAGGGAATCCGAAGCAGAATGGAAGCCAGCGCGGTTGCCGAGTACCTGCAGAACAACCCGACGTTTTTCGAGGAGTACGCGGACCTGATCGCGCAGATCTTCGTCCCGCATCCGCACGGCGGGCACGCGATACCGATCGCCGAGCGCCAGATCCTGACGCTGCGCGAGCGCAATGGCGAACTCGAGTCCAAGCTCGAGGAGCTGATCCGCTACGGGACCGAGAACGAGGCGACCGGCGAGCGGCTGCATCGCTCCACGCTCGCGCTGTTCGCTGCGCCCGATCTCGAGACGACGCTTGCGGTGCTGCACCACAGCCTGCGCGAGGATTTCGAGGTGCCGCTGGTCGCGGTCCGGCTCTGGGGACGCGTTCCCGAGCAGTCCTACCTGCCGGAGCTCGCCGCAACGTCGCAGGACGTTCGCTCCTATGCAGACGCGCTGCGCGGGCCGTACTGCGGGCCGGACGCCGCGTTCGAGTCGCGCGATTGGTTCGAAGGCGGCGAAGCCGCGCACTCGTTCGCATATCTGCCGCTGCGGACGGTGCAAACCTTCGGCGTTCTCGCGCTCGCGAGCCTCGATCCCCAGCGCTTCCATCCGGCGATGGGCACGCTGTACCTGACGCGCCTTGCGGAGCTCTCGAGCGTCGCGATCGCGCGCTTCCTGCCGTTGACCTGACGCGGGCGAGCTGGACCCGGCGATGACATCGACCGCGTCCGCTCCGGCAAACGCGGCGCTGCTGTCGGCATTCGCGGCCCATCTCGCGAGCCGTCCGGCCCACACAAGGCGGGCGTACCTGCGCGATGCCGCGCTGCTCGCGGGGCTTGCGCGGGACGCACCGATCGCGGGGCTCTCCCGCGCGCAGCTCGCGCGCCACCTCGCTACGCTGCACGGCCGCGGCCTGTCGGGCCGCAGCCTCGCGCGGGTGCTGTCGGCATGGCGCTCGCTGTACCGCTTCCTGCTCGAGACGGACCGCACGATGCGTGACGATCCCTGCGCGGGCCTGCGACCGCCCAAGTCGCCCAAGCGCCTGCCGAGCGCACTCTCGCCCGACGAGGCGGTGAGACTCGTGGCGATCGAGGGCAGCGATCTGCTGGCGACGCGCGATCGTGCGCTCTTCGAGCTCGCCTATTCCTCGGGTCTTCGTCTGGCCGAGCTCGCGACGCTCGATGTGGGCCGCCTCGATTTGGCGACCGGCGAGGTGCGGGTGCTCGGCAAGGGAAGCAAGGAGCGCATCGTGCCGGTCGGAGCGCACGCACGCGCGGCGTTGCAGACATGGCTCACCGCACGCGCAGCGCTTCCCGTGAACGACGACGCGGCATTCGTCGGGCGCAACGGGCGCCGTCTTTCTCCTCGCGCGATCGAGTTGCGCCTCGCCGAATGGGCCGTGAAGCAGGGCCTGGGTCGCCATGTCCATCCGCACATGCTGCGGCACTCGTTCGCCTCGCATGTGCTGCAGTCCTCGGGCGACCTTCGGGCCGTCCAGGAGATGCTCGGGCACGCATCGATAGCGAGCACGCAGGTCTACACCCACCTCGACTTCCAGTACCTGGCCAAGGTCTACGACCTGGCCCACCCTCGTGCGCGGCGGAAGAAAGCCTCCCGCTGAGCTCGGCATGCGCAAGCGGCCGCGGCGACGGCAGCGCCTTGCGCTAAGCGCGTCTTTCCGATCATTCGGGCTTCGGTGCCGGGCACCGGGTCGAGGACTCCATAGCCATCGAGTTAAGACGCAAGGTTCAATCCGCTCGCCACTGTCCTGAATGCACGGCTGACGAATCAGCGGAAAGACGGCTTTCGACGATGACGTGCGCTCGCAATATCGAGGTTCGCCAACCCGCCGATACGCCTCTCCGGCTCAACTTCGCAGAGGACATCACGGACTCGTCCGGGCACTCGGCGAGGGGTTCTGCGCCTTGGCCGCGCATGCCGCGCAGCGTGTCCCCGCCCTCGGCGGCTTCGACCTTGCAATGCGCTCTTGTGCATCGTGTGAACCGAGATCAGTCCACGATGCGGACGACGCCGGGCAGGTAGGGCAGGTCGGTCACGCCGGGATCGCGACCCGCCTGCTTCAGAAGCGTCGTGATCTGGCCACGATGGTGGGTCGCGTGGTTGAAGAGGTGCGTGGCGGCGATCCAGGCGGGCAGGCGCCGCAGCTTGTGGTCGGAGGCGGCGCGGTACTCGAGCGTGGACTCGAGCCATGCCGCATCGAGCTGACCGGCCCAATCGAGGATCGCCGTGTCGGTGCGTTCCCGCTCGGCGAGCAGCGCGCCGAAATCGTCGTGGAGATCGGCGCCGAACGCCGGCTCGTCGTAGCGCGACCCGCTGAAGCGCGCGAGCCATGCGCGGTCGGCCCAGAGCAGATGGTTCAGCGTGCGGTGGATCGAGCCGAAGAACGCTCCGCGGTCGGCCTTGCGCTCCGCGTCGGTCATCTCGCCGGCCGCTGCATACAGCCTTTCGTTCATCCAGCGCCCGTAGCGGGCGAGCAACTGGCAGTACGCAGGGGAGATCACCGCGCTTGGCTCGACGCGAAGGTCATGCGACGGCAGCCGCCGCTTCCGGTGCCATCGCCTCGCGCGCCTCGACTTCGGTCGCGGCTGCGAGTCCTGCGAGGCGCGCGATCACGCTGCGCGCATGGAAGCGGCCGGGCGGACAATCCTGCGGTCCGGCGAAATCCGGAATGCACGGCGTTTCGAACGCGAGCCCTTCTTCGACCACCGCGGCCCGGATCGCCAGCACGCTCCGCTCGAGATCCTGCAGCGGACCGGTCAATGCGGTAGTGGGGTGGGAGACCATGGCGGCAGCAACCGTTGCCGGAGGATTGTAGCGGACGCGCGCGCCCTTGCGGCGCCTGCAACCCGGCCGCACGCCGCGCAGCCGGCTGCAGTCGCAAAAAGAACGGGGCGCGTTGGGCGCGCCCCGAAGAGCCACTGAGGAGAAACTTCCGTGCTGCGCGACTTGGCTCGCGCCTCGGCGTGCGGGCGACCGGGGAGGAGGAAAGACCCGGCCGCCCGCAACGTGCGCTCGCGCTAGAACCGGTACGCCGATTCGCCGTGCGAGCTGATGTCGAGACCTTCACGCTCCTCTTCCTCGGGAACGCGAAGGCCGATCACGATGTCGACGATCTTGTAGGAGATGAAAGCCACGATGCCGCTCCACAGGATCGTGATGCCGACCGCCTTCGCCTGGATCCACAGCTGCGCGAGGTAGCCGGGGAACTCGGTCTTGCCCGTGACCCAGTCCGCGACGACGCTCGGCCCGCCCAGGTCCGGCGAGACGAAGATGCCGGTCAGCAGCGCGCCGAGGATGCCGCCCACGGCGTGCACGCCGAACACGTCAAGCGAGTCGTCCGCGCCGATCATCTGCTTGAGGCCGTTGACACCCCACAGGCAGACGAGGCCTGCGGCGAGGCCGATCACGAACGCCCCCGGAATGCCCACATTGCCCGCGGCCGGCGTAATCGCGACGAGTCCCGCAACCGCGCCGGAGGCTGCACCCAGCATCGACGGCTTGCCCTTGAACAGCCACTCGCCGAATGTCCAGGAAAGGACCGCACACGCGGTGGCGAGGTAGGTGTTGATGAAAGCGAGCGCCGCCGAGTTGTTCGCCTCCAGCGCCGAGCCGGCGTTGAAGCCGAACCAGCCGAACCACAGGAGCGAGGCGCCGATCATCGTCATGGGCAGGTTGTTCGGAGCCATCGATTCCTTGCCATAGCCGATGCGCTTGCCCATCACGATTGCACCGACGATGCCGGCGATGCCGGCGTTGATGTGCACGACCGTGCCGCCCGCGAAGTCGAGCGCGCCCATCTGCCAGATGAAGCCGGCCTTGGCGTTCTGCGCGTCCACGACGTTGGCCGCCGTGTACGCATCCGGGCCGGGCCAGAACCAGACCATGTGCGCGATCGGCGCGTAGGCGAACGTGAACCAGAGCACGGCGAAGAGCAGGACGGCCGAGAACTTCACGCGCTCCGCAAACGCCCCCAGGATCAGGCACACGGTGATCGCCGCGAATGTCGCCTGGAAAGCGACGAACACGAGCTCCGGAATGACGACGCCCTTGGAGAACGTCGCCGCCATCGCGAACTCACCCTTGGCCGAATCGAACGTGCCCTTGAGGAACAGCCGGTCGAATCCGCCGAAGAACGCATTGCCCTCGGTGAACGCAAGGCTGTAGCCGTAGACGCACCAGAGGACGGTGATGAGCGAGAACACGACGAAAACCTGCATCAGCACCGAGAGTACGTTCTTCGAGCGCACCAATCCGCCATAGAACAGCGCCAGCGCCGGTACGCTCATCAGCAGCACGAGCGCGGTCGAGACCAGCATCCACGAGGTGTCGCCTTTGTTCGGCGTCGGCGCGGCGGTTGCCGCGGCGGCCGCGGGCGCTGCCGCCGGAGCGGCTGCCGGTGCAGGCGCGGCTTCCGCCTTCGCGGGCTCTGCCGCCTTCGCCTCGGCAGCAGGCGGCGTTGCCGCCTTGTCCTGCGCGAGCACCGGTGCGGCAAGCCCGAAGGCGCCAAGCATCGCGATCAATACCATTAGTCTTTTCATGATGGCTCCTTACAGCGCTTCCGCGCCGACTTCGCCCGTGCGGATGCGCACGACCTGCAGCAGGTCGAAGACGAAGATCTTGCCGTCGCCGATCTTGCCCGTGTTCGCTGCCTTCTCGATCGCCTCGATGACGCGCTCGACCAGGTCGTCCTTGATCGCGGCTTCGATCTTCACCTTGGGAAGGAAGTCGACCACATACTCGGCACCGCGGTAGAGCTCGGTGTGGCCTTTCTGGCGGCCGAAGCCCTTGACCTCGGTGACCGTGATGCCCTGCACGCCGATCGCCGAGAGGGCCTCGCGGACCTCGTCGAGCTTGAACGGCTTGATGATGGCGGTGACCAGTTTCATGATGTCCTCGTTCGGGGAGCCATGCGTCAGAGCGTCTTCTTGAAGTAGACGACACCTGTGTTCTTCGCGGTGTTGTAGCCGGTGAGATCGGTGTAGGCCGCGGACTGCGCGTTGTTGCCGCTGTAGTACGCGCCGATCTCGAGTCCTTTCAGGAGTCCGTCGGGCAACGTGTACGAGGCGCCGAGCTTCCAGTCCTGGTAGCCGAGCTTGGCGCTGCCGGAGCCGTCGTTCTTGACGTCGAGGTAGCCGTAGTGGCCGATCAGCGCGATTCCCGTCTCGCCGACCGGGTAGGTCGCGGAGAGATCGAGATACCAGGTGCCGTCGGTCTTCTGGCCGATCGGCTCGGCGCCGAAGTAGTTCTGCAGGCTGTAAGAATATTTGAGGCTCGCCCACTTCCAGCCGATCGCGGCATAGAGCTCCCATGTGTTGGCGTTGTAGTAACCCGGGTTCCGTGTGCCCGGATACCAGTAGAAGAGCGTGCCGAGGTCGTAAAACCAGTCGCTGTCAGGGAAATTGGCCTTGTAGCCGCCGTAGAAGTCCCATTCGAGGCTCGACCGTTGATAGGCGCCGAAGTCCTCGAGCCAGCTGATGTTCGATGCCCACGTCCCCAGATAGAAGCCGCTCGGATGCGTGTAGTCGAAGCCGCCCTGGACGGCGGGCTTGCCCGCGGTCTGCGAGATGCCGCGGAAGATGTACTGGCTGAAGAGGCCGATGTTGCCGGTGAACGATTGCTCGGGCGCAGCCGGTGCCGGCGCCGCGGGCGGCGCGCCAGCAGGTGCAGGCGCCGGTGCGGTCTGCGCGCTCACCGTGGTGGCGAAAAACGCAGCGACGGCAAGCGTAATGGGTGTGGCTATCCGACTTTTCCGAGTCATGATCGACCCCTTGTTGAGTTTGAGAACGGGAATAAGCCGGTGTTGCTTTGCATTTGATGTGCCACCGCAATAAATCTATTGCCATCAATAACTTGTGATTAGAGACCCAAGATTCGCTACTCAAACAGTCGTGTTCCAAGCACCAATCGGGTGCGCGATCTCGGGGCGCGCGCCCCGCAATGGGGCGCCGGAAAAACCGGAGTGATGTCCGTCGAAAGGATGAAGGCGGCGTGCGGTATCCGTTTGCTAGACTCGCTGCCAATCACGGACGCCCGACGCCCTCACTGGAGACTCATCCATGCTGAACATCACTCCCGGCTCGCTCGACGAGCTCGCCTCGCGCATCGGCAAGGCAATCGAGGCCAGTCCCGCCCGCGACATCGAGAAGAATGTCCGTGTGCTGCTCACAAGCGGGCTTGCCCGGCTCGATCTCGTCACCCGCCAGGAATTCGACGTGCAGGCGCAGGTGCTGCTGCGCACACGCGAGAAGCTCGACCGACTCGAGGCGCAGCTCGCCGAGCTCGAGGCCCGCTTTCCGCCGCTCACACCGGCGAGCTGACAGCCGCCCGCGGCGGATCGCGCGAGGCAAGCCGGAGCGCGAAGTGCCCGTCGCCGTTGTCCATTCCCGCGCCCTGGCGGGGCTCGCGGCGCCGCGCGTCGACGTCGAGGTGCATCTGGCCGGTGGGCTGCCTGCGTTCAATCTCGTCGGCTTGCCCGAGGCGGAAGTGCGCGAGGCGCGCGACCGCGTGCGCGCGGCGCTGCAGAACGCCCGGTTCGAGTTCCCGGCGCGCAAGATCACCGTCAACCTCGCGCCAGCCGACCTGCCGAAGGAATCGGGCCGCTTCGATCTGCCGATCGCGATCGGGATCCTAGTCGCCACGGGCCAGCTTCCCGCCGATGCGCTGGAGGCGCACGAATTCGCAGGAGAGCTTGCGCTGGGGGGCGAGCTGCGCAATATCCGCGGCGCGCTGGCGATGGTGCTGTCAGCGCGGCGTGACGGGCGCGCGTTCGTGCTGCCCCTCGCCGCTGCGGCGGAGGCGGCGCTCGTGCCTGACGCGCGTGTGCATCCGGCGCACTCGCTGCTCGAGGTCTGCGCCCATCTTGCCGGCCGCGCGCCCTTGCCGCTATTGGCCCCGTCCGATGCCGCGCCGGCGCAATCGGGTGCCGACATCGCGGACGTGCGCGGACAGGCGCACGCGAAGCGCGCGCTGGAGATCGCCGCGGCGGGCGGCCATTCGCTGCTGATGGTCGGGCCACCCGGAACGGGCAAGTCGATGCTCGCCCAGCGCCTGCCGGGTCTTCTTCCTCCGCTTTCAGAGGAATCCGCGCTGGAGACCGCGGCGATTGCCTCGCTCGCCGGCCGGTTCACGCCGGAGCGATGGCGCGAGCGCCCGTATCGCTCGCCGCATCACACCGCGAGCGCGGTGGCGCTCGTCGGCGGCGGCAGCAATCCGCGCCCGGGCGAGATCTCGCTTGCGCACCACGGCGTGCTGTTCCTCGACGAGCTGCCCGAATGGGACCGGCGCGTGCTCGAGGTGCTGCGCGAGCCGCTCGAGTCGGGCGTTGTGCACATCTCGCGTGCTGCGCAGCAGTGCACTTTTCCCGCGGCCTTTCAGCTCGTCGCGGCGATGAATCCGTGCCCATGCGGCTGGCTCGGCGACGAGAGCGGCCGCTGTCGTTGTACGCCCGAGCGAATCGCGCGCTATCGCTCCCGCGTGTCGGGTCCGCTGATCGATCGCATCGACCTGTGGCTCGAAGTCCCGGCATTGCCGCCGGACGCGCTTGCCGGCGCAGCGCCCCCGGCCACCGCGGAGTCGAGCGAAACGCTGCGGGCGCGGGCCACCGCTGCGAGCGTGCTGCAACAGCGACGGCAGGGCAAGCCCAACGCGCGCCTGCAGCCTGGCGAAACCGCGCGGTTCTGTGTTGCGGAGCCGCCGGCGGAAGAGCTCCTCGTGCGCGCCATGCGCAAGCTCGCGTTGTCGGCGCGTTCCTACCATCGGGTGCTCAAGGTCGCGCGCACGATCGCCGATCTGGCCGGTGCCGGCCGCATATCCGCCGCACACATGGCGGAGGCGATCGGATATCGCCGCCTCGATGCGGTCGGTCCGTCCGCCATCGCATCATTGCCGGCCGTCGCCTGAGCGGCGCTGGCCGTTGCGCCACCCGTGCGGCGCGAGGGGCGGCAAGTTCCGGCGATCGCCTCGGTGCGATGCGCAGACCGTTGAATTGCAATGGCCATCCCCGGTTCCGGGAAACTTGACCGGCCACGCGTTGTGGGATTGCAGATTCGGCGTGCCCGGCACACCCGATGCGAGGACCGTTGATCTTCATCAAACGGCTTTGGCGCGCGCGCACTAGGCTAGGGCAACCCGATGGACCTACGGACGGATTTGCCGTCCATTCATCGCGAAGGGCGCCGCAGAGTGGCCTCATCAACGACGACAAGAGACGCTGCAACAGGGGCCAGTCCGGGTGCCGCCCGCCCGGGCGGCACCGACACCGTCTCGTCGCCTGACTCGCCGCCGCACTCGCGTCCCCGCGGGCGAGCTGCGCCGCGATGAGTCCGTACGCCGTCTTCCTGCTCTACCTGATCGCGATCCTCGGGTTCGTCGCGTTCACGCTGCTGTTGAACAAGCTTCTCGGACCGAAACCCATCGGCTCCGCGGTCAAACTCGAGGCATTCGAGTGCGGCGCGACGCCCGTCGACCCGATGAACGTCAAGGCGGTGCCGGCCAAGTACTACGCGGTCGCGATCGTGTTCATCCTGTTCGACCTGGAGACCATCTTTCTCTTCATTTGGGCGCTCGGCGCGCAGCCGCTCACAACATTCATGCTGGCGACTTTCGCGATCTTCGTCTTCCTGCTCGTGCTGATCCTGCTCTACGTGTACAAGGAGCGGTTGCTCGAAAGCGTGACCGAGTAGCAGATGACGAAGCTGATCGAGATCAAGCCGGCGGACGCAAGCTCGCGCAGCGCGGCATTCGAGTATCTGACAACCAAGAAAGACGAGCTGGTCGGCTGGGCGCGCAAGTTCTCGCTCTTCCCGTACCCGTTCGTCACCGCGTGCTGCGCGATGGAGTTCATGGCGGTCAGCTCGTCGCCCTACGACACCGATCGCTTCGGTGCGGCGTTGCCGCGGTTCTCGCCGCGCCAGTCGGACCTGCTGATGGTCGTCGGAACCGTGACGCACAAGCAGGCACCGGTGCTGCGCAAGGTCTACGAGCAGATGTGCGAGCCGAAATGGGTGATGGCCTTCGGCGCGTGCGCCACCTCCGGCGGCTTCTACCAGAACTACGCCGCCGTGGCCGGCATCGACAAGATCGTGCCGGTGGACATCTACGTGCCGGGTTGTCCGCCGCGTCCGGAAATGGTGATCGACGGGATCATGCGGCTGCAGGACCTGATCGCGAAATCGAAGCATCCGATCCTCACCAGGGACTTCTGATCGTGGCGAGCGTGTTCGAGCGCGTGCAGCAGCAGTTCGCGGCGATTGCGCCGGAAGCGCCGGTCGCGCATGGCGTGCTCGCGCTTGCCATTGCGCCGCCGATGCTGCTGGACGTCGTGCGCGCGCTCAAGTCCGAGTTCGGCTTCGACCTGTTCCTCGACGTGACGGCCGTGGACTGGATCGGACAGGTGCCGCGGTTCGAGGTCGTCTGGCATTTCTACTCGACGACGGACAAGGTCCGCGTGCGCGTCAAGACGCGCGTTACCGAAGAGGATCCGGTGGTCGACACGCTGGTGCCGCTCTTCGGTTCTGCCGGCTTCATGGAGCGCGAGTGCCACGAGATGTACGGCATCCGCTTCCGCGGCAACGCCGACCTGCGGCCGATCCTGCTCTACGAAGGGTTCTTCGGGCATCCGCTGCGCAAGGATTATCCGAAGGAGCGTGAGCAGCCGCTGATTCCTTATCGCGATGCGCAAGGTTAGTCCCGTGAACGCGCCGCTCGCCAAGCCGCCATTCCCGGAGCTGCCCAATCCGGTCCGCCCGGCGTTCGACCAGCCGACGCACGAAGACCATGTCATCGTCAACATCGGGCCGTCGCACCCGGCCACGCATGGCACGGTGCAGATCATCGCTGAGCTGGACGGCGAGCGCGTCGTGCGCACCGACATCCACTGCGGCTATCTGCACCGAGGGTTCGAGAAGGAGTGCGAGTCGCACACGTGGCACAACCTGATTCCCTATGTCGACCGACTGAACTACGTGTCGGCGCTGATCAACGACTTCGCCTATTGCGAAGCCGTCGAGAAGCTGATGGGGATCGAGATCACGCCGCGCTGCAAGTACCTGCGCACGCTGCTCTCCGAGTACTCGCGCATCGTCGATCACCTGACGTGTATCGCCGCCGGCCTGATGGAACTGGGCGCGATGACCGCGTTCCTGTACCTCGTGATGATCCGCGACTACATGTACGAGCACCTGGCGGATCTGACGGGCGCGCGCGTCACCTATACGTACGGACGCATCGGCGGGCTCGCGCGCGACCTGCCCGAGGGCTGGATCAAGCGGCTCGCCGAGATCCTCGACCAGTACGAGGACTTCGTCGGCCGCGTCCACGGCCTGGTCGACCGCAACCGCATCTTCATCGACCGCATGCGCGACGTCGGCACGATCACGACGGCGGAGGCGCTGAACTACGGCTACACAGGCGTGATCCTGCGTTCGACGGGCGCCCCGCGCGACCTGCGCAAGGACACGCCGTACCTCGCTTACGGCGAGATCGATTTCGAGGTGCCGGTCGGCATCAAGGGCGACAACTACGATCGGTACTACGTGCGCATGTGCGAAATGGACGAGTCGGTGCACATGGTCCGCCAGCTGATCGACATGCTGCCCGAGGGGCCGATCAGCGTGGACGACCGCCGCTGCACGCTGCCGCCGAAGTCGCTCGTCTACAGCGAGATCGAGTCGCTCATCAACCACTTCAAACTGATCATCGACGGCCCGCGCGTGCCGGCGGGCGAGGTGTACAGCGCGCACGAGTCCCCGAACGGCGAGCTCGGCTTCTACCTGGTGAGCACGGGCGAAGGCGTCCCGTACAAGGTGCACGTCCGCGCGCCCTCCTTCGTGCACATGGGCGGGGCGCACCGGATGATCGACGGCTTCCAGCTCGCCGACATCGTGCCCACGTTCGGCTCGATCAACATGATCGGCGGCGAATGCGACCGGTAAGGCCGATGGCGATGCGAGTGGACATGGCTCACGCTGCGCACGACTCGCCGCGTTTCGCGCTCTGGCCCGCGGCCGCCGACGGGCCGCCCCTTGGCGGCCGCGTGAATTCGTTGCCGAGGCAGAAGGCGCAACGACACCGTCCCGCGATGCGCCAAGCCTGCGGACGCCTTTTGCAGCGGAATCGGCCATGAAGCACCTGATCCCCGAGTTCGAGACGATGAAGGCGCGCTTCCCGGCCGGGTTCGAGTCCTCGCTCGTGCTGCCCTGCCTGCGCCGCATCCAGGGGGACCGCGGCTTTGTTGCGGACAGCGATATCGAGGAGCTGACGGCCTATCTCGGCGTGCCGCGCATCCAGATCGAGGAAGTGCTGGGCTACTACACGCAATTCCGCCGCAAACCGGTCGGCCGCTGGCACCTGCAGGCATGCCGCAATGTCACGTGCTCGATGCGCGGCGCCGAAGGGGTTCTCGCACACCTGTCGAAGCGGCTCGGCATCAATCCCGGGCAAACGACGGCGGACGGCCGCTTCACGCTCTCCACGGTCGAGTGTCTGGGCTCCTGCGGCACCGCACCGGTGGTGATGGTCAACGATGCATACCACGAGAACATGAACGGCGAGAAGCTCGACGCGCTCATCGCCTCGCTCGTGTAACGGACGAACGACTCGATGCCCGGCACCCCGCTCATCATGACGTTCCCCCTCACGGCGACCTCGCACACGCTCGCCGGCTACCGCGCGCGCGGCGGTTACGCGACGATCGAGAAGGCGTTGAAGACGATGAAGCCCGAGGACGTGACGAAGGAAGTCACCGCCTCCGGGCTGCTGGGCCACGGCGGCGCAGCGTTCCCGGTCGGCCGCAAGTGGGCGGTCATCAAGCTGAACGACGGCCAGCCCCACTACCTCTGCTGCAACGCGGACGAGGGCGAGCCGGGCACGTTCAAGGACCGCTGGATTCTCGAGCACGCGCCGCATTTGCTGATCGAGTCGATGCTGCTCACCTCCTACGCGCTCGACGTCCGCAACGCGTTCGTCTACATCCGTGGCGAGTTCGACCTGCCGTGGCGCCGCATCCAGGGTGCGGTCGACGAGGCGTACGGGGCCGGGTACCTCGGGGCGCCGCTGTTCGGCACCGGGTTCACGCTCGACATCGTCGTCTACCGCGGCGCCGGGTCGTACGTCTGCGGTGAGGCCTCCGGACTCCTCACCTCCATCGAGGGCAAGAAGGGCTATCCGCGCAACCGTCCGCCGCGGCTCACGGTGCGCGGCCTCTTTCAGCGCCCGACCGTGGTCAACAACGTCGAGACGCTCGCCAACGTCTGCGGCATCATCGCCCACGGCGCGGAGGCCTTCCACAAGGTCGGCACGCCGAAGAGCCCGGGCACGCAGCTCGTCTCGATCTCGGGCCACGTCAACAAGCCGGGTGTCTACGAAGTCGAGTACGGCTATCCGCTCAGGAAGTTCATCTTCGACGATTGCGGCGGCGTGACGGGCGGCCGCCCGATCAAGTGCATCGTCCCCGGGGGTATCTCGACCAAGGTGCTGACCGGCGCCGAGATCGAGCCGCTCACCTACGACCACGCTTCGTTCGTATCCGCAGGCTCGCAGCTGGGCTCGGGCGGCATGATCGTGATTGCCGAGGGCACTTGCATGGTGAAGCTGCTGCAGGTGATGCTGCGCTTCTACCACCACGAGTCGTGCGGCCAGTGCACGCCGTGCCGGGAAGGCATGGGGTGGATGCACAGGATCATCGACCGCATCGTCGAGGGCAACGGAATGCCCGAGGACATCGATCGCCTCTACGCGATCTCGAGGGCCAACGACGGCACGACGATCTGTGGCATGGGCGATGCGGCCGGCTACGCGACGATCGGCATCCTGAACAAATTCCGCGACGAGTTCGAGTACGCGATCGCCAACCGCCGTCTGCGGTTCGGCGGCAACGTCGAGGTGACGGCGCATGCCTGAGATCTTCATCAACGGCCGGCCGGTCCAGGCGGAGGCGCGCCAGACGGTGCTCGAGGTCGCGCTCGCGAACGGGTTCTTCATCCCGTACTTCTGCTGGCACAAGAACCTCTCGGTCGCGGGCAACTGCCGCATCTGCACGGTCGAGGTCGAGGGAAAGGGCGGCGACAACTGGATGGAGATCGCCTGCAACATGCCGGTCACCGAGGGCATGCGGGTGCTGACCGATTCCGAGGGCGTGCGCGAGCGGCGCAAGGCGACGCTGCAGTTCATCACGCTGAACCACCCGGTCGACTGCGGCATCTGCGACAAGGCCGGCGAATGCATGCTGCAGGACCACCACTACGCCTACAACGGCGCGCCGTCGATCTCGCGCGACGCCAAGGTCCACGCGACCAAGTTCTTCCCGCTGTCGAAGCGCATCACGCTGGACAACGAACGCTGCATCTTCTGCTCGCGCTGCGTACGCTTCACCCGCGAGATCTCGAAGTCGCACGCGCTCGCGATCCAGGACCGCGGCGACCATTCGCTGGTGCGCCCGGTCGAGGACGGCAGCTTCGACAACGACCCGTACTCGGACAACGTGATCGACATCTGTCCGGTCGGCGCGCTGCTGTCGAAGTCGTTCTTCTACAAGTCGCGCGTCTGGTACCTGCAGCCCACGCCCTCGATCTGCCCGGGCTGTGCGCGCGGCTGCAACATCGATATCTGGCACCGGAAGCGCGACTGGAAGCTCAACGCGCTCGATCCGCGGCAGAACACGAGCATCGAGCGCGTGACGCCGCGCGAGAATCCGGCGGTCAACGGGCCGTGGATCTGCAACAAGGGGCGCGATCTCGCGCAGATCCTCGAGCGCGCGCGCGCGGACCAGGCGATGCAGAAAGGCAAGGCCGTCGAGCTCGCGGCCGCGGTCGCATCGGCGCAGCGCCTGATCGCCGCCGCGCGCCACCCGGTCGCGCTAGTGTCCTGCTGGGGCAGCGACGAGGAGCTCGCGGCGTTCCGCCATGCGCTCGGTGGCCGGATGCGCTGCTTCGTCAAGGAAGACTGGGTTCCTCAGCCCGGCGAGCCCATCGAAGACGACATCCTGATCAAGGCGGACAAGAACCCTAACATGACGGCCGCGCGCAGGCTCTTCGGCGGCGCGAAACCGGAATTCGATGCCGGCACCGATCTCGTGCTGGTCTGGGGCGAGGGCTTCGACTTCGCGCAACTGCCGCCGGCGGCGAAATTCATCTTCCTGAACGCGTTCCTCGCACCGGAGAACGGGCATGCGGACGTGTTCCTGCCGATCAGCATCCAGACCGAGCGTTCGGGCCATTACACGAACTTCGCGGGCGTCGTGAGCGAGTTCTGCCAGTGCTTCCCGAAGAAGCCTGGCGTGGCCGATGCCGAGGTACTGTTCGCGGCGCTCGCCGTGCCTGCAGGAGTGCCTGCATGAGCGCCCCGAACGACAACGGCAAGGCGAGGGCATGATCCAGGACCTCGTCGTCTACGCGGTGTTCATCGGCTACGCGATCGCGGTGCTGATGGGCTTTGGCGTCATCCTCACGTGGGTCGAGCGCAAGCAGGCGGCCGTGATGTCGGACCGCATCGGCGCCAACCGCGCCTACCTGCGCATCCCGTTCACGCAGGTCAAGCTCGTCTGGCTCGGGCTGTTCCACGGCATGGCGGACGGCCTGAAGATGCTGTTGAAGGAGGACTGGAAGCCTGCGACCTACGACTGGTACGCGTACGCGGTGGCGCCTTGGGTCGTGTTCACTCCGGTGCTGCTCGTGTTCGCGGTGATCCCGTTCGGCGGTAATCTCGTGCCCGCCAAGCTGTTCCCGGGCCTCGCAGGCTGGTTCGGCGATCGCAGCTACGCGATGCAGATCGCGCGACTGGACGCCGGGCTGCTCATGGTCTTCGCGTTCGGCGGCATGACGGTGATCGGCGCGATGCTCGCGGGCTGGTCCTCCTCCAACAAGTACTCGCTGCTGGGCGCGCTGCGCGCCGGCTCGCAGATGATCTCCTATGAGCTGGTGATGGGCCTGACACTGCTCGGGCTCATCCTGGTCTACGGCACGCTGGACCTGACAACGATCGTGCAGCACCAGTCGGGCATCGTGCTGGGCTTTCTTCCTGCCTGGGGCGTCGTCTACCAGCCGTTCGCGGCCACGCTCTTCATGGCCGCCGCGATCGCCGAGAACAAGCGCATTCCGTTCGATCTGCCCGAGGCCGAATCGGAGCTGATCTCGGGTTATTTCACCGAGTACAGCGGCATGAAGATGGGCCTCTTCATGTTCGCGGAGTTCATCGAGATCGCGATCATCGCGGCGCTGTTCACCACGCTGTTCCTCGGCGGCTACAACCTGCCCTACATGAACGACGGCGGGTTCACGTTCCCCGGCGGGCACACCGTTTCACTGCCGCACGGGGCCGTGGTCCTCACGCAGGTCTTCGTGTTCCTGGCGAAGGTGTTCGTGCTGTGCAGCTTCCAGATCCTGATCCGCTGGTCGCTGCCGCGTTTCCGCTACGACCAGGTGCTGCGCTTCGCGTGGAAATTCATGTTTCCGCTGGCGCTCGCCAACCTCATCGTCACCGTCGTCTTCGTCTGGGCGTTACAGGCATGAGCGCCGCCGGGCCGTCCCAAGGCGCGAATTGCTCCCCTGGGGGGCAGCGCAGCGGCACACGCCGCAAGCGTGGGGGGACCGTGCAATCGCCGCCGGGCCGTCCCGAGGCGCGAATTCCGCCCCCTCCGGGGTCAGCGCAGCGGCGCGAGCCGCAAGCGTGGGGGCACGCTCGTGAGTCGCAGGCCCTACGTGAGGAAGCGCTACTGGAACGAGCCCGTGATGGGCTGGTACGAGCGCGCCTATCTGTTCGAGATCCTGCACGGGCTCGCGATCACCGGCGGCGTGTTCATGCGCAACATGGCCAGGTGGATCACGGGCAGGAAGGGTGCGCTCACCACCTATTACCCGGAAGAGACGCGGTGGGACTACGCGCGCAACAACCGCGGCAAGCACATCCTGACGCAGCGTCCCGACGGACGACCGCAGTGCATCGCCTGCAACATGTGCGCGACCGTCTGCCCGGCGAAGGTGATCGAGATCGACGCCGCGTTCGATCCGGCCGACCCCGCGCATCCGAAATACCCGTCGCGCTTCGAGATCGACTACTCGCGCTGCATCTTCTGCGGGTTGTGCGTGGAGGCGTGTCCCGAGGACGCGATCCGCATGGTGAAGGAAGTGCCGGACCTGCCGTCGGTGGACCGGCAGCACATGTGGCTAGGCAAGGAAGAGCTTCTGAGCTGGAACCCGCAGCGCGACGTCGCCAAGCCGTACCCTGCGGCCCCCGATCGTTCCTGACGACCCGATGGACGCATTCCTCGCCAATCTCGACACGCTGCTGCTCTACGTGTTCGCGTTCTGCGCGCTGGTCGGCGCCGTGCTGATGATCGTGCTGCGACAGCCTATGCGCGTCGCGCTGGCGCTGATTTCGACGATGGTGTTCCTGGGTGGGATCTACGGCCTGCTGGGCGTGCATTTCATCGCCGCATTCCAGGTGCTGATCTATGTCAGCGCGGTGATGGTGTTCATGGTCTACGTGATCATGCTGCTCGATGCGCGCGGCCCCGCGTACACGCGGCGCTTCTCGCGCATGCTCGTTCCCGGTGTCATCGGCATCGTCCTGCTGCTTGCGTTGTTGGGACTCGGGCTGTCGCAGGTCGCGCGACCTGCGGCCGTCGGAGCGGCGGCGGCAAGCAAGGGCGTGTTCGACCTGCAACAGTTCGCCACCGCGTTCCTGACCGAATACTGGCTGCATTTCGAGCTCACCTCGGTGCTGCTGGTGGCCGCGGTCGTCGCCGCGATCGCGGTGATCAAGGTCAGCCGGAGGGACCGTGGATAAGACCCAGATGCTGATCGGGCTGTCGCTCGTGCTGTTCGGACTGGGGCTCCTCGGCGTGATCGTCCGCCGGCACCTGCTCGTCATGCTGATGTGCATGGAGCTCATGCTGAATGGCGTCAACCTGAGCCTCGTCACATTCGCGCAGCAGCAGGGCTCCGCCGTAGGCGCGGTGCTCGTGTTCCTGATCTTCGTGGTGGCGACCGCCGAGATCGCGATCGCGATCCCGATCGTGCTTCTGCTTGTGCGTCACAAGCGGACGCTGGACCTCGACGCGTACGCCGACCTCAAGGGATAGCGGGGATGCACTTCCTCACACTGATCGCCACGCTGCCGCTGGTCGGCTTCCTGCTGAACGGGCTCCTCGGCAACCGCGCAGGAAAGCGGTTCGTCTCGGTCGTCGGCTGCGGCCTGCCGATCGTCTCGTTCCTGCTCGCCATCCGCTGCGTGGCGGAACTGGCCTCCACCGGCGCGCCGCTGATCGAGACCGCCTACACGTGGGCGGAGATCGGCGGCAACAGCCTCGCGATCACGTTCTACTTCGACCGACTGACCGCGGTGATGGCGCTGATCGTCACCGGTGTCGGCTCGGTGATCCACATCTACTCGACCGGCTACATGAAGGACGACGCGAGCTATGCGCGCTTCTTCGCGTACCTCAACCTGTTCCTGTTCTTCATGCTGCTGCTGGTGCTCGGGCGATCGCTGCTCGTGCTGTTCGTCGGCTGGGAAGGCGTGGGGCTCGCCTCGTACCTGCTGATCGGCTTCTGGTTCGAGGACCACGTCAACGCAGCTGCGGGCAAGAAGGCGTTCATCGCCAACCGCGTGGGCGACGCCGGCTTCCTGATCGGCATGTTCCTGCTGTTCACCACGCTCGGCACGCTCGACATGGACCGCATCAACGCCGCGTTCAACGGCCCGGTGCTTCCCGCGGTATCGGCGAGCCTCGTCGGCTTCTTCCTGTTCGTGGGCGCGACCGGCAAGTCGGCGCAGATCCCGTTGTACGTGTGGCTCCCGGACGCGATGGCCGGCCCGACGCCGGTGTCCGCTCTGATCCATGCTGCCACGATGGTGACGGCCGGCGTCTACATGGTCGCCCGGCTTTCGGGCATCTATCTGCACGCGCCGGAAGCCTCGCAGATCGTCGCGATGATCGGTGTGCTGACCGCGTTCTTCGCCGCGACGATCGCCGTCGTGCAGACCGACATCAAGAAGGTGCTCGCCTACTCGACCATCTCGCAGCTCGGTTTCATGTTCCTCGCGCTGGGAGTGGGCGCTTATGGCGTGGCGGTCTTCCACCTCTACACGCACGCGTTCTTCAAGGCCTGCCTGTTCCTCGGCGCGGGCAGCGTGATACACGCGATGTCGGGCGAGCAGGACATCCGCAAGATGGGCGGGCTTGCGAAGCGCATTCCGGTCACGTTCTGGACGTTCCTTATCGCCACCGCGGCCATCGCCGGCATTCCGCCGCTTGCCGGCTTCTGGTCGAAGGACGAGATCCTCTGGTACGCGTTCGCGAGCGAGCACGGCGGCTCGACGTTCCTCTGGGGAACGGCGGCAGTGACGGCGCTGATGACGGCGTTCTACATGTTCCGTCTCCTGTGGCTCACCTTCCTCGGCGAGTCGCGCATCGCACCGGAAGCCGACCACCACGTTCACGAGTCGCCTCCGTCGATGACCGGTGTGCTGGTCGTGCTTGCGGTCCTGTCGGCGATCGGCGGCTTCTTCTCGATCCCGCACTTCCTCGAGCCGATGCTGCCGCTGCCGCCGACGCACGAGTCGCTGCACCATCTCGAGAAGCCGCTCGTCTACCTTTCGGTCGCGATCGGCGTGGCCGGGATCCTCGGTGCCTGGTACTTCTTCCGCGACGGCGCACGCCGCGCCACCCGTGTCGCGGAGGTCTTCGCCCCGCTGCACCGGCTGCTCTCGGGCAAGTATTTCATCGACGAGCTCTACGACAGGGTCTTCCAGAAGCCGCTGCTGTGGATCTCGGATCGCGTCTTTCTGCGCCTGGGCGATCGCACGCTGCTCGACGGCTCGCTCGACGGCATGGCGGCCGGCGCGGAGCGCACCTCCGGTCTGCTCGGCCGCGTGCAGACCGGCAGCCTGCATCTCTATGCGTTCCTCGTTCTGCTCGGACTCGTGGCCGCGCTTGCGTGGAGCTGGCGCCATGGGTGAAGCCGGCCTCCTCAACGTCCTGCTCTACATCCCGCTCGCCGGGATCGCGCTGATCGCACTGACCGGCCCGCGGGACGAGGGCCGCGTGCGCGCCATCGCGTTCGTGCTGATGCTCGTGCAGTTCGTGATTGCCGTGTGGCTGTACGCGCGCTTCGATGCTGCGACGCCCGGGCTGCAGTTCGAGACGCGGCTGCCATGGATCCCAGAATGGGGCGTCCATTACCAGATCGGCCTCGACGGCTACAACGTGCTGCTGGTACTGCTGACCGCCTTCCTCGGCCCGCTGGTCGTTGCCGGCGCCTTCACGGCGATCCGCAAGGACGTGAAGCTGTTCTACGCGATGGTGTTCCTGATCCAGTTCGCGATGCTCGGCACGTTCCTCGCCCAGGACCTGTTCCTGTTCTACCTGTTCTGGGAGGCAATGCTGATCCCGATGTTCCTGATCATCGGCATCTGGGGCGGCGAGCGGCGGATCTATGCGACGGTCAAGTTCGTGCTCTACACCGCGTTCGGCAGCATCCTGATGCTTGCAGCGGTGATCTATCTCGTCTGGTCGCTGCAGCAGACGACTGGCGTGAATTCGTTCGCTTTCGCGGATCTCTACAAGGCGCAGCTGCCGGTGTCGACACAGAAGATACTGCTCGCCGCGTTTGCGCTGTCGTTCGCGATCAAGGTGCCGATGGTGCCGCTGCACACTTGGCTGCCCGACGCCCACGTCGAGGCGCCGACCGCCGGCTCGGTGATCCTGGCCGGCGTGCTGCTGAAGATGGGCACGTACGGATTCATGAAACTCGGCTTCCCGCTCTTTCCGGATGCGACGCTCGCCGCGATCCCGCTCGTCATGGCGCTCGCGGTGATCAGCATCGTCTACGGCGCCTGCCTCGCGCTCGTGCAGACCGACATCAAGAAGGTGGTCGCCTACTCGTCGATCAGCCACCTGGGCTACGTGATGCTCGGCCTCGCGAGCCTCGACCTCCTCGGGATCCAGGGCGCGGTGATGCAGATGGTGAGCCACGGGCTCGTCGCGGGCGGCCTGTTCCTGATGGTCGGCATGATCTACGAGCGCTGCCACACGCGCGAGATCGCCGCGTACGGCGGTCTCGCCAAGATCATGCCCGTCTATTCGGTTTTCTTCGCGATCCTGACGCTCGCCTCCGTCGGTCTGCCGACGACCTCCGGCTTCACCGGCGAGTTCCTCGCGCTGATGGGATCTTTCTCGGCATCGTGGAAGGACTACCTGCGGACGGGGCTGTCGTTCAGGCTGGCGATGAGCGGCATCGCCGTGACGGGCGTCGTGCTCGGTGCGCTCTACATGCTCTGGCTCGCGCAGCGCATGCTGTTCGGGCTCGCCAAGGCGCCACATCAGCCGTTCGGCGACCTCGACTTTCGCGAGAAGGCGATCCTCACGGTCCTCACCGCCGCGATCTTCTGGCTCGGCATCTTCCCCGGCGAGCCGATGAGCAAGACCGAGCTCGCCGCGCGCGAGTACCAGCAGCTCGTGACCGCCGACCGCAGCGGCAAGGCGTTGGCGCTGCGGGAGACCGCGCCAGCGGTAGCGAGCGCGCCCCGATCCGGAAGCGCACGATGAGCGTCACCGCCATTTTCGCTGCGCTGCTGCCCGAGCACCTGCTGCTGCTCGGCATCGTCGTCATCATCAGCCTCGATCTCGTCGGCGGCCGTGGGCGCGACGCCACCGTCGTGGCGCTGATCGCCGTGATCGCGGCAACCGTGGCCGCGGCGCTGCTTTACTTCGGCGGCTACGCGGCGGCTCCGTTCCTCGGCCAGTTCTCGGTCGGCCCGCAATCCTCGCTCGCCAAGGCGATCGTGATCGGGCTGGCAATACCCGTCGTGCTGCTCTCGCGCGACGACTTCGCCGAGAGCCGCTTCCACCTGCTGCTCCTGTCCTCGCTGTACGGCGTGTGCCTCGTGCTCTCCTCGGACAGCTTCCTGACGCTGTTCCTCGGGCTCGAGATCATGTCGCTGCCCGTTTATGTGCTCGTGCTGCTTGCATTCCGCCGCCCCGAGTGTGCGGAAGCGGCGCTCAAGTACCTGGTGCTGGGCGGGACGGCGACGGCGACGCTCCTGATGGGCGTTTCGCTGCTCTACGGCGGCACCGGGTCGCTGTCGCTTTCGGCGTTCGCGCAGGCGCTGAACGCACCGGGCTTGCTCGCCCGCGCCGCGGTCGTGCTGATCATCGCCGCGTTCTTCCTGAAGGCCGCCGTGTTCCCGTTCCACGCCTGGGCACCGGACGCGTACGAAGGAGCGAGCATCCCGGTCACGGCTTACATGGCGACCGTGATCAAGGCGGCGGTCGTGCTCGCCGCCGTGCGGCTGTTCGGCGAGGTGACGGTCCGCACGCCGATGCTCGAATTGCTCGCGCTCCTGCCGCTGGTGTCGATCGTCTGGGGCAACCTGGCAGCGATCCGGCAGACGAGCTTCCGCCGCATGATCGCGTACTCGTCGATCGCCCATGCGGGCTACCTGTTCTACGCGTTCTTAGGCGACGGGGCCGGGCGCTTCCAGGCGGTGGCGTTCTATGTGCTCGCGTACGGCGTGATGAACCTGCTCGCGTTCGCGTCGATTCCCGCGGGCGATGACGACACGAAGGTCGATCAGCTCGCGAATCTCAAGGGGCTTTTCCGGCGCCAGCCGTTTGCGGCCGTGATGCTCGGCGCGGCGATGTTATCGCTCGCCGGCATTCCGCCGTTGCCGGGCTTCGTGGCGAAATTCCTGATCTTCAAGAACGTGATCGCGGCCGGCTACACGCTCTACGCGGTGCTCGGCCTCATCGGCAGCTACCTCGGGATCTACTTCTACCTGCGCGTCATCCAGTACGCGTTCATGAGCCCGGACGATTTCGTGAGCGAGCGCGGCGTCGCCCGCCGCTCGGCGCTCGGCGCGAGCCTGATCTGCCTCGTGCCGACCGTGGTGATGATCGTATTCCCGGGCTGGGTGATCGGTCTGCTCTAGACATCATGTATTGACCTGCCGAACCTCAAGTGACGCGGATTAAGCTTGGGGTTTCAGCAACCACAGGCTCAGAGCCGCAATTGAGGGGGCAGGTCATGAAAGAGTTTAGCAAGTACGTCGGCATGGATGTGCACAAAGAGACGATTGCGGTCGCGGTGGCCGAAGCGCGAGGCGGCGAGGTGCGCTACCTGGGGGAGATCGCCAATGCGCCGGAGGCGATCCAGAAGCTGGTGAAGCAGTTACGGAAAGGCGACGCCGAGTTGTCGTTCTGTTACGAGGCCGGCCCGTGCGGGTACGGCATTCATCGCCAGCTGACCGACCTGGGTTGGGATTGCCAGGTGGTGGCGCCCTCGCTGATTCCGAAGAAAGCGGGTGACCGGGTCAAGACCGACCGCCGCGATAGCCTGTCGCTGGCGCGGTTGCATCGAGCGGGTGAGTTGACGACGGTGTGGGTGCCGGACGAGGCGCAAGAAGCGTTACGTGATCTGACGCGAGCGCGGGAGGACATGAAGCATCTGCAGTGCCAGGCGAAACAGCGGCTGTCGGCGTTTCTGCTCCGCCACGGCCAGAGCTATGGCGGCAAGAGCCACTGGACGCAAGCGCATTACCGTTGGCTGGAGGGCCTGAAGTTCAGCCAGCCGGTACAGCAGATCGTGTTCCAGGAATATGTCGATACCGCCAAGCTGTTGAGCGCGCGGACCACAGCGCTCGATAAGCAGCTGGAGAGCGCGGCTGCCGCGTCCGTATTCTGGCCGGTGATCGAAGCCCTGATGGCACTGCGCGGCGTCAACCTGCTCACGGCGACCACGATCGTGGCCGAGATCGGCGATTTGCAGCGCTTCACCAGTGCGCCGCAATTGATGGCCTATCTGGGGCTGGTGCCGAGCGAGCACTCCAGCGGCGGCAGCAAGTCACGCGGCGGCATCACCAAGACCGGCAACGGTCATGTGCGTCGCGTCCTAGTGGAAGCCGCCTGGACCTATCGGCACCCGGCGCGCAAGACGGCTTACTTGCAGCGCCGCGCCGAGCGCACGCCGGAAGTCGTGCAGGACATCGCGTGGAAAGCGCAGCAGCGGTTGTGCGCACGTTACCGGTCGATGGAAGGCCGCGGCAAACTGAAGGTGCAGGCCTGCACTGCCGTGGCCCGCGAATTGGCCGGGTTCATTTGGGCGATTGGACAGGCGTTGCCGCAGCCAGCAGCCCAGGCCAAGGGGCAATGATCATGCGCGTACAGTGTGTCGGCAGCAGAATGGACAACGGTGGGAGAACCCTCGATCGGGCTATGAGGCATCCGGCAACGGAATGACCCTCGATTCTAGAGCGAGGCAGCTCCCCGACGAATCGGTTGTCATGCGGTAACCAACCCGCGTATATCAGACTGATCAACCGTCGGCATGCTGCCCGTTCTGCTACCCACGCACTGTACGATGAGCCAACAACCTTGTTCGATGCAGACTTGACAGGTCAATACATATCAGCCCGGATATTTCACCGGGCCGCCGCCGATTCAATGAAGACTCGAGCCTTGCCAAGCACTTGGGGCGCGCCAACGGCGGAACACTTTGGACGGGTGGACTGCGCGGTTGTTGGCGGTCGTTTTGCACTTGGCTCGGGCTTGCTCTCCTCGCCCATAGTTGCTGCTATTGGCGTCGTCGGCTGCGCCCAGTCCACGGCGCGAACCGCCACGCCAAATTTCCGCGCCCCGGTGAAATATCCGGGCTAGCCGGTCTCGGTTCGCCGTAAGCGGGATTCAGCGCGGCGTCGGCCTGCGCGGCGGTTTCTCGTGCACGAGACAGGTTCGAGTCTCAGCCGTGCGGCCCGCGCGTCTGCGCGGCCATCGGCGTCGCGCAGCGGCCGTTCTGCACCGGAAAGCGGTAGTAGCGCTCGTTGAGCCAAAGCGTGACGTCGTCGATCTCGTCACCCGACCAGGTGGCGCCCAGGTGATCGTTCCACCGCGCGACCTGGTCCCGGATCGCGGCACAGGAGTCGGCAACCCGCGGGGTTCGCCCGTGCACGCTGACCGCGTGGCAGGAGGTGCACCGGGTTTCGTAGAGCTGGCGGCCCCGTGCGCTATCGGCCGCCGCGACCGCGCCGCTGGCCGCGACGATCAGCACGCCTGCAATCCAGTAGTTCTTCATCGCTTCTCCCGGCATGGGCCAGGACTTCGCGTCCCGCCGCTTCGCTGACGGGTTCATCGGGAACCCGCTGCCCTGGTGTCGTGCACCGGAAATACGTTGTCCTAGTCGCGGTCAGCGGCCACCGCTCGAACGTCGCGGCTTCATCGCAGCCGTCGGGCAAAGTGCCGCGAAAACTGCGCCAGGCAAGGCGCGAGTCGAGGCAGGATTGGGTACCCGGCGAGGCCAGCAACGAAGGATGGTGCGGTTTTCGCGAGCGCTTTGGAAGGTCTTTTCCGGTACACCACGCGAAATTGTCGCTTGGACTCCGGTTCGACTCCATGCGCGCGGTCAAAGCGATGCGCCGCCGGCCCGTGACGCGGAGGCCGCGCTCGCGTCCTGCAGCGGTCGTCGGGGCGGCGTTCGCGCGGATGTCTGCACGGCCAACGGATCGGCCCGCGGCTCCGGGCCACGAGGATTCCCGACACGACGAAACGGATGGCCAGGTTGTGCAACACGTGCAAACGCACCTCGCGAGAATCCGGGGCGCTCGCACATGCGGGCAAGCCGAACAAGGACTCGCGATCATTATTCCGGGCAGTCGGCGCGATGCTGCAGTGCGCTATCATCGCTTCGAACGCGCTGGCCGCCCGATGCCTCCGAAGGTCGCGCAACTGCCGCATGAACACCGTCACCGACGCAGTTCCGCAAATCGCCGCGCTCGTCGGCGCGCAGTCCCGGCTGCGCGAGATCCCGTACAACTACACGTCGTTCTCGGATCGCGAGATCGTGATCCGCCTCCTCGGCGCCGACATGTGGCGCCTGCTCGACGAGTTGCGCGCCGAGCGCCGGACCGGCCGCTCTGCGCGGATGCTCTTCGAGGTTCTGGGCGACATCTGGGTCGTCCTGCGCAATCCCTACCTGCAGGACGACCTGCAGGACAACCCGAAGCGCCAGAAGATGCTGGTCGACGCGATGCATCACCGCCTTCACGAAATCGATAAGCGGCGCATCTGGAGCGCGGGCACCGACCTCGAACGGGACGCGAAGGTTGCAAAGCTCGTGCAAGCCGGACGTGCGGCGGTGGATCGCTTCGCCGCGTCGTTCCCCGAGGCGGCGGCGCTGCGCAGGCGCGCCGTGCGCGTGCTCTCACGCTACACGGCCGGGGACAACATCGCGTTCGACGGCCTGGCGCGCGTTTCGCACGTCACCGATGCGACCGACTGGCGCGTCGAGTACCCGTTTGTCGTGCTGAACCCGGATACCGAGGCGGAAGTGCGCGGGCTGGTGCAGGGCTGCATCGAGCTCGGCCTCACGATCATCCCGCGCGGCGGCGGCACGGGCTACACCGGCGGAGCCATTCCGCTGACACCGCGCTCGGCGGTGATCAACACGGAGAAGCTCGAGCGGCTCTCCCACGTGCAGCGCGTCGTGATCCCCGGGCGCGCCGAGCCGGTGGCCGCGATCGATTGCGGCGCCGGCGTCGTGACCCGCCGCGTGATGAACGCGGCCGAGGAGGCCGCGCTCGTGTTTGCCGTCGACCCGACCTCGGCGGATGCCTCGTGCATTGGCGGCAACGTTGCGGTCAACGCGGGCGGCAAGAAGGCCGTGCTGTGGGGCACGGCGGTGGACAACCTGCTGTCGTGGCGCATGGTGACCCCGCAGGCCGAGTGGCTCGAGGTCACGCGCCTCGATCACAACCTGGGCAAGATCCACGATGCCGAAGTCGCGACCTTCGAACTCAAATGGCTCGCGGCCGATGGCGCTACGCCGGTCCGCGTGGAGACGCTGCGCATCCCGGGCGCTGCGTTCCGCAAACCGGGCCTCGGCAAGGACGTGACCGACAAGTACCTGGGCGGGCTTCCAGGAATCCAGAAGGAGGGCACCGACGGCATCATCACCGGCGCGCGGTTCGTGCTGCACCGGATGCCGCCGGCCGCGCGCACCGTCTGCCTCGAGTTCTTCGGCACCGCGCACGTCTCCACGCCGGCGATTGTCGAGGTCAAGCGCTACCTCGATGCGCGACCGCACGGCGCGCTGCTCGCCGGCCTCGAGCACCTCGACGAGCGCTATGTGAAGGCGGTCGGGTACACGACCAAGGCTAAGCGGCACGGCCGCCCGCGCATGGTGCTCCTCGCGGACGTCGTGGGCGAAAGCGACGACGCGGTTGCAAGGGCGGCCTCCGAAGTCGTGCGCATCGCCAACGCACGCGGGGCGGAAGGCTTTGTGGCCGCTTCCGCGGAGGCGCGCAGGAAGTTCTGGGCCGAGCGTGCACGCACTGCGGCGATCGCCAAGCACACGAACGCGTTCAAGATCAACGAGGACGTGGTCATCCCGCTCGACCGCTTGGGCGACTATACCGACGGCGTGGAGCGCATCAACATCGAACTGTCGATCGCGAACAAGCTCGCGCTCGCCGACGAGTTGGCGGCCTTCTTCGGTGCGCCCGACCTCGCGCACATCTGGGGTCCCGACAGCGAGGCGCGTCCCCCGCAGGAGTTGATCGACGCCAAGTTCGAGGAAGCGCAGGGGATCGTTTCCGCGACGCGCGCGCGCTGGCAGGACCTGGCGGACCGGCTGGACGAGACGTTCGCCGCGCTGCAGGACCACTCGCAACGCGTCTCGTGGAAGACCGAACTGCGCGCACCGCTCGAGGAGGTTTTCGACGGCTCCGCGTTCGCACCGGTACACGACCGCGTCGACGAGATTCATGCCCGGGTCCTGAAGAGCCGGGTGTTCGTCGCGCTCCACATGCATGCGGGCGACGGCAACGTGCACACCAACATCCCGGTCAACTCGGACGATTACGCGATGCTCCAGGTCGCCAACGCCGCGGTCGCGCGCATCATGGCACTCGCGCGCTCGCTCGGTGGCGTCGTCTCCGGCGAGCACGGCATCGGCATCACCAAGCTCGAATACCTGACCGACGCGGAGTTGGCGCCGTTCGCCGACTACAAGAAGCGTGTCGACCCCGAGGGACGCTTCAATGCGGGCAAGCTGCTGCGTGATCCGGCGCTGCCCGCGGACCTGACCAACGCGTACACGCCGAGCTTCTCGCTGATCGGCGCCGAGAGCCTGATCCTCGAGCAAAGCGCGATCGGCGGGATCGCGGATTCGATCAAGGACTGCCTGCGCTGCGGCAAGTGCAAGCCCGTATGCGCGACGCATGTGCCACGCGCCAACCTGCTCTACAGCCCGCGCAACAAGGTCCTCGCGACGTCGCTTTTGATCGAGGCGTTCCTCTACGAGGAGCAGACGCGCCGCGGCGTCAGCCTGCGCCACTTCGACGAGTTCTCCGACGTATCCGACCATTGCACGGTATGCCACAAGTGCGCGAACCCGTGCCCGGTCGATATCGACTTCGGCAACGTCTCGATTGCGATGCGCAGCCTGCTCCGCCGCGAGGGCAGGAAGAAGTTCAATCCCGGCTCGGCCGCCTCGATGTTCTTCCTCAATGCGACCGACGCTACGACGATTGCGCTGACGCGCAAGTTGATGATCGACTGGGGCTTCAAGGCGCAGCGGATCGCCCATGCCTTCGCCAGGAATCTCGGCCTTGCCGACACGCAGACGAGCCGTCCGCCGGCCACGACGGGACCGCGCCCGCTCAAGTCGCAGGTGATCCACTTCATCAACAAGCCGATGCCCGGGGGCTTGCCCAAACGCATGTCGCGCGCGCTCCTCGACATCGAGGACGACACGATCGTGCCGATCATCCGCGACCCGGCCAGGGCGAGCGAGGATGCCGAGGCCGTGTTCTACTTTCCGGGCTGCGGGTCCGAGCGGCTTTTCTCGCAGGTGGGGCTCGCCACGCAGGCGATGCTTTTCGAGATCGGCGTGCAGACGGTGCTCCCGCCGGGCTACCTGTGCTGCGGGTATCCGCAGACCGCATCGGGGCATCACGACAGGGGCCGGCAGATCATCACCGACAACCGCGTGCTGTTCCATCGCGTGGCGAACACGCTCAACTATCTCGACATCAAGACAGTGATCGTCTCGTGCGGCACCTGCATGGACCAGCTGCAGGCGTACGAGTTCGAGAAGATCTTCCCCGGCTGCCGGCTGCTCGACATCCACGAGTACCTGCTCGAGAAGGGCGTCGCCCTCGCGGGGGTCGGGGGGATTCGCTACATGTACCACGACCCCTGCCATACGCCGATGAAGACGTACGCGCCGCAGAACGTCGTGAACGGGCTGATGGGCACGACCATCGCGCAAAACGAGCGTTGCTGCGGCGAGTCCGGAACGCTTGCGACCACGCGCCCCGACATCTCGACGCAGGTTCGATTCCGCAAGGAAGGCAGCATGCGCGAAGGCGCGGACAGGTTGCGCGCCGACGGTTTCGCAGGCGAGGTCAAGGTGCTGACTTCCTGCCCATCGTGCCTGCTGGGGCTTTCGCGCTTTGCCGACGATGCCGGCACGACGGCCGACTACGTCGTCGTGGAAATCGCTCGCCACGCGCTCGGGGAGAACTGGATGGCCGAGTATGTGGCCAAGGCGAACCGGGGCGGCATCGAGCGCGTGCTGGTCTGACGGAAGACGGCCCGGAGCTTTCCGCCGCGGGCAAAAAAGACCGCGCGATTCCTTGCCATGGGCCGGGGCGAAGGAAGGGTTGCCGCGCGGTTGGAGGTAACCCGTGGGGAGTCTTGGCGAGCCATCCAGTTCCCGGAGTGGATCGAAGTCTGCGGTGTCGAGGCGGGGCGCGCGCGGGACCATTCGGCCCCGGCGATGTGGAAAATTCGCACCGCGTATCGCGCAAGTCGCCCGCCCGTCCGCCCGGACTTCACGACTCGGAGGATGTTTGTGCTATAAGGTCTTGGGACAAAAGGCGGCCTTGCCTTTGACGCCGCCCGCCGGACGGGCAGCAGCACCCCCGAGCTGCCATCGCTGTTCGGGTCGGCAGGGGCCGCCGAGCTGCCCGTGCCGCCCGTAAGCCGGACCACGTGATGCAGGACAACGCTTCGCGCGCCCCCGAGGCGCCACCGCCGCCGCCCTCGCGGCCGTCTCTCCTCTTTTTCGATTCGGAGAGCGGTAGGCGCTGGGCCAAGACGATTCCCTTGATGCCGGTCGCCCAGGCGTTCGAATCGGTACAAGGGCAGCTCCGCGCGATGGGTGCGGCCGAGCTGCCGCCGCGCGAGCGCGCGACATTGTCCGAGGTGCTGCGCGAGCCCGTCGCCCATCTGCATACCGAATTTGCGCGGCGGTTCGCCGGCAAGCCGCAGCCCGCGTCCGAGCGCGAGCGCGAGGCGTTCGAGCGGGCGCTCGCGCTCTGGCAGGGGCTGTGGGACCAGTATTCGGCGTGCCTAAAGCCGCTGCTGGAAGGCGACGCGGACCTGCAGGGCGTGAAGGCCAAGCTGTTGCAGCGAGGCATCTTCGTCGGCAAGCAGATGATCCTGGTGCACGGGCTCGCGCGGCGGCTGCCGCCACCCGGCCTTTGGCAGGAGCTGCACGCCTATTACCGGCTGGCCGAGATGCTGGAATGCGCGGTGCAGGCGGTCTCGGACGACCTGACGCCGAACGCGGTCGGCATTTCCTGCTACTCGACCTACAGCCACGCGTTGCTGCTTGCGCTCGCGGATCCCTGCGCAATGACCGTGCGGCAGATCGAGATCGTGGACCGCTGGCTCGACCAGTGGGCACGCAAGATCTTCCCGTACGCCGAGCAGCGCGAGAGCGAAGGGCCGGTGATGATGATGGACCTCGACGTCGGCAGCGGCGCTTCGCTGGTGCACGTCGCCCCGACCGCGGGGGGGGCTTCGCTGCGCTTCGGCTACCCCGGCAAGCTCGCGACCAGCGTGCGGGGGCGACTGAAGCGCCTCGCCGCCGGCGCGAGCCCGGCCGAATTGCAGCTCGGCCACGACCTGTCCGTGGAGCAGAGCATCGCGCTGCTCTCGTACCTCGACCAGCGCTGGTATCAGTTCCCGCGCAGGCACCCGGACGCGCGTGCCGCGACCATCGAGCTTTGCGCGGGCGGCCTCCCCGCCGCGTTTTTCCGCATTGGCGGGCGAACGTTCGACCGGCAGGATCCGCTGGGCCGCCTGACCTATCAGGGCTCGCAGCACCTGGCCACACTGGGGGCGCTCACCGACTACGATCGCTTCCGGGAGGAAGCCGAGCGCAACTACCGCTGGGAGCGTTGGACCGGCGATTACGAATGGAGCGAGGCCTCGCTCGTGCGCCAGGGCAACGCGCATCACCGCTGGTTCCTCGAGCAGCTCGTGACCGTGCACGACGAAGAACGTATCCGGCTCGGATACGTCACGCGTGTCGCGCTCTCGCCGGATGGGCAGCTCGCGCTCTCGCTCAAGTTCTGGCCCGGCAGCCCGCGCACGCTGGTTGCGCGTCCGCAGTCCACTCCGTTCTCGGAGGAAGCGCCGGTGCCCGGCGTCGAGCTCGCCGAGACGCCCGAGGAAAAGCCCCAGCTCATCGTGCCGCAGCGCACGTTCAACCCCGGACGCGTGCTCCGCACGCTCGATTCCGGGCCCGAGCGGCGCTTGAAGCTCACCCGCCTGCTGCAGCGCGGCGCCGACTTCGAGCGCGTCGCGTTCGAACTCGAGGACTGAGCGGCGGCGCGCCGCTTACCGGTCATCGGTGCCCTCGTGCGCCGTGAAAGCCTGCATTCGCGATGGGAAACCGTCTAGCCGGGAGCGCCAGTCCGTACCTGCGCCAGCACGCGCGGAACCCGGTCGATTGGTACCCATGGAGTGAGGAAGCGCTTGCTCGCGCGCGCGTCGAGCGAAAACCGATCCTGCTGTCGGTCGGCTATTCCGCCTGCCACTGGTGCCACGTCATGGCCCACGAGTCGTTCGAGGACGCAGGCGTCGCGCAGGTGATGAACGAGCTCTTCGTCAACATCAAGGTCGACCGCGAAGAACGACCCGATCTCGACCAGATCTACCAGACCGCGCACGCATTGATGACCCGGCGCTCCGGTGGCTGGCCGCTCACGATGTTCCTGACGCCGGAAGGCGCCCCTTTCTATGGCGGGACCTATTTCCCCAAAGAGGGGCGCTATGGCTTGCCCGGGTTCGTCGAGTTGCTGCCGCGCGTCGCGGCCGCCTATCGCGAACAGGGTGCCGCCATCGCCGAACAGGGCGCGCGCCTGGCCGAAGCGCTGCAGAGCCTGGAGCCTGCCGCTGCCAGCGGCGAATTGCCGGTCGCAGCTTCCGCGCTCGCACTCGATGGCCTGAAGCGCACGTTCGATCCAGCGTGGGGAGGATTCGGCGACGCGCCCAAATTTCCCCACGCAGCCGAGCTCGCGTTCTGCCTGCGGCATGGCGTGCGCGGCGACGGGCAGGCGCTCGCGATCGTGCGCACGACGCTCGCGCGCATGGCCGAAGGCGGCATACACGACCAGCTGGGCGGCGGCTTCTGCCGCTACAGCGTGGACGCCGAGTGGACGATCCCGCACTTCGAGAAGATGCTCTACGACAACGGTCCGCTGCTCGCTCTTTACGCGGACATGGCGCGCGTCGGCGGTGACCCGGCAGCGGCCGGCATCGCGCGCGGGATTGTCGCGTGGATGGCGCGCGAGATGCGCGCGCCGGACGGCGCGTTCTACGCAAGCCTCGACGCCGACAGCGAGGGCGCCGAGGGCAAGTTCTACGTGTGGACGCGCGAGGAAGTGCGCTCGCTCTTGAACGACGGGGAATGGTCCGTCGTCGCACCGCACTGGGGGCTCGATCGACCGCCGAACTTCGAGCACCATGCGTGGCATCTGCGCATCGCGGAACCGCTCGAGGACGTCGCCGCTGCGCTCCCCATTACGCTCGAAGAGGCCGGGAAGCGACTTGCGAAGGCGAAGACGAAGCTCTTCGCGGCACGCGAAGCGCGCGTGCATCCGGCCCGCGACGACAAGGTTCTGACCGCGTGGAATGCGCTTGCGATTGCCGGCCTCGCCCGCGCGTCGCGCGCGCTTGCCGACCCTGCGCAGGCCGACCTCGCGTTCGCTGCGCTCGACGCGATCCGCGCCACCGCCTGGCAGGGCGGCCGGCTCTACGCATCGCGCAAGGATGGCCAGGCGGACCTGAACGGCTACCTCGACGACCATGCGTTCCTGCTGGCTGCGCTGGTCGAGATCATGCAGACGCGCTTCCGGCGCGGGGACTTCGAGTGGGCGTGCGAGCTTGCCGACACGCTGCTCTCGCGATTCGAGGACCGCGAACAGGGTGGCTTTTGGTTCACGAGCCATGATCACGAGCGGTTGTTCCACCGCCAAAAGCCCGGTCACGACAACGCGACGCCCTCCGGCAACGGCGTGGCCGCTCAGGCGCTGCTGGCGCTCGGCCACCTCGCGGCGGAAACGCGCTATCTCGACGCCGCCCTGCGCACCGCGCGGCTGTTCGCGTCGCGCATCGCGCAGTCGCCGGGCGGCTTCTCGACGCTGCTCGAGGCGATCGAGGATCTGCAGACGCCGCCCACCTCGGTCGTGCTCGCCGGCGATCCTGTCACATGCACCCGCTGGCAGCGCGCGCTCGAGTCGGTGGTTCGGCCGGCCGTCCGCGTCTACAACGTCGGGGGCGTGGAGGCGCTGCCGGCGGCGCTCGCGAAAGGCCCTCTCCCTGCCGTGGGCGAGGCCGTCGCGTGGGTATGCCGCGGCACCCGGTGCCTGCCGCCGATCCACACGCTGGAAGGCGTCGAAGCTGAGCTTGTAACGCCCGTGTGAATAGGGCGTGCTGCGCGCGGGGATGCGGAAGCGTCAAACGGAACACCCTTTCCCGAAACGATGTCGAGGAGTCGCCGCGTGGCGGGCCCCGGGCAGACCGCGGGCGCGTGGACATCGCGGACGTCAACGGCGGCCGTTCACCGCCGTTTATTGTCGGGGCGACGCCGTCGCATGGCGGCGGCGAGGCGGTTCCGGTACCATTCGCACCGGCATTTTCACCTTCACCTGGAGAACACATGAAGTACGCATGGATTGCCGTCGCCGCATTGCTGGCGACGGGCGCCGCGCAGGCGCAAAGCGGCGAGGACCTGCTGAAGAAGAGCGGCTGCACCGCGTGCCACTCGAACGACAAGAAGGTTGTCGGTCCCGCGTACGTCGATGTCGCCGCCAAGTACAAGGGCGATGCGAAGGCGGCCGCGATGCTGGCGGAGAAGGTGAAGAAGGGCGGTTCGGGCACCTGGGGCCAGGTGCCGATGCCGCCGAACCCGCAGGTGTCGGATGCCGACATCAAGATCATGGTGAGCTACATCCTCGCGCTCAAGAAGTAGCGCCGGGACGTCTGTATCGAGGCCGGCCACGGGCAACCGCGGCCGGCTTTTTGCTTTTCCGGGGACGGGCCTCCTTTCCGGCGCTCGCGATGCCCGGCTTTGACAGCGACCGGCGCGCCCGGTACGCTCCGGGAGTCCCCGCAGGAGAGTGCGGACCGCAGTTCATTCGCGGAGCCGCCGCCGAAGGCGCAAGGCCCGGAATCGCTCAGGCAAAAGGACTGCACGGGACGCAACAGCCATTCTGGAGAGCGGCCGGCGCCGAATGCGGCGTGCGGTCCACCGAAGGGGCACGCGGGACGAAGCCGGCGCAAGGCCGGCGTCCTGCAATCTCTCAGGTAAAAGGACAGATGGGGCGACGAGCCGCGATGCGGCGGCGCCCCTTTTTCATCCTGCTTACCGGGAGACTTCCGTGCAGAAGGCAACCCCCCTCAACACATTGCATCGCGCGGCCGGTGCGCGCATGGTCGATTTCGGCGGCTGGGACATGCCGGTCAATTACGGTTCCCAGATCGAGGAGCACCACGCAGTGCGCAACGACGCCGGCATGTTCGACGTCTCGCACATGCGGGTCGTCGATCTGGAGGGTGAAGGCGCCCGCGGCTTTCTGCGCCTTGCGCTCGCGAACAACGTTGACAAGCTGAAGGAATCGGGGCGTGCGCTCTACTCGTGCCTGCTGCGCGAGGACGGCGGCGTGCTGGACGATCTGATCGTCTATTTTCTGCGCGAGGATTTCTTCCGTCTGGTCGTCAACGCGGCGACGGCCGACAAGGACATCGCGTGGTTGCGCAAGCTCGCGGCGCGGCATGCGCCGGCGTTGAAGCTCACGCCGCGCCCGGACCTCGCGATGATCGCGGTGCAGGGACCCAACGCGCGTGCCAAGGTGTGGCAGGCGATCCCGGGCAGCGAGGCGGCGACCGCCGCGCTGAAGCCGTTCGCGGCAGCGATGCTCGGTCCGCACTTCATCGCGCGCACCGGCTACACCGGCGAGGACGGCTTCGAGATCGTGCTGCCCGCGACCGAGGCCGGCGCGCTGTGGCAAGCGCTGCAGCGCGAGGGCGTGCGGCCGTGCGGACTCGGCGCGCGCGACACGCTGCGCCTCGAAGCGGGCATGAACCTCTACGGGCAGGACATGGACGAGAGCGTGACGCCGCTCGAGTCCGGCCTCGCGTGGACGGTCGATCTCGCGAGCCCGCGTGACTTCGTCGGCAAGGCCGCACTTGCCGCGCAGGACCGCGCGCGCCAGCTGACCGGCCTGCTGCTGCAGGAAACCGGAGGCGTGCTGCGCGCGCACCAGAAGGTGCACACGGCCGCGGGCGAGGGCGAGATCACGAGCGGATCGTTCAGTCCGACGCTCGGCAAGTCGATCGCGCTCGCGCGCCTGCCGGCTGCGGTGGCGCCGGGCGACATCGTCGACGTCGAGGTGCGCGACAAGCGCCTGCGCGCCCGAGTCGTCAAGCCGCCGTTCGCGCGCCGCGGCAAGGCGCTGGTCGAGTGAATCCCGCCATCGCAATCCGCGCGCTCGACGCGGACGACCTCTCGAGCTATCGCGCGCTGCGCCTTCGCGGCCTCGCCGAGCACCCCGACGCATTCACATCGAGCGCCGAGGAGGAGGCGGCGAAGCCCGTGGCCTCGCTTGCGCGCCGCCTGGCGCGCGATCCCGCCGCGCCGCACGACGTCGTACTCGGTGCATTCGATGCAGCGACGCTCGTCGGCCTCGTCGGCCTCGATGTCGATCCGCGTGTCAAGGTGCGCCACCGCGGGCACGTGTTCGGCATGTACGTGCCGACCGAGCACGCCGGACGCGGCATCGGCACAGCGCTCGTCGAGGCGCTGATCGCGCACGCCGAGCGGGCGGCGGAGCTGACGCAACTCGTGCTCACCGTCACGGCGACGAACGAGGGCGCGCGGCACCTCTACGAGCGCGTGGGATTCGCCGCCTTCGGCCGCGAGCCGCGCGCCATCATCGTCGCCGGCACCGCCTGCGACAAGCTGCACATGATCCGTTTTCTCGACGCGCATGCACGCGCCGCGTGACGATTCCACCAAGGAGCCATGATGAACGTTCCCGCCGATCTCAGGTACACGAAGGACCACGAATGGGTGCGGCTCGAAGCCGACGGCACGGCGACGGTCGGCATCACCGACCACGCGCAGGCTGCGCTGGGCGACCTCGTTTTCATCGAGCTGCCGAAGCCCGGGCGCACGCTGAAGGCGGGCGAGGCGTGCGCCGTCGTCGAGTCGGTCAAGGCCGCATCCGACGTGTACGCGCCGATTGCCGGCGAAGTGCTCGCCGCGAACGACGCGCTGACCGCGACGCCCGAGAACGTGAACCAGGACGCCTACGCGGCGTGGCTGTTCAGGATCAAGCCTGCCGACGCGAAGGCGCTCGCCGCGCTGCTCGACGCCAAGGCCTACCAGGACGTGATCGGCGAGGCGTGACGCGCCCTGTTCGACCTCGTCATCCGCGGAATCCCACGACATGAAAATGAACGAAGCGCCGGGCAAGCCCCCTCTCGCCCAACTCGACGACCACGACGGGTTCATTGCCCGCCACATCAGCACCTCGTCCGCGGACCAGTCCGCAATGCTCGCTGCGCTCGGATTTGCGACCCGCGCGGCGCTGATCGACGCGATCGTGCCCCCCGCGATCCGTACGAAGGACGCGCTGTCGCTGCCCGGGCCGGTGTCCGAAGCCGAGGCGCTCGCGCGCCTGCGCACGATCGCCGCGCGCAACAAGCCGCTGCAGTCGTTCATCGGCCAGGGCTACTACGGAACGTTCACGCCGAACGTCGTGTTGCGCAACATCTTCGAGAACCCGGCGTGGTACACGGCGTACACGCCGTACCAGCCGGAGATCTCGCAGGGACGGCTCGAGGCGCTCGTCAATTTCCAGACGATGGTCTGCGACCTGACCGGCATGGCGATCGCCAATGCGTCGATGCTGGACGAGGGTACGGCCGCGGCGGAAGCAATGACGCTCGCGCGGCGCGTCGGCAAGAGCGCGAGCGCGCGCTTCTTCGTCGCGGACGACGTGTTTGCGCAGACCCGGGACATCGTGCTCACCCGCGCTGCACCGCTCGGAATCGAAGTCGTCACCGGACCCGCGGCAGCGGCTGCCGACGCGGAGGCATTCGCAGTGCTGCTGCAGTATCCGGCCGCCGACGGCGAGATCCGCGACCTGCGCGCGATTGCGCAGGCCGTCCATGCAAAGGGGGGCCTGGTCGTCGTCGCGGCCGACATCCTCGCGCTCACGCTGCTCGAGGCGCCCGGCACGTGGGGTGCCGACGTGGTGGTCGGCTCGACGCAGCGCTTCGGCGTGCCGATGGGCTACGGCGGCCCGCACGCGGGCTACCTCGCAACCCGCGACGATTTCAAGCGCTCGATGCCCGGGCGGCTGGTCGGCGTGACGGTCGATGCCAACGGCGATCCCGCGTATCGGCTCGCGCTGCAGACGCGCGAGCAGCACATCCGCCGCGAAAAGGCGACCTCCAACATCTGCACCGCGCAGGTGCTGCTCGCGGTGATGGCCGGCATGTACGCGGCGTGGCACGGGCCGGAAGGACTGGCGACGATCGCCCGGCGCGTGCACCGGCTGACGGCGATCCTGAAGGCGGGGCTTGCGAAGCTCGATTTCACGGTCCCCACGAGCCGTTTCTTCGACACGCTGACGGTCGCAACCGGCGAGCGCACGCAGCGCATCGCGGCCGAGGCGGTAGCGCTCGGCATGAATTTCCGCCGCATCGATGCGAAGACGCTCGGGATTTCGCTCGACGAGACGACGACGCCGGCGGACGTGCAGCGGATCTGGCTCGCGTTCGCGGGTGACGACGTGCCGTTCACCGTCGCGCACCTGGACACGATGCTGCCGCAGGCGCTGCCTGCGGATCTCGTGCGCACCACGCCCTACCTCGCGCACCCGGTCTTCCATCGCTACCGCTCCGAGACCGAAATGCTGCGTTACCTTCGGCGCCTCGCCGACAAGGATCTCGCGCTCGACCGCGCGATGATCCCGCTGGGCTCGTGCACGATGAAGCTCAACGCGACGGCCGAGATGATTCCCGTCACCTGGCGCGAGTTCGCGCACCTGCATCCGCTGGCGCCGCAGAATCAGGCGGAAGGCTACCGCGAACTGATCGCGGAGCTGGAGCGGATGCTCTGCGCGTGCACGGGCTACGACGCGGTTTCGCTGCAGCCGAACGCTGGCTCACAGGGCGAATACGCTGGGCTGCTCATCATCCGCGCGTACCACGCCTCGCGCGGCGAGCCGCATCGCAACGTCTGCCTGATCCCGTCCTCGGCGCACGGCACCAATCCCGCCTCCGCGCAGATGGCCGGCATGAACGTCATCGTCGTCGCTTGCGACGACGCGGGCAACGTCGACCTGGCGGATCTGGAGGCGAAGGCCAAGGCGCACGCGGCCGATCTCGCAGCGATCATGGTGACCTACCCCTCGACGCACGGCGTGTTCGAGGCCGGCATCGTCAAGGTCTGCGAGATCGTGCACGCGCATGGCGGGCAGGTGTACGTCGACGGCGCGAACCTCAATGCGCTGGTCGGCCTCGCGGCGCCCGGCAGGTTCGGCGCCGACGTGTCGCATCTCAATCTGCACAAGACGTTCTGCATCCCGCACGGCGGCGGCGGCCCCGGGGTCGGTCCGGTGGCGGTCAAGGCGCACCTGGCGCCGTTCCTCCCCGGGCATCGCTATCTCGCGAGCGGATCGTCCGCGCTTGCCGCCGCGGCGGTCGTGCGCGAAGCGCACCCGATCGGCGCGGTCTCGACGGCGCCGTTCGGCAGCGCGTCGATTCTGCCGATCTCGTGGATGTACGCAACGATGATGGGCGGCCAGGGACTGACGGCGGCGACCGAGAGTGCGATTCTCGCTGCGAACTACATCGCGAAGCGCCTCGCGCCGCACTACCCGGTGCTCTACACGGGCCCCGGGGGGCTCGTCGCACACGAGTGCATCCTCGATCTGCGCCCGCTCAAGTCCGCGAGCGGCATCGAGGCCGAGGATGTCGCCAAGCGCCTGATGGACTACGGCTTCCACGCGCCGACGATGAGCTTCCCGGTGCCCGGCACGCTGATGATCGAGCCCACCGAGAGCGAGCCCAAGGCCGAGCTCGACCGCTTCATCGAGGCGATGATCGCGATCCGCGAGGAGATCCGCGCGATCGAGCGGGGCACGCAGGACCGCGAGGACAATCCGCTGAAGCATGCGCCGCACACGGCGGCGGTGTGCTGCGCGGACGAATGGCCGCACCGCTACTCGCGCCGTGTGGCCGCGTACCCGACGGTCGCGCAGGAGGCGACCAAGTACTGGCCGCCGGTGGGCCGCGTCGACAACGTCTACGGCGATCGCAACCTGTTCTGCAGCTGCATTCCGATATCCAGCTACGACGAGGGCGTCGAGGCCGCGAAGACTGCGGTGGTGTGAAGCGAAACCGGCGCGCGATGCGCATTCTCGTGCTCGGCGCCGGGGTGGTCGGCGTCACCGCCGCCTGGTATCTCGCGCAGGACGGGCATGAAGTCACGGTTGTCGACCGCCAGGGCGGGCCGGCGCGCGAGACCTCGCTTGCGAACGGCGGACAGATCTCCGCGTCGCACGCCGAGCCGTGGGCGAATCCGCGCGCGCCCCTGACGATCGCGAAATGGCTGGGGCGCGAGGACGCACCGCTGCTGTTCCGGCTGCGCGCTGATCTGCGGCAATGGCGTTGGGGCCTTGCCTTCCTGCGCGAATGCCCGCCCGCGCGCAACCACCGCAACACGCTCGCGCTCGTCAAGCTCGCGCTCTACTCGCGCGAATGCCTGCACGCGCTTCGCCAAGCGGCCGCAATCGAGTACGACGCGGTCGAACGCGGCATTCTCGAGTTCCATCTGGACCCGGCGGCGTATGCAGGCGCGAGCCGTGCGGCGAAGCGCATGCAACCCTACGGTTGCGAACGCGTGCCGACGAGTGCCGCCGGCTGCGTCGCGCTGGAGCCCGCGCTAGGCGCCGTGCGGGATCGGCTCCAGGGCGGTATCCACACGCCGAGCGACGAATCGGGCGACGCGCACGTCTTCACCGTGCGACTCGCCGAACTGGCGGCCGCGCACGGCGTGCGCTTCGTCTGGGATGCCGCGGTGCAGGCGCTCGACCACGAGGGCGACCGGATCACGGGCGTGCGATGTACTGACGCGGGCGGGCAATCGATGCGCGCGGCGGATGCCTATGTCGTCGCGCTCGGCAGCGACAGTCCTCTGCTGCTCGCGCCGCTCGGCGTGCACTGCCCGGTCTATCCGGTGAAGGGGTACTCGGCGACCTTCGACATCGGCACGCATCGCGGCTGTCCGACGACATCGCTCACCGATCCCGCGCACAAGCTCGTATTCTCGCGGCTCGGCAGCCGGCTGCGCGTGGCGGGCACGGCGGAACTCGGCGGCTGGGACCGCGAACTGAACCAGGTTCGCTGCGACGCGCTCGTGCGGCGGACATTCGATCTCTTCCCCGACGCGGCCGAGCGCGGGAGCGCGCGCTTCTGGACCGGGCTGCGGCCGGCGACCCCATCGAACCTGCCGCTGATCGGCCGCACGCGGTACCCGAACCTGTACCTCGACACCGGCCACGGCACGCTCGGCTGGACGATGGCGTGCGGTTCGGGCCGGGCGCTCGCCGACATCGTCGCGGGCCGCGAACCGGAGGTGGACTTCGGCTTTCTCGGGGCCTGACCGGTCAGCTGCGGTCGTCGACGATCACCGCGACCGCAACGCGCCACCTGCCCTGAGCGTCGCGAGTCCAAAGATGCAGGTAGTAGCCTGCGCGCGCACCTGAAGCGAACGCGCCGTAGCTGTAGCCGAGATCGCCGGTCGATGCGACGACCGCGTCGGTCGGCGTGAAGCGCCATGGCGCGTCGCCTTCGCCCAGCTTCGCCGCGATCGCGCCCGCATTGCGCACTGGCATCATCCCTTCACGCAGCAACATCGCGTCGTCTGCGAACCAGCTCGCATAGCCGGTGGCGGTGATCGTGGGAATGCGCTCGCGCGCAAGGAGCGCACCGGGTTCCGCCACGCCCGTGGGACCGACGCGCGCACCCGGCAGGAGCACCGATGCGGGAACCGGCTCCGGTGTGGGTGCGCCCGCATCGGCGACCACTTTCCAGCCGTACAAAGCCGTGTGTCGCCATACGGAAAAGAACACGCCGTGGACTGGCGCTCGCGTGCCGCGGTTGTCGGTGCTGGTCCACGGCCCGGTCGAGAAACCGAAATCTCCGGAGCGCGCCATGCCTGCCGCGACGGGCGCCCAATCGAGCGTCGTCGCCCTGGGATCCGAAGGCGGCGGTTGCTGCGCGAACGCATCGTACAGGCGGATCGGCGCCGGCCAGAACACGAGGCCCTCGGGCGCGAAATTCGCGCTGAACGCGGCTCGCATGCCTTCGGCTACCGACATCGCGGCGAAGCCGCGCTCGGCGGCGAGCATCGCATCGATCGGCGGCGCGCGCTCCGGGACCGAGGCACAACCCGCGGCCAGTGCAAGCAACGCGGCGAGAATCGCGCACGGCCCCGGTCCCCGGCCGTGGTCGGCGCTTCGCCGGCGCACCCGCTCCGGACGGCGGAAATGGATCATGCCGCTATAATTCCTCTCTTCGGTTCGCGCTGTCCACATGCATCGCTCCTTCCCCGTCGCATTCTGCGTGGCCTTGCTCGCGCTCTCGCCCGTCGCGCCGTCGCAATCGCAGCCGGCGATTCCGGCGGCGACGACCGCCACCGCGCCGATGCAGGCCGCCGCATCGGCGCCCGCCTCGCTGATCGCCGGCGCGATCCCCGCGCCCAGTCTCGCCTCCGCGTCCTACACGCTGTTGGACGCGACGAGTGGGCAGACGCTCGCGGCCGTCAATGCCGACGAGAAGCGCGATCCGGCGTCGCTCACCAAGCTCATGACCGCCTACCTGACGTTTGGCGCGCTGCGCAACAGGACGATCGTGCCTTCGCAAATGGTGACGATCTCGCAGAAGGCGTGGAAGGCCGAAGGCTCGCGCATGTTCATCGAGCCGCGCAAGGCCGTTTCGGTGGACGAGCTGCTGCGCGGGATGATCGTGCAATCGGGGAACGATGCGTCGATCGCGCTCGCCGAGCTGGTCGCGGGCACCGAGGACGCGTTCGTCCAGCGCATGAACCAGGAAGCCGCGCGGCTTGGCATGACCAGCACGCGCTTCACCAACGCGACCGGGCTCTCGGAGGCGCAGCACCACTCGACCGCTTCCGACCTGGCGAAGCTCGCGAGCGCGCTGATCCGCGATTACCCGGAGTTCTACCCGATCTACGCGCAGAAGGAATTCCGCTACAACAACATCACGCAGGCCAATCGCAACCGCCTGCTGTGGACGGATCCTTACGTGGACGGCGTCAAGACCGGCCACACGGAGAGCGCGGGCTGGTGCCTCATCTCCTCCGCCAAGCGCGGCGAGCGGCGACTGGTATCGGTGGTGCTCGGTGCCAGTTCCGATTCCGCGCGGGCTGCGGAGAGCCAGAAGCTCCTGAACTACGGTTTCCAGGCGTTCGACACCGTTCAGCTCTATCAGTCGGGCAAGCCCGTGACGACGCTGCGGGTCTGGAAGGGCGCGATGCCCGAACTCAAGGCCGGCTTTCTCGCCGACCGCTATGTCACGCTTCCCAAGGGACAGGCGGACAGGCTCGCGCTGACGCTCGTTGCGCAGGAGAGGCTGGCCGCGCCGATCGCGAGCGGGCAGCGGGTCGGCACCGTCAAGGTCGCCTTCGAAGGCAAGCCGATCGGCGAATTCCCGCTGATCGCGCTCGAAGAGGTTCCTGCTGCCAGCATCTTCGGCCGCGCATGGGACACCGTTCGCCTGTGGTTCGAATAGTCGCGAGCGCGGGGGGCGAAGCCAAGGCCCGAAGGGCGCGTCCCCGCGCGAGCGACCTGCTTGGGTCCGGCACACGGCCGGAAAGCGCGGGGGGCGAAGCCAAGGCCCGAAGGGCGCGTCCCCGCGCGAGCGACCTGCTTGGGTCCGGCACACGGCCGGAAAGCGCGGGGGGCGAAGCCGGGAGTCGCGAGCCGCGCGGGCCCCCAGGGCCGAGGTCGGCAACGACGTGGCGCGCGGCGAGCGACGCGGCCGACACGCAACCGGTGCATGCTGCAGTGTGGACAAGGAGGCTCCCCGAAGGGCGCGTCCCCGCGCGAGCGACCTGTGCGCGTTTGCCACGCACCCGACGACCCGGAACACTGCGCTATCGATAGGGGAATCCGATGACTGTCTATCTCAACGGCCAGTTCCTTCCGCTCGAGGACGCCAAGGTCTCCGTGCTCGACCGCGGATTCATCTATGGCGACGGCGTGTACGAACTCGTTCCCGCCTACGGGCGCAAGCCGTTCCGCATGCCGCACCACCTGCGCCGGCTGCAGCACAGCCTGGACGGCATCCGGCTCGCCAACCCGCACACCGACGCCGAGTGGGAGCGGCTGATCGCAGAGCTGATCGCGCGGCAGCAGTTCGCGGACCAGGCGGTCTACCTGCAGATCACCCGCGGCGTCGCCAAGCGCGACCACGCGTTTCCGAAGGATGTGCCGCCGACCGTTTTCATGATGAGCAACCCGTTGCCCGTGCCGACGCGCGAGCAGGTGGAGCAGGGTGTTGCCGTCGTGACCGCCGAGGACAACCGCTGGCGCCGCTGCGACCTGAAGACGATCTCGCTCGTCGGCAATGTGTTGATGCGGCAGCTCGCTGCCGACCAGGGTGCGATCGAGACCGTGATGTTCCGCGACGGCTTCCTGACCGAGGCATCGGCGTCGAACGTGTTGATCGTGAAGGACGGCACGATCATCGCGCCGCCGAAGGACAACCTGATCCTGCCCGGCATCACCTACGACGCCGCGCTCGAGTTCGCGCAGCAGGCGGGCATGCCGCTTGTCGTGCGACCGATCCCGAAGACGGAGGCGCTCGTCGCCGACGAGATGTGGCTGTCGTCGTCGACCAAGGAAGTGCTGGCGATCACGCGCGTGGACGGGAAGCCGTTCGCGGGCGGTGTTCCGGGCCCGGTCTTCCGCAAACTCTGGGCGATCTTCCAGGCGAACAAGCCGCGTTGACGACCGCTAGGGAGCCTCTGCACAAGTGCGCGCGATTGCGACAGGCGGTTCGGGATCCCCCCGCCGCAGCGTTGCGCTGCGGAACGAGCGCAGCGGAGGCGGGGGCGTGCGCCTGCTTCGCGGTCGCATCCCCATGCTCGCTCGTTCCGAACTCGCTCCGGGGCCCCTGCTCCGCGCTCCGCAAGCGTATGCGCGAAGCGAGGCGCAGCCAATGGCCGGCCCCCTTGGCAAGCCTCGCGACAAAGCAGACCGCCCGAACAGCCGGTCCCTCCGGGCTGCTGCCGAATGCGGCGCCTGCGTCGCCACGCTCCTGGGCATCGTAGGCTCGGCTACGACCTTCGTCGCGCCGGGTTTGCCAACCGAGGCACTCATCCGCATTCGGCCCTGCAGCGCAATCGCGTGCACTTGCGCAGAGGCTCCCTACGTCCAGCTGCTTCCCGGCAGTGGTGCGCTGGTGCGGAAGCCTCCCTGATGGAAGACGAGGCCCGGCCCGTGCCGCCGGGCGCAGCTCACGACTTCGCCGATGAACATCGTGTGATCGCCGGCGCGCACCTTGGCGTGGTGGCGGCACTCGAACCATGCCACTGCGCCCCCGATCAGCGGCGCGTCGGCCCAGCCGAGCGTGTAGCCGACGCCGTCGAAGCGGTCGGCGTGCGGCTGGGAGAAGCGCAGCGCGAGATCGGCCTGATTCTCGGCGAGAACGCTGATAGCGTAGCGCTCCGCGCCCTCGAACGCCGCCAGCGTGTTCGAGTCGTGCGCAAGGCTCCAGACGATCAGCGGCGGATCGAGCGACACCGAATTGAACGAGTTCGCGGTGAAACCGACGAAGCGGGCGGCGCCCGCGCGCGTGGCGACGATCGTCACGCCGGTCGCGAATTCGGACAGCGCGTCGCGGAACTCGCGCGCGGTGAAGGCCGGCCGCGAGCCGCTTGCGGCGGGGCCGGTGTGCGACATGGTCAGGGGAGAGGCGCTTGCGGCGATGGCGGAGTATGCGCATCGCAGGCGCGAAGCCCGGATGGTAGGGGCGCGGCCGCGAGCCGTCAAACCTCGCCGGCGGAAGGGGTGGGCCGGACGGCAACGGCAGTTGGCCGACCCCGGGATGTAGCCGGTCCGCAGACTTGCTACACTTGGTCCCGGTCCAGCGTAATCGTTCCGCCCGCGCCCGATCGACCACGATGGCCGAGCCGCTGCAAAAATTCATCGAGCGCCGTTTTGCCGGCCGCGAGGTGCCCGTCACGCTCGTGCTGCCCGACGGTGGTCGCGTTCCGCTTTCGCCCCGGCCCGACGTCGAGGTATTTGCCCGCTCGTGGGCGGGCCTCAAGGCGCTCGCGCGCCCTGCGATGGGCGCGTTGGCCCGGGCCTACGTGCACGGCGACGTCGACTTCAGCGGCAGCGCGCGGCGAATCCTCAGGATCGCCGAGGAAATGGTCGGCGACATCGCGCACGGCCCCGAGCCGCTCGCCGCGCGACTGCGGCTGTGGCTGCATCAGCGGCGCAACAACCGCGCCAACATCGCGCACCACTACGACGTCAGCAATGCGTTCTACCGGCTGTGGCTCGACGAGCGCATGGTGTATTCGTGTGCCTACTTCCGCGGCGAGGACGACGCGCTCGACGCTGCGCAACTGCAGAAGCTCGACCACATCTGCCGCAAGCTGAGGCTCGCCGCGGGCGAGCGCTTGCTCGACATCGGCTGCGGCTGGGGTGGCCTCATCTTCCACGCGGCCGAGCGGTACGGCGTGGAGGCGACCGGCATCACGCTGTCGCGCAACCAGTTCGATCACGTGCAGGCGGAGATCGCGCGGCGTAGCTTGGGCGGGCGCGTGCGCGTGCAACTGCTCGACTATCTCGACCTCGTTGAGGAGCCGGTCTACGACAAGGTCGCGAGCATCGGCATGTTCGAGCACGTCGGCATCGCGCGCTACCCGAAATACTTCGGCAAGATCTGCCGCGTGCTGAAGCCGGGCGGGATGGTGCTGAACCACGGCATCACTCACAACGCGCTCGGCGCGACGGGTCTCGGCAGCGGCATCGGCGATTTCGTCGAGGAATACGTGTTCCCCGGCGGCGAGCTCGCGCACGTCTCGAAGGTCATCGAAGCGATGGCGGCACAGGGGCTCGAGACCGTCGACGCCGAGGCGCTGCGCGAGCACTACGCGAAGACGCTGTGGCACTGGGTCGACCGGCTCGAGGCCAACGCGGACCTCGCCCGCAAGGAGGCGGGTGAGGAACGCTACCGCGTCTGGCGGATCTACCTGGCCGGGTCCGCGCACGCGTTCGATCGCGGCTGGCTGTCGCTGTGGCAGGTGCTGGCGGGCAAGCCGCATGCCGACGGCAAGCTGCCGCATCCGCTCACGCGCGACTACATGTACGCGCCGCGCTGACGGGTTGCCAAACCCCTCGCGCGGCCCAAGCTAGGGGTATTCGCGGCCGGACGTGGATGTCCGGCGGAGAGGACCCCTTGACCAGCTCGCCGATGCAAGCCGTGACCGAAACCGGGCTTCAATTCCCGACCGCATTCCCGATAAAGATCATGGGATTGCGCGCCGATGGCTTCGCTCAGGCGGTGGTCGAGGTCGTGCAACGTCATGCACCCGATTTCGACGCCGCAACGCTCGAAATGCGCGCCTCGCGCGAGGGCAAATACCTGTCCGTGACTGCGACGATCAACGCGACCTCCCGCGAGCAGCTCGACGGTCTCTATCGCGAGCTGACGTCGCATCCGATGGTCACGATGGTGCTGTAGCGATCGTGGCCGCCATCGCCGGCATCGAGTCGGAGGAGGCGCGTGTGGTCGTCGACGCGGCGACCGGCATCGCCATCCGCGCGCTCGGTATGTCGGATTACGAGCCATGCTGGCGCGCGATGCAGGCGTTCACCGATGCGCGCACGCCAAAGACCCGCGACGAGATCTGGCTGACCGAGCACGCGCCGGTCTACACGCTCGGGCTCGCGGGACGGCGTGAGCACCTGCTGCGCGACAACGGAATCCCGACCGTCAAGATCGACCGCGGCGGGCAGATCACCTATCACGGGCCGGGGCAGCTCGTCACCTATGTGCTGATCGATCTGCGGCGACGCGGACTCGGCGTGCGCGACATGGTCCGGCGCCTCGAGGCCGCGGTAGTAGAATGGTTGCGCAGGTACGGCATCGCCGCGTACGGCAAGCCCAGCGCGCCCGGCGTGTACGTGGCCCGCGAGGCCGGCGAAGCGAAGATCGCCGCGCTGGGCCTCAAGGTGCGCAACGGCTGCACGTACCATGGGTTGAGCGTCAACGTCGCGATGGACCTGGCGCCCTTCGCCGACATCGATCCCTGCGGCTTTCCGGGACTTGCCGTCACGCAGCTCGCCGACTTCGGCATCGCACGCACGGTGAGCGTGGCCGGCGCGGAGCTCGCGCCGGTGATCGCCGCGCACTTGTCTGGAACCGCATGAGCCAGGAATCGCCCGCAGGAGCCGCACCCGCCTCCAACGCCGCCGGCGTCAAGCACAAGGGCGGCGGCAAGACCGCGCGCATCCCGATCAAGGTCGCGCCGGCGCCGGCGCTGCGCAAGCCCGAGTGGATCCGCGTCCGCGCCGCGAGCTCGCCACGCTTCATGGAGATCAAGCAGATCCTGCGCGAGCACAAGCTGCACACCGTGTGCGAGGAGGCCTCGTGCCCGAACATCGGCGAGTGCTTCGGCAAGGGCACGGCGACATTCATGATCATGGGCGACATCTGCACGCGCCGCTGCCCGTTCTGCGACGTCGGGCACGGCCGGCCGCTGCCGCTCGATCCGGACGAGCCTTCGAACCTCGCGAAGACGATCGCCGCTTTGCGCCTGTCGTACGTGGTGATCACCAGTGTCGACCGCGACGATTTGCGCGACGGCGGCGCGCAGCACTTCGTCGACTGCATCCGCGCGGTGCGCGAGCGCTCGCCCGCGACGCAGATCGAGGTGCTGGTGCCCGACTTCCGCGGCCGCATGGAGCGCGCGCTCGCGATCCTCGAAGCGGCGCCTCCGGACGTGATGAACCACAATCTCGAGACGGTGCCGCGGCTGTACAAACAGGCGCGGCCCGGCTCGGACTATGCGCACTCGCTTCTCCTCCTTCGCGAATTCAAGGCCCGCGTACCTGGCGTGCCGACCAAGTCCGGCCTGATGGTGGGCCTGGGCGAGACCGACGAGGAGATTCTCGCGGTGATGCGCGGCATGCGGGCGCACGGCATCGACATGCTGACGATCGGCCAGTATCTGCAGCCCTCGTCGGACCATCTGCCCGTCCTGCGCTACGTGCATCCCGACACGTTCGCGATGTTCGAACGCGAGGCCTGCGCGATGGGCTTCCGCCACGCGGCGGTCGGCGCGCTCGTGCGCTCGTCCTACCACGCGGACAAGCAGGCGGAAGAGGTATTGCGGGCATCGGAGTGATGCCCGTACCGGCCGCCGCGGGTCCGGCCCCGAATCCCGCGACCGTGCGCGGGTCATGCAGAGGTTCCTCAGGGCAGCGGCATTCCTTTCGGCCAGAGCAGCCACAGGCTTCCCTGCTGCCGCATGCGGCCCGCCTCGCGCGCCGCTTCCTCACCGAATCCCCAGAAGAAGTCCGCACGGAGGGGTCCGCGGATCGCGCCGCCCGTGTCCTGCGCGAAGGTCAGGCGTTGCATCGGCTTGGCCGACAGCGGATACGTGGTCGCTAGATACACGGGTGCCCCGAGCGGGATCGCCCGCGGATCAACCGCAATCGTGCGCTGTGCGAGCAGCGGCACGCCGAGGCTGCCGAACGGCCCGTCGATGCGCGCGGCGAGCGACCCCGGCGCGGGCGGGGGTACTTCGCGGAAGAACACGTAGCTCGCATTTTCGTCCAGCAGTGCGGGCAGTTTCGCCGCATTGCGCTCGCCCCATGCCTTGATCGCCTGCATCGACGCCGTGTCCGGCGTGAGTTCGCCGCGATCGATCAGAACGCGCCCGATCGACTTGTAGGGATGTCCGTTCTGGTCGGCATAGCCCACGCGCATCACGCTGCCGTCGGGAAGGCGCACGCGGCCCGAGCCCTGGATCTGCAGGAAGAACGCGTCGATCGGGTCGGTGACATAGACGAGCGCCTTGCCGTCGAGGGGCACCTTGCCGGATTCGATGTCGGCGCGCGTCCAGTAGGGCAGCACACGGCGGCCTTCCACCCGGCCGCGCACACGCTTGTCCTTGAGCTCGGGATAGAGGCTTGCGAGTTCGACGATCAGCAGATCGTCCGGCGTCGCGTATAGCGGGACCCCGTAGCGCCCGCCGCCGGTGCGCGATCCCTCGAGCAGCGGCTCGTAGTATCCGGTGACCAATCCGGTCGTCGCGCCATCGCTGCTCGAGAGCCGGTGTGGGATAAAATGAGCTTCGAAGAACCGGCGTTTGACCGCAGTGTCGGCGATGGCTACTTCGGCGCCGGCCGCGCACACGGCCTGCCAGGTCGCTTGCGTTCGTGGGTTGGCGAGGAGCGCTTGGCAGCCGGCCTCGAACGCCGGCCATGCGGTGTCGACCGGGTCGTCGCTCCATCCGGGAAGAGCGGACCAGTCGGCGGGCGTGAACACCGGTTTCGCCTCCACCGCGGGTGGCGGGACAGGCTTGGGGGGCGGCGCCGTGACGCAGCCGGCGACCGTCGCGAGTGCGAAGACGGCCGCGGCGCAGGCGAGTGCGCGGGGCAACGACGGCATCACGATGGAATGGGTCATTCTCGAATCGCTGCTTGCGCTCGCCATCGGGGTCGGGATCGTCTGGTGGACGATGCGGCCGTCGAAGCATCGCCGCGACCCGCCGTCCGGCGACCAAGGACGCTAGTGCAGCGTGCGCGGCACGGACAGCGTGAAGGGCGGAATCGGCGCGTCGAACGCACGCCCGTCCTGCGCAACCATCTGGTAGGTTCCGCGCATCGTGCCCACCGCGGTGGCGATGCTCGCGCCGCTCGTGTACTCGAAGCTCTCGCCCGGCTTCAGCACGGGCTGCTGCCCGATCACGCCCAGTCCCTTCACTTCCTGCACCTTGTGCGCGGCATCGGTAATGATCCAGTGTCGGCTGATCAGCTGCGCGGCAACGGTGCCGGTATTGGTGATCGTGATCGTGTACGCGAAGACGTACTGGTCCTCGGCGGGGTCGGACTGCTCCGCCAGGTAGGCCGCGCGCGGCACGACCGTGATCTCGTAGCGCTTGTCCTCTGCCATGACGATGATTCGGCACCGTGCCGACTGCGAAGGATTATAGCCCGATGACAACGACAACCTGGCGCATCGCGCCGTCACTGCTGTCCGCCGACTTCGCGCGCCTGGGCGAGGAGGTGCGTAATGTCGTCGCGGCCGGCGCCGATCTCGTGCACTTCGACGTGATGGACAACCATTACGTTCCCAACCTCACGGTCGGCCCGCTCGTCTGCGAGGCGATCAAGCCGCACAGCAGCGTTCCGATCGACGTGCACCTGATGGTGAGCCCGGTCGATCGCCTGGTGGGCGACTTCGCCAAGGCGGGCGCGGCGATCATCAGCTTCCACCCCGAGGCGTCCAATCACATCGACCGCACGATCGCGCTGATCCGCGATTGCGGCTGCCGGCCGGGCCTCGTGCTCAATCCCGCGACGCCGATCGGCTGGCTCGACTGGACGCTCGACAAGCTCGACCTCGTGCTGCTGATGAGCGTCAATCCGGGCTTCGGCGGCCAGGCGTTCATTCCGCACACGCTCGAGAAGATCCGCGAGGTGCGCAAGAGGGTCGACGCGGCGCGCGCGCGCACCGGCCGCGAAATCCTGGTCGAAGTCGACGGCGGCGTCAAAGCGGACAACATCGGCGCGATTGCCGCCGCGGGCGCGGACACGTTCGTCGCGGGCAGTGCGATCTTCGGCACGCCGGATTATGCGGCGACGATCGCGCGGATGCGCGCGGAGCTCGCGAAGGCCGGGGCGCACACGCCGGCATGAGCCGTGCCGCATGACCGCCAAGGCGCAACCGGCCCCGGGTGCTCCGCCCTTCGACGTCGACGCGGTGGCGTTCGACCTCGACGGCACGCTGCTCGACACCGTGCACGACCTCGCGCTCGCCGTGAACCGGCTGCTCGCCGACCTTGGCCTGCCGCCGCTGCACACCGTCACGGTGCGCGACCTCGTCGGCAAGGGCATGGCGAGCCTCGTGCGCAAGGTGCTGACGCGCGCACGCGGGCACGCGCCGACGGATGCCGAGATCGCGGAGCTGTTGCCGCGCTACCAGGCGCATTACGCCGATGTGCTGGGCCACGAGACCGAGGCGTTCCCGGGCCTCGTCGAGATGCTCGATCAGCTGAAAGCGGATGGCTACAAGCTCGCGGTCGTCACCAACAAGGCGACGCGGTTCGTGCGCCCGCACCTCGCGCAGGCGGGCATCCTGCACTACTTCGACGCGCTCGTCGGGGGTGACGATGCGCATGCGAAGAAACCCGATCCGGCGCCGTTGCGTCTTGTCGCCGAGCGGCTCGGCGTGCCGGTCGCGCGCATCCTGATGGTCGGCGATTCGGTGAACGACGCGGGCGCCGCGCGCGCCGCGGGCTGCCCGGTCGTGCTCGTGCCGCATGGATACAACGAGGGCGAGCCCGTGCATGGCCTCGACTGCGATGGTATAGTCGGCTCGCTCGCCGAGGTCGCGTCCTGCGTCCGGCGCCGCAACCGCCCATCGCCGTGATCGTCCTGCCGCCTCTTTCCCACCGCCGCCATTGCGTGCTGCGCTTGTGCGCCGGGCGCTGGCGCGGCGCGCGCCGCCACTGATCCTTCGGGCCCGCGCGCGGCCCTTCGCTTCACGGCGCGCCTCGCAGCACCCCTTCGAACACCCACGGATCGATCACGATGATCTCCGAAGCCGAATTCCGCGCGCTGGCTGCGCAAGGCTACAACCGCATCCCGCTGGTGCTCGAGTCGTTCGCCGATCTCGACACGCCGCTGTCGCTTTATCTCAAGCTCGCCAACCAGCGCCATACGTTTCTGCTCGAATCGGTCGTCGGCGGTGAGCGCTTCGGTCGCTATTCGTTCATCGGCCTCCCGGCGAAGATCCGCATCCGCGTGCGCGGCAACGAGATCGAGGTCGAGGACCGCGGCGGCGTGCTGGAGCGGCACGAGGGCAATCCGCTCGAATTCGTGCGTTCGTTCATGCGCCGCTATCGCGCGGCGCCGCGCCCCGGGCTGCCGCGTTTCTGCGGCGGGCTCGCCGGATATTTCGGCTACGACACGGTGCGCCACATCGAATCGCGTCTCGCCGGTCGCGCGCCGGCCGGCAAGGGCGGGTTGGACGACTTGCCGGACATCCTGCTGCTGCTGACCGACGAGCTCGCGGTGATCGACAACCTGTCGGGCAAGATCTACCTGATCGTCTACGCGGATCCGGACGAGTCCGGCTCGTACGCCGACGCGCAGGACCGGCTGCAGGCGCTGCGCCGCAAGTCGCGCGACGCGGTGGCGATGCCGTATCAGGTCGCGTCGACCGTGACCAAGCCGGAGAGCGAGTTCGGCGCCGAAGGGTTCATCGCGGCCGTGCGCCGCGCCAAGGAGTACATCGCCGCGGGCGACATCATGCAGGTCGTGCTGTCGCAGCGGCTGCGGCTGCCGTTCGTGGCGAGCCCGCTGTCGCTGTACCGGGCGCTGCGCTCGCTCAACCCGTCGCCATACATGTTCTATTACGACTTCGGCGACTTCCACGTCGTCGGCGCCTCGCCCGAGATCCTCGTGCGCAAGGAGGGTGCGACGGTGACGCTGCGGCCGATCGCGGGAACGCGCCCGCGCGGCGCGACGCGCGAGGCCGACGAGAAGCTCGCTGCCGAGTTGGCCGCCGACCCCAAGGAAATCGCCGAGCACGTGATGCTGCTCGACCTCGGGCGTAACGATGTCGGCCGCGTGGCCGCGACGGGAACGGTGCGCGTGACCGAGCAGATGTCGATCGAGCGCTACTCGCACGTGATGCACATCGTGAGCAACGTCGAAGGAACGCTGCAGCCGGGCTTCGGCAGCGTCGACGTGCTCGCGGCGTCGTTCCCGGCCGGCACCGTGAGTGGGGCGCCGAAGGTCCGCGCGATGGAGATCATCGACGAGCTCGAGCCGACGCGGCGCGGCGTCTACGCGGGCGCAGTCGGCTACATCAGCTTCCAGGACGACATGGACCTGGCGATCGCCATCCGCACCGGCGTTCTCAAGGATCGGATGCTGTACGTGCAGGCGGGCGCAGGCATCGTGCACGACTCGGTGCCGGAAGCGGAATGGGCCGAGACCAACAGCAAGGCGCGGGCGCTGCTTCGCGCTGCCGAAATGGTGCAGCTCGGGCTGGATGCCGAAGCCTGAGTTCGCCGCAATAACCTCGTCGGCTCGCCGCGAGGCTTCGGAAAACGGTTCTCGGTGCGCGGCGCGAGCGGCCGTTCGGGGGTTGTCGTCGAGCACGAACGGGTGACGCTTCGCGGCGCCCGGGCACTTCCGGCCGCCCAGCGCAAAACGGGCGCCTAACCGAGCAAGTCCGCGAGCGTGCGCGCGATCACCTTGGTGGCGCCGCGCAGGTCATCGAGCCGCACATGCTCGTCGGCGCGCTTGGCGTTCGACTCCAGCACCGTGCGCGGCCCCGCGCCGTAGATCGCCACCGGCACGCCATGCGCGCCGTACAGCCGAGCATCGGTGTAGAGCGGCGTGCCCGATGTGGGAATCGCCACGCCGAACACCGCCTCGCCGTGCCTCTGCAGCGCTTCCACCAGCGGCGCATTGCCCGACCGCGGCTTCAACGCCAGCGCGAGCAGCAGGCGCCTGATCTCGACGCGGATTCCGGGGAATGCACCCGCCGCCTCGGCGATGACCCGGCGCACGTCGGCCTCGACCTCGGCCGGGTTTTCCTCGGGGATCATGCGGCGGTCGAGCTTCAACGTCACCTTGCCCGGCACGACGTTCGTGTTGGTGCCGCCTTCGATCCGCCCTACGTTGAGATAGGGGTGCGTGATGCCCGGGACACTCGAGGTGATCGACTTGTAGCGCCGGTTCTGCTCGTAGAGCGCGTTCAGGATCATCGTCGCGCCCTGCAAGGCATCGATGCCGGTGTCGGGGATGGCGGCGTGCGCCATCCGGCCGTGCACGGTCACCTCCATCTGCAGGCAGCCGTTGTGCGCGGTGATCACCTGGTAGCTGAATCCGGCGGCGATCAGGAAGTCCGGCTTCGTGAGCCCGTGCTTCAGGAGCCAACCCGGCCCGAGCTCGCCGCCGAACTCCTCGTCGTAGGTGAAGTGGAGCTCGACGGCGCCCTTCAGCGGCACGCCGAGGGCCTCGAGCGCGCGCACCGCGAACGTGTAGGCGGCGAAGTCGCTCTTGCTCACCGCCGAAGCACGACCGTAGAGCTTGCCGTCGACGATCTCGCCGCCGTAAGGGTCGTGCGTCCAGCCCTCGCCCGGGGGCACGACATCGCCATGGGCATTGAGCGCGATCGTCCTGCCATCGCCGTAGCGCCTGCGCACGACGAGGTTGGTGATCGACTGCAGGCCGTGGTCCCTCACTTGCGGCTCGGGCACGGGGAATTTCTCGGCGTCGAAGCCGAACGCCTTCAGCAGCTCCGCGGTGCGCTCGGCGTGCGGCGCGTTGTCGCCGGGCGGCGTGTCGGTGGGCACGCGCACGAGTTCCTGCAGGAAGCGCACTTCCTCGTCGAAGTGCGCGTCGATCCAGGCGTCGAGCCGGATGTATCGCGAAGCATCGTTCATGGGCGTTCCGCAGCCAACTGGTCGAGCAGCTGCCGGAACGCGCGTACGGCAAGCTCCGCATCGTCGTTGGTGATCGCCTCCAGGGGATTGTGGCTGATGCCGGCATTGAGTCCGCGCACGAACAGCATCGCCTGCGGCATGATCTCGTGCAGCTTCATCGCATCGTGGCCGGCGCCGCTCGGCATGCGGTGGACCGGCAAGCCCAGGCATTCGACGGCGCGTTCCCAGCGCTGCTGCCACGCAGGTGCACTCGGTGCCGCGGCGGCGCGCATCGTTTCCTCGATGGTGCAGGCGAGTCCCCGGCGCTCGCAGATGCGCTCAAGTTCGGCCACCACGTCGGCCGCACAGGCATCTCGCACGTCGTCGGTCGTGGCACGGATGTCGAGGCTGAACCGGCACCTGCCCGGCACGACGTTGATCGAGCCGCCGGGCACGTCGAGCATGCCGACGGTCCCCACAAGGTTCGGGACGGTCGCGGCACGCTTTTCGACATAGAGCGCGAGCTCGGCGGCGGCCGTTGCGGCATCGCGGCGGCGGTCCATCGGCGTCGTGCCGGCGTGGCTCGCCATGCCGATCACCTCGCCGACGTAGCGTACGCTGCCGTTGATCGACGTCACGATGCCGAGCGGCAGGTCCAGTTCCGCGAGCACCGGTCCCTGCTCGATGTGCACTTCGACAAAGCCCGAGTAGCGCGCCGGGTCGCGCGCGAGCGAACGGATCGACGCCAGCTCCCCGGGCAATCCGGCCGCGCGCATCGCCTCCTGCATGCGGACACCATCGGCATCGATCTGGTCGAGCCAGTCGGGGTCGAAGTGGCCGGTGAGCGCACCCGAGCCGAGGAACGTCGCCTTGTAGCGCTGGCCTTCCTCTTCGGCGAACCCGACGACCTCGATTCCGAACGGCAGGCGCCGGCCGGCGCGGCGCAGTTCACGCACGCAGGCGATCGGCACGAGAATGCCGAGCCGCCCGTCATACCTGCCACCGTTGCGCACGGTGTCGTAGTGGCTGCCGGTGAGCAGGCGCTTCGTGTCGTGATCCGTGCCGTGGAAGACGCCGATGACGTTGCCGACGGCATCGATCGTCGCCTCGTCGAAACCGCCGTCCTGCATCCACCGTTGTAGCTGGCCCGCGCAAGCCCGATGCGCCTCGGTGAGGTAGGTCACCGTGAGGTCGCCCTTCTCCTTGAAGCCGGGGTCGCTGTGCACGGCGAGCTCCAGGGCCCAGTCCCAGACGCGGTTGCCGAGCTCGGGCGTGTGGCCGAACTTGTCGTCGAGCCGCAACTCCGCGATGCGGTGGATGTTGCGCAGCGCTTCGGCGAGTTCGAAGTCGGGGTGGTTAGCAAGACGCCGCGCGAAGGTTTCGATGATCTCGTACCGCGTCAGGCCAAGCCCGCGCGGGCCGCGCACGGCGAGGATGAACGGGAAGCCGAACTTCGCGTTGTAGTCGGCGTTGAGCCGCTGGATCCTGGCGAACTCCTCCGGCGTACAGTCGGTCAGGCCGGCCTTGCCCTGTTCGCCCGTCGATTCGGCGGTCAGCGTCTTCGCCACCATCGCCTTGCCGGCGAGTTCGGGGTGGGCGCGGATCAGCCCGAGCTGCGCCTCGCGGCCGGCATCGCGCACCACCTGCACCAGCGCGAGCTTGAGCGCCGCGAGAGTCGAAAACGGGCGGCGCGCCGCGGCGCGCTCGGCGATCCAAGGCGAGTGTTCGTAGGTGCCGTCGAGCAGCGCGACGAACCCGGCGGCCTGCGCAGCGTTCAGCTGGTCGATCCTCAGGGGCACGAGCGTCACTCCCACACGAACGCAGTTGCGGGATCGAAAGGCTGCACCGCCTTCCAGTGGCGCGCGATGTCGATACGCCGCGCAATCCAGACGCGATCGTGATGCTCGACATGGTCGAGAAAGCGCTGCAGCGCGCGCATCCGCCCCGGGCGGCCGAGCAGCCGGCAGTGCATGCCGATGCTCATCATGCTCGGACGCTCTTCGCCTTCGGCCCAGTGCACGTCGAAGGCTTCGCGCAGGTACTGGAAGAACTCCTCGCCGTGGCTGAAGCCCTGCGGCAGCGAAAAGCGCATGTCGTTGCAGTCGAGCGTGTACGGCACGACCAGGTGCGGCGCAAGCGAGCCGTCGGTCTTCCTCACCTGCAGCCAGAACGGCAGGTCGTCGCCGTAGTAGTCGCTGTCGTAATCGAACCCGCCGCAGTCGGCCAGCAGCCGCCGCGTGTTGGGGCTGTCGCGTCCCGTGTACCAGCCCCGCGGCCGCGTGCCGGTCAGCGTCTCGATGACGTCGATCGCCTTGCGCATGTGCTCGCGCTCGGTCGCCTCGTCGACGTTCTGGTAGTGGATCCAGCGCCAGCCGTGGCAGGCGACCTCGTGGCCGAGTTCGGTGAACGCGGCGGTGACCTCGGGGCAGCGCTGCAACGCCATCGCCACGCCGAAGATCGTGAGCGGCAGACCGCGGCTTTCGAACTCGCGCAGGACGCGCCAGACGCCCACACGCGCGCCGTACTCGAAGACGCTTTCCACGCTGAGATGTCGCGCGGCGAAGGTCGCCGGGTTGAAAAGCTCGGAGAGGAACTGCTCGCTTCCGGCATCACCGTGCAACACCGAGCTCTCGGCGCCTTCCTCGTAGTTGAGGACGAACTGCACCGCCACTTTCGCGTTGCCGGGCCAGTCGGCGTGCGGCGGGCTCCGGCCATGGCCTTTGAGGTCGCGCGGATAGCGCGGTGATCCGGGGGCGGCGTCGCTCATTCGGGCAGTCAATGCGGGTGCCGCAGCGCGGCGGCAAGATCGGGTGTGCGCGGGCCGAGCCGCAGGTTGCGCTCGACGCTTCGGATGTGTTGCTCCATCAGGCGCACGGCGGTGCGGGTGTCGCGTGCCTCGAGCGCGTCGACGATCCGCACGTGCTCCTGCTGCGAGTGCCCGGCCGAGTGCGACGACTGGCACATCAGCGAAATCAGCGAAGAGCGGCTCAGAAGCTCGCCCAGAAGCTGGGCGAGAACCGCATTGCCGAGCATGCGCGCGAGAGCGACGTGGAAATCGGCCAGCAGGCGCGTCCGACCCGAAATGTCGGTGCGGTTGACGGCTTCGCGCTCGTCGCGCAGGTGCGCCCGCAATTCCGCGATCTGCCCATCCGTGATCCGCGGGCAGAGCTGCCGCACCAGCGCGGCCTCGAGCATCGAACGCACCTCGAACACCTGCTGTGCCTCCTCGACGCTCGGCATCGCGACGAAGGCGCCGCGCGAGCGCTCGAGCGTGACGAGGCGGTCGCGGCTTAGCTGGTTCAGCGCCTGGCGCACGATCGTGCGGGAAACCTTGAAGACGTCCGCGATCTTCTGCTCGGCGAGCTTGGTTCCCGGCATCAGCCGACGCTCGACAATGGCGGCCGTGACCGACTCGACGATGCGCTGCGTGGCTCCGGTCGTCGCGCCCCGAGGCGCCGGTGTGCGTCGGGCGCGGCGTGACGGTGCCGATGCGGATTCGATCACCCGGAGGCGGGCACGGCTTTGCGGCATGGGTGCGGCTGCGACGGGAGCCCTTGACCTGTACACCAAAGTGTATACACTTTTTGTCGCGCGGCAAGCGGGGAGTCCCGGAGCGCCGGGGAGACGCGCCCCGGACCAGGTGCGCCGCGGGCCCGGGCGCCGGAATGCAACGTGCCCGGCGCCGATTGCCCGAGCGATTGCGGCGCCCCTGTCCTGACGCGACGAACGCGATGGAAGCCTACCTGCTCGACTGGATCAACCTGCTCCTGCGCTGGGCACACGTCGTCGTGGCGATTGCCTGGATCGGCTCGTCGTTCTACTTTGTCTTCCTCGACAACAGCCTGACCAAGCCGGCGGCTTCCGACCTGGTCGCCAAGGGCGTCGACGGCGAGCTGTGGGCGGTGCACGGCGGCGGCTTCTACAACCCGCAGAAGTACATGGTGGCGCCCCGGACGCTGCCGGAGCACCTGCACTGGTTCTACTGGGAGAGCTACAGCACCTGGCTCACCGGTTTCGCGCTCTTCACGGTGCTGTATCTCTTCAACGCCGGCACGTTCCTCGTCGACAGGAGCGTGCACGAATGGTCGGCGGCGGCCGCAGCAGCCGCGGCGCTCGCGTTCCTCGTTGCCTTCTGGCTCGTCTACGACTTGATCTGCCGTGCGTTCGGGCAGAAGCGGAGCGGCGACCTGATCGTCGGCGCAGGCGTTGTCGCGTTCGTCGTGCTCGCCTCGTGGCTCGCATGCCAGCTGTTCGCCGGGCGCGCGGCATTCCTGCTGGTCGGCGCGATGCTCGCCACCGCGATGAGTGCCAACGTGTTCTTCTGGATCATTCCCGGCCAGCGGACGGTCGTCGCGCAGATGAAGGCCGGCCAGCTGGTCGATCCGATCCACGGCCAGCGCGCCAAGCAACGCAGCGTCCACAACACCTACTTCACGCTGCCGGTCCTCGTCGCGATGTTGTCCAATCACTACGGCTTCCTGTACCAGGGAAGGCACAACTGGCTCGTGCTCGTACTGCTGATGCTCGCGGGCGCGCTGATCCGCCACAGCTTCGTCGCGCGCCACAAGGCGCTCGTCCAGGGCAGGCGCGTGCCGTGGGAGCACGCGATCGCCGGCACGCTCGCACTGGTCGGGCTCGCGGTCTGGTTGGCCCCGCCCCCGCCCACTGCGGCCGCGATCGCGGCCGCAGCGAAGCCCGCAGGTTTCGGCGAGGTCAAGGCCGTGATCGACCAGCGCTGCGTGATGTGCCACAACGCGCAACTGCAGCAGAAGAACGTCGCGCTGCATACGCCGGAGCTGATCAAGCAGCACGCGCAGGCGGTCTACCAGCAGGCGAGCGTGCTGAAGCTGATGCCGCTCAACAACGCGACGCAGATCACCGACGGCGAACGCGCGCTGATCAAGCGCTGGTTCGATGCCGGCGCGCCTGTCGAATGAGCCCGGTTTTCCGCCGGCTGCCGTATCCGTGAACCCGGGACGGCTGCTTTGAACCTGACCCGCCCATGTCGAAGGAGGCACTCATGAACGCATCGACCATCCATCCGGTGGACGAGAGACTTCCGACCGGGAGACTCGTTGCGCTCGGCCTGCAGCACGTGCTCGTGATGTACGCCGGCGCCGTGGCCGTGCCGCTGATCGTCGGGCGCGCGTTGAAGCTCAGCCCGGATCAGGTGGCGTTGCTGATCTCGGCCGACCTGTTCTGCTGCGGCCTGGTGACGCTGATCCAGTCGTTCGGTCTCGGCAAGTACTTCGGCATCAAGCTGCCCGTGATGATGGGCGTCACCTTCGCCGCGGTCGGCCCGATGGTCGCGATGGCCAACGTGCAGAGCGGCCCCGAGGGCGCGCGCGCCATCTTCGGTGCCATCATCGGCGCCGGCATCATCTCGATCCTGATCGCGCCGCTGATGAGCCGCATGCTGCGCTTCTTTCCGCCGGTGGTGACCGGTACGATCATCGCGATCATCGGCATCAGCCTGATGCGAGTGGGCATCGGCTGGGCGATGGGCGGCCCCGCGCCGCTCGCGCAGAACGTCGATGTGCCCAAGCTCTTGGCGATGGTCGACGGCGCCAAGGCCGCGGCGGCAAGTGCCGCCGCGGCCGCGTCGCCCGGCGCCGCCGCACCCGCGGTCAGGTTGCCCGGGCCGATACCGATGGTCGACAACCCGGGCTACGGTGCACTGGACAACATGGCGGTCGCCGCCTTCGTGCTGGTCGCGATCCTTCTGCTGGTGCGTTACAGCCGCGGCTTCATCGCGAACATCGCGGTGCTGCTGGGAATCATCGCGGGCTGCGCGGTCGCTGTTGCGATGGGCAAGATGAGCTTCGACAAGGTGGCCAGGGCGCACTGGTTCGACGTGATCACGCCGTTCGCCTTCGGGATGCCGACGTTCGACGCGGTGATGATCCTGACGATGACGCTCGTCATGATCGTCGTGATGATCGAATCGACCGGCATGTTCCTCGCGCTGTCGGACATTACGGGGAAGAAGATCGGCCCGCGCGACCTGTCGGCGGGCCTGCGTACCGACGGCCTGGGCACGCTGATCGGCGGCATCTTCAACACGTTTCCGTACACGAGCTTCTCGCAGAACGTCGGCCTGGTCGGCGTGACCGGCGTCAAGAGCCGCTGGGTCTGCGTCGCCGCGGGCCTCATCATGATCGTCCTCGGCCTGCTGCCGAAGATGGGGGCGCTGGTCGAGGCAGTGCCGATCTTCGTGCTCGGCGGCGCCGGGCTGGTGATGTTCGGCATGGTGGCGGCCACCGGCATCCGCATCCTCGCCGACGTCGACTTCAAGACCAGCCGCGACAATCTCTACATCGTCGCGATCTCGATCGGTGCCGGGATGATCCCGCTGGTGGCGCCGCGCTGGGCGCAGCAGATGGCGCACAGCCTGCATCCGCTGCTCGAGTCCGGGATCCTGCTCACCGCCATCACGGCCGTGCTGCTAAACATCTACTTCAACGGCCTGCGATCGGATGCCGACGCGGAGCGCGCAGCCGCCGACACGGCGGGGCACGCCGAGGCCGGCTGACGTTCACGACGACCTCCTGTTCCCGAAGCGCGCGATCGCGCGAACGGCGGCGTGCTCCGGGGCGGAAACGGATCAACCGGCGGCCGGAGCTTGACCGTGCGCGCCGGGTCCCGCGCGTGTGCTCCCGCGCTCGATCGCAAGGCCGCTCGCTTCCACGCCCGCCGCCGTCGCTGCAAGGTGGCGTGATGATTGCTCCCGCTGTCCTTCCGCTGCCCGGCCCGGCCGGGCAATGGCGCTAGTGTTCTGATGCATTAATTCGTTGAACTATTATGACGCCCATTTGTCTCATGGTAAGTTCGTTGCCAGGAGACAGTTATGGGTGCTGGGCGGCCACTGCCGAAGCTGGAATTGTCGGTCGACGAGAACAACCGCTTGGTCGAGTGGGCGCGCAGGCGCACGACGGCACAAGCACTGGCGCTGCGCGCCCGCATCGTGCTGGGGTGCGCCCAAGGGGCAAGCAATTCGCAAGTGGCGCAGCGGCTGCGGGTTACGCTGCAAACGGTGGGCAAGTGGCGGCGGCGCTTTGTCGAGCAGCGGCTGGACGGATTGGTCGACGCGCCACGCCCCGGACAGCCGCGCAAGATCAGCGACGCGAAGGTGGAAGAGGTGCTGGCGATGACGCTTGAGCGCCGGCCGAAGGAAGCGACGCACTGGAGCACACGGCTGATGGCCAAGGCCAGCGGCTTGAATCAGACGGCGGTGCTGCGGATCTGGCAGGCCTTTGGCTTGCAGCCGCACCGTGCCGAGACCTTCAAGCTGTCGACCGATCCGCTGTTCATCGACAAGGTACGCGACATCGTGGGTCTGTACCTGTCGCCGCCGACCCATGCGGTGGTGCTGTGTGTGGATGAGAAGTCGCAAATCCAGGCGCTGGATCGCACCCAACCGTTGTTGCCGCTGTCGTTTGGCGTGGCCGAGCGGCGCAGCCATGATTACGTGCGCTATGGCACGACCACCCTGTTCGCAGCGCTGGATCTGGCCACCGGCAAGGTCATCGGCGAGCTGCATCGGCGCCATCGCAGCAGCGAGTTCCTGAAGTTTCTGCGGACGATCGAGCAGAGCGTGCCGCCTCAACTCGACATTCACCTGGTCATGGACAATTACGGGACCCATAAGTCCCCGACAGTACGGGCCTGGTTCGCGCGTCATCCTCGATTCCACCTGCATTTCACGCCGACCTCTGGTTCGTGGCTCAACCTGGTCGAGCGCTGGTTCGCAATACTCAGCCAACGCCAAATCAAGCGCGGCTCCCATCGCAGTACGCTCGAACTGGAGAAGGCGATTCGCAGCTTTCTCGATATCCACAACGAGGATCCCAAGCCGTTCGTGTGGCACAAGACTGCCGATGAGATCATCGAGTCGGTCGGCCATTTTTGCACACGAATTAATGCATCAGTACACTAGCCGCCCGTCACGACGAACGCCGGTCCCGGCGAGCCCGTGTCACACGACGCGCTCTGCGTGCGGGCCGTGATCCCTCGGCAGCTGTGCGGGGATCGCCGTATCCCGCTGCCGCTCGAGCGATCCAGCCAAGCCGATTACGACGTTCCCGATGAAAGCTCGCTGCCGTGCGAACACACCGATGGGGAAGATCGCACGCAGCGTCGATGGAGCGGCACGGGATGTCGCTCGCAACATTGCCATGACCGATGCTTGCCAGCAATCGCGAAAGGATCGCAAGAAGGTCGAGATGCTCTTCGCTCATCTCGAGCGAATCCTGGAGTTCGATCGGCTGCGGTTGCGAGGACTCATCGATGCCAACGACGAGATTCTGTTGGCGGCGACCGGGTAGAACCTGCGAAGAATGGCGAAATGGTTGTGCCCGGTAGAACCTGAAACAATGAAGATGGCCACCTGAGCGAGCAAGAAAACACTTCGCCGACCGACGAAACCGCGTCGTCAACCATCGAGCCCCTCGCCGCTGAACCACAGCGGTGATGCCGCCTCACTCGAACATCGCGTCTTTCGACAGAATAGGCCGAGAGCCGCCATCTGGTGACGGTCTCGCCGCGATCTGGGCGTCGCAAGAATGCGCTGGGCGACGCTCACCCCAATCCCCAGCGTCCGCGCGATCTTGCTGTTGCCCATGCCATTCGCTGCAAGCTCACGCACACTTGCCTCGGCCTCGGAACCGGTCCGCGGTCTTCCAAGCGTCTTGCCCTTGGCCCGCGCTCGTTCTTGAGACCGGACTTCACGCGCTCCTGACGGAGGTTAGCTCGAACTCGGCGAACGCCCCGCATCCCGAACATGGCTTTACCGGACGGGGTTGATGTATACAACGCCTGCTGGTGCAGATACGGATCGATCTTTCTGGCTTGCTGATCGGCTCGTGTGTGGTGCACCGGAAATACCTTGTGTAAGTCGCGGTCAGGGGAAGTGCTACGGCAAACAAGCGTTTTCGCGCACACAAGGGCGGCTTTCCCCAGCATCTAGGAATCCGCGCGGAAGCACGCTCGCGCGCGGCTTAGTTTTCCGTTGCGGATTCGCAACGTCGGTAGCATCCGATGTGCGTTCCCTACATCGGACCATTCCTAGCGGTTTTCGGAAAACACAGGCTTTTCGGTAAATCGGCCCGCGGCGACCGCACGGGCCGCGTCGATTCGCGCTGAGCGGAGCCGCCACCAAATACTTTTAATTTCATAAAGTTGACGAAACTGATCGCGCTTGGCGACCGAAGTGCCCGAGCTGCAGGGGGCCGCTTTCGGATCCTTTTGCGCCCGCTCGCGTCCCGTTGCAGTTCCGCCGCCGAATCTGCTTGTCCTGAGCTAGGTCAAGGCGACACCTTGTCGTGAACATCTTGCTTCGCTAGCATGCTGCCATGAACAAGTTGTAAAGGGAGGCTCACATGGCATCGATTCGACACACCGGCACGGAATGCGCGCAAGGGTGGAGTGGCTGGCTAGTGCTGTTTGGCCGCATCCTTCTTCCGCTCGGACTTTTTGCCGTCGCGCTGTTCGGCAGCGGAGTCAATGCCGCACATGCGGCGCTACCGAGTGGAAAGATCGCCGCCGACCTCAAGACTGTGTTGAGCGCGGGTAAGGGCGGCAACGGCCGATGGGCCGCGAACACGAGCCGCGGGATGTACGTGCAAGTAGTAATCAGCGCGTCCTCCACCGATCCTGCGCTCACCGCCTTACGCAGCGGCATCCTTGCCGCCGGCGGTTCCGTCTTCTACGTGTACCAGTCGACCCCCGCGGTGCTGGCGGTGCTGCCCAATGGCGCAGTCGACGTCATTGCAGCGCGTAGCGACGTTGCCTCCATCGTCCCGAATCGCCTCGCGTTCCGGACCGCGAGCTTCCTGCAGGACGTCACGGGCGCGTCGGGCGTGCGAGCCGCCAACGGCACGTCGTACAACGGCGCGGGCATCGGCATCGCAATGCTCGACTCCGGCATCGACACATGCCACGGGGCCTTCGGCGGTCGAATGAACGGCGCGAGCGCGACGTGCCAGCGCAGCCCCAGGGTCGGAGCGAGCGTCGACCTGACGCGTCTCAGCGCTTTGCAGTCGGCGTCCGCGATGGACTGGACGCGCCCGACCGACCTGTCGGCCGGCTATGCGCCGGGCAGCCAGATTTACCGGGCCTTCCACAGGGCGATCGACGGATCGAACGTCGCGAATCCCGATGGGTCCGGGCATGGGACGCACGTCGCGTCCGTTGCCGCGGGGCAGCCGATCGCCGGCGCGCCGGACGCGGCCGGCATCGCGCCGGGAGCGAAGCTCTACGACGTCCGCGTGCTCGACTCGAAGGGGATCGGGCAGATCAGCGACGTCCTTGCGGGCATCGACTGGGCGATCGCGAACCGCAAGCAGTACAACATCCGCGTGCTCAACCTGAGCCTCGCGTCGCCGACGGCCGGCTCGTTCCTCACCGATCCGCTGGCCCGGGCGGCGCGCGCCGCAACCGCAATGGGTATCGTGGTCGTCGCCGCGGCCGGCAACTATGGTGTGACGGTCGATGGCAAGGAAGTCCTCGGGGCGATCGGTTCGCCCGGCAACGAGCCCAGCGTGATCACCGTCGGCTCCGCGCATCACCACGACACGTACACGCGCGGCGATGAATCGGTCAACCGCTTCAGCTCGCGCGGCCCGACGCGCAGCGGATGGGTCGACGCCGACGGGTTCCGTCGCCACGACAACTTGCTGAAGCCCGATCTCGTCGCCCCCGGCAACAAGATCGTCGGTGCGCTCGCCAACGCCGGCGGAAGCCCCGCCAACGAGCTCGTCGGCACCAATCCCTCGCTTGAGGTCACCGGATACAGCGCCGGCCGCAACGCCCGGCTGATGCGGCTTAGCGGCACGTCGATTGCCGCGCCCGCGGTAGCCGGTGCGGTCGCCGTCATGCTGCAGGCGAATCCGGGCCTGACGCCGCCGCTGGTCAAGGCGATCCTGCAGTACACGTCGCAGCCGCTGCCGGGCGCGTCGATCGTGCAACAGGGGGCGGGGCTGCTGAACGTCGATGGCGCGGTGCGGGTCGCACAGGCAGTGCGGTCGGACATCGCGGCGGCAGTCGCGGCAGGTACGGTGAAGCCGGGCGATAGCCTGCTCGCGCCCGGCAAGGCGCTGCCATCGAGCCCGTCGTCGGTCCGGGGCGAGACGGTCGGCTGGAGCCAGCTCATCACCGCGGGAGGCGGCCACGTGCTGGGCGGCACGGCGCTGCTCGAGAAGTACCAGGCGATCTACGACCCGGGCCTGATGTGGACGGGGCGGCTCGTCGCGCGGCTGACGCCGGTCGCTTGGCCTGGGACGGACCAGCCGCGGTACTTCGTCCAGACGTTCGCCGGCAAGACGATGCTGCTCACGCCGGGCGTGCGTCCCTTGGATGCCGTCGGCGGCCCGGCCAGCGTGACCGCTCACACCGGGCTTTATACGCCGGTCACCCTGCTGTCGCAGATCGGGGCGAGCGCGCAGGGGCTCGTCATGTCCGAAGGCCTCGTCATGTCCGAGGGGCTCGTGATGTCCGAGGGGCTCGTGATGTCCGAGGGGCTCGTGATGTCCGAGGGGCTCGTCATGTCTGAGGGGCTCGTCATGTCTGAGGGGCTCGTGATGTCCGAGGGGCTCGTCATGTCCGAGGGGCTCGTGATGTCCGAGGGGCTCGTGATGTCCGAGGGGCTCGTGATGTCCGAGGGGCTCGTCATGTCCGAAGGGCTCGTGATGTCCGAGGGGCTTGTCATGTCCGAGGGGCTCGTGATGTCCGAGGGGCTCGTCATGTCCGAGGGGCTCGTCATGTCCGAGGGGCTCGTCATGTCCGAGGGACTCGTCATGTCCGAGGGGCTCGTGATGTCCGAGGGGCTCGTCATGTCCGAGGGGCTCGTCATGAGCGAAGCCCTGTTCGCCGGCGAGCCATAGCCCGGATATTTCACCGGGCCGCCGCCGTTTCGATGAAGACTCGAGCCTTGCCAAGCACTTGGGACCCGCCACCGGCGGAGCACGTTGGACGGGTGGACTGCGCGGTTTTTGGCGGTCGTTTTGCATCTGGCTCGGCCTTGCTTTCCTCGCCAATAGCCGCTGCTATTGGCGTCGTCGGCTGCGCCCGATCCAGGCCGCAAACCGCCACGCCGAATTCCCGCGCCCCGGTGAAACATCCGGGCTAGCGTTTCGCCGCCCGGTCCGGTGTAGGGCCGGCGGGGCCGTTACAACCATCGTCAGCCGGCGTCGAATCGGCGCGCGGCGCGCTTTTTGCGTTCCCCGGATAGCCGGCCCATGCCGCACCCCGCGGCATGGCTACCATGACGCGGGTGGACAGCCCGTGACGCAAATCGACAGCTGCGTCAAGGGGAGCAACGATGCGCTGGATGGAAGACTACAACAGGAGCGCCAAGGCGTACTGGTGGATCACGACGATCCTCGGTGCGGCCGTGCTCGCGCTCGCGTTGCGGTCCGTCGCGGCGATACCCCCCATTTCGATCGCCCAGGTCGCCATGGGCGTCGCGATTGCCGGGCTGACCGGGGCGTTCCCGCACCGGATTCCCGGCACGAAAATGTCGATCACCGGGGCGGAAATCTTCATCTTCCTCGTCCTGTTGATGAACGGGCCGGCCGCGGCCTGCCTTGCCGCCGCGGCCGAGCATGCGGCTGCATCTTTCCGCACCTCGACCCGCTGGACCAGTCGCCTCGGCAGTCCGGCGCAGGCAAGCCTCGCCATGTACGCGTCCGGGATATTGTTCGCGATCGGCATGGACTTCGCGTCGCGACGCTTCGGCGCGCCGTCGCTGTTCATGCAGTTGCTCATCCTGCTTCCTACGGCGCTCATGTATTTCGCCGCCGGCACGCTTCTGACGGCATCGCTCTTCACACTGAAGCAGCGCCACCCGCTGCGGCCGATCCGCATGCTGCGCGACCACTCGTGGATGGCGCTCGTCAATCTGGCCAGCGCGGCCGTCGCGGCGCTTCTGTTCGTGGGCTACGAGAAGCTCGGGGTCGGGATCTTCGCCGCCGCGGTGCCGGTGATCGCGGCCGTCATGCTGACGCACCGCCTGTATGTGCGCCACATCGAGGATGCGGAGAACGCCCAGCGCGAAAGGATTGCGGCGGCCGAACGGGAGACCGCCGACGCCGCCCGCCACCTCGCTGAGCTGCAGAAGAGCGAGAGCCGCTTCCAGAAGGCGTTCGCGCACGCGGCGATCGGGATGGCGCTCGTGACGCAGGAACGCACGATCCTGCAAACGAACCCCGCGCTCCGCGAGATCGTCGGGCGCGCAGAGGACGAGATGATCGGCGCCGACTTCGGCGAATTCGTCCAAAGCGACGACCTGCCTGCGCTTTCCGCGCGGCTCGCGGACCTGCTTTCGCGGTCGATCCCGACCTGCTCGTTGGAGCTTCACTGCATCCGATCGGACCGCGAACCGGTGACGGTCGCGTTGCACGCGTCGCTATTCTCGTCGGCGGACACCGACGCGCCCTGCCTCATTTTCCAGGTGCTCGACATCACCGCGCGACGCATCGCCGAGGCGCGCCTGCACCATATCGCGCATCACGACGACCTCACGGACCTGCCGAACCGCACCTACTTCTTCGACCAGCTTTCGCGGGCGATCAAGGCGGCCCACCGCGACCCGCAGTTCCACTTCTGCGTCCTGTTCCTCGACTGCGACCGGTTCAAGACGATCAACGACAGCCTTGGCCACCGCGCCGGCGACGAGCTGCTGGTGGTGCTCGGCAGGCGCATCACTGCGCAGCTGCGGCCGACCGACGTCGTGGCACGACTCGGCGGAGACGAGTTCGCGATCCTGGCGCGCAACATGTGCGAGGAAGACGCGGTCGCGCTGGCGAACCGGTTGCAGCGCGTGGTCGCGCAGCCGGTCCGCGTCCGCGCGGCCGAGCTGTCGACGACGGTCAGCATCGGGATCGCGATGGGGGGGACGAATTACTCGTCCCCCGAGGACGTGATGCGCGACGCCGACATCGCGATGTACCGGGCGAAGGCCCAGGGCCGCGCGCAGCACGCGATGTTCGATACGGCGCTCCATGCCGAGGCGTCCTCGCAGCTCTGGCTTGAGAACGAACTGCGGCGCGCGCTGGAGCAGGGGCAGCTCCACCTCGTCTACCAGCCGATCTTTGACCTGCGCACGCGGCAGGTTTCCGCGGTCGAGGCGCTTTGCCGGTGGGAGCATCCGGAGCGCGGAGCGATCATGCCCGAGCAGTTCATTCGCGTGGCCGAGGAATCGGGTCTGATTGTCCCGCTCGGGAGCTGGGCGCTGGAACAGGCATGCCGGCAGCTCGCGGCCTGGCAGAAGTCGATCCCGAAAGCGTCGCACCTGAAGGTGCACGTGAACGTGTCGGGTGCCCAGCTTCTGCAGAACGACTTCGTCGAACGCGTGCGCGAAATCGTGTTCCGTGCCGGAGTCCGCCCCGACCAGGTCGCGCTCGAGGTGACCGAGAGCATGCTGATCGACGGTGTCTCGATCGCGCTTCCCAACCTTCGCAATCTGCGCGACATCGGTCTTAACGTCAGCATCGACGACTTCGGCACCGGCTACTCGTCGTTTTCCAGGATGTGGGACTTGCCGATCGGCGAGATCAAGATCGACCGCTCGTTCGTGTCGCGCATGGGGCGCGGGAGCGAGAGCGACGAACTTGTCCGTGCGATCGTCGCGATGGGACGCGCGATGGGCAAGCGCATCGTCGCCGAGGGCATCGAGACCGAGTTGCAATACCGCCAGCTGCTGGACATGGGCTGCGACGGTGGGCAGGGCTACCTGCTCGCGCGCCCGCTGAGCCCGTCCGACGTCGAGACCCTCCTCAAGCAGGCGCGGCCGCGGGCGGTCGCGGCGTAGACCCGCCGCTCATGCGCGCGTTCTCCCTCTCGCCGCGTGCGGAGCCAGGGTGAGACGTTATCCCTAGCGCGCCTTTAGCCACCTGCGACAATTCCCCCGGCGTGGCGGTCAATGCGGGCGCACCGGGCGTGCGGCTCGGCATCTGCCTAGGGGGCCTGTTCACACTATGTCCGCAATTGCGAACGGGTGGCCTGGGGCGCCAATCAAGGCGCCTGACGAAGGCAAGACCGGGCGTCTTGGCAAGGAAGGCAACGAAGAGTGGCGCGCCAGGGCGCCCGTTCCCTTTGGGTTGCTGCCGAAATTGTCCGGTGCTTCGTTGCAAAGCCTCGCCGGGCAATCGGCCCGGCTTCGTTTTGCGCCTTGCCCCGTGCAATTTCGGCCCTGCAACGCAATTGTGGACATCGTGTGAACAGGCCCTAATGCGGCGCGTAGGGCGTGGCCGTCATTCCGGATAGAGCCCGACCACAGGTGAGCGCCCTGTCCCGAGGCGAGCCGAGGGGTTCCCCCGCCACGGCAGCCCGGACGGCAACGACCGGGCTGCGAGCTCAGGTGGGCGCATAATTTCGGTATGCTTTCGTGGATGTTTCCTCGCCGCCCTCGCTGTTGGCGCTGGCGCAAGCCCGCCGCCTGACTTCATACGCTGCCAGTCGTCGCGTTGGCGCAAGCCTGACCCCCGTATCACTGATAAGAGTGGGTAATTCGGTGGGTACCAAGCCCCAATTCTTGCGCCATGTCCTTTGCAGCACAATGAGTTAGGGCTCGTATGCTCCTGATGATCGACAACTACGACAGCTTCACCTACAACCTCGTCCAGTACCTGGGCGAGCTGGGCGCGGAGGTGCACGTCCACCGCAACGACGCGATCACGCTCGAGCAGATCGCCGCGTGGCGCCCGGAGCACATCGTGATCTCTCCCGGACCGTGCACGCCGAACGAGGCAGGCATTTCGGTGCCGCTGATCCGACGTTTCGCCGGCGAGATCCCGATACTCGGCGTATGCCTCGGGCACCAGGCGATCGGACAGGCGTTCGGCGGCCGCATCGTGCGCGCGCAGCACGTGATGCACGGCAAGCTGTCGCCGGTGACGCACGATGGCCGTGGCGTGTTTGCGGGCCTGCCCTCGCCGCTCACCGTCACCCGTTACCATTCGCTCGTGATCGAGTCGTCTTCGCTGCCGGCCGAGCTCGAGGTCTCGGCGCGCTCCGATGACGGCGAGATCATGGGTGTGCGCCATCGCGCTCTGCCGGTCGAGGGCGTGCAGTTCCATCCCGAAGCGATCCTGACGGAGCACGGTCACGCGCTTCTGCGCAATTTCCTTTACGGCCACTAGCGCGAGACCGCCATGCCCATCACGCTCACCGACGCGTTGCAGAGGACCATCGAGCACCGCGAGATCTTCCACGACGAGATGCTGTCGATCTTCCGCCGCATCATGAGCGGCGAGGTGACGCCGGTGATGATCGCCGCACTGACCGTCGGCCTCCGGGTCAAGAAGGAGACGATCGGCGAGATCGCGGCGGCGGCGCAGGTGATGCGCGAGTTCGCGACCAAGGTCGATGTGCCCGACCGCGAGCACCTGGTCGACATCGTCGGCACCGGCGGCGACTCGTCGCACACGTTCAACATCTCGACCGCGTCGATGTTCGTCGCGGCAGCGGCCGGCGCGCGAGTCGCGAAGCATGGCGGGCGTTCGGTGTCGTCGAAGTCCGGGAGTGCGGACGTGCTGGAGGCGCTTGGCGCCAACATCATGCTGAAGCCCGAGGCAGTCGCGCAATGCATCGCCGAGACGGGCGTGGGATTCATGTTCGCACCGAACCACCATGCGGCAATGAAGCACGCGGCGCCGGTGCGGCGCGAGCTCGGCGTGCGCACGATCTTCAACATCCTCGGCCCGCTCACCAACCCGGCCGGCGCACCCAATCAGCTCCTCGGCGTGTTCCACCCGGACTTGGTCGGCATCCAGGTCCGCGTGCTCGAGCGCCTAGGCAGCCGGCACGTGCTGGTCGTCTACGGCAAGGATGGCATGGACGAGGTATCGCTCGGTGCGGCGACGATGATCGGCGAGCTCAAGGACGGCGAGGTCCGCGAATACGAGATCCATCCCGAGGACTTCGGCATGCGCATGATGAGCAACCGCGGTCTCAAGGTGACCGACGCGCTGGAGTCGAAGGAGATGCTGCTGGAGGCGCTCGGCAACGTCGAGGGCACGCCGCGCGAGATCGTCGCACTGAATGCGGGCACCGCGCTCTACGCGGCGGGCGTGGCAGGCTCGATCGCCGAGGGTATCGAGGGCGCGCGGGCGTCGATCGCCAGCGGCAAGGCGATGCATGTGCTCGAGCATTTCGTCGCGACGACGCAGAAGCTCGCGCCTGCCGCATAGCCCGCGGCCCGCCCCGCGGCTGCGCTCGAGCGATCGGCCGCGCGCAAGCGATCGGTGACGGCACGAATGAGCAGCGACGCGGATTCGACCGGGCGCGACCGCAGGGCTTCGGCAATGGTTGCCGCGATCGTGCTTGCAGCCACGGTCGCGGCCGTCGTCGTGCTGCACGCGCGCGGGCTCACCGGCGGCTTCCTGAGCGACGACTACGGTCTTCTCGACCTGATGTCGCGCAACGATCGCGAGGGCACGCTCGGCGCATGGCTCGTCGCGCGCTTTATCGGGCCGCTGGGTTCCGGTAACTTCGGTTATCGGCCGCTGGGATTCGTCTCGTATGCGATCGACTGGCGCCTGTTCGGTGCCTCGCCCGGCGGCTGGCATCTCACGAGCCTGTTGCTGCATCTTGCCAACGTGGCGCTGGTTTATCGCGTGACGTCGGCGTGGATCGCGCCCGCGCAGCAGTCCGGCACTGCCGGTGCGTTCGCCGCCGCGCTGTTTGCGGCGTTTCCTTTCGCCGGTGAAGTCACGTTCTGGCTCGCGGCGCGTTTCGATCTGCTGGCCGCGCTCTTCTGCCTTCTGTATCTCGCAACGCTCACCGGAGGTCCGCGGCCGGCCGCGCTGCCGCAGCAGCTTTCGCGCATCGTGTTGCTCCTCGCCGCGCTGCTCGGCAAGGAAAGCGCGATGCCGCTGCCAGTCATCGCGTTCCTGATCGTCGTCGCGCTCGCCAAGGGCGAAGCCGCCGCTTCGTGGCGCGCGCGGTTCACGTTCGCGATGCGCGACCTGGCGCCGACCTGGATCGCGTTCGCCGCCTATCTGGGTTGGCGCTTCGTGCTGTTCGGCACGCCGATCAAGGTCTACCCGCAATCCAGCCCGCCGCGCGACCTGCATGAATATCTCGATCGGCTGTCGATGCTCGGCGCTCTTCTTGCGCGGCAGACCGGCACGAGTGCGTCGTGGACCTTCGCGATCGTCGCGGCGGTGCTCGTTGTCGTGCTGATTGCCATCGTCGCCACGGGTCGCCGCGGCATTCCCCGCGCCAGCGCGCTGCTTGCCGCGGCCTGCGCGTTGGCAGCCGCGATCTATGTGCTGGCGCCGGCAATGTCGTTTCCTTCGGCGACCGGTGGCGGCGAGGGCTCGCGCAACTACTACATCGGCTGGATCTACGCGGCGATCGCGCTCGGTGTGGCGGTCGCCGCGCTTCGCGTCGGCCGCATCGTTGCGGTGGCACTGGTCGCGTGGCTTCTGGTCGGCCAGCACGGCAGCCTCGGCCAATGGCACGCGGCGTCGCGGCAGATGCAGGCGGTGACGGCCGCCGTGCCGGCGTTTGCAGCGGGGATCGCGCCGGACGGCTACGCGCTGCTCCTCTTGCCCGACCGCATCGGCGTCGCCGTGTTCGCACGCAACGCACAGGGCGGCATCGTCAACCACCCGGTGCAGGAACGCGATCACCTGGACCGCGTCGCCGGCATGACGGAGAACGACTTGCCGAACTGGCGGCGGCACTTCCAGGACGACACGATCGCGCGCCTGAAGCGTATGGAGCGCTTCGATTCCTCGCGTTTCGTGGGCGTCTTCTGCTGGAACCCGGACGGTGCACGCTTCGTGCAGGTCGCTCCCGCGGGTGCGGTTACCGACTTCGACGACTGGGAGCGCGGGTTGCGCGCGGGGGTCGCGCGCGCCGGGTGCCTGCGCGGCACGCTGGACGATTCGTAGCGAGAGGACGCGGTGGACGCGGGTGGGGCCGGCGCCGCCCGTTACAATCGCGACCGATCGCCACGCCGTGCAGGGCCGCAGCGCAGGTCGCGCACGAGGACAAGGAAAATCGATGCCTGCCCCGCTTTCCGCCGCAACGCTCGTGTCGCCGGCTTCCGTGCAAGGTCGCCCCACATGAGCCGCGCCGACATCCTTTCCCGCATCGTCGCCGACAAGGCCGAAGAAGTGATCGCGGCCCAGGTCGAGCGGCCGTTCGCGCAGGTCGACGATGAAGCGCGGGCGGCAGCGCCGCCGCGCGACTTCACCGGGGCGCTGCGCGCGGCGATCGCCGCGGGCCGTTCGGCCGTGATCGCGGAGATCAAGAAGGCGAGCCCGAGCAAGGGCGTGCTGCGCGAGGACTTCGATGCCGCGACGATCGCGGCGAGCTACGCGGCCGGCGGTGCGACCTGCCTGTCGGTGCTGACCGACCGCAAGTACTTCCACGGGGCGCCCGAATACCTGGTTGCGGCCCGCAACGCGTGCCCGTTGCCGGCGTTGCGCAAGGAGTTCATCGTCGACGAGTACCAGATCGCGGAGTCGCGGGTCCTCGGCGCGGACGCGATCCTGCTCATCGTCTCGGCGCTCGAGGACGACCAGCTGGCCGCGTTCGAGGAGAAGGCGCAGGCCTACGGCATGGCGGTGCTGGTCGAGGTGCACGACAGCGCCGAACTCGAGCGCGCGCTCGAGCTCAGGACGCCGCTCATCGGCATCAACAACCGCAACCTGCGCGACTTCAGCGTCTCGCTGCAGACGACGATCGCGCTTGCACCGCGAGTCCCGGCCGACCGGCTCGTCGTGACCGAGAGCGGCATCCTTGCGCAGCGCGACGTGGCGCAGATGCGTCGCCATGGCGTGAACGCGTTTCTGGTCGGTGAGGCATTCATGCGCATGCCCGACCCGGGTGGCGCGCTCAGGGCGCTGTTCGGTTAGCGGCGCGGGGAGTCGCGCGAGACGATTCCTCGAGGTGGCGGCAACCGCAGGGCGGGACAGGAGGCCGCATCGGCGACGTGGTTGACGAGGCGGTCGCAGACGGTTCACGATCGCCTTCCGCGCGGGAAGCCGGACTCCGCGCGCCATCCGATGACCTTGAGGAGGACATCCCCATGCAAGCGCCCGAATGGCTTCCCCCGACCGCCAATCCGCTGACGCCGTACCTGACGGTGTCCGACGCCGATGCCGCGTTGACGTTCTACGAGAAAGCTTTCGGCTTCGAGCGGGGTGAGTTCGCGATGAAGGACGACAAGGGCAGGATCGTGCATGGCGAGCTCCATTATCACGGCCGCAGCATCGCGATGGTCGCGCCCGAGGGCGCATGGGGCGGGACAGACCGCACGCCGAAGCACGCGGGAGTGAAACTGCCGCTCAACTTCTACGTCTATTGCCCGGACGTCGACGCGGTGGCTGGCTCCGCCAAGGCAGCGGGTGCGACGATCCTGCGTCCGCCCGAGGACATGTTTTGGGGCGACCGCACGGCGATGATCGAGGACCCCGACGGCTACCTCTGGATGCTTGCAACCAAGAAGGGCGAGTTCGATCCCTCGAAGGTGCCCAAGGCCCCGGCCGCACCGTGAGGCGCGGCCTGCGGCACTGAGGCATCGCGGCCCACTTTGCGCGCGTCGCCGCCGTCGGTGAAGCCCGGTCGGGGGCGGTGCCCTCGCGCGTGTTCGTTTGCTATGATGGGCGATCGTCGCGGGTCGTCGCCGGTTCGCACCCGCGAAGCAGGATGTCCGCTTACGCGACTCCCTGTAGTCCAATCGCTCCTCGACCCATTCGAACGAACACGCGTGTCCGCGATCGCGCTCAAGGGCGTCAGCAAGGTGTGGACCACGGGCGAGGGCGAAGTTCGCGCGGTCGACGGGATTTCGTTCGAGCTCGACCCCGGCACGCTGAACGTGCTGCTCGGGCCGTCCGGCTGCGGCAAGTCGACGACGCTCCGCCTCATCGCCGGGTTGGAAGCGGCCGACGGCGGAACGATCTCGATCGGCGATCGCGACGTGACCGGACTTCCACCGGCGCAGCGCAGCATCGCGATGGTGTTCCAGTCGTATGCGTTATTTCCTCACCTCACCGTCGCGGAGAACATCGTGTTCGGGTTGCGCGTGCGCAAGGTTGCGCCGGCCGACCGCGATCGCCGCCTCGCGCGCGTGGCCGAATTGCTGGGCTTGTCCGAACTGCTCGCGCGCAAGCCCTCGCAGCTCTCCGGCGGCCAGCAGCAGCGCGTCGCCCTCGGCCGCGCGATCATCGCCGAGGCGCCCGTCTGCCTGATGGACGAGCCGCTGTCCAATCTCGACGCTCAGCTGCGCGCCGAGATGCGCGGCGAGATACGGGCTCTTCAGCGCAAGATCGGCATCACGATGGTGTACGTGACCCACGACCAGGTCGAGGCGATGTCGATGGCCGACCGCGTGCTCCTCCTCTGCAAGGGGCGCATCGAGCAGAACGGGACGCCGGTGGAACTCTACGAGACCCCGGCCAACACGTTTGTCGCGCGCTTCATCGGCACGCCGCCGATGAACCTGTTGAGGCTCGAGGCCGGCGGTGACGGTGCGATGATTGCCGGCACCGAGGGACCGTTGCTGCTGCCGCGCGAGTGCGCCGGTGGCTCGCTCGGCGTGCGGCCCGAACACATCGCGCTGGACGCGGAGCGTGGCGTGCCGGCCCGGGTGGATGCCGTCGAATACCTGGGAGGCGATTCGCTCGTATCGTGCCATCTCGGCGGGCAGCCGGTTTCGGTGCGGGCCGCCGGGAGCGTTGCGCTCTCGCGGGGCGATGCCGCCAGGCTCACGTGGGCGTCCGGCGCACAGCATTACTTCGATGGCGACGGGGTGCGCAGGGCGCTCCCGGAGCGTCACCCGTCGGTTACGATGTTCGCGTAGCATCGCCCGCTTTCGTCACCCCAAGAGGGAGGAGCCTTCATGTCGTTCCAGCGCATAGGTCGGTGGGCCGCAGGCATGATTGCCGCGTGTTTCGCGGTGGTTGCGTTCGCGCAGACGCCCGTCGAGGTGTCGTTCTTCTACCCCGTCGCCGTCGGCGGACCGATCACGAAGATCGTCGACGGTTTCGCTGCCGATTTCGACAAGGAGAACCCCGGGATCAAGTTGAAGCCGATCTACTCCGGGAGCTACCAGGAGTCGATCGCCAAGGCGCTGACCGCGGTCAAGAGCGGCGATCCGCCGGTGACGTCGATCCTGCTTTCCACCGACATGTACACGCTGATCGACGAGGACGCGATCGTCCCCTTCGACGATCTGATCAAGACGCCGGAAGACCAGGCGTGGATCAAGAGCTTCTATCCCGCGTTCATGGAGAACAGCCAGACCGGCGGCAAGATCTGGGGCGTTCCGTTCCAGCGTTCGACCATCGTCCTCTACTACAACAAGGAGATGTTCAAGGAGGCGGGGCTCGACCCCAACCGTCCTCCGGCGAACTGGAGGGAACAGGTCGAGTACGCGCAGAAGCTCACCAAGCGCGACGCCACCGGCAAGGTCACGCAGTGGGGTATACAGATCCCTTCGTCCGGATTCCCGTACTGGCTGTTCCAGGCGCTGGCGATCCAGGCCGGCACGAACCTGATGAACGCCGCGGGCACCGAGACGTACTACGATCGGCCCGAGGTGATAGAAGGACTCACTTACTGGGTGGATCTCGTGAACAAGTACAAGGTGCATCCGGAAGGCATCGTCGAGTGGGGAACGACGCCGCGCGACTTCTTCGAAAGGAAGGTCGCGATGATGTGGACGACGACCGGAAATCTGACCAACGTCAAGAACAACGCCAAGTTCGACTTCGGCGTCGCGATGCTGCCCGCGGGCAAGCAGCGCGGCAGCCCGACGGGCGGCGGCAATTTCTACATCTTCAAGAAGTCGACCCCCGCACAGCGCGATGCCGCGTTCAAATTCATCAAGTGGGTGACTGCTCCGCAGCGTGCCGCGCAGTGGGGAATCGACACGGGCTATGTGGCCGTGCGGGCCGACGCATGGGAAACCCCGGTGATGAAGCAGTACGTCGCAGGCTTCCCGGCGGCGGCCGTCGCGCGCGATCAGCTGCCGTTCGCAAAGGCCGAGTTGTCGACGCACGACAACCAGCGCGTCACCAAGGCGCTGAACGACGGCTTGCAGGCGGCACTGACCGGCTCGAAGACGCCCGAGCAGGCGATGAAGGACGCGCAGCGCGAGGCGGAGCGGCTGCTGCGGACATACAAGTAGCCGGCAGACCTGAAGTCGAGTCCACGGACGATGCGTGTTGTTCGCCCATGGCTGCGCGGTCGATTGCGGAAGCGGGTCGGTTGCGGGATTGTGGAACCTGGCCGCGCGGTTGATCTCGAGCGCTCGGCTGGGAACTGCGCCGGTACCGGAATGACGACGTGATGATCCACACCGATACGGCTCAAGATCAGATCTTTCCGGGGTCCGGGAGCGCTCCCGGCCCGAGCCCCCTCGCCGCCGTGCGGGGCAAGAACGGCGCATGTGCGGACGCACCGCGGATGCCTGACCATCGACGCGAGCCACATGCCTTGGCACCGGATGGAGCTTGCATCCGATGATGCGTACGCGCGAGTGGCTCTACGGCTGGCTGCTCGTGCTGCCGGCCGCTGCGTTGCTCGCGCTTTTCACGCACTATCCCGCGGTCGCCAACCTCTGGCACAGCTTCTTCTCGACGCCCAAGGCCGGGCGCAAATCCGTGTTCGTCGGTGCCGACAACTACCGGGCGCTGATCGACGACCCGATCTTCTGGCAGGTGCTGTCGAACAACTTCTGGTACGCGGCCGGGACGATCCCGATCTCGATCGCGCTCGCGCTGCTGATGGCGATCTGGGTCAACGAGCGCATTCCGGGCCGAGGCTTGCTGCGTCTCGCGTATTTCACGCCGACGGTGCTGCCGATGATCGCGGTCGCTAACATCTGGCTTTTCTTCTACACGCCCGAGTATGGCCTGCTGGAACAGCTGACAGGTCTGCTCGGCCTGCCGCGGCACAATTGGCTCGGCAGCAGGAGCACCGCGCTGTCCGCGCTGATGGCGGTCACCGTCTGGAAGGAAGCGGGCTTCTTCATGATCTTCTACCTCGCGGCGTTGCAGTCGATGTCTCGGAATCTTGCCGAGGCCGCCGCGATCGAAGGTGCGTCACGCTGGTATTTCTTCCGCCGCGTGACTTTTCCGCTGCTGATGCCGACTACGCTGTTCGTACTCGTCAACGCGGTGATCAACGCGTTCCGACTGGTCGACCACATCGTCGTGATGACCCGCGGCGGCCCCGACAACGCCACCGCGCTGCTGCTGTATTACATCTACGAGACGGGCTTCCGTTTCTGGGACTCGGCCTACGCGGCCGCGCTCACGATGGTGCTGCTCGCGGTGCTTGCGCTGGCCGCGCTGCTGCAGTTCCTCTTCCTCGAGCGCAGGGTGCATTACCAATGAGCGCGCCGGGCGCAGCGGAGTGGGGCCTCGGAGTCGCGAGTTGCGCGGGGCCGCAGGCCCAAGGCCCGCGAGGGCGCGGCGCGCAACCAGCGACGGGGCCGACGCTCGACGCTTCGATTCACGTGCCCCATTGCGGAGGCCGCCCGAAGGGCGCGGCGGCGCGCGATTTGGCGGCGGCCGACCCGCGGGTCTTGGCAAGCCGACCGCGCGCGTGGAGGCCGCAATGAGCGCGCCGGGCGCAGCGGAGTGGGGCCTCGGAGTCGCGAGTTGCGCGGGGCCGCAGGCCCAAGGCCCGCGAGGGCGCGGCGCGCAACCAGCGGCGCGGCCGACGCTCGACGCTTCGATTCACGTGCCCCATTGCGGAGGCCGCCCGAAGGGCGCGGCGGCGCGCGATTTGGCGGCGGCCGACCCGTGGGTCTTGGCGAGCCGACCGCGTGCACGGAGGCCGCAATGAGCGCGCCGGGTGTCTACGCCGTCCGTGGCTGGGCATGCTGGCTCGAGACCGCGGGCGCGTGGCTGCTGGGCTTTCTCTGGGTGCTGCCGCTGCTCTATGCGTTCTGGAGCGCGTTCCATCCGGCCGAGTTCTCGACCCGGCTGTCGCTGTTCGCGCCGCTCACGCTGCAGAACTTCGCCAGCGCGTGGCAGGCGGCGCCGTTCGCTCGGTATTTCGCGAACACCGTGCTGCTCGTCACGATGATCCTCGCCGCCCAGCTGGTGCTGGTCACGCTTGCCGCCTACGCGTTCGCGCGCTTCGCGTTCCCGGGCCGCAATGTGCTGTTCGCGCTGGTGCTGGTTCAGCTCATGATCATGCCCGACGTGCTGATCGTCGAGAACTACCGGACGATGACATTTCTCGGGCTCAAGGACACGATCCTCGCGATCGGCCTCCCTTACATGGCGAGCGCTTTCGGCATCTTCCTGCTGCGGCAGACGTTCAAGACCGTGCCGCGCGAGCTGGACGAGGCTGCCCGGGTCGAGGGCTGCACCCCGCTGCAGACGCTGTGGAAGGTGTACGTGCCGCTCGCGCGACCGACCTACATTGCCTATGCGCTGGTTTCGGTCAGCTATCACTGGAACAACTTCCTCTGGCCGCTCATCATCACCAATTCGGTCGAGTCGCGTCCGGTGACGGTCGGTCTGCAAGTCTTCTCGGCGACCGACCAGGGCATCGACTGGTCGATCATCACCGCGGCGACGCTGCTCACCACCGCGCCGCTGCTGCTCGCGTTCCTGTTGTTTCAGAGGCAGTTCGTCCAATCGTTCATGCGGGCAGGCATCAAATGAAGATCACGACCTGGAACGTGCAGTGGTGCCGCGGCATCGACGAGGCCGTCGATCCGGCGCGCGTGGTCGCGGAGGCGAAGCGTCTTCACGATTTCGACGTGCTCTGCCTGCAGGAGATCGCCGCGAACTTCCCGAAGCCCCGCCTCGGCGGCAACGACGACGGCGACCAGTTCGCACGAATCGCCGAGCTGCTTCCCGGCTACGAGGCCGTGCCGGCGGTCGCCGTGGATCAGCCGGGCGAGGACGGGCGGCGGCGGCGCTTCGGCAATATGATCCTCTCGCGCCTGCCCGTGAGGCAGGTGTACCGGTATCTGCTGCCCTATCCCGCGGACCCCGGCGTTCCTTGCATGCCGCGGATCGCTCTCGAGGCGGTGATAGCCGCACCGTTCGGCGACGTGCGCGTCGTCACGACGCATCTCGAGTGGTACTCGCACCGGCAGCGCACCGCGCAGATCGAGGCGCTGCGGCAGATCTACGCGGATGGCGACGCCCATGCGCGTGACGGGCGGATCACGATGGACGAGAAAGGCGGCCCCTTCGAGACGTTCGTGCGGCCGCGCGCCACGGTCTTCACCGGTGACTTCAACCTCGAATACACCGACCCGCTGCACGCGCGCATGGTTGCGCCGTTTGCCGACGGAACGCCCGCCCTCACCAACGCATGGGATGCGCTGCGGCCCGGGCAGCCCTATCCGTCCACGTTCTGCATCTACAACAAGATGGAGCCGAACGGTCCCGAGCTGCATTGCGATTTCTTCTTCGTGAGCCGCGATCTGCTGCCGCGCCTCGCCGACATCCGCATCGACCAGCAGACACAGGCGTCGGACCACCAGCCGGTCATGCTGACATTGCGGTAGGGAGCCTCTGCACAAGTGCACGCGATTGCGCTGCAGGGCCGAATGCGGATGAGTGTCTCGGTTGGCAAACCCGGCGCGACGAAGGTCGTAGCCGAGTCTACGATGCCGAGGAGCGCGGCAAAGCAGGCGCCGCATTCGGCAGCAGCCCGGAGGGACGGGCTGTTCGGTTGGTCTGCTTTGTCGCGAGGCTTGCCAAGGGGGCCGGCCATTGGCTGCGCCTCGCTTCGCGCATACGCCTGCGGAGCGCGGAGCAGGGGCCCCGGAGCGAGTTCGGAACGAGCGAGCACGGGGATGCGACCGCGAAGCAGGCGCACGCCCCCGCCTCCGCTGCGCTCGTTCCGCGGCGCGACGCTGCGGCGGGGGCATCCCGAACAGCCCGTCGCAATCGTGCGCACTTGTGCAGAGGCTCTCTGGGGCTCGCTTGCGGTGCCTGCCGCCCGTTCCCGCCTTCGTCAGCACCTCGATTCGTGCCCCGGGCCGGCCGTTCGCGCTTGCGGACATCGAACCGAGTTCCTGGTTTGAACAGGCCCTAGAACCTATCTGATAACCACCCGCGGGATGATTATCAGATAGGTTCTAGAATGGCGCCTGTGACAGCCGGGTCGCGCGCCCCGGCCCGTGCCGATCGTCCTTTCCGCTTGCGCCGCCCCAAGTGACCTCCGAGACCGCCCCTTCCTCGCTGACCTTCACGGGCGAGCGGTTCCTTCCGGAACTGCGTGGCGAGATCTGGCACGAGCATTGGCATCGATACGCGCTCGCCCTGCCGCTTGCGCGCGAGCGCCGCGTCCTCGATGCCGCGTGTGGCGAGGGCTACGGGAGCGCGCTTCTCGGTCGGGTCGCGCGCGACGTGACGGGCGTGGATGTCGCGCCCGAGGCCGTGGCGCACGCCGCACGCCGCTACGGCGCGGCGAACGTCCGCTTCGTCGTCGGCTCGTGTTCGGCGTTGCCCTTCCCCGACGCCGCCTACGATCTCGTCGTGTCCTTCGAGACGATCGAGCATCTCGGGGCGCAACGCGAGATGCTCTGCGAGTTCCGCCGCGTGCTGGCGCCCGGCGGCATGCTGCTGCTGTCCTCGCCAAACCAGCCGGCATATGCCGCGCTGGGTCCTGCGCGCAACGAATTCCACGTGCGCGAACTCACGCGCGACGAGCTCGCGGAACTGCTCGGGCCCCTGTTCCCGCAGCAGCGTTGGTACGGGCAGGCGATCGTCGCGCGCTCGGCGGTGTGGCGCGACGGCGCGCCGCACGAGGCAGTGGAGCTGATCGTGCTCGACGAGGCAGGGCAGCTCGATCTGCGCGGCGACGCGGGGGCGCCGGTGTACTTCCTCGTGCTCGCAGCGGCCAAGGACGTCCCGCTTCCGGATTTGCCGTCCTTCTCGCTGTTCGGGGATCCGAAAGGCGCGTTGCTGGCGCAGTATCGCGAGGCACAGCACACGGCGGCGCGGCTCCATTGGGACGAGCGCGACGCGCGCAAGATCGCCGATGAGCGCCAGGCGAATCTCGTCGAGGCCGTCCATGCGCTGGCGGACGAGCGCGCGGCGAGCGCATCGCTTCGCTCCGAGATCGCAGCGCTCAAGTCACGGCTTGCAAGCGCGCAGGCTGATCTCGACGCTCGCCAGACGCAAATCGCCCGGCGCGAGGGCTTTCGGCGCTGGTGGCGATGGCCGGTCGAGAAGTGGCGCGCACGGCGCCGTGGACCGACTTGACCGTGAACCGCGTCGATCTCGTCATCGCGGACCCGTGCGACGTCGAGGCATTGCGGCGCTGCCTCGGCACGCTTTCCGGCCAGGACAACCGCACGCCATACCGCGTGCTCGTCGTTCCCGGTGCGGCAACACCGGCCGACGTGCTCGCCTTTGCCGGCGAACAGGCCCGGCTTGGCGCAATCAGACTGCTGCCCGCGACCGAGCAAGACGGCTTCGCAGCGGCGGTCAACGCCGCCGCCGCCTGCGACGAGGAAAGCGACGTTGTCGTCCTCGACGAGCACGTCGTTCCACATGGCGACTGGCTCGACCGGCTCGCGGCGCATGCGCGCACCGAATCGCATGTCGGCATCGTCTTGCCGTTCAGCAACGCCGGCGGCATCGCCGGCCATGCGCCGCCCGCTCCGCGCGATCTCGCCGACGTGGTCCGTGCGACTGCGCAAGCCGATGCCCATTTCCGGCGCGCCAATGCGGAAGTCGCGGTCGCGGTGCCGCTGGTGCAGGGGCCTTGCCTCTACATTACGCGTGCCTGTCTCGAGACGGTCGGCGGGTTCGACGCCGGTACACTCGGCACGGAGGCGGCGGCCAAGATGGACTTCGGCCTTCGGGCCTCCGGCGCGGGCTTCATCGCGCTTCTCGCGGGTGACGTGTTCGTCGGAAACACGGCGAGCGTGACCGAGTCAGGGTCCGACCTTGACGCCGACGCGCGCTTTCGGGAGGTGTTCGGACCGATCTACGCCGAATTCCATCAGCGCGACATCGCGCATCGCTTTCGCAATCCTGCGCATGTGCTCGCGTGCCGCGCGGACCTGCTGCGACTCGCGCTGTCGACCCGGCCGATCGTCGTGTTCATCACGCATCCGTGGGGAGGCGGCATCCGCCGGCACCTGCAGGATCTGGCCCGGCTCATCGCGCCGCAGGTCGAGACGCTCTTCCTCGAGCCGTCGCGTGGCGGCATCGTTTGCCTGCGCTGGGAACGTCCTGGAGAGCGCTTCGAGCTGTACTTCAACCTTCCGGAGGAGATGGCGGTGCTTACGCGCGTGCTCGCCGCGTTGCCGGTCGCGCGACTGCATTTCCATCACGTGCATCGCCTGCCGCGCGAAGTCCTCGACCTGCCGGCGCTCGCCGGTTTGCCGTACGACTGCACGCTGCACGATCACTTTGCGATCTGTCCGCAATACCATCTCGTGACGGCGGAGGGAACGTATTGTGGCGAACCGGACGCGAAGGGGTGCGCCGAGTGCCTGGCGCGGCGACCCGCGCAATGGGGTCTCGACATCGGGCAGTGGCGTGGCGTGTTCGAGCGCCTGCTGCGCGGCGCCGATCGGCTGATCGCGCCTTCGAGGAGCGTCGCCGATCGCATCGCGCGCTACTTTCCCGGAATCGCCGTCAACGTCTGGCCGAACCCGGAGAACCCGGCGCAGGCGGCGCCGTCCGTTGTGCGCGTAGCGACGATCGGCACGCTGTCGCCGTCCAAGGGCCTGCGCGTCGTCGCCGCGTGCGCCCGCGACGCGGCAGCCCGCGACCTGCCGCTCGCGTTCCGCGTGCTGGGCGCAACGAGCGAGAAGGTCGCGCAGGCACCCGTGATTCCGCTCACGATTTCCGGCGAGTATGCCGAGCGGGATTTGCCCGCGATCCTTGCAGCCGAGCGACCGGACGTGCTGCTGTTTGCGGCGCAGGTGCCCGAAACCTATGCGTACACGCTGTCTGCGGCAATCGCCACCGGACTGCCCATCGTTGCCTCCGACCTGGGCGCGCTGCCCGAGCGCCTCGCGGGCTACGCAGGGGCGACGCTGATGGCGTGGAACGCCGGACCGGCGGATTGGAATCGCGCACTGCTTTCGGCAGCCGGCCGCGCCGATGCGAACGCGATACGTCCGCCGCCGGTTGCCGTCGGCACGGAGCCGCATCGCTACGCGGCCATGTACACGGCCGCGATCGGAAATGCCGCGCCACGCGGCGAGCCGGGTCCGGCACTCGTTGCCGCCGGCGCGCATGCGTTCCCTCCCGAAGATCTCAATACGCGCGACGAGCTGTCCTTGCCGGAGCTCTTCCGTTCGGGTATCGAATGCGGATTCCACGAGGCGCGTGCCGAGCTCGGCCGGCGCGTCGCGGCGGTCGATCATCAGCTCGCCGATTTCGGAGGCCGCCTGGATGCGCTGATCGCCGATCGGGAGGCGATCGCCGGCGAGCTTCTGCAGACGCAACGCGATTACCTGAAGCTCGAGGAGGTGTCCGAGGCCTCGCTCGAAGCGGCGCACGCGCGCATCGACGCGCTCGAGCAGTCGACGTCGTGGCGCATCACCGCGCCGTTGCGCCGGCTGGTCCATGCGACCCGCGTCGGCATGCTGCGCGCTCGCGCGGGCATGGCGGAGGTGCGGCAGCTGCCGCGACGCGCGCGGATTGCGGCATCGGTGTTGCGGCACGAGGGCCCGCGCGCGCTCGGCGCTCGGATCGCGCGCAAGCTGTCGGGCGGCAGCCGGTTCCGCGCCGAGCCTGCTCCCCGCTTCGAGCAGGAGGTCGAGATCCGCCCTCTCGCGTTCACTCCGGTCGAGGCGCCGCGCGTGTCGATCGTGATCCCCGTCTACGGCAAGGCGCTGCTCACCTACACGTGCCTGAAGAGCGTGCATGCGAACACACCGCCGGGAGAATTCGAGGTGATCGTCGTCGACGATGCATCGCCCGAGCCGATCGCCGACGCGCTGCAGGCGGTCGAGGGCATCCGCATCGAACGCAACGAGCGCAACCTGGGCTTCATCGGCAGTTGCAACCGTGGCTCGGCGCTCGCGCGCGGCGAGCTCCTCGTGCTGCTCAACAACGATACGATCGTCACGTCCGGGTGGCTTTGCGCACTGCAGGCGACCTTTCGTGACCATCCCGATGCCGGGCTCGCGGGCGCGAAGCTCGTCTATCCGGACGGGCGGTTGCAGGAGGCGGGCGGCATCGTGTGGCGTGACGGCTCGGCGTGGAACTGCGGGCGTGACGACGATCCTGCGAAGCCCGAATACAACTACGTGCGGGAAGCGGACTACTGTTCCGGTGCCTGCCTCGCGATCCCGAGGGCGCTGTTTCTCGAGTTGGGCGGCTTCGACGCCCGCTTTGCGCCGGCCTACTACGAAGACACGGATCTGGCCTTTGCCATCCGCGCGTCCGGGCGCAAGGTGTTCTACCAGCCGGCCGCGACGGTCGTGCATTTCGAGGGCCAGACCTCCGGTACCGACCTTAGCGCGGGCACGAAGCGCTACCAGGTGCGCAACCAGTCGGCGTTTCGCGACAAGTGGTCGGGCGTACTCGGCACGCACCGCGCCAACGGCATCGACGCGCATCTGGAGCGCGACCGGTGGGCGAAACGCCGGGTTCTGGTGATCGAGGCGTGCATGCTGACGCCGGACCAGGACGCGGGCTCGGTGCGGATGCAGGCGATCGTCGAGCTCCTGACCGAGCTTTCATGCAAGGTGACGTTCGTCGCCGACAATCTCGAGCACCGCGAACCGTACGTGCGCGGCCTGCAACAGCGCGGCGTCGAGGTGCTCTTCGCGCCCTATGTGCGCTCGGTCTCCGACGTGATCGTGGCGCGCGGCGGCGAGTTCGACCTTGCCATCGTCGCGCGGCATTACATTGCCATCAAGCATGTCGACGCGCTGCGCCGGTTCGCACCGCAGGCGTTGATCGCGTTCGACACCGTCGACCTGCATTTCCTGCGTTCGGAGCGGCAGGCGGAGCTCGAAGGCGGCGCTCGCGCGAGCGCCGCTGCACGCGCCCTCCGCGAGGAGGAGCTGACGCTGATCCGCAAGGCGGATGTGACGCTCGTCGTGTCGCCGATCGAGCAGCAGGTGCTCGCGGGCCTCGCCCCCGAGGCGCGCGTGTTGTTGCTTACCAACATCTACGAGCCGCAGCCCGGCGGCAAGCCTTTGTCCGAGCGCCAGGGCCTCGTGTTCATCGGCGGCTTCCAGCATCCACCCAACACCGATGCGGTGCTGTGGTACGCCCGCGAGGTGCTTCCTCTGGTACGCAAGGCGCTGCCCGGAACTACCACCTACATCGTCGGAAGCAAGGTGCCGGCGACCATCCAGGCGCTGGCTGCGCCGGACTTCGTCGTCACCGGATACGTCCCCGACGTGACGCCGTTCTTCACCGGCTGCCGAGCCTCGATTGCGCCGTTGCGCTATGGCGCCGGGGTCAAGGGCAAGGTCAACTACGCGATGAGCTACGGGCTGCCGGTTGTCGCGACGTCGCCCGCGATCGAAGGCATGCAGCTTCATCCCGGTGTCGACGTGCTCGTCGCGGACGACGCCGCGGGATTCGCCGAGGCGATCGTGCGCGCCTGTCGCGACGACGTGCTCTGGCAGCGGCTCTCCGCGGGCGGGGTGTCGAACGTGCGGAGGCACTTCTCGCGTGCCGTGGCGCGCAGCGCGTTGACGCGCCTTCTCGCGCTGGCCGATGCGCGCCGGCCGGGCCGCGCCGGCGCCGAACTCGACGTCAGGCGCGCCTGAACACGAGGTCGAACACGGCGTGGCCGAGGCGCATGCCGCGGGCCTCGAACTTCGTGAGCGGACGCCATTCCGGGCGCGGCGCGAAGCCCGCCGCCGTGTTCGCGAGCAGGGGTTCGGCTGCAAGCGTCGCCAGCATTTCCTGCGCGTAGGGTTCCCAGTCGGTCGCCGCGTGCAGATATCCGCCGGGCGCGAGCCGCAACGCGAGTGCGTGCACGAACGCGGGCTGCAGCAGACGTCGCTTGTGATGCCGCTTCTTCGGCCACGGATCCGGAAAGTAGACATGGACGCCGGCGAGGCTCGAGAGCGGAATCATTGCCGCAACGACCTCGACGGCGTCGTGGCGGATGACGCGCACGTTCGCCATGGCCGCTTGCGCGAGCGCCTTGAGCAGGCTGCCCACGCCGGGCGCGTGCACCTCGACGCCGATGAAGTCGAGTTCCGGATGCGCGGCGGCGATACGGGCGGTCGTTTCGCCCATGCCGAACCCGATCTCGAGGACGACGGGTGCGATGCGTCCGAACGCCTCGCGGTAGTCGAGCGGCACGGGCGCGAACGGAATCCCGTAGCGCGGCAGCAGCGTCTCGAACGCGCGAACCTGCGCCGGCGACATCCGGCCCTGCCGCAGCACGAAGCTCCGGATCGGGCGATGCGGCCGGGCGTCGTCTGCACGCCCTGTCCGGACCGCAGTGCCCTGCCTCGGGCCGGCACCGCGCTCACCCGTCATCAGCGCGTCCCGACGCGCGTCCAGCTGGGGTCGGAAAGCCGCCGCTCGAGCTTCTTCGGCGTCGAGTCACCGTCGCGCGTGTACTCGACCGCCAGCATGTCGGTGTCCTTCCACTGCACGGAAGCGTCGGCCCACGTCTCGGCCGGCTTCCACGTCAGCTCGCGGCGCACACCGTCGCGGTCGGCAATCCAGACGACGAGACGATTCTCGCAGCGCGAGGCGCAGAAGTCGGCGGTGGCGAAGCGGTTGCGTTCCGGCGAAGGGACGGGCTGCGCCGGAAGCGGCGTCTGTCGGCCCGTCCTGCGCTCGAGCAACAGGAAGCCGAGCGTGTCGTCCTGTGTCGTCCACAGCACCACGGCATTCAGCTCGTTCAGGAAATCGAATAACGAGTACGTCGTGCCGCCGGACAGCGTCTCGCGGTCCTCGAGCTTCACTTCGCCCGAGGGGAACAGCCGCACCGCGAGCGAGCCGCCGTCCCGGCGCGCGAGGTTCGGAAGGCGTTTGAGCTGCGCGGACTCGATCAGGCGCCCGCAGTGCGCCGGGCCGTCGGCTTCGGCACAAAGCTTCGCGATTTCCTCCGTCGAAAGCGCCGCGGCGCCGGCGCCGCCGACGCACGCGGCAAGGGCGAGCGCCGCCACGCCTGCGCGGGGAAGATCGGCGCACCGCGTCACGAAACGAGTCCGGTAATCGGCGAGCTCGGGCTTGCCGCGTAGAGCCTGCGCGGCATCCGCCCCGCGAGGAAGGCTTCGCGACCGGCCTCGACAGCAAGCTTCATCGCGCGTGCCATGCGTACCGGATTCCGGGCGAGCGCGATGGCGGTGTTCATCAACACGCCTGCGCAACCGAGCTCCATCGCCACGGCGGCATCCGACGCGGTGCCCACACCGGCGTCCACCAGCACCGGCACCTGCGCCTGCTCGAGGATCAGTCGCAGGTTCCACGGATTGAGGATGCCCATGCCCGAGCCGATCAGTGAAGCGAGGGGCATGATCGCAACGCAACCGATCCGCTCCAGCTCGCGTGCGACGATCGGGTCGTCGGAGGTGTAGACCATTACCTGAAAGCCATCCCGCACCAGCGTTTCCGCAGCCGCGAGCGTTGCCCGCACATCCGGAAAGAGCGTGTCCTTGTCGCCCAGCACCTCGAGCTTCACCAGCGAATGGCCATCGAGGAGCTCGCGCGCGAGCCGCAGCGTGCGGACCGCGTCCTCCGCGGTGTAGCAGCCGGCGCTGTTCGGCAGGTAGGTGAATTCGGACGGCGGCAGCGCATCGACCAGCGACGGCGCACCGCGGTCCTGGCCGATGTTCGTGCGGCGGATCGCAACGGTGACGATTTCGGCGCCGGACGCGACGATCGCTTCGCGCGTCTCACCGAAGTCGCGGTACTTGCCGGTTCCGACGAGCAGCCGTGAACGATAGTCGCGCCCGGCGATGACGAGCGGGTCGGCGGGCTCGAGCGATGGCGTGTGCGGGGCGTTCATGCGCCGATTTTACGCCCGCGCGGCCGTGCGGGTGATGCTCGCCCGCTCGAGGCGCGCAGCGCGGGATTCGTCAGCCGCCGCCAACGGCGCCGACGATCTCGAACCGATCCCCGTCGGCGATCGGTGTGTCGTCGTAGCGGCTGCGGGGCACGATCTCGCCGTTCCTCTCGACTGCGATGCGTTTGCTGTCGAACCCGAGGTCCCGGACGAGCGCCGCCACCGTCGCCGCGGCGGTCGACTGGGACGTTCCGTTCAAGGTGATCTGCATCGTTTGCGTGCGCGGCGCACGGCCGCCTCGTCCGACATTCACTACGAGCGGTAACGCCGCATCGTCTCGCGCAGCATCGCCATCTGCTGGTCGAAGCGGGAGCAATACGTGCAGACGGCGAGGTGCGCCCGCAGGCGAAAGCGCTCCCAGCCGGTCGGCTTCCGCTCGTGCAGCTGCGAAATCAACCGGGTGACGTCGTTGCACATCATAAGGTGCCCGATGGCGTGTCGGAAGAGGTTCATGGTCGGGATGGCGGGCGCGCCGGCCGTGAGCGCGCAGCCGTCGCGAACCAGTTCTGCTCGAGACACTGGCGCAGCGCCATGCGGGCGCGATAGAGGATCACCCAGAGGTTATTCGCGGTGATCGTCAATTCCTTACAGATTTCCTCGCTCTCGAGTTCCAGCACTTCGCGCATCAGGAAGACGCGCGCCGTGTTCGGCGGCAGCTTTTCCATGCAAAGCTCGACCACGTCGAAGAACTGCCGCTGGTTGAGCGCCGCTTCCGGGTCACCCCAGTCGGCAGGCGGCGTCTCCCAGCTGCCGTTGTCGCGGAACAGCGCGTCGAAGTCATCGAGGTCGAGCTCGGGGTCGAGCGTGGTTGCCGCTACCGGCTCGCGCTGGCGCCGCCGGATCGCGTCGACGATCTTGTGCTTGAGGATGCCGGTGAGCCACGTCTTGACGCTCGATTTGCCGGTGAAGCCCGTCTGTGCCGCCAGCGCGGCGACGATCGTGTCCTGAACGACGTCCTCGGCGGTGTCGCGGTCGCGCAACTGGAGATGCGCGACCCGCAGCAGGTAGCCGCGATGCGATTCGAGCTCGGCGGCGAAGGCGTTGGCGTCCATGGGCGACGGGGGCAGGGCGGGAACATGTTAGGCCGGAATGCGGCCCTCGCCTAGGGCAGCCCGTGCGTGGCGTTCGGCGGGGGTAAGGCGTGCGGATCTCCGCGGCCCCTCCGGCGCGGCCGGCGCCCGCCCGTGTGCGGGCTATGGCTTCGGTGCGAGTTCCTTCAGGTGGACGCGTGCCTCGTCCCCCGATTCGTAGATATGTGGCGCGACGCCGCGCTGCGCGAGCGCATCGCCCAGCTTCATGCGCAGGAACCCTGAGGTCGTGTAGCGGGTGACGCCGAGGTAGTAGCTGTCGACGAGCCTCTTCACCATCGCCGTCCAGCCGTCGATCATCTCGGGCGCAATATCGAAGTTGTCGTAGTTGACGATCGCGTACGTGCGCCGGCCGAGCGGCGCGAGCACGCCCTCGATCGCGGTGCGCACATCCTCGATGTCCGCAGTCGTGCGGATCTTCAACCGCTCGAAGTTGATGAACAGAACGTTCAGCTCCGCGTCGTAGGTGAGCCGCCGCTCGAGTGGGATTTCGAGCATCCGCTCGCGCAGACCCATCGGCGCCTCTGCGAAGATCGCCGGGTCCATGCGTCGCGGCTCGCCGCGCAGCACGGGGCGGAAGTCCATCTGCGCGAGAACGTCGCGCTCGAGGTCGATGCCCGGCGCGATCTCGGTGAGCTCGAGCCCGCCTTGGCAAAGCCGGAACACGGCGCGCTCGGTCACGTACAACGCGCTCTGCCGCCGCTTCCACGCCTGGCCTCCGGAATAGGTGCGGTGCTCCACCTGCTCGACGAACTTGCGCGCGCGTCCTTCGGAAAGCACGGCGAGCCTGCCGTCCTTCGCCTCGACCACGAGCTGCCCGGCGGTGAACGTGCCGACGAAGACGACGGTCTTCGCGGTCTGCGAGATGTTGATGAAGCCGCCTGCGCCCGCGAGCCGCGGCCCGAACTTCGAGACGTTGAGATTGCCTTCGCGGTCGGCTTGCGCGAGCCCGAGGAAGGCGACATCGAGCCCGCCGCCGTCGTAGAAGTCGAACTGCGAAGGCTGGTCGATGATCGCGTGCGTGTTGATCGCGGCGCCAAAATTGAGCCCCGAGGCCGGGATGCCGCCGATCACGCCCGGCTCCGCCGTCATCGTGATGAGGTCGAGGATGCCTTCCTCGGCGGCCACGCCCGCGACCCCCTCCGGCATTCCGATGCCGAGGTTGACGACGCTATTCGGCTTGAGCTCGAATGCGGCCCGGCGCGCGATGATCTTGCGCTCCGACATCGGCATGGCGGGGATCATCGACGCCGGCACGCGGATTTCGCCGGAGAACGCCGGGCTGTACTGCTCGACGAACGTCTGCATGTGGTATTCCGGCTTCTCGGCCACGACGACGCAATCGACGAGGATGCCGGGGATCTTGACGTGGCGCGACGGCAGCGTGTGCCGTTCCGCGATGCGCTCGACCTGCGCGATGACGATGCCGCCGGAGTTGCGCGCGGCCATCGCGATCGCCTGTGCCTCGAGCGTCAGCGCCTCGCGCTCCATCGTGATGTTGCCGTCGGGGTCGGCGGTGGTGCCGCGGATGATCCCGATGTCGATCGGAAACGTGCGGTAGAAGAGGTATTCCTCGTCGCCGATCGTCATCAGCGAAACCAGATCCTCCTCGGTCCGCGAATTGAGCTTGCCGCCGCCGTGGCGCGGGTCGACGAACGTGCCGAGTCCCACGCGCGTCAGTTGCCCCGGCTTGCGTGCCGCGATGTCGCGGAAAAGATGCGTGATCACGCCCTGCGGCAGGTTGTACGCCTCGATCTGGTTGCCGACGGCGAGCGCCTGCAGCTTGGGCACGAGACCCCAGTGGCCGCCGATCACGCGCTTGACGAGGCCCTTGTAGCCCAGGTGGTTCAAGCCCCGTTCCTTGCCGTCGCCCTGCCCCGCGGCGTAGACGAGCGTCAGGTCGCGCGGCGTGCCGATGCCTTCGGGATTGTCCTTGGCCGCCGCGAGGAAGCGCTCCTCGAGCGCGACGGCGATGTTCTCGGCGAAGCCGATTCCGACGAAGCCGGTCGTGGCGAGCGTGTCACCGTCGCGGATCAACGCGACCGCCTCGCGTGCAGTGACGACCTTGCCGTGCTCGAACGTCTGCAGCGCCTCGAGCAGCCGGTGCGATTTCGATTGGTGTTCCATGGGCTCCCCTTGTCGCGCGATTATCGCCGGGGATGGCGGCAGGGTGTAGGGGGCGAGCGCGCGAGACCGCGCCTGTGGGCGCACCGCAACCGGCGGTAGCCGCTTGGGTTGCATTTTCCGCTGCCGTGCGCGGGCGTTGGCTCAGCCGGCCGGCGTTTGCGTGGCGTGGCGTTTGCGGTTGGGGCAGGCAGCGCAGGAAAGCGGCTGCCCGTCGGGTCCGAACGCGGCGGCGCCGCCGCACGAGCCGCGCAGGCACGGGCGCTTGAAGATCACGCCGATGGCCATCGCGGCGGCGCCGAGTCCGAAAAGCACGGCGACGACGACGAAAACGAGGAAGAGCGAACCCAGATCCATGCGATCTCAGATCATGCGATAGCCGCCGAGTTCGCGGAACGCGGAGGTCGCGCGGGCCTGCAGCGCACTGCCGGCACCGCGGACGAGGAAATAGGCGGCAAGCCTGTGCTCCTCGGCGAGCGCGAACCCGGACTCGGCGCCCATCACCATCAGCGCGGTCGCCATCGCGTCGGCGTAGGCACATTCGGCTGAGACGACGGTCACCGACGCCACTCCGTTGTCGATCGGCCGTCCCGTGGCCGGGTCGATCTCGTGGCAGTAGCGCCGTCCGTCCTGCTCGAAGTAGATCCGGTAGTCGCCCGACGTTGCCATCGCGAGGTTCTGCAGCGGCACGACGAAGTGCGGGCGCTGCGGGATCGCGTCCGGCTCCTCGATCGCGATCTGCCACGGCCGGCCTTCGGCGTTCGTGCCGCGGGTGCGCACCTCGCCTCCCGCTTCGATCATGTAACGGTCGATGCCGCAGGCATCGAGCGCATGCGCCGCCTTGTCCACGCCGAAGCCCTTGGCGATGCCCGACAGATCGGCGCGGACGCCGTCGTGCGCCTTGACTGCGCTCCTCGATCCACGGTCGAGCGCGAGCATGCGCAAGCCCACGTTGCGCGATAGCAGCGCGACTTCGAAGGATGCGACCACGCGCCGGTTGCGCGCGGGGCCGAAGCCCCATGCGTCGACGACGGGCGCCACCGTGATGTCGAATGCGCCGCCGGCGTCGGCGCCGACCCGCTGCGCGAGTTCGAACACCGCGAACGTATCTGCGGACAATGCGAACGGCCGGCCGCCGGAATGGCGATTGAACCGCGAGAGCTCGGAGTCGGGCTGGTAGGCGGACATCGCGCGCTCGACGGCGGCGAGCGCGCCGTGCACCGCGTCTCGTGCGGCCTCCGCGCCCGCCGTATCGAGCGTCGCTCCCGCGAGCTTCAGCGTGTACGCCGAGCCCATCGTCGGGCCGCGGAACTCGTACACGGGCGCGAGGCCCGCGCTCCGGCGATCGCCGCAGGCGGCGAGCAGCGTGGTTGCGCCGAGCGCCTGCAGCAGCGCGCGGCGGCGGGAAGAAATGAGCGCGTCCATCGATCGTTCTCCGCGGTCGTTCGTCGGGTCCTACGCGTTGCCCGGGCTGCTCGCCTCGCGGACCGCCTGCTCGAAGCGGCCCTCGCCGTGACGAATCAGCTGGTAGACGAGATCGCGCATCGAAATCAGGCCGTGCATGCGCGGGCCGTCGATCACGAGCAGATGGCGGAAGCGCTGCACGTACATGAGCGACAGCGCGGCTTCGATCGTCGTGCCGGGCGTCACGAAATGCACGTCGCGGGTCATGACGAGCGACACCGGCGTGGTTTTCGGGTTGCGCCCGGCCTTCACGACCCGGGTCAGCACGTCGCGCTCGGTGAAAATGCCGCCGACGAGTCCGTCTTCCGTCATGACGACCACCGCGCCCACTTCGCGCGCCGCCATGATGTCCACCGCTTCGGCGACCGTGGCCGAGGCCGGCACCGAGATCAGCTCCTCGCTGCCCTTGTCGCGTACCACCGTTTCGACCGTCTGTTTCAGCATGTTGGCCTCTTTGCTCGCGTCGGCTTTCGTTCGCCCCGCGCGCGCCCCGTCGTTGCCGGCGCGCAGCCGCGGGCCTGCGGTCAGCCGAAGTCGTCCAGCAGGATATTCTCGCGATCGACACCGAGCGAAAGCAGCATGTCGATCACAGCCTTGTTCATCACGCCCGGCCCGCACATGTAGTACTCGACGTCCTCGGGGGCCGGATGATCCTTCAGGTATTGCTCGTACAGGACGTTGTGGATGAAGCCGTTGGCGCCGGACCAGTTGTCCTCGGGTAGCGGCTCGGACAGGGCGAGCGTCCACCTGAAGTTCGCGTTCTCGGCCTGCAGCCGGTCGAATTCGTCGACATAGAACGCTTCGAGCAGGCTGCGCGCGCCGTACCAGAACGTCATCTTGCGCTGGCTGTGCAGGCGCTTCAGCTGGTCGAAGATATGCGAACGCATCGGCGCCATGCCGGCGCCGCCACCGATGAAGCACATCTCCTTGTCGGTCTCGCGCGCGAAGAACTCGCCGAAGGGGCCCGAGACGACGACTTCGTCGCCGGGCTTCAGGTTGAAGACCCACGAGCTCATGATTCCGGGCGGTATTTCCTCCCGGTAGCCCGGCGGGAACGCGATGCGGATCGTGAACAGCAACAGGCCCTTCTCGAGGGGGTAGTTCGCCATCGAATACGCGCGCTCGATCGGCTTCGGGTTGACCGAGCGGAAGCGCCACAAGTCGAACTTGTCCCACGTGTCGCGGAACTGCGGCTCGATCGCGAAATCCCGGAACGCGATGTCGTACGCCGGACACTGGATCTGGACGTAGCCGCCCGCGCGGAAGGGCACTTCCTCGCCTTCGGGCAGCGCGAGCTTGAGCTCCTTGATGAACGTCGCGACATTGCGGTTGGAGATGACCTTGCACGTCCACTTGCGGACGTTGAACACCTCGGGCGCGACCTCGATCTTCATGTCGCGCTTGACCTTGACCTGGCAGGCGAGCCGGTGGCCGCGCTTCGCCTCGCCGCGGCTGATGTAGCCGGTCTCCGTGGGCAGCAGGTCGCCGCCGCCTTCCTTGACGACGACTTCGCAGACGCCGCAGGCGCCTTTGCCGCCGCAAGCCGAGGGGATGAAGATGTTGCGCTCGGCCAGCGTCCCGAGCAGCGTGCCGCCCGAGGCGACCCTGAGCGCCTTTTCCGGATCGTCGTTGATGACGATCGTGACGTCGCCGTGCGCCACCAGCTTGCGCTTCGCCGCGAGGAGCAGCGCCACCACCAGCAGGATGACGGTGGTGAACATCGCGATGCCGACGACGACCTCGGTCACTTCTCTTCCCCTAAAGCTGAATTCCCGAGAACACCATGAACGCGAGCGACATGAGCCCGGCGGTCACGAACGTGATGCCGAGGCCGCGCAGCCCCTTCGGCACGTCGGAGTAGGTCATTTTTTCGCGGATCGCCGCCATCGCGACGATCGCGATCGCCCAGCCGATGCCCGAGCCCAGGCCGTAGACGACGCTCTCCGCGAACGTGTAGTCGCGCTCCTGCATGAAAAGCGAGCCGGCGAGGATCACGCAGTTGACCGCGATGAGCGGCAGGAACACGCCGAGCGTGGTGTAGAGCTTGGGTGCGAAGCGGTCGACCGTCATCTCGACGACCTGGGTTGCTGCCGCGATCGTGCTGATGAAGAGGATGAACGACAGGAACGTGAGGTCGACGCCGGCGAGCCGCGGAGATATCCAGCCGAGCGCGCCCTCGGAGAGCAGGCCGTGCAGGATGATGTTGTTGAGCGGCACGGTCAGTACCTGCACGAAGACCACCGCGATGCCGAGCCCGATCGCGGTCTCGACCTTCTTCGAGCAGGCCAAGAAGCTGCACATGCCGAGGAAGAACGCGAGCGCCATGTTCTCGAGGAACACGGAACGGATCAGCAGGTTGGCGAAGTGTTCCATGGCTGCGGAGGAGCGGCGGGAAGCGTCAGTCCTTTTCCTGCAGTTCAGGCTTCCACTCGCGCAACGCCCAGATCAGCAGCGCGATCAGGAACAGCGCCGACGGAGCGAGCAGCATGAGTCCGTTGGGCTCGTACCAGCCGCCGTCGGTCTGCAGGGGAAGGATCGTGTAGCCCAGGATCTTGCCGGCGCCGAGCAGCTCGCGCGAGACCGCGACGAGCAGAAGCACCAGCGCGTAACCGAGCCCGTTGCCGATCCCGTCGAGGAAGGAGATCCACGGCGGGTTCTGCATCGCATAGCCTTCGGCGCGGCCCATCACGATGCAGTTGGTGATGATGAGGCCGACGAACACGGAAAGCTCGAGAGAAAGCTCGAACAGGTAGGCCTTGAGGAACTGGTCGACCACGATCACCAGCGACGCGATGATCGCAAGCTGGACGATGATCCGGATGGAACTCGGCGTGTAGTTGCGGACCATGCTGACTGCAAGGTTCGCGAATGCGGTGACGAGCGTTACGCCGATGCCCATCACGATCGCCTTGTCTACCCGCGTGGTGACGGCGAGCGCCGAGCAGATGCCGAGCACCTGCACGCCGATCGGGTTGTTATCGACGATCGGCTTCGCGAGCGCCTCGCGCTCCGGTACGCCGAACGGCGTCGTCGTGCCTGAACCGTTCACTTGACCTACCTCCTCGTTCGCTGCCGTTTCATGCGATCTTCTGCTCGCGGAACCGCGCGAGGAACGGACCGAAGCCGTCCTTGCCGAACCAGAATGCCATCAGCCTGGCGACGCCGTTGCTCGTGATCGTCGCGCCGGAAAGGGCGTCCACGCGGTGCGGATCCTGCTCGGGCGGACCGAAATGGCCCTTCAGCACGGTGAGCCTGGGCTCCCAGCTCGCGTCGTAGGCCTTGCGTCCGACCCACAGCGCCTGCCACTTCGGATTGCTGATCTCGCCGCCCAGCCCGGGCGTCTCCTTCTGGTCGTAGAACGTGAGGCCGCGGACCGTATTGCCGTCCCGGTCCAACGCGATGAAGCCGTACACCGTGCCCCACATCGCCACACCCTCGACCGGCAGCACGACCTGCTCGATGGTGCCGCCCTTGCCTTTGACGAAGTAGACGGCGGCGTGATTCGGAAGCCGCGAGATCTGTGCTGCGTTAGGCGGCGCTGCGCGGCTCGTCGCAGGATCGGCGCGCGCGTGGCGCTGATCGTAGCTCGCCTCGTCGACCTTGCCCTTCGGCAACAGCTCGCCGGTCGCAAGATCGACCAGGCGGATCTCGATATTCTGGTCGAAAATCTTCAGCAGCTCGCGATCCGGCAGGTCGGCGCCGGGCTTCACGAGCCCCGCCGCGAGCAGCACGTTCTTCTGGCGATAGAGCCGCGCGTTGGTTTCCTGCTTCTCGTGCAGGCCGACGGCCGACATGGCGACGAGCAGCGCGCAGGCGACGCACACCGCCGCCATGAACAGGAACGTGTAGCGGGTGGAGTCAGTTCGAACCATGGCGCAGCGCCCGCCGCTTGATGTTGGCGCGGATCGCCGGATAGTCGATCAGCGGCGCCATCACGTTCATGAAAAGGATCACGAGCATCGTCGACTCCGGATAGGCTGGATTGACGGTGCGGATGAGTACGATGAACACGCCGATCAGTATCGCGTAGATCCAGCGGCCGCGGTTGGTGAACGGGGCGGTCACGGGGTCGGTCGCCATGAACACGGTGCCGAATGCCCAGCCGCCGGCCACCATGTGCCACCAGAACGGGATCGCGAAATACGGATGCGCCGGCGTCGCGAGCGTATTGAAGGTGAGCGACATCGCGATCGTGCCCACCGCGACGCCGAGCATGATCCGCCACGACGCGATCCCCGTGGCGATGAGCAGGATCGCGCCCAGCAGGCAGGCGAGCGCCGAAGTCTCGCCGAGCGATCCCGGCTCCAGCCCGACGAACGCCTGCATCCACGAGTAGCCCTGCTCGTTCCACGGGCCGGCCATCTGCCGCCATTGCGCGAGCAGCGTGGCGCCGGAGAAGCCGTCGACCGCGAGCTCGGGCGGGATCGCCGTCCATACGCGATCGCCCGACATCGACGCCGGATAGGCGAAGAACACGAACGCCCGCGCGGCGAGCGCCGGATTGACGAAGTTCATGCCGGTGCCGCCGAAGACTTCCTTGGCGAGCACGACGCCGAAGCTGATGCCCACGGCCGCCTGCCAGAGCGGCGTCGTCGGCGGCAGGATCAGCGGGAACAGGATGCCGGTGACGAAGAAGCCTTCGTTGACCTCGAGCTTGCGCACGATCGCGAAGCCGACCTCCCACGACAGGCCGACCACCATCGTGACGATGTAGAGCGGCAGGAAGTAGAGCGCGCCGTGCACGACACACGCCCCGATGCTGCGCGGCGAGTAGCCGACGCCAAGCCAACGGATGACCGCATGCCGCCAGTCGTCCAGGCTCGCCACCTTCGCCGGATCGAGCGCAAGGTTCGCCTGCAGCCCGGTGTTGTACATCGCCATCAGCACGCACGGGATGGTGGCGATCACGACCAGCGTCATCATCCGCTTGAGATCGAGTGCGTCGCGGACGTGCGCCGCGGTGCGCGTGACGGAGGCGGGCGTGTAGAAGAAGGTGTCCGCCGCTTCCCACAGCGGGTAGAGCTTCTCGTAGCGGCCGCCCTTCTCGAAGGGGCGGCCGACGCGGTCCAGCAGGGCGCGGAAGGCGCGCATCAGCGGCCGCCTCCTTGTTCGGACTCATGATGCGAGGCGCATCGTGTCGGCGTCCTTGCCGCGATTCGCTTGACCGTCGATCCCCGTGCGGCAACGGGCGAAAGACCGGAACGGTCGCGTTGCACGGGGCGACCTCCTTGGACGGTGTCCAATCGCGCGAGCGTTTCGAGTCGGTCGCCCGCCGGCGACTCGCACTCGCCGTCGAGCCCGCTCCGCGGGGCGACCTCTTTGGACGGAGCTCGTTTGCGCGAGCGTTTCGAGTCGGTCGCCCGTCGGCGACTCGCACTCGCCGTCGAGCCCGCTACGCGGGCGCCCACGCCGGCTGCTCGCGCCGCCGCCCCTCGCCGGCTGCTCGCGCCGCGGCCCCTCGCCGGGTAGCTCACGCGGCCTCCTTCTCGAGTCGGGTGAGCGCCTCGCGCAGCAAGGGCCCGAAATCCTCCTTGCCGGGCGAGACGAACGTGCAGAGCGCGAGATCGTCCTCCTCCAGCTCCAGCGCGCCCAGCGCTTCGGCCCGCTCGTCGTCGCGCATGAGCAGCGCGCGCAGCAGGAACGTCGGCAGCACGTCGAGCGGCATCACTCGTTCGTAGGCGCCGATGGGGACCATGGCGCGGCGTCCGCCGTTGGTGCTGGTATCGAGCGGTAGAGGCTTGCGGCTCAGTGCCCCGAGCACGACGTTCCAGATCGAGAACCTGTGCGGCGAGGGTGCGATCCAGCCGAACATCTCGCGCGTGCCGCCTTCCGGCAGCGCCGAAACCTGCTGGTGATAGCGGCCGAGGTAGCCCTCGACCTCGCCGCGCGCGGTGCGCCCGTCGAGCACCGAGCCCGAGACGACGCGCTGCACGCCGCCCGCGAGTTCCCCGGCGGTCAGCGCATCGAGCGACACGCCAAGCCGCGTACGCAGCAGCCGGGGCCGGAGCATGCCCGGCCCCGCGATCGAAACGACGCGGTCGACGTCCAGCTCTCCGGTTCTTAGCAGGCGACCGATCGCGACCACGTCCTGGCAACCGACATACCAGACGACCCTGTCGTGGCCGACCGGCGAAAGCAGGTGGATGTGCGTGCCCGGCAAACCGGCCGGGTGGGGGCCCGCGAAAGCTTCGATCCGTACACGCGGGTGGTCGGGCACGGGCACGTTCGCATCCGGTGCGGCGCAGACGAAAACAGCGCCCTCGGTCAATGCCGCGAGTGCCATGACTCCCCCGCGAAAGTCGTCTTCGCGCCCCGCGAGCGTTGGCGCGACCGCGGGCGCATGCGGACGCGTGTCCATTGCGGTGACGAAAACCGCCGCCGGCCGAATGCCGGGACGGGCGACGTGCCCGTAGGGTCGCTCGCGCAACGCGGTCCACAGCCCGGACTCGCAGAGCAGCGCGGCGATCGCGGCGGCGTCGGAGGCGCTCGCGCGGGCGAACCCGACCTGCGCGGCAGGGCCGTCGCTCCCAGCAACGTCGATCACGACAGAGATCAGCGCTCTCCGCTCACCGCGATGCACGGCGCGCACGGCGCCGGCCGCGGGCGAGGTGAACCGAACGCCGGGGCTGCGCTTGTCCTCGACGAGCGGCGATCCGCGCAGCACGCGGTCGCCCGGCTGCACGAGGAGCGTCGGCTTGAGCCCGGGAAAGTCGGCCGAGATCAGCGCGACCCGCTCGGGGGACGGGGCGTGCTCGACGTGCTGCGCCGGGGCACCGGCGAGCGGCAGATCGAGGCCGCGCCGTAGCGTGTGCAAGGGCATCGGACTTGGGGCCGGTCGGGCGTCAAGCGTACGTCGGGTAGTGCGGATCGTACATTTGGCTCTTCACGAACGCGAGCAGATCCGACGGGCGCTCGGCCATGGCGAGGCCTTCGCGGTAGGCGACCTCGGCCACCGCCGCTGCGATGTGCGCCGACACCTCGCGCACCGCCTGCAACGGCGGATAGAGGCTGCCCTGCTCGAGGTCCGCGGGCGTCACCGTCTCGGCAAGCGCACGGGCGGAAGCCATGAACATCGTATCGGTCACGCGCAATGCGCGGGTTGCGATCACCCCGAGACCCACGCCGGGGAAAATGTACGAATTGTTGCCCTGCCGCGGCACGAACCGCGTGCCCTTGTACTCGACGGGCGGGAACGGGCTGCCGGAGGCGAACAGCGCCTTGCCGCCGCTCCATTCGTAGGCCTGCTCCGCGGTGCACTCGGCCTTCGAGGTCGGATTGGACAGCGCAAAGACGATCGGCCGGTCGTTTTGCGCGCTCATCGCCTCGATGACCTCCTTCGTGAACGCGTTGGCCATCGCCGCGACTCCGATGATCGCCGTGGGCTTCAACGCCTTGACCGCCTGCAGGAAATCGCCGACCGGCGCATGCTCGTGCGCGTACGGCAGCTTGTGCGCGGTAAGGCCCGTGCGGCCGGCGATCACGAGACCCTTGGAATCGACCAGCCAGCAGCGCCTGCGCGCATCACGCTCCGCGAGACCTCCGGCCATCATCGCCTGCACCAGCAGGTCCGAGATGCCGGTCGCCGCTTCACCCGCGCCGAGGCAGAGGAACGTCTGCTGCGTGATCGGCTTGCCGGTGACGCGCATCGCCGAAAAAACGCCCGCCACCGTCACCGCGGCGGTACCCTGGATGTCGTCGTTGAACGTGCAGATCTGATCGCGGTACTTCTCGAGCAGGCGGAAGGCATTGTGGTTGGCGAAGTCCTCGAACTGCACGACGACACCCGGGAAGACCTCCTCGGCCGCGTCGATGAACTCCTCGATCAATTCGTCGTAGGCGGCGCCGGTGATCCGCGGCTGCCGCAGGCCGACGTACAGCGGGTCGCTCCACAGCGCTTCGGTGTTCGTTCCCGCGTCGATCACAACCGGCAGGCATCGCGCGGGGGCGATGCCGGCGCAGGCCGTGTAGAGCGACAGCTTGCCGATCGGGATGCCCATGCCGTTGGCGCCGAGATCCCCGAGCCCCAGAATGCGCTCGCCGTCGGTCACGACGATCATCGCGACCTCGCGCTGCGGCCAGTTGCGCAGCACCTGCGCGATGCGGCCGCGGTCCCTGGCGCTGACGAAAATGCCGCGCGGCCGTCGATAGATGTGGCCGAACTGCTGGCAGGCGAGCCCGACCGTCGGCGTGTAGATGATCGGCATCATGTCGTCCGGGTAATCGATGATCACCCGGTAGAACAGTGCCTCGTTACGGTCTTGCAGCGATTCCAGCATGATGTACTTCGCGAGCGGCGTCTGCAGACGGCGGAAGTTCTCGAGCACGCGCGAGACCTGCTCTTCCTGTGTCGAGACGTGCGGCGGGAGCAGGCCGCGAAGACCGAGCGCATCGCGCTCCGCCTCGGTGAACGCGGTGCCCTTGTTCAGCGTCGGCTCGCGCAGCAGCGCGACGCCGCGCGGAAACCACGCCGGGATGCTCTGGTGCGGATGGGCGGGGTGGAAGTGTGCCACGCGGGTTACTCCAAATGCGGTCGCCTATCGGCAGTTCGTTTCCGGCGCCATCGCGATCGCGCCGCACGGGAACCCCGACACGCGATGCCGCGGCCCCTGCGACAGATGTCGTCGAACTCGAAGCTCCTGGCGGACTGCCTCCGGGTCTGGAATCGAACCGGCCCGGAGGATCGACGGCAGTTTCATCTCGTGCGCGGCGAAAGCGCGCTCTCAGCCGTGCAGGCTCTCGTACTTCGCCAGCAGCTGCTCGTGCGTCTCCTTGTGCTTGGGGTCGGGAACGATGCAGTCGGCGGGACACACGGTGACGCACTGTGGCTCGTCATGCGCGCCGACGCATTCGGTGCACTTCGCCGGATCGATCACGTAGATCGGCGACCCGGCCGTGATTGCCGAGTTGGGGCACGGCTCCACGCAGGCGTCGCAAGCGGTGCAGTCGTCGTTGATGATCAGGGCCATTCGGTTCTCCTGGGATTCGAGGTTGATGGTAGGCGCTTTCGGCGTGCGGCGGAGCGCGCTCTTCAGGCGAACTCGCTCGAGTAGGACTTCAGGGCCTTCATGTAGTTCGAGCGCTCGAACGCGTCGGGGTCGGGGCACGACTGCTGCGAGAGCGAGCCCTTCATCTGCGCGACCGAATCGTAGTCGCGCTCGCGCATCCAGGCCTCGAGGCCGCGCACCAGCGCGTCGACGTGCTGCGGACCCTTCTTGAGCAGGCTGCTCGCGACCATCACGCAGTCCGCGCCGGCCAGCAGCACCTTGATCACGTCCTCGGCCGTGTGCGCTCCGCCGGTGGCGGCGAGGCTCGCCTCGACGCGGCCGTGCAGGATGGCGATCCAGCGCAGCGCAAGGCGCAGCTCGTCGGAGGTGGAGAGCACGAGGTGCGGCGCCACCTCCAGCTCGTCCAGCATGATGTCCGGCTGGACGAAGCGGTTGAACAACACGAGGCCCGAGGCGCCAGCCTTCACGAGGCGCACGGCCATGCTCGCCATCGCGCTGAAGTAGGGTGCGACCTTCACGGCGACCGGCACGCGCGTGGCCCCCCGCACCGATGCGACCAGGTCGAGGTAGCGCTGCTCGACCGCGGCGCTGGAGTCGGCCGGGTCGGCCGCGAGGAAGTAGACGTTGAGCTCGATCGCGTGGGCGCCGGCCTCCTCGAACTGCTTCGCGATTCGCGTCCAGCCGCCGGGCGTGTAGCCGTTGAGACTCGCGATCACCGGCACCGACAGCGCCTTGCGGGCGTCGCCGATCAGCTTCAGGTACCGCGCCGCGCCGGTGTCGTGGGGCTGCATCTCGGGGAAGAAGCCCCGCGCCTCCGGCGACAGCTCCGCGCCATACAACATCAGGTTGTGCGCCGCCATTTCCTCGTGCTCGATCTGCTCCTCGAACAGCGACGGCAGCACGACCGCGCCCACGCGCGCTTCCTGCAGGCGCTTCAGGCTGTCGACCGAGGCGGTCAGCGGCGAGGCGGATGCGACGATCGGGTTGGCGAGCTCGAGGCCCAGGTACTGACTTCTCAGGTCGACACTCATTCCTTTGCCTCCTCGTTGCGGTTCTCGCCAGCCGGCGGGCCCTCCTTGCCGTTGCCGGCGGGGCCTTCCGAAACGACGCGATGCACGCCCGCGATCTGTTCGTAGAGCTGCCAGCGGGCATCGGCGTCGCCTTGCGCCTGCCTCGAGAGCTCCTTCGCGCGAGCGGGGTCGGCCTGCGCGAGCATCGCGTAGCGCCCCTCCTTCATCGTGAACTGCTCGAGCGGCATCGTGGGCTTGCGCGAGTCGAGCTTCAGCGGCTGGTCGGCGCCGCCCATGCCGAGGCGCGGATCGTAGTGATAGAGCGTCAGGTAGCCGCTCTTCACCGCGTCGCGCTGGTGGCTCATGCCCGTGGTCATGTCGATGCCGTGCGCGATGCAGTGGCTGTAGGCGATGATCAGCGACGGTCCCGGCCACGACGCGGCCTCCTGGAACGTGCGCACGGTCTGCACCGGGTTCGCCCCCATCGCCACCTGCGCGACGTAGACGTTGCCGTAGGCCATCGCGATCATGCCGAGGTCCTTCTTGCCGATCGCCTTGCCTGCGGCTGCGAACTTGGCGACCGCGCCGCGCTGCGTGGCCTTCGACGCCTGCCCGCCGGTGTTGCTGTAGACCTCGGTGTCGAGCACCAGGATGTTGACGTTGCGGCCCGAGGCGAGCACGTGGTCGAGGCCGCCGTAACCGATGTCGTAGGCCCAGCCGTCGCCGCCGACGATCCAAACGCTGCGCACGACCAGGTTGTCGGCGACGGCCGCGAGCCGCGCGGCCTCGGGCGTGCCGAGCTTCGCGAGCTTCGCCTTCAGCTCTTTCACGCGCGCGCGCTGCGCCGCGACCTCCTCGTCGCTGTCCTGCTTCGCGTCGAGGAGCGCATCGGCGAGCGCCTCGCCGATCGCAGGCCGCAGCTCGCGCACGAGGATCTTCGCGAGGTCGTTCTGCGCGTCGATCGCGAGCCGCATGCCGAGGCCGAACTCCGCGTTGTCCTCGAACAGGCTGTTCGCCCACGCCGGGCCTTGGCCGGCGGCGTTCTTCGAGTAGGGCGTCGTCGGCAGGTTGCCGCCGTAGATCGACGAGCAGCCGGTGGCGTTCGCCACGATCATGCGGTCGCCGTAGAGCTGCGAGATCAGCTTGATGTAGGGCGTCTCGCCGCAGCCCGAGCAGGCGCCCGAGTACTCGAAGAGCGGCATGCGGAACTGGGAGCCGCGCAGCCCGTCGATCGTGTCGAACGCCGGCCGCACCTCGGGGAGGCTCAGGAAGAACTCGTAGTTGTTGCGCTCGACCTCGAGGTGCTCGAACTTCGGCGCCATGTTGATGGCCTTGTGCTTGACCATCGTCTTGCTGCGCGACGGGCAGACGTCCACGCAGATGCCGCAACCGGTGCAATCCTCCGGCGCGACCTGCAGGCTGTACATCATGCCGGCGAGCGAGGGCGTCTCCTTGCGCGAGTACGGCACCGCCTTGAACGTGGCCGGCGCCCGCTTCATCTCCTCGGGGGCGAACGCGGTCATCCGGATCGCGGCGTGGGGGCAGACCAGCGGGCAGATGCCGCACTGCGTGCAGACCGTCTCGTCCCAGATCGGAATCTCGTAGGCGATGTTGCGCTTCTCCCACAGCGTCGTGCCGGTGGGGAATGTGCCGTCGACTGGCATCGCCGACACCGGCAGCAGGTCGCCTTTGCCATCCAACATCATCGCCGTCACGCGCTGCACGAAGTCCGGCGCAGCCTTCGGGACGACCGGCCGGCGCGTGAACGTCGCGTCGGCGCGTCCCGGCACCTTCACCTCGGCCAATGCCGCCAGCGAGGTGTCGACCGCGGCGAAGTTGCGCGTCAGCACGGTCTCACCGCGTTTGCCGTAGGTGTCGCGGATCGAATCCTTGATCGCCGCGATCGCCTCGTCGCGGGGGAGCACGCCGGAGATCGCGAAGAAGCAGGCCTGCGTCACTGTGTTGATGCGGCCGGCGAGGCCCGCCTCTCTCGCAACGTTGTCCGCGTCGACGACGTAGAAGCGGAGCTTGCGCTCGAGGATCGTCTGCTGCGCCTCGCGCGGAAGCCTCGTCCAGACCTCGTCAGCGCCGTACGGGCTGTTGAGCAGGAAGGTCGCGCCCGGCCGCGCGAGCGCGAGCACGTCGAGCTTTTCCATGAACTCGAACTGGTGGCAGGCGATGAAGTCGGCCTGGCGGATGAGATATGACGACTCGATCGGCTTCGGCCCGAAGCGCAGGTGCGAGACGGTGATCGCCCCCGACTTCTTGCTGTCGTAGACGAAGTAGCCCTGCGCGTGGAGGGGCGTGTTCTCGCCGATAATCTTGACGGTGTTCTTGGTCGCGCCGACGGTGCCGTCGGCGCCGAGGCCGTAGAACACCGCGCGCGTGGCGCCCTTTTGCTCCGTGTCGAAGTTTTCGTCGACGCGCAGCGAAAGGTGCGTGACGTCGTCGACGATGCCGACGGTGAAGTGGCGCTTCGGCTTCGGCTTCGCGATCTCGTCGAGCGCCGCCTTGGCCATCGCCGGGGTGAACTCCTTCGACGACAGTCCGTAGCGGCCGCCGATCACGCGCGGCATCGGGGACGACTCGGGCCAGCCTTCCACGAGTGCGGTGACCACGTCGACGTAGAGCGGCTCGCCGATCGCGCCGGGCTCCTTGGTGCGGTCGAGCGCGGCGATCGCGCGCACCGTCTTCGGCAGCGCGGCGATGAAAGCCTCGGTGTCGAACGGCCGGTACAGCCGCACCGTCAGGAGGCCGACCTTCTCGCCGGCAGCGACGAGCTTGCTGACTGCCTCGCGCGACGCCCCGGTGCCGGACCCCATCTGCACCAGCACGCGCTCGGCGTCGGGGGCACCCGCGTAGTCGAACAGGCCGTAGCGGCGCCCGGTGAGCTTCGCCAGGCGCTCCATCGACTCGCGCACGATGCCGGGCACCGCGAGGTAGAACGGGTTGCAGGACTCGCGCGCCTGGAAGAACACGTCCGGGTTCTGCGCCGAGCCGCGCAGCTTCGGGTTGTCCGGATTGAGCGCCCGCTCGCGGTGCGCCCGCACCAGCGCCTCGTCGATCAGCGCGCGCACGTCCTCCTCGAGCAGCAGCTCGATCTTGTTGACCTCGTGGCTGGTGCGGAAGCCGTCGAAGAAATGCAGGAACGGCACGCGCGCCTTCAGCGTCGACATGTGCGCGATCATCGCCATGTCCTGCGCCTCCTGCACCGAGGCCGAGGCGAGCAGCGCGAAGCCGGTGGTGCGCGCCGTCATCACGTCGCTGTGGTCGCCGAAGATCGACAGTGCGTGCGTGGCGAGCGTGCGGGCCGCAATGTGGAACACGACCGGCGTCAACTCTCCGGCGATCTTGAACATGTTGGGAAGCTTGAGCAGCAGTCCCTGCGACGCGGTGAACGTCGTGGTGAGCGCGCCGGCCTGCAGCGAGCCATGCACCGCGCCGGCAGCGCCGGCCTCGCTCTGCATCTCGATCACCTGCGGCACCATGCCCCAGATGTTCTTCTGCCCGAGCGCCGACCAGGCGTCGGCGAGCTCGCCCATCGTCGAAGACGGGGTGATCGGGTAGATCGCGATTACCTCGCTCGTCATGTGGGCGATGCGGGCGGCGGCTTCGTTGCCGTCGAGTACGTAGGTGCGTTCGGTCATGGTGGTCGTCGATCCAGGGGTCCGGGGTTCGGGGAGCGCTCCGGTCACATCAGCCCCGCCTTCCCGGTTTCCCAGCGGCGGAACTCGGTAGTGAGGAGCTCCACGTGCTCGCGCTCCTCGGCGGCGAGCTCGCGGTAGAGCTCGCGCTCGACCGATCCTTCCGGGGCGCGCTCGCCCTCGCGCGAGAAGAAGTCCACCGCGCGCTGCTCGAAGGCGATCGCGATGCGGAACAGGTTCGCCGGGTCCTCGGGCTTGCGGTCGACGCCGGCGAAGATCGCCGCGCGGTCGATCTGGAAGTCGGTGGACGGCGTGGGCAGCTCCGCGTGGTAGCGGCGCGACAGCGTCTGCATGTGCTCCTGCTCCATCGCCGCGAAGCGCGCGAACAGGTCCTTGAGCGTCGGGTCCGCGGCGTCGCGCGAGGCGCGCTGGTAGAACGCGTGGCCACCCAGCTCGATCTCGAAGGCCTTGCGGACGGCATCCATCGCCCGGTCGTCCTCGACCTTGCCGCGGTCGAGCATCTCGAGCTTCCCCTTGCAGTGCGGGCACAGGCCGTAGGGGAAGGCGAAGCCCTCGGACACCTTGTGGCAGGACGCGCAGCGCCAGCGAAGCTCGACGCCGGCGCAGCAGATGTAGGGCTCCTCGTCGTCGAGCGGGCGCTGGCAGCGCGGGCAGACGACCATCGACGTCGGATTGGCAGTGGTGCTCATGGCGATACCTCGCTGGATTCTACGGAAGGTTGGGCCGCCCGCGTGCCCGGCGGCACGAACGCGTCGGCGTGCTCCTGCGTGATCGGCCACACGGTCTTGCCGCCGGCGAGCCAGGCGCCGATCGCACGGGCGGCGCGGCGTCCGGCGCCCATCGCCAGGATGACGGTCGCGGCGCCGGTGACGATGTCGCCTCCGGCGAAGACGCCGGGCACGCTGGTCGCCTGCGTCGCCGGGTCGGCGACGATGTAGCCCCACTTGTTGAGGTCGAGCCCGGGCGTCGACTTGGTGACGATCGGGTTGGCCTTGGTGCCGAGCGCGTAGATCACGGTGTCGCACTCGAGCTCGAGGAACTCGTCCAGCGGAACGGGCCTGCGGCGGCCCTTCTCGTCGGGCTCGCCCAGCATCATCTTCTGCACCTTCATGCCGCGTACGTTGCCGTCTCCCTCGACCAGGATCTCGACCGGCGTGTGCAGGAAGAAGAACTCGATGCCCTCCTCCTTGGCGTGTCGAAGCTCCTCGATGCGCGCCGGGGCCTCGGCCTCGGAGCGGCGGTAGACGCAGCGCACGGTCGGCGTGCCGAGCCGCTTGGCGACGCGCAGGCAGTCCATCGCGGTGTTGCCCGCGCCGATCACGACGACGCTCTGGCCGAGCGTGATCGGCGTGTCGAGGTACGGGAACTTGTCGCCGCCCATCAGGTTGACCCGGGTCAGGAACTCGTTGGCCGAGTAGACCTGGCCCGCGAACTCCCCGGGGATGCCGAGGAATGCCGGCGCGCCGGCGCCTGCGCCGACGAACACCGCGTCGAAGCCCATCTCGCCCATGAGCTGCGGCACCGAGAACGTCTTGCCGATCACCTTGTTGGTCTCGAAGCGCACCCCCATGTCCTTGAGGTTGTCCACTTCGCGGCTGATGATCTCGCGCGGCAGGCGGAACGATGGAATGCCGTACTGGAGCACGCCGCCGACGACGTGCAGCGCCTCGAACACCGTCACGTCGCAGCCGAACTTCGCGAGGTCGGCGGCCACCGCGAGGCCCGACGGTCCCGAGCCGACGATCGCGACGCGTCCGAGCCGGCGGGGGAGCGCCGGGGGCGCGGCCTTCGGCGCGTGTGCGTTGTCGCCGACGAAGCGCTCCAGCCGCCCGATCGCCACCGACTCCATGGGCAGCTTCTTGTTCTTGGCGACGACGCATTGCGCCTCGCACTGCGACTCCTGCGGGCACACGCGCCCGCAGACCGACGGGAACAGGTTCGACTCGTTGATGACCGCAAGCGCCCCGTCCATGTCCCGCACCAGCAGGTGACGGATGAAGCGCGGAATGTCGATGCCAACGGGGCAGCCCTCGATGCAGGTCGGCTTGCTGCACTGGATGCAGCGCTCGGCCTCGGCCAGCGCATCGGCCATCGAGTAGCCGAGGTTCACCTCCTTGAAGTTGCGCGAGCGCTCGAGCGCGTCGCGCTCCGGCATCTTCACGGCGTGCGGCGGCAGGTCCTTGTACTTCTTGTAGTTGCGCTTGCCTTCGTCGAAGAGTTGCTTCTCGACGTTGCAGACATGCGCGTAGTCCTCGGAGGCCTTCGACTCCTCGCCCTTGAACCGCCGCTGGCGCAGCAGCAGCTCCTTGAAGTCGACCTGGTGGCCGTCGAAGTCCGGCCCGTCCACGCAGGCGAACTTGATCTCGCTGCCGACGGTGACGCGGCACGAGCCGCACATCCCGGTGCCGTCGACCATGATCGCGTTCAGCGACACCATGGTCTTCACGCCCGAGGGCCGGGTGGTCTCGACGCAGGCGTTCATCATCGGCAGCGGCCCGATCGCGACCACCAGGTCGGGACGGTCGTTCTCGAGGGTTTCCTGGAGCGCTGCGGTGACGAAGCCCGGCTTGCCATAGCTGCCGTCGTCGGTGCATACGATCAGGTTGTCGCAATACTTCGCGAATTTGTCCTCCCAGAACACCAGGTCCTTGTTGCGGAAGCCGATGATCCCGGTCGTGCGATTGCCGGCCGCCTTGAACGCGCGGAGCTGCGGATAGACCGGCGCGACGCCGAGCCCCCCGCCGACCAGCACGACGTGGCCGGCGCGGCTCACGTGCTGCGGCAGGCCCAGCGGGCCAACGAAGTCGGCGATGTCGTCGCCCGCCTTGTAATGGTCGCGCATTTCCAGCGTGGTCTTGCCGAGCGCCTGGATCACCATCGTGATCGTGCCCTTGTCGCGATCGAAATCAGCGACCGTGAGCGGGATGCGCTCGCCGCCCTCGTGCAGGCGCAGCATCACGAAGTGCCCGGGCTCGGCGGATCGCGCCACGTCGGGTGCGGCCACCTCCCAGAGAAACGTGGTGTCCGAGAATGCTTCGCGGCGGATGATCTTGTACATGAAGCGCCTTCGAGTCCGTTATGAGATCGTTCGCAGGAGTCCGCGCGAGTCAGTCCGGGACGCGCCGCGGACGAATCGCCGCAGCCGACACCCTTCGCGCAAGCACGACCATACCTCGGCCGCGTCGTCCGTGGGTGCGGACATTAAACTTTCGACGAATCTCCTCCGGCGGGGATGCCGCGCTGCACAACGCGCACGGACTTTTGTTCGAAGCTTGCATGCTGCGCGTTGGCGCGGAGCGGCCCTTGATCGAAGTCAAAACCCTGATCCACGGGGCGTCCAGGCGGGGAGAGGCATCGTTGTCGTCGCGGGTACTTCAGCCAATCGGTTGACACGGGTCAACCCGCGCTGTCCTGCCAGTCGCTACCTTAGCGACGGTGCCGCCCTTGCGTGGTGCGCTGGCGCGCGCCGTTTGCCCGGACGCGTTCCGGGACTCCGATGAAAGGATCCGAGATGGCTTCCACGAGTCCGATGATCGCCGGTATCGGTCTTGCCGACCGGCCGGCGAGTAGCCGATGGCCGGCCCGCCTCGACGTCCTCCAAAGCGTGAGCGGCCTTGTCCTCGCGCTGTTCATGTGGGGCCACATGTTCTTCGTGTCCTCGATCCTGCTCGGCAAGGACGCGATGTGGACGATCACGAAGATGTTCGAAGGCTATTTCCTGTTCGGCAAACCGTACCCGGGCATCGTTTCGCTGGTGGTCGCCGTGATCATCGTGCTGCTGGTCGTGCACGCGGCGCTCGCCGTGCGCAAGTTCCCGATCAACTACCGCCAGCACCGCGTCTATCGCGACCACATGAAGCTCATGCGACACGAGGACACGACGCTCTGGTACTGGCAGGTCGTCACCGGTTTCGCGATGTTCTTCCTCGCGGCGCCGCATCTTTTCCAGATGCTCTCCCAGCCGGGGCTGATCGGACCGTTCGAGTCCGCCGACCGGGTCTGGAGCTATCGCTGGTGGCCCGTCTACATCCTGCTGCTGCTCACGGTCGAGATCCACGGCGGTGTAGGGCTCTACCGGCTGGCAGTCAAGTGGGGCTGGCTCTCCGGGCCCGACGCCGAGGCGACGCGCAAGCGCCTGAAGACGCTCAAGTGGGCGTTGACCGTGTTCTTCCTCGCGCTGGGATTCGCCACGCTCGCCGCCTACATCAAGATCGGCATCGAGCATGCGGACAAGGTCGGCGAGCGGTACACGCCGGCGTGGGTGCAAAAAGACGCCTCGAAGTGAGCGGAGCCGCCAAATGAAGGTCGTCTACACGGATGTGCTGGTGATCGGCGGCGGGCTTGCCGGCTTGCGCATGGCGATCGCGGCGAAGCGCCGCGGCTACGACGCGGTCATTCTTTCGCTCGTGCCGCCCAAGCGCTCGCACAGCAAGGCCGCGCAGGGCGGCATGCAGGCCTCGCTCGGCAACGTGATCAAGGGGGAGGGCGACAACGAGGATGTCCATTTCGAGGATACGGTGCGCGGCTCCGACTGGGGCGCCGACCAGGACGTCGTGCGCATGTTCGTCAACACCGCGCCCAAGGCGGTGCGGGAACTCGCGGCTTGGGGCGTGCCGTGGAGCCGGGTCAAGCGCGGCGACCGCACGGTGATCATCAACGGCCAGAAAGTCACGATCACCGAGCGCGACAAGGCGCACGGCACGGTGGCGCAGCGCGACTTCGGCGGCACCAAGAAGTGGCGCACGTGCTACGTCTCCGACGGAACCGGCCACGCGATGCTGCAAGCGATCGGCGACCAGGCAATCGGCAGCGGCATCCCCGTGCACGAGCGTGCCGAAGCGCTCGCGCTGATCCACGACGGCGGCCGCTGCTACGGCGCGGTCGTGCGCGACCTGATCGACGGCGAGCTCGTCGCCTATGTCGCGAAGGCCACGGCCCTCGCGACAGGCGGCGCGGGGCGGCTCTATCGGGTGACGACCAACGCCGTGATCTGCGAAGGCATCGGCCACGCGATCGCGCTCGAGACCGGCGCCGCGGTGCTCGGCAACATGGAGGCGGTGCAGTTCCACCCGACCGGCATCTTTCCGGCCGGCATCCTCGTGACCGAGGGGTGTCGCGGCGACGGCGGCCTCTTGAAGGACGCCGACGGCCATCGCTTCATGCCCGATTACGAGCCCGAGAAGAAGGAGCTCGCCTCGCGCGACGTGGTGTCGCGGCGGATGGAGGAGCACATCGCCAAGGGCAAGGGCGTCAAGAGCCGCTTCGGCGACCATCTCTGGCTCGACATCACGCTGCTGGGCGAGCAGCACATCAAGCACAACCTGCGCGAGGTCTACGAGATCTGCCACTACTTCCTCGGCGTCGACCCGACCAGGGACCTGGTGGCGGTGCGGCCGGCTCAGCACTACACGATGGGCGGCCTGCGCACCCGCCACACCGGCGAGAGCCCGACGCTACGGGGCCTGTTCGCTGCGGGCGAGGCTGCCTGCTGGGACATGCACGGCTTCAACCGGTTGGGCGGCAATTCGGTCGCCGAGACCGTGGTGGCGGGGATGATCGTGGGCGAGTTCATCGCCGATTTCTGCGACGACCCGAAGAACGAGTTCAGCCTTCCCACCGGGTTGATCCGCGAGTTCGTCCTGCGCGAGCAGGCGAAGCTCGACCAATTGGTCGCGAGCCGCGGCATCGAGGACGCGAGCGCGCTCAGGGCGCGGATGCAGGAGATCATGACCGCGAAGGTCGGCATCTTCCGCACTGGCAAGGACCTGGAGCAGGCGGTCGACGAGTTGCAGCAGCTGCTGAAGCGCAGCCAGAGCATCGGCCTGCGTGCCCACTCGCCGGGCGCGAACCCCGAGCTTGTCACCGCCTACCGCGTGCAGAAGATGCTGAAGCTCGCGCTGACGGTGGCCTACGGCGCGCTGGTTCGCACCGAAAGCCGCGGCGCCCATTATCGCGAGGACTTCCCCCGCCGCAACGACGCCGAGTGGCTCAAGCGCACGCTCGCCACCTGGAAGGAGGGCGAGACGCTGCCGACGCTCAGCTACGAGCCGCTCGACGTCATGAGGATGGAGTTGCCGCCGGGTTGGCGGGGCTACGGCGCGAAAGACTACGTCGACCATCCGGACACGCAGCGGCGGCTTGCCGAGGTCGAAGCGCTGAGGAAGCAACACGCAGGCGACCGGTTCGCGCTGCAGCGCGCGCTCTTGCCCTACGAGGACCTTCTTCCGAAGCGCCTGCGCGGGCGCAACGAACGCATCGACGAGCCGTCGGGCCCTGCGGGCACCGCCCGGGCGGTCGCTTGAGAAAGGTTGACGCCATGCGCGCATTCCACAAGGTCATTCCGCTGATACCGGCCGACAGCAAGGGGGCGGCCCCGAAGGCCGGCAACGGAGCCGGGGTCAAGCTCAAGTTCCACATCATGCGGCACAACCCGCTGGATCCGGCGAGCGTCCCGCGTCTGCAGACCTACGAGCTCGAGCAGGCGGAAAGCATGACGCTCTTCATCGCGCTCAACGAGATCCGCGAGAAGCAGGATCCATCGCTGCAGTTCGACTTCGTCTGCCGTGCCGGCATCTGCGGCAGCTGCGCGATGGTGATGAACGGAAGGCCGGGCCTCGCCTGCCGCACGCTCACGAAGAACCTCGGGCCGGACATCACGCTGCTGCCGCTGCCCGGCTTCGAGCTGATCGGCGACCTGTCGGTCAACACGGGCAAGTGGATGCGGGCGATGAGCGAGCGCCTGCGGACGTGGGTGCACATGAAGGAGGAGGAGCTGGACCTCACTCGCATCGAGGAGCGAATGGAGCCGGAACTCGCCGAGAAGATCTACGAGCTCGATCGCTGTGTGGAATGCGGCTGCTGCATATCCGGCTGCGGCACCGCCCGCATGCGCGAGGACTTCGTGGGAGCGGTCGGCCTGAACAAGATCGCCCGCTTCCGCCTCGATCCGCGCGACATGCGCGATGACGCAGACTTCTACGAATTGGTCGGCAGCGACGACGGCGTATTCGGGTGCATGTCGCTTCTGGGCTGCCACGACGTCTGCCCGAAGCAGCTGCCGCTCGCCACGCAGATCGCGTTCGTGCGCCGCAAAATGGCGGCGATGGGCTGGTCGTAGCGCCGGCCTGCCAAGCAGCTGCGCGGCCCCACTGCGCGCCGCGGCCACCCCGCGGCGCGTTCATTTGCTAGGGACGCCCGCGTCCCTGCGGCGGCTGCGCACCCGCTACAATGTGTCCTTCGAGCGCGCCCTCGGGCCGCGCGATCGGGCGTACGGATGGCGGCGCCCGGACCGCCAAGAGGCGAGCGTGGACGCGGACAGGCCCCTATACAACACGCAGTTCCAGTCGCTGCGCGACAGCGACACGGTCGCGCAGGCGACCAAACGCATGCTGGACGCGCGTGTCGCCGACTTGCCGGTCGTCAACGACTCGGGGCGCCTGATCGGCATGTTCCGGCTCGACACCGTGCTCGCACATCTCCTGCCGAAGGCTGCGCTGATCGGCGACGGCTTCGAAGACCTCGCATTCGTGAGCGACAACGTTGTGCGGCTGCGCGAGCGGATGCACGAGATCGCGGCTCGCCCGGTCAAGGATTTCCTGGTGCAGCCGGCGCACGTCGTTCATCCGGACACGTCGCCGGTCGAGACCATCCTGCTGCTGTTTCGCGGACAGAACAACGTCCCGGTGGTGGAGAGGGACGGACGGCTGGTCGGCATGGCGTCGGCGCGGGATATCCTGGCAGCGATCCAGGAATAGCGGCAAGAGAAGCCGGCCAAGGCGCCGGGAACGAGGCGCGCAAGCGTCCCGGTGAAGATGCGGCGCGACACGGAGGAGCTTCCGACATGCATGGCAGCGGCGGTGGGCCGGCCTCGGTCCTGTTCGGCTTGAGCCCGATGCTGGTGGCGACGACGCTGTTCGTCCTCACCTACGTGCTGATCATGACCGACAAGGTCAACCGGGCGATCCTCGCGCTGCTCGGCGCGGGCCTTTGCATCCTCGTGGGCGTGCTGACGCAGGACGAGGCGATGGCGGCAGTCGATTTCAACACGCTGGGGCTGCTGCTCGGCATGATGCTGATCGTCAACATCACACGCCGCTCGGGGCTCTTCCAGTACGTCGCGATCTGGTCGGCCAAGAAGGTCAAGGCGAGCCCTTGGGGCGTGCTGCTGATGATGTCGATCGTCACGGCAGTGTTCTCGGCGTTCCTCGACAACGTGACCACGGTGCTGCTGACGGTGCCGGTGACGTTGCTCATCACCGAGTCGCTCGGCGTCAAGCCGTATCCCTACCTGTTCGCCCAGATCTTCGCGTCCAACATCGGCGGCACGGCAACGCTGATCGGCGACCCGCCGAATATCATGATCGGCTCGGCGACCGGTCTCACGTTCAACGATTTTGCGATCGCGCTGACGCCGGTGATCGTCGTCATCATGGCGGCGACGATGATCCCGTTGTACCTGATCTGGGGGCGGCACTTGCGGGCCACGTCGGAGCACCGGCAACGCGTGATGGAGTTCAGCGAGCGCGAGGCGATCACCGAGCCGCGTCTGCTCAAGCAATCGCTTGCGGTGATCGCGCTCGTGATTCTGGGATTCGTGCTGCAGCGCCAGATCGGCATCCCGCCGGCGACGATCGCGATCTTCGGCGCGGCACTCCTGCTCCTGCTCGACAACTTCGGGCGCAGCGCCGAGGAGCAGTCGCACCACGTCCACGCGGCGCTCTCGGAAGCCGAGTGGATCACGCTCATGTTCTTCCTCGGGCTGTTCGTGCTGGTCGCCGCCGTCCAGAAGGCGGGGCTGATCGACCTGCTCGCCAGGGAGTTGCTCGCCGCGACGGGCGGCGACTTCAGGATCACCACGCTCGCAATCCTGTGGGCGTCGGCGGTGCTCTCGGCATTCATCGACAACATCCCGTTCGTCGCGACGATGATCCCGCTCATCAAGGCGATGGGCCCGGCATTCGGCGGCGACAACGCGCTGCTGCCGCTGTGGTGGGCGCTCTCGCTCGGAGCGTGCCTCGGCGGCAATGGCACGCTGATCGGCGCTTCGGCGAACCTGGTGGTTGTCGGGTTGTCGGAGCGTGCAGGCGTGTCGTTCAGGTTCGTGCCGTTCCTCAAGATCGCATTTCCGCTGATGCTCATCAGCATCGTGCTGTCGCACTTCTACGTCGCCTGGCGTTACCTGTAGCGAAGCCGGCGCCGGAGCGCGAAACGCGCGCCCTCGTTGGCCTTCTTTCAAGTGCGGCGCGTTGAGCCACGTCAAAGCGAAACCGGCAGGCTCGAAATCGGCCTTTGCGCACCGTCAACGACTGCCGGCTCCGTTCGCTGGATCATCAACCTGCTCGACGGGCACGCTCCTGCGCCCAATCGTTCCTTCCTCGCCCGGCCGTCGCGATTCCGAGGCCGTGTTTGCGTCTGGACGCAGGCCCATTCAGGCGCGGGTGCGATCGCACCGTCCAACCACCCAACTCGAGGAGCGCCGATGAAGACGCGCACGGAAAAGGACTTCCTGGGCGAGAAGCAGATCCCTGCAGACGCGTACTACGGGGTGCAGACGCTGCGCGGCAAGGACAATTTCCACATCACCGGCATCCCGATGTCGATGGAGCCCTACTTCGTCAAGGCATTCGGCTACGTGAAGAAGGCCGCGGCGATGGCGAACCGCGACCTCAAGGTGCTCGACGCGAAAGTCGCCGACGCGATCATCAAGGCCTGCGATCGCCTGATCGCGGGCGACATGCGCGATCAGTTCGTCACCGACTTCATCCAGGGCGGCGCGGGCACGTCGACCAACATGAACGCGAACGAGGTGATCGCGAACCTCGCGCTCGAGTCCCTCGGGCACAAGAAGGGCGAGTACCAGCACGTCAACCCGAACGACCACGTGAACTTCGGGCAGTCGACCAACGACATGTACCCGACCGCGTTCCGCCTCGCGCTGATCCTGCGGCTCAAGAGCTACATGGAGTCGCTGACCGCGCTGCAGCAGGCGTTCTTCGCCAAGGCTAAGGAATTCGACCGCGTGCTGAAGATGGGCCGCACGCACCTGCAGGACGCCGTGCCGATGTCGCTCGGGCAGGAGTTCCACGGCTGGGGCACGACGATCGGCGAGGAAGTGCAGCGCATCGCCGAGGTGCGGCAGTTCCTGCACGAGATCAACCTCGGTGCCACCGCGATCGGCACCACGGTGACGGCGGCGCCCGGCTACCCGGAGCTCGCCACCAGGTACCTCTCCGAGCTCACCGGCACGAAGTTCATCCTGGCGGGCGACCTGATCGAGGCGACGTCGGACACGGGCGCCTACGTGCTGCTGTCGGGCGTGCTGAAGCGCACGTCGTCGAAGCTGACCAAGATCTGCAACGACATCCGCCTGCTCGCCAGCGGTCCGCGTTGCGGCTTCAACGAGATCAACCTGCCGCAGATGCAGCCGGGCAGCTCGATCATGCCGGGCAAGGTCAACCCGGTGATCCCGGAGGTCGTGAACCAGGTCGGCTTCCTCGTGATCGGGCTCGACCTGACCGTGACGCTCGCCGCTTCCGCGGGGCAGCTGCAGTTGAACGTGATGGAGCCGGTGATCACGTTTGCGCTGTTCACGTCGATCTCGACGATGGAGAACGCGGTCAACAGCCTGCGCGTCAACTGCGTGAAGGGCATCACCGCCAACGCGGAGCGCACGCGCGACATGGTGCTGAATTCGCTCGGCATCGTCACCGTGCTCAAGCCCTCGCTCGGCTACAAGCAGTGCGCGGAGATCGCGCGCGAGGGCTACGAGACCGGCAAGTCGCTGCACGACATCGTCGTGAAAGAGCGGAAGCTGCTGACGCAGGAAAAGTGGGACGAGGTCTTCTCGTTCGAGAACCTGATCAACCCGAAGTTCGAGCAATAGCTAGAACGAGCCCGCCGCTCCGCGGTGGTCCGGTGAACGAAAGGACGTCCGCCGATCGAGGGGGCACGAGCGGCTAGTTGAAGCGAACGCACTGGACCGCGGTGGAAACCGTGAGCGGCTGACGCCCCAAAACGCGAGGACGACATGACACTGAACATCGCACTGCAATTCGCCGTCGTGCTGGCGGCGATCTGGATGGGCGCCCGCTACAGCGGCGTCGGACTGGGGCTCTGGGGCGCGGTCGGCCTGCTGGTGTTGGTCGCGGCGTTCGGCGTCAACCCGACCTCGCCGCCCGTAGACGTGATGCTGATCATTCTCGCGGTCATCATGGCCGCGTCGGTGATGGACGCTGCCGGCGGCATCGACTTCCTGGTCCGGATCGCCGAGCGGATCATCCGTGCCAATCCGAAATACGTGACGATCGTTGCGCCGCTCACGACATGGAGCTTCACGTTCGTCGCCGGCACCGGTCACATCGTCTACCCGCTGCTGCCGGTGATCTACGAGACCGCGCACCAGAGCGGGATCCGGCCCGAGCGTCCGATGGCGGTTGCGACGATCGCCTCGCAGCAGGCGATCACCGCGAGCCCGGTCGCCGCGGCCACCGCCGCGATGATCGGACTTTTCACCGAGAAGGGGTTGACCCAATGGGGGCTGCCCGAGATCCTGATGGTGTGCGTGCCCGCCACCCTGACCGGCGTGCTCGCCGCGGCGATCGTGTCGATGTTCGTCGGCAAGGACCTGAAGGACGACCCTGAGTACCAGGCGCGCCTGAAGGCCGGTCAGATTCCGGCGCCGAAGTCCGCCGCCGAACGGCCGCCGCTCAAGCCCGCCGCGAAGGCCTCTGCATTCATCTTCCTCGGCGGTGTTGCGCTGGTCGTGCTGTTCGGCTTCTTCCCCAGCCTGCGCACGCTGCCTGGCGCCAAGGCCGCGCTGCAGATGCCGATCGTCATCGAGATCGTGATGATGTCGGTGGCGGCGGCGATGCTGCTCGTGACGAAAGTCCACGTCGACGAGATCCCCAAGACGGCGACACTGCGCGCCGGTGTCGTCGCGGTGATCGGCATCTTCGGGCTTGCGTGGCTCGGCGACAGCTTCATCGCTGCGCACAAGGACGTCATCGTCCCGGCGATCGGCAAGTGGGCGGAGCAGGCGCCGTGGACGTTCGCGTTCGGGCTGTTCTTCGCGTCGGTGCTGCTCTACAGCCAGGCGGCGACGACGCGCGCGCTGATGCCGCTCGGCATCGCGCTCGGCATCCCGCCGCAGTTCCTGATCGCCATGTTCCCGTCGGTCAACGGCTACTTCTTCATCCCGACCTACGGCTCACTGATCGCGGCGATCAACTTCGACCTGTCCGGCACGACGAAGATCGGCAAATACGTGCTCAACCACTCGTTCATGATTCCCGGCATTGTCGCGACCGCGGTCGCGGTGATCACCGGGTTGTTCCTCGCGCGGATCATGTTCTGACGGGCCGACGCATTCGAGGTGAGCCATGAAACGCGCACCACGCCAATCGAGCGAGCATTCCCGGGTCCGGCCGCTCGCGGCATTGATCGCCGCGCTGTGCCTCGCCGGTCCGGCTTCCGCGCAGGGCATCTGGCCCGGCGACCTGCCCAAAGAAGGCTACAAGCTGCCCGGCGGCATCGAGCCGGTGCTGCATCTGCGCACCTACTACTTCGACCAGGAGAGCACGAGCGACGTGCCGAGCAAGGCGTGGGCGCTCGGCGGCTGGGCCGGCCTGCGCAGCCCATGGTGGGGCGACCTGTTCCAGGTTGCGGTGAACTTCTACATGTCGGAGAAGCTCTACGGCCCCGAGGGCGAGGGCGGCACGAAGATCCTGCAATCCGATCAGGCGTCGATCAACGTGCTGGGCGAGGCGTTCGGCGCGGTCCGGTTCGCGGGCCAGACCATCACCGCGTACCGGCAACTCATCAACCGTCCGTTCATCAATCCGCAGGACAACCGAATGGTGCCCAACACGTTCGAGGCCTACACGCTGTCGGGCAACGTCGCGGACGTGACGTACACCGGCGGCTACATCACCAAGGAGAAGCCGCGCGACACCGAGAGCTTCCGCTGGATGTCGAACGTGGCCGGCGGTGCGGGCAACCAGGAAGGCGTCGCCTTCGCCGGCGCGACGTGGAACTTCGCGAAGAACGGCTACGTCCGGCTCGACGAGCAGTATGCGTTTGACACGTTCAACACGTTCTATGCCGACGTCCGATATCCGATTGCGCTCGACGACAGGACGAGCATCGCACTTGGCGCGCAGTACTACCCGCAGACTTCTGTCGGCGACGAGCAGATCGGGTCGTTCTCGACGTGGGGTTACGGGCTGCAGGCGGCCTTGAGCTACGGACCGGTCGGCGCGCAGCTCTACTGGACGCAGACGGGCAAGGACCGCGACACGCTCAATCCGTTCGGCAGCCACGCGTCGTACCTCGACCTGATGCAGGTTTCGTTCAACACGGCGGGCGAGAAGGCGTGGGGCATCGGGGCCAATGTCGATTTCGCGGACCTGGGTGCGCCCGGCCTCACGGCCGCGGCGGTCTACGCAGCCGGCCGCGATCGCCTCGACTACACGACGGACGCACCGTTGCCGGACCGAAACGAGACCGACGTGCGCGTCGATTACGCGTTTCCGAAGGGGTCGCTGCTGGAAGGTTTTTCCGCGACGTTCCGCTACTCATGGCTCGACCAGGACGGGGCGGCGCAGACCGGCACGCAACTGAGGGCGTACCTCAACTACGCGGTCGGGTTCTAGAACCTATCTCATAATCATCCACGGGTGCGACGGGATTCCCGGGGCCGCAGTTCCAGGCACGAGGAGCGCCGTTTGGCCGGACCAAACAAGCGACGAGCAACGCAGAAATGCGGCCCCGGGGCCCCCGTCCCTTCGGGTTGCGGCGGGAAAGCCCGGCCGCTGCGTTGCTCGTCGTTGCGTAGGCACGACTACGCCGCCTCCTCGCGCCTTGCTGCCAGGCTTCCTCGCCGCAACGCATCCCGCGGCTGATTATGAGATAGGTTCTAGTCACTGATTCCGTCGCGGAGGCAGGGCCGGAAGCGGCGTTCCCGGCGATGCGGTCCGCCGTCGTTCCCGAACTCGCGGCGACGCCCGCGCGCCAGGATCGGCACTGCACGCACTGCCGGCGCATGCCCTCCCCGCATAAACGGCACGCGCACTCACGATGTTGAGCGGCGTCAACGTGCCGAATCACCATCGGCGGGAGAATTCCACCTGTATCGCGTGATCCGCGGTGCGCTCGGGTTTGTCAATGCAAGCATTCCCGGGAAGCTCGCTCTCGTCCTATCCGACGTTTGCGGTGTCTTCCCCTTTCCTCGGCCGGCTGTTCCGCCGGCCCGGCACCAAGCCCGGTGCCGACGGGCCCGATCGACCTTCGCACCCAGCCGAACGGCTTTCGGTTGGCGGCGGCCTGTACGCGCGCCCCGGCGCCTCACGCGTGTCCCGATTCAACTGCCGTATGCGGTTGCGGCCTTCCCGGCTGCGCATCGTCCTCGGCAATCACTGATGGGAGGCTCTCATGGCCATTACCGCAACGCCTGACAAGGTCCCCGCACCGCCCCGAACGGCGGAGCCCGCAGTTGCCGTCAAGCCGCCGCACGTGTCCTGGAAGGCGCTTGCACCGATCGTCGTCGCACTCGCCATCGCGCTCGTGCCGGCACCCGAAGGCCTCGCCCCGCACGCGTGGTACTTCTTCGCGATCTTCGCCGGTGTGATCGTCGGCCTGATGCTCGAGCCGCTGCCGGGTGGAGCGATCGGGCTGATCGGCGTCACGGTCGTCACGGTGCTCGCGCAGTACGTGTTCTTCGCACCGGCCGAACTCGCCAAGCCCGGCTTCAAGGCGTACAACGCGGCGCTGACCTGGGCGCTGTCCGGCTTCTCGAACACCACGGTCTGGCTGATCTTCGGTGCGTTCATGTTCGCGCTGGGCTACGACAAGACGGGCCTGGGTCGCCGGATCTCGCTGATGCTGGTGAAGAAGATGGGCCGCCGCACGCTGACGCTCGGCTATGCGGTTGCGGTTGCCGACACGATCCTCGCACCGTTCACGCCATCCAACACCGCGCGCTCGGGCGGCACGATCTACCCGGTGATCCGCAACCTGCCCGCACTCTATGACAGCAAGCCCAACGACCCGTCGTCGCGTCGCATCGGCTCATACATCATGTGGGTCGCGATCGCGACCACCTGCGTGACGAGCTCGATGTTCCTGACCGGCCTCGCCCCCAACCTGCTTGCGATCGAGCTCGTCAACAAGACCGCCAAGGTGAGCCTGTCGTGGATGCAATGGTTCGTCGCATTCGCGCCTGTGGGTATCGCACTGCTGATCCTGATCCCGATCGTGACGTACTGGATCTATCCGCCCGAAGTGAAGGCCGGCGACGAGGTCCCGAAGTGGGCCGGTGACGAACTGAAGAAGATGGGCGGCCTCACCAACCGGGAGATCGTGCTCGGGCTGCTGGTCGTGCTCGCGCTTGCGCTGTGGATCTTCGGCGGCGACTTCATCAATGCCACCACCGCGGCGCTGGTCGTGATCTCGCTGATGCTCGTGCTGGGCGTCGTGAGCTGGGACGACATCGTCAAGAACTCGGCGGCGTGGAATACGCTTGCGTGGTTCGCGACGCTGGTTGCACTCGCGGACGGGCTGAACAGGGTCGGTTTCGTCAAGTGGTTCGCCGACAGCGTCGCCGCGCACATGGGCGGATTCTCGCCATTTGCCGCGATGATCCTGCTCGTGCTGGTGTTCTACTTCACGCACTACCTGTTCGCGAGCATCACCGCGCACGTGACGGCGCTGCTGCCGGTCATGCTGGCGGTGGGTACGACGATTCCCGGCATGAACATGGCGCAGTACTCGCTGCTCCTGTGCCTGACGCTCGGGATCATGGGCATCCTGACGCCGTTCGCGACAGGTCCAAGCCCGGTGTATTACGGATCGGGCTATCTGCCGTCGAAGGACTACTGGAAGCTCGGCGCCATCTACGGCGTGCTGTTCATCGTCGTGATGATGGTCATCACTCTGCCGTGGCTTGCGATGGTGGGCTGACGATGCGAGAGGCGACATGCGTCGCGCGCGCGGCGCACGTCCGCTGACATGGATCTCCAGCAACGCGTGCGCCGGATCGGCTTCCTCGCCGGTCCGGCGCTCGCGCTTCTGCTTTACGTCTTGCTCCCTGAGAGCTACGTCGGTGCGGGCGGCGAGCCCGTGCCGCTGACGCAGGCTGCGCGGGCCACGCTCGCAATGCTGGTCTGGATGGCCGTCTGGTGGATGACCGAGGCGGTCGAGATCGAGGTGACCGCGCTCTTGCCGATCGTCGCGTTCCCGTTGCTCGGCATCATGCCGCTCGGCAGGACGACCGCGAGCTATGGATCCGACGTGATCTACCTGTTCCTCGGCGGCTTCGTGCTCGCGCTAGCGATCCAGCGCTGGGGGCTCGACCGGCGGATCGCGTTCCTCACGCTGCGTCTGGTCGGCGCGCGTCCGCGCGCGATCGTCGCCGGAATCATGGGGGCGACGGCGTTTCTCAGCATGTGGGTGTCCAACACCGCGACCGCGGCGATGATGGTGCCGATCGCGATGTCGGTGATCGACGTGTCGCTCAAGCAGCGGACCGGCCGCTCGCTGGCCGAGCACGGCGGAATCCCGGACGACGATGTCGACGACCGCAACTTCGCGCTCTCGGCGCTGCTGGGCGTCGCCTATGCGGCGTCGATCGGAGGGTTGGGCACGATCATCGGCTCGCCGCCGAACGGCATCCTCGTACGCTTCGCCGAGCAGACCTACGGGATGAAGATCGGCTTCACGCAGTGGATGATGATCGGCGTGCCGGTCATGCTGGCATTCCTGCCGCTTGCGTGGTTCCTGAACACGACGCTGCTCTTCCCGACACGCATTCGGGAGATCGAGGGCGGCCGTCAGTACATCGCCGAGGAAGTGGCGAAGCTCGGTCCGCTGAATCGTGGCCAGCGGGCGACGCTCGCGGTCTTCGTGTGCGCCGTCGCTCTCTGGGTGCTCTCGCCCCTGCTCGAAGTGTTGACCGTGGCAGGCGTGACGCCGTTCGCTCATATCTCGGATGCGGGCATCGCGATTGCAGCGGCGATCGCGCTGTTCGTGACTCCCGTCGATCGCGCGACCGGAGAGACGGTCATCGACTGGGCGGCGGCGCAAAAGCTCCCCTGGGGTGTGCTGATCCTTTTCGGCGGTGGGCTGGCGCTCGCGGCCGCGACGGAAACCAACGGAGTTGCGCAGTTCATCGGCAGCCTCGCGCGCGGCTTTGCCGGCTGGCCGGTGTGGGCGGTGCTGCTCGCGATCATCACGATCATGGTGTTCATGTCCGAGTTGACGTCGAACACCGCTCAGGTTGCGACGATGCTGCCGATACTCGCCGCGCTCGCGCCGGTCCTCGACGTGCCGCCCGCACTGCTGCTCGTGCCGGCGACCATCGCCGCGAGCTGCGCGTTCATGATGCCCGTCGGCACGCCGCCGAATGCGATCGTGTTCGGCACGGGGCTCGTGCGGATGCCGCAGATGATCAAGGCCGGCATCTGGCTCAATCTGACGGGCATCGTCACGATCTTCGCCCTGACCTATCTGATCATCGTTCCGGTCCTGGGCTCCTAGAACCTAGGTTCTGGTCGCCGACGCTCCGCTAGCGGCAGAGCTCCTCGCCAGAGCCGCCCGCGCGTAGAATCATCCGATTGCGCGCTCGAAGACGCGCCCGGAGGAGAGATGGACAAGCCACCGCTGACGTTGACGCCCGCCGAGGAGGCGCTGCGCGAGGCCGCGCTCGAATACCACCGCAGTCCCACGCGCGGCAAGATCGCGGTCTCGCCGACCAAGCCGCTCGCCAACCAGCACGACCTCTCGCTCGCCTATTCACCAGGCGTCGCATATGCGTGCCTGGCGATCGAGCGCGACCCCACGCTCGCCTCGGAATACACGTCGCGCGGCAATCTCGTCGGCGTCGTGACCAACGGCACCGCGGTGCTCGGACTCGGCAACATCGGACCGCTGGCCGGCAAGCCGGTGATGGAGGGCAAGGGGTGCCTGTTCAAGAAGTTCGCCGGGATCGACGTGTTCGACATCGAGCTTGCCGAGCGCGATCCCGACAAGCTGGTCGAGCACATCGCCGCGCTGGAACCGACGCTCGGTGGCATCAATCTCGAGGACATCAAAGCGCCCGAGTGCTTCTACGTCGAGCGCAAGCTGCGCGAGCGGCTCAAGATTCCCGTCTTCCACGACGACCAGCACGGCACGGCGATCATTTCGGCGGCCGCGCTGTTGAACAGCCTCGAACTGACCGGCAGGAAGATCGGCGAAGTGAAGATCGCCTGCTCGGGCGCCGGGGCGGCGGCGATCGCCTGCCTCGACCTGATGGTGGCGCTCGGCATCACGCAGGCGAACATCTTCGTCGTCGATTCCAAGGGCGTCGTGCAGACCGAGCGCACCGACCTCGACGAGTCCAAGCGCAAGTATGCGCAGCGGACCGGTGCGCGCACGCTGGCGGACATCGTACGCGGCGCCGATGTGTTCCTAGGCTGCTCGACGGCCGGCGTGCTCTCGCCGGAGATGGTGGCGACGATGGCGGCGAAGCCGATCATTCTCGCGCTCGCCAACCCGGAGCCGGAGATCCGTCCCGAGCTCGCGAGGCAGGCCAAGCCCGATTGCATCATCGCGACCGGTCGTTCGGACTACCCGAACCAGGTCAACAACGTCCTCTGCTTTCCCTACATCTTCCGCGGCGCGCTGGACGCGGGCGCGACCGCGATCACCGAGGCGATGAAGCTTGCCTGCGTGCGCGAGATCGCGGCACTCGCCAAGGCGGAGATCAGCGACGAGGTCGCGGCAGCCTATTCCGGCCAGGAGCTGGTCTTCGGCCCCGACTACATCATCCCCAAGCCGTTCGACTCGCGGCTCATCATGCGCATCGCGCCCGCGGTCGCGGAAGCCGCGCGGGAGTCCGGCGTGGCGGCGCGTCCGATTGCCGACATCGAGGCGTACCGGCAATCGCTCGCGCGCTTCGTCACCTACACGTCGATGTTCATGCGGCCGGTGTTCGAGGCCGCCCGCGCGCGGCCGAAGCGCGTCGTCTACGCGGAGGGCGAGGACGAGCGTGTGCTGCGCGCGGTGCAGGTTGTCCTGGACGAGGGGCTCGCACAGCCGATCCTGATCGGCCGCCCCAACGTGATCTCGGCGCGGGTCGCGCGTGCCGGTCTGCGCTTCCTGCCTGGCGTCGACGTGCCGGTCGTCGATCCGGAGAACGACCCCCGGTTCCGCGACTACTGGACCGAATACCTGAGTTTCATGGGCAGGCGCGGCACGACGCCGGAGATGGCGAAGGCAGCCGTGCGCCGCTCGACGACGACGATCGGCGCGCTGGCGGTGCGGCGCGGCGACGCCGATGCGCTCATCTGCGGGCTCGTCGGGCGCTTCGACGGGCACCTCGAGCACGTGCGCGACGTGATCGGGTTGAAACGCGGGACGAGCTGCTTCGCGACGGTCAATGCGCTGATGCTGCCCGAGCAGACGCTATTCATCACCGACACGTTCGTCAACGACGATCCGCCCGCCGAGCAGCTGGCCGAGATCGCGGGGATGGCGGCGGAGACCGTGCGCCGCTTCGGCGTGCCGCCCAAGGTCGCGTTCGCGTCGCACTCGAGCTTCGGCTCGAGCAACCGGCCCTCCGCGCGCAAGATGCGCGCCGCGCACCAGCTGTTCGCCGCGTCGTCGCCGGACGTCGAGTGCGACGGCGAAATGCACGGCGATGCCGCGCTGTCCGAGGACATCCGCAAGGCATTCCTGCCGCAGACCACGCTCAAGGGCGCCGCGAACATCCTGGTGATGCCGAGCCTCGATGCCGCAAACATCCTGTTCAACGTGCTCAAGGTGACTCTCGGGCACGGCGTCACGATCGGGCCGATCCTGCTAGGCGCCGCGAGGCCCGTGCACATCCTGACGCCATCGTCGACGGTGCGCCGCGTGGTCAACATGACCGCGATCGCGACAGTGGAGGCGGGGGCGGAGCGGTAGGCGAAAGCGCGGAAGACCGATGGAGCGCTGCTCGCGACGGACGCATCCCGCCGATGCGCAACCGCAGGGGGACGCGATGACCGCTCGAGTCTCGTGGATCGTGTGCCGTTGCGCGGTTGTCGCGCTTGCGACGGGCGTTGCGCTCTGCATGCCCGCGCGCAGCGAGGCCGCGGTCGTTTACCGCTGCATCGACGCAAATGGGGGCGTGCTCTACGCCGACGAGCCGTGCAAGGGCGGCGTCAGGCTCGACCTTCTCGAGAGCAAGCCGGATCCCGCGGCGATCGACCGGTTGCGGCGCGAGCAGCAGGCATTCGACCAGCGGCAAGCGGCCCGCGCCGCAGCCGCAGAGCGCGAGAGCGACCGCCAGCTTGCGATGCGGCAGGACGCGCTCGCGTACCCCGGTGTGGCCGCGCTGGCGGTTCCTCCCGACTATCCGTACGGGAGCTATTACTGGGGCGGGGGGTGGCCCGTGTACGCCCCGCCCAATCTCCGGCCGCAAAGACCGCATCCGCCAAGGCCGGTCGCAACGCCCTCGTTCGTGCCGGCGCGCTGACGTACGCGCCCTCGACGGAACGCCTGCGGCGCATCGCCCGAAGACGGGTTCGCGAGCGGCGCCGCCCGGCGGCCTCTGCGCGAGTTCGGGGCTGTCTTCGGCCTGCCTGCGGTGGGCCCCCTAGCGGGAGCAGACGAACCTGAGAATCGCCATGTTCGCCGTCCTTGGCGGGACGTTGCTCCCCGTTCTTTGCCCGATGAAGCTCCAGAGCGATTCTTCGTCCCGGGCGTTGAGAATCTCCCCGCCGGCCATCGGTTCTGAATGTTCGCTGACCGAAAGACTCCTTATGCGCTCCCCCGTGCAGTCGATCTCCAGCAACGAGCGCCGGGAGCGTGTGCCGTTCGGTTCCTGCTTCGCGTAGTCCTGTATCGTCCATGCGCGGCGAAGGTTTCCGTTCCTGGTGATGGTTGCTGCGTCGACATAGAACACGGTGTCCGCGGTCTCGGTGACCTTTACGACCTCGGCCCACGCGCAAGTGGCAGCAAGCATCAGCAGAGCGGCAAGAATGGCGCGCATGACTGACTCCTCCCTTGTCGGCATCGTACTCGCTGTCATGCGCCAAGGTACCTCGCCAACGCATGGTTCATCTGCTTCCGGTGCGTGAGCTCGCGGCGCTGCCCGGTCCAATTTCGGACGACCTTCTCCGGGGCCAAGACCAAGGGAAGCCGCGCGCTACGGAAGGGCGCGACGGCACCCCTCGCGCGGTTCACAAATGACAACGGGTTAGGCATTTCTGCCCAACCCGTCTGCTTCCATCTGGTGGCGAGCCAGGGACTCGAACCCCGGACCAAAGGATTATGATTCCTCTGCTCTAACCAACTGAGCTAGCTCGCCGAACCCGCGATTCTCCCAGAAACCCGCAGGGGGGTCAAAAGCGCGGGTTCGGGCCCCTCGCAGGCGGCGGCCGCCGTGCACGATTGCCCTTCCTGCCCTGTTATGCCTTTCCCTCTTCCGCTTCCCGATGTCCCATGGCCGGTGCTGGCCACGATTCCCGTCATCGTGCTGTTCGCCTACGTCGTGTTCGGCGCGACCGGATTCGGCTCTTCGATCATCGCCGTCCCCGCGCTTGCGCACGCGTTCCCGTTGACGTTCGCCGTGCCGCTCGTCACCTCGCTCGATGTCGTCGCCGCGACCACGGCAAGCGTGCGCCAGTGGCGGCACGCCGACTGGCCGGAGTTCCGCCGCATCATCCCTGCGATCCTGGTCGGCATCGGGCTCGGTGCGACCGCGCTCGTCAGCCTGCCGCGCGGGCCTGCGCTGCTCGCGCTCGGGACTTTCGTCGCGCTCTACGGCGCATATGCATTGGCCGGTCCGCGGTCGTTGCGCCGCGCGCCCGGGTGGCTCGCGCTGCCGATCGGCATCGTCGGCGGCGTGTTCTCGGTGCTGTTCGGCACCGGCGGCCCGATCTACATGGTGTACCTCTCCGCCCGCATCAAGGACAAGGGAACGCTGCGTGCGACCTCGTCGGTCATCGTGACCGTGAGCGTATGGCTGCGCGTGATCGTCTTCGTCGTGACCGGGCTCCTGCTGCAGGCACCGCTGCTCGGCCTCGCGCTCCTGATGCTGCCGGTGATGGCGATCGGCCTCGCGCTCGGCAATCGCCTTCACCATGCGCTCTCGCGCGTCGGCGTCATGCGCCTGATTGCCTCGCTGCTGATCGGCAACGGCGTGCTGCTGGTGCTGCGCGCGCTCGAGGCGTAGCGCTTCCCTGACGCGCGCGCATTTCGGGACGTTGGCACGGCAGTGCGGACGTGACGCCAAGCCCGACTGCCGTCCCGGGCATTGCCGGGCGTTTCCGTTGACTCCGCGGTTTTGCCGTTTCGTCGCGCATCCGGCCGGGTTTGTCGCTTTCCGCTTGAGGGGGGAGGTCTGCCTCCCCAGACTTGCAACCAGGACGAAGCCGATGAATCCGGAACCGGCCTCCGCCGCATCGAACCAGCAACCATCGCCAACCAGACGACCGGAGCCCACCATGTTCACGACGACGACCCGCACCGAACGCACGATTCTTGCCTCCGCGGCCTCGGCCATTGCCGTGCTCGGCCTGACCGTTCTGACCTCGGCGTTCGTGCCCGCCGATCCGCACGTTGCCGGCGCGCGCCAGAGGGCGGTCCTCGACCGTGTCGAGCGCGCGAATGAAGCCCGGCTGCTGCAGCAAGGGCAATTCAGGACCGCCGCGGTGGCGACGACGATCCGCTGAAGCCGAAAGGCGCGCGGGCAAGCGCCCGCTGCCGGCGGTCAGCCGGGAGCTACCCTCAGGATTCTCCAGCACCCAGCGCAGGCGGCGCTTGTTCCGGCGGAGTAAGAGCAGCGCCGGGACGGACGGTCAGCCCAATCGCCGCCTGAGCCAGCGCATCAGGGTTCCGATCACGGGCAGCTTCTCGTAGAGCTCTCCCGCGGCATCCCAGTAGTCCCGGTGATAGGCGATCCGTCCGGCGGGATCGAACTTGAGGTGCGTCGCGCCGTGGATCGTCTGCACGCGCTCCGGGCGGTAACGCCGCATGCGGAACGTCATGTCCCAGGTGAGCAGCGCGCCCTGTTCGTCGACGACGGTTTCGAGCACATGGAAGCGACAGTCGGCGAGTTGCTCGAACATCTGGGCGAAGATGCGGCGGATGTCCGGGACGCCTCGCACTTCGTTGAACGGGTCGCGGAAGTAGGCATTGGGCGCATAGACATCGTCTAAGCGTTCGACATCGCCGGGCGTCAGATTCTCGTAGAAGGCGCGGGCGCGGGTGGCGGCCGCGCCGATGTCCAGCGCGTTCACAATCCGGTGGCGCGGCGCGCGGCCGCGAAGTAGAGGCGGTACGGCAGAAGGCGCAGGAACTTCATTTTCCGGGAGAATGCGCGCGGGAAGTGGATCTCGAAGTCGCCCGCGCGCAACCCGCGCATGATCTCCAGCGCCGCTTCCTCCGCGCTGATGAGATGCGGCATGTGGAAGCGGTTCTTGTCGGTGAGCGGCGTCTTCACGAAGCCGGGGTTGACCAGGTAGATGCCGAGTCCCCTGGGATGCAGGTCGAGGTAGAGCGTCTCGGTGAAGTTGATGAGCGCCGCCTTCGAGGCGCCGTAGATCAGCGCCTTCGGCAGACCGCCGTAGCCGGCGAGCGACGCGACGATCCCGATGGCGCCGTGGCCCTGGGCCAGGAGCCGCGGCAGCACGGCGGCGACGGTGCCGATCGGCCCGTGCAGGTTCACTTCGAGCAGCGCGCGCGATTCCGCGTCGGTCAGATCCCACGCGCGCATCTCGTGATGGGTGCCGGCGACCACCAGCACGAGGTCGATGTCGCCCCATGCGCGCTGCACGCGTTCGCATGCGGCCTCCACGTCGTCGGACCGCGTGAAGTCGAGCGGCTCGATCAGCGCCACCGACGACTTGAGCGGCGCCGCCCCGGCGATGTCGCGCAATTTGTCGCCCGACCGGGCCGAGAGCGCAACCCGTGCGCCGGCGGCGAGCAGCGCCTGCGCGAGCGCGGCACCGATGCCGTAGGAGGCGCCGATGACCCAGATGCGGGCTTCGGGCCACGGCGGTAGCGGAGGATTGAGCGGACTTAAGAGTCCCATCGATAATGGCGTCAGCGCTTGCGGAACGAAAGCGTCACTTCGCCGACGCGGATCCCGAACTTGGTCATCGTCGTGCGGTTCAGCACCGTCGCCTCGTCGATCAGAAACATCCAGTCGTCCATGTCCATGTGCCAGGTCCGGCCGTCCGCCGGCAGCGCGAGCACGTAGCGCAGGTTGAACGCATTGCCCTGCTGTACCCCGGTACCCGTTCCGACGACATCCCCCGCGGTACCCGTGTAGCGGTCGCCATCCTTGACGAGCTGCCAGACGCGATTCTGCGTCGTTCCGTCGGAAAAAAGGAAATGCTCGTCGAGCGTCCCGCGGTTGCCCTCCCAGCGCGCGTCGATGCGCACGGTGAAACGCTTGACGACCTTGCCGGAGCGATCCTGGAACATACCCCACCCGTCGATCGTTCCGTTGAAATACCGTGCGAGGTCGAACACCGGTTTCTCGGCCGCGTATTGCGCGACGTCGACGGTGGCGCAACCGACCAGCGCGACGGCTGCGAGCGCGGCGAGCGAGGCTTTGAGCATCATGGCGAGGACCTTGTGTAATGTCGTCCGAACCAGCGGAGCGTCGCGACGGCGGCGAGCTTCAGCACGCACGGGACGCCGGCGTAGACGATGGCAAGCGCAGACAGCGCGGCAGCGTCTCGCGCGCCGGGCACATAGCCCAGCGCCGAGATCAGCGGCAATGCGATTCCGGCCGCCAGCGCCAGATTGAGCTTGGTGGCAAGCGTCCACACACCGAAGTAGGCGCCGGTGTCGCGGCCGGCACCGCGGCGGCCGATGACGTCGGCGAGCAGCGCGGGCGGCAACGCCAGGTCGGCACCGAGCGCGAGTCCGGAAGCGATGCAGATCACGGCAAACGCTGCGCTGTCGCCGGCACCGAGGAAAGCGGCCCAGACGAACGCCGCAATCGCGACGATCATCGCCAGCATCCATGCGCGCACCGTGCCCAGCGCGGCGGCAAGGCGCACCCACAGCGGCATCCCGGCTGCGCCGGCGATGAAATAGAGCGCGAGGAACAGGCCCTGCATGGACGACGCCTGCAGCACGTCGGCGACGAAGAACAGCACGAGCGTGGCCGGAATCGCGGCGGCGACGCCGTTCGCAACGAATACCGCGAGAAGGGGGCGGAAGAGCGGGTCGGCAAACGGCGTTGCGATCCCGACAAAAAGACCGCGGCGCTCGGTCTCGGTTCGCCTCGCGCGCGGTGCGCGCAACAGCACCGCAAGGCACAGCGCGATGAACGCGGCGAAGGCAAGCGCGAAGCGCGCGAGTCCCTGCGCCTCGCCGCCCCCGGCCGCCAGCATCCCTGGTGCGAGGCTCGCGACCACGACGCCGACGAGCGCGAGTCCCTCGCGCGTCGCGGTGATGCGGGTGCGCTCGACCGGATCCGCCGAAAGTTCGGCGCCCCACGCACCGTGGTTGATCGTCGCCAGGCTGAACGCGGCATAGACGAGCGCGAGTGACACGCCGAGCCAGACGAAGAGTGCCGCCTCCCCGCGCACCGGCGGGTCGAGCAGCGCCACCATGCCGAGAGCGAGCACCGGCGCGGCGTATGCAATGAGGAGGCGGCGATCACTCGCGCGGTCGCTCCATGCGCCGAGCAGCGGATCGAGCACGGCGTCGAACAGCCGCAGCCCCAGCAAAAGCAGGCCGAGTCGCGCGAGATCGAGGCCGAAGTGATTGCCGTAGAGCTGCGGCAGGTGCACGTACAGCGGCAGTGCCGCCATCGCGAGCGGCATGCCGAAGAGGCCGTATGCGGCGAGCGCGCGCAGCGGCAGCCGAGCGGTGTCTGCCTCGCGCGGCGAACGCGCCGAGGCCATGGCGGCGGCCTCGCTCACCGCACGCCCAGCAGCAGCTCGCGAAAGCCCGGCTGCGACGTGCGCGGATCGAGCCAGATCCCGAAAAAGGCGCGCGCGAACGCGTCGTCTTCGATCTCGCCGATCGGGCGTCCGTTGTGGAAGAACATTGCGCCGCGCCCCGGCATGTGCACACCGGTCAGCCGGTCGCCCTTGCGCACGTCGGGGAAGACGCGCTGCATCCACGCGCCCCAGCGGCTGCGTTCCTCGGCGGAGCCGTAGCCCAGCTTGGCGATCTCGCTCGCGCTGCGCTCTGCGATCTTGGCGCCGTCGAGGTTGCGGTGGTAATGCAGGTCGAGCGCGAGCGCGCCGCCGAGCGGATCCGCGGCCACCACGCTCCACAGGAATCCGTCGTAGATCGACAGGCCCAGAAAGCGCAGCTCGCCGCCGCCGCGCGGGGCGAGCCCGGGCGCGGTCGAGACCACTTCGGCGGGCAGCGGTGGCGGCTTCATGGTGCGGGCGTGGAGATCCGGGAACAGGAGCGCGATGGCGAGCCCTGCGGCGAGCGCCGCGTTACGAGCGCGCGAATGTGTACTGGCCCACATCGGTCGTCCCCGTGGTGAACCCCGCGGCACAATACGCGAGGTAGAAGCGCCAGCAGCGGATGAAGCGCGTGTCGAAGCCTTGCGCACGCACGGCGCCCTCCGCCGCGTCGAAGGCGGCGAGCCAGCGCGTCAGCGTCTCGGCATAGTCGGCCCCGAATGTCTTCGTCTCGACGAGCGAAAGCCCTGCCTCTGCGGCGCTCTGCACGAGCCGCGACGGCGAGGCGAGCATGCCGCCGGGGAAGATGTACTGCTGGATGAAGTCGGATTGCCTCCGATAGCGGTCGAAGCGGTCCTCGGCGATCGTGATCGCCTGGACGCATGCGCGTCCACCGGGAGAGAGCGCATCGCGCACCGCGGCGAAGTACGCCGGCCACCAGCGCTCGCCCACCGCCTCGAACATCTCGATCGATGCGACCCCGTCGTAGCGGTCCCGCTCGTCGCGATAGTCGCAGATGTGGAACTGCACCCGATCGGCGAGGCCAGCGCTTGCGATTCGTGCGCGCGCATAGCCGGTTTGCGCATCCGACAGCGAAAGACCGGTTACCCGGAATCCGGCGCGCGCGGCGGTCTCCGCGAAACCGCCCCATCCGCAGCCGATTTCGAGCACGTGCGCACCGGGCGCGAGATCGAGCTGCGCGAGCATGCGGTCGTACTTGGCCTGCTGCGCGTGGGCAAGATCCTGCCCGCGGTCGCCGTCGAAAAGCGCCGCCGAGTACGTCATCGTCGGATCGAGCCAGAGCCGGTAGAAATCGTTGCCGAGGTCGTAGTGGGCGACGATGTTGCGCCGTGCCTGCCGGCGCGTGTTCGCCCGCGTCAAGTGCCGCAGCCGCAGCAGCACGCGCGCAACGGTACTGCCGTAGAACGCCCGCTCGAGCGCCGGCTGGTTAGCGGCGATCACCGTCAGCAGCTGCACGAGATCCGGCGTATCGAATCGCCCGTCCATGTACGCCTCGCCGAAGCCGACGTCGCCTCCCTTCAATGCGGCGGCCGCCACGCCTGCGTCGTGCAGCACGAGTCGGGCAGGGGTCGCGGCAACGCGCTCGACGGCCGGACCGCCGGGCCCGAAACGCCGGTTTTCGCCGTCCGGGGTCGTAAGTTCGAGTGCGCCACGGTCGAGTCTCTGGAGCAGGCGCAGCAGCATGTGCATTGCCGCGGGCATCGTGCCGCGGGGGCGGGCAAGCGTCGGGAGCGAGCGGTCGAGCGTGGTCATGGGATCAACGGGTGAGCGCCGCGGCGGGGGGCGCCGGTTTGCGGAAGAAGGGTACGCGCTTCCACCACAGGCGTACCGCCTGCCAGTGGATGCGCGCGACGACGGCAAGAGTGAACCAGCGGTAGCGCCACAACAGCTTGCGCACGCGCGGGCGTGCGATCGGCTCGCAGATGCCGCCGATCGACGTCGCGAGCAGCGGCTCCGCGTCGTCGTCGTCGTGGTAGTCGATGCGCGCGAGCCAGCGGTCGATTCCGAAGTGGAAGCGAAATGCATAGCGGCCCTTGACTTCGCAGAAGGGCGACACGTGGAAGACCTTGCGCGCGCAGAGCGTGTCCCCGCTGGCAAGCGGGCGGCCGTTGTCGTGCGCGACCAGGTAGTTGTGTGATTCTCCGAACGTGTTATTCACTTCGGCGAGCACCGCGCGCACACGCCCCCCTGCGTCATGGCACACCCAGAAGCTCACGGGGTTGAACACGTAACCCAGCATGCGCGGGAACGCGTAGAGAACGATCTCGCCGTCGGCGGCGATCGACTCCCGGGCGAGCAGCGCGCGGATCCACGGCTCGAGCGCGGAGCCGTCGCGGGGCCCGTGGTCGCGATCGGCAAAGGCGACGAGGCCCGCGCGGTTGCGGGCGATACCGCGAGCGGGAAGCGCATCGAGCGCAGACAACGGCAGGCGCAGACAGAACGCCGGATAGCTGAATGCATTCGCGGCGGGCCGCGTGCGCCGGTGCATCACCGTGCCGTGCACGATCGCCGGCACCGATGCCTCGGCAGCTGCGAGTCCGGATGCGATCGAACTGGGCAGACGGGCCGTCATCGTGATTACGCAGCGAGTTCCACCGGCGCGTCCGGCCGTTGCGCCGAGACGCGTCGGGCAATGTCGTCGGCGACCGCGTGCGCCGACTTGAGGCCGTCCTCGTGGAAGCCGTAGCCGAGCCAGGCGCCGGCAAACCACGTGTGCCGCGTCCCCTGCAGCGCTGCGAACGCATGCTGCGCAGCAAGGGCCTGCCCATCGAGCAGCGGATGGTCGTATTCGAACTCGCCCTGCACCGTCGAAGGATCGGGCTCGACGGGCGGGTTCAACGTCACGATGAGCGGAGTGCGGAACGGCAGCGGCTGCAGCCGGTTGATGAGGTACGAGACCGCGACGGGTCGGGCGGTATCGCCGGTGGCAAGGTAGTTCCAGGCCGACCATGCCCGACGGTTGCGCGGCATCAGCGCGGTGTCGGTGTGCAGGACGACCCGATTCGGCTGGTAGCGCACGGAGGAGAGCAGCCGGCGCTCGGTCCGCGTCGCGTCCGCGAGCAGCGCGAGCGTTTGGTCGCTGTGGCACGCCATCACCACCGCGTCGAAGCGCTCGCCGTTGCGTCCCTTGGAATCGATCTCGACGCCGTGCGGATGCCGCCGCACACGCAACACCGGCGTGGCGATCCTCACGTCGGGCAGGCGGGCGGCGATCTTCTGGACGTACGTGCGTCCGCCGCCCCGCACGGTGCGCCATTGCGGCCGGTCGTTGATCGAGAGCAGGCCGTGGTTCGCGCAGAAGCGCACGAAGGTCGCGAGCGGGAAGTCGAGGATCTCGCGCGCAGGCGACGACCAGATCGCCGCGGCCATCGGCAGCAGGTACCAGTCGCGAAACGCCGCCGAGTAGCGATGCTCGACCAGGAACTGGCCGAGCGGGCCGCGCGGCAGCGTCCCGGCGGCGAGCAGCGCGGCCGTCTGCCGGTTGAAGCGCAGCACGTCGGCAAGCATGCGCCAGTAGCGGGCCTTGAGCGCGTTGCGCGGCTCGGCGAACAGCGTCGCGAGGCTGGTCCCCGCCCACTCGATGCCGGCCGCATCGTTGCGGAACGCGAACGACATGTCGGAGGCGACGCTGTCGACACCGAGCTCGGAAAAGAGCTGCAGCAGGTGTGGATAGGTGCGGTCGTTGAAGACGAGAAAGCCCGTGTCGACGGGATGCGTGCGGCCCTCGAGCGTCACGTCGACGGTGTGGGTGTGCCCACCCAGCCAATCCGCCGCTTCGAACACGCTGACCGCATGGCCCTGCTTGTGCAGCAGCCACGCCGAGCCCAGGCCGGCGATTCCGGCCCCTACGATTGCAATGCGCACGCTTGCCTTCTCCTTTGATGTGCGGCCGGTTGCCGCCGTGCGCATCGCGTTCGCGTTGCGGCGGCGGGGGGACAGTGGTTGTCAGCCGGCGCGCGCCGCGCCGAAGCCTTCGATTTCCGCGAAGGCCGAATGGTTGTGGATCGACTCGAAGTTCTCGCTCGCGACCGTGAAGCGGGCGATCCGCGGGTCGCGCGAGAGACGAAGCGCGATGTCGCGCACCAGGTCCTCGACGAACTTCGGGTTGTCGTAGGCGCGTTCGGTCACCCACTTCTCGTCGGGGCGCTTCAGCAGGCCATAGACTTCGCAGGATGCCTCTTCCTCCGCGGCACGCGCGAGCTCCTCGAAGGCGACCGCGCCGACCGCGACGTCCGCACGGATCGTGATGTGCGAGCGCTGATTGTGCGCGCCGTAGTCGGAGATCTTCTTCGAGCATGGGCAGAGGCTCGTCACCGGAGCCGAAAGCTCGACGAAGAGGTGCGTGCGCCCGACCGCGCGCGTTTCCGCGATCCACGCCGCTTCGTAGTCGAGCAGGCTCTCGACGCCCGACACCGGCGCCGTCTTGCGAATGAAATAGGGGAAGCGCATCTCGAGGCGGCCCGTGACCGCCCGCAGGCGGTCGAGCATCGCCTCGTGCAGCGCGCGGAACCCATCGAGATCGAGCGGGGCGCGGTGCCGCTCCAGCACTTCGACGAAGCGAGACATGTGCGTGCCTTTGACGTCGTGCGGCAGGCCCACGGTCATCGCTAACTCGGCGACCGTGTGCTGCACGTCGCCGTGGCGCGTCGCCAGCGCGACCGGATAGCGCAATCCCTTGACGCCGACTTTCTGGATCGGCAACTGGCGCAGGTCGGGCAGCGACTGGGTGTCGGGGAGAACGAAGCGTTCGGGTGCGTTCACGATTAACTCCCGCGGGCTCGGAGCGGCGATCCCGCGTCGGTCGATGGATGGTGCGGTGGTGAGGCGGACGATCGGGTAGCGGGCGGCGGGCGTCAGCTCGCGGCGGCCGGCGGCTTGGCGGCCAGCAGGCGCTCGATCAGCGCGACCAGATCCTTCTGGTCGGGCTCGACCGCGCTGCCGAAACTCGTCACCTGGACGCCGCCGCGGTCGACCACGTATTTGTGGAAGTTCCAGCGGGGCGCCTGGCCCGAGCGTTTCGCGAGTTCGGCATAGAACGGACTGGCCGACAGCGCCGTGACCCCGCCCTTCTCGAACATCGGAAACTGCACGCCGTAGGTCGTACGGCAGAACTCGGCCACTTCCTTGTTGGTGCCGGGCTCCTGGTTGAAGTCGTTCGACGGGAAGCCGACGACGACGAGGCCGCGATCCTTGTACTTGCGATACAGCGCTTCCAGGCCTTCGTACTGGCGCGTGTATCCGCAGTAGCTCGCAGTGTTGACGACGAGCAGCACCTTGCCGCTGAACTGGCAGAGCGACTCCGGTGCGCCACCCTGCAATCGGCTGAACGTCTGGCGCAGGAGCGGCGGGCAGCCGTCGGCAGGCCGCGCTGCTTCTGCCGCGGCGAGGGTGATGCGGCCGGGAAGCGCCGGCAGGGGGCTCGCGGCTGCCTCTGCGCGATGCAGGTCGATCAAGTCGCTCAATTGGTCGCGCGGGGCCGGCCCGGCAATCGTGTTGCCGGAAAACACGATCGCTGCCGCGGCCGCGGCAGCGATCAGCCGCAGTCGTTGGGGTGTGACGGACGCCGGCTGAACAGATATTTTCATTGTCATGGACAAATATTGGTGACGACGCTAGAATAAGCGCTGTCCAACCCGATGTCAATAGTTTGTCCTAGACATGAACGTGATGGTTGATCCTTCTGGGCTGGTGCTCAACATCAGCGCGGTCGAGCGCGAGACGGGCTTGTCCAAGGACGTGCTCCGGATGTGGGAGCGTCGCTACGGCTTTCCCAAGCCCGATCGCGACGACAACGGCGAGCGTGAATACACGCCGGCGGACATCGCGAAGCTCCGCGCGATCAAGCGCCTGATGGACGTCGGCATGCGCCCAGGCAAGATCATCCGGCAGTCGGTCGACGAGCTGAACGCGCTCGCCGATGCGCGCACGTCGCCGCGCCGCGATCCGCTCGCTCCCGCACTCGAGCGCGACGTGCTCGCGCTGCTGCAATCGCATGACGCGCCCGGCCTGCAGCACACGCTGGCCAACATGCTGATGCGGCAGGGGCTGCAGAAGTTCGTGCTCGAGACGATCACGCCGCTGAACCGCGCGGTCGGCGAAGCATGGATGCGGGGCGAATTGCAGGTTTTCGAGGAGCATCTTTATACCGAGCAGCTGCAGGTCGCATTGCGCACGGCAATCAACGCGTTCCCGCGCCAATCGGGCATCCCGCGCGTGCTCCTCACCACGTTCCCCAGCGAGCAGCATGGCCTGGGTCTGCTGATGGTCGAGGCGCTGCTCGTGCCCGAGGGGGTGCAGTGCATCTCGCTCGGGCCGCAGACGCCGCTCGAGGACATCCGCCGCGCGGTGATCGCGCACAAGGTGCACATCCTCGCGCTGTCTTTTTCCGGCGCGTTCCCGTTGCGGCAGGCAACCGACGGCCTCGCGGGACTGCGCCGCCAGCTGCCGCCGCAGGTGACGGTCTGGGCCGGCGGCGAGATGACGCGCCGGGTGCGCAAGACGATCCCCGGCATCGTGCTCATCCCGGACCTCGCATCGACGGTCAATGCACTGCGCAGCTGGCGCACCCACTGGGTGCCGCAGGCGGCGGGTTACTGATCCGCCGCGCTCCTCTCGCCAAGGCGGGCGGCGAGGCGGTCGCAGCGATGATCGAATCGACGTGCACCTCGGCGCGGGGCGCCGCCTGACCCAGACGCTGCGCGGATGGCCCAGGCGCCGGGCGGACGCACGGCGGTTCGGGCGCTCGACTGCCGGACCGCCGATCGACGTAGAATCCGCGTCTGAAGAAGAGGGACGCCATGCTTTACCCCGAACTTTTCCACGCCTTCGAAACCGTCCGCTGGTCGCTCGCGACGGACATCCCTTGGGATGCCTTCGACCCGGCGCGACTGTCCGACGAGCAGGCGCAGACGATCCGCATGAACGCGATCACCGAGTGGGCGGCGCTGCCTGCGACCGAAATGTTCCTGCGCGACAACCGAGACGACAGCGACTTCGCGGCGTTCATGTCGATCTGGTTCTACGAGGAGCAGAAGCACGCGCTCGTGCTGATCGAATACCTGCGCCGCTTCCGTCCCGATCTCGTGCCCAGCGAGGACGAGTTGCATGCGGTGCGCTTCGACTTCGATCCGGCGCCGCCGCTCGAGACGCTGATGCTGCACTTCTGCGGCGAGATCCGCCTCAACCACTGGTACCGGCGCGCAGCCGAGTGGCACACCGAGCCCGTCATCCGCAGGATCTACGAACTGATCTCGCGGGACGAAGCCCGCCACGGCGGCGCGTACCTGCGCTTCATGAAGCGCGCGATCGAGCGAACCGGCATCGAAGCCAAGCGCGCGTTCGCAAGGATCGGCGTGCTGATGGCAAGCCCGCACCGCGCGGGCAAGCCGCTGCACCCGACCAACCTGCATGTCAACAAGGGGCTGTTCCCGCGCGACACCGTGCAGAGCCGTCTGCCCGACCCGGGCTGGCTCGAGCGCTGGCTCGATCGCCAGATCCAGTTCGACGAGCAGTGGGAAAAGCGCGTTGTCAGTATGATCCTGCACAACCTCGGCAGCCTCTTCGACCAGACGTTCGACTCCGTGCAGCAGCTCAACCGCTTCCGCAAGGGCCTCGCAGCGGCTTGATCGTCACGGGGTCTCGCGGTTCCGGCCCGCGGTAACATCGACGCATGTGGACGGCGGTCGGGCTCGCGTTGACCTACGGCGCGCTTTTCGGCGCCTACGCATGGTGGGCCGCGGGCCGGATGGCAGACGGTGTTGCCGTATTGCCGCTCGTCGCCGGCGCGTTCTTCGTGTGGCTCGCCGTTCCCTTCACGTTCGCCTGCATCTGGTTCGCGCTCGCCTGGTGGTTCCGCTCGGAGCGTCCCGAGCGCACGCGCATGCCGTTGCACGGCGTCGCGCGCATGTTCTGGCGCGAGTTCGTCTCGATCACCGGCAATGCTCTCCGCATGATCTTCTACCGGCTGCTGATGCCGGAGCCGCCCGCGGCGCCGGCGATGCGACCCGTTCTGCTGCTGCACGGCGTGCTGTGCAACGCGGGCGTCTGGCATCCGTTCCGCCGCTACTTGGCCTCACGCGGCATCGGACCGGTGTACGCGCTGTCGTACGGCCCGCCGCTCGGCTCGATCGAGGATTTTGCCGATCAGACGGCCGCGAAGATCGACGCGATCCTCGCGGAGACCGGCGCACGCGACGTGATCGTCGTCGCGCACAGCATGGGCGGCCTCGTTGCCCGCGCGTATTTGCGAAAGTCGGGCGGCGCGAAGGTTCGGCGGCTCATCACGGTCGGCACGCCGCACGAGGGCAGCGTGCACGCTTACCTGTTCCCCGGCGTGTCGCTGTCGCAGATGCGGCCCGGCAACCGTTGGCTCGGCGATCTCGCGCCGCCACCGCCCGGCGCTGCACCGCCCATCGTTTCGCTGTGGTCGTGGCATGACTCGATGGTCGCGCCGCAGACGTCTTCCCGCATCGATTTCGGCGAGAACGTCGAGCTCGTCGGCATCGGCCACAACGCGCTGCTGACCGATGCGGCGGTGCTCGCGCGACTCGCAGAGGAGATAGAGCACGCATAGGGATAGGGCACTTCGTACCCGGGTCTTCGTGCGGCGTCATTACGCTGGCTTGCCGATGCGCCGCGTCGCGTGTCGGCCGCTTGGCCTTGCTCTGGGTCGCATCCCCGCCGCTCACGGCGGGGCCCGTGCTTCCCGGTCCCCGATCCGCGGCCTCGTTGCGCGCGCCTGCCGATGTGCTGCGTTGCGTGTCGGCCGCTTGCGCTCAAATCGGGTCGCATCCCCACGAAAACGTGGGGCCCCTCCTCCTCCGATTTCTCGCCGCGGCCTCGTTGCGCGGGCCTGCAGATGCGCCGCGTCGCGTGTCGGCCGCCTGCGCTCGAATCGGGTCGGATCCCCACGAAAACGTGGGGCCCCTCCTCCTCCGACTTCTCGCCGCGGCCTCGTTGCGCGGGCCTGCAGATGCGCCGCGTCGCATGTCGGCCGCCTGCGCTCGAATCGGGTCGGATCCCCACGAAAACGTGGGGCCCCTCCTCCTCCGATTCGATCGCTACCAGTGAATCCCTTGCGTGATCTGGGCGAAGGCGACCTGCTCGGCCGTCAGCGGCTGCGGCTCTCCCGCCTTCTTGCCGGCCGCGGCTGCGGAATCCGGGAACATGTTGAACGCCGTATTGAGCATGACCTGCGTGAGCTTCGGTGCGATCGCATGGCACACCGCGCCGAAGATGCCGAGCCGCGTGGCGATCCGCACCGGGCGATAGACGATCGCCTCAACAACCAGATCCGCGGCCTCCTCGGGCGAGAGCGTGGGCATGTTCTCGTAGATCTTGGTCGGCGCGATCATCGGCGTGCGCACGAGCGGCATGTTGATGTTCGTCGTGTGCACACCCTTGTCGAGGAATTCCGAGGCCGCGCACTCGGTGAACGCGTCGAGCGCCGACTTCGAGGCGACGTAAGCGGAGAACCGCGGTGCGCGCGACAGCACGCCGATCGAACTGATGTTGATGATGTGGCCGCGCTTGTGCTCGACCATCTTCGGCAGGAACGCGAGGATCAGCTTGACCGCGCCGAAGTAGTTGAGCTGCATCGTGCGCTCGAAGTCGTGGAACCGGTCGATCGAGTTGATCACCGCCCGGCGGATCGAGCGGCCCGCGTTGTTGATCAGGTAGTCCACCGCGCCGTGGTCGGCCAGGATCTTCTTCGCGAGCGCGTCGATCGCTGTCATGTCGGTCAGGTCGCACGAGTAGACGAAACAGCGCCCGCCTGCCGCCTCGATCTCTTTCTTCGTCGCCTCAAGCTTCTCGAGGTCGCGCGCCACGATCACCACCTTGGCCCCCGCTTCCCCGAGCTTGAGCGCAGTCGCCTGGCCGATGCCCGACGAGCCGCCGGTCACGACGACGACCTTGTTCTTCACGCGCCCCGACAGGGTGCGGTCGATGAAGAGATCGGGGTCGAGGTTGCGCTCCCAGTAATCCCAGATCCTCGCCGCGTAGGACTCGAGGCGCGGCACGCTGATGCCCGAGCCCTTGAGCGCCTTCGTTGCCTCGCGGTTGTCGTAGCGGGTCGGCCAGTTGACGAACTGGAACACGTCGCGGGGTATACCCAGGTCGGTCAGAACCACCTTGATCGCGCGCCTGACCGGCGCGAGCGACGCGAGACCGTAGACGACCGGCGCAGGAATGAATCCGAACATCCGCGCGTTCACGCGCATCGTCATCTGCGGCGCATGCGCGGCCTTGGCGAAGATGTTCAGCACCTCGCCGATCCGGCGCGGCTCGGGGTCGGTCAGGTGGAAGCACTTGCCTTCCAGGCCTTTCTTGTGCGCGATGTGGTCGAGCGCGGCCGCGACGAAATCGACCGGCACGATGTTGATGCGCCCGCCCTCGATGCCGATCGTCGGCATCCACTGCGGCAGGAAGCCGCGAATCTTCTGGAGCGTCTTGAAGAAGTAGTACGGCCCGTCGATCTTGTCGATGTAGCCGGTCTTCGTGTCGCCGACGACGAATCCCGGACGGTAGATGCGCCAAGGGCGCGCGCATTCGCGCCGCACGACGCCCTCGGAATCGTGCTTGGTGCGGAAGTAGGGATGATCGAGCTCCTCGGCCTCGTCGAACATGTCCTCGCGGAACACGCCTTCGTACAGGCCGGCCGCCGCAATCGAGCTCACGTGCTCGAAGCAGCCCGCGTTGATCGCCTCGGCGAACTCGACCGCATTGCGCGTGCCGTCCACGTTCGCGACCTGCTGGTCCTCGGCAGAGGCACTCAAGTCGTAGATCGCCGCCAGGTGGAACAGGTGGTCGATCTTGCCCTTGAGCCTGCGGATGTCGGCGTCCGCGACGCCGAGCTTGGGCTTGCTCAAGTCCCCGCTGATCGCGATGACCTGCTTTTCGTCGGCGCCCCAATATTCGCGCAGCGCCGCGAGCTTCTTCTCGGAGCCCTTGCGTACGAGGACGTAGACGGGCTTGCCGCGCTGGACCAGGCGGGCGACCAGAAAGCGGCCGATGAAGCCGGTCGCGCCAGTGACGAAATAGGCCATGAACTCCTCCTCGGGCGGATGGCGGCGGTCGCTCTTCGTGTCGACGCGCGCCGGACGGAAGGGGTGCCTTCCGGGAGGCGCGATTATACGGCGCCGCAGCGCTCGCCATCGGCTTCGGAGCCGCGCTTCTCCCTTTAGTATGACGGCTCTAGCCCGGGTGCCTAGAATGGCAGCGCTGGCGAACGTGGCTCCCGGCCAGCGCGCCCAAGGAGGGAATGCAATGTTGAAGAAGGCCAAGGCAGCGATGCATGACGACGCGCCGCAGGCGGCAAAGGATGCCACGGAGGGCGTCCTCGACTCGTCGCGCCACATCTGGCTTGCCGGGCTCGGCGCATTTGCGCGCGCCCAGCAGGAAGGCATGAAGATGTTCGAGACGCTGGTCGCTCAAGGCCAGCATCTGGAGAACCGCACGCGCAAGGCGGCGGTGGACACGGCGGCGGCGGCCCGAGGCGCGGCTGCGGCGAAGGCAAAGGAGGTTCAGGCGATGGCAGGCGGGACGTGGGACAAGCTCGAGCAGGTGTTCGAGGACCGGGTGGCGCGCGCGCTGTCGAAGCTCGGCGTCTACACGCAAAACGACGTCGAGCGGCTCGCCGAACGGGTGGACGCGCTGTCGGAAGCGGTCAACGCGCTCATCAAGGCGACCGGGGTCAAGCCGTCGCGACGGGCGTCTGCGGGCGCGCCTGCCAAGCCGGCAAGGAAGACGATCCGGCGTGCGAAGAAGGCCCGGAAAGCCGGCAAGTAGTGCCCCGGGAGCAGGCGAGGGCGCCTGCCGACGACCGCCACCAACAGAAAGCCCGCCGTCGCTCGGCGGGCTTTTCGTCTTCTCGTGCGGGGGCGGCGATCAGTCCCGGTTGAGCCGCTCGACCTGCTTGATGTAGTTCTGCATCGCCTCGTCGGTGCTCATTCCCTTGAGCTTCGACCACGCCTCGTGCTTCGCGCCGCCCACGAAGTCGAACCCGCCCGGGCGCTCGCCCTTGACGTCGCCGTCGGTCGCCTGCTTGTAGTACGAGTAGAGCTTGAGCAGCGTCGCGTTGTCGGGTTTCTTCTTCGTCTTCTTGGCGGCAGCGGCGGCGGCTGCGAACTGCGCCTTGAGATCGACCTTCTTGGGGGCGGCCATGCGGTAATCCTCCTTTGTCCGACGGTCCCCGGCGGGGCGCTGCCGTCGCGCGGCTTTCATGCTACTTTAGCCTGAAGCCTGCAAGGCGCGCAACGAACGCGCCGCCGAACCAAAGACCTGCCCGCCATGGCCGCGAAACCGAAGCGCGAAAAGATCTCCGCCGTAGACACCGCCTGGTTGCGGATGGACCGGCCGCACAACCTGATGATGATCTGCGGCGTGCTCATGTTCCGCGAGCGCCTCGATTACCAACGCGTGCGCAAGGTCGTCGCAGACCGCTTCCTCGTCTTTCGCCGGTTCCGCCAGTGCGCCGTCGAGCGCGCCGGCATCTCGTTCTGGGAAGACGACCCGAGCTTCGACCTCGATCGCCACGTCGTGCACACCGCCCTTCCGGGCAGGGCGGGCAAGACGGAGCTGGAGACTCTGGTTTCGCGGCTCGTGTGCACGCCGCTCGACTCGGCGCGGCCGATGTGGCAGTTCCAGCTGGTCGAGAACTACGCGGGCGGAAGCGCGATCATCGTGCGCATCCACCACTGCTACGCGGACGGTATCGCGCTCGTACGGGTCATGCTGTCGATGACCGACGCCGGGCCCGACGGCCCTCCCGCGATGCCGTTCGAACCGCCGAAGCGGGCGGCGCACGCGTCGGGCGAAGAGGCGTTCGGAGAGCTTTTGCAGCCGCTCAACGGGCTCATGAAGTCGGCGAAGGCCATCGGCATGACGCTGCTCGAGCGCGGCGCGGAGGTCTGGCACGACCCGACGAAAGCCGTCGATCTTGCCGACAAGGGGGCGGCGCTCGGGGGCGAAATCGCCAAGCTCGCGCTGATGGGGCGGGACTCCCCGACGCGCTTCAAAGGTGCTCCAGGCCCGACCAAGCGCGTCGCCTGGACCGAACCGCTGCCACTTTCCGAAGTGAAGGCGATCGGCAAGGCGCTCGGCGCCTCGGTGAACGACGTGCTGCTCGCGAGCGTGGCCGGCGCATTGCGCAACTACCTGCTGCAGAAGGGTGACGACACCCGCGACGTCGTGATCCGCGCGATGGTTCCGGTCAACCTGCGGCCGATCGAGAAGGCCTACAAGCTCGGCAACCAGTTCGGGCTCGTCTTTCTCGAGCTTCCGATCGGCATCGAGAATCCGGTCGAGCGTCTGTACGCGATCCGGGCGAACATGAACGCGTTGAAGGAGAGCTATCAGCCGGTCGTGGCGCTCGGGCTTCTCGCCGCGATGGGTGCCGGCCCGCGCATGTTGCAGGAAGCGCTGCTGCAGGCGCTCGCGCGCAATGCGACGGCCGTGATGACCAACGTCCCGGGCCCGCAACAGCGGCTCTATTTCGCCGGCGGCGAATTGGGCAGCCTGATGTTCTGGGTGCCTCAGTCGGGCGACATCGGCATGGGGGTCTCGGTCCTCTCGTACAACGACCGGGTCCAGTTCGGGCTCATCACCGACCGCGGCCTTTGTCCCGATCCGAAGCAGGTGATCGCGGGCTTCGCGCCCGAGTTCGAGAAACTCGTGCTCGCCACGCTGATGGCGCCGTGGCCGCGCGACGGCGATCTCGATCCGGACCTCGCCGCGCGGGTCGTCGAATCCGCTCGCTCGCCCGCGTTGCATCTCACGCGCATGGCGAGCAAACGCAAGCGCCGCAGCGTGCGAAGCGCAACCTGACGCGAGCACGCATCGCCGGCTGCTCGCGCCGCGGCCTCCTTGTGCGGCCTGCGCGGAACGCAGCGTCGCGTGTCGGCCGCCAGCGTCGACTCGCATTTGCCGTCGAGCCCGCTTCGCGGGCACCCACGCCGGCTGCTCGCGCCGCGGCCTCCTTGTGCGGCCTGCGCGGAACGCAGCATCGCGTGTCGGCCGCCAGCGTCGACTCGCATTTGCCGTCGAGCCCGCTTCGCGGGCACCCACGCCGGCTGCTCGCGCCGCCTCCCCACGCCGGCTGCTCGCGCCGCGGCCTCCTTGCGAGGTCGTGCAGGAACGCAGCGTCGCGTGTCGGCCGCCAGCGTCGACTCGCACTCGCCGTCGAGCCCGCTTCGCGGGCACCCACGCCGGCTGCTCGCGCCGCTACTCGAGCTCCGCCTTCGCGCGCTCGACGTCCAGACGCTCCATCGCGTCCGCGGGCTTCTGCGCCGCGGCCTCTTCGTAGAGTCTCGTTGCTTCGTCGATCTTGCCCTTGCCGTAGAGCATCAGCAGGCCGTTTGCGTACTCGATTCGCGCGATCGGTGACTCCGGGTTGAGCTTCAGCGCCTTCTGGAAGTGCTCGAGCGCCGAGTCCTTCTTCGCGCCATAGGTGACGCCTGCGACGAGCCCCCCGACCTTGTCGATCACCTCGGCCTGGTAGGAGCCGTAGGCGATGTGGGCGTCGGCGTGTTTCGGCTCGAGCTTCATCGCGGTCAGGAGCGCGTCCTTGATCTTGCCGCCCAGCCCCTGTGCAAGCGCCTTGGCCACGGAAATCTCCTGGCCGTACCGGCCGGCTGCGAACGCGAACAGGTAGTGTCCGTTCGCGTCCTTGGGCGCTTCGGCACGGCGGGCCTCCGCCCATTCCATCGCCTCCTTGAGGAGCGCGACCTTGCTCGGCGCACTTTTCTCGAGGTAGAACGCGTAGACGACCTGCGCCTTCACGGCCGCGTTCACGCCGGCGCCGCCCGCCGCGACGCCCTTCTCGATCGCACTGCCGAAATCGCCGGCATGGAACGCCTGCCATGCCGCCAGTGCTGCCGCATCCTTCGGCAGCGCCTCGCAATCGCCGCGGTGCAGACGCGACCAGATCTTCTTGAGCGCCGCGGTGTCGTAGGTGTACGCGCTGCCCGCATGCGGGAACTTCACCCACTTCTTGGCCATCGACGGATCCCCCTTTCTAAAGATAACGTTCGCCGAGCTTCTCGATCAGCGCGCGGGCATCTCCCACCAGGAAAGGCGCGATCAGCGCGAGAACCTGGTACGCCGCGCGCTCCAGGTGTTCCGCAGCATCGCTTCCCGATCCCGCGGGCGGGGGACGCGATATCCGCTCGAACGACATCCAGTAGGTCGCGACGATGACGACGTTGCGCGCGCACGCCGCGAGCTCACGCGGATCGGCGTGCATCACGCCGGACTCGACCATTCCTCGAAACAACTCTAGCACGGTGACCTCGCCGCGGCGGACGAGCTCCGCGAAGCGCAGCGCGATCCTGCGGTTGCGCGAGGTGAGCTCGTCCAGGTCGCGGAACAGGAAGCGGAACTCCCACATCCGCTCGAACAGCAGGTGCAGCAGCAGCCAGAGATCCTCGACGTTGACCGCGCGCGCGGTGGGGGCGATGAACAGCGGCGCGACCTTCGCCTCGAACTGCGCATACAGGTCACCGATGATCTCGTCCTTGTTGCGGAAGTGGTAGTACAGGTTGCCCGGGCTGATGTTCATCTCGTCGGCGATATCCGCCGTCGTGATGTGCGGCTCGCCGAAGCGATTGAACAGCGCAAGGCTGTTCTCCAGGATGCGCTCGCGGGTGCGGCGCGGCCTTTTCTTTTCTGCCATGGCAATCTTGCGCAGTGAACCGGGCGAGTTTAGTGTGCCCGGCCCCCGGCACGCAAACCCGGCTCCGGCCGGGCGGGCGTCGTGTGAACGGGCCCTAAGGAACCTCTGCATAACCCGCGCACGGTCGCGACGGGGCTTTGCGGGATGGGATGCGCGAAGCGCGGCGAAGCCAATGGCCATCCCCCTTGGCAAGCCGCGCGACAAAGCAGACCGCCCGCAAAGCCCCGTCCCTTCGGGCTGCTGCGAAATGCGGCGCCTGCTTCGCCTCGCTCCTCGGCTTCGTAGGCTCGGCTACGACCTTCGTCGCTCGGCTCACACTCATCCGCATTTCGCCCTGCAGCGCGGCCGTGTGGGGGTTATGCAGAGGTTCCCTAATGCGATGCGATCAGCCAGCGCTCGAGCTGGTCGAGCGTGTGGGAAAGGTCGCGGTTCGTCTGCCGCACGCGCCGCGATTGCGACGGATCGCGCAGCAGGGGTCGCGGATCGGTCAGCGTGCGCGTGATTGCCCGATGCCGGTCCTGCAGGCGGTCCATTCGCAGCGCGATCCCGTGGCGCGCGAGAACCGGGGCGAGCGTCGCGGCCCGCGCGAGCAGGTTGTCGCGCGTCTTGTGAAACGCGATCGAGCAGAGCCGCCGGCGTTGCGAGTAGCTGAAGATGTTCGCGAAGAACATGTCGGCATCCTCGCGATCGGGCTCGAACAGCAGCACATCGGCGTGCGGGTACTGTTGCGAGTATTTCTCCATGCCCACGCGCAGGCGGGAATGGATGATCGCGCGAAACGTCTGCGAGAGCACGAGCGGCAGGCCGCCCTGGTTGATCTTCTCCATTTCGACGCGTCCGCGCCGCCGCGCCGAGCTCGCGTCGAAGGGGACGAGCGGATTGACGCACAACAGCAGGTCGATTCCCTGGTCGAGCGCGACCGACGCGTGGAGCGTCTTGTTGAGCGCACCATCGACGTAGTGCTCGCCGTCGATCACGACCGGGGGGAACAGGCCGGGAAGCGCGCTCGACGCGGCGATCGCCTTCGAGATGGACACGCGATCGTGGCCGCGCCCGCCGAAGGTCACCGGCGCGCCGGTGTCGAGGTTGGTCGCCACCAGGAAGAGCATGTGGGGGAGATCGCGGAAGTCGTTGGTGCGGCCCGCACCCGAGAACAGCTTGGCCATGAATTCGTCGATCGCCCCGTTGTCGAACACGCCCGTCGGCATGGCGCGCGACAGCGTGGAGAACGAGGCGAGCACGCCGCGGTGGAACGGGTCGCGCAGGTATTGCAGCGTCGCGTGCAACGCGAGCGCCGGCAGCGCCGTCAGGCGGCGCACGTACTCGGACAGCGCCGGCCGCAGGAAGATCTCGGGCTTCAGCGCGGCGTCGATGCCATCGTCGATGAACAGCCGGTACATCTGCGCGGGCGAGATCTGGTTCGCGAGCGCGGCAGCGACAAAGCTGCCGGAGGAAACGCCGACGTAGGCGTCCAGCTCGTTGAAATCGATACCGTCGAGCGAGTCGGCAAGCGCGAGCAGGGCGCCGACCTCGTAGATGCCGCCGAGCGGACCGCCGCCGGCGAGAGCAAGCCCGATCTTGCGAGGCGATGGCGACGAACGGGCACCCGCACGCCCCGGCGCCCGCGCGCGCATGCGCCGCGGTGCCGTTCCTCCCAGCATGGCTTTCCTTCGCGTTGTCGGGACCCCGGCTCGGGGTCCCTCCGACACGGAATGTTAACGGTTATCCGCGCTTCGCGGCGCGCTTCGCCGTGCGACGGACCTTCTTCGCGGTGCCGGTCACGTGGGGTTTGCGGGTCTTCGCGGTACGGTGCATGCGCTTGGTCGCCGGGGTGGCCTTTATGGCGGGCGCTTCCATCCGCGGCAGCGAGCGTGGCAGTTCGCGCGCCAGTGCGACCGCCGTATCGGCATAGGTCTTGACGGTCGAGGTCACCGTCGAACGGGCGCTGCGCCAAAGCGCATTGGCGCGCTCGAACGAGGTTTCCAGTCTGTCGCCGACCATGCGCACGGCGCGCGACTCGATCACCGAGCCCTCCTTCACCAGGTGGCGGAAGACGGTGCCGGCTTCCTTCTCGGCCCATTCGCGGGTGACGACGGCCGCGCCAAGACTTGCGAGCCACACTTGGCGCGACGCAACGAAAACGGAGTCGCCGACGTTCGCGGCGCGGACATTGATCGTGTTCAGCATGATGTCTCCTATCGGGTGGACGGTCTGCGCGATCGCTTCGCGCGGCAGCATTAAGATAGCCGATTCCGTTAGAGCGATCACACTAAAAGGTCCGTGCCGCATCCCTGGGTGCAGCCGTTCCGGCGGACACCTTGCCGCTTGCGCCGAGCGCGGTGGCGAGCCGTGCGACGAGCCCGTAGATCGACAGCTGCGGATTGGCACCGATGGATGTCGGGAAGATCGATCCGTCGAGCACGTACAGGTTGGCACGATGATGGTGGCGTCCGGACGGGTCCACGACGCTGCGCTTCGGATCGCCACCCATCGCGCAGCCGCCCATCACGTGTGCGGACACGACCGTCGTGGCGAGCGGCTGCGGCACGAAGCCGGCGATCGCCCGCTGCACATCCGCATTGCTCGCGTAACCGGCGCTGTCGCCGTGGATCGGCATCACGGTTGTGGCGCCTGCCGCGAATTGGAGCTCGGCCATCGCCCCGAAGGCGCGGCGCACGCCTTCCCATACGTAGTCGGTGAACGGGTAATCGAGGACGGGCGTGCCGTCGTCGCGCAGGCGTACGGTGCCGCCCTGGCTTTGCGGATGGAAGCCGTCGCGCAGCAGCGCGATCTGCACGTGCAGGTTGGGGAGCGCGTGCATCCAGCGTGCGTGCGCTTGGCCGTGCCCGGGCAGCGTGATCGCCGCGAGGATCGGATGAATCGGCGGCGCCTCCAGCTTGAAGCCGATCGGTCCCGACGTGGGCGACGTGTCAAGGTAATGATCGGAGTAGACGGTTTGCGGCGCACCGGAATAGCCGGCGATGCGCTCGGGCATGATCGCCGCCGACACGACCGATGGATGCAGGAACGTGCGCTTGCCGACGAGCCCGTGCGGATCCGGAAGCGCGCTGCGCAGGAGCAGCGCCGGCGAGCCGATGCCGCCGGCCGCCACCACGAACTGCCGGGCGCGCACCGTGAAGCGCGCCGGCCCGGGCGCGATACCGGCGGGATCCATGCCGGCGCATGCGAGCGCGACGATGCGGTCGCCCTCGCTCGCAAGCCGCAGCGCGCGCGTGCGCACGACAAGCGTCGCACCGCGGTCGAGCGCGCCGGGAATGGTCGTCACCAGCATCGACTGCTTCGCGTCGACCGGGCAACCCATGCCGCAGTAGCCCAAGTCCCAGCAGCCGCGCACGTTGCGCCGGATCGCGCCGTACGCGATGCCGATCTTGCGCGCGCCGGTCGCGAGCACGGCGTTGTTCGCGTTGGGCGGCACCTCCCACGGGGCGATGCCGAGCCTGGACTCCATGCGCTCGAACCACGGTGCCAGCGCATCCGTCGTGCAGCCGGCAAGACCGTACTCCTGCCGCCAGTGCGCAAGCGTGGTGGATGGCGTTCGGAACGAGCTCGTCCAGTTGACCGTCGTGCCGCCGCCCACACAGCGGCCCTGCAGGATGTTGATCGCCTTGTCCGCGGTCTTGCGCGCTGCCGACTCCATGTAGAGCGAGGGGTAGGCCTCGGCTTCGCGCATGTGGAAGTCGGTCGACGACTTGAGCGGCCCTTCCTCGATCATCACGACGTCGAGGCCGGCTTGCGCGAGGATCTCGGCCGCGACGCCGCCGCCTGCACCGGTCCCGACGATCGCCACGTCCGCCTCGATCGTCGCGCCGTCCGCGAGCGTCGTGCCGTCGACGACCTTCCAGCCGGAGGCGAGGCCGGCGCGCACCGGATCGGTGATGCGCGAAGTCGCAGGTTCAGGCGCCGATTTGCGGGGGTCCGTCATAGCCGATCGCCGCCCACGAACGCGGGTTGCCGTACCAGGCGGCCACGATGAGTTGATGCAGCGCGTCGTAGGCCGAGCGCTTGAGTGCCCAGCGACTGTCGTGCCAGCGGTCGAGGAAGGCTCCGACATCGTCGACAGTCGCTTCGTCCCACGGCGATGCGAGGCCCGCGAATGCTCGCCGCACGGGCGGCAGCGACAGCAGCGTGAAGAGCTGCCCGAGTTCCCGTTGCGTTGCAGGCGATAGCCCCGCCACGGCCTGATCCACGCCGGCCGCGGTCTCGTTGATCGCCGCTCCGCGCGCGCGGGCATCGGCCGGCAATGCGCCCGCAAGCATCGCGGGAACGATCGCGGCGACGATCGCCTGAGCGTCCGGCGAAAGTGCGCGCCCCCCGGTTGTTTCCGGAATCGATCGTCGCGACCATGCCCACCACCCGGCGGTGGCGAGCGCGGCGGTGCCGACGATGCCGGCGGCGAGAAAGCGGCGGCGCGTGGTCATCGAAATGGGAAAGGAGCAGTCCGGCGCGCGCACCCGGCGCAGGGGATTGCCGCTTCGACATTAGCGGCGGTCGCTAGACAAAACAATCTAAACCTCCGTTACGGGCAGACGCGCGCGTGCGTTACGCTAGACTCCATGGCGTCGCCCAGGTTCCTTTCGATTGTCGCGGCCATGACCGACACCCTTCCGCGCCATGCCGCCGAATCGGAGTTGCGGCAGACGCTTTCGCGCGTGCAGCAATTGCACAGCGAACGCAACGCCAATCCGATTCTCGCGGGCGCGCTCACGCGGCTCGCGGACTGGCAGAGCCGCCGGCTCGGACAGACCTATGCGGACCTTGCGGCGGACCCGCGCCACACCGACGCGGTTGCCTTCTTTCGGATCGACCTGTACGGCCCGGCCGACTTCACGCAGCGCGATGCCGACGTGGCGCGCGTCGTGCCGATGCTCGTCAAGATGCTGCCCGAGCGGGTGGTCGGCACGATTGCGCAGGCGATGGAACTGAATGCGCTGTCGCAGGATCTCGACCGCGTGCTGCTCAAGTTTCTGCCGCGTGCGGATGCGAGTTTCACGGTTGCCGAATACTGCCGCGCCTATCGGCGCGCCGCCAACGTGCCGGCACGCCAGCGGCAGATCCGGCTGATCGTCGAGATCGGGCAGGCGCTCGACGATTACGTGAAGAGGCCGCTGATTCACCTTGCGCTCACGATGATGCGCGGGCCGGCGCACCTCGCGGGATTCGGCGTGCTGCACGACTTCCTCGAGCGCGGCTTCAACGCGTTTCACCGCATGGGCGGCGCGCAGACCTTCCTCGCCACGATTGAGAAGCGCGAGACCGCGCTCCTCGACGCCATCATGTCCGGGTCTAACGAGCCGTTTCCCGATCCGCTCGAGGACTCGACGGCATCGGCGTGACCGGAGCGGCCAGCGCGATGAACAATGCCTGGTGACGTTGCGTGCGCGCCGGACTACGCCTTGCCGATCAGTTTGTCCAACTGCGCGTGGATTTCCTTCTCGAGCGCCGGCTTCATCATCGAGAGCAGCAGGCCGAGGTGCACGTCCAGCCGGATTTCGTCCGTGCCGACGTGCATGCGGCCGGACAGCCCCGGCCGCTCGAACTCGACGTGGTCACCCTCCCACGCGTACTCGAGGTCGAAGCGCTGGTTCAGGTCCTTCGCGATCTTCTCCGCGACGCCCTTCGCCTTCTTGTGCGAAAGATGGTGCTTCTTGCCGATCGAAATCTTCGCCATCATGCCGCTCCCGGAAGTCTCGTCGGCGCAGTATAGCCAAGCGGTGCGAGCGCGGGAGCGCCGGCCGGATGCGGCAGAATCAAGGCGGGACGACGCGCCAACCGGCGCCCGGGAGCCCTGATGACGGGCAACATCGCGCAGTTCTTCCGCCAGCATCTTGTGCATCCAGAGCGGGTGCTCTATCGCCACTACTCGGACGAGCGCTGGGTGGACGTCACTGCGGGCGCACTCGCCGCCGAGATCCTGCGCTGGCAGGCGGCGTTCAGGCGGGAAGGCCTGCGCGCCGGGGACGGCGTCGCGATCTGCGCGCGCAACGGGCCCGCGTGGGCTGCGGTGGATCTGGCCGCGCTCGGCCTGGGCCTCGTCGTCGTGCCGGTCTATGTCGACGACAACCCCGACAACGCTGCGTGGTGCGTCGCGCACGCCGAGTCGCGGCTGCTCGTCGTCGCGAACGCGCGCCTTGCGGCGAGCTTCGCGCGGCTCGCCGCCACGTACGCGTTGCCGCAACGGGTCGTGCTGCGCGCCGATGGGGAGGTCGCGGATGCGACCCGGGTGGAGGCGTTCCTGCCGCCCGGGCGCGGCGACATCGAAGTCGCCGATCTGCCGCTCGAGACGCCGGCGACGATCTGCTTCACCTCCGGCACCGCCGGCCGCCCCAAGGGCGTATTGCTGTCGCACGGCAACATCATCGCCAACGTGCGCCAGTGCGAGGGCACCGGCATGGCGCGACCGGACGACGAGTTCCTGTCGGTCCTGCCGCTTTCGCACATGTTCGAGCGCACCGGGGGCTACTACCTGCCGCTTGCGATCGGCGCCAGGGTGACGTTTTCGCGCGGCGTCGCGCAGCTCGCGCAGGATCTCGCGACGCAGCGACCCACGGTGATGTTCGCGGTTCCGCGCATCTTCGAACGTTTTCACGCGCGCATCCTGCAATCGATCGGCACCAAGGGCAGGCGCCGCCTGCTGTTCGACGCGTGCGTCGAGCGGGGTTATCGCCATGCGCAGGGGAGCGCGACGCTGCTCGACCGCGTGCTGGTCCCTTTGCTGCGCAGGCGCATCGGCAGGCCGGTGCTTGCGCGTCTCGGCGGACGACTCAGGCTCGCGGTCGTGGGCGGTGCTGCGCTCGACCCCACGCTTGCCAGGGTCTTCATCGGGCTCGGGCTCACGGTATTGCAAGGCTACGGCATGACGGAGGCGTCCCCGGTGATTGCCGTCAATCGCGATGACGACAATCATCCGGTCACGGTGGGGCCCCCGCTCGCGGGGATCGACGCGCGAATCGCGGACAACGGAGAGCTGCTGGTGCGGGGCCCGAACGTGATGCTGGGCTACTGGCGCGACGAAGCCGCGACCCGCGCCGCGATCGACGCCGAGCATTGGCTCCACACCGGAGACCTCGCGGAAATCATCGACGGCCGGATCCGGATCAAGGGCCGCGCGAAGGACATCTTCGTGATGAGCAACGGCGAGAAGCTTTCGCCGCAGGAGGTCGAGCGCGCGATCCTGCACGACCCCGCCTTCGACCAGGTGATGCTGGTAGGCGACGGACAGCCCTACGTCGTGCTGCTCGCGGTCACCCAGGAAAAGGACGAGAGGGAACTCGTGCGGCGTGCCAATGCGCAGCTCGGGGCGTTTCCGCGTTGGGCCCGGGTGCGCCACGTTATCGCCACACCCGAGCCATGGGGAGTCGACAACGGCTTGCTGACGCCTACGCTCAAGCTCAAGCGCCCGGTGCTGCTCGATCGGTATGCGGCGGAGCTTCGCGCAGCGTATCGGGAATCGCCGCTGGATTAGCCCGGCTGTTTCACCGGGGCGCGGGAATTCGGCGTGGTGGTTTGCGGCCTGGATCGGGTGCAGCCGACGACGCCAATAGCAGCCACCATTGGCAAGGAGAGCAAGCCCGAGCCCGGTGCAAAACGGCCGCCAAGAACCGCGCAGTCCGCCCGTCCAACGTGCTCCGCCGGTGGCGGGCCCTAAGTACCTGGCAAGACTCGAGTCTTCAGTGAATCGGCGGCGCCCTGGTGAAACATCCGGGCTAGGAGTCTGCGCGGCAGACCGACATGATTCGGGTATCGGTGCGGAAGGTTCGATTTGAGAACGCGGGCATGGCGATTCTGACGTTGCATGCGAAGCGAGGCGGGGGCATCGGTATCTCTCCAGAGCGTTCCGGCGGCCGTTTTGCTTCTGCCTTTTCGGATTCGGTCATGCCAGGTAGGCCATTCGCCGCAGATTCAACGCCAGACAGACGAGTTGCCACTCAGCCTTTGCCTTTCGGAAGCCGCGGAGACTGAATTGGCGGAAGCCAAGCAGCGCCTTGATCCAGCCGTTGGGTGCTTCCACGATCGCCTTGCGGCGGCGGTAGGCGTCTTTCGTTACGGGGGCCTGCAGGCGGGTGGCCATGGCCGCCGTGTGCGGGTATTTATCGGCGTCGATCGCTGTCTGTTCGCGGCCCTCCCGCCCGAGCGCCACGATGACCTCGCACGACAGGTCGGCGACCTTGCCCAAGGCGGCCTCGCTGCGAAACCCCGCGTCCGCCAACGCTTGCTGCGGCAGGGTACCGGTGGTGTTGACAACGGCCTGCAGCGGCGGCGGCAAGCGGTCGCTGTCGGCAGCGTTGTTGGTCAGTTCGGCGGCAACGATGATCTGGTGTTCGGCATCGACCGCGGTGTGCGCGTTATAGCTCTGCTCGAAGCTGCCGCCGGCGTGCTTCATGATCCGGCTGTCCGGGTCGGTGAAGCTCTCCTGATCATCCGGTGCCGGGACACCGAACTCGCGCTTGTAGTTCGGCCCCCGCTTGGCGGTGCCATCAGGATGGCGCGGTCGGCGCTCGTCATCCGGGCCGCGGCCACGCGCCGCATCGGCTTCCCGTTGCCGCGCTTCCAGGCGTTCCTTGGCTGCTCGAATGATCGCCAGTCGCGCTTCGCGACAGGCGATCTCCGCCGGCAAGTCCACCTCAGGCTCGTCGCGCTCGGCCGCATCGGTCGCCTTGGCACGCGCCAGCAACTGGTCGATCTGCCCCTTCAACTCGAGCTCGGCTTGCTCCAGGCGCCGATAGCTCATCGCCTTGTGGCGGCTGGCATGGGCCTTCACCTTGGTGCCGTCGACCGCGATCGTCCCCAGCTTGACCAGGCCGCACTCCCGCGCCAGCTTGACGACCTGCACGAACAGCGCCGCCAGCTCCTGCAGGTGCAGCGCCCGAAAGTCACTCAACGTGCGGTGCGCCGGAAAGTTGCCAGCCCCCAGCACCCGGAACGCCACGTCCTCGTGCAGCTTGCGCGCCAGTTTCCGCGACGAGAACACGCCCGTGGCGTAGCCATAGATCAGCACCTTGACCATCATCGCCGGATGGAACGGCTGATTGCGCGGCCCGCCCCCGGCATAGCGCGCGTGAAACGCACTCACATCCAGACTGTCGACGCTGTCGTTGATATAGTAGGCGAGATGCCCCTCGGGCAACCAGTCTTGCAGCGCCGCCGGCAAAAGCTGCTGTTGCCGCGGCTCGTAGGGAAGATAGCTCGTCGTCATCCGCACTCAGCGCCAAGGAGGTCCCTCGCGATGACTCATTCCGCAACCTTCTGCCGCGCAGACTCCTAGGGCCCGTTCACACGATGTCCGCAAGCGCGTTGCGTCGCGGCGTTCATCCGCGGCGGCCTGACGCGATCGCGGCAATCACCAGGCCGGCGGCGGCGAACGACGCCGGGTCGAGCGGCTCGCCGAGCAGCAGCGCAGCCGCGAGGATCGTCAGAAAGGGCTGCAGCAGCTGCACCTGGCCAACGGCGGCGATGCCGCCGAGCGCGAGCCCCTTGTACCAGGCGAAAAACCCCAGATACATCGAGACGACGGCGACGTAGGCGAAACCCGCCCACGCGGTCCACGGCGCGTGCGCGAGTCCTCGGTCCGCGGCGAGCGCAGTCGGCACGACGAGCAGTGGCGCGGAGAGCACGAGCGCCCACGAGATCACCTGCCATCCTTCCATGTGCCGCGAAAGCCGCGCACCTTCCGCGTAACCGATCGCCGCCGCCACCACCGCCGCGACCAGCAGCAGGTCCGCGGCGTGCAGCGCGCCGCCCCCCTTCAGCAGCGCGAACCCAATCACCACGGTGCTGCCGCCGAGCGCGCAGAGCCAGAAGCGCCGCGACGGTCGCTCGTGCGCGAGCCACGCGCCGGCGAGTGCGGTAGCGAGCGGCAGCAGGCCGACGACGACCGCGCCGTGGGCGGCGGGGACGTAGCGCATCGCCCATGCGGAAAAGAGGGGGAAGCCGACGACGACGCCGGCGGCGACCACCGCAAGGCGCGGCCATAAAGCCCGCGTGGGCCACGGCGCGCGCGTTACGTACAGCACGCCTCCCGCGAGCAGCGCCGCGACGATCGCGCGGCCGAGCCCGATGAAGACCGGATCCATCGCTGCCACCGCAACGCGCGTTGCCGGCAGCGTGAGGCTGAAGGCGGCCACGCCGAGGATGCCCCACAGCAGCCCGCGCCGGCGTTCCTCGGGTGAGGGACGGCGCGCGACCGAAAGCGGCGTTGGGCCGGCGGGACGAGGTGCGGCAGGCACGGCGACATCGTAGGGCCTGTTCACACGATGTCCACAATTGCGTTACAGGGCCGAAAGTGCCCGGGGCAAGGCGCGAAGCGAAGCCGGGCCGGCTGCGCGGCTGTGCGTTGCAAGGATGGGCATGGCCCGTTCGGCAGCAACGCAAAAGAAACGGACGCCCCGGGGGCGCCACTCGTCGTTGCCTTCCTTGCCAAGAGGCCCGGACTTGCCTTGGTCAGGCGTTCTGATTGGCGCCCCATGCCAGCCGTTCGCACTTGCGGACATCGTGTGAACAGGCGCCAGCAACGTCGCCACGAGCACCGTTCATGCCGCGCGCGAAGCGGAGTCCGCGGCGGGATCGGGGGCCGCGAACCCCGGCGCACGCTGCGCCGCGCCCCGAGCAGGCGCGGCGCCGCTTCGTGCTCAGTGCTGCGGGTTGAGCAGCGAACGCATATCCGGCGGCGGGCTCGGACGCGTGCGCGCTTCCGCAGCGGGCTCGCCTGGTTCGACCGCAGGCGCGTCGATCTGGCGCAGGTCTCCGGTCAGCATTCCGCCTTCCGCGACAACCAGCTTGCCATAGCGGATCGTGCCGGTGACGCGGCCGGTGCCGTGAACGACGAGCTTGGTGCGAGCGGTGAGCTCCCCGGAGAACTCGCCGTGGATCTCGGCGACGTCGATGTGTGCGGTCCCGGTCAGTGTCCCGGGCCGCGCGATTTCCATCGCCTTGCTGTTCACCGTGGCCTCGACCTGTCCCTCGATCAGCAGGACTTCGCAGTTGCTGATCTCGACGCCCTTGAGCTTGACGTTGTTGCCGACGATCAGCTTGCTGCCTGAGGCATCGGCCGCGGTTGCCGGCGCGGGCCCCTGCGCCGGCGCCTGCACCGGATTGCTCGCCGGTGCCGGCGGCGCCTCACGCGGCGGCGCGGCGGACGCGAACGCAGACGCGGACGTCGTCGTCGCAGCGCGCGGCGGTTGCTGGCTGCCCATGTTCGCCTGCAGCGGACCCGTGCCGTAGGGGGCGAGCTTCGTGGTCGGCTTGCCGGCGTCCTTGGTGTCGACGGTGCGGTCGTTGCGATTGAAGTTGAGCATGTCCTTTGTCCTCGCTGGAAGTGGCCGCTATGCCGTTGTCATAGTGCTCCGGGAATCCGCTTTGCGCAACACATTTTGACGATCGAGGAGCCGATCTTCCGGGCGCGCCGCCGTCCGCGCATGGCCCGCCGCGGGCCGAACAGGGGGAAGCCGACGCGGGACGTGCCGCGATGCAGGACGCCCCAGGGCGTGACGCGGGGGGCTCGCGCCGGCCGGCCTGCGACGGGCGCGTCCGCTGGCGTCCGGGCGCGTGCGTTCGAGAGTCAGGCCGCGCGTCGCAGCGGCACGACGGCGTCGCTGAACAACGCGACCGCCTCCTCGACGGAGGTCGCCTTGAGCAGGCGCTCCTGGACCTGCGCGGGCGACCAGCTGTCGGCCGGGACCGCGTCGGCGAAGCGTTCGGCGGCCTGCGCATCGTCGATGAACTTGCGGAACATCCGCGCCAGCTGGTCGCGGTCGCACAGGCCGAGCTCCATCCGGAAGTCGACGCGGCCCGAGCGGATCGCGGCCTCGTCGATCAGCTGCGGATGGTTGGTCGTCAGGAACACGACCGACCCTTCGTGCGCGGCCACGCCGTCCAGCGCGTTGATGAAGCCCGAGTAAGAAACCTTGACCTGCGTGTCCGCCTTGCTGCGCTGCTGGAAGAACGCATCGACGTCCTCGATCAGGATGACCGAGCGGCGCGGCACCGACGACAGCAGGCTGCCGATCTTCTCGTCGGTCACGTTGGGGGAGGCGAGCGACAGCACGCACACGTTGAGCGCGAGCTCGGAGGCGAGCGCCGTGACGAGCGACGTCTTGCCCGTCCCCGGGGGGCCGTAGAGCAGGTAGCCGCGACGCCAGGGGATGCCGAGCGTCTCGTAGCGCTCGCGCGAGGCGAAGAAGCGCGTGAGGTCGCCGACGATCGCCTCCTTCTGGCCGGCCTTCAGCACGACGGAGTCGAGCTTGCGGTTGTTGCCGAGGCGCGCACGCGACCACTCGTTGCTGTAGGGCGAGGGCACGTAGACGGCGATGCGGTTCAGCTCGCGCGCGATGCGGTGCTCCATCGCCGCGTCGATCAGCGCCTCGAGCGGGCGCTTGTCGCGGCCAAGCGTCGACAGGCTGATCTTCTCCACGACGGATGCGGCGACCTGGACCTCGCGCTTCATCCACATGAGGCGGCCATCGAGCACGAACAGGTGGAAGCCTTCGCCGGGCGAGAGGACGATCGCGGGCCGGCCGCCCTGCTGCAGCTCGTCGTGCAGGCTCTGGTAGCTGCTCGTGTTGCTGCGCACCGCGCGCACGGTGAAGTTGTTGATCCGGCGCAGCGCTTCGCGGCTGTCCATGTACTCGACGAGCGCCGGAAACATGAGCTCGTCGCGGCTGTCGACGGTCATCGTCGTCACGAGTAGGTGCTTCCCCCACTTCGCGAACCTGGCGGGAACGTCGCGCAGCCACATCGCGGCCACGCCCAGCACGGCGAGCGTCATCCCTCCGGAGACCAGCGGGTTGGTGCCCAGTGCGGCGGTGATCGAATCGAACATCGCGACTCCTCGATTGAAAGTGCGCAAGCCCTTGCGCGGCGTGCATTAACGCAGCATGCGGGGCCGACGTCTACGCCATGCGCATCCGTTCAGGGAACGCCGCGGGCGAGCGGGGTGGACAGCGGAGATCGCGCGGGAGACTGTCCAAGACAGGAATTGACCGGGCAAACGCCCCCCGGCGGGCCGCCGGCGCTGGCGGCTCCTGTGAGCGGGCCCCGAGGCGTGCCGCAGCGACTCCCCGGCCGTGCGCGGGGCGGCACGGGTCGCCGCCACCCCGAACGCTGCCGGCTCTGCTAAGGTTCGATCCGCCGACGCTGTCCCGCCCGCCCGCCATGCTTCCCCGCTGGATCACGGCCGCCTACCTGCTCTATCTCGCTGCGCCGATCGCGCTCCTGTTCGCGGGATCGTTCGGCGACCTCTGGCTCAACACGCTCCTGCCGACCGGCCTCACGACCCGCTGGTACCAGCAGGTCGCCTCGGACCCAAGCTTCCGCCGGGCGTTCGGCGCGAGCCTGTTCGTCGCCGCGACGACTTGCGCCGCATGCCTTGCCGCGGGCCTGCCGCTTGCCTATGCCGTGTTTCGCGCCCGCAGCCGCCGGGTGCGCGCCGCCGCGCGCATCCTCTACCAGCTGCCCGTCGCGCTGCCGGCGCTCGTGCTCGCGTTCGGCTTCATTCTCGTGTTCTCCTCCGACACGCTGCCCTGGCTCGGCAGCATCTGGCTTCTGGTCGCGGGCCATATCGTGCTGGGTCTGCCCTATTTCCTGCAGACCGTCGTCTCCGACATGCAGCGCCTCGGCCTTGGCGCGCTCGAGGAGGCCGCGGAGTCGCTCGGCAGCAACGCGTTGCAGCGCTTCGTCCATATCGTGCTGCCGGCGCTGCGCCATTCGATCCTGTCCGGGCTCATCATCGTCGCCGCGCTGTCGATCGGCGAGTTCCAGTTCAGCAACCTGGTGGCGGGCTTCCTGAACCGTACGTACCCCGTCGTCTTGCTGCAGGCGTTCTATGGCGCGACCGGGTTCGCCTGTGCCGCGACGGTCGTGCTGCTCGCGCTCGCGCTGACCGCTTCGGCGCTCGGCGCGCTTTCCACGCGCGGCGCAACGCGTCTGTCGGTTTCGGGGGCGGGGGCGGCATGAGCGCGGCGGTCAGCCTGCGCGATGTGGCGTTCCGCTACCCGGGTGGAAAGGCCGGCATCTTCGACGTTTCGCTCGACATAGAGCCGGGGGAACTCGTCGTCTGCATCGGTCCGAGCGGCTGCGGCAAGACGACGCTCCTGAGGCTCATCGCCGGCTTTCTCCGCGTCGATTCGGGGAGTGTGCGCCTCGCGGGCGAGGACGTGACGGGCGCGACGGTGCGCTCGCGCGAATGCGGCATCGTGTTCCAGTCCTATGCGCTGTTCCCGCACATGACGGTCCGCGACAACGTCGCCTATCCGTTGCGCGTGCGCGATGTCCCGCTGGCGGATCGCCGGCGCCGCGCCGACGAGATGCTCGATCTCGTCGGGCTTTCCGCGATGGGGGACCGGCTTCCCGCACAGCTTTCCGGCGGGCAGCAGCAGCGCGTCGCGCTCGCGCGCGCCCTCGCGTTCAAGCCGCGCGCGCTGCTGCTCGACGAGCCGCTGTCGGCGCTCGACGCCGCCACCCGCGTCGCGATGCGCGACGAGGTTCGACGCATCCAGCGGCAGCAGCGCATCGCTTCGCTCCTCATCACGCACGACCAGGACGAGGCGCTCTCGCTCGCCGACCGCATCGCGGTGCTGCGCGACGGCCGGCTGGTGCAGGTCGCGGCCCCGCAGGCGCTCTACGACAGCCCGGCCGATGCGTTCGTCGCGAGCTTTGTCGGCCGTGCGAACCTCTTCGACGGCGTGGTCGGCGCGGCCGACGCAGTCGACACTCCGATCGGGCGGCTTCTGACGCTGGCGCAGGCGCGCAACGCGGGCGACCGCGTGCGCGTTCTGATCCGCCCCGAGCGCGTCCTGCCGATCGAAGAGCCTCACGGCGACAACGTGTTTGCGGTTCGCGTGCTGCACGACCGCTTCTACGGCGCGAGCCGTGAACTGGAACTCGCGGTCGGCGCGGGCATGCTCAAGTCCGAAACCGCCGTGCGCGGCCCCATCGCGCACGTTCGTGTACCGCGTGACGCGGTGCAGTTCCTCCCCCTGCAATGAAGGAGATCGTGATGAAGATCCGTCGTTGGCTGTTGGCGCTTGTCGCTTTTCTGGTCGCGGGCGGTGCCCTCGCGCAGACCGTCCTCGACTCGCCCGAGCTGTATGCGGGCGAGAAGGCCTTGTACGAGGCAGCGAAGAAGGAAGGCATGGTCGTGAGCTTCGACACCGGCCCGACCTGGGCCAACTGGGCGGCGCAGTTCGCGGCGTTCAAGAAGCGCTATCCGGAGGTCGAGATCGTCTACAACGACCTCGGTTCGGCGGCGACCGTTGTCGCGCTCGAGAAGGCGAAGAACCGCCCGCAGGCCGATACCGCCTACTACTTCGCGGCCTCGGCGATCGACGCGGTCAACAAAGGGGTCGTCGCGCCTTTCAAGCCGGTCAACTTCGACCAGCTGCCGGCCGTGTTCCGCGATCCGGACGGCAAGTGGTTCACGATCCACTCGCTCACCGTCGCGTTCATCGTCAACACCAAGCTCGTCAAGAACGTCCCGCAGTCGTGGGCGGACTTGCTGAAGCCCGAATACAAGAACTCGATTGTCTATCTCGATCCACGTTCCACCGGCGTCGGGCAGGTGCTGACGTTCGCCGCCAACTTCGGCGCGGGCGGCGACATGAACAACGTCCAGCCGGGCCTCGACTACCTGGGCAAGCTGCACAAGGCGGGCAACGTGCTGCGCGTGCTCGGCACGACGCCGTACTCGCAGTTCGTCAAGGGCGAGATCCCGATCTGGATCTCCTACGAGAACGACGGCCTCAAGGCCAAGTGGACCGACGGCCTCGGCGATTCGGTCGCGGTGGTGGTTCCGAAAGAGGGCTCGGCCGCCGCGCCGTACGGCATCAGCCTCGTCGAGAAGGGTCCGAACCCGAACGCGGGCAAGCTCTGGCTCAACTTCATCATGACCGACTTCGGGCAGGGCATCTTCGCGCAGGGTTTCGTGCGGCCCTCGGTGCCGGGCGTCAAGCTGCCGGACAACGTCGCCGACAAGCTGCCTGTCGCCGCGCAGGTGAAGCCGCTCGACGTCAAGGCGGCGGCGGCGAAGAAGGCCGAGATCGACAAGGGCTGGGTCACGGCGACCGAGAGCAAGTGAGCTTGTCCGCACCAACAGCCGCGCAGCCGGGGAGGGTCCTCCTTCCCGGTGTCGGCGTCTGCTTCGCCGTCGGTGGCTGATGCAGGCCCGCTCGCTCGCGCTGCTCGCGCTGCCGGCGATCGCGGTGCTCGCGGTCTTCTTCGCGCTGCCGCTCGCCGCGGTGGCGGTCGACGCGCTCGCCGAGGGCCCGCGCGCGTTCGCCCGCGTGTTCGCGCTGCCGCCGTTCTGGGCGTCGCTCGGCGGGAGCATGCTGCTGACGCTCGTTGCGGCGACGCTCTCGACCGCGGTCGGCCTCGCCGTTGCGCTCCATCTGGCCCGGCTGCCGGAGCGCACGCGCACGCTGCTGTCGTTCGTGATCGCGCTGCCGCTCACATTCTCCGGGCTGATCGTAGCCTACGGCTTCATCCTGGGCTATGGACGCGCCGGCTTCGTGACGCAGCTGCTGGGCTACGCGGGCTTCGATCCCGCGGTGATCGGCAAGGCGCTGTTCACGCCGGTCGGGCTTGCGTTCGCGTCGTCGTACTATCTGATTCCGCGCGTGGTGATGTCGATCCTTCCCGTGTTCGTCAACTTCGATCCGGCACAGACCGCGGCGGCGGAGTCGCTCGGCGCGACGCGCGCTCAGGCGTTCCTGCAGGTGATGCTGCCGCAGGTCGCGGCGCCGGTGGGCGCGGCGTTCTGCCTTGTCGCGGCCGTCGTGTTCGGCGCGTATGGCACGGCGCTCGCGCTGGTCGGAACCCAGCTCAACATCCTGCCGCTGCAGCTCTACAGCCTCATTTCGGAAACAGGCTCCGACTTTCCGGCTGCCGCTGCGCTCGCGCTGCTGATCACCGCCGTCTGTTCCGCCATCATGACCACGGGCGAGTGGTTCGGGAGTCGGTATGAGCGTCACCTTTAGCCTCGATCGCGCCGCGGAGCGTCTGTTCGACGCCGCCGGCCGGGAGTTCGATTTCGAGGCGCGGGCGTGGAAAGTCGCCGGCAGCCCGGCGGCCGGCGAGCCGGTCGAGCTGCAGGACGCCGTGCGCTGGATGCAGCGCGAGACCCCTTACAAGATTCGCGTGCCGGTCGGCGTGATCGGGCCGCGCGAGGCAGGCGCGGAACAACTGCGCGCCGCGGAAGGCATTGGCGCGGGGCTCGCGGACATGGGCTTCTCCGTGATCTGCGGCGGGCGGCAGGGCGTGATGGAAGCAACGTGCAATGGCGTGCGGCGCGCTGGCGGCCTGTCGATCGGTCTGCTGCCCGAGCCCGATCCGGCGGCCGCGAATCGCTATGTCGGCATCGTGATCGCGACCGGCATCGGCGAGGCGCGCAACGCGCTGATCGCGCGCGCGGCGTTTTGCCTCGTCGCGGTCGGCGACAGCTACGGCACGCTGTCCGAAGTCGCGCTCGGGCGACAGTTCGGCAAGACCGTGATCGGAATCGCCGGTGCCGCGAACGTCGATGGCGTGATCCACGTGAGCACGGTCGACGCGGTGCTCACGCACGTGGCGCGCTGCGCGCTGGCGCTTCCCGGCTGATGGGCGCGTCGTTCGAGGCGCGCGAAGCACATCCGGCGAGGATCAGTCGATGCCGAGCAGCCGAAACGCCGGCACCGGCTGGGCGAAGCCCTTGAGCGTCAGCATTCCCGCGCTTTCCGTTTTCGCCGCGTCATCGAGTGCGCCGCGGGTGCGGCGATCGAGCAGGATCTGTCCGCCCGGCGCTTCCCCGCACAGGCGCGCTGCAAGATTCACCACGCCGCCGATCGCCGTGTAGTCGAAGCGGCCCTCGAAGCCGAACGCGCCGACCGTCGCGTAGCCGTGGGCGATGCCGATGCCGAGGTCGAGGTCCCAGCCCTGCTTCTGCCAGCGTTCGCGCAAGTCGCGAAAGCGCGCCTGCATGGCGAGCGCCGTGTTCGCCGCGCGGCGCGCGGGTTCGCTGATCTGGAACGGGTCGTTGAAGAACACGACGATGCCGTCGCCGGCGAAACGGTCGAGCGTTCCCTCGTGCGCGAGGATCCGTTCGCCCATCGCGGCGTGGTAGTCGGAGAGCACGGCCTGCACTTCCTCGGGCTCGGCGGCGTCGGTGAAAGCGGTGAACCCGCGCAGGTCGAGGAACATCGAGGTGATCTCGCGGCGATGCGGCGCGAGGATCGACTGCTCGCCCGCGGCAACGATCGCGTCCGCCACCGACGGTGCGAAAAAGCGCTTCAACCGGCCGAGACGCCCGAGTTGGTCGACCTGGTTGCGTACGCGGTCCTCGAGCGTGCGGTTCAATTCGCGCAGCTCGTCCTGCAGCGACTTGATGCGCAGGAGCGAACGCACCCGCGCGAAGAGCTCGGGCTGGTTGATCGGCTTCGAGAGGAAATCGTCGGCACCCGCCTCGATGCCGTTGACGCGCTCCTGATGCGGATCGAGCGAGGTGACGAGCACGACGGGGAGCAACGCCGTTTCGGGCGCCGCGCGCAGATGGCGGCACACGTCGTAGCCGGAGAGCCCCGGCATCATCACGTCGAGCAGAACGAGGTCGGGGTTCTCGCTGGCGACTTTCGCGATCCCCTCCTCGCCGCTGGCCGCGGTCGCGACCGCGTAGCCCTTCACGCCGAGCAGGTCGGCGAGCAGCTTGACGTTGGCCGGCGTGTCGTCGACCACGAGGACCTTCGCCGGCACGCTCATCGCGGACGGCCCTCGAGCAATGCCCGCGCCATGTCGAGGAATTCCTTCACGTTGATCGGTTTGCTCACGTACGCGTCGAAGCCGGCTTCGGTGATCACGCGGCGGTCCTGCTGCATCACCGATGCGGTCACTGCCGCGACCGGGATCGCAGCCGTCGCGGGGTCCGCGCGCAACAGCCGCAGCGCGTCGATGCCATTCATGCCGGGCAGCTCTATGTCCATCAGCACGAGATCGGGCTTGTTCTCCTGAGCGAGGCGGATGCCATCCTCCGCGGTGCCGGCCTCGAGCGTCCGATAGCCCTTCACCTGCAGCACGTCGCGGACGAGCTTCAGGTTCTTCTCGTTGTCTTCGACGATGAGGATTACGCTCATGGCACGAACGGAATGTCGAACGTGAACGTCGAGCCCTGGCCGGGCGCGCTCTCGACGTGGATGCGGCCGCCGTGAAGCTCGACGAAGCGGCGCGTGAGCGCAAGCCCGAGGCCGGTGCCCTCCAGCTTGCGCGTGTAGTCGCTGCCGACCTGGCGGAACTCCTCGAATACCGCGGCCTGGTCCTCGGGCGCGATGCCGACACCCGTGTCGCGCGCCGAGATCACTATCCGGTCGGACTCGCGCCGCGCGACCAGGTCGACGCGCCCTCCGTCCGGTGTGAACTTGACGGCGTTCGACAGCAGGTTCACGACGATCTGCTTCAGCTTGCGCTCATCGGCGACTACACCGGAGAGCGTCGGGTCGATATCGAGCGAGAGCGCGATGCCGTGGCGCTGTGCGCGCTCGCGCAGCAATGTGAGCGCGTTGGACAGTGCCGAGGGCAGGTCGAAGGTCGAGCGCTCGAGCTCCATCCGCCCCGCTTCGATCTTGGACAGGTCGAGGATGTCGTTGATGAGGCCCAACAGGTGCTTGCCCGAGGAGTGGATGTCCTTCAGGTAATCCTCCTGCTTCTCGTTGACGTCGCCGAAGTACCGCTCTAGCAGCACTTCCGAAAACCCGATGATCGCGTTCAGCGGCGTGCGCAGCTCGTGCGACATGTTGGCGAGGAACTCGGACTTGTGCTTGTTGGCGATCTCCAGCTGCCGGCTCTTGTCCTCGATCTCGCGGAACAGCCGCGCGTTCTGAATCGCAATGACCGCCTGGTCGGCGAAGGTCCTGAGCAGCGCGATGTCCTTTTCGGAAAATGGGCCGGCATACTCCCGCGCGACCCAGACCGCGCCGATTCCTTTGCCTTCCCACATCATCGGCGCCCCGATGGCCGCCTTGATTCCGAAGGCGTGGAACGCCACGCGCGCGGTCTCCGGAACATCGTCGAGATTCGCGAAATGCACGACGCTGCGGGTCGCGATCGCCGTGCCGGTCGCGCTCGTCGTGTCGACGGTGTGCGGATAGACCCGCCGCACCTCGTCCAGGTTCGGGCCGTGGTAAGCGCCGAGATGCACGAGCCCGTCTTCGCCGACGAGATCGATGACGGCCATCTTGCCCGCGAACAGCCGCTCGCAACTGGCCAGGATCGTTTCGAAGACCGGGGAAGTGTCGGAGATCGAACTGCTGATCGCGGCCAGGACCTCGCCCGAGGCCCGTTGCTGGTCGAGCGCCTCCTTCGTCTCGTTGAACAGGCGCACGTTCTCCAGCGCGATCGCGGCCTGGTCGCCGAACGTCCGCAACAGCGCGACTTCGCGCTCGGTGAACGGCCGCACTTCCTGCCGGCGCAGCAGGATCACGCCGAAAGGATGTCCTTCGCGATAGAGCGGCGTGGCGACCACCGTGCGATGGCCGAGGCGCCGGGCGATCGCGTGGCTGGCCGGGAATTCGCCGCCCACCGCCAACATGTCTCCCACGTGGATCGTCTTCCCGTCGAGCAGCGCGCGGCCGGTGATCGATTCGCGATTGATCCCCAGCCGCTCGACCTGCGTCACGGGATCCGCTGCGGGTCCTTTCGAAGCCAGGTGCCGAAGCGCGTCGCCGTCGGTCAGATACATCGACGCCGCCGCCGCTTCGCAGAGCCGAGCCGCCCGCTCTGCGATCGCGTCCAGCACCGGCTGTACGTCGGTGGGCGAGCTCGAGATCACGCGCAGGATCTCGCTGATCGCCGTCTGCTGCTCCAGCGCCTCCTTCGTCTCGTTGAACAGGCGCACGTTCTCGATCGCGATCGCCGCCTGGTCGGCAAAGGTCTTGACCAGCGAGATCTGCTTTTCGCTGAACGCCCGCGCCTCCATGCGCCAGAGCGCGATCGCGCCGATCGCGCGGTCCTCGCGCATCAGCGGCACCGACAGGATCGCACGATGGCCGATCCTGCGCTGCAGCTCCCGGGCGACGGGATAATCGTCTTCCGGCACCGTGGCGAGGTCGGCGGTGTGGATGACGGTGCCGTCGATCACCGCGCGACCCGTGATCGAGCCGCGCGTCAAAGGCATGAACTCGCCCTCCTCGAGTGTCGGCGTGCTCCCGAACTGGGCCGCCGAGCGCAGCCGGCCGCCGTCCACGAGGACGATGGTCGACTCCGCCGCATCGCAAAGCTTCAGTGCCCGCTCGGCGACGGCGTTCAGCATCGGGTGCACGTCGCCGGGCGAACCCGAGATGACGCGCAGGACTTCGCTGATCGCGGTCTGTTGCTCCAGCGCCTCCCTCGTCTCGTTGAACAGGCGCGCATTCTCGATCGCGATCACCGCCTGATCGGCGAAGGTCCTCAGCATGCCGATCTGCTTGTCGCTGAAGGGAACTTGCGCGGCGCGGGCGACCCAGATGACGCCCAGCGCCCGGCTTTCGAGCAGCAGGGGTGCGAATAGCGCCGAACGGAAACCGATCGCCTGCCGTCCACGCTTGACCCCGGCCGGCACGTCGTTGCTCGTGGTGTCCGGGTAATGCATGACGCGACGCTCGATAATCGCGCTGCCGGAACCCGATTCCCGATCCAGCGGCAACGGGAATACCTCCCGATATCGTTCGGGGGCAGCCGCCCCGATCGAACCGGCCAGATGGATCATGCCGTCGTCACCGACGAGGCCGATGCCGACGATGTGTCCGTCGAACAGTCGCTGGCAGCTCTGCAGGATCTTGTCGAAGACGGGTTTCGCATCGGCAATCGAGCTGCTGATCACGCCCAGCACTTCGGCGGAGGCCTTCTGCTGCTCCAATGCCTCGGTAAGCTCGGCGGTGCGCTCCTCGACCTTGCGCTCAAGGCCCGCGTACGACTCCTTGAGCTGCGCCGACATGCGGTTGAACCGGTCCGCGAGTGCCTCCAGTTCGTCGCCGGTCTGCACGTCGATCTTCTGGTCGAGATCGCCCGCGCCGATGCGCTCGGCCCCTTCCTGCAGCGTGCGGATCGGCCGCGCCATGCCCCGCGCAAGGCCCCAGGCGCCGAGCGCGGAGATCACGAGGCCCGCGAGCAGCAGCAGGCCGGTGCGCAGGATCGACGCATTGAGCTTCGCGTACACCTCGGCGACCGGTTGCTCGACGAACACGCTCCAGCCGAGCGTTTCGATCGGCGCCACCGACGCGAGCACCACCGTTCCGGTGTGGTCGGCCGACACCATCGCGGTCTCCTCGCCCTCGCGCCTGGCCCTGCTCGCCTGCACGTGTGCGAGTTGGGAAAGATTGGTCTTGCGCAGCACGAGGCCGATGTCCGGATCCGCGATCAGGAAGCCGTTGCCGTCGACGACGTACGCCTTGCCCTTCTCGCCGATCTTGATCCGCGAGACGACGTCCCAGATGAACTTGAGGTTGACGTCGGCAACCGTCACCGGGCCCGTGTCGCTCCCCGAGCGCATCGCGATCACCATGTAGGGCTCGGTCTCTTTGCGGAAGTAGACAGGCCCGAACCACGGCTTGCCGCGTCGCGCGCCCCGGAACGCGGGCTCCTGCGAACGGTCCTTGCCCGAGCCGACGACGTCCATCCCGAGCCGCGACACGGCGAGCTGCTCGCGCCCGGACGGATCGAGTTGTGCGATATCGGTCACCTCGGGCGCCTGGCGCAGGAGCTTCAGGAACTCGATCCGTCGCAGCTCGACGTCGGCAGGATCGAGCTGTGGCAGCGACGCGTAGGCGAGCTGCTGCGTGATCTGCTGCACGTACTGCCCGATACGCGCCGCGGCTGCGACCGCCTTCTCCTGTTGCAGGTTCGCGAGCGCGGCCTTGTTCTCCTGATACGAGAAATACACGCTCGTCCCGCCGGACACGAGCAGCGCGATCGTCACGAGCGAGAGAATCAGCAGCAGGTACTTGCGGAACAGGCGTCCGCGGACGGCTGGCCGGCCCGCGTCGGCGTCGTTGGCTTCTGGCGCGCGGCCGCTCCCGGCGTCCGACCCGCGGGCCGTCTCGACGCGATCGCCCACGGCATCGTTCATCGGCCGGGCCCCGGTACGGGTAGATCCATGTTCACGGGATCACCGCGTCGGCGCGCAGGAGCAGCGACTGCGGAATCGCGCTCCCGGGCGCCTTTGGCGCGCCGGTGTTTGGCCCGAGTGGGACGCCGGCTGCCGGAAAGCTCCCTGCCGGAAAACTCTGCTGACCTAATTCTAGGT
>CAVQXW010000002.1:0-1597911 GCA_963718025.1 uncultured beta proteobacterium | reverse complement strand
CCGTGGGGTCGATCGTTGGGCTCGGCACCCGCGGGCTATGGTTTTCGCGCTGGCGTATGCGCTTGCGACCTTTTGAGGAGCATCGCGATGGATCTGCGCAAGCTCAAGACACTGATCGAGCTCGTCGAGACCTCGGGGATCGCCGAGCTGGAAATCCAGGAGGGCGAGGAGCGCGTGCGCATCACACGCTCGCTTTCGCCGGGCCAGCAGACGGTCATGTTGCAGTACGCCTTCGTTACCGGCGGCGGCCGGTGGAGCGCCCGCCGCGGCCGAGCCGGCCGGCCGTCGTGCCAAGCCACCCCCCGCGGAACCCGAGGGCCACATCGTCAGAAGCCCGATGGTCGGGACGTTCTATCGCGCGGCGTCCCCGGGCGCGAAGGCCTTCGTCGACATCGGCGACAGCGTCAAGGAGGGGGACACGATGTGCATCGTCGAGGCGATGAAGCTCATGAACGAGATCGAAGCCGACGCGAGCGGCGTCGTGAAGGCCATCCTGGTCGAGAACGGGCAGCCGGTCGAGTTCGGCCAGCCGCTGTTCGTCGTCGCGTAGGACGCCCTTCGCGGCAATCCGCCTCGCCGACGGCGCCCGGCCGCAACCTCACGATCCGCCCCACACGCCCGTGCCCGCCCCGCCGCCGGTCAAGCTGTTCGACAAGGTGCTGATCGCCAATCGCGGCGAGATCGCGCTGCGCGTGCAGCGCGCCTGCCGCGAGCTCGGCATCAAGACGGTTGTCGTCCACTCCGAAGCCGACCGCGATGCCAAGTATGTGCGGCTCACCAATGAATCGGTGTTCAGTCGGCCCGCCGCCGTCGAGCCACAGCTACCTCAACATCCCCGCGATCATCGCGGCCGCCGAGGTCACCGACGCGCAGGCCGTGCATCCGGGCTACGGCTTCCTTTCGAGAGAACGCGAGCTTCGGAGAGACGGACGAGCGGTCGTGAGTGGAGGTTATAGGCGGAGGCCTTGACTGGAATGGGGTGATGGGAGGCGAGAACGAGCCGGGGAAGGGGGCCATGAGCATGGAAGGTGAGAGGTGTGATGACTGGGCTGTGAAGGTGTGGTGCCTTAGGTACGAGTGGAGATCATGGGCGTTGCTGGTGCCATGGAGATCTTCGGGTGGTGAGCTCAAGGCGGCGGCGCGGCGGTGGCCGACGCCGGATGCGAGTGATGCACCACGAAGCTGCTCTCGTTGCGCGGTAGCGCTGTAGAGCCGCGACCCGCTGGCCGCGTTGAGGAAATCCGATCGTGTACATGGAGAAGTTCCTCGGCAATCCACGCCCACATCGAGATCCAGGTTCTGGCGGACGAGCACAAGAACGCGGTTTGGCTCGGGGAGCGCGACTGTTCGATGCAGCGGCGCCACCAGAAGATCATCGAAGAGGCGCCGGCACCGGGGATCAACCAGCGCCAGCTCCTGCGTATCGGTGAGCGTTGTGCGGAAGCATGCCGCAAGATCGCCTATCGCGGCGCGGGAACGTTCGAGTTCCTTTGCGAGGACGACGAGTTCTACTTCATCGAGATGAACACGAGAGTGCAGGTCGAACACCCGGTGACCGAGGCGATCACGGGCATCGACATCGTTCTAGAGCAGATCCGCATCACTTGCGGGCTGAAGCTGCGCTTTCGCCAGCGCGACATCGTCAAGCGCGGGCACGCGATCGAGTGCCGGATCAACGCCGAGGATCCCTACACGTTCGTGCCCTCCCCGGGCGCATCACGTCGTACCACGCGCCCGGCGGCCCGGGGATCCGCGTCGACTCGCATGTCTACCAGAACTACCTCGTGCCGCCGTACTACGACTCGCTGGTCGGCAAGGTGATCGCCTATGGCGACACGCGCGAGCAGGCGATCGCCCGCATGCGCGTCGCGCTCTCCGAGATGGTGGTCGAGGGCATCAAGACGAACATCCCGCTGCATCAGGAACTGCTCCTGGACGAGAAGTTCCTGCGCGGCGGCACATCGATTCACTACCTCGAGGAGCGGCTCGCCAAGCGGAAGCTCGCTGGCTGAAGCGTTCCGCGATGCACCGGCGGCAGCGGGTGCGGCACGATGAAAAGCTACGTTGCGGTGCAGTTCGACACCGGCGCCGGCGATGCGGAGGCGTGGGCCGATGCGCTGCTCGCCGCGGGCGCGTTGTCGGTCGATGCTTCCGACCCGCGCGCCGGCACGCCGGAAGAGACCCCGCTCTACGGCGAACCGGGCGACCCCGGCGTATCAGCTCTGGCCTGTCGCCTTCTCGTCGCGTTGTTCCCGGAGGCTTGCGACGCGCCGGCGGCGGTGGCGGACGCTGCAGCGGCACTCGGGCGGCCTCCTCCGAGGTCGCGACCTGCAGGGTCGCCGAGCAGGACTGGGTGCGCGCCACGCAAGCGCAATTCGGACCGATCGCGATAGCCCCCGGTTTCTGGATCGTGCCGACGTGGTGCGAAGCGCCCGAGCCCGATGCCTTCGACCTCCGCCTCGACCCCGGCCTCGCATTCGGCACCGGCTCGCATGTGACCACGCGGCTTTGCCTGCAGTGGATCGCCGCGAATGTCCGTCGCGGGGAGTCGCTGCTGGACTGCGGCTGCGGTTCGGGAATTCTCGCGATTGCCGCGGCAAGGCTCGGTGCGCATCCGGTGGTCGGAACCGATATCGATCCGCAGGCGGTGCTCGCAAGCGAGGAAAATGCCCGCATCAACGGAGCCGATGCCACGTTCGTTCTGCCCGATGCACTTACCCCGCGGGCGTTCGACACGGTGGTCGCGAACATCCTGGTCAATCCGCTGGTGCTGCTCGCGCCGGCACTGCCGCTCGCGTGCGCAGCGGCGGCCGCATCGTGCTCTCGGGCATCCTCGAGCCGCAGTCCGACGCCGTCGCCGCGGCTTACGCGCCTTGGTTTAATATCGCCGCGTCGCAATGCGCCGATGGTTGGGTACTCCTGACCGGCGATCGGCGCGCCCCCACGCTTTCCTGACCCCTGCCGCGATGGCTGACGAGAAATACACACGCTGCCCCGGCTGTCGCACGATCTTTCGGGTCACGCGCGAGCAACTCGCGCTGCGCAACGGACAGGTCCGCTGCGGTCACTGCCGCACCGTGTTCGACGGCGTCGCCCAGCTCATCTCGTTGGCGCCGCTGCCCCGCGACATCGGTACGTTCGAGCACGACGCGGGCCCTCCGACGGTTACGCTTCGCAATGCGCGCGCGCTCGAGCCCGTGGCTCTGCCCGGCGAAACACGGCCGGCAACGCCTGCACCGGTCGCGGAGCCCGAGGTCGACTACGAGGATCGGTTCGCGTGGGACCGGCCGAGCCGCCCCTCCAAGTCCAAAGTGATCGGCTACGCGCTTGCCACCACGGCGCTCACACTGCTGTTGCTGCTGCAGGCCGTCCACCACTTTCGCGACGGTGTCGCTGCACGCTGGCCGTCGATGCGGCCGGCATTGAGCGCCATCTGCAGCGTCGCCAAATGCGAGATCCACCCGCTCCACGAGATCGGTTTCCTATCGATCGAGGCATCGGATTTGCAGGCGGACCCGGCGCACCGCGGCCTGCTGATCCTCACGGCGACAGTGCGCAACCGCGCCGCGGCGGAGGTTGCCTACCCGTACGTCGAACTCACCCTGACCGACGCGCAGGATCGTATCGTGGTGCGCCGCGCAATCGCGCCCTCCGAGTACCTTTCGGCCGGTGCGAACGTCGCCCGCGGGATCCCGGCGAGCGGGGAAGTGGCGTTGAAGCTTTTCATCGATGCAAGCGCAACGACCCAGGCCGGCTACCGCGTCTACCTGTTCTATCCCTGACCGAGCCAAGCGCTCGCCCCGACGTTTGCACCGTCATGGTGCGAGCTTGCCGCCGGATTGATCGTGAACCGGGCGCTTCAGTCCGGTTACAAGTCTCTGAATGAAAAGTCAAAAAACCCGCTACCGAAGCGCGATAACGTTAGCCAGATGACATCGGCGCTCCTGCAAGTGTGGTTTCCCGGCAAGGATCAGCGGAGGGTTGTCTTCGGCACAGATTTCGAGCAATATCGTCCGGTTTCGCACCGTTAGAGTGCGGAAGGTGGCGCCCGTATCCCGCACGGCAGGTCCAAATGCCTGAGTTGACGCCGCTTTTCGGCTCGCGCCCAATGGGCACAGTTCTCGCTCAACCGTCATCCGCATTTACTGCAATGCAACGAAAACACTTTCCCAGGAGATCTGCATGACCACGCCGGCCGACGTTCTCAAGATGATCAAGGACAAGGAGGTGAAGTTCGTCGACCTTCGCTTCGCCGATACGCGAGGCAAGGAGCAACACGTCTCGGTGCCGGCGAAGATGTTCGACGCGGACAAGTTCGAGAGCGGACACGCGTTCGACGGCTCCTCGATTGCCGGCTGGAAGGGCATCCAGGCTTCCGACATGCTGCTGATGCCCGATCCCTCGAGCTGCTACATCGACCCGTTCATGGACGAGACGACGCTCAACATCACGTGCGACGTGATCGAGCCGTCGGACGGCAAGGGCTACGAGCGCGATCCGCGCTCGCTCGCAAAACGCGCCGAGGCCTATCTCAAGTCCACCGGCATTGGCGACGTCGTCTACTTCGGCCCCGAGCCCGAGTTCTTCGTCTTCGATGCGGTGGAATGGTCGGCCGACATGTCGGGCAGCTACTGCAAGATCTTCTCGAGCGAGGCCGCGTGGTCGACCGCCGAGAAGTTCGAAGGCGGCAACATGGGCCATCGCCCGACGGTCAAGGGCGGCTACTTTCCCGTGCCCCCGGTCGATTCGCTGCAGGACATCCGTTCGGCGATGTGCCTCGCGCTCGAGCAGATGGGCGTCGAGGTCGAAGTGCACCACCACGAGGTGGCCAACGCCGGCCAGTGCGAGATCGGCACCCGGTTCGCGCCGCTCGTGCAGCGCGCCGACTGGCTGCTGCGCCTCAAGTACGCGGTCCACAACACCGCGCACGCCTACGGCAAGACCGCGACGTTCATGCCGAAGCCGATCGTCGGCGACAACGGCTCGGGCATGCACTGCCACCAGTCGATCTGGAAGGGCGGCAAGAACCTCTTCGCCGGTGACGGCTACGCGGGTCTGTCCGAGTTCGCGCTCTACTACATCGGCGGCATCATCAAGCATGCGAAGGCGCTGAACGCGATCACCAATCCCGGCACCAACTCGTACAAGCGGCTCGTTCCGGGCTTCGAGGCGCCGATCAACCTCGCCTACAGCGCGCGCAACCGCTCGGCTGCGATCCGCGTGCCGTACGTGTCGAGTGCGAAGGGTCGCCGCATCGAGGTGCGCTTCCCGGACCCGACCGCCAATCCGTATCTCGCGTTCGCCGCGATGCTGATGGCGGGCCTGGACGGCGTGCAGAACAAGATCCACCCGGGCGATCCGATGGACAAGAACCTGTACGACCTCGAGCCGGAAGAGGCGGCGAAGGTTCCGCATCCATGCGCGTCGCTCGATGAGGCGCTTGCGGCGCTCGACAAGGACCGCGAGTTCCTGACCCGCGGCGGCGTGTTCACCAATGACATGCTGGATGCCTACATCGATCTCAAGATGGAGGAAGTCACCCGGTTCCGGATGACCACCCATCCGGTCGAGTTCGACATGTACTACAGCCTGTAGGCGTCGCGTCGCGTCCGGGCGTTAAGCGATACGGGAAGGGGCGGGCTCATCGGCAGTCCGCCCCTTTTGCTTCGCTTCCCCGTGTTCGCTACACTCGATCGCCATGCACACGGATGCCAGCGCCTTCGCCTCCCGCTCTCACCGTGCACTGCGCAAGTGCGCGCTTTGCACGTTCGCGCTCGTCGCCGGTGCGCTCGCGGCGGAGACCGGCGCTCAGACGCTCTCCGCCAAGGCGAAGGAATCCGGGTGCGTCGACGCGCCCAAGGTCGTGGAAGGCGCCACCTACCGGTGCACGACGTCCTCGGGCGCGGCCGCGTATTTCAACCTGCCGGGAGGTACCGACGCCGGCCTGCCCGATCGCTCGCCGCGTCGCGCTGCACCCGCACCGGCCATGCCCGCACCGGCCGGGTTCCCGCGCGTGGATGCGGATACGCAGCGAAGTCGTGATGACATGCGCCGCAAGGTGCTGGGCGACGAGCTCACCTCGGAGGAAAAGCTGCTGGCCGAAGCGCGCGTCGCCTACGCGAACGGCGCGCCCGCTGCGCTGCCTGACGAGCAGGCCAATCCGCAGAAGTACTCGGATCGCATCGCCAAGCTCCGCCAGGCCGTGCAGCTGCACGAGCGCAACATCGAGGCGCTGCGCAAGGAACTGTCCTCGACGCGCTGACGCCGCGTCGTGCGCCCGCCGGCGCGACGTGCCGGCATCCTGCACCCGGCCGCTATCGGCGCGGTTATTGCTAATGGACAGGGGTCGCGCCGTCGTCGCGCGTGGTCCGCGTGCATCCGGCGACGTGCGATGACGACGCCGATTCCACAGCCGTTCGAGATCGAGCGTACCGCCTGGCCGGGGCTCGAGCTGCTCGCCGCCGCGGTGCTGCTGCTGCGCGAGGATCACACCGTGCTCTACGCAAACCCGGCCGCCGAGAACCTGTTCGAGCTTTCACGCGGAAAGCTCATCGGTCAACGTCCCGAGACGCTGTTCGCCGACGTGGGCGCGCTCTCCGTGGCGATCGAGAAGGCGGAGCGCAGCGGTGCCTCCTATACCGAACAGGAGCTCGAGCTCGCGGTGGTCGGCAAGACGAAGCAGCACTTGAACTGCACCGTGTCGCCGGTCTCGCCGTTCGACGACCCGGACGTCGCGCTGCTGCTCGAGTTCCGTCACATCGACCAGCAGCTCGCGATCGCGCGCGAGGAGCGGCTGAACGAGCAGCAGCAGGCGAATCGCGAGTTGATCCGAAGCCTCGCGCACGAGATCAAGAACCCGCTCGGGGGCATTCGTGGCGCCGCGCAACTGCTGGAGCGCGAGCTCGACCGGCCGCAGCTCATCGAATACACGCAGGTAATCATCGGCGAGGCCGACCGCCTGCAATCGCTCGTCAACCGGCTGCTGACGCCGCACCGGCTGCCGACGTATCGCCGCATCAATATCCACGAGCTCCTCGTGCGGGTGAAAGGCGTCGTGCAGGCGGAGTTCCCGGGCATCCCGATCGTCGCCGATTTCGACATCTCGCTGCCCGAGGTCGAGGCGGACCCCGAGCAGCTGACACAGGCGCTGCTCAACATCGTGCGCAATGCCGCGCAGGCGCTCTCCGGCACGACCGCCGGCCCGCAGATTCGCATCACGACGCGCGTGGCGCGGCACGTGACGCTTGCGCGCAAGCACTTCCGTCTCGCGCTGTCGCTTGCGATCGAGGACAACGGTCCCGGCGTGCCGCCCGCGATCTTCGACAAGATCTTCTATCCGCTGGTCTCGGGCCGCGAGGGCGGCAGCGGCCTCGGCCTCACGATCGCGCAGACGTTCGTCGCCCAGCACAACGGCACGATCACCTGCGACAGCGTTCCCGGCCACACCGTCTTCACCGTCCTGCTTCCGCTCGAGCCCGCGCGCGTCGGAGCGTGACCATGCAAAAGGAGCCCGCGATGCACGCCTACGACTACGAGCCGCCGCGAACCGACACGACGAAGGCGGTCTGGATCGTCGACGACGACCGCTCGATACGCTGGGTGCTCGAGAAGGCGCTCGCGCGCGAGGGCATCCCGTACAAGTCGTTCGCATCGGCCTACGAGGTGATGCAGGCGCTCGCGGTCAGTGAGCCGCGGGTGCTGATTTCCGACATCCGCATGCCCGGCGAGTCGGGTCTCGCGCTGCTGTCCAAGATCAGGGAGCGCTTTCCGCACATCCCGGTGATCATCATGACCGCGTACTCCGATCTCGACAGTGCGGTGGCGGCGTTCCAGGGCGGCGCGTTCGAGTACCTGCCGAAGCCCTTCGACGTCGATCACGCGCTGGCGCTGATCCGCCGTGCCGCGACCGAGACACCGGTTGCGCCGCCGACCAACGGCGCGGCGGCCGAAGCGCCCGAGATGCTGGGCCAGGCGCCGGCGATGCAGGAGGTGTTCCGCGCGATCGGCCGCCTCTCGCAATCCAATGCGACGGTGCTGATCACCGGCGAATCGGGCACCGGCAAGGAGCTGGTCGCGCGCGCGTTGCACCGCCACAGCCCGCGCGCGCCGGGGCCTTTCGTCGCGATCAACACGGCCGCGATTCCGAAGGATCTGCTCGAATCCGAGCTCTTCGGCCACGAGCGCGGCTCGTTCACCGGTGCGCAAAGCCTGCGCCGCGGCCGCTTCGAGCAGGCGGAAGGGGGCACGCTGTTCCTGGACGAGATCGGCGACATGCCGCCCGACCTGCAGGTGCGCCTTTTGCGCGTGCTGGCCGACGGCGAGTACTACAGGGTCGGCGGTCATTCGCCGCTCAAGGCCAACCTGCGCATCATCGCAGCGACGCACCAGAATCTCGAGGAGCGCGTGCGGCAGGGCCTGTTCCGCGAGGACCTGCTGCATCGCCTGAACGTGGTGCGGCTTCGCCTGCCGCCGCTGCGGGAGCGCGCCTTGGACATCGGCCCGCTTGCACGCCACTTCCTGCAGAAAAGCGCGAAGGAGCTCGCCGTCGAGCCCAAGGTGCTGTCCGACGATGCGCAGAAGGTGCTGGAGGCGTTTTCATTCCCCGGCAACGTGCGCCAACTCGAGAACATGTGCCATTGGCTCACGGTGATGGCGCCGGGGCAGCGCATCGAGGTGGCCGACCTCCCGCCCGAGGTGCGCGAGCGACCGGCCGCTGCGGCCGGCGAGGCGGAGACCGGGTGGGTGGAGGCGCTCGACCGCGAGCTCGCGCAGGCGCTGGCGCGAGGCGAGCGCGATGTCGGTGACCGTCTCGAGGACGAGTTCGAGAAGACGCTGATCCGCCGCGCGCTCGCGCACACCGGAGGCCACCGCATGGAAGCGGCGCAGTGGTTGGGCTGGGGACGCAACACGCTGACGCGCAAGATCCAGGAACTCGGTCTCGAGGCGGAACTGCGCAAAGGCCGCCCGGACTGAAGTCCCGGAACCGGGCTTGGGACTTCACTCCCGTGGACTTCCCGCGAACGGCTGGAAGCGGCCCGGCGCCGTTCGCGCCATAAGGGCACCTAGCCCCAATACTCGTCACTTAACAATCCTGATGGCTTTTTCGATGTCGATGGACTTGAGGGGCGTGGCGTGACGAGGGCGCAGCGGGAAGTTGCTCATCTTGCGCTTGACGCCGCGCGGATTGCGCCGGCCGCGGCTGGAGACGACGCGCTCCTGCAGGATTTCCTCAAGGACGCGATCATGAAACTGTTTCCGCAGCCGAGGGGGGAATAGCGTGGACCGTTGCGAGTTTGCGCCGGACTACGCGCACGGCATGCAGAAACGAAAGTTGGTCGGGATCGGTGTCGGCTTTGAGAGCAGCCTCGTGCATCAATCCGCGGACCGCAAAGTGCGCCATCATCAGACCGTAGAACTCCTGCCGGACCAAGTCGGGGGTTTTGCTGCGCAGGACGATCTTGGCGCCACGCAGGTGGGTCTTCAGTTCGGCCAAAGCGGTTTCGATCTCCCAGCGCTCGTGATAGAGAGCGGCGAGTTCGGTGGCCGGTGTCTGCGCGGGATCGAGCAGGCTGGTCAACAGTCGATAGATCGGCTCGGCATCGGTCACGCCTTGCAGCCGGTACTCGATGACGCGCACCGTCACGCCATTGCGCTGATGTCGGCGATCGTTGTCCGAGGCGTAGATACGACTCAAATACGAGCCGTCGACCAAGGGTTGGTCGCGCGGCAAGCGAGCGTTGATCTTGATCCGCCACAACAGATCAGCACCCGTGCTCCGGGCCTGCACCCACAGCGAGAAGCCGAAGAAATTCCGATCGGCCAAACACAACATCCCCTTGCGCAAGGCGCTCAACGCGGCCTTGGCCAACGTGATCTCGCCGGTGGCATAGGAGCCCAACTGGGTACCGAACAGCACATGGGTGCCGTTCTCGACCAGCGCCACGAAACGCAATTGGGGAAAGGCGCTCGTGCCACGGCTGGCTCCCGGTCGACCGAAGGCTTCATCATTGGCAGCCTCGTCGGTCACCTCCAAGGTGCTGCCGTCCACGCTCACCAGGCGCAGGCCGCGGTACCAAGCCCCCTTGGTGGCGGCCACGGCAATGGGCTTCACGACCTCATCGTGCAACTGTCGCAATGGCTCCCACCCCAAACGCGTGCGGGCCTGCGAGATGCCCGAGTTGCCGGCTACCTTGAGCGTCACCGTTGGGTCCAGCAGCCATTGCACGCCTTCGAGCAGGCACCGCAGCACTTCGCGGTACGACGACTGCATGTACAGCGTCAAGGCAATGGCGTAATAGACGACCACATGGGCGGGGAGGTCCCGCTCGCGCTGACTGGCTCTGCCAGTCGCCGCCAGCACCGCGCGCACTCGTTTCAACGGGAAGGTCTTGGTGATTACCCCGAGGCTGATGTAGTCGGTGATCCGACTTCCCTCGGGCAGTGCCGCCAGCGTGCGTGCCATCGCCCGTCCTCCTACCGTGGAAAGCACGAGCTTAGCGCAGTCAGGTACTTAAGTGAAGAGTATTGCACCTAGCCCGGATGTTTCACCGGGGCGCGGGAATTTGGCGTGGCGGTTTGCGCCCTGGATCGGGCGCAGCCGACGACGCCAATAGCAGCGACTATTGGCGAGGAGAGCAAGCTCGAGCCAGGTGCAAAGCGGCCGCCAAAAACCGCGCAGTCCACCCGTCCAAAGTGTTCCGCCGTTGGCGCGCCCCAAGTGCTTGGCAAGGCTCGAGTCTTCATTCAATCGGCGGCGGCCCGGTGAAATATCCGGGCTAGGCGTCGCGGAACTCGGCGATCACCGGCGCATGGTCGGAGGGCTTCTCGCCCTTTCGCGCGTTGCGGTCGATCCGGCACCCGGTGCAGCGCTGCGCGAGCTTGGCCGAGAGCAGGATGTGGTCGATGCGAAGGCCGTGGTTCTTCGGAAACGCGAGCTGCCGGTAGTCCCACCAGCTGAATGTGTTAGCCGGCTGCTCGAACAGCCGGAAGCTGTCCGCGAGGCCGGTGGCGACCCATTCGCGGAACGCGGAGCGCTCGGGTTCCGAGAACAGCACGTGCCCTTCCCACAGCGCCGGGTCGTGCACGTCGCGCGGTTCGGGCGCGATGTTGAGGTCGCCGACGACGGCGAGCTCGTCGTGGCAGGCAAGCTCGTCGCGGTACCAGCGCGCCGCGTGGGCGCACCAGTCGAGCTTGTAGTGAAACTTGTCGGAGCCGACGCTCTGGCCGTTGGGGACGTAGACGTTGATCAAGCGCGTCGTGCCGATGGTCGCCGCGATGACGCGTTTTTGTTCGTCGGCAAAGCCCGGCACGCCGGTCACGATGTCCGTCGCCGCCAACCCCTTGCGCACGAGCAGCGCGACGCCGTTGTAAGTCCGCTGGCCGGAGAAGTACGCGGCGTACCCAGCCGGATCGAACGCATCGGCAGGAAACTTCGCGTCCTCGCATTTGGTTTCCTGCATCGCCAGCACGTCGGGCTGGTTTGCCGCGAGCCAACCAAGGACACGCGCAAGGCGCATGCCGAGCGAATTGACGTTCCAGGTGACAAGCTTCACAATTTACGTAACAGATTGTTTATTATGACGAACACACACAGAACACCGGTGCGTGGGGCCTGTTGTGGGGCTTGCTTTGGGTCGCAGGCATCGCCGCAACCGTACAGCGGTCACACTGTCGGCGCGAAGTGAGCTGGGAGTCTTGGCAACGACTGAAAGCGTACCCTAAGCTCAAATCGAACTGTTCGCTCTAGCCTACGAACAGGGCACGTTGACACGTACGCCAAGAAGGAGCCCTTCACTATCGTGACACAGGAAGAGATGCATTGGTGGAGTTGGGCGGTTCAGTTTTTCGCTGCTCTCGCGACGTTTCTAGCCGTTCTACTGGCGCTTTTCGGCGAGAAGATCAAGGCGACCTTGTTCAAGCCGCAGCTAGAACTTTCATTGGTTGCGGAACGCGGTGAATCGACAGTTGGAACGGCCGTTGCTCCCGATGGTGCCACCACGTCGGACGCGATGCGCATGTACCACCTGCGGGTTCGGAACGCGAAAGAGTGGCCACTGGCGACACAGGTTCAGGTCCTGCTAGTTCGTTTGGAGGAATTTGGTCCGGATGGGAGCCCGCAAGTCAAATGGACGGGCGATGTACCGATGCGCTGGCGGCACCAAGAGATTTACCCGCTGTCCCGGACAATTGGAGCGCAAGCGGATTGCGACCTTCTAAGTGTCGTCAAGGCGAAGGGGCTCTTGCTGCATCCGGTCATTGCGCCTAACAATCTGCCAACGACGTACGCTAGGAAGGTGGACTTGATCGTCAGTTTGCAGGCGCGTTCCAATGAGGCAAGCTCGCAGATGCTGAGCCTAAGAGTCTCATGGGACGGCGAATGGAATGACGGCGAGGTCGAGATGGCTCGACACTTGTTGGTTGGGCCAATCGACCGATCCTCCTAACGCTCCGCGGTGGATTACCGGCCGAAGCCCCGCGGGCTAACTACTTTCCGGCGCAAAAATGCGCGCCGGTCTCGCTGTGCATTCCAGAGGCGACCGGGCGCATTTTCTGCACGAACGCACCTGGCAGGCGTTGCGTTTCTGCCACAGGAGCTTCGTAACGACCACCTCCGCCCTTGACAGGGGCGTCATTATTGATTACCTTAACCATTATGCGAGGTAAGGATGCGCGCATCGAGGAACTCCAGGACGCCGCCCAGTCGATGGTACAGGGTTCCCTCTCGGAGATCACCCGCCAGTGCGGTGACCCTTCGTGCGGCTGTGCCCACGACCCAGCCAAGCGCCATGGCCCGCACCTGTATTTGAAGTTCAGCGCCGAGGGCAAGGCGCACTCCGTCTACATACCCCCGCCGCTGGCGCCGTTGATCAAGAACGCCCATGCCGCATGGCTGCGCTTTCAAGAGCTTGGCCTGAAGCTCTCGGCGGCGAATCGCGAGGGCCTGCTGCGCGAGCTGAAGCGAGAGAAGCAAGCGGTTAGGGCTAAAAGAGAGAAGGCGCGGAGCAAGATGCCATGATCGAAATCAGCCGTCGCCAGCTGAATTTCGGGGAGGGATTGATTGCCGAGGAGGTGGGCGATTTGTGGGAAGACTGGATGCGCCAGGTCGATGAAGTCCTGACCGACCCGGATCTGCTGAGCACTGTGCATGAGGCGTTGGCTTGCCGCTGGCCGCAGAGCCGGACGCGCGGGCGCAAAGGAACGCCTGCCGACGTGGTGCTGCGGCTGCTGCTGTTGAAGCACATCCGCAACTGGAGCTATGCGGTGCTCGAGCGCGAGGTGCGCGCGAACCTGGTCTATCGTCAATTCACGCGCGTCGGCGCGGCCAAAGTGCCTGACGCCAAGACGCTGGGCAAGCTGGGCCTCGCCCTCGGACCCGAGATCATCGAGAAGATGCATCAACGGGTGGTTGCCATCGCGCGGGAGAAGAAGATCGTTCAGGGGCGACGGCTGCGCGTGGATACCACAGTGGTGGAGACTGACATTCACTACCCGACCGACAGCGGCTTGCTCGGCGATGCGGTGCGCGTACTCACGCGCACGATGAAGAAAATCGCACAAGTGACCGGCGCCGCGGGCGACAAGCTGCGCGATCGCACCCGCAGCGTGCGGTATCGCGTGATCGAGATTGGCCGAGCGAGCCGCAGCCGCAGCGAGCAAGGCAAGGAGAAGCTAAAACAGATTTACCAAAAGCTTCTGGCTGCCACCGGACGCGTCGTGGCGCAAGCGCAACGCTTCGCCGCCGAGGTGGCTACCGGGGTCAAGCACGGCAGCTCTCTGGTCGAACAGGTCGTCTTGGAAGCGAGCCGGCAGTACCTGGAGACGATGATCCCGCGGGTCAAGCAAGTCATGCGGCAGACGCGCGAGCGGATCATCAAAGGCAACACCCACCTCGCGGGCAAGATCGTGAGCCTGTTCGAGCCCCACACCGAAATCATTCGCAAGGGCACCCGGTCCACATCTTCAAGGCATTGCGCCGCCGCCACCCCCTCAAGTAGCTTCCGTATTCTAGGTACCTGAACGGCAGCCCGGCCGCGTGAAATGCCTTACGCGCCCTCTTCGGAAAGGGATTCTGCTTCATACCTACGACAACCACGTCGTTGGCGGCAATCGCGGCCTGCACCTCGCGGACGATGTCTGCATGGAAGTTGGCAATGGTGTCCCTAATGGAGGGATGTATGTGAGCTTCATCAAGGATGTTGCGAGCCACGAGTTCCTCTTGGAAATGGACGCCGACCTGAGTCCGATTGTCGCAGCTCTTGCCGACCTCGATGATGGTCGAACTTGCCGCGTTGATCGAGGCCACCAATGAGGCTCCGCAGATCGCACCGGGGCTGTTGGCATGGTTCGAACACGCCGCCGATTGGGAGCGGCATCGGCGAGCAGGTGGGCTTCCCTCCTCAGCCTCCCGAGGCCGGGATTCCTCCCGAGGAAGACTCGGTCAGCATCGACGCCGCCGCGATCTTCCGGGCGCAGTTCGCGCAGGACGGGCAGGCCAAAGCCGTGAAGAGCCTCTTCGATGCGATTGTTGGGATGATTACTGGGGGAAACGACTCTGCGCAGGCAGGGCACATGCACCGAACGCCGGAAAGCGCCTACTTTGCGCGAAGGTAAAGGACCTTGTGATTCGATCCCGGCGCTTGCCGTTCTTCCGTGACGAAAAGCTCTGTCCTTGCCTTCACCAGATCAGAGAGCTTCTTGTAGCCGTACAGCCGCGAGTCAAAGTCTGGTTGCAGCTTGGTAAGGTAGCTCCCGAAGGTGCCAAGATGTGCCCACCCCGCATCGTCGCTTGACTGCTCAAGTGCGGTTAGGACGAACTTCTTGGGGAATTCCACCTTAGCCACCTTGGTCCCAACAGTTGCCTGAGGCGGCACCGGCTTTGTTTCATTGTCAGCGGGGGATGTCGCCCCTACCGCATCGGCTGAGACGCCGTTGCGAAGGACCTCCGTGAACACGAACTTGTGACACGCATTTCGGAACGCCTCCGGTGTTTTCTGTTCACCGAACCCAAGCACCGTAAGTCCCTCTTCACGCAGACGCATCGCAAGACCTGTGAAGTCACTGTCGCTGCTTATCAGGCAAAATCCATCGAATTTCCGCGTGTACAGCAAGTCCATCGCATCAATGATCAACGTGCTGTCCGTGGAGTTCTTCCCGGTCGTGTACGCAAACTGCTGTACCGGCTTGATCGCATATCGCTGCAATACCTTCTTCCACGCAGCACTGGTCGTCGCAGTGAAATCGCCATAGATGCGCCGCACCGTCGCTTCCCCGAACCTTGCTATTTCCGCGAGAAGCCCTTCAATGACGGTAGCTTGTGCATTGTCTGCGTCGATCAGAACTGCTAAGCGAAGCGTGGGCTCTTCGGACTCAATCTTTGCGACCAGTCGTGGGGATACCAAGATGGCTCCAATTCGTTAGATTGAACATAACAATCGTGTACGTGATTCGAGTGTTCCCCACCGACCATGCCCGTGAGTCTCTTCCCTGCATGCTTGTCTTAGAGAATTGACACCGCAGAGTTCATCTGGGCGCAGTTCGCGTAGCAAGGGCGGACCGAGTCCTGTGCCGTGGTCGCGTTGTTCGTTGCCATCGTTGCCCTACTTACTGGAAGCAAATGCCGGCACTAGTCCAGCTTCCATAGTTCTCCACCACTACCGCCTTTTGAACCGAATCGCGTACCTTTCGTCTTCCGCGAGCTTTGACACCGTCAATCAATCCCAATACGTCGCGAGGCGTAACCTCGGCAAGCCGAAAGTTGCCCAACGCAGGGAATATGTCGCGGGTGAAATACCGTTCCGCGTCCTTCGCTCGGCGAAAACGGACCCGCACAACGTCCGCGAGGTAGGTCTCGCCGAACTCACTGATTGTGTTTGCGCTTCGCTTGACTAACTTCTCACGCCGCTTCGCCTTGGCCGGGGACTCACCGCGCTCGACAAGCTCGGCATGGGCGAATCTGCGTTTTCTGGCTTCGGAAGGCCCGACCTCGGGGTACGGCCCGACCGTTACCTTCTCGCGACGCCCGTGAAGGACGTATCGGTAACGCCATACCTTCGATCCGCTTGGCAGGACTTCTATGTAGAGGCCGTGTTCATCGGCCACTTCAAGGCGTTTGCCCGGAACGGGTTTTAAAGCCTTGATCTTGAAGTTGGAGAGCGCCACGATGATCCCCAGAGTGCTGAACTCCGGTGTTCGTGGGTCATATTGTGGGGCAAGCTTCGACGTAATGGAATGGCACAGGCTGAAACAAGTCGAAACTGCAACCTCATGTTAATTAAATGGAATAGACGTCTGTTGAAACGAGGCGACCATCCATGAAACACCGTTGGACATTCCAGGTGGCGAGCTTCAAAGGGAGCCTGCGAAGGACCGGTGCGCGGCCGGGTGCGCCGCGGCAAGATGCGCGAGGAAGGATTCTAGCCCGGATAGTTCACCGGTCCACCGTCGATTCAGTAAAGACCCGAGCCTTGGCGAGGACTTCGCACCGGCCGCCGGCGGAGCCTGCTGGACGGATGGGCTGCGCGTATCTTGATGGTCGTTTCGCACCTGGCTCGGGCTCGACCTCTTCGCCGATAGTCGCTGCGACCGGCGTCGTCGACTGCGCCGGAACCGGGCCGCAAACCGCCCCGCCATTCCCGTCCCCACGCGGAGAGGCGCACCAAGCGATCACTTTGGTGCAGCGATCCTCGCGGCGTACGCAATTCAGAAGTCCTGAGGCTGAATCTGCGTCACGCGCCCGCCTGGCAACGTCATCACCGCCGAGGTCGGAGAGTCAAACCGGATCGAGACGTTCCCATCGGTTCCGCTGGGGCTCGGCAGTTGGTAGGAGCACGATATGCATTGGCCTCCTCGATATTTCTCCAGCGGCCTCGTGAACTCGCGCCCGCCGTTCGTTAGAGGTCCCGATGCGATATACCACTGGGGCTCGCCGGTCGCCGTGTAGGAATAGAGGGTGACCACCATAACCCCGTGCCGGAAGTCGAGCATGTAACCGGAACCTGATTCGTTGGGGTTCCACCAGAGACCTTTCACCGGGGTGAAGTACTTCGGAGTAGGCGGACGGGGGCCGATGTCCGCGAAGTAGGTGTTGCCACCGCAATGGGTGCGCGGAGCATAGCCGCCGTTCGCCGGTCCACCATCGAACTCCGTGACGATGATGGTCAAGTAGCCGGCGTTGTCCGGTGGCCAGGAAAGAACCTGACCGCGAGGGCTGAAGTGGCGCGTCGTGGATTGACCTGGGTCCAATGGTTCGACCTCCGCCTGGAATAGCTTGTAGCCATTCAGGCTCCCTCCGAGGTACAGGTCCCGAAATGCCCAGAATTCGAGTCGTAAAGGGGCCGATGTGACCGTGTCGATGTTCCCGTAGGTCACCGCCACGTCGGTGTCATCGGTAATCGGATAGCTGTAACGGAGTTCGCCAACCCCGATCCTCGTGGCGGAGACGGGCGTGACCGACAGGAGCATCGGTGCCAGCGCCAAGAGCACCGGGACGAGTCGTTTCAAGCTACGGGTCATGTCGGCTCCTGGGGAACGCGCTTTCGCGGAGGGACTCGGCACGGGGGCAACGGTGCCTGCAAAAAACCCGCCGCGACAAAGCGAGCTCGCAGCGGTTACTGGGGAGAGACTGCGCCTGGCGCCAGCTTGGGTCTTGATCGCAGTCAACACGCCGGGCAATCGCGCCTGGAGACCGTTGAAAACGGATCGCCAAAGCAGTCCTGAACGCTCATCCATCTCGGCCGGATTGCCCGCAGTTGGCTTCGACAGGCGCCTCGATTGGCGCCGCCAGCCACCCGTTCGCACTTGCGGATATGATGTGAACAGAGGCTCAAACAACGAAGTCGAGTGGCGCGCGACCCAGTCGCCGACTGCGCAAGACGTACGCCGGGGACTGCGCCCGAGGCTTCGGCAAGAACGACAACGCCCCCGGTGCGACGCGGCGGGGGCGCTGATCGGTTCGGAGGCGCCGCCTACTTCGGGTAGCCGCCACCCTTCGCGGGCAGCGTCGAGACCACCGGTGGCGGTACGTCGGGTTCCGCCTTTGCAGCCGCCGGCTCGCCCGCCGGCTTGACGGCGGTGCGCCTCGCGGCGGGCGTCTTGGGATAGCCCGCCTGGTCGAGCAACGCCTGCCAGCGAGCGTCGTTGAAGCCTTTGGCGATCAGCTTGTCACCGACTTGAAGCACCGGTGCATTGGCCTCGCCGGTCAGCTCGGTGAGCTTCTGCGCGCCCTGCGCGTCCTCGACATTCACCGTGGTGAAAGGAACCCCGCGGCGATTGAGCAGCCCTTCGGCGTTCTGGCAGACCTCGCCACAGGCGAACGTGTAGAGCGTGACCGGATACTTCTCGGTCGCCTGCCGCGTCGCGTACGAGACCTCGCTCGTCTCGACGTAGTTGGCGCCGATGCGTTTGGCCTGCAGGTTCTTGGCTTCGCCGGCCGGCGGACGGTCGGAGTAGACCACGCGTCCGTCGGTGTCCGTGTAGCGGTAGACCTGCCGCTCCTGCGCGCCGGCCGTTGCCGCCGCCGCCATTGCCATGACGGCCAGAACCCCTCCGATGCTCGCTGTTGCGCGGTGCATGGCGCCTCCTTCACGATGACATTGTCATCCCATTATGCCGCAGAAGCGCATCGATTTGTGGAGGGCGCCCCCGGAAGGCGACGAACGAGTCGAGCGCGGGCCGGCTGCCCCCCCGGGCGAGCACCTCGTCCCGGAACCGGGCCCCGGCCTCCGGGGACAGTACCCCCACCTCCTCGAACAAGCTGTAGGCGTCAGCCGAGAGCACCTCGGCCCACTTGTAGCTGTAGTAGCCGGCTGCGTACCCCCCGGCGAAGATGTGGCCGAACGCGTGCATCGACCGGTCGTAGTCGGGTCGCGGCACGACCGCGATTTCGCTTCGCGCCGTTTCGAGGACCTCGGAAGCGCTCGGGGAGGGCTCCCGGCCACCCGGCCGGTACGCGCTGTGCAGCAGCATGTCGAACAGCGCGAACTCGAGTTGCCGCAGCGTCGACAGGCCGCTCTGGAAGTTCCGCGCCGCGACCATCTTGTCGAACAGCGCACGGGGCAGAGGCTCGCCCGTGTCCACGTGCGCCGTCATCTGCGTCAGCACGTCCCATTCCCAGCAGAAGTTCTCCATGAACTGCGAGGGCAGCTCCACGGCGTCCCATTCCACGCCCTGGATGCCCGAGACGCCTGGCACGTCGACCTGGGTGAGCAGCAGGTGCAGCCCATGCCCGAACTCGTGGAAGATCGTGATCACGTCGCGGTGCGAGAAGAGCGCGGGGCGGAGCTTGCCGTCGCGCTCGACCGGCGCAGGCAGGTTGCAGGTCAGCAGCGCGACCGGGTGCTGCACGCGATCCTCCGCGCGCCGGCGATTGATCGCATCGTCCATCCACGCGCCGCTCTGCTTGCCTTCGCGGGCGTAGAGGTCGAGATAGAACTGCCCGATCAGCGCACCGGCGCGGTCGCGGATGTCGAAAAAGCGCACGGTCGGATGCCAGGCCGGCGCGTTTGCCGCAAGGATCGCGACGTCGTAGATCGTCTCCACGAGACGGAAGAGGCCCGACAGGACGCGCTCTTCCGGGAAGTACTGCTTCACCTCCTCGCTTCCGAACGCATACCGGTCCTTCTTGAGCTTTTCCGACACGAAGGCCAGGTCGTGCGCCTGCACGTCGGGAAGCGACAGGTGGTCGCGGGCGAAGGCGACCAACTCGGCGTAATCCCGCTCGGCGAACGGGCGCGCGCGCCGCGCGAGGTCGCGCACGAAAGCGAGCACCTGGGCGGGCGTGCTCGCCATCTTCGGGACGAGCGACAGCTGTGCGAAGTTTTCGTAGCCGAGCAGCGCCGCCTGCTCGCTGCGAAGGGCGAGGATCTGCTCGATGACGCGGGTGTTGTCCCACGCCGGGTTGTCCCCCAGGTCGGAGGCGAGCGTCGTGTAGGCGCGGTGCATCGTCGCCCGGAGCGCCCGGTCCTCCGCATATTGCATGACCGGGACGTAGCAAGGCGCGCGCAGCGTCAGCTTGCAGCCGGGTTTGCCTTCGGCCTGCGCCTGCGTACGCGCGGCGGCGACCACGTCCGCGGGAACGCCGGCGAGTCGCTGTAGATCGACGAACATCGACCACGCGTTCTCGGCGTCGAGCACATTGTCATCGAATGTCGAGGATAGTTGCGCGAGCTCCTCCTGGACCGCCTTGTAGCGTGCCTTGTCGCGCTCGGGCAGCTCGGCGCCCGCGAGGCGGAAGTCGCGAAGCTCGTTGTCGACCATGCGCCGTTGCGCCGTGTCCAGCGTGGCGAACTCCGGCGCCGCGGCAAGCGCCTTGTACTTGCCGTACAGCCGCAGGTCCTGGCCGAGGTCGGTGTAGAACTCGGTGACCTTCGGCAGCATCGCGTTGTATGCATCGCGCAGCGTCGGCGTGCTCATGACCGCGTTCAGGTGGCGCACTGCACCCCAGCTGCGGTCCAGACGATCGAGCGCATGTTCGAGCGGCACGACCACGCCGTCCCAGGAAGCCGGTGCAGGGTCGCTCGCGATCCGCTCGACCACCGCGCGCGCGTTGCCGAGCAGCGACTCGATCGCAGGGGCGACGTGCGCTGGCGTGACTGCGTCGAAGCGCGGCAGGCCGGTGAAGTCGAGGAGTGGGTTTTCCTGGTTCATGTCGATCTCACTTGCGAGGCTCGCCCGCTCGAAGCGCGCGGTCGAGTGCGCGCAGGTCGTCCGGAGTGCCCACGTTCGCCCAGCGACCGCGATGCAGCTCGCCGGTGGCGATCCCCGCCGCGATCCACTCGCGGAAGAGCGGGAGCATCTTGAGCTTGATGCCGCGCGGAAGCCCGCGGAACAACGTCGTGTCGTAGAGGCCGATATTCGCATACGTCCGCGTCGTTTCGCCCGCCGATCCGCAGGCGAGCGCGAGCGGGCCAATGCCACCGTCCGCGCCCGTGCGGAGCACGAAATCGCCGCCCGGGTGGAACGGCGGGTTCTCGACCATCACCAGATGGACCCGCGCCGTGTGCTCGTCGCTTGCCATTGCCGTGGCCAGCGGCAACAGGCGCGCGTAATCGTAGTCGCTCCAGACATCGCCGCTGACGATCAGCGCCGGTCCGGTCGGCAGCAGTGGAATCGCGGTGGCAATGCCGCCGGCCACCTCGAGCGCCTCGGGCTCGAGCGACCAGCGGATCGCCGCGCCGAACGCTCGGCCGTCGCCGAGCACCGCCGTGAGCTGCGCGGCGAGATGCGCGGCGTTGATCACGATCGTCGAGAGACCGGCCCGTACCAGCGCTTCGATCTGCCAGACGACGAGCGGCTTTCCGCCGACCTCGAGCAGAGGCTTCGGTGTCGTGTCGCTCAAAGGGCGCATGCGCTCGCCGCGCCCCGCCGCGAGGATCATCGCGCCGGCGAAAGGGGTCAAGCGCGGCCTCCTTGCATGCGATCGGCGGCACGAGGCCGCACGTGTCGGCCGCAAGCGGCGATTCGCCCTGGCGTCGATCCCCATGCGCGATCCGGCCTGCCGATGCGAATCCTTCTTTGCATGGGGCCCCTCGCCGCGTGGCTCACGCCGCGGCCTCCTTGCATGCGATCGGCGGCATGAGGCCGCACGTGTCGGCCGCAAGCGGCGATTCGCCTTGGCGTCGATCCCCATGCGCGATCCGGCCTGCCGATGCGAATCCTTCCTTGCATGGGGCCCCTCGCCGCGTGGCTCACGCCGCGGCCTCCTTGCATGCGATCGGCGGCACGAGGCCGCACGTGTCGGCCGCAAGCGGCGATTCGCCTTGGCGTCGATCCCCATGCGCGATCCGGCGCGCCGATGCGAATCCTTCTTTGCATGGGGCCCCTCGCCGCGTGGCTCACGCCGCGGCCTCCTTGCATGCGATCGGCGGCACGAGGCCGCACGTGTCGGCCGCAAGCGGCGATTCGCCCTGGCGTCGATCCCCATGCGCGATCCGGCCTGCCGATGCGAATCCTTCTTTGCATGGGGCCCCTCGCCGCGTGGCTCGCGCCGCGGCCTCCTTGCATGCGATCGGCGGCATGAGGCCGCACGTGTCGGCCGCAAGCGGCGATTCGCCTTGGCGTCGATCCCCATGCGCGATCCGGCCTGCCGATGCGAATCCTTCCTTGCATGGGGCCCCTCGCCGCGTGGCTCACGCCGCGGCCTCCTTGCATGCGATCGGCGGCATGAGGCCGCACGTGTCGGCCGCAAGCGGCGATTCGCCTTGGCGTCGATCCCCATGCGCGATTCGGTCCGCCGATGCGAATCCTTCCTTGCATGGGGCCCCTCGCCGCGTGGCTCACGCCGCGGCCTCCTTGCATGCGATCGGCGGCATGAGGCCGCACGTGTCGGCCGCAAGCGGCGATTCGCCTTGGCGTCGATCCCCATGCGCGATCCGGCCTGCCGATGCGAATCCTTCTTTGCATGGGGCCCCTCGCCGCGTGGCTCACGCCGCTACAACGTGTAGCCGACGCTCGGTGCGCTGCCCTCGAGCCGGTCGAGCAGTCGCGCGAGCGGAGCGAACTCGGGGTAGCGCCGGACGACCGGCTGCACGTAGCGGACGAAGCGTGGCGTGTCCTCGACATAACCCGGCTTGCCGTCGCGGTGACGGATGCGGGCGAAGATGCCGAGCACCTTCAGGTGGCGCTGCAGGCCCATCCATTCCAGATCGCGCCAGAAGGCACCGAAGTCGGCGGCGACCGGAAGACTGGCGCGCCTCGCCTTTTCCCAGTAGCGCACGGTCACGTCGAGGACGCGCTCGTCCTCCCAACTCAGGAACGCGTCGCGCATGAGACACGCGATGTCGTAGGTGATCGGGCCTTCGACCGCGTCCTGGAAGTCGAGCACGCCCGGATTCGGCTCGCAGACCATCAGGTTGCGCGGCATGTAGTCGCGGTGCACGTAGACGCGCGGCTGCGCCAGGTTGCTCGCGATGATCGTCGCGAACACGCGCTCGAGCGCCGCTCGCTCGTCCGCAGTCAGCGTCATGCCCAGATGCCGCCCGACATACCATTCGGGAAAGAGCTCGAGCTCGCGGCGCAGCAGCGCATCGCTGTAGGGAGGAAGTACGCCGGGCTTCGTCGCAAGCTGCCAGCGCACGAGCGCGTCGGTCGCGTCGCCGAAGAGCCTCGCCGCATTGCCGGGGTCGAGCGCGGCCAGATAGGTCGTCGTCCCGAGGTCCTCGAGCAGCAGGAAACCGCGCTCGAGATCCTGCGCCAGCACACGTGGCGCATGCACGCCGGCCTCGATCAGCATCGCCGCGACTTTGACGAAAGGCCTGCAGTCCTCCTGTAGCGGCGGCGCATCCATCGCCACCAGGGTCGAGTGGCCTCGCCACGCGGAAGCGGGCGTCACCCGGTAGTAGCGGCGGAAGCTCGCGTCGGTGGACGCCGGGGCGAGTTCGAACGCGCGGCGCGCGAGCGTGTCCCCGAGCCAATCGGAAAGCACCGCGGCGCGGACGTCGGTGGATACGGTCATTCGGGAACGATCCGGAGGGCCGCGATGCTTCGGCTGGCGCTTGCGCCGGCTCGCGATCGGAAAGCGCGCGCGACGCGGCGGACTGATGTTGGGGTATTCTAGCAAACGCGTCGTCTGCTTCTTCCGCATGAAATCCTGTATCGGGAAAGCTCTCCATCCGCACATGGAGCGCGTGGGCGCGGGATGGCGGACGCCTGTCACAATGCCTCGCGGCGAGGCGCGATCGAGGCGTGACGCAGCGACTCGTGCCAGCGGTGTTTCGTTCCTGCGGCTTCGAATCGCCATTGCGGCGACGATTGGGCTTTCGGCAGGTCCACTCGCCGCACAGCCGACGGACGCGATGCCCGACCTCGTGTTGCGCCCCTCGCGCGAGCTTGCGCCGCCGGTAGCTCCACGCGGTCCGACGTCTCCCTCCGCGCAGACCACGCCCCCCGGATCGTTGCGTGGCGGTGTGCCGGGCGCTGCCCGGCCCGCGCCGCCTGCTGAGGCCACCGCGAAGACGGCCGAGGAACGGGGTGCGCTGTTCCTGCGCGCCGATCGGATGGAGGGCGACCAGCAGCGAGTCGAGGCGAGCGGCAAGGTCGAGCTTCGCACCCAACGCGAGACGGTACTTGCCGACTGGCTTGCCTACGACATCGCAAATGGCGAGGTCGAGGGGAAGGGCAATGTCGTGCTGCGCCGGGGCGCCGACTCGATCATCGGCCCGGCGGTGAAGTTCCGTCGCGGCGACGAAACGGGTTTTTTCGACGAGCCGCGCTTCCAGGTCGGCGAGGTGGGCGGGCGCGGCGACGCCTCGAAGATTACGTTCCTGGGCTCCGATCGCTACGAGATCGAGGGCGCCCGCTACACGACGTGCGTGGCCCCGCGCGAGGACTGGTTCCTCGAGACCAAGGAGCTCGAGCTCGACAACGACCGCAAGGTCGGCATTGCGCACGACACGACGGTGTATTTCTTCGGCACGCCGCTGTTCTATTCGCCGTACCTCTCGTTCCCGCTTTCGAGCGAGCGCAAGTCCGGGTTCCTGACGCCCACCGCCGGTGCGACCGCCATCCGTGGTTTCGAGCTTGCGCTGCCCTACTACTTCAATCTCGCCCCCAACTACGACGCGACGGTCACGCCGCGTGTGATGACCAAGCGCGGGTTGCAGATCGGCGGGCAGTTCCGCTACCTGTTCGACGAGCCCTCGCCAATGTCCGGCGAGACCGACATCGACGTGCTGCCGGACGACCGGCAGACCCAGACGTTCCGATGGCTCCTTTCGACCCGGCACAACCAGCAGTTCACGCCGAACTTCACGGGCTACTGGAACGTCAACGAAGTTTCGGACAATCTCTATTTCGCCGATCTCGCCGACCGGGTGCAGGTGACCTCTCAAACGACGCTGCCGCGGGAGGCGGGCGTTACCTATGCCACCGGTCCGTGGGTGATGCTTGCCCGGGTGCAGGCCTACCAGACGCTGCAGGACCCCAATGCGCCGATTACGCCGCCCTACAACCGGCTGCCGCAGCTTCGCGCGACGCTGAACGAAGTCGATTGGGGGGGGGTGAGCTGGACGGGGTTGGCCGAGTACGCGAACTTCCGCCAGTCACAGCTCACCCAGGGCGAGCGGGCGGTCTTCTACCCGCAGGCGACGTGGTCGCGGCAAGCGCCCGCGTGGTTCGTGGCGGCGCGCGCCAGCGTGCAGATGAACCAGTACAACCTGCAGAACCAGCCGCCCGGGGTCGATGCGCGTCCCACGCTCGCCGTGCCGATCGCAAGCATCGACAGCGGGCTCACGTTCGAGCGCGAATGGAGCGTTTTCGGCCGCAATTTCGTCCAGACCCTCGAGCCCCGCGCGTTCTATGTCTACATCCCGTTGCGCAACCAGAACCAGCTGCCGGTCTTCGACACGACGACCGACGACTTCAACTTTTCGCAGCTTTTCAGCGAAAACCGCTATATCGGCTACGACCGCGTCGGCGACGCGAACCAGCTCACTGCCGCGCTCACCTCGCGGCTGCTCGATCGCGACACCGGCGTGGAGCGACTGCGGGCCGCGATCGGTCAGCGCTTCTACTTCGCGTCGCAGCAGGTGACGCTGCCCGGCGAGTCGCCGCGTTCGGCATCGAGCTCGGACCTGCTCTTCGGTGTCGAAGGGCGCATTACCGACCAATGGTCGCTCAACGGGCTGCTGCAGCTCAACCTCGATGGCGGCCGGACCGAGCGTTTCAACGCCGGCGCGCGCTGGCTGCCAGCGCCCGGCAAGGCGGTGAACGCGGTGTGGCGCTACACCGCGCAGAACGAGGACCCGTCGAGCACGGAGTTGAAGCAGTTCGACATCTCCGTCCAGTGGCCGATCGACGGGCGCTTTACCGCACTCGGCCGCTGGAACTATTCGCTCGCCAACAGCAAGACACTGGAGGCCATTGCCGGCGTCGAGTACAATGCGGACTGCTGGGTGCTGCGTCTTGTGTACCACCGCCTCGCCACGACGACGCAGCAGACGAACACATCCGTTTACGTGCAGCTCGAGCTCAACGGGCTTGCCCGGGTGGGCACGAGCCCGCTCGAGCTGTTGCGCCGGAGCCTTCCGGGCTATACCCGGAGCAATGATCCGGCGCGTTTCACGGACCCTGGCATCCTTCCGTATCCCGAGTATTGAGGTTTCCGATGGCGCATTGCCGTCCACTGTTCCGTCGCGGCTCGCTCGCATTGCTGTTGCTTGGCATCGCGGCGCTTGCTGCCGCGCAAACGACACCGCGTCCCGGCACGCCATCGCAGCCCGGGCCTCGCGCCACAACTCCAGCCTCCCGCGCTGCGCCGGCAACGCTGCCCGACCGGCTTCTCGACCGCGTGGTCGCGGTGGTGAACGACGAGGCTGTCACGCAGTACGAGCTGAACGAGCAGAAGCGCGCGGTGCTGACGCAGATGCAGGCATCGAAGGTGACGCCGCCCGCGCAGGACGTGCTGGACCGGCAGCTGCTCGAGCGGCTCATCACCGAGCGCTCGCTGATGCAGTTCGCGAAGGAGACCGGAATCCGCGTGGACGACACGCAGGTCGAGCGCGCGATCGTGCGCATCGCGCAGGACAACAAGATGACTCCGGAGGAGTTCCGGCGGGTGCTCGAGCGCGAAAACATCCCCTACGCCAAGTATCGCGAGGAGATTCGCCGAGAGATCGTCATGCAGCGTCTGCGTGAGCGTGAGGTCGACAATCGCATTTCCGTGTCGGATGCGGAGGTCGACAACTACCTCGCCACCGTCGCCGCACAGGCCGGCGGTGAAACGGATTACCTGCTGTCGCACATCCTTGTCACCGTGCCGGACCAGGCGACGACCGACACGGTCGAGCAGCGCCGCCGCCGCGCCGAGGAAGCGTTGCTCCAGCTGCGGGCCGGAGCGGACTTCGCCCAGGTCGCCGCGGCGGTCTCGGACGCGCCCGACGCGCTGCAGGGCGGCAGTCTCGGCTGGCGCCCGGCCGCCCGCCTGCCGTCCGTGTTCGCCGAAACCGTGCGCGGGATGAACAAAGGCAGCGTGTCGAGCGTGCTGCGCAGCGCGGCCGGGTTCCACATCGTGAAGCTGGTCGATGAGCGCAGCCGCAACGCGCCCACGGTCGTCGAGCAGACGAACGCGAAGCACATCCTGATCAAGGTGAACGAGGTGACCTCGGAGGCCGAGGCGAAGGCGCGCATCGATCGTCTGAAGGACCGCCTGGACGGCGGCGCCAAGTTCGAGGACCTGGCACGCGTGAACTCCGAGGACGCGTCGAGCGCGAAGGGCGGCGATCTCGGCTGGATCAATCCGGGCGACACGGTGCCCGATTTCGAGCGCGCGATGAACGCGCTGAAGCCGGGTCAGATGTCGGCCCCGGTGCGCTCGCCGTTCGGCTGGCACATCATCCTGGTGGTGGACCGCCGCACTCAGGACATCACACGGGATCGCCAACGCGAGCAGGCGCGGCAGGCGATTCGCCAGCGCAAGGCGGACGAGGCGTTCCAGGAGTTCGTGCGCCAGACGCGCGACCGCAGCTACGTCGAGTACAAGAGCGACGACCGCTGAGGCGCGTGGCGGCGACGCCTTTCACCGTACGACACGGCGCGACGCTGCGCCCTATTGGTGACGGGCCGCGCCGCCCCAACACGGGGAGTGCGGCGCTCGGAGCTCCTTCGTCATCAACGCGCAGTCGAGCACGAGCGCGCCGTCTTGCGGATGATGCGCGGCGCACGCGGGCAGGAAGCCGGGTGGCGAATGGCGCGGGCATGGATTGACCAGATCGCCGGCGCGTCGGCCGGTCCCGCGCGCCCGGATCGTCCGCTCGCCTCGCTCGGCGGGCGCCGTTGAAGTGCGGCCGCCGCGGCCGCGGCGTGTCATTCGGTCTGGTAGACGTATGGCTGCATCGGAACGCGCCCGGCGTCCATCTGGCGATGCAGTTCCAGGTCGTCCGGATCCTTGTCCCACCAGATCGCCCGCGCCTCGCGCTGCTTCTGCGCCAGATCGGGCAGCGCATCCCGAAGCCCCTGCAGGAAGCGCTCGTGGTCGGAGATGTAGTGGCGTGCGGGCAGCAGCGGCATATGACGACGCAAAGAGGAAACCTACGACCGCGATTTTAGCACCGGGCCGATCGCCCCATCCTTGCGCGATGGCATGCGTCCGGTGCGCAGCGGGACCGCGAACAGCCTGCATTCGATCGCGCCGTTCCACAGCGGGATGCGCCGCGTCACCGTGAGCCCTATCAGCTTGGCAAGGCGCAAGTCGCCGGTGAAGAGCCAGGCGGTCCATCCGGCGAAATGCTGCTTCAGCGCGTCGCCGAGCTGGGGGTAGAAGAGCGCGATGCGTTGTTGATCCTCGAGCCGTACGCCATAAGGCGGGTTGGCGATCAGGCAGCCGCTTGCGGCGGGCGCCTCGCGTTCCAGCACGTCGGCGCGCTCGACCGCGACGAATTCGCTCACCCGGGCGGAGGCGAGGTTCGCCCGGCACTTGGCGAGCGCTGCGGTGGCGATGTCGCTCGCAAAGATCGCCGGTGCCTGCGGTGGGGCACGGACGCGATCGTGCGCCGCCTGCCGGATGCGTTGCCAAGTTGGGCCCTCGTACCACGCGAGCCTCTGGAAGCCGAACGTGCGCGCGAGGCCCGGAGCGCGATCGGCGGCGATCATCGCAGCCTCGACGGCGATCGTGCCGCTGCCGCACATCGGGTCCAGCAGCGCCTGCGCAGGCGTCCACCCTGCGAGCGCGAGCAGGCCGGCGGCCAGGTTCTCGCGCAGCGGGGCTTCCTCGGCCTCGCGCCGCCAGCCGCGCTTGAACAGCGGCTCGCCGGAAGTGTCGAGGTAGACGGACGCCTCGCTCGCGGTCAGGTGCACGTGCACGCGCACGTCTGGCGCGCGCTTGTCCACCGAGGGTCTCACGCCCGTTTCGGCACGGAAGCGATCGCACACCGCATCCTTCACCGTAAGCGTCGCGAACGCGAGGCTCGTGAGAGGAGAGCGTGTCGCCGCCACGTCCACCCGAAGCGTGCGACGTGCGTCGAACAGGCTGGGCCAGGCGATCGCGGCGGCGAGCGCGTGCACGTCGCGCTCATCGCGATATGGCCCGCCGCCGACGCGCCAGAGGATGCGGCTTGCGATGCGCGATTCGAGGTTGGCGCGGTACGCAAGCAGGAAGTCGCCGGCGAACGCGACCCCGCCGTCGGTCGGCGCGACGCCGTGCGCGCCCAACGCAGTCAGCTCGCCTGCGAGCACGGCCTCGAGTCCGCGTGGGCAGGGCGCGAAATACCGCTCCATGTGCGGTCCGGTCAGACGTCTGCAACCGCCCCCGGCGCAGGACGGTCGCCGGCCGCGGTGTTCATTTCAGAAGCCGCCTGCGCGTGAGCACGAGGGCGACATAGAACGCGCCGGCTGCGTATGCCGCCAGCACGGCGATGTGCAGCAGGACGTCGGTCGGGACCATGCCCATCATCAACGGACGGGCGAGGTCGATCGCGTGCTTGAGCGGCAGCACGTTCGCGGCCGTGGCGAGCCACGTGGGCATCTGGTCGACCGGGAAGTAGACGCCCGAGAGGAGCAGCATCGGCGTCAGCACCAGCGTGAAGAAGTAGGTGAAGAAGTCGTAGCCCGGCGCAAGGGCGTTCATCACGAGGCCGAGTGCGCCGAACGTGAGCCCGACGACGAAGCCGAGCGGCAGCACGAACACGGCAAGCGGCGTGTGGCCGTACCCCAGCGCCATGATGACGACGAGGATTGCCGCCGTGGACATCACCGCCTTGGTCGCGCACCAGATCCACTCGGCGACCAGCACGTCGTCCAGCGAGATCGGCGCGTTGACGATCGCGTCCCACGTGCGCTGGACGTGCATGCGCGAGAAGGCCGAGTACATGCCCTCGAAGCTCGACGTGAACATGGCGCTCTGGCAGACCATGCCCGTGCCGATGAACGCAACGTAGCTCATGCCATTGACCTGCCCGATCATCGAGCCGATGCCGTAGCCCAGTGCCACCATGTAGAGCAGCGGGTCCGCGATGTTGCCGAGGATGCTCGCGAACGCGAGCTTGCGCCAGACGAGCAGGTTGCGGCGCCAGACGGGCATGAAACGCAACGACAGTGCGGGAGCGCGGAGGAAGCGGGCGGTGGCGGCGGTCATGGGTTAACGGAAACCTCGCGATTGACGGATGCCTTCAAGAATCTGCGCCTCGCAGGCAAGAAGGCGCATCTCAACTCATCAGTCGCGGAGATCGCGGCCGGTCAGCTTGATGAACAGATCCTCGAGATTCGCCGGCCGGTGCAGATAGCGAACCCCTGCGCGCTGCGCCAGGTCGTCGAGCAGCGGACCGGGGTCGTAGGCGTAGCAGAACGCGGTCTCGCCGGCAAGCTCGAGCCGCTGCGCGATGCGCCGCCCGTGGATGTCGGCCCACGCCTTCGCCTCGTCGCCGTAGACCTCGATCACCTCGGGCTCGACATGGGCGGCAATGAGTGCGCGCGGCGTGTCGCAGGCGATCAACGTGCCGTGGTCGATGACGGCGAGCCTCGTTGCGAGCCGCTCGGCCTCGTCCATGAAGTGCGTCGTGAGGAGGATCGTCTTGCCCTGCGTGAGCAGCTGGCGCAGACCATCCCAGATCAGATGGCGCGCCTGCGGGTCGAGGCCCGTCGTCGGCTCGTCGAGGATCAGCAGGTCCGGGTCGTTGACGAGCGCACGGGCGAGTGTGAGCCGGCGCTTCATGCCGCCCGAGAGCGTTCGGAGTCCCTGTTTGCCCTTGCCCGCGAGGCCCGCGAACTCGAGCAGCCGCGGGATGCGTTCGTCGAGCACGCTGTCAGCCAAACCGAAATAGCGGCCGTATACCTTCAGGTTCTCGACGACGGTGAAATCGGGATCGAGGTTGTCCATCTGCGGTACGACGCCGACGCGGATTCGCGCCGAGCGCGCGGCCTCCGGCACCGGCTGGCCGACGAGCTCGATCGTGCCGCCATCCGGATCGATCAGCCCCAGGCAGCAGCGCAGCGTCGTCGTCTTGCCCGCGCCGTTCGGGCCCAGCAGTCCGAAGCATTCGCCGCGACGGATCGCGAACGAAAGTCCACGCACCACTTCCTGGTTGCCGTAGCGCTTGCGCAAACCCTCCACGCGAAGCACGACGTCATCCGCGGCGACAGGGGCTTCGGCGTCCATGGATCTTGGCTGGCCGTTGCGCATTTCGTTCAGGCGCCGGGCGTCACCGGATGGCGCCGCCACATCGACGAGACGACGCGCGAGAGCTGTGGCAGGCGGCCGTGGAAGAAGTGGCCGCAGCCGGGGAGAACGACGATGGGCAGCTCCTGCGGCCGCGCCCAGGCAAGTACGTCCGCAAGCGGCACGATATCGTCTTCCTCGCCGTGGATCACGATCGTGTCCTGGTCGACTGGCGCGACGGGGAACCGCTTGACCGCCGGCCCGACCAGCACGAGCCGCTCCGCCGTCTCGCATTGCGCGACCTTCGACGCGATGTAGCCACCGAAGGAGAACCCGGCGAGTGCGAGCGGGAGGCCACCCACCTTCTGGCGCGCGTGCGCGAGCGCCGCCCGCGCGTCGTCCACTTCGCCCGCGCCGTTGTCGAAGCCGCCCTGCGACTTTCCGACGCCACGGTAGTTGAAGCGGACGGCTGCGTAACCCAGCGCGAAGAAGGTCTTTGCCAGCGTATGTACGACCTTGTTGTCCAGCGTGCCGCCCTCGACCGGGTTCGGATGCGCGATCAGCGCGATGCCCGCGAGCGGCGCACGCGGCACGTTGAGCGCGACCTCGAGCGCCCCGGCCGGCCCGGAAATCGTGTAGCGCTCGAGTGTGCGTGGATTCAAATGCGCAGTCTCTCGACGACCTCGCCGCCGATGACGTGCCGGTCGATGATCTCGTCGACGTCGGCGCGGTCGACATAGGTGTACCAGACCGCTTCGGGGTAGACGACGAGCACCGGTCCCTCCTCGCAGCGGTCGAGGCAGCCGGCACGGTTGATGCGCACCTTGCCTTGCCCCGCGAGACCGAGCGCCTTGACGCGCTCCTTCGCGTACTTGTGGAGATCGCTTGCGCCAAACTCGCTGCAGCACTTCTCGGGCGCATCGCGCTGGTTGCAGCAGAAGAACACGTGGCGCTCGTAGTAGCTCATGGCGTCCCGGGAGGGATGCGCGCGCCAGCGACGCGCGATGCGGAGAGCCGATTATAGCGGACGTACCGCTTCGACCGAGCACCGCAAGCCGGGCCCGCGAGGCGGCGACGACGCCGCCGCGCGGCGGTCAGAGCAGGAAGAAGATCGCGTAGAACAGGAGCGCAAGCAGCGACCACTTGATCGCATAGTACAGGTGCTTGTTGCGCGCTTTCAGCGCCTTGCCCGGAAGGCGCCAGTAGTACAGGACGCCGAACATTCGGTTCAGCACGCCCACGCGGTCGCCCGGCGCGTTCTCGGTCTGGGCGGCGCGGATCACCGTGTGCTCGAACCAGCGGTTGAACGCGCGGACCACGCGGTTCTTGAGCGGCCGCTCGACGTCGCAGAACAGGATCAGCCGGTCCTTGTCGGTGCGGTTTTCCGCCCAGTGCATGTAGGTCTCGTCGAACACGACCGCCTCGCCATCGCGCCAGGAGTAGGGAACGCCGTCGACGACGATTCGGCACTGGTCGGAATTCGGCGTATCGAGGCCCAAGTGGAGGCGCAGCGAGCCCGCGAAAGGATCGCGATGACGCCCCAGGTCGCCGCCGGCAGGCATCACCGCGAACATTGCCGCATTGATCGACGGGATCGAGCTCACGATCGCGACCGTGCGCGGGCAAAGCGACTTCGCCGAGGGCAGTGGCTCGTCGTACCATTTGACGTAGAAGCGCTTCCAGCCGCGGCGGAAGAACGAGTTGAAGCCCAGGTCGCTGTAGCCGGTGGCGGCGCGCACGTGTCCCTCGTTCGCAAGCCGCAGCCCTTCCTCGCGCAGCACTCGCCAGCTCTCGATCAGCGGGGCGAGCTCCGGGAAACGGTCGATCGGAATGAACGGGTCGTTCGGCACCGCGGAAAATCCGTACATGAGAACGTTGTACGGCGCCATGAACGTCGAGTGGTCGAGCAGCTGGCGGTGGAACTTGTGTCGCTCGCGCCCGCGGAAATGCACGAACGTCGCGGACACGATGAACGCGTAGAGCACGAGGAACTTCGGTGCGAGCAGGCTCGCGAAGTCGAAGTTCATCGCGAGTCCGCCTGCGTGCCCGGCGTTTGCGCCGCGGCCCGCTCGTCGCTCGCTGCGCCGGGCTTCTTGCGCTTGCGCTGCGCAGCAGACTTCCAGCGCCGGTGGACCCAGTACCACTGCTCGGGACGGCGCAGGATCAGCTGCTCGAGCGCCTCGTTGTAAGCACGGGTGTTGCGGCGGATCGCCTCGTTCGTATCGGCGTGCTCGATCAGCGAAAGCGGCGGCTCGAACCGCAGCACGTGGCGGCCGTCCGGCTCGCGCCAGCTCGACGCCGGCAGCACCGGGGCGCCGGTGGCAAGCGCGATGATCGCAAGGCTCTTGAACGTCCACGCCGGGTGCCCGAAGAACTCGACCTCGATCCCATCGGGCGGTGCCGCATGCTGGTCGAACGGGAACACGATCGCGTCCCCGGCGGCGAGCCGGTCGAGGATCGCGTCGAGCGAGCCGCGCTTTCCGATCACGCCGAAGCCGGCGCGGTTGAAGCGCCGCGTGACGAGCCGGTCGAGCCAGGCGGGCTTGATCGCGCGTCGGACGAAATGGAACACGCCGTGCACCTGCGGGAAGAGTTGCACGCCGGCGATCGTCGCCACTTCCCAGTTGCCGAAGTGACCGGTCAGGATCAGCACGCCCTTGCCCTGTGCGAGCGCCGCCATCACCACCTCGACGTTTTCGACGCGCACGCGTGCCGCCTTCGCTCGCGCGGACAGCCAACGGAAGCGCAGGAACTCGCCCAGCAGCTTCCACAGATGCGCGTAATGCGCCTGCGCGAGCCGGACGATGTCGGCCTCGGGAAGCGCATCGCGGTAGACGCGCCGCAGGTTCGCGAGGATTACGTCGCGGCGCAGCGGGAGCAGCTGGTAGAGCCAGCGCCCTGCGAGTGGCACGACGATCGGGGCAGGAACGCCGAGCGCGACGGCCGATGCGTGATCGCGATCGTGCGTGAGCGAAACCTGCACGTCGGAGAGCCGGTGGCGGTCGAGAACGGCGCGGGCGCGTGCGCTGTACGCGACGCGCGGTGCCCCGTAGTCGTCGCGACCGATCGCGAAATCGGAGGTGTCGATCCGGGCGAGCGCCGTTTCGCGCGGAAACAGCTTGAGGCACGCTTCCTTCGCCGCGAAGCGCGCGGCAAGGCTCGCGGAGCGGCCCTCGCCATCACCGGCGTCGGCGAGTTCTCCGGCCGAGAAGAGCTTCGGAAGCTCCTCCGGCGGCGTTTGCGCGAGCAGCCTCTCGATGCGTGCGATTGCCACGGAGTCGATGCCGCAGCGCTCGGACAGAGGCTTGGCGGCGGAGGCCGGCCCGGTAGCTGTCATTGCGCCCGGATCAGCAGTGCCGCGTTGGTTCCCGCGAATCCGCGGCTTGCGATCAGTGCGAGCGGCGAGCGGGGCTTCTGCGCGGTGGCGGAGAGCGGCAGCCCGACACATTCGGGGTCGAGCGAGGCCAGCGTCGCGATACCCGGCACGGCGGCCGCGCGCAAAGCGGCAAGCGCGAGGACGGTCTCGACGATTCCCGCAGCCGCGATCAGGTGGCCGATCGCCCACTTGAACGCGGTGATTGGCGGCGCGCGATCGCCGAAAACGCGCCGGATCGCGGCGGCTTCGGAGCGATCCGACTGCCGCGTGCCGTTGCCGTGCGCGACGATCATGCCGACGTCGGCGGGGGCGAACCCTGCATCGGCAAGCGCGAGCTCGATCGCGCGCGCGAGCCCGTCTCCGTCCTCGCGGATCGCCGTCAGGCCTTCCGCTTCGCAGGCATAGCCGCCGCCCAGGAATTCGCCGATCACCGGCGCGTTGCGCGCGCGTGCCGATGCCTCCGTTTCGAGCGCGAGCGCACCTGCGCCTTCGCCGAACAGGCTGCCGTCCCGCGCGACGTCGAATGGGCGCAACTGATCGCGCGCCATCACGCCGATGCGGTGGTAGTAGAGCACCATCTGCGGCTCGATCGGCGCATCGTGGCCGGCTGCGATCGCGCGGTCCGCCTCGCCCACGCGCAGCGCTTCGGCGGCCTCGATCAGTGCGAGCGCACCACCCACGCTGTGGTTGGTGATGCAAGCGTTCGCACCCTTGAGGCCGTAGCGAATGCCGATGTGGCCGAGCACGTTGTTCGGCAGCGTGCGCAGGAGCCACATCGGATTGACGGTCTCCGCCAAGTCCCTGCCGAACGCCTGAAGGCTGTCGTGCGCGGAGGTGAGTAGCGGAAAATAATCGTACTGGTTCTGGTAGTTGCCGCCGCCCGAGCCGACGTACACGCCGGTGCGGTCGGAGAACAGGGCGGCGGCGGCATCGGTGAGCGTACCGCGGTACGTGAGCAGCGCGGCGTTCTCGATCGCCTTCCCTGCCGCGTAGAGCCCGAGAAGGTCGGTGCGCCGGATCAGCTTATGGAGCTTGCGGTCGTCCACGAGCTCGCGCGGATTCAGGTCGGCGATTTCGGCGGCGACCGCGCATGGCCAGCCGGCCGTGTTCCATTGCGCGATCGGGCGTACGGCGCTGCGCCCGGCGAGCACTTCGGCGAAGATCGACTCGGGATCGCGCCCCGAGGCGCAGACAGCGCCGGTGGCGGTGATCAGGATCCGTGGCATCGTCATTTCATCGCGTCAGCGCGCGCGGCTGCCCTCGCCATCGACAAGCACGGGATTGCGCAGCACGAGCGAGCTGTTGGAACCGCCGAAGCCGAACGAGTTGGACATCGCAACCCGGATCCTGCCCTTGCGCGGGCTGCCGACGACGAGGTTGAGCCGGCAATCCGGGTCCGGCACCTCGTAGTTCGCGTTGACCGGCATTTCGCCGTGGTGGATCGCAAGCGCGCAGATGCCCGCCTCGACCGCTCCGGCCGCGGCGATCAGGTGGCCCATCGAGCTCTTGGTCGAGCTCACGTTCACCCGGTCGACGTGCGCGCCGAACACGGCGCGCGTGGCCGCCGTCTCGCTGCGGTCGTTCATGCCGGTCGACGTGCCGTGCGCGTTCAGGTAGTCCACCTCGTCCAGCGCGGCGCGGGAGTCGGCGAGCGAGGCGCGCATCGACTGGATCGGCCCGTCGCCGTCCGGCGGCGAGTCGGTGATCCGATAGCTCGACAGCGAGTTGCCGTCGCCTGCAAGTTCGGCATAGATGCGCGCGCCGCGCCGGCGGGCGGATTCCCATTCCTCGATCACGAGGAAGCCCGCGCCCTCCCCAAGCAGGAAGCCGTTCCGGGTCGCGTCGAACGGGCGGCTCGCGCGCTGCGGGGTTTCGTTGTCGGCCGAGACGGCGGAGAGCAGGCAGAACCCGGCGAGGCCGACCGGGCTGATCATCGAATCGAAGCCGCCGGCGAGCACGCGATCGGCGGTACCGCGGCGAATCAGTTTGAGCGCAGTGCCGACCGCCTGTCCGCCCGACGCGCACGCGGTGTGCACCGAGGTCGCGTAGCCGCGGATGCCATGGCGATGGGTGAGAAGCGCGATGCCCGCGGTCGCCTGGCTGCGGCAGAACACGAGCGGGTCGTTCGCGGCCGCGTCGTCCAGCAGGCGAAGCGTGTCGATCTCGCCGGTCGCGCCGGAATGCCGGTGTGTGGCGACGAGATCGACGAACTCGGAGGTCATCATGCCGGCGCCGACCGCGCAGCCCCAGCGGTGCCCGTCTTCCTGCGTCGGGCGCACGCCGGCATCGCGCAGCGCCTGCTCGGAAGCGGCGAGCGCGAAGCGATGCGAGCGATCGGCGAACCTGAGCGTTCGCCTTGACGGCAGCAGGTCGCCGCCGTCGAAGTCCTTGACCTCGGCCGCGATGCGCGTTGAAAAGCCGCTCGCGTCGAACAGCGTGATCGGCGCGCCGCCGCTCTTGCCGTCGAGCAGCGCCTGCCAGGTCGTCGCGACGTCGTTGCCGATAGGCGTGACGAGGCCGATGCCGGTGATCGCGGCACGGCGGCGCGGGCGGGCGGCTGCTGGGGTCATGCGTTCTCCGGTGCGGCAAGCTGCAGGCGCGCGGTCGCGACACTGCGGCCCTCGGTCTGCGCGGTCAGGGCCATCTTGACGCCGTCCGCGGCGGTCGAAGTGATCTCCGCGCCAAGCTCCAGGCGTTGCCCCGGCGGCGTGAACGAGCGCACCTTGACATGCGTCATGCAGGCCGGCACGAGCGAGTGTCCCGCTTCGCGCGCGAGCTCGACGGCGAGCCCGATCTGCGCGTGCATCAGCAGCGTTGCGGGAAACACCGGGCGCCGCGGAAAGTGATCGTCGAAGAATGGCGCCGCGTGCGGCACCTGCAGCACGGCCGTGCGCGAAGTTCCTTTTTCCCCGCCGACGGGTTCGAGCGCAGGCATCGCGATGCCGCCGAACCGCCCGGGAAGGGCACCTGGGCCACGAAGCAGTGCCAGCCGCTCGCGCAATGCCTGCGGATCGTCGAAATCCGCGACCGGCAGCAATGGGCCGAGACAGTCCTCCAACTCGACTTGCAGGACGTCGCCCACCATCGCGCGTCCGCGGTAGGCGACCGTCTCGCCGTCGCAGCTTTCGAGGTCGACCTCGAGGTCCAGCGTGTCGCCGGGCCGGGACGCGCGATGGAAGCGTGTCTGGTGCGCGAGCGCAGCGACCGGTCGTCCCCTAAAGTCGGTGTGCGCCATCGCCACCCATGCCGCGAGCTGGCCGATCGCTTCCGCGACCAGGCACGGCGGGAATTCCGCGATGCCGGGCGGGATGGCGAACGCGCCCCGCGCGCGCGTCGCCGGGACGAACTCGGTGATGCGATCGACGAACGAGAATGCCGCGAAGTGGGGATTCATGCGGCCGGCGCGATCGGGCCGCGCTAGGCGACCTTGGCCTCGCGCTGTGCGGCGACGACGAGCTTGCAGAACGTGACCGGCGTGAAGAGTCGCGGAATGTCCTTGACCTTCATCGGGTTCTTGAAACGCGATTCCGGTACTTCCGACAGGTAGGAGCGAAGCTGCGCGAAACCGACGTCGGTCAGCACGCCGCCCTGCTCGAACTCCGCTTCCGACAGGCTGCCGCGCGCGTTCTCGATGATCTTGCCGCGCGGGATCTTCACCTTGAACGTGCGCTCCAGCCGGAACACCATGTCGAGAAAGTCGATCGACTCCGCGTCGAGGTCCTCGATCAGCGACGCCTCGGGCTTCACGTCCTCGATGTCGCAACCCAGCGCATCGGCGACCGTCTCGGCAACCTTCGGGTAGACCGCATCGATTTCTTCACGGGTGATTTCAGTTGCCATGGGCTCTCCCTTCATTCCATCTTGAATCCGCCGTCGACGCCGAACACCTGCCCGGTGACGTAGGCCGCATAGTCCGACGCGAGGAACCAGACCGCGTAGGCCACCTCCTCCGGTTTGCCGTAGCGCTTGAGCAGTATGCGTGATTTCACCTCGTCGCCCGCCATTTCGCGCACGTCCTGCGACATCTCGGTCTCGATCACACCCGGGGCAACCGAGTTCACGGTGATCCGGCGCGGTGCGAGCTCGACCGCGAGCGCGCGGGTGAACGCATTGATCGCGCCCTTGGAGGCCGCGTAATTGGTCTGCCCGCGTCCGCCCTTTTCGGCGGACACCGAGCTGATGTTGACGATGCGGCCGGCGCGTTTGCTGATCATGTGCGGCGCAACCGCGCGCGTCAGGTTGAAGACGCCCTTCACGTTGGTCGCGAGCACCTCATCGACATCGGCGTCCTCGAACGCGACCAGCGGGTTGTCCCGGATGATGCCGGCGTTGTTGACCAGCACGTCGATGCGGCCGCGCCGCTCGACCACGCGCTCGACGGCGGCTGCGCACGCCTCACCGTCGCGCACATCGACCTGCTCGGCCGCGATCTGCTGCCCGGCGGCACGGCCGGCGGCGACGATCTCCGCCGCCGCCGCGGCATTGCCGCGGTAGAGGAACGTCACGTCGGCGCCTTCCGAGGCGAACAGCTCGACGATCGCGCGACCGATGCCGCGGCTGCCGCCGCTCACGATCACGGTCTTGCCCGCGATGCCGGGGTCTATCCTCTGCATCACCAGGGCCCGTTCACACGATGTCCCCAACAGCGGACGGGTGGCACGGGGTGCCAATCAAGGCGCCCGATGAAGTCAAGACCGTGTATCTTGGCAAGGAGCGCAACGAAGAGCGGCGCCCCAGGGTGCCCGTTTCCTTCGGGTCGCGGCCGAAACCACCCGGTGCTCCGTTGCAGAACCTCGCCGGGCAGCCGGCCCGGCTTCGTTCTGCGCCTTGCTCCTGGCGCTTTTGGCCCTGCGACGCAATGGTGGACATCGTGTGTTCAGGCCCAAGTCAGCCCGAAATCGCGAAGCCGCCGTCGACGACCAGCGTGTGGCCGTTGATCATGCGCGCCTCCGGCAGGCACAGGAGGTAGACGGCATCGGCGACGTCCGCCGGTGTGAGCACCGGGCCCGCAGGCGTTCGGCGCGCGAAGTCCTTCAGCAACTCTTCCCGGTTGGGGAAGTAGGAAAGCGCATCGGTGTCGACCACCCCGGCGCTCACGACGTTCACTCGGATGCCGCGCGGCCCGAGCTCCTGCGCGAGCGCGCGGGCGAGCGCCTCGAGCGCCGCTTTCGACGCGCCGACGAAACCGTAGCCGGGCATCGCGCGCTGCGCGCCGAGGCTCGACATCGCGATCACGCGCGCGTCCTCGCGGAAGAGCGGCAGCGCGCGTTGCACGAGCAGGTTGAGCGCGAGCGCGTTGGTCTCGAGGCACCAGCGCCAGTGCTTGAGCGTCATCTCGATCGTGGGCTTCAGCACGCCCGAGGCCGCGTTGCTGACGATGATGTCGAGCCGGTCGAAGTGCTTGCCGAACTCGGCGAAGATCTCGTCCACCGAATCGGGCACGCCGACACTGCCCTGGATCGCGACCGCGCGTCGTCCGAGCGCGCGCACTTCGACGCACAGCGACTCCGCCTCGTCCCCGCTGTTGTAGTAGTTGGCGGCGATGTCGCAGCCCGCCGAGGCGAGCTTGCGCGCCGTGGCCCGGCCGATGCCGCGCGCGGCGCCGGTGACGAGCGCAACCTTGCCTGAAAGCGGACCGGAAATCGCGGCGCTCACGGGGATCGCTTTTCCTGCACCGGTGGCGCGCGACCAGCATTGGCAGGCGCGGCGGCGAGTTCGCGGCGCGCGCGCACCATCCGCTGGGCCTCCTGCGCCCAGTGCTTTTTGACGCTCCACCAGACATCGGCTGCCCACAACAGCGCGTAGCCGCCGTCGTCGGGTATCGGCACCGCAGGTTTGGCGTCCGGGTGATAGGCGTCGATCCAGGCACGCACGGTCGCGTCCTCGGCGAGGCTTGCGGTGACTGGCACGGTGACGTGATTGTAGGCCGCCGGCAGCATGACGTTGCGCACGTGCGCCGTGCCGTTTGCCCGGTAGGTGGAGCGGCCCGCGATCAGGTCGATCCCGATCGAGTAGCCGGTGAAGTCGTCGACGGTGTCGGGAACCGTGTAGAGGTAGCCCACCATGCTCCACTGGTTGGGCAGGATCAGCGCGGCACCGCCGGCGCCGACCACGGACACGTAGCACACGGTGAGCCCGATCACGGGGCGCTCGCGCCCGGTCAGCGGATCGACGATCGTCGTGCGGCTCTCCGCGGTGTCGGTGCGTGGGTCCCACACCGGGATCGCCGCGCCGAACTGGCCGGCGATCTCGCGCAGCACCTTGACCGCCTGCACGCCGCCCTGGCTGTGGCCGATCATCATCGGGCGCATCGCTTCCTGCTCGTAATACCAGCCGACGAGACCCGCGATCTGCGTGCTGTCCTCGTAGGGGCTGTGCGACCAGCGCCCGTCTCCCGGATTGCGGATGCGCTCCTCGGGGTAGCCCATGCCCGTCAGGAAGCGGCCGAAGGAGACCATCGCGAGGTGCACAGGGAAGATCCCGCCGTGGAGGAGCACGATGTGCGGCGGCGGCACCTGCGAGAGCGTGTCGCGCACGTTGGCGGCGCTGATCCGGCCGGGATCGAGCGCGAGGACGCGCTCCTCGACCGCCGGCGACAGCGCCGGGAGCGCGACGGCAGGTGCCGGGCGTGCCGGTGCTTCCGCGGCGCGCGTCGGCGCCGCCGCCGGCGGTACCTGGGCGCAGCCGCAAAGCGCAAGCGACAGCGTCGCGAGGGCGGGGAGCGCGAGGGATCGGAGCCACGGTTTCATGCGGGAAGCTGTCGGAGCTTTGCGACGAACAAACCGGACATTCTAGCAATGTCGGTGCGGTCGAACGCCGCGGTGCGAAACGAGAAGCCGAGGTGCAGCATGGCACCAGCACTTGTGATTGCGACGACGACCGGGCTCACCGGGCCGGTGGGGACCGCCCGGATGTACTCCGGCGGCTCCCCCCCGCCCGTGGCGGCCCAGAGCGCGTTCACGTCGAGACTCGAAACACCGGCCCAGGTCGGATAGCTCTTCGCATGGACGCCGGCGCGCTGGCGGTGCGACAGGAAGCGCCAGTAGAGCCCGCTCGAGCCCATCGCAAGCAGCGTCTGCAGGTAGAGCTTTTCACGCTTGATCTCCTCAGTCTGCACGTGGAGGTCGCGTGCAAGCGCCGGGACGTCAATCCCTTCCGGCATCGGGTGGGCGACCCGAAAGGAACTGAGGAACTGTCCGAACGTGTCGGCGGGTACGCCAAATTCGCGCCGGATGTTGATGATCGACGCGATGCCGATCTCGTGCCGCATCGCCGACGGATCGCGCGGACCGACGAGTGGCGCGACCGCGGCCAGCGTCAGTGCGAGCAGCAGGTCGTTCGGCGTGACGTGCAGAGCCTTCACCGCGCGTTTGAACCGCGCGGAATCCGCATCGCCCAGATGCAGAAGGGCAAATCCGGTGTGGCCGTCGCCCTTGCGTGAATACCGGGGCCGAACGGAGCGCCGGCAACTCGCGATCAGGCCCGGCAGCCAGCGCGCGCCTCGCAGCAGCGGCCCGAATTGACGCAGCAGCATCGTGCGGCTGCCGGACGGGTAGCGCTCGGGTGGCCGCGCGCGCGACGGAGCCTCGGGATCGGCGTAGGCGGCGACGATCTCCCGGAGCAACTTCACGATCGAGTCGCCCCCGGCGATGAAGTGGTCGTATGCAAGCCCGAGCCGGAACGAGGTCGAAGCATCGATCACAAAAAAACGGAACGGATCGAAGCTCCCGTGCGAGGGAAAGCGATGGTTGAGCTCGCGCTCGATCGCCTGCTCGAGCGTCGCATCGGCCGATTCCGCCGCATCGATGGTCTCGATCTGCGCGCGCGCCGTACCGTCCCGATATTCGTAGCGGCCTTTGGCATCGAGTTCGAGGCCGGTGAGCCCCCACGCCTCCTGCGTACGCTCGATTGCGTTGCGCAGGCGTGCCGCATCGACGGGCTCGGCGAGCGTCACGACGTGAACGGCGTTGTACGGATGCAGCGCACGCCAGCGCAGCATGCTGGTCTGGAAGAGGTTGAGCCGGCCTCTCATCGCATCGCGCGGGAAGCGGCGACCAGCCGTTGCGCCTCGCGGCACCAGTGGCGCTTCACGCTATGCCAGATGTCCGCGGCGTGCAGCAGGTTGGTCGCGTCGAAGCCCGGGTCGGCGGGTGGCGGCACCGCCTTGCCCGCCGGCGCGTATGCGTCGATCCAGGCGCGCGCCGCGGGGTCGCTGGCGAGATGCAGGGCGCGCGGAAGCCCGATGTGGCTGTAGCTCGCGGGCAGCGTGACGTTGCGCACGCGCGCGCGGCCGGTGGCGACATACGGCTCGCTTCCGGCGCTGATCAGATCGCCTGGAAGCGCGAAACCAGTGAACTCCTCGACCGTGTCCGGGATCTGCGCGAGCTTGGCGAGCATCGTCCACTGCCCGAGCAGCACCCGGAACAGCTTGCCGGTGGCGAGCGCGGTCGCGTAGGGCAGCACCAATCCGACCACCGGGCGCTCCTGCCCGGTCAGCGGGTCAATGATCGCGATGCGGCCCGTTGCATTGCCGGTTGCGGGCTCGACGACCTCGATCGAATCGTTGAACGCGCCCGCGAGCTCGTGCAGCACGCGCACAGCCAGCATGCCACCCTGGCTGTGGCCGATCACGAGCGGCCGGACACCCTCGCTTTCGTAGTGCCACGCGAGTGCGCCCGCGAGTTGCGCGCTGCTGCCGTAGCTGCTCATCGAGCGGCTGCCGTCGCGCGGGTCGGTGAGCCTCGCATCGGGGTAGCCCATGCCGGCGAGGAACGCGGCAAAGGGCGCCATCGTGACCAGCGGTACGCTGCCCTGCAGCAGCACGACACGCGGCGCCGGCACGTGGGCGAGCACATCGGCGACGTCGGCCGGCGAGATGCGATCGGGATCGAGCTCGAGCAGCCGGGAGGCGACGGCGCGATCGAGTGCCGCCGCCCGCGCTCGTGCGCCGTCGTGCGTCGGCGCGTTGGCCCGGATGCCACTTGCGAAGCCGGCGCCCACACCTGCGGCGAGGGCGCGCAACACGCGGCGTCGTGCAGCAAGGCGGCTGTCCTTCATCGGCGGTGGCGAACGTCCGCAATCGTGCAGCGTCACACCCTTTCGCTCGACCGCGTGTCCTGCCGCCGGGGAACGAAGCGGCCCGTCCGCGCAACGTAGCGCGCATAGGCCTCGCCGTGCACCGCCAGCAGGTGCCGCTCCTCGTTGCGGGCCTTGATCGCCATCAGCGTGACGTGGATCGCCGCGATCGCGAGCATCGGCAGCGTGGGCAGGATCATCGCGCTGCAGAGCATCAACAGGATCGACAGTGCATAGATCGGGTGCCGCACGCGCGCAAAGAGTCCGTCGGTGATCAGCGCGGAGCGGTTTTTCTCGCTTACATCCATGCGCCAATTCTTGCCCATGCGCTTCCAGCACCGGATCGTGAGGAGCAGGCTCGCGACTGCGCCGGCGGCGCCGAGCCACCGCAACGGGGCATACGGCGCGACGCGCGCGAATTCGGGCAGTCCGAGAAGGCCGGCGCGATGACCGAGCGCGAGCCAGGGCAGCGCGATCCAAGCGGTGACGAGCGGGACCCAGACGAGCCACATGCGCCGCTCGCCGGACTGCTCGGGCACGAGCCCCGCGAGATCACGGGAGCGGCGCCGCGCACGCAGCACCATCGCGCCGACGCGACCCCAATAGAACGTGACCGTCAGCGCGAGGATCGTGAGCGGGATATCGGGCATGGAAGCGTCGGGCGGAAGGTGCGGCGGTGGAGCATGGCGGGCGGAGGCAGCCCATGGCGCGATCGTGCCGACCTCGGATCAATCGGTACCGAAGGTCCGTCGTCGCACCGCGCCCGAGACATCGCATTCCGGCCGCCGCGGGACCCGAGACCACGGAGACCCCGATGACGAGGGTACGTGAGCGCGGAGTCGAGATCAATCGGCGCGTCGGCAGCCGAATTTGCGCATTATTCCGGATCGCCCCACCGCGGCCGGCCAGCCAGCACGAACAGCCACCCGCTCGCCGCCAGCGGCCACAGCAGCAGTGCGGCCTTGGTCAGATCGTTGTAGTTGAGCAGGTGGCCGTAGCGCCAGCTGAACATCGCAAGCGGCGCGTGGGCCGAGACCAGGTCCGGCGCGAGCAGTGTAGTGAACAGCGACGACAGCAGTGCGACGGCGCACACCGCCACCTGCGGCGCGCGCGGAAGGAAGATCGCGAACAGGAGCAGCAGTGCTCCCGCGGCGACGCCGAGCAGGACTCCGGGGCGAAGCCACGATTCCCAGACGGCCGGCTTGAGCAGCAGCGTCGCTGCCACGCCCTTGGCGATGAGCGCGAGCCCGATGAGCGCCAGCACCGCGCCGCCGGCGAACCGCCGATCGCGCAGAAGCAACGCAACGAAGAGCCCGATGCCGACGAGCTGGAATGCACTGCTCGCCGCCTCGATCAGCATGCCGGCGGTGTCCCCGTTCGGAGCGCCGAGCCGTCCCTGCATCAGTTCGGATTCGAACGTCAGCGCGAACAGGGGGATCGCGGGGTTCGTCTGCGCGACGAGCCAAACGGCGAGCAGTGCGAGGCCGACGTCGCCTACCGGGCCCGACAGAAACGCCTGCACGCGCACCATCGTCAGCCAATGCCTGGTGCGAGCCGTACGGGCGAGCGCGGCTGCAATGAGCCCGCCCGCCAGCGCACCCGCGGTGTTCGAGGCGAAGTCGACTGCGCTCGCTTCCCGAGCAGGAATCCAGGTCTGCAACGTTTCCATCGCAAAGGAGAGCGCAGCGCCGGACGCGAGCGCGAGCGCGATGCGCAAGGGTGGCGACGTGCGCCGCGGCAACAGCGCGGCGAAGAAGCCGAGCGGAAGATAGGCAAGCAGGTTGGCGGCGACGTCGAAGCGCGTCCAGCGCGCGGTCCACGGTGCCACGAGCCAGAACGGCGTTCCGGCAGGCGGCGCGATCCACTCCGAGAGAGGCTGCAGGCTCGCGTACGCGATCGCCAGCGCATACAGCGTCGCGAGCGCGTGCGGGAGGTGCGAACGGTGCTCGGTCCGCTTCATGCGGGCGGCACGAGGGTTCTGCGCATGACCGTCCGGTCGCCGTCGCTGCCGATCGCGACGAAGCCCGCCGCACGATAGAGCGAGAGCGGACCGTGATACTGCGGCGCGTCGCTGCCGTCGCCGTCGGCAGCGAGTGGGAATGCGTCGACGAGCTTGACGCCGCGCGCCGCGAGATCGGCGAGTGCGGCTTCGAGCAGCGCGCGCGCGACACCGCGGTGCCGATGCGCGGGCGCGATGACGAAGCATACGATGACTGCCGCCTCGTGCTGCGCGATGTCGATCGTCGTCGGCGCGACGCCGATGCGCGCGAAGCAGTGCGGCAGCTTGTGTCGCGGTTGCGCATTGAGCCATCCGACCACAGCGTTCGCATCGAAGGCGAGGTAGCCTTCCATCTCGCCGGTGTCGATGCGCGCGCGCATCGCCGCGCGATTGGCCGGCCCGTCGAGCGCCCCCCAGTCGATCGCGGGCGCCACCTCGTGGTAGTGGCAGTAGCAGGTTGCCCAGCGCGGGTTGTCGGCGAAGGCGGTGCCGTGCTCGTGGTCGAAGAAGGCGAGGAAGTCGTCGCGCCGCGCCGGCGACAGCCGGTGAACGACGGGAGCGATGGCGTTCATGGCCACCATGATACGCACCCGGTCGCGGGGTACCGCCACGCGGTCGCGAAAGCCGTCCGCGCTGCGGCCGTTGCGGCGACCGCACGGTCAAGCGACGGCAGGGTCGCGATTGCGCCGCCGGGCACGGAGGACGACAGGAGGTTGCAGTCTCGCCTACCTGACCTTCACTTCGGTCCAGAGGCGGTTCAGCAGGCGGCGTTCCTTGCGCCCGTAGTCCTTCAGCATCTGCAGCTTCTTGAACTCGCCGGGCGGGGGGAACACGGCGACGTTGTTCTTCACGACCGGGTCGATGTACGGGATCGCCGCCTCGTTGGGGTTGCCGGATCCGAGCATGTTGGAAAGCTCGGCCGAGTTCTTGCCGACCAGCATGAAGTTGATGAACTCGTAGGCGAGGTCCGGATGAGCGCCGCTCCTGTGCATCACCATGCTGTCGAGCGCGAGCACTGCGCCCTCCCTCGGCGTCGACGAGCCGATGCGGAACGGCCGGTTCGCCTTGATCGCGTCGGCATTGGCCTGGAACATGTCGTTGCTGTAGCCGTGCGCGACCCAGATGTTGCCTATCGTCAATTCCTTGATGTAGGAGGACGCATTGAAGGCGGCCCAGTAGGGCTTCGCGCGCAGGATCACGTCGCGCGCCTGCCGCAGCCGGACTTCGTCCGTCTCGTTCGCCGGATAGCCGAGGTACATGAGCGCCGCGGCGAAGAGCTCGCGCTGGCTGTCCAGCACCGTGATCTTGCCTTTGATCTTCGCAAGCAGCGCCGGCTCGAAGATCAGCGCCCAGCTGTCGGTCGGGACGCCCAGCTCGCGCACCGTCCGCTCGTTGTAGCCGATCAGCGTGATCGAGTACGCGTACGGCACCGAGTAGCGGTTGCCCGGGTCGAAGAACAGGTTCATGAACTGCGGCTTGATGCTCTCCAGTCCCCGGATCTTCGCCCGGTCGAGCTCTCGAAGCGCGCGTTGCGCGATCAGCGTCTCCACCGCGTTGCCGGTCGGCACCAGCAGGTCGTAGCCGGTCGCGCCGGCCGCGAGCTTCGCGAGCAGTTCCTCATTGTCCGAGTAATAATCCTGCACGAGCCGGCACTTGCAGGACTGCTCGAATGCCTTCGCGGTCTCCTCCGCAAGGTAGTTGTTCCAGTTGTACAGATGGAGCTCCAGGTCGCCCGCGCCTTCCTTGCGGGCCGCGGCGCCGCCCGCCCGATCCTGCGTGTCGGCATCGGCGCGCCGCCTGCAGCCGGCGAGCGCGAGCGCCGTGGCGGCGCCGGCTCCGCCGAGCAACTCGCGACGGCGCATCAGCCCTTCCCCTTCAACGCGTCGGGCGCCACCTTCCCGGCGACCACGATCAGCGTGAGCGTGAGCAGCATCAGCAGCGTCGACAGCGCGTTGACCTCCGGCGTGACCGCGATCTTGACCATCGTGTAGATTGTGAGAGGCAGCGTCGGGACGCCGGCGCCGGCGGTGAAGAACGTGATGACGAAGTCGTCGATCGACAGCGTGAACGCCATCAGGGCGCCGGCGATCACGCCGGGCATGATCAGCGGCAGCGTCACCAGCCGGAACGTCTGCCACGCGTTGGCGCCGAGATCGCGCGCCGCCTCGAAGACCGACTCGTCCATGCCGGCAAGCCTCGCACGCACGATGATCGCGACGAAGCCGATGCAGAACGTCGTGTGCGCGACCATCACGGTGGCAAGCGAAAGCGACTCCTCGCCGAAGGTGGTGATGAAGAAGATGAGCAGCGAGACGCCGAGCAGGATCTCCGGCATTGCGATCGGCGTGATCACCATGAACGGCAGGACCTTCGAGCGGTAGCGGTGCATCGCGATGCCGGCCATCGTGCCGAGCACGGTCGCCGCCGATGCCGCGACGAGCGCGATCAGCAGCGAGTTCGCGGCGGCGTCCATCATCTCCTGGTTGCGGAAGAGCTTCGTGTACCAGCCGGTCGTGAAGCCGACCCACTCGGCCGAGAGCTTCGAATCGTTGAACGAGAAGATGACGACGACGACCAGCGGAATGTAGAGGAAGAGGTAGACCGCGATCGCGGATCCCCAGAGCAGTCCCGATCTACGCACGCGCCACCCCCCGCCGCGCGAGCCACGCGGCGCCGCCTGCGACGATCAGCACCGCGATCGTCAGCATCAGCGATAGCATCGAGCCGAACGGCCAGTCGCGCGTACCCAGGAACGACTCCTTGATGAGGTTGCCGATCAGCCAATCGTCCTTGCCGCCCAGGATCTCGGGGATCGCGAACATGCCGAGCACCGGGATGAAGACGAGCGCCGACCCGGAGAAGATACCGGGCAGCGACAGCGGAAACGTCACCCGCCAGAAGCGATGCCATGCATTGGCGCCGAGGTCCTGCGCGGCATCGAGCAGCGTCGGGTCGTGCTTCTCGAGGTTCGTGTAGAGAGGCAGGATCATGAACGGCAGGTGCACGTACACCATGCCGGCGATCACCGCGAAGCGCGAGAACAGCAGGTCCAGGGGGCCGAGGATGATCATCCATGCATACACCCGGACGAGAAAGTTGCTCGCGAACGGCAGCACGCACAGCAGCACCATCAGGTCGCGGTGGTGCTTGGGGCTTCGCGCGATCAGCAGCGCGACCGGGTAGGCCATCACGAGGCAGACCAGCGTGGTGAGGAGCGCGACGCCGAACGACTTGGCGAAGATCTGCACGTAGATGGTGTCGCCGAAGAAGTACCCGTAGTTCTCGAGCGTGAGCCCGGCTTCCTCGCCCGGCTTCGCGGCGAAGATCGGCGCGAGCGCGCCGAACTCGCCCGGGTGGCGAAAGCTCGCCACCACCATGATGAGCGCGGGAATCAGGAAGAAGACGACGAGGAAGAGCAGTGGCGGCGCGGTGACCGCGAGCTGCGTGACCCGGCCACCCTTGGTGCGGGTGGACGTGATGGCGGAGACAGCGGCGTTGCCCATCAGCTGTCGAGGAACGCGCCCGCCTCGCTCCTCCACGAAAGCCGCACGCGGTCGCCGACGTCGAAGAAGCGCGCACGGCCCGGGGATGAGTTGGCGAGCAGCGCCTCGAGGCGCGTGCCGTCGGGCAAGTCGACGATGTAGGTGGTCACGTCACCGACGTAGAGGAAATCGTTGACCGCGCCCTCGAACTGGTTGGGATCGTCGGCGGGCTCGCTGACGGCGCGGATCTTCACCTGCTCGGGACGGATCACGAACGCGCCCTTGGTGCCGACGGCAACATCGCCGCGCGCCGGTGCGACGACCTGTCCGAGCTTGCCCAGCGCAAGCGTGAGTTGGGGGCCGGTCGCAGTGACCGTGGCCTCGTGCAGATTGACGTTGCCGATGAAGTCCGCGACAAAGCGGTTGCGGGGAAAGCCGTAGATTCGCGACGGCTCGTCCATCTGCTCGATCCTGCCGGCGTTCATCACGGCGATGCGATGCGACAGCGCGAGCGCTTCCGCCTGCGCGTGCGTGACGAACACGAACGTGACGCCGACGTCGCGCTGCAGCCGGATCAGCTCGATCTGCAATTGCTCGCGCAGCTTCGCGTCGAGCGCGCCCAGCGGCTCGTCCAGCAGCAGCAGGCGCGGCCGATTGACGAGGCCGCGCGCGAGCGCGACCCGTTGCTTCTGACCGCCCGACAGCTCGTGCGGGAAGCTGCCGGACTTCTCGCCGAGCTTGACCTGCGCCAGCGCGTCCTGGACCTTGGCACGGATCTCGCTTTCACTCTTGCCTGCCATCTTGAGCGGGAACGCGATGTTCTGCGCCACCGTCATGTGCGGAAACAGCGCGTAGCTCTGGAAGACGGTGTGGATCGGGCGTTTTTCGGGGGGGGTGCCCCGGAGGTCGACACCGTCGAGGACGATCGCCCCGGCATCGGGGAGATCGAAACCGGCAATCATCCGCAGGAGCGTCGTCTTGCCGCAGCCCGAAGGCCCGAGAAGGGTGAAGAATTCCCCGGCTTCGACGCCGAAGCTCACGTTGTCGACCGCGACGAAGTCGCCGAAACGACGGGTCACGTCGCGGACTTCCAGCAGCGCCATCGGCGCTTCCTCCTCCGGGCAAGATCGCGGAATTGTAGCCGGAACCGACGCAGCGCAAGAACGCGCGCGGTGCGGCGGTCGAGTTGCCGTAGCGCGGCACCGGGCGGCGCCTGGCCGGCGGGACGGTGATGCTGCGACCAACGGTCTAGATGGGTCGGCATGCCCCGCGTGGTAATTTCGCTTGCCATGGCCGACAAGCCCCAATCCCCCTCGATGCTCGAGCGCCTGCGGCGCGAGTCAGATGCGATCCGCAGCCAGTCGGCGCCGGTCCGCCCCGTCGAGGAATTGCTGCAGGACATGGACCGCCGTCTGTGGAGGGCCTACCGCTGGCTCGACGAGGCGCTCGCGCACCTCGAGGTGATCAAGCCCGTGGTCGCGCACGAGTTCCGCATCGAGGCGATGCCGGTGATGAGCGGGCTGCAGTTCGAGCGCGGCTTCGTCTCCTATCGTCGTCGGCACCTGGCGGGCCACGATCTGCTCGATTACGTCGAAGCCTTCTACCGCCTCGTCGCTCCTTCGCCACTGACTGTCAAGGTCCCGGCGACGTCCGCGTCTGTCATCGAGGACCGGCTGCGCTGCGCGGCCATCTCGTTCCAGTACCAGCCGATCCACGACGAGCGGCGGGCCGTCGTCGGCTCGGTGTTCACGTATACGCCGATGATCAACTCGTCGGTGCGATTCGATCCGGATTACCGGCAGCAGCGCATCGAGGTGCGGCTTTCCAACGTCGACCGGCTGGAGGCGGTGAACCTCGAGTTCACGCCCGACAAGCTCGACGACGGCGCGGTCGAGGACCTCGTGCGGTTCATGCTGGGCGAGTCGAACGCGTTCCTGCGCCGGGCGCCGCTGTCGGGCATCGGTCCCAATCGGCGGAGTGCGCCCGTCGAGGAACCGGTCGACTATCGCGTCGAGAAGACCGTCCGGCTCCGCTGAGAGCCGCGCAAGCAGCATTGCCAGGCCAGTTCACGCAGGTCCCCGACCTCCGGGCGACGGCGTTGTCTTTCCATGATCTGCGATCCTCCGCGGCATGCCTCCGCAACGACGCGTCGATCGTCGCCGCGTTGCGGAGCTGTCGTTGCGGTGACGCGAGGTTGTCGAAGGGATAAAATGTTTTGATTACATTCGATCGTCGGGAGTCTCCGTGGAATTCGCAGGAAAGGTTGCGGTAATCACCGGTGCCGCCAGCGGCATCGGGCGGGCGGTCGCGATCGCCATGGCGCGCCGCGACATCCGCGCGATGGCGCTCGTGGACATGGGCGAGGCGATCGCGGGCGTGACCGCGGAAGTCAATGCGGAAGCGGGCAGGGAGGTCGCCTACCCCTACCAGGGCGACACGACCGACGAGGCTTTCCGCAGCTCGGTTTTCGATTCGATCAGTGGCCGGTTCGGAACCGTGACGATGTGCGTGCCGGCCGCCGGCATCACGCGCGATGATCTCGCTGTCCGCGTCGACAAGGTAACCGGCAAGGCGCGGATCTATCCGGTCGAGCGGTTCAGGCAGGTGGTCGACGTGAACCTCGTGGCGCCGGTCTACTGGTCGCTCGAGATGATCGGGCGAATCGCCGAAGATCGCGCCGCCCGCGGTCTCGGGCGCTGGCAGCCTTCCGAGGGAATGCAGGGGGCCATCGTCTTCATCGGCTCGGTTTCCTCGCAGGGAAACCGCGGCCAGATCTCCTACGCCAGCACCAAGGCCGGCCTCGAGGGCGCGGCCGCGACGATCATGAAGGAGGCCATTTTCTACGGCGTGCGCTGCGGACTGATTCACCCCGGGTTCACCGATACACCGATGGTGCGCGCGCTGGGCTACGACTACGTCAACAAGCACATATTGCCGTTCACGCAACTGGGTCGGCTGATTCGACCCGAGGAGATCGCCGATGCGATCTGTTTCATGCTCGCCAACTCGGCGGTGAGCGGCGAGCTGTGGGCAGACGCCGGCTGGCATCCGCCCGCATAGCGCGGTCGTCGGCGCAGACCCGAACGCGACGCGCCCTGCCCCGAAGCGCGTGCGCACGCACGCCTCGGGCGGAAGCGATGGGGGCGCCGCGCAGCGGTCCGGCGCACGATGGAGAAGGGCCGCATGTGGCGGCCCTTGTTGCATCCGGCAGCGGGTCGCCTGGGTTCGTCTACGGTCGCACGAGAAGCACGACCAGTATGAGCGCGAGCAGCAGTGCGAGGACGGCGAGCCAGCGGTTGCGTCCGCGCTCGACGCGCGCGAGCTCGGCGATCGCCTCCCCGGAAGCCGCGGGCGGTGCCTTCAATCGCTGGTGCAGGAGCCGCGGCAGCTCGGGTAATGCGGCGACGAGGTAGGGGAGTTCGGCCTCGAGACGCCGGGTAATCGCGCGCGGACCCAGCTGGTCCTCCATCCAGCGCTCGAGGAACGGCTTCGCCGTGGTCCACAAGTCGAGGTCGGGATCGAGCTCCCGGCCGAGCCCTTCGACGTTCAGCAACGTCTTCTGCAGCAGCGTGAGCTGCGGCTGAACCTGCACGTTGAAGCGGCGTGACGCCTCGAACAGCTGCATCAGCACCCTGCCAAGCGAGATCTGCGAAAGCGGCCGGTCGAAGATCGGCTCGCACACCGCGCGCACCTCGGCTTCGAGCTCGTCCACCGGCGTGTCGGCCGGAACCCAGCCGGACTCGACGTGCGCGGTGGCCACGCGCCGGTAATCGCGGCGGAAGAACGCGAGGAAGTTCTGTGCGAGGTAGCTCTTGTCGCGCTCCGAGAGCGAGCCGACAATGCCGTAGTCGACGCCGATGTACCGGCCGAAGTTCGCCGGGTCGGTCGCGACGAGGATGTTCCCCGGGTGCATGTCCGCGTGGAAGAACCCGTCGCGGAACACCTGCGTGAAGAAGAGCTCGACACCGGCGCGCGAAAGACGCTTGAGGTCGATGCCGGCGGCCCTGAGTTCGTCGATGCGGCTCACCGGCACGCCGTACATACGCTCCATCACCAGCACGTCGCTCACGGTCCAGTCCCAGAACACTTCGGGGATCAGCAGCATCGAGGAATTGCGGAAATTGCGCCGCAGCTGCGAGCAGTTCGCGGCCTCACGCATCAGGTCGAGCTCGTCGCGCAGGTTCTTCTCGAATTCGCGGATCACCTCGTGCGGGCGCAGGCGCTTGCCGTCGGCCCACAGTGTCTCGACCAGCGTGGCTGCGGCGTGCATCAGCGCGACGTCCTTCTCGATCACGCGCCTGATGCCGGGGCGCAGAACCTTGATCGCTACCGCGCGGCCGTCCGGCAGTTCGGCAAAATGCACCTGCGCCACCGAGGCGCTTGCCACCGGTTCGCGCTCGAAGTTGCGGAAGACTTGGTCGACCGGCTTGCCGTACACGCGTGCGAGCGTTTGCAGCACGACCTCGCTCGGAAACGGGGGCACGCGGTCCTGCAGCTTCGCGAGCTCGTCGGCGATGTCGGGCGGCAGCAGGTCGCGGCGCGTGGACAGCACCTGCCCGAACTTGACGAAAACCGGCCCGAGCCCGACGAGCGCCTCGCGCAGTCGCACGCCACGCGGGCGCGAAAGGTCGCGCCAGAACAGCGCACGGTTGACGACGGGGCGCAACAGGCGCACCCGCTCGTGTCCGAGCGCGAATTCGTCGAGCCCGTGCCGGAGCGCGACGTGCAGGATGCGGGCGAGGCGAAGCGTCCGGCGCATGCCCGCGATTGTAGAGGAGGCGGCCGTGGCGCCCGGCCGCGGCGGCGCGGCCGGTCAGCGGAAGGCGCGGGGCGCGCGCTTTGGCGGCGGCGCGTCGAGGTCAGGAGATCGCGCGGGGGCCGCGCGCGGCGATCGCCGCGGTGATGCGCTCTACACGCTCTGCAAGTGCGTCCACGCGCGATGCGACCGTGGCGACCTGCTCGCCGAACGTCCGCAGTTCGGTGCCCGGCGCGAGCAGGTTCGCCTCGTCCCGCGCGTAGCTGCTGATGCTTTCAGCAATGCGCTCCGATGCGTACGCGGGAAACGTGAGCAGCGCGCGACCGGCATCGGCCACGCGCTGGCCGGCGATCGGCCCGAGCACCGAAGCGAACGCGCGCTCGACGAACCACGGCAGCGTCTGCGCGAGCTCCTGCAACGTGGCGGCGAGCGCGGCGTCGCCCGTCGTCACCACGTGCTGCGGCCACCGCGACGGATCGGCAAGCAGCGCCGGCACGCGCAGCGGCGAAACGACGAGTTCGAGATCGGGCACGACGCCCGCCCCCGCCGCAGCCAAGAGCTCGCCGTCGGGCGCGATGGCGAACTGGCTCGCCAGCGGCCCGACGGTAATCCTGAACGTGCGGCCCGCGTGGCGCGCGAGCGCCTCGCGGGCCCAGCGCTCGCCGCCGAACACGCGGTTGGCGATGCGGCTTCCCAGTTCCGCGGCGGGGTCGGCCACCGGGCTATGCGGCGGATTCGAGCTGGCGGATGCCCGCGAGCTGCCAGCCGGTGGATCCGTTCACGGGCTTCACGAGGTTCCACACTTCGTCGAAGCGTTGCGGGTCCTTGGCGCCATCTTCACGCAGCAGCCCATGGAAGCGCACGCTCGCCCAATGGCGATCGCCTTCGGTCGCGACATCGAGGATTTCCGCGTCCAGCGTGACGATCTCGGTGGGCGCATGCGGGCCCCGGGTGTCCAGTTCGCGCGAAATCTCCGCGAGCATCTCGGGTGTCAGCACATCGGCGAGCAGCCGGCGATCGGCGGTGTCATACGCCGCCTGCAGGCGGCTGAACTGCAGCCGCGCCTGCGCGAGAAACGGCTCGGGCTCGAACCCGGGCGGGAACGCGTGCGCAGCCGCTGCGCCGGGTGCTGACATGCGGCTGCGGCCGATGACCGGCTCGATGCGTCCGCCGCCGGTTGCGGGCGGCACCTGCGTTTCGTAGCCGTCCGGCACCGCAGTTCCTGGTGCACTCGCCGCTGCATAGTGTAAGCCGGTGCTCGGGCGGCGCCGCGCGAGCACGAGCCGCAGCAGGAAGATGCCGCCGACGACGATCAGCGCGAGCAGAAGGAAGGTCGCGAAGGTCTCGGAAAGCCCGAAGTGCGACAGCAGCGCAGCGAGGCCGAGGCCCGCGGCGAGGCCGGCAATCGGGGCGAGCCAGCGCGACATGCCGGTGCGGGCTGCACCGGCCGCCGCCGCCGCGCCGGCCGCGGGCGCCGCGGGTCGCGCAACGCCGGCGCCCGGCTGCGCGGGCATGACCGGATTGCTGGCGGCACCCGGCGGCGTGGCCGGCGTGACCGAAGGCGCGGAGGACGCCGCGGGAGGCGACTGCGGCATGCTGCGCTGGGCGCCGAACGAGCGGCCGCCGCCCATGCGGGCCGCGTCGGCGATGTCGGCGGCGACGAGGGTGCCGACGGCGACGGCCGCCAGCGTCAAGGCAATGAAGCGTCTCACGTGGATGGCTCCTTTCAGAGGGACATCGCGGCGGGTGTGCCGCGCGGGCCCGTGTTCACTTGGGGGCGGGTGCCGTACTCTCAATAGACGCGGCCCACATGGACCGCGACGACCCCTGCCGTCAGGTTGTGGTATTCGACCCGGTCGAACCCCGCCTGTTCCATCAAGCCCTTCAACATTTCCTGATCCGGGTGGACACGGATCGATTCTGCGAGATATCGGTAACTTCCCTCATCCCGGGCAACGAGTCGCCCGATCCGGGGAAGCACGTTGAAGCTGTACCAGTCGTAAGCCGGTGCGAGCGGGGCCCAGACGCGCGAGAACTCGAGCACCAGGGCTACGCCGGCCGGCCGCAGCACGCGTCGCATCTCGGCGAGCGCGCGCTCCTTGTGCGTGACGTTGCGCAGACCGAAGCCGATCGCTACCGCGTCGAAGGTGCGCGAGGCGAACGGCAGCGCTTCCGCGTTGCATTGCGCCGTCGGCAGCGCGAGCCCTTCGTCGAGCAGCTTGTTGCGGCCCTCGGCGAGCATCGCGCCGTTGATGTCGGTCAGCACCACCAGGCCGGTCGGTCCGACGCGCCGCGCGAAAAGCCGCGCCAGGTCGCCGGTGCCGCCGGCGAGGTCGAGCACGCGCGCCCCCTCGCGCACGCCGGAGAGCTGCACCGTGTAGCGTTTCCACCAGCGGTGCATGCCGGCCGACATCAGGTCGTTCATCAGGTCGTAGTTCGACGCGACCGAGTCGAACACGCCGCGCACGCGCTGCGCCTTCTCGCCGGTCTCGACCTCCTCGAAGCCGAAATGGGTCTTGTCGGCCATCGACGGGGCTGCTACGGATCGCGCGACGCGTTCGCCGCGGCCAGGCGGTCGAGATAGCGCTGCCACAACTCGTCCTGCCGCTCGCCGAGATCGTAGAGGTAATCCCACGAGTAGATGCCGGAATCGTGGCGATCGGAGAACATCGGGCGAATCGCGTAATGCCCGACCTGTTCGACGTCGGTGATCGTCACGTCGCGCTTGCCGACCTGCAGCACTTCCTGCCCCGGACCGTGCCCGCGCACTTCCGCCGAGGGCGAGTAGGCGCGCAGGTACTCGTAGGGCAGCTTGAACGTCCGCCCGTCGTTGAACGAGAGTTCGAGCACGCGCGAGGCCTGGTGCAGCTTGATCTCGGTCGGCAGCGGAGAGGTGGCGTCGAGGCCCGACATGGCAAATACGTTCCGGCAAAGGGACGCGCACAAGCCTAGCACAGCGCGTGTCGTGTCGGCCGACGCCGGCATCATCTGCGGCGGCCGAGCCGCGTGCGTCGGCGGTCGCAGCCGATCCTGCGAAACCAAGGGGGAAGGCGAAACAGCCGCCGCATCGGGCGAGCGCGCGAAGCGCCCGCCGAAGCGAGTCAGCGGAGGCTCGCAAGCCGCGGGAACCCGCATGCGGCCCCCGGAGCGCGAGCGCCGCCGGTGTTAGCGCGCTACAGCCGATTGGGCGTACCGACCATTCCCGACGCCTCGGGCACGAGGTCCAGGTTGCCGGTGCCGGCGAAGATGTTGCGGTTCTTCGCTTCCTTGCCGTGCAGCTTGATCTCGAGCCGCAGGTCGTTCAGCGAATCGGCGTTGCGAAGCGCATCCTCGTAGCTGATGAGGCCCGACTCGTAGAGGTCGAACAGCGACTGGTCGAACGTCTGCATGCCGAGCTCGCGCGACTTCTTCATGATCTCCTTGATGCCGGAGACGTCGCCCTTGAAGATCAGGTCGGAGATCAGCGGCGAGTTCAGCATCACCTCCACCGCCGGCACGCGGCCACGGCCGTCTCGCCGCGGAATGAGGCGCTGCGCGACGAACGCCCGCACGTTGAGCGACAGGTCCATCAGCAGCTGCAGTCGCCGCTCCTCGGGGAAGAAGTTGATGATGCGGTCGAGCGCCTGGTTGGTGCTGTTCGCGTGCAGTGTCGCGAGGCACAGGTGGCCGGTTTCGGCGAAGCTGATCGCGTAGTCCATCGTGTCGCGCTCGCGCACTTCGCCGATCAGGATGACGTCGGGCGCCTGCCGCAGCGTATTCTTCAGCGCCACGCCCCAGTTGTCGCAGTCCACGCCGACTTCGCGCTGCGTGACCACACAGTTCCTGTGCTCGTGCACGAACTCAATCGGGTCCTCGATCGTGATGATGTGGCCGTAGCTGTTCTCGTTGCGGTAGCCCAGCAGCGCCGCCATCGACGTCGACTTGCCGGAGCCGGTCGCGCCGACGAACATCATGATGCCGCGCTTGGACATGATGACGTCTTTCAGCACCGGAGGCAGGCCGAGCTCCTCGAACCGGGGGATGTCCGTGTTGATCGTCCGCAGCACCATGCCCACGCGCCCCTGCTGCACGAAGGCGTTGACGCGGAAACGGCCGATGCCCGGCGGGCTGATCGCGAAGTTGCATTCCTTCGACGCCTCGAATTCCGCAGCCTGCTTGTCGTTCATCACGCTGCGCACGAGCTCGATCGTGTGCTGCGGCGTGAGCGCGGTCTTGGACACCGGCGTGATCTTGCCGTCCACCTTGATCGCCGGCGGGAAGCTCGCGGTGACGAAGAGGTCGGAACCCTTCTGCTTGACCAGGAGCTCGAGCAGGTCGTGGATGAATTGGGTGGCGCGTTCGCGTTCCATCAGGCACTCCCGGGATCAGGTACCACTTCCGTCAGCCACCGAACAGGTCCTTGTTGACCGCCCGGTTGCGCGCCTCGGCGTTGTTCACGAGGTTGCGGCGGACCAGTTCGACCAGATTCTGGTCGAGCGTCTGCATGCCCACCGACTGGCTCGTCTGGATCGACGAATACATCTGCGCGACCTTGTTCTCGCGGATCAGGTTGCGGATCGCCGGCGTGCCGATCATGATCTCGTGCGCGGCCACGCGGCCCTGCCCGTCCTTGGTCTTGAGCAACGTCTGCGAGACCACGGCAACGACCGATTCCGACAGCATCGCCCGAACCATTTCCTTCTCCGCCGCCGGGAACACGTCGATGATCCGGTCGACCGTTTTCGCGGCCGAGCTCGTGTGCAGCGTGCCGAACACGAGGTGGCCGGTTTCCGCGGCGGTGAGCGCGAGCCGGATCGTTTCCAGGTCGCGCATTTCGCCGACCAGGATGTAATCGGGGTCCTCGCGCAGCGCGCTGCGGAGCGCATTCGCGAACGACAGCGTGTGCGGCCCGACTTCGCGCTGGTTGATCAGGCACTTCTTCGACTCGTGCAGGAACTCGATCGGATCCTCGATCGTCAGCACGTGGCCGTATTCGTTCTCGTTGATGTGGTTGACCATGGCCGCGAGCGTCGTCGACTTGCCCGAGCCCGTCGGGCCGGTCACGAGGATCAGCCCGCGGGGCCGGTTGGTGAGCTCGGCGAACACCTTCGGGCAGTTCAACTCCTCGAGCGAGAGTACCTTCGACGGAATCGTCCGAAAGGCGGCGGCCGCGCCGCGCTGCTGCACGAACGCATTGACCCGGAAGCGGGCGAGGTTCGGCACCGCGAAACTGAAGTCGCACTCGAGGCTCTCTTCGTAAACCTTGCGCTGCCCGTCGCTCATGATGTCGTACACCATGGCGTGGACGTCCTCGTGCTCCATCGGGGGCAGGTTGATCCGCCGGATGTCGCCATGCACGCGGATCATCGGCGGCAGCCCGGACGACAGGTGCAGGTCGGAGGCCTTGTTCTTGACCGCGAAAGCGAGCAGTTCGGTGATGTCCATCTATAATCCTCGGCGCCTATCGCGCCTCAGCCGGTTGGCGCTGCAAGAAATGTGCCGGATCGGCAAAAATGCCATCGTCATTGGATTATGGGCCAGTACCAGAACGCATGGCAAGGCGTGCTCGCGCGAATGGCGCAAGCTGCGCTGGCGGCCGGCCGCAGCCCGCGCGAGGTTTCGCTGCTCGCGGTCTCCAAGACCTTCCCGGCGGCAGCCGTGCGGGAGGTCTACGCGCTCGGCCAGCGGGAGTTCGGTGAGAACTACGTGCAAGATGCCGCGCGGAAACGGGCCGAACTCGGCGACCTCCCGGGGCTCTCCTTCGTGCTGATCGGTCCGCTTCAGAGCAACAAGGCGAAGCTCGCCGCCGAGACGTTCGACCGGGTGGAAAGCGTCGATCGGCTGAAGATCGCGGAGCGGCTCGCGGCCGCGCGTCCCGCCGGCCGGCCTCCGCTGGAACTGCTCGTGCAGGTGAACATCAGCGGAGAAGTGACGAAAAGCGGCGTGCCGCCTGACGCGGCAGTGTCACTTGCCGAGGCGCTCGCCCGCTTGCCGCGTACGGTCCTGCGCGGGTTCATGGGCATCGCCGAGCCCACTGCCGACGTCGCGCGGCAGCGGTCGCAGTTCGCCCGGCTGCGCCGCTGCCTTGCCGACGCGCGGGCTGCCGGCCTCGCCGTGGACATGCTGTCCATGGGGATGTCGGACGATCTCGAGGCCGCAATCGCCGAAGGTGCGACCGAGGTGCGCATCGGGTCGGCAATCTTTGGCGCGCGGCATCGCGGGAAAGGCCTGCTGGAATGAAACTGCTCTTCATCGGCGGCGGAAACATGGCCACCGCGCTCATCGGCGGACTGGTCGAACGCGGCATACCGGCCGGCGATGTCCGCATCGTCGAGCCGAGCACGGAGGCGCGGGCGCGGCTCGGGCAGCGCTTCCCCGGGATCGCGCTATTCGAGGCGACAGCCCTGCACGCGGTGAGCGGCGTCGCGCTGGCGGTGCTCGCGGTGAAGCCGCAGCAGATGCGCGAGGCGGCCGCAGCGCTTGCACCGCACGTGCACGCGGTGCCCGTCGTGTTGTCGATCGCCGCCGGCATCCGCAGCGCCGATCTCTCCCGCTGGCTGGGCGGGTACTGCCGCATCGTCCGCGCGATGCCGAACACGCCGGCGCTCGTCGGCGCCGGCATCAGCGGTGCGTTCGCCGACGAAAATGTCGACGCGGCAGGCCGAGCCCGCGCCACGCAGGTTCTCCAAGCGGGCGGCGAAGTGATGTGGGTTCCGCGCGAGGAAGCGCTCGATGCCGTGACCGGCGTGTCGGGCAGCGGACCGGCATACGTCTTCTATTTCCTCGAAGGACTCGAGCGCGCCGCGCTGGAACTCGGCTTCCCCGAAGCGGATGCGCGCAGGCTCGCCTACGCGACGTTCGCAGGGTCGATGCGACTTGCGCTGTCGAGCGACGCGCCGCCTGCAACGCTGCGCCAGCAGGTGACGTCGAAGGGCGGCACGACCGAGCGCGCGATTGCGAGCCTCGAGGCCGACCGCGTGCAGGAAGCGTTCATTCGCGCGGTGAAAGCCGCGGCACTGCGCGCCCGGGAGCTGGGTGACGCGCTCGGCAAGGATGCGTAAAACGTAAGCGGAGTCAGTGACGGCCTCTCCACGCTGACCCCGCATTGGCATCGGATCGAAACGTCGTCACTGATCCCACACGGACCCCATGATCGACCAGGCGCTCAAGTTCCTCATCGATGTCGCGTTCGGGCTCATCACCTATTCGCTGCTCGCACGCTTCCTGATGCAGCTCCTGCGCGCACCGTTCCGAAACCCGATGGGGCAGGCGGTGATCGCGCTTACCGACTGGATCGTGAAGCCGCTGCGCAAGGTGCTGCCCGGCTACAGGGGCATCGACTGGGCATCGCTCGTCGGCGCCTTCGCCTTCCAACTCGCGTGGCTTTTTGCCCTCTACGCGCTGTTCGGGCGCGGTTTCGCGCTGACCGGCGCGGGAATCGCCTACGTGCTCGCGAGCGCGCTGCTCGGCCTTTTCGAAGCCACGCTGTGGATCCTGATCGTCGTCGTGTTGGCGCAGGCAATCCTGTCATGGGTGGCACCCGACGGGCCGCTTGCCGGATTGCTGAACGCGATGACGTTTCCGTTCCTGCGTCCGCTGCGCCGGCTGATCCCGCCGCTTGGCGGCACGCTCGACCTGACACCGCTGATCCTGATCGTCATCCTGCAGCTGATCCTCATGCTGCCGGTGCGCTGGCTCGAGGGCACGCTGCTCTCGTTTTTGCGCTAGCCCGCACGTTTTACCAGGCCGCCGATTGAGTGGAGACTCGAGCCTTGCCAAGCACTTCGGACCGGCCACCTGCGGAGCACGTTGGACGGATAGGCTGCATGGTTCTTGACGGTCGTATTGCAGCTGGCTCGGGCTCGCTCTCCTCGCCAAAAGCCGCTGCTGTTGGCGTCGTCGGCTGCACCCGATCCGTGCCGCAGACCGCCGCGCCAGATTCCTGTGCCGCGGTGAAACTTCCGGGCTCCGCGCGCCGATGAATGCGCCGTGGCGCAGCGACGAAGACGGCGCGCTCGCGCTTTCGCTCCACGTCCAGCCGGGCGCCGTGCGCACCGAGGTCGCGGGCACGCACGGTGACGCACTCAAGATCCGACTTGCCGCACCGCCGGTCGACGGCAAGGCGAACGCCGAGCTGCTGCGCTTCCTCGCCGATGCGTTCGGTGTGCCGTTGCACAACGTGACGCTGCTGCGCGGCGAGAGTTCGCGCCGGAAGCGCGTCAGGATCGCGGCCGCGCGCCGGCGCCCTGACCTGTTGTGGGGCGATTGAGGCGTGACGTCGTCAGGCCGGGGCGCGTGCCGCGACGAGGTTGCCGAGCCGGACGAAATCGGCGACGGACAGCGTCTCGCCGCGGGCACCGGGATCGACACCGGCCGCACGCAGAACTTCGCTGTCGCACAGCGCCGAGAGCGCGTTCTTCAGTGTCTTGCGTCGCTGCGCGAAGGCGGCCGCGACGACCTGCGCGAAACCGGCCTCGTCCGCGATCGCCGGCTTGCGCTCCCTTAGCGGTACGAGCCGTACCACCGCCGAATCGACTTTCGGCGCCGGCCGGAACGCACCGGGCGGCACGACGAAGAGCCGCGTGACCGCGAACCTGACTTGCAGCATCACCGTAAGCCGCCCGTAGTCCGGCGTTCCCGGCGCCGCGGTCATCCGGTCCACCACCTCCTTCTGCAGCATCACGGTCAGGTCGGCGATGCGCGCCTCGAAGCGCGCGAGGTGGAAGAGCAGGGGCGAGCTGATGTTATAGGGCAGGTTGCCGACGATGCGCAGCCGCTCGCCGAGAGCCGCGAAATCGAAGTCGAGCGCATCGGCGACGTGCAGCGTGAGCTGCGCGGGGGGGAAGCGCTCGCGCAGGCGGGCGGCAAGGTCGCGGTCGATCTCGATTGCGGTCACGTGGCCAGCGCATGCGATCAGGCGCAAGGTGAGCGCGGCGAGGCCGGGGCCGATCTCGACCAGGTTGTCGCCCTTCCGCGGATGGACTGCGGCGACGATCCGCTCGACGTAGCTCGGGTCGGCGAGGAAGTTCTGGCCAAAGCGCTTGCGCGGCCGATGGCTATGCACGACCGATCCGTCGCTACGGCGAAGGTTCATGCGCGAAGCGCGTGACGACCTCGCTCAAACACCGCCGTGGCTGATGCCCCTTCACCGCGGCGCCCCGGCGAGGGCGAATGTGCGAAGCGCGCGGTGTCCCCGCTCGAACCGCGTGCGCGGCGAATGCCTCCGGATCGCCATCAGGCCGCGCCTGGCCGTCGGCGGGCGAGCTCGATGGCAAGCTCGACCGCGGCGATCAGACTGCCGGGAGCGGCGCCCTTCGCCCGGGCGGCGTCGCGCGCGACGTCGAGCGCAGTGCCATGGTCGACCGACGTGCGCACGTAGGGCAGGCCGAGCGTCACGTTGACGCCGCCGCCAAAGCTCGCCGCCTTCAGCGCCGGCAGTCCCTGATCGTGGTACATCGCGACGATCGCGTCGAAGGCTTTCGCGTGTTCCGGCACGAAGACGGTGTCGGCGGGCAGCGGACCGGTGGCGTCAATGCCGCGGTCTCGCGCTGCGGCGATCGCGGGCGCGATCGTGTCCTGCTCCTCCCGTCCGAGGTAGCCGCCTTCGCCGGCATGCGGATTCAAGCCGCACACCGCAATCCGCGCACGGCGCAGTCCGAAACACGCGTCGAGCTCGCGGGCCACGACCGTGAGTGTTTCTTCGATCGCGGTTCGGGTGATCGCGGCAGGAACCTGCGCAAGCGCGAGATGCGTGGTGACGAGCGCGACGCGCAGCGGGCGCTCGCTCGCGCCGCCGACCAGCATCATCACGACGCGGGGCACATGCGCGCGCTCGGCCAGGAACTCGGTGTGTCCGATGAACGGGATTCCGGCGTCCATGAACACGCTCTTCTGCACGGGCGCCGTTACCAGCGCAGCGAAGGAGCCCACGCTGCATGCATCTGCCGCATGCTGGAGCATCGCGAGCACGCTGTGCGCGTTCGTCGGATCGGGGTGCCCGGGCGCGGCGGGCATCGCCACCGGCATGTGCCAAATCTCGACCACGCCCGGCGGCACGAAGGCCGCGGGATCGTACTCGACATAGTGCGGGGCAAGGCCGATCCGGGTGGCGCGCTCCGCCAGCAGCGCGCGATCGCCGAGCACGACGAGTCGCGCGGGAAAGGGCGACTGGGCGTGGCGCATCGCCAGCATCGCGACGAGTTCAGGGCCGATCCCTGTCGGCTCGCCCGAGGTAATTGCGATGTCCGGCCGCTCGCCGGACGCCGCCGTCATGGCGGCTCGACCGGGATCTGCGCCTCGCCGAACACCTGTACGTTGACGCTCTCGTGCGCGCGGAGCGTCGGTGCGCCATCGGCCGCGATCCCGATTTCGGCCTGAACGTAGCCGGCGAGCGGGGCGGTCGGCATACCGAACACCCACAGCATCTCGAGCGGATTGGCAGTGTCGATCTCCCCGGTGTGCTGCACCGCGCGGCCGAGCGGCAGCGCGAATCCCTCGCGGCCGAACACCGGGAACTGGTCGAGCGGCGCCTGGTAGCGCAAAAGCTGCCGGCCTGCGTAACGCCGGCGCGTGTTGAGGTCGTACCAGCCGCCGGGCGGCAGCGCGATCTCGACCTCGCCGCCTTCCTGCACGATCGGCGCGACGAGCAGCGCCTCGCCGCACAGGAACTGCGTCTCGAACCGCGTGGTCAGCGTATTGCGCGGGAATGCGAGCGGCATCGCGCGCATGACCGGCAGCCCGGTTCGCATCGCCTCGCGGATGGCCTGCTGAAGATAGGGGATCAGGCGATAGCGGAACGCGAGCCATTTGCGCGCGATCGCCTCGTTTTCCGCTCCGAACGCCCACGGCTCGCGCTCGCCGATGCCGTGGACGCGGATGTGCGAACTGAATACCGTCGCCTGCAACCAGCGCAGGTAGAGCTCGGCGGACGGCTGTTCCGCGCCGTAGAAGCCGCCGATGTCCGAGCTGTGGTACGGGTTGCCGCTCATTCCCCAAGACAGGCCGCCGCGGATCGACGCCGCGAGCCCCTCCCAGTCGCTCTGTGGATCGCCGCCCCAGCCCATCGGGTAACGCTGCTGCCCCGCCCATGCCGCGCGGCTCCAGACGATCGGCGGTGCGTCCTCGCGGCGCTGGAATTTGTCGGTCGCCTCGAAGATGCACTTGTTGTAGAGCAACGGATAGACGTTGTGCAGCCGGCCGCCCCGATCGCCGTTGTGCGCGACCGCGTCGTCGGGCACCTGCTCGCCGAAGTCGCTCTTGATGACGTCCACGCCGTCCTCGAACAGCGGGCGATGCGCGTCGCGCCACCAGACGTATGCGCCCGGGTTCGTGAAGTCGACGATGCCGCTCTCCGGAAGCGGCGTCAGAACCTGGCCGAAAGGGCTCGTGCCCGGCGTCGTGTCCCATCGGTACACGTATGGCTGGCCGTAGTCGTCCTTCAGCAGATAGCCGCGCGAGGCAAGCTCCTGGAACAGCGGGTCGTGCACCGAGACGAGCGGGTACTCCCAGACGCAGACGCGCAGGTGGTGCGCCTTGATCGCGGCCAGCGACCCCCGCGGATCGCCGAAGCGGTCCGGGTCCCAGCGGAAATTGAAGCGCGTTTCGACCTTCCATGCGGCGCGTCCGTCGAGCGTCAGCACGTCGCACGGGATCTTGTGCTCGCGAAGCCTGGCCGCAACATCGATCGCCTCTTCGGGCGTGCGGTAATACGCGCGCGACACCCACAGGCCCAGGCTCCACAGCGGCACTTCCGGCGCCCGGCCGGTGACCTGGGTGTAGAGGTCGATGATCCCGGCCGGCGCGTCGGCAGCGAACACGAACAGGTCGATCGCTTCGTCGTCGACGACCACCGCGTAGCTCCGATGCGACCAATCGGGGAAGCCCACGCCGTGCGCGACGCGCCCCGGCGTGTGCACGAACACGCCCCATGCCCCACGGCCCATGCCCGGGCTCCACGCGAAGGGCGTGTTCTTGTAGGAAAGTCCGGTGTTGACGCCGAGCGCATCCTCGACCTGCGAATGGATGAGCTGGCCACGCTTGTCGAGCGGCCCGAACTTCTCGCCCAGGCCGTACACGGATTCGCCGGTCGCGAGCGAAAACGCCGCCGTCCATTCACCCCCTTGCCGAATGCGGCCAAACGTGGGAATGCGGGTCCAGCCGCGAAAATGCTGGTCGGTGATCGACTCCAGGACCGGCGCGCCCTTCCACGACAGGCGAAACTGCAGCGGGGAACCGGCGATCGCGAGTTGCGCGTCGCCCGCATCGAACGTCCAGACGTCCTGCGAGGGGTGCCCGACGGTGCAGGGTTTCGCGCGGCCGACGAGGATGCCGTAATCGGGCCGCGCATGCGGGCCGATGCGAAGCCGGAAGATGCCCGGACCGAAGCACGAGACCTCGAGCACGTCGCCCGTCGATGTCGCGAACGAGGCGCCGGATCCCGACGTGTCGATTGCATTCGGCTGATCGAGCCGCAGGTAGTTCGTCGGATCGAAATGCAGGAACGGTGCCGGCATCGTGTTTCAGCCCTGGAACTCGGGCTCGGTCTGCCCGGGAACGTCGACGGCGAGCGCGAACACGCCGCCGGAGCGCGGCAGGCGGGCGAGTTCCCCATCCGTTTGCTCCTGTCGTGCCGTCGTCACGTACAACGTGGAAAGGCGCGGCCCGCCGAAAGCGCACATCGTCGGACACATCGCCGGAATCGCGAAGCTCGCGATTTCCTCGCCGCGCGGGGAGAGCTTCGCCACACGTCCCGCGCGATACAGCGCGCTCCAGTAGTTGCCTTCGCAATCGACCGCGGCGCCATCGGGGCGATCGGCCTCGGCCGTGAATCGATGGAACACGCGCATGCCGGTCGGCAGGCCTGCGATCGGATCGAAATCGTACGCATTGATCGTCTGCGTGGGCGTGTCCGCGTGATACATCGTGCGTCCGTCTGGGCTCCACGCGAGGCCGTTGCTGATCGTGACGCCCGCGATCACGCGCGTCACCGCGAAGTCCGGATCGATCCGGTAGAGGCCGGCGCTCGGCGCGTCGCGCCGCTCGTTCATCGTCCCCGCCCAGAGCCGGCCCTCGCGGTCGACGCGGCCGTCGTTGAAGCGGTGGAACTCGCCGTCGTACGGCGCTTCGGCGACCTTCGACTCGAGCGTGCCGTCCGGATGCGCGAGCCAGATGCCGTCGCGCAGCGCAACGATGAATCCGCCGCCGGCGCGCAGGCCGAAGCAGCCGATCGACGAGGGCATGGCCATCGCGATGTCACGGCCGGTCGCGGGATCGAAACGATGGAGCGCGGGGGCGTTGATGTCCACCCAGTAGAGCACCTGCTCGGCGGCGGACCACGTCGGGCATTCGCCGAGGCTCGCGCGGGCGTCGAGCACGCATTCGAACAGGGAGTCGATCCGGATCATGGAGAAAGCGAAGCCACGTTGAGCCGCATCGTACAAGAAAACGACTGGCCCGGCGGCAGCGTGCGCGTGCCGGTGCCGGATTCGCCGGCCGCCACGCGATTGAAGGCATCGGTCATGTGCGAAACCGGCTCGACCGCCACGTAACTCTGTTCCGGCCGCGCGAACACGACGAGATAGGCAAGCGCGCGGTCAGCCGCGATCGCGAGCGCCAGCCGTTCGGCCGGCCATTCGACGCGCGCATGGCCGTCCCACCCGGTGAACACGTTGTCGAGGTCCATAACGTCCACGGCGCGTCCGCCCTCGAAATGCCACGCGTCCGGCAGATCGGTGCACCTCGTCGGCAGCCGCGTTGAATCGGTCTGCCAGACGCCGCGGGCGCGAAAGGCAAGGCGCGTAGCCGCGCGCTTCGGGAGAAAGGGATGAAACCCGAGGCCGAAGGGGAACGGCCGCGCATCCTCGTTGGCGATCGCAATGCGGACCGTCAGCGTCGCTTCGTGCCCGCTTGCCACCAGCGCGAACGATTGCCGTGCGCGAAACGCGAACGGCCACGCGCGCACGGCGTCGCCCCCGGGCTCATGCGCACATTCGAGCGCGACGTGACGCCCGTCCTGTGCGATCGGCTGCCACGCGCGTTGCCAGCCGACTCCGTGAATCGAGTGCGGGTGATCGCCGAAATTTCGACGCAGTTCGTGCACGACGTCGCCGACCCGCAACCGTGCGCTGGCGATTCGGTTCGAATAGGGAACGAGCGGATAGCAGGCGAATCCAAGCGCATCGGCCGCAGCGAGCGCGTCGGGCGAGGTCGGCCGCAGCACGTCGACGCCGCGCCAGCGAAAGCTCGCAATCGATCCGCCGGCGCGCGGCGACACCGTCGCCTGCGCATCGCCCGACGTAAGCGTGAGCAGCTCGGCCATTGCGCCGGATCAGGGCCTGTTCACGCTGGCGGACAGGGTGTGCACACTAGAACCCAGGTTCTAGTGTAGTGCTTCGTTCTGTTTGGAACTTAACTTGCGATTGGCGCGAATCACCTTGGCGAGGATGTCGTGAGCCTTGGCAGTCCAGACCAAAGGCTTGGGATTTTCGTTATGCACGACGATGTACTCCTTGATGGCGGCGGTCAGTTCCGGGACGCTGCGAAACACGCCGTTGCGCAAGCGCTGGGTCGTGATATCGCGGAAGAACCGCTCGACCATGTTGAGCCAGGACGCCGAGGTCGGAGTGAAGTGAACGTGGAAGCGTGGATGCTTAGCCAGCCACTCCTTGACCTTCGGATGCTTGTGCGTGGCGTAGTTGTCGCAGATCAGATGAAGGGACTTGTCTTGCGGCGTTTCGCGATTGATCTGGCGCAGGAAGACGAGCCACTCGACATGGCGGTGGCGCTGCTCGCAGCGCGAGATGACCGAGCCGTCGAGCGTATTCATGGCGGCAAACAGCGTGGTGGTGCCGTTGCGCTTGTAGTCGTGGGTCATGGTGGCCGCACGGCCCGGCTTCATAGGCAGGCCCGGCTGGGTGCGATCCAGCGCCTGCACTTGGCTCTTCTCATCGCAACAGAGCACCAGCGCGTGCTCGGGCGGTGCCATGTACAACCCGACGATGTCTTCGAGCTTCTCGACAAACTTGGGATCGCGCGACACCTTGAAGCGCTTGACCCGATGCGGCTTCAAACCACGCGCACTCCAAACGCGCTGGATCGTGGTGTCGCTTACGCCGACCACCGCCGCCAAGCTCCGCGTGCTCCACTGGGTCGCACCCTCCGGCTTGGTCTGCGTGGTCAGGCGCACGATCTCGGCCGGGTCGATCTTGGGCTTGCGCCCGCCGCGCGGCAGATCTTGCTCGATGGCTTTCAATCCGCCGATCGCATAACGCTCACGCCAACGTCCCGCCTGAATCCGGCCAACGCCGAGCAACTCGCCGATGCGGTGATTGTCCAGCCCGTCCGCCGCCAGCAGCACGATGCTGGCGCGCCGCGCCAAACGCACTTCCGTCGTATTCGATTGCGCCAGCTTCACCAGCTTCTCCCGCTGCGCGTCGTCCAGTTCAATCGCAGTCGCCTTTCGCATCCCCGCCTCCAAAGTGCATCGTATACACCTTGGATTCGGCAGGTCATAAATCGTTCTATTAATTACGAAGCACGACACTAGAACCTGGGTTCTAGTAGGCGGCCGGTGACTTGCCCGCGCCGGTTTCGCCCATGCCGCGGGCCTTGGCGAGCCAATCCTGCGCACGCCCCATCATGAAGCTCATGTCCGACCCGATCGCGATCCAGCCGTAGCCGAAGCCCGCGAACTTCGCCGCAAGCTCGGGATTCGGGCCGATGATGCCCGCCGGCTTGCCGAGGCGCCTGCAGGTTGCCGCAGCCCGTTCGAGCTTCGCGAGCACGTCCGGGTGGCCCATCTGCCCCAGATAACCCATCGACGCCGAAAGGTCGCCCGGGCCCACGAAGATCGAATCCACGCCCGGGACCTGCGCGATCGCCTCGATCTCGGAGAGCGCCGCAAGTGTCTCGACCTGTACGATTACGCAGAGCTCGCTCGCCGCATGCTGCGCGTAGTCCGGCACCGCGCCGAAGCGGCTCGCGCGATGCACGCCGGCGAAACCCCGCACGCCGTCGGGCGGGTAACGCGTGTACGACACCGCGTGGCGCGCTTCCAGGGCGTTCTGCACGAATGGGAACATGAGTGTCTGCGCGCCCGCATCCAGCGCGCGCTTGACCATCACCATGTCGTTCCACGGTACGCGCGTTACCGGCGCAGCCGGCGTGCCCGCGACCGCGCGCAGGATCTCGACCATCTGCGGCGTGTCGATCGGCACGTGCTCCATGTCGACGACGAGGAAGTCGAAGCCGGCGCAGCCGAGTGCTTCGGCGGTGGAGGGCGCGCCGCTCATCAGCCATGCGCCGATCGGCCGATGGCCGGAGTGCAGCGCACGCGCAAATCCGTTCTGCGGGAGGTCCATGTCAGGAGTCAGGAGTCAGGAGTCAGGAGTCAGGAGTCAGGAGTCAGGAGTCAGGAGTCAGGAGTCAGGAGTCAGGAGTCAGGAGTCAGGGGTCAGGAATCAGGAATCAGGAATCAGGAATCAGGAATTGTGGCTCGTAGAGCGGAACGAGGATGCCTGCCCGGCTGGCGGCGTGGCAGCAGGCGCCGCGATACATGATCACTGCCGCTGCCCTCGCGGGGAGAGGCTCCGGGCGCGAGGTGGACTCGCGTCTCAGTAGTTCTCCATCGGGCGCGCCCGAGCCCGACGCACGAAACGCCCGGCGGCAATCGGTTGAATTTGCGCGGTCGTGATGTGCGCTTCCTAATAGATGTCGGGCTCCGGCACGGGCTTCGCCTTACCGGTTTCGAGGAAGTCGAGGTCGCAGCCTTCGTTCGCCTGCGTCACGTGCTGTTGGTAGAGCATCGTCCAGCTGCGCTCGTACTTGCGCGGAGGCGGGGTCCACGCGGCGCGCCGGCGCGCGAGCTCCTCGTCGCTCACATGGAGGTGTATCGTGCGCGCCGGCACGTCGATCGTGATCTGGTCCCCCGTCCGCACGAGCGCGAGCGGGCCTCCGACGGCCGACTCGGGCGCGACGTGCAGCACGCAGGTTCCGTAGTGCGTCCCGCTCATACGCGCATCCGAGATGCGCACCATGTCGCGCACGCCCTGCGCGAGGATCTTCTTCGGAATCTGCAGGTTGCCCCATTCGGGAAAGCCGGGCGCGCCGACCGGCCCGGCGTTGCGCAGCACGAGCACCGAGTCCTTGGTGACCGGCAGCGCCGGGTCGTCCACGCGGGCCGAGAAGTCGGCGTGGTCCTCGAACACGATGGCGGCGCCCGTGTGCTGCAACAGCGAGGGTGTGGCAGCCGAGGGCTTGACCACGCAGCCGTCGGGCGCGAGGTTGCCCCGCAGCACCGCGAGCGCGCCGCGCGTCGCCGGGTCCCCGGTCACCGGGTTGTCGAGCGCGCGGATCACGTCGTCGTTCCAGACCTTCGCCTCCGCGATGTTCTCGCCGAGCGTGCGTCCGTTCGCCGCGAGCGCGTCGAGGCGCAGATGGGCGGCGAGGCGCGACAGCAGCGCGTTGAGCCCGCCGGCGAAGAACAGGTCCTCCATCAGGTATTCGCCCGACGGGAAGAGGTTCGCGAGCACCGGGATCGTCCGGCTCACCCGGTCCATATCGTCGAGCGTCAGCGCGATTCCCGCACGCCGCGCGATCGCGATCAGGTGCACCGCTGCGTTGGTCGAGCCGCCGAGCGCCATGTAGGTCGCGAGGCCGTTCGCCACGTTCGCGTCCCGGAACCAGCGCGAGGGCTTCCAGTCCTGCCACACCATCTCGACCGCGCGCGTGCCGCAGTCGGCCGCCATGCGCGCATGCTGCGAGTCGACGGCGGGGATCGACGAAGTGCCCGGCAGCGTGAAGCCCATCGCGTCGACGATCGAGGTCATCGTCGACGCGGTGCCCATCGTGTTGCACGTGCCCACGCTGCGCACGCCGCGGCTTTCGAGGTCGACCCAGTCCTGCGCGCTGATGCTGCCGGCGCGAAGCTCGTCCCAGTACTTCTTCGTGTGCGTGCCGGCGCCGACCTTGGTGCCGCGCCAGTAGCCGTTCGACATCGGGCCGGCCGGGCAGTAGATCGCGGGCAGGTCCATGCTGATCGCGCCCATCAGAAGACCGGGTGTCGATTTGTCGCAGCCGCCGAGCAGCACCGCGCCGTCGACCGGATGCGAGCGCAAGAGCTCCTCGGTCTCCATCGCCAGGAAGTTGCGATAGAGCATCGTTGTCGGCTTGACCAGGATCTCGCCGACCGAAAGCGCAGGGAGCTCGACCGGGTAGCCGCCGGACTGCCAGACGCCGCGCTTGACGGCCTCGGCGCGCTCGCGAAGATGCGCGTGGCAGGGCGAAAGGTCGCTCCACGTATTGATCACCGCGATCACCGGCTTGCCCGTGAAGTCGTCGCGCCGCATCCCCATCTGCTGCGAGCGCTGGCGGTGGCCGAAGCCGCGCATGTTGTCGGCGGCGAACCAGCGCTGGCTGCGGAGGGACTCGACGGGTCGGCGTTCGGCGTTCACGTTTCGGGGAGCGGGGAAGGAAGCAACGGTACGGCGCTCGGACGGCAGTTCATTATCGCCCAAAGGCCCCGGCGTGCGCCCTTGTCGTGCGGCGCGGCGCTGGCGGCCATCAACGTCATCGACGCCGTCAGCGTTTGCGAATGTGGAGACGCCCCGGCACTCGGGCGAGCTCAGAAAGCAGCGGCCGACGTGTAGCAGTACACCGGCGCTTGCCGCCCAACGGCAGCGAGCGGCGATTTGCTGCGTGCGTCCTTGCCGCCCATCAGGATTGGATCCGTTCGCGCAGCGGAGCAGGCATCGCGATCGCCGCCGCCGACAAGGCGGTCGCGGCGACCGAAGGCTCGCTGCGCCAATCGTCCGGGGCGTTCGCGGCCCGGACGTGATGCAGCAGAACGCGGTCCCGGGCGCGCCCGCCGCGAAGGACAGCTTGAGCGCGCGGACAGCGCAATCACCAGCCGGGCGGCAGGATCTCGGCCATCTCGACTACCCGGGCGAGGTCGATGCTCCTGTGGGCGGCCAGTCCGGAAGCCACGGCGCGCAGGCCTTCCTCCAGCGGGATCTCCGGCGGCAGGCCGTTGCGCACCGCGTGCGCGAACTTCTGGTGCTCGACATAGCTCGCGCCGAAGTGCTGGCCCAGATACTTGATGTTCGTGTCGCGGATCCGGCGCACCGCAACACCGCGTTCGCTTGCGGTGTTCTGGCCCCAGACCTCGTGGCGGCCGAAATCCTCGCGGCGGCCGAAGCGCAGTTCGCCTGAGGGCAGCAGCGACTCGAGCTTGCCCTCGTCGCCCACCACGACGAGGTGTTCGTTGTCCAACGAGTTCTCGGCGTACATGCACAAGTCCAGCGACGCGCGCGCGCCGCTCGGGTACTCGAGGATCACGTAGGCGCTGTCGAGGATGTCAGGCGTCTTGCCGTCGTACGTCTCGTCGAGGTGGTTGACGCGCTGGCCGCCCGAGGCGAATACGCGCACCGGGTTTTCCTTGAGGATCAGGTCCATCAGGTTGAAATGGTGGCAGCACTTCTCGACCAGGGTGCCGCCGGTGTTGGCGCTGAAGCGGTTCCAGTCGCCGACCTTCGGATAAAAGGGCTGGCGGTGCTCGCGGATCGCCACCTGGTGCAGCTTGCCGACGCGGCCGGCGTGCGCGAGGCGGATCAACTCCGCCACCGGAGGCATGTAGCGGTACTCCTGCGCCACCCAGACGATGCCCTTCCTGCCCTTGGCGCGATCGATCATCTCGACGCCGTCCGCCACCTTGGTGACCAACGGCTTTTCGCACAGGATGTGCAGTTGGGTGGCCAAGGCGTCGCGCATCACCTCGATGTGGGTGAGGTTGGGGCTGGCGACGACCACGGCGTCGCAGAGCCCGCTCTCCAGGAGTTCGCCGTGGTGCTCGAAGAGGTGCACCTGCCCGTCGAGACGGACCGCTGCCTGCTCGCGGCTGACCGCATCGGGGTCAGAGATCGCGGTGACGACGGCGCCCCCCAGCGCATGCAGGTTCTCTATGTGCTCGCGGCCCATGCTGCCGCAGCCGACGATGCCGTAACGAATGACTTTCATCTCGACAACTCCTTGCAGATCGCGGTGGGATCGCGCTGTCGTACGCCGGACGCGGGACCAGGCGCCAGCAGCCGTTCGCGTCCGCACTCGCCCCCCGTATCCGCCAGGCGGGGTAGTGCCGATGGCGCCACTGGAACACGGTGATCACCGCGGCGCGAAGTGCGCGGTACCGGTCTGCGCTCCAGCGACGAGCGCCCGGTGACCATCACGCTGCGGTTCCAGCGCATGGACACCACCGGCGACGTCCTCGCAGGGCCGCAATGAGGCCGGATTCTGCATCCGCTGGACATCGAGGTCGTCTGTGTGATATATATCATATAAATGAGTTGGGCAGGTGGCGCCCCGAGGAAGGGGACGGATCGGTTTTTCCGAAAATGCGCTCGCCCGCTGTCACCGCACCTGCGCGCGTTGCGTTTTCTTCGTGTCGCGCGCGCTTGTGATCGAATTGGCTTGAGGCATACACTGCGCGGAACTTGATGGACCCCAACCAAGGAGGACTCGCGTCACGGCGTGATGGCCGGCGCGGGTGGAATCATGTCTGAAGTCACGCTCGATCACGTCGCCAAATCGTTCGGTCCGGTCAACGTGATCAAGGGGATCGATCTCCAGATCAAGTCGGGGGAGTTCGTCGTTTTCGTCGGTCCGTCCGGCTGCGGCAAGTCGACGCTGCTGCGGATGATCGCCGGCCTCGAGAGCATCACCAGCGGCAAGATCTCGATCGGCGGCACGGTCGTCAACGAGCTGCCGCCGCGCTTGCGCGACATCGCCATGGTGTTCCAGGACTACGCGCTCTATCCGCACAAGTCGGTGTTCGAGAACATGGCCTTCGGGCTGCGGCTGCGCAAGGTGCCGGAGCACGAGATCCAGACCCGCGTCAACAACGCGGCCGGCATCCTGCAGATCAACCACCTGTTTGAGCGCAAGCCGCGCGAACTGTCCGGCGGTCAGCGGCAGCGGGTCGCGATGGGCCGGGCGATCGTCCGCCAGCCCAAGGCCTTCCTGTTCGACGAGCCGCTGTCCAATCTCGACGCGCTGCTCCGCTCGGAGATGCGGGTCGAGATCAAGAAGCTGCACCATCGGCTGGGCAACACCATCATCTACGTCACCCACGACCAGGTCGAGGCGATGACGCTGGCCGACCGCATCGTCGTGCTGCACCAGGGCAACCTGGTCCAGTACGACACGCCGGACGGCATCTACAACCGGCCCGCCGCCAAGTTTGTCGCCGGATTCACAGGCTCGCCGCCGATGAACTTCACGTCCTGCAGGGTGGGCGAGGGCGGGCGGCTGCTGCACATTGCCGGAGGCGTCGACCTGCCGGTGCCGGCACGCTGCGTCGACGAGTGCGCGCGCCACATCGGCCGGGAGCTGACCTTCGGCCTGCGGCCCGAGCACATCGGCATCCCGACGGGCGAAGCGCCCGGCATCGAGCGCATCGACGGCAAGGTGCTGCTGGTCGAGCCGCTGGGCGCGGAAACCCTCGGGCTCATCAAGCTCGGGGCGAGCGACAACGCGGCGGAGGTGACCGGACGCTTCGAGCCCGATGCGCATCTGCGGGTCGGGCAGAACCTCCCCATCGCGCTCGACCTCAACCATTTCCACCTGTTCGACAGCAAGACGGGACTCGCCATCCGGGGTGCGGACTGGTAACGTCCCCGCCCAACCGACGATCGCCCCGATTTCACCTTCCAAAGACGGAGGAACGCATGACGCTTTCGAAATGGCTGATCACCGCAACGCTCGCCGTTGCAGTCGCAGGCAACGCGTGGGCGCAGCAGACCACGCTGCGGATCTTCACCGGCGGGCAGCAGCGCCCCGACGTGATGCGCAAGATCGCCGACGAGTACACCAAGCGCAATCCGAACGTCAAGGTCGAGGTCGAGGTCGGCGGCGCGACCTCCGAGGCGCAGCAGCAGTACCTCTCGACGGTGCTGTCGTCGAAGGACTCGGCGCTCGACCTGATCCTGATCGACGTCATCCGCCCGGCCCAGTGGGCCGCGCAGGGCTGGGCCGAGCCGCTCGACAGCTACCTCGGCGCCGACAAGGCGAAGATGCTGCCGACCTACATCAAGGCCTACGCCGACGCCAACCAGGTCGGCGGCAAGCTGATGGCGCTGCCGTACTTCGCCGACTCGCAGTTCCTGTACTACCGCAAGGACCTGCTCGAGAAGTACAAGCGGCCGGTGCCCAAGACCTGGGACGAGATGATTGAGACCGCCAAGATCATCATGGACGGCGAGAAGAATCCGCAGCTGCAGGGCTTCTCGACCGCCGGCGCGCCGATCGAAGGCACGGTGTGCACGTACCTCGTGCCGCTCTGGGGTGCGGGCAGCGACATGACCAAGGACGGCAAGCTCAACCTCGACACGGCGCAGTCGCGCCAGCCGTTCCAGCTCTACGGCCGGATGAAGCAGGCCGGCGTGCTTCCGAAGAACATCGCCGAGATCGCGACCGACCGCATTCGCATCGACTTCCAGGCGGGCAACGTGATCTTCGCGATGACATGGGGCTACGTGTGGAACCGCGCCGAGAACGATGCCGACTCGAAGGTCAAGGGCAGGGTCGGCGTCGCCAAGCTGCCGCACGACGCCGGCGGCAGCAGCGCGACCTGCATCGGCGGATGGCAGGTCGCGGTCTCGGCGTACTCGAAGAGCAAGCCGGAAGCGGTCAAGTTCGCGCGCTACCTGTCGAGCCCCGAGGTGTCGAAGATGCAGGCGATCATGGCCTCGCACATGCCGGTGTTCCCCAGCGTCTACAAGGACCCCGAGGTGCTGAAGGCCAATCCGTGGTTCGCGGAGGCGCTGCCCGTGGTCGAGAGCGCGAAGTCGCGACCGGTGTCGGCGCAGTACCCGCAGGTCTCGGACGCGGTCCGCGGTAGCATGAATGCGTACCTCGCCGGTACCAAGACGACCGACGCCGCGCTCGCCGACATGAAGAACAAGCTGGCGCCGATCTACAAGTAATCGCCGGTTGACGTGAACCGTCCGGCACCGCCGCGAGGCGTTCCGGGCGGGTTTCCACCGTGTTGCAGGTGACCGCAGCCCTGAAGCCGTGGCCACCCGGAGCCGATGATGAGCGACGCTGCCGTAACCAAGCAGAAGGACATGTCGGAGCCGATGCTGGGGGCGCTGCTGCTGCTGCCCGCGGTGCTGCTGCTGCTGCTCGTCGTCGTCTACCCGATCGCCACGCTGTTCTGGACCAGCCTCCACTCGATCGACAACGCCAACCCGCAGGCCGGCGAGCAGTGGGTCGGCATTGCGAACTACCTGCGCGCGTTCGACGACAATCGGTTCTGGCACGCGACGCTGCAGACCGCGATCTACATCGTGGTCACCGTTCCAGGCGCGCTGGTCGTGGGTCTCGGGCTCGCCCTGCTGGCCAACCAGCCGTTCAAGATCCAATGGCCGGTTCGGCTTTCGCTGCTGCTGCCCTGGGCGCTGCCGCTGGTGTTCGCGGGCCTCATCTTCCGCTGGTTCTTCGAGTACCAGACCGGCATCGTCAACGATCTCCTGGTTCGCGTCGGCATCGATCCGCTGTCCTGGCTGTCGGACCCGACGCTGGCGACCATCGCGATCTGCATCGCGATCATCTGGAAGGCGTCGTCGTTCATGGCGCTGATGCTGCTGGCCGGCCTGCAGACGATCCCCAAGTCGCTCTACGAGGCGGCCGAGGTCGACGGCGCGTCGAAGTGGCAGCAGTTCGTCGAGATCACGCTGCCGATGCTGCGGCCTTCGATCTTCGTCGCGCTGATCTTCCGCACCATCACCGCGATCCAGACGTTCGACATCCCGTATGCGATGACCGGCGGCGGTCCCGGCGACGCGACCGAGACGCTGGCGATGTACATCCACAAGACCACGCTCGATTTCCTCGACTTCGGCTACGGCTCGGCGCTCGCCGCGCTGATGTTCGTGTTCTCGATGATCGCGACCTCGGGCTACCTGCGCTACACGCGCCGCAGTTCCGGGCGGGGAGCCGAGGAATGATCCGCGCTGCAGCCATCATCGAGCCCGGCCGTGCCCGCGCCGCCGCGCGGGAAAGGAGCGTCCGGACATGAACTTCAGCCGCCGCACGACCGTCTGGCTGGCCGCCATCATCGTCGGGGTCAACGGCTTCTTCCCGGCCGTGTGGATCCTGCTGACCTCGCTCAAGACCGAGACCGAGCTCATCAAGAGCCCGATCACCTACCTGCCCGAGGCCGCGACGCTCGAGAACTACATGACGGCGTTCACCGCGCAGCCGATCGGCCGCTTCCTGCTGAACAGCGTGGTCGTTGCGGGCCTGTCGACGGCGCTGTGCGTCCTCATCAGCGCGCTGGCCGCCTACGCGCTGACGCGGCTGCGCATGCCTCACCGCAACCTCATCATGTCGCTGCTGCTGGCGATCAGCATGTTCCCGCTGATCTCGCTGATGGTGCCGCTGTTCAAGGTGATGCGCGAGCTCGGGCTGCTCAACACCTACCTGGCGCTGATCCTGCCGTACGCGGTGCTGTCGCTCCCGGTATGCACGCTGGTGATGGCGAGCTTCTTCCAGGACATCCCGCCGGATCTCGAGGCGGCGGCGATGGTCGACGGCTGTTCGCGCGTCGGCGCGCTCTTCAAGGTGGTGGTGCCGCTCGCCGCCCCCGGCGTGTTCACCGCGGGCATCCTCGCCTTCGTCAATGCCTGGGACGAATTCCTGCTTGCGCTGACGATGATGAACCGCGTCAGCATGCGCACGCTCTCGGTCGGTATCACGCTCTACCAGGGCGAGTTCGCGTTCCCGTGGCCGCTCATTTCGGCGGCGCTGATCATCGCGCTGGTCCCGATCTGCATCATCATCGCAGTATTCCAGGAGCGTGTGGTCGGCGGACTCACCGCCGGCGGCGTCAAGGGCTGATCCCGCGGCAGCGCCGGGCTTGGCCGGCGACGGGCGGGCGCGTTACCGCCCGAGCTCGACGCTGGCCCCTGCCTCGGCTTTGCACAGGCGAGTCGCCGGATCGATCCGCGCCTGCACGACCTCCACCTGTTGCTGCGCGAGCAAGGCGGCGAGCGCGATGGGCGGCGCCTCGTCGGTGAACAGCACGTCGATCTCCGCCGTATTCGCGAGTTTCACCGAGGCCGACGCGTGCAACTTGGTATGGTCGGCCGCAACGAAGACCTGTTTCGAGTTCGCCATCATGATGCGCATGACCGCGACTTCGTTGATGTCGAATTCGAGCATGGTCCCATCGGGATCGAGGGCGCCCAGGCTCATCACCGCGCAATCGGCCCGGAAACCCCGCAGGAACTCCTCGGCGGTGGGCCCGACGATGCCGCTGTTCTGCGCCCGCAATCTGCCGCCGGGCACCATCACGTCGAAGTCTCGCCGCGCGTACAGAAGGCTTGCGACGCGCAAACTGGTGGTGATGATCCGCAGATCGTTGCGGACGTCGAGCGCCTTCGCCACGTACTCGATCGTGGTGCCGCTGGCAAGAAAGACCGTGCTGCGGTCGGCAATTCTTGCCACGACGGCCTCGGCGATGGCGCGCTTTTCGCGGACCTGTGCCGTCTCCCGCTTCTTGAGGTCGGCGTTGATCGCACTGGACGCTTGCGCAGCTCCGCCGTGGTAGCGCGACAGGAAACCGCCGTCACTGAGCTTCTTGATGTCGCGCCGGATCGTCTGCGTGGAGACCTCCAGCCGCGAAGCGAGTTCGTCGATGCGCATGTGGCCGCGCTCGCCAATCAGCGCGACCAGCCTGTCGTATCGCGGATTCCCGGTGATGCTCGGCGCCGCGTCGGAAACGATGTCCATGTCGTGCCTCTCTCGGTGAGGAAACGGCATCCCGGCAAGCCGCATGGGCGACGACGCCTACCGGTATCTGACTTCCAGGTTGTGGCCGGTGATCGCAGGCACGGCGCCGCGGGCGACCAGCGCAGGATTGTCCGGATGCGCGAGCAGCCACTTGTGCTTGCGGAACAGCAGGCGCGCTTCGGGATCCGCTGCGCAACGGCTGGACACCGGGGGTGGATCGGTATTGGTTCCGCGCAGCAGCACAATCACCGACTTGAACCCGGTGTCGGAGAGCCTGCTCGGAGCGAAGTGCAGCGTGGAACCGAACAATTCGACTGCGGTACCGGCAGGGAAGTAGAAGGCTCGCACCTGCGCCGCGTCCAGCGTGAACTCGCGCATCGCGCGATAGGGCGCGAGCAGCAGCACGAGCTCGGTCTGCGGCACGAAGAACTCCGGCGACTTGTGGTATTCGAGGCCGTTGAGACGCGAGGCGAGGCCGTTGCAGTAGCCGGCCTGGATGTCCATGCCGCCAAATACGGTGTCTCGGATCTGCGCGAAGGGTGACAGGGCCTCCAGCCCCGGTTCGCTCGCGACATAGACGTTGCCCTCGTCGGGCACCCTGGTCTCGGCTTCCAGGTATTTCAACCAGGCACTGAAGTCGTACGCCGTCACGATCCGCCCGAAGTCGGCAAACTCGGGGTCGGCGACATGGTGCATCCGAAGATGCGGATTCAGCTCTCGCAACCGGTCCATTCAGCGGGCACTCCTCGTCGGCTACGCCTCAGCCCTGTTCAGCCGCCGTCTTGTCCCAGGCGTTCCGGAAGATCTCCAGACCCTTGCGCGTGTACGGGTGCTCGAATCCCCCCTGGTAGACGGCCAGTCCGCAAGTCACGATGTCGGCACCCATGCGCGCGGCATCGACGATCTGCTTGGCGTTGCGCAGCGCGGCCACGATGACCTGGGTCTTGAAGCCGTAGGTCTTGTAGATCGACAAGATGTCGCCGACGAACTGCGACGTGTCGTCGCCCGCCTCTTCTTTCCAGCCCACGAACGGCGAGACGAAGAGCGCGCCGTTCTTCGCCGGCGGCAGCGCCTGCGAGGGGGAGAACACCAGCGTGACATTGGTGCGGATGCCTTCGCGCTCCAGCTGGCGCGACGCGGCTATGCCTTGCTCGGTGCACGGGAGCTTGATCACGAAACACGGGTTCAGCGCGGCGTAGACCTTGCCTTCGCGCATCATGTCGGCGGCGAGCGAAAGATGGGGATTGATTTCCACCGACACCGGGAACTGTTCGTAGCCGGTGAGCCCGTGGTCCTTCAGCCAGGCGCCTATATCCCTCAATACGACCTTGAACGGCTTGCCGCTGGCCTGGACGTGGCGCGGGTTGGTCGTCACGCCGTCGATGCCGAAGCTGTTGTAGGCAAAGTCGATTTCGTCGAGCTTCGCGCTGTCGAGAAAGAATTTCATCGGGGACTCCGGTAGGGGAAGACTACGTCGCACAGGCAGGCTACGCCGAGAGCGTACTTGATCGCTTCGCCCAAGAAGCTCCAAAAACACAACACCAAAGAACACTCGGCTAGCATATAATGACACAAATCGCCACAAACGATCAAGAACGGCGTGCGAGCGCTGATCCTCATGATCATGTCGCGAACCCCGGGGGAAGGAGGCAGCAATGACGCAGAGGAAACCAAGGATCGCGGTCCTGGCCGTGGGTCGTTCGACCTTCGACGTGGAATACGCCCAAACGGTGTTCGCGCACGCGTGGCAGGGGCTCAAGAACCTGAACGCGGAGATCGTCGGTGAGCCGCAGCTGCATTACGAAGCCGACGCCGCGCTCAATGCCTTTGCCAGCCTGAACGCGGCCGACATCGACCTGCTGCTTCTGCTCCAGGTCACCTTTACCGACGCCTCGGTGTGTACCGAAATCGCCGGCAAGCTCGAGGTGCCGCTGGTGTTGTGGACGTTTCCGGAAGCGCGTACCGGCGGCCGTCTGCGTCTCAATTCCTTCTGCGGCGTGAACCTCGCCGCGCACACGCTGAGTCGCAAGGGCAAATCGCTCGAGAACGTGCATGGCGCGCCCGACAGCAAGGAAGTCCTGAAGCAGATCCAGGATGCCGCCACGGCCGCGGCCATCGTGCGCCAGCTTGCCGGCGCGAAAATTCTCGTCGTCGGCGATCATCCCACCGGGTTCGACGCCTGCAATTACGATCCCGGCGAGATCAAGGAACGATTCGGTGTCGAGTCGGTGACCACGCCGATCAGCGCCTTCCTCGACAGCGTCAAGGCGCTGCCCGACTCCGTCGCCGACGAACCCTATGCGCGCCGCGCCAAGGACTTCAAGAACCTGGGCGAGATGGATCAGGTCGCCACGCGCAAGACGCTCAAGGTGTATTCCAAGCTCAAGAGCCGGGCCGAGACCGAGGGCTTCGCGGGTGTCGCCGTGCGCTGCTGGCCCGAGTTCTTCACCGAATACGGTTGCGCGGCCTGCGGCGCCATCGCGCTCATGAACGAAGACCAGCGCCCCGGCGGCTGCGAGGCCGACGTGTTCGGCGTGATTTCCTCGCTGGTGCTCCAGTCCGCATCCGGGCAGGGCGTGTTCAACACCGACCTCGTCGACATCGATCCGGTGAGCGACACCGTCGTCTTCTGGCATTGCGGCCAGGCGCCGCTGGAAATGGCCGACCCCGAGGCGGAAGCGCGGGCCACGATCCATTCGAACCGCAAACTGCCGCTGCTGTCCGAATTCCCGTTGAAGCCCGGCCGCATCACGCTTTGCCGCATCACCCAGGGCAGCGGCAAGTTGCGCATGATGCTCTGCGGCGGCGAGATGGTGAGAGCCCCGCTCGCGTTCTCCGGCACCTCCGGCGTGGCACGGCTCGACGTTAACGCCGAGGAGTACCGCTCGCGTCTGCTCGCGGCCGGCATGGAGCACCACTCGTCCATTGCCTACGGCGAATACCGCCCGGTACTGCGCCGCGTGGCGCGCTATCTGGATCTGGAGCTGCTCGAGTTGTCCTGAGCTGCGGTCGCCTCGCCCCTATCGATGCGGAACAGAGAAGATCGAGTCGCTGTGGGAGCGACTCTAGCCGCTCCTACGAACACTGCATTCGGGAATTCATCGCGCCGGATCGACAGTGCCCGCCGCGTCAGTTGCGGCCGATCTCGCTCAAGTACTCGTAGCGCTCGGTGTTGACGAGCGAGATCCGCAGCTCCACCGGAGCATCGTTGTACGACAGCGCGAGGCGGCGGATCTGCAGCAGCGGTGCATTGCGGGGGATGCCGAGGAGCGCTGCGGTTTCCGCGTCGGCGACGACCGCGCGAAGCCGCTCGCTGGTACGCACCACCGACACCCCGAACGCCTCCTGGTAGAGGTTGTAGATCGTCGAGGGACGCTCGCGAAAGCGCTTTTCGGTCAAACCGGGAAAGCGTGCGGCAGGCAACGTGATGTCGTCGATCATCATCGGCGCGCCGCCGAGGCGCAGTGCGTTGCGGATGCGCAGCACCGGATCGCCGGGCTCGATCAGCAGCCGCTCGGCGACGGCGCGATCGGCCTTCGCCCGCGCAAACGACAGCAGCTGGACCTCCGGGTATTCCTTTGGCCCCTGCTCGGGGACGATGTGGAAGAAATAGAACAACAGGCGGTCGCGATTGTGGCTGGCGACGAAGGTCCCGCGCCCCTGCTGCCGGATCAGGATGTTCTCGGCGACCAGCTCGTCGATCGCCTTCCTCACGGTGCCGATGCTGATTCCGTACTGCTCCGCCAGGCGCCGCTCGGAGGGAATCGTCTCGCCGGGCTTCCACTCGCCCCGGGACAGGACCTCCATGAGCTGCCGCTTGACGTCCTTGTACAGCGGTCCGTTCAGCGGAACGCCGGGGCTGGCGTTGCCTTGCGGGGGGGCGGGGAGCGTGTCGGCCATTGCGGTTCGGCGCCGCGGCGAGCCCAACACCGCGTTGCCGCAGTGTAGCCCCCGTGATGCAACTCATGCAAGTCATATAGATGATATGATTGACTTGCGGTGGCGGCGGAATTAGCATCAGGGGTGGTCCGGCAGCACGCTGCCCGAAGGCGGCCCGATGCCTCGCTGCGCCCCAGATCCGCACTGTTCCAGGAGCCTCAGATGATCCATTGCGTATTGCACGATCCCAACGATTCGGTCGCGGTTGTCGTCGTCGAGGGGGTCAAGGCCGGCATGACGCTGACCGGCTTGATCCTGGACGAGGATCGCACGTTGAACCTGCCTTGCGTCCAGGACATTCCGCTGGGACACAAGGTTGCCCTGAAGGACATGGCAACCGGCGACACCGTGATCAAGTACGGCGTCGACATCGGCAAGGTGGTCGCGCCGATCGCACGCGGGCAGCACGCGCACGTGCACAACATCAAGACCAAGCGCTGGTAGCCGCAAGGCGCAGGCCGCCTTCCCCGCCTCGCGCCCGCCGCCGCTTCCGCTCCCGGCCCGTGGCCCCGCGCCGCGAGGTCCCCACGACAAACGCAACGAAGGACGAACCACCATGCAGAAGCGCTTCTGGGGCTACCGCCGCGAAAACGGTCGCGTCGGCGTTCGCAACCACGTCATCATCCTGCCCGTCGACGACCTGGCGAATGCCTCCTGCGAGGCCGTCGCCCACAACGTCAAGGGCACGATGGCGATCCCGCATCCGTACGGCCGGCTGCAGTTCGGCGCCGACCTCGACCTCCATTTCCGGACGCTGATCGGCACCGGTTCCAATCCGAACGTCGCCGCGGTCGTCGTCATCGGCATCGAGGAGCAGTGGACCAAGAAAGTGGTCGACGGCATCGCCGCCACCGGCAAGCCGGTCGTGGGCTTCGGCATCGAGCTGCACGGCGACCACGATACGATCATGCGCGCGTCCAAGGCCGCCAAGGAGTTCCTCCAGGCGGCCAGCGAGAAGCATCGCGTCGAGTGTCCGCTGTCCGATCTCTGGGTTTCGACCAAGTGCGGCGAATCCGACACCACCTCGGGCTGCGGCGCCAACCCGACCGTCGGCGACGCGTTCGACAAGCTGTATGCGGCCGGCTGCACGCTGGTGTTCGGCGAGACCACCGAGCTCACCGGCGGCGAGAAGATCGTCGCCGCCCGCTGCCGCGACGACAAGGTGCGCGCCGATTTCATGCGCATGTTCGACCGCTACCAGGACATCATCAACCGCCACAAGACCTCGGATCTCTCCGACTCGCAGCCGACCAAGGGCAACATCGCCGGCGGCCTGACCACCATCGAGGAAAAGGCGCTGGGCAACATCCAGAAGATCGGCAAGAAGTGCATCGTCGATGGCGTGATCGACAAGGGCGAGGCGCCCACCGGGCCGGGCCTGTGGTTCATGGATTCGTCGTCGGCGGCGGCCGAAATGGTGACGCTGTGCGCGGCGTCGGGCTATGTCGTGCATTTCTTCCCGACGGGGCAGGGCAACGTGATCGGCAACCCGATCCTGCCGGTCATCAAGATCTGCGCCAACCCGCGCACGGTACGCACGATGAGCGAGCACATCGACGTCGACACCTCGGGGCTGCTGCAGCGGGAGATCACGATGGGCGAAGCCGGCGACCGCTTGCTCGAGATGATGTTCCGCACCGCCAACGGCCGTCTCACGTCGGCCGAGGCGCTGGGCCATCGCGAATTCGTCCTTACCCGTCTCTACGAAAGCGCGTAGCCGCCCTGTGTCACCGGCGGCGGCGCATCAGCGGCGCGGCGCTGTTTCTCGCAAGCCCTGCATCCGCCCGAGGCTTCGCCCGGGCGCGATCCGGGAAGTGCGGAGGTTAGGCTGGTGAACGTCAAGCTCAAGTACGGTGTCGGAACCAGGACGATCGAGCTTCCTGATGGCGCCGACGTCACGATCATGACGCCGCGGGAACTGCCCGCATTGCCCGACCTTGGGGTCGCGCTCGAAGATGGGCTGGATCGCCCGCTGGGAGTCGCGGCATTGGCGGAACGGCCACAGCCCGGGAGCGTCGCCATCGCGGTGCCCGACGAAACCCGGCCGGCACCGCTGAAGGTCCTGTTGCCGGTGCTGCTGGACCGATTGTTTCGCCTGTGGCCGGCGCTCGATCCCGTGAGCGTGCGCATTGTGGTCGGCGGCGGGCTGCATCCCGCTCCGGACGCGGCCCAGCTCGAGCGAATTCTGCCCCAGGACCTCCGCGGCTGCACCGTGGTTGCGCACGACGCACAGACGTCGCCTTTGACCCGATACGGCACCACGAGCCGCGGCACGCCGGTGGAGATCAACGCCGCCTACGGCGAAGCCGAACTCAAGATCGTGATCGGGATGATCGATCCGCATCAGTTCCAGGGCATGACCGGGGGCGCCAAGGGTGTCGTCATCGGCTGCGCTTCCAAGGACCTGATCCAGCACAACCACAGCCTGATGTCGAGCCCTGCGGCCCGGGTCGGAAACATCCGGGACAACCCCGCCCGGCTCGACATCGACGAAGCCGGACGAATGATCGGCATCGATCTGGCCATCAACGTCTGCCTCAATCCGGCGAAGCAGGCCGTGGCGTTGCTCGTCGGCGAGTCCGAGGCGGTCCTGCGCGCCGGCGCCGCTCTTTCCGAGCAGGTCTACGGGCTTCCCTTCGACCAGCCCTTCGACATCGTCATCGCCTCCTGCGGCGGAGACCCCAAGGACATCTGCCTCTATCAGGCCCAGAAAGGCCTCAACCTGGCGTCACAATGCGCGGCCGAAGGCGGCAGGATCGTGCTGCTGGCCGCGTGCACGCAAGGTGTCGGCGACGATCGCTATCACGATTACGTGCGGAAGTTCGCCACGCCGGCCGAGCAGATGCGCGAGTTCGAGGAGGTGGGATTTCGGATTGGCGCGCACAAGGCGTTTCTGTTCAGCCGAACCCTCGTTCGCTTCACCGTCGTCGTGGATTCGGAAATGGACGAGGCGACGCTGGCCGAGTGCCACTTGCGAAAAGGCGATGCGCAGACGACCGTGGACCGATGGCTGAAGGACGCGCCGGCGGGCAGGCCCCCGCGCATTGCCGTCGTGCCGAGCGCCAACACGACGTACTTCTATCGAGCGGTTCGCTGAACGCCGAAGACCGAGAAGATCGAGAACAAGAAAGGAACCGGGTGATGGAAAGCTACAAGCTGTTCTTGAACGGACAATGGCGGGCCGGCAGCGGCGTGCTGAAGGTTGTCGATCCGGCCACTGATCAACCGTTCGCCGAGGTCGCCACCATCGACCGCGCCGGCGCGAGGCAGGCGTTGCAGGACGCGCAGGCGGCATTTGCCGGCTGGAAGGCGCTGACGGCCCAGGCGCGCGGCGATTACCTGCGTGCCATCGCCGGCGAGCTCGCCGCGCGCAAGGACACTGTCGCCCGTCTCATCACGTTGGAGAACGGCAAGCCGCTGGCGCAGTCGCAGGGCGAAGTCAGGATGACCATCGATCACCTGCTCTGGTTCGCCGACGAGGCGCGCCGGGCCTACGGGCGCGTGGTCCCGAACCAGGCCGACGGCAAGCGGCACCTGGTGATGCGCCAGCCGATCGGCGTGGTCGGCGCCATCGCTCCGTGGAATTTCCCGCTGGTCCTGGCGATCCGCAAGGTCGCACCGGCGCTCGCCGCCGGTTGCCCCGTGGTGCTGAAGCCGGCCAGCGCGACACCGCTTTCGGCCGTGGAGTTCGCCCGCTGCGTCGAGGCGGCCGGTCTGCCCCAAGGTGTGTTCCAGGTCGTCGTCGGACCGGCCAGCGCGATCGCCGACGAGATGCTGGAAAACCCGGTCTGCCGGAAGATCAGCTTCACCGGCTCGACCTCGGTCGGCCAGTACCTCATCCGCGGGGCTGCGCACAAGTGCACGCTGCTGTCGCTCGAGCTGGGCGGCAACGCGCCCGTGCTCATCTTCGACGACGCGGACTTCGACCAGGCGCTCGAAGGCGCGCTCATCACCAAGTTCCGCAACACGGGACAATCGTGCATCGCCGCAAATCGCGTCTACGTGCATCGCCCGATCTACGACCGGTTCGTGCAGGCGCTGGTGGCGAGGGTGAAGGCGCTGAAGGTCGGCAACGGCCTCGAGTCCGGGGTCGACATTGGCCCGATGATCGACGCCAAGGCCCTCGCGGCTGCGCTCGCGTTCGTCGACGACGCGGTTGCCCGCGGAGGCAAGGTCCTCGCCGGCGGCAAGCGGCATGGCGAGAAAGGCAACTTCCTCCAGCCGACCGTGCTGGTCGATATCCCGGCAGATTCGAAATGCCTGCAGGAGGAGATCTTCGCGCCCATCGCGGTCGTCCTGCGGTTCGATACCGAGAAGGAGGTGCTTGCGCTTGCCAACGATACCGATTTCGGTTTGGCGGCCTATGCCTTCACCTCCGATCTCAACCGGGCGTTCCGCGTTGCCGAGACGCTGGAAGCCGGAACCGTCGGCATCAACGATCCGGTGCCAACCACCAGCAACTGCCCCTTTGGAGGAATCAAGCAAAGCGGCTGGGGGCGGGAACTGGGAAGCGAAGGGCTCGATGCCTATCTGGAAACGAAGCATGTTTCCATCGCCGGCATTCAGTAGGGTTCCCCCCGCTTGGATGGACGCCCGCTTTTGCCAAGCTTTCAGTCAACGATTTCGAGCGGAGGCAAGGATTGCAGCCACGAGTTCCTGCTTGCCCTGACGACGATGAACCGCGTCAACATGCGCATGCTGTCGGTCGGCATCACGTTCTGTCAGGGCGGGTACGCGTTCCCCTGCTGCTGATCTCGGCGGCGCCGATTCTCGCGGCGCCTTGAGTGCAGGGAGGGCGTTTCGCCGCTTCGTTGCAAGAGTTTGCCTCGACGTTGCGGTTGCTGATTGCATCCGCGTCAGCGTCCAGCTCCCATCCGCCGAGCGGCGTCACCGCGACGGTTACGCGTGCGACATGGGGTCGGATTGCGTGTCTCGTGTTTGGCCCCGAAAGGGTTCGGTTCGAAGTTCCTCGAACGTTGCCCGCGCCGAGCGCGGCCCCCTCGGCGCCGTTCGGCCGACAAGGGGCGGCAGTTGGCTGTCGCACAGGCGAGGGCAACGGTCGCGGCACATCAGCGCCTGGTGATGACGACCTCGAGGTACTCGCCCGGCACGACAAGCGATTGCCTGCCGCCGATGTTCAGGCGTTCGAGCAACGCGACGATGTCGGCCTCGAAGATCTTCTGCTGCGCATCGTCGAGCGCAGCGAAGGCTTTGTGCGTCGGGCCGTAGTAGTCGCGGAACACCTGCACCCAGTGCGCCGCGGAGCGGTAGCGGAAGTTGAAGTGCTTGCGCTCGGCATGGATGTCCGCCGCCTGGGCGCCGAAGAGTTCGACGATGTGCGGTTCGGTGCCCCACAGCGCCGGCGACTTCAGCCCGGCGGGCGGCGGCACATGGGCACCGACGATCCTGAACAGCTGGCCGATGAAGCCTTCGGGTGTCCAGTTGGCGAGGCCGATGCGGCCGCCCGGGCGAACCACGCGCAGCATCTCGCGCGCGGGTCGCGTGTGGTCAGGCGTGAACATTGCGCCGAAGGTCGAGAGCACGACATCGAAGCTGCCGTCGTCGAAGGGAAGGTCTTCCGCGTCGGCGACGCGAAACTGCACGTTCAGCCCCTCGGCGGTCGCGCGTTTCGCGCCCTTGTCGAGCAGCGCGGGCACGTAATCGGTCGACGTCACCTGCGCGAATCGGCGCGCAGCGGCCAGCGTGGCATTGCCGTTGCCGGCGGCGACGTCGAGGACTCGCTCTCCGGCACGCACGTCGGCAGCTTCGGACAGTGATTCGCCGACGATCTGCAGCGTGGTGCCGATGACGGCGAAATCGCCGCTCGCCCAGGTCGCCTGTTGCTTCTGCTTGATGGCGTCCAGGTTGGGCGCAGGAGTCTTGTGGGCTGCAGTGGGGTGATCGGAAACGAGGCTCATGTGTTGCTCCGTGGGTGTGGATGACTGTGCGTGCGCGGGCACTGCCGGATCGCTCGCGTCGAACGGTGGCCCGCAACGGCCGGTCGTCGCGCATCGGTCACGCGCGCCAGGACGGGTTATCGGGCCCGATCAATGCGTCGCTGCGGGGTAGTGCCTCCGTTGCGAAACGTGATCCTGAGCGGCGAACGTCGCGTGGCTGCGTGGACGACGATGCGAATTCTTCGCGGCAGCGCCCCTTGACGCTTGACCGTGCATCGTTCAGATTTGCTCGCACGTCCTGATCCGCCGTGACGTGCGGTGTCCGGTTGATCGTTCTTCCGCACGGCTTGATCAGGACTCCGACAAGGAGGCCGACTTGAGCCAGGACACCCTGTCCGAGGTGTTGCGTGCCGTGCGGCTGCGCGGAGCCGTCTTCTATTTCGTGAGCGGTGGACGCGAGTGGGCGGCCGAAGCGCCCGCATCCAGGGAGATTGCGCCTGCGGTCATGCCCGGCGCCCAGCACGTGATGGAGTACCACGTGGTCACGGCCGGCGATTGCTGGGCCGGCATCGTCGGCCAGCCTCCGGTGCGGCTTGGCAGCGGCGACATCGTCCTGTTTCCGCACGGCGATGCGCACGTCATGTCGAGCGCGCCCGGCATGCGGGCGGACCCGAACGTCGCCTGGTATTACGACGCCAAGACCGATCAGCTGCCGTTCCGCATCGCCTACGACGGCGCGAACGTCCCGATGCCTGCTCCGCCTGGTTACACGGGGCTCACCACGCTCGTTTGCGGATTCCTGAGCTGCGATACCCGGCCGTTCAATCCGCTGATTGCCACGCTGCCGCGAATGCTTCATCTGCACGCCGAGGGAGGCGGCGGCTGGATCGCGCAACTCCTTGGGCAGGCGGTGGCCGAATCGCACGCCAAGCGGCCGGGCGGCGAAGCGATGCTCGCGCGAACGAGCGAGATGCTGTTCGTCGACGCCGTGCGTCGCTATTTGGATGCGCTGCCTCCCGGCGAATCGGGCTGGCTCGCCGGGCTGCGCGATCGCTACGTCGGCCGCGCGCTCGCGCTTCTGCACGAAAAGCCGGCAGAGGCTTGGACGCTCGACGAGCTCGGCCGGCAAGCGGGCCTGTCACGATCGGCGCTGCACGAGCGTTTCATCCAGTTCATCGGCCAGCCGCCGATGCAGTACCTGACCCACTGGCGCATGCAGCTTGCCTCCGGCTTGCTGCGTGACTCCAACGCCACGATCGCCACGATCGCGCTCGACGTCGGCTACGACTCGGAGGCGGCCTTTTCGCGCGCGTTCAAGCGGCTGGTGGGCCTGCCGCCGGCGGCGTGGCGGCGCGCACTGAGTGAACAGCACCGTGACGACGGCAGCCTTGCCTGACCCTGATAGACCGGCGTGGCCCCAAGGCGGTTATTTCCGCTCCTGGAGTGCTGCCGGTTCCGGTGTGCACTTCGACTCTCCGCAGCGACCGATTCGACGGCAAACCGACGAAGGCTTGTAGAAATCGCGCTCGGGGCTTCGTCATCGCCGTCGACAGCGTGTGGTGTTCTCAGTTCTTTCACTTGCGCGCGGTGAGAACGAGAGGAACCGGTGACGCCCGCGCCTCTGCCGCGGCGGCCGCGACGCGCGGCGCGCAAACGCGGGGATGGAAAAGAACGCCGGGTCGAGCCCGGCGTCGCCGATCTCGGAGGAAAGCCCGCCTATTTCGGTGGGACCTTCGCCCAGGTCGAATCGGGATTGAAGGTCGTCATCGCGCGCGCAAGCGCGTCGGTCGTCGGCCCCAGATCCTTCTCGTAGACGACCTGGTCCTTGCTGACGATGAACGTCATCACGCCCGTGTTGCCCCACTTGACCGGCCAGGCGACGAGCGCGTAACCGCCGGTCATGTCGCCGTTGACGACATAGTTCTTTGCGCCGCCGGGTGCATCCTTGCCCTGGGCGGTGAGGATGCGGTAGCGGTAGCCGTGATAACCCTCGCCCGGCTTGACGTTGGCAACGAGCGAGCCCAGCGGGCTCTCGGGTTCACCCGGCTTCGAGGGCCAATACAGGCCGTCGTGCCTGCCCTTGGTGGAGAGCAGTCGCTGCGCATAGTCCTTCCTGCCGTTGCGGTCGCGATCGAACTTCGAATAATCCTCTTGCGCGTCCGTGTACGCGAGCGCTACCTGGATCGCACTGAGTTCATTGCGCCCGATTCGGCGCACGCGCAGTTCCTCCGGCGTGGCCCTGGTGTCGAACGACCAGCCGGCGGTGGTCTTGACCAACGGGATCGGCATCGTCCAGCCGTTCTTGCCGACCTCGAGGTAGGCCTTCGCATCACCGGCAGGAACGATCCTGTGCGCCTTCGCCCAGGCTTCGAGAAAGCGGGTCACATCGTCGGCGTTCGCGTGCGGAACGTATTTCTTGTAGTCGGGACCGATGACCACCTTGAGCGCGTCGCCGTCGTGGCGCGCGATGCTGTCGACGAAGGCATCGGTTGCGGCCTCCGCGGTCGGGTAGGCCTTTTGCGCCAGCGCTGCCGGGGCGAGGCCAATGGCGCCGGCCAGGAGCGCGAGGCGGATGATCAGGCGCACGCAGCGCAGCGGATGCTTTTGGGTATTCATGTTCGTGCGCTCCTTGTCAACGCCGTCCGCCGCCGCCGCCGCCGCGCCCGCCACCACCGCCACCGCTGGCACGCGCGCCACCACCGCCACCGCCACCGCTGGCACGCGCGCCACCTGCGCCACCGCCGCTCATTTGGGACCGCGAGCCGCCCCCCGTGCGCTCGGCGGGGGAGGGTGCCCGGTAGCTCTGCGCGGACTGACGACTCGCATTACCCCGGTTGACTTCCTGCCCTGCCTGCCGGTTCCCCACGCCCTGGAACGCATCGTTCCGCGGTTGCGCGCCGCCCTGCATCGAGCCTCGGTCGACGCCCTGGGCGCGCTGCTGCGCCGCGCTGCGGTCGACGCTCTGAGCGCGCTCGCGGGCAGAGCCGCCAGCGACGTCCACGCCGCGGCTTTGCATCGTCTGCGACGCACGCTCGCGGCTCGCGTCACGGCTCGCATCCTTGCCGCGGTACTGCTGGCGATCGGTCGCCGCGGCCTTGTTCTGGAGGTTCTGGCGCTGCCCGTCGCCGCCGCGGTACGCTACGTTCTTCCGGTTGTCGACGTTGTGCGACCAATTGTTGTTGTTCGAATTCCACTGCCGGTTGCTGTTGATGTTGTTGTACCGGTTGACGTTGATGTTGACGTCCCCGCGGCCCCAGTTGCAGCCCCCCCAAAGCGCATTGCTGACGCCGATGCCGATGCCCCAGGCGATGCCGGTGGCGATGGTCCGCGAGAACCAGTACCCGGGAGGCGGCGGATAGTAGTAGGGCGGGTAGGCCGGGTACGGCCACGGGCCGTAGACGAACGCCGGGTTGTAGGCAGGCACGTAGACCACCGACGGTTGTGCCGGCTCGATCACGATCACCTGCGGCGGCGGCGCCGATTGCTGCACGACGGTCACCTGCGGGCTCGGCGGCGGGGCCGCCTCCGTCGTGACCTTGATCTGCTCGTTCGTCTTCAGGTTTCCCGCCTGCTGCGCTTTCTGGCGCAGCCGCTGAACCGAGTTCATCACGTCCTCGGGTTGCGCGAGGAAGGCGTCGCCGAGATCCTTGACGTAGGCCGGCTTCTCGCCCAGCGTGATCAGCACCTCGGGGAACGCCACCAGCGACGCGACCGAGGGATCCCACGGTTCGTTCTCGACCATCCTGACCGCGTCGTCGCCCTTGGCGTCGGGGTGTGCCTTCGACCACGTCGCCGCTGCCGCGAAGTCCGCCGGATAGGTCGAGGCCATCAGCACCTGCGCCAGCAGCGAGTCGGGATAGAGCGCGACCTGCGCCGTCAGCTGGTCGAGCTGCTCGTTGGTGAACGGCTTGTCGGCGCTTTGCGCAGTGGCGAGTGCGGGTAGCGCCAAAGCGAACACGCAAGCGAGCCGGCGCAGCCAGGAATTGAGCGGGAAGGACACAGGAAACTCCTCGAAGCGGGAAGGGCGCGAAGGGACCACCCAAGCCGAATAGTATCGCAACGGGCACGATGACGAACCGGATCGCCTCCTCATCATCGGGCGCGAACCGGGCGCCGATGCCGGCAACGCCAGCTCCCGGGCCGCATTTGGACTGCACGCTAGAATCCCCGCTCCGGCGCTCCCGGCGTGGGACCGCGCCGTCCCGTTCCCGTTCGCTCCCCAACCACGTACCCATGCCACGCGTGCTGCACCACGCCGACTTCAGCGCAGGTGTCCGCCACATGCTGGCGCCGGCCGTTGCGCTGATTCCGTTCGGCCTTGTCTGCGGCGTTGCTGCCAACGCGGCCGGAGCGTCGGTCTGGGCGGCGTTCGGCCTGTCGGCGATCGTGTTCTCGGGCGCGGCGCAGATCCTCGCGACCGAGCTTTTCGCCGCCGGCGCCCCGGTGTCGGTGATCGTGCTCGCCTGCATCGTGATCGGCCTGCGGCTCGTCATGTACAGCGCGGCGCTCGCGCCGCAGTTCGCGCCACTGCCTGCGCGCTGGCGCAACGGCCTCGCCTATCTCGTCACCGACCAGGCGTTTGCGGCCGCCATCCGGCGCTTCGATAATAGCGATGACAAGCGCCCGCCCGCATCGTATTTCCTGGGTTGCGGCGCGGTGCTCTGGGGCGGCTGGCAGCTCACGAATCTCGCGGGGTACATCGCCGGCAACGTGATCCCGGCGTCGTGGTCGCTCGATTTCGCGGTGCCGCTGTGCTTTGTCGCGATCGTTGCGCCGCTTTTCCGCGAGCGGGCGATGGTGATCGGCGGCGTGGTCGCGGCGGTCGCGGTCGTCGCGCTCGCAAGTCTGCCGATGCGACTCAACATCGTGGTCGCAGGGCTGATCGGCATCGCGGTGGCCACGATCGCCGAAACGCTCCGGGTGCGGAGATCCGCGTGAGCGACGACGCGGTCAAGCTCTGGACGGTGATCGTCCTCGTCGGTGCGGCGAACTACCTCGCGCGCCTGTCGTTCATCGCGCTGCTCGCGCGGCGGTCGGTCCCGCGGCTCGCCGCGCGCGCGCTGCGCTACGTGGCGGTGGCGATGCTGACCGCGCTCGTGCTGCCGATGGTGCTCGCGCCCCACGGTGGTGCGATGGACTGGGGCAACCCGCGGGTGCCCGCGACGATCGCTGCCGGCGCCGTCGCCTTCGCGACGCGCAGCACCGGCTGGACGCTCGTGACCGGCATGGTCGTGCTGTGGACGCTGCAGTTGCTGGCCCGCTGACGGAGCCCCCGGCCTGGACGAAAGCGCGCAGCGCAAACGAGCTCCTCCGCGAATCCGCTACCATAGTCCCGGTCCGCGGCCCTACCGGCATTTTCCCATGCGTTTCGAAGGCTCCGAAACCTACGTCGCCACGCCCGACTTGAAGCTCGCGGTGAACGCCGCACTCGCGCTCGAGCGGCCACTGCTCGTCAAGGGCGAGCCCGGCACGGGCAAGACGCTGCTCGCCGAGGAAGTCGCGCGCGCAGTCGGCCGGCCGCTGTTCCAGTGGCACATCAAGTCGACGACCAAGGCGCAGCAGGGCCTCTACGAATACGACGCGGTGTCACGACTGCGCGACTCGCAGCTCGGCGACGAGAAAGTGGCCGACATCGCGAACTACATCAAGCGCGGCGTGCTGTGGGAAGCGTTCGAGAGCGAGGCGCCCGCTGTCGTGCTGATCGACGAGGTGGACAAGGCGGACATCGAGTTCCCCAACGACCTTCTGCGCGAGCTGGACCGCATGGAGTTCCACGTCTACGAGACGCAGCGGACGATCCGCGCGCGGCACCGGCCGCTTGTCGTCATCACGTCGAACAACGAGAAGGAGCTGCCCGACGCGTTCCTGCGCCGCTGCTTCTTCCACTACATCAAGTTCCCGGATCGCGAGACGATGATGCGCATCGTCGACGTGCACTTTCCGGGGCTCAAGAAGCAGCTGCTGCAGGAGGCGCTCGAGGTGTTCTTCGGACTGCGCGAGATCCCGGGCCTCAAGAAAAAGCCGTCCACGTCGGAGCTGCTCGACTGGCTCAAGCTGCTGCTCGCCGAGGACATCCCGCCCGAGGCGTTGCGAAGCCCCGACAGGAAGGCATTCATTCCGCCGCTGCACGGCGCGCTGCTCAAGAACGAGCAGGACGTGCACCTGTTCGAGCGCGTCGTGTTCATGGCGCGTGCAGGCCGGTGAGCCGCCCGACGACGAGGGCGTGAGCCGCGCGTCGAGGCAACCATGACATTCATCGAGCCCATTACCCTGACCGGCGACCACGTCGTGCTCGAGCCGCTCGATCGTTCGCACGAGGCGGCGCTCGCGCGGGCCGCGGCCGACGGAGAGCTGTGGCGCCTCTGGTATACCTCCGTGCCCCTGCCCGAGCTCGCCGGAGAGTACATCGGCGCCGCGCTGGAGATGCGCGAGGAGGAAGGCGCGATGCCGTTTGCCGTCCGCGAGAAGGCGAGCGGCGAGATCGTCGGCTGCACGCGCTGCTTCAACGCCGAGCCCGGCCATCGTCGGCTCGAGATCGGGTACACGTGGTACGCGAAGCGCGTGCAGCGCACGGCGGTCAACACGGAGTCGAAGCTCCTGCTGCTGACCCACGCCTTCGAGCAGCTGCGCTGCATTGCCGTCGAGTTCCGCACGAGCTGGTTCAACGAGGCGTCGCGCCGCGCGATCGAGCGTCTGGGCGCGAAGCAGGATGGCGTGCTGCGCAACCACATGATCATGCCGGACGGCACGTATCGCGACACCGTCGTGTACAGCATCATCGAAGGCGAGTGGCCGGCGGTGCGCCGCCATCTGCGGTTTCATCTCGAGCGCGACCGCTAGGCGCGGCCGATCGATCGACAGGCAGCCGGACGATGCGTACGAGCAAGCCCTGCGAGCACGCGGCGGACCTCGCGCCGGTCACTCCGCGCACCAAAGGCTGCGAGGAATGCGCCGTGCAGGGCGCGTCCTGGAACGAGCTTCGTGTCTGTCTCATCTGCGGCCACGTCGGTTGCTGCGAGGATTCGCCGTATCAGCACGCGCTCGCGCACTTCAAGGCGACCGGCCACCCGATGATCGCCTCGCTCGACCGCAGCGAGACGTGGAGCTGGTGCTATCTGCATGGCCGCTATTACGAGCTCGCGCCCGAGCTTCGTCCCGGACGAACCGGGATTGCCGCGCTGGTCGGTCGCCTGTTCGGCCGTTGATCGCGCTGTCGCGCCTCGCTCGCTGCCCTCGCACCGACCCGTTCGAGATGCGGCCGTCGAGACTCCGCTGACGCGGCCCGTTCGGATAGCATGCGATCGGCCTGCCGCGAAGAGCCCCGAGGCCGCCGGTTTTCGCACTCCAGCACGTTTCCCCGTGATCAGGGTTTGACCATGTCGATGTCGGATTACATCCGTGCGTTGCGAGCGAAGATCGGAACGACGGTGCTGGAGGTTCCGACGGTGAGCATCGTTATGTTCGACGCTCGCGCGCGGGTGCTGCTCGTGCGCCACAGCGAAGGCAACGATTGGACGACGCCCGGCGGGATGGTGGAGCCCTACGAGACGCCCGCGGACGCGGCGGTACGAGAAACGTGGGAGGAGACGGGACTCCACGTGGCGCTTACGCGGATCATCGGCGTGTTCGGAGGGCCGCTTTGCAGGGCGGTCTACCGCAACGGCGACAGGATTGCCTGGGTGTCGACGACATTCGCCGCAGAGGTCATCGGAGGCGAGCTTAGGCCCGATGGCGAAGAGACGCTCGAGGCTCGCTATTTCGACCGCGCCGAGATCGCGCGGATCCGCTGCAAGCCGCACGTTCAGCTCGTTCTCGACGCGGCGTACTCAGAGGAGCGCGATGCCCGGTTCGAGCGACCGACCTGGACCCCGCCGCCGGCGTGAAATGCCCGCGATCGAGCTTCTGCCACCGTCGCTTGCAGAGCTGCCAGGCTACGTGGCCGCGCTCGCGCGCGGCTGGTCGCCGGACAACGTGCGCGGCGCGGCGTTAATCCGCGAGACCCTCGAGCGGATCGACAGCGACCCGCAGGGATTCGTCGATGGATTGGTCGATCGCGAGGCGAAAGGCGCGCCGATTGGGATGCCCGACGGATCGAAGGCGGCGCGCATACCCGGATACCAGCTCTGGATCTCGGACGGTGACTTCTGCGGCGTGATCGGCTTCCGTTGGCAACCCGGGACACCGGTGCTCCCACCGCACGTTCTGGGCCATATCGGCTACGCGGTCGTTCCATGGAAGCGCGGACGCGGCTACGCGACCGCGGCGCTGCGCCTGATGCTCGAGCGGGTACGCGGCGAAGGACTGTCCTACGTCGAGCTGACGACGGATCCGGACAACGTCGTCTCACGCAAGGTGATCGAGGCGAACGGCGGAGCTTTCGTCGAGCGCTTCACGAAGCCGCCGCAGTACGGCGGAATCGAAGGGCTGCGCTATCGCATTCCGCTGTAGCGGTTGCGCTCCACGCCACGAGGGGCCCGTATGGGCGTCTGCCGTTGTCCCTGCCTGCATCCCTGGCGGTGCCGGACGGGCGGGGCGGCAGCGTCGGGCGTCGGCCGTTCGATTGCCCCCGTGCCTCGGCAATCCCGGATAATGGCGACCGGGATTCCCCGCGGACTCCGGTCCCCATGCTCAGCGGCTTTTTTCTGCACCTCAAGACGTTCAAGCTGCCGGTCAGCACGCGCGAGTACCTGACGCTGCTGGAGGCCTTGCAGGATCGCGTCGTTTCGCTCTCGCTCGACGATTTCTACACGCTCGCCCGCCTGACGCTCGTCAAGGACGAGCAGCACTTCGACCGCTTCGATCTCGCCTTCGGCGCGTACTTCAAGGGCGTGGAGGCGATCTTCGACATCCGCGCCGAGATTCCGGAGGAATGGTTGCGCAAGGAATTCGAGCGGCATCTCTCGGAGGAGGACAGGCAGCGGGTCCAGGCAATGGGCGGCCTCGACAAGCTCTTGCAGACGCTGAAGGAGCGGCTCGCCCTGCAGAAGGGCCGGCATGCCGGCGGCTCGAAGTGGGTGGGCACCGGTGGCACGAGCCCGTTCGGCGCCTACGGCTACAACCCCGAAGGCGTGCGCATCGGTCAGGACGGCAGCGGCTCGCGCAGCGCCGTCAAGGTCTGGGACGAGCGCACGTTCCGCAATCTGGACGGCGATGTCGAGCTCAACACGCGCAACATCAAGATCGCGCTGCGCAAGCTGCGCCGCTTCGCGCGCGAGGGCGTGGCAGAGGAGCTCGATCTCGACGGCACGATCGCGGGCACGGCGCGCAACGCCGGCTGGCTCGACCTCAGGCTGCAGCCGGAGCGCCGCAACCGCGTCAAGGTGCTGCTGTTCCTCGACGTCGGCGGTTCGATGGACCCGCACGTGCAGATGTGCGAAGAGCTCTTCTCGGCGGCGAAAAGCGAGTTCCGCCACCTCGAGCATTTCTATTTCCACAATTGCCTCTACGACTACGTGTGGCGCGACAATGCGCGCCGGCGCAACGAGCGCGTGTCGACGCTCGAGCTGTTGCGTACCTACGGTCCCGATTGGCGCGCGATCTTCGTCGGCGACGCGGCGATGAGTCCCTACGAACTCGTGCAGCCGGGCGGCAGTGTCGAATACGTCAACGACGAGCCGGGGCTCGCGTGGCTCGCCCGGGTCTTCGAGCACTGGCGGCACACGATCTGGCTCAATCCCGAGCCTGCACGCACGTGGGAGTACACCCGCTCGACGCAGATGATCCTGCAGGCGCTGGGGCCCAAGATGTTCCCGCTGACGCTCGACGGCATCGGGCGCGGCATCGAGGTGCTGCGTAAGTGAGCCCCGTCATCGTTCTTCACGTGCGATGAGCCCGCTCGACCCGACCTCCGCCTGGCAGGATGCCGTCGTGGCGACGCTGCGCGGGACCGCGCGCGTGCTGGAAGGCGGCAGCGGCATCGCGAAGTGGTCGCGCATCGGGGGAAACGCGCTGTCGTCGGTGTGGTCGCTCGTGATCGGAGCGGCGCGCTTCTTCGTCAAGATCGCCGACCTGCCGCACGCCGACATGCTGGGCGCCGAAGCCGAGGGCCTGCAGGCGATTGCGCAGACCGGCACGGTCCGTGTGCCGGACGTGATCGCCACGGGCGTTGCGGAAGGCGCCGCGTTCCTTGCCGTCGAGTGGCTGACGATCGTCGACGGCGGGCGCGACGCCGCGCTCGGGCGAGCGCTCGCCGCGCTGCACGCGGTGAAGGGCGAGCGCTACGGCTGGCATCGCGACAACACGATTGGCACGACGCCGCAGTCGAACGGCTGGAGCGACGAGTGGGCGACGTTCTTCCGCGACCGTCGTCTCGTTCGGCAGCTCGCGCTCGCCGCGATTAACGGCCATCGTGGCAGGCTCCAGCGTGACGGCGAGAGGCTCGCGGACCGCGTTCCGGATCTCCTCGCCGGGCACAAACCTGCCGCCTCGCTGTTGCACGGCGACCTGTGGGCCGGGAATGCGGGCCAGCTCGAAGGCGGTGTTCCGGTCGTGTTCGACCCCGCGGTGTATTACGGGGATCGCGAGACGGACCTCGCGATGACCGAGCTCTTCGGCGGCTTTCACGCCGACTTCTACGCGGCGTACCGGGAAGCGGCGCCGCTGCCGGCGGGATACGAGGTGCGGCGCACGCTCTACAACCTCTATCACGTGTTGAACCACCTGAACCTGTTTGGCGCCGCTTACCGGAAGCAGGCGGAGGCGATGATCGGCGAGCTTCTCCGCGAGGTGTGAAGCGTCAAGCGGTTGTTGCAACGAATGGTGAGTGACGCCGCCCTTTCCTCGGCGTCGCTTCCGCGGAGGCGGGGGGCCAGCGACGTTTCGCGCCGACCAGGCGACGAGTACGGCACGAACGACACTGGGTTCCCCGCCTCCGCGGGAACGGCGGCCAAGCGGGATTCGCGCAACTCGAGAAACAACGTGAGGGAACTTCACGGCCAAGCTGGTGGGGCGCTGCAAGACCCGTTGCCGTGGAGCGGGCCGCAACAGCGTGAGCCTTGCGGGTTGCGGCTTTTTCGGAATGTAAGCGCTTGCTCTCGGTGACCGGCAGGCCGCACCGGTTCGTTTGACGTCCGTCAAGCGAGCGCCGGAAAGCCGCATGGGCCGGATTGCGCCGGTATGAAATCTCGAATAGATTTTCATACGACGTATTCCGGAGATCACGATGGACTCGCTGCCGACCACCTGGACCGCGCTTTGCGCACTCGCGTTCGTGCTCGGGATGCGTCACGGCTTCGACGCCGATCACCTGGCTACGATAGACGGCCTCACCCGCTACAACGCCCGGACCAACCCCGCGCTCGCGCGGCTCGCCGGCACATTGTTCTCGCTCGGTCACGGCGCGGTGGTCGCACTGGTCGCGATCGCGACCGCCGCCCTCACGAGTCACTGGCAGGCGCCAGGCTGGCTCGAGATCACCGGCGTGACGATCTCGATCGCATTCCTGTTCGGACTCGCGTTCTTGAACGTGCGCGCGGTGTGGACCGCGGCGCCGGATACGATCGTCTCGCCTGCGGGCATCAAGGGCCGCCTGCTCGGGCGCGTCGTCACCGTGCACCGACCGGCCGCGATCGCGGTGGTCGGCGCGCTGTTCGCGATCTCGTTCGACACGATCTCGCAGGCCGCGCTGTTCGCGCTCGCGGCGACCCGCTTCGGGGGCGTGGCCGAAGCCCTTTTCGTCGCCGCACTGTTCGTGCTCGGCATGCTGGCCGTCGACGGCGTCAACGGCCTGTGGATCAGCCGGCTGATCCGGCGCGCCGATCGCACCGCGGTGGTTGCCTCGCGCGTGATGGCGCTCGCGGTGGCCGCGCTCTCGCTCGCGGTCGGGCTCTTCACGGTCGCGAAGATCCTCGTGCCCGACGTCGACGCATGGGCCGAAGGACACGATCTGTTCGTCGGTGGCGCCGTGATCGCCGGCGTTCTGACCGCGTTCATCGCCGGCATGCTGGCCGCGCGTCGAAGTCCCGCAGTGGCCATGGCAAGCCGCGAGATAGCCCGATCCGCGGCGCTACCGCCGGGATAGCGCCCTGAGATTTCGCGGCCAATCTCTCGAATTCGGGGAGGGAGATGCGCATGCCTTTGCCCGGTTCATCCTGCGGGCTTGCACTTCTCGCTGCGCTCGGTCTGACGGCGGGAGCCGCGGCCCAGGACGTCCAGCCGCTCGAGCGAGTTGACGTCACCGGGCATTACGAAAACGCACTCGGAACGACCGGCGCCGCGAGCCAGGGCACGATCACGCGACAACTGATCGAGGACCGGCCGCTCCTGCGTCCGGCGCAGGTGCTGGAGTACGTGCCCGGCGTGATCATTACCCAGCACAGCGGCGCCGGAAAGGCGAATCAGTATTTCCTGCGCGGCTTCAATCTCGACCACGGCACCGATTTCTCGACCTGGCTCGCGGGGATGCCGGTCAACTTGCCCACTCACGCCCACGGCCAGGGCTACATGGACCTGAACTTCCTGATCCCTGAACTCATCGCCAGGATCGACTACTTCAAGGGACCGTATTTCGCGCAGATCGGCGATTTCTCGTCGGCCGGCGGTGCCTCGATCCCGTACGTCACGGCGTTGCCGCAGAGCCTCGCCGAAGTCACGCTCGGCACCTACAGCTACCAGCGTGGCCTGGTCGCGGGCTCCGCGCCGCTCGGTCCGGGCACGCTCGTCTACGGACTCGAGGTCATGCACAACGACGGCCCGTGGCAGGTCCCGGAGGACTATCGCAAGGGCAACGGCGTGCTGCGCTACACGTGGCCCGCAGCCGGCGGCGAGATGAGCGTTACGGCGATGGGCTACGCGGGCAAGTGGAACGCAACCGACCAGATCCCGCGCCGGGCGGTCGATGACGCCAGCCTCGATCGTTACGGAGCGATCGACGTTTCCGACGGCGGCAAGTCGTCGCGCTACAGCGTCTCGCTCGACGGCCGCTTTCCGCTGTGGGGCGGGCAATTGACGACGACCGCCTACGCCATCAAGTACGACTTGAACCTCTGGTCCAACTTCACCTACTTCCTCGACGATCCCGAGAACGGCGACCAGTTCGAGCAGGCCGACGACCGGCGCATCTACGGCTGGGTCGGCGCCTGGACAGGAAACACGACGCTGTTCGGGCGGCCATCGCGCAACGCCGCCGGATTCCAGTTGCGGCAGGATCGGATCAATCCGATCGGCCTTTACAAGACCGTGGCGCGCGACCGCATCTCGACCACGCGCGAGGACAAGGTTACCGAGTCGAGCGCGGGCATCTACTACGAGAACCAGGCCGAGTGGTCCAGCGGGTTCCGCACGGTGCTGGGACTTCGCGGCGACCGCTACTGGTTCGACGTGACGAGCAATTTCGCCGACAACTCCGGCGACGTCACTGCGAACATCGTCTCGCCCAAGCTCGCGCTCGTTTTCGGGCCATGGGCCGGAACCGAGTACTTCGTCAACGCGGGCTACGGCTTCCACAGCAACGACGCGCGCGGGGTCACGATCAAGGTCGACCCGGCAACCGGTGAGCCCGTGGACTCGGCCACGCCCCTGGTTCGCAGCAAGGGCGCCGAGGTCGGCGTGCGCACGGAGGCAATCCGCAACGTCCAGTCGTCGCTCGCGCTCTGGTATCTGACGCTGGGCTCGGAACTGGTCTTCGTCGGTGACGCGGGCACGACCGAGGCCGGGCGGCCGTCGCGTCGCTACGGCCTCGAATGGTCGACGCGCTGGTCGCCGCAGCCGTGGCTGCTGTTCGATCTCGACGTCGCGCTGACCAGCGCCCGCTTCACCGACGGCGCGCCCGAGGGCGACTACATTCCAGGGGCGCCGCCGTCGGTTGTCGCCGCGGGCGCGACCGTGACCGGCTACCGCGGCTGGTCGGGCGCACTGTTCATGCGCTACTTCGGACCGCGGCCATTGACCGAGAGCGGCGACCTCAAGTCGGGCAGCTCGACGATGTTCGACCTGCAGGTGGGCTACCGGGTCGCGAAGAACTGGAAGCTTCGGCTTGACGTGTTCAACCTGTTCGACGCCAAGTCGGACGACATCACCTACTACTACACGTCCCGCCTGCCCGGCGATGCGCCGGAGGGGGTGGAGGACTACCACTTCCACCCTGCCGAGAAGCGCTCGTTCCGGTTGACGGTGTCGTTCGCGTTTTGACGCCCGGCGTCGCCGGGCGGTGATCGTCCTGCGCGAGACAAAACGCGCAAGTTCCGGGCAGTATTCGCGGCGAGCCGCCGAACGGCGGTCGCCGACTGTCGATTATTCACTGCGGTTGGGCGTGGTTTATCTCTAAAATTGCCGGTTCGCTTACGCTTCCGGCAACTACCCCATGAACGAGCACCGCGGCTACCTGCGCTTCCCGACGATCCGTGGCGACGCGGTCATCTTCGTCAGCGACGACGACCTGTGGCTCGTGTCCGCCGCGGGGGGCACCGCGCGGCGCCTGACGGCCGGGTTGTCCGAACCGTCGACGCCCTGCCTTTCGCCGGACGGCACGCAGGTCGCGTTCGTCGGGCGCGACGAGCAGCATCCCGAGGTCTACCTGATGTCCGCGGAAGGGGGGCCTGCGCGGCGCATGACCTGGCTCGGCCCCGACGTGATCGTCCGCGGCTGGACCCCGGAAGGGCAGATCCTGTTCGTCTCGACCTACGGCCAGCCGTTCTTCCGCAACTACCGGGCGTTCACGCTCGACCCGAAGGGCGGATTGCCGCAGTTGCTTCCGCTCGGCCACGTCAACCATCTCGCGTTCGGCCCCGGCGGCGCGCGGCTGATCGGCCGCAACACCGCCGATCCCGCGCGCTGGAAGCGATACCGTGGCGGCACGGCGGGTCATTTGTGGATCGACGCCAAGGGAACCGGCGCGTTCCGCCGCATGAGCGAGCTCACCGGCAACATCACGAGCCCGATGTGGCTCGGCGATCGCATCTGGTTCCTGTCCGACGCCGAAGGCGTGGGCAACCTCTACTCGTGCCTTGCGAGCGGCAAGGAGCTGACGCGCCACACCGATCACGACGACTTCTACGCGCGGCACGCGCAGACCGACGGCAAGCGGATCGTCTATCAGTGCGGATCCGATCTGTGGCTGTTCGATCCGGCGAGCGAGCGCACCGAGCGCCTCGACGTCCGCCTCCCGTCGCATCGCACGCAGGCTGCGCGCAAGTTCGTGCGCGCGGCCGATCATCTGGACGGCTTCCACGTCCATCCCGAGGGCCACAGTGTCGCGGTGATCACGCGCGGCAAGTTCTTCAGTTTTCCGCTGTGGGAGGGCGCGGTGCGCCAGCATGGGGAAGACGAGGGCGGTCGCTACCGGCACGGGCAGTGGATGGACGGGGGCGCGACGCTGGTGGCGATCGGCGACGCGGCGGGCGAGGAGCGGGTCTGCGCGTTCTCGGCCGGCGAGTCGAAGACGCTGCCGTGGGACATCGGCCGCGCCATCACGATGCGCGCGGCGCCGCGCGGCCACCTGATCGCGCTTTCCAATCATCGCAACGAGGTGATGATCGGCGATGTCCGCAGCGGCGAGCTCACCGTCGTCGATCGCAGCGACAACGGCCGCACCGAGGACGTCGCCTGGTCGCCCGATGCCGCATGGCTTGCGTATTCCTACTGGACCTCGACGCGGCACTGCGCGATCAAGCTCTTCGATGTCGCGCGCAGGACAAGCACGCTGGTGACGCAGCCGGAGTTCCGGGATTACGCGCCGGCCTTCGATCCCGATGGCCGCTACCTCTATTTCCTGTCGCTGCGCACGTTCGACCCGGTCTACGACAGCGTTCAGTTCGAGCTGTCGTTTCCACGCGCCGCGCGTCCGTACCTGATCGCGCTGCAGGCTGGCGGACGGCCGCCATTCGAGCCGTCGCCGAAGGGTCTCAAGCCCGAGGAACACGCGGCCTCGAAGCCGTCCAAGGCGGATCGCAGCGAGATCCCGCCGATCGAACTCGATGGCATCGTCCAGCGTATTGCCGCGTTTCCGGTTCCGGAGAACCGCTTCGGGCAGATCGCGGGCGTGCAGGACGACAAGGTGATCTGGACGGTGCTGCCGATCGCCGGCGCGCACGGTCGCGGCGGCCACAAGGACGCGCCCGGCCGGCTCGAGCTCTTCGACTTCGCGACGTTGCGCGTCGAGACGCTGATGGACAAGGCAGACGAGTTCGCGCTCGCGGCCGATCGCATCACGCTCGTCGTGCGCGAAGGAACGAGGCTTCGTGCGATCGCCGCCAACCGCAAACGCGAGACCGAGCGCGACCACGCACAGGCATCGGAGGCGCCATCGCGCATGAGCGGCTGGCTCGACCTCGACCGCATCCGCGTGTCGGTGGAGCCGCGCCGCGAGTGGCGCCAGATGTTGCGCGAGGTGTGGCGCCTGCAGCGCGACCAGTTCTGGGTGCCGAACATGTCCGGCATCGACTGGGATGCGGTGTACCGGCACTACGAGCCGCTGCTCGACCGCGTGGCCACCCGCGCCGAGCTCTCGGACCTGATCTGGGAAATGCAGGGCGAGCTCGGAACCTCGCACGCGTACGAAGCCGGTGGCGACTACCGGAAGCCGCCGCAGGTGGCGCTCGGGTACCTCGGGGCGGACGTGCGGCCGTCCGCCACGGACGGCAGCTACGAGATCGCGCACATCGTCACCGGCGATCCGTGGGATCCGGGCGCCGATTCGCCGCTGCACGCGGTGGGCGTCGAGGCGAAGCCGGGCGAGCGCATCGTTGCGGTGAACGGCCAGCGCACCGCGAAGGACCGGCCGCCGCAATCGCTGCTCGTGCACCAGGCCGCGACCCGGGTCGAGTTGACGCTCGCGTACGGCAAGGGCAAGTCGGCCACCACGCGTCATGTGCTCGTGACCACGCTCGCCGACGAAGTGCCGGCGCGCTATCGCGAATGGGTCGAGAACAACCGCGCGTGGGTGCACGAAAGATCGGCCGGCCGCGTCGGCTACTTCCATCTGCCGGACATGATGTCGGCGGGGTTCGCGGAGTTTCATCGCTACTTCAGCGCCGAGTGCGATCGTGACGCGCTGATCGTCGACGTCCGGTACAACCGTGGCGGGCATGTGTCGCAGTTGCTGCTCGAGAAAGTGGCGCGCAAGCGCATCGGCTACAACCTCTCGCGCTGGTCGCAGGCATCCCCTTATCCGGGCGAGGCGGTTGCGGGACCGGTCGTTGCGCTCACCAACGAGCAGGCGGGATCGGACGGCGACATCTTCTCCCACGCGTTCAAGCTGATGGGCATCGGCCCGTTGGTCGGCAAGCGCACATGGGGTGGCGTCATCGGGATCTGGCCGCGCCACAGGCTGGTCGACGGTACCGAAACGACGCAGCCGGAGTTCTCGTTCTGGTTCAAGGACGTCGGCTGGGGCGTGGAGAACTACGGCACCGATCCGACGATCGACGTCGAGAACGCGCCGCAGGACGCGGCAGCGCAGCGCGACAGGCAACTGGAAGCCGCGTTGGCGGAAGCGCAGAAGCTGATCGAACGCGAGGGGGTGACGACGCCGCGGTTCGACAAGCGGCCCGACCTCGCGCGGAGGAAGCTGCCGCCACGCAAGAAGGGCGCCTGATCCGACGAGTTCGCCGTTCGCGCCACGTCGCGAGCGCGACGCGATTGGTCACACGCGGACGATGACGCTCGGGCCATCGGCGGGCGCGGCGTTCGCGCGGACGAGGGATCATGCGTGCTTTCGAGGCCTGCAGGGACGGCACTTGTAGCGCGATGGCGCCCCAATTCCCGCGTTGCCATGCAATCGTCCGTTCGAGCGCATAGCCGGCGACGTCCACCGGATCACGGCTCTCGTTCCACTCCCGCGGTCGCAGAGGTGTAGTCGCGGTGTGTAAGGCCGCCGCCCGAAGCCCGAGGGATTTCCACGAGGCTTGCTCCGCTGCCGCCATCTTTATCCCTTCTTTACACGAGTCCCGCTACGATGGGCTTCGACGACCGCTCTCCGACCGGGTGCACGCAATGGCTTCTGACACAGGCACAAGCGACTCGGCCATGCCGCAGCGATTCAGCGCGTATGGCTGGGCGGCGCTCGCGTGCGCGGCCGTCACGGCGCTCGCCTATCCGGTAGCGAACCGCCTCGATCACGCCAACATCGTGATGGTCTACCTGCTCGCGGTGGCGCTGATCGCGATGCAGCTGGGGCGAAATCCGGCAATCGCCACCGCTATCGGGAGCGTGTTGCTGTTCGATTTCTTCTTCGTCGATCCGCGCTTCTCGTTCGCGGTCGCGGACGCGCAGTACTTGATAACGTTCGGCGTCATGCTGGCAGTCGCCTTGATCGTCGGCGCATTGACGGCCCGCCTGCGTTTGGAGGCCGATGCCGCGAACGCGCGGGAGAGCCGGACGAACGCGCTGTACGGGCTGGCACGCGATCTTTCGGGTGCGCTGACCGTCGAAGCCGCGACATCGCACGTAGCCGACTTCGTGCGCGTGCACCTTGCGACGAAGGTCACGCTGCTGCTCCCCGATCGTGCCGGCATGCTCGTCCCTGTTGCGACCGGCCAAGCCACGGCCGTGGACGAGGCGGTACCCTGCAAGGCGTTCGAGCGCGGCGAATCGCTGCCGTTCGTCGACCGCCACAGCGGTGATCCGGCGTTGGCGGTACCGCTGATTGTGGGCGGTCGTGCCCGCGGCGTGCTCGTCGCGACCGCGCCCGATCGCGATTACGTCGTGAGCCGGAGCCAGCGTCCGTTGCTGGACGCTGTGGCGACCCTCGCCGGCATCGTCGTCGAGCGCCTGCATTTCGTCGATGTCGCGCGTGACGCGACCATCGAGGCGGAATCGGAGCGTTTGCGCAACTCGCTCCTCGCCGCTGTTTCGCACGACCTGCGCACGCCGTTGACCGTGCTCGTCGGACATGCCGATGCGCTCGCCGCCGCCCGCCCACCGCTGCCGCCGGCACACGCGGAGACTGCAGCCGTCATGCGCGATGAGGCACTGCGGATGAGCCGCATGGTGAGCGACCTGCTCGAGATGGCCCGGTTGCAGGCGGGTCGTTTCGTGTTGCGCAAGGAATGGCAGCCGCTCGAGGATGTCGTGCAGACCAGCGTGCGCACTGTCGAGGCCGGCAGTGCCGGCCGCAGCGTCGAGATCGCGTTGCCCGAGGGTCTTCCGCTGGTCGAGTTCGATGCCGTGCTGATCGAGCGCGTATTGACCAACCTGCTCGACAACGCGGTGAAGCACGGCCGCGGGGCAATCGGCTTGGCGGCGCGCGTACGGGAAGACGAGATCGAGGTCGACGTCACCGACGAGGGCGCCGGCATCGCGCCCGGCGACGGGCACGTGATCTTCCGGATGTTCGAGCAGGGTGCCGAAGGCGGCCGTAGCGGCGGCGCCGGCATGGGCCTCGCCATCTGCAAGGCGATCGTCGAGGCACACGGGGGCAGGATCGCGGCGCGGAACAGGCCGGAGGGAGGCGCGTGCTTCAGTTTCACGCTGCCGCTCGGCCGTCCACCGCGAGTCGACGTCGGCGGGGACGAGCCCGTCGCGGGTCGGTAGCGATGACTCACCAAGATGCCCTGGTGCTATTGATAGAGGACGAGCCGCAGATCCGCCGTTTCGTCCGCTCGGCGCTCGAGGAGAACGACTATTGCGTGATCGAGGCGGCCACCGCCGCGGACGGACTCGCGCGCGCCGCGCGCGAGCACCCGGCGCTCGTGCTGCTCGACCTCGGGTTGCCCGACCGCGACGGTGTGGACTTGGTCCGCGAGTTAAGGCTGTGGTCGAAGGTGCCGATCGTGATCCTTTCCGCGCGCTCCGCCGAATCCGAGAAGATCGCTGCGCTCGACGCGGGTGCCGACGACTATCTCACCAAGCCGTTCGGTCTCGGCGAGCTGCTCGCGCGCGTTCGCGCGTCCGCACGGCGCGCGGTGCAGTCGACGGCGGAATCGTCCCCACTGGTCGAGTTCGGGGACGTGCGCGTCGATCACCTGCGGCACGTCGTGGAGCGGAACGGCCAGGCGATCCACCTGACCCCGATCGAACACCGGTTGCTCGCGCTCCTGGTCGCAAGCGAGGGGCGCGTGCTCACGCATCGCCAGATCCTGCGCGAGATCTGGGGTCCGGGCCACGTGGAAAGCAATCCCTACCTGCGCGTCTATGTCGGCAACCTGCGCCGCAAGCTCGAGGCCGACCCCGCCCGCCCGCGGCACATCCTCACCGAAACGGGCGTCGGCTACCGCTTCGTGCGGTGACGCCATCCACACGATGGACCATCGCTCGAAAGACCCGCTTCCCGTACTCGCGCTCGCTGCGCTTGGCGTCGTCTATGGCGACATCGGCACGAGCCCGCTGTATGCGCTAAAGGAGGTATTCGGCAGCGCTCATCATCCGGTGCCGATCGAGCCCGCGAACGTGCTCGGAATCCTGTCGCTCGTGTTCTGGGCGCTGATCGTCGTCGTGTCGGTCAAGTATGTCGCCATCGTGCTGCGCGCCGACAACGAGGGCGAGGGCGGCATCATGGCCTTGATGGCGCGCGTATTGAGCCACCCTGCGTTGACCGCGCGCCGCCGCCGGTTCGTGCTGATGCTCGGCCTCGTGGGTACCGCGTTGTTCTACGGCGATGGGGCGATCACGCCCGCGATTTCGGTGCTTTCCGCCGTGGAGGGGCTCGAGGTGGCGACGCCGGCATTCAAGCCCTATGTGATTCCGCTGACCATCGTGATCATCGTGGCGCTGTTCGCCGTGCAGAAACACGGAACCGGCAAGGTCGGCGTTGCGTTCGGCCCGGTCATGGTCGCCTGGTTCATCGCGATGGCCTTGCTCGGGGCGATGGCCATCGCCAGCGAATCCGACAGTACTTTCCGCGCTGTGGCCGGGCTATGGCGTGGACTTCCTTTTCGCGCGTCCGCAGCTCGGCTTTCTTCGCGCTCGGCGCGGTATTCCTGGTGTTGACCGGCGGCGAGGCACTGTACGCGGACATGGGGCATTTCGGCCGCAACCCGATCCGCATTGTCTGGTTCTGCTTCGTGCTCCCAGGACTTGTGATCAACTATTTCGGCCAGGGTGCGCTGCTCCTCGCCGATCCGGCGGCGGTGCGCAATCCCTTCTACCTGCTCGCGCCCGACTGGGCGCTCTATCCGCTGGTGGCGCTCGCAACGGTGGCTACCGTGATCGCGTCGCAGGCGGTCATTACCGGCGTCTACTCGATCACGAGCCAGGCAATCCAGCTGGGCTACGCGCCGCGCATGACCATCCAGCACACGTCGGGCAGGGCGATCGGGCAGATCTTCTTGCCAGGCATCAACGGCGCCCTTCTGGTCGCAGTGCTGACGCTCGTGCTCGCGTTCAAGTCTTCGTCCAACCTCGCGGCGGCGTACGGGATCGCGGTGTCCGGGACGATGATCATCACGACGCTGTTCGCGTTCGTGGTCGCGCGCGAGGATTGGCACTGGCCCATCCCGCTCGTCGATGGCAGCCTTCGGCGCGTTGCTTGCAATCGACGCGACCTTCTTCGCCGCGAACTCGATCAAGCTCGCCGACGGCGGCTGGTTCCCGCTGGTGTTCGGCTCCGGCGTGCTGCTGCTGCTCACGACGTGGAAGCGCGGGCGCGAGCTGCTCGCGCGCTGTCTCGCCGACGGGACGCTGCCGCTCGAACCGTTCATTGCCGCCATCGAGGCCGACCATCCGGCGACCGTGCCGCTGACCGCCGTGTTCCTGACGTCGTCGCCGGATCAGGTGCCGCGCGCGCTGCTGCACAACCTGAAGCACAACGGCGTATTGCAGGAACGGATCGTGATCTGCAACGTGCAGGTGCTGCCCGTGCCGCGCGTGCCGCTGTCCCAGCGCGTGGTCGTGCAGCGCCTCTCGAATCGCTTTTCCCGCGTGACGCTCTACTTCGGCTTCATGGATGATCCGGACGTTCCGGCGATGCTCGAGTGGTGTGCCGAGCAAAGTCTAGCGCTCGATCCGATGAGCACGTCGTATTTCCTCGGCCGGGAAACGCTGCTGCCCAAAGTCGGCGGCGGCATGGCGGCATGGCGGCAGCGACTGTTCACCGCGATGTTCCGCAACGCCGGGTCGGTCGCCGCGCACTTCCGGCTGCCGCCCAATCGCGTCGTGGAATTGGGCGCGCAGGTGACGCTGTAGCACGCGCGCTGGCGTCCAGCGCGCGCCGCTCGGCGTTGCGCGTACGCCTTGCCGAGCCTTTCGCGGCGATCAGCCGAACAGCGCGCGCCGGCGCGCGAGGCTCTCCGGCGGCCAGTGCTCGGCTGCGCGGTAGTACTCGGGCACCGCCGGCGCGCCCGGTGGCAGCACGACCCACGGCTGCTTCGAGCTCGTGAAGATATGGATGTCGGGCGGCAGCCGGTCGGGATCGTCGAGCGTACCGACGCGGACGAATCGTACGGCTTCCCCCGCACCGGCATAGTTGCTCCAGACGGCGATCCGGCAAACCGGGCAGCGAACGATCTTCTGCCCTTTCCCGCTCGCCGACGGCGTGTCCACCGATTCCGGCGACCCACGCAACAGCGCCACGCGACCGGCTTCGATCAGCGCGTTCAGGGCGAACGCGGAACCGGTCTCCCGCTGGCACCAGCGGCAGTGGCAACAGTGCACGAACATCGGCGGGCCCGTCATCCGGTAGCGCACGGCGCCGCAGGTGCAGCCGCCATCCATCGCGAAGGCCCTTTGCTCATCCATCGGGAATCCTCCGGCAATGCGCTCGAGGATCGCTTTTCACCAGACCCTGCTCACCCGGTAGCCATCGCGCAAGAGCAGCGCGAGCAGGCCTTCTTCGCCGTGGAGGTGCAATGCGCCGACGGCGACAAACACGCGTCCCGTGCGCAGCGGCATGCGCAGGCGGTGGTGCATCAGCACCGTCCGATTGACGACGAGGTGCCGGGTAAGCTGCGCATAGTGCGGCGCCATGCCGGAGTACTGCTGCCCGATCCGCTCGGTGATCGCCGCCAGCGCAGCCAGGTCGCCGCGCTGCCAGGCGACGATCGAGGACTCGGTGACGGCTGCCAGCACATCGCGGTTCGCGAGCGTATGTTTCAGCAGCGCGACCTGCGAATCCAGCGGGATCGTGTCGAACGCGGCGATCTGCTCCTGGATCGATTCGAGCGAAAGCCAGTGCATGCGCCGCGCGCGCGCGGCCGCCAGCAGATTCTCCTCAAGGCTCCGTACATCGTCGCGGCGCTGGCCCAGAGCCAGCTTCATCATCGCCGCCCACGGTTTGAGATGCGCGATGACGCGCCTCGGCGTGCCGATCATGAAGAGCTCGTCGCTGAGCTCTTCGAACGCCTCCGAACCGATCAGCGGCTCGAGCCTGCGGCCGTCCGGGAGTTCCTCGAGTTCGTAAACCTGCGCATCGACGACTTCGACCGGCGCAAGCTCGAACGCGAGCGTGCGCGTGCCGGCGAAAACGCCGGCGACCGGTGGCGGTATCTCCGAGACGCGCCGGTCGGCGACGTGGATGGTACCGAACGCGAAGCTGTCCTCGATGCCCCGCTTGGCGATTCGCCAGAGGCGGCCTTCGGTGAACCGGCGCGCGTTCGCACGGGCGAAGGAGGTCCCGGTGAAGGCAACCGCCAGCATCGCGATGCTCCGCGTCATAAAATGGCGCCGACGGGCGGCTTCCATGCGCACACGTGGGTTCATGCTTCGCCCTTCGTCGCATTGGCGGACGCGCTTGCTACATTCCGGTGCCGACGAACGTCTCGGCCAGCACGCGCTCGGACTTGAGCGACGGTTCCTTGACGGTGATGCGCCAGAGCGTGCGCGGATCGTTCGGGTCGATCAGCGTCGCCGCGTGCAGCAGTGACGCATTGTCCCAGACGACCACGTCGCCCACGCCGTAGGCAAGGCTGTAGAGGTACCTGGGCTGCGTCGCATGCGCGGCCAGCTCGTCCAGCAGCGCGCGCGCCTCGTCCTGCGGCATGCCGACGATCCCGAACGAGCTGCCGGAGACGGCATACAGTGCCCTGCGGCCCGTGACCGGGTGCGCGCGCACGACCGGGTGCGTGATCAGCGGCATCCTTGCCTTCTGCTCGTCGGTCAACACCGACGCCACCGTGCGGCTTTGCTCGTCCTGGTCGTTGCGGTTGCCGTAGTGGTGGATCGCGACAAGTGGGTCGATCCGCGTCTTCATCGCGGCGGGCAGGTCGTCGTAGGCGGCGTACTGGTTGGCGAACAGCGTGTTGCCACCGACCTTCGGCACTTCGATCGAATAGAGCGTCGTCGCCCGCGCCGGCACGTCGAGGTACGAGTAGTCGCTGTGGAAGTACGTGCCGGCGTCCGCGAGACCGAGAGGCTTGCCGTTCTTGCGCCGGTTGGACAGGATCAGGATGTTCGGATCGGCCGGATGATGGAACTGGTCGATTACGTGCGGCTCGGGCGTGCCGAACCGGCGCGCGAACGCGACGAACTCGCCCGGCGACAGGTGCTGCCCGCGCACGAGCAGCGCCTGCCCACGGAAGAATGCGCGTGAAAGCTCGCCGAAGGTCGTGTCGTCGAGGCGCGCGAGATCGACGCCCTGCGCCTCGAGCCCGAAGCCTTCGCAAAGTGGCACGAACGCGATCACCCTCGCCTCCTTCGATGTTCGAAATCCTATTTGAGGAAGTCCGGCCGGACGAGTTCCGGCACGATCAGCGCGATGCCGGGCCAGATGATCAGCATCGCGAGCACGATCAGCATCGGCACGAGCATGATCATCGTGTCCTTGAGCGCGTAGCGCAGCCTCACTTTGGCAATGGCACAGGAAATCAAAAGGCACATCCCGTACGGCGGCGTTACCAGGCCGAACGCCAGCGCGACGATGCCGATGATCGCAAACGAAACCGGATGCATGTTGACCGAGGCGGCGAGCGGCTGCAGCGTGGTGCCGACGATGATGATCGCCGGGATCGCGTCGAGGAAGCAGCCGACGACGAGGAACACGAACGCGATGAAGAAGCCGACGCCGACGAGGCCCAGTCCCCAGGCCTGGACGCCTTGCAGCAGCGCGCGCGGGATCTGATAGTAGGCGAGCAGCCAGCCGAACACCGACGCCGTTCCGACACAGAACAGCGCGACCGCCGCGAGCTTCCCCGTATCGAGCAGCGCCTTGACGAGGTGGCTGCGATCCATCTCGCGGTAGACGAAGATCGACAGCGCGGCAGCATAGAGCACGGCCGCGGCAGCCGACTCGGTCGCCGTGAACCAGCCGAGCAGGATTCCGCCCACGACGATGAATGGCGTCATCAGCGCCGGCACGGCGACGGCGGCGGCCTTGAGGAATTCGAGGAGCGTCGCGCGCGGGTACGTCGGATAGTTGCGCACCTTGGCGTACACGTGCACGGTGGCCATCTGCGCGAGGCCGAGCAGCAGGCCGGGGATGACGCCCGCGAGATACAGCGCGCCGATGGAAACGGAAAGCACGCCGCCCCAGACTACCATCAGGATCGACGGCGGAATGATCACCGCGAGAACCGCGGAGACGGCGGTGATCGCGATCGAGAACGAGAGGTCGTAGCCTTCCTTCACCTGCGCCTCGATGAAGATCTTGCCCTGGCTTGCGGCGTCGGCCGTAGAGGAGCCCGAGATGCCGGCGAAGAACACCGACAGCAGCACGTTGATCTGCGCGAGCGCGCCGGGAAGATTGCCGACCATCGCGCGCGACAGCCGCACCAGCCGGTCGGTGATGCCGCCGACGTTCATCAGGTTCGCGGTCAGCAGAAAGAAGGGCACCGCGAGCAGGATGAACGAGTTGTAAGCCTTGAACGTGGTGTTGAAGATCACCATCGGTGACAGGCGGGGCTCGATGACGAGCACCGGGAGGCAGGCGAGCCCGAGCGCGAACGCGACCGGCACTCGCAGCACCATGAGCAGGAAGAACGTGCCGAAGAGCAGCGCCGCCGCCGCGCCCGGCGTCAGCATCGCGGCGGTCATGCGTTGCTCGCGTTCGCAATCGTCCGCAGGTCCTTGCGGAAGTGCTCGCCGAGGAACAGGAGCCACGTGAACCCGGTGAGCGGCCAGGCAACGAAGATGCAGGCCATCGGCATCTCGGCGAGCTCCGAGCTCTGGTCCCAGCCGAACTGCACGAACCTGATGCCGTACCAGACGAACACCAGCGCGAATACGAGGACGAACGCGTTGGAAACCACTCGCAGCATCGCGTTGGCGCGCGGCCCGAGCTCGGGCCATACGTCGACCTCAAAATGCGCGTTGTCGCGCACGCCGACCATGGCGCCCAGCATCACCATCCAGATGAACAGAAACCGCGCCATTTCCTCGGTCCAGATGTAGTGCGGGATCAGTTGGGTGAAGCGCGAGACGATCTGGACCGTCACCGGCACGACCAGTGCCGCGACGGTGATCACGAGCAGCCAGTCGAGCAGCCGGCAGTAGCGGTCGAGGAACGTGCGGCGCATGCGGTCTTCCGAAGGGGGCGGAAGAAAGAACCGGCGGAAGCGGACGCTCCCGTCGGTCCCCGCGATCGTGGCTAGAGCGCGTTGATCTTCACGAGGATGCCGTCGGCGCCGATCTCCTTCGCGTATTCGATCAGCACCGGCTCGGCCGCCTTCTTCATCGCCGCGCGGTCCGCGAACGGGATGCGCTTCAGCTTCCCGGCCTTCTCCAGCGCCTCGAGCTTCGCCGAATCCTGGCTCGACTCGACCTCGCGTCCGTAAACGCCGGCTTCCTTGCCGGCACGGATGATCGCGGCCTGCAGATCGGGCGGCAGCTTCTTGAACGTCTTGCCCGAGAAGCAGATCGGACGGATCGTGATCGCGTGCTGGGTCATCGCGAGATTCGGGCCGACTTCGTAGAACTTCATCGCCTCGACACCGGCCGCCTCGTTCTCGCCCGCGCTGATCACGCCGTTCTGGATCGCGTTGTAGACCTCGTCGTAGGCAATCACGGTGGGCGACATGCCGATCGCGGCGAACGTCTTGCTCCAGATCGGCGCCCCCTGCACGCGGACCTTGAGGCCCTTGAGCTCGGCCATGTTGCGCACGGCCTTGTTCGCGAAGATGTTGCGCGTGCCGCCGCCGGCATAGCCGATCAGCATCACTTCGGCCTTGGCGGACACCTCGTCGGCGACGGGCTTCAGCGTGTCCGCGTCGAGCACCTTGTTCCAGTGGTCGAGGTCGCGGAACAGGAACGGCGCGTCGATGAACGGCGCTGCCTTGGAAAACGTGGACATGTGCGCCGGAGACACGATCCCGTAGTCGACCGAGATGCCCTGGTTCATGTAGGCGAAGTAGTCCTTCTCGAGGCCGAGCTCGCTGTTCTTGTGCAGAACGAAGTTGACCGGCTTGCCGTAGTACTTCTTGACGAGCTCTTCGAACCGGACGAGCGCCTTGGTGAAGGCGTGGTCGTCGTTGAACTGCGACGCGCCGTGCAGCGTAATGGTTTGCGCGCCTACGGACGCGGATGCGACGATTGCGAGCGCGGCAAGGCCGCGTACCAGTGCACGCATGGGACTCCTCCTGAAGGGTCGCTCACCTGTACGCGCCTTGGACCAACGGCGGGCGCGACGCGTTGTGTTCAGGTGGTAAGGCCATTCAATCCAAGCGCCGCTCCTGTGTCAACCCGAACCGCCTGGTGCAACGCAGCATCGGGATCCTCGTTCGCGCGCCGCTGTCTCGCCTCTGCGCGCCCATTGCCGCGGCCCGGGTCCTCGGCACGCGCGCGACGGAACTCAGTTCGGCTTGCCGGCCGCGTCACCGCCGGTCAACGGGCGCGCCGTCGCCTTCACATCGATGCTGGTGCGCTTGCCTGCCTTGTCCTCGAAGGTCAGCGTGATCGGCACCGTGTCCCCGGCATTGATCGGCTGCGTGAGCCCCATCAGCATCACGTGATAGCCGCCAGGCTTCAGTTCCACCGGCTTGCCGGCGGGCAGCGCGAGCTTGTCGATGGCGCGCATCTGCATCACGCCACCCTCGATCTTCATCTCGTGAATCTCGACGATCTTCGCGACCGGCGACGAAGCCGCGACCAGCGCAGTCTCCGCCGCCGCCGCGACCTTCATGAACGCGCCCGTCGAGCGCTGGCCGCCGACAGTCCCACGCACCCAGGGATCGGTAACCGTCACCTGCGCGGCGGCAGGAAGGGCAACGAGGGCGGCGAACGCGATGGCGGCGAGCGGGGCCAGATGTCTTGTGGGCACGGGAACCTCCGGGTATTCGAATCGGGGCCGACGGGCGATCATACCCGGGCATCGGCGGTCGCCATTTGATGTCCGGCGCGCGGCAAGCGTCGGACCGGCCTTTGCCGAATACTCGACTCGAAACAAGATTAAGAACTGGATGCAGATTTTTGATGTGACGCCGCTGGTACTGCGAAATTTGATCCAGATCAACGAAACCGCCGGCGATGGCCAAGTGCGGTTGCTCACCTCAAGCCCTTGGGATTAGCCTGCGATCGACTACCAGATCTTGTGGTCGAGAAGGCGCGGCAGGGCCCGCGACGCCGACTGCGGAGGAGATCCCCCAATGCCTCAGGATTTCGCCACCGGCGCGCCGGTCGGCCCCGCCGCCACCTCTCTCCTCGGCTTTGCGGGCAACCCACCGGCGCTGCCGTCCCACATTACCAAGCGCGACGGCGCGCGCGTCCCGTTCGACCTCCGCAAGATCGCTTCCGCGATCGCGCGCGCAGGGGCTGCCACCGGCGAATTCCACGCCGACGAGGCCCTGCGACTCGCGGCAGCGGTCGGCAACGTGCTTGCGCATCGGATCGGTGGCGGCATCGCGGACATCGAGAAAGTGCAGGACACCGTCGAGCACACGCTCGCCGCCGCCGGCTATTTCGACACCGCGCGCGCCTACATCGTCTACCGCGACCGCCATGCGCGCCTGCGCGCGGTGCAGAAGACGCTGGTCGACGTCGCCGCCTCGGTGGATGAATACCTCGAGCAGCGCGACTGGCGCGTCAACGCCAATGCGAACCAGGGTTACTCGCTCGGCGGACTGATTCTCAACGTGTCGGGCAAGGTCGTCGCCAACTACTGGCTTTCGCACGTCTACGAGCCGGAAGTGGGCGAGGCGCACCGCGAAGGCGACCTGCACATCCACGACCTCGACATGCTCGCCGGCTACTGCGCCGGATGGTCGCTGCGCACGCTGCTCTACGAAGGCTTGAACGGAGTCCCTGGCAAGGTCGAGGCCGGGCCGCCGAAGCACATGTCGAGCGCGGTGGGCCAGATCGTCAACTTCCTCGGCACGCTGCAGAACGAATGGGCCGGCGCGCAGGCGTTCAGCTCGTTCGACACCTACATGGCGCCGTTCGTCCGTAACGACGCCATGGACTACGAGGCGGTCCGCCAGTGCATCCAGGAGTTGATCTACAACCTGAATGTGCCCTCGCGCTGGGGCACGCAGACGCCTTTCACCAACCTGACGTTCGACTGGATCTGCCCCGAGGACCTGCGCGAGTCGGTGCCGGTGATCGCCGGCTGCGAAATGCCGTTCACCTACGGCGATCTGCAAGCCGAGATGGACATGATCAACCGCGCCTACATCGAGGTGATGACCAGGGGTGACGCCAAGGGCCGCGTGTTCACGTTCCCGATCCCGACCTACAACATCACTACGGACTTCGACTGGGATCACCCGAACTGCGAGGCGCTGTTCGCGATGACGGCCAAGTACGGGCTGCCGTACTTCCAGAACTTCGTGAATTCGGAACTCGCGCCCAACATGATCCGGTCGATGTGCTGCCGCCTGCAGCTCGACCTGCGCGAGCTCCTGAAGCGCGGCAACGGGCTCTTCGGCTCGGCCGAGCAGACCGGCTCGGTCGGCGTGGTGACGATCAACTGCGCGCGTCTGGGGTACGTGCACGCCGGCGACGAGATCGGCATGTACGAGCGGCTGGACGAGCTTCTGCGCTATGCGAAGGACAGCCTCGAGGTCAAGCGCAAGGTGATCCAGCGTCTGATCGACCAGGGGCTCTTCCCTTACACCAGGCGCTATCTCGGCACGCTGCGCAACCACTTCAGCACGATCGGCGTCAACGGCATCAACGAGATGATCCGCAACTTCACCGGCGGCGCCCACGACATCACGACCGAGGTCGGCCACGCGTTCGCGCTGCGGCTCCTCGACCACCTGCGCGAGCGCATCGTCGCGTTCCAGGAGGAGACCGGCCACCTCTACAACCTCGAGGCGACGCCCGCCGAAGGCACGACGTATCGCTTCGCGAAAGAGGACCGGAAGCGCTGGCCGGACATCCTGCAGGCCGGCACGCCGGAAATGCCGTACTACACGAACAGCTCGCAACTGCCGGTGGGCTTCACCGACGACCCGTTCGAGGCGCTGGCGCGGCAGGAGCCGCTGCAGGCCAAATACACGGGCGGCACAGTGCTTCACCTCTACATGAGCGAGCGCCTGTCGTCGCCGCAGGCGTGCAAGGAGCTGGTGCGCCGCGCGCTGACGCGGTTTCGCCTGCCCTACATCACGATCACGCCGACGTTCTCGATCTGCCCGTCGCATGGCTATCTGGCCGGCGAGCACGAGTTCTGCCCGAAGTGCGACCAGGAGCGGCTGGCGGAGAAGCGGCGCCGTGTCGCAGCCTGACGACAGCCTGATGCCGGAATCCGACGTTGGTCCAGGACAGCCTCAAATGGTCGTTGACCTGCCTCAAGCCTGCCCCGCTTCTCGCTTTTCGTTCGCGTGTTTCTTGCTTGACTATTCAAACCTGAAAGGAAGTGCCGATGAATGCGATGACCGGAAGTCGTCATCTTGCCGCTGCCGTCACGCTGACGGACGAGGAGCGTCAGCGCTGCGAGGTCTGGACGCGCGTCATGGGTTATCACCGGCCCGTCGCCTCGTTCAACATCGGCAAGAAGGGCGAGCACAACGAGCGTCGCTTCTTCCACGAGACCCGCATCGCCACCGAAGGCTGAATCCGCGGTTTCGACCATGTTGGCCCCTGCGCTTGACGAAACGACGTCCCACGCATTCCGCGCAGGCGGCGTCGTTCCGTTTTCGACGACCGACTGGCCGGGAAGGCTCGCGGCCGTCGTGTTCGCGCAGGGTTGCCCGTGGCGCTGCCGCTATTGTCACAATCCGCACCTGCTGCCCGTGCAGGGCGAGGACGAGCGCGACTTCGAGCGCGTTCTCGGCTGGCTTGCGACGCGGCGCGGCCTGATCGACGCCGTCGTGTTCTCCGGCGGCGAGCCGACCGCGCAGCCCACGCTCGCCGCCGCGCTCGCGCAAGTCCGCAAGCTCGGCTTTGCGACCGGTCTGCATACGGGCGGCATGTACCCGCGACGCCTGCCCGAGATCCTGCCGCAGCTCGACTGGATCGGGCTCGACATCAAGGCGCCGCAGCAGGAATACGAGAGCGTGAGCGGCGTGCCGCGCTCCGGCCTCGGCGCGTTCGTCACGCTCGCGCTGGTGCGCCAATCGGGCATCGCGCACGAGGTGCGCACGACCGTGCATCCTTCGCTCGTGCCACCCGACATGCTCGTGCGACTCGCGCACGAGCTTGCGATCTGCGGCGTCGCAAGCTGGGTGCTGCAGCCCTTTCGCACGCACGGCTGCGCCGACGATGCGCTGAACCAGGCGGCACCCGGCGGCGCCCGGATCGACGACGCGCTGCTCGCGCGCCTCCGGGCGATCGTCCCGGACACGACCGTCCGGCACTGACGCTTGACGCCGGCGAGCTACGCCGGCGTGACAGGCGGCACTCGGCGCTGCTGCAGGTCCTGCGCCGCCGCTTCGCCGACCGGAGTCGACCAGAGCGCATCGGCGTCCACTGCGAGGCGGCGCCGCCAGTTCGGCCGCTCGCGGTCGGTCCCCGGCAGGTTCAGCGCATCGACCTCGCCCGCGAGGTCGTCGGCCTGCACGAGCACGAGCGCGGACGGCGACGCGGCGAGCATGCGGTGCAGCGCGGCCGCGACCACGCCCGAGTCCACGGTCTGGTCGGCGAGCGCGTGCACCTCGTGCAGCGCTTGCACAAGGCGATCGCGTTCGTCCTCACGCTCGGTCTCGGCGATGTCGAGCCCGCGCGTTGTCGGTCGGGCGATCGCGTGGCGCTCGGCCAGGTCCGCGCCCTGCCACCAGCCGGTGATCGTCGGCAGGTCATGCGTGGAGACGCTGGCAACGGCCTTGCGTCGCCAGTGCGCAGGACGGCGGAAGTCGAGACCCTCGCGCTCGAGCCAGACGACGACCGAGGAGAAGACGTTCGCCGCTTCGAGCCGCTCGCGCAGACCCGCCGGCACCGTGCCCAGATCCTCGCCGACGATCAGCGCGCGGTGGCGCTCACTCTCGAGCGCGAGCACACCGAGCAGATCCTCCAGCGGATATTCGACGTAGGTTCCCTCCCGGGCAGGCGCCCCGTCGGGCACGAAGAAGAGTCTGGCGAGACCCATCGCGTGGTCGATGCGCAGCGCGCCCGCGTGCCGCAAATTGGCGGCGAGCAGCGCGCGAAAACGCGCGTAACCGTCGTCAGCGAGCGTCAGCGGATTGGGCGGCGGCAGGCTCCAGATCTGGCCCTGCGGAGCGAAGGGATCGGGCGGAGCGCCGACCGACACGCCGGCCACGAAACCGCACGTGTCGGACCAGACCTCCGCGCCGTCCGGTGCAGCACCGACGGCGAGATCGCGGTAGAGCCCGAGCGCGAGACCGGCTGCGCGGGCATCGCCCGCAACTGCCGCGAACTGCCCGTCGGCCTGCCACTGCAGGTAGAGCGCGAACTCGACTGCGTCGGCATGGTGCGCTGCGAATTCACTTGCAGCGGCGTCGTCCGCCGAGCGCAGCTCCTGCGGCCATGCCTGCCACGGCGTCTGCGGATGCGCGGCGGCGATCGCCTCGAAAAGTGCGAAACGCGCGAGCGCGAGCGCGCCCGTCGAGACGAAACGGTCGAAGTCCTGCCGCAGCGGATCACGCCGGTCGCGTTGCGCGAACGTGCGGTGGCATGCGGCGAGGATCTCTCGCTTGAGCGCCCACACGCGGGGATAGTCGATGCGGCTGCGGGCCGAAAGGGCGGCGATTTCGGCGTGCCGTCGCTCGAGCAGCGCATGCGCGGCCGGCGTGGCGGCAAAGTCCGCCACGCGCTCGACATCGAGGTAGATCGGGTCGAGGAACCGACGGTCCGAGGGGTGGTAGGGACTCGCTCGCTCGCGCTCGCCCGCGAAGAGCGCATGCAACGGGTTGAGCGCAACCGTCGCGGCGCCGTGCATGGCGCTTTGTCGTGCGAGCTCGCGCAAGGCGGTGAAATCGCCGATGCCGAGGTCGGCAGCCCGGCGCAGCGAATACAGGTGGGCGGCTACACCGAAGGCGCGGCGACCCTCGCGCAAGGCGGCGGGCACGTGGCATCCTCCGGGGGCCGCGATGAGCGTGCACCTGCTGTCGGGATCATCGGCCAGCGTGATCTCGTGCACGCCGGCGGGAAGCGCCGGAAGCGGTACGACGGCGCGCAGCAGCGGGCGGCCGTCCACGTTCGTCGTCCGCACCGTGTTCGCGTCCCCGGTATCGACCGTCAGCGCGGAGGCGGTGCCGTCCTCGTAGGCAATTCGGAGTCGGACCGCGCCGCCTGCCGCTGCTGTCGCCACGGCAATCTCGGCGCGTCGGTCCGCCACGACGACGAGCGATGCGGGCAGCGCGCGTCCGCGCGCGCGGGCGAGCTCGACCAGGTGCGCGCGGGCATCGGCGGTGGACTGCGTCGCAAGGCCCATCGCGGCGAGCAGCGCACGCTGGATGTCGGGCGAGGTCGCGAAGCGCGTGCCGCTCACGTCCCACCACTCGGTCGCGATGCCTGTCGCGCGCGCAAGCTGCGTCAGCACTCCGGGCTCGACGCCCGCTGCGTGACGCGCAGCCATCGGGTGCGCCGCCTCGGCGAAGAGCGCCACGGAACGGGGCGCAACGGGTGCTTCCATGTCGACCCACTCGCCGTCTCCGGCAATGCCGACGGCCGCCGAGTCCGCGGCGCGCCGCCAACCGAAGCCATCGCGCGCATCAGGAAGGCGTACGGAAACCGACGTTGCACCGGAGTGAAGCACGACGACGACGCGGTCGGTCGCTTCGCTTCCTAGCGCAGGCATGTAGAGCGCCGCGATCAATGTGCATCCATCCGGATTGTTCCAGTCCGCGACGCTCATCGGCGCGCCGTCGGGACGGCGCCACTCGACGTCGGGGATGCCGCTGTCGTCGCGCGGCCCGCCCGTGAGCAGCGCGTCATCGCGCAGTGCGGGATGCGCGCGACGCAAGGCGCAGACTCGCGCAGTGAAGGCGCAAAGACCTTCGTCCGCTGCGTCCCAGTCGACCCAGCTCAGCGGACCGTCTTGCGCGTACGCGTTGTTGTTGCCGCGCTGCGTGCGGCCGAGCTCGTCGCCCATTGCGAGCATCGGCGTACCGCGCGAGAAGGCCAACGCGGCAATCAGGCTGCGCACGTCCTGCGCGCGCGCGGCGCGGATTGCCGGGTCGGTGGTCGCACCCTCGGTACCGTGATTCCACGATTCGTTGCGGTCGGTGCCGTCGCGGTTGCCTTCGCCATTCGCCTCGTTGTGCTTACGCGCGTAGGCCACGAGGTCGGCGAGCGTGAAGCCGTCGTGGGCGGCGACGAAGTTCACGGACCGCGACAGCGGCCGCGCGCGCGAGGCGAAGATGTCGGCCGAGCCCGCGACGCGCGTCGCCGCTTCCCCTTGCAGGCCGGCATCGCCGCGCACGAAGCGGCGCAGCGTGTCGCGGTAACGGTCGTTCCATTCGCCCCACGTCGCGTCGAAACCGCCGAGCCGGTAGCCGCCGGGCCCCAGATCCCACGGCTCGACGATGAGCTTGCGCCTACGCAGCAGCGGGTCCTGCGCGATCGCGGTGAGGAGCGGCGCGGCCGGATCGAAGCCGTCGCGGGTCCGACCGAGCGTCGTCGCAAGGTCGAAACGGAATCCGTCGACATTCGCGGCAAGCACGTACTGGCGCAGCGCGTCGAGCACCAGGCGCACGACCTGCGGGCGGTCGCAAGCGAGCGTGTTGCCGCAGCCGGTGTCGTCGACATAGCGCGTGGCGTCATCGTGCTCGAGTCGGTAGTAGCTCGCGTTGTCGAGGCCGCGGAAGCAGATCGTAGGCCCGAGCGCACCACCTTCGCCGGTGTGGTTCATCACGACATCGAGCAGCACTTCGATTCCTGCGGCGTGCAGCGCGGCGACGGCAGCGGCGAGTTCGGCGATGCCGCCCGGCGCGAGACGCGGGTCCGGTGCGAGCAACGCGACCGGGTTGTAGCCCCAATAGTTGGTGAGGTCGCGTGCCGCGAGATGGCGCTCGTCGATCGCGGCGGCGATCGGCATCAACTCGACCGTCGTCACGCCGAGGCGTTGCAGGTGTCCGATCGCGGCCGGGGTCGCGAGTGCGGCACAGGTGCCGCGCAGGGACTCCGGCACGGCGGGATGACGCTTGGTGAAACCGCGCACGTGCAGCTCGTAGACGATCGTGCGCGACCATGGCACGTCCTGCGGGGCTTCCGCGGTTTCCCGGGGCGGCGCGGTGACGATCCCCTTGGGCACGAAGGCGGCGCTGTCGGCGTGGTTGCGCCTGCCGTTCGGGTGCAGCGAGAAGAGCGCGGGATGCACTGCGTACGGTCGATCGAGGGCCCGCGCATACGGGTCGACCAGCAGCTTTGCCGCGTCGAAGCGATGCCCATCGTTTGGAGCGAAAGGTCCGTGTGCGCGCAGTCCGTAGCGCGTTTCGGGGGCGACATCGGCGACGTGGCCGTGCCAGACGTTGCCGGTGCGTTCGGGCAGCACGATGCGCTCGATCTCGCGCCGGCCGTCCGCGTCGAACAGGCACAACTCGATCGCGGTCGCGTGGGCCGAGAAGACGGCAACGTCGACGCCCCCGGGAACCGGCGTGACGCCGAGCGGCTCCGGCGCGCCGGGACCGATCCGGCGGCTCATGCGGCGTGCGCGGCGAGCCGCCTGAACAGACCGGCGTATTCGCGCGCCGGGCGGCGCCAGCCGACATCGCAGCGCATCGCGTGCCGCTGCACCCGACGCCACAGGGGGCGGTCGCGCCAGAGGCGCGCGGTGCGGTCGAGCGCGGCCTCGAGCATCTCGCGGGTGGTCGGCGCGAACTGGATGCCGCTGCCTGCCCCGGCGGCAAGCGCCATCTCGCTCGCGTCCACGATCGTATCGGCAAGTCCGCCGACGCGCGCGACGACGGGAACGACACCGTAGCGCAGCGCGATCATCTGCGTGAGTCCGCAGGGCTCGAACCGCGACGGCATCAGCAATGCATCGGTCCCGCCGTGCATCTGGTGCGCGAGCGCCTCGTTCAGGTCGCGCACGATCGCGACCCGTCCGGGGTGCATCTTCGCGGCGGCGGCGAAACGGTGCTCCAGCTCCGCGTCGCCCGCCCCCAGCACCGCGAGCTGGCCGCCCATGTGCAGCAGTTCGGGCAGCGCATCGAGCACGAGGTCCGAGCCCTTCTGCCACGTGAGGCGGCTTACGATCGAGAACAGCAGCGCGTCGGGATCGCGCGCGAGGCCGAAGCGCACCTGCAGCGCATCCTTGTTCTGCGCGCGAAGCTCGAGGCCGGTTGCGTCGTAGCGGACCGGGAGGTGAGCGTCGGTCGACGGGTCCCAGAGCTCCTCGTCGATGCCGTTGCGGATGCCGATCAGCACGTCGGCCCGCGTGCGCAGCAGCCCCTCGAGCCCCATGCCGGCGTCCGGCGAGCGGATCTCCGCTGCGTACGTCGGCGAAACGGTAGTGATGCAATCGGCGAGCGCAATGCCCGCCTTGAGATAGCCGACATCGCCGTAGTACTCGACGCCGTCGATTCCGAATGCATGCGGCGGCAGGCCAAGCTCTGCGAAGACCGACCGCGGGAACTGGCCCTGGAATGCGAGGTTGTGCACCGTCATCACCGTCGCCGGGCGCGGTGCCGTGCCGAAGTGCAGGTACGCCGGCACGAGGCCCGACTGCCAGTCGTGCGCGTGGACAACGTGTGGCGCGAACCCCGCCGCCGCGCCGCGCGCGAGCGCCGCGCCCGCGGCGGCGAGCGCCGCGAAGCGCTGCGCGTTGTCGGGCCACGGCGTGCGATCGGGGCCGACGTATGGGTTGCCGGGACGGTCGAAGAGATGCGGTGCATCGAGCACGAGCACGTCGAACCCGTCGACGGTCGCTGCACGGATGCGCGCGGCGCCACCGTGCAGCGAGGGCATCGTGTGCACCACCGTCGCGTCCCACGTCACCGCGAGCACGCGACGATAGCCGGGGATCAGCGTGCGCACGGCGATGCCCTCGCGCTGCAGCGCGGCCGGGAGCGCCCCGACGACGTCGGCGAGCCCGCCGGTCTTGATGAGCGGAAACGCCTCCGAGGCAATCGCGAGGACGGACAGTTGACTCATGCCCCGCGTGTTTGCTGGGGCAGCCGGTCGATCATCGGCTGGGTGATGAGCGAAACGCCGTTCGCGCTTCGCCTGAACCGCGCAGCGTCCTGCTCCGCGTCCTCGCCGACGGCGAGCCCATCCGGGATGCGCACGCCGTGGTCGATGATCGCGTTCGCGATGCGCGAGTGCCGGCCGATCTCCACCTGCGGCAGCACGACGGAGTTGCGCACCTGCGCATAGGAGTGGACGTGCACGCCGGTGAAGAGCAGCGAACGCACGACCGTCGCGCCGGACACGATGCATCCGCCCGAGACCAGCGAGGAAACCGCCACGCCGCGACGGTCGTCCACGTCGTGCACGAACTTGGCCGGAGGCGTGATCTCCGCATAGGTCCAGATCGGCCAGTCCTTGTCGAAGAGGTCGAGTTCGGGCACGACGTCGGTCAAGTCGATGTTCGCCGACCAGTAGGCGTCGAGCGTGCCGACGTCGCGCCAGTAGACTTCACGCTCCGCGCTGGAACGCACGCAGGATTCGGCGAAGTGGTGTGCGATCGCCTTGCCGTTCTGCACGAGCCAGGGAATGATGTCCTTGCCGAAGTCGCGGCTGGACTGCGGATCCTCCGCATCGCGGCGCAGTTGCTCGTTCAGCAACTCGCGCCGGAACGCGTAGATACCCATGCTCGCGAGCGCGAAGCCCGGCCGCTTCGGAATCTCCGGCGGATTGGCGGGCTTCTCGACGAAGGCGATGATGCGGTCGTTCTCGTCGACGTGCATCACGCCGAAGGCGGACGCCTCGGCGAGCGGCACCTCGAGGCAGGCGACCGTCACGTCGGCGCCGGCGTTGACGTGCTGCACCAGCATCCGCTCGTAGTCCATCTTGTAAATGTGATCGCCGGCGAGGATCAGCAGGAACTCGGGGGCGTAGCTGTCGATGATGTCGATGTTCTGGAAGACCGCGTCCGCCGTGCCCGCGTACCACTGGTGCTCGGAGATGCGCTGGCTCGCGGGCAGGATGTCGAAGCTCTCGTTGCGCACCGGCTGCAGGAAGTTCCAGCCGCGCTGCAGGTGGCGGATCAGACTGTGCGCCTTGTACTGGGTGGCGACCGCGATCCGCCGGATGCCGGAGTTGAGCGCGTTGGAAAGCGCGAAGTCGACGATCCGCGACTTGCCGCCGAAGTAGACGGCCGGCTTGGCGCGGAACGCCGTCAGCTCCATCAGGCGGCTGCCGCGGCCGCCGGCCAGCACGTACGCCATCGTCGAACGAGACAGCGGGGTCGAGTAACTCACGTTGTCCATGGTTGCATCCGTGCGCGGGGCTTGCGCGTCAGCCTTCCTCGTGTGCGAGCCAGAGTGTTGCGAGCGGCGGCAGCGTCAGCGTCACCGATTGCGCATGACCGTGGCTCGAACTTGCTTCGGTCACGACGAGCCCCGCATTGCCCAGGCCGGAGCCCCCGTATTCGGCGGCGTCGGTGTTGATGATCTCGCGCCAGCGCCCGGGCCGCGGCAGCCCGAACCGGTAGCCGATGCGCGGGACGGGCGTGAAGTTCGCGATCATCGCAACGGGCCGCGCGCCCTCGCCACCGAAGCGCAGCCAGGCGAGCACGCTTTGCTCCGCGTCGTGCACCTCGATCCAGCGGAAGCCGTCCGGCTCGCAATCGCGTTCGTGCAGCGCGCGCTGGGCCCGGTACTCGCGATTGCAGTCGCGCACGAGCGCGCGCACGCCGCGATGCCAGTGCACGCCGGCCTGGTCCCAGTCGAGCGCGCGATCCTCGCTCCATTCGCGTCCCTGTGCGAACTCCTGCCCCATGAACAGCAGCTTCTTTCCGGGGTATCCCCACATGAACGCGAACGTGGCGCGCAGCGTGGCGAACTGCTGCCAGGCATCGCCCGGCATGCGCGCGATCAGCGTGCCCTTGCCGTGCACCACCTCGTCGTGCGAGAGCGGAAGCACGAAGTTCTCGGCGAACGCGTAAAGCAGGCCGAACGTGATGAGGTCGTGATGCCAGCGCCGGTGCACGGGCTCGTGCTGCACGTACTCGAGCGTGTCGTGCATCCAGCCCATGTTCCACTTGAAGCCGAAGCCCAGGCCGCCGGCATAGGCGGGCAACGACACGCCGGGCCACGCCGTCGACTCCTCGGCGACCGTGAACGCGCCCGGGCACTGTGCGTAGACCGTCATGTTGAGCCGCCGCAGGAACGCGATCGCATCCAGGTTCTCGCGGCCGCCGTGCACGTTCGGCCGCCACTCGCCTTCCTTGCGCGAGTAGTCGAGGTAGAGCATCGACGCGACCGCGTCGACGCGCAGGCCATCGATGTGGTAGCGGTCGAGCCAGTACAGCGCGCTCGCGATCAGGTAGTTGGCGACCTCGGCGCGGCCGAAGTCGTAGATCGCCGTGCTCCAGTCCGGATGGAAGCCCAGCATTGGGTCGGCATGCTCGTAGACCGGCGTGCCGTCGAAGCGCGCGAGGCCGTGCTCGTCGGTCGGGAAATGCGCGGGCACCCAGTCGAGGATCACGCCGAGACCGGCGGCGTGGCAGGCATCGACGAAGCGCGCGAAACCGGCCGGCTCGCCGTGGCGGGATGTCGGCGCGTAGAGGCCGATGGGCTGGTAGCCCCACGACGCGTCGAGCGGATGCTCGGTGATCGGCATCAGCTCGATGTGCGTGAAGCCCAGTTCCGCGGCATAGCGGGGCAGCGCCGCGGCAAGCTCGTCCCACGTGAGGAAGCGGCCGCCCTCGCCGCGTTGCCATGATCCGGCGTGCACTTCGTAGATCGAGATCGGCCGCCGCCGCATCGCGCCGCGCGCGCGGTCGGCCATCCACTGCTGGTCGGTCCAGATGAAGTCGTCGGTGCGCCGAACGACCGAGGCGGTCGAGGGACGGAGCTCGGCACCGAACCCGACGGGATCCGCCTTGAGCGGCAGCAGCACACGGTCCGGCCCGAGGACCTCGTACTTGTAGAGCGTCCCCTCGCCGAGGCCGGGCAGGAAGATCTCCCAGACGCCGGTGTCGATGCGCTTGCGCATCACATGGCGACGACCGTCCCATGCATTGAAGTCGCCGACCACCGACACGCGCGAGGCGTTCGGCGCCCACACGGCAAAATGCACGCCCGCGACACCCTCGTGCGTCATCGCGTGCGCGCCCAGCCGGTCGTACAGGCGCACGTGCGTGCCCTCGCCGATCAGCCAGTCGTCCATCGTGCCCAGCACCGGTCCGAACGCGTACGGGTCGTCCTCGAGCCACGCCTCGTTGCCGCGCCGGCATCGCAGGCGATAACGGACGCGCCCGCGCGACGGGCCGACCTCGCCTTCGAACAGACCGTCCTCGTGCCGGCGTGCAAGCGATGCAAGCGTCGCACCCTCGCTGTCGATTGCGTCGACCGCATCGGCGCCCGGCACGAATGCGCGCACGACGGCCACGTTGCCGCGGTCGTGCCATCCGAGCACGGCAAACGGGTCGTCGTGCCGGCCTGCGACGATCGCGTCGACCACGGCGGGTGCAAGTTTCGCGACCATCGCTGCGCTCCGTCAGCCGTGGTCTGGCGCCGCCCGCCAGATCTCGCGCGCGTACTCGAGGATCGCGCGGTCCGACGAGAACCAGCCCATCCGGGCGGTGTTGAGGATCGCCTTGCGCCACCAGGCGTCCTTGTCCGCCCACAGCGTGGCGATTTCCCGCTGCGTGGTCCGGTAGCTTTCGAAGTCGGCGGTCACCATGAAGTAGTCGTGGTGGCGCAGGCCGGCGACGAGCCCGCGGTAGCGGCTGCGGTCGTCGGGGGAGAAGACGCCGGATTCGAGCATGCTCAGCACTTCGGACAGCGCGTGCGACGCGGCGATCACCGGTGTCATGTCGAGCCCGGCCGCGCGGTGCGCCGCGACTTCCTCCGCAAGCAGTCCGAAGATGAAGATGTTCTCCGGGCCGACGTGCTCGCGGATCTCGATGTTCGCCCCGTCGAGCGTGCCGATCGTCAGCGCGCCGTTGAGCGCGAGCTTCATGTTGCCGGTCCCGGACGCCTCCATGCCGGCGGTCGAGATCTGCTCGGAGATGTCGGCGGCAGGGATGATCGACTCCGCCAGGCTCACGTTGTAGTTCGGCAGGAAGATCACTTTCAGGCGGCCACGCACCGCCGGATCCGCGTTGACGATCCGCGCGACGTCGTTGGCGAGCTTGACGACGAGCTTGGCCTGGAAATAGCCCGCCGCGGCCTTGCCGGCGAAGATCTTGACGCGCGGCGCCCAGCTCTTGGTCGGCTGTGCCCGCATCGCGTTGTACAGTGCGATCGTCTCCAGGATGTTCAGCAGCTGCCGCTTGTATTCGTGGATGCGCTTGATCTGCACGTCGAACAGAGCATCCGGGTCGAGGCTTTGGCCCAGGCGCTCGGCGACCACGCGACCGAGTGCGACCTTGTTGGCCCGGCGCATCGCGGCGAAGCGCTCGCGGAACGCGGCGTCGTCGGCAAACCTCGCGAGCTCGGGCAGCCGGCTCGCGTCGTCCAGCACCGCCGGTCCGATCGCGTCCACGAGGAGCTCGGTGAGCGCCGGGTTCGCCTGGTAGAGCCAGCGGCGGAAGCTGATCCCGTTCGTCTTGTTGACGATGCGTTCCGGATAGAGCGCGTGCAGGTCGCGGAACACCGTCTGCTTCAGGAGCTCGCTGTGCAGTGCCGAGACACCGTTCACGCGGTTGGAGCCGAGGAACGCGAGGTGCCCCATGCGCACGTGACGGCCGTTGTTCTCCTCGATCACCGAAATCGACGACAGCAGCCGGTCGTCGTCGTGGCCGGTGGCGCGCAACGCCTCGAGATGCAGCGCGTTGATCAGGTAGATGATCTGCATGTGCCGCGGCAGCAGGCCCTCCATCAGCGGCACCGACCAGCGCTCGAGCGCTTCCGGAAGCAGCGTGTGGTTGGTGTAGTTGAACACGGTGCGCGAGACGTCCCACGCGACCTCCCACGGCATGCCGTGCTCGTCGACGAGGAGCCGCATCAGCTCGGCAATCGCGATCGCCGGGTGGGTGTCGTTCAGCTGGATCGCGACGTGGTCCGGCAGCGACGTCAGCTCGCCGTGCTGCTGCTTGTGCCGGCGCAGCAGGTCCTGCAGCGAAGCCGACGCAAAGAAGATCTCCTGCCGCAGCCGCAGCTCGTGGCCGGCCGGCGTGGCGTCGCTCGGGTAGAGCACGCGCGAGATCGCCTCGAGCCTTACGCGATCGGCCAGTGCGCCCACGTGGTCGCCGCGGTTGAAGTCCTCGAGCGACAACGGGTCGGCTGCGCGCGCCGACCACAAACGCAGCGTGTTGACGTGCGCGCCGCGCCAGCCCGTGATCGGCGTGTCGTAGGCGACCGCCTTGACGCTGTCGGCCGGCCGCCACACCGAGCGCGTCGTGCCGTCGGGGTTTTGCACGACGTCGACCGTCCCTCCGAAGCCGATCAGGTAGGTGACCTCCGGCCGCTCGAACTCCCAGGGGTTCCCGGACGACAGCCAGTCCTCGGGCAGTTCCAGCTGCCAGCCGTCCTTCAGCCCCTGACGAAACACGCCGTGGTCGTAGCGGATCCCGTAGCCGTGCGCGGGGATCCGCAGCGAAGACATGCTTTCCATGTAGCAGGCGGCGAGACGGCCGAGGCCCCCGTTGCCGAGCGCCGCGTCCGGTTCGAGCCTGCGCAACCGGTCGATGTCCACGCCGAGGTCGGCGAGCACTTCGCGCGCCGTCGTCGTGAGCCCGAGATTGCCGAGCGCGTCGAACAGCAGGCGCCCGATCATGAACTCGAACGAGAAATAGTAGACACGCTTGCGGCCGTCACGGTAGGTCTTGCGCGTCGCGTCCATCCACCGGTCCACGATCTGGTCGCGCACGGCGAGCGCCGTGGCGATCAGCCAGTCGTGGTCGAGCGCGTGGCGCATGTCCTTGCCGACAGCATAGGTCAGCTTGTTCAGGATCGACTCGCGCAGCACCTGAGCGGCGTCGCCGGCGTCGGTCGCGGCGGCGCGTGAGGAGGCGGCGCCCGCGGAAGAGGAATGTTGGTTCATGGGATGAAGGATAGCGCGCCTTCCGCTGGTCCGAATCAAACACGACGAGCGGCGGACGCGGTTATTGCAGGAAATCAAACCTGTGTGTCTGTATTGCACACGTTTCGTGCCTGTCGCGCCCGCCACCCTCCGCTATGCGGCTCGGGGCCGGTGCCCATTGCCGGGAATCGGGAGGGCGGGCGTCCGCCAGACGCTGGTTCAGTGCGGCGCCTCCCCGATCCGTTCGAATTGGCAGTAGACGAACTGCTGGACGGCCCCGGCCGGAGTGCGGTGGGACTCGGTCAGGTGGCGGACGCGCCGGAACCGGGGGCCGAATGCCTCGTGCAGCGAATCCGCATCGTAGCGCACGACATCGAGCCCGCTGCACTTCCGCGGACCTTCCGGGCCGAACGTCGCAATGATCACGTGGCCGTGAGGCTGCAACGCGCGCACGACCTGCGTGACGTAGGCCGAGCGATCCTGCGGCTCGGTCAGGAAATGGAAGACCGCGCGATCGTGCCAGACGTCGTAGTGGTTGGCCGGGAGGTCCATCGTCGTGACGTCGCCGCACGACCATTGCGCAGCGTCTGCGGCGCGCCCAAGGCGCCGGCGCGCGACGTCCAGCGCGGGTGGGGAAACATCGAGGACCGTGACGCAGCGATAGCCGGCCGCGAGAAGGTCGTCGACGAGCGTCGATCCGCCGCCACCCACGTCGATGATGCGTGCGCTGCGATCGGGCGCAGCCTGCTCGATCAGCTGCAGAGAAAGCGTGAGGTGGGCGCGATACCAGCTGACCTCGTCCGGCTGCTTTGCCCGGTAGATCTTGTCCCAGTGGTCCCTGACCTCCGGCATCGGGATACCTTTCATGGCTCCCCGCCGATGCTACGCAAGATTGCGCAGCTCGCGCAGCGCGACCGCGAGCATCGACGCGTCGAGCGCAGGCAGCGCGCGCAGCTCCGCGAGCATGCGCTCGGCACGCTTCTTAGAAGGCGCGCTCCGCGCCTCCCACGCGCCGATCAGCGCCTCCGCGTCGTCCTTGCCCCCGCCGTCGGTGAGCGCGCGGGTCGCGAGCGAGCGCGCGAGCGCCGCGAGGTCGTCGCGCATCGACGTGCGGGCGAGCGCCTGCCAGTGCGTGTCGGCGGGCAGCAGTCCGATGCGCTCGCGCAGCCAGCCAAGCCCCAGGCGCTGCGACAGTTCGAAATAGACGGCGGTCACCGTGGCGACCGGTCGGCCCGTTGTCGCTGCGATTTCGGTGATATCGAGTGCGCCGAACAGCGCGTCGTAGCCGACAACGCGCGCGGCGAGCGACCCGGGCACGCCCGCCGACACGTATTTCTTGGCCGCGCCCTGCGGCGAGCCTGCGTCGCGGGCGCGCTGCAGCACCGTGCGAACCTCGTCCACGCCGGCCCGGAACGACGCGATCGTCGCCGCCATGTCCTCGGCAAGGCGGGGCCAGCGCAGGAACCAGCTGGTGGCTCGGGTGATCGTGCGGCCCGTCTCGACCAGCATCTCGGCCTGCACGCGGTCCTCGACCTTGCCGTTCAGCGACTCGATCTCCTCCCACAGCGGCACGAAGTCGAACACCTCGCGCGTGATCAGGTAGGCGCGGACGATCTCGGGAGGGGTTGCGCCGGTCATTTCCGCAACCCGGTGGACGAACGTGGCACCGACCCGGTTCACCATGCTGTTGGTCACGTACGTCGCGATGATCTCGCGGCGCAGCGGATGCCGCGGCAGATAGCTCGCGAACCGCTCCCGCACCTGCTCGGGAAAGTAGCGCGACAGCGTGGCCGCGATCCAGGGGTCGTCGGGCAGCGATGACGCGACGAGCTCGTCGAAGAGCCACATCTTCGAGTAGGCGAGCACGACCGCGCCCTCCGGGGCGGCGAGCCCGGCCTTCGTCGCGCGGCGCGCCTTGAACGTCTCCTCGTCGGGCAGGAATTCGATCGCGCGATTGAGTCGGCCGGATTTCTCGAGGAACTCGATGAAGCGCGTTTGCTGGTCGAGCAGGTCGGCGCCGCGGCGCCCCGTGACGGACAGCGCCTGGGTCTGGAACTCGTTGTCGCGCAACACGAGCGCCGCGACCTCGTCCGTCATCTCGGCTAACAGCGCGTTGCGCTGCTTGACGGTGAGCTCGCCCTCGGCGATCGGGATGCCGAGCAGGATCTTGAGATTCACCTCGTGGTCCGAGGTGTCCACACCGCCCGAGTTGTCGATCGCATCGGTGTAGATGTGGCCACCCGCGAGCGCGTACTCGACGCGCCCGAGCTGCGTGAAGCCCAGATTGCCGCCTTCGCAGACGACGCGGCAGCGCAGGTCGCGGCCGTCGACGCGCAGCGTGTCGTTTGCGCGGTCGCCGACCTCGGCGTGCGACTCCTTCGATGCCTTCACGTAGGTGCCGACGCCGCCGTTGTAGAGCAGGTCCACCGGCGCTTTCAGGATGGCGCTGATGAGGTCGCTGGGCGCGAGTCTGTCGGCCTCGATGCCGAGCACGGCACGCACCTGCGGCGACACGGGAATCGTCTTGGCGCTTCGCGGCCACACGCCCCCGCCGGCGGAAACGAGCTCGGCGTCGTAGTCCGCCCAGGACGAGCGCGGCAAGCGGAACAGCCGCTCGCGCTCGCCCAAGCTCATCGCAGCGTCGGGGTTCGGGTCGAGGAACACATGGCGGTGGTCGAATGCGGCGAGCAAGCGGATGTGCTTCGACAGCAGCATGCCGTTGCCGAACACGTCGCCCGACATGTCGCCGATGCCGACGACCGTGAAGTCGGCGGCCTGCGTGTCGTGGCCGAGCTCGCGGAAGTGGCGCTTGACCGATTCCCATGCGCCGCGCGCGGTGATGCCCATCGCCTTGTGGTCGTAGCCTGCCGAGCCGCCGGAGGCGAACGCGTCGCCCAGCCAGAACGCGTACTCGGCGGAGATCGCGTTCGCGTAATCCGAGAAGCTCGCCGTCCCCTTGTCGGCGGCGACGACGAGATAGGGGTCGTCCCCGTCGTGGCGGCGCACCTGCGGCGGCGGCACGACCGCCCCGTTGACGAGGTTGTCGGTCAGATCGAGCAGGCCGCGCAGATAGTCCTGGTAGCAGGCGACGCCTTCCTTGAGATAGAGGTCGCGCTCGCTCGCGGGCGGCGCCTTCTTCAGCACGAAGCCGCCCTTGGACCCGACCGGAACGATGACCGTGTTCTTGACCATCTGCGCCTTCATGAGGCCAAGCACTTCGGTGCGGAAGTCCTCGGGCCGGTCCGACCAGCGCAGGCCGCCGCGCGCGACCTTGCCGCCGCGCAGATGCACGCCCTCGAAGCGCGTGCTGTAGACGAAGATCTCGAATCGGGGCTTGGGATCGGGCAGGCCGGGCACGCTCGCCGGATCGAACTTGAACGAGAGGAAGCTGCGCCGGGCGCCGCCGGCATCGGTGCGCCAGAAGTTGGTGCGCGACGTCGCCTGGATCAGCGCCACGTACTGGCGCAGCACGCGATCCTCGGAGAGGTTTGCGACACGCTCGAGCGCGGCCTCGATCGCCGCGGCCTGCCGCTTCACCGGGTCGTCTTCGCCGGATACCGGCGCCGCTTGCGCTGGATCGAAGCGCAGCCGGAACAGGTTGACGAGCATGCGCGCGATGCCGTGGTTGGCCGCAAGCGTCTGCTCGATGAACGCCTGCGACAGCGGGAATCCGGTCTGCCGCAGGTAGCGGGCGTACGCGCGCAGCACCGTGATCTCGACCGCGGGGAGCGCGGCTCCGAGCACCAGCCGGTTGAAGCCGTCGTTCTCGACCTCGCCCGCGAAGATGCGCGCGAACGCGTCCTCGAAGAGCTGGTGGACGCTGTCGGCCTCGATCTCCTCGCGACCGGCGAGCGCCAGGCCGAAATCGTGGATCCAGACGGATTCGCTGTCGGGGGCGGCGACGCGGTACGGCCGCTCGTCGAGCACGCGCAACCCCATCCGCTCCAGCATCGGCAGGCTGTCGGAGAGCGCGACCGGCGCGCCCCGGCGCGTGAGCTTGAAGCGCAGCGTCTCCGGCGCCGCTTCCAGAGGCCGGTAGAGGTTGAGCCCGAGCCTGCCTTCGTCGGCGACGCGGGCGATCATCTCGACGTCGCCCACCGCGTGGCTTGCCGCCACGTCCTCGCGGTACGCCGCGGGGAACGCGGTGCCGAAGCGCTTGAACAGCTGGCTGCCGCGCGCCTCGCCCAGACGCTCGACCAGCGCCTGCGCAAGATCGTCCTCCCAGCGGCGGCTTGCGGTCGCAAGACGCGCCTCGAGTGCCGGAATGTCCACCGCGGGGATCTGCCCGGGCGTCGTGCGCACGATGATCTGCACGCGCGCGAGCGCGGACTCCGACAGGTAAACGCTGAAGTCGGCGCTCGAGCCATTGAACGCCTGCATCAGGAGGCGCTGCCACGTGAGGCGCAGCGTCGTCGTATAGTTCTCGCGCGGCGCGTAGAGCAGGCACACGACCATGCGCTCGTAGGGGTCGCGGCGGACGAACAGACGGAAGCGCTGCCGCTCGCCCAGATGCAGGATCCCGGTCGCGTTGGCGAGAAGCTCTGCCTCGCTGATCTGGAACAGCTCGTCGCGCGGGTAGGTCTCGAGGATGTTGCGCAGCGACTTCGCCGCGTGACTGCCCGGCACCACGCCCGCCTTCGCGATCACGTTCGCGACCTTGCGGCGCAAGAGCGGGATCTCGGCCGGATCGCTGTTGTAGGCGTTCGACGTGTAAAGCCCGAGGAAGCGGTGCTCGCCGACGACCTGGCCTTTCACGTCGAAACGGCGCACACCGACGTAGTCGAGATGGCCCGGGCGGTGCACCGTGGAGCGCGAGCTCGACTTGGAGAGCACGACGAGCTGCGGCGCCCGCGCCATTGCGCGTGCCTGCGGCGGCAGCGCGGCGAAGCTGCCCGACACGGCGCCGCGCTCGGCATCGCGCAGGATGCCGAGACCCGTGCCCGGGACCGCCTTCAATGCGTCGCCGTCGGGCAGCGTCACGAGGTCGTTGCAGCGGTAACCGAGCAGGACGAAGTGGTCGTCGGCGAGCCACGAGAGGAAGGCGACGTCCTCGGCGAGCGCGTCGGCCGCGAGCGGCGGCGGACGCGTCGCGATCTCGGCCATCGCGTCCTCGACCTTTCGCTTCATTGCCGGCCAGTCGCCGGTCGCAGCCCGCACATCGGAGAGCACGCGCTCGATGTCGCGCGCCAGACCATCGAGCGCCGCCGGATCGACGACGCGATCGACCTCGACGTGCATGAACGACTCGGCGGGCACCGCATCCTTCGGCGCGGTTGCCGGGAGTACGTCGGCGAGCACTCCGTCCGCATCGCGCACGATCCGCACGATCGGATGGACGAAGAGATGAAGCGCAAAGCCGTGGCGGTTCACCTCCATCGTCACCGAGTCGACGAGGAACGGCATGTCGTCGCCCACGACGTCGATGACCGTGTGCGTCGACTGCCAGCCATGCTCGTCCGTGGCCGGATTGAACACGCGGACGCGGGTGGCCCCGCTTGCCCGCCGGCGTCCGAAGTTCCAGTGGGACAATGCCGCGCCGTAGAGGTCGGCGGGCTCGCGCTCGGCCAAGTCCTCGGGTGCGACCTGGCGGAAATACTCGCGCACGAAGCGCTCGAGCGCCGGGCTGCGATCGGCCGGCACGCGCGTGCGCACCAGCGCAATCACCGCCTCGATGCGCTCGGCTGCAAGCGCGTGGCCGATCTCCTCCATGGGTGGCTCCCCTTCTTCGTCGGCGCGGCCGCGCGGTCATGCCGCCGTCGCGTCGATCCAATGCATTTAGGGCCTGTTCACACTATGTCCGCAAGTGGGAACGGGTGGCCTGGGGCGCCAATCAAGGCGCCTGACGAAGTCAAGACTGGGCGTCTTGGCAAGGAAGGCAACGAAGAGTGGCGCCCCAAGGCGCCCGTTCCCTTCGGGTTGCTGCCGAAATTGCCCGGTGCTTCGTTGCAAAGCCTAGCCGGGCAACCGGCCCGGCTTCGTTCTGCGCCTTGCCCCGGGGCAAATTCGGCCCTGCAACGCAATTGTGGACATAGTGTGAACAGGCCCTAGTCTACTCCGCCCGCCCGGGCGAACCGCGATGCGGTCGGCGCGCCGGGCGTCCGCCATCGGGCGGCATCAGGCGGAGCTTACGGCACGGTCGCCAGGCGGTGCTGCGATAGAATCCACGCGGTGAACGCCTCACCGCAGCACACTGCCGCGCCCGCGGTTTCCCCCACCCCGTTGCCTGATACGCATCGCCCGCCTCGGGCGGTTGCCGCGTGGCTTTTCGCCTGCTCTGCGCTCGTGTTCGCGATGATCGTCGTCGGCGGTGTGACGCGCCTTACGCATTCGGGCCTGTCGATCACCGAATGGCAGCCGATCGTCGGCACGCTGCCGCCGCTCACCACCGCGGATTGGGAAGCCGCGTTCGCCAAGTACCGCGCGACGCCCGAGTACCGGCAGGTGAACAAGGGGATGGCGCTCGAAGCGTTCAAGGGCATCTTCTGGTGGGAGTATTTCCACCGGCTGGGGGGGCGCCTGATCGGCGTCGCGTTCCTCGCGCCCTTCGTGTGGTTCGCCATGCGGCGGCGCATCCCGCCCGGCTATGCGGGAGCGCTCGCCGCGATCTTCGTGTTGGGCAGCCTTCAGGGCGCGATGGGCTGGTACATGGTGCAAAGCGGGCTCGTCGACGACCCGCGGGTGTCGCAGTTCCGGTTGACCGCGCATCTCGCGCTCGCGTTCGTGATCTTCGCGGCGCTGATCTGGATGGGGCTGTCGTTGCTCTTTCCGCAGCGCGCGACGCTGCCGGCGCCCGCCGACCGCTCTGTGCGGCGCTGGGCGTTCGGCGTCGTCCTCCTGGTGTTCGCGATGGTCGTGACGGGCGGCCTCGTGGCGGGGCTGCGCGCCGGCTTCGCCTACAACACTTTCCCGCTGATGCAAGGCGCGATCGTTCCGCCGGAGATCCTGATGCTCGAGCCATGGTGGAAGAACTTCCTCTGGAACATGGCGACGGTGCAGTTCGGTCATCGCGTCGGCGCCTGGTTGCTGTTCGTGCTCGTCCCCGTCCTGTGGTGGAAGCTGCGGCATGCGCCCGGGGTTCCGGTCCGGGCGGAGACGGGCGGCAATGCGCTCGTCGCGATGCTCGGCGTGCAGATCGCGCTCGGCATCGCCACTCTGCTCATGGTCGTGCCGCTGCACCTTGCCGCGCTGCATCAGGCCGGCGCGGTGATCGTGTTCGCGCTCGCGCTCAACGTCGCCCACGCACTCCGTTAGTCTGCCCGACCGCGGCGCGCGTGCGGGCACTTGACGTCCGTCAAGGCGGGCCGGCGCGGTGGGTCGAGAATCGAATACACCGCGCCAGAGGCGCATTTCCCGACTGCGGGGGAAGGAGCGGCCATGAACGAGCATCTGGTGCTCGACGCGCGCAACCTCGAGCCTCCCGAGCCGCTGACTCGGGTGCTGGACTCGATCTCACGATTTCAGCCGGGCGATACGCTGAAGCTCCTCATCGATCACGAGCCGCGCCTGCTTTATCCGATCCTCGATCGCAGCGGTTTCGGCCACCACACCGAGCCGGGCACCGAGTCCGTCTACGAAATCCTGATCTGGCCGCTCGCGGCATGAGGCGGACCGGCACCTTCCGCCTGCGCCGCATGGCGATGTGCTCCCCCGTGGCGGGGAGGCGTTGCCTCGCCGGTTGGGCCATCTACCTGATCTTCGCTGCGGTCGTCGTCATCGCGCTCGCCCAGCCGTAGCCGCCGCAGCGCTTTTCCGGCTCGCGAGCCGGCCGGGTCCGCCGCCTCCGGCTGGCCGCCGGGGCGGACCCTCATCCGGCCTGCGCAAAGGGACGCGCCCCCTGGATCGGCGCGACCGCGAACGTGGCCCCTCGCGGCAAGGCGCACGCTTGACACACCCGCAACACATGCCATAACGTATACGCAAACGCACGCGTCGTGCCGGGAAACCGCCGCGTGCGAAACGGCCTTGCCGATGCGGCGTGGCCTCGAGGAGGAGTTCGGTGGCGACCGTTGGCGAGCGTCCGCAGTTCGAATTGTCCGGCATCCGTTTCGCCGGCAGCGGGCTCGTGCGCCCCGAGTGCGTGCTCGCAACCCGCGACGGCGACCTCTACACCGCCGATTGGCGCGGCGGCGTGGCGCGGGTTCGTCCGGATGGATCGACTTCTTTGTACGCGGGGCGCTTGGCCGGCGGGCGACCGCTGCGCCCCAACGGCATCGCGATCCGCAGTGACGGCTCGTTCCTGCTGGCCGATCTGGGCGAGACGCAGGGCGGGGTCTACGCGCTCTTCCGCGACGGCTCCGTGCGACCGTTCCTCGAGGCGGTGGACGGGGTCGATCTGCCGCCCACGAACTACGTGGCCGAGGACTCGACGGGCGGGATCTGGGTGACGGTCAGCACGAGGCTCGCCCCGCGTGCACGCGCCTATCGCGCCGACGTCGCCGACGGCTTCATCGTGCGGGTCGACGACAGTGGCGCGCGCATCGTTGCCGACGGGCTCGGTTACACCAACGAGGCGCTGGTTTCACCGGACGGACGGTGGCTCTACGTGAACGAGACGTTCGGACGGCGGCTTTCGCGCTTCCCGCTGCGGACCGACCGGTCGCTCGGCGCGAAGGAGGTCGTCACCGTTTTCGGCCAAGGCACCTATCCGGACGGGCTCACCTTCGACGTGGAGGGTGGTGTCTGGATCACCAGCATCGTCAGCAACCGCGTGATTCGTGTCACGCCGGACGGCGCGCAAACACTGATGCTCGAGGACGCCGATCCGGCGCATATCGAGTGGGCCGAACAGGCCTATCTCGCCGGCGCGATGGGCCGGCCGCACCTGGACAAGGCGGCCGGCCGGGTGTTGCGCAACATCAGCAGCCTGGCGTTCGGCGGGCCCGATCTGCGCACCGCCTATCTCGGCTGCCTGCAGGACGACAAGATCGCCTGCTTCGGTGCCCCGTACGCCGGCCATCCGCCGGTGCACTGGGACTACGGGCCGTTTGCCCGCTGACGCCTAAGAGCACCTGCCGTGCAACAGATCCTGCGTTCGATGCTCGCATTCCTCGCCGCTGTGGGCGTGACTGGCGTCGTGCGCGCCTTGCCGGGGAGCTGACGATGCCGGCATCCGCCCACGCCGCACGTTCGCCGGGCTCCCGTGCCAAGGCGCCGGCACAGCCGCGATCGCGGGCTGCCACGCCGGTCGCCGCAGCGCCGGTTTCGCTCGTCGACGCCGCGTACGCGACGATGCGGCGCCGCATCCTCGACAACGAGTGGGCGCCCGGCTACCGCGCGCTCGAGCTGGAGCTCGCAAACGAGCTCGGCATGAGCCGCACGCCGGTGCGCGAGGCACTGATCCGGCTCGCGAAGGAAGGCCTGGTCGAGGTGATCCCGCGCCATGGCATGCGCGTGCTGCCGGTGTCGGCCGCCGACATGCGCGACATCTACGAGATGCTGACGGCGCTCGAACCGATGGCGGCCGAGCTCGCCGTGCGTCGCCGGCCGGGCGAGGCGGACCTCGAGCCGCTCGTGGAAGCTTCCCGTGAGATGGCGCGCGCGCTGAAGTTGGACGACCTCGACGCGTGGGCGATGGCCGACGAGCGCTTCCACCGCCATCTGATCCTCCTCTCCGGCAACCGGCTGCTGATCGACGCCGTCCTGAACTGCTGGGACCGCGCGCACCGCGCGCGCATGGTGACGCTGCGTATGCGTCCAAAGCCGACGCATTCCACGCGCGAGCACACCGAGGTGCTGAACCGGATTCGCGCGGGCGACGCCAGGGGCGCGTTCGAGGCGCATCGCGCGCACCGTGAGCGCGGCAGCCGCGAGCTCGTCGCGCTGCTCGAGCGCTACCGGTTGCAGAGCCTCTAGAGCATTCTTCGATGGACGCTCCTCGCCTCTTCGACATCGCCGTGCTGCCGGGCGACGGCATCGGCCCCGAAGTCATTGATGCGACGGTTCCGCTGCTCGAGACGCTCGCCCGCAACAAGCCGTTCGGCTTCCGCTTCGCCGCGCACCCGGCGGGCGCCCGGCACTACAAAGCGACAGGCGATGCGCTGCCGCGGGAGACGCTCGCCGCCGCCCGCGCCGCTGACGCAATCCTGTTCGGCGCGATGGGCTGGCCCGCGATTCGCTATCCCGACGGTACGGAGATCGCGCCCCAGCTCGACCTGCGCGTGGAGCTCGAGCTCTATGCCGGTGTGCGGCCGGCACGGGCGATACCCGGCATTCCACTGCCACTTGCCGATGTGCGCGCGAAGGACATCGATCTCGTCGTCGTGCGCGAGTCGACCGAGGGGTTGTTCGCCTCGCGCGGCAAGGGCGAGCTGATCGACGACCGCGAGGCACGCGACACGATGGTCATTACGCGAAAGGGCTCGGAGCGGGTCCACGATTTCGCGTTCCGGCTCGCGCAGCGCCGCAAGCGCCGGGGACGCCCGGGGCAGGTCACCTGCGTCGACAAGGCCAATGTGTTTCGCTCGATGGCGTTCTTCCGCAAGGTCTTCGACGAGCGCGCCGCTCGCTTTCCCGACGTCCTGGCGCGGCACCATTATGTCGACGCTACCGCGCTCGACATGATCCGCAAGCCGTGGGACTACGACGTGATGGTGACCGAGAACATGTTCGGCGACATCCTGTCCGACCTCACCGCCGGTCTCGTCGGGGGAATGGGCATGGCGCCGTCGGGCGACATCGGCGACGCGCACGGGCTCTTCCAGCCGTGCCACGGATCCGCGCCCGACATCGCCGGTGAGGGGAAGGCGAATCCGACGGCGACGATCCTCTCGGCCGCGATGATGCTCGACTGGCTCGCGCAGCGCAGCGGCTTAGAAGCGCTCGCCGACGCAGGCCGGAGGCTCGAACGGGCGGTCGACGCCGTCTACCACGACGGCAGCGTGAAGCCTTACGAACTCGGCGGCCGCGACGGCACACAGGCGATCGCAGCCGCCGTCGCGGCGAGCCTGTGAGGCCACAGGCGATGCGCAAGCTCCGCGTGTTGGGTGTGGGTGCCGGCTACTTCAGCCAGTTCCAGTACCTCGGCTGGCGCAATATCGCCGAGGTCGACTGCGTGGGCATCGTCAACCGCGATACGACGAAGGCGAAGGCACTCGCGACGCGCTTCGGCATCGCGAACGTCTGGGGCGACCTCGACGCGGCACTCGACGCGACGAAGCCGGACCTCGTCGACATCATCACCTCGCCGGAGACCCACCGGGCGTATGTCGCGAACACGATCGGCCGGGGCATCCCGACGATCTGCCAAAAGCCGTTCGGACGCGATTACGCGGACGCCGTTGCGATCGCCGAGCATGCCGAGCACGCGCGCGTCCCGCTCGTAATCCATGAGAACTTCCGCTGGGAGCCCTGGTATCGCGAGGCTGCGCGCATGATCGCAGCCGGCATGCTCGGCACGCTCCACAGCGTCGCATTCCGGCTGCGGCCCGGCGACGGCCAGGGCCGCGACGCGTATCTCGACCGCCAACCCTATTTCCAGAAGCTTGCGCGCTTCCTCGTGATGGAGACGGCGATCCACTGGATCGACACGTTCCGCTTCCTGATGGGCGAAGTCGTGGCGGTGTACGCGCGGCTGCGTCGCGTCAATCCGGTAATCGCCGGCGAGGACGCGGGCTACATCGTCTTCGAATTCCGGAGCGGGGCAACCGGGCTCTTCGACGGCAATCGGCTGAACGACCACGTTGCGACCAATCCGCGGCGCACGATGGGCGAGGGCTGGATCGAGGGATCCGCGGGCGTGCTGCGTCTCGACGGCGAGGCGCGACTGTGGTGGAAGCCGCATCACGGCCCGGAGGCCCTTCACGTCTTCGATCGCGGCCCGGACGACACGTTCGGCGGCGGCGCATGCGAGTGGCTGCAGCGCCACGTCGTTGCTCACTTTCTTTCCGGCGCGCCGCTCGAGAACACGGCGCGCGAGTATCTCGCCAGCCTGCGCGTGCAGGAGGCGGTTTACCGCTCGGCGGCCGAGGGTCGCCGCATCGAGCTCGCGTCGTTCGACCCCCTGCAGCCGGATGCGGTCCAGGCCGGCGCAGTTCCCGCTTGACCGCATCCACGGAGGAGACACCATGAAACGCAGACTGTTCGTGCAGCAACTCGCCGTCGCGACCGCGGTTGCGGCGGCGCTCGGGTTCGCAACGGCCGCGCAGGCGCAGACCATGCTCAAGTTCAGCCATACCGACCAGCCGGGAGGGGCGAGGCAGAAGGCCGCCGAACTGTTCGCCGAGAAAGTCGAGCAGTACACGCAGGGGCGCTACAAGGTGCAGATCTATCCCGCCGGCCAGCTCGCGAACGACCCCAAGGGCGTCGAGCAACTGCAGCTGGGCGGCATCGATTTCACCGTGACCGGCACCGGGACCTATGCCACGCATATCCCGACGCTCAACCTGACGGCGCTGCCGTTCATCCTGGAGACGTATCAGCAGGGATGGAAGCTCTACGACGAGTCCAAATGGATGCAGGCGCAGTTCGCCAAGGGCCCGGAGAAGGGCTTCCGGTTCCTGTCGACGTTCGAAGCCGGATTCCGCTCGATGACGACCAAGGACCCGCTCAACACCCCTGCCGACGCCAAGGGGAAGAAGCTGCGCAGCTTTCCCAATGAAATGATGCGCTGGCAGCTGGAGGCGATGGGCTTCAATGTGCAGATCATGCCGCTGCCCGAGGTCTATCTCGCGATCCAGCAGGGGATCGTCAGCGGGCAGGAAAACCCGATCGACACGATCTACGCGAACAAGTTCTACGAAGTGGCGCCGAACGTCACGCTGACGCAGCACGTGTACAGCCCGATTCCGCTCACCATTTCGGAAAAGACCTGGCAGAAGCTCTCCCCCTCCGATCGCGAAGCGGTGACCAAGGCGGCGAGGGAGGCTGCCGACTACAGCCGGAAGGAAGTCAGCGGCAACGACGACCGTCAGCTGAAGGACATGGAAAGCAAGGGCGCGAAGATCGCGCGGCCCAACATCGGTCCGTGGCGCGAGGTGGTGAAACCGGTATACGACCAGGCGAAGGCGAAATACGGTGCGGACGTCGACGCGATACTCGCCGACGCCGATGCGGTGCGCAAAGCGCTGCCGGCGAAATAGGCGGGCAGGCAGGACGTCGCGTTCCGCGCCCCTTGCGGCCTTGGAGCCCGGGGGCGCAGCGCGGATCTTGGTGAGGAGCCTGCGATCATGACCGATGGAGATCTCTCCGCGGGCGACGGCCGGCATCCCGGCGGGCAAAAGGGGCGCGGCGGCGACATGCTGCCGCCTGCACCCCGCGCGCCTGCACCGCTTGCCGCTTTCGGCGCGGCGATCGATTGGGCGGTGGTCGCCATCGGCACGGTGATGGTCGCTCTGGTCTTTGTCAACGTGTCGCTGCACGTGGTCAACAAGGACCTCGCATGGGTCACCGAGTTGGCCGAGCTGCTGATGGTCTGGGTGACGTTCCTCGGCGGGGCGTGCGCGGCGCGGCGCGGCGCCCAGATGACGATCACCGAGTTCATCGACAAGCTCTCCGGTGGCGCGCGCCGCGCGGCCGACGCCGCGGTGGGTGTTTTCGCCGCGGGCGTGCTCGCGGCGCTCGTCTGGTACGGGATCAATATCACAATCGCCGGCTGGGGCAACGAGCTCACGGTGCTTCATGTCCCGATGTCGATCCAGTATCTCGGCATGCCGGTCGGCTGCGCGGCGATGCTGGTATGGGTGCTGTGGGATCTCGTCCGCATCGCGCGCGGCGACTCTCGCGAAGTGCGCTGGGGGACCTGACGTGCTGACGGGGTTGCTCTTCCTCGGCTTCTTCGGGCTCGCACTCGCCGGCGTGCCGCTCATGTATTCGCTGCTCGGCGCCACGGTCGGCGCGATCGTGCTCGCATCGCTCTCGCATCCGCTCGAGACGATCTTCCTGTCGTTCATCGGTGGCGTCGAGCCCTACATCCTGATCGCGGTGCCGCTGTTCATCTTCGCCGGGGAGATACTGTCGTCGGGCGGCGTGGGCAAGCGCATCGTCGATTTCGCGCGCGCGCTGCTGGGCTTCCTGCCCGGCGGCCTCGGCGTGGTGACCGTGGCCTCGTGCCTGATGTTCGGCGGCGTCTCGGGGTCGGCGATTGCCGACACCGCGGCGATCGGCTCGCTCGTGATACCGGCGATGGTGCGGCGGGGCTACTCGCGGGCCTTCGCGGCAGCGCTCCTCGCGGTCGCCGGCACGCTGGCGCTGCTGATGCCGCTGTCGATTCCGTTCCTCGTCTACGCGTTCATCTCCGGCGTTTCGATGCGGCAGCTGTCGATGGCGGGCATCGTCCCGGCGATCCTCGCCGCGGCGGCGCTGATGGGCGTGTGCATGTGGCACGGCAAGCGCACCGGCTGCGACAGCGGCGACGAGCATCTTTCGCCGGCGCAGATCTGGGACGCGACCACGGCCGCGGGCCCGGCGCTGCTGATGCCGGTGATCATCGTCGGCGGGATCTGGTCGGGCATCTTCACCCCGACGGAGTCCGCCGCCGTCGCCGTGGTCTACGGCGTGATCATCTCTCTCACGCTGTACAAGGACATCACGGTCCGCGACCTGCCGCGATTGCTCGTCAACGCGTTCCAGACCAGCGCGACGGTGATGCTCGTGATCGGCGCGACCGGCGCACTCGCGTGGCTGATCACGGTCGAACAGGTCGCCGTCCAGATGGCCGCGTGGATCAAGGTCGTGGCGAGCGAGCCGTGGATGTTCCTGCTGTTCGTCAACATCGCATTGCTGATCCTCGGCATCTTCATCGAGCCGCTGCCGGCGCTGCTGCTGACCGCACCGCTGCTCCTTCCGATCGCGCAGGCGTTCAAGCTGGACCTCGTGCACCTCGGCGTCGTCATGACCGCCAACCTTGCGATCGCGCTGTACACGCCGCCGGTGGGTGGTACGCTGTTTGTCGCCGCCAAGCTCGCCGGGGCCGGGATCGGCGAAATCACGAAGGCGCTGATGCCGCTTCTGATCGCCGCAATCGTCGCGTTGTTCATCATCACCTACGTGCCGTCGCTGACGACGGTGGTGTGGCGGCTTCTGATCTAGGACCGCACGATGCTTCTGGGCTGTATCGCCGACGACTTCACGGGCGCGACCGATCTCGCCAACATGCTGGTACGGGCCGGCATGCGCACGGTGCAGGCGATCGGCGTGCCCGCCAGAGCGCGAGTGGAGGGCGACCCGGACGCGATCGTCGTCGCGCTCAAGTCGCGCACGATCCCGGCGGCGGACGCGGTTGCGCAATCGCTGGCCGCCCTCGCCTGGCTCAAGGCCGCCGGCGCGCGACAGTTCTACTTCAAGTACTGCTCGACGTTCGACTCGACCGACCAGGGCAATATCGGTCCGGTGGCCGATGCGCTGCAGGATGCACTCGGCACGCGGTTCACGATCGCCTGTCCTGCGTTTCCCGTGAACGGGCGCACGATCTACCTCGGGCACCTGTTCGTCGGTGATTCGCTGCTGTCCGATTCGCCGATGCGCGACCATCCGCTGACACCGATGCGCGACGCGAACCTGGTGCGCGTGCTCGGGCGGCAGACGCGCCGGCGCGTCGGTCTCGTGCCGCACGGCGTCGTGCGCTGCGGACCGGACGCGATTCGGCAAGCGTTTGCCCGCCTGCAGGTGGAAGACGTAGCGCACGCGGTCGTCGACGCAATCGTGGACGAGGATCTGCTTGCGATCGGTGCGGCGTGCCGCGACCTTGCGCTCGTCACCGCCGGCTCGGGCATCGCGCTCGGCCTGCCGCAGAACTTCCGCGCCGCCGGATTGCTGCCCGAACGCGCCGACGCGGCAACGGTGCCCGACGTACAGGGCAAGCCGGCGGTGCTCGCCGGCTCCTGCTCCGCGGCGACGCAGGGGCAAGTGACGGCAATGGCAAAAGCGCATACGGCAGCCGCGCTCGATCCGCTCGCAGGCGATGCGGAAGCGATCGCTGCGAAAGCGCTTGCCGCGGTACGCGACGACCTGGAGGCGGGCCGTCCGTTCCTCGTCTACTCGACCGCGCCGCCGGCGCAGGTGGCCGCGGTACAGGAGATGCTGGGGCGCGAACGCGCGGCGTCGCTGATCGAGCAGGCATTCGCCACGCTCGCGCGCCAGTTAGTCGAGCGAGGCGTGCGGCGCCTCGTGGTCGCCGGCGGCGAGACCTCGGGCGCAGTCGTCCGGGCGCTCGGCGTCACCGCGCTCGCGATCGGTCCGCAGATCGATCCCGGCGTGCCGTGGACGACGTCACTGGGCAGTCCGCGCCTTGCGCTCGCGTTGAAGTCCGGCAACTTCGGCGCGACGGACTTCTTCCAGAAGGCGCTCGGGATGCTTCGATGAGCGATGCCACCGCCCGCGAAGCGCTGTGCGCGCTCGGACGCTCGCTGTTCGAGCGAGGACTCACGCACGGCAGCACCGGCAACCTGTCGGTGCGCGTCGATGACGGATTCCTGCTCACGCCGACCGGATCCTCGCTCGGCACGCTGGACCCCGCGCGCCTTGCGCACCTCGATCCGCACGGCGTGCATGTGCGCGGCGATGCGCCGACCAAGGAGGCGATGCTGCACCTCGCGATGTACCGGGAGCGCTCGATGGACCACGCGATCGTGCACCTGCACTCGACGCACTCGGTCGCGGTTTCGGTGCTGGCCGATGTCGATCCGGCCGACGCGCTGCCGCCGCTCACCGCGTACTACGTCATGCGCGTCGGCACGCTGCCCCTGCTGCCGTACTTCGCGCCTGGCGACACGGCGCTCGCGCACGCGGTGGGCAGGGCGGCCGGCAAACACCATGCGCTGCTGCTCGCCAACCACGGACCGGTCGTGAGCGGCGCGACGCTCGCGGCCGCGGCCGATGCGATCGAGGAGCTCGAGGCGACGGCGAAGCTGTGGCTGCTCGTGCGCCGGGAGCGCGTGCGGCCGCTGACGCGCGAGCAGCAACTCGAACTGGCGCAGCGCCACCCACGTTGAGCGAGCGCCCATGTACGTCGTCACCGTCCTGTTCAGAATCAAGCCCGAGCACGTCGACGCCTTCATGCGGGAAATCGTCGCCAACGCGACCGCGTCGCGCGAACGCGAGCCGGGATGCCGCCAGTTCGACGTCTGCGTCGCGCCGGACGACCCGACAGAAATCTTCCTCTACGAGCGCTACGACGATCGGGCCGCGTTCGACGCGCATGTGGCAGCCGCGCACTTCGGGGCCTTCGATGCGGCGACGGCCGCCTGGGTCGAGCAGAAGTCGCTGCGCGTCTACGCCCGCAAGGATCCGGGCTGAACGTAGGTCGAAGGGCGCAGCCGCCGGCCGCGCCGATGCGCCCGCTCAGCCCGAGGTACCGCGCAGCCGCATCGGATCGAGGATCGTCACGTCGCGCCCCTCGACCGCGATCAGCCCTTCGCTCGAAAGCTCGTGCAGGATGCGCGAGAAGTGCTCCGGCGTGAGGTTGAGGCGGGAGGCAGCGATCGCCTTGGACACCGGCAGCGTGACGGTGTAGGGGCCTTCGGTGTCGACCTGCGCCGCATCCTGCCGCAGCAGATAGCCGATCACCCGCTGCGCGCCCGACTTCAGCGTGACGCTCTCGATGTCGCTGATGAGCCCGTGCAGCTTGCGCGACAGTCCGGCCAGCATCTTGCGTGCGAATGCGGGTTCACGCGCAAGCTCCGCGAAGACAACGTCGCGCGAGACATGGAGCAGCAGCGAATCGGCGAGCGTCGCCGCCATCACGATGTAGGGCTTGCCCATGAACATCAGCGCTTCGCCGAACGAGAATCCCGGCCCGATGATCTCGATCACCTTTTCGCTGCCCTGCGGGGTGACGAGCGAGAGCTTGACCTGCCCGTAGACGACCACGTGGAAGCCCACGCAGGGGTCGCCTTTGTGCACCACGATCTCTCCGCGCGGCACGTGAAGCTCGGTCGTGCCCTCGGCAAGGCGATTCAGCTCCTCGGGCGCAAGCTCGTTGAAGAGAGGAATGTTGGCGAGAAACGCCTGGGGCTTGATAGGTGGTGCCATGCGGCGGTCCGCGTGCGGTGACGAAAAGGGTAGCATGCCGATTCCGCCGCGGCGCGTGCGCGCTGTCAAGCGGCCCGCGGACGCTGGTTGCGTTCGGCGCCGGTACGGGCGATCATTCTACGTTCAGCAGTCGCAGTGTCCCCACCATGTCCGATCCGCGCGCCCTCGACGAACCCCTTTCCGATGCCGAGCTCGACGAACTCGAGGGATTCCTCGCTTCCGACGCGGTGCCGCAGGACTGCATGGACCTCGAGATGCTCGATGGCTATCTGACGGCGATCGTGAGCGGCCCCGAGGCGATCCAGCCGTCGGAGTGGCTTCCGGGCGTGTGGAGCGAGGGTGGCCGCAGCGCGTCGCCCGCGTACTCCTCGAGCGAGCAGGCGCAGCGGATCATGGGTCTGGTGCTGCGGCACATGGTCGGCATCCAGCGCACGCTGTCCGAATCGCCCACGCGCTTCCGGCCCTTGCTCTACCTGCCCGACGAAAAGACGCGCGGCGACAAGTCGCCCGCGGAGGCGGCCGCGTGGTGCGAAGGCTACATGTCCGGCGTCAAGCTGCGCGACGAGGAATGGCAGCCGCTCTACGACGCACAGGATGCACGCGACTGGATCTTCCCGATCGAGGCGCTCGCGTTTGGCGAACAGGACCCCGAGTTCGCCGAATGGATCGACGACAAGGACAAGCGCACGAGCCTCGTCGACGAGCTGCCCGTCGCTGCAGTGCTGATCTACCGCTTCTGGCAGGAGCGCCAGCGGGCGACCGAGTCGCGGGGCAGCGGCTCGCGCCGCGAGCTGCCGGACGCCGCGCGCAAGGCGCGGCAGCGGTTGCATTGACGGCAATCGGGGTTAAACAAACGCGGATCCGCGCGTCGCGCATTGCGGCACGTCATGGTCGGTCGTGCGCCGATCACCTGATACCCGATGCCTGACGCCTGTCAGCCCGGTGGATACCGCTTGAGCCAGTAGTCGCTCGCATCGTCCTGCGGCAGGTATTCCCCGACCGGCCAATCGGGATAGGTGCCGAGGTCGTCGGCGATCGTCGCGATCGCGTCGCCCAGCTCCACCTCCGCGAGCCAGCTCCGCGGTATCCCTTCGATGCCGTACATCGTGCCCAGCAGGTTGCCGGCGATTGCGCCCGTCGAGTCGCTGTCGCCGTCGTGATTCACGGCCAGCAGCACGCCGGTCCTGAAGTCCGGCGCGGCGAGTGCTGCATAGAGCGCGATCGCGAGCGCCTCCTCCGCGACCCAGCCTTCGCCCAGCGTGGCGAGCTTCGCCGCATCCGCGGTGCCGGATGCCGCGAGCTGGCGCGCGGCCGCGATGCTCCGCAGCGTCTCGTCGGCCAGCGGCTTCCGCGCGACGAGCGGCTCGACGCGGCGGATCGCCTCGAAAAGCTTCGCGCCGCGAGCGAGCTGCGCGACGATCGCCGCGAACGCGCCGGCGGCGACCTGGCCGGTTGGGTGGCCATGGGTGAGGCCCGCGAGCTCGATGCCCAGGTCGAACGCGTTGCGCGCCGCACGCTCGATCGACGCTCCGGGCGCGCGTGCGCAGAACAACCCGACCGGGGCGATGCGCATCGCCGCGCCACAGCCCTTGCTGTCGTTGCGTGCGCGCGCGCCGACCGCGCGCATCTCGGCGAGCGATTCGAGGCAAGTGTTTCCGGGCACGCGACTGCTGTGTAGTTCCTTGAGCCCGACGAGCCAGCCGTGGTCTCCACTCTCCTCCAGCAGCAGCGACGTCTTGCCCTGCGTCTTGAGCCAGCGCAGGTAGGCGAACGCCACCGCGTGGGCGAACTTCGTCGTGCCCTGCGTGGCCGCCTGCGTGTGCGCGCGCAGCAGCCCCTCGGCGGTGAACAACGTCATCTGCGTGTCGTCGGTGATCGCACCACGACGGCCGAACGCGGTGGTGATGTCGGTGATGCCGGCGGGCCCGAAACGGGCAAGGATCTCCTCGCGCGACATGAACTCGACCGGCGCGCCCAGCGCGTCGCCGATCGCGCCGCCGAGCAGGCAACCACGGTAGCGGCTCCTGACCGGCGGCGTCGGCGAGAGCCGGTAAGAGGTCGGCGCCTTCGGGGCAGTGGACGAGTGGCCGGTCATGCTGCGGTCGCCTCGCTGTGCAAGCGAAATGCGCGCGCACGCGGGTTCATCACGGCGAACCACAGCGGCGGCACGAGTGCGAGCACGAACATGCCGGCGTAGCCGGAAGGAAGCTGCGGCGCGTCGTCGTGGTGGCGCAGCGAGGGGTAGCGACGGCCCGGGTGCGCGTGGTGGTCGGAATGGCGCTGCAGTTGCAGAAGCAGCAGGTTGGTGAAGAGGAAGCTCGAGTTCCACGAGTGCCGGTACGTGGTGCGCTCGTAGCGGCCGTCGGCCTGCCGCCTGCGCACAAGCCCATAGTGCTCGACGTAGTTGATCACTTCCAGCGTGGCGGCTGCGAGCGCCGACTGCGCGAGGAAGAACAGAGCCCCCATCACGCCGAATGCGATCGTGAAGCCCGTGAGCATCAGCACCGAAAGACCGTGCCATGCGAGGAGCTCGTTGTGCCGCGAGAAGGCAGGCAACCCCTCGAGCTCGAGCCGGCGCGCCTCGAGCCGCCACGCGTTCGCGGGATTGCGCACCAGTGCGTTCGCGATGAAAGCGTACACGTTCATCCCGACTGGCGCCGAGGACGTGTCCTCCGGCGTGGCGACGTGCACGTGGTGGCCGCGCACGTGCTCGACTTTGAAGCCCGCGTAGCAGACGCAGGCGAGCAGCGCCCCGCCGAACCAGGGCTCGATTCGCGTGTGGCGGTGAACGAGCTCGTGCGCAACGTTGATCGCCACCACGCCGCCGATCACGCCCTGCGACAGAAGCCAGCCCACCTTGCCGAGCGGTGTCAGCGGCAGCGTGACGAAGGCATGAGAAGACCAGACGAGCAGTGCGACGTAGCCCGGCAGGCAGGCGAGCGGGATCAGCCGGTAGTAGGTTCTGCCGTCGAGCCGGCGCGCCTCGTCGTCGGCGGGGTTCGCGGTGTCGCGCCCGATCAGGTGGTCGAGCAAAGGCACCAGAACGAACAGCACGAAGAGCGGGTACCAGGCGGCGAGGTCGGGCCACGCGAGGCGATCGGCCAGCCAGGCACCGCGCCATGGCAGCGTCGGGACGACGAGCAGCAACAGGTAGCCGAAGGGTTTCCAGCGCGGCATGCGGGAGACTATACGGCGCCGGATGCTCGCGGCCAAGGGGTCGTTGCCGCTATCATGCATAGCGGGAGGGCGCGCATGGACTGCAAGGCAACGGTGGACTGGGAGCGCGGCGAGCAGCCGTTCACCGACAACCGCTACCGACGAGCGCACCGCTGGCGCTTCGACGGCGGCGTGGACGTCCCCGCATCGTCGTCGCCGCAGGTCGTTCCCGCTCCTTACTCCGAGGTTGCGGCAGTCGATCCGGAGGAGGCGTTCGTCGCCTCGCTCGCGAGCTGCCACATGCTCTGGTTCCTGTCGCTCGCGGCGAAGCGCGGCTTCCGCGTGGACCGCTACGTGGACGAAGCCGCCGGCGTGCTCGCCAAGGATGCGCAGGGCCGCATGGCAATGACGGTGGTCACGCTAAGGCCGCGCGTTGCGTTCTCCGGCGAGCGCAGGCCGACGGCGGACGAGTTCCACGCGCTGCACCACGAGGCGCATGACGCATGCTTTATCGCCAGTTCGGTGCGCACCGACGTCCGCTGCGAGCCGCTGCTCGAATAGCGTGCGCCGCGGCGGTGCCGCGATTCGCTAGCGCGTGCGCGCCGCTCCGCTTCGACCCAGCGCGGGATCGCCGGGATTGATCGCGGCAAGCCGGTCGAGCGCTGCCTTGGCTCCGGCCGCATCGCCGGCGTCCCGCTTGTAGCTCGCAAGCGCCAGCAGCACGTCCCGATCGCCGCGTTTGCCGGCCGCGGCTTCCAGCACAGCGATCGCTTCGCGCGTGCGTCCGGCGTCGGCGAGCGATACGGCATAGAGATAGCTCGTGTGGCCCGTCGCCGATGGCATTTTCTGCGCACGGGCGAGGACCTGCAGCGCTTCCGGCTTGCGTTTCTGCCGCACGAGCGAGAGCGCCAGCGCCTCCTGCAATGCCGCCTCGTTCGGCGCCCGCTTGACCGCGTCGCGCAGCAGCGCCTCGCCCTCCTGGTCGCGACCCGTCTGGCGCATCAGGTCTGCGAGGTTCGCGGCTGCGGGCACGAACGCCGGCTCGAGCTTCAGGCTATTCCGCAGCGCGCGCTCGGCTGCCGTCGTATCGCCTGTCGCTGCCGCAATCTGCGCGAGGCCGAGCCACGAATGGGGGCGATCGGCGTTTTCCTGGGCAGCCGCCTCGAGTTCCAGGCGCGCCGACTCCCACGCCTGCCGTCGATCGGAGGCAAGACGCGTGACCGCAGGTGCAAGCGCTCGCGCGGCTTCGATGCGGACCGAACGGAGCGGATCCGACAGTCGCGCCGGCAACTCGCGCAGACCGGTCGTCGGGTCGAGCGCCATCACGGTGTGCACGCCGGCAATCCGGACGAGACCGTCGTCGTCGGAGAGCGCCGCCGTCGCGAGTTCGAGTGCTCGGCGGCTCGGATATGCGCCAAGCTGCTCGATCGCCGCCGCGCGGACGATGCCTGGCTGCGCGCGGTCCGAGGCAATCCGCTGCAGCGCCTCCGCGGAGCCCGGGCGGCCGTCGCGCGCGGAGGCAAGCGCCTGTCCGTAGTGGTATTCCGCGCGCCGCTGCGGGCCATACCATTTCGCGACCGCAGCTGCCGCCCATTTCGGGTCGCGGTCCTTGTGGCACAGATTGCAGGCATTGGGCGATCCGGTCTCGGCCGCGAGGTCCGGGCGGGGAATGCGAAATGCGTGATCGAGGCGCGGGTCGACGACCATGTACGTGCGCTTGGGCGCGTGGCATTCGACACAGCTGATCGGCTTCGCGTGGTGCGTGTGCGCCGGCGTGTCGTACGCCTTGCGCTGGAGCCCGGACGTATCGACGTGCGGGCCCGCGGCTGCGCCGGCCGGGTTGTGACAGCCCGTGCACAAAACGTTGCCGGGCGCCCTGGTCTTGCCGCTGTGAGGATCGTGGCAATCCGAACAGACGAGGCCCTTCTGGTGCATCCTGCTCTGCAGCCACGATCCCAGAATGAACACTTCGTCGCGCTGCTGGCCGTCGTTGAAGTAGTGGCTGCCGTCGAGTCCGACCGGCAGCACGTGATCGAGCAGCGGCTGCCCGACCGGATAATCCGGGGTCAACGTCGCGCGGAGCGCGTGGCAGTACGCACACGCATCGACCTGCGTGCGGCCCGACTTGGCGCTGACGTCTGCGCCGAAGCCCTTGGATCGCGCGTCGCCGCCGGCGCCCTTGTTGCCTTTCGACCAGGCGAGGTGGCCCGACGCCGGTCCGTGACAGCTCTGGCAGCCGACGCCGAGCGCGGCGTACGTCGTCCGGTAGGCATCGGAGGCAGGATCGTAGTTCTTGCGCACCTGGGTTGCATGGCAGGCGGCGCACATCGTGTTCCAGTTCTGCGCCGTGCGCGTCCAGTGGAGCACGTCGTTGTGGTCGATGCGCTCGCCCGGGTACGTGTGAAACCAGCGCTTCGCCTTCGTGTCCCACGCGATCGAGAGCGCCTGCAGCCGCCCGCCCGGAAGCTCGATCAGGTACTGCTGCAGCGGCTCGACCCCGAACGTGTACCTGATCTCGTAGTCGGTGAGCTTGCCGTCGGGCCCGTCCGTGTTGACGAAGTAACGGCCGTCGCGGCGGAAGAAGCGCGTCGTGACGCCATCCTTGCGAAATGTCGCGCCGTCGAAGTTTCCGCGCACCGTGTCCCGATCGGCCGGCTGCATTGCCTGCGCGTGCTGGGATCCGGCGACGGCGCGCTGCTGCGCGGCGTGGCATTCGCCGCACGAGGATTCGGCGACGAACGTGGGTGCCGCTGCCGGCTGAGCCTCAAGAGCGGTCGCCGGCAGCAGCAGAGCCAGTGCCACGATCGGAATCGTCAGACGGAGAAGCGTCGCGAAAAGGTTGCCGGGCCGGCGTCCGGCGGCGTTCGGAAAAAGCATCGAATTCACGCATCGTGCGCGAGCATCGGTGCCTTTGTGCCAGATCGGCCGCCACAAAGCAAATGGTGGCGGCTCCGGCAGAACCGGGGCGCCTGGCGCGTGCGAGTGCCGCGGGGGCGGTGCTGCGTCGCCGGATTCGGGTTGCGCCGCGGCGGCGTGCGGAACTTCGAAAATGCAACGGGCGCCGCGGAGGCGCCCGGTCGCAGATCGGGACGACGTGCTCGCAAAGTCGGGAACCGCCCGCTCGCGTGAAGCGGTGTGTCAGTTGAAGAAGCCACGCGCCGCCATGCGTTCGCACGGGTCGACACGCGGGCCCGGCCCCGGCGTGATGCCTTGCTGTTGCGCGCGGGCGGTCATCGCGGCGCGGTGCTGCGTCCAGTATGCCCTGCATTCGTCGACCGACTTGAAACCGTGCATCGCCGCACGGTGGGCGGCACGCTCTTCGTCCGTCATGAGGCCGGCGCCGTAGCCTGCGCCACGTCCACCGCCGGCGCCCGGGCCATAACCGCATCCCTGACCCGAATTCGTGCATCCTTGACCGTAGCCGGCACCCGGACCGTAGCCGCCGCCCGGTGCTGCGAATGCCAGCGACGCCGCCGCCATGGCCGTTGCGATCGAAACCGCGAGGATCGTGTTGCGCATTGTCATCTCCTGTGTCGTGTTCGATTTCCGTCGGGATTCTGGACCCCTCGGGCGCAGCACATTGCGCCGCGACGACACCAGTGTCGGCCGCCGCACGACCGGCACGTTGACCACGATCAATCCCGGGGGCGCGGCGCCACGCCGGTTTGTAACGAGAATTTGCCGGTGTCGCGTTGCCCGCAGCGCGTGATGCGAAACGTAACGAACGGTTACGACACCGCCGCCGATCGAGGCGCGGAAGCGGACGTCCGGCCAGTCCCTATGACGACAGGCCATCGGAGAGCAGTCTCTGCGTTTCCGGATGACGGGCCATGTAGGCACGGATGTAGGAGCACGCAGGACGAACCCTGAGCGCGTTCGCCTCCGCGTAGGCGAATGCCGCGCGCGCCATCGCAGCGGCGATGCCGCGGCCCTCGAGGGGTCCTGGCACCTCCGTATGGTAGACGTGCAGCACGTCGCCGTCGCGCCGGTAATCGAGGCGCGCGAGCTGGCCGTCCACTTCCGTTTCGAAGCGCTGCGCGGCCGCGTTGTGGCGGACCTCGGGTGCAGGCGTAACGTTCATCGATTGAAGTCGGACTGCGGGCATCGCCGCAGCACCGTCACGACCGCGCGGCCCAAGATCTTCGGCCTCAGGGCAGCTGGATCTTGCCGCCGCCCCCCAGGCCGCCCAGTCCCCCGCCGGTGAGCGCGCTGGCCGCTCCGGCGGGCGGGATGACGAGAGAGGATGACGCCTGCCGGCGCATTTCCTGCAGCTCGCGCAGCGCGCTTTCCACGCCCACCTTCGCGGCATCGCCATAGCGGGCGATGGCGTCGGTCAGATTGGCGGCGGGAATGTCGAAGCTGATCGGCAGCGGGCCCATGTTGGTCATGAGCTGCGCTTCACCGGTGTAGATCGTCGGTCGGGCGGCGTCGGGCGAGCCGTCCGCCTTCACCGGGAGCATGACACGCAGCGTGCCGAGCTTGCGGTCCGTATAGATTTCCTCGCGATAGAGCGAGTCGGCGTCCATGCCGGCTTCGCCGGCGCGCGTTGCGGGATCGACAGCCATCGTGGCCTCCAGGTTCGGAAACGCGGATTCTAGAAGAAACGGTCGGATTGCCGCGGTGGAGCTGCAACAGCGGCAGCCGTCGCGCGCTCGAAATAGCGATCGAGCAGGAATGCCTCGTCGAAGTGACGCGTGCCGATGAATGCGGTCGCATGACGGCCCCACTGGCGCATCGCGCCCGCGCTTTCGATGCCGAGCGGCCACAGCAGGAAACGCTCGCCGCGTTCGGTGCCGGCAACGAGGCCGTCTTCGCCGTACAGGCTGCGCCGGCTGCCGTCGCTTCGCGCGAGCGAGCGCAGCCGGTCCTCCGGAGCGATCGCATATGCACGCGCACCGGTCGTCGCGGGCGGCTCCGTTTGCACGCGGCGCAGGTAGTGCGTCCCGGAATCGATGCGCAACACGATGGGCGCGTCGCCGTCGATGGCCGGCAGCGTCTGTGGCACGAGCACGCCTTCGTCGGGTCCCGCTGCGGGGGGCCTGACCGCGACGCGCGCCGTCGGGAAGAAGAGCTGGTAGCACCCGCAGGGGTGGATCGAGTCGTAGAGCAGCGGCGCGCCGTCCGCATCGAGCGTCACGCGCCAGATCAGCCCGTCCATTTTTCCGGAAAGGATGTCGCCCGGTGTTCGCGGCGGTCGCGCCGGAAACCACGCCGTGTAGACGAGTTGCAGCAACACGCGCCCGCCGAAGCGCGTCGCTGCGGCGCGCGTGAACACGACCGGCGCGCGCGTGTCGACCTCGACACCGCCTGCGTCGCTCGCGACCGGCATGCCGATGCGGTCGTTGGCGTCGGCTTCGTCGACGACGAGCCGTGGTGCGTGTCCTGCGAACAGGCGGTCCAGTGCCTCCGGTGTCGGCTGCGGCACGCCCAAGGCGTCGCGCTGCATATCGCGCACGAGTGCGCGCAACGTCGCCGCCCCGTCAACCGTCGTCATGGGCGCGTACCGCCGTAGAGTGCCGCGCACGGGAATGTCCGCTGCGGGCAACGCGAATGCCGCCAGGGTTTCGGCTTCGTATCGGCGAATGCCGATGGCGAAGCCATACCGCGTGAGCGGGTACAGGCCCGCTGCGCGCAGCGCATCGGAATAGTCGTCCGGCACCCGCGCCGCCGCGTGCAGCGCGGTGCGTCGAGCGGGATCGGCGGCATCGCGCAGGGCGAGCTCGCGACCGCAGCCTTCGAGCAGCGCGGCCGGCAGCAGGCCGGAGAAGCCCTCGCGCGCAAGTTGCTCGCGCACCGCCGCCGTCGGTCCGGGCGGCAGATTGCCGATCTCGATGAGCCGCGCATCGACATCGAGTTTCCGGAGCGCCGCGAGCCACGCCGCAAACGCTTCCGGCGAGAGCGGCTCGTCGGCGAAGCTCGCGTGGAGACGATCAACGCGCAGATAGGCGAAGCCGGGAACCCGCGCAGCCATCGCATCGCGCACGCCGGCCGCCGCGGCCGCGTCGTCGAGCGCGCGATAGGCGCGCGAGCAACGCGACGCGAGGTCGCCGCCCGTGGCGACGGCGCCGGGTTCGCGCGGCGACAGGCTCGTGCAGGCCGCGAGGACCAGGGCCAGCACACCCGCGCACATGCGGCCGATTGTCGCAGCGCCGGGCCAACGCCGAGCAAGCACCGAACCATTCATGAAACAACGGTAGCATGCGATGCCTGCGCAGCGAAATGCGCATGGCGCCTTGCGAGGCACGTTCGTGCCCGGCTTCAGCTCGCGATGAAAGCCGCGATCGCCGGGTCCGTGCGCAGCCGCGCGAGCGCCGGCTCGTCCGGAAGCTCGGGGCGATCGCGGGCCGCGTTCACCATGCAGAAGAACCCCAGCGGCGCGTCGTCGGCCGCGCGGAACTGGTGCCAGGTGCTGGCCGGCACGTGCACGAGGTCCTGCGGCGCGAGATCGAGGATTCGGTCGCCGATCAGACACCGCCCGTGGCCATGCTGGACGACGACCGCGTGCTCGTGCTCGTGCCGCTCGAGCGTCGTGTGCCCGCCGGGGCCGATCTCGAAGTAGCGCAGCTGGCAGGCAAGCGACGGCGCGTCGAACAGCACCTGCCGCGTGACGTCCCGGAACGACGCGCTGCCCTGCTGCTTGTACGCGAGCACGTCCACGCGTTCCCAACGGCCCGCGGCGACTGTCTTCCGGTGCATGTCGGTCGTCATCGTCCTGTCTCCGTCGTTGCCACCGCCTGCACGAACGCGCGCGTGCGCGCGGGCAGTTCGCTCCCGGCCATGAGCAGCGAGCCGCCGATCAGCAGCATCACGTCGCGTCCGTAGAAGCGCACGAGCTCGGCGACGCGCTCGACCGCGAGCCCGCCGGCCGGCACCGGCAATGCGGGCGCGAAACCATGCCAGGGGTTGCGCGCAGCGACGGCGATTCCTGCGCAATCGCCTCGCGAATAGGCGAAACGGCCGCCGTAGTTCGGGAAGATCGTCGCATCCGCGCCGAGGAGGCGGAAGAGCTTGCCAAGCAGCAGCGGCGGTGCGACGCGTGCGGCGCCGGCATACGCTGGGTGCGCAAGCACCGGCACGTCGAGCGTGGTTCGCACGAGTTCTTCGAACGCCGGGAGCCCGACGAGCGCGGGCGCGACCAGCACCATCTGTACGCCTTCGTCCCGCGCGAGTCCCGCTTGCCGTGCAAGCGCCCGCGGGGAGCCGACCAGGCTCGGCGCATAGATGGCGCGCCGACCGGTCTCGCGGTTGGCGCGCTCGAGCGCACGCTGGCACGCCGCGACGCGCTCCCCGAACGGCGAATAGGCCTGGTCGGCGAGCCCGTGATCGTCCTTGATCACGTCGACGCCGCTGACCGCGAACGTGTGGCAAAGTGCCGCGAGCCGCTCACTCGAGAGCCCTTGCGGCTTCAACGCTGCGCAGGTGAGCGCGCGGTCGTGCACGTCGAGCGCCTTGCGCAGGCCGGCGATGCCGAAACGCGGCCCCGCGAATCGGGCGGCGAAGTCGTCGGGAATCGCAACGTCCGCGAGCTCGACATGCGCGTGCAGCGAGCTGTTGCCGAACAGCATGTTGATCGTCTGCGCGACGTCGCCGCCGGTGGTTGCGGTGGCGAGCAGAATGTCCACGTCGAACACGCCGTCGCCCTGCGGGCAGATCATCTCGACCCGCCCCATCACCTCGGTGGCGACGAACGGGTCGTCGACGACGGCGGCGGCAACCTCGACACTCTGCTCCAGCGCGAGATTGTGCGCGATCCCCGCGATTTCGGAGGCGGGGGCGCGGATGCGATAGGTGGCGCGCAGGCGGCTCATCGGCTGGACGTTGTCGCCGGGCCGGACCAAGGCGCGGCCGGGCAGGCCATGCCATATTACTTTGCGGGGAGGACGCCTCCCCAGTTCTGCGTTACGGTGCGACAATCCGCGGCTTCGGCGCCGAATGCTAAATTGGCGCAACACCGGCCAGGTTGCCGACACGCGATCATTGTCCCGAGGAGGCGCGTCGACGCGCCGCAACCGCATCGAGGAATCCGCCATGACCGTCAAGCGAAAAGCCGCTACCACGGCCCGGAAGAGCGCCGCCCGGGCGCCCGCACGCCGCCCGAATGTCGTACGCCCCGTCACCGCCGGGGACATCGGGCCCCTGACCAGCCCGGCCGTGATCGAGGGCTTCGCCGTCGACCAGAACGTCGATTCCGCGCAGGAGGCGCAGGTCGCCGCGCTGCAGGACATCCTTTCCGGTCGGTCGCCGACGGAAGCGATGGCCCTGATGAAGCGCCTGCTCGATCACCAGCGCAGGCGGGTCGAGGAGCTGGCCGGCCACGCCGACGAGGAGCTGGCCGACGATTGGCGCAAGGGCGGCTACCCGTACAAGAACCTGCTCTCGCGCAAGAGCTACGAGCGGCAGAAATACCGGCTGCAGGTCGAGCTCCTCAAGTTCCAGTCGTGGGTGAAGGAGACCGGCCAGAAGGTGGTCATCCTGTTCGAGGGACGCGACGCCGCGGGCAAGGGCGGAACGATCAAGCGCCTGATGGAGCACCTGAACCCGCGCGGCGCGCGCGTGGTCGCGCTGGAGAAGCCGTCCGAGGCCGAACTCGGCCAGTGGTATTTCCAGCGTTACGTGCAGCACCTGCCGACTGCGGGCGAGGTCGTGCTGTTCGACCGCTCCTGGTACAACCGCGCCGGCGTGGAACGCGTGATGGGCTTCTGCACGCAGCAGGAGTACCTCGAGTTCATGCGGCAGGCGCCGGAGTTCGAGCGCAACCTGGTCCACAGCAACGTGCACCTCATCAAGTTCTGGTTCTCGGTCTCGCGCAAGGAGCAGGCGCGGCGCTTCAAGGAGCGCGAGCGCCATCCGCTGAAGCAGTGGAAGCTCTCGCCGATCGACATGGCCTCGCTCGACAAATGGGAGGAGTACACGAAGGCCAAGGAGGCGATGTTCTTCTACACGGACACGGCGGATTCGCCGTGGACCGTGATCAAGTCCGACTGCAAGAAGCGCGCGCGGCTCAATGCCATGCGCTACGTGCTGCACAAGCTCAATTACACGAACAAGGACCTGGACCGCATCGGGCCGCTCGACCCGCTGCTGGTCGGCCGCGCGAACGTCGTCTACGAGAAAGGCGAGCGGGTGACCACGCCGTTGCTCTGACCATCGTCGCCCCCGGTTGCGGTGCCGGCGCGTACGTCGGTACCCGCGGGCATTCCGGCCGCCGGATCGTTGCCCCATGGCCAACTGGCAGACCACGACCGCCAATCTTTTCGCGCGCCTGACGATCAAGCCGCTCTTCAAGCGCCATGTCTCGATCGAGACGCTGCGGTCGAGCATCGCCGCCATCGAGCGCCTGTTCGCCGGCCATCCCGCCGGTTGCGAGATCGCGCACGATCATCCTCTGCCCGGATGCGAGGCCGAGTGGGTGCGGCCCAAGGGAATGCGGACCGACCGCGTGCTGCTGCATTTCCCGGGCGGTGCCTACGTCACGCGGCTGCCGAACCTGGAGCGCGGGCTCGTCGCGCGCATCTGTCTTGCCGCCCGCGCGCGCGGGCGCATCGTGTTCTATCGCCTCGCGCCCGAGCATCCGTATCCCGCCGGCCACGACGACTGCCTTGGCGCCTATCGCCAGCTGCTGGATCAGGGCATTTCGCCCGGCCGCATCGTCATCAGTGGGCTGTCCGCCGGCGGCGGGATGGCGCTCGGCATACTGCTCGCGATCCGCGATCGCCGCTGGCCGCTTCCCGCCGGCGCGATCGTCATGTCGCCGCTCACCGATCTCACCGATCCGCACGACGGCTCCCGCCTGCGCAACGCCCCTCGCGACCCGGTGCTGAGCCATGCGCGCGGCGTTGCCATCCGCGACATGTATGTCGTCGGCAAGCCGAAGCTCATGAAGCACGCGTACGTGTCGCCGGTCTTCGGCGACTACGCGCGCGTACCGCCCGTTCTCTTTCAGGTCGGTAGTACCGAGATCCTGCTGGATGACAGCCGCCGCTGCGCAGAGCGGATCCGCGCGACCGGTGGCGCCGTGGAAGTCGAGGTCTGGGACCGCATGCCGCACGGCTGGCAAGCGTTTTCGTTCATTCCCGAGTCGCAGGACGCGGTGGAGCGGATCGCCGATTTCGTCCGCATGCGTGCGCCCTGACGCCGCGTGCGAGGCACGCGTGCACGGCCGCGGCTGCCGCATCGCAACGGCCGTTCGGCGCCTTCGGTGGCAGCGGCGTGCGGATTGCGGGACAATGCGAAAAGAGAACTTTACGATCTCGCTGCCCGGCCCGAGTCGCGGGTCGATTGCCGGCGGAAAGAAGTGATGAGTCGAACCCGGGCGACGCGCATCCGGAGCGGGTATGCCGCGGCAGAACGCTTCATGGTGCGGCTTCGCCTCGATCATGCGCGCCTGTCGCGCGTGCTGCGCGAAGTCGAGGTCCAGCGGGCCCGTCTGCAGAGCCACGCCGAGGCCGCAAAGCCCGTGCTCGCCGAGGCGACGCAATACCTGCTCGACTACCAGCACGCGTTTCACCATCCGCGAGAGGACCGGCTGTTCGAGCGTCTCGCCGCGCGCCGACCGGAACTTCGCGCGGAGGTGAAGGCGCTGGGACGGGAGCACCGGGGTGGCCTGCGCCATGCCGAGCAGCTGGCGGCGAAGCTTGTCCACTTGGCGGCACCCCGGCTGCGCGGTTCCGCCGGCGAGCGCCTCGGCCGGGAACTGCAGCAGTATGTCGACCATACGCGCGAGCACATGCGGCGCGAGGAGCGCGCCGTGTTCTATGCCGGCGTCGAGTCGATGCTCGAGCCCGACGATTGGATCACGCTCGGAGAGGACGATGCTCGCGAGGATCCGATGGGCGACGCTGCCCGTTTCGCGCGCCGGTATCCGAGCCTTGCCGCGGCCGTCGGCGAGACCTTTCGCGAGCTGTCGAGCGGCACCCGGATCCGGACCTCGCATCCGCACGGCGCGGCTGCGCAGACCCTGGCGGCGGCGGAGGAGGGCATGGAGCGGCTGGTCGAAGCGTATGGCGACCTGCTGCACGAGGGGCTCGCGCTTGCCCGCGCAAATCTGGATTCCGTCTGGAGCGCCGGCTCGCCGCTTGCGGCCGCGCGCGCGCTGCCGGAGGTCGGGCGGCGCAGCATCGACTTCGCGGCACGCTGCTTCATGCATCCGGCGCGCGTCACGCTGGAACTCGGCTCGCGACTCGCGCATCCGTGGTTGCCGGCCCCGACGACGCGCCCCGGGCGTGCGCCTACGGACTGAGGCTCGGCCCCGGGAGGACGAGCGCCGAACGGAACGCTATCGCGTGACGGATTGCGTGTCCAGGATGCGCAGCGCCGCATGCGCGGCACCGAAGCCATTGTCGATGTTCAGCACCGAAAGGCCCGATGCGCAGCTTGCAAGCGCCGCGTGCAATGCCGTGCGACCGCCGTCGGCCACGCCGTAGCCGGTCGAGGTCGGCACCGCGAGCACCGGGCAACGGACGAGTCCGGCGAGCACGCTGAACAGCGCACCTTCCATCCCCGCGATCGCGATCAGCACGCGGTGGCTGCGGATTTCGGGGAGGCGCTCCATCAACCGCCACAGCCCGGCGACGCCGACGTCGACGATGACCGTCGACGCTTCACCCGCGAACGCGAGCGTGCGCGCCGCTTCGCGCGCAACCGCCGCGTCCGATGTTCCGCCGGCGACGATCGCGACCCGCCGGTCGGCGCGCGGCGGCGGCATGCCGCCCAGCACGGCGGTGCGCGAGACCTCGTCGTAATCGAGCGCCGACCGCGTCGCCGGTGCCAGCCGGTCGCGCTTGCGCCGGCCGAGTCGCGTCAGCAGCAGCCGCTCGCCGATTTCCTGCGCATGCGCGGCGATCGCATCGATCTGCGCCGCGGTCTTCGCCTCGCACAGCACGGCTTCGCTCGTGCCGGTGCGCGCCGTGCGCTCCCAGTCGAGGCGGAACTCGCTCACGGCACGGCCTCGCGCAGGAACGCCGCACCCCGCAGGTACGGCCGCACACCTGCGAAAATGCGCCCTTCGGCCGCACACGCCGTTGCGGCGATCGTGCGCGCAATCGTCGCGGCCTCCGTCTCCGCGCCGACGCCGAGTTCGATCACGATGCCACCGTGGGTCACGCGGCAGCGCAGGACTGCCTCGCGCCCGAGCCGCTCGGCGAGGCTTGCCTCGACCGCATCGATGAACGCCAGATCGTCCGCAGAGATAGCGATGCCCGTCTCGACACGGCTCGCGAGGCACGGCTGCGCGGGCAGGCGCTCGAGGTCGGCGAGGCCGAGGCTCTGCGCGATCGCGTACACCGTTGCCTTGTCGATGCCGGCATCGACGTAGGGATGCACGACGTCACGCTCGGTGGCGGCGCGAAGGCCCGGACGGAAGTCCGAGAGGTCGTCGCAATTGGTGCCGGAGGCGATCGGGTCCGTCGTGGCCTGGCGGATCCGGTCGTACAGGCTCGTCTTGCAGTAGTAGCAGCGGTCGACGGGGTTGGCGCGATAGCGATCATCCTGGAACTCGCCCGCGTCGATCAGCACGAGATCCCAGCCGTGCGCCTCACCATGCGCCAGGACGCGCGCGCGCGCCGCGGCCGGCACGGCCGGTCCGCACGCGTGGTACATGGTCGCGCGCGTGCGCGACATGCGCTGCGCGACATGCGCGAGCGTCATCGAGTCGACGCCGCCGCTGACGGCAACCGCGAGCCGCGGCTTTGCATCGAGCTCTGCGACGAGCCGCGCGAGCGGACCGGCGGTCATTCGTCGCCGCCGTCGAGCGCCTGCCGTTCGGCGCGCGCGCGGATGTCGCGGCGCACGTGCAGTCCCTCGAGCGTCGCCGCGTCGTCGTGGGCGGCTTTCGCCGTGCGGACTCCGCCGGGACGCTCCGCGAGCTTGACGCGGACACCCGCATCGCCGACTGTGGTCGCGACGTCGCTGCGGGCGACGACGCGCCGCTGCTCCTCGCGAACGCGCAGCCCGAGTGTCGAGGTTTCGCGGAAGCAGCAACGGGTGACGGCGTCGACGGCAGGCAGCCTGGCGAGCACGCGGAACTCGGTCACCGGGCGCCCCTTCTTGCCTTGCCGCGTGCCGAGCGACACGTCCGTCACGCCTTCGATCGTGCGCAGGCGGTCGGCTGCGAGCGCGATCTCCTCGCCGGTCATGTCGTCGACGTCGAATTCCAGAACCGCGATTCTCTCCACGTCCGCTGCGAAGTTGCGCTCGAAGACCAGAACCCGCAGCACGTTCGGCATGCCCGGCAGTTCGCGCGTCCCCGCGCCGTAACCGGCCGCCGCGAGCCTGCCGGCTTCGCGCGGTCCGCCACAGCTTTCACGGTCGACGAGATGGCGCAGGATCGCAGCGCCCGTGGGCGTGACCCGCTCGCCCGGTATGCCGTCGTCGCGCCACGGGTAGCCGGTCAGCAGCGCCGCGGTCGCAGGCGTCGGGACGGGAAGCAGGCCATGCGCGGCGCGCACCATCCCGCCGCCGACCGGGAGCGCCGAGGCGGTCCAGCTCGCGCCCTGCAGGCGAGCGGCGATGCAGCCGGCCGCGACCATGTCGAGCAGCGAGTCCCAGTCGGCGAGCTCGTGGAAATGCACCTGTTCGAGCGGTATCCCATGGACGCGTCCCTCGGCTTCGCCCAGCAGCAGAAGCAGCGCCAGCGCGTGTGTCCGCGTCGCCGGCGACAGCGGCGCTTTTTCAATCCTCGCGCGCAACGCCGGGTACGGTGTTCCGTGCGACGCGTCGGCGCGGTCGGCGTGCTCGTGCGCCGGGCCGCTGCGCGGATCGGGCGATGCGAGGCCGAAGCGGCGGACGCGCAGGCCGCCACTCGTTCCCTCGGCGAACGCCGGGATCGACGCCCCGTGCGGCTGGATGGCGGCGAGCTCGACCGACACCGGCGCTGCAAGGTCGGGCAGCGCATCGATCATCGCCGCGACGAACATGTCGCCCGCGATGCCCCCGACGAGGTCGAGGTGGATCGCGAGCGAATGCGGCGCGCGCGCCGCCGCGTCAGGCGACGACGGGGACGACATACGGTCCTTCGGGAATCACCGCGACGGCAGTGTCGCCGGCGCGCGCCATCGCCGCTTGCACGGCTGCGGCGACGTCGTCGATCATTTCCACGCCGGTCAGCCGTCGATCCTCGAGGGCGAGCCCGCTCGTGTAGAGCGCAACGCGCCCTGCGCGCAGCGCCTTCAACTCCATTTCCGTTTGCCATTCGTCGACGTCGGCGAGCCGCTTGCCGAGCAGCGTCTGCAGGAACGCGTCCGGCCCGAGCGTGCACAACCGCTGCTGCGAGGCGCGGAACTCCGTGGAGCCGAAGCCTTCGGAACACGCGGAGGCGACGATCAGCGTGCCGCCCGGCTCGAGGATGTCGAGCGGCGTCACCATGCCCTTGACGGTCTGGTAGTACGTCTTGTCGAGCGGATGGCCGGCGGCCGAGGTCAACACGGTCGCGAAGCGCCGCCCCACCGGCACGCGCGTGCTTTCCGCGACGAACGACACGGCTTCGAGGTGGCTTTCGATCACCTCGCCGGAGTTGACGTGGACGAGGTCGCGGTCCTCGTCGATCACCGTGTTGACCGCGTAGACCTCGCCCAGCATCCGCACGATCGCGAGCTGCTCGTCGTGCAGTGGGTTGCCCGCGAGATTGCACTGGATCGCGGCCGGATCCTCCATGAAGCGCGCGCTGTGGAACGTGCGGATCGTGTCGGCATGCGCGACGCCGGGCGCGATGACCTTGCGTCCGCCCGAGTAGCCCGCCATGAAGTGCGGTTCGACCAGACCCGTCGCGATGCGCAGGTCGGCCTCGACAAAGCGGCGGTCGAGCTTGACCGGCGTACGCCGAACCGGAGTGACACCGAGGTCGACGTGCGCGGCGTCGTCGCGCGCAAAGTGGTTTTCGACGCGGGCGTTGGCGAGCACCCATGGGTCGCCCAGCAGCTCCTCGAGCTCCGCGCCCTCGTTCGGGCGGTGCAGGCCCGTGGCCACGAGCACGGTGATGCGCTCGCGCGGCATGCCCGCCGCCAGCATGCCCTCGATCAGCGGCCGCAGGAACAGGTGATTGGGCACCGGCCGCGTGATGTCGCAGATCAGGATGCACGCGCTCCGTCGGCGCTGTGCGAGCTCGCGCAAAGGCGGCGCCGCGATCGGCCGCGCCAGCGCATCGCGCACCGCGGCCGCAGCGTCCCGCAGCTTGGGCAACGGCCTCTTGCCGATGACGGTCGCGCGCGCCCCAGTTGGAAGGGCGACGCGCAGCCCGCTGCGGCCATAGAGGATCTCCACCGTCGTGTCCGACTGCATGCTTGTCATCGCCCGCCTCGCTTTCCGGGGTCAGTGACCACTTTCCCGCGCGCGCCGACTCGCCGACTCCGACGCCCGCACTCGTTGGGGAAGCCGTCTCGCTTCGTGTGGCAAGTTTACCCGGCTCCCCGGGTTGCGGATCACTTGCCCCGGCCCGAGCGTGTACGATTGAAGCCATGCAAGGCATGGGCTTCACCGACCGCTTCCTCACCGTCGACGAGACGCGCGAGATCGTCCGTTCGGGGCTCGACTCGCTGTCGCTTGCGGGCAAGCGCGTGCTGTTCATCATCCCGGACGGCACGCGCACGATGCCGATGGCCCAGCTCTTCGCGCTCTTCCGCGAGCTGCTCGACGGGAAGGTTACGGTGCTCGATTTCCTGGTCGCGCTTGGAACCCACCAGCCGATGGACGATGCGCAGTTGACGCGGCTCGTCGGCACGCCGGTTGTCGACGGTCGCGTGGGCAACTCGCGCATCTTCAACCACGAGTGGAGCGACCCCGCGACGTTCGCGACGCTCGGCGTCATTCCGGCGCAGGAAATCGGGGTGCTCACCTCGGGACGGCTTGCGCAGCCCGTGACCGTCTCGCTCAACCGCCGCATCTTCGATTACGACCAGCTCGTCATCTGCGGGCCGGTCTTCCCGCACGAGGTCGTCGGCTTCTCCGGCGGCAACAAGTATTTCTTCCCAGGCATCGCCGGCGCCGAGGTCATCGATTTCACGCACTGGCTCGGCGCGCTCATCACCAACTACGAGGTGATCGGGTCGGGCTACACGCCGGTGCGCGCGGTGATCGATCGGGCGGCGTCGATGGTCACTGTTCCCACGGCATGTTTCGCGCTCGTGGTCACCCCGGAAGGCCTGGCCGGCCTCTACTTCGGCACGGCGCGCGAGGCGTGGGAGCATGCATCGAGGCTTTCGGCGCGGCGCCACATCGTCTGGCTTCCCGAACCGATGAATCAGGTGCTGTCGGTGATGCCGCCGATGTATGCCGACCTGTGGACCGCCGGCAAGGGCATGTACAAGATCGAGCCGGTGGTCGCCGACGGCGGCGAGGTGATCATCTACGCGCCGCATATCCGCGAGGTGAGCTTCACCCACGGCAAGCTGCTGGACGAGATCGGCTACCACTGCCGCGACTACTTCCTCGCGCAGCCGGAGAAGTTCGCCAGGTATCCGGGAGGAGTGGTCGCACATTCGACGCACGTCAAGGGCCTCGGGACGTACGATCGCGTCTCCGGCATCGAAACGCCACGCGTCCGGGTGACGCTCGCGACCGGCATCCCGGAGCAGCGCTGCCGCCACATCAACCTCGGGTATCGCGATCCCGCGACGATCGACATCGCCGCGTTTTCGGGACGCGAGCGCGAAGGGATTCTGGTCGTTCCTCGCGCGGGCGAGATGCTGTATCGCCTGAAGCCACGCTGATCCGCGACTCGCCGAATGGTGAGCGCCCGTCGCTCCGCGTGCGCCGGACCGGGAAGCGCTGCCGCGCCAAGCGCGTGCGCGGCCCTCAGCCGGCGGCAAGGCGCGCTCGTAGCCTGCGCACCGCACTGCCCGGAGTGGTGAGCACGGGAATCTGCACGGCATCGCGCACGGCGGGCAGCGCGCGCGCGAGGCTGAACTGCGCCAGCGCGATCAGGTCGCAGCCCTCGGACTCCGCCCTTCGTGCCGCATCGGCGGCGAGGCGGTCGTGCTCCGCGGTATCGCCGGCGTCGAGCGCGGCGAGCGCACCCTCCGCCAGAACGGGCACGACGGTCACGCCGGCCGGGAACTCGGCGGGCATCGATCGAAGCGTGGGCGCGAAGCTCGCAATCAGGCCGATCTTCCGGCCGTGCGCGACCGCGTCATCGATCATCGCCTCGTTCGGCTTGAGGACGGGAATCCCCGGCCAGCGCCGGACGACGGCGTCGATGCACGGGCCGAATGCCGAACAGGTAAACAGGATTCCGCACGCGCCGGTCCCGATTGCATAGCCTGCAAGTTCGAGGAAGCGCTCGGTCATCGCATCGTCGAGCGTGCCCGTGCGCGCAAGGTCGGCCGAAAGGCTGTCGTCGAGCAGGTTCATGCGCGTGCAATCCGGCCACGCGCGCGCGAACTCCGCGTTGACCGGCGCGATCGAGTGCGCGAGCGCGTGGATCAGTGCGATCCGCAGGGGACCACTATCGATCACTTGATCGTGTCGTGACCATTCGGTCTCACGCCGCCGCAAGCGCCGGATGCATCCGCCGTCCCTGGCTCCACCAGACCAGCGCGATCAGCACGAGTCCGGGCAGATAGAACCAGTGCGGCGTAGGCCGGCCCGAAGGCACCTCGATGCGGGCGACGTCCCAGCCCTGCTCGAAGCCGGACTTCTTCGCGCGCGAGCCGAACTTGACGCCGCTGATCTGCATCGCGTCGCCGAGCCCGGTCAACGTGAGCCCTGCCTCGGCAAGCCGCTTGCGCCCGTCCTCGCCGGCGGGGCCGAGCCGTACCGCAACCGTCTTGGTGACGTCCTCGCCTTCGATGGTCGTGCCCTTGATCGCCATCACGAGGCGTCCGCCGTCGGGCAGGTCCTTCGCCACGTCGTACACCCTGGCGGGAGGCACATGCGTGTACTCGGGGGCGAGCTGGTCCATGAAGAAGTCGGGGCGGAACAGCAGCGTGCAGGCCGCGGCCAGCAGCAGCACTTCCCACCAGCGGCACTTCACCCGGAACCAGTTCATCGTTACCGCAGCGAAGATCAGCATCGCGAGCGTGGATGCGACGATCACGGTGACCAGGCCGAACCAGCTGTCGATGTCGAGCAGCAGCAGCTGCGGGTTGAAGATCCAGATGAAGGGAAGGATCACCGTGCGCAATGCATAGACCGAGCCCTGGATGCCGGTGGCGATCGCGTCCTCGCCGGAGATCGCCGCAGCGGCGAAGGTCGCGAGTCCCACGGGTGGCGTGATGTCGCCCATGATCCCGTAGTAGAAGACGAACAGGTGCACCGCGATCAGCGGGATCACGAGTCCCGCCTGCGCGCCCAGCTCGACGACCACAGGGGCCATGAGCGTTGCCACCAGCACGTAGTTGGCGGTGGTGGGGACGCCCAGGCCCAGCACCAGGCAGACGAAGGCGATGAACAGCAGCATCACGATCACGTTGCCCCGCGAGACGAACTCGACGAACTCGGTCATGCGCAGTCCGAGCCCGGTGAGGGTGATCGCGCCCACCACCACGCCCGCGGTGGCGGTGGCCACGCCGATGCCGATCATGTTGCGCGAGCCGTCGTTCATGCCCTGAACGAGGTCGTTCAACCCGCTGGTCCACGCGTTCGGCGTGCGCGTCTTGCGGAAGAAGTCGATCAGCGGCCGCTGCGTCACCATCAGCACCATGAGCATGACGATTGCCCAGAACGCCGAGAGCGATGGCGACATCTCCTCGACCATCAGGCACCAGATCAGCATGCCGATCGGCAGCAGGAAGTGCAGCCCGGCCTTGACCGCAGGCCAGGTGTCGAGCGCCTGCGGGTTATCGATGTCGATGTCGGGCGGCAGATCCGGGCTTCGTGCCGCCATGGAGACCGAGAACAGGTAGAGCGCGAGCACCAACGCTCCGACGATCCACGGCGCGGCATTGCCGAGCAGCCGGTTGACCGCATCGAGGACCCAGTAGATCACCCCGATCACGATGATCATGCCCGAGATGCCGAGCCCGAACCGGATCATGGCGTCCTTCCACGACCGCGGGTGGCGATCGAGGATCGGCTTCATGCCGAGCTTCAGCGCCTCGAGGTGGACGATGTAGAAGAGGCCGATGTAGGACAGCGTCGCGGGCAGGATCGCGTTCTTGACGATCTCCGAGTAAGGGATGCCCACGTACTCGACCATCAGGAACGCCGCGGCACCCATCACCGGCGGCATGATCTGGCCGTTGACCGACGACATCGTCTCGATCGCGCCGGCCTTGACGCCGCCGTAGCCCGACTTCTTCATCAGCGGAATCGTGAAGATGCCGCCCGACACGACGTTCGACACCGACGAGCCGGAGATGAGCCCGTTCAGCGCGGACGAGACGACCGCGACCTTGGCCGGACCACCGCGAAGGTGTCCCAGCGCCGCGAAGCTGACCTGCATCATGTAGTTGCCGCCTCCCGCACGATCGAGCAGCGTGCCGAACAGCACGTAGACGAAGATCGTGCCGGTGGACACGCCGAGCGCGATGCCGAACACGCCCTCGGTCGTGAGCCACATGTGCGACATCAGCCGGTTGAGCGACGCGCCCTTGTGCGACAGCACTTCCGGCAGCCAGGGCCCGCCCATGCTGTAGGCGATGAAGAGCAGCGCCAGCACCGCCATCGGCCAGCCGACCGCGCGCCGAGTCGCCTCGAGCAGCAGCACGACCCCGGTCACGGCGACGGCGATGTCCATCGTCGTCGGTTGTCCCGGGCGCAGCGCCAGCTCGCGGTAGAACAGCAACAGATAGGCGGCGGCGAACGCGCCGGCGAGCGCGAACGCCCAGTCGAGGATCGGCACGCGATCGCGCGGGGAAGACTTGAACGCCGGCCACGCGGTGAACGCGAGGAACAGCGCGAACGCGAGGTGCAGCGAGCGTGCTTCGGTGTCGTTCAGGATCCCGACGCCAAAGGTGAACGGCAGCGGCGAGGCGTACCAGAGCTGGAACAGCGCCCACGCGAGCGCCACGGCGAAGATCACCTTCGCGGTGAAACCCACCGGCTTGCGCGCCCCCGTGTCGACCTCGGCGACGAGCTCCTGCAGCGCCTCGGGGGCCTTCTCGATATCGGTCGCCATGGTCGCTCCCTGTCGGGGTCAACGGCTTCGTGGGGTCAGTGGGCAGGCGGGATCAAAGAAGGCTTTCCGTTCCGGCGTCGCGTCCGCGACGACCGTCCACGGAAATGCGTCGCCGAGTCCGGTTCCCGACTTCATTTGGCAAGAGGGGCGAAGTCACCTTCGCCCCTCGCACGCTCTCGGCGGAAGGCCGCATCGCGCGGCCTCTCCGATCACTTGATCCAGCCCTTTTCCTTGTAGTAGCGGGCCGCGCCCTCGTGCAGCGGCGCCGAGTTGCCGTCCTTGATCATGTCCTCGGGCTTGAGGTTGGCGAGCGCCGGATGCAGCTTCTTGAATTCCTCGAAGTTGTCGAACACGGCCTTGACGACCTGATACACGGTTTCCGCCGGGACCTTCGACGACGAGACGACCGTCGCCAGCACGCCGTAGGTCTGCGTCGCTTCCGGGTTGTTCGGGTAGAGGCCCGCGGGAATGGTTGCCTTGGCGTAGTAGGGCTTGTCGGCGACCAGCTTGTCGACCGCCGGGCCGGTCAGCGACACGAGCTTGGCGCCACAGGACGTCGTCGGATCCTGGATGTTCGCCGAAGGGTGGCCGACTGCGTAGAAGAAGCCATCGATCTTGCCGTCGCAAAGCGCCGGGCCGTGCTCGTCGGCCTTGAGCTCGGAGGCGAGCGAGAAATCGCTCAACTTCCAGTTCATCGCGCCCAGCAGCTCTTCCATCGACGCCCGCGTGCCGGAGCCGGGGTTGCCGACGTTGAAGCGCTTGCCCTTGAAATCGGTGAACGTCTTGGCGCCGGCCTCCTTGCGTGCGACGACGGTGAACGGCTCCGGGTGCACCGAGAACACGGCGCGCTCGTCACCCCACGGGCCCGCATCCTTGAATTGGCCAAGGCCCTTGAGGGCGTTGTACTGCACGTCCGACTGGGCGAACCCCATGTCGAGCTCGCCGGCCTTGATCGTGTTGACGTTGAACACCGAGCCGCCCGTCGACTCGACCGAGCAGCGGATGCCGTGCTTGGCGCGGTCCTTGTTGACGAGCCGGCAGATCGCGCCGCCAGCGGCGTAGTAGACGCCGGTGACGCCACCGGTTCCGATGGTGATGAACTTCTGTTGCGCGGCAACCGGGCTGCTGAATGCGCCCGCGGCGAGAGCAACGGCGGCGGCAAGGCTCGCCGCCCCAGTAATGCGAAGGCTTTTCACGGTTTCCTCCAAGGTCGTGGGGTTCGCCCGGATGTGCTCCGGGTCGGAACCCCGGCATCGTAACCTAAACGCCTGCGAGTGCGCCGTCGATGGCCTCCGCGAGCCGGTCGACGACCATCTCCAATTCGCCCTCGGTGACGATGAACGGCGGCGCCAGCAGGATGTGGTCACCGTGCCGACCGTCCAGTGTCCCGCCCATCGGGTAGGTCATGAGGCCCCGCGCCATGCCGGCGCGCTTGACCTTCGCGTGCAGCTGCCGGGTGGGGTCGAACGGCGCCTTGGTGACGCGGTCGGCCACGAGTTCGACGCCGAAAAACAATCCTCGACCGCGGATGTCGCCAACGTGCGGGTGGCGGCCGAGCCGGTCGCGCAGGAGCTGCTCGAAGCGGGCACCACGGGAGCGCACCTGCGCGAGCAGGCCATCGCGCTCGATCACGTGCTGCACGGCGAGCGCCGCCGCGCAGGCCACTGGATGCCCGAGGTACGTGTGCCCGTGCTGGAAGAAGCCGCTGCCCGCGCTCATCGCGTCGACGATCTTCTTCTGCGCGAGCACTGCGCCGATCGGCTGGAAGCCCCCGCCCAGGCCTTTGGCGATCGTGACGAGGTCCGGAACGACGCCTTCCTGCTCGCAGGCGTACAGCGCCCCGGTGCGCCCCATGCCGCACATCACCTCGTCGAGGATCAGCAGCACGCCGTACCGGTCGCAGACGTCCCGCACGGCCCTGAAGTAGCCGGGCACCGGGACCAGCACGCCGGCTGTCGCGCCGCCGATCGTCTCGGCGACGAAGGCGAGCACCGTGTCCGGGCCTGCTTTCACGATCGCCTGTTCGAGTTCGGCGGCGAGCCGCAGACCGTAGGCCTGCGGCGTCTCGTCGGGCCGCTGGTCCCGGTACGGATAGCACGGCGCGACGTGCGTGACGTCGATCAGCAGCGGTCCGAACTGCGCCCTTCGCCAGGCGTTGCCGCCGACCGCCAGCGCGCCGAGCGTGTTGCCGTGGTAACTCTGGCGGCGGGCGATGAAGCGCGCGCGCTGCGGCTGCCCGATCTCGACGAAGTATTGCCGCGCCATCTTGAGCGCGGCTTCGATCGCCTCCGAGCCGCCGGAAACGAAGTACACGTGGCTCATCCCTGCCGGTGCAGTGCGGATCAGGCGTTCGGCCAGCTCCTCGGCGACCTCGGTCGTGAAGAAGCTCGTGTGCGCGTAGGCGAGCTTGTCGATCTGCGCGTGCATCGCCGCCTGCACGTCGGGATGGTTGTGCCCGAGACACGACACGGCGGCACCGCCGCAGGCGTCGAGGTACTCGTTCCCGCTCGCGTCGTGCAGCCACACGCCGTGGCCGGTAACCGCGACCGGCGGCGTGACCTTGAGATGGCGATGGAAGACGTGGGTCATCGGGCGGGCGATACGCGGATTGCGGATATGTTACGCCGCTGGTTCGGGGTCCGAGCCGCGGTTCGGATCCGCCGCAAGCGCATCGGAATTGCCGCTCTCGTCCAAAAAAGAAGCCTGGCGTAGACAATGCTCGGGCATGTTTGTAGTCTCTCGGCAATGAGCGAAGCCCTCAGCTATCTCGTCAAGGCCCGTCCCGCGGCGATGCAGGCTTACTTCGGGTTCCTGAAGGATGCCGGGAGCCGCCTCGACCCGAAGACCCGCAACCTGATCTCGGTGATCACCAAGGTGCACGCGCAGACCGAGAACGGCCTGCGCCAGTATCTGAAGCGTGCGTTGCGCGAAGGGGCCTCCGCGGACGAGGTGATCGATGCGCTGCTGATGGCGTTCCCGGCGCTCGGCCTTGCCAAGATCGTCTGGGCGGTCGACGTGATCCTGCGCATGGACCTCCCGGAATTTCGCTCCGTCGGGGCCGTCACCGAACCCGTCTGGCACGACGTCATCGCCATCGCCGACGTCGAAAGCGGCAAGGCCGTGCGCGTCGATTGCGATGGCCGGGGACTGTTCGTGTTCAGGAAAGGCCGGGCCGTGAGGGTTTACGACAGCCGCTGCCCGCATCAGGCGACGAACATTCCGCACCTTGCGCTCGCGGCCGGCATGCTCACCTGCCCGAAGCACGGATGGGCGTTCGACATCGCGACCGGCCGGTGCGTCGCCAAGGGCGATCGGCCGCTCAACCAGTTTTCGCACAAGGTTGCCAAGGGGCGAGTTCTCGCGTTCTGGTAGGGCGCTCGCCGGCAGAGGCCGCTCGAGCGGCACCGGCGAGCCAGTCGGCTCTCGCCGGATTGCCCCTCCAGGCGTCGCGGAATCGCCGCAATCCGCAGTTCCTCGCCGCCGAAATTTGCCGCCCGTTGAGCCATGTCAACGCGGGCGTTCCGGCGCGGGACGACAGTGAGCCGGGGAGGCGGCTTGCCGCAGTTCGGCGGGGCGCTCCACGCGCAAATCGCTCGAGGTCTCCATGAAGAACATCGTGATTCTCGGCGCCGGCACGGCTGGCGCTCTGACGGCCAATCTGCTCTGCCATCGGCTCGACCAGAAAGAATGGACGATCACGGTGATCGACCGAGGAACCCTGCACGTCTACCAGCCGGGCCTTCTGTTCATCCCGTTCGGAATGTATGGGTACCGTGTGGAGGAGGACGTGGTGCGTCCGATCGCCGCACCGCTGCCACGGGCCGCGAAGCTGGTCGCCGCCGACGTTCGCCTGATCGACCACGCGAAGCGCGAGGTGCAGACGGACGGCGGGACGTTTCCGTACGACTTCCTTGTCTCGGCGCTCGGCTGCCGCATGGCGCCTGAAGAGGTCGAGGGGATGGCCGAGGAGATGGGCAGGGGCGTGCACACGTTCTACACGCTGGAGGGCGCGCTGGCGATGCGCGAGGCGATGGAGTCGATGAAGGAAGGCCGGCTCGTGATCGACATCTGCGAGATGCCGATCAAGTGCCCCGTGGCCCCGCTCGAGTTCGCCTTCCTCGCCGACTACTACTTCCGCGAGAAAGGCGTCCGCGATCGCATCGAGATCTCGCTCGTCACCCCCTACACCGGCGCGTTCACCAAGCCCAACGCCAACCGCGTCCTTTCAAAGGTCGCCGACGAGAAGGGCATCAAGGTCGTGCCGAACTTCGCGATTCAGTCGGTGGATGCGGGCAGGCGGTCGATCCGCACGTTCGACGGGCGGACCGTCGACTACGAGCTGCTCTGCGCGATTCCGCCGAATCTCGGCCCGGCGGTCATCGACGACTCGGGGCTCGGCGACGGCGCCGGGTACGGGATGACGGACCCGCGCACGCTGAAGAGCAAGAACGCGGAGCATGTCTACCTGCTCGGCGACAACACCAATGTCGCGACGTCGAAGGCCGGGTCGGTCGCGCATTTCGAGGCCGAGACCGTGGTCGAGAACCTGCTGCGCGAGATCGACGGCAAGCCGCCGCTGCCCACCTTCGACGGCCACGCCAACTGTTTCGTCGAGACCGGCCATCACAAGGCGATGCTGCTCGACTTCAACTACGACATCGAGCCGCTCGAAGGCTCGTTCCCGCTCCCGTACGCCGGCCCTTTCGCGCTGCTCGAAGAGAGCTACATGAATCACATGGGCAAGCTTGCGTTCAAGTGGGTGTACTGGAACATGCTGCTGCCGGGGCACCTGCCGAAGGTGCCGCTGCTCCCGTCACACATGAGCTTCATGGGCAAGGACGTTTCGACCGCGCCGCACGCCCGCCATGCCAGGCAGATGCATGTGCGCGACGTCATGACGAAGGACGTGGTGACGGTGCAGAGGGGAACCTCGCTGCCCGCGGCCGCCGAGCTGATCGTCGCGAAGAAAATCAGCGGGCTGCCGGTCGTGGACGTCCATGGCCGGCTCGTCGGCATCGTTACCGAGGCGGACTTCCTGTCGGCGATGAACCTCGGCAGCGCCGGTATGGCCGACATCCTGGAGACCGTCGTACGCAAGCGCCGCGCGCGCAAGGGGATGGGAACGATCGTCGACGACATCATGACGCCGTCGCCGATCGTCATCGGCGAGGACGAGACGCTGGAGCGCGCCGTCGCGATGATGGACCGGAACAAGATCAAGCGTCTGGTCGTGACCGATGCCGAGCGGCAGATCCGCGGCATCGTCTCCCGCGCCGACCTCGTCAAGCTCTTCGCGATGAAGTAGCGACGCGAGCCGGCGAGAAAGGGGCCCCGCGTTGCGGGGATGCGAGTGGGGCGAGCCGGCGCAGGCGGCCGACACGGGGGTTTGGGGAGTTGCGAAGGCGGTCCGAGGAGGCCGCGACGCGAGCCGGCGAGAGAGGGGCCCCGCGTAGCGGGGATGCGAGCGGGGCGAGCCGGCGCAGGCGGCCGACACGGGGGTTTGGGGAGTTGCGCAGGCGGTTCGAGGAGGCCGCGACGCGAGCCGGCGAGAAAGGGGCCCCGCGTTGCGGGGATGCGAGTGGGGCGAGTCGGCGCAGGCGGCCGACAGGGGGTTTGGGGAGTTGCGAAGGCGGTTAGAGGAGGCCGCGACGCGAGCCGGCGAGAAAGGGGCCCCGCGTTGCGGGGATGCGGCGTCCGATGGGCCGGAACCGGCAGGTCAGGTCCTGACGACGAGCACGGGACAGTTCGCGAGCGCCACGACTCTCTGCGCGGTCGAGCCGAGCGAGCGCCGGTGCAGCGCACCGGAAGTGCCGCGGCGCCCGACGACGACCACGTCCGCAGCGCAGTCGGCGGCAGCCGCGACGATCTCCTCGTGCGCTTTGCCGAAGCGGACGGCGCCTTCGGCGGAAATCCCGTCGCGCGCCAGCGCCTCGATCGCTTGGCGCAGCGACTCCTCGGCCCGCGCGACCGCGGCGTCGGATCGGTCAATGGCGACGCAGACGACACGCAGGGGCAGCGCGAATGCCTTTGCCACATGGGCCGCGGCAGAGGTCACGTGCATCGCGGTCGCCGAGGTGTCGACGGCGACGAGCACCGCGCGTTTCCACGGCGCGCCGGCACGGGGAACCATCAGGACGTCGCAGGGTGCCGTTGATGCGACGCTGCCGGCCATTTCGCCGACCATGAGACGCGCAACGAACCCGCGGCGGCCACGGCGTCGGATCACGACGAGATCCGCGCTTGTCTCGTGCGCGCAATCGACGATCGCACGCCACGCTTCGGCGTCCGTGCGGGCGCGCACGTCGACGCGAATGCCGGCGGCCGCGGCAACGTTCAGAAGTTCGCTGCGGCGTTTCGCCGCCTCGGCATCGACCCGTGCGGCGAGCCCGGGCGCCTCGGCCACGAGCTCCGCGTTGCTCACCACCGGCACGACGACCACGAGCGGTTTAGGGCTCCGCTGGCCGAGGGCGATCGCGAGCCGCTCGGCGCCGACGTCGAACTCGGTGTGCTCGGTCGCGAGCAGGATGCGCTGCCAGGGTGGATTGGCGCCGGTCATGCAGCGGGGCGAGCCTCAGTGCGTGACGACCAGCACGCCGGAGGCGGCGAGCGCCAGCACGGCGAGTTCCAGCGCGCACAGGACGACATAGACGCGATCGGACCGGCGCGCGAAGATCGGCAGCACGGCGACGAGGCACGGTACCGAGCAGGTGGCGAGCAGGGCGATGCCGGCGAGACTCGCGAAATCGCCGTGGCCTGCCAGCTCGAGCCAGCCCCAGCCCACGGGCGTCGCGGTGCGGTGGAGGTAGTCGGCGAGGGGCAGTGCCCACAGGTTCGATAGCTCGTCGAGCGGAACCCGGCCCGGCAGCACGCCGCTTACGTAGAGCACGAACGCGACGACGACCGCGACCAGGCCGCCTCGCGCGCCCCATTCGAGCACGCGCGCATAGCGGAGCTGCTCTGCGGCGACGACGGGCCGTTCGGGTGCGTTCATCGCCGGCTCACGTCCATATGCCGAGGCCCTTCAGCAATGCGCGCAGGCCGGCGGCGAAGAGCAGCCCCAGCACCAGCCGGCGCACGACGGACGCCTTGAGCAACGTGAGCAGGTGCGCGCCGATCCGCGCACCGAGCATCATGCCGACGACCGACGGGACCGCCACGATCGCGAGCACGGCGCCTTGATTCAGGTACACCCACGCGGCCGACGAGTCGACCAGCGAAAGGATGAAGCTCGAAGTTCCGGCGGACACCTTGAGCGGCGCACCCATCACGAGGTTCAGCACGGGGACGTTCGCCCAGCCGGCCCCCATGCCGAACATGCCGGCGAGGAGGCCGATGCCGGTGAAGAGCGCGAGCCCCGCCGGCGTACGCCAGACCTGCCAGCGCACCAGCTCGCCGCGCGCGACGTCGAGGAATACACCGTGTATGGAAAGCGCGGCGGAGAGTCGGTCCGGCGCGGGGACCTCCGGGAACTCCGACTTCTTTGCAGACGCCATCAGCGCGACGATCGCGAGGATCGTGATGCCGAGCGCGATCTGAACGATCGCTGCGGGCAGCGCGAGCCCGACGAGCGCGCCTGCGATCGAGCTTGCTGAGGCCAGCAGCGCGAGCGGCAGCGCGAGCCGCAGGTCGGCGAGTCCGACACGCAGCAGGTTGGGCCCGGCGGCGAGCGCGCTCGCGAGCGCCACGAGCAGGCCGGCGCCGCGCACGAAGTCGAGGTGGAACGGGAAGAAACCGCCGACGATCGGCACGAACAGTACGCCGCCGCCTACGCCCGCCGGCACCGCGACGATGCCGAGCGCGAAGCAGACGACGAACAATCCCAGCGGCCACACCCACCAGGCGAGCGCGGCGTCGGCATTCGGCATGCCGGCGGCGGATGCATCCGGAACGCAGGCGAGGATCGAGATCAGCAGGACGGCGATCGTCGCTCCCTGCGCACGTCCACGCGCGCGCACTGGGCCACTCGCGCGTCGTGCGCGATTGCCTCGCGCGCCGGGCGGGACGGCGCGCGTCGAGCCTTCGGCGTACGAACGGCATCGACGCGGGGGGGGCGGCAGGTCGGGCATGCGTTGATCGGGTGAAGCAGGTGCATGCGGCCCGAAAGCGCGTCGTGCGCGTCGGCACGAGGCGAGCCGGTGTGCCGCTCGGCAAACCGCCGCAGCCTGTGCCGCAACCTGCGCAACGCGCTATGTCTCGCGTCGCGCCGCAGCTGCCCGTCCTAGGACACGCGCCTACGAGCTTCACCACCGGCGATTCTACACACGATCTGCGCGACGCGAGGGCGGGCACGATATGCGCGTCGGCGCATGCCACGAGGCGCGCGTTGGCACGGATCGAGGTCTGCAAGTAGAATTCTCTTCAGCGGCGAACCGGTGCCGTGTATGCACTATTGGCACCCCGCCGGAGCGGGCGGGGCGAGGACGATTGGAGCTTCCCCTGGTCGCCGCTTTTTCGGATTTCACTTCTGCCCTGCACAAGCGGGTCGCCGAGGTGCTGCGTCAGCGCTTTGGCCGCCGGGTGACGCTGGAACGTGCCGATGCGGAGTTGCAGCTCGACCCGGATTGCGAGGACGTGACGTCTTGTCCGACGCTGAACCGGGCACGCGCGGGTCTTCGAATTCATCGTCTGCAAGACTGCGCCGGAGCGCGATCGAGGCCGGTTCTTCGGCGGCGACGGCGACGCCTCTCGATCGGGTTCCGCAGTGCCATGACGACCCCGAAAGCGCGGCAGTTGCCGGAAGTGCAGGCCGCGCTCGGCGGTCGCTGCAATCGTCACGTAGCCCGATTGTTCCCTGCCGAGGTGGTCCGCGAGCGCGGGCAGTCTGCCGCCGACGGCCTTATCCGCGAACTGGATCTCGCGAGGGCTCTCGGCATTGCGCCCGCCTTCCACCCGAGTCCCGGCGATGCCTGAAACGGCGTGTCCATCCGGTGTGACGCGGTGAAGATCTGCGTCGTCTCCGACAGTCACGACCGCGCCCCGATGCTCGCCGCGGCGGTTTCCGCCGCGCGGGAGGCGGGGGCAGAAGCCGTCGTCCACTGCGGCGACCTGATCGGCGCCCAGACGCTGCGGCCGCTCATCGAACTCGGGCTGCCGGTCCACACGATCCACGGCAACAATCTCGGCGATCCGGTCGCGCTGTGGAAGCTCGCCCAATCGTCGCAGGGACTCGTCACCTACCACGGGCAGGACGCCGACCTCGAGCTTGGCGGACGCCGCATCTTCGCGACGCATTATCCGCACTATGCGCGAGGTCTCGCCTGCACAGGGGACTACGACATCGTCTGCTGCGGCCATTCGCACGCCGCGGGCGTGGTTCGGCAGGCGACGATCGCCGGCGGCGTGACATGGCTGCTGAATCCGGGCACCGTCGCGGGTCTCGGCGCGCCGGCGACATGGCTTCTCGCCGATCTCGCGAGACTCGACTTCCGGATCTGTCGGCTGGCATGACCTACCCAAGCGGGCAATTGAGTTTGGTCGGCAATCCGTGTCTGATACGTCCAGCCAGGCGGTCCTCGCCGTTGGGGGCTGTGTCCGTGGCACGACGACGGCGCTGCGCTGCTCCCTGCGCGACGACCATTGGCGCAGCAAGAAGGGAACCGTGATGTTCACCAGCAATCCGTTTGCCGAAATCTCGGCGTCCATTCCGCCTGCCGTCATGCAGGCCTATGTCGTCCTCATGATCGTGCTGGTCGCGGCAGGAACGCTGTTCGACGTGGTGCACAAGGGAAGTGCGAAGTATTTCTTCGAGAACTGGCGGAAGTCGAAAGGCAAGGGTGCCAGGCCGCTTGGCGGCGGCGAAATGATGTCGATCGCAGTCAAGACCGGCGTGGTCGACGTCCTCACCTCCGGCGAGTTCTGCAACCCGCGGCGCCGGATCGCCCACCTGCTGGGCATGTACGGATTCGTGATCTACGTCGTCACCACCGCCATCCTGATCTTCCGCTACCCGACCCCGGCGACACCCGCGCCCGCCATCCTGCCCATCCTGTGGTGGATCGGCGGCCTGATGATCTGCGTCGGCGGATACTGGTTCTGGTTCTTCATACGGGTCGATGTCGCCGCCGAGGGCCGCTCGCCATTCCGCCTGATGCGCGCCGACCTGTTCATCCTCTCGCTCCTGGGCAGTGCAACGCTGGGGCTGATCTGGGCTTTCCTGCAATCCAGGGGCATGACCGGGGCCGGCGTGTTCTTCGGCCTGTACATCCTGGCCACGACGGTGCTGTTCGCGGGCGTGCCCTGGTCCAAGTTCGCCCACATGTTCTTCAAGCCCGCGGCGGCCTTCGAGAAGAGAGTGTCCGAGGCCAACGGCACGGCCGAGAACCTGCCGACACAGACCCGTGACGATCCCGCGCAGCGGGAACGGCACTCCATGGACCTGTTGCGAGACGCTCCGATGAACATGGGGCTCGGCATCAAGCGCGAAGCACCTCGCCACTACTGAATCGGAAAGCCCCCCTCGGATTCTGCTGGGCCAGTCAAGGAGCCGGAACAATGCCTACCTTCGTCTACATGACAAGGTGCGACGGATGCGGACATTGCGTCGATATCTGTCCGTCGGACATCATGCACATCGACAAGACGTATCGACGCGCCTACAACATCGAGCCCAGCATGTGCTGGGAGTGCTACTCCTGCGTCAAGGCCTGCCCCCAGCATGCGATCGATGTGCGCGGATATGCCGACTTTGCGCCGCTCGGCCACAGCGTTCGCGTGCATCGCGACGAGCAGAAGGGCACGATCGCCTGGAAGATCAAGTTCCGCAACGGTACGGAGAAGAACTTCCTGTCACCCATCACCACCAAGCCCTGGGGAACGGCCATTCCCAAGCTCGCCGAAGTTCCCGGGCCCAGCAAGGAAATGCGCGAGGGACACCTGTTGTACAACGAGCCGAAGTACATCCGGATGGATGACGGCGGCTTGCATACGCTTCGGTCTGCAGGTCTCAAGATGAAGAAAGGCGTGTACTACTGATGGCTTACGAAACGATTGTCGAAGACGGCATCGACATTCTTGTCGTCGGTGCAGGCCTTGGCGGCACGGGTGCAGCATGGGAGGCCAGGTTCTGGGGTCAGGACAAGAAGATCGTCATCGCCGAGAAGGCCAATATCGATCGTTCCGGTGCGGTCGCCCAGGGTCTTTATGCCATCAACTGCTACATGGGCACCCGCTGGGGCGAGAACAAGCCGGAGGACCATGTCCGCTACGCTCGAATCGACCTGATGGGGATGGTGCGGGAAGACCTGCTGTTCGACATGGCCCGTCACGTCGACTCCACGGTGCATCAGTTCGAGGAGTGGGGCCTGCCCATCATGAAGGACCCGAAGACCGGGCGCTATCTGCGTGAAGGGCGATGGCAGATCATGATTCACGGCGAGTCCTACAAGCCCATCGTGGCAGAGGCCGCCAAGAAATCGGCGGACAAGGTCTTCAACCGCATCTGCGTCACCCACCTGCTGATGGACGACAGCAAGGAGAACCGGGTTGCCGGTGCCGTCGGCTTCAACGTCCGTACCGGCAACTACCACGTCTTCAAGTCCAAGACCGTCATTTGCGGCGCGGGTGGCGCCTCCAACATCTTCAAACCGCGTTCCGTGGGCGAGGGTTCCGGCCGCACGTGGTATGCGCCATGGTCGTCCGCGTCTGCCTACGGGCTCATGATCAACGCCGGTGCCAAGATGACGCAAATGGAAAATCGCATCGTGCTGGCGCGCTTCAAGGATGGTTATGGCCCGGTCGGCGCCTACTTCCTGCACCTGAAGACCTACACGCAAAATGGTCTCGGCGAAGAGTACGAGTCCAGGTGGTTCCCCGAACTGCAGAAGATGGTCGGCAAGGAGTATCTCGATCCGGAAGCTTCGCACCTGACCCATCGGCCGATCCCGACCTGCTTGCGCAACCATGCATTGATCAGCGAAGTCAATGCCGGCCGCGGCCCGATTCACATGGTGACCATGCGCGCCTTCCAGGATCCCCATCTGGAGGAGGTCGGCTGGGAGAATTTCCTCGGCATGACCGTCGGCCAGGCGGTGCTGTGGGCCTCCACCGATGTGGATCCCAAGAACGAGAACCCGGAGTTGACCACCTCCGAGCCGTACGTCATGGGCTCCCACGCGACGGGCTCGGGTGCCTGGTGCTCGGGTCCCGAGGACGTTTCCCCTCCCGAGTATTTCTGGGGCTACAACCGCATGACGACGATCGAAGGCCTGTTCGGCGCCGGTGACGCGGTCGGCGGCACACCGCACGCGTTCTCATCCGGTTCGTTTACCGAGGGTCGTCTCGCCGCGAAGGCGGCGTGCAAGTACATCGATGACGGCAAGGCCGAAGGCATTGTCGTATCCGATGAGCAGATCAACGGCCGCAAGAGAGAGATCTACAAACCCCTGGAGCACTACAAGACCTACCGCAATGCGATCGTCGCGGGCTCGGTCAATCCGCACTACATCAACCCCAAGCAGGGCCTGGACCGTCTACAGAAGCTGATGGACGAGTATTGCGGCGGAGTGACCGTCAACTACATGACCAACGAGAAGCTCCTGAACATCGGTCTCAAGAAGCTCGCGATCATGGAGGAGGACCTCGAGCAATTGGCCGCCGAGGACATCCACGAGTTGCTGCGTGCGTGGGAATTGAAGCACCGTCATCGCGCTGCAGAGTGCGTCACGCAGCACACGCTGTTCCGCAAGGAGACCCGCTGGCCGGGTTACTACTACCGGGGCGACGCCATGAAGGTGGACGACGAGAACTGGCACGTGCTGACCGTGTCGCATCGCGATCCGCAAACTGGCGAGTACACGATGGAGAAGGCGCCTTGCTATCACCTGGTTGCGGATGCTGAGTAGCGATGTCCCCGGGCAGAAGCTCGCGTCGACCCTCCGCCTGGCGCAGGAGCAATCGGCATGTTCGACGGTTGTGCACCCCACTGAAGCTGGTCTCTTCCGGTGGCAGATAGCCGCGCGTGAACATCATTGACAAGACCGATGACGAGATTCGGGCCATTGCCGATCCCCTGTGGCGCGAGCTCGTCAGGAATTCGAACGAAGGCAAGTACGGGGAGTTCGTCAGGAACTTCTCCAGTTCCCTCGCGCTCGCCATGAATCAGGTCGTCGCGGGCCACCAGTTCGCGAACAGTGAATTGGCGAGAAGCCTGTCGGAAGACATCGACCCGCTCGGCATCATCCGCCGGGGCGAACATGTGACGATTCTCTACCGGCAACGGAGCACGAAGAAGCAGGGCGAATGGCTTGGCCGGCTTGTCCTCGGCCATGAAGGCGGGCAGGTCAAGATCTTTGGTGCGTCCATCTTCTGAGTTCGTTCGGATTCGACATGAAAGATATCATCCGCGACGGCAAGTTTGTCGAACTGACCTACAAGGTGACCGACAAGAAATCGAGGCATGTCCTCACCAGGGTCGAATTTCCGTTGGGCTATGTTCACGGACACAATGAAATCCTGTCCCCTTCCGTCCATAAGGAGCTCGAGGGACGGTCCGCCGGCGACGTGATCGAAGTGCCGATCGACGGCAATCAGATCTTCGGTCCCAGAGACGAGTCGCTGGTGTTTACCGATCGCATTGAGAATGTCCCCGAGGAGTACCGGCAGGTCGGCAGCTCCATCCTCATGGAAAACGACAGGGGCCAGACCCGCAGCTTTCTCGTGACGTCGATGGACGACGAGAAGCTGACGGTCGACGGCAACAATCCGCTTTGCGGCAGAGAGGTCGTCTTTACGCTCGAGATACTCGCGGTGCGCGACGCCACGGACGAAGAGACGAGAGTGGGGGAGGCGATCGTTGCGAACGCGGCTGTCGACCCGTCACTCATGAGACCTGTTTAAGCAGCGGTGTTGAATGGCCCAGGACGGGCTTCGGTCTTGGTTGCTTGCGTTTGCACTTCCAACTTCAAGGCAAGAATGGTGACTCATGAGCGAGCAAAAACCCCCTCCCGCCAAGGTTCCTGACGGCCAGACGCGGTTCTTCACAACGCGTCAGATGCCGCCCAACGAAAAGGGCTTTGTTGGTTACGAAACCGTCTGGAAGCCGTTCCAGAAGGAAGTCGAATACAAGACGCCCAAACAGCCGTAGGGTTGATGCCGCCGCGCAGTCCCCTTCTCCCGATCCACCTTCTCCAGCGCCTCGAGAAGATCATGGCTGCCTGCAGCGGCGCCGTCAGCGCGCCGAGCGACCGGAGAGCTTCGCTTCCGCGTTCGGCGAGGCGTCGAGTCGCGCGTAGTACTCCCGCAGAATCTCGAGCACCTCCGGGCGGCTGAACTCGGGCGGCACCTGCCCTCCCTCGGAGAGCGATTTGCGCAGCTGCGTGCCGGACACCTGAAGCCGGTCCGCGTCGTCGTGCGGGCAGGTTCGCCCCGACGCCATGCCGCCGCACGTGTAGCACCAGAAAGCGACGTCGATCTTGAGGGGCTGCGTCTGCAGCGCCCCCGCGGGCAGATGATCGAAGATGTGGTGCGCGTCGAACGGCCCGTAGTAGCTGCCAACCCCCGCGTGATCGCGACCGACGATCTGGTGCGAGCAGCCGTAGTTCTGGCGGAACAGCGCGTGCAGCAGTGCCTCGCGCGGGCCCGCGTAGCGCATGTCGAGCGGGTAGCCGGCCTGCACGACGGTCTTCCTCACGAAGTACCTGTCGGCCAGCACCGAGATCGCGCGCGCGCGGACTTCGGCCGGGATGTCGCCGGGCTTGAGCGCGCCGAGCAGCGAATGCACGAGCACGCCGTCGCACACCTCGATCGCGACCTTGGCGAGATATTCGTGCGAACGGTGCATCGGATTGCGCGTCTGGAACGCCGCGATCTTCGACCAGCCGAGCGAGGCGAACAGCGCGCGCGTCTGCCGAGGCGTCATGAAGAGGTCGCCGTATTTCTCCGGGAAGCCGCCGGTGGACAGCACCTTGACGGGCCCGGCGAGGTTGACTTCTCCCTGCTCCATCACGAGCTTGACCCCGGGGTGTTCGAGGTCGGTCGTGCGGAACACCGTTGCGCACTCGTGCGCCTTGTCGATCGTGTATTTCTCGGTGATGCGCATCGATGCGAGAACCGCGCCGTCGTCGGGGTCGGTGAGCGCCACCTCCTGGCCGGTGCGGATTCCGCCGGCCGTGACGGCGTCAGCGGACAGCGTGATCGGAATCGGCCAGAACAGGCCGCTTGCCGTCTTCATGCCGTCGCACACCCCCTGCCAGTCGGCGTGGGACATGAAGCCCTCGAGCGGCGTGAAGCCGCCGATGCCCAGCATGATGAGGTCGCCCCTCTCACGCGAGCTGACGCGCACCTTGGGCAGTCCGGCGGCTCGCGCGCGCTCGGCGACGAGCGCGTCGCCGTCGAGCAGCAGCGGCAGGAGATCGCCGCCGCCGTGTGGATCAACCAACGGCATGATGTTCACCTCCCCTTTTCCCGTTGCGCGCCCGTACGCCACTGCCACGGTCGCGGGCATGGGGTCTCGTGAGGCGCGGCAACAAGCTGACAACCATGTTCGGGACGGCTCACGAAGTCCTCGATGGGCCGCAAGGTCACCCGATCGCCTGGTAGTAGAGGTTCTGCGCGTGATTTGCCTGCGCGAAGAAGAACCAGCGCTCGGCGAGGAGCCCCGCGTACTGCACCGCGAAGGCAGCCGGGATGGCTGCAGGAGCCGCGGCCCACAGGCCCGCCGCGAGGAGCAACGCGGGAACCGCGAACACGGCGATAAGGAATCCCCACTTGACACTACGAAGCGCTGCCTTGGTCCTGCCGTGGAAGAACTCGCGCGTGTTGAACGAGCCGCCCTGGAATCCGGCCGAGATCTGCACGATGCGTGGATGCTTGATCCCGATCGCGGTCTGCAACGTGGACCTTGGTTTCAGGCGGGCGTTGCGGACCAGCGACGCCACGCGCGACAGGAACGCGAGCAGGATCAGGACGAGCGCGAAGATGCCGAAGAAACGCACGAGCGCCGGTGCTGCGAAGCTCGCGAAACCGGCGGCCAGCGTGAACCCGGACGCCCCGCCCAGCAGGACGAAATTGACCACCGTCAGCGGGCTCGCCCACTCGCGCAGGAAGGGAAGGCACGCGTAGATCATCGCGGTGCAGACGAACAAGGCGAACGCGAGGAGCACACCGACGGCTCCGAGGACGAGCGTCGCGTCCACCGTCTCGCCGGCGGGGAGCGTCATCAGCACCGGCTTCCAGCGTGCCCAGTGGGCAACACCGTAGGCGAACACCGCGGCCATGAACGCCGGCAGCACCAAGACTTCGCGCGACAGCCACGACGTGCGCCACTTGAAGATCGAGCGCCAGGCGCGCTCCGGCCGGCCGAGATGGAAGAACGAGGCAAGGAGTCCGAGGCCCGTGAACGCGAGCGCGACGAGCGCGCCGGCGGCGTAGAACGTGCGCCCGTCCTGGGCCGGGACGAGATCGAACTGCGCGAACGACTGCGCGGCAACGAGCGCCAGGAACAGGCCCTGCCCGGCGCCGATCAGCGTCGTAAGGAAGAGGACGGAGAAGTCGGGTTTCACGCTGTCCGGTCGGCTACCAGGAAGTGAAGTCGTCGAGCGCCGGCTCGCTCTTCGCGGGCTTCGGCAGGAGACCGTCGATCTTGAGCGGGTTGTCGGCGCGCTGGAGCTCGTCCTCGTGAACGTGCATCGGCGTCTTGCGCCGTGGCAGGTAGTGGTTCGCCGGATGCGTGCCCCATTCGGGCATCAGCGCGTATCCCCCGCTCTCGCGGATCGACACCGACACGACCGAGTCCGGGTCGTGAATGTCGCCGAACAGGCGTGCGTTGGTCGGGCATGCGAGCACGCAGGCCGGCTTGCGGTCGCGCTCCGGCAGCGCCGCGTCGTAAATCCGATCCACGCAGAGCGTGCACTTGGTCATCACCTTGCGCTCGGCGTCGAGCTCGCGTGCGCCATAAGGGCACGCCCACGAGCAGTACTTGCAGCCGATGCACTTGTCGTAGTCGACGAGCACGATGCCGTCCTCGGCGCGCTTGTAGGAGGCCCCGGTCGGGCATACGGGGACGCACGGCGGATCCTCGCAATGCAGGCACGACTTGGGGAAGTGCACCGTCTGCGTGTTCGGATACTCACCCACCTCGAACGTCTGCACGCGGTTCAGGAACGTTCCGGTCGGGTCGGCGCCGTAGGGATTGAAGTCGGCGAGCGGACCGGCCGCGCCGGACGTGTTCCATTGCTTGCAGTTCGTGACGCACGCCTGGCATCCCACGCAGACGTTGAGGTCGATGACAAGCGCGAGTTGCGTCATCGCCGCCGCCCCCCGCCCGCGAAATACGCGATCCAGCGGTGCCGCGTCGCATCGGTGCCCGGCGCCGCGGGCATCGGTGCGAACTGCGGCCAGGTTTGCTTCGCCTCGCCCGCCTCGGCCGGGTAGATGCGCACGCGCACGTCGTACCACGCCGCCTGCCCGGTGATCGGGTCGGAGTTCGAGATGCGCTTGTCGCTCCCGGGCATCGGCAGCTCGTCGGCGATCAGGTGGTTCAGCAGGAATCCGCGCTGTGACTCGTTCGCGTCGGGCGCGAGTCCCCAGGCGCCGGCCGCCTTGCCGATCGCGTTCCAGGTCCAGACGGTTCCCGGCTCGACCGCCTCGGAGTAGCGGGCCACGCAGCGCACTTTTCCCCACGGGGACTCGACCCACATCCAGCCGCCGTCCTCGATGCCTTCGGCGCGCGCGACCTGCGGATTGACGTAGAGGTGATTCTGGTTGTGGATCTGGCGCAGCCACGCATTCTGCGAGTCCCAGGAGTGGTACATCGCCATCGGCCGCTGCGTGACCGCGGAGAGCGGGTACTTGACGCGATCGACCGCCTGCGCCTCGAGCGGCTCGTAGAAGAACGGCAGCGGATCGAAATACTCCTCGATGCGCTTCGCGAGGTGGACCGGCGGCTTGCGCGTGATCCCCTTGCCCTGCGCAGCGAGGCGGAACTTCTGCAGCACCTCCGAATACAGGTGGACGAGGATCGGCTCGGCATAGCGCGTGATGCGGTTGCGCTGCGACCAATCGAGGTAGCCGCGGTTCCAGTTGCGCATGTACTGGTAGCTCTGCGGCAGCCGGTAGTGAAAGACGCAGTTGTTCCGCGCGTACATTTCCCACTGGCGCGGGTTGGGTTCGCCACGCATGAACTTCTCGCCGCCCTTCCCGCGCCAGCCGGCGAGAAAGCCGATGCCCGAGCCGGGATCGGTTTCGTAGTTGACGATGAAATCCGGATAGTCGCGGAACTTGCGCGTGCCGTCGGTCCGCACGAACGCCGGGAACTTCAACCGGCCGGCAAGCTCGATCAGCACTTCCTGGAACGGCTTGCATTGGCCGGTCGGCGGCACCACCGGGATGCGCACCGCGTCGACCGGGCCCTCGAATTCGGAGATCGGGCGGTCGAGCATCGACATCACGTCGTGCCGCTCGAGGTAGGTGGTGTCGGGCAGCAAGAGGTCGGCGAACGCCGTCATCTCCGATTGGAACGCGTCGCACACGACCAGGAACGGGATCTTGTGCTCGCCGCGACTCGGCCCTTCGGTGTGCCGGTCGTTCAGCATCCGGCGCACGTCGAGCGTGCTCATCGTCGAGTTCCAGGCCATGTTGGCCATGAAGATCATCAACGTGTCGATCGGGTAGGGATCGCCGCGCCAGGCATTGGTGATGACGTTGTGCATCATCCCGTGGACTGCCAGCGGGTACTCCCACGAGAACGCCTTGTCGATGCGCACGGGCGCGCCGTTCTCGTCGACGAAGAGGTCGTCGGGCTCGGCCGGCCAGCCCAGCGCGAGGCCGTCGAGCGGGTGGTCCGGCTTGACCGCGAGCGGGGTGTTGGGCGTCTTCGCACAGGGCGGGATCGGGCGGGGGAACGGCGCCTTGTGGCGGAAGCCGCCGGGCCGGTCGATCGTGCCGAGCAGCGTCATCAGGATCGCGAGCGCGCGAATCGTGTGGAAGCCGTTCGAGTGCGCGGCAAGACCGCGCATCGCGTGAAAGGCGACCGGGTTGCCCGTGACGGTGTCGTGCTCCTTGCCCCAGACGTCGGTCCACGCGATCGGCAGCTCGATTTTCTGGTCACGTGCGGTGATGCCCATCTCGTGCGCGAGGCGGCGGATCGCGGCCGCCGGAATCCCGGTGATGCCCGCCGCCCAGTCCGGCGTGTAGTGCAGGACCCGGTCCTTCAGCAGCTGGAACGCGGGCCTGACAGCCGTGCCGTCGGACAGCTGGAACTCGCCCAGCAGGTAGGGGTCGGCCCCGTCGCTGTGCGTGATCACCGGGCGGTTCGTCGCGCGGTCCCACCACAGCTTGTTCTGCGGGTCGAAGCAGCCTTCTTCCTCGGGCACCTCGGTGCGCACGAACATGCCGAACTCGTCGTTTCGCTCGTCCTGGTTCACGAGCTGTCCGCCGTTCGTGTAGCGCACCAGGAAGTCGCGATCGTAGAGGCCGAGTGCGATCAACTCGTGGATCAACGCAAGCAGGAGCGCGCCGTCCGTTCCCGGCCTGATCGGCAGCCATTCGTCGGCGATCGCCGAGTAGCCGGTGCGGACCGGGTTGATCGAAATGAAGCGCCCGCCGTCGCGCTTGAATTTCGAGATCGCGATCTTGAGCGGGTTGCTGTGGTGATCCTCGGCGGTGCCGAGCATCACGAACAGCTTCGCGCGCTCGAGGTCGGGCCCGCCGAACTCCCAGAACGACCCGCCTATCGTGTAGATCATCCCGGCGGCCATGTTGACCGAGCAGAACCCGCCGTGCGCAGCGTAGTTGGGCGTACCGAACTGCCGCGCGAAGAGGCCGGTCAGCGCCTGCATCTGGTCGCGTCCCGTGAACAGCGCGAACTGTCGAGGGTCCGTCGAGCGAATCCGGGCGAGGCGCTCCTCCAGCATCGAGAACGCCTCGTCCCACTCGATCGGGACGAACTCGCCCGCGCCGCGCTCGCTGCCGGGGCGGCGCTTGAGCGGCTGCGTAAGGCGCGCGGGCGAGTATTGCTTCATGATCCCCGAGCCGCCCTTTGCGCAGATCACGCCCTTGTTGAGCGGGTGGTCCGGATTGCCGTCGATGTAGCGTATCTCGCCGCCGCGAAGATGCACGCGGATGCCGCAGCGGCAGGCGCACATGTAGCACGTGGTCGTACGGATCTCGCTCGTCGCGCCGGGCATGGGCGGCGCGAGCGGGTCGTGGACGGGAGGCATGGCGGCGGTCGGGTTTCGATGAACCGAAGGCTGGCGAGATGCAGCCAACACGCGACAATACGCGCCCCGCCCTCGGCCGCCTCCATTAACGCCAGCGAGCCTACCCGCTGTCTATAGCCGGAACGGGGTGGAAACGCATACCCCTGATGGGTGATGACTCGGCGGGGGGACGGGTGCCCACCGCTCGCATCCCGTCGATCGGGCGGCCTGGGGTTTTCTTGTGTCGCTACGGCCGAGCGGCCATAATTTCCGATTCGCCGGGACAACGGGACCGAGGCATCCCGGTGACCGCAACGAGCCTCGCGCGGGAGCGGCCGCGTCGTCCCGAGGAGGAATCGGACCGTGTTGCAGCACGATGAAAGGCCCCGCACCGGCGAAGCCGGTCTTGCCGATGCGATCGGATCCGACGCGCGCATCGGCTCGCCTGTCGGATCGCGCGCGGTCGGCCCGTCGCAGCCGGACAGCCGGGGCACCGAGCCTGCGCAGGTACTGGAGCCGATGCTCGAGGCGGTCCTGCGGCTTGCAGGGGCAACGGCCGCCACGGTGCGGCTCGTCGGTGCCGACGGTGTAGCCGGGGCGCCTGTCGCAGCCGTCGGCCATCCGACGCGCGCGCCGTCGGAGCGCTGGTGCGCCGTGTGCGACGAGGCGGTTGACCATGACAGCGAATGCGTGCTGCGACACGTGTGCGGCAGCGCCGACCAGCTGGTGGCGAGCTCGGTGACCCAGGTGTGCAGGCACATCGCCGCGGTGCCGCTCGAGCACCGCGGCCGCCCGGTCGGGACGTTGAGCCTGCTGTTCGCCGCCCCGTGCCGCCTGCCGCCGGAGATGACCCCGATGCTGAAGGCAGTCGGCGACCTGCTGGGCGTCACGCTGGAGAACGCCCGGCTCGCGGCCCTGAACCTGCGCATGACGCTGATGAACGAGCGCCAGATGATGGCCAACGAGGTCCACGACTCGCTCGCGCAGGCGCTCACCTACATGCGCATGCGCATGAGCCTGCTGTCGGACGCGATCCGCCAGCGCGATGAACTGCGCGCGTTCAAGTATTGGGCCGACGTGGACGACTCGCTCACCAACGCGCACCGCCGCCTGCGCGAGCTGATCACCTATTTCAGGAGCCGCATGGATCCGCAGGGGCTCGTGCACGCGCTCTCCGAAACCGCCGAAGGCTTCTTCGATCGCACCGGTGTGGTGCTCGCGTTCGAGAACCGCGTTCCCGACTTCTGCCTGCCTGCCGACCGTGAAATCGAGATCTTCCACATCGTGCAGGAAGCGCTCGCCAACGTCTGCCGGCACGCGCATGCGCGGCGCGTCGAGTTGAGCCTCCGTCGTGTTGCCGCCGGCTACGAAATTGCAGTCGTCGACGACGGCGTCGGCATGGTCGCGTATCCTGACGCTCTCGAGCCCGACGATACCGGCCACTACGGCATCGTCATCATGCGCGAGCGCGCGCGCCGGCTGGGTGGGAGCCTGACGCTCGAGAAAGCGCAAGGAGCGGGAACGTGCATTCGTCTGCGGTTTCCTGCGGTGCAACTTGATAGCGAGAACAGGTCATGAGTGAACCGATTCGGGTCGTGCTGGTCGACGATCATGGGCTGTGCCGGCGCGGGCTGGCCGAATTGCTGGAACAGCGCGCCGGCATCAAGGTCCTCGGCACGACGGGCAGTCCGGACGAGGCCGTGCGGCTCTTGACCGAGACGCGCCCGGACCTCGCGATCGTGGACCTGCGCATGGCGCCGACCGACGGGTTCAGCCTGATCACCCGGCTTCGCGCCGAGGGCTGCACGACGCCGGTTGTCGTGCTGACGATGAGCGACTCGCAGGAGGACCTGGCGCGCGCGTTCCGGATGGGCGTGCGCGGCTATCTCCTGAAGGACATGGACCCCGACGACGTCATCGACGCCATCCGCCGCACCGCGCGCGGCGAGGTGGTGGTCGCGCCGATGATGGCGATCAAGCTGGTCGACCTCCTGATGCCCGGCGAGCCCAAGAATTCGCGCGAGAGCTACATGAAGCAGCTGACCGAGCGCGAGCGCGAGATCCTGCAGCACCTGTCGAGCGGCAAGAGCAACAAGGCGATCGCGCAGGCGCTCGACATCAGCCACGACACGGTGAAGCTGCATGTGCGGCACATCCTGTCCAAGCTCGGACTCACCTCGCGCGTCGAGGCCGCAGTGTTCGCAGTCGAGCACCGCGCGGCGATGGCGGCCGAGGCGCAGCAGAAGGCTTCGGGCCTCTAGCCCGAAGTTACTAGTCCGTTGGCACCGTTTAGGGCGCAGCAGCATCGTTTAATCAGAGACGTGCCTGTGTTTGCGGTCCGCATGATGTGGCCATGTAATTGATCTGTGGTAGGTGAACGTCGATTTCGGTCCGCAACCGCGCAGCGGCGACGCTGGCAGTCGGCGATTCCGGGATTTGCCGAAAAGTAGAACGCAGTAACCGGAAGGGCTGTGGGGGTTGGGGACCAAAGGCTCGACTTCCGGGGACGCGCGGTAGGGCATCGATAGATAGATCGATGCCTTGCCCCTTTCGTATTCCTTGCCGCTTTTCACCTGACCTTTCGCCTCTCCTCTTTTCGGCCACTTCGCTCTACGAAAGCTTCCGGTCCAGCTTTCCACCTGTTGCTTATGACAGGCTGACCGCACCCGCTTCTGGCTTGCGTTTTGTCTACGCCGCTGGAACCATCGCGAGCGGGTAGCGCAAAACCGGGTTCTTGGTCGAGCGGCTCGACCACTGCTGGACGTCGGCGGGTGAGAATGCTCAAGCAGGAGCCAGGCCCGGCCATCGGATGTTGGCGAGGCTTGGATAGTGTGTCTTCAAGGGGAGCATCTTGAAAGTGCAGCGACGTCTTGCCATCTTGCGGGCAGGGTGCGGAGCCTGGATGAGCCGCGTCGCCCTCACGTGCTTCGGTTGCAGCGGAGCGAACTTCTCACGGTTTGTTGGCAGTATTGCGACCTTGCTGCTGCTTGGGGTCGCGCCCGTCAGTCTCGCGCTGACCGCCCAGACCATCACGTTCGCGGCGCTATCCGGTAAGACCTACGGCAACGCGCCCTTCACGGTCAGCGCTACCGCCTCCTCGGGCTTGGCAATCAGCTTTTCATCGCTTACAACGTCCGTATGTACGGTGTCTGCCACCACGGTCACCCTAGTCGCGGCAGGAACCTGCACCGTCCGCGCCTCTCAAGCGGGCAATGCCACCTACGCGGCGGCGCCGAACGTCGATCGCAGCTTTACGGTGGCAAAGGCCGCGCAGTCGATCACCTTCGCGGCCCTCGCCGGGCGCAGGCTCGACCAAACCCCGTTTACGGTTACGGCCACCGCCAGCTCGGGTCTCGCTGTCACGTTCTCCTCTACGACCACATCGATTTGCACGGTGAGTGTAAACACCGTGACGCTGAAGGCGGTAGGTACCTGCACGATCCGGGCAGCGCAAGCGGGCGACGCCAACTACAACGCCGCCACCACGGTCAGCCAGAGTCTGACGGTGTCGAAGGGCAATCAGACCATTACGTTTGGTGCGCTCAGCGGCCAGCGCCTCGACCAGACGCCAGTCGCGGTCGCGGCGACCGCGTCTTCAACCCTTGCAGTCAGCTTCTCTTCGCTGACCACGACAATCTGCACTGTGGCCGGCACGTCGGTCGCGCTAAAGGCGGTCGGAACCTGCACGGTTCGTGCCGCCCAGGCCGGCAACGCCAACTGGAACGCGGCGGCCAACGTCGATCAGAGCGTCACGGTCGCGAAGGGCAATCAAACGATTAGCTTCGCCGCGATCGCGGCCCGGCGCCTTGATCAGACGCCGATGACTCTGACCGCCACGGCCTCGTCCGCGCTGGCGGTTACGTTCTCTTCGCTAACCACCACCGTATGTACGGTCAGCGGAACCACGTTGACGCTGAAGACATTGGGCACCTGCACGGTGCGCGCGGCTCAAGCCGGGAACACCGATTGGAATGCGGCGGCCAATGTCGACCAAAGTTTCAGCGTGACCAAAGGCACGCAGACCATTACCTTCAATGCGCCTCCCAACAAGACGATTGGGGCAGCGCCGTTTTCCGTGTCAGCGACCGCGACGTCGGGGTTGGCGGTTACATTTGCGTCCCTTACTACCGCGACGTGCACGGTCAGCGGGACCACGGTAACGCTGGTCGCGTCTGGGACATGTTCCTTGCGCGCATCGCAAGCGGGTAATGCAAGTTGGGACCCGGCCGTTGATGTGGACCGCAGCTTCACCATCGCCAAGGCTACACAGACATTGACCTTCGCTGCGCTCCCGGCCGTTGCGTGGGGAGACCCGCCCATCGCGTTGAGCGCCACGGCCTCGTCCGGATTGCCCGTTGCGTTTGTGTCGCAGAGTCCCGCTGTCTGCTCCGTGACCGGATCAACGGCAACGATCATTGGAGTGGGGACCTGTACGGTTCTTGCATCGCAGGCCGGTGATTCGCGCTACAACGCTGCACCGTCCGTAGCACGAAGTTTTCCTGTCATTGGGCCGGTGACCTTTGCTCCGGCTACCGACTATCCCCTGGCCAGCCCTGGCCACCTCGCCCTCGGGGACGCGACGTCCGACGGGCGAATCGACGTGGTCGCTGCCAGTGGCACGAACGTCACCGTGCTTTCCGGAATGGGGAACGGGACGCTCGGTACGCCAACGACGCTGGCAGTCGGAAACAATCTTGGTCGAGTGGCAATCGCCGACATCAACGGGGACGGTCGACCCGACCTGTTGATCCTCGATTGGTACCAGAGCACCGTCACACTCTACTTCCGCTCTGCCTCGTCGTACTCCGCGCCAGTGACGCTGACGGTCGCGGACTCACCGACGGCGATCGCCGTGGCGGACCTCAACGGCGATGGCAAAGCCGACCTCGTCGTTGCCAACGGTTACGTGGCTGGCGCGCGGGTGGTCGGCAACACAATCCAGGTCTTCGTTGGCAACGGCGATGGCACCTTTCAGGCCCCTGTTGCCTACCGGATCGGGGATTATGCTCAGGCGCTTGTCTTGGGTGATTTCAATGGTGACGGCAAGGTTGACGTCGCCGCTGCCGGATTCTTTGGCTCCGTCAGCGTGCTGAACGGTAATGGCGATGGAACCCTTGCCACGCCGGTTGGCTATCCGACACTGCTATACCCCTCCTCCCTCGCTGTCGCCGATCTGGACGGCGACGGCAAGCTCGATCTGGTGGTCGGTTACCAGGATATGCCGGGAGAGCTCAATCCCGGCTTGTCGACGCTACGGAACCTGGGCAATGGCACATTCGCCGCACGGGTCGATCTTCCGGTCGATCTTGGGTCGGGGCTTTGGAGTGTCGCCGTGGCCGATTTCAATGGCGACGGTCGACCCGATATCGCGGCCGTGGCGCGTAACGACACCTACGTCGGTGTGTACCGAGGCGTGGGCGACGGCACATTCCTACCGGCTTTATCGGTGAATGTCGGGGTTCCGGGTTATGCACTGGCGGCCGCAGATCTCAATGGCGACGGCCAGCCAGATCTGGTTGAAACCAGTCAAGTTAGCAATGTTGTTAGGGTCCTGATCAATGCGCAAGCCGGGTCGTCCTCCACGATCGCTGTGCAAGCGGGCTCGCCGCAGTCGGCCAACATCAATGCCGCTTATGCCGTGGCGCTACAGGCGCTGGTGCGGTCCTCCGGCGGCCAGCCACTCGCCGGTCAGGACGTGCTGTTCACTGCGCCCAGTGCGGGACCCTCGGGCACTTTTTCCGGCGGGGTGCCCAGCGCGCAGGTGACCACCAATGCGGCGGGGATCGCCACTGCCCCGACTTTCACCGCCAACGCGACCGCCGGATCGTTCTCGGTTATCGCCAGCGCGGGCGCGCTCAGCACCAGCTTTGCCCTCACCAATGTGGGCGGATCCTCCCAAGCACCGACCTTCGTCAGCCCGCCCCCCCCGGGTGGCACTATCAACGTGCCATATTCCTATCAGGTCATCGCCAGTGGCACTCCCGCGCCGACCTATTCGACCCTGCCAAATGCGTTGCCGACCGGCCTATTCATCAATGGCAACACCGGGCTGCTGAGCGGCACGCCCACCGCCGCAGCGACTTACAGCGGCACCATTACCGCCGCTAACGGCGTGCTGCCCAATGCCAGCCAGACCTTTGCCATCACCATCGCGCTCAACGCGCAATCCATCACGTTCGACCCTCTGGCCAATCGCACCATTGGCGATCCTGCGTTCACGCTTTCCGCGTCCGCGACATCCGGGCTTCCGGTCAGCTTTGCCTCGACCACGGCCACCATCTGCACCGTAACAAGCAACACCGTGACGTTGGTTGCGGCCGGCACGTGCACGATCCAGGCAACGCAGGCTGGAAATGGAACCTACGGTCCAGCGACCGCAGTCAACCGCAGCTTCACCGTGTCCAAGAAGGCTCAAAGCATCACCTTCGGGCCGCTGTATGACCAGTTCCTGGGAACTGGGCCGGTTGCACTGAGCGCGACTGCAAGTTCAGGGTTGACGGTGACGTTCACCTCACTAACGGCCTCCATTTGCACCGTCAGTGGCAGTACGGCGACGTTGGTGGCAGCGGGCACGTGCACCGTCCGTGCAGCGCAGGCGGGCAACGCCACCTTTGCCGCGGCGCCCACGAACGACCAGAGTTTCCAGGTCAAGCCAGCAGGGACCAACCTGCCCCCGACCGTCAGCTTGATCGCACCCACTAACGGCAGCACGTTCGTGGCGCCAGCGATCGTGCCGCTGCGCGCCACGGTCAGCGATGGTGACGGCAGTGTCAGTCGAGTTGAGTTCTACAGCGGTTCAACCCTTGTCGGCACTACCACGGCATCCCCGCATCAATTCGTCTGGAGAGGTGTTGTGGCAGGGACCTATACGCTGACCGCAAAGGCCTACGACAACAACGGGGCCGCGACCACCAGTACCGCCATCAGCATCACGGTTGCGGCGACCGGAAGTCCCCTGCGTCTGGGCGATTACGACCTGCAACCGATGGCCGGTGGCGATGTTTGGGTCTTGACGGTCGGCGACTTCAATGCGGACGGCAAACCCGATATCGCTACTGCCACCCAGAATCTCCAGAACCTGCTGTTGGGTGGGGGCAATGGCGGTTTCGATGCCCTAGCGTCGTTTGCGGGCAGCGCGTGGTGTTCCGGGTACGATTCGTTGGTCAGCGGAGATTTCAACGGCGATGGCAAGTTGGACATCGCCATGGCGTCCTTATCAGGCTGCACCGACGTCGTCTTGGGACGCGGCGATGGGCGCTTCGACCCCGCTCCACGGGTGGGTACAACCAACGCATCTGAACTCGTGGCGATCGATCTCAACGGTGACGGCAAGCTCGATCTGGTATTGGCCAATGCTGACGGGTCGCTCAGCCTCCATATCGGGGTTGGGAACGGGACTTTCGCTGCCAGCAATGCACTCTCGGTCGGGACCGCCTTGGTTAGCGTCGTTGCGGCGGACTTCACCGGCGACGGCAAGGTGGACTTGCTGGCCCTGCAATCGCAGGACAACACCCTCTTCCTTCTGGCGGGTGCCGGCAATGGCACCTTCGGATCGCCGGTAGCGATCCCGCTTACGACCACTGGTGTGCCCGAGTCGCTTGCGGTGGGGGATTTCAATGGCGACGGCAAGAAAGACGTTGCCGTGGCCACCGATGGCCAGGTGGGTGTCTTACTCGGAAACGGCGACGGGACATTCCAGCCATTGGTGGAGTACCCCTCGGGCGACACGGTGACTCGGCTCGCCGTGGCGGATCTCAATGGCGATGGGAAACTCGACCTCGTCACTGCCAACGGCCAGCCGATTGGATCGGTCATCGTGTTGCTGGGCAACGGCAACGGGACCTTCAGGGCGCCTCTGGGATTCAACAGCGGACCCGTTCCGAGACACGTCGCCCTTGTCGATGTCAACAACGACGGGTTGCTCGATGTCTTGACCAACGGGCCCTACGGAGTCTCGGTGTTGCTCAACCTCACCGGGCTTAGTACCGCCGCTCCGCAGATCACCAGTGGTGTACCACCGGATGGGATCGCCGGGGATCCGTACAGTTTCCAGTTCACCGCATCGGGAACGCCGGCGCCGACCTTTTCGTTCACCCCCCCTCCAGGGACCCGGTTCCACTTCACATCAGGAGGCCAGGTCCGAAGTGATGCGGCCGAGTACGGTACGTTTCCGATTCGGGTCACCGCCACCAACGGCTTCCCCCCCGATGCGACTCAGGACGTTGTGATCCTGATTCGTAAGCGTCCACAGACCATCGACTTCCAGGCGCCCAGCGAGGGGGTTTACCCTCCCAGCTGCGATTCTGGCCTCTGCGCCCCCTGGTTTCCTCAGGCCAGCGCTATCTCGGGCCTCCCCGTCACCATTGCCTCGATCACGCCGTCCGTTTGCGGCACCGATGCCAACGGCTACTTCGAGCCTCGCTCCGTCGGCACCTGCGTCATGCGGGCGGAGCAGCCGGGCGACAACCTTTACTGGGCCGCGGCTCCGCCCATCGACCGCAGTATTCAGATCGGCCCGCCCACGCCCTCGATTCAGATTGTGACGCCGGTCGATCGCTCCGGCTTTGTGGCACCGGCCAGTATCGCGCTGACGGCGGCGGCCAATCCATACCTGTCTTTTCCCCTCATTTCCGTGGAGTACTTCCGCGACGGAGTCCTGATCGGCAGCGCCACCACGGCGCCTTTCGCGGTCACTTGGTCCAACGTCCCGGCAGGGACCTACTCGGTCACGGCGAAGAAGACGCACAGGAACATGGCAACCGGGGGTCTTTACGAGTTCACCTCGCCAGCGATTACGGTCATCGTCGGGTCCTCGCCCGATCAGCCGGCCGCGTCGCTCACGGGTCCGTCCGCCAACAGTTCGTATGTAGCGCCGGCAACGGTCGCACTTACCGCAAGCGCAAGCAACGCCTCCGGAACCATCGCTCGCGTCGATTTCTACAGCGGCGCGTTCATTGTCGGCTCGAGCACCACCCCGCCCTACGCCTACACCTGGAACGGTGTCGCTCCCGGTACCTACACCCTGACAGCCAGGGCTACCAGCGGAAATGGGGTCGTCGCGACCTCTTCGCCGGTCACGATCACCGTCAACACCGACCTCTCCGATGCCATCGCTTCCTATCCATTCAACACGACGTGGGCCGGCGTTGCGCCGGTGCCCGACATCATCAGTCGATACGATGGGACCCGGCTTGGATCGGTGACACAGGTACCGGCACCTACGTTGGGAAGCAAACCCGACACCGGGATGGCGGCGAGCTTTGCCGGAGGCGTCATCGATGTGAGCGGTTTGCCGATGGCAACGTCCAGTGGCAGCAAGGCCAGCGTCGCGTTCTGGATGAAGTGGAACGGTGTCGATAACGCGGTGCCCGTGTCCTGGTCGTCACAGGGCTTGTTGCTGGCATCCGGCGGCTTTGGCTTCACCACCTTCAACGGCGACGTCTATGGGGTCGCGTCGACCGGCCTCGCCAATGGCTGGCACCATGTCGTTGCGGAATTCAGCAACGGCAGCGTGACCAGCAACCGGCTCGTCATCGACGGCGTCCAGCAGACGCTGACCCAGCGCGTTGGCACGCCGCTTTCAGCCAATGCGGTGGTGAGTGCCGTCTTCCGCATGGGTGGACGTGCTGGCTCTGCGAATCAGCGGTTCGGCGGCGAACTCGACGAAGTTCAGATCTTTGGCGGGGCCCTGTTACCGGCGCACATCAACGTGTTGATGGCCACCGCCAGCTCGTCTGCACCGCTCACAGTGACCTTGGCCGAACCGGTCAACGGCTCAACTTTCCGTGCGCCGGCCAACCTCGACCTTGTCGCCGGTGCTTATTACGTGGCGGGGTTGAACGGCAACGTGATACGAGTTGACTTCTTCGGCGGGACGACCTTGATCGGGACGTCCTACGGACCACGACCCCATCGGATTCGTTGGAGCAATGCCCCGGCCGGCACCTACACCCTGACTGCCGTCGCGCGAGCCAGCAGCGGCGAGTCCGTGACCTCGGTACCCGCAACCATCACGGTCACCGAAGTCAGTGGCAACTCGTCGCTCGGGCTTGGCTATCCGACCCAAGGCACCCAGTACTACACCAGCGGGCCGATCCACCTTCGGCTCAATGTCACGCCAGCGCCGAGTTACTCGATCCTGCGGGTGGAGTGGTCTGCCAACGGTGCTCTCATCGGCACCGACAGTGAGGCGCCCTATACTCTCCGCTGGAACTTCCCGGTGCCGGGGACCTATACCGTCGTGGCACGGGCTATCGATAACGCCGGGTTCGCCAGCAGCACGGCGCCGATCACCATCACCGTCGTCGATACCCAGCCCAATGTCGTCTACTACTACAACGATGCGGCGGGTACGCCGGTTGCGGCGGCTGACGAATTTGGGACGCTAATCTGGGACGAGACCTACACACCGTATGGCAATCGGTACGAGAAAGAAGACGGACAGACGCAGAACGGGCTCTGGTACACAGGGAAGCCGACGGAGGATGCAACTGGGCTGAGCTACCTCGGGGCGCGTTGGTACAACCCACAGATCGGTCGGTTCTATAGCGCCGACCCGGTCGGATTCAAGGACGCGAGCCCGCTGTCGTTCAATCGGTACGCTTATGGAAACAACAATCCGTACCGATACGTCGATCCGGACGGCAGGTTCCCATTCCTGCTTGTCGCATGGGGAATCGGTGCAGCATGGACCGCTTACGACACCTACCAGACGTACCAGGCCGAAGGAGCCGTGGCGGCAGCAGAGACGCTCGCATTCGACTTCGCCGTTACCGCGTCGCTGGGCGTGGCCGGAAAGGCGTTCTCGGCACTGCGACATGCTGAGCAAGCCGCAAGGGGAGCGGGTCACGCAACTACGGAATTTATCGACGGTGTCTCCGTAGTTTCTAGAGGAAAGGTCATTGGGCGCGGCACTGTAGATGTGCGGGCGACTGTCGAAGGAATCCAATCCGGCAGGCTTAGTCCAAAAGACATATTCCGCAACGATCAGGGCCTGCTGCCGAAGCAAGGTCCGCGCTATTACCAAGAGTTCGTACATCCCACGCCAGGTGTGAGCGGCGCCGGGCCCCAGCGGATCATCCGCGGGCAGGGCGGCGAGCTTTATTACACGCCCGACCACTACGGCTCTTTCATCCCACTCAACTAATGGGTGTTTCAGTGTCACCGTTTCTTTTCGATGGTTCGGAGTTGCCGACCTCGTCGGCCATCGTGGCAGAAGTGCCGGAAGGCCTTGTAACCAAGGATGCGTTGCTCAATAGCCTGGGTGAGTGCCTGCACTTCCCGGGCTATTTTGGCGGAAACTGGGATGCACTGTGGGAATGCATTCGAGATCTCTCGTGGCTACCAGGCGGTACTGTCGTGCTCAGGCATCGTGACGTGCCGCTGACAGGGGACGTAGCTGGTCAAAAGAAATACTTGTCGATCTTGCGAGACACGGTTGAGAAGAAGTGGGTGACACCTGGACAGGCTCTCCGGCAACTTGTGGTCGTCTTCCCATCAGAGACGCATGACCAAGTGGCGTGGCTGCTTAGGTCAGTAGAACACGACGAGAACCCAGCCGCGTGACTGCCAGGCAGCGACTGCCGCATGGGGAATCGGTGCAGCATGGACCGCTTACGACACCTACCAGACGTACCAGGCCGAAGGAGCCGTGGCGGCAGCAGAGTCGTTCGCATTCGACATCGCCGTTGGCGCGTCGCTGGGCGTGGCCGGAAAGGCGTTCTCGGCACTGCGACATGCTGAGCAAGCCGCAAGGGCGACAACCGTCGCGTCGAAGATCGAGGGACAACTTGCGAAGCGCGGTTGGTCACGCTCATCAGTCGACGACGCTATAAGCAACCCGACTCGCACTGTGCCGACACGCGATACCAGGCACTTGCCTGGGGGCGGACGCAACAACGATCCGGCTACGGCGTATTACAGCAAAGATGGAGGCTATGTCGTCCGCAACGACAGGACGGGTGACGTCGTCCAGGTTTCGAATCGGAACGATCCGAACTGGAGGGCACCATGGGACTGATTGCGGAAATTGCCTATTCGGTCGGCATTGGTGTGCGTCATAGCGGTCAAACGGAACTGGTCGCAGCAGCTGACCTTGTCCGATTTCTCGAGGCAGCGCGTGCACGCGATCTACGCGTTTTGGGCCTTGAGGGATTTCGCATCGTTGGGAGTAGTCTCGTCCCCGATATGGATGCGATTGCCGACTTCTCGTCAATAGGAGGCAGCGCGACTAGTGCGGAGACCGTGGACGAAGCTCTGCAGTTTCTGTTGAATGTGGGAGAACCGGCTTTGTTCTATGAGGTCACGTTTGGTGAAGAGCCTGCGTAGCCGTGCTGGGTACTTGCCGCAAGGGCGGGAGCGGCAGCTGTTAGGGTTGGGCAGGCTGGGGAAGCTGCGGTCCGTGCGGCGACGAACATAGGCCCGGCAACCCGCATCACCGTCAATGGAGCGACGAGAATTCCTGACGGCCTAACGGGCTCCGTGCTGAGCAAAGTCAAGAACGTCGGATCGCTGAGTTACACGCAGCAGCTGCGCGACTTTGCGGCCTTCGCTCGGCAATCGGGCCGGCAATTTGACCTTTATGTTCGACCGAACACACAGTTGTCAGGTCCTCTGCAGAACGCGGTACGTGCTGGCGAGATTAGTCTCCGTTACATCCCGGGCCCATGAACAATCAAATCAGAAAATCGGCCGCTGAGTTGATGGCGGAACTCGAGAAGGACCCCGCCTATCTTGAGCAACGGCGTCAGCGCGAGGAGGATCGGCGACGCCAAGAGGAAGAACAGGCGCGTGCCGAGGCGCCAATCGTTCAGGCACTTCGTGAGGCCGGAGTATCGGTCGCGTCGGTGTGGGACTTCGTGAATGCAACCATTGCGGACGCGAGATCTCTTCCGATCCTGCTGGAGCACTTGCAGCGTCCATGTCCGGAGGCCGTGCGCGAAGGAATTGCGCGAGCCATGGCCGTGCCCGGCGCAAAGTTTGCGTGGCCCGCGCTGGTGAAGCTGTATCGGCAAGAGGGCGAGAAACGCACTCGGGATGGCTTGGCGGTGGCGCTTTCCAACATCGCCGACGACGAAGTATTCGAAGAGCTGATCGGACTGGCACGCGACCCGCAGCAAGGCGAGAGCAGACTTTTGCTGCTGAACGCTTTTGAGCGATTGGGTCATGCCCAAGCGCGGAAGGCATTGATGGAGCTTGGCGCCGACCCCGGGCTCCAAAAAGAAGTTCAGCGAATCCTGCGCCGGCTGAAGCGAGCGATCCGGTGAGATGTCGAAACTGAAAACATGCAGGATAGCCCGCGGCTAAGCGTTGTGACCCAATGTGGCCCAGAGCGATCGTGGGGGTGGCGTCAGTCAGAACGGCGAGGCTTGCCTGGTGAGTTCGGCGGGATCAAGGTCTGAGCGCAGCGGGCCGAAGATGATGAACGTGCGCGGATGGGCGAGCATGGCGCCCATGATCAGGTGGATGTTCCTGGCGGGGATGGTCTCGCCGTACATGCGCTTCAAGAGATCGACGGCGGCATCGCCATAGCGGCGCTTGTACTGGCGGTAGGCTTCTTGGACGTCCCAGTCATGGATCATCATCGGGCCGTGGGAGTGGCCGGCTGAGGTGAACCGATACTCGAAGGCGAACTCGGGCTTAGCCAGCGGCGTGAAGGGATCTGTTTGGGTGGCATTCGGCGAGGGCGACTTCGCCAAAGCAAACGATAACGCACTCGGCAGCGATTCGTGTTCGACCTGATACAGGCCAACGAGCGGATTGACGAGCGGATAAGTAACGGAACACGAGAACTGGTGTCGCTATATCGCTTCAATGACTCGGAAGAGGCAACAATCACCACTTCTTCGCGAGCACGGTTAGTGAGGCCACGCTCAGCCCTTCAGACGTAAGGGGGGCCAGTCTGGACGTTTGATGGACGCGCGAAGATCGTGAATCGCGCATTAGTCATGAACAAACAGTCGCTGACAGGAAGAATGAACATGGTCCCATGGTGCGCAGCGAATCGTGTCCAGGTGCCGATTGAGGATACGCGTGGGCAAGCAGTTCCCGAAAATATGAATTCGCGATTGCGTCCGCCAGGATTGCTTGATACGAAGCTGGTCGCGTGCAACGACGTCGGAGAAATCGAATGAACGCACGATTCAACTTGGTGCTTACGGCCGCCGCGTTGATGACAGTCACCACAGGGCTCGCATTCGCGGGCGGGGAGCTTCCCGGCTTCTACCAAGAACCCGGGTTGAGCCCGAACCGGACGACCGTCAACCACCACAACGATGAGCACATCGACCCGTTCACCGGGATGCTTCAACTGCATCACAATGATGCGACGCTTCCGGGAAATGGTGGGTTCGACTTGGCTCTCCAGCGGTCATACAATACGCCGCCCAAGTGGTATGGCACATTCAGTGACCCCACTTCATACAACCGAACGCCCAATATCGGAGTTGGCTGGAATCTATTGATCGGTGGTCGGGCGTTTGGCGCCGATACAGCGTGTGGCGGTGCCGGCCAGTTCACTTTCGAAACACCCGACGGGGCTCGACAGGGCTTGCTACGATTGCCCGACGGAACATTCCTTTCCCCGTCGCGCTGGAAGGGGGTATGCGTCCTGGGAGGCGTCCAAGTCTTCTCACCTAACGGTACACGCTACGATCTGACGCAGGCAATTGCGGAAGCCCTGCCGAACACCATTCAAACTGCGCCGTTCCATTACCCCACGCGCATCGAGGACCGAAACGGCAACTACGCAACCTTCACTTATGCGACCGCCGGTGCGGTGACGCTACTGGATAACGTCCAAACGTCGGACGGGCGGATCATCCGATTCACCTACACTCGCACTGGCGCCGTTGATCTGCTGAGCATGGTTTCGGTCGGGAATCGGAACTGGCAGTACATCTATTTCCCCACGCCGGCTCTTGTCGATGGAGGTGGTCAGGGTACCGCCTATTTCCTCGAACGTGTGATTCCGCCATCTGGCGCGCCCTGGCGCTACAAGTATGGAACCTGTGGCAATGGCTGCTTGCTTGCCGAAGTCCATTACCCGGAAGGCGGGGACGTTGCCTATTCCTATGGCACCGTCGATTTCAATGATGGGGCTGGCGACACGATCGTGGTGATCGGGAAGAGCATCGGCGGCGCGTTATCTCTAGGCACCAGCTTGAACACCACGTTCGCGTATACCCCGGGAACACTTGGCGCCAACGCGACGACCACCGTCACGAACGACATCGGATCGACTGTGTACGAGCATGTGGGGCAGGCGACGGTTACGATGGGTTCGACCTGGCAGATCGGGCTCCTGGTGAAGCGAACGGTGAAATCCGCGTCAAACAGCGAACTGCAGCGAGAGACCTACACCTGGGACAAACAGCAGATCTCCCCCTATCCAACAATCCGGATGGGCGGGCTCAACGACGGAGTAACCTATGCCCCCCTGCTTGCGCAAAAAGTCGTCCGGCGGGATGGCCGCGACTACTCGACAACCTATTCCAATTTCGACCAATACGGCAACGCGCAAACCCTTTCGGAGGTCGGTGAGCGGTCCAGGACCACGACCCGAACATTCTTTACAGACGCGTCGAAGTGGATACTGAATATTCCGGCCAACGAAACCATCACGGGTCTTGGCAACATCACCCGAACCTTCGACGCCAAGGGAAACATGCTAGGCGAGAATCGCTTTGGTGTCGTAACCGGCTTTACGTATGACGCGAACGGATCGTTGTCAAGTCGTACCGACGCTCGCAATTTCACCACGCACTTCTCCAGCTATCAACGCGGTGTGGCCCAGCGAGAAGAGCGGCCAGAAGGTGTAGTAATCGATCGCGTCGTCGATGATGCTGGCAACGTCGTGTCGCAAACAGACGGCGCGGGGAATCTATACGGGTACGACTACGACGGGGTGCGGCGCATGACGCGGAAGGCCCCGCCCATTGGCGCGCCCACGACAATCGCCTGGACGGGGAATGCGCGCAAGATGGTCACACGGGGTACGTTAATCGAAGAGTTGGTCATCGACGGGATTGGCAATCCGTACCTTGAAAAGCGGGATGGTACGGCCACCGCTTACACCTACGATGCTCTGAGTCGGCCCATCTTCGAATCGTTGCCTGGCGCCGTCACGGAGAATGCCGATGGTTCGATTAGTGCGAGTGGGACGTCATTTCCACGCGATGCGCTTGGCCGCGTCGCACGGATCACCAATTCGGATGGGTCCCAAAGGTTCCTGAACCATGCCCCTGGCGTGGTGTATGAAACGAACGAAATTGGCAATCCAACCGACCGACAGTACGTGGCCTTTGGCGATCCTGACAAGAAATTCCTCACCAACACCACCGAGGGCCTGTCGGTGACGACGATTGGTCGAAACGATCTTGGGCAGGCTACATCGGTGGCCAAGGACGGTAAATCCAGGACGTATGGGTATAACGGTTCCTTCCAGCTTACTTCGGTAACCGATCCGGAGATTGGAACGACGACGTTCGGCCGCGACGCCGTTGGAAACATGACGTCTCGGACGATTGGCGGACGGATCACGACGTTCGGTTACGATGGACTCAACCGGCTTACGAGCATCAGCTACCCGAGCGGAACGGGCAACGTTGCTGTCATCTATCTTGGCAACGGTCGGACGTCGTCGGTGGTCAACCCCACCGCGTCTCGCACGTACACCTATGATGCAAATGCGAATCTTCGTACCGATACCCTGACTGTTGGAGGCCAGAGCTTTGTCATTACGTACACCTATGATCAGAACGATGCTCTGGCGACTCTGACCTATCCGGCGACGGGGGAAGTGATTACCTTTGCACCGGACAACCAAGGCCGCCCGACAAAGGCCCTACCATTCATCACAGCCGTAACCTACTTCGCGTCTGGCAACACCAAGGAGATCACTTACGCCAACGGAACCAAGATGTCGCTGGAGGAGAGCATTCGGCAATGGCCACAAGGCTTTCGCGCCGGCAAGACTGACGGACTGACCGCCGAGTTCCTAAGCAAGCAGTATCGATACGACAAGACGGGAAACGTCCTGCAGTTCTACGACGTTGCCGATCCCAGCCAGTCCCTGCAGATGACCTACGACGGGATCAACGAGTTGACGTCGGTCCTAGGCCCTTGGGGATTGTGGAACATTGTCTATGATCGGGGTGGCAATATCACTCGCTACGGAATTGCTGCAGGTGAAGATCCCTATTTTTACGGTGCCGATAACAAGCTCGCGTCCGTGGGGAGCCGCAGCTTCGCCTATGACGTGTACGGAAACGTGACATCCGACGGAAGACACACGTATCAGTATGACGACGCCTCAAATCTGATCTGCGTGGATTGCGGGACCAGTAGTCAGATTACCTATGGTTATGACGGGAACAATCGTCGCGTGTCCCGCACCAAGGGCTCGGAGACAACGCATTTCGTTTATGCGACAAACGGAGAGTTGCTTCTGGAGTACAACGCGCAAACGAGGAAGGCGACCGAGCATGTTCTATCTCAACGGGAAACGAATCGCAAGCAAGCGAGTGCAGCTTTGACTGACCGCTAAAGCGGCTACCGGCGGCAGTGTCAGCCCGCCGAGCGCTGAGGCCCGGGCGCAGCCGCGTCGCCGGCGCCGTCCGCCGGCCTGAACCAGTTGAGCCGCTCGCGCAGCCGCACCACCTCGCCGACGATGATGAGCGTCGGCGCATGGAGCCGCGCGCTTGCGACCAGCTCCGGAAGCGTCTTCAGCGTTCCGGTGACGACCTTCTGGGTGCGCGTCGTGCCTTGCTGGACGACGGCGGCCGGCGTGTCCGCGGGCAGGCCGTGCAGGACGAGCCGCGCGCACAGGATCGGCAAACCCAGCAGTCCCATGTAGACGACGATCGTCTGTCGCGGTCTTGCGAGCGCAGCCCAGTCGAGATCCATCGTGCCGTCCTTGAGGTGCCCGGTCGTGAACACGCAGGACTGCGCGCAGTCGCGGTGCGTCAGCGGAATCCCCGCGTAGGCGGCGACGCCCAGCGCGGCGGTGATGCCCGGGACGACCTCGAACCGGATTCCTTCGGCGGACAGCGTGTCGATCTCCTCGCCGCCGCGTCCGAAGACGAACGGGTCGCCGCCCTTGAGGCGCAGCACCCGCTTGCCGGCACGCGCGAGGCGTACCAGAAGGTCGTTGATCTCCTCCTGGCGCAGCGTGTGGTTGGCGCGCCGCTTGCCGACGTAGACGCGCTCGATCGTGGGCGGCAGGAGCACCAGGACGTCCGCCGACACGAGGTTGTCGTACAGGACCACGTCTGCACGCTGCATCAGCTTCAATGCGCGCAGCGTGAGGAGATCGGCGTCGCCCGGCCCGGCGCCGACCAGGTAGACCTCGCCGTGCGGCGTGACGCCGCGCGGGCTCGCCTTGCGCCCGTTGTGGACACGCAGAACAGGAGTCTTGGCCACGTCGTGCCTCCTCAGCCTTGGGTGCAGCCGCAGCTTCCGCTGCCGCACGCGCCGGGCGCCGGCGATGCCGCCGGCGCGTCGTTGGGATTGATGAAGATGAAGCGGAAATCGCCGGCTTCGAGCTCGACGTAGTCGAGTGTCATCCCGTCGAGCAGGTCGCGATGCTCGGGCGAGACGACCAGCGCGATCCCTTCGGACGCGAGCACCACGTCGTCGCCGTGCGCTTCGTCGAATCCCATCGCGTAGTGGAGCGAGCCGCGCTCGTCGCGCCGCGCCGCGATGCGCAGGCCAAGCTCGTCGGCTTCGGCTCGGGTGGCTGCGATGCGGATCTGCTGCGCGGCGCTCGTGGTGACGGTGATCATGGCGGTTCCCGTGGGTGCGCTTCAGTGCTCGCCCTTCGTCCGCAACAGGCCGGCGAGCCGATTGCCCTGTTTCTGCGGGCCGCCGCTGGGGAAGAGGTCGTGAAGGTGGTGGTTCGAGCCGCGCTCCGGTCCCCACAGCTCGGTGAACCGGCGGATCATCACCCGTACCTGCGCCTGGACACCGTGCTCGAGCTCGTAGTCGCGCAGGAAGCGGATCACTTCCCAGTGCTCGGGCGTGAGCTCGAGCCCTTCCTTTTCCGCGAGTGCGCGCGCGAACGCCTCCGACCACTGACGGCGGTCGAGAAGGTAACCCTCGCTGTCGGTCTCGATCCTCCTGCCGTCGACGGCGATCCAGTGGGGCGATTCACGTAATCTGCTGATGACCATGGCAGAACAGGCGGGGGCTCAGAGGACCAGCGATTCACGGTTGCGGGACGGCGCGAGATAGACGATGTTGCCTTCGCGGCGGTGGCGGTAGTCGCTGCGGCGGATGAATTCGACGAAGCGCGACGCCCAGTCGTGGCCGCGCGTCGAGCGGAGGTGCGAGAACGAGGCGAGCACGTTGCCGACGACGATGCCGTCGTGCTCGCCGTCGATCCCGTAGCCACGCCGGACCTCGTAGGCGAAGCGGACGTCGGGTGCCAGATTCTGGATCGCCGCGTGGTGGAACTCGTGCGCGCGGATCGATCGTTGCGCGTCCGGCGTTTCGGGCCACGGAAACGCGTCCGTCTCCTCGAGGTGCACGTAACCGCGCCCCACCGGCCGCTCCTGCATGACGATGTCCCCGGGAATCGCGCCGACCATGCGGTAGCTCTGTCCGGCAGTGGTCAGCGTGCGCGCGAGGTAGATGAGCCCGCCGCATTCGGCGTAGACGGGAAGGCCGGCTTCGATCAGGTTGCGGATTCGCGTGCGAAGCGCCGCATTCGCCTCGAGTTCACGGGCGTGGAGCTCGGGAAACCCGCCGCCGATGAAGAGCGCATCGACGTTGGGCAGCTGCGCATCGGAGAGCGTGTCGAAGCGGACCAGCGTGGCCCCGGCCGCGCGCAGCGCGTCGAGATCGTCCGGGTAGTAGAAGCCGAACGCGCGATCCTGCGCGACGCCGATGCGGATGTCGGAGTCCTTGCGCGGCGGCTCGTAAACCGAGGGGTCTGCCGGCGCTCGCAGCGGCGCCGCGTCGGCGGCAAGCCGCAGCAGCCGGTCGATGTCGACCTGCCGCTCGATCGCCGCGCCGATGTCGGTGACGAGCCGCGATGCGTCCGCCGCTTCGTTGCTCGGCACGAGGCCGAGGTGCCGCTCGACGATCGCGAGCCGCGGGTCGTGATGGAGCGCGCCCAGCACCGGCGCGTCGGTGTAGTGCTCGAGGACCATGCGCAGCTTGGCCTCGTGCCGGGCGCCGCCGACCTGATTGAGGATGACGCCGGCGATCACGAGGTCGCGGTCGAACGCCTGGTAGCCGAGGACGAGCGGCGCGACGCCGCGCGTCATGCCGCGCGCGTCGATGACGAGCACCACGGGTAGGGCGAGCAGCTTGGCGAGCGCGGCGTTGCTGTTGCTCCCGTCGATCGCCACGCCGTCGTAGAGCCCCTTGTTGCCTTCGACGAGCGCGACATCGGCCCCTGCCGCATGGCGACGAAAGGTCGCGCGGATCTCTTCGTCGTCCGAAAGGTACGGGTCGAGATTGCGGCAGCGTCGGCCGGTCGCGGCCGTGAGCCACATCGGATCAATGAAGTCCGGGCCCTTCTTGAACGGCTGGACGGCGAGACCGCGCCGCGTGAGCGCAGCGGCGAGCCCGATCGTGATCGTCGTCTTTCCGGACGACTTGTGCGTTGCCGAAACGAGGAAGCGGCGCGGCGCGAGCGCTGTCATTCCGCCCCCCCTACGGCCGCCGGCCGGAGATCGTCCTGCGGGAGGAAGGGCAGCACGCGAACGCCGACGACGGTGACGAGGAACGCGACGCCGAGCCCGCCTACGCCTAGCAACACTTCGGGAACGGTCGGCGCATAGGCCGCGACCCGCCCATCGCCGAAGCTGCTGCTCGCCTGGTATCCGGGGAAGAGGTCGAGCGGCCACGCCTGCCCCCCGATGATGAAGACGTAGAGCAGCGAGAATGCGCCGGCGACCACCAGAAGCGATGCCGCCAGCATCGACTTCGTGTTGCCGAAGCGCGGGTGATAGACGAGGACGAGCGGCAGCACGCTGCCGACGAGCACGTAGCCGCCCCAGAAAAGCAGCGGGTAGACTCCGCCGCCGACGAGGATGAAATGCTCGAATGCCGTCTGCTTCGCGAAATAGACGTTGGTGAGGTGATGGACGGCGGTCATGTAAAGCACGCTCACGACGAAGAGGCCGAGCAGGTTGCGCATCCGCCGCGCAATCGCGGCCGGCACCACACGGTCGTTCCAGACGTACATCGCCGACTGCACGATGAGGAACACCGCGAGACCCCAGCCGAACGACATCACGATGAAGAGCGGCGGCAGCAGCGCCGAGCCGTAGGCGGGGCGGCCGACGAGGAAGGCGAAGATCGAGCCGGTGCCGGTCGTCAGCACGATGCGCCACACGAAGGCGGCGAGGCCGGCCGGCCTGGAGAACGCGCCAAGCCGCGGCTCCATCAGCGTCCACAGGTAGACGCCGACGATCGCGAACATCCCCGAATAGAGGAACACGTTCCACGCGAACACCGAGGTGAAGTTGTAGTGCGTTGCGGCGACGACGATCCGTTCCGGCCGGCCGAGGTCGAGCATCAGCACGGTGAGTCCGCCGATGAGCAGCGCGACGCAAAGCAGCCCCGAGAGCGGCGCTCGCGCCTTGTATGCGGCCTGCCCGAACACCGAGCCGATCGATGCGACGTTGAGCACACCCGACGCGGCGACGATCATGAAGATCGCGAACACGTGCGGCATTCCCCAGACGATCTGATTGTTCATCGCGGTGACGATGTGGCCGTACTCCTCCATGAAGTGCGCCGAGAGGAGCCCCGCGACCACGAAAGCCGCGCCGACGGCGACGAGCGCCCAGAACCAGCGGGCTTCGAGGCGGGCGAACGTTGCGCGGTTCATGGCGCACCCGCCGGGCCGCCCCAAGGGTGCGCGCGCCCCCTGTGGGGGCAGCGAGCGGAGCGAGCGTGGGGGTTCATGGCCGCACCCGCCGGGCCGCCCCAAGGGTGCGCGCGCCCCCTGTGGGGGCAGCGAGCGGAGCGAGCGTGGGGGTTCATGGCCGCACCCGCCGGGCCGCCCCAAGGGTGCGCGCGCCCCCTGTGGGGGCAGCGAGCGGAGCGAGCGTGGGGGTCCATGGCGTCACAGTCCCTGGTAGCGCACGCCGGTGTCGAGCTCGAGGTCGGCCCGCACCTGCCTCGTCGCCACCGCCGCGATGCGACGCGAAATCTCGCTGCCCGGGTCGTTCAGGTCGCCGAACAGGATCGCGTTGTGGCCGGTGCCGGCGCACGCCTCGACGCAGGCCGGGATCTGGTCGCGGTCGATCCGGTGGACGCACAGCGTGCACGACTCGACGCATCCCTTGCCGCGCGGCACGTCGGGCAACTGGCCGCTCACCGGCTCGTGGACGAACGAGCGTGCCTTGTACGGGCAGGCCATCATGCAGTAGCGACAGCCGATGCAGGTGTGGCGGTCGACGAGCACGATGCCGTCGGCGCGCTTGAACGACGCACCGGTGGGGCAGACATCCACGCACGGCGGCTCGGCGCAGTGCTGGCACATCATCGGCAGCGACTTCGTCCGGCCGCGCATGTCCTTCAGTTCGATCTTGCGGATCCACTGTGCGGACGTCGCCGTCTTCACGGCGGGCAGGCCGTTCTCCGTGTCGCAGGCGACGACGCACGCGCTGCACTCGGTCGCGCAGCGGTTGACGTCGACCAGCATCCCCCATCGCTTGCTCCGCGACGCGGGCTCGCCCGGCGGACGGCCGTGCGCCAGGTCGAACAGCGTGATGCCCGGGGCAATCGCCACGCCCACCATCGCCGCGCCCCAGGCGAGGACCTGCCGCCGCGCGTGATCGACGCCGCTCATCGGAGTGCTCCCGAAGGTGCGGCGGCCGTGGACGCCTTCGGCCGGTCGGCGTGGCATTCGAAGCAGTCGAGCTTCACGGCGGCGTACGTGTGGCAGCCTTCGCAGAACGCATCCTTGCTGCCGGTGACGCGGCCGGTCTTGGGATCGGCGTGGCAGGTCACGCAGTTGGCGAGGCTGTGCTTCGTCGTGCGGATCCCGTCGTGCACCGTCCGGTCGCGCTGATGCTTGATGAGCTCCATGTGATTTCGCCGCATGAACGCGGTGTCCTCGACGCAGCTGCCACCGGCCGCCGCGGCGACCGTCGGCTTTGGCACGCGCGACGCCGGTGCGACCGGCGGGGCATCGGCGAGGGCCGGACCGGCGAAGGCGGCGAACAGCGCGGCCTGCGCCAAGTGCCGCCGGATTGCCGTTGCCGTCGCGCCGCCGCGTTCCATCGCGCTACTCTCCGAGCCCCATCTGGATGTAGCCGGTCGGGCACACGTCCATGCAGATGTGGCAGCCGATGCACTTGTCGTAGTCGGTATAGACGTAACGGCCGATCGTCGCCTCCTTCTTGGGCACGCGCGCGACTGCCGTCTGCGGGCAGTAGACCACGCAGTTGTCGCACTCGAAGCATTGGCCGCAACTCATGCAGCGCTTCGCCTCGGTGACCGCCTCCGCTTCCGACAGCGGCGCAAGGCGCTCCTCGAAGTTTCCGAGCGCGGACTCCTTCGACAGCGTGATGAACTTGCGCTTCACCCGCGGCGTGAAGCCGAAGTGGCCGAGGAACAGCTCCTCGTGCGGGATCACGTAGCGGTCGGAGCGGTTGTCGTAGTTGTGAATGCCGGCGCTCGAGCGGTCGGTGCCGAGGATCGGCTCGTGGACCTCGGTGAACGTGCGGCCGGCCTCGACCATCTTGCGCATCAGGTCGAACGCGTGGACGTCGACCTTCGGCCGCTTCTGCTGGTCCTCGCCGCGGAGGAACCGGTCGATGCCCTCGGCGGCGATCGCGCCGTGGCCGATCGCCGTGGTGAGCAGGTGAGGCCGCAGCACGTCGCCGCCCGCGAACGTGCCCGGCTTGCCCGGCAGCTGGTAATTCTTGTCGGCGACAACCATGCCCTTGCCGCTGTCGAACTCCTCGAGCCCGGTGAAGTCGACCGCCTGGCCGATCGCGGAGACGACGAGGTCGGCCGGAATCTCCTCTTCGGTGCCCTCGATCATCCTGATCTCGAGCTTCGGCCCGATGAACTTCGCCTCGCAGCGTGCGACCTTGAGCGCGATGGCGCGGCCGGCCGCGTCCTTGACGACGCCCACCGGCGCAAGCCCGCCGCGGATTGCGATGCCCTCGGCCTGCGCCTGCTCGATCTCGTGCTTGTTCGCCTGCATCTTGTCGACACCGAACACCGATGTCAGCACGACTTCCGCACCGTGCTTGACCGACACCTCGGCGACGTCGTGTGCGACGTGGCCGGCGATCGCAAATTCGGGAAAGTCGGTCGGCTTCGCGTTGCCGATGTGGCCGAGCCGGCGCGCCACCGTTGCCACGTCGATCGACGTGTCGCCGCCGCCTATCACGACGACGCGCTTGCCGACATGACGCAGGCGCCCGTCGTTGAACGCCTTGAGGAAGGCCGTCGCGGTGACGACGTTCGGCGCGTCGCCGCCCGGCGCCGGCAGCGGCCGCCCCGACTGCGCCCCCATGCCGAGGAACACCGCGTCGAAGTCCTTGCGCAACGTGTCCATCGTGACTTCGGTGCCGATGCGGCAATTCATGCGCGTTTCGACGCCCAGGTCGACGATCCGCTGGATTTCCGCGTCGAGCACTTCGCGCGGCGTGCGGAAGCCCGGGATGCCGTAGCGCATCATCCCGCCCAGGTGCTCGTGCTCGTCATAGACCGTGACCGAGTGGCCCATCTTCGCGAGCTGGTACGCGCAGGAGAGCCCCGCGGGCCCGCCTCCGATCACGGCGATCTTCTTGCCGGTCTTGGTCGCCGGTGCGGCGAAGGCGAGTTTGTTCGCGATCGCGTACTCGCCGAGGAAATGCTCGACCGAGTTGATGCCGACATGGTCCTCGACCTCGTTGCGGTTGCAGCCGGTCTCGCATGGTGCGGGGCAGACGCGGCCCATGACGGACGGGAACGGATTGGCATCGGTCAGTCGGCGCCACGCATATTCCTGCCAGCTCATGCCCGCCGGCGGCTTCTCGATTCCGCGCACGATGTTGAGGTAGCCGCGGATGTCCTCGCCGGACGGGCAGCTGCCCTGGCACGGCGGCGTCGACTGGATGTACGTCGGGCACTTGTGCGTCCAACTCGCCTGGAAGATCTGGTCGCGCCAGGACTCCCACTTCGCGTCGCCATCGCGGTAGCGGCGGAACGTGAGTTTCGTTTCCTGCGGTCCGGGTGTGGTTGCCATTTCCAGATCTCCGAAAGACGTTCGCGGTTATTGCTTCGCGCCGAGCCGGATCGCGGTGCTCACGAGCTGGTGCACGCCGCCGACCATTCCCATCTTGAAGCCGTAATACGGGAGCACCTTCGTGAACTGCGCCTTGCAGATCGCGCAGATCGTCGCCATGAAGTTGACGCCGTCCCGGTCGGCGACCTGGCGCAGCGATTCCATGCGCGGCAGCGCGCCCTTGACGCGCAGGTCGAGGAGCTCGTCGGTCAGAAGTCCGCCGCCGCCGCCGCAGCAGAACGTCGCGTCGTGCGTCGTCCCGGGCGCCATCTCGACGTACCGGTTGGCTGCCGCACGGATGATCGCGCGCGGGATCTCGAACTGGCCGCCCGGCATGTCGCCCATTCGCGACGCGCGGGCGACGTTGCACGAGTCGTGGAACGTGACGACGCGGTGGTCGTTCGCGTCCTTGTCGAGCGTCAGCGCGCCGCGCCCGATCAGCTCGTGCGTGACCTCGCAGATGTGCATCGGCTGCTTGTAGCGGGGGTCGAGTTGCTGCTGCAGCTGCCGCGCGAAACGGTCGTCGCCGCCGGCGCCGATACCGGCCAGCGTGTTCCACATGCTGTAAGCGACGCGCCACGCGTGGCCGCACTCGCCGACGACGATCCGCTTGACGCCAAGGTCGAGCGCCGCTTCGCGGATGCGCAGCGCGATCGTCCGCAGCTGGTCGTAGCTGCCGATGAACAGGCCGAAATTGCCGGCCTCCGACGCGTGCGAGGAGAGTGTCCAGCGGATACCCGCGGCGTGGAAGACCTTCGCGTAGCCGATGAGGCTGTCGACATGCGGCTCGGCGAAGAAGTCCGCAGACGGCGTGACGAGCAGCACCTCGGCACCCTTCTCGTCGAGCGGGAAGCGGACGTCGGCGCTGGTCTCTTCCTTGACGTCCTCCTCGAGCCCTGCAAGCGTATCGGCCAGCGCCGGTCCCGGCAGGCCGAGGTTGTTGCCGATCCGGTGCACCTTGCCGATGATCTCGTTGCTGTACTTCTGCCCGAGCCCGGCGGCGTCCATGATCTCCTTGCCGGCCATCGTGATCTCGGCGGTGTCGATGCCGTAGGGGCAGAACACCGAGCAGCGGCGGCATTCGGAGCACTGGTTGTAGTAGGTGTACCACTGGTCGAGCACGTCCTTGGTCAGGTCGCGCGCGCCCACGAGCTTCGGAAAGAGCTTGCCTGCCAGCGTGAAATGACGCCGGTAGACGCTTCGCATCAGGTCCTGTCGGGCGACCGGCATGTTCAGCGGATCACCGGTGCCGAGGAAGTAGTGGCACTTGTCGGCGCACGCGCCGCAGTGCACGCAGGCGTCGAGGTAGACCTTGAGCGAGCGGTACTTGCCCAGGAGCTCGCCCATCTTTCCGAGCGCGCGCTGCTCCCAGCCATCGGCGAGTTCGCCCGGAAATCCGAGCGCCTGCTGCATCTTGTCGTTGGCGACAAACGGCTTCGACGCAGCCATCGCGCCAGGAGCGAGTGGCGGCGGCGTGCCGGGGAATTCACGCAGCGGCGGGGCCTTGACGTCCGCGGCCATGTCAGTCCCGCCGGGCCGTCCCAAGGGACTGACCCGCCCCCTCGGGGGGCAGCGAGCGAAGCGAGCGTGGGGGCTTGATCATCTCAGTCCCGCCGGGCCGTCCCAAGGGACTGACCCGCCCCCTCGGGGGGCAGCGAGCGAAGCGAGCGTGGGGGCTTGATCATCTCAGTCCCGCCGGGCCGTCCCAAGGGACTGACCCGCCCCCTCGGGGGGCAGCGAGCGAAGCGAGCGTGGGGGCTTGATCATCTCAGTCCCGCCGGGCCGTCCCAAGGGACTGACCCGCCCCCTCGGGGGGCAGCGAGCGAAGCGAGCGTGGGGGCTTGATCATCTCAGTCCCGCCGGGCCGTCCCAAGGGACTGACCCGCCCCCTCGGGGGGCAGCGAGCGAAGCGAGCGTGGGGGCTTGATCATCTCAGTCCCGCCGGGCCGTCCCAAGGGACTGATCCGCCCCCTCGGGGGGGGCAGCGAGCGAAGCGAGCGTGGGGGCTCTTTCATCCTAGGCCTCCGGGTCGAGCCGCGCCGCCCACGGCGCGAGGTGACGTCGCTCGCGGGGATCGTCGGCCTGGTTGCGCGTGGGCGAGAAGAACACGCCGGGCGCGTGCAGGAGCTTGCTGAACGGGAAGACGAGCATCAGGAGCGCGACCAGCGCGAAATGCGCGTAGACGAGCCCGTCGGCGGGCAACGGCTGCCAGTCGAAGTACACGAGGCCCAGAGCAAACGCCTTGACCGCGACGATGTCGGTATGCGCAACGTACTTCATCGCGAGTCCCGTGCCGGCGATCGCGAGCAGCAGCGCGATCATCAGGTGATCGGACGGGGTCGAGATGTAGCGGACCCGGGGGACGAAGAAACGCCGCGCCCAGAGACCGGCGAGTCCCGCGGCCATCGCGAAGCCGCCGTACACCCCGAACGGCTGCAGGAACGCAAGCCACGACCACACCGGCTCGACGAAGTAGCGCAGGTGCCGCACGAGCACGAGGGCGAGTCCGGCGTGGAACAACCAGCCGAACGCCCAAGTCCAGAGATTGCTGCGGAACAGGCTCTCGAATAGCGCGACCTCGCGCACGAGCCGCAGCGCGACGCCGCCGCGCGTCGTCGGCGCGGGGGTCGTCGGGATCTTGAGCGGCGCGGGCGTGCGCGCGTAGTCGCGGATCCGGTACGCGAGCCCGCCGACGAGCACTGCCGTCGCGACGTACAGGAGCGCGGCGAAGAGCGTGGTCATCGGCGGCGTTCGGCGCGGCGCGGCGGAGCGGCCCGGCGGAATGCGGCCGGGTCCTGCGAGCGGATGGTCAGACGCAGCCGGTCGGCTTGGGCAGGCCCGCGATCTTGCACGCCTGCTTCGCGGGGCCGTACGGGAACAGCTCATACAGGTACTGGCTGTTGCCCTTGTCGGGACCGAGCTGCTTGCCGATTGCCTTGGTCAATACGCGCACGGCCGGCGCGATCTGGTACTCGTCGTAGTACTTGCGCAGGAAGTTGACGACCTCCCAGTGGTTGGTGGACATCTCGACGTTTTCGGACTTGGCGATGAAATTCGCGACGTCCTCGTTCCAGTCGGCGAGGTTGACGAGATAGCCTTCCTCGTCGGTCTCGTAGGTCTTGCCGTTGACATCGATCGTGGGCATGGATTCTCCTTGGTGGGCGGGATTGCGGTGGCAGCTCAGAGCCAGGACTGGCAGTTCCGGTGATTGGCGACGAGGTCGACGAATCCGTCATAGCCGACGGTGGCGACGCCCTCGATTAGGCGATCGGCGATCGCGCGCGCTTCGGCGTCGGGCAGCAGCACGTAGACCTTGAAGCGGTCCATCGTGGCCTTGATCCGCGCGGCGCCGGGGGTGCCGCGCGCGGCCGCGTAGACGGCGTCCTCGATCAGCAGGAGGCTGCCCGGCGCGGCGATGCGCAGGCACGCGTCGAGCGACGGGCGCTCTTGCGGTGACTTGTTGACGATGTGCAGCATTCGGGCTCCGCGATTCTCGAACGGGTCAGAACGAAAGGACGACGTCCTGTTCCTCCATCAGCTTGCCGAGCTCGGCCGACGGGAGCACGGTGACGTCGACGATCAGGTCTTCCGCCGAGAGTCCGCGTGCGGCGAGCGACTCCTGCTCGACGTAGAGCTTCTCGACGTCGTAGCCCTCGAGCGCGCGGTACGTGGGCGAGAAGTTCTTCGTCTCGATGCCCTTCGTCTGCTGGCCGCGCTTGAGCTGCCAGACGCCATCCTCGATGAACACGAGCGACACGTCCTGTTCGAATGCCGCGGAGATCAACACGACCTCGAGCGACTCGAGCGCGTAGACGGTGCCGTAGGGCGCGCTGCGGTTGACGAACATGAACTTCTTCGCGGTGCCTTCCGACATGCTGCGGTCCCGATTTGCCTTCCGTTGTTCTCAGTCGCCGAACACGACCAGCCGGTCGGCCTGGATGCCCGACTCGACCAGCTGGCCCAGGCCCGAGATTCGGAATCCTGGCGCGAGGTTTTCTTCCTGGATCCCGCGGCGAAGCGCCGCCGCGACACAGACGACGAGATCGACGCCGTGATCGGCGGCGAGCTTCGACCAGCGGGCGACGATGTTGCGATCGTCCTGCGGCGGCTCGGTCAGGCGCGTCGAGTTGTTGACGCCGTCGTGGTAGAAAAACACGCGGTGGATCTCGTGCCCCTTCGCCAGCGCCGCCTTGCAGAACAGGTAGGCGGAGTCGCTCGCCTGATGCTGGTACGGGCCCTCGTTGACAAGGATGCCGAACTTCATTCGTGTCGCCCCGCCTTCAGAACCGGATGTGCGTCGACGCGTTGAGGTTCGCGCGCGCGCCGCGCCAGTCGTCGACCAGGTACTTGGTGAACGGCAGGTCGGTCTTCTCGAAGAAGCGCGGCCAGCCGATGCGCTCGACCCAGTCAGACAGCCGCTCCCACGGGCGTGCGTCGGCCTTGTAGACGTGCAGGATCCGCTTCACCACCTCGGCCACCTCGGGCCAGCGCGGCGGGTTGTTGGGCAGGCCCGCGGAGACCATCTTCATGAACGTCGGCTTCGCGCGCGCGTTGGAGTTCTTGCCGCCCACCCAGATCGCGAGCTTGCTGTGCTCGGGGTCGTTGATCTGCATCGGCGGGCAGGGCGGATAGCACGCGCCGCAGCAGATGCACTTCTTCTCGTCGACCTCGAGCGACGGCTTGCCGTTGACGAGCGCCGGGCGTATCGCCGCGACCGGGCAGCGCGCGACGACGGCCGGACGCTCGCAGACGTTGGCGACGAGATCGTGGTTGATCTTCGGCGGCTTCGTGTGCTGGACGATGATCGCGATGTCGGCCTGCCCGCCGCAGTTGATCTCGCAGCAGGACGTCGACAGGTGGACCCGGTTGGGCATCTCCTCGCGCCGGAACTCGTCGACGAGCTCGTCCATCAGCGCCTTCACCACGCCCGACGCGTCGGTACCCGGGATGTCGCAGTGGAGCCAGCCCTGAGTGTGCGCGATCATCGACACCGAGTTGCCGGTGCCGCCGACCGGAAAGCCGCTCTTCTCGAGCTCGGCGATCAGCGGCGCGACCTTCGCGGCGGTCGATACCATGAACTCGATGTTCGAGCGGATCGTGAAGCGGACGTGGCCCTCGGCATATCGGTCGGCGATGTCGCACAACCGGCGGATCGTGTAGACGTCCATCTGCCGTTGCGTGCCGGCGCGCACGGTCCACACTTCGTCGCCGCCGTGCGCGACGTGGTGCAGCACCCCCGGACGCGGGCGGTCGTGGTACTTCCAGTTGCCGTAGTTCTTCTTGAGCAGCGGGTGGAGGAACTGCTGGTTGTCGGGAACGCCGCTCTCGACTGCCCTGCGCATCTGCGGTTGTGCCATGCCTTTTGCCCCCCGTCCTCACGCGACCTGTTTCGCGGCGTTGATCTTCGCCACTTCCTCGTCCCAGCCGTCCATTCGGACATACGGGTTCGTGCGCGGCGCCGAGACCATGTTCGCGTCGATCGGGATTTCGAGTGCCTCGAGGAAGTTGACGATGCCGATGCGCTCGATCATCTCGCCGGTGCGCTCGTGCTCGAGTGCGTTCTCGGCGAAGAAGTCGATGATCTTCTGGCCGAGCTCGACCAGCTTCTCGCGGTCCTCGTCGGTCGCGAGCTTCATGAACGGGACGACGACGGTGCCCATCAGGTCGCCGATCTTCAGCGTCCGCTTGCCTCCGACCAGCACCGTCGCGCCCTTGTCATTGCCGGGGGCGAGCGCGCCGGTCATCACGTTGATGCAGTGCATGCAGCGCACGCAGTCGCGGTTCTCGATCTCGAGGCCGTGCGTGTCGCTTACGGCAACCGTCGAAACCGAGGCGCCGGCCTTCAGGTCCTTCACTTCCTTGAGCTGAATCGCCTTCGTCGGGCAGCGGGCGATGACGTCGTTGACGAGCTCGTTCATGCCGTGCTTCGCGAACCACTTCTTGGCGAGCGCCTCGTCGGTGCGGATGTTGTCGCGCCAGGTACCGATCACCGCCATGTCGGCGCGCTGGATCGAGTTCATGCAGTCGTTCGGGCAGCCCGAGAACTTGAACTTGAACTTGTACGGCAGCGAGGGCCGGTGAATGTCGTCGAGGAAGCTGTTGATGACGACGCGGTGGGCGCGCGCCTCGTCGTAGCACGACTGCTCGCAGCGCGCCGCGCCGACGCAGGACATCGACGTGCGCACCGCCGGGCCTGCGCCGCCCAGGTCGAATCCGAGCTCGTTGATCGCGTCGAACGCGGGCTGGACGTTCTCGCTCGTGACACCCTGGAACATGATATCGCCGGACTGGCCGTGCAGCGCGATGAGACCCGAGCCGTGCTTCTCCCAGATGTCGGCCATCTTGCGCAGCACGTCGGTGTTGTAGTGCATCCCCGCGGGCGGCATCACGCGCAGCGTGTGGAACTCGGCGGCGGCGGGGAACAGCGGCTTGCCGCTCTCGTCCTTGGCCTCGGTGAAGCGCGGGATCACGCCGCCGCCGTAGCCGAACACGCCGACCGTGCCGCCCTTCCAGTAGCCCTTGCGCGTCTCGTAGGAGTGCTCGAGCTGGCCGAGCAGGTCGACGACGTAGTCCTTGTCCTCGGCGAGCCGCTTCAGGCCGGTAACGAAACTCGGCCACGGGCCCGTTTCCAATGCGTCGAGCATCGGCGTCTTGTACATATCCTTCGCCATGACCTGTCCTCCTTGCTTGAGCTGTCGTTTCTCGCACACGCTTATGAGCGGCGTGCAATGCTACGGCGGCGTTCGTTCCCGCCGCCATCACTCTGCCCGGTTAGTCTGAATAAGCCCTACGGCGAGGCGTGGAAACTACCCAGATGGGGTAGGGGTCATTACTCGCATTGGCTATGGACGCGCGCGAGGGGAAAATCGCCCAATACGGGGCCCGGATCGCCGGCCAGCGGAAGCCGACAGCTTGGCGCGCGGAAAACGTCGGCGATGCCGTCCTCGCACTCTCGCCGCCAGGCCGACTTTCCAATGCCGAAACTCACGAACGTGGACCGGTTCACCGTGCCCCTGGGCGGTCAGGAGATCGTGCTGGAGGACGTCCTGCACGACGGAGGCGGGATGAGGCTGCTGCGGATCCGGATTCGCGAGCGGACGCGGTTTACGATCTTCGACGTCGATCCGCTGACGGCGAGAGCGTGGGGCGAGGCGATGGTGCGATGGAGCGATGCGCAGGCCGCCGGTCCCGAGCGCCCGAACACCTAATGGACGAGTCCGCCTCGGTGACGGTCATTGATGCAGGCGCGATGACGCCGCGCGAAGGAGCGCGAGCGGTGGGCGAGCGTGTGCCGGGGGTCGATGTGCTGTTCGAGCTTTCCGGCATCCGCGTGCCGGCCGACTACGCGTTGGCGCTGGCGCGTGCGGTGGCGCGCACGCTGCCGTGGTTCAACGCCGAGCCGCGCGCGGGCATCCATCCGCTGCGCGCGGCGGCATCGACGCACGGGATGCTCGTGCTCGCGCGCCGCGCGAAGCTCGTGCTTCGCGTCCCGGCGTCGCGCGCCGAGGCATGCCTCGTGCTCGCCGGGCGCGCGCTCGACATCGCCGGCGAATCCGTCGTCGTCGGGGAGGGTTCCGCGCGGCCGCTTGCGCCCTGCGCCACGCTGTACGCGCTGCGCGTGGCGACGGGCGCCTGCGATGAGCGCGGGTTCCAGTACGACGTCGCGCGTTGCCTCGCGCAGATGGAAGTGCGTTGCCAGTTCATTTCGGGCCGCGCGCGCACGATCGCGGCCGAGGGCTGCGAGATCACGGGCTACGGTCTCGCGCTGCACGGCCTCGCGCCCGCCGATTCGCTGCGGGTGCAGTGCGAGGGGATGGGCGGCGAGAGGCGGCTCGGGTGTGGCATCTTCGTCCCGCACAAGGCGATTGCGACGCCCGCGTAGCGCGCGCGGGCGCGCTGGAAGACGTCGAAGGAGGAGGCAATGGGGTATACGGTGCAGGGCGAGACGCTCGAATGCGACGACCTGGGCTATGTGCTCGAGGCGGACTACCGCGACGAGACGGCCGAGGCGATAGCCGCCGCCGACGGCGTCGCCCTCGGCGATGCGCACTGGGAGGTAATACGGTTCCTGCGCGACGAGTACCGGACGCACGGGCAGTCGCCCAACTTCCGCAACCTGCTGAAGGGCTTCCAGGCGATCCGCCCGGAGGCCGACAGCAAGTACCTCTACGACCTCTTCCCCATGGGACCGGCAAAGCAGGGGGCGAAGATCGCCGGCCTGCCGCAGCCCTACGGCAAGGGCGGATACTAGTGTCGTGCTTCGTAATTAATAGAACGATTTATGACCTGCCGAATCCAAGGTGTATACGATGCACTTTGGAGGCGGGGATGCGAAAGGCGACTGCGATTGAACTGGACGACGCGCAGCGGGAGAAGCTGGTGAAGCTGGCGCAATCGAATACGACGGAAGTGCGTTTGGCGCGGCGCGCCAGCATCGTGCTGCTGGCGGCGGACGGGCTGGACAATCACCGCATCGGCGAGTTGCTCGGCGTTGGCCGGATTCAGGCGGGACGTTGGCGTGAGCGTTATGCGATCGGCGGATTGAAAGCCATCGAGCAAGATCTGCCGCGCGGCGGGCGCAAGCCCAAGATCGACCCGGCCGAGATCGTGCGCCTGACCACGCAGACCAAGCCGGAGGGTGCGACCCAGTGGAGCACGCGGAGCTTGGCGGCGGTGGTCGGCGTAAGCGACACCACGATCCAGCGCGTTTGGAGTGCGCGTGGTTTGAAGCCGCATCGGGTCAAGCGCTTCAAGGTGTCGCGCGATCCCAAGTTTGTCGAGAAGCTCGAAGACATCGTCGGGTTGTACATGGCACCGCCCGAGCACGCGCTGGTGCTCTGTTGCGATGAGAAGAGCCAAGTGCAGGCGCTGGATCGCACCCAGCCGGGCCTGCCTATGAAGCCGGGCCGTGCGGCCACCATGACCCACGACTACAAGCGCAACGGCACCACCACGCTGTTTGCCGCCATGAATACGCTCGACGGCTCGGTCATCTCGCGCTGCGAGCAGCGCCACCGCCATGTCGAGTGGCTCGTCTTCCTGCGCCAGATCAATCGCGAAACGCCGCAAGACAAGTCCCTTCATCTGATCTGCGACAACTACGCCACGCACAAGCATCCGAAGGTCAAGGAGTGGCTGGCTAAGCATCCACGCTTCCACGTTCACTTCACTCCGACCTCGGCGTCCTGGCTCAACATGGTCGAGCGGTTCTTCCGCGATATCACGACCCAGCGCTTGCGCAACGGCGTGTTTCGCAGCGTCCCGGAACTGACCGCCGCCATCAAGGAGTACATCGTCGTGCATAACGAAAATCCCAAGCCTTTGGTCTGGACTGCCAAGGCTCACGACATCCTCGCCAAGGTGATTCGCGCCAATCGCAAGTTAAGTTCCAAACAGAACGAAGCACTACACTAGTGGGCGGCTGTGTGACCGGACGAGGGGGCACGACGATGAACGAGGCGAAGGATCTCCACCCCAGCGTGACGCTGGACATGCGAGGGACGAGTTGCCCGGCTCCGCTGCTCGGGGCGAAGAGGCTCGTCGACGACCTCAAGCCGGGCGAGGTGCTGATGCTGCTGTCGGACTGTCCGGGCACTCGCGACGACCTGATCGCCTGGGCGAAATTCACGGACAACCACATCGCGCGCACCGAGCGCCGCGCCGACGGCGGCCACGCGTACTACATCGAGCGCGGTCGCATTCGCCACCCCGCGGCGAATGCGGTGCTCGATCTACGCGGCGTACTGTGCCCCGGGCCGATCGTCGAGGCGAAGAAGCTCCTGAACGGAATGCGCGCCGGCGAGACGCTGAAGCTCGTCAGCAACTGCCCCGGGATCTCCTCGGATGTCCGGGACTGGGTCAAGGCGACCGGCTTGACGCTCCTCGGCGCCGAGGAAGTCGGCGCCGGCGAGTTCGAGTTCTACATCGCCAAGTGAACGGGCCCCAGTCCCCGGCCCCCCCAGCGCATGCGGATCAAGAGCCACTGGTTCAAGCCCGGCGCGGCGAAGAGCGCGACCGACATCGCGGGCGCTGTGGCCTTCATCGTCTTCCGGATTGCCCAGAACGCCCTCAAGAACATGCGCGCCGCGGGCTACGAGTTGCCGCCGGGGGCGCCGTATTTCGCGTTTCTCGCCGAGTTCCTCGCGTTCCTTGCGCTTTGCGCCGACCGCATCGCTCACGCGCGCGGCGACGCCGCGTGGCGCGTCGAGTTCACGACCGCGATGGCGAACAAGGTCGGCGAATTTCTCGCCGGGAACGAGGCTGATCTCCTTTGCAGCGACACCCCGCAGGGTTACAAGCAGCGGTTCATCGCGCTCGTCAACGAGCGGTCGGCGGACTATGCCGGCTTCCGGTGGACCGACGAAGGCCCGGACTACGGCTTCGTCCGCTGCTTCGGCCATTGCGTCGCGGCGACGATGGCGGCGCATGACCAGACATGGGCGGTGTCGCAGGTCATCGAGTGCGAGGCGCCGCAAGCGGTGGAATTGCTGCAGCGTGGCATGGCGGGACTGCTCGACCCTTCGCCGCGCCGGCGCACGCGCGGCGAAGCCGGTGCGCGGGGCGAGTAGCGCGATGGAAGCGTTGCGAAGGCCGCTCTCGCCCGGCCACGTGCCCGGGCCATTCGACGACGACGATCGCGCGTATCGCACGTGGCGCGAGCGCAAGCTCGCCGAGTACCCGGCCGGCCTCGCCGCGCTCACGGTGGAGGTCCGCGATCCGCGTGCGCTGACCCGTCCGGAGCGTGCCGCCATCGTCGATCGCTGCCGCAGGGCCAACATGGTCGTCTACGCGAGCGCCGTTCCCGGCCCGGACAAGGACATTCCGCGCCTGCTCGGCGCGCAGTTCGGCTTGGTCCGCCTCGACCGCAACTGGCTCGCCGACGACGACGGCATCAGCCAGGTCAGGGTCACCGGCGACGGCGGCCGCGGCGACTTCATTCCCTACACGAACCGCCCGATCCGCTGGCACACCGATGGCTACTACAACCCGCCGGAGCGCCGAATTCGCGCGATGGTCCTCCATTGCGTCGAACGTGCGGCCGAGGGCGGCGAGAACGCACTCCTCGATCCCGAGATCGCCTACCTGCAGCTGCGCGACGCAAATCCGCAGCACGTGCGCGCGCTAATGCGGGAGGACGCGATGACGATACCCGAGCGCAGCGACGACGACGGCGTGGCGAGGGCAGCGCAGAGCGGGCCGGTGTTCTCGGTCGATCCGGCGAACGGCCGCCTGCACATGCGCTACACGGCCCGCACGCGCAGCATCGAATGGAACGCGGATCCGGCCGTGCGCGCCGCGGCCGCGGCGCTGGAGCGCCTGCTCGCCACGCCGTCGCCGTGGATTCACCGGCTGAGGCTCGAACCCGGCATGGGAATCCTGTGCAACAACGTGCTGCACGACCGCTCGGGATTCACCGACGATCCGGCGCACCCGCGGCTCATCCTGCGCGCCCGCTACTACGACCGCATCGACGAAACACTTCCCAACGGGGCAGCTGCCACAGGCATCACGAAGGAGACGGCGTGAAACGAGGGTGGATCGCCGTGCCGTTGACGGCGTGGCCGACCGGCGATGGTCTGCGAGAGACCGAGGCGGTCGCCGGCGCGAGGCGCCCCTGTCGTGATGGCGCATTGCGCAGCACGGCACGGCGTCCGACGTGCGACGGCCCGCCCGATTGCCCGCGCCGGGCGCTGCGCGCATGATGCGCCGATGAACGCGGCGGGACCGGCGCGGAGGATGGATGACGCAATGGCTGACGCTGTCGAGGGCGGCGCGCCTGATCGGCGTTCCGCGCGGCGTGCTGCAGCGGCACGTGCGCGAGGGCCGGCTGCCGTCGAACGACGGGCTCGTGTCGACCGACGGGCTCGCGAGACTCTACCCGGAGTGGACCGCCGAAGACTCGGGCGCGTTCGAGCGCGTCGCGAAGCTCAAGGACGAGGCCTTCGGGCGCCGTGTTCAGGAGCGCGTGCTGCCCTCGCAGGACGTCCTCGCGCAGCGGCTGTTCGCGCAGAGCCGCGAGCTGACCGACGCGCGCCGGCATCTCGCGCGCTACCACGGGCTCGTCGTCCTCTTGCAGGAGCGCTTGCAGGCACTCTCGGGCATGGCGACATCGCCCGCGCTCGATGAGCTCGGTGCGCTGCTCGAGCGAGGCCTCGCCGAAGTTCTCGCCACCGAATCCGCCGACGCGCTGACGGTCATGGACGACATGCTGAAAGTGATGTCCGCGCAGGTGACGGTGCGTCCCAGCGGCCATGTGTTCTTCGTCGAGGGACGCGACACGCTTCTGCAGGCCGGCCTCAAGGCGGGACTCAAGCTCAACTACGGCTGCGGCAACGGAACGTGCGGGTTGTGCAAGGCGCGGGTAATCGAAGGCGAAGTCGCGAAGACGATGCCATTCGACTACCCGCTGTCGGAAGCCGAGCGGTTGCAGGGGCATACATTGCTCTGCGCGCATTCGGCGGCGTCGGGCGAGATCGTCATCGAGACGCTCGAAGCCCGTGGGCCGCGCGAGATTCCCGAGCAGGAGATACCGGTGCGCGTACGCGCCGTGCAGCCGCTTGCCGGGGACACGCTGCTGCTGCACCTGCAGACGCCGCGGACTTCCCGGTTGCGCTTTCTCGCCGGCCAGAGCGTGACGCTGTACGGCGGCGCCGGGGGCGTCGACGCGCAGGCGACGTATCCGGTCGCGAGCTGCCCCTGCGACGACCGCAACCTGCACTTCCACGTGGGTCGCGACGCGAATGACGCCTTCGCCGGAATGCTGTTCGCCGGCGCGATCCGGGCGGGCGACGCGCTGACGCTGTGGGGCCCGGCCGGCGATTTCGTGCTGGCCGAGTCCGAGCGGCCGCTCGCGTTCGTCGCCTGCGACACCGGTTTCGCGCCGATCAAGAGCCTGATCGAGCACGCGATGGCGGTCGACGCGACCGAATCGATCTCGCTCGACTGGCTCGCGCTTCGCGCTGACGGGCACTACCTGGCGAACCAGTGCCGCGCATGGGCGGAGGCGCTCGACGGTTTCCGCTACGCGGCGCATCGGGCCCGTGATGCTGGCGATGGTGCACGGGAGGTCGTCGCGGCGATGGCGGCGGCACTCACGTTGCCGCAGCACGACGTCTACGTCGCCGGGCCGGCGGAATTTGTCGAGGCGGCTGCTGCCGCGCTCACCGGGGCCGGCGCGCTGCCGACCCGGCTGTTCGCGCTCGTCTCGTGATGCCGATGGATGTGAGCAGGGTCTTCCCGATCGTGCCGGCGGCAAGCACCGCGGAGGGCGACTGCGCCGGCGCCGAGCCGTTCGCGCTCTTGGTGCTGGGCGACAGCATGGCGCCCGAGTTCGCCGACGGCGACGTCATCATCGTCGAGCCCGAGGGGCTTGCCGGCGACGGCGCGTTCGTCGTCGCCGAGGTTCACGATGGCTGGACGCTGCGACAGCTCGTCCGCGCGGACAGCGGCTGGCGGCTCGATGCGCTCGATTCCGCGTATCCGGCCCTGGCCATCGACGATCTCACGTGTGTGCGAGGCGTCGTGATCCAGAAGAGCCGTCCCGGCCGGCGCAGTACGCTCAAGCGTTACGTCGAGTAGTGAAGAACCGGAGGTCGCGCTTGCCTTACTACATCTACCGGATGTTCACGTTCCCGATCCGGCGGCTCGAGAAGATCGAGGAAGCGCCGGCGTTCGCTGCGGCGTCATCGCGCGCGAAGGCGCTGCGTTCGAGCCCCGACCTTCCCGCCGGCTGTGCGATCAAGGTGATCTTCGCTGCGAACGAGCTTCAAGCCGAGGATCTCCTGTCGCAGGCTCGCGCGGCCAAGCCGGGCCTCGTCGGCGACGAGTAGTCGCGCGCGGGCCGGGCGCGGGGACGATCGACATGGACGAAACGGCGTATCGGGCGGCGCGCGACAAGGCCGTCCCGTTGCCCTGCGTTTTCGAGAAGGCGATCGCGGCCGGCTGCGCGGAATGCGCGACGTCGGTGCGCCGTGCGCTCGCCGAGCGCGAGGCGATCGGCTGCGCCTTACCCATCGCTCGCACGAACTGCGCGACGCTTGCGGCCCTCACGCGCGAACGTGCGACGTTCGCGCTGAAGCTTCCACCGGGCGGGCCGCTGCCGCACGCCGCGACGATGCGGCTTGAATGCGGCGGGTTGGCCGGCGTGCGCCAATGCGTCGATCCGGAGGAATCCGACGTACACCGCCTTGTCGCCGCCGCACAGGCACGATTCGGAAGCCTCTGCGAACTTCCCTGGCGGGACGTCGTCGCCGCGGTCGTCGCGCGGCACGGACGGCGGCGCTCCGGGGCGCGCGGGCGATGAGTGTCGCCGTCGACCGGTTGCGCGCCGCGGTGCAGGCGAACTGCCACGTCACCGACGCGCGACACGCGCGAAGCATGACGTTGTGCACTTATCTGCTGGAGATGCGCGAGCTCTTCCGGTGGGAGCACGGCGCGGCGTTGACGACATCGCTGCCGCGCGCGGATGTTGGCGCGTGGATCGCGAAGCGCGAGGCGCTGTGGGAGACGCTGGAGGATGCCGACTACCGCCCGCTGCCGCTGGAAGGTGGAGTGGTGGACCCCTACGACATCGAGGCGGTCAACCATGCCATCGCGCCGCATGGCCTCGTGTACGGCGCCGGCATCGGCCGGTTCGGCAAGCCCCAGTTCTTCCTCGGCGTGCTGGAGCGCGAGGAAACGCGCGACGGCGTGCGCATTCTCGTCGCCGGTCGGGAGCTTGCGCGTGACCTCTCCGCCGCGCCGGCGGCGATGCGCGGCGACACCGTTTCGGTCCGGCTCGAATCGTTCGCCCGCGTTCTCTGGGAGCGGGCCGAAGCCTGGGCGTTGAAGCGTCCCGACGGCGCGCTCAAGGCGGCGCTCGACGCGCACGGCTACGAACCCGGCGACGCTTCGGCGCTCGATCGGATGGCCGCGGCCGAGGCCGAGACGCTGATCCTGCACGAGCTGGGCGAGCGCGAAGCAGGGCGGCTGCTCGGGCCGGACTGGGAGACGATGCTCGCGGGATTGGAACGGCGCCGTGCCGAGATCTTTGCGCGGGCCGTGCGCGATCACCTCGCCGACTGCCTCGTCACGCTGCCCGCGCTGCTCGACCGCGGGGCACCGGCGGCCATCCATTTCTGGTTCGCGAACCTGGACGGCATGCGCCGCGAGCTCTTCCCGCGGGCGCTTTGCGCGTACGAGGCGTGGCGCGCTGGTGAGCGCGGACGCGCACTACGCGCGGCGATTGCCGCCGGCGTACCGCACTGGCGGCGCCTCGCGGCACAGGTGCTCGAGATTCATGCCTCCGGCTCGCGCCGCGCGGAGGAAGCGATCGAGGCGCTGTCTTCCGCGGCCGCTGCACGACTATAGCCCGGATGTTTCACCAGGCCGCCCCCGATCCAATGCAGACTCGACCTTTGCCAAGCACTTGGGACCCGCCACCGGCGGAACACGTTGGACCGGCGGACTGCGCGGTTTTTGGCGGTCGTTTTGCACCGGGCTCGGGCTTGCTCTCCTCGCCAATGGTCGCTGCTATTGGCGTCGTCGGCTGCGCCCGATCCAGGGCGTAAACCGCCACGCCAAATTCCCGCGCCCCGGTGAAACATCCGGGCTAGCTCCGCGGGGCGTCGCCGTGACCGGACCCGTCGCCGATACGCGATCCCGGACAGACTTTCCCTCGTCGCGCGTGGTTTACGCTTCGCCGATTTCGGGCCATGATCTCCGCCCGCAATGTCACAAGACCGAGGAACCCCATGTTCGATGCCCTCGAGGTCCCGTTCGGGGCCAAGATGCTGTTCAACACCGTCAAGCTGAAACCCGGGGTCACGATGGACGACGTCGAGCTCGCCATCGGTGAAATGTGCAACGTCGTCAAGGACACCTACGGTGGCGACGAGGGCGGATTCTGTGGGGGGCAGGTGTTCAAGTTCTCGGGCTTCGCTTCGCCGGAAGGCTCGCTGGGGGGAGTCAAGCCGGCGGACGATCACATCGCGATCGTCACGTACTGGCGCTCGTTCGAGCAGCACGAGCGCTCGCACGCCGACAAGGCCTTCAACGAAAGGTTTTCCGCGCTGGCCGCGATGTGCAGCGACAGCCAGGAGTTGGGCTACGAGATGCTCTGGCAGGGCGCGCCCGAGCCCGGATAGCGGACCTGCAGCGGACGACCCCGCCCGCCGACGTCAAGACGGCGCGGCATATGTGCGCCGCGCCGCGCGTCTTCCCCGGCGGCGCGCTCCGGCGCCCCGGAGTCCGCTCAGAATCTCCTGTTGTACGCGACGCCGAGCAGGTATTCCTTCATCTGGATCGTTTCCGTCGTCGTCGGCGGCAACCCGAAGCCCGCGAACAGGCTGGTGCCGGTGACCGAGTTGTTCGCCGCATACATGAACGCCCCGGTGATCTCGGACACCTTGTCGATCCGCCAGGTCGCACCGATCGAGTACTGGTTCACGACCACGCCCGGCGCGATGATGTTGAAGGTGACATCCTGCGGCTGGATCGGATTCTCCGAGTGGTTGTAGCCGGCGCGGAAGGTCCACTGGTCGTTCATCGTGTACTGCACGCCGATCTTCCAGACGTCGATGTTCTGCCAGCCGAAGCCGGCGCCGTTGCTGCCGCCCAGGCATGCATCGAGCTGCCCGGCGGCGCAGTTGTAGATGAGCGCACCGGGGTTGCTCACCGAGGGTGCGTCGTCGTAGAAGATGCGCTGGAAATCGAGCGCGATCAGCCATTGGCTGGTCGGACGGAAGGCGAAGCCGACGGTGAAGTTGGACGGGATGTCGAACCCGCCCTGCTGCGCGAACAGGCCCTTGTACTTGTCGAAGTCGCCCATGCTGATCTTGCTCCCGTAGGCTACGCCGACGGCGAACTGATCGGTGAACTGCCCCAGGTAGCCGACCCGGACGCCCACACCCCAGGCGTCGCTGTAGCCGTTGTTGGTGACGCTGCCCGGGCTGGTCGAGAAGGCCTCGAATGCCTGCAGGCCTTCCGCCTTGAAACGCTGGTAGGCGATCACCGGCGTGATGCCGACCGAATGCCCCTTGGTAAATTGCCACGACGCGTACGGCGCGATCATCAATTGCATCAGGTCGACGCCGAGGCTGTCACTGCCGCACAGCAGGTTGTAGGGGCCGACCGGTCCGCCCCGGAACTGGCTGCAGGCGCTCGCGTTGGGAATCTGCCCGCCGGGATAATCGGTGTTCATGCCGCCGTTGCCGTAGACGGAGAGGCCGAAGGCGAGTTCGGGGCTGTACTTCCAGTTGACGCCGAACTCGGGGATGAAGAAGTTGGTGCTGCCGCTGTCGGCCGAGCCATCGATGTTGGCCGGTCCCGACCCGCTGCGCTCGGCGCTGCGGTGCGGGCTGAACCAGGCGACACCGAGTTGCCACTCGTTGCCGAGGAACGACATCGCGCCGGGATTGACCGCGCCGCCGAACGGCTCCTGCGCGACCGCGACCGCGGCCCCGCCCATGCCGTTCGCCTTCATCCCGTAGCCGTTCGCGAAATAACCGTCGGTGGCCTGCGCGGCAAGCGGTGCGGCCGCAACGAGCGCCACAATCAGCTTCCTTTTCACGCTGTCTCCCCTTTCCAACAGATTCTTCCGATCCGGGACGTCATGCGACCGAGGCGCTACGGCCTCAAATGAACAGGCTGACGTCGGCGTCCTTCGCCATCGGCAGGAAGGTCGCGGCGCCGCAATATTCCTTGACCTCGGGAATGAAGTCCTGGTGCTTGTAGCCGAAGAGGTCGACGGTCATCTGGCATGCGATCAGGTTCACCCCGGCTTCGATGCAGAGGCTGCGCAGCTCTCCAATGCTCGCGACGCCGGTGTTCTTCACCGTCTTCTTCATCATCTTGGTGGCGAATGCCTCGTAGCCCGGGACGAACGACTGTACGACGTTCGGGATGTTCCAGTTGATCGCCTTGAACCCCTTGGGGCCTACCGGCATCTTCATCGGCATCGCGGGGTTGCCGAGCGGGCTCACCTTCAGCCTGCGCAAGTCCTTCTTGAGCAGTTCGAGCCCGTAGAACGTGAAGAAGATCGACACGTCCCAGCCGAGCGCCGCCGCGGTCGACGCCAGGATGAAGGGCGGATACGCCCAGTCGAGGGTGCCTTTGGTGGCGATGATCGTCATCGACGGCGTCTTCGCTGCTTTGATCTCGGCGAGTTTCGCCTCGAGCCTGCGCTCGAGCAGGATGTCGATGCGTTCGTTGATGGCTCGGTCGAGCGCGCCGCCAGTTGCGATAGTGGCCATCGTATCGGTTTGCGTTTCCATGGAGACTCCTTTGCGTCGGGTCGGGAACCTTGCGGACGCCGCGCGCCGCCTACTTCTTCTTCAGGTAGAACACGAAGACCTTGTTCTCCTCGCCGGATGACACGAGCGGGTTGCCGGTCTGGTTGGCAAAAGCCTGCATGTCCTTCACCGAGCCCGGGTCGGTCGCCACCACCTTCAGCACCTGGCCCGTCGTCAGATCGTTCAATGCCTTCTTTGTCTTGAGGATCGGCAGCGGACACGAAAGTCCGCGCGCGTCCAGTTCCTTGTCGAATTGCACGTTGATGTCTCCTCGGTTCGTTGCTCGGGATTTCAGGTTCCCGCTCGCTCCGGCGGCGAGTCGCCTGCGCGAGTCGGCGGCGATCGGGCGCCGCAGGTGCAGTCGGCGCCCCGGCGATCGGGCTCCATGACTCGCGCGGCCGCGAAACAATGCATTAGGCGAAGTTTGGCGGGCAGGCGTCTATAGCCGATACGGGTAATCCCCCTCCTACCCATATGGGGGAGAGCCGTGCAGCCGGTATTCCACGCGCCTCCTTGCGTCCACACAAACCCCGCAGGCCCGAATCGAATCGCCGCTACGAGACGAGGCTGCAGGTCGGGAGGACGCTGCCGGCTCTCGTCGGGTATCAGGCCGGACCCCGACATTTTCGGCGCAGGCCGGGAACGGATCGATGATCTTGCGCAACGATCGCGCGATTCGACGCCCGAGTCGGTCTTGACCAAGTTCGGCGCGAATCCGGCCGCGATCCTTCAGGGGCCTTTGGTCTGTCGGCGCCCTCGGCAGGGCCCGGGAAACAACGAAGGCCGACGGGAAGCCGCCGGCGTTGGGATCGTGGCACGACGAGGGTCTTGGCGGAAATGCTCCGCCGCTCCTGAGGCCGCTGAAACGGCTCGACCGCCTCGCCGCGCGGGTGCCGCCACCGCGGACCCATCGCCAGCGACTTCGGCGACGGCCGTGCGGTCGTCGACACCGTGGTGCTCTCGACCCAGCACGCTCCCGGTTTCGGCCTTGCGACTCTGCGCGACGCCGTGCGGGAGGAGATGACCGCGCCGGTCGTGGTCGCGGAATTGCGCAGCCCGGAGTTCCGTACGCTCATCAACCCGGCCGACACGTTCGAGATCGGCGGTCCGAAGGGCGATACCGGCCACACGGGGCGCAAGATCATCGTCGATTCGTACGGGGGCGCCGGTCCGCACGGCGGTGGCGCCTTCTCCGGCAAGGACGCGACCAAGGTTGATCGTTCCGGTGCCAACGCGGCGCGCTGGCTGGCGAAACACGTCGTCGCGGCCATGCTGGCGCCGCGCTGCACGTTGCAACTCGCCTATGCGATCGGCGTGGCGGCGCCGATCTCAGAGGCGGTCGATACCGACGAGTATGGCGACGTCGCTCAGGAAGATCTCGCTCGCACGCTGCGAGGAGTGTTCGACCGGACGCCAAGGGGGATCGTCCGCGATCTCGGACTCGATCGACCGATCCACGCACCAACCTCCGCCTACGGCCATTTCGGCCGAGACGAGCCTCGCTGCACCTGGGAGCGGGCGCCGCGCGTCGAGGCGCTGCTCGCGGCGGTCCGATGAACACCGTACCGAAAGTAGGCCGTATCCGCGCCCGACGAACGGCGGTATCGGGCTCACGCCCTGAGCGACCCTCCGGCGCAACATGAATCGATGAGTACACGTCGCCATTTAGCCCCGTTTGCCGCGACGGAAAGCAAGGCGCTAAACGGGGCGCTCGCGCACGCACAGGCTGCGCCGGCGGACTGCACTCCCGACCAGCTGGTCGAGATGCGCTACGCGAAAGTGCTGAGCGAGTTGCTGAACGACGCGGGCGAAAACGGGAACGTTGCGATCCTGGCGGACAGCCTCGCGGGGTCGGTCGCGCAGATCATGGTCCATTTCGGCCCGGGCGCAGTCGGCGATATTCTCCGCCGCACCGGAGGTTACGTTGGCCAGTTGTCCGAACGTCGCCGCGCAGAGGAGGAAGCCCTGAAGGCGAAGTCGGAGGGCAGGAAGCCGCATTGACTCGCGGAGGCGCGCCATGGACTGGAACGCTCCTGATCGGTTCGCCGAGGTGGTGATCCTTCCGTCCGGGTCATCACCGGAGGCCCGGCGCCTCGCGGCGCAACCAGTGATCGCGGACCGGGCGATGGGCGTGATGTGGGCGCCTGCGCCGAGCGCCCAAACCATGCTGCTCGATGATGCCAACCGTTTTGCAGCGGAGCTCGATGTTGGCGGGTTCCGCGATTGGCGGCTTCCGAACGTATATGAGATGTTGTCGATGGTCGATCCGGACAAGCTGCTGCCCAATCCGCTGCTGTCGAGCTTTCCGCTCTACCCGCCGCTCAGGAAGCTGCACGTCAGCTTCGTCATGTGCTGCCACGCCGTTGGCGGCGGCTCGGACAAGGCTTGGATGATCAACACGAGAAACGGTCGCATCGTGTCTCATGTCACTGCTGGATTCGCTTGGTGCGTCCGCTCGTGCAGGTTCACTAATGATGCAGGACGGCGCAGCAACCTGATTTCGTACGTGTGAGGGCACACGGAATCGCGTGCCAAAGGTCTGGCGCAGGTCACGGGCCGGGGGATTTGTGTCCGGCTCGCGGACCCCGCGCTCGCTGCGCAAACGGCGCTAAAGAGGCGCGGTGGCGAGAGAGTTTGAGATGCGAGGGCAACGCCATCTGAACCTCGAAATGGGCCACTTCGATGGACCACTTCGAGCGCGCGAGGCCCGAAAAAGCAAAAAGGCCTTTGTCAAAAAAGGCCTTGGTGCTGGTGATGGTGGAGACGAAGGGGATCGAACCCTCGACCTTCGCATTGCGAACGCGACGCTCTCCCAGCTGAGCTACGTCCCCGGAGGGGCGAAAGTATAACGTTTCGGGGTTGCCTCGGCAAACCGGCACTGCAATGGCCGGGCAGCGGACCATTCCGCGATCTCGGTGACGTCGGCTACCCGGTTGCGAGCGTCCCCGGTGGTGCCTGCAGGGTACCGGGATCGCGCTCCTCGACCACGCACTGGACGAAGTGCAGCTTGGTCACGGCGCCCCGGTTCATCACGAACGGGTAGATGTCGGGCTGGCCCATGCTGCGCGCGGTCTCGTTCATTACCGCGGTCAGGATTACCCAGGCGTTGATCCACTCGAGGAAGGCCTGCCCTTGTGCCGCGGGCTCGCGCTGGTAGAGCACGTCGGAGCCGAAAGGGGTCATCGACAACCGAGCGTGCGAAGTATCGAGCCCGAAACTCGCGACGGTCTGCAGCGTGGCGCGCAGGTGCATGTAGTGCGCCCAGGTCTCCGCCCAGTCCTCCCATGGATGCGACGCGGCGTAGCTGCTGATGTAGCGGTCGCGCCAGTCGGCGGGCGGGCCGTCACGGTAGTGCGTCTGCAGCGCCTGGCCATAGTCGGCGCGGTCGTCGCCGAACAGCGCGCGAAAGCGCGGCAGCCACGCAGTGTCGGGGATCAGCACGTCCCAGTAATAGTGGCCGAGCTCGTGCCGCAAGTGGCCGACCACGGTGCGGTAGGGCTCCTTCAGGCTGTCGCGGTTCCTCTCGCGGTAGTCGTCGTCGGCTTCGGCGACGTTGATCGTGACCACGCCGCTCGTGTAGCCCGTCATCACCGCCGGCTGTCCCGGCAGCGACTCGAGGAAGTCGAACGCGAGCCCGCGCTGCGCATCCTGCGCTTTCGGCACCAGCGGCAGGCCGTAGTCCTGGAGCGCGAACATCACACGGCGCTTGGCGGCCTCGATCTCGGCAAGCCTTTCGGTGTTCTTCGCCCGCGACAAGTCGGGGATCGTTCGCGTAAGCCGGCACGACAGGCAGGCGGTGTTCGAAGTCTCGGCCGGGACCAGCCAGTTGCATTGAGCTGCCCGGTTGCGGTGCGCGCAGAAACGGAAGCGGGGGGCCGGCGCGCGCGGGTCACGAGCCAGCGTCCACGCGCTGTTACCCGCGGGCGCGAGCGCGCCGAGCGTGCGGCTCTCCGGGTCGTAGGCGACCTCGGCGCCGCAAGCAAGGCAGCGGGTGTTGTGGAAGAACAGCGGCTGCCCGCAGGCGCATTGGAAGGATTTCATCGCAAGGTTCGGCCAGTGCGGATGTCGGCGGACCCGCTCGAGTCACGCCTTGCGCCGGGCAGGCGTGCTGTCGGCGGCGGGCGCGCGAAGGCGAATGCTACACTCGTGCGGGAGGCAGCCTCATGCAAAAACAAGCGATCCATTCGCAGGATGCGCCCGCGGCGATCGGCCCGTATTCGCAGGCGATCCGCACCGGCAACACCGTCTATCTTTCGGGGCAGATCGGGCTCGATCCCGCAAGCGGCCAGCTGGTCGAAGGCCTCGAGGCGCAGGCCCATCGCGTGCTGCAGAATGTCCGCGCCGTCGCGCGGGCGGCCGGAGGGAGCATGGACGACATCGTCAAGCTCACGCTGCTGATGGCCGATCTCAACGACTTCGCCAAGGCGAACGAGATCATGGCCGGCTACTTCTCGCAGCCGTACCCCGCTCGGGCGACCTATCAGGTGGCCGCGCTGCCGAGGGGCGCGCGGATCGAGATCGAGGCGATCCTGGTCCTGCCCGAAGGGCGGTGACGCAGGCGCCGCAGGGCGGCCGCCCCCGCGCTCCGATGCGCGCCAAGCCCGCATCCGCCGCCGCGGGTCGCGCGGCCGCGAGGCCCGCGACGAAGGCGCGCGCGGACGCCGGCGCCGGCCTCGCCGACAAGCTCGCGAAGCTCGGGATCGTGCGCGAGCAGGACCTCGTGCTTCACCTGCCACTGCGCTACGAGGACCACACGCGGCTCGTTCCGCTTGCCGCGCTTCGAAGCGGCGAGACCGCGCAAGCCGAGGGCACGGTCGTCTCCGCCGACATCCAGTACCGGCCGCGGCGCCAGCTCGTGTGCATGATCGAGGACCGCGACGCGGACCAGCAGCGGCCCGCCCAGCTCGTGCTGCGCTTCTTCTCGTTCTACCCAAGCCAGCAAAAGGCGCTCGCGCCGGGGAATCGCGTGCGCGTGTTCGGCGAGGTACGCGAGGGCTATTTCGGCCCCGAGATCGTGCACCCGCAGTTCAGGGTCGTGCCGCCGGGCGCGCCGCTGCCCGATCGTCTCACTCCGGTGTACCCGACCACGGCGGGGTTGGCGCAGGAGACGCTGCGCAAGATCATCGAGCGTGCGATCGCCGCCGATCCGGCGCGCACCGCGGAGACGCTGCCCGACGACTTCGTGCGCCGCCGGCGGCTGTGGCGATTCGAAGAGGCGCTGCAATTCCTGCATACGCCGCCCCCGCGCATTTCGGCGTTGACGCAAAAGGCGCTCGACGCGCGCACGCATCCGGCGTGGACGCGGCTCAAGTTCGACGAGCTGCTCGCGCAGCAGCTGTCGCTGAAGGCGCATCGCGCGGCGCGTGCGGCACGGCGCGCGCCCGTGCTGACCGGCACCGGGAGCCTTACGAAGGAGCTGCTCTCGCGCCTGCCGTTCACGCTGACACGCGCGCAGCAGAAGGTCGTGCGCGAGATCTCGCACGATCTCAAGCGCGCCACACCGATGCAGCGGCTGCTGCAGGGCGATGTCGGGTCCGGCAAGACGATCGTCGCCGCGCTCGCGGCGCTGCAGGCGATCGAGAGCGGCCGCCAGGTCGCGTTCATGGCGCCGACGGAGATCCTGGCCGAGCAGCACTACAGAAAACTCGCCGCCTGGCTTGCGGGACTGCCCGCGAAGATCGTCTGGCTGTCGGGATCGCTGCCGGCGAAGGCACGCAAGGCGGCGACCGCGGCGCTCGCGAGCGGGGAGGCGCATTTCGCCGTCGGCACGCACGCGCTCTTCCAGGAGGGCGTGGAGATGCCGCACCTCGCGCTTGCGATCGTCGACGAACAGCATCGCTTCGGCGTCGCGCAGCGGCTCGCGCTGCGCGGCAAGGGGCTTGCCGAAGCGCACCAGCTGATGATGAGCGCGACGCCGATTCCGCGCACGCTGGCGATGAGCTTCTATGCGGACCTCGACGTCTCGGTGCTGGACGAGTTGCCGCCGGGACGCACGCCGGTCGCGACGCGGCTCGTCAAACAGAAGCGGCGTCCGGAAATCGTCGCGTGGGTCGGCAAGGCATGCGCCGAGGGCCGGCAGGCGTACTGGGTGTGCCCGCTGATCGAGGAGTCGGAGAAGCTCGAGCTGCAGACGGCGGTGGCGCTGCACGCGGAGCTGACGGCCGCGTATCGGGGTCAGGCTCGACTTTCGGCTTCCGCCGCGCCGGGAAGGGGTCAGGCTCGGCTTTCGGCTTCCGCCGCGATGGCCGCTCCGGGTTCCGCGAAAGTCGAACCTGACCCCTTCTCCGCCACGAAAGTCGAACCTGACCCCTTCTCCGCCATCGCCGTCGGCCTGATCCACGGGCGCATGAAGCCCGACGAGAAGACCGCGACGATGGACGCGTTCATGCGCGGCGAAATCGCCGTGCTGGTCGCGACGACGGTGATCGAAGTGGGCGTGGACGTGCCGAACGCATCGATCATGGTGATCGAACATGCCGAGCGCTTCGGTCTCGCCCAGCTGCACCAGCTGCGCGGCCGCGTTGGGCGCGGTGCCGCCGAAAGCACCTGCGTGCTGCTGTTCGAGGAACCGCTGACCGACACTGCGAAAGCGCGGCTCAAGGTGATCTACGAGAACAGCGACGGCTTCGAAATCGCACGGCAGGACCTCCTGATCCGCGGTCCCGGCGAGTTTCTCGGCGCGCGGCAGTCGGGCGTGCCGATGCTGCGTTTCGCGGATCTGGAGCGCGATGTCGCGCTGATCGAGCAGGCGCGCGATGCGGGCGACGAGCTGTTGCGCACCGACCCGGCAGCGGCCGCGCGGCATCTCGACCGCTGGCTGGGCGGGAAGCAGGAGTTCATCAAGGCGTAGAGGGCGTTGCAGGCGCGCGTACCCGATGTGGCGGGGCCCGGGATGCATTCGATTGGCGGGTCGCAATCATGGTGCGAATTGTCTGACCGGGAAGGTCGTCTCCTGACGGGGGCACTCATGAAAACAGGGGCCTAGCATGAAAACAGGGGCCTAGCTCAGGGAGGCTGCGGCAACGGGGCTGCCTCGGGCGCTCTAATCGGCATCTGGGCTCCGACGCCAGGAATCTGACTGAAATCAATGTCCTGCCGAATAACCCGGGAAGGGCTACGCTAAAATCCGCAGCTATCGTAAGCTTTCCACCCATGTCGCTCTATACGCTCGGCCTCAACCATACGACGGCGCCGCTCGAGGTGCGGGAGCGGGTCACGTTCGGCCCTGAAGCGCTGGGCGAGGCGCTGCGCGACCTGACCGGCAGCCGGCAGGTCAGGGAAGCGGCGATCCTCTCCACCTGCAACCGCACCGAGGTCTATTTCCACGGCGGCGAGCCGGCGCGCGTCGCGCACTGGCTCGAACGCTTCCATGGGTTGGCGAGCGACGCGCTGCGCCCGCACCTCTACACGCTGCCGCACGACAAGGCGATCACGCACGCGTTCCGTGTGGCCTCCGGGCTCGATTCGATGGTGCTGGGCGAGCCGCAGATCCTCGGCCAGATGAAGCAGGCGGTGCGGCACGCCGAGTCCGCCGGGTCGCTCGGGCTCGTGCTGAACCGGCTTTTCCAGCGCACGTTCGCGGTCGCGAAGGACGTGCGCACGCACACCGACATCGGCAGCGCGTCGATCTCGATGGCCGCGGCGGCGGTCAAGCTTGCCGAGCGCATCTTCCCGTCGCTGTCCGATCAGCACCTGTTGTTGATCGGCGCGGGCGAGATGATCGAGCTTGCCGCCAACCACTTCGCGGCGCGCAGGCCGAAGTCGATCACCGTGGCCAACCGCACGATGGAGCGCGGTGAGCAGCTCGCCGACCGCCTCAATGCCAGCGCGATCACGCTGACCGAGGTGCCGGACCGGTTACCGCAGTTCGACATCGTCGTCACGTGCACGGCGAGCACGCTGCCCATCCTCGGCAAGGGCCTGCTCGAGCGCGTCGTCAAGCAACGCAAGCACGCGCCGGTCTTCATTGTCGATCTCGCGGTGCCGCGCGACGTCGAACCTGAGGCGGGCGACCTCGACGACGTCTTCCTCTACAGCGTCGACGACCTCTCGGCGATCGTGAAGGACAACCTGCAGATCCGCCGCGAGGCGGTGGTGCAGGCCGAGGCGATGATCGCCGAGCAGACCGACCATTTCCTGCGCTGGCTCGAAGGCCGCACGGTGGTGCCGACGATCACCGCGCTCCACGGCCACCACGACGCGTTGCGCCAGGTCGAGCTCGAACGGGCGCGCCGGATGCTCGCCAACGGCAGCTCGCCCGACGACGTGCTGGAAGCGCTTGCGCGCGGGCTCACGAACAAACTGCTGCATGCGCCGCTATCCGCGCTCAACCAGGCGGGCGATGCGGAGCGGGCGGAATTGATTGCGCTGTTTCAGAGGATCTACCGCCTCCCCGACGGCGACTAGCTTCGGCCGCGCGTAAAGCTGCTGCGCGGGCCGCCTGCAGTGTCGTTTCCTCGCTCGGCCCTCGCTGTACTTCGCTGTACTATCTCGGGCCTCGCTGCGGGCCTCCGCGCATCCGGCCCGCTCGCGACGCTTTCCGCCGCGGCCGACCTCGCCGCGGTTTCGAACCGCCTTCGTCGGGAGCGGCAGTGCACGCTCTCGTCGTTGTTGAACCAGGAAGTGTCATCGCGATGGTTGCCGCATGAAAGACTCGCTGCGCGTCAAACTCGACCAGCTCTCGGCCAGGCAGCACGAGGTCTCGCACCTGCTGAACGCGCCGGAGGCGACGGCGGACATCGAGCGCTTCCGTGCGCTTTCGAAGGAGCATGCCGACCTCGAGCCGGTGGTCGCCAAGGTGCGCCAGTACCACGACGCCGAGCGCGATCTCGCGGCGGCCGCCGAGCTCGCTGCCGATCCGGAGACGAAGGCGTTCGCCGAGGAGGAGCGCGAGAAGGCGCGAGCGCGCATGGAGACGCTCGAGCGCGAGCTGCAGGCGGCACTGCTGCCCAAGGACGCGAACGACGAGCGCAACGTGTTTCTCGAAGTTCGCGCGGGCACCGGCGGCGACGAGTCCGCGCTGTTCGCGGGGGGCCTGTTCCGCATGTATACGCGCTACGCCGAGCGCAAGGGCTGGAAGGTCGAGCTCGTGTCCGCATCCGAGTCCGAGCTCGGCGGCTACAAGGAAGTGATCGCGCGCATCGTCGGCGGCGGCGTCTACGCGAAGCTCAAGTTCGAGTCGGGTGGGCACCGCGTGCAGCGCGTTCCGGAAACCGAGGCCCAGGGGCGCATCCACACCTCGGCATGCACGGTCGCGGTCATTCCGGAAGCCGACCCGATCGCCGACATCACGATCAACCCGGCCGAGCTGCGTATCGACACGTTCCGCGCTTCGGGTGCCGGCGGCCAGCACGTGAACAAGACCGACTCCGCTGTGCGCGTCACGCACCTGCCGACCGGAATCGTCGTCGAGTGCCAGGACGACCGCTCGCAGCACCGGAACCGCGCGCAGGCGATGGCGGTGCTCGCTTCGCGCCTGCTCGACAAGGAGAGGAGCGAGCGGCAGGCAAAGGAGGCTGCGCATCGCAAGAGCCTGATCGGCAGCGGCGACCGCAGCGAACGCATCCGCACCTACAACTTTCCGCAGGGGCGCGTTACCGATCATCGGATCAACCTCACGCTCTACAAGATCGACGCAATCATGGACGGCGATCTCGACGACGTCGTCGCGGCGCTCGCGCAGGAGTTCCAGGCCGAGCAGCTCGCGGCGCTCTCCGGCGAGGCGGGTTGATCGTGTCGAAGCACGCCTGTGCCGCCGTCGCGGACCCGGCAGGCGCCGCGGTCTGCCGTGTGCGATGATCGCCGGGCCTATGCCCGATTCGGCTCAACAATCCTCTCGCGGCCGCGCGTCCGTTCTCGTCACGCCGTGCCTTGTGATGCGCGAATTCACCGCTGCCGATCTCGACGACCTGTTTTCGATGGACGGCGATGCCGAGGTGATGCGCTATTTGGGCAGCGGTCTGCCGCCGCGCACCCGCGCGCAGTGCGCCGAGGTGATCGAGCGCGTAGTCGAGGGCTATGCGGAGCGTCCGGGCTTCGGCCTGCTGCATGCAAGCCGGCGCGACGACGGGACGTTCGTCGGCGGGTGCGGCGTGTTTCCGGTTCCCGAAGGCGACGATGTCGAGATCGCCTACCGCGTGCCACGCGCGCAGTGGGGCAAGGGCTATGCGACGGAGATGGCGCGCGCCGTGCTGCAGCACGCGCAGGGCGCGCTGCGCCTGCCGCGCGTGATCGGGCTCACGTGGCCCGAGAACGTTGCCTCGCAGCGCGTGCTGGTGAAGATCGGCATGCGCGACGCGGGCACCGCGTTTCATTACGGCCGCACGATGCGGCTCTTCGTTGCGGAAGTCCCGCCCCAGTGAGCCTCGGAGGGAACGCCTCGGCGCCGGGCCTCGGGATCACCGTGCGCAGCGCGCAGGCCCAGTCGGGGCTCGTGCCGGTCGATGCGCGTGCGCTCCTCGCCCATGTGCTGGGCGCGGATCGCGCCTGGCTCGCCGCCCATGCCGACGACGTGCTGGATGCTGCGCACGCAGCGGCATTCTTCGCGCTGGCCAAGCGAAGGCGCGAGGGCGAGCCCGTCGCCTACCTGACGGGACGGCGGGAATTCTGGGGTCTCGACCTATCCGTAACGCCCGCCGTGCTGATTCCGCGCCCGGAAACCGAAGCACTGGTCGAACTCGCGCTTGCGCTGCTTTCGGCCGAGCGACCGACACGTGTGCTGGACATCGGCACCGGTTGCGGCGCGATCGCGCTCGCGCTCGCGCGCGAACGGCCGCGCGCGCGCGTGCTCGCGACCGACGTCTCGCGCAACGCCCTCGGCGTGGCGCGGCAGAATGCGGCGCGGCTTTGCATCGCCAACGTCGACTTGCTGCAGTCCGATCTCTGGGACGGCCTTCCCGCGCCAAACGCCGACCTGCACGGCCATCCGCCGGGCCCGCCGTACGACCTGATCGTCAGCAATCCACCGTACGTCGCGAGTGCCGATCCGCATCTCGGCCAGGGCGACCTCCGCTTCGAACCGCTGTCGGCGCTCGTATCCGGACGCGACGGGCTCGACGTGCTGCGCGCGATCATCGCCGGTGCTCCCGCGCACCTCGCACGAGGCAGCCATCTCGCGGTCGAGCACGGCCACGACCAGGCCGATGCGGTGCGCGATCTGTTCGCTTCGGCGGGTTTCGTCGAGATCATGTCGGCACGCGACCTCGCCGGCATCCCGCGCGTATGCGCCGGCCGTCGGAGCTGAATGCGTCTTCGCGGGAAAGCCGCGGCGAACCGCCTCGGGCAGCAATCGGGCGATTCGCCACACCGGAGCGCTCCACGCCCGCGGCAGCGCAACCGGCAGGGTGACGCTTCCGCCGTCCTTGCCCGGATATTTCACCAGGCCGCAAACCACCACGCCAAGTTCCCGCGACCTAGCAAAACATCCGGGCTAGGCTTTCTCGCCGCGGTGACGGCTGTTGTGCGGCGGCGTGGGCAGATCCGTTGCCGGGCGCCGCTTGTCCAGGATGTGCGCGATCGCGAGCAGCGGGTGGCGCGTGAGCATGCGCGGCCCCGCGTAGCGCATCACGACGCGCACCTGCTCGCGCATCGACGCGTTGTAGCAGTGCACCTTGCAGTTGGCGCAGGTCGGCTTGTCATCGCCGAACACGCAGCGGTCGAGCCGGCGCGTCGCGTATGCCATCAGCGCACTGCAGTCGGTGCACGGGCCGTTGTCCTCGCCGTGCAAGTCGTGGCAGTAGATCCACACCATCGCGCGGATCGTCGCAAGTTCGCGCGCGAGCCGGGGATGCCGGTTGCGGTCGTGCACGCGCCGCGTGGCGGCGGCAGCCTGTGCAACCGGAATCGTGCGATCGTCCATGCGGCGAAGGATGCCGCGTCGGCGCATTTTCGGCCATGACATGCGTCAAGCCGTTGCGTCGCAACGCAGCTAGCAGACCGGCGGCGGCTCGACCCCGAGCTTCCGCGCCCAGGGGAGCAGCGCGGGCATGATCGTAGGATGCAGCATGACCCCGTTCGCCTGCTGCTCGCGCAGCGCAGCGAGGCCGCGCTCGCCGGGCAGGCGCACGCGCGCCCCGCCGGACCGCGGCTTTGCGGCATGACAGGCGTCGACGAGCCACGACGTCTGGCGCAGGAATGCGGCGCGGCCGCCGAACGCCGCAGGATCCAGCACCTGCACGAACACCGTCGCTCCCCAGCCTTCCGAGGGATCGGCGCGCCCGAAGCCGGCGAGTCCGGCGGTCATCGCCTCGATCAGCAGCGCGAGCGCGTAGCCCTTGTGCCCGGCCTCGAGTCCGCCGAGCGGCAACAGCGTGCCCTTTGGCTCGTCGAACAGCACCGCAGGGTCGTCGGTCGCGACACCCTGCGCGTCCTGTACCCACGCGTGGGGCAGCTTTTCTCCGGCCCGGAAAAGCCGCGCGGTCAGGCCGTTGGTCGTGTAGCTCGCGGAGATGTCGAGCAGGATCGGATCGCCGGCGGTAGGGATGCCGGCCGCGAGAGGATTGGGCGTGAACACGGGCGACACGCCGCCGAAGGGCGCCACGCTCGCGGCCGAAGGATCCGAGCTCTGGATGATCGCCATCAGGCCGCGCGCCGTCGCCCGCATCAGGTAGGCGGCGAGGCATGCGATATGGTGCGAACGGCGGATCACCACGGTGCCTGTGCCCTGGCTTGCGGCCATCGTCGCGGCGACGTCGAGCGCTCGCAGCACGAGCCAGGGGCCGGGCAGTCGCTGACCATCCCAGGTCTGCGCCGCGGGGTGCGACGCAACGATTGCTGGCACGCCGTCCGCCGTCATCGCTCCCCTTTCGAGCTCGGCGAGGTAGCCGGGGAGCTGCGCGAGTCCGTGCGTGTTGTGGCCGAGCAGGTCGCCGTCGACCAGGATCGCGGCGACGTCCTGCGCGATGTCGGTGCGCATGCCGGCGCGCTCGAGCAGCGATTGCGCGAATGCGGCGAGCGTGGTGGCGGAATGGGCAGGCGTCATGCGATCGCCCCGCGCAGCATGGCGAGCCCGACCTGGCAGGCGCCGATGCCGGCCTCGAGGGTGACGAAGTCGCAGCCGCCGTGCTCGCAGTCGAGAATCGCGAAGTCGAAGCGCACCGCCGCAAGCATCCCGCACACCTGCGCATGCGGAGCCACCGACCCGATGCCGAGCAGGCTGCGGCCGTCACCGAGCAGTGCGCGCAACGGGTGAAGAGTGGACGTCATCGGGACGGGGAACGGCGCCGGCCGCGAACACGCGCAAGTTGACGCCGGAAGGGCTTTACTGGACGATTCTAGCGCACCATCTATGAACCAAGACGGCACCTGTCGCCGCTTCGAACCGCACAGTCTTCGCCGGCTCCTCCATGCCACGCCGACGCATCTCCCGACCACGTCTCGCCCACGTGCGCCGTCGGCTTTACGTGACCCGGGCGCTGGGCGATACGGTCGCCGATTCGCTGACCTCGATGCCAAATCCCGACGCACCACCGTCCACCGGAGCTCCCGCGGCCGAGGAAGCGTCCGCGCTCACGCTGACGGCGCGGGTATTCGAGCTGCCCGTGGACGACGGCCGTCCCGTGCTGCCGGCGTCTCTGCAGGTCAGCGTCGTCACCTATCGGCCGGACCTTAAGCTGCTCGAGCGGTGCTTGCGCAAGCTCGTGCTCGCGATCGGGGCCGCACGCGAGGACGGCGCGGTGCGCACGGTCGCGTTGGCGCTGATCGACAACAGCGGCGATCCCCGCGTTGCGCAGGAGGTGATCAAGCTCGCGCAGGGGCGCTTCAGGGATGCGAACGTGCAGATGACCTACCTGCACGGGCACGCGAACATCGGCTATGGCGCCGCGCACAACCTTGTACTGCACGGAAGCGGCGCCGACTACCACCTGGTGCTGAATCCCGACGTCGAGCTCGCGCCCGATGCGCTGGCGGTCGGCGTGCGCTGGCTCGCCGAGCATCCCGAGATCGGCGCGATCGCGCCGGAAGTCGCGCAGCCGGACGGTCAACGCGATTACCTGTGCAAGCGGTATCCTGCGGCTTTAGACCTTCTGTTGCGCGGCTTCGCCCCGGGATTCGTGCGGGCGCTGTTTCGCGGCCGGATGCAGCGCTACGAAATGCGTGACGTCATTGACGCGGATCCGAACCGCGAAGTCATCGATATTCCGGCGATGTCCGGCGCATGTCTGCTGGTCAAGCGGCGCGCCATCGATGCGACCGGCGGGTTCGACCCGAATTTCTTCCTTTACTTCGAGGACTTCGATTGGACGGTGCGCCTGAATCGCATCACGCGCACCGCGTACGTGCCGGCAATGCGCGTGGTTCACCACGGCGGCGGCGCCGCGGCGAAGGGACTCGATCATATCGGCTGGTTCGTCCGGAGCGCCTTTCGCTTCTACCGCAAGCACGGCTGGCGGTTCGTCTGATGCGGACCTGCGCGGCAAAGGCGAGTCTCGTGCGATGAGTCGCGGGCCCGTCGTGGTTACCGGTGCGACCGGTTTCATCGGCGCAGAGCTCTGCGCACGCTTTCGCCGCGCCGGCCGCCCGCTGCTCGGACTCGCGCGGCGCAATGCGTCGCGGCCGTTGCCGGATCTGCAGGTGATCGGCGACCTGCGCAATGCCGACGAGGCGACGCTCGACGAGGCGCTCTGCGGCGCCGAGGCCGTCGTGCATCTCGCCGGCCGCGCCCACGTGATGAAGGAGAAGGCGCGCGATCCCGAGCTTGCCTACCGGGAGATGAACGCCGACGTGACGGCGCGGGTCGCGCGCGCCGCTGCCCGCGCCGGCGTGCGGCGCTTCGTGCTCGCGAGCTCGGTCAAGGTGATGGGCGAGGAGACGGAGATCGGCAAACCGTACTGCGCGGACGATGTGCCCGAGCCCGAGGACGTGTATGCGCGCAGCAAGCTCGCCGCGGAGCGCGCGCTGTTCGACGCAGTCTCCGATTCGAAGATGGCGCCGATCGTGTTGCGACTGCCGCTCGTCTACGGCCGGCATGCGCGCGGCAACTTCGCGCGGCTGGTGGCCGCCGTGTTGCGCCGGCGGCCGCTGCCGTTCGGAGCGATCCAAAACCGCAGGAGCATCCTGTACGTGCGCAATCTGGCCGCGGCGATCGAGGCGGCGCTCGACGTGCCGATGGCGCCCGAAGGCGTGCATTTCGTCGCCGATGCGCTGCCGGTCTCGACGCCCGACCTCGTGCGCGCCGTCGCGACGGCGTGGCAGGTCCCGGCGCGGCTCACCAACGTGCCGGTGTGGGCGCTGGAGCTCGGCGGCATGTTGATCGGCCGCGGCGCCGCGGTGCGTCGTGTCACCCGCACGCTCGAGGTGGACACTTCGTCCTTCCGCGAGATGACCGGCTGGAATCCGCATTACACGCTCGATGGCGCACTGGCGCGCATCGCCGCCCATTCGATGACGTCGCGTGCCGAGAACGCGACCACGCGCGCGAGGGACCTGCCGTCGCGCTGATGCAGCGAAGGGGTCCCGCCACGGGCAGCCGCTATAATCACGCGACTCCCGCGAACTCCTTCCCTCCATGACCCAGCGTCCCAGTGGTCGGCACACCGACGAATTGCGCCCGGTGCGCATCACCCGCAAGTACACGACCCATCCCGAGGGCTCGGTGCTGATCGAGGTCGGCGACACTCGCGTGCTCTGCACCGCGAGCGTCGAGGAGGGCGTGCCGCCGTTTCGCAAGGGGAGCGGCGAGGGCTGGCTCACCGCCGAGTACGGCATGCTGCCCCGCTCGACCGGCACGCGCATGCGGCGCGAGGCGGCCGAGGGCCGGCAATCCGGCCGCACCCAGGAGATCCAGCGCCTGATCGGCCGCAGCCTGCGCACGGTGACCGACCTTTCGCTGCTGGGCGAGCGCACGATCCGCATCGACTGCGACGTGCTGCAGGCGGATGGCGGCACGCGCTGCGCGGCGATCACCGGCGCGTGCGTTGCGCTCGCCGATGCGATCGAGTGGTGCAAGGCGAACGGATACATTGCCGGCGACCCGTTGCGCGATTTCGTCGCGGCGGTTTCGGTCGGGATGATCGCCGGCGTTCCGGTGCTCGACCTCGATTACGCCGAGGATTCGGCGTGCGACACCGACATGAACGTCGTGATGACCGGCTCCGGAGGCTTCGTCGAGCTGCAGGGTACGGCCGAGGGCGCCACGTTCTCGCGCGCCGAAATGGAGACGCTGGTCGCGCTCGCCGAAGCGGGCATCGCGCACCTCATCGCCCTGCAGGAGAAGGCGCTCGGCCTTCTTTGACAACCGGACAAGGCAGCGCAGAAGATCGGGGTCAGGCTCGACTTCTGGCGCATTGGGACCACGATTTGTATCTACAGAGCGGAATCGAGCCTGACCCCGATCTTCGGTTCTCGCGTCGGCCGCGGGACGCCGAACCATAGGGTGAAGATCGAGTCCGGCCCCGCGCTTCCATGTTCGCCCGAATGGTCCTGGCCTCGAACAACGCCGGCAAGCTCACCGAGTTCCGCCGCCTGCTCGATCCGCTCGGGATCGAGGTGATTGCCCAGGCCGAGCTCGGCATTTCCGAGGCCGAGGAGCCGCATCCGACATTCGTCGAGAACGCGCTCGCCAAGGCGCGGCACGCGAGCGCTCTCTCGGGCCTGCCGGCGCTCGCCGACGATTCCGGCGTCTGCGTCGACGCGTTGCACGGCGCGCCGGGCGTGCAAAGCGCGCGCTTCGCCGGGGAACCCAGGTCGGATGCGCGCAACAACGCAAAGCTCGTCGCCGCGCTCGCCGGCATCAGCGACCGTCGCGCGCACTATTACTGCGTGCTGGCGCTGGTGCGCGAGCCGGAGGATCCGCAGCCGATCATCGCCGAGGGCGCGTGGCATGGCGTGATCGTCGACACGCCGCGCGGAACGGGCGGCTTCGGCTACGACCCGCATTTCCTCGACCCGGCGACTGGCATGACGGGTGCCGAGCTGCCGCTTGCGCGCAAGAACGCGCTGTCGCATCGCGGGCAGGCGATGCGCGCGCTCCTCGCGAAGCTCGCGGCATTGCGCGAAAGCGAAGCCGCGGGCGCGGGGACGTGAGCGCCCAACCGGTGTCGCTTGCGATGCCCGGACGGCCGCGCTTCGCCGCGTTGCCGCCGCTTGCGCTGTACGTGCACGTGCCCTGGTGCGTGCGCAAGTGCCCGTACTGCGACTTCAATTCGCACGAGTGGCGGGGCAACGCGGACGCGCCGCCCGAGGACGCCTACGTCGATGCGCTCACGGCCGATCTCGAGCGCGCGCTGCCGTCGATCTGGGGGCGCAGGACGATCTCGGTCTTCATCGGCGGCGGCACGCCGAGCCTGTTCTCGCCCGCGGCGATCGATCGCCTGCTTGCTGCGATCCGCGCCCGCCTGCCGCTCGCGCCCGATGCGGAGATCACGCTCGAGGCCAACCCCGGCACCTTCGAGCGGGCGAAGTTCGAGGGATTCCGCGCGGCGGGTGTCAATCGGCTGTCGCTGGGGGTCCAGAGCTTCAATCCGCGCCACCTGGAAGCGCTCGGCCGCATCCATGATGCCGGCGAAGCTCGCGCCGCCGCTGCGGCAGCCGTCGCACTCTTTCCTGCGGTCAATCTCGACCTGATGTTCGGCCTGCCGGGACAGACGATCGAAGAATGCGCAGACGACGTCGAGGCGGCCGCCGCGTTCGGCACGCCGCACCTGTCGTTCTATCAACTGACGCTCGAGCCCAATACGCGCTTCCACCGGCATCCACCCGCGCTGCCCGACGACGACACGGTGGCCGACATGCAGGAGCTGGTCGAGGCCCGCCTTGCCGCAAAGGGTTATCGGCGCTACGAGGTGTCGGCCTACGCGCAGACCGGGCGCGAATGCGTGCACAACGTCAACTACTGGCGCTTCGGCGACTATCTGGGCATCGGCGCCGGCGCGCATTCGAAGCTGTCGTTTCCCGACCGCATCGTGCGCGAGTTGCGCTGGAAGCAGCCGCAGCGTTACATGGAGCAGTCGCTCGCCGCGGATCCCGTCATGGAGCGCCGCGAGGTCGACGTGCACGACATCGGCTTCGAATTCATGCTGAACGCGCTGCGCCTGACGAACGGCGTGCCGGCGTCGCTCTTCGCCGAGCGCACCGGCTATCCGATCGCGCTGGTCGCGCGCACGGTCGCGGAGGCCGAACGCGCAGCGCTCCTAGAGTCCGATCCCGCGCTCCTTGCCGCCACCCCGCTCGGCAGGCGCTTTCTCAACGATCTCGTTGCCCGCTTCCTGCCCGACGAGGCGCCGGCCGCTGCGCAAACGCCCGCGCGGACCGACTCGACAGGAACGCGATGACGCTGTCGCGCCGCCATCTCGAGCAGAACTTCATGCGCGAGATCTATCTTGCCGCAGTCGACCCCTGTCGCGCGCTGACCGACGAGCAGCTCTCGGCGTCGTTGACCCGGACGCTCGCCGCGAAGCCGAAGGGCGCTGGCTGGTGGGTGTTCGCGTACGGATCGTTGTTGTGGAATCCGCTGTTCCCGTTCGTCGAGGCGCGGCCCGGTATCGTGCGCGGCCTGCATCGCCGCTTCTGCCTGTGGTCGCTCGCCTCGCGCGGTACGCCAAAGCAGCCGGGCCTCGTGCTCGGCCTGCTGCCCGGTGGCGCATGCCGCGGCGTTGCCTATCGGCTGCCGGCGCCGGTCGCGATCGACGAGCTGCACCTGCTGTGGCGCCGGGAGATGGTCGTCGGCTCCTACATTCCGCGCTGGGTGAGCGTCGATGCCGACGGCCGCAAGCTGTGGGCGCTGTCCTTCGCGGTCAAGCGCGACCATCCGCAGTTCACCGGCAAGCTCCCGCTCGCCCGCCAGGCACGCGTGATCGCGCAGGCGGCCGGCGCGCTCGGTTCTTCGCTCGATTATCTGGAGCGCACGCGCGTCGCGCTCGTCACGCACGGCGTGGTCGACCCCTATCTCGAATCGCTTGCCGCTGCGGTGGCGGCGCTGCGCGATCGCTGATCAGATCGCGATGTGGCGCCCGCCGTCCACGTTGATCGTCTCGCCCGTCACGAACGGTGCTTCGGCGAGGAGGAAGTGCACGGCCTTGGCGATGTCTTCCGGAGTGCCTTCGCGCCGCAGCGGTGTGGCGGAGATGATCCGCTGGCGCGAAAGCTCGTCGAACTGGTCGTCGTCGGGCCACAGGATCGGTCCCGGCGCGACGGCATTGACGCGCACTTCGGGCGCAAGCTCGCGCGCGAGCGATCGTGTCAGGCCAACGAGGCCGGCCTTGGCGGTCGAGTAGACGACGTAGCTCTTGAGCGGCCGTGCGGCGTGGATGTCGGTGATGTTGACGATCGCGCCCTGCGTGCGTTTCAGCGCGGTCGCCGCGGCTTGCGCGAGGAAGAGCGGCGCACGCAGATTGGTGCCGATCAGGTCCTCCCAATCCGGCGGAACGATCTCGCCCACCGGCGTGGCGAAGAAGGACGACGCGTTGTTGATCAGGCCGTCCAGGCGGCCGAAAGTCGACAGCGTCTGCTCGACCAGCGACGGCAGCTTGGCGAGGTCGAGCAGGTCCGCCTGGATCAGCGCGACCGAGTTGGGCCGCGCGTGATTGAGCTCGGCCTGCAGCAGGCGCGCCTCGCCCCCGGATGCGCGGTAGTGAAGCATCAGGTTGGCGCCCGCGGCGTGCAGGCGCCGGCAGATCGCGGCACCGACGCGCTTCGCGCCCCCAGTGATCAGCACGGTCTTTCCCTGCACGGTCTTCCCGCTCCCGCCGATCGATTAGACTCGACGCAATCTAGCACAACGCCTGCTCTCCGCGCCGACCCGATACCGCGCTTTCCCGTGCCGCGCCCGCCTGTTGCCCCCGCCCTTCCAGAGCCCGATCCTGCCGGCCGCGCCCACAGCGAGCAGGTCGCGGCTCTCATCGGCGCGCGCATCCGTGCCGCCGGCGGCTGGATCCCGTTCGCCGAATACATGCAACTCGCGCTCTACGCGCCCGGTCTCGGCTATTACGTGGCCGGGACGCGCAAGTTCGGCAAAGGCGGCGATTTCGTGACCGGGCCGGAGGTTTCGCCGCTCTACGGACAGTCGCTCGCCACGCAGGTCGCGGCGATACTTGCCGCATCCGGGGCTCGCGAGCTGGTCGAGCTGGGTGCCGGCAGCGGCCGCCTTGCCGCGGACCTTCTCCTCGCGCTCGACAAGGGGAAGGACGCGCCGTCGCGCTACCGGATCGTCGAGGTGAGCCCGGAGCTTTGCGAGCGGCAGCGGGAGACGATCGCCCGCACTGCGCCACGGCTCGCCTCGCGCGTCGAATGGTGGGGGGAACTGCCGGCCGCGATCGACGGGGCTGTGATTGCGAACGAAGTGCTCGATGCCATTCCGCCTCATCTCGTCGCGCGGCGCGGCGAGCATTGGCGCGAGCGCGGCGTGATCTGCGATTCCGCCGGTTCGTTTCGCTGGGACGAGCGGCCTCTCGCGGACGCGAGGCTCCGGGAGCTTGCGAAATCGCGCTTTCCCGCCGACGGGGACTACTTGAGCGAGGTCAATCCGGCGGCGGAAGCCCTGGTCGAGGATGTCGGGACGCGCTTGTCCGCCGGTGCGATGCTCGTGATCGACTACGGTTTCCCGGAGAGCGAGTACTACCATCCGCAGCGCAGCGAAGGCACGCTGATGGGCCATTATCGGCACCGCGCCCACTCCGATCCGTTCCTGTGGCCGGGCCTCTGCGACCTCACCGCGCATGTCGATTTCACCGCGATCGCGCACGCCGGCGCTCGCGCCGGTCTGACGGTGGCCGGATTTGCGTCGCAGGCGGCATTCCTGCTGGGCTGTGGAATTCTCGACCGGCTTGCCGAGCATGGCGACCCGTTCTCAGCCGACTATGTGAAGGCGACCACCGCGGTCCAGACGCTGGTCGCGCCCGCCGAGATGGGCGAACTCTTCAAGGTGCTCGCGCTTTCGCGCTCCGAGAACATCCGCTGGCCGGGCTTCGCGCTCGCCGATGCGCGACACCGGCTCTAGGAGACGACGATGGAAACGCCGATCGCCACGCACAGCCTCGTGCTGTCGCGCCTTGTCGACCGCCATGCGAAGTACCGGCCGCGCCACACTGCGGTGATCGCGCCTGCGGGCGGTCACGACGTGCGCCTTTCGTGGCGAGAGTTCGACCGCTACGTCAACCAGTTCGCCAACGCACTCGCGGAGCTCGGCGTGCGTCGCGGCGAGCGGGTCGCGACGGTGCTCGGCAATTCGCTCGTGCTGCTCGCGTCGTACTGGGCGTGCGCGAAGCTCGGCGCCGCGGCGGTGCCGCTGTCGCCGTTGCTGAACGCGCCCGGCCTCGCCTCACTCCTCGGCGATGCGACGCCCCGCGTGGTGATCGCCGACAGCGGCCAGCGTTCGATGCTGGACGCCGTGCGCGAGAAGCTCGTGTACGCGCCGGCGCCCGCGTGGGTGCTGGTCGACGCGGACGAAGCGGACATGCGGGCCGGGTATCGGGCGTTCGCCGCGCTGCACGCCGCCGCGCCCGCGGCCGCGCCCGGCGCACACGTCGAGTCCGGCGACCTCATCACGGTGATGTACACGAGCGGTACGACCGGGCTGCCGAAGGGCATCTGCCACACGCACTTGATCCGCGCGATGTACGCGACGCTGATGGCGAACGCGTGGCGGATGGGGCCGGAATCGGTTGTGCTGCATGCCGGCGCGATCGTTTTCAACGGCGCGATGGTGACGCTGTTCCCGGCGTTCATGCATGGCGCGACCTACGTCGTGCACCGCGCGTTCGACGCCGAGGGGTTCATCGAAACGGTCGAGCGCGAGCGCGTAACGCACACGATGCTCGTTCCCGCGCAGATCATCGCGATCATGAATGCGCGCGGTTTCGATCCGGCGCGGCTTTCCTCGCTCGAGTGCATCCTCTCGCTCGGCGCACCGCTGCACGTCGAGCACAAGGAGCGCCTTCTGCGGCTCCTGCCCAACCGGTTCTACGAGCTCTATGGCCTCACCGAAGGCTTCGTGACGATTCTCGACCGCATGGATGCCGAACGCAAGGCGGGAAGTGTCGGTGTGCCGCCGCCGTTCTTCGAGCTCCGTATCGTCGGCGAGGATGGCCGCGACTTGCCGCCAGGCGGCGTCGGCGAGATCGTCGGGCGGGGGCCGATCACGATGCCCTGCTACTACAACCGGCCGGAACAGACTGCCGCCGCGCTCCGAGATGGCTGGCTCTATACGGGCGACCTCGGCTACGTGGACGGGGAGGGCTACCTGTTCCTCGTCGATCGGAAGAAGGACATGATCGACTCCGGCGGGGTCAAGGTCTACCCGAAGGACATCGAGGAAATCGTCGCACACCATCCGGACGTACGCGAAGTCGCGGTGTTCGGGATCCCGCACGCCAAATGGGGTGAGACGCCGGTCGCGGCCGTCGTGCTGAAGAGGGGTGCGCGGACCGACAGCGAGACGCTGCGCGAGTGGGTCAACGCCAGGGTCGCCGCCCGCTACCAGCGGGTCGAGCGCGTCCTGATCCTCGACGACTTCCCCCGCAACGCGGCGGGCAAGACGCTGAAGCGCGAACTGCGCGCGCCGTTCTGGGAAGGACACGAGCGGAAGATCTGAAAGGGCCTGCGACGGCTCCGCGTCGGCCGATCTCGACGCGGGGCATCCGCCTCGTGCATCGTCGCCGATCCGGCTTCCTGCGCTTGCGGGTCCTGCCGGGCAGGTCGTCGCCGGACCCGTGGTCCGGTATCATCTGCGACGGTCGCATTCACCGTCGTTTGCGGGGAGCGGCCGTGATGGACCGTCGCGCCGGACGCAACGGCAGGGAAGCCACGTCAGACGCCGCCATGATCGTGCGGCGAACGGGAGGAGCATGATGATGCGTACGTTGATCGCGGTCGCCCTGTCGGCGATCGCCGCTTTCGCCAACGCCCAGCAGGTGACGATCCGCTGGGGCGATGTGGTTCCCGCCACGCACCCGTCGGCGCAGATGATCGAACGAATCGCCGCCGACGTGAAGGCCAAGTCCAGCGGCCGCATCGTGATCCAGGCGTTCCCCGCCGGGCAGCTCGGCGGCTCGCGCGACATGATCGACGCGGTCGCCAACGGGGCGCAGCAGGTCGTGACCGAAGGCGCCGCCAACTTCGGCGCATGGGTGCCGTCGATCTCGGTTGTCGAGGCGCCCTACGTGTGGCGCGACGCGGCGCATCTGCAGAAGGCAATGAGCGGCCCGATCGGTGTGCAGTTCAACGACACGCTGGTCAAGGCGCGCGGCATGCGCATCCTCGGCACGACCTACTACGGCACGCGCCACATCACGACGACGAGCAAGGAGGTGAAGACGCCTGCGGACATGGTCGGCTTCAAGCTGCGCGTCCCCGAGAACGACGTGTTCAAGGCGATGGCGGAAGCGTGGGGAGCGAAGCCCACGCCGATGAACTTCGGCGAGCTCTACCTCGCGCTCAAGCAGAACGTCGTCGACGGACAGGAGAACCCGCTGCCGACGATCAAGTCGGGCAAGTTCGACGAGGTGCAGAAGTATCTCGTGTTGTCGGGCCACATCATCACGCCGCGCCTCGTCGTCGTGAACGAGGCGTTCTGGCAGGGCCTTGCGCCGGCCGATCGCAGGATCATCGAGGACGCGGTCAAGGCCGGCATCGCCTGGCAGGACGAGGAACTGCAGAAGCAGGAGAAGGCGCTGGTCGATACGTTCAAGGCCTCCGGCATGACGGTGATCACGCCGGATCCCAGGGCGTTCCGCGACCCGGTGCTCGCGAAAGTGCCGAAGATGTTCGAGGCCAAGTGGGGGCCCGGCACGTTCGAGAAGATCCAGGCGATCCAGTAGCCTTCCTCACCTCGACCCTCTCCCCGGGCGGCAGGGAGGAGGTCCTGGTGCCCGTCCCCGCGAAAAGGCCTGCGGACCCCCATGGTGCTCGGCCAGGTGCGCGAGCACGCGCCCGAGTGCCCGTGCCTTCCTCGCTCGTCTCTCTGTTCCCCTCTCTGCGCCGTTTGCCCCGAGCCCGCTCCTCCTCCCGGCCGCGCGGGGAGAGGGAGTCGGGGTGAGGGGCCGCTGACATGAGCCGCCTTTCCCGCCTCGCCACGCGCGCGATCGATACGCTTGCGATCGTCTCGTTCTCCGGCATGTTCCTCTGCGTGCTGGGGCAGGTTTTCTTCCGTTATTTCCTCGGAAGCCCGCTCGTGTGGAGCGACGAGCTGGGTCGCTACCTGTTCGTCTGGTGCGCGTTCCTGGGCTGGGTGATCGCGGCGCGAAGGCACAGCCATCTCGCTATCGCCATCGGAGGCGAGCGGCTGCCGGCCCGCGTGCGCGGCCTCCTCGGGCTCGTCGGCGCGCTGGCCGCCGTCGCATTCGCAGCCGTGCTCGTGTTCTATGGTGTGCGCATCACCGCGCGCAACTGGGACGTCGAAACGACGTCGCTCTTCTTCCCGGTCGGCGTCGTCTACGCGATCGTGCCCGCCGCGGCGATCGCCGTGGCGCTGCATGCCGTCGCGGATGCGCGCGCGTCGCTGCGAAAGATGCTCGGCGCCCGGGAGCCGGCGCGATGATCGAGCTCATGCTCGCCGTGCTCGCGACGTGGTTCGTGTCGCTGTTCGCCGGTCCCGCGATCTATGCGGCGATGGGGCTCGCCGGCTTCGCGTTCCTGTTCATCGCCGGGATACCGGGCATCGTGATTCCCCAGAAGGTCGCGATGGCGGCCAACTCGTTCCCGCTGCTCGCCGCCCCGCTCTTCATCCTGATGGGCAACATCATGAACTCGGCGGGGATCACCTACCGGATCTTCGACTTCGCAACCGCGTTGGTGGGCTGGATGCGCGGCGGCTTGTGCCAGGCGAACATCCTGGGCAGCGTGATCTTCGCTGGCATGAGCGGTTCCGCGGTCGCCGATGCGGCCGGTCTTGGCACCGTCGAGATCGAGGCGATGAAGAAGGAAGGCTATTCTGCAGAGACCGCGGCGGCGATCACCGCGGCGTCGGCGACGATCGGCCCGATCATTCCGCCGTCGCTGCCGATGATCGTCTACGGCGTCGCCGCCGAGACGTCGATCGGTGCGCTGTTTCTCGCCGGTGTCGTGCCCGGCCTGCTGATGGCGGCCGCGCTGATGCTGATGGTGCGTCATCTCGCGATCCGCCAGAACATGCCCCGCCATCCGTTCGGCGGAGCGCGCGTCCTGTGGCGCGCGTTCCGGCGCGCGTTCTGGGCGCTGATGGCGCCGGTCGTGCTGTTCGGCGGCCTGCTCTCGGGCATCTTCACGCCGACCGAGGCGGCCGCCGTGGCGGTGACGTACGCACTGATCCTCGGGCTCCTTGTCTACCGCGACTTCAGCCTCCGGGATCTGCCGAGGATCATCCTCGACACGGTGGAGACGACGGGTGTGGTGATGGCGCTCGTGATGACGGCTTCGCTGCTCGGCTACTGCATCTCGGTATCGCGCCTGCCGCAGGAGTTTGGAGCGGCGCTGACCGGGCTCACGCGCGATCCGCTCGTCTACCTCCTCATCGTCAACCTGCTGCTGATCGTCGTCGGCTGCTTCATGGAGGCGCTCGCGGCCATGCTGGTGCTGATCCCGATCCTCGTGCCCACCGCCAATGCGCTCGGCATCGATCCCGTTCAGTTCGGCCTCGTCTTCGTGCTGAACCTGATGATCGGGACGATCACGCCGCCGGTGGGCGTGGTGCTCTACGTCACCGCCAAGGTCGCCGGCGTCCCGTTCGGCAAGATGGCCGGAGCGGTCGTGCCCTATCTCGTGCCGCTGTTCGCCGTGCTGGCGCTGATCACCGTCTGGCCGGCGTTGACGACGTTCCTGCCCAAGTTGCTGATGGGGAATTGATGGCGCATCGAGCGAGGAAAGACATGCACATCGACCGGATCGATCACATTGTCCTGACCGTGCGCGACGTCGACGCGACCTGCGTATTCTATTCGCGGGTGCTCGGCATGCGGGTCGTGACGTTCGGGTCCGGGCGCAAGGCGCTCGCGTTCGGCGCACAGAAATTCAACCTGCACGAGGCGGGCCGGGAGTTCGAGCCGAAGGCGGACAAGCCGACCCCCGGGTCGGCGGACCTGTGCCTGATCGCGGGCGTGCCGCTCGCGCAGGTCGTCGCGCATCTTGATGCCTGCGGTGTCCCGGTCCTGGAAGGGCCGGTCGCGCGCACCGGCGCCACCGGTCCCATCCAGTCGGTGTATTTCCGCGACCCGGATCGGAACCTGATCGAAGTATCGAGCTACGCGTAGCACGTCCGCTACGTCCGCGCGGCACCGCGACCGGCCGCGGTGCGCGATGCTCAATCGCGAGGCAGGTAAGCGGCCTCGGCGAGAATCGCGCGGGCCTGCGCGAGCACCGGCCGGTCGACCATCTTCCCGTCGACCGCGATGGCCGCCCCTTGCGCCGCGATATCCGCTGCGACCACGCGCTCTGCCCAGGCGATCTCGCCTTCCGTCGGCCGGAACGTCGCATTCACGATCGCGACCTGCTTCGGATGGATGCAGAGCTTGCCGCCGAATCCCAGTGCGCGCGCACGCTCGGTGTCCTGCCGCAACGTGTCCGGGTCGTCGATCGCTGTCGTCACGCCGTCCACCGGCGCGGCGATGCCGGCGACACGCGAGGCGAGAACGATCTGCGCACGGTAGCTCTGCAGCGCGTCGTCGCGCACGCCGAGATCGAGCTGGAAGTCGATCGAGCCGAAGATCAGGCGGCGCACACCGGGCACCTCGCCGAGCGCGCGCGCATTCCACAGTCCGAGCGCCGTCTCGACCAGCGGCAGCACGGGAACCCGCTCGCCGCCCGCGCGGACGACGCGACGGATGTCATCCGGGCCCTCCGCTTTCGGCAGCACGACACCGGCGATGCCGGGGCCCGCACACAGCGCTAGATCGGCTTCGAACCACGGCGTGCCGGCTGCGTTGATGCGCACGAGCACGGGGCGGGCCGGTGCGAGCCACTCGGTCAGCGCCTTGCGCGCGCGATCCTTCTCTGCCGGCGGTACCGCGTCTTCGAGATCGACGATGACCGCGTGCGCGCCCGACTCGAGCGCCTTCACGAAGCGCTCGGGGCGCATGCCGGGAACGAAAAGGTACGAGCGCACCGGCGCCTCCGCTGCGGCGGCGCCCGTCATGCGTTGACCGCGACCATCAGAAAGATCGGGAACGTGCGAGGCGCGCCAGCGGCTTGCTTGTGCATTTCGTATGCCGTGGTGAAGCGCACGTCGGCAAAACCGGCCTTGCGGGCCTTGGCGGCGAGCGCGTCGTGGTCGAAGCCGTTGTGGCCGTCGAAGCCCGCGCCGTGGAACGAGCCATCCTCGCGGTCGAGATCGGCGACGCAGAGCACGCCGGAGCGCGCGAGTACGTCATGGAAGCGGCGCAGAATGCGGCCGGTGTCGCCGATGTGGTGCAGCGTCATCAGCGAATAGACGATGTCGAACCTTCGCGCGGGTGTCGGATCGGTCAGGAGGTCGAGTCTGACAGCCTTCATGTTCGCATCGCCGGCGGCTGCGATCTTCGCGCGAGCGACGGCGAGCATGCCCTCGGAGACGTCGGCGAGCGTGATCTCGCCCAGATGCTTGCGCAGCAGGAAGCTCAGCAGCCCCGTGCCGGCGCCGTACTCCAGCGCGCGCATCGACGGCGCGAGAGGCACCTCACGCACGATCGCGTCGGCAACCGCCTGCGCCCGCTCGACCTTGGACGGATCGTCGTCCCAGGTCGCCGCGCGCGCGTCGAAGCCGGCGGCGGAGTGATCGCCGGCGGATGGCGCAGGACTCATCGGGCCGCCTCCCCGAGCAACGCCCGATCAGCGTGCGGTGCCATCGTCGCACCGAGCAGCGCCCCGACGCGCGGCGCGTCGGCCAGCGCGAAGATCGTGCGCGCAAGCTCGCGCACCTCGGCGGGCGTCGCGGCCCCTGTGAACTGCGCAAGGCGCAATGCCTTGTCCTCGATCTCTGCACGCGACAGCGTGTTGCCGGGTTCGCCCTTGGGCTCGTCCACCCGCGCCGAAAGCGTGCGGCCGTCGGTCGTGCGCACCGTGACCTTGCCGACCCAGCGTCGCGGGTACTCGCGCTCGACCTCGGGGTCCAGCACCATCGTCACGCGGTCGCGGAACGCGGCGATTGCCGGATCGGCGAAGTGCTGCTGGAACTCGGTGAGGCCCGCACTGCGGAAGGCCGCGATCATGCCGAGCACCGTGCCCATCGAGAACTTCGCCTGGTGCACGGTCGTCGGCGCGACGACGGGTGCCAGCACATCGATCGCGGCCTGGTGCACGTGCGCGGTGACGCTCGAGATCTGCGCAAGTGCGAGGTCGTTCGCGGTGACGAGCGCGAGCAGCGCGTCGGCCGCCGGATGCGTGTGACGGCAGGACGCGTGGAACTTGAACGACGTCTCCGCGAGCGCCCAGCGCTCGCCCAGGCGGTCCGTGAGCCGCGCGGGGTCGGCGTCGCTCGACATGCCGGCGGCCATCCCCTGCGCGCCTTCGAGGATGCGTGCAGCGCCGGTGAATCCGTCGCGTGCAAGGTACGCTGCAACGAGACCGTCCGCCGAAGCCTTTGCCGTGTGCAGCTGCTTGGAATCGGCGGCGTCGCGCAGGAACTCCCAAAGGCCGGCGGCCTGCGTGCCCGCCGACCCGAACGCATGCTGCATCGTCGCGGGCGTGAGTTCGAGCAGGCGACCGACCGTTGCCGCGGCCGCCACCGTTCCCGCGGTCCCGGTCGTGTGAAAGACCTTGTAATGCGAGCGGCCGAGGAACTCGCCGACCCGGATGCCGACTTCGTAGCCCGCGACCGCGGCCGTGAGCAGGTCGCGGCCCGTGCGTGCAAGCGCCTGCGCGACAGCGAGCGCGGGCGGGAACACGACCGTCGCCGGATGGAACACCGAGCCGTTGTGCACGTCGTCCTGTTCGGCGAAGTGCGACGCGGCACCGTTCACCATCGCGGCGAACAGTGGCGTCGTTCCGCGGCGCGAGATCAGCACTTGCGACGGCCCGTCGGCGGGCCCCATCTGCCGCGCGAACCGCTCGATCGTCTCCACGGCACGCGCCCCCTTGCCGGCGAGCGCGGAACCGGCCCAATCGAGCATCAGGTCCGCCGCGCGACGCACCACCGGCCCGGGAATGTCGGCAAAAGAGAGCGTGCTCGCGAAGCGGGCGAGCGCCGCCGTGGGGGAGGTTGCTTCGGTCTGCATCACTTCAAACGGCGTTGGCGTCGCGCAGGCGCGCGATGGCCGCGGCATCGAAGCCCAGTTCGTGAAGGATGGCATCGGTGTGCTGCCCGAGCGCCGGGATCGGGTCCATGCGCGGCGGCGGCCGGGGTGGCAGGCCGGGAGGCAGCGGCGCGCGCACCTTGCCCACGGGCGTGTCGATCTGCGCCCAGCGCGCACGCGCCGCGAGCTGCGGGTGCGCCCAGACCTCGTGCATGTCGTTCATGCGCGCATTGGCGATGCCGGCCGCGTCCAGGCGCTCGATCACCTGCGCGGCGGTGAGCGGCGCGAACGCGGCGACGATGGCCTCACGCAATGCCCGTCGCGCCTCCGTGCGTCGCGAATTGGACGAGAAACGCTCGTCGGTGGCGAGCTTCGGCGCCCCCAGCACCTTGTCGCAGAAGACGACCCACTCGCGCTCGTTCTGCAGGCCCAGCATCACGATCTTGCCGTCGCCCGCCGGGAACGGTCCGTAGGGATAGATCGTCGCATGCGCGGCACCCGCCCGCGGCGGCGGCGGGGCGCCGTCGTACGCGTAGTAGAGCGGGTAGCTCATCCACTCGACCATGCTCTCCAGCATCGAGACGTCGATCTCCTTGCCGCGCCCGGTCCTGCCGCGCTCGATCAACGCGGCGAGGATGTTCGTGTACGCGTACATGCCGGCGGCGATGTCGGCGATCGAGCACCCCGCCTTGGCGGGCTCCTCCGGCGATCCGGTGATCGACAGGAATCCCGATTCGCTCTGGATCAGAAGGTCGTAGGCTTTCTTGTCGCGGTAGGGCCCGTCGGCACCGTAGCCCGAGATGTCGCAGACGATCAGCCGCGGGTTGCGCGGCGACAGCGCGCCGTACGAGAGCCCGAGGCGGGCGGCCGCGCCGGGGGCCAGGTTCTGCACGAGGACGTCCGCGCGGTCGGTGAGCGCCTCGAGGATCCCCGCCGCTTCCGGATGCTTGACGTCGAGCGTCACGCTCTCCTTGCTGCGGTTGGTCCAAACGAAGTGCGACGCGAGCCCGTGCACGCGCTCGTCGTATCCGCGGGCGAAGTCGCCCACGCCCGGCCGCTCGATCTTGATCACGCGGGCGCCGAGGTCGGCGAGCTGGCGCGTGCAGAACGGCGCGGCGATCGCGTGCTCCAGCGTGACTACCGTGATGCCATCGAGGGGTCGCATGGGTGATCCTGCGTTCGAGGCGCGCCCGATTCGCGGCGTCCTGTCAAAAGGACCGCGGCAGGCCGAGCACATGCTCGGCCACGTACGACAGGATCAGGTTGGTCGAGACCGGTGCGACCTGGTAGAGCCGCGTCTCCCGGAACTTGCGCTCGATATCGTACTCGGTGGCGAAGCCGAAGCCGCCATGGAACTGCAGGCAGGCGTTCGCCGCCACCCACGAAGCGTCGGCGGCCAGGAGCTTCGCCATGTTGGCCTCGGCTCCGCAGGGCTTGCCCGCGTCGAAGAGCGCGCAGGCCTTGAAGCGCATCAGGTTTGCCGCCTCGACGTCGATGTGCGCCCTGGCGATCGGGAAAGCCACGCCCTGGTTCTGGCCGATCGGCCGGCCGAACACGACGCGCTCCTTCGCGTAGGCGACGACCTTTTCGATGAACCAATAGCCATCGCCGATGCATTCGGCGGCGATCAGCGCGCGCTCGGCGTTCAGGCCATCGAGAATGTACTTGAAGCCCTTGCCTTCCTCGCCGATCAGATTCTCGGCGGGAACCTCGAGGTTGTCGAAGAACAGCTCGTTCGTTTCGTGGTTCACCATGTTCGGGATCGGCCGCACCTCCATGCCCTTGCCGATCGCCTGGTGCAGGTCGACGATGAAGATCGACATGCCTTCGGAGCGTTTCTTGACCTGCTCGACCGGCGTCGTGCGGGCGAGCAGGATCATGAGATCCGAGTGCAGCACGCGCGAGATCCACACTTTCTGGCCGTTGACGACGTAGCGGTCGCCTTTGCGCACCGCGGTCGTGCGGATCTTCGTCGTGTCGCTGCCGGTGGTCGGCTCGGTCACGCCCATCGACTGCAGCCGCAGCTCGCCGCTCGCGATCTTCGGCAGGTACTTCTGCTTCTGCGGCTCGGAGCCGTGGCGCAGCAGCGTGCCCATGTTGTACATCTGGCCGTGGCACGCGCCGGAATTGCCGCCCGAGCGGTTGATCTCCTCCATGATGATCGACGCCTCGGTGAGCCCGAGGCCCGACCCGCCGTATTCCTGCGGGATCAGCGCGGCGAGCCAGCCGGCCTTAGTCAGCGCGCCGACGAAATCGTCCGGGTAGCCGCGGGCCTCGTCGATCCTGCGGAAATATTCCGGAGGGAACTGCGCGCACAGGTCGCGTACTGCATCGCGGATGTCCTGATGCGCTTCGGGTCTGTTCGACATGCGATGCTACTCCGCGATCGGTTCTGTCGTGTTTCGGCGCAGCGTCGCAGTCGCGTCCATCGCGAGGTGGCCTTCGCGATCCTGCGCCCACAGCCGTACGTCGTTACCGTCCCGTTCGGCGCGCCCGCACACCGCGAACGGCGCCGTGTCGAACACCGGCCGCACCGCGCGAAACGAGAACGCGGCGACATCGGCCTCGGGCCGGTGCTCGCGCAGCAACTCGATGAGCAGCGTGGCGAGCAATGGGCCGTGCACGACGAGCCCCGGGTACCCCTCCACCGTGGTGGCGTAGCGCCGGTCGTAATGGATGCGGTGACCGTTGAACGTGAGCGCCGAGTAGCGGAACAGCAGCACGTCGTCGGGCACGACCTCGCGCCGCCAATCGGCCTCGACCGGCGCGGCCTTTGGCGGAGGAGCCGGCTCGCCCGGGCGCGGCAGATCGCGGTAGACGATGTCGTGCTCCTCGACGATCGCCGGGGCGCCCGCGGTGCTGATCTCGTGGCGGACGACAACGAAGACGAGCGTGCCGCTTCGTCCCTCCTTCACATCGACGCTCGCGATCGTCGACAGCCGCCCGATCGGGTCGCCGATGCGCAGGGGGCGCAGGAACCGGAGCCTGCTGCCGGCCCACATGCGGCGCGGCAGCGGCACCGGCGGCAGGAACCCCCCGCGAAGCGCGTGGCCGTCGGACCCGATTTCCGAGCGCCGGTGCAATGGCAGGAAATACAGCCAGTGCCACAACGGCGGCAGCGGGTCGCCGTCGCGCGGCGGCGGGTCGTCACGGTCGAGTGTCGCGGCGAGCGCCGCGACCGGTACGGCTGTGACGCGGTCACTGCGGCGCTCGGTGCGCCCCACCCACTGCTCGAGCTTTCCGAGGTCGACGGTCACGACGGACGCTCGCGATCGGCCCGTCGGCGACCTACGGCTTGAAGCCGGTCTGCTTGTACACCGACTCGATCGTGTCCTTGCCGACGCGCGCTTCGTTCTCCTTGTGCACCGTCACCATCGCCTTCTTCCACGCGGCCTTCTGCGCGTCGGTCAGCGCGATCACCTCGCTCTTGCCCGACTTGCGGATCGCCTCGAGCGCGTCGTCGTTCTCCTTCTTGGCGATCTCGTTCGAATACGCGGTCGCGTCCTTCATCGCACTTTCCAGCTGGGCGCGGATGTCGGCGGGAAGACCGTCCCAGAACTTCTTGTTGACGATCACCGCGTAGCCGATGTAGCCGTGGTCGGTCGCCGTGATGTATTTCTGCACCTCGTGGTGCTTCTGCGTGTACATGTTCGAGGGCGTGTTCTCCGAGCCGTCGACCACGCCGGTCTGCATCGCCTGATAGACCTCGGAAAACGCCATCACCTGCGGCAGCGCGCCGACGGCCTTCATCTGGTCGCCCAGCACCTTCGACGACTGGATGCGCATCTTGAGTCCCCTCATGTCCTCGGGCGTACGCAGCGGCTTGTTCGCGCTCATCACCTTGAACCCGTTGTCCCAGTAGGCAAGGCCGACGATGCCCTTGCCCTCGAGCTTCTTGAACAGGCCCTGCCCGACGGGCCCGTCGGCGACCTTGTTGAGGTCGGCGTAGCTGTCGAACATGTAGGGCAGGTCGAACACCTCGAACTCGCGCACACCGAGCGGTCCGAACTTGGCGAGCGACGGCGCGAGCATCTGCACCGAGCCCAGCTGCAGCGCCTCCATTTCCTCGCCGTCCTTGTACAGCGTCGAATTGGGATAGACCTCGACCTTGACGCGCCCTTTGGTGCGCTCCTCGGCGAGCTGCTTGAAACGCTCGGCGCCCTTGCCCTTGGGCGTGTCGATCGCCACGACGTGGCTGAACTTGATGACGATCGGCTGCTGCGCGATCGCATTGCCCTGGATGCCGATGGCCGCCGCCAGCGCGAACGCGCCGGCGAAGCGAAGAGTCTTCCGACGTTGCATGATTTCCTCCGAGCCGATGGAAATGGCGATCTCGTGCGTCGCCTCGTGCGTTACGGTGCCGATGATACCTCCCCCGCGACGGCGGCGAGCGCCGACCGTTACGTACGCATGCCGGCTGCATGCGAGGCCCCGCGCACCCCGTGTGGCGCATCCGGCATACTGCGGACCTACCGGATTTCCCGTTCCGCGGCTCGACCGCTTCGCACGTTGGCTTCGCACGATCACCGCCTCTGCATCGCACCGATGATGGACTGGACGGACCGGCATTGCCGATTCTTCCTTCGCCTGATCACGCGGCACGCCCGTCTCTACACCGAGATGGTGACGGTGCCGGCGCTCGTGCACGGCGACGTCGCGCGGCACCTCGACTTCGACCCGGCCGAGCATCCGCTTGCGCTGCAGCTCGGCGGCAGCGATCGTGCGCAGCTCGCGCAGGCGGCGAGGCTGGGCGAGCGCTGGGGTTATGACGAGATCAACCTGAACTGCGGCTGCCCCTCGGAGCGGGTGCAGACCGGAAGCTTCGGCGCTTGCCTGATGGCCGAGCCCAGGCTCGTCGCCGACTGCGTTGCCGCGATGCGCGATGCGGTCGCGTTGCCGGTGACCGTGAAACACCGCATCGGCCTCGATGCCATCGAGGACTACGGTTTCGTCCGCGATTTCGTCGGCACGGTTGCGCGTGCGGGTTGCGACGTCTTCATCGTGCACGCCCGCAACGCGGTGCTGAGGGGCCTCTCGCCCAAGGAGAACCGCGAGGTGCCGCCGCTGCGCTACGAGATCGTGCATCGGCTGAAGCGCGACTTTCCGCAGCTTCGCATCGTGCTGAACGGCGGCCTGACGGCGTGGGACACGATCGAGCGCGAACTCACGGAGGTGGATGGCGTCATGCTCGGCCGTGCCGCCTATCACGACCCGTGGCTGCTCGCGGCCGCGGACTGGAAGGTGTTCGGCGACGACGCACCGGTGCGCTCGCGCGCCGACGTGGTTCGCGCGCTGCTGCCGTACGTCGAGGCGCAAAGGGCCACGGGCACGCCGCTCCGCGCGATCGCGCGGCACATCCTCGGCCTCTACCACGGACAGTCGGGTGGGCGGCGCTTCCGGCAAATCCTGTCCGACAGCCGACGACTCGAGAACGCCGGCGCCGAGCTGCTGCTCGGGGCGCTCGCCGCGGTCGAGCCCGCGACCGCCGCGGCGTAGCGCTGCGTAGCGGGAATCACGCACATGCCGTCGATCCCCGCGACACGGGGCGACCTCCTTGGACCGGATCTGTTTGCGCGAGCGTATCGAGTCGGTCGCCTGCCGGCGACTCGCGATTGCCGTCGATCCCCGCTACGCGGGGCGACCTCCTTGGACCGGATCTGTTTGCGCGAGCGTATCGAGTCGGTCGCCTGCCGGCGACTCGCGATTGCCGTCGATCCCCGCTACGCGGGGCCCCTCGCCGGCTGCTCACGCCGCCTCGTCCTCCTTGCACGGGAGGTTGCGGAGCGTGCGTCGCGTGTCGGCCTCGTAGCGGCGATTCGCATTTGCTCCGATCCCCGTTGCGCTTCGCGTCAACGGGGCCCCTCGCCGGCTGCTCACGCCGCCTCGTCCTCCTTGCACGGGAGGTTCCGGAGCGTGCGTCGCGTGTCGGCCTCGTAGCGGCGATTCGCATTTGCTCCGATCCCCGCGCTGCGCGCGGGGGCCCTCGTCGCTGCTCACGCCGCCTCGTCCTCCTTGGATGGGATGTGCCGGAGGGCGCGTTGCGTGTCGGCCTCGTAGCGGCGATTCGCACCTGCCGTCGATCCCCGTTGCGCTTCGCGTCAACGGGGCCCCTCGCCGGCTGCTCACGCCGCCTCGGCCTCATTGCATTCGCTGCGCGATACGGTGCGCCGAGTGTCGGCCTCGTAGCGGCGATTCGCATTTGCTCCGATCCCCGCGCTGCGCGCGGGGGCCCTCGTCGCTGCTCACGCCGCCTCGTCCTCCTTGGATGGGATGTGCCGGAGGGCGCGTTGCGTGTCGGCCTCGTAGCGGCGATTCGCACCTGCCGTCGATCCCCGTTGCGCTTCGCGTCAACGGGGCCCCTCGCCGGCTGCTCACGCCGCCTCGTCCTCCTTGGATGGGATGTGCCGGAGGGCGCGTTGCGTGTCGGCCTCGTAGCGGCGATTCGCACCTGCCGTCGATCCCCGTTGCGCTTCGCGTCAACGGGGCCCCTCGCCGGCTGCTCACGCCGCCTCGGCCTCATTGCATTCGCTGCGCGATACAGTGCGCCGAGTGTCGGCCTCGTAGCGGCGATTCGCATTTGCTCCGATCCCCGCGCTGCGCGCGGGGGCCCTCGTCGCTGCTCACGCCGCCTCGTCCTCCTTGGATGGGATGTGCCGGAGGGCGCGTTGCGTGTCGGCCTCGTAGCGGCGATTCGCACCTGCCGTCGATCCCCGTTGCGCTTCGCGTCAACGGGGCCCTCGTCGCTGCTCACGCCGCCTCGGCCTCATTGCGTTCGCTGCGCGATACGGTGCGCCGAGTGTCGGCCTCGCAGCGGCGATTCGCACCTGCCGTCGATCCCCGTTGCGCTTCGCGTCAACGGGGCCCCTCGCCGGCTGCTCACGCCGCCTCGTCCTCCTTGGATGGGATGTGCCGGAGGGCGCGTTGCGTGTCGGCCTCGTAGCGGCGATTCGCACCTGCCGTCGATCCCCGTTGCGCTTCGCGTCAACGGGGCCCCTCGCCGGCTGCTCACGCCGCCAGCTCGTCCCCGATGTACTGGCGGATGATGGAGTCGAAGTCGGGGTCGGCCGCCATGCCGAGCGAGCGTCCGAATGCCGCGTCGAAATTGCGCGGCCAGGTCTGCACGATCCGGTTGATCGCCGGGTCGACCTGCCAACGGACGCGGGCGACGACCTCCTCGCCGGCGACGCGCCGCAGCGCCTCGACCATCTCGCCGACGGTGAGCGAAATGCCCGGGACATTGACGCTGCGCGTCTGTGCGAACGCGCTGGCCGGAACTTCGTGGGCCACGATGAGGTTGGCGACGACCGCGCGCGGCGAAAGCAGCCACATCCGCGTTTCCGCCGGCACCGGGCAGATTGCGTCGACGCCGTTCAACGGCTCGCGCAGGATGCCGCTTGCGAACGAGGACGCCGCCTTGTTCGGCTTGCCCGGGCGCACGGTGATCGTCGGCAGCCGCAGGCTGCGGCCGTCGAGGAAGCCCTTGCGCGTGTAGTCGTAGACCAGGTATTCGCCGACGGTCTTTTGCGCGCCGTAGGACGACTGCGGCATCAACAGCTGGTCGTCGCGCACGACGTCGGGTAGCGGACCGCCGAAGACGGCGACCGAGCTCGTGAACACGACCTTCGGCGGCGCAGGCAGGCGCCGGCATGCCTCGAGCACGAGCCGGGTCGCGTCGACGTTCACGCGCCAGCCGAGGTCGAAGTTCTGCTCGGCCTCGCCGCTGACCACCGCAGCCAGATGGAAAACGCTGTCGGCCCCACCGCCGAACAACTTCGAAACGAATCCTGGATCGGCGATGTCGCCTGCAAGCGAGCGTACGCGCGCATCGTCGCCGTCCATCTCCGGAGTCGCAACGACATCCGTGAGCACAAGCTCGCGCAGCCGGCGCTTCTCGCTGCGCGCGTCCGTGAGCGAGTCGCGGGCGAGCAGCGCGCGAGCAAGCTTCTGGCCGAGGAAACCGGCGCCGCCGGTGATGATCACGCGCATGAGGGGCTTCAGGAAGTTGGCTCGCTTCCAGGCTATGATAGCGTCAGCCGTCGTTCGGGCGACCAAGCCCTAAATCATGCCAGGCGAATCCGATTCCGCATCGCCCATCGCGAAGGTGGTGGCCGGGATTGCGGCCGCGGGCTATGCCATCGTCCCGGGCTTCCTCTCGCCGCTCGCGGTCGCCGGCCTCGCAGCGCGCGCGCTCGCGCTCGATGCGGCAGGCGCGATGCGGCCCGCGGCGATAGGCAAAGGCATTGGGCGCGCAGAACGCGAGGGCATCCGCGGCGACCGCACGTGCTGGCTCGATGCCTCCCCCGCGGACGAACACGAGGCGCTGCTGTTCGATGCGCTCGAGAGGCTGCGGCTCGTGATGAACGAATCGTTGGCGCTCGGGATGTTCGAATTCGAGGGTCATTACGCGATCTACCCGCCCGGCGCCGGCTACGCGCGCCACCGCGACGTGTTTCGCGGCGAGGCGCGGGTGCCGGGGGCGCGCGTGCTGTCGTGCGTGCTGTACCTCAACGTTGGCTGGCGCACGACCGACGGCGGCGAACTCGTCCTCTATCTCGACGGCGGCACGTCCGTCGAGACGATGCCCGAGGCCGGCACGCTCGCCGCTTTTCTCGCCGACCGCTTCGAGCATGAAGTCCGTCCGGCACGCCGCGAACGGATGGCGGTTACCGGCTGGTACCGCCGGCGCGCGGTCTAGCGAGCCGCCCCCGCATTGCCGCGCATGCGCTCCACGCCCGCCTCGAACGCGTTGTCGAGGTAGGCGCCGTAGAAGTCGACCGTCATGAGCCCGACGATCGGAGCGCCGATCGGCTCTCCGCGCGCATCGACGACGATAACGGTCGGCGAAAGCTCTGCGCCATAGCGGGCGGCAAGCTCGCGGTGTGTCGTCGCCGTGCCCGCGAAGTCGACGAGGGGCAGTGCCCGGTCGATCTCGACTTGGCGGAAAAGCGCCTCGGTGCGCCAGCGCCCCTCGAGGCTCATCGGCACCAGGTATTCGCGCAGCGCGCGCTCGCAGTACGGGCAGTTGTCGCGGTCGAACAGCAGCACGATCGGAATGCGCTCGCGGGCCGCGGTGGCCGCGTCTGCCGCGAGATTGCGGGCGAGCGGCAACTCGGCCGCGCGCGTGCGCGCAGGACCAGCGAGGCCGGGCGGCGACGCCCTCTGGGCCATCGTGCCGCCGGCCGCCGCGAGCCCCAATGCTAGAATGGCGCGCAGCGTCGAGCGGCGCGCCGCGCGGCGCCGCGCACGCGGTCCGTCGTCCCGAGCTGCCTCCATATGACCCCCACGCATGCGCCGCGACGGCTCGTGATCGCGACGCGCGAATCCGCGCTGGCGCTTTGGCAGGCCGAGCATGTTCGCGCGCGACTCGCCCGATTGTATCCGCACGCGAGCATCGACCTGCTCGGCCTCACCACGCAAGGCGACCGGATGCTCGACCGGCCGCTCGCGGCGATCGGCGGCAAGGGGCTGTTCATCAAGGAACTCGAGGTGGCGATGAGCGAGGGCAGGGCGGATCTCGCCGTGCATTCGCTTAAGGACGTGCCCATGGAGTTGCCAGACGGCTTCACGCTTGCCGCGATCGCCGCTCGCGAGGATCCGCGCGATGCATTCGTGAGCAACAGGCACGCGACGCTCGCCTCGCTGCCACCCGGCGCGATCGTCGGTACGTCGAGCCTGCGACGCGAAGCGCAGCTGCGCGAGCGCTTTCCGCGCCTCGTCGTCAAGCCGCTGCGCGGCAACGTGAACACGCGCCTGCGCAAGCTGGACGAAGGAGAGTACGACGCGATCATCCTCGCGGCTGCGGGACTGAAGCGGCTGGGTTTCGCCGACCGCATCGCCGATCTGATCGACCCGACCGACAGCCTGCCGGCGCCGGGTCAGGGCGCGCTCGGACTCGAATGCTGCGTCGACCGCCCCGATGTGCTGGCCGCGCTCGCGCTGCTCGCCGACACAGCGACGGCGCTCGCCACCGCCGCCGAGCGTGCGTTCTCGCGCGCGTTGTCGGGCAGCTGCCGCACGCCGCTTGCGGCCTATGCCGAGTGGCAGGAAGGCACGCTCTGGCTGCGCGGGCTGATCGCGAGCCCCGATGGGCGCGAAGTGATGCGCGGGGAGCGCGACGCGGCAATCACCGACGCGGACGGCGCCGATGCGCTCGGGCTCGAACTCGCGGGCGAGCTGATCTCGCGCGGCGCCGCGCGCCTGATCCAGACCTGATTGCGTGCGCCACCACGGCGGCCGCACGCGCATCGGCATGAACGGCAAGGCTCGGGCACCACTCGCGGGCATCGGCATCGTGGTGACGCGTCCGGCACGCCAGGCGGGGGGGTTCGCGGCGAAGGTCGCCGCACTCGGCGCAGAGGCCATCATCTTCCCGACGATCGCGATACTGCCGCCCGCTGACCGCGCGGCACTCGAGCGCGTGCACGGGGAGCTGTCGAGATTCGATTTCGCGTTCTTCGTCTCGGCGAACGCCGTCGAATATGGTGTACCCGATCGCGCGCGCTGGCCTGCGCGGCTGATCGCCTTTGCGCCGGGCCCGGGCACCGCCTTGGCGCTCGCTTCAGTCGGCATCGGCGACGTGCGCACTCCGGCGACCACGATGGACAGCGAAGGGCTGCTTGCATTGCCGGAGCTCGCCCGGATCGTGGGTCGGCGCGCCGTGATCTTTCGCGGCGAGGACGGGCGCGAGTTGCTCGGAGACGCTCTCGTCGCACGAGGCGCGAACGTGACCTACGTGAGCTGCTACCGGCGGGCGGCACCGACCGGCGGCGCAGAAGGGCTGCTCGCCGCGATCCGCGAGGGACGCGCCCACGCGCTGACGATCACGTCGAGCGAGGGCGTGGACAACCTCTGGGCGATGCTCGATCCAGCCGGGCGCGCGCTGGTTGCCGGCTTGCCGGCGTTCGCGCCGCATCCGCGCATCGCCGCACACGCTCGCTCGCTCGGTCTTCCTGCGCGGCAGACCGCCGGCGGCGACGCAGGGCTGATCGCCGGGTTGCTAGAATGGGCTCGCGATCGCGCAGCGGACACGCGCGGGCGAGCGACCTGAGCTGCGCGCGCATGCCTGTGGTCTGATCACGGCTTTCCGGACTCCCGAACACCATGCCCGACGTCGACGTCATCGTCACCGCTGCGCTGCCGGACTTCCTCTACGGCCCGCTCAAGGCCGACTATCGCTGCCACGACTACCATCAGGCGAGCGACAAGGCGGCGCTGCTCGCCGCGCAGGGCGCACGCATCCGCGGGCTCGTGCAGGGCGGGGGGACGGTGACGCCGACATCGCTGCTCGACCGGCTGCCCGCGCTCGAAATCATCTCGGTGTTCGGTGTCGGCTACGACGGCGTGCCCTTCGATTACTGCCGCAAGCGCAGCATCAAGGTTACCAATACGCCCGACGTGCTGACCGATGACGTCGCCGACGTCGCGGTGGGCCTCGTGCTGATGACCGGACGCGGTTTCGCGAAGGCCGAGCGTTTCGTGCGCGCGGGCGAGTGGTTGAAGCGCGCGCCGGAGCTTTCGACCAAGCTTGGGGGGCGCAGGGTCGGCATCCTGGGTCTTGGCCGCATCGGCAAGGCGATCGCGCAGCGGCTCGCGGCGATGGGCATGCAGATCGCCTACACCGGGCGCAAGGCGCAGGCGGATGTGTCCTATCGGTTCGTGCCCGATCTTGCGCTGCTGGCCGCGGAATCCGATTTCCTGATCGTTGCCTGCCCCGGCGGCGCGGCAACGAAGAACCTCGTCGATGCCAGGATCCTGGCGGCGCTCGGCAAGAAGGGGACGCTCGTCAACATCGCGCGGGGCTCGATCGTGGACGAGTCGGCGCTGGTCACGGCGCTCACCGCCGGGACGATCAAGGCGGCGGGCCTCGACGTGTTCGCCGACGAGCCGAACGTTCCGGCCGATCTCCTGACGATGGAAAACGTCGTGCTGCTGCCGCATGTCGGCAGCGCGACGCGCGAGACGCGGCAGGCGATGGGCGATCTCTGCAAGGCCAACCTCGACGCGTGGTTCGGCGGCAAGCCGCTGCTGACGCTGATTCCCGAGCTCGCATAGCGACGCCGCGTCAATCGTCCGGGGCGACGGGACGCGCGGGCGAGGGCTTGCGCTCGCCGGGCCAAAGCACGGCGACGAGCGCGCTCACGACCAATGCGAGCGCGGTCCATTCGGCCGGGCCCGGTTTCTCGCCGAGGACCAGCATCCCGGCGAACACGCCGACGACCGGAACCGGAAGCGAAGAGAGCGACGACACCGCCACCGGCAACGTGCGCGCGAGCGTGAACCACGCCCAGTGCGCGGCGGTGCCGGCGAGGAAGATGTTGTAGAAGATCGCGAACCACGCCTTGCCCGAGACGCTCGCGAGCGAGGAGAGCCCGTGCGGGTCGAGGAGGGGCGCCGCCACCGCGATCGGGAGCCAGCCGATCAGCATCAGCCAGCCGGACAGCGCGTTCTGCGGCATCGGCGGCTTGAGCTTCCGCAGCAGCACGGTCCCAATCGCCCACGCGATCGCGGCGCCGAGGATCATCAGTGCGCCGAACGGGCTGCGCTCGAATGCGCGCACGTCATCGCCCAGCAACACGAGCATGCCGGCCATGCCGAACGCAAGCCCGGCGAGCTTGCGCCGCGACAGCGGCTCGGAGAGCGCGAAATGGGCGAAGAGTGTCGCCCACACGGGCATCGTGTAGGCGAGGATCGCGCTGCGGCCGGCGGGAAGCTGCCGCACGCCGAAGAGCACGAGGCCGTTCCAGCCGGCGATATTGAAGAGCGCGAGCAGCGCGATGACCGGCCACAGCCCGCGCGGCACGCGAATGTCATCGCCGCCGATGCGGGCGACCAGCAGAAGCAGCGCGCCGGCGAACGGCAGCGTCAGCGCGCGGAACGTGAGCGGCTGCAGTTCGGTGACGCCCAACTTGAGGATCGGCCAGTTGCAGCCCCAGACCAGCGTCAGGACCGCGATGGGGATCAGCGAGCGGGCAAGGCCGCTGCCCGGTGCGGACGGCACCGCGCGCATCATCGATGCGGCCGCGTCCGGGTCACGGCGCGGTGCCGTACTTGCTGTGATGGAGCTCGCGTGCCTGTGTCACCCACGCGTCGCGACGTATGCGGCCGGGGAACTCGGGCAGCCGGCCTTCGAACTCGTCGATGTCGTATTCGGTCCAGTGCGCGATCTGGCGATACGTCGTGACACCGAGCTGGTGCAGCATGCGTTCGAGCACAGGTCCGACGCCGACGATCAGCTTGAGATCGTCGAGCGAGCCGGGCCCGCCGAGGAAAAGCGACGGTGCGTTGTTCTCGAGATCGACCAGCAGCTGCCGGTAGCGTGCGCTCTCCGCCTTGCTTGCCGCGATCCGGTCGAGAAGGCGCCGGCGGTCGTCGGCGAATTGCACCAGCTGGTACCGCTCGGCCTCGTCGTTGGCGCGCGCACGCGCGAGCGCCGCGATCTCGCTCTCGTAGGCGCGCACGAGCCGGGCCCGCTCGACGTCCGCACCGGCGGTTGCCGCCGGCGGCGCGCTCGCCGAGGATGCCGACGTCGACTGCTCGGTTTCGGAAGAAGGTGGCCGCGACACCGTCCCTGCCGCCGCCGGCACCGTGGACGCATCGGCTGCCGCAGGCGCGAATGCCGAAGTGGACAGTGGATGCGCACCGCGAGCCTGCGCCTCGCGGCGTCCACGTGCCCTGCCTGCGCGATAGGCAATCACGATGCCGATTGCCAGCGCGATCATCGCGAGCAGCGTCAGGCCATTCACGTCGGGGCGGGTTGGGTGGGAGGAGGCGGCGCGCGGGCCGCGACAGAACTGCCGTCATTCTAGCCCGGATACTTCACCAGATCGCCGCCGATTCAACGGAGGCTCGAGCCTTGCCAACCACTTGGGAGCTGCCACCGGTGGAACACGTTGGACCGGCGGACTGCGCGGTTTTTTGGCGGTCGTTCTGCACCGGGCTCGGGCTTGCTCTCCTCGCCTATCGTCGCTGCTATCGGCGTCGTCGGCTGCGCCCGATCCAGGGCGCAAACCGCCACGCCAAATTCCCGCGGCCTGGTGAAACATCCGGGCTGGCGCCTGTTCGTGCGATGTCCAACGGCGCGTTGCACTTCCCGCGAAGCCTGGCGCGGAAACGGGTTCTGCGAAGCTCGGTTGCGAAGGCGCGGCGGCAGACCCTCGGCGGTCCGGGCTGCTAGAATCGAACGCTTCCATCCGGCCGTCATGTCCGCCTCTCCTTCGCCCCCGCCACCGCTCGATGCGGATGCCGTCCTCGTCGATCCGGACCCGGCCGGATTCCGCGAAAGCAGGCCGCCGCCGCGTGCGCTGTTCGCGACCAGGCTCGCACTTGCGATCGTGACGCTTGTACTGCTCGCGGCCGGCACGGCCGCATGGCTCGACACGCGCCGCGAGACGACGGCGTTGCGCGGCGAAGTCGCCCGCAAGCTCACCGAGGCCGATGCCGCGCTTGCGGAAAGCCGGGCGCGCGAAAACAACCTCGCCGGCGAACTGCGCGAGGCGCAGGCGAAGCTCGCGCTTCTCGAGGCGCGCCTTGGCGAGTCGCAGGCGCAGCAGGCGGCGCTGGAGGCGCTCTATCGCGATCTGTCCCCGTCGCGCGACGATCTCACGCTGACCGAGGTGGAGCAGGTTCTCTACCTCGCAAGCCAGCAGCTCGCGCTCGCCGGCAACGTACAGGCGGCGCTCACCGCGCTGCAGCTCGCCGACGCCAAGCTCGCCCGCAGCGACCGGCCTGAATTCGCCCCGCTGCGCCGCGCGCTCGCGCGGGACATGGATCGGCTGAAGGCGGTTCCGTACACCGATGTTGCCGGCCTCGCGCTGAAGCTCGACCAGGCGCTGGCATTGGTCGATTCGCTGCCGCTCGCCCGCGACGAGCGCCTGCCCGAGCCCGCGCCCGAGATGCCGCCGGTGGCGCGGCCCGCATGGCTGCGCGCGCTCGCCGAATTGTGGCGCGAGCTCCGCTCGCTCGTGCGGCTGGAGACGAGCGACCGGCCCGCCGCAGCATTGCTGGCGCCGCGCGAGCAGTACTTCCTGCGCGAAAACCTGCGCCTGCGACTCCTGTCTGCGCGGATTGCATTGCTCGCACGTCAGGAAGCGAGCTTCCGCGCCGACGTGAAGGCCGCGCAGGCGATTCTCAAGGACTATTTCGACGTGCGCGCTAAACCGGTGAAGTCCGTGAGCGACGCGCTCGCCCAGATGCTTGCGGCGCCGTTGCCCGCCGAGCCGCCGGAGCTGACCGCAAGCATCGATGCCGCGCGCGCGCTCAAGGTTGCGCAGGAGCGGCGCAGCGAGCGCCCGCCCGAGAAGCGCGTACGCTGAAGGCGACCGGCGTGCGCGCGCTTATCGCCTTCCTGCTGCTCGCCGCCGCCGCAATCACGGTGGCGCTGTTCGTGCGCTACAGCACCGGCTACGCGCTCTTCGTCGCGCCGCCGTACCGGCTCGAGATCTCGCTCAACGCATTCGTCATCCTCGCGTTCGTCGCGTTCTTCTTGTTCTACCTGCTGCTGCGGTTCGCGGCGCGGCTCGCCGCGCTGCCGGGCGAGGTGCGCGAGGCGCGCCGTAGGCAGCAGCTCGAACGCGCGCGCAACCGGCAGGACGCCGCGCTGATCGCACTGCTCGAAGGGCGGTTCGGCAAGGCGCGCCAGTACGCGCTGGAGGCGCTCGCGGTTCGAGAGTCCGGAGGCCTGCCCGCGCTCATCGGTGCCAGCGCCGCGCTCGAAATGCACGATTTCGCGGCCGCGAAGGATCTCCTCGCGAGGACAAACGTGCAGGGCGCAAGCCTTGCCGTGCCGCGCCTGATGCTGGAAGCGGAGCTCGCGCTCGCGCAGGATCGCAGCGCCGATGCACTCGGTATCCTGGCGCAGCTGAAGCGCGAGGCGGGCTCGCACACGGCGGCGCTGCGCCTCGAACTGCGCACGCTCGCGGCCGCGGGCCGCCACGCCGAGGTGCCGCCGATCATCGATCAACTGGTCAAGCGCAAGGTTTACGACAGCGCGCAGGGCGAGATGCTGCGTGCATCGGCGCATGCCGAGGCGCTCGCCGCGCTCTCGTCCGACGCGGGAGGCTTGCGCGACTACTGGAACCGGCTTACCGAGCCGGAACGCACGCTGCCGAAGGTCGCCCGCGCAGCGGCACGCAGCTTTATCGTTCTGGGCGGCGATCGCGAGGCAGCGGAGATCGTCGCGCGAAGCCTCGACCGCTACTGGGATTCGGAACTCGCGGCGCTCTACGCAGAGTGCCGCACACAGAATCCCACGCGGCAGCTCGAGATGGCCGAACGGTGGCTCCTCCAGCACAACCAGGACGCGACGCTGCTGCGCGCGCTGGGACTGCTCTGCGAGCGCGCGCAGCTGTGGGGAAAGGCGCAAACCTATCTCGAGGCCAGCATCGCGCTCGAGGACAGCTGGATAAGCCGCGTGGCGCTGGGCGAGATGCTCGCGCGGCTCGGCCGCCACGACGAGGCGAATGCGCATCTCGCCGCCGCGCTTCGGCTTGCGCTGCAGGCATTGGGGCAGCGCCCTTCGTGCGAACGCGCGTAGGGAGCCTCTGCACAAGTGCACACGATTGCGCTGCAGGGCCGAATGCGGATGGATGCGAGACGCGCGACGAAGGTCGTAGCCCAGCCTACGATGCCGAGGAGCGCGGCGAAGCAGGCGCCGCATTCGGCAGCAGCCCGGAGGGACGGGCTGTTCGGGCGGTCTGCTTTGTCGCGAGGCTTGCCAAGGGGGCCGGCCATTGGCTGCGCCCCGCTTCGCGCATACGCCTGCGGAGCGCGGAGCAGGGGCCCCGGAGCGAGTGCGGAACGCGCGAGCACGGGGATGCGACCGCGAAGCAGGCGCACGCCCCCGCCTCCGCTGCGCTCGTTCCGTAGCGCAACGCTGCGGCGGGGGTATCCCGAACAGCCCGTCGCAATCGCGCGCACTTGTGCAGAGGCTCCCTAGCGTTCAGCGCGCGGTCCGCCGCTCGGGCTTGAGCGGATAGACGACGATGCGCGCATCGCGGTAGACCGGCGGCCCGAGCTTGTCTTCGATGGCCGGAAGGCAGCCGGCGACATCCGGCCAGTCGATCTTGACATCGGGCGGTGTCGTCCAGGGATTCAGATGCATGACGAGATAGTCGGCGTCGCCGGTGTCGCCGCGCAGCAGCGCCGGCAACTGGGCGAAATGCCGCATGCGCAGGCCGGTGCCCTCGGGATACTCGCCGAACGTGCGTGTGCCGCACACCGGTGTCACGAAGCCGACGCGCACGAGCTGGCGATGCACCTGCTGGTAGAGGGCGAGCGGGTTGTAGTGCGATTCAAGTCGCCACGGCGCTTCGACGAGGAGGCGCGAGCCGGGCGGCAGCTCGGCAAGTTCCCGGTAGAACTCCGGTACCGGCTCACGCGGCTGCAGCGTGAGGTAGGGATTCATGGCGGGATCGAAATCGAACCAGTAGCGAAGGTGTGCGCCGAACTGCGTCGGATAGGAAAGCTGTGCCGGCAGCGGACCGGCGAAGAAGAGCCCGATGCCGAGCGCGATTGCGAGCGCCGGCGCGGCGCCGGGCAGCCGCATCCGCTGCAGCAGGCTCGCCGCCCCGCGCGAAGCGACGAGCAGCAGCGCCGGGAGCATCGGGATCATGTAGCGCGCGAGCACGCCGGGATGGTGGATCCACTCCGGGCGCGCGGCGATGATCGCTGCCAGAGCCGCGACGGCGACGAAGGCGAAACAGGCGACCTGTGCGCGGTGCGTTCGCCAGAACTGCACGACGCCGAGGACGGCGACGGCGAGCAGCGCCGCGCCGATCCACGAAGCCCCGACGCCGAATTGCAGCAGCAGCGCGCGCCAGAGGCTTGCAGGCGTCACCCACTGGGCGCCGGCCTTGGCGGAAAACTGTGTCCAGTCGACCAGCAGCGGCGGCAGAATCGCCGCGGCCAGCGGGACGGCGGTGATCACCGCGAGAACCGCGAGTCGTTCGATGCGGGCGAGCGCGTCGCAACGCGTCTGCCGACGCAGCACCGCGCCGAGCGCCGCGAGGCCGTGGAACGCGAACGGCCCCAACGTGAAAGGCAACGTGATCGGCGAGAGCCAGCCCGCGAGGAACGTGGCGCCGACGTACGCGATGGCAGAACCCTTCGGCCGGCCTTCACGCCGCCACCAGCGGTCGAACGCGACCAGCGCCGTGAACGTCAGGAGGCACGTGAGCGCGTAGGGCCGCGCGTGCCGGCTGTACAGAACCAGCAGCGGCGAAAGCGCGAGCAGCAAGACGAAGATGCCGCGCGTCGGCCAATCGGTGCAATCGCGCACGAGCCACGGGAACAGCACGAGCATCAGCGCGCCGGCCGCGAACACCGGCGTGCGCATCCGCAGTTCCGAAAGGCCGCCGTGATCGAACAGAAAGCGCTCGTACAGCGTGAGCGGGATGCTGTAGTCCGCGTAGCCGTAGTGCGTCGCGATGTCGAGCGGGCCGGCCGTCAGGAGCTTGTGCAGCGAATGCCATTCGTCGTCGAGCACGATCTGCAGCGTGAGCTGCTGTTCGCGCAACAGCAGCCCCGCGGCGATCGCAAGCGCGGCAACGAGCAGCCAGACCGAGGGGTGCAGGCGGCCGCCTGCCGAAGCCGTCGTCACGGATTACGAGCGGGCTCCAGCGCGGCGGTGAGCCGCAGCGCGGGATCGACCGAGAAGATGCGCGGCTTGGCGAGGCCCCAGCGCCAAAGCCGGTACTGCAGGCTGGTGCGCAGCACGCCGAAGCCGTAGACGACCGATCCGCGAAAGCTGATCGAGCTCGCGTCGTCGAAGTAGCGTGTCGGACAACTGATTTCGCCGATCGGCAGACCGAAGGCGACGGCCTGAACCAGCATTTCGTTGTCGAAGACGAAGTCGGAGGAGTTGGCGGCGAGCGGCAGCGTCGTCAGCACGCGGCGCGAGAACGCGCGGTAGCCGGTGTGGAACTCGGCGAGCTTGGTGCCGAGGAGCAGGTTCTGAATGAGGGTCAGCATCCGGTTGGCGACGTATTTCCACCAGGGCATGCCGCCTTCGAGCGCGCCTTTGCCCAGGATGCGCGAGCCCAGCACGACGTCGTAGACGCCGGAGGCGACCATCGCAGCCATCGCGGTGATGAGCCGGGGCTCGTACTGGTAGTCCGGATGCAGCATCACGACGATGTCGGCACCGGCGCCGAGTGCCCATTCGTAGCACGTCTTCTGGTTGGCGCCGTAGCCCAGGTTGACCTCGTGGCGCCGCGTGTGCAGGCCGAGCCTGCGCGCCACCGCCAGCGTCTCGTCGTCGCTGCCGTCGTCCACCAGCAGGATCTCGTCGACGACGTCGTGCGGGATCGCGTGGTAACACTGCTCGAGCGTCCTGGCCGCACGATAGGCAGGCATGACGACGACGATGCGCAGGCCGTGCATCATGGCCACACCCCGGGTTGCAACGCGGGGACTTGCGCCCGGACCGCCAACGCGTGTTCAATGCGCGGTCGCTCGAAGGTCCTTCCCCTGTGCTGTTCAACAGCTACGACTACCTGCTCTATTTCCTGCCGCTTGCGCTCGCGGGCTATTTCCTGCTGCGCGCGCACGCGGTGCGCGCGATCGGCTGGCTCACTGCCGCGTCGCTGTTCTTCTACGCCTGGTGGAATCCGCAGCACCTGCCGATCATCCTGGGCAGCATCGCCTTCAACTACGCGGTCGGAAGGGCGCTGCTGCGGCGCTCCACGCGCGCACTGCTGGCGCTCGGCGTCACCGGCAACCTGCTGCTCCTCGGCGTCTTCAAGTACGCGGACTTCGCGCTCGCCAACGCCGCGGCACTGACTGGGATCCCGCTGCCGTTGCCGCACCTCGTGCTGCCGCTCGGCATCAGCTTCTTCACGTTCACGCAGATCGCCTATCTGGTGGACGTGGCGCGCGGGCGCGTGCGCGAGCCCAGCCTGCTCAACTACGCGCTGTTCGTTTCGTTCTTCCCGCATCTGCTGGCCGGCCCGATCCTGCATCACGCCGAGATGATGCCTCAATTCGCCTCGGCCTCGAACAAGCGCCCGCACGCACCGCACCTCGCGCTCGGGCTCTACCTGATCGCAATCGGGCTCGCGAAGAAGGTGTTCATCGCGGACAACCTGGCGCCGCTCGCGGATGCCGTTTTCGCGCGGCCCGCCGGTCTGCCGGCACTGGACGCGTGGGCCGGCGCGCTCGCCTACACGTTCCAGATCTATTTCGACTTCAGCGGCTACACCGACATGGCGTTGGGCGCGGCGTGGCTCTTCAACATCCGGCTGCCCGAAAACTTCGATTCGCCCTACCGCTCGACGGACCTGCAGCAGTTCTGGCGGCGCTGGCACATGACGCTGTCGCGCTTCCTGCGCGAGTACCTGTACATCCCGCTCGGCGGCAACCGTGGCGGAGCGGGTCGCACGGCCGTGAACGTGATGCTCACGTTCCTGCTGGGCGGGCTCTGGCATGGCGCGGCGTGGACATTCGTCGTCTGGGGTGGGCTGCACGGCGCCGGACTCGTCGTGCACCGCGCGTGGCGGCGTTCGGGCGTTGCCATGCCGCGAGCGCTTGCGTGGGCGATCACCTTCGTCTTCGTGGTCGTCGCCTGGGTGTTCTTCCGTGCCACGTCGCTCGGCGATGCGCTATCCCTGTTGCGCGCAATGGCGGGCGTGAACGGCTGGGTGTCGCCGCAGGCGGGCAGCCTGACCGGTGCGTTCGGCCGTGCGCTGGCGCCGCTGCCGTCGCTGTCCGCCGGATGGATCGCGGTCGTTTTCCTGGTTGCCGCGGCCGTCACTGCCCTGCCCTGGAACTCGCGGCAACTGGCGCTCACGTTTCGCCCGACGTGGTGGAACGGCGGCTTCGCCACGGTCGCATTGGTGCTCGCCGTGCTGCAGTTCGGCCGCGTGACGCCCTTCCTCTATTTCAATTTCTGATCGCGGCCGTGGCACACGCACAGGACATCGCCGTCGCCCGCCGCTGGTGCGTCGCCGTGCTGGGTCTGACGCTGGGCGCGCTGCTCGCAGTTGCTGCGTTCAACGCGCTCGTCGACCCGTTCCAGCAGTACCACCTCGCCGCGCGCTATGGACCGCGGTTCTATCAGCTGCACCACCGCTATATCAACCCCGGGCTCGCGAAGAACGCGCAATACGACACGATCGTCACCGGCTCCTCGATCATGGAAAACACCCGCGTGAGCGACGTCGTGAGGCTGTGCGGAGGCCGTGCGGTCAACCTGACGATGCCCGCGCAAAGCGCGATGGAATTGCGCCTGGTGGTCGGCACCGCGCTCGCGTCGCGCCCCGTACGCCGGGTGATCGTCGTGCTCGACTTCAATGCGTTCGCGGGAGCGCCGGACGAGCGGCAGGCGGTCGCGGGGCCGCTGCCTGCGCACCTTTACGACCGCAATCCGTTCAACGACCTCCCCTACCTGCTGTCCTTCGACGTGCTGCGCAAATCGTGGCGGATCCTCCGCGACGAGCCCGACGGAACGTTCACCACCGACCCGGATGCGCCCTGGTTCTGGGGCGAGGGGCGCGCCTACGGCCGCGAGAAGGTGCTGCAGGGTCTCGATCTCGCCAACCTGAACGCGCGCTTCCAGCAGCCGGCCCGCACGCTGGCCGGCATGCAGACGAGCTTCGACCGCAACCTGCTGCCGCTGATCGCCGCGCAACCGGCGACCGAGTTCGACCTGGTCTGGCCGCCGTACTCGATTCTCGTGTTCCTCGACTTCGCCCAGCGCGACCAACTCGACCTGTCGCTCGCCTTCAAGCGGCATGTCTTCGCGGTCACCCGCCCTTACGGCAACGTGCGCATCGTCGACCTGCAGGCGGACTCGTCGATCACGCACGATTTGAGCCGCTTCCTCGACATCTACCATTTCGCGCCGGATGTGAATCGCGCGATCGTGCGGTCGGTGTGCAGCCGCGAGCAGGAGGTCACCGCGCAGTCCATCGACGCCTTCGAGCAGGCGTTGCGCGAGCAGGTGGCCGCGTTGCGCACGCCGGAAGGACTTGCCCGGGTCGTCGGACCGCCGCCTCGGGTGCCATCGCGTCCCTGACGCCGGCGACACCGCTGCGATCATGGATAAGGCAAAGCTATGGGGTGCATTGGATCATTCGATTGGATCTATCAATGAGAAGCATTATCATCTGCGTAGTGGCTCCGGCTCGCCGGGGCGATCGAGGAGCGCAGCATGATCAAGACGTTGAGCTTTGCCTGTGTGCACTTCGCCGTGGCGTTCACGGTCGGCTACCTGCTGACCGGCAGCGTCGTCGTCGGCAGCCTTCTTGCGCTCGTCGAGCCCGCGGTGAACACCGTCGCGTATCACTTCCACGAGAAACTGTGGACGCGCTTCGGAAGGACGAGCGCGGTGCTGGCGGTCGAAAGGGACGCGCATCCGCGCGGCGTCTCCGCGCCGGCCTGGGCGGGAGGTGGACGATGATGACCCGAAACGCGTTCGCCGTCTTCAGCGGCGCGCTTCCGCCTCCGCCGCGAGCGTGAAGCTGTCGGCGAAGAACTCCTCCGGCGAAAGGTTGCGCGTCTGCACGAACGTGGTGCGCGCAGCCTCGACCATCGCCGGCGCGCCGCAGGCGTAGACCTGGTAGCCCGACAGATCCTTGAAGTCGTCCAGCACCGCCTGGTGCACGAGGCCCGTTCGTCCGGGCCAGTGGTCGTCCGGCGCCGGTTCGGAAAGCACCGGGATGAACGTGAAATTCGGGTGCTGCTGCTGCCACTCGCCCGGCGGCTGCGGCATGTACAGGTCCTTCTGCCCGCGCACGCCCCAGTACAGGACCATCGGGCGGTCGACTTCGTGGTGGAACGCGTGCAGCAGCATCGCCTTGATCGGCGCGAAGCCGGTGCCGCCGGCGACGAAGATCATCGGCTTGTCGGATTCCTCGCGCAGGAAGAACGTGCCAAGCGGACCCTCGAGCCGGAGGATCTCGCGGCCCTTGTAGGTCGCGAACAGCGGGTCGGTGAAGAATCCCCCGGGCAGGTGACGGATGTGCAGCTCGAGCAGCGCGTCGTCGTGCGGCGGGTTGGCGAGCGAGAAGCTGCGCCGGTGCCCGTCCTTCAGCAGGAAGTCGATGTACTGTCCGGCGAGAAACTGCAGCCGCTCGTTCGCCGGGAGCTTGAGCTTCACGATCGCTACGTCGGGCGCCGGCTTCTCGATCGATTCGATCCGGCAGGGCAGCCGCTTGATCGGAATGTCGCCGGCGCGACGCACCTCGCGCACCTCGATCGTGAGTTCGGTCAGCGGCTTCGCGCAGCAGAAGAGCGCGAGCCCCGCGCGCTTTTCCTCGTCCGTCAGTGTCGAGGCCTGGTGTGGTCCGTAGTCGACCTCGCCGGACAGGATCCTGCCCTTGCAGCTGCCGCAGGCGCCGTTGCGGCACCCGTAAGGCAGGATGAGGTCGGCCTTCATCGCGGCCTCGAGCACCGTCTCGTCCGAGGCGCAGACGAACGCGTGGTTGCCGGGCCTTATAATGATCTGTGGCATGGCGGGCGCGGCGCGAGGCAATTCGATCGCGGGGGCTCGTCGTATCGTCAACCGGCCCGCGATACTGCTCGATCGTGCTTCGCGTTCTCCTGATCGGATGCGGCGACATCGCGCTGCGCACCGCGCGGCTGCTGCACGGCCGTGCGCGGCTTTACGGGCTCACGCGGCGCGCGGAAGACGTGCCGCGTCTTCGCGCACAGGGCGTGGTGCCGATCGTTGCCGACCTCGACCACTTCCGCACGCTCTCGCACCTGCGCACGGCAGCGTTCGCGGTGCTGCACACCGCTCCGCCACCGGGCGAGGGCCGCGACGATCCGCGCACGCAGAAGCTTATCGCCGCGCTCACGAACGGCGGAATTATACCGCAGCGCTACGTCTACCTCTCGACGTCGGGCGTGTACGGCGACTGCGCCGGGGCGCGTATTTCCGAGTCGCGCCCGCGGCGTCCGCAGACGCCGCGCGCGCGGCGGCGTGTCGCTGCCGAGGATCGCCTGCGTGCGTGGGCACGCCGGCACGGTGTTGCACTTGCGGTGCTGCGGGTGCCGGGCATTTACGCGGACACGCGCTTGCCGATCGATCGGGTGAAGCAGGGCACGCCCGTGCTTGCCGCGGATGACGACGTGTTCACCAACCACATCCACGCCGACGATCTCGCTCGGGTGGTGGTGGCCGCGCTGTTCCACGGTAAGCCCAACCGCGCCTACAACGTGACCGACGACGCCGAGATGAAGATGGGCAGCTGGTTCGACGCGGTTGCCGACGCGTTCAGGCTGCCGCGCCCGCCGCGCGTCTCGTGGGAGGATGCCGAGCAGAGGATCGCGCCGCTGCTGCTGTCGTTCATGAGCGAGTCGCGGCGGCTCTCCAACGAGCGCATGAGGCGCGAGCTGCGCGTGCGGCTGCGCTACCCCACGCCCGACACGATGCTCGCGCAAGTGGCGCCACGCGAACTGCGCAAGCAGCTCGCGTTGCCGCTCTAGCAGGCTGATGCAGAACCCCTCATGGACCGCGTTTCGGACGAGATGGCCCTGGATGCTAGGCGCGAGCCGCGTCGAATAGCCCATGCATATTCGCAAGGCGAGCAACGACGCAGACGGGGCCATATCGTCGAAACCCGCATGGGCAGTGGTCTTGCGGGCGGCCTGCTTTGGCGCAGCTCGCTCGTGTGGGGTCGACCACACGTCGCTCGCTGCTTCGCGCATCCCTTCCCGCAAGACCGCTGCGCGGCCATGACGGGTTATGCATCAGCCTGCTAAGCGATCATGAACGACGTCGCCACGTCGCGGGCACCGAAGTCGCGCTGGCAACGCATCGCTGCGCGGGCCGACGCGTACGAGCGCCTGCTGCGCCTCGACAAGCCGATCGGCACGCTGCTGCTGCTGTGGCCGACGCTCTCGGCGCTGTGGCTTGCATGCGACGGTCGCCCGACGCCCGACCTGCTCGTGATCTTCGTCGTCGGCACGCTGCTCATGCGCTCGGCGGGTTGCGCCGTGAACGACTGGGCCGACCGTCATTTCGACGCGCACGTCAGGCGCACCGCAGGACGCCCGCTTGCAACCGGCGAGATCGCGCCATGGGAAGCGCTGGTGCTCGCCGCGGCGCTCGGACTCGCGGCGTTCCTGCTCGTGCTCGGCACCAATCGCGCGACCGTGTTGTTGTCGATTCCCGGAGCGTTGATCGCGGTTGCCTATCCGTTCTTCAAGCGCTTTTTCGCGATTCCGCAGGCGTTTCTCGGCGTCGCATTCTCGTTCGGCATCCCGATGGCGTACGCCGCGGTGCTGGGAGGGATCACGGCGTTCCCGTGGATTCTGCTCGCGATCCATCTCTTCTGGGTCGTTGCCTACGATACCGAGTACGCGATGGTCGATCGCGAGGACGACGTCAGGATCGGTATCCGCACCTCGGCGCTGACGTTCGGCCGGCATGACGTGCGGGCGGTTGCCCTGTGCTACGTTGCCTACTTCGCCGGCATGGCGTGGGTCGGGGTCTATCTCGGCCTCGACGTCTTCTACGGGCTCGGCCTAGCCGTCGCCGCGGGCTGCGCGGCGTATCACCTGCGGCTCATTCGCTCGCGCGAGCCGGCGCGCTGCTTCCGGGCGTTCCTGCACAACCACTGGCTGGGATTCGCGGTCTTTGCCGGCATCGTCGCCGACTTCGCGTTGCGCGGCGGCGGCGCAGCGGGGTGACGCGTCCGGCGACTGCGGCGGGATCCATGGCGATGCGTCGGCAACGCGGCCTGCCGCCGGTGATCGACGGGGGAACGCGCGTGCTGGTCCTCGGCAGTTTCCCTGGCTTGGCCTCGCTTGCGGCACGGCAGTACTACGCCCATCCGCGCAATCACTTCTGGCCGATCATGGCTGCGCTGACGGGCGAGCCGCTCACCGCGCTGTCGTACGCCGAGCGTCTCGCGCGGCTGCGTGCGCACCGGATCGGCGTCTGGGACGTGATCGTCGCCTGCGATCGCAAGGGTTCGAGCGATCAGGCGATTCGCAATGCCGAGCGCGCCCAGTTGCACCGCGTGCGGCGCATCGCGCCTGCGCTTTGCGTCGTCGCGTTCAACGGCAACACCGCGGCCACCGCCCTGCCGGAATGGCGTGCGGCCGGCTACGCGACGCTGCGGCTGCCATCGACCAGCCCTGCATACACGCGACCGCTGCAGGAAAAGCTCGCAGCGTGGCGCATCCTCGCGGACTGGGTCGCGAAATGACAACGGCCCGGCGGGTTGCGCCGGGCCGCGGCCGGCTGCGCGCGAGGCTTGCGCGCGTCCGAGCCGGCCCCGAGGGTCAGAAGCGATAACGGACGCCGACGCCGAACACCCACGGGTTGATGTCGAGCGAGCCCAGGTTCGTGTTGGTCGCCTTCGTGTACACGTCGGTGCTTATCCAGAGATACTTGACGTCGGCATTGAAATACCAGTTCTTCTGGATCTCGTAGTCGAAGCCCGCCTGCAGCGCGCCACCCCAGCTGTTGTCGTCGACGTAGAGCGTGTCGTTGGCGAGCGTGTTCTCGTAGAAGTAGGTGTAGTTGAAGCCACCGCCGACGTACGGCTTGAACGCGCCGAATTGAGTGAAGTGGTACTGCAGCGTCAAGGTCGGCGGCAGCAGCCCGACCTTGCCGAGGCTGTTGCCGTTCAGCGTGACCTCGTGCTTCGCCCAAGCCGCGATCAGCTCGACCGCGACGTTGGGCGTGAAGAAATAGGTCAGGTCGATCTCGCCGGTCCATGCGTCACTCACGTCGAGGCCGGAGATCGACGTGCTGACATCCGGATTGATGTTGATCACCCGCAAGCCGACCATCCAGTTCTGGGCATTGGCGGTGAGCGGAAGGGTGAGCGTAGCCGCGGCAATCGCTACGGCGAGAGGTCGAAGCGCGAACTTGCGGTTCATGAAGGCTCCTTGGCGAGAATCGCCGGTAATCATTTGACGAAATCATCGTAGGATCTCTCGGGGGCGCACCGCTTGATGCGAATCAACACGATGGGAATGGGGCGCGCCGCGACGGAATCGCTGTTGCGGCGCGGGTGGCAGAATGCCGAAAGGGCGCAGGGGGCGGCCCGTATATTCGGCAACGAAGGTGCTGCCCTCGCGCCGTCAGGCGGTCTGCGCCGCGATCGCACCGGTCGGCGGGCCGCATGGCGCAGGCGCCGTGCCTGCGATCCGCAACGCGAACGATCGCACCGTCGCGGCGTTTCGCGCGCGGGTGTCGTGCGAGTGTTCGCGTGAGCTCCGACCGGGGGCCACGCCCGCTCGGGCGATTCCGCGCACCGATTCGTTTCTGCGCGAGCGTCTTTCGCGTTAAGCTCGCGGGCGCTGCGCAGCCTTCCGGCGCTGCGCGAAAGGTCCCGGCATGGAACTCGGACTCTCGGACACGGCGGTCGTCGTGACCGGTGCCAGCAAGGGCATCGGCTTCGCGTGCGCTGCCGCGTTCACAGCCGAAGGCGCAAAGGTCGCGCTCGTGTCGCGCAGCCGCGCCAACCTCGATGCGGCGCTCGCGCGACTGCCCGCAGGTCGGCATGCGCCGGTCGCAATCGTCGCCGATCTCGCCCGCGCGGACGAGGCGGCGCGCATGGCGACCGAGGCCCAGCGTGCGCTCGGGCCGATCGACGTGCTGGTCAATTCGGCGGGTGCCGCGAAGCGCACGGCACCGGACGACCTCACCGCCGATGCGTGGCACGCAGCGATGGACGCGAAGTTCTTCAGCTACATTTACCCGATCCAGGCGGTCCTGCCGGCGATGGCGGCTCGTGGGCGCGGCGCGATCGTCAATATCGTGGGCTCGGGCGGCAAAGTGGCCAATCCCGTGCATCTGCCCGGTGGTTCGGCGAATGCCGCGCTGATGCTCGCCACCGCGGGGCTCGCGGCCGCGTACGGGCCCAAGGGCGTCCGCGTGAACGCGATCAATCCGGGCGGTACGCTGACCGGCCGCGTGCAGGAAGGTCTTGCGGTCGAGGCCAAGATGACCGGCAAGACCCCGGATGAGCTGCTCTCGGCGCAGCAGGCACGCATACCGCTGCGCCGTCTGGGCACGCCGGAGGAGGTGGCGCTCGTCGCGCTGTTCCTCGCTTCCGCGCAGGCAAGCTACGTGACCGCGGCGATCGTGCCGATGGATGGCGGCGCGAATCCGGTCATCTGATCCCGAGGGACGACAAGCGATGCTGACCGACATCGAGATCGCGCAGGCGGCGCGCATGCAGCCGATCGACGCCATCGCCACGCGCCTCGGCATTCCCGCCACGGCACTCGAGCCCTACGGCCATTACAAGGCGAAGATCGCGCTCGACTGGCTGGCAACCCAACATGAGCGCCCCGACGGCAAGCTCGTGCTCGTCTCGGCGATCAGCCCCACGCCGGCCGGCGAGGGCAAGACGACCACCACGGTCGGGCTCACCGATGCGCTGAACCGCATCGGCCATCCGGCGATCGCCTGCCTGCGCGAGCCTTCGCTCGGTCCCGTGTTCGGGATGAAGGGCGGCGCGGCCGGCGGCGGCTATGCGCAGGTAGTGCCGATGGAGGACATCAACCTGCATTTCACCGGCGACTTCCATGCGATCGGCGTCGCCAACAACCTGCTCGCCGCGCTGCTCGACAACCACGTCCACCACGGCAACGCACTCGGGATCGATCTGCGCCGCGTCACCTGGAAGCGCGTCGTCGACATGAACGACCGCGCGCTGCGCGAGATCAACGTGGGCCTGGGCGGGCCGGGCAACGGCTTCCCGCGCGAGGACGGGTTCGACATCGTCGTCGCCTCCGAAGTGATGGCGATCTTCTGTCTCGCCGAATCGCTGCCCGACCTGCGAGAGCGGCTCGGCAACATCGTCGTCGGCTACACGCGCGAGCAGAAGCCCGTGCATGCGCGCGATCTCGGCGCGCATGGCGCGATGAGCGTGCTGCTCAAGGACGCGATCAAGCCGAACCTCGTGCAGACGCTGGAGAACAGCCCGGCGCTGATCCATGGCGGGCCGTTCGGGAACATCGCGCACGGCTGCAACTCGGTGATCGCCACCAAGGCGGCGCGGAAGCTCGCGCGATACGTGGTAACCGAGGCCGGGTTCGGCGCGGACCTCGGCGCCGAGAAGTTCATCGACATCAAGTGCCGGAAGGCGGGGATTGCGCCCGACATCGTCGTGCTGGTCGCGACGGTCCGCGCGCTCAAGTACCACGGCGGTGTGGACGTCAAGGACCTCGGGCGCGAGAACGTGCCGGCGCTTGCGAAGGGTGTCGCCAACCTGGAGCGGCACATCAACAACGTGCGCAACCACTACGGGCTGCCGTGCGTGATCGCCGTCAACCAGTTCGAGTCGGACACGAAGGCGGAACTTGATCTGCTTGCGCGCAAGATCGCGCACCACGACGCGCCGGTGGTCGTCGCCCGGCATTGGGCGCTGGGTGGCGCCGGGGCGGAAGAGCTCGCGCGCACAGTGGTCGCGACGACCGAGCGCGTGTCCGGCGACTTCCGCATGGTCTACGCGGACGAGGAAACGCTATGGGAGAAGGTGAACAAGGTCGCGAAGACGATCTACGGCGCCTCGGAGGTCACGGCCGACACCAAGGTGCGCGCGCAGATCCGCCGGCTGCAGGACGAGGGCTACGGCCGCTTCCCGGTGTGCATCGCCAAGACGCAGTACTCGTTCTCGACCGACCCGCTGCTGCGGGGCGCGCCTTCCGGGCACGTGCTGAACATCCGCGAAGTGCGGCTTGCCGCCGGCGCCGAGTTCGTCGTGATGGTGTGCGGCGACGTGATGACGATGCCGGGGCTGCCCAAGGATCCGTCGGCGAACCGCATCGACATCGACGCGTCCGGACGCGTCGTCGGGCTGTTCTGACCGTCCGCCGCACGCCTCAGCGCCGCTCGCGCACGAACAGCGTCATCGCCGCGCCGAACAGGGCGGCGCCCGCGAGCAGCAGGATTGCGTGGTTCCACGAAGCGGCCGCATCGCCGGCCGCGCGTCCGCGGTCGAGCAGGAAGCCGACGAGTGGTTGCAGGATGCCGGTGCCGAGGAAGATGCCCACGTTGACGACCGAGGTCGCGATGCCGGAGTGTTCCGGCCGGTTCACCTCCTTCGCCACGGCCCACGACAGCGTGAACCCGGGGATCAGCACCCCCATCAGCAAGAACCACGCGAGCGTTGCGGGCAGCGGCCAGCGCACGTCCGCGAGCCACGGCAGCCACGACAGCGCGTAAAGCAGCGCGTAAAGACGCATCACGCCCCGACGGCTGCCGAGGCGGTCGGAGACCGCACCGACCAGCAGCGAACCGAACGCGACACCGAGCAGCAGCACGCTCGTGTGCTGTGCGGCGACCACGCGCGGCAGCCCGTGCACCTGCTCGAGGTAGGGCACCGCCCACAGGCCCGCGAACGCCAGATAGCTGCCGCCGATTCCCAGGTTGACGAAGAACCCGGGCCACGTGGCGGAGTTCGCGAGCACACGGGCGAGCGCCTCGGTCCAGCGCGCTTTGGCGACGCCCGCCCCGGTCGCTGCAACGGGATTCACGGGCGCAAAACCGAGCTGCTCGGGCCGGTCGCGCACGAGGAGCCACGTCGCGACGCCGAGCGCGGCCGAGAGAATCGTGAGACCGACGAACACCGCGCGCCACGACGTCTGCGTGACGACGAAGGCGAGCGGCGCGCCCGCGATCACCGCCCCCAGATTCCCTGCGAACATCGTGACGCCATTGAGCGTCGCGAAGCGGTTCGCGGGAAACCAGACGGCCGACACCTTGAGGATCGCGATGAACGCGACGGCAACGCCGATGCCGACCAGCGTGCGCCCCATCGCTGCGACTTCCCACGCGGGTGCGAGCGCGAACAGCAGCGAACCCGCGGCGGCAATCAGCGACCCGACCGACAGGATGAGCCGCGGGCCGAGCGTATCGGCGAGCACGCCGACCGGGATCTGCAGCACCGTGTAGACGTAGAAGTACGTCGCCGCCAGCGTGCCGAGCACGGCGCCGTTGATCGCGAACGCGCGCGTCAGCTCCGCGGCGATCGCTGCAGGCGCGGTGCGATGGAAGAACGACAGCACGAAGCTCGCGAGCACGATGCCGAACACGATCCGGCGGGTGCGCAGGAACCGATCGTGTGCCGGAGCCGGGCTCGTCATGGCCCGTGCATTGTAACGGGCGCATCGTGACGGAAGGCATCGGCGCGAGGCGGGTACACTTGGCCCGGATCCCCGACTTCGCATGCGCAAAATGGCCTACGCCGACCTCCGCGACTTCCTTGCTCAGCTCGAGTCCCGGGGCGAGTTGAAGCGCGTCGGCGTCGAGGTCGATCCGCGCCTCGAGATGACGGAGCTGTGCGACCGCGTACTGAAGGCGGGAGGACCTGCGCTGCTGTTCGAGCATCCGAAGGGGGAGTTCCGTGCGCCATCGGGCGGCACGATTCCCGTGCTCGGCAACCTGTTCGGCACGCCGCAGCGCGTGGCGCTCGCGATGGGCGCCGACCCCGCGAACTGGGCGACGGGCCTGCGCGAGGTTGGCAAGCTCCTCGCGTTCCTGAAGGAGCCCGAGCCGCCGAAGGGACTCAAGGACGCGTGGCAGAACACGCGCCCGCTTTTCATGAAGGTGCTCGACATGGCACCGAAGGAGAAGAGCTCCGCGCCGTGCCAGCAGGTCGTGTGGGAAGGCGCCGAGGTCGATCTCGCGCGCTTGCCCGTGCAGACCTGCTGGCCCGGTGATGCCGGGCCGCTGATCACGTGGGGCCTGACGGTTACGCGGGGCCCGCTCAAGAAGCGCCAGAACCTCGGCATCTATCGCCAGCAGGTGCTGCAAGGCGAGCTTACGCGGAACAAGGTGATCATGCGCTGGCTGCCGCATCGCGGCGGTGCGCTGGATTTCCGCGATCACGCGCGCGCGCACCCCGGCACGCCGTTCCCCGTCGCCGTCGCGTTGGGCGCCGACCCCGCGACAATCCTCGGCGCGGTCACGCCGGTGCCGGACACACTGTCCGAGTACCAGTTCGCGGGTTTGCTCCGCGGCGCACGCACCGAGATCGTCAGGTGCATCACGCACGACCTCTCGGTGCCGGCCTCCGCCGAGATCGTGCTCGAGGGCCACCTGCAACCCGATGCGAGCGACCCGACCGGCTACGAGACGGCGGCCGAAGGCCCGTTCGGCGACCACACCGGCTACTACAACGAAGTCGAGCGCTTCCCGGTGCTGACGATCGAGCGCATCACGCTGCGCCGCGACCCGATCTACCACTCGACCTACACCGGCAAGCCGCCGGACGAGCCCGCGGTGCTCGGCGTCGCGCTGAACGAGGTGTTCGTTCCGTTGCTGCAGAAGCAGTTCCCGGAAATCGCCGACTTCTACCTGCCGCCCGAGGGTTGCAGCTACCGGCTTGCGGTGGTGGCGATGAAGAAGCAGTATCCCGGCCACGCGAAGCGCGTGATGTTCGGCGTGTGGAGCTTCTTGCGCCAGTTCATGTACACCAAGTTCATCATCGTCACCGATGACGACGTGGACGTGCGCGACTGGAAGGACGTGGTCTGGGCGCTTGCCACGCGAGTGGATCCGAAGCGCGATACGCTGCTCGTCGAATCGACGCCGATCGACTACCTCGACTTCGCCTCGCCCGTGCCGGGCCTCGGCAGCAAGATGGGCATCGATGCGACGAACAAGTGGGCCGGGGAGACGGCGCGCGAATGGGGTCGTCCGATCGCGATGGACGCGGACGTCCGCCGCCGCGTCGACGCGCTATGGCAGGAGCTCGGATTCTGAGTCGCGACGCGTCCGCTTGACGCATGCGCCGCCGACGCGCTCAGCGGGCGCGCCAGTTGCGGACGACCCGCAGCGCCGTGAGGCCGAACGAGAGGAAGCGCACGACGCGGCCGAGCCTGCGCGCACCGATCAGAGGCAAGGCGACGCTCAAGAACGCGGCGACCTTCGGCCTCGCCCACGCCGAGCGTTCCGGCGCGACGGCCGGCGCCACGATTGCACGCACTTCGCGCCACGCGAACGCGACCTGCATGCGCTGCAGGTCCGCCTGCGCGGCAAGCAGCGATTTCCGCTGCGTATAGTCCCCGAGCGCCGGCATCAGACGTCGCCGCGGTCGCGGCCGCGAAGGCCCGCAAGCCCTTCGCCTGCGAGCCACGCGCGGTCCTTCTCGAGCTCGGCCAGCGTCGCGGCGAAGGGCGTCGCCGCTTCGCGACCGATCGCGCGGGCACGCAACACCAGCAAGACCCCGGCCGCGATCAGGACCGCGCTGACCCCGAGGATCGCGGCGACGCGATTCGTCTCCCAGAAGTGGATGACGACGAACGCCGAGACGCCCAGCAGGCCGAACAGGATCAGCAGCACGCCGGCGAACAGCAGGCCTAGCCGAAGCTGCAGGCGCTCGCGCTCCTCGGCAAACTCGACGCCGGCGAGTTCCAGCCGCGTGCGCAGCAGCGCGATGGCGCTGCCGGCGAGCCGCACGACCGCGGCTTTCAGTCCGCCGGCGGAATCAGCGGAGTCGCTCATCGAGCGGGATGGCGCGGGCGCGCAATCAGCGGCGATTCATCAGCAGGCCGGCGACAAAGCCGAGCGCCGCCGCGACGCCGATCGACTGCCAGGGGTGGTCGTGCACGAAGTCGTCGGTGACGCGGGCCGCCGCCTTCGCGCGGTCCACGGCCTCGCCTTCGATCTCCTGCAGGCGCAGCTTGGCCGCCAGCAGCTTGGCCTCCACCTGCGAACGCAGGTCGCGTGCCTTCTCGCCCGTTTCGTTGCCGGCCTTCTTCAGCAGGTCCTCGGCTTCCGTCAGCATTGCGCCGAAATCGTCGACGAGTGTTTCGCGAGTGGTCATGGGGTTCTCCATCGTGGGGGGAGTGAGCCCGGCGCAGCGGTCGATGCGAGCTTGGCCGGGAGCGGCACCTCGATCATTATAGCCGCGCGATCCGCAGGCGCGGCGGCGGATGGTGGCGCGATTCAGTCCGATGGCTTGCGATACCACTCGAGATTCTGCGCGATACGCGCATGCTCGCTTTCCGGATAGCGGCGCTCGGCAACCAGCCGCAAAGCCGCAGCCCGGCCCTCGTCGTGTGCGCCGACGTACCAGGCCGCGATCGCGAGTTCGTCCAGCGCGCGCCACGCGTACACCGCATCCTCGACGAACAGATTATCGGCCGGCCGGGGCATTGCCGCGGCGAGGCGCGCATACAAGTGGGCGAGCGGCCACTCCTGGCGAACGCGATGCCAGCGTGCCAGTTGCACAAGCGGCTCGGCGCGCGCCGGGCGCGCGTTCCACGCCTCGAGGTACGCCCATTGCACGTCCGCAGGCGGACGGCCGAGCCGTTCGGCGATCTGCGCGGCCTGGAAACGCGCGTTCCACGTTTCCTCGTCCCAGCCCGGCATGGACGCGCGGTGCCGGAAGGCGGCAAGCGCGCGCTCCAGCTGTCCGGCGTCCTTGAGGCTCTGCGCGAAATAGAACGCGTAGCGGCTGTTGCCCGGCTCGCGCGCCAGCGCCGCCTCGAGGATCGCCGCGTCCTTCGCGTACGTCTGCGGATCGCGGCTGCGCGCGCCTTCGTGGAAGACCTCGATCCACGGGCCTTGCAGCGGCTCGATGCGGAACGGGACGTCGGCCGCAACGTACTCGTGCAGCACGCCTTCGTACCTGAACGGGATGCGGCTCGCGAGCAGGATCGGCAGCCCGTATTGCACGCCGGCGTAGTGGTGCGTGAGGTAGTAGCCGTCCGCGTTCAGGCCGGCGAACGAGAAGCCGTCTGGTACGCGCAAGACGTGATCCGCGTCCATCACGAGCACATAGTCCCCATGCTCCCGCGCCAGCGCGAGCGCTTCGCTGCGATTGGTGCCGAAATCCCGCCAGGGCCGCTCGTGGAGTTCGCCTGGAAGGTCCGCCATGTGCGACCGCACAATGTCCTGCGTGCCGTCGCTCGACCCGGTATCGACGATGACCCAGTGCCCGATGTAACGCCGGACCGAGTCGAGGCAGCGTCGGATCACGTGCGCCTCGTTCTTGACGATCATGTTGAGGCAGAGGCGGGCGGTGCTGGAGGCGGGCATGGGCGGGGCAGGCGGGAAACAGGCTGAAGTGACGCTTATCGGCCAGTTTAGCCGAGCCGCGTCAAACGCTCCCGCTACCGGTCCGGGTGCAGGAAGCAAGCTGCGGTCGCTGCCCGTTTGGCACGACGTTCCACTGATCCAGTATGGATTCCGGCCCGCTTTTTGCGTCCGAGCCCCCCGGGCGTTTGCTCGTATACGGAGAGAGATTCGAACAATGAAGAGAAAGCTGCTCGTACAAGCGGTTGCGTTGGCGCTTGCCGGCTGGCAGGGCGCGGTTCCGGCTTCCACGATCGTCAATATCAAGGCCGACACGCTGCTCGCCGTCGACCAGAACCGGGGGACGGTCGTCGAGGGCATCGTCGCCAACTGGGGTGCGGCGCTCGAGAAGTCGGGCGCCGGCGTGACGAAGGACCAGCTGCGGACGATGTTGAACCAATTGCGCGCCGACCATCTCCTGGCCGCCAGCCTCGCAGGCTCGCTGTCGGGGCTCCGGGACGTGTTGAGCAGCGCCGCCGACGCGAAGTCGGCCGCGGTCGCCGCGGCCGCCACGCCGGTGAGCACGTCGAACGTGCAAGCGAAGGCGGTGGCCGCGTCGAATCTCGTGACGGCGTCGAATCTCGTCTACACGCCGGTCTCGCCGTGCCGGATCCTCGACACGCGCCCGGTGCAGGGCGGGTCGGGCATCATGGTTCCCAACGTCATCCGTACGTTCACCGGCGCGGGCACGGTGCCGGCGGGACAGGGGGCGGTGCCCAATTGCGCAGCGCCGGCCAACGCGGCAGTCGTGATGATCAACTTCGGCGTGATCGCGCCGACCGGTATCGGGCTGCTGGAGGGTGCCGAACAGGGTGCCACGTCGTTCCCCAACGCGATGCTGCAATACCAGGCTGGCGACCAGTACAACGTGTCGATCCCGATGCCCGTCAACACGGCGAACGGCGCATTCGATCTGGTCGCTCGGTTCAACAGCACGAACGTCTACGGCGACCTGCTCGGCTATTTCACCGTTCCTTCCGGAGGGGGCGCTACCGGTCCAACCGGCCCGACAGGGCCAACCGGTTCAGCCGGCGCGCAGGGTCCGACCGGTGCGCAAGGTATTCAAGGCGTGCAAGGCCCGACGGGTGCGCAGGGTATCCAGGGCGTGCAGGGCCTCCTGGGTCCGCAAGGTCCGACGGGTGCGCAGGGCGTCCAGGGTCCGCAAGGCTCGACCGGGGCGACCGGTACGGCCGGTGCGAACGGCCAGACGGTGCTGAACGGGCCGACGGGTCCGACGGCGGGTGTGGGCACCGACGGCGACTTCTACATCGACACGCTATCGAACCAGATCTACGGGCCGAAGGCATCGGGCGCGTGGCCGGTGAGCGGCGTCTCGCTGGTCGGGGCGACGGGTGCTGCTGGAGCGACCGGCGCTGCCGGTGCCACGGGGGCTGATGGTGCCCAGGGTCCGGCGGGTCCGACCGGTGCGCAAGGTATTCAAGGCGTGCAAGGCCCGACGGGTGCGCAGGGTATCCAGGGCGTGCAGGGCCTCCTGGGTCCGCAAGGTCCGACGGGTGCGCAGGGCGTCCAGGGTCCGCAAGGCTCGACCGGGGCGACCGGTACGGCCGGTGCGAACGGCCAGACGGTGCTGAACGGCCCGACGGGTCCGACGGCGGGTGTGGGCACCGACGGCGACTTCTACATCGACACGCTATCGAACCAGATCTACGGGCCGAAGGCATCGGGCGCGTGGCCGGTGAGCGGCGTCTCGCTGGTCGGGGCGACGGGTGCTGCTGGAGCGACCGGCGCTGCCGGTGCCACGGGGGCTGATGGTGCCCAGGGTCCGGCGGGTCCGACGGGGGCGCAAGGCGCCCAAGGGCCGACCGGCTCGCAAGGCGCCCAAGGTCCGACCGGCTCGCAAGGCGCCCAAGGTCCGACCGGCTCGCAGGGCATTCAGGGCCCGACCGGCTCGCAAGGCGCCCAAGGCCCGACGGGTGCGCAGGGTTCGCCGGGTCTCCAAGGCGTGCAAGGCCCGACAGGTCTCCAAGGCGTGCAAGGCCCGACGGGTCCCCAGGGAGCGACCGGAACGACGGGCGCAACCGGGACTGCGACGGTGACCATACGTGTCAACACCGCAACTTTCGACGCGAATGGCGCTACGTACACGTTGGTGGTGGATTGCACACTGGGGAATCACGCGGTTGGCGGAGGCGGAAATGCGACCAACAACAACGACCACCTCGGTGGCAGCTACCCCGCGACGGATAGCGTTGGGACGGCAAGCACCAACTCGTCGACCAATCCGCGGTACTGGGCCGTAAGGTGGAATCTCACCAGCAATGCCTCGCAAACCCGCTCCGCATTCGCGGTCTGCGTGCCCGACTAGCAGACATCCGAGGAAAGTGACGAACCAACGGGAGGCCCTTCGCGGGGTCTCCCGTTTTTGTTGAGGGATGCTCCAATGGGGCTGCAAGACGGATCGACGGGTGCCCGCACGCGCGTGTGGCACGATTCCGACCCCGTCGGCGACGTCATGTCGCTCAGAATTCATTCACGGGCTTCCTTGCGCCCACGTCCCGGCCGCTATTCCTGGTGTGCAGCGGCGAAATCAGCCTCTCGAAGACCGCCGCTGTTGACTCGTCCGCGTACCGCCCCCACATTCCGGTTGCGCCGCATGTTGCCGGCGATTCCTGTGAGGGAGACCTCCGATGGCCGACTTTCCCCCGCCCCAGAACACCACCTCGGCGCTCGCGCCGGTCGCGCCCGTGACTCCGGCGCTGGTCGTCTACGCGCTCTTCGCCGTCGCGGCCGTCGCGCAGCTGCTGTCGTCGGGAATTGCGACACCCTTGCCGCTGATGAGCCTCATCGGCGTGGTGGGCGTCATCATCGCGCACGTGAAGCGAGGCGATGCGCGCGGGACGTGGGTCGAGTCGCACTTCAGCTGGCAGATCCGGACGTTCTGGTGGTCGTTCGTCTGGAGCATGATCGGCTGGTTGATCCTGATCGTGCTCGGGATCATCCTGATCGGCATTCCGCTCGCTTTCCTCATCTGGGCAGGCGTGTCGATCTGGGTCCTCTACCGGGTGATCCGCGGCTACCTTCAGTTCAAGGACAGCCGTCCGATCGAGGGCGCATAGCCGGTGGCGCATCCGCGGCCATGAGCGCCGCGGATGACGGGACCGGGGAGTTAACCCGGATATCTCACCGGACCGCCGCCGATTCAATGAAGACTCGAGTCTTGCCAAGCACTTGAGACCCGCCACCGGCGGAGCAAGTTGGACGGGTGGACTGCGCGGTTTTTGGCGGTCGTTTTGCACCTGGCTCGGGCTTGCTCTCCTCGCCAATAGTCGCTGCTATTGTCTTCGTCGGCTGCGCCCCATCCAGGCCGCAAACCGCCGCGCCAAATTCCCGCGCCCCGGTGAAACATCCGGGTTAACCCGGCGGCGCGCGACGGCGCGACGCTCGCATACCATGGCGGCGGAGCTGGTCGCTTTCGGAGCCGCCATTGCGTGACGCCTTACCACCCATCCATCTTTCGGCGAACGGCTACCTGCATGTCTTCGAAGATCTGATCGAAGCGTGCGCGGTTACGCTTGCCGAGCTCGGGTACGCGGTCACCGTCGAAGCCGGCCGCCTGCGCGACGATGCGCTGAACCTCGTCGTCGGCGGACTGTATCCGCCCGAGGCGCTTGCGCCGCACCGGGGCCGGCTGATCCTCTATAACCTGGAGCAGGTGTTTCCGCAAAGCCTGCACATGACGCGTCGGCATTTCCGCGCGCTGAAACAGGGCTTCGTCTGGGATTACAGCGCGCACAATCTGGCCCGGCTCGCGAGCGCGGGCATCGGCGCCTCGTGCCACGTTCCCATTGCCTACTGCCCGGCGCTGACCCGCATCGCGCCTGCGCCGGTCCAGGACATCGACGTGCTGTTCTACGGCTCGATAAACGAGCGGCGCCGGAATGCGATCGAGGCGGTCCGGCGTGCCGGCCTCAACGTCGTGACCAACGAGAATGCGGTCTGGCCGCGCGAGACACGCGATGCGCACATCGCCCGGGCGAAGGTCGTCCTCAACCTGCACTACTATGAGATCGAGCAGCCGATCCTCGAGATCGCGCGGCTGTCGTATCTCTGGTCCAATCGCAAGGCCGTCGTCGCCGAAATCGGTCCCGGCACCGTGGCCGAGGACGCGAGCGCCGAGGCCGTGCTCCACGGGACGATCGGCACGCTGCCGGCGCTTTGTCGCGCGCTCGTCGACGACGAGACACGTCGCCGCGCGTTGGAGGAGGGCGCCTTCGCCACGTTCTCGCGGCACTCGATGGGCGATGCGCTGCGCGCCGGGCTCGCTGCTTGGCAGGCATGGCGCGACGGGGCGCATCCGCCGTCGCCTGTCGCCGTGCCGGTCGCCCCGGCGGGGCCGGGCCGTCCGCGCGTGCTGCAGATCGGCTCCGGGAAGAAATGGCGCTACGACGTCGTGAATCTCGACGTTCGCGAGGACGTGCAGCCCGACATCGTCGCCGACCTTTGCCGGGAGCTTCCGTTCGGCATGCCGCTCCCGAGCTGGCGTTTCGGCGAGATGGTCGTCGAGGAGGAATCGTTCGACCACATTCTCGCCGAGGACGTGTTCGAGCACCTGCCCGACCTCGTGACCGCGGTCACCAACTGCCTGCGCCTGCTGAAGGAGGGCGGAGTGCTCGAGGTTGCGGTGCCCTACGACCTGTCTTACGGTGCATGGCAGGACCCGACCCACGTGCGCGCGTTCAACGAGAACAGCTGGCGCTACTACACCGACTGGTACTGGTATCTGGGCTGGACGGAATGGCGCTTCGATCTCGTCAAGCTCTATTTCTCGATCGAGCCCACGAACGCGTTCGGGCTGGAGACACTGCGGCGCCTCAACAACGACTGGTCCGCGGTCGTGCGCATCCCCCGTGCGGTCGACGCGATACGCGTCACGCTGCGCAAGCGCCGCGTCACTGCGGAAGAGAAGGCGGCGAACGCCGTCTACGTTGGCAACTGACCACCACGCGATGCGGATTCGTCAGCCGCCCGTCACCCGCTCGACGATCGCGTCGTAATAGCCGCCGGCATCGCGGAGCGATCCGCCGCGCCCCTCCAGCGCCGCTTCGAGCAGCGCGAGCTTTCCGCGCAGGCGTCGCGCCATCGCGTCGTCGCCGGTTGCAGCACGCAGCAGTGCGCGCAGGCTGGCGGCTTCGCGCCGCTGTTCGACTTCGGGCGGCACGAAGCCTGCGTTCCTGAGGATCCGGTAGGCGACGCGCAGGTCCTCGGGAACGAGACGGTCGTCCTCGAGGTCGAGCGGCTTGCCGGCGCCAGGCAGATCGTCGAACGCGCCCGCCTCGATCGCTTCGGCGATGCGCTGCTCGACCAGTGCGTCCAGCAATCCCACGAGGCCCCTTCAGTGCGGGGGGTTCGCGACTTCCGCGGCGTTGCGGTACACCCACTGCACCAGATAGTCGAGCGCCGGCTGGCCGCGCGCCGCGTCCGGATGATTGATGATCGCGACCACGATGAACCGTCGGCCAGCGAGATCCAGCACGTAGCCGGCGAGCGCGCGAACGCCTTCGAGCGATCCGGTCTTGAGCAGCGCCTGGCCTGCGACCGTCCCGTTCTGGAAGCGCCGCGCGACGGTGCCATCGGTCGCGGCGACCGCAAGCGAGCTCGCGAACTCCTCGCGCACGGGACTCTCGTCGGCGGCGGCGAGCAGGCGAGCGAGTCCGCCGGCGGTGACGCGCTCGTTGCGCGACAGGCCGGACCCGTTTTCCATCGTGAGGCCCGGCAGGCGCAGCTTGCGCGCGTCGAGCCACTTCTGCACCGCTTGCGCGGCTGCCTGCGGGGTCGCCGGCGGCCGCGCGTTCACTGTCGCGAGCGTGAGGAAGATCTGCTGTGCCATCACGTTGTTCGAAAGCTTGTTGACGTCGCGCACGATGTCGTAGAGCGGCGGTGACTCGAGCGTTGCGAACGGCACCCGGCTCGCGGGTGCCGCGCCGTCGCGGACCGCACCTCCGAACGAGCCGCCGGCCGCGCGGAAGTACGCGCTGAACATCGCGTGCACGTAGTGCGGATGGTCGAGCAGTGCGACGTACCAGTCGCGCTCGCCGCAGCTTCTTGCATAGCGCCCGTTGAACGCCACCGCCGCCGCGCCGGGCTGGTTGATCACTGCCGAGTTAAGCGCGCCCCGCCAGTCGTTGCATACGCCGTCGGCGAGCTTCGGCGGGTTGCCGAGCGCGACCAGCGGCAGCTCCGGCTCCATGCGCACGTCCACGCCGTCACCGGCCGGGTTGGGCGCGAACATGAGCCGCACCGACTTGAAATTGACGAGCAGCGCATCGGGACCGACGTTGTACGGGCGCAGCGGCTCGGCATCGAACGCTGCGGCATCGTGGTCGGGCAACCGGAACTGCGTGCGGTCGAGCACGAGGTCGCCCTCGATTGCCGCGAGCCCCTTCGCGCGGAGGTCGGCCATCAGTGCCTGCCACTGCTCGATCGTGATCTTGGGATCGCCATAGCCCTTCAGGACCAGGTTGCCCTTGAGCGTGCCGTCGACGAGCGGGCCGTCGAGATACGCCTCGGTCTTCCAGCGATACTCGCGGCCCAGCGTCTCCAGCGCCGCGAATGTCGTGACGAGCTTCATCACGGAGGCCGGGTTCATCGGCACGTCGGGCTGGTGGGCGAACAGCGGCTTCGGCTGCCCGACCTCCTGCACGACGATCGCCACGTTCGACAGCGGCACCTTGCTGTCGAGGAACGCACGCGTCACAGGGCGTGGCAATGCGGCGGCGGCGGTTTGGGCGCAAAGCGCAAGCACCAGCACAAGCAGAAGAATCGGGCGCGCCCGTCTACGCAAGTTCGACGATCTCATGCGTACGCTCGACGAGCAGCCGGAACTCATCATCGGAAACGATGTAGGGCGGCATCCAGTAGACCGTGCGCCCGATCGGACGCAGCAGGATCCCTCGCGCGAGCCCTTCCGCGAAACACCAGCGGGCGAAATCCGGCCGCCCGCATTCGACTTCGAATGCCCAGATCATGCCGCGCTGGCGGAAGGCGCGAACCTTCGGGTGCGCGGCGATCGGAGCGGCGAGCGCGGTCCAGCGCTGCGACCGCGCCCGGTTCTGCGCGATCACATCGTCGTGTTCGAAGATGTCGAGTACCGCGAGCGCTGCGCGGCAGGCGAGCGCGTTGCCCGTATAGCTGTGCGAGTGCAGGAAGCCGCGCGCGACGTCGTCGTCGTAGAACGCCTGGTACACAGCGTCTGTCGTCAGGACGCAGGCGAGCGGCAGGTAGCCGCCGGTGATGCCCTTCGACAGCAGCAGGAAGTCCGGCGCGATACCGGCCTGTTCGCTCGCGAAGAGCGTCCCCATCCTTCCGGAAGCCCCTGCGGACTCGGTAGGCGAAGCCCCGGTGCGGGGAGCTGGGGCGGCTTCAACAGCGCCATCCGGGTGCCCGTAGGCGCACGAGACGACCTGCTCCCACGCGAAGAGCGTCCCGGTGCGGCCGAAGCCCGTCATGATCTCGTCGACGATCAGGTGCACGTCGAAGCGCGTGCAGAGCTCGCGCGCCCTGACAAGGTAATGCGGGTCGTGCATCGCCATGCCGCAGGCGCCCTGCACCAGCGGCTCGACGATCAACGCGGCGGTCGTGCGGTGGTGGGCGTCGAGATGCGCCGCCAGCGCGAGCGCCGAACGCTCAGCGGCGTCGCGCGCCGATTCCCCCGCCTTGGCATTGCGCGCGTCGGGCGAGGGTACGGTCGCATGCTGCGCGAGGAGCGGCGCGTACGCGTCGCGGAAGATCGCCACGTCGGTCACCGCGAGCGCACCGAGCGTCTCGCCGTGGTAGCTGCCCGCGAGGCTCACGAACGTGCGTTTCTCCGGCCGGCCGCGATTGCGCCAGAACTGGAAGCTCATCTTGAGCGCGATCTCGGTCGCGCAGGCGCCATCCGAGCCGTAGAACGCGTGACCCAGGTTGCCGGGCGCAAGCGCCGACAGACGCTCGGAAAGCAGCACGACCGGTGCGTGCGTAAAGCCCGCGAGCAGCACGTGCGGGAGCCGGTCGAGCTGGTCTGCCACCGCGGCGCCGATGCGCGGGTTCGCGTGGCCGAAAAGATTGACCCACCACGACGAGACCGCGTCGAGATAGCGCCGCCCCTCGAAGTCGTAGAGCCAAGCGCCTTCGCCGCGTGCGATCGGAACGAGCGGCAGCGTCTCGTGCGCCTTCATCTGGGTGCACGGGTGCCACACGGCGTGCCGGCTTCGCTCGAGCCAGCCGGCGTTGGCCGGACGATCGGGCGCGTTCACGGAGGGCGTGGTCACCGTGGCTGCGCGAGGCGGACGCGCATCCGCTCGACGGCGGCGACGAGCGCCCGCGTGATACCCGGCTCGCGCACCGAATGCCCGGCATCGGGCACGACGATCAACTCGGCTTCGGGCCAGGCCTGCGCGAGCGCGTGCGCCGTCACCGGCGGGCATACGATGTCGTAGCGGCCCTGGACGATCGTGCAAGGCAGGTGCCGGATGCGACGCACGTTATCGAGCAGTTGTCCGTGAGCGAGAAACGCGCGATGCAGGAAGTAATGTGCCTCGATGCGCGCGATCGCGAGTGCGGCCGCATCGCTGTCCGGACGGGCGAGCGGCTCGGCTGCAGGCAGCAACGTCGAACACGCGCTCTCGTAGCGGTCCCAGGCAAGCGCCGCCGGCAGGTGCACCGCGGAGTCGGGCTCCGTCAGGCGGCGGTGGTAGTTCGCGAGCAGGTCGTCGCGCTCGGCTTCGGGCAGGAACTCGGAAAACGCGCGCCACGCCTCGGGGAAGATCGTGCGCATGCCCCAGATGAACCAGTCGAGCTCCTCCGGCGTGGCGAGGAAGATGCCGCGCAGCACGAGACCCAGGCAGCGGTCCGGGTGCGTTTGCGCGTAGGCGAGCGCGAGCGTCGAGCCCCACGAGCCGCCGAACACCAGCCAGCGGTCGATGTCGAGGTGGGCGCGGAGCTTCTCCAGGTCCGCCACCAGATGCCAGGTCGTGTTGTCGGTCAGGTCCGCGGCGGGTGTGGAACGCCCCGCACCGCGCTGGTCGAACAGCACGATCCGCCAGAACGCGGGGTCGTAGAAGCGGCGATGGTGCGGCAGGCAGCCACCGCCCGGTCCCCCATGCAGGAAGACAACGGGAACCCCGCTGCGCGTTCCGGACTCCTCCCAGTAAAGCGTGTGCCGCGCATCGACCGGCAGCCGGCCGACGGCGCCCGGTTCGATATCCGGGAAGAGAAAGGCCTCCGCCGAGAGGGTGCGTGTCGCGTCAGTGGTCATCGCGGGGCGGCGCGCGAGGCAGCTTTCGCGAGTCGCCGTAGCCGGGAATTATGCCCGATGCGTTCCGCACGCGCGGATGTCGCGCGCATGGCGCGGCGACGCGCGCCTCGGGTATGCTCACCACTGCTCGCCATGTCCGCGCCATCGCTGCCATGCCCCTCGATCTTGCCGTGACGCTTACGCTCCCGCACGATGCCACCTTGGCAGTGCTCGTCGGCCGCCTGTTCGTGCCGAGCCTGGGCGGCCCGGTGCTCGCAGCCGTCCGCGGCAGCGATCTGTGCGATCTCTCCTCGCTCGCGCCGACATCGAGCGCGCTGCTCGAGTTCGCGGATGCCGCGCAACGCGTCCGCGACGCCCGCGACCTGCCCCGGATCGCGCCGCTTGCGGATATCCTCGCCAATTCGTCGGCGGCGACGAGCGATCCGCGTCGTCCCTGGCTGCTTGCACCGTGCGACCTGCAGGCGATCAAGGCCGCGGGCGTGACGTTTGTCGCGAGCATGCTCGAGCGCGTGATCGAGGAACAGGCGCGGGGCGATCCGGCAAAGGCCGAGTCGGTGCGGCAACAGGTCGTCGCCGTGGTCGGTGACGACCTCCGGACGATCCGGCCGGGCTCGCCGGAGGCCGCGAAGCTCAAGGACGTGCTGATCCGCGAGCGTGCGTGGTCGCAGTATCTCGAGGTCGGAATCGGACCGGACGCCGAGATCTTCACCAAGTCGCAGCCGATGTCCGCGGTCGGCACGGGCGCCGACATCGGCATTCATCCCAAGTCCGAATGGAACAACCCGGAGCCCGAGATCGTGCTCGCCGTGAACAGCCGCGGCGAGACGATGGGCGCGGCACTCGGCAACGACGTCAACCTGCGCGACTTCGAGGGCAGGAGCGCCTTGCTGCTCGGCAAGGCGAAGGACAACAACGCCTCGTGCGCGATCGGCCCGTTCATCCGCCTGTTTGACGACCGGTTCACGATCGACGATGTGCGCCTTTGCGAGCTGACGATGCGCGTCGAGGGACCGGAGGGTTTCGTGCTGGAAGGTCGGAGCTCGATGGGCATGATCAGCCGCGATCCGCTCGATCTCGTCGCCCAGGCGATCAACGCCAATCACCAGTATCCCGACGGCTTGGTGCTTTTCCTCGGCACGATGTTCGCGCCGACGAAGGACCGCCACGGGCCGGGGCAGGGCTTCACGCACGTGATCGGTGACGTGGTCACCATCGCGACACCGAAGCTCGGCGCGCTTCGCAACCGCGTCGAGCGGACGGATCGGGTGGCGCCGTGGACGTTCGGCACGCGCGCGCTGATGCAGAACCTCGCCCGCCGCAACCTTCTCTGACGCCGGCCGCAGGGCCGGATCCGCACATGGCAAATCTCTTCCGCAACTATATCGGTGGCCAATGGGTCGAGGGAGCGTCCACGACGCTGAACCGCAATCCCTCGGATGTCGACGACATCGTCGGCGAGTACGCGCAGGCAGACGCAGCGCAGGCGCGCACGGCGATCGCCGCGGCGAAGCAGGCGTTTTCCTCGTGGTCGCAAGGCTCGATCCAGGAACGATTCAACATCCTCGACAAGGCGGGGAGCGAGGTCCTGGCGCGCAGGGACGAACTCGGTGCGCTGCTCTCGCGCGAGGAGGGCAAGACGCTGCCCGAGGGCGTGGGCGAGGTCGTGCGTGCCGGCAACATCTTCAAGTTCTTCGCCGGCGAGACGCTGCGTCTGGCCGGCGAGCGCATTGCCTCGGTGCGGCCGGGGGTCGACGTGGAGGTCATGCGCGAGCCGATCGGGGTGGTCGGCCTGATCACGCCGTGGAACTTCCCGATCGCGATCCCGGCGTGGAAGATCGCGCCTGCGCTCGCCTTCGGCAATACGGTCGTGATGAAGCCCGCCGACCTCGTGCCGGGCTGCGCGTGGGCGATCGCCGACATCCTCGCGCGCGCGGGATTGCCGGCGGGCGTGTTCAATCTGGTCATGGGTCGTGGCTCGGTCGTCGGCGAGGCGATCGTCGACGATCCCGATGTCGCCGGCGTGAGCTTCACCGGCTCGGTTTCCACGGGCCGCGCGATCGCCGGCAAACTCCTGGCACGGATGGCGAAGGTGCAGCTCGAGATGGGCGGCAAGAACCCGCTCGTCGTGCTGGACGATGCCGATCTCGGCGTCGCCGTCAACGCGGCGGTGCAGGGCGCCTACTACTCGACCGGACAGCGTTGCACGGCGTCGTCGCGGCTGATCGTTACCCAGGGCATCCATGACCGATTCGTCAGGGCGGTCAAGGACAAGCTCGCCACGCTCAAGGTGGACGACGCGCTCGCGCCGGGCACGGATATCGGTCCGGTCGTGGACGAAAGCCAGCTCGGTCAGGACCTGAAGTACGTCGAGATCGGCAAGGGCGAAGGCGCGAAACTCGCCGCGGGCGGCGAACGCGTGAAGCGGGCCAAGGACGGCTACTACCTCGCGCCGGCGCTCTTCACCGAGGCGAGCAATGCGATGCGCATCGCGCGCGAGGAGATCTTCGGGCCGGTCGCCGCGGTCATCCGCGCGAAGGATTACGACGAGGCGCTTGCGCTCGCGAACGACACCGAGTTCGGGCTCTGCGCGGGAATCGCCACGACGTCGCTCAAGCACGCATCCCACTTCCGCCGCAACGCGCAGGCGGGCATGGTGATGGTGAACCTGCCGACGGCCGGCGTCGATTACCACGTCCCGTTCGGCGGACGGAAGGGATCGAGCTACGGGCCGCGTGAGCAGGGACGCTACGCGGCGGAGTTCTACACGACGGTGAAGACCGCGTACATCGCGCCGTAACCTCCTGTCCCTTGCCGCCTGGCGCGCTCCGGAGCGCCCGGACGCCACGTCCCCGGTCGCGCGGCCGCCGCAGGTTCGTTCCGAATCGGCAGACGATCCGACAATGCCGGCCGCCGCGTTCCCGCGCGGCACCGCGCGAGTAGAATCGATCAAGGCGTCGCGCGCACCTTGCGCTGCGCCTCACGCCAATGGTCACTCCCGCAACGCCGACCGAGCCCCCGCCGCGTCGCCGCCGCCGGCTTCGCGGGCTGGGCTACGCGATCGGCTCCGTCGCGGCCCTGATTGCGATCGCGTGGCTCGCGGTGCCGCCGATCGCGCGCTCGCAACTCGAAACGCGTCTTTCCGAGTTGCTCGAGCGCCCGACGACGGTGGAGTCCGTCGCGTTCGATCCGTTCCGGCTGCGCCTGACGGTGCGCAAGCTGGCAATCGCGGACAAGACGGGCCGGGCGCCGCTGCTGGCCTTCGACGAGCTCGCCGCGAATCTGTCGATCGCATCGATCTGGCATTGGGCGCCGGTGCTCGATGCGCTGAAGGTCGTGCGGCCCAATCTCTCGCTCGCCCGCGACACGGCCGGGCGCTACAACGTGCAGGACCTGATCGATCGCGCGATGGCGGCCCCGCCCGGTCCGCCGCCGCGCATTTCGCTCAACAACATCGAGATCGAGGAAGGCTCGGTTGTGTTCGACGATGCGATCACCGGGCGCAAGCATCTGCTCACCGGGCTCGTTGTCGGCATTCCGTTCATCTCGACGGTGCCCCACGATGCCGATGTTCTCGTCACGCCGCATTTCTCCGGCGCCCTGAACGACGCGCGATTTGCGCTCGGCGGATCGACCTTGCCCTTTGCTGATCGGCGCGAAGCGACCATCGACGTGGCGCTTGACGCCCTGCCGCTGCCCGGCTACGTGGGCTATCTGCCGTTCAAGCTCGGCGTAAATCTCGCCGGCGGAAAGCTGACCACGCGGCTTGCGATCGTGTTCGTCGATGCCAAGTCCGGCGAGCGCCGGCTCGAACTGCGCGGCGAGGCACGGCTCGATGGGTTGGCGGTCAAGCGCCGCGATGGCACACCGCTCGCGGCGGCCGAGCGTATCGCGATCACGCTCGATCGGGTGGATGCGCTTGCGCACGACGCGAAGTTCGCGGCCGTTGCGATCGACGCGCCGAATGTCGAGTTGAAGCGCCTTGCCGATGGCACGCTGGAACTGGCGCACCCGCTCTTCGAGCCTGCCGCTGCGACGCGGGTACCCGGCAAGTCACCGGACGAGGCGGCTTGGACGGCCTCGATCGCACGGCTGACCGTGGCGCGCGGCGCTCTCGTGCTCACCGACGAAACCACCGCTTTCCGGTCCGAGCTGGCCGACGTGACGCTCGACGCGACCAACGTGTCGACGCGGCCCGGCGAACGGGCGCACGCGAAGATCGCGTTCGTTTCCGCCGACCGCATTGCGAGCCTATCCGCGGAGGCCGACGTCGAACCGCGGGTTCCGGCTGCCACCGGGCGCTTTGCGTTGTCGAAGTTCTCGCTGGGCCTGCTCTTCCCGTACTACAAGTCCGCGCTCGCGGTCGACGTGCAGAAGGGCTCGCTCGACTACGCTTCGACGTTCTCGTTCGCGGACGGGAATCTGCAACTGGCCGACGGCGAGGCAACGGTGCGCGAGCTGCAACTCGCGCTACCCGGCAACCGCGATCCGCTTTGGCGCGTGCCCGAACTCACCGCGCGCGGGATCGCGGTGGATGTGCCGGCGCACCGAGTGGTGCTGGGCGAGGTCGAGGCCCGGGGCGCCATGCTGCGTCTCGTGCGCGAAGCGGACGGCACGCTCGAAACGTCGCGGCTGTTGAAAACGACGGCGCATACCGGTACGGCGCACGACGAGGCGACGTGGACGCTGCTCGCGAAAAAACTCGCGCTCGACCGCGTGGCCATCGATTTCGAGGATCGCGCGCCAGAGCCTCCGGTCAGGATCGCCGTGCGCGAGCTCAAGGCCGACGTGAGCGACATCACGAATGCGCGCGGCGTGAGGTCGAAGGTCACGCTGCGGGCCAACGTCGGCAGCCGCGGTCGCGTCGCGTTCAACGGCACGCTCGCCAGCAATCCGCTCGGCGCGAGCGGTGCGCTCGACGCGACCGCGCTCTCGCTCGTCGCGCTGAAGCCCTACATCGAGTCGAAGGTCAATGTCGTTCTCACCGGCGGCACGCTGGCCGCGAAGGGGCGCGTGACGGTCGAGACACGCGAGGGCGCCGCGCCGCGGGCCACGTGGAAGGGCGATGTCTCGGTGTCCGACTTCGCCGCGCTCGATCGGCCAACCTCCTCCGACCTCGCGCTCTGGAAGTCGCTCTCGCTCGAAGGGGTCGACGTCGCGACCGACCCGTTCCGTGCCGGCGTTGCCCGGATCGCCGTCGCCGATTTTTTCGCCCGCGTGATCATCTACAAGGACGCGAGCCTCAATCTCGCGCGGCTGCTGACGCCCGGGGCGAGCCCGGAGCCCGCGCCGGACGCCAAGCCGCCGCCGCCCGCGGCGACCGCTGCGGTGCGTGACGAGCCGCGGCTGCCCGTGACCATCGGTCGCATCGAGTTCGCGCGCGGCAACGTCAACTTCTCGGATTTCTTCATCGAGCCCAACTACTCGGTGAACCTGACCGACGTGGTGGGCAGCGTCACCACGATGTCCGCTGAACAGGCGGGCGACGTGTCGATCGAAGCGAAGGTGGATCACACCGCACCCGTCGAAGTGCAGGGACGCATCAACCCGTTCGCGCCGCAGCTCTCGCTCGACCTCAAAGGCAAGGCGCGCGACGTGGACCTGCCGCCGCTCACCGCGTACTCGGCGAAGTACGCGGGCTATGGGATCGAAAAGGGCAAGCTCACGTTCGACGTGCACTATCGCATCGAGGACCGCAAGCTCGCGGCAGAAAACCGGCTGGTGCTCAACCAGCTGACGTTCGGGCCGCGCGTGGAGAGTCCGACCGCGACCAAGTTGCCGGTGCTGCTCGCCGTCGCGCTGCTCAAGGACTCGCGTGGCGTGATCGACATCCGGCTGCCGATCTCGGGCTCGCTCGACGACCCCAAGTTCTCGCTGGGAGGGTTGATCATCCAGGTGATCGTCAACCTGATCGGCAAGGCGGTGACCGCACCGTTCACGCTGCTGGCTGCGATGTTCGGCGGTGGCGAGGAATTGTCGACGATTGAATTCGCCGCGGGCACCGCGGCGCTCGGCGCCGAAGCCCAGCGGCGCGTCGAAACGCTTGCCAAGGCGCTCGCGGACAGGCCCGGACTGAAGCTCGACATCGCCGGCCGCGCCGACCCGGCGGCCGACCGCGAGGCATTGCGCCACGCCGCCGTCGAGACTGCCCTCAAGCGCGAGAAGATGAAGTCGCTGGCCGCGGCCGGCACGGCACCACCTTCGCTCGACCAGGTCACGATGGGCGATGACGAGCGCAACCGCTGGCTGACGGCGGCCTATCGCGCGGCGCCGCTGCCCGACAGGCCGCGCAACGTGATCGGGATGCTGAAGGAGCTTCCGCCCGCCGAAATGGAGGCGATGCTCTACGCGAACGCCAAGGTGGACGACGGGGCGCTGCGTGCGCTCGCGAACGCGCGCGCGGAGGCGGTGAAGGACGCGATCGCCGCCAAGGGCGTTCCGGCGGAGCGGCTCTTCCTCCTGGCCCCGCGCCTCGGTGTCGAAGCCGGCGCAGCCTCGGTGGGCGCGGCCACGCCGGCCCGCGTGGACTTGGCGCTGCGCTGAGCGCGACACCCGGTCGGGATCGGGAGAGCGTCTCCGGGCCAATGCGCTGGCCGTGATGCGCGCGCCCGCTGACGATCGCCTGACCGAGAACGGGCTTGCGTGTCGTCGGGCGTGGAACGCGCGACTGGACGAATGTGTTCAGCAGGCCATTTTTCGCTACGGTCTTCTTCAGGAACTGGCGGCCACGCAGGCTTTTCGTCCTGCGTCGAAAGCGGATCGCGGCCCGGTAGGCACCTATGCGGCCTCCTTCACCGACGGCAACCCCGCGAGCGCCATCGCGAGCTCCGTCTCGTCGTAGTCGAGGTCCCTGAGCTTGCCCGCGAAGTAGTCGATGTACGCCTGCATGTCGAAGTGGCCGTGGCCGCAGAGATTGAACAGGATCGCCTTCGACTTGCCCTCTTCGCGGCAGCGTATCGCCTCGTCGATCGCGCCCTTGACCGCGTGATTCGCCTCGGGTGCCGGGACGATGCCCTCGGCGCGCGCGAACTGCACGCCGGCGTCGAACACCTGCGATTGGCGATACGCGCTTGCCCGGATTAGCGCCAGCTCCTTCAGGTGCGAGACCAACGGTGCCATGCCGTGATAGCGCAAGCCGCCGGCGTGGAAGCCCGGCGGCGTGAACGTCGAGCCCAGCGTGTGCATCTTGGTGAGCGGCGTCAGGTGCGCGGTATCGCCGAAGTCGTACGCGTACTTGCCGCGCGTGAGGCTCGGGCAGGCGGCGGGCTCGATCGCGACGATGTCCACGCTGCGGCCGCCGCGCAACTGCGCGCCGAGGAACGGAAACACGATGCCGGCGAAGTTCGAGCCGCCGCCGGTGCAGCCGACGATCACGTCGGGATAGTCGTCTGCCATCTCCATCTGCGCCATCGCCTCGATGCCGATCACCGTCTGGTGCAGCAGCACGTGGTTCAGCACGCTGCCGAGCGCGTACTTGGTGTCGTCGCGCTGCGCCGCGACCTCCACCGCTTCCGAGATCGCGATGCCGAGGCTTCCCGGGTGGTCGGCGCGTTGAGCGAGGATCGCGCGGCCGGATTGCGTCTCGTTCGACGGCGAGGCGACGCAGCGCGCGCCGTAGGTCTCCATCAGCGCCCGCCGGTAGGGCTTCTGGTCGTAGGAGACGCGCACCATGAACACCTGCACCTCGAGGCCGAACAGCGCCCCCGCGAATGCGAGCGCGCTGCCCCACTGCCCTGCGCCCGTCTCGGTCGAGAGGCGTTTCACGCCGGCCTGCTTGTTGTAGAACGCCTGCGCCACGGCCGTATTCGGCTTGTGGCTGCCGGCAGGCGATACACCCTCGTACTTGTAGTAGATCCGGGCCGGCGTCTGCAGCACCTTCTCGAGACGGCGCGCGCGATAAAGCGGCGTCGGGCGCCATTGCCGGTAGACGTCACGCACGGGCCCCGGAATTTCGATCTCGCGCTCGGTCGACACCTCCTGCCGGATCAGTTCCATCGGGAAAAGCGGCGCCAGGTCGTCCGGCCCGATCGGCTTGTGCGTGCCCGGATGCAGCACGGGCGGCAGTGGCTTCGGCAGATCGGCCTGCAGGTTGTACCAGGACTTCGGGAGGCGCGATTCGTCGAGCAGGTACTTGATCGAGTCGTTCATGGCGATGCTCCGGGGACGGCGGTGTGGTGGCGCTTCGGGCGACACGCGAGTGTAGGCCGGGCGCGGCGGTAAAGGATTGACGCCGGGCAACCGCAGGCACGAACAACGGGCGCGGCGCCGGGGAAGATCGCTTGTCGCCGCGTCGAGCGGGGCGCATCTTCTTGCGCGCCGCTCGGCAGGGGGCCACCGTATGAGCGTCCGACGCTTGGCCTCGAGCCCCATCCGGTCCCGAAACTCAGCGGCGCGGCTTGAAGGCGATCACTTTCTGGGTCTGGGTGCCGAGCCCCTCGATCGCAAGCTCGATCGTGTCGCCCGCCTTCAGGTATTGCGGCGCCGGCTTCTGGCCCATCCCCACGCCCGGCGGCGTGCCGGTCGTGATGAGATCGCCCGGCTCGAGCGTCATGTAGCGCGACACGTCCGCGACGAGCTTCGCCACACCGAAGATCATCGTGTTCGTGTTGCCGTTCTGCTTCATCTCGCCGTTGACCTTGAGCCACATCGGCAGGTTCTGCGGGTCGCGGATCTCGTCGCGCGTCACGAGCCAGGGGCCGATCGGGCCGAACGTGTCGCAGCCCTTGCCCTTGCCCCACTGCCCGCCGCCCTTCTTGAGCTGGAATTCGCGCTCGGAGATGTCGTTGATCAGGCAGTACCCCGCCACGCAGCGCAGCGCGTCCTTCTCGTCGACGTAGCGCGCGCGGCGGCCGATCACGACGCCGAGTTCGACTTCCCAGTCGGTCTGCGTCGAGTCCTTCGGCAGCATGATCGGGTCGTTCGGACCCTGGATGCACGTGGTCGTCTTGAAGAAGACGATCGGGTTCTCCGGAATCGGCGAACCGGTTTCCTTCGCGTGGTCGGCGTAGTTCAAGCCGATCGCGAGGAACTTGCCCACACCGCTGATGCACGGCCCGAACCGCGGGCGGCCCTTGACGAGCGGCAGCCGCCGCCAGTCGAGCCTCTTCAGGTCCTGCAGCGCGCCGAGCGCCGCCGGCGTGATGTCCTTCACCTTGCGCGACAGGTCGCGCAGCTTGCCGTCCGGGTCGATCATTCCGGGCTTTTCCCTGCTGGCGGGGCCGTAGCGTACGAGCTTCATGGGAGTCCTCCTTGCGTGCGTGGCTCGAAGTTGGTCGGGAGTTACGACATCGGTGGGCGCGAAGGCCGGGGGCAAATCGTCGCGGGCGGCAACGCAGCCGGCGGTCGTTGTCGGAGGCTTTCCACCGGATTCAGATGGTCATGCCGCCATCGCATGAATACACGTTTCCGGTGATGAACGCCGCCTCGTCGGAGGCGAGGAACACGATCAGCGGGGCGATCTCCTCGGCCTTCGCGAGCCGGCCCATCGGCTGCCGCGCGACGAACATCTTGCGCGCCTCGACCGGATCGGGGAACGCGTTGATGCGGTCCTGCAGCGATGGCGTGTCCACGGTCCCGGGCGCAATCGCATTGCAGCGGATGCCTTTGGTCACGTAGTCGGCGGCAATCGCCTTGGTGAGCCCGATCACGGCGGCCTTCGATGTGCCGTAGACGAAGCGGTTGGGCAGCCCCTTGATCGACCCTGCGATGGACGCCATGTTGACGATCGACGCGACGACCTTGTTCTTCTCGTAGTTCTCGAGCATCCTGGGCAGCACGGCGCGCGTCAGCGTGTACATCGAGCGGACGTTGAGGTTCATGCTGAACTCCCAGTCCTTCGGTGTGCAGTCGAGGATCGAGCCGTGGTGGACGTAGCCCGCGCAGTTGAACAGGATCGATAGTGGCGGCAGATCTGCGGCCAGCGCGGCGACCGCCGCGTCATCCAGCACGTCGAGCTTGCGGGTGACGACGTTCGGCGTTGCGGCGAAGCCCGCGAGCAGTTCCGGCTTCACGTCGGTCGCGTACACCGTCGCACCTTCGGCAGCCATCGCAAGCGCCGCGGCGCGGCCCATTCCCGCGCCGGCCGCGGTGATCAGCGCGGTCTTGCCGGCGAGACGTCGACTCATCGTTCCTCCTCCGTGGGTGATTCGCGTCAGCAGAGACGCGGTATCGATGCGTCCGTCGGATCGGCCCAGTCGTGGTTGGGCACGTGCGCAAACCAGCCCGGTCGTCCGGGATCGCGATCGTAGGGATAGCCGCCGCGCTCGCGGAACAGCGCGTGATAGCGCGCGAGTTTCCCGCGGTCGAGCGTGACGCCGAGGCCAGGCGTGTCCGGCACCCGGATTGCGCCGCCTTCGTAGCGCAACGGCCCGCCGATGATCACGTCGTCCAGCAGATGGTGGTAGTGCGCATCGGCCGTGTAGGCGAGGTTCGGCAACACGGCGCCAAGATGCAGCATCGTCGCGAGCTGGATGCCGAGCTCGCCGGAGCTGTGCACCGCCACCTGCATGCCGAGCGTCTCGCACACACCGGCAGCCTTGATGCACGCCCGGATGCCGCCCCAGAATGTCGTGTCGAGCAGGATCACGTCGATCGCGCGCATCGCGGCATTGGCGGCGAGCTGCTCGAAGTTGACGACCACCGTGTTGGTGGCGAGCGGGATCTTGACGAAGTCGCGCAGCGCCTTCATCTGCGCGATCCCGAACACCGGGTCCTCGAACCAGTCGTTCGGCAGATCCGCGATCGCGTTCCCGAAATGGACCGCCTCGCCGAAGGGCAGCGCGCCGTTCGGGTCGTAGCGCATCCGCTCGCCGCCTGTTGCCTGCGCGAGCGCGCGGTAGCAGTCGAGCTCGTAGCGCGGGGGGAACACGCCACCCTTGAGCTTGTGCGTGCGGAAGCCGTGCTTCGCCCTGAGCGCGAGCGCGTGGGCGACCAGTTGTTCGATCGTGCGCACCTCGCCGCCGCCCTCCGGGTTCGGGTAGCGGAAGAACAGGTAGCTCGCGAACTCGACGCGATCGCGCAGCTTGCCGCCAAGGAGCGCATGCACCGGCACGCCGAGCTTCTGGCCGATGATGTCGAGGCAGGCGAACTCCAGCGCGGCGTGCAATTGCGTACGGTTGTTGTAGAGGCTCGCGGTGGGATTGCAGATGGCGAGGCGCATCGTCTCCAGCGCGAGCACGTCGTGCCCGCGCAGGTAGCTCTCGAGCGCAGCAAACGCGCGGGTCGCGTCCTCGCCGCCGCCGCCCATCTCGCCCAGGCCCACGAAACCGTCGGCCGTCTCGACCTCGACGATCGTGCGCACGAAGCGTCCCCAGTGCGCGCCGTTGCTGTGGCGCAGCGGCGCTTCGAGCGGAACCGTGACCGGCGTCGCGCGGATGGCGGCGATCGTCGTGGCAGGCATGCGGGCGCGGAAGGATGCGGTCGGACGATGGGCCGGCGAGATCGGGGCATGTGCCGGAGCGGAGTCGCATTCTACGTGAGCGGTGCGGGAATTGGTAATGCCACTTGACCACTTTCGCGGCCATGGCGGGTCCTGCGTCAGCCGGATGGGCTCCGTCCCCCGCCTCTGCGCTTGCCTGCGATGCACGACCGCGCTCAAACTGCGCGCATGCGGCCCCTGCCGCCAAAGAAACCCCGGACTGAAATGGAACGCTTCACGATTTCGCTCGAGGAACCGCTGGCCGAGGCTTTCGACCGGCTGATCAAGGCGCGCGGCTACACCAACCGCTCCGAAGCGGTGCGCGACATGCTGCGCGCCGAGATCGAGGAAAGCCGCCAGACGAAGGACGACGGCACGCATTGCGTGGCGAGCCTGTCCTATGTCTACAACCACCACGAGCGCGAGCTGGCCGAGCGGCTTACGCACCTTCAGCACGAGCATCACGATCTCTGTGTGGCAACGACGCACGCGCACCTCGATCACGAATTCTGCCTGGAGACGCTGCTGTTGCGAGGGCCGACGCCCGCGGTGCGCCGCTTCGCCGATGCGCTGGTCGCCGAGCGGGGCGTGCACCATGGTCGGCTGAACCTGATCACCGTGGAGGTCGGTACGACGCAAACGGTGCGCTATCAGCACGCGGACCCGCAGGCGCACGCGCTTTCGCACGGCGCGCACGACCATGCGCATCCGCACGTGCACCTGAAGCCGCGCAGCTGAAGGCCCGCTGCCCGCCGCTTGACCCGCGCATTTGCCGCACAGCCGGGAAAGGGCCGGGGCGAGGGGCTACGACCGCTCGAGTTCCGCTGCGAGGAAGGCGTCCGCGAGCCGCCATGCATGCGCTGCCGCGGCGGCGTGATAGCTTTCGCGGTCGAACGTCGCAAACGCGTGCGGTGCATCGGGAAACACCGCGAGCACGTAGCGCTTGTTCGCCTCGGTCAGCGCCTTCGCCAGACGCGCATGCTCGTCGGCGGTGATGCCGCTGTCGTTCGCGCCGTAGAGCAGCAGCATCGGGGTGCTGATTTCCGGCACCCGGTCGATGAGCGGCTTGCGCTTGCCTTTCGGCTCCGCGGGCGCGATGCCGCCGCCGTAGAAGGACACCGTGGCCGCGAGGCGCGACCCGAGCGCGGCATTGGCGAGGAATGCGAGCCGTCCGCCCATGCAGAAGCCCAGCACCGCGACGCGCCGGGCGCCCTCGCGGTGCTGCAGGTGATCGAGCGCAAGCGCGGTTTCCTGCATTGCCTGCGCATCGTCGATCTCGTTCAGCGCGGCGATCGCGTTCTGCAGGTCGCCGTAGTCGAACGTCCTGCCATGGTAGTAGTCCGGGGCGATCGCCGTGTAACCGGCGGTGGCGAGACGATCGCAGGTCGCTTTCACGAACGCGTTGACGCCGAACGCCTCCTGGATCACGACAATTCCCGGCGCGTTGCGTGCCTGTGGCCGGGCGACGAAGGCGGAGAGCGAGGGCGAGAGCGTGACGGCTTCGCCGATCGAAGCGGCTGCATTCATCGGTGGTTCCTCCTGTGGCGAAGTCATCGCGGCGGCCGCCGCGGCCCTGTTTGGCAATGCCAGACCTGCCAGCGCCCGGGGAGCGCCGCCGCGCCCGCATCATGCCTGATTGCAGGCCCTGCGCGTCGCTTGCCGTGGCCGATGCCGTTCGAGATATTTTCACCGCGCGGCACGTCGCCGGGTTCGAGCCGTCACGGGTGCCGCATCCCATTGCGCCCGCGGCGCCGCGGAGGACGCTTCGCGAAATTGGTAATACCACTTGACCAGTTCGCCGGTCGCGGATAGCCTTGAGCCCCCGATTCACGCGCGGCGACGCCGCCTCACCCGTTTCCCGGGCGCCATGCCGTTCCAGAGCATCGAACCTCGCCGGCTCTACCGCCAGATCGCCGACCAGATCCGCGGCCTCATCCGCTCCGGCGAGTTTCGCACCGGTGCGCGGCTGCCTCCCGAGCGCGACCTCGCAAAGCAGCTCGGTGTGTCGCGCCCGAGCGTGCGCGAGGCGCTGATCGCACTGGAAGTCGAGGGGCTGGTCGAGGTGCGCATCGGCTCCGGCATCTACGTCACCGGTGCGGGAACGGCCACCGCCGGTGCCGACGAATCCGACGCCCCGGCCGGCCCGTTCGAACTGCTGCGGGCACGCTACGTGATCGAAGGCGAATGCGCGGCGCTCGCCGCGAAATCGGCGAAGAAGGTGCAGGTACAGGCGATCGCTCAGGCGCTCGACGAAATGGCGCGCGACCTTGCCGAGGGAAGGCAACCGCTGCAGGCGGACCGCGTTTTCCACTTGCGGATCGCCGAGGCAACCGGCAACGGCGCACTGGTGCACGTCCTCAAGATGCTCTGGGAAGAGCGTACCGGCCCGCTGTACCAGCAGCTCGAGCACCATTACGACTCGCCGGCGCTGTGGGAGTCGGCAATCGCCGAACACCGTGCGGTGCTGGATACGATCGCGGCCCGCGACGCCGCCGGCGCCCGCAATGCGATGCAGCGCCATCTGAACCAGGCGTACAAGCGCTTTTCCAAGGGCTGGAATACGTTGCAGTGACACGAGGACCGGGGAGAACACGATGCTCGCCTGCCGCATCCATGCCAAGGAAGACCTGAGGCTCGATCCGCTCGACATTCCCGCACCGAGCCCCGGCGAAGTGCTGTTGCGCCTCGGCGCGGGCGGCATCTGCGGTTCCGACCTGCACTACTATTTCGAAGGCCGAAACGGCAGCTTCGTGGTGCGCGAGCCGCTCATTCCCGGGCACGAGGCCTCGGCATTGGTGGAGTCGGTCGGCCCCGGCGTCACGCGCGTCAGAAAGGGCGACAAGGTGGCGGTGAGCCCCTCGCATGCCTGTGGCCGCTGCGAGGGCTGCCGGTCAGGGCGCGAGCAGCTCTGCTCGAACATGAAGTTCCTGGGCAGCGCGAGTACGTTCCCGCATACGCAAGGATTCTTCCGCGACTACTTCGTGATGGGCGAGCGCCAGTGCTATCCGGTCAGCGGCAATGTCTCGCTCGGCGAGCTCGCGTTCGCCGAGCCGCTCGCGGTTGCGCTCCACGCAGTCAACCGCGGCGGCGATCTGATCGGTAAACGCGTTCTGATCACCGGCGCGGGCACGATCGGCTGCCTGACCGTGATGGCGGCGCGTCTTGCCGGGGCCGCGGCAATCACCGTGAGCGATATCCTCGACCGTCCGCTCGCGAAGGCCGCCGAGTCGGGCGCCGATGTCACGCTGCGTGCCGATCGCGACGGCGAGAAGCTCGCCTCCCCGCAGTTCGACGTCTGCTACGAAGTGTCCGGCAGCTTCGCGGCGGTCAAGACGTGCATGGCAGCGGTCAAGCGCGGCGGTGTCGTGGTGCAGGTGGGCACGCTGCCGCACGAGCCGCTGCCGTTCGTCGTGAACGAGGTGATGGTCAAGGAGATCGACTTGCGCGGCGCGTTCCGCTGGGGCATCGAGTTCGACTGGGCGGTGGACTATCTGTCCTCGCGGCGGGTCGACGTGCGGCCGCTTCTGTCCGGCACGTATCCGCTGGCCGAAGCCGTCGAGGCGTTCCGCGTGGCCGCCGACAAGAGTCGCAGCACGAAGGTGCAGGTTGTTTCGGGCCCATAGATTCCGCACGCAACCAACGAGGAGGAAAGCCATGCATGTGCTGTCCAAGCTGATGCTGTCCATTGCCGCGGTCGCGGTCGCGACGACACTCGTCGCTGTCCCTGCGGCGGCGCAGACGAAACTCAAGTGGGCGCATGTCTACGAGACGAGCGAGCCGTTCCACAAGTGGTCGGTGTGGGCCGGCGACGAGATCAAGAAGCGGACCAACGGCCGCTACGAGGTCGAGGTGTTCCCGGCGTCCTCGCTCGGCAAGGAGACCGACATCAACCAGGGCCTCCAGCTCGGCACGGTCGACATCATCATCTCCGGCCTGTCGTTCGCCGCGCGCTCAACGCCGCGCATCGGCGTCGGCTACTACCCGTACACGTTCCGCGACGCCGATCAGCTGCTTGCCTGGGCCAAGAGCCCGGCGTTCGCGGAGCTCGCCGGCCTCTACCGCGACAAGTCGGGCGTGCAGATCACGGCGATGACCTACTACGGCATCCGGCAATCGACTTCGAACAAGGACTTCAACGATTGCGCCGGCATGAAGGGCATCAAGATGCGCGTACCGGACGTGCCGGCCTACCTCGCACTGCCGAAGAGCTGCGGCGCCAACCCGACGCCGATCGCGTTCGCCGAGGTCTACCTCGCGCTTCAGAACGGCACCGTGGACGCACAGGAAAATCCGCTGACGACGATCGAGGCGAAGAAGTTCTACGAGGTGCAGAAGAACATCATCCTGACCGGCCACATCGTCGACTCGCTCGCGACGCAGATCGCACCGCATGTGTGGAGCAAGCTTTCCGACGCGGACAAGAAGCTCTTCACCGACGTGATGCAGGAAGCCGCGGCGAATGCGACCAACGAGATCAAGAAGCGCGAAGGCGAGCTGGTCGACGAATTCAAGAAGAAGGGGCTGAACGTCCACGCGGTCGACAAGAAGAGCTTCCAGGACGCGATCATGAAGACCGTGTCGCTCGAGTCGATGGGCTACACCAAGGCCGACTGGGACAAGATCCAGGCGATCAAGTGACGCATGGAAACCCGTCGGCCTCCTGCGGACCCGTGGCTTGAGCGGGGATCCGGCGCCGTGCCGTTCGCCTGCATTGGCGCCGGATTCCCGCCCCCCGATCGGAGCCGGGGTCCGGTTCCTCGGGAACGACGATAGGGTGAGGCGACTCGGCCACCGCATCGATCGACACCGCTCTTCCCCTGCGCAGCGCTCATGCACCGACTCCCTTCTTCCGCCGACACCGTCGTGCCGGGCTCCGTTTCGGCGGAGCACGTGCTGGACGAGTCCGGTCACTTCCACACGACCGACGCGCCGGTGGACATCTCGGATTACGTGTTCGAGGACTGGTTCACGTTCGGCGTGTTCTGGCTGCTCGCGCTCGACGTGTTCTATCAGTTCTTCACCCGTTACGTGCTCGACGACTCGGCCGCGTGGACCGAGGAGATCGCGCGCTACCTGCTGATCGTCGTCACGTTCGTCGGCGCGGCCATGGGCGTGCGGCGCAATACGCACATCCACGTCGAGTTCGTCTATCGCTACCTGCCGGCGAACGTCGGCCGCCTGCTGTCCACGCTGGTCGACGTCGTGCGCGCGGCGTTCTTCGCCTACGCGTCCTGGCTCGCGATCGCGCTGGTTCCGCGCATGCACAACCTCAAGATGACGATCGTCGACTTCCCGATGAGCTACGTCTACGGGATCGTCGCGGCGGGCTTCGTGCTGATGACGTTCCGTTCGCTGCAGGTCGCGTGGCGCCACTGGAAGCAGGGCTGGAGCGTGCTCGAACGGCCTTCGGAAGCCATCGCCGATGCCTGAGGTGAAGCGGCCTTGAACAGCCTTCTCTTCGGCGGCTTCCTGGCGGCGCTCCTGAGCGGCCTGCCCATCGCGATCGCGATGGCGCTGGCGGCGCTGCTCTATATCTGGATCTCGGGGACGATTCCGCCGCTCACCGTGATTCACCGGATGGTGGGCGGTGTGGACAGCTTCCCGCTGCTTGCGGTGCCTTTCTTCATTCTCGCCGGCAACCTGATGAACTCGGCGGGAATCACCAACCGCATCTACAACTTCGCGCTCGCGCTGGTCGGCTGGCTCAAGGGCGGGCTCGGCCACGTCAACGTGGTCGGCAGCATGATCTTCGCCGGCATGTCGGGCACGGCCATCGCGGATGCGGGCGGCCTCGGCACGATCGAGATCAAGGCGATGAAGGACCACGGCTATCCGGTCGAGTTCGCGGTTGGCATCACTGCGGCGTCCGCGACGCTCGGCCCGATCATCCCGCCCTCGCTGCCGATGGTGATCTACGGCGTCCAGGCCAATGTCTCGATCGGCAAGCTGTTCGCCGGCGGTTTCATTCCCGGCGCCGTGATGGCGCTCCTGATGATGGCGCTGGTGAGCTACTACGCGCACGTGCGCAAGTACGGCGCCGATATCGCGTTCTCGTGGAGCCGCATGGGCGGCGCGTTCTTCGAGCTGGGCTTCGTCGCGCTCACCGCCGTCGTCCTCTATTTCCTGTGGTCGCGCGAGGGCCTGCCGGGCTGGCTGCGCTTCGGTTCGCTGCTTCTGGGGACGATGGTCGCGGACAAGCTGTTCAGGTTCGAGGCCTACATGGCGCTGCTGACCCCGGTCATCCTGATCGGCGGGATGGCGACCGGCCTGTTCACGCCCACGGAGGCAGCAGTCGCCGCGGTCGCGTGGGCGCTGTTCCTCGGGTTCATCTGGTATCGAACGTTGAACTGGCGGATGTTCGTCAAGATCTCGATGGAGACGATCGAGACGACGGCCGTCGTGATGTTCATCGTCGCCGCGGCGTCGATCTTCGCGTGGGTGCTGACGACGACGCGGGTTACCGAGGCGATCGGCAACTGGGTCCTCTCGATCTCGAGCGATCCTTGGGTGTTCCTGCTGCTCGCCAACCTGTTCCTGCTGTTCGTCGGCTGCTTCATGGAAACGATCGCCGCAATCACGATCCTCGTGCCGGTGTTCATGCCGATCATCGCCAAGCTCGGGATCGATCCGGTCCACTTCGGGCTCGTCATGGTGCTGAACCTCATGATCGGGTTGCTGACGCCGCCCGTGGGCATGGTGCTGTTCATCCTGCAGAAGGTCGCGCGCCTGTCGTTCGAGCAGACGGTCAAGGCGGTGATGCCTTGGCTTTGGCCATTGCTCGGCACGCTGGCGCTCATCACCTACGTCCCGCAGCTCGTGCTCTGGCTGCCCGGCATCATGTATCCCAAGTAGCGCGATGAGCCCGATCGAGCGTATCGAGATATTCCAGGTCGACCTGGCTCCGCCGGTCCCGCGCAGCGACGCGATCCAATCGTTCGTGACGCAGGAAACGCCGATCGTGCGCATTACCTGCGCCGACGGCGCGGTCGGCGTCGGCTACAGCTATACGATCGGTACCGGCGGCGCGTCGGTGGTGGCGCTGCTCTCCGATCACCTGTGTCCGCGGCTGCTCGGACGGGACGCGACCGAGATCGAACGGCTGTGGAAGGAGCTCTTCTTCCATACGCACGCGACCGCGGTGGGCGCCATCACGAGCCTTGCGCTGGCGGCGATCGACACCGCGCTGTGGGACCTCAAGTGCCGCCGCGCCGGACTGCCGCTGTGGAAGGTGGCCGGCGGCGCGCAACCACGCGTGCCGGTCTACACGACCGAGGGCGGCTGGCTGCACCATCCCGCGCAGCAGCTCGTCGACGAGTCGGTCGCGGCGAAGGCGCAAGGCTTCCGCGGCGCCAAGCTCAAGGTCGGTAAGCCGTCGATCGCCGAGGACGTCGCGCGCCTGACCGCAGTGCGCAACGCCGTCGGCGATGCATTCGAGCTGATGGTCGACGCGAACCAGGCATTCACCGTCTCCGAGGCGCGGCGGCGCGCCCATGCGTACGAGCCGCTCGGCCTTGCCTGGCTGGAGGAGCCGCTGCCCGCCGAAGACCTGGGGGGGCACGTCGAGCTCGCCGCGGTGGCACCGATGCCGATCGCCGTGGGCGAGTCGATCTACCACCCGTCCCACTTCCGCGAATACCTGGAGCGGGACGCCTGCTCGATCGTCCAGGTCGATTGCGCGCGAATCGGCGGCATCACTCCCTGGCTCAAGGTCGCGCATCTCGCGGAGACGTTCAACGTCGCCGTCTGCCCGCACTTCCTGATGGAGCTGCACGTGTCGCTGACGGCCGCGGTGCCGAACGGCGCGTGGGTCGAGTACATTCCGCAGCTCGATGCGATCACGACGTCGCGCATGGCGATGGCCGACGGCTTTGCGCTCGCGCCTGAAACGCCGGGCCTCGGGATCGAGTGGGATTTCGCGGCGATCGACCGCGCGTGCACCAGCCGAACAACGTTGCCCGCGTGATGCGGACCGCGAAAGGGCATTGATCATGCTGACCCGGGCATCGCTCACGATCCGCCTGCATCCGAACGACGATGTCGTGATCGCGCGGCAGCAGCTGGTCGGCGGCACGCGGCTGCTGGACGAGAACGTCACCGTCGCGGGGCTCGTTCCGCCGGGCCACAAGGTCGCTTCGCGTGCGATCAAGGCCGGGCAGCCGGTCAAGCGCTACAACCAGATCATCGGCTTCGCAAGCCGCGACATCGCGCCCGGCGAGCACGTGCATCTCAACAACCTGGCGATGGGCGCGTTCGATCGCGACTACGCGTTCGGCGCGGACGCGAAGCCGACGCAGTACATCGCCAATCCGGCGACGTTCATGGGCATCGTGCGCCCGGACGGTCGTGTGGCCACGCGCAACTACATCGGCATCCTCTCGACGGTGAACTGCTCGGCGACCGTCGCGCGCGGCATTGCCGACCACTTCGCGCGCGAGGGCCCCGCTGCCTTCCCGAACGTCGACGGCGTGGTGGCGCTGACCCACGGTTCGGGGTGCGGCATGGACACGGGCGGCGAGGGCATGCAACTCCTGCGCCGCACGCTCGGTGGTTACGCGCGGCATGCGAATTTCGCCGGTGTGCTGATCGTGGGCCTTGGCTGCGAAGCGAACCAGATCAGCTCGCTCCTCGGCGCGCAGAACCTGAAGGAAGGGCCGCTCCTGCGCACGTTCTCGATCCAGGACACCGGCGGCACGGCGAAGACCATTCGAAGGGGCGTCGACATGGTCCGCGAGATGCTGCCGCACGCGAACGACGTGAGGCGTGAGCCGGTGCCGGCATCGCATATCGTTGTCGGGCTGCAGTGCGGCGGTTCGGACGGCTATTCGGGCATCACCGCCAATCCTGCGCTGGGCGCGGCGGTGGACCTGCTGGTACGCCACGGCGGTACGGCGATCCTCTCCGAAACCCCGGAGATCTACGGCGCCGAGCATCTGCTGACGCGTCGGGCGGTATCGCGCGACGTGGGCGAGAAACTCGTGTCGCGGATCAGGTGGTGGGAGGGCTACACGGCGCGGGAAAAGGGCGAGATGAACAACAATCCGTCGCCGGGCAACAAGGCAGGCGGGTTGACGACGATCCTCGAGAAGTCGCTCGGCGCCGTGGCGAAGGGCGGCACGACCAACCTGGTCGCAGTCTACGAGTACGCCGAGCCCGTCACCGCGAAGGGCTTCGTCTACATGGACACTCCGGGCTACGACCCGGTGTCGGCAACGGGACAGGTCGCGGGCGGCGCCAACCTGATCTGCTTCACGACCGGCCGCGGTTCCGCTTACGGCTGCGCGCCCGCGCCTTCGCTCAAGCTTTCGACCAATACGCCGCTGTGGGTGCGGCAGGAGGAGGACATCGACCTCAATGCGGGGACGATCGCGGACGGCGACGCCAGCGTGGACGGGGTCGGCGAGCGACTCTTCCAGCTCGTGCTCGACACGTGCTCGGGCACCAGATCCAAGAGTGAACGGCACGGCTACGGGCAGAACGAGTTCGTGCCGTGGTACCTGGGGGCCGTCATGTAGCGGGTCCATTTGACATCCCGGGGCACGAGTCCGTACGCTGCGCCGGGCGTATGGGAAAGATCGACAACCTGGCGACACGATTCGCCACCCAAGGAGGAGATTGATGAGGCTGCTCGCAAGGCTGTGCGCCGCGCTGGTCGCGGCAGGTTTTCTGCTCGGTACCGCCCCCGCATCCGCGCAGGAGAAGCTCGTCGTCTGGTGGGTCAAGGGCTTCTACAAGTCCGAGGACGACGCGCTCTACGCGGCGATCAAGAAGTTCGAGGACAGGACGGGCATCAAGGTCGAGCTGTCTCAGTACGCGGTGCAGGACGGCATCCCGAAAACGGTGTCCGCGCTCGACGCCGGCACGCCGCCGGATGTCGCCTACATCGACGTGTTCGACTTCCAGGTCACGGGGAAGTGGGCCTACGAAGGCAAGCTCGAGGACCTCTCCGATGTCCTGGTGCCGATGAAGAGCGCGTTCCTCCCGGGCGTGCTCGAGACCGTCTACCTGTACAACGACAAGACGAAGAAGCGCGCCTACTACGCGTTCCCGCTCAAGCAGCAGACGATGCACATCCAGTACTGGAAGGACATGCTGAAGGAGGCGGGCTACACCGACGCCGACATCCCGACCGACTGGAAGGGCTACTGGACGTTCTGGTGCGACAAGGTCCAGGCGGGCTACCGCAAGAACACCGGCAAGCGGGCCTTCTCGACCGGCTTCCCGATGGGCGTGGATTCGTCGGACTCGTACTACTCGTTCCTGACGTTCATGGACGCGTACAACGTCAAGCTCGTCGACGACAACGGCAAGCTGCTGGTGGACGACCCGAAGGTGCGTGCAGGCCTGATCAACGCGCTGCGCGACTACACCGAGGTCTACCGCAAGGGCTGCACGCCGCCGTCGGCGACGTCGTGGAAGGATCCGGACAACAACGTAGCCTTCCACAACAAGACGATCATCATGACGCACAACGCGACAATCTCGATCGCCGCGAAGTGGTTCGACGACATGAACAACCCGGCGAACAAGCCGGAGGACCGCGCGACCGCCAAGAAGAATTACGAGGAGCTGATAGCGACCGCCGGGTTCCCGAAGAAGCCGGACGGCGCGCCGATGACCTACCGCGCCGCGGTCAAGACGGGCGTGGTGTTCGCCGATGCGAAGAACAAGAAGAGGGCGAAGGAGTTCGTCACGTTCCTGCTCGCGGACGAGAACCTGATCCCGTACGTCGAGGGATCGCTCGGGCGCTGGTACCCGGTCACCAAGGCGGGCGCCGCGCGGCTTTCCTTCTGGCTCGCCGACCCACATCGGACTTCGGTGCAGCGCCAGTTCGTCGCCGGCACCAGCCCGTTCGAATTCACGAAGAACTACAAGTTCACGGTTCTGAACAACGAGAACGTCTGGGCGAAGGCGATGAACCGGGTGCTGAACGAGAAGGTCTCGGTCGACAAGGCGGTCGACGAGATGATCGCCCGCATCAAGCAGGTCGCGGGTTGATCGAAAGGGTCGTCCCGGCGGGGCGGGCGTGGGCCCGTCCCGCCGGGACCGTTCCATGTCCAGCGTCGCGATGACGGGCACGAAGCCGGCACTTCCGGCCGGCCCGGCCCGGAAGGGTCTTTCCCCCTGGCAATTCTGGGGGCTGGTGCTGGTCGCGCCTTACGCGCTCGTCTTCCTCGTCTTCGTGCTGTACCCCGTCGGGTACGGCTTCTGGCTCGCGCGTCACCCGGAAAGCTATGCGAAGCTGTTCGAGGACCCGGTGTTCTCTGGCAGCGTCGTCAACACGCTGGTGTTTCTCGCCGTCGCCATCAACGTCAAGATGGCGATTGCGTTGTGGCTCTCGGGCTTCTTCGCCAACACCCGGCCCTGGATACGATGGCTGTCGGTGCTGTTCATCCTGCCATGGGCGATGCCGTCGATCCCGACGATCCTGTCGTTCCGGTTCATGCTGAATCCGGAGTGGGGGCTCATCAACTCGGTGATATTCAAGCTGACCGCCGAGGACGGCCCGAACTGGCTGAACGACCGCTGGCTCGCGCTGTCGATGGCGATGCTGGTCCATATCTGGAAGAGCCTGCCGTTCTGGACGCTGATCATGCTGGCCGGCCGCCTTGCGATACCGAGCGAGCTCTACGAGGCCTCGAGCGTGGACGGCGCGTCGCGCTGGCAGAAATTCCGCTTCGTCACCTGGCCCTCGCTCAAGGGCCTCTACCTCACCTCCGCGATCCTGTCGACGATCTGGTCGCTCGGCGACTTCAACAGCATCTACCTGCTGACCGGCGGCGGCCCGGCCGACCTGACGCACGTGCTCGCGACGCTCGGGGTGCGTTACCTGCGGCTCGACCAGGTGGACCTGTCGATGGCAACGATCGTCTGCGCGCTGCCGCTGGTCTTGCCGCTCGTCTATTTCATGATGAAGCGGCTCTCCCGGTAGCGCCATGCGGCACCTTGCGCGGAGCCCCGGCCGAACGACGGGGATCGACATCCAGACGCGATGCGGGGGCCGGCGACGCGCAACTCATGCAATTGGCGGAGCCGAACCATGAGCCGGCTGCGCGGCGTCGCGACCGAGGCGAAGCTCCTGCTGATCGGCATTCCGGTCGCGTTGTGGACGCTGCTGCCGATCTACCATCTCGTGCTGTTCGCGATTTCCACGAAGGACGAGGCGTTCTCGGGAAAGATCTGGCCCGACCATCCGACGCTGCACAACTTCTCGGTCGTGTTCAGGGAAGACCACTATTTCCTGATCCACTTCTGGAGGCAGCTCGGCAACTCGCTCCTGATCGCGGTCGCGGCCGGGGCGATCACGCTGGTTGTGGCGACCGGCGCCGCGTTCGCGATCAGCCGTCTCAAGGTCAAGGGCGGGCGGCTGGTGATGAACCTCGCACTCTTCACGTACTTCATTCCCGCGGCGTTCCTGGCCGTGCCGATGTACAAGGCGATGGGAACCTACGGTCTCCTCAACAGCCAGTGGGCGCTGATCCTCGCGATGATCACGCTCGCGTCGCCCTATGCGATCTGGGTGCTGAAGCAGGCCTCCGACAAGCTGCCCTTCGAGCTGGACGAGGCGGCGCGCATCGACGGCGCCTCGCCGCTGCAGCTCTTCCGCCTCGTCTATCTGCCGCTGATGACGCCGTCGCTGGTGGCGGTCGGCACTTATGCGTTGCTGCTCGCGTGGAACGAGTACCTGTACGCTTTCCTCCTGCTTTCGCGCGACACCGACGTGACGCTGGCGGTGGCGCTGGGGCAGTTCCTGTCCGCCGACGATTCGCCATGGGAGCTGCTGATGACGACCGGCCTCGTCTACGCGCTTCCGCCGGCGGCGATCTACTACGCGTTCAAGCGCTACATGGTGTCCGGCCTTACCGCGGGTGCGGTGAAGTCATGATCGCGGATGGCGACCGGCGCTCGACGCTCCGGCAGGCCGGGGCTGCGTCCGCGCGACACTCCTGAGTCCTGTTAGCCGACTTCCGGTACCCGAATGGCCTCCGTCTCGTTCCAGCAGATCGAAAAATCCTTCGGCAGCACGAAGGTCATCCACGGCATCAGCTTCGCGATCGAGGATGGCGAGTTCGTCGTGCTGGTCGGACCTTCGGGCTGCGGCAAGTCAACGCTGCTGCGCATGCTCGCAGGGCTCGAGGAGATCACCGCCGGCACGATCGCGATCGACGGCAGGGTCGTCAACGACGTCGAGTCGAAGGACCGCGACATCGCGATGGTGTTCCAGAGCTATGCCCTCTACCCGCACATGACGGTGCGCGACAACATGGGCTTCAGCCTGCGCCTGCGCAACGCGGACAAACGCGAGATCGCGGAGCGGGTCGCCAAGGCGGCGAAGATCCTGAACCTCGAGCCATATCTCGAGCGTTATCCGCGCGAGCTCTCGGGCGGTCAGCGCCAGCGCGTGGCGATGGGCCGGGCGATCGTGCGCGATCCTAAGGTGTTCCTGTTCGACGAACCGCTGTCGAACCTCGATGCGAAGCTCCGGGTCGCGATGCGTGCCGAGATCAAGGCGCTGCACCAGCGGCTCAAGACGACGACCGTCTACGTGACGCACGACCAGATCGAGGCGATGACGATGGCCGACCGCATCGTCGTGATGCACGACGGCGTGGTCGAGCAGATCGGCACGCCGCTCGAGCTCTACGACCGGCCGAGCAACCTGTTCGTCGCGCAGTTCATCGGGTCGCCGGCGATGAACGTGGTCAACGGCACGTTCTGTCGCAGCGATGGCGACGCGTATGTCGAGACGCCGGACGGTGTGCGCTGGCCCGTGGGTACGGGTCCCGGCGTCGACGGCCAGCCCGTGACCTATGGTGTGCGCCCCGATCACCTCGAATTGGACGGCACCGGAGCTCGCGGGGTGCCGGGCGAGATCGTCGTCGTGGAACCAACCGGTTCGCAGACGGAGCTCGTCGCGAATATCGGCAGCACGCAGGTCGTGGTCGAGACACACGGACGTTCGTCGCTTTCTCCCGGGGATCGCGTCGTCTTTCGCGTCGACCCGCGCAATGTGCACCTTTTCGATCGGACGTCGGGCCAGCGCCTTGTCGCCTAGTGCTGCACCACCGGTTGTGCTCGGCGCGGCTCGACCTGCGCGCGACATCGCTGTCCGGGCCATCTGCGCCGCGCGCCGAATGGCCTGACCCCGCAATTTCCAAACCGGCAGATCCCATGAGCCAAGACAAGCAGAGGCGCAAGCTCCGCTCCACCGAATGGTTCGGTCGCCACGATCGTGACGGCATGGTGCATCGCTCGTGGACCAAGAACCAGGGCATCCCGCACGACCAGTTCGACGGCCGCCCCGTGATCGGCATCTGCAACACCTGGTCCGAGGCGACGCCCTGCAATGCGCACTTCCGCGAGTTGGCCGAGCACGTCAGGCGCGGCGTGCTCGACGCGGGCGGCTTCCCGATCGAATTCCCGGTGATGAGCCTCGGCGAGACGCTGATGCGGCCCACGACGATGCTCTTCCGCAATCAGGCGGCGATGGACGTCGAGGAGTGCATCCGCGCCAACCCGTTCGATGGCGTCGTGCTGATGATGGGCTGCGACAAGACCACGCCCTCGCTGCTGATGGGCGCCGCCTCCTGCAACCTGCCGACGATCGGGCTTTCCGGCGGTCCGATGCTGAACGGCAAGTTCCGCGGCGAGGACATCGGCTCCGGCACGCACGTGTGGAAGTTCACCGAGATGCTGAAAACAGGCGTGGCGAGCGAGGCCGACATGATCGAGGCCGAAGCCTGCATGTCGCGCTCGGCCGGCCACTGCATGACGATGGGCACGGCATCGACGATGGCATCGATGGTCGAGGCGCTCGGCATGGGATTGCCGACGAATGCGGCGATTCCCGCGGTCGACGCGCGGCGAAGGGTGCTCTCGCGCATGGTCGGACGGCGCATCGTTGCGATGGTGCACGAGGATCTCACGATGTCGAAGATCCTGACCAGGCAGGCGTTCGAGAACGCGATCATGGTCAACGGCGCGATCGGCGGCTCGACCAACGCGGTCGTCCACCTGCTCGCGATCGCCGGGCGCATCGGCGTTCCACTCACGCTCGACGACTGGGATCGCCTCGGGCGCGAGATGCCATGCCTCGTCAACCTGATGCCTTCGGGCCGGTACCTGATGGAGGACTTCTACTACGCGGGCGGGCTGCCGGTTGTGATCAGGGAGATCGGCGCACGCCTGCGCAGGGATGCGCTCACGGCCAACGGCCGCACGATTTGGGACAACGTGAAGGACGCGGTCAACTACGATCCGCGCGTGATCACGCCGTTCGCGACGCCGTTCAAGCCGCAGGGCGGCATCGCGGTGCTCACCGGCAACCTCGCACCCGACGGCGCGGTCCTGAAGCCCTCGGCGGCCACCCCCGGCCTGATGCAGCATCGCGGCCGCGCCGTCGTGTTCGAGAACATCGACGATCTGCACGCGCGCATCGACGATCCGGCACTCGACGTCACGCCCGAGGATGTGCTCGTGCTCAAGAATTGCGGCCCGCGCGGCTATCCGGGCTTCCCCGAAGTGGGCAACTTCGCGCTGCCCGCAAAGATCCTCAAGACGGGCATCACCGACATGGTGCGCATTTCGGACGCGCGCATGTCCGGCACCGCCTATGGCACGGTCGTGCTGCACACGTCACCCGAGGCCGCCGCCGGCGGGACGCTTGCGCTCGTGCAGAGCGGCGACATGATCGAGCTCGACGTCGCGAAGCGCCGGCTGCATCTCGATGTTTCGGAGTCGGAGCTTGCCCGTCGCCGCGCCGCGTGGAAGCCACCGGCGCCGCATGCAGACCGCGGCTGGGTCAAGCTCTACTGCGACCATGTGAATCAGGCGCACCTGGGCGTCGACCTCGACTTCCTCGTCGGCGCATCGGGCGCGCCGGTCGGGAAGGAAAGCCACTGACCCGAACAGGAGGAGAGAGTCATGCTGCGATTTGCCGATGCCCTGCGTTCCATCGTCGCCACCTGCGCGCTCGTCGGCGCGACGGCGGCTTTCGCACAATGGCCCGACCGGCCGGTCACCGTGATCGTGCCCTACGCGGCCGGCGGCGGAACCGACGCTACGGGTCGAATCCTCGCGACATTGCTAGAGAAGGAGTTCGGCAAGCCGTTCAACGTCGTGAACCGCGTGGGCGGAGGCGGCGTGACCGGTCATTCGGCGATCGCGGCCGCGCCGGCGGACGGCTACACGATCGGCATCATGACGTTCGAGATCAGCACGTACGCCCACATGGGCCAGTCGAACATCAGCTACAGGGATTTCACGCCGATCGCGCTCTACAACTTCGATCCGGCGAGCTTCCACGTGCGCACCGACTACCCCTGGAAGGACGCGAAGCAGGCGATCGCGGCCATCAAGGCCGATCCGGGCAAGTACAAGATGTCGGGTGGCGGCGGCGTCGGCGGCTCGTGGCATCTCGCGACGGCGGGGCTGTTCATCAAGCTCGGCATCGATCCGATGAAGGTGCCGATCGTGCCTTCCAACGGCGCGGCGCCGGGGATGCAGGAACTGGTCGCCGGCGGCGTCGATTTCATTCCCTGCTCGGTGCCCGAGGCGCGCGCGATGATCGAGGCCGGCAAGGCGCGCTCGCTGTACGTGCAGGGGACGATCCGCATTCCCGCGTTTCCCGACATCCCGACCGTCAAGGAAGCGCTCGGCGTCGATCACCTCGGCGGAGCGTGGCGCGCCGTCGTCGGGCCGAAGGGCATGCCGCCCGAGGTCGCGGCGAAACTGACGGCAGCGGTCGAGAAGGCCTACCAGAGCAAGGAATTCCGCGACTTCATGGCAAGCCGCGGCTTCGGCCTCGACTGGAAGAAGGGCGACGACTTCGCGAAGTTCATGGAGACGGACTACAACGCGACCGGTGAGGTGGTGAAGGCCGTGGGGCTCGCGAAGAAGTCATGATCCGCGATCAGGTACGGGTTCCGCGAGCGCTGCGAGCCGGAAACACGAACGGGCCGCACCGCGCGGCCCGTTCGTTCCTGTTCGGCGTTGCACCGCGGCTCAACGTCGGTCGCCGGAGGATCCCTTGATCGGCGATATGTGTGCGTTGATTCGTGAAACCGTGAAGCGCCGGACGTCCGCGGACCAGGGCGAGTTCGTCGTCTGCGCGAGACCGAACAGGCGAAGGTCGAGCGCGAGATTCGTCACGTAGACGAACCCGTCGGCCAGCACGAGGCTCGCGGGAAACAGCAGGCTCCGCGCCGCGCCGCGCGGGTCGATGCCGTCGAAGTCGCCGAGCTTGGCAACGACGCGACCCGTCGGATCGAGCACGACGATTTCGTCGGACTGGTTGGCGGCAACCCACAGGTTGTCGTCGTCGTCCATGGCAACGCCGTCGGCGCCGTTGATGCTGTTGACGAAGACCGCCGGCGTGCCGGCCACGCCTGCGGTGACCGGGATGCGCAAAATGGTGTCGTTGCCGGTGTTGGCGACGAACAGCGCTTTCCCCGACTTGCTGAACGCCATGCCGTTTGCACCGAACGGCGGGACACCCGACGTGCCGAGCGACGGATCGGCTACCCATGCGACCGGCGGACCGCCGCCCGGGCCCGTCTGCCAGATCGTCGCCTGGAAAGAATCCGAGATGTAGACGTTGCCGGCGGCGTCGAATGCGAGCGCATTCGGGCCGGGATTGGGGTTCGCGTTGGGATTGCCGTCGACGTCGGGGATCGTCGCGAAAACGCTCGTCGCGCCGGTCAGGGAATTGACCCGCAAGACCTTGCCCGTCCCCAGATCGCAGACGAGCAGATCGCCCGTACGCGGATGAAGGGCGACGCCCAGCAGCAAGTTGCTCGAGCCCGCGACATTGAGCGTGCGGACGAGCCTGCCTGCACGATTGAATACGACGATCGTACCCGGGCCGCTCGACTTGCTCACGTCGAACGTGCTGACGTAGAGGTTGCCCTGCGCGTCGGCGGCGATGCCTTCGGGGTGCGCCGTTCCGCCCGGCAATTCCGCGAACGCGACGGCCGGGCTACGAATCCACGCGTTGCCCGTGGTCGCGATGCCGGCGACAAGCAGCACTGCAAGTGCCCGGATCAATCGTGAGAACGTCATGGTGAGATTCCTCCCTGAAATGCGTTGCGGGTTTGGGCCGCCGCGGTCCGCGCGGACGCAGGCGCGAACACGTATTGTGGGACCGGCGGGGTGAAACGACAACGCGTGGCGAAATGCGCGCCGAAAACGTGGGAAAGCGGCCCGGCCCTTGCGGCGAGGTCGGCTAGAATGCCCGCAGCTCCGGCGCAGCCTCCGCCATGAATATCCCGGTCGACATCTACTCGACGCTTGCTCTGGCATCTGCCGCGCTGGTGGTCGGTCATCTGCTGGTCACGCGGATCGCGTTCCTTTCGCGCTACAGCATTCCGGACGCAGTCGTGGGCGGCATGCTGTTCGCGCTCTTCATTACCGTGCTGCGCGGGACGGCCGGCGTACAGGTCGAATTCGACACCGCGCTGATCACGCCGCTCAATGTGATTTTCTTCACGACGGTGGGCCTTTCCGCCGATGCCCGGGCGCTCGCCCGCGGCGGCAGGATGCTGCTGCTTTTCGCGGTTGTCGTCGCCGGTGGGCTCATCGTGCAGAACACGATCGGCGTGGTGCTTGCGCGGGTCTTCGATCTCAATCCCGTCACCGGCCTCCTGGCTGGCTCGATCACGCTGTCGGGCGGACACGGCACCGCAGCGGCGTGGGGAACCAAGTTCGTCGAGGAGCGCAACGTGCGCGGCGCAGTCGAGCTCGGCATCGCGGCGGCGACCTACGGCCTCGTTGTCGGCGGGCTGCTCGGCGCGCCGCTCGCCGGCTGGCTGATCCGCCGCCACAAGCTCAAGGGGTCGAGCGAAAGCGGCGAAGCGGCGGAGACGGTGGCCGCACCGCAGGCGGCCGTACCGCTGCGGCGCCAGGTCGAGACGCTGTTCCTGATCTTCGTCTCGATGGCGATCGGCTTCGCGCTTTACGCGGCGATCGGCCAGGGCGCGTTCACGCTGCCTTCGTTCATCTGGGCCCTTGTGGTCGGCGTGGTGCTGCGAAACGCTCTTTCGCTCACCGGCCTCTACCGCCTGGATGACCGCGCGCTCGAAATCATGGGCGCGCTCGCGCTGTCGCTGTTCCTCGCGATGATCATCATGACGCTGAAGCTCTGGGAGCTCGTGGATCTCGCCGGCCCGATCCTCGCGATCCTTCTCGCGCAGACCGTGGCAATCGTCGCCTACGTGTCGTTCTTGACGTTCCGCGTGATGGGTCGCAACTACGACGCTGCGCTGCTCGCGACCGGTCATCTCGGCTTCTCGCTCGGCTCGACCGCGACCGCGATGGTCAACGTGCAGTCTGTCGCGGAACGCTACGGATCGTCGCAGCTCGCGCTGCTGCTGATTCCCGTGATGGGTGCGTTCCTGATCGACGTCATGAACGCGCTCGTCATCCAGGGCTTCCTGTCGCTGCCATGGTTCGTCTGGTGACCCGTCCCACCCCGCTGCTGGTCTGCGTCGTCCTTGCGTTCGCGCTGGCGGGCTGCGCGCGCGGCCCCGACGCCCCGCTGGTGACGCAGGCGGTGCAACAGCAGCTCGATGCCGCGCTGGGTGGGCGCGTGCTCGCAGTCGAGCGCCTGAAGCTCGCTGGCAGCGCGCCGCTTTCCGGGCGCGATGGGCGCCTCGTCCATTTCAATGCGGAGTTGAAGCTCGCCCGCGATTACGACTTCACGCGCTGGAGTGCGCACAGTGTCGCCTCGCTCGTGGCGCTCCTCGGAGCCGGCCCGAAGGGCATCGTCGGCTTGAAGTCCGACGGCAACCGCGCCGGCGACGCGCTGGGCGTGTATGGTACTGCGGCGTTCGTGCGCGACGGCACCAACTGGCAGCTCGTCGCCAACCCGCTCACTGGAGAGCAAGCCGCGGCGCCCGTGGTTCCGGCTGCACGTGTCGCGGCTGTGCAACCGCAGCCGCGCGAAGCTCCGCCGCCCACGGCGTCGCAACAGGCGCTCGACAGGCTCGCGGCGCTCGTGGCGCAGGGACCCCCGCCGAACATGAATCCTGCCCTGCACGACACGATCCTGCGCGAGGAACTCGAGAACGCCTACGCCGCGGCGAGCCAGCGGCTCGCGCGCAAGGCGGACCTGCTCGTGGTCGCGGGCGGGCCGGCGGGTGGCGCGTACGAGGCGACAGTCGACGCGCTGCGCGCACGTGCCAAAGCAGCGAAGGTGATGCTGGACGCGATCGTGGGCGAAGGCAGCGTGGGCAATATCCGGATGCTCTCCGACCGCACCGCGCAGTTCGCGCTGGTGCAGAACGACGTCGCGCGCAACGCCTACCTCGGGCGCGGCCGCTTCGCCGGCGCACCGCAGGCGGAATTGCGCGCTGTCGCGAGTCTTTTCCCCGAACCCGTCCAGCTGATCGCGCGCGCGGATGCCGGCATCGCGACCATCGCCGATTTGCGCGGCAAGCGGGTGGGCCTCGGACCCGAGGGCTCGGGTTCGCGCACCAACGCGCTCGCGCTGCTTGCTGCCAACGGCGTGCCGGTCGTTGCGCTCGGCGCCGTGAACGCCGCGCCGCTGCCGGAGGCGCTGAACGCGCTCGGTGAAGGCGCGCTGGATGCGGTGTTCGCGACCATCCACGCACCGGCGCGCGAGATCCAGCGCCTGGCGACGAACCGGCGTCTTGCTTTCGTGCCGATCGGTCCCAGCAAGGAGCTCCTGGACGCGGGGCTCGTTCCGCTCACGCTGCCTGCGCGCACTTATCCCGGCCAGGACGCTCCGCTGCCGACGGTCGCCGCCACCGCGTTGCTGGTCACGCGCGCCGACGTGCCGGCAACGCAGGTCAACGCGATGCTCGAGCTGCTGTTCGCACGGCGCGAGGACCGGATCGCCGCCGCAGTCGCGCAGATCGCGCCACGCACCGCGCGCGAGGGCGTGACGATTCCCTGGCAGCCCACCGCCGACACATGGCTTGCCGCGCACGGCGCACCGCAGGTCGCGCCGCCCCCAGCGCCCGAGGCGGCGCCTGCGCGCTAGCTTCCGCAGTGGGCCGACGTCGGCTATTGTGGTCGCTTCCCGGGTGTTCCGTGGGCACCCGATCCCCCGAGGAGCCGCATGAACGAACGTGGACCTGCAGTTGCTGACGGGGCGATCGACTATCGCGCGCCGGACGTGCCCGGATCGCTGCCCTGGCACGAGACATCGCTCGTGCAGGCGACCAACGCGAACCTCGAAGGTTACGGCTGCCTCGTCGAAGACGGGCGCGGCTACCCGATCGAGATCGTGCGTTGGCCCGCCATCGGACGGCGTCCGGTCGATCCCGGCACGGGCGACCAGGGGGTACCGCAGTCGGCGAGTTCGCGTTCTGGTGGGAGGGCGACACGATGTACGGCCGCAATAGCGCGGTCGGCGACCAGTATCTGCTCGGCTGGTCGCGCAATCCCGCGGAGGCCGCGCGCACCGGCGACCCGACGGCCCCGCGCGACCGGCTGCTGCTGTGGCACGCGAACTATCACCCCGACGGCGGGCAGCTCTTCTTTCCGCTCGACGGGCAGCCGTTCGTCACCGCGCTCGCGCGCCCCGGCGACGAGGTCACGCCTGCAGACTTCGTCACGTTTCACGTCGACGGCGGCAAGGGGCTCTACATTCATCCGAACGTCTGGCACGAAGCGGTGTTTCCGCTGGTCACGCCGGCGCGCTTTCACGACGAGCAGGGCAAGGTGCATGCGCGCGTGAGCGTCAATTTCGCCCAGGAATTCGGCGTCTTCCTCGCGATGCCCCTGCGCACACCGTGACGTCCGCAAGCTTTGCACGCCGCGGTCCTGCTGCAACGATGAGCCGGGAGAAGCCGACACCATCCGCGGCCGACGAGGTCGACTACGTTCGCGGCACGACGCGGCTCTTCGGCATCGTCGGCCACCCGATCGAGCAGGTGCGCTCGCCGGAGATGTTCACCGCGGAGTTCCGCCGGCGGGGGTACGACGCGATTCTCGTGCCACTGCATGTGCTGCCCACGGATTTCGATGCGTGCGTGCCCATGCTCCTGAACCTCGCGAACCTCGGTGGACTGATCTTCACGATTCCCTACAAGGGAGAGGCGAGCCGGTTCGCGTCGGTGCTCTGCGAGCAGGCGCGCATCGTCGGTGCGATCAATGCGCTCGCGCGCGGTCCGGATGGCCGCTCGCGCGGCGAGATCTTCGACGGGCTCGGCTGCGTCGAGGGCTTCCGCCGCCGCGGCATCACGTTCGCCGGCAAGCGCGTTGCGCTGATCGGCGCAGGCGGCGCGGGGGCGGCCGTTGGCGTGGCGATCGCGACCGAGCATCCGCGCGCGATGCGCCTCTTCGACATCGACGCTCCGCGCGTGGAGGCCTTGGCCGCAAAGGTCGCGCAGGTGGATCCCGCCATTGCGGTCGCGATCGGTCCACCGGATGTCGGAGACATCGAGATCCTGCTCAACGTCTCGCCGGTCGGAATGCTGGGCGATGCGCGGACTCCCCTCGCAGCGGACCGCCTGCCGCCGTCGCTCGTTGTTTTCGATGCGGTCGTGAAGCCCGACCGCACGCCGCTTCTCGCACTCGCCGAGGCCTGCGGCTGCACGACGGTCTACGGCCGCGAGATGATGCGCGGTCAGATCGCCCGGATGACGGACTTCTTCTTCGCATCCGCTCCCTGACCTCTTCAGCGCGCGGCCACGAAACCGTCGATTGCTTTTGCCGTCGGCTCGTAGAGCGGGTTGTGGCGGAGCCGGATTATCATCGATGCGGGGAACGCGAGCAGCCCGCGCTCGCGCTGCGCTTCGGGCCGGCCGAGGTAGAGAAGCGACGGCTTCGCGGGCCGGTGCGCGCCATACACCGGGTCGTCGGGCGGGAATGGCAGCGCGACATGCGACAGCACCGTGTGTGGCCGCTCGAGATCGAGCCCTCGTTCGGTGACGTCCCGCCCGCCGGGGGGCGCGCGCCGGCGGCGGTACGGCTAGAATCCCCGTTCCTGCGGTCTACCGGCATTCCCATGGACACGTCACGCTTTCACGGCATCTACCCGATCCTCTACGGCTTCTTCGGTCCCGACGGCCGAGTGCTGCGCGAGCCGATCGTCGCGCAGGTCGAAGCCGCAGTGCGCCATGGCGCGCACGGGGTTGCCGTGCTCGGGCTCGCGACCGAGACCAACAAACTCGATGTCGGCGAGCGTCTGCAGATCATGGAATGGACTGCCGATGCGCTGCGCGGCCGGCTGCCGCTCGCGGTAACGGTGGCGGAGCCCTCCGTTCACGGCCAGGTCGCGTTCGTGCGCGCGGCGCAGGAGGCGGGCGCCGACTGGGTGATCCTGCAGCCGCCGCCGGTGCAGGGCATGAGCGAAGCCGAGCTGCTGCGCTTCTTCGGCGCGGTTGCCGGGCGCTGCGAATTGCCGATCGCGTTGCAGAATGCGGCACAGTTCCTCGGCATCGGCCTTTCCAATACGTCGCTTGCCACATTGAATCGCAACCATGGCAACGTGTGCCTGCTGAAAGGCGAGGCGCCCGCACACGTGATCGCGCGCCTCGTCGAGGACACGGACGGCGTGTTTCGCGTATTCAATGGCCGCGGCGGCCAGGAGTTGCCCGACAGCCTGCGCGCAGGCTGCGTCGGCATGATTCCAGCGCCCGAGTGCTTCGAGGTGCAGGTGCGTATCTACGAGAGGATGCGCACGGGCCGGGCCGAGGACGAGGCAGAGGCCGAGCGGCTCTACCGCGAGATCCTGCCGCTCATCGCATTCATGATGAGCTCGATCGACACGTTCATCTGCTACGGCAAGCGCATCACCGCACGCAGGCTCGGCATCGCCGAGGTGCACGATCGCGCGCCATGTCAGCAACCGACGCCCTTCGGGCTTGCGATGACCGAGCGTTTTCTCGAGCGTCTGCCCGTCTTAACCGAGGTTTAACCTTACCGACAACGTCGGAACACGTCGAACTGTGCACCGCTCAATGCCGGAGTTCGACCCGATCCCGTAATTGGGCGGAGCCTGAGGCGGCCATTGAAATCGATAGAAGTCGACGTTGAGGTCGCAGAAACAGCCGTGTAAAGGCCAGTAGGACCCGACATCCATTCTCGTCGGGCGCCTGTCGCCAAAGACGCGCACGAGACTGCTCAACGCGTGAGCTCACCCGCGGGTACCAGGCGGAGCCTGGCGAACGTCCGGCGCAGCGAAAGGTTAGCGGAGTAATCGGGCCGTGGCCGCAAATCGCCCGAAAGTCGCGTGGACCTGCCCATTGAAGTCAATCAGTCGGGTGGAGCTGCTTGAGGGGGCGCGCTCTCAACTGGGCAACCAAGTGAAAACGGCGATGCGCTCGGAGCGCGCGAGTGCCCTTCGAAGGAGGCCGCGGAGGCTCACGAGCGCAGCGAATACGAAATCGGCAGACTCTCCATCCTCGCTATACGGCGCCTCGGCGTTGAGTTGCGAGCATTCCTTGGCAGACGTCAGAACGAGGCGGATCTGCTCGGCTGTAAGGTAATCCGATCCGAAGCACACCACATTGGCTACAACAGCAGCGCTGTCGTGGCAGGCGTCAAGCAAGCCGTCCAAATCCGCGATGACTACCGGCAAGGACTTCTCGTCTAGTATTGTCCACAGCGTCTGCGCGTCGGTACTTCGTTGTTGGAGTGAGCAACGCTCGTGAGCGAGGAAACGTAGAGACTCATGTGCTGGCAGCGCGTTCAGCAAATCGTGAACCACGCTGCAAAAGACCCCGTTGCGGGAGCTTCCGCGCAGTTCGCCCACGAGATCATTGGGCTCGGGAGCAAGGGATTCGCCTTCCGCTGCGATCGGGAAAGCCCCGAAGAGTGACGTGTAGGACATCGTGAGTTGCTATGCGAATGGTGCGGCTTGCCTTTGCGCTAGGCGCCACCCTCGCTCGGCTTGCCGTACGCCACTGCGAAGTTGAGCTTCTCAGCCATCAGCAGGAGAGAAAGATGAGACTTGAGCAGGCCGAAGACGTACTCCAAGCTTTCGCCCTCGTCATCCCAGGCCGGACACGGATCATCCTTGATCGACGCCTTGCTCAAGAGGGATCTCACGTCATCTACCGAGTACGTGTACACCCAACCATCCTCAATCGTCGCATCGGACTGCGCTTCGAAAGAGGAGTAGAAGCGCACCCAATCCTCAATAGTAGAAGTCGCGTCTCTCGTCGCCATGTGTCGAAACCTGGTCGCATTGCGGACGATCTGAGGATTGTCTTCGATATCGGACAAGAGATTCTTGATCTGCGCAGCCGCCCGCGTGATCTCCGCGCCGGAGAGTATGGCGAAGTCCCTCAACAGGTAGAGATCGCTTCCGTGCACTGACTCAGCGCAGATGCTCTCCAGCTTTCGATGAAGCCCATCGTTCCTTGATGCCGTGTGAACGGCATGCTGGCAGCTTCCGTCAAAGAGCCCGGTGAAGGACGATAGATTCGTGCCGGCCGGCAGATGATCGCGGGGAACGGCGAGGGCGAGGGTTGTGCCACACGAAGACATGTGTCACCCATCGAGGCTGCACAAAGACCTCAGCCTACGCGGAACGATTGCGCGCATCAAGCTCGACGGAGGAGCATCGACGAAAGTGGGAAGTGGCATGGCCCACACACAAGCACATCGATACGATTCCGCGAATGTTGCCGGTCGATCTGGCGCGGCAGTTGTTGCCGGGTACCTTCGAGCATGCTTTGACTCACGTGCCGGTTCGCGCGATCGATCTCTCTGGCTTCGACGCGGGCCTTGGCGACGACGAGACGGGGCCACGGCGTATGCACCGGCGATGCTGTTGAAGGTGGCCCGAGCGGCATGATTGCCGATGAGCGCAGCTTCGCGACGACGATCCGCTCCGCCGCAGGCTCCTTGGAACATGAGCATGCTCGAGGCCAAGTCCCTCATCAGGGTCTGCACCGCGTGGCAGGTTCGCGCGCGTGCCGAACTTTGGTCTCGACGCCGACTTCGAGATCGACGGGCGGGCGATCGTCGGCGTGATGGGACCGAACGGCTCGGGCAAGACCACGCTGTTCGAGCGGATCACCTGCAGCGATCAGCCGACGCCGGGCCGTGCGCCTTGTGCAGGGCAGGACATTCATCGCGTGCGCTACGAGCAGCGCTCGCGAATGCCGATGCATTACCACCCGTCATGCCCGTTGCGATCGAACCGCGCACGAAGCCCTCATTCCTGCTATGTCCCGCGCGCGGCACTAAGGCGCTTGTGCACCCCTTCGACGAACCGCAGTTCAACACACACGATGGCTGCATCGGACTCACGTTCGACTGCTTCAGCCGCCGCAGGGACGAAGGCAGACTGGTGTTCGTCTGCCTGCATCCCAACCAGCCGTTCAACGTCGAGCTGATGCGGTAATCTGCGAGCGGTTCGTCTTCGCGCGCAATCGAAGGCTTTCCGAGGCCGCGACGCTGGCGGAGATGATGGCCAACGGGCCGTTACGATTTCGATCGCGGGCGCCTGGACGCTGCACTGGCAAGGTCTGCTGCCATCGATGAGAATGTCGGCTTGGCCGGCGCGCCGATCAGCGGCCCGGTGCGAGTGTTTGCCGACGCCGCGTCGGGAACGACCAATCATGCCGGGCGTTCATCGCTGCCTCCGTCCGCATCTACCGAGGAAACGCATGGAAAGCGAGCACCGGGTCGCGTACAAGGCATATTACGAAGACACCGACAGTCTGGGGGTGGTCTATTACGCGAACTACCTGAAGTTCCTCGAGCGAGGGCGCAGCGAGTTCCTGGGGGCGAGGGGCCGCCCGATCCAGGAATGGAACCGGGACGGGTACTACTTCGTGGTCTACGAGCTGTCAATGAAGTTCAAGCGCTCGGGGCGCCTCGGCGACATCCTCGAGGTGGTTTCGTCGTTCAGGCTCGATTCGCCTTACCGTGGGCGCTTCAGTCAGCGTCTGGAGTGCCGCGGGGAGTTGCTCGTGGAGGCCGAGGTCGATGTGGTGTGCGTTGACGCGCAGCAGCAGCTGCGCGAGTTTCCGGCGCTCTGATCTCCACCGTGGTGCCGGGGCGCCGCCGGCCATCGGCTGCAGGGACGAGGCCGCACGGCTGAGGTCAGTTGCCTGAGTGCGAGGCGTCGTCGTGGAATCGCTCTCCGCCTCGTCAACGGCTGCTTACCGGAAAACTCCACGGCCACACCGATCGGCAGCTCGCGGCCGGTCAGCGACCTCAAAAGTCTGAACGCGAGCGGTTCTATTGTCGAAAGTCGCAGTTCGACCCGGAGCTGTCGGCCACAATCCTCCGATCCGGTCATAGAAATCGACTGAAGATAATATGAAGGGCTGTTCGTGATTTGCCCCCTTGAGTTAAAACGGGAGTTCGACCAACTCGATTTAACGGAAGGAGAACGAAATGGATGCGTCCGGAACAGCCCTTCAAGGAAAGCATACGGTAGAAGCGAGCGAGCTGTACATGGCCTTCGAACTGAGTGAGAAGGATTGGAAACTGGCGCTGGGCGACGGGGTGCGCAGCCCGAGCCGCTATACCGTGGCGGCAGGGGACACCGCGAGGCTGCTCGAGTGCATCACCAAGGCCAAGGCACGTTTAGGGCTGGCGCCGGCGGCGGGTGAGCACAGCTGTTATGAAGCCGGGCGCGACGGCTTCTGGCTGCACCGCTGGCTCCTCGCGCATGGTATCGACAACATCGTGGTGGATTCGGCGAGCATTGAAGTCAACCGCCGCGCGCGGCGCGCCAAGACCGACCGGCTGGACGCTGACAAGCTGCTGGCGATGTTGCTTCGCTACCACGCGGACGAGCCGCGGGTGTGGTCGGTGTTGCGGGTGCCCACGCCGGAGGAAGAAGACGGGCGACGAGCGCACCGGGAACTGGGACGGCTGGGGCACGAGCGCACCGCGCACATCAATCGGATTCGTGCGCTGCTCGTTTTAAGCAATCTGCGGGTGAAGTATGTCGGCGGGCGTCACTAGCAGTACCAGGATGCCAAGGCCCAGGTTGATTGAGACCCAACGGCCAATCTGTGCCAGGGCCGCACCACCGGCGGTCCACTCGGACGCCGCAACGGCCCGGCCGAGCCTCTTGTGGAGCACGAAGCGGATGTGCATGAAGATTGCCACCATCGCGACGCCAAGCACCGACATGATGGTCCAGGCCAGCGGCATCTCGAAGCTGCCACCGGATTGCACCACCTGCTTGGCCACGCGGCCCAGCATCCATACACCGCTGACCAGCGTCAGCAACGAGGCTGCAAGCACGGCTTGGAAGAAACGGCCGAGCACATCGTGCATCAGGCGCAGCCGTACCGCCGGTTCGAGCTGGGCGACGGCGGGGCGCAGGAAGAAGTGCGCAAACACCATGCCGCCGATCCACACGATGATGGACAGCACATGCAGAGTCTTGAGGGTTGCGTAGATCATCAAACAAGCCCGTTCACGTTGAAACCCAGCGCGTGATCCATTCGCTGCCCCAGATCCACGCCATCAGCATCGGGCCCACGGTGACGAACAGCGCCAGCCCCGCCTTGGCCTGCCCAAAGACCACGGCGACGCCACCGCGAAACACCAGCCCCAATCCGATAAGCATCATCGCCAGTGCCGTCAGCAGGTTGCCGAAGGGAATCGGCAACACGACGATGACGCCCATCAACCCAATCGCGACGGCGGTCCATGACCGTCTGTCCGCGGATGCCAGATGGCTCAGCCGGGCCCTGGCGAAGCGTCCGGCCATGGAATAAACAGACGCAATCAGGCCCAGCACACGCTGCGCCCAGCGGCGGGAGTGCTCGAGTTCGGCCGCCCGTTGGGGAAGGCATGCTGAGGAGTGGCCCCGCCACATCGCTGCCGCCAGCGCCGCCATCCCTAGGCCGAGCACCGTGCCCACGCCCGGCACGGGCAGGAGGCAAGGCACTGCCATCAGCAGCAGCAACGTGCCGTGTGCCGCGTGCCCGTGGGGTTGCGCCAGCGTCTGTATCGACACCCGCTCGGCGGGTAAAGGTCGCGGCTGTTTCGCGCAAGATCTGCACGAGGGGCTGCGTCATGTTGCCGCAACGATAGCGTGCTGCCCGCGCATCTTCCGCGGCGACACCGGCACACACCACCGGCTTTGGCGACGATGCTGGCGCGATAGTTCGCTGGCGAGTTGGGCGCGCGCTTGGTTTCCCAGACGCTGAGTCGCTGTCGATACGCTTCTTCAACGCCTTCCTGCAAGGCATGGATGTGAGCGATCAGTTTGTCGGGAGAGCTCATCGACTCACCGCTCGCCACCTATGCACTGCTTTCGATGACGCTGCTGTTCAGCGCGGCTGTCGCCGCCGTCAGCGCGGCCCTGCAGTCGCCGGCGCCGGGCATCCTGCTGACCCTGGGCGGCTATTTCGGCCTGCTCTTCGCCGTCTACAAGTTCAAGAACAGCGGCTGGGCGCTGCCGGCGATATTCGCGCTGACGGGCTTCATGGGCTACACGCTGGGGCCGGTACTGGCCAGGTCGCTGGCCTTGCCCGGCGGTGCGCAGATCGTGGCCCTGGCCCTGGCGGCCACGGGTGTCACCTTCCTGGCACTGTCGGCCTGGGTATTGACGACCCGACGCGACTTCAGCTTCATGGGCGGCTTTCTGTTCGCAGGCATGGTCATCGCGCTGATCGCGGGCCTGGGCGCGGTGTTCCTGCAGATGCCTGCGCTGGGCCTGGCCGTGGCGGCGATGGTCGCGCTGCTGTCTGCCGGCTTGATCCTGTTCGAGACCAGCTGCTTCGTCAACGGCGGCGAAACCAACTACGTTCTGGCTACCGTTGGGCTGTACGTCTCGATCTTCAACCTGTTCACGAGCCTGCTGAGCCTGTTCGGCTTCGGCGGCTCGGATGAATGAACCTTCCCAAGGAGCAGGCCATGATATGTCCGAACCCGAACGGTACCGACATCGCCCTCGTGATGAGCGATCGCCAAGGCGGCGAGATCGATTACTGTCCTCAGTGTCGGGACGTGTGACTGGGCCGTGGTGAACTCGACAAGCTGATCGAGCGCCCGGTCACGATGGCGCCGACGCCGACCGGCAGAGCGAGTCCGCCGTCACAGCCCCAGTTCGCGGACTCCGACTACGAGCACGGCCGAGGCTCGAGACGTCGCGTGGCGCCGACGGGTCGGTGATGAAGGCGACGATGCGCATCTCGGCGCCACTGCGGGAAGACACGAGCGGGAAGCCGGTTCTCCACCATCGCGGCATTAATGCGTGTAGGCTGCGTCGACAGCGCAAGCTTCGCCGCCATGGCCCCCCCAGGACTCAAGCGTCGCCTCACCTGCATCCTCGCGACCGACGCGTTCGGCTACAGCCGGCTCGTCGACGCGGACGAGACCGGCGCGCTGCGCGTGCTCGCCGCCCATCGCGCGGTGATCGACGGGATCATCCTCTTCCACGACGGGCGCATCGCCAACACGGCGGGCGACTCGGTGCTCGCCGAGTTCGGCAGCGTGGTCGAGGGTGTGCGCTGCGCGGTCGAGATCCAGGACGCGCTGAAGACGCGCAACGAGTCGTTGCCCGAGCAGCAGCGAATGTTGTTCCGGATCGGCATCAACCTCGGCGAGGTCGTCGTCAAGGGCGACGACCTGCTGGGCGATGGCGTCAACGTCGCTGCCCGGTTGCAGAGCATCGCGCCGCCCGGCGGCATCCTGGTCTCATCGTCCGTCTACGACCAGATCACCGGCAAGCTCGACCTGGGCTTCCAGGACATGGGCGAGCAGGCGCTCAAGAACATCTCGCGGCCGATCCGCGCGTTCGCGGTGTCGGGCGCGGGCGCTACGCTGCGCCGCGAGATGCCGCGCCTCCCGACGACGGTGGGCACGAGCCGCGCGCTCCCGATCGCGCTCGTCGTTCTCGTCCTCGCCGCGATCGGCGGCAGCTTCGCGTGGACGCAAGGCTGGTTCGGCGGGTCGCGCGCGCCGGCGACGAGTGTCGCGGCGGCCGATCCGGCGAAGGAGAAGCTCGAGGCTGACCTCGCCGTGTCCGAGAAAGCGCGGCAGCAGGCAGAACAGCTGGCGACGACGGCCAACGCGGACGCGATCCGCGCGCGCGCGGAAGCCGAAAAGGAAGACGCCGTGGCGACGAGGGCGAAAGTGCAGGCGGAGTCCGCTGCGCTGCGGGCGCAGGCCGCGCAAGAGGCGAATCGGGCCAAGGCGAGCGACGCGAGTGCGATCAAGGCGCGAGCGGAGACCGAAGCTGCAGCGCTGAAGTCGAAGTCGGAAAGCGAAGCCGCCGCGCTGAGGGCCAAGGCACAGGCCGACGTCGCGGCGATGCAGGCGAAGGCGACGCAGGATGCGAACGCCGCGCAGGAGGCTGTCGCCGCCAGGGCCGCCCAGGACGCGGCGACGGCGAAGGCTGCCCAGGACGCCGCTGTGGCGAAAGCTGCGCAGGACGCCGCGGTCGCCAAGGCGGCCGCGAACGCCGAATCGTCGCGCCACGACGGCAAGTGGGTGATGACGCAGGAATGCGGGGCGAACAAGTTCTCGGGCGGGTGGACGCTCGGTGCCGACTTCGTCGTTCGCGGCGGCGAGTTCGCGATCGAGCGCGGCGCTTCGGGAAAACCGGGCTACAACATCGTGCGCGGCCGGCCCGCGGCGGATGGAACGCTCGTCTTGACCGGCAACGGCCTCGGTTCACAGGGGGGCGGCTGGGGCCTGCCGTTCGACATCCGGTTCGCAGGACGCTGGACCGGCGATCGGTTCGCGCTGCGCGGCACGTGGGGCGGGCGGGACTGCAAGGCCGAGATCGCGCGGATGTAGGGTGGGGCTCGAGGCGCCGAGGGGGCCAGCGCCCGCGACGCCTGGAAAAGCCCGGACGCCGACGGGATGCGGTAGAAGCTGAAGTGAGGGCAGCAAGCACCGAGCGCCCCATCGCGTCGTCGGGGGCAGCGGAACACGTCTCGACCTGCCCGGACCGACCGGAAGCTGGGTGATCAGGGGTCGCTGCGGGGCCCGGAGAGCCCTGGGCGGGTGTTTCGCGAGCGCCAGGGAGTTCGCAGCGCGCGCGGACAGCTGGAGGCACGCGCCTGCCTGGCGTCGACCGCGGCGGGCGGTCGGCGGTCGGGGTTACCAAGCGATGCGTTGATCGAACTCGTACTCCGGTGCCGGCTCGGCGGGGGAATCGCCGCCGCCCGCTCCGGCAACGGGCGGTTCCCACAGCGGAGGGCCGCGGGCCGGCGCGATGCGCGGCGGCGCGGTGGGTTCGCCGCAGTTCGCGAGGATGCCGCGCACGGTGGGGCCCTCGTTGGTGAGGACGATGGCGCGCATCTCGGCGCGGCAGAGTGGGCAGATGAGGTTGAGGACCCGATCTTCGATGGCTGCTTACCGCAAGACTCCACGGCGACACCGACCGGCAGCTGTTGGCCGGGCTGCGACCTTCAAGCCTGAACGCGAGCGGTTGGACCGTCGACGGTCGCAGTTCAACCCAGAGCCGCCTTTCGATATTCCTGACTGCTGACCGTCAACCTGAGGGGAAGTTGACGTTCGCGTCTCCGTTACTTCTGCGTGCGCGCGCCCAACTCACCGCTGCATGCGGCAGTCATCGTTCTTGCCTTGGCCGCCGCGACGCCGCTGTCCGCACACGCCCCGACGCTGCGACTTCCTGCTCCATCTTGCGGATTATTCGCTTGAATTGCGGCGCGGCGGGCGTAGCCTTCGCAAGAGGATCATTCTTGCGGTCTCACGCGTACGGGAGGCTACATGAGCTTGTCGAGCCCGTTGAGAGTTGCAGCCACGTTGCTCGTCGCGCTGGTATGTTGCAATGCGGCTCACGCCGATCCGGAAGTCGGGTGGTGGTGGAATCCGGATGAAAGCGGCCGAGGTTTCTTCATCGAGAGCCAGGGCGGCATCGTCTTCCTCGCCGGTTATTTTTACGAGAGCGACGGTCGCGCGACCTGGCTCGTTTCCGGCGGATCCAATTCGGATCCCTATTCCTACCAGGGCCGCCTGCTTCGCGTTACCGGTGGCCAGACGCTCTTCGGGGACTACCGGCCGCCGGATGCGCCTACCGACGCCGGACCTATTTCGCTCCGGTTCACCGACGACCAACACGGGACCCTGACATGGCCGGGAGGCACGATCGCGATCGAACGGGACTATTTCGGCACACCGGGCAACACTCCGAGGTTCGAGCCGCAAAGTGGGTGGTGGTGGAACGCGGCCGAGAACGGGCGGGGCTACAGCATCGAAGTGCAGGGAAACAACCTGTTCGCCGTCGCCTTCATGTACGACGACGCCGGGAACCCGGTCTGGTACTGGTCGGCCGGACCGATGTCGACGCCGATGCATTACGAAGGCCAATGGCTGCAGTTCGCCAACGGCCAGACAATGGGCGGTGCCTATCGGCCGCCGTCCGCACCCACGCCCGTGGGCCGGTTGAGTATCGATTTCACGACTGTCGGGGATGCCGTCGTCACTTCCGACGACAGCGTTGCGGTGCTGACGCGAGATGCCGCGGGCCGAAATGCCGCGCGCCGGTCTCGGACGACCAGGATCACCCGGGAATTCAACTATCCGAGGCCCTACGAGCTGCCGTCGAGTTTTGTCGGTACCTTTGCAGTAGAGCTGATCCTTCGGCAAGTGGACGACGGCGAGTCGGCCAAAGACACTATCAATATTACGAGTGATCTAATGTTCGAGCGGGACATCGACAATCTCTTGGAGTACCTTTTTCCGGGGGAGGTCAGCGCGGACTACTCCTTAGTCCGGCCGCTCCCGGGCTCGACGATCCACGTCAACTGGACGCATGAGTCCCGGGACGAGTTCGGCACCTGCACGGGCACATACGACCGGGACCTCGGGTTTCCCGCAGGCGGCGGGGGATTCGTCGCGGTGGGCTCCTACAGCGGTGGTTACTCTGGAAGTGTTTCGCTGGGTCCCATCGCGCTGGCTCAAACGGTCACCTGCAAGTCCCTATTGGGGGGGAACGAGGAAACCAAGTCGGTACTCATCGTTGTGCCGCTCGCCTTTGGAATGCAAGGGTCCGTCAGAGACAACTACATAAAAAGAACCTATCGGGGTGAGATCGTGAATAGCGAATCGACCCTGAAAGCCGAATACTCGCTCAGGGGCTACCGATAGCCCCGGCATGCGGCCCTCTCTATCGCGTCGCGCCGCGCGCGGCGGTTCACTTCAATGCGCGCCGAATCCACCACGACGTTGTCGATACCCTGCGCGATCAGCCAGCGGTGCAGCCAAAAGCCATCGCGCCCGGCCGCGGGCTGGACGTGCGCCCGCATCCGCACATCGGGCTCGCGACCGTGACGTACCTGTTCGCATAGCCGCTATCGGGTCTCAGCCTGCCATTCGGAAGGGCCGTCTGGCGCCAGCGTCAGTGCCTGCACGTGGCCGATCGGGTCTCGACAACGTTCCGTTTGCGGTGGCTCGCCGCTTCTCCCGGCGTCCAGCGTACGCTCGGCCGCACTTGACAGCGGACGCCCGCCGGCCCGCGACCGAGCGCGCTGACCGGCGCCGCCGGCTAGTGCTGCTATGATGCTCCGGTAGAAGCGACGTGACGTTGGATTCACTTCCTGTATGAAAGGAGACTGACGATGAGGTACGGACCCCTGGCCGGAACCATCGCGCTGGCGGCTGTCATGCTCGTGACGGCGTGCGGCAAGAAGGAAGAAGCCCCCGCCAAAGCAGTTGGCGCCGCGGCACCCGGCGCCGCGGCACCCGCGGCACCCGCAGCACCCGCGGCGAATGCCGGCGGCACCGAAGCGGCCAAGCGTTGGATCGACAGCGAGTTCCAGCCCTCGGTGCTGTCCAAGGAAGACCAGCTGAAGGAGATGGAGTGGTTCATCGCCGCGGCCAAGCCGTTCGTGGGGATGGAAATCAACGTGCTGTCGGAGACGATCCCCACGCACGAGTACGAATCGAAGACGCTGGCCAAGGCCTTCGCCGAGATCACCGGCATCAAGGTCAACCACCAGCTGCTCGGTGAAGGCGAGGTCGTGCAGGCGGTGCAGACGCAGATGCAGACCAACCGCAACCTGTACGACGCGTACATCAACGACTCCGACCTGATTGGCACGCACTCGCGGCTGCAGTCGGCAGTGAACCTCTCCGACTGGATGGCCGGCGAGGGCAAGGACGTTACCAACCCCGGGCTCGACGTCAAGGACTTCATCGGCATCTCGTTCACTACCGGGCCCGACGGGAAGATCTGGCAGCTGCCCGACCAGCAGTTCGCCAACCTCTACTGGTTCCGCAAGGACTGGTTCGACAAGCCCGAGCTGAAAGCGAAATTCAAGGCCAAGTACGGCTACGACCTTGGCGTGCCGGTGAACTGGAGCGCCTACGAGGACATCGCCAAGTTCTTCTCCGAGGACGTAAAAGAGATCGACGGCAAGCGCATCTATGGCCACATGGACTACGGCAAGCGCGCACCGGACCTCGGCTGGCGCATGACCGACGCGTGGCTGTCGATGGCCGGCGCCTCGAGCAAGGGCTTGCCCAACGGCCGCCCTATCGACGAGTGGGGCATCCGCATGGAAGAGGGCTCGTGCAACCCGAAGGGCGCGAGCGTTTCGCGCGGCGGCGAGACCAACGGCCCGGCCTCGGTGTACGCGATCGCCAAGTGGGACGAGTGGCTGCGCAAGTACGCACCGCCCGGTGCCGCCGACTACGATTTCTACCAGTCGCTGCCCGCACTCGCCCAAGGCAACGTGGCGCAGCAGGTCTTTTGGTACACGGCCTTCACTGCGGAAATGGTCAAGTCCAAGAAGGACGGCAACAACACGGTCGACGACAGCGGCAACCTGCTGTGGCGCATGGCGCCGAGCCCCAAGGGTTCGTACTGGCAAGACGGCATGAAGCTCGGTTACCAGGACGCCGGTTCGTGGACGCTGTTCAAGAGCACGCCGCTCGAGCGCCGCAAGGCCGCATGGCTGTACGCGCAGTTCGTCGTCAGCAAGACCGTGGACGTGAAGAAGAGCCAGGTCGGTCTCACCTTCATCCGCGACAGCACGGTGCGCCATGCCTCGTTCACGGAGCGCGCGCCCAAGCTCGGTGGCCTGGTGGAGTTCTACCGCTCGCCCGACCGCGTGATGTGGACGCCCACCGGCGTGAACGTGCCTGACTATCCCAAACTCGCGCAGCTGTGGTGGCAGCAGATCGGCGACGTGAACTCAGGCGCCTTCACGCCGCAAAAGGCGATGGACCGCTTGGCCGAGGAGATGGATGTCGTGATGGCGCGCATGCAGGAGGCCGACGAGAAGGCCAAGACCTACGGCGGCTGCGGCCCGCGCCTCAACAAGCCCGTGGATCCGAAGGAATGGCTCGGCAAGCCCGACGGCCCGAAGGCCAAGCTCGCCAACGAAAAGCCCAAGGGGGTGACGATGGCGTACGAGGACATCGTCAAGCGCTGGGCCGAGAAGAAGTAGACCGCTCGCGGTGAGCAGACAGCGGGGGCGCCCTTGCGTCCCCGCGCTTCGGCCGGACCCGTGACGCTCGAACTCAAGGAGGTCTCGCTGCGCGTCGAAGGGCAGACGCACATCCACGCGACGAGCCTGGTGCTGGCCGAGCGCGGTTTCAACACCCTGCTCGGCGAGACACTCGCCGGCAAGACCACCTTGCTGCGCCTCATGGCCGGGCTCGTCAAGCCGAGCGGCGGCGAGCTGTGGTTCGGCGGCCGCAATGTCACCGGTGTGCCGGTGCAGCAGCGCCGCGTGTCGATGGTCTACCAGCAGTTCATCAACTATCCGAACCTCTCGGTCTTCGACAACATCGCCTCGCCGCTGCGCGTGGGCGGCACCAAGCCGGCGTTGATCAAAGAGCGTGTCGGCCGCATCGCCGAGCTGCTGAAGCTCTCGCCGCTGCTCGACCGCAAGCCGAGCGAACTCTCCGGCGGCCAGCAGCAGCGCACGGCGCTGGCCCGCGCCCTGGTGAAGGACAGTGAACTCGTGCTGCTCGACGAGCCGCTGGCCAACCTCGACTACAAGCTGCGCGAGTCGCTGCGCGACGAGTTGCCGCGCCTGTTTGCCAGCCAAGGCTGCATCGTCGTCTACGCGACGACCGAGCCGGGCGAAGCGCTGCTGCTCGGCGGCCAGGTGGCCACGCTGCACGAGGGGCGCATCACGCAGTACGGGCCGGCGGCCGCGGTCTACCGCGAGCCGCAGGATCTGACCAGCGCTCGCGTGTTCTCCGATCCGCCGATCAATGTGGCTGCGGCGCGCAAGGCCGGCGACCAGATTCTGCTCGGCGACAGCGTACGCTGGGCCGCCCCACCCGGCCTCGCCGACCTCTCCGACGGCGAGATCGTGATCGGCCTGCGGCCGCACCACGTGCGGCCCGAGGGCGCAGCCGGCGTGCCGGTGCGCGGCCCAGTGCTGATCAGCGAAATCAGCGGGAGCGAGAGTGTGGTGCACTTCGATCTGGCCGGCAGCACCTGGGTGTCGCTCGCGCATGGCGTGCGCAGCCACCCGATCGGTCAGCACGCGGCCTTTGCGCTCGACGTCGCGCATTGCCTGTACTTCGACCGCGGCGGCCGCCGCCTCCGGGTTTGATGCGATGGCGCTGATCAGCCTCGAAAAACTGAGCCACAGCTACCGCGCCGAGCCGCGCGCGTCGGAGCCGGGCGACTGGGCGCTGCGCCAGCTCGACCTCAAATGGGCCGATGGCGGCGCCTACGCTCTGCTCGGCCCGAGCGGCTGCGGCAAGACCACGCTGCTGAACCTCATCTCCGGCCTGCTGCGGCCGAGCCAGGGCCGGGTGCGCTTCGGTGAACGCGACGTCACGGCGCTCGACCCGGGCGCACGCAACATCGCCCAGGTGTTTCAGTTCCCGGTGGTGTACGACACGATGAGCGTGTTCGACAACCTGGCCTTCCCGCTGCGCAACCGCGGCGTCGGCGAGGCGCAGGTGAAGGCACGCGTGCACGAAATCGCCGCCCTGCTCGACTTGCAAGACCGGCTCGACGCACGCGCCGCCGGCCTCACCGCCGACGGCAAGCAGAAGATCTCGCTCGGCCGAGGACTGGTGCGCAGCGACGTGGCCGCGATCCTCTTCGACGAGCCGCTCACGGTGATCGACCCGCACCTCAAGTGGCGGCTGCGCAGCAAGCTCAAGGAGCTGCACCAGCGCGTGGGCGTGACGATGATCTACGTCACGCACGACCAGACGGAGGCCCTCACCTTTGCCGACCAGGTGGTGGTGATGCTCGACGGCCAGGTGGTGCAGGCCGGCACGCCGGTGGAGCTGTTCGAGCGCCCACGCCACACGTTCGTGGGCCATTTCATCGGCTCGCCGGGCATGAACCTGCTGCCCTGCGAGACCGATGCGGCCGGCGTGGCGCGCTTCGCCGGGTATGCGTTGGCGCAGGGCGTCGGCCGCGGCGACCAGATCGGTGTGCGACCGGAGTTCGTGCGCTTTGCCGCGGCGGGCCTGCCGGTGCGTATCGAGCGGGTGAGCGACGCGGGGCGCTACCGCATCGTGGAGGCTCGCCACAACGAGCATCTGATCAAGGCGCTGGTGGCCGAGGGCGAGCCGCTGCCGGACGAACAAAGCCACCTCGCCTTCGACCCGGCTCACACCCACATGTACGCCGACGGCTGGCTCGTCGACAACGCGTGACGACGCGCACTACGAACCAGAAGGCCTGGTGGCTCGTGCTGCCGGTGGTGCTGCTCGTGGCGTTCAACGCCGTGATCCCGCTGATGGCGGTGGTGAACTACTCGGTGCAGGAGACCTTCGGCAATAACCAGTTCTTTTTCGAGGGCGTGCGCTGGTTCGAGGAGGTGATGAAGAGCCCGCGCTTTCGCGAAGCACTGCAGCGCCAGCTGCTCTTCACCGCGATCATCCTGGCGATCCAGATCCCGCTCGGCGTGGCCATCGCGCTGGCCATGCCGCGCAAGGGCATCGGCGTGTCGATCTGCCTCGTGTTGATGGCGATGCCGCTGCTCATCCCGTACAACGTGGTGGGCGCGATGTGGAACATCTTTGCGCTGCCGGACATCGGGCTGATGGGCCGCGGCCTCAACGCGCTGGGCTGGGACTTCAACTACACGCGCCAGCCCATCGCCGCCTGGGTGACACTGGTCGCGATGGACGTCTGGCACTGGACCTCGCTGGTGGTGCTGCTCACCTACGCGGGCCTGTCCGCGATCCCCGACGCCTACTACCAGGCCGCGCGCATCGACGGCGCCTCGCGCTGGGCGATCTTCCGCCACATCCAGCTGCCCAAGCTCAAGCATGTGCTGCTGATCGCCGTGCTGCTGCGCTTCATGGACAGCTTCATGATCTACACCGAGGCCGTGGTGCTGACCGGCGGCGGGCCGGGCAATGCCACCACGCTGCTGTCGATCGACCTGGTGAAGATCGCGCTCGGTCAGTTCGACCTCGGGCCCGCGGCGGCGATGTCGCTTATCTACTTCCTGATCATCCTCCTGCTGTCGTGGCTGTTCTACACCGTGATGACGAAGAACGAGGAGGAGTGAACATGCTGCGCCTGAAGTGGCTCGTGCCCACGCTGTACATCGTCTTCCTGCTGCTGCCGATCTACTGGCTCCTGAACATGTCGTTCAAGAACACCAACGAGATCCTCGGCGGCTTCACGCTGTGGCCTTCTCATTTCACCCTCGAGAACTACGCCAAGATCCTGACCGACCGCACCTGGTACATGGGCTATGTGAACTCGCTCATGTACGTGCTGATGAACACCGTGATCTCGGTGACGGTGGCGCTGCCCGCGGCCTACGCCTTCTCGCGCTACCGCTTCCTCGGCGACAAGCACCTCTTCTTCTGGCTGCTCACCAACCGCATGGCACCGCCGGCGGTGTTCGCGCTGCCCTTCTTCCAGCTCTACTCGAGCCTGAACCTGTTCGACACGCACGTGGCGGTGGCGCTGGCGCATTGCCTGTTCAACATCCCGCTGGCGGTGTGGATCCTCGAAGGCTTCATGTCCGGCGTGCCGCGCGAGCTGGACGAAACGGCGTTCGTCGACGGCTACCCGTTCTGGAAGTTCTTCATCAAGATCTTCATGCCGACGATTGCCGCCGGCATCGGCGTGGCGGCCTTCTTCTGCTTCATGTTCAGCTGGGTCGAGCTGCTGCTGGCCAAGACGCTCACGTCGGTGGACGCCAAGCCGATCGCGGCGACGATGACACGTACCGCCAGCACATCGGGCTACGAGCTCGGTCTGCTCGCGGCGGCCGGCGCGCTCACGATCATCCCCGGCGCCGTGGTGATCTACTTCGTGCGCAACTACATCGCCAAGGGCTTCGCCCTGGGCCGCGTGTAAGCCATGCAAGTCGCAGCCGGCTTCGGATGGATGGCCTGGACCTGGCAGACGGCGCTGTTCTTCGGCCTGATCGCACTACTGCTCGTGTTGATGGGCTTGTGGGAGTGGCGCCGCCCGGGCGGCGGAGCGCGCCGCGGTGTACTGGGCCTCACTACCACGCGCGGCGACCGGCTTTTCATCTCGCTGCTCGCCGCCGGCTACATCCACCTGCTGTGGCTGGCCTTCTTCGGCACACCGCTGTGGGGCGCGAGTGCGCTGGCACTGCTGCTGGCCGTGGGGGTGTTTCGCTACGGCTGAGCCTGCTCGAGGTCTCGGCCGAACTGAGACCGTCGAAGTTGCGTGCGATCTGACATCGGGTGCCAGATCAATTTCGGATCAGGACAGCTGCCACCTTGGTGGCGGCGCAGCTTCAGCCGGGCGTTCCGAGCGGCGTCGGCCCGTGGTCGTCGCGCCTGCGCAGGCGGAAATGCGTCTGGACTGCGCGCACGCGGAAGAGCAGCGTGCAGAGCAGCGTCGCAATGGCCACGGCACCGAGGATCGCCGCGAGCCGAACGAAGGGTTGCCCGGTCGCCTGCCGCACCTCGACCAGCGCCGCGAGCGTGCGCAGCCATTCGAGCGCGCCGAGCACGAGCCCCGCCTGCACGAGCCGCGCGACGAAGCGCCGGCGCAGCGGCAGCAACGTGATGAGTGCCACCGTTACGACGAGCGGCAGCAGGGCGCCTGCCCGATAGAAGTGGGCGGAAAGCACGGCAAGCGCGAGCGCGACGGGAGCGAGCAGAAGCACAAGCATCGGAAGTTGGGAGACAATGCGCGTGGCGGGGCGACCGCGCGACTCTAGCGACCCGGGTCGCCGGTGGCCTTGATGCATGTCATTGCCGCGCATTCCGGCGTCGTCTTCGTTGGCCGGCCGAGGTGCGCGAGGAGACGCGAATCGTGATCCGAAGGTTCCTGCTCGACGACGGCACCGTAAGCGGCAAGCGCAGCCGGTCCTGGGGACCGCGGGCACGATGATCGCCAACCGCATTGTTCCGCGTGCGCGCGACCTCGGCGACGGGTTCACGGTCCGCCGGGCGTTGCCGAGCGCGCGATGCCGCAATGTCGGTCCGTTCGTGTTCTTCGACCAGATGGGGCCGGTCGCCATTGCGCCCGGTCGCGGGCTTGACGTGCGCCCGCATCCGCACATCGGGCTCGCGACCGTGACGTACCTGTTCGAAGGCGAGATCCTCCACCGCGACAGCCTGGGCTTCGTCCAGCCGATACGCCCCGGGGAAGTCAACTGGATGACCGCGGGCCGGGGCGTCGTGCATTCGGAGCGGACGCCGGAGCCGCTCCGCGCGACCGGATCGCAGCTGTCCGGCATCCAGATCTGGGTTGCGCTGCCACGCGCACACGAGGAGGACGCGCCCTCGTTCGCGCACCACGCCGATCTGCCGGCTGCCGCCGACGCGGGTGCGCGGGCCCGGGTGATCCTCGGGCGCATGCTTGGCGTGTCGTCGCCGGTGCAGACGCTCTCCGAGATGTTCTACGCCGATGTCGTGCTCGAGCGGGGCGCGCGCATTCCGCTGCCGGCGGACTACATCGAGCGCGCGGTCTACGTGATCGAAGGAACTTTGGCGCTCGACGGCGCCTCGGCTGCTGCCGGCGAACTGCTGGTGTTCGAGCGCGGTTCGGATGCCGTTATCGCGACCGATGCGCCGGCGCGCGTTTTGCTTTTCGGTGGCGAGCCGCTCGACGCGCCACGCTTCGTCTGGTGGAATTTCGTGTCGAGCCGCAAAGAGCGCATCGCCGCTGCCGCGGCCGATTGGAAAGCGGGGCGCATCGGGGTCGTGCCGGGCGAAACGGAATGCATTCCGCTGCCGGCCGAAGCCCCGGCCCTCGACGACTATCCTTGAGCCTGCGCGCCATCCCGCCATTGCGTCATGCCCGACCTGCTCGTCCGCCTCTACGCGTTGCCGGACTTCGCGCCTCCGCTTGCGAAGATGGCGCGCATCGGCGTGCGCATCCGCCGGCCGGAACCGTGGGAGCGGACCGTCGTGCGCGATTGGGTCGGCACCACGTTTTCGCCGGGATGGGCTGCCGAGTGCGACCTCGCATTCGCCGCGCGCCCGGCTTCGTGCTTCGTCGCGCTCGAAGGCGATTCGCTCGTCGGCTTCGCGTGCCACGATTGCGCGCGGCGCAACTTCTTCGGACCGACCGGCGTTGCGGAAGCCGCGCGCGGTCGCGGCATCGGTCTCGCGCTGTTGCTCGCATGCCTTTACGCGATACGCGATGCGGGCTATGCCTATGCGATCGTCGGTGGCGTTGGCCCGGCGGCGTTCTACGAAAAGGCCGTAGGCGCGACGATGATCGAGGACTCGACTCCCGGAATCTACGACTTCGGGCTGGTCCGCGCCGCGTCGGCCAAGGCGCCGGAACGCTGAACGCGGGTGCCGTTCGACACGAGTTCCGCCCCCGCAGCGGCGGGGCTCGTTGACTCGAAGAACATGGGGACCATGCCGGAAGCAAGGCCGAAGTACTCGACAGCAACGATGGCGACCGATTCGTCCCGGTGTCCGCTGTGCGGCCGGTCCAACCGCTGCGCGATGGCGGGTGGTGGGCAGGAGCCGTGCTGGTGCGCGAGCGTGACCATCGCCGCGCAAACGCTGGCGCGCATTCCGCCTTCGCTCGTCAATGTCGCGTGCCTGTGTCCCGAGTGTGCGGCCGGCGCCGGCGCGCAACCGCCCGTATGACGCGCCAGCCCGGACGTTTCACCGAGGCGCGGGAACGTGGCGCGGCGGTTTGCGGCCCGGTGAACTATCCGGGCTAATTTCGCGCCGCGGGAGTGTGCAGCGCCCTCGGGTGGGCGTCGAGCGGCTCGCGCGCGATCCGCTCGTACTCGGCGATCACCTGGGCGCCGAGCAGCAGCACGATGCCGCCGATCTCCACCGACAGGAGCACCGCGATCGCGGTGGTGAGCGAGCCGTAGACGATCTGGATCTGTGAAATCGTCGTGAAGTACCAGACGAGTACATGGCGCGTCGCTTCCCAGAGCAGCCCTGCGGTGATGCCGCCGATCAGCGCGTGGCGCAGCGACAGCCGCCCGACCGGCATCACCAGATAGACCGCCGTCAGCAGCAGGATCTCGCCGCCCACGCCCACGAGATAGAGCAGCGCAGCGGAAAGGTCATCGAGCGAGAGAAGCGCGCCGAACAGATGCACGTTCTGCCCGGCCATGCGCCCGAGCGCGCCCGACACGATCGTGACGAGCAGGAACCCCGCGCCGAGGAGCACGATGAACACATAGGGCATCAGCGCCGAAACGAGGAAACGACGCCGGCGGATCGCGACACGATGGAAGAAGATGACCGACATCGCGTTTTCCAGCATCGTGAACGCCAGTGCGCTGAAGAACAGCATCGTGACGAACAGCACCGGCCCTATCACTTCGCCGTGCGCGAGGAAGCTCGAGAGTTCGCCCACGAGCGCTGCCGACTGCCCGGGGACGAGAAACCCGAGATACTGGCGCAGCGCGTCGAGCAGCCGTTCCGGATCGATCACCTGGGAAAGCACGATCAGCACGAGGATCAGCAACGGGATGAGCGACAGCAGCGCGTAGTAGGCGACCGCGCCAGCAAGCAGCAGCCCCTGGTTCGCGCGGAACGCCTTGAGCACGCGCAGAGCGAACGCGAACGGATGGCCGAGCACGATCGCCGCGCTGCGGCGGTAGTCGCGGGGCATGGGAGCGGTGGCAGACGGAGGCATCGGTGGCAGGTGGCGCGAGGCGGGGCCCCGCGTCGCTGGGCCCGATTGTATGCCTGACGCGCAGTGCGCCCGGCGGACTGCGTGATGTTTGGCCGCGACGTGCCCGGATGGGTGTCGTACCAACATGGAGACCGTCGCGGATTCGCGCTAAGCTACATCAGAGTTTGTCCATGGCCGGGAGGATCGCGATGCTGCGGATCTGGGGACGATTGAGCTCGATCAACGTGCAGAAGGTCGTTTGGTGCGCGCAGGAGGCGGGCGTTGCGTTCGAACGCATCGACGTCGGCGGCGCGTTCGGCGGCCTCGACGCGCCGGCATATCGGGCGATGAATCCGAATGGCAAGATCCCGGTGATCGACGATGACGGCTTCGTGCTGTGGGAGTCGAATGCGATCGTGCGCTATCTCGCCGCCAAGCACTCGCCCGGCGTGCTTTCCCCGGCGTCGCTCGCGGTGCACGCGGATGCCGATCGCTGGATGGACTGGCAGGCGACCGAGTTGGGCCCGGCGATGCGCGACGCGTTCCTGCAGCTGATCCGCACGCCGGCGGAGCGGCGCGATGCGCGGCTGGTCGAGGCGTCGGCGCAGGCAAGCGAAACGTGCCTTGCGATCCTCGACGCGGATCTCGCGCAACGGGACTACGTCGCGGGTTCGACCTTCACGATGGGCGACATTCCCGTCAGCCTGCAGGTGCATCGCTGGCTCGGATTGCCGTTGCAGCGCACCGCACGTCCGGGAATCGCCGCCTGGTACCAGCGCCTGTGCGCGCGCCCGGCTGCGCAACAGGTACTGAGGCTGCCGGTGACGTAGCCTCCGGTTGCCTCAGCGCGGCAGGCAGGCGGGCCCGAGCGGGTCGAACGTCTTGTACGTCAGCACGAATTCGCGGTGTCCCAGCGCTTCGGATTTCGTGCGTTCGCCGCCGGCCACGCGCAGCAGCAATTCGTGGATCTCGCGCCCGACCTCGGGCAGACTCGCCGCGCCCGCGAGGATGCGCCCGGCATCGATGTCCATGTCCTCCGCCATGTTCCGGTAGGTTTCCGGATTGGCGCAGACCTTGATCACGGGCGCGAGCGCGCTGCCGACGACCGAGCCGCGGCCCGTCGAGAAGAGGATGATCTGCGCGCCGCAGGCGATCAGCTCGGCGATCTCGGCGTTGTCGTTGATGTTCGGAAAGCCGAAGCGGACCTCGCCGTCGGGCACGACGTCGAGCAGGTACAGGCCGCCGCGCGGCGGCGCGATGCCGGGCTTGACGATGCCGCGTATGCGCGATTGCCCCGACTTGGCGTAGGCGCCGAGCGACTTCTCCTCGATCGTCGTGAGCCCGCCATCGGCATTGCCGGGCGCGAAGCTCGCGTGGCCCAGCGTCGCGTAGTAGCGCGCAGCCTTGGCGACGCTCCCGGTCAGCTCGGGCCCGAGTTCGGGCCGCTCGGCGCGCGCGGCCATCAGCGTCTCCATCCCGATCAGCTCGCCCGTCTCCTCGAAGATCGCGGTCGCGCCCTCTGCGACCAGCAGGTCGAACGCATGGCCCATCGCAGGATTGGCGGTGAGCCCGGAGGTCGCGTCCGACCCGCCGCAGATCGTGCCGACCGTCAGCTCGTCGACGCGCATCGGCGTGCGCGGCGTTCCGTCGAGACCGGGCAGCGTTTCCTCGATCCACGCCCGCCCTGCGGCGGTCGTCTTTCGCGTGCCGCCCGTTTGCTGGATGCCGAGCAGATGCGCCGGGCGTCCGGATCCGGCGATCGCGCTCTCCAGGCGGCGCTTGTCCATCCCTTCGCAGCCGAGCGACACGAGCAGCGCGGCGCCGACGTTCGGATGCGTGCAGAGCTTTTCCAGCATGCCGAGCGCATATGCGTTCGGGTAACAGCCGGGGAAGCCGATCACGTGGACGTCGCGGTCAGGGAACCCGTCGGCGATCGCGCGCGCGACGTGGTGCGCGCACTCGACCAGATATGCGACGACGAGCACGTTGCGAACGCCCGCGCGGCCGTCGCCGCGGCGGTAACCGGTCAGCGCGGCGGCTTCCGTCGTCATCGCCTATCCTGCAAGTGCCGCGTCGCCCACGAACGGGTTCGACTGGCGCTCCGCGCCGAACGTCGACATCGGCCCATGCCCCGGCACAAAGCGCATGTCGTCGCCGAGCGGCCACAGCTTGGTCGTGATCGACTGCACCAGCGTGTCGAAATCGCCGCGCGGAAAGTCCGTGCGGCCGACCGAGCCCTGGAACAGCACGTCGCCGACGAATGCGATGCGGTGCTCGCGCTGGCTCAGCACGACGTGACCCGGCGTATGTCCCGGGCAGTGGCGGACGTCGAAGCGCAACTCGCCGACGGTGACCGAGTCGCCGTCCTCCAGCCAGCGGTCGGGCGTGAAGCGGCGCGCGCCGTGGATTCCGAACACGCGGCCCTGCGTGTCGAGCTGGTCGATCCAGAACGCGTCTTCCCGCTGCGGGCCCTCGATCGGCACGCCGGCGCGCTGCGCGACCTCCGCGGCGCCGCCGCAGTGGTCGGCGTGGCCGTGCGTCAGGATGACCTTCGCGAGCCTTGCGCCGCTCTTCTCGACCACGCTCATCAGCGTGTCGACGTCTCCCCCGGGGTCGATCAGCGCCGCCTCACCGGTGGCCTCGCAGACGACGAGCGAGCAGTTCTGCGCAAAGGGCGTGACCTGGACGATGGCGAGTTTCAAGGGAGCGATCCGGTGCGGCGCCGATCCGGGCGCGCCATTTGGGGCTGCATTCAGGTCGGCAGCGTGTACGTCGGCAGGTAGTCGCTCGCGACGTTGTGCGTGTGGACGTAATGGCCGGGCGCGATGTCGCAGCTCGCACGTCCGATCGGGCAGTTGTACTTGAGGATCGGTTCGCCCTTTGCGATGGGGCGCGCCGCGATCTTGTGACCGACCGGTGTTTCGCGCTCGACGGTGAGGGCAACGTTGTCGAGCATCACGCGTTCGCGGGCCCCGATGGTGCGCAGCGCGACGGCGACATTGTCGCCCGGCGCGAGCCGCAGCACGGCAGGCCTCACGTCGTCAGAACTTGCCATAGCGGTGGTAGGCCGCGACGGGGTCCATGCCGGCGATCAGCGCCTTGCGCATCTCGCCCTCGGTCGAGACGACTTCCTCGGTCTTCGTCACGACTTCCTCGGCGAGCGCCTGCGGGATTGCGACCACGCCATCGCGGTCCCCGAGTATGTAGTCGCCGGTCGCGATCGTCACGCCGCCCAAGTCCACCGGCTCGCCGTACGCGTCGGGAATCCAGCGCGCGACGATGTCGGATGGCGTGAGGAACGAACAGAACACCGGAAACCTCTGCCCGAGCACGAGCTCGGTGTCGCGCGATCCGCCGTCGACGACGTATCCCAGCACGCCCCGCGCCTGCAGCGTCTGTGCGGACAGCTCGCCCATCAGCGCGACTTCGTGGTTGTGTGGCTGGCAGACGATCACGTGGCCCGCCGGCGCCCGCGCGAGCAGCGTGCACCAGCCGAGCAGCGTGTCGTCCCGGGTCTTCGTGCGGTCGATGTGGCCCGACACGGTCCACGCGGGACCGGCGAGCTTGAGCGTGGGATCGAGCGGCTTGATCGCCGATGGCAGCGCGATGCGTTCGTGGCCCATTCCGCGCAGCACGTCGTGCACCGCGCCCGTGTAGACCGTGAGCAGTCGCTCGGTGAGCGAGGCCATGCGCCACCTCCATCCGGATGGCCGGCGCCTTCGGTGGCACCGGCCGGCAGGCGAATGTTAGCGCGATCGCCTCCAACCCCCGAGGATCGCTCCTGAAATGGCCAGCCCGACGAGGACATAGCCCGCGTTGATCGCCCAAAGCGTCGGCGAGCGTGACTCGAAACCGTAGTTGAGCGCCAGCGTGGCGGCGTTGAACCCGAGTGCCACGATGATCCCCGTCTGAAGGCCCGTGCCCAGCGTGTTCGCATCGAGGCGTGCGATCAGCCAGGCAAGCGTGTAGCACATGACGAGGATCGCGACGAAGCCCACGACATAGGGCAATGGCGAGCTGCCTTGCTCCCGGGTGAGCTGTTCCATCGACTTGCCGATGCCGGCGAGCCACGGGACCGACAGCACGTTGTACCAGATGGCACCGATCGCGAAGAAGACGACCGCGGCAACGATCGTCGGCAGGTGGCGGACTGTGGGCATCGTGGCGCTCCTGGAGAGTGCGGATTGTTTACTCTGCACCACCTCGAGACGCCCGGCAAGGTGCAGTGCGACGGCGGGTCGCCGGGTGCAGCGGCGCCGAGGAAGCAGTAAAATCCAAGTTTGCACGTACAGCGCCGGCAAACTCATGACCCCCTCTCGCACGGCATCGTTGTTGGTACTCGCGTTGTTGTTCCTCCTCGGCGGTTGTGCCACCCGCCCGGTCAATCCGCCGATCACGCAAGCCGACCCGAGTACCGGTTACCGTTTCGAGGCGCGCCATGCGCTGATGAAGGGCAAGGAGAATCTGGTCATCCTCGCCTTCTCGGGCGGCGGCACGCGCGCGGCCGCCTTCTCGTACGGTGTCCTGGAGTTCCTGCGGCGTACCGAGGTGGTCGGACCGCAGGGCAACACGGTCCGCCTGCTCGATGCGGTCGATGTCATCACCGGCGTGTCGGGTGGCAGCTTCACCGCGTTGGCTTACGGCCTCTACGGCGACAAGCTGTTCACCGAGTACGAGCAACGCTTCCTGAAGCGCGATGTGCAGGGCGAGATCATCTCCCGCACATTCAGTCCGGCCAATTGGGGCAAGCTGGGGTCGACGGGCTGGGGCCGCTCCGAACTGGCGGCCCAGTTGTACGACGAAATCCTGTTCAACGGGGCCACGTTCGGCGATCTCGACCGCGGCAAGGGCCCGCTGATACTGGCGTCGGCCACCGACATCTCGACCGGCTCCCGTTTCGTTTTCAACCAGCGCGTATTCGACGTCATCTGCTCGGATCTCAACGCGGTCCCGCTCTCCCGTGCCGCGGCAGCCTCCTCGGCGGTGCCGGTCGTGCTCTCGCCGGTCACGATCAACAACTATGGCGGTACCTGCCAGGCGACCCCGCCCGCTTGGGTGAAGTTGTTCCTCGACTCCGACAACCCGCCGCGGCCCGCCGCGCGGGCGATACGCTCGCTCAAGGCCGAACAAGCCTTTCGCGACGGCGTCCATCGACCCTACATCCATCTGGTGGACGGTGGCGTATCGGACAACGTGGGCATGCGCGCCGTGCTCGACTCGCTGGAGATCCTCGAGGCGTTGCACGATGCCGGTCTGCCATCGCCGATCGACAGCGCGCGCAGGATCATCGTCTTCATCGTCAATTCGCTGTCTTCGCCCCCGACCAACTGGGACGAGTCGGAGAGCCCCCCCGGCACCGTGGAAGTCCTGCTCAAGGCAGCCGGCACGCCGATCGACGCCTTTTCCTACGAGGCGGTTGAGCTGTTGCGAGACACCGCGGCGCGCTGGCAGAACCTGCGCCGGATCCGCAACTCGGCTGTCTTTGCGGCCAACAAGGACCCTGAGGTCGCCGCCGCGCTGCGCGTTCCCGCGGCCGAGATCTTCGCCATCGACGTGTCGTTCCCCGCGCTGAAAGACAAGGCGGAACTCGACTATCTGAATCAGCAGCCCACGACGTTTGTTCTGCCCGCCGAGGCCGTCGATCGCCTGCGTGCTGCGGCGGGGACCATCATTATGGACTCGCCCGAATTCAAGCGCCTGCTGAAGGACGTCGGCGTTCGCGTCGTGGCCGAGCCGGCGCGCGGCGCACCTGCGGGGGCGCCGGCCGCAAAGTAGTTCGCGCCGCGTTTCCCGCTACTGGGCCCGAGGGGTATTGGCGAAGGGGCGCATCGCCGCCATCATCACCGACCCGACGGGCGCGCACGACATCCTCGCTCACCTCGGCTGGCCGATCAGCGCACCCGTACTCGCTCCGGGCCGCGGCCCGCCGCGGTCGGCGAGCCTCGGAGTCCCGGGCAGCGATCGGGTCCCAACGGCTGCCATTTCTCGGAAGTCCGCGACACCCGATCCGGCGTCGAATGCATGTGCCTGGCCTCGAGATACTCGCCCGGGGGCGTTGGAATTCCAATTCGACGCTGGAGAAGGTACTGAAGTGCGCGAAAGCAGCGAACGATGCAGCAGCTTATCGCCGCCTAGCCCGGATATTTCACCAGACCGCCGCCGATTCAATGGAGGCTCGAGCCTTGCCAAGCACTTGTGACCCGCCACCGGTGGAACACGTTGGACGGGTGGACTGCTCGGTTTTTGGCGGTCGTTTTGCAGCTGGCTCGGGCTTGCTCTCCTAGCCAATAGTCGCTGCTATTGGCGTCGTCGGCTGCGTCCGATCCAGGCCGCAAACTGCCACGCCAAATTCCCGCGCCCTGGTGAAACATCCGGGCTAGCTCCCGTGCAGTCCTCGAGCATCGAGCATCGCGCCGTCCACGTTGGCGCCATTCGCAAACGTCCTGCAAGGATCTGCTGCTGTATTCCTGGGTCTCTTCGATTCCGGCAACTGATCAATCAAGCCATACAGGCGCCGGGTTTCTTCTCGGTCGCGCATCTGGCAGGCCATGCGAGCAAAGCCCCAAACGGGGCCGTCTCCGGCTTTCTCCTTGCTCAGCGCATCGCGAAAGCCCTTTTTCATGAGGGTCCAGTCAACCTTGCTATCGCGCAGCGTGTACTCGCCATCGTTGATGAATGCGTCCGTGTACAGGGTCGCATACCAAGCAGCCCCGTCGGTAGCCTTGGTCTTGTCGTAGGCATATCGCACGACAAGTTCAATTTCATCGAAGCTCCCACCCCAGCGAGGAAACGAAAAACCGATTGCCGTCCTGTAAAGACGCCTGTAGTACGGCCATGCTGCAACGGCAGCTTGAAATACCGGTCCCTTGACGCCTCTCTCTTCGCCCAATTGCCGGGCAATCGACAGTTTCAGCGCATGCCAGCTTCCCGTCTTCTTGAGCGCCACCGGCGCCGAGTCGAGTATGGAGTCGGCTTCGATTAGCTTGCGCTCGTAGGTCTTCCAGGCTTCTGGCGGAACCGTGTTGGCAAATCCGCCGCCTCGCGCACGCCATCCCTCGCCTTCCCGCAACAGGGCTTCCGCCAAGACAACGTAACCTACTCCGCCTGTCGCCGTCCGCCATTGTTCCAGCGTCTCCGCATAGCGTGCGGGCTGCTCGCGAAACATCACGTGCAACGCCCAGTGCCATGCGTCGAAGTGATACTCGCCGCCTGCAAATCGTTCATCGGAGAAGCCGAGTTCACGTTCTGCCCGTGCGACAAGGTCGAAGTCGGGTTCGGTGAACAGATTCTGTACGCGCGAAACGGTCGTCACCCAGTCCGGCCAGTTCGCCGACTCGGCGCACATCGGCCCGGCCTGCGACGCTTCGGGAGCGAAGCATTTGAGCGGCCGGTTGTCCCAACGAAAGCGCTTGGAAACGGGGGCCTGCACCGCTTCTTCAGCGTAGGCGGACGGGATTACGCAAGCCGCTGCAATGGCAGCGATCGCAACGTACGGAAGTTGCCTAAGCCGCTTCATGATCCTCGCCCACAAGAAGCTCCCTCGTTGAAAGACATCGCATCGGTGCCGCGATAACACTACGAAATTGTAGAAACCGCGGGGTCCAATTTGCAATGCCGCTCGTGCGGTTCGCATCGCATCGACGTTTCGACCGCGAGCGTGCGCGACATCCTTGCCCGCGTCGGCCAGCCGATTGGCGCACCCACGATCGCCTCGGTCCGTGGCCCACTGCTGCTGGAGATGCCGGACCGGCTGGGCGCGACTCGCCGGCCCAACCGGCACGTCCTGCGAAGCCGATCAGCGCATCGCCTGGCAAGTGCCAGGCTAAGACGAGGTCACGTCGCAGGTCATCGGGCGGCTCCTGCCCGAGGCTCGGAGCCGGGTCGCAGGCGAGCCTTGGAGGCCCAGGCAGCGATCGAGTACCGATGGCTGCCGTTCTTCACAAATCGCGGGCACCCGATCTGCCGTTCACTGCAGATGCAAAGGTCCGAGAGACTCGCCGAAGCCGCGTCGGAGTTCCTCGTTGGAGTTCCTGTCCGTCGTCAGAACAGGTCGAGCTGCCCGGGGTGCGAGCCTAGGTTCCGCTCGATGCGCGCAGTGGCCGACTCCTGCGGCGGACGGAAGCGTGACGTATCGAGCGGCGTGCGGTCGCGATTGAGCCCGAGCCGTACGCAGGCGAGCTTGAACCGCCTGTCGATCAGCTCGGCGAAGATGCCTTCTCCGCGCATCCGGGCGCCGAAAGCCGACTGGTACTCGCGCCCGCCGCGCATCTGCTGCACGAGGCTCATCACATGCGCGGCGCGGTCCGGGTAGTGCGCCTGCAGCCAGTCGCGGAAGAGCGGCGACACCTCGCGCGGCAGGCGCAGCATCACATAGCCTGCCCACCGCGCGCCATTGCCGGCTGCGGCTTCGAGGATTCCCTCGAGGTCCCGGTCGTTAAGCTGCGGGATGACGGGCGCGATCATCACGCCGACCGGAATGCCCGCGTCGGCGAGCCGCTTCACGGACTCCAGCCGACGTTGCGGCGCGGCCGCGCGCGGTTCGAGCTTGCGTGACAGCGTCCGGTCGAGCGACGTGATCGAGAAATACGCGCGCGCCAGGCCCTTCGCCGCCATCGGTGCGATCAGGTCGAGGTCGCGCTCGATCAGCGCGGACTTGGTGATGAGCGAGAACGGGTGCTCGCACTCGCCCAATACCTCCAGCACCGAGCGCGTCACCTTCCACTCGCGCTCGATCGGCTGGTAGGCATCGGTGTTCATTCCGATCGCGAGTGGATCGCACACGTAGCCGGGCTTCGCGAGCTCGGCGCGCAGCAGTGCGGCGGCGTTCGGCTTGGCGAAGAGCTTCGCTTCGAAATCGAGGCCCGGCGACAGGTCGTGGTAAGCGTGCGAAGGCCGCGCGTAGCAGTAGATGCAGCCATGCTCGCAGCCCTGGTAGGGATTGATCGACTGGTCGAACGGGATGTCCGGCGAGTCGTTGCGCGCGATGATCGTGCGCGCGGGCTGGATCGTGACCGTGGTTCGCAATGGCGCGGGCGCGTCATCCTCGCCCGGCGCACCCCAGCCGTCGTCGAAAGCCTCGCGCGTCGCGTCGCGAAAGCGGTTGCCGGGGTTGACCGTCGCGCCGCGCCCCCGCCGCACGTCGCGCGGACAGGGCGGCGTTGACTCCGGTGGGGGCGAGCCTCGCTGCTGCATCGAATGCCCTTCAGCTCGCGAGCGCGGCATCCAGCGTGATCGTTGCGTTCAACACGCGCGAGACAGGGCAGTTGGCCTTGGCGCCGTTCGCGATCTCCATGAACTTGGCCGCGTCGATGCCGGACACCCGGGCCCGGGTGACGAGGTGGATGGCGGTGATGGTCCATCCGCCGTCGGTCTGGTCCATCGTCAACCCGGCCTCGGTGTCGATCGCCTCCGGTGTGAAGCCCGCGTTGCCGAGCGCAAAGGACAGCGCCATCGTGAAGCAGCCGGCGTGCGCTGCGGCGATAAGCTCCTCGGGATTCGTGCCCTTGCCGTCGCCGAAGCGAGCCTTGAACGAATAGGGCGTGTCCTTCAGCGTGGCGCTTTCGACCGACAGTGTTCCCTGGCCTTCCTTGCCGGAGCCCTGCCAGCGGGCCGATGCCGTGCGTTTCATCTCTTCCTCCTGGGTGACGGGCGGGCGATTGCGCAAGTCTAGCGCGATCTTGCCGCCGCCGACCCATGGCCTGGTTGCGCTACCATGCGGGCTGCGTTTTGCTCGGTGGACAGTCCTGCGCATGACCGCCTCCAAGTTCCCGCGTTTCGACACGCTCGCGCTGCATGCCGGCGCGAGGCCCGATCCTGCAACCGGCGCACGGGCGACGCCGATCTACCAGTCGGCGTCGTTCGTGTTCCCGGACAGCGACCACGCGGCTGCGCTCTTCAACATGGAGCGCGCGGGGCACGTCTACTCGCGCATCTCGAACCCCACTTGCGCGGTGCTGGAGGAGCGCGTCGCCGCGCTGGAAGGCGGCGTGGGTGCGATCGCCACCGCCAGCGGGCAGGCGGCTCTGCACGTTGCGATCGCGACGCTGATGGGCGCCGGCGCGCACGTCGTCGCCTCGCGCTCGCTCTACGGCGGCTCGCACAACCTGCTCGACTACACGCTGCCGCGCTTCGGCATCACGACGACGTTCGTCGATCCGCGCGACCTCGACGCGTGGCGTGCGGCGATCCGGCCGGAAACCCGGCTGTTGTTCGGCGAAACGCTCGGCAACCCCGGGCTCGACGTGTTCGACATTCCGCGCGTTGCCGCGCTCGCCCACGATCATGGCCTGCCGCTGCTCGTCGACTCGACGTTCACCACGCCGTGGCTCATCCGGCCGTTCGAGCACGGCGCGGACCTCGTGTTCCATTCGGCCACCAAGTTCCTCTCCGGACACGGCGTGGTGATCGGCGGCGTGCTGGTGGATTCCGGTCGCTTCGACTGGGAGGGCGCCAAGGCGCGCGACAAGTTCCCGACGCTGACCGCCCCCTACGCCGGCTTCCACGACATGGTGTTCACCGAGGAGTCGGCGCCGGCCGCGTTCCTGCTCCGCGCACGTCGCGAGGGCATTCGCGACTTCGGTGCCTGCATGGCGCCTTTCACCGCGTTCCAGATCCTGCAGGGCATCGAGACGCTTCCCGTGCGCATGGAGAAGCATGTCGCCAACACCCGCCGTGTCGTCGCGTTCCTGCGCGAGCATCCGCTCGTGCGGGCGGTGGGCTATCCCGAACTGCCCGGGCATCCCGACCATGCGCTCGCGCAGAAGCTCCTGCCGCGCGGCTGCGGCGCGGTGTTCAGCTTCGACCTCGAGGGCGCGCGCGAGCAGGGCCGGCGCTTCATCGAGGCGCTGCGGCTTTTCTCGCACCTCGCGAACGTCGGCGACGCCAAGTCGCTCGTGATCCATCCGGCGTCCACCACGCACTTCCGCATGGGCGCCGCGGATCTCGCAAAGGCGGGCATCACCGAGGGCACGATCCGGCTCTCGATCGGGCTCGAGGATCCCGACGACCTGATCGAGGACCTGTCGCGCGCGCTGCACGCGGCAGGGAAGACGTGATGCGGCTGCAGGTCGCAGGATCGGAGGTCTACGCCTACACGGGCACCCGGCCGCTTGATGCGGCGCGGCCCACCGTGCTGTTCGCGCATGGCGCTGCGCACGACCACAGCGTGTTCGCACTGCAATCGCGCTATTTCGCGCATCACGGCTGCAACGTGCTTGCGGTCGACCTGCCCGCGCATGGACGCTCGGCCGGTGCGCCGCTCGCGAGTGTTGCCGCGATCGCCGACTGGCTCGTTGCCGTGCTCGATGCGACCGGCATGCAGAAGGCGGCGCTGGTCGGGCATTCGCTCGGTGCGCTCGCCGTGCTCGAGGCAGCCGCGGGCCATCCGTCGCGCGTCGAGAAAATCGCACTGCTCGGCCCGGCCGTGCCGATGGCGGTGAGCGAAGTCCTGCTCGCGGCGGCACGCGAGGACCCGCCCGGCGCCTACGAGATGATCAGCAGCTGGTCGCACAGTCCGGCTCACCGGCTGGGCGGCAACCCTATGCCCGGCATGTGGATGACAGGCGCGGCGCTCGCGCTGATGGAGCGCAACCGCGAAGGCGTGCTGGACGTCGACCTTCGCGCATGCAACAGCTACGACAACGGTCTGCAGGCTGCCGCTGCCGTGCGCTGCCGGGCGCTCCTCGTGCTCGGTGCGCGCGACCTGATGGCGCCGCCCAAGTCCGCGCAGGCGATGATCGCGGCGCTGGCGCAGCCCAAGGTTGTCATGCTTCCCGAATGCGGACACGCGATGATGACCGAGCAGCCCGACGCCGTGCTCGACGCGCTCAAGGCGTTTCTCTAGACTCTGGCCGAAACCACAGCCGGAAATGCGGTTCGGCGCGCGCGAGCGTCGTCCGCTTCCCGGCAAAGCGGAGGAGGACACCCGCGATGCCCGAGACCACCGAGGGAGCGTCGGCCTTCCCGGCGATTCGGCGCGTTCCGGCGAGCGCGCCGCTTCGCTGGCTTGCCGCCGGCTGGCGAGACCTGGCGTCCGCGCCCTTGCCGAGCCTCTTCTACGGCGTCGTGTTCGCCGCGATGGGGTGGCTCGTCGTCTACGTTTTCGGGCACGCCTACCAGTACGTGTGGGGCCTGACCACGGGCTTCCTGTTGGTGGGGCCGTTCCTCGCGATCGGCCTGTACGACCTTTCGCGGCGCCGCGAGCGCGGGCAGCCGCAGTGGCTCGCGCCATCGCTCGACGCCTGGCGGCCGAACGTGGGGTCGATCGGCATCTTCGCGCTGGTGCTGGGCGTGCTGCTGCTCGTATGGTCGCGCGCCTCGCTGGTCGTGATCGCCGTGTTCTTTCCCGACGAGATGCCGTCGCTCGCGGGCTTCATGGTCAACGCGCTGTCGACCGATCACCTCGAGTTCCTTTTCGCCTACTTCGCGGTGGGCGGATTCTTCGCGGCGCTGACGTTCGCGATCGCGGTCGTCTCCGTGCCGATGATGCTCGACCGCGACACCGACGGCATCACTGCTGCATTGACGTCGATCCGCGCCTGCCGTGAGAACGTGCCGGCGATGCTCGTCTGGGGACTCGTCATTGCGATCGTGATCGGCGCTGGCTTTCTGCTGGCGTTCGTCGGGCTTGGGGTCGCCGTGCCGGTGATCGGACACGCGACGTGGCACGCCTACCGGGCGCTGGTGGAGTGAGGCGGGCAGCGCCCACCTTGCCACGTCTCGGACGCGATCTATTTGTGCAAGCGTATCGAGTCGGTCGCCCGCGCCGCTGCCTGTCGCCGGCTACTTGGTCCGCCATTTGATCGAGCAGCCGATCGAAGGGGCCTGGCCGGCCGGCGGCTTGCCGGTCCGTGCGATCGTGACCATCGCCTCGTAGAGTTCGCGGCGATTGCCCTCCTTGGGCGAACGGCCCGAATCGTCCAGTCGCCCGCGATAGGCAAGGCGCAAGTCCCGGTCGAAGCCGAAGAAGTCCGGCGTGCAGATTGCTCCGTAGGCTCGCGCGACGTCCTGCGTTTCGTCGAGCAGGTAGGGGAACGGGAACGCGTGCTGCCTGGCTACGGCCTTCATGTTTTCGAACGAGTCCTCGGGATAGTCCGCCGGATCGTTGCTCATGATCGCGACGCTTCCCACGCCTTCGGAGGCGAGATCGCGCATGTCGCGCACGATCTTGTCGATCACCGCCTTGACAAAAGGGCAGTGATTGCAGATGAACATCACGACGAGCCCGTTCGGCCCGCAAGCGGAGGCAAGGGTGTGACGGCGGCCATCGACGCCGGGAAGCTCGAACGGCGGTGCCGGCGACCCGAGCGCCGGCTGCGGGGTGGTGAGGGAGACCATCGAATTCCTCTGACGCCAACGTTGACGTGGGAGAATCGTAACATCCGTCACCGCGAACCTGCCGTGCTCTTGGTCCGACACGCCGATCCGGATACGTTCCTTGCAGCCGCACGGCCCGTGCTCGATCGCGACGAGGCCGAGGCGGTGCACTTCGTCTCGCGTACGCGTGCGCTCGCCGCGCACCCTCCGGCAGGCGGCACGCGTGTCTATCTCGCCACGGTGGGGAGGCCCGCGCGCGGGCTTGCGTTCTTGGCCGGGGAGGGCAGCGTGCTGCTCGGTTTCTCGAACAGCGCGGCGGCGGCGTGCGTTGCCGACGACCTCGCGGCGCGGTTCCCCGCGCTGCCCGGCGTCGTCGGCGGGCGCGATGCGTGCGACGGCTTCGTCGCCCGCTGGCGCGAGCGAACGGGGCGCGAGCACGCGCTCCGCTTTCACCTGCGTCATTACGCGCTGTCAAGTACGCGCCCGGTGAACCGCCCACCCGGCTCGCCACGCGTCGCCGACAAGGGCGACATCGACTGGCTGGTCGAGTCGCAGATCGCGTTTCTCGCGGAAGCGCGCGCGCCGGACCCGCCCGAGCGGCAGGCGGCGCGCGTCGAGCGCGGCGTTGCGCGCGGCGCCTACTGGATCTGGGAAGACGGCGCGCGCGTCGCGTATGCCGGTTGGCACGAGGCCACATCGACGACCGCGCGGGTCGGCCCGGTATACACACCGCCCGCGGAGCGCCGGCGTGGCTATGCGACCGCGTTGACCGCCGCGCTCTCGCAGGCGTTGCTCGAGCGCGGATGGCGCAAGCTCTTTCTGTCGACCGACCTCGCCAATGCGACTTCGAACGCGATCTATGCGCGCGTGGGATATCGGCCGCTGAGCGAGATCTGGCACTACGATTTCGTCGATCCTGCCCACGACTGACCATGGCCAGGCCGCGGTTCTTCTGCGCAACGCCGATCGGCCCGGCCGAGATCGGCGCCGAATTTGCGCTGCCTGATGCGGCCGCGCATCACGCGGTACGCGTCCTGCGCCTGGGCGAAGGCGACGCACTCGTTCTGTTCGATGGCGCCGGTGGCGAATACCATGCGACGCTCGTCGCGGCGAATCGGCGCGGCGCGCGGGTCCGCGTGCAAGGCTTCGATCCGGTGGAACGCGAGTCGCCGCTTTCCATCACACTCGTCCAGGCGATCATCGCGATGGACCCGATGGAGATCGCGCTGCGCAAGGCCGTGGAACTCGGTGTTGCCGCGATCGTTCCGGTCCGCGCCGCCCGCAGCCAAGCGGCTCCGGCCGGCGACAGGGCCGAAAAGCGGCTCGCGCACTGGAGGCAGATCGCAGTTGCCGCATGCGAGCAATGCGGCCGCAACCGTGTCCCCCCGGTCGCACCGCCAGTGAGCTTCGCGGATTGGCTGCAGCGGTTCGACGCGGCATCGGCGCCGGCGCTCATCCTCGGCCCCGGCGGCGAGCGCTCGCTGGCCGCGGCCGCGGCGGCTCTCGCGCCGCGCAGCGTGTTGATCGGTCCGGAAGGCGGATGGACGGACGAGGAGGTCGCGCGCGCGCGCGCGCGTGGCATCACGACCGTCCATCTCGGCCGCCGCGTGTTGCGGGCGGAGACCGCGAGCATCGCCGCGCTGGCGACGATCAACGCGGTCGCGGGCGACGCGCGTTAGGGGGCCGGATTCTCAGCGGGCTTTCGTTTGCGCGCCGCGGCATCGCCGGCGAGCAGGATCGCGCAATGGACGCGCTCGATCAGCATCGAGTCGACCGCGCCGCGCCACCATCGCAACGCGAAGCTCCGCGTGCGTTTGTGCCCGAGGATCAGCAGGTCGATGGAAAGCTCGTCGACAAGCCGCGCGATCACCTCGACGGGCTCGCCCTCGAGCAGGTGCGCGCGCACCGTGAAGCCACGGGCCGTCAGCGCCGCGACCGCCTCGTCGAGATCGGCCTTGGTCCGCTCGCGGTCAACACGGTAGGCGGGCTCGGGCACGAGCTCGACTGCGAGCAGGTAGGGCGACGGGTCGTGCAGCACGCAGGCGACGTGGATCTCGCGGCCCGCCTGCGGAAGCAGGTGCGCGCATTCGTCCAAGGCAAGCCGGCTTTCCGGTGAGCCATCATAGGCGACGAGGATGTTCCGGTACATGATGACTACCTCCGGGATTGGGCTCTTGGCGGCGGAGCCGTCATTATTCTGCATATCGTCCGGCTGCTCGCGCTGCCTGCCCCGATGACGCGAGACGCGAAGTCGGTGCCGCAATGATTCCGCATTTCCCTCTGGGCTCGCGCTGCCCGCCGCGATCGTGGCGGGATTGCCGAATGCAATGGTTAGGGTTCTGACCCCACGGCAAGCGGCCGCGCCGGTTTGCCACAGAGCACGAGGGCGAGTGCCGCAAGCTCCTCCCACGCATTGCCGCGGCCGAGGCCCTTGGCGAGCGCGTCCAGTCTCGCGAGGGCGGCCAACATGGGCGCGATCGCCGAAGGCGCAACACGCCGTGCGGCGCGTTCGAGCGCCGCCTGCCGCCTGCCCCATACGCGTGCGTTGCGGATCGCGACGGGTAACGGTAGGCCTTCGCGGGTCTGCGTCAGCACGTTGGCGAGCGCATGCAGATCTTCGCCGATCTGCCACAGCGGCAGGATCACGGTCTCGCCTTCTGCTTCCAGCACCGAGAGCACGCGAAGCGCGCGCGGAGCTTCGCCGGCGAGCCACGCTTCCGAGGCTGCCTGCACGTCGTAGCGCGCCACGTCCGCGATCGCGGCCTCGACCGCAGCGTGATCGAGTTCGCCTTCCGGCATGAGCAGCGCGAGCTTCTCGATTTCCTGACGCGCCGCGAGCAGGTTGCCTTCGCAGTTGTCGGCGAGAAACGCGAGCGTATCGGCGCCCGCGCGCTGCTTCTGCCGCCCGAGCCGCGTACTGATCCAGTGCGGCAGGAAATCGCGCTCGATCGGCTGCACCGCGATGGCGACGCCCGCCTTCGCAAGCGCGCCAAACCACGTCGATGCCTGCGTCGCGCGGTCGAGCCGGGGCAGCGTGACGAGCGTCACGTCGTCGGGGTTGGGATTCGCCGCGCACATCTCGAGCGCCTTGCCGCCTTCCACGCCCGGCTTGCCCGAGGGGATGCGCAGGTCGACGAGCCGCCGGCCGCCGAACAGCCCCATGTTGGCGTTCGCCGACAAGAACGCGCCCCATTTGAAACCCGGCTCGACGACCAGCACTTCGCGCTCCTCGATGCCGGCTGCGCGGGCAGCAGCGCGGATCATGTCGCCCGCCTCCAGCGCGAGCAGCGGTTCGTCGCCGTGCACGACATAGAGCGGCGCGAGCGCCTTCGCAAGATGCGCGGCAAGGTCGTCGGCGCGTAGGCTCGGCATGGGGATCAGGGATCCCTGACATCGGACATCGGCTATGCGGGCCGCTTGGCCGTCTGCAACTGGCGCACGATCTGCAGCACGGCGTCGCTCTGCATCTCGCGGAGCAGGCGGCCTTCCTGGATCTCGCGCGCGAGGCGCTGAGTATCGTCGTAGAGATAGGTGCGGCGCACGACGATCTCCTGCGTCGGCAGCCATACGCGCCCGTCCTTGTCGTACACGCGGAAGACGACGCGCTTCGCGAGCGCGAACTCGGCCACCCGACCGCCGGAGGACAGCGACAGCACCGACTTGTCGTCGCTGACGAGGCTGACATCGAGCACGACCTGCGCGCTGGCGGCGCTTTCGGCAAGGGTTGCGTTGCCCGCGCCGGCGACCACGCGCTTCATCTCGCTTTCGAAGGGCGGCGACGTGGAAGCGTTCACGTAGATCGATGTGAACGGATACGTTGCCTGGCCGCGCAGCTGGAACCCGCACGCCGCGAGCGCAAGCGAGGCGAGTGCCGCGAGCGCCGCGCGCCTTCCTCCGCCGTCGCGGTTACACGACGACATTGACGAGCCGACCCGGAACCACCACCACCTTCTTCACCGCGGCGCCGTTCGCATGCTTCGCGACCTCGGGCGACGCCTTCGCTGCGCTCTCGATCGCCGCGCGATCCGCGGTCGACGGCACGACGATCTTGCCGCGCAGCTTGCCGTTGATCTGCAGCACGAGCTCGATCGAATCCTGCGCGAGTGCCGATTCGTTCACGCTCGGCCACGGCGCATCCAGGATGTCGCCGTGCGCATCCGCGAAGCCCAGCGCGCGCCACAGCGTCCAGTTGGTGTGCGGCGCGACCGGATAGAGCACGCGCAGCAGGATCGACAGGCCCTCGCGCACGCACGCGGCGGAGCCGGCGGCATCGGACGGCACGGCTTCGAGCGTGTTCAGCATCTTCATGCAGGCCGAAACAACCGTGTTGTACTGCATGCGCTCGTAGTCGTAGTTGGCTTGCCGCAGCGTCTGGTGGACCTCGCGCCGCGCGGCGCGCACCGGCTCCGCAGCGTCTCGCCACTCGAATGCGCCCGCCGCGGCGGCGATGGCGTCGACATGAGCGTGGGCGAATGTCCAGAGCCTGCGCAGGAAGCGGTACTGGCCGTCCACGCCGGAGTCGGACCACACGGCGGTGTCGACCGGCGGGCCGGCGAACATCACGAAGAGCCGCGCCGTGTCCGCGCCGTATCTGTCGATGACGGTCAGCGCCTCGACGCCGTTGTTCTTCGACTTCGACATGGTGCCCACGCCGCCATACTCGACCGCGGACCCGTCGCACGCGAGCTTGCCCGAGACGATCCGCCCGTCTTCGCCGAACAGGGGCTCGACCTCGGCCGGCGAGAAGTATTCGATGCCACCCCTCTCGCCGTGGCGCGACCAGATGTGGTTCAGCAGCATCCCCTGCGTGAAAAGTCGCGTGAACGGCTCGTCGAACCTGACGAGGCCCATGTCGCGCATCACCTTGGTCCAGAAGCGCGCGTAGAGCAGGTGCAGGATCGCGTGCTCGATGCCGCCGATGTACTGGTCCATCGGCATCCAGTAGTCGTTGCGCGCGTCGACCATCGTCGGCGCGTCGGGACACGCGTAGCGCATGTAGTACCACGAGGAGTCGACGAACGTGTCCATCGTGTCGGTCTCGCGCCGCGCCGGTTTGCCGCACCTCGGGCAGTCGACGCTGAGGAAGTCCTCGCGCCGGTCGAGCGGATTGCCGCTGCCGTCCGGGATGCAGTCCTCGGGCAGCACCACCGGCAGGTCCTTGTCGGGGACCGGCACCGGACCGCAGGTCCCGCAGTGGACGATCGGGATCGGCGTGCCCCAGTAGCGCTGGCGCGAGATGCCCCAGTCGCGCAGGCGGAACGTGACGCGCTTCTCGCCCAGGCCCATCGCCGCGAGATCGGCCGCCACTGCATCGACCGCGGCTTCGTAGGCGAGCCCGTCGTACTTGCCCGATTGGACGCACACGCCGCGCGACTTGTCCTCGTACCACGGCTGCCACTGGTCGGTCGTGAACGTTTCGCCGGGGACTCCGATCACCTGCCTGATCGGCAGCCCGTATTTCTTCGCGAACGCGAAATCGCGCTCGTCGTGCGCGGGCACGCCCATCACCGCGCCGTCGCCGTACGCCATCAGCACGTAGTTGCCGACCCAGACCGGGACCTTGTCGCCGGTGAGCGGATGGATGACGAAGAGCCCGGTCGGCATGCCCTTCTTCTCCATCGTTGCGAGGTCGGCTTCCATCATCGTGCCGCGCTTGCACTCCAGGACGAACGCCGCGAGCTTCGCATTCGCCTTCGCCGCATGCTCGGCGATCGGGTGCTCGGGCGCGACCGCGCAGAACGTGACGCCCATGATCGTGTCGGCGCGGGTCGTGAACACGTACATGCGCCCGCCGCCGATCGGTTTGCCGTCGTTGCCGGGGATGTCGTGCGGGAACGCGAAGCGCACGCCCTGGCTCTTGCCGATCCAGTTGGCCTGCATCGTCCGCACGCGCTCGGGCCAGCCGTCCATCTCGTCGAGCCTGGCGAGGAGCTCTTCCGCGTAGTCGGTAATCTTGAGGTAGTAACCCGGGATCTCGCGCTTCTCGACGATCGCGCCGGTGCGCCAGCCGCGCCCGTCGATCACCTGCTCGTTGGCGAGCACCGTCTGGTCGACCGGGTCCCAGTTGACGACCTGCGTCTTGCGGTAGGCGATGCCGCGCTCGAGCATGCGCAGGAACAGCCACTGGTTCCACTTGTAGTAGTTCGGATCGCAGGCGGCGATCTCGCGCGACCAGTCGATCGCGAGCCCCATCGCCTGCATCTGCCTCTTCATGTAGGCGATGTTGTCGTACGTCCATCGCGCGGGCGCGACGCCGTTCTTGATCGCGGCGTTCTCGGCCGGCAGCCCGAACGCATCCCAGCCCATGGGCATCAGCACGTTCAGGCCCTTCATGCGCAGGTGCCGGTACATCACGTCGTTGATCGTGTAATTGCGCACGTGCCCCATGTGCAGCTTGCCCGAAGGGTAGGGCAGCATCGACACGCAGTAGAACTTCGCGGCACCGGGTTTCTCGGTGGCGCGATAGGCATCGGCGTCGCGCCACGCGGCCTGCGCGGCGGCTTCGATCTCGGCGGGGTTGAACGGGGTGGTCACGGTAATCAGGGGGCGTGCCACGCGGTCTGCGCGGCCGGTAAGGCACGCACAAGATTATACCGGCGGGGATCGTGCCGGCCGGTCCGCTACTCGCCGGGCACCCCGGCGAAAAGCACCCACAGCCCGATCCCGGCGAAGATCGCCGCGGCGACGATGCGGATCGCCTTGAACGGGATTTTGTCGCTTGCGAGCTTGCCGGCGAACACGACCGGCACGTTGGCGATCAGCATGCCGAGTGTCGTGCCGATGACGACGGCGGCGAGCGACGGGAACTTCGCCGCAAGCATGACGGTGGCCACTTGCGTCTTGTCGCCCATTTCGGCTAAGAAGAACGCGATCAACGTCACGACGAACACGCCCGCGTGGGAGACCGGCGCCCTGTCGTCGTCGAGCGTGTCGGGCTTGAGCGCCCAGGCCGCGACGACCAGGAACGATGCGGCCAGCAGCCAACGCAGCACGTCGGGCGGCAAAACGCTGCGCACCCAGTTGCCCACGAGGCCGGCAAGCGCGTGGTTGGCGAGCGTTGCGACAAGGATGCCCGCGACGATCGGCCACGGGCGCCGAAAGCGGGCCGCGAGCACGAGCGCGAGCAGCTGGGTCTTGTCGCCGATTTCGCCGAGCGCGACGACGGCGGTCGAAACGAGGAACGCTTCCATGGGCACCTGAAGGGGGCGGGCGTTCCGGCGGACGGCTGCGAATGCGCGGCCCTCCTCCCCGGAAAGGCTGAGCTTCGCCAGCAGTCTCGCCAACGCCGCTTAGGGGTGCATCCCTGACGCGGTGCCGGGGCACGCCATGACCGCCGGCTTCGCGGCCAAGTGCATTGACGTGTCCCCCCTCGCAGCCCGCGCTTCGGCGCGGCGTCCGAGGGCGGCTACTCCCTGATGAACAGGGGGATTATACCGACCCGCCGCAGGTCGGCCGCCGACACCCGGCCGACGGAGATGAACGGTCCCGGCTCGGGGGATTGGATTGAGGATGGCAAAATGGCTGTTTGCGCAGGAACTGGCAGCGGTCCGCCGCGCTCTATCGGTAAGCGCGCCATCCTGGCCACTGCCGGACGCGTACCGCTCACCGCCCCGATGTCGATCCCCCCCCCCTTCCACTGCGTCTTGCGCGGCGCATCTGTACTGCTGCTGTCGTCGCTCGCGCTCGCGTTGGGGACGCTCGCGCCTTCGCATGCGGCCGTGGTCAGGACGCCGAATGTCGAGGCGGAACTCGTCGCCGAGCGCACGGCGCTCGTGCCCGGACAGCCTGCCACCGTCGCCTTGCGCCTCAAGATGCGCGAGGGCTGGCACACCTACTGGCGCAATCCCGGCGACTCCGGGCTGCCGACCAGCCTCGACTGGAAGCTCCCGGACGGCATCACCGCGGGCGCGATCCAGTGGCCCGCACCGCATGCGCTGCCCGCAGGGCCGCTCGTCAACTACGGCTACGAGGGCGAGGTGCTGCATCTTGTCGATCTCGAGGTGCCGGCATCGCTCGCCAAGGGTGGCACGGCGACGCTCGCTGCACGCGCCGACTGGCTCGTCTGCAAGGAGACCTGCATTCCGGAGGGCGCGGACCTGACGCTCGCACTGCCTGTCGCGGATACCGCCGAACCGGATAGCCGCTGGGGCACTCCGATTGCGAGAACACGCGCGGCGCTGCCGAAGCCGCTCGCCGGATGGCAGGCGGATGCCACGGGCTTGGGCCAGAAGATCGCGCTGAAGCTCGTGCCGCCCAAGGACGCCGCCGATCCCGGCGCGCTCTACTTCTTTCCGCACGAGGAAGGGCGGGTCGAGCCTTCGCGTCCGCAGACGCTTGCCAGGGACGGCAACGCGTACGTGCTGACGCTGCCCGTCGCGTTCCAGCTTGCGCCCAACGTAGCGCGGCTCGACGGTGTGCTGGCCGCGAGCAAGGATCTCGGGGCGCCTGGCCTGCGCGCCGCCACGCTCGACGTCGCGCTCGCAGGAAGCATCGTCGCCGGCCCGAAGCCTGTCGATGCGCCTCCGCCGGCGCTCAACCTTAAGGCGGGCGCGACGAGCGCCGCGGGAGTCACGCTGCCGCTTGCCGTGCTGCTCGCGCTTGTCGGCGGCCTGGTCCTGAACCTGATGCCGTGCGTGTTCCCGGTGCTTTCGCTCAAGGTGCTGGGCTTCGTGCAGCACCACGATTCGAAGCACACGTTGCACAAGGAGGCGATTGCGTTCACGACCGGCGTCATCCTGACGTTCGTGGCGCTGGGCCTCGCGCTTTCCGCGCTGCGCGCGGCCGGCGAAGAGCTGGGCTGGGGATTCCAGCTGCAGTCGCCCGCGGTGGTGACCGGTCTTGCGGTCCTGTTCTTCCTGCTCGCGCTCAACCTTTCCGGCGTGTTCGAGTTCGGCATGCTGGCCCCGTCCCGTGTCGCCGGCTGGACCGCGAAGAATCGCACGCTCGACGCGTTCGCCTCCGGCGTGCTCGCGGTCGTCGTCGCGTCCCCCTGCACCGCGCCGTTCATGGGCGCGGCACTCGGCTACGCGCTGTCGCAATCGACGCTCGTGACGATGGCAGTCTTCGTCGCGCTCGGCGTGGGCATGGCGGTGCCCTACACGCTGCTCGCCTGGTTTCCGGCTTGGCGGCGCCACCTGCCGAAGCCCGGGATGTGGATGGAGCGCATGAAGCAGTTCCTTGCGTTCCCCCTGTACGCGACCGTCGCGTGGCTCGCCTGGGTGCTCGGCGCGCAGATGGACAACGATGCGGTGCTGCGGCTTGCGGTGGTGCTGGTCTCAATCGCGTTCGCCGCATGGGCGTGGCGCGTGTTCCGCAGTGGCGGTGTGCGTGGCTGGGCGGTCGCGGCGGCGGTGGGCGCGGCCGGTGCCGCGGTCCTTGCGCTTCCGTTGCTGAACCTTGGCGCCTCGATGGGCGAGGTGCGTACGAGCGAGGCTGCGGCGAAAGAGGACTGGGAGCCATACTCGCCGGCGCGCGTGGCCGAGCTCGGCGCCTCGGGCCGGCCCGTGTTCGTCGATTTCACCGCCGCTTGGTGCGTCACCTGCCAGGTCAACAAGAAGCTCGTGCTGAACCAGCCCGCTGTCCGCGACGCGTTCGGCAAGCGCAACGTCGCGCTGCTGCGCGCCGACTGGACGCGGCGCGACCCGGTGATTACGCAGACGCTCGCCGCGCTCGGCCGCAACGGCGTGCCCGTCTACGTCCTCTACCGGCCCGGCAAGGATCCGCTGCTGCTGCCGGAGGTGCTGCAGGCGCAGCTCGTCTACGACGCGCTTGCTACACTTTAGCGCCCGCACTGTCCAACCCGGAGGGCGGAACCTGCGCCAATGTGAGCGGCTCGAACGGACCACGATCCACCACCAGAAGGAGTCTCCGATGCCCAATTCGCGCCACCTTCGCCTGTTCGCACTCGCTGCCGGCGGCGCATTCGCCCTGGTCGCGAGCTACGCGCTCGCCGCCCAGCCGGGCGAATCGGCGCCCGGCTTCACGATCAACGACGCGTCCGGCAAGCCGGTGAAGCTCGCCGACTACCAGGGCAAATTCGTCGTGCTCGAGTGGACGAACCCCGAATGCCCGTTCGTGCGCAAGCACTACGACAGCCGCAACATGCAGACGCTGCAGAAGGACTACGGGACCAAGGGCGTCGTCTGGCTGTCGGTCAACTCGACCAGCCGCGACCATCCGGAGTTCAAGACCGGCGCGCAGATGGTGGCTTGGATGGGCGTGCAGGGGGCGGCGCAGAAGGCGGTGCTGATCGACGAGACGAGCGCGACCGGCCGCGCGTACGGCGCGAAGACCACGCCGCAGATGTTCGTGATCGATCCCTCCGGCAAGATCGTCTACGCCGGCGCGATCGACGACAAGCGCTCCGCCAACCCCGCCGATGTGAAGATCGCGCGTAACTACGTCCGCGCCGCACTCGACGAGGCGCTTGCCGGCAAGCCGGTGACGGTCGCGAACACCGCGCCGTACGGCTGCAGCGTCAAGTACTGATCCTTCGTTTCCGCGGCCCCTGCCGTGTCGCTCGAAACCTGGATCGCGTTCTTCGTCGCCAGCTGGCTCATCAGCCTCTCGCCGGGCGCCGGCGCGATCTCGTGCATGGCCGCAGGTCTTCGCTACGGTTTCCGACGCGGCTTCGTCAACATCATCGGGCTGATCCTCGGAATCATGTTCGTGCTCGCGATCGTCGCAGCGGGCGTCGGCACGCTGCTCGCCGCATCGACGGCAGCGTTTTCGATCGTCAAATGGCTGGGTGCCGCCTACCTCGTGTGGCTCGGCATCCAGCAGTGGCGCGCGCCCGTGTTCGCGATCGACGAAAAGGCGGCGGAATGCGAACTCGGCGCGACGCACCGGCAACTGGTGCTCAAGGGCTTTCTCGTCAACGCGACGAACCCGAAGGGCATCCTCTTCATGCTCGCGGTGCTGCCGCAGTTCATCGATCCTGCGCGCCCGCAGCTTCCGCAGTACCTGATCTGCGGTGCCACGCTGGTGTTCACCGACCTCGTCGTGATGAGCGGCTACACGGCGTTCGCCGCGCGCGTCTTGCGCCTGCTGCGCGATCCGCAGCACATCCGCTGGATGAACCACACGTTCGGCGGGCTGTTCGTCGCTGCCGGCGCGGTGCTCGCGACGTTCAAGCGCGCGGCCTGACGCACCTGCCGGTGCAGGCGACTGCCGTTCCCCTAGCGCACTGCGTCACGGACCGACCGGAAGAGGCCGGCGCGCGGGGGCGCAACGCCCGCTCCAAGGGAGCCTCTGCACGAGTGCTCGCGATTGCGGCGGGCTTTTCCCCGGGGTAACGCCAACGTGGGCCGCGTCGTTGCTGTGTACTCGGCCGACGTCACCGGCAAGGGACTCCCCGGCGAGGTCGAAATCGTGCAGCCCAATCGCGGCTTGCCGATGCGCGATGCGCGTCACGATCCGCGTCGGTGCCGACGGTTGCGTGATGGCGTCGGGCATCTGCGAGCAGTTCGGCCGCTTCGGCGATGTCTACGGCAATTTCTCCCGCCCGAGAGGCGACCGGGGAATGCCAAGCCTATCCGGGATACGCGCCAACTACGATACCTTCAGCCGCCGATTCGAGCACGAAAGCTCGGCGACGGGCTGCGGGCTCGAAGGGGACCTCGCGGGGGGTGCGGATGCGGCGCCGCATTCCGGCACGGGAGAGCGGTCAGCGCCGGAACTGGTGCTCCATCTCGCGCCGGAACCTGACCGCGTCGCTGTCCGGATCGAACTCGACATCGTCCCAGCGCAGCGGCGTGAATTCCGCGACCGCACGCTTGAGCTTGACGCCGTGCGCAAGGCCGAGCGGCAGGCCGCCCAGCGTGAGGGAAGCGCTGGCCGGCATCAGCTTACCGTAGACCGTGTGGCCGCCCTCGCCGTCGAGCGTTTCGCCTGCGGCGAGCTTGCGCTTGGCGGTCGCCACGACATCGCCGTGCCATGCGACCGGCTGCCCGGTCGGCTCGCGGCGCAAGCCGACGGACGCGACCGAAATGCCGAGTTCCAGCCCGATCGCATGATAGGGCTTGTACATCGCGCAATAGCGTCCGGACGGATCGGTCGAGAAGCCGTATTCCTTGAAGCAGCGGCGAACGTAGTCCTCGCCTGAAGCATCGCCGGCGCGAAACGTCACGTAGACGCCCCAGCGCAGGTCGCGGAACACCGGCCGGCCGTCGCGCTCCAGCGAGGAGATCACTTCCACCTGGCCCGCGTGGTGCAGGTGGCCGCCTTCCTCGCGCGGACGCAGCACGCGCGGCAGGTCGTCCACACCGCACGGCGGGAATTCGAGCCCTTCCGGAGCGGGCGCAAGTCCGGTCGCGTTCGCCACGGCGGCCATTTCGATCGCGCTCTTCGTGCCGTCGAGGAACGAGTTGAACATCTTCGCGTTGAAGTCGCCCGCCGCGACCATCTCCGGCGTGAACCCGTAATGGGGCCAGACCGTGTCGGGCGTCGAGGCGTGAAACTCCGGCAGATACTTCGTGCCTTTTCCCGCCGCCACCACTTCAAAGCCGGCGGCGCGGCACCAGTCGACCATTTCGCAGATCAGCGCGGGCTGGTCGCCATACGCGAGCGAATAGACAATGCCGGCCTCGCGCGCACGCTGCGCGAGCAGCGGCCCGGCGAGCGCGTCGGCCTCGACATTGACCATCACCACGTGCTTGCCGTGCCGGCAGCACTCCAGCGCATGGCGGATGCCGGCGGCCGGGCTGCCGGTCGCGTCGATCACGATCTCGACCGCGGGAGCGGCGATCAGCGCGAGCGGGTCGTCGGCGACGCACGTGCTGCCGGAGTTGCCCGCTTCTGCCGGCGTGCGTGCGGTGAAACGTTGCGCGGGCCAACCCGTCCGCGCGAGGGAGGCCATGGCGCGCTCGGGCGCGAGGTCCGCAATCGCGACGATGTGGATGCCTGGCGTGTGCTTCACCTGCGCGAGGTACATCGCGCCGAATTTCCCCGCGCCGATCAGGCCGACGCGGAGCGGACGGCCAGCGGCCGCGCGCTCTTGCAGCATGCGATGGAGGTTCATGGCGTTTGGTCGTTCGAATGTCGGATTCCGAGATCCCGCAGCACTTTCCGCACCCCTTCGGGGCCGACTGCGCGGCGCGCCTGGACGCCGAGCCGCGCGGCGGCCCCGACGTTGACCGGGTTGTCGTCGACGAACACCGCGCGGTCCGGCGCTACGCCGAGCGAGTCGAGCACGTACTCGAAGTAGTCGGCGTCGGGCTTGAGCCGGCCGACCGCATGGGAGGGAAAATTCGCATGGAACCGCGAAGGCAGGTCCCAGTCGCGGGTGAACCGCTCCCAGTGCAGCTCGTTGGTGTTCGACAGCGACGCGAGTGTGAACGTCGGGGCGAGCTCGTCGAGCAGCGCGGTGGCACCGGGAAAGAGCGTGCGCGGCCACCAGGCGAATTCGGCGAGGAACGTGTCCGGATCGACCGGCAGGCCGAACTCGGCGATGACGGCGTCGGCGAACTCGGCACGCGTCGCGTTGCCGGTCTCATACCTGCGCACGGCGGGCGAACGCAGCCAACGTCGCCAGAGTTCGTCGATGTTGCCAAGGCTCGGCACCCACGCGAGCATCCGCTCGGCGCCGACGATCTCGATCAGCACGCCGCCGAGGTCGAACAGGACGGCGTCGATCCGCCGGGATTCGCCGGTCATGGCCGCAGCGCGAGCACGAGGCCGATCGGCACGAAGATCACGCTCATCACGTTGCCCACCAGCACGATCGACGCGACCTTGCCCGGTTCCTGCCGGTACTGCTCGGCCACCATGAAGTTCAGCACCGCGGGCGGCAGCGCGCCGAACAGGAACAGCAGGCCCGTCTGCAGCGGGTTGAGGGCGAGCACCGAGACGAGCAGGCCGGCCATCGCGAGGCCGGTCAGCGGGCAGACGAGGCCGCCGATCACGCCGAGCTTCGCGTCGTGCCAGTCGATCGCCGTGAGACGCACGCCGAGCGAGAGCAGCATCAGCGGGATCAGCCCGTCGCCGACCATCTTGAACGTCACCGCGACCCAGTCGGGCAGCGGGGGGCGCGTGAGCGCGAACAGGAAGCCTGCCGCGGTCGACCAGACCATCGGGTTGCGCAGCAGCCGCCCGAACCGCGCATGGTGGTCGATGATCCACGCGCCCAGCGTGAAGTGGAGCAGGTTCGAGATCGTGAACAGCGCGACCATCGGCCCGAATCCGGCCTCGCCGTACGCGAGCACCGCGAGCGGCAGCCCCATGTTGCCGCAGTTGTTGAACATCATGGGCGGCACCAACGTGCGCGCGTCCTGGTGCAGCAGCCGGGCGAACGGCCATGCGAGAAGACCGGAGCCGACGACGACGCCGATGCTGCCGACGATCAGCATCGCATCGCCGCGCACGTCGAAGGACTTGGACGACAGCGCGGAGAAGATGAGCGCCGGTGCCAGCACGTTCATGCTGATTCGGTTGACCATCGCCATGTCCGGCCTGACGCGGCGGCCCCAGAAATAACCGACCGCGATGACCGAGAAGACCGGAAGGATGATGCCGAGGATGCGCTCGAGCATGGGCGGCAGGGGCGTTGCCCGCGAAATCGCGTCGGGCGCTACAGGATGTACTTCGCGAGGTTGTCGTCGCCCGCGATGCCGGCGAGCTTGCGGTCGACGAACGCGCCGTCGATCACGACCGGAGCATGCGCATGGCGGGCCGCGTCGAACGAGACGTCCTCGAGCAGGCGCTCCATCACCGTGTAGAGCCGGCGCGCGCCGATGTTCTCCTGCTTTTCGTTCACCGCGAACGCGATCTCGGCCAGGCGGCGGATGCCCTTCGGTGCGAACTCGAGTTTCACGCCTTCCGTTTCCAGCAGCGCCTGATATTGCCGCGTGAGGCAGGCATCGGTCGCCGTCAGGATCTGCTCGAAATCCGCGACGGACAGCGACGACAGCTCGACGCGGATCGGGAAGCGCCCCTGCAACTCCGGGATCAGGTCGGAGGGCTTCGACAGGTGGAACGCGCCGGACGCGATGAAGAGCACATGGTCGGTGCGGATCATGCCGTACTTGGTCGACACGGTCGTGCCTTCGACGAGCGGCAGCAGGTCGCGCTGCACGCCCTGGCGCGAGACGTCGGCGCCGTGCATCTCGGAGCGCGACGCGATCTTGTCGATCTCGTCCAGGAACACGATGCCGTTCTGCTCGGCGGCGGCTACCGCCTTGGCCTTGATCTCGTCGTCGTTCAGCAGCTTGCCCGCCTCCTCGTCGGTCAGAAGCTTCAGCGCATCGGTGACCTTCATGCGCTTTGCTGCCCGCCGCCCGCCGCCCATCTGCTGAAACATACCCTGGATCTGGCTCGTGAGCTCCTCCATTCCCGGCGGCGCCATGATCTCCATCTGCGGCGGCAGCGTCGACACCTCGATCTCGATCTCCTTGGTGTCGAGCTTGCCCTCGCGCAGCATCTTGCGGAATTTCTGTCGCGCTGCCGAGTCGGTCGGTCGCATGTCCTGAAAATTCACCTCTCGCGCCGACGGCAGGAGCACGTCGAGCACGCGCTCCTCGGCGGCGTCGGCGGCACGGTCGCGCACCTTGCGCACCTCGAACTCGCGCGTCTGCTTGACTGACACCTCAACCAGATCGCGCACGATCGTGTCGACGTCGCGCCCGACATAGCCGACTTCCGTGAACTTGGTCGCCTCGACCTTGATGAACGGCGCATTGGCGAGCCGCGCGAGACGGCGCGCGATCTCGGTCTTGCCCACGCCGGTGGGTCCGATCATCAGGATGTTCTTCGGTGTGATCTCCTGCCGCAGCGGCTCCGGCACCTGTTGACGGCGCCAGCGGTTACGCAGCGCAATGGCGACTGCGCGCTTGGCGTCGTCCTGGCCGACGATGTGCTTGTCGAGTTCGGAGACGATCTCCTGCGGTGTCATTTCACTCATGCGAAACGATTCCGATGTGCTTGCGGCTGCGGCCGGCCGCGGCTTTTCCGCCCGCTCGACATCGAGCCCGTGCGGCGCCCGATCTCAGCCCGCGTCGCGATTGTGCCCTCACGCGCCGATCCGTCCAGCTCCAGGACGATCTCGGCCGGTGTCATCGGGATGGGCATGGCGGCGAACGCGGCGTGGTGAAGCAAAGAAAACAGCCGCCCGTGCAGGCGGCCGAGTCATTGTACCCGCTCCCGCACCATCGCCCTCGGCGCGTGCGAGCCGGATTCGGCGCTTTCAGTCTGGAATTTGCACGGCATTGTTCGAAAACGTGATCAGGTCGGCGTTCGAGGGGTTCGCCGAGATCGGTGGGACATTCGCTAACGTGATCGCCGGCGCAGCGCCGCTCGCGCCTCCGCGAGGAGTGGTGCGCACGAGCTGCGACGGCGGCAACGGGGCACTTTGCGTGAGCGCCGCCCACATCCGGTCCATCGCCTGGATGAAGTAGTAGTGCAGCGGCACGAACGCGGTGTCGTACCCGGGCAGCGCGGCGCTGTCGATGAACGCGTCGAAGTGCTGTGCGTTCGCGACCTCGATGTACGAAAGTTTGCTCGCCCCGCCTTCGACGCTCTTGTTGAGCCCGAAATACGGTCGCGCGTTGAAGTTCACCGGGATCAGTGTGTCGGCGCGGCCTGCGACGATGATCGCCGGTTTGCCGCGCAGGTTGCCGGAGCGCAGCGTCTCCTGGACGCCGTTTTGAACGCGCCGCGCCAAGGCGTCGGTGCCGGTCCACAGATTGCGCTGGCAGATCGCGGCGTCGACGTTGTAGTCCTGCAGCCCGGTCGATGGCGAAACGGAGATGAACGTGTTGACCGGGCCGCCTGCGCTCTGGTTGTTGATCATCTGGATGCCCGAGGTCGGCGGCACGCCGTTGCCCGTGCCGGAGATCTGCGCGAGCGATGCAGCGGCAACCGGCGCCGGCTTGCCGGCCGCGTCCACGCCGGCAAAGGAAAGGCCACAGAGGTTGTCGGTGACGGCGAAGCGGCCGTACGCATTCGAGTAGGTCATCGCGATCGACGCCGTCGCCAGCGTGTAGTGAGTCGCCTGGGTCAGGTTCGATTCAGGCTGCCAGCCAGCCGCGAGCAGCAGGTCGAGCGCTTCCTCTGCATGCTCCTGCGCCGTGGCCTTGGTGAGCAGCCCCTTTGCCTTGAGCTGCGCACACTGGTTGTTGGCGGATGCCGGCACCGGGAGGACCGCCGCGATGCCGTACGAGCCTGCAGCGCGCGTGGACTGCGCTGCGCACGGCTGGTACAGATTCGCGTACGTGAAATAGTCATAGAGCGGACGCCCGGAGCCTTGCACCGAGTTGCCCCGCTTGATCGTGAGCCCCGGCACCGCGCTCAGCTCGAGTACCGGCTCCGCGACCGCGATGCCGTCGATCAGCCCTTCGGAATCCTGCTCGGCTGCCGCGACCGCGGCGGCGCCGCCGTTGCTCACCGAAGACGCGATGACGATCGTATTGTCTGGCTTGATCTCGACGCTCCCGGTTCCGTCCGGGTTCTTATCTGCGAACTGTTCGTTCAGCAGGTAGAAGGCGAGCCGCACCGCGGTCAGCGTATCCGATCCCCAGGATTTCTCGGGATTGCGCTTCGAGTGCGCGTGCTTGACCGCGAGTCGATCGGGCGTGGCCGAGTTGAACGTCGAGAGCTCCGAGATGGACAGGCCGGCGTTGAAGTTGGCCTTCGCCCCGGCGACGTTCGCGTCCGCGCGCGTACCATCCTGGAGGTTGATGGTATTCGTCGCGAGGTCGTGGACGCCGAGACCCGTTCCCTTGTCGGTGTAGGCGACGGCGCAGCCGTGCTTGAGCCCCCATTCGCCGGCGCTGCCGATCGCGCCGTACACGCCGCGCGAACCGGAGGACGTGGCGGTGACGATGCAGGGCCGGCTCTTCCGGAACGTGCTCGGCACCTGAACCATCATGGTCACGTTCGACATGGTGCCATCGTCGTAGTAGGCGAGGTACTCGGTTCCCGCAACCCTGCCTTCGCCCAGCGTATCGCCGCCGTTGACGTCAATGTTCGGGCCATACAGCACGCCATAGCCGCCCTTCGGGCTGACGTCGAGGATCGCGCGATAGTTGTTGAAGATGGCGATCCGCCGCAATTCGGTCGCGGTGGGCAGCAAGGGATTCGCGGGCGGCGGCGCCGCAGCGGCGCCGAGCCCGGTCCTGCCGAGCCCGCCGGTGAGCAGGTCGTCGCTCGTGCCGTCGTAGACTGTCTTGCTGATTGCGCCTATGCCCGCAGGCTTGGTGTTGACGGCAGGCGAGCGGAAGTCACCCCCGTGGCAGCTGGCCAGCACGATGCCGGCGACCGTGGCCATAGCCAAGCGGCCGGACCCATGAACGTATTTCATCGCTCCCCCTCCGAGAACCGCCAGCCGATCGCCGGCGCGATTGGCGTGCCGCGAAACGTTCGACTCGACTCCGAAATCGGGGAGTCGCGCGCCGAGACCCTTGCGGCAGACGTCACGGCAGGACGCGGATTATAGAAGCAGCATGGGTGCAACGACACCGCCTGTGCGAGAATCGGGACGATCTTCCATCATCCCTTGGCGCGCGCCCCGTCGTGGGGCTGTGCGACGCCATAGCTTGGCGCGCTCAAATTCGATGCGACATGCCTTGCTGACATCTTTCTTTGTCGCGGCCGTGCTGGCAGGCTGCAGCTCGAGCCGACTTCCCAATGACCCGCGCCAGTTCCCCGAGGTCACTCCCGAGCCCGGTGCGGCACAGGACGTGGGCCGTGGCATCGGATACATCGCAAGGCTGCGGCCGATGAACGGGTCCGCGGCAGCCGGATCGGTTGCCGTCGGCGACCGCGGAGGCGTGATGGTGGTCCAGCTCGCGCTCAACAACGTGCCGCCCGGCTACTACGCGTGGTCGTTGCACGCGAACGGCAATTGCAGCTCGCGTAACGCTTTCTCGGCCGGAGCCGCGTGGGCCCCGTCGGGCGCGAAGAAGCCGCCGGTCGAGCTCCTGCCCGAGTTCCTCGTCAATACCGAGAGCACGGCGACCATAACGGTTCGAGTGCGCGACGTGCGCATCGACGGCGACGGCGGCATCAACGGGCGCAGCGTGCTGATCTACCAGGGCGGCGACATCAAGCCGCTCAAGGCCGACGTGCCCAACAATGTCGTCGCCTGCGGGGTCTTCGAGCCCGCGCGATCATTGCTGCTCTGATTCCGCGCACCCTCGAATTGCCGCCCGCGCCTTGCCGCGCACCTGCACTGGAGAATCATGGGACTCCTGACCGACAAGAAGGTCCTGATCACGGGAGTGCTCTCCAATCGCTCGATCGCCTACGGTGTCGCGCGCGCATGCAAGCGCGAGGGCGCAATGCTCGCGTTCACCTACGTGAGCGAAGAGCTGAGGGAGCGTGTCGTCAAGCTCGCGGCCGAATTCGGGCATTGCCCGGTACTGCCGTGCGACGTCGCCAGGGACGACCACATCGACGCACTGTTCGCTTCGCTGCGCGCCGAGTGGGGCGGCCTCGACGGCCTGTTGCATTCGATCGCGTTCGCGCCGCGCGAGGCGCTGTCGGGCGATTTCCTCGCAGGGCTTTCGCGCTCCGCCTTCGCAATCGCGCACGATATCTCGAGCTACAGCTTCGCCGCGCTCGCCAAGGGCGCGCGGCCGCTCATGCAGGGACGTCCCGGCTCGCTCCTGACGCTGACCTATCTCGGCGCGCTGCGCTCGGTGCCGAACTACAACGTCATGGGACCGGCGAAGGCGAGTCTCGAGGCGAACGTGCGCTATCTCGCGTCCTGCCTCGGGCCTGAAGGCATTCGCGTCAACGGCATTTCGGCGGGACCGATCAAGACGCTTGCCGCGGCGGGCATCGGCAACTTCGGGAAGCTCCTCAGCCGTTTCCAGGCGGCGGCGCCGCTTCGCCGCAACGTCACGATCGACGAGGTGGGCAACGTCGCCGCGTTCTATTTCTCCCAGCTTTCGAGCGCGATCACCGGCGAGATCACCTATGTCGACTGCGGCTACTCGACAGTCGCGATCGCGGTCGACGAGGGCTGATCGGCGGGATTGCCCGGTGAGCGGGCGCATCGCCGCGCGGGAACCGGACGCGGCGGTCGCAATCGGGTACAAGGTGGCGTGATGGCGAACAGACACCGCTTCGACGTCGCGATCGTCGGCGGCGGCCACAACGGTCTCGTCTGCGCCGCGTATCTTGCCGCCGCGGGACTGTCGGTTGCGGTGCTCGAGCGCCGCGGCGTCGTCGGCGGCGCCGCCGTCACCGAGGAATTCCACACCGGCTTCCGTAACTCGACGGCGAGCTACACGGTGAGCCTGCTCGACCCGCAGGTGATCCGTGACCTTCGCCTTGCCGAGCACGGCCTCACCATCGTCCTGCGGCCGTTCTCGAACTTCCTGCCGCTCTCGGAGCGGCCCGGCGACTTCCTGAAAGCCGGCGGCGGGCTGGCCGCCACGCAGGCCAATGTCGCGAAGTTCTCGCCGCGCGATGCGCAGCGGCTGCCCGACTACTACGCGATGCTCGATCGTGTCGCGGATCGGCTGCGCGAGCTGCTCCACGCTACACCGCCCAACATCGCGGCCCCGGGTCGTGCCGACTTCGCTGCACTGCTCGACGGCTGGAAGGTCGGCAAGCGTTTCCGCAGGTTGCCCCTCGGTGAGCGGCGCGACCTCGTGGACCTCTTCACGAAAAGCGCGGGCGAGATACTCGACCGCTGGTTCGAGTCGGCGCCGATCAAGGCGGCGTTCGGCTTCGACTCGGTGGTCGGCAATTTCGCCAGTCCCTATGCGCCGGGCTCCGCGTACGTGCTGCTTCACCACGTGTTCGGCGAAGTGAACGGCAAGCGCGGGCAGTGGGGCCACGCGAAGGGCGGCATGGGCGCGATCACGCAGGCGATGGCGAAGGAGTGCGCTGCGCGCGGCGTGGTGATCCGCACCTCCTCGCCGGTCGCGCGCGTGCTCGTCAAGGCCGGACGCGCCGCCGGTGTGGAACTCGAGTCGGGTGAGGTCATCGAGGCTGCGCGGGTCGTCGCCAACGTCAACCCCAAGCTGCTGTTCGAGCGACTCGTCGATCCACAGCACGTCGACCCCGATTTTCGCGCGCGCATCGCCGGCTACCGCTGCGGCTCCGGCACGTTCCGCATGAACGTCGCGCTCTCGCGGCTCCCCGATTTCGCGTGCCTGCCGGGAAGCGAGCAGCAACCGCATCACGCGAGCGGCATCGTCATCGCGCCGTCGCTCGCCTACATGGAGCGCGCCTACTTCGACGCGAAGACCTCCGGCTGGTCGCGCGCGCCGATCGTCGAGATCCTGATCCCCTCGGTGGTCGACGACTCGCTCGCGCCGCCGGGCATGCACGTCGCGAGCCTGTTCTGCCAGCACGCGCACCCGGATCTGCCGACGGTGGCGGGTCGCGGCTGGGACGACGCGCGCGACGAGGTGGCAGACGTGATGATCGCGACCGTGGATCGCTTCGCGCCGGGTTTCGAGTCGAGCGTGCTTGGCCGACGCGCGCTCTCGCCGCTCGACCTCGAGCGCGAATTCGGCCTGATCGGCGGCGACATCTTCCACGGCGCGCTCGCGCTCGACCAGCTGTTCTCGACGCGCCCGGTGCTGGGTAACGCCAACTACCGGATGCCGATCCCGGGCCTGTACCTATGCGGGTCGGGCGCGCATCCCGGCGGCGGCGTCACGGGCATTCCCGGCCGCAACGCGGCGCGGGAGATCGTCCGCGACAGCAAGGGTTCGAGGCATTGATTCGGCGTTTCGGATCGTATCCGATCGCGATCGCCTTGCGTCGGCCGGCGCGCGCCGCGCGCGGGCGCTCTGGAGCCCCTGCCGAGCCGGGTCCTCAGCGCGGCCGTGCACGTGGCGCGGATGTTTGCGCGAGGCCGGCTACACGTCGCTGCTCCGTCCGAAGACCGTGAGATTGGGTGTGGCGTCGCGGGCGCCCGACCCGGCCTGCAGCGTGAACCCGGTGGCGACGAACCGCTTCTGGTCCGGGTACGCGCGCCTGACGGTGAGGTAGTCGCCCCATTTGCCGTCGCCCGGCCCGCGATTGCCCGCGAACGTCTGCACTTCCCGACGAGTGCCGGTCAGGATGCCGACGACATGCGAGGGGTGTCGGGCGGGGCCGCCGATCGCGTAGGAGACGCCCACCTCTTTACGCGAATTGGTGTTGAGCGCCGCGTAGCAGATCGCCGATTGCGGGTCCCACAGGTCGACGTTCTGGAGGAGCGTCTGATTGGACGCCTTGAGCCGCGCGATCTGCACGAAGGGGTGCGGGCGGTTGTTCGCTCCGCCCCGGTTCGAGCCCCAGGCGAACCAGAGCTCGCCGTGGGCCATCGTGGCGCCGGTCATGCGGGGGTCGGCCCGCTCGAGCCAGTTGTGGTTGTCCGGCGTCGTCGAGCTGAAGTTGCCCTCGTCCCACGTGGCCACGTCGACGTCCTTGAACGTGGGTTGTGCAGCGGATTCACGCCACTTGAACACGCGGATCTGGCTGCTCGTGTTGTGCGAGGCGAAATAGGCGGTCGTGCCGCAATTCTGCGCAACGCGGAAGTTGAAGTTGTCGCGCGAAACGAAACGGTCGGCATTGATCGTGCCGCTCTTGATGCCCGCAAGCGGCAGCCGGACCAGGATCGTGCTGTCCCACGCATTGCCGCGGAAGCCGTTCATCGTCACGTAGAGCTTGTTGGTGCCGACGGCGATATCGGGGAAGTCGAGAAAGACGCCCGGCAATCCGAGGCTCTGGGAGGAGATGTCGAACAGGCGCCACTGGTCCTGACGCACCTCGGCCGTGGTCGCGAATGCGAGCCGCTGGATGTTGTTGCCCTGCGCGGTCTCGCTGTATTGCAGCAGCCAGACGAAGGTGTCGATCTTTTTGATGTAGTGCACGACCTGGTCACAGCAGAAACCCATGCCGGCGGGATCGGGGAACGCCGTGTACGGGTCGATGTGCAGGAAGGTCTGGCCGCCATCGGTCGAACGCGCCGCGAACCAGTTTCCCGTGTAGAACACGACGTCGCCGTTGATCGCCACGCTGGGCTCGCACACGTGCGACGCGCTGTCGGCAGTGGCGACATCGTTGAGCTGCACGTTGCGCGTGAACGCGATCGTGTCGGTATCGGCCAGCGGCGCGGCCATCGTCCTCGTGCCGGACGAGAGGTCGAGGGCATCGCGAAGCATCAGCGCCCCGCTCGGCGCGGCATCGGCCCGGAACGTGCCCGTCGGGACGCGCGGGATCAGCCGTCGCCGGTGGATGCGCTTCCTGGCCGCTACTTTCGGCACCGTGGCGGTCGCGACCACGGCGGCAGCCTTCCTGATCTTCTGCGCGCCCTTGAGCGGCGCAATGTCGAGCGCGGCTCCGGCGCTTTTCGCGGGGCGCTTTGTCGCCGCCTTGTGGCTACGGGGCTTTCGCTTGGAGGTCGGTCGCTTGGCTGCCATGGTCACACTCCATATTGTCTACGGTTGGCCGCGTCGCGCACGACGCGGGCTTTTGGCCGCGGGGCGCTCGATCCTCACGGGCTCGGAAGGTGTTGCGTCGGCGACCGGCTCCCCTTTGGGGACGACCGGCGCCGGCCGCCGGGCGTGGATCGTGCGCTTCGCGCGCGCGACGGGGGTGGCGGTCGTCTTCACGCGCACCGAGGTGCAGGTCAGCGTGATCGGCGCGGTGTCCGGAGGGGCAGATGGCGTCTTCTTGGGCATGACGGTTGAACGAGAAGGTCGGGGGATCCTCCGCCCGCGGAGTGCGTCTTGCACGCCGTGACGGGCGACCGCGGCTGTGGCCAGGCGATTTCTGCTCGGCCGCCAACCAAGCGGTCCGGTGAGTGGCGCACGTTCGAGCCCAGGTCGCCCGTCGCAGCCGATGCTCTCTGTGCCCCGACATGGCACCGGCGGCCGGGAAACGCCATCCCGGGCGCGGCCTGTCGCTTCGCTTGCGCTCGCCTACGGCTTCCGCGACCGCTTGCGCCACTCACGGATCGCAAGAATTCCGGCGATCGGTATCACGAACAGCAACACCTCGAAAAGGCCGGAACCGCCGTCGGGCGAAAAGCCGAAGATCCGTTCGATGAAGTCCATGTCATCTCCTGTTGTTCCGGACGTGCGCTCGGTATGGTTACCGGCGCAGCGAATAGGTTTGCGGCGTGCGAGCGATCGGCATGTCCGCGATAACCTGACAGCGTAGCCTACAACGATGCGCGTGCGTGTCAAGATGAATATTCGCCGCTCGACGGGACGCCGCGGTCGCAGCGCGGTGGTCTGCCTGTGCCGGAGCCGGCCACGTGAATGCGCCGTTCGGCTCGCGTCGGCCGGCAGGATCGCTTGCCGACCGGGTCTGCCGGCGCGATCGCGCGCATCCGCTTCGCGACGGCGGGTGGCCGCTTCCCGTGCGCAGGACAAACGACGCCGGACCGCGACGTCGAGGTCCCGCGGGCGACCGAGCGCAGAAGCTGCCGCCAATGCAAACGCCCCGCGGTCGCGGGGCGTTTGTCGGAATGAAGACGAAGTCAGCCGGTAAGCCGGGTTCTGTTACGACGTGCTTGCACACGCTATGACTGTCATTCCTCTAGGCCCATCGTTGCCGGTGGGCTCGAGCCACCTACCCGCGGACTCGGCGAGCAGCGTCATCGTCCGCCTGCTTGGTGTTGCTCCGGATGGAGGTTGCCGCGTTTCACCCGCCCCGTTTGACCGGGACGACTCGTCTCTGTGGCCCTGTTCCTCGCCTTCATCGACCGCGCTAACGGCGACTTATAGCGGCCGGGGATTACCCGGCATCCCGCTCTACGGAGCCCGGACTTTCCTCCCCCCACGCGGGAACCGCGCAGGCGGCGACAGTCTGGCTGGCTTCGTGAAGCTAGGATAGCACCGGATCGGCGAGGTTTCTTGCGCCGGCGCAAATCGCCGTCGGCTCGTTTTCCGCGTGCCGGCCGCCCTCGTCACGCCACACGCCAGCGCAGCGTCTCGCCGGCGCGCAACGGCACGATCGCATCGCCGCCGAACGGATACTCGGCGGGCAGCGTCCAGGGTTCGCGCAGGAGCGTGACGTGCGACCGGTTGCGCGGGAGCCGATAGAAGTCCGCCCCGAAGAAGCTCGCGAAACCTTCGAGCCGGTCGAGCGCGCCCGCGTCCTCGAATGCCTCGGCGTACAGCGGCAGCGCCGCCGGCGCGGTGTAGCAGCCGGCACAGCCGCACGCGTTCTCCTTGGTCGACTTCGCGTGCGGCGCGCTGTCGGTGCCGAGAAAGAACTTCGGGTTGCCGGACGTCGCCGCCGCGACCAGCGCGCGGCGATGCGTCTCGCGCTTCAGGATGGGCAGGCAGTAGAAGTGCGGCCGGATGCCGCCCATGAAGAGCGCATTGCGCGAATAGAGCAGGTGCTGCGGCGTAATCGTCGCGGCGACGTTCGGCCCCGCATCGCCGACGAACGCCACGGCCTCGGCGGTCGTGATGTGCTCGAGCACGACGCGCAGGCGCGGGAAGTCGCGCACGATTCGCCCGGCGTGCCGCTCGACGAAAACGCGCTCGCGGTCGAACACGTCGACGTCGGGATCGGTCACCTCGCCGTGCAGCGACAGCACGACGTCGTGCTCCTGCATCGCCGCGAGCGCCGGATAGGCGCGTTCGAGCGCGGTGACGCCGGCGTCGGAATGCGTGGTGGCACCGGCCGGGTAGTACTTGATCGCGTGCACGAAGCCCGACGCCTTCGCCCGCGCAATCTCGTCGGGCGCCGTGCTGTCGGTGAGATAGAGCGTCATCAGCGGCTCGAAGGTCGCGCCCGGCGGCAGCGCTCTCAGGATGCGGCCGCGGTAGCCCGCGGCCATGGCTGTCGTGGTCACGGGAGGCCGCAGGTTGGGCATGACAATTGCACGGGCAAATACGGCGGCGCTCGCGCCCGTCACCGCCGCAAGCGGAGCGCCATCGCGCAGATGCAAATGCCAGTCGTCTGGCCGGATGAGCGTGAGCGCGGCGGAGCTTGCCATCAGAAATCCTTGTTTCTTCGGGATTATACGGGGCCGGTCACGGTGCGAGCCGCCATTGGGATTCGGCGTTCACCGTGGCCGTGCAAAGACTGGTGACACGCTTGGGGCGCGGGCTATAATCGCCCGTTTATTGCGGCCGGTGGCGGAATCGCTCCGCTGCCCGCTCATGAGTCGAGCGTTCTGGCTGCGTGGTTGGAGGAGATGGGGGCAGCATGGCAGCAAAGACGGCAACCGTCGCGAAGAAGGTCCGGGAACTGACCGAGGAGGAAATCCTCAAAGCCCCGGAGAAGGACTACATGAACGAGGCACAGCTCGCGTTCTTCAGGAAGCGCCTGGTCGAACTGCGCGACCAGCTTCTCCAGAACGCGGACGACACGGGCGAGCACCTGCGCGAGAACGAGGTCACGACCGACCCGTCGGATCGCGCCACGCTCGAGGAGGAGTACACGCTCGAGCTGCGCACGCGCGATCGCGAGCGCAAGCTGCTCAAGAAGGTCGAGAAATCGCTCCGCTTGATCGACGACGGCAGCTATGGCTATTGCGAGGAGACGGGCGAGCCGATTGGTGTCGCGCGCCTGATCGCTCGCCCTACTGCAACGCTTTCGCTCGAAGCGCAGGAACGCCGCGAGCGCGTGCAGAAGCTCTACGGTGACTGATCGCGGCCGCCCGCCCGCAACCTAACCCAAGTCTGGATCGAATGATGATTAACAGGATCGCCGCGCTCGCATCCGCCGTTCTGCTCGCCGCCTGCGCATCGACGCCCGGTGCGGGACTTTCCGCCGTGGCCAAGCTCGAGCCCACGAAGGGCAACACGGCAGCGGGCACCGTCGAATTCGTGCAGCGCGGCGACAAGGTGCATGTCACCGCGAACGTCACCGGACTTGCGCCCGACCGCGAGCACGGCTTCCATGTCCACGAGAAGGGCGACTGCAGTTCCGGCGACGGCATGAGTGCAGGCGCGCACTTCAATCCCGACGGCAAGCCCCATGGCCCGCAGGACGCGCCGCATCACGCGGGCGATCTGCCGGCGCTCAAGGCAGATGCCGCGGGCAAGGCGAGTGCCACGTTCGTGCTCGACGACGTCACCGTCGCCGCCGGCCCGCGCAGCGTCGTCGGACGCGGCCTGATCGTCCACAAGGATCCTGACGACTACAAGACGCAGCCCACCGGCAACTCGGGCGCCCGCGTCGCGTGCGCGGTGATCGCCGCCCGCTAGCAGCAACCGCCCGCGCGGACGACGTCGTCCGCGCGCATCCTCCCCACGCCTTTTCCGGAGTCGCCGCACCATGTTCACGCTTCCCCCGCTTCCCTACGCCGACAACGCGCTCGAGCCGGTGATCTCCGCCAACACGCTCGGGTTTCACTATGGCAAGCACCACAAGACGTACGTCGACAACCTGAACAACCTGGTGAAGGGCACCGAGTTGGAAAGTGCCTCGCTGGAGGCGATCGTCAGCGCCACCGCAGGCAAGGCCGACAAGGCCGGCGTCTTCAACAACGCGGCGCAGGTGTGGAATCACACGTTCTACTGGAACTCGCTCCGCGCGGGCGGCGGTGGGGCGCCGGGCGGCCGCCTGGCCGAGCTTGTCAACGCCGGGTTCGGCAGCATCGACAACTTCAAGAAGGAGTTTGCGCAGACGTGCGTAACCCAGTTCGGCTCCGGTTGGGGCTGGCTCGTGGTCGATAACGGTACGCTCAAGGTCGTCAAGACCGGCAATGCCGAGCTGCCGCTCACCAAGGGGCAAAAGCCGCTGCTGACAATCGACGTCTGGGAGCACGCCTATTATCTCGATTACCAGAACAAGCGCGCCGATTACGTCAATGCTGTGATCGACAAGCTCCTGAACTGGGGCTTTGCGGCGGATAACTTGGCCAAGGCTTGACGCGCCTGATGCAATGCAACGACGACGACGGCCGGCTCGCCCGGCCGTTTGTGTTTTTGGGCCGACCCGGTGGTTTTCGCCGTTTTCGGGCGGATTGCGCAATTCCCGGTGCCAAATCCCAGGCGCGGCGCTTGTTTGCCGCCTATGACGAGAACATAATGCTCTGGCTTGCCCTGTTCCCGGGCGTGTAGATTCCCAAGCATGGCTCTGTTCTCCAAACCGCCGGCCAAGAAGACCGGCGCGCCCCCGCTCCCCCCGGCGAAGGCCGCCGCGGGTAAGGCGCGCGCGACGGCCGTGACGGCACGCGAGGTCGCGGCCACCGCAAGGCAGTCGAAACCCGGCGCGAGGTCGAAGCTCGAGCCGGTGGCAGGCGATATCACGGTGACCGGTGGCAGCATCATCGAATGGGCACCGGCTCAGCCTGCGATGGAGGTGGCGCAGGCGAATCCCGGTCTTTGCGCGGTCCTCGAAAACGCGGCGCTGCTCTACGCCAGCGGCCAGGGGGCCGGAGCGCGCACGCTGCTCGAGCAGGGCGTGCAGACCGACCACGACGCCAAGCTCTCGCCGCTTGCCTGGCTTGCGCTTTTCGACCTGCTGCAGCGTGCCGGCGATCGGGCCGCATTCGATCAGTTCGCGCTCCAGTATGTGGTTCAGTTCGAACAGTCGCCGCCGCCTTGGAACGAGAAGGCGAAGCAGGTCGCACGCGCCGGCGCGCCGAAGGCGTCGGCCGGCGGCTACGTCAACGTGAGCGGCCCGCTGACCGCCGCAAGTGCAGCGCAGATCGACGGATTGCGCAAGGCGGTCGCAAAGAACGCGTCGCAGGCGCGGCTCGATCTCACCTCGGTTACCGGTTTCGACGACGCGGGTGCGCGACTGCTCGCCACCGCGCTCGCGGAAGCCCGCCGCAAGGGGATCAACCTCGTGCTGCAGCGGCCGGAGAAGCTGCGCGCCGCGCTGCACGCGGCCGTGCGCAAGGGCCGCGAGGGCGGAGAAGGCGCGTGGTTGCTCGCGCTCGAGCTCATTCAATGGGCGCGCGAGCAGGACGCCTTCGAGGACATGGCGATCAACTACGCGGTGGCCTTCGAGATGTCGCCACCTTCGTGGGAGCCGCCGCCGGCTCCGTTGTCACAGACCGAAGCCGGGCCGGCGGCGGACATGGACGCTCCCGCCGACAGCACGCAGACCGGAGCGCTGTCGTGGCACGGCGTGCTCGCCGGGAGCGCCGCGCCATTCGTGGCCGAGCTTTCCCAGTTCGCGCAAGGCCGCTCGGTCATCCCGCTCGATTTGACCGACGTCGAGCGGGTGGACTTCGTCTTTGCCGGCGCATTGCTGAATGCGGTGGACCGGATCGAATCCCAGCGCAAGGCCGTGCAGATCCTCGGCGCGTCGCCGATCATCCGCGCGCTGTTGCTGCTCATCGGGATTTCACCGCGCCATTTCGTCAGGAAGTCAACATAGCGTTCCGGCCGAGCGGCCCGGCTCGGTGTCGTCGTGGCGAGTGCCACCGCGACGCGGCGTCGTTGACCCGCCAGGCGCCCGGCCGCAGACCCCGACCATGGAATCCTTTCACGGCACCACGATCCTTTCCGTTCGCCGCGACGGCGCGGTCGCGCTCGGCGGCGACGGCCAGGTGACGCTCGGCCAGGTCGTTATCAAGGCGACCGCGCGCAAAGTGCGAAGGCTTCACCACGACAAGGTGCTCGCAGGTTTCGCCGGCGCGACGGCCGACGCGTTCACGCTGTTCGAACGCTTCGAGGCGAAGCTCGACAAGCACCAGGGGCACCTCACGCGCGCAGCGGTCGAGCTCGCGAAGGACTGGCGTTCCGACCGCATCCTGCGCCGGCTCGAGGCGATGCTGGCGGTGGCCGATCATACGGCTTCGCTGGTGATCACCGGCACCGGCGACGTGCTCGAGCCGGAACACGGCGTGGTGGCGATCGGCTCCGGCGGTCCCTACGCGCAGGCGGCGGCGCGCGCATTGCTCGAGAACTCGACGCTGTCGGCCGCGGAGATCGTCACCAAGGCGCTGACGCTCGCAGGCGAGATCTGCATCTACACCAACCAGAACATCGTCCTCGAGACACTCTCCGCGGAATCATGACGGAGGCCGCGCGCAGCTTCGATGTCGTGATCGCCGGCGCCGGGCTCGTCGGGCTCGCGCTCGCGCCAGCGCTTGCGCGCGCTGGCGTTCGCGTGGCGCTCGTCGACCGCGCGCCGATCGCGACGCCGGAGACACCCGCGGACGACTGGGATGCGCGCGTCTATGCGGTAAGCCCGGGAAGCGCCGCATTCCTGCATCGGCTGGGCGCGTGGCAGGAACTTTCGCCGGAGCGCATCGCGGCGATCGAGACGATGTGTGTCCAGGGGGACGACGGCGCGACCCTCGGTTTCTCCGCCTACGAGTTGGGCGAGCGGTCGCTTGCGTGGATCGTCGAGGAACGCGCGCTGCGCGAGGCGCTCGTGCCGCTGCTGCACGCTGCCGGCGTCGAGCTCGTTGCCCCTGCGCGCTTCGAGACGCTGTCGTTCTCGCCGCAGTCGGCGCTTCTCACACTCGAAGGCGGGGAGCGCGTCGCCGCGCAGCTCGTGGTCGGCGCCGATGGGGTGAATTCCTGGGTGCGCAGCGCAGCGGGCATCATGGCCGAGCCGCGACCGTACGGCCAGACCGCAGTCGTGGCGAACTTCGCCTGCGAGCGCGCGCACCACGGCTGCGCGCGGCAGTGGTTTCTGAGCGACGAAGGCATCCTGGCTTGGCTGCCTCTGCCCGGCCGCCGCATCTCGATCGTCTGGTCGGCGCCGGAGCCGCTCGCACAAGCGCTGCTCGCGCTCGATCCCACCGCCCTTTGCGAGCGCGTGGCCGCGGCCGGACATCAGGCGCAAGGGGCGCTCACGCTCATTACGCCGCCGGCGGCGTTTCCGCTGCGCTTCCTGCGTCTTCCATCCTGCATCGCGCACCGTCTCGCGCTGGTCGGCGACGCTGCGCACGGCGTGCATCCGCTGGCAGGGCAGGGTGTCAACCTGGGATTCGGCGACGCCGAGGCGCTCGCCCGTGTACTGGCCGCGCGCGGCCCGGTGGGCGACCCCGGCGCGCCGATCCTGCTCGAACGTTACGCCCGGGCGCGGGCCGAACCGGTCCTATCGATGCAGGCGGTGACGGACGGCCTCGCCCGCCTGTTCACGCTTTCCACACCCGGACTGCGCTTCCTGCGCAATGCCGGCATGACGGCCGTCGATCGGCTGCCGCTTCTAAAGACGCTGCTCGCGCAACCTGCGTTTCGTTAGCCTGTCGAACACTTCCCAGACCAAGGAGCAACCCCGAATGAACCGAATTCTGCCGATCGCCCTTCTCGCGCTGGCCGCCGTTGCGGCGAGCATGCCCCCGCTCGCCGTGGCGCAACCTGCCGCGAAGGCGCCTTCCGGCGAGCCGCCGATGACCGCGGAGGCGCTCGCGGTGCAGAAGGCGATCGTCGCCAAATTCCCCGGCGCGCAGGTGAGCTATGTCGCCAAGGCCCCGTATTTCGGCCTGTACGAGGCGATGCTCGACGACCGGCTCGTCTACACCGACGCAAGAGTCAACTACGTGATCGTCGGCTCGATCTACGACGCGAACACCAAGCAGGACCTGACCGAGGAGCGCCAGCGCAAGCTTTCACGCATTGCGTGGGGCGACCTGCCGCTCAATCTCGCGATGAAAAAGGTGAAGGGCGACGGCTCGCGCAAGCTCGCGGTGTTCTCCGATGCCGACTGCCCGTTCTGCGCGCGGCTCGAAAAGGAGATCAAGGCGCTGGACAACGTGACGATATACACTTTCCTGTTCCCGATCGACCAGCTCCATCCGGACGCTGCGCGCAAGTCGCGCATCATATGGTGTGCGCCCGACCGGCAGAAGGCATGGGACGAGTTCTTCGTGAACGGGAAGCTCCCCGACAACAACGGCGACTGCGCAAACCCGATCGCCGAAACCCAGGCGCTCGGGCAGAAATTCCGCGTGAACGCGACGCCGACACTCGTGTTTGCGGACGGCTCGATGGTGCCGGGCGCCATCCCGCTCGCGCGGCTCGAGCAGGAACTCGCCAACGCCGACACCGAGTCGAAGAAGATCGCGGCGCAGAAGAAGTAGGCGCGCGGCGCGGGCTAGGCAACCATTTCCGGACGTGACGGCGGCAAGGGAGGCAAGAGCGTGGCGATCATCGATTTCCTGAAGAAGCAGTTCATCGACATCATCGAATGGACGGACGACTCGCGCGATACGCTGTCGTTCCGCTTCCCGGACGAGGACAAGGAGATCAAGAACGGCGCACAGCTGATCGTGCGCGAATCGCAGGTCGTGCAGTTCGTCTACCTGGGCCAGTTCGGCGACCAGTTCGGTCCGGGCAAGCACATGCTCACGACCGACAACATCCCGATCCTCACCAACCTCAAGAGCTGGAAGTACGCGCTCGAAAGCCCGTTCAAGGCCGACGTCTACTACGTCGTCACCCGCGTCTTCACCGGCAACAAGTGGGGAACGGCCAATCCGGTGATGATGCGCGACGCCGACTTCGGCATTGTCCGGCTGCGCGCCTACGGCACCTACGATTTCCGCATCGTGGACGCGCGCAGGTTCCTGAAGGAGGTCGCCGGGACCGACAACCACTTCCGGTTGGACGAGTTCAACGACACGATGCGCTCGCGCATCGTCAGCGTGTTCTCCGACGCGCTAGCCGAGGCGAAGATCCCCGCGCTCGACGTCGCCGCACGCTACGGCGAGCTGGGCCAGGCGCTGCTGCCGCTCATCAATCCCGCCATCGGCGAGAAGTACGGCCTCGAGATGACGACGTTCATCGTCGAGAACGTGTCGGTGCCACCGGAGGTCGAGCAGGCGATCGACAAGCGCTCGAGCATGGCCGCGGTCGGCAATCTCAACGACTATGTGAAGTTCCAGATGGCGCAGGGGATGGAGAAGGGCGGCAACGCCGGCGTCGGCGGCATCGGTGCCGAAATGGCCGTCGGCATGGCGATGGCGCAGCAGATGATGAACCAGACAGGCGGCATCATGGCGCAGTCGACGCCTGGCGTCGCGCCGCCCTCGCCGGTCGCGGGTGGCGGCGTGCCCGAACTCATGACGCCGGCGCAGGTGGCGCAGCGCCTGGGTGTCGCGGAGGCCGACGTGATGGCGAGCCTCGAGTCGGGCGACCTCAAGGGCAAGAAGATCGGGACCCAGTGGCGCATCACGCGCGCGGCGGTCGATGCGTTCCTCGCATCGTGAGCACGACGTCGGCCATTGGCCGGCGCCGCGCGCTGGCCGGTCTGCTGTTCGTGGCCTGCGCACCCGGGATCGCGCTCGCGCAGGATCCGCGCGGGACCGCGGCGCAACTCGCGGCGCGCGACTGGCTCGCAATCGCCGACAGGGGAGACGCACCGGCAAGCTGGAAAGCCGCGAGCGCGCTCTTCCGCGAGACGGTGGACGAGGCGCGCTGGGCCAAGGCGATATCCACGATTCGGGGCCCGCTCGGTGCCGTCGTCACGCGCACGCTCGCGGGCACGCAGTTCTACACCGAAATCCCCGGGCTGCCCGAGAAGGGCGTATACGTGATGCTCGTCTACCGGACGGCGTTCGAAAAGCGCGAGGGTGCAGTCGAGCGCGTGACGGTCGCCCGCGATTCCGACGGAGCGTTCCGCGTTGCCGGCTACGAGATCAGCTGAACCGGCTCATGCTGGCGCAATGAACGAACGCGTCGCGCTCGCCAAGTTCGCATGCCCGGCATGCGGCGGCGAGGCGCAGTGGAACGCCACGAAGCAGAAGCTCGTGTGCCCGTTCTGCGGCACCGAGTCGGCGGCGCCGGCGCCAGCTGCGACGGAGGTCGCCGAACATGATCTCGCGGAGGCGCTTACCGGTCTTGCCGCCGTCGCGCACGGATGGCAGGCGGTCAAGCGGACGGTACGCTGCCAGAGCTGCAACGCGATTTCCGTGCTCGACCCCGCGCGGCAGGCGCAGAATTGCGAGTTCTGCGGTTCCGCGCAACTCGTACCCTACGACGAGCCCGCGCCCGCGTTGCGGCCGGAAAGCGTCGTGCCGTTCCGGGTCTCCGAGACCGATGCGCGCGAGCGTATCCGCGCGTGGTACGGCAGGCTGTGGCTTGCGCCCAACGCGCTCAAGCGGCGCGCGCTGACCGACCGTGTGCGCGGCGTCTATCTTCCCTACTGGACGTTCGATGCGCAGGTGCATGCGGACTGGACTGCCGAGGCCGGGCACTACTACTACACGACCGAGACCTACGAGCACAACGGGCAGCTGCGCACGCGACAGGTGCAGCACGTGCGCTGGGTTCCGGCCGCGGGCTCGCTCGACCACTTCTTCGACGACGATCTCGTCTGCGCGTCGGTCGGTGTCCATCCCGGACTTCTGCGCGGTGTCGAGCCGTTCCCGACCGACGCGCTCAAGCCCTACGATCCGGGCTACGTCGCGGGCTGGGTGGTCGAGCGCTATCAGATCGATCTCGCGGCCGCGGCAGGGCGCGCACGCGAGCAGATGAACGCGAAGCTTTCGGCGCTGTGCGCGCAGCAAGTGCCGGGCGACACGCAGCGCAACCTGCAGGTGCGCGCCGACTACTCGCGCCAGACGTTCAAGCACATTCTTGCGCCGGTGTGGCTTCTGAGCTACGACTACGGCGCGAAGAGCTTCCAGTGCGTCATCAACGGCGCAAGCGGCAAGATCGCCGGCGAATACCCGAAGAGCCCGTGGAAGATCGCGCTGATCGTGCTCATCGTGCTGGTCGTCGTGATGGTCTTCCTGTCGCTGTCCGGCCGCTGACGCGCGCGTGCGGCGGGAGCAGACGATTCGCACGGCCGCGCCGGGAACTCCGTTCGCGGAGGCTCCATTCGAACCGTTCTTGCGCTGGCGTCGCGCATTCGATCCGTGCGATCCACCTTCCGTTGCCGCTTTGAACACGTGGGCGCGCGCGGCGGGCCTCGCGCTGCCCGACGGCCGGGCGCTGGGGTTCATCGCGGCGACCGGCAAAGGCGTCCCGGCGCTCGAGTACGAGCGGCGCATCGCGGAAGCTGGCGAGATCGCGACGCGCGAAGGCAACGATCACGATCTATGCAACGCGCTCGCATGGCTCGCGTTTCCCCGCACCAAGGCCCAACTCAACGCGCTGCACGTCGCAGCCGGCGATTCGGCCAGCGACAACCGGCGTACGCGTGTTCGCGATGCGGCGACGCTGCTCGACGAATCAGGTCTGCTGTTCGTGTGTGCCGACACGGGCATCGTTGAGGGTCTGCGGCAGCACCGGTGGCGCGCGACGTTCTGGGAACGACGCGCCGAGGTCGAGCGCGTTTCGCGGGCATTCGTGGTAGGGCACGGCCTGCTCGCAAGGCTTGTCGCTCCCTATCCGGCGCTCACCGCGAAGGCGCTCGTCGTGCCGCTCGATCCTTCGGCATTGCCGCCCGGGGAGACAGGGCGCACTTTTGTCGACGCGGCCGCGGCGGCGGTCGTCGCGGGCGACGATTTCTCGCCTGCGCGGCTTGCGCCGTTGCCGGTGATTGCGCTGCCCGGCTGGTCGGCGGGCGTGCCGGACGGACGGATCTTCGACGACGCGACGGTCTTCCGCCCGCTTCGGGCAGCGCCGCGCTGACGGCGGCGGTCAGTCACCGGTCGCGCGTGCTGCGCGGACGTCGTGGTGGCGGTCGCCCGCCATCATGCAGAGCGCAGCAGGGCGCCGCCGCCGGCGATGGCGGAGTTCATCGTCCCCCTTTTTGCAGCCACAGGCGGTAATCGAGCAGCGTGCCCTCCGCACCCGCTTCCCACGTCGCGCAGTACTCCTCCGCGCGCACCGCTCGGTAGATGCCGCTGTCGCCCTGCACGCCGTCGCGGGCAACCGGAATCAGCACCGCGTTGCCATCCCGGTAGCTGATGCTGAAGTTGAGCGGTGCCTCGGCTTCGAACGACCAGAGCAGCCGGTCGTCCTCGTCCATGCGCGCGCATTCCTCGTGCGACGCGTACGGCAGCAGCGTAACGCCGCGGACGACGCGCGGCGTGTCGGGCGCAAGCAAGGGCGCCGCGCATCCGGCGAGCACCGGGCCGACCGCCGCGATCAGCGCGAGCCGGCCCGCCGGCAGGCGCAGTGTCACCGCGCGCCCTTGGCGATTGCGGCGAGCAGTCGCCTGCGCCGCGCCGGCCAATCCTCGCCAAGCATCGCGAAGCGTACGTGGTCGCGCCAGCGCCCCGCGAGCTTGAGATAGCGGCGCGAGTAGCCCTCGCGATCGAAGCCGATCCGCTCGACCAGCGCAATCGAGCGCACGTTTTCGGGCCGAACGTTTACCTCGACGCGATGCAGGCCGAGCTCGCCGAACGCGCGGTCCAGCGCCAGCACGAACCCCTCGGTCATCAGACCGTGCCGCGTGTAGGCGGCGAAACCGTAGTAGCCGAGGAACGCGCTTTGAAGCGCGCCGCGGACGATCTGCGAAAAGTTGAACGTGCCGACGAGCCCGTCGTCGTCGGCATTCAGGACGAGGTAGCTCACGTGATCGGCGACGCGCCGCCGGCCGCCGTAGCGGCGCACGAACGCGGCAAACTCCCGGGCGGTGGTCGGCGGCGTCACCCATGCCCCGTGCAGGCGACGACTGGCGAGCGCCGCGGCGATGAACGTGGCCGCGTCGGCTCGACGCGGGAGTCGCAAGTGCACGCGGAATCGCGCGGGGCGGGATGGGGCTTTGCTCCGCGTTACCATAGCCCCATTCTAGCAATGACGCGCAGGCGCTCTCGATGTCGACATGGGTGGAAGGACGGGTCGCTGGCAGGCGGAACTGGACCGACACCTTGTTTTCGCTGCAGGTGGACGCGCCCGAGGTCACGTTCACGGCAGGCCAGTTCGCGCGGCTCGCGCTGCCAGCGCCACCCGGATCGAAGGAGCCGATGCTGGGCCGTCCCTACTCGTTCGTGAACCCCCCGGGCGCCCCTCTGCACGAGTTCTACGCGATCGTCGTGCCGCAGGGGCCGCTGTCGCCACGGCTTGCCGCGCTCGGGATCGGCGATCCGATCTGGCTCTTGCCGCGTGCCAACGGCTTCTTCACCATTGCCGAGGTGCCACCCGCGGACGCGCTGTGGTGCCTGTCCACCGGCACGGGGCTCGGTCCCTTCCTGTCGATCCTGCGCACCGACGATCCGTGGCGGAAATTCCAGCGCGTCGTACTCGTGCACGCGGTGCGGCATGCAGTCGAGCTCACCTACCGCGACGAGATCGCCGCAATCAGCCATGCGCGGCCCGGCGCGTTCGCCTGCGTTTCCGTCGTGAGCCGTGAGGCCGTGGCGGATGCGCTCCCGGGGCGCATTCCGGCGTTGATCGCGGACGGCAGGCTCGAGGCGCGCGCCGGCTGTGCGCTCTCGGCCGAGAATTCGCATGTGATGCTCTGCGGAAATCCGGCCATGGTGGACGACGTGCAGCTTGTGCTCCGCGCGCGCGGGATGCGCAGGCACCGGCGGCGGGAGCCGGGGCACATCACCGTTGAAACGTATTGGTAGCCGGTCCGATTTCGGGTCGTTCGACCCGGGCAGTCGGTCGCCGCCCGGGCAGACCGGGCGGCCCCGCAGTGCGTCGCCCGATGCGCGACGTCGAACCGCGCGCCAGCGTTCCCCCGTTCGGCGCTTCAGTCCTCGAGCGTGCGGGTCGCGACTTCGCTCACGTCCGGCGACAGCGTCTTCGCGCCGGCGATGCGCGAAAGCGCGGCCTGCATCGCGCTGCGCCGGGGCTCGGCGAACCGCTTCCAGAGGTTGAACGCACCGGCGAGCGTGGCCGCGAGTTGCGGATTGGCCGGGTCGAGAGCCAGCACCTGATCGGCTGCGAACGCGTATCCGCTGCCATCCGCCGCATGGAAGCCGCGGAAATTGTGCAGCGCATACGCGCCGACCAGCGCGCGCACGCGGTTGGGATTGCGCGCATTGAAGCGCGGATGCGCGAGCAGCGAACGCACGCGCGAGAGCACGTCGTCGCGCTGCGCCGTCGCTTCCAGCGCGAACCACTTGTCGAGGACGAGCGGCTCGTCGCGCCAGCGCGCCTCGAAGCGCGCGAAGAGGTCCTCGCGGGCGCGCGACGAGCTGTCGCGCAGCGCCCCGAGTGCCGCGATTGCGTCCGTCATGTTGTCGGCGGCGTCGTATTGCGCCACGGCCAGCGCAGCGGCGCGCGCGTCGTCCTGCTGCCCCAGATAGCGCAGGCTGACATTGCGCAGCCGGCGCGGCCCGGTCTGCGCCTGCGTGGGCGCGTAGGGCTCGCGTGGCTGATATCGCGACACGATGGCTTCGAACTGCGGCCGCAGCCGTGCCCCGAGCCCTTGCAGGATGCAGTCGCGTGCCGCGAGCACGCCGTCGATGTCGATCCGGGGCTCGAGCGCGGCGATGTAGCTCGAGTCCGGCGGGGTGAGCGCCAGCGCAAGCAGTGACGGATCCGTCGTCGCGTCGGCGAGCAGTTTGCCTGCGAGGTCGACAAGCGAGGCAGGCAGCGCGAGCGGGCGCCCGGCGCGGGCGTCGGAAGCGAGTGCGAGAATCGCGTTGACGAAGCTCTGCTGGGCGGCATACCAGCGATTGACAGGATCGGTGTCGTGGGTGGCGAGGAGCGCGAGCTCGTCGTCGTCGAGATCCATCTCGAGCCTTACGGGTGCGGAGAAGCCCCGCAACAGCGAAGGCACGGGCGACGAGGACACGTCCACGAAGCGGAACGTCTGCCGTGCGGTGCGGAGGTCGAGCACCCGCGTCGTATACGCCGGGGCCGGTTCGCCTTCGAGCCGCAACGGGATCTCGCGGCCCTCTCGGTCGAGCAGGCCGACGGCGACGGGCACGTGGAACGGCGCCTTGGCCGGCTGCCCGGGCGTTGCAGGCGTGCGCTGCTCGATCGCGAGCGTGTACGCACGGTTCGCGGCATCGTAGGTGCCACTCGCACGGAGCACGGGTGTCCCTGCCTGGCTGTACCACAGGCGGAACTGCGCCAGATCGACACCGGATGCATCCTGCATCGCCTGCACGAAATCGTCGCAGGTGACCGCGCGGCCGTCGTTGCGTTCGAAGTAGAGATCCATCCCGCGCCGGAACCGCTCCGGGCCGAGCAATGCATGCTGCATCCGGATCACCTCGGCACCCTTTTCGTAGACGGTGGCGGTGTAGAAGTTGTTGATCTCCTGGTACTCGTCCGGGCGGACCGGATGCGCCATCGGTCCCGCGTCCTCGGAGAACTGCTCCCGCCGCAGGTACTCGACCATGGCGATGCGCTCGACGGAGCGCGAGCCGATCTCGCTCGAGAATTCCTGGTCCCGGAACACCGTCAGGCCTTCCTTGAGCGACAGCTGGAACCAGTCGCGGCACGTGACGCGGTTGCCGGTCCAGTTGTGGAAGTACTCGTGGGCGACGACACCGCGGATGGACTGATAGTCGTCGTCCGTCGCGGTGACGGGATCGGCGAGCACGAGCCGGCTGTTGAAGATGTTGAGACCTTTGTTCTCCATCGCGCCCATGTTGAAATCGTCGGCGCAGAAGATCATGTACGTGTCGAGGTCGTACTCGCAGCCGAAGCGCTCCTCGTCCCAGCGCATCGCCGACTTGAGCGATGCCATCGCATGGCCGCAGCGCGCGAGATTGCCCGGCGTCGAGAAGATGCGCAGCGCGACATTGCGGCCGGACATCGTCGTGAACGTGTCGTCGAGCGAGGCCAGGTCGCCGGCGACGAGCGCGAACAGATACGAGGGCTTGGGGAAGGGATCGTGCCAGACGGCGAAGTGGCGGCCTTTTGGCAGCGGGCCGGCCTCGATCCGGTTGCCGTTGGAGAGCAGGACCGGATAGCGCGCGTGCTCGGCGCGGATCGTCACCTTGAACACCGACAGAACGTCGGGCCTGTCGGGGAAGCAGGTGATGCGCCTGAAACCCTCGGGTTCGCACTGCGTGCAGAAGGCGCCCGAGGACACGTAGAGACCTTCGAGCGACGCGTTGCGCGCGGGTGCAATGCGCGAGCGCACCGACAGCGTTCCGGCGGACGGCGGATCGACGATCGTCAGCGTACCCGGCGTGAAGACCATACGCGACGCGGGCAGCGGCGTCCCGTCCAGCGACACGGCCAGGATTTCCTGCTGTTCACCGTCGAGGACGACGGGCGCGAGCGCATCGGCAGCGTCAACCTCGGGATTGCGGCGGAATGCGAGCGAAGCCGTGACAAGCGTCGCCTCGGGATCGAGATCGAACTCGAGGTGGATTGCGTCGATCAGGAACGCCGGCGGGCGATAGTCCGACCGGCGCTTGACCGGCGAGCGGCTGTCACGGGGAAGCATCGGCGGTCCGGCTTATTTCACATCGAGCAGCTCGACGTCGAAGATGAGCGTCGCATTGGGCGGAATCACGCCGCCGGCGCCGCGGGCGCCGTAGCCCATCTGCGGCGGGATCACGAGCGTGCGCTGGCCGCCGATCTTCATGCCGGCCACACCGTCGTCCCAGCCGCGGATCACCTCACCACGACCCAGCGAGAAATCGAATGGCGTACCGCGATCGCGTGAACTGTCGAACTTCCGTCCCTTGCCGGCAGGCGCCGTTGGGTCATAAAGCCACCCGGAATAGTGGACGACAACCCGCTTTCCGGCGACCGCTTCCACGCCAGATCCTTGTTTTACATCGCTTTTTTGTAGCTCCTGGGGGTTGGCATCCAATTTGCTGTTCCTCGGTTGGTCTGTGGCTGGGACCGGTACGCCCGACGGAGCCTGTGCAAACGTCGCGCCAGCACCGAATGCGGATGCAAGCGTCAGCACGAGCGCGCGGCGACGGACGGCGGCGAAACGCGGCGTCGGCATGTGGCGCGAACTTATGAACATCATGGAGACCTCGGGAAAAGAAGTCGGGTCGCGGCTCGCGCAGCCTGCGCAGCGCACGGCCGGAAATATGGAGCGGGCGATTGTAGCGGACATCACCGATTTCTTTGCACCTGGCCCAGAATTCGACTATAAATTCCGATTCCCCCGGCACGGCAGATGCGTTGTCGCGTCGCACGGTCGAGCCGGCAGAGTCCATTCCTTGAGCAACACGACGTTCGGCGCATGTTCAGCTTTCTGACCTCCGCTGCCAAGGATGCCGGCGACCCACTGGTCGCCGCCCGATCGACGGCCGCCTGGCTGCGCGAGCTTCCGTCGCTCGATATCGTCGGGCGGCAGCAGCAGGTCATGCGCGCGTTCGATGGCATGCGGCAATCGCGCAAGGAGATCGACCTGTCGCGCGTGCAGGCGATCGAGTATCTGGACGCGGCGCTCGGCGCCGACCGTCGCCAGCTGATCAAGCAGTACGTCGAGAATGTCGACACCAACCCCAGGCTCGCGGAACGAATCTGGCAGGCGATCTTCGACCTCACGCAGGGCTTCGTCTACGCCTACCAGGCGGCGCTCGAGCAGGCCACGAGGCAGGGCGCCGCCGCGCGCTGGAAGCCCGCGATCCCGACGCTTTTCGCGCGGCTCTTGCACTACTACGGCACCGACGCGAAGCTGCGCGTGTTCCGCTTCGAGCGGTGGATTCCCGCGAAGTGGATGGAGGTGCACCGCACGTACCTGCGCGCAGCCGAGCTCGGCGTCGAGCACGTCTCTTGCGCATTGGGCGCCGCAGGACCGAACGCCACGTCGTGGACGCCCGAGGTCGAGTACCTGAACGTGCTGCTCGTGCACCAGCTCAACATGGGCAACATGTCGCCGGGCGGGTTGGATTGGGCCTGCTCGCAGCTGCGCGCCTGGAGCCGCAAGCTCAGGCTCGATGCAGTGCCCGACTCGCCCGAAGGGTTCTTCGTCGATCTCGCAGGCAAGACGGGCCTCGTGCGCCGCACGGGCAACGATTCCGGATCGATGCTGCGCTACGTCGACACGACAGTGCTTTCCGAGCAGCTCGAGCGCGCGCTCGCTTCGCTGCGGCAGGCAGACTGCACCGACCAGGGTCCCGCGGTGATCATCAACCAGCAGCGGGTCGTGGTGCTGGAAAAGATGCGGCCGGCGGTCGCGCCCAACATCAACACCGACCTGCGCAAGGATCCGCGCATCGCCTGCGAGGTCGCGGCCAGGGTGCGCATCGGCATCGGCCGCATCTGCCGCGAGCTCACGGCGAACGGCCTCAGCGAGGCGACTGCCGACAATCATGCCAGCGAGCAGATCGAGGTGTACGCGGTCGCCGGAACGCGCGTTCGGCGCCGCACGCCCAATGAGCATGACACGCTCGCGGCGAGCCTTTCGGCGTACAGCGATGCGAACTGGCAGGTGAAGGACCGCAGCGTGGCCGGTTTGCGCATCGCGGCCTCGGGCGGGATCGGACAGGCGCTGGCGCTCGGCGCGCTGGTCGCGGTCCGGCAGAGCCAGGTCGCCGAATGGGTGCTCGGCGTCGTGCGCCGCCTGAACAAGATCAACAACGATGATGTCGAGGCCGGCGTGTCGATCATCGCCGATCGGGTTGTGCCCGTGGCGCTGTATGCGAAGCGCGACCCGCGGGACGACATGGGCTTCGTCGTCGACGGCGTCGACGTCTCGACGATGGGCGCTCGATTCGACGGTCTCTATCTGCCACCGCCGTCCCGTCCGGACAAGCCGCTTTCGGTGAAGACGCTGATCGTGCCGACCTCCGAATATTCGGACGGGCGAAACGTCGTGCTGACGACCGGCCGCTCGGTGTACACGGTTGCACTGCGCCATCTGGTCGAGCAGCGCGCCGAGTGGTCCTGGTGCGCGATCCAGATCCTGGAGAAGAAGCCCCGAGAATAGCGAGCGCGGCCAGAGGCCGCGCTAGGGGCGAAGCCCGCGGCGCTATTCGAGGGGCGCGGCCGACAACGCAACCTCCCGGGTTCACGGGCAAGCGCGGCGGAAGGCCGCCCGCGAGAAATCCAGAACGCCCGTCGTTACTCGAGGGGCGCGGCCGACAACGCAACCTCCCGGGTTCACGGGCAAGCGCGGCGGAAGGCCGCGCGCGAGAAATCCAGAACGCCCGTCGTTACTCAAGGGGCGCGGCCGACAACGCAACCTCCGGGGTTCACGGGCAAGCGCGGCGGAAGGCCGCCCGCGAGAATTCCAGAACGCCCGTCGCTACTCGAGGGCCGCGGCCGACAACGCAATCTCCCGGGTTCACGGGCAAGCGCGGCGGAAGGCCGCCCGCGAGAAATCCAGAACGCCCGTCGTTACTCGAGGGGCGCGGCCGACAACGCTGCCGCCGCCTACGCGCCCTCAATCCGCCGGCCGGAACTTGAGCGTCAGCGTGCGCTGGAACAGGTCGTTCCGGTCGGGCCGGGGCAGCGGCGTCGATTTGAGGATCGCGCGCTGCACAGCGTCGTCGTATGCGCGCACGCCGCTCGACTTGCGGAGCTGCACGTCGATGATTTCTCCGGTGGGGAGCTGCACGACCTCGAAGATCGCTTCCGGGTTGCCCGGGATGTCGGGCGGCAGGATCACATTGCCGCGGATTTTCGCTTGCACGCGGCGAATCCAATCGGTCTCGGCCCGTGCGCGCGCCTGGGTCTCGGCCTGTGCGCGCTGCTGCGCTTCCGCCTGCGCCCGGGCCTGCGCTTCCATCTGCGCGCGCTGCTGCGTCTCGCGCTCGGCCTGCACGCGCATCGCTTCCATCTCGCGCTGCTGCCGCTCGCGCTGCTCGGCAATGCGCTTGTCGTCCGCCTTCTTCTTCTCCTCGGTCTCCTTGCGCTTCCTCTCCGCCTCGGCCTTGTCGCGCTCCTGCTGCTCGCGGCGCTGCTTCTCTTCCTGCTGCCTGGCCTTGAGCGCCAGATCGGCCGCGCGACTGTCAGGCTCGGCCCTCGGCTCCGGCTTGGGAGGCGGCCTCGGTTCGGCCTTGGGCTCGGGCTTCGGCGGGGTCTCCGGTGGCGGCGGTGTCGGCGCGACCTTGGGTTCGGGCTTCGGCGGTTCGACGACGGGCGGGGGTGGTGGCGGGGTCTGCGCGACCGGGGCCTTGGTCGGCGGTGCGTAGAGCTCGGCCGTCACGGCTTGCGGTTTCGGGTTGCGCCACGTCACCGAAAACACGAGCACGCCGACGAACAGCAGGTTGACGAGGACCGCGAGCGCGAGCGCGAGCCATCTGCCCGGCACGCGGCGGCGGGGCTGCGGCGGCCGGACACCGTCGCGCACCATCGATCGTCAGCTCGCCGGCGGACGCGCGAGCAGCCCGACTTTGCGAACGCCGTTGCGCTGCAGGAGGTCGAGCACGCCCAGCACGTCCTCGTACTTCGCGGCCCGATCGGCGGCGATGACCACCGGCTGGTCCGGGCGTCGTTGCTGGATTGCCTGGATGCGCGCCACAAGCTCGTCGCGCGAGACGCGCTGGGCAGGCGCGCTCGTTGCCTGGTCGTGCAGCCACAGCGACTGGTCGGTGCGCAGCGTCACTTCGAGCGGCGAGGTCGGAACCGCCAGCTTGCTACCGACGGAGGGCAGCTCGACCTGACCCGGATTGATGAGCGGCGCGGTCACCATGAAGATGACGAGCAGCACCAGCATCACGTCGATGTAGGGCACGACGTTCATCTGGTTGATCGCCTTGCGGCCGCGGCGCATGGTCGGGTCCTAGCCTTGCCGTTGCAGGATGTTCGAGAATTCCTCGATGAACGTCTCGTAGCGCGTCGCAAGCCGGTCCACGTCGTGCGTGTAGCGGTTGTACGCGACGACCGCGGGGATCGCCGCGAACAGGCCGATCGCGGTGGCGATCAGCGCCTCGGCGATGCCGGGTGCGACCTGCGCGAGCGTCGCCTGTCCGACGCTCGCAAGGCCGCGGAACGCGTTCATGATCCCCCAGACGGTCCCGAAGAGACCGATGTAGGGCGACACGGAGCCCACGGTCGCAAGTCCCGACAGGTGGGCTTCGAGCGCGTCGATCTCGCGCTGGTAGGCGGCGCGCATCGCGCGGCGCGCGGCGTCGAGCGTCACGATCGATGGGCTGCCCTGCTTGCGATGTTTCGAGTATTCGCGGAAGCCTGCAGTGAAAATGTGCTCGAGGCCGGCGCCCGTGCGCGACTGGCTGGTGTGCTGGTAGAGGTCGTTCAGGTCGCCACCTTTCCAGAACTCGTCCTCGAATCCCGCAGTGTCGCGGGCGGCGCGAGAGAGCTGGAAGCGTTTCTGGAAGATCTGCCACCAGCTCCACAGCGACAGGAAGGCGAGCAGCGCCATCACCGCCTGGACGATGACGGAGGCCTGCACCACCAGCGTGAAGAAGGAAAGGTCGGCGTGTACGTTCAAGCAGGGGCCTCCAGCCTTTGCCGCAGCGGCGCCGGAATGCGGGTGGGGCGCCAGCGGACGGTGTCGATGCACGCGAGCGTCACCCGGGCATCGGTCAGCACTTCGCCTTGGCGCCGCACCTGCTGGTGCGCGACGAGTCGCGTGGCACGAAGTCCATCCGGCACGACGCTGACCTCGAGCGTGTCCAGCAGGCGCGCCGGGCGGTGGTAGTCGATTTCGAGACGGTGGACTACGAAGGCGACCTGGTGTTCCCGCTCGAAGGAGACAAGCGGGAAGCCGATCGCCGCCAGCCACTCGGTGCGCGCGCGCTCCATGAACCGCAGATAGTTCGCGTAATAGACGACGCCGGCGCAGTCGGTGTCCTCGTAGTAGACGCGGACCGTCAGGCGGAAGGGTTCCGTCACGCCGGTCATTCGCCGCCGGGGAACATGTCTGCTGCCCCCGGTGCGGGCGGCGCGAGCCCGAAATGCCGCCACGACAGCGCGGTGGCCACGCGCCCGCGCGAGGTTCGCTGCAGGAAGCCTTGCTGGATCAGAAAGGGCTCCAGCACGTCCTCGATCGTGTCGCGCTCCTCGCCGATCGCCGCCGAGAGATTGTCGATGCCAACGGGCCCGCCGGCGAACTTGGAGAGAACGGTCTGCAGCAGCTTGCGGTCCATCGTGTCGAGGCCGGACGCGTCGACGTCGAGCATCGACAGCGCCGCGTCGGCGACCGGACGCGTGATCTCGCCCTGCGCCTTGACCTCGGCGAAGTCACGCACGCGGCGCAGTAGCCGGTTGGCGATCCGCGGAGTGCCGCGCGAGCGCCGGGCGATCTCCAGCGCGCCCGCGGGATCGACCGCAATGTTGAGCAGCTGCGCCGAGCGCGTGACGATGCGGGTCAGCTCCTCGGGCGTGTAGAACTCGAGCCGCGCGACGATGCCGAAGCGGTCGCGCAGCGGGTTGGTCAGCATCCCCGCGCGCGTCGTCGCGCCGACCAGCGTGAACGGCGGCAGGTCGAGCTTGACGCTGCGCGCCGCCGGGCCTTCGCCGATCATGATGTCGATCTGGAAGTCCTCGAGCGCAGGGTAGAGAATCTCCTCGACGATCGGCGAAAGGCGGTGGATCTCGTCGATGAACAGCACATCGCGCGGCTCGAGGTTGGTGAGCAGCGCGGCCAGGTCGCCGGGCCGCTCGAGCACCGGTCCCGACGTCTGGCGCAGGTTGACGCCGAGCTCGTGGGCGATGATGTGCGACAGCGTCGTCTTGCCGAGTCCCGGCGGGCCGAAAAGCAGCACATGGTCGAGCGCTTCGCCGCGCTTGCGCGTCGCCTCGATGAAGATGGAGAGCTGGCCGCGGATCTTTTCCTGGCCGACGTAGTCTTCGAGCTGCCGCGGGCGCAGCGCGCGCTCGAACGCCTCTTCCTGCGGGCTCGCAGGCTTCGCGGTAATCACGCGGTTCAGGGCGTCGCTTTCGATGGCCATCGCGCTATCTTAAGCCCTCGCCCGCCGTGCCCGGGTGCAGCGCGACGCATTCGGAGGCTCCTTCGGCATCGCCAAGGAGCCCTGGGTGAGGCTTGAGGTAGTGCAGCAAGCCCTGCCGCAAGCAAGACATCTCGGGCTACGCCTTCGCGAGCAACTTGAGCGCCTGCCGGATCCCATCGGCGACGGCGAGACCATCGGGCAGCTTCTTCACCGCGGCGATCGCCTCCTTGTCGCTGTAGCCGAGCGCGATCAGCGCATTCAGCACGTCGGAGGATGCCGGTGCGGAACGGTTGACGCCGACCGTGGTCGTGAGATCGGCGCCGAGCTTGTCCTTGAGCTCGAGAAGAATGCGCTCGGCCGTCTTCCGGCCGATGCCCGGAATCTTGGTGAGCCGTCCGGATTCCTGCAGTGTCACCGCCTGCGCGAGCTCTGCCACCGAAAGCCCCGACAGCACCGACAGCGCCGTTCGCGCACCGATGCCGCTGATCTTCGTCAGCTGCCGGAACGCCTGCCGCTCGTTGTCGCTGCCGAACCCGAACAGCAGATGCGCGTCCTCGCGCACGACGAGGTGCGTGTACAGAACCACGCGCTCGCCGGTCGCGGGAAGGTTGTAGAACGTGCTCATCGGCACGTCCACCTCGTAGCCCACGCCCTGCACGTCGAGCAGGATCTGTGGCGGGTTCTTTTCGAGCAGGGTGCCGATCAGGCGGCCGATCATCGGAAGGCGCGGCGGGCTATCGCGTGGTGTCGTGCGCAAGTATCGCACGATCGTTCGGCGGAGAGCCGGCAGGCGGTCATGATGGAAGACTCTCGAGGTGCACGCGCACGTCGTCGAGCGAGGGCAGCACGAGCGGGGCGAGCGCGAGCAGGTCCTGCGAGGGTGGGTGCAGGTCCGGCACCATGATTGGCGCGATGCCCGCCGCCAGTGCGGCGCGCACGCCGGGCTCGGAATCCTCGAGCACGACGCAGGCGTCGACATCGAGCGCAAGCCGAGCCGCGGCTGCGAGAAAGATGTCGGGCGCAGGCTTGCCGCGCGCGATCTCATCGCCGGCGACCAGCGTGCCGAAGCGTGGCATCAGACCGGTCTTCTGCAGCTTCGCGAGCGCACGCGCTCGTCGTGTGGAGGTCGCGACCGCCTTGGCGATCCGCTCACGGTCCAGCCAATCGAGAAGTTCGGTCAGCCCCCGTTTCAGTGCGATGCCCTCGCGTGCGACGATCACCTCGTAGGTTTCACCGGCAGCGGCCATCAGCGCGTCGATCGGGAAATGTTCGCCGTAATGCGCGTGGATCAGTGCACGACTGTCGGCGCTGTTTCGGCCGATCATCCGCTGCGCGACATCGGAATCGAAGGCGAGGCCGAGCGCAGCGGAGGCTTCCTGCCATGCGATCAGCGCGAGCCGCTCCGTGTCGAGCATCAACCCGTCCATGTCGAAGATCACCGCTTGCGGGCGGCGCGTGGGACGCGGGGCCATCGCGCAGCGAGCTTCAGTCGGGAGACAGGCGCCCGGCGCGCACACGATAGCGGCCGCTGGTGAGCGTGCCCACCCCTGTGGCCGCGTGCGCATGGCAGATCGCCGCGGCAAGCGCGTCCGCCGCGTCGGCCTGCGGTTCGCCGGGCAATGCGAGGAGTCGCGTCACCATCGACTGGACCTGCCTCTTCTGCGCCCTTCCTACGCCGACGACCGCCTGCTTCACCTGGCCGGCCGTGTACTCGGTGACCGGCAGCCCCGCCAATACCGCCGCGGCGATCGCCGCGCCACGCGCCTGCCCGAGCAGCAGCGTCGAGTTGGGATTCACGTTGACGAACACCTTCTCCACCGCGACTTCGGATGGGCGCAGCTCGGCCATCAGATGGGCGAGGTCGCGGGCGATGATTCCGAGGCGTACCGGCAAGGCGCCGGTGCCCGTCCGGATGCAGCCGCTCGTCACGTACACGAGCTTCGCGCCTTGCGCCTCCAGCAGCCCGTATCCCGTCACCCGGAGGCCGGGATCGATGCCCAGGATGCGGCGGATGGTCACGCGGAGCGGATTTCGACGAAGACCGCCGTGCCGCTCGCGCAGACCATGAGCATCGACCCGCCCCGGCCCAACGTCTCGTCATCAAGGTGGCGCGTTCGCGCAGCGGCCGAAGCAGAGGCCCGCAGGGCGCGGCGCCGGGCGGGCGCGCGCCGGCGAAACGTCGACGGATCGCGTCTTGAAGAGAAAGCGAGGAGCCGGCCGCCGACGATGCGACGCACCGAGGCGAAGAGATCGCGGAAGACATTGGCGCCGGCGATCGCTTTGCCGCTCACGACCCCGAGGTACGGGCGCGAGCCACCCGTCGAGGGGCGCCGCGATGGGGATCGACGGCAAGGCCAGTCGACCGTGCCACCGAAACGAAAAGGTGTCAGATCAGCCATCGCGGGCAACGAGGTGGCGGGTGACGCGGTGCCCGTCGAGCGTCGGCGTGGTGGCGAGAATCATGTCAAGCCCGGCGCCTGGTCCTGCATGACTGCCGTCGTGTAGACCTCTTGCACATCGTCGAGCGACTCGAGCGCATCGAGCAGCTTGTGCATCCGCTGCGCGTCCTCGCCGGAGAACTCGACCTCGGTGTTGGGCTTCATCATCACTTCGGCGAACTCGGCCTTGAGCCCGGCCTTCCCGAGCGCTTCCTTGACCGCGACGAAGTCGTGCGGGCCGGTGATCACCTCGATGCTGCCGTCGTCGTTGCTGACCACATCCAGGGCGCCGGCCTCGATCGCCGCTTCCATCACCTTGTTCTCGTCGGTGCCCGGCGCGAAAACGATCTGGCCGCAGTGCTTGAACAGGAACGCCACCGAGCCGTCGGTGCCGAGGTTGCCGCCATGTTTCGCGAACGCGTGCCGCACGTCGGCGACCGTGCGCGTGCGGTTGTCGGTCATGCAATCGACGATCACGGCGGCGCCATTGATCCCGTAGCCCTCGTAGCGGATTTCCTCGTAGTTGACGCCGTCGAGCTGACCTGCGCCGCGTTTGATCGCGTTGTCGATCGTGTCCTTCGGCATGTTCTGCTCGCGCGCCTTGTCCACGGCGAGGCGGAGGCGCGGATTCGAGCCCGGGTCGGGACCGCCGAGCCGTGATGCGACGGTGATCTCCTTGATGAGGCGCGTGAAGATCTTGCCACGCTTCGCATCGGCGGCGGCCTTCTTGTGCTTGATGTTCGCCCACTTGCTGTGGCCGGCCATGGTGACTCCGGTGCTGCGCTGATTCGAGAAGGGAAATTATACCGGCCGGACGTTTGCTCCGACGAATGAACGACGCCGGCAGACGCCGGCGTTCCGGCGAGGACGGCGGGCGGCGGGCCACCCGGGGCCGCCCGCGGCGTTGCACTTCGAGAAAAGAACGCGACCGGTCCTCGGTTCGCGCCTCGTTTCGATCACAGGAGTTTCTGCTGGATCAGGAAGCGCTGCAGCACCTGCAGGCGGACGCCGGCATCGTTGATCTCGAGCATGCTCTGCTTGATGGTGAGCGGCAGCGGCAGCAGTTCGGCAAGCCGGTAGCCGACCCAGGACGCGTCGTCGTAGTCGCCGCCGGCCGGGAAGTTCTGCGGGCCGACGCGGGTGGCCAGAAGTTCGAGCAGGCGCGCGAGCGGCGCCTGTTGCACCGTAAGCCGCACCGACGGTTCCGGTGCAATGGCCGCGACCCTGGCAACGACGAGTCCGTTCTGCGCGACCTCGTGACTTTGCACCTGGAACCGCGTTTCCCCCTTGGTCGCGACGTGCAGAATGCCGATCTCCGGCACGTCGCACGTGATGATGCGCGCGAGCGTGCCCACCTTCGCGAAGTCGGGTTCCCCGCTTCCCGAAACGGCGACCTCGTCGCCGCGAGTCAGCAGGCAAACGCCGAAGGGCCGGTCGTCCTTCAGGCACTGCGTAGCGAGCTCGACGTAGCGCTGCTCGAACACCTTGAGCGGAAGCAGGCCGCCGGGAAAGAGCACGGTGTGCAGCGGGAAGAGCGGAAGGGTCGCATTGTCGCGGTCCCGTTGACCCCGTTGGAAGATGAACATCAGTCCGGCGCGGCGTTAGGCGCGGCCCGCGCGGCGCCCCACCGCTCCATCAGTGCGTGCGCGACGCCGAGTTGATCGAGGACACGCGCGACGACGAAGTCGACGATGTCCTCGATGGTGCGCGGGTGCGCGTAGAAGCCGGGCGCCGGCGGCAGGATCACCGCCCCGGCACGCGCGAGCTTCAGCATGTTTTCGAGGTGGATCGCCGAGAGCGGTGTCTCGCGTGGCACGAGCACGAGCGGCCGCCGCTCCTTCAGCATCACATCCGCCGCGCGCTCGATCAGGTTGTCGGCAAGGCCCCCGGCGAGCGCACCCAGCGTGCCCATGCTGCAGGGACACACGGCCATCGCATCGGCGGGATTGGAGCCGGAAGCGACCGGCGCCATCCAGTCCTCGCGGCCGAACACGAGAAGCTGGCCCGTGGCCGCACGATAGCGCGCGCCGAGCAGGCGCACGGCTTCGCGCGGCTGTGCCGGGAGCACGAGATCGCACTCCTGCTTCGCCACCACCTGCGCCGCCGGCGAGTAGAGCAGGTAGACGCGCGCACGTGCGGCAATCAGGCAGTCGAGCAGGCGCAATCCGAGCGGCATGCCGGACGCGCCAGTAAACGCAAGCGTGATCGTGCGCGGTGCCGGCATCGGACGATTGTAGCAGCGGGCGCCCGCGGCCCGCGGCGCGTCAGCTGGCCGGCGTGGCGGTCTGCGCGTCCCCGCCTTGCGCTACCGCCGCCAGCAGTTCCTCGCCAAGCTCCCGGTGCCGCACCACCACCTGATAGCGGCTGGAAAACACGCGAGCGAGACGCTCGACGAAATAAACCGAACGGTGACGTCCGCCGGTGCAGCCGATTGCGACCGTCAGGTAGTTGCGATTGTCCCGCGCGTAGTCCGGCAGCCAGCTCGACACGAAGTGGTAGATGTCGCCGTACATGCGCTCGACTTCGGGCGCCTGCTCGAGGAAGTCGATCACGGGGACGTCGCGGCCGGTCAGCGGCGCGAGGTGCGGCTCGTAGTGCGGATTGGGCAGGCAGCGCACGTCGAAGACGAGGTCGGCATCGAGCGGAACGCCATGCTTGAATCCGAACGATTCGAACAGCAGCGTAAGCCGCGAGGGGTCGAGGCTCACGAAATCCTTGATCCAGTTGCGCAGCGCGGCGGCGGGCAGGTCGCTCGTGTCGAGCGTGAACCCGAGCCCGCGCATCGGCGCGAGCAGCACCCGCTCGTACTCGATTGCCTCGGTCAGCGTGCGATCCTCGCCGGAGAACGGGTGGCGCCGGCGCGTTTCCGAGAACCGGTTGACGAGCGTTTCCGTCTTCGTGTCGAGATAGACGAAGCGAACGCTGGTCCCGCTGCGCTTGATCGTCGCGATCGCGTCATCGAGCGCCTTGAGCGAGGGCTCCGTCTTGACGTCGAGCGCAACGGCGACAAGGCGTTGCCCGGCCCGCGCGAAGTAGTCCGCCGTATCGACGAGCAGCGGCAGCGGCAGGTTGTTGACCGCATAGTAGCCGGAGTCATCGAGCGCGGCGAGCGCCACGCTCTTGCCGGAGCCGGAGAGGCCGCTGATCAGCACGAGATCCATATCGGATATCAGGTTCAGGTTTCCGATGCGGTTAGGCTTGCCCGGCCGCGCGCCGGGCGCTGACGCGAACGCGACAGGGTCTCACGAAACAAGGCGACGCCAATACGGCCCTGACCACGGTCTTCCGGACGATTGGGTGCGCGGGACGAAGCCATCCGGCGCCCTGCGCACACGTGACCGACCGCGCGCGCCGCCCCACCGCATCGAACCGGACACCTCCGGCCGCTGCCCGTCGACGCCTGATGCCTGGCAGCGGCCATCCGATCAGCCGACGCCGTCTTCCATGAGCCGCTGCTGCCGGTCGATGAACTCCTTGGTGCTGTCGATGCCGCGCTGGTTCAGCACGAAGTTTCGCACTCCCGCTTCGACGAGCACGGCGAGGTTGCGGCCGGCGGCGACGGGAATCGTCACCTTGCGGATCGGCACGCCGAGCACTTCCTGGTAGGTCGCGTCGACCTTCAGGCGATCGAGTTCGCTGAACGACTCGTGGCTGTGGTCCTCGAGATGGACGATCAGGCGCAGGAGCTTGCGCGGGCGGATCGCGGTCTCGCCGAAGATCGTGCGGATGTTCAGGATGCCGATGCCGCGCACCTCCAGGAAATCCCTCAGTACCGCGGGACAGCGCCCTTCGATCGTGTCGGGCGAGATGCGGTAGAGCTCGACGATGTCGTCCGCGACGAGCCCGTTGCCGCGCGAGATCAGTTCGAGCGCGAGCTCGCTCTTGCCGATCGCCGATGCGCCGGTGATGAGCACGCCCATCTCGAGCACGTCGAGGAACACGCCGTGCAGCGTCGCCGATTCGGCGAGTGTGCGGGAGAGATAGAGCCTCAGCACGTCGACCATGTGCGGTGACGGCTGGCCCGAGGTGAAGAGGGCGACGTGGTGCGTGTTGCACTGGTCGAGCAGATCCTTCGGCACGGGCTCGCCGTTGGCCACGATCACCGCGACGAGATCCGGCGTGAAGAGCCGCGCGATCAGCGCATTCACCTCACCGACCGGCAAGGCGCGCAGGTAGGCGGTTTCCGCCGCACCGAGCATCTGGAGGCGGAACGGATGGATGAAATTCATGTGGCCGACCTGGCCGATGGTCGGCTTCAACCCCTGTTCGCCGGTCAGTACCCGGCTGCCACCCTGCCGCCCGGCGAGCCAGGCGAGCCCCAGGCGCTCGCGGTTGTCGGCGAACAGGCGCTCGACGCTGACTTGGCGCATCGCGGTACCCGCGTACCCGGGCGTTAGGCGGACGGCGCCCAGTCGCGGATCAGCGCCAGCACGTCGGCGGGCGATCCGGCGGCGGCGAGGCGCTCGCGGAAAACGCGCTCGCTGAACATCTGCGCGAGCTCCGAGAGGAGCTGCAGGTGCTGGTCGGTCGCGTGCTCCGGCACCAGCAGCACGAACACTTGCGAAACAGGTTTGCCGTCCGGCGCGTCGAACGGAATCGGCCGCGCCAGCCGCACGAACGCGCCGCGCGCCTGCTGCAAGCCCTTGATGCGTCCGTGCGGAATGGCCACACCCTGCCCGAGGCCGGTCGAGCCCAGCTTCTCCCGGGCGGCGAGGCTTGCGACCACCGTCGCTCGCGCGAGCGAGGCGTCCGCTTCGAAAAGACCGCCGACCGCGTCGAAAAGCCGCGGCTTCGAATCCGCCTCAAGGTCGAGCACGACATTGCTGCCCGGAAGCAGCTCGGCGATCTGGTTCATGCGGCTAGGGTGGTGTACCGGAAATACCTTGTCTCAGTCGCGGTCAGCGGCCACCGCTCGAACGTCGCGGTTTCACCGCAACCGTCGCGCAAAGTGCCGCGAAAACCGCGCCAGGCAAGGCGCGAGTCGAGGCAGGGTTGGGTACCCGGCGAGGCGGGCAACGAAGCATGGTGCGGTCTCTCGCGAGCACTTTGGAAGGCTGTTTCCGGTACACCACACTAGGGTGGCGGGGTCCGTCGGCCCGGGCGGCCAGTTCGCACCCGCGGTAGCGGGAGGCATACCGCTGGGCGGCGGCGATTATACGCTCGGTCACTCCGTGCGGGACCGCCCGGGGGCTCGCGCGTCCCCATTGCGCTTGACCGCGCCGCCGTCGTGCCGGTGCGCCATGCGCATCTCCTTGTGCTTCAGCACTTGGCGATCGAGCTTGTCCGCAAGCGCGTCGATGGCTGCATACATGTCAGGGTCGATGCTCTCCGCGTGGATGTCCTTGCCACGCACGTGGACGTTGGCTTCGACCTTCTGCTGGAGCTTGCTCACCGACAGCACGACGTTGACGTCGATCACGTGGTCGAAATGGCGCGTGACGCGGTCGAGCTTGGACAGGACGTAGTCGCGGATCGCGGGCGTGATATCGAGGTGATGGCCGGTGAGGTTCAGGTTCATCGAGCGCTCCTTGAGAAAGGCAACACCAGACTTGCAAGCGGCGTGCCGGAGTCCGGACGACCGGGTTGCGGCATCCGCACCCCAAAAACCCGAGCCACGCCTGGCACAGTCGGCGCGGACGCTGGCGGGTTCGTTCCGGTACAAGGCGGATATCCGCGCCGGCTAAAGCGACTTGCGCAGGTTGACGGGGGGAATCTGCAGCGCTTCCCGGTACTTGGCGATCGTGCGCCGCGCGACAATGATGCCCTGCTCGCCCAGCACGTCGGCGATCCGGCTGTCGGTGAGCGGCGACTTCGGATCCTCGGCCCCGATCAGCTGCTTGATCAGCGCGCGGATTGCCGTGGCGGAGGCGGCACCCCCGGTGTCAGTCGCGACGTGGCTGCCGAAAAAGTACTTGAGCTCGAAGGTGCCGCGGGGCGTCAGCATGTATTTCTGGGTCGTCACCCGCGAGATCGTCGATTCGTGCAGCGTCAGCATGTCGGCGATCTCGCGCAGCACCATCGGGCGCATTGCGACCTCGCCGTGGTCCAGGAAGCGCCGTTGCCGCTCGACGATCGCCTGGGCGACGCGCAGGATCGTCTCGAAGCGCTGCTGCACGTTGCGGATCAGCCATTTCGCCTCCTGCAGCTGCGCGGCGAGCTGCTGGTTCGACGCGTCGCGATTGCGCGTCAGGATGTCGGCGTAGATGCGGTTGAGCCGCAGCTTGGGCATTGCCGCCTCGTTGAGCGAGGCGACCCACTGCCCGCGGATCTTGCGCACGATGACGTCGGGCACAACGTAGTTTGCCTCGGTTTTCGCGAACGAGGAACCGGGGCGGGGGTTCAGGCTGCGGATCAGCTCGCGCACACCGCGCACGCCGGCGTCGTCGCAATGGAGAAGGCGTTTCAACTTGGTGAAGTCGCGGGCCGCGAGGAGTGCCAGGTGACCATCGACGACCTTGAGCGACTCCCCGCGCCACGGCGTATCCGCCGGCAGCGACCTGAGCTGCAGCGCAAGGCACTCGGCGCAGCCGCGCGCGCCGACGCCGGCGGGCTCGAAGCTTTGCAGGTACTTGAGCGCGATCGTCAGCTCCTCGGGCTCGATTGCAAGCTCCTCCGGGAAGAGCTCCGCGATCTCCTCGAGCGGCGAGGTGAGGTAGCCGTCCTCGTCCAGCGCATCGACCAGCGCGGCGACGATCTGGCGGTCGCGCAGCGGCAGGTTGAGCAGCGCGAGCTGCTCGCGCAGGTGGTCGCGCAGCGTGCTGGTCGCGACCTGCTGCGGAAAGAACTCCTCGTCGTCGGAATTCGACCCGCCGCCCCCCCAGTCGCTGTCGCCGCTGCTGTAATCCGCGTAATCGGCGACATCCGGGGCGTCCGTGGCGTCGGGCGCATCGGCAGGACGCTGCTCGGCCGCCTCGTCGTCACCGCCGCTCGACCGGGTCTCGGACTCGCCCTCGGCAGTGCCGCGGATCACGGTCGAGAACGGCACTTCGGGCGGGGGCTCGTCCTCGCCCTCGTTCTCATCCTTCTCGAGAAGCGGGTTCTCCTGAAGGATGCGCTCGACCTCCTGGTTCAGCTCGATCGTCGACAACTGCAGCAGGCGGATCGACTGCTGCAGCTGCGGCGTGAGCGTGAGGTGCTGAGAAAGCTTGAGCTGTAGGGTCTGCTTCACGAGCCGATCCAGGAACGTCGCATGTCGAGCCGCCCGTTCGGACGCCGCAGCCCGTCATCACTCGCTCGGCGCGCGGTTCGCCGAACGGCAGGGCGGCTTGGAAGCAGCGTCGTCACAGGCGGAAATGCTCGCCCAGGTAGACCTTGCGGACGGCTTCATTATAGACAATCTCGTCTGGCGCGCCGGAGGCGAGCACCGAGCCTTCGTTGATGATGTAGGCGCGATCGCAAATGCCCAACGTTTCCCGGACGTTATGGTCGGTGATCAGCACGCCGATGCCGCGCTCCTTCAGGAAGCCGATGATGCGCTGGATGTCCAGCACGGCGATCGGGTCCACGCCGGCGAATGGCTCGTCCAGCAGGATGAAGCGCGGCCGGGTCGCGAGCGCGCGTGCGATCTCGCAGCGCCGTCGTTCGCCCCCCGAAAGGGACATGGCCGGCGCGTCGGCAAGGTGCGAGATCGAGAGGTCCTCGAGCAGCGCGTCCAGCCGGTTTGCGATCTTGTCGGCGTCGATGTCCTGCAGCTCCAGGATCGCCCGCACGTTCTCGGCGACCGTGAGCTTGCGGAAGATCGACGCTTCCTGCGGCAGGTACGAGAGCCCGCGCCGCGCGCGCTGGTGGATCGGCAGCCGCGAGAGGTCCTCGCCGTCGAGCTCGATGCGCCCGCTGTCCGAGGCGGCGAGCCCGACGATCATGTAGAAGCAGGTCGTCTTGCCGGCACCGTTGGGACCGAGGAGGCCGACCACTTCGCCGCTCGCGACATGGAGCGAGACGTCCTGCACGACCGTGCGCGTCTTGTAGCGCTTGCGAAGATGCGCGGCCGACAGGTCGCTTGGCCCGCCGGCGATCATTTCGAAGCGGGCGCTGCAAGCTCTCCGGACGGCTGCAACGGCAGCGGCTCGGCCGGCTTCGGCGCCTCTTTCGCCTTGTCCTTCGCGGGGTCGCCCTTGGCGGCGCCGGCCTTGCCGGGCAGGCCCGGCAGGCTGTCGCCTTTGGGCTGGAACACGCCGCGCACGCGCGCGCCCGGTCCGCTGTCCTGGGGCGCGCTCGGCGCGTCCGGGCGGCCCTCGGCTTTGAAGTATTCCGTCGCCGTGTTGTAGGAGATGTAGTTGCTGCGGATCTCGTCTTCGCCGCGCTTCAGCAACGCGCGGTCGAAGAGCTCGACCAGCTGCTTCTGTCCGTCGTACTCGACCCGCTGCGCGTAACCCTCGTAGTACTCGTCGATCTTGTCGCGCTTCTGCCGGAACGCCACGGGATTCCCGTAGGCGGTGACCGACAGCGAATTGTCCGGGTTCTGCTTGAAAGCCATGCGATCCGCGCGGATCGCGAGCGTGCCCTGCGTGATGACCACATTGCCCGTCAGGTTGCCGGCCTTGGTCTGGTAGTTGACGTCGCCGACATCGGCCGAGAAATTGATCGGCTTCTCCCGATCGCCCTGCTCGGCGCGTGCTGCGCCGGTTGCGGCGAGCAGGGCCAGCACGATGATCGCGCAAGAAGCACGGGCAACGAGGGATTGCGGAATCACTTCGGGAGCGCCCCGGGTTCGATGGTGCCGCGCACGTTGGCGCGCAGCTGGACCGTCTTGTTGCGGTCGTTCAGGACCAGGCCGGTCGCACGGATTATTCCACGCGGCTCCTCGATCGTCACCGCCTTGTCGGTCTGCGCCTTGTCCTCCTTCGGCATCACGTGCAGGTATTCGGTGGTCACGGTGATCGGGCCGGTCGTCCGGCCATCCGGTCCCTGGTCGGCATCGCGCACGGCGCGCACGTTGCCCTCGAAGTAGGCGTTCTCGCGATCGGCGGAGACGCGACCCGCAGTCGCGGATACGACGAAGCGCGGCCTTCCGGCGTAGGTGAGCTCGAGGCGCGGATCCTTGAACGCCGTCGTGCCGTCGTCGGGATAATGACGGGCCTCGCGAGCCTGCAGAACCTGAAGCGGGCGGCCCTTTTCGTCCAGGTTCACGGCGCGGAAGTTCTCGATGATGATATCGGGGTCATGCCGCGCCGTGCCGTCGCGCGGGACCTGGGGCTGGATCTGCGCGTCGAGCCAGTAGGTGAGCGCGGCCAGGCTGCCCAGAAGCAGCACCGGCGACCACGAGACGAGCCGATCGAGCGGCGAGGGTCGGCGCGGCATCGTTCAATCCCCTGCGGCGGACGCGGGCGCGCCCGCATGGTCTTCGAATTCGGCCAGCCGGCCCTGAGCCGCGAGCAGGATTTCGGATAGCTCGCGCACCGCCCCGCTGCCGCCGTCGCGCCGTGTCACGAAGTGCGCGTGGCGCTTCACGCTGTCGGGCGCGTGGGGCACGGTGACCGCGAAGCCGCATTCGGTGAAGAGCGCCACGTCCGGCAGGTCGTCCCCAATGTGCGCGCAGACCTCCGGCGCGAGTCCGAGCGAGCGGCGGAGCGCGTCCCACGCGGCGCGCTTGTGGTCGAGGCCGGTGAGCACGTGCGTGACGCCAAGGTGCAGTGCGCGATGGCGCACCGACGGGGCTCCGCTGCCGGTGATCCAGGCGACGACGATGCCGGCGCGCAGCAGCATCTTGATTCCCTGGCCGTCGAGCGCCGAGTATGCCTTGAACTCGTGGCCCTGGTCGTCCACGTAGATGCGGCCGTCGGTCAGCACGCCGTCCACATCGCAGGTGAGCAGGCGCACGCGGGCGGCTCGGGCGACGAGCACCTCGTCCATTAGACAACCCGCGCGCGGAAGAGGTCGTGCATGTGCACGGCGCCGACGAGCCGGCGCTCGGCATCGACGACCAGCAGCTGCATCACCTTGGGCGGCGACTCCATCCGCTCGACGCAGTCGATCGCGAGCCGCTCGGCTTCGATCTCGCGCGGCGTGCGCGTCATCAGGTCGGCGACGCGCGCCGCGCGCACATCGCTGCCGCGGTCGAGGCAGCGGCGCAGGTCGCCGTCGGTGAAGATGCCAGCGACGCGGCTGCCGGCATCGACGACGACCGTCATGCCCATGCTCTTGCTGCTCATCTCGACCAGCGCTTCGCCGACCGTGGCGCTCGCCGCGACGACGGGCAGTTGGGTGCCGGTGCGCATGATGTCGGCCACGCGCGTGAGGAGCCGCCGCCCGAGCGAGCCGCCCGGGTGCGCGCGCGCGAAATCGTCGGCGGAAAAGCCGCGTGCATCAAGCAGCGCGAGCGCGAGTGCGTCGCCAAGCGCGAGCGCCGCGGTGGTGGAGGCCGTGGGCGCGAGCCCGAGTGGGCATGCCTCGGTGTCGACCGCTGCATCGAGGTGGATATCGGCCGCCTGGGCGAGCGAGGACTGCTCGTTGCCGGTGATCGCGATCAGCGTGGCGCCCTGGCGCTTGAGCGGCGGCACGAGCAGCGCGAGCTCGTCCGTCTCGCCCGAGTTCGAGATCATGATGACGATGTCCTCGGGCGTGATCATGCCGAGGTCGCCATGCCCGGCTTCCGCCGGATGCACGAAGAACGCCGGCGTGCCGGTGGACGCGAGCGTGGCCGCGAGCTTGCGCGCGATGTGCCCCGACTTGCCGATGCCCGAAACGACGACGCGGCCGCGGCAGCGCAGCATCCGCTCGACTGCGGCGACGAACGCGCCGGACAGGCGGGCGGAGAGCGCGTCGATTGCCCGGGCCTCGGTCGCGAGCACGTCGCGCGCGAGCGAAACCACGCGCGCCGGGTCGATCCGCACGCGCGCGTCGGCGGCGGTTCCCGCGGTTCCGGCGACGGTGTCGTTCACGCTGAGAAGTATACCCGCCCCGCTCCCGTCGCTTGCCTCGCGTTCCGTGCTAGTGTGGTGTACCGGAAATAGCCTTCCAAAGTGCTCGCGAGAAACCGCACCATGCTTCGTTGCTCGCTACGCCGGGTACCCAACCCTGCCTCGACTCGCGCCTTGCCTGGCGCGGTTTTCGCGGCACTTTGCGCGACGGTTGCGGTGAAACCCCGACGTTCGAGCGGTGGCCGCTGACCGCGACTGAGACAAGGTATCTCCGGTACACCACACCAGAACCTATCTCATAATCAGCCACGGGTGCGACGGGATTCCCGGGGCCGCAGTTCCAGGCACGAGGAGCGCCGTTTGGCTGGACCAAACAAGCGACGAGCAACGCAGAAATGCGGCCCCGGGGCCCCCGTCCCTTCGGGTTGCCGCGAGAAAGCCCGGCCGCTGCGTTGCTCGTCGTTGCGTAGGCACAACTACGCCTCCTCCTCGCGCCTTGCTGCCAGGCTTTCTCGCCGCAACGCATCCCGCGGCTGATTATGAGATAGGTTCTAGATCGAACTCGTAGAGCTGGCGCCCGCGCTCATGCCTGCGACGCTGCAAACGATCCTCGTCCTGCTTGCCGCATCCGTCGTGGTGGTGGTCGTCTGCCGTCTCGCGCGGCTGCCGCCGATCCTCGGGTACCTGCTTGTCGGCCTCGCGGTCGGCCCGCACGCGCTCCGCCTCGTGGCCGACGCTTCGGGAACGCGCTACCTCGCCGAGTTCGGCATCGTCTTCCTGATGTTCTCGCTCGGGCTGGAATTCAGCCTCGCGCAGCTTCGCGCGATGCGCCGCGCCGTATTCGGGCTCGGCGTCGCGCAGGTCGCGGGGACGACCGTCGCGGGCGTGATCGTCGTCATGCTGTTCGGGTTCAGCTGGCAGGCGGGGCTTGTGCTCGGCGGCGCGCTTGCGATGAGTTCCACCGCGATCGTCTCCAAGATGCTCGCGGAGCGCATGGAGCTCGGCACGCCGCACGGCCGCGACATCATGGCGATCCTGCTGTTCCAGGATCTTGCGGTCGTTGCATTCCTGATCATGATTCCGGCACTCGCTCGTAAGGACGGGGCGCTCGCCGTTGCGCTCGGGCTCGCCGCGGTCAAGGCGGCGGTCGCGCTCACGCTGATCCTGGGCTTCGGGCAGAAGCCGATGCGCGCATGGTTCCACGTTGTCGCGCGGCAGCGCTCCTCCGAGCTTTTCGTGCTGAACGTGCTGCTCGTCACGCTGGGCCTCGCGGCGCTGACCGAACTTGCCGGGCTGTCGCTCGCGCTCGGCGCGTTTCTCGCCGGCATGCTGATCTCGGAGACCGAGTACCGCTATCAGGTCGAGGAGGACATCAAGCCGTTCCGCGACGTGCTCCTCGGGTTGTTCTTCATCACGGTCGGAATGTCGCTCGACCTTTCGGTCGTGGCGCAGCAATGGTCGTGGGTGCTGCTGCTGCTGGCCGTCCCGGTCGCGTTCAAGCTCGGGCTGATCGTCGCGCTCGCGCGCGCCTTCGGGGCGCCGCTTGCCTCGGCGCTTCGCACCGGTTTCTATCTCGGGCAGGCCGGGGAGCTTGCGCTCGTGATGCTGGCGCTGGCGACACAGGATGGGATCCTCACGCGCGACATGACGCAGGTGGTGCTCGCCGCGATGGTGCTGTCGATGCTGCTGGCGCCTCTCGTAATCCAGTTCGCCGAGCCGATCGTGCGCCGGCTCACCGCGAATGACTGGCTCGCGCGCGCGGCGCAGATCACGCAGATCGCCTCGCGTGCGATGGCGCGGCAGGAGCACGTTGTCGTCTGCGGCTACGGCCGCAGCGGCCAGAACCTGGCGCGGCTGCTCGAGCAGGAGTCGATCTCCTTCGTCGCGCTCGACAACGACCCGCAGCGCGTGCGCGAAGCCGCCGGCGACGGTTCGAGCGTCGTCTACGGCGACGCCGGCCGGCGCGAGACGCTGCTCGCGGCAGGCCTCGCCAAGGCGAAGGCGATCGCGATCACCTACGCCGACACGCGCTCGGCGCTCAAGATCCTGCACCATGTGCACGAGCTCCGTCCCGATCTTCCGGTGATCGTGCGCACCGTCGACGACAGCGACATCGAAAAGCTCGTCAACGCCGGTGCCACCGAGGTCGTGCCCGAGCTGCTGGAGGGCAGCCTGATGCTCGCCTCGTCGGCGCTCCTCGTGATGGGCGTGCCGCTCAATCGGGTGCTGAGGCAGATACGCGTGGTGCGCGAGCAGCGCTACAGCCTGTTCCGCGGGTTCTTCCACGGCGCGACGGATACGGCCGATGCGACGGACAACCTGCAGCCGCGGCTGCACTCGGTGCATCTTTCCGAGCGCGCTGCGGCGGTTGGGCGCTCGCTCGCCGAACTCGAGCTCGCAGGCCTGGTCGAGGTGACCGGCGTTCGCCGCAAGGGAACGCCATCGCGGACTCCGGATCAGGATTGGCGCTTCGAGAGCGGCGATGTGGTCGTCCTGCTCGGCCGACCGCAGGAGCTCGCGGTGGCCGAGGCGCGCCTGCTCGAGGGCAGCTAGCCCGAACATTTCACCAGGTCGCCGCCGATTCAATGAAGACTCGAGCCGTGCCAAGCACTTGGGACCCGCCACCGGCGGAGCACGTTGAACGCGTGGACCGCGCGGATAACTGACCGCGGGTCATTGCGAGGGGCGTGGCGCGGCGGCTACAATTGCCGTCCCCTGACCGTGGCCATCCCCATGACCGCCCGCACGCCGCTCTCGGCGGTGTCCTTCGATCCGCGCTGCGCCAACGCCGTCGAGCTCGACCACGTGACGTACGGCTACGTCCCGCGTCGTCCGGTGCTAAGGGGCATCACGATGCGCATCCCGCGCGGCAAGGTGGTCGCGATCATGGGCGGGTCGGGTTGCGGCAAGACGACGATCCTGCGCCTGATCGGCGGACAGCTCCGTCCGACGTCGGGCCGCGTGCTGGTCGCCGGCCAATCGGTGGCGGATCTCGACCGCGAAGGGCTGTACGAGATGCGGCGCAGGGTCGGCATGCTGTTCCAGTTCGGCGCGCTCTTCACCGACCTCTCGGTGTTCGAGAACATCGCGTTTCCGCTGCGCGAGCACACCGCCCTTCCCGCGGAGCTGATCCACGACCTCGTGCTGATGAAGCTCAACGCCGTGGGGCTGCGCGGTACCGCGGCGCTGCGGCCCTCCGAGCTGTCGGGCGGCATGGCGCGGCGCGTGGCGCTCGCGCGCGCGGTCGCGCTCGACCCGATGCTCGTGATGTACGACGAGCCGTTCGCGGGCCTCGATCCCATTTCTCTCGGTGTGGTCGGCCAGCTGATCCGGCGCATGAACGACGCGCTCGGCATCACGTCGGTCGTCGTCACGCACGACGTCTACGAATCGCTCAGGATCGTCGACTACCTGTACTTCGTATCGGAAGGAAAGATCGTCGCCGAGGGTACGGCGAACGAGGTGCGCGCTTCGCGCGACCCGTTCGTGCGGCAGTTCGTCGACGGCGATCCCGATGGGCCGGTGCCGTTCCACTACGCCGCCCGCCCGCTCGCCGAGGAGTTCGGCCGTGCGCGCTGACGCGCTGACGCGAGGCCTGCGCCGGATGGGCGCGGGAACGCGCAACGCCGCGAGCCGGCTGGGGTTTGCCGCCCGGTTCGCGCTCGCGGTGCTCGCAAATTCGGGCGCGGCGCTGCGCCGGCTGCAGCTGACGCTGCGCGAGATCTACTTTTCCGGGGTCCTGTCGCTCGTCATCATCATGGTGTCCGGCCTGTTCGTCGGCATGGTGCTGGCGCTGCAGGGCTACGACGTGCTGAACCGCTACGGTGCCGATGACTCGCTCGGCATCCTGGTCGCGCTCTCGCTCGTCCGGGAACTCGGCCCGGTGGTCGCGGGTCTGCTGTTCGCGAGCCGCGCCGGAAGCGCGATCACGGCGGAGATCGGACTCATGAAGGCGACCGAGCAGCTCTCTGCGATGGAAATGATGGCGGTCGACCCGCTGGCGCGCGTCGTCGCGCCCCGTTTCTGGGGCGGCGTGATCTCGATGCCGCTGCTTGCCGCGCTGTTCTCGATGCTCGGCGTGTTCGGCGCCTACCTCGTGGGCGTCCGGCTGATCGGCATCGACAGCGGGACATTCTGGGGCAACATGCAGGCGGCGGTCGATTTCCGCCAGGATATCGTCAACGGTGTGATCAAGAGCTTCGTTTTCGGGGTGATCGTGAGCCTGATCGCGGTGTTCGAAGGCTACGATGCGCAGCCGACGGCGGAAGGCGTGTCGAGCGCCACCACGCGCACCGTCGTCGAGTCGTCGCTCTCGATCCTGGCCGCGGACTTCGTGCTGACGGTATTCATGTTCCGCGGCATCGGCTGATGCGCACCATGGCAAGCGAAGGCTACGGGAGCCACCACCTATGAATCGGGCCACCATCGACCTCTGGGTCGGTATCTTCGTCACGATCGGCATCGGTGCGCTGCTGTTCCTTTCGCTCAAGGTCGGCAATCTGCTTACGCTGTCGAATGCGCCGGGCTATCGGCTGGAGGCGCGCTTCGACAACGTCGGCGGGCTCAAGCTGCGCGCGCCGGTCAAGGCCGCGGGCGTCGTCGTCGGGCGCGTCGAACGGGTACGGCTCGATTCGAAGACATACGAGGCGGTGGTCACGATGAAGATCGACCAGGGTTACACGTTCACGCGCGACACGATCGCCTCGATCCTCACGTCCGGCCTGCTGGGTGAGGTCTACATCGGGCTCGATTCCGGCGGCGACGCCCAGACGCTGGCCGACGGCGGACGGATCCAGAAGACGCAGTCGGCAGTCGTGCTGGAAAAGCTCATCGGCCAGTTCCTTTTCGACAAGGCCGCCTCGGGACCCGCGAAATGAGCCGCTTCTCATCCGGATGGGGCGTTCGCCTGGCGATCGTTGCAGCGGCTTCGCTCGCGGCAGGCTGCGCGACGACCGGCGGCGGAAGCCGCACCGACGATCCGATCGAGCCGTGGAACCGGGCGATGTATGCGATTCACCAGCCGATCCAGGACAACCTGATCCGGCCCATGGCGCAGGCCTACGTGGACTACGTGCCTTTCGTGATCCGCCAGCCGATCAGCAACGTCTTCAACAACATCGACGACCTGTTCTCGGCGCTCAACGGCCTGCTGCAGGGCAAGCCCGACAAGGCGGGGCACGACCTCGGCCGCGTCATGCTGAACACGATGTGGGGGATCGGCGGGCTGATCGACTTCGCGAGCGAGGCCGGCATCCCCCGCGGCGAAGAGGACTTCGGGCAGACGTTCGGCTTCTGGGGCATCCCGCAGGGGCCCTACCTGTTCGTGCCGTTGTGGGGGCCGACCACGGTGCGCGATGGCACCGGCTGGCTCGTGCGCTTGTACCTGGGCCCCGTCGGTTACCTTCCGGACGTTCCCGTCCGCAACACGCTGTACGGGATCGGGGCGGTGGACCTCGAGGCGCAGGCGCTCGAGGCGCAGAAGCTCGTCGACCAGGCGGCGATCGACAAGTATTCGTTCATCCGGCGCTCGTACCTGCAGCGCCGGGCCTACCTCACCTACGACGGCAAGCCGCCGCCGGAAAAAGACGACGAATGACGACGACGCACCGCATGGCCCGCGCGCTTCTCCTTGCCCTGCTGACCGCGCTTCTGGCGCCGGCAGCGCTCGCGCAGGAGGCGCCCGATGCGCTGGTCAAGCGCGTGACCCAGGACGTGATCGCCACGATCAAGGCCGACCCGAAAATCCAGGCGGGCGATCCCGCGCGCGTGCGCGAGGTGATCGAAACCAAGCTCTTGCCGAACTTCGATTTCGAGCGGATGACCGCGCTCGCGATGGGCCGCAACTGGAACCGCGCCACACCCGAACAGAAGAAGCAGCTGATCGACCAGTTCCGTACGCTGCTCGTGCGCACGTACTCGGGCACGCTCACGCAGTACCGCGACCAGACGATCGAAATCAAGCCCTTGCGCATGGATGCGGGTGCAACCGACGTCACGGTGCGCACGGAGGTCGTGCGCACCGGGCAGGTGCCGGTGCAGATCGACTACGGGATGGGACGGAAGGAGGCCGGGTGGAAGGCCTACGACGTCATCGTCGGCGGCGTGTCGCTTGTCACCAACTATCGCGACGAGTTCAACGAACAGATCAGGGCGGGCGGCGTGGACGGCCTGCTCAAGGCGCTCGCCGACAAGAACAAGGGCTCCGGCGTCAAATGAACAATCCCTTCGCATCGCCGCCGCCGGGTGGCGACTCGGGCTTCGCGCTCGCCGGGGACGGCACCCGCTGGGACTTCTCGGGTGCGCTCACGTTCGATAACGCCGCCGCGGTCCTGCAAGCGAGCCGCGCGCTCGCGCTGCCGAAGAGCGGCCGCGTGGCCATGACGGGACTCACCACGGCGGACTCCTCGGCGCTCGCGGTGCTGCTTGCACTCAAGCGTCGCGCGACGGCGGAACGTCGAAAGCTGCACGTCGAGGGCCTGCCGGCGACATTGGCTTCGCTCGCCCGCGTCTACGGCATCGACGAACTTATCGCCGCGTGAGCGCGCGGGCGTCTTGCCCGCCCTTGGCGCCGGAGCCCCGTCCATGATCCCCGCGGTCGAGATCGTCGATGTCGCGCGTCGCTTCGGCAGCGTGCAGGCGCTCGCGGGTATCGATATCACGGTGGCGCCGGGAGAGTTCTTCGGCCTGCTCGGACCGAACGGCGCCGGCAAGACGACTCTGATCTCCGTTCTCGCCGGGCTCGTGCGCGCCGACCGTGGCCGCGCGCGTGTGATGGGCCACGACGTCGTCACCGCGTACGCGACCGCGCGGCGCATGCTGGGGGTGGTGCCGCAGGAGCTCGTGTTCGATCCGTTCTTCAGCGTGCGCGAAACGCTCTCGATCCAGGCTGGCTACTTCGGGCTTCGCAATGCCGGCCCGTGGATCGACGAGATCCTCGAGCACCTGGGGCTCACCGCCAAGGCGAATGCCAACATGCGTTCGCTTTCGGGCGGCATGAAGCGCCGTGTGCTGGTCGGGCAGGCGCTCGTGCACAAGCCGCCGGTGATCGTGCTGGACGAGCCCACGGCGGGCGTGGACGTCGAACTGCGACAGAGCCTCTGGGCGTTCATCCGCAAGCTGAACCGCGACGGCCATACGATCATCCTGACGACGCACTACCTCGAGGAGGCTGAGGCGCTGTGCGGCCGCATCGCGATGCTGAAGGAGGGCCGCGTCGTCGCGCTCGACACCAAGCGCAACCTGCTGTCGCGCTTCGCCGGACTGACGGTCAGGCTCGCCGCCGCGCGCGTGCCGGCCGCGTTTGCCGGCAAGGTGCTGCGCGAGGACGGCGGCATCCACCAGCTGGGACTCGCCGACTACGCCGATCTCGAAGCTCTGCTGCGCTCGCTGCGCGAGGAGCGCATCGCGATCAACGAACTGTCGCTCGCCGAGATGGACCTGGAGCAGGTCTTCCTGCGTATCATGAGCGAAGCGAAGGCACCGGAGCGCGTTGCATGAGCACGCAGGCGACACCGGGCGCCGCGGGTGCCGCCGGCCTCGAGTTCGAGGGAAGCGGCTGGCTCACGCTGCTCTACAAGGAGCTGCTGCGCTTCTGGAAGGTGAGCTTCCAGACGATCGCGGCGCCGGTGCTGACCTCGCTCCTCTACCTGCTGATCTTCTCGCACGTGCTCGAGTCGAACGTGTCGGTGTTCGGCGGCAAGGTCTCCTATGCCGCGTTCCTGGTGCCCGGGCTCGTGATGATGTCGGTGCTGCAGAACGCGTTCGCCAATTCGTCGTCTTCGCTCATCCAGTCGAAGATCACGGGCAACCTGATCTTCGTGTTGCTGACGCCGCTCTCGCCGCTTCAGATCTTTGCCGCCTACGTTGCGGGGGCGATGGTGCGCGGGCTGGTCGTCGGGCTCGGCGTGTTCGCGGTCACGCTGTGGTTCGCGCCGTCGGTGCTCGCGATGCCGCATCCGTTCTGGGCGCTCGCGTTCGCGTTCCTCGGCAGCGCAATCCTCGGCACGCTGGGGCTCATTGCCGGCATCTGGGCGGAGAAGTTCGATCAGCTCGCCGCGTTCCAGAACTTCGTCATCGTGCCGTTCACGTTCCTTTCGGGCGTGTTCTACTCGATCCACTCGCTGCCGCCGTTCTGGCAGGCGTTGTCGCATGCGAATCCGTTCTTCTACATGATCGACGGCTTCCGCTACGGCTTCTTCGGGTTGTCGGACGTGACGCCGGCGCTTTCGTTGCTGATCGTCGGCGGCTTCGCGGCCGCGCTGACAGCGCTCGTGTTGGCGCTGCTCGCGCGCGGGTGGAAGCTCCGTAACTGAGACTCGCGCTCCATGGTCACACCGCAATCCGTCCGCGACTCGATCGCAACCGGGCTCGTCTGCGACGTCCTCGAGGTGCAAGGCGACGGCCACCATTTCGAGGCGCTGATCGTCGCGGCCGCGTTCGAAGGCCTGGCGCGAGTGCGCCGCCATCAGTTGGTCTACGCCGCGCTCGGAGACCGGATGCGCGAGGAAGTGCACGCGCTGTCGATGGTGACGTTGACCCCCGCCGAGTGGTCGCAGCGGCAGCAGCAATGAGCGTCCCGGCGCGCCGGGCCGTGAGGACACTGCGGCAGCTCGCGCCGCGTGCGGTGCTCGCCTGCCCGCGGTGTGCCAGAATTCGCCCGCACGCTGCCATGGCGCCCGCCCGCCGCGATCCCGCTTCGCCGGCGACGATCTCGACATGGCTGCACTGCGCCTTCGCGAGCCCGCGCTCGGACCGGTACCATCCGGTCCGAACCTGACGCCACCGGCGCCCCGCGCGCGCCCGCCAACCATGGACAAGCTGGTCATCGAGGGTGGCCGCCCGCTCGCAGGCGCGGTCGACATCTCCGGCGCGAAGAACGCGGCGCTGCCGATCCTGTGCGCGTGCCTGCTGACGCGCGAGCCGCTCAAGCTCACCAACGTCCCGCAACTCAACGACGTCCGTACGATGCAGTCGCTGCTCTCGCAAATGGGCGTCAAGCTGGACCGCTCGCTGCCGGGCGAAGTTACGCTGGAGGCCGCACGGATCGACTGGCCGCTTGCGCCCTATGAGCTCGTGAAAACGATGCGCGCGTCGATCCTGGTGCTCGGACCGCTGCTCGCGCGCGCCGGCGAGGCGCGGGTCTCGCTGCCCGGCGGATGCGCGATCGGTCTTCGCCCCGTCGACCAGCACATCAAGGGCCTGCAGGCGATGGGTGCGGAGATCGATCTCACGCACGGCTACATCAATGCGCGGGCGAAGCGCCTGACGGGCGTGCGGTTCGTGTTCGACCTGCAGACCGTCACCGGGACCGAGAACCTGCTGATGGCCGCCACGCTTGCCAGGGGCACGACCATTCTCGAGAACGCGGCGCGCGAGCCGGAGATCGTCGATCTCGCCGACTGCCTGATCGCGATGGGAGCGCGCATTCGCGGCGCCGGCACCGATCGGATCACGATCGAGGGCGTGGCCAAGCTCGCAGGCGCGACACATGCGATCATGCCCGACCGCATCGAAACCGGCACGTTCCTCGCCGCCGCGGCGGCTGCCGGCGGCGACGTGCTGCTGCGCGGCGCGCAGGCGAGCTCGCTCGATGCGGTGATCGAGAAGCTGCGCGAGGCGGGCGCCCTGGTGGAGGCGCAGGACGATGCGATCCGGCTCAGGCGGACAGGCATCCTGCGAGCGGTCAGCCTGCGTACGGCGCCGTATCCCGGCTTCCCGACCGACATGCAGGCGCAGATGATGGCACTCGCCGCGCGCGCGGAAGGCACGGCGGTCATCACGGAGACGATCTTCGAGAACCGGCTGATGCACGTGCAGGAGCTTCTCCGTTTGGGCGCCGATATCGAGGTGGAGGGAAGCGCCGCGATCGTGCGCGGCGTGGCGAAGCTCACGGGCGCGAACGTGATGGCGACCGACCTGCGCGCGTCTGCTTGCCTCGTCATCGCGGGCCTGATCGCCGAGGGCGAGACGACGATCGACCGCATCTACCATCTCGACCGCGGCTACGAGCGAATCGAAGAGAAGCTCTCGGCGCTCGGTGCGAAGATCCGGCGGATCAGCTGACGCCGTGGGCTCGATCCACGACTCGCCGCTCGGCAAGGCGACGCACTACTCGGAGGCCTACGACCCGGGCCTGCTCTACGCGGTCCTGCGCGCACCGCAACGGGAGCTGCTCAGTCTCTCGGACGCGCTGCCTTTCCACGGCAGCGACCTGTGGACCGCGTGGGAGCTGTCGTGGCTCGACGCGGCGGGCAAGCCGCAGGTGGCGATTGCCCGCTTCGAGGTGCCGTGCACCACGCCGCGGATCGTCGAGTCGAAGTCGGTGAAGCTCTATTTGACTGCGCTCAATGGCACGGCCTTTCCGGGCCCCGGCGCAATCGTTCAGACGTTGGTGCGCGACCTGAGTTCGGCAGTCGGTGCAGCCGTCGCGGTGGAGCTTATTGCGGCGCAGGACTGGCCGGCGCGCGCGGAGCTCGCCGGCGAGTCGATCGATGGCTGCACGCTGCCGACGATCGCCCCCGCGCCGGACGCTGCATTGCTGCGGACGGGTGGCCGCAGCGTGAGCGAGACGCTGACCTCGCGACTTTTCCGCTCGCTGTGTCCGGTCACAGGGCAGCCCGACTACGCCGACGTTCAGATCCGATACTCGGGCGTGGCGCTCGATCGTGCAGCGCTGCTCGGCTACCTCGTTGCCTACCGCCACCATGCCGGATTCCACGAGCATTGCGTGGAGCAAATGTTCGTGGACCTGCTGCGCGCATGCGCGCCCTCCGAGCTCGCCGTGCTCGCCCGTTTCACGCGGCGCGGCGGTGTCGACATCAACCCCTGGCGCGCAACGCGTCCCGATTGGCGTCCGCCGGACGCCGCCACCTCGCGGCAGTAGCGCACGCCGACGGCGGTCCGGAAGTGGCGCTGCGCTAGAATCGTTTCCTTTTGGCCTCCAAGCTCGTGCCCGGCATCACCATCGCCCTGTCCAAGGGCCGCATCCTCGAGGAATCGCTGCCGCTGCTCGCGGCCGCCGGCATCGTGCCGGCCGAGGATCCCGACACCTCGCGCAAGCTGATCCTGTCGACCAGTCGTCCGGACGTGTCGCTCGTGATCCTGCGTGCGCAGGACGTGCCGACCTACGTGCAGTACGGCGCGGCCGACCTGGGCGTGGCCGGCAAGGACGTGCTGCTCGAGCACGGCGGCGACGGGCTCTACCAGCCACTCGATCTCGGCATCGGTCGCTGCCGCATGGTCGTGGCGACGCGGCGCAGCGTCGACTGGTCCGGCATGGTTCAGCGCGGCGCGCGCATTCGGGTCGCCTCCAAGTACGTGCGCACGGCGCGCGAGCATTTCGCCGCCAAGGGCATGCACGTGGACCTGATCAAGCTCTACGGGTCGATGGAACTCGCGCCGCTGGTCGGGCTCGCCGACGCGATCGTCGATCTCGTCTCGACCGGCAACACGCTGAAGGCGAACGATCTTGTCGCCGTCGAGGAGATCATGCCGATCACTTCGCGGCTGATCGTGAACCCCGCAGCGCTCAAGTTGAAACGCGAGGCGATCCGGCCGCTGCTCGAGGCGATCGGCCGCGCCGTCACCGGCGCCACGCCGGTCGGGACGCCGCCGCGATGAGCACGCTGTCGCTGCGACGCCTCGACACCGCAGCGCCCGGATTCCTGCAGGGTCTGGACCGACTGATCGCGTTCGAGTCGGCGCAGGACCCGACCGTCGACACGGCGGTTGCAGCCATCATCGCCGACGTCCGCGCGCGCGGCGATGCCGCCGTGCTCGAGTACACGGCCAGGTTCGACCGGCTGCGTGCCGCGAGCGTGGCCGCGCTCGAAATCGGCGCTGAGGAAATGAAACGCGCGTTGGCCGCTCTGCCCTCGGCGCAATGCGACGCGCTCGCCGCGGCGGCGGCGCGGGTACGCGCTTTTCACGAAAAGCAGAAAGGCGGCACCTGGAGCTACCGCGAGGCCGACGGCACCGAACTCGGGCAGCGCGTGACCCCGCTCGACCGCGTGGGCATCTACGTACCGGGCGGCAAGGCCGCGTATCCCTCCTCGGTTCTGATGAATGCGATTCCCGCCCGCGTGGCCCAAGTGCCCGAGATCGTGATGGTCGTGCCCGCACCGGACGGCGTGCGCAACCCGCTGGTGCTCGCCGCGGCGCATCTGGCCGGCGTTTCGCGCGCATTCACGATCGGCGGTGCGCAGGCGATTGCCGCGCTCGCGTACGGGACGCAGACGATTCCCGCGGTGGACAAGATCTGCGGCCCGGGCAACGCGTACGTCGCCGCAGCGAAGCGCCGCGTGTTCGGCGCGGTGGGCATCGACATGGTCGCCGGCGTATCGGAGATCCTGATCATTGCCGATGCAAGCGCGCGTCCCGACTGGGTCGCGCTCGACCTCTTCTCGCAGGCCGAGCACGACGAGCTTGCGCAGGCGCTCCTCGTCACGCCCGATGCCGGTTTGATCGATGCGGTCGCGGCGAGCGCGCAGCGCTGGTTCCGCGAGATGCCGCGTGCGAGCATCATTGCCGCCTCGTTCGCAAATCGCGGCGCGCTGATCAAGACGCGCGACCTCGAGGAGGCGTGCGCGATCGCCAACCGTGTCGCCCCGGAACACCTCGAGCTTGCCGTGGCCGATCCCGATGCGCTGCTGCCGCGGATCCGCCACGCGGGCGCGATCTTCGTCGGCCACTACGCATCCGAGCCGCTGGGCGACTATTGCGCGGGCCCGAATCACGTGCTGCCGACCGGACGCACGGCCCGCTTTTCATCGCCGCTCGGCGTCTACGATTTCGAGAAGCGGTCGAGCGTCATTCGCATTTCGCGCGAGGGCGCGCAGAAACTGGGCGCCATCGCTTCGACCCTTGCGCATGGCGAGGGGCTGACCGCACACGCGCGCTCGGCGGAAGCGCGCCGGAACGGCGGAGAATAGCGGGCAATGGCGAACCTGGCCGAATCGCGGATGGCGTCCTCCCCGGCAGCGGAAGAGGCGGGCGTGGCGGCGCGCGTCGCCGCGACCATCCGCGCGGACATCCGCGCGATCGGCGCCTATCCGACGGCGAAACCGGCGGGGCTGATCGAGCTTCATGCGAACGAGAGCCCCTATGCACCGACGGGCGCACTGCGGAGCGCGCTCGCGAGCGCGGTTGCCGCCGTGGACGTCAACCGCTATCCCGACGGCGGCGGGGAGACGGTCAAGGCGGCGCTCGTGCGCGCGCTGCCGATTCCGGACGGCGCCGGTCTCGTGCTGGGCAACGGCTCCGACGAGTTGATCCAGATCATCACGACGTCGATCGCAGCCCCCGGGGCGTGCGCCGTCGCACCGGAACCGACGTTCGTGATGTATCGAATCTACGCGATGCAATCCGGGGTACGGCATGTCTCGATTCCGCTTCGCGAAGACTTGACGCTGGACGAAGACGCCTTTCTCGCCGCGATTGCGAGCGAGCGCCCCGCCGTCGTCTGGCTCGCGAGCCCGAACAATCCGACCGGGCGCGCGCTCCCGGTGCCGACGATCGAGCGCGTTCTGGCCGCGGCATCCGGCCTGGTCGTGGTCGACGAGGCTTATGCCGACTACGCAGGCACGACGCTGCTTCCGCGCGTGCTCGAATTCCCCAATCTCGTGCTGCTGCGCACGTTGTCGAAGATCGGCCTCGCCGGCGCCCGGCTGGGCTATGCGGTCGCACACCCCGCGTGGACCACGGAGTTCGACAAGGTGCGCTCGCCCTACAACGTCAATTCGCTGACGCAGGCGGTGGTGCCGGTCGTGCTTGCGGCGGGGCAGGCGATCGCCGCGCAGATCGCGACGATCTGCGCAGAGCGCGATCGCCTGGCGGCCGCGCTCGCCACGTCGCCCGGCGTGACCGTGTTCGAAAGCGATGCGAATTTCGTGCTGGTGCGCGTTGCCGATGCCGGCGCGGTCGCGACGGCATTGCGCGGGGCCGGCATCCTGGTGAAGAATCTGCACGGGCAGCATTCGCTGCTGGCGAACTGCCTGCGCATCACCGTCGGCACGCCCGCCGAGAACGATGCGCTGCTGGCCGCGCTACGGAGCCGTCACGCATGAACGCCCCCGCCATCCCTTCCGTGTCCCTCGAGCCGCGTCGCGCGAAGGTCGCGCGCAATACCAACGAGACGCAGGTCTCGGTGGAGATCGACCTCGATGGCAGCGGCGCGACCCGTATCGCGACCGGCGTTCCATTCCTGGACCACATGCTGGACCAGATCGGGCGCCACGGCGTGTTCGACCTCGAGATCGCGGCGAAGGGCGATCTGCACATCGATGCGCACCACACGGTCGAGGACGTCGGCATCGCGCTGGGGCAAGCGTTCTGGAAGGCGCTCGGCGAGCGCAAGGGGATCCGCCGCTACGGTCACGCCTACGTGCCCCTCGACGAGGCGCTGTCGCGCGTGGTGGTCGACATCTCGGGCCGGCCGGGCCTCGAGTTCCATGTCGCGTTCGCGCGACCGCTGGTCGGCGCGTTCGACGTCGATCTCGTGCACGAGTTCTTCCAGGGCTTCGTCAACCATGCGCTGGTGACGCTGCACGTCGACAACCTGCGCGGCGACAACGCCCACCACCAGGCCGAGACCGCGTTCAAGGCGTTCGGCCGCGCGCTGCGCATGGCGGTCGAGCGCGATCCGCGCATCGCGGGCGCGGTGCCGTCGACCAAGGGGACGCTGTAGGCGGGGACCGTTATCGCGGGTGAGGCATCCGAGGCCCCGGGCATCCGCAGCGGTGGATGCGCCGTGTGTCGATGGGATTGCGATCCCGCAACAACCACCCCACGCCCATCCGTTCCCGCCAATGCCGCCCGCGCGATTGCTCGCGCCCGCCCTCGTCCCGCACACAACCTGCCGCCGCTGATCCCCGATACCCGATGCCTGGCACGATCGCCGTCGTCGACTACGGAATGGGAAATCTGCGCTCGGTGGCGAAGGCGCTGGCGCATGTCGCGCCGGGACGGGAAATCGTCGTGACGGCGGACCCGGCCGTGATCCGCGCGGCCGAGCGTGTCGTGCTGCCCGGACAGAGCGCGATGCCGGACTGCATGCGCTGCCTCGACCAGAGCGGCCTGCGCGCTGTCGTGCTGGAAGTATTGCGCGACCGTCCGTTTCTCGGCATCTGCCTCGGCCTGCAGATGCTGTTCGAGGAAAGCGAGGAAGGGCCGACGCGCTGCCTGGCTGCGATTGCCGGACGGGTCGTCCGCTTCCGCGAGGAGGCGATGCACACGCCGGCGGGCGATCGTCTCAAAGTGCCGCACATGGGCTGGAGCCCGGTGCACCAGGCGGGGGCGCATCCTCTTTGGGCCGACATCGCGCCGGAAAGCCGGTTCTACTTCGCGCACAGCTTCCATCCGGTGGCCGAGGACCCCGCGATTGTCGTGGGCACAGCCGACTATCCGACACCGTTTACTTGCGCGATAGCGCGGGCTAATATCTTTGCCGTGCAGTTTCATCCGGAAAAAAGCCACCGCGCCGGACTGCAGCTCCTCGCCAATTTCGTCGCCTGGAACGGCCGGCGCTGACCGGACGTCCGGGACCCCGATTCGAAATTCCCAACGCGGTTCTTCCGCCGCCATGCAGATCATCCCCGCGATCGACATCAAGGACGGTCATTGCGTCCGCCTGAAACAGGGCGAGATGCAAAGCGCGACCGTCTTTTCGGAGGACCCGGCCGCGATGGCGCAGCACTGGCTCGAGCAGGGTGCGCAACGGTTGCATCTGGTCGATCTCAACGGCGCGGTTGCCGGCAAGCCGAAGAACGAGCTCGCGATCCGCGAGATCACGAGCGTGATCGGCGAGGACATCCCGATTCAGCTGGGCGGCGGCATTCGCGATCTCGACACGATCGAGCGCTATCTCGACGACGGGATCACCTACGTGATCATCGGCACCGCGGCCGTCAAGAACCCGGGCTTCCTGCACGACGCGTGCTACGCCTTTCCCGGCCACATCATCGTCGGACTCGATGCGCGCGAGGGCAAGGTGGCCACCGACGGCTGGTCGAAGATGACCGGGCATGATGTGATCGACCTTGCGCGGAAGTTCGAGGATTACGGCGTCGAGGCGATCGTCTACACGGACATCGGCCGTGACGGCATGCTGACGGGCATCAACATCGAAGCGACGGTCCGGCTCGCGCGCGCCATCAAGGCACCGGTGATCGCCTCCGGCGGCCTGTCTTCGATCCGGGACATCGAGGCGCTCGTCCCCCACGAGGCCGACGGCATCGTCGGCGCGATCGCCGGCCGCGCGCTCTATGAAGGCACGCTGGACTTCAAGGCGGCGCAGGAGGCGGCTGCCAAGGGGTCGAAGTCGGCGGATTGAGGGCGAAAGCCGGTCGTGCGTGCCGGGGCGGAAGCCCTTTTGGAGCAATCCGCTGCCGGCTCGGTTAGGATGGAGCGATGGCGGCCCGTGCGGAACGCCGGGGCTCCGATCCATTCGAGTCCTGGCGCTCGCCGCGGTTCGTTGCCCCGCCTCGCGGAACGCACCGTGCTCCGCTTCTTCCGACCTTTCGAAACCGGATGCTCGCCAAACGCATCATTCCCTGCCTCGACGTTGCAGCCGGCCGCGTCGTCAAAGGCGTCAATTTCGTCAACCTGCGCGACGCGGGCGACCCGGTCGAAGTCGCACGCCGCTACGACGAGCAGGGTGCGGACGAGCTCGCGTTCCTCGACATCCGCGCGAGCGTGGAAACGCGCGGGCTCCTCTACGATATGATCGAGGCGGTCGCCGACCAGGTGTTCATTCCGCTGACGGTGGGAGGCGGCGTCAACTCGGTGGACGACATCCGCGCGCTGCTCAATGCGGGCGCCGACAAGGTGAGCATCAACACCGCGGGCGTGCAGCGCCCCGAGCTGATCGGGGAGGCCGCCGCGCATTTCGGCTCCCAGTGCATCGTCGCGGCGATCGATGCGAAGCAATACGCAGTGGACGCCTGGCAGGTCTACATCCATGGCGGGCGCACGCCCACCGGTATCGACGCGATCGAGTGGGCGCGCGAAGTGGCCGGGCTGGGCGCCGGCGAGATCCTGCTCACGAGCATGGACCGCGACGGGGCAAAGTCGGGGTTCGACCTCAAGCTGACGCGTGCAGTCGTGGACGCCGTCGACATCCCGGTGATCGCCTCCGGCGGCGTGGGCACGCTCGCGCATCTCATCGAGGGGATCACGATCGGTGGCGCGGATGCGGTTCTGGCCGCCTCGATCTTCCATTACGGCGAGTTCACGGTGGCGCAGGCGAAGGCGGTGATGCGCGCCGCCGGCATCGAAGTCAGAGAGGTCGCGCAGGCATGAAGCCGGCCGGCGACTGGCTGTCCGAGGTGCGCTGGGACGGCGACGGGCTCGTCCCGGCCATCGCGCAGGACGCGGCCACGGGCAAGGTGCTGACGCTTGCATGGATGAACAGCGAGGCGCTCGCGCGCACCGCAGCGAGCGGCGAGGCACACTACTGGTCGCGTTCGCGCGCGCGCCTTTGGCACAAGGGCGAGTCGTCGGGACACGTCCAGAAAGTGCGCGAAATCCGGCTCGACTGCGATGGCGACGCGATCCTGCTCGTGGTCGACCAGGCTTTCGGCATCGCCTGCCATACGGGCCGCGAGCGCTGCTTCTTCAAGCGGCTCGAGGATGGCGTCTGGCGCGACGTCGAGCCGGTGATCAAGGATCCGCAGGCGATCTATGGCGACGGCTGACGACGGAACGGATGCGATGGTGCTGGCCCGCGTGGCGGCGACGATCGAGGCGCGCAAGGGCGCGGACGCGGCGAGCTCCTATGTCGCTTCGCTCTTCGCGAAGGGCGACGACGCGATCCTGAAGAAGATCGGCGAGGAGGCGACCGAGGTCGTGTTGGCGGCCAAGGACGGCGATCCCGCGCGGATCGCGAGCGAGGTTGCGGATCTGTGGTTCCACTGCCTCGTGCTGCTCGCGCGCCACGGGCTCGGGCCCGACGCGGTGCTGGCCGAGCTCGCGCGGCGCGAAGGCATCTCGGGGCACGCCGAGAAGGCCGCCCGGAGGTCGCCGTGAAGCGCGGCCCGTGTTCCTGCAGGGCAGTGTCGCGGGTCGTCTTGCACACGCGGGCCGGCCATCCGCGATGAGCAAGGCCGGGCCGGCGGTCGCAGCCGACGGACGGAATCAGGCCCGGGCTTCTGCGAACGGCGGCCCCTATCGGCACACCCAATTCGGCAGCCGGATCGCGATCGGGACCGTGCTTGGCCTCGTGCTCGCAACCATCGTCGTCGCGTCGATGTCGAAGTCGACGTTGGCGGCAGCGCCATGGCTGGTCGTCGCGCTCTACGGGGTACTGGGCGCCGGCTACGCGTTGTTCTACCGGTTGACCGTCACGGTCGATGCCGACCGCGTGCTGGCGGTTTTCGGAGTGGGACTGCTGCGCAAGGAGGTGGCGCTGGCGGACATCCGGAGGGTGGACGTGGCGAGGACCCGGGTCTGGTGGGGCTTCGGCATTCATTGGACGCCGTCGGGTTGGCTTTACAATGTCGGCGGGCGCTGGGTTGTCCGGCTCGAGCTCTCGCGCGACCGCCCGGTGATGATCGGGACCGACGAGCCCGAGGTGCTGGCGGCCTCCATCGAGGCGCGGCTTGCAGCCCGCGGGCGGTGAATTCCGGAACGCAGGAAGGAAGGGACGATGGAGCAGGACCCGAACTGCATCTTCTGCAGGATCGCGCGCGGCGAGATCCCGAGCCGCAAGGTGTACGAGGACGACGAGGTGCTCGCGTTCCACGACATCCAGCCGATCGCGCCGGTGCACCTGCTGCTCATCCCCAAGACGCACGTGGCCACGCTGTACGACACGACCGCCGCACACGCCGTCGTGCTCGGCCGCATCATGACGCTTGCCGGACGGCTTGCGAAGGAGCAGGGCGCCGCGGACGGGTTTCGCGCCATTGTCAACACCGGGCGCGTCGGGCGGCAGGAAGTGATGCACGTCCACGTGCACGTGATCGGCGGCCCGGATTCGCTTGGGCCGATGATCGCCCGCAAGGAACATCGAGGAGACTGAAATGGGCTCATTGAGCATCTGGCATTGGTTGATCGTCCTGGTGGTCGTCGTGCTGATCTTCGGCACGAAGAAGCTGCGCAACATCGGGCAGGACCTGGGTGGCGCAGTCAAGGGCTTCAAGGAAGGGATGAAGGGCGCGAACGAGGAGGCGGACACCGCCGCACGCAGCGCCGAGGCACCCGCGCAGCAGATCCCGGGCCGCACGATCGAAGGCGAAGTCAAGAAGGAGACGTCGGCCAAGTCGTGATCGAAAGCGCCGATCGGCGCCGCGACCGACGTCACCTCTCGCCGACGGTGCAGGGCGACCGGCGCCGCGGGTCGGCCCCTCACCGTCCCCGACCACCTCGACATTCCCGCCTCGCATGTTCGACATCGGGTTCTCGGAGATCGTCGTCATTGCCGTCGTGGCGCTGATCGTGATCGGTCCGGAGAGGCTGCCGAAGACCGCGCGCACGCTCGGCCACCTGTTCGGCCGGCTGCAGCGGTACGTGAACGATGTGAAGGCCGACATCAACCGCGAGATGGAGCTCGAGGAGCTGCGCAAGCTGCAGCAGGAAGTGAAGTCGGCCGCGCGCGAGATCGAGACCTCGGTGCAAGGCGCGGCGCGCGACTTCGAGGCCTCGGCGCGAGCGGTGGAAAGCGAGCTCAACGCCGCAGCGGGTGACGGCACCGGATCCTCGGCGCCGGCGCCATCGCCGCCGCTCGCCGAACCGCCGGCCAAGACGAGCGGCGCAAGCGCGCCTGTCGCATCGCCGCAGCAGGCGAGCCTCCCCGGCTTCGACAAGATCTGACGCGGGCTCTCCCGGGCCCCGCCGCCATGTCCGAGCAGCCTTCCGAATCGGTGCAGGAAACGTTCATCTCGCACCTGATCGAGTTGCGCGACCGCCTGTTGCGCTCGATCGTCGCGGTCGTCGTGATCCTCGTGTGCCTGTTCCCGTGGGCGAAGGAGATCTACGCGCTGCTCGCGGCGCCGCTGCTCAAGGTGCTGCCGCAGGGCGCGACGATGATCGCGACGGATGTCACCGGCACGTTCCTCGTGCCGCTCAAGGTGACGCTGATGGCGGCGTTTCTGTGCGCGCTCCCGTACGTGCTCTGGCAGATGTGGGCGTTCGTCGCTCCCGGGCTCTACCAGCACGAGAAGAAACTCGTGATTCCGGTGCTCGTCTCGAGCTTCCTGTTCTTCCTGATCGGCATGGCGTTCGCCTACTTCGCGGTCTTCCCGATCGCGTTCGGCTTCTTCGCGGGTTATGCGCCGGCTGGCGTGCAGATGATGACCGATGTCGACAAGTACCTGTCGTTCGTGCTGACGATGTTCATCGCGTTCGGGCTGACGTTCGAAACGCCCGTCGTCGTGATCGTGCTCGTGCGTCTGCGCATCGTGCCGCTCGCCAAGCTCAAGGCCGCGCGCCCGTACGTGATCGTCGGCGCCTTCGTCATCGGCGCGATCTTCACGCCGCCGGACGTGATCTCGCAGCTGCTGCTCGCGGTGCCGCTGTGGGTTCTCTTCGAAGTCGGCGTATTCCTCGCGCGCTTCGTGCAGGTGCCGGACCCCGATGCGCAGGCCGAGGAAGGACGCACGGCGTAGGATCCCCGCCTACGCGACGCCGCTAGCCCGGATATTTCACCAGACCGTCACCGATTCACTGGAGGCTCGAGCCTTGCCAAGCACTTGGGACCCGCTACCGGCGGAACAGGTTGGACGGGTGGACTGCGCGGTTTTTGGCGGTCGTTTTGCACCTGGCTCGGGCTTGCTCTCCTCGCCAATAGTCGCTGCTATTGGCGTCGTCGGCTGCGCCCGATCCAGGCCGCAAATCGCCACGCCAAATTCCCGCGCCCCGGTGAAATATCCGGACTAGCGCGGCTTCGGCCGCTTGCCGACGACGACGTCGAGCTCGACCGGCTTGCCGTCGCGCCAGACCGTGATCCTGACGGTCGACCCCGGCGGCAGCTCGGCGATGCGTGCGAGCAGCGACGGCGTGTCGCGCGTCGCCTTGCCCTGGATCTCGAGCACGACATCGCGCACCTGCACGCCGGCGCGCTCCGCCGGCCCGCCGCGCTGCAGGCCGCGGATGAGCACGCCCTCCGGCCGCCCGAGCGACAGCGCGCGTGCGATTTCGTCGGTGACGTCGGCCGGATCGACGCCGAACCAGCCGCGCGTCACTTCGCCCGTTTCGATGATCTGCTGCAGCACGGTCCGCGCGAGCGAAACGGGGATCGCGAATCCGATGCCTTGAGATCCGCCCGACTGCGAGTAGATCGTGCTGTTGATGCCGATCAGGTTGCCGGCGGCGTCGACCAGCGCCCCGCCTGAACTGCCGGGATTGATCGCTGCGTCCGTCTGGATGAAGTCCTCGAAGCGGTTGATGCCGAGGTGGTTGCGCCCGAGCGCGGACACGATTCCCATCGTCACCGTGCTGCCGAAACCGTAAGGATTGCCGATCGCGAGCACCGTGTCGCCCACCTGCACGCTGTCGAGGTTGCCGAGCGTGACCGCGGGCAGGCCGCCGGTGTCCGTTTTCAGCACCGCGATGTCGGACTCCGGGTCGGCCCCCGCCACGCGCGCAACGAGCCTGCGGCCGTCGGCCAATCCCAGCTGGATGTCGTCGGCGCCCTCGATCACATGGTAGTTCGTGAGCACATAGCCTTCCGACGCGACGATTACGCCCGAGCCCAGGCTCGTCGCGCGGCGCGCCGGCACACGTTCGGCGAGATCCGGGAAATAGCGACGCAGCAGCGCGTCGTCGACGATGGAATTGCGCGAGCGAACTTCCTTGCTCGTGTAGACGTTGACGACGGAGGGCATCGCCTTGCGCGCGGCGTCGGCGAACGTCGCGACTTTGCCGCCGACCACGGGGGTCGCCGTCTCCTGCATCAGCACGACGTTTGCCGCCTTGCCCGACAGCCGCGGCAACAGGTCGGGGCGCAGCGTCGCGACCACGAACAGCGCGGCGAGGCAAAGCGTGCACGCCTGAGCGAACAACAGCCAGAAATTGCGCAACACGAGGCAGTCCGGTGTTAGGCATTGGATTATAGACGCGGTGCAACAACGGGACCGGCTTCCACCGGGTGGGCGGCCCGATCGCGCCTTCCGCTTCGGGAGCCGACGTTGGTGTCCAAGCGCTTGATTCAGAGGCCCTTTCCAACCTCGTTCCGGCGCAAGGCTTCCGGCGGACCGGGCGAATCCCGTATACTTCGAAGGTTTTGCAGACCGGCCCCAGGGCAGCGCGTGCGGGCCGGCCGGAATCCTCCTTCGCACGCAATCACGACCCAGGGCGCGCATGGCAACCGAGGCCAACCTTCCGCCGGACGTCAATCCGGCCAAACGTCGTTTCCTGATCACTGCGACCGGCGTGGTCGGCGGCTTCGGCGCCGGCGCTGCAGTCGTGCCGTTCCTGATTTCGTTGAAGCCGAGCGAGCGGGCGAAGGCCGCAGGCGCGCCGGTCGAGATCGACATCAGCAAGCTCGAGCCGGGCCAGAAGATCGACGTCGAATGGCGCGGCAAGGTGTGCTGGCTGATCAACCGTACGCCGGAGATGCTGGCCTCGCTCCCCAAGCTCGACGGCGTGCTCGCCGACCCGAAGTCGCGGGTGGATCATCAGCCGGCGAGCTGCCAGAACGAGCACCGCTCGATCAAGCCCACGATCTTCGTCGCGGTCGGCATCTGCACCCACCTCGGGTGCTCGCCGACGTACCGCAAGGAGATCGCGCCCGCGGATCTCGGTCCCGATTGGCTCGGTGGATTCTTCTGTCCGTGCCACCAGTCGAAATTCGATCTCGCCGGCCGCGTCTACAAGGGCGTGCCGGCGCCCACCAACCTGATCGTGCCGCCGCACAGGTACCTGTCCGAGACCAAGGTGCTGATCGGCGACGACTCGAAATCGGCGTGATCGACATCCACGGATAGCCATCGATGAGCAAACTTCTCGCCTGGATCGACGATCGCTTTCCCCTCACCGCGCTCTGGGAGTCGCAGTGGGGCAAGTACATCGCGCCCAAGAACTTCAACTTCTGGTACTACTTCGGATCGCTCGCCGCGCTGGTGCTCGTGATGCAGATCGTCACGGGCATCTTCCTGACGATGAACTACAAGCCCGACGCGCAGAAGGCGTTCGAGTCGGTCGAATACATCATGCGCGACGTCGAGTGGGGCTGGCTGATCCGCTACATGCATTCGACCGGCGCGTCGATGTTCTTCGTCGTCGTCTACCTGCACATGTTCCGCGGCCTCATGTACGGCAGCTACCGCAAGCCGCGCGAGCTCACGTGGATCTTCGGCTGCCTGATATACCTCGCGCTGATGGGCGAGGCGTTCTTCGGCTACCTGCTTCCCTGGGGCCAGATGTCCTACTGGGGCGCGCAGGTGATCGTCAACCTGTTCTCGACGGTGCCGATCATCGGAGAGGACCTGGGCGTCTGGATCCGCGGCGATTACACGATCAGCGACATCACGCTGAACCGCTTTTTCGCGTTCCACGTGATCGCGCTCCCGCTGGTGCTGGTCGGGCTCGTCGCCGCCCACCTGACTGCGCTGCACGAGACGGGCTCGAACAATCCGGACGGAATCGAGATCAAGAAGCAGCCCAAGGACGCGAGGACCGGGCTGCCGCTCGACGGCATCTACTCGCACCCGTACTACTCGATCAAGGACATCGTGGGCGTGGTCGTCTTCCTCGCGGTTTTCTCGATCATCGTGTTCTTCGTGCCGGAGATGGGCGGCTACTTCCTCGAAGCGAACAACTTCATTCCGGCCGACCCGCTGAAGACGCCCGAGCACATCGCGCCGGTGTGGTACTTCACGCCGTACTACGCGATGCTGCGCGCAGTCCCGTCGTTCCTCGGCAGCCAGGTCTGGGGCGTGCTCGTGATGGGCGCCGCGGTGGTGATCTTCTTCTTCCTGCCGTGGCTCGACCGCAGCCCGGTCAAGTCGATCCGCTACAAGGGACCGATCGTCAAGGCGTGGCTCGCCGTGTTCGTCGTCACGTTCCTGCTGCTGGGCTACCTTGGGGTGGTGCCGGTGACGGTGTGGGGCCAGTTCTCCGATGGTTTCCCGTTCTACGGCGCGGACCGCGCGACCGTGCTGTCGCGCGTGCTGACGCTCGTCTACTTCCTGTTCTTCCTGCTCATGCCCTGGTACACGGCGCGCGACAACACCAAGCCCGTTCCGGAAAGGGTGACCTGGTAATGAACAAGTTCGCCTCGTTCGCCGCCGCGCTCCTCTTCGCGGCCGGCGGCGCCTTCGCTTCAACCGGCCCCGAAATCCGCATGGGGCCGCTGCCCGCCGATCCGCACGACACGCCGTCGCTGCAGCGCGGTGCGCGCAATTTCGTCAACTACTGCCTGAACTGCCATAGCGCGAAGTACATGCGCTACAACCGGCTGACCGACCTCGGGTTGACCGAGCAGCAGATCGTCGACAACCTGATCCTGACCGGCCGCTTCCAGACGGTGCCAGGTGTCGGCACGACGTACCTGCCGACGAAGTTCGGCGATACGATGCAGACGTCCATGACCGCGGCGGACGCCAAGGCATGGTTCGGCGCACCGCCGCCGGACCTGTCGGTCGAAGCGCGCGTGCGCGGAACCCGCTGGCTCTACAACTACTTCCTCGGGTTCTACCGGGACGAGAAGTCGGCGACCGGCTGGAACAACCTGCTGTTCCCGAACGTCGGCATGCCGAATGTCCTCTGGGAACTCTCGGGCGTCAATCGGCTCGTCACGGCCGAGTACCCGAACCACGAGGAGGCGCAGGCCGCCTTCCTCGCCGCCAAGGGCGTGGCGGCGATGGAGCCGGCGCGCGACGGCAAGTACGTGGTGAAGACGCTCGTCGTCGAGACGCCCGGCACGATGACGGCAGTCCAGTTCGAGGGCTTCGTCGCGGATCTCGTCAACTACATGGACTACATGGCCGAGCCCGGCAAAGTGAAGCGCGGCCAGATCGGACTGATCGTGCTGCTTTTCCTCGGCGTGCTGTTTGTCTTTGCCTATTGGCTGAAGCGCGAATACTGGAAGGACATCCACTGACAAAGTCGCTGCGCGGACCGGCTGCTTCGTTGTGTCCTCGCTCGGCGCTCGCCGTACTTTCGTGTACTGTCTCGCGCCTCGCTGCGGGCCGCCTCGCATCCGGCCCGCTCGCGCGCTTTGTCCCTTCGGCGCGCCGGTCTGGCCGAGGCACGCCGGTCTGGCCGAGAGCATTGGTGCGCGCGGCTTGCCGACCCCGCTGCGATGCGTGATGCCGCCGCCAGAGACCATGTTCTCCAATCTTCCGGCGCGCTTTGGAGCCGGGCCCGGTAGGAAGCGCCCGACCCTGTTGCCAAACCAGTCTTTCGCCCCCAACTTCTGACTTCGGCCCCCAGAGCCGCCCGCGAACAGCGCGAGGAGAGACCGCCATGATGACCCTCTATTCCGGCACGACCGACCCCTTCAGCCAGCGCTGCCGAATTGTGCTGCACGAGAAGGGCATGGATTTCCAGATCATCGACGTCGACCTGGACCACAAGCCCGAAGACCTCGCGGTGATGAACCCCTACAACCAGGTCCCGGTTCTGGTCGAGCGCGACCTCGTGCTGCACGAGTCGAACATCATCAACGAGTACATCGACGAGCGCTTCCCGCACCCGCAGCTGATGCCGGCCGACCCGGTGATGCGCGCCCGCGCGCGGCTCTTCCTGCATCGCTTCGAGAAGGAGCTCTTCATCCACATCGACGCGCTGGAAGGCAACAACCAGAAGAATGCCGAGAGGGCGCGCAATCAGGTGCGCGATGCGTTGCTGCAGATCGCCCCCGTCTTCACCAAGCACAAGCACATGCTGGGGGAGGACTACTCGATGCTCGACGTGGCGATCACGCCGCTCTTGTGGCGGCTCGATTACTACGGCGTCCAGATGCCCAAGCAGGCGGCACCGCTCATGAAGTACGCCGAGCGGCTGTTCTCGCGCCCCGCGTTCTCGGAGGCGCTGACCTCGGCCGAGCGCGGCATGCGCAAGTAGGGGCGAACAGGCGACGCACCCCCGCCGCACCGAAAGCGGCCCGGGGGTCCGTGGGTTGTTCGATTCCGGCGCTTTCGCAAAGCGCAAAGCGGCAGCCGCCTCCCACCCGTTCGTTCGGGCGCCGTACGGCCCTTGACCCTCGACCCGCCAGCCGTAGTATCCTGCGCCGCATGTCCGAGCAGTCCGCCAAGCCCTACCTCGTCCGCGCCATCTGCGAGTGGTGCGCGGACAACGGCCTTACACCCTACCTCGCGGTGCGGGTCAACGAACAGACGCGCGTGCCGCCCGCGTACGTCAAGAACGGCGAGATCGTGCTGAACGTGAGCGCGGGCGCAACCCGCAAGCTCACGATCGACAACGATTGGGTCCGGTTCACCGCGCGCTTCAACGGCGTATCGCAGGAAGTCGCGGTGCCGATGCCGGCGGTGAGCGGCGTGTTCGCGAAGGAAACCGGCTACGGCTTCGCGTTCACGGTGCCCCAGGACCCGGTCGCCTCGCTCGCCGCGGCGACCGCGCCGGCCGAGGAGTCCGCCGAGGATGGCGGCAGGAACGGCAAGACGAACGGTGACGGCGACAAGCCTCGGCCGCGTCCGTCGCACCTGCAGGTCGTCAAGTAACGGCCGTTGCCGAGCGCGCGGACCGTTCGTCCGGCAGCGCTGCAATTCTGTTCGGGCCGACATCGCTCAGTTGATAGCGCAGCGGTTTGCAATCACTGAGCCGCAGTCGGAACCCGACAAGAAGGGCTAGAATAAAAACCTACAGACGGGCTTCGCTCGCACCGTCGGGTCGGGCACAGTCACCACCGTGGCCGCCCACGGTCATCGTCACGGTTTCGCCGGATTAGCTCAGTTGGTAGAGCAGCGCACTTGTAATGCGAAGGTCGGGGGTTCGATTCCTCTATCCGGCACCCACTATAGCCGCGCCATTTGGATGATGGCCGTGTGAGTGGCGGCGGACGCCCCCGTTAGCACGATCATCATCGACAGTTCCAAGTCGTGCTCGGGGCCCCAGGCTCGCTACGCCAGCTGCCACGTCGAGCCCATTCCAAGCGTGCAGACATCGGCACGGTTGCGGGCTCCATCGGTGATGATCAGCCCGTGATGGAGTCGTCCCGGTCGCGCTTCCTGACGGTGCCGGCGTTGGCGGCGGTCACTTCGGCGTGATTGCTCCTCGGGCGCGCAGATCCAAGTCCTTCTTCGCCCCATCAACCCGACGCCGGTAGTCCTCGCAGAAGATGCTGGCGCTGCTCAGACGGCGTTCGCGCCCGGACTGCTGGACGAGCCTGTTGCATGCGTTGCGTTGCCACGTCCGACCGGAAGAACGGGCTTGCGGCCATGTGCGCCCCGACGCAACCGACAGCATCGCGGCGGCAGTGCCGACTGCGTCACTCATCCGCAGCATCCGCGCTGTTGCTGAATCGGCGGACATCTCACCGAGCCGTACGAGCAGAACACGCAACAGTCGCCCGGCTTCGGTCGCAACAGCGCCTTGCAGTTGCGGCATTCGTAGAGGAACTGGCAGGCATCCGTGGGCATCGTCTCCTGCGCGGCAAAGCCGCAGTGCGGGCAGGTCAGCACGGAGTCGAGCACGCAAGTGATCATGGGCGGTTCAATTATGTGCCTCGAATGCCGGGGGTCTCCTTATTGCCCTGCCCAACACGCGGGTTTCCAATTGCAGGGGGGGGGCTTGCGTCGCCGCGCAAGCTGGGTTGGCGAAGCGGTGGTCCATACATCACTTCCCCTCAAGATCAAGGGAAAACGTGTTGGCGCCAGCGGTCAAGGTGCCGCGCCCCTTGGCGCCTTCCCGCCTGATATCGATGGTGATGCTGCCGCAAGAGCCTCCGTCGGCGAATTGGCTCTTCAGCTTCTCCGACCTGATAGTGAGCGTGCCGTCCTTGTAAGTGCCTTTGAAGGGCGTGTTCTCGGAGACGCAATTGCCCGCCGGGTTACGGTAGTCCGACACGACCGCCCTGACGCGCTCTCCGTCAGCAACTCTGTCGGCAAGTTCCACTGGAATGATGGCAATCTTCCCCCCCACGCCGGGGCTTGTCTTGGTAATCCCCTGCGAGTCTGCCCGGAAGAGGCACTGGTGTTTGCGCGAGGACTGGGCTGAGAACCAACAGACCCAAGATGAGAAGCAGTTGCCTCACACTCATGTCACCCCCCTCATCAACGCTGGAAGTATGAAGCAAACGGGCCAGGCTCGATTGTTTTGGTCCAGCGTAGGCGGCAACCGATAGGAATATCGAGCCTGGTCCCTTTTGCGCTCCTTTTGCGCTTTTCCGGCGCGGTCAACGGCCTCGTTGGCGAATCGTTACCCGATGCCGGATCGGGTTTCCTTGCCCCTGAACGACGACGACCCCCGCGCGCGCAAGCCTCCTGGGATTCGGAGCAAGAGTCACATCGAACTCCGAGATACGCGGGTTCGTCGTAATCCAGCGTACGGTTGACTTGGCCGTGTAGGGACACGCATCTGGCGGTGTGGGGTACGAGACGAGAATGAAGAACTCGCCCCCTCCAGCCGGGAACGTGAACGGACCGGGTTCGGGTCTGACGTTGCAGACCGTGCACGGTTCCGGACTGGAACGGACGCTTTTCCTTGCCGATTTCTTGCGCGTCGTTGGCACAACGATCTCCTTTGGGCGGCTGCGAGTTAGCAGTTCATCCGGACGTGATCACCTCACTTCTTTATCGCCGAGCGCGCTCGGGCCCGTTCGCCCGCGAGGTAGTGATTCCGTTGACGGCGGCGCCGGACGGATAGGCACGTCGATCACGCGAGTCTGATTGTGGTGAGGTCGGTGGTGCTGGTCAAGCGTTGACTTTCACCAAAGAGAGCCACACCAAAGGGACCAGGCTCAATTCCCGTAGCGGTTGCCGCCCACCCTTCACCAGGTGTCGAGCCTGGCCCCTTTTGCTCTTGCGACGCCATGCGACACGCGCAATTGAGTTCTTTCCCTTTCGCTTCCGCGTCCAGCACAAGGAGAAATGATCTCACGCCCGCTACCGCGCCTATACTGCGCCAACCGCTGTCCACCGCAACGGAGGATCTCATGTCGCCACCGGTCCCGGGCAAGGCTCCCGCAACGAAGCGGCGCACCGCCGCGAAGCAGCCGGCCGCGGGCCGGCCTCTGCGCAACGTCGTTCCCGACAGCGTCGATTTTCGTGATCGACCCTACCGGCCCGCGGTGGCCTTCGCGCCGCGGCCGCGCCTGCCGGCCCCCCCGGCCGCCTATCGGCCACGCCTGAATCAGCACGACAGCAGTGCGTGCACCGGCTTCGCGCTGGCGACCGTCGTGCACGTGCTGACGTCGCGGCGTGATTCTGCGCCGGCCGACGCCGTCTCGGCGTTCATGCTCTACGGCATGGCGCGACGCTACGATGATTTGAGTGGCGAGGCGCCGGACGGAGGTTCGTCACTGCGCGGGGCGCTGAAGGGCTGGTTCAAGCACGGCGTGTGCAAGCAGTCGCTCTGGCCGAAGCTCGACGAGCCCGGCCCTTCGGACAAGCCCGACTGGTGGGACGACGGCGTCCGCCGGCCGCTCGGCGCGTACTATCGGGTCGACTCGCGTTCCGTGGTCGACATGCAAGTTGCCCTCAATGAAACCGGCGTGCTGCTCGCGAGCGCGCTTGCGCACGATGGCTGGAACGACGGGTACGCGCGCAAGGGCGGCAAGAAGACCGCGCCCAACGGGATATGGACGATTCCGTATCCCTGGACGGCAAGTCCTGACGACGGTCACGCGTTCGCCATCGTCGGCTACGACGAATACGGCTTCGTCGTGCAGAACTCGTGGGGCAGCGGCTGGGGCAGCCAAGGTCTCGCGATTCTCACGTATGAGGACTGGATAGAGCACGGCTACGACTGCTGGGTCGCGCAGCTCGGCGTGGTCACGCGCCACCACGAAGCGCAGGCGACCGGCCGCGCCCGCGTATCCGGCGCCAGGTTCGGTGCGTCGGGCAGTTCCCTCCTCGATCTGCACGCGCTGTCGCCCTATGTCGTCAATACCGGCCACAACGGCGAATTGTCGCCCTCCGGCGAGTTCCACACGACCTATCAGGACCTCGAGGAGCTCGCCAAACACTTGCTGCCGGCCAAGCGCGCCGAATGGAACATTCCTGCCGGGGAACCCATCGACGTGGCGATCTATGCGCACGGCGGGCTCGTGGACGAGCAGGGCGCGGGCGAATCCGCACAGCAATGGGTGAAGCTGTTCACGGACGCCAATGTGTTTCCGATCTACCTCATGTGGGAATCGGACCTGCTGTCCGTTCTGAAGGACCGGGTGCAAAACGAAATGAAGAATCGCGGCGAAATCCCGACCGGCGGACTTGTCAGCATGCTCGACGATGCGTGGAGCGATCGGGTCGAAGGCATCGTGCGCGTGGTCGGCAAGGGCGTGTGGCAGGACATGAAGGACAAGGCCAGGCTCATCACCTACAACACGGCGGGTCGTGGTGGCGGCATGCAATTGATGGAGCTGCTGGCCCCGCAAAAGGACGCGATCCGCCTGCACCTGGTCGGCCATTCGGCAGGGGCGATCGTCCATGCTTATCTTGCGGACTGGCTGGTGACGCGGGGCTGGAACATCGCGTCGGCGAGCTTCTTGGCGCCGGCCGCGACCATCGACCTCTTTGATTCGCGCATCCAGCCGCACTTGCAGTCCGGCAAGCTCGCGCGCTACGCGCAATTCCATCTCCAGGATGCGCTGGAGCGGGCCGAGGGCGACGCGATGCGTTTGGTGCTGGGGTACAGGCGCTCGCTGCTGTATCTCATTTCCAATGCGCTCGAGGAGCAGGCGCGCGTGCCCGTGCTCGGCATGGCGAAATTCTTCGACACGACGGTTGCGCCGCGGAACCTGCCGCACCTCCAATATCGCGTCGCGCCCTCCTCGCTGGCCACCGGCGCCACGAAGCACGGCAACGTTGACGATGACACCAAGACGCAGGCCTCCGTGCTGGCGCACGTTCGGGGCAAGCCGATTCCCGCGCCGTGAGGTGGCGCCGGAGCGGCAGTGCCGGCGATCAGCGCTGCGCGCCCGGCATGCGTGCCAAAGGGGTACCCAACGGGGCCAGGTTCGATTTCTCGGTCTAGAGTGGGCGGCAGCCAACAGGAATTTCGAGCCTGGCCCCTTTTCCCAGAGTGGGCGGCAGCCGGCAGGAGTGACGAGCCTGGCCCCTTTCCCCTTTTCCGCTGCATGTCAAGGCAACCGCCGTGCATGCACAGCCGATTGCTATCCTGATCGCCTCGAAAGGGGACAGGCGCAATGAACCAGCTCGACTTCAGGGATCGGACGGCCGTCGTGACCGGTGGTGCGGCGGGCATCGGTTTTGCGGTGGCGAGCAGGCTCGCCGCGAGCGGCGCGCGCGTCGCGCTCTGGGACCGCGACACTGCGGCGCTGGCGGCTGCGCTGGCGCAGTTGCCGCAGCGTGCGCGCAGCGAGCAGGTGGATGTCTCCGACGCGGGCGCCGTTGAGCGCGCGACGCGGGCGACGGCCGCGGCGTTCGGCCGCATCGACGTGCTCGTCTGCTCGGCCGGCATCACCGGTCCCAACAGGACCACGTGGGAGTATCCGATCGACGACTGGAAGCGCGTCTTCGACGTCAACGTGCACGGGCTCTTCTACTGCAACCGCGCGATCGTCCCGGTGATGCAGAAGAACGACTACGGGCGCATCGTCAACATCGCATCCGTCGCCGGCAAGGAAGGCAATCCCAATGCGCCTGCCTACAGTTCCTCGAAGGCGGCAGTGATCGGGCTCACCAAGAGCCTCGGCAAGGAACTCGCGAGGACGGGCATCCGCGTCAACTGCGTCACGCCGGCCGCCGTGCGCACCGCGATCTTCGATCAGATGACGCAGCAGCACATCGACTTCATGCTCTCCAAGATTCCGCTCGGCCGCTTCGGCACCGTGGACGAGATCGCGGCGATGGTGTGCTGGCTCGCGAGCGAGGAGTGCAGCTTCTCGACCGGCGCGGTGTTCGATCTCTCCGGCGGGCGGGCGACGTACTGAGCCGTCCGCGCCTGCATCACCGGTGGCACGTGTCCCTGCCCGCATCGCGCGGGGCGCCGCCGCCCACCGGCACGAACTGCCAGCTGTAACCGTCCTGGCCGAGCGTCAGCCGTAACACGCCATGCGTCGTGTTGTCGCGCGCCTCGCTGTTCGGGCGCGGCGCATTGAACTCGTAGAGCCCGGCGCCGCCGGTGCCGACGACGAACGCGCGAATTCCGCGCGCGGGATTCGCGACGCCATCGGCGTTCTGTGGCGCGAACCGCTCGTAGCTGTGGTCGTGCCCCGACAGCACGATGTCCACGCCAGCTGACTGCAGCGTCTCGAACACCTTGGCCATGTGCGTGTCGTTGCCGTGCCGCCCCGAGCTGAACACCGGGTGATGCCAATAGGCGATCGTGCAGAGCCTCGTGCTCGAACTCGCGAGATCCGCGGTAAGCCAGAGGTGCTGCGGCGAGCCGGGCGCCGCGTCGATGTTGCTGTTGAGCGAGATCACGTGCCAGCCACCGACGTCGAAGCTGTAGTAGCCGCGGCGATCCGGCCCTGCCTGCGCGCCGAAATAGCCGAAGTAACCTTCAGCGCCGCTGGTCATGTACTCGTGGTTGCCCGCGCTGGGCCGGATGCGGTCCTTGAACGCGCCCCAAGTGGGATGGAAGCAGTCCGTGAATTCCGTGGGCGCGCCGACCGGGTAGCTCGTGTCGCCGAGCGTGAGCACCACCGCGTCCTGGGGGGCGACGAGAGCGGCGGTCCTTGCGGCCATGCTCGCCGCAGCGGTTCCATTGCCGCATTGCGCGATGTCCCCGGCCGCGACCACGGTAAGCGTGACCTCGGGCGAGGTACCCCCGCCGCCGCCACCACCGCCGCCGCACCCGGCGACAAGCAGGGCGGCGAGCAGGATTGCCGCCGAAGCCGTGAGACGCGAAAAGCTCATTTGCGCAAGTCCTCCGCGACCTTCAGCATGATCTTGCCGATGTGGTGCGACGATTCCATGAGCGCGTGCGCCTGTGCCGCTTGCGCGAGTGGAAAGGTCGCGTGGATGACGGTACGGAGCTTCCGCTGCGCGAACAGCGGCCAGACCCTCTCGCGCAGTGTCTGCGCCAGCGCGACCTTGCGCTCATAGGGGCTCGCGCGCAATGTCGATCCCGTGATCGTGAGGCGCTTCACCATCACCGGTCGCCAATCGATCTCCGCCCGCCCGCCCTTGAGGAACGCGATCTGCACGAGGCGGCCGTCGGCGGCGAGGCAGCGCAGGTTCTTCTCGATGTAGTCGCCACCGACCATGTCGAGCACGACGTCCACGCCGCGCTTGCCCGTAATGTGCGCGACCTCGGCGACGAAATCCTGCGCCCGGTAATCGATCGCGTGGTCGGCGCCAAGTTCCCGGCAGAACGCGACCTTCTCCGCGCTGCCCGCCGTCGTGATCACGTGCGCGCCGAACACCTTCGCGAGCTGGATCGCGGTGATGCCGATGCCGCTGGTGCCACCGTGGACCAGCAGTGTTTCGCCGGCCGAAAGGTGCGCCCGATCGAAGACGTTGTTCCATACGGTGAAGCAGGTCTCGGGCAGCGACGCGGCCTGCTCGAGCGTGAAGCCCGCGGGCGGCGGCAGGCACCACGCGGCCGGCGTCGTGCAGTACTCGGCGTAACCCCCGCCGGGAGTGAGCGCGCAAACGGCGTCGCCGACCTTCCACTGCACGACGCCTTCGCCGCACGCCGCCACCGTACCGGCGACTTCCAGGCCGAGGATCGGTGACGCATCGGCCGGTGGTGGATACGCGCCGGCGCGTTGCAGACAATCGGGACGGTTGACGCCGGCGTAGGCGACGGCGATCAGCACCTCACCCGCTCGCGGTGCTGGAACCGCACCCTCGACCACCGTCATGACCTCGGGGAGGCCAGGTTCCCGGACGGTAATGTGGCGCATACGGGACGGCACGGTCATGGCAGTGGCACCCAAAACGATACATTTTAGCCAATTCGGGAAACCCCCCGGCTCTGCCGGGGTGACAGTAGTCGTTCGACGTTTCCTGGAGTATTCGGAGAGGGGGTTCCGACCTTGTGAGTCTGCACCGGGCTATTTGACGGGGCTCTTGACGTTGGATTGCGATTGGCCCCCTTTGAGGGGGCCGCAATCCCGAAAGCCCCCGGCTCTGCCGGGGGATGTACGCCCGCGAGGGTGTGCCATTTGCAGGGTGCAAGTCCCTGTCGGAGTTGGCCACAGCTCCGTAGCGGAAGGTAACTGCGCCGTCGTGAGGCGGGGTGGGGAGTAACCGGAGGCGAACTGTCGGTCCGTAGGATAACGAACCTGTTTCGGCGGCGTACGGCGGCGAGCCCGCATCCTCGTGGCGAAGCCTGGAAGCAACGCAGCACGCTGTAGTGGCGGATAAAGCGATGTTGCGGCGTACAACGTGTTTGAGGATGGAACGATGGGACAGTGGCACGTAGTAAGCGGGGATCACTGTCGGCGAGGTGAACGCTGGCAGAAGTCAGAGTCCCAATAGTACCGAACACGGAGGAATTCGTAGGCCCGTGGAGAACTGCGTCAGAGCAAAAGGCGCAATAGGGAAGTGGGGCAGGAAGGTTGATAGCGAAAGACCGGAAAGAGGCAGAGATGGAAGTCGAAGCATCGACAGTGTCGGAGACGGCTAAACGCGATGCAAGCGCGCTGGGAAGCTGCAAGCAGCGGAAATTCGCGCCAGCCCCAATCTGGACAGAAGCTATGTTGGCGGCTCTACGAACCGGAGTTAAGGGAGGCAGATGGCATAGTTTGATCGATAAGGTGTCGCGCTTTGAAACGTTGGAGTTGGGGTGGGCACAGGTCAAGCGCAACGCTGGGGCGGCGGGAGTGGACCGGATGAGCGTGGAGCGATTCGCGCACGCACGTGACTGCTATCTGGCCGAACTGGCGCAGGGGCTACGGGATGGGAGTTATCGTCCGCAGCCGGTAAGACGTGTGTATATACCCAAGGGCAAAGGGCAGCGCCCGCTCGGTATACCTGCCGTCAAAGACCGCGTGGTTCAGGCGGCGTTGAAAGCGGTGATCGAGCCGATCTTCGAGCACGAATTCGAACCGAGGAGCTTCGGCTTTCGGCAGGGTCTGGGCTGCAAAGATGCGTTGCGTGAGGTGGACTGGCATTTGAAAGTGGGCCACTTCTGGGTGGTGGACGCGGACCTGCAAAGCTACTTTGACACGATTCCGCACGACTCCCTTCTTGCAAGAGTGGGGAACCGGATTGCGGATGGTCGGGTGCTGGCACTCGTTCAGCGGTTTCTCAAGCAAGACATCATGGAAGACATGAAGCGGTGGACGCCGACCTCAGGCAGTCCGCAAGGGGCGGTGATTAGCCCCTTGCTCGCCAACATCTACCTTCACGAGCTTGACGTCGAAATGCGTGAGGCTGGGTTGGTGATGGTGCGATACGCTGATGATGCCGTGGTGTTGTGTCGCAGTCGGGAGGAAGCGGAATCTGCGCTGGCCCGCATGCGTGCTTGGGTGAGTGCGAACGGATTGACGCTACATCCGGACAAGACCCATGTTGGGGATTGCCGTGTCGAGGGTCACGGGTTCGAGTTTCTGGGGTATCGGTTCGAAGCTGGGAAGCGTTGGGTGCGCAAGAAAAGTCTGAGGTCCTTGCGGGATAAGATCCGCGGCCAGACCACGCGTGGCGCAGGACATTCCATCGCTGCCGTGATTGCGACACTGAACCCGACTCTGCGAGGCTGGTACGGCTACTTCCAACATGCCAACCGGGTTACCTTCTCGTCCATCGACGGCTTTGTTCGCCGCCGGTTGCGGGCGATGTTGCGCCGGCAGCAGCACCGACCGGGTCAAGGACGATGCCTACGCGATCACACACAATGGCCGAACGCTTTCTTCGCTGATCTTGGACTGTTCACGATGTACGAGGCCCATCAATCGGCGTGCCAATCCCGATGTGGAAACAACTGACTGGAGAGCCCGTCGCGGGAGAACCGCACACCGGGTTCGGAGGGAGGGGACGGTGACCGCCGTTCCCTACCCCTATGGTTACACCCGTGCCCACTGCAGCGCATCCCGGATCGCTGCCGCGCTAGACTGTCAGGCGGAAATGGCAACGGAACATTCCCCCGCGCACAATCTCGCGACGCTGCTGCTGCGCTCCGCGCGCTGCTGGCCGCGGCAGCCGGCGGTCGCGCTGGGCGCGACCACGGTCTGCGACTATGCGACGCTTGCCACGCGCGCGGCGCGCATGGCCGCCACGCTGCGCGCGGCCGGTCTCGAGCCGGGGGAGCGCGTCGCGCTGGTTTCGCGCAATGTGCCGGCCTACATCGAGGCGCTGTGCGGTTGCTGGTGGGCCGGCCTTGCCGCGGTGCCGGTCAACGCGAAGCTGCACCCGAGGGAGCTCGCGTTCGTGCTGGCCGACAGCGGCGCGCGCTGGGCGTTCGTCGACACGAACTGGCACGCGGCGGGGGCCGGCATCGCCGCCGAAGCACCGGCACTCGAGGAAGTGATCGTGCTCGACAGCCCCGCCTATCGCCGTCTGTTCCGCGACGAGGCTCTCGCCGTGCCGCATCCGGTTTCTGCCGGCACGCCCGCGTGGCTTTTCTATACGAGCGGGACGACCGGCCGACCGAAAGGCGTCGCCATCTCGCACGCCAACTTGCTCGCGATGACGCAATGCTTCCTCGTCGACGTCGAAGCGATCGCGCCGGGCGATGCGATCCTTCATCCCGCTCCGCTGTCGCACGGTTCGGGGTTGTATGTGCTGCCCCATCTCGCGTGCGCCGGGGTCAACGTCGTGCCCGAATCGGGCGGCTTCGATGCCGCCGAAACGCTCGATCTGCTGCGCACGTGGGATCGCGCGCTCTTGTTCGCGGCGCCCACGATCGTCAAGCGGCTGGTCAGCGCGCCGGAACTCGACCGTGCCCGCCTCGATCGCCTGAAATGCATCGTGTATGGCGGGGGGCCGATGTACGTCGCCGATTGCAAGGAAGCATTCGCCGCACTCGGGCCCAGGCTCGCGCAGATCTACGGACAAGGCGAAACGCCGATGACGATCACGGCGATGAATCGGCACCTGCTCGCCGACGCGGTGGCGCGGGGCGACGACGCGCGGATCGGTTCCGTGGGCGTCGTGCAGACCGGCATCGAGGTGCGCATCGCCGACGCGGAAGACGCGCCGCTGTCCGTTGGCGCGATCGGCGAAGTGCTCGTGCGGGGGCCGACGGTCATGCAGGGCTATTGGCGCAATGCCGACGCTTCGGCGCGCACGCTCGCCAACGGGTGGCTGCACACCGGGGACGTCGGCGCGCTGGACGCCGACGGCTTCCTGACGCTCAAGGATCGCTCGAAGGACCTGATCATCAGCGGCGGCACCAACATCTACCCGCGCGAAGTCGAGGAAGTGCTGCTCCGCCATCCGGACGTCGCCGACGTCGCCGTGATCGGCCGCCCGCACGCCGAGTGGGGCGAGGAGGTGCTGGCCTGCATCGTGCCGCGCTCGGCGCTCGGCCATCCGGATGCGCAGCGTGCGCTGGAGCACGCGCTCGACGCGCTGTGCCTGGACCACATCGCGCGGTTCAAGCGTCCGAAAGCCTATGTGTTCCTCTCCGAGCTTCCGCGCAACAACACCGGCAAGGTGCTGAAGACTGCGTTGCGCGAGCAGCTCCTGCGACGCTGACCGGCCCTACCCATGCGCGCGGGCGACGCGCAACGCGAGCGCGCCGGCGAGGAGCGCCGAGAGCGCGGCGAATGCGAATGCAGCCGACGGACCGATGCGTTCGACGAGCGTGCCCGCAATCGCCATGCCGGCGCCGATGCCGATCACGATCGCCGTGGACGACCATGTGAACGCCTCGGTTGCATATTTGGCAGGCGCATGCATCGAGATGATCATCGTCACCGCGGTCATCGACGGCGCGATCAGCACACCGGCCACCAGTGCCCACGGCGCCATCCAGAAGAGCGACGACAGCACCGCGTGCACAAAGAGGGGGAGGGCGAAAAGCGCAAGCAGCAGCGGCAGCTGTCGCTCGACCCGCGTGCGCAGATGCATTCCGCCGTAGACGATGCCGCCGATCGCGCTGCCGATCGAATTGATCGCGATGAGCGCCGGCCCCCAGGGCGTGCTGCCCTGCGCCGTGGCGAACCCGGGATAGCCGACTTCCATGCCGCCGAACGCCATCGTGAGGAAGAATGTCGCGACGTATACCGCGACCAGGCGGGCGTCGTGCAGCGGGCCGAGCAGCCTGCGTTCGGCGGGCGGCTCGCGCTTCCACCAGCGCAGGCCGCCGGACCCGAAAAGCAGCGGGACGGCGGCCGTCGCGAACACCCACGCGAGCGCCAGTGCCCACTGCGCTGTCGCAAACGCGACCGTTGCCGCGATCAACGCAGGACCGATCGTATAGGCGATTTCGAGCAGCACGCCATCGAATGCGAATGCGGTGCGCCGCGCCGCCTCGTCGTCGAAGCGATGGCGCCACACCGTGCGGATCACGACCGTCACCGGCGACGCGAATGCGCCGGCCAGCACTGCCGCCGCCGCGATGCCGGAACGCGAAATGCCGAGATCACCGGCGAAGAGCACGAGCAGCAATCCGATCGGCGCGACGATGCCCGTAACGATCAGCACCGCATTCGGGCCCCGCGTGTCGATCAGCCGGCCCTGGATCGGGGCGGTCGCAGCCGAGGCGACGAACTGCGCACCGACGACGGCGCCGGCAAAGGCGATCGAGCCGGTGAGCTCGCGCACGTGCAGCAGTGTCGAAAGGCCGACGGTGCCGATCTGCAGTCGCGCGAGGAAGCCGAATGCGGTTAGTCGCACGACGCCGCGCTGGCGGAAGAACTCGGCGTAGCGGTCATAGAGCGCGCGCATCGGGAACGAACGGGCGAAGGCGTGCGCGCGCGCCGTCAACGCTTCAGTAGACGACCCGCACGTTCTCCGGCGCGAGCCACTCGCGCAGGCGGTCGATCAGCGCGCTGTCCGGCGCGACCCGCCAGTCGTCGGCGAGTTCGACGTCACCGGCCACGCGATCGCTGGCATAGTGAACGGTCACCGGAACGCCATCGCTGCGAAAGGGCGACAGGATCTCGGCCAGCTTCGCCGCGGAAGCGTTGCCGTTGAATGCGAGCGTGAGGCGCTTCGCCCACTTGCGGCGCACCGCATCGAGGTCGTAGACCTGCTCCGCGACGATACGCAGACCCTGCACGTCGCCGTCGTCGGATACACGCTGCAGCACGCGCACCTCGACGACGACCAGCTGGTCCTCGCGCAGAAGGTTGCGGGCGGCATCGAACGTCTCGTTCCAGACGACGATCTCGGCCGATCCCTTGCCGTCGTCCAGCGTGACGAACGCCATCTTGCCGCGGCGGCCGGTCTGCACCCGCAATGCGGTGACGATGCCTGCGACCAGATAGCGCTCCTGCTTGGGCTGGATGTTCGCGAGCGAGACGCGCACGAGCGGAGCGAGCTCCGCCGCATATGCGTTGAAAGGATGACCGGACAGGTAGAAGCCGAGCGCCGTCTTTTCATGCGAAAGCCGCTCGGCGTCGGCCCATTCGCGAGCCTGCACGAGCGACACGGCCGGCGAGTCTGCCTCTTCCCCGAACAGCGACACCTGCCCGGCGGCCGCCTCCGCGCGCTCCGCCGCCTCCATCGCGAGACCCACCGAGGCGAACAGTGTTGCCCGGCGCCGGTCGACCGAGTCGAAGGCGCCGGCCCTGACGAGCGCCTCGATGACGCGGCGGTTGACGAGCCGCTTGTCGACTCGCCGGCAGAAGTCGAACAGGTCCTTGAACGGGCCCTCCGCCTGGCGCACCGCGACGACCGAAGCAATCGCCTGCTCGCCGGTGCCCTTGATGCCACCCAAACCGTAGCGGATGCGCCGCTCGTCGACGGGCTCGAAGCGCCATGCCGACGCGTTGACGTCCGGCGGCAAGATGCCGACGCCCTGATCGAGCGTGTCGGCATAGAGCGCGCGCACCTTGTCGGTGTCGTCCATCACGAGCGACAGGTTGGCCGCCATGAACGCGGCCGTGTGGTGCGCCTTGAAGTACGCGGTCTGGTAGGCGACGAGCGCGTAGGCCGCCGCGTGCGACTTGTTGAAGCCGTAGCCCGCGAACTTCTCCATCAGGTCGAAGAGCTGCGTCGCCTTCGACCTCGGGACGCCGTTCCTCTCGGCGCCGGCGACGAAGATGTCGCGCTGCTTCGCCATCTCCTCGGGCTTCTTCTTGCCCATCGCCTTGCGCAGCAGGTCGGCGCCGCCCAGCGTGTATCCGCCGATGACCTGCGCGATCTGCATCACCTGTTCCTGGTAGACCATCACCCCGTAGGTCGGGCCCAGGATCGGCGCGAGCCGCGCATCGGGGTAATCGAAATGCTGGCGGCCGTGCTTGCGATCGACATAGTCGGGGATCAGCTCCATCGGACCCGGCCGGTATAGCGCGACCAGCGCGATGATGTCCTCGAAACGGTCGGGCTTCGCGCGGGTCAGCAGATCGCGCATGCCGCGCGATTCGAACTGGAACACGGCGCTCGTGTTGCCGGTCTTGAAGATCTCGTAGGCGCGCCGGTCGTCGAGCGGCAGCGTTTCCAGGCGGATGTCCGCCTGCGGATCGAGCTTCCCGATGTAGCGCAGTGTCCAGTCGAGTATCGTGAGCGTGGTGAGGCCGAGGAAGTCGAACTTGACGAGACCCACCGCCTCGACGTCGTCCTTGTCGAACTGGGAGACGATCGCATCGGCGCCGGGCTGCACGTACAGCGGGCAGAATTCGGTCAACTTGCCCGGCGCGATCAGCACGCCGCCGGCATGCATCCCGACGTTGCGCGTCAGGCCTTCGAGCGATTCCGCGAGCGCGAGCAGCTCGCGCACCTCGTCCTCGTTCTTCTCGCGCTCGGCGAGCAGCGGCTCCATCTCGCGAGCCTGCTTCAGCGTCACGAGCTTGCCGGGCTGGAACGGGATCAGCTTGGCGATGCCGTCGACGAAGCTGTACGGCAGGTCGAGCACGCGGCCGACGTCGCGCACGGCGGCCTTCGCGGCCATCGTGCCGAACGTCGCGATCTGCGCGACACTGTCGGCGCCGTACTTGTGCTTGACATAGTCGATCACGCGTTCGCGCGTGTCCTGGCAGAAGTCAATGTCGAAGTCGGGCATCGACACCCGCTCCGGGTTCAGGAACCGCTCGAACAGCAGCGCGTAGCGCAGCGGGTCGAGGTCGGTGATCCCGAGCGAATAGGCAACGAGCGAGCCGGCCCCCGAGCCGCGGCCGGGGCCGACCGGCACGCCGCTCTTCTTCGCCCAGTTGATGAAGTCCGCGACGATCAGGAAGTAGCCGGCGAAGCCCATCTGCGCGATGGTCTTCGCCTCGAATTCCAGGCGCGCGGCGTATTCCGGGCGCCGCCGTTCGCGCTCGGCCGCATCCGGATAGAGCTGCAGGAGCCTCTGCTCGAGACCGGCCGCCGCCTCGTTGTGCAGGTGCAGATCGTGCGCGACGCCCGCAGGCGTCGGGAAGTGCGGCAGGTGATTGGTGCCAAGCGGGATCGTCAGGTTGCAGCGCTGCGCGACGGCTACGCTGTTCGCGAGCGCTTCCGGAATATCGGCGAATTTCGCCTTCATCTCCGATTGCGTGGTGAAATGCTGGTCGGGCGTGAATGGACGTGGCCGCCTCGTGTCCGCCAGCATCTGGCCTTCCGCGATGCAGACGCGCGCCTCGTGCGCGCGGAAGTCCTCGCGCCGCAGGAATTGCACCGGATGAGTCGCGACGACGGGCAGACCCGTCGTGCCGGCAAGCTCGACCGTCGCGGCGACCAGCGCGTCGTCATCGACGCGGCCGGCGCGCTGCACTTCCAGATAGTAGCGACCGGGAAAGCGCGCGGCCCACTCGTGCGCGACCTTCGCGGCGCCCGCCGCATTTCCCTGCAGCAGAGCCTGCCCGATGTCCCCTTCGCGCGCGCCGGAAAGCGCGATCAGGCCGGCCGTGCCTTCGTCGAACCATTCCCGCCGCAACTCGGCACGGCCGCGATGCTGGTTGGCGCGATACGCGCGTGTGAGCCATTCGCATAGCCGAAGGTAGCCGTCGCGCGACGCGGCGAGCAGCAGCAGGCGGAACGGCGCGTCGCGTTCGCTGTCGTGCGTGAGCCACACGTCGCAGCCGGCGATCGGCTTGATCCCGCGTTCACGCGCCGCCTTGTAGAACTTGACGAGCCCGAACGCGTTGCCGAGGTCGGTGAGCGCGAGCGCGGGCATGCCGTCCGCCGCGGCCGCCGCAATGCCGTCGTCGATGCGCAAGGTGCCGTCCGCAATCGAGTACTCGCTATGCAGGCGCAGATGGACGTAGGACGGATCGCTCATGTCGAAGGCGTGGTCGATGCTAGAATTTTACTCCGTTCATCCTCCCCGTCCGCGTCGAACATGACGCGGATCGCCCATCATGTTGCGTGCGCTCGCGTTTGCATGCGTCACGTTGGTCCTCGCCGCGTGCGCGACGGTCGCCCCGCCGGATTCGGCGCCGGCGCCGGCGCCCGCATCGCCCGCATCGCCTGCTGCGCCGCCAACCGCGCCGCCGTTGCCGCGCTCGGCCGAGCCGCCGCCGCCGCCCATCAACCTTTCCGGCTTTCCGTTGCCCTACCGCCAGGGGTACGCGGACGGCTGCGCGAGCGCCACCGGTGCGGAGCGCAAGGATGCCGAACGCTTCAAGTCGGATGGCAACTATCGAACCGGCTGGCAGGACGGCATCGCGCTGTGCCGGAAGAAGTGAGCGCGTCCGCGGGCGCTGCGGCGCCCCACAGCTACGTTCCGCGACGTGCGCCGCGTTCGCAGCGAATGTTGCTGCGCGAGCTCGAGCATCACGTGCTCACATGGGGCGATGCGCATGCGCCGAAGCTCTTCCTGCTGCACGGGTGGATGGACGCCGCCGCGTCGTTTCAGTTCCTGGTCGATGCGCTTGCGCGCGACTGGTTCGTGATCGCTCCCGACCTGCGCGGCTTCGGTGCGAGCGCGTGGCAGCCGCAGGGCTACTGGTTTCCGGACTATGTCGCCGATCTGGAAGCGTTGCTCGGCACGTTCGCGCCGGGAGAGGCCGCGAACCTGGTCGGGCACAGCCTCGGCGCGAACGTCGCGATGCAATACGCGGGCGTGCGGCCGGCGCGGGTGCGCAGGCTGGTTGCGCTCGACGGTTTCGGGATTCCGGCTGAAGGGCCCGACCGGGCGCCCGCGAAGTACGAGGCGTGGCTCGATGCGTTGGCGGCTCCACCGGACTTCGCGCGGTATGCGAGTTTCGAGGCGGTCGCCGAGCGGCTGCGCAAGACCAATCCGCGGTTGCCGAAGGACAAGGCGCGCTACCTCGCGCGCTGGTGGGCGCGGCAGGATGCCGACGGAACGGTGCGGCTTTCCTCCGATCCTCGGCACAAGCTCCCGTTCCCGATCGTCTACCGGCGGGAGGAGGTGTTCGCGGTCTGGAGTCGCATCACCGCGCCGACGCTGTGGGTGGCGGCGGAGGATTCGCACATTCCGCGCTGGCTCGACGCGCACCCGGAAGGCGAGGCGGGCACCGATGGCCTTGCCGGCGTGCGCGGCCGCTTGCGCCACGTGCCGGGCGGCGCGCTCGTGACGATTGCGGACGCCGGCCACATGCTGCACCACGACCAGCCGGACGCGGTCGCGCGCGCGATCGAGCCGTTCCTCGCCGCCTGATGGCGCACCGCGCAAGAAGCGACGGCCACGGCGCCGCGTATGCGACCCTCGCGCTGCTGACGCTCGTCTGGGGCAGCAACTGGATCGTGATGAAGCTCGCATTGGAGAACGCGCATCCGGTCGTGCTCAACCTGCAGCGCACGTGGCTCGCGGTGTTCGTGCTGTTCGCCGCGCTGCTCTTTCAGCGGCGGCCGCTCCGGCCTTCGTCCTGGCGGGCCATCGCGATCACCGGGCTGTTCCAGACAACGATCAACTTCGGCGCGACGACGATGGCGCTCGCGGGCGGCGGCGCGGGGCGGACCTCGGTGCTCGTGTTCACGATGCCGTTCTGGACACTGCTGATTGCGTGGCCAATGCTGGGCGAGCGCGTGAAGGGCAGCCTCTGGCTCGCGGTCGCGTTCGCGTTCGCGGGGCTCGCGCTGGTCGTCGCGCCGTGGGACTGGTCGGGCGACCTGACGCCGAAGTTGTGGGCGGTGCTTTCCGGCTTCGGCTGGGCGGCGGGCACGGTTTGCACCAAGTACTTCCAGCGTGACCACAAGGTGGACATGCTGAACTTCATGGCGTGGCAGATGCTGGCCGGCGTGCTGCCGCTCACGCTGCTGCCGCTCGCGTTCGACCTGCCGCCGACGCGCTGGAGCGGCCTGCAGGCGCTCTGTCTGCTGTACATCGGCGCGCTGTCGACCGCGGCGGGGTTCATCATGTGGATCGCGGTGCTGCAGCGGCTGCCCGCCGGCACGGCTTCGCTCAACATGTTCGCGATTCCCGTGATTGCGCTCGTCTCGTCGATGCTGATCTTCGGCGAGCGGCTCAGCGGAAACGAGTGGCTCGGCATCGCGCTGATTGGAGCGGGGCTTGCGCTCTTGTCCTGGCGCGCATGGCGCAGCGCACGCCGCGGTGAGCGCGTGACGCCCGAACCCACACCGGCAGAAGGGGGCTGACGCCGCGCCGACCTCCGGCGCCGTCTGCGCGCGAACCCCGGAACAGCGATCTCGAACGGTGCGCTGTTCAGCGGGGCTCGAGCGCCGCTCGGGGTAGAATTCTGTGCCGCGCGATCTGCGCATCGGGCGTTGCTTTGCGTTGCGCCCCGTCTGCCGCCATGCCCGATCAAGCCGACCTCTCCCTGCTCAAGATCGACCGCTCGCTCGCGCCGGCGCGCTCGCGCCGGCGTCGTTGGCTCTGGCCGGTGCTTGCGCTCGTCGCTTCGCTTGCGGCAGGCGGCTACTACCTGTGGGCGCCCCGCGCCGTCACGGTGCAGACGACGCCGATCGTCACGACGTTTCCGTCGCAGCAATACGTCGTGCTGAACGCGACCGGCTACGTCGTCGCGCAGCGCAAGGCGGCCATTGCCTCGAAGGCGACGGGTCAGCTCGAATGGCTGGGTGTTGCGGAAGGGTCCCGCGTCAAGGCGGGCGAGGTCGTCGCGCGCATCGACAATCGCGACGTGCTCGCGCAGGCGCAGAGCGCCCAGGCGAATGTGCGCGCCGCGCGCGCCGGACTCGAGCAGGCGCTGGCCGAGGAGCGGGACGCCGCGCAGCTGCTGAACCGCAACCAGGATCTGGTCGCGAAGGGCTTCGTCGCGCAGGCGACGGTCGACACCGCGAAGGCGCGCTACGACCGCGCTGCGGCCGGGGTCGCGAATGCGCGCGCCGCGATCGGCGCGGCGGAGGCGAACGCCCGCAATGCGCAGGTATCGGTCGACTACACGCTGATCCGGGCGCCGTTCGACGGCGTGATCCTGTCGAAGAGCGCGAACGTCGGCGACATGGTGACGCCATTCTCTTCCGCGGCCGACTCGAAGGGCGCGGTGGTCACGATGGCGGACATGAGCACGCTCGAAGTCGAGGCCGACGTTTCCGAATCGAGCCTGTCGAAAGTGAGCGTCGGGCAGCCGGCGGAAATCCAGCTCGACGCGCTGCCGGACACGCGCTTTCGCGGACACATCAGCCGCATGGTCCCGACCGTGGATCGCGCCAAGGCGACGGTGATGACCAAGGTGCGCTTCGACCAGATCGATCCGCGCGTGCTGCCGGAGATGAGCGCCAAGGTGACGTTCCTGTCGCAGGAGGTCACGCCGGATCAGCAGAAACCGCTCGTTGCCGTGGCCGCCGATGCGCTGACCCAGCGCGACGGCCGCACCGTCGTCTTCGTCGTCCGCGAGGATCGTGCGCAGTCGGTGCCCGTTACGCCGGGCATCAAGGTGGGCGATCTGACGGCGATCACGGGCGAAGTCAAGTCGGGCGAGAAGGCGGTCGCGAATCCGCCCGAGAGCCTCGCCTCCGGCGCGCTCGTCAGGATTGCCCAGAAGTAGCGGCGACGGGACCGCGATGAGCGAAGCGGGCACGACGATCGCGCCGGCGGCCGATGCGAAGGTGGCGCGCGAACCGCTGGTCGCGATCCGCTCGCTGACGAAGTACTACACGCGCGGCGGCCAGATCATCCCGGTCCTGGTCGACATCAACCTCGAGGTCTTTCCCGGCGACTTCATCGCATTGATGGGGCCGTCGGGTTCCGGGAAGTCCACGCTGCTCAACCTGATCGCCGGGATCGACAGGCCGAGCTCGGGCGAGATCAAGGTCGCCGGCGTGGACATTGCAAGGCTCACCGACGCCGAACTCGCGGGATGGCGCGCGGCGCACGTCGGCTTCATCTTCCAGTTCTACAACCTGATGCCGGTACTGACCGCGTTCGGCAACATCGAGTTGCCGCTGCTTCTGACCAACCTGTCGCGCGCGGAGCGGCGCCAACGGGTCGCCATCGCGCTCGCGCTGGTTGGCCTGACCGATCGCGCCGACCACTTGCCGGGCGAGCTCTCCGGCGGCCAGCAGCAGCGCGTGGCGATCGCCCGCGCGCTCATCACCGATCCCACGTTGATCGTCGCCGACGAGCCGACGGGCGACCTCGACCGTCACACCGGCGAGGAGATCCTGCAGCTGCTCGAGCGCCTCAACGACGATCTCGGCAAGACGATCATCATCGTCACGCACGACCCCAAGGCGGCGGAGAAGGCGCACCGGCTGGTGCACCTGGAAAAAGGCGTGCTGATCGACTGAGGCCGAGCCTCGCCCGGCTCGCGTTCAGCCGGCCGGCAAAGGGTGCGTGGTCCTGTTCGCGTGCTCCGCGGCAACGAGGCCCAGTATCTGCAGGTCCGATGCCGCCTGCGGCGACAGCGGCTGCGTGCTCTCGGCAGCTTGCGCGAGGATCCTGCAAAGCTGCGCGGCGAGCGCCGAGTTGCCCCATTCGCGGGTCAGCATGCCGGCGAGTGCCGGGTGCTCGATTTCCAGCGCCGAGCGGGTATCCCCTCCGCGGCGCAAGTCGTCTTCCAGCTGCGAGACAAGCTCGGTCGCGAGCGCCGGGGACTCGCTCCGCGATCCGGGACGATCGGCGTTCCCGTCGCGCCGCCGCTCGCCGGCGGCCGCGTCTGCGGCGGCGAGCCCCACCGTTGCGCACGCGAACGCGGAGCGCAGCTTCGCTTCTTCCGCGAAATCTTCCTCGATCGTCGTCAGCAGCTCGTCGGACAGTCGCCGCAATGCGAGCAGATCGTTGTAGGCGCTGAGCGTGAATCCGAGCCGGCTGCCATTGCGGTTGTCGTGCAGCAGGCGGTCGAGCAGCCGGCGGCACTCGTGCGTGCCCCAGCAGAGCGAGATCTCCTTGATGAGCCGCGGAAATGCCTCGAGCCCGGGCTCGGAGGCGCACGGCGGGTACCGGTCCCACTCCGGCGTCTGCGCGTTGAAGCGCTCGTGGAAGCGATCGGCGAGTTCGCGGAACGCCTGTTCGCGTCCATGCGTCCGGTAGAGATCGAGCAGCATCAGCCACGCAACCGGCATCGCGCGTGGCTCGCGATCGACGTGGTCGCGAAGCACGCCGATCGCCAGATCGACATGATAAAGGGCGAGGTAGGCGTGTGCTTCGGCCGTTGCGTGCGGCAGCTCGGGCGCATTCGTTCCCTGGGCAGTTCCCATCGTGGGCTCCGTGCGGCGAATCGATGGCGGTGATGGTTGGGGTGCGATCGTCAAAAGGGGGAGCCGATCCGAAGGCGTCGCGACCTGGCGAGCGCCACGCGCACGTCCGCGCGAGCGGCGAGCGCTGGGCTCGCCCACATCGCCGCGAGAGGCGATGCGCGAATGCCGACGGCGTGGCGGTTGGTGATCATCGATTCGTTGCGGGCGGATATGCCTGCCCCGTGCATGCGCGCCGCCCGATTCCTTTTCCGCCATCCACCGAGGCAAGTTCCATGCCGTGCCGACGAGCGGTGGGCCGGCTGCGATAGACTCCGGATTGGCGAGCGTGCCCGACCGTGGGTATCCGGCGCCGATTTCCGCATCCCGAGCCGTGTTCGTTCCCTACCTGGTCCTCTGCAACGCGTTTCGGCACAAGCTCCGCACGGCGCTCACGATCGTCGGCATCGTGGTCGCGATCGTCGCTTTCGGTCTCCTACGAACTGTAGTGGACGCCTGGTACGCCGGCGCGAACGCCAGCTCGTCGGCGCGGCTCGTCACGCGTAACGCGGTCTCGCTCGTGTTTTCGCTGCCGCTCACCTACGCCCAGAGAATTCGCCAGGTGCCGGGTGTTGCCGGCGTTTCCTGGGCGAACTGGTTCGGTGGCATCTACATCACCGAGCGCAACTTCTTCCCGCAATTCGCGATCGACCCCGAGAGCTATCTCGACATGTATCCGGAGTTCCTGATCAAGCCGCAGGAGCGCAAGGCCTTCGTCACCGACCGCACGGGGGCGCTGGTCGGGCGCAAGCTCGCCGATCAATACGGCTGGAAGATCGGCGACCAGATACCGCTGCGCGGCACGATCTTCCCCGGGACGTGGACCTTCACGGTGCGCGCCATCTACGACGGCGCGGAGAAGTCCACCGACGAGTCGACGATGTTCCTCCACTGGGGCTACCTGAACGAGAGAGTGAAGAAGCTCTTTCCGCGCCGCGCCGACCAGACCGGCGTGTTCATCGTCCAGCTGCGCGATCCGGCGCAGGCGGCCGAGGTGTCGGCCGCGATCGACGCGACGTTCCGCAATTCGCTCGCCGAAACGCTGACCGAGACCGAGAAGGCGTTCCAGCTCGGATTCATCGCGATGACCGAGGCGATCCTGATCGCGATCCAGGCGGTGTCGTTCGTCGTGATCGTCATCATCATGGCGGTGATGGCCAACACGATGGCGATGACGGCGCGCGAGCGCTACGGCGAATATGCGACGATGAAGGCGCTCGGCTTCTCCAACGCCTTTGTCGCCGGGCTGATCTTCGCGGAATCGCTGGGGATCGCGCTGCTGGGGGGTGTGATCGGCATCGCGCTCACGTTTCCGACCGCAGAGGCTTTCGCGAATGCGGTCGGGACTCTCTTCCCGGTCTTCCTCGTTTCCGAGGAGACCGTGCTGATGCAGCTCGGCGCGGCCCTCCTGGTCGGCGTGGTCGCCGCGGTGATTCCGGCATGGCGGGCGGCGCATGTCCGAATCGTCGATGGGCTTCGCGCGGTCGGATGAGCGGCGACGGCCGATGCGAGTCCCGTTCTCCTACATCGTTCGCAACATGGCCGCGCGGCGGCTCACGACGCTGCTGACCGCCGGCGGCATGGCGCTCGTCGTCTACGTGTTCGCGACGGTTCTGATGCTGGCCGCCGGCCTGGAGAAGACGCTGGTCGCCACCGGTCGGGACGACAACGTCGTCGTCATCCGCCGCTCCTCGCAGACCGAAGTGCAAAGTGGCGTCGACCGGTCGCAGGCGGGCATCGTCGAGAGCCTGCCCGACATCGCGATCGGCGAGGACGGCCGCAAGCTCGTCTCGAAGGAGCCGGTGGTGCTGATCAACCTGCCGAAACGGGAAACGGGCAAGCCCTCGAACGTGCTGATCCGCGGCGTGACGCCCGCCGGCCTGACGCTGCGCCCGCAGGTTGCGATCGTCGAGGGGCGGATGTTCCAGCCGGGTACCTCGGAGATCATCACCGGCCGCTCGATCGCCGGCGGCTTCCGTGGCGCCGGATTGGGCGAGACGCTGCGCTTCGGCTCCCGCGAGTGGAAGGTCGTCGGCGTGTTCGACGCCGGGCGCAGCGGCTTCGATTCCGAGATCTGGGGCGATGCCGAGCAGATGCTGCAGGCTTTCCGGCGCGTCGCCTTCTCGTCGCTGATCTTCCGGTTGAACGATCCCGGACGCTTCGATGCGGTGAAGGAGGCGATCGAGTCCGACCCGCGGCTCACGCTCGAGGCCAAGCGCGAGACCCGCTTCTACGCGGACCAATCGGAGGCGCTGTCGAAGTTCATCCGCATCCTCGGCACGTCGATCTCGATCATCTTCTCGATCGGCGCGATCATCGGCGCGATGATCACGATGTACGCGAGTGTCGCCTCGCGTACCGCGGAGATCGGCACGCTGCGCGCGCTCGGCTTTCCGCGGCGCGCGATCCTGATCGCGTTCCTTGCCGAGGCGCTGCTGCTCGGTCTGGCGGGCGGGATCCTCGGACTGGCCGGCGCCTCGCTGATGCAGGCGCTGTCGATTTCGACCACCAACTTCCAGACGTTCGCCGAGCTTGCGTTCTCGTTCACGCTGACGCCGTACATCGTCGCCGTGTCGCTCGGCTTCGCGCTGCTGATGGGGTTTGTCGGCGGCTTCCTTCCCGCGGCGCGCGCTGCGCGGATGAAGATCGTCGATGCGCTGCGCTCGGCCTGAGCGGGCGCGCCGGACCCGCAGGCGGCTGCGGAAACGTCAATGCAGCTGACCAACGTGGCCGCCGCTGCCGGTACCGTGCGCGCGCCACTCGGTCTCCAGGCAGGCGACCGCGCGCGGATCGAGTTCCGCGCGCGCGAAGAGGCGCCGATCTCGCTTCCGGCGCTCGCCCGCCGCAGGGCGGTGAGCCGCCAGCACATCCATCAGGCGCTTTCGCGCTTGCCTGATCCGTCCTGGGTCGATGAGACGCCCGATCCCGAAGACGGCCGCGCGGTCCGGCTTCGCCTGCGCGGCGTCGATGCCGGGTTCTTCGCGGCGATCGCGCCGGCGCGGGATGCCCGTGATATCGGGGCCGTGTTACGGGCGATCGGGAGCCTGCGCCATCGGCTTGCAATCCTACGTCAGGAGGAACATCGATGATCACCGCAACAAGCCGCGACGACCTCGGCACCGCAGCGATCCTGCCGCCGCGCGGGCTCGGCCGCCGCTCGCGCGATGCAGGGACGCGAAGGAATCCGGGTTGAGTTCGAAGGGCGCCACGGGTGCGGCCGCCGGCGGGCAATGGCTCTCGTCGCGCGCCTCCGTGCCGGGGCTCTTCCTCACCGCAACGGTGATCTGGGGCTCGACCTGGCTTGCGATCAAATCCCAGCTGGGCGTTGTCCCCGCCGAAGTCTCGGTCGTCTACCGCTTCGCGCTCGCCTCGGCGCTGCTGCTCGGAGCATGCCTGCTGGCCGGGCGCCCGCTGCGCCTCTCGCCGCGCCACCACGTGTACGTTGCCGCCCAGGGCTCGCTGATGTTCGGCTTCAACTACGTGGCGGTCTACTGGGCCGAACAGCATGTCACGTCGGGATTGGTCGCGGTCGTGTTCTCGACGGTCGTGTTCATGACGCCGATCGGCATGCGCCTCGCTTTCGGCACACGGCTCTCACCCCGGACGTTCGTTGCGGCGACGCTCGGTGTGGCCGGCGTCGCACTGCTGTTCCTGCCGGACCTGCGCCAGATCGGCGACGGCGGCAGCATCGCGTCCGGCGTTGGCTGGGCGCTCTTCGCGACCGCGCTCGCCGCGAGCGGCAACCTGTTCGCGGTGCGCAACAACCGTGCGGGCATCGGTATCCTGCCCGGGACCGCGTGGGGCATGCTGTACGGCGCGCTGTGCGCGGCCGCGATCGCGACGGTCAGGGGTGCGCCGTGGCTCGTCGACCTGCGGCCGTCCTACGTGCTTTCGCTCGGCTACCTGACCGTGTTCGGCAGCATCGTCGCATTCCTCGCCTATTTCACGCTTCTGAAGCGCATCGGTGCCGGACCTTCGTCCTACGTGGGCGTGTCCACGCCCGTGCTCGCAATGCTGTTCTCGACGTTGTTCGAGAGCTACCGTTGGGATGCGTGGGCGCTGCTGGGCGTCGTGCTCGCGGTCGCCGGGAACGTGCTCGCGCTGCGCGCACCGGCGCGCAAGGATTGATGCGGCGGCGTGGCGGGACGTGCCGGTTCTCACTCGAGCGAGAAGTTGCCCTCGGCGATCAGCTTGCGCCAGCTCCTGAGGTCCGCTTCGATCAGCGTGCCGAGCCGCTGCGGAGGTCCGGGGATCAACTCGGCGCCTTCGCGTTCCAGCCGCTCGCGGACCTCGGGCTGCGCCAGCACTCTCTGCACTTCGGCGTTGAGGCGCGCCACGACGTCCGGCGACGTTCCGGCGGGCGCGACGATGCCCCAGTAGTTGATCACGTTCGCGTCCGGGACGCCTTCTTCCTGCCAGCTCGGCACGCCCGGGAGCTGCGGAACGCGTTTGCTTCCGGTGACGGCGAGCACCTTCACTTTCCTGTCGGCGAGCTGCGGCAGCGTGGCCGGGATCGACGCCGTCATCGCCTGGAGCTGGCCGCCGAGCAGATCCTTGGTCGCATCGGCGATGCCGCGATACGGGACGTGGACGATGAGCACGCCGGCGCGAATGTTGAGGAGCTCGAGCGCGAGATGGTTGATGCTGCCGGGCCCGGCGGATCCGTAGTTGAGCTTGCCGGGGTTCTGCCTTGCGTAGGCCAGGAACTCGCGCATCGTGTTCGCGGGCACCTGCGGATTGACGACGAAGGCGAGCGGTCCGGAGGCGATCGGTGCGACGGGAACGAAGTTGCGCAGCGGGTCGTAGCCCGGATTCTTCGTCGCCGCGGCCACGGTCGTGAAAGGCGACGCGACGAACAGCAGCGTGTAGCCGTCGGGCTCGGCCTTCGCCGCTTCTGCCGCGCCGATTGCGCCGCCGGCACCCGTCTTGTTGTCGACGACCATGGTCGTGCCGAGGGCATCGCCCAGCTTGTGCGCGACGAAACGCGCGACGGTATCGGTGCCCGCGCCGGGCGGGAAGGGTACGATGAGCCGGATCGGCTTCGCCGGATAGGGCTGCGCGAGCGCGGCGGGTACGAGCGTGAACGCAAGGAGTGCCGCCGAGGCGACAAGACGCAGGAATCGTTGCATGGGATGGCCGGGGTGCGGGTTTTCGTTTGCCGCGGAATCGATCGCTGCCATGCTTCGGCGCGGTGCCGGTCGATCAGCTGCGCTCGGGTTCGTGGTCGCGGCAACGTCAGCCGGACCGAACCTCAATCCTCATTGTGCCTCGGCACGACGTCGACGTTGTCGATGAGCCGCGTATTGCCGAGCTTCGCCGCCGCGAGCACCACGAGCAGGTTGGGGTGATCGTAGCCCTCGGGGTGGGGAATGCGCAGCCCGAGGCCGTGGCGGACGGCGACATAGTCGACCTTCCAGTCGTGCTGCGCGAGCTCCGCCCGGCCGGCCGCCTCGAGGTTCGCGTAGTCGGTACGCCCGCCGGCGATCGCATCGGCTATGTTGCGCAGCACGCGATAGAGCCGCGGCGCCTCGGCGCGCTCGTCCGGCGTCAGGTAGTTGTTGCGCGACGACAGCGCGAGCCCGTCGTCGGCGCGCACCGTCTCCGCCGGCACGATCTGGATCGGCAAGTTGAACTGCTGCACCATGCCGCGGACGATCTTCAACTGCTGACGGTCCTTCTTGCCGAACACCGCGACATCGGGCTGCACGAGGTTGAAGAGCTTCAGCACGACCGTACAGACGCCGTCGAAGAAGCCGGGTCGAAACGCGCCCTCGAGCTCGGAGGCGAGCGGGGGGGGCTGCACGCGGTAGACCTGCGGCGTCGGGTACATCTCCTGCTCGGTCGGCGCGAACAACACGTCCACGCCCTCGCGCTCGAGACCCGTGCGGTCGGCCAGCATCGTGCGCGGATAGCGGTCGAAGTCCTCATTGGGCCCGAACTGCAGACGGTTGACGAAGATGCTCGTCACCACCGCGTCGCCGTGCTCGCGCGCGAGCCGGCACAGCGACAGGTGCCCGGCGTGCAGATTGCCCATGGTCGGCACGAATGCGACCCGCTTCGCGCCGTTCAAGCGCTCGGAGAGCTCCGCCGCGGTCTGGCAGATTTCCATGGCCTTCTTTCTCGGGGTGGGCGGGATGCGCGCGGATTTGGCGCTTGCGCTAGAAACAGTGCTCCGGCGCCGGGAAGGAGCCGTCCTTGACGGCCGCGACATACGCTGCGAGCGCGGCTTCGACGCTGTCGCGGCCCGGCAGGAAGTTGCGCACGAAGCGCGCGGCCTTTCCCTGCTGGAGCCCGAGCGCATCGTAGATCACGAGCACCTGTCCCGAGCAGTCGGGACCGGCGCCGATTCCGATGGTGGGCACGCCGGCCTCGCGGGTGATCCGCGCGCCAACGTCGCGCGGCACGCATTCGATCACAAGCAGCGACGCCCCGGCCTGCCCGAGCGTCTGCGCATCCTCGACCAGCTCGTCGGCATCGGCGGCGGTCTTGCCCTGCACCCGGTAGCCACCCATCGCGTTGACCGACTGTGGCAGCAGGCCCACGTGCCCGCAGACCGGCACGCCGCGCGTGGCGAGGAACTCGATCGTCGGCGCCATCCACGCGCCGCCCTCGACCTTGACCATCTGCGCGCCGGCCTGCAGCGCCGCCACCGAGGCGCGATAGGCCCTCTCCGGGCTCTCCTGGAACGTGCCGAAAGGCAGGTCGGCGATCACGAGCGGCCGCGTGCTGCCGGCCACCACGCTTCGCGTGTGGTAGAGCACCTGCTCGAGCGTCACCGGCAGAGTCGAACCGTGACCCTGGATCACCATGCCGAGGGAGTCGCCGACCAGCAGCACGTCCACGCCGACCCGGTCGCACAGTGCCGCGAAGCTCGCGTCGTAGGAGGTAAGCATCGCGATCTTCTGTCCCTCGGCCGCCATCTTCGCGAGCGCCGTCACCGTGAGCCGGGCGGGCTTCGCGGCGGGCGCCGGGGCGCCGTAGGGCTTCGCGTCAGGCGGGCTGGCCAAGGTTGAAGAACTCCCGTCGACCGCGCATTCCGGCGATCCGGGTGAGCAGCAGGTCGAGATGGGCGCGATTGTCCACGAAATTCAGCCGCTCGCTGTTGACAATTAGCAAGGGTGCCGCCTCGTACTGGTAGAAGAAGCGGGCGTAGGCGTCGGCGAGCCGGGCCAGGTATTGCTCGGGCATGGTCCGCTCGTAGTCGACGCCGCGGCGGTGGACGCGATCCACCAGCGTGCCGACCGGCGCCTGCAGATAGATCACGAGGTCGGGCGTCGGCGTCTGCGTCTTCAGGTGCCGGTAGACCTTGTCGTAGAGCGCGTACTCGTCGTCGGTCAGGTTGAGCCGCGCGAACAGCGGGTCCTTGTCGAGCAGGAAATCCGCCACGGTGCTGCGGCCGAAGATGTCGAGTTGCGCGAGTCCGCGCAGCTGGTCAACCCGCTGGAACAGGAAGTTGAGCTGCGCCGGCAGCGCGAAGCGCGCCATGTCCTCGTAGAAGCGGGCGAGGAAAGGGTTCTCCTCGGGGTGCTCGAGCAGCAGGTCGGCGGACAGGCGCATCGCGAGCTCGCGCGCGAGGCTCGTCTTGCCTGCGCCGATCGGCCCCTCGATCACGACATAGCGGCATTTCTCGAGGTCCATGCGCAACACAGGGCTAGCCCGGATGTTTCACCGGGGCGCGGGAATTTGGCGTGGCGGTTTGCGCCCTGGATCGGGCGCAGCCGACGACGCCAATAGCAGCGACTATGGGCGAGGAGAGCAAGCCCGAGCCAGGTGCAAAACGACCGCCAAAAACCGCGCAGTCCGCCCGTGCAATGTGTTTCGCCGGTGGCGGCTCCCAAGTGCTTGGCAAGGCTCGAGCCTCCATTGAATCGGCGGCGGCCTGGTGAGATATCCGGGCTAGCGGCGGCGGTGGCTGCGGGTGCGTCGTATCCGCTGTCCGGATACGCTCGCGAGCAGCGACTTCACCGCGCCGCGGCCGGGGATCGTCAGGGTCGGCGCGATGTCGGCGAGCGGCCGCAGCACGAAGGCCCGCTCGTGCATCCGCGGGTGCGGCACCGTGAGATGCCGAACCCGCATGCGACGGCGTCCGTATAGTAGCAAATCGAGGTCGAGCGTCCGCGGCGCGTTCCGCCGGCCCTGTTCGCGGTGCCGATGCTGGCGCCGTTCGATCGCGAGCAGCGCGCGCAGCAGAGCGCGGGGAGGCAATTCGGTGGCAACCAGCGCGACTGCGTTGACGTAGTCGGGCTGCGGCTCGGGGGCGCCGATCGGCGCGGAGACGTAGTTCGCCGACACCCGAAGCAGCCGCGTGCGGGGCAATCGCGCGAGGCTCGATGTCGCGCGCGCGAGCCGCCGGCGCGGATGGTCGAGATTGCTGCCGAGCCCGATCAATGCCAGCGTCGCGGCCATGTCAGGCTGCCGCGGGATCGTCATCAGCCGGGCCGGGCTCGGCGGACGCGCCTTCGCCTTCCTCGCGATGGCGACGGCCGCGTCCGCGCGAGCGGCGGCGCTTGCGGCCGGGCGCTTCGTCGGGCCGGAGCATCGCCTCGCGGCCCGCATGGGCCTCGTCCTGGAAGCGCTCCCACCAGTCGGCAAGTTCCTGGGGCGCCTCGCCGCTTTCCGCGCGAAGCGCAAGGAAATCGTAGGCGGCGCGAAAGCGCGGGTGCTCGACCAGACGGAACGGCCGCTGGCCCGCGCGCTGCTCGAAGCGAGGCTGCAGCGACCAGATCTCCTTGATCGTCGCTTCGAACCGGCGGGGGATCGCGATGCGCTTCGCCTGCTCGTCCAGAACGTGGTCCATCGCGGCGAAGAGCGCCGGCACCGGTCGTTCATTGCGCGCCTTGGCTGCGCCCCATTGCGCGATCACTTCGTGCCAGAGCAGCGTGGCGAACAGGAACGCGGGCGAGACCGGCTTGTCGTCGCGCACGCGCAGGTCGGTGCTGGTGAGCGCGGCGTCGATGAAGCGCGTTCCGCCCGGTTGCTCGAGGATCACGTCGAGCAGCGGCAGCAGGCCGTGGTGCAGCCCGTGCGCGCGCAGGCTCTTCAGCGTCTCGACCGCGTGTCCGGACAGAAGGAGCTTCTGCATCTCGTCGAAGAGCCGCGCCGGCGGAACGTTTTGCATCAGCCCCGCGAGCCGCGGGATCGGCTCCGCGGTCTTCGGCTCGATCGCGAGGCCGAGCTTCGCGGCCAGGCGGACGGCGCGCAGCATGCGCACCGGGTCCTCGCGGTAGCGCGTCACCGGCGGGCCGATGAGCTTCAGCCGGCGGGCACGGAGGTCGCGCACACCGCCCACGTAGTCCCACACCTGCTCGGTCGACGGGTCGAAGTAGAGCGCGTTGATCGTGAAGTCGCGGCGCGCCGCGTCCTCCGCCTGGGAGCCGTACACGTTGTCCGAGAGCAGCCGGCCGTGCTCGTCGGTCGCATCCTCCCCCTTCTGGGCGGCGCGAAAGGTCGAGACCTCGACGACTTCGTGGCCGACGTGGACGTGCACGAGCCGGAACCTTCGGCCGATGACGTACGCGCGGCGGAACAGCGGCTTCACCTGTTCGGGTGTCGCGTCGGTCGCGATGTCGTAGTCCTTGGGCTCGATGCCGAGCAGCAGGTCACGGACCGCTCCGCCGACGATGAAGGCGCGGAAGCCTGCGTCCTGCAGCTTGCGGGTGACGGTCCGCGCACCCGCGCTTACCTGATCCTGCCGGACCCGGTGCTCGCTCGCGCCGTAAATGCGCGGGTCGCGCATCGGCCGGCCGGGGATCAGGCGGGCGAGCAGACGGCGGATCATCGACGGGGAAGGGAGGATTTCGAGGGCCGCGCGCGTTGCGGCGCGGCCGCGGCGACATGTCTGCGCGCGGCGCCGGATGATAGCACGCGCTCACCTACCGGTTCCTGGCGAAACATGCCGGGGGCAAGTCCCGCGAGGCTCCAGCGCCCGACGGCCGCGCGCACGAGACGCAGCGTCGGCAGGCCGACCGCGGCCGTCATCCGGCGCACTTGCCGGTTGCGGCCTTCGGCGATCACGAGTTCCAGCCACGCGGTCGGGATTTCGCGGCGAAACCGGATCGGCGGGTCGCGTGGCCACAGGCCGCGCGGCTCGGGTATCGTGCGCACCCTCGCGGGCGCGGTGCGGAATCCGGCGAGATCGACGCCGGTTCGCAGCGCGACGAGTTGCGCGCGGGACGGCGTCCCCTCGACCTGCACCCAGTAGGTCTTGGGAAGCTTGTGCCGCGGGTGCGTGATCCGTGCCTGCAGCGCCCCGTCCGCAGTGAGCACGACTAAGCCTTCGCTGTCGGCATCGAGACGCCCCGCCGGGTAGACGCCCGGCAGTTCGATGTAGTCGCCGAGCGTCGCGCGATCGCCGTCGCGCGAGAACTGGCAGAGGACCCCGTAGGGCTTGTTGAAGAGCACGATCCGCGGAGCCTCCAACCGTCCAGGGGTTGATCCACGTCGATTCGGCGGACCGGGCATCGTGGCAGTATCCATGAAATTCACGGATAATTAAGGGTTTGCGGGCTTCGTGCCGGAGCAGGGGCAGCCCCGCAAGCCCTTCGCAGCGCGCCCGGTGCCGCGCAAGCGTCCCGCGGCGGGCGTCGCATCCATCAGGAGAATCCATGCCCAGCTATCAGCACGTCAAGGTCCCGTCCGGCGGTGCGAAGATCACCGTCAACAAGGACTTCTCGCTCAACGTTCCGGACAACCCGATCATCCCCTATATCGAGGGCGACGGCACCGGATTCGATATCACGCCGGTGATGATCAAGGTGGTCGACGCCGCGGTGGCGAGAGCGTACGGCGGCAAGCGCAAGATCCACTGGATGGAGATCTACGCCGGCGAGAAGTCGACGAAGATCTACGGCCCCGATGTCTGGCTCCCGGAGGAGTCGCTCGCGATCCTCAAGGATTACGTCGTCTCGATCAAGGGTCCGTTGACCACGCCGGTCGGCGGCGGCATCCGCTCGCTCAACGTCGCGCTGCGGCAGGAACTCGACCTCTACGTCTGCCTGCGGCCGGTGCGCTACTTCGCCGGCGTGCCCTCGCCGGTCAAGGAGCCGGAAAAGACCGACATGGTGATCTTCCGCGAGAACTCCGAGGACATCTACGCCGGCATCGAATGGGCGGCGGAGTCCGACGGCGCGAAGAAGGTGATCGAGTTCCTGACGAAGGACATGGGCGTCAAGAAGATCCGCTTCCCGGCGACATCGGGCATCGGCATCAAGCCGGTGTCGCGCGAGGGTACCGAGCGCCTGGTGCGCAAGGCGCTCCAGTACGCGATTGACAACGACAAGCCGTCGATGACGCTTGTGCACAAGGGCAACATCATGAAGTTCACCGAGGGCGCGTTCCGCGACTGGGGCTACGCGCTCGCCGAGCGCGAGTTCGGCGCGAAGTCGCTCGACGGCGGCCCCTGGATGACCTTCAAGAACCCGAAGACGGGACGCGACATCGTGGTCAAGGACGTGATCGCCGACGCCTTCCTGCAGCAGATCCTGCTGCGGCCTGCCGAGTACAGCGTGATCGCCACGCTGAACCTGAACGGCGACTACATCAGCGACGCGCTCGCAGCACAGGTCGGCGGCATCGGCATCGCCCCGGGCGCCAACCTGTCCGATTCGGTCGCGATGTTCGAGGCGACGCACGGCACGGCGCCCAAGTACGCGGGCAAGGACTACGTCAACCCGGGCTCGGAGATCCTGTCCGCCGAAATGATGCTGGTCCACATGGGCTGGAAGGAGCCCGCTGCGCTCATCGTCAAGTCGATGGAAAAGGCGATCCTCGCCAAGACGGTCACCTACGACTTCGCGCGCCTGATGTCGGGCGCCACCCAGGTGTCATGCTCGGGCTTCGGCGAGGCGATGATCAAGCAGATGTGACGCCGGCGGGCGCGACCCCCGCGCGGTTGCCAAAGACCGCTGGCGCGGCGGGGTCTTGTCCTTCCGACCATCGGACGGAGGGCTGCGGGCGCGTCCGACGGACGGTTCCGGAGCGAAAAAAGGCCCGCGTCGCCGCGGGCCTTTTGTTCCGCCGCACCGGTAGGGTGCGGGGACGCCACGTCATCAGACCGCCTGGATGTTCGATGCCTGCTTGCCCTTCGGTCCCTGGGTCACTTCGAAGCTGACCTTCTGGCCTTCCTTGAGCGTCTTGAAACCCTGCATGTTGATCGCCGAGAAGTGCGCGAACAGGTCCTCCCCGCCGTCGTCCGGCGTGATGAACCCGTACCCCTTCGCGTCGTTGAACCACTTGACGGTTCCGGTTGCCATACAGCGTGTTCCTTCGAGAATGTAGGAATGTCGTCCGGCGGGCCAGGACTACGGGCGGCAAGCACATCGGTACTGCGCGGTGCGGCGTGGTACAGCGGCAAACCGGAACGGCAGCGACCTGGCGCCAAACGCCATTCTTGTACGCGTAATTTTGTGCGGGCGTCAAGGGCCCGGCCTCCCGTCGGGTTTCCCCTTGATAATTCTGTTGCAATCATAAAACATACCCCCATCTACAGGCGGTCTCCGGCGTCCCAGCATGGCGGTACACGAGCAGCAAGGCGGTCTCCTCGAAGCCCAGAAAGCCAAGGTCAAACCGCCGCCCCTGTACAAGGTGCTGTTGCTGAACGACGACTACACGCCAATGGACTTTGTCGTCGTCGTCCTTCAGACTGTATTCGGGATGAGCCGGGAGAAGGCGACGCAGGTGATGCTTCAGGTTCATCGCGAAGGCATGGGCGTCTGCGGCACCTTCACCCGGGAGGTCGCAGCCGCGAAGGTGGATCAGGTAATCGGCATCGCGCGGCAGCATCAGCACCCGCTGCAGTGCACGATGGAGGAGACTTGAGCGTTAACGGGATTCCGGCGGCATCGCGCCGTCCATCCCCGCAAGACGGAGCAGGACGATGATTGCGCAGGAACTGGAAGTCTCCCTCCACATGGCTTTTGTCGAGGCACGACAGAAGCAGCACGAGTTCATCACGGTCGAGCACCTGCTGCTCGCGATGCTCGACAACCCCTCGGCGGCCGAAGTGCTGAAGGCGTGCGGCGTGGACCTCGAGGAGCTGCGCGGTGTGCTGACCGACTTCATCAACGAGCACACGCCGCGGCTGCCCCCCCACTCCGACGCGGATACGCAACCGACGCAGGGCTTCCAGCGCGTGATCCAGCGCGCGATCCTGCATGTTCAGTCGTCGGGCAAGAAGGAGGTGACCGGCGCCAACGTGCTGGTCGCCATCTTCGGCGAGAAGGAGTCACACGCCGTCTATTTCCTCAATCAGCGCGGGGTCACGCGGCTCGATGTTGTGAACTACATCGCCCATGGAATCACCAAGACGCCGCAGTCGAAGCCCGAGAAGCCCGATTCCGCCAAGGAGGAAGGCGAAGGCGGCAGCGAGTCGCAAGGTGCGCTCGACGCCTACACGGTCAACCTGAACGCGCTCGCCAAGGCGGGCAAGACCGATCCGCTGATCGGCCGCGAGCTCGAGCTCGAGCGCGTCGTGCAGGTGCTCTGCCGTCGCCGCAAGAACAATCCGCTGCTGGTGGGTGAAGCCGGCGTCGGCAAGACGGCGATCGCCGAGGGGCTCGCACGCCGCATCAACGAAGGCGACGTGCCCGACCTGCTGCGCGAGTACCAGGTGTACTCGCTCGACATGGGCGCGTTGCTCGCGGGCACCAAATACCGCGGCGATTTCGAGCAGCGATTGAAGGCCGTGCTGAAGCAGCTGACCGAGAATCCGAAGTCGATCCTGTTCATCGACGAGATCCATACGATCATCGGTGCGGGCGCGGCGTCGGGCGGCACGCTCGATGCGTCCAACCTGCTCAAGCCGGCCCTTTCCACCGGTGCGATGAAGTGCATCGGCGCGACCACCTACAACGAGTACCGCCAGATCTTCGAGAAGGACCACGCGCTGTCGCGGCGTTTCCAGAAGGTCGACGTGCCCGAGCCTTCGGTGGCCGAAACGGTCGAGATCCTGAAAGGACTGAAGTCGCGCTTCGAGGAGCACCACGGCGTCAAGTACGCGCCGGCTGCGCTCACCAGCGCGGCCGAGCTCGCGGCGCGCTTCATCAACGACCGCCACCTGCCCGACAAGGCGATCGACGTGATCGACGAGGCCGGAGCCGCGCAGAAGATCCTTCCCAAGTCGAAGCAGAAGAAGGTGATCGGCAAGACGGAAGTCGAGGAGATCGTCGCCAAGATCGCGCGCATCCCCGCGAAGAACGTGAGCTCGGACGACCGCAATGCGCTGAAGACGCTCGATCGGGATCTGAAGAACGTTGTGTTCGGGCAGGACAAGGCGATCGACGCGCTCGTCAGCGCGATTCGCATGGCGCGCTCGGGCCTCGGCAATCCGCAGAAGCCGATCGGCAATTTCCTCTTCTCCGGCCCGACGGGCGTGGGCAAGACGGAAGTCGCCCGGCAGCTTGCGTACTGCCTCGGTGTCGAGCTGCTCCGTTTCGACATGTCCGAGTACATGGAGCGCCACGCGGTTTCCCGCCTCATCGGCGCGCCGCCCGGCTACGTCGGCTTCGATCAGGGTGGCCAGCTCACCGAGGCGATCACCAAGCATCCGTACAGCGTGCTGCTGCTGGACGAGATCGAGAAGGCGCACCCCGACATCTTCAACATCCTGCTGCAGGTGATGGACCACGGGACGCTGACCGACAACAACGGCCGCAAGGCGGACTTCCGCAATGTGACGATCATCATGACGACCAACGCCGGGGCGAGCGACCTCGCGCGGTCGACGATCGGCTTCGCGACCGAGCACGCGGCCGGTGACGAGATGGCCGAGATCCGGCGGCTCTTCACGCCGGAGTTCCGCAATCGCCTCGACGCCACCGTGTCGTTCGCAGCGCTCGACAGCGAGGTCATCCTGAAGGTCGTCGACAAGTTCCTGCTCGAGCTCGAAGCCCAGCTGCACGAGAAGAAGGTCGAGCCGTCGTTCACGCCGAAGCTCAAGGCCTATCTCGCGAAGAAGGGCTTCGATCCGCAGATGGGCGCGCGGCCGATGGCGCGCCTGATCCAGGATACGATCCGCAAGGGTCTCGCAGACGAGCTGCTCTTCGGCCGGCTGGTCAACGGCGGCAGGGTTGTAATCGACCTCGACGACGATGAGAAGATCAGGCTGTCCTTCGAGGAAACGCCCGAGGAGGCAGCTCCGGTGGCGTAAGTGCGGAACGTGCGGTCACGCTCGACGTGATCGGGAGCAAGAAGGGCGCCCTCGGGCGCCCTTCTTGCTTGTTGCGAAGCGACTGTGCCGATGCGCCCGATTGCGAAGTGCGGAACTCCCGATGCCGCGTACGGTGACCTCGAGGGCAGCGGGCTGCGGCTCACATGGGCTATTCTTCCCGCGCGCAGCCAAGCCGACACGACGATGCGAAACACGTCGTCGGGCGTGCCGGCGAACAGAGGAATGCGATATGAAGCGGATAGCGATCGCCGTGGTAGTTGCCTTCGGCGTGCTGGTGGCCGCCGAGGCCGGTGCCGGCGATGCCAGCAGGTGCTGGACGTTGGACCCGGACGAGCGGCTCCGCTGCTACGACCTCGAGACCGGACGGCCGCCGCCCGTCGATCGCGCAGACCCGGGCAGCGCCGCGGCGGCTCCTGCGGTCGTTCACGCCGGGCGCATGACCGGGTACCTCGCGGAGCGCTGGGGCTACGATCGCGGTCCTGGCGAAGGCGTGTTCATCGTGGACCAGTACCACGAGAACTACCTGATCGTGCGCGACAGCAATGCACCGAACACGCTGCCGTACGCGCCGGATGCGCAAGGCAACCCCGTCTACGCGACGGTGCCGATCGACCTGCAGCACCCGGAACTCAAATTCCAGTTGAGCGGCAAGGTGCGCGTGGCGGACTTCGCGGCGCCACCGCTTGGCGGTGGAGCGGACATCGCGGACGCGTTCGGCGTCTGGCTTGCGTACACGCAGCAAAGCCACTGGCAGGTGTTCAACGGCGCACAGTCGCGGCCCTTCCGCGAAACGAACTACCAGCCCGAGGCGATCTTCTCGATCCATCCCCGGCTGTTCGTGAGCGAGCGCGGCAACGACGAGTGGAACTGGCGAGTTTTCAACCTTGGCGCAGGGCATCAGTCGAACGGGCAGTCGTCGCCGCTGTCGCGAAGCTGGAACTATGCGTTCGCGCAGCTCGGCTTCGAGCTCGACAACGACCATGGGCAATGGTCGGTGGTCGTGCGGCCCTGGTACCGCTTTCCGGAAGCCTCCGACAAGGACGACAACCGCGACCTGACCGACTACATCGGCTACGGTGACATCCGCGGCACGTGGCGCCGATGCGACTGGGAGGTGTCGTTGACGGCGCGCGGCAACCCGGGAACCGGCAAGGGTGCGGCGCAGCTCGACGTCTCGTTCCCGCTGCGTATCGGCGAGCGGTACTACCCGTTTCTGGGCTATTTGCAGGTCTTTACCGGCTACGGCGAGAGCCTCATCGACTACAACTGGCGGCAGACCACCGTGGGTGTCGGCTTTCGCCTGAACGACCGGCGCGCGATCACGGAGGGTTGCAGGCACGAGCGAGCCCTCGGTCCACAGCCCGAAGGCAAAACGCGACTTGCGAACGGGTAGTTGGCACGATCCGACGTGAGTGCTTGGATTGGTAGATTCCGCTCTTCGCGCTACACCTGCGGTCGATTCTAAAAAAAAGGGCGTGAATCATTGCAACGAGGCGCGCCCGCGCACGCGCGGGGCCCACGCGTTCCAGATCCGCCCACGGGAGCGGCGCTGCGCGCCAACGAGTAATGCCGACAGCAGTCGGGTGCACGGGCGGTGGTGTGCGCCTGCCCGGTGCCGGGCCGCCTGCATCACGGGTATCCGCCCGCGAGCGCGTTGACTCGATCGAGCATTCGCTGAGCACGGCGCATCGAGGCCATGCATCACGGGTTGACGCGACCGGGCCGAGGGCGAACGGCACGACCGCTGCGCTTCACACCCGGGGTTGATGGTCGAGCAGACGCGCCTGCGGGTTGCGACCGCAGCGAACCGGGTGCAAGAAACGCAGTAGAGCCGTTTTGTTGCCGGCGTCGACGAACCGACTTTTCTCTGGCCCGAAGCCTTCCGCGGCCGGCGCTTCCGGCCCGCCGCGTAAAACCTCAGGCGCAAGCGTCGCGGGCGCGTCGCCCGCGAAACCTATGCGAGACTATCTGCCCAGATGTTCTTCGCCCACGAGAATGCGTACTCGCCCTCGAGCGGCGTCCATCCGGGCGAGAGTCCGCCCGCGCCCTGCACGGCGATGAACGTCTTCTTGTCCTTGTCGTACTGGTGCACCGAGGCGACGTGCATCACGTCCTTGTCGGTGACGAAGCTGTAACAGGTGTTCGTCACCACCGGGGTGTCGTTGACCGCCCGACCGGTCAGCAGCGCGACGATCGCCGCGGCGCACACCTTGGCGTGCTGGTTCGCCATATGGCCGGACTTCGGCATTGCCGGCGCGATCTGGATCGCGTCGCCCAGGACGTGGATGTTCTTCACCTTGACCGACTCGAAGGTCAGGAAGTCGACGTCGCACCAGCGGTTGTTCGCGGTGACAACGCCAGCCTGTCGCGCGATGTTGCCCGCGCGCTGCGGCGGCAGCGCGTTCAGCACGTCGGCCTTCACGTCGTCGGCGGTCTCGAACTTCGCGGTCTTCGTCCGCGGGTCGACATCGGTCATCACGTGGTTGTTGCGGTACTCGACGATGCCCTTGAATTCCTCGGCCCACGCCCGCTTGAACAGCGCCGCCTTCGACGTGACGTCCGGATTGCCGTCGAGGATCAGCACCTTGCTCCTGGGCTTCGCGCGCTTGAAGTACCACGCGACCTGGCAGGCGCGCTCGTAAGGGCCGGGCGGGCAGCGGTAAGGCGCGACGGGAATCGTGATCGCGTACACGCCGCCGTCGGGCATCGCCTCGAGCTGCCGGCGGAGAGCGACGGTCTGGGGGCCCGCTTTCCATGCGTGGAAGATCTGTTCCTGCGCAGCCGCATTGTTGAGGCCGGGCACCGCCTCGTGAATGAAATCGATTCCCGGCGACAGCACAAGCCGGTCGTAGGGGAGCACCGCGCCGCTCGCAAGCCGCACCTCGCGCTTCTCCGGATCGACCGCGGTCGCAGTGTCACGCACGACCTTCACGCCGTGGTTCTTGGCGAGGCCGTCGTAGCTCACCGTGAGGTCATCGATCTGCTTGCTGCCGCCGAGCACGAGGTTCGACAGCGGACACGAGACGAACGCCGGGTTTGCCTCGACCAGCGTCACGTCCACGCGCCCTTCGCTCCACATCCTGATGTATTTGGCCGATGTCGCGCCGCCATAGCCGCCGCCTACGATCACGACCTTGCCCGCTGGCGGCCCGCTCATCGTCGTCGCGCAGCTGCTGACCGCGGCCGTCGCGCTGGCCGCCGAGAGTGCTTTCAGGAATTCGCGTCGCTGCATGCTCATTGCCGTCTCCCTCAGCGTGCCTTCTGCGCGGCGTACCAGCCGGCAACGAGGTCGATCTGGGCATCGGTGTAGCCCTTGGCGAGCTGCGGCATGATCGTACCCGCCAGCTTGCCGCCCTTGTATTCGGTGAGCTTGCGTACGAGCTCGTCCTTGGGTTGCCCGGCGAGCGAGGCGACCGCTCCCTGCGAGACGCCGCCGGTGCCGTGGCAGTTCGCGCAGGTCGCGGCGAGATTTCGCGCGAGCGTGGGATCGGCCTGCGCGAACGCAGGAAGGCTCAAGGCGGCGCCGAGCGCGGCCATTGCCGTGGCGGCGGGAACGGGATTGCGCACGAGGGTTCTCCTGAAAGTCGAGCGCCCGGGATGCGGCGCAGGCGTAGCATAATCGTCCACGCCGGCGTCTGCCATGCTTTTCCGGTGACAGGCACATGTCTGGCGGCGCATGCAAGCGGGCGACGCCGGCGTCCACTCCGATATCCGCTTAGATGACAGCCCAGGCCTTCGCGTCCGAGGCGAATTCGCCGGTCACGCGACCGCACCTCCGCTTCCATGGCGCCGCCGGGGAAGTGACAGGATCGTGCTGCGAAGTCACGTGGCAGCGAACGCGCTTCCTCGTCGACTGCGGCCAGTTCCAGGGCGGCCGCGAGGCCGATCGGCGCAACGAGCGCGCGCTGAATTTCGCCGCCGGCCTGCCCGAGTTTGTCGTGCTGACCCACGCGCATATCGATCACTCGGGGCTCTTGCCGCTGCTCGCTGCGCGCGGCTTTCGCGGCCCCGTCTACGCCACCCCCGCGACCTGCGACCTGCTGGAGGTGATGCTGCAGGACGCCGCGCACATCCAGGAGAAGGAAGCGCAATGGCGCCGGGAGCGTGCGCCTGCGCCCGCGAGTCCCGGCGAGCAGGGTCGCGATCGGGACGACCGGCCGCTCTACACAGTCGAGGACGCGAAGAAGAGCCTCGCGCTGCTGCAGCCGCGGCCCTACCGGGCGCCGTTCGAGCCGGCGCCCGCGATCCGCGTCCAGTTCCACGATGCCGGCCACATCCTCGGCTCCGCGATCACGGAGCTGTCTTGCCACCGCGGCAGCGCGGCAATCAAGCTCGTCTTCTCGGGCGACCTCGGACAGCCTGGGCGGCCTGTACTGCCTGATCCCACGCCGATCCCGCACGCCGACGTGCTCGTCGTCGAGTCGACGTACGGGAACCGGCTGCACAAGACCCTCGCCCGGACGATGGACGAGCTGACGGCCGTGCTCTGCACGACGCTCCCGCGCGGCAATATCGTGATCCCGGCGTTCGCGGTCGGTCGCACGCAGGAGGTCCTGCATGTCCTCACCGATCTCGCACGGCAGGGCGCGGTGCCCGCGCTCAACGTCTTCGTCGACTCTCCTCTCGCCACCGCGGCAACGCGAATCCATGCGCGCTACGCCGCCACGCTCGATCGCGAGACGCGCGAGCTCGCCGCATGGCAGCGCGACCATCCCGAGCGCATGTCCGTTCGCTTCACCGAGACGCCCGAGGATTCGATGTCGCTCAACCGTATCACCTCCGGCGCCGTCATCCTCGCGGCGAGCGGCATGTGCGAAGGGGGGCGCATCAAGCATCACTTGCGGCACAACCTGCCGCGCGCGAGCTCGGCCATCGTGTTCACCGGGTTCCAGGCGAACGGGACGCTCGGCCGCGCGCTCGTCGACGGCGCGCAGAGCGTGCGCCTGTTTCGCGAGGACATTCCGGTCCGCGCATCGGTGCACACGATCGGCGGGCTGTCGGCGCACGCGGATCAGGCGGCGCTGCTCGGCTGGCTTGGCGGCTTTCACGCCGCGCCGGCGCGAACGTTCGTCGTGCACGGCGAGTCGGAGATCTCCGAGGGTTTTGCGCGGCTCGTGCGCGAACGGCTGCGCTGGAACAACGTCGTCGTTGCCGCGCGCGAGACCGACTATGCGGTGCCGTGACGCTACAATCGGTGCGGTTCAGCGACGATCAGCGCCATGACGACCGAATTCGCCACTCCCGACTTGTGCGACCAGCACGGCGACGCCGTCGCCGTTGCCGCGCCCGTGTTCCGCTCCTTTGGCGGCCGCCGCCGTTTCAGCGGCCCGATTGCCACGTTGCGCTGTTTCGAGGACAACTCGTTCGTCCGCTCGCTGCTCCTGCAGGATGGCCAGGGCCACGTGCTCGTGGTCGACGGCGGTGGCAGCCTGCGCTGTGCGCTCGTGGGCGACCAGCTCGCGGCGTTGGGCGTCACGAACCGCTGGTCCGGGATCGTCGTGAACGGTTGCGTGCGTGATACCGCGGCGCTCGATCGGTGCGACATCGGCATCTTCGCGCTGGCGGCACACCCGCGGCGCAGCGAGAAGCGCAACGTCGGGGAGCCTGGTGTCGAAGTCCGGTTCGCAGACGTCACGTTCCGGCCGGGCGAATGGGTGTATGCGGACGAGGACGGTCTGATCCTCTCTCCGAAAGAGCTCTAGCCGGGATACTTCACCAGGCCGCCGCCAATTAGGGCCTGTTCACACTATGTCCGCAATTGCGTTGCAGGGCCGAAATTGCACGGGGCAAGGCGCAAAACGAAGCCGGGCCGATTGCCCGGCGAGGCTTTGCAACGAAGCACCGGACAATTTCGGCAGCAACCCAAAGGGAACGGGCGCCCTGGGGCGCCACTCTTCGTTGCCTTCCTTGCCAAGACGCCCGGTCTTGCCTTCGTCAGGCGCCTTGATTGGCGCCCCAGGCCACCCGTTCGCAATTGCGGACATAGTGTGAACAGGCCCTAGTCAATAGTCGCTGCTATTGGCGTCGTCGGCTGCGCCCGATCCAGGGCGCAAACCGCCGCGCTGATTTCCCGCACCCTGGTGAAATATCCGGGCTAGTTGCGTCCGCGCCCGAAGCCGCATTCCGACAAAACGGATGCCAGCGCCGGACTTGGCCCGGCCGGCGGTCGCCGTGTCTCGTCGAGCGCACTCGAACGCGTGTCGGCGTCGCCTTGGTCGGAAACCTTCCGCATTCGCCCGTTTCGTGCGCAATGCAGCAGCTTTCCCCCGGAATCGCCCCCTCCAATTTCCACGATGCGGAATCGCTTTTTAAGCTTTTGATTTGTATGCGACATTTTTATCGTGCGCTGCACGAAATTCGCTTGAAAGCCGCTGCCGGCTTTGCTAACGTCGGGGTTGTCACGAGCGTGCGACCGGCATCTTCGGCTGCACGCCAAGCAGGGCTTGGGTTTTCCACCCCATCCATGCCCGCCCGACCGGTCGAGCGATCCTCGCCGGTCCGTGGCGCGAGGTGCCGACAACTGGGTTTGCCGTCCTACTCGCAATGCGGCCGTCGCCGCGCTTCACGAGCGCAGCTGCGGTCGCTGACCAACGTGCCGGGCGCAGGATTCTTCCATGCGCCGGCGTGGCCAACACGCATTGATTGGGAGCAGTCGCCATGAACTACGACCTCGAAGCAGCACGGCTTAAGAAGGACTGGGCGGAAAATCCCCGGTGGAAGGGCATCAAGCGTGGCTACACGGCGGAGGATGTCGTGCGCCTGCGCGGCTCGATCCCCATCGAGCACACGCTCGCGCGCCGCGGAGCCGAGAAGCTCTGGAAGCTCATCAACGAGGAGCCCTTCGTCAATTCGCTTGGCGCGATGACGGGCAACCAGGCGATGCAGCAGGTGAAGGCCGGCCTGAAGGCAATCTACCTGTCCGGCTGGCAGGTCGCCGCCGACGCGAACATCACCGGCGAGATGTATCCCGACCAGTCGCTCTATCCGGCCAACTCCGTGCCGCATGTCGTGCGCCGGATCAACAACGCGCTCATGCGCGCCGACCAGATCCAGCACATGGAGGGCAAGGGTGACATCGACTTCTTCGCGCCGATCGTCGCCGACGCCGAAGCCGGTTTCGGCGGCGTGCTGAACGCGTTCGAGCTGATGAAGGCGATGGTCGAAGCCGGTGCCGCAGGCGTGCACTTCGAGGACCAGCTTGCGTCCGTGAAGAAGTGCGGCCACATGGGTGGCAAGGTGCTCGTGCCGACGCGCGAAGCGGTCGAGAAGCTGATCGCCGCGCGGCTCGCGGCCGACTGCATGGGCGTGCCGACGATCCTGCTCGCCCGCACCGACGCCGAAGCGGCCGACCTCCTGACGTCGGACATCGACGCGAACGACAAGCCGTTCTGCACCGGCGAGCGCACGGTCGAGGGCTTCTACAAGACGCGCAACGGCCTTGACCAGGCGATCTCGCGTGGCCTCGCCTACGCGGCGTATGCCGATCTGATCTGGTGCGAAACGGGCAAGCCGGACCTCGCGTTCGCGAAGGCGTTCGCCGAGGCGATCCAGGCCAAGTTCCCGGGCAAGATGCTCGCGTACAACTGCTCGCCGTCGTTCAACTGGAAGAAGAACCTCGACGACGCGACGATCGCCCGGTTCCAGCGCGAGCTCGGCGCGATGGGCTACAAGTTCCAGTTCATCACGCTCGCCGGCTTCCACAGCCTCAACTACTCGATGTTCAACCTGGCGCACGGCTACGCGCGTCGCCAGATGAGCGCGTTCGTCGAGCTGCAGGAGGCGGAGTTCGCCGCGGCCGAGAAGGGCTTTACCGCCGTGCGCCATCAGCGCGAAGTCGGCACCGGCTACTTCGACGCGGTCACGACGACGGTCCAGGGCAGCAACGCGTCCACGACCGCACTGTCGCACTCGACCGAGGACGAGCAATTCTTCGACAAGAAGAAGGCCGCGGCTGTCGCGTAGCGGCGATCCGGGGTCCCTGCCGACGAAAAGCCGTGCCCGCGCGAGCGGGTGCGGCTTTTCTTTCGTGTGTGCCGGCGCCGGGTGCCGCTAGCCCGGACGTTTCACCAGGGCGCGGGAATTTGGCGCGGCGGTTTGCGCCTGGATCGGGCGCAGCCGACGACGCCAATAGCAGCGACTATTGGCCAGGAGAGCAAGCCCGAGCCAGGTGCAAAACGACCGCCAAAAACCGCGCAGTCCGTCCGTCCAACGCGTTCCGCCGGTGGCGGGTCCCAAGTGCTTGGCAAGGCTCGAGCCTCCTTTGAATCGGCGGCGGTCTGGTGAAATATCCGGGCTAGAATCGGCACGCCGGGCGCGGACCCCGCGGGGTGACGTCGATCCCGATTGCCTCGCAGCGAGGATCCTGCGACTGGCGAAGCGTTCGCCCGACCGATTATGTTGAGCTCCCTGCCACCTGCGCTCCGTGGCGCGATCGCAGCCCTGCTTCTCGGGTTCAACACGCTCGCCTGGTGCAGCCTGCTGTTCGCCTTCGCCGTCATCAAGCTCCTGCTGCCGTTCGAGCCCGTGCGGGTCCGGGTCGACCGGATCCTGAACGCGATCGCCACCGCGTGGGTCGCCTGCAACAGCGGTTGGATGCGGCTCACGCAGCGCACGCATTGGGACGTTGCCGGACTCGGCGACCTCCAACCCCGCGGCTGGTACATGGTGAACTGCAATCACCAATCCTGGGTCGACATCCTCGTGCTCCAGCACCTGCTGAACCGCCGCATCCCGATGCTCAAGTTCTTCCTCAAGCGGCAGCTGATCTACGTGCCGGTCATCGGAATTGCCTGGTGGGCGCTCGACTTCCCGTTCATGCGGCGCCATTCCGACGCATATCTCAAGGTGCACCCCGAGAAGCGGCTCCAGGACGTCGAGGCGACGCGCAAGGCGTGCGCGAAGTTCGCGTTGATACCGACGAGCGTCATGAACTTCGCCGAGGGCACGCGCTTCACGCGCGCCAAGCATCGGTCCCAGGACTCGCCCTATCGGCATCTGCTGAAACCGAAGGCAGGCGCGATCGCGCTCGCGTTGAGTGTGCTGGGCGACCGGTTCCGCTCGCTCCTCGACGTCACGGTCGTCTATCCCGCCGGCGCGCCGACGTTCTGGCAGTTCCTGTGTGGAAACGTCCCGCAGGTCGTCGTCCGTGCACGCGAGGTCGCAATCCCGCCGGAGTTCGGCGCCGGCGACTACCAGGCCGATCCGAGGTTCCGCGAGATGATCCAGCGGTGGCTCGGCGACCTCTGGCAGGAGAAGGACCGCCAGATCGGCGCATTGCTGCGCGAGACGGCCAACGCGCCACCGCATGCGGCGTGACATTGCACGGCGTGCGCGAGGCGAGCGATTGTCGCGGCAGGGGGATCGGCTTGTCGCGGTCCGCTCGGGCGCGCTACGCTCGACGGATGCAATCCCGTTCCGCCGAAGCGAAGGATACGCTGCGCCTCTTTTTCGCGCTCTGGCCCGACGCGCCCGCGCTGCAGCTATTGACGCGGTTGGCGAGAAAGGTCGCGCTCGAGCGCCACGGTCGTGCGACTCGCGACGACAGCCTGCACGTCACCGTGTCGTTCATCGGCGGAATCGCACGCGAGCGTCTGCCCGGGCTCATCGCCGCCGGCCTTCATGCCGCCGCCGCGGCCGACCCGTTCACGCTCGCGCTCGACCGCCTCGGCGGGGCGGGGCGGGGCGGCATCGAGTGGCTCGCGCCATCGGAATTGCCGCCATCGCTCTCGGCGCTGCACGTCGCGCTTTGCGTCGCGCTCGCGCAGGGCGGTTACCCCGTCGAGCGGCGCCCGTTCCGGCCGCACGTCACGCTCGCGCGGCATTGTGTGCGGCCGGTGGATCGGCATGACACGGCTGCGGTGATCTGGCAGGTCGATACGCTCACGCTCGTCGCGTCCACGCCGGAACCGGGCGGGTCGCGCTACGAAACGATCGCCGCGTGGCCGCTCGCTTCGGCGCAGCGTCAATCGACCGGCACCGTGTAATTGAGCCCGAGCCTTCCGCCGTCGGGGTAGATCGTCTGGCCGGTCAGGTAGGACGCATCATCGCTCGCGAGAAACGCCGCGACCGCGGCGATCTCGTCCGGCTCGCCGAGACGTCCGAGCGGCGTGCGCGAAAGGATCCTGCGTTTCGCTTCCTCGCTCCCGAGCACGGCCTGGCGTGCCATCTCGGTCGCGATCGTGCCGGGACCGATCGCATTGACGCGGATGCCGTGCGGTGCGAGTGCGATGGCCATTACCCTGGTCAGCTGGTTCACGCCGCCCTTGCTCACGACATAGGGCACCTGGTTCGGGATCGCAAGCAGCGCATTGACCGACGACATGTTGACGATCGCACCGCGGACACCGCGCGCGACCATCGTGCGCGCGACCGCCTGTCCGCACAGGAACATCGACTTCAGGTTCACCCGCAGCACGCGGTCGAAGTCCTCCTCGGCGACGTCGAGGAAGTCGCAGGCGTGCGTGATGCCGGCGTTGTTGACAAGGACGTCGATGCGGCCGGCGACCTCGAGCACGCCCGCGACGAGCGCATCGACATCGGGCTTGCGCGATACGTCGGCGGTGACGAAGGACGCACCTGCAATGCGCGCCGAAGCCTGCGCTCCGCCTTCTGCATCGACATCGCAGAGCACGACGCGCGCGCCTTCGGCCGCGAGGCGCTGCGCGCACGCAAGTCCTATCCCCCGGGCGGCCCCCGTGACGATCGCAACGCGGCCGGCAAGTCGCATGGGTGCATTCACGGCAGGCTCCGGGACGGGTGCGTCATTGCATCTGCGATGCGAAGTCGACGAAGTCGCGCGCGACGACGTCCCAGTCGGCGCCCGGTGCGCGGTCCTTCACCTGATCGGGCCCGTATTCCGTCGGGCGCGGCACGAACGCGGTGGCAAGCCCGCATTCGCGCGCGGCCTTGAGATCGTCGTTGTGCGCGGCGCACAGCATCACCTCGCCGGGGGAGACCTGCATCAGCTTCGCGACGCCGAGATAGGTCGCGGGCTGCGGCTTGTAGGCGTGGAAGAGCTCGACCGAGAAGATCGCGTCCCACGGCAGACCGGCGAACTTCGCGAGGTTCGCAAGCAGCGCGAAGTTGCCGTTCGACAACGGCCCGAGCACGTATCGCGGTTTGAGCGCGGAAAGCCCCGGCACGACATCGGGCCACGGGCGCAGGCGGTGCCAGCCGAGATTGAGCTCCGCCCGCGTCTCCTCGGGGAGATCGCCGATTCCGAACTGCGGCAGCAGCAGGTCGAGCGATTCGCGATGCAGCGTGTCGAGCGGCGTCCACGGCCGCCGGCCGGCGCGGCACTCCTGCATCTGCGGCTGGTAGCGGCCGCGCCAGGCGTCCACCAGCCCCGCCCAATCGGCGCTCAGCCCGTGCCGTACGCCGAAACGCTCGAACATCGCGATCAGACTGCTGCGCCAGTCGACGCAGGTGCCGAAGATGTCGAAGGCGATGACCTTGACCGCCATGCGCGGGATCGCTATCGCTCGCTCAGCCCGGACCGGTGGCGACCGGGCGCGACGGATCGGCACACCATTCGCTCCACGAGCCCGGATAGAGCCGCGTGCCCGGCAGTCCTGCGACTTCCATTGCCAGGATGTTGTGGCACGCGGTCACGCCGCTGCCGCACTGGTGCACAACCTTCGAAAGCGGCGTCGTACCGAGCAGCTGCGCGAACTCCTCGCGCAGCACGCCGGCCGGCTTGAAGATGCCATCGGGGTTGACGTTCAGCGCGAACGGTCGGTTGCGGGCGTGGGGAATGTGGCCCGCGACCGGATCGAGCGGTTCCGCCTCGCCGCGGAAGCGCTCCGGCGCGCGCGCATCGATCAGCGTGAGCGAATCGTCAGCCAGGCTGTCAAGGATGTCGTTGGCGCCGACCGTCGGCGCCACGCGTCGCGGCACGAACACGGCGCGCGGCGGCGTGCGGATCTCGGCGGTGACCGGCCGGCCTTCGCGCCGCCACTTTTCGAAGCCTCCGTCGAGAACCGCGACCGCTTCGTGCCCGAGCCAGCGCAGCATCCACCACAGTCTGGATGCGAACATGCCGCTGCCCTGATCGTACGCGATCACCTGCGTGTCCGCGCCTATGCCGAGCCGCGCGAAGAATTCCCCAGCAGCTTCCGGCGAAGGCAGCGGGTGGCGCCCGTTGCGCCCGGTCTTCGGCGCCGAGAGGTCGCGGTCGAGATGCGCGAACAAGGCGCCGGGAATGTGCGCCGCCCGGTATTGGTCCTCGCCCCAGTGCTCCGGCTGTCCGAGGTCGTGCCTCACATCGACGATGCGCAGCGCCGGTTCGGCGAGAAGGCCGGCGAGCACGGCGGTCGGGACGAGCGTGGTATGCATGGCGGCGTTCGATCAGCCTGCTATGAACCGGACCCGAATCAGCGGGACCGAAGCGAAGGGTGATGATACCGGCCACGCCGACGGATGCAATGCCGGTTCCTGCACGGAACGACGGCGCGTCGCAGGTGAGCGTCGGCGCTGCGGGCAGCCCTGCAAGAACGACGGGACCGTCGCCGGTCCCGCCATTCGCCTGCCGTTGTGCCCTCGGGCTAGAGCTGCGCGAGGTGGGATTCCATCTCGCGCCGGTAGAACTCGTGGAAGTGCTGCATCCCGTCTTCCATCGGGCACTGGTACGGCCCGACTTCGCTGCGGCCCTGCGCGTAGAGGGCCTTGCGGCCCGCGTCCATCCGCTCGGCGATCTCGTCGTCCTCGACCGCCGTCTCGCGGTACGCCGCCTGCTCGGCCTCGACGAACTCACGCTCGAACAGCGCGATGTCCTCGGGATAGTAGAACTCGACCACGTTCAACGTCTTGTCGACCGCCTTGGGGACGAGCGTGCTGATCACGAGGACATGCGGATACCACTCGACCATGATGTTCGGGTAGTAGGTGAGCCACAGCGCACCGTGCTCGGGCATCTCGCCCTGGTAGTACTTGAGCACCGCCTCGTGCCACTTCTCGTAGGTCCTGGTGCCGGGCTTCGCCAGCCGGTTGTTGATACCGACCGTCTGCAGCGATGCCCACGGCGCGAACTCCCACTTGAGGTCATCGCAGGTCACGAAATGGCCGAGCCCCGGATGGAATGGCGCGACGTGGTAATCCTCGAGATAGACCTCGATGAACGTCTTCCAGTTGTAGTTGCACTCGTGCAGGTGGACGTGATCGAGCACATAACCCGAGAAATCGAAATCGCGCGTCGTGAGCGATGCCAAATCGTCGGCGACGTCGCACGGGCCGTCGAACAGCAATCCGTTCCAGTTCCGGATCGGCGTGCGGCCGAGATTGAGGCACGGCTTGTCCGCGAAATGCGGTGCACCGAGCAGTTCGCCCTTCAAGTCGTAGGTCCAGCGGTGAATCGGGCAGACGATGTTCTGCGCGTTGCCCTTGCCCGTCAGCATGATGGCCTGCCGATGGCGGCAGATGTTGGAAAGGAGCTCGATGCCCTTCGCGTTTCGCACCAGCACCTGCGCGTTGTCCCGCGCCGCCAGCGTGTGGTAGTCGCCGGCTTCGGGAACCATTAGCTCGTGGCCCACGTAGCCGGGGCCGCGCGGCAGCAGAAGGCGCCGCTCCGCCTCGAACACGCGCGGATCGCAATACCAGGACGCAGGAAACTGGGAGACCGCGCGCGAAAGATGCGCGGCCGTGGCTAGGTTCGACATGACCCTGACCCTTTCGTGGTTGCAACATCCAACCCAACCCAACAACCCGGGACGATTGCATCCACCGCGCTGATTTCGGTGGTGCCCCGGACCGCTTTGCTAAGTCGGCCGCACGAAAGCTTCGTTCAAGGCCGCGTCGCCACAACGTGCTAGTATATGAGGCCGATCGAGCCAGCGTCAACCTGCTGCGCGGTTCGCACCGGACTGCTTCGGCCTCTCGACGCGCCCGGACGGCGTCGCTCGATTCCCCGTAGGCTCGTGGTTGCCCACCTCGCCCACCTATGCCGAAGACCGCCGAAACGCCTGCAAGTTTCGAAGCCGCCTTGACCGAGCTCGAGGCGATCGTCGCGCGCATGGAGGGCGGCCAGCTGCCGCTCAAGGAATCCCTTGCCGCCTACGAGCGCGGCGCCCGGCTGTTGCAGTATTGCCAGGGCGCGCTGCGCGACGCGCAGCAGCAGGTCGAGATTCTCGAGAAGGGCGTGTTGAAGAGCTTCGCGCCGGAAAACGGGGACGATGCATCCTGATCTCGACTGGGCGGTCTGGTCGGGTGAGCGCCAGCGACGTGTCGAACACGTGCTCAGGAGCGCGCTCCCCCCAGTCGCGCCGCCCGCGCCGCGCTTGGCCGAGGCGATGCGCTACGCGACATTGGGTGGCGGCAAGCGCATCCGGCCGCTGCTCGCCTACGCCGCAGGCGAACTCGCGGGGGCCGACGCGGATGCGGTGGACGCGCCGGCGGCTGCCGTCGAGCTGATCCACGCCTATTCGCTGGTCCACGACGACCTGCCATGCATGGACGACGACGAACTGCGTCGCGGCAAGCCCACCTGTCATGTCGCGTTCGGCGAGGCCACTGCGCTGCTCGCAGGCGATGCGCTCCAGGCGCTCTCCTTCGACGTGCTCGCCCGCTCGCGCTTGCGAGAGCCGGCGCTGGCCTGCGCGCGGCTCGCCGCGGCGGTTGGGTGCAACGGCATGGCAGGCGGGCAGTCGATCGATCTCGACGCGGTGGGAGCGATACTGCCGTTACCGGAACTGGAGACGATGCACCGGCTCAAGACCGGGGCGCTGATCGGCGCTGCCGTCCGGCTGGGTGCGATGGCCGGCCGGACACTCGCGGCGGCAGAGGAAGCGGCGCTTGACGCGTACGCGCGCACGGCCGGTCTCGCGTTCCAGGTGATCGACGACGTTCTCGACGTCGAGGGGTCGTCCGTCTCGCTCGGCAAGACGGCGGGCAAGGATGCGGCCCGGAACAAGCCGACCTATGTCTCGCTGCTGGGACTTCCGGAGGCGCGACGGCGTGCCGAGGCGTTGCGGCGCGAGGCGCATGCGGCGCTCGCGCCTTTCGGCAGCGGCGCGCGCCGGCTCTCCGAGCTCGCCGACTGGATCGTGCTGCGCGGGAACTGACGTCAACGAATCGGCCATGCGCTACCCGCTGCTCGAGAAGATCGACAAGCCCGCCGACCTGCGCACGCTTGCGCGGACCGATCTGCCGCAGGTCGCGCGCGAGCTGCGCGCATTCCTGCTCGCGAGCGTGGCGCAGACGGGTGGCCATCTTTCGTCCAATCTGGGCACGGTCGAGCTCACGCTCGCGCTCCACTACGTCTTCGACACGCCGTTCGACCGCATCGTGTGGGACGTCGGCCACCAGACCTACGCGCACAAGATCCTCACGGGACGGCGCGCGGAAATGGGAAGGCTGCGGCAATGGGGAGGGCCGTCCGGCTTTCCCCGGCGCGGCGAGAGTCCCTACGACACCTTCGGCACCGCGCACTCGTCGACATCGATTTCCGCGGCGCTCGGCATGGCGCTCGCCGCTCGCATGAAGGCCGAGCCGCGGCGTGTCGTCGCGGTGATCGGCGATGGCGCGATGAGCGCCGGCATGGCGTTCGAGGCGCTGAACAACGCGGGCACCGCGGGCGCCGACCTGCTCGTCGTCCTGAACGACAACGACATGTCGATCTCGGAGCCGGTCGGGGCGCTCAACCAGTACCTCGCGCGCGTGCTCTCGTCGCGCCTCTACAACACGATGCGCAAGGGCGGCAAGGAAGTGCTGGCGAAGCTGCCGCCGGTCAAGGAGCTCGCGAAGCGCTGGGAAGAGCACATGAAGGGCATGGTGCTTCCCGGCACGCTGTTCGAGGAATTCGGGTTCAACTACATCGGACCGATCGACGGCCACGACCTCGATCTGCTCGTTTCCACGCTCGCCAACGTGCGCGCGTTGAAGGGTGCGCAGCTGCTGCATGTGGTGACGCGCAAGGGCTACGGCTACGCGCGCGCCGAGGAGGACCCGATCCTCTACCACGGCGTCGCCCGATTCGACCCTGCGGTCGGCATCGTGCCGAAGGCCGCCGGCAAGCCGACCTACACGCAGGTGTTCGGCGACTGGCTGTGCGACATGGCGGCACACGATTCCCGGCTGGTGGGCATCACGCCGGCGATGCGCGAAGGCTCGGGCATGGTGCGCTTCTCGCAGCAGTTCCCCGACCGCTATTTCGACGTCGGGATCGCCGAGCAGCATGCGGTGACGTTCGCGGCCGGGCTCGCCTGCGAGGGCATGAAGCCGGTCGTCGCGATCTATTCGACGTTCCTGCAGCGCGCCTACGACCAGGTGATACACGACGTGGTTCTGCAGAACCTGCCGGTGGTGTTCGCGATCGACCGTGCAGGCATCGTCGGCGCCGACGGCGCGACGCACATCGGCGCGTTCGACCTCTCCTTTCTGCGCTGCCTGCCCAACACCACGGTGATGGCGCCCGCGGATGAGGATGAGTGCCGCAAGATGCTGACCACCGCGTTCCGGATGGACACCCCCGCCGCGGTGCGCTATCCGCGCGGCATCGGTCCGGGTGTTGCGATCGACCCGGCGCTCGCGACACTTCCGCTCGGCAAGGGCGAGATCCGGCGCCAGGCGAAGCGGCGGCACCACCGAGTCGCGATCCTCGCTTTCGGCGCGCCGTTGTCCGCGGCACTGGCGGCGGCGGAGGAGCTCGACGCCACCGTCGCCAGCATGCGCTTCGTCAAGCCACTCGATCTCGACCTCGTGCGCGAGCTCGCGCGCTCGCACGATGCGCTCGTCACGGTCGAGGAGAACGTCGTTGCCGGAGGGGCGGGCAGCGGCGTTGCCGAAGCCCTCGCGGCGATGGGCGAGAGCGCGCCGATCCTCCATCTGGGCCTGCCCGACCGATTCGTCGATCACGGCGACCCGGCGCTGCTGCTCGCGCAATGCGGGCTGGACGCCGACGGAATCGCCGCCGCGATCAAGACGCGGTTCGCGCCGCGCATGCCGGACGCGTGGGACAAGCCCGCGGCTGCGTGATAGCCGCGCCCGTCATCGTTGCGGTAATCTCCGCTCCGCCGCCGATTTGACCATGAACCGACCCGAACGACCTTCGCAGCTGATCCCGATCCCCGACGTGCAGGCGGGAAAGGACGACCGCGAACTGCCGATCGACCAGGTCGGCATCCGCGGCTTGCGCTATCCGCTGCCGTTCGCCGACCGCGACGGCGTACCGCTCGCAACGATCGCCACCTGCAATGTTTACGTCGCGCTCCCGGCGGACCGCAAGGGCACGCACATGTCGCGGCTCGTGTCGCTGCTCGAGGAGCGCGCAGCGCCCGGTGCCGAGCCACTCACCGTCGCGAACCTGCGCGCGCTGCTCGAGGCGCTGGTGCTTCGCCTCGACGCGCCCGGCGGCCGCATCGAGCTGGCGTTCCCGTTCTTCGTGCGCAAGACTGCGCCGATCTCCGGTGTGGCGAGCCTGCTCGACTACGAAGTCAAGCTGGAAGGCGACCTCGGTCCGAACGGCTATCGGCAAACGGTAACCGTCGCGGTCCCGGTGACCTCGCTCTGCCCGTGCTCGAAGGAGATCTCCGACTACGGCGCGCACAACCAGCGCTCGCTCATCACGATCACCGCGCGCGAGCGCGAGCCCGTGTTCCTGGCCGAACTGCTGCGGCTCGCCGAGGAACAAGCCTCGGCGGAGCTCTACGGGATCCTGAAGCGCGCCGACGAGAAATACGTGACCGAGCTCGCGTACAACAACCCGCGCTTCGTCGAGGACCTCGTGCGCGGCGTGGCGGCGCGTCTTGCCGCCGATTCCCGGATCGACGCGTTCGCGGTCGAGGCGGAGAACTTCGAGTCGATACACAATCACAGCGCCTACGCGCGGATTGCGCGCGGGCTGTGATCGGTGATCCACAAGAGCGCGCCCATAACCTCGCGGTTAGTGCGCGCCGAAGCGGTGCCCGCCTGCGCGGGCAAAGCTTGCACAGCGCCTACGCGCGGATCGCGCGCGGGCTGTGACCGGTGATCCACAAGAGCGCGCCCGTAACCTCGCGGTCAGTGCGCGCCGAAGCGGTGCCCGCCTGCGCGGGCAAAGCTTGCACAGCGCCTACGCGCGGATCGCGCGCGGGCTGTGATCGGTGATCCACAAGAGCGCGCCCATAACCTCGCGGTTAGTGCGCGCCGAAGCGGTGCCCGCCTGCGCGGGCAAAGCTTGCACAGCGCCTACGCGCGGATCGCGCGCGGGCTGTGATCGGTGATCCACAAGAGCGCGCCCATAACCTCGCGGTCAGTGCGCGCCGAAGCGGTGCCCGCCTGCGCGGGCAAAGCTTGCACAGCGCCTACGCTCAGACGACGATGCAACCGACGACCGCGAGTGACCATTGCGCGACTCGCGCCGGCGCTGCTGTTAGCATTGTGTATTTGAGTATCGCGCTCCGCCGTCCCCGGCGGTTCTCCGTATGCGTCCCGTCGTCGTCTTCCGTTTTTCCCCCGGCGACGAGCCCGGCCGATTTGCCGAATGGCTCGACGCCGCAGGCCTGCCCTGGCGGCTGGTTGCACTCCACGAGGGCGAGCCCGTGCCGCGCGATGCGGGCGCGTTCGCGGGCATCGGCATGATGGGCGGCCCGATGAGCGTGAACGATGCGCTGCCCTGGGTGGCGCCGATGGAGGCATTGCTGCGCGATGCGGTCGCGCGCGAGGTGCCCGTGATCGGGCACTGTCTCGGGGGGCAACTGCTCGCGAAGGCGCTCGGCGCCACCGTGTCGCGCGTGCGGCAGACCGAGATCGGCTGGATCGACGTCCTGGTGTGCGCGCCGCAGGGCGGCGAATGGTTCGGCGGCCGGACCGGCTTCACGACGTTCGAATGGCATTACGAGGGTTTCGAGTTGCCGCCGGGCGCCGCGCGCGTGCTGACCAACCGCTTCAACGCCAACCAGGCTTACGTGCTGAACGATCGCCACATCGGTTTCCAGGGGCACATCGAGATGACCCCCGACATCGTGCGGCACTGGGTCGAGGCGTCGGGGGACGAGCTGCCGGCGCAGACGACGGCCGCCACGCAGACCGCGGCAGAGATTCTGCGCGATCTCGATGCACGCGTCGCCGCGCTCAACGCCGTGGCGGACGACGTGTACACGCGCTGGGCGCGCGGACTCGCGCACTGACCGAGGCGCCGACGCGCTGCCATGTCCGCGATCCGCCCGCTGCCGGACCTCCTCATCAACCAGATCGCTGCCGGCGAGGTCGTCGAACGGCCGGCGGCGGCGCTCAAGGAACTGATCGAGAACAGCCTTGACGCCGGCGCCACGCAGATCGACATCGACCTCGCCGGCGGCGGCGTCAAGCGCATTCGTGTCGCCGACAACGGCGCCGGGATCGAGCGCGAGGACCTGCATTTCGCGGTCGCGCGCCATGCGACGTCGAAGATCGCGACGCCTGCCGATCTCGAGGCGATCGCCACACTCGGCTTCCGCGGCGAGGCGCTCGCATCGATCGCGTCGGTATCGCGCTTCGCGCTCACCTCGCGCGCCGCAGCGAAGCCGCACGCATGGCGCATCGAGGTCGAAGGCGGGACGGTCGCGCCGGTCGCGCCGGCCGCGCTCGCCGCCGGAACGACGGTCACCGTCGAGGAGCTGTTCTTCAACACGCCGGCCCGGCGCAAGTTCCTGCGCACCGAGCAGACCGAGTGGGCGCACTGCGAGGAGGCGCTCCGCCGGCTTGCGCTCGCGCATCCGGAAGCCGGCTTTACGCTGCAGCACAACGCCCGCGTGCAGCAGCGCCTGCTCGCCGGCGGCCGGCGTGCGCGCGTGCAGGCACTGCTGGGCGAGGCGTTCGCTGCGAACGCGGCCGTGGTCGACGTCGAAGCGGGCGGAGTACGGCTGACGGGCCTCGCTGCGCGCCCGGCCTACGCCGCGCAGGGAACGACCGCGCAGTACCTGTTCGTCAATGGGCGGTTCGTGCGCGACCGGATGCTCTCGCACGCATTGCGCGAGGCGTACCGCGATGTGCTGCATCACGACCGCCAGCCGTCCTATGCGCTGTGGCTCGAGGTCGACCCGCGCCGGGTCGACGTCAATGTGCATCCGCAGAAGATCGAGGTGCGCTTCCGCGATGCCGGTGCGCTGCATCCGCTCGTGCGTCATGCGGTCGAGCGCGCATTGGCGGCCACTGCGGCCGAGCAGCCCGCCGTATCGGCCGCCGACCGCCTCGGCGTGGCGGCTGCGCGCACGCCGCCGCTTGCGCCCGAGATCGCGCCCGACGAACGTGCGGGCGCCGGCTTTCGGACCGCGCCGCATGCATATGGCGTGAGGCAGGGTGGGCTTTCACTCGCCGCCGACGAGCCGGCGGAGTTCTATGCGCGGCTTTTCGGGCCCCGCGAGCGCAGCGCCGGGGCGCCGGCACTGCCGGACACGGGAGACGACCATCCGCTCGGCTTTGCGCTTGCCCAGTTGCACGGCGTCTACGTGCTCGCGCAGAATCGCGCGGGGCTCGTGCTGGTGGACATGCATGCCGCGCACGAGCGCATCGTCTACGAGAAGCTGAAGGGCGGAGCGGCCGAGCGGGTGCCGGTGCAGCCGTTGCTCGTTCCTGCGGCGTTCGCGGCGGATGCGCTCGACGTCGCGGCGGTGGAGGAGAACGAAGCCGCGCTCGCTGAGCTGGGGTTCGCGATCTCGCCGCTCGGTCCGGGCACGCTCGCGGTGCGCGGCATTCCCGCTCCGCTCGCCGACGCGGATCCGGCGGCGCTTGCGCGCGCCGTCTTAGCCGACCTGCGCGAGTTCGGCGGCAGCGGGGTGCTCGTCGCGCACCGCGAGGAGATTCTCGCGACGATGGCCTGCCATGGGTCGGTGCGCGCCAATCGAAGTCTCGCGATCCCCGAGATGAATGCGCTGCTGCGCGAGATGGAAGCGACCGAGCGGGCAGGCCAGTGCAATCACGGCCGGCCGACCTGGTATCAGCTGACGCTCGCCGACCTCGATCGGCTGTTCATGCGGGGCCGCTGACAGTCGCAGCCATGTCCCGCCTTGCGCTGCTGCTCATGGGGCCGACGGCCTCGGGCAAGACCGATCTCGCGCTCGCGCTCGCCGCGCGCTTTCCGGTCGAGATCGTCAGCGTCGATTCCGCGCAGGTGTACCGCGGCATGGACATCGGTACGGCAAAGCCCGATGTCGCGACGCGCGCGCGCGCGCCGCACCACCTGATCGATCTGGTCGACCCCACGGAGCGCTACTCGGCCGGCCGCTTCCGGGCGGACGCGCTTGCCGCGATGGACGCGATTGCGGCGCGCGGGCGGACGCCGCTGCTCGCCGGCGGCACGATGCTTTACTTTCACGCGCTGACCGCCGGGATGGACGCGCTGCCGGCCGCGAATCCGGTTGTTCGCGCGAGGATCGACGCGCGCGCGGTGCAGGAGGGCTGGCCCGCACTGCACGCGGAGCTCGCGCGCGACGATCCGGCAACGGCTGCCCGCCTCGCGCCCACCGACGCGCAGCGCATCCAGAGGGCGCTCGAGGTATTGCACGTCACCGGCGTTCCGCTCTCGCAACAGCACGGGCGGCGCTCGGCGATTGCAGGTTGGCGGTTTGCGGCCATCGCGCTTGCGCCCTCGGATCGTGGCTGGCTTCATGCCCGCATTGCGGCCCGTTTCGAGCGAATGCTGGCGCAGGGACTGGTCGACGAGCTGGTCACGCTACGCGAGCGTCATGCACTTTCGCCGGACCTGCCGTCGATGCGGTGCGTCGGCTATCGTCAGGCTTGGGCGCATATCGAAGGCGAGTACGACGCGCGCGAGTTGCGCGAGCGCGGCATCTACGCCACACGCCAGCTTGCCAAACGGCAGCTCACCTGGCTGCGCCAGTTCGACGCCGAACGCCTCGATTGCCTCGCGCCCGACGTCGGCGCGCGCGTCAACGCGGCCGCGGCGCGTGCGCTCCAACAGTAGCGTTGCCGGGGTGGCGGGCACGGGCAAAGCCGCCGCGCCGCGGTTCCGGCACGCGACGGCGCGGGCAGGTGGCCATCGCGAGCAACGGGCCGCGGCGCGGTCGAAAGCCGAAACGCTGTCGCGTCCACGCATCCTGAGAATCGTGGAACGATGGGCGACTGCCGCGAAGACCATTCGAACCGCGTCGCGTGTGATAGTCTTCAAGGCTGTCTTCCGAACGGTGAGCGGCCATGACCGGCGCCACGCTTTACGACAAGCTCTTCGACAGTCACGTCGTCCGCGCCGAGTCGGACGGAACGGCGCTGCTCTACATCGATCGCCACCTCGTCCATGAGGTGACGAGCCCGCAGGCGTACGAGGGACTGAAGCTCGCGGGGCGCACGCCGTGGCGTGCCGGTTCGATCGTTGCGACCGCAGACCACAACACGCCGACGAAGGATTGGGATGCGGGCATCCGCGACCCGATCTCCCGCCTGCAGGTCGACACGCTCGACGCGAACATCCGCGCCACCGGCGCGAAGGCCTATTTCCCGTTTCGCGACCGGAGGCAGGGCATCGTGCACGTGATCGGGCCGGAAAACGGGGCGACGCTTCCCGGCATGACGGTCGTATGCGGCGATTCGCATACGAGCACGCACGGCGCGTTCGCGGCGCTCGCGTTCGGCATCGGCACGTCGGAAGTCGAGCACGTGCTGGCGACCCAGTGCCTGCTGATGAAAAAGGCGAGGTCGATGCTGATCCGCGTCGACGGGCGGGCCTCGCCGGGCGTGACGGCCAAGGACCTCGTGCTCGCGATCATCGGCCGCATCGGGACCGCGGGCGGCACCGGCCACGCGATCGAGTTCGCAGGGAGCGCGATCCGCGCGCTGTCGATGGAAGGCCGCATGACGATCTGCAACATGGCGATCGAGGCGGGCGCGCGCGCCGGCATGGTCGCGGCCGACGACACGACGATCGAATATCTGCGCGGCCGTCCGTTTTCCCCGGGCGCCGCGCAGTGGGACCGCGCCGTCGCGCACTGGCGGACTCTGGCGAGCGACGAGGGCGCGCGCTTCGACGCGACGCACGTGTTCGATGCTGCGCAGGTGCGTCCGCAGGTCACGTGGGGCACGTCTCCCGAGATGGTCGTATCGATCGAGGACCGCGTGCCGGATCCGGACAGGGAGCGCGACGCGGCAAGGCGCACCGGTATCGAAAAAGCGCTCGCCTACATGGGCCTCGAGCCGAACACGCCGATCACCGACATCCGCATCGACAAGGTCTTCATCGGCTCGTGCACCAACTCGCGCATCGAGGACCTGCGGCAGGCTGCCGCGGTCGCGCGCGGCCGGCGCATCGCGCCGAACGTGAAGCTCGCGCTGGTCGTGCCGGGGTCGGGGCTCGTCAAGGCACAGGCGGAAGCCGAGGGTCTCGACCGCGTGTTCCGCGACGCGGGATTCGAATGGCGCGAGCCGGGCTGCTCGATGTGCCTCGCAATGAACGACGACCGGCTGGAGCCGGGCGAGCGCTGCGCCTCGACGTCGAACCGCAATTTCGAGGGCCGCCAGGGTGCCGGCGGCCGCACCCACCTTGTCAGTCCCGCGATGGCCGCCGCCGCCGCCGTCGAGGGGCATTTCGTCGACGTGCGTCGACTCTCTTAGGGCCCCTTTAGTGTGAACAGACCCTGGTTCGTGGAGCAAAACATGATCAAGAACGTCGCTGCCTTGCTTGCGATCGCCGGTCTTGCGCTTGGACTCGCCGCATGCAATACCGTTCAGGGCGTCGGTAAGGACGTCAAGGCCACCGGAACGGCAATCGAGAAGGCGGCCGACTCGGCGAAGCCCAAATAGCCGGGGGCTCACGATCCATGCAGCCCTTCACTGTCCACACCGGCATCGTCGCCCCGCTTGATCGGGCGAACGTCGACACCGACGCGATCATTCCCAAGCAGTTCCTGAAGTCGATCAAGCGGTCGGGGTTCGGACCGAACCTGTTCGACGAATGGCGCTATCTCGATCGCGGCGAACCCGGCATGGACCACTCGAAGCGGTCGCCGAACCCGGGTTTCGTGCTGAACGAGCGGCGCTACGCCGGCGCGTCGATCCTGCTTGCGCGCCGCAACTTCGGCTGCGGCAGCTCGCGCGAGCACGCGCCGTGGGCGCTCGCGGACTACGGCTTCCGCGCGCTGATCGCGCCCTCTTATGCCGACATCTTCTTCAACAACTGCTTCAAGAACGGCCTGCTGCCGATCGTGCTTCCCGAGCGTGCGGTCGACCAGCTCTTCCACGCGGTCGCGGCATTCCCGGGGTTCGAGCTCACGGTCGATCTGCCGGCGCAGACCGTGACGACGCCGGACGGCAGCCTTGCGTTCTCCTTCGACGTCGAGCCCTTCCGCAAGCATTGCCTGCGCAACGGGCTGGACGACATCGGCCTTACGCTCGCGCATGCCGACGAGATCCGCGCCTTCGAAGCGAAGCGGCTGGAATCGCAGCCGTGGCTGCGATGAAGATCGCGATCCTCCCGGGAGACGGCATAGGGCCCGAGATCGTTGCCGGAGCCGTCAAGGTGCTCGATCTGCTGAAGCGCGAGGGTCTGGCCGTCGAGACGACCACGGCGCCGATCGGCGGTGCCGGATACGACGCCGCCGGCGAGCCGCTGCCCGAGGCTACGCTCGCGCTTGCGCAGGCGGCGGATGCGGTGCTGCTCGGCGCAGTCGGTGGCCCGAAATACGACGCGCTGCCGCGCGAGCTGCGCCCCGAGCAGGGCATTCTCGGCATCCGCAAGGCGCTCGGCCTCTTCGCCAACCTGCGGCCCGCGCTGCTCTATCCGGAGCTCGCCGCGGCGTCGACGTTAAGGCCCGAGGTGGTCGCAGGGCTCGACCTCATGATCGTCCGCGAGCTGACCGGGGACATCTATTTCGGCCAGCCGCGCGGCCGGCGCACCAACGCGCACGGCGAGGCCGAGGGTTTCGACACGATGCTCTACAGCGAAGGCGAGATCCGCCGCATCGCCAAGGTCGGCTTCGAGACCGCGCGCGCACGCGGAAAGCGCCTCTGCTCGGTGGACAAGGCGAACGTGCTCGACACGTCGATCCTCTGGCGCGAAGTCGTCACCGCGGTCGCCGCCTCGTATCCGGACGTCGCGCTGTCGCACATGTATGTCGACAACGCGGCGATGCAGCTCGTGCGCAATCCCCGCCAGTTCGACGTGATCGTCACCGGCAACATCTTCGGCGACATCCTCTCCGACGAGGCGTCGATGCTCGCCGGATCCATCGGCATGCTGCCGTCCGCATCGCTCGACGCGAAGCGGAAGGGTCTCTTCGAGCCGATCCACGGCTCGGCGCCCGACATCGCAGGCCAGGACAAGGCGAATCCGCTCGGGACGATCCTCTCGCTCGGCATGATGTTTCGCTACACGTTCGACCGGCCGGATATCGCGGACCGGATCGAGACCGCGGTGCGCAACGTGCTCCGGCGCGGCGTGCGCACGGCCGACATCGCGTTGCCGGGTGAGCGCGCGGTCGGCACGGCGGGGATGGGCGATGCCGTCGTCTCGGCGCTGCGGAGCGGATGATGGCCGCGCGCAGGCCCGCGATCACGGTGCGCCGTGCCGAGCCTCGGGATGCCGAGGCGATGCAGGCGACTTTCGCCATGCCGCGCGCGCAGGCGGGGACGCTGCAGTTGCCGTATCCCTCGGTCGAGATGTGGCGCAAGCGGCTTCAGGACGGCGTCGGGTCCGAGGATTTCGTGCTCGTGGCCGAGGTGGACGGCAGGGTCGTCGGCAACCTCGGCCTGCACGTCGCGTCGAAGTCGCCGCGCCGTCGGCACGCGGGATACATCGGCATGTCGGTGCACGACGACTGGCAGGGGAAGGGCGTAGGCACCGCGCTGATGACGGCCGCGGTGAACCTGGCCGACAACTGGCTCGACTACTCGCGCCTCGAGCTGACCGTATACACCGACAACGCCGCGGCGATGAAGCTCTACCGCAGGTTCGGGTTCGAAGTCGAGGGCACGCTGCGCAATTATGCGGTTCGCGACGGGCGGTATGTCGACGCGTATGCGATGGCGCGGTTGAAGCCGGGCCGCGTCGCCGGCGCGGCGAGGCCCGCAGCGGCGCGTCCCTCGGCGATGCGACGCAAGGCGACCAAGACCGCGCGAAAACGGGGGCGCTGACGGGCGTCTCGTTATCGGCGGGTCCATTGCGGCCATGGCAGAACTTTCATTTGAGGTGATGTGATGCGCGCAGGTATCGTGGGTTGGCGGGGCATGGTGGGTTCCGTGCTGATGCAACGCATGCTCGAGGAGCGCGATTTCGAGCACATCGACCCGGTTTTCTACTCGACGTCGACCGTGGGCGGCACCGGGCCGGATGTCGGCAGGCGGACGTCGGCGCTGCGCGACGCCAACGATCCGAAGGCGTTCGCAGGGCTCGACGCGATCGTGACCTGCCAGGGTGGCGACTGGACGAACGACATGTACCCGAAGCTGCGCGACGCGGGCTTCTCGGGATACTGGATCGACGCGGCCTCCGCGCTGCGGATGAAGAACGATGCAGTCATCATCCTCGATCCCGTCAACCGCGGCGTGATCGATGCCGCGCTCGCGAAGGGCGTGAAGAACTACATCGGCGGCAACTGCACGGTCAGCCTGATGCTGATGGGCATGGCGGGCCTGTTCCGCGCCGATCTGGTCGAGTGGATGAGCTGCATGACGTATCAGGCCGCCTCGGGCGCGGGCGCGCAGAACATGCGCGAGCTGCTGCTGCAGATGGGCGAGGCGCACCTCGCTGCCCAGGCGTTGCTGAACGACCCGCGAAGCTCGATTCTCGACATCGACCGCGAAGTCGCCGGTGTTCTGCGCGATCCGCGTTTTCCGACCGAGCATTTCGGCGTGCCGCTCGCGGGCAGCCTCATTCCCTGGATCGACAAGGACTTGGGCAACGGCATGTCGCGCGAGGAGTGGAAGGGCGGCGCCGAGACGAACAAGATCCTCGGGCGCGAGAACCGGCCGCTGGTCATCGAGTCGATCTGCGTTCGCATCGGTGCGATGCGCTGTCACTCGCAGGCACTTGCGATCAAGCTTCGCAAGGACGTGCCGATTGCCGAAATCGAGCGGCTGGTCGCCGATGCGAACGAGTGGGTCCGGGTGATTCCCAATGTCCGCGACGCGAGCATCCGCGAGCTCACGCCTGCGGCAGTGACGGGCAAGCTCGAAATCCCGGTAGGACGGCTGCGCAAGCTCGCGATGGGGCCGGAATACCTGGGCGCGTTCACGGTCGGCGACCAGTTGCTGTGGGGCGCGGCCGAGCCGCTGCGCCGGATGCTGCGCATCCTGCTCGGCCGGTGAGCCGGAGGGGCATAAACGAAGCGCGGTCGCCCGGTGATCGGTTGCGTGCGACAACCCTGGTTCCTGAAGGGTACAATCGTCGCCTCGAACGACGCGGCGTGGCGCCGCCGCAGGGAGCGTCGCGGCGCCCCTTTCGCTCTTTGCCGGGGGTTTGATTCCCCCCCGGCAAGATCGCGGCGCATTTTGCCAACTTTCATCCAGCGGCACATCGTGACGGCCCGGGGCGGATGCAGTCGTCGACACGAATGCAACACGCGAGCCATCGCGTCCGTCGAGGCCAATCGCCACAAGATGTTGCGTTGGCGCTAGACTGCGATCCAACGGATAGCGGGATACGTCAGCGCAACGGCATGAACCTTGCGTGCGACCGCCATTTATGACAGCCAAAAGCCGAGCTAATACCGGGCTTTAGCTTGCACGGCTAAACCCATGATGTTAAGTTAGCTTGAGCCTCACCGTAACTCCCGAAGGGGTTGGCATGCGAGCAAAACCGATTTTGACGTATAGCCTCATCGCGGGCGCGCTGGCGTTTCCCGGCTCGGCGTATGCACTCGGGCTTGGCAAGCTTACCGTGACCTCGGCGCTCGGCGAGCCGCTGTCGGCCCAGATCGAGCTCACGTCGACAAGTCGCGAGGAACTCGACTCGCTGACGGCGACCATTGCCGACCCCGCGTTGTACCGCCAGAACAACAGGACCTACCAGGCCGTGCTCGCTCGCGCCCGGATCAGTGTCGAGCGCCTGCCGGATGGCGGCGCCGTCCTCCGCGTCACTTCGCCGCTCGCGACCGCCGAACCGTTTCTCGATCTGCTGGTCGACGTGAGTTGGGCTTCGGGACGTGTCGTGCGCGAATACACGTTCCTGCTCGATCCGCCGGGTACGATGATCGCGCAGCAGGCCGAACCGATGGCGCCGGCACGCGGCGCAGCGCAGACGCAGCCCGCGGCGCGCGCGCCCGCACCCGAAGGTCGTGCGGCGCCGGCCGGGCGCGCATCGGCCACCGCCCAACCCGCCCCGGCGGCGCCGGCGGAAGGCTATGCGGTCAAGCGCGGCGATACGCTGTCGAAGATCGCGCAGCAATACAAACCGCCGACGGTCTCGCTCGACCAGATGCTGGTGGCGATGTTCAACGCCAACGCCAACGCGTTCGAAGGCAACAACATGAACCGCCTGCGCACGGGCGCGATCGTTTCGGTGCCTCCGGCCGAACAGGTGGCGGCGACGCCCGAACCGGAAGCCACGAAGGTCGTGCGTGCTCAGGCGGCCGATTGGCGCTCGTACCGCGACCGTGTCGCGGCGTCCGCGCCGATGGGCGATGGCGGTGAGGCTCGGCAAGGCGCGAGCGGTCGCATCTCCACGGCGGTCGAGGACAAGGCCGCGCCGGCCACTGCCGGCCGAGACCAGTTGCGCGTCTCGCGTGAGGCCGGTGTCGGCAAGGGCGGCGCTGCCGCGGCGGCCGAGGACACGGTCGCGCGCGACAAGGCGCTGCGCGATGCGCAGACACGGATCGCGGACCTGGAGAAGACACTGAAGGACATGCAGCGTGCGCTCGATTTGCGCAATCAGACGCTCGCACAGGCGCAGCAGCAGGCCGAGGCCTTGAAGGGCAAGGGCGCGCCAACGCCGCCGCCCGTCACCGTCGCAAAGGCGCCCGAGACGAAGGCGGTGGAGCCCCCGAAGGCCGCAGAGGCGCCGAAGGCCGCAGAGCCGCCGAAGGCCGCAGAGCCGCCGAAGGCCGCAGAGCCCCCGAAGGCTCCGGAACCGACGCCGCCTGTGGCGACAAGCCCCGCCCCGGCGCCTGAACCCAAGGCCGCCGAGCCTCCGAAGGAGCCCGCGCCAGCGCCGGCCGCCGCGCCGAAGGCGCCGCCGAAAGTCGCGCCAAAGGCGCCCGAACCCTCGTTGTTTGAAGACTTGACCGCCAACACGCCGGGGTGGGCGATCGGCGCGGGCGCGCTCGCCGTATTGGGCGGGATTGCCGCGATCGTTGCCGCACGCCGGCGCAAGACGACAAAATTCGAGGACAGCATCATCTCGGGCACCGACATCAAGACCAACACGGTGTTCGGTTCAACCGGCGGCGGTGTGGTGAACACGGGCGACAACTCGCTTGCCAGCGACTTCAGCCGCGAAGGGCTCGGTAACATCGACACCGACGAAGTCGACCCGATCGCCGAAGCCGAGGTGTATCTCGCCTACGGGCGCGATGCGCAGGCCGAGGAGATCCTGAAAGACGCGCTGAAGAAGGATCCGCAGCGGCAGGAGATCTATCTCAAGCTGCTCGAGATCCACGCGCAGCACAACAAGCCTTCTGCCTTCGAAACGGTCGCCTCCGAGCTGTACTCGGTGACAAACGGACAGGGCGATGTTTGGCAGAAGGCCGTTGCGCTCGGCCGCCAGCTCGATCCGAACAACCCGATGTTCGCCGAGGGCGGCGCTCCGCCCGCTGCGCCGCTCGCTGCCAAGGTCGCGGACGAACCAACGACGGTCGCGGCGGCGCCCTCACCGCTGCCCGAAGGCTCGCGCGGCGCCGGCAAGGACAAGGCGGTCGATTTCCAGTTGGAGGAAGACTTCACGATCTCGCCCGCTTCGGGCGCCAAGCCCAAGACGCCGGCCGACATTCTGGCCGGCGCCGAGCAGGCGCTCGAGAAGAGCACGCGCACGACAGGCGCGGTGGCCGACGCGGCGGCGGACAAGGTGCATGCGGCGGCGGCCGGTGCGGTCGCAGCGCTGGCAGGCACGCTGGCCGCCGGCAAGACCGCGGCCGAGCCGACGTTGCGCGCAGTGGGCGAGACCATCGATACGGCCAAGCGCGAGCCCGCCCCGCACTTCGACCTCGACTTCAAGCTGGACGAGGCCGAGAAGCCCGCGCCGATGGGCAAGCCGCGCGGCGAGCCCGCGCTCGCGGAGGCCGCGCCATCGTTTGCACGACCCGCGGCGGCGCTCGAACTCGACAAGCTCGATTTGTCGTTCGACCCGGACCGCTCGACGTTCGAGGATCCGACGCCCTCCGTGCTGGACGGTCAATGGCACGATGCTGCGACCAAGCTCGACCTCGCCAAGGCGTATCAGGAAATGGGCGACGTCGAGGGTGCCCGCGAGATCCTGCAGGAAGTGCTGCACGAGGGCGACGACCAGCAGAAGTCCGAAGCGCACGCGCTGCTCACGAAGCTCGCCTGACATCGGCGGTCGGATTGCAACGGCGGATCGCGCGCGATCCGCCGTTTGCTTTTCGGGCATCAGGTATCGGCCATGAACCGGAGTGCGGGCAGACGCGGACAGGACCGGGGCCGTCGCAATGCGGCGACCCGGGGTGCACGGATCGCCGAGCCCTGATGGCTGTTTCCTGATCCCTGAGATGCGCTACGCCCTTGCGCTCGAATACGACGGCCGCTCGTTTTGCGGGTTCCAGTCGCAGCGCCCGGCCTGCGGCGTGCAGGATGCGCTCGAGCAGGCGTTGACCGGCATCGCAGGATCGCCGGTCGCGGTCTGCGCCGCGGGACGCACCGATGCGGGTGTGCATGCGACTTCGCAGATCGTCCACTTCGACGTCGACGCCACGCGTCCCGAAACCGCCTGGTCGCGCGGCGTCAATGCGCTCCTCCCGCAGGCGGCGGCAGTCGTCTGGGCGCATCCGGCGGGTCCCGATTTCCATGCGCGCTTCGCCGCATCTGCCCGGCACTACACGTATCTGCTGTTGAATCGTCCCGAGCGCCCCGGCCTCAATGCCGGGCGCGTGGGCTGGTACCATCGACCGCTCGATGTCGAGGCCATGCGAAAAGGCGCAGCGCACTTTGCCGGCAACCACGATTTTTCGGCGTTTCGCGCAGCCGAATGTCAGGCCAAGTCTCCGGTCAAGACGCTGCAGCCGATCGTCATCGATGCCGCCGGCCCGTTGCTGCGGTTCGATTTCTCCGCGAACGCTTTCCTCCATCACATGATCCGCAACATCGTCGGGGCACTTGTGATGGTCGGGGCAGGCAAGGAAAGCCCCGACTGGATCGCTCGCGCGCTCGCGTCGCGCGATCGCTCGCATGGCGCACCGACATTCGCGCCCGCGGGGCTCTATTTCACGGGCGCCGACTACGACGCGCGCTTCGGGTTGCCCGCTACGCGCCGGCCGGTCGCATTGCCTCAGGGCTAGCCCATGCGCACCCGGATCAAGATCTGCGGCATCACGCGCGTCGAGGACGGCCTGGCCGCCGCGCGCGAGGGTGCGGATGCGATCGGCGTCGTGTTCTGGCACGGCACGCCGCGCGTCGTCGATTTCGATCGCGCGCGGGCGATCGTCGCCGCACTGCCGCCCTTCGTGGGCGTCGTGGGCCTGTTCGTCGATCCCACCGCCGATCAGGTGCGCACCGCGCTTGCCGCGGTGCGTCTCGACCTTCTGCAGTTCCACGGTTCCGAGCCCGCGTCGTTCTGCCGCCAGTTCGCGAGACCGTATCTCAAGGCGCTCGCCGTGGGCGAGGAGGGCGATTTGCTAGAATCCATCTCGCGTTACCCGGATGCCGCCGGCTTGCTTTTCGACGCGCCGCCTTCGGGCGGGCTTCCCGGCGGCACGGGCCGCATGTTCGACTGGGATCGCGTTCCGGCGAAGCTGCCGCGCCCGCTCGTGCTGTCGGGTGGATTGGCGGCGGAAAATGTTGCCGCGGCCGTTCGCCGCCTGCGCCCGTGGGCGGTGGACGTCTCGAGCGGCGTCGAGGCGACCGGTCCCGACGGCGCGCCGTCGAAGGGCATCAAGGACGCGGCGAAGATCGCAGCGTTCATCGCCGAGGTTCGCCATGCAGATGGGTGACATCCCCTACAACCTTCCCGACGCGCGCGGCCATTTCGGGCCGTACGGCGGCGTGTTCGTCGCGGAGACGCTGATCCGGGCGCTCGACGAGCTGCGCGACCAGTACGCGCGCTATCAGCACGACCCGGCGTTCGTCGCCGAATTCGAGCGCGAGTTGAAGCATTACGTCGGCCGGCCGTCGCCCGTCTACCACGCCGAGCGCTGGTCGAAGCTACTGGGCGGCGCGCAGATCTGGCTGAAGCGCGAGGACCTGAATCATACCGGCGCGCACAAGGTGAACAACTGCATCGGGCAGGCGCTGCTCGCGCGCCGGCTCGGCAAGCCGCGCGTGATCGCCGAAACGGGCGCGGGGCAGCACGGTGTCGCAACCGCGACGGTCGCCGCGCGCTACGGCATGGAATGCGTCGTCTACATGGGCTCCGAGGACGTGAAGCGCCAGGCGCAGAACGTCTTCCGCATGAAGCTCCTTGGCGCCACCGTCGTGCCGGTCGAGTCGGGCAGCAGGACACTGAAGGACGCGTTGAACGAGGCGATGCGCGATTGGGTGACCAACGTCGAGAACACGTTCTACATCATCGGCACGGTTGCCGGCCCGCATCCCTACCCGATGATGGTGCGCGACTTCCAGAGCGTGATCGGCCGCGAGTGCCTGTGGCAGATGCCGGAGGCCGCCGGCCGTCAACCCGACTACGTGATCGCATGCGTCGGCGGCGGCAGCAACGCGATGGGCATCTTCCATCCCTACATCGGTCACGCGGACGTCAAGCTCGTCGGTGTCGAGGCGGCGGGCGAGGGCATCGCAACGGGACGGCATTCGGCATCGCTGTCGGCAGGACGTCCGGGCGTGCTGCACGGCAACCGCACCTATCTCCTGCAGGACGAGAACGGACAGATCATCGAGACGCACTCGGTGTCGGCGGGTCTCGACTACCCGGGAGTGGGCCCGGAGCACGCCTACCTCAAGGACACGCATCGCGCCGTGTACGTGTCGATCACCGACGACGAGGCGCTGAGGGCGTTCGGAGAGTGCTGCCGCATCGAGGGCATCATTCCGGCGCTCGAGTCGTCGCACGCGCTCGCCCATGCGACAAAGCTCGCGCCCACGTTGCCCAAGGACACGATTCTGCTCGTCAACCTGTCCGGACGCGGCGACAAGGACATGAACACGGTGGCCGAGCGTACGGGCCTCAAGTTCTATTGCCGGCCCGAGTGCGACCCGGGTCAGAGGACAGCGGGCAGATGAGAGATGACAGATGGCAGACGACATCTGACATCTGGCATCTGACATCCGAACGATGAACCGGATCGATGCCGTCTTCGCCGCACTGCGCGCCAAGGGCCGCGCGGCGCTGATCCCCTACGTCACGACGGGAGACCCGTCGCCCGCGCTGACGCTGCCGATCATGCACGCGCTCGTGACGGCGGGGGCGGACGTGATCGAGCTTGGCGTGCCGTTCTCGGACCCGATGGCCGACGGCCCCGTCATTCAGCGCGCTTCCGAACGCGCGCTCGCGCACCACGTCGGCCTGAAGGACGTGCTCGCGATCGTGCGTGCGTTCCGCGCCGCCGATACGACGACGCCGGTGGTGTTGATGGGCTACGCGAATCCCATCGAGACGATGGGCCTCTCGGCATTCGCCGACTGCGCGAGGGAAGCGGGCGTGGACGGCGTGCTGATCGTCGATTATCCGCCGGAGGAGGCGGGCGATTTCGCGGCGCAGATGGAGGCCCGCGGGCTCGCGCCGATCTTCCTGCTCTCGCCGACGACGTCGCCCTCGCGCATGGATGCCGTCGCGCAGATTGCGCGTGGCTACGTCTACTATGTCTCGCTCAAGGGTGTGACGGGTGCGGGCCACCTGGACACCGCTGAAGTTGCGCAGCGGGTCGCGGAGATCAGGCGCCACGTGAAGATTCCGGTCGGCGTCGGCTTCGGAATTCGCGATGCCGCGACCGCGCAGGCGATCGCCGTGCACGCCGACGCGGTCGTGATCGGCAGCCGGATCATTCAGGAAATCGAGAACGGGCCGGCGGAAGGTGCGCCTGCCCGGGCCGGCCGCTGGCTCGCCGGCATCCGCACCGCATTGGACGCAACGGCCGGCAAGCGCGCGGCGTGATGCTGCGCACCGCGACGACGGAGGTTTCGCGATGAGTTGGCTGCAGAAACTCCTGCCACCGCGCATCAAGAGCACGCCCGGTATCAAGAAGCAGGCGGTGCCCGAGGGGTTGTGGATCAAGTGCCCCGCGTGCGAGGCGGTGCTCTACCGGACCGACCTCGAAAAGAACCTGCACGTCTGTCCCAAGTGCAACCACCACGGGCGCGTGTCGGCACGCGAGCGGCTCGAGCAGCTGCTGGATCCCGAGGGACGCTTCGAGATCGGCTCGGAAGTCGTCCCGATCGACAGCCTCAAATTCAGGGACCAGAAGAAGTATCCGGACCGCTTGGCCGCGGCTCTCGAGGAAACCGGCGAAACCGACGCGCTCGTCGTGATGCAGGGTTCCGTCAAGAGCGTCCCGCTCGTGCTGGCTGCGTTCGAGTTCGAGTTCATGGGCGGCTCGATGGGCTCGGTGGTCGGCGAGCGCTTCGTGCGCGGCGTGCGCGTCGCCTACGAGAACCGCTTCCCGTTTGTCTGCATCGCGGCTTCCGGCGGCGCGCGCATGCAGGAAGGCGTGAACTCGCTGTTCCAGATGGCGAAGACGACGGCGGTGCTGCAGGAGCTCGCGAAGGCGCAGCTGCCGTTCATTTCGATCCTGACCGACCCCACGATGGGCGGCGTCTCCGCGAGCTTCGCCTTCGTTGCGGATATCGTGATCGCCGAGCCTGCCGCGTTGATCGGCTTTGCCGGCCCGCGTGTCATCGAGCAGACCGTGCGCGAGAAGCTGCCGGAGGGTTTCCAGCGCGCCGAGTTCCTGATCGAGAAAGGCGCGCTCGACCTCATCGTCGATCGCCGCCAGCTGCGCGACGAGCTCGCGCGCGTGCTCGCGCTGCTCATGCGCCAGCCGGCACCCGCGGCCTGACGCCTCGCAGGCGCTGCCCCCCGCCGCGGCGCGGCGCCGCGCAGTTGCGCGCAACGCACTTCCACCGACAAGGCGGCCTCGAGCGCAATGGAACGACCCGCGACGCTGCCTGACTGGCTCGCGTACCTCGAAACGCTGCATCCGAAGTCGATCGCGATGGGCCTCTACCGCGTGCGCGCGGTGCTCGCGCGGCTTCCCGCCGCGATCGCCTGTCCGGTCATCACGGTGACCGGCACCAATGGCAAGGGGTCGACGTGCGCGATGCTCGCCTCGATCCTGCGCCGCGCGGGCTATCGGGTCGGGCTCTACACGTCGCCGCACCTTTTGCGCTACAACGAGCGCGTCGTGATCGACGGCGTCGCGCAGGACGATGCGGCGCTCGTCGCTGCGTTCAACGCGGTCGAGGACGCGCGCACGTGCGCCGGATCGGCCGTCCCGCTCACCTATTTCGAGTTCGGCACGCTCGCGGCGCTGTGGACCTTCGCGCGTGCGGGTCTCGACGTCGTCGTGCTGGAGGTCGGACTGGGCGGTCGACTCGACGCCGTGAACGCGGTCGACGCCGACGTCGCGGTAGTGACGAGCGTCGATCTCGATCACATGGACTATCTCGGCCCGACGCGCGAGGACATCGGTCGCGAAAAGGCGGGCATCATGCGCGCGGGCCGCGCGGCGATCTGCGGGGACCCCGCGCCGCCTGCCGCACTGCTCGCCTACGCCGCCCAAGTCGGCGCGGACCTCCTCACCATCGGACGCGATTACGGTTTCGTGCCCGAAGGCACGCAATGGCGTTACTGGGGGCCGGGCGGGCCGCGTTCCGGCCTGCCGTTTCCGGCGCTGCGCGGCGCGTATCAGCTCGGAAACGCGGCGACGGTGCTCGCCACGCTCGGCGTGTTGCGCGAGCGCCTGCCGGTTTCCGGCGGCGCCATCCGCGATGGCCTGGTCGCCGTCGACCTTCCGGGCCGGTTCACCGTGCTGCCCGGTCGGCCGGTTGTCGTGCTGGATGTCGCGCACAACCCGCAAGCCGCCCGCATGCTTGCCGACACGCTGGGAACGATGGGTTTTCATCCGCGGACGTTTGCCGTGTTCGGCATGCTGAGCGACAAGGACGTCGACGGGGTGATCGCGGCGATGCGTCCGCGCATCGACCGCTGGATCGTGGCAACGCTGCCGTCCGCGCGCGGCGGCTCGGCGGCGCTGATGCGCGAGCGGCTCGTCGCGGCCGGTGTTGCCGGAGCCGACATCCGCACATGCGAAAACGTCGAGGCCGCGTGGCGCGATGCGCAGGCGATTGCGGGTGAGGCTGATAGAATCGTCGTGTTCGGATCGTTCCTCACGGTGGCGGCCGCGCTGGCCGCGTCCCGAGCCGATCCTGCACTGCGGAGCGCGAAGTGACGATGCCCGAAGCTGCCGTCGAACCTGCCGTCGATGAATTGCGGCGGCGCGCTCGCCGCCGCCTGGTCGGCGCGGTCATCCTTGCGCTCGCCGCCGCGGTGGTCGTGCCGATGCTGCTGGAAAGCGACCCCAAGCCGCTCGGCGAGGACGTCTCGGTCAAGATCCCGCCGATCGACGAAGGCAAGTTCGTCAATCGACTGAATGCGCCCGGCGCCGCCGATGGCAAGGCGCGCGAGGGCAAGCCGGCCGACCCGAAGCCCTCGTCGGTCGTGCCCGTTCCCGCTGCGCGGCCGGCCGCACCGACGGCGCAGGCGAGCGCGGACGCCTCGGCACCGCGCTCGCCGGCGATCGACGTGCCAAGCAAGGATGCGGCCGCCAAGCGCTCTCTCGCGGAAGCCGAGCAGCGCGTGCTTGCTCCGGCGAACAAGGCGGTTGTGCCGGCCGGCAGGAACGAGCCCGCGACTGCACCGAAGACGGCGGCGCCGTCACCCGCTTCGTCAACGGTCACGACCGAGCAGACCCCGGCATCGGAGGCGAAGCCGGTCGCGACCGATGTCGGTCCGCGGGAGACAACCGCCGCGCCGAGCGAGGCGAAGCCCATCGTTGCGGCGGTCGCGGATGCCGGCAAGTCCGCCGCATTCGCGGTCCAGCTCGCCGCGTTTGCGGACGACAAGGGCGCGAACGCGCTGGCGGCGAAACTGAAGAGATCCGGATATCCCGCCTATACCGAGCCGGTGTCGACCTCGCGTGGAACGCTCTGGCGTGTTCGCGTGGGGCCCTATACGACGCGCGAGACCGCCGACGCCGCCCGCGACAAGCTCAAGGGGGAAGGCCAGAGCGGCATCGTCACCGCGAGCCGTTAGGGAACCTCTGCATAACCCCCACACGGCCGCGCTGCAGGGCGAAATGCGGATGGGTGTGAGCCGAGCGACGAAGGTCGTAGCCGAGCCTACGAGGCCGAGGAGCGAGGCGAAGCAGGCGCCGCATTTCGCAGCAGCCCGAAGGGACGGGGCTTTGCGGGCGGTCTGCTTTGTCGCGCGGCTTGCCAAGGGGGATGGCCATTGGCTTCGCTGCGCTTCGCGCATACGCCTGCGTAGCGCGGAGCAGGGGCCCCGGACCGAGTTCGAAACGAACGAGCCCGGGGATGCGACCGCGAAGCAGGCGCACGCCCCCGCCTCCGCTGCGCTCGTTCCGCAGCGCAACGCTGCGGCGGGGGTATCCCGCAAAGCCCCGTCGCGATCGTGCGCGGGTTATGCAGAGGTTCCTTAGTGTTCACTGCGCGGCGCGGTTGTGCCCGCCGCCGCGATTCCCGATGACGGTGTTCGATTGGCTGGTGCCCGGCGTGATCGCGCTCTCGGCGCTTCTGGCGTTCGCGCGTGGCATCGTGCGCTCGCTGATCGCGCTGGCAACGTGGGTGGCCGGACTCATCGCAGCGCTCGCCTGGTCGCCGGACGTCGGCAGCATGCTTCCGCAAGTGCGCGATTACCCGCTTGTTCCGCACCTGATCGCGTTCGTGCTGATCTTTCTCGCGGCGATGGTCGTCGGCGCGCTGATCGCCTGGCCGCTGCGGGCGGTGATCCATCGGGCGGGCCTGGGCTTCGTGGACCGGTCGCTCGGTGCGCTTTTCGGTGTGGCGCGCGGCGTCGTGCTGGTGATGGCATTCGTGCTGGCAGCGGGTGTTACGACGCTGCCGGCCGCCGATTGGTGGCAGAATTCATGGCTTGGAGGGCCGCTGTCCGAGGCGGCGCTGGCCCTGCGGCCGTGGCTGCCGCCGCAGTGGGCGGATCGGCTCGACTATTCGGGACGGCGGGCAGCATCGGCGCCGGACGCTCCGGCGAAGGCAAGGGCGCGAGCTTTTTCACACAATGTCCAGACGAGTGTTGCATGCGCGGAACCGCGAAGGGCAGGGCATGAAGCGATGCCGGAACGGCCGTGCCGTCGGGTTTTGCATTGATGCGCGTCGCGCTTTCGGCAGCAACCTGGGAGGAGCAGGCGCGCCGGGCGGGCACTGTTCGTCGCTTTCCTTGCCCGGGCGCCCGGTCTTGGCTTCGCGAGGCGCCCCGATTGCCGCGCCACCTGTTCGCGCCTGCGGACACCGTCTGAACAGGCGCTGACGCCCATGTGCGGAATCATCGGCGTCGTCGCCCACACGCCGGTCAACCAGCTGCTCTACGACGGGTTGCTGCTGCTGCAGCACCGCGGGCAGGATGCGGCCGGCATCGTGACGGGCGAGGGCCCGAGCTTTCACATGTTCAAGGGACCGGGGCTCGTCCAGAACGTGTTTCGCACGCGGAACATGCGCGAGCTGACCGGCAACGCGGGCATCGGCCACTGCCGCTATCCGACGGCGGGCTCGGCGTTTTCGGAGCTCGAGTCGCAGCCGTTCTACGTGAACTCGCCCTTCGGCATTACGCTCGGCCACAACGGCAACCTGACGAACAGCGAAGCGCTGAAGCGCGAGCTGTGGGAGCACGACTTCCGCCACGTCAACACGAACAGCGACAGCGAGGTGCTGCTGAACGTGCTCGCGCTCGAACTCGAGCGCGCGGCGCACCACGCGAGGCTCGACCCGGAGGCGATCTTCCGTGCGGTGGCCGGCGTGCACAAGCGATGCCGCGGCGCCTACGCCGTGGTCGCGATGATCGCCGGCTACGGCCTGCTCGCGTTCCGCGACCCGTTCGGGATCCGCCCGCTGATCGTCGGCCACAACGAGGCGCTGGGCGGCAGCGAGCACATCGTGGCCTCCGAGTCGGTCGCCGTCGAGGCGCTGGGCTTCAGGGCGTTGCGCGACGTCGCGCCGGGCGAAGCCGCCTTCATCGACCTCAATGGCCGCCTGTTCACCCGGCAGTGCGCGGACAACCCCAGGCTCGTGCCGTGCATCTTCGAGTACGTCTATCTCGCGCGTCCCGACTCGATCATCGACGGCACGTCGGTTTACGAGGCGCGGATCAACATGGGCTCGGCGCTCGCGCAGAAGATCCGGGCGATGCCCGACGCGCAGGACGTCGACGTCGTCATTCCGATCCCGGACTCGAGCCGCCCCTCGGCGTTGCAGCTCGCGAACGAGCTCCGGCTCAAGTACCGCGAGGGTTTCATCAAGAACCGGTATATCGGGCGGACGTTCATCATGCCGGGGCAGGCGATCCGCAGGAAGAGCGTGCGGCAGAAGCTGAACCCCATCGGCATGGAGTTCGCAGGTAAGGTCGTGCTGCTGGTGGACGACTCAATCGTGCGCGGTACGACGTCGCGCGAGATCGTGCAGATGGCGCGCGAAGCCGGCGCGCGCAAGGTCTACTTCGCCTCGGCGAGCCCGCCGGTGCGCTATCCCAATGTGTACGGCATCGACATGCCGACGGCGCGCGAGCTTGTCGCGACCGGTCGCAACGAGGCGGAGATCGCCCGCGAGATCGGCGCCGACCTCCTCATCTACCAGGAGCTCGACGCGCTGAAGCACGCGATCCGCAGGTTGAATCCGCGCCTTGCCGAGTTCGAGGCGTCGTGCTTCGACGGCAAGTACGTGACCGGCGACATCACGACCGATTACCTCGACCACCTTGCCGTGGAGCGCGACGAGGAACGCGGGCAGCAGGAAGCCGATCTGCTGGACGACGCGCGCGAGCGCGCGCCCGCCTGACGGCGCCGGTTCGCGCGGAGGTTGCCCGGGCTGTCGCATGTGCTACAGTTGTCGGGCGCCGATTTGAGCTTCAGCTTGCGGGCGCGTAAGAAATTCCGCTAAAGCGAGGTTTGCGCGGCTTCCGATTCGAGGCCGGGCCACGAAACCCGTTTGGCGGCGCCAGACGGGTTTTTTGTTGGGTGCGAAAATGACCGAAGACACGCCCTCCCGCGGATTCACGACCGCGATACTGCATTCCGACCGCGAGGCCGCCATCGAGCACGGCGCGCTGCACAAGCCGCTGCATCTGTCGGTCGCCTACGGCTATCGCGCCGCGCGGGAGCTGGCCGACGTGTTCCAGGGCCGGCAGCCCGGCTACGTGTACGGCCGGCAGGGCAACCCCACGGGGGGCGCGCTCGAGGCCAAGGTCAACGCGATGGAGGGCGGGGCGGCGACGATCGTCTTCGCCACCGGCATGGCGGCGATCGGCGCGGCGATGCTCGCGCTCACGAGGGCCGGCGATCACGTGGTGGCAAGCCACTTCCTGTTCGGCAACACCAACAGCCTGTTCGACACGCTGCAGCTGCACGGCACGCCGGTCACGTTCGTCGATGCGACCGATGTGCGCGCGGTCGAAGCGGCCATCACGCCCGCCACCCGCATCGTGTTCGTCGAAACGATCGCGAACCCGCGCACGCAGATCGCCGATCTCGCCCGCATCGGCGAGCTCTGCCGCGCGCGCGGCCTGGTCTACGTCGTCGACAACACGCTGACCTCGCCATGGCTCTTCCGGCCGAAGGAGGTCGGCGCAAGCCTGGTCGTCAACGCGCTCACCAAGTACGTCGGCGGGCACGGCAACGCGCTCGCGGGCAGCCTGACCGACACCGGGCTTTTCGACTGGACGCGCTATCCCAACATCCAGGACACGTACAAGGGCGGCAAGCCCGCCTCGTGGGGCATCACGCAGATCCGCAAGAAAGGCCTGCGCGACTGGGGCGGTACGCTGGCGGCCGAACAGGCGCACCACATCGCGGTGGGTGCGGAGACACTGGCGCTGCGCATGTCGCGGCAGTGCGCGAACGCCGGCGCACTCGCGCGCCTGCTGGCCTCGCACCCACGCGTGGCCAAAGTCTACTATCCGGGCCTGCCCTCGCACCCGCAGCACGCGCTGGCGCGCACCCTTTTCCGCGACTTCGGCGCGATCCTGTCGTTCGAGTTGCGGGACGAGGCGGGCTTCGATTGCTTCGCCTTCCTCGATCGCCTGCAGGTCGTCGTGCTGTCGTCGAACCTCGGCGACAATCGCACGCTGGCGATTCCGGTTGCGCACACGATCTTCTGGGAAATGGGTCCGCAGCGGCGTGCCGAAATGGGCATCGCCGATTCGCTGATCCGGGTCTCGGTCGGCATTGAGGATCCCGAGGACCTTCTCGCCGACTTCGCGCAGGCGTTTTCCTGACCGCGCGATGGCGGGCCGGGTACGCGCAGCGTCGCAACCGCACCGCCGTGCCTGCCGTACGCGGGCAGCACGGATGATTGCGCGTGGGACGGGGCCGCGGCGGAGCCGTGCCGGCAGCGAAAATCGCGGACGCTAGCTGCCGGCGATTTCGTGCGCGACCGCGCCGGCCGCCCCGATCTCAAGGTAATGCCCGCGGTCGCGCCAGTCCGGCAGCACGATGCGTTCGCACGGGATGTCGTCCACCGTCAGATAGTGTGTCGCCGGGCGATGCGTGTGCCCGTGGATCAGGCGGCGCACGCCGTGCTCGCGCAATGCCTGCACGACGGCCGCCTCGTCGACATCGAGGATCGACTCGGGCTTCAGCGCGGTCGCATCGCGGCTTCTGCGGCGCAGCCAGAGCGCGAGCAGCCGACGGACGAAGTACGGCAGACGCACCACTCGGCGCTGCGTCGCGGGATCGCGCATGCGCGTCCGCAAGCGCTGATAATCGACGTCGCCCGTGCAAAGCTCGTCGCCGTGCGAGACGAGCGTCGGCACGCCGGCGAGATCGAGCCGCTGGCATTCGGGCAGAATCGTGGCGCCCGTGGCATTCGCAAACCGATCCCCGAGCAGGAAGTCGCGGTTGCCGCGGGCCACATGCACGGCGACGCCGCTTGCGCTCACGCCCCTCAGGCCGTCCGCGATGTGCGCCGCGAACGGGTCGGCGAGCTGGTCGTCGCCGATCCACCAGTCGTACAGGTCGCCCAGGATGTAGACGGCCGCTGCCGTGCGCGCCGGGCCGGCGCAGAACCGGTGGAACGCGGCTGCCGCGGCTTCCCGGTCGGGCGAGAGGTGCAGGTCGGACAGGAACAGCGTCGGCTTCACGGCCGCGCTCCCCCCGGGTCAGGTGATCTCCGCACAGCCCGCAAAGGGTCGCGACGGCCTGCGGGATTCCCCCGCCGCAGTGTCGCGCTGCTACACGCGCGCAGCGGAAGCGGGGGCATGCAGATATTTCCTAGGCGGGAAGCTCTTCCGCGCGGTTGATCACGACGTCGTCGCGCGGTACGTCCTGGTGGAATCCGTTGCGACCGGTCGGCACGCCCTTGATCCGGTCGACGACTTCGCTGCCTTCGACCACCTTGCCGAACACGCAGTAGCCCCACCCCTGCGGGCTCGGTCCCTTGTGGTCGAGAAAGTCGTTGTCGCCGACGTTGATGAAGAACTGCGCGGTGGCCGAATGCGGCTCGGACGTGCGCGCCATCGCGACCGTGTACTGCTTGTTCTTGAGGCCGTTGCCGGCCTCGTTGGCCACCGGCGACCGCGTCGGCTTCTGGCTCATCCCGGGCGAGAACCCGCCACCCTGGATCATGAAGCCGTCGATCACGCGGTGGAACAGCGTGTTGTCGTAATGGCCGTCGCGCACGTACTGCAGGAAGTTCGCGACCGTTGCGGGCGCGTTCTCGTCGTCGAGCTCGAGCACGATCGGGCCGTAGGTGGTGGTGAGCCTGACTTTCTTTGCCACGGATCCTCCTCGGGGCCTGGATGGCGATGTGCGGGACGCTACGGCCCGCCGACGATCTTCGCCGAGTTGATGATCACCGGCGTCCGCGGGACGTCGGTCGGGAACGGTCCGCCTTGGCCCGTCGGCGTCTTCGCGATCTTGTTCACGACGTCCATGCCGCTCACGACCTTGCCGAACGCCGTGTAGCCGAAGCCCTGCGGATCGGCGGAGCGGAAGTTGAGCCGCTGGTTGTCGGCCACGTTGATGAAGAATTGCGAGGTCGCGGAGTTCGGTTCGCCGGTGCGCGCCATCGCGATCGTGCCCGGCACGTTCAGCACGCCTGCCTTGCTGCTCTGTTCCGATTCGATCGCGATCGGCGGGCGGGTCGGCTTCTGCTTGTAGTCGGCCGTGTAGCCGCCGCCCTGGATCATGAAGCCGTCGATCACGCGATGGAACTGCGTGCCGTCGTAGTGACCTGCCTTCACGTAGTCGAGGAAGTTGGCGACCGTCTTCGGTGCGGCTTCCGGGTAGAGCTCGACGCGGATCTTGCCGGCCGTGGTGTCGAACTCGACCTGCGGATTGGCGGCGAGGGCGGGGCCGGCGACGAGGCCGAGCGTGAAGACTGCAACGGTGGCGATGCGGCGAAGCATGGGTGGACTCCTCGAGACGAAGGGACGGCGGTGAAGATTGCGGGCGCGTTATGGCTGGGGCGTCAGCGCGCCTGACGCGACGATTTCGCGCGTCAGCTTGAGCTTCGCCGGCGCGGTCTTGTTGGTGGCGTCTATCTTGCGGGCGCGTTCGTATTGGCTTGCGGCAAGGCGCACGTACACATCGCCCAGGTTCTCGTGGGCGACCGCATAATCCGGCCGCGACGCGATCGCCAGCACGAGCTCGACGCGCGCGAGTTCGTACTCGCCCTTCTGGGCGTAAAGCACCGCGAGGTTGTTGTGCGGCTCCGGCAGCTCCGGATAATCCGCGGTGATGTCGCGCAGCGCGACGATTGCCTCGTCGCGCTTGCCCTGGTCGGAGAGCGCGACCGCGCGCAGGAAACGCGCCTGCGGCTCGCGCGGGCGGTCCTTGAGCAGCGTGTCGAGACGCGCGATCGCCTCGCCGTATTGCTTCTGCGCGATCAGCTCCTTCGCCTGGCGCAGGCCCTGCGCGTAGGCGCGCCGCGCGTCCTCGGAGAATTCGCCGGGCGGCGCCACGACCGCTGTGTCGTCCGCCCCCTTGCCGGCAGCCTGTGCGAGCGCGGCATCGCACGCCGCGAACGCGAGCAGAACGACGAGAAGGGACGAAGGGAGACGCATCGAGGTCTGGGCTCGCGATCGCCGGGCGGCCGGCGCGCGGGCGGTCATTCTAGCAGCTTGCCGTTGCCGTCCGGCTGCGCGGGCCGTGCGACGCGTGACGCGGTACACCCGAGAGCGGGGCACCGCGGCGAATCAGATTGCCGCAAGCGCCCGCTCGAGCCGGGCGCGGACTTCGCCGGCCATCGCGTGCACCTCGGGGTGGTCGACCAGCTGGAGGATCGCCTGCGGGTCCATGAACTCGACATGCGTCACACCCTCTCCATCCTGGCGGACGACGACGTTGCACGGCAGCAGCGCGCCGATCTGCGGCTCGGCGGCGATCGCCTTGCTCGCGAACTGCGGGTTGCACGCGCCGAGGATCCGGTACGGCGCGATTTCGACGCCCAGCTTTTTCCTGAGCGTCGCCTGGACGTCGATCTCGGTCAGGACGCCGAATCCCTCCTCGGCGAGCGTCGCCGTGATGCGGCTCACCGCCTGGTCGAAGGGGATGCCGACGGGCTTGCCGAATGCGTAGCGACTCATGGCGATGCTCCTGTCAAGTGGACACGGAACAATGCTCCCCGGTTCGCTCGGCGTCTGTGTCCACGGTCACAGAGGAAAAGGATGTCGTGCCTCAGCGGGCCGGCGCATCCCGTCGTGGCGGCAACCGCGCCAGCGCCGCGATCTCGGGGTCGTCGTCCCCGACGAGGGAAAACGCTTCGCGCACCGCCGGTGCGATTTCGGTCGCGCGCGCCGTACCGATGTCGACGAAGATCCACAGCGTTTCCGCCCGCGCAATCAGCTTGCGGTCGTCCGTCCGCACGAAGGCATAGCGCCGCAGCGACGCCCGGTGCTGCATCGTCGCGACCCATGTGGCGACGGTGAGCGGCATGTCCGCGAATGCCGGGCGCAGATACTCGACGAAGTGCGAGCGCACGTACCACGTCGCACCGAGCGCCTGGTAGCGCTCCATCGGCCAGCCCTGCGCCGCCGAGTGCGCGATCGCGATCTCCTCCATCCAGCGCAGATATTCCTTGTTGTTGACGTGCGCGTTCGCGTCGATCGCGTCCCTCGACACGATGAACGAGCGACCGAAAACGCGCGGCATCGTGGGGATTGCCTTATACGAAGCTTTCGTCGACGGGAAAGCGCGTTCCTCCGGGGAACGTCAGGCCGAAACCTTCGGCCAGTTCCGCGAGGATCGCTTCGTCGCTGTCGAGCCGCCGGGTCTCGGTTTCGGAGCCGCGCTCGATTGCGAGCGTGCGATTGCGCAGGCTGCGGCGCATGCCGGGGCCGGGCAGTTGCACCGCGAGCGCGCGCACGAAGCGCGAGTCGGGATGCGTCGAGACGTAATGGTTCGCGACCTCGTAGTCGACGGCGAGCTGTGGCTCGAGCGTAAACGCGTAGAGGTCGTGAAACCCTTCGCGATCCTGCGCCTGCAGCACGAAGGCCGCGCCTTCCTGCTGCAGCCGGAACGTCCACGCGAACTGCGACGCCGGCGTTCCCGGACGAAGCGCGATCGGCAGCAGCAGCCCCTCTCCGCCGAAACCGACGTCGGCGATCCAGCGCTCGTCGTCCGCCTCGACCAGCAATAGCATGTGCGTGCGAGGCAGCAGCCGGGTGGTGCGGTAGCGGACGCGCGCGGCGAGCATCGTCACCGGGAAGCCGATCGCCGTCAGCACCTGCGCGAACAGCAGGTTCTGCTCGAAGCAGTAGCCGCCGCGCCTTGCGGCGACGAGCTTGTCTTGCAGGCTTTGGAGGTCGAGACGGATCGGTCGACCGAGCAGGATGTCGAGGTTCTCGAACGGGATGTGCGTCGCGTGGGCGAGGTGCAGTCCCGCGAGCGTCGCGTGATCGCGCGCGAGCGGCGCTCGATAGTCGATGCGCGCGAGGTAGCGGTCGAGGGCGAGAGGCGCCCCGGGCGCCGGCGTCGTCGTCATTCGCGACGCAGCCTCTCGACCGTCGCTTCGATCAGTCGCCGCGCAATCGAGACACTGGGCGGGAGCGACGGCATCGCATCGACGTCGAACCAGCGCGCCTCAGCGATCTCGGTCTCGTCGGGGCGCAGCTCGCCGCCCGCGTACTCGGCGGTGAACGCGATCATCAGCGAGTGCGGAAACGCCCACGACTGGCTTGCGAAGTACTCGATGCGGCCCACATCGACGCCGACTTCCTCGCGCACCTCTCGCCGTATGCAGTCCTCGATCGTCTCGCCGGGTTCCACGAATCCCGCCAGTGCGCTGAACATCGCCGGCGGGAAGCGATGGGCGCGCGCGAGCAGCACTTCGCGTCCGCGCGTCACCAGCGCCATCATCGCCGGTGCGACGCGGGGATAGGCGATCTGGCCGCAGGCTGGGCACGCCTTCGCGCGCTCGCCCTCCTTCGCGACCGTCGCTGTTCCGCAGCGCCCGCAGAAGCGGTGCGTGCGATCCCAGTCGGCGATCTGGAACGCACGCGCGGCGATCGCGAGCAGCGGTTCCCCCAGCACGAAGAACAGCGAGCGCAGCCCGGCGTAGCGATAGCCTGCCGGCTCGGGAGCATCGTCGGCGAGCGCGACCGCGATGCACGGCGTCTCCGCCAGTTCGCCGAGATAGTGCCGCGCGCCGGCGACTCCGGCACGCTCGAGCTGCCCGAGCGTCGGGACGACCGGCTTCCGCTCGTCGCCACCGACCAGCAGCTTCGCCTCGCGGAACGCGAACGCGAGCGCAGTCGCCGGCAGCGCGGCGGGCAGCGCGTGGGAGGGATTGAAACCGGCGGGCGTGTGCATCGGAGAGCGGGCGCCGCAGAGGCAAGCCTGCCCATTATCGCGCGATGCGCCCGCCCGCGCCGGCCCGCGACCGGCGTGCCGCGCAGAACTTCCTCAGCGGCGCGCTGCCACGCCTACGCGAGCTTCAGCGGCAGGTTGCGCATCCGCTTGCCGCTTGCGGCGAACAACGCGTTGGCGACGGCGGGAGCGATCACCGGCGTTCCCGGTTCGCCGACGCCGCTCGGCTTGGCGGTGGACGGCACGATGTGCACCTCGACCACGGGCATCTCGTTGATCCGCAGCACCGGATAGTCGTGGAAGTTCGACTGCTCGACCTTCCCGTCCTTCAACGTGATCGCGCTGTGCAGCGCCGCCGAGAGCCCGAAGCCGATGCCGCCTTCCATCTGCGCGCGTACGTTGTCCGGGTTGACCACGGTGCCGCATTCGACCGCGCAGACGACGCGATCGACGCGGAACGTGCTGTCGGCGCGCACGGTCACTTCCGCCACCTGCGCAACCACGGTGCCGAACGACTCGTGCACGGCGACGCCGCGCCCGCGCTTCTCGCCGGCCTTTCCGCCCGCGAGCGGCGAGCCCCAGCCCGCCTGCCGGGCCGCGAGGTCGAGCGCGGCGAGATGGCGCGGGTGCTTGGCGAGCATCGCGCGGCGGAACGCGACCGGGTCCTTGCCCGCGGCGGTCGCGAGCTCGTCGATGAACGTCTCGGTCGAGTAGGCGGTGTGCGTCGAGCCGACCGAGCGCCACCACAGCACCGGCACACCGCTCCTCGGCGAGTGCAGGTCGACCGCGAGGTTCGGGATCGCGTAGGGAAGCGTCGACGCACCCTCGACGGACGTCGCGTCGATACCGTTCTTGACCAAGTCGGCTTCGAACGCGGTACCCGCGATGATCGACTGGCCGACGAGCCGGTGCTGCCATGCGATGACGTTGCCGTTGGCATCGAGGCCGGCCTTCAGCGTGTGGAAGAACATCGGCCGGTAGTAGCCGGCCTTCATGTCGTCCTCGCGCGTCCAGACCAGCTTGACCGGCACGTTGCGCTTGCCGCTCAGCGCGAGCGCTGCGGCGATTTCCGCGCATTCACGCACGTAGTCGGAGGCGGGGTTGGCGCGGCGGCCGAAGCTGCCGCCGGCGAACAGCATGTTGATCCTCACGTTCTCCGGCTTGAAGCCCGTGAGCTTGGCGAGCGCGAACTGGTCGCCCGTCTGGAACTGCTCGCCGTTCCACACCTCGCACACGTCGCTTTCACCGATCTTCACCACACAGTCCATCGGCTCCATCGCCGCGTGCGCGAGGTAGGGAAATTCGTAGGACGCCTCGAGCACTTTCGCCGCATCGGAGAGCGCCTTGGCCGCATCGCCGTCGCTGCGTGCAACCGTGCCCGGCTGCTGCGCGAGCTTGCGGTATTCGGTCATCAGCTCGGACGACGAACCGCGGAACGCGCCGGTCTCGTCCCACTCGACCTTGAGCGCGTCGCGGCCCTTGATCGCGCTCCACGTGCTGGATGCGAGGACGGCCACGCCCTGCGGGATCTCGAGCACCGTCCGCACGCCGGGGATGCCCTGCACACCCTTGGCGTCGAAGCTCTTGACCTTGGCACCGAACCGCGGCGGGTGCGCGACGACGGCAACCAGCATGTCCGGCAGCTTGACGTCCTGCGTGAAGATCGCCGTGCCGTTCGACTTGGCGCGCGAGTCGGTGCGGCCGACATGCTTGCCGATGTAGACGAAGTCCTTCGGATCCTTGAGCGTCACCTCCTTCGGGACCGGCTGGGTCGCTGCAGCTTCCGCAAGCTCGCCGAACGTCGCCTTGCGGCCCGTAGCCCCGTGCGCCACCACGCCATCCTTCACCTTGAGCGAGGCCGCCGGCACGTTCCATTTCTGCGCCGCCGCGCCGACCAGCATCGCGCGGGCGGCGGCCCCCGCCTGCCGCAGCTGGTCCCATGAATTGGCGATCGCGGTCGACCCGCCGGTACCCTGCGCGGTGCCCCAGAAGAGGTTGTTGTAGCGGCTCGCGTCCGCGGGCGCGCCCTCGACGCGGATCTGCGACCACGCGGCGTCGAGCTCGTCCGCGACGATCGTCGCAAGCCCGGTGTAGCTCCCCTGGCCCATCTCGAGATGCTTGCTGATCACCGTGACCGTGTTGTCCTTGCCGATGCGCACGAAGGCGTTCGGGGAAAAGGTCGCACCCGTACCGGCGGCCGCGCCGGCGATGCCCGGACCGCCTTGCTGCGCGAGCGCGGGCAGATAGACGCCGAGCGCGAGACCCGCGCTGGCGGCGCCGCCTGCGCGCAGGAAAGCGCGGCGCGAGACGTTCTGGATACGGATCGATTTCATCTTAGTCGCCTCGCTCATGCCAGCGCCTTCGCGGCGTCCTTGATTGCCGCACGGATGCGCACGTAGGTCGCGCACCGGCAGAGATTCCCGGTCATCGCCGCGTCGATGTCGGCGTCGGTCGGACGCTTGTTCTTCGCGAGCAGCGCCGCCGCGGCCATCACCTGGCCCGACTGGCAATAGCCGCATTGCGGCACGTCGAGCTTCTGCCACGCCGCCTGCACCGCCTGCGCCTCCCGGGTCCGCAGGCCTTCGATGGTCGTGATCTCAACTCCCGGTTTGAGCGCCGACAGCGGCGTGCTGCACGAACGCACCGGCTGTCCGTCCACGTAGACGGTGCACGCGCCGCACAGCGCCATGCCGCAGCCGTACTTGGTGCCCGTGAGATTCAGCTGGTCGCGCAGGATCCAGAGGAGCGGGGTGTCGCCGGGAACGGACGCGGCGACGTCGACGCGGTCCTTGTTGACGAAGATCGTGGGCATGGCGGGAGTCGCAAGACGAAGGTGGTGGAGGGCGAATGGTAGGCGATCGGAAGGTCGCTGCCAATGCGACGAAAACGGGCGAAAAACCTGCGACACCACAAGGACTTGGAGCGGCGCGCGTATAATCGCCGCTCCGCCACGCATGCCTTCGCGAGAGACCCATGGAAGCCGAGCAACTGAACCAGATCGCCAATACGCTCGCCGGACTCAAGGAGCGGGCATCCGCAATGCGGAGGTATCTTTGACTTCGACCAGAAGGCCGTCCGGCTCGCGACCGTAGCGCGCGAGCTCGAGGCCCCGAACGTCTGGGACGATCCAAAGCGGGCGCAGGAGCTCGGCAAGGAGAAGAAGGTGCTCGATAGCGTCGTCGGCACGCTGACGACGCTCGACGCGGGCTTGGCCGACAGCTGCGAGCTGTTCGAGCTCGCGCGCGCCGAGAACGACGACGCGACGCTCGTCGCCCTCGCGGGTGACATCGCCGGACTCGAGAAGACGGTTGCCGACCTCGAGTTTCGCCGCATGTTCCATCATCCGATGGACCCGGCGAACTGCTTCCTCGACATCCAGGCGGGCAGCGGCGGCACCGAGGCGCAGGATTGGGCGGCGATGCTCCTGCGCATGTACATCCGGTACTGCGAGCGGCGCGGCTACAAAGTCGACGTGCTGGAGGAATCCGAAGGTGAGGTCGCCGGCATCAAGAGCGCGTCGATCAAGGTCGAAGGCGACTACGCCTACGGCTATCTGCGCACCGAGACGGGCGTCCATCGCCTGGTGCGCAAGAGCCCGTTCGACAGCAACGCGCGCCGCCACACGTCGTTTGCGAGCGTCTTCGTCTATCCGGAGGTCGACGAGTCGATCGAAGTCGAGATCAACGCCGCCGATCTGCGCATCGATACCTATCGGTCGTCGGGTGCGGGCGGCCAGCATGTCAACAAGACCGACTCGGCGGTGCGCATCACGCACCTGCCGACCAACATCGTCGTGCAGTGCCAGAACGACCGCTCGCAGCATCGCAACCGCGCCGAGGCGATGGCGATGCTGAAGGCCAAGCTCTACGAGCTCGAATTGCGCAAACGGCAGGACGAGCAGCAGAAGCTCGAGGACAGCAAGACCGACATCGGCTGGGGCCACCAGATCCGGAGCTACGTGCTCGACCAGTCGCGCATCAAGGATCTGCGCACCAACTACGAGGTCGGCAACACGCAGGCGGTGCTCGACGGCGATCTCGACGACTTCATCGCCGCGAGTTTGAAGCAGGGCGTCTGACGATGCAGGCGCCTCCGGCCCGTCCGCCGAGCATTCCGATTGCCGCGCCGGCGCACACGCTGCCCGCGACGCTGCCGGCGCTGCTCGACGCGCTATGGGATCGTCTTGCCCTGGGCGTGCGCGACCGCTGGACGCCGTGGGGGTTGCCCGCGCTCCTGACGGCGAGCGAGGACGGCGGGCCGCAGGGGCGAATCGTCGCGCTGCGCGAGATCGATCCCGCGCGCCGGCTGTTCCTGTTCCACACCGACGCGCGCTCGGACAAGTTCGCGGCGCTTGCAGCCGATCCTCGCGCAGCGCTGCTGTTCTGGGATCCGTTCGACGCGATCGAGGTCCGTTTCGAGGGGCATGTGGCGCTGCATCGCGGCGATGCCGAGGCGCGGGTCTCTTGGCGCGATGCGTCGCCGCTGTCGAAGAGCGCGGTCGCCGGCGAGCTCGCCCCCGGCACGCAGCTCTATGCGTCCACGCCGTTCGCCGAGTTGCCGGGCAGCGCCGACGAATCGCTCGCGCTTTCCCGGTTTGCGCTGATCATGTTCGAGGCGAAGGCGATCGACTGGCTCTGGCTCGGCCCGCGTGATCTGCGGCGCGCCCGTTTTCGCTGGACCGGTGCCGACTGGGCCGGTTCGTGGGTGGTTCCCTGACGGCCGCCAACCCCGCAGGACATTCGATGGACAAGACCGCCCCGACCGCAGCGCCTCCGCCGGACGAGAACCAGATCATCGCCGAGCGCCGGCAGAAGCTTGCCGCGCTGCGCGAGGCGGGTCTCGCGTTTCCGAACGACTTCCGCCGCAACGGGCTCGCAGGCGAGCTGCATGCCGCCCACGGCGGGGAGGACAACGCGACGCTCGAGCCGAGGTCGATCCGCACCACCGTCGCCGGGCGCATGATGCTGAAGCGCGTGATGGGCAAGGCGTGCTTCGCGACGCTGCAGGACATGAGCGGCCGCATCCAGCTGTACGTGACGCTGGACGGCGTCGGCGCCGAGGCGCTCGAGGACTTCAAGCGCTGGGATCTGGGCGACATCGTCGGCGCGAGCGGCACGTTGTTCAAGACCAAGACCGGCGAGCTCTCCGTCAGGTGCGACCGGGTGCGCCTGCTGTCGAAGTCGCTGCGGCCGCTGCCCGAGAAGTTCCACGGAATGACCGACACCGAGCAGCGCTACCGGCAGCGCTATGTCGACCTGATCACGAACCCGACCACGCGCGACGTGTTCGTCAAGCGCTCGCAGATCGTGCAGGCGATCCGCGAGTTCTTCGTCGCGCGCGGCTATCTCGAGGTCGAGACGCCGATGATGCATCCGATTCCGGGAGGGGCCGCGGCGCGGCCGTTCGCCACACACCACAATGCGCTCGACATGAAGCTCTTTCTGCGCATTGCGCCGGAGCTCTACCTCAAGCGGCTCGTCGTCGGCGGGCTCGAGCGTGTCTTCGAGATCAACCGCAACTTCAGGAACGAGGGCATCTCGACCCGGCACAACCCCGAGTTCACGATGCTCGAGTTCTACGAGGCGTATCGCGACTACCGCTACCTGATGGACCTGACCGAGGAACTGTTCCGCACGGTCGCGCAGACGGTGCTGGGCACGACGACGGTCGTCTACCAGGGAGAGACCATCGAACTCGGCGAACCCTTCGACCGGCTGACGATGGCCGAGGCGATCCATAAGTACAACCCGCGCTATCCGCTCGCCGAGCTCGACAAGCCCGTGTACCTCAAGGCCGCGCTCGCGCCATTCGACGTCGAGGTGTTTCCCACCGACGGCGTGGGCCTGCTGCAGCTCAAGCTCTTCGAGGCGACGACCGAGGAGAAGCTCGTGCAGCCGACGTTCATCCACGCGCACCCGACCGACGTCAGCCCGCTCGCCCGCGCGAACGACGCGAATCCCGCGGTCACCGACCGCTTCGAGCTCTACATCACAAGGCGCGAGCTCGCGAACGGCTTCTCCGAGCTCAACGACCCCGAGGATCAGGCGGCTCGTTTCAGGGCGCAGGTCGAGGCGCGCGAGGCCGGTGACGAGGAGGCGATGTTCTACGACGCCGACTACATCCGCGCGCTGGAGTACGGCCTGCCGCCGACCGCGGGCGAAGGGATCGGCATCGACCGCCTCGTCATGCTGCTGACCGACAGCGCATCGATCCGCGACGTGATCCTCTTCCCGCAATTGAAGCGGGACGCGTAATCCCGTCGCATGCGAGGCGCCTGTGGACGCCGCGACAGCGGGCAGGTCCGACCCGCGACGGCTGCGATCGGCGATCGCCGGCGCGCCGGGTCCGAGTTCCCGGGTTCCACCTCTTCCATCCATCTCGCACCGCAATCGCGCGTGCCCCCGGTTGCGTTTCATGCCATGCGGGCCCCGGTTCTTGTGCAATGCGATGGCGGTGCCGAACTGGAACGAACGGCGGCTCGCGAACGCACGTGGTGCGGGCCGCGGGTTTGTCTGGATCGGACAGCCTGGAAGGAGACGGCTCGGCATTGCCGTACAGCCGCAATCGCAATCGGGCGATGTTCTGCGACATCGTGCGCAGCCGAATTGCACCGCACCGCAGCATTGTCGTCACGCGACGACATGACGTTGCGCAGAGTCGCCCGCGCCGGCGCAGACGATGTGTGCAGCGTTCGAACGATTCGAGCCCATTCCTTGACGAGCATCAACGCCGCCTCGCCGCGATTGACCGGGGTCAACATGGAAAACGCGCCGGTCATGGATTTTCCGCGGATCGCTGCCTCGGCCATGACATACATCAAACCGGCCGTCGTGCTTTTTCGGCGCGGGCCACGGTCGGGCGCGTAATATTTGCGCCTCCCGGCGACATTGCCTTCGGCACGCGCAACCCCATATTCGGCATAGCCAGCTTCTGCGTTCCGCTCCGCGATCCACCCGATGCGGACGGACGCGCCTCCGCATCGGCTTGTCGCCCATGACCCACCGCGCGCTCGACCTCACGCTGACCGGCATGACGTGTGCCGCGTGCGCGACGCGCATCGAGAAGGTGCTGAACCGCGCCCCGGGCGTGAAGGCCGGCGTCAACTTCGCGACCGAGACGGCGCACGTCGAGTTCGACCCGGCGCGGATCACCCAAGAAGGCCTGATCGAGGCCGTGCGCCGCGCAGGCTACGACGCAAAGCCTGCCGAGGATCCGTTCGCCGCGCCCGACGAGGCGGCGCGGCTCGAAGCGCGACGCTACCGCCGCGACCTCGCGCTTTTCGCGTTCGCGGCACTGCTCACGCTGCCGCTCGTCGTGCAGATGGGCTACATGTTCGCGACGGCACGGCACGATGCCGCGCTGCCCGTCTGGCTCCAGTTCGCGCTCGCAACACCGGTGCAGTTCGTCGCCGGCGCGCGCTTCTACCGCGGTGCCTTCAACGCGCTGCGCGGCGGCGCCGCCAACATGGACGTGCTGGTCGCGCTCGGCACGACGGTCGCCTACGTGCTCTCGCTCGCCGTCTGGCTGCTGCCGATCCCGGGACAGCATGTCTATTTCGAAGCGAGCGCCGTGATCATCACGCTGGTGCTGCTCGGCAAGCTGCTGGAGGCGCGGGCGCGGGCGCGCACCGCCACGGCGATCCGCGATCTTCTGCATCTTCAGCCCCCGGTCGTGCAAAAGTGGACGGGCGAACGCTTCGAGGACGTCGCGCTCGCCAAGGTGCAACGGGGGGATCGCTTCCTCGTTCGCGCCGGCGACGCCGTGCCGGTGGACGGATGCGTGCTCGAAGGGGAGTCGGCGGTCAACGAGGCCATGCTCACGGGCGAAAGCCGGCCCGTCGCGAAGGCCAAGGGGGCGCACGTTTTCGCGGGCACGGTCAACGACGACGGCCCGCTGACGTGCGAAGCCATCGCCGTCGGCCAGGCGACGCTGCTCGCCGGCATCGTGCGCCAGGTTGCGGCTGCGCAAGGCTCCAAGGCCCCCGTACAGCGCCTCGTGGACAAGGTCGCCGGCGTGTTCGTGCCGGCCGTGCTCGTCATTGCACTTCTCACGCTGGTCGGCAACGGACTGTGGGGCGGCGATTGGGCGCAGGCGCTGCTGCGCGCGACCGCGGTGCTCGTGATCGCCTGTCCCTGCGCGCTCGGCCTTGCGACACCCACTGCGCTGATGGTCGGCGTGGGGCGTGGCGCGCAGGAAGGCATCCTCATCAAGAACGCCGAAGCGCTGGAGCACGCGCAAAGGATCACGACACTCGTCGTCGACAAGACCGGTACGCTCACCTCCGGCTCGCCGACGGTCGACGGCATCCATCCGGCGCCCGGTGTCACCAAGGCCCATGCGCTGCTGCTGGCCGCGAGCCTCGAGCGCGGTGCGTCGCACCCGCTTGCGAAGGCGATCGGCTCGGCGGCGCTGAACCACGGGAGCGCGCTGGTCCCGATCGACAACGTCAGGGTCTATTCAGGACGCGGTGTCGCGGGGGAGAGCGGCGGAGCGCAGGTGCGCGTCGGATCGCCGGCGTTCTTGGCCTCCGAGGGCATCCAATTCGATCCGGCGACCATCGCGGCGTGGCTGGCGAGCGGGCAGACCGTCGTCGGCGCTGCCGAGAACGATCGTGTCGTCGCGTGGATGACGTTGAGCGATCCGCTGCGCCCGGGCGTTCCTGCCGCGGTCGCGCAATTGCGCGCGCTGGGCATCAAGGTGACGATGCTGACGGGCGACCACGAGGCGACCGCAGCGGTTGTCGGCCGGGCGGCCGGTGTCGACGACTGGCGCGCAGCGCAGACGCCCTCCGACAAGCGTGCCGCGATCGTCGCAATGCAGGACGCGGGCCAGGTGGTGGGCATGGTGGGCGACGGTGTCAACGACGCGCCGGCGCTCGCGCAGGCGGACGTCTCGTTCGCGATGGGCGCCGGTTCCGGCAGCGCATTGTCCGCGGCCGACGTCACGCTGTTGCGCAACGAACTCGCGACGATCGCCGCGGCGATCTCGCTGTCGCGGGCCACGCTCGCCAAGATCCGGCAGAACCTGTTCTTCGCGTTCGTCTACAACGTGCTCGGGATTCCGCTCGCGGCACTCGGACTGCTTTCGCCGGTGGTGGCGGGCGCCGCGATGGCCGCATCGTCGGTGTCGGTCGTCTCGAACGCGCTGCTGCTCAAGGGGTGGCGCCCGCCGCGGGGAGACGCATCGCCGCACCGCCCGCCCCTCGTTAACTCCTCCATCAAGGAAAGCCCATGAGTTCTACCGCCAAATTCGTCGTGGATGGCATGACCTGCAACGGCTGCGTCAAGAGCGTCACCGGCGCGGTGACGCGCATCGCCGGCGTGCGCAAGGTGGACGTCTCGCTTGCCGCGAAATCGGCCACGGTGGAATACGACGACGCCGCGACGACGCCCGGCGCGATCGTCGCGGCGATCGTGGACGCCGGCTTCGATGCTCGCGTGGCCTAGCCGGCGTCCCCGCCATCGCCCGGCGCAGGCTTGACGCGTCCCTGTTGATGGGAAGATCCGCGAGCGCGGCCGGGTAATGCGACGGACCGGGGTCGCGGCATCGCCGCCGGCGCGGTCGTGCGCTTTTGCCCGTCTCGCATTCCTGCCGTCGCGTTTGTCGGGGCGCTAACCCGGTGCGATAATGCGAACCCCTCGGGGTGTAGCGCAGCCTGGTAGCGCGCTTGCTTTGGGAGCAAGATGTCGGAGGTTCAAATCCTCTCACCCCGACCATTGCACTCGTCCGCCGAGTTGCAAACGGGCCGCGCAGCGTCGCCTTTCTCGATCCGGCGGCATTGCTCGCGAGCCGCGTGCCTTGTACGTGCCGACGCGTCGGGCCTCGCGTGCCGAGGGCCGCGGAGAGGCTGCTGTGATAGACTTTCACCGTGCGCGACGCCCTCGCAACCGCTGCGCGCGTGGCCGCGGTGCTCCGGCGGCGGCGTGAGCTTCGGTGGCGTTCCCGACCGCATGCTCGGGGTGCTGGAGAGCGATCGGCTCACCCCGGGAGTCCGACAGGCGCCCGTAGCTCAATCGGATAGAGCACCGGCCTTCTAAGCCGGGGGTAACAGGTTCGAGTCCTGTCGGGCGCGCCAGAGTTCGTTTGTGCGCGACACCCGCGGCGCGCAGGTTTCCAGCGGTGGCGGTAGCTCAACGGTAGAGTCCCGGATTGTGATTCCGGCTGTTGTGGGTTCGAATCCCATCCGCCACCCCAGTCTTCGTTCGCGCTCCCGGAAGATGCGGCGTTCCGTAGCACCGATCCGGTGCGCGCAGGCGCCATCCCCGCCTTCGCCAGACGCGCTCGCGGTTGGCGCCTGCGACGGCGCGCTTGGGGGTGCGCCCTCCGCTCGCTAAGATGCGGTCCTCGCCGCCATCCCCGCTCCATGCAACCCGAACGCCGATGCGCTTCACGGTCGCGACCTACAACATCCACAAAGGCTTCTCGCATTTCAACCGCCGCGTGGTGATCCACGAGCTGCGCGAGAAGCTGCACGGGCTCGCCGCCGACATTCTGTTCCTGCAGGAGGTGGTGGGAGTGCACGAGCGCCACGCCGGCCGCTTCCACAACTGGCCCGGCAAGCCGCAGCACGAATACATCGCCGACAAGGTGTGGTCGGAAGTCGCGTACGGCAAGAACGCCGTCAATCGCCACGGTCATCATGGCAATGCGCTGCTGTCGCGCTTTCCGATCACCGCACAGGAGAACGAGGACATCTCGGCCCATCCCTTCGAGAGCCGCGGCATGCTGCATTGCGTGGTGCAGCCGGGACCGCGCATGCCGGAGGTGCATTGCCTCAACGTGCATCTCGGGCTGTTCGAGCGTGGCCGGCAATGGCAGATCCGCGCACTGGCCGAGCGGATCCGCACCACCGTTCCGAAGGACGCGCCGCTCATCATCGCGGGCGACTTCAACGACTGGCGGCACAAGGCCAATCGTGTGCTGGTCGATCAGTTGGGCGTGGAGGAGGTGTTCGAGTCGGTCAAGGGCCGCTCCGCGCGCACGTTCCCGTCGGTGCTGCCCATGTTCCGGCTCGACCGCATCTACGCGCGCGGCATCAAGGTGGTGGACGCCAGCGTCTACTACGCGTTTCCCGGGGCGCGGGTTTCGGACCACGCCGCGCTCGCCGCCACGTTCGAAATGACCTCGCGCAAGTCGTCGTAGCCCGCGGCGATGAACCGCTTCCTGCCCGGCAACGCAGTCGAGCTTCTGCGCAACGGGGTGGAGTTCTTTCCGGCGCTCGTCGGGGCCATCGACCTCGCCCGGCGCGAGGTCTGGCTCGAAACCTACATTTTCGCCGACGATGCTTCCGGCGGGATGGTTGCCGACGCACTCGTGCGCGCTGCGCAGCGCGGCGTCGTCGTGCGCGTCATCGTCGACGGCTGGGGGGCCAGGCACTACCTCACGAAGGGTCTGGAGGCGCGGCTCGTCGCGGGTGGCGTCCTCCTGCTCAAGTACCGCCCGGAAGTCGCGCCGTGGCAGTTCCGCTCGCACCGGCTGCGCCGGCTGCACAGGAAGATCTGCCATATCGATGGCCATGTCGCATTCGTCGGCGGCATCAACGTGATCGACGACATGAACACGCCGGGACACAAGCCGCCGCGCGTCGACTTCGCGATCCGTGTGTCCGGACCCGTGCTCGCGCCGATCGTGAAGACGATGCAGCGTGTCTGGGCGCTGAACGAGCTCGTGCAGTTGAAGTCCAGCGAGGTCCCGCTGTTCCCCGAGCCGGTCCACGTCGAGCGGGCGGGCACGCAGACCGTCAAGTTCGCGATCCGCGACAACCTGCGCCATCGCCGCGATATCGAGCTCGCCTACCTCGCCGGCATCCGCACGGCGCGCCGGCAGATCCTGATCGCCAACTCCTATTTCTTCCCGGGCATCCGTTTTCGCCGTGCGCTGATCGCGGCCGCCGGACGCGGCGTGCAGGTCACGCTGCTCCTGCAGGCGCGTGTCGAGTACCGCTTGCTGCATTACGCGTCGCGAGCGCTCTATGGCCAGCTGCTGGCGGCCGGCATCGTCATCGAGGAGTACCACCGCTCGTTCCTGCACGCGAAGGTCGCGGTGATCGACGACCGCTGGTCTACGGTCGGCTCGTCGAACATCGATCCCTACTCGCTCCTGATGTCGCGCGAGGCAAACCTGTTCGTGCGCGATCCGGAATTCGCGCAGAAGCTCCGCTTCGAGCTGCTCGGCATGATCCAGACCGGCGCGCGGCGAGTCGGGCCACAGCACTGGGCCGAGCGCTCGCGGCTCGTCAAGGCGGTCTACTGGACCGCGTACGGCTTCGTGCGCGTGGCAATGGGATTTCTGGGCTACGGCGGCAACGAGTGGTTCCGTGGCACCCGGCGCCGGCAGCGGGGCGCAACCCGGGCGCGCTGACGCGAGGCGCCTCGACGGGCCTCTGCTAGACTCGTTCGATGCGTGATCGGGGTTCCTCCGCGCCGCTGCCCGCGGATCGCAACGTGCCGCGGACGCAGCGCGGCGATTGGCAGACCGTCCTGACGCTGCTGCCCTACCTCTGGCAGTACCGCGGGCGCGTCATCGCCGCACTCGTATGCCTCGTCGCCGCGAAGCTCGCCAATGTCGGCGTGCCGCTGGTGCTGAAGCAGATCGTCGATGGCCTCGACACGCGCACCGCGGTGCTCGCCGTCCCGCTTGCGCTGCTGGTTGCCTACGGGCTGCTGCGGCTGTCCACGACCGCGTTCACCGAGCTGCGCGAATTCCTGTTCGCCAAGGTGACGCAGCGGGCGGTGCGCGCCATCGCGCTCAAGGTGTTCCGGCACCTGCATGCGTTGTCGCTCCGCTTCCACCTCGCCCGCCAGACGGGCGGACTCACGCGCGACGTCGAGCGCGGCCAGCGCGGCATCACCTCGCTGATCCAGTTCACGCTGTTCTCGATCCTGCCGACGCTGGTCGAGATCACGCTCGTCTGCGCGATACTGATCGCCCGCTACGACTGGACGTTCATCGCGATCACCGTGGGCGCGCTCGTGCTCTACATCGGCTTCACCGTGGCGATCACCGAGTGGCGGACCCACTTCCGGCGGCAGATGAACGAGCTCGACAGCAAGGCCAACACCCGGGCGATCGACTCGCTTCTCAACTACGAGACCGTCAAGTACTTCGGCAACGAGGAATGGGAAGCGCGCCGCTACGACGAGAGCCTGCAGCGCTGGGAGAAGGCGGCTGTGATCTCGCAGACCTCGCTTTCGGCGCTCAACATCGGGCAGAGCGGCATCATTGCGATCGCGGTGACGCTCATCATGTGGCGCGCGACCGCGGGTGTCGTGGACGGCACGATGACGATCGGCGACCTGGTGCTGGTGAACGCGTTCATGATCCAGCTCTACGTGCCGCTCAATTTCCTCGGCGTCATCTACCGCGAGATCAAGCAGTCGCTCGCCGACATGGAGCGGCTCTTCTCGCTGATCGGGGAGCACGCGGAAGTGCGCGACCGCGAAGGCGCGCCGCCGCTTGCGCTCGAAGGCGGCGAGATCCGCTTCGAGAACGTGAGCTTCTCCTACGAGCCCAACCGGCAGATCCTGTTCGATGTCTCGTTCACCGTTCCGGCGGGCCGCACCGTCGCGGTCGTCGGTCCTTCCGGCTCGGGCAAGTCCACGCTCGCCCGGCTGCTCTTCCGCTTCTACGATGCGAGCGGCGGCCATCTCCGGATCGACGGCCAGGACCTGCGCCTGGTGCAGCAGGCGAGCGTGCGCGCCGCAATCGGCATCGTTCCTCAGGACACGGTGCTGATGAACGACTCGATCGAGTACAACATCGCCTATGGCCGTCCGGGTGCCTCGCATGACGAGATCGTGGCCGCGGCGAAGACCGCGCAGATCCACGATTTCGTAAGCCGCCTGCCCGAGGGGTACGCAACACCCGTCGGCGAGCGCGGCTTGAAGCTCTCTGGCGGCGAGAAACAACGGGTGGCGATCGCCCGCGCGATTCTGAAGCGCCCGCGCATTCTGATCTTCGACGAGGCGACCAGCGCGCTCGACTCGCGCTCGGAGAAGGCGATCCAGGCGGAGTTGCGGCAGATCGCGCAGGATCACACGACGCTCACGATCGCGCACCGGCTGTCGACGATCGTGGACGCCGACGAGATCCTCGTGCTCGACCATGGCCGGATCGTCGAGCGCGGGCGGCATGCCGAATTGCTGGCGGCGGATGGCGTTTACGCGCGGATGTGGCAGCTGCAACAGGACGAGGCGAGGGTGGCCGCGGCCGAGGCGGTCAACGGAACGCCTTCGCCAGCCGCTCGCGACGCTTCGCCGGGCATGACCTCCGTCGCCGAGGACCTGGCGGTGGTGGGCGCCGGGGCAATCCCGCCCGAGGAGGTCAGGTAGCGGGCTGTCCGACCGGCGGTCGGCCCCCGGCTAGGCGGCCGCCAAGACGCCATGGTATAAGGCGGCTGTATTCGAGTTTTTTGTGATGAGATCCCTTCTAGCCATTGTTTTTGTTTGTGTTGCGGCCGGAGCTGGCGCAGCCGAAACGCCCGACCCCGCGAGGCTGCGGCTCCAGTCGGCGAATGCGCTCGTCCTCGACGCGACCGCCGGCCGGCCGATCTATGCCAAGGCGGCCGACGAGATGACACCGATCGCGTCGCTGACCAAGCTCATGACGGCGCTCGTGATCGTCGACTCCGGCCAGCCGTTGGACGAGGTGATCGAGGTCGACATGAACGACTTCGACTACCTGAAGGGCAGCCGTTCGCGCCTGCACATGGGCACGGCGTTGCCGCGCAAGGAAATGCTGCGGCTTGCCCTCATGTCCTCGGAGAACCGGGCGGCGTCTTCGCTCGCCCGGCACTATCCCGGCGGCAGCGTCGCGTTCGTGTCGGCGATGAACGCCAAGGCGGCGCTGCTCGGAATGGACCGCACGCGCTACCAGGATCCGACGGGGTTGTCGCCGGGGAACGTCTCCACCGCGAACGACCTCGCGAAGCTCGTGCGCGCGGCGGCCGACTACCCGCTGATCCGCGAGTACTCGACCACGCCGTCGGCCTATGTCGAGCCGGATGGCACGGGGCGCACGCTGGGCTTCAACAATTCCAATCGGCTGGTCAAGAGCGGCAACTGGGACATCCAGCTGCAGAAGACCGGCTACATCCGCGAAGCGGGACGCTGCCTCGTCATGCTGGCGAACATCGCGAGCAAGCCGGTCGTGATCGTGCTGCTCGACTCGGTCGGCAGCTATTCGCGGCTGGCCGATGCCGAGCGCGTCAAGCACTGGCTCGAGACCGGCGAGACGCTCGCCATGCCAACCGCCTCGCGCGCGGTCGCCAAGACCAAGGCGAAGGCGCCGGTGAAGGGCACCTTCCAGCCCAAGCTCGCGCGCGCCGGGAAGTCGCGCGGCGCCTGAGGGGAACCCCGCTCTAACCGACGGCCGCCCGGGGCAACCCGCGCGGCCGTAGTCTTTTTTTGCCGCGGCGCAGGCGCTGTGGCCACTGCGCTTCCGACGACTATTTTGCCGGCTCGATCCGGGTGACGACCAACTGCTGGCCCGCCATCTCCGCCGCGAACTTCACCTTGTCGCCGACCTTCACGGCGTCGAGGAGCTTCGGGTCACTCGCCTTGAACACCATCGTCATCGGCGCCATGTCGAGGCTTTTGATCTCGCTGTGCTTCAGCGTGATCGTGCCGGCCGCGCGGTCGATCTTGCGCACCTCGCCGTCGGAGAGCGGCGCGGCCTTGGCGGCCTTGGCGACCGACGGCTGCGCCTGCACGACGACGGGAGCAAGGGGCAGCGCGAGCAGCGCGAGGAGCAGGCGGGTTGTCCGTGTCACGAGTCGATGTCTCCGTGCATGGGTTCAAGCGGGTGTAGACGTCAAAACGAAGAGGCCAAGGTTACTTGACGGTGATCGAACCCTTCATGCCGGACTCGAAGTGTCCGGGCAGCAGGCAGCCGTACAGGAAGCTGCCGGCGCGGTTGAACGACCAGGGCCTGTTCACGCTATGTCCACAATTGCGTTGCAGCGCCGAAAGTGCCCGGTGCAAGGCGCAAAACGAAGCCGGGCCGATTGCCCGGCGAGGCTTTGCAACGAAGCACCGGGCACTTTCGGCAGCAACCCGGAGGGAACGGGTGCCCTGGGGTGCCACTCTTCGTTGCCTTCCTTGCCAAGACGCCCGGTCTTGCCTTCGTCAGGCGCCTTGATTGGCGCCCCAGGCCACCCGTTCGCACTTGCGGACATAGTGTGAACAGGCCCTAAGCGAACGTCTCCGTGCGGCCCGGCTGGACATGGACCATCCAAGGCTCGTCGTGCTGCATGCCGGGAAACTTGCGCATCAGCGCGGCATGCCGGGTGAGTTCCTTTCGCGTGCCCAACACGATCTCGTGCACTGCCGTGCCACGGTTTTGCACGACAAACCTTACCGTCTCTCCCCGCCGCACCGTAAGCTGCGCAGGCGAGAACCGCATGTCATCGCTCATCACGACCTCGACGGTGCGATCGGCCCCCGCGGGCGTGCCCGCGAACCCGAACGCCGTCTGCACGGCGGGGAAAGCCGGGCCGGTTGCCTGACCCGCCGCCAGGTCGCCGTGGGCCGCCGCCGGCGCGGCGAAGGCGGCGGCAGCCTGGTACACGACCAACGCGAGGCGCCAGAGTTTCTTCATCGGATGGACCGGAGGTTCGGCGATGCCGATAGCGGGAACCGTTCGCGGCGGATCCGCACGCGGTTGGACGGGGCGGCATTGTGCGCCACGGATGGCGGGAGAGACAAGGATGTGCAGCGACCGTGCCGGCCATGGGCCAGCGTCGCGCCACGGCCGAACTCACGGACGGTCACTGACGATCCCGACGCGCTTGCCGAAGCTCGCCGGCTGGTCGACGAGTTCGACGATCGCATTCGCGAGATCGGCGTAGCCGGTCTCGAAGCTGCCGCCGGGCAGATCCTCGTTGGCCATGCGCGCATGCCCGCCGGGGATGTCGTCCTTCAGGTCGACCGGGCACATGAGCGTCCAGTCGAGCCCGGAGTCGCGCAGCGTTTCGTAGTTGCGCGTGTGTTCGGGTGCGACGTTGACGAGATACGCGGGCAGCCCGTGCTGGTTGCGAAGGCCGCCTGCCGGATGCGGCAGCACGCCGGCCGACGCGATAGCGACGATCCGCCGCACGCCGGCGCGGCGCGCGGCAGCGACGATCGTCTTCACGCTGTCGGAAAAATCGGTCGCCGGCACCGTGATGTCGTGCATTCCCAGGCAACATAACACAGCGTCAGTTCCCGCCACGACCTTAGCAACCGCCGCGGCGTCGCGCGCATCGCCTTGCGTGACCGCAACACCCGGCCGTGAGGGGAGCCCTGCCGCATCGCGCGCGAGCGCGGCCACGGCAAAGCCGCGCGAGACGCATTCGTCCAGCACACGCCGCCCCGTGCGGCCCGCTGCCCCGAACAGCGCAATCTTCATCGCAATGCCTCCGGTTTGGCGCGCCGGTGCTGCTCGTAGAGCTCCTTCGCGTGCGCGCGGGTCTTGCCGGTGATCGCGCTGCCGCCCAGCATGCGCGCGAGTTCCTCGATGCGTTCGTCCCTGGAAAGGCGCGCGAGTTCGGTGCTGGCGAGCTCGGCTGCGCCCGTCTTGGTGACGCGGAAATGGGTGTCCGCGAAGGCTGCCACCTGCGGCAGGTGCGTGACGCAGAGCACCTGCCGGCGCTCGCCGAGCGACTGCAGCAGCCTGCCGACGGTCGCCGCGACCGCGCCGCCGATCCCCGCGTCCACCTCGTCGAACACGAGCGTCGGCACGTGACCGACCTCGCTTGTCACCACCTGGATCGCGAGTGCGATGCGCGAGAGCTCGCCGCCGGAGGCGACCTTCGGGAGCGGCCCCAGCACCTGCTTGGGGTGGCTCGCGACCTCGAACTCGACGCCTTCTGCGCCGTAGCTCGCCGGGGCGGCAAGCGCCGGAAGCACGATTTCGAGCCGTCCGCCCGCCATCGCCAGCGCCTGCATCGCTTCGGTCACGCGATGCGACAGCTCGTTCGCGGCAAAACGGCGTTTCTTCGACAGGTCGGTCGCAAGCGTACGATAGCGAGCTTCGGCCTCGATGGCGCCGCGTGCGAGCGCTTGCGCATCCGCCGACTCCGCGAGCGCGGCAAGGCGCGCCTCGGTCTCCGCGAGCAACGCCGGCAGGGATTCCGGCCGCACGCGATGCTTGCGCGCAACGTCGTGGATTGCGCTGATCCGCTCCTCGACCCGCGCCAGTTCCCGCGGGTCGAGATCGAGCCTGCGGCGATAGTCGCGCAGCGCGCGCGCGGCTTCTTCGAGCTGGATGCGCGCCGGTTCGATGAGCTCGACGACGGGATCGAGCGCCACATCATGGGCCGCCTCCGCCCGCAGGCGCTGTGCGAGCTGCGCAAGCCGCACGGTCAGCGCGTCGTCGCCCCCGGCCAGCAGCTCCTCGCCCTGCGTGGTGGCCGCGATCAATCCCGCGGCATTGGCAAGCCGCGACTGCGCGGCGGCAAGATCCGACCATTCGGTGGCCGACGCCCCGAGCGCCGCGAGCTCGCGCTGCCGCTCCGCGAGGAACTCGCGCTCGGCCGCCGAGGCATCGGCCGCGCTCGTCGCGGCATCGCGCTTTTCCACTGCCGCCCGCCACGCACGCCACGCTTCTCCCGTTTCGCGCGTCAGCGTGGCAAAGCCGCCGAATGCGTCGAGCAGCGCCCGCTGCGCTTCCGGCGCCTCGATCGATTGGTGGGCATGCTGACCGTGCAGGTCGACCAGGCGCTCGCCCAGCTCGTTCAGCTGCGCGAGCGTGGCCGGCCGGCCGTTGATCCACGCGCGCGAGCGGCCTTGCGCATCGAGTATCCGCCGCAACAGCACCTCGCCCGAGTCGTCGGAGAGCGCCTGCTCGGCGAGCCATGCGCGTACGCCGGGTGCGTCGTTGACCTCGAACAGCGCGGCGAGCTCGGCCTTCAGGGCGCCGGGACGCAGTTGTCGCAACTCGAAGCGATCGCCGAGCAACAGTGCGAGCGCATCGAGCAGGATCGACTTGCCGGCGCCGGTCTCGCCGGTCAGCACCGCGAACCCGCGGCCGAACTCGACGTCGAGCGATTCGACCAGCACGAAGTTGCGGATGGAGAGAAGACGAAGCATTGCAGGCACGCGCGTGCGGCGGAAGCCCTGGCGCGGACATAGTGTGAACAGGCTCTAGCCGCTGCCGCCGTGCTGCGCACCGCGCGCCGCGAGCCGCTCGGGCGTCTCGCTCCAGTGCAGCTTGCCGCGCAGCACGGCGAAATGGTCGTGGTCCTCGGGATGAAGGAAACGCGGCGCGTGATCGCCGCGGCGTACGGTGACGCTCTCGCCTTCGGAGACCGGGAAATGCTCCTGCCCGTCGCAGTGGACGGCGGCGTCCTTGCCGTGCAACACGCGGATCGTGATCGTCGAGCTGTCCGCCAGCACCACCGGGCGATGCGTGAGCGCGTGCGGCGCGACGGGAACCAGCGCGAATGCCGCCACGTTCGGCTCGATGATCGGGCCTCCGGCCGACAGCGCGTACGCCGTCGATCCCGTCGGCGTCGCGACGATGACGCCGTCCGCGCGCATCGCATAGGCATCGCGCCCGTCGATCTCGACCGCGCATTCGATCATGCTGCCGCCGGCGCCGCGGTTCATCACGACGTCGTTGACCGCGAGCGCGCGCTCGGGCGGGCCGCGGTGGCGCGTGACCGTTGCATCGAGCAGCGTGCGTCGCTCCTCGACATAGCGGCCGGCGAGCATCCCCTCCAGCGTGACCTCCATCCGCGCCAGCGGGATGTCGGTCAGGAAGCCGAGCCGGCCCTGGTTGATGCCGATCAGCGGCACGTCGAACCGGGCGAGGCGGCGTGTGATCGCGAGCATCGTGCCGTCGCCGCCCACGACGATCGCGAGATCGGCCTTCGCCCCGAGCATCTCGTCGTCGACGCGCTCGAGGTCGGGCAGCGCGGCGCTTCGCGCGGTTTCCGCTTCGAGCAGCACCGTGTGGCCGCGCGCGCGGAGGAACGCCGCCAGGCGCCCGAGCGGCTCGCCGATCGTCGCGCTTTCGTAGCGGCCGATCAGCGCCACGCAGGCGAAGCGGGCGGGCAGTTTCTTCATGGCTTGGATTATTCCACAGTGGCCGCGCCCGTCGCCGGCCGCCGAACGGCCGATCCGGGGCGCTGCGTTTGAGCCTGCGGCACGCCCCACGACGGTAGAATGGCCGACCCATGGACCCTCGCGCGCAACATTTGCTGAAGACGCTGGTCGAGCGCTACATCGCCGACGGCCAGCCGGTGGGCTCGCGGGCGCTGTCGAAGCACTCCGGGCTCGACCTTTCGCCGGCGACCGTGCGCAACGTGATGGCGGACCTGGAGGAGCTGGGCTTCATTGCGAGCCCCCACACGTCCGCGGGCCGCGTTCCCACGCCCAAGGGCTACCGCTTCTTCGTCGACAGCCTGATGGTGGTGAAGCCGCTCGAGCAGCTCGAGATCCATCGTCTCGAGGTCGAGCTGCACGCCGAGCGGCCGACCGAGCTCGTCTCGGCGGCGGCCAACCTGCTGTCGCAGCTCACGCATTTCGCGGGCCTCGTGCTGACGCCGAAGCGCCGCGAGGCTTCGTTCCGGCATCTCGAGTTCCTGCGGCTGTCCGACCGCCGCGTGCTGCTGATCGTCGTGACGCCGGATGGCGAGGTGCAGAACCGCATCCTGCACACCGACCGGCCGTACAGCCATTCGCAGCTCGTCGAGGCCTCCAATTTCTTCAACCAGCATTTCGCCGGCGATTCGTTCGGTGCGATCCGTGTCCGTCTCGCCGACGAGTTGCGCTCGCTGCGCGAGGACATCGCGATGCTGATGTCGGCGGCAGTCGATGCAGGCGAGGGTGCGTTCGCCGAAAGCGAGCACGTCGTCGTCGCGGGCGAGCGCAACCTGCTGTCCTCGGGCGATCTCGCCTCGAACATGGAGCGCCTGCGGCGGCTGTTCGACATGTTCGAGCAGAAGACCTCGCTCCTGCACCTGCTCGACGTTTCGCAGCGGGCGGAGGGCGTGCAGATCTACATCGGCGGCGAATCGGCGATCGTGCCGCTCGACGAGTGCAGCGTGGTCACCGCGCCCTACGAGGTCGAGGGTCGGGTGATCGGCACGCTCGGCGTGATCGGGCCGACGCGCATGGCGTACGAGCGGGTGATCCCGATCGTGGACGTGACCGCGAGGCTCCTGTCGAACGCGCTCGCGCAGCAGCTCGCGGATTCCTGAGTTGCCGGTCCGCATGAGCGCGGCCCGCGAGCATGCGGCGTTGATCCGCCGCCTCTACGCTGCACTCGGCGCCCGCGACGCCGCCGCAATGGTCGCCTGCTCGCTTCTGCGGTGGCGCCAGCGGCCGCCCGGTTGACGGCCGCGCCGACCACAGGAGAAAGTCGGCGCTTCAGGCCGCCACCGCCCGCAACCGGATCGCCCCCATGTCCCGCCCATTGCCCGAACCCCCGTTTCACCACGATCGCATGCCGCGCGTCGGCGTGCTGCTCGTCAACCTCGGCACACCCGACGCGCCGACCCCGGCGGCGGTCCGGCGCTATCTGGCGCAGTTCCTCTCCGACCCGCGCGTCGTCGAGATCCCGGCCACGGCGTGGAAGCTGATCCTGCACGGGGTCATCCTGCGGGTGCGGCCCGCCAAATCCGCCGCGAAGTACGCGAAGATCTGGACCAAGGACGGCTCGCCGCTTGCGGTCCACTCGGCAAAACAGCGCGCGCTTCTGCTGGGCTACCTGGGCCAGCGCCTGAAGAAGGCCGGGCTGCCCGCGGACATGGCGCCCGTCGAGCTCGGCATGCGCTATGGCAACCCATCGCTGCCCGAGGCGATCGAAAAGCTGCGCGCCGCCAGCTGCGAAAAGATCCTGGTGCTGCCGCTCTACCCTCAATACGCGGCGAGCACGACCGCGACCGCGCTCGATGCGGTTGCCGCACATCTTGCCCGCGTCCGCCGAACGCCGGGACTGCGCTTCGTCGAGAGCTTCCACGACGACCCGGGCTACATCCGCGCGCTGGCACAGGCCGTCAACGATTACTGGGCGAAGCACGGTCGGCCGGACAGGCTCGTGCTGTCGTTTCATGGCGTGCCGCGCCGAACGCTGGACCTGGGCGACCCTTACCACTGTCACTGCCACGTCACTGCCCGCCTGCTCGCCGCCGAGCTCGGGCTCCAACCCAAGGACTGGGTGCTGTCGTTTCAATCGCGCTTCGGCAAGGCCAAATGGCTCACGCCTTACACGATCGACGTCGTGAGCGGGCTTGGCCGGGAAAAGCTCCGGCGCGTGGACGTCTTCTGCCCCGGGTTCGTCGCCGATTGCCTGGAAACACTGGAGGAAATCGGCATGGAGGTGCGCGACGCCTTCCGGGCGGCCGGCGGAGGCGAGTACCACGCGATTCCGTGCCTGAACGAGCATCCCGCCTGGCTTGCGGCGCTCTCCGAACTCGCATGGCAACACCTGCAGGGCTGGCTCAAGGCGCCGCCCGACCCGCCCGCCCGCGAGCTGACGCTGATGCGGGCGAAGGCGCAAGGCGCCACCCGCTGAGTCGCCGCTATCGGCAACGTCGAGGGGCGAACCGGCGGGCCCGCGATCGCCCGTCCCGGCCTTGAACGCCAGCCATTCACCCCAATTTCGGTAGGGATCAAGCTTCCGCCACGCCACGACGACCACCATGTCACATCACGAACAGACCTCTCAACACGCCGGGAACGAGGCTGCCGCGGAAGGGCAACCCGGGATCGCCAAGGCGGACGCCGTTGCCGATGCAAAGCCCGCCGATCCGGCGCCCGATCTGACCGCGTTGCTGCAGAAGGCCGAGGCGGAGGTCGCCGGGCTGCGCGATGCGTGGCTTCGGGCCAAGGCCGACACCGAGAACCTGCGAAAGCAGTCCCAGGCCGATCTCGCCCGCGCGCACAAGTATGCGATCGAGAAATTCGCCGAGGACCTGCTGCCGGTGAAGGACGCGCTCGAGCAGGCGCTCGCCGTCGAGACGGCGACCACGGAGCAGCTGCGGGCAGGCGTGGAGTTGACGCTGAAGCAGCTCGTTGCCGCGTTCGGGAGGGTCCAGCTGAACGAGGTGGACCCCGCGGGCCAGAAATTCGACCCCCACCAGCATCAGGCGATGGCCATGGTCGACAGCGACCAGCCAGCCAACACGGTCGTGCAGGTGCTGCAAAAAGGCTACCGGCTGGCAGACCGCATCCTGCGTCCGGCGCTCGTCGCCGTCGCCAAGGCGAGGGACAACGACCAGGGCTGAGCCGCCGGTTTCCGGCCTGTCGAAAGCCCCGCACCGCCGCTTGAGTTGAATCCGCAAAACCCCACCTAGCCAACAGCCAATCATCTCCGGACGGAGGAGCTTCACACATGGGCAAGATCATCGGCATCGATCTCGGGACCACGAACAGCTGCGTCGCCATCATGGAAGGCGGCCAGCCGAAGGTGATCGAGAACTCGGAAGGCGCGCGCACGACGCCTTCGGTCGTTGCGTACGCCGACGACGGCGAGGTGCTGGTCGGCGCGCCGGCCAAGCGTCAGGCGGTCACCAACGCCAAGAATACGATCTTCGCGGTCAAGCGGCTGATCGGCCGGCGCTTCGAGGAAAAGGAAGTGCAGAAGGACATTGGCCTGATGCCGTACAGAATCGTCAAGGCGGACAACGGCGATGCGTGGGCCGAGGTTCGCGGCAAGAAGATCGCGCCGCAGCAGGTCTCGGCCGAGATCCTGCGCAAGATGAAGAAGACCGCCGAGGACTATCTGGGCGAGGAGGTGACCGAGGCCGTCATCACGGTCCCGGCGTACTTCAACGACTCGCAGCGGCAGGCGACCAAGGACGCCGGCAAGATCGCGGGTCTCGAGGTCAAGCGGATCATCAACGAGCCGACGGCCGCGGCGCTGGCGTTCGGGCTCGACAAGAGGGAAGGCGACCGCAAGATCGCGGTCTACGACCTGGGCGGCGGCACGTTCGACATCTCGATCATCGAGATCGCGGAGGTCGAGCGCGAGCACCAGTTCGAGGTACTGTCCACCAACGGTGACACGTTCCTGGGCGGCGAGGACTTCGACCAGCGGATCATCGACTACATCGTCACCGAGTTCAAGAAGGAAGCGGGCGTCGACCTCAAGAGCGACGTGCTGGCGCTGCAGCGGCTCAAGGAGGCCGCCGAGAAGGCGAAGATCGAGCTTTCCTCCTCGCAGCAGACCGAGGTCAACCTGCCCTACATCACCGCCGACAAGAGCGGGCCGAAGCACCTGTCGATCAAGATCACGCGGGCGAAGCTCGAATCGCTCGTCGAGGAGTTGATCGAGCGCACGATCGAGCCCTGCCGCATCGCGATCAAGGATGCGGGCGTCAAGCTCTCCGACATCGCCGACGTCATCCTGGTGGGCGGACAGACGCGCATGCCGAAGGTGCAGGACAAGGTCAAGGAGTTCTTCGGCAAGGAGCCGCGCAAGGACGTGAACCCGGACGAGGCGGTCGCAGTCGGTGCGGCGATCCAGGCGTCGGTGCTGGCGGGCGAGCGCAAGGACGTGCTGCTGCTCGACGTGACGCCGCTGTCCCTCGGCATCGAGACGCTGGGCGGCGTGATGACCAAGCTGATCCAGAAGAACACGACGATCCCGACCAAGGCGACCCAGGTCTTCTCGACGGCCGACGACAACCAGGGCGCGGTGACGATCCACGTGCTGCAGGGCGAGCGCGACATGGCGGGCGGCAACAAGAGCCTCGGCCAGTTCAATCTGGAAGGCATCCCGCCCGCGCCGCGCGGCATGCCGCAGATCGAGGTGACGTTCGACATCGACGCGAACGGGATCCTGCACGTGTCGGCCAAGGACAAGGCGACCGGCAAGGAAAACAAGATCACGATCAAGGCCAACTCGGGCCTTTCCGAGGACGAGATCCAGAAAATGGTGAAGGATGCCGAGGCGCACGCCGAGGACGACCGCAAGCTGATGGAGGTCGTGCAGGCGCGCAATGCGCTCGATGCGCTGGTGCACAGCGTGCGGAAGTCGCTCACCGACTACGGCGACAAGATCGGCGGCGACGAGAAGGGCAAGATCGAGGCCGAGCTCAAGTCGGCGGACGAGCTGCTGAAGCAGAAGGACGCCGCCAAGGATGCGCTGGAAGCGAAGGCGCAATCGCTCGCGGCGGCCGCGCAGAAGCTCGGCGAGGCGATGTACGCGCAGGCGCAGCAGGGCGAGGCGGGAGCGGCCGGCGCCGCGGGTGCGGGAAGCGCCGGCGCACAGGGCGGCGGCGACGAGAAGGTGGTCGACGCCGAATACACGGAGGTCAAGGATCGCAAGTGAACTTGCGCTCGTGACCTCATGCGATATTCCCCCAGCGTGGTGAGGCTGCGCGGGTAGGTCGACGCGGCGGTCACGCCGGCGGGATATCGGGCCGAGTTCGACGCGGCGCCTCCCCGAGGGAGTCGCCGCTCGACTCGGCCGTTTGTCGTTGACACGCCGTTGCGCACGCGGGGGCGACGGGGCTCGAGCGCTTGCGCGGCTGTGTGGGCAGGATCGGGATTTGCGACTTCGAAGCTGCCACCGGCGGCGCTTGAGTCAGGGGAAGAATCAGGGGAGCCGTTACACCGCCATGGCAACGAAACGCGACTACTACACGGTGCTCGGCGTTGCGCGCGACGCATCGGAAGAGGACATCAAGAAGGCGTATCGCAAGCTCGCGATGAAGCACCACCCGGACCGCAACCCGGAAGACAAGGGCGCCGAGGACAAGTTCAAGGAGGCGAAGGAAGCCTACGAGATCCTGACCGACGCCAAGAAGCGCGCCGCCTACGACCAGTTCGGGCACGCGGGAGTCGACCCGTCGATGGGCGGCGGCTTCGGCGGCCGCGGCGGCATGGGTCCGGAAGGCTTCGGCGGCTTCGCCGACGCGTTCGGCGACATCTTCGGCGAGATCTTCGGCCAGGGCCGCGGCGGTCGCGGCAGCGGTGTCTTCCGCGGAGCCGACCTGCGCTACAACCTCGAACTCTCGCTCGAGGAAGCGGCTCGCGGCACCGAAGCGAAGATCCGCATTCCGACGATGGAGAGCTGCGGCGCGTGCCACGGCAGCGGCGCGAAGCCGGGCACGCAGCCCAAGACGTGCCCGACCTGCCATGGCCGGGGCGAGGTCCGCGTTTCGCAGGGCTTTTTTTCGATCCAGCAGACGTGTCCCACCTGCCACGGCACCGGCAAGATCGTGCCGGAGCCGTGCCCGGCGTGCGAAGGCGCGGGCCGCATCCGCAAGCACAAGACGCTGTCCGTCAAGATCCCCGCCGGCGTCGATCAGGACGATCGCGTCCGGCTGGGGGGCGAAGGCGAAGCCGGCATGAACGGCGGGCCGCCCGGCGACCTCTATGTCGTCGTCAATCTCAAGCCGCATCCGGTGTTCCAGCGCGAAGGCGCGGACCTGCATTGCGAGATGCCGATCAGCTTTGCCGTCGCGGCGCTCGGTGGCGAGATCGAGATCCCCACGCTCGACGGCCAGGCGAAGATCAAGATACCCGCGGAGACGCAGACCGGGCAGGTGTTCCGGCTGCGCAACAAGGGCATCCGGCCGGTGCGCGGCTCGGTGCAGGGCGATCTGTACTGCCACGTCGCCGTCGAGACTCCCGTGCGTCTCACCGCGCGGCAGAAGGAGCTGTTGCGCGAGTTCGAGGCGATCAACGAGAAGGACCCGGGCGCACACAATCCACGCGCCAAGTCCTGGATGGATAAAGTCCGGGATTTCTTCAACACATAGGCCGGACCCTGCCGGCGTCCGTTGACCGCGACGCGTGTTAAGGTCGCCGAAGCGGCCGGCGGACGCTCCGGCGTCAGGCGCTTCTCGATCGACCGACGCGCGCGTCGCGTCGCCCTGCCCCGCGCCTGGGACCGCGTATTCCGCCGCACATGCCCCGAACTCTCCTAGCCCGCAACGCCGACGTCGTCGTCACGATGGACGCCGCGCGCCGCGAGATCCGCAACGGTGCGATCTACGTCCTGGACAACCATGTCGCCGCCGTCGGCCCGACGGCGGAACTGCCGCCGAATGCCGATGAGGTGATCGACCTCGCGGGCCACGTCGTCCTGCCAGGGCTCGTCAACACGCATCACCACATGTACCAGAGCCTGACGCGCGTCGTGCCGCGCGTGCAGGACGCGATGCTCTTCGATTGGCTGAAGGGGCTCTACCCCATCTGGGCGCGGCTCACGCCGGAAATGCTCCGCGTCTCGACGCAGGTCGCGATGGCCGAGTTGCTGCTCTCCGGCTGCACGACGAGCTCGGATCACCTGTACCTGTTTCCCAACGGGTGCCGCCTCGACGACGCGATCGAGGCCGCGCACGAGATGCGCATGCGCTTTCACGCGAGTCGCGGCAGCATGAGCGTCGGCGAAAGCGCGGGCGGGCTTCCGCCGGACGCGCTGGTCGAGCGCGAGTCGCACATCCTGGCCGATACGCGGCGGGTGATCGAGCAGTATCACGACGCCTCGCCGCTGGCCATGCTGCGGATCGTCGTGGCGCCGTGCTCGCCGTTCTCGGTGAGCGAGGAGCTGATGCGCGAATCGGCGGCGCTTGCACGCGCGCATGCCGTTTCGCTGCACACCCACCTCGCCGAAAACGACGACGACGTCCGCTACAGCCGCGAGCGGTTCAACCGCACGCCGGCGCAGTACGCGCACGACCTGGGCTGGGTCGGCCCGGACGTCTGGCACGCGCACTGCGTCAAGCTCGATGCGCACGGGATCGATCTGTTCGCACGAACCGGCACCGGTGTCGCGCATTGCCCCTGTTCGAACATGCGGCTCGGATCGGGCATCGCGCCGGTACGCCGCATGCGCGACGCCGGTGTGCCGGTAGGGCTCGGCGTCGACGGCAGTGCGTCGAACGACGCCGCGTCGATGATCGCCGAGGTCCGCCAGGCGCTGCTGCTGCAGCGCGTCGGCCTCGGGGCGCAGGCGATGCCGGCGCGCGAGGCGCTGGAGATCGCGACGCTGGGCGGTGCGCGCGTGCTGAACCGCACGGACATCGGCGCGCTCGCGCCCGGTATGGCCGCCGACTTCGTCGCGTTCGATCTGCGCCGGCCGAGTTTTGCCGGCGCAGAGCACGATCCGGTTGCCGCGCTCGTGTTCTGCGCTGCGCCCGGCGTCGCATGGAGCGTGATCGACGGGCGCGTCGTCGTGCGCGACGGCGCGCTCGCCTTTGTGGACCTGCCGCCTCTCCTCGAGCGCCACCGGGGGCTTGCACGCGCGCTCCTCGCCGGCACCTGAGCGCCGGATCGCGCGCGCCCGATGCCCTCCCGCGACGACTCGCGCTTCGACGTCATTGTGATCGGCGGCGGCGCCGCCGGCATGATGGCGGCCGCGACTGCGGGAAGGCGCGGCCGCCGCGTGCTCGCGATCGAGCATTACGCGACCGTGGGCGAGAAGATCCGCATCTCCGGCGGCGGGCGCTGCAATTTCACGAACATCAGCGCCGGACCGGCGAACTACCTGTCGCAGAACCCAGACTTCTGCCGCTCGGCGCTTGCGCGCTACACGCCGCGCGACTTCATTGCGCTGGTCGACAGCCATGGCATTCGCTGGCACGAGAAGAAGCTCGGGCAGCTTTTCTGCGACGGGAGCGCCACGCAGGTCATCGAGATGCTGCAGAGCGAGTGTGCGCGCGGCGGGGTCGTGTGGTGGCAGCCGTGCGCCGTTGACGGCGTCGTGCGCGAAGCCGGACGCTTCGTTGTGCGCACGCCGCGGGGAAAGGCAACGGCGGACTCGCTCGTGGTCGCGACCGGCGGCCTGTCGGTTGCGAAGATCGGCGCGACGCCTTTCGGCTATCGGCTCGCGGAGCAGTTCGGCCTTGCCGTCGTGCGGCCCCGGCCCGCGCTCGTGCCGCTGGCATTCGCACCCGAGGTTCTCGCGCGGTTCGGCGACCTGTCCGGCGTGTCAGTCGATGCCGAAGTCTCGTGCAACGGAGGCCGCTTCCGCGAGAACCTGCTGTTCACCCACCGCGGCCTCTCGGGCCCGGCGATCCTGCAGATCTCGTCGTACTGGGACGGCCGTGCCGCACTCGCGGTCGACCTGTTGCCCGATCACCCGACGGAGGCGTGGTTCCTCGCCGCGCGTCACTCCGCCGTACGGTTCGATACGCTGCTGGCCGAGCGGCTGCCGCGCCGGTTTGCGCATCAATGGGCGACTGCACACGAGGCGCTGCAGCCGATGCGCGCGTTGCCGCAACGGCGGTTGATCGAGCTCGCCGCCGGCCTGCATCGCTGGCAGGTGCTGCCTTCCGGCACGCTGGGCTGGAACAAGGCCGAGGTGACGATCGGCGGCGTCGACACGCGCGCGCTGTCGTCGAAGACGATGGCGGTGAGCGCGGTGCCCGGGCTCTACTTCATCGGCGAGGTGGTCGACGTGACGGGCTGGCTCGGGGGCTACAACTTCCAGTGGGCGTGGGCGTCCGGGCATGCGGCCGGCCTCGCGGCGTGACGCAGCCGCTTAGCGTCGACGTGACGCATTTGCGCTAGCATTCGCTTCTTTGTCGCCATTGCGAGGCCTGCCTCATGTTACGCACCGTCCCCATCATCGTTGCCGCGCTTCTCACGTTCGCCGCGCCCGCCTTCGCGCAGGTGAAGATCGGGCTCATGGTGTCGTCGACCGGCCCGACCACGGCAATCGGCATACCGCAGAAAAACACGGGCGACCTGCTTCCACGCAGGATCGGCGACGCGACGGTCGAGTACATCCAGCTGGACGACGGCGGCGACACGACGCGCGCCGTGCAGAACATCAAGAAACTCGTGCAGGAACACAACATCGACGCGCTGATCGGGCCCTCGACCACGCCGAATGCGCTGGCGATCATGGACGTGATCGCCGAGAGCAAGGTGCCGGTGATGGCGACCGTCGGGACATCGAGCGTGGTCGAGCCGCTCGACGCCAAGAGGCGCTGGGTCTACAAGACGACGCAGAACGACGACCTGATCGCCGAGGCGCTCATCAGGCACATGCAGAAAAGCGGCGTGAAGAGTGTCGGCTTCATCGGCTTCAACGATCCCTACGGCGAGAACTGGCTCAAGGTGTTTTCCGGCCTCGCGGACAAGGCGCTGATCAAGACCGTCGCGGTCGAGCGGTACAACCGCACCGACCAGAGCGTCACCGGGCAGACGCTGAAGCTGATCGGCGCGAAGCCCGACGCGATCCTGATCGCAGGTGTCGGCGGCCCGGCGGTGCTGCCGCAGGTCACGCTGCGCGACCAGGGCTACAAGGGGCCGATCTACCAGACGCACGGGGTGGCCACCGAGGATTTCATCCGCCTGGGCAAGGACAAGGTCGAAGGCACGATCCTCGCCGCTGGGCCGATGCTCGTGATCGACGAGATCGCCGATTCGAACCCGATCAAGAAGGTCGCGCTCAACTACATCGCGGCCTACGAGAAGCAGTTCGGGCAGAAGCCTGCGACGTTCGGCGCGAACACCTGGGACTCGGGGCTGATCCTCGAGCGCGCGATTCCGGCCGCGCTCAGGAAGGCGAAGCCGGGCACCGAGGCGTTCCGTAGCGCGCTCCGCGATGCGATCGAGCAGGAGCGCGAGATCGTCGGCTGCCAGGGTGTCTTCAACATGTCGCCCGCCAACCACAACGGCATGGACGAGCGCGCGCGCGTGCTGGTTGTCGTGCGCGACGGCAAGTTCCGGCTGCTGCCCGAATGACGCCGGAGGTCGCACCTGTCGCAATCATCCGCATTCGGCCCTGCAGCGCGTTCGCGCGCACTTGTGCAGAGGCTCCATAGTGGACGGCGCGCCGCTTGTCGCAATCCTGCTCGCCGCCGGGCGGGGCGAGCGGTTCGGCGACGACAAGCGGCTCGCGGTCCTCTCGTCGGGCCCGGATCGCGGCGTCGCGCTCGCGGTTGCGTCGTGCCGACGCCTGGTGGCCGCGGTCCCGCACGCCGTTGCCGTCGTCGGTCCAGGTGACGCGACCCTTGCCGGCATGTTGCGCGACGCCGGTGCGCGCGTCGTCGAATGCGCGCGCGCCGCCGAGGGCATGGGCGCGAGTCTCGCGTGCGGCGTCGCCGCCAGCAGCGACGCCGGCGGCTGGCTGGTCGCGCTCGCCGACATGCCCTGGATCGAGCCGTCCACGGTCGCGCGCGTTGCCGATGCGCTGCGCGGCGGCGCATCGCTCGCCGCGCCGCGCTGCGCCGGGCGGCGCGGCCATCCGGTGGGATTTGCCGCGGCTTTTCGCGATGCGCTGCTCGGTCTTCGCGGCGACAAGGGTGCGCAGACGATTCTCGCCCAACATGTCGCGGAGCTCGTGTTGCTCGATGTCGACGACGTCGGCGTGCTGCGCGACGTCGACGCGCCGCAGGACCTGCGCAGGTCCTTCTAGCCCGGATATTTCACCAGACCGCCCCGCAGTTCCTCGAACCTTCCTGGGGGCGCGGACGTTTTGTCCCATCGATCCGGATTGCAGTTTGGACATGGGGGCTGCGCGGTTTTTGGCGGTCGTTTTGCACCTGGCTCGGGCTTGCTCTCCTCGCCAATAGTCGCTGCTATTGTCTTCGTCGGCTGCACCCGATCCAGGCCGCAAACCGCCACGCCAAATTCCCGCGCCCCGGTGAAACATCCGGGCTATAGCAGGCTGATGCAGAACCCCTCATGGACCGCGTTTCGGACGAGATGGCCCTGGATGCCAGGCGCAAGCCGCGTCGAATAGCCCATGCATATTCGCAAGGCGAGCAACGACGCAGACGGGGCGCGCAGTTGCCAATGAGCGTCGAAATCCGCATGGGCAGTGGCCTTGCGGGCGGTCTACTTTGGCGCAGCTCGCTCGTGTGGGGTCGACCACACGTCGCTCGCTGCTTCGCGCATACGCCTGCGGAGCGCGGAGCAGGGGCCCCGGAGCGCGTTCGGAACGAACGAGTTCGGGGATGCGACCGCGAAGCAGGCGCACGCCCCCGCCTCCGCTGTGCTCGTTCCGCAGCGCGACGCTGCGGCGGGGGTATCCCGCAAGGCCACTGCGCGGCCATGACGGGTTCTGCATCAGCCTGCTAGTCGCTCGCGCTCTTCCAGAGATCCTGCTGCGCCGACACCGCGGTGACGTCCGCCTCTCTTGCGCGCCACCAGTTGCGAAGCTCCGGCGGCTCGAGCGGGTGCGCGATCAGGTAGCCCTGCGCTTCCTCGCAGCCGAGGCGCTTGAGGAAGTCGAGCTGCGCCGCCGTTTCCACCCCTTCGGCGATGCAACGCAGCCCGAGCGAATGCGCGAGCGCAACGATCGCCTGCGTGATCGCCTCGTCGTTCTGGTTCTGCTCGAGGCCGTGCACGAAACGCTGGTCGATCTTGATGCCCTCGATCGGCAGTCGCGTGAGATAGGACAGCGACGAGTAGCCGGTGCCGAAGTCGTCGACCGTGATCGTCACGCCCATCTGCTGAAGGCGCACCAGCGTGGCGACGGCCCTTTCCGGGTGCGTGATGATCACGCTCTCAGTAATCTCGAGGGCGAGGTACTGCGGCGGCAGGCCGCTCGCCGAGAGCGCATCCTCGACCACCGCCAGCCAGCTCTCGTGCTGCAGCTGCTGGACCGACAGGTTGACCGACAGCCGCAGCATCATGTTCTGGCGATGCCATTGCATCACCTGCCGGCACGCGTCGCGCAGCACGCGGGCGCCGAGCGCCTGGATCATCCCGGATTCCTCGGCGATCGGGATGAACTCGGAGGGCAGCACCACGCCGCGCTCGGGATCGCGCCAGCGCAACAGCGCCTCGACGCCGCACGCCCGGCCGGTCGAAAGGTCGATCTGCGGCTGGTAGACGAGGAAGAACTCGTCCTCCATCAGGCCGCGCCGCATGTCGGTCTCGATCTGCAGCCGCTGCTGCACCCGCGCGTTCATGTCGGCCGTGTAGAAGCGGTACGAGTTGCGGCCGGCTTCCTTGGCGGCGTACATCGCCGTGTCCGCCTGCTTGATCAGCGTGACCGGATCCACCGCATCGAGCGGATAGACCGAGACGCCGATCGAGCACGTGAGCGTCGGCGTCTGGTCGGCAAGCCGGAACGGCGACTGGAACGAGTCGCGCACGCGCTGCAGCACGGTCATCACCTCGAACGTCGCATGGGCGGGGTCGAGGCCGGGGAGGATGATGACGAACTCGTCGCCGCCCAGCCGGGCCACCGTGTCCGACTCGCGCACGGCGTTCGTCAGTCGCTGCGCGATCGCCTGCAGCAGCTGGTCGCCTGCATCGTGGCCCAGCGTGTCGTTGATTCGCTTGAAATGGTCGAAGTCGAGGAACAGGCACGCGACCTGCATTCCGCTGCGCTGCGCCTGCGCGAAGATCTGGCGCAGCCGCTGGCTGAGGAGCGAGCGGTTGGGCAGCCCGGTCAGGATGTCGTGCTGCGCGAGCTTGTAGGCGTGCGCCGTTGCCACCTCGAGCTCCTTCGTGCGCTGCGCGACCTTCTCCTCCAGCGTGCGCTGGTAGTTGCCGACCTCGGCCTGCGACTCCGCGAGCCGTTGCGTCATGTGATTGAACGTGTGGGTGAGGAGTCCCAGCTCGTCGGAGGTGCTGGCCGGCACATAGACGTCGAGCCGGCCCGCGCCGACGGCGCGCGCGGCGCGCATCAGCCGGCGCATCGGCGCCACGAGCCGCCGCGTCAGAAGCAACGACGCACCGACCGCGACCACGGTCAGCAGCAGGATGACGGTCAGCGTGCCGAGCGCGTGCGCGCGGAGCTGCTCGCGTTGCCGGTCGTAGGACATGCCGAGGCGGATGTAGGCGATCGGCGGGCTCGCGACCGCGGCGGCGCCCGGACGCGCGGCCTCGGCCCGCTCGGCGATACTGCGCGACATCTCGATCCGCGTGTATACCGGCGCCACCAGCTCGAGATAGCGCCGTCCCCCGATCGTCTGCTCGAATTGCAGCGTGGCCTCCGGCTTCGGAAGTGCGAGGCCGGCCGGCACCGGAGGGAGCGTTTCGCGCCCGAGCGACTCGGCGAAGCGGCGCTCGGCGAGCACGCGCGCGCGTGCATCGATCGTCTGCGCGTAAGCGATGTCGGGGCTGTTGGCCAGGCTGTCCAACGCGTGCTCCACCGCCTTGCGATCGCCGGCCTGGATCGGAACCTCCGACAGCTCGGCCAGCATGTTGAGCAGCGTCCGGCCCTGCTGGCGCAGATCCTGGTTCTCGTCCTTCCACTGATGCCAGAAAACGACGCCGGTGATCGCGACCGCGGTCAGCAGGATCAGCCCGACCGTCAGCATGTTGAGCTTGGTGAGTACGCCGGTGCCCACCGGCGGCAGGCTTATCGGCGATATCGAGTCGGCGCCGAGCGGCGACAGATGCTTGCGCAACCGCCGCATGGCTCCCGCTCCGAAGGACGGGTCCGCCGGCGGCGCAGTCCCGGCCCTGCCGGCGAGCGAGCGCGGCGTCAGGCTGTCCGGGTTCGTGCGCTCATTCATGACGGACATCGACGAGCCGGGGCGGTGAACGATCCTGCGCGGCGGCGCCTGCGGCTCGCCGCGAGGTTCGGGGTACGCTTGCGCGGGGTCACGATGAAGGATACACCGCGCATCGCGGGCATTCGATGCGCTTCCATCCGTTGTTGCTGCCGGCCGGCTGCCACCGGCCGGCGTTTGTAGGGTTCAGGCGACGGCGAGCGGAATCTTGCCGATTCGCTGCTGCCATTCGCGCGGCCCGGTCTGGTGCACGGACGTGCCCTGCGCATCGACGGCGACCGTGACCGGCATGTCCTTCACCTCGAACTCGTAGATCGCCTCCATGCCGAGCTCGGGGAACGCGAGGACCTTCGACGCCTTGATCGCCTTCGAAACCAGGTAGGCCGCGCCGCCGACCGCCATCAGGTATGCGGCCTTGTGCTTGCGGATCGCCTCGATCGCGGCGGGACCGCGCTCCGATTTGCCGATCATCACGATCAGGCCCGTCTTCGCGAGCATCGTCTCGGTGAACTTGTCCATCCGCGTCGCGGTCGTGGGGCCGGCGGGGCCGACCACCTCGTCGCGCACCGGGTCGACCGGGCCGACGTAGTAGATCGCGCGATTGGTGAAGTCCACCGGCAGCTTCTCACCGTTGGCCACCATCTCGGCGATCTTCTTGTGCGCGGCATCGCGTCCGGTCAGCATCTTCCCGTTCAGCAACAGCCGCTCGCCGGGCTTCCAGCGCGCTACTTCCTCGCGCGTCAGCGCATCGAGGTCGACACGGCGCGCCTCGGGAGAGGCAGCCCATTGCACCTTCGGCCAGCGCGAGAGGTCCGGCGGCGCGAGCCTCGCCGCGCCGGAGCCGTCCAGCACGAAATGCGCGTGCCGGGTGGCGGCGCAGTTCGGGATCATCGCGACCGGCAGGCTCGCCGCATGCGTCGGGTAGTCGAGAATCTTGACGTCGAGCACCGTGGCAAGCCCGCCCAGACCTTGCGCCCCGATGCCGAGCGCGTTGACCTTCTCGTAGAGCTCGAGCCGCAGCTCCTCGGCGCGCGTCTTCGCGCCGCGCGCCTTGAGCTCGTGCATGTCGATCGGCTCCATCAGCGCCTCCTTTGCCATCAGCATCGCCTTCTCGGCGGTGCCGCCGATGCCGATCCCGAGCATGCCCGGCGGGCACCAGCCCGCGCCCATCGTCGGAACCGTCTTGATCACCCAGTCGACGATCGAGTCGGACGGATTCAGCATCACGAACTTCGACTTGTTCTCGGAGCCGCCGCCCTTGGCCGCGATCTTCACGTCGATCGTGCTGCCGGGCACGATGTCGTAATGGATGACCGCCGGCGTGTTGTCCTTCGTGTTGCTGCGCGCACCCGCCGGATCGGCGAGGATCGAGGCACGCAGCTTGTTGTCGGGATGGTTGTACGCTCGGCGAACGCCCTCGTTGATCATGTCGGTGACGCTCATCGTCGCGTCCGCAAAGCGCACGTCCATGCCGACCTTGACGAACGCGACGACGATCCCCGTGTCCTGGCAGATCGGCCGATGGCCCTCGGCGCACATCCGGGAGTTGGTGAGGATCTGCGCGATCGCGTCCTTGGCGGCCGAGGATTCCTCGGCCTCGTACGCGTTGCCGAGCGCTTCGATGTAGTCGAGCGGGTGGTAGTAGGAAATGTACTGCAACGCGTCGGCGACGCTGTCGATCAGGTCCTGCTGGGCAATCGTGGTCATGGAAGTCCCTCCGACTCGTTCAGTGCGCCTCGTTGGCGGTCGAGCCGCGGTGCGCGCGGCCCTGGGGCATGATCCGGTCGACGGCGGCGATCGACATCGCGGAGAGCAGGAACGCGACGTGGATCAGCGTCTGCCACATCAGCGTCTTCTCGTCGTACGCCTGCGCGTTGATGAAGGTCTTGAGCAGGTGGATCGACGAGATGCCGATGATCGCCGTGGCGAGCTTGACCTTGAGCACACTGGCGTTGACATGCGAAAGCCACTCGGGCTGGTCGGGGTGGCTTTCCAGTCGCATCCGCGAGACGAACGTCTCGTAGCCGCCGACGATCACCATGATGAGAAGGTTGCTGATCATGACGACATCGATCAGCCCGAGCACGACGAGCATGATGACGGTCTCCGACGGTGTCTTGCCGACCACCGCGGTCTGTCCCGGCGGCGTGACCGCGGTGACGATCTGCTGCAGCGCGCTCTGGCTGCCGAACGCCGCCTCCACCAGGTGGATCAGCTCGACCCAGAAGTGCCAGACGTAGACGGCCTGCGCGACGATGAGCCCGAGATAGAGCGGCAGCTGCAGCCACCGGCTCATGAAGATCAGATGCGGCACCGGCTTCATCCGCACGCTGGCGGCGGTCAGGGGATCGGCGGCCATGGATTGCTTCGATAACGTGTTGACGCAGCACGGAAGTCTAGCATCGCCGTCGTTCTGCCACGCCGGCGACAGCGCACCTTTGCGGGTCGCTGCCGGCGCCGGAGCCTCCATTGGGGCGGTCCGCACGAGACGCTTACGCTATCTTGCATGGTAGCGAAGATTGGCTATCGTCCCGCCCGGCAGCGGCCGCCCCTTGCGCTGCATCAACGTTCCCGCGTTGCGCCCGGGGCTGGCCGTTGGTTAGACTCGCCCGACACGTTGCACGTTCGCAACCCGCCCCTGCGCGGGCCATCCCGGACTTTCCCCTGGAGGAACTGATGTCCACCGCAATCGAATCGGTGTTGAACGAAACCCGCGTGTTCGAGCCGGCGCCCGCATTCGTCGCGCAGGCGCACCTGACGCGCGACGATTACCTTCAGCTGGTCGCCGAGTCGAACAAGGACTACGAGGGCTACTGGGGCAAGCTCGCACGAGACAACCTGGTCTGGTTCAAGCCCTTCACCAAGGTGCTGAACGAGTCGAACGCGCCGTTCTACCGCTGGTTCGAGGACGGCATGCTCAACGCCTCCTACAACTGCCTCGACCGCCACCTGCTCACGATCCCGAACCGCACGGCGATCGTCTTCGAGGCGGACGACGGCACCGTCACCAAGGTCACCTACCGCGATCTCTACCAGCGCGTGTGCCAGTTCGCGAACGGCCTTAAGAAGCTCGGCATCAAGAAGGGCGACCGGGTGCTGGTCTACCTGCCGATGTCGATCGAGGCCGTGGTCGCGATGCAGGCCTGCGCGCGCATCGGCGCAATCCACTCGGTCGTGTTCGGCGGCTTCTCGGCGAAGAGCGTGAACGAGCGCATCGTCGACGCCGGCGCGCGGCTTGTCATCACCGCCGATGGCCAGTACCGCGGCGGCAAGGAGATCGCGTTGAAGCCCGCGGTGGACGAGGCGCTCGCGATGGGCGGCTGCGCGTCGATCGAGGGGGTTGTCGTCTACCGGCGCACCGGCAGCCAGGTCGCGTGGAACAAGAAGCTCGACATCTGGTGGCACGACCTCGTCACCGGACTGCCGCAGGAGTGCGAGGCGACGCCGGTCGAGGCCGAGCACCCGCTGTTCATCCTCTATACCTCGGGCTCCACCGGCAAGCCGAAGGGCGTGCAGCACTCGACCGGCGGCTATCTGCTGCAGGCGCTGTGCTCGATGAAATGGACGTTCGACATCAAGGACTCGGACATCTTCTGGTGCACCGCGGACGTGGGCTGGGTCACCGGGCACAGCTATGTCGCGTACGCTCCGCTCGCGGCCGGCGCCACCGAGGTGATGTTCGAGGGCGTGCCGACCTACCCGAGCGCCTCCCGGTTCTGGGAAATCATCCAGCGCCACAAGGTCTCGGTCTTCTATACGGCGCCCACGGCGATCCGCTCGCTGATCAAGCTCGGCGCCGACCTGCCGAAGAACTTCGACCTCTCCTCGCTGCGCATCCTCGGCACGGTGGGCGAGCCGATCAATCCCGAGGCGTGGATGTGGTACTACACGGTGGTCGGCGGCTCCCGTTGCCCGATCGTCGACACGTGGTGGCAGACCGAGACCGGCGCGCACATGATCTCGCCGATGCCGGGCGCGACGCCGCTCAAGCCGGGATCGTGCACCAACCCGCTGCCGGGCATCCAGGCGGCGATCGTCGACGAGACCGGCCACGACGTCGAGTGGGGCAAGGGTGGGTTTCTCGTCATCAAGCGGCCGTGGCCCGCGATGATCCGCACGATCTGGGGCGATCCCGATCGCTTCAAGAAGTCGTATTACCCGGAGGATCTCGGCGGAAAGCTCTACCTCGCCGGCGATGGCGCCAACCGCGATCTCGACGGCTACTTCTGGATCATGGGCCGGATCGACGACGTGCTGAACGTCTCCGGCCACCGGCTCGGAACGATGGAAATCGAGTCGGCGCTGGTCGCGAATCCGCACGTCGCGGAAGCGGCGGTGGTGGGGCGGCCCGACGAGATGACGGGCGAGGCGGTATGCGCGTTCGTCGTGCTGAAGCAGGCACGGCCGACCGGCGCCGAAGCCGAAAAGATCGCCAGGGAACTGCGCGACTGGGTGGCGAAGGAGATCGGCTCGATCGCGAAGCCCAAGGACATCCGGTTCGGCGACAACCTGCCGAAAACGCGTTCGGGCAAGATCATGCGGCGGCTACTGCGCTCGCTCGCCAAGGGTGACGAGATCACGCAGGACACGTCCACGCTCGAAAACCCGGCGATCCTCGACCAGTTGAAGGAAGTGAGCTGACGCGACGGTTCGGCGCGGACCCGCGGTCCGCGCGGCCGCGCCGGCTCGTGGTTGCACGCGTTTCAGCGGTCGGCACACGGCGGCGGTATCCTTCGGGGTCCGCCGTTTTCGTGTTTCCCGTTCATCCGCCGCCCGCTTGCGATGGCCGACCTGGATTCGTCCCTTTTCACACTTCGCCTGATCCAGCTCGTGCTGGCCGTTCCCCTCCTCGCGATCGTGGGCCAGGGAGTCGTCTGGGTGCTCGCGCGCGCATTCGGCCAGCCGCCGGGGCAGAACGTCTTCTATCGGCTGCTCGAGGTGATCGCCTCGCCGGTCGTCAAGCTCGCGAGGCTGATCTCGCCGCGTTTCATCCCGGATGCGCGCGTGCCGCTGGTCGCGCTGTCGCTTCTCGTCGTCGGCTATGTCTCGTCGATGTTCGCGATCGCAAACATCTGCATCGGCCATAACCTGCCGATCGCGCAGTGCCTCTCCGCGCGCTGAACGGACGCATGCGATGGAGGAGTTGCGGCGCTGGGGACTCCTGAAACTCGCAGGCTGGGCGCGGGTGTTCGGGATGGACGAGCGGTCGCTCGCGTTGTACGAAGCGCTGCAGGCGGAATTTCCCGAGGATCCGCGCGTGCTGTCGGGAATCGCCTTCGCGTACGCGCAGCAGGGCCGCAATCGCGAGGCGCTCGCCCGCTTCGATCGCGTGGCGGCAATCACGCCGGACGCCGTGGAGGCGCATTTCAATCGCGGCTTTCTGCTGCAGGCATTGAACGATCACGAGACGGCCATCGAGGCGTTCAACCGGGCGCTGGCGATCGATCCGGACCACGACCGCGCGTTGTACGGACTCGCGCTTTCCCTGATTTCGCTCAAGCGCCTCGACGAGGCCGTTGCGCCGCTCGAGAAGAACACGAAGTTGCAGCCGATGAGCCCCTACGGCTGGTACCAGCTGGGCCGCGTGCAGCACGATCGCGGCAAGCAAGACAAGGTCGTGGCCATCGTTGCCCACCTGGCCAAATTCGAGCCCAAGGTGGCAGCGCAATTGGCGCGGGAAACCGGGCTGCCGCCGCCGGATGCTCCTTGATTGCGGTGCACAATGGCGCCCGCGCAACAACGAGGCCCTGCCGCACTGCAGGACGCGGTTGTTCCTCGCCGCAAAAGCTGCAATACTCCGCCGCAATCAACCGTCCGGCACCATCGCCGGGCGCTCGCGGCAACGAGGCCGTCAGAGCCTTCGTCGCGAGTCCGGAACGTCATCGCAACACTTTGTCGTTCTTCTTGGGAGGAGGCCAGCACCATGCAGTTGACCCAGAAACACCGTGAATATTGGAGCAAGAATCTCCGGATCACGGCAATCCTGCTCTTCATCTGGTTCCTGGTCACGTTCGTGATCGGCTACTACGCCCGCGAGCTCAGTTTCAATTTCTTCGGTTGGCCGTTCGCTTTCTACATGGGCGCGCAGGGCTCGCTCATCATCTACGTGATCATCATCTGGTACTACGCGCGCTACATGAACCAGCTGGACAAGGACTACGACGTTCACGAAGGGGAGGAAGACTGATGGCCGGGCCCGCACAGCAAGGTTCCACCGGGGGCATCTTCTCGGCAGGCTCGCAGAAGGCGTTCCAGAGCCAGCTCAAGAAGGTCTACACCTGGTACACAGGCGGCTTCCTCTTCTTCCTCGTTGGCCTCGCCATCCTCGAGCAGTTCGGACTGCCGCGCGCCTGGATCGGCTACACGTTCCTGCTGGCGACGGTCGGTCTCTATGCCGGCATCGGCGTGATGAGCCGGACGTCCGATGCCGCCGAGTACTACGTCGCAGGACGCCGGGTGCCCGCGTTGTTCAACGGCATGGCGACCGGCGCCGACTGGATGAGCGCCGCATCGTTCATCGGCATGGCGGGAACGCTCTACCTCACCGGTTACGGCGGGCTCGCGTTCATCATGGGCTGGACCGGCGGCTACTGCCTGGTCGCGCTGTTCCTCGCGCCCTACCTGCGCAAGTTCGGGCAGTTCACGATCCCCGACTTCCTCGGCGCGCGCTATGGCGGACACATTCCGCGGACGGTCGGCATCCTGGCAGCGATCCTGTGCTCGTTCACGTATGTGGTGGCGCAGATCTACGGCGTGGGCCTCATCACCACTCGCCTGACCGGCGTCGAGTTCATCTACGGCGTCTTCCTCGGCCTCGGCGGCATTCTGGTCTGCTCGTTCCTGGGCGGAATGCGTGCGGTCACGTGGACCCAGGTCGCGCAGTACATCATTCTCATTGTCGCCTACATGATTCCTGTGGTCTGGCTGTCCGTGAAGTTCACGGGCGTCCCGGTCCCGCAGCTCGTCTACGGCAAGGTGCTGGAGAAGGTCACGGCCCGGGAACAGGAATTGATCAAGGATCCCAAGGAGCTCCAGGTACGGGGCATCTTCAAGGCGCGCGCCGACGCCGCGTCCGCGAATCTCAAGGGACTGCCCGGCTCGTACCAGACCGAGCGTGACAAGCTGACGGCGGCCGTCGAGTCCGCCAAGGCGGAAAACGCTCCGGAAAAGGTCGCCGCCGCCGAGGCCGCGTTGAAAGCGTTCCCAGCGAGCGTCGACGCGGCCAAGTCCGCCTGGACGAAGGACGCGGGGCTTGCGGCGCGAGCGGGCCCGCCGTTGTTCCACGCCGAGGCGTTCCCGGGCAAGGACGAGGCTGCGCGCGACACCTCGCGGCGGAACTTCCTCGCGCTCGTGTTCTGCCTGATGGTCGGCACCGCGGCCCTGCCCCACATCCTGATGCGCTACTACACGACGCCATCGGTGCGCGAGGCGCGCGAGTCGGTGTTCTGGTCGCTGTTCTTCATCTTCCTGCTGTACTTCACCGCTCCGGCGCTCGCCGTACTCGTGAAGTTCGACGTCTACACGCTGCTCGTCGGCTCGGAGTTCGCGAAGCTGCCGCAGTGGGTCGCGTCGTGGCAGCGGGTGGACCCGAGCCTGCTGTCGATCGTCGACGTCAACAAGGACGGCATCGTGCAGCTCGCGGAGATCGCGATCGGCGGCGACATCGTCGTGCTGGCCACGCCGGAGATCGGCGGCCTGCCCTACGTGATCTCCGGGCTCGTCGCGGCCGGCGGCCTCGCCGCGGCGCTATCCACCGCGGACGGCCTGCTGCTAACGATTGCCAACGCGCTGTCGCACGACTTCTATTACAAGATGCTGGATCCGAACGCGCCGACGGCGCGCCGCGTGATGATCTCCAAGATCCTGCTGCTGGTGGTAGCGGTCTGCGCAGCGCTCGTCGCCTCGCAGAAGCCGGCCGACATCCTGTTCCTGGTTTCGGCGGCGTTCTCGATGGCAGCCGCGGCGTTCTTCCCGGCGCTCGTATGCGGCATCTTCTGGAAGCGTGCGAACAAGTGGGGCGCCACGCTTGGCATGATTGCTGGCCTGGGCGTCACGTTCTATTACATGGCGACGACTCAGCCGTGGTTGCGCTCGGTGTTCGGCGTCACCAGTCCCATTGCGGACCACATCTGGTGGGGCATTCAGCCGATCTCCGCGGGGCTGTGGGGCGTGCCGCTCGGATTCGTGGTCATCATCGTCGTCAGCATGCTGACGCCGGCGCCCGGCCGCGATACGCAGGAACTGGTCGAGCACGTCCGGTATCCGAATCTGCCGTCCGACACGATGCGTACAGAAGCGACCTGACGTCCAGGGTCAGATAGCGATAAAGGCCCGCAGCGATGCGGGCCTTCTTCCTTGGTGCGGGTGCTGGGCGGAGCGAACGCCCGTTGGGGTGTCGCGCTTAAGTCGCAACTGGAACCGTGTCGGCGAACGAAGGCCGCTTGCCGAGTTTTTCCGCGAGCCGCGCGAGGTTCGGGTAGGCGCTGCGCCAGCCGAAATCCGCATAGCGCAGATCGAGATAGCCGAGCGCGCAGCCGGTGGCGATGTCGGCGAGCGAATACGCATCGCCGTTGCACCAGGGCCGCTCTTCCAGGTCGCGGGCGAGCTCGGCAACGCCTCGCGCGATCTTGTCATGCTGCCGCTCGACCCACTCGTCGCTCTGCTGGAGCGACGGTCGCTTGCGCTCGAGCGTCACTGCCACTGCGGCGTCGCAGATGCCATCGGCGAGCGCCTCCCAGCGCCGCACGGCGATGCGCTGGCGCGAAGGCTCCGGGATGAGCCGCGACACGGGGCTCACCGTGTCCAGGTATTCGACGATGACGCGGGAATCGTAGAGCGTCGATCCGTCGTCCAGAACGAGCACCGGGACCTTGCCGAGCGGATTATGCGCCGGCACTTCGCTCGTGGCGGTCCACGGCGACGCATCGACCAGCTGGTATTCGATCTTCTTCTCGGCGAGCACGACGCGCACCTTGCGGGCGTAGGGGCTCGTGGGCGACGCGAGAAGTTTCAGCACGGGGATGCGCGGGAACGGCGAACAGCGGCGGATTATAGCGCAGCGCCTGCCCGCGGGCGCTTTGCGGCGGACAAGGTGGAACGAGCGTGCGTGCTAAACTCGGACGCGTCCCCGAGGTGGCCGATGGCGACACCCGATCCTGCCGCCGCGCTGACGGCGATATCCCCTCTCGATGGCCGCTACGCATCGAAGGTCGCGGCGCTTTCCCCGCATCTGAGCGAGTACGCGCTGATCCGCGACCGGGTTCGCGTCGAGATCGCATGGCTCGAAGCGCTCGCCGATGAACCCGGGATCCGCGAAGTCCCGCCGTTTTCGACGGCGACGCGCGAGGCGCTCTGTTCGGCGGCTGCCGACTTCTCCGTCGCCGATGCCGCGCGTGTCAAGGCGATCGAGCACACGACCAATCACGACGTCAAGGCGGTCGAGTACTGGCTGAAGGAGCGCTTCGCGAACCTGTCCGAGGTGGCGCGCGTCGCGGAGTTCATCCACTTCGCGTGCACGTCGGAGGATATCAACAATCTCGCGCACGGGATCGCGCTCGCGAACGCGCGCGCAAACGTGCTGCTTCCGGCGCTCCGCGCGATCGCCGATGCGTTGCGTGGGCTCGCCCACGCCCATGCGGCGCTGCCGATGCTCGCCCGCACGCACGGCCAGCCGGCCACGCCTACGACGCTCGGCAAGGAGATGGCAAATGTCTGCGCCCGGCTCACGCGTGCCGTTACGGCTTTCGAGCGCGTGCCGGTCAAGGGCAAGATGAACGGCGCGGTCGGCAACTACAACGCGCATCGTGTCGCCTATCCCGATGTCGATTGGGAGCGGCTCGCGGCGCGTGTGGTCACGGGCCTCGGGTTGGAGTTCAACCCCTATACGACGCAGATCGAGCCCCACGACGCGGTCGCCGAGTATTGCGACGCGCTCGCGCGCGCGAACACGATCCTGATCGACTTCGATCGCGACATCTGGGGTTACATTTCGCTCGGCTATTTTCGGCAGAAGGTGAAGGACGGCGAGGTGGGGTCCTCGACGATGCCGCACAAGGTCAACCCGATCGATTTCGAGAATTCCGAGGGGAACCTGGGCGTCGCCAACGCGCTGTTGCGCCACCTGGCGGAGAAGCTTCCGGTTTCCCGCTGGCAGCGCGACCTGACGGACTCCACCGTGCTGCGCAATCTGGGCGTCGCGCTCGGTCACGGGCTCCTGGGTTACGTGTCGCTCACGCAGGGGCTTGCGAAGCTCGCGGTCGACCCGGCGCGGATGGCGGCCGATCTCGATGCCAACTGGGAAGTGCTGGCCGAGCCGATCCAGACGGTGATGCGTCGCTACGGCATCGCCAATCCGTACGAGCAGCTGAAGTCGCTGACGCGCGGCAAGAGCGGCATCACGCGCGATAACCTGCACGCATTCATCGACGGGCTTGCGCTGCCGGCCGATGCGAAGGCGGCGCTCAAGGCGCTGACGCCCGCGAATTACCTGGGCGACGCCGCCGTCCTCGCAAAGCGCATCTGATTCCCGGCGCCGGCGCCGGCTTCGACGGAGCGCCTGGCCCTGCATCCCTCCGCGGCCGCCGGGCTCAGTCGCCCACCGGGCGGACGACTTTCGCCGCGCGCCGCTCCTTGAGGAACGTCGAGATCGCAGGGATCAGCGAGACGACCACGATGGCGACGACGATCAGCGTGAGGTTGTTCTTGACCCAGGGGATGTTGCCGAACAGGTAGCCCGCGTAGACGAGCGAGCTGATCCAGAGGATGCCGCCGACCACGTTGTACGACAGGAAGCGCCGGTACGACATCCCGGCGACACCGGCGAGGAACGGCGCGAACGTGCGGATGATCGGGATGAAGCGGCCGATGATGATCGTGATGCCGCCGTACTTGTCGTAGAAGGCCTGCGTCCGGCGTAGGTGCGCCTGCTTGAACCAGCGCGAATCGGGCTTGTCGTAGACCCTTGGCCCGATGTAGTGCCCGATCGAGTAGTTGATCGAGTCGCCGAGGATCGCGGCGATGCAAAGCAGGATCACCAGCACGTGTACGCTGAGGCCGGCTGCCGCAACCACGGTGCCGGCGATGAACAAGATCGAGTCGCCGGGCAGAAACGGGAAGACGACGAGGCCCGTCTCCGCGAAGATGATGACGAACAGCAGCGCGTAAAGCCACGGGCCGTACAAGGTCGCGATGTGCGCGACCGTCTGGTCGAGCGCGAGCAGCGAGTAGAAGAGGGTTGTCAGCATCTGGGCTCGGCGACTGGTTTCCCGGACGAATCCGCGGCGCGATGGGCTTGCGGCACCGTGACGCCTTTCTAGGACTCCGTTTCGGCCGTGTCGCGCGCTACGGCAGGATCTTCTCCGCCTCCGGCCCCGTCTTCTTGCGTTCCGGCTTCACCAGGTCCTCGCGCGACACGCCGAGCCACTTGACGAGCGGCGCCATGACGAGCACCGAGGAGTAAATGCCGAAGCAGATGCCGATCGCGAGCGCGAGCGAGAAGAAATGAAGCGTCTCGCCGCCGAAGAAGAAGATCGACAGCACCATCATCAGCGTGCTGCCATGGGTGATCATCGTGCGGGAAATCGTGCTGGTGATCGCGTTGTCGATCACCTGCGTCACCGAAGCCTTGCGCATCTTGCGGAAATTCTCGCGGATCCTGTCGGCGATCACGACGGACTCGTTCACCGAGTAGCCGAGGATCGCGAGGATCGCGGCCAGCACCGGCAGCGAGAACTCCCACTGGAAGAATGCGAAGAAGCCAAGGATGATGATGACGTCGTGCAGGTTCGCGATGATCGCCGCGATCGCGAAGCGCCACTCGAAGCGCATCGCGAGGTAGCCGACGATGCCCGCGGCAACCAGCAGCAGCGCCAGCGCGCCGTTCTCGTAGAGCTCCTTGCCGACCTGCGGGCCGACGAATTCGACCCGCTGCAGCTTGACCGACGGGTCGTCGGCCCGCAGCGTGCCCATGACCTGCTCGGAGAGCTGAGCCGTGGAGACCCCTTCCTTGAGCGGCAACCGGATCAGCGCGTTGTTCGCGCTGCCGAACGCCTGCGCCGAGTATTCGCCGAGGTTCAGCTTGTCGATCGCCTCGCGCAGCCGGTTGAAGTCGACCGCATGGGCGTAGCTCACTTCGATGACGGTTCCCCCGCGGAAATCGACGCCGAAGTTGAGCCCACGGAACGCGAGGAACGCGACCGCCAGCAGGAACGTGACCAGCGAGATCACGTTGAAGACCAGCGCGTGCCGCATGAACGGGATGTCGCGCTTGATGCGGAAGAATTCCATGGCTTCTCCGGAATCTTCGGCGGACACTAACCGTCAGGTTGCGTGGCCGCGCGGAATTCCACGTGCGGATGTGAATGATTGGTCGTCGCTACTTGGCCGGCACCTGCGTGACGCCCTGCGGCCGCCAGACCTGGCCGATCGAGATCTTGTCGAGTTTCTTGCGGCCGCCGTAGATCAGGTTGACGATGCCGCGCGAGACGAATACCGCCGAGAACATCGATGTCATGATGCCGAGGCAGTGCACGACCGCGAAGCCGCGCACGGGGCCCGAGCCGAAGATGAAAAGCGCGATGCCGGCGATCAGCGTGGTGACGTTCGAGTCGAGAATCGTGTTCCATGCCCGCTCGTAGCCCGCCTGCAGCGCCGCGTGCGGCGTCGCGCCCCAGCGGAGCTCCTCGCGGATGCGCTCGTTGATCAGCACGTTGGCGTCGATCGCCATGCCGAGCGTCAGCGCGATGGCCGCGATGCCGGGCAGCGTCAGCGTCGCCTGCAGCATCGACAGCAGCGCGACCAGCAGCAGCAGGTTGATGGCGAGGGAGATCGTCGAGATGGCGCCCATCAGCACGTAATAAGCGCACATGAACACTGCCAGCGCGGCGAAGCCGTACGCCACCGAGTTGAAGCCCTTGTCGATGTTCTCCTTGCCGAGCGAGGGGCCGACGGTGCGCTCCTCGACGATCTCCATCGGCGCGGCGAGCGCGCCTGCGCGCATCAGCAGCGCGACGTCGTTCGCCTCGCGCGTGGTCATGCGGCCCGAGATCTGCACGCGGCCGCCGCCGATCTCCTCGCGGATGACCGGCGCGGTGATCACTTCCGCCTTGCCCTTCTCGACCAGCACGATGGCCATGCGCTTGCCGACGTTTTCGCGCGTCACTTCCTTGAAGATGCGCGCGCCGGTGCCGTCGAGGTTGACGTGCACCGCGGGCTCGTTGGAGCGCTGGTCGAACCCCGGCTGCGCGTCGTTGATGCGGTCGCCCGTCAGCACGACCTGGCGGCGCACGAGCACGGGGCTGCCGCCGCGCTCGGTGAAAAGGTCCGAGCCGAACGGAACCTGGCCGTTCAGCGCCTGCTCGATCGCGCCCGGGTCCTCGTTCACCATGCGGATCTCGAGCGTGGCGGTGCGGCCGAGGATGTCCTTCGCGCGCGCCGTGTCCTGCACGCCGGGAAGCTGCACGACGATGCGGTCGGCACCCTGCTGCTGCACGATCGGCTCGGAGACGCCCAGTTCGTTCACGCGGTTGCGCAGGATCGTGATGTTTTGCTGTACGGCGCCGTCCTGGATGCGCTTCTGCGCCTCGGCCTTGAGGGTCGCCGCAAGGCGCAATTCCCCGCCCGCGGCATCGAGCTCGCGCAGCGTGAGGTCCGGGAACGCCTTCTCGATCTCGACGCGCGCCTTGTTGCGCTCGGCGTCGTCGCGGAAGCGCAGCACGACACTCTGGCCTTCCCGCGAAACGCCGCCGTACTGCACGCGCTTTTCGCGCATCAGCGAGCGAATGTCGGTCGTGTAGCGGTCGGCCGCCTTGTCGATCGCGCCCTTCATGTCGATCTGCAGCAGGAAATGCACGCCGCCGCGCAGGTCGAGGCCTAGGTACATCGGCAGCGCGCCGATCGAAGCGAGCCAGCGGGGCGACGACGAGAGAAGATTCAATGCGACGATGTAGTCCTCGCCGAGCTTGGCCTGCAGCGCGTCCTTCGCCTTCAGCTGCGTGTCCGGATCGTCGAAGCGCACCTTGACGCCCGTCGGGTCGAGCACCTCGCCGCGATACGGAATCTTGGCGGCATTGAGGGCGTCTTCGACGGTCCGCAGCGTCGAGGCGTCGATCTTGACCGTCGCCTTCGACGTCGAGACCTGCACGGCCGGCACGTCGGGGAAGAAATTGGGCAGCGTGTAGACGAGGCCGACCGCCAGCGCGACGGCGATGACGATGTACTTCCAGATCGGGTAACGGTTCATGGAATCGACTGGAGCACCGCCGCGGGCGGCGACGCGAACGTGAACGCAGGCAGGGCCGGGTGCGGCGCCGCCCCGGGGTTCACAGGTTTTTCAGGGTGCCCTTCGGCAGCAGCTGGGCGATCGCCTGACGCTGCACGTTGACCTCGACATTCGGGGCGATCTCGACCGTCGCGAACTGGTCGGTGAGCTTCGCGATGCGGCCGACGACGCCGCCGGCCGTGACGACCTCGTCGCCCTTCTGCAGTGCCCCGAGCATCGTCTTCAGCTCTTTCGCCTTCTTCTGCTGCGGCCGGATCAGCAGGAAGTAGAACACGACGAAGATCAGGATCATCGGCAGGAACGTCATCAGCTCGCCGCCCGGGGTGGCGGCGCCGGCGGCCTGCGCGTAGGCGGGGCTGATCAGCACGAACGTATCTCCAGTGGTTGCCGCGACGGCAACCAAGGCCGTGCACGGGCAGAAAGGGGAGGTTCAGACAACTTGCAAGTCTACCACGGCGAATGGCGCGCCCTGCGCGCTGCCCTGCGCGGACCGCAGGCCGCGCGCGCCGATGGCCGGGTCTTGTGGCGCCCGCGTGCAGGGAGCGCCGGAGGCTTCGCCGCGCCGATCGGGCGTCTTGTCGCAGCAGAAGCGGAGCGCCCGCTCGTGCGGACGTGACGTCAGCGTTCCGGCTCGCCGCGGCTTCGGTCCGAGCGGAACTGCGCCGCCCACGCCGGCAACGAACCGTCTGCGATCGCCTCGCGCATGCCGGCGGTGAGCCACAGGTAGTAATGCAGGTTGTGGATCGTCGCGAGCCGCGCGCCCAGGATTTCATTGACGCGCTGCAGGTGGTGGAGATAGCCGCGGCTGAAGTTGCCGCACGTGTAGCAGCCGCACGTCGCGTCGAGCGGCCCGGTGTCGGTGCGATGGCGCGCATTGCGGATCTTCAAGTCGCCGAAGCGCGTGAAGAGCCAGCCGTTGCGCGCGTTGCGCGTCGGCAGCACGCAATCGAACATGTCGATGCCGGCCAGCACTCCGGCGACGATGTCTTCCGGAGTGCCGACGCCCATCAGGTAGCGGGGGCGCTCGGCCGGCAATCGCGGGCCGATGTGCTCGAGCACGCGCAGCATCTCCTCCTTCGGCTCGCCGACCGAGAGCCCGCCGATCGCGTAGCCGTCGAAGCCGATGCCGGTCAGCGCTGCGAGCGAGGCGTCGCGCAGGTCCTCGTGCATGCCCCCCTGCACGATGCCGAACAACGCGTTGTGGTTGCCCGCGTGCGCGGCCTTCGACCGCGCCGCCCAGCGCATCGACAGCTCCATCGAGCGCGCCGCCTCGTCGCGCGTCACGGGCCAGCCCGTGCACTCGTCGAACGCCATCACGACATCGGAGTCGAGCGTGCGCTGGATATGCATCGACAGCTCGGGCGTCAGGAACAGGCGGTCGCCGTTGACCGGCGAGGCGAACGCCACGCCGTCGTCCTGCACCTTTCGCAGCGCGCCCAGGCTGTACACCTGGAATCCGCCGGAGTCGGTGAGAATCGGGCGCTCCCACCCCATGAAGCGGTGCAGCCCGCCATGGGCCGTGATCACCTCGAGCCCGGGACGCAGCCAGAGGTGGAACGTGTTGCCGAGCACGATCTGCGCACCGAGCGTCACGAGCTCGTCCGGCGCCATCGCCTTGACGGTGCCGTACGTGCCGACCGGCATGAACACCGGCGTTTCGACGATGCCGTGCGCGAGCGCGAGGCTCCCCCGGCGCGCCTGCCCGGAAGTGGCGAGGACTTGAAACGTCATGCGGCGATTCTACGGGGTCAGACGGGACCCGCTGCGGAATCGCGCTCGAGAAGCATCGCATCGCCGTAGCTGAAGAAGCGGTAGCGCTGCGCGACCGCGTGGGCATAGGCCGCGCGAATCGTCTCGTAGCCCGCGAACGCGCAGACCAGCATCAGCAGCGTCGAGCGTGGCAGATGGAAATTGGTGAGCAGGCGATCGACGACGCGGAAGCGGTGGCCCGGCGTGACGAACAGCGTGGTCTCCGCCTCCCCGGGTCGAAGGGCGCCGGATGCGTCGCAGGCGGATTCGAGCGCGCGCAGGCTCGTCGTGCCGACCGCCAGCACACGGCCGCCGCGCTCATGTGCCGCCGCCACCGCGCCGGCCGTCGCGGCCGGTATGGAGAACCACTCGGAATGCATTCGATGCTGCGACAGGTCCTCGTTCGCGACCGGCTGGAACGTGCCCGCGCCGATATGCAGCGTCACGAACGCCACGGATACGCCCATGCCCGACAGGCGCTCGAGCATCGCGGCGTCGAAATGCAGACCCGCGGTCGGCGCAGCGACCGCACCCGGTACGCGCGCGTATACCGTCTGGTAGCGGGCGGCGTCCTCGCGATCGGCCGCACGCGCGATGTACGGCGGCAGCGGGATCTCGCCGTGACGCTCGAGCCAGTCCGAAATTGGACCGGTGCCTTCGAAGCGCACGCGGAAGAATCGACCGTCGCGCGCGAGAACCACCGCGCGAGCGCCGCCTTCGAGTTGCACCTCGCCGCCCACTTTCGGCAGGTGGGAGGCCTTCATCTGCACGCACGCCTGATCGTCGGCGACGATGCGCTCGACCAGCATCTCGACCCGTCCGCCCGACGGCTTGCGGCCGTGGACGCGGGCGCGCATCACGCGCGTGTCGTTCAGCACCAGCAGGTCGCCTTCGCGCACGAGCGAAGGCAGATCGGCGAAGGTGTGGTCGGTGAGTCTCCCGCGCTCGACGTGCAGCAAGCGGCTCGCGCGACGCAGGGCCGCCGGCGCCTGCGCGATCAGTTCCGCGGGCAGCGGGAAATCGAAGTCGGACAGCGTGAGTCGCGCCGTCATCGCCCGGACGCGGTCATGCGGCGGCCGCGATCACCGCCGCAGCCGGACGTACGCCCGCCGCGCAAGGTAGAGCAGCTGGCCGGAGAACCCGCCGTCGAGCGCCTGCAGCAGCCTCGATTGCTCCGTGTACTGACGGCGAATGTGCGCGTCGCGCGCGGCGAAAAGCTGCCGGAGTTCCAGGACATCCTCCCGCGTCAGCACGCGACCCTCGTCGAAACGCGCGGGCAGCTGGCGGTTCACGTAGACGGTCGAGTGCTTGCCGGCCGTTCCCGCCGCGGGACGCCCGCGCGTGTAGAAGTAAAGCGCGAGCGACTTGCGCGTGGCCGCAGGCTCGCGTGCCGGCGGCTGGATGCGGGAGAAGCCATGCCAACTCCGCTCGCTGGTTTCGAAAATCACGCAGCGGTTGAACAGGGGAACGATCGACCTCGTCGGTTCGCGCTCGACGTACGGGTCGTCGAACAGTTCGAGCGAGCCGCCCCAGCCGGGCTCCCACTCGCGATTGAGATAGACGATCAGGTTGAGCCGGCGATGCCACCGCTCGGACGGGTGGTAGTTGAAGTCGATGTGCGGATCGAGGCTCTGCCCCGCGCGGTTCTCGTGCGTGCCGCCGCCCAGGTAGAACGGGTCGTAGAGGAGGTCGGTAATGCCGGTGAGCATCGACAGCGTGTCGAGAAAACCGCGTGACCGGATCGCCGCGTCCAGGCGGACATAGCCCGCACCCAGCGCGCGGATCCTCTCGAAGGTCGCCTTGCCGCCGGGCCGGCCGTCGTCCCCGATCGAGTTGCCGCGTTCGAACGGCGGGAACTCGTCGAGCAACGCCTGTGCCAACGTCGCCTCCAGGAAATCGTCGATAACGACATGCGGGAAGGGCGACGCGGCGGCGAACTGACGGCCGTAGTTCTCGGCGTTTCGGACGGCGTTGGCGGAGAGCATCGACGGTGCGCGACAGGGACCCAACACAACGGCGGCAGTAGCGGACCCGAAGGCCCCGGTTACGATCGGGTGCGGGAGGGGGACTCACATACCGGGGCTACAGAGCCGGAAAAGCCTGAGTCTGTCCCTAAACCTGTACCCCTTTGGTCGGCGTCAGCCTCCCTGCGTTGCCGTATAGCCTACCCGAGAACGGAATCGTGGTACTGCGCCGAGCGCAAGCGCGCTTGCGCGGAAAGCGTGGAAAGGAACATCGCCACACGGGCGGGTGTGACCTTGACCTGGATCATCGGGGGATCGTGTCCGATGTTGCGATCGCGTCGCCGTCAGGCTATGAATCGGCCATGACCGGACCATCCGCACTCGACGACACACCCGAACCCGAGCTCCACGATTCGGGCTACACGTCCGGCGAGCTCGACGCGATCTTTGACGACTTGGCGAAGGGGCAGAAATTCGACAGCGACGAAGGAGTGGGCAGCGCTTTCGGGTGCGCTCTTATGCTCGGCATTGCCGACGGCGACGTCGTCCCGCTCACGGAGCGGGAAACGGTCATGCTCTCCACGCCACGCGACGAGCTCGACCGCCGTGTCGCCGCGATCAGGGAAAAACTGCGCCAGGGGATGACGCTTGGCGATGCGGTAGACGAAGTGTGCGCCTGACCGGCTGCACCAACGGGCCGTTGTGAGGCGATCGCCGCCGGCATGCACGAATGACTCCTCGAGCAGCCGCGGGCGGCGCATGATCGTGTCGAGCAGAAGCGAGCGACTGTTGATCGCGGTGGGCCGGGCTCAGCGCACCGCCACCGGTGCGCCGTTGGTGCCGACAGAAAGCGGCCAGGGGTGGCCCTCCGCCAGCAGCGCCGCCCCCTCGCGACCAACTTGCGTGACCGCCGATAACCGACCCTCCACCATGCGAGGTGCGCGGCTATCGGTCTCGACTACGGCCCGGCCGACGATCTTGGAAGAGCGGCTCACCCCCGCGCGTGCGGGGATAACGCAGTCGATCGGCATGACGCCAATGCAAGTAATTGTCTTCATCTATTGGTGCCGGGAGGGGGACTCGAACCCCCACGATATCGCTACCGGCGGATTTTGAGTCCGCTGCGTCTACCAGTTCCGCCATCCCGGCTGCGAGAGGCGGCGCGCATGGCCACCGCCTTCGGCAGCATTATCGCGCAAACCGCGGGCCGCGCGCCCGGAAAGCGAGGGCGACCCGTCGGGCTAGATGTGCAGCAGCGCGAGCACGCCGATCGCCGTTGCCCCGCCCGCCATACCGTAAGCCACCCACTTGAGCGCGTTGTTGCGCGTGAGCAGCGTGATCGCTGCGATCGCGATCGCGATCTGAATCGGCGTCATCGCCTGCGCCCAGCGATGATGCACGTGCATCGAGGCTTCGGACTGTCGCTCGACTTCCTTGCCCTGTGCCTCGAGCTTTTCCGCAGCGACCTTGATCTCGTCCTTTTCCTTCCTGTAGCGCTCCGCCTCCTGCTGGTACTTCGCCTTTTGCTCGCCGCGGGTCAGCGTCGCACCGAGTTCGGCCAGGTTCTGCTTGCTGCTCTTCGCCTGGTAGAAGTTCCACTGGTCGGAGGCCTCGGTCTTGCGGATCGCCGCCTCGTTCTTCTGCAGCAGCTCGTCGTTCTGCGTGGCGCCGCCCATGTAGCCCATCATCGCGCCGACGGTGGCGAAGATCGCCGTCATGACCGCGATGCGCTCGGCGAACGGATTGCCGTGCTGCGCGCGGTGCTCGACCTCGTGGTCGTGGGGGCCATGAACGTGGAAGTGCTCGGAAGACATGGTGGGCCAATCCCTGCGGTGATTGCGAAGCGGCGGGCGTGGTCGGCGCCGCAGTCAATGCGACGCGCCGGCCGGGGGTGCGCCTGTTGGGCGCCGCGCGTAGGTCACGAACGCATACGCGAAGCCTTCAGGTCCTTCCAATCGGCCCGGCGTCCGCTCGGTTTCGCGCCAGCGCGCGCGGTCGAACGGCGGGAAGTGCGCGTCGCCGTCGAAGTCGCGATCGATCTCGGTGAGATAGATGATGTCGGCAAGCGGCAGCGCGGCGCGATAGAGCTCGGCGCCACCGATGCAGAATGCGGGCAGCGGCTGCGCGACGCGCGCGAGCGCCGCGGGAAACGACGCGGCGACTTGGGCGCCTTCGGCGCGAAAATCGGGCCGCGCGGTCACGACGATGTTCTGCCGGTCGGGCAGGGCGCGGCCGATCGACTCCCACGTGCGCCGGCCCATGATGACGGCATGTCCGGTCGTGAGCGCGCGAAAGCGGCGCAGGTCCTCCGGCAGTCGCCACGGCAACGCCCCGCCTGCCCCGATGACGCCGTTGCGCGCCACCGCGGCGATCAGCGCCAGACGGAATGTTGGAGCGGTCTTAGGAGATGCCGCGGAAGGGAGCATTCGCCGCTTCGGCGAGCGCCGGTGTCATAATCCGTCGATTATAGCGAGAGCGCCCGCACCGCCGCGCCGTGTATTACCCCCGCTCCTTCCTCAAGCTGATACTGATCGGGTTCCTGCTCGTCAGCCTGCCACTCCTGTACGCGCTCGCCGAGCTGATCCTTTCGCTCGATCGGCTCGCCTCGGAGGCGCAGCAGGAGGTGCTGCAGTCCGCACAGGCCGCGCGCGCGAGCCGGCTGCTGTTCGAGCAGACGACGACGCTCGAGCGGATCGTGCGCCAGTACCTGATCCTCGAGGACAGTGCGCTGATCGACGACTACGGGCGCGTGCGCCAGGAATTCGGCGCCACGACGAGGCAGCTTGCGCTGCTGCCGCTCGAGCGTCCGTATCTCGCCGCGCTCGAACGCCTCACCGACTCCGAGCGCCGTATGCACCAGTTGCTGACCGCGCCGAATCGCGGCCAGGAAGCCCCGGCCGAGCTCGCCCGCGGCTATGCGCAGCTCTCCGACGGCGCGCAGACGATGCTGAACGCGACCAACCAGCTTACGCAGAACGCGATCGAGCAGTTGCGGGAGACCGCCACACGCGGACGCGAGAAATGGCAGTGGCTCGCGCTCGCGACCGTCGGCATCGCGATCGCGCTCGCGATCGGATTTGCCGTGCTGATTGCGCGGCCGATCCGTCAACTCGACCAGGCGATCCGGCAGATGGGCTCCGCCGACTTCTCGCGCGCGATTCACGTCAACGGTCCGCAGGACCTGCGCTATCTGGGGCAGCGCCTCGAGTGGCTGCGCACCCGGCTGCGCGATCTCGAGCAGCAGCAGAACCGCTTCCTGCGCCACGTCTCGCACGAGCTCAAGACGCCGCTGACGGCAGTACGCGAGGGGGCGGAGCTCCTGCGCGACGAAGTCGGCGGCAAGCTCTCGCGCGAGCAGCAGGAGATCGTGCGCATCGTGCGCGAGAACACGTTGAGCCTGCAGAAGCTGATCGAGGACCTGCTCACCTACCACCAGACGCGGGCGATGGAGCCGGCCACGCTCGGGCCGGTCGCCGTCGGCGATGTCGTGCGTCGCGTGATCCGCGAGCACAAACTCGCCGCGCTGGCGCGGATCGTGTCGTTCGAAACCGATCTCGCGCCCGCCGTCGTGGTCGCGGACGGAGAGCGCCTGCGCACGATCGTCGACAATCTCGTTTCCAACGCGATCAAGTATTCGCCGCGTTCCGGCACGGTGCGGATCGCGCTGCGAACCGAGAAGGACACGGCGGTCCTCGACGTGATGGACCAGGGCCCGGGGGTTGCCGATGACGAGCGGCAGCGAATATTCGACTCGTTCTACCAGGGGCGCGAGAAGCCGGAGGGGCGTGTCAAGGGCTCCGGCCTCGGGCTTGCGATTGCTCGTGAATACACGATGGCGCACGGCGGCAGGATCGAAGTGATCGATCGCCCGGACCGCGCACGCGGCGCCTGTTTCCGCCTGCGGCTTCCGCTCGCGGCCGGCGTCGCGCAGGAAGCGTCGCGGACGCGATCGTCGGCCACCGTACGCGCGGGACGCGTCGAATGAGCGCGGTGCGCCGTCACCTTCGGCTTGTGGCGCTCCTTGCGTTGCTCTCCGGCTGCGCCGCACAGCCTGCGCAGCCGCCGGTTGCCCCGCGCGTCGAAGCGGTCCCGCCTGCACCATCGGCTTCGCAGCCCCTGATCGAGTATCCGCCGATCGAGCCGGTCGAGCCCTCGACAAGCCCGTCGCGCTCCGCATTGGAGCCGCTTGCCGAGCCGTCCCCGGAGCCTGGCGCGCCTGCGACCACAGCGCCTGGCGCCCCGGCTTCCGTTACCACGCCGCCGGCGGCGGCCGAGGCGCCGACCGACGAGCAGCAGCTTGCCGCGCTGGTGGCCGACCTTACGCGATATAACGCGCTATCCGGTGACGACCTGCGGCGCGAGGCCAATGTCGTGACGCAGAGCCTGAGCCGGCAACGCAACGACGCGAACCGGATCCGCCTTGCGGTCCTCTACACGCTTTTCCGTACGCTGCAGGAAGACCAGCGCGCGCTGCAGTTGCTCGAAAGCGTCGTGAAGGGGAATCCCGGATCGCCCGCAACCAAGCAGTTGGCCGCGGTTCTGCAGGCGCAAGTCGCGGAGCGCGTGCGTGCGGTGCGCGACGAGCAGGCGCGGGCGAACGATGCGATCCAGAAGCTCGAAGCGCTCCGCGCGATGGAGCGGAGCCTCCTGCGCGACCGCGTGCGCAGCGGCGGCGGTGCGTCGGGTGCGGGCTCCGGCGGCGGGGGTGGAGGCGGCGGGGGCGGTGGTGGCGGCAACTGACGGTGAACAGGCTCTAGGATGAACGTGAACGCAAACGAGATCCTGCTGGTCGACGATGACCCCGACCTGCTGAAGCTCATCAGCCTCCGGCTCACATCGGCCGGCTACCGGGTGCGGACCGCGGACAGCGGCGAAACCGCGCTCGCAGCGCTGGCCGTTTCGCGCCCGGCGGCGGTCGTCACCGACCTGCGCATGCCGGGCATCGACGGCATGCAGCTCTTCGAGGCGATCCACCGCCAGCATCCGACGTTGCCGGTCATCATCCTGACGGCGCACGGCACGATCCCCGACGCGGTGACCGCGACGCAGCGTGGCGTGTTCGGCTTCCTCACCAAGCCGTTCGACAGCCAGCAGTTGCTGCAGAAGGTCGCTTCCGCACTCAAGCTGTCGGGCGACGACGCCGGCGGTCGCGACGGGTCGGCCGAATGGCGGGCGGGCTTCATCACCCGCAGTCCGAAGATGGAGGACCTGCTTCGGCAGGCGCGGCTCGTCGCCGAATCGGACGCGAGCGTGCTGATCTTCGGCGAGTCGGGCACGGGCAAGGAACTGCTGGCGCGGGCGATCCACCGCGCGAGCCCGCGTGCCGAGCGGTCATTCGTCGCGGTCAACTGCGGCGCGATTCCCGGCGAGCTGCTCGAAAGCGAGCTCTTCGGCCACGCGCGCGGTGCGTTCACCGGTGCGGTGCAGGCGCATAAGGGCTTGTTCCAATCGGCGGACGGCGGCACGCTGTTCTTAGACGAGATCGGCGACATGCCTCTGCCGCTGCAGGTCAAGCTTCTGCGCGCGCTGCAGGAGGGCGAGGTCCGCCCGGTGGGCGCCACGCAACCGATCCCGGTCGATGTTCGCGTGATATCGGCCACGCACCGCGATCTCGACGCCGCGCGGTCGGCGGGACTGTTCCGCGAGGACCTCTTCTACCGGCTCAACGTCGTCTCGCTGCGTCTGCCGCCGCTCTCGGAGCGGCGCGAGGACATTCCGCTGCTCGCCACCCATTTCCTGCGCAAACTGGCGGAACGCTACCGCAAGCCGCTGCCTACGCTTGCCCCGGACGCGATGGCCCTGCTCGTCGCCGCGCCGTGGCCCGGCAATGTTCGCCAGCTTCTGAACCTGCTCGAGCAGGCGGTGGCGCTGACGACAACGACCGTCATTCCGGCCACGCTCGTGCAGAACGGGCTTTCCGAAGACGCGTCTGCGCTGGTCCCCTTCGAAGAGGCGCGCAAGTCCTTCGAGCGCGAGTACTTGGTCCGGCTGCTCAAGATCACCGGCGGAAACGTCACGCAGGCTGCGCTGCTCGCCAAACGCAACCGGACCGAGTTCTACAAGCTGCTGCAGCGGCACCGGCTGGAACCGGCGATGTTCAAGGAAGGGAAGGGCGCGTAGGCTTCCGCGGCGGTTCGCAACGCGCGGGCTCTGTCGCCCGGCGGAGACAGCTTTTTCCCTTACGATTCAGGCGCGTAATTCCGTTGTCATGTTCGGCGTCGGCTTTCCGCGACAACGCACCGCGTCGCGGCGATGCCATATCTCGCCGGCTTGCGTCAGTTTCCCTGTTTTCCCTTCGCGCGGTCGGGTTCGCCACGGCACGCGCAACCGTCTGCGGCCATTGGCATGATGTTTGCTCAGAGGGTTACAACGAAATGGACGCCGATCCGGCGTCGCAACCCGGAAGGCCGTCATGCAATCGTTCGCGCCCGAGTTCTCGCCTTTCTGGCTTCACGGCCAGGACGTGCGCGCGGAACCTGCGGACGACGGTCCCGACGCGGCGGCGATGCGCGCGGAAGAGAAGGCGCTGGAGGAACTGGCCGATCGCGTGTCGGCCGCACGAACTGTCGCCTGACATCCGAGAATTCGACGCCCCGGCTGCACCCGGCGGGGGCCCTCGCGGCGCACCGTGCGCCACGCAAAACCGAATCCCCCCTTGCCCGCTCACTTCCTCCCGGCGGGCTTTTTTTTCCCGATCGGGCGCCGGCCGCGAATTGCGCAACCGCCGGGGCTCAGACGGCGACGTCCGCCTTGATGGGCGGATGCGGATCGTAGCCGTCGAGTTCGAAATCCTCGATCCGATAGTCGTCGAGGCAGGGCGGCCGGCGCGTGAGCCGCATCCGGGGAAACGGGCGCGGCTCGCGTGCAAGCTGCAGCCTCGCCGGCTCCACGTGGTTCGTGTAGATGTGGACGTCGCCGCCGACCCAGACGAACTCTCCCGGCGCCAGATCGCATTGCTGGGCGAGCATCAGCAGCAGCGCGCTCGCGGCGGCCCAGTTGAACGGCGCGCCCAGAACCAGGTCGACGCTGCGCTGGAACAGCAGGCACGACAGGCGACCGTTGGCGACGTGGTACTGGTAGACCATATGGCAAGGCGGCAGCGCCATCTGGTCGATCTCCGCCACATTCCACGCATGGAAGAGCATGCGGCGGCTCGTGGGATTGCTGCGCAGTGTCGCGATCAGCGTCGCGATCTGGTCGTGCTCCCTGCCGTCCGGGCCGAGCCAGCGCCGCCACTGCTTGCCGTAGACGGGGCCCAGTTCGCCCCAGCGCCGCGCGAAAGCTTCGTCCTCGATGATGCGCCGCTCGAACGTCTCCTGATCGACGGCCTCGCCGGTCGCCTTGCGATAGCGCGCAAGCGGCCAGTCGGTCCAGATGCGCACGTTCTCCCTGAGCAGCGAGCGGATGTTGGTCTGGCCGGTCAGGAACCAGAGCATCTCCTTGACGGCGGTCTTCCAATAGACGCGCTTGGTCGTGAGCACCGGCACCGAGTCTGCGAGATCGAAGCGGGTGAGCGCACCGAACAGCGACAGCGTGCCGACGCCGGTCCGGTCGACACGACGATCGCCGCTCGTCAGCACCTGCTGCACCAGGTCGAGGTATTGGTACTCGGGATGCCTGCTCATCGCCTGCGGCAAGGATAAGAATCGGGTCTGTACAATCGGCGGTCGCGCCCGGCGCGCGCCGCCGGGCGGGGCGTCGGGCCGCTCGACTGCGCGAGCGCCCTTGCTGCATGCGCGGACGGTCGCGCGCATTCTAGCCCGGATATTTCACCAGGCCGCCGCCAATTTGATGAAGACTCGAGTCTTGCCAAGCACTCGGGAGCCGCCACCGGCGGAGCAAGTTGGACGGGTGCGCTGCGCGGTTTTTGGCGGTCGTTTTGCACCGGGCTCGGGCTTGCTCTCCTCGCCAATCGTCGCTGCCATTGGCGTCGTCTGCTGCGCCCGATCCAGGCCGCAAACGGTCACGCCAAATTCCCGCGCCCCGGTGAAACATCCGGGCTCGCGGGTCGGCGCACTTGCCCGCCCCGCGCACGACGTCGGAAACATTCACGCCGGCCCTGCGTCGCCCGTGCCATTCATGAACCGGCGGATTCGCAGGCACAATGCGGGGGTGCGAGCGGTACCGCCCGCGGAGGCCCCGGGCCGCGAACGCCGGCGCTTCGCCGGAGAACCGTATCATCCGCGTCACATCGTCCGCCCTTCCATGCACGCGCCCAACCAGTTCGACCTGATGCGGCAGCGCCGTTTCGCGCCGTTCTTCTGGACGCAGTTCGCCGGCGCGGCCAACGACAACGTGTACAAGAACGCGCTCGTGATCTTCGTCGCGTACCAGGCAGCGGCGGTATCGGGCCTCGATGCGAATGCGCTCGTCAACGTCGCCGCGGCGATCTTCATCGCGCCGTTCGTGCTGCTGTCGGCAACGTCCGGCCAGGTGGCCGACAAGTTCGAGAAGTCGCGCCTCATCCGCTATATCAAGCTGTTCGAGATCGCGATCATGGCGATCGGGCTCGTCGGCTTCTGGCAGCGCAGCCTGCCTACGCTGTTCGTCGCGCTGGCGCTGATGGGCGTGCACTCGACGCTGTTCGGCCCGGTCAAGTACGCGATCCTGCCGCAGCATCTGCGTCCCGAGGAGCTGGTCGGCGGCAATGGCCTGGTCGAGATGGGCACGTTCGTCGCGATCCTGCTCGGCACGATCGTCGGCGGCCTCGTCGTCGCGATCCAACCTGGCGGAACCGTGCTGGCCGGCGCGCTGGGAATCGCAATCGCGGTGACCGGCTGGCTGTTCAGTCTGCGCATTCCGCACACGCCGGCGGTCGCGCCGGAGCTGTCGATTAACTGGAACCCGTTCACCGAAACCGCGAAGAGCCTGCGCTTTGCGTACGGAAATCGTGTCGTCTGGCTCTCGATGCTCGGCATCTCGTGGTTCTGGCTCTACGGAGCCACGTTCCTCACGCAATTCCCGAACTTCACCAAGGACGTGCTGGGCGGCGACGAGCACGTGGCCACGCTGCTGCTCGCACTGTTCTCCGTCGGCATCGGTGTCGGGTCGCTGCTGTGCGAGCGCATGTCGGGACGCAAGGTCGAGCTCGGGCTCGTGCCGTTCGGATCGATCGGGCTTTCGCTGTTCGCGGTCGACCTCTGGCTTGCCAGCCGCGCCCTGCATCCGGAAGCGCTGGCCGGCGTGCAGGTGTTCCTGCGGGAACCCGCGCACTGGCGGGTTGCCGCGGACCTCGTCCTGATCGGTCTTTTCGGCGGGTTCTACATCGTTCCGCTCTACGCGCTGATCCAGGAGCGTTCGGAGCCCTCGCACCGTTCGCGCATCATCGCCGCGAACAACATCCTGAATGCGCTCTTCATGGTCGCTGCCGCGGGCATTGCGCTCGGCCTGCTCACGGCGGGGCTTTCGATCCCGCAGCTGTTTCTCGCCACCGGGCTCATGAACGCCGTCGTTGCGCTCTACATCTACGGACTCGTGCCCGAGTTCCTGATGCGCTTCCTCGCATGGCTGCTGATCCATACGTTCTATCGGGTGGACAAGGAAGGTCTCGAGCGGATTCCCGGGACGGGGCCGTGCGTGGTGGTGTGCAACCACGTGAGCTACGTCGACGCGGTGGTGATCGCCGGCTGCGTCCGTCGGCCGATCCGCTTCGTGATGGACCACAAGATCTTCGCCATCCCGGTCCTGTCGTTCATCTTCCGCACGATGCAAGCGATTCCGATCGCGCCGGCCAAGGAGGATGCGGCGATGAAGGACAAGGCGTTCGCGGACGCGGCCGACGCGCTGCGCGCAGGCGAAGTCGTCGGCATCTTTCCCGAGGGCAAGCTCACCTCGACCGGCGAAATGAACGCGTTCCGACCGGGTGTCGTGCAGATCATCGAGACCGTCCCATGCCCGGTGGTGCCGCTTGCGCTGCGGGGTCTGTGGGGCAGCTTCTTTTCGCGCTCGAAGGAAGGCAGGGCGATGCGGCGGCTGCGCGGGATCTTCTCGCGCATTGCGCTCGTCGTCGGCGAGCCGGTCCCGCCGGCGGAGGTGACCCTCGCGGCGCTCGAGTCGCGCGTGCTCGCGCTGCGTGGCGAGCGGCGCTAGTCGCTCCCGGAGAGGTCGACGTCGATGATCCTCGCGCTGATCTTCGGATTCTTCGGCGCCGTCATCGGCTGGACGGTGGCGGACGCCATCGGCGCGCTCGCTGGCGCCGCACTCGGCAGCTTCGCGGGGTGGATGGCGGCGCGTTCCGGCCGGCGCGCGTCGCCGTCGCTGCCCGAATACGGCGTACATTCACCCGCTCTGCCGCAGGCCGGATCACCGGCAGCGTCTCCTGGCGGCGATCCTCGTCTTGAAACGGTGCTCCTGCGGCTTGCTGCGGTCGAGCGCCGCCTCGCGTTGCTCGAGCAGGACAGTTCGCTTTCGCGCTCCGCGGATGCCGGATCGATGGACGCGAGCGCCGTTGCCGCCCTGCGGCCGCCCGCGCCCGCGGAGACGACGCAAGCGGCGGACGAGTCTTCGCTTGCCGCGCAGGCGTCCGCCGCGGCCGCGCGGCCTGACCGACGACCGGATGCGACGGCGGTGGCGATGCCTGCGCCGTCACCGACTGCGCCGGCGCCTTCCGCTCCCAACCCGCTCTGGGCGTGGTTCGCAAGCGGCAACACGCTGACGCGCATCGGCGTCGTCGCGCTGATGTTCGGCGTGGCGTTCCTGCTGCGGTGGTTTGCCGAGCGCTTCACCCTACCGATTGAGATCCGCCTGCTCGGTGTTGCCGCCGCCGGCATTGCCCTGGTCGCGGCCGGCCTGCGCGTCGCCCGCTCGCGCACGGCCTACGGGCTTGCGCTGCAAGGTGCGGGGGGCGGCATCCTCTATCTCACGGCCTTCGCCGCGCTGCGGCTTTATGCCGTGCTGCCGCCCACGGTCGCGTTCGGGCTGCTCGTCGTCATTTCTGCCGTTACGGTCTCGCTCGCTCTGCGCGCCGACTCGCAGGCACTTGCCGCACTCGCAATCACGGGCGGCTTTCTCGCGCCCGTGCTCGTGTCGCGGGGCGGTGCCGAGCCGGTGCCGCTGTTCGGCTACCTCGCGTTGCTGAACGGCGCCGTGTTCGTGCTCGCCTGGCGCCATGCGTGGCGCGGCCTCAATGCACTCGGCTTCACCTTCACGTTCGCGCTCGCGCTCGTCTGGGGCTACCGGTACTATGCGCCGCGGTACTTCGCGGCGGTCGAGCCGTTCCTCGTTCTGTTCTTCGTTTTCTACGTCGCGATCGCGATTCTCGAGGCCGTGCGCAGCGACGAGACACGGTCACGCCCGGTGGATTCGCTGCTCGTATTCGGCGTGCCGGTCACCGCGTTCGCGCTCCAGCATGGACTCGTGCGCGATTTCCGCTATGGCGAGGCATGGAGCGCCGCCGCGCTTGCACTTATCTACGGCGGCCTGTTCGTCGCGCTGCGTCGGCGCGCCGAGCCCGGTCTCGCGCTGCTTGCTCGCGCCTTCCTCGTGCTGTCCGTGATCTTCGCGACGCTCGCAATACCCCTGGCGGTGGACGCGCGACACACGGCCGCGTGGTGGGCGTTGGAGGCTGCAGGCGCGTGGTGGCTCGGCTGCCGCCAGCGCCAGTTCTCCGTTCGCGCGTTTGCGCTGCTGCTGCAGTTCGGCGCCGCGCTCGCGTTCGCGCACGCCGGGATCCCCGACGTCGAACGCATCTGGTTCGCCAATGCCGCATTCATGGGCGCCGCGCTGATCGCCATCGCCGCGTTCGCGACTTCGTTCGTGGCCGATCGCGACACCGAAGCGCTCCGCGGCGGCGAGCGGACGGTTGTGCCGTGGGTGTTCGCGTGGGGCGCGCTCTGGTGGATCGGCGCAGGCTATCTCGAGCTTACCGCGCAGTTGCCGCTGCGGCTGGAAGCGCACGCGGGGCTTGCGTGGGTACTGGGCAGCACCGCGCTCGCGCTCCTGCTCGCGCGTGCGCTTCGCTGGCCGCGACTCGCACGGTTCGGGCTCGCGCTGCTGCCCGCGATGGCGATCGTCGCCGCCCACGATGTCGATCGTCATCACACGACGCTTACCCACTACGGCGCGTGGCTCTTCCCGCTCGCGTGGCTTACGCACTGGGCGACGTTGCGCGCGCTCGAGCCTGCAGCCGCGGGCGATGCGCGGAAGAGGGACGCAAGCGGCGATGGCATGCTGCGCCGACTCCATGCCGGTTCGACGATCCTCCTGATCGTTTGGCTGTCGTGGGAGGCGGGCGAGTGGGCGGGCCGCGCAACCGCCGAAGGCACCGCGTGGATCACGTGCGCCACCGCGCTGCCGGCGATCGTCTACCTGCTCGGCATCACCGGCCTCGGCGAGGCGCGGGCATGGCCGCTCGGACCGCATCGCGAGGCGTATGCCGTGACCGCAGGCACGGTCGTTGCTGCGCTGCTCGCCGCGTGGTTCGCGATCGCGAATGCGCTTTCCCCCGGCGATCCCGCCCCGTTGCCCTACGTGCCGCTCGCAAATCCGCTCGATCTCACGCTCGTCACGGCGCTCGCCGCGTTCGCGCTCTGGTCGTTCCCCTATGCGCGGGTCGACGAGCGGCAGCGCTATGCGTTCCTTGGATTGGCGCTGTTCGTCGCGCTGAACGGGCTCGTCGTCCGCACTGCGCATCACTGGGACGACCTGCCCTGGCGTCTTGCCGACCTGGTCGCATCGAAGCCCTTGCAGGCGGCGCTCACGCTGACGTGGACGGCGACCGCACTGCCGCTGATGCTCTGGGCGAGGCGACGGGCGCTGCGACCGCCGTGGATGGTCGGCGCCGCCTTGCTCGCGCTCGTCGTTGCGAAGCTCTTCCTGCTCGACCTTGGCGCGCTTTCCGGTCTGCCGCGCGTCGTGGCCTTCCTCGGCGTGGGCGCACTGCTGCTTGTGATCGGCTACGTGGCTCCGCTGCCACCTGCGGGCCGCGCGGAGGCGGGGACGGCGCCGGGCCCGGCCGATGACGGGCCCACCGCGGGCGTGTCCGACGGCAGTCGCGATATCCGTTGATCGCGGCGTCCCTGCCGCGATCCACGAAGCGGGCGAACGGAAGTCACCGCCATGCGGCGGCAAGCAGCGCGGGCAGCGCAATTCCCGCCGGCGCGCGCAAAACGAAATCCGCGTGCTGCGACACCGGCGTGGTCTCGGGATTGATTTCCACCACCGACGCGCCTGCCGACTTGGCGTGGAACGGCAACGCCGCCGCAGGGTAGACCTCGGCAGAGGTGCCGACGACGAGCAGCAGCTCGCAGCGTCGCGCGGCGTCCTCGGCGCGGGCGAGCGCGTCTCCCGGCAGCATCTCCTCGAACCAGACGACATCGGGACGCAGGAATGCGCCGCACCGCGGGCAGCGGGGGGGCAGATCGTCGCCCGGCTCGTTCCAATGCGGCACGATGCCGCCATCGCGCGAGCACTTGACGCGGCCGATATTGCCGTGCAGCTCAACGAGCTTCGTGCTCCCCGCCTTCGCATGCAGGCCGTCGACGTTCTGCGTGGCGAGCAGGAAGTCGGGCACCCGCCGCTCGATGGCCGCGAGTGCATGGTGGCCGGCGTTGGGCTGCGCCTTGCCGATCAGCTCGCGCCGCCACGCGTACCAGTCCCACACGCGCTTGGGGTCGCGCGCGAACGCTCCCGGCGTCGCGAGTTCGAGCGGATCGAACTGCGCCCAGATGCCGGTCTGCGCATCGCGGAACGTCGGGACGCCGGATTCCGCCGAGATGCCTGCGCCGCTTAGCGCCGCCACGCGCGTGGCGTTGCGAAGGCGGGAGGCGAGGGCGGGGGGAATCGTGACGGCGGTCATGACCTGGCGTTCTTTCGCGCTCGACGCGCGCGCGGCGACGGTCGGCGACCGGGCCCGCGCGAGGACGTCCACGCGAACACGCGTGCTACACTCGGCCGCGCCATTTTTCACCAGTGCGCCATGTCCGGCAACACGTTCGGCCAAAGCTTCTGTGTCACGTCGTTCGGCGAGTCCCACGGACCCGCGATCGGTTGCGTGGTCGACGGTTGCCCGCCGGGCCTCGCGCTCTCCGAAGCGGACATCCAGGGTGAGCTCGACCGCCGCCGGCCCGGCACTTCACGCCACGTTACGCAGCGGCGCGAGCCGGACACGGTGGAGATCCTGTCCGGTGTGTTCGACGGACGCACCACCGGCACGCCGATCGCGCTTGTGATCCGCAACCAGGATCAGCGCAGCAAGGACTACGCGAAGATCGCCGACACGTTCCGCCCGGGGCACGCCGATTACACGTACTGGCAGAAATACGGGATCCGCGACTACCGCGGCGGCGGCAGGCAGTCGGCGCGTGAAACGGCGGTGCGCGTCGCGGCGGGCGCGATTGCGCGCAAGTGGCTGCACGCGCGCTTCGGCGTCGAAATTCGCGGGCACCTCTGCGAGCTCGGCTCGACCCGGATTCCGTTCGAAGGCTGGCAGCACGTCGACGCGAATCCGTTCTTCGCTGCCAATGCGTCGATCGTGCCCGAACTCGAGGCGTTCATGGACCGGCTGCGCAAGTCCGGCGACTCCTGCGGCGCCCGCATCACCGTCGTCGCGAGCGGCGTCCCGGTTGGCTGGGGCGAGCCGGTGTACGGCAAGCTCGACGCCGATATCGCGCACGCGATGATGGGCATCAACGCGGTCAAGGGCGTCGAGATCGGCGCCGGCTTCGCGGCCGTTGCGCAGAAGGGCACCGAGCATTCCGACGAGATGACCCCGCACGGCTTTGCCTCCAACCATGCCGGCGGGATTCTCGGCGGCATCTCGACCGGGCAGGACGTCGTGGTCAGCATCGCGGTGAAGCCCACGTCGTCCATCCGCCTCGACCGCCACTCGATCGACAAGGCGGGAAATCCCGTGATCGTCAACACGCACGGACGGCACGATCCCTGCGTCGGCATTCGCGCCACGCCGATTGCCGAGGCGATGCTCGCGCTGGTGCTGATCGATCACGCACTGCGGCAACGCGCACAGAACGCGGACGTGATGACCACGACACCGAAGATTGCGGCGCAGGCGCCGGCCGACGTGATCGCGAAGCTGCACGGCGCGGCGGCCATCGACGACCCGGATCCCGACGAAGCTTAGCCGGGAGATTTCACCAGGCTGCAAGTTGCGGCGGCAAGTCCCCGCGCCCTCGTGAAATATCCGGACTGGCGCGACCATGTGGGAGTTGATCAGAGGTTCCTTGGCCGCTGACCGCGATCAAGACAAGGTATTCCCGGCACACCACGCTGGCTGCGATCGTCGGCGAGGTCGCGTATTGCGGACGCGGGGTCGGAAGGGCCCGCGTTCGCGCGCGAACTGTTTGCAGGGAACGTATCGGACGGCCTGCTACTTGCGGCCGGTGATGCGCGCGTCCGCCGCGCCTTGTGCAAAGGCCAGCGCGATGTCGTCGCCCGGATTCACCTGTCGCGAATCCTGCACGATGGCGCCGTCCGCGGTCGTGACGATTGCGTAGCCGCGCTCGAGGACCGCCTTCGGGTTCAGATGGACGAGATGGGCTCCGAGCGTGTGCAGGCGCCCGGTGATCCGCTCGACATGCAGACGCTGGCATCGAACCAGACGCTCGCCGGCGCGCGCGAGCGCTGCCTGTTGCGGCGATGGCGCACGCAATTCGCGCAGCAGGCGCGCACGCGCGGTCGTCGCCATCGCCACGTGCAACGCGGCTTGGCGCTGCCACGCGCGTGCGAGCCTCACGCCCAGGTCGGCAGTCGTTTTGCGTTGCGCCTCGATCCTGGCGGCGGGATGCACGAGGCGCCGGGCGGCGATGTCCGTGCGCTGGACCGCTTGCGCGAGGGTGTGGCTTTCGGCGCGCGAAAGTCGCCGCGCGTGCTGCTGCAGACGGTGCTCGAAATCGCTGCGATCGGGCACGACCATGGCTGCCGCGCCCGTGGGCGTTGGCGCTCGCGCGTCGGCGACGAAATCGCAGATCGTGAAATCGGTCTCGTGGCCGATTCCCGTAACGACCGGGATGGGCGAATCGAGGATCGCGCGTGCGACCGCCTCCTCGTTGAACGGCCAGAGATCCTCGATCGAGCCGCCGCCGCGGCAGACAATCAGCACGTCGGCGTCGCCACGCGTGCCGGCGCTGCGGATGGCGGCGTCGAGTTCCGGCGCGGCGGCCGCACCCTGGACCGCTGCGGGGTAGACGACAATGCGGGCCGCCGGCCAGCGTCGCCGCAACGTCGTCAGCACGTCGTGCAGGGCGGCACCGCGCGGGGAGGTGATGACCCCGATCGCCCGTGGATACCTCGGTAGTGGGCGCTTACGCTCGGCGGCGAACCAACCGTCGTCGGCGAGGCGCGCCTTGAGCTTTGCGAAGCATTCGTAGAGCGCCCCCAGGCCCGCCAGTCGAACGGCGTCGACGTTCAACTGGAACTCGCCCTTCGCCTCGTAGAGCGACGGTGCCGCCCGGACTTCGACCGCGAGGCCATCGCGAAGCGGAAAATCGAGCCTTTGTGCCTTCTGTCGCCACAGCGTGCAGCGTGCCTGTCCGTTCGCGTCCTTAAGCACGAAATAGAGGTGGCCGGACGGCGCGCGGAAGAGGTTCGAGACCTCGCCGCTGACCCAAAGGACGCCAAGGGCGCGCTCGATCACCAGGCGCGCGTTCGCGAGCAGGCGGGAGATGGGCACGACCGTCGCGCTGGCCGGTGCTTCGGACATCGCCGAGGGCAGCGGTGCACCGAACTCAGGCATCGGACGTTTGCTCGAAGGTCGTGGGTTCCGACGGTAGGCTGGTGAGGGACGTCAGGCGGCGCAACATCCAATTGTCCATGACAAAGTATCGACCGATTGTCTGACGACCCCGATGCGCGAGCCACTCGGGATGGTGCGGAATGGAAGTCGGGAGTGGCCGAAAAGGAAGGTCAAACCCTTGAATGACGGCAATATTTCAGCGGCAACAAATTGGGCATCCGAACCTTTTTCCTGCCGGATGCGGTACTTAGGTGCCGAATTTACAAGATATGCACACGCGTATCCACAGGAATTGTGGAAAAGAGACGCCGGGCGCCCACGTGTACCCCGCTGGGAGCCACGACTGGCGCGGTTTTCGGGGGAATCGAGGGCGTTCCCTCGTGCGATGGCGATGACGCCTGCCACCCTGCCGGTTAGAATGTGCCCCACATCATGGTTGTTCATGAACAAAAAACGATGAATGCTGCGCCGCAAGATGAAATCGGTGTCGCCGACCGTGCCGCCAGGGGCCGCGTCGCGCCGGCGGTCGCGCCCAATTTCCTGCGCACGATCATCGCCGAGGACAATCGCACCGGCAGATATGGCGGGGAGGTGGTCACGCGGTTCCCGCCGGAACCCAACGGCTACCTGCACTACGGCCACGCCAAGTCGATCATCCTGAACTTCGGCCTCGCGGCCGAGAACGGCGGGCGCTGCCACCTGCGCTTCGACGACACGAATCCGCTCAAGGAAGAGACCGAGTTCGAGGAATCGATCGAGGAGGCGGTGCGCTGGCTCGGCTTTGACTGGGGCACGCACCTCTATCACGCCTCCGACTATTACGATTCGCTCTACGAATTCGCCCTGTGGTTCATCGAGCAGGGACTTGCGTACGTCGACAGCCAGACTGCCGAGGAAATGCGTGCGACGCGCGGGACGCTGACCGAGGCCGGCATCGCGAGCCCGTATCGCGACCGTCCGGTCGCGGAAAGCCTCGACCTCTTCCGCCGCATGCGCGCCGGCGAGTTCGGTGATGGCGCGCACGTTCTGCGCCTCAAGATCGACATGGCGAGCCCGAACGTCAACATGCGCGACCCGGCGATCTACCGCATCCGTCACGCGTCGCATCATCGCACCGGCGACAAATGGTGCATCTATCCGCTCTACGATTACACGCATTGCATCAGCGATGCGCTCGAGCGGATCACGCACTCGATCTGCACGCTCGAGTTCCAGGATCATCGGCCGCTGTACGACTGGGTGATCGAGAGGCTCGCCGACGGCGGGAAGCTCGCGCGCCCGCTGCCGCGCCAGCACGAGTTCGCGCGCCTCAATCTCACCTACGTCGTGCTGTCCAAGCGCAAGCTGATCGAACTTGTCGGCAGGGGCGACGTCGACGGCTGGGACGATCCGCGGATGCCGACGCTCGTCGGTGCACGCCGTCGCGGCTTCACGCCGGAGGGCTTCCAGCTGTTCGCCGAGCGCATCGGCGTGTCGAAGTCCGACACGTGGATCGACATGAGCGTGCTCGAGGACGCGATGCGCGACGACCTGAACACGCGCGCGCCACGCCGGGTCGCGGTGCTCGATCCGATCCGGCTCGTCATCGACAATTATCCCGAAGGGCAGACCGAGGACTGCTTCCCGCCCAATCACCCGCAAAGGCCGGACCTCGGCAAGCGCCCGCTCGAGTTTTCGCGCGAGCTCCTGATCGAGCGCGACGACTTCGCGGAGGTGCCGCCGAAGGGCTATTTCCGGCTCTCGCCCGGGCAGGAGGTGCGCTTGCGCTACGCCTACATCGTGCGCTGCACCGGCGTGGAGAAGGACGCCGCAGGCAACATCACGGTGGTGCACTGCACGTACGACCCCGCCACCCGCAGCGGCACGCCGGGCGCCGACGCGCGCAAGGTCAAGGGCAACATCCACTGGCTTTCCGCCGGCGCCGCGGTCCGAGCCGAGATCCGCCTATACGACCGGCTGTTCTGCGTGCCGTTTCCGGGCGCGCGCAACCCGCAAGGCGCCGGTGCGAGCGTGGCCCCTTCGCCGGCCCACGCGGTGGCGTTGGCCGGCGACGACGATGCCGAGGCGGAGGTGGTCGAGCGCAGCTACCTCGACGATCTGAATCCCGGCTCGAAGAAGGTGATCATCGCGCACGTCGAGCCGGCGCTCGCCTCGGCGGCGCCCGAGGACCGCTTCCAGTTCGAGCGGCACGGATACTTCGTCGCCGACATCGCCGATCACGCGCCCGGCCGTCCGGTCTACAACCGCACTGTCACGCTCAAGGACTCGTGGTCGAAAGGCGGCGCCGCCTGACCCGGCGGTCCCGTTCGACACCGCAGACGCGGCCATTGCGATCGCGGATCGCGGCCCCATATCGCGCAGTGCGAGTGCCCGGCCAGGTCCGGCCGGGCGATTGTGCTCGCCCGGCGGCGCGCTACACTTTGCGCCGGTCTTCGTCCCGAGGCTCTTGCCCATGAAACGCATCGTCCTGTTCCTCGCCACCAACCTGGCGGTAGTCCTGGTGCTGTCGATCGTGTTGAAGCTCCTTCGGCTCGACCAGGCGACGGGCGTGGGCTACGCGCCTTTGCTGGTGTTTTCCTTCGTGGTCGGGTTTACCGGCGCCATCATCTCGCTGCTGATGTCGAAGCCGATGGCGAAGTGGTCGACCGGCGCGCAGGTGCTCGATCAGCCCCGCAACGAGGCCGAGGCCTGGCTCGTCGAGACGGTGCGTCGGCTCGCGACGAAGGCCAACATCGGCATGCCGGAAGTCGCGATCTACGAAGGCGCGCCGAACGCGTTCGCGACTGGTGCGTTCAAGAATTCCGCGCTCGTCGCTGTTTCCACCGGCCTGCTGCAGACGATGAACAGGGAGGAGGTCGAGGCGGTACTGGGCCACGAGATCGCGCACGTCGCCAACGGCGACATGGTGACGATGACGCTGATCCAGGGCGTGGTGAACACCTTCGTCATCTTCTTCGCCCGCGTCGTGGCCTCGATCGTTGACCGGGGCGGCGACGGCAGGGGCAGGGGGCTTGGCTACTTCGCGACCTACATGCTCTGCGAGTTCGTGTTCGGCATCCTGGCGTCGATCATCGTCGCGTGGTTCTCCCGGCGGCGGGAGTTCCGCGCAGACCGCGGCTCGGCGGATTACCTGGGCTCGGGCACGCCGATGGTGAATGCGCTGCGCCGGCTGGGCGGGCTCGAGCCCGGCGACCTGCCGCAGGGCATCAAGACGCTCGGCATCACCGACAAGAGCGGCATCATGGCGCTCTTCTCCACGCACCCGCCGCTGGAGGAGCGCATCGCCGCGCTGCAGGGTCGGGCGTAGTCGGTGAGCAGGTCGATCCCGGCGACGCGGCGGGGCAGGACTTCGCGTCCCCGCCGGTCTCCCGGCGGCCGCGCGCTGCATGCGCGTCGCCTATCTGCTATGGTTCCAGCGGAGGTGCGCCGATGATCGATCTCTACACGTTCCCGACGTCCAACGGCCATCGCGCCGCGATCATGCTGGAAGCGTGCGGGCTGCCGTACACGGTGAAGATCGTCGATCTGACCAAGGGAGAGCAGCGCGGGCCCGCATATCTCGCGATCAACCCCGCAGGTGCGATTCCGACGATCGTCGATCACCATGGTCCGGACGGAGCGCCGCTCGTGCTCTCGCAATCGGGCGCGATCCTGCTCTACCTCGCGACCAAGACCGGCCGCTTCCTGCCGGCCGACCCGACGCGGCGCGCGCTCGCATACCAGTGGCTGATGTTCGCGACGACGGATTGCGCGATGTCGTCGTCGGGGATCTACTACGCAACGGCGTTGATGCCCGACAAGTCGCCGGCCAACAGTGCGTTCTTCGAGGATCGGCTGCTCGCGCATCTGCGCGCGGCCGATCGCCGGCTCGCAGGCCGCGACTGGCTCGCCGACGAGCTGTCGATTGCCGACTTCGCGCTCTATCCGATATGCGCAGTGCGGAAGGCATTGCTCGAGCGCGCGACCGGATTGCCGCATCTCGCGCGCTGGTCCGCCGCGCTCGCGGCGCGGGCGGATGTCGCGCGCGGCATCGCGGCGTCAGCGCCGACCGGGTGAGCGCGCCGGTGCGGCGGGGGGCGCAGCAGGCGACGGTTGCGACGAGCCAGCGCCGCTCGCGCAAGCCTCAGCCCGCAGGCCAATGACCGAGTGGCGGCTGCGGCGTGGCAGGGCGCGGCCTGAGCGGGCGCGTCGGCGCCTGCCAGCTCTGCACGAGATAAAGCGGACGGCGCTTGACTTCGACGAACATCCGCGCGATGTATTCACCGATGATGCCGAGCGCCATCAGTTGCAGCCCGCCGAGCAGCAGGACGATTGTAACGATCGTCGGGAAGCCCTGCACCGGATCACCGAACAGCAGCGTTCTTGCGACCACGACGACTCCGTAGGCGAACGCGAGCAGCGCGGCAACGAAACCGACGTAGCTTGCGACCTTGAGTGGCAGCACGGAAAACGAGGTGATGCCCTCGAGCGCGAAATTCCACAGGCTCCAGTAGCTCCACTTGCTCTTCCCGGCGTGGCGGCCATCGCGGTCGTAGAGGAGCTCGTGGCATGGAAACCCGATCCAGGCGAACAGGCCCTTCATGAAGCGGCTACGCTCGGGAAGGCGGCGCAGCGCGTCCACCGCGCGGCGCGACAGCAGGCGAAAATCGCCGACGTCCTTCGGGATCGTCACGGTGCCGATACGGCCAATCGCGCGGTAGAACGAATTTGCGGTCGTCCGCTTGAGCCAGCTTTCGTTGACGCGGCTCGCCCGCCGCATCATGACGACGTCGCTACCGGCCCGCCACGCGCCCACCATGTCGGGAATGCGCTCCGGCGGATCCTGCAGGTCGGCGTCGATCACGACGACCGCATCGCCGTGCGCGTAGTCGAGGCCCGCGCTCATCGCGATTTCCTTGCCGAAGTTGCGCGACAACGCGATGACGGCGACACGCGGATCAAGCTCGCGCAATCGGGCGAGGCATGCCGATGTGCCGTCGGTGCTGCCGTCGTTGACGTAGACGACCTCGGCCTCGGCGCCCATTCGGTCGAGCACCGCGGCGAGCCGGCGATGGAACTCGGGCAACACCTCGTCCTCGTTGTAGGCGGGGACGACGACGGAGAGCGAGAAATCCGCCGATAACGGCATCTCGGTCGGCGGGGCGATGCCGCTCAGAAGGTCCATGCGCGATTGGCGAGGTAGCCGGTCGCCAGCACAGCGCCGGTGGCCGCCGCCTGGCCCACGAGATAATGTACGCCGAAATAAAGCGCGAGCGCGAGCACGGCCGCGTTCAGCGCGAGGCCCGCGAGCGCCACCGTTACGAAACGGGGCAGCGCAACGCGATGCATCCGGCGGCTCCCGAACGTGAATCGGTAGTTGAGCGCATAGTTGACAAGTGCGCCGGCGATCGCGCCCGCGGTCGACGCGGCGATTGCGTTGACGTTTGCGAGCTGCACGAGCGCGGCCAGGATCGCGAAATGGAACGCGGTGCCGATCGCCCCGGCGAGCGCGTAGCGCGCGAACGCGGGCCCGGTCGGACGGGGAGTGGCGCCGGGTCGGGACCGCTCGTTCTCGTGCAAGACGTCAGTCAATGGCGCGATTCTCGCGAAACTCGTCCGATGCGCCCGACGAATGGCGCTGGTGCGCCAACGGGCGTCGGAAACGAAAACGGCCGGCGCGTGAACCGGCCGGCCGTTCCTCGCACCCCGACGAGCGGGGCGACGGGGGCTACTTCAGGTGGTTGGAGATGAGTTTGGTCATCTCGAACATCGACACCTGGGCCTTCTTGAAGATCTCGCGGAGCTTGGCGTCGGCGTTGATCATCCGCCTGTTGACGGCGTCCTGGAGCTTGTTCTTCTTGATGTACTCCCAGACCTTCTTCGTCACTTCGGTGCGCGGCATCGGCGCGCTGCCGATGATCGCTGCCAGCGCAGCAGAGGGCGTCATCGCCTTCATGAACGCTGCATTCGGCTTGCGCTTCGCGGCGGGTTTCTTCGCAGCGGCCTTCTTGGCGGGGGCCTTCTTGGGAGCAGCTTTCTTTGCGGCCGGTTTCTTCGTGGCCTTCTTCGCGGCCGGCTTCTTCGTGGCCTTCTTTGCGGCGGGCTTCTTGGCAGCTTTCTTGGCAGTAGCCATGGTTCTCCTTCCTGTCGGATTGATGCGAACGGGTCGATCCGTTCAATCTGCAGCGGACCCTCCTGTCAATGGGCAACCCGCTCCATCGGCGGCGACTATACCGCATTTTTTCCAGAGGGAATGCCTCTGCGCGGGGAATTTTTCGTTCGGTGGCGCCTCTGTTGCATCCTTCGTACGCCGCGGCGAGCGCGGTGCCGGCCCGCGCGAGCGCCGTCACGCCGTCGGGCCGGCGCGCAACCGACCGCTTGAGCGCCGACGCCGGCGGTGCGACACTCTCGCGCGTTCTCCTTCGCAGCCGTGCCCATCGATCCGAAGCGTTCCATGCCGAAAGCGCTTCCTGCCGCGCAGGCGTGCGCGTTGCGCGCCACTGCATCCATTGCGCTCGCGGCAACGCTCGCGCTGGCGGACGCGGCGCCCGCAGGCGCGCTCACGCTCCTGACCGACGAGAATCCGCCGTTCAGCTTCACCCGGGACGGATCGTTGCGCGGCATCGCCGCCGATGTCGTTGCCGAGGCCGCGCGGCGCTCGGGGATCGCGGCCGCGAGCGAGGTCGTCACCTGGGACCGCGCCTACGTCCGGGCGCAGGGCGAGGCGGACACCTGCGTGTTTCCGGTGGCCCGGCTGCCGGAGCGCGGCGGAGAGTTCCACTGGGTCGGTCCGATTGCGGCAAACGCGTGGGCGGTCTTTGCCGGTCCGGCGTTCGCCGGGACGGTACGCGGGGTTTCCGATCTGCGGCCCTGGCGGATCGGCGCGGTGGCCGGTGATGCGAAGGCCGAGTTCCTGCGCGCGAATGGCGTCACCCGCGTGCTCGCCGCGCGCGCCGACCGGGAAAATCCCGTGCGCTTGCTGCTGCCGCCGGATCATCCCGACCACATCGACCTCTGGATTGCCGGTGTCTACGGCGCGGGCGAGGTCTCGCGTAGCGTGGGTATCCGCGACGTGGCGCTCGTCCAGGTCGTGCGCGAGATTCCGCTTTACCTCGCCTGCAATCCGCGAACGCCCAGTACGACGTTGCAGGCATTGGCCAAGGCGCTCGCGGCAATGCGAGCCGACGGCACGATCGAGAGGCTTGCCGGGCGCTACGCGGCGCGCTAGGGTGAAGGTCGGCAATCCGGCGGCCGCGCATTGTGTCCGTGCTGGCATGCGGCGGAACGCGCCCGACGCGCGGCACGCGCGCTTTGCCGGGTAGAATCGGCGCCGTGACCGCTACGTCCTCGCGCCGCGCGCGCCGCGCCGGCGCCTACGCCGCCCGTTGCCGTTGGCGCAGCGGCTGCGCATCCGTCGCGGTTGCGCAGCGGATACCGTGAAAGGCCGCGACGGCTCGGGCCGCACACTCGCCGCGATCATCGCCCTCGGCATTTGCAACCATGCGGTGCTGAACGGGTCGCGCGTGCTGGTTTCGCTCGACGCGCTCCATCTTGGCGCAACGCCGGCGGTCGTCGGGGCGCTGATGGCGCTGTTCGCGCTCCTGCCGATGTTGCTCGCAGTGCAAGCCGGCCGCTTTTCCGACCGCGCAGGCGTGCGTGCGCCGATGCTCTACGGGTCGACGTGCGTCGGCCTCGGCGCCGCGCTGCCGTTCGTGCTGCCGGGGCTCACGGCGCTGTTCGTGGCGGCTCCGCTGATCGGCGCGGGCTTCATGCTGTTCCAGGTCGCGACCCAGCACGTGACCGGCGACCTCGGCCCGCCGACCGAACGGAGCGCGAACTATGCGCTGCTCGCGCTCGGCTACTCGATTTCGGGATTCCTGGGTCCGCTCGTCGCCGGCTTCGCGATCGACCGGTTCGGGTTCACGGCGACCTTCGGCTTGTTTGCATTGATACCGCTGATACCGGTCGGCGTGCTGGCGACCGGGCGCATCGCGCTGCCGCGCACGCACGCGAGCGAGCGTGCCGCGCACAAGGGACGCATGCTCGACCTGCTGCGGCTGCCGTCGATCCGGCGGCTGCTCGTTGTCAACGCGCTGTTCGCGCTCGGCTGGGATCTGCACACGATCTTCGTGCCGATCTACGGCGCACGGATCGGGCTTGCCGCCGCCGAGATCGGCATGATCCTGTCGGCGTTTGCGGCAGCGACGTTCGTCGTGCGCTTCGGCATGCGCTGGATCTCGCGCCACGCGAGCGAGCGGCAGGTGCTGACCGCGGCGCTGGTGGTCGCCGGGCTCGTCTACTTCATCTTCCCCTTTTCGCAGGACGCTACGATGCTGATGACGCTCTCGTTCGCGCTCGGGCTCGGCCTCGGCAGTGGCCAGCCGATGGTGATGTCGCTGCTGCACGCCCAGGCGCCGGCAGGCCGCATGGGCGAGGCGGCCGGCGTGCGCATGGCGTTGATCCAGGCGATGGCGGTCGCGGTGCCGCTCGTGTTCGGCGCGCTTGGCGGCTCGCTTGGGCTGCTGCCCGTGTTCTGGGCGGTCGGCCTGCTGCTCGGCGGCGGCGGGGTCTGGGCGCGGCCGCGGCGCTAGCCCGGATATTTCACCAGGCCGCCGCCGATTCAATGAGGACTCGAGCCTTGCCAAGCACTTGGGACGCACCACCGGCGGAACGCGTTGGATGGGTGGACTGCGCGGTTTTTGGCGGTCGTTTTGCACCTGGCTCGGGCTTGCTCTCCTCGCCAATCGTCGCTGCTATTGGCGTCGTCGGCTGCGCCCGATCCAGGCCGCAAACCGCCACGCCAAATTCCCGCGCCCCGGTGAAACATCCGGGCTAGGGAACCTCCGCGCGCCCGGCCCGGCGCTTCAGCCGGTTCGCGAACGCCTTGCGGAACTTGGCGACCTTCGGCGCCACGACGAACAGGCAATAAGGCTCGCTGTCGTTGCGCTCGAAGTAGCCTTGGTGATAGCGCTCAGCGGCATAGAAAGGCACGGCGCCCGCGATCTCGGTCACGATCGGCGCGTCGAAGATCTTCGACGCCGTAAGCTCGGCTATCACCGCCTCCGCGGTCGCGCGCTGTGCGGGCGTCTGGCAGAAGATCACCGATCGGTACTGGGTGCCGACGTCGTTTCCCTGTCGGTCGCGCGTGGTCGGATCGTGGATCGTGAAAAAGACGCGCAGCAGGTCGGCGAAATCGAGTGCTGCCGGATCGAACTCGATCTTCACCACTTCCGCGTGACCGGTCCGCCCGGAGCACACCTGCTCGTAGCCCGGATTGGCCGGGTGGCCGCCGGCGTAGCCGGATTCCACCGCGAGCACGCCATCGAGCTCGCGGAAAACGGCGTCCAAACACCAGAAGCAGCCGCCGCCGAGCAAGGCCGTGGCGGTCTGGGAGGACGGGGCAGTAGAAGCATTCATCGTCGGTCCCCAAGGGCGTTGGCGGGGTGGGTCACATTGGCTCGGACCCGCGCGCGGAACTCGCGTTCCGCCCGCTGCGAGCGATCGTCGCTTCGCGCCTGGCGAACCTTACACCCGGCGCGCGCTGCGGGGCGATGCGATAATTGCCGCGCCTTCCTGCCACCGCGAATGCCCACTCTGCGTTCCGCTGCCGCCTTTCTTCCGCGCCTCGTCGCCCGTGTCCGCGACGTGGACCTGTTCGGCACCGCCGCGAGCCTTTCCTACACGACGCTGCTCGGCCTCGTGCCGCTTGCGACCGTTGCCTTCGTGTTCGTCGCCCGCTTTCCGTTCTTCTCGCGCTGGCTCGACGCATTCGAGACCTTTCTGCTGAAGCACGTTCTGCCCGGCAGCGCCGCGAACGTCGTGCGCACGCATGTGGTCGGTCTCGCTGAGAAGGCGGCGCAGCTCACCGGCGCGTCGATCTTCTTCCTCGCGATCGCGGCAATGCTGCTGATCGCGACCGTGGAGCGCGAGCTCAACCTGATCTGGGGTGTGCCGCAGCGGCGGCCGTTGCACCGCCGCATCGCGGTCTACCTCTTCGGCCTCACGCTCGGCCCGGTGCTCGTGGGCGCGAGCATTTCGCTCACCAGCTGGTTGGTTTCGCGCTCGCTCGAGGCGTTGCCGATCGACGAGGGGCCGGCCACGTTCGTCGCCCGCTGGCTGCCGTTCGTCTTCACGGCGGTCGCGCTCACGCTGCTTTACGCGATCGTTCCGGCGCGCCGAGTGCCGATTGCGCCGGCGATGGTCGCGGGCGTCGTTGCGGCGCTGGCGTTCGAAGGCGCGAAGCACGCCTTCGCATGGTATGTGACGCACCTGTCGAACTACCAGCTTGTCTATGGCGCGCTTGCCGCGCTTCCCGTGTTCATGCTCTGGATCTACCTGTCGTGGCTCATCGTGCTCACCGGCGCAGCGGTGTCGGCCACGCTTGCGCTGCCTGCACGCACGTCGGGCGCGCGGCGCTGATGCGCGGCCGTCGGGAATGCGCATCGCGTGCCTGCATTAGCCGTCGGGTCCTGCAGACACCGGTTGCCGAAACGGGCTCCGGACGCTACATTGCGCGAGTCGTTTCGCCTTTAGAAGGAGCGCCCTTTCGTGTGGTCGATCATCCAAGCTGCCGGCTGGCCCATCTGGCCGCTGATCATCGCATCGATCATCGCGCTGGCGCTGATCATCGAGCGGTTCTGGTCGCTGCGCCAGTCCGCCGTTGCGCCTTCCGGCATGGTGGACCAGGTGCTGGCCGAGTTCCGGCAGGCGGGACCTTCGCCTGACCTCTTGAGGAAGACCGCGGCGCGAGGGCCGCTGGGCCGCATCCTCGCCGCCGGACTCGCGAACGTGAAGGCACCGCGACCCGTGATGAAGGAGGCGATCGAGGAAGTGGGGCGCGTGGTCACTCACGAGCTCGATCGCTTTCTGCCCACGCTCGGCACGATCGCCGCGATTTCGCCGCTGCTGGGCCTGCTTGGCACGGTGATCGGCATGATCGAGATCTTCGGTTCGCAGTCGGCCTCCGGCAGCAACCCGATCCAGCTCGCGCACGGCATTTCGATCGCGCTTTACAACACCGCGATGGGCCTGATCGTCGCGATTCCAAGCCTGATGTTCTACCGGCATTTCCGCTCGAAGGTCGACACGCTGGTGATCGAGATGGAGCAGCAGGCGATCAAGCTCGTCGACTTCGCGCACGGGGATCGCAGCTGACGCCCGCCGCCCATGAACCTGCGCCGCCTCGCCACCCGGGACGAGCCCGAGATCAATTTGATTCCGTTGATCGACGTGCTGCTCGTCATCCTGATCTTCCTGATGGTGACCACCACCTATCAGCGCGTGGCCGAATTGCAGATCACGCTGCCGGAGGCGGAGGCCGACCCGGCGAAGCAGCGCCCGCGCGAGGTCAATGTCGGCATCGACGCGCAGGGACGCTACGTGATCAACCGCGCGGTGTTCACGTTCACCAACGTGCCCGCGCTTGCCGACATGCTGCGAAAGGCCACGGAAGGGGTGAGCGACCCGGTGATCGTGATCAACGCCGACGCGAATGCCACCCATCAGTCGGTGATCCACGTGATGGAAGCGGCGCGGCAGGCGGGGCTCGTGCACATCACGTTCGCCACGCAATCGCCCGCCGCCGCGCCCCGTTAGCGCCGCAGTTCTTCGCCGCGGACTGCGCTCGCCTCCGGGCCGGCCCGTCGCCCCATGTCGTTTCGTGACCGCCTCGTCGCCGCCTGGTACGCGCCGCGGCTTCTGCCGCTTGCGGCTCTGCTGCTGCCGCTTTCCTGGCTGTTCGCGCCGGTCGTTGCGATCCGCCGTGCGCTCTATCGGGTGGGCGTCTTGCGTGCCGCACGGGTTCCCGTCGCGGTCATCGTCGTGGGCAACATCACCGCGGGCGGCACCGGCAAGACACCGCTCGCACTGGCGCTCGCCGAGGCGCTCGCGGTGCGGGGCTTGCACCCCGGCGTGGTGAGTCGCGGCTATGGCGGCCGGCATGCCGCGCAGGGCGATCCGCCGATCGTCGTCACGCGCGAAGACGACCCTATCGACGTCGGCGACGAGCCGCTGCTTTTCGCCGCCCGGGGTTTCCCGGTCGCGATCGGCCGCGCTCGCGCCGGCGCGGCGCAGGTGCTGCTCGGCGCGCACCCGGAAGTCAACGTGCTGATCGCGGACGACGGCCTGCAGCACTACCGTCTCGCCCGCGATGTCGAGATCGCGTTGATCGACGGCGCGCGGGGCTTCGGCAACGGTCGCATGATCCCGGCGGGGCCGCTGCGCGAGCCGGTTGCGCGGCTCGCCGACGTCGCGGCCATCGTGGTGACCGAATCGCCGGAAGGCGCGGCGGTCGTACCCTCCGGCCTGCCGGCGGACGTGCCCGTGTTCGTGCAGCGGCTCGTGCCGGACACGTCGCTCTATCGCGTCGCCGATCCCGGCAGCATCCGGCCGATCGCGGAGTTCGCGGGCGAGCAGGTGCACGCCATTGCGGGCATCGGGCATCCCGAACGTTTTTTCACGACGCTCGAAAGGCTCGGGCTCGTCGTGACGCGGCTTCCGTTCCCGGACCATCATTCCTTCGTCCCGTCCGACCTCGCGCTGCCTGGCGCGAAAACGATCGTGATGACGGCGAAGGACGCGGTAAAATGCCGGGCGTTCGCTGATACGCGCTGCTGGTACCTGCCGGTTAGTGCCGAGATCGATGCGGAGTTGATCGACCGCGTGGAGAAGGCGATCCGTGGACCCGAAGCTCCTTGAAATCCTCGTCTGCCCGGTCACCAAGGGCCCGCTTGTCTTCGACCGCGAGCGGCAGGAACTGATCTCGAAATCGGCGCGTCTTGCCTATCCGGTCCGGGACGGTATTCCCGTGCTGCTCGAGGACGAGGCGCGCAAGCTCGAACAGAACGAGTACGAGTGAGCGAGGCGGGCGAGGCGAAGCCGAGCCGAGGCCCGGAGGGCGCGTCGCCGAGGGAGCGAGGTTGGCCGACACTGGGCGTTCACGCGAGGCAGTGCGGGCGCAAGGAGGCCGACGAGTGAGCGAGGCGGGCGAGGCGAAGCCGAGCCGAGGCCCGGAGGGCGCGTCGCTGAGGGAGCGAGGTTGGCCGACACTGGGCGTTCACGCGAGGCAGTGCGGGCGCAAGGAGGCCGACGAGTGAGCGAGGCGGGCGAGGCGAAGCCGAGCCGAGGCCCGGAGGGCGCGTCGCTGAGGGAGCGAGGTTGGCCGACACTGGGCGTTCACGCGAGGCAGTGCGGGCGCAAGGAGGCCGACGAGTGAGCGAGGCGGGCGAGGCGAAGCCGAGCCGAGGCCCGGAGGAGCCGCGAGCCGCGCGCGGCGCAGCCGCAGGCTCGAAGAGGGTGTCGCGCGGCGAGCGGTGCGGCCGACCGATGCCGGCTCGACAACCTGGAGAGTTCGGAGGGCGCGCGTCGCCGAGGGAGCGAGTTTGGCCGACACTGGGCGTTCACGCGAGGCAGTGCGGGCGCAAGGAGGCCGACAAGTGAGCGAGGCGGGCGAGGCGAAGCCGAGCCAAGGCGCGGGGGAGACGCGGGCCGCGACGCGGCCGCCGAGACCGTTCACGGTCCTGATCCCGGCGCGCTACGCTTCCACACGCCTTCCCGGCAAGCCGCTCGCCGACATCGCCGGCAAGCCGATGGTGGTGCGCGTCGCCGAACGTGCGCAGGAAAGCGGAGCCGCGCGGGTGGTCGTCGCAACCGACGATGCGCGGGTCAAGGATGCGGTCGAGGCGCACGGCGTGGCAGCGGTGATGACGCGCGCCGACCATTCGACCGGTACCGATCGTCTGGCCGAAGCCGCTGCCGTGCTCTCGCTACCGCCGGAGGCGATCGTCGTCAACGTGCAGGGGGACGAGCCGCTGCTCGATGCGGCGCTGATCCGGCGCATGGCCGAGGTGCTTGCGCAGCGTGAAGATGCGGCGATCGCGACCGCGTGCCACGCGATCGACGATGTCGCCGAGGCATTCAATCCGAACGTCGTCAAGGTGGTCTGCGACGCGCGGGGCTACGCGCTCTATTTCAGCCGCGCGACCATTCCCTGGGCGCGCGATGCATTTGCCGATCACGACGGCAAATCGCCCCCTGCATTGCCTGCAGGGCTGCCGATCTACCGGCATTACGGGCTCTACGCCTATCGTGTCGCGTTCCTCGCGCGCTATCCGACGCTTTCCCCCGCGCCGATCGAACGCTTCGAGGCGCTCGAGCAGCTGCGTGCGCTGTGGCACGGCTACAGGATCGCGGTCGAGGTGACGACCGGCACGCCTGCGCCGGGCGTGGACACGCCCGAAGACCTGGCGCGGGTGCGCGCGACGTTCGAGCGCGCCCGCTGAAACGCCGCGACCCGCGCACGACCGCGATTGACCGTCTGGCGTTGAAGCGGCGAGAATCGACGCAGCCGAGGCTTGGGCATCGCACGGCCGGCCAAGACGACCGTGCCGGACCGTACCCGCGCGCCACTCTTCCATTCCATTCCATTCCATTCGAAGCCCTCACGATGCGATTGATCCTGCTCGGTCCGCCTGGCGCGGGCAAAGGGACGCAAGCCACGTTCATCAAGAATGCGTTCGGCATCCCGCAGATTTCCACCGGTGACATGCTGCGCGCGGCCATCAACGCGGGCACGGCGCTCGGGCTCGCCGCGAAGAAGGTGATGGACAGCGGCGCGCTCGTCTCGGACGACATCATCGTCGACCTCGTGCTCCAGCGGCTCAAGGATCCGGACTGCCGCAGCGGCTATCTGTTCGATGGTTTTCCGCGGACGATTCCCCAGGCCGAAGCGATGAGGAATGCGCGCGTGCCGATCGACTACGTGCTCGAGATCGACGTGCCCGACGCGGCAATCGTCGAGCGCATGAGCGGACGCCGCGTGCACGTCTCATCCGGCCGCACCTACCACGTCAAGTTCAATCCGCCGAAGACCGCCGGCAAGGACGACGTCACGGGCGAGGACCTGATCCAGCGTGACGACGACCGCGAGGAAACCGTGAAGAAGCGCCTCGCCGTGTATCACGAGCAGACGGAACCGCTCGTCGCCTATTACACCAAATGGGCGGCGACGGGCGATGCCCGTGCGCCCAAGCACCGCAAGGTCGATGGCATGGGCGGCGTCGAGGCGATCCGGGACTTGGCGCTCGCGGCGTTGCGCAGCTGATCGCCCCTCCGAAGCCCTAGGGAGCGCACCGTCCCGGTGGAGTCGCCGCTCGTCAGCGTCATCGTCCGCAGCATGGACCCGCCCACGCTCACGCGCGCGCTGGCATCGGTTGCTGCACAGGACTACCCGGCAATCGAGGTCGTGCTGGTCGCCGCCTGCGGGCCGGCGCACCAGCGCGTGGACCCCTCCTCGTATCCTTTTCGCCTGACCTACGTTGCCTCGGACGTGCCGCTTTCGCGACCGCGCGCCGCGAACACCGGTCTCGACGCGAGTCACGGCGCGCTCATCACCTTTCTCGACCACGACGACGAGTTCCTGCCGGGCCACGTGTCCGGGCTGGCCGCGGCGCTTGCCGATCACCCGGACGCCGGCGCGGCGTACTGCCGCTTCGAGGTGTACGAAGGCGGCAAGCTGTTCACCACCGTCGGCCGGCCGTTCAACCGGCTCGCGCTGCACGAAAAATCGTACATCCACCATTCGGCGCTGCTCTTCCGCCGCGCGCTGCTCGCCACCGGAGTGCGCTACGACACTGCCCTCGACATCCACGACGACTGGGATTTCGTGCTGCAGCTTTCCGAGAAGATTCGCTTCGTGTTCGTCGACCGCACGACCTTCCGCTGGCACGCGGATGTCGGCACGTCGGGCGGCGGCGGCAAGGGCAATTTCGACCCGGTCAAGTTCGGCGCACAGCACGATTACGTGCGCCGGAAGTGGGCCGACGTGTATGCCCGGCATGTCGACCGGCACAATGCCGACGTCGAGCGCGGGATGGCTGCGCTGCAGCGAGGCGACCTGGACGAGGCTGCGACGGCGCTGGGCGCGGCGCTCGAGGACGCGCAGGATGATGCCGATCTCCTCAACCTGCTGGCGATGATCGCGTACCGCCGCCAGCAGTTCGACATCAGTCGCAGGCTGATGGCCCGGGCACTGCCTGCGCGCCGCATGGACGCGCGGTTGTGGTTCAACTACGGGCTTGCCTGCGCCGCAGCCGCGGACAAGGACGAGGCGCGCCGTGCATTCGCTCGCGTGCTCGATCTGGAGCCGGGCCATGCCGGAGCGACGCAATGGCTCACCCGGGTTGCCGCTTGAGCGGATGCCCCCTTGCGCGAGCTTCGCGGCCGCGCGGGGCGCCCGGCCGGGGGCATTGCGCGGCCGCGGGCTGTCCCGGACGATCGGCATTGCGAAATCCGGAGCGCGGCTGATGCGGGCGTCGGTCGTCATCTGCAGCATCGACGCGGCGAAGTTCGCGCGCGTGACCGCGGGCTTCACGCGGGTCTTCGGTGACGCGTTGGCGGAAATTGTCGGCGTCCACGACGCTCGCTCCCTGGCGGAGGGTTACAACCGTGGCATCGACCGGGTCCGCGGCGATGTCGTCGTGTTCTGTCATGACGATATCGAGCTCGTTGCGCCGGATTTCGCGGACCGTGTGCGCCGGCATCTCGAGTCGTTCGATCTCGTGGGCATTGCCGGCACGAGGCGGCTCGTGGGCGGCGCCTGGCACCTGGCGGGACACCCGCACGATTTCATGCTGGTCGTCTCGCCGCACCCGGATACCGGACAGCCGGTGATGATCGTTGGCGGGGCAGGGCCGCTCTTCGTCCCCGACATCCAGGCGCTCGATGGCGTGTTCATGGTCACCCGGGTCGCGGTCGCGCGCCGGCTGCGCTTCGATGCGGACACCTTCGACGGCTTCCATCATTACGACCTGGACTTCAGCTTCCGTGCCTTCGGCGCCGGCCTGCGGCTCGCGGTGTGCCGCGACCTCGTGCTGCTGCACCAGTCGAGCGGCCGCTACGACGAGCGCTGGGAACGGTATCGCGTCCTTTTCGAGCGCAAGCATGCAGCGCGACTCGCGCCGATGCCGCCGCGGCGACAGAATCCGCCGATCGTCAATGTTCCGCTCGACGCCGCCACGCTGGCGAACCCGGACGAGGCGGAACGGCTTTGCCGACCCGAGACGCTCCTGCGGTTCCTGGCGCAGGTCGCGCGGATCCCGCGCGCGTAAGCGACGAAGAGCTGCCCCTGGGAGCGCGCGGGGCTGACGAACGCCGCCCGTCCGGGCTGCATTGGGTGGCCGCCCGCCCGCCCGATGCCGCAACCCCGAAAACACCGATGCCGCAGCTCGCTTGGGTAAAATGGACGCTTCCCCGCTCTCCGAACGGTTCCCGTCATGCCGACCCCCAAGCGCAACGCCTTCTATGCCCAGTCCGGCGGCGTCACCGCCGTCATCAACGCTTCCGCAGCCGGGGTGATCGAGACCGCCCGGCGCCATCGCGGCACGATCGGCAAGGTCTACGCCGGCCGCAACGGCATCATCGGTGCGCTGACCGAGGACCTGATCGACACGTCGAAGGAGTCGGCGCGCGCGATCGCGGCGCTCAAGGACACGCCGGCCGGCGCGTTCGGATCGTGCCGCTACAAGTTGAAGGGACTCGAGGAATCGCGCGCGCAGTACGAGCGCCTGATCGAGGTGTTCCGCGCGCACGACATCGGCTACTTCTTCTACAACGGCGGCAACGATTCCGCCGACACCTGTCTCAAGGTCGCGCAGATCGCGGCAAAGCTCGGCTATCCGCTCACCGCCGTGCACGTGCCGAAGACCGTGGACAACGACCTGCCGATCACCGACAACTGCCCGGGCTTCGGGTCGGTGGCGAAATACGTCGCGACCTCGATGCGCGAAGCGGCGTTCGACGTCGCGTCGATGGCGATGACGTCGACCAAGGTATTCGTGCTGGAAGTCATGGGCCGCCACGCCGGTTGGATCACCGCGGCGGTCGGCATGGCCGACGACGAGGCCACACCCATCCCGCTGCTGCTGCTGTTCCCCGAAGTGGCGTTCGACGAGGCGAAGTTCCTCGCCGCCGTGGACGCGAAGGTCAAGGCGTTCGGCTATTGCTGCGTCGGGGTCTCCGAAGGCCTGCTCGGCCCGGACGGCAAGCTGATGGCGGAAGCCGGCACCCGCGACGCGTTCGGCCATGCTCAATTGGGCGGCGTCGGGCCGCGGATCGCGTCGATCGTCAAGGACAAGCTCAACTACAAGTACCACTGGGCCGTGGCCGATTACCTGCAGCGCGCAGCGCGGCACCTGGCCTCGAAGACCGACCTCGAGCAGAGCTATGCGGTCGGCAAGGCGGCGGTCGAGATGGCGCTCGCGGGGAAGAACGCGGTCATGCCGGCGATCACGCGCGTGTCCGACAAGCCGTATCGCTGGAAGATCACCGAGGCGCCGCTCGCCAAAGTCGCGAACGTCGAGAAGATGTTGCCCAGGGACTTCATCACCAGCGATGGCTACGGCATCACGGCGAAAGCGCGCGCCTACCTCGCGCCGCTGATCCGCGGCGAGGCGCCACCGCCGTACAAGGACGGGCTGCCGCAGTTCGTGCGCCTGAAGAACGTCGCGGTCGCAAAGAAGCTCGCGGCCGAATTCAAGGTCTGACCGGCGCGGGACCGCGCGTCCGTTTCCCGGAGGCGGTCGCGCCCGTTGCGCGCGCCGGTCCGCTGCAGCCCTCGACGTGCTGCACGGCAAACTGGCAAAATAACGTGTTTGCTCGGCGGCCGCCCGGAGGGCGGTCCCGAGGGGGATCGGCGGTGCGCGCCGTCTGTAGCGCGCGGCGCCGGGTGGCCGGGCGCTCGCCAAGAAAGCGCGCCGCCACCGAACTTGCCGCCTTATCTTAGGGAGAAGCCTCAATGTCCATGGGACTCATCTTCGCGCTCGTCTGCGCGGTTCTCGCGATCGCGTACGGCGCCTGGTCGATCGGCTGGATCATGGCCAAGCCGGCCGGCAACGAGCGGATGCAGGAAATCGCTGCCGCCATTCAGGCGGGCGCCAAGGCGTACCTGAACCGCCAGTACATGACGATCGGCATCGTCGGCGCGATCCTGTTCGTGATCATCGGCGTGTTCCTCGGCTGGACGACGGCCGGTGGCTTCGCAATCGGCGCGGTGCTCTCGGGACTGACGGGCTACATCGGCATGAACGTGTCGGTGCGCTCGAACGTCCGCACGGCCGAGGCGGCGCGCACCGGCCTGAACGAGGCGCTCGCGGTCGCGTTCCGCGGTGGCGCGATCACCGGCATGCTGGTGGTGGGCCTCGGCCTCCTCGGCGTCGCGGGCTTCTACTGGTTCCTCGTGCATTCCGCCACGTGGGCGCCCAACCTGATGAAAGAGGGCCTGCACCACGCGATCCAGCCGCTCGTCGGCCTCGCGTTCGGCGGTTCGCTGATCTCGATCTTCGCGCGGCTTGGAGGCGGCATCTTCACCAAGGGCGCGGACGTCGGCGCCGACCTGGTCGGCAAGGTGGAGGCGGGCATCCCGGAAGACGACCCGCGCAATCCCGCGGTGATCGCGGACAACGTCGGCGACAATGTCGGCGACTGCGCCGGCATGGCGGCGGACCTGTTCGAAACCTACGCGGTCACGATCATCGCGACGATGCTGCTCGGCGCGCTGCTGATGCCGGTGATGGCCGAAGCCGTGGTCACCTATCCGCTGGTCCTCGGCGGCTTCTCGATCATCGCCTCGATCATCGGCTGTTTCTTCGTCAAGGCGACCCCCGGCGGCAAGATCATGAACGCCCTGTACAAGGGGCTCGCGGTCGCGGGCATCATCTCGGCGATCGGTTTCTGGTTCATCACCCAGTGGATGATGGCTGGCATCGGCGCGGCCGATCCGTCGCTCTCGCCGCTGCGCCTGTTCGGCGCGTCGGTCGTCGGCCTCGTGCTGACCGCGTTGATGGTGTTCATCACCGAGTACTACACCGGCACGGACTTCAAGCCGGTCAAGCACATCGCGCAGGCGTCGACCACGGGCCACGGCACGAACATCATCGCCGGACTCGGCGTGTCGATGAAGGCCACCGCGTGGCCGGTGCTCGCCGTGTGCGCGGCGATCTTCGCCTCGTTCTGGTTCGCGGGCCTCTACGGCATCGCGATCGCGGCGACCGCGATGCTGTCGATGACCGGCATCATCGTCGCGCTCGATGCCTATGGACCGATCACCGACAACGCGGGCGGCATCGCCGAGATGTCCGATCTTCCGGATTCCGTGCGCGCGATCACCGATCCGCTCGACGCCGTAGGCAACACGACCAAGGCGGTGACGAAGGGCTACGCGATCGGCTCCGCCGGCTTGGCGGCGCTGGTGCTGTTCGCCGACTACACGCACGCGCTCGACAACATCGGCCTTTCGACGTCGTTCGACCTGTCGAACCACATGGTGATCATCGGCCTCTTCATCGGCGGCCTCGTCCCCTATCTGTTCGGCGCGATGGCAATGGAAGCGGTCGGGCGCGCGGCGGGCTCTGTCGTGATCGAGGTGCGCCGCCAGTTCCGCGAGATCAAGGGCATCATGGAGGGCACGGCCAAGCCCGAGTACGGCGTGGCCGTCGACATGCTGACCAAGGCGGCGATCAAGGAAATGATCGTTCCGTCGCTGCTGCCGGTGCTCGTTCCGGTCGTGGTCGGTCTCGTGCTGGGCCCGCAGGCGCTGGGCGGCCTGCTGATGGGCACGATCATCACCGGCCTCTTCGTCGCGATCTCGATGACGACCGGCGGCGGCGCCTGGGACAACGCGAAGAAGTACATCGAGGACGGCAACTTCGGCGGCAAGGGCTCCGACGCGCACAAGGCGGCGGTGACCGGCGACACGGTCGGCGACCCCTACAAGGACACGGCAGGTCCTGCGGTGAACCCGCTGATCAAGATCATCAACATCGTCGCGCTGATGATCGTGCCGCTGCTGACGCTCCACGCGGTCAAGCCGGCTGCGCCGGCGGCCGCTGCACCGGCCGCGGCGGTTGCTGTGGCACCGGCTTCGGCGCCGGTTGCCGTGCCGGTTCCGGCAGCGGCACCGGCTGCCGCGCCCGCCGCAATTCCCGGCGGTCCGCGCGCGGTCGTGACGGCGGAAGTCGTCAAGTTCTACTTCGAGTCGGGCAAGAGCGAGCTGCCGGCGGATTCGCAGAAACACCTCGAGGCGCTGATCGCCAAGGCGAAGGCCACTCCGACCGCGAAAGTCCACGTCTCCGGCTACCACGACGCCACCGGCAACCTCGCCCAGAACCAGGAACTCGCGAAAGAGCGCGCGATCAAGGTGCACGAGGCGCTTAAGTCGGCGGGCATCCCGGAGGATCGCGTCGTGCTGAAGAAGCCCGAGCAGACGCAGGGCGGCGCGGACAACGCCGAGGCGCGGCGGGTCGAGGTGCGCGTCGAATGAGCGCTTGCGCTGGCCGCGTCCGGTCGGCGAAGGAGCGGGCAGCGGAGGTTCCGCTGCCCGTTTTGTTTGGTGCGCCAGACATGGCGCGTAGCGCCGTGATTGGCGCTGTTTGGCTCGCTATGGTGGCGAGTTGAATGACTTGGAGGTGAAAGTCCTCTACACACCCGGCAAGGGGAAGTGTTAGCCGGACGGCAAGGGTGTCGCGGGCGACTGCGAATCTGAAGGAAGCCGCAGGCAAAGTGCTGGCCTGACGAACAGGAAGCGGATAGAGGCGGTGTAGCGGGGTAAGGCGGCCAATATCGTCAAAGCCCGATACTTGCACGGAACGCTATGACGTAAATCCAACAGGCATAAGCATGAAGGTCACGCGTTTTACTCTGGGAGATCTGCCAACCTGCCTTGTGCTACCAACATCGCGAGGTGTTGGGAGGGGTTGGCAGAAGTCAGCAGAGGCCGTAGTAGTCGCTTGCCACCGAAGCGACGAAGGGCTGAACTTGTCATGAGTGGATAGTCTCGCGTGCTCTCTGCGCGTACAGGACGGAAGCCTCGGCGTGAGCTGAGGGCCAACGGTCACAAGACCGGAGAGGCCGGCAGCCTCGATGGTGGCCACGGCGTTTATTGGACGACAGGCGACACGATGAACGGAACGAAGCTCGCTGGGCCAGGTTGGCCAGTAGACGAGAACCGCCGTATACGGAACCGTACGTACGGTGGTGTGGGAGGGCGGCGGGAGTGATCCCGCCCCCTACCCGAATCGTCGCGACCGAGCTCGCCGCTTCCGTGGTGGGTGCGTCCCTCGCACTGCAAACGCGTCCGGGGGCCGGCCCGCATACGATCCGGCGGTTGTCCCCGGCATCCCGAAGGCGCGGTTTCGCAGGGGCGGCGCCGGTCCCGTCGGGGGACCGGGAACGCCCTCGGCCACGCGTAGAATCGCAGCCTTCGGCGCGCCCGGGTCCATGCGCGCCCGGCACGACGCTGCCCGATTGCGTTGCGCGCAACCTCGTCGAGGTTTCCGGCCGTGAGCCCGTTGCTTGCTGGAATCACCTGGCTGCTCCTGTTCCAGTGCGCGGGCGAGGCGCTCGCACGCGTGCTCGGCCTGCCCGTTCCAGGTCCGGTCGTGGGCATGGCGTTGCTGTTCGGCGCGCTGCGCCTGCGGCCGCGGGTACCGGAAAGCGTTGGCGTGGCCGCCGACGGTCTCGCGCGGCACCTGTCGCTGCTGTTCGTTCCTGCCGGTGTCGGCGTCATGCTGTATCTCTCGCGCCTTGCCGAGGAGTGGTTGCCCATCGTCGCTGCGCTTACGATCAGCACGGTCCTCGCGATCGCCGCCGCGGCGCTGACCTTTGCACGGTTGAGCCGCGCGGCGCAGGACGGAAGCGAGGCGCAACGGTGAGCGCGCAACCGCTGTTCGAGCTGTGGGTCTATCTGGCGGCAACGCCGCTTGCGGGGCTGACGCTGACGCTCGTCGCGTATGCGTGCGGCTACGCGCTCTACTCGCGCGCCTCCTTTCACCCGCTTGCCAATCCCGTTCCGATCGCGGTCGTGTTGATCGTCGCAGTGCTTGCGCTGACAGGCACCGAGTACAAGTCCTACTTCGACGGCGCGCAGTTCGTCCACTTCCTGCTCGGGCCGGCGGTGGTCGGTCTCGCCGTGCCGTTGGCGCGGTCGTGGCCCGACCTGCGGCGGTACGCGCGTCCTGTCGCCGGCGCGCTCGTGCTGGGCTCGGCGGTAGCCGGAGGGAGCGCCGTGGGCATCGCGTGGCTGCTGGGCGCTTCGCCCGCCACCGTCGCGTCGATCACGCCGAAGTCCGTGACCGCACCGATTGCGATGGGCATTGCCGAGAAGATCGGCGGGTTGCCTGCGCTCGCCGCGGTCTTCGCGGTGACGACGGGGGTGATCGGCGCAGTGCTCGGCAAGTACGTACTCGACGCCGTGCGTGTGCGCGACTGGCGGGCGCGCGGGTTTGCGCTCGGCCTTGCCGCGCACGGCATCGGCACCGCGCGGGCGTTCCAGGTGAATGCCGAGGCCGGGACGTACGCCGGCCTCGCGTTCGGCCTGCACGGGCTGCTCCTCGCGATTCTCGTGCCGTTCGCGTACGCGGCGCTGCGCTCGCTCTAGCCCGGATATTTCACCAGGCCGCCGCCGATTCAATGAAGACTCGAGTCTTGCCAAGCACTTGGGACCCGCCACCGGCCGAACGCGTCGGACGGGCGGACTGTGCGGTCTTTGGCGGTCGTCTGGCACCTCGCTCGGGCTTGCTCTCCTCGCCAATCGTTGCTGCTATTGGCGTCGTCGGCTGCGCCCGATCCAGGGCGCATACCGCCGCGCCAAATTCCCGCGCCCTGGTGAAACATCCGGGCTAGGGGCGAAAGCGATGCCCGCGACCACCGAGCTCTTCTCCGCCGCCGTGCTGCTGCTGCTTGTGCTCGACCCGTTCGGCAACGTTCCGCTGGTCCTTTCCGCGATCGCGAACGTGCCGCCGGAGCGCCGCATGCGGGTGGTCGTGCGCGAGTGTGCCGCCGCGTTCGCGATCCTGATCGCGTTCATGCTGGGCGGTCGCGCCTTCCTCGATCTCTTGCAGCTTTCGGAAGTCTCGCTCGGAATAGCGGGCGGGATCATCCTGTTCATGATCGCGTCGCGGATGGTGTTCCATCATCCCGAGGGCGTCTTCGGCGACGTGGCCGGCGAAGAACCATTCCTCGTGCCGATCGCAGTGCCTGCGATCGCGGGCCCGTCCGCGCTCGCCACCGTGATGCTGATGGCCTCGCGCGACCCCGCGCATCTCGCCGCATGGCTCGCCGCGCTCACGTTCGCGATGCTGGTCACCACGCTCGTGCTGATGGCGGCGCCCGTCCTGCAGCGCGTGCTCGGCCAGCGGGGCATCGTGGCGATCGAGCGGCTGATGGGGCTCGTGCTGACCGCGATCGCCGTGCAGATGCTGCTGGACGGCGTGCGCACGTTCGTCGACACGATGCGATGAGTCCTGATGGCGCTGGCCACAGCCATTGCCCGGGGCCAAAATGGCGCCGCTTTCTCCGCACTCCGATCGCGTGATGAACGAATCTTCGCAAGATTCGGACCTCCGGCCGCGCGTGGCCGTGTCCGTCTGGGACGGTGTCGTGCGCCTCGTGCACTGGACGATCGTCGTCCTGCTGGTTGTGCTGATTTCGACCGGACTCGCGAAAGGCGACTGGCTCAAGTGGCACATGCGGGCCGGGCAGGTGCTGCTCGCGCTCGTCGTGTTCCGAGTCGCCTGGGGTTTCGTCGGCAGCCGCAACGCGCGCTTCGGGACTTTCGTGCGGGGACCGCGCGCGGTCGTGGCCTACGCGCGCTCGATCATTCACCCACCGCATCATCCCCATGCCTCGCACAACCCGCTGGGCGGCTGGATGGTGATCGCGCTGCTCGCCGCGATGCTGATCCAGTCGACGGCCGGCCTTTTCGCCAACGACGACATCCTGTGGGAGGGTCCGCTGACCAAGTGGGTGAGCAAGGCCACCTCCGACGAGCTGAGCTCGCTGCACCGCCGCTTCTGGTGGGTGCTGATCGCGCTCGCCGCGACGCACATCACGGCCGCTGTCGCCTATGTCGTCGCGCTGCGCGAAAACCTGATCGGCGCGATGGTCAACGGTCGCAAGCTCCTGCCGCCCGGGGTTGCGCATCCGCAGGACGCGCACGCTCCGCCGACCCGTGCGCTGATCGTCGCCGGGCTGTCGGCGTTCGCGGTCTGGTTCGTGATCCACCGGCTCTGATTGCAGGGCCGGGCACATGAAAAAGGCCGGGCGTCGCGGCCCGACCTTTTGCCGAACGAGAGCCGCTTACTTGGAGCGGAATTCGTCGTGGCAGTTGTTGCAGGTCTTGCCGACGTCGCCGATCGGACCCTTGACCGCATCGAGCGTGCCCACCTTGGCAGCCGCGACAAGCTTCGCCGTCGATGCCTCGAACGCCTCGATCATCTGCTTGAACTTCGCGGGCTCCTTCCAGATTTCCGGCTTGGCCCTGGTGGGGGCGCCTTGGTCGGAGCCCGGGATGTAACCTTCCCAGGCCATGTGCGACACCTGCTCCAAGGCGATCGCGCGGTTCAAGACCTCGTCCTTGTTGTACGGGCGGTCGCCCTTCGCGACCGCGCCCAGGATGTTCATGCTCCAGCTCTGTGCCTGCATGATGCCCTGACGGTACTTGATGGCGCGGTCCGGCTTGATGTCCTGCGCTACGACAACCGCGGAAAAGGCGCCGACGACGGCCAAGGCGCTCAGTACGGGTACGGCATGCTTCATCGGACGATCTCCTTCGTTTAGGCGTTGGCAGAAGACCTTCGCGGCCGGGGGACGGCCGCAAGGCGCAGCATTAGAACCGAGAACGCGGGGACGCGCAATCGCGTGGAGGTGAACAAGGGCGGCCGGGTCTTATTCCATCGTGCTCAACCGGCCTGCGGTGAAGCGGGCACGAGGAATCCGTCCTCGGTCCGCACCGCGCCGGCGCGGGTCAGCTCGTCGACGATCATCGCTGCGAACCGGTCGGGCGGCAGGCGGAAGAACATCGCGTTGAAGTCGCGGAAGATCTGGACACGGTCGACGTAGGAGGGAAGTTCGGCGAGCACGATCCGCCTGCGGTCGAGCAGTGCGAAGGTCAGGATCACCTTGACCGCGTGCCGCGCGACGCGATGCGGGTCGGCCTCGAGTGCGTCGAGCCGCCGGAACGCGCGATCGAGCGCACCGGCGACGTGCGCGAACGGCTCGCCGTGGCCCGGGATCACGACCCGAATGTCGAGGTCCGAGAGCATCTCGAGCGTCGCCCGCGTCGCGGGAAGCGCCGCGGGATCCATTTCGCGCGGCATCACGAAGCCGAAGCCGTTTTCCCACAACGCGTCGCCCGAGATGAGCAGCCGGTGCTCCGGGTTGTGGAAGACAAGGGCCCCCATGTCGTGCCCGGGCGCGGCGAGCGCCCGCCATTCGAGGTCGCCCCAGACGCTGGTCGCGCCGGCACGCAGCGCCTCGCTCACGGCGAAGCGGTCGACGCGCTGGTCGGCGTAGTCGTACAGCAGTGCCTTCTGGTCCCACGCGTCGACCAGCGGCGCCTCGCCGATCGGCACCGCGATCGGGCAACCATAGGCTCGCGCAACCGCGGCATTGCCGCCCACGTGGTCGCTGTGGCAATGCGTATTGACGATCTTCGCGAGCGGCTCGCCGTCGAGCCCGCGCGCCGAGGCGAGCAGTGCGAGCGTGAGCGGCGCATGCCGCAGGTAGCCCGTGTCCACGAGGACGTGGCCGTCGCGCGAGCGCAGCAGCACGTTGTTGGCGGAGAGCCAATCGCGCACGAACACGTGGACCTGCGGCGGCAGCAGGTGGGCGACCATCCGGCAAATCTACGTGAGCCTGGCGAGAAAGTCGCGGACTAGCGACACCCGCAGGGCGAGCGTGGGCGCGCCGCGCTCGACGCGCACGCGGTCGGGGCCGACGAAGCGGATGCGGCCGTCGCGCTGCACGAGCAGGATCAGCTTGCCCGGATCGAACGGCGGTTCCTTGACGAACTGGATCGTCGTGCGCTCCGGACCGGCGTCGATGCGCGTCACGCCGAGCGGCTTGGCGAAGAGCCGCAGCCGGTGACAGGCGAGCAGCGCCTGCGCAGGCTCCGGCGTGGCGCCGAAGCGATCGACCAGCTCCTCCTGCAGCAGATCGAGTTCCTCGTCCGATTCCGCGCTCGCGAGCCGCTTGTAGAGGACCAGGCGTTCGTGCACGTCGTTGCAGTACGGCCCGGGCAGCAGCGCGGGCACATGGAGATTGATCTCGGTCGTGACGCCGAGCGGTTCGGCGAGGCTCGGCTCGCGCCCGGCCTTGAGCGCCTTGACCGCCGCTTTCAGCATGTCGGCGTAGAGCTGGAAGCCCACTTGCGCCATCTCGCCCGACTGCTCCTCGCCCAGCACTTCGCCGGCGCCGCGGATCTCGAGGTCGTGCATCGCCAGATAGAACCCCGAGCCCAGATCCTCCATCATCTGGATCGCCTCGAGCCGCTTCTTCGCCTGCACGGAGAGCGCCTCCTCGGGCGGCGTCAGCAGGTACGCATAGGCCTGGTGGTGCGAGCGCCCGACACGGCCGCGCAACTGGTGGAGCTGGGCGAGGCCGAAGCGGTCGGCGCGGTCGATGATGATCGTGTTCGCGGTCGGCACGTCGATGCCGGTCTCGATGATCGTCGAGCAGACGAGCAGGTTGACGCGCTGCGCGTAGAACTCGCGCATCACGTGCTCGAGATCGCGTTCGCCCATCTGCCCGTGCGCGACCGCGATGCGCGCCTCGGGCAGCAGCAGGGCGAGCTTCTCCGCCGTCGCGCGGATCGTGTCGATCTCGTTGTGCAGGAAGTAGATCTGGCCGCCGCGCTTCAGTTCGCGCAGCGCGGCCTCGCGCACCAGCCCGCGCGAGAACGGCGCGACGAAGGTCTTGATCGCGAGCCGCCTCTGCGGCGCGGTGGCGATCACCGAGAAGTCGCGCAACCCCTCGAGCGACAGCGCGAGCGTGCGTGGGATCGGCGTGGCCGTGAGCGTCAGCACGTCCACCTCGGCGCGCAGGCGCTTAAGCTGCTCCTTCTGTCGCACGCCGAAGCGATGCTCCTCGTCGATGATGACGAGGCCGAGGTTCTTGAACTTCACATCGGGCTGAATCAGCTTGTGCGTGCCGATGACCAGATCGATCGTTCCGGCCGCGAGGCCGTCGAGCACGACCTTCACCTCCTTGCCCGAGCGGAAGCGCGACAGCTCGGCGAGCTTTACCGGGAGGTCGGCGAAGCGATCCGAGAACACCAGGAAGTGCTGCTCGGCGAGCAGCGTGGTCGGCACGAGCAGCGCGACCTGCTTGCCGTCGGCAATCGCGACGAACGCCGCGCGCAGCGCGACCTCGGTCTTGCCGAAGCCGACGTCGCCGCACACCAGCCGGTCCATCGGCTGGCCCGAGGTCAGGTCCTTGATCACCGCCTCGATCGCCGCCTGCTGGTCGGGTGTCTCCTCGAAGCCGAACCCTTCCGCGAACGCCTCGTAGTCGTGCGGCCTGAACCCGAATGCATGGCCCTTGCGTGCCGCGCGCTGCGCGTAGAGGTTGAGGAGCTCGGCCGCGGTGTCGTGCGCCTGCTTCGCGGCCTTGCGCTTCGCCTTTTCCCATTGGCCGCTGCCGAGTTCGTGCAGCGGCGCGGCCTCCGGCGACGCGCCGCTGTAGCGCGAGATCTGGTGCAGCCCCGAAACGGGAACATAGAGCTTCGCGTCGTTCGCGTAGATGAGCTGCAGGAATTCGTTCTCGCCGTCGCCGAGATCGAGCGTCGTGAGACCGAGGTAGCGGCCGATGCCGTGCTGCTCGTGCACGACCGGGTCGCCGATGCGCACCTCCGAGAGGTCGCGCACCATCGCGTCGACGTTGCTGCGGCGCGCCGTGTCGCGCCTGCCGCGCCGGACCACGCCCGCATAGAGCTCGGCTTCGGTGACGAAGGCGAGCTTGGCAGCGGGCCACGCGAAGCCCGAGTGCAGCGGCGAGACGGCGAGCCCAAGGCGGTCCGTGCCTGCGACGAACGCGCCGAGGTCGTCGACCAGCGCAGGCGCAAGACCGTACTCGGCGAAGTACTGCTGCATCGTCTCGCGGCGGCCCGCGCTTTCGGCGCAGATCAGGACGCGGCCAGCGAGCGCGGACACCGTGGTCTTGAGCGCCGCGAGCGGATCCTCCGCACGGCGATCCACCTGCACGGACGGCAGCCGGCGCGTGGGCGCATCCGGAGGCAATGCGGATTCCGCGGGCGCCGCCCCAAGCTCGATGCGACCGAACGCCTTCAACGCGCCGCGGAATGCATCGGGCGGCACGAACAGCTCGGGCGGCGGCAGCAGCGGGCGCGCCTTGTCGCCGCGCAAAAGCCGGTAGCGCGACTCGGTGTCCTGCCAGAAGCGGTCGACCGCATGGCCGACATCGCCATGCAGCGCGATCACGGCGCCCCCGGGCAGATAGTCGGTGAACGTCGCGGTCGCCGCGAAGAACAGCGGCAGGTAGTACTCGAGGCCGGCGGGCACGATGCCGTTGCTCACGTCCTTGTAGAGCGGCGACTTCGACGGGTCGCCTTCGAACACTTCGCGGAAGCGCGAGCGGAAGCGGGTGCGTCCCGACTCGTCCAGCGGGAACTCGCGCGCGGGCAGCAGGCGCACATCGGGCACCGGATAGAGCGTGCGCTGCGTGTCGACGTCGAACGTGCGGATCGTCTCGATCTCGTCGCCGAAGAGGTCGAGCCGGAACGGCAGCGCCGAGCCCATCGGGAAGAGATCGATCAACCCCCCGCGCACGCTGAACTCGCCCGGCGAAACGACTTGCGTCACATGCTCGTAGCCGGCGAGCGCGAGCTGCGCACGCAGCGCCTCGACATCGAGCGTCGTGCCCTGCACGAGGAAGAACGTGTGTGCCGCGAGGAACGTGCGCGGCGCGAGCCGGTAGAGCGCAGTCGTCGCGGCGACGACGATGACGTCGCATTCGCCGCGCGTGACGCGGTAGAGCGTCGCCAGCCGCTCCGAAACCAGATCCTGGTGCGGCGAGAACTGGTCGTAGGGGAGCGTCTCCCAATCGGGCAGGAACGCGATGCGAAGGCCGGGCGCGAACCACGCGACCTCGGCGACGAGACGCTGCGCGGAAAGCGCATCGGCACAGACGACCGCGAGCACGCGCCGGGCCTGCGCGCACGCGTGCCCGATCTGCGCGACCGCGAGCGAGTCGGCGGACCCGGCGAGCGGCGCGAGTCGCGCTCTGCCGCCGGCATCCGGCAACGCGGGGACGAGCACGGACAGCCCGGCGAGCGGGTACGGGGGAGGCGCAACCGGAGAAGCAGACGCCGCGGACGCGGAAACGACGGGCACGCGATGCGCTTCGGCCTCTCCGGCGGCAGTCTGGGCCGGCGACATCGGGAGAGCGGTGAAACCGTGGCAATTATACGTTGGGTCACTGCGGCCACCCGGCGAGGGCGACGGATCGCATCGACGCCGTCGCACGGTGGCGCGCGAGTCCGCGCGGCAGATTGCGTGGATCGAACTTCGCGGACCTCGCGATCCGCACGCGCGTCCGGGGGCTGCGGCCGTGCCGTCGCTGCGTGTGATAATCGATCCATGAGCACCGCCGCCGTTGATCCCGAACCGCGGACCGTCTCGCCCTTCCTGCTGCTGACGCTCACGCCGTTCTTCTGGTCGTGCAACTGGATCGTGGGACGCGGCCTGCACGACGACGTCCCGCCGATGGCGATGACGTTCTTCCGCTGGCTCTTCGCGCTCGTCATCCTGGCGCCGTTCGCGCTGCCGCACGTGCGGCGCGACTGGCCGATCCTGCGCCGCTCCTGGCGGACGATGCTGCTGCTCGGCGCCGTCGGCATCGGCACGCACAACGCGCTTGCGTACCTCGGGCTCAACTACACGACCGCGACCAACGGCGTGATCCTGAACTCGTTCATTCCGGTCATGATCATCGCGCTGTCGTGGGTGTTCCTGCGCGACCGGCTCACGCCCGTGCAGTTGGGCGGCGTGGCGGTCTCGCTCGGCGGCGTGCTCGCGATCCTGTCGCAGGGCTCGCTCGCCACACTCGCAGCGTTCCGCCTGAACCAGGGAGACCTGCTCGTGATCCTGTCGATGGCGATGTGGTCCGTCTACACGATCTGCCTGCGCTGGCGCCCGACCGGGCTCAACATGCTGTCGTTCCTGTTCGTGCTTGCGGTGATCGGCGATGCGTGCGTACTGCCGCTGTGGATTGGCGAGATGGCGTTCGGCCGGCGGATCGCCTGGACGCCGACCGTCTTCGTGGCGCTCGCGTCGGTGGCGCTCTTCTCCTCCGTGCTCGCCTACATCTTCTGGAACCGCGGCGTCGAGCAGGTCGGCCCCAACGTCGCGGGGCTCTTCGTGCACCTGATGCCCGTGTTCGGCGTCGTGCTCGCCTGGCTCTTCCTGGACGAGCGGCTGCTGCCCTACCACATTGCCGGGATTGCGCTTATCCTGACGGGCATCTGGATCACGAGCCGGCGCCGCCCCGTTCCCGCGCCAGCCGGCACCGATTGACGATGATCGACGCCACGATCGGCGACCCGCAGCACGTCGCGCTGATGCAGCGGATCGTCTCGTTGAAGCTCGAGCACCGCGACCTCGATTCCGCGATCCACCGCATGGTGGAGACTCCCGTCGTCGATCAGCTGCAGCTCACGCGCATGAAACGCCGCAAGCTGCTGCTCAAGGACCAGATCGCCTGGCTCGAGCGGGAGCTCGATCCCGACGTGCCGGCTTAGCCGGCCAAGCCGCGCGGCAGGGGCCGGCGCCGGCGTCGATCAGGCCGGCGCGCGTCCGTAGCGGTCGTCGAAGCGGACGATGTCGTCCTCGCCGACATAGTCGCCGCACTGAACCTCGATCATCACGAGCGGCTCGTGGCCGGCGTTCTCGAGCCGGTGGCGCGCACGGACGGGGATATAGGTCGACTCGTTGTGCTGCACGTCGAACACGTCGTCGTCGCGGGTAACGCGTGCGGTCCCGCTCACGACCACCCAGTGCTCGCTTCTGCGGTGGTGCATCTGCAGCGACAGCGCGGCGCCGGGCTTGACCTCGATGCGCTTGATCTTGAAGTTCGGACCTTCCTGCAGCACCGTATAGGCGCCCCACGGGCGCGAGACGGTCTTGTGCAGCCGGTAGGCTTCGTGGCCGCGCGCCTTCAGTTCGCCCACGACATCCTTGACGCGTTGCAGGTGGTCGCGATGCGCGACCAGCACTGCGTCCGGCGTCTCGACGATGACGAGGTTCTCGACGCCGACGGCGGCGACCACGCGCTCGTCCGCGTGGATGTACGTGCCGCTGGTCGCAATCGCGATGTGCTCACCCTTGCCGCGGTTGCCTGCGCCGTCCGCGGCGACGAGATCGGACACCGCCTGCCACGACCCGATGTCGCTCCAGTCGAATGCGCCACGCACCACGGCGACGCCCGGCTTGCCGCCGGCGGCCTTTTCCATGACCGCGTAGTCGAGCGAGATGTCCGGCACGGCGGCGAACAGCGAGGGGTCGATCTCGAGCATCGCGTTGCCCGCCGCCATCGATTCGGAGAGCGCCTGGAACACGGGCTCGACGGCTGCGAGCAGCGCGGGCGAGTGCTCGGCGAACGCGGCCAACAGTGCCCGCGGCGTGAAGCAGAACATGCCGGAGTTCCAGACGTACGCGCCGGACGCGACGTAGCGCTGCGCGTCGGCGAGCGGCGGCTTCTCGACGAAGCGCACCACCTCGTGCGCAGGCACCGGTCCGCCCGGGATCGTCGCCCCGCATTCGATGTAGCCGAAGCCGGTCTCCGGTTGCGTCGGCGAGATCCCGAACGTGACGAGCCGTCCCGACTTCGCGAGCGGCAATGCTGCTGCGACGGCTTTGGCAAACGCCGCCTGGTCGCGGATCAGGTGGTCGGCCGGCAGCACGAGCAGCGGCACGTCGGGCCCCGTGGTCGCGCGCGCCCAAAGCGCGCCCATGGCGACCGCGGCCGCGGTGTTGCGCCCGAACGGCTCCAGCAGGAACACGCCCTGGGGCCCGCCGTCCGGAAGCGTGGCGTAGACGTCCTTGGTCGAGAAGTAGTAGTCGCGGTTGGTGACCGTAACGAGCGGGCCGGCTCCGGGAACGGAGAGCGCCCGCATCGCAGTCTTGCCGAGGAGCGTATCGCCGTCGGGAAGCGTGAGGAACGGCTTGGGCGCGGCCTCGCGCGACAGCGGCCACAGGCGGGTGCCGGCGCCGCCGGACAGGATCAGGGGGACGACTGCAGGAGCGTTCATTGCGGGGAGCCGCGCTGCGGCGGGATGTGGGGCGCCACTTTACCGCATCCTCCGCGGGGTCCGCCGCGCCTTGCGCACCGGGCTCGACGATCGGCGATGCGATGCCGACCGTTGCCCGATTGGCGGGTCAGCGGGTGCTGCCAGTCTGGACGAGGCGTGCCGGGTCGTAGCCGGCGCTTCGCAGGCGGGCCACGATCGCCTCGAACGTGGCCGCATCGAGCCGCGGCTCGCGCGCGAGGATCCACAGGTACTTGCGCGAGGGCTCGCCCACCACCGCGTAGCTGTAATCGGGTGCGAGGTCGATCACCCAGTAGTCGCCCCAGACGAACGGCAGGAACGAAAGGAACGCGGGCGCGAAACGCACTTCGAGCTTCGCGTTGGTCGCGGCGTCGACGATCCGCGCGGCGCCGATTGCCTGGTCGGTGCTGCCGTTCTCGCGCAGGCACGCGTTGTCCACCGCGATGGCTCCGTCCTCGCGGCGCGAGTAGGTCGCGGTGACCTCGCCCTTGCAGTTGCGCTGGAAGAAGTTCGGGTAGCGGGCGATCTCGTACCATCGCCCGAGGTAGCGGTCGAGGTCCACACGCGACACGGTGGCAAGTGGTTCCGCGGCACCCGCGGCTTTCGGAACGGACCCGAGGCCGATCGCAACAAGGCAGAGGCAGGTCAATAGCGCGCGTGGCGTCATGATCGCGCCGATCCGACGCAGCCGAGGATGGGCGCGTCGTCGTGCTCGCGACGGCGCGCCACGTGCATTGCAGCGGAAGTCGAACGAGGGGCGCGGTCTGGCATCGGTCGTAACGACAGGGGAATTTGCATGGTAGCGCACCCGGTGACGTCGCTCGGTTGGACTGCGCATCCGTGCGCAGTTCCCCGGCAGCGCGCCTCGCATGGGACCGATGGGGCGTATCGAGTCATTGCAGCGGCGGCGGTGCGGCTGTCGGGCTTGAATATCCCCAAGCGCGACCCCATTTCGTGATGACGCGCGGCCGGCACAGTCGCTGCTGCGCTATGATTCGTTTTCCAGCGTCTTGCCGGCCATCGTCCGCGATGGCAGCGAAGCCGAACGAACACCGGGGGTGTACTGGTTTCGACGGGGGTTGCAAGGCAGCGCGGGGCATGCCGAGGCGCTTGTCCTCGTAAAACCCGAGCACTCGCAAACTTAACTGCGAACGACGATAGCTACGCTCTGGCGGCTTAATCCCCGCTAGACCTCGCACCGGGCGGCGCTCAGCCCGGGTGATCAGCAGGCAACTGTGAAGTCACGGCGAGGACCCTTCGAGCGATCGCGCGCACCCGGGTCACTTGGGTGTTGCGTTAAACCAAGGTGACTGGCGCTCACGCAGCCTGTCCGTCGGCGGCATGGGGGCGAGAATCGAAGACGAGACTAAGCATGTAGTCCCGACTGTTGAGTGCTTCCGGACGCGAGTTCGATTCTCGCCACCTCCACCATCAGCAGGAACGACGGCCCCCGAGCGGGGCCGTTTTTCTTTGCAGTTTCCCTATGAAAAACGTGCCTGGACGGTTCTTGGTCGGCCGGTGAAAGCCAGACGAAGACGGGGGTAGCGGCGGTGGTAACGGAAGAAAAGTGGTAAAACGCTCCTCTCAAGAGAGTCGAACTCTAGAGGGGGCTGATGGCAAGGCATCTGTTGACCGACCGCCAGATCCAGAACGCCAGGCCGAAGGCCAAGCCGTACCGGCTGGCGGATGGCGACGGTCTCTATCTCTATGTGCCCCTGTCGGGCGCGTCATCGTGGCAGTTTCGGTTTCGGCTTGGCGACAAGCCGCAGACGGCGACCCTTGGGCGGCTGGATCGGATCACGCTCGGCCAGGCGCGGGCAAAGGCGCAGGAAGTCCGCACGCTGGTGGCCGACGGCCACCAAGTCACCGCCGTACGCCGCGTGGAGCGGGCGAAACGCGCGGCGGCGCGAACGGCGACATTTGGCGTGCTGGCATCCGATTGGCTGAGGCGCGAGGCCCGGCGCGCGAAGTGGACCGACGACTATCGGCACGAGGTCAACGCGAGCCTCGATAACCATCTGTCCGTGCTCGCCACGCTGCCAGTGGCCGAAATCACGACCGCGATCGCGGCCAAGCCGATTCGCAAGGTCGAGGACAGCGCCCCGGACATGGCGCTGAAGGTGAGGCAGCGGCTGCGGGCGATCATGGACTACGCCGCGGAGCAAGGGCTGATCCCGCTCAATCCGATCCCGGCGCCACGGCGCGGCAAGCGCTCAGCGGAGCATACGCACCTCGCGGCCATTACCGATCACCAGGAAGTAGGCGCGATACTGCGAGCGGCCGATGTCGCCGAGGTGAGCCGTGGCGTGCGCCGCGCCCACCTGCTGGCGGTGTTCACGGCGCAACGCATCGGCGAGATTGTCGGCGCCCGTTGGGACGAATTCGACCTGCAGGCGGGAACGCGGGCCATACCGCGTGCGCGGATGAAGCGCAAGGACGCGCAGCGCGGCCCGCATATCGTGCCGTTGCCGCCCCACTTCCTCGCGCTGCTGCGCGAGTGGCGCCGTGCGGACGGCGACGCGGCGATCCACACTTCGCCGGCGCCGCACGGCGCCGGGGCAATCACGCGCGAAGCCGTCGAGAAATTCTATCGCCGGACGCTGGAGCTAACCGGCAGGCACTCCCCGCATTCGTGGCGCTCCGTGTTCTCGACATGGGCGCGCGACGCCGGCAAGGACGCCGATGTCATCGAGGCACAACTGGATCACACCATTGGCACCAAGCAGGCGGCAGCCTACGATCGCGCGAAGCGGCTCGAGATCCGGCGCGAACTGATGACGTGGTACGAAGGGCAACTGCTGGCCGCGCGCGACGGGGCGACGGTCGTGCCCTTGCGCACGGCGACGCCGGCTTCTTGACCCTGTGTAGCCCATAGGCTACAATGCCCGAATTCGAGGTCCGGCACTTCCTGACGCCATCCGGGCGTGATTTGTTTGGTGATTGGATGCAATCGCTGAACGACCGACGTGCGGTGGCGGCGATACTGCTTCGGATTGGCCGAATCCGAAAGAGGGCTGCTTGGTGACTGCAAATCGGTCGGCGATGGAGTGCAGGAACTGCGGATCGACATCGGGCAGGGCTACCGAGTCTATTTCGGGCGCGTCGGGGATCGGCTGATCATCCTGCTGTGTGGCGGCGACAAGAGAGGACAACGTGGCGAAATCGAAAAGGCGAAGCAGTGCTGGGCGAATTACGCCCAGCGAACTGGCAAGCAGTAGGCCGCACACGGACTTCCTGCGCGAACACCTCGCCGATGACGCCAACGTCGCGGCGCTGCTGGACGAGGCGCTCGCAGGTGGCGACGAAGGCGACATCATGTACGCGCTTCGAGCCATCTCCGAGGCGCGCGGGGGGATCGCCAGCGTTGCGACGGTGACCGGACTGTCGCGCGAGACGCTTTATCGCACGTTGAGCCGGAACGGGAATCCGCGGCTTTCCACGTTGTTGGCCCTCATGCGCGCATCCGGCGTGCGACTGCGGGTCGAGCCCGCCGGCTGATCATCCTCCGCGTCGGCACGACTTGCAGTCATTCCTGCCTTCGACCGTTCCCGATGCCGTGGCCCTTGCCATCTGTCGCCGCGCCGCTCCAACCGGCGTCGATCCGGTCGGAAATCCAGCGCTGCACATCGCTCTCGATCCAACCGACCGCACGCGGGCCCAGGGATACTGGCGCCGGGAACGTCCCGGCCTTGATCCGCGCGTAGAGCGTGCTGCGCGACAGCCCAGTGCGGGCTTCGACCTGATTGCGTCGCAGAAAGCAAAGGTGCGGTTGGCTTGCCTCGGTCATCGTCGTCTCCTCAGGGCTGTGGGTGGAAGGAGACTCTATCGTTCCACTTTGCTACGCTTGTGTCCGCTCGAAACCGCACAACCCACCTTGCGGTTTTCGCCCGGACCGACAGAAACTATTGGTCGAAATCGGCGCGCCCTTCCGGCCCTGCCGCACTGAAGCGGACCGGTTACCCACCGCTGCGCGCGTTCGCGCTTGTGAAAGGGGCCGCACGCGCGCAGCCGTGGATAGCCCCTGGTCGTGGCTGGTTCATCATCGAGACCCTTCCCCAGTCACGCGGGCCGCGACACGAGTACCGAGGCGCAAAAACAAACTTTTCCAAACAGCGCTTTCTCTTTGCTTGAGGGGCTCTTGACGCTGGGCTCTATTCGCCACCCCCGCCGGAGCCTTCAGCCCGCTTGCTGATGGCGTAACCATCGCCCCTTATGTCGGATGGCTTCCTCGGGACACCCGGAGCGCCGCAGGGCGGGAGGTTCCATCAATACCCGCCGCCCGAACGGAGAGCAACCTTGTCCGCGCCAAACCGGGCAAATCCGAGCACCGACGGGTTCATACGGTGGCGCTGGCTCGAACGGGATAGCTCAGACTTGATCTGCTTCCGACGGTGCAAACTTTCGTAGAGCCTCGCGGCTCTGTCCTTGGGCGCCCCTTTCAGTACGCGCTATCGGCCCGAGTTCATCGGCGGTAGTCGACTCTTCTCGGTCCTGTGCCCGACGAATCCGACGTCCGTTACATCGCGGGAGCGGCTGTTCAATCCCGGCTCATCAATGGGCGCGTTCGGCCATCTCCGGAAGTTCGCCGGCAGCAATTCTCACGTCTGGAACGGCCGGTCTCAGGGTACAACGGACGTAGGTGGACTCCGCAGTCGCAACGAGGAATTCCCTAAAGCAGACCTGCAAAGTTCAGGACCGCCGAGATGCACGAACGCCCGAGCGAACGGCCGCTGTCCAACGAATTGAACCAGCGCTTTCGACCCGAAGCGGACGTATGATCTTGCATCCGGCTTCCGAGCTCGGGCTACGAGCTAGTGTAGTGCTTCGTTCTGTTTGGAACTTAACTTGCGATTGGCGCGAATCACCTTGGCGAGGATGTCGTGAGCCTTGGCAGTCCAGACCAAAGGCTTGGGATTTTCGTTATGCACGACGATGTACTCCTTGATGGCGGCGGTCAGTTCCGGGACGCTGCGAAACACGCCGTTGCGCAAGCGCTGGGTCGTGATATCGCGGAAGAACCGCTCGACCATGTTGAGCCAGGACGCCGAGGTCGGAGTGAAGTGAACGTGGAAGCGTGGATGCTTAGCCAGCCACTCCTTGACCTTCGGATGCTTGTGCGTGGCGTAGTTGTCGCAGATCAGATGAAGGGACTTGTCTTGCGGCGTTTCGCGATTGATCTGGCGCAGGAAGACGAGCCACTCGACATGGCGGTGGCGCTGCTCGCAGCGCGAGATGACCGAGCCGTCGAGCGTATTCATGGCGGCAAACAGCGTGGTGGTGCCGTTGCGCTTGTAGTCGTGGGTCATGGTGGCCGCACGGCCCGGCTTCATAGGCAGGCCCGGCTGGGTGCGATCCAGCGCCTGCACTTGGCTCTTCTCATCGCAACAGAGCACCAGCGCGTGCTCGGGCGGTGCCATGTACAACCCGACGATGTCTTCGAGCTTCTCGACAAACTTGGGATCGCGCGACACCTTGAAGCGCTTGACCCGATGCGGCTTCAAACCACGCGCACTCCAAACGCGCTGGATCGTGGTGTCGCTTACGCCGACCACCGCCGCCAAGCTCCGCGTGCTCCACTGGGTCGCACCCTCCGGCTTGGTCTGCGTGGTCAGGCGCACGATCTCGGCCGGGTCGATCTTGGGCTTGCGCCCGCCGCGCGGCAGATCTTGCTCGATGGCTTTCAATCCGCCGATCGCATAACGCTCACGCCAACGTCCCGCCTGAATCCGGCCAACGCCGAGCAACTCGCCGATGCGGTGATTGTCCAGCCCGTCCGCCGCCAGCAGCACGATGCTGGCGCGCCGCGCCAAACGCACTTCCGTCGTATTCGATTGCGCCAGCTTCACCAGCTTCTCCCGCTGCGCGTCGTCCAGTTCAATCGCAGTCGCCTTTCGCATCCCCGCCTCCAAAGTGCATCGTATACACCTTGGATTCGGCAGGTCATAAATCGTTCTATTAATTACGAAGCACGACACTAGCGCCTTATCCGCACGCGGATCTCGACTAGGGCACCGACAGCGACTGCATATTTCTCGATGGTACTTAGCGTCGGACGGGTGCACACGCCGCTCTCCAGACGCGACACGACGCTCTTGGTAGTGCACATCCTCGCGGCGACAGCCTCCTGCGTCATTCCCGCCGCCGTCCGTGCAGCGACGCGATCGGCCACGAGCAGTTGCAATGTGCGATCAGTCTTGAGCGCACGCGCACGCCCTTTCTTGCGCTCGCCCGTCACGGAAGCGAGATTCCTGGCCAGAACTTGAGAGCGCTCGTACATGGCAGAGGCAAGCGTTTCGCGGGGTCGATCGCAAAAATGCTAACTCCCACAAGCCGGGATGCCCATTAGCCGTTCGGACGAACCCGCGCCGAATTAAGGCCGATTCCGCACGTTCGTACACACCGATCGCCGTTCGCATTTTTGCTAACGGTGCCCGATCTGGCTCTGGCCCTTGAACGGAATAGCCTCAGATGTCCGGTTCTGGCCGACTGCCGCCGGTGTCTCAGGATCCTTGAATGGCGGCTTTTAATTCTTGGCTGCGCAAGCATTCGCTGCGGATGCAGATCAACGCTAACGCTGTCTGCATCTCACCTAAGGACACGCTGAACCACGCTCACACCGCAACCCAGCGTCCTCGCAATCCGAATCTTCCCGACCCCGGTCGAACCCAGTTCTCGAATTCGTTGTTCAGTCTTTTCATCGGCTCGCGGACCGGCCAGAAGTGGTCCATTGGTCAGTCCGACCGCACGCCCGGATAGCGATCGAGGCAGCGATCTATGTATACCGCAGCCGTAGCTCTCTCGGCCCGAAGCGCTGGCCTGTGAGGATCGATGGCAAGCGCTTTGGCGACATCGCGAAAGGGGAGTTCTTCTGGCTGGAAGTGGATCCTGGCGAACATGAGGTATGGGTGGGCGTGGACGGCGGGCATGGTCCCCACGCGCAAGTGACACTCGCGCCAATCAGCGCCCAGACCGGCCAATCCTTTTTCGTGCGGGTTTACGTGGGCTACGCGCGCGATAAACATGAAGCGGTTAGCGCGCAAACCGGGAAGGCCGAGATATTGGCGTGTCGCAAACTGGTCGCGCCGGAGGAGAACGCGGCTCCATTGTTCCCTTAGAAGCGATTCTTTGCCGTCCCCATTTTTGCACCTGGCTAATTCAATTGATAGATAGATCAGCCTAACAAGCATGGAATCTCGAGCTCAAATGCGGATGTTGACGAATGTTTCATATGGATCAACTGCAGCATAACGACCGCGCAATATCCATTGACCAGCAGCCATGCGGCTTCACATCAGGGCCAGCAATGCAAAAACACCGATCGCTGTTAGCATGGACCAACCGATGTGCTTGCCGCGTGTCACAATACCGTCGAACAAGCCAACCGCAACATGAATTGCGCCGATCCCACCGATCAAGACCGGGTCGAAGTAACCCGGAATCAATGCGGGCCGCAGCGGCAGCAACGTCTGCCCGAACCACAGTACCGACGTCAAATGCCAGGCAAAACGGACTACCTGTTTGGCCAGCTTGCGGGACATGACGCCTTCGTTTGACGCGACCAAAGGCCCGATCAGGCGCCGCTCGCCGAAGTAGCTGTGGGTAAAGGCCGTGACCAGAGTCAGCAGTGCCGCCGCAACCAGAAAAATTGGTGTCCAGGGCATGTCAGTAAATGCAACCAGTCGTTAGCTTAGTTGCGAAACATCAAGAGCAAGAACAACGGGATCAGAATATTGGCCGCCAGAGCAAGATATGCAACGGAGCGCGGCCGCTCGGCACGTTTGAATGCAACGACGGCGAGCCCGATGCCCAGAACGCCGGTAAACATCGCAAAGCCGATGAGTATCGCCAGCGCGATGATGGGCGCGGCGGTGAAGGCGTCCTGCATCAATTTGTCCCCCGGGCGCGCCAGAATCCCTAGCTGCAGTAGAAAGTAAGCCAGCGCCCAGCTGCCCGGTTGGACGCACAGGGCGGCAATAGCGAATCTTGGTGTTGGCCGACTCACTATCAGCGCTTCGTCAGGCGAGCCTGGATGATGAAGCCAATCCAGGACGGTACCGCTACGAAGGCGCAGGGAATCGACAGCAACAAAGGTACCGCGCCGGCGGGCGATTCGGGGGCAGTCCGCATCAGATAGTAGGAAAGTGCCGCCATGACAATGAATGCAATGGTGGAAGTAATTCCGACGGTACGGAGAATTCGCCGATACCGAAGCCGTTGGCTGGGCTGCTCCGCCGTGACTGCGAGCCAGGTGATGACGCCGATCACCGCGAAAACAATCAACGCTGCCATAGTCATAGGAATGAACCTTGGCGAGAATAATACGCGGATCTTCGCCTGGTTTTGAATTGCTTCCAGTGCGGGATCAGCCGGGGTTAAACATGCGCTTACATCCACGGAACTTTAGGTTCAATGCTGTGTTGACCGCGTTGGTCGGGCTGCTCGTGGCCAACAGGATTGCTGCGGCTGACTCGCCGCCCACCAGTTCTCCAGGTGCTCACCCAGCCGCCGGTGCGGCAACAGCGCGGGTAGATTGTGATCGCCGCCTGGTACGCTGCACGGTCACTGTGAATAACAATCTGCCTGCACTTGCCGGACGCGCGCCCCGTAACTTTCAACTGCGCGAAGTCTGGCGCTATTCGACGGACACCAAACAATGGCGTGACGTCACGCCCAGGAATATTCTGCCGGTCGAAATTCGCGCCACCGGGACGCGCACAGCCAATTCATCGAATACAAGCCAGGTATTGTTCGAACTCCCACAGATCATCGGCTTGTACCATTTGCGCTGGATGGAAGACGATCAACGCTATGAAGGCAGTGCGATCGTCGGCCCGACGCTTTGTAACGACATTTTCCTGAAGGAGCCCCCGCCGCCAGGCAGCTACGCTGGCTGCTGGCCGTTAGCACGCGGCGCGATGGCTGGATACGTGCCCAACCCGCCGCCACCGCGCGACCCGCGATGACATCCGCCTAACGAAGATCAGGAAATCATGGAGATATTCACCGGACATTCTCTGGGCGCGTTGCTGGAAATCATGCTGGCCAACATCGTGTTGTCGGGAGACAACGCAGTCGTCATCGCGCTGGCGGCCCGTAGTCTTGCGCCCGCGCAGCGCAGATTGGCCATTCTCTGGGGCAGCGTGGGTGCGATTGTCCTGCGGGTCGGGCTGACCATCATCGCCGTCTACCTACGTCCACCACTGGGTTGCGCCACCTTCGGTGCAGACGGGAGGCCGCGCTGACACTCAAGAGAAAGGAGGCCTAAACCACCCTCCTCGGTTGCGAGCGATAACAGGCCTCACTTCGTTGCGTCGTGCACCCATGCGCCCATTGTTCCCACAAAGAAGCTGCGAAAGTCCTCGACTTCGAGGCAAACAACATCTGCCCTGTACTTTGTCTCAATGCGGCCGCCGTCCGGACCCCAGTTGTACGATTCGTCGTCACTTACGGCGGGCGGGCGGAAGCGCATGTCTACGCGATAGCCAGCACCATCGCTCTGCGCGACGCCCCAGGCCCATGCGGACCAGGCTATTCCTGGCTTGTCTGCTGCGTGTAGATGGTCAGCGCAAATGACGCGCGCATCAGATCCGTTGGCCAACGGGATGCGATCCCCATTGTCGAGATAGTCGCGCGCACCGCGCCAGCCGGTACCCGCGCTCCCATAGGCAAATTTGACAAAGAACGGTTGATCGGCGGCTGCCGCCAACGTGTCGATGCGCATGCTGTCGTCGTCCGGGCCGTCCTGGTGGAATCTGACGAGGATGAGATCTTCGTTCGGCAATACGTATGTTCTCGCTACCCGCCGGTATGCCGTCGTCCCGGCCACAAGATCGCGCGACAAGACCAAGTCGCCTGCGCGAACGCGCTCAATCGCGATCACTCCGGACGGAATATGTACGACCGTTCCGGCCGCGAAACCACTGTTAGCCAAGGCGACGCATGCCAAAGAATGAATCAATGCAGTCGGCGAGCATATCGTCCGGATGAGCCGCACCGAAGTTCGGACGAGCGCGTGCTCGAGCTGATGGAGGAGTCGTTCGCGGACGTTCGTCGACTATTGGCGCGGTAAGTGAGCAGAAAGCCACCATCGATAGGACTCGACGCGTAGTGCCGAAGAGCACGGTTCAGCAACGCCCAGCAACGTGCAGCGACGACCGGTAGCGCGGTGAAGTTGGCAACGTGGCCAATTCCAATACGCGCGAAGTTCGCACAATTGTCCGCAGCGTAGCTCGTGTAATCGTGAATTAGGCGGCTTGGCAGATTCGACGCATGAGCGTCCGCAGTTCACCTCCACTGTCGGCGCGAAGGTGTCCGCTCCGAAGTCCGCATATCCTCGGCCGACGTACCGGTAGATCATTCACCGATTGTTCCGAGGAACGTAACAATTCCGGTTTCGGCATCAACCGCGACGTACTCGCTTCCACCGAACCTGAGGTCATTTGTTCGGGTTTACAAAAGCAGGATTGACCCAGCAGGATCGAAGTTGTAGACGCCCGGCGGCGGCAGGCGGTCAACTACCTCAAGCCGGACCGATGCACTGTAATGCTCACATAGGGCATCAAGCGCCAACTTCATTGCTGTTGTCGTGTCGATTGGCATTGGAACTGGCAGCGAACCCTGGTAGACGAATCCTAATGGATTGTCTCGCGGACCAATGAGGGAGAATGCGAGCGAGGCACGACCGCCCGCCTGCCGCGGGCAGGTCGCGCGCTTAGATCTGCGAGTGTGCCATGGCCGGGTCACGCAGATCGAAAGTGCTTCCGTCCTTGGCATTGAGCATGGACGGTGCCGGACCACGGTTCAATTCTTCGCGGCGGAGCCGGAATGTGGTTGGGGGCAACTATGGGGGCAGGTTGCGGCGATTGACGTACTGACGCCCGGGATTGTGGATGTCGCCACCCCAATGAACGCTGAGGGCCGCCGATGCGGCCCTCGGCGTTTTTTCTTGCCTGCAACACCCCGTTCGCAGCACGGAGAGGTCGACCGAAGTGCCGCCCGCCCGTGCGGCGCGGCGGTGCCGCCGTTTCGCGCGCCGAGCCGGAGATCGACGCTCCAGAATGCCCCGAATCGTGCGTAGTCCATGTCTGCTCGCGGCATCGGGTGTCCAATTAGTTGACTGAAACACACGGGTATTCGCGTGCGTCTTTGCGACACCCGACCGGTGAAGTTCCCCCCTTATCGATTCCGGCTGACTAAGATCAATAAATCCGCTTGCGCTGCACTGCAACCTTCCGCCAAACGCGTGCCTTTGCGCATCCCCATGGCGTGTTCCCGACAGAGGTTACTCGGGAAGCCGGGAAAGCAAGAAGACACGCAAGCATCGGATCGGGCGCAGGTCCCCGCCGTCTTCGACCGAGGATGGGAATCAGCGCCCGCTGCTTGGAGTGTGATGCCGGAATTGCAGGGGCCGTCGATTCGCACTGTTGTATTCGTGCGCACGCCCGCAAAAGTCGCGGCGACCTTTGACGGGTTCCGTTGACGCCCGATCGCACCCACGCTGAAATACTTTGAAACGCGCGCAAGAAAACCCGGTCGCGGTGCCAGAAGAGCGGTGCGGCGATACGGGGACAACAAAGACGTGCGGCGATCGCGGCAAAGTGGCCGCGCGAGCCCGAAGTCAGGTTGGTATTGCTAGAACGGCCTGCCCCGGCCTCTAAGGGGCGGGAGGAAGCGCCGACTCGGGGAGGTCGCGACCCCGCGAATTCCCCCGGTCGGCGTCTGCACAGCGAAGGGGCGGCGCCCCGCGCCTGCACATGATGATGAAAGGGACATCCATGCGAATGAAGCTCCTGGCCGCCGTCGGCTCGTTGGCACTGGCCGCGTCGTTCCTGTCGGTGCCGGCGCTGGCGCAACCCGGGCCGGTTCAGCCCATCTGCGCCAACTGCCACGAAGCCCAGTGGAATTCGATCGACCTCTCAGCTCACGGCGCCAAGAGCGACGCCAGCGGCAGCATGTGCCAGGCCTGCCACGGCAACGCGTCGGCTCACTTGCAGGATCCGGTCAAGAACAAGCCGGACAGTCCCTTCAAGGCCGGCGTGCCAGCCGAGAAGCAGGCTGCAGTCTGCCTGACCTGCCACAGCGGCAACCGGAACCTCGCGTTCTGGACGTCCGGCAAGCATGCGATCAACGAGGTCGCCTGCACCAACTGCCACAGCATCCACGGTAAGAAGCTCGCACCGACGATCAACAAGTTCGTGACGACGTTCCTGCCCAATCAGGCGGACATGTGCGGCGCGTGCCACCAGCCGATCCGCGCCGCGACCTTCAAACCGTCGCACCACCCGATCATCGAAGGCAAGGTCAAGTGCTCCGACTGCCACAACCCGCATGGCGCGCTGTCACCCGCGATGGTCAAGCAGCCGACGATCAACGACCAGTGCTACTCGTGCCACGCCGACAAGCGCGGTCCGTACGTGTTCAACCACCCGCCGGTGGAGGAGAACTGCGCGATCTGCCACAACCCGCACGGCTCGGTGCACATGCGCCTGCTGAACGAAAGCGCGCCGAACCTCTGCCAGGACTGCCACGACTGGTCGCGGCACCCGGGCACGATCTACGGCGCCGCCGGCGGCTATGTCTGCCCGCCGGGATCGACGACGGACCCGAACAACACGGCCTGCTTCAACAAGCCGTCCGGCTCGTACAACTCCGGGGTGAGCAACCGACTCGTGTCGAGGGCGTGCGTCAACTGCCACATCGCCGTCCACGGCTCGAACGCGCCGGGTAACCGCGGCAAGTACTTCACGCGATAAGGCCAGGAGAGAACCATGCGCAAGACTCTGCTTTCCACCCTGATCGCCAGCCTGTTCTCCGCAGCACCGGCGCTCGCCCAGACCGACGACCCGATGCGGGTCCAGGGCTCGGCGACGATCGGGGGCATCTACAACAACGTCAACGCGACCGACACGGCCAAGCTGCAGGAGTACCAGGACCTGGGCAACGGCGCGCTGTCGAGCGTCGGCGCGCAGGGCCGCAACAGCACGACCTGGTTCCAGGGCTACGGCGAGAACTTCGGCCGGTCCGACCAGTACATGTTCCTGCGCGGCGGGATGTACGACGTCTTCAAGACGGGCGCGTACCTGAACGACATGCCGCACAACTTCGCCTCGCCGGCGCTCACGCCCTACACCGGCGTCGGCAGCGGCCTGCTGGTGGGGACGTTCCCGCAGCTCTCCACCTCCCAGTGGAACAGCTTCAACCTGGGCTACGAACGCCGGGACGCGGGCGGCTACTTCGAATGGCAGAAGAACAGCCCGTGGTACTTCCGTGCGGACGGCAGCCAGGTCACCTTCGACGGTACGAAGAACGGCGCCGCGGCGCTCGGCACCAGCCCGGGCAACGGCTACGCCGACCTGCCTTTCCCGACCCAGTACACGACGAGCAACTGGGGCGTCGAGGGCGGCTACCAGACTTCGAAGATGACGTTCGCGGCGCGCTGGGACTACAGCAAGTTCGACAACGCGATCGGGACGGTCTACTGGACCAACCCGTTCTTCGGGAACCAGCTCGACGCCTCACAGCAGGCGCCGGACAACGAGTTCAACAAGTTCACGCTGACCGGCAACTACCGCGGCCTGCCGTGGAACTCGGTGATCTCGGCGCGGTATACGTACTCGCAGACGACGAGCAACGTCGGACTCGCCACCACGCAGCTCAACAGTGCGACCCCGGCGACCGCGTACCAGCCGACCTACCCGAGCGAGGGCACGTTCAACGGGAAGAACGTCAACCAATCGTTCGCGCTCGGATGGACCGCCAATCCGGTGGCGAACGTAGACTCGCGCTTCTACTACTACTGGACGAAGCTCGACGGCAAGTCGGACCAGGTCGAGTACGGCGATGCGCCGACGCCTTCGCGGACGCTGCCGAGCGGCCTCGGCTGCGGATCGCTCCCGGGGCCGACTCCCGCCTCGGCGTGGATCCCCGGCAACTGCGAGAACGAGATCTACAGCTACACGAAGAACGACGTCGGCTTCGACGTGTGGTGGCGGTTCGCGCGCGGGCAGCGGCTGGGCTTCGGCTGGGACTACTGGAACCTCGACCAGACGAATGCGCCCGGGTACGACGCGGCGCACGCGAACAAGTTCTTCCTCGAGTACAAGAACACGATGTGGGACAAGTTCGGCGGCAAGCTCAAGTACACCTACATCAAGCGTGACGCGGACCCGAACTGGCCCACCAACGTTGAGGGTGGCGCCAACAACCCCGAGTACCTCAACCAGTGGACGTCGCAATTCAACCTGCAGGACGCGACGATCAACGCGATCAAGCTCAACCTCGACTGGAACCCGATGCAGAACCTGGGCTTCGCGTTCGAGGGCCTCTGGTCGAAGACGGACTACGACGACGTGACCTACGGCCGCACCAGCACCGACCGGCAGGGCTACTTCCTGTCCGGCAACTGGACCGCGGCCAACGGGATCATGGTGAACGGCTTCGGGAGCTGGGAGCAGGTCAAGTACCCCTCGGGCCACCGCTACATCGGCACGGTCTCGAACGGCCCGCCGCCCACGGCAGCAATACCCAACCCCACGCCGCCGGGATGGTGCCCGCTGAGCGGGACGGTTGTGAACCCGAACTGCTTCAGCCCGTTCGTGCCGCCGTTCTGGACGCCGACCAGCAACATCAACACCAGCACGGCGTCGTACAACTGGAACTCGTCGACCGAGGACACGACGTGGATGATCGGCGTCGGGATGGACTGGCCGATCAACCAGCAGTGGTTCGTGAAGGCGTCGTACATCTACGTCAACAACGACGGCAAGGGGAGCTTCTCGTCACAGAACAATCTCGGGAACCCGCAGAACATCCCGACCTTCGACGACTCGACGCAGCAGTCGCTCAATTTGAAGGCGATCTACACGCTGAACAAGAACTGGTCGTTCACGGGTGGGTACGCGTACGAGAAGTGGAAGTGGAACTCGGTGACCGAGAACGGCTACGTCTACACGATCCCGAGCCCGCCGGTGGCGAACAACACGGGCCAGAGCTACGGCAACGGCTACATGGCGTTCACCGATGGCAACCAGAACATCTTCTACCTGACGGCGACGTACAAGTTCGACGCGCCGCCGCTGCCGGTGGCTAAGGTCGCGCAAGCGCCCGCTCCGGCTCCGGTCGTCGCGCCGCCACCGCCACCGCCGAAGCCGGCTCCGCCGCCACCGCCGCCGCCGCAAGTGCAGAAGATCACGCTGGACTCGAAGGTGCTGTTCGACTTCGACAAGGCCGTGCTGAAGCCCGAAGGCGCGGCGGCGATCGACAGCCAGGTAGTCAGCAAGCTTTCGCAGGTCCAGAAGCTCGAGGTGGTGCTGGTTTCCGGGCATACCGATCCGCTCGGCAGCGATGCGTACAACCAGAAGCTCTCCGAGCGGCGCGCGGATGCGGTGCGCGACTACCTGGTGAGCAAGGGCGTGCCGAAGGACAAGATCGAGACCCTCGGCCTGGGCGAGAAGCAGCCGGTTCCCGGTCTCGTCTGCGAACAGAAGAACCTGAAGGAGAAGATCGCCTGCCTGCAGCCCGACCGCCGCGTCGTGATCGAGGTGAAGGGCGAAACGGTCAAGCGTTGAGCGGCAGCTGCCACACGAAAAGCCCCGCTGCGGCGGGGCTTTTTTTAGGTTCTTCACCGAATTCCGGGAAACGCCGCCCGGATCTTGAGGAAGAAGTAGGCATCGTCGCGGAAACCGTAGGCCATCCGCTTGATCACCTTGATCCTGTTGTTGATGCCTTCGATCAGGTTGGTGCCCAGCGGCCAGCGGCAGTGCGCGAGGATGCCCGGTAGGTAAGGTCTCAGGCGGCGCGCGAAAGCTTTCAGGGGTTCGATCCGGCTACGTATCGCGCGCCGATACCACTGCTGCCAGAAGCGCAGCGCGTAGCCCGGGTGGCGGTAGTCCCACAGCATCTTCAGATCGTCCTTGAGCACGTAGACGGTGAACAGCGCTCGGTTGGCGGCCAGCAGCTCGTCCAGCCGCACCTGGTCTTCCTCCCGCGTGACGTTCTCGCGATTGCGCAGTAACAACCAGCGCGAGCCCTTCACCAAGTGGCGGGCGGGGCGATCCTGGCGCAACCGGTTGGCCTCGTCCACACGCACGCGATCAATCACCTCGCGGCCGTATTTGGCCACCACGTGGAACAGGTCATACACGATCTCAGCTTGTGGGCAACGCGAGCGCACTTCCTCGGCGTAGCCGGCATTCATGTCCATCACCGCGGCTTGCAGCCGGGCACAGCCGGCCGCTCCCAGCAGATCGAAGAATGGCCGCACGTCCTCGCGCCCGCGACCCCGTCCGACCCACAGCACCCGTTTGCGCGACGGCTCCACGATCACGGTCGCGTAGCGATGCCCCTTCTGGATCGCGAACTCATCCATCCCGATCACCGTCACCGCACTGAACTCCACGGGCTCCAGCGTGCGCTCGAGATGCCGAAAGTCGATCCGCTTCACCGCCGTCCATGCCAGCCGATAGAGGTGGGCCACATGTCGGACCGACATCACCTGGCATAACCGCGCAACGCTGCTCGCCAGCCGCGTGGTGACCCGCGCATAGCCTTCCAGCCAACTCAGCCGCTCCAGCTTGGCGCCGCAGCGCGGACAGGCTACCCGCAACCGCGGCACGATCAACTCGACCGGAACCTCGAAGATCGGCAAGTCCCGCACCCGCCGCTCTTCGCAATCGTGAACCAGCCGGCACGGCCCGCCGCAACTGCTGCAACATCGGCACATTTCGGCGACCGGCCGCAGTCGCACCACGCACCAGCGTTCCCGACCTCGCAGCTCCTCCCAACCATCTTCAAGCTCGTAACCTTCCCACCCGCCCAAGCGGGCGATAATGTCGTTCGCGGCCACCGCTCGCCCTCCTGCCACTTGATGCTTCGCAACACCAAGATAGCAGCGGCGACTCGGCGGCCGCCTACCTCATTTCACGCAAATCGGCGAAGAACCTTTTTTTATGCGGGAATGGTCGCGAGGCCGGCCGCCGCCGATGCAGGGAAACCGCCCACGCGAAAACCGCGGGCGAGATCGCTGGCGTGGGCCGGGTCGCGCGACCGCATGCGGCCGGCCGGGTCAGTAGCGCCCGTGCTGCTTGTAGATGTAGTTCGACAGCTCGTTCTGCTGCATCGACAGTCGCCGCTGGATCTGGTGGGTGACACGCACGATCGCGCGCATCACGCGGTAGACGATTTCCGGGTGCGTGCGCAGCAGCCCCTCGAGGCGCGTGCGGTCGAGGCCGATCACCCGCGCCGGCCCCATCGCGACCTTCGACGCGTAGTACGGCGTGTCGTCCATGAAGCCCAGCTCGTCGACGAAATCGCCGGCGGACAGCGTGTGCAGCGTCATCGCGTCCGCCGACCCGGCGCTCTTCACCACGCCCAGCACGCCGCTGACGATCACGTAGAGATGCGCGTCGGTCGTGCCCTCGCGCACGAGCACATCGCCCTCTTTCAACTCCTGCAGCGTCAGGATTTCCGCGAGCGCGCGGCATTGCTCGTCGGTCAGCTCCGCCGCGAGCTTGGATGCGCGCAGCGCGTCGTAACGGGGATCACTCATCGGGGCTCCTGGGGGTCGGGGTCGGGGTGGTCGGCGCGGGCGAAGGCGGCGGCGGTACGTCGGTCCGGGCGGCGGCACTGTCCGCGCGAGCCTGCACGTTGGTCAGCGTGTCGGCCGGCGTCTCGCGAGCCGGCACCGGCGCGGGCGCCGTCGCGATCAGGCGACCGGGCAGGACCACCGGCGGGCTCGGGATCGCCGCCCCCAAGCCGTCCGCCCGCGCGACGAACGCGTCGACGAGCGTATTGGTGATCCGCTCGAAGACATGGCCCGCCACGCGCCGCAGCAGCGCGTTGTCGAAATCGTACCGCAACAGGAACGCGACGCGGCAGCCTTCGTCACCGAGCGGCGTCAGCTGCCATTCGCCCTCGAACTCGCGGAACGGGCCGCGCGCAAGGCGCACGCCCATCCACTGCGGCCGGCGCTTCAGGTTGCGCGTCGCGAAATCGAAGCGCACGCCGTGCCAATCGACGCGGATGTCCGCCGCGACGATGTCGTCGCTGCGCTCGGTGACGGTCGCGCCGGCGCACCATGGCAGGAACGCCGGGTAGTGCTCCGCGCCCTCGATCAGATCGTACATGCGCTCGGCCGGATGGGTCACGAGCAGCACCCTGCGCACTTCCATGCCGCCAGTATAGGGGCGCGCGGGGCACGCCGGAATTCGACGCGGCGCGAGTCGGGCCCGCGGCTAACCGGAGGCGCGCTGCCGCATCCAGATCGCGTCTTCCTGCTCGAGCTCCTCGAGCCTCGTCTCTAGCTCGGAGAGCGTACGGTCGGCTTCCGGCAGCAGAACGTCCTGCAGCGCGCGCGCGCGGCGCACGCTGCGGCGGTACTCGCGCCGCAGCCGCTCGAGGTTGCCGGCGCATGCGGCGAGCGGCGCGGCGGCCTCGATCAGTTCGGCGAAAAGCCGGCGGCAGGTCTCGGCTTCCGGCGACTGCTCGGCGCTTCCCGCCGGCGTTGATGCGAAAACGTCGATCGCAGCTTCCTGCAGCCGCACGCCCATCAGCGCGGAACCGGTCCGGCGCACGCGCGTGTCCGTTGCCATGGTGGCGGGATAGAGCTGCAGCCCCTCGAGCCCGTGCCGCGCGACGGCCGCCTGCAGCGCGGCCATCGCCGCGTCGTGGCAGCGCGCGAATGCCGCGGCGAGCCGCTCGTAGCGCGCAAGCTCGCGCAGCATCTCCCCGGCGAGCAGCAGGCACTTCTCGTCGAGGAACACATAACCCTCGTGCATTGCGCGCCGGTCGTCCGTAAGCTCCAGCACGACGCTGCGGGTGGGCGAGATGTCGGTCATGGCTCGGCCTCTGGCCTTACGCCGCGCGCGCCGGCGCGAGATGCCGCGCGATCTGCGCATCCGACAGGCGCGTGAGCTCGGAGGCCGGCAGCGCCGCCAGCAGGGACCAGCCGATCGCCATGCTCTCGGCGAGCGAGCGGGGCGCGTCCTGGTGCACGAGGCGCGCCTCGAACGCGTCGCCGAACGCGAGGTAGCGCCGGTCGGTTTCGGCGAGCCCTTCCTCGCCGACGACGCTCGCCAGCACGCGCGCCTGCACGGCGCGCGCATACGCCGCGTAGAGCTGCGACGACAGCGCCGGGTGATCGGGATGCGTGTAGTCGCCGCCCGTGCCGTCCTTCATCAGGCGCGACAGCGACGGCAGCACGTTGACCGGCGGATAGATGCCCTTCCGGTCGAGGTCGCGCGACAGCACGATCTGGCCCTCGGTGATGTAGCCCGTCAGGTCGGGGATCGGATGGCCGATGTCGTCGGCGGGCATCGTCAGGATCGACAGCTGCGTGAGCGTTCCCTTGCCCCCGCGGATCACGCCCGCGCGCTCGAACAGCGTCGCGAGGTCCGAATACATGTAGCCCGGATAGCCCTTGCGGCCGGGGATCTCGCCCTTCGACGACGACACTTCGCGCAAGGCCTCGGCGTAGTTCGTCATGTCGGTCAGGATCGCGAGCACGTGCTTGCCTTCGACGAACGCGAGGTACTCGGCGGCGGTCAGCGCGAAGCGCGGCGTCAGCAGCCGCTGCGTCGAGGAGTCCGATGCGAGATTGAGGAACAGCGCGGTGCGCGCGAGCGCGCCCCCCTGCTCGAGCGTGCGGCGGAAGAACTCGGCGCTGTCGTAGGGCACGCCGATGCCCGCGAACACGATCGCGAAATCGCCCGCCTGCGCCTTGGCGAGCCGCGCGTGCTCCGCGATTTCCACGGCGAGCCGGTCGTGCGGCAGGCCGCCGCCCGAGAACAGCGGCAGCTTCTGCCCGCGCACGAGGCTGTTCATCAGGTCGAGCGTCGTGATGCCCGTCTCGATGAAGTCGCGCGGCATCGCGCGTGCCACCGGGTTGATCGGCAATCCCTCGATCGGATACCGCTCGCTCGCGGCGATCGGCGGACCGCCGTCGATCACCTGACCGACGCCGTTGAAGACGCGCCCGAGGATGCCGGGGCCCAAGCCGAACGACATCGGCTTGCCGTGGAAGCGCACGACCGCACGCCGGTCGAGCCCGGCGGTGTTCTCCAGCACCTCGATCGTCATGAACCCGGTGTCGAGCGCCGCCACGCGGCCGAGGCGCGCATGCCCGTCCGGCCCCTGCACCTCGACGGCATCGCCCAAGCCTGCGTCGAGCGTGCGGCGAAGGAACACGAGCGGGCCTTCGAGCCGGGTCACCGCGCCTTCAACCGTGAGCCGCATCGCGCGCCTCCTCGCCTGGCGAAAGCGTCCCGAACTCGCGCTCCATCGCGGCGGCGAGCGCCTCGAACCTGTCGGGCTCGTGATCGCCGATGTCCTCGCCCATCCGCGTGAGCGGCCGGATGCAGGCCATCGCCGCGATCGTCGCCGGCGTCGCGCCCGTCGCCGCCGCCGCCTCGGCGAGTTCGATGAAGCGCCCGATCATGCGCATCATCGTGCCCTGCCGCGCCGGACTGCAGACGTGGTCGTTGGGCGAGAACGCCGACTGCCGCAGGAACGCGTCGTTGACGATTTCCGCGCACAGCAACGTGAGCTGCTGGCGCAACGGCAGCGCATCCTTGCCGATGATCCGCGCCATGCGCTCCAACCGCGCCTGCTCGTCCAGCAGCGTCAGGAAGCGGCGGCGCAACGCGAGCCACTGGCTGTTGCCCTGCGTGGTCCACCACGGCGCAAACGTCTGCGCGTCCTCGGCGTAGGACGTGAGCGGATGGATCGCCGGGTAGAAGCGCGCGTGCGCGCGCTTGACATCGAGCGCCCAGAACGCCTTGACGTAGCGCTTGGTATGGCTCGTCACCGGCTCCGAGAAATCGCCGGACGGCGGGCTGATCGCGCCGATCACCGTGACCGAGCCCAAGCCTCCGGCGAGCGGTTCGACGAGTGCTGCGCGCTCGTAGAAGTCGGCGAGCCGCGACGACAGGTACGCCGGGTACCCGCCTTCACCCGGCAGCTCGCCGAAGCGTCCCGAAACCTCGCGCAGCGCCTCCGCCCAGCGCGACGTCGAGTCGGCCATCAGCGCGACGTGCAGCCCCTGGTCGCGGAAGAACTCGGCGACCGTGATCGCGCAGTAGATCGACGCCTCGCGTGCCGCGACCGGCATGTTCGACGTGTTGGCGATGACGACGGTGCGCTCCATCAGCGGTCGCCCGGTGCGCGGATCCTCGAGCCGCGGGAACTCGTCCAGCACGCCCGCCATCTCATTGCCGCGCTCGCCGCAGCCCAAGTAGACGATCACGTCGGCGTTGCAGCCCTTGGCCAGCGCTTCGAGCAGCACCGTCTTGCCCGTTCCGAACCCGCCTGGCACGGCTGCCTTGCCGCCCTGCGCGACCGGGAACAGTCCATCGAGAATGCGCTGGCCGGTGACGAGCGGCGTGACGGTGGGGAGCCTGCGCAACACGGGCCGCGGCGTGCGCACCGGCCAGTCGTGCGACATCGCGAGCATGCGTTGCGAGCCGTCCTGCCGGCGCACGGTGCACACCGTTGCATCCTCGCGGCAACGCCCTGCCGGCGCGACGTCGACGGCGGTGCCGGAGACGTCCGGCGGCGCGAGGCACGCCTGCGCGCGGCCGTGCTCGCCCTGCACCTGTCCGATGATCGCGCCGCGCGCAATGACATCGCCCTCTCCGATGCGCGGCGACCAGTCGAACGTCGCCGGCTCCGCGCGACGCATGCCCGGCCGCACGAACGTCGCCGCCTCGCCGGTGAGCGGCCGCAGCAGGCCATCGAAGATCCGCCCGAGCAGGCCCGGCCCGAGCGGGATCGACAGCGGCAGGCCGTCGCCTTCGACCGCGGCGCCGGGGCGCAGTCCCGTCGTGTCTTCGTACACCTGCACGACGATCGTGTCGCCGTCGATGCGCACGACTTCGCCGAGCAGCGACTGCGGGCCCACCCGCACCGCTTCGCGAAGCGCAAACGGGCCGTCCGCCGCGGCGCGCAGCACCGGTCCGCTGATCCAGGTGATGGCGGCGCGGCTCATCGGCGGCACGCCGTCGTCTCGGGGCCGGATCGCGCGCTCATGACGCTTGCTCGCGCAACGCGTGCAGCAGTCGCGCCCCGATCTCCGCGCGGTCGGCGAGCAGTCCCTGCACCGTCGCGTCGATCGCGGTACCGGCGACCGCGATCGAAAGCCCGCCGGCAATCGAAGGTTCGGCCACGAACGACGGCGCGGCGCCGGTGATCGCGGCGATCTCGCCTGCCGCCGCTGCGATTTCCTGGGCGGGCCAGCCGGGCGCATGCACGATGCGCCAGGCTGCGCGAGGCAGCGCCGCGGTCGCGTCCGCGATCGTCCGTCGCACCCACGCGGCGCGGGCCGCGGCGTCACGCCAGCGCGCGGCCAGCGCCGCGGGCAACGCCTCCCAGCCATTCGTAAGCAGTGCCGTGTCGCGTGCCTGCTCGGCGAGACGGCGCCGCGTCTGCAGTTCCGCCGCCGCAGCGCCGACACGCTCCGCCCGCAACGCGCGCTCGTCGTCGATCGCGCGCCGCATTCGCTGTCGCGCCGTCGCATGCGCCTGCGCCGTGAGTTCCGCGGCAAGCGTTCGCGCCGCGTTCTGCAGCGCCGCGCATTTTGCCGCTCGGTCCGCCTCGACCAGCGCAAGCAATGCCTGTGTCTGCTGCAGCGTGGCGCCGGCGGCGGCGATCATTGCGGGAGCCTCATGCGGATTCGAGGCCGAGTTGCGCACGCAGCCGGGTCGCGACGTCCGGAAGCTCCGCGCCGGAAAGGTCCGGCACCACGACCGTGAGCGGCGACGGCGAGGAGAGCGCCTGCGCGAGCACGGCGGGACGGACCCGGGAAGCGATCGCCGCGGCCACGAGCACCAGTTCCGCCTGCGCGCGCGCGCGCTCCAGCGCTTCGGTTTCGGTGCCCGGCTCGGGCACGAACACCTGCGCTCCCGCGAGGCGGTAGCCGGCGGCGGTGACTTCGTCGCCGAGGTAGATTGGCGCCGGCATCGTGTGAATACGCGCTCTATCCAAGGCGATTGAGGATCAGGATCGACACGATCAGCCCGTAGATCGCGATGCCTTCCGCGAGCCCGACCAGGATCAGCAGGCGTCCGAAGAGTTCGGGTTTTTCCGCGAGCGCGCCGACGGCGGCGGTACCCACCTTGGCGACGGCGAATCCGGCGCCGAGCGCGGCGGCGCTCGTCGCCACCGCGGCGGCGATCAGCCCCAGCGAAAACGCTTCGCTGCCGGGCGTCGAGGCCCCGGCTGCCGCCGTGGCAGCGAAGACCGGCGGCATTGCCACGAGCAGCGCGGTGCCGGCAAGCGCGAGGACGAGGGTGACGACGACGAGCGCCAGGACGAACCGGTGCGAACGGATCATGTGGGAACCTCCGAGGGGCCGCCGGTGCGCGCCGATGCGACTGCGCGCGCCGAAGGCGGTGGCGGCAGGGGGTGGAACACCCGTCCTTCCGCCTTTAGGAAACGGGTGAAGAACTCGAACAGAACGAGCCGCGTGGTCTGGATCGAGACCACCATCGTCTCCAGCACGATGACGAGTGCGTTGCCGGCGATGAGCACCAGCGCCTTGAGAAGGACGTTGTCGCTCGCTGCGGTGAGCGCGACGATCGCCGAGGAGAGCCCCGCGTGCGCGAGCGCGAACGCGCCCACCCGCGCGAACGACAGCGTGTTGATCAGGATCTGCACCAGCCGCTCGAGGAGTTCCGCGAGCGCGGTGGCTGCCGCCGCGCCGCGCCGCGCATGCAGCGCGTGCCCTAGCACGAACATCGACCCGCCGGCTGCGGCGATCCACAATGCGGACGGGTCGACGAACGCGAGCAGCACGCCCAGGTACGCGGCGATGAAGCCCGCGTCGGTGGCAAGCCATGCGGGCAGGTCGTGCCGCCAGTAGGCGGCGACCGCGTTCAGCAGCAGCCCCGCGGTCATCATCACCGCGCCGCCGACGATCGGCACGAGCAGGATCGTAAGCGGGGCGGCGAGCGGATCGACCCACAACGGCGGCACGAGCCCGTGCACGCTGAAGACGCTGCCGAACAGCAGGCCGAACACGGCCGCCGACAGTCCGCCCGCGATGAAGAGCCGCGCAATGACGTAGCGCTTCGCGAGGGCGACGCCCGCGACGGCGATCAGCAGGCCCTGGCCGACGTCGCCGAACATGTAACCGAACATCAGCGGCACGCAGAGCGCGAGCAGCACGCTCGGATCGACCTCGTCGCGCGCCGGCATGCCGAGCGCGCGGGCGAAAAGCTCGAAAGGGCGTACCCAGGACGCGTTTTCGAGCAGCAGCGGGGCCTTGAGGCCCGCGGGCGTTGGCGGAAAGTGCAGCAGCGCGCGCGCGCCGCAGCGCTCGACCGCGCGGGTAAGCCGCACACCGGCGCGATCGCTCGTCCAGCCGGTGATCCAGCAGAAGAGGTCGCCCGAGGCGAGCGCACGGACGTTCCCGATCAGCCACTGCAGACGCTCGGCATCGCCCAGCGCGACGTGAAGCTCGTGTCGCACGTGCAGCGCCGCGAGTTCGGTCTGAAGCGCAGCGGTGCGAGCCACCAGTTCCGCACGGCGCTCTTCGATGCGCGCGGCGGTCGCAGCGGCATCGCCTGCGAGCCACGCGGGCGCATCGCAGGCGCGACCCTTGGCGGCCGCGACCCGCGCATCGGCCTCCCGCAGCGACTCCGGCGAACCCACCGCCAGCGCGACCGGGCCGGCGGACGTCGTCACCCGGCGCACCAGCGCGCCATCCGGAAACTCGGCAGCGGTACCCGCGGGCAGCGCGAAGAGCCGCGCCGCGACAATCGGCCCCGCGGCGGCGAGACGCGCGAAATCGAGCGGGCTGTCGCGCATCGCGGCCACGGCGCGGGACCAGATGTCGAGTTGCGCGCGTTCGGTCGCGATCTCCTGCAACGCCGTGATCAATGACTCTGCGTCGGCGGCGAATGCGCGCAGATGGGCGAGCGCGCGCGTGAGCGTGGCCGCGGGCGCCTCGGGAAACGGCGAGGGCGTGCGCGCGCCCGGGGGCCAGTACGGCGCGTAGCGCTGCGCGAGCTCGGCGAATTGCGCGAGCAGCGGGGGCACCTCGGCGAGCGTCGCCGGCAGGCCGGCCGATGACGCGGGCTCGAGCTCCACTTCGCCCGTGGCGGCGAGCGCTTCGAGCACGAGGGTCGCATCGTCGCGCGCGGCGAGGATCTCGAACCAGCGTGCCGGCTGCGGGCGGATCATGCGGCGAGCGTGAGGCGGGGGAACGTGACGCGGCGAACGAGCTCGCCACGCAGGCGCTCGCCGTCGAGCGCGACGAGCGCGAGGAACACGAACGCTGCCGCCGGTTCGGCCGGGGTCCGCCGGAACAGGCGCTCGAGCTTACCGACCAGCGTGCGCCGCAGCGGCCAGCCGTCGCCGCCGCGCGCTGTCGGAAACACCGCGAAATGCCCGGTCAGCGCGCGCGCCACGCGCGCGAACGACTGCCGCTCGGTGTCCCAAAGCGCGCCTTCGGGCAGCCGCCTCCGCCATTCGCCTGCCCACGCGGCCACCAGGCGGGCGGGATCGGCCAATGCCGGTGCAAGAGGGGCGAACGGCGTGCGCGGCAGCGCGGCGCTCCATGTCGAACCCTGCGGGATGTCGAAGAGCGGGTGCCAGACGTCGTCGGTTGTCGCCCAGCGCGGAACCACGCCGTGGCGCGCGAGGTGCGCGAGCAGCGGCAGGTCCGCCACGCGCGCGCACCAGCGCACCGCAGGTTGCCAAGCTTCGGGCATCCAGCGCGCGACTTCCTCCACGCGGGCACGAAAGCGCGCGCGCAGCAGGGCCTCGACTGCATGGACGTCGGCGTCCGCGGTGAGCCCTGCGAGCCAGGGCGCAAACGGCGCAACCGCGCGCGCGGCATCGAGCAGCGCCGCGTAGTCGCGCACGATCTCGATCCGGCGCCAATCGAACTCGGTCGGACGCGCGCCGAAGCGCGCCCAGAGCCGCGCGTGCGCGTATTCGAGGCCGGTCATCGCGATCATGGCGCGCCACCCGTGAGCTCGGCGACGAGCGTGCGTACCGCCCGTTCGACGCGCGCCACTTCGTCAGCCGTCGGAACGTGCCGGGTCTCGAGCGCCGCGGCCTGCTGCCGGATCGCGTCCACTTCCTGCTCGACCTTCGCCTCGAACCGCTCGCGCGCGACCCGGATGCGGCGCTCGGTCCGCTCGCCGATCGCGCGCGCATCCGCGCGGGCCGCATCGATCAGCGCGGCGCTTTCGCGCTCCGTGCCCGCGATGGCCTCGCGCGCGGCCTGCTCGGCCGCGAGCACCCTTGAGATCGCGGCGTCGACGTCGGCGTCGGACGGTGGCCGGCGGTCGCGTTTCATCGCGGTCCTTCGCCGGGGTGCGAGCATCCGTATTGCAAGACGGGGAGGACCGGGCAGGGAGCTTCCGCCCGCGGGACTCGCGGCCGGAGCAACCGGCCGAGGCGCGGCAACCCCCCTCCGCGGGCACGGAATCGAGGCACACCGCACAAGAGTCGGCGCATCGGCGTCGTTTCCGCCTGTAACGGTCGCCGTTACAACCACGGCACGCTTACCGGGCGGATTTGATGATCCTCAACCTAGCGCGAGAGCCACGGCATGCTGTTGATCCACATCAATCGGCAGGGGGCGGCGAAAGTTCCTAATACGCGGAACCGCGCATACCGATGAACGACCTCGAACGCGCCGCGCGGAACGTCCTCGAGGAGGAACCGATGAAGGACACGTACTACGACTTGATGCGCCGGCAGGGCATCTCGCGCCGGAGCTTCCTCAAGTTCTGCAGCCTCACCGCAGCCTCGCTGGGCCTGGGCGACGCCGGCGCGCAGCAGATCGCGAAAGCGATGGAGACGAAGACGCGCACGCCGGTCATCTGGCTGCACGGCCTCGAGTGCACGTGCTGCACCGAGTCGTTCATCCGCTCGGCGCACCCGCTTGCGAAGGACGTCTTGCTGTCGATGATTTCGCTCGACTACGACGACACCCTCATGGCGGCGGCAGGTCACCAGGCCGAAGAAGCGCTCGAGCAGACGATCGCCAAGTACAAGGGCAACTACATCCTCGCCTGCGAAGGCAATCCACCGCTTGCCGACGACGGCGTCTACTGCATCCCGGGCGGGAAACCGTTCGTCGAGAAGCTCCGCCACGTCGCCAAGGACGCAAAGGCGATCGTCTCGTGGGGGAGCTGCGCGTCGTGGGGTTGCGTGCAGGCGGCGAAGCCCAACCCGACGCGCGCAACGCCGATTCACAAGGTGATCACCGACAAGCCGATCATCAAGGTGCCGGGTTGCCCGCCGATCGCCGAAGTGATGACGGGTGTTGTCACCTACATGCTGACCTTCGACCGTCTGCCGGACGTCGACGCGCAGGGGCGCCCGAAGATGTTCTACAGCACCCGCGTGCACGACAAGTGCTACCGCCGGCCGAACTTCGATGCCGGGCAGTTCGTCGAGCACTTCGACGATGCCGGTGCGCGCATGGGCTATTGCCTGTACAAGGTCGGCTGCAAGGGCCCGACGACGTACAACGCGTGCTCGGCGACCCGCTGGAACGAAGGCCTGTCGTTCCCGATCCAGTCGGGCCACGGCTGCATCGGCTGCTCGGAAGACGACTTCTGGGACAAGGGCAGCTTCTACGATCATCTGACGACGATCCGCGCGCCCGGCCTGTCGAACCTGGGCGTCGAGGGCACGGCGGACCGCATCGGGCTGACGGCGCTCGGCGTTGCCGGCGCGGCGCTCGCGGCGCACGCCGCGGTCAGCGCGATCAAGCAGGCGCGCAGCAGCACGCGCAACGACCGATTGAGCGAGGTGGAGAAGTAACATGACGACCTATCAGACGCAGGGTTTCACGCTCGACAACTCGGGCAAGCGCATCGTCGTCGATCCGATCACGCGGATCGAGGGCCACCTTCGCATCGAGGTCAACGTCGACAAGGACAACGTGATCCGCAACGCCGTGTCCACGGGCACGATGTGGCGCGGTCTCGAGGTGATCCTGAAGGGCCGCGATCCGCGCGACGCGTGGGCGTTCGTCGAGCGGATCTGCGGCGTGTGCACCGGTGTGCACGCGCTCGCGTCGGTGCGCTCGGTCGAGGATGCGCTCGGGATCAAGATCCCCAAGAACGCGAACACGATCCGCAACCTGATGCACGCGACGCTGTACGCGCAGGATCATCTGGTCCACTTCTACCATCTGCACGCGCTCGACTGGGTCGATGTCGTGTCGGCGCTGAAGGCCGACCCGAAGAAGACCTCGGAGATCCAGCAGAGCATCAGCAGCTGGCCGAACAGCTCTCCGGCCTACTTCCGCGACGTGCAGAACCGGCTCAAGAAATTCGTCGAGAGCGGGCAGCTCGGAATCTTCGCGAACGCCTACTGGGGCAGCCCGGCCTACAAGCTGCCGCCGGAAGTGAACCTGCTCGCGACGACGCACTACCTCGAGGCGCTGGACTTCCAAAAGGAAATCGTCAAGATCCAGACGATCTTCGGCGGCAAGAACCCGCACCCGAACTGGCTCGTGGGCGGCGTGCCCTCGCCGATCAATGTCGACGGCACCGGTGCGGTGGGCGCGGTCAACATGGCCTACCTCAACATGGTGAAGGACATCTGCGACCGCACGAACGAGTTCATCGACCAGGTGTACATCCCCGACCTGCTCGCGGTCGCGGGCTTCTACAAGGACTGGGCGAAGTGGGGCGGAGGTCTGTCGGGCCAGAACGTGATGTCGTACGGCGATTTCCCCGACATCCCGAACGACTACAGCAACAACAGCATGCTGCTGCCCTCGGGCGTGATCCTCGGCGGCGACCTGAAGAAGGTCTACGACGTCGATCTGAAAGCACCCGACCAGGTGCAGGAGTGGGTGACGCACAGCTGGTACAAGTACGCGCAGGAGCAGAACGGCCTGCATCCGTTCGACGGCGTCACCGATCCGGCATTCGTGCTCGGCCCCGGCACGAAGGGTACGCGCACCAACATCGAGAATGTCGATGAGTCGGCCAAGTACTCGTGGGTCAAGTCGCCGCGCTGGAAGGGCAACGCGGTCGAGGTCGGGCCGCTCGCCCGCTACGTGGTCGCCTACGCGCGCGGCAACAAGGAGATCAAGGAGCAGGTCGACGGCACGCTGAAGGCGCTCGACGTGCCGATCACCGCGCTCTTCTCCACGCTCGGCCGCACGGCCGCGCGCGGTCTCGAATGCCAATGGTCGGCACGCAAGATGCGCTACTTCTACGACCAGCTGATCGCCAACATCAAGGCCGGTGATCTCGTGACGGCGAACGTGGACAAGTGGGAGCCGTCGACCTGGGCGGCGGAGTCCAAGGGCGTCGCGCCGGTCGAGGCGCCGCGCGGTGCGCTCGCGCACTGGGTGAAGATCAAGGGCGGCAAGATCGACAGCTACCAGTGCGTCGTGCCGACGACGTGGAACGCGAGTCCTCGCGACGCGAAGAACCAGATCGGCGCGTACGAGGCGGCGCTCCTGAACACGCCGATGGTGAATCCGGCGCAGCCGCTCGAAATCCTGCGCACGATCCACAGCTTCGACCCGTGCCTCGCCTGCGCCACGCACGTGATGTCGCCGGAAGGTGAGGAGTTGGTCAAGGTGCAGGTGCGCTGAGCGCGGGAGGCATCCATGAAGTTCAATCGCGTGTCCGGCCGGGTCCTCGCGGGCCCGTTCGAGCCGATCTACGTCTACGAGGCGCCTGTCAGGCTGTGGCACTGGCTCATGATGCTGGCGATGATCGTGCTGGCGGTGACAGGCTACCTGATCGGCTCGCCGCTGCCGGCGATCGGCGGGGAGGCGACGTTCAGCTACTACTTCGCCACGATCCGCATGATCCACTTCATCGCGGCGATGCTGTTCGCGGTGCTGTTCGTCGTGCGCATCTACTGGGCGATCGTCGGCAACCACCATGCGCGCGCAATCTTCCTGCCGCCGTTCTTCAGCGGCGAATGGTGGCGCGGCGTGTTCAGCCAGGCGGGGTATTACCTGTTCCTGAAGAAGGAGTCCGACCTCTGGGTGGGCCACAACCCGCTTGCGCAGTTCGCGATGTTCCTGATGTACACGCTGGGCGCGATCGTGATCATTCTGACCGGCCTTGCGCTCTATGCCCAGCAATGGGGCTGGGGCACGCCGTGGATGAACGCGTTCGGCTGGGTGATCGTGCTGGTCGGGACGCCGCAGGCGGTGCGCACGGTTCATCACCTCGCGATGTGGTATCTCGTGCTGTTCGCGGTGATCCACATCTACATGGTGTTCCGCGAGGACATCATGAGCGGCGAGTCGGTGATCGGCACGATGATCAACGGCATCCGCGTATTCAAGCGGGAGCCGAGGGCTTAGAGGGGGGGAGAGAGCCGAGGGAGAGGAGCGCGAGCCGTGCTCGCACGCATCGAGAATTCGCGCCCGCGGGGCGCCGGGCCGCGGGCGGTGAAAGCGGGTCCGGCGCCGGTGCCGCTCCCCGGAAGAACCCCGCCGCATCCGGGACAGTTCCTCGAGTCCCGCTTTCTGACACCGCTCGGGATCAGCCAGACGGACCTCGCCGTCGCGCTCGGCGTGTCGCGCCGGCGCGTCAACGAGCTGATCAACGGGCGCCGCGGCATCACGCCCGACACGGCCGTGCGGCTTGCGCTTTTCTTCCGCAACGACGCCGCGTTCTGGATGCATCTGCAGGTTGCGTGGGATATGCGTAACGCGGTGCGCAACGTGCGGCGGCGCAAGCTCGCGGTCGCGCCGCGGACCTGAATGCCGGGTCTTGGCCGGCGGACCGCCGGCCAAGACCCGATCAAAGGCAACCCTCAGCGGGCGATGGGCCGGGCGACCGGCCCTTTTGCCCATGGGCGCAACGCCGTTCCCGGCGTGAAAGCCCACGCCGTGGCTGTGGCCGAAAAACGCGAAGAGGCTTGACGCCGCTCAAGACGGTCGCCCGGCGGCCGCGTAATCTGCCCGCTGTAACGGAGAGGGTTACGGAGGCGGCGGTGGTGGAATCCCGGCGTGAAGCGCTCGTTATCGGCATCGGCAACGTGCTGTGGGCCGACGAAGGCTTCGGCGTGCGCGCGGTCGAGGCGCTGCACGCCGCCTATGCGTTTCCGCCGGGCGTGACGCTGATGGACGGCGGCACGCTCGGCTTGAACCTGCTCGAGGACGTCGCGAGTTCGCGCCGCGTGCTGGTCTTCGACGCTGTCGATTACCAGCTGCCGCCGGGCACGCTCAAGGTGCTGCGCGACGCGGAGGTGCCGGCGTGGGGCAAGGCCAAGCTGTCGCCGCATCAGACGGGCATGAACGACGTGCTCGCGCACGCGCAGCTGCAGGGCCGCGCGCCGGAATCGATCGTCGTGATCGGCGTGCAGCCGGAGGAGCTTTCCGATTTCGGCGGCAGCCTGCGCCAAAGCGTGCGCAGGCGCGTTCCCGAGGCTGTCGCGCTCGCCGCGCAGCAGCTGGCGGACTGGGGGCTGCCCGGCACGCCACGCGCGCCCGGCGACGCCTACGAGCCGCTCAATGCGGCCTCGCTTGCGCTGGAGGCCTACGAGTCGGGGCGCCCGGCGGTGGACGAGGCGTGCCGCGTCGGCGATCCGCGCCTGCTCGCAGCGCGGCACAAGCGGGAGTCCTGACGATGTGCGTCGGCATCCCGATGCGCGTGCTCGAAAACGTCGACGGGGTCGCCCTGTGCGAAGGCCGCGGGCGGCGCGAGCGCATCAACACGCTGCTCGTGGGAGACGTCGCGCAAGGCGCATGGATTCTGGCGTTCCAGGGTTCGGCGGTGCGCGAGATGTCCGTTGACGAGGCGCGCGAAACCGACGCGGCGTTGGACGCGCTCGAAGCGGCGCAGGCCGGCGCCACCGATCTTTCCGCCTATTTTTCCGACCTCGTGGACCGCGAGCCCACGTTGCCGGAGCACCTGCGGGGGAACCGCCGATGACGCTTGCGCCCGATTCCGGCGCGGTCGCCGCCGGGCTGCATCCGCTCGTTGCACAGTTGACGAGCCGCCACGGCTTCACCGAAGTGACGGCGGCGAACATCGACGCGTTCGCGCATGCGCCCGGACACGCGTTGCTGCTCTTCACCGAGGATCCGGTGCGCTATCGCGAGACGCTCGACCTCGCGGTGATCCTCCCCGAGATCGCGCGCGCATTCCCGCAGCGCTTCGCTGTCGGCGTGCTGTTCCCCGAGGCCGCACGTGCGCTGGCCGTGCGCTACGGCTTCCGTCGCTGGCCGGCGCTCGTGCTCCTGAAGGACGGCGGCTACGTCGGCGCGATCGACGGCCTGCGCAACTGGGACGAATACCTGCTCGAGATGGCGCGGCTCCTCGAGGCGCCAGTCACCCGCGCGCCGAGCGTGGGGATTGCGGTCACCGGCCCCGGGGCGGCTGCCTCGGGCTGCGGACATTGAACAGGAGGGGAGCGACGATGAGCAAGGCGTTTCCGCTGCCGGTGCGCATGATCGGTCCGGGCTCGCAGCCCGACGACGAGGAACTGCAGTATCTCGAGATGCCGAAGGGCATGAACACGTTTTCCATGCCGAGCGTGCCCGAGTCCGACGACGTGGCCGCGCTGCGGCAGGCGCGCGATGTGCTGGCGGCGTTTCTCGGCCAGCTCGACGGCTGGGACCCTGCGGCGCAATGGCAGGGTCCGCGCCTCGATCTCGCCGGCGTGCCCGATCCGACGCTCGGAATCGCGAACCAGATGCTGGGCGAGGGCGAGGTCTCGATCCAGATCGGCGGGGCGCACCGCTATCGCATCCAGGAGAGCGTCTTCGCGGGGCTCTGGCGCGTGTGCGCCCTGCGCGAGGACGGCACGCTGGCGGCCGACTGGCTCGAGGCCGCGCCGCTGCCGCAGGTTGCGCTGGACCTGGCCTACGGGGCTGCGGCGGACACGCTGCCCGATGTCGCGATCCCGCCCGGCGCGATGAATTCTCCGGCGCTGCTGGCCGAGATCCGTGCGCAGGTCGCAACGCGCAAGCCGGGCGCGCCGGCGCACGTCGTCAACCTGACGCTGTTCCCGATGACGCCCGAGGACCATCAGGTGATGGAACGCGCGCTCCCGGTGGGACCGGTCGCGATGATTTCGCGCGGCTTCGGGAACTGCCGGATCACGTCCACGCTGCTGCGCGGCGCCTGGCGGGTGCAGTACTTCAACAACATGAACACGCTGATCCTCAATACGATCGAAGTCGTCGACGTGCCCGAGGCCGCGCTTGCCGCCGCGGAGGACCTCGAGGACAGTAAGGCACGGCTCGCGGAACTCGTCGCCTGGATGGACGAGTCGTGCGCGGAGCAGGCGGCGGGCTAGGCTCCCGATGCCCGGTTTCGAGCGCTACGGCGATGCGAGTGCAATCGGTGCGGCGACGCGCCTCGAGTGCAAGGTGTGCTGGTACGTGTACGACCCGGCCGTGGGCGATCCGGTGTGGCAGGTGCCGCCGGGCACGCCGTTCACGGCGCTGCCGGCGCACTGGTCATGCCCGAATTGCTCGACCACGCAGGACCAGTTCCTGGCGCTGCCCGATGAGTGAGCCGGAACGGCTGCCCGACCCCTCGCCGCGTCTTGCCGCCGCCTATCGCGACGTACAGGCGCAGCGGATGCAGGGGCTCGCGTTCCTGAATCCGGCGCTCGAGGTCGAGGCGGTCGCGTTTGCGCCGTGGGAAGGTCACTGGCTCGGCGTGATCGTGACACCGTGGTTCATCAACCTTGCGCTGGCGCCGTGCGACCCTGCGGCGTGGCAGCCCATTGCGCGCGGCGACAAGCGACGCTATCGCTTTCCCGCAGGCGACTACGATTTCATCGGCGCGACCGACGAGGTGGTCGGCGAACTGCAGATCTGCTCGCTGTTCTCCCCGGTACTGGAGTTCGACGACCAGGCAACGGCGCGGCTCGTCGCGACGTTGGCACGCGGGGCGCTGTTCGATTCGGAGAACGAGAGGGTCGCCGACCCGACCGCGGCGCCGGCACTGTCGCCGCCGGGGCCGGTCACGCAGCTCGCCCGCAATCTCGACAAGCCGCTCTCGCGCCGCCAGATGCTGCGCGGGCGCTTCCTCGAGCTCCCCGATGACGATCGAGGGTGAGCTGACCGTGCGCCTCGCCTGGGACGGAGCGCGTGTGCGCGCAGTCGACATCCGCTCGACGCGGCCGCTCGCGGTGCCTGCGGTGCTGCAGGGCCGCACCATCGATGCGGCGGCGGCACTGGTGCCGCGGCTTTTCAGCGTCTGTGCGCACGCGCAGGGTGCGGCTGCCGCAGGCGCGCTCGGTGCGGCTTCGGGGCGGGAGGGCAACGAGTCGCTGCACATGGCGCGCTCGCTCGCGGTCCGGCTGGAAGCGATCCAGGAGAGTCTTCGCCGCCTGCTGATCGATGCACCGGTGGCGCAGGGGCTCGCGCCGGAGGTTGCGGCGGTCGCCCGGGTCCGCAAGACCATCGCGCCGTTGCTTGGCCGGCTTGCCGGCGCGACGACGTCGCTTCGTGATGCATGCGAGCCGATCGCCCTGTCCGCGCTGGCAGAGGCTCGCAGCGCGATCGCCGACGTCTGCAAGACGGATGCGCTCGCAATGACGCCGGCGCGCTGGCTCGCCGCCGGCGGCGCGGACGAGGTGCGTGCCTGGTCCGCGCGGGGGGCGACGGTTCCCTCGCGACTCGTGCACGCGTGGCTCGTACACGACGCGAGGCTCGGCTCGAGCGACGTGGCGCCGATGCCGGCGACCGATCGTGCGGCGCTCGAGTCGCATATGCTCTCTGCGCTTTCCGCCGACGCCGGGTTCGCGCACGCGCCGACGTGGGATGACGCTCCCGTCGAAACGGGCGCGTACGCGCGTCTCGCCTCGCATCCGCGGGTCGCCGATTGCGCGCGCGCGTACGGGAACGGAATCGTCACGCGGATGGTCGCGCGGCTCACCGAGCTTGCGCAGCAGGTCGACACGCTGGGTGCGGCCCCCGCCGGCATCGTGGACGCGTGGTCGCCGGCCGTCGGCGAAGGTGTCGCCGCGGTCCAGACGGTGCGCGGGTTGCTCGTGCACCGCGCGACGGTCCGGGATGGTCGCGTGACATGCTATGCAATCGTTGCGCCCACCGAATGGAACTTCCATCCGCGCGGTGCGCTCGCGCGCGGTCTCGCAGGCATTGCCGACCCGTCGATCGACTCGCTGCGCCGACGCGCAGCACTCGTCGTGCAGGCGCTCGACCCGTGCGTCGGCTGCACAGTGGAGATCGGCCATGCATGAGATGGCGCTGGCCGAAAGCATGCTCGAGCTGGTCGAGACTGCCGCACGCCGCAACGGCGCGAGTCGGGTGACCGAAGTGCGCCTCGAGATCGGTGCGCTTTCGCACGTCGAGCCCGATGCGTTGCGCTTCTGTTTCGATGCCGTCACGCGCGACAGCCTCGCCGCCGGCGCGGCGCTCGCGATCGACGTGCTGCCGGGCGCCGCGTGGTGCATGCCCTGCAGCATCACGGTGCCGCTCGCGCAGATCGGCGACGCGTGCCCGCAATGCGGCAGCTACCAGCTTACGGTGACCGGCGGCGACGGCATGCGGGTCAAGGACATTGCGGTAGTCTAGGCCCGGGAACGACGACGAGGAGACGAGGCGGACATGTGTACCACCTGTGGTTGCGGCGGCGGCGATGCCCGGATCGAGGGCCAGCCCGCCTACCGCCATGCGCACGAGCATCGCCATGCGGACGGGACAGTGCATGTGCATCCCCACGAACATGACGGCGACCACGCGCACGCGCATGCCGAGGACGGGCACGCGCATGCGCACGTCCATGCCGACGGCAGTTCGCACACGCACGCGCACGATCATTCGGGCGAGCATACGCACGATCACGGGCAGGTCGGCCATTGGCACGCCGACGGCACGTGGCACGAGCACCCGCACGACCAGCCGCACGAGCATGCGGCGACGGCCACTGCGCTGGGTGCCACGCATGCGCCGGGCACGCCAACCGCGCGCATCCTGCAGGTTGAGCAGGACATCCTCGCGAAGAACGATGCGCTCGCCGCGGCCAATCGCCGCCGCTTCGCCGAGCGCGGCGTGTTCGCGCTGAACCTCGTTTCGAGCCCGGGCTCCGGCAAGACGACGCTGCTCTGCCGCACGATCGAGGCCTGGGGCGCGCGAACGCCGGTCGCCGTCATCGAAGGCGACCAGCAGACGTCGTTCGACGCCGACCGCATCCGCGCGACCGGCGCGCCTGCGGTGCAGGTCAACACCGGCAAGGGCTGCCATCTCGACGCGCACATGGTGGCGCGCGCGCTGGAGACGCTGCCCGCGCCGCAGGATGGGCTGCTGTTCATCGAGAACGTCGGCAACCTGGTGTGCCCGGCGGCGTTCGACCTGGGCGAGGCGCACAAGGTCGTGATCCTCTCCGTGACCGAGGGCGAGGACAAGCCGCTCAAGTACCCGGACATGTTCCGTGCGGCCGACCTCCTGATCGTCAACAAGGTGGACCTGCTTCCTTACCTGCAGTTCGATGTCGCGAAGGCGGTCGAGTACGCGCGCCGCGTGCGGCCGGGCCTCGACGTGCTCGAGGTTGTGGCGACGACGGGCGCCGGGTTCGAGGCGTGGCTCGCGTGGCTCGAGCGCGGCGCCGCTGCCGCGCGCGCGCGTCGCAGCGGCGAGGTCGAGCGGCTGTCACGGCGCGTGGCCGAACTCGAAGCACGGCTCGCGGCACTCGGCAACCCGGTCTAGCGCGGCGCGCTCACGAAAGACGCGATGGTCGAGACCGTCCTGCGCGAAGCCACGATCGAGCGCCGCCGCATTGCGGTGCGCGGCATCGTGCAGGGTGTCGGCTTCAGGCCGTTCGTGCATCGGGTTGCGCACGAACTGGGCCTCGACGGCTTCGTGCGCAACGATGCCGCCGGCGTGACGATCGAGGCGCAGGGCGCGCCCGCCGCACTCGACCGCCTGGCGGCGCGGCTTGCAAGCGACGCGCCGCGGCTTGCGCGCGTGGACGCGGTCGACGTCGAGCGGTTGACTGCCGTCGAAACGGTCGCGGGATTTGCGGTCGTGGAAAGCGGCGCCGGACGCGTGTCCACCGCGATCGGGCCCGACAGCGCGGTCTGCGAGGACTGCCTGGGCGAACTCTGCGACCCGCGCGAGGCCCGCTACCGCTACGCCTTCGTCAACTGCACGAATTGCGGCCCGCGCTACACGATCACGCGCGCGCTGCCCTACGACCGTGCGCAGACCAGCATGGCGGGCTTCGCGCAGTGCCCCGCCTGCCTGTCCGAGTACCACTCGCCCGAGAACCGCCGCTTCCACGCCGAGCCCAACGCCTGTCCCGTCTGCGGGCCGCAGTTGCTGCTGACCGACCGCGAGGGTGTGCCGATCGAAGGCGATCCGATCGCGCAGACGCTGCGCCTGCTGCGGGACGGATGCATCGTCGCGATCAAGGGTCTTGGCGGCTTCCACCTCGCCTGCGACGCACGCAACCCGCAGGCCGTTTCGGCATTGCGCGAGCGCAAGGCGCGCGAGGAAAAGCCGTTTGCGGTGATGGTTGCCGGCACCGCGTCGCTCGACGGCCTCGCCACGGCGAGCGCCGCCGAGCGCACGCTGCTCGAGTCGCCCGAGCGCCCGATCGTGTTGTTGCGCAAGGCGCCGGGAACCGACGATGCGCTGTCCGGTGTCGCGCCCGGCCTCGCCTGGCTCGGCGCGATGCTGCCTTACACGCCGCTGCAGTACCTGCTCTTCCACGAGGCGGCCGGGCGCCCGCATGGGCTTTCCTGGCTCGAAAGCGCGCAGGACCTCGTGCTCGTGATGACGAGCGCGAATCCCGGTGGCGAACCGCTGGTGATCGGCAACGGCGAGGCCCGGCGGCGGCTCACCGGCATTGCCGACGCGATGCTGATGCACGACCGCGACATCGTGATCCGCTGCGACGACAGCGTCGTCCGGGTGGGCGCGGGCGATGCGCCGATGTTCGTGCGCCGCGCCCGGGGCGCAACACCGAGCGCGATCCGTCTCGCGCGACCCGGCCCCGACGTGGTGGCGCTCGGCGGCTGGTACAAGAACACGCTGTGCGTGACGCGCGGCGACGAGGCCTTTGTCTCGCAGCACATCGGCGATCTCGACAACGCGCCCACCTGCGTTGCGCTCGAGGAAGCGGTCGATCACCTGCTCGCGATCCTCGAAGTGCAACCGGCGGCGGTTGCGCACGATCGCCATCCCGACTTCTTCAGCACACGGCTTGCAGGCGCGCTGGCCGAGCGCTTCGGCGTGCCGGCCATCGAGGTGCAGCACCATCATGCGCACGTCGCGGCGGTCGTCGCCGAGCATCGCGTCGAGGCGCCGGTGCTCGGGCTCGCGCTCGACGGCGTGGGCCTCGGCAGCGACGGCGCAGCGTGGGGTGGCGAGCTGCTGCACGTCGCCGGTCCCGGCTTCCGCCGCCTGGGCCACCTCTCGCCGCTGCGCCTCCCCGGCGGCGATCGCGCCGCGCGCGAACCGTGGCGCATGGCGGCGTCCGCACTCGCGTTGCTCGGACGCGGCGACGAAATCGCGCGAAGGTTCGGCGACGAGCCGGCGGCGGCCACGGTTGCGCAAATGCTGTCGCGTCGCGTGCGTTCGCCGGAGACGACGAGCCTCGGCCGCTGGTTCGACGCCGCGGCGGGTTTGCTCGGCGTGCGCACCCGCATGGCATTCGAAGGCCAGGCGGCGATGCTGCTCGAAGGGCTCGCCGAGCGTCACGGCCCCGTTGCCGCCGACCGCTCGCTCCATCTCGTGCGCGCCGACGGTACGCTCGACCTCGCTCCGCTCGCGGCGCGCATCGCCGACGAGCCCGACGACGGATTCGGCGCGGCGCTGTTCCATGCGACACTCGTCCCGGCGCTGGCCGATTGGGTCGCATGGGCCGCTCGTGAATCGGGACTGACAACGGTGGCGTGCGGCGGCGGCTGCTTTCTGAACGCGATCCTCTCACGCGGCCTGCGCGCCGCGCTCGCCCTACGCGGCCTCACGATGCTGGAAGCGCACGATGTGCCGCCCAACGACGGCGGACTCGCGCTCGGCCAGGCGTGGGTGGCGCGGCGGACGCTGCAAAGGAGCTGAGCGATGTGCCTTGCCATTCCCGCCCGCGTCGTGGAGCTGACCGGCCCCGACATGGCACGCATCGATTTGGGCGGCGTGCGCAAGGAGGTGTCGCTCGCGCTGGTCGAGGACGTGCAGGTCGGCGACTATGTGATCGTGCACGTCGGATATGCGCTGACGCGGCTCGATCCGGACGAGGCGGAACGCACGCTGGCGACGTTTGCCGAAGCAGGTCTCGTGCCCGCCGCGGGCGCTTCTGAGTGACGATGAAGTACGTCGACGAGTTCCGGGACGGGAACCTCGCACGCGGGCTCGCGGCCGCGATCGCACGCGAAGCGAAGCCCGAACGCACGTATCACCTGATGGAGTTCTGCGGCGGGCACACGCACACGATCTCGCGCTACGGCATCAAGGAGCTTCTGCCGGCGAATGTCGAGATGGTGCACGGGCCGGGCTGCCCGGTTTGCGTGCTGCCGATCGGGCGCATCGACAACGCGATCGACCTTGCGCACACGCGCGGCATTATCCTCTGCACCTATGCCGACACGATGCGCGTGCCGGCCTCCGGCGGCCTGTCGCTCATGAAGGCGAAGGCGCGCGGCGCCGACATCCGCATGGTCTATTCATGCGCCGACGCGCTCACGATCGCCCGCGACAATCCGCAACGCGAAGTCGTGTTCTTCGCGATCGGCTTCGAGACGACGACGCCGCCGACGGCGGTCGCGATCCGACAGGCCGAAGCGGAGGGCCTGACCAATTTCAGCGTGTTCTGCAACCACGTGCTGACGCCTGCGGCGATCACCCACATCCTCGAGTCGCCCGAGGTGCGCGACCTCGGCATCGTCCCGCTCGACGGCTTCATCGGACCGGCGCACGTGTCGACCGTGATCGGCAGCCAGCCGTACGAGTATTTCGCCGAGGAGTACCGCCGCCCTGTCGTCATTGCCGGATTCGAGCCGCTCGACGTGATGCAGGCGATCCTGATGCTGGTGCGGCAGCTGAACGAGGGCCGCGCCGAAGTCGAGAACGAGTTCACGCGTGCGGTGACGCCGCAGGGCAACGAGAAGGCGAAGCGGCTCGTCGCCGACGTGTTCGAGCTGCGCCGCTCGTTCGAGTGGCGGGGCTTAGGCGAGGTGCCCTATAGCGCGCTCGCGATTAAGGAACGCTACCGCGCCTTCGACGCCGAGGCCCGCTACGGCATCGTGTACAGGCCGGTCCCCGACCACAAGGCATGCGAATGCGGCGCGATCCTGCGCGGCGTCAAGAAACCGACGGATTGCAAGGTGTTCGGCACCGTGTGCACACCGGAGAATCCGATCGGCTCGTGCATGGTGTCCTCCGAGGGCGCGTGCGCGGCGCATTACACGTACGGCCGTTACCGGGACGCGAAATCGGGAAGATCGGGGCCAGGCTCGGCGAAATCGGGGCCAGGCTCGACTTTCCGCGATCGAACTGCTCCAACGGAGAGCGGCGCGAATGTCGAGCCTGGCCCCGATTTCGCCGAGCCTGGCCCTGATTTCGGTGTGTCGAAGGATGCAACGCATGCCTGACGAAACCGGCATCCGCCGCAGGCCCTACGTCCGCCCGATCGACTTCAGGCACGGCCGCGTGGACATGACGCACGGCGGCGGCGGCCGGGCGATGGCGCAGCTGATCGAAGAGCTGTTCGGCCGCGCTTTCGACAACGAGTGGCTGCGCCAGGGCAACGATGGCGCATGTTTCGCGCCGCCTCCCGGCCGCATGGTGATGGCGACCGACAGCCATGTGGTCTCGCCGCTGTTCTTTCCGGGCGGCGATATCGGCTGCCTGTCGGTGCACGGCACGATCAACGACGTCGCGGTGATGGGCGCCGTGCCGCTTCATCTCGCCGCCGGCTTCGTGCTCGAGGAAGGCTTCCCGCTCGCCGACCTTCGGCGCATCGTTGAATCGATGGCCGCCGCATCGCGCGAGGCCGGCGTGCCCATCGTCACCGGCGACACCAAGGTGGTCGAGAAGGGCAAGGGCGACGGCGTGTTCATCACGACCACGGGCATCGGCGTCGTGCCGGCCAGCGTGGACGTGCGCGGCGACCGCGCGCGCCCCGGCGACCGGATTCTCGTGTCCGGGACGCTTGGCGACCACGGCGTGGCGATCATGTCGCTGCGCGAGAACCTGACGTTCGAGACGACGATCACTTCCGATACCGCGGCGCTGCACCGGCTGATCGCGGCAATGCTCGCGGTGGTGCCCGACGTGCACGTGCTGCGCGATCCGACGCGCGGCGGGCTCGCAACCACGCTGAACGAGATCGCCCGCCAGTCCGGCTGCGGCATCGTGATCGACGAGGCCGCCATTCCCGTCAGGCCGGAGGTGGACGCGGCCTGCGAGTTCCTGGGGCTCGACCCGCTTTACGTTGCCAACGAAGGCAAAGTGGTCGCGATCTGCGCGGCAGCGGACGCCGACCGGCTGCTCGCCGCAATGCGGGCCCATCCGCTGGGCCCGGATGCGGCGATCATCGGCGAGGTGATCGAGGATCCGCACCACTTCGTGCAGATGGACACGCGCTTCGGCGGCCGGCGCGTTGTCGATTGGCTGACGGGCGAGCAGCTGCCGCGGATCTGTTGAGCGGATGACATCCGACATCCAAACCCCGTGCGCATCCTCCTCCTGTGCCATGGCTTTAACAGCCTGACGCAACGGCTCCACGTCGAGTTGCGCCGCGACGGCCACGACATTGCCGTCGAGTTCGACGTCAACGATCGCGTCACCGAGGAAGCGGTGGCGCTATGGCAGCCGGAGCTGATCGTTGCGCCGTTCCTGAAGCGCGCGATTCCGGAATCCGTCTGGCGCCGCCATCGCTGCCTCGTCGTGCATCCCGGCATCAAGGGTGATCGAGGTCCGTCCGCGCTCGACTGGGCGATCCAGCAAGGGGAGACGCGCTGGGGCGCAAGCGTGCTGCTAGCCAACGGCGAGATGGACGCGGGCGACATCGTCGCGACGGCGGAGTTTCCGATGCGCGACGCGACCAAGAGCAGTCTCTATCGGAACGAGGTGACGGAAGCGGCGGTCGTCGCTGTCCGCGAGGCGCTGTCGCGTCTTTCCGACCCGACATTCCGACCCGAGCCCCTCGACTACGCGCGGCCGGACGTGCGCGGGCGGTTGCGTCCACCGATGAAGCAGGCGGATCGGGCGATCGATTGGGGGCGCGACGACACGGCGACCGTATTGCGCAAGTCGAGGGCCGCGGACGGATTCCCGGGCGTGCGCGACGACGTGCTGGGAATTGACTGCCACCTGTTCGACGCCCATCCGGAGGGCGGGCTCCACCGCCAGTTCCCGCAGGCGCGACCCGGCGACGTGATCGCGCAGCGCGACGGCGCGATCCTGCGCGCAACGAGGGACGCCGCCGTGTGGTTCACGCATCTGAAGCGCGTGCCCGCGGGTTCCATGCCGGAATTCAAGCTGCCGGCGGCGACAGTGCTGGGCGAGCGGCTTGCCGGCGTCCCGGACGTGCCTCTCGCAGCGGACGCGACCGTGGACGACGCGACCTGGCGCCCGATCCGTTACGACGAGCATGGCGCAGTCGGCGTCGTGCACTTTCCCTTCTACAACGGCGCGATGGACGCCGCGCGATGCGAGGCGCTGCGGGCTGCGGTCGCTACCGCCAAGGCACGTCCGACGCGCGTGCTGATGCTGGCGGGCGGACCGGACTTCTGGTCGAACGGTATCGATCTCAACGGGATCGAGGCGTCGGGTCATCCGGCCGAGGAATCGTGGCGCAACATCGACGCGATGAACGATCTCGTACGCGAAATCGTCACCGCGCACGACCAGCTCACGATCGCGGCGCTGCAGGGCAATGCGGGTGCGGGCGGATGCTTCCTGGCGCTCGCGGCCGATCACGTCTGGGCGCGCGTCGGTGTCGTGCTGAACCCGCACTACAAGTCGATGGGGAACCTGTACGGCTCCGAGTACTGGACGTATCTGCTGCCGCGCCGTGTCGGTACGGACATGGCGGCGGCAATCGTGGGCAACCGCCTTCCGATCGGCGCGCCGGAGGCCGTGGCATCGGGCCTGATCGACGACTGCTTCGGGACCGCACCCGCTGCATTCCTCGCGATGGCGGTGGAGCGCGCGCAAACGCTCGCCGCCGCGCCCGACTTCGCTCACCAACGGGCGGCGAAGCGCCGGCGGCGGACCGAGGACGAGGCGGCGAAACCGTTGGAAGCCTACCGGGCGGAAGAACTGGCGCGCATGCAGCTCAACTTCTTCGGCTTCGACCCGAGCTACCACGTCGCGCGCTATCACTTCGTCTACAAGCTGCCGAAAGCGCGCACGCCGAGCTACCTCGCCCCCCACCGTGTGCACCCTGCGCCCCGCGTCGCCCGGGTGGCGTGAAGGCGGCCGCCGCTTGCCGTTCTCCCGCAGCGGCCGTTGCACAGACGCAGGGCGCCTGCTTGTACAGCCCCTGTGCATCGAGGCGGTTGACGCAAGTCAAGACCTCATGGAAACCGGCATGTCACCGTGCGCTACGAAGGCATGGGCGCCGTCGTCCGGACGTGCCTTCCGGGCCACCTCCATGGTTCCGCGCCGATGGCGACGGTCGTCAGAAAGACGATGATGAAGCGCACGATGTTCCGGGCTCTGATCTTCGCCCTCGCGCTCGTTGCGAGTCCTTTGGTGCTTGCGCAGGCCGGACGCACCGCGGCACCTGCAGCGGGCCCCAACGACGCCTGTCTCGCCTGTCATGGCGCGGCCGACGCGAAGGCCGCAAGCGGCAAGTCGATCGCGGTCGACGCCAAGATGTTCGGCGGCTCCGTCCACGGCTCGATGCAACTTCCTTGTACGGCCTGCCACGCCGATGTCTCCGCCGACAAGTTTCCGCACGGGGAAGTCAAGCCCGTCCAGTGTGCGAGCTGCCACGAGAAGGCGGTCAAGGAATACACGGCGACGATCCACGGCAAGGCGCGCGCGGGTGGAAACCCGGTGGCGGCCAGCTGCACGAATTGCCACGGCTCCCACGACATCCTGAAGTCCTCGAATCCCGCATCGCGGACCGGTCACACGAACATCGAGAAGACCTGCGGCGCCTGCCACGGCAACGAGGCGATCATCCAGCAGGCGAAGCTGCCCGGCGGCAACATCATCAGCCAGTATCACGACAGCATCCACGGCCAGGCGATGGCCAAGAAGACCTCGGCCAGGGAGGCGGTGCCGACGTGCACCGGCTGCCACGGCGCGCACGACATGCGGCCGAAGTCGGATCCGGAAAGCCGGGTCGCGCGCGCGAACATTCCGGCGACCTGCGCAACGTGCCATATGGGCGTGAAGGCGACCTGGGAGAAGAGCGAGCACGGCAAGCTCCGCCAGGCGAACGTCCTGCAGGCGCCCGGCTGCACCGACTGCCACACGACGCACGCGATCGCGCAGCATCGCGACCCGAAGTTCGAGCTTGCGGTGGCCGAGCAATGTGGCACCTGCCACGCCGATTTCGCGAGCACCTACCGCGACACGTTCCACGGCCAGGTGACGAAGCTCGGGTTCACGCAGATCGCGACCTGCGCGAGCTGCCACGGCGCGCACGAGGTGCTGCCCAAGGACAACCCGCTGTCGAAGGTCTCGGCGCAGAACCGGCTCGCCACGTGCCAGCAGTGCCACCCGAAGGCAAACGCGAACTTCGTGTCGTTCGACCCGCATGCCAACAAGCACAGTCGTGAGCGCGGCCAGCTGCTGTTCTTCACCGGCAAGTTCATGGACCTGCTGCTGCTCGGCGTGTTCGTCTTCTTCGGCGCGCACACGCTGCTGTGGTTCTTCCGCTCGCTCAAGGCGGTGAAGGAGCGGCGCGCGCAAGGCCGCACGGGATCAGAGGAGAAGCACTGATGGCGACCCCAGCAACCGCCCTTCCCGCCGGCGCGCGCCGCACGAGCGCAAGCGGCCGCTACTACCGGCGCTTCGACGTGCTCGATCGGGTCATGCACGCGCTGCTGATGTTCACCTTCATCGGCTGTGCACTCACCGGTTTGCCGCTGCTCGTGGCCGACCATGCCTGGGCGCAGAGCTTCGCGCGGTTCCTGGGCGGTTTCCAGTCCGCGCAGATCATCCACCGCATCTGCGCCGGCGTGATGATCGTCGTGTTCGTCGGGCACGTTCTCCGGGTGTTCGTCGACACGGCGCGGACCGGCAAGTGGCTCGAGATGGTGTGGAGCCCGAACTCGATGGTCCCGAACCTGAAGGACGTGGAAGACATCGTCGGCCACATCAAGTGGTTCCTCGGCAAGGGCCCCCGACCCAGTTTCGACCGCTATACGTACTGGGAGAAGTTCGACTACTGGGCGGTGTTCTGGGGGATGTTCATCATCGGCGGCTCGGGACTGCTGCTGTGGTTCCCGTTCTTCTTCGCGCAGTTCCTGCCGGGCTGGATATTCAACATCGCTACACTGGTCCACGGCGAAGAGGCGCTGCTCGCGGTCGGCTTCATTTTCACGATCCATTTCTTCAACGGCCACATCCGACCGGAGAAATTCCCGATGGACCCGGTGATCTTCACGGGACTGGTGAGCGAGCACGAGATGCTCGAGGAGCGCGGGACCGAGTACGCGCGTCTCGTCAAGGAAGGACGGCTCGCCGACATGGAGACCGGTCCGCCGCCCGCATCGACGGTGACGCTGGGCTACGTGGTCGGACTCGCGGCCGTGTCGCTCGGTATCCTGACGGTCATATTGATTGTCTACAGCTTCATCGTTTAGCCGCGGACTGCGGCGGACGCTACAATGCGGGCCGGCTCGACCGGCCCGCCGTCGTATCCGACGCGGCGGCAGCGGACAGCAGGTTTGCAGGCTTGCCAATGAAAGCGGAGTGAACGATTCATGAAGATTAAGCTGGGGCGCAGGACGCTGATGATGGGAACCGTCACCACGATCGTGGTCGGGCTGTTGGCGCTCGCCGTGCTCGGCGTTGCGGGCATCGCCGGCTGGGAGTACACGAACAGCGACGCATTCTGCGCGGCCATGTGCCACAGCGTTCACCCCGAGGAGTCGATCTCCCACAAGACGTCCGCGCACGCCCGCGTCCACTGCGTCGAGTGCCACATGGGCCGCACCTCGACACTTCACCTGATCGCGCTCAAGCCCGCGCACATCAAGGAGCTGTGGGGCATGATCGTGGGATACGAGCGGCCGACGTACGCGAGCGGCCTGCGCCCGGCACGCGAGGCCTGCGAGAGCTGCCACTGGCCACAGGCCGAGCACCACGACAGCGTCGCGGTCAACAAGCGCTTCGGCACCGATCCGAAGAGCAGCGAGACCGATTATCGGCTGACGCTGCACACGACGGCGAACATCGAACGCGAGCTTTCGTGGAAGGTGACCGGCATCCATTGGCACATCGGCAGCGACGTCGAATTCAAGAGTCCCGACCCGCAGGGGCGTTCGATTCCCTGGGTCGAGATCCGCAAGCCGGACGGCAGCAGAGTGACCTACATCGATGCGGAGTCCAAGTTGTCGGCCGCCGAACTGGGCAAGCTCGAGCCTCGTCGCATGGAGTGCTACAACTGCCACAACGCGGTCGGCCACCCGTTCCCCAATCCGGTCGCTGTCGTCGACGAGGCGATCGCGTCCGGCAAGATCGACCGCGGCCTCCCATCGGTCAAGGCGCGCGCCGTGTCGCTGATCGAGGCGGTCGGCGACCTGAGCGGCAAGATGGAGGATCGCGCGGCCAAGGTCGACAAGGTGATCGCCGACTACGCGGCCAAGACGGCCGTCCCCCCCGACCTGAAAGACAAGGACCTGCAATTCCAGAAAGCGATGAAGGACATCCTGCTGACGACGTCCTTCGAGGAAAAGGGCATCACCTGGAAGTCGTTCCCGAACCACGCGCAGCACCGGGACTCCCCGGGCTGCTTCCGCTGCCACGACGGCAAGCACTTCAACGACAAGGGTGAGGCGATCCGGCTGCAGTGCACGCTGTGTCACAACCTGCCGCAGGTCAAGCTCGAGAGCGGAGGCGGCAGCGTCGCGTCGACCATCGTCGCGGGTGTTTCGCCGCCCGACAGCCACAACGCGCCGAACTTCATGCACGAGCATCGCCTGCTGGCCGACCCGAGCTGCTCGATGTGCCATGGCGAACTCAAGTTCGGTCGCGAAGGCGGCAATTTCTGCGCCAACCCGGCCTGCCACGGTCGCGCCTGGCCCGACGTGAACCTGAACGCGGAGCCACCCAAGACGGCGAAAGCCCCGGAGGCGCCTACGGCCGCTCCCGCCCAGAAGGCCGCGCCTGCCCCGAAGGCAGCGGGCAATACCTAGCCCGGATGTATCACCAGGCCGCTGCCGATTCAATGAAGACTCGAGTCTTGCCAAGCACTTGGGACCCGCCACCGGCGGAGCACGTTGAACGGGCGGGCTGCACGGTTTTTGGCGGTCGTTTTGCACCTGGCTCGGGCTTGCTCTCCTCGCCAATCGTCGCTGCTATTGACGTCGTCGGCTGCGCCCGATCCAGGGCGCAAACCGCCACGCCAAATTCCCGCGCCCCGGTGAAACATCCGGGCGAGCCGGGTGGCACGAGTGCTTCGAGGAGCCGTTCCGGATCGCGAATTGTCAACGGCGAACGTCGGACGCCCGCCCGCAATCATTGCGGCGGGTTTCCAACAGCGCCATTCACCAGGGAGGAGACGCCATGAAGTCATTGCTTATCGCCATCGCTGCCGCGGGCAGCCTTGTGGGCGCCGGCGGCGCCGTCGCGGCCACGGGTGCCGAACTCTTCAAATCGAAGGGGTGCGAAACCTGCCACGCGCCGGACACTAAGAAGATGGGCCCGTCGCTCAAGGACATCGCCGCCAAGGGGGGCGACGCCGCCGCGATCGCGGTCAAGCTCAAGGACGGCAAGGGCCACCCGAAGGTCGCCGCGAGCGACGACGAGATCAAGGCGATGGTCAGCTTCACGCTGACCGGCAAGTAGCAGCCTCGGAGTGCCGCAAGGTGCCGGCGGGCCTGCCCGCCGGCGTTTGGGGCGGGGGGCTTGGCGCCGGGGCCCTCCCGACCTTGGTCGCGCCCGACTTCCGGGAGCGGCGTCCCTGCCAGCGAAAGACGACGAGCCCGCGGTCGGGACGCCCGCGGGTTCGTGGCCGGCGCTCTGCCCGGGACCCCCCTGCGCCGTGCTAGGATGCGCGCCGCCGTGTCAGCCGGGCGTGTATGCCATCCGTTGAGGCATGCAGACCGCCCGCAGGGAGCGGATCGTGGGGGATTTGGCCCCGTCACAATGCATAAAGGAGACACCATGAAGTCGATGTTGATCGCAATGGCCGCGGCCGCGAGCCTGATGGCCGCCGGCACGGCGAACGCCCAGTCCGGTGCAGAACTCGAAAAGGCGAAGGGCTGTGGCACCTGCCATGCGGCGGACATGAAGAAGGTTGGCCCGTCGTGGAAGGACATCGCCGCCAAGAACAAGGACGACAAGGGAGCGGAAGGCAAGATCGTCACGATGCTGAAGGACGGCAAGGGCCATCCGAAGGTCGCGGGCTCCGATGCCGAACTCGCGAGCCTCGCCAAGTTCGCGCTGGCCGGCGGCAAGTAGTCGCGTCATCATCGCGACATGAAAAAGGCCGGCAGTCGCCGGCCTTTTTCTTTGGTGCGCCCGGCAGGGCGCACGTACTTGGAGGTGGAAGTCCTCTACACACCCGGCAAGGGGAAGTGTTAGCCGAAGGCAAGGGTGTCGCGGGCGACTGCGAATCTGAAGGAAGCCGAAGGCAAAGCGCTGGCCTGACGTACAGGAAGCGGATTGAGGCGGCGTAGCGGGGTGAGCAGGCCAAGTTCTGCAAAGCCCGATACTTGCACGGAACGCTGCGACGTATATCCGACAGGCATAAGCGGGAAGGTACGTGCGCAATACCCGGGGAGATCTGGCGGTCTGCCTTGTGCTACTGACATCGAGAGGTGTTGGGATGGATCGCCAGAAGTCAGCCGAGGCCATAGTAGGGGTCGGGACGACCCGAAGGGCCGAACGTGAAGTGCCGCGAGTAGGCGGCGGGAATCTCAAGGAAGCCGATGAAGGCAGAAGCGGATCGGGCAGATCAGGCGGGCGCGGTGGAGACCGAACGGAATTCGGCCGACGCCACAGCACGCGCCGAGGCGGACGTGGCGACCCGTGCGCGGACGAAAGCGGAGGCAGCGGCAACGAGCCTGATGGAAGCCGTAGTGGAACGCGGCAACCTGAAGCTCGCGTATCAGCGGGTGGTCGAGAATAAGGGTGCGGCGGGGGTAGATCAACTCGCGGTGGCCGAACTCAAAGACCATCTTAAAAGACACTGGCCGACGATACGGACCAGACTGCTGGCGAGCGACTATCAACCGCAACCGGTGCGCCGGGTGGACATTGCCAAGCCGCAAGGCGGGGTACGGACACTGGGCATTCCGACGGTGGTGGATCGGTTGATCCAGCAGGCAATGCATCAAGTGCTGCAACCGATCTTCGAGCCGACCTTTTCGGACGCGAGCTACGGCTTTCGGCCGGGACGCAATGCGCATCAGGCGCTACGTCAGGCGCAGCAGTATGTGGCGCGGGGCAAGCGCTGGGTGGTGGACATTGACTTGGAGAAGTTCTTCGACCGGGTCAACCACGACCTGCTGATGAGCAAATTGGCAGCGAAGATTGGTGATGCACGAGTGCTCAAGCTGATCCGGCGGTATCTGGAAGCGGGCATGATGGCGGACGGGCTGGTATCGCAGCGCACGGAAGGCACGCCGCAAGGCGGGCCGCTCTCACCGCTGTTGTCCAATATTCTGCTCACTGATCTCGACCGGGAACTGGAAGGACGGGGCCATGCCTTTTGCCGCTATGCGGACGACTGCAACATCTATGTCGGCAGCGAGCGTGCGGGGACGGGGCTGCTGCACGGTCTGACCGGGTTTCTGGAACAGCGGCTCAAGCTCAAGGTGAACGTGGCCAAGAGCGCGGTGGCGCGGCCGTGGCAGCGGAAGTTTCTGGGGTACAGCCTGACGGCGCACCGGAAGCCGAAGCTGCGCATCGCCAACCCAAGCTTGCAGAAGCTGACGGAGAAAGTGAAGGTGCTATTGCGCGGTGCGCGAGGCCAAAGCCTGGCCGCCACGATCCAGACGCTGAACCCCGTGCTACGCGGGTGGGCGGCCTACTTCAAGCTGGCCGAAACCAAACGGGCGTTGGAAGAGCGGGATGGATGGATACGGCACAAACTGCGCTGTGTCCTGTGGCGACAATGGAAGCGGTGCTCTGCGCGTGTGCGCTATCTGAGGCAACGCGGCTTGACGGAAGAGCGTGCATGGCGCTCGGCCACCAACGGGCGCGGCCCGTGGTGGAACGCGGGCGCGAGTCACATGCACGCGGCCTTTCCTAAGTCCTGGTTCGATCATCTGGGGCTGGTGTCGCTGCTCGATACGGTGCAGCGCCTCCAGCGCGTTTCATGAACCGCCGTATGCGGAACCGCAAGTACGGTGGTGTGGGAGGGCGACCGGGGTAACCCGGTCCCCTACCCGATCCCGCAGTACGGCTCGTGTCATTGAGGGCGACGGCGCCCGGTCAGCGCCCTCGCATCCGGGCTAGGCCGAGCGCCGGCCGACGGCGCGAATTCCGAGGGTCGCCAGCGCAACGACGAGCATCGCAAGCGCCAGTTCGGAAAGCGTCGGGATGCTGTTCGATGGCCCGGCGGCCGCCGCTGGCGTCACCAGAAAGCCCCGGATCTCGCCACCGGGATACGCGGTCGTGTGGACGTTCAGGTACGCGCGGCCGGCGGCCAGACCGGAGGCCAGCGCGGCTTCGGCGCCCGCCGGCGTGCCCCCGTTCGCCGTGACAAACGCGGCGTTCCACGTCGACGCCTGCAGCGTGTCGAACGTGACGTCGTAGTTGCCGCTGGTGACGCCAAGGGGGAACCCCGGGAACGTGGGTGTTGCCGTGGCAACGCCGGCATTGCCCGGCGGGGCGATGCAGCAATGGATGTGAGACGCCGTTGTCGGCGCCGACAACCCTGAAAAGGAAACGACGACGCGCAGCGTATGCGCCGCCGTGTCGATGAATACCGTCGTGGTGCCGATTGCCGCCGAGGGGTTGGACGGGTTCTCGCTGGCGCCATTCAGGTTGGCGACGTACGCGACGGGGACGGCGCTGGCGATCGCCGAAATCCCCAGGACCACACCGGCGGCAAGCAGGACTGCGAAGCGCTTCATACCCGCACCTCCCTTTAGGGCCTGTTCACACGATGTCCAGCATTGCGTTGCAGCTCCGAACTCGCCGTGGTCGCGATAGCATGACCTGACTACCCCTTCCAACGGAATCCGCCGATCCGCCCAAGGCCGGTTGTCATCGTACGGCCGGCGGCGCGGCCCACGAACGGCGCCGCCGACAGCAGGAAAACAGGGAACGCGCCGAAAGTATTCCCTTGAGCCGGGTTAAAGGTTCCTTTCGCCACTTTCGTCCGGGCGGCCCGTGCGCCATTCGCGCCGCGCCGGGCGCAAGCCGCGCGTTCCGGTGACGCAAGGTATAGTCGGGACCGGATTCGCGACACGGACCTCACCTGCGCCATGCCGACCGCATCTGCCCTCCGCGTGTCATCGGCGCCGTTCGCGCTGCGCGGCGCGTTTCTGACCTACCGCGGCGACCCGTTCGCGGACGGGGTAGCGGCCACCCGCGTGTGCGAATCGGACGGCGTGGTCGCGATCGCAGGCGGACGCATCGTCGCGGCCGGACCCGCCTCGCGCGTGCTGCGAGCGCTGCCGGCGGGTACGCCGATCGAGCGCCTGCCGCGCGGAACGCTGCTCTTGCCGGGCTTCGTCGACTGTCATGTCCACTATCCGCAGCTGCCGGTCATCGCCAGTCACGGCACGCAGCTTCTCGATTGGCTGTCGCGCTACACGTTCCCCGCGGAACAGCGCTTTCACGAGCTGTCGCATGCACGCGCGGCGGCGCGCGTCTTCTTCGACGAGACGCTCGCGCGCGGCACGACGACCACCGCGGTCTTCTGCACCGTGCATCCCGAGTCGGCCGAGGCGTTCTTCGCGGAGGCGTTTCGTCGCGGTGTGCGCGCGATCGGCGGCAAGGTGCTGATGGACCGCCACGCGCCGCGCGCGCTCAGAGACACCGCCCGCCGCGGCTACGAGGAATCGAAGACGCTGATCGCGCGCTGGCATGGCCGCGGAAGACTGGGTTATGCGATCTCGCCGCGCTTCGCGCCGACGTCCACGCCGGCGCAACTGGAAGCCGCCGGCGCATTGTGGCGCGAGCATCCCGATTGCTGGATGCAGACGCACCTTGCGGAAAACAGGAACGAGGTCGCGTGGGTGCGCGAGCTCTTTCCCGCCGCGCGCGACTACGTCGACGTCTACGCGCGCTTCGGGCTCGTCGGCCGGCGCGCGGTGTTCGGGCACGGCATCCATCTGCGCGAGCGCGAGCTTTCCGCGCTCTTCGCATCGGGCTCGGCGATTGCGCACTGCCCGACGTCCAACCTGTTCCTCGGCAGCGGGTTGTTTCCCTGGCCGCGCGTCAAGAAGGCCTCGCGCCCGCTCCGCGTCGGGCTTGCGACCGACGTGGGCGGCGGCACGTCGCTGTCGATGCTCCATACGATGGCCGAGGCCTACAAGGTCGCACAGCTCGGCGGGACCACGCTGTCGCCCGACCACGCGTTCTATCTCGCGACGCGCGGCGGCGCGCAGGCGCTCAATCTCGACGACAAGGTCGGCAGCATCGAGCCTGGGCGCGACGCAGATCTCGTGTTGCTCGACCTCCATTCGACGCCGCTGATCGCGCACCGCATGCGCGGCGCGGACGAGTTGGCCGAGGCGCTGTTCGTGCAGATGATGCTGGGCGACGATCGCGCGATACGGTCGACGTGGGTCGCGGGCCGCAGGGTGCACGAGCGGGCCGCTCGTGAACCGGCAGAGGTCGAACGCGTCCGTCGTGCCGATCGTCGATCGACGCGAGCCGGCTGATCGCGCCGGCCATCGGGATTGGGCGTTCTTCGGGGCGCAGGGCGGGTGCCCGCCTCGCACCCGATCCGCTGCCCGCGCACGTCGCAGTTCCCGAAATGAGCGACGGCACCCACGCGGTGCCGTCCTGTGCAGCCGTCGATTACGGCTGCCGGCCGCAGGCTGCGTGAAGCGTTGCGCTTACGCCGCCAGCGTGCCGGCCCGCGCCGCGCGCAGCGTCGCCGAAGGCGGTTCGCCGTATAGCGCGCGGTAATCGGCCGCAAAGCGGCCGAGGTCCCACAACCCGTTGCGCGTTGCAATCGAGGTGACGGTGTCACCCGGTTGCGCGCTGCGCAGCGCGCGGCGGGCGGCGGCGAGCCGCCGCTGCACCAGATACCGCGTCGGGCCGAGGCCGTAGACGGTATGGAACGCGTTGCGGAGTGTCCGTTCGCTGGCGCCGGTCAGCGTGCAGAGATCGGCCACGTACACCGGGGTGTGGAGATTGGTTTCCAGGTAACCCTCGCACTGTCGCACGAGGCGTGTGGCAGGCAGCTTCGCGCGGTCGGCGATCGCGTGCGGATCCGCGGAGGCCACGGCGCGTGCGAACGTATCGAGCAGCGCGCGTTCGAGGGAGCTGCGCGCACCGGGTGCGGAGAGCGCGTCGGGATCGCGCTCGGCGGTCATCAGCGCCGAGAACAGCAATTCGACCGCGGCTGCAGCGATCGGCGGCGCCGCGAGAACCGGCCGGAAGACGGTGCCCAGTGCAGGCGGGTCGGTGCCGCGCACCGCGCCGAGCGCCGCGCCCAGATCGACCGGCGCGAACGACACCGCGGCCCAGCGCGAAGGCCCGGAACTCGAGCCGAACTGCGCGGCCCCGGGGCCGAACAGCGCGAACACGTTGCCGCTCACCGGATAGCCGTTCATCCGGTAGTTCCCGGATGCCGCGAGCGCGACGCCGAAGCCCGCGATGTCGCGCGACACGGTTCCGTAGGTCAGACTGCCGCAGGGCTCGTCGGCGAACTGCACGAAGCCGCGCTCGAGCGCGAGCGGCAGCAACGCCCACGGGCCGGTCGCGCGGTCCTTGGGCGTGATGCGCAACTGCGTGCCGCGGATCGCCTGGGCAAGCTCGTCGGCCTCGGCGTAGCATTGCCACGCGCCGGACCGGCTTTCGCGTACGTTCGGGGTAGGGGAAACGGTGGACGTCGAGGGCGCTGCGGACGAGACGGAGAGCATGGTTCTCACCGGTGGTTATCTACGTCACATCGTGAGCGGATTCGGCAGCACGAATGCTGACCTGCGTCAAACCAATGATGCTTGTTTGCTGACATAGCGCAGCGGCCCGGGAGGGCCGCTTCCGCGAGGTCCCGGTGCAGCAAGCGGTCCCTTTCCGACGCTCGCTTCCGGTGCGCTCGGCAAGGGTCATCGCCGCGGCCGCCTGACCGGCCGGGCGGAGGCTCCAGTCGAGGGAAATGGCGCAGAAATCGCGCAGAAATGGCGCGAGCCGGAACGAGTTGCGCTTCCGCCGGAAGATAAGCGCAACGGGCGCCCGGAAGGCGCCCGTCGTTGCTGCAGCCGGACCGCGCGGGGAATCAGACTCGGCGCTTGTACTCGCCCGTGCGCGTGTCGATCTCGATCCGGTCGCCGGTGCTGACGAACAGGGGGACCGGGACTTCGAGCCCGGTCGCGAGCTTGGCCGGCTTCAGCACCTTGCCCGAGGTGTCGCCCTTGACTGCCGGCTCGGTGTAGGCGACCTCGCGGACCACGGTGTTCGGCATCTCGACCGAGATCGCGCGGCCCTCGTAGAAGGTGAGCTCGCAGGCGAGCCCGTCCTCGAGGTAGTTGAGCGCATCGCCCATGTTGTCGGCCTCGACTTCGTACTGGTTGAACTCGTTGTCCATGAACACGTACATCGGGTCGGCGAAGTACGAGTAGGTGGCATCCTTCTTGTCGAGCTGGATCACGTCGAACTTCTCGTCGGCGCGGTAGACGGTCTCCGTACCGCCGCCCGAGAGCAGGTTCTTGAGCTTCATCTTGACGACCGACGCGTTGCGGCCGGACTTGGTGAACTCGGCCTTCTGGACCACCATCGGGTCCTTGCCGATCATGATTACGTTGCCTGCGCGTACTTCCTGTGCGGTTTTCATGGCGCTTCCTGCGAGGTTGAAGACCCGTCCGCCGTGGGCGAGCCGGCCGAATTTCGAATAACTTTAAATTATAGCCTAGAACGCGCAAATTCAACCAGGCGCGTGGCGAGATCGCTTTGCCGTGCGAACGCGTCCGCCCAGCGGAGTGCATGGCCCGCAAGCGACGGCAGCGCCGCCCGAAGCGGCTCCCATCCCTGCGCAGTCGCCACCGGATTTTCGGCGTTGAACGCGTGCGAGAACGTGATGAGCGCGCCGGCCGCCGCGGGCGCAAGGCCGTCGGTGTAACGAGCGAGGAACGCATCGAGCTTCGCGCGGTGCGCGTCTTCCGCCTGCGGGTAGATGTGCCAGACGAACGGTCGCGCTGCCCATTGCGCGCGCACGAACGAGTCCTCGCCGCGCACGATATCGAGTTCGCACGCCCACAGGCGGCGGTCGAAATCATCCTGGCTCACGAACGGCACGACCGCGAGCGTGAGCGCACCTCGGACGATCTGCTGCCCGACGTGGGGCACGTTGCCGGCGGTCCAGCGGTCGAGCGCGGCGACGGCCACCTTCTCGGGCACGAGCACGCGCAGCGGCGCCTCGCCTTCCGCCCACGCGTCGAACAGCGCAGGCAGCGCCGCATTCACGTAGCAGAACAAGGACACCGCGAGTTCGCCACGCGCGGGCGGGGCGAGGCCCTGCGACGCCCAGAACGCCTTCTGCGCGTCCGCATCGCGGCGAAACGCATCGCGCGCCGAGAAGAGCCCCTGTTCGCGCAAGAGCCCGCCGCTCGCGGCGCCGAAGCCCGGAAAGTAGAACCAGCGCGTAAGCGGCAGGCGCGGGTGCGGCGACGGCAGCGCATGCGTGCCGTCGATCCATGCCTCGGCGCTCAGGTATTCGAGGTTGATCCAGAGGGGAGGGCGGGGCGCGGTTGCCATGGCGTCGACCCACGCCTCGGGCAACCCGCAGCCGAAGCCTTCGACCAGCACGTCGGGCATCGGAGCGAGCCGCGAGCTGTCGTCGAGCCGGTGCACCCGGACACCGGCACTCGTCTGTTCCGCAGCATCGCGCACGGTGCCGGGCGCAATGCGCGAAAGCGTTGCGAGATCGTCGATCCAAAGCCGGACCTCGAGCGCATGCTCGGCGGCGAGCTGGCGCGCGAGGCGCCAGCCCACACCGGCGTCGCCGTAGTTGTCCACGACACGGCAGACGACGTCGAAGCGCAAGACCCGCATCGGGCAAGTGTAGCGCCGGCACCGGCGAATCCATCGGCGAGCGCGCTACACTGGGGTCGATGTCGGCGCTTGCAGCCGGCACTTGCGGGTCACGAATCCGGATGCCCACAGAGTCCCTCCCGATCGACGTCATCTCCGACGTGGTCTGCCCCTGGTGCTTCATTGGAAAGCGCCGGCTCGAGGCGGCGCTCGCCGGGTTGCGCGCATCCGATCCGGACGTTGCGCCGGTCGTCCACTGGCACCCGTTCCAGCTCAATCCGGAGCTTCCGCGCGAAGGGGTGGATCGCCGCTCCTACCTGGAAGCCAAGTTCGGTGGGCCTGCCCGTGCCGCGGAAATCTACGCACGGGTACGCGCGGCGGGCGAAACGGTTGGCATCGCGTTTGCGTTCGAGCGCATCGTCCGCCAGCCCAACACGCTCGACGCGCATCGGCTGGTCGCTTGGGCGCAGGCGATGGGCGATGCCGGGCCGCTGGTCGAAGCGCTCTTCGCCGCCTATTTCCTGGACGGGCGAGACATCGGCCAGCGCCCCGTGCTGGCCGCGATTGCGGGCGAAGTCGGGCTCGACGGCACGGCGGCGCGCGCCTTTCTCGACAGTGACGAGTGGGCAGACCGCGTGCGCGGCATCGACGCGCGCGCACGCGAGCTCGGCGTCGGCGGCGTGCCGTTCTTCATCTTCGCGGAGCGGGTCGCGGTATCGGGCGCCCAGGAGCCGGGCGCGCTTTTGCAGGCGATTGACCAGGCGCGAGGCCCGGAATCCGCGCCGCTTGATGCGGGTTAAGAAGCCGATGCGATCGTCCGCGCATCATGGACGGGTGCCGGCAACCATCAGGCCCTGATTCGATGAAAGCGCTGCGCCGCATGGCGATGCTGTCGATCGCGACCTCGATCGCGACGATGGCGCTCAAGTTCGGCGCGTGGTTCATCACGGGCTCGGTGAGCCTCTGGTCGGATGCGCTCGAGTCGTTCGTCAACCTCGCCGCCGGATTGACGGCGCTCGGCGCGCTGACGATCGCCGGGCGGCCCGCCGACGACGACCACGCGTTCGGGCACGACAAGGCCGAGTATTTCGCGGCCGGGGTCGAGGGCGCGCTGATCCTGGTGGCGGCGGCGGCGATCATCTGGTCGGCAGTGCAGCGGCTGATCGCACCGCAGTCGCTGCAGAGCCTGGGGCCCGGCATCCTGGTGGCGGTGGCGGCCGCGGCGATGAATTTCACGACCGCGACGATCATGTTGCGTGCCGCGCGCCGTTACGACAGCATCACGCTCGAGGCGGATGCGAAGCACCTGCTGACCGACGTCTGGACCTCGGCCGGCATCGTTGCCGGTCTCGCTGTCGTGATCTTCATGCCGCACTGGTCGATCCTCGACCCGATCATGGCCATCGCGGTGGGCATCCACATCATTTTCACCGGCGTGAATCTTGTCAGGCGCTCGGTCGATGGACTGATGGACGCGGCACTGCCTGCAAACGAGATCCAGGCGGCCGAGACCGTGATCCGGTCGCACCTTCCGGCGGACGCGAGCTTCCACGATCTTCGCACGCGCAAGGCGGGGCGCAGGCGCTTCCTCGAGTTCCATCTGCTGGTCCCCGGCGAGCGATCCGTCGCGGCCGCACACGTGCTGTGCGACAGGGTCGAGGCCGCGCTCGAAGAGCGGCTGGCCAATGCGCACATCGTCATTCACGTCGAGCCGGCGGAGAGCCACTCGACGGAGTTAACCGCGAGTCCCTCGTCGACGTGATCTCGGGCACCTTCCGTGGGCGCCCGAACGAAGCTTCTGCGCTGTCGGACCGGTTTTCGGCGCGGCGCACGATTCGGGAGCGCCGGGCGCCCCCGGCGAGGCTAGAACGCCTTGTCCCAGGGCTTCGACAAGCGGATCGCCGAGGTGATCAACCCGACCATGCTGTAGGTCTGCACGAAGTTGCCCCATTGCTCGCCGGTGGCGGGATTGACGTGCTCGGCATAGAGCCCGTGCTGGTTGCGACAGCCCTGCAACCGTTCGAACACTGCGCGCGCCTCGTCGCGGCGGCCGGTGGCGACCAGCGCGTTCACGTACCAGAACGTGCAGACCAGAAACGCGTTTTCGGGCTCGCCGAAGTCGTCGCGCCCGACGTAGCGGAAAACGTAGCCGCCACGCATCAGCTCGCGCTCGACCGCCCGCACGGTGGCGTCGAAGCGCGGATCCTCGGCCGCAACGAATCCCAGGTCGGCCAGCAGCAGCAGGCTTGCGTCGAGTTCGTCGCCGCCAACCGCGGACACGAAGGTGCCGCGTGAGGCATTCCAGCACCGCTCGTTGACGAAGGCAGCGATGCGCTCTGCTTCCTTGCGCCACGACGCCGCGCGCTCCGGCAGGCCGAGCTGCGAGGCGATACGCGCGAGGCGATCGCACGCCGCCCAGCACATCACGCACGAAAACGTGTGCACCTGCGCCGTTCCGCGAAGCTCCCAGAGTCCGGCGTCCGGCTGTTCGTAGACGGCAAGCGCCCGTTTGCCAAACTGCTCCAGCCGCTCGAACAGCACGATATCGCCCTTGCGCGTCAGCCGCTGGTCGAAGAAGACATGCGTCGCGGCAAGAACAGCGGACCCGTAGACGTCGTGCTGCACCTGCCGGTACGCGTCGTTGCCGACCCGTACCGGCCCCATCCCGCGGTAGCCGGGGAGCGCGTCGATGGTGCGCTCGGTGAGCGCCGCGTCGCCGTCGATTCCGTAGACCGGCTGCAGCGCACCGTCGACACTGGCCGCGGCCACGTTCACGATGTAGCGAAGGTACGCTTCCATCGTGCCGGTGGCGTTGAGGCGGTTCAACGCATCGACGACGAAGTACGAGTCGCGCAGCCAGCAATGCCGGTAGTCCCAGTTGCGGCCGGATCCGGCGGACTCCGGGATCGAGGTCGTCATCGCCGCCACGATCGCACCGGTGTCGTCGAAATGGTTCTGCTGCAGCGTGATCGCGGCGCGGATGACGGCGTCCTGCCACTCGAATGGAATCGCGAGGCGGCGTACCCAGTCGCGCCAGTACGCGATCGTCTCCTCGATGAACCGGCGCCCGATTTCCCCCACCGCTTCGGCGACGGGCTCATCGGGGCCGAGCAGCAGCGTCAGCGTGTCCTCGATGAAGAACGGCCGCTCCTGCAGCAGCGCGGTCAACGAGGCGTCCGTCGTGAGCCGTATCGTGTGCGCGGCGCCGACGTAGCGGACGTGATGGCTGCCCACGGTCGTTACCGGCGGCTCGGCGCCGTAGCCCGAGGCCAGCCGCAGGCAAACGGTGATGCGGGGACTGCCGGCGACGCGGCGTACACGTCGCACGAGCGTCACCGGTTGGAACACCCGGCCATGCTGCCCGAACCGAGGCACGCAATCGGTGATTTCCACGACACCGCCGCTCCGATCGCTTATCGTCGTCACGAGGACCGCGGTGTTGGGCACGTACGCCTGTAGGACGGCGGCGGCGTCGGCCACGCGAACGGCGAACACGCCACGTTCCGATGCGTCCGGCGCATTGTCGAGCAGCGCGCAGAACATCGGATCGCCGCCAAAGTCCGGGTAGCAGCCCCAGACGACCGTGCCCCGGCGGTCGACGAGAAGGCCGATGCGGCCGTTGCCGACGAGCGCGAGTTCGAGATCCCTCACGATGGTTCCTCCTCGCCGCCGATTCCGGGCGCGAGCAGCGCGTCCAACCACCGTCGCACGGCGGTCACGTCCTCGAGGCGATAGCGCGCCCTCGTGCGGCCACGCCCGACCTTGATCGACCGACCTCGCAGCGTGTCGACGACGGCGAACCCGTGCTCGTCCCCGCGGTCATCGCCGACGAACACCGGGCGGCGCCCGCGAAACGGTGGCTCGTCCATGAAATCGACGATGGCCGTGCCCTTGTCGCGTCCGTCCGGACGAAGCTCCAGCAGACACTTGCCGGGTTGAAGCTGGTAGCCCTTGACCCCGGTCGCGGCGACCGTTTCACGCACCGTCTTGTGCACGTAGCCGGCGAGGTTGGGGGCTTGCCGGTAGTGGATCGCGAGCGAATGACCCTTGTCCTCGAGCAGCACGCCGTCGTGCGACTGCGCGAACGCGGTGAAGAGCGTGCGCAGCTGCGCGAGCGTGTCCGGCGAAGGCGCGTGCAGATGAAGCGTGCCCTGCGCATCGCGCCGCTCGCATCCGTGCTGCCCGGCGACCGGGAGAGCCATGCCCGGGAACAACCGGTCGACGTCGGAAATGCTGCGGCCGGTTACGAGCGCGAATGCCCCGCCGAGAGCCTCGCGCAGCGCCGGCAGCAGCCGGGTCACCGCCCGGTCCGGGCGCGCGGCATCCGGGCGCTCGGCAAGTTCGAGCAGCGTGCCGTCGATGTCCAGGAACAGCGCGCAGCCCCTCGAGAGCGCTGGCGGCGTCGGTCGACGTGTACGCGCCCAAAACGCACCGACGAGGGCTCCGGGCATTGCCGTCACGCCGACTCGAGCCATTCGCGCCCGCGGGAGAATCGCCGCAGATACGAACGCTCCCGCATTGCCGCCGCATCGATCAGCATGCGGCCGGCCCACCGGAACACGTTGAATTCGCGCACCAGTCCGCGCATCAGCCGCATCCGGGCGCGCTGCTCGTCGACGGGCATCGTGAGCGCCATGTGCAGCGCGGCGGCGCACTGGTCCGCGTCATACGGATTGACGATCAGCGCCTCGGGGAGCTCGCGCGATGCACCCGCGAACTGCGAAAGCACGAGTACGCCCCGCTCGTCGTCGCGCGCTGCGACGAATTCCTTGGCGACCAGATTCATTCCGTCGTGCAGGCTCGAAACGAAGCAAAGGTCGGCTGCACGGAAATACTCGTAGACCGATTCCGGCTCGTGGTGCTCGGCGAGCAGCACGATCGGCGGGTACAAAGCCCCGGCGAACCGCGTGTTCACTTCCGCGACGGCGGCACGGATGCGTCCCGCGTAGTCGCGGTAGTCGGCGATCATCCCGCGCGTAGGCGCCGCGATCTGTACGAACGTGAACCGGCCGATCCATTGGGGCTCGATCTCGAGGAGCCGCTCGACGGCGCGGAAACGTTCGAGGATTCCCTTCGTGTAATCCAGCCGCTCGATGCCGACGCCGAGCGCGTGGTCCGGCGGCAGGCGGAGCCGCGCGCGCACGTCACCGCGGGCGGATCCGATGTCCTTCTGGCTTGCGAGCGCCTGCGGCGGCCATTCGATCGAGATCGGATAGCGATTGACCGCGGTGTAGTGGCCACGGAAGCGGACCGAGAAGGTCTCGCGATCGACGCGCGCTTCGAGCAGCCGATCGACGGTGTCGAGGAAGTTGTTGCAATGGAACTGCGTGTGGAAGCCCAGGATGCTGCTGCCGAGGAGTCCGTCGAGCAGCTCGTCCCGCCACGGGCAGATCGCGAACGCTTCCGGATTGGGCCACGGGATGTGCCAGAACGTGATGATCGTCGCCCGCGGCAGGCGCTCGCGGATCATCCGAGGAAGCAATGCGAAGTGGTAGTCCTGAACGAGAACGATCGGGTCCTTCGAGCGGGCCTCGGCGACGACCGCGTCGGCGAAGCGCGCATTGACGGCCCGGTAGACCTCGAAGTCGGCCGACCGGAACGTCGGCCGGACGTGCGCGATGTGGCAGAGCGGCCACAGGCCTTCGTTCGCGAAGCCGCTGTAGTAGCCTGTCTCCTCTTCCGCCGTGAGCCAGATACGGCGGAGGCGATAGGCCGGATTGTCCGGAGGAACGGCAAGGCGGTCATGGCGGTCGACGACTTCCCGGTCTGCCGTGCCGCTTCCATGGGCGATCCACGTGCCCGAACAGGCGCGCATGACCGGCTCGAGCGCGGTCACGAGGCCGCTCGCGGGGCGCTGCACGCGCACGGTCTTGCCCTCGCGCACGTGGATGTAGGGCTCGCGGTTCGAGACGACGATGACCTCGTGTCCCTTGAGCTCGCTCTGCAGAATCGAGCGCAGTGTCTCGGCATTCCACGCGAGCTGGCCCTCGTCGCGCGGCCGGTAGCGGGCCTCGAGCTCGCGCACCAGCTCCTTCACGTCGCGGGCAATCGGGCGGAGCTCCGGAACGGCAATCGTGCTCAACGGGCGCAGCAGTCCCTCGCCTCGAAGCAGCGCGCGCAAGCCGTTTACCCAGCCGCGCCACGAAAGCTGGGCGATCACCACGGTGATCAGCGCGACGATACCGCCGAGCGCGACGAAGAAGTAGAACAGGTAGCGTTTCGTCTCCTCGCTGCGACCCTGCACGTAACGCATGTCGTGCACGAGCACCAGCGTAGCACCGGGGCCCGAGGGCACTTCGATGGGCTTTACCGCGACGTGCAGCGGGCCTCTCGGCGTCTCGAGAAGATGCAGGCGGCCCGTGCCGGTATAGGGTTCGAGCGCGTCGCATCGCAGCTCCGCCGGAAAGTCCGGGGTGGCGACCGGTCTTTGCTGTCCGGCGATGCAGGCCGCGACCGCGTAGATGCGCTCGTCCTGGGTGAGGCGCTTGAAGAAGTCTCTGATACCTGCCGTGGAGCCGGTGAGCACCAGCGCGGAAAGCGGTTCCTGCACCGTGTTCGCGATCAGCTCGGCGCGGATGTCCAGGTCGCGGACGAACCACCGCAGCATCAGCGCGTCAGCCAGCGGCACCGCCGCATAGGCGAACACGCCGAGCGCAATCAGCAGCGGAACGAGGAACCGAAGCGACAGTCGCACGCGGGGCGATCTCCGGCTTGGGTGGAGGCTGCACATCACTCTGCGCGGCCTTGCGAACAGCACCCCCTGCGCGATGCCACGTCCGAATGCTGCCGCGCGGCGCGCCAGGGAAGGGCGCGGCGGAGTACGCACGACGAAGCGCCCCCAGCGCGGACTCTCTGGCGTCCATCGTAGCGCATTATCGATTCGACCGCGACCACTCGACCGCGCTTGGCACTTCTCATCGGGCAACACCGGCATCGACGCCGCGACGTTCCATCCGCTCCGATAGCCGAAGGCGGTCGATGCTGCGGCGGATGGGAGACGCCCGGCAAACGCCTGCAGGGCCGAGATCCGTCGCCTATTCGCGCGCCGGCAGCTCGCTCTCGTGCCAGCGCGAAAGCGCGAGTCGCGACAGCGCAACGCTCGCGGCGAACAGCGCAATGCCGGCGAGTGCGATCAGCACCAGCGCAGCGAAAAGCCTCGGCATGTTGAGCTGGATTCCCGCGAGCAGGATCTGGTAGGCGAGGCCCGCGCCCGCGCCACCGGTGCCGGCGACGAACTCGGCGACGACGGCGCCGATCAGCGCGAGCCCGCTCGCGATGCGCAGGCCGCCGAAGAAGTACGGAAGCGCCGAGGGAACGCGCAGCCGCCACAGCACCTGCCAGCGCGACGCGCGGCTCATCCGGAAGAGGTCGATGAGCCCCGGATCGACGCTGCGCAAGCCCAGCGTCGTGTTCGAAATGATCGGGAACAGCGCGACGACGGTGGCGCAGAGGACCAGCGCGACACGCGTGTCCTTCACCCAGATGATGATGAGCGGCGCGATCGCGACGAGCGGCGTCACCTGCAGCAACACGGCGTAAGGAAAGAGGCTCATCTCGATCACGCGGCTTTGCACGAACACGAGCGAGATCAGCACGCCGAGCAGCACCGCGAACGCGAGCGCACTAAGTGCGATCGCGAGCGTGACGGCAAGCGAGTCGAGCAGCAGCGTGCGCTCGGTGACGAGCGTGGCGAGCACGACCGCCGGCGAGGGCACGAGCCAGATCGGCACGTCGAACGCGGTGACGAGCCCCTGCCATAGCAGCAATGCGGCGAGGCCGACGATCGCCGGCGCGACGATGCGCAGCCACTGCCCGGCGTGCTCCGGCGAGGGCCGGTCGTCACGCATCGAGTGCGGCCACGCCCGCCGCGCGGATCGCATCGGAGAGCCGGCGCGCGAAGGCGGTGAATGCGGGCGAGACGCGGAACGTGTCGTCGCGCGGATAGGGCGCATCGACTTCGACGTCCGCGATCACGCGGCCAGGCCGGGCGCCCATCACGACGACGCGCGTGGAGAGGAACACCGCCTCGGCGATGCTGTGCGTGACGAAGACGACGGTCAGCGTCCGCGCGGACCACAGTGCGAGCAACTCGCCATCGAGCCTCTGCCGCGTGAACTCGTCGAGCGCGCCGAACGGCTCGTCCATCAGCAGGAGGTCCGGGTTCGTGACCAGCGCTCGCGCAATGGAAGCGCGCATCTGCATCCCGCCGGAGAGCTCGCGCGGCAGGTGGTGCGCGAAGGCGCGAAGCCCGACCAATTGAAGCGCGTCGGCGACGCGCGGTGCAGCCTCGGTGCGCGGCACGCCGGCGAGATCGAGCGGCAGGCGCACGTTGGTCTCGATGCGCGCCCAGGGCATCAGCGTCGGCGACTGGAACACGTAGGCGAGCCGGCGGCCGTCGCCGCCGGTTGCCGAAAGCGGTCCGCCCCACCATGCGAGCGAGCCGACCGTCGGTGCAAGCAACCCCGCGATCAGGTTGAGCAGCGTGGACTTGCCGCAGCCCGAGGGCCCGAGCAGCGTGACGAACTCGCCTCGGCGAACGCGAAGCTCGACCGGCGCAAGCGCCCTGGTTCCGGTTGCATACGTCTTTCCGGCGCCGGCGATCTCGACGACGGGTAGCGCAACTCCGTTCACAGCCGGACGCGCGGCGATGCTCAGGGGAGTACGTTGATGTCGCGCACGAGATCGAGCGTCCACGTTTTCGCGTAGTCGACGCCCGCTTTGGCAAGTCCGGCGGAGCGAAGGAAGTCGACGGTCGCCTGCCAGCGCGCCGCGGTCATCGTCAGCAGGCCCGCGGTCCTGGCGTCGCCCGAGTCGACGATGCCGTACGCCTTCATTTTCGCGACGCCGTAGGCGAGCAGCTCCTCGCTCATCTGCGGGTTGTCCTTGCGGATGAGCGCGTTGCCGGGCGCGGGATTGGCGAGATAGCTTTTCCAGCCCTCGGCGGACGCGCGCAGGAAGCGCTTGAGCGCATCGCCGCGCTTATCGAGCGTGCCGCGCGTCACGATGAGCGCTTCGGAGTAGGGCGGGTAGCCCAGGTCGGCCAGCAGGAACACGGACGGCTTCACGCCCGCCTTCTCGATCGAGAACGGTTCGGAAGTGGCAAAACCCTGCTGCGAGAGGTTCGGGTCGGCGAGAAACGGCTGCACCGAGAAGCCGTAGGGGCGCTTCTGGTCGTCGGAGAAGCCGTAGCGCTGTTTAAGCCACGGCCAGAACGTCGTGTTCGATGCGGCGCCGATTGCAATCGGTTTGCCCTTGAGGTCCTCGATCCGCGCGACGCCGGGATGGGCGATGATCACCGTCGGGTTCTTCTGGAACGTCGCGCCGATTGCGACGACCGGCACACCCTGCTCGACGGCGGAGAGTGCCTGCAACGCATCGCCCATTGCCACATCGAGCTGCCCGGCGGCAAGCAGTTGCAGGCCGTTGACCTGCGGACCGCCCATACGGATCGTCACGTCGAGGTTGTATTTGCGGTAGATCCCCTCGGCCAGTGCCTGGTAGAAGCCGCCGTGTTCCGCCTGAGCGAGCCAATCGGTGGCGAACATGATGCGGTCGGGTCCCTGCGCGGCGGCAATGCCGGGCAGGGCGAGCAGGGCGGTGGCCAGCAGGCGGGCAAGCGCGCGGATCATCGAGGGTCTCCGGAACGAAGGATTGTCCGAGCGGCATTATCCACGCTGAGGCGCATCGCCGCACCTGAACGAGCGCAGGACCATCGCGGCGCGAAGCCGCATCGACGCGGCAATTCGATGTCCGGAAACGGCGAGCGGGCGGCTGCCCCGCGGGCGATAATGCGTCCCGCATGAACCTCGATCCCGACAGCTGTTACCGCGCATTGCGCACCCACGATGCGCGCTTCGACGGACGCTTCTACGTGGGCGTTTCCTCGACGCGCATCTATTGCCGGCCGGTCTGCACGGTGCGGGCGCCGCGGCGCGAGAACTGCAGTTTCTTCCCGAGCGCGGCGGCTGCCGAGGTCGCGGGCTACCGGCCGTGCCTGCGGTGCAGGCCGGAACTCGCGCCGGGCAACGCCAGCGTGGACGTGTCGGCGCGACTCGCGCAGGCGGCGGTGCAGCTGATCGAGGACGGCTTTCCCGAGCGCGGCGGCGTCGAGGCGCTGGCCGCGCGCGTCGGCATCACGAGCCGGCACTTGCGCCGCGTGTTCGAGCAGGCGTTCGCTGTGTCGCCGATCGAGTATGCGCAGACGCAGCGCCTGCTTCTGGCGAAGCGCCTGCTGACGGATACGTCGCTGTCGGTGACCGATGTCGCGTTCGCGAGCGGATTTGCGAGCGTCCGCCGCTTCAATGCGCTCCTCAAGGCGCGCTATCGCATGTCGCCGGGTGCGCTGCGCGCGCGTCGTGCGGGCAAGCCGGAGGCGGAGCACGGCCTCGTGTTCGAACTTGCGTACCGGCCACCGTACGCGTTCGAGGCGCTGCTTGCGTTCCTTTGCGATCGTGCGATCCGGGGGGTGGAAGAGGTCGATCGGCGCAGCTACCGGCGCGCCGTTGCCGTCGTTCACCGGGGCGAGACGCATGCAGGCTGGGTCGAGGTGACGCAGGCGCGGCGAAAGCCGGCGCTCTCCGTGCGCATCGCGCCCTCGCTCGCGAAGGCGCTGCCGGCGGTGCTTGCCCGGGTGCGGCACGCATTCGATCTCGGGTGCGATCCTGCGCAGGTGGCGGATGCGCTCGGGGAGCTGGCGGCCGCGCGCCCGGGCTTGCGGTTGCCCGGCGCATTCGACGGCTTCGAGCTCGCGTGCCGCGCGATCGCCGGACAGCAGATTTCGGTCGCGGCCACGCGCACGCTGCTGACGCGCATCGCGGAGCGCTTCGGCGACCCGCTGACGGTGGCTGCGCCGCGCGGCATCGAGCGCCTGTTTCCGCCGCCGGCGCGGATTGCCGCGACGCTGCCGGCGGATCTCGCCGGTGTCGGCCTGCCGCTCGCCCGCGCGCGGACGATTGTCGCGCTTGCCGATGCGATCGCGGCCGGCCGCATCGATCTCTCGCCCGGCGCGGACGTCGATGCGACGATTGCGCGACTCGTTGCGATGTCGGGGATCGGTCCATGGACCGCGCAATACATCGCGATGCGGGCGCTCGCATGGCCCGATGCGTTTCCTCACCCGGATCTGGGTGTCATGCGTACGCTCGGCGAGACTCGTCCGGCGCGTGTGCTGGCGCGCAGCGAGGCCTGGCGGCCGTGGCGCGCGTATGCCGTGATCCACCTCTGGAGCAAATGACGATGACTTCTGCAAGTGCATGGACGCACATTCCAAGCCCGGTTGGCGATCTTCGCGCGCAGACCGACGGCACGCATCTTGTCGCGCTGCATTTCGCGTCGGCAGGCGAGGATGCTCCCGATCCCCCGGGACGTTGCGACGCGGCGCATCCGCTGCTTGCCAAGCTGCGCCGGGAGCTCGCGGAGTATTTCGCGGGAGAGCGTCGGACGTTCGATGTGCCGCTGGCGCCGCAGGGCACGCCGTTCCAGCAATCGGTCTGGACGGCGTTGCTCGCGATTCCCTACGGCACGACCGAAAGCTACGGCGCGCTCGCGGCGCGCATCGGCAAGCCCGCCGCAGTCCGGGCGGTGGGGCTTGCGAACGGACGCAATCCGGTTCCGATCCTGATCCCCTGCCACCGCGTGATCGGCGCCGATGGGGCGCTGACGGGCTATGGCGGCGGACTTCCGCGCAAGCAGGCGCTGCTCGCGCTCGAGAACGCCCGTTGGCGGACTCCGGCGCAGCGTTCGCTCGCCTGGTCTTGATGGCTCACCGCGCGGGCGACGTCGCGAGGCTTGTTGCGCTGGCCGCGATCTGGGGCGCATCGTTCGTGTTCATGCGCGTCGTGGCGCCGGCGCTCGGTCCGGTCTGGACGGCGGCGTTGCGCCTTCTGATCGGCGGCGCGACATTGGTCGCGTGGTTCGCGCTGGCCGGGGTCGACGCCGGCCTGCGCCGCCACTGGCGCGCGTACCTGCTGATCGGCATCGTGAACTCCGCACTGCCGTTCGTGCTGTACGCGTTCGCTGCGCTGCGCCTGCCTGCGTCCTACATGGTCGTGCTCAATGCGTCCGTGCCCCTGTTCGCGTCGCTGCTCGCGCCATTCTGGCTCGGAGAGACGCTCACTCGCGCCAAGCTTGCCGGCCTCGCGGCCGGTATCGGCGGCGTCGCGCTGCTTTCCGGTGCCGGGCCTCTTGCCGTCGACGCCGGTATCGCGATGTCCATCGCCGCCTGCCTCGGCGCATCGCTGTGTTATGCGGCTTCGGCGATCTGGATCAAGCGCAACGGTGCGGAACTGAAGCCGATCGCCATCGCCGGCTGGAGCCAGCTTCTCGCGGGACTTGCACTGCTGCCGCTTGCGGCATTGCAGCCGCGCCCCACCGAGTGGACGGCGACGATCGTCGCCAACCTTCTGGCGCTCGCGCTCCTCTGCAGCGCGATTGCGTACCTGCTGTATTACCGGCTGATTCGCGATCTCGGGCCGACGCGCGCGGCGACCGTCACGCTGCTGATGCCCGGATTCGGCATCCTGTGGGGCGCGCTGTTCCTCGGCGAGACGATTACGCTGTCGATGCTCGCCGGGATGGCACTCGTGCTCGCCGGCGTAAGTGCGGTTTTCCGATCCGGCAGCGCGAAATAGCGGCAGGCTGCCGCCTTTTGCGAGCCGCCATCCACGGACCTCGCGCGGGCGCGTGTCGAGTACCCCGGTTCTGCGATCATCGTGGTTGTTTGGCGCGGCCCTTCGCCCGCACCCGGCATCGTCCCGCCCATGCTGATCCGCTCGCTTCGCCTCGTCGCGGCCCTGGCCGCGCTCGCCGTTCTCGCCGGCTGCGCTTCGCGCCCGGTGAATCCGCCGCTCACCAAGGCCGAGCGCGGTTACGGTTATCGCTTCCAGACGCGGCCGTTGAATGACGAGGCAACGCTGATGGTGCTCGCGTTCTCGGGCGGCGGCACACGTGCCGCGGCGTTCTCGTTCGGGGTGCTCGAGGAGCTGCGCCGCGTCGAAGTCACGGTCAACGGACGAAAAAGCCGGTTGCTGGACGAGGTGGACGTGATCACCGGCGTGTCCGGCGGAAGCTTCACGGCACTGGCTTACGGACTCCACGGCGATCGGCTGTTCGACGAGTACGAGAAGCGCTTCCTCAGGCGCGACGTGCAGGGCGAACTGATCTTCCGCACGCTCAATCCGGCCAACTGGAGCGCGCTGTATTCCGAGGGCTACGGCCGCTCCGAGATGGCGGCGCAGCTCTACGACGAGATCCTGTTCGAGAGTGCGACCTTCGGGGACCTGACGACGCGGCCAGGCCTCTTGATCATCGCCACCGCGACGGACATCTCGTCCGGTTCGCGGCTGGGTTTCGTGCAGGACAGCTGGGACGTGATCTGCTCGGACCTCTCGAAGGTTCCGCTTTCCCGCGCCGCGGCGGCATACTCGGTGGTGCCGATCGTGCTCTCGCCGGTGACGATCAACAACTATGGCGGTACGTGCGACTACAGGGAGCCTGCGTGGGCGACGACGCTGCTCGATTCGGGCAAGGAAATCCGTCCTGCCGGTCGCGCGATCCAGCGCCAGAAGGAAGTGCGTGCTTTCGAGGACAGCGTGAATCGCCCCTACCTGCATCTGGTGGACGGCGGCGTCAGCGACAACCTCGGGCTGCGGGCGGTGCTCGAGACGTTCGAGCAGATCGAGGCGTCGCCGCGGTATCGCCGCTCGACGCAAGTCGACAAGCTGAAGCGCATCGTCGTCTTCGTCGTCAACTCGCTTTCGGTGCCGAAGGTCGACTGGGACCGGAAGGAGCGGCCACCGAACGACATCCAGATCCTGATCAAGGCCACCGGCGTGCCGATCGACCGCTATTCCTACGAGGGTGTCGAGTTGCTGAAAGACATCATCGCCCGCTGGCAGACGATTCGCTCCCTCAAGGCGGCGGGCGCGTTCGCCAACGCCGGCAGCGCGGTGTTCGCGCGCGCCGACGTGCCCGATGTCGATCTCTACGCGGTCGACGTTTCGTTCTCCTCGCTGTCGGACATGGCCGAGCGCGACTATCTGAACGAGACCCCGACCTCGTTCGTGCTGTCCGACGAGCAAGTCGACCGTCTGCGCAAGGCGGCGGGCGACATCATGCGCGGCTCGCCCGAGTACCAGCGGCTGCTGCGAGACCTCGGGAGCTCCGCCGCATCCGCCGCCGATCCGAGAGCCGCCAACTGACCCCGGTGCTCGCCGCCGCGTCGTCCGGGCGCCGGCGTTTATAATCCGCGCATGTCCTTGCACTCAATCCGCCGATGAACGCGCCGGTCGAATCGGTCATCGACTCCGCCGCGACCGGGCTCGCGGATCTTCTCGCGCGCCAGCGCGCGGCGTTCCAGGCGGAGCGCTATCCTGCGATCGACATTCGACGCGACAGGCTTGCGCGGCTGTTGCGGCTCACGCTCGACAACGAGGACGCGATTGCCGCCGCGATCGACGCCGATTTCGGCGGACGCTCGCGACACGAAACGCGCCTCGCCGAGACCTATCTCGTGGCGAGCGGCGCGCACGATGCGATGAAGAATCTCGCGCGCTGGATGCGTCCGCAGCGCGTGGCGGCCTCGCTTGCGCTGCTGCCCGGCCATGGCGAAATCCTGTGCCAGCCGGTGGGCGTCATCGGGGTGGTAAGCCCGTGGAACTACCCATACCAGCTCGCGATGGCGCCGGCGCTCGGCGCGCTCGCGGCCGGCAACCGCGTCATCGTCAAACCCTCGGAGCTGACGCCGCGCACGTCCGAACTGATGCGGGATCTGGTTGCGCGGAATTTCCGCGAGGATGAGTTCGCGGTCGTACTGGGAGACGCCAAAGTCGGCCGCGCGTTCGTGGCGCAGAAGTGGGATCACCTGTTCTTCACCGGCTCGACCGCGGTAGGACGGCAGGTGGCGCGCGCCGCGGCGGAGAATCTCGTTCCGTGCACGCTGGAGCTTGGCGGCAAGAGCCCGGCGCTGGTCGACGAGGACGCGGACTTCGGGCTGATCGTTCCGCGGCTTGTCGCAGGAAAGCTTTTCAACGCGGGGCAGACGTGCATTGCGCCCGACTACGCGCTCGTACCGGCTGCGCGCCGTGACGAGTTCGTGGCGGGCGTGCAGGCCGCGATTGCGCGCCTGTATCCGAACCTCGCGGCCAACCCGGACTACACGGCGATCGTCAACGAGCGGCACTACCGCCGGCTGACCGCGTTGGTCGAGGATGCACGCGCGAAGGGCGCGAAGGTCATCGCGGTCAACCCCGGCGAGCGGCCGCTCGATCCGGCGTCACGCCGGTTCGCACCGACCGTTCTGATGGGCGTCACGGACGACATGGCGGTGATGCAGCAGGAAATCTTCGGGCCGTTGCTGCCGGTCGAAACCTACGGGACGCTGGACGAGGCGATCGCACGGATCGACACGCGTCCGCGTCCGCTCGCGTTCTATTACTTCGGGCACGATGCGAAGCGCACGTCCCGGGTGCTGCAGCAGACGATCGCAGGCGGCGTCACGATCAACGACGCGCTGCTGCATTTCGCGCACGAGGAGCTGCCATTCGGCGGCGTGGGCGAGTCCGGGAGCGGCGCCTACCACGGCGAACACACGTTCCGCCTCTTTTCGAACGAGAAGGGCGTGTTTCACCAGCCGCGGATCTCCCCGGCGCAACTGCTCTGGCCTCCCTACGGCGGCGTGTTCGACCGCGTGCTGGGTCTGCTCAAGCGACTCAACACTTAGGAACCTCTGATCAACTCCCGCGTGGCCGCGGCGCCAGACATCGGAACTCCTGCCGCGCGCGGCGCGGGGCCGGCGTTCTCCCCGAAGCCGTACGACACGACCGGCTCGCGGCGCGATCCGGGTGCTAACCGAGCGGAATCCGCGCAGCGTTCTTCGCGAGCCAGCCTGCGAACGACTGCAGTTCCGGATTGAGCGAGCGGGCGACGGCGAGGTCGCGCGCGCCGCAGAAGTAATCCCCGTACTCGACGTAGAACTGGAACATGTTGCCGAGATCCTCGGCGCCGGGGAACCCAAGCTTGCGATAGACGTCGAAGGGAACCGCCTTGTAGCGGACTTCGCGCCCGAGGGCCTTCGCGAGTTCGGCCGCCATCTGCGCGCCGGTCAGGTGTTCGCCGGCAATGCCGACCGTCTTGCCGATCCACGGCGCGCCCTGCTTCAGCAACCCGTACGCGCACTTGCCGATATCCTCGGAGGCAATCCCCGAGAGCCTGGCGTTCCCCATCGGCAGCGCAAACGTGAGCTTGCCGTCCGGCCCGGGCTTGGGGCCCATTCCGAATGCGATCAGGTTGTCCCAGTAGAACGACGTCAGCAGGTACGTCGTGGGAACCCCCGCTTCCGCGAAAAAGCGGTCGGATTCGCCCTTCGCGTCGAAGTGAGGGACCTTGTACTTCTCCATCAGCGTCGGCATCCGCGCATCGGACAGCGGGTACCACTTGCGCGTATCTTCGAGCGTCGACCACACCGCGTGCCTGAGACCGACGCTCTTCGCCGCCTGCGCCATGTTGCGGGCCTGCGCGAGCTCCCTCTCCGGCGAGAAGTGTTCCCAGAAGTTCGTGACGAAGTAGGCGCCGTGGGCGCCCTCCAGCGCGCTGCCGAGGCTCTTCGCATCGTCGATGTCGGCCGCGACGACTTGGGCGCCCAGCGCGGCGAGCGCGCGCGCCTTGTCGGAGCCGGCGTTGCGCGTAATCGCCCGCACCCGGAGGCCGCCCGCCTTGTCGTTCAGTGCCGCACGAACGAGTCCGCCACCTTGCGCGCCGGTGGCGCCGATGACCGCGATGATCTTGCCTTCCATGTCGACCTCCGAAGTTCGCCTCCGCGCCGCGCGCGGGGTTGGGTTCTGCCGGCCGGATGGCGGCAGCGTCTCTTTGCAGGCTCGGAGTTTACGCAACGCAGGCCGGCCTGCAAGCGGCACGGATTGCAACGCCGCCGCAACGGAACTGGCGCGGTGCCGACATTGTCCGTTGAGGATCATTGCGCGAACGGGCGCGCGCGACAGCGGTCGAGGACGGCATTGCGGTTGTGCTCGTCCGCGGAACCGACGACAATGCGCCCACTTCGCGGCAACATGCCCGCGTGCACAGGAAACGATCGTGAAAAGAGCCGAGCTCGAGAAACGCGAGGGCAAGAAGATCGCCAGCCGGATGCGGCAGGAGGAGATTCCGGATCGCTACGGACAGGGCGCAGCCACGGTGTTCGACCGCCGCGAGCAGCGCAAGCGCGACCAGGCGGCGGGCCTCGTGCCTTTCGCCGTCAAGCTCGAAGGGTCGCTCGTCAACGAGCTGCAGGCGCTTGCGCAATCGCGCGGCGTGGCGCTGAACGAGCTCGTGGCCGAGTTGCTGCGAAAGGCGATGCCGCCCAGCGCCGGCTGACCGCGCCGGATGGCCGGGCGTTCGCCGCGGGAGTTCAGCTTCGGGCGCTGTTTGGAGCCTCGAGCGTTCCGGGATAGAGCTCGCGCAGGACCTCGCGTGCGGCCGCTTCCAGTGCCGCGGAAAGCGGTGTTTCGACCGCGGCCGAATCGCTCGAGCTGCGTGCGCTCCAGGCCGCATCGAGCGTGGCGCGCTGCGCGGCCACTGCACGGCCGACGATGTCGCGCCAGAACGGCGGGTGCTCGGTCTCGACCCACTCTCCGCGACCGCGTCCGTAGTGCGCGACGGCGAGGTAGCGCAGCAACGCCGCGACGACGAGATTGTCGAGGAACTCGGTGCTCCAGCGCACGACCGTCTCCTCGGTCCCGCGGGCGATGTTGTAGCCACGCGCGAGGCCCGCGCCGCCGAGCGCGCCCAGAAGGCCTCCGGCGAGCATCCCCGCGCCGAGCGTCAATCCACCCGACGCCAGATCGGCGACAAGCCCGGACAGCGCGCCGGACAGGAAGCCGCCGACGACCGCTGCCTTGCCTTCGCTGACCGGTGCCTCGGTCGTGACGTTTTGCGCGAGCCGTGCGAGCACGTCGCCGGCCGCGCGCCCTTCCAGACCGTGGATCGCGATCAGCCGGTCGGTGCTCGCGCGGAGATCCAGGTCCACGCGCTCGGCGAGCGCCAGCATCGCGCGCTCCTGCTCGCTCCCGGCGTCGTCGCGCGAGATGCCGATCGCCTTGCCGATCCCGCGCAGCGTGCCGCGCAGGCCGCTTTCCGGAATCGCGAGACGCTCGCAGGCGGCGCGCGCGATCGGTTGCGCGATCGCCTCGATCGAGGTGCGGAACTGCTCGAAACGCCGCGCTTGCCATGCGGCTGCGAGGCGCGCGAAGGCCGGCTGTTTGACTGCGGGCAGCACATCGCCCACTGCGCGCAGCAGCGTGATTTCCTGCACCCAGCAGCGCGCGAACGCGTCGAGCGTCAGCACGACCCTGACGAATCCATGCTCGCCGAGCGCCGCGCGCCAGCGCGCCTCGTCGGCGGCCTCGTCGCCGCGCGGACGCGGCCGTCCCGTCTGGTTGAGAAGCGCGATTACCGGCTTGCCGATCCACTCGAGCACCTGCATCTCGGGCGCGATATAACCGGCGTCGCCCGGGTTCTCGGAGGCGTTGACGAGGTAGAGGACGACGTCCGCCTGCTCGCGGACGTTGCGTACCGCCTGCTGCGACAGCCACAGCGGCCGGTCGCGAAAACGATCCCAGACCTGCGTCAGGAACCAGCCGATCGGATTGCCCTGCAGCGCGAGCCGGCGCGCAAGCCGCGCGCTGTCGCCGAAGCCCGGCGTGTCCCACAGGCGCAGGCGATCGCCGTCGTCGGTTTCGAGCATCGTGTGCACTGTTGCCTCGACGGTCACGTGTGCCGCATCGCGCACCTCTCCGACGTCGCGCCCGAGCAGCGTACGCGCGAGCGTCGTCTTGCCCGCGTTGGTGTGCGAGATCAGCGACAGCGCGATCGAGGTCCGGTCGGCGCTCATCGTGCGGGACCGGCGATCGCGGCCTCGAACGCGGCTTCCGCTTGCGTGAGGTCCGGCTGCGCGAGGTGGATGAACACGACCGGCATCCGCCGCGCGGCGAGCACGTCGCGCCAGGCGCTCCGGCGATCGGCGAGACGCGCCTCGTCCTTGGGCCAGCGCTCGCGGAACGCGGTCTCGTCCACGATCGCCACGCACTCGCGGGCCCCTCCGGCGGCTGCGGCGAGCTTCGCCACGAACGCTCCGTGGCTTTCCGACTCCGGCGTCGCGGTCGCGGCGAACAGCGCGACGACGATCGTGGCATCGGGCGGCACGGCATCCGCGGCCAGCGCGTCCTCGCCGCCGTAGACAACCGGGGTCGCGAACGTCACGTCGGCTCGCGCGCCCAGTACCCGCGCGGTCACCTGCCGCAAACCCTCGGCTGCCGCGTCGGTCGGGGTGAAGCTGTAGGGGACGACGCGCACGCGCACAGGCCCGTCGCGGAACCCGCGCAGCATGCGCCGGAAATAGGGTTCGTCGAGCGCGAGGCCCAGCTTCTTCGCGCGGCGATGCTCGATCAGTCCGTCGGCGAGCGCGAGCACAAGCCGCGGCACGATGACGAGCGCGAGAATCGTCGCGGTGTAGAGGTAGAGCCACAGCGCGGCGTTCTCGCCCGCATCGGTCGTGCCGGCGCGAATCGACGCGATGTGCGCGACGTCGGGAACCGGGAGCCCGGTGATCACGGCACCGGGAGCGAGCGCAACTGCGACGATCTGGTGAACCTGCGGCGCGTCGAGAAACGTGCTTTGCCAGGACGCGCGGTATTCGAAGGCGAGCCCGCGCAGGAAGAGACCGGACATCACGCCTGCTGCGAACAGCGCCGCGGCGAGATGCAGGATGCGGGCGGCACGCGCGGCATACAGCGGCGCTGCGAGGCGCGACCAGTCGGCCGCGAACGCGGCGAGGGCGCCACCGAGCGGCGAGTCGCGCGCGAGCCGTGGCAGGCGAGGTGCGGCACCGGCAAGTCGGGCGACGAAGTCGCGCACCGGCCCGGCGCCCGGTCTGCCGGAACGCACGCCGCGGGTGATCCGCCGTACGGCAATCACGATATACACGGCGAGATTCCACACGAGCAGGCCGAGCACCGGCGGCGCCAGAATATTGATCCGGCCGCCCGCGCCGATCTGGTCGATCGCGACGCCTGCAACGAACGCAGCCACGAGCACGAGCGGCGTGATCCAGGTGCGCCACGCGACGGCGGCAAGCGTGCGCGGCACCACCGGGTGGCGCTCGGCCAGACGTTCAAGCGCAAGGTCGGCGCGGCGCGCGACGAACGTCTCCGCCGAGGCGCGATCGCCGACGACTTCGGCTGCGGCGCGGCTCGCCCACGCGCGGTCGGCGTCGGTCCACACCGCGCGCTCGCGATCGGCCGTCTCGATCGCCCGCACTGCCGTCACCGCGCGTGCCGTGGTTTCGTCCATGTGGAAAGGAGCGCCGCGGCCGGCGCGAGCGGCGTGGCCGGGCCCGGGGTCTGCTGCGACTGTACCGCAGTGCGCGTGCTGCGTGCGGCTGTCGCTAACGAAGCCCGGGTTCGCGCTTCGTATGCAAGCGGGCTGCTCGGGAGCCTCTGCATAACCCCCACACGGCCGCGCCAGGTGGGGAGTTCCAGGACATTGATTCTCGAGTCGCGTGAATCCGGCTCAACCGTCGTTCCCGCGGAAGCGGGGAACCCGGTGTCGTTCCTGCCGCGCTCGTCGCCTTCCCTGCACGAAACGTCGCGGGGGCGACGCCGGGGAAAGGGGAGCGTCGCTCACAACTCGTGGAAACCACCTCTTGACGCGTCAGAGCTGGGGATCGACGCGAAGATCGATCACCCGCGCACGCAATCCGTTCTCGTCGATCGCGAGTTCGGCCACGGTGACGCGCAGCCGAAAGCGGCGTGGACCGGCGCTGCCGGGGTTGACGAACAGCACGCCGTGTCGGTGCTCGATCTGCGGGCGATGCGAATGGCCGGCGACGACCGCATGGAAGCCGGCGGCGGCCGGGTCGATATCGAGATCGTGCAAGTCGTGCAGCACGTAGAGATACGTCTTACCGAGCTGCAGGACTTCGGTCTCGGGAATTGCCCGCGCCCATGCGCCGTGATCGTTGTTGCCGCGCACCGCGGTGACCGGAGCGATCCTTGCAAGGCGTTGCAGGATTTCGGGGTTGCCGATGTCGCCGGCGTGCACGATGCGGTCGCAGCCATTCAGCGCGGCGAGCGCCTCCGGGCGGAGCAGCCCGTGGGTGTCCGAGATCAGGCCGACGCGCAGCGCGGGTGCGCTCATCGTGCGGTCGCGCATCAGCAGTGCGGGAAGGCGCGCTCGTGCCGGAGCGAAAAGCGTAAGCTTGGCCGATGCGCATTTTCACCATCGGCCACGGCACCCGCGCGTTCGAAGATTTCGTCGCCATGCTTGCCGCTGCCGGCGTCACGCAGGTGATCGACGTGCGCCGCCACCCGGGCTCGCGGCGCCATCCGCAGTTCGGGCGCGATGTGCTCGCCTCGGCGCTTGCGGCAACCGGCCGCGCGTATGTCTGGTTGCCCGATTTGGGCGGCCGCCGCGGCAAAGGGTCCCGGCCGTCGTCCAATCCGGCGTGGCAGGTCGAGGCTTTCCGCAACTACGCGGACTACATGGACGCGCCGGCATTCGCAGCTGGCCTGGCCACGTTGCTTGTGCGCGCGGCGGAGCAGCGGAGCGCGGTGATGTGCGCGGAGCGACACCCCTCGCAATGCCATCGTCGCCTGATCGCCGACAAGCTCGCGAGCCTGGGACACGAGGTCGTGCATCTGCTGTCGCTTGCGGAGCGCGAGCCGCACCGGACGCCGCCGTTCCTGCGCATCGACGGCGACCGGCTGCGCTACGATCTGCCGGTGGACGAAAAGGGACAGCGCACACTCGTGTGATCGCGCAATCGTTGCAATTGCCCTCCGGTATTTGCAGGTGGTGGGCGCAGCCGCCGCGAGTTCGACGGGCAAACGAGAGCGCGCCGCCACCGCGCGGGTGGCCGCGACCACGGCACACGGCGGGACCGATCGCCGGGCCGCGCCCTGACGGGCGGCAGCGTTCAATGGGGCCGCCCTCGCCGTGCGGTGGATCCGGGAAAGGCGAAGCGCCGGGTCTTCACCCATTCGGTCGTCACGATGTAGGCGAGCACGACCGCCACCGACGCGGCGAAGACCGGCCACGGCAGCGGAACGAACGCGAAGGCGCGCGCGAGCGGCGGCACGTACGGAATCGCGAGAGTGGCAAGTCCGACGCCGACCGTCGTCCACAACAGCAGCCGGCCCGGCCTGCTTCGCCACGCCGGAACCGCCGTTCGCAACACGAGCACGACCGCCAACTCGGTCGCGAGCGACACGACGAACCAGGCGGTCTGGAACGTCGCCTGGTCCGCGCCGAACCACACGAGAAGCAGCAGGAACGTCAGCAGGTCGAACACCGTGCTGACGAGTCCGAACACCAGCATGAAGCGCCGCAGATCGCGGACATGCCAGCGTTGCGCGCGCGCGAGATGGCTCGCATCGACGTTGTCGGTCGCAATCGCGATCGACGGCAGGTCGGAGAGGAAATTGTTGAGCAGGATCTGCTTCGCGGCGAGCGGCAGGAACGGCAGCAAAGGGGTCGCGATCGCCATGCTGACCATGTTGCCGAAGTTCGCGCTGATCGTGATGCAGATGTACTTGAGCGTATTGGCGAACGTCCGCCGGCCTTCGAGCACGCCCTGCCGCAACACGTCGAGATCGGGCCGCAGCAGCACGACGTCCGCGGTCTCGCGCGCCACATCCACCGCGCTGTCCACCGAGATGCCCACGTCGGCTGCGCGAAGCGGCGGCGCATCGTTGATCCCGTCGCCGAGATAGCCGACCGCGTGCCCGGCCTTCTTGAGTGCGAGCACGATGCGCTCTTTCTGCTGCGGGTCGACCTCGACGAAGAGAGCGGTCCGGGGCGCGCGATGCCAGAGTGCCTCGTCGCGCATGTGCGCAATCTGCTCGCCCGTCAGCAGCGCGCCCGAATCCAGGCCGATCTGCGTTGCGACGTGCACGGCGACGAACCGGTTGTCGCCGGTGATGATCTTGATGCGGATGCCGAGATCGGCGAGACCCTTGATCGTTGCGGCAATCGCAGGTTTGGGCGGATCGAGGAACAGCAGGAAGCCCTCGAGCGTCATGCCGGCTTCGTCTGCCGCCTGATGGCGGGGCCTCGCGGGAAGCCGGCGTGTCGCGAGCGCGAGCACGCGGAACCCAGCCTGCCCCTTTTCGTTGCAGAAGGCGTCGATCGTTGCGCGTGCAGCCGCGTCGAGCGGCGTTTCGCCGTCGCGCCCGCGAACGCTCGCGCACACGGCCAGCACGTTCGTGACCGCGCCCTTGGTGATCATCCGGTGCGCGCCGGCATCGTGCTTCGCCGGCGCGACGACGATCGTCAGGCGCTTGCGGTTGAAGTCGTAGGGAATTTCGTCCACCTTCTCGAAGCCCGTGGTGCCGAGCTTTTCGCGCTCGCCGGCGGCGACGATCGCCGCGTCGAGCGGATTCTCGATGCCCGTCTCCAGCGCGGCGTTCAGGAACGCGAGGTGGAGAACCTCCGCGGACGGTCGGAAACTCGCGTCGACCGCCGCGTCGAGTGCGACCGCGCCCTCGGTGAGCGTGCCCGTCTTGTCGGTGCAGAGCACGTCGATGCTGCCGAGGTTCTCGATCGCCTGCAGCCTGCGCACGATCACGCCGCGCGCCGCCATCGCCCGGGCGCCGTGCGCGAGCGTGACGCTGACGATCGCAGGCAGGAGTTCCGGCGACAGCCCGACGGCGAGGGCCATCGCGTACAGCAGCGACTCGATCGGCGGGCGGTGCAGAAGGTGGTTCACGATCAGCACGAACACGACCATCAGCACCATCACGCGCAACAGCAGATAGCCGAAATCGCGGATGCCGCGCTCGAACTCGGTCTCGGGCGCCGCATGCGCGAGGCGACCGGCGATTTCGCCGAGCGCGGTTGCCGCACCGGTGCGCACGACGAGCACCGTGGCGGTTCCGCTCCGCACCGAGCTGCCGAGGAAGACGGCGTTGGTCCGCCGTGCGAGCGGAGCGTCGGCCGGGGAGACGCCGGGCTCCTTCTCGACCGGGAACGACTCGCCGGTGAGCGTGGCCTCGGTCACGAGAAAGTCACGGGCAGCGAGCACGATGCCGTCGGCAGGAACGAGCCGGCCTGCAGTGAGCTCGACGACGTCGCCGGGTACGACGTCGCGGGATTCGATTCGCCCGAGCGCACCATCCCGCCAGGCGGACACCTGCAGCGCGAGCCGCTTGCGCAGGCGCGCCACCGCCTGCGATGCGCGATGCTCCTGGGTGAAGCCGAGCAACGCGCTGCCCGCGACGATCGCCAGGATGATCGCCGCGTCCGCGAGGTCGTGGACAACGAGCGAGACGGCGGCGCCGAAGACGAGGATCAGCACGAGCGGGTTGGCGAACTGCGCAAGCAGGAGCCGCAGCGCCTGCACCTGCGGCTCGTCTTTGAGCAGGTTGGGTCCGTGCACGCGCAATCGTGCGGCTGCGTCGCTTGTCGCAAGCCCGTGCGAGCCTGTCCCAAGCTGCGCAAGCAACTCCGTCGCCGGTACGCTCCAGTAGGCGTCGGGAGCTGCCGCGGTCGTCGCGGATCGAAGGCCGGTAGCGGGCTTCATCGTCGATCCCTAGACGGAAAGCCGCCGGACGCGTGCGGCAATGATGGGCGCGAGCGCAAGGACCAGCAGGCCGATCGGAAGCAGCCCGCCGTGCACGAGGTCGAAGTCCTCGCCGATGCGCGACCACGGCAAGCCAAAAACGAAACGGCCCAGCGCGATCTCGAAGACGACCATCAGCAGCACCCACAGCATGCCGATCGCGGCGAGTCGCCTAGGCGCGGTCGCCCCGATCCACTTCACCGTGGCAATCGCGACCAGCAGGATCAGCACCGAGCCGGTGAACACCGCGAGCTGGCGGGACGGAAAATCGCCGAGCCGCGGCGCGACGAAGACGACGCGCGCGGCGCCATGCAGCACCTCGACCGTCGCGATGAGGAGAAACACGAGCAGGGCGCGGGCGTACATCGGGAACGGGCGCGGGCACGTCGCCGCGGGCCGAACCCGGCCCAACGGCGGTCTTTCTTCGTGTGTCCGACAAAGGACCGTGTCAGCGATAGACAAGCACCGGGATTTTCGCGTGCGCGAGCACCTTCTGCGTCTGGCTGCCGAGAATCAGCGTGGACAGCGAAGGCCGGCTGTGCGAGGCCATGACGATCAGGTCGCACTTGCGCGCGCGCGCCGTTTCGACGATTGCGTCGGCGGGGAAGTCGCTCGTCACGCGCACGCCCTCGTACGCGATGCCGGCCGCCTTCGCCGCGTTCTCGATCACGCCGAGATAGCGCGTCGCGGCCTTGTCGATTGCCTCGGCGTGCCGCTCGGGGGGCATGTAGCCCACGGGCAACAGGTCGGAATAGACGAGCGGTGTAGCGGGTGGGGCGGCGAAGAAGCCAGTAACGGCGGCCCCGGTGACCCGTGCGAGTTCGACACCCGCGGCTGCCGCGCGTGCAGACGCCGCAGAGCCGTCGGTCGGAATCAGAACGTGCTTGAACATGTCCGTTGGCCTTTCTCAACGCGCGTACGGCAGCACCCAGATCACCATGCCGAGCAGGTAGCATACGGCGCAGGCGACCATCGTGAACGGCACGCTCCATGACAGGAACTCGCGCAGCGACACCTTGCGCTTCTCCTCGCGCTCGCAGATGTTGAGCGCCGCGAAGAGTGCGGGCGCCCCGGCGACCGTCAGGTTGCTGCCGAGCGTGCCGGCCCATACCAGCATCCACCACAGCGGCCACGGCGCGACGCCGTCCGCCTGCATGTCGCGGATCGTGTAGAGGAACGTGAGAATGTAGGCATCGTGCTCGACGATGCCCACGATCGGAATCGTGATCCAGTAGAGCAGCGTCGCTCCGAGCACGAGATTCTCGGCGAAGAGCGGCTTCAACGCATCGGCGAGCTGGTCGATCACGTGCATGCGCTCGAGTCCGCCGACCAATGCGAACAGCGCGATGTAGAAGAAGATCGCCCGCCAGTCGAGCTCGGAGAGGATGTCCTCGAAGCTCGGCGCCTTCACACGCTTGCCGAGCAACTCGAGCAGCAGCACGAGCGTCACCGCGCCGGTCATCGCGATGAACCCGAGCTTCACGCCCAGTACCTGCCGGAACGACATGCCGACGACGGTCAGCAGGAACCAGGCAACGACCACCGCCGCGAAGAGCTTGTTGGGGATGTGCGTCTCGATGCCGAGGCTCCCGATGTCGACCGCGTGCCGGCTGCGCGCGCGGAAGCCGTACGCATACATCGCCGCGAGTGTGATGACGAACGTGACCATCAGGATCGGGAACGAGGAGGGTCGCCCGAACTGCCAGATGAAGTCGCCGAATTCCGCGCCCGAGACCGAGTGCAGCATCTGCGGCGGCAGGTCGCCCAGCAGCAGCGCGGTGCCCATGAAGTTGGCGGCGAAGCCGATCATCAGGACGACGGGTGTCACGGGCAGCTTGAGCGCGCGTGCGAGCGGCAGCGCGACCGGCGCCATCATCAGAATGACGACGACGTTGTCGACGAACATCGAGATCACGCCGGAGAGCATCGACAGGATCATCACCAGCAGTCCCGGGCGGCCGTCCGACAGGCGCAGCGCCTGCACCGAAAGCCAGCTCGGCACGCCCGTCTTGCCGAAATAGCCCGCGATGATCCAGACGGAGACGAGGATCGCCATCACGTTCCAGTCGACGAGTCCGAAGGCGTCGACGTCGGTCATCACGCCGATCCAGACCATCAGGATCACGCCGAGCAAGGCAGCCACGGCACCGTCCACGACGTTGACGACGACCGTGACGATCGTGATCGCGAAGATCACGACCGCGTACCATGCGAGCGCGTCCATTCCGTAGTCTCCGATTCGGCGGATACGGTCGGAGATTAGCGCGACACGCCGGTGCTTCGCCATGCCGGGCGGCCCTCGCGAGCCAAATTCTTGCGCCCGCGCAAGGTTTTGGGGGCCGCAGCCGCTGGCCCGGCGACACACGGCGCAACGCGCCGGGGCCTCCCTCGACGCCGGTTTCCCTGCAGCCGGGCCTGCCCGCGGCTTGGGATCCCGCCTTCAGCGCGACGCGGGCGGTGGCGCTTCCTCGCGCAGCTTCACGAGTGCGTGCAGCGCCCGGTTGATTGGGGCGGCAACACCGAGCGCGGCGGCGCGGCGTGCGACATAGCCATTCAGCGCGTCGATTTCGGTCGGCTTGCCCCGCAGGATGTCCTGCGCCGTGGATGAGATCTGGGTCGGCATCGCATCGGCCAGCCGGAAGCAGGCTGCCGCGAGCGCCTCGGCGTCGAGCGCGACGCCGTCGGCGCGCGCGACGGCTGCGACTTCGCCCACGATGTCGGGCACGAGCGCCCTGATCGCATCGTTTCGCATCATGCGTCCATACGGGGCCTCTCCAAGCGCCGAGATTGCGTTGAACACGCAGTTCATGACGAGCTTGTTCCAAAGCTCCGCTTCGACGTTCCCGGACACCGTGCACGGCACTCCGGCCGCTTCGAACGTTGCAGCGATCCGTCGTGCACCTGCCTCGGCCTCCGAAGCCAGTCGTCCCGCTCGCGGCATCGCGCCGAGCACGAGCTCGCCGCGTCCGGTGTGGCGTACATGTCCCGGTCCGGCCATGACCACGCCGACATAGACGACGGCGGCGAAGACCGGCCGACCGAGCACCCCTTGCAGCCGGCGAGCGTTGTCCACGCCGTTCTGCAGGCTGACCACGGCGGTTTCGGGGCGCAGATGCGGTTGCAGCGCGCGGGCTGCCGTCTCGGTATCGGGTGTCTTGACGCACACCAGCACGATGTCGGCGTCTTTCGCCGCCGCGGGATCCGTCGCGGCGCGCACCGGCACGCGCACGTCGAATTGCTCACTCTCGATGCGCAACCCGTCGCGGGCGATCGTATCGACGTGGGCGTGGCGGCCGATCAGCGTGATCGACGTGCCGGCGCGCGCGAGCATGCCGCCGAAATAGCAGCCGACGGCGCCTGCGCCCATGACTGCAACCCGGTCACCCAATGTGGACTCCCTGCGTGGCGTGGCGTGGCGTGGCGTGGCGTTGCGTTGCGTGGCACGGCGTGGCCGTCGGCGCGCCGAGGAACCCGGCTGCCACCGCGCCATCATCCGCGTCCGGCAAACGCAGCGCAACGGCCGGCGACGTCGAGAAGGCGGCAAGAGACCGACATGACCTGTGCCCTCGCGCTGCTTGTGGCCGTCACGAGGCTGTATGATCCGCCCGAACGATTTCCGGCCGACACCGGAGCGTTGCGGCAACGCCACGATGGGGATGCGATGAGCGAGCGGAGCTTGCCTGCCACGCTGTTGCTTGCGATCATTCTTGTCGCCGGCGCGATCGCGTGCGCGCAGCCGACAGGCGCGCCTGCGACGGCCTCATCGCGCGCACCGGACGTCCCCTACGAGCCCTCGCCGCCGGAAGTCGTCGAGGCGATGCTCGACCTCGCGAACGTGGGACCGCGCGACATCGTGTACGACCTGGGCTCGGGCGATGGACGCATCGTGATCGCCGCCGCGCGGCGCAATGCCGCGCGCGCGATCGGCATCGACATCGACCCGAGGCGCATCGTCGAGGCGAATGCGAACGCGCGCCTCGCGGGCGTGTCCGACCGCGTGACGTTCGTGCAGGGCGACCTGTTCGAGACCGACTTCACCGACGCGACGGTGGTGACGCTGTTCCTGTGGCCCGGCGTGAACATGAAGCTGCGGCCGCAATTGCTCGCCCTCGCGCCTGGCACGCGCATCGTGTCGCATTTGCATGACCTCGGCGACTGGCGACCCGATCGCACGCGTGTCGTCCGCGCGAAGGGCGAACAGCGCGAACGTACGCTCCACCTGTGGGTCGTGCCGCCGCGCTGATGCGTGACGCAGGCAGGGCCCGCGCACGCGTTCCCCGTCGGTCAATCGTCGGCGCGGGCGGTCAGGCAAGCGCCTTCGCCATCGCAATGAAGTCGATCGAAAGCCCGCCCGGCAGCGGGTAGCTCGCGCGCGTGTCGCCTTCGTAGCCGAAGGCGCGGTACAGGCGGTGACCGGGCAGTGTGGCGAGCAGCTCCGCGCGGCGGAAACCGCGCGCGCGCGCCTCCGCTTCGCAGCGCTCGAGCAGCTTCGCGCCGAGGCCGCGCCGTGCCCAATCGGGGTGGACGAAGAACGCCCGGATGCGCGCCGCGTCGCGGCCAGGGTCGAGCGGCTCCGAGGCGCGGCCGGGCTGCGCGTCGCCGCCGAAAAGCGTCTTGCGGAAGCTCCAGCCACCGCATGCGACGATCTTGTCGCCGGTGCAGACGGCGAAATAGGTGCGGTCCCCGATCAGCTCGGTGTCGACGCCCCACGCCGTACCGATCGCGGCATCGATCTGCGCGTCCGAGTAGTCACCGCGGCTCAAGTCCCGGGCCGATTTGTCGATCAGCTGCAAGAGCTGCGGGACATCGGCAAGCTCCGCATCACGCATCGACCAGTCGGAAACCGGTCCCTCGCGGGCGAATTCCGTCATCGCGGGCTATGGCCAGTGCCGTGCAAAGACATGGGCGACGCGCGGCTCGAACTCGATGCGCGTCAGGCCGGCGGCGAACTCCGGCCGCGAGCGGGCAAGATGTGCACGGGTGCCGGACCAGCGCGAGACGACCGCGGCCAGCAGGTCGAGCGCACCGATGTGCCCGCCGGACAGGAACGGACGCGCCGGGAACATGTCGGCGAACGTGTCCCACAGCGCATGCAGACGGGCGCGAGCACCCGCCTTGATGCGCGCGAGTGCCGCCTCGTCGCCGCCTTCGCACCATCGCTCCGGGTAGTCGATGACGCCGATCGCCGCATAGCAGTTGGCGGCGATGTAGACGAGTCCGCGGATCGCCTGCGCGCGCTCCGTCCCGGCGCGGGGCAGCAGGCCGGTATCGGCGAACACGAGACCGAGATGAATGAGGATCGCGGCGCTCTCGGTCAGCACGGCGCCGTCTTCGAGCACGAGCGTGGGGATCTGCACCAGCGGGTTTATGCGAACGAGCTCATCGCGCCCGGGACCCGGCTCCCACGATGCAGCGTCGACGATCCGGTATGGCGCCTGCGCGATTTCGAGCGCGGCCTCGATCGCCGCCGAGCCCGAGCCCTTCGTGCCGTAGAGCGTCAGCATCGGTGGTGCCGGGATGTCGTGCCGTCGCGGGCAAAGCCGGCGTGGAATCGATCGCCGCTGACCGCGACCAGGACAAGGTACTTTCGGTACACCACGCTAGAACCTAGGTTCTAGAGGATCCGGTTGAACCAGAGGAGCGACAGGCCAGCCGCGAGCAGTGCAATCAGCGCACCGGCAGCGGCGAACAGCGCCGTGACCTCGGTCTCCTTCTTCTCCATCGAGAAGCGCGCCGTGAGGCCCTGGTAGATCTTCTTCAGTTCGGCGGCGTTCCCGGCGTAGTAATACTCGCCGCGTGTGATGTTGGCGATCTGCTTCAACGTCTCCTCGTCCAGGCGCACGTGCATCGACCAGCCTTCGAAGCCGATCGTCGCGCCGCTCACCGTGCCGATGCCCACGGTGAACACGCGCACGCCGCGGTCGGCGGCGACTTTCGCGGCGGCGATCGAGTCGGGGCCGGTCGTGCGCTGCCCGTCCGTCAGCAGGATGATCGCGGCGGACGTGTAGGATCCGGGCGGCACCGGCTTGAACTCCGGCCCATCCTGCTTCTTCCGCTCGTCGAGCGATGCGCCGCGCGGGACATCCTTGCGGCCGACCGAAGCGAGGTCGATGCCGGCGTCCGGGAAAAGCGTCGCGAGCGAGATGATGATGCCGCTGCCGATTGCGGTGCCGCGCTGGAGCTGAAAGCGGTCGATCGCCGCGATCAGGTCCTCGCGGCTGTGCGTCGGCGGCTGCACGACCGCCGCAGTCCCGGCGAACGACACGATGCCGACGCGCACGCTGCGCGGCTGGTCCTCGATGAACGCCTTCGCGGCGGCCTGCGCCGCGGCCAGGCGGTTGGGCTCGACGTCGGTCGCGCGCATGCTGCCCGAGACATCCATGGCCAGAATGATCGTCTCGTGCTGCGAGGGCAGCATGATCACCGCTGCGGGCCGCGCGACCGCGAGGATCAGCGCGGTGAGCGCGAGCAGGAACAGGAGCGGCGGAACGTGGCGGCGGAAGCGATGACCCGCGCCCATCGCGTCGCGCACCATCGCCAGACTGGCGTAACGCACGGCGAGCTTTTTGCGCCGATTGAGCAGCAGCAGGTACGCGCCGACGACAAGCGGCACGGCGGTCAGCAGCCACAGGAGCTCAGGCCAGAGGAATTTCACGTCGTCCGCCCAGGTGCTGCGGTAGGCTGCCGCCCGACGACAATTGGCTGCGCCGCTTGCGCAGATCGGCGAAGCGCAGGATTGCATCGACCAGGTCGTCGTCCGTCGCAAGTTCCAGTGCGTCGACGCCCGCCTGCTGGAACGCCTCGCGCAGCGCGTCCTCGCGCTTGCGGGCAGCCTCGGCGAACCGGCGCCGGAAACCACGGTCGTGCGTGTCGACGAAGAGCTGCTCGCCGGTTTCCGCGTCCTGGATCACGACCATCCCGAGGTCGGGCAGCTCACGTTCCAGCGGGTCGTACAGGCGCACGGCGACCACCTCGTGCCGGCGCGCGAGCTGGGCCAGCGCCTTGGTCCAGCCGGGCCCGGTGATGAAGTCGGATACGACGAACACGACCGAGCGCCGCTTGATGATTCCGGACGCGGAGTCGAGCAGATCCTGCAGATTCGTCGCCTGGGAGCGTGGCAGTTCGGGCCGCGTCAGCATCCGCTGCAGCAGGTGCAGCACGTGCAGACGGCCGCTGCGTGCGGGCACGATCGTATCGACGCGGTCGCCGTAGAACATCGCGCCGACGGGGTTGCCGTGGCGCGTCATCAGCCGCGCGAGCACCGTGACGAACTCGGCCGATACCGCGCGCTTCTTCATGTCGCGCGAGCCGAAGTCCACCGAGGGGCTGACGTCGAGCAGGAACCACGCGGTGACCTCGCGGTCCTCGTTGAACTCGCGCACGTACGGCGTCTGCATGCGCGCGGTGACGTTCCAGTCGATGTGCCGGACGTCGTCGTGGTACTGGTACTCGCGCAGATCGGCAAGGTCGAGCCCGAAGCCGCGGAACAGCGTCCGGTAGTCGCCGTGCAGCACGCCGTCGAGCCGACGGATCACCGTCCACTCGAGCCGGCGCAGGATCGCGTCAGGCTTGTGCGGGCGCGACTCGGGCATGCGTTTCCAGCGGCCGGGCAGGGACGGGCACGTGCTTCAGGACGCGGTGGATCAGCTGATCCGGCGTCATGCCTTCGGCCAGCGCCTCGTAGGAGAGCACGATGCGATGGCGGAAGACGTCGGGCACGAGGTCGACGACGTCCTCGGGCAGAACGTAGGCGCGACCGCGCATGAACGCGAGCGCACGCGCGCCCTCGATCAGGTTGATCGGCGCGCGTGGGCTTGCGCCGAACATCAGGAAGCGCGCGAGGTCCTTGATGCCGTGGCGGTCGGGGAAGCGCGTCGCGGAGGCGAGCTTGACCGCGTACTGGATGAGCGAAGGGTCGACGTAGCTCGCCCGGCATTCCCGCTGCAGCGCGAACAGCTGGTCGGTCGTCGCAACCTGCAGCACCGCCATCGCGGGTCCGGTGACGCGCTCGACGATCACGAACTCCTCCTCCTCGCTCGGGTAGCCGACCAGCACCTTCATCATGAAGCGGTCGACCTGCGCCTCGGGCAGCGGATAGGTGCCCTCGCTCTCGATTGGGTTCTGAGTGGCCATCACGAGGAACGGCTCCGGAACCCTGTGCGTCTCGCCGGCGATCGTCACCTGCCGCTCCTGCATCACTTCGAGCAGCGCGCTCTGCACCTTGGCCGGCGCACGGTTGATTTCGTCGGCGAGAAGCAGGTTGGTGAACACCGGCCCCAACACCGTGGTGAAGTCGCCGGTCTTCTGGTTGTAGATGCGGTTGCCGACGAGATCGGCAGGCACGAGGTCGGGCGTGAACTGGATGCGCTTGAACGTGCCGTGGATCGTGCGCGCAAGGGTCTTCACGGTGAGCGTCTTGGCGAGGCCGGGCACGCCTTCGACCAGCAGGTGCCCCTGCGCGAGGATCGCCACCATCACGCGCTCGAGGAACGCGTCCTGGCCGACGACGACCTTCTTGACCTCGTAGAGGATGCGCTCCATCAGCTGGGCGTTTTCTGCGTGCGTGCGTTCCTGGGTGTCCATGCGTGTCGAAACTCCGCTAGAAGGGGGACATGCCGATGGCGGAGGCGGCGTTCTCGATCGGCACGGCGAAGCCGATGCCGATGAACGTGCGCTGCGCACCGGGGCTCAAGATGGCGGTGACGATGCCGACCACTTCGCCGTCGATCGTGACGAGCGGGCCACCCGAGCTGCCGGGGTTGGCCGCTGCGTCGAACTGGATCAGGTTGGTGAGGAGCTTCTCGCCGCGGGGCGAGCGGTACTCGCGCCGCAGGCCGGAGACGACGCCCGCCGACGTCGAGGGCCCGACGCCGAACGGGAAACCGACCGCGATCACGTGATCGCCCACCTCCAGGTCCGCGGTGGAGCGGAGCGTGGCGGGCTGCAGGTCGTCCGGCACGTTCTTCGCCTTGAGCACCGCGAGGTCGTTCTCGGGCTGCGCACCGACCACGCTTGCTTCCGACTCCATGCCGTCGAAGTACACGACAGTCACGCGCTCGGCGCCCGAGACGACGTGCAGGTTGGTGAGAATCGTTCCGTTGTCGACGATCACCACCCCGGTGCCGACACCGCGCTCGACGTCCTTCTCGCCGTCGCGGTCCTGGCCGAAGCCGCGCACCCGCACCACCGAAGGCAGGACGACGGCATTGGCGCGCGCTTCCTGCGAGGGCCAGACCTTGGTCTCGAGCGTGTGCAGCACGGCCTTGTCGATGTCCTCCTGCTTGAGCGGCTTCTGCGCGGGCCGCCCGGCGCCGTACGCGAGCACCATGAGCAGCGCAACGAGCGCCCCGCCGGCCAGCAGCAGCGGGCGCTCGGAGCGCCCGAGCCGCGACCGCCAGCGCGACGGCGCCGGCCTTGCGGCGGGCGCCGTGACATCGCCTCCGGCGGGCACTCCCGCGTCGCCCGCGTCGCCCGCGGCCGCACCGGCCTCGCTTGGATCCCGAGGCCGCGACCGGCTGGAACTGCTGTAGAGCGAGACTCGTTTCATGTGCGGGCCGTCCAGTTGTCCGCCGTGAGGCCAACGCTAACACGGCGCGCGCCCGCCGGGAACTCGGCGCGATTCCCGGATGCTCCCGGCTCGACGCCGCGACCGGGGGGCCGATCGGCGGGCAGCTACGGCTTGGAATGCCGCCGGTCGTGCTTTCGCCTGCAATGCCGTCTGGATGGATGCTCTGCGGCGCAGCAAGTTCCGCTCGACCGGTCCGGTGGCGAGGCGCACGAAGTCCTGCGGCCGGCCGCGACGCGGGCGCGGTGCGACCCGGCGTCACCGTTCGAGGCCGACCTCGCACGCGGCCCGGCGTGCCGCGTGGCCAGACCACCGCGGCGCCGCGGTGCGACGCTCGCAATGTCCCTTGCTCGATGATTCGGCAGGCGGCCGCCTTGCCAGGCGCTTCCATCGCCCGCCGGCCGCCGGCCGCCGGCCGTACAGCCGCTCCTCCCGCCGGTTGGTGATAAAGTCAGGGCGCTCGCGCCCGCGCGTCCACGCCGCGTCCGCCCGAGCCTCGGGCGCCGTACCGCGGCGCCCGCTACGTCGCCACCGAGACTCGCAAGATGATCTTCCTGTGGTCGCAGGCGCTATGGCTCTTTGTCCTCGTGCCGGTCCTGGTCGGCGCGTACGCGTGGCTGTTGCGGCGGCGGAAGAAGGCGGCGGTCCGCTATGCGAGCCTGGGACTGGTCCGCGAGGCGCTCGGACCGGGAAACCGATACCGGCGCCATGTGCCGCCCGCGCTGCTGCTGCTTGCGCTCGTCGCCGCGATCGTCGCGATCGCAAGGCCGCAGGCGGTGGTCACGCTGCCCACCGAGCAACGCACGATCATCATGGCGATGGACGTGTCGCTCAGCATGCGGGCGGCCGATATCGAGCCGACCCGCATCGCCGCCGCGCAGGCGGCCGCGAAGGCGTTCGTGCAGCAGCAGCCGAGCGATGTCCGGATCGGCATCGTGACATTCGCCGGCACCGCGGCGCTCGTACAACCGCCGACGTTCAGCCGCGAAGACTTAGCCGCCGCCATCGATCGCTTCGAGCTGCAGCGCCACACGGCGATCGGCAGCGGTCTGCTGCTGTCGCTCGCGACGCTCTTCCCCGAGGAAGGCATCCAGATCGAGAAGTACACGGTGGGCGCGGACCGCAATCGGGGCAAGCCGGTCGACGCGGAGCCGAAGGCCGCCGAGAAGAAGGTGTTCACGCCGGTTCCCCCCGGCTCGAACATGTCGGCCGCGATCATCCTGCTCACCGACGGGCGCCGGACCATCGGGCCCAACCCGCTCGACGTCGCGCGAATCTGCGCCGACCACGGCGTGCGGGTCTACACGGTGGGCTTCGGCAAGCCGGAAGGGGCGATGGCGAGCGTCGACGGCTACTCGATCTACATGGCCTTCGACGAGGAGACGATGCGCGGCATCGCCGACATCACGCGCGCGCAGTACTTCCATGCGGCCACCGCCGAGGACCTGAAAAAGGTCTACGAGACGCTCAATACCAAGTTCGTGCTCGAAAAGCAGAAGCGCGAGGTGAGCGCGCTCTTCGCCGGCGCGGCCGCGCTGCTCCTCGCGCTTGCTGCGGCGTTGTCGCTCGTGTGGTTCGGCCGAGCGCTTTAGCCCGGACATTTCATCAGACCGCCGCCGATTCAATGGCGGCTCGAGCCTTGCCGAGCACTTGGGAGCCGCCACTGGCGGAAAACGTCGGACGGGCGGACTGCGCGGTTTTTTGGCGGTCGTTTTGCACCTGGCTCGGGCTTGCTCTCCTCGCCAATAGTCGCTGCTATTGGCGTCGTCGGCTGCGCCCGATCCAGGCCGCAAACCGCCACGCCAAATTCCCGCGCTCCGGTGCAACATCCGGGCTTGGGAACCTCGGATCAAATCCCGCGAGAGTCGCGACGGGCCGCCCCATGTGGACGGCACCGGTGCGCGCACACAATGCGTCCGCAGCGGCGATCGCCGGTCTTGCCGGCATCCGGCGGGCACTGTCGCGAACTCGCTGGTGAAGGGTCGGTCGCTCCCGTAAAGTAACGGTCTTTCGCCACCGACCGGCCTTCCGCGTGCTCGACCAAGCGGCCGTCACGACTTTCCTGTTCACGGACATCGAGGGCAGCACCCGTTTGTGGGAGCAGGAGCCCGAGCGGATGCGCTTTGCGCTCGCCCGGCACGATGCGCTCGCCCGCAAGGCGGTCGAGGACCACGGCGGCCTCGTCGTCAAGACGACCGGCGACGGGCTCCATGCAGCATTCGGCGACCCGGTGGACGGCGTTGCAGCGACGCTCGATCTGCAGCGTGCGCTTGCCGATCCGGCGGCGACCGGCGGCATCCCGCTCCCCGTCCGCTGCGGGCTGCATGCGGGCACGATCGAGCGCCGCGACAACGATTTCTTCGGCAGCGCGGTCAATCGCGCCGCCCGCATCATGAGCGTCGCGCACGGCGGCGAGATGCTGGTCTCGCACGCCGTGGCGGAACTCGTTCGCGACCGCCTGCCCGCCGGCGTGTCGTTGCGCGACCTCGGGAGCGTGCGCCTGCGCGACCTGTCGGGGCCCGAGCGCATCTGGCAAGTGATCGCGCCGGGACTGCGGCACGATTTCCCGGCGCTGCGCTCGCTCGAGGCTGCGCCCAACAACCTGCCGCAGCAGCTGACGACGTTCGTCGGACGCGAGCGCGAGATCGTCGAGGTGCGCAAGCTGCTCTCGGCAGCGCGACTGCTCACGCTGTGCGGCATGGGCGGCCTCGGCAAGACGCGGCTGTCGCTGCAGGTCGCGGCCGACGTCGTGAATGGCTATCCCGACGGCGTGTGGTTCGTCGAGCTCGCCTCGCTCGGCGATGGGCGGCTGGTGCCGCAGGCGGTCGCATCGGTGCTGGGGGTCAAGGAAGAAGCCGGGCGGCCGGTGATCGAGGCGCTCGTGCGCTACGTGAAGGACCACACGCTGCTTCTGATCCTCGACAACTGCGAGCACCTGGTGCACGCCTGCGCCGAGCTCGCGGTGCAGCTGTTGCAGGCCGGGCCGAACGTGAAGATCCTTGCGTCGAGCCGCGAAAGCCTGCGCGTGCGCGGCGAGACGACGTATCCGGTTCCGGCGCTTGCGGTGCCGGATTTCGAGCAGAAGGTGCCGCTCGACGCGTTGCTCCGGTACGAGGCGGTGGGCCTGTTCGTCGATCGCGCGGCCGGCGTGCAGCCGCAGTTCCGGCTGACCGAGCGCAATGCGGCCGCGGTGACGGAAATCTGCCAACGCCTCGACGGCATTCCGCTCGCGCTCGAGCTCGCTGCCGCGCGTCTGCGCGCGCTCTCGGTCGAAAACATCGCCGCCCGGCTGGAAGACCGGTTCCGGCTGCTCGGCGGCGGCGATCGCACCGCGCTGCCGCGGCAGCAGACGCTGCGCGCGCTGATCGACTGGAGCTACGACCTGCTGACGGAGAAGGAGCGCATCCTGTTCCGCCGGCTCGCCGTGTTCGCCGGTGGCTGGACGCTGGAAGCGGCCGAGGCGGTTTGCGCCGGCGGCGAGATCGAGGAGGCGGAAGTGCTCGATCTGCTGACGCAGCTCGCGGACAAGTCGCTCGTTGCGTTGGAAAGCGAAGCCGGACGCTACCGGTTGCTGGAAACGGTGCGCCAGTATGCGCAGGAGCGGCTCGTGGAATCAGGCGAGGAAGCAGCGACGCGCGCGCGGCATCTCGCGTTCTACTTTGGCCTCGCGGAAGAGGCGCGGCCGGAATTGGTCGGCCCGCAACAGGGGGCGTGGCTCGCGCGGCTCGATCTCGAACGGGAGAATCTGCTATCCGCCCACGCATGGTGCCGGCGCGACGAACGTGCGGGCGGGATGGGACTGCAATTGGTCACGGCCATGAAGCAGTACTTCGTCCGGCGTGGGCTGCTGGGCCTCGCCCAGGGCGTAATGACGGACGCGCTGGCGCACCCCGGAGCGCAGCGACGCAATGCGGAACGAAGCCGGGCATTGCTGAGCGTCGGGCAGATCGGGTATGCGCGGGGCCGATACGACGAAGCGCTGGCCCACCTCGAGGAAAGCCTTGCCATTGCGCGCGAGATCGGGGATCGCCAACGAGCGGCGGCTGCGCTTCAACCGCTGGGCCTCGTGCTGACAGGGCAGGGCGATCTTCGGGGCGCAAGGAAATGTTTCGACGAGGCGATCGTTCTTGCGCAGGAGATCGGCAACAAGCGGGAGTTCGCAGCCGCGCTGAACAACCGTGGGCAGCTTCATCGGCTGGAGGGAGACCTCGACGCCGCCCAGCCGATCTATGAACGGGCGCTGGCTGCTGTTCGGGAACTCGGAGATCACGAGGGCGTCGCGATCGCGCTCCTCAATCTCGCGATGGTCGGCATCGGTCGCGGCGCGGTCGATTCGGCACGCGCGATGCTGCTCGAGACGCTCGCCATCGCCGTTTCAACGGGATCGAAGTCGGCCAGTCAGAGTGTGGTCGACGTTTCGGCGGGGCTCGCGGCAGCGCGCGGCGACTGGGAGCGGGCGGCACGCTTCTTCGGGGCAGCCGAAGCGCATGCTTCGCAGACGGGATTCCGGCGGGACTCGGCTGACGAGTCATTCCTCGCCCCGCTCATCCAGAAGGCGCGGGCAATGTTGCCGAGCGATCAATTCGATGCCGCAGAGCGAGCCGGAAGAACACTCGGTCTGGACGAGGCGCTGGCGGAAGCGCGGACTTGGCTCTCGGAGCGCGCGCACGAGCCGCAAGAGGGCTCTACGATGTAGCCTATGGTGGCTCGCGATCGCGCCCTGCGTCAGCAATGCGCGATCACCGTGGTCCAGGCGGTTCAATCGTTCATGGCTAGTCGTTGTACATTGCGGGATCAACGATGTAGAGCTGCGTTCCGGCTTCGTCGTGAAAGACGATCTTGTAGAAATAGGGGTCATTCGGCAGGGACTTGGTGTTCTTCGCATTCAGCTGGAATTCCTTGAACTTGCACGGGCCCGTCCCCGCGGGCTTGTCTGCACCTTTGATATCAAACTGCCCGTTCGGGTCGACCTTCTTCAGGAAAACACCATCGCCGGCCGTATCGCAGAACCCGTATCCGGCCGGCAGCGTCCAGGTAACCTTGAAGTTGTTCTTGTTCCTTTCGAATCTAGTGCGATCGAAGTCCACCGAAGCCGTGCAGCCCGATATCCCGCACATCGGATTGATGACTTTGACGGAGCATTGGTTTGGATTCGTGCATCTCTGCTCGCTCAAAAGCCTTTCTTGAGTCGCGCAGCCGACTAATGTCAGGCACGCGACGATGAGCACCGATAGTCTTGCCATTCGACGTTCTCCCTGTTTCTGGATGGTCCGGAGTCGCGCGAGTTCTGCAGTGGCTGGACGCGACCGCAATGCGCGATGGTTGTGTAGCCTCCGAAGGGGGATCCGGGTTGCTGCGGCACGCTGGCCCCTTCCCGGTGATTCTTTTCTTTCCGAGGCTCTTGTCGGCGCCATTGTCGGGTAATGGCGGCCGGCTCGCAAGCACATCGACAGGATCGCGCGGGGCTGCGCCGCCCTGGGTCGGCAGCGACAGCGCGCCGGAGGCCGCCGCGCTGGTCGCGTCGCGCCAGCGCCAGGCGCCGGGGAAAGCCGCCCCGTGCAAACAAACGCGCACGACGGATAACGGACGAACACGCCGATCCCGTGCGGAAGCGCCTTTGAGCGCCGGCGCATCGGGCCCTTAGCCGCGGCCGGCGGCTCTCGGGTCGGCCAGGTTCCAGCTGTCGCTATTCGACGAGATTTCCGCCGAAGGCAACACGGCCCGCCGCCGCGGGTGCATATTCGACATGCACCCGATCCGCAGGGCGACCGGCGATGTCGCCGACGGTTCGCGCGAGCAATCCGCATTCCTTTGCGCGCTGCGCAGCGTCAGGCAGCTGCCGCTTCAGTACCGTGACGAACACCGGCAGCTCGAAGGCAGCGACGGTGACGCCGTTTTCCGCATAGCGGTCGCTTGCAAGCGTGCGCAGCCGGATCCACGTCGTGCCGACGGGCGCCGCCAGCGCCGTACCCAGCGCATCGGCGAGACGCTGCGCAAGATCGCGAGGCATGTCGGTTCCCGGGATGCTGACGATCTCGACGTCGATGATGGGCATGCAGGCACCAGGAGTTACGGGAAGGCCCCGGGTCCGGACGTGGCGGGATTCGCACACGGCTGCCCGCGCATAGGCCGCAGACTACCTGCCCGCACCGATTCGAGCCAGCGGCACCCCCGGGGTGGCGAGCGGCGGCGTTGCCCCAGCCTCGCCGCTCAGTCCCCAAGCGAGCGGACCATCAGGTACTTGACGATGCCGTCGGGGAAGCCGGCAATCTCGGCGGCACTGCGGTAGCCGATCGCGCGATAGAGCCCGGGCGCCTGGAAGCTCATCGTCGTGAGGTAGACGGTCGTACAGCCGCGCTTGCGCGCACCTGCCTCGAATTGCCCGATCAGCGCCGTCCCGTAGCCGCGGCGGCGATGCGCCGGCGCAACCCAAAGTTGTTGCAGCTCGGCAGTTTGTCCCCACGTGCGGCCGACGGCGCCGCCGATCGCCTCGCCCGAGGGCGCGCGTGCCAGGACCGTCAGCGGCCGCACGTCCCGCAGCGGTGCGCCGGCATGATTGGACTCGTCGAGCCCGGCATCGACGAGCGCGGCCTCGGGTACCGGCGTGTCGTGGGTTTCGAAGCAGACGGTCATGTTCGCCGATCGCGAAGGCCGCGCGGATGGATGGTCGTGGCCCGGGGAGCCGGACTCACGTCGGCGATCACGCATGCTGTCTGCGCCGCACCCACCGATCGACCGGGCCGTCCTCATCCGTGTCGCGTGGACCGGCGTGGACGAAGCCGGCTCTTTGCAGTACGCGACGCGAAGGGACGTTGCCGACCGCGGTTTCCGCGGCCACCTCGGTGATTTCCGCCTGCTCGAACGCGAACCGCACCAGATGGCGAACTCCTTCGCTGGCGAACCCGCAGCCGCGGTGGGTTTGCGCGACCCCGTAGCCCAGCTCGACGCGTTCTTCCACGGGGTCTCCCTTGAAGCCGCCCGACCCGACCGCGGACCCGGACGCCTCGAGCACGAACAGCGAAGGCGCATTCCAGATCGCCGCCTTCCCTTCGTTCAGCGCGGCCAACGCCGTTTCGAGAACGACATCGGGAGGCAATGCGCCGGCAAGGATCGTGACGCCTCCGACGACGCGCTCCCCGGAAACCAGCTCCGCGATCTCGTCTTTCGCAAGAGGGCGCAGGTGAATGTGCATGCTCGGGCGTCTACGCCGCAGTCCCGATGATCATGGTGACTGCGTGCCGCAGCGACGGCAGCCAGTTTGCCGGACGCTCGCGACATGCTCGGCAGCGGAAGCTTTGCGACGCTGGACCGTTCGCCTCGAAGCAGGCGGTCGCCGCAAGGAAAGCACGCAAGGCACGAACGGTTTTCGACGCGAGCGGAGCGTTGTCACTGCAAGTTCGCGGTAAAGAATCGCACGATATCCTGGCGCGACTGCTCTGCCTGCGCGGGGTTTGCATATCCCCGCCACGGTCCGCCCTGGCCCTTGCGCGCAAGCGGCGAGCTCGACTGCGAGTCGCGCAGCCTGTCCCAGCCGTGGTAGGCGCCCGCATAGGTCGTCTGGGAAAACGCGGCACCTTTGGAGCTGTTCGCACTGGCAACGAACTTGGCGCAGGAATCGGGGTCGTCGTAGTCGTCCTTTTCGGCGGCGAGTATCAGCACGGGGGCTCCGGTGAAGCGCAGGTAGGCGTCGCGGTCGAGACGCAGGAACTTGTGCGGCGAGCCGGCGGCCGTTCCGTCCAGCACCGAGCTGTGGATCCAGCAGACGGGATACAGCGCGGCGAGCGCCCTGAACCTGAACTTGCCCTGCGTGAACTCGTCGGTGAAGCGTTCGGTGGCGGCGACGATTGCGAGCATCCCACCCCATGAAAAGCCCATCGCGCCGATGCGCGTCGGATCGATCTCCTGCTGCGCCGCGAGGAACTCGAGACCTCCGAATACGTGCGGCATGTTCTCCTGCACGGTGGGATGCGACTGCACGGTCTGGCCAGGTCCGAACATCTCGATCTCGAGCGTTGCGATCCCGGCCTTGTTCAAGGCGGCCGCGTAGCGCGCGCCCGTCCCATCGACGCCTCCCGACGAATGGAGGATCAGGACGGCAGGCGACTTGGCCGGTTGGTCCTTCGGGACGGACAGCAGGCCCGTGACCGTCGCCGTGCCATCGCGGTATTTCGAAGCCGGCGTCGTGTAGGACACGCGCGTCGAAGTTGCTTCTTGCGCGTACGCAGGTGCACCGACCGGTGCGAGGCATGCGAGCAATGCAAGGATGGAGATGCGATGCGCCATGGTCCGCTCCTTTGGCATGGTTGCCGATCGCGGTCGGTCACCCGACCGATGCTGCCGGACTGAGCGTCGGACCGGCAATGCGATCGGTCACGGCCTCGGCGGCAGGGATTCAACGAACCGGATGCAGCGGGCGATCCAGGACTCGAGCGATGCGTCGGACTCGAATCCTTCCGGAGCCACGAACACGTACCCCTTCATCGGTTTGCCCGTGAAATCCATTTGCCGCACCCAGGGTTCTCGCAACGCTTCGGCGTAGCCGTCCGGACCGACCCGCGCCATCAGCGTGTCACCGAGAATCCCGACGAACATGTGACCCCGCAGCATGAACGCCAATCCGCCGAACATCCTCCGCTCGGAAATCCCCGCGCGTGCACGCACCGCGTCCCGGATGCGCTCGGCGAGTCCTTCGTCGAAGGCCATGCAGAACCCTCCCTCGCAGCGTGCCGGAGCAGCCCCCGAAGCCGCTCCTGCACGCCAACGGAAGCATGGCGACGGTTGGATGAATCGTCAATGCCGAGCGGAGTGCGGCTCCGGTGCCCCATGCGCGGCGGCGTGGGGGGCGCGCCTGCCTTGCGAATCCACGCCGGCGCGGACGGCCTCGCGGGCCGCTACTGACTACGCCGATCCGGGCGCGCTCGCTCATCGCTTGGCGGCGACAAGGCGAAAGAGAAGCCCGGCGAGCACGCTGCCGACGAAGGCCCATGTGATCGCCGGAAGGAGGCCTCGGTGGAGCAAAGCAAATAGCGGTCGCAGCAGAACCGCCGAGAGCGGGAAGAGGACACCGGACGCCAGCGCAAGCCAGGCGAGATCGCGTTTGGCCAGCCGGGACTCGCCGGCACCGAAACCGATCACGCCGAAACGAAACCCGAGCGCGCAAAGCAGCATCGGCAGGACATTGATGAGCCATGCCCAGACCAGCTCGATGTCCTTGCCGCGAGGCTGCTCTGCCGAAGCAGGAAGATGCGGCGCGATGACGGCCCACGCCGACAGCGCGAGCCAGACACCGCATCCGTAGATGATAGACAGGCGCGACACCGTAGCATTGCTCCGGAATGCAGGCGATCCTCAACCTGGACAGGCCTTAGCCCGGATATTTCACCAGGCCGCAAAACGCCGCGCCAGATTCCCGCGCCCTGGTGAAACATCGCTGCTAGCCTAACCTAGCTGCGCGCGGCATCCAACCGGCGCTTTCCTCCGGTGCTTCGCGGCGAAAGACGCGTCAGGACGCAACGTATCCCGCGCGGACGAAGGATGAGTACGCGCGGTCCGCGAGCGCGGACAGCTCGGCGAACACCGGCGGGTCGACGCGCCTGAAGTTGAAGCACGACTTGCCCTGCATCCGGCTGCGCAGCGCAGGCGAGATCGACCGCAGAAGGTCGGGTCGCACGTAGACCGGCATCAGGTGGAAGCTCACGTACGCGCGCCTGATCTGTACGGCGCCGAAGAACAGCCGCTTCCGGTTCGGCATCACGTGGCGGGTGTCGAGATGGTAGTTGTCGGCCGAGTCGTGCACGATGACGAGCCCCCCTGCGAATCGCGCGAGGATCGGACGCAGCTCGGCGAAGACAAGGGGTAGCTCGCCGGACGCGCTCGGTCGACGCTTCCGGACATTCGATTCGACCGGCGGGGAGCGGCCCTGCGCGGCGGATGCGGTCGACGAGGACGATCGGACTGTGCCCGGCAAGGCCTTTGCCGGCGCGCTCTTCGCATCGGTTGTCGCAGGGGCGACGAGACGCCTGGGCGCCTTGCGCAACCACGCGTTGGCCAGGAGCTCGCGGACCACGTTCGGCTTTGCTTCGGCGAGCAGGATGCGTACGCCGACCACGTGCCCGCCCCAGCGGAGGCTTTCGACGAACCCGGGGTTGAGCGCGAGCGCGGCCTCGCGCTCGTCGTCGGCAACGAATACGTGCAAGTACGCGCCATCGGGAGGCAAGGTGGCGAAGATCCTGCCGCGGACGCGAAACGAAGCGTACTCGTGGTGCGGCGCTTCCGTGACCTCGGGAAGGGACAAGGCGATCCGGCGAACCGCTGCGGAATTCACCGGCGCTCCTGCGGAACCGCGCGGCGCTCTTTCCCGAATCGGGCGTCCGACAAGATGCGCATCCGCAATTCGCCCGCGTCTCGGTCGATGGCGAGGTCCCGAACGCGGCAGCCTTCGCGCCCTCGGGCGTGGCTGTGGAACGGCCCGGCCGGGAGTTTCCGCGAAAGCCGGTGGATGGTGCCGGGAACGAGCACGCGGTTGCGGTTGTCGACAGTATTCATCCTATGACGCGCCGTCAGCGGAGCGCCCTGCGCATGACGAACTCGAGTCGCGGTCTAATCGGTTGCTGCTCTTGTCTGCGGGCTAGAACTCGATCGCGTCCGAGATCGCCTTGATGCCCGCCGCAGCGCACGCATCGTCGGCATCGCCGCCCGGTGCACCCGACACGCCGATCGCGCCGAATGCGTTGCCGCCTCCTTCAATGACCAATCCTCCGCCGGCGGCGAGAAACCGCGGAAGATTGCGCAAGCCGCTCATCGGTCTTCCGGGTTGAGTCTCGCTTGCGAGCGCCGTGGTCGCAGTCCGGAAGCTCGCGGCGGTCCACGCCTTGTTGGCCGCGACGTCGACGGTATGCGCTCCCGCGAACCGGTCGCGCAGCAACACCTGGACGAGCCCGGCTCGATCGACCACCGCGACTGCGACCTGGTAGCCTTGCTTGCGACAGGACTCCATCGCTGCCTTCGCTGCAACAAGTGCAGTCTCCGGTGTCAGCGACCTCGTCTGAAAGGTCGATTCCTGTGCGGCCGCGCCGCCGGCCAGTCCGAGGCCAGTGACGATTGCTGCAAATGCGCTGCGCATCGAGTCTCTCCGATGGTTTGACAGGTTGAAGCAAGAGGACGTCTCCCGCCGCCACGACCGGCGTTGAGCTGTCCACGGGCCAGAGACCACGCGGACTGCGAGATCGCCGCCGCGCAATCGACGTGACGACGCACAGAGGTCCCGCCGCTACTCGTAAAGGACGACACGGAACGCGATATCGAGCGACGGGAGGGGCACCGGCGGCGCAACGGTCGGAAGCGCCATGGCGCTGCGGACCTCGACGCGGAGCGTGGAGGCGAACTGCTGCTTGAGGATCCAGCGACCGTCGATCAGGAACCAGGCGCGGTCATCGCGGAACGGATCGAACGCGATATAGGCGTGCGCAGGTGGCACGGGCCCGAATCTCTTGGCGAGACCGGGCGGGAGCCCCCCTTTCTTCGCGAGACCCGGCGGGACACCGCCCTTCTTGGCCAGTCCAGGCGGCGCTCCGTCGTTCTTGAGAGGCTTGTCCGCGAACGCGCTGCCCGGGTTGATCAGAAACAGCAGGAGGAACAAGAGGCGGTAGCGCATGGACGTTCCTTCGACAGGAATACGGGTCAACGAGATTGCGCGAAGAGCGGTCTCAGGCTCCTAGCTCCCGAAGCTCGGGCTCGCACCATACCCGTTCGTCTTCGGCAACCTGCTCGAACATCCGGAGCGCGTACTCGCGGGAAGTCCCGAACGCGGCAATGTCACCTGCGGAACGCTGGGCCAGGGCAAGAACGGCGTACCCGAAGAACCGCTCGAACGCCGGGGCGCCATTGCGATCGCAGATCTCGATGCACCGCCGTGCCGACTGAAGTGCTCTGTGTGGCTCGCCCGCCTGCAGGAGACTGCGAGTGAGCCGGTACTCCGCGCGTTCCACTTCGAGCCAGGTGCCTGCGAGCGTCCAGTACTTGAGCCCGCCCTCGGCGGCGGCGACCATTCCTTGCGTTTCGTTAGGATCGCGGTCCTTCTTTTCCTCGAGCGCCGCCGCGAGGTTGTTGCCGCCGATCGCAAGCGCGCGAACTGCCGGAGAGTCCGCCGACAAGCCCTTGCCTGCGAGTGCGATGGCGTCGTTGTATGCGGAGACTGCCGCTGCGAACTCGCCGCGGCCCGCAAGGGCGGATGCCGCCGTGGCGAGCGCGGAAACGAGATCGTCGGGCGCGAGGGGCTTCAGGGCGTCCCGATCACCGCCGGCATAGCGCAGCGCGCCGATGCCGCGAGCCAGTGAGCCGGTGACGGCGCCACTGCCGTCGAAGGCGGGCAGGTCGCGCAGAAGATCGAGGAGCCCAACGCCTCGTTCCCACTGGCCAAGGTGCTCGCCGCAAACGTGGGTGACGAGCGCGGCGAACCGGACAAGCTGTTCGGGTGTTTCCACGACGTGCAACGAGACGCTAAGGCGATCCGCGATCTCTTGCGGCCTTTCGGCGTGTTCACTCCACGCGGTCTGGAGAAACGCATCGAAGGTCATGGTGTGAACAGGCCCTAATGGATGAATCCGTTGACCGCCGGCCCGGGGCAGGCACGAAATGCGGCATGCGCCCCATCCGTGTCGAACGCCGAGTCAGGCGATGGTACGCGCGGAATGGGCCTGTTCCACAACCTTCCCGTGCATCGCGACAACCTGATAGGCGGTGGCACCCGGCCGCCAGCTTACGACCTCCTGGATCTTCCCGTTCGAATAGAGAACGGCAGCCCCGTCATCGATGGCGACTTGTGGACCGGACATGCCGCCGGCAACTTCGGCATGGAGCCGGACACGGCGTTCCGGTTCGCTGCTGTAATGCACGCAACACCCGCCCGGCAACAGCCCCATGCATTGCAGCGGCTTCAGGCCCGCGCCCCAGTAGGAATCGGTCAGACCCGCTTCGAACCAGCATATCGCGCCCGCGCTCATGCCGGCAAGCAGGATGCCGCGACGCCAGGCCTCGTTCAGCACTCGATCCAGGCCCCACTCGCGCCAGACGGCCAACGCCGACTTGGTGTTGCCGCCGCCCACGAAGATCGCGTCCTGGTCGAGCAGAGGCGCCGCGAAACCTGCGAGAGGAAGCGATGCGCGAAACGGCCTGCGAAAGAACGCGAGATGAGCTGCCGCGCAGCCCAATGCCTCAAACGTTGTGTAGAACTTGTCAATCATCTCGACCGAATCGCCGCTCGGTGTAGAGATGAAGCACACTTTGGGCGTTTCGCGACCGGTCGATTGGGCGATATATCGATCGATCGGCGAAGGCGCGTCCTCCATCAGGAATCCGCCACCGCCAATGGCAAGAATGCGTGGGGCCATTGATGATTCCGCGACATGCGCGGCACGCACCGGGTCGACAGGGGCAGGCTGTTCGATGGAACTGCCGGTCATCTGCGTCGGCGCCGACCCGTTAGGTCTGCGCCATGCTGTGCCACCAGATGCGGCACTCTTGGCAGAGGCCGTCCGAGAACTGGGCGTGCAGGACACCGTCAAGGATCATGCGCGGCAGGGGATCGCCAGGCTTTCGCGCGACCAGGTTGGTCCCGGTGGAAGCGGCCCAGACGCGAAACAGTTCCTCGGAGGCCACTTGGTACGTCACATGCCAATGCGCAATTCCGCTGGTCGGCGTGTGGGCGAGGATCTCGTAGGCGACCTCGATGTCGTCTTGCAGCTTGACGCGCTGCCAGTACTTGGCCAGTTGCTCGTGACCGCGCTGCTCGGCAAAAGGGGTGTTGTGGTAGATCCCGTCGCTTGCGAACAGGGCGCAGAACAGGGAGTCGTCACGAGCCTCCCATGCAGCCTTGTAACCTCGCATGAACTGTTCGATGTCCATTCAGGGCTCTCCATGGTTCGCCGTCTGGCGCCAGAGCTTAAGGGCACGGCCGGTCAGCGCAGTACCCGGGTGGTCGCGTGCGCCGAGGGGTTCGGCGCAGGTGCCGGTTACCGGATCGTAGCTTGGCTTACTTCGACTGAGTGATCAATATGCTGCAAAGACGCGTACGCGGGGGGCTTGCCGGGCGGTTCGGTAATCTTCCCTACCGCTGGCCCGGATGTTTCACCGGGGCGCCGGAATTTGGCGTGGCGGTTTGCGCCCTTGATCGGGCGCAGCCGACGACGCCAATAGCTGCGACGATTGGCGAGGAGAGCAAGCCCGAGCCCGGTGCAAAACGACCGCCAACAACCGTGCAACCACCCGTCCAACATGCTCCGCCGGTGGCGGGTCCCAAGTGCTTGGCAACGCTCGAGCCTTCATTGAATCGGCGGCGGCCTGGTGAAATATCCGGGCTAGTTCTTGCGTCTCGTCAGCGCTTCAGTTTCCACCGTTGCGGTTCGTGGCACTGAAAGAGCTCGATCAGCAGATCGTCAGGTCCGGCAATCATCAAGTACCTGAATTTCGGCTGCTCCCGAATGACATTGCGGAACTCGTATCCGTTCTCTTTCATTCTGACAACCAGTCCGTCGAGGTCGTCGGTTTCGATTCCCAGATGATGGACCGGTCCCCCGCGCTGCGTCCTGGGGGGTTGCTCGTAGACGTGAACGAAAGCGTTCCCGAGCGCCAGGCGCACGTTGCGCACGCCTGCTGCCTCCTCGTCCCAGACCAGTTCGGCGCCGAGCATCCGGCGGAAGAACTCGACGGTGGCTGCGAGGTCCGACGAGAAGATGTGTACGTGATCGAGGCTTACGCGCACGATGTTCCGAGGGACAGACCGTGAAGGGAAGCGGCGGCCAGGGCGCGGGTTCCCTTCGGGTTGCTGCCGAACGGGCCGCGTCCATCGTCGCAAAGCCTCGCCGGGTAGCCGGCCCGGCTTCGTCTCGAGCCTCGCTCACGGCCGTTTCGGCCCTGCAACGTGCCGGTGAACGTCATGCGACCAGGCCCTGATGAGCGAGCAACGGGGTCATGATGCCCGAGGCCTGCAATTCGCGGCAGCGATCGCTCTGCCAGTGGCTGCCGAGCGATGGGAGGCTTGGGCGTTGTTGCCATTAGCGCACCACCCAGCCGCCGCAGACCGGGAACACCTGACCGACAAAGCAACTCGCGGGAGCGCTGCAAAGGTAGGCCGCGAACTCCGCGTCTTCGCGCGCTCCCACAAGACGACCGAGGGGCACCTCGCGCTCGAGCCTCTGCTGGAAGCGCGGGTTGGCCTGGACCTCGGGCGGAAAGTAGGTCGTGTTGTCGACGAAGTTCTGAGCGATCGCATTCACCTGAACGTTGTGTACGGCGACCTCTACCCCGACGGCCTGAACATAGGCAAGCTGAGCGCCCCTCGCTGCGCTGTAGGTCGAAGCGCGCTTCATTCCCCGCAAGGCGGAAGCGCTGCCCATGACGAGAATTTTCCCGGAGCGCCGCTCGATCATCTGTGGCAACACGGCCCGAAACAGCCGAGGCAGCGGATCGACCAGCGCGGCAAAAGTGTCCCTCCACTCGGACTCGGATACTTCGGTAGCCGGCGTAGCGGGCGCCGGTACGGCCAGATTCGCAACCAAGACGTCAACCGACCCGGCCGAAGCGACTATGGCCGCGGGTGCCACGGGGTCGTTCAGGGAATCCGTGTCCGCAATCACGAACGCCCCGTGCTCGGCGAAGACTTCGCAGAGAACCGGACCCATGAACGCATCGGCCTGGGTGATGAGCACACGCTTCTCGTCAAGGATTCTGTTCGGCATCGAGCTTCACTCCGGCGACGGTAAGACAGCTTTGAAATGGCGTACCCCCGACGCTCAACGCCCAAAGCAAGCAGCGTAAAGCAGCCTGGCCGCCGTGCTGGACTCGCGACTTTGTCGTACGAGGCAATCACGAGAATGGCCCCGCATCCGACGACGCTGCCCCCGGCGGTCCGGCCGACGGCGAGAGCGACGCTGGGAGCGCCTGGCCCCGAGAGGCCGTTTGAAACAAGCCGCAGGCGCGACGTTACCCGTTGCTGCCGACAACGGCATCAGCCGGCATTCTCGGTGGAGATCGAAAAGAGCGACAGAGCGACCCGCTCTTCGGCGCCGACACGGCGCCAGAACGCGAGAGCCTGATCGTTGGAGTTGAACACAAGCAGGTGGCATTTCCGGATCCCGGCGGAGCGGAGCGCGCAGAGCCCGCGGCGAAGCAGCTTGCGCCCGAGGCCCTGGCGACGACGTGCGGCAACGACGACAAGGTGATGAACGAGACCGCGCCTGCCGTCGTGCCCGCAAAGGATCGTGCCAATGAGGGTTTCGCCCTCCATGGCGACGAAACTCGAGCCGGGGTTGCGGTCAAGAAAGGCATGCAGGGCGACAGGTTCGTCGGCCTCGCTCAAGCCGACCCCTTCGGACTGCAGCCAAAGGGCGCGCGCAGCGGCGATGTGCGTGGGCTCGAAGATGCGCAGGACCGGTTGGGGCACTTGAACGGGGGCCAAGGGAGTCATTCTAAAGATCGATCCACGGACCGGCGTGCGGCACAAGTCGAGGTCGGCATTCAGAGGGGAACGCTCTTGCCCGCATAGCTCCTCTTCCAACGAGTGAACAGACGGGTCACGCCGCCCAGAAGTCGGATTGCGGCGTCGTAGAGCGGACGTGGCGCGAAGCGCTCCCGAGTGGGAATTTCCAGGAACACCTGGTCTACCTGCTTTCTCGACAAGGGCAGATCGGCGTCCAGAAACTGATACAGCACGTCGTGAAGGAGGGATGCGTAGTATGCCTTGGGCTTCATCGTGACTTCGTTCGGAATGCCGTCGGGAACGCCGAACGCGATGTCGAAAAGCGTGAACTTCGGCGTGCAACCGTCCCAGGAATAGCGGGTAAGAACGCGAGCGTCGCCGTTTAAATGGATCTCGAGGCGCCGGTGCCCTTTCCGGTCGACGAAAGCGCGGCCTTCGTTCCAATCCCGCGGCCGATGGCGCCGGAGGTTGTAGACGTAGTCTGCATCCAATGCGAATAGCCAGCGGGCGGCAAGCTCAGACATGACGGCCTCCGTAGAACGACTTCCCGAGGCATGCGGACGGGCCTGGCAGCCCGGGTATGCGAGCGCGATCGACCGGATTGCCGAGAACAACGCCAACCCGGCGTCATGCTCGATCAATTTGCCTCGACAGCCATTCGAGCGCATCGGTCTCGGAGGTGTGAACGTCCGCTATCAATCCGAAATCCGCGGCCACCTTCATTCCGAATTTCTCGGGATGAATGTACTCGGGAGGGACGACTAGGACCACGACAACCACACCCTTGGCCGCCAGTGCCCACTCTTCGACCATCAGGAAACGATCGACAAGCGACGGGATGGAAACGCCGACAACGTCTGTCGCATTCACGAGCAGTTTGCCAATGCCCCGATCCCGGCAATATGCGATTGAGCGCGTAACAAGCTCCATGATCTCGATCAGTGCGTATTCGCCACGCGGTCGAGACCGGCAGATGCCTTCTCTGACTTCCAGGTGCTCCGGCGTTGGCATTGGATCGTGCTGCGACGTTGCCTAATAGCGCAAGCCGGCTGCCCGACGCGAGGCTAAAGCGAAGCGCTGCCCTCGGACACCCTCGGACTCAGCCTGATCGTGGAAATGAATGGATCGAACCATGGCCATCTTTGGAGCGTGAAGATGAAAGCCGGCAGGCGCGCCACTCTTGGGCGTTCCCGGTGGCCGCCGCGCTAGGTTCTAGTGTGGTGTAGCGAAAGATGCCTTGTGTTAGTCGGCGTCAGCGGGCACCGCCCGAACGTCGCGGCTGCACCGCAACCGTCGGGCAAAGTGCCGCGAAAACCGCGCCAAGCAAGGCGCGCGTCGAAGCAGGGTTGGGTACCCGGCCAGGCGAGCAACGAGGCATGTTGCGGTTTCTCGCGAGCACTTTGGAAGGTTATTTCCGGTTCACCACACTAGAACCTATCTCATAATCAGCCGCGGGATGCGTTGCGGCGAGGAAGCCTGGCAGCAAGGCGCGAGGAGGCGGCGTAGTCGTGCCTACGCAACGACGAGCAACGCAGCGGCCGGGCTTTCCCGCCGCAACCCGAAGGGACGGGGGCCCCGGGGCCGCATTTCTGCGTTGCTCGTCGCTTGTTTGGTCCGGCCAAACGGCGCTCCTCGTGCCTGGAACTGCGGCCCCGGGAATCCCGTCGCACCCGTGGATGATTATGAGATAGGTTCTAGGTCAGCAGCTTGAACGCATGAATCCAGTCGTTGCGAAGGAAGCCGGGGATGCACCAGAGCATGCATAACGGCTCGATCGCGCGGGCTGCCTCGGCCTTGCCCATGTCCGCCGTTTCCCACCCGAACTGATCGAGGATGCCGCTCACGGTCTTCTTCGCCGCCTCGTCGTTCCCGCAAATGAACATCGTTGGCTTGCCGCCCTTGAACTGCGGATTCACCATGCACGCGTTGCCGACCGAATTGAAGGCTTTGACGAAGCGCACGCCGGCGAACTCGCGCTGCAGGCGTTCCATCAGCGAGTCGTCGAGATCGGTGAAGAACTTCAATACACCGTTAGCAGGCGGCGCGTCTGCGATCGGATTGGTCGCATCGATCACAGCCTTGCCGGCCAGATTGGCTGCGTCCGCGGCATGGATCGCGTCCGCAGCGGCCGTGCCCTTGACGGCGAGCACGACGAGGTCACCGAATTTCGCCGCCTCGGCGAAGCTTCCGATGCGGACGTTCGGGTTCTGCTTCGCCCATTCGGCCAGTTTGGCGGGTCCCCTCGTGCCGATCAATACGTCGTGGCCGTGTCGAAGGAAGCCTCCCGCCAGCACTTTCGCCACATTGCCCGACCCGAGAACTCCGACTTTCATGCTGGCCTCCTTACGCGAAAAAATGCTGGCTGATGTTCGAATGCAGAAGCCGCCGGATGCGGTTCGAAAGGACCGGTGACCGGACGCCCGTCGCAGCATTCGTCGGAACGCCGATTCAACATTCGCCGCCGATGCGACTGTCCGCAAGTGGCGATGCGAGAGCCCGAGCCGCAAGCGGAATACCTTGAACCCGCGGGATTATTCTGTAGCGCATCTGCGAGCGAATCAAGAGATCCGTCGCGATCCTCGTCACCCGCCCGAAGCCGATCGCCCATCGTCCGGGCCGTTCCCGTGAGCGGGGTGTCTTCTGCCGGCATCAGGCCGATCGTCCCGGACTCCAGCTGAATTCTATCGAACCTGGACTACCCAGCCTTTTCTCGGGCTCGTCACCCCATACTCAAACCGCGGTGCGGGACGTTTCGAACTATTCACGCATGGGGTGCGCAAGGGTCAGGCATTGGGTCTTTTCCAACCCACGCCTTTGAAGAACGTATAGCAGAACACGCCATCGGCCTCCGCCGTCCGGCGAAGATCGCGGACACCGGCGTCGAAGCGCTCCCGCTCGATGAGGTGCGCCGCGATCGCGGGCTCTCGCACGCCCTCGATCATCGCCGTGAAGGTCTTCCTCGTGAAGCCATCGACAAGGTCGGGGCGGCTGGAATCGACATACACCATCCGGGGGGAGACGTGAACGGCGCGCAGGCCGGCCTCGACCATCAGAGGGAAGAGCTGTCGGCCGATGAGCGCATTGCCGCCGGCCTCCCGCTGCAGCTGGACTTGGCACTGTATCGCCGCATGGGCCGCCGCGCTGTCGGGGTGAAAATAGGCGGATCCGTGATCGCCCTCGATGACGGTGATTGAACCACCCGGTTTCGAGAGTCCGGCGAGAATCGCCAATGCCTCGACGGGACGCGCGAGGTGTTCCAGGACGAAGCAGACAAAGATATGGTCGAAGGACTCGGCGTTGAACGGGAGCGCGAAGATGTCCGCTTGCCCGAACTCCACGTTGGTCAGCCCGGCCAACTCGGCCCTTCGCCTTGCCTGCGCAATCGAGTCGGCGGAGACGTCGATCGACACGAAACGGGCAGCCGGACTGCGCCCGGCAAGGGTCACCGTCTGCGCACCGATGCCGCAGCCAACCTCGAGCACCAAGCTTCCCGCAGGGTAGGCCGTATCGGAATGCAGCAGGTCGACCAATGTTCCGGCCTGATCCTGCAGCCGCAGGTTCTCCCGCTCGTGATAGCCGTGCACATACTTTTCGATCACGGTTCCGTCCTTCCTCGACTCGTGACGGCCGGCTTGGTGATGCTCTCCCTGCGCGGCCTTGTGGCGAGTGCAAAGAGCGGGTTCACGTGTGCCACGCTTGATTGAAGGCATCGGGCCGTGCGCCGCCGGTGCCTGACGTGATTGGACGCCCGACGAGGCAAAGTGACCGGCGAAGGCCTGGCGGGCGCGAAGCTCGGCCAATGGACGTCCGTGTTGACCCCGCGGTCAGGCGGCATCGCTGTTCGCCAGTTGCGAGGCAATGAACTCCGACCACACGGCGTCAGGCTGCCAAATCTCGCGCTGTAACGCAAACGCGCGTTCTTCGGGCCAGCCCAGACGAAGACGCCGGTACAACCCCAGGAACGCGGTGACTCGCATGTTTGCGGCGCAATGCAGCCAAACGCGGCGATGCTGGTGTTGCTCCATGACCTCGAAGAATCGAAGCAGGTCCCCTTCGGTTGGGGCATTGAACAGAACGGGAATGTGCACGTATTCAAGCCCGAGTGCGTTGACCGAGGACGCTTCATCCTTCAGCGAATAGCGAGGGTCATCGTGAAGCGCAAGGTTGATGACGACCTTGTAGCCGGCTTCCGCGATGGCCCGAAGCTGATCCTCGCGCGGCTGTCCCGAAGTGGCCAGATCGGGCGTGGCCTGGCGATAGTTGTGGATGGCGGCTACGGATTCGGCCACGACCATGCCTGGTGGTGAAACAGGTTGACCCGGGACCCGTGGCGGGGGCGAATCCGCGCCGGCAGGGCGTCCGTGCCGAACGACCGTCCAGGCGGCAATTGCAAGCGTACTCTGGTGATCGCGACCGCCGATGCCGGCGTCGTCGGCCAGGCGCACGAGCAGCGCACGGCTAGACGGCCAGATATACGGCGAGGGCGAGACCGAGGACGCCCAGGAGCAGCGCAGCAACCAGCGGGAACGTGCGGCTGTGCGACTTCGGAAAATCGACCACGGGCAGCGACGAGATGTAGGCGCGATGCTGGAATGCGGCGAAAAGAATGGCCAAGGCGCCCAGCACGACAAGCGCAATGCCGACGATCGCCGAGACGTGTGGAGTGGCATCGCCGCGATAATCCGGTAAGGCGTGCTGTGCCGCGAGGAGATTGAGGAACAAGCCGAAGCGCGCGACGACGAAACCAAACCCCATGATCGTGAGGCCGGTACGGATCCACGCGAGAAGCGTGCGTTCAGCGGCAAAGAAAACGCGGGGATCTGACATGGCGCAGAGTGGCGTGCGGCGTCGGCCAAGCGCCGCCCGACGATACAAGTTGATTGGCAAGCCGCGCCGGTGCCTGCAGCCGACGAGCCGCATGCCGGCTCGTCCGGTTGAGCAGCGGGCCAGGCGTTAGCGCTTCACCTGGCGAGCGCCCGTCTGAGTTCGGCATAGTGATCAGCCCGAGCTGCGTCGCCCTTCGCTCTGTACAGGGCTTCCAGCTCTTCGAACACGTAGCGGTCGGGTTTGCCGGCGGCCGCGCTCTCCTTCTCCAGGCGGAGCTGAATCGCGAGGGCTTCGTCGGAGCGGCTCATGGCACGAAGCGTCCAGGCAACCATCCAGTGTGCGACTCGCGTCGCCTCCGCGTCGTCGCCGCGCTCGCGCACGGCGACCGCGTATTTGAACTGGGCCAGGGCTTCCTCGTAGCGACCCAGCTGATGCAGTGCATAACCGACATTGTTCCGGATGGAGGCTTCCCAGCGCTTTGCCGCTGGCTGCGATGAAGCCTCGACGATCGAAAGCGCCGCCTGGGCCCACTTGAGCTGGTCCGCCGGCGCCGTATCGACGAAGGCAAGCATATGGACCGCGTCGATCGCTAGGCCGTCCAGGTGACCGTCGCGAGCAACGCCCAGAGCAGCCTCGAAGGACGTCCGAGCGAGCGCCTTGTTCTCTGGAGTCCGCAGCTCGGGCGGGTGAGTCGCGGATGCGAAGGTTCGACCCAACTCCAGTTCGTAACGCGCCCGAGCCTCGGCGCCGGCCGTCTTGACCCTTGGTTGGATCTCCCGGAGGATGGAGCGTGATTTTTCGAAGTCCTTGCGCAGGCCATAGGTGCGCGCAATCTGCGTCTGCAGGATCAGCGCGTCATCGCCGGTGGACTGTTCGAGGGCCTGCCGGAATCTTTGCTCGCTGAGCTCAGGGTTGCTGAAGTCCCACAGGGATCCGAGATCGATGGCCATGGCAGACGTGGATACGAATAGAAGCAGCGGTGGAATCCGAGCGAACGTGCGCACGATGAGCTCGTGACGCCTTGACGAACTGGGCTGACCCGCCCGTCGCCACCGGCCTTGAAGAGAGAGAAGACTCACACCGGCGGGTCCGGTCGACGAGGGATAAAGCCGCTGTCCTATGGACCGACACACAGATTTGGCACCGTTAGACGCGTGAAGAGATGGGGTGATGCCACCGCTGTAGACGGGTAGTGCCCGAGGGCCTTCGTGAACTCGGGATGCGTGAACGCAGCCCGAAAATGGGCCACTGACTCCCACACGGCGTAGTTCATGAACACTGTGCTCCCCGCAATGCCTTGATGCAATTGCGTCGAGATATAGCCGGGCTGCTGCTTCATCCAATTCGCGTCCGCCTCCCATGCCTTGAGAAGAGCCGCAACGTCTTCTTCCGCAACCTGGAACACATTCACCAATACTACGGGTGAGACATCGGCACCGATTTGTTGAAAGATCGGAACGTGTGGATCAAGTGGCTTGAGCTGAAGCATGTGGCACATCCTTTGATAGGTTTCACGTACCGGGAAGATCGAACGAAACGGGCGGCGAGAGCGGCATGACGCCCGAGTTTAGCCGCCGGCACCGACAAAGGAGAACAGAAACCGCTTGCCGGCGGGTCCGTTCGAGTGCCTGGTTGGACCGTATAGGCAGCTTACTTCTTGCGGAGCTCGACCACGTTCGGATGAGCGGGAGGTTCGACTGCACGTCTTGCGGCCTCGCTACCCGTTCACGGATGCAACTTCTTCGGTGGCGAAGCCGGCGGGAAGGACGACTTCCAGCATTTCTATGTCATCGCTGTGGCCGAGCTCCCGATGACGAATATCCGGTGGCTGGTGCACGCACGAACCCGCCTCCAGGCGAACCACGCCCTGACCTTCGTACTCGAACTCGATCCAGCCCTTCAGGACATAGACGAGTTGGAAGGTTGTCCTGTGCAGGTGCGGCTGGCTCGAGAACTCCTTCCCGGCTGCTGCGCGGATGACATGTGCGTCAACTCGGCCTTCGGTCGCGCTCCTGATGCCAAGGTCGCGGTACTCATAAAAGGAACGAAGGCCTTTCTCGAACTTGGCATCTTTGGCGTGGGACGCAACGAAGCCCTGGGTGGTCATGCTGTTTCCCCTTCGGTGGTGAACAGGCGACGCGTGGAGGTTTGGGCGGTCTACCGTACTAGGAAACCGGCACGCCGCACTGCCGCTCGCCAAGTGGAGACTTGGTGCCGGCTCGTCCGGTTGAGCTACGGGCTAGGGCCGGGAAACTTTGAAGTCGGCCTGCTCATACGCAATAAGATTGCCATCCGGGTCCTTCACCACAAACCAACGCGTGCCCCAGTGCGTTGCTTCGGGATTCACCACCACTTCGGCAACCGAAGATAACTCTCGAAAGCGTTGATCGAGATTCTCGACCGTCAGATGCACCGTCGGGCGATGCCCGTTCATTCCATGTGACCACGAATGGTCGTCGGCATCGTGGTGCTCAGCCAGCACGATTTCGATGGTGCCGCCGTTGAGAATGACGCCGCGTGGTTCGCTGTCTCCGCCCCAGGTGGCGACGGTACTCCAGCCAAGGGAGTCACGATAGAACGTTACGGTGCGGTCAAAGTCCGACGGCGCGATGAACAGATGATCGAACCGATCCTTGGCCATGGTGAAGCCTCCGAGCCCTGACGTCCGACATGACCGGTGCGGGTGGCCTTGTCGCCCGCGTCCATGTTGATGGATAAATCGGCCGATTTCAATGCTTGTGTTGCTCGCCGCGACCGGCACCTGTGCGGGCCGCCGTAGCCGCGCAGCTGGGCATGGCGGGCCTTCTGCTCCGGCGTGAGCATCTCCACTTGCGCCAAACGAGCCGCGAGATGAACCGCGCGCACCCTTGCCTGAAACGAACCGATCTTGCTTGACGAACTGTTCAACCGTTCCGGCGTCACCGCTCTAGTGGCGAAGAGTCTGTCGAGCTTTCGTTCCGCGTCCACCAGTGCGCGGCCCAGTGACTCGGCGTTCGAATCCATCGATGCGAACAGGGCCTCGGTTCGCATGCGCCGCTAGGGCGTGGGAGCGAGCGGCTCAGCGAGTTCAAGCACGTGGGCAGGGCCGGCACAGCCGTTGAGCTCGGCAGCCCTGGCCAACCCCGTGCCGTTGCCCGACAGGTGTGCATCTATGTCGTCGGACGAGAGAGCCTTGATGTCACGCGAATCCTGACCAACGTCGGGTGAGGCTGGCTGCGCAGCAGACACGTCTGTTTGAGCCACGTCCGGATACAGAGTTGCAGTCTGATCCTTCGTCGCCACGAGGCCACTTGCTTCTCCTGGGAAGTCCATACAACGGGTTAGACGTCCTTCGCATCGAGTCCTCAATTCGCGCCTCTATGGGCCCTCGGCTGCGCGGTACTCTCTCTGAGAAGTTTCACCAGGTTGCTCGTCGCCGCGGCCCCGAAACGCTTGATGCGCTCACGAGCATCGACTACGTTCGGGGCGTCGCGGTAGAGCGCGATCCCGCCGAGCGGATTGAGCCGTGTGTCCTTCGCCCAGCTCGCGAGCGCCGGGTGGGCCGCCCGAGCCCGTTCGTTCGCAAGGGTGGCGAGAAACCCCGACAGGTAATCCGTGCTCGCGTCCCAGTAAGCGATGGGTGGACACAGGCGGTTCTTCTCCTCATCGCTCTCCACGGTGGCCTCGACCACGCCCAGCATGGCGAATTGGTAGCACGCAAATCCCCAGATGAATGGCTGGACAGTCACCCGTCCGGGCTCGAAGATCGGGCGAAGCGGAGGCCGCGGCAGCCCTCTCGACGCGCAGTGGACGTGCACCGTCCCCTCGCTCGTCGGCACGCGGCCCTCGTCCAGGACGATCTCGTCGCGCTCGATACTCCGCACGTGACCCAGGCGGACGACGTCCTCGATCCGGCGGAGAAGGCCCAGCTCGGCCTCGCTGATCACCGCGCCGCGGAACATCGTCGGAGCGACGCCGGGATCGATGCGAAGGAAGAACGCCTCGGATTCGAGACGCGCAAAGAGATCCTGCACCGAAGTCGCCTCCGCCATCGCCTGCAGCTGGATTGCCATGCCCCGATAGAAATCCGGGAGCAGTGCGTGCGGCTGGTGGAACCGGCGGTTCAGCCACCATGCCTCGCGCGGCTTGATCCAGCGGATCGCCGAAGCGGGGACGCGCTGTTCCAGCAACCATGCGCAGGCATCCAGGGCTGTCTTGCCCGCGCCGATGATGACGAAGCGCTCGGGGCGCTCCCTGATGCGCGCGATCTCGCCTGCGGGCACGCAGCGAACGCCGTCGGCCACCTCGAACGGAGGCGCGCTGGTCGCGGGAATGGTGCCTTCGAGATACGTGGTGTCGACCACCTTCCGTCGCACGCGCACTTTCCACGATTCTTGTGCGAGCCGGGAGACAAAGCGGTGCTCCCCCAGGTACTCGCTGCTGGGAAAATAGCGAACACGGCCGCTGGGCAGAAAGCGGCGATGCATCACGTTGGCGAAGTAAGCCCTGATCTCGTCCGCACCGGCGAGCTCGTAGAAGCCGGCGTTCGTCCCGGCCACATCGAGGGCATCTTGCCCAAGCGGCACCGAGCTGACTCCATAGAAGGCGGACGGCTGATGGAGACGGACGTAGGGGTAGGCGTCTATCCAGTGCCCGCCGGGGGCGTGGCGGCGATCGACGATCGTGACCGTCGCGTCGGAATGCGCGAGCAGCGCGTCGGTGAACGCCATTGCCGCGGCCCCGGCGCCGACCACGAGATAGTCCGCTTCGAGCTCTTCGTCCGCCATTTGGCGATGATAGTCGTTGTGGCGCAAGGCGCGCCAACGTTCGAGTTCAGCGGCTGCCGAAGGCAGTTCGCTGGAACCACAGGTTGGACCGCCCGCCGGCAGCGTTCACGTGCGACGGCGCGACACTAGCGGCGCTGCGCGGACGAACTCATTGGCCGCTGCCTCCTCAAGCATCCATCGGCCCATGGCTTCATACGAAACGGGTAACCAGGAGTTCAGAGCGCCTTCCCAGTCTGCCGACGCCACGGGACGCTCTTGCTTGCCGCGAGCGTTCAGTCCGCCGCGGACGAGCGTCCAGCGAAGCGACGAGAACGCCCCGTTACCGAGTGCATCCGTCACCGCTTGCTGTTCACGAGCCCCGCGGCCCAGTGTTCCTGGCATCGACATGAAGAAGCGCATGACTCGGCCTGCAGGCTGCCCCGGCAGCGACGTGAGCAACGTGTTGACCATGACGATGCGGTCGACGCCTGCAGCCACCATTGATCCCTCAAGCGCGGCCATGTTCGCCGAGAGCAAAGCGGAGTGTTCATGGCTCGTCGCAGTAACTCCGAGTGCGGTGAGAACGGCATCTGCGCCGGAGAAAGCATTCGCGAGGGCGGACCGATCGCTGAGAAATTGGACAACAGCAACGCGAGATCCGCCGGGCACGTTGGTTATGCGCTCCGGGCGAGAGCGGACGATGGCAGTGAAACTGATTCCTGCTGCTCGGCACACGCTGAGTATTCCCTGACCGAGACCACCTGCAGCGCCGATGACCGCCACATGATGAGGTAGTGGTCGACAATGGTTGTCGGCAGTTGGTGCCGTCATGGTAGAGGATTCCGCGCGTCAGCGGTCGAACGTTGGAGCTGAGCCGCGCGCCCCGACCGGGCTGCCCAGCCGGGGCGCGTCGGCTCGAGCGAAGGGTCGGGCCGCACCGTGCCTAGACCAGAACCTTGGCCATGAACGCATTGAAGTCTGTGGCGCGGTACTCGCCGAACGGACCGCTCCACTCGAAGCCATTGCGCCTATAGAGCGCATGCGCGGGCTCGAACGCCTGGCCCGTGCCGGTCTCGAGAAGAAGACGTGAGTATCCGCGCTTACGGCCAGCATGAACGATCTCATCGAGGATGGCTTGCCCGACACCTCGACGCAGAAAGGCCGAGCGCGTGCGCATTGACTTGACCTCCCCTGTGAGGTGGTCCAGTTCCTTCAGCGCTCCGCACCCGCACAAGGTGCCGTTCACCCATGCGGACCAGAAAGTGACGCTCGGCGCTCGAAGGTTCTCGATCGCGAGCGCATGCACGTGGCCGGGCGGGGAGCTGCTGTGCATGCCGGAGAGATGCTCGGTGATGAGCGACTGAATCTCTGCGGAAGAGAGGTCATCTTGGCGGACGTCGATACCCACGACGCGGTCTCCTGTGCGGCCTAACGACAAGCTCGAGGGGCCGAAGACCCGCCAGCAAAGCGCCGCGGATCGACGGTCCACTCGAGGCGACGGTCAGGCCGCGTCATTGCGCTGCAGGACGGTGCTTTCCTACTCGTCGGCAAGGATCTGCTGAGCCACGTTGTCGACCACCACGGGACTTTCGAAGTAGGTTACGGTTGGGTCAGTGCCGTATCTTTCCCGGACGAATGAGCGCCATGATTCTGTGTACATTGCTTCTGCCTCTGGCCTCGAATTCCAAAGGTAGACGCCACCTGCTGTTACCCCGTCTTGGGAGAGCACGTAGATCTTCCGAAACAAACCTTGTACGCCTCGATATTTTGGCGCGGTGGCGAGGAAGATGCTGCGAGCTTCCTCGCGAGTGATTGGCTTTGGCAGCGTGAACGTAGTAAAGACGGTAATCATCTGCACCTCATGTCGTGCGGTGTGGCCAATGACGCCCAACGCTTGAGTTCAACGGCCACCGCAGGCGGTCCGTTGGAACGATTGGTTGGGTGGCAGCCCTTTCGAATGCGGTGACTCAGTTCAACTCTTCCTCGGTCACCCCTGCCGGCTGCGGCAGCGTATCGCCGGGCACGCGCAGGCGACCACGTGCAGAAAACATGGAGCCCCGAGCAGCGACATTCGGAGCAAACGCCTGGAAGCCGACCGGTCGGCCAGTAACGTCATCGTAGACCGCCTCCATACCGCCGCGCATGAAGTAGGTCTCATGCCAAAAGCCGGTTCCACCTGAGTCGCGAAGAAAACTCTGCCACCAGAGTCGGTGCGTTTCCGAGCGCGCCCAAGTCTCCATTGACTCGAAGTCCTTCCAGTACCAGCGCATACCGACGTGCAACGGGAAGAAGCCAAAGATAATATTGTTCTCATAATGGAGCAGACCGCCGGGGCGCACTGCCCCAGCCTGATCGATTTGCGGACCAGTTCTCAGCAAGGTCATCAGACCTTTCAACATCCGCACTCGCATGCCGAGATAGATCACAACGAGGTCGGGGTAGGCAGTCAAGTCAACGGTCTTGCGATCGACTGGTGATTTCATACGTCGCTCCCTTGTTCGCCCGCATTCACAATCTCGAGTGGCCTGGCCGCCCAACGTTCGAGGTGAGGCGCCCGCAATGGCGTGCGGCCCCGCAGCGGACAATGGGCACCCTGGCCACGGAGAGGCGCCATGCCGTTCCGGGTCGCCTCGAGACGGGTTAGGCCGCTTGCAACACGCGACGGCGCAGAGACAGCGGTAGCTCGACGGCCACGAAAAACGCCTGCGGATACAGGTAATCCTCGCCTGACTCATCGATGATTCGAAGCTGGCCATGTTTGGCCGCCTGCGTGTCCGCGAGAGCAACATATAGCTTGCGTCGTTCCAGCGACACAGCGTAACCGTCGTTCTTCACACAGACCACCAACCCTTTCGATTTTCCTGCCATCGCCTCAGTCCTCAGAGTAACCGCTTGATCTTGAACTCGCGTTTTCCTATGCCCGTGGCCTCATACCAATGTACCTCGGCAAGCACGATCTCGCCATCGCTCAAGCGCACGTGCGCAATGCCCTTGCGCTTGCGCCATCGACCGCGACCATAGTACTTTCGCAAGCGCGCCAATTCGCGAATACCAGAGCCCGTGGCAATGGTTTCGACCGCGGAAAGCTCGCCGATGATTTCGAAGTACATATCATGATCGTGGCAAATGTCGGCGACGCGGTCAACTTGCCACCGGCAAGCGGCCTAACGAGGCTGTAGAAAAACCTCAGCCTACGCGGAACGATTGTGCGCATCAAGGTCGAAGGAGGAGCGTCGACGAATGGGGGAAGTGGCATGGCCCGCTACAAGCACATCGATACGAGTCCGCGAATGTTGCCGGTCGATCTGGCGCGACAGTTGTTGCCGGGCACCTTCGAGCATGCGTTAAACCACTTGCTCGACCACGAAATCGATCTGTCTGGCTTCGATGCGCGCTTTTGCAACGACGAGACGGGGGCCACGGCGTACCCACCGGCGATGCTGTTGAAGGTGGTGCTGTTTGCCTATTCGCAGGGCATTGTCAGCAGCCGCGGCATCGAGCGAGCCTGCCGCGACCATGTAACCTTCATTGCCTTGTGCGGCGACAGCGGCCCGCATTTCACCACCATCGCGAACTTCGTCAGCACGGTGGGCGAGGACATTGCCCGGGTGTTCGCAGCCGTGCTGGCGATCTGCGCTCGGCAGGGCTTGCTCGGACGGGAGATGTTCGCCATCGATGGAGTGAAGCTGCCCAGCAACGCGGCGAAGAGCAGGAGCGGCACGCGGGCCGACTTCGAGCGCCAGGCCACGAAGCTGGAGACGGCTGCGCAGACGATGCTGCAACGGCACCGGGAAGAGGACGCCAAGCCGGTCGAGCCCGATCTGGCGGCGAAGCAAGTCAAGCGCATCGAGCGGCTGCAGCGCGACGCGGCACAGATCCGCAATTGGCTGGCCACGCATCCCGAGGACCGGCGCGGAGTGAAGGGCTCGATCCGGAAGAGCAACCGCACCGACAACGAGAGCGCCAAGATGGCTACCGGCAAAGGCGTCATCCAGGGCTACACCGGCGTGGCGGCGGTCGATGGCAAGCATCAGATCATCGTTGAAGCCCAGGCCCACGGCACCGGATCGGAGCAGGAACTCCTGGTACCCGTGGTGGAGGCGATGAAGGAGGTACTGACGGACCACTCGGTGATCACCGCCGACGCCGGGTATCACAGCGAAGCGAACTTGCAGAAGCTCGCCGCGCTGAAGGTCGCGGCGCTCATCGCCGATAACGGCATGCGCGGGCGCGATGAACGCTTCGCGACGCAGGACCGGCACAAGGCAACGCCCGATCCGCTGCACGACAAATCGAATCCCGGGAAGAAGGCTGCCCTCTATCAGCCGAGCGATTTTGCTTACGATGCTGATGCCAAGACCTGCGTGTGTCCGGCGGGGAAGTCGTTGTACGGTCATGGCAGCGGCATCATCAACGGCTACGCGGTGGTGCGCTTCGAAGGCGCGCAACGCGACTGCCTTCCCTGCGCACACCGTGCGCGCTGCCTGCGCACGCCCGACCAGACCAAGACGCGCCAGGTCGCGTTCTTCCATGGCAAGGTGGTGACCCCGCCAGAGAGTCACAGCGAGCGGATGAAGCAACGCATCGATTCACCCGCAGGTCGCGTCCGCTACGGCGAGCGCTTCGCGACGGTGGAGCCCGTCTTCGGCAACCTCCGCTACAACAAAGGGCTCGATCGCTTCACCTTGCGCGGACAAGTGAAGGTCGATGCGCAGTGGAAGCTCTTCTGCCTCGTCCACAATATCGAGAAACTCGCGCATCACGGTTACGCGCAGTAGCAGCAAACCCCCAAATGGATCGTCTGGGCCTCACCCGAGGCCTCTGTCAGTCGTATGGCGCGCGGGGCGCTGCGACAATCTTTGAACAACCGCCATCACATTTATGCGCGCCGTCGCGCATCGTCCGCCGCGCGCCTTCGCATGCTGCGACAAAAACCGGATTTTCTACAACCTCAACGTGCAAGGTAACCGGCCGCCGAGGCCGGCGAAGCCGCGCCGAGCGCGGTCCGGTTGACCGCCGGGTTGGGCGTCACGGACTCACAGGTCATCTGCGGTCAGCCCGGTGTGCTTCGCAATTCGCGCAAGCATCCTTGGACCAATCTCATCGCCATCGTGGAAGGCGAAGACGAAGTCGGGCCATCCCGGGCGACTCAATGTCCGATGCGACCCCGATTGCCGCTTGACAACCCACCCCAACCCAAGCAACGCCGCCAAGACGCGGCGTGCCTTCGTCGAAGGCCAATGACTCAAGCAGCGGCCACCGAGATCGAGATCGAGCCGGGTTCGCTCTCCGAGTGCTCCAGACGCTCGGCGAGAACACGTAGCGCAAGCACCTGGACACGAGAAACTGCCTCATCGCGAGTTGCACCGTACGCCAGAACGCCGGGCAGTTGCGGTACCTCCGCAAGCCAGCGCCCGTCGGACTCGCGTTCACATTCGATGTCGAGGTTCACCATACAATTCCTCCGATGCGGACCGATTCTACGCCCGGCGCGGTGGTGACGCCCAACAATTCCGTTCAGCGGCGCGACGCTTGCGGCGCGTCCGCTGCAACGGTTGGTTGGGCGGCTTCCCGACGCACTGAAGCGTATTCCTTCCTCATCGACTCGAGGAATTCCCTCATCTCTCGTTTGGAGCGCAGGTGGAAAACGCGCTTTCGCTTCGCCGATTCTGTGACATAGGAGCGGTACTTGGGGGTCAGGTACCTATGACATGGCAAAAGCACCCGGTAGCTTGACATGGAACTGCTTATGACCGGACTGTCTTTCGGCCAACCTTGCGGAGCAACCACAAGACCTTTTATGAGCCGCTTCGTCACCAAGAAAGCATGTACCGGGAGGGGCAGATCAATGTGAATGAGCGTATCCGCCGCTTCAAGTCTTTGCCACAGAACTTCAAAGCCGCCAAAACCGTCGATGATCCATTCGTCATTGGCAAGCAACGCCGCGTGCGCTCGCAGGTACTCGACGCGCGGGACTTCAACACCTCCCGTTCGGTACTGGAGTTCGTCAAGCACCGCGAGCGGCAATCCGGTGATTGCAGCAAGTTCACGGGCAAGCGTTGACTTTCCACCACCGGCATTGCCGAAGACCGCGATGCGCCTCATGCCGCCCAACGTGCAAGGTAACCGGCCGTGCCGGCGGGCGCCGAAGGACGCCCGCCGGACACGGTCCGGTTGACCGCCGGGTTGGGCCTCATAGGGCGTTCACTTCTTGCGAAGTTCGACGACGTTCGAGCTGTCGAACGAAGCGCCGACATCTTTGACCTTCCTCAACGCGCCGGGCGAGACGTTCCAACGCTGCCCTTGGTCGGTGATGACCGTAACCGTCTTTCTGTTGTATCGCGTGAGGACACCCAGAAGTGGCTCACGGCCTTCGGGATGGAACGACACGCGATCACCGACCGAAAACTCGAGCATTCGGGAATGGGCCCGTGCCTGGTGCAAGAACCGCAAACGTTCGACGATGCGGTTGTTTAGGTCGACCAATTCTGATTCGATAAGGCCGTCAATATCGATCTTCGGTGCCACGATTCCCCTCGTTCATCCAACGGAAACGGCACGCATCACTCGGCATTTTGTTGAGGCCCAACGTGTAAGGTAACCGGCGCGCCGTGCTGGCGCCCGCCAAGTAGAAGCCATGAATCGGCGCGTCCGGTTGACCGCCCGGTTAGGCATCGGCCCGCCTCCAAGCAGCGCTGTGTTCACGAATGAGCTCGCACTTTGCAATGTCCAAGCCCGCAAGGTCTTCCAAAGTGAGCCAGCCTTCCGCTATTAGCCTGGCGAATACACTGATCAGAACGGAATAGCGGAAATCATACTTCTGATCAAGTTCACGCGCCTTTTCGTTCAGATAATCCCGGATCGCCCGTATCTCGGTTCCATCGTTGGTATCACGCAACAAGACTTCGACGTGGCGCCGGATCGAGAGACGCTCACGCGAGAGCGCAGATTCAAAAGCGGCGTGCGCAGCCTTCTTTTCGCTGGCAGACCACTTCAGGTCGAGCATGGCTGGAGATGGGGCCACCCGGGGGCTGTTCCTCCGATGCCTAACGTTGCGCATGAGGGGCCGAGCGCCGCAGGCGGGAGGTCCCCTCGATGCGCCGGTTAGGCTTCACTTTGCTCAGTACCTTGTTGAAACCAAATACCGCGAGCTGCCAACGAGCGCTGTGTACTCGAGAACGAAGTACGCGTGGCGCCTCAGGAGACGCAGATAGCGTGGTTGAACGTGCACAAAGAAGGCGTCGGGTAGTGAAGCGGCCACCGGCATACAGCTTTGTGCGGATTCAGTAGTTTGAAGCGTCACCTCACGATGGACAAACGCGCCGTCACCATAGTTGAATTTGAGGTGATACGAATTCGATGAGACATCGCGCGCCGCCTCCAAGGGAACCGGAAAGTTCGCCGTGCAGCCCCTCACTCGGACTCCACGAACGTACACGACGGCGCCCGTGTGGTTTGTAAAGCGAACATCGATGGCGGAGAAGTCGTTACCGTTGATCTTAATAGACCCACGAAAGAAGTGAACCTCAAGGCCCGGGATTGAGCTGACGCGCCTTCGCTGCCAGAGGAACAGAACCACTGGCCAAACAATGAGGGAGAAGGCGATCGCGATCCAGTTGGGGAGATCGTTCGTACGTAGCCATTCCAAGAGACTTGCAACAGTGGCGGCGGCGTCTGTAGGCATGTTCCGCATCGCTCGTGAAGCCTAACGAGGCTGTAGAAAAACCTCAGCCTACGCGGAACGATTGTGCGCATCAAGGTCGAAGGAGGAGCGTCGACGAATGGGGGAAGTGGCATGGCCCGCTACAAGCACATCGATACGAGTCCGCGAATGTTGCCGGTCGATCTGGCGCGACAGTTGTTGCCGGGCACCTTCGAGCATGCGTTAAACCACTTGCTCGACCACGAAATCGATCTGTCTGGCTTCGATGCGCGCTTTTGCAACGACGAGACGGGGGCCACGGCGTACCCACCGGCGATGCTGTTGAAGGTGGTGCTGTTTGCCTATTCGCAGGGCATTGTCAGCAGCCGCGGCATCGAGCGAGCCTGCCGCGACCATGTAACCTTCATTGCCTTGTGCGGCGACAGCGGCCCGCATTTCACCACCATCGCGAACTTCGTCAGCACGGTGGGCGAGGACATTGCCCGGGTGTTCGCAGCCGTGCTGGCGATCTGCGCTCGGCAGGGCTTGCTCGGACGGGAGATGTTCGCCATCGATGGAGTGAAGCTGCCCAGCAACGCGGCGAAGAGCAGGAGCGGCACGCGGGCCGACTTCGAGCGCCAGGCCACGAAGCTGGAGACGGCTGCGCAGACGATGCTGCAACGGCACCGGGAAGAGGACGCCAAGCCGGTCGAGCCCGATCTGGCGGCGAAGCAAGTCAAGCGCATCGAGCGGCTGCAGCGCGACGCGGCACAGATCCGCAATTGGCTGGCCACGCATCCCGAGGACCGGCGCGGAGTGAAGGGCTCGATCCGGAAGAGCAACCGCACCGACAACGAGAGCGCCAAGATGGCTACCGGCAAAGGCGTCATCCAGGGCTACACCGGCGTGGCGGCGGTCGATGGCAAGCATCAGATCATCGTTGAAGCCCAGGCCCACGGCACCGGATCGGAGCAGGAACTCCTGGTACCCGTGGTGGAGGCGATGAAGGAGGTACTGACGGACCACTCGGTGATCACCGCCGACGCCGGGTATCACAGCGAAGCGAACTTGCAGAAGCTCGCCGCGCTGAAGGTCGCGGCGCTCATCGCCGATAACGGCATGCGCGGGCGCGATGAACGCTTCGCGACGCAGGACCGGCACAAGGCAACGCCCGATCCGCTGCACGACAAATCGAATCCCGGGAAGAAGGCTGCCCTCTATCAGCCGAGCGATTTTGCTTACGATGCTGATGCCAAGACCTGCGTGTGTCCGGCGGGGAAGTCGTTGTACGGTCATGGCAGCGGCATCATCAACGGCTACGCGGTGGTGCGCTTCGAAGGCGCGCAACGCGACTGCCTTCCCTGCGCACACCGTGCGCGCTGCCTGCGCACGCCCGACCAGACCAAGACGCGCCAGGTCGCGTTCTTCCATGGCAAGGTGGTGACCCCGCCAGAGAGTCACAGCGAGCGGATGAAGCAACGCATCGATTCACCCGCAGGTCGCGTCCGCTACGGCGAGCGCTTCGCGACGGTGGAGCCCGTCTTCGGCAACCTCCGCTACAACAAAGGGCTCGATCGCTTCACCTTGCGCGGACAAGTGAAGGTCGATGCGCAGTGGAAGCTCTTCTGCCTCGTCCACAATATCGAGAAACTCGCGCATCACGGTTACGCGCAGTAGCAGCAAACCCCCAAATGGATCGTCTGGGCCTCACCCGAGGCCTCTGTCAGTCGTATGGCGCGCGGGGCGCTGCGACAATCTTTGAACAACCGCCATCACATTTATGCGCGCCGTCGCGCATCGTCCGCCGCGCGCCTTCGCATGCTGCGACAAAAACCGGATTTTCTACAACCTCAACGTGTAAGGTAACCGGCGCGCCGTGCTGGCGCCCGCCAAGTAGAAGCCATGAATCGGCGCGTCCGGTTGACCGCCCGGTTAGGCATCGGCCCGCCTCCAAGCAGCGCTGTGTTCACGAATGAGCTCGCACTTTGCAATGTCCAAGCCCGCAAGGTCTTCCAAAGTGAGCCAGCCTTCCGCTATTAGCCTGGCGAATACACTGATCAGAACGGAATAGCGGAAATCATACTTCTGATCAAGTTCACGCGCCTTTTCGTTCAGATAATCCCGGATCGCCCGTATCTCGGTTCCATCGTTGGTATCACGCAACAAGACTTCGACGTGGCGCCGGATCGAGAGACGCTCACGCGAGAGCGCAGATTCAAAAGCGGCGTGCGCAGCCTTCTTTTCGCTGGCAGACCACTTCAGGTCGAGCATGGCTGGAGATGGGGCCACCCGGGGGCTGTTCTTCCGATGCCTAACGTGCAAGGTAACCGGCCGTGCCGGCGGGCGCCGAAGGACGCCCGCCGGACACGGTCCGGTTGACCGCCGGGTTGGGCCTCATAGGGCGTTCACTTCTTGCGAAGTTCGACGACGTTCGAGCTGTCGAACGAAGCGCCGACATCTTTGACCTTCCTCAACGCGCCGGGCGAGACGTTCCAACGCTGCCCTTGGTCGGTGATGACCGTAACCGTCTTTCTGTTGTATCGCGTGAGGACACCCAGAAGTGGCTCACGGCCTTCGGGATGGAACGACACGCGATCACCGACCGAAAACTCGAGCATTCGGGAATGGGCCCGTGCCTGGTGCAAGAACCGCAAACGTTCGACGATGCGGTTGTTTAGGTCGACCAATTCTGATTCGATAAGGCCGTCAATATCGATCTTCGGTGCCACGATTCCCCTCGTTCATCCAACGGAAACGGCACGCATCACTCGGCATTTTGTTGAGGCCCAACGGAATGAAGCTAACCGGCGGCCCGCTGCGGCGGGCGCAGCCCCCGCACGCAGGACGTCCGTGTTGAGCGAATAGAAGGGACTTCCCCTACTCGAAGCGGTGGAACCGCACGGCATCGAAGTGCCAAGATTGAAGGGCTGTCCGTCAATCTGAACGAGAGGGGAAGTCATGAACGAGATTACTACGGTGGGAGTGGATTTAGCAAAGGAAGTGATTGCGGTGTGCGCGGCGGATCGTGGTGGTCGGATCGTGTTCACGCGGATCTTTCGCCGCGACGCGTTTGCCGCCTGGGCGGTTCAGTTGCCAGGGTGCGTGTTCGGGATGGAAGCGTGTGGCGCCGCGCACCACTGGGCGCGCTGGCTGACCAGCCACGGCCACACACCGCGGCTGATGGCGGCCGAGTTCGTGCAGCCGTTTCGCAAGAGCCGGGCGGCGAAGAACGATCGCAACGATGCTGAAGCGGTGCTGACCGCGGTGCGTCAGCCCAACATGCGGTTCGTGGCGGTGAAGAGCGTCGAGCAGCAAGCCTGTTTGAGCTGGCACCGGATGCGCCAGGGCTGGAGCGAGGAACGCACCGCACTGATCAATCGCCTGCGCGGGCTGCTCGGCGAGTTTGGCGTTTGGCGCGGTCGCTCGGCAGCGATCCTGACGCGCGCCTTGCCCACGCTGGAACACGACGAAGCGTTGCCGTTGATGGTACGTCGGCTGCTGGGCGAGGCGCGAGCCCACCTGGCACGCCTCGATCAATCGATCGCAGGCTGCGAGAGGGAGATCAAAACGCACATCAAAGACAACCCCGCCGCCCAGCACCTGAGTGCGATCAACGGTGTGGGTCCGCTCACCGTCGCGGCGGTGCTCGCCACCGTCACCGACGCGGGTGACTTCAAGAACGGGCGCGCTTTCGCCGCTTGGCAGGGGGTAGTGCCGCGACAACACAGCTCCGGGGGCAAAGCGCGGTTGGGGCGCATCACCAAGCACGGCGACGCTTACCTGCGCGGCTTGCTCACCCAAGGCGCCCGCTCGGCGCTGCAGGCGGCGCTCAATAAACCGCCCCAGACGCTCACGCGATTGCAATCCTGGATCGTCCAGCTCTATGCGCGGGTGGGCTACCACAAGACCCTGGTGGCGATCGCCAACAAGCACGCGCGCATGATCTGGGCCATCCTGGCCAAGGGCGAAGCCTACGATCCCAACGCCTGGCAGCGGCGCTCGCGCACCGCCACGCCGGCGCCCCAGGCGCAGCCAGGATAGACGCGCACAGTTGATACCACTCTGACACCACGAACCATTCCGCGATGACCGAGGTGAGATAGCGAACGAGGTTGGACCGAGCGCCGCCCGAACCTGGCTAACCTGACGGACCCACAACCATTGCCGGCGCCTGATCCGTGGCGGCAAGTGAGGCCGATGAACGAATGAGGTGGCGACGCGCGACTTTTATCTTGAGCCCGGAGGCCAGCAGCAGCGGCTCCCCCAAGGCCGTGTAGAGAGATGCAGTCTGTACCTTGTCACTGTCACCACGCCATCGCACATCCGCCGCTATGAAAACGTCGACACCAATGCGACCACCATGACAGCAGTGCGCCGATGCAGCGGCACCGTCGCGCTCACGCCACTTGCTTTTCCGGGGAAGTCCGTAGAGACGGGTTAGGCGGCTGTCGGGAAGTTGGCGACATGCGAATACATGAAGAAGTTGCCCGGGCTGCCCCGGACGAAGCGATAGCTGCGCAGAAGCCCCTCCCTGGCAAAGTCGCAACGTTCAAGGACTCTAGTGGAGCGCGCATTGGACTCAAGAACCGACGCCTGAACTCTGATGATATCGGCGCTAGTATGAGCCCAACGCACGAGTTCCCGGCAGGTCGCAGTTGCTATGCCTTTGCCCCACATTTCAGGCGTAAGGTCGTAGGCAATTTCCGCGGTTCGGTTTTGCGGGGAGACTGTATGAAACCCTGCAGTTCCAACTAAGCGGTTAGTTGATTTAAGTGCGACGGCAAACCGCAGTAGTGAAGAAGGAGTGAACTCCTCCGGCTTCCAAACGTAGTGAGCCAATTCACTTTGTGCTTGCACGTTCCAGCTTGTGTGCTCGAATACTTCTTGGAGGCAAAGGTAGTCGTACCAGGCCTGAATGTCGCCGCTCAGGAGTTCTCGGATGAACACAACCTCGTGTTCCATTGCCGGTAGCTCCGTGAACCTCACGTCAGCCGCCTAACGGACTAAGGTAACCGGCGTGCCGCCGGGGACGTTGACAAGAACGAAGACCTTAACCGGCACGTCCGAGTTGACCGCCGGGTTAGGCGTCTTACCGTTTGGCATATCTGTCAATGTAGTACCCAAGCAAGGCACCGGAAAGAAGGGCGAGCCAACCCGCAAGTAACGCCATGATCGCGAACTGGCCAAGAAAGCTAACGAGAACTCCGTAAGCGCCAGGAGAGATAGACGCGTGGGCAAAGGTGGCCGCAGCGAGAATGGCGATTCCAAACAGCGCGCCCCAGCGTGGGCCCATTGGTGAAAGTGCGTGCGCCGTGCGCCATTTTACGAAGCAAAACGTCACCAATCCGGACGCTACAGAAGTGAACGCCGTCAAAATACAGATGATTGCGACGGACTCTCGCCAGGTTTGTTCCAAGAGAAATACATACATTGCTGCGCTTACAGCAAGTCCAATGGCGAGGCCGATTGATGCAACTAGTACCGCTGCGCGCATTGGCAACTGCATGGGCAAGAGACGCCTAACGTAAACTGTGTTGCCTATCGACGCCGGAAAAGGCGCCTAACGGACGGGAAAAAAGGCGTCGATCATCCATGCGGCCAGTTCCAGATCGTCTCCGGAGTGCCCAAGAATCAACGGCGAAGGCGCGAAATCGGGCACCTAAACGGAGCGCGAAATGGATCGGCCCCCCGCCAGACCTTTGCTCGGCCAGGTCCGGGACAAGATCCGGGTCAAGCACTACAGCATCCGGACCGAGCAGGCGTACTGCGACTGGATTAAACGCTTCATCCTCTACCACGGCAAGCGCCATCCGGCGCGCATGGGGGCAAGCGAGGTCGAGGCCTTCCTGACCGATCTGGCAGTACGCGGCCAGGTGGCGGCGGCCACGCAGAACCAGGCCAAGTCGGCGCTGCTCTTCCTGTACCGGGAGGTGCTCGGGGTCGAACTCCCGTGGCTCGACAATGTGGAGCAGGCCAAGGCGCCGATGCGGCTGCCGATTGTGCTCACGCGCGACGAAGTCGCCGGGGTGCTCGCCCGGCTGCACGGTGTTCATGCACTGATCGGCGCGCTGCTCTACGGCACCGGCATGCGGATCATGGAGGCCGTGCGGCTGCGGGTAAAGGACGTGGATTTCGCGCGGGGCGAGATCATCGTGCGCGACGGCAAGGGACGCAAGGACCGCCGGACGATGCTGCCCGCGCGGCTGCGGTCGGCCTTGCGCGAACAGGTCGCCTTTGCACACGGCGTCCATCAGACGGACCTCGCCGATGGCTTCGGCGAGGTGTGGCTGCCCTTCGCATTCGCGCGGAAGTCGCGCAACGCTGCGCGTGATTGGGCGTGGCAGTACGTCTTTCCCGCAGAAGCGCGCTCGCAGGACCCGCGGGGCGGCGCCGAGCGGCGCCACCACGTCAGCGACCAGTCGTTCCAAAGGGCGATAAAGCAGGCGGTTCGCGACGCCGGTCTCGCCAAGCCCGCCACGCCGCACACGCTGCGGCACTCGTTTGCGACACACCTGCTGGAGGCGGGCTACGACATCCGCACGGTGCAGGAGCTGCTCGGCCACGCGGACGTCAGCACGACGATGATCTACACGCACGTGCTGAACCGCGGCGGGCGCGGTGTCGCAAGCCCGTTCGACGCGCTCGATCCCCCAAGCCCGCGGAAGCAACCGAGCGGCTAGGCGAATCGCCTCTCGTGCAGGCGCAGCCGGGATGACGCAGGGCTGCCGATGCGCGCAGCGGGATGTCCGAGATGCGCCAGCTGGGGCAAGCCTCGGCTGACGGCGGCAAAGGCTGGACGGTTGCATTCGATGGCCGCTGCACGAGGCGCAACGCACCATGAAGAGTGGCGGCGTTGCTCCCGGCCGCGCTTGGAAGCCCTCTGCGTGGGGCGGTTTGGCGTCGCTCAGCCAGGCTTGCCGTCGGCCCGCGGTAGCGTGAGCGGGCGCAGATAAGCGCTGAAATAGAGCGCGTAGCCGGCCGACCACAGTGCCGCGGAAGCGACGATGCAGGGCACGTACAGATCCGGCAGCAGCAGCGGTCCGAACACGCGCGCCGCCGCCCCCGACAGCACCAGCACGTAGCAGCCCACGTCCTTTGCGTCGGCCTCGAGCGGTCGGCCGGTGTGGCCTTTCGCGGTGCGCGTCATCATCGCGATCGTCAGGCCGCCGATCGCGCCCGCCGTCAGCGCGTGCGTCGCGGCCGGCGACGCGACGAGCTGCAACGCGCTCGCGGCGCGCAGCGCGAGGTGGACCGGAATCCAGGCATAGCCCGCGTGCAGCACCCACACGAGCGGCGTGCGCAGCGTCCGCCACGGCTGCCACAGCCACCATCGTGCGGCGTGCGCGACGGCCGCCGCCACGAGCAGCACGGCGAGCGGCGCGCCTCCGATGCCCGCCAGATCGAATGCCGTCACGGCGAGGATCGCACCGAGCGCAAGCTTCTCGAGCGATGCAACGCGCCGCGCGGCAGCGCCCGGCACGCCGTTGTTGGTGAACATCGGAATGACGCGGCCGCCCATCACGGCCATGACGAACAGCACGAGGTCGAGCGCGACCTGGATGCCGAGCCATGGCGGCAACGTCGCCACGCCGAGCGCGGCAAGGTGCACGAGCAGCGCCGCGCCCGATACCGCAACGAGGATCGCGACGAAGAAGTAGTTGCGCCGGTTGCCGCTCGCGAGCAGCGGGCGGCCGATGCCGATCGCAACGGCCAGCGGAAACGCGGCGTTGACGAGTGCCGCAAGCCACGGCAGCGCCGGTACGAACGCGAGCACGCGGCCCGCCACCCACAGCGCAAAGACCGCCGCGAGCGCGCCGCCCGTCGGCGTCGCCTGCGCGGTCCAGTTGCGCACTGCGGTGAAAAGGAAGCCGCTGACCACGGCGAACGTGAAGCCGAACAGCATCTCGTGCGCGTGGCCCAACGGGCCTGCGATCACGGGCGCCGGCAGCCATCCCGCGTACTGCAGCGCCCAGAGCGCGATCGACAGCGCCGCGTAGAGGCTGGCGCCGAGGTAGAACGGACGAAAACCCAGCCGCCACAGCGGTGCGGGTTCTGCGGCGGTGCGCTTCGTCGTTGCGGGGGAGAGGTCGAGGGGTTGCGGCATTCGTCGATGGTGGCAATCGTTGTTGCGCGGAGTGCTTCGCGACCTGCGGCCACCGGCGAACGCTCCGGCGTGCATCGTTCATGCGAGCGGGCGCATGGCGCGCTGGAGCGTATGAGACCTGCATGCTGTGCGCGCAGCCTTGACACGGCTCAAGTTCGCGCGAACGGCGCGGCGTGGGGATCCCGTCGAGACGGCCGGGTCGGAGCCGCCTTCTTCGTGTCGCGGCGAATTGTGAGCGGTGTCGGGCGGCACTTCCCTCGCTCTCGGCAAGCGCCAGAAAGGCCTGCGCGCTACGCACGAACCCGTCGACCTTCAGGCGGTTGCGCACGACCCGGCGGGATCGGGCGGGTTCACGATCGAGCCGGCCGCTGCGTGCGATGCGCCGCCGCCGTCAGCTCGTTCTCTGGCGCAGCCGCGCGATGTTCTCCTCGATCCGCTGCACGTACGGGTTCGGGCCGTCCGGGTAGGGATCGTTGAGGAACGCATGGAGCCCGTCGAAGTCGCGATCGATCTTGGGCCGGACGAACTTCTCCCAGAACGCGGGCGTCTTGCGCATCAGCTCGTCGCTGCTTGCGAACGTGTAGGCGGAGGGCAGCTGCGCACTGGCGTTGCGCGCCGCTTCGGAGAATTCGTCGAACAGCACCGGCAGCTTTTCGACGTAGTCGGAGGCGGCCATCTGTCCCAGCAGGTCGGAGGTTCCGAGCGCGTAGCCCACGGTGCGCTCGAGTTCGCTCTGGAACGGGATCGCCTTGAGGTTGGCGTCGACGCCGGTGCAGCTGATCATGTTCTGCACCGCCGCCACGTCGGCCGCCGCGAAGCCCTTCGGCGCAAGGAATTCGCCGGCGAACGCGGCGCTGCGGCGCACGTGGATGGCCGTGTACTTGGCGCCCGTTCCCTCGGTGTCGTCCCCGTGTCGCAGATAGCCGCTGTCGTGGAACAGTATGGCCAGCAGCCCGAGCTCGAATGCCCTTGCGGTGAGCTTCGGCGTGGCGCCCGCGGTGTCGCGCCCTTTCAGCAGCCGCGCAAGGCACAGCGTGCCCTGCATCGTGTGCTCGACGTCGTGGTAGCGCGTGTCGAGCGGCTGGTAATCCGCGTGGCGCCCCGCGAAGCATTGCCTGACCCACCCGAAAGCCCGATCCACGAACGTCGCATCCCCCTGCGGGAACAACGCAGCGTAGATCGAGCGGACTTCGTTCTCGACGGCGGCCGGATCTCGCGTGTCAACGGTGCGGAACATGGCACTCCGATGCGCACACCCCGGCGACGGCCTCGATTGGCGGTCGCTTCGGGCGCACGCGGCGGCACTCGTTCGCTCGTGGATGTCGCTGTCGCTGTCGCTTCGACGAGCGGACCTGCCGTCTTCGAACCGTACCATGCGGCACGCCCGGATCGCAATCGGCAGACGCGCCCGGCGCGGTGAGAGGCCAGGAAAACAAAACCCCGGCGGCGGCCGGGGCTTTTGCGCAGCGAGGCCGCGACTACTTCGACGCAGGCAGCTTGCCCTGCACGCCCTCGACGTAGTAGTCCATCTTGTTCAACGTCGCGTCGTCCATCGCCTTGCCGGCGGCGAGCCGCTCCTTGCCCTCGTTGTCCTTGACCGGGCCGGTGAACGGATGGAACTTGCCCGACTTCATGTCCGCCTCGACCTTCTTCACGTGGTCCTGCACGTCCTGGGGCACCGCCTTGTTGAAGGGCGCCATGCGGATCACGCCCTCCTTCACGCCCATCCACGGCGACTCGCTTTTCCACTTGCCGTCGAGCGTGCTCTGCACGGTCTTCGTGTAGTAGTCGCCCCAGTTGTGCGTGACGGCGGTGAGCTGCGCATTGGGCCCGTATTTCGACATGTCGGAATGGTAGGCGATCGCGTAGACCTTCTTCGCCTCCGCGGCCTGCACGGCCGCGGTCGAGTCGGTGTGGTGGGTGAGCACGTCCGCTCCCTGCGAGATCAGCGTGTCGGCCGCCTCGCGCTCGCGGCCCGGGTCGAACCACGAGTTCACCCAGATCACCTTGACCTCGGCCTTCGGGTTGACGCTGCGCATGCCGCGCGCGAACGCGTTGACGCCCATCACGACCTCGGGGATCGGGAACGCGGCGACGTAGCCCGCGACGTTCGTCTTGCTCATCCTGCCCGCGACGATGCCGGCGAGGTAGCGGCCCTCGTAGAAGCGCGCGTTGTACGTGCCGACGTTCTTCGCGGTCTTGTAGCCGGTCGCGTGCTCGAACGTAGTGTTGGGGAACGCCTGCGCGACCTTGATCGTCGGATTCATGTAGCCGAACGACGTCGTGAAGATCAGCTTGTGGCCGGACTGCGCGAGGTCGCGGATCACGCGCTCGGCGTCGGCACCCTCCGGCACGCTCTCGACGTACTTGGTCGTCACCTTGCCGCCTAACGCCTTCTCCATTTCCTTGCGGCCGACGTCGTGCTGGTAGGTCCAGCCGGCGTCGCCGATCGGGCTCACGTAGACGAAGCCGATCTTCAGGGGTTCGCCGGCCTTCTGCTGGGCGGGGAGGGGAACGGCGAGCGCGAGGGCGGCGGCGCCGGCGGCGAGCGCGGCCAGCGTCTTGCGGCGGGTGGCGGGGGTCATGGAGGCTCCTTGCGAAATCGGGTGGTGGGCGTGACGGAGGGCGATTCTACTGCATGCACGGTCGGGCACGGTTTGACGGTCGGGCGGCGTCGGCCGCGTCACCCTTCGGCGTGGAACGGCTTGCCGAGCGAGGCGGGCGCGTTCAGCCGGATGACGGTCGGGTTGCGCGAGATCAGCGCCAGCACCAGGATCGTCGCGATGTAGGGCAGCATCGACAGAAGCTGCGACGGGATCGCGGCGCCGAGCCCCTGCGCCTGGAACTGCGCGAGCGTGACGCCGCCGAAGAGGTAGGCGCCGGCCAGCACGCGCCACGGCTTCCAGGTCGCGAACACGACGAGCGCGAGCGCGATCCAGCCGCGTCCCGCGGTCATGCCCTCGACCCACAGCGGCGTGTAGGCGACTGCGAGATACGCGCCGCCCAGGCCCGCGCACGCGCCGCCGAACATCACGGCGAAGTAGCGGATGCGGATCACCGGGTAGCCGATCGCGTGCGCCGATTGCGGCGACTCGCCCACGGCGCGCACGATCAGGCCGGCGCGCGTGCGGTAGAGGAACCACTGCACGGCGGCGAACAGCACGAGCGACACGTAGACGAGCGGGTTGTGCCCGAACAGCAGGTTGCCGAGGAAAGGAATATCGGCGAGGCCGCCGAAGCTCCAGGGCTCCAGTCCCTCGATCACCGCCGAGACGTAGGAGAGCCCGACGAACGCGGAAAGCCCGACGCCGAAGAGCGACAGCGCAAGGCCGCTCGCGACCTGGTTCGCCATCAGCGACAGCGTCATCACCGCGAAGATCAGCGACACCGCGCAGCCAGCGATCATGCCGGCCACGACGCCAAGCCATGGCGAATGGGTCGTGGCCGCCACCGCGAACGAGGTGACGGCGCCGACGAGCATCATGCCTTCGACGCCGAGGTTCAGCACGCCGGACTTCTCGGTGACGAGCTCGCCCAGCGCCGCGTAGACGAGCGGCGTTCCGGCGGCGAACGTGAGCACGACGAGTTGGGCGAGATGGTCCATGACTTGGCGCGCTAGCCTGGGGTGACCGCCGCACTCGGCGCACGCCGGACCCGGCGCATCCGGAAGTGGATGAACACGTCCGCGGCGAGAAGGAAGAACAGCAGCGTGCCCTGGAACAATCCGGTCACGGCCGAGGGCAGCGCGAGGTTGATCTGCGCCGATTCGCCGCCGAGGTACAGCAGCGACATGAGCAGGCTCGCGAACACGATGCCGAGCGGATGCAGGCGACCGACGAACGCGACGATGATCGCGGCGAAGCCGTAGCCGGGCGAGATCGACGGCAGCAACTGCCCCACCGGGCCTGCCGCTTCCTGCACGCCGGCAAGCCCCGCGCACGCGCCGCCGATCAGCATGCCGGTCCAGACATTGCGCTTCGCGGAAATGCCCGCGTAGTTCGCCGCCGCGGGCGCGAGCCCGGCGACGCGCATCTGGTAGCCGAGGAGGCTCTTTTGCATGAACACCCACCCGGCGGCGACGACCGCGAGCGCCAGCACGACGCCGATGTTGAGCCGCGTCTCCTCGAGCAGGTTGGGAAGCAGCGCACCCTCGCCGAACATGCGCGACTGCGGGAAGTTGAAGCCTTCCGGGTCGCGCCACGGCCCGTGCACCAGATACGAGAGCAGGAACGTCGCGATGTAGACCAGCATCAGCGATGTCAGGATCTCGTTCGCGTTGAAGCGCGTGCGCAGGAACGCGGGAATCGCCGCCCACGCCATGCCGCCGAGCGCGCCCGCCGCGAGCATCGCCGGCAGCAGCCACGGCGATCCCGATTCGTGGAACGCGAGTCCGAGGCCGCCGCCGGCGATCGCGCCGAGCGTCAACTGCCCTTCGGCGCCGATGTTCCATACGTTCGCGCGGTAGCCGGCGGCGAGGCCGGTGGCGATCAGCATCAGCGGACTCGCCTTGAGCAGCAGTTCCCCGACGCCATAGCGCGTCTCGATCGGCTTCACGAAGAACGCGTGGAACGCCGCCCACGGGTCCTTGCCGAGCAGCGAGAACAGCACGAAACCGATCGCCAGCGTGGCGAACGCCGCGAGCAGCGGCGAGAGATAGCCGGAGATGCGCGAGGGTTCCGGACGGGGCTCGAGGCGCAGCATGTTTGCGTGGGGTCAGATCGAGGTCGGATCGGTGGCGCTTTCGCTTTCGATGCGGCGCGACCGTTCCATGATCCCGCGGGCAGCGTTGTCTCGGACCGCGGCTGTAGTTGTCTTCGAGCCCATTCAGATCCCCAGTGCGCCTGCCGGCGAGAAGTGGCGGTCGCTGTGCGCGCCGGGAGCGATGAAAGAGCCCGACATCAGCAGGCCGATCTCCTCCGCATTCGTCGTCGCGACCGGCCGCGCATCCGACAGCCGCCCCTGTGCGATCACCGCGAGGCGGTCGCAGATCTCGAACAGCTCATCGAGCTCCTCCGAGACGACGAGCACGGCGACGCCGGCATCACGCAAGTCGAGCAGCGCCTGGCGGATTTGCGCGGATGCGCCGACGTCCACGCCCCAGGTTGGCTGCGCGGCGATCATCACCTTGGGCTGCTGGCGGATTTCGCGGCCGACGATAAACTTTTGCAGGTTGCCGCCCGAGAGGCTGCGCGCCGCCGCCTGCGGTCCCGGAGCCTTGACCCTGAACTCGCGGATCGTCGCGTCGGCATACGCATTCACGGCGTCCGCACGGATGAAGCCACGGGTGACGAGCCCGCGCCGGTGCGCGGTCAGCAGTGTGTTCTCGGCGAGCGACATGTCGGGCACCGCGCCGCGGCCGAGCCGCTCCTCGGGCACGAATGCGAGTCCGAGCGTGCGCCGCGCGGCGGGGTCGAGCCGCCCCGCGCGCGTGCCGCAGATCGTGATCGAACCGGCGTCGGGCAACGCTTGCTCGCCGGACAGCGCCGCGAGCAGCTCCTGCTGCCCGTTGCCCGACACGCCCGCGATGCCGACGATCTCGCCCTGGTGCACGGTCAGCGAGATTTCGTGCAGCGTGGTGCCGAACGGATCGTCCGACCGAAGCGAAAGGCGATCGACGACCAGCGCGGGCGCGCCGATCCTCGCTTCCCCGTGCTTCGGTCGCGGCAGGTCGCCGCCGATCATCATTCGCGCGAGCGACGTCGCGCTTTCCTCGCGCGGGTCGCACTGGCCGGTCACCTTGCCTGCGCGCAGCACGGTGGCGCGATGGCAAAGCGCGCGGATCTCGTCCAGCTTGTGACTGATATAGAGGATGCTGCAGCCTTCGCCGGCGAGCCTTCGCAGCGTCTCGAACAGGCTCTCGACCGCCTGCGGTGTCAGCACCGAGGTCGGCTCGTCCATGATCAGGAGCCGCGGGTCCTGCAGCAGGCAGCGAACGATCTCGACGCGCTGGCGCTCGCCGACCGACATCGAGTGCACGTGGCGGTCGGGGTCGAGCGGCAGGCCGTAGCGCGCGGAGACCTCGCGGATCCGTTGCGCAAGGCCGTGCCCCGCCTCCCCGGCCTCGAGCGCGAGCCCGATGTTCTCGGCGACGGTCAGCGTCTCGAACAGCGAGAAGTGCTGGAACACCATGCCGATGCCGAGCTTGCGCGCGCGCGCCGGATTCGCGATGTGCACGCGCTTGCCTTCCCAGGTGATCGTCCCGGCGTCGGGCTTGGTGACGCCGTAGATGATCTTCATCAGCGTCGACTTGCCGGCGCCGTTCTCGCCCAGCACCGCATGGATCTCCCCGGGCAGCACGTCGAGATCGATGCCGTCGTTGGCGACGACCGCCGGGTAGATCTTGGTGATTCCCGACAGCAGGAGGCGTGGTTCGGTTGCGGTCGTCATCGGGGCGGGAAGCCTGGCACGGGGCGGGATCGCGCGATGTTAGCCGGAAACGGGTCGATGCACGATGGCGGCGTCGTCCCGGCACCGGTCGGGGATCGCGACCGCAAGGGCGTTGTGGCCGCGCTGCCGAGAACCTGGAACCTATCTCATAATCGTCCCGCGGCCGATTATGAGATAGGTTCTGGACGGCGGCTTGCCGAGTGCGCGGGCGCGCTGGAGCGCGCCGCCTCCCGCACCGCCAGCATCTCGGCCGCGACCGCCACCGCGATTGCACCCGGCTCCTTGCTGCGGATCCTCCCTGCGCCGATCGGGCAGACAATCCGCGTCAGTGCGGCAACCGGGACGCCGCGGGCAACGGCGCGCTTCTCGAACTGCGCCCGCTTGGCCTTGGAGCCGATGAGACCGAGGTAGCGCCAGTCGTCGCGCGCGAGCGCCGCTTCGAGCAGGTCGAAATCCTGCGCGTGGCTGTGCGTCATCACGACAACGAACGCGCCGCGCGGCGCGGAACGGATCTCGCTTTCCGGCGTGTCGGTCGCGACGACCTCGACGTTGGCCGGCGCCGGCGCCGGGAAGTCGTCCACGCGCGCGTCGATCCAGCGCACGCGCGCGGGCAGCGCGCCCAGCACCTGCACGAGCGCACGGCCCACGTGGCCGTTGCCGAACACCAGCACGGGAAACGCATCCGCTCGCACGACGTGCGCGAACAGCGTCGCGCCATCGGTCTCGATCAGGCCGGTCCCGTGCGCGTCGCCGGCAAGCCGATTCCGAACGGCGCCTACCGCGATCGAGTCGAGCGCGGAACTGCCGAGCGTGCCACGGGCGTCGTCAACGGTGACGACGAGCCGCGTCGCGGTGTCGTCACCCGAACCGAGGCGACCCACGATGCCGAATGCGGCGGAGGTGCGCGCGCACGCGGCCGCGACGTCGAGCCAGGGCAGCGCGCGCTCGTCGACCGTGGCGAGCGCGAGCGTGACGACACCGCCGCAGCATTGGCCAAGGCGCGCCGCGAGCGGAAAGCGCACGAGCCACAGCGCGGGCGCTGCGCCGGGCTGCGCGAGCGCCTCGCGGGCGAGACGCATTGCCTCGTATTCGAGATGCCCGCCGCCGATCGTGCCGACAATCGCATCGGCGGTGAGCGTCATCGCCGCGCCCGCTTCGCGCGGCGTCGAGCCGGCCGTGTGCGCGACCGTCACCAGCGCGGCGCGGCCGTGTTTGGCCACGGCGGCAGCCAGCGCATCGAGCCACGCGCTCATGCGCCATCCTTTCGCGTCCGCAGCGCGTTCACGGCCGCGAGTATCCGCTCGTCGGTCGCCGGCGCGTCGACGCGGGGCAGCCGGCCGTGGCTTCCCACGCTTGCGACCGCGTCACGGATCGCGTGGAAGGCCGACAGCGCGAGCATGAACGGCGGCTCGCCGACGGCCTTGCTGCGGTGGATCGTCTCCTCGCGGTTCGGCTCGTGCCAGAAGTCGATTCGCACGCGATCGGGCCAGTCGCGCGAGGTGGGGATCTTGTACGTCGAGGGCGCATGGGTCTTGAGCTCGCCTTTCTCGTTCCACCACAGCTCTTCCATCGCGAGCCAGCCGTAGCCCTGCAGGAAGCCGCCTTCGATCTGTCCGCGGTCGATCGCGGGATTGAGCGAGCGCCCGACGTCGTGCAGGATATCCAGCGCGAGAAGCCGGTGCTCGCCGGTCAGCGTGTCGACCGCGACCTCGCTCACCGCGGCGCCGTACGCGTAATAGAAGAACGGCCGGCCGGAAAGCGTCTTGCGGTCGTAGTGGATCTTCGGAGTCGCGTAGAAGCCGGTGGCGGAAAGCTGCACGCGGGCGTGATACGCCTGCCAGACGAGATCCTCGAACGCGATCGTCTTGCCGCCGGCGCTCACTACGCCGTCGCGGAAGACCACGGCGTCCGCATCGCCGGAGAGCGCGCGCGCCGCGAATGCTGCGAGCCTTGCGCGCAGCGTGCGTGCCGCATCCCGCGCCGCCATGCCGTTCAGGTCGCTGCCCGAGGACGCCGCCGTCGGCGAGGCGTTCGGCACCTTGCTCGTGTCGGAGGCCGATACGCGCACGCGGTCGAGCGGGATGCCGAACTCGTGCGCGACGACCTGCGCCACCTTGACGAAAAGGCCCTGGCCCATCTCGGTGCCGCCGTGGTTCAGCAGCACGGTGCCGTCGGTGTACAGGTGGACCAGCGCGCCCGCCTGGTTGTAGTGGGTCGCGGTGAACGAGATGCCGAACTTGACCGGCGTCAGCGCGATGCCGCGCTTGACGATCGGGTTCGCGCGATTCCAGTTGGCGATCTCGGCGCGGCGCTCGCGGTAGCGCGACGTGGCCGCCAGCCGCTCGACCAGCGCCGGCGCGATGTTGTCCTCGACGGTCATGCCGAACGGCGTGACGTTGCGCTCCGTGGTGCCGTAGAAGTTCGCCTTGCGCACGTCCAGCGGATCGCGGCCGAGTGCACGCGCGACCTCGTCGATCACGTGCTCGATCGCGAACATGCCCTGCGGCCCGCCGAAGCCGCGGAATGCGGTGTCGGACACGGTGTTCGTCTTGCAGCGGTACGAATGGATCGCCACGTCGGGCAGCCAGTAGGCGTTGTCGGCGTGGAACACCGCGCGGTCGTTGATCGGTCCGGACAGGTCGGCCGAGAACCCGCAGCGTGACGCGAGCGTCAGGTCGAGCCCGAGGATGCGGCCTTCGTCGTCGAAGCCGACGTCGTAGTGGTGCAGGAACGCGTGGCGCTTGCCGGTGCTCGTCATGTCGTCGTCGCGGTCGAGCCGCAGCTTCACCGCGCGCCCGGTGCGCCGCGCGAGCACGGCGGCCACGCATGCGAAAAGCGACATCTGCGTTTCCTTGCCGCCGAAGCCGCCGCCCATGCGCCGGCATTCGACGACGACGGCATGCGAGTCGACGCCGAGCGCGTGCGCGACCATGTGCTGCACCTCGCCGGGGTGCTGGGTCGACGTGAAGATGCGCATGCCGCCCGCCTCGACCGGTACCGCCAGCGCGATCTGGCCTTCGAGATAGAAGTGATCTTGCCCGCCGCTTGCCACCGTGCCCGTCAGGCGATGCGGCGCTTGCGCGAGCGCGGACGCTGCGTCGCCGCGCGCGACGTGCGCGGGGGGCAGCACGTACGACTCGGCCGCCATCGCCTCCTCGATCGTCAGGATCGCGGGCAGCGGCTCCAGATCGATTCGCGCAAGCTTCGCGGCACGGCGCGCGGCATTGACGCTCGTCGCGGCCACCGCGAACACCGGCTGCCCGACGTACTGCACGAGGCCGGGCGCCAGGATCGGATCGTCGGCGACGATCGGTCCGACCTCGTTGCGCCCCGGGATGTCCGCCGCGGCGATGACGTCGATGACGCCCGGTGCGGCGCGCACCGTGTCGAGGGCGAGCGTACGGATGCGTCCGTGCGCGATGGGCGACACGCCGAGCGCGGCGTGGAGCGTGCCGCGCGGTTCCGGCAGATCGTCGGTGTAGGCCGCCTCGCCGGCGACGTGCAGCGCTGCCGAGTCGTGCGGCACGTCGCGGCCGACCGCATCGCTTGCTGCGGTCGCTGCAACGCCGGGAGGCAGGGCGCGCGGATCGTTCATTGCGGCAGGTCTCGCGCAGTCTACGCTCGGCTGAAAGGCGACGTCGGCAATGCGCGTGACCACGTGCGGGTCGCCGCCGGTCTCGTGCCAGCAACGCAGCAGCAGGTTGCCGAGCACCTCGCGACGGTAGGCTGCGGACGCGCGCATGTCGGTGATTGGCGTGAATTCCGCGCGCAACACGCGCGCGGCCTCGTGCGCGGTCGTCCCGTTCCACGCGCGGCCTTCGAGCGCGGCTTCGGTCGCGGTCGCGCGCTTCGGCGTGGGTGCGACGCCGCCGCAGGCGATGCGCGCCGTCTGCACGCGGCCGTCGGCGAGCGTCAGCGCGAACGCCGCGAACACGGCGGAGATGTCCTGGTCGAAGCGCCTGCTGATCTTGTATGCGCGCAGCACGACGCGCGGATCGCGCCTCGGCACGCGGATCGCCGCGACGAACTCGCCGCGCGAGAGCGCCGTCTTCTGGTAGCCCAGGTAGAAGTCCTCGAGCGGGATCTCGCGGTGCGCGTTGCCCTCGCGCAGCACGACGCTCGCGCCGAGCGCGATCAGCGCCGGCATCGAATCGCCGATCGGCGAGCCGTTGGCGACGTTGCCGCCCAGCGTTCCCGCATTGCGGATCGGCACGGAGGCGAAGCGCGTCCACGCTTCGGCAAGCTCCGGGAAATCCGGATCGAGCGCCGCGAACGCGTCGGCCAGCGTCACCGCGGCGCCTATTTCGAGGTGCGTATCCGTAGCGACGACCTCACCGAGTTCGCGCACCGACGTGGTGAAGATCAACGTGCCGAGTTGGCGCTGCTGCTTGGTGATCCACAGGCCTATGTCCGTGGACCCGGCGACCAGCCGCGCGTCAGGGTGGGCGGCGCGCAACGCCGCGAGCGCGCGGGCATCCTGTGGAACGTAGGCGCGCTGGCCTTCCGCCTCGTAGGCGAGCGTATCGTCGCGAGCGAGCGATGCCAGTTTCGCGTTGAGCGTCTCTTCCTCGAGCGAAACGATGCGGCTGCCGTCGGCGGCAACACCCGGCGCGCGCCAGCCTTCCGCCGCATCGAGCTCGCACATGCGCGCTGCAGCGGCGAGGATCGGCCGATAGCCCGTGCATCGGCACAGGTTGCCGGACAGCGCGTCGTCCACGGCCTTGCGGTCCGGCCGATGCGCGTTCTTGTAGAGGCCGAAGAGACTCATCGCGAACCCGGGCGTGCAGAACCCGCACTGCGAGCCGTGACAGTCGACCAGCGCCTGCTGCACCGGATGCAGCCCGGCAGCGGAGGCGAGACTCTCCACGGTGAAGATCGCCTTGCCGTCGAGCGAGGGCAGGAGCCGGATGCATGCATTGATCGGCTTCCATGCGAGCCCGTCGCCCGCCGGTTCCGCCAGCACGACGGTGCACGCGCCGCAATCGCCCTCGGCGCAGCCTTCCTTCGTGCCCGTGAGCCCGCGCGTTTCCCGCAACCACTCGAGCAGCGTGGTCTGTGGGCAGACGCCGGCGATTCGACAGGCTCGCCGTTCAGCAGAAAGCGGAGGCTCGTGGATTCCATGGGCGCGGACAGGGCAGGCGGGTCGTCGGCCGCGCCAGCCGTGCATCCTCGCGCCGCGCACGCACGGCTGTCAATCGGCGGCGCACGGACGTGCGCTCCCGCTCGGCACGTGTCGCCGCCGCGTCCGGATACAAAAAGGGCGCCTCGCAAGGCGCCCTCGGTCGTGCAGTCGGCGACTCGCGTCGCCGGGACCTGACGGATTACTTGCCGCCGGCCGCCTTGGCGATGTCGGCGAGCACCTTGTCGGCCTGCTTGTTGGCGACCGAGCCGCGGACCAGGATGTCCACCGGCTGCACCGCCTTGCCGTAGTAGGCGGCGTTCCAGTCGTCGGTCAGGTTGACGAGCGTGCCGTCGAGGTTGAGCCCGCCGTACACGCCCTTCGCTCGCGTGAACGAGATGAAGTCGGCGACGATATCGGACTTGGCGCCGGCGCCCACCGGGCCCGCGGCGACGCTCGCGTCACCGCCGAGCTTGAAGTTCGCGGCCAGCATCGAGTTCATGCCCTTCTCGGTCATGACGAGTGTCACCATTTCCGATACGGAGACTCCCGCCTGGAAGCCGACGCTCGCGGTCGCCATCGTGTAGAACGACGGGCCGCGCCACTTGCCGCCTTCCTTCGCGAACAGCACTGCGCGGCCACCCGAGCCGCCGAAGATGAAGCCGGCCTTGACGATCTCCGGCGCGATCAGCACCGCACGCGCCCGACCGAAGTTCTGCTGCAGCCACTTCATTTCCGGATCGCGCAGGAAGTTCTGCAGCGTTGCGTCCGCTTCGTTGACAACCTTCTGCTGCTCGGTCTGCGCCGAAACGGCCGGGGCGAAGAACGCGAGGGGAAGTGCGGCGACAAGCGTCGCCATCACGGTGCGAATCAGTTTCGACATTGCTTTCTCCTTCGGCGCCGGAACCATTCCGGTCGCCCTTGTTTACGGTCTGCCGAGGCAGACCGCGATATGCGGGTCGCTCATGGCGGCCCGCGCATTCTATCAGCGAGGCAGAAGCTCGAGCCCGGTGCCGGTGACGCGCACGCGGTCGCCGGGACGCACGCCCGGGTAGTCCGCCTGCCGGATCGAGGCATAGCTGCCGTCGTCGTAGCGCACGCTGACCTGCCAGAGCATCTGCGTGCGGTTCTTCTCCAATTCATTGCCGACATAACCGCCGCCGATCGCACCGACGACGGTTGCAACGGTCCTGCCCGTGCCGCCGCCGATCAGGCTGCCCAGGCCACCGCCGGCCAGCGCACCGGCAATCATGCCGAGGCCACTGTTCTCCGGCTGCGCCACGACCTGCTGCACCGATTCCACCGTGCCCGTGCGTGCAACCGGCTGTTCGTAGACCTGGTAGGCCGGCGGCTGCGCGCATGCGGCGACGAGCAGCGCGAAGAGCGCGCCGATCCACGCGGCCGCATGCGGGAAGCGATGGGAGCGCGTCATGCGAAGCCGCTCACTCGGGGATCGCATTCAGAAGGTACATCGCGGCGAGCAGGCCCGAGGGGCGGCCGAGCTTGCCCAGCCATTGCGCGAACACCGTCTCGATGGCGCCGCTCGTGTAGGCCTGCGACAGCGCGCGGTTGACCTCGAGACGGAACGCCGAGTCGTTGCGCGGCAGCGCGAACGCGTAGGGCTCGAACGACAGGTCCTCCGCGAGCAGCGCGAAGGCATTCGGATCCCTGGCCTGCGCGGCGAGCCCGACCAACTTGATCTTGTCGCTCGCGAACGCGTCCACGCCGCCCGATTCGAGCAGCGCAATGCCCTCGCCGCCTTCGCGCACCTTGACGACGGTCGCGTTCACCTGCCGACTGGCAAGCAGCGCGTTCAGGCGCTGCTCGGTCGTCGTGCCGCCGATCACCGCGATCTTCTTGCCGGCGAAGTCTGCGAACCGGTTGATCGGGGAGTCGGCCTTGACGATGAAGCCGCCGCCGTCGACGAAGATCAGCTGGGAAAAATCGACGTCCTTCATGCGCGAAAGCGTGGCGGTGGTGTTGGCGCAGTCGATGTCCGCCTTGCCCGAGGCGACCATCGAAAGACGCTCGGAGACGGTGCCGACGATCCAGTTGACCTTGAGGCCGGGCTCGCCTACGGCGCGGCCGATCGCCGCGATCACCCTGTTGCAAAGGTCGATCGAGTAGCCGGCAGCGCGATTCCCCTCGGCGACGAACGAGAACGGCGGCGAGTCGCCGGAGAAGGCAACGTTGATCACCTTCGCAGCGCGGATCTTGCCGAGCGTGTCCAGGCGCTGGGCCGACGCATCGGGCACGAGGGTGAGAGCGGCGACGAACACCGCAGCGGCGAACGCGATCAGGAAACGGCTCACGGAGACCCTTGGGAGGAACCAGCGGATATCCCGGATGACAGGGACAACATGAATGATACAGCAATTGGCGCCGCCGAGCCTGCGTAAGCGCCTGTCGGGGCGAGGAAAACCGGGTTTCGCAAGCGTGTTGCGCCCGTTCGCGCTTGCGGACGTAGTGTGAACAGGCCCTTGTGGCTTCGGCGGGACCCCCGCGGGCGCCTTCGCAAGCTTGCGTGCTACACTGCCCGCGCTCAGCCAACCCCGTGTAATCCCATGTCTTTTCGGCCCCTTCTGCGTTCGGTCGTCGTGCTGCTCGCCGTGGTTGCCGCGGGGCTGCCGATGCCCGCCGCCGCGGCCGGCCCGACGCTCGAGCGCATCCAGAAGTCCGGCGTGATGCGCCTCGCCTATCGCGAAGGTGCGAGCCCGTTCTCGTTCAAGGACCGCGACGGCAGAGTCCGCGGCTACTCGGTCGACCTTTGCGAGCAGGTCGCGAAATCCATCCAGTCGATGCTCGCGCTGCCCGCGCTCAAGCTCGAGTGGCTTCCGGTAGACGCCGCGAGCCGCCTTGATGCCGTCGCGTCCGGCCGCGCCGACGTCGAGTGCGGCACGACGACGGTCACGCTCGCGCGCATGGAGAAGGTCGACTTCAGCGTGCCGATCTTCGTGGACGGCGGCGGCGTGCTCGTGCGCGGCGACGGCACGAAGCCCGTCTATCTCGCAGAGCTCAAGGGCAAGCGGATCGCGGCGATCGCCGGCACGACGACCGAGCAGGCGCTCGTGCAGACGCTCAAGGTCATCGATGCGCCGGCTACGATCGTGCCGGTCAAGGACGGTGCCGAGGGCATCGCGCTCGTTGCCGCCGGCAAGGCGGATGGCTACGCGGGCGATCGCGTCGTGCTCGCGGGCTTCAAGGTGCGCGATCCCCGTGCGAGCGACCTCGTGTTCGTCGAGAACGACTTTTCGTTCGAGCCCTATGCGCTCGTCGTCCGGCGCGACGACCCGGACTTCCGGCTCGCGGTCAACCGCGCGCTGGTGAAGCTCTACAAGAGCGGTGAAATCGACCCGATCTTCCTGCGCTGGCTGGGCTCGCTCGGCCGCCCGGGACCGCTTCTGCACTCGATGTTCTACCTGAACTCGCTGCCGGAATGACATGCGCCGCCTCGTAGACATTGCCTTCGCGCTTGCCGCGCTTGCAGCTTCCGACGCCGGCGCCCAGACGACGGAAGACCGCTGCGACAACTGCGGTCGCGTGCAGTCGGTGAAGCTGATGGCCGAGCAGACGACGAGCTGGAGGCCTCTGGGCTCGGTTTCGCCGGGCAGCATCACCGGCGACTTCAATCCCGGCCGGACGACGACGACGTTCGCCATCGGCCCGCAGGGGCGCAACGATGGCATCGTGATTCTGGGCGCGGCCGGCGGCGCCGCCTACGCGAAGCGTCCGCAGGCGTACGAGCGGCAGCGCTGGGAGATCGTGATCAAGATGGACAGCGGCGTGCCACGCACGATCCAGACCGACTACGACCCGCTGCTACAGGAAGGCGATCGGGTGCGCGTCTACGGCACGCAGCTCGAGCTCGTGCCGTAGCGATCGCGATGGCGGGACTGGCGATATCGGACACGCCGGAGGGTCGCCGCCTGTTGGCCCTTTCCGGCCGGCTCGACGCCGAAAGCATCCCCGCGGTCTGGGAAGCGACGCGCAAGGCGATGGCCGAGGCGGATCATCGCCCGGTCACGGTGGACGCCGCCAACGTCGACTATTGCGACGGCGCCGGGCTCGCGCTCTTGGTCGACCTGCTGCGCCACCCGCGCGAGCCCGCGGTCGAGATCGCCAACCTCAAGCCCTCGATCGCCTCGCTGCTCGCGGGCGTGGATCCGCACCGCCTGGAGCACGACCTCGACCCCGAGGCGCCGCGAAGGCCGGTCGTCGAGGAAATCGGGCACGCCGCGTCCGGCGTCTGGCGCGACATCAAGGCGCAGATCTCCTTCATCGGCGAGACCACGGCGGCGCTCTTCCATGCGCTGACGCATCCGGCGTCGGTGCGCTGGCGCGACGTCTGGCGCATCTGCGAAAAGGCGGGCGTGGACGCGCTGCCGATCGTCGCGCTGATCAGCTTCCTGCTCGGCATGATCCTCGCGTTCCAGTCGGCCGTGCCGATGAAGCGATTCGGCGCCGAGGTGTTCGTCGCCGACCTGATCGGCCTTGCGATGCTGCGCGAATTGGGGCCCTTGATGACCGCGATCCTGCTCGCCGGCCGCTCGGGCGCGTCGTTCGCGGCCGAGATCGGCACGATGCGCGTCAACCAGGAAGTGGACGCGCTGACGACGATGGGCCTCGATCCGGTGCGCTTCCTCGTGACGCCGCGCATCATCGCGGCGCTCATCACCACGCCGATGCTGACGCTGTTCGCCAACATGGTGGGCCTGATCGGCGGTGCGCTGACGATGACGAGTTTCGCGATCCCGTTCGTCACCTTCTTCAAGGAGGTCGACACCGCCGTGCAGCTGCAGGACTTCGTCGCCGGCTTCATCAAGTCGTTCTTCTTCGCGATCCTGATCGCCGGCATCGGCTGCATGCGCGGCCTCGAGACCAAGGCGGGCGCCTCCGCGGTCGGCGATTCGGCCACGCGCGCGGTCGTGTCCGGGATCATCCTGCTCGTCGTCGTGGACGGGTTGTTCGCGCTCGCCTACTACGTGCTCGGGATCTAGGGGAAATCACGTGCCCGCCGCGCCCGATGCCCCGGCCATCATCCGTGTCGAGAACCTCGTCGCGGGGTACGGCGACGTCGTCATCCTGCGCGACATCAATTTCGAGGTGAAGCGCGGCGAGGTGTTCGGCATCCTCGGCGGCTCGGGCGGCGGCAAGAGCACGCTGATGAAGCACATGATCGGCCTCAACCCTCCGCTCGAAGGCCGCGTGCTGATCGACGGCGAGCCGCTGTGGCAAGGCGAGGACCCGCGCGAGGACATGCTGCGCCGCTTCGGTGTCATGTACCAGTCGGGCGCGCTGTTCGGCTCGATGACGCTGCTCGAGAACGTGCGGCTGCCCCTCGAGGTCTACACGAACCTGCCCGACGACGCGATCGACCTGGTGGCGCGGATGAAGCTCTCCTACGTCGCTCTCGAGGCGTTCACGGGCCATCTGCCTTCCGAGTTGTCGGGCGGCATGCAGAAGCGCGCCGGCATCGCCCGCGCGATGGCGCTCGACCCCGCGATACTTTTTCTCGACGAGCCTTCCTCGGGCCTCGACCCGATCACCTCGGCCTCGCTCGACGCCGTGATCCGGCGGCTCGCCGACAACCTCGGCATGACGTTCGTCATCGTGAGCCACGACCTCGCGAGCACGTTCAACGTGATCGACCGCGTGATCCTGCTCGACCGCGGTGCGAAGACGATCATCGCCGAGGGCGACCCGCGCCGCCTGCGCGACGAGTCTCCCGACCGGCGCGTGCATGCGTTCCTCAATCGCGAACCGGAAGCCGCGACCGCGGCCGCCTGACTGGAAGAACCCCGATGAGCCTCAAGGCGAACTATTTCAAGCTGGGCCTCTTCGTGATCGGTTCGGTTGTCGCCGCGGTGATCACGCTGCTCGCGATCGGCTCCGGCCGCTGGTTCCAGCCGCGCATCACGATGGAGACGTACTTCGACGAGTCGGTGCAGGGGCTCGACATCGGCTCCAAGATGAAATACCGCGGCGTGGTCATCGGCGAGGTTACGCGCATCAGCTTCACCTACGTGCGCTATCAGCTCGACTTGCCGATGGCGCAGCGCTACAAATACGTGCTGGTCGAAGCGCAGATCGAGCCGCGGCTGATCGGCAGCCGCGCCGCCGCCGGCGACCTGACGAGCGCCGATGGCGCGGCACAGGAGGTCGAGAAGGGCCTGCGGGTGCGCCTCGCGCCACAGGGGATCACCGGCACGAGCTATCTGGAGGTCGACTACATCGAGCCGCCACCGCCGGTGCTGCCGATCAACTGGACGCCAACAATCCTCTACATCCCGAGCACCCGGTCGACGGTGGCGCAATTCGTCAACGCCGCTTCCGAGATCATCGACCGGCTGCACTCGCTCGACATCGAGGGCACGGTCGCCAACCTCAACAAGCTGATGACGACGACGACCGCGAAGCTCGAGGCGATCGACGCGAAGGCGATCTCGCAGCGCACCGAGCGCACGCTCGCGAAGATCGAGTCCACGCTCGACAGCATCGCGGCGAAGAAGCTCTCGGAGGAGGGCGTTGCGCTGCTGGCCGAGCTACGACAGAGCAACGCGGAGCTCCAGAAGACGCTCGCGAATCCGTCGCTGCAGAAGCTTCCCGACGAGGCGAACGCGGCGATGGCGAAGATGCGCGAGTTCGTATCCGATCCGCGACTTCCGGCCACGCTCGGCCATCTGGAGCGCACGCTCGGCCGCCTCGACCGCCTGACGGGCGGCGGACAGACCGACCTCGCGACGACGATCGCCAACCTGCGCTCGATCACCGACAATCTGCGCGAGCTGTCCGAGGACGCCAAGCGCTATCCCTCCAAGCTGCTGTTCGGCGAGCCCCCCACGCCATTGGAGCGCAACCGATGAGCGCGGCGGGCGAAGCCCAGGCCCGAAGGGTGCGTCGCCGCGCGATTCGGCAGGAGGCCGACACGTGACCATTCTCGATGCGCAACGGGCCCAAGGAGGCCGACCGATGAGCGCGGCGGGCGGAGCCCAGGCAGCCGTGAGCGCGGCGGGCGAAGCCAGGGCAGCCGTGAGCGCGGCGGGCGGAGCCCAGGCAGCCGTGAGCGCGGCGGGCGGAGCCCAGGCAGCCGCGAGCGCGGCGGGCGGAGCCCAGGCAGCCGCGAGCGCGGCGGGCGGAGCCCAGGCCCGAAGGGTGCGTCGCCGCGCGAGCGGTCCGGGCCGACGCGCAAACCGCGAACTGTCGGGCGCTTGCGAGGAGGCCCGAAGGGCGCGTCGCCGCGCGATTCGGCAGGAGGCCGACACGTGACCATTCTCGATGCGCAACCGGCCCAAGGAGGCCGACACGTGACCATTCTCGATGCGCAACCGGCCCAAGGAGGCCGACCGATGAACCGCAACGCCCGCATTGCCGCGGCTGCCGGCAGCCAGTGCCTGCCGCGTCTCGCCGCCATCGCGCTCATCCTCGCGCTCGGCGCGTGCTCGCTCTCGCGCCCGGCGCCCCTCAAGCGCACGTTTCTGCTCGATCCGCCGCTGCCTGCCGCGGTTGCAACGCCGAAGCCCGGTGTGCTGCGCATGGGCGCGTTCAGCGTCGCAAGCCCCTATCGCGACCGCAGCTTCGTTTACCGCACGGGCGACCTCAAGTACGAATCGGACTACTACTACGAGTTCTTCGTGCCGCCGGGCCCGATGATCGCCGAAGACGTCGCCAAGGCGCTCTCTGCAGCGAAGGTCTTTAGCCGGGTCGTGCCGGGAGCCGCGGCGCCCGAGGACGGCGACTACACGCTGGAAGGCTTCGTCTCCGACCTCTACGCGGACACGCGGCAGTCGCCGAACATGGCCGAGATCGCGATCAGTTTCTATCTGTCGCGCACGGCGTTTCCCGCTGCGGTCGTGTGGTCGCGCGATTACCGCCAGCGCCAGGCCCTCAAGGCGAACACGCCGGACGCGCTCGCCGAAGCTTGGAACGCGGGACTTGCCGCGATTCTCGCCGAACTCGCGCGAGATCTCGCGGCGGCGGATCTCAAGAAACCGTAGTCGCGAACACGCCTTGGCGCGTGCCGGCCCGGTGCCGGTGGTGCCCTGTCCGGCCCGCGCTCGCGACGGTCTGGCTGCTTGTGGCCGAGCGGTTCCCGTCGCTCGCGCCGCATCGGGTCTTCGGGCTTCGATGCCCCCGACCAGATCGACGGGGTCGCGGCCTGGTGAAATATCGGGGCTAGAATAGGCGGCAGGCGTCATGGGAAATGGAGGCGCCCGGTGAAGAAGTGGACGTTGTTGCTGCTTTACTCGCTGCTTGCGGCGTGTGCGGCCGTGCCGGCCGCGCACGGAGCGCCGGTCGCGCAACGCGACGGGCGTTTCTTCCACGACCGATTGTTTGCGGCGCCCACCGAGCGCGTCAGCGCCGACGACGTGTTCGCCGTCAGCAGCGACATGAAGCGCTATGTGGATGACGTGATCGCCGAACAGGTGCGCGTCAAGGGCCGCCAGCGGGCGCTCATCGACGCCCTGTACAGCAAGGGCGAGCTCAAGCTCGAATACGACACCGAAATGACGCGCAATGCCGCGCAGGCATTTGCCGCGCGGTCAGGCAACTGCCTGTCGCTCGTCATCATGACCGGAGCCTTCGCCAAGGAGCTCGGGCTGGTGGTCGAGTACCAGAACGTATTCGTCGACGACGCATGGGCTCGCATCGGCGACATCTATCTGTCGATCGGTCACGTCAACCTGACACTCGGCCGGAGAAAGACCGACGGCGGCGGCGTAGGGCATCGGGTCACGAGCAGGGGGCACGAAAGCGATGCCGTGACCATCGACTTCCTGCCATCGGACGACATGCGAAACGTGCGCAAGCGGGCCATCGGTGAGGAGGTCGTTGTCGCGATGTACATGAACAACCGCTCGGTCGAGGCGCTCGCCCGAGGCCAGCTCGACGATGCGTACTGGTGGGCGCGCGCGGCCGTGGCGCAGGCCCCGGATTTCCTGACGCCGTACAACACGCTCGGCGCAATCTACAAGCGCCACGGGAATCTTCAGGAGGCCGAACAGGTGCTGAGCCACGTTCTCGAACGCGACCCCGGGAATGTGCCGGCGATGGCCAACCTGGTCCCGGTCCTGAACGAGCTGGGCCGTGTCGAGGCGGCGCAGCGTCTCGCCGCCAGGCTCGAGAGGATGGATCCGGACCCGCCGTTCAGCAATTTCAACCGCGGGATTGCGGCGATGCGCGCGGGAGACACGAAGACCGCGATAGACGCGTTCGCGCGGGAGGTCGCCCGCGATCCGTATTACCACGAGTCCCATTACTGGCTCGGTGTTGCCTACTTGAACATCGGGGAAACCGCGCTTGCACGCAAGCACCTGGCGCTCGCGATGAAGAACAGCACGACCCGCCGCGACCACGATCTGTACGCGGCGAAGCTCGACCGGATCAACCGGTTGCGCTAGCCTTCGTCAGGGTCCCACGAAACAAGGCCCCGCGTTCGTGGGGCTCTTCGTTTCGGCGGGGCGTGGCCGCTTCACGCGCGCTCGATGATCGCTGCGATTCCCGATCGTGCGCCTTCGCAGCGCCTGAGCGCCCGGCCCCGTCAGAACAGCGGCTGCCTGGAGAGCGGAACCTCAGGCGGCGAGGGTGGTCCGCCCGTGAGCTGGTCCGCTACGGTAACCCAGCCGCCGCCCATCGCCTTGTAGGTATTGCCGGCCGACGTGAAGACCGACGCGCGTACCGCGGCAAGCGTGAGCTCGGCGGGGAAAAGCGTCTGCTCGGCCTGCAGGACGGTAGAGTAGGGCGCATACCCGCCGTCGTACTGCAGCTTCGCGAGCCGCGCGTAGTCCTTGAGCGCCGTGACGAGGCGTTCCTGCGCCGCGAGCTGCTCCTTGAGCTTCTGGTTTGCCACCAGCGCGTTGTCGACATCGGCGAACGCGTTCTGGATCGAGAGCTGATAGTTGAGTAGCGCCGCCTGCTGCGCGGCCTCGGACTGCGCGACCTGGCCGCTGACCGCGCCGAAGGTGAAGATCGGCCCGACGATCTGCCCCGCGTAGTTCCAGACCCGCGTCGGGCCCCTGAACAGGTCGGAAAGATCCGTACTCGAACTGCCGAACGCGCCGGTGAGCGTGATCGTCGGGAAGTAGAGAGCCTTGGCGGCGCCGATCTGCGCGTTGGCGGCGATCAGCGACTGCTCGGCCTGCATGATATCGGGCCGGCGCTCGAGCAGCTGGGAGGGCACGCCCGCTGGCACGGTGGGCAGCGCGAGATCGTAGATCGACTTGCCGCGAGGGATCGGGCCCGGGTTGCGCCCGAGCAGGATCGACAGTGCGTTCTCCGTCTGCGCGATCTGCGATTCGATCTGCGGAATCTGCGCCGCCGCAGTCTCGTACTGCGATTGCGCCTGCGACACGGTCATCTGCGAGGTCTGCCCGTACTTGAACTGCAGCTGGTACAGGCGCACCGATTCGCCGTACGTGGTGAGCGTGCTCCTGGCGATCGCGAGTTGCTCGTCGAGGCCGCGCAGCGCGATGTAGTTGGTCGCGACGGAGGAGACCAGCGAGAGGATCACGCCGCGGCGTGCCTCGTCGGTGGCGAGCATGTTCGCCAGCGCCGCCTCGGACTGGCGCCGGATGCGTCCCCAGAGGTCGATCTCCCAGCTTGCTGTGAGCAGTGCCTGATAGGCCGTCTGTGGATTCGGGTACCCGGGGATGGCCTGCGTAAGCGCAGTCTCGGGGGTGCGCGACCTTTCGCCGGTTGCGGAGTAGCCGACCTGCGGGAACAGCGGCGAGCGAGTCTGGGTGATCACCGCCAGCGCCTGCTCGACGTTGGCGGCGGCAATCTTGACGTTGAGGTTGTTGGCGAGCGCGGTGTCGATCAGCTGGTCGAGCACCGGGTCGCCGAACTGCTTCCACCACGCGGTGTTCGCCGTTTCCGCGACTGCGGCGGGCTCGAAACGGAAGGCGGCCGGCGCATCCGCTTTCGGGCGCACGTAATCCGGCCCCATCGTGCAGCTGGCGAGCAGCGTCGCCGCGATCGCGGCGGCGAAGGGACGCCAGTGCCCGGCGGCCCGCCCGAAGAGAACCGTGCATGCTCGCCGGGGACAGCGAACGGCGTGAGCGTTGCGTCCGTACACCTCAGCCGCCCTCCCGCGGCGCGTGAGGCACGGCGCTGGCACTACCGCCCCCGTGCGCTGCAGCCGGGACCGGCGGCGCATCGGTCGCCTCGTCCTTGCCCTCGGCGAACCGATCGAACAGGTAGAACAAGAGCGGCACGTAGAGCATCGCCAGCGTGGTCTCGCCGATCATGCCGCCGATGATGCCGGTGCCGATTGAGTGGCGTGCGTTGGCGCCAGCGCCCAGCGCGAGTGCGAGCGGCAGACAGCCGGCGGCGAACGCGAGCGAGGTCATGATGATCGGCCGCAGCCGCTGTTCGCCGGCGAGGACTGTCGCCTCCATGATCGACTTGCCCTGATGCCTGAACTCGACGGCCGCCGAGACGCGCAACACGGCGTTCTTCGCGCCGAGCCCGATCAGCACGAGCAAGCCGATCTGGAAGTAGACGTCATTCTGGAGGCCGCGTGCCCAGATGGTGACGAGCGCGCCGAGGATCCCGAAAGGCACGGCGGACATCACCGCGCCGGGCAGCGTCCACGACTCGTACTGCGCAGCGAGCACCAGGAACACGATGATGAGGCCGAAGACGAACGCGATCATCGACGTGCCGCCGGATTTCTTTTCCTCGAACGCGATGCCGGACCACGCGAACGTGTAGCCGGGAGGCAGTACTTCCTGCGCCACGGCCTCCATCGCAGCGATCGCGTCGCCGGAGCTGTACCCCGTGGCCGGGTTGCCGTTCACCTTTGCCGCCGGAAAGCCGTTGAAATGGGGCAGCAGGTCCGGTCCCGCCACCCATTGCGTGGTGACCAGCGCCGACAACGGCACCATCTGGCCGTTCTTCGAGCGCGTATACAGTCGTGTAAGGTCTTCGGGGTTCTGCCGATATTTCGCGTCCGACTGGACGATCACCCACCAGACGCGGCTCCACTGGTTGAACTGGCTCGCGGTCAGCGAGCCGAACTGCGCCTGGATCGCGCTGTAGACGTCCTCCACCTGAACGCCGAGGAGCGTGGCCTTGTCGCGGTCCACGATGGCGCGCAGCTGCTGCGTGTTGGCGCGGAAGGTGCTCCACAGGCTCATGAGCTCGGATCTCGTCCGCGCCTTCTTCAAGAAATCCTGTGTCACCTCGTCGAGCTGCGCCGGATCGCCGGCACCCGTGTCCTGGATCCAGAATTCGAAGCCGCCGGTGGTGCCGATGCCGGGAATGGGCGGTGGCGCGACCGGGATGACGATCGCCTCCTCGATCGCCTGGGCTTCCTTGAAGAAGCTCACGAGCACGGCCCGCGCGTTTTGCGCCTTCGCGGCCTCGGTCGAGCCGTAGCGTTCCTTGAAGTCCTTGAGCGTCACGAAGAACGTGCCGGCATTCGTCTTGAAGCCGCTGTCGAGCAGGCTGTAGCCGGTGATCATCGAGCGCATGTCCACGCCCGGGATCTCGGCGAAGATCGCGTCCACCTTCTCGGCCACCGCCCGGGTGCGGTCGATGCTGGCGGCTTCCGGCATGACGATCGCCGCCATCACGTAACCCTGGTCCTCGTTCGGGACGAAGCTCGTCGGCAGGATGCTGAACAGGTGGTAGATGCTCAAGAGGAAGACGGCGAGCAGCATCAGCGCGACGACCGCGCGCTTGATCACGAGCTCGACGGCGTGGCCGAAACCGCGGGTCACCGCGTCGACCTGGCGGTTGAACCAGGCGAAGAACCCGCGCTGCGGCGGCGGGTTGTGCTTGAGCATCAGCGCCGCCATCGCCGGGGTCAGCGTCAGCGCGATGAAACCGGAGACGGCGACCGAAACCACGATCGTGATCGCGAACTGCTTGTAGAGCTGGCCCGTCGTGCCGGGCAGGAACGCCGCCGGGATGAACACCGATGCCATCACCAGCACGACGGCGACGAGCGAGCCTGCGATCTCCTCCATCGACTTGATCGTAGCCTCCTTGGGCGCCAGATGGTGCTCGTGCATGTTGCGCTCGACGTTCTCGACGACCACGATGGCGTCGTCGACGACCATCCCGATCGCCAGCACCAGGCCGAACAGCGTGATCAGGTTGATCGAAAAGCCGAGCGCCAGCATGCCCGCGAAGGTCGCGACCAGCGAAACCAAGATCGCGACCATGCAGATGATCGTCGTGCGGAAGCTCTGCAGGAACAGGTAGACGACCAGCACGACCAGAACGACCGCCTCGAACAGCGTCTTGATGACCTCCTCGATCGACAGCTTGACGAAGTCGTTGGTGTCGAGCGCGACGACATAGTCGAGGCCCTCGGGAAACCGCGTCTTCATCTCTGCGAGCGTCTTCCTGATGCCCGCCGAAACCTTGAGCCCGTTGGCGCCCGGCTGCAGGTAGACCGCGATGAAGGTCGTCGGCGTGCCGTTGAGCTTGGAATCGACGATGTACTGGCGCAGGCCGACCTCGGCGCGCGCGACGTCGCCCACCCGGACGATCGCGCTGCCGTCCTGGCTCGCGCGCAGGATGATCTGCTCGTATTGCCGCGGGTCGGTGAACGGCGCCTGCGTGACCACGGGGAACGTGAGCTCGACCGGGCCCGCCGTCGGCTGCTGCCCGATCTGCCCGGCTCCGAACAGCGCGTTCTGCGCCTTGATCGCGTTGGTGATGTCGCTGGTCGTGATGCCGAGCGAGGCCATCCGGTCCGGGTTCATCCAGATCCGCATCGCCTGGTCGGGCACGCCCATGATCTGCGCCTGGCCGGCGCCCGGCACGCGCTTCAGCGCATCGAGCACGTAGACGTTGGCGTAATTGGCGATGTAGTCGGCGCTGTAGCGGTCGCCCTTCCCGAACACGCCGATCAGCATCATGATCGACGACGACTTCTTCTGCACCGAGACGCCGAGCTGGGTCACGGCGGACGGCAGCTGCGGCAGCGCGAGATTGACCCGGTTCTGCACCTGCACCTGGGCGATGTCGGGATCCGTCTCGAGCGAAAAATAGACGGTCAGCGTGAGCTGGCCGGAGGCCGAGCTCGTCGACGACATGTACAGCATGTTGTCGACGCCGTTGATCTGCGCCTCGATCGGCGAGGCGACCGAGTCGGCCAGCGTCTTCGAGTCGGCGCCCGGATAGGTCGCGGAGACCGTGACCTGGACCGGCGTGATCGTCGGGTACTGCTGCACCGGCAGCACGAGCATCGCCACCGCGCCGGCGAGGCAGAGGATGATCGCGACGACCGCGGCGAAGATCGGCCGTTCGATGAAGAAGCGCGAGAACATGATCGACGGCGCCGGCGCTACTTGCCGACTGTGAGCTCGACGCGTCGCGCTTCACGGTCGCTGCCGGGCCCGGTCACGTTCTGCGGCGGCTTCAGGCGCACGCGGTCGGCGGGAATGCCCTCGGCGACCAAGGCGTCGCGCACGGCAGCCGCGCGACGCTTCGCGAGCTCGACGTTGGCCGCAGGATTGCCGGTGCGGTCGGCGAACCCGGTGACATCGATCGGGTTCGTGCCGGCCTTCATTCCTGGCGCGAATCCCTTCAGGAGCCGGATCGCCTCGGCGTCGAGCGCTGCCGTGCCGGTCGCGAAGTTGACAACCAGCGTTGCCCCCGGCGGGCGCGCCGCCGGCGCGGCCTCCGGCGAATCCGGCTTCGGCGTGTAGGCCGTCACCTTGACGGGAGCGTCCGGCGCGAGCCTGAGCGCACCGTCGACCACGACCCGGTCGCCGGCCGAGAGTCCCTGCGCGATGAACCAGCTTTCGCCGTACCAGTCGCCAACGGTGACCGGCCGCTGTTCCGCTTTCGCGTCCTGTTTGACGACCCAGACGAAATGGCCTTTCGCTCCCTGCTGCACGGCGCGCTGGGGGACGAGGATCGCGTTCGGCCGCATCGCACCCTGCAACCGCGTACGCACATACTGGTTCGGTCGCAGCACGCCCTTCGGGTTGTCGACCGAGGCGCGAATCAGGAACGTTCCGGTCTGCGAGTTGTACGACGGGTCTGCGAACGTGATCTTGCCCTTGTACGGAAAAAGAGTGCCGTCGACCAGCTCGATCTCGACCTCGAACTGATTGCCTTCGGGCATCCTGAGCAGTCCCTTCTGCACCTGGCTGCGGATGCGCTCCACCTCGTTTTCGGAGAGGCTGAAGTTGATCCACATCGGTGTCAGCACGGAAACCGTCGTCAGCTGGCTGTTCTGCGCGTTGACGTAGGTGCCGTCGGCCACCGCGGCGAAGCTGCTCACGCCGTCGACAGGCGAGGTGATCGTCGTGTACGACAGGTCGAGCTGCGCCGATTCGAGCTGAGCCTTCGACTGCGCGACCGCGGCCGCCGCCTGCTCATACTGCCCTTGCGCGTCGTCGAGATCCTTCTGCGACAGCGCGTTCTGCTGCGCGAGCGGCTTGGTTCGCGCGAGGTTCGCCTTCGCCACTTCCATCGCAGCCTGGTTGCGCTGCAACGCGGCCGCCGCCGCATCGACCTGCGCCTGGAACGGCTTCTGGTCCATCTTGAACATGACCTGGCCCGCCTTGACGACGGAGCCTTCGACATAGACGCGCTTGTCGAGGAAGCCGGATACCCGGGCCGCAATGGTGACCGCCTGCGAGCTCTGCGTCTGCGCCACGAATGCCGATGCGACCGGAACGTCGCGCGGGACTACGGTGAGGGCGGTCACTTCGACAGGCGGAGGCGCCGCTTCCTTTTTTTCCTCCTTGCTGCAGCCCGCGGTGAACACGAGGGCGGCCGCAAGCGTTGCGGCGATCGCCGACCTGAAAAGCGATCGCAGGGAAAGACCGTCACGAAGGGTCATAGCGGTCGAGTCTGGACGAGGGCGAGCCGGAACCCAGAGGCGCCGGACGCAAAGCCCGCACTTTGCCCGAGCAGGCGAAACTTGTCGATGAAAGGGAGGCTGCCAATGCGCGAACACGTCCTGCAGGCGATTGCCGCGCCCGTGCAGCAGGAGTGCGACGTCGTCCGCGGCTCGAGGGTCTCGGCGGCCTCATCGCGCGCGTGACCGTCGGCGATCATGGTCGCCTTGCCGATGCGACATCAACGGTCAGGCCGGGCCGCGAGGTCGTGCGCATCGGCGCCCGTGACGACGACGCGGACGAACGATCCCGGTGCCGGATCGCCGGCGTTCTCGATGCGTACCACACCGTCGATCTCCGGCGCATCGGCGGCGCTCCGGGCGATCGCCACCGTGCGCCGATTGCGACCGCGACCCTCATGCACGACCCGATCGACCAGGACCGGCAGCGTGGTGCCGACCTTGGCGGCGAGCTTGCGTGTGCTGATCCGTTCCTGCACGTTCATGAAGCGCGACCGCCGCGCTTCCTGCGTTTCCGGATCGACGGCGTCGCATAGCGCGTTCGCGGCAGCGCCTTCGACGGGCGAGTAGGCGAAGCAACCGACGCGGTCGAGCTCCGCTTCCTCGAGGAAGGCCAGCAGCTCATCGAACTCGGCTTCCGTTTCGCCGGGAAAGCCGACGATGAACGTGCTGCGGATCGCGAGGTTCGGCCTGGCCTTGCGCCATGCGCGCACGCGCTCCAGAACCCGCTCGGGTGCGGCTGGGCGCTTCATCAGCTTCAGGATGCGCGGGCTCGCATGCTGGAACGGCACGTCGAGATAGGGCACGAGCCCGCCCCCTTCGCCGTCGTCGGACATCAGCGGGATCACGTCGTCGACGTGCGGGTAGGGGTAGACGTAGTGCAGTCGCACCCACGCGCCGAGCGCGCGACCGAGCGCGTCGAGCTCGCGCGCGAGTTCCGTCATGCGTGTCTTGATCGGCCGGCCCTGCCAGAATCCGGTGCGGTATCGGACGTCGACGCCATAGGCGCTCGTGTCCTGCGAGATCACGAGAAGCTCCTTGACTCCGGAGCGGAGCAGCCGCTCGGCTTCCGCCATCACCTCGCCCAGCGGGCGCGAGACGAGGTCTCCGCGCATCGAGGGGATGATGCAGAACGTGCAGCGGTGGTTGCAGCCCTCGGAGATCTTGAGATACGCGTAGTGCGCCGGCGTGAGCTTGATCCCCTGCGCCGGCACGAGATCGGCGAACGGGTCGTGCGGCTTCGGCAGGTGCGTGTGCACCGCCGACATTACTTCCGCGGTCGCGTGCGGCCCGGTGACGGCGAGGACCTTGGGGTGCGCGTTGCGCACGAGGTCGCCGCCGTTCTTCGCGCCCAGGCAACCGGTGACGATCACCTTGCCGTTCTCGGCCAGCGCCTCGCCGATCGCGTCGAGCGATTCCGCGACTGCGGCGTCGATGAAGCCGCAGGTGTTGACGACGACGAGGTCCGCGCCTTCGTAGGTCGGCGCGATCGCATAGCCCTCGGCCTTGAGCTGCGTGAGCATCTGCTCGGAGTCGACCAGCGCCTTGGGGCAGCCGAGCGAGACGAAGCCCACGCACGGCGTCGCGGTCGCGCTGCGCGCTGGCGGCGTTGCGGTCTTGCGGGCAGTCATCTGGACGGGGTGGGGGCGCTGCGCAGGCGACATGCGCGTTGCAGCAGCATCACCGCCGGATTCTTACGTGCTGCAGCAGCGAGTCGAAGGCGATGGGCCTCGACGGCCTATTGTGCGCCGCGTTCGACGCGGTCAGCGCTTCTTCTCGTCTTCGTCGCCGGTTTGTGGCGTTGCAACGAAGTTGGGGAACGGGAACGCGGCGAAGATGCCGCGCGTCTGATCCTGCATCCGCTGCTGCATGTCCATGAAGAGCTTCGCGCTCTGCTCGAGGTAGCTGCCGAGCATGCCCTGCATCGCCGGCGCCTGCATCTGCATGAACTGTTTCCAGACGTCCGGCGTCAGCATCATCTTGTCGCCGTAGATCTGCTTCGCCTGGTCCTGCAGCTTCTTCTGGATCGCGAGGAACGCCTTGACGTTCTGCTCGATGTACTGGCCGATCATCGTCTGCTGCGCGTTGCCATAGAAACGGATCATCTGGACCAGCATCTCCGAGCTCCACATCGGCACGCCGCCCGATTCCTCCTCGAGGATGATCTGCAGCAGGATGGCGCGCGTGAGGTCCTCGCCCGTCTTCGCATCCAGGACCTGGAAGTCGATGTTGTCCAGCACCATCTGCTTCACGTCCGCCAGCGTGATGTAACCGCTGTTTGCCGTGTCGTAGAGGCGGCGGTTCGGGTACTTCTTGATGAGGCGGAGTTTGTCGGCCATGGCGTGCTCCTCCAATGCAGACGATTATAACCCTCTGATTTGCCGAAGCGTTTGGAAATCCGGCGAATGCTCAGCGGCCATTCTACCGCACTGCAGCAAAAACTTCTTGACGCGGGGTTTTCCCCTTCCTATACTTCATTTGTGCGGTGCAGCATTTCTGATGCCCGGCCGGTGGCTGGGAGGTCGCAGTAGCCGACCACCGGGGGCGCATCGCAACAACGAGCGAATCACTGACCCAGCAACCCCAGGAGCATTACAAATGTACAACCCCACCGAGCAATTCGCTGAACTCAACAAGGCCAACGTGGCGCAAGCGACCAAGTTCGCCGCGGTCGCGATGGGCAGCGCGGAAAAGCTGTTCAACCTGAACCTGAACGCCGCCAAGGCCGCGCTCGCGCAGGGCATCGAAAGCGCGCAAGCCGTCGCGACCGTCAAGGACGTGCAGGATTTCGTGGCGGTCCGCACGAAGCTCGCCGAACTCGGCATGCAGAGCGCTCTCGGCTATTCGCGCAACCTCTACGAACTCGCGACGCAAGCCCAATCCGAGTACTCGGCGCTTTCGGAAGAAGCGTGGGCCGCCTACACGAAGGGCATGGCGACCTGGGTCGACAAGGCGACGAAGTCCGCGCCGGCCGGCTCGGATGTCGCCGTCAACGCGATCAAGTCGACGGTCGCCGCGACGACCGCTGCGTTCGACCAGTTCCAGAAGGCGACCAAGCAGGTCGTGAACCTGGCCGACGCGAACTTCCGTGCCGCCGCCGCGCAAGCCGCGAAGAGCGCGCCGGTCAAGGGCCGCAGGGCCGCGTAATCGGCTGTCACGTCGCCGTCACCGGTCTGCCGCAACATGGCGGACCGTCCCGAAGGGTCCGGTGAACTTGAAATCCCCGCGCCGGACCCCCCCTCGGGACATGATGTCTCCTTCTGTATCGATCTCCTCCTCCTGATTGATACAGCCTCGAGCCCCGCTTCGGCGGGGCTCTTTTTTTAGGTTCTTCGCCGATTTGCGTGAAATGAGGTAGGCGGCCGCCGAGTCGCCGCTGCTATCTTGGTGTTGCGAAGCATCAAGTGGCAGGAGGGCGAGCGGTGGCCGCGAACGACATTATCGCCCGCTTGGGCGGGTGGGAAGGTTACGAGCTTGAAGATGGTTGGGAGGAGCTGCGAGGTCGGGAACGCTGGTGCGTGGTGCGACTGCGGCCGGTCGCCGAAATGTGCCGATGTTGCAGCAGTTGCGGCGGGCCGTGCCGGCTGGTTCACGATTGCGAAGAGCGGCGGGTGCGGGACTTGCCGATCTTCGAGGTTCCGGTCGAGTTGATCGTGCCGCGGTTGCGGGTAGCCTGTCCGCGCTGCGGCGCCAAGCTGGAGCGGCTGAGTTGGCTGGAAGGCTATGCGCGGGTCACCACGCGGCTGGCGAGCAGCGTTGCGCGGTTATGCCAGGTGATGTCGGTCCGACATGTGGCCCACCTCTATCGGCTGGCATGGACGGCGGTGAAGCGGATCGACTTTCGGCATCTCGAGCGCACGCTGGAGCCCGTGGAGTTCAGTGCGGTGACGGTGATCGGGATGGATGAGTTCGCGATCCAGAAGGGGCATCGCTACGCGACCGTGATCGTGGAGCCGTCGCGCAAACGGGTGCTGTGGGTCGGACGGGGTCGCGGGCGCGAGGACGTGCGGCCATTCTTCGATCTGCTGGGAGCGGCCGGCTGTGCCCGGCTGCAAGCCGCGGTGATGGACATGAATGCCGGCTACGCCGAGGAAGTGCGCTCGCGTTGCCCACAAGCTGAGATCGTGTATGACCTGTTCCACGTGGTGGCCAAATACGGCCGCGAGGTGATTGATCGCGTGCGTGTGGACGAGGCCAACCGGTTGCGCCAGGATCGCCCCGCCCGCCACTTGGTGAAGGGCTCGCGCTGGTTGTTACTGCGCAATCGCGAGAACGTCACGCGGGAGGAAGACCAGGTGCGGCTGGACGAGCTGCTGGCCGCCAACCGAGCGCTGTTCACCGTCTACGTGCTCAAGGACGATCTGAAGATGCTGTGGGACTACCGCCACCCGGGCTACGCGCTGCGCTTCTGGCAGCAGTGGTATCGGCGCGCGATACGTAGCCGGATCGAACCCCTGAAAGCTTTCGCGCGCCGCCTGAGACCTTACCTACCGGGCATCCTCGCGCACTGCCGCTGGCCGCTGGGCACCAACCTGATCGAAGGCATCAACAACAGGATCAAGGTGATCAAGCGGATGGCCTACGGTTTCCGCGACGATGCCTACTTCTTCCTCAAGATCCGGGCGGCGTTTCCCGGAATTCGGTGACGAACCTTTTTTAGCGCCGGCCACGTCCGCTTGCGCCAATGCTCGATCGCAGCCTCGTCGCGCTCCAAGGCGCGCCGGTCCGGTTTCTGGTTCGAGAACCCCAACTGCCCGAGCAAGCGCCAGACGTGGACCTCGCTGTACCGCACGCCGAATTCGCGTTCGATCCAAAGCCGCACGCGCTTGAGCGTCCACAGCGGGGTCGCGAAGCCATGCGCCTGCGCGCCTTCGAGCAATGCCACGTATAGCTGCGAAAGCTCGCCCGCGCCCAACCGAGAGGGTCGTCCGCCCTTGCTCATGTCGCGCAGCGCCTCGATACCGCCCGCTTCGAGCACCTCGCGCCAGCGGTACACCGTCTGCCGCGGCGCACCCACTGCGCGCGCCACCTCCGGTGGGCTCTTGCCCGCGAGCAACAGACGACCTGCACGCACTCGGCGCTTGACCGCCTCGTCCAGTTTGATCTTCGCCTTCATGCCCACCCCTCGATGCCTCCCCGACATCGATATAACGCATGATAGGCAAATCGGTTGTCATGCGGTTAGGTAATTCTCAATAGCTGCCCGCGGCTGACCTGCGCCCCTACCTGTGCCGTTACCCGCGCCAGTCTGGCGACATGACGGAAAGGGCGGTCGCGCCGCGCTACTCGTCGCTGAGCCGCTTCACGATCAGATCGAGTCCGGCGAAGAGCGTGCGGGCCCGCATCTGCGCCAGGTTGTCCGCGAAATCGTCGTCGAGCCGCTCGTTCACCAGGTCGAGGAACGGCTCGCGCGCCTCAGGAATGGCCTTGCACATCGCCTCGCAAACGAACGCGACCAGCTGGCGAAGAACGCGTAATCGCCGCGTGTCGTGGAAATCGGCGAAACTCTCCAGGGCGTTGTCGCGTGGCAACCACGCGATGTGGTTCATCGATGAAGCACGTTGACATCGATCAACGATACGCCGCGGTTGACGGCGCATAAATGCACATAGTCCTGTGCCAGGCATTGGGCACGGCATGTTCATCAGGAAGCCGTAGGTCAGTAAGGAAGAGGGCGAACGAAGTCCAGAAACGCTATCGCCTTACCCGATGAAGGGAGCCACCATGGACCTTCGGGTACGCTTCGCCTGCCACGAGCCTCAACCGCGCTCGGGCGCAAGAGATTGGTCGGTGTTTCTTTCGGGCCGAGCGGTCCTTCTCCTTGTCGCATGTTCGATCGCCACGGCGTTCCCGGCGCCTGTCGGCGCACAGGCTGCTTCCAGCCCTTCAGCGGACCAATCGGCAAGGCAGCTGGTCGTGTTGTTCGATCCGTCGAACCCGACGAATCCCTCCCCGATACGATCTCCGACGTCGCCAACGCGGTCCGGGTTGACGCGCCGCTCCTCGCGGCGCTCGGACAGCCGATCGCCGCTACTTGGCCGATGCGTGGCCGCACTTCGGATGTGCTGAAACGGGAGCTTCAAAAGAACCCGAACTCGGCTCGGGCACGGCTCGAGTCGTACGTCGTGCTGACGTATGCCGACGCGACGAGTGCGAATCTGGCGCGCGAAAGACTGAAGGCGGACTCACGTGTATTGTCGGTGGGGGCGAATCTGCGTCTGTCGTACGCGGCCGCAGCGCCCGATCCCTACTTCGCCGCTAACCCCAACGCGCCGTATCACGGCAACTATCAGCGGAGAATGCAGTTGCTGAACCTGCCGGGTGCGTGGGATGTCAGCAACGGCACCGCGTACGTTGGCGTCGTCGACCACGGCATCTATTGCTCGGACACGACAGGAGGCATTTGCACTGCCCACCCCGATCTGCGAGCCAACTTCCGGCCGCAGTTCTCGCGAAACATGAACGGCGGCATCGTCGACGAGTTGCAAGGAGCAATCGGTGATCGGGCCGGTCATGGCACCCATGTCGCAGGGATCATCGCCGCCGCGGCGAATAACGCGACCGGCGTGGCCGGTGCGTGCCAGTCCTGCTCTTTGGCGATCGTGAAGATCGAATCTACACTTTCCGCCAGCGCCCTATACGCTGCGATCGTCGTGGCGGTCGACACAGGCGCGCAGGTCCTCAACTTCAGTCTTTCGGACGACATCGGTGCAGATTCCTTCTTCGATCCCTCCATCAGTTGCTACAGCGGCGCGAACGTATCGAACGGGTTTTCCGTGTTGTGCGACGCCGTCGCCTACGCGAAATTCGCGGATGTGGCCTTTGTGGCGGCGTCGGGAAACGACTATAACTTCAAGGGAAGACTCGGGTTCCCGGCGATCGACGACAAGACGATCGCGGTCGGCGGCGTGAAGGTCGGCGGATACTTCTGGGACGATGGGGACCTTGGAAGCTGCACGCCAGCCAACCCGCAGGGCGGTTCGCAGTGCGGGTCGAACTGGGGTAACCAGCAAGACATCACGACAATGGCTGCTGGACCTACGCAACTCGTTGCTCCGGCGAAGAACGTCATCTCCACATTCTATGATGACAAGGATTGGAGCGTCGCTGTCTATTGTAGTGATACATGGGGCCAGACGGGTAGCAATGGCAATCCCGTGAGCGGCGTGCTTGCGTCGGGGTACGGCGACTGCCGCGGCACCTCGATGGCGGCGCCGCACGTCAGCGGCATCGCCGGCTTGATCCAGTCGGCGAATCCGCTGCTGACGAGTGATCAGGTCAAGAGCATCCTGCTCGACAGCCGCAACACCGTTCCTTGCGTCGGATCCGACACCAAGTGCGGGGCGGGGATGGCGGATGCGGCCAGGGCGGTTCGCGCGGCGCTCGGGGCGCCGGCCGCGATCAATCGCCTTGCGCCGTTGTTCAGCTTCTACAGCGCCGAGCGCTACGATCACTTCTACGCGGTGGTACCGCAAATGGGAACCGCCGCCATCCTCGGTCAGTTGTTGCCGTACTCGTATACCGGCAGCACGACCGCCTACAGCTCGATCGGGCCGACGACGAGCGCGCTTTCCTGGTTCCCGGGAATACCGACCTCGATTTGCGGTTTCAGCCCGCCATGCGTCGGGTACTACCCGAGGGCGATGGTGTCGGTGTTCACGACGTTCCGCAATCCCGACCCGCTTGGCGTGCCGCTGGTCCCGTTGTATCGGTTGAGCTGGACCTGTCCGAACGGGTCCGACCCCAGTTGCACGAATCCCGAACACGTGAGTCACGCCTATTCGACCGATCCCACCGAGAGCTGGGGGCAAACCGGCTGCAGGGTGGACGGCATCGAGGGATATGTCTACCCGAGGACCATGGCGCAGCCCGCAGGGACGGTGAAGCTGTGTCGCAAGTACTACCCGGGGGCGGACCCCGACGTACACGATGATTTCATTCTGTTCCCGGGTGGCGGCACCAACGGGACGGATTGCTCGGCGCCGACGGACGGGTACACGCCCGGCGGCAACAACTACACCGACGGCGTCTACGGGATCGACTGGATCGGGTGGGTCTATACGGCGCGGGCACCGCAAGCGGTCTACGCCCCGCCGATCTCGAACCTGACCAACCGGGACGATTAGATGCCTTGCGACAGCGCCGTGGACGAACAGGGAATATAGGGATGTCAGTATCTATGCGCTCGACTCTGGGTCTTTGCGCTCTCGTTCTACTCTCCTGGGTGCAAGCGGTCCCTGCGCAGATCGTTGATTGCGTGCGTGTCATCGGCCCGTTCTTTCCGAACTACATACAGGTGGATCCGCTGGCACCGACTTCGTCGCAGACCATCACCATCGAATTCGGCCGCCTCAACAACGCGCCAGTTTCGCTCGATGCAAATGTCAGCGGCAGCATCATCGACGTCACGCTCGGGGTGGGGTTTCTAGGGTTTGCGACGCCGCCCGACCCAACCTGCCGCCGGATAACTCTCGGTCCGCTGGCAGCGGGAAACTATACGATCAACTTCTACACGCGCAGTTTCGGCCTGCAGAATCCGCCGAACTTTCAGGGAACCATGCCGCTGGCGGTGACCGGGTCGGCGGCAGATATTCCGACGATGTCGGAAGTCGCGCTGGCGCTCCTGGCGCTGCTCATAGCCGTGGCGGCGTGGCGGATTTTCCGTGTCGCACGCTGATTCCATTTCGAGCCACTTCGCGTGATGACGCCTAAGCGTTCGTGGAGATCACCATGAAAGACGACCGTCGTCGCACGGATTCTGGTCTTTCGACCAGCGCGGCATTCGCAGCTGCGGCTGTCGCGGTCGGATTGGGTATCGGGCTGGCGTGCGAGGAGGCCGGCGCGCGGCCGCCGCCGGCGCAGGTGGGCGCGACGTTTTCGGTGGGCAACGTGCCACGACCGGAGCCGTCCACCCGGCCGCCCCCTGCAGCAGTGTCCAGCACCCAACTGTTCGCGCCGCCGGCGCAAACGCCGCCTTCCGCGGTCGCGGCACCGACGCTGATGTTCCCGCCAGCGAGCGCGCGTCCAATCACCGCGCAAACGATTCCGGGCGGGTCGCTGTTTCCTCCATCGGCGAGGCAGCAACCTCCGGCCAGGATCGGCAACTGGGTGCTGTTCCCGGAGCCGGAGTAAGAGCCTCGCGTGGGTCCAGTTGATAGGAGTCGACCATGAGAAAGCACATTTCGGCCGCCGTCGTCGCCGTGGCGCTGAGTTTCGCGGGTGCTTCGGGAGTTGCGGAGGCGGTCGCCTTGCCAGTTACGCTGTCCAACGTTCACATCGTCTGGCTGGCGCCGAGGAACAACGGCTTCTACGTCACCATCGACGGAACCATCACCGCCTGCTCGCAGACGAACACCGTATGGATCGGCGTCGATCCCGCGCTAACGGCCGCCATGTATCGCGATGTCGTGTCGACGCTTCAACTGGCGTACATGCTGGGCGGACCGTTGAATCTCTACCTCGCCACATGCAGTGGTGGCGGCACGAGCGGCTATCCGCAAATGGTCTCCGCCGACATGCAGTAGGGAATCACCCCGGCGAAGCACGTGCGGCTTCGCCGGGGATCGTCACCGGTCGACGAACCGCCCAAGCCGCACCGCGGTTTCGCCTTTGCGCGGGCGGCGCGTCGGCATGATCAGCACGCAATCGTCGTAGGGCGTGTGCACCTCGCGCCCGCCGTCGCGGGCGAGCAGCGTCCCGCTCTTCGGCACCACGTCGAGCCCGGCGACAGGGATCTCGAAGGCGAATTCGTTGCTCTCGATCGTCACCGCCTTCAGCCTCGATGTGGAGGAGCTGACCCTGTCGGTCGTGCCCTTCTTCATCCGACGCGGTTGGCGCCTATCGCGTGGTCTATGATGCAATGCGTTCAGCACCGGGCACTGCGATCGCGCAGCGTCGGTGCGCCGGAAGGTGAAGGGCCGGCAAACCTCGCCGGCCCTTCGTGCGATGTCTCGCGGAGCGGCGCCTGCCTCGTGTCCGGAGGGACGTCCGGCCGGCTTGCGCCCTGCGCACCATTCGCGGTGCAATCGCAGACCCGATAACAACTGCCCAACGTCCGGCTGCTGCCCGTACGTCGTCCGATCGTTTAACGCCCGAAGCGGATCGGCGCCCCGCTGGTCCCCGTAGCCCCAGCGCTCGACCGTTACCGAACGCGAGGCCAAAGCGGCCTGGCGGGAAGATAATGGTACGGCCGCGACCGGGCGGTACGATAGACTCCGGGCGGATCGGTCCGGCGCGCGCAGCAGGCGCACGACGGGGGCAACTTTGGGGGCATGTTCGGATAGTTTTCGAGTCTACGCCCCGCAATGTGAATTCCTCCTCGTCATGCTGATGATGCGATGGTCGAGTTTCTTCACGCATTCGAACGGAAGCGCGGCCTCCGCATCCTACCCTTCGACAAACGGGCAGCGCACGAGTGCGCGTTACTCGATCGCTATGCATTGTCCGCGGGCGACAAGCGCGGTGGGAACCGCCAACCGTGGCAAAAAAGTAAAGATCGATCGTCAAATCGTCGCAATAGCTCGCGTGCATGGTGCCTCCCTGCTCGTGTCCGACGATAACAGCCTTCGCGGGATAGCCATTCGCAGTGGAATCGAGTGCCGCGCGGTCGCGGATATGCCCATTCCCGACGAAGCGCGCCAGCAGTCAATGTTTGCGATTCTCGACGCTGCACCCGACGAGGACGTTCCCGCGCCACCCCCGGCGTAAGGCGCTCGCGAAGGGCGCGACGAACTCGCCCTCGTGCTGATCCACACGCCTGGACCAGTCACCGCCCCGTTGGAGAGAGTCCAAGTCGACGGTCCAAGGCCCTCTTAGACCGCCGCCCCCGTGCGAGCTTGAGGTGGAAGGCCCACGTCGACAAGCACGGTGTTACATGGACCGGGAGGAGGGACCTGCTTTCGCCGGCCCCCTGAACGTCCGAAACGGGACTCCCGAACACAGGCCTCCGCGATGAGGTTATGCGCTTGCGCGCCTACGCTCGCGACGTCCGAAACGTTTCACGGGGAGCGCGCATTGTCTCACGACGCGCCAGGTGGGATCCCCGGGACAAGCGTATGCGCTTTCGCGCCTCCTTGAAACGTCCGAAACGTTCCCCGGGGAGCGCCCATTCTACCGCCGCCCCGCGGCAGCCAGCGACGGCAGAAGTCGCGCAGTATGCCCGACTCTCGGCGCGATGGAAGGTGAAGGGCCGGTAGCGCCCCCGGCTCTTCGTGTGGCTTCTGGGACGGCCGAAAACGCGGAGGACGTTGTTAGCCTCTGCGACGCGCGGACCGCGTAGAACGCGCCACGAGCTCGCGTGGGATCGCCGACGTAGGGTGGTGGGGTGCGCGAGGTGCCGATCGCACCGTGGACAGCCTATCGCAGCACTAGGTCAACGGCATCGGAGAGGCTCATGCCTTTCCGCAACAGGGCCCACACCGCGGCGACGCGGCGATCGATCTCCTCGCGCTCCGTAGTCAGCATCACCGTGTTTCGCTCGGTGATCTCGACCACATCGCCATCCGTCAAACCGAGCGTGAGGGCGCAGCGGAAAGGCGCGTCGGGGTTGTCGAATTCCTACCCCTCCGCGAGCTCGGCAAAAAATCGCATCGAGCTCGTCGGAGGTGTAGCCGCTGTCGAAAGTCTCTCGCGGGCCGTCGTCGTAGTCGTCGTCGGAGGGCAGTGCGCCAATCATGCGGTCGATCCTACGCCCGAAAGTGAACGCGCGCGATCGTCGGCGTTTGAACGAGGATTGCTCAGCCCCGAATGCACACCAGCCGGCGGACCAAAAGCGAACGGCTTGGAAACAACGTGCTGATTTGAAGGTGGAAAGGCGCCCGAGTTCGCATCTCCTCCTCCTGATTGATACAGCCTCGAGCCCCGCTTCGGCGGGGCTCTTTTTTGTTTCTTCACCGAATTCCGGGGAACGCGGCGCGGATCTTGAGGAAAAAACAGGCGTCGTCGCGGAAAACCGCAGGCCATTCGCTTGATCACCCCGGTCTTGTTGTCGTCGATGCAGTCGATGGCTATCGTGCCGAGCGGCCAGCCGCAGCGGTCGAGGATGCCGGGCAGACAGGGTTCCCGACGGCGGGCGAAGGTCTTCAGCGGCTCGATTCGACTGCGCTTTGCCCGGCGATACCGGACGTCGCGTATGCGTTGGGCGTAGCCGGCGTGCCGGTAGCGCCACAGCGTCTTCAGCCCGTCCTTCGGCACGTAGACATCGAGTAGCGCCCGATTGGCCGCCAGGAGTTCACGAAGCCGTACCTGATCGGCCGAGCGGATTACGCTCCCGCGAATCGGCCAAGGACAGAAAATAGGTATCGGTACGCCGCAATATGGGTGCGCTTTCGAATGCCCTCCGTTCCCGCAGCGCTTAGTGTTGGCAGGTGAATTCCGCGTCCTCTTTTCACATGTCGAGCCGCTTCCTCGCATCGGTCGGGCCACGGTCCGCGTCGCCGCGTACTGCGTTGCGATCCCGCGGCCGGCCGGCGCGATGTACCCGGGTGGACCGCTTCTGGCGACTCGCCGATGCCTAGCTACGAACCGCTCGGCTATCTCGCGTCGGCGCTCGTGCTGACGGCATTCTGGATGCGCGCGATGCTGCCGCTTCGCGCGATCGCCATCGCGAGCAACGTGGCGTTCATCTCCTACGGGCTGCAGACCGGCATCATGCCGGTGCTGCTGTTGCATCTGCTGTTGCTGCCGATGAACCTGATCCGGTTGGCGCAGACGCTTCGCAAGCACTTGCGGCAGCGCGAGCTGGCCGACGACAAGGCCGGCCCGAGCGCCGGGAGCGGGCGTGAGCCGATCCGCGGGACGTTGCACGCGAGGTGCGCGCCGGTGCAACGACGAGACGCGCGCGGGCGCTTGCGGCGAGGCGAGCCGCGCGCGCTGCGGCGGCTCGATGCCGCGGGAGGGCAAGGAATTGGGCGGCCACCGCTTCGGCGCGCGGCGTAGGGATGCCGGTTCGTTGTCGCCAGCAACCGAACGAGGCAAATCCGTTGATGAGCATGGAAATGGAGCCGCTCGACTGCCGATCCGATTGCGTTGCCTTGCGCCTTCGGCGGAATCGGACGCTGCGCCGTGGTCGGATTCGCGCCTGCTCGCATAAACGGGCGCGATCCGGAACATCGCGCCGGACCGGGTTGTCCTTCCGGACGGCGTGTCTTGGCGACGTACCGCCGTCATCAGCATCAACCTGCAAACGGAGGAATAGATGCACAAGACATGGACTCGTATCCTTTCGGCGCTCCTCGTGCTCGGCGCCTTGTCGTTCTCTCCCATGCCGGCAAGCGCCGACGATCATCGGAATGGAGGCGATGAGGACGGGGACGACCGGCCGCACAAGGCGCGGACGCTTTACATCTGGGCCGGCGACCAGGCGCGCGTGGCGCCGGACTTCCTCGCGGTGATCGAATTCGACGAGCGGTCGAAGAACTATGGGAAGGTCATCAAGACCGTTCCGGTTCCGCCGCCCGGCAATGTGGGCAACGAACCGCACCATTGCCACCTTTCGCACGACAAGAACATCCTCGTCTGCGGCGGGCTTCTCAGCCTGTTGCGCGGGCAGAACGGGATCTTCTTCTTCGACGTTTCCGAGGATCGGGATCCGAAGTTCCTATTTTCGGCGAGTGCGCCGCAGTCAAGCATCACCGATGACTTCTACCCGCTTCCCCAAGGCGGATTCCTGGTGACGCAGATGGGTTCCGCGGCCGGTAGCGCCCCCGGCAGGGTCGCGGAATTCGACAAGAACCTGCGACTGGTCAAGGAGTGGCCGGAAACGCCTCCGCAGGATGGCTTCAACCCGCACGGCCTCTCGGTGCGGCCCGAGCTCAACCTGATGGTGACCAGTGATTTCATCAATCCCGTAAGCACGCTGAACGGCGTACCCGGGGACCCGGAGCTGCGCGGTTCGATCCGCGTCTGGGACCTGCAGAAGCGGGCGATTGTGCGGAAGGTCGAGATTCCGACAGCCGTCGGTACGATGGACGTCAAGCTGATTCCGGGAGATCCGCTCGGCCGCGCCTACACGGCCGGGATGTTCGATGGCCTCGTCTACCTCGTGGACACGGCCGCGGGTACTGCCAGCGCCGTCTTCGATTGCGAGGATATCGTTCCCCACATCGAGGTTCCCGTACGCGGGGGCATGACGCAGATCCTGGCCATGCCGCAGAGCGGGGACCGACTGATCTTCGGCTCCTTTCAGGCGGGCCAGATCGGCATGCTGGATGTGACGGACCGCGAGAATCCGGTCCAGAGCGCCATCGTCAACCTCGGCATCGGCGCCGGCCCGCACGATCTGGTCCTGACCGACGATGACAAGCGCCTGGTCGTGACCGATTACTTCCTGAACCAGGACGATTTCGGGAAGATCCACTTCGAAGGGGATCACAAGGTTCACGTGGTGAAGGTATTTCGCCACAGGCTGGAACTGGATACGCGCTTCCAGCTCGACTTCAACACCGCATTCCCGACCGGCCCGGCACGACCGCACGGCATCGAATCGAAGTAGAGGCTTCGACCTGCGGAAGCGTGGCCGCGTGATTCGCCGCAAGGGGGCCGCCCCCAGCCGGCTCCGTCGCTTTCGCGTCGGCAATCGCTGCAACCGCGCCGCGCGCACGCACGGCTGGCCATTGCCGACCGCAATCGGCCTGGACTTTGCAGGAAACGCGATTGCCGTCCGATTACGGAGGTGGCAAAACCCCTGCCGACTCGAGACAATTCGAACGCAGCCCGTTCCACGAGGTCGCCTTCATCGGCGCCTCGCTTCGCGCCGGCCGCGGCGCGCAGTTGTCGAATATTCCGCCATCGCGGAATTGCGCTCGCGATCTATACTCGCCGATGCCCGAAGACGAGGGCAGTGGAGGACGGACGGCGCGGGCGATCGACCATGCGAGGCATGGAAGAGCGAGAGGCGGGGGCGAACGATGCCGCGACGGCAGGGGACGGGCTGGCCGTTGCGCCGCTGCTGGAGCGCGAGTCCGAGCTTCGCCGCATCGGTGCCGTACTCGACGCCGTGCAGCGCACGCGAACAGGCGCGTGCGTGGCCATGAGCGGCGAGGCGGGCATCGGCAAGACCGCGCTGGTCGAGCATTTCGCACGGCTCAATGCGGCGCGCCTGCATTGCCTCCACGGGGGCTGCGAAGCCCTGTTCACGCCGCGCCCGCTCGGCCCGCTCGTCGACATGGCCGACGACCTGCCGCCGGCGCTCGCCGATTCGGTGCGCAGCGGACGATCGCTGCACGAGCTGTTTGCCGCGCTCCTATCCTATCTGCGCGACGCGCAACGTGTGACGCTGGTGATTCTGGAAGACCTGCACTGGGCCGACGAGGCGACGCTCGACTTCGTCAAGTACCTCGGTCGCCGCGCGCATCAGGTTCCGGTGCTGCTCGTGGTCACTTATCGCGACGACGAACTGCCGCGCGATCATCCGCTGCGACGCGTGCTGGGCGAGCTTCCGGCGCGCAGCACCCATCGCCTGGTGCTGCCGCTGTTGTCCGAGCAAGCGGTCGAAAAGCTCGCGGAGCGCGCCGGCCGCACGGCCGTGGGCATCCACCGCGCCACCGACGGCAACCCCTTCTTCGTGACCGAGGTGCTCGCCGCAGCCGCGGACACAATACCGTCGTCGATCAGCGATGCCATGCACGCGCGCATCATGCGGTTGTCGGCGCCGGCCCGGGCCGTGGCCGAGCTCGTCAGTCTCTCCCCGGCACACCTCGAAGTCGAGCTCGTCGGCGCCTTGCTGGGCCCGGCCACCGCCGCGATCGACGAATGCGTGGCGCAAGGGCTGCTGGTGGTGACCGGGCGCTGGCTCGGCTATCGGCACGAGCTGGCGCGGCAGAGCATCGAAGAGGCGCTTTCGGCGGCGCGCCGCCTCGAGCTGCATGCCGCGATGTTCGGCACCTTGCGCGACATCGCGAGGCAGGCCGTGCCGCTCTCGCGCCTAGTCCATCACGCCGAAGGGGCCGGACTCGACGACGAGGTGCTGCAATTGGCGCCGATCGCGGCGCGCGAGGCCGCACGATCGTCGGCGCATCGGGAGGCCGCGGCGCTCTACGCGCTCGCGCTCGCGCACGCCGGCCGCCTCGATGGCGCCGCCCGCGCCGAGCTGCTCGAAGCCCGCGCCCACGAGTGCATGCTCACCAACCTGCCGGACGAGGCGATCGAGGCGCGAACCCGGGCGCTCGCGCTGCGCCGCGCGCTGGCCGACGTCGAGCACGAAGGGATCGACCTGCGCGAGCTCTCGCGGTCCTACTGGAACCGCAATGCCGATCCCGCGGCCCGCGAGTACGCGCGCACGGCCGTCGACGTGCTGCAGCGCTTGCCGCCGGGCCGGGAGCTCGCGATGGCTTACAGCGTGATGGCGCATCTGCATCTGGTGGGCGAGGACGTCCCCGCCGCCATCGATTGGGGCAATCGCGCGATCGCGCTCGCAGCGACGCTGGACGACGCCGAGGCCCTGAGCCACGCGCTCAACACCGTCGGCACCGCGGAGATGCGTACGCGGCGCGAGTCGTCGTCGTGGGTGAAGCTCGAGAGGAGCCTTGCGCTCGCGCTGAGCCATGGTCTGGAAGAGCATGCGGCGCGCGCGTACAACAATCTCTACATCGTTTCGGCGCTCCATCGGGACTACGCCCGCGGCCTTGGCTACGCGGCGCAAGGCATCGCCTACTGCGACGAGCGGGACATCGATGTCTTCTCCGTGCGCCTGCGGATCCGCCGTGCGTACACCTACATCGAGCTCGGTCGATGGGCGGACGCGCGGCGCGATCTCGCGGTACTCGACGAGTCGCTGACGCCTTCGCCCATGGAGCGGGCAACTTGCGAATTCGTGCGGGGCGTGCTCGCGCTGCGGCAGGGCGCACCGGAATCCGGAAGCCGGATTACGGAGCTCGCGGCGCAACTGCGCGCGATCGGAATCGAGCTCTGGTTCACGACCACCGCGGCCGCGTGCGCCGAAGCCGCCTGGTTGCACGACGACGCGGATGGCGTCGAGCGCGCGATCAACGCGGAGCTGGACGCGGCGATCGCGCTGGGCGAGCCCTACCGAACGGGTCAACTCGCGGTCTGGTTGCGGCGCGTCGGGCGTTTGCCGGACGACTTCAACCACGCCGTCGCGCGACCCTACGAGCTCGAGCTCGCGGGCGATTTCCGCGAGGCTGCCCGCGAATGGGCGGCGCTGGGCTGTCCGTACGACCAGGCGCTCGCGCTCTTAGCCGGTGACGAAACCGCAATGCGTGACGGTTTGCGCATACTCGATGCGCTCGGCGCGAAACCCGCGGCCGAACTCGCCCGGCGACGTTTGCATGCGATCGGCGCGCGAGGCGTACAGCGTGGACGGTATGGACACGCCCGAGCCGACCCGCAGGGCTTGACCCGCCGCGAGCGCGAGATCAGCGAGCTCGTGGCACGTGGGATGTCGAACGAGGACATTGCGCGGCAGCTGCACCGCTCCACGCGCACGATCGAACATCACGTGTCGGCTATTCTCGGCAAGCTCGGGGTCTCGTCGCGGGCCCAGGCCATCGCCCTCGCACGCGATGCCGGCCGGGGCAGGAAATAGGCTCTTCACCGGGTTCCGGGAAACACTGCCTGCGGCGCAAGGAGCGAGCGGGCGTCCTCGCGGAAAACCGCAGGCCATTCGCTTGATCACCCCGGTCTTGTTGTCGTCGATGCAGTCGATGGCTATCGTGCCGAGCGGCTACGTGTTCGCGACGGTGCCGCAGGCCGCGCGAACGCTTCGTCAAGCGGCGCGGCCTGGGATCCTGGCCTAGTCCCTTGGACACATCGACGCGGATCCGCCACGCTTGGCAGTCGCACCACGAGCGTGCATGACGGAGACATCGTTTAGATACATCGCTCTAATGCGCTCCGCGATAATGCGTTCGTGACGTTCCTCCGCGCGACTGCGTTGCATCCCCTGCAACCGCGCGCACGATGGACGTCGCGACTGCGTCTTTCTCCTCCTCCTGAGAGATGCAGACTTCAGGCCCCGGTCGCTGATCGGGGCTTTTTTTGGTGCGCCAGACATGGCGCGTAGCGCCGTGATTGGCGCTGTTTGGCTCGCTATGGTGGCGCGTTGAATGACTTGGAGGTGAAAGTCCTCTACACACCCGGCAAGGGGAAGTGTTAGCCGGACGGCAAGGGTGTCGCGGGCGACTGCGAATCTGAAGGAAGCCGCAGGCAAAGTGCTGGCCTGACGAACAGGAAGCGGATAGAGGCGGTGTAGCGGGGTAAGGCGGCCAATATCGTCAAAGCCCGATACTTGCACGGAACGCTATGACGTAAATCCGACAGGCATAAGCATGAAGGTCACGCGTTTTACTCTGGGAGATCTGCCAACCTGCCTTGTGCTACCAACATCGCGAGGTGTTGGGAGGGGTTGGCAGAAGTCAGCAGAGGCCGTAGTAGTCGCTTGCCACCGAAGCGACGAAGGGCTGAACTTGTCATGAGTGGATAGTCTCGCGTGCTCTCTGCGCGGACAGGACGGAAGCCTCGGCGTGAGCTGAGGGCCAACGGTCACAAGACCGGAGAGGCCGGCAGCCTCGATGGTGGCCACGGCGTTTATTGGACGACAGGCGACACGATGAACGGAACGAAGCTCGCTGGGCCAGGTTGGCCAGTAGACGAGAACCGCCGTATACGGAACCGTACGTACGGTGGTGTGGGAGGGCGGCGGGAGTGATCCCGCCCCCTACCCGAATTGTTCTGCGCGGGCTCCCCGATCACCCGCCGAGGCGGTGTCACGCGGCCCAGGCGCGCAGCCGCGCGTACATGCGGCGGTGATGCGATCCGGCCCAGTACAAGCGCCCGCAGTCGGGACAGCGCAGCGCGTCCGCGGGATGCACGTCGGCCGGCAATCGCGGGCAATCGCCGACGACGCCCGGTTCCAGCAGCGCGTTGTCCACGAGGCAGCGAGTGAAGGGGCGGTACAGCCAATCGATGCCAAGGCCTTCCCGCAGCGCGGCCGCCATCCGCGTGAGGTCGCCTGCGCGCAGAGCGAACGCGACACCGCGTGCCGCCAGATGCTCCGCGATGCGCTGGTCGCGCGTGAGGAAACGCCGATGCTCGGCGCGCGCCATTTGCAGCAGCGCCGCGTCGGCCATGCCGCCTCGTGCAAGCGTCGTGTCGTAGCCGGCAGCACGCAGGTATCGCGCGAGTCGTCCGAGCATCTCGTCGCAGAGGAATTTCGCTTCGCTTGGCGTATCGGGCATCGCAAGGCTCGGCGGATGGTGCTCCCGGGGGCCGACGCGGCGCGCCGCCCGAGTGGTGATCAGCGCCCCGTCACCGCGCGCGCCGCGCGGTGACGGGGCGCCGGAGACCGGCCCGGATATTTCACCAGACCGCCCCGCAGTTCCTTGAACCTGCCTGGAGGCGCGGACGTTTCGTTCCATCGACCCGGATTGCAGTTCGGACGTCGGGGCTGCGCGATTCTTGGCGGTCGTTCTGCGCCTGGCTCGGGCCGCTCTCCCCGCCAATGGTCGCTGCTATTGCCTTCGTCGGCTGCATCCGATCCGGGTCGCCAACCGCCACGCCGAAATTCCGAACCCTGATGAAACATCCGGGCCAGCACGGCGACCGCACCGCGTCCGCCGTCGCTTCGATCGCCGTCGATGTCAGAACATGTGCTGTCCGCCGTTGATCGAGATGTTGGCGCCGGTCAGGAACGCCGCCTCCTCGCTCGCGAGATACGCGACGAGGCCGGCGACCTCCTCCGGCTTGCCCAGCCGTCCCATCGGGATCTGCGGAATGATCTTGCTGTCCAGCACCTCCTTCGGGATCGCCATCACCATCTTCGTGCCGATGTAGCCGGGCGAGATCGTGTTGACGGTCACCCCTTTGCGCGCGACTTCCAGCGCGAGAGCTTTGGTGAAGCCGTGCATGCCGGCCTTGGCCGCGGAGTAGTTCGTCTGCCCGAACGCACCCTTCTGGCCGTTGACCGACGAGACATTGATGATGCGGCCCCAATTGCGGTCCACCATCGAGTCGCAGACCTGCTTCGTCATGTTGAAGCAGGAGTCGAGGTTCGTCTTCATCACCGCGTCCCAGTTCGCCTTGTCCATCTTCCTGAACGTCATGTCGCGTGTGATGCCGGCGTTGTTGACCAGCACCTCGACGGGGCCGACCTCGGCGGCGACCTTCTGCACGCACGCCACGGCCGAGTCCCAGTCGGCGACGTCGCACGGGTACGCCCTGAAGCTGTAGCCCAGCTTCTTCATGCTTTCGAGCCACTCCTGCGCCTTGGTGTTGCCCGGCGAATGGGTGGTGACGACGGTGTAGCCGAGCGCGGCGAGCTTGATGCAGATCGCCTCGCCGAGCCCGCCCATGCCGCCGGTCACGAGGGCAATGCGGTGCGTATCGGGCATGATTCCTCCTTGGTTGCGGTTCGTCTTCTGGAAAGCCCGCGCCCGGCTTCGCGGCCGCGCGGAGCCTCGCCTACATGTTAGCGCGCCGCGGCGCGAATGTACGCTGCCACCGGATGCTGGACGAGCGCGGCCTTCACTCGGCCGGCTCGACGACGTAGCGTCCGGGCGCCGGCTCGAGCGCCGGATATCGGCGGTTGCCTGCCGCGCGCGGGGCGCTGCGCTCGCTGCCGGCGTGGCGTGCAAGCCATGCGAGCCAGTGCGGCCACCAGCTTCCGGGAACGCTTTCGGCGCGCTCGAGCCATGCGTCCGCGTCTTCGGTCAGGAGATCGTTGGTCCAGTGGTTGCGCCGCGGCGGCACCGGAGGGTTGATCACGCCCGCGATGTGGCCGGACGCCGCCAGCACGAACGTCGCGTCACCGCCGACGAGCGCGGTCGTCCGGTAGGCGGAGCGCCACGGCACGATGTGGTCTTCGCGCGAGGCGAGCACGTAGGCGGGCGCCGCGATGCGGGAAAGGTCGATCTTTTCTCCGAGCATCGTCAGCGCATCCCTCTCGCGCAGGCGGTTTCCGAGGTACATCTGCCGCAGGTAGTAGGCGTACATCGGGCCGGGCAGGTTGGCCGAGTCGCCGTTCCAGTACAGCAGGTCGAACGCCGGCGGCGTCTGTCCCTTGAGGTAGTTGCCTACGACGTAGTTCCAGACGAGGTCGTTCGGCCGCAGGCTCGCGAACGCGCCGGCGAGCTCGCTGCCCTTCATGCGCTCGCCGGCGCGGAACGCGGGTTCGCGGCTGTCCAGGAACTCGGGCTTCAGGTAGACGCCGATATCGCCCGGATCGGCGAAGTCGAGCATCGTCGTCAGGAACGTCGCGCTCGCAACGCTTGCCTCCTTGCGCGCCGCGAGCACCGCGAGCACGCAGGCGAGCAGCGTGCCGCCGACGCAGAAGCCGAGCGCGTTGACGGTGCGGCTTTTCGCGATGTCGCGTGCGACGGCGAACGCCTGCAACGCACCCTGCTCGAGATAGTCTTCCCAGGTCAGGTGGCCGAGCTTCGCGGGGATGTTGCGCCAGCTGATGATGAACACCGTATGGCCTTGCGCGACGACGTGGCGCACGAACGAGTTCGCCGGCTGCAGGTCGAGGATGTAGTACTTGTTGATGCACGGCGGGACGATCACCAGCGGGCGCGCGTAGACGTTCGGCGTCGTCGGCGCGTATTGCAGCACCTCGATCAATTCGTTGCGGTAGACGACGCTGCCCGGCGTGACCGCGAGGTTGCGACCGACGCCGAACGCGCTCTCGTCGCTCATCGTGATGCGCCCGCGGCGCACGTCGGCGGCGAAGTTCGAGAGGCCTTCGGCGAGGCTCTTGCCCTCGGTGGCGATCGCGCGCTTCACGACATCCGGATTGGTGGCCGGGAAATTCGTGGGCGCGATCGCCTCGACGTACTGCTTCGTCGTGAAGGCGAGGCGCTTCTTCTCCGCGGGCGGCAGATCCGCCTGTGCCGCGAGTTCCTGCAGATATTCGCCGTAGAGCAGGTAGGCCTGGCGCAGCAAAGCGAAGTAGGGCAGCTCGCGCCATTCCGCCGAGCTGAAGCGCCGATCGCCCGGCGGCGAGGGGACGATCTCCGGTGGAGTCGCACCGCCCGGAGCCGCGCGGACGCTTGCCTGCCACAGCTCGGCGAACCGCTGGCGGTAGCGCGCCGTGATCTCGGCGGCCTTGTCCGGCGCGACGACGGGCGCCACGGCTGCCGCGTCGGCGTCCGAATGCGCTGTGCGTGCCGGCGGCGGCATCGCTGCTCCCATCGTCCACGCGGTCCATTGCCGGGCCGCCTTGTGCCACTCCGCGGCGAGGTCGGCCCAGGCCGCAACGGGGCCGGCAGTCTTGGCGGTGTCGTCGGAACGCGGCATGGAGACGGGTCGGAGCGGTGCGGCGCCACGCGCGCCGGACGTGCGGGACGCTCTCGATGTTATCGTGGCGGCGCGTGACCGACAACGAGAAGGGCGCCGCCGCCGCGAGGAGCGCGCGCGGTCAGTGCGCGAGCGCGACGTGCACGGCGGCGATGACGCCGACGCCCAGCCCGATCAGCAGCATCTGCTTCGCGGTCTCGAGCGGCTCGGGCCGCCGGTGCAGGCTCGGAATCAGGTCGGCGACCGCCACGTAGAGCAGGCTCGCCGCGGCGATCGCGAGCACGGTCGGCAACATCTTCTGCATCTGCGCGAGCGCGTAGTAGCCGGCGAGCGCGCCGACCAGCGTCGCCAGGCCGGCGGAAACGTTGTAGGCGAAAGCCTTGCCGCGCCGGAATCCGGAGTGCAGGAGCACCGCGAAATCGCCGACCTGCTGCGGCACCGCGTGCGCGACGATCGCCACCGTGGTCGCGATGCCGAGCCGCGCATCCGCGAGGAACGACGCGGCGATCACGACGCCGTCGCAGAAATTGTGGACCGCGGTGCCGATCAGGATCATGAGGCCCGATCGGCCCTGGTCATGTGCATGCAGCGCATGGTCGTGCTCGGTCTCGTCGCCTTCGGGGTCGTGCTCGTCGTGCCCGTGGCTGTGGCGCCACAGCACGAGCTTCTCCAGCAGGAAGAATGCAAGAAGGCCGATCAGCACGGTAACCATCACCCGCTCGGCACCGCCTTCCTCGAGCGCATGGGGCAGAAGCTCAAGGAACACGGCGCCGAGAAGCGCGCCGACTGCAAACGAGACGAGCCGCGAGATCCACGCAGCGCCGAGCGCGAGCGTGCCGGCCGCTGCGAGCACCGCAAGCACGCCGCCGGCGAGCGAGGCGAGGACTGTCGAGGCAAGTGGAGTCATGTGAGGGACCGGGCCGCGAATCACCACGGCGCCCGGTCGCGCGGCCGGCGGATTATAGCGGCCCCGGCAAGCGGCGCCGGATTCAGCGGGCGCGGGGCCCGCTGCGCCAGACGAACGCAGCCATGCGCGCGGCGGAGCGGTCGCGGCGATACGAGAAGAAGCGTGCGGCGTCGCTCGCGGTACAGATTCCGCTCTGCACGATGCGCGCAATGCCGATGCGCTCGAGCCGGCGCGCGGCCAGGGCGGGCAGGTCGGCCTGCCACTTGCCCTCGGAGCGTGGCAGGAAATGCGCGATGCTGCCGGCGTCCGCACCGACGAACGCGGCGTGCACATCGGCGCCGACTTCGAATGCGCCCGGCCCGATCCCGGGGCCGATCCAGGCGAAGATCGTCGCAGGTGGCACCTCCATCGCCGCGATCGTCGACTCCAGCACGCCGGACGCGAGCCCCCGCCACCCGGCATGCGCCGCCGCGACCACCCCCCCTTCGACGTCGGCGAACAGCACCGGCAGGCAATCGGCCACGCGCACCGCGAGCACAACGTTCGCGGCACGTGTCACCGCCGCGTCGGCAACCGGAAGCGCATCCGGCGCGGACGCCCCGTCGAGTGTCGCCACGTTCGCGCCGTGCGTCTGCTCCAGAAACCGTGGCGGCGCCGGCAGGAATCGAGCCGCACGCGCGCGATTCTCGACGATGCGGGCGCGATCGTCGGGGCGCAGCGCTTCGATGTGCGCAGGACCGAGGTCGAAGGGCTCCGTGCCGCCGCCGTTGCGGGTGGTGAAGAACGCCGCCACGTTGTTGGGCGCCGCCCATGCCGGGACGACCCAGTCGAGCCCGCAGGCCGCAAAGCGATCGGCAAGTCCGTCGTGCGCTCGCACCTGCATGCTCAGCGGCGTTGCGATGGCGGCTTCGCGGCCGCGGACTCCGTTGTCCCGAGCGTTTCGAGCAGCGCCGCGAAATCCGCCGGCAACGCAGAGGTCCACTGTTGCGCCTGCCCGCTCGCGGGATTGCGCAGGCCGAGCGTCGCGGCATGCAGCGCCTGGCGCGGGAAGCACCCGAGCGGCGCCGGCAACGATGCGCGGCGCGCGCCGTACACCGGATCGCCGACCAGCGGGTGCCCGAGCGAGGCGAGATGGACGCGGATCTGGTGCGTGCGGCCCGTGGCGAGCCGACAGCGCACCAGCGTGACCTGACCGAAGCGGCGGATCGGCTGGACGTGCGTCTGCGCCGGCTTGCCGGTTGCCACCACCGCCATCGTCGTCCGCTGCGTCGGGTGGCGGCCGATCGGCGCATCGACGATGAGCGCCTGGTCGATGTCGCCGACGACGAGCGCCAGGTACTCGCGCTGCACCGTGTGCGCCTGCAGCTGGCGGACGAGGCTGGTCTGCGCTTCGGGCGTGCGCGCGACGACGAGAAGTCCGCTCGTGTCCTTGTCGAGGCGATGCACGATCCCCGCGCGCGGGAGGAGGACGAGCGCGGGGTCGTGATGCAGCAGCGCGTTCTGCAGCGTGCCGTCGCGATTGCCGCTGCCGGGGTGAACGACAAGGCCCGCAGGCTTGTCGACGACGATGATCGCGGCATCCTCGTAGACGATCGACAGCGGGATCGGCTGCGGCGCGGCCGCGAGCTCGGAGGGCAGCGCGATCTCGCGCACGGTGACCGATTCGCCGCCCGCGAGCTTGTGCCGGGGGGCGACGATCCGGCCGTCCACGCGCACGAGCCCGGCGTCGATCCAGCCCTTGAGCCGGCTGCGTGAATGCTGCGGCAGCAGTTGCGCGAGCGCCTGGTCGAGCCTCGACCCCGCGCACGCAGCAGGAACGGTGAGCGTCCGTGTCGCCTCGCCTGCGCCCGCGGAGCCCGCCGGCGCCGAGGGTGCTCGGCTATAATTCACGCGCAACCGGAAGAGGGTGAGGATGTCGATCGAAGGGTGGCGGGCGAGGGGCGGGACGTGGCAGCGCATGCTGGCGGTACTCGTGCTTTGCACGGTGACGCTCGCAAGCTGCGGCTGGCTGCCCGAGGTCAAGGACGAAACCGCCGATTGGACCGCCGACCGCCTGTACCGCAGCGCGCACGATGCGTTGCTCGAGGGAAATTATACGCGGTCGGTCAAGCTGTTCGAGACGCTCGAGGCGCGCTTCCCCTACGGCCGCTATGCGCAACAGGCGATACTCGAAGGCGCCTACGCGAACTACCGCGCGGGCGAGACCGCGAGCGCCAGCGCTGCGTGCGACCGCTTCATCCGCCTCTACCCCAACAGCCCGAACGTCGATTACGCGTATTACCTGAAAGGCCTCGTCTACTTCCGCGAGGATCAGGGTCTGCTGGGCTACGTCTACGAGCTCGACCTCTCCGAGCGCGACCCGAAGTCGATGAAGGAGTCGTTCGCGGCGTTCAAGGAACTGTCGGAAAAGTTCCCGCAAAGCCGCTATGCGGACGACGCGCGGCAGCGGATGCGGTACCTCACCAATGCACTTGCGATGTTCGAGGTGCACGTCGCGCGCTATTACTACAACCGTGGCGCCTACCTCGCTGCGGCGAACCGCGCACAGGCGGCGCTGGTCAACTACCCGCGCACGCCGGCGAACGAGGACGCCCTCGATGTGATGACGCGGAGCTACGACAGGCTCGGCATGAAGCAGCTGTCCGAGGACTCGAAGCGCATCATGCAGAAGACGTTCCCGGAAAGCCCCTATCTGACGGGGAAGGGGCCCGCGCGTCCGTGGTGGAAGTTCTGGGGTCCGGAGACCTACCGGGGCGTGGACGTCGGCACCGACGAGGACCCGTCGCGCCCCTGGTGGAAGTTCTGGTAGCTCCGCGCGCGAACCGGCGCGCAGGCTCGCAGCGCATCGCCTTGCACGGTTCGTAAACGACGCGTGCGCATGCCCTACGCCGCGACGGTCGGCATTGCCGCGTCGTCGGTGAGCGCGCCGCCGAAGAACGCGACCGCATCCGCGAGCGAGCGCGTCCGGCGCATCGGCGGCAGGCTGCGCCAGAGCATCTTGCCGTAGGATTTCTCGGCGATCCGCGCATCGCAGATCATGAGCGCGCCGTGGTCCGTCTCGGTGCGGATCAGGCGGCCGGCACCCTGCTTCAGGCTGATCGCGGCCTGCGGGAGCTGGAAGTCGCGGAAAGGGTTGCCGCCGTCGGCCTTGAGCTTGGCAAGCCGCGCCGCGAGCAGCGGGTCGTCCGGCGGTGCGAACGGCAACTTGTCGATCACGACGAGCGAGAGCGCATCGCCCGCGACGTCCACGCCCTCCCAGAAGCTCGCGCTGCCGAGCAACACCGCGTTGCCGAGCCGCCGGAAGCGATCGAGCAGCTCGCTCTTCGACCCGTCGCCCTGCACCAGCAGCGGGTAATCGAGGCCCTCGCGCGCGAAGGCGTCCGTCAGCAGCTCACGCGCGAGGTTCAACGCGCGCAGCGTGGTGAACAGCAGGAACGCGCGGCCGCGGCTCGCCTTCAGCACCGGCAGCGCGGCGGCGATGACCGCTTCCGTGTGGGCGGGCGTGTTCGGCTCGGGCAGCCCCTGCGGCACGTAGAGCAGCGCCTGGCGCTCGTAGTCGAACGGACTTTCCCACGTCGCCGTCGCGGCGTCGTCGAGACCGAGCGCCTGCGTGTAGTGGCGGAAGTCGCCGCCCACCGAGAGCGTGGCCGAGGTGAAGATCCAGGCGCGCGCCGTGGCCTCGACCTGCCGCCGGAAGATGTTCGCCACCGACAGTGGGGATGACTGCAGCTGCCAGCCGTTCGGCGTCACGTCGATCCAGCGGATCCATGCCGGCTCGTCCGGCGCCGCGGGCACGCCCTCGTCGGCGCGCCAGCGCCCGACGCGCCGCGCCGCGTCGTCGGCGCGCGCGGCGAGGCTTGCGAGATCCTCGCTGCGCTCGGCAAAGAGCGAGAGTTCGGTCGCCAGGCGATCGAGCGTCGCGGCGAGCGCATCGATCGCCTCGCCGAAGCCTTCGCGCGCGCAGGCGGCCTCGCGCGCGAACTTGCCGGGCAGCTCGCCAGCCGCGAGACGCAGCTTGCGGATCGCGGGCGCGAGATCGCTCGCCGCATCGGGCAGCCCGGGGACGTCGCGCAATTCCGTGCGCGCCGCGACTTCGGCATCGCGGCCGAGCTCGGTGAGCTGCCCGGCCGTCGTCTGTTCGCCGAAGAAAAGCGTCGCCGTGTCGGGCAACTGGTGTGCCTCGTCCAGGATCACCGTGTTGCATGCGGGCAGGAGCTCGGCAAGTCCCTCGTCGCGCAGCATCACGTCGGCGAAGAACAGATGGTGATTGACGATGACGACATCCGCCTCCAGCGCGTCCTTGCGCGCCTTCATCACGAAGCAGTCGCGGAAGAATCCGCAGTTGCTGCCGAGGCAGTTCTCGCGCGTGCTGGTGACAAGCGGCCAGATCGAAGCGTTCTCCGGCACGTCGGCGAGCTCGCCGCGGTCGCCGCGCTCGGTGGCCTGCGCGAAGGCGACGATCTTGCGCAGGTGGCGCGCGTCCTCGCGGGCAACGAGCCGGCCTTCGCGCGAGGTGCGCTCGAGATGATGGTGGCAGACGTAATTCGCGCGACCCTTCAGCAGCGCGATCGTCGCCGGCACGCCGAGCGCATCGCGCACGAGCGGAAGGTCGCGTTCGTAGAGCTGGTCCTGCAGCGTCTTCGTGCCGGTGGAAACGATCACCTTGCCGCCGGACAGCAGCGCCGGCACGAGATACGCGAAGGTCTTGCCCGTGCCGGTGCCCGCCTCGGCGACCAGCCGGCCGCACGAATGGATCGCGTGCGCGACCGCCTCGGCCATCGCGAGCTGCTGCACGCGGAAGCGGAAGCCGGGCAGCGCACGGGCAAGCGCGCCGTCGGGGGAGAACGCCACGGCGAGCGCGGGGTCCGCGCGCGGGGAAATGTCGCCGCCGCGGAGGTCCGGGTCGGCGCTCACGCTGCCGGCGCCGTGAGCGGGCGCCCTCGGGCTCAGCGCTCCGCCTTGGCGCGCGCGGTGGACCCGGAGGGCTTGGCGGCGGCCGCTGGCGTCACGCGTTCGCGCACCGTGGCGACGATCGTCTTGATGCCGGCGATGCGCTCGTCGAACCTGGCGTAGACCACGGCAGTGCGGTCCTTGTAATCCTGGTCGCTCTCGCCGCGGTTCCAGCGCAGCTTGGCAAGCGAATCGAGCCAGTAGTCGTGCAGCCCGCGCACCATCTCCACCGCCTGCCGCGAGAGCGTGGCCTCGCGCAGCGCTGCCTGGTAGGGGCGGGTCATGTTGAGCTTCTGCTTGTCGACGCAGTACTCGCTCTTGGCCCCGTTGGTGCCTTCCTCGCTCTTGTCGTAGCCGAACTCGATGATCTCGATGCTCTTCACGTGCTTGCACATCGTGTAGAGATGGCGCACCGCGTCGAAGAAGCAGTCGAGCGCCGGGCCGCCGTCGGCGTTGGGGCAGACGTAGTTGTGCGCGGGTCCGGGGTTGCCCCCGATCGGCTGACTCTTGCCAAGGTAGCTCTGTGCCGCGGCGGGCACGGCGAGCGTCAGGACGGCCGCGGCGACCAGCGCGTGCGGCAGGAGGGCAGTGCAGCGGGACATTCGAATCACGGCGGCGTCCGGGGCGGTGCGGTGGAGTCGAATCCTACTCCTTGCGCAGCGGCAGTCTCAAGCCGGCCGCATGGACGAGGCGCCGGACGGATGGCCGGGCGGGGACGAACGGGAGGACGTTCGCGGAAAACGGCTAAGACTTTGCGTGCGTGCGCGCCGGCGGAGAAGCGCGCCGCGGAGGCGGCGCCGGTCAGATCGTGACGCCGCCGGAGACCTCGATCACCGCGCCGTTGATGTAGGACGCCTCGTCGGAGGCGAGCCACGCGTAGGTGTTGGCGATTTCCTCGGGCTTGCCCAGGCGGCCCAGCGGCACCTTGTCCTCCATCATCTTGATGACCTTTTCGGGCATCGCCTTCAGGATCGGCGTCTCGACGAAGCCCGGGCAGATCGCGTTCGACCGGATGCCCTTGCGGCCGAGCTCGCGCGCCCACGTCTTCATCATGCCGATGACGCCGAACTTGGTCGCCGCATAGTTGGTCTGGCCGAAGTTGCCGTAGAGACCCACGATCGACGACGCGTTCAGGATGCAGCCGGAGTTCTGCTCGAGCATGATGTCGACGACCGCCTTCGTGCAGTTGTAGACGCCCTTCAGGTTGACGTCGATCACGCGCTCGAACTGGTCGTCGGTCATCTTCTTCAACTGCGCGTCCTGCACGATCCCGGCATTGTTGACGAGCGTATCGATCCGGCCCCACGCCTTCATCACAGAGGCGACCATCCTGCCGATGCTCTCCTTGTCGCAGACGTCGACGTGGAACGCGAGCGCGGCGCCGCCGGCGTCGCCGATGGTGCGCGCGACGTGCTGCGCGGCTTTCTCGTTGATGTCGCACACGGCCACCTTGGCGCCCTCGCGGGCGAACTTGAGCGCAGTCGCCTCGCCGATGCCCGAACCCGAGCCCGTGATGATCGCCACCTTGTCCGCCAGACGCATGATCGAGTGCCCTTTTCTGGTGTTCCGGGACCGCCGCGCAGGGAGTTGCGCCGTCACAGCCAAACTTTGCTAACTTAGCGGAAAATTTTGCAGCGCACAAGAGTTGTGCACGGGCTTGGCGCCCCGCCCCGGCGGGCCGTCGCGGGCGCATTCGCGCCGGTTAGACCTCTTGAGTAACAGCAGGTTGGCGCTCGATCGGCGGGACGGCGGCCATCCGTCCCGGCGACCGGCACCCGTTCCCTTCGGGTTGCTGCCGAAAGGGCTGTGCCGATCGTTGCAAAGCCTCGCCGGGCAGCCGGCCCGCCCTCGTTTTGTGCCTCGCTCACGGCCCTTTCGGCCCCGCAACGCGCTTGTGGACGTCGTGTGGACAGGCCGTTGCGGCACCGAACTGCACGACGCCGCGCCGACAGGGGCTTCGAATCCTATGCCGGCCACCAGTGCAGCACGACGAGCTCGAGCGACTCCAGTCCCTGCCACACGTTGACGTCGGGGCGGTAGGCGGCGCGGATCGCGGGAGGCAAGGGCTCGGCCTGGCCGAAGGCGATTGCCTGGAAGCGCTCGCCGGAGCGCGTGAGCACGAGCTTGCGATGGCGCTCGCCGACCACGCGCTGTTCGGACACCACGAACGTATCGTCGAACGCCGGGGCGGGGAATCCCTGGCCCCAGACGCCGTTGCGCATTCGGTGGGCGAGGCCGAGCGAAAGCTCGCCGCGCGCGAGCACGCCGTCGGATTGGATCGTGCGCTCGAGCATCGCTTCCGTCAGCCATTCGCGCGCGACCTGCTCGAACGCCGCGGCGAAGCGCGGCAGCTCGCCCTCGGCGATCGTGAGGCCGGCCGCCGCCGCATGTCCGCCGAACTTGGCGATGCAGCCGGGCTCGCGCTTGGCGACGAGGTCGAGCGCGTCGCGCAGGTGGAACCCCGCGATCGCGCGGCCCGAGCCCTTGAGGATCCCGTCGGCGCCGCGCGCGAACACGATCGCCGGGCGGTGAAAGCGTTCCTTGAGGCGCGAGGCGACGATGCCGACTACGCCCTGATGCCATTCGGGTCGGAACAGGCAGAGCGCGTAGGCCTCGCTTTCGCCAACCTCCGCGCTCGCCTCTTCCAGGTCGGAGAGCGCCTCCTGCTGCATCGTCGCCTCGACTTCCCGCCGTTCGCGATTCAGACGATCGAGCTCGACTGCGAGCGGCAGCGCGGCGGCGGCGTCGCCGGCGAGCAGGCAGCGGATGCCGAGCGACATGTCGGCGAGCCGCCCGGCTGCATTGAGCCGCGGCGCCGCAACGAAGCCGAGGTCGTAGGTGGTGGCGCGCGAGATGTCGCGCCCCGCGACCGCGAACAGCGCCGCCACACCCGGATGCGCGCTGCCCGCGCGCATCCGGGCGAGACCCTGCTCGACCATGACACGATTCGGATGATCGAGCTGCACAATGTCCGCGACGGTGCCGAGCGCGACGAGATCGAGCAGCGCGGCGAGGTTCGGCGCCTCCGCCGCGATCCGTCCTTCGCTGCGCAGCCGCGCACGCGTCGCGGCGACGACGTAGAACATCACGCCGACGCCCGCGAGGTGCTTGGAGGCGAACCTGCAGCCGGGCTGGTTGGGGTTGACGATGATCGCGGGCGCGGGCAATCGCTCCCCGGGGAGATGATGGTCGGTCACGAGCACGTCGATGCGAAGCGCCGCGGCGGCGGCCACACCTTCGAGGCTCGCGATGCCGTTGTCCACGGTGACGATCAGGCGCGGTGCGCTGCGCGCCGCGAGCGCGACGATCTCCGGCGTCAGGCCGTAGCCGTATTCGAAGCGGTTCGGGACGATGAAGTCGACGTCGGCCCCCAGTGCGCGCAGGCCCAGGATGCCGACCGCGCACGCAGTGGCGCCATCCGCGTCATAGTCGGCAACGATCACGATGCGCTCACGCCCGACGATCGCACGCACGAGGCGCTCTGCGGCGTCGTCGATGCCCTTCAGGCCGGTGTACGAAGGCAGGCGCGAAAGCGCGTAATCGAGTTCCATCGCGGAAGCGATGCCGCGGGACGCATAGATGCGCGCGAGCACCGGGGCGACACCGGCCGCGAGCAACGCGGGCAGCACCGCCGACGGCTCTCGGCGGACAAGCGTGATCGTCATGCGGAGGAATCGTCCACCGGAACCGCGAATCCCTGCGCCGCGACGCGCGCCTTCAGCCTTCGAAACAACGACTGACGACCTGTGCTCCAGAGGCCGGAGGCACCGTGGCCGTCGGCGACGAGCGCAAGGCGGTGCGGCGAGCCGCGATGAAGTAGCGCGAGCGCCGGTTGCAGCCAGTCGCGGACGAAGTCGGCGAGCGCGGTGTCGTCGCTCACGCGAGGCAGTGCCGCGGCGATGTCGCCGTCGCTTGCTTCGCGCAGCACCACCGCGAGCGTCGGGGGCAGCGGCTCCGCCGTTCCCCCACCCCAATCTGCGATACCGCGCAGCAAGTCGCCTTCGCGGCCCGGGGCGGCGAGCGCGCGCAGGCGGATTCGTGCGGTCCGTTGCGCCAAGCTGCCGCCGCCCCAGAACCAGATTCCCGAGACCGGCGCGTGCCCGCGTGCCTCACGCGCCGTGTTGACCGGGTGCTCGAAGAGCAGCATCTGGATCTCGTTCTGCCAGCGCTGCCAAAGGCCGCCGTCGCGCCCGCCCGGCAGCAGAGGCCTGAGCGCGCGATCCGTCGCGCGCGCGAGCGGCGTGGTCGAGAGCTCGGGCGGAACGACAACGCGCGCGAACCACGCGTCGGCGCGCGGCGTTTCGAACACGACGCAGTCGCCTGCGAAATGCGTGTTCAGCAGCTCGCGCAGCGCGCGCGCTTCGTCGGCGTCGAGATCGTCGACACGCGCGGTGAGGCGCACGTCGTCCCGTCCGGCGACGAGCGTGACCGGATCCGCGCACAGCAGGTAATCGGAGGTCGCGGCCAGTCCCGCGCCACGCGCCATGAGCGGCGCCACCGGCAGGTCGAGCGCCAATGCCTCGAGCGCCGCGGCCTCGATGCCGTCCGCGAACGGTCGCGGCGTGGCGGCGCCCGCAAGCTGCCCGAGCGCGCGACTGCCTGCCAGCACTGCGGGCGGCAGCGCGAGCAATCCCGGCACGACGAGCGACAGCTGCATGGACGCGGATGTATGCGGCTACGGGGGAGATGAACGGGGAACGCGGTGCGCGACCGGTTGCAGCAAGGCGGCGGCAGGTGCAGGGCGAATCGAGTCTAGCATGCGATAATCGTGATCGTTACCGCGATCGGCCGCAAAGGCGATCGGCATCCGCCACCTGCACGTGTCCCCCTACGAACTCGCCGTCGGGCTGCGCTACACCCGGGCCCGCAAGGGCTCGGGACGCAACGGCTTCATCTCGTTCATCTCGCTCACGTCGATGGCGGGGATCGCGCTCGGTGTCGCCGCGCTGATCGTCGTCCTTTCGGTGATGAACGGCTTCCAGCAGGAACTGCGTAACCGCATCCTGTCGGTCGCCTCGCACATCGAGATTCGCGGCCTGCCGGAACTCCCCGACTGGGCGCAGGTCGCGCAGGTGGCGCGCGGCAACGCGAGCGTCGCGGCCGCCGCGCCGTACGTGATGGGTCAGGCGATGCTCTCCGCCGGCGACGTCAACCGCGGCGCGCTGGTGCGCGGCATCGACCCGGCGCTCGAGGACACGGTCGCCGACATCGGCAAGCACATGCGGCAGGGTTCGCTCGCGCAGCTGACGCCGGGCAGCTTCGGCATCGTGCTGGGCGGCGAGCTCGCCCGCGCGCTCGGCGTGCGCGTGGGCGAGAACGTCGTCGTGATCACGCCGCAGGGCACGGTGACGCCAGCGGGCACGCTGCCGCGCGTCAAGAGCTTCCGCGTGGTCGGCGTCTTCGAGGTCGGCATGTTCGAGTTCGACAGCGGGCTTGCGCTCGTCAACATCGTCGATGCGCAGAAGCTCTACCGGATGGAGGGTGTCTCGGGCGTGCGGCTCAAGCTCGACGACCTCTTCCGCGCGCCACTCGTCGCCCGCGAGCTGCTGTCGACACTTCCCGCGAACGCCGAGGTGCGCGACTGGACGCGCAGCCACGCGAACTTCTTCCGCGCCGTGCAGATCGAAAAGCGCATGATGTTCATCATCCTGACGCTGATCGTCGCCGTGGCGGCGTTCAACATCGTCTCGGCGCAGGTGATGGTCGTCACCGACAAGCAGGCGGACATCGCCATCCTGCGCACGCTGGGTGCCGCGCCGGTGTCAATCCTCGCGATCTTCGTGATCCAGGGCGCGCTGATCGGCATCATCGGCACGCTGATCGGCGTGGTCGGCGGCATCCTGCTCGCGAAGAACATCGACGTGGTCGTCCCGGCGATCGAGCGCGCGTTCAACGTGCAGTTCCTGGACAAGTCGATCTACTACATCAGCGACCTGCCTTCGGATCTGCAGCGCGGCGACGTGACGACGATCGCCGCCATCGCGCTGCTGCTCGCGCTGATCGCGACGCTCTATCCCGCGTGGAGGGCGGCGCGCGTCAACCCTGCCGCGGCGCTGCGCTATGAGTGACGCAATCGCACCCGTGCTCGCATGCAGGGGCCTCACCAAGACGTACGTCGGCGGCCCGCTCGAGGTGCCGGTGCTGCTGGGCGTCGACCTCGCGGTCTCGCCCGGCGAGCGGATCGCGATCGTCGGCGCGTCGGGCTCGGGCAAGAGCACGCTGCTGCACCTTCTCGGCGGGCTCGACGCGCCGTCCGGCGGCGACGTGCTGCTCGAAGGGCGCCCGTTCGCGGCATTTTCCGAAGCGGAACGGGGCCGGATGCGCAACCGCGCGCTCGGCTTCATCTATCAGTTTCATCACCTGCTGCCCGAGTTCACGGCGCTCGAGAACGTCGCGATGCCTCTCGCGATCCGGCGCCTGACGACGGCCGCCGCCCGCGCCGCCGCGGGGCGCATGCTCGACCGCGTCGGGCTTGGCCATCGACTGCGCCATCTGCCCGGCGAACTGTCCGGCGGCGAGCGGCAGCGCGTTGCGCTCGCCCGTGCGCTCGTCACCGAACCGCGCTGCGTGCTGGCCGACGAGCCGACCGGCAACCTCGACCGCCGCACCGCCGGCACCGTGTTCGACCTGATGCTCGAATTGAACCAGGTGGTCGGCACGGCGCTCGTGATCGTCACGCATGATCCGGAACTCGCCGCGCGCACGGACCGCACGCTGCATCTCGTCGATGGCGTCCTGCACTAGAACCTATCTCATAATCAGCCGCGGGACGCGTTGCGGCGAGGAAGCCGGGCAGCAAGGCGCGAGGAGGCGGCGTAGTCGTGCCTACGCAACGACGAGCAACGCAGCGGCCGGGCTTTCCCGCCGCAACCCGAAGGGACGGGGGCCCCGGGGCCGCATTTCTGCGTTGCTCGTCGCTTGTTTGGTCCGGCCAAACGACGCTCCTCGTGCCTGGAACTGCGGCCCCGTGAATCCCGTCGCACCCGTGGATGATTATGAGATAGGTTCTAGAACCCCAGGTTCCAGCGTGGCGGGTGCCCGCGCAGCGTCGCATCGCGGCAATAGGACGGGCGCTGCCTGCCCGCGCAGTCCGCCCGTCCAACGTGTTCCGCCGGTGGCGGGTCCCAGTTGCTTGGCAAGGCTCGAGCCTCCATTGAATCGCCGGCGGTCTGGTGAAATATCCGGGCTAGAATGCGCGCCGATGAATACAGCCTTCCTCCGCCGCCTCGTCCTCGGTCGCACGGTTGCCGCTGCGAGGGTGCGGGCGCGCGCGTTCCGGTCGGCCCGCCGGCGGATCCTCGCGATTCTCGCCGCCGCGTGCGCGATGGTCGTGCCGTATGCGCACGCGGAGTATCCGGACCAGCCCATTCACCTCGTCGTGCCCTTTCCGGCCGGCGGCGGCGCCGACAATCTTGCGCGGCTCATCATGCCCAAGGTCGGGCAGGAACTCGGACAGCCGATCGTGATCGAGAACCGGCCGGGCGCGGGCGGCAACGTCGGGGCGGAACAGGTCGCGCGCGCCGCGCCGGACGGCTACACGCTGCTGTATGGCACCAACGGCACGCACGCGATCAATCGCGCGCTCTACGGCAACCTGCAGTTCGACCCGGTCAAGGACTTCGTCCCGGTGTCACGGATGACGCAGATTGCCGCCATGCTGATCGTCAATCCCGGGTTTCCGGTCCATTCCGTGGGCGAACTCGTCCAGTACGCGAAGGCAAATCCGGGCAAGGTCAACTTCGCCTCCGCCGGCAACGGCACGACGTCGCATCTTGCCGGCGTGCTGTTCGGGTCGATGGCCGCGATCGACATCGTGCACGTGCCGTACCGCGGTGGCGCGGCGGCCGCGACCGATCTCATGGGCGGGCAGGTGCAGATGATGATCGACGTGATGCCGAACGCCCTTCCGCTGGCGAAAGGCGGCAAGGTGCGCGGCGTCGCGGTGACCACGCTGCGGCGCTCGCCCGCGGCACCGGAGTTCCCGACGTTCGCGGAATCGGGTGTAGCGGGATTCGAGGTCAGCGCGTGGGACGGCGTGCTCGCGCCGGCGGGAACTCCGCCTGCGATCGTCGACAGGCTCAACGCCGCGATCCGGCGGGCGCTCGACGACCGCGAGGTGCGCGAAGCGTTGCAGGCGCGCGGCGCGCAACCGGTCGCCGGCACGCCGGCGGAGTTCGCGCGACACATCCGGAGCGAGAGCGACAAGTGGGCCGGCGTGGTTCGGCTCTCCGGCGCGAGACTCGACTAGCGCCAAAAAACGCAACCGCATCCCATCGAGGCCGCAGTCGTGGCCCTCGTTTCCTACAGGCAGGATCGCAATGAACCGCACGACGAGCGACCGCTCCATACCGGCATGGCAGCCGGTGACGGGTTACATCGACATCCTCTACGCCAAGGCGGAGGGGATTGCCAAGATCACGATCAACCGGCCCGAGGTGAGAAACGCCTTCCGGCCGGAAACGGTGCGCGAGATGCAGGCCGCGTTCGCGGATGCGCGCGACGATCCCGATGTCGGCGTCGTGATCCTGACAGGGCAGGGCCGCGAGGCGTTCTGCTCGGGCGGCGACCAGCGCGTGCGGGGCAAGGGCGGCTACGTCGGCAGCGATGGTGTGCCGAGGCTCAACGTGCTCGATCTGCAGCGGCAGATCCGCACGCTGCCGAAGCCCGTCGTGGCGATGGTCGCCGGCTACGCGATCGGCGGCGGCCACGTGCTGCATCTGATGTGCGACCTGACGATCGCCGCGGACAACGCGCGCTTCGGCCAGACTGGCCCCAAGGTCGGCAGCTTCGACGGCGGCTACGGTGCCGCGTACATGGCGCGCATCGTCGGGCAGAAGAAGGCGCGCGAGATCTGGTTCCTGTGCCGCCAGTACGATGCGCAGCAGGCGCTCGCCATGGGGCTCGTCAACTGTGTGGTGCCCTGCGCAGAGCTGGAAGCCGAGACCGTTCAGTGGTGCCGAGAGATGCTCGCCAACAGCCCGATCGCGCTCCGCTGCCTCAAGGCCGCGCTCAACGCCGACTGCGACGGGCAGGCGGGCCTGCAGGAGCTTGCGGGCAACGCGACGCTCCTCTACTACCTGTCCGAGGAAGGGCAGGAAGGGAAGAACGCGTTCCTCGAAAAGCGCAAGCCCGACTTCCGCAAGTTCAAGCGCCTGCCTTGATTCCCGCGCTTCGTTCGCCCTCCCGCCATCCCTTTCCGCTGCACGCAGGCGAGGGAAAACGGGATGCGCGGCGACACCTGCCGCGCGTGCGACGTTGAGCGAACCGTTCTCGATCGCCGCCGCGGCGCGCGAGGCGCCGCGCACGCCGGCGCTCTTCGTCGACGGGCGCGTCCTGTCGTTCGCGGACGTCGGCGCGCTCGTCGCGGCACGGGCGCGCGATCTCGATCGCGACGCGGCCGCGGGCGGGCCATATCCGATCGTCGGCGAGGCGACGCTCGCGACCATCGTCACGCTGTATGCGCTGCTCGAATGCCGCATTCCGGCGCTGCTGCTGCATCCGCGCCTGACCTCTGCCGAGCGCGAAGGGCTGCTTGCCGCGGCCGCACGCAGCGGGCCGCTGCCCGGTCCCGATGCCGCGATGATCGTCTACACGTCCGGCACGACCGGCCTTCCGCGCGCGGCCGTGCTCTCCCGCGGCGCGCTGCTCGCATCCGCGCGCGCGAGCGAGGCGAACCTCGGCTGGCAACCCGACGACCGCTGGCTTCTGCACCTGACGCTCGCGCACGTCGGCGGGCTGTCGATCCTGACCCGCTGCCTCGCGGCGCGGCGCTGCGTGGTGCTCGGCGGGCACTTCGAGGCCGAGAAAGTCCCGCAGGCGATCGACGATCAACGGATCACGCTCGCATCGCTCGTGCCGACGATGCTCCTGCGCGTGCTCGATGCGAATCCGGGCTGGACGCCGCCGCCGCATCTTCGAGCGATCCTGCTCGGCGGCGCGAGCGCCTCGCGCTGCCTGCTGCAGCGCGCCGCGGCGGCGCGGGTGCCGCTCGTCGTGAGCTACGGCCTCACCGAGGCGTGCTCGCAGGTGACGGCGACGCCCTATGCCGCGCGCTTCGCTCCGGCGGAGGAACGGTCCGGAAGGGCGTTGCCCGGCATCGGCGTGCGCGTCGTCGACGGCCGCATCGAGGTGCGCGGCCCGACGCTGATGATCGGCTACTGGAACGAGACGCCGCTCGCGCCGGGCGCGTGGTTCGACACCGGCGACGTGGGCGCGATCGACGAGCACGGCCGGCTGATGGTGCATGCGCGACGGACGGACTTGATCGTCACGGGCGGGGAGAACGTCTACCCCGCCGAGGTGGAAGCCGTGCTCGAAGCGTGCCCCGGCATCGCCGCGGCGGCGGTGTTCGGCGTCCCCGACGAGGTGTGGGGCCAGAGAGTCGCCGCGGCGCTCGTCGCCGCCGGGAATCCGCCCGGCGATGCGGCGCTGCGCGCGTTTCTCGATGCCCGGCTCGCGCCGCACAAGCAGCCGCGTGCGATCGGCTGGTTGCGCGAATTGCCGCATACGCGCGGCGGCAAGCTCGACCGCGCCTCGCTCGCGGACTTGACGCTGACGCTGCGGCCGCTCTGAACGGCGGCCTCATTCCGCTTGCGGACCGATGCGCGGTGTCGCGCGCCGAAACGCTAATACTCGACAGGAATCGGATCGAGCGAGCGCCACAGGTACCAGGTGGCGACGCTGCGCCATGGCTGCCAGGAGAGGGCGAGCGCGCGCATCTGCGCCGGCGGCATCCGCACGCCGCCGTGATAATGCAGTCCGATCGCGCGCTGCAGCCCGAGGTCGTCCGCCGGGAACACGTCGGGACGCAGCTCGTGGAAGATCAGGAACATCTCGGCGGTCCAGCGGCCGATGCCCTTGACGTCGACCAGGCGATCGATCAGCTCTTCGTCGGCGAGCGCGGGCCACTCGCGCGGATCGAGGGTGCCGCTTGCGAAGTGGCGCGCGAGATCGCGCACGTATTCGCCCTTGCGCGCGGAAAGCCCGACCCGGCGCAGCGCGGGCATCCGCAACCGCGCGACACGCACCGGATCCACGCGCGGCGGATCGCCGCGGCCATGGACGACCGCCACGAACCGGTCCCAGACCGACTGCGCGGCCTTGACCGAGATCTGCTGTCCGACGATCGCACGCGCGAGCGTCGTGAACGGGTCGCCGCGGCGCGTGAGGTGGATGTCCGGGTAGGTGGCGACCAGTTGCGCGAGCACCGCGTCGCGCTCTCCGAGCGTGCGCGTCGCTTCGTCCCAGTACGCGGGCTTCCCGATCGTGCCCTTCGCCGTCATTGCCGACTCCTGCGCAATCGCCGGCGCTTGCGCCACGCATGAACCGCATGCCAGCGCCAGCCGATGCGCACCACGATCCAGCCAACCGTGGCCAGCGTGAGAGCGAGGAGCGGCAGGCCGAGCGCGAGCGGCTTGCCGAGCTTCGCCGCCCAATCGATGATGTCGCCCAGATAGGCTGGCGACCATGTGAACGCGGGAGCGAGCGGCACTGTGTTCGCGTGGTCGTCGAGGAACAGGCCGCCGTACTGCCACGCCAGAAGATAGAGGGGAACGATCGTCAGCGGATTGGTGTAGAGCGTCGTGATCGCCGCCAGCGGAAAATTCGCGCGAAAGAGCATCGACAATCCGATGGCGGCGAGCACCTGCAGCGGTCCCGGCACCAGCCCCGCGAACAAACCGATCGCCACCGCGCGCGCGGTCGAGCGGCGATTGAGATGCCAAAGGTCCGGGTCGGCGAGTCGCGGGGCGTAACGGAGCACCCATGGATGGTGGGTCACCTCGTCGATGAAAGGCTCGAGGCGCCGGGTGAGCTGCTTGATCAGGCGGCGTGGCATGGCAGGGCGGTTAATGGTACATTGCGCGGCTTTTTTCCTGTATTCACGGGGGTGGTCGACGATGGTGAGGCGGTGCGCGCTGCGAATATTGCTCGGGCCCGCGCTTTGCCTTGCCGCCGCTCTGGCCACCGCGCCTGCCGTCGCGGCTGCGGACCCGAACAAGGTGATCCGCGACGTGTTCCCGGTCGCCGAGACCGGCTTCGACCCGCAGGCCGTGCACGATCTCTATTCGGGGACGATCGTGCAGGCGATCTTCGACACGCTCTACACCTACGACTATCTCGCGCGACCCTCGAAGGTCGTGCCGCGTGCCGCGGAGGCGATGCCCCAGGTCGCCGAGGACGGCAAGGTCTGGACGATCAGGCTGAAGAAGGGCATCACGTTCACACGCGATCCCGCGTTCAAGGGCAAGCCGCGGGAGCTCACGGCGGATGACTACGCCTACGCATTGAAGCGCCTGATCGACCCGAAGATCCGCTCGCCCTGGGCATTGCTGGTCGAAGGCAAGATCGTCGGGCTGGACGAGCTCGCGGCCGAAGCGAAGAAGAGCGGCCGCTTCGACTACGACCGCAGGATCGCGGGACTCGAAGTGGTCGACCGCCATACGCTGCGCATCCGCCTCAAGGAGACCGATTACAACCTGCCGTACGTCCTCGCACACGAGCCGACCTCCGCGGTCGCGCGCGAGGTGATCGAGGCGTACGCCGGTCTCGACGGGCGCGTGCAATCGAATCCGGTCGGAACGGGGCCGTACAAGCTCGCGAGCTGGATCAGGAGCTCGAAGATCGTGCTGGAGGCCAACCCCGACTACCGCGGCTTCACATGGGACTTCGCGTCAGGCGATCCTGCGGACGCGAGGCTCGTTGCGCAGATGCGCGGCAAGCGGATGCCGCAGGTCGGCCGGGTAGAGATCAGCATCATCGAGGAGGACCAGTCGCGGCTGCTCGCGTTCCGCAACGGCGAGCTCGATCTCATGAACCTCGAGGGTCCGCTCGCGCCCAACGTGCTGGACGGCGACAAGCTCAAGCCCGAATACGCCGACAAGGGCGTGCAGCTCTCGCGCATCGTCGACGCCGAGATCAACTACATGTACTGGAACATGCAGGATCCGGTCGTCGGCGGCCTGTCGCGCGAGAAGATCGCGCTGCGCCGCGCGATGGCGATGGCGTACAACCCGGACGAGGAGATCAAGGTCATCCGCAACGGGCAGGCCGTCGCGGTCCGCTACCCGATTCCGCCGGGTGTCGAAGGCCACGTGCCGAACTGGAAGAGCTGGATAACCTACGACCCTGCGGGCGCGAACGCATTGCTCGACCGCTTCGGCTACAGCAAGGGGCCCGATGGCTACCGGGCGTTTCCCGACGGCAAGCCGCTCACCGTGCGGTTGTCGTCGCGTCCGGATTCGCTCTACCGGCAGATCGACGAGCTGTGGAAGAAGTCGTTCGACGCGATCGGCGTGCGTCTCGAAATCCACAAGGACAAGTTTCCGGAGCTCTTGAAGCTCGAGAAACAGTGCAAGCTGCAGAGCCGCTATGCCTCGTGGATCGCCGACTACCCTGATGGCGACAACTTCATGCAGCTGCTGTATGGGCCGAATTCGTTCCAGAGCAACAACGCGTGCGCGAAGATCCCCGAGTACGACGCGCTCTACGCGAAGTCGCAGAAGATGCCGCCGGGGCCGGAGCGCAACCGTCTATACGAGGACATGACGCGCATCATGGAAGGCTATGCGCCCTGGCGGCTTGCGACCGCCCGCTACCGCAACCAGCTCGTCCAGCCACGCGTTCAGGGATACCGCAAGCACCCGATCCTGCACGCGCAATGGCAGTACCTCGACCTCGAGGCCGCAAAGCCGTAACGCGTCGGTCGAAAGCGGCGATCGAGCGAGCGACAGCGGGAAGGGGGAAGAGAAGAAAGCCCGGCGGCCTGTGAACCCGGCCCGCCGTGAGGTGCTCGCCGCAGGTGCCGGCCCGCGAGGGCACGCCCCGGCGAGCGCGGGTGGAAGTCCGCCGGCGCGCCCCTGCAGGGCACGCGGCGTTGTCCGGGCAGCAGTGCACGTGAGCCCGGTGGAGAACGTTCGATGTGGGCTTACGTCATCAGGCGGCTGTGGCAGATGGTCCCGACGATGCTCGGCGTCGTCCTGCTCGTGTTCTTCCTGTTCAACTGGGTGGGCGGCGATCCTGCCTACGTGCTGGCGGGCAAGATCAGCAACCAGGAGCAGATCGACAACATCCGGCGCCAGCTCGGCGTGGATCAGCCGTACCACGTTCAGCTCGGCATCTTCGTCAAGCAGGTGCTGACGGCCGACTTCGGCGCCTCGTGGAGCACCAACGAGCGCGTGTCGAACATCCTCGCGACCCGCCTCGGCCCATCGCTGACCGTCGTCGTGCCGCTGCTCGTCATCGACACGCTGATCTCGATCGGCCTCGCGCTCGCCGTCGCCTACGTGCGCGGGTCGCTGACCGACCGCATGGTGATGATCCTGTGCACGATCGGGCTGTCGATCTCGATTCTCGTCTACATCATCGTGTTCCAGTACGTGTTCGCCTACAGGCTCGGCTGGTTTCCGGTGCAGGGCTGGGGCGACAGTCTCTTCGAGAACCTGTTCGTCTTCTCGGCGCTGCCGATCCTGATCGCGCTCGCCGTCAGCATCGCGCCGAGCCTCCGCCTCTACCGCACGTTCGTGCTCGACGAGATCAACCAGGACTATGTGCGCACCGCGCGCGCGAAGGGCTTGGGCGAGAACCGGATCATGTGGGTGCACGTGCTGCGCAACGCGTCGATTCCGATCATCACCAACCTGATGGCAGCGCTGCCCGGGCTTCTGCTCGGATCGTTTCTGATCGAGCGCTTCTTCTCGATCCCCGGCATCGGGCGCGAGGTGATCCTCGCGGTGGAGCGCTCCGACTTCCCCGTGATCAAGGCGATCACCGTGTACGTCGCGTTCGCGACCATCCTGTCGAACCTGCTCGCCGACCTGATGTACAAGGCCGTCGACCCGCGTGTGCAGCTCAAATGAGCACGCTCCTTGCGGATCGCGCCGGTGCACGGCGCGGCGGACCCCAGGCAATGCACGCCTCGCCGGGCCTGTGGACGCTCGCGTGGCGGCGCCTGCGTGCCGACCGCGTCGGGATGGTGTCGCTTTGCATCGTCATCGCGTTCATCGTGATGATGATCCTGTCGGGCACGGGCCTGATCGCGAGGAACTGGGCAAACGAGGTCGGCGTGCACTACGCGCCACCGTCGTTTGTCGGGGCCGACATCGACGCGGGCACGCCGGCGGCGCCCGAAGCGACGCCCGCGCCGGAGCCCGCCGCCGACGATTACCGGTCGAGCGTCGTCGATCCGATCGGCGACGTGATTGCCGAGATCGAGGCGGCACGCGCGCGCGGCGCTGCGCCGCCCGGCGCAGCGGCAACCGAGGACAGGATCGTCGATCCGCTCGCCGACGTGATGAAGGAGATCCGGGCGCAACAAGCCGCGCCGCCGGCAGGCGCCGCGCCCGGAGCGGCAGCGCCCGCGCCGGCCAGCGTCGTGCCGGGCATGCGCGCGGCGACGCTGCCGTTCGGCGCCGACAAATGGGGTCGCGACGTGCTCCTGAAGACGATCAAAGGGTCCGAGACCTCGATCTTCGTCGGCCTCGCGGCCGCGTTCCTGGCGACGCTGATCGGCACGATGCTGGGCGCGTTCGCCGGCTACCACGGTGGCTGGGTGGACGACGCGCTCAACTGGTTCTACAGCATCTTCAGCTCGATCCCCTACCTGCTGCTCATTCTGGCGATCGCCGCGGTGCTGCAGCAGAAGGGCACGCTGACGATCATCCTGATCCTCGGGCTTGCCGGCTGGACCGGCGTGTTCCGTCTCGTGCGCGGCGAGTATCTGAAGCACAGGGGCCGCGAGTACGTGCAGGCGGCGGATGCGATCGGCGTGTCGAGCGGGCGCAAGATGTTCGTGCACATCTTCCCCAACGCCTCGCATGTCGTGCTGGTGCAGCTGTCGATCCTCGTCGTCGGCTTCATCAAGGCCGAGGTGATCCTCTCGTTCCTGGGCTTCGGCGTCCCCGTCGACGTCGTGTCGTGGGGTTCGATGCTGAACGAGGCGCAGAACGAGCTGATCCTCGGCAAGTGGTGGCAGCTCGCAGCCGCGACCATCGCGATGGCGTTGCTCGTCACCGCGTTCAGTCTGCTCACCGATGCGTTGCGCGACGCCCTCGACCCCAAACTCAAGGGGAGGGCCGGCGCATGAGCTTCCGGCGAGGGGGGCGGCGCGAGCCATGCGGCGAGGGGCCCCGCGTGCGGGGATCGACGCCAAGGCGAGTCGCCGCCGGAGGCCGACCTGTCCGGCAGGACTTCACTCGGTGCGTTCAATGAGGCCGAACCGAGTTCGTGGGGATCGACGGTCGAGCGAAGGCGCCGGGGGCCCGACGCGCGATGCGACGTCTCAAGGGAAGGGTCCAAGGAGGGCCGGCGCATGAGCTTCCGGCGCGTGACGATGACCCACCACCACACGCCGACCGGCATCACGCACCCCGAGGCGGGCGGCGCTGCCGTCCTGCCGCTCGTCAGCGTGCGCGACCTCACCGTCTCGTTCCGGCTCGACAAGCACAACACGTTCGACGCGGTGAAGGGCATCTCGTTCGACATCCCGAAGAACTCGACCGTGGCGCTGGTGGGCGAGTCGGGCTCCGGCAAGTCGGTGTCCTCGCTCGCGATCCTCGGCCTGCTGCCGCCCGAGAACTCGATCGTCGACAAGCGCAGCCGGATCCTGTTCGAGGGCCGCAACGTGCTCGAGCTGTCGAACGCGGAGATGCGCACGCTCCGCGGCTCGAAGATCTCGATGATCTTCCAGGAGCCGATGACGTCGCTGAACCCGGTGTTCACCGTCGGCTTCCAGCTGGAGGAGGTACTGCAGCTGCACATGAAAATGACGGGCAGGCAGGCGCGCGAACGGGCGATCGCGCTGCTCGAGGAAGTCGGCATCCCCGACCCGGCGCGCAAGATCGACGCCTATCCGTCGCAGATGTCCGGCGGGCAGCAGCAGCGCGTGATGATCGCGATGGCGATCGCCTGCGAGCCGCAGCTCCTCATCGCCGACGAGCCGACGACCGCGCTCGACGTCACGATCCAGAAACAGATCCTCGAGCTCATCGCATCGCTGCAGCGCAGGCGGCAGATGTCGGTGCTCTTCGTCACGCACGATCTCGCGGTCGTCGGGGAAATCGCCGATCGTGTCGTCGTGATGCGCGATGGCGAGATCCGCGAGCAGGGCCCGGCGAGGGGCGTCTTCGAGGATCCGCAGGACGCCTACACGAAGGCGCTGCTGCAGTGCCGGCCGCGGCTCGACCGCCGTGCGGTGCGGCTGCCCGTGATCGACGACTTCATGGGCGGGCACCCGGGACCCGCGCACCTCGAGGAGCGCCGCCGCGGCGCTGCCGAAGGCGACGCGATCATTCTCGATGTGAGAAACCTCGGCAAGAGCTTCTATTCGCGCGAGGGGCTTTTCGGGCAGCGCGAGTTCAAAGCGGTGAAGGACGTCTCGTTCAGGCTGCCGAAGGGCAAGACGATGGGCCTGGTCGGCGAGTCGGGGTCGGGGAAGACCACCGTCGGGCTGACGCTCATGCGACTGCACGAGGCGACGACCGGCGAGGCGCTGTTCGAGGGCCGCGACATCCTATCGATGTCGCGCAGGGACTTCATGGCCTACAAGCGCCGCATCCAGATCATCTTCCAGAACCCCTATGCGTCGCTGAACCCGCGCTTCACCGTGGGCCAGATCCTGACCGAGCCGATGGCGATCCACGGCATCGGCGAGTCCGCGCAGCAGCGCACCGACCTCGCGTTCGGGATGCTGGGCAAGGTCGGGTTGCCGGAGGCGTCGTTCTACAAGTACCCGCACGAGTTCTCCGGTGGCCAGCGGCAACGGATCGCGATCGCGCGCTGCCTGACTTTGAAGCCCGACATCCTGATCTGCGACGAATCGGTCTCCGCGCTCGACGTGTCGGTGCAGGCGCAGGTGCTGAACCTGCTCTGCGACCTGCAGGACGAGTTCGGCCTTTCCTACATCTTCATCTCGCACGACCTCGCCGTGGTCAAGTACGTCAGCGACCAGATCATGGTGATGAACGAGGGCGAGATCGTCGAGATCGGTGATTCCGACGCGATCTATCGCGCGCCGAAGGAGCCGTACACGCAGCGGCTGCTCGCCGCGATACCGAAGGGCTGGCAGCCGGGCGCCACACGCGCCGCGTAGCGCGCGCAGGGCCACGTTGCTCGCTGCCGGCGGTCGGGTCGCCCGGGCGACCGGGGGCTTTTGCCCGGACGTTTCACCAGGGCGCGGGAATTTGGCGCGGCGGTTTGCGGCCTGCATCGGGTGCAGCCGACGACGCCAATGGCAGCGACTATTGGCGAGGAGAGCAAGCCCGAGCCCGGTGCAAAACGACCGCCAAGAACCGCGCAGTCCACCCGTGCAACGTGTTCCGCCGGTCGCGGGTCCCAAGTGCTTGGCAAGACTCCAATCTTCATTGAATCGGTGGCGGCCTGGTGAAATACCCGGGTTATCGCCCGCCAGCCTGACGCTCCGGTCGCCGGACGTCCGCCGCGCAGCGCCCGCCGCCGGCCGCAGTTTGCCAATTAGCTATACGTCAACTGTGGCTTTCTTGGGGTCGGATCCAAAGAGCTTGCCAAGTTCCCCGACCGGGTTGATCTGAATCAATCGGGACGCGCATCGCCGGTGGAAACTGGCCCAAATCGATCGTCGTCATCCGTAAATCGCCGTGACCCCCCAATGCACCGCTGCGATCCCTGCGCAAGCCGCCGTCCGGTGCACGCTGCGCTTCCGTTCTCCCGCATCCCCGTTTGTGCCTGCATCCGAACGCCCCGCCGCAGCGCTGGCGGAGCGGACGTTTCCATGATGTGCCGTTCCTGACTCCGACTTAGAAGAGGGAGTACTCCATGCGAATCAAGTCCACCATGGCGGCAGCCGCGCTGCTCTCGGCCGTTGCCGCGTTCGTGGCGCTGCCGGCCTTCGCACAGGCTCAGAAGGCCGCGGACGGCGTGCCCGTCTGCGTGCAGTGCCACGAGAAGTCGAACAGCACGATCCTACTGACAGCGCACGGCGCGTCCAACGACGCGAACGGCAGCGCGTGCCAGGCGTGCCACGGCGATGCGTCGGCGCACCTGCAGGACCCGACGAAGAACAAGCCCGCGAACGTGCTCGGGTCCAAGACCGCGACGGCGGCCGAGAAGTCGGGCGTGTGCCTGACCTGTCATGGCGGCCAACGGCAGCTCGAGAACTGGTCGGTCGCCAAGCACCGCAAGGTGGACGTCACCTGCGTCAATTGCCACTCGATCCACGGCACGCAGTCGGCGAGCAACAACAAGGAGATCAAGAACGCGCAGTTCGCCGCCGCGCCCTACACGACGACGGTCCGCCAGCTGGCCTACAAGAACTGCATAACGTGCCACACCGATGTCCGTGGCGAGATCATCAAGCCGTCGCACCACCCGATCATCGAAGGCAAGGTCGCTTGCCAAGACTGCCACGACCCCCACGGCGCGCTCATGAAGGCGAGCCTGCGCAACGAGTCGATTCACGACCTGTGCGTCAGCTGCCACGCCGACAAGCGAGGGCCTTGGATCCACGAGCATCCCCCCGTGATGGAGAACTGCGCCACCTGCCACACGCCGCACGGCTCGTCGCACCGGGCCCTGCTCGCGCAGAAGCCGCCCGCACTGTGCGCCGACTGCCATCCGGGCGGCCACACGCACGGCATCTACGACGGCCGCGGGACGATACCCAACCAGCTGCCGTCCAACATCCGCTTCGAGGGCAGCGGCTGCGTCGGCTGCCACCGGCAGATCCACGGCAGCAACGCGCCGGCATCCGCCTACGGCCAATGGTTCCTGCGCTGACGAGATAGGGGACGATCATGAGAGTCAAGCTCATTGCCGTTGTCGTGGCCAGCCTGTTCGCGCAGAGCGCGTTCGCCGACGACAACTTCCTGTGGAGCGGTTCGATCGAGTTCGGCGGCCGCGGCACGAATATCGACGGCGATACACGCAACGGCGGGGTCGGCCCGGCTACGACATCGACGACGCCTGCGGGGCCGAGGCCGTTCACCGGCCCGGTCGACGGCGCCAAGGCGCAGGAGTACCAGGACATCGAAAGCGCCGCGATCGGCGTCGTCGATGTGCGCGGCAGCAGCCGCACGATGTACCTGCGCGCGTTCGGCGAGGAGTTCGGCCGCGACGACCAGTTCATCAACATCGTCGGCGGCGGTTACGGCGTGTGGAAGGCGTCGCTCTACAACAACAACATTCCGCACAATTACTCGTTCAACGCACTGTCGCCGCTGAACGGCAGCGGCGGCGGCCTTACGCAGGTCGGGGTCGGCCTGCCGTATCCGCAGGCGCCCAACCCGGGGGCCTGGTACACGTTCGACTACGGCACCCAGCGCAACACGTGGGGCGGCAACGTCGAGTTCTCGAACAAGACGCCATGGTTCATCCGCGCCGACTACAACGAGGTCAAGACGAACGGCATCAGGCCCGGCAGCGGCCAGCTCGGAACGGGCTCGGGCAACGGCCTGATCGAGCTCGGCATTCCGGTCGACTACAAGACGCAGAACACGACGATCGAGGGCGGCTACAACACCAAGCAGTACGGCTTCAAGCTCGCCTACATCGACTCGAAGTTCACCGACGCCAACGAATCGGTGCAGTGGACGAACTTCTACATGAGGAGCGGCCTCGACTACTCGCTGCTGCCGCCCGACAACGAGCTCAAGAAGTGGAGCTTCAACGGCTACATCAAGCAGCTGCCGTGGGACTCCGCGGTGCTCGTCCGCTTCACGCAGAGCAAGCTGACCAACGACCTGCCGATCGCGTCGACGAGCCTCAAGCCGGCGGCGAATACGTTGACCAACTTCATCCCGACGGCGGTCGGCAACATCGTCACGCAGCCGTACGATGCCTCGTCGAACCAGAACCTGACGACTTTCAACGGCAACCAAAAGACGACGACGGTCAACGCCGCGTGGAACGCGAGCCCGATGGCCCAGCTCGACACGCGGGTCTACTACGACTACTACGACCTGCAGAACGACTCGACCAACGTCTCGTATCGCAGCGGAAGCCAGGGAACGAACTGCGCGACGCCGCCGGCGAACAGCGCGACGTGCTGGACGATCGGCGGGCTGGTCGCCCCCGAAGCGTTCCAGTACACGAAGAACTCGGCCGGGTTCGACGCGTCGTGGTCGTTCAACCGGACCAACAGGCTGCTCGGCGGGTTCGACTGGATCGGCATCGATCGTGACCTCGAGCCGGCGCCGCACACCGACGACTACCGCTACTGGATCGAGTATCGCAATTCCGGCTGGAACAACCTGAGCGGGCGGCTCAAGTACGAGTACTGGCAGCGGCGCTCGGACCTCGACCCGAGCTTCACCAATAACGCCACCAACGTACAGCCAAACACGGTCCCGTACTACTTCGTCGCGTACGACGTCTCGGACTTCAACCGCAACGTCATCAAGCTCAACGTCGACTGGACCCCGGCACCACTGTGGTTCCTCGGCTTCGGCGCCGCCTGGCGCGACACCGACTACAAGGACAACTACTACGGCCGGGTCAACGACCACAGCCAGCAATACGACGCGACCGTATCCTGGGGGGACGACAAGCTCCGGATCACGGGCATCGGCAACTGGGGCAAGGTCAAGTTCGAGCAGGACTATCGCAACACGGGCTCCAATCCCAATGTCACTCCTCCAATTCCGAACCTGGGTCCGTTGCCGGACGGCGGCTCGAACAGCCTGAACTTCAACTGGGGCACGCAGAACACGCAGGACGGCTGGATGGGCGCGGTGCTGGTCGACTGGGCGGCGACCGACAAGCTGATGTTGACGGCCTCGTACAGCTACCAGAAGACCGGTGGCGGCGTCGACTTCTCGTCGGACAACTACCAGGCCGCCGGTGGGTACAACGGTGGGCCCCTGGTCAACTACGACACCGACCACACGACGTTGCAGCGCTTCCAGATCAAGGGCAGCTACAACTACAACAAGAACTGGGGCTTCAACGCCGGCTATGCGTTCGAGAAGTACGATTACAGCGACGGCCAGATGTCGGGCTACGCGAGCTACTACCCGTACTTCCAGAACCTCGGCAGCTCCAACATCAGCTGGTACACGGGCGCATTCGCCAACCCGGGTTACAAGACGAACCTGTTCTGGCTGACCGCGACCTACAAGTTCGACCCGCCGCCGCAGGTGTACGTGGCGCCGAAGGTCGCGCAAGCGCCCGCGCCGGCTCCGGTCATCGCGCCGCCGCCGCCGCCACCCGCCCCGAAGCCGCCGCCCCCGCCGCCGCAGGTGCAGAAGATCACGCTGGACTCGAAAGTGCTGTTCGACTTCGACAAGGCGGTGCTGAAGCCCGAAGGCAAGGCGGCGATCGACAGCCAGGTGGTCGGCAAGCTCGCGCAGATCCAGAAGCTCGAGGTCGTTCTGGTCAGCGGGCATACCGATCCGCTCGGTACCGAGCAGTACAACCAGAAGCTGTCCGAGCGCCGCGCGGATGCGGTGCGCGACTACCTGGTGAGCAAGGGCGTGCCGAAGGACAAGATCGAGACGCTCGGCCTTGGCGAGAAGCAGCCGGTTCCCGGTCTTGTCTGCGACCAGAAGAACCTGAAGGAAAAGATCGCCTGCCTGCAGCCCGACCGCCGCGTCGAGATCCAGGCGAAGGGCGAATCGGCCAAGTAGTCCGGACCCGCCGTTCCGGCCCGACAAGAGCCCCGCTTCGGCGGGGCTTTTTCTCGGGTGGACTATCGGCGACGGGTGCGCGCGCCGCACAGAGCAGGGACGCGACGTGAGGCGTCGCGGCCTGGTTCCTGGCGCGACACTTTCAGGGGTTCACATCCTCACCGCGCGAACTCGATCTCGCGACTCCGGAGCGCCCGGCAACGTGACGCCAAGAAGGCGAGCGCAGGAGTCGCTCGCGTGACGCTCGAGCATTTCATCGTTGCCCCGGCCGCGTTCGGCGGTCGGCCGAATCAGTGGCGCGGCACCGCGTAGCTGATCGTGGTGGTGCTGCTGCGTTCGTCAGTTCGTATCGCACAGGTCGCAGACGTCGGCTCGAGGCTCGCAGCGGTCCGCGTACCGTTTCGCTCACGCGGCTCCTTGGCTCTCGCCGCGCGCACTGCCAGCTGCTGCTCCAAGTGCTCGCGCGAGGCCGCGAGCACATCGGTGGCCGGGCTGCGATCCAACACGACGTGCCTTTCGGTTCCGTTGCCGCAGGGCCGATCCGAATAGGTCAGTCGGTTCGCATCCTGGCACCGAAAGACGGTCTGAGACGCGACGGGCTGGGCGATCGTCGCAAAGAGAAACGCTGCGGTGAGCAAGGCGGTGCGCATGATGTCGGCAATGGGCTCTTGCCCCAGTTGAGCAAGCGCCGTGCCACGGATCGTGCCGTTTGGAAGCCAGCCTCACGAAACGAACGCAGGCCCGTGAGACGGTTAGTGGAATCGGACGGCAATAGCAATGCTGATTGCGCGACCCGACGTTTACGCGCAGGTCGGGCCGTCGAGGAGAGTTGCCAAAGCCTCGTCAGGAACGATCCTCGTCGGTGGCTGCCGCAGTCGTCGGCGGGAAGGCGTCGCGCGGCGGATGATGAAACAGGTGATCAATGGACGATCGTGCAGCGGCGATGAACGCTACAACGTGAAGCGCACGCATCGACCGCAAACAACTGTGACGAAGTTCAGCGCCTCCCGCTCATTCTGTCGGCCCGCAGGCGGCAGGCGTGACGCAATTCGTCGCGCCATGACTGCGCGGCCGCGACGAAACATCCGCGTCGCGATTGCTCCAATGCTCCGCGCGCGGCGGATTCCGGCCGTTGATCTCCGAATTGTCGCCGCCCATCTTGCCCGATCGCGTGTCATTTCACGTGGCGTGTATCTTGCTGCCGGAAATGCAATCCCTCCGTGTTGGAGGGCGGGCGACAACCATGCACGTCATTGACATGCGACCGATGCGTCGACGAACCAGACCCATGCGAGCCTGCGAAACCCGCAGGTCAGCCGACGTCCGGAGGCCATCCACGGAGACGCCGACGCGGTTTGCCGGCGAGCGGTCGTGCTGCGCGGCGCGTACCGGACACGCTGTCAGGACCCGCCGGCGCGCGTCGCACCGCGGCTCTCCGGGATTCACGCTGATCGAAGTCATGATCACGGTCGTCATTGTCGCCATTCTCGCCGCGATCGCCCTGCCGAACTATTCGGCCTATGTGATGCGCAGCAAGATTCCGGAGGCGACCGGCAACCTGAGCGACATGCGCAACCGGCTGGAGCAGTACTTCCTGGACCGCCGCCAGTTTCCGGGAGCCTGTGTCGCGTTCGCCGCAGGCGCCGCTCCGGCCGGAACGATCTACTTGCCCGCGACGATGACGTACTTCGACGTCACCTGCAATTTTCCCAGCGCGACCACCTACACGATCACGGCCACCGGGAAAGCCGGCCAGGGCATGGGGAGCTTCGTCTATACGATCGACCAGGCGAACAACCGCGGGACAGCCGGGCTTCCCTCGGGGTGGAGCGGGTATGGCAGCAATTGCTGGGTCACGAAGAAAGACGGGTCCTGCTGACATGAGCGCGCGCACGAACAACCGGGGTTTCACGCTGATCGAGCTGATGGTGGCATTCTGCATCGGCGTGCTTCTGCTGCTGATGGCCGCCCCCTCGATTTCCGCCTTCCTGCGGAACAGCGAGATCCGATCGACGACGGAATCGATCACCAATGGATTGCGGGTTGCGCGCAGCGAAGCGGTGCGCCGCAACCAGTCGGTAAGCTTCGCGCTCGCCGGCGCGGGAAGCGCGAGCTGGACCGTGCGACTGGTGAGCGACAACTCGCTCCTACAGTCCTATGTGAAGGACGAGGGCGGCACCAACGTTAGGGTCGCAATCGCGCCCGACGGCGCCGCCGCGGTCACATTCAATGCCATGGGCCGGATTCTTCCCGCGGCAGCCGGCGCACCGGCGAACCTCCGGCAGATGGATGTTTCCTCCGCGCTCGATTCCGGAGCGCGCACGTTGCGAATCCTCGTTGACGAAACGCGCGGTGTCCGGATGTGCGATCCGTCGCCGGCACTCGCCGCGCTCGTGCCACCGGATCCTCGAGCCTGCTGACATGACAAGCCCACGTTCCTTCAGAAACCGGCAAGGCGGCAACTCGCTGCTGGAAGTCCTGATCTCGGTCCTGATCTTCTCGATGGGGATCCTGGGGACGACCGCGCTGCTCGCGAACTCGGTTCGTGCGAGCAACGATGCCCGCTACCGCTCCGAGGCCGCCAATCTCGCAGGCGCCATGGTGGCGGATATCTGGGCGACGGCACCCGCCCAGGTGGACGCGAAGTTCGGAACGGGCGGCAGCAGGCTCGACGCGTGGAAGGTCAAGGCCGCGGCCCTGCTGCCTGCGGCCGACACGAACCCGCCGGTGGTCGATCTCGCGCAGCCGGGGTTGTCGCTGCAGAGCCGTACGGTGGTTGTGACCGTGTTCTGGCAGCTTCCGGGTTCGAGCGAGCTGCATTCGCACATGCTGACGGCGCAGATCGGGAAGAACCCATGAGCGCCCGCGCCTCCGACATGCGATCCGGGCAGCGCGGCGCCGGGCTGATCGAGGTCCTGATCAGCCTCGTCATGGGCCTCGCGATGGTGCTCGTGATCTATCAGGTCTACGAAGTGAACGAAGGCCAGAAGCGCACGATCACCTCCGGCAGCGACGCGCAGGGCAACGCGAGCTATGGACTGTTCCTGCTCGGCCGTAATCTGTCGATCGCCGGCAGCGGCGTTTCGAGTGCGTACACTGCGGCCGCCAAGATGGGCGTGGCGCTCGACAACTGCAACCTCACCGAGCTGCGCTCGAATCCGGTCCTGATCGAGGCCGGCGCGAGCGCCAACGACCCCGACCGGATCACAATCTTCTACGGCGGCTCCGCTTCGCTTTCAACGGCCGTGTCGTTCATCAACAACGCGACCATCAACACCGGCGGCGCCGCGGACTACCAGGTCCTGTCCCGGGTCGGTTTCAGCGCCAACGATGTCGTCGTTGCCATACAGAACACGAACTGCACGCTGTCGACCGTCAATACCGTGACGGACATCGTTCCTTCGAGCCCCAACGGCATCGTGAGGATCTCGCACACGCCGGTCCCCGGCAGGACGACGCCCTTGCCGGTCACCTACCAGGCGATCAACGCCGCGCTGGTCAATCTGGGTCAGGCCGCATCGATGGGCCGGATCGTCTACTCGGTCGATCCTGCGACCAGCACGCTGCGGAGCCAGAACCTCCTGCCGCTCGCCGGGGCGGAAACCCCGGTTGTCGCCGACGTGGTGAACCTCAAGGCCCAATTCGGTCTCGACACCAACAACGACGGCGCCGTGGACGTCTGGCAGGAGGCCACGGGCGCGTGGTCCCTTGCCAACCAGCAGGCGGCGCGCTGGAACGTGTTGTCGCAGATCCGAGCGATGCGGGTGGCGATCGTGACCCGCAGTCCGCAATACGAGCGCGATCCGGTGACGACCGGTCCGCTGCTGATGTTCGACGACACGGTCTCGATGAACCTCAACGCGGACCAGCGGCACTACCGCTACAAGGTGCTCGAGACCATCGTGCCGCTGCGCAACCTCGTCTGGAACGACAAATGATCGCCATTCGGATATCCCACGGTCGGTCGATTCGCGGCGCTGCAGGCCGTCGGCAGCAGCGGGGGGTCGTTCTGATCATCGCACTCGTCGTCATGGTCGCCTTGATCCTGGCCGGCATCGCGCTGATCCGGTCGACCGATACGGCGACAACCGCCGGCGGCAATCTCGCGCTGCAACAGGCGGCGATCTCCGCCGTGGACCGGAGCGTCGAGCAGGCGGTGCACGCGCTTTTCGACACCTCGTCGATCTCGGACCGGCTGAACAACAACCTGGGGCAGAACTACTTCGCGAGCGTCGAGCGCAATGTGGACGGCAGCGTGAAGGAAACTCCCACGGTGCTGCAGGAGCCGTTTTCGGTGAGCGCGTTTACCGGTGCGGGCTTGAGCACCACTCTGGTCGGCGCCGACGATGCCGGGCATCGCAGCTTCTACGTGATCGAGCGGATGTGCGCCGCGGCAGGCCAGGCAACGGGAAGCAACTGCAACCTCTCGAGCGGTTCGTTCGGTGCCGATCCGGGGACGCAGCATTACCGGGGCCTCGTCCGCCCCGGCGACGCCTTCTACCGCGTGACCATTCGTGTCGAAGGTCCGCGCAATACCGTGAGCTATGCACAGGCGATCCTCAAGTGAGCCTTACACCCCGCCGTATTCCAGGACACCGACCATGAGCCCTATCCGTCGATGCGCGTTCTCCAAGGTCCTCTCCGCCTTCATGGCCGCGAGTATCGTATTGCAGCCGCTCGCGGCCTACGGGGCGACGATCGCGCCCACGCTGGCGCAGGTCCCGCTCAACGGGTTGAACCCGGTCAAGCCGAACATCATGTTCACGATGGACGACTCGGGCAGTATGACGAACTACTACCTGCCCGATTACGTGGGCGAGAGCAACTACGCCGACTCGACGATCTTTTATTGCCGCGACAACCAGGATTGCGGCCGGGCGACCAACACGAGCACGCCGGCGCAGTGGGATCCGCCGATCGCGAGCAGCGACTTCAACGGCATCTATTACGATCCCGCCGAGACCTACCTGTCGGGCAAGCGGGCGGACGGCACCGATCTCGCCTACGAGAAAGCGGCTTTCGGCACGTGGACCCGGGTCCTCACCAACCCGTACGCCAACTATCCGTCGGCGAGCGCCAGCACGACCATCAACCTGGCGCCGGCCAGCGCACTCTCGACATCGAGCGGCGCCTATCCCGATTCGATCTGGTGCTGGAAGGCCACGACGTTGCTGGCCGACTACCAGACCGCAGATACCAACGGTTCGGTCTGCCGCCGCAACGGTCGGGCCTATCCAACTTTCACGGTCAGCACCATCACCACCACGGCGATCGCGGCGGGCTTCAACTATCCGAACGCCAGCAACCCCCCTCCTGGGACGTGCACCAACACGGCAACCCAGAAGTGCCAATTCACCAATCGCTACACGGTCTACGGCTATCCCTACTACTACAGGATTTCCCAGGTCCAGTTCTGCTCGGCGAAAGATGCGAATGGCTGGGGAACGTCGCCCTGCAGCAGCCGGTGGGATCCCTTCACCTACAAGTACGTTCGCTACGGCACCAGTGCACTGACTTTCGACCCGGCGGCGTTCACGCGGGTGGACATCAAACCGGTTTCGGCCGGCGGCCCGGCGCTCTATCCCAGCGGCCGGACGTACGCGGAGGAAATCGACAATTTCGCCAAATGGTACGCGTTCAACCGCGTCCGGCACTACGCGATGAAGGCGGCGGGAGGCATTGCATTCTCCGCACTGGACCAGACTTCGCGTGTCGGCTTCAACACGCTCAACAGCTACTCGAGCAACTTCCTCAACATCACGGACTTCACGACCGCCAACAAGACGAGCTGGTTCACGAAGTTCTATGCGGTGGCGCCGAGCGGCACGACGCCGTCGATCGACGCGACGTGGCGGGTCGGTGAGTATTTCTCGAACCGCGGAACGTCCGCCGGCTTGAGCGGCGCGACCGATCCGCTCGATCCGGTCACCGGCAAATGCCAGCCCAACTTCCACCTGCTGTCGACCGACGGCTACTGGAATCAGACCGTGGGGAGCTATTCGGGACTGGCCGGCGCCATCGGCAACTCGGACCTGACCGTGCCGGCGTTGCCCGTCGCGAATACGGGCACGGGCTTCACCCCGGGCCAGCCTTTCCCGCTGCCCTACCGCGAGGGCTCGGGCGCGAATTCGATGAGCAACGGCATGGCGGACGTCGCGATGTACTACTGGATCCACGACCTGCGTCCGACGATACCGAACCAGGGGAAGAACCCGGTCGCGCCATGGCAGCACGTGGTCCTCTACGGCCTGTCGATCGGCGCCCGGGGGACCATCCCCTACGCGACGGACCCGCCCGCGGCCGTCGTCTGGCCCAAGCCGGCGTCGCTCACCCCGCAGGCGATCGACGACCTCTGGCATGCGGCCGTGAACAGCCGCGGCAAGTACTTCAACGCGCAGAGTCCTCGTCAGCTGGCCGAGAGCGTCGTCTCCTCGCTGGCGGACTTCACCGACCAGAACGGCACGGGTGCGGCGGTGGGGATCGCCGGTGCCCAGCTCAGCGTCTCGAACCAATACGCCTACAAGACGAGCTACGAGTCCGGCTGGTGGGGCGATGTGCGCAAGTACGCGCTCGACATATACACCGGCGTGCTTCCCGTCGATGCCGACGGGAACCCGACGACTCCGCCCGTGTGGTCGGCGGCGACGCAGGTCGATGCCCAGGCTGCGGGGACCGGCTGGGATGCGAACCGCCGGATCGTGACGATGCGAAGCGACACCAACGCGGTCGTTCCTTTCCGCTACAACAGCCTGTCGCCTGCGCAGCAGACGTCGCTCAACAGTGGATGGACCACCGTCATCCCGACGCCGACTTCGCAGTCGGTGTTGAACTACCTGCGCGGCGACCGGTCGAACGAGGGGGTCGCGACCACCAATTTCCGCTCTCGCGACCATATTCTCGGCGACATCGTCTACTCGGGAGCCGTGCCCGTGGGGCCGCCCAGCCTGCCTTACATCGATGCCTCCAATCCGGGATACGAGGCGTACAAGGCCGCCCGGTCGTCCCGTTCGCCGATGGTGTACGTGGGAGCCAACGACGGCATGGTTCACGTGCTCGACGACACGACGACCAATGGCGGCAAGGAGTCCTGGGCCTATGTGCCGAAGGCGCTCTACAGCAACGGCGACCCGAACGACTCGGCACATGCGCCCAGCCCTGCGTTTCAGCTCGGTGCGCTCACCTACCGCCGCGGCGGGATTCCACTGTTCGCCCACAAGTTCTACGTCAACGCGACGCCGCGCGCGTGGGACGTCGACTTTGCCAACACCAACATCTCCAACGTGACGGGACCGCCTTCGTCGGGCAACGACTGGCGCACGATCGTCGTGGGCGGGCTCGGCGCAGGCGGCCGAGCGGTCTATGCGCTCGACGCCACCAATCCGGTCGGCGCAACGGACACGGAAGCGAACGTCGCGTCGTCGGGTCGCGTGTTGTGGGAGTTCACCGACGCGAACCTGGGCTACGTCTACGACGCGCCGACGCTCGTCAAGACCTACGCCTACGGCTGGGTCGCGCTCGTGGTCTCCGGTTTCAACAATCCCGGCGGCCAGGGTTTTCTCTATGTGCTGAACCCGAAGACCGGTGTGGTCCTCAAGAAGCTCGGGCTGCCGGGCGATACGGGAACGGACACGAGCCCGACGGGCCTCAGCACGATCCGTGCGTACGTGCTGAGCCGCAAGGATCCCTACGTGCTCCAGGCCTACGGGGGCGACATCAAGGGCAACGTGTGGCGCTTCGATCTGAGCGACCCCAACCCGAACAACTGGGCGGCGAGGACCGGGCGGTTCGCGCGCCTGACCGATCGCAACAACGTGGCACAGCCGATCACGACCGGCGTGCGCATCGAGATCGACCAGAACAACAACGTCGACCGCTATCTCTTCGTCGGCACCGGCAAGCTGCTCGATCAGCCGGATCTCACCGATACGTCGGTGATCAACTCGATGTACGTGATCAAGGACGGCACGCGCACGGCGCCGGATCCGATACCCGGCACGCCGTACTCGCGGGCGGACCTCAACGCGGTCGATGGCACCGGCATCGCGGGTTTCTCGACTGCGCCGACCGGCCGCGGTTGGTATCAGGACGCGCAAAGTCCGGAGCAGAAGATCGTGCAGGACGCCTATGCCGACGTTCAGGTCGCCGTCTATGCGTTCTCGTATCCGTCGTCCGATCCGTGCCTCGGCGCGCTCGCGTCGCGGCTGTTTGCCCGCGATATCACCACGGGACAATCCGTGCTCGAGTCGGGAGCAAGCGGCACGGGCGGCCCGGTGATCCCCAGCATCGAGATCGAAGGCGGTATCGCGGGCTACAGCCTCATTCAGGCGGAGGCTACGCCTCCCAACTACGCGCCGCCGGTGCAGGTTCAGGTCACCACGCAACGTGGCCGGGTGTTCACGTTCGGGATTCGCCTCACGAGCGCAGCGGGCAACCGCCACCGGGTGTCGTGGCGGCTGTACAACCCGTAGCCCGCGGTCCCGCCGATCGGCCGAGGACGGCGGAGGTTGAAGGGCGGATTGCCGCGCGCGGGCTCCGTCCTTTCGCGCGGGCGCGTCGGTCGACAGGGAGTTCCGAAGCGGCGCCGCCGCTCCGGAACTCGGCCCGCTACAGCGTGAAATCGATCTCCGCCACCAGCGCGCCCGGCAACGTGGCGCTCGAAAGCGAGCGCGAGCGATAGCTGTCGGCCGAGAGGATGAGCTCCGGTGTGTCGGTCAGCGCCTCGAGCTTGCTGCCGAGCAAGCGGTAGAGCGTATCGTCGAAGCGGAGCACGTCCACCGGCGCGACGATTCTGCCGTTCTCCACCCAGAATGTCGCGAAGCGCGTCATGCCCGTCATGCGGCACGCGGGCGTGTCCGAGTAGTTGAGATACCAGAGGTTGCCGATCGATAGACCGGTGTCGAGCGCCGCGAGCGCCTCGCTCGCGGGCAACTCGCCGCCGGCCATCAGAAGGGACTCCGGCGATTCGTGAGCGTTCGCGCCGTTCGCGGCGAGTCCGAACTCGCGTGCGGTGCGCGGCGATACGAGCGAACCGACGAGCGCGCCGTTCTCGATCAACGGCACGCTTTCGGGCCGCGAGAACCCGTCGCCCTGGAACCGTGGCGCCACGCCGGCCGACAGGTCTTCGGTGATCGTGATCCGCGCATCCAGGCGCTCGCCGGACTGCATCTTCGCGAGCGGGCTCTGCTTGGTCGCGAGCGCGCGCCCCGAGAACGCGCCCCAGCGCAGAAGGCCAGCGATCTCGTCCATCGCCGCGGGCGCGAGGAACGCGCGGTAGCGGCCCGGTGCGAGTGCCTTGGCAGGCTGTGCGAGCATCGAAAGCTCGTCGCGCGCTTGCGCCATCTTCGCGCCGAACGCGGCGTCTTCCCATGCGAACCCCGCATAGGCCGATTTCACCGCCTTGTCGGCGCGATGGTAAAGGCTCCATTGCAGATTGAACGTGGTCGCGGCGTGCCAGTTGCGCTGGCCTTGCGAATTCGCGAAGCCGCGATAAACCGGGCCCGCGGCATAAAGGCCGACGAGGTCGAGCCCCTGCGCGGCCTCGAGGATCGCATCGATCACGTGTTCCGACGGCGGCAGCCCGCCGCCGCGTTCGTCGCGCGAGGATACGACTTCGGTGGGCAGCAGCAGGTGCGGATCGTCGGCGAGCTCGGGCAGCGCGGCGCGCAGGCTCGCGAGCGCATCCGCGGCAGCGCGTGCATCTTCAGCCACATTGCCGGTGAGCGACAGCGTGTGCTCGGCATGGCGCGCGCCGGCAACGAGGCGCACGGCGAGGTAGCGCTGCGTCACGCTGCCCGGCTGGCGCACCTTGCCGTGGTTCATCCGCACGAAGTCGGTCACTTCGGCGTCGAGCCATGCCGTGTATTGCTCGCCGGCGCGCACCGCGCGATCGAGCCCGTCGGCAAGCGAGTGGAAATACGATTCCATGCCGGCGTCCGCCATCGTGCCTGCCGCAAGCGCCGTCGCCATCATGGCTCTCTGCCGAACACCGCGACATCGCCGAACACGCATGCCGGCGACGCGTGGCCGACGCGAATGATCTGCGCCGGCTCGCCTTTTCCGCAGTACGGCGTGCCGAGCACCTTCAGCGTCGCCGCGTTGCCGACCTTGGAGAGGCTTCGCCAGAAGCTCGCCGACAAGCCGCGGTAATTGGGGTTCTTGACGACCGCGCCGAGCTTCCCGTTTTCGATCAGCCTTCCGCGCTCGCAGCCGAACTGGAACTTGTTGCGGGAGTCGTCGATCGACCAGCTGCGGTTGGTTTCCATGTAGATGCCGCGATCGATCGAGGCGACCAGCTCGTCGAAGCTTGCATCGCCCGGCTCGAGGTTCAGGTTCGCCATGCGGTCGATCGGCGGGCGATTCCAGCCGTCGGCGCGCGAGTTCGCCACACCGGGCAATCCGGCGCGCGCCTGCGAGATCGCGCCGCCGAGCGGCCGCTCGAGGATGCCATTGCGGATCACGTGCGTGCGCTCGGCGCGCATGCCGTCGTCGTCGAACGCGTAGCTCGCAAGCTCTTCCGGGCGCGTCGGGTCGAACGTGACGTTAAGGAGCTCCGAGCCGTAGCGGTAGCTGCCGAACATCTCCGGCGCGACGAAGCTCGTGCCGGCGAAGTTGCGCTCGTCGCCCAGGATGCGGTCGAGCTCCAGCGGATGGCCGATCGACTCGTGGATCTGCAGGATCATCTGGTCGGGCGCGAGCAGCACGTCCATCGTGCCGGTGGGGCAGTTCCGCGCGGTGACGAGCTCGAGGGCCTCCTCGGCGATCCGCCGGCCGCTGCCGGCGAACGCGAAGCGGGCGAGGACCTCGTCCGCGCCTTGTTGGCAGATACCGCGATAGCCAATGAGCGTCCGGGTCTGCGTGTCGCCATTCGCATGTGCGGTCACGCCAAGGCCGGGAAGAAGGAAGCGGTAATGCTGCACGACATCGCCACCCGTGCTCGTGACCAGCCGGTGCGTGGCGGTGCGGACCTCGACGCTCGCTTCCCAGTCGACGATGCGCGGGTCGATGGCCGCAGACTGCGATTCGGCCATCAGCAACTCGTACCAGCTGTGGCGCGGCGTGCGGGGCGCGGCGAGCGCGGGCGACGCGTACGCCCCGCGCGGTGCCGGCCGCGGCAGCGTACGCGTGTCGAGGAGGCTGCGCGCTGCGGTGGCCGCAGCCCACGCACGGGCGCGCACGAGCGCGGCGCGGGCGCCTGCGGGCGAGACGTCGGCCGTCGCCGCATAGCCGTAGCCGCCGTCCACGTAGACGGTCGCCATCAAGCCGCGGTCGGTGAAGGCGGAAAAGGGCTGGGGGACGTTCTTGCGGACCGCGAAGGACTCGCTTTCCTCTACGACGTAGCGCAGCGACCAGAAGTCGGCGGCGAGCTCGAACGAGGGCAGCACGGGGTCGAAGGGCATGGTCTGGGTTCGCAGGTCGGAAGACGGCAGCATGCTCTTGGATCGCGGATCAGTGACGGGCAACTCGATGGCGGGCATTCCATTGGTGTCGACCCGCATATCGTCATCGATGCCCGGACCGGACCATGCATCGCATCATGTGCCCTTTCGATATACCTCGCGCCGATGGCCGACCTTGATGATCTCGACGATCCGTGCGGCCGAATCGACCAGGTAGACCACCCGATAGTCACCCTGACGAATGCGATACCGGCCTGCAGGCCCCACCAGCTTTTCGCAGCCTTGGGGCTGAGGCTCGGGGGACAGTTTGAGAATCCGCGCGACGATGCGTTGTCGGTCCTGCCTCGAGCCGATTGCGTCGATCTCTTTCGCGGCCGAAGGCTTGATGAGAAGCCTATATTCGGCCACGCCGCCGCATTCCCTGCACGAAGGACTCGAATGACACGCTGCGCTCGGCCTTACGCTCGTCGATTGCGGCAAGATCCTCCGCATCCTCGGCAAGCGCGATTTTCACCGCGTCGTTGACCATTTCGGAGATCGAGCGGTCCGACGCAGCAGACTTCAGTCGAAGGGCGTGATGAACTTCCGCTTCGAAATAGACGGTAGCCCGCTTCTGATTTTCCATGGGCGAATTATGACGTCCAACTGTCGTGACGTCAAGGCGTCATAACGTCAAGACGTCACGTTGTTTCGGTACGTCCGCCATCCGGCTTCGGGGAAGGACTGTTCGATCGCGAGGGACCTGTCGGCGCCGCAAGCTGTTCGAGTGCCGGCCCGACTACCCGGGCGATACGCCAATCGGGCATGACGGTGGCGCCCAACCCCTCGTAGAACCGGATCGCCGGTCCGTTCCAATCCAGCACCGCCCACTCGAAGCGGGCGCAGCCGCGCTCGCGCGCAACCTGCGCGACCGCTCGCAGCAGTGCCTTGCCGAGCCCGACTCCGCGAAAGCGCGGGTAGACGAACAGGTCCTCGAGCCAGAGGCCGCGGCGGCCCAGGAATGTCGAGAAACTATGGAAAAACAACGCGAAGCCGGCCGGCTCCGCCCCAATCCTCGCAATCAGAACGTCTGCGGCGGGCCGCGGCCCGAACAGCGCTGTCTCGAGATCCTCTTCGGTTGCGATGCACAAATGACTGAGGCGCTCGTACTCGGCAAGCCCGCGGATCATTGCGGCGATCGCGGGGATATCCGCCGGGGTGGCGGGGACGATCGCGACGGGCGTTTCGGACACGACCGGACAGACGGCGCGGCTACGTGCAGGTGCGGCCGAGGATGACGAGGTCGCGGCGGACGCCGTTCAACTCGGCCACCTCGGGCAGCGTTCCCCAGGTTGCGAATCCCTCGCGCGCGAACAGCGTGAGCGAGGGGCGATTGTGTCCGAAGACGAAGGCGAGCAGCGTGCGAATCCCGAGCTTGGGCCCCTGCATCAGCGCGTAGCGCAGCAGGCCGCGCGCAAGCCCGCGCCGCTGCGCCACCGGCGCGGTGTAGACCGCGACTTCCACGGTCTCGTGGTAGGCCGGCCGTCCGTAGAACGAGCGCAACGACAACCAGGCGAGCGGCGCGTCGTTGGCGTCGTCGCAACCGACCCAGAGGGGGCGCCGCGCGGGGTCGAACTCGGCGAACCATGCCTCGCGCTGTTCGACTGTGACTGGGGCGGTGTCGGCGGTTGCCATCCCGCCGGGAATCGACGCGTTGTAGATCGCAACGATCTCGGGCAGGTCCGTACGCAGCGCGTTCCGAATTCGCACAATTTGGCGGATTTGCAACAGTTTATTGCCGCCAGTTTATCAAACGGACGCTTTTGCTACCCCAGAAATCGGCAGTGCGGTAACTTTTCCGCGTGTGCGGTCGCCTGGCCACCGGCCCGTTCGCCGCTCTCAAAATTTCCCTGGGGGTTTCCAACATGGCATTCCAACGCAAGAAGGTCGCGATCGCGCTCGCCTGCGCGTTCGCCGGGGGAGCACTCTCCGCACTCGTGACGGTTCCGGCCAGCGCACAGACGCCGTCGGGCAGCGTCACGGCGCCGCCGCCCGGACAACCGCCGATCCGGGTCGAGGTCACCGGCTCCAACATCCGCCGCGTCGACGCGGAAACCGCGAGCCCGGTGCAGGTGCTGACGTCGGAAGACCTCGTCCGCTCCGGCTATACGACGATCAACGAGGTGCTCCGCGAAATCACGGCCAACGGTCAGGGCCTGTTGAGCCAGGGGTTCAGCCGCGCGTTCGCCGGCGGTGCGAGCGGCGTGGCGCTGCGCGGCCTGACGGTCGGCGCGACGCTGGTGCTGATCGACGGCCTGCGCATGGCGCCGTATCCGCTCTCCGACGACAATCAGCGCGGTTTCGTCGATATCTCCAACATTCCGTTCTCGGCGGTCGAGCGAATCGAAGTGCTGCTGGACGGCGCGTCCGCGATCTACGGATCGGACGCGATCGGCGGCGTGGTCAACGTCATCCTGAAGAAGAACTTCACCGGCACGCAGGTCTTTGCGCAAGCGGGGACGTCGTACAAGGGCGACGGGACCAGCGTCTATGCCGCGCTCACGCAGGGCTTCGGCGGCGACGGGCCCTACAACGGCTTCCTTACGGTCGAATACCGGCATCAGGATCAGATCACGATGCAGGACCGCTTGGGCAAGGGGGACTGGATCAACTTCGACTGGACGGGCGTAGGCGGCGGGGATCTCCGTCCCGGCGCGTACGCTCCGCTCAACGGCATCACGTCCCCCTTCGTGCAGACGCCCTACCTGCAGCGCCGAGGAGCCTCCACGTCGTCCGCGACCAATTATGCCTTCCTGAATTCGAACTGCGACTTCACCAGGCTTCGCTCCAACCAGTGCCTCTACGAGGACACGTGGTCGCAGATCCAGCCGGAAACGCAGAACGTCAACGTGCTGGGCAGCTTCAACGCGAAGCTCAGCGAAGGCTGGCAAGCCAACCTGACCGCCTCGTACTTCAACAGCCGCAGCGAGAACGTGGTCCGGCAGTCGACGGTGCCCGCCGGAAGCTTCGTCGGCAATACGGCCTACGGCCCGGGACAGGGACCGTCGATCGTCAATGCGATTGCGACCTACACCGTTCCCACGAACTATCCCGGCAACACGTTTGGCGCTCCTGCCAACGTTCGCGCGATATTGCCCGACCGCCTCACTCGGCAGACCGATTTCGAGGCCGGCTCCACCCGGATCGTCGGCGAATTGTCCGGGTCGGCCTGGGGTTGGGACATGAACTTCGCCGCGGGATACACGCAGGTCGAGTCGACCATCACCCGTAACGGCTACCCGAACAACACGGCGCTGCTGGTCGCGCTGAACGACCCGGTCAATCCCTTCAATTTGAACGGAGGGAACAGCTCCGACGTGATGTCGCGAGTTTCGCCCACGGTCAAGAACACGATCAAGAGCGAGCTCGACTTCTTCCAGTTCACCGCGACCCGCGACCTGATGAAGCTGGAAGGCGGTCCGCTCGGTCTCGCGTTGGGCGCGAGCTACGTCTACCAGAAACTGAGCGGAGGCAACCCCTCGGAGTGCCAGGACGGATCGGTCGCGGGCATCAACTGCGCCTACGCCGTCGGCGACCAGAGCGACACGTCCTTCTACGCGGAGCTGAACGCGCCGGTGCTGAAGACGCTGGAGCTGAGCGCCGCCGTTCGCTACGACTACTACGACACCTACGGCGGTCAGTGGACGCCCAAGGTCGGCGCGAAGTGGACGCCGATGAAGGAACTCGCCTTGCGCGGCACGTGGGGGCAGGGATTCCGCGCTCCGTACATGACCGAGAACGGCGATGCCGGTTCGCTGTTCGGTTTCAACGCGATCCGCGACCCGGAGCTCTGCCCGGTCAGCAACCCGAACGGCACGCCGAACCAGACCTCGCCGCAGAACGTCCCCGCGTTCTGCAACTTCAGCCCGACCTATTTCCAAAGCACGTCCTCGGACCTCAAGCCTGAGAAGTCGGACAACTGGACGGTGGGCTTCATCCTGGAACCCATCCAGAACTGGTCGATCACGGCGGATTACTACTACATCCAGCTCAAGGACCAGATCATCACCGCGGCGTCCGTCGACGGGTTCGATCCGCTGGAATTCGCGGTCCGGGGCACCCCGCAGCAGGTGACGTTCGGGGACGGCAGCACGGGCCTGTCGTCGGTCGGCCCGATCCAGTACATCAATACGCCGTACGTCAATGCACAGAAGACGACGACGACAGGTCTGGACTTCGGGACCGTCTACTCGTTCAAGCTTCCGGACGAAAGCCGGATGAAGCTCGGCGTGCAGTGGAGCCACATCTTCACGTACGACATCACGCTGAACGGCCAGAAGTACAAGCTTGCGGGAACGCACGGTCCGGAAATCATCTCCGGCAACACGGGGAACCCGCAGGACCGTTTGCAGCTCACCGGACAGTGGTCGAAGGGGGGGTTCACCGGCACGATCATCGGCAACTACGTCGGCTCGTATGACCTGACCGACCCGTCCGCGGGCGTGTTCACCTGCGACGACGGGATCAACGCCAGCAACGGGCAGCGCTTCGCCAACACCGATGTGTATCCGCAGCAGTACTGCAAGGTGGACGCGTTCTGGTTCTGGAACCTGAACCTCCAGTACCAGTTCAACAAGCAGACGATGGTGCAATTCTCGGTGAACAACCTGTTCAACCAGAAGCCGCCGACGGACATGGGCTCCTATGCCGGCACGGGACTGTCCAACACGAGCAACCAGACGGGTGCGGCCTACAACCCGTCGCTGCATGGAATCGGCGCGGTCGGAACGTCCTTCGTGCTCGGACTCCAGTACAACTTCTGACCGAGCGGCGTCGAGTCATCGTCAATCAACCGCCCGGAGTGGTTCTCCGGGCGGTTTCTTTTTGGGGGAGGCCCAAGGCGCAACGATCAAGTGACGCTGGCCTGACGCTGACGCTGCCGCGGACGCGCACGCAAGGCACCGAGGACTGCTACTTTCGCCGCACATCCGCAGGCCGCGGTTTTCGGTGGCGAGCGGCCATGGACGAAGCTCCGAACCGGATGCGCGGCCCATTGCCCGTCGCGCAAGCCCGTCCCAGCCGCCGAAGGAGTGTCGCCCCGAGGCCGATGCAGGCGCAGCGGCCGCGGTGCTTGCAGGAGGGACTACTTGACGAGCGGCATCACCGCAGCGATGTCGTACGCCTGCGTCGCGCGGATCTTCGATTCGATCTGCAGGTAGCGCGCCGCTTTCCGCGCCGGCAGCGCTTTCTGCGCCTGCCTCGCGAGCGCGCGCAGTGCCCTGGTCTCCTCCTCGTCGATCGCGACGAGCTCCTCGACCAGGTTCTTCGCGTAGGCGTCGGACATCGGCCGATCACGCCCCAGGATTTCCTCGACCATCCGCCCCCGGCGCATGCTCGTCACGTCGAGCTTGCGCTGGTAGGCGTCGTACACCGGCCAGAACTTCTTCGCCTCTTCGGGCGTGAGCTGCAGCGCGGAGGCGACATAGGCGCGCTTGTCGGCCTTCACGGCGGCTCGAAGCGCGTTGAGGTCGGTGCCGTCCGCGAGCGTGCCCTGTGCGGCTGCGATCGGCGCTGCGCCGAACGTGACGGCCAGTGCGAGGACGGCGGCGAGGAGCTTGTTCTTCATGGGATTTCCTGTCGTCATGGTGTCGGCGCGGAATGCCGGGATCGCCGGCGGCTTGCAGCTCGTGCCGGACGCCTTGTATCACGTTTTGGGGCGCGGTTCGAATCCGGGGCGGACGGCACGGCGCAGTGCGGGCAGCGGCAGCGAGGTCGAATCGATGACAGCGTCGCAGCTGACCCTCGAGTTACCGAGGACGCCCGGTCCGATCCTCGCCCCGCTTGCAGGTGGCGGGACCGCGTGACGGGCGTCGCCCACTCCCGCAACGCTCCGTAGAGCATTTGCACGAACGGCGCGCTGGACTTCCGGCACGAGATCGGGGGATAATCGCCGGCTTTTCGGCTCCGGGCAGCGAGAGAAAGAAGCGCGCCCGCGGCCGGACCCTCCGGACTCCGGGCCCGACGTGCGGCGATGCTGCGGCGTGTCGGGCGGGCCGCCGGATGGCACGAACCAGGTGGTGTCGCCGTGCAGCAATATCCCGGCCGGCCGATCGCACACCGGAGCGTTCATGCACCGCGCGTCGCGCCAACAGGTGTCGGTCCGCGGACCCCGCGATCCGGGGAGCATCGAGCGAATCGGGGCGAAGCCGACAGCGCGAGCCGATCTTCGTCGCAGCATGAAGAGGGGTCGGGCCGGGATACTTGGCCGGGCCCTTTTTTTTCGGCCCGGGCGTGGCGCATGCCTTTGCCGACGCCGAGAGACATGTTTTGATTTTTCGCTTGGACGCCATTAGCATCAGCCCCCTGCACTGGGGGAAAGCCGCGCGCCAACCGTCGACTCGCGCGGTTGCCGGCGGAGCGCACCTTTATTTGGCTTGCGCATTAGATGCGCGCGAGACCCTGGGCCCCTTCCTGCTGATCGAAACCATTTGCCTGGAGACACCATGTCGAAGCTGAACCGTCGGGTCGCGCTGGTCGCGGTCCTGCTGATCGCCGCCGTCAGCGCGTTCGTGCCGCAAGCGGCGCACGCGCAGGCGCAACCTGCCGCACCGGCCGCACCCGCGGCCGCAACGCCGCCCGTGGACGCCGGCGCGCCCGCCGCCGCTGCACCGGCCCCGAAGGCCCCGAGCGGCGCGCGCGCCACCGAGGTGGTCGACAACCCCTACGGCCTCGAAGCCCTGTGGAAGGGCGGCGACATGGTGGCGAGGTTCACGCTCGGCATCCTCGTCGTCATGTCGATGGGCAGCTGGTACGTCATCTTCACGAAGGTGTACGAGCAGTACAAGCTCGGCCGCCAGGCGAGGAAAGCCGACAAGACGTTCTGGACCGCACCCTCGGTGCGTCAGGGGGTCGAGGGTCTCAAGCAAGGCAGCCCGTTCCGCTTCATCGCCGAGTCGGGGCTCGAGGCCTCGAAGAAACACGTCGGCCTGCTCGGCAACGTGAACCTGAACGACTGGATCTCGATGTCGATCCAGCGTGCGATCGACAACGTGCAAAACCGGATGCAGGATGGGTTGGCGTTCCTCGCGACCGTGGGCTCGACCGCCCCGTTCGTGGGCCTCTTCGGCACGGTATGGGGCATCTACCACGCGCTGACCGCGATCGGCATTGCCGGCCAGGCGTCGATCGACAAGGTCGCAGGTCCCGTGGGCGAAGCGCTGATCATGACGGCGATCGGCCTCGCGGTCGCGGTGCCGGCCGTGCTGGGCTACAACTGGCTCGTCCGCCGCAACAAGGCGGCGATGGAGCACGTGCGCGGCTTCGGCGCCGACCTGCACGCGGTGCTGCTCTCCGCGCCGAAGGCGGCCGCGACGGCTGCCGCATCCGCCGAAGTGGCCACCGCGCGGGCGTAGATCATGGCAATGAGCGTCGGCCCGGCCGAAGGCGACGAGGACGAAGTCGTCTCGACCATCAACACCACGCCGCTGGTCGACGTGATGCTGGTGCTGCTGATCATCTTCCTGATCACGGTGCCTGTCGTGACCACGTCGATTCCTGTCCAGCTGCCGAAGGAGCGGGTCGAGATCCGCGAAACCAAGCCGCAGAACATCACGATCTCGGTCGACGCGAACGGCCGCATCTACTGGAACGAGCTGCGCATCGCGAACACCGACGCGCTGATCGACCGCCTGAAGAAGGTTGCGGTGCTGAATCCGCAGCCGGAAGTGCAGATCCGCGGCGACGGTGGCGCGAACTACGACTCGGTGGGCCGGATCGTCTACGCCTGCCAGCGCGCCGGGATCGCCAAGGTCGGCTTCATCACCGAGCCGCCGGTGCGCGGCGGTTGACGAGGCGGCCGCTCGTGGAAGCAGCGAGGAAAACAGCATGGCAATGAACGTGGGTACGGGCGGGTCGGGCGGCGATCAGGACGTCATGATGGACATCAACACGACGCCGCTGATCGACGTGATGCTGGTGCTGCTGGTGATGCTGATCATCACGATCCCGATCCAGCTTCACTCGGTCGAGCTCAACATGCCGGTCGGCAATCCGCCGCCGCCGCTCGTGAAACCGGAAATCCTCAAGATCGACATCGACGACGCCAGCCGGGTCTACTGGAACGGCGAGGTCGTGTCGGACCGGGCGGAGCTCGAGGACAAGTTCAAGCTGGCCGCGGCGCAGGAGGTGCAGCCGGAAATACACCTCCGTCCCGACCGGTCCGCCAAATACGCGATCGTCGCGGGCGTGATGGCCTCCGCGCAGCGCCTCGGCATGACCAAGATCGGCATCGTCGGCAGCGAGCAGTTCATCGAGTAGCTCGCGTGAGCGAGCCGGCCGATCGCGCCGGCAACGGAGTCATACGACATGGATTTTGCACGCCAACAGCGAGACCCGACGCGGCATCTGGTCGGGATCTTCTTCGTCGTACTTCTGCACGCGCTCGTGATCTACGCGCTGGTGACCGGTCTTGCGCGCAAGGCGGTCGAAGTGATCAAGAAGCCGCTGACGGCGACGATCATCGAGGAGATCAAGGCGCCGCCTCCTCCTCCTCCGCCACCGCCGCCAAGGAAGATCGTCGAGGCGCCGAAGACGCCGATGGTGCAGGAAACGTACGTGCCGCCGCCCGACATTCCGCCGCCGCCGTCGGTGACACAGGACGCCCCGACGATCACTGCGGTGTCGCCGGCCGCGCCGACGCAACCGTACGTGATCGCGCCCCCGCCCGTCGTCGAGGCGCCGCCGGCCCCGCCGAAGCCAGCGGTGCGCCGCGGCATCACGCCGGTCGAGCGCGTGGATCCCGTCTATCCACGCGCGGCGATACGCGCCGGCATCGACAAGGGCCGCGTCCTCGCGCGCGTCAACATCGACGAGAAGGGCCACGTCACCGAAGTCATGATCGTCTCCGCCGAGCCGCCGCGGCATTTCGACAACGCGGTGCGCGAGGCGTTGATGAAGTGGAGATTCACGGCCGAAGGCGAGAAGTACGTGGGCGAGATCGAGGTGTTTTTCACGCTGAAGGACTAGTGTACTGAGTCAGAAATTCACGCGATAGATCGCGGCGAAATCGGGCGGCATGCTGCGTTACTCGGCCTCGCCGTAGAACGGGCGACTGTCTCGGCCTCGCGCCTTGCCTGACGCCCGATTTCATCCGCTCCGTTATCTTTGAAACTTCTGACTCAGTACACTAGCCGTTAAGGGTCAAGAGGTTGTTTCCGCGAATCGTGAGTGACGCTGCCGTTTCCTCGGCGTCGCCCCCGTGGAGGCGGTGGCGCAGCGACGTTTCGTGCTGAGAAGGCGACGAGTACCGCAAGGCCGACACGCGGGGTCACGGGTCTGCGGAAGTTCGCAAGGAGGTCGCCGACCGAGTCAATTGGCGAGGCGGCCGTCCCCCAGCCGGGCCGTTGCCGAAAGGCGCCACATTGACGCGCCGGTCATTACCGGAGTAATGTGTCGCCATGACGATCGCACAATCCAAAGTCACGGCCCAAGGCCAGATTTCCGTTCCGGCGGAGATCAGGAAGAAGCTGGGGCTGCGTCCGGGTTCCGTACTGGAATGGGACGAGAAGGGCGGAGAGGTCGTGGTGCGCAGGGCCGGCCGTTACACCTCGGCTCAGGTCCACGAGGTGTTGTTCGGTGCCTCGGATGCGCGGAAGGCGAAGTTGGATGTGAAGGAAGGCATCAGAAAGCACGTTCGCCAACGCCATGCGCGCGATTGATACGAATGTGCTGGTGCGTTTGCTGGTTCGCGATGATCCGCGCCAGCTCGATGTGGCTGAGAGGTTCATCGCCAAGGGCGCATGGGTATCCCACGTTGTGCTCGTGGAAACGCTGTGGGTTCTCGATGCGGTCTACGCGCGCTCGGCGGAGCAGATCGGAGCCGCAGTGGAGCGACTGCTGGCGCATGCCGACTTGACGCTGCAGGATTCCGACGCTGTCGCATCCGCGCTTGGAAGATTCCAGGCCAAACCAACGCTGGGGTTTTCCGATTGCCTTGTGCTGGAGGTCGCGCGCAAGGCCGGGCACTTGCCACTTGGCACATTCGACCGCCACCTTGGCAAGTTGGCGGGCGCTCATCGACTCAACTGATCGACGCCTTTCGGCCACAGCCAACCCCCCGGGGCGGCCCGTTCGCATCGGCGCAGCGCGTTGCCGCTGCGGGTCCCGAGCCCGGTTCTATTCCTCGCGCAGCATCCACGCGGCCGCCGACCACAGCGCGGCGCCGAGCGCCAGCACGCCGGCGGCGATCTGCGGCAGTGCCGACGGCTGCGCGATCAGCCTGAACGCTTCGCGCGCGACCCCCGCAACCGTATCGGGCAGCGCCGTCGCGCCGGCCGCGGCCGCCGCGGTCCACATGAGCACGAGCGCGGGCTTGCGCCAGGCGGGCAGCGTGACCCGGCCCGGGAGCGATTGCATGACCCGCGCCGAGAAGCCGTCGTCGGGAATGTAGGCCGCCGCATGCGCACGGCCCTCGTCGCGCAGCGCGCGCTCGAGCCAGTCGTCATTGTGCAGCGTGTGGTTGCGTTCGCTCATCGTCGGCATCCGCGTTGGCTGGACTCAATGGGCCCAGGCTTCGAGCTCGGTCTTCATTTTTTGCTTGGCGCGCAGCACGTGCGTCTTGACCGTGCCCACGGGGATGCCGAGAACGAACGCGGCCTCCTCGTGCGACAGGTCGTTATGGTAGCACTGCACGATCGCTGCCCGCTCGGCCTCGGAGAGTACGCGCATCGCGCGCTCGAGGTCGAGCCGAAGCGTCGTCGCCGCCGAACCGTCGGGCGTCGCCCCCTCGGCTGCGAGACCTCCGTCGTCGGCGTCATCGGCGATCGAATCCTCGGCGTCCCCAAGCAGCGTCTCCTTGCGCTTCCTCGCGTCGGCAAGCCAGCAGTTGGTCGCGATCCGGTAGAGCCAGGTCGAGAATCGGGCCTCCTGCCGGAACGATCTCAGGTTGCGCCATGCGAGCACGAAGGTCTCCTGGGCCAGGTCGTCTGCCAGCGCATGGTTGCCGGCGGTGAGCTTGCGCAGGCAGGCGCGGACTGCCGATTGGTTGCGGCGCACCAGTTCCGCGAACGCGTGCCGGTCGTCGCCGACGATCGCGCGCGCGATCAGCTGGGCGTCCGTGACGGGCGACGACGCCATGCGAGCCTGCGCAGCGTGGCCGGTGATCCGCCGCTTACGCCCCTCCCGGCGTGCCGTTCCCCGGGGAGGCGCGCACCTGCCGGTCCTCGAAGAACCACAGCAGCACGTAACCGGCGCCGACGAACAGCAGCACGAGGCCGAAGCCGTTGGCGCTGCCGTGTGCGATCAACGAGTAGAGCACGAGGCCCAGGCCGAAGCCGCCCATCAGGACGCCCTTGCGCAGGTCGGACCAGGCGGCGCGCTTGCGCACGGCCTTCGCCTGCTCGTAGAGCGGCGTCGTGGGCGGCAGGCTCGAGAGCGCGGCGACTGCGGCACTGCCGCCGACCGCCTGCAGCGCCTCGGCGGGCGGCACGATGCCCTTCTCAGCCAGCTTGACCAGCGTTTCGTTCAGCATCCGGGTGCGCCGCATCTTGTACCAGATGACGAGGGCAATGAGGGCCACCGGGACGAGGAAGAAGAGCGCGACCCCCAGGAATATGACCGCGACGATCCAGGGCTGTTTTTGCACGAAAGCGTCGAACGACTCGTGTTCCTCGTCGGTGTCGGTGCCGCGCACGATGATGTGGCGCGAGCGCTTGCCGGCGTCCGTGGACTTCTCGATCCGGATGCCCTTTTCGTCGATCGTGATCTCGGCGGAGCGCGTTTCCTGCGGCGAGGCGGCGTCCTTGGCCGACGGCTCGGCGGCTGCGGCATCAACGGTGGCGCCGGATTTCGCCGGCGCCGGAATCGCTGCAGGTGCCGGTGGCGGCTTGGGGGGCGGTGGCGCGGCAGGCGCCGTTGGCGGCGCCTGCGCATCCGCGGCGCTGGCGAGGCCGACCACTTTCACGTTCGCGAAGCCGGAATCGGCGTCCGGCGATCCGGGGCTGCGGTCGCGCGAAGGGACGGCCGCGGCGACGACGAGCGCCAGGACCAGGGCGGTGGCGAGGACCCGCCGGCGGGGCAGCGCGCGGCGAGGGGCGACGGGATTGGCGTTCATCGGGGCTCCGGCAGAGATTCGTACCCGTTGGATGCGGGAAGCGGCGCTTCCGGATTCGTCCCCGGCGGCGGTGGCGCGATTGCGACGGACGGCGTGACTTGCGCGTACCGGCGGCCCGCGGACGGGAGGATCGGCAAAACCTGCATGCTATTATCGTTCGCAACCTGCTTCACATGGCGGTGCGCGTTGCGCCGCGACGACTGCTCCCGATGGCCTTACCGCCCGCCACGCCGGGCCATCCGCATGCCGCACCCCGCCCTGGACGCGCGCTCGCGTCCGGTCCGGCGCGCGTTGCGGCCTTACTGCTGACCTCGCTTTTCGCACTCGCGGCGAACCTGCTCTTTGCCGCGACCGTCGAGGAGACGGTCACACTCAATTTCGTCAACGCCGACGTCGAGGCCGTCATCAAGGCGGTCTCCGAGATCACGGGGCGAAATTTCATCCTCGACCCCAAGGTCAAGGGAACGATCAATATCGTCTCCGCGCGCCCGGTCCCGAAGAGCCTCGTCTATCCGACGCTGCTCTCCGCGCTGCGCCTGCAGGGCTTCGCCGCGGTCGAGAGCGACGGCGTTGTCAAGATCCTTCCCGAGATCGACGCCAAACAGCAGGGCGGACCCGTCGTGCGCGGCGCGGTGGGGGCAGGCGGCGACAGGCTCGTCACGCAGGTCATCGTGCTGCGCAACGAGTCGGCCGCGCAGCTCGTCAACGTGCTGCGGCCGCTGATCACGCCGAACAACACGATCGCCGCGATTCCGGGCAGCAATGCGCTCGTCATCACCGACTACGCGGAGAACCTCCGCCGCATCGAGCGCATCGTCGCCTCGCTCGACCAGGCGCCCTCCGGCGAGCCGCAGCTCGTGGCGTTAAGGCACGCGTCCGCGGTCGACGTCGTCGGGCTGGTGAACCGGCTCATCTCCGAGCCCTCGGGCGGCGCGCCGCCCGATGCGCAGCAGCGGGTGATGCTCGTGCCCGACGCGCGCTCGAACAGCATCCTGATCCGCTCGGACAACGCGGCCCGCGGCGCGCGCGTGAAGGCGCTGATCGAGCAGCTCGACACGCCCGGGCGGCCCGGCGGCAACATGTTCATCGTCTATCTCAAGAATGCCGATGCGGCGAAGGTCGCGCAGACGTTGCGCTCGCTCCTGACCGGCGTCGAAGGCGGGGGAGGCAGCGCCCCGTCCGGGTTCTCGCAGCAGCAGGCGACGAGCATGGCAGGGCTGACGAGCGCGACGGCAGCGCCGGGCGCCGCCCCGGCCGCGCAGCCCCAGCTTCCTTTCACGGCCGGCGGATCCGCGCAGACCTTCTCGGCGAGCGGCGCGACGATCACTGCCGACATCGCCAACAACGCACTCGTGATCATGGCGCCGGAGCCCGTGTACAACAACCTGCGCGCGATCATCGAGAAGCTCGACATGCGCCGCGCGCAGGTGTTCGTCGAGGCGCTGATCGTCGAGGTGGCGGCCGACAAGGCTGCCGAATTCGGCATCCAGTGGCAGGCGCTGACGGGCTACAACACGACGCAGACGCGCGTGCTCGGCGGCACGAACTTCACGCCGCGAGGCAGCGGCAACAACATCATCGACGTCGCGATCAACCCGGGCACGGTGGGGCAGGGCCTGTCGCTCGGCGTGATGCGCGGCACGGTAACGATCCCCGGGCTCGGCACGATCACCAACCTCGCGTTCCTCGCCCGCGCGCTCGAGACGCAGATCGGCGCCAACATCCTGTCGACGCCGACGCTCCTCACGCTCGACAACGAGGAGGCGAAGATCATCGTCGGGCAGAACATCCCGCTCGTCACCGGCAGCTACGCGACGACCGGCAACACCGCGACCGTCACGCCGTTCCAGACGTTCGAGCGCAAGGATGTCGGCCTCGTGCTGCGGGTCAAGCCGCAGATCACCGAGGGCGGCACGGTGCGGCTCATGCTCTACCAGGAAGTGTCGCGCGTCGAGGACGTGTCGACGCAGACCGGCGTTGTCCTGTCCAAGCGCGCGCTCGAGTCGTCGGTGGTCGTCGACGATACGCAGATCATCGTGCTGGGCGGCCTGATCGAGGACCGCCTGACCGACGGCACGGAAAAGGTGCCGGTTCTGGGCGACGTGCCCGCGCTCGGTTCGCTGTTCCGCTACGACGCGAGGCGGCGGCAGAAGACCAACCTGATGATCTTCATCAAGCCGACGGTGCTGCGCACCGGAGCGGATGGCCGCGACCTCACCTCCGAGCGCTACCAGTACCTGCTGGGCGAGCAGGAGCGCCAGGTGCCGCAGTATCGCTTCTTCTGGAACGATCCCTCGCAACCGACGCTTCCGCCCGAGGGCACGATGCCCGGGACGCCGGGGGTCGACCCGACGCCGCCGCTGCTGGGCGACCGATTCCCGCCGGTGTTCCCGCCGCTGCTGGGGCCACCGAACACACCCGCCGCGCCTCCGCCCACCAACCCGCCGGCACCGGCCGCCAAGCCGTAGCGCGCGAAACGCCCGTCGCGCAATGGCCAGGCCGACCGCTGCTGCCCCCTTCGCAAGCCGTATCCCGTACGCGTTCGCGCGTGCCCACGGCGTGCTGCCGGCAGGCGAGCAGGGAGAAAGCGTGATCGTGCTCACGCGGCCCGATGCGTCGGTCGAAGGACTTGCCGAAGTGCGCCGCGTGCTCACGCGCCCGCTGGTCACGCGCGCGGTGACCGCCGGAGAGTTCGCGGCCGAGCTCGCGCGCGCCTACAACACGGGCGGCGCGGCGGCGACGCTCACCGACGAGCTCGCGCGCGAGACCGACCTCGCGCGGCTCATGCAGGACCTGCCGGCGACCGAGGACCTGCTCGCCGACGCGGCGCAGGCGCCGGTGATCCGGATGATCAACGCGCTGCTCCTGCAGGCGCTGAAGGAGCGCGCGTCCGACCTGCACTTCGAGCCCTACGAAACGCGCTCGGTCGTGCGCTTTCGCATCGACGGCGTGCTGCGCGACGTGCTCGAGCCTCCGCGCGCGCTGCACGCGGCGCTGGTGTCGCGGCTCAAGATCATGGCGAGCCTCGACATCGCGGAGCGGCGCCTGCCGCAGGACGGGCGCATCACGCTGCGCCTGGGCGACAAGAGTGTCGACGTGCGCGTGTCGACGCTGCCGACCGGTCCCGGCGAGCGCGTCGTGCTGCGTCTTCTCGACAAGGATTCGGCACGCCTCGACCTCACCGCGCTGGGGATGAGCGACGCGACGCTTGCGCAGATCGATCGGCTGATCCGCGAGCCGCACGGCATCGTGCTCGTCACCGGGCCCACGGGCTCGGGCAAGACGACCACGCTCTACGCTGCGCTCTCGAGGCTCGACCGGGGCAGCGTCAACATGATGACGGTCGAGGATCCGATCGAGTACGCGCTCGACGGCGTCGCGCAGACGCAGGTCAATCCGCGCATCGAGCTCGACTTCGCGCGGGCGCTCCGCGCGATCCTGCGGCAGGATCCGGACATCGTGATGATCGGCGAGATCCGCGATCTCGAGACGGCGCAGATCGCGGTGCAGGCCTCGCTCACCGGCCATCTCGTGCTGGCGACGCTGCACACCAACGACTCGGCGAGCGCGGTGACGCGGCTCGCCGACATGGGTGTCGAGCCCTACCTGCTCGCGTCGAGCCTGTTGGGCGTGCTGGCGCAGCGGCTCGTGCGCACGCTTTGCCCCGCGTGCCGGCAGAAGGCGGCGCCGAGCGCGGGCGAGGGCGCGTTGCTGACCGCGGTCGGCCTTCCGCCGCAGACACCGCTCTATCGTCCGGTCGGCTGCGACGCCTGCAACGGCACCGGCTATCGCGGTCGCACCGGCGTGTACGAATTGCTGATCACCGACGAGTCCGTACGCCGACGGATCCACGACCGCGAAAGCGAGGGTGCGCTGCGCGAGGCGGCGGCACGGGCCGGGATGGTGCCGCTGCGCGCCGACGGTGCGCGCTGGCTCGCCGCGGGAACGACCTCGCTCGCCGAACTGCTGCGCGTCACCCGCGACGGCTGACGCGGACGCGGTGATGGGCGCCTATCGCTTCGAAGCGGTCGATCAAGAAGGTCGGCTTCGCGCGGGCGTGATCGAGGCCGACACGCCGCGCGGCGTGCGGGATCGATTGCGTGCCGACGGGCTCACGCCGACCGCGGTTTCCGAATCCGTTGCAGGGGCGACCGGTGCCGCCGAGCGCGTTCGCGTCCCCTCCGCGGCCGTCACGCTGACGACGCGACAGCTCGCGACGCTCGTGCAGTCCGGCATGCCGCTCGATCAGGCGCTCGCCGCCGTCGCGGAGCAGGCCGACGACGCGCGGGCGCGCACGCTGATGCTGTCGCTGCGGGCGCAGGTCGCCGGAGGCGAGTCGCTCGCCGCGGCGCTCTCGCGCTATCCGCGGACGTTCTCGCCGCTCTACCGCGGGCTCGTCGCGGCGGCGGCCGAAAGCGGTCGCCTGCCCGACGTGCTGGCGCGTCTCGCCGACTATCTGGAGGCGCGGGCCGCGCTGCGGCAGAAGTTCGCGACCGCGCTCATCTACCCGGTGCTCGTGACGCTGATCGCGGTTGGCGTGATCGGCGTGCTGCTGATCTACGTCGTCCCGCAGATCGTCGCCGTGTACCAGCAGAGCCGGCAGACGCTGCCGTGGCTCACGCAGGCATTGATTACGACTTCCGCGTTCTTCCGCGCCACGATCTGGCTGTGGCTTGCGCTGGCACTCGCGGGTGTCGTCGCGTTTTCACTTGCCAATCGTCGGAGTGCCTTTCGCGCGCGCTGGCACGCGCTGCTGCTGCGCCTGCCCGGCATCGGCCGGCTGGTGGCGAGCCTCGACACTGCCCGCTTCGCGAGTACGCTCGCGATCCTGGTGGGCAGCGGCGCACCGCTCTTGCGTTCGCTCGACACGGCCGCCGCCGTCGTGCGCATGCTGCCGTTGCAGGCCGCGGCCCGGGCTGCAGCGGCACTGGTGCGCGAAGGCGTGACGCTCGAGCGCGCGCTGCGGGAGCAGAAGCGCTTTCCGCCGGTGCTCGTGCATCTGGTCGGGAACGGCGAGGCGACGGGACGGCTGGCAACGATGCTCGAGCGCGCCGCTCAAGAATTGGAGCGCGAGGCCGAGCGCCGGCTCGCGTGGGTGACGGCGCTCGTGCAGCCGGTGCTGATCGTCGCGATGGGTGCGATCGTGCTCGTGCTCGTGCTCGCCGTGATGCTCCCGATCGTGTCGATGAACCAGCTGATCCGTTGACCGTGCCTGCCGCGTTGCGCCTTCCCCCGTCGCCCTTTGCCTCGCCGCGTTCGCGGGTGGCGCGCTCGCGCAGGAACTGCGTGCGAAGTTCGATCCTGCGAACGATGTGGCGAACGACCTCGCGATCGCGTCCGCGTCGGCGAACCGGAACGAAGCGCTTCTCTCCCGCTGGCCGCACCTCGTCGTGCTCGAGCCGGATCGCGCGCTCGTGCATTCGCAGCACACGAGCGAGCTCGAGCAGGGCAAGGGCTGCCACCGGGGCAGGTTCAATGCGTACGTCGAGCGCCAAGCGCCGACAAGACAGGTCCGAGGACCGTTCTTCGGCCCCTGATTGGTGGGGGCACCACGGGCACGGGGTCCGATGCGAGTTTCACCGTGCGCCGATGGCCCGTGAAAAAGCGTCGGGACACCGCTACTCGACCGCGTTTTCGCGCTTGCGCCGTTGCTCCGCCAGTGCCCAGGCGACATGCTCCCGCACCAGCGGTGAAGGATCTTCCGCGCGGGCTGTGAGCGCGGTGACGACCGTTTCGCCGTACGGCGCGTTGCCGAGCCCCACCGCGAGATTGCGCAGCCAGCGCTCGTAGCCGATGCGACGTACCGCGCTGCCCTGCATACGCCGGTTGAACTCCGCTTCGGTCCATGCGAAAAGCTGGAGGAGGGATGCGCGGTCGAGGCCGTTGCGCACGCGCGCGAAGTCGGGCTCTGACGCCGGCTCCGCGTGCTTGTTCCACGGGCACGCAAGCTGGCAGTCGTCGCAGCCGTAGACCCGGTTGCCGATGGCGCGGCGGAACGCGAGCGGGATGCTCCCCGGCAGTTCGATCGTCAGATAGGAAATGCAGCGCCGCGCGTCGAGCTCGTAGGGCGCGACGATCGCGCCGGTCGGGCACGCCGCAAGGCACGCGCTGCACGTGCCGCAATGCGCGCTGGCCGCTGGCGTGACCGGGAGCGGCAGGTCGGTGTAGATCTCGCCCAGGAAGAAATACGAGCCGGCCTCCCGCTGCAGCAGCAGCGTGTGCTTGCCGCGCCAGCCGAGCCCGGATTTCGCGGCGAGCGCGACTTCGAGCACCGGCGCGCTGTCGGTGAAGACACGATGCCGGAACTCGCCCGCGCTCCCCGCGATGCGATCGACCAGTTGTTGCAGGCGCCTTCGCAGCACCTTGTGATAGTCGCGCCCGAGCGCGTAGCGCGAGACGTAAGCCGCGTGCGGATCGGCGAGCGTCTCCCAGGCGTCGCGCGCCGTCGCCGGCCAGTAGTTCTGGCGCGCGCTGATCACGCGGATCGTGCCGGGCACGAGCTCGCCCGGGCGGGCGCGGATCACGCCGTGGCGTGCCATATAATCCATCGCGCCGTGTCTTCCCCGAGCGAGCCATTCGACGAGCCTCGCTTCCTCGGCCGAGAGGTCCGTGTCCGCGATCCCGATTTCCTGGAAGCCGAGCTCGCGCCCCCACGCGGCGATCTGCTGCGCGAGCGCGGCCCAGTCGGGCGGCGTGTTCGCGGACCTCGGAGGCGGCTTCGACCGGAAAGTCATGCGCGCAAGCCTAGCAAAGCCCGCTGCTCCGCATTTGGCCGCGGCCGCCGCGCGGCGGCCGCGCGTGGGAGAAGCAGGCCTGTCGGCGCCGCGATGACGCTTTCGCTCGAGCTTCCCGATGCAGCGGCGACGACGCGCGCCGGCGCGGCAATCGCGCGGGCGCTGCAGGGCGGCATGGTCGTTACCGTTGCGGGCGACTTAGGCGCCGGCAAAACGACGCTCGTACGAGGGGTGCTGCGGGCGCTCGGCTGGAGCGGAGCGGTCAAAAGCCCTACCTATGGGCTGGTTGAACATTACCCGCTTTCGAGCATATACTTTTATCACTTTGATTTTTATAGATTCGACGACCCCGTCGAATGGGAGACCGCAGGGCTTGCCGAATGCTTCCGAAACGACAGCATCTGCATGGTCGAATGGCCCGAGCGGGTGGCCGGCGTGCTGCCCCCGCCCGATCTCGCGCTCGTGCTCGCGCATCGGGGCGACGGCCGCACGCTGACCGCGCAAGCGGCGAGCGAGGCGGGTAGGCGATGCGAGCGCGAACTCGCGGCGGAGTTCAACGCGGTCTGATCCGCGTGTCGCTCGCGCGCCGCCGCGCACTCAAATGGCTGATGGTTCCCGCGGGCACGCTCGCCCTCCCCGGGCTCGCCTGGGCGCAGGCAGCGCGCATTGCTTCCGCCCGCGTCTGGCCGGCGCAGGAATACACGCGGCTGATTCTGGAGGCCGCCGCACCGATCCCGCATCAGCTCACCGCATTGCGCAATCCGGAGCGGCTCGTTCTCGACCTCGAAGGCCTCGAGCTCGGCGGGGATCTGGCGAAGCTTCCCTTGCGCGTGCACCCGACCGATCCCTACATCGTGGCCGTGCGTGTTCGCGAGAAGGAGCGCGCAGGCGTGCGCGTCGTGCTCGATCTCCGGTCCGAGGTGCGCCCGCAGCTCTTTGCGTTGCCACCCGTGGCCGAGTTCGGCCACCGGCTGGTGCTCGACCTTTATCCGGTGGAACCGCCCGATCCGTTGATGGCGCTCATTGCCGAGCAGGAGAAGCGGGAAGCCGCGGCGCCGCGCGGGTTCAACTCGCCCGCGCTGATCGAGAATCCCGCGCCCTCGATCGCGCGGCCGAAGTCGTCGCGTCCGATCACCGTGGCAATCGACCCCGGCCACGGCGGCGAGGACCCGGGCGCGATCGGACGCCGCGGCACCTACGAGAAGAACGTTGCGCTCGCGATCGGTCGGCGGCTGAAGAAGCTGATCGACCGCGAAACCAACATGCGGGCGATGCTGACGCGGGACGACGACTATTTCGTACCGCTCGCGCAACGGGTGCAGAAGGCGCGGCAGGTGCAGGCCGACCTGTTCGTCTCGATCCACGCGGACGCGTTCCGCGAGCCGACGGCACGCGGATCGTCGGTGTTCGCGCTTTCCGAGAATGGCGCCACGTCGGCGGCCGCCCGCTGGCTCGCGCAGAAGGAAAACGGCGCCGACCTGATCGGCGGCGTCAACCTCGGGGCCAAGGATCCCGTCCTCGCGCGCACGCTGCTCGACCTCTCGCAGACCGCGCAGATCAACGACAGCCTGAAGGTCGGGCGGCACGTGCTGCGCGAGATCGGTGAGCACAATGCGCTGCACAAGCCGGCAGTCGAGCAGGCGGGTTTTGCCGTGCTGAAGGCGCCCGACATCCCGTCGATCCTCGTCGAGACCGCATTCATCAGCAATCCCGACGAGGAACTCAAGCTTCGCAGCGAGCGCCACCAGCAGAAGTTCGCGGAGTCGATCGGCGACGGCGTCAAGACGTACTTTGCAAGCAACCCGCCGCTCGCGCGCGCAAAGGCGTAGCCGCGCGCGCCGGGCCCGGCCCGCCGCCCGGCGGGCGACTGCACGCAGGTGGGCGCGCCCGATCCCTATTCGCTAGAATCGCGCCGTGCTGCGCTTCTTCATCCTCTTCATCGCAATCCAGGCCGTGCTGTTCGGGCTCGAGCTCACGCCCGTCGTGCAGCAATGGTTCGTCATTCCGTGGACGGACACGCTGGCTGCGATCTCGTCGTGGCTCGTGCGCGTGTTCGACCCGAACGTGATGGCGATCGGCAAGATCCTGCGCAGCACGGCGTCCGACTTCGCGGTGTCGATCGAGGCCGGCTGCAACGGCGTCGAGGCGACGATCGTGCTGGTCGCGGCGATCCTCGCGTTCCCCGCACCGTGGCGCAGCAAGATCGTGGGCCTCGTCGTCGGCATCCTGGCCGTGCAGGGCCTGAACGTCGTGCGCGTGATCAGCCTGTTCTATCTCGGTCAGTGGGACCGGCAATGGTTCGAGTGGGCTCACCTCTACGTCTGGCAGGCGCTGATCATGCTGGACGTGCTGATCGTCTGGCTGATCTGGGTGCGCACGCTGCCGCGCGGCCGGGGCGAGCCGCCCCGCTCGCCGCCGGGCGCTGCACCCGCCGCCGCGTGAAAAGCCCGCTCGCGCGATTCATCGTGACCACGCTTGCGTGGCTGCCGGTAACGTTCGCGGTCTGGTACTTCGGCGCGCCGCTTCTGTTGTGGCCGGTCGAGCTTCTGGTGGCTGGCGTCACGCACGCGGGCCTTGCCGACCTCGTGCAGTCGATCGACGCGGGCGGCAGCACGATGACCTTCGTGACGACGCTGCGTCCCGGCCAGTCGGCAAGCGGCGGCCGTGTCAGCGTCGACGTCAACCCGTTGCTGTACGCGTACGGACTGCCGATGTTCGCGGCGCTCGTGATCGCAGCGCGCGAGCCGCGCTGGCTGCGCTCGCTTTGCATCGGCTACCTCGCTCTGGTGCCTTTCATCGCCTGGGGCGTGCTCGCCGATTTCCTCAAGAACATCGCAATCACTTCGGGGCCGCTCGTCGCCTCGCAGACCGGTTTCACGTCGTTCGAGCGCGAGCTGATCGCGTTCGCATTCCAGTTCGGATCGCTGATCATGCCCACCGTCGCGCCCGCGGTGCTGTGGGTGCTGCTGCACCGGCGCTTCCTCGAGCGCATGCGCGAGCCCGATCCCGTCACCGGCGGCTGACGCGCAGGACCGCGCAGTCCGCTCGTCCAACGTGTTCCGCCGCAGCGGTTACCAAGTACTTGGCAAGGCTCGAGCCTGCATAGAATCGGCGGCACCCTGGTGAGTTATCCGGGCAAGGTCGCGCCGCTTCCGTCCGGGGTGCGCGCGGCCTCGACGCGCGCGCGCTCCCGCTCACGCAGCACGCGGCGCTGCACCTTGCCGGTGGTCGTCATCGGCAGAGCGTCGATGAACTCGATCGCCTTCGGGTACTCGTACGGCGCGAGGAACTTGCGCACGTGCTGCTGGATGTCCTCCTCAAGCGCCGGCGACGCGCTGAATCCCGGCGCGAGCACGACGAACGCCTTGACGACATTGCCGCGCGTTTCGTCGGGCGAGGGCACGACCGCGGCATTCTGCACGGCCGGGTGCTTGACCAGCGTGTTCTCGATTTCCGAAGGGCCGATGCGGTAGCCCGCCGACTTGAAGACGTCGTCGGCCCGGCCCTGGTACCAGAGGTAACCGTCGGCATCCATCGTCGCGACGTCGCCGGTGCGGCACCAGTCGCCGGAGTACTTCCTGCGAGTGCCTTCCGGATTGCCGAAGTACTCGAGAAAGAAGACCGGGTCGGGGGTGCCATCGGGTGCGATGCGGTGGATCGCCACATCGCCGGGCTCGCCGCGCGACAGCTCGTTGCCATCGTCGTCGATCACGGCGATGCGGTGTCCGGGATACGGCCTTCCCATCGAGCCGGGCTTCGCCGGCCACAGCGTGTGCGAGTTGCCGACGATGTAGTTCATCTCGGTCTGGCCGAACATTTCGTTGATCGTGACACCGAGCGCCTCACGCGACCACTCGAACACGGTCGTGCCGACCGACTCCCCGGCGCTCATGATGCTGCGCAACGGCAGGTCGAAGCGCTCGCGCGGCCGCGGGAAGGCCTTCATCATCAGCTTCAACGCCGTCGGGAAAAGGAACGTGTTGCGCACGCCGTACCTGTCCATCAGCGAAAACGCGCGCTCCGGATCGAAACGGCCGCGGTAGCCGAGGATCGGCTGCCCGAAGTACAGCGTCGGCAGCAGCGCATCCATGAGACCGCCCGTCCAGGCCCAGTCGGCTGGCGACCAGAACATGTCGCCGGCTTTCGGGAAGTCGTCGTGCGAATGGATGAAGCCCGGCAGGTTGCCGATCAGGCAGGATTGCGGCATCAGCGCGCCCTTGGGCGGTCCCGTCGTGCCGCTCGTATAGATCAGCAGCGCCGCGTCGCGAGGGCCGGTCGCGACCGGCGTGAAGTGGCGCGACGCCTTTTCGATCAGCACCTCCCACGGCGTGACGAACGACTCGCGCGCGCCCGCGACCCCCACGACGTGCGCGAGCCCGGGACAGCGATCGCGGATCGGCGCGAGGTTCGGCAGCGACTGCGGATCGACAAACGCAACCTTCGCTCCGCTGTTCACCAGCCGGTATTCCAGCGCGTCGGGCCCGAACAGGAACGACAGCGGGACGGCGATGGCGCCGAGCTGGTACGTGGCAACGTGGGCGACCGCCGTTTCGGGCCGCTGCGGGAGGATCAGCGCGACCTTGTCGCCGCGCGTCACGCCGAGCGCAGCGAGCGCGTTGGCAAGGCGGTTCGCGTGCTGCTGCAGGTCCCAGTAGGTCCACGCGGCGGTGGCGCCGGACTCGTCTTCCCAGTAGAGCGCGAAGCGCGTGCGGTCAGGAGCCCAGCGGCCGCAGCACGCCTGCGCGATGTTGAAGCGATCGGGAACGTCCCACGTCCAGGCGGCGTAGCGTTCGGCGTAGCGGTCCACGCCCGCCATCGTACCGCGTCATCCGATCGCAGGCGACGTCATGCTTGCCATTGCCGGGAGCGGGGCTCCTCGCTCGAGCGGCTCGACCGCGGCCCAAACCCAGTCGGGCTGCTGCTCGACCAGGCGTCCGAAGCGGATCGGGAACATCGTGCGCGTGGTCTGCAGCTTCACCTTGCGGCCGGGCTGGTACTCCTGCGCCGGGACGATCAGCGACTGGACGGCGGTGTCGCTGTCGCGCTTGCGCAGCGCGAGGAACAGACCCTGGAACATGCGGCCGTTGATCGTCGAGGCTTCCCCGTCGATCGCGAAGTCCGCGTCGACTCGCTTGCGCTGTTCGATCAGGTCGACGCCGATCAGCGCGTTGGCGATCACCTGCAATCCGATTTCGGCCCGCTCGCTCGTCTGGCGCTTCATCCGGCGCACGATGCCAAGCATCCACAATGCCTCGCCGTGCGCACGGATGGCGGCCAGCGTGCCGAGCGTGACCGCGTTGGCCACGCTCATCGGCGCGATCAGGCGAAAACCCGTTTGCGAGACGTCTTTCACTTCCCACGGACCGCCGGGCGCGGCGTAGGCGGCGAGCCGCCGGCGCGCGAGCTCGAGCGTGCGGTCGCGCTCGTTGCGCATCCGCCCGAACACGGCGAGGTCCATCGTTGCACCGAAGGTGTTCCCGGCATCGAATTGGGGCGACGGCTCGCGCTCTTCCTCGCGCAGATAGGCGCAGATCTTGGCGAAGCCGACGATCGCATCCACCGTGCCGACGGCGGACGTGCGCTCGCCCCGCCGCGGAAAGGGCTTGAACTCCGGGTCCACTTGCGCCGCAAGCTTCATCAGCAGGTCGAGCTGCTCGCTGCGCTTGGCGGTGCGCTCCGACAGCGGCTGCGATTTGATCTTCTGCTCGAGCACGAGGATGTTCTGCTTGAGCAACGCGTGCAACGGCCGCGTGTCGAGGAAGAGAACCTTGCCTTCCAGCGGCGCCAGCCCCCGGCGCTTCAATCCTTCGCGCCCGCCGAGATCGACGTAGAACGAGCTGACCGACGAGGGCTCGAGCGTGAGGCGCAGCGGCGCGCACCACTCCTCGAGCTGCTGCACGATCCATTCGAGATGGCGTGCGGTCAGACTGCCGGAGTTGACGAGCTGCAGCACGAGCGCGCACAGGTACTCGTGCTCGATTGTCGTCGCCCTGTCGTCGTCCCCGAGCAGGATCGACTGGCGCTCGAGCTTGCGGGAACAGGCGAGGGAGAAAAGGCCATGGAGCTCCGCCCATTTGGCCGGGATCCATTGCTCGCAGCGGAACAGCCGGATCCTGGCGTCCAGCGCCAGGTGGATGATCTGGCGGGCGATGAGCTGCGGCAGCAGCGCCTCCCACCTGCCGGTTGGCGCGCGGTGTGTGACCTCGCGGGCGAACGCCTGGTAGGCGAGCAGGAACGCCTGGGTCAGGTCGAAAAGCGAAGACCAGAGCTGGTTCTCGATGCGCGAGCTCCGATTCGCGTGCTCGATGTACTGCGCCGTCAGCGACTTGCGCAGCTCGCTCGTCCGGGTGTCGAGGTGGAAGACCGCTTCGAGGCGCGGAACCGTGAGGCGGGCGTTGCGGTCGGTCAGGCGGCCCAGCTCGCCCAGCACCTCGCGATGGAGCGCAAGCGGGTCGTTGGCCGGAAAGGTAGCAAGCCAGCGGTCGACCGCCTTGACATCCGCAAGGCGGTCTTTGGGGATCTTGTTGCCGAAATTGAACATGGTTGGATCGGTTGTTGCTTCCAGGTACTCGCAAGAACCGCACCGGGAGCGATAATCGGCGCCGGGATCGGTGTCTGTGGGCAACAAGAAGCCAGTTGGGGGTCTATGCCGGCGCTCGCCCGGAAGCGATAATCCTCCAGTTGCCGACGAGCGGCAAGGCCGTTCAATTGGCACTGGCATGCATTCTGCATCGACCAATCCGTGGAGCACAGACTGCCCAACCGGCAGATGTGCGGGACAGCTGGGTCCTCGCCGCAGCCACCGCCCTTGTTCAGGACATCCTGCTGGCGACGACTGACAATAAACGGACAGGAAAGACAAACATGGGCATCCTGATCAAGGCGCCAAGCCGGCACCGCGAAGTTGCCGTGACCGCGCTCGAAGCGAACGACAACACGGCAGGCGATGTCGCCGGCGCCCTGCACATTCGCGAGGTCGTGCGCATCACCGGACTGCGACGCGAGCAACTCTACATGTGGCAGCGTCGCTACGGTTTCCCCTCGCCGCTGCGCGATGCGTTCGGCGATCGCGTCTATCCGCCGGATCAGGTCGCGCGGCTCAAGCTCATCAAGCAGCTGCTTTCGGAGGGTTGGCGGGCCGGTGCGGTCGTGCCGTTGTCCGACACGGCGCTGCAATCGATGATGGGGCTCACGGTCCCGGAGCCCGCCCCGGTGCCGGCCGAGATCGAAACGGCGGTACGGCTGCTTGCGCAGCATCGCGTGGGCGAATTGCAGAATCACCTCTCCAAGCTGCTGGTCGGGCAGGGCCTGCGCAAGTTCCTCGAGCAGACGCTGATCCCGCTGAACGAGGCTGTGCACGAGCGCGTCGTGCGTGGCGACATGGAAAACTTCCAGGAGCTGCGCTTCGCCGACCTCTCGCAGCGGCTGTTGCGCGACGTGACGCGACTCGTGCGGCCGACGCGCGATGCGCGTCAGGTCCTGCTCGCCACGCCGCCCAACGATCCGAACCAGCTCGGTCTCGCGATCCTCGAACTGCTGCTCTTCACCGAAGGCATCAATTGCCTGACGCTCGGTGCCGGCGTGCCGGCACAGGAAATCGCCGGCGCCGCGAAGGCCTACAAGGTCAACGTCGTCGTGCTGCTGTTCGACCGTGGCATCTCGGGCAAGATCGCGGGTCAGGAGATCCGCTCGCTGCGCGTTGCATTGCCCGATGGGCTGCCGCTGGTGGTGAGCGGGCGGGCGGTCAACCTTCTCGCGAAGTCCATTCCGAACGTGCGCACCGCCGCCGACTTCAGCTCGGTCATGGCGACGATGCGGGAGATGACCGTCGCGCCGGCCGTGCCGGTCTCGCTGGTCGGCGTCTTGCCGGACGTATCGCAGCGGGCGTAACCTTGCCCGTGTGACGGAACCTGGAAGTCTCTCCTCCCCGCCGGCTGGCTCGTCCACGCCGGCGCGTTTTTTGGGTCGCCGCCTCGTCTGGCACACGCTCGGCATCCTGCTCGCGGCGGTCCTCGCATGGCTCGTCTTCCGCGCCTACCGGCAGCCGGGTTTCCTGCTCGACTTCGGCAACCTGCAACTCTGCTAGGCGCCACCGGGCCCGGGCGGCGCGCGGTCAACACAGCGTGAACGTGGTCGCAGCCGTACGCAAAGTGCTGGCGCTCGCCGGCATCGCCCTGCTCGGCGGTGCGCTCGCGTACGCGCCGATCGCCGCCTTCGACGGCGATATGACGATCGTGAGCAAGGCGGGGATCGCCGGCGCGGTGCTCGTGCTCGCCGCTTGGTTGCTGCCGCGCCCGAGGGCTTCGGCCGCAGAAGAAGCGGACGCGAACGCGACCTCGGAGGCCCCGCCGCCGGGCGATCGCGGCTGACCCGGGCGCGTCAGGGCTCGCTCAGGAAGTCCTCGAGCTTGCGCCGCTCTCGCTTGGTCGGGCGGCCGGCCAGGCGCGGCTCGTTGGCAGCGGCGGCCTTTCGCCGCAGGATCTCCTGCTCGCGTGCCGCTGCGCTTTCCGCGGTCTCGCGGTAGAGCTTCGCGGCGTCGCTCGCGCCGCCACGTCGATCCGAGAGCGCGATCACGTCGACCTCGAACACGAGGCCGGCCTTGCGCACGCCGATGCGCTCGCCCACGCGCACCGCGTGCGCAGGCTTTACACGCTGGTCGGCGACGCGCACCTGCCCCGCGTCGACGGCTTCTGCGGCAAGACTTCGCGTCCTGAAGAAGCGGGCGGCCCACAACCACTTGTCGATGCGCACGCGTGCGCCGCCCGCACCGCTCTCGCTGTCGACGGTCCGGCCGCGTGTCACGAATCCTCGCCGGGGGGCGCGAAGTCGCGCATCCACGCCGCGGTCGCTTGCGCATCGGGGTGGTCCTGTTGCGCGAGTGCGGCGATCACCCGTCGGCGGTCGGCCGGCGTGCGGTTCTGCGACAGCTTGAATTTCCCCTCGAGACGGCGAACCCGCAGCCTGAAGGCGACGATTCCCGACAGCAGCGCATCGCGCTCGCGCTCGGCCATCGCGAAACGCCAGGGGGATTCGCGGCCGTCCTCGAAGCGCCGGACGAGCGCGTCCAGGATGCGCTGCGCAGCCACCGCATCGGTCACGATCTCGATCGCGCCGTGCGCGTGCGCCGTCGCGTAGTTCCATGTCGGCACCATCTTCCCGGGTTCGCCGTACCACGATGGCGAGACGTAGGCGTGCGGGCCATGGAAGATCGCGATCGACTCGACACCAGAGACATGGCGCCAATGCGGGTTCGCGCGCGCGAAGTGTCCAATCAGCGTGCCGTGCGGTTCGCAATCGGCGAGGAGCAGCAGAGGCACGTGGCTCACGCGAGGCTCGGGCACACCCGGCGTGACCAGTGTCGCGAACGGATGGTCGTGGATCAACCGCGACAACAGAGCGCGATCCGGCACGGCGAAGGCTTGCGGAGTGTAGAGGCTCAAGGCGAACGAGGGACAGGCCCTAGGAGTCTGCGCGGCAGAAGAAAAGTGATGCATTTTCGAGGGTCATCAAACCTCTCCCGACCCCGAAATAATCGCTTGTAGGCCGTTCTATGAGGTCGAGGTTGTGCGCCATCATTTCAGATTCCTTCTGCCGCCAAAAAACCGCGCAGTCGACCCGTCCAACTTGCTCCGCCGGCGGCAGGCCCCAAGTGCTTGGCAAGGCTCGAGCCCCAGTTGAATCGGCGGCGGCCTGGTGAAATATCCGGGCTAGTGCCGGCCCGGCGCGCCGCCGGCGCGCGCATCCGCGAAAAGGGCGCGCGCGGCGTCCGCCCCGTACACATAGCGGCGATTGCAGAACTCGCAGGTCACTTCGACTTCGCCCCGTTCGGCGAGCGCGGCCTCGACTTCCGCGCGTCCGGCGATCCGCAGCGCGTGCTCGACGCGCGCAGGCGAGCACGCGCAGAAGAAGCGTGGCGTCGTGCTGCGGAAGACGCGCAGGTCGTGCTGCGGAAAGAGCGCGGCGAGTCCGTCGTTGCCGCTCGCTGCGGCGATCAGCGTGCGCGCGTCGGCGGCCGCGAGCCGGTCGCTTGCACGCTGCCACGTGTGCTCGTCGGCCGGGCCGGCTCCGGGCATTCGCTGCAGCAGCATTCCGGCCACCTCGCCGTCGCGCACCGCGAGCGCGAGCCGCGAGGCAAGCTGCTCGGACGTCGCGAGGTAGTGCTCGATCAGCGTCGCCACCGACTTCGCCTCGAGCGCCACGATGCCCTGGTAGAGCGGGCCCGCGCCCTTGGGATCGAGGGTGATGACAAGCCGCGCGTGCGTGGTGCCGCCGGCCAGATCGGCCAGCGTGGCATCCGGTGCGAGGGCTTCGACCCGGGCCGCGTCCCATTGTGCCGTCGCACGGAGCGATAGACCCTGATCGCACTCGACGACCAGCAGGCGCACCGGGCCTCCTCCCTGCAACTGGACGATCAGGCTCCCGTCGAACTTGAGCGTCGAGGCGAGCAGCGTGGCGGCCGCCAGCAACTCGGCGATCACGCGCCCGAGCGGCGCGGGGTAGTCGTGTGCACCGAGGATTTCGCGGGCGGTCTGCGACAGCCGCGCGCGCGCACCGCGCACGGCGGCGCCCTCGAAAACGAAGCGCGCGAGCGCGTCGGGACCGCTGGCCCCGGGCTCGCTCATGCGGCCACCTCGCACTGCCGCGACGGGTGGCAACGCGCGTGGTGGCTGCGCTTCAGCTTCGCACCTTGAGCGTGTAGAGCGTCATCGGCAACGCGGAATTCCTGTCGAACACGGCGCCGGCCTCGACACCGGCGGTCGCGACCTGGTCGGCCGTTGGCAGCCGTCCGTACAGCGCGTGCATGGCGCCGAGCGCGAACTCCTTGCCGGAGCCGACCGCCCAGAACTGGGAATACTCGAACACCTCGCGCATCGAATAGACCCCGAAGATGCCGTGCGGGTTCGCGATCAGCGCGCTGATCTGCGTGGACTCGTAGGGATCGTCCTCCTCTTCCTTCGGATTGAGGAAGTGCTGCTCCTTGAGGATCGGGTGGAGTTTCCGGAACGTCTCGAAAATCGCGTGCTTGCTGCCGAAATCGACCGCCTGGTTCGACTTCAGCAGGCTTTCGAACACGAGCTGGTGCGCGGCCGAGCCGCAGAGGCCGATGTAGGTGTCACCGTGGCGAAGAATCTTGTCGTAGCTCCTGTCGAAGGGCGCCGCGAGGCGGACGTCGCCGAACGTGGTCAGCGAATCGGCGGCAATGGCGATTTCGTCGTGCTTGCGCACGGCAACGAGCGTGGTCATGCAGCTTCCGTCGAAGGCAAGCCTGAGCCGGGCGGATAAGGTCGTCGCGCTGGGGTTTGCAGGCCGGCGTCGATTCCACTGGGGCAGGACGCGTGGGCGCGAGATCAGGTTGTGATTATACCGTCCCGTGCAGCCCTTACCGGAATCGCGCCGGCGCCGGCAGCATCGGCACCGGAGGCAGGCGCGCACGCGACCAGTGCGCAATCGCCCATGGCCAGAACGCGCCAACACGGTCCACATCGGGCGGGGGCGGCGCCTGGTCGAGGAAGCGCCAGGCCGCGATGAGCGCCTCCAGCGGCTCGTCGTCGGGCAGCGCCGGCGCGCGCGTCTGCTTCGAGAGTTTCTCGCCCGCGTCGTTGATGGCGATGGGAACGTGGAGGTATGACGGTTGCGGCAAACCGAGCAGCCGCGACAGCAGGATCTGGCGCGGTGTCGAGGCGAGGAGATCGGCGCCGCGCACAACGTGCGTGATGTGCTGTGCCGCATCGTCCACGACCACGGCCAGCTGATATGCAAAAAGACCATCCGCGCGCCGCACGACGAAATCGCCGACGTCGCGGGCGAGCTCCTGCGCCTGCGGACCGAGGAGCGCATCGGTGTAGCCGATCGCTCCCCCTTGCGGGCTGTCGACGCGCACGCGCCACGCCCGCTGCGGGCGTCCGGCTTTCGCGGCCGGGATGCCGTTGCGGCACGTGCCGGGATAGACCTTCTCGCCGATCGGGCCGACGGGCGTGGCGGCGAGTTCCTGCCGAGTGCAGGCACACGGATAGGCGAGGCCGCGTCGCACGAGCGAGTCGAGCGCGGCCTCGTAGAGCGCGGTGCGCTGCGACTGCCGCACGATCTCGCCATCCCAGTCGAAGCCGTGGCACTCGAGCGTGCGCAGGATCGCGCGCTCGGCGCCGGCCCGGCGGCGCGGCTCGTCCACGTCCTCGATGCGGACGAGCCATGCGCCCCCGGCGTGACGCGCATCGCAGAAGCTCGCGAGCGCCGCGATCAGCGAACCGAAGTGCAGCGGACCGGTGGGCGAGGGCGCGAAGCGGCCGCGATAGGCGGAGGCCACGCCGGCGGCGACGGACGTGCTCAGCGCGGGATCGCTGCGCCGAGCGGGGGAGCTGCGGCGGCAATCTGCGGCGAGTAGCGCTGCATCGCGGCGACCACGGCGCCCGGATACTCGCCGCGCCCGAGGCTTCCGTTGTAGCGGCCGAGCGCGCGGAAGAGATCGCCGTTCTCGCGGTCGAGGTAGTGACGCAGGATCACGCAACCGTAGCGCAGGTTGGTGCGCAGCTGGAAGAGGTTGTGGTCGCTGCCGTTGCCGATGAGGCGCGTCCAGAACGGCATCACCTGCATGTAGCCGCGTGCATCCGCGACCGAGACCGCGTACTTCTTGAAGCCGCTCTCGTGGTGGATCACGCCGAGCACGAGCTGCGGGTCGAGCCCGGCGCGCGTCGCCTCGTAGTGCACGGTGAGGATCACATCCAGCCGCTCGCGCTCGTCGGGAATGCGCGCGGCGAGCCGGCGCGACATGTCGGCGAGCCATGCGGAGATGCCGGCGCGCGCGGCCCAGTCGGCCGGCACCGGCCGGTCGGCGATCGCACGCTGCAGCCCAGAAACGACCGACGGCTGCAGCTGTTCCTCCACCTGCGCGCCGGCGCACGCCGGCCGCGGTGCGAGCAGCGCGGCGGCGAGCGCGAGCACGCCGAGAGCGCGGAACAACGGGCGGGTCGGGTCGATTCTCATACGGCTTGAACTTTACCTCGGATGAACGCGGCGATCTCGCCGACCGGAAGAGCGGTCGGGCCGGTGTCCCGGCGGGCCTGGTACTCGACCTTGCCCTCCTTGAGACCGCGCTCGCCGATCGTGATGCGGTGCGGAATGCCGATCAGCTCGAGGTCAGCAAACATCACGCCAGGGCGCTCGCCGCGGTCGTCGAGCAGCACCGCGAGCCCGTCGGCTTCGAGCTCGGCATGGAGTTGATCGGCCAGCGCGCGGACCGCGTCGTTGCGGTCGTAGCCCACCGGGGCGATCGCCACGGCGAACGGCGCCATCGCCTCGGGCCAGATGATGCCCCGGGAGTCGTGGTTCTGCTCGATCGCGGCCGCGACCACCCGGGTAACGCCGATGCCGTAACAGCCCATCTCGATCGGCTTCGACTGCCCCTGCGCGTCGAGGTAGGTCGCACCCATGTCCTGCGAATAGCGGGTGCCGAGCGCGAACACGTGCCCGACCTCGATGCCGCGCAGGATCGCGAGCGAGCCCTTGCCGTCGGGCGAGGGGTCGCCCGGCACGACGTTGCGGATATCGGCCACGAGATCCGGTTCGCGGCAGTCGCGCCCGAAGTTGACGCCACGCAGGTGGAAATCCCTCTCGTTGGCGCCGCAGACGAAATCGGCCATCGCCGCGGCCGAACGGTCGACGATGAGCGGCATGTCCTCGCCGATCCCGACCGGGCCCAGATAGCCGGGCGGGCAGCCGGTCGCCGCGACGATCTCCGCATCGGTTGCCCAGCGCCAGCCCGCGAGCCCGGGCAGCTTGCCGATCTTGACCTCGTTCGCCATATGGTCGCCGCGGATCAGCAGCATGTGCACCTTGTCGCCTGCGACGACCATGATGCACTTCGCGCTCCGCGTTAGCGGCAGCTTCAGGAGCTCGCCCACCTCCTCGCAGGTCGTCATGCCGGGCGTGGGGACCCTCTGCAGCTTCTCGTGGCCTTCGGGGCGGCCGCCCGCCGGCGCGAGCGCTTCGGCCTGCTCGATGTTCGCCGCGTACTGCGACTGCGGGCACCACGCGATCGCGTCCTCGCCCGAGTCGGCGAGCACCTGGAACTCGTGCGACGCGAAGCCGCCGATCGCACCGGTGTCCGCCTCGACGGCGCGGAACTTGAGGCCGAGGCGCGTGAAGATGCGGGTGTACGCGTCGTACATCGCCTCGTAGCTTCGCATCAGCGCGTCGCGGTCCACATCGAACGAGTAGGCGTCCTTCATCAGGAACTCGCGGCCGCGCATCACGCCGAAGCGCGGGCGGATCTCGTCCCTGAACTTGACCTGGATCTGGTAGAGGTTCACCGGCAGCTGGCGGTAGCTCCTCACGTCCTTGCGCACGATGTCGGTGATCACCTCCTCGTGCGTCGGGCCGAACAGGAAGTCGCGCTCGTGGCGATCCCTGATCTTGAGGAGCTGGGGGCCGAACTTGTCCCAGCGGCCGGTCTCGCGCCACAGCTCGGCCGGCACGATGTGCGGCAGGTAGGTTTCGAGCGCGCCCGCACGATTCATCTCCTCGCGCACGATCGCCTCGACCTTGCGCAGCGTGAGCAGGCCGAGCGGCAGCCACGAGTAGATGCCGGCGGAGACCTTCCGGATCATGCCCGCGCGGAGCATGAGCTTCTGGCTCATCACCTCGGCTTCGGCGGGCGCCTCCTTGAGGGTCGACAGCAGGAACTTCGAGACGCGCATGCAGGGGCGGGCGCCTTGCCGAAGGCGCATGGGGCAAAGGGCGCAATTCTACCTTGGGCGCCTCGGCGACCGACGGCCCGCCGAGCGGGCGCGCAGCTGAAGGAGTTCGCGAAGCGAACTCTGATCCGCGCGCTTCCAGCCTTTACTGCGAGTCCGGCGACGAGCCGCCTCTAGCCGGACTCGGAATCCAACTCGATAGAAATCTCGGGCAAGTACATCCCGAGATTTCTATCGAACGACAATCACCGGCAGTTTGCTGTGGGTCAGCACTTTCTGCGTTTCGCTGCCGAGCAACATCGCGGACACGCCGCGCCGCCCGTGCGAGGCCATCACGATTGCATCGGCCTTGCTCTTCTTGGCCGCTGCGAGGATCGCTTCCCAAGGCGCGCCGGCGATCGTATGCACCGTCTCGCATGGCACGTTGGCCGCCGCGGCCTTCTCGACGATCGGCTCGAAGACCTTTTTGGCCTCCTTCTCGGCGAGAAGAGCGTATTCCTTCTTGGAGACCGGCTCGTAGACGACGCCGTCCGCGTACGCTGGCAACGGGTAATCGGGCGACGCATAAAAGGCGGTGAGCTTCGCGCCCATCGCCTCTGCCAGCGAAATCGCATGTGCGATCGCCTTCGCGGAAAGCTTCGAGCCGTCGGTGGCAACGAGGATTTGCTTGTACATGCGGACCTCCGGAGGCCGGCTGGGAACATGTCCATCGTAGGCCGCGCAAGGCCTTGGGCGTTGACCTCGGTCAAGCGCATTGCCGGAAATCAAAGACGCTTGCCGTTTGCCTTGACCCTCGCTGCCCGGCCGCCTAGATTCGACCGCATGCCGGCGCCTTCGACAGTCTTAGCTTCGGCCGGCGAGGCGCCGGTACGTTCGGCTGCTGCGGATGCCGCAATCGATGCGGCGCGCTGCTTCCACTGCGGCGCGCCCAATCCGGCGCGCAGCGACTGGCATGCCGAACTGAACGGCGCATCGCGGCGCTTCTGCTGCGCGGGCTGCCTCGCGGTCGCCCAGACGATCCACGCCGCCGGTCTCGAGCGCTTCTACGCGGCGCGGACTGCGGTGCTCGCGCGCCCCGACGACGCGGGCGTCGTCGACGAATGGGTGCGCCACGACGAGGTTGCCGCGGCGGCCGGCCTCGTGCGCTCGCTTCCGGACGGCCGGCAGCAAGCCTCGCTGCTGCTCGAGAACCTCACGTGCGGCGCGTGCGTCTGGCTGATCGAGTCGTGGCTCGCGCGCCGTCCCGGGGTGCTGGAAGCTCGTGTCAACTACGCGTCGCGCCGTGCGCACGTCGTCTGGCGCGAGGGCGAAGCGAGGCTTTCCGACGTCCTGCGAGCGATCGCCGCCATCGGCTATCGCGCCCATCCCTACGATCCCGCGCGGCGGGAGGATCTCGCGCGGCGCGAAAGGCGCGCGCTGTTGTTGCGCATGGCGGTCGCGCTGCTCGGCATGATGCAGGTGATGATGTTCGCGGTACCGACCTACATCAGCGTCGACGGGGTCGAGCCGGAGCAGCGCAAGCTCCTCGACTGGGCGAGCCTCACGCTGACGCTGCCGGTGCTGGTCTACTCCGCAGCGCCGTTCTTCCGCGGCGCATGGCGCGACTTGCGCTTCCGGCGCCTCGGCATGGACGTTCCGGTCGCGCTGGGGCTTGCCGCCGCGTTCATCGCGAGCGCGGCATCGACGCTCGGCGAAGGTGGGCCGGTCTACTACGACTCGGTGACGATGTTCGTCGCGCTGCTGCTGACCGCGCGCTATGTCGAGCTCGCGGCGCGCCAGCGCGCAGGCGAGGCCGTGGAGGCCGTCGCGCGCGCGCAGCCTGCGGCGGCCGAACAGCTCTTCGACGACGGCACGGTCCGGACGGTCGCGGCCGCGAGCCTCGCGCCCGGCGAACGCGTGCTCGTGCGCGCGGGCGCGACGATTCCGGCCGACGGCACGGTCCTCGAAGGCAGCTCGCATGTCGAGGAGGCGATGCTGACCGGCGAGAGCTGGCCGCGTGCGAAGCACGTGGGCGATGCGGTTCTCGCAGGCGCGGTCAACCGCGACAGCGCGCTGGTCGTGCAGGTCGCCGCGGCCGGCGAGGGCACGCGGCTTGCGGCGGTGCTGCGTCTGGTCGAGAAGGCCGCGGGCGAGCGGCCGCGCGTTGCGCGAATCGCCGATCGCGCGGCCGCGTGGTTCGTCGGCGGGCTGCTCGTGCTTGCGGCGATCACGGCGTTTGTCTGGTCGCACGTCGATCCCTCGCGTGCGCTGGCCGTCACCTTCGCGCTGCTCGTCGTCTCGTGTCCGTGTGCGCTGTCGCTCGCGACACCGGCGGCGCTCGCGGCCGCCGCCGGCGCGCTCGGACAACGCCAGGTCGTGCTCACGCGCGCCGATGCGATGGAGGCGCTTGCCCGCGTCACGCATGTCGCGCTTGACAAGACGGGCACGCTGACCGAGGGCAACGTGCGCGTAGGGGCCGTGGAGTCGCTGGACGGCCGTTCCAGCGAGGAGGCGCTTCGCATTGCGGCCGCGCTCGAGGCGCGCTCGGAGCATCCGATCGCGCGCGCGATCGTGAGCGCGGCAACCGCGCCGCTTCCCGTGGCCGGAGAAGTGATCGCGACGCCCGGGCAGGGTGTTGCCGGCGTCGTCGAACGCCGACGCTGGCGGATCGGACGCATCGCTTTCGTCGCGGAAATCGCCGGCGCCGTGCCGCCGGAAGTCGCGCCATTCGGTGCACGCGACGGGGAGGCGACGACGCTCGTCGGTCTCGGCAGCGACGAGGGATGGTGCGCATTGATCGCATTGGGCGACACGTTGCGCGACGGCGCACGTCGCCTCGTCGCTGCGCTGCACGAGGCCGGCGTGCAGCCGATCCTGCTGTCCGGCGATCGGCAGCAAAGCGTCGCAGCGATTGCGCGCGAGCTTTCGATAACCGACGCCCGCGGCGACCTGACGCCCGACGACAAGCGCAACGCGATCATCGCGCTGCAGCGGGAAGGCGCTGTGGTGGCAATGGTCGGCGACGGCATCAACGATGCGCCGAGCCTTGCGCAGGCGCAGGTGTCGGTGAGCCTCGGCAGCGCCACCCCGCTCGCCCAGTGGACCGCCGACGTCGTCGTGCTGTCGGACGACATCGCACGCGTCGGCGGGGCGATCGCGATCGCGCGGCGTGCGCTCCGCGTCGTGCGCCAGAATCTCGCGTGGGCGACGCTCTACAACGCGATCGCGATTCCGGCTGCCGCGTTCGGTTTGGTGACGCCGCTCGCGGCCGCCGCGGGCATGTCGATTTCCTCGCTCGTCGTCGTGCTGAACGCCGTGCGGCTCGCACGAGTGCCGCACGACGCTCCTGCCTCGCAAGCGTGCGTCGTTGCGCCCGCACCTTCGCCACGGCGCTGATCGCGGCCGCAATGGAAATCCTGCTGTTGCTGATTCCCCTGTCGGTCGTGCTGGTGCTGCTGATCGGTGCCGTCTTCTGGTGGAGTGTCAGCAGCGGCCAGTTCGACGATCTCGAAGGTCCGGGCCACCGCATCCTCGCCGATGACGATTGCATCAATGCGCATGAACAAGTCGCCGAAAACCCCGTGAATGCTCCTGCTGATTTGATTTCGGTCAAGCACGAGGCGCAGCCCCCAAAGTAGCATTCCTGCGGTGCACAAGGCGACCGACGGAGCGTCCCGGCGGTTGCCGCGCTGGTTCGCATGCGCTTCGCGACGATCGCGATCACAACGGGGGCGGCAACGATGGCAACAGCAACGATGGCAACACGCGGGGCGATCGCAGCGACCGAAGGCCATTTCAACTACAAGGTCGTTCGTGCGTTCGCGATCATGACGGTGGTCTGGGGGGTCGTCGGCATGCTGGTCGGCGTGATCATCGCCGCGCAGCTGCTGTGGCCGGCGCTCAACTTCGACATCCCGTGGCTTTCGTACGGGCGGCTGCGGCCGCTGCACACGAACGCGGTGATCTTCGCGTTCGGCGGCTCGGCGCTCTTCGCGACGTCCTATTACGTCGTGCAGCGCACGTGCCAGGTGCGGCTCTTCGCCGACGCGCTCGCCTCCTTCACGTTCTGGGGCTGGAACCTGATCATCGTCCTCGCGGCCGTCACGCTGCCGCTCGGCATGACGACCGGCAAGGAGTACGCCGAGCTCGAGTGGCCGATCGACATCCTGATCACGCTGGTCTGGGTCGCCTATGCGGTCGTGTTCTTCGGCACGCTGGCCAAGCGCAAGACGCCTCACATCTACGTCGCCAACTGGTTCTTCGGCGCGTTCATACTGACGGTCGCGCTGCTGCACGTGGTCAACAGCGCCGAGATCCCGGTCACGCTCACGAAGTCGTACTCGGCCTACCCGGGCGTGCAGGACGCGATGGTGCAGTGGTGGTACGGCCACAACGCGGTGGGTTTCTTCCTGACCGCGGGCTTCCTCGGGATGATGTACTACTTCGTGCCCAAGCAGGCGGGCCGGCCGATCTACAGCTACCGGCTGTCCGTGGTCCACTTCTGGGCGCTGATCTTCACCTACATGTGGGCGGGACCGCATCACCTCCATTACACGGCGCTGCCCGACTGGACCCAGTCGCTCGGGATGCTGTTCTCGCTGATCCTGCTCGCGCCGTCGTGGGGCGGGATGATCAACGGAATCATGACGCTGTCGGGTGCGTGGCACAAGCTGCGCGACGATCCGATCCTCAAGTTCATGATCGTGTCGCTGTCGTTCTACGGCATGAGCACTTTCGAGGGTCCGATGATGTCGGTCAAGACGGTCAACGCGCTGTCGCACTACACCGACTGGACCATCGGCCACGTGCATTCCGGCGCGCTCGGCTGGGTGGCGTTCATCTCGTTCGGCTGCATCTATTACCTGATTCCGCGCATGTTCGGCAAGGAGCAGATGCACTCGGTGAAGCTCATCACCGCGCACTTCTGGATCGGCACGATCGGCGTCGTGCTCTACATCGCCTCGATGTGGATCGCCGGCGTGATGCAGGGCCTCATGTGGCGCGCGATCAATCCCGACGGCACGCTCGCGTACGCTTTCGTCGAGTCGGTCAAGGAGACCTATCCGTTCTACGCGATCCGGCTGCTCGGCGGCACGCTGTTCTTCGTCGGCATGCTGGTGATGGCCTACAACGTGTTCAAGACGGTCGCGGGCGGCAAGGCGTACGAGGCGCCGATTCCCGCGCTGCCGGCGCACGCATGACAGGGCGAAACAGGAGCCATCCATGATTTCCCAAGACACCATCGAGAAGAAGCTCCCCTGGCTCATCGTGCTCGTGCTGCTCGTCGTCAGCGTCGGCGGCCTGGTCGAGATCGTTCCGCTGTTCTTCCAGAAGTCGACCACGCAGCCGGTCGCCGGGATCAAGCCGTACTCGGCGCTGCAGCTCACCGGACGGGATGTCTACGTCCGCGAGGGCTGCTACAACTGCCACTCGCAAATGGTGAGGCCGTTCCGCGCCGAGACCGAGCGCTACGGCCACTATTCGGTTGCCGGCGAGTTCGTCTACGACCATCCGTTCCAGTGGGGCAGCAAGCGCACCGGCCCGGACCTCGCGCGCGTCGGCGGCCGTTACTCGGACGAGTGGCACCGCACGCACCTGCGCAATCCGCGCGACGTCGTGCCGGAGTCGAACATGCCCGGCTATCCCTGGCTTGCGAAGTCCGCGGCGAACGCCGAGGACATCGGCGGCAAGATGCGCGCGCTGCGCGTCGTGGGCGTTCCCTACACCAACGAGCAGATCGCGAAGGCGCCCGGGGAGCTGAAGGGGCTGAGCGAGGAGGACGCGCTGGTCGCGTATCTGCAGAACCTCGGGCTCGCGCTCAAGACCGTGCGCTGAGGGCACCATGGACTACACGATTCTCGGAAGCATCAGCACGGTCGTCATGTTCGTGACGTTCATCGGCATCGTCGTCTGGGCGTACAGCAGGAAGCGCAAGGCGGCGTTCGACGCGGCGGCGTTGGAGCCGTTCGCGTTGCCGGATGAAACCGCGGGCGGAAGCAGCGGTCAGGCGCAACAGCGGGGGCGGCAATGAGCGATTTCACGTCGGATTTCTGGAGCATCTACATCGTCGGCATTACTGTCGTCAGCATCCTCGCGTGCGGGTGGCTGCTGCTTGCGATGAGCAAGGCGAAGGTGGTGGCCGGCAAGCCGGTCGTGCCGGAGCCCGGCAAGACCACGACCGACACGACGGGACATGTGTGGGACGGCGACCTTGCCGAGTACAACAATCCGCTGCCCAAGTGGTGGATGAACCTGTTCTGGATCACGCTGATCTTTTCGGTCGGCTATCTCATCTACTACCCGGGACTCGGCAGTTTCAAGGGCTTCGGCGACTGGTCGCAGGTCGGCCAGTACGACAAGGAAATGGCGCAGGCGGAGGCGCGGTTGAAACCGCTCTACGACAAGTTCCTCGCGATGTCGATCGAACAGGTCGCGGCCAATCCCGAGGCTCGGGCGATGGGCGAGCGCATCTTCCTCAACAATTGCGCGCAATGCCACGGCTCGGACGCGCGAGGCGGGAAGGGATACCCGAACCTGACGGACAACGACTGGCTCTACGGCGGCTCGGCGGAGGCGATCGAGACGTCGATTGCGAACGGTCGCAACGGCGTGATGCCGGCACAGGGCCCGGCGCTCGGTGGCGAGGAAGGGGTGAAGAACGTGGTCGCCTACGTTCGCTCGCTGTCCGGCCTGACCTCCGACTCGCTGCGTGCACAACAGGGCAAGGAGAAGTTCGCGACGCTCTGCGCCGCGTGCCACGGACCCGATGGCAAGGGTAACCAGGCGCTGGGCGCGCCGAATCTCACGGACTCCGTCTGGTTGTATGGAAGTTCGGAGGTCGCCATCACCGAGACCGTCACGAAGGGGCGCGGCATCAATACGCTGTCGCCCGGGCAGAGCGTCATGCCGGCGTGGAAGGACACGCTCGGAGCGGCCAGGGTTCACCTCGTCGCCGGCTACGTTTGGAGCCTGTCGCACACGGCCGCCGCGAAGTAGTGCTGTCACGGGCGGACCGTGCGCGGCGGATCGCCGCCCCGCTGCGGCCGCCCGTCGGTTTTTCCGAGGCCCCATCCATCGTGAACGCGCCCGAAAAGACGATTCCGCTGACGCCCGTCGAGGCTGCGGAAGAGATCTCGCTGTACGAGATCCGCAAGAAGATCCACCCGCGCGCCGTCACCGGCTGGTTCGCGGGCTGGCGCTGGGCACTGGTGTTCGCCACGCAGATCGTCTACTACGGCCTGCCGTGGCTCGTGTGGAACGACCGGCAGGCCGTGCTGTTCGAGATCGGCGCGCGCAAGTTCTACATCTTCGGGCTCGTGTTCTGGCCGCAGGACGTGATCTACCTCACGGTCCTGCTGATCATCGCCGCGTATTCACTCTTCCTGTTCACGGCGATCGCCGGGCGCCTGTGGTGCGGCTACGCCTGTCCGCAGACGGTCTACACCGAGATGTTCATGTGGGTCGAGCGCAGGATCGAGGGCGACCGCAACGCGCGGATCAAGCTCGACGCACAATCGTGGACGCCCGACAAGATCGGAAAGCGCGCGGCGAAACATGCAATCTGGATCGCGATTGCGCTGTGGACCGGCATCACGTTCGTCGGCTACTTCACGCCGATCCGCGAGCTCGTGCGCTCGCTGCCGTTCGGTCTGGGCGGGTGGGAGTCGTTCTGGGTGCTGTTCTACGGCTTCGCGACCTACGGCAACGCGGGCTGGATGCGCGAGCAGGTGTGCAAGTACATGTGCCCCTACGCACGCTTCCAGTCGGCGATGTTCGACCAGGACACGCTGATCATCGCCTACGACCCGGGCCGCGGAGAGCCGCGCGGCGCGCGCAGCAAGAAGGTCGACCCGAAAGCCAAGGGGCTGGGCGATTGCGTCGACTGCAACATCTGCGTGCAAGTGTGTCCGACCGGGATCGACATCCGCGAGGGCCTGCAGTACGAGTGCATCGGCTGCGCCGCATGCATCGACGGCTGCAACCAGGTGATGGAGCGGATGGGCTACCCCAAGGGGCTCATCCGCTACGTGTCCGAGAACGGCCTCGCGAAGGGCTTCGACAAGGCGCAGATGATGCGCCGCGCGTTCCGGCTGCGCACGCTGATCTACACGGGCATCCTTCTCGTCATCATCGCTGCGGCCGCGGTTTCGCTCGCGTCGCGCAACCCTCTCAAAGTGGACGTGCTGCGCGACCGCGGTGCATTGGCCAGGGAAGCCTCGCCCGGCGTGATCGAGAACGTCTACCGGCTGCAGATCATGAACACCGACGAGGCGCCGCGGCGCTTCACGATCGAGGCGGAAGGGCTCCCGGGTCTCGAGGTCGTGGGGGTCGAGCAGCCGGTCGCGCTCGGCGCCGCGGGCGCGCGCATCGTGCCGCTGCGGTTGCGGGCGAGCGCCGACGCCGCCCCGCCGGGATCGCACCGGATCGAGTTCAAGATCCGTTCGGTCGAGGATCACGATGTGAAGCGGGAGGAGAAGTCGACCTTCATCATGCCCAGGCCCTGAGTGAGGAGCAGTCGATGAATGCGCAGACGATTACCGCACCCTGGTACCGGCAACGCTGGCCCTGGTTCCTGATCGCGGGCCCCGCGATCGTCGTGATCGCGGGCTTTGTCACGCTCGTGCTCGCCATCCGGAGCGACGATGGCCTTGTCGCCGACGATTACTACAAGCGCGGGCTCGGGATCAACAGGACGATCGAGCGGGCAGAGCGCGCCGCCGAGTCCGGCATCGTGGCGCTCGTCGACGTCGCGGCGGATGGCACGGTGACTGCGCGGATCGACGGGCAGGGTCCGCTCGCGACACCGCCGAGTGTGCGGCTCACACTCGCGCGGCCTGCGCATGCGGGCGAGGATCGCGCGGTTACGCTGCAGCGGGGCGCCGATGGGCGCTACGCGGGCCGGCTCGCGCCGCCCGCACCGGGGCGATGGCAGCTCGTCGTCGAAACCGATGCGTGGCGCCTGCCTTCCGTAGAGACGACGGCGCCGCTTGCGGGCGTGACGCTGCGCGCGGAGAAACCCCGGTAGACGCGTCGGGCCGCGCGAGGCGAAGGAGGAGCACGATGGATCAACACGGCAACTTTCGGCACCGGCTGATGTGGGTGATCTGGCCCGCCTTCCTCGTCGCGGCCGCGGCCGAGACGATCTTCTTCACGATCTTCGACCCCTTCGACCTGCACTTCTTCGGCGAGCCGCTCGACCTCTCGCGGCAGACGATCTACACGATGGGGTTCTTCGGCTTCTGGGCGCTCGGCATCGCGTCGTCCGCGCTCACGGTGTTCCTCGAGCGCTCGCCATGGGAGAAGAATGGCTGAGCGCTCGCGCCGATGGAACGTCCGGCCGGTTGCCGGAAACGCGAGGACGCGTCCGCGTGCGGTGCAGCGACGACCAGGCCGCCTCGAACGAACGAAACCCGAGGGGGGCGGAGGCGCGCGTTATGCGCGCTGGCCCACGAGCTGGCGCAGTCGGGCGAGGTCGAGGATCTTGACCGCGCGGCCCTGCACCTGGATCACGCCTTCTTCCTGGAAGCGCGAGAACAGCCGGCTCACCGTCTCGAGCTTGAGCCCGAGGTAGCTGCCGATCTCCTCGCGCGTCATGCGCAGCACGAACTCGGTGGACGAGTAGCCGCGCCGGCGATAGCGGTCGGAAAGGTTGAGAAGGAACACCGCGAGGCGCTCCTCGGCGCGCATGCTGCCGAGCAGCAGCATGACGCTGTGGTCGCGCGTGATTTCGCGGGCGAGGAACTGGTGGAGGTTATGCTGCAGTGCAGGCACCTTGCGCGCGAGGTCCTCGAGCCGGTCGAATGGCATGACGCAGACTTCGGTGTCCTCGAGCGCGACGGCCTGGCAGCCGTGGCGTTCGGTGCCGATGCCGTCAAGGCCGATGATGTCGCCCAGCATGTGGTAGCCCGCCACCTGCTCGCGGCCGTCCTCGGCAAGCACCGTGGTCTTGAGCGAGCCCAGTCGCACCGCGTACAGCGCGGAAAATGTCTCGCCCGCGCGGTAGAGAGACTCGCCTTTTTTGAGCTTGACCCGCGTGCCGATCGCACTGTCCACTGCCTTCAGGTCGTCCGGCGCCAATCCCACCGGCAGGCACAACTCCCGCATGCTGCAGGTTGTGCAGTGCGACTTGAGATCCCGGATCGAGATCACCGGCGCGGTGTGGGTTGCGAGAGGGGCGGTGCGAGACACGGGGCGGGGGCTTTGCATGCGACCGGACGCGGAGAACATTGATCGGCGTCAAGAGTTGGAGAGTGTAATGCGAACCCCCTCGACAGGACAAGGCTCGTGATTCTTTTCCGTCTTTACAGCCGCCAGCCGGTGTGCTAGCGGCAGATTGACCCTTATGGCCCAAACCGCGCTCATCAGCGCGCTGCTTGCGGGACTTCTCGGTGGCCTGCATTGCATTGCTATGTGCGGCGGCTATATCGCCGCCGTGTCGCGCAGTGCGGCGGGCGGCCTGCCGCTGCTGCCCGCGAACCGATTGTGGGCATTGCAGCTCGCTGCCCAAGCCGGCCGGGTAGCCACCTATGTCGCGCTCGGAGCGATCTTCGGCGCCGCGGGCGGTGCCGCGATTGCCGCCTCGTGGGAGCCGCTGCAGCGGGTCCTCTACGTGGTTGCGAATCTGCTCCTGCTTGCACTCGCCTTCGCCGTTGCCCGAGGCGAGGCTGGATCGCCATTGCTGGAGCGGGCCGGGCTTGCCGTGTTTGCGCGAGTGCTTCCGGCGATCGGTCCTCTGGCGCGCAGTGGCGGGATCGCCGGAAGGTTCGGCCTCGGCCTGCTCTGGGGCCTCACGCCCTGCGCGCTGGTCTACGGTGTGCTGCCGGTCGCACTGCTCGCGGGGGACGCCGCCGACGGTGCGCTCGTTATGCTCGCGTTCGGGCTCGGCACGCTGCCGAACCTGCTCGCGGCCGGCTGGCTGGTCGCGCGCGTGCCGCCGTGGATGGGTGGCCGGCGCGCTCGTTTGGCGGCCGCCGGCCTGATCGCCGCGTTCGCGCTCGCCGGTATCTGGCGCGCGTTCTTCGTGCCCTCGGCGCTCGCCCACGGCCCGTTCTGCATCGTGCCGTAGCGCCGGTCGCAGTCCGAGTTACCCCTCACCCGACGCGGATTCGCGCCATCATTCCGCTCGCCTGGTGCTCGAGCACGTGGCAGTGGAACATCCAGTCCCCCGGGTTGTCGGCAACGAACGCGATCTCCGCGGTTTCCCGCGGCGCGAGCAACGCGGTGTCTGCGAGCGGTTGACCGGGAACGCTGGAGCGGTTCCGCCGGACGATCCGGAACGAATGGCCATGCAGGTGAATCGGGTGCCACCAGGCGGTCTGGTTGCGCAGCTCGAGGATGCAGGATTCGCCCTGCCGAAGCGTGAGGAACGGCGCGTGCGTGTGGTCCCCCTCCGACGCGGAGACTCCGTTGATCGACCAAACGTGGCCGCCGCCCATGCCTGGCATCCGGCGCATGCCGCCGCCCATCCCGCCGCCCATCCCGCCGCCCATCCCGCCGCCCATCATTCCCATCATGCCTCCGGTGAACGTGACGAGATGCCGGGTTGCGCGGGTCAAGTCGGGCATTGGCACCGGGTTGGCTGGCAGTCGCACGCGCTCGCTCGCAGGGCGTTGCGATGCGCCGACGCCGGCGCGATAGGCGAGCTTCACGAGCTCGTAGGCTTCGCCCGGGTAGAAGTCGTCGATCACCCGATTCACGCTTCCCGGGGCGGCCGTCGCATCGAGCACGAGGTCTGCCCGCATGCCGGGGCCGAGCACGATGCGGCGGCCGGCAAGGGGCTCGGGCGCGCAGGGCATCCCGTCGCGGGCGATGACATAAGGATCGTGCGCTTCGAAAGAGAGCGCGAAGATGCGCGCGTTGGCAACGTTGAGGAGGCGCAGCCGCATGCGTTCGCCGGGCGTGACGTCGAAGCGATCGGGCAGCGTGCCGTTGATCGTCACCGTATTGCCGATCCGGCCCGCGTGCGTGCGGTCCATCAACGAGTCGAAGTCGTTGCTGGGCTGGGCGTCACGGAGGAGACGCCAGTCGTCCAGCACCCAGAGAACGTCGCGATCCACCGCGACGGGCTCGCGCTCCTCGACGATCAGTGCACCGTGGAGACCCATGTCCACCTGCACGTTGCCGCGGGTATGCGGGTGGTACCAGAACGTCCCCGCGTCGGGCGGGATGAACGCATAGTCGAACGATTGTCCGCTTGCGATCGGCGGCTGCGTCACGTCCGGGACGCCGTCCATCGCATTCGGGATGCGCAGTCCGTGCCAATGCACGGTGGTCGGCTCGCCGAGCCCGTTTGCGACCCGCACCTGCAGCGGCTCGCCTTGCCGAACGCGCAATTCGGGCCCGGGCACGCGACCGTCGTAGGCCCAGACCAGCGTTGCGGGCCCGGCTTCGCCGACCAGTTCGACCCGCGAGGGCGCTGCACGCAGCGTGTAGTTCGTGCCCGCGCGCTGCGCGGCCGCCGCTCGGGGCAGGCTGCCCGCAAACTGGGCGGCGGCGAGCGTCGCCAGCGCGCGCAGCGCGCGCCTGCGGTCGTGATCGAGGGGGTTCATGATGGTTCGCAACAGGCGCGGGATCGACCGTGCAGGTTAACCGTCATGCCCGCTCGACACGTTGAGGCCGATCAATTCGGCGGCCACGTGAACGAACACGGGCAATGGGGGTGCTTGCGTGCGAAGATTCCGCGCTCCCCGCTTCACTGGAAGGCGCCCGTGCTGCCCGATCCCCGCATTTTTCCCGCCGCTGCCGACGCTTCTCCGGAGTGCGCGCACTGCTACGCGCTGGCTACGCGGAGTCTTGGTGCAGCAACCGCCACCGAAGCCGACGCGTGCGATGGCGCGATCGCATCCGCACTCGCCGAATGGCTTCGCGCCGGCGATGGCGATGCGCTCGCGTCGCTGTTCGCGCGGAGCCCGTCGATCGATGTGCGCCGGCACCTCGGCAGAATGCTCGCGCGCGTGGCCGCCGCATGGTCCGCCGCGGGCGGAGGCCTCTCGGTGACGCTGTTCGCGATTCCAATCGTCATCGTGGCCGCCGCCCAGGGCGGAGCGGATGCGCACGCGGTGCTCTCGGGCGTATTGCCCGACCTCGGCGCGCTTGACACGATCCTGCGCGAGCAGGGCGCACTGGGCGGCAATCGCAGTGTCGCGCTCGCGGACGTCCTGGTGGGCGCCGATGCGCTCGACATCGCGCGCCTGCCCGCGCTGCTCGACGCGGCGCGGTTACCCGCTCCCGATGGCGCAGGGACGCCGCTCGCGCTCCCGCCCGCGCCGATCGACATCGGCGGCGGGGGCGAACGGGCGCACCTGCGTTTCCTGATCGGCAACGCGATCGCCGCCCCGGGAATCCAGCTGCTGCGGGAAGCGACGGTCGGGCGCTGGGGGCAGCCGCTGTCGCATGCGCTGTCGTTGCAGCTCGCGACCGCGGGCGTGACGCTGCTCGCGTTGCCGCGTGCCGCGCAGTCGATCGTCACCGCAGTGCAGGTCGGGCGCGCCGCGCAGCGCGAGATCTCCGCGCAGCTCTTCGCCAGCAATGCGATCCGGCGCCTGCGCGCGGCCTTCGGTGAGCCGACGGCCGTGATCAGCGCGCACCGGGTGGACGATGTCGCTGGCGAGGTACGACTATCGCTGTCGACGCCTTTCGATCCGAAGGAAGCCGAGGGCTTCCGTTGCCCGCTCTATCCCGAGGAGCGGGTGGGCGACGTCGCCTCGATGCTGGTCGACCTGTTGCGCGATTGCCGCGTGGCTGACATTCGCGCCGTCGATGGCGTCCACCCCGACCGCGACCCGGCGACCGGCATCACGCTGCTGTTCAAGCCCGCGGCGATTCCAGCGGCCACGCCGGTCACGATGCACTGACTGCGGAGGCTGCCGCCTCACGATCATCCGGCGCGTACCGCGGCGTGCGCAGCCGATCCGTCCAACTTGCTCCGCCGCTGGCGGGTCGCAAGCGCTTGGCAAGGCTCGAGTCTCCATTGAATCGGCGGCGCCTTGGTGACACATCCGGGCTACGCTGGGCCCGGAAGGCCGAGCGGCTGCACCTCGCCGATGCCGACCACTTCACGTCGCCGTACGCGTCCTGCGCCCGAGACCTCCTGCGTCAACTTGGGATTGCCGATGTACTCGACGATGCCTGCCCCCGTCACCTCGACCGCGAGCGTCTTTTCCGCGTTGACCACGACGCGGCTCGCACCGCCGATCCTGACGGTCGCGGTCTGCGACCTCAACTGCGCGGCGCGATACTCGCCTGCACCCGCAAGCTCGATCCGCTGTTCGGTCGCTTCACCCGCGAGGTCGGCCTTGAACGCGCCGGCGCCTTCGACCTGCAGGTGTTTGACCTTGAGCGCGTCGACCTTGAACTCGGTCGCGCCGGCCGCCTCGATGCGGAAATCGGGAACGTCGATCGTGCGGGCATGCACGTTCACCGCCCCTGCGACCTCGATCGACTCGAGTGTGCGGAAATAGACGGTCAGCCGGGGGCTCGGCGGGCGCTCGCCGAACAGGTCCCAGCCGGACCTTGCATCGACAATCTGGATTTCGAGCGTTCCGTCGTTGTTCTTGAGCCGGATGCGGACGCGCGCCTTGGGCGAGGCCTCGATTGCCACCCGCTCCTCGTCTCCCTGAACGAGGACCAGTTCCCCGACCCCGGAGACCTCGATGTGGCGGAACGGCCCGACCGACGGCACGTCGGCCGTGAGGTCGGCGGCGGCAACCGGACCCGCGAAGACGAGCAGGCCTGCGGCGAGCGGCGGGAGCATGAGGCGGGAGAGCGAGCGGGCGAGAGGCATGGCGGCGATTCCTGCAACGGGATGCCCATTGGATGCGACGGGAGGCGATTCCGGATTGTCGTAAGCAGGCTTTACAAGCCTCGCAGGCGAACTTATTGTATACGGTATTCAATAAATCGGGCCGGCGCCAACAGTCTCCGAGATTCCCGGGAGGAACGGTGGACAACCCAACGGAACGGATTCGCGTCATCGTCGCCAAGGTCGGGCTCGACGGCCACGATCGCGGCGTCAAGGTCGTCGCGCGTACGCTGCGCGACGCGGGGATGGACGTGATCTACACCGGCCTGCACCGCACGCCCGAGGAAGTGGTCGAGGCGGCGGTGCAGGAGGACGTGGACGTGATCGGCGTCAGCATCCTCTCCGGCGCCCACATGACCGTGTTTCCGCGCATCCTCGAAAGCCTCAGGGCGCGGGGCGCCGACGACATCCTGGTCGTGGGCGGCGGCGTGATTCCCGACGAGGACGTGGTGAAGCTCAAGGAGGCGGGCGTCACGGAGCTCATGCTGCAGGACACGCCGCCCGACGCGATCGTGGCGATGATCCGCCGGATCGTCGCCGATCGCGGACCGCGATAGCCCGGGTGTGGTCATGGAGCAGTGGTCGTTTCCGCCGCGTTTCGATCCCGACTATCTGCCGCCCCCGGGTTCGCGCTACTGGTTCCCGGTGCGCGAGACGATGCCCGCCGGGGACCGCGAAAAGCCGATCCTCGAGCGGCTGAAGCAGGTGACGCGCTACGCGTGGGATCACGCACCGTTCTATCGGCGCAAGTGGGAGGAGGCGGGCTTCCATCCCGGCCAGCTGCGCTCGCTGGAGGACTTCGAGGCGCGCGTGCCGGTCGTGACCAAGAAGGACCTGCGCGAGGCGCAGACGCGCGTGCCGCCGTTCGGCGACTACCTCTGCGTCCCGGAGCGCGAGGTCCATCACATTCACGGCACATCGGGGACGACCGGCCGGCCCACCGCGTTCGCGATCGGCCGCGGCGACTGGGATGCGATCGCCAACGCGCACGCCCGGATCATGTGGGCCATGGGCGTCCGGCCCGGTGACACCGTCTTCATCGCGGCGATCTTCAGCCTCTATATGGGCTCGTGGGGCTCGATGACCGGCGCGGAGCGTCTGCGCTGCAAGACGTTCCCGTTCGGCGCGGGGGCGCCCGGCATGACGGCACGCGCCGCGATGTGGCTCGACATGATGAAGCCGCAGGCGTTCTACGGCACGCCGTCGTTCGCGCTGCACTTGGCCGAGGTCGCGCGCGACGAAGGCTTCGACCCGCGCGCGTTCGGGTTGACGACGATGTTCTTCTCGGGGGAGCCTGGCGCCTCCGTGCCCGGCGTTCGCGACAAGATCGCCGCGAGCTACGGGGCGAGGGTGATCGACTGCGGTTCGATGGCCGAGATGTCGCCGTTCATGAACATCTCCGGCACCGCCGAGACCGAAGGCATGCTGTGCTGGCAGGACGTGATCTATACCGAGGTCTGCGACCCGAAGACGTACCACCGCGTGCCTTTCGGGCAGCGCGGCACGCCGGTCTACACGCATCTCGAACGCACCTCGCAGCCGATGATCCGGCTCGTGTCCGGCGACCTGACGCTGTGGGAGGACGGACCGAATCCCTGCGGGCGCACGTACCCGCGCCTGCCGAACGGCATCTTCGGCCGCATCGACGACATGTTCACGATCCGCGGCGAGAATGTCTATCCGAGCGAAGTGGATGCGGTCGTGAACCAGCTCGCGGGCTATGGCGGCGAGCATCGCATCGTCATCACCCGCGAAGGCACGATGGACGAACTCGTGATCCGCATCGAGGCTGCGGCGCCGACCGACCCCCGGGGCGAAGGGGGACGCGCGCTGCGCGACGAAGCGACGCGCGCGCTATCCAGGATGCTCGGTCTGCGCGCCAAGGTCGAGATCGTCGCTGCGGGCACGTTCCCGCGCACCGACTTCAAGGCGCGGCGGGTGGTCGACGACCGCGAGGTGTTCCGCGAACTCAACGCGAAGCTCGCGGGGTAGTGCGGGCCCGCCATGCCCTTCATCGCCTCACTCGATCTCGTCCCCGGCGCCCTGCGGCGCGAGCCGCGTGCGATCGCCCGGCTGCTCACCCGTGCCGAGGCGGGCAGCGACGAGGCACGGCCTGCGCTCGATGCGATCTTCGCCAGGGCAGGGCGCGCGCACATCGTCGGCATCACGGGCGTGCCGGGCAGCGGCAAGTCGACGCTCGTTGCCAAGCTCGCGACCGCGATCCGCCACAGCGGCCGTAGCGTGGGGATCGTCGCGATCGATCCATCGTCGCCGTTCTCGGGCGGCGCGATCCTCGGCGACCGCATCCGGATGGGCGAGCTCGCGGGCGACGCCGGCGTGTTCGTGCGCAGCATGGCCACGCGCGGTGCGCTGGGCGGTCTTGCCCGCGGCACGCTCGAAGCGGTCGACGTGCTCGACGCGGCCGGCTTCGACCTCGTGATCATCGAGACCGTGGGCGTCGGGCAAGACGAGGTCGACGTCGCCCGCGCCGCGCACACCACGGTCGTCGTCTCCGCGCCGGGACTCGGCGACGACATCCAGGCGATCAAGGCCGGCATACTCGAGATCGCCGACGTCCACGTCGTGAGCAAGTGCGACCGGCCCGACTCGAGCCGGACGATCGCCGAACTGAAGAACATGCTCGCGATGGGTCTTTCGCTTGCCACCGCCAATGCGCGCTGGAATCCGCCGGTGGTCGCGACGAGCGCGCAGAAGGCCGAGGGGGTCGGCGAGGTCGTTGCCGCCATCGACCGTCACCGTGCCGCGCTGTTGCTGTCGGGCGACATCGAGGCGCGGCGGGCGCAGATTGCCGAGCGCCGGATGATCCGCGCCGGCGAAGACATCCTGCGCGACCGCTTCGACCGCCACCGCGATGGCGCGCTGTCGGAACTGCTGGCCGAACTCGCGGCCCGCCGCCTCTCGCCTTACACCGCTGCACGGAGGCTGCTGGACGAGATCCGCATCGGAGATCCCTCATGAACGATCCAGTCTTCCGCGGCGCTGCCGCTTCCGCCATCGATTCCAACGCCTGCGCCGCGCTCGGCGAACAGCTCGAGCTGTGGGAGAAGAGCGAGGTCGCGGATTTCGTCAGGCGCGCCCCCGAGCGCATGGCGGAGTTCCGCACGCAGGGCGGCTTTCCGCTGAAGCGCGTCTATACGGCGCTCGATCTCGCCGACACGCCGCTTGCCGATGTCGGCCTGCCCGGGCGGTTCCCGTTCACGCGCGGGCCCTACCCGACGATGTATCGCGGCCGTTTCTGGACGATGCGCCAGATCGCGGGCTTCGGGACGGCGGAGGACACGAACCGGCGTTTCAAATACCTGATCGCCAACGGCCAGACCGGCCTGTCGACCGACTTCGACATGCCGACGCTCATGGGCTACGACAGCGACCACCCGATGAGCGAAGGCGAGGTCGGGCGCGAGGGCGTCGCGATCGACACGCTCGCCGACATGGAACACCTGTTCGACGGCATCGATCTCGCGAAGATCTCGGTGTCGATGACGATCAACCCGAGCGCGTGGATCCTGCTCGCGATGTATGTCGCGCTCGCCAGGAGGAGAGGTTACGACCTCGACAGTCTCTCGGGCACGATCCAGGCCGACATCCTGAAGGAATACCAGGCGCAGAAGGAGTGGATCTACCCGGTCGCGCCCTCGGTGCGGATCGTGCGCGACTGCATCACGTTCTGCGCGCGCAACATGACACGGTACAACCCGATCAACATCTCGGGCTACCACATTTCGGAGGCGGGCAGCTCGCCGCTCGACGAGGTCGCGTTCACGATGTGCAACCTGATCACTTATGTCGAGGAGGTGACCAGGACCGGGATGCACGTCGACGCATTCGCGCCGCGGCTCGCATTCTTCTACGTGTGCCAGGCGGATTTCTTCGAGGAGGTCGCCAAGTTCCGCGCGGTGCGGCGCGTCTACGCGAAGATCATGAAGGAGCGCTTCGGCGCGAGCAATCCGGAGTCGATGCGCCTGCGCTTCCACTGCCAGACCGCAGCGGCTTCGCTCACCAAGCCGCAATACCATATCAACGTCGTGCGCACGGGACTGCAGGCGCTCGCCGCGGTGCTCGGCGGCGCGCAGAGCCTGCACACCAACGGCATGGACGAGGCGTTCGCGATACCGACCGAGGAAGCGATGAAGATCGCGCTGCGCACTCAGCAGATCATCGCCGAGGAGTCCGGTGTCGCGAACGTCGTGGATCCGCTCGGCGGCTCGTACTACGTCGAGAGCATGACCACGCAGTACGAGAAGGCGATCTTCGCCGTGATCGACGAGGTCGAGCGCGAAGGCGGCACGGTGAAGCTCACGGAGGATGGCTGGTTCCAGCGCCGCATCGCCGACTTCGCGTACGAAACGGCGCTGAAGAAGGCGAGTGGCGAGAAACCCGTACTCGGCGTCAACCGCTACGTCGATCCGGACGAGGTGTTCGACATCGAGCTCCACCCGTACGATGCCGCGACCGCGACGCGCCAGCTCGAACGGCTGCAGCGGGTGCGGCGCGAGCGCGACAACGCTACAGTGCAGGCGCTGCTCGACAAGCTCGTCGCCGTGGCGCAAGACGAGACGGAGAACATCATGCCGGTGACGATCGAGTTGGTGGAGGCGGGAGCGTCGATGGGGGACATCGTCGAGAAGTTGAAGGCACTCTGGGGCACCTACCGCGAAAAACCGGTGTTCTGAGGTGGGACAGCTGCGCGGCCCGATCGCTTTGTCGCATCCTCGCTCGCCCCTCGCCGTACTTCCTTGTACTGTCTCGGGGCTCGCTGCGGGGCTTCACGCGCTCGGGCGGCTCGCCCGCCCCGTTGTGGCGTCGCTGCCGGGTGGAATCCCCGCCGAACGTTGTCCAATTCCCGGGTCCCGTCTGAACCTCCACCCAACCACGCGGCTGGTCGCGTCTCACCTTTCCATGGTCCCGCTTACGCGCCGATTCTGATCGCTCCGGCCCGACGTCGATGACCTTTTCGCCCGACTGCGCCGCCGCAGTGATCGCGCGCTTCCTGAAAGCGCGCGGTGTGGATCGCGTGTTCGGCCTTTGCGGCGGGCACATCATGCCGATATGGATGGCGCTCGACGGCGAGGGCGTGCGCATCGTCGACGTGCGCGACGAGCGCGCGGCGGTCCATATGGCGCACGCATACGGCGAGCTGACCGGGACGCTCGGTGTCGCGCTCGTCACGGCGGGTCCCGGCGTGACGAACGCGATGACAGGCATCGCCAATGCGCATGTCGCGCGCGCGAGCGTGCTCGTGCTGTCCGGTGTGCCGCCGCGTCTCCAGGAGAATCGGGGGGCGCTGCAGGACATCGTGCACACCGACCTCATCCGCTCGATCACGCGCTACGCGCGCACGGTGCGCGAGCCCGCGCTCGTGTTGCAGGAGCTGGACGAGGCGGTGGCGCGCGCGTTCGGGCAGGGCGGCGAGCCGGGGCCCGTCTACCTCGACTTTCCGACGGATACGCTCCGCGCGGAAGTGCCACGCGTGCTGCAGCGCGACGAGCACTTCCGTGCGAAACCTCCGCCCACGCTCGTTCCCGACGGTGGGGTTGCGCTCGCGGCGTCCGATGCGCTCTGGTCGGCGAAGCGGCCGCTGGTGATCAGCGGTCGCGGTGCGCGAAGCGCAGGCCCGGCACTTGCGCGGCTGCTCGGCCGGCTCGGCGCCGCGTATCTCGACACCGGCGAGAGCCGCGGGCTCGTGCCCGACAGCCATCCGTCGGTAGTTGCTGCGATGCGTGCGCAGGCAATGGGCGAGGCGGATGTCGTGCTGACGGTCGGCCGCCGGCTGGACTTCCAGCTTGCATACGGCTCACCGGCGGTGTGGGGCGATGCGCGCTTCCTGCGCATCGCCGATGCCGCGGGCGAACTGCGGGACAATCGTCGGGGCGAGGTCGAGATGCTCGCAAGCTGCGGGCTCGCGCTCGAAGCGATCCTGGACGCGGCACGCGGGCGCGAGCCGGCGACGGATCGTTCGTGGGTGCGCGGGTTGCGTTCGCGGCACGAGGAACGCGCCCGGAAGCTGCGCGAGTCGATGCGAAACGCGCCGGACGGCCGTGATGGCCGCATGCACCCCAACCGCCTGCTCGCCGCCATCCAGGACCGGATGCGGTCCGACAGCATCGTCGTCGCCGACGGCGGCGATTTCCTGAGCTTCGCGCGCGTCGGGCTCGCGGCAACGACGTGGCTCGATCCCGGATCGCTCGGCTGCATCGGCATCGGCGTGCCGTTCGGCATCGCCGCAAGCCTCGCCTTCCCGGAGCGCGAGGTCTACGTCGTCACCGGCGACGGCGCCTTCGGCTTCAATGCGGTGGAAGTGGACACCGCGGTCCGCCACAAGGCGCCGGTACTGATCGTGATCGCCAACAACGGCGCGTGGCAGATTGAAGTGCACGACCAGGCGCAGACGCATGGGAAGGTCGTGGGGACGAGGCTTCAGTTCGCCGACCACGCGGCGATGGCGCGCGCATTCGGCATGCATGCCGAGCGCATCGAACGCGCAGCGGAATTGCCTGCGGCAATCGATCGCGCGCTCGCCAGCCGTCCGGCGCTGCTCGACGTCGTCGTGACTCCGGAGGCGATCTCCTCGGATGCCAGGACGGGGCTCGCCTGCGTTCCGGATCTGCAGCCGCTTGCCGCATGGGACGGGGCGGAGCGGCGGTGGCGCTCGGGCGACACGCGGCAGGTTCCGGATACCGGGGAGGGGGCCGGAAACGCTCGATAGAATGACGCTTGACGCGAAGTCGATGCTCCTGCGGACGTGGCTTGCACTCTCCCCATTCCTCATTCCCGATCCCTGATCGCCCAAATGCTGCTTTCCTACCTCGAGTTCACACCGGCCCTTGCGCAGCCGTTCGACCTTGCGCCCGATGCGGCAGTGATCGGCCGCACGATCGCCGGTGCCGGCCTCACGCTGCGGCAACTTGCGACCTTGCGCGCCGACGGCGAATGGGTACGCATCGGGGCCAACGTCCACTTTGCCGAACGCGCGACCGTGCACATTGCCGACGGCGTGCTGGCGACGACCATCGGCGACGACGTCACCGTGGGCCGCTTCGGGCTTGTGCATGCGTGCACGCTTGCGCACGGCGTCGTCGTGGCTGACGCTGCTGCCGTGATGGATGGAGCGGTGGTGGGCGCACACGCGCTGATCGCGCCCGGCAGCCTCGTGCCGCCGCGCAAGCAGCTCGCGGGCGGTTACCTCTACGAGGGCAATCCCGCGACGCCGGTGCGCGAGATCGACCGCGACGACGTTGTCGCGGCGGCGCAGGCGATCCGTGCCGGGCAACCGTCGGTGCTCGCGACCTCCGGCGACCTGCCGCCGCTCGACATGGTGCCGTTCATCCCCGAAGGTCCGTTCACCGGACGTCTGCACTCGATCCATGGCCGATCACCCGCGATCGCGAAGGCGTTCGTCGCGCGCACCGCGGTCGTGGCGGGCGACGTGCGCATCGGCGACGATGCGGGTATCTACTTCGGTTGCGCGCTCAACGCCGGCGGCGCACGCATCGTGATCGGCACGCGCAGCAACGTGCAGGACAATTCGCTGCTCGTGACCGACGCGGCGCGTGGAGACCTCGTGATCGGTGACGGCGTCACGATCGGCCACAATGTGCGGATGTCGTCGGGCGAGGTCGCTGACAATGCGCTGATCGGCATGGCCTCGCGGGTAGGCGATCGCGTCGTGGTCGAGCGCGGCGGCTGCATCGCGGCCGGCGCGTGGGTGGAGCCCGCCACCGTGGTGAAGGCCGGCTGGATCTGGGCCGGACGCCCCGCGCGCGCATTCCGCGAATTGAAGCCCGCCGAGCGCGACTGGTTCGCGCAGGGTGTGGACGTGTACGTCGATTACGGCCGCACCTACAGGGGCACGCGGGGCTGAAGTCCCGCGCCCCGACACCGCGTTTCAGGCGGGCGTGAGGTTCGTCGTGGCGCCGGGCGGCAGCGCGACCTGCACGCTCACCGCGGCGTTCTGCAGGTGCGAGCGGACGAGCGCCGCCGCGCCCTCTTCGTCATGCCCGGCCAGCGCACGCAGGATCTGCTCGTGCTCGACCCAGATCGCGCGCCGGTACTCGCGCTTCAGCAGCACCTCGCGCATCACGCGGCGCAGGTGATGCCAAAGCTCGCCCATCACGTCGACGAAAAGCCGGTTGCCCGACTGCTCGTAGAGGAACATGTGGAACGCCATGTCGGCGCGGATCAGGTCCGGAATGGAGCCGTCGCGCACGGCGGCGCGTCCGGCTTCCAGCAACCGCTCGCCTTGCATCATCGACCCGGGTGTCGCGTTGCGGGCGGCGAGCGCGGCGGCGAGCGGCTCGATGCCGAGGCGCAGCTCGTAGATCCAGCGCATGAATTCGCGGTCGAGCGGTGCGACCATCAGGCCCCGCCGGCCGGCTTCGATCAGGAACTTCTGCTGCTTGAGCAGGAGCAGCGCTTGCCCGACCGGCTGTCGCGATACCGCGAGCTTTGCCGCGATGCTCTCCTGGGTCAGGCGCTCGCCCGGCTCGAGCCGGCCCTCGCAGATTGCGTCCAGGATGGCGCGATAGGCCTGCTCGACGATCGTGGGCTCTCGCTGCAACGTTTCCATGGGCGGCTCGCGGAGCCGATGATACCGCGCCGGCCGAACATGTTCCGATCAGCGCTCGGGCGACCCCAATTCGATGTCGCCGTACCACGATTCGGCCGCGACGCCCGTGTTGTCGGTGTCGGTCATCACGCCGATCGCAACCAGGCGGCCGGGGTCCTCGCCAAACGCGCGGCGAAAGTCGTCCAGCAGGTTGCGCTTGATCGTGCACCAGCGGCCGACGTCCCTGGCGCCGGTCGCTGCGACGATCATCTGCACGCGCCGCGTGTGCGGGTTGGGCAGCACAGTGCCGACCTGCAACTCGTTGGACCAGACGTACATCAGCGTCGCATACGGCAGTTCGTTCCCTGCGGCCCGCGTCAGCATGAAGACCGCACGGTCGGTCATCGGCAGCCGCGACTTGTTGCCGTCGAAGGCGAAGATCACGCGCACCGGAGAATCGTCGCGACCCGAGAGCCGGTTGTCGGCGCCGGGAATCAGGTGGCTCACCTTCCAGCGCCATTCGGCGATCGGCGCGGCGCGGACATCGAACGACGTGCGATGGGCAAGCACGCTTGCCGAGGCATCGGCTCTTGCGCGCAGAACGATGCCCGCCGGGTCGCTCACCAGGTCGTAGCTCGTCAAGGGCTTGCGCTCGGACAACCGGATCACTTCCCAGCCGCGCGGACGATCGGTACCGGCCGGACCCGCCGAGAAAGGCGTGACGAGCGGCGCTTCCTGCATCACCGGGGGTTCGGTGCGCACGGTGTCCTGGGCGGAAACCGCGGCGCATGCCACGGCGAGCGCGACCGCGCCCCCCGCGCGCAGGCGCACGGCGAATGGCGTGCGGGGCTGCGGCGTCTGGGGGGGCGCAGCCGGACGGTCACCCGCCGCTATAATCGGCATTCTTCGTTCCACCGTTAACGCCTACCGATGAGCCTCGATCGCGTTCCCGCCGGCAAGGATATCCCGAACGACTGCAACGTGATCATCGAGATCCCGATGCGGGCGGATCCCATCAAGTACGAGGTGGACAAGGATACCGGTGCGGTGTTCGTCGATCGATTCATGTCGACGGCTATGCATTATCCCTGCAATTACGGCTACATTCCGAACACGCTGTCCGACGACGGCGACCCGAGCGACGTGCTGGTGCTGTCGCCCTACCCGATCATCACCGGCGTCGTCGTCCGCTGCCGGCCGATCGGCATGCTGAAGCTGGACGACGAGGGCGGCGGCGATGCGAAAATCCTCGCTGTGCCCATCGACAGGCTCTCGTCGCTCTACCGGCACGTCAAGTCGCCGCGCGACCTGCCGGAGATCCAGACGCAGCAGATTGCGCACTTCTTCGAGCACTACAAGGACCTCGAGCCCGGCAAGTGGGTGCGCGTCGGCAGCTGGGTCGACGCGGAAGAGGCGAAGCACGAGATCGTGGAAAGCATCGAGCGCTACAAGGCCGCGATGCCGAAGCCGCGGGCTTGAACGCGCTGCTTGCGCGCGCGGGCGCGCTCGCCGCCCCGCTGTTCGTGCTGCTGTGGAGCACCGGGTTCATCGTCGCCAAATACGGGCTGCCCTACGCGCCGCCGCTCAAGTTCCTGCTGCACCGCTTCGTCCTCGTCGCCGGGCTGATGCTCGTCGTGGCGCTGGCCACGCGCGCGCCGTGGCCGTCGCGGCGCGAAGCGACACACTCGGTGGTCGCCGCGTGGCTCGTGCACGGCATCTACCTCGGCGGCGTCTTCGTCGCGATCGGCGGCGGCATGCCCGCCGGCACGGCGGCGATGCTCGTCGGCCTGCAGCCGCTGCTCACCGTCCTGCTCGCCCGCGCATGGCTCCTAGAGCCGGTGCGGCCGCGGCAATGGGCAGGCTTCGTGCTGGGCTTGGTCGGCGTGTACTTCGTCGTGCGGCACAAGGTCGACTTCGGCGGAGGCGTCCAGGGTTTGGTGCCGATCGTCTGCGCGCTCGCCGCGATCAGCACCGGCACGCTCTACCAGAAGCGCTTCTGCTCGCATGTCGATCTGCGCAGCGGCTCGGTGATCCAGTTCGCGGCGTGCGCGGCGGTCTACGCGCCGATCGTGCTGCTGTCCGAGCCCGCACCCATTCGCTGGACGCCGTCGTTCGCCTTCGCGCTCGGCTGGTCGGTGCTCGTGCTCTCGGTGGGCGCGATCAGCCTGCTGTACTGGCTGCTGCGCCACGGCGCATCGGCCGGTGTCGCGCGTCTTTTCTACTTGGTGCCGCCCGTCACGGCGCTCATGGCCTGGCTTTTCTTCGACGAGCGGCAGGACGCGCTCGCGCAGGCCGGCATGCTGATGATCGCCCTCGCCGTCGCGCTGGCGCGTCCACCTGATCGCCCCGCTACGGCGGAATGAAGCGGCGCGGCCTCAGGCAGTGGCGACGATGCGCGTACCTGCGAGGCGGTCGTGCAGGAAGCGCTGGTCGCGGTCGATGGCCGCCCACAGCCAATTGAGGAGCACGAGCCATGCGGCGTGGGCGCCCAAGCCGTGCGGGTGCAGCACGACGTACGCCGCAAGCGCCAGCGCGGGTCCGAACCAGCAGGCGACGTAGCGCGTTGCGGCGCGCCGCCATGTTGGCGGCTCGTCGTCGCCCCTGACCACGGCGAGCCGCCAGGTCTTCTGCGGCAGCGTCCGGCGCCGGCCGGTCCAGCCGTGGACGCAGTACGCGCCGGCGAGCACGAACAGCACGACAAACAGGGCCGCCCGCGCCGCGGCAGAAGGCATGACGAGCGAGTGCGGCACTCCGGGGGGCTGCGGCGAGACGAATGGCGCCAGAGCGAAACCTGCGATCAGCGCCAGCGCGCTCACCAGCAGCAATTCGTAGAGGGCTGCCGCGGCGCGGCGCGCGAGACTCGCCTCCGACCGGGCGGCGCCGACCTCGGGTGCAGACTCGGGCGCCATCCGCCGGCGCGGTGCCGGGCGCTCAGCGCCGCGTAGCCGTGCCGTCCGGCGCGGCGATCGGGGGGCGCGATGCGGGCGGCTGTGCCGCGGGAGCGGCCGGAGTCCCCGAAGTCGCGGGGGGCGCCGGCGGCCGGGCTCCGGCCGGTCCGCGGGCACCCGGGGGCGGCGGCGGCTGGCGAGCCAGATCCTGCTTGGTCTCGGGGGGCAGATTCTGGTACTGCTCCCACTTCTGCTTCACCTCGTCCTTCTTCTCCGGCGGGAGCTGCTTCAGCGACTTGTACTGCTCACGAGCCGCGGCCCGTTCCTGCGGCGTCAGCTGCGCCCACGGCTGCATCTGCTGCTGTACCCGTTGCTGCTCCTCGGGGGACATCTTGGAATAGCGCTGGGCGATGCCGCGCCATTTCTGCTTGCGCTGCGCATCCAGCCGGTCCCAATCGCCCGCCAGCGGCGCCAGTACCTGCCGCTCCTGCGGGGATAGTTGTGACCACGACGGCGAAGTGAGTGGCAACTGTCCCGATGCACCAAGCGGCGCCGCCAGCAACAGCGCGGCCGCCGCCAGGCGGATCATCAGTCGGAGTCGGAGGCTCTGAGCCAATTCTGGAAACCCCGATCCAGATAGGCATCGATCGGCAGGTCGGAGGTCAGGATCTGGCTGTCCAAGTCCTCGAGTTCCTGGACCTGCTGATAGGCACGCCATTGCTCGGTGCCGAAAACCGCTGTCGCCAGCAACAGAATCGCGAGCCAGAACTTCCACTGCTGGTAGAACGGCCGCGGCCCGCCACCGACCGTCCCGGATCCGCGGGCGAAAAAAGCCGGCGCGAGCGCACTCGCGCGCTCCGGTTCGGACAGCCGGGCCAGCGCTTCGGCACGCGCTCGCTGCAGCCGATAGGCGAGACCCGGCCGCAGTTCCGCGGCGCTGCGATCCAGATAACCCGTTAATTTTCCAGCAAGGTTCTGTTCTTGGTCGGTCATAGCTTGACCCCTTTGGCCGCAAGCGTCACCTGCAACGCGCGCACGGCACGCGAGCAGTGGGTCTTGACGCTCCCTTCGGAGCACCCCATCGCCGCCGCCGTCTCGGCCACGTCGAACTCTTCCCAGTAACGTAGCAGGAACGCCTCCCGTTGACGGGCCGGAAGGCGCGCCAGCGCGTCTTCGATCAGCGCCACCGTCTGGCTCTGCTCCAACTGCTGCGCGGGGTCTGCTGTCGCGTTGGAGTCGGATCTTGCCGGAAGGGTTTCGAGCGGGTCGTAGTCGTCGTCCTTGTCGTCACGCTGCCCCAGCGCCGACAGCAGCACGGTCCAGGTCGATCGCACCTTTTGGCGCCGGAAGTGGTCGTGGATCGTGTTCTGCAGAATCCGGTGGAATACGAGCGGGAGCTCGGCTGCCGGCCGATCGGCGTACTTTTCGGTCACCTTGAGCATCGCATCCTGGACGACATCCAGCGCGACGTCCTCGTCGCGGACCGCGAACATCGCGTGTTTGAACGCGCGCCGCTCGACGTCGGCCAGGAATGCCGAGATTTCCTGATAGGTAGCCAGTGTGGGCTCACAAAGGTCGCGGCCGATTATAGGGGAAAGGGTTCGCACCGCTATTGTGCGGCGAAGCAATTCCGCTTGACCCGACAAGGGCTTCCCGCTAACGTTTCACGTGCGGCCCGGAGTGGGCCGCGATGCTGTGCTGCAATAACGGCCGTTGGCCTCCCCTCTTGCTGCGCCACGAGCGCGGCGGGAGCACCCCGAGCGAGGCGATGGACCGGCTCTCTATCCGAAGAAGCCTTGATCGACGCGCGACCCACCCGCCGGCGCGTCCCGGTTTTGCAGTCCCCGGCCCGAGGGTGCTCGGACGCCGGGTAATCGTGTTCATCAAACTGCCAGAGGCATTGTCATGCAACTTACGGGTGCGGAAATCGTCATCCGCTGCCTGCAGGACGAGGGCGTCGAGTACGTCTTCGGCTATCCGGGCGGCGCGGTCCTCAACATCTACGATGAGCTGTTCAAACAGGACAAGGTCAAGCACGTGCTGGTCCGGCACGAGCAGGGCGCGGCGCACGCCGCCGACGGCTATTCGCGCTCGTCCAACAAGGTCGGCGTCTGCCTCGTCACCTCGGGGCCCGGTGTCACCAATGCGGTCACCGGCATCGCGACAGCGTACATGGATTCGATCCCGATGGTCGTCATCACGGGCCAGGTGCCGACGCATGCGATCGGGCAGGACGCGTTCCAGGAGTGCGACACCGTCGGCATCACCCGGCCCTGCGTCAAGCACAACTTCCTCGTCAAGGACGTGAAGGACCTGGCGCTGACGATCAAGAAGGCGTTCTACCTCGCGAACACCGGACGTCCCGGCCCGGTGCTCGTCGACATCCCGAAGGACGTCACTCAGGCCCAGACCGAGTACGTCTATCCGAAGACGGTGGCGCTGCGCTCGTACAACCCGGTGACCAAGGGTCACGCCGGTCAGATCAAGAAGGCGGTGCAGCTGCTGCTCGAGGCCAGGCGGCCGATGGTCTACGCCGGGGGTGGCGTCGTGCTGAACAATGCGTCCGCGCAGCTGACGCGCCTCGTGCGGCTGCTGGGCTTCCCGTGCACGAACACGCTGATGGGTCTCGGCGGCTTCCCCGGCACCGACCCGCAGTTCACCGGCATGCTCGGCATGCACGGCACCTACGAGTCGAACATGGCGATGCAGCACTGCGACGTGCTGATCGCGATCGGCGCGCGCTTCGACGACCGCGTGATCGGCAACCCGACGCACTTCTTCCGCAGCGACCGCAAGATCATCCACATCGACATCGACCCATCGTCGATCAGCAAGCGCGTCAAGGTCGACGTGCCGATCGTCGGCTATGTCGGCGAGGTGCTGGACGAGATGGTCAAGATCATCGAGTCGTCGCCACAACGGCCGGATTCCGCGGCGCTCAAGGCGTGGTGGGCCGACATCAAGGAGTGGCAGCGCAAGGACTGCCTCAAATACGACAAGGCGAGCAAGCTGATCAAGCCGCAATACGTGATCGAGCAGCTCTACGCGGCGACCGGCGGCGATGCGATCGTCACGTCCGATGTCGGACAGCACCAGATGTGGGCGGCGCAATACTACAAGTTCGACAAGCCGCGCCGCTGGATCAACTCGGGGGGACTCGGCACGATGGGCTTCGGCCTGCCCGCGGCAATGGGCGCGCAGCTCGTCAACCCCGGCGCGACGGTGGCATGCGTGACCGGCGAGGCGTCGATCCAGATGTGCATCCAGGAGCTGTCCACCTGCAAGCAGTACCACCTTCCGATCAAGATCGTGAACCTCAACAACCGCTACATGGGCATGGTGCGGCAGTGGCAGGAGTTCTTCTACGGCAACCGCTACGCCGAGTCGTACATGGACGCGCTGCCCGACTTCGTGAAGCTCGCGGAAGCGTACGGGCACGTCGGCCTCAAGGTCGACAAGCCGGCGGACGTGGAAGGCGCGCTGCGCGAGGCGTTCAAGCAGAAGGAGCGGCTCGTGTTCCTCGACTTCATCACCGACCAGGCGGAGAACGTGTTTCCGATGGTCCCGGGCGGCAAAGGGCTGACCGAGATGATCCTCGCCGAAGAACTGTAGAGGACCGCGCTCATGAGACATATCCTCTCCATCCTGGTCGAGAACGAGGCGGGCGCGCTGTCGCGCATCTCGGGGCTCTTCTCCGCACGCGGCTACAACATCGAGTCGCTGACCGTGGCGCCGACCGAGGACCCGACGATGTCGCGCATGACGATCGTCACCGCGGGCTCCGACGACGTCATCGAGCAGATCACCAAGCAGCTGAACAAGCTAGTCGAGGTGGTCAAGGTGGTCGACCTGACCGAAGGCAACCATATCGAGCGCGAGCTCATGCTCGTCAAGGTGCGTGCGGCGGGGAAGGACCGCGAGGAGACGAAGCGGCTTGCCGACATCTTCCGCGGCCGCATTCTCGACGTCACCGACAAGAGCTACACGATCGAGCTCACCGGCACCGGCAGCAAGCTCGACGCGTTCCTGCAGGCCATCGAGCCCGGCACGATTCTGGAGACCGTGCGCACAGGCGCCTCGGGGATCGGGCGCGGCGAGCGCATCCTGCGCGTCTGAACAGCCGCGCTCGCGTTCGCCCGCCGGCGGGGCGCTCGCGCTCGCGGGAGCGGGCGATAGCAAGGGCGAGCGCGGCGGCAGTCGGGAATACGAGAACCGGGAACACCGAAACGGGGAAACGACATGAAAGTCTATTACGAGAAGGACGCGGACCTGAGCCTGATCAAGGGGAAGAAGGTCACGATCGTCGGCTATGGCTCGCAGGGGCACGCGCACGCGCAGAACCTGAACGATTCGGGCGTCAAGGTGACGGTCGGGTTGCGCAGGGGTGGCGCCTCCTGGGACAAGGCGAAGAAGGCGGGCCTCAAGGTCGCCGAGATCGGGCCGGCGGTCGCCGGGGCCGACGTCGTCATGATGCTGATGCCCGACGAGCACATCGCCGCCACCTACAGGAGCGACGTCGAGCCCAACATCAGGAAGGGTGCGGTGCTGGCGTTCGCGCACGGCTTCAACATCCACTACGGCCAGGTCGTGCCGCGGGCGGATCTCGACGTCGTGATGGTCGCGCCCAAGGCGCCCGGCCACACGGTGCGCTCGACCTACGTCGCAGGCGGCGGCGTGCCGATGCTGATCGCCGTGCATCAGGACGCGTCGAAGAAGGCACGTGACGTCGCGCTTTCCTACGCCGCCGCGATCGGCGGTGCGCGCGCCGGCATCATCGAGACCAACTTCCGCGAGGAGACCGAGACCGATCTTTTCGGCGAGCAGGTGGTTCTCTGTGGCGGACTGGTCGAGCTGATCAAAGGCGGCTACGAGACGCTGGTCGAGTCGGGCTACGCGCCGGAGATGGCCTACTTCGAGTGCCTGCACGAGGTGAAGCTGATCGTCGACCTGATCTACGAAGGCGGCATCGCCAACATGAACTACTCGATCTCCAACAACGCCGAGTACGGCGAATACGTGACCGGTCCCAAGATCGTCACGGCCGAGACCAAGAAGGCGATGAAGGACGCGCTGACGCGCATCCAGACCGGCGAGTACGCGAAGGATTTCATCCTCGAGAACCGCGCCGGCGCGCCGACACTGTTGTCGCGTCGCCGCCTGACGTCCGAGCATTCGATCGAGCGGGTGGGCGAGAAGCTTCGCGCGATGATGCCCTGGATCCGGAAGAACAAGCTCGTCGACCAGAGCCGGAACTGAAGAGGCGGGCGCGCTGCGATTGCCCGCGCGACCGGCATCGCCGCCCGGCCCGCAATGCGGCCGTTCCGCGCCGCACGAGCCGCAGGGGCGCCCGTGTGTCGGCCAGCCGTGCGCGCGGCGCGCAGGCGCGCTAGCGTATGTGCGGGGCATTCGCCACGGAGTCGGCCATGCGGCAAGCGTCGGGATCGGTTTCGCGCCAGCGCGGCTGGATCGGCCTCATCGTTCTGCTGCTCGCGCTCGTGATCGTCGCGATGCTCGCCAGGACCGCGGTGAGCCAGTACGGCCTCCTCTCGGGAGATCCGGGTCCGGAGCGAACCTACGAGCGCAACGCCGTGTCGCCTGCCGCCGTCGCACCCTTCGAACCGTCGTCGTCGCCCCCGGCGCCGACCGCGCCGATGGAGCGCGCGCGCGCCGTCGAGGGAATGCTGCAGCAGCAGGCCCGCGAGCAGGCGCAGCGCATCGATGGCGCTGCGCGATAGTGCGCCGGGAAGCTCTGCTGCGCCGCCGGCAAGACGGACAGCAAGCCGACGCCCGAGATTCGAAGTGGACCGCATCGTGCTGCTGCGAGTCTGCGCGGTGATCGTGCTACTCGCATTTCTCGGTCTGATCGTGAAGGGCGCGACGATCGCGTTCGGGTCGGGCGAGCGGAGGGCGCTGCAGATCGACCGCGCCGTCGGGCCTACATCGCGCCCGGCGCCGGATGCGCCGCGCTAGTCGGCGTCCGCGCACCTGCCGCGTGCCTGCAGCGGTCCCTGGAGCAAGCCGACACGTCGGACACGGGTGGTAGAATCCTCGGCGTTCATTGTCACGCGCCGTGTCGAACTATCCCCATCCGATCATCGCCCGCGAGGGCTGGCGATTTCTGCTGATCGCCGCAGTCATCGCCGTCGCTCTCTCCTTCACCGGTCCTTGGTGGCTCGCCGTGCCGGCGTGGCTCGCGGTGGTGTTCATCGTACAGTTCTTCCGCGATCCGCCGCGGGACGTTCCCGGGGAGGCGAATGCGGTGCTCTCTCCCGCGGACGGCAAGATCGTGCGCGTCGGGCCAGATCGCGATCCGTACCTCGACCGGCAGGCGCTCAAGATCAGCGTGTTCATGAACGTCTTCAACGTCCATTCGAACCGCAGCCCGGTGGACGCCGTCGTGCAGGGCATCTGGTATCACGAGGGCAGTTTCCTCAACGCTGCGCTCGACAAGGCTTCCGTCGACAACGAGCGCAACGCGCTGCACCTGGTTCTCGCCGACGGCGCCGACGTGACCTGTGTGCAGGTGGCCGGGCTCATCGCGCGGCGCATCCTCTGTTACGTCAACGTGGGCGATCGCCTGCGCCGCGGTCAGCGCTACGGCTTCATCCGCTTCGGCTCGCGCGTGGACGTCTACCTGCCGGTGACTGCAAAGCCCAAGGTCGCGGTCGGCGACAAGGTCTTGGCGACGACGACAATCCTCGCGGAGCTTGCCGGACCATGACGCGGCAGGATCGGTCCGTCCTTACGATGAGACCGTCCGGTGGGGGAGGGCTTCATGCACGATGACTACCAGAAGCAGCGCATGGTGCAGAAGAACCGCATTCGCCGCCGCGGCATCTACCTGCTGCCGAACCTCTTCACGACGGCCGCGCTCTTCGCCGGCTTCTACGCGATCGTGCAGGCGATGAACGTCAATTTCGACCAGGCCGCCGTCGCGATCTTCGTCGCGATGTTGCTGGACGGGCTCGACGGCCGCGTGGCGCGGCTGACGCGCACGCAAAGCGCTTTCGGCGCGGAGTACGACAGCCTGTCCGACATGGTGTGCTTCGGCGCCGCGCCGGCGCTCGTCATCTACGAATGGACGCTGCGCGGCATGGGCAAGCTCGGCTGGATCGCGGCCTTCGTCTACGTGGCCGGCGCGGCGCTGCGGCTCGCCCGCTTCAATACGCTGCTGGAGGTCGCCGACAAGCGCTGGTTCCTCGGCATCCCGAGCCCGTCGGCGGCGGCGCTGGTCGCAGGCTTCGTCTGGATCATGGACGACTACGGTGTCGATGCCGACGGCGTGCGTTGGTGGGCCTTCGCCGTCACGCTGTTCGCGGGCCTGACGATGGTCTCCAACCTCAAGTACTACAGCTTCAAGACGATCAACCTCAAGAAGAGCGTGCCTTTTCTCGCGATCTTCCTCATCGTGCTGTTCCTCGCGCTGCTTTCCTACCAGCCGGCGATCGTGCTCTTCGGCGCCTTCGTTGCCTACGCGATCTCGGGTTTCGTCGTCTCGGGCTGGATGCTGCTGCGCCGGCGGCGTGCGAGTCCCGCGCCTTAGAGGACCTTTGATCAAGCCCCGCGCGGTCGCGACGGCCGGTTTTCGCAACGGAATGCGCGAAGCAAGGCGCAGCGAAGGCCAGGCGCCTTTGCAAGCCGAGCGACAAAGCAGGCCGCCCGAACAGCGGCCGTCCCTTCGGGGTGCTGCGAATTGCGGCGCTTGCGCAGCCTCCCTCGGTTGCGCAGGTTCGGCTACGACCTTCGTCGCTCGGCTCGCATTCATCCGCGTTTCGCGGTGCAGCGTGGCCACCTGGGACTCGATCAGAGGTTCCTTGGCCGCTGCTCCCAGAATCCTGCGCCGCTTCGGGGCACTCGAATGCCGGTTCGCTCGATCCTGCTGACGCTCGGCTGCGTCGCGCTGATCGCGATCGGCCAGCTGCTGTTCAAGGCGGCCGCGGCGCAATGGCGGGTCGACGGTTTTTCATGGGCCACGCTGCGCGGCTTCCTGTCGCCTCTGATGCTCGTCGCCCTGGCGGTCTATGCGTTTGCCACGCTGCTTTGGGTCTACGTGTTGCGGACGGTTCCGCTCTCGACCGCCTACGCGATGTTCGCGCTCGCGTTCGTCGTGGTTCCGCTGCTCGCGCACGTCGCGCTCGGCGAACCCCTGTCGATCAACGCCATTGTCGGCGGGGCGATCATCGTGCTGGGCGTGGTCGTGGCCGTGCACTGACCATGCATGCGGGTCCACCCAACATCGCGGTCGTGGTTCCGTGCTACCGGGTGAGCCGGCAGGTTCTCGGCGTCATCGGCGGCATCGGCCCCGAAGTGGGCCGGATCTTTGTCGTCGACGACGCGTGCCCGGAGCGGTCCGGAGACGTTGTGGAGCGCGGGTGCAGCGATCCGCGCGTCACGGTGCTTCGGCATGCCCAAAATCGGGGTGTCGGTGGCGCCGTTGTCACGGGCTACGAGGCGGCGCTCGCAGCCGGCGCGGACATCGTGGTCAAGCTCGACGGCGACGGCCAGATGGACCCGGCCCGCATCCCGTTGCTCGTCCATCCGCTGATGGCGGGCGAAGCGGACTACGCCAAGGGCAACCGCTTCTACGATTTCGCCCTGCTCGATGGCATGCCACGCGTCCGCCTCTTCGGCAATGCGCTGCTGTCGCTGGTCAACAAGGTGGCGAGCGGCTATTGGAACGTGATGGATCCGAGCAACGGCTACACGGCGATCCATCGCACCGCGCTTTCGATGCTGCCGCTGGAGCGGATCGACCGCGGGTATTTCTTCGAGTCGGCAATGCTCTTCCGCCTCGGCACGATCCGCGCCGTCGTGCGGGACGTGCCGTTGCCGGCACGCTACGCGGACGAGACAAGCAGCCTGTCGATCGGCCGGACGCTGCTCCAGTTCCCGGGAAAGTACGTGGTGGCCACCGCCAAGCGCTTCTTCTACAGCTATTTTCTGCGCGATTTCAACGCGGGCACGGTACAGTTCGTCCTCGGCGTGCTGCTCTGTCTCGGTGGAGGCCTGTTCGGTGCGGCCAAATGGGCGCATTCGGTCGTCAGCGGCATACCGGCGACGTCCGGTGAGGTGATGCTCGCCGCGTTCCCGACGCTGGTCGGCATCCAACTGCTGCTTGCAACCTTGCAGTTCGACGTGCAGAACGTTCCGCGCGAGCCGCTGTCGCGCCGCGATGCGCGGCAGGATGCGCCCGGAGCCATCGGCAACGCGGGCGGGATTGCGAGCTCGCGGCAGACTGTCGATCACCGGTCCGAAGGCGGCTGAATCCTCGCGATGACGAGTTCGCCTCGCTGCCAGACGGTTGTCGTGTGACGTTCGCGAAACTGCGCGATTGCCGGTGTCTCCCGCGATCCCGGCCAGGCTTCGAACACCGCGTGGTCGAGGTTGTATTTGCGCGCAAGTTCCAGCACTTGATCGCCGGTGCCGGCAGCAAGCGCTGCACGGTAGAACGGCTGGTCGTGCCAATTGGTGCTGCGCGCATAGCCCGTGAAGCCGGCGGGTGATGGTCCGTTCACGACAAGGTATGCGACGCGGGCGTCGGGCGCGTGACGGTTGAGGAAGGCCCCGACCGTCCGCAGCGGCGCGTTGGCGAAAACGTACTCGTCGCGCGCCTGCGGGCTGACCAGGCAGGGAAGGCAGAGCGTCCCGTTGCCGTAGCCGCCCGCCCCGATGAAATGCAGGTTCAGCAGCAGCAGCAGCGTGCCTGCGACGTCGATTCCCGCCCGCCATGCGCGGGTGTCGGGTAGCGTGCCGAGCGCCTGCGCGCCCAGCAGCGTGATCAACGCGAAGAACGGCAGAAGATAGCGCAGGTACGACTGCTGCGTGTAGACGGCGACGAAAAATATCGCGGCGAGCAGCAGGCACAAGAGCGCGGGGCGGTCTCGCGTACGGATGGCGGCGACGAGGATGAGCGGATACAGCAGCAGCCAGTGGAAGCCGGCCGAGCCATTTCGGCCCTCGAGGAAGCGGCCGCTTGCGAGCACGACGTCGTACGGACTCGACCATGACAGCGAGGCGTTGTAGAGACTGTTGTTGAACGACTGCGCCATGTCGAAATAGGGCGAGCGGAAGAGCGCGTTCATGAATGGGAACACCGGATTGCCGGTTCGCGCCCATGCGTTGACATAGGGCCATGCGGCGATCGCGAGCGCCAGCACGAGCGCGGCGACGATCCGTGCGTCGAGCCCGGTTCGCCGCCGTTTCAGGATCGCAAAGCCGGCAAGGCCGACGAAAAGCGGCGCGAGCCAAAGCACTCCGATCACCTTGGTCTGCATCGCACCGGCCGCGGCGACGGCGAGTCCGACCGCGCTCGCTTTGTCGCCCGACTCTGCCCAGGCGAATGCGGCGAGCAGCGTTGCCAGAAGGAACGCGAGCCACAGCGGCTCGCTGAAGAGCGTCCCGGTTTCGACGAACGCGAGTGGCGTACTCGCGAAAAGGCAGACACAGGCCAGCGCCCCGTCCCGCCGCGCGCGACGACGGGCGAGCTGATAGAGCAGCGTGAGTGCGAGCGCGCCTGCGGCGAGGTTGAACAGTCGTGCCGCGGATTCGCCGCCCAGAAGATAGGCGGCCGCAAAGGCGTGGTCCGCGCCGAGCGGCATCACCGCCCAGACGAAGCGCGTCACGTCGTGGTGCCACTGGCGCTGCCTCGCCACGAGCTCGGCGAATTGCAGATGCATGGCGATCGCGTCGTAGCCTATCTCGGGCTTGGCGACGATGAAGAGGTGCACCACGGCCACGAGCGCCAGCGCGCCGATCCACCATCGTTCGCTCGCGTCCCACTGCGCGGACGCGTACCAGCGGCGGAAATGCGAAACGATCGCGCCGGAGGTCGCCGGGAGCGCGACCAGCGGAAGGACGAGCAAGGCCGCGTAGACCAAGGGCAGATGCACCGGCAGCGCGCTGGTAGCAGCCATCAAGCCGACCCAGAGCGCCATGCCGACCGCGGTCGGCATGGCGAGCCCGCGTGCGGTCATTGCGTTCACGTCGGAGTTGCCCGCCCAGGCGAGGAAGGAGAGCCCCACCACGGTCGCATTCACGACCATCAGCGCGACCACGGCAACCGCACCGGCGCCCAGCAGCGCCACGGCGAGCGCGCCACACCCGGCGAGGGCAATTCCGGCGACGGCCTCCGGTTTGCGCATCGCCAGAATCCGCAGCATCACCGCACCCACCGCGATCACCGAGTAGAGCTGCCACGGCGGCCGGCCGGGTGCCCCGTTGCGCACGGCAATGACGACGAGCGCCGCATGGGCGAGCAGCAGCGCGAGAGCGGCGATCGCGAAGAGCCGGGGGGAGAGCACCAGGCCGGCGCGGCCGCGGGTCGAGACTTCGGGCGGGGCGGGCATCGTCGGAGCAGATCCGGAGGTGCGCGAAGTGTCGCACAGCCGGCAAACCGGTTCCCGGGCGGCACGGTCGCGGGCCTCGACTTGCGATCTGCCGGGTTTTCCGATATGGTCGCACCGATGAGCAGCCGTACCCCCTTCGCCGCCACGCGCACCGGCCTCGCTGCCGCGCCTGCGCTCGCCCTGCTTTGCGGCCTGCTGCTGCGCCTCGCGCGCACATAACTCACTCCCCCAATTCGAGCAGTGCCCGCCCGTCCGGCAGCAGAGGACGGGAAAACCTTGTCTTTGCGTTGTCGAGGATCCGATGAAGATCGAGCCCGTCAGGAAATACGTTCCGTTCACGCCCGTAGCGATCAGCGACCGGCTCTGGCCGTCGCGGACCCTCGCGCGGCCGCCGATCTGGTGCAGCGTGGATCTGCGGGATGGCAACCAGGCGCTGATCGAGCCGATGGACCCGGAGCGCAAACTCCGTCTTTACGATCTGCTCGTACGCATGGGCTACAAGGAAATCGAGGTCGGGTTCCCAGCCGCCTCGCAGACCGATTACGACTTCATCCGCAAGCTGATCGACGAAAAGCGGATCCCCGACGATGTCACCGTGCAGGTGCTGACGCAGTCGCGCGAGCCGCTGATCCGGCGCACGTTCGAGGCGCTCAGGGGCGTGAAGCGCGCGATCGTCCATCTCTACAATTCGACGTCGACAACGCAGCGGCGCGTGGTGTTCGGCCTCGACAAGCCGGGCATCACCAACATCGCGGTCGCCGGCGCCCGGCTGATCCGCGACATCGCGGCCGAGTACCCGGAAACCGAGTGGACCTTCGAATACTCGCCGGAGAGCTTCACGGGCACGGAGCTCGAATTCGCCGCCGAGATCTGCGACGCGGTCACCGCCGTCTGGATGCCCACGCCGCAGCACAAGGTGATCATCAATCTTCCGGCGACCGTCGAGCTTTCCACGCCGAATGTCTACGCCGACCAGATCGAATGGATGCACCGGCACCTCGCGCGGCGCGATGCGATCGTGCTCTCCGTGCATCCGCACAACGACCGCGGCTGCGGGGTTGCCGCGGCCGAGCTCGCGCAGCTCGCGGGCGCCGATCGGGTCGAGGGCTGCCTGTTCGGCAACGGCGAGCGCACGGGCAACGTCTGCCTCGTGACGCTCGGCCTCAATCTCTACACGCAGGGCATCGATCCGGGCATCGACTTCTCCGACATCAACGAGATCATCCGCACGGTCGAGTACGTGAACCAGCTGCCCGTGCATCCGCGCCATCCCTACGGCGGCGACCTCGTGTTCACCGCGTTCTCGGGCTCGCACCAGGACGCGATCAAGAAGGGGCTCGCGGCGCGCAACAAGGAGATCGCGCGCGGGAACCCGGCATGGGACGTGCCCTACCTGCCGATCGACCCATCCGACCTCGGCCGCACCTACGAGGCGGTGATCCGTGTCAACAGTCAGTCGGGCAAGGGCGGCATCGCCTACCTGCTCGAGCGCGACTACGGGCTGTCGCTGCCGCGCCTATTGCAGATCGAGTTCAGTCAGGTGATCCAGCGCATCACCGATGCGACGGGGAAGGAGCTCTCCTCCGCCGAAATCCGCGCCGCATTCGATCGGGAGTACACGGCGGCCACGCTGCCTGTGAGCTACGTCGATCATCGCGCGCAACACAGCCTGAGCGACGGCCGCGTCGAGCATCTGACGGCGCGGCTTGCGATCGACGGCAACGAAGTCGCGCTGACCGGTACGGGCAACGGGCCGGTCGACGCGTTCGTGCACGCGTTGCGCCACGGTCTCGGCGCGGACATCCACGTGCAGAACTACCACGAGCATGCGACCGGCAGCGGCGAGGATGCGACCGCGGTCGCCTACGTGCAGCTGCGTGTCGGCAGCGACCGCACGGTGTACGGCGTCGGCCTCGACCCGAACATCGTCACCGCGACACTCAAGGCGGTGGTCAGCGCAGTCAACCGCGCGATCGGGCAGGGCGCACTGCTGTTGCCGGTGCGTGCGGGCACGGTCAGCGCGTAAGTCGCACGCGGTCGCGACGCCTGGTTCGCCTAGGGCCTTGTTCACACTATGTCCGCAAGTGCGAACGGGTGGGCTGGGGCGCCAATCAAGGCGCCTGACGAAGGCAAGACCGGGCGTCTTGGCAAGGAAGGCAACGAAGAGTGGCGCCCCAGGGCACCCGTTCCCTCCGGGTTGCTGCCGAAAGTGCCCGGTGCTTCGTTGCAAAGCCTCGCCGGGCAATCGGCCCGGCTTCGTTTTACGCCTTGCCCCGGGCACTTTCGGCGCTGCAACGCGATTGTGGACATAGTGTGAACAGGCCCTAGGCCGCGCGCAGCGGCACGACCGCGTCGGCCAGCAGCGAGACGGTCACCGCGCGCCCCGGCGCAAGCTGGTTGCGCTCCGCGACGTGCAGCGACACCTTGAGGTGCAGCCGCGCCTCGGGCAGGCCCGCGGGCAAAAGGCGCGCGATCACGTCATCGCCCAGCGTGACGAGATCCAGCACCATGCACGGTACGGGGTTTTCGGCTTCGCCGCGCGAGGGGCGATCGACCCGATGCAGCAGTACCTTGGTCGGCAGGATCGTCCACGCGGTGCTTCCATCCGGCGTGGCGGACGATGAAGGAAGCAGGAGCCGGTAGGGGCCCCAACTCAACACGCTTCGCTTCGCCGTGGACTGCACGGTGCCTTCGAACAGATTGGGCTGGTCGAGCAGGCGCGCGGCCGCCACCGACGATGGGCGTGTCAGCACTTCGACGGTCGGCCCCTGCTGCACGATGCGGCCCCGCTGCATCAGGCACAGGTGCGTCGCGAGCAGCGCCGCCTCGTCCAGATCGTGGGTCACGAGCAGCACGGTTGCGCGCAGTTCCGCATGCAGGCGCTTCAGCTCCAGATACAGACGTTTGCGCGTGGTGCGATCCACCGAGGAGAAGGGCTCGTCCAGCAGCAGTACGCGCGGGTCGCGCGCGAGCGCGCGCGCCATCGCCACGCGCTGCTGCTGGCCGCCCGAGAGCTCGCGCGGGTAGCGGTGGTCGAGCCCGCCGACGTGCGCCTGCGCAAGACAGGCGGCAGCGCGCGCGGCACGCGCTTCCCGCGGCAGATGCGTGAGCGCGGCGGCTACGTTGGCGAGCGCGGTGAGATGGGGGAACAGGCCGTAGTGCTGCGAAACGTAGCCGATCGGCCGCTCGCGCGTCGGCCGCCTGACACCTGCGGCGGTGTCGAGCCAGGTCTCGCCGGAAAGCGCGATGCGTCCGCGGCGTGGCGCAAGCAGCCCGGCGACGACGCGCAGAAGCGACGTCTTGCCGCTGCCCGACGGACCGACGATCGCGATGATCTCGCCCTCCGGCAGATCGAGCGCGAGATCGAGCGGTGGTCCGTCGTGCGCAACTGCGAGCGCAAGCGTCAACGCGGCCCCCTTCGCCGCGCGGCAAGCCAGCGGTCGGACAGGCCGAACGACAAGGCGACCGTCACGAAGCAAACGACGAGCAGTACGAGCGCCATTACGCCGGCGCCGTGCGAGTCGAAGGCCTGCACACGGTCGTAGATCGCGATCGCGACGGTGCGCGTCTCGCCCGGGATGTTGCCGCCGACCATCAGCACGACGCCGAATTCGCCAAGCGTGTGCGCGAACGTGAGCACCGACGCGGAAAGGACGCCGGGCCATGCGAGCGGCAGCTCGATGCGCAGCAGGCTCTGCCAGTGCGTGAGGCCGCAGCATTGTGCCGCTTCGCGCACCTCGGACGGGATCGCCGCGAACGCGCGCTGCATCGGTTGCACGGCGAACGGGATGTTGACGAGCAGCGACGCGACGACGAGACCGGTGAAGCTGAACGCGATCGGTGCCCCCAGCAGACGCTCGAACGCGCTGCCGAGGGGACTCTGCGCACCGAGCGCGACCAGCAGGTAATAGCCGACGACCGTCGGCGGCAGCACCAGCGGCAAGGCGGTCAGCGCCTCGAGCCACGGCTTCGCGCGCGAGCCGGTCAGCGCGAGCCAGCGACCGGCGGCGATGCCGGCGGGCAGCAAGAGGACGAGCGTCCACGCGGCGAGCGCAAGCGACAGACGAAGTGCAGGCCAGTCCATCGCGTCGCTTTCAGCTTTCTCCGGGAAGCGCAAAGCCAAAGCGCGCGAGGGTCTGCCGTGCCGGCCGGGTCTGCAAGTATTCATAGAAGGCGACGGCGACCGGACCGGAGCCCTTCAGCAGCACCATGCGCTGCCTGAGCGGGGCGTGCCAGCGCTCGCTCAGCAGCACGGCCGTGCCACGGCGCGCGACCTCGGGAGCGAACGCGAGCGACTGCGGCACGATGCCACCCTGCGCGTTGCCGGCAGCGGCGAACTGGGTCGCCTGCGACGCGTTCTCGCCGAGCACGAGCAAAGGCTCGATCGCCGGCCATGCTCCGGTCGCCTGCAACGCCTCGCGCGCGGCGCGGCCGTAAGGCGCATGCTCGGGATTGGCGATCGCGAACCGACGCAACCGGCCGTCACGGACGGCGGCCTTGAGATCGGCAAGCGACCCATCCGGCTTGAGCGGCGATCCGTGCGGGATGAACAGGGCGATGCGGCCCACGGCATAGAGCGTGCCGTGATCGCGCGTGAACCCGTTGGCGGCGAGCCGCTCGACATAGGCTTCGTCGGCAGAGAGGAAGAGCTCGAACGGCGCGCCGTTCGCGATCTGTTGCGCGAAGTTGCCGGACGAGCCGAACGAAAGGCGCACCTCGTTGCCGGTGTCGCGCCGGAACGCGGCGGCGAGCTCGGTCAGCGCGAACTGCAGGTCCGCGGCCGCGGCGATCGAAGGCGGCGGCTCCGCGCTCGCGAGTGGCACGGCGAGCGGCGACGCCAGCACGATTGCGCAGGCTGCCGCCCGCAGCGCCGCGAACGGCGCGCCGACGCGCGCCCGAACGAAGTACGAGCCGAACATGCGCACGTTATAGTCGAGTCGCCATAACGACGCAAGGACGGGCGTCAACGCCGGGGGCGCCGCACGATCAGTGCCCCGAGCGCCGCGAGTTCGGGCGCGGCGGCCGCGTTGAGCCGCGCTTCCAGCGCCGCGTACCGCGCGATCAGCGCGCGGCCGAGTGGCGTCAATGCCGCGCCGCCGCCGCCGCGCCCGCCGGTCGCTGTCGCGACGACCGGCGCCCCGAAGTCCTGGTTCAGTGCCGCGATAAGCTCCCACGCGCGCTTGTAGCTCATGCCCATCGCGCGGGCGGCGCCGCTGATCGACTTCTCCGCGGCGACATGTTTCAGCAGGTCGATCTTGCCTGGGCCGACAGCGACGTCGGCGCGAAGGTAGACGCGGGGACGGATGGCGCGGTGTGCGGATTTCGCTGTGGGCATGCGGCAATTTCGTCGGGAACCGGCAGCGCGAGTATGCGCCGGCGACGCCGTCGACAGAACGGGTCGGCCGACGACGCGGTTGCGCTACAATTCCATGTTCGGATTCCGTCGCCATCGCGGTCATCGGCTGCGTCGCTTCCCCCGCCTCCCGGCCTCCCCGCCACTTTCGCGAGACTTCAATGAGCACGCCCATTTACGGCCCCGGCATCGAAATCAACGGCAGGATCACCCCGGAATACGCGCAGATCCTGACGCCCGAGGCGGTCGCGTTCGCCGCCAAGCTCCAGCGCGCCTTCGGCAGCCGCCGCACCGAACTGCTCGCCCGCCGCGCGGCGCGCCAGGCCGAGCTCGATGCCGGAAAGCTGCCCGATTTCCTGCCCGAGACCCGGGCGATCCGGGAAGGCGATTGGACGTGCGCGCCGGTGCCCGCCGACATCCAGGATCGGCGCGTCGAGATCACCGGTCCCGTCGATCGCAAGATGATCATCAACGCGCTGAACTCGGGCGCGAGCGTGTTCATGGCGGACTTCGAGGACGCGAACACGCCGAAGTGGGACAACAACATCCAGGGGCAGATGAACCTGCGCGATGCGATCCGCCGTCGCATCGACTACGTGTCCCCGGAAGGCAAGGCCTACAGGCTGAACGACAAGACCGCGGTGCTGTTCGTGCGCCCGCGCGGCTGGCACATGCTCGAAAAACACGTCCTGATCGACGGCCAGCAGATCTCCGGCGGCATCTTCGACTTCGCGCTCTATTTCTTCCACAACGCGAAGGAGCTGCTCGCGCGCGGCAGCGGCCCGTACTTCTACCTGCCGAAGATGGAGAGCCATCTCGAGGCGCGGCTGTGGAACGATATCTTCGTGATGGCGCAGGACACGCTCGGCGTGCCGCGCGGCTCGATCAAGGCCACGGTTCTGATCGAAACGGTGCTCGCGCCGTTCGAGCTGAACGAGATCCTCTACGAGCTGCGCGAGCATTCGGCGGGGCTCAATTGCGGGCGCTGGGATTACATCTTCAGCTGCATCAAGAAATTCCGGAACAACCGCGACTTCTGCCTCGCCGATCGCGCGCTCGTCACGATGACGACTCACTTCATGAGGAGCTACGCCGAGCTCGTGATCCAGACCTGCCACCGCCGCAACATCCACGCGATGGGCGGCATGGCAGCGCAGATACCGGTGAAGAACGACGAACAGGCCAACGCCGAGGCGTTCGCCAGGGTCAAGGCCGACAAGGAGCGCGAGGCGACGTACGGCCACGACGGCACGTGGGTTGCGCACCCCGCGCTCGTGCCGGTCGCGCTCGAGGCCTTCGATCGGCTGATGCCGGGCCCGAACCAGATCGCGACGAAGAAGCGCGAGGACGTGAAGGTCGGGCAGGCGGATCTCCTCAAATTCGAGCCCGAGAAGCCCATCACGGAAAAGGGACTCCGGCTCAACATCAACGTCGCGATCCAGTACATCGGCGCATGGCTCGCAGGGCAGGGCGCGGTGCCGATCTTCAACCTGATGGAAGACGCGGCCACCGCCGAGATCTCGCGCTCGCAGGTGTGGCAGTGGATCCGCTCGCCCAAGGGGGTGCTGGACGACGGCCGCAAGGTCAGCAAGGCGATGGTCGCGGCGATGATCCCCGAGGAGATGCAGAAGATCCGCGACCTGCTCGGCCCCGCGTTCGGCGAAGGCCGTTACGACGAGGCCGCGAAGATCTTCGCCGACCTCGTCGGCAACGATACGTTCGTCGAGTTCCTGACGCTGCCCGCGTACGAGCGGATCGATTGAGGGACTCGGACCCGCTTGATCAGGCAGTTGATCCGAGAAACGAGAACCTAGGCTCTAGCCCGGATATTTCACCGGGCCGCCGCCGATTGAATGAAGACTCGAGCCTTGCCAAGCACTTGGGGCGCGCCAACGGCGGAACACTTTGGACGGGTGGACTGCGCGGTTTTTGGCGGCCGCTTTGCACCTGGCTCGAGCTTGCTCTCCTCGCCAATAGTCGCTGCTATTGGCGTCGTCGGCTGCGCCCGATCCAGGGCGCAAACCGCCACGCCAAATTCCCGCGCCCCGGTGAAACATCCGGGCTAGAGTCGGCAACGAAGAACAAACCCGGCGACAGAAAGATGGCGTCGACGACAGGCCGTACGGCGGCGACCCGGTTGGTTAGCGGTAACGACATTTCGCATCCCGCGTTCTCTGCCAGTACAAGGCCTTCCAACCTGCACAGCGGGCCGGGAAGGCGCACGGAGCCCCACGCCGCGACTCCCGACGTTGTTCCGTGAACTTCGCCCGCTGCCGCTTGATCCAGGCCAGCGGCCCAATGATGGCGAGCCGCACAGCGTCGTCGGTGGCGGCCATCGGTGCAGCCACGCGTACCCGCACGTTCGGCGTATGGACGCCCAGATGCAGGTTCCTGATCGGCTCGCCGAACCTGTCCGTGAAGATCGCCTGACCTGTGCGGTCGCACCGTTTTTGCGCGCGGCCGCACAGGTTTCGCGCGCACGGACGTGCGCCACGCTGGCCGCGGCGCCGATTGATGCCGGGGTTTTCCCTATGGGAGCGCCGAGCGGAACGCACGGCGCGCACGCTGGCACGGGTGCTGCGTTGCAATCAGGTCCAAGCAGGAACTTTCCATCCGAACCCGGAGATCTGCGATGAATGCAGTGCGCCTGTTCTTGTCCTGCGTCGCGGCCGCCGCCGCGCTCGCGGCCCCGCTTGCCGTCGCCCAGACCTGGCCGACAAAGCCGGTCCGCCTCGTCGTCACGTTTCCACCCGGCGGATCGAGCGACGTCGTCGCGCGCCAGTTGGGGCCGCTGCTCACGGAGCGCCTCGGCCAGACGATCGTCGTCGACAACAAGCCGGGCGCGGGCGCGACCATCGGCGCGGCGGAGGTCGCGCGCGCGGCGCCGGACGGCTACACGCTGATGATGGCGAACACGGCGCCGGTGAGCCTGTCGCCGTTCATGCTCGACCCGTCGCCGTACGATCCGCTGAAGAGCTTCACCTACGTCGCCTACGTCGGCTCGGTGCCGAACGTGTTCGTCGTCCATCCGTCGGTGCCCGCGAAGACGATTCCGGAGTTCATCGCGTGGGCCAAGGCGCAGAAGGACCCGATTCCCTACGGCAGCGGCGGCGTGGGCTCGATCGGCCACATCGTCGGCGAGCTGTTCGCGAAGGAGGCAGGCATCAAGCTCACGCACGTCGGCTACAAGGGCAGCTCGCCGATGCACAACGACCTCCTGGGCGGCACGATCCTGTTCGCCATCGACACGCTGCCGCAGAACGTGCAGTACCAGAAGTCGGGCAAGCTGCGGTTGCTCGCCGTGACGTCGCCCAAGCGCGCGACGATGGCGCCCGACGTGCCGACGGTCGTCGAGCTAGGCTATCCGAAGCTCGTCGCCGAGAATTTCTTCGGAATCGCGGGGCCCGCGGGCCTGCCCAAGCCGGTCGTTGACGCGCTCAACAAGGCCACCCTTGCCGCGCTCGACGATCCCAGGCTCCTCAAGAGCTTCGACGAGCTGGGCATCGCCGTGCGCACGATGACGCCCGAGGAATTCACGGCGTTCGTCCAGAAGCAGGTCAGCGAATGGGCGCCGGCAGTGAAGGCGTCCGGCGCCAAGCTCAACTGACGCGCGCGATGCCGGGCATCTCGATCCACGTCGTCGACGTCGCGCGCGGCCGGCCGGCGTCCGGCATGTTCGTGGAAGTGCACGCGCTGGCCGACGACGTGCGACGCGTCGTCGGCACCGGCGTGGTCGGCGACGACGGCGCGTTCCGCCACCCGATGAACGCCGGCGACGGCGTGACCGCCGGCGTGTACGAGGCGTTGCTGCACGCCGGCGAGTACTTCCGGCGCACCCGTCTCATCTCCGACAACCCGGCGTTCCAGGAGGTCGTGACGCTGCGCTTCACCGTGGTCGACGCGAGCGAGCATTACCACCTTCCCGTGAAGATCACGCCGTGGGGGCTGTCGGTCTGGCGCGGCGCATAGCCGACCAACCTGACATCCGCGTGCGCGTGGCTATGATCCGCGCGTGCACATCGCGTTCCGTCACCGGCTGCGCCTTGCCGCGCTCGTCTTCACGTTCCCGTGCCTGCACGGAGCGCCGGTCGTGGTCGATGTCCGGGGCTACGTCGACGAGCAGGGGCGCGCGCACGTGGGGCCGGAAAAGCTCGACGACCGGTACCAGCTCTAACGGATACAAACTTCAACGTCGGTTGGGAGGGCGTTGCGGGCGGGTAGCGCCGGTCGAGGTGCGAGTTGGCGGTCGGAGGTGGTCGGGGAATGTGCGGTTGGGGACGCGGTCGAGCGCTTTCTGCCGCATCGGCGGGCTGGCAGGCCGGGCGTGATAGCCATTGTTGCGCAAACCGGTAGCGATCCCCAGAATGAGAGCTCCCCTTTGGCCTGGCCTTCACGCCTACTTCAATGCCGGGGCCACGTGGCACTTGCGCCTCCTTGCCAACGGGCGCGGTAACGCTCCTGTTCACCGACATCGAGGGTAGCACGGCGTTGTGGGAGCGGGACAGCCCGCGAATGTCGCAAGCCCTTGCCGCGCATGACGCGCTTGCGCGACGCACGGTCGAGTGCCGCCACGGCAGCGTGGTGAAGATGACCGGCGACGGCATGCATGCCGCCTTCAGCGATGCGCAGCGCGCGCTCGCCGATCCTGCCGCCACCGGCGGAGTTCCCCTACGCGTGCGCTGCGGCCTGCACGCGGGGGTGGTCGAGCGCCGAGACAACGATTACTTCGGTAGCCCGGTCAATCGCACGGCGCGGATCATGAGTGCGGCGCACGGCGGCCAGGTATTGCTCTCCCAAGCCGTGGTCGATTGCGTCCGCGGGAACCTTGCGGGTTCGGTTTCGCTGCGCGATCTCGGCAAGGTTCGGCTCAAGGACTTGGCGACGCCAGAGCACGTGTATCAGGTCGTGCACCCGCAGCTGCGAAGCGAATTTCCGGCGCTGCGCTCATTGGAGGCCACGCCGAACAACCTGCCACAGCAGGTAACGAGCTTCATCGGGCGCGAGCAATCGTTGGAAGACCTGAAGCGGTTGCTCGCCACGAAGCGCCCCCTTACGCTGACGGGCTCGGGCGGCTGCGGCAAGACCCGGCTGAGCCTGCAAGTTGCCGCGGACTCGCTTGAACAGTTCGCGGACGGCGCCTCGTTGGTCGAACTGGCGCCCATATCGGATCCCGGTCTCGTGCCGCAGACCGTGGCAGCCGTGTTGGGTCTGAAGGAGGAGCCTGACAAGACCATCAGCCAGACGCTCACCGAGCACCTGAAGGACAAGCGGCTCCTGCTGCTCGTCGACAACTGCGAGCACGTTCTCGGAGGCTGCGCGAAGCTGGCCGACATGCTCGTGCGTCAATGTCCGTATCTGACGAACCTGGCGAGCAGCCGGGAAGCGCTCGGCATCGGTGGCGAACAGACCTACCGCGTGCCTTCGCTCTCGCTGCCCGATCCGAAGCAGACCCATACATCGTTATCCATTGCGCCGTTCGAGGCCGTGCAGCTCTTCACCGAGCGCGCCTTGCTCGTGTGTCCAGACTTTGCGGCGTGCTGAACTACTCCGTCGATGGTGTGCTTGTAACAAAGAACGTGGTCCGACAGACTTGGAAGAACGAGAACTACTCCGGTTCATACCTCGGTGGATTTTCTCTCAGGTTCAGCAACTGCAACCCAAGCTCTTTGAATGGACGGCAGAATGACGCGAGACCGATAAGAATGTCACACGACGGCACCGCGTTCTCAGCAACGCTGACCGGCTCTTTCGCGATCTGCACATTCTCCGGAACCTACGCCCAAGCAGGGAAACTCGGTCGGGTCGGGGGGAACTATTCCTGCAACGATGGGGCGAGAGGTAGTTTCGCCCTTTTTTGAGATTACCCCGACTGTCAGCGGGTTTAACGGGCGAATGACGGAACAGAACCAATATTGCAGTTGGTCAGGCTTCTTTGGAGGCATAAGTCAGGCACCCTAGAGCGAGCGCGTTGATCGAGGGACGGCGTTAACCGGTGAACCGGGTACGTAGATGCGAGCCTTGTTTATTGCGATGCTGGCCGCAATTGCTCTGGCCGGGTGTGACAATCTTCCATCCATTGGGGGCAAGTACGCCGCAGAGGTGGGGTACTACCAAGGCGAGAAGCAGGCATGGGATATTTGGGGCGAGTTCGGCTCGCTCGACGAGTGCCGCGCGGCAGCAATTGCTCGCTTCAACTCCTATAACGCGCAGTCTCCTGGTCGCGCTTTTTCATGGGCCTGCTTGAAGAAGAACCGCGACGGGTCATACGAAAGCCGACATCGATAAGGGCTAAAGCGTCCGGTTGACCGTTCCGATGGTCGCCATCGCTTGGGCGTCGCCTATTTTCCCTCCCGCCGCTCGGGTGAGCCGGCGCTAGTCGGCCTTATCAAGCAATTCACGCACCGCCCGCAGAATCGCCCGCACCTCGCGCCGGGACTCGGTTGCCGCCCTCGAGCAGCGCCCGTGCGTCGGCTTCCGCCCAGCCTTCCCTCCGTGCATCCGGGCTTGGCCCTCCGCCACGGCGCCGTCCCGCTTGACAGCGTGCAGATGCGCGCGCGAAATGCCCACTCCACCCCAAGGGGAGGCGGTCATGGAACGTTGCGGCATGCTGCTGTCGTTGGTCCTGGGTCTGATTGGCGTCGTATCGATCGATAGTGCGTTGGCACAGGCACAGAAGGCGACGCCCGACCCGCTCCTGGCCGTGGACCAGAATCGCACCACGGTAATCGACCGGATCGTCAGCGACTGGGGTGACAACCTCGCGGTCGAAGCCGGCGTGAATCAAGCGCAGTTGCGCGAGATGCTGTTCGCGATGCGCGCGGACCAGTTGCTGGCGGCAAGCCTCGTCGGGTCGCTGGACGGGCTGAAGGCGATCTTCGTTGCGGCGCTGCGGACGACGGCGAACGGTGGAGCGCGGGTGGCGATGGCGGCCGATGCGCCGTCGGCGCTGGGAGACACGAACGCGGACCTGGTGTACACGCCGGTGACGCCGTGCCGGCTGTTCGACACCCGGCCTTCGCAGGGCGGGCTGGGCACGCCGACCCTCAACGTACGGCGCACCTATGGCGCGATTACCCCGGTGGCCAATCAGGGCGGTCCCGGGGGATGTGCGGCAGCCGCTGGAGCGGCGGTGGCGCTGATCCAGATCGGGACGCTGACGCCGTCGGGCAACGGACTGTTGCAGGCTGGGCCGCAGGGTGCGGCGAGCTTTCCCAATGCGCTGATCTTGTATCAGCCCGGCGACCAGTACGGCACCGCGGTGGCGATGCCGCTCAATCCGGCCAATGGTCAGTTCGATCTGGTCGAGCAGTTCGCCACGGCCGACCTGTACGCCGACCTGCAGGGCTATTTCCGGCGGCCAGTGAACTACGGCGGGACGCATGTCATCACCGGTCTCTATGCGACCGACAGCGGGGGTTTCAGCAACACCGCGAGCGGCCAAAACTCGACCGTCGCCGGGGGCATTGACAACCGCGCGATTGGCGGCTCCTCGACCGTCCTCGGGGGCGAACAGAATACCGCGAGCGGTGCCGCGTCGACCGTCGCTGGGGGCAAAGGTAACACCGCTTCCGGTATCCTTAGCTTCGCCGCCGGACTGGATGCCAAAGCCAATTTCGACGGTTGCTTTGTCTGGGGTGACCGTTCCACCTTTGACGAGGTGCGCTGCGACGCGCAGGACCGGTTCGTCGTGCGCGCTACCGGTGGAATATTCATGCTCGCCGGCGGAACCAATCAGACGAACTACACGGGCGTGGTGTTGCCCCCCGGCGCCCAAGCCTGGATCGCCGCCAGCGATCGTGCTGGCAAGAACAACGTGGAGCCGATCGACGCCAAGGCGATCTTGCGCAAGGTCGCGGCGCTGCCGATCACCACGTGGACCTGGACCACGCAGGACCCTTCGATCCGCCACATGGGGCCGATGGCGCAGGATTTTCATTTGGCGTTCGGACTTGGCGAATCCCCAAAGGGGATCAGCACGATCGATGCCGACGGGGTGGCGCTCGCCGCGATCCAGGGGCTGGACGCGAAGGTGGACAGCGCGATCCGGGAAAAAGATCGACAACTGGCCGCGCAAGCGGCGACGATCCACGAGCAGCAGCGTCAGCTCGCCGGGTTGAGCGACCGCGTGCAGAAAGCGGAGAGTCTTGCGGCGAATGTCGTGGCGCTAAGGACGGCGCTGGCAGAGTTGCAGCGCACGCGCGCGAGCGTTGCGGTCAAGTAGCCGCCCACGCACGAAGAACGCGCCCCGTCCCGGCGCAGCTTATTGTTTCTGACGACACGCAGCTGCGCCAATCAGGTTTCCGTCGAGCTTATCAACTGCGACTGCTCCGGGAGCAATCGGCCGATAGCGCGCAGCATCCCCCGCGTGTCGCCCTTGTCGGCGTTGCGGCAACCCTGTCATCAGCTCGACCACGGGCGCCGCCTCGATCCGCTGCTGGGGAACCTCCGGGGACGTTCCCGTGCCGGCCAACTATAGCCGTGATCGAATGGCCGACATCGCGGTATACGCGCCGATTCCGTAGGCCGCACGACCGGCCGTGGATCTCCAGCCGGCCCGCTGGCGCCGTGACGAGTGACCCGGGTCAACCGCCGGTCAACTTGACGCGGCCAGTGGCTCCAATGCCGCGAGCACGGCCGTTCCTATCGGATCGGTGGATGTTGCTGACCGGCCACAAGCAGACCCCTGAGGCTGATCCTTTCAAGGGCCAGTGCCAGATTGGGGACTGTTAGCAATAATGCGAACCGCGATCGGTGTGTAGGAGCGCGCGGAAACGGCCCTAAATCGACGCCAGTTCGTCCGCTCGGCTAATGGCCATCTTGGGCTGTGGGAGTTAGCATCTTTGCTACCCACCCCGCATGACGCCTACTGCTGCCATGTACGAGCGCTCTCAGGTTCTGGCCAGAATCCTCGCCTCAGTGACGGCAGAGCGCAAGAAGAGGCGTGCACGGAAGATCAAGACCGATCGCACATTGCAACAGCTCGTGGCCGATCTCGTCGCTGCACGCAGGGCGGCAGCAATGACGCAGGAGGAAGTCGCCGCGAGAATGTGGACCGCCAAGAGCGTCGTGTCGCGTCTGGAGAGCGGCAAGTGCACCTGTCCGACGTTGAGCACTATCGAGAAGTATGCGAACGCTGTGGGTGCCCTGGTTGAGATCCGCGTGCGGATAAGGCGGTAGCTCACAGCTCGAGCTCTGAAGCCGGACGCAAGATCGTACGTCTGCATCGGGTCGGGCACGGCCGCTCGGACCCGGACGACGAGCGGCGGGCCTTCGATCTACACCGACCGTTCACGCCTCGATGGCTGCTGTGCGTTGCGCAGCGGGCGCTCGAATTGGAACCGTGGGCGTCGCTGACCGGCCAGCTCCTGCCGTTCGGGGTCGCCGCGGAAGTATCCCGTGAGCAGCCGTTTGCGCCAGCCAACCGAAGTAGCGGTGGCGGTGGATGCGCGGAAGCGGGCGGGCCATTCCCGTCCGGACCCTGTTTGTTGCTCTCTTATTTAGCGCAGGCGCTCGGGATCGAGCTCGCGCAAACGGAGCCTACTTCCTTTCGGCAGATTGAAAGTGGCCGAGCAGTACAACCAAATCTTTGACAAGTATCAAACCGATGTTCAGCGCAGCACACGAGCATAGATACTCAATACTTATGGCAATCAAGCGGTGGGGAGTAATTAATGGCCAATGTATCCCCATTTCACCGAACGTGGTTAGTGTCAATGTCATTGTTTTGGCTGGTCGAAGCGACGTGTGCCGTTGCGGCCGCGACGCTCCAGACGGCCGGCTCCTTCACTTCACCCCCGGTCCCCACCACCATACTGCCGGGCCCGATCTTAGCGATAACCTTGCCAGCCACCGCGGTTACGCAGACGAGTGCGACATTAAACGGAAGCGTTAAGCCTGGTAGCCCCTTCCTGCAGACAAACGTCCAGTTTAAGTATTCATCGAACGCCGTCGACTGGATTAGTGTTTTCGCTCACCAAAGCCCGCTGCCCTTCGGAGGGGCCACGGCTGCCGTGTCGGCAAGTGTTGCATCCCTAAGATGCAGCACCGTCTATTCATTCTACGTACACGCATACGGTTCGGGGGATCCCAGGAATGGCGATACTCTTAAGTTCGTCACCTTGCCCTGCGCCGCAACAACAATCACTCTGAATAGCAGTTCGAATGCCGTCAACGACCGAGTCTTCACCCTGACCGCCGTTGTACGTGGGGGGGACACTCCGACCGGAATCGTAAGCTTCCTCGAAGGTGAGCGACTGCTCGGCACATCGGTTCTTGACGGCGCCGGTCGCGCCTCGTTCTCCACGTCAACGCTGGCAATCGGTCGGCATACGTTCACCGCGTCCTATTCAGGCGATCTCACCCACGCTCCTGTTATGTCGGAGGCGCTGATAGTGGATGCCAATGGGCTACAGCAAATACCCGCCAACAGCCACGTGGCGCTCGTGCTACTCGCCACAATGGTTTGCCTGATCGGTGCGGCGCACCTATGGCGGGTACCCATTCGGTCACGTAGACAAGGGTAGGCGGCAGCCCCGGCGCAACACTACCGGGTAAAGGCTATTCGACCGCGCGGAACTGATCACGCGGGAGCGGTACGTGCGCGCGTGCGCGAGGACTGGCGACGAATGAGTAGCCCATGGATCGGCAATGCGCTACTCCGCACCCTTCGCGCGTCCGGTCGGGCGCTGATGCTGATGCCAAGGTGGCCGCGCGGCCAAACAGGCGACGGCAGCCACGAGCCCGCCCGGCGAAGCACACAGACGGGCGGCGGCGGTTCCGACTAGCAGTGTGAGCCGCTGGTCAAACTCGAAGGCCGGGGTGAACTGCGTCAGGCTCGTTCTCGCTCTGCTGATGAATGTTGCGGCTCGTTTTGCCGCAATCCGAACGGCAGCTTCCATGGGATTCAATGCCCGCTTCCGGCTCCGCGCGATGTCGGCAGTGGGTCGATCGCCGGCATTGAGGCTATTCGACCGAGCGGCCGCTACTTAGCGAAATGCCGTCATCCAGAGTTGAAGGTCTGGTATCGGCACCGGGCCCGCCGCTCATCGCCAGCGGACGGATGGCCAGGTACAACCCGAAGCCGACCGGCACTGAGGGACAGGATAAGCAATCCTGCTGCCGTCCCTCTCCGTGGGTCCGGCGCACTTGGCGCCGCACGGACCAGCGCTCTCTGCGCACGCTGCGCTCAAAGTTGGAACGGCTTGGCAGCGCGTGTATCATCGCCCGTCATGCCAACGACACAACCACCCATGCCCAAGTCCGTCAAACTCTTCTACTTCGACTTTCACGGTGGCCGCGGCGAGACCGCACGCATCGCGCTGTCGATCGGCGGCGTGCCGTTTGTCGACGAGCGCGTGAAGGGCGCTGACTGGCTCCCGCTCAAGCCGTCGATGCCGTTCGGCGGGTTGCCTGTACTGGAAGTGGACGGCCAGCGCATCTCGCAGTCGAACGCTATCAACCGCTACGTCGGAAAACTGACGGGCCTCTACCCCGACGACTCGTGGCAGGCAGCGCAGTGCGATGAGGTCTGCTGCGCGGTCGAGGCACTCAACGACGAGCTCGGTCCGTCCTTCTCTCTCAAGGGCGAGGAGCAAAAGCGCGAACGCGAGCGGCTCCTCGCGGATTCGATCCCGCGCTACCTGAAAAGCCTGGACAACCTGCTCGCCCAGCGCGGCGGGGAGTGGTTCGCCGCGGGTCGACTCACGATCGCTGACCTCAAGGTCATCGAGATCACCGGCATGCTTTCCAGCGGCCGGCTCGATCACGTTCCCACCGACATCGTCGAGAGCACTGCGCCGGCGCTCGCGGCGCACCGGACGCGCGTGCTCGCTCATCCCGGCGTGCGTGCGTATTACGCGCGCTTCGGGCTTTGAGAAACGGCTCGCGGGCGACTCAAGCCGTCTTCAGGTGACCGCAAGGGGTCGAACTGCGACCGACGACGATCCGGCTCCGACTCCGTTTCCTGCTTGATGGAGTCAATCGCGCACACCGCTTCGAAGCGGTGCAGCCGCACCTCAACGCTCCGTTCCTGCAGAGGTTTCCTGGCGCTTGGGCGATCGAGCGCACGGCGCTGACACGCAAACCGGCACGGGGCCGGGCTGCGGGAAGTGCATGCGGCTTTCAGCGAGTTCGGTAACGCAGCATCAGGCGGCCGAAAGAGCCGAGGCGGACAACGACGATCAGGGCAGCTCGTGTCTCGCGCGACATGCGATCAATTGGCCACCGGCTGCCCGCAGCCGATACTTGGTGATGCGCGGCTTCAGCGCCGGTCGTCCCGCGCCGCGCGAACAAACGGCCGTCGGCAAACGCCTCGTTCACGAGGTTGCTCGCGCGCGCGTGCTCCGCACGGACGAGCCCTGTGCCGTCGAAAGCACCGGGCATCCGGCACCGAGCGATTCCGGACGCCGAAAACGGCGGGCCCGGCGCTGTTGCGCGCCGGGCCAGCGGCGAGCATTACGGGATTTTGGCGATGATCCGCTGCATTTCTTCTGCGCTGAAAGCGCGCAGACTCGTGGACCGCACGTTGCCGAGCGAGCCCACCTTGTACATCAACGCGGCGATGGCTTCCTCCGGTCCCTCGAAGATCACGACCATGTCGTATTGACCGAACGTCCAATAGGCTTGCTTTACCGTGACACCCAGCGTCTCGGCGAGCTTGGTTGCGCCCGCGAGGCGCATGGGTGACTCCTTCACCGCGCGAATACCTTGGTCGGTGAAATTGATCACTGCAATGTAGGTTGCCATCATCAGCTCCTTGTGGCGGTGGACTGCTGCGAGCGACGTCGCGGCTGGCGTATGCCTCGCCCTTCGGTTTCGTGCAGCAAGAAGACCAACTTAGCCCCAAACGCATTACAGACGTTGACGACCGTCAAGCCCGATTCAACTATGCTTTCGTGCTGGCGCCGGGCGCTCGCGGCGAGTGCCGAAATCCGGTCAGCAGGCGAGACGCTGCCCGCGTCCGACGGGATCAAGCAGCGATGGTCGCCGTTTGGCCACCACGCGCAAGTGAAGGTGAGGCAGGCGTCGCGTGGGCCACAATTCCCGCGCACCAGTCGAGATGTCGTCACCTCACGCGCTCCCGGATCTGCGGCGCCGACCGGAACAGCCACGTCGCTGCCGTCCACGAGAATCGATCGCCACCCAGACCGACACCGGTCAGCGGGTTGCAGTACTCGTGAAAGCCCGATTGCCCGAACAGCGCCATCGAACTTTCCCGGATCCGGTCGGCGAGCAAGGTCTCGCCCGTCTCCCGCAGGCCGGCCTCGATCAACAGGTTCATGTGCTGCCACACCGGTCCGCGCCAGTAACGCTTCGGCTCGAACCCGTCCGATCCCGGTCGCGCCGATGGAACGCCGTACGGCGCGGCGTGCAGCCAGCGCTCGAGCGTGCGCGCCTGGGCAGCCGCGCGCGAACCACCGCCCACCCCGGCGTACCAGGAAAGGAAGCCCGCGAATACCGGGCGTTCGATCAAATCCCCCGACACGAGATCGCGGCTCACGTACATGAACTGCGAATCGCTCCACAGACTCCCGATCGCCGCCTGCGTGCGGTCGAGCGCCAAGGCCAGCGGGGCGGCTTCGATCACCACCGCGAGCTCGTGCGCCAGCGCAAGCAGATCGAGCGTCGCACGGTGCAGCATGCAGACGATGCCGACGTCGACGACGCGAAACGGCGAATCGCGCACGATCACGCCCGGATCGAAATTCGCCTCCCGGTTGAAATCCATGAGGTAGACCACACGGTCGTAGAAATCCTGTGTCGGGCGCTGGTCGGCCGCGACATGATCGGTGTCGCGCCGACGGTACGGGCGCGTCGCAGCCGGCACCCGGGCGAGCGCCTCGTCCCAAGCCGGTGCGTTGTCGCGTCCTGTCTCCCAAGGGTGCACCGTGACGACCAGGCCCGTGCGCATCGGGTCGCGCGCTTCGTACCACCACAGGTGATGTCGTGCGATCGCCGGCAGGATCTCGCGCAGGCGCTCGCGGGCCAGCGACCGGTCGGTTGCGCGTTGCCACATCCATCGCAGCATCGTCGCGTGCAGCGGCGGCTGACTGATGCTGCTGGTGGGCGGCGTCAGGTGCAGAAGGCCCCACTCCTGGGGTCCCGGAAAATAGCTGTCGGCGCGCCGGTGGAACACGATGTGGGGAATGAATCCGTCGTTGGCGCCGCCTCGCCATTGCCCTTTGAGGAGCCAGCGGAACTCATCCCACGCGCGGGCTTCGTCGAAAGTGATCCAGCCGAGCGCCGTGACTGCGGCGTCCCAATCCCACTGGAACGGATACAGACCCTGCGCGGGCACCGTGTATCCACCCCGATCGTTGGCGCGCAGGATTTCGCGCGCCTCGCGAGTGAGACGCAGTGCGTGTTCCGGGCTCATGCCTGGATGAGGCTCCCCTGTGCGTCATACCACCGCTCGCAGCCGGGCCGCACGCGCACGGTGAGCGACTCGCCCACACGCACCGGAGGTTCGATGCCGAGACTCACGCGCAGGAGCTCGTCGCCCACGCGTGTGGTGATCTGCTGGCTTGCACCGAGCATCTCGACCACCCGGGCCTCGATGCGCAGGCCTTCCCGGCCCAGATCGAGATCCTCGGGCCGAATGCCCAGCGTGATCGCCCGCGGCGGCGGCACGACGCCGAGCGCCCGCTGGGCCCCGGCCGCCTTCAGGAAATTCATCGGCGGGTTGCCGATGAACCCGCCGACGAACTCGGTCGCCGGCTCGCGGTAGACCTGCTGTGGCGACGCGTGCTGCACGATCTCGCCGCCATGCATCACGGCGATGCGATCGGCGAGACTCATCGCCTCGGTCTGGTCGTGTGTCACATAGATGGTCGTCGTCTTCAGTTCGCGCAGCAGTCCCTTGAGCTCACTACGCATTTCGAGCCGCAGCAGCGCATCGAGGTTCGACAGGGGCTCGTCCATGAGCAGCACGTCCGGTTGCACGGCCAGGGCCCGCGCGACCGCAACGCGCTGCCGCTGTCCTCCCGAGAGCTGGCCCGAATACCGGTCGAGGAGGGGCTCGATGTGCATCAGCTCGGCGCTCCGCGCGACCTGTCGCTCGATCAGTCCGGCCTGCACCTTCTTCATGCGCAATCCGAAGGCGATGTTGTCCCGCACCGTCATATGCGGGAACACCGCGTAGTTCTGGAACACCATCGCGATGCTCCGCTGCCGCGGGGGGAGCCCGTTGACGCGACGCTCGCCGATCATGACGGTACCGCTGGTCTCGACTTCCAGGCCCGCGATGATGCGAAGGAGCGTGGTCTTGCCGCAGCCTGAAGCCCCGAGCAGGACACAGAACTCCTGGTCCCGCACGTCGAGCGACACCGCCCTCAGCGCCTGGTGACCCTTGAACTCCTTGCGAATCGAATCGATCCTGATGGCGGACATGGCAATCAGCGGTTGGCAATGCCCCACATCGCGAACAGGTATTTGCGAACGACGAAGATGAAGATCAGCGACGGCAGCACGAGGAAGAACCCGCCTGCAAACCGGAAGTGCAGCGGCGACTCCTCCAGGCTCGCGAACAGGAACGCGGTCAGCGTGCGGTTGTTGAGCGTGAGCACCGACGCCGCGAAGACTTCGTTCCAGGAGATCACGAACGAGAAGATCATGGCAGCCGCGAGGCCCGGCAGCGCCAGAGGCAGGACGATGCGAACGAAAGCGCTCACGCGAGAGCAGCCGAGCGTCCAGCCGGCCTCCTCGAGCTCGCGCGGAATGCCCATGAACAGACTCGAGGAGACGAGAACTGCGAACGGCAACGCGAGCGCCGTGTGCACCAGCGCCACGCCGAGCAGCGTGTCGTAGAGGCCCACCGCGATGAAGCGGGTGACGAGCGGCAGCGCAAGGATCGCCAGCGGAAACGCCCGCGTCATGACGATCATCACGCGGTAGAGGTTCTGACCGGGAAAGTCGAAGCGGGCGAGCGCGTAGCCGGCCGGCGCGCCGAGCACGAGCGCGAACAGCATCGTCATCAGTGCGACGAGGACGCTGTTCACCGTAGCCCGCCACACGCCCGTCACGTTGAAGAAGAAGCGCAGCGTGTCGAGGCTGAAGTCGGTGGGAAGGAGCGCCTTCGGCCAGGCGCTTATCGCCTCGCGCGGGCTCAGCGCGCTGACGACGATTATCGCCACGGGCACGAGCCAGGAGACGGAAACGATCACCGCGATCGCCTGGAACAGGCGCGCGTTGCGGCTCATGCCAGCGTCTCCCGGCGCACGCGCAATGCCCGCATGTAGAACAGCGTCGACCCGATCGAAACGAGCAGGATGAACAGCGCGTAGGCGGACGCAACGTGCGTGTTCTGGTACTGGGCCTGCCAGTTGTAGGCCTCACCCACGAGGACCGGCAGGTCGCGCCCGGCGAGCGCGTAGACGACTGCAAACACCTCGAACGCCAGCACGGTCCGCAGGATGAGCGCGGACTGCAGCGAAGGCTTGATGAGCGGCAGCGTCACCTTGACGAAGCGCGTCCAGGGACCGGCACCGAACACCTCGGCGGCTTCGTTGTATTCCTTCGGAACCAGTTGCACGCCGGCCACGAGGATGACGAGCACGATTGCGGTGGCCCGCCAGATCTCGGCAACGATCACGCACGCGAACAGGGCGACCGGGGTGCGTATCGACAGCCAGGCGGCGGGGCCGGCGAGGACGCCGACAGCCTGCAGGACGGAATTCAGGTAGCCGCGGTCGGTGAGGATCGCGAGCCAGACGATGCCGGCGGCGAGGTCGGACACGCCGAGCGGGATCGTCCACGCGTACAGGTGCGCCATGCGACCGCGCTCGAGCTTTCCGAGCAGCATCGCGAGGGCGAGCGCGATGCTGACCTGCAGGGGAACGATGATGGCGACGAGGATCAGCGTGTTGCGCAGCGCCAGGCCGAAATTCAGGTCGCCCGTCATCTTGCGCAGGTACTCGGTCGTGACCGTTCCCTGCGGCGTGACGAAGGCGATGGCGACGGTCTCGAACAGCGGCCAGAGAAACAGCACCGCAAGGAATGCGACCGAAGGCGCGATCAGGAGATAGGGCAACCTTCGGGCGTTCACGGGACTTCCGGGGATGCGGGCTCACGCGCGCCACCGCGCCCGGCGGCGATCCGCGCGTTCGTGAATGGCCGGCAGGACGGCGGTGCTCCAGGTTCGCGGCGACGTCCGGTCATTGCACCGGACAGGGAGCAGCGCCGGATGAGGCGTCGGGTGCCCAGCAGGCGGCGTTGGCCTCCTTCATGACGGCATCCAGCGTCTTGCCCTGCTCGGCGAGCACGGTCTTGATGTCTTCGTTGCGCAGCACGATCCGCTGGAACGTGTCGATGTAGACCTTGTTGAACTCGCCGTTCTTGGCGCCGAGCCCCGTGGGCAGCAGCGAAGCCCGACCGTCCTTCGCACCGAAGGTCTTGCCCATGCCCGTTGCGGCGAGCTGGACGCCGGGACTCAGCGTTCCCAGATCGGCCTTGACGACCGGGAAGAAGCCCACCTCGCGCAGGATGGCCGCCTGCGTGCCCGGCTTGGTCAGATGGTCGATCACGCGGTCGGCGGCGGCGCGGTCCGGCGAATTTTTCGGCACGGCGATGCCGACGATCACCGGCATGTACCCCCGACCCTTGGCCGCGGAGGGCGCCGGGAAGACAACGAAATCGTTGGGCTTTTCGTTGAGGGCGGACAGCAGCCGCGCGGTGTGGTCGAAGGCGACCCAGACCTCGCCGGTCTTAAGCGGCTCGTCCATGAATCCGTAGGCAGTCGAGCGCGGATTCACGTATTGCCACAGGTCGCGGAGCTCGGCCCACATCTTCTGCGCGTCCTCGCTCTTGAAAGTGCGCACGATGCCGCCGGTGTAGCTCGGATAGAGCGAGGCCTGGAAGAAGCGATGCATGAGACCCTTCGGACCCGCCGGGAACCCCAGCTTGGCCTCCCCTGTCGCGTCCTTCATCGCTTTGGCCCAGTCGCGCAACTGTGCGAATGTGAGCGCGTTGATGTCGGCGCCAGGCGGCAGGTATTTCAGCGCCTGCTTGTTGGCGGCCATCTGAAACGTGTTGGTCATGAGCGGCACGAAGCGCTGCGTGCTGCCACCCATGCGTCCGAGTTCGAGCGCGGCTGCGGAGAACTCCCGGCTTCCGGCCAGGCGCTTGGTCAGGTCGTCAAGATCCTGCAGGCCGCCCATCTGGTTGACCGGGCCGAGCTCTCCGTCGAGCGCGATGGTCGCGTGGACCTTGCCCTGCGCGGCGCCGAGCTCGGCTTTCATGCGCGTAAGGTAGGTGTTCGGATCCTCGGGCACGAAGTTGACAGGATCGGGGGCCCCCTTGAGGATGACATTGCGCATCTTCTCGGCCTCTTCGATCGGACGCAACTGCGTCGAGACCACGGTGGTCTGGGCAAAGACAGGGACGGCAGCTGCCGCAATCGCCGCCAGCGCAAGCCGGCGGCTCCACGATGTCATCGCCTTGAACATGGATGTCTCCTCCAGGAGTTCGGTATTGCGCCATCGCGGACTGCCGGATGCGCGCTCGATCGGTTGCAGGGGCCGGGAAGCAATGGTGCGTCAATCGCGCGAGCGGGAGTATTGAGGGTTCGGCAATGGAGGTCAACCGACGTCGCGTTACCTTGGCGGCCGGATACTCCGTGCAGTTCGTGGCGATCACCAAGCGGGCACCGGTTCGCCGTCGGCCGCGGGGGCTCGGACCCTCGCCGCGGCGCGGCCGCGGCATTGCGCGGGACGGGTCGGCCCGGCAGGCGCGTGGAGCGCCCATTCCCCGGAACTTGCGGCCGCGCCCGACGCTTCAAATGCGCGCTTCGCACGTTTCTTGCATAAAGCATCGTCCGGTCTCACTATCTGTGCGGTCGCAGCCCGCCGGCCGCCATTCCTCGTCACACTGCGCCGCCGGGCAGCGTGCTTTCCCTTAGCCCGGACCTCGCGGAGGAAACGATGAACGCCCGTGGCCGCGTACACCGCCAGCTGTCACAACCGTTCAGCATGACGTTTCTGGCGCTGTGCCTGGCGCTCGCCACGGCAACGTCTGCCCAAGAGGCCGCTGGGCCGGATGTGATCGTCATCGGCCAGACCGCCGGCTTCACCGGTCAGGTGGCCGGTCAGGTCAAGGAAATGACCGCCGCGGCCAGGGCCTACTTCGAGTACGTCAACAAGCGGGGCGGTGTCAATGGTCGCAAGATCGTGCTGAAGTCGCTCGACGACGGATACGACGGCAAGCGCGCAGCGGCCAATGCGAACAAGCTGATCGTCGAGGACAACGTCTTCGCGCTGGCACTCTCGCGCGGTACGCCCACGTCGGAGGCGATCGTCCCCGTGGTCAACGAGCACAAGGTGCCGCTGATCGGGCCTGCGACGGGCTCGCAGTCGCTGCACGAACCCTTCAGCCGCTACGTCTTCAACGTGCGGGCGAAGTACCGGGCCGAGGCAGTGCGCATCATCGACCACCTGGCGAGCGTTCACGCCAAGCGCATCGCGGTCCTCTATCAGAACAATTCGTTCGGCAAGGACGGTCTCGCGGGATTCGAGGAAGGGCTGCGGAACAACAAGCTCGCGCCGGTGGTGTCATTCGCGCTCGACACGGGGAAATCGGAATCCGAAGTGGCAATCGCGGTCGACCAGATCCACGCGGCCGATCCGGATGCCGTGGTCATCGCCGGCCCGTTGAAGCAGACCGCCGAGTTCATCCGAACGATGAAGAAACGGGGCGCCCTCGCGCAATACCTGGTCTTGTCCAATCTGAGTTCGGACAGCTTCATCGCCGAGTTGGGCGACGCGGCGCCCGGGGTCATCGTCACCCAGATCGTGCCCTACCCGTGGAACGTGGGAATGCCGTTGGGCAAGGAGCTCCAGTTGGCCATTCGCGAGAACCCGGAGTCCGGGGCCACCGTTTCGTACACGGCGATGGAAGGCTTGGTCTACGCCAAGGTCGTCGTCGAGGGGCTGCGCCGGGCAGGCAAGAACCCGACCCGCGAGGGGTTCATCCAGGCGCTGGAAAGCATGCGCGGATACGATCTTGGCGGGATCACCGTGAGCTACGGCCCGCGCGATCGTGCGGGTTCCGGCTACATCGACATCACGATCATCGGCAAGGACAAGCTGTTTCGCCGCTAGCGCGAACAAGTGTATCAATCGCGCGAACGCGAGTATCGGCGCTTCGAGCGTCGCAAGCGTAACGGTATCCTGGCGGCCGGCGTATCAACCGCACACTTTTCGCCGGATCTCCGAGCGGGCGCCGACGACCCGGCGGCTGCGAGCGGGCGTGAGCCAGGTCTCGAGGAACGCTCGCCGAGGCCTCGTCTTGTTTACCGGAAATACGTTGTCGCGATCGGGGCACTTTGCGCTGCGGTTGCGCCCAAGCCAGAGCGTTCGAACGGTAGCCACTGACCGCGACCGGGGCGACGAATTTGCCGTGCACCACCCGATCTCGCCGGGAGACCGGGTCCGTCGCGAGCAACGCGACTCGCCGGAGACAACGACGGTCGAAATGCTCTGCTCGCACATCGCCGCGGCACCCGCGCCTGAGCTGACCGCTAACTGTTGCGTCCCCTTGACCTCATACAAGAAGACGCGCGGGCGATATGCGGTACAGTTGAATGTGTGCTCGACCCGGGAATTGCACGAATAGCGTACGGCGGCGGGCGGAGCGGGTTTTGTCAGCGGATGCCCGGCGCAATCCGGTATTTCGCCGACGCCGATCTCGGCTGATGTTCCGGGTTCTGCAATCCCGGTCGTTTCCACGGCGGTGTCACGTGGCATTCAAACCAGCAACGGAATTGGCAACGAAGGACGGACAGCGATGAACGGAGCAGCCACACGAGCCAAGCCGAAAACGGCGGGCGTGAGCGCGAAGAAGAAGGTCACGAAGTCGAAATCGGCAGCCGAAACGGCGAGGAAGACGGTGGTCAAAACTGCCGGCAAGTCGGCCGCCAGCGAGTCGCGGAAGGCAGCGGTGAAGACGCCGCTTGTTGGCGCAGTCATCCTGCCCGCGGCGAAGTCGTCCGAACGAAAACCCGCCGCGCAGAAAACGGAAAGCCAAAAGTGGAAAACCGCGAAGCCTGCCGAACCCGCGGTCGACGTCGAAGCTCCGATTAACGCAGTGTCTGCGAGCGGAATCGAGGAGCGGATCCGGGGGCGCGCCTATGAGTTGTGGGAGCAAAGAGGACGAGCGCACGGCCATGCGGTCGAGGACTGGCTGCAGGCAGAGAAGGAGATTGCCGAAGTGACACCGAAAGCTGCGGGCGGCAGGCGCGGCAAGTCGAGCCGCGCGCAAGCCGAGGGCAACGTCAAGTGAGCGAACGGATGCGACTGGCGCGCGCGTGCGACGGGGATCGAGCCGTTTGCGGGGAATCGACGCCGAGGTCCCGCATCTTTCGGGCCGGGATCTTCTGCGTGCGCTGACTGCCTTCCGGTCAGGCTGCGAGGCCGGGGGCCGAAAGTGGTCGCTGCCGAGTACGGCGCGCTTTCGCGCGTCCGGCCAGGCGCGCAATCTGCGCTGGCGCGTGCTCCGCCTCCGCAACGAGACGTGACGCGCACATGACGGAGCGGCTGCGGATCGTCGAACCCGGGGATGGAGGAGCGACGAATGGCGACGAACGACGGTGGGACATCGAAGAGCGTCGGGACAGCGGCGAGCTTGCCCCGCGAGCCCGCGCAGACGCCGGGCCCGGCCCGCGCGATCGACGCTTCGACGCTGCTTGCGCAATACGGCTGCGGCCAGATTCCCCTCTCGGGGTCCGACAATGCGCTCTACGAGCGCCATCTCGTCTTCGACAACATCGTGGCGCCGGGCGCTGCGGGGCCCCGCGAGCGATTCGAGGCGCTGGCCCGGTCGGTGCGCGACGTGCTCTCGCAACGATGGGTGCTGACGCAGGAAACCTACGCGCGCGAGAACCCGAAGCACGTGTATTACCTGTCGATGGAGTTCCTGATCGGACGGTCGCTGGCCAACAATGTCACCAACCTGATGCTCGATCGGGTCCTTCCCGATTTCGCCAAACGGAAGCACATCCATTGGTTGGGCGTGCTCGAGCAGGAGCCGGATGCGGGCCTCGGCAATGGCGGCCTCGGGCGGCTCGCCGCCTGCTTTCTCGACTCGATGGCGACGATGCAACTGCCGGCCATGGGCTATGGGTTGCGCTACGAGTACGGCATCTTCAAGCAGTTTGTCCGTGATGGCTGGCAGCAGGAACGGCCCGACCACTGGCTCCGTCACCAGGACCCGTGGGAGATCGCCCGTCCGCAGGAAAGAGTGGAGGTGCGGTTCAACTGCTCGATGACGATGCGCGACGGCCTGCTGCGCCTGGTTCCGGGCCGGCCATTCAGCCTGTACGGGATCCCGTTCGATCGGCCCGTCGTGGGCTATGGAGGCAAGACCGTCAACACGCTGCGGCTTTGGGGTGCCGCGGCGCCCGACTTCTTCGATTTCCAGCGCTTCAGCCGCGGGGATTTCGTTGCGGCGCTCGCCGAAACGCTCGCTGCGGAATCGCTGACGCGCGTGCTCTACCCGGACGACTCGACGACGCGCGGCCAGGGCCTGCGCTTCCTCCAGGAATACTTCCTCGTCGCGTGCTCGCTGGCCGACCTGGTGCGGCGTTTCCGGGCAGGCAACGCCGACTGGCACGACCTTCCCCAGAAGGTCGCGATCCAGCTCAACGACACCCATCCGACGCTCGCGGTCCCGGAGCTGATGCGCATTCTTCTCGACGACGCGCATCTCGATTGGGACGTGGCCTGGGACCTCACGCGGCGCACGCTCGCCTACACGAACCACACGCTGCTGCCCGAGGCGCTGGAGAAATGGCCGCTCGGCTGGTTCGAAATGCTGCTGCCGCGTCATCTCGAGATCATCTACGAGATCAACGCCCGCCTGCTGGCCGCCGTTCGGGCGCACTTTCCCGGTGACGAGGGACGTGTTGCGCGCGTGAGCCTCATCGAGGAAGGGCGGACCCGGCAGGTTCGCATGGCCAACGTCGCGATCGTCGGAACTCACAGCACCAATGGCGTGGCGGCCATCCACTCCGAGTTGCTGCGTACGACGACGGTCCGGGATCTGGCCGAGATGTTCCCCGAGCGATTCAGCAACAAGACCAACGGCGTGACGCCGCGCCGTTGGCTCCGCCTTGCCAACCCGGCGCTTGCCCGCACCATCACCGCCGCGATCGGCGATGGCTGGATCGCCGATCTCGGAGAGGTACGAAGGCTCGCACCGCTCGCCGACGATCGCGGATTCCGTGCCGACTTCATGAAGGCGAAGCGCGAGGCCAAGGGACAGTTCGCGGACTGGCTCAAGGCAACGTCCGGCCAGGTCGTCGATCCGGACACGATGTTCGACTGCCAGGTCAAGCGCATTCACGAATACAAGCGGCAGCTGCTGAACGCGCTGCGGGTGGTCGTGCTCTATAACCGGCTGCGCGGGAGTCCGGGCCTCGCGGTGCCGCGGCGTACGTTCTTCTTCGCCGGCAAGGCCGCGCCGGCCTACCAGCTGGCCAAGGTCATCATCAAGCTGGTCAACAATCTCGCCGGCACGATCGACGGCGATCCGGCCGTCAAGGATCGGCTCAAGGTCGTGTTCCTGCCCGATTACTGCGTTTCGCTCGCCGAGCGGCTGATTCCGGCCGCCGACGTTTCCAACCAGATCTCGACCGCCGGTTACGAGGCGAGCGGCACCAGCAACATGAAGTTCATGATGAACGGCGCGCTCACCGTCGGCACTCGCGACGGCGCGACGATCGAGATGGCCGAGGAAGCCGGCGAGGAAAATTTCTTTCTGTTCGGGCTCACGGCGCAGCAGGTTACCGACAGCCGCGCCTGGTACAACCCGCGCTGGCATTACGATCACGAGCCGGAAACGAGGGCGGCGCTCGACCTGGTCTTCTCGGATTACCTGAGCCGCAACGAGCCCGGCGTCTTCGCGCCGCTGCGGGACACGTTGCTTACGCACGGCGACTACTACATGCACCTGGCAGACCTCGCGCCGTATCTCGAAGCCGACGGCCGACTCTGCGAGCTGTATGGCGCCCCTGATGCGTGGGCACGCAAAGCAATCCTGAACGTCGCGGGCTCCGGCAAGTTCTCGAGCGACCGCACGATCGCCGAATACGCGGCCGAGATCTGGAACGTGCAAGCCTGCCCGGTGCGCTAGCCTCTATTTCTTCACCCGGCCGCCGCCGATTCGCTGACAGTCGTTTGCCGGCGGCACCTCCTTCGGATGGAACCGGCGGGACTCCTGCAGCAGGAATTCCTCGTCGGTCGGCGAAAGGTCAAACCGCAAGCTTGCCTGGTCGATGAGTTCCGGAGTCCACGATCCTTGTTCCACGAGCCAGGCCACGGCGCGTCGCAAGGCTTCGCCTTTAGGCAAGAGCGGTGGGATGGGCATGGCGATCTCGATGTTGCGCCCGCTCGGACGGGCCAATAGCCTCGCTCGTCCGTCGGGCAACTCTCATTCGACGAGAATCCAGCGAACGGCCAGCGCGAAGAGCCCGGTCTGGCGGTCGGCAATCATGAGCCCGATTTGGCGAACGCGGGCAGTGTCCAACGGCGGTGCGCGAGGCACGCCTCGACCGCGGAAGTTCGGTCGAAATGCGGCGAGCGGCAAGCGGACCGTCGTCCACGCGCCGGCCGGTGGCTCGAACGCCGCCTGATAGTTCACACCATCGAGCGCGTCATCGGTGCGCAGGTTGAGCTTGTAGCGCTTGCCGTCGCCTTGTACGTCGAGCAAATACTCGACGGCCTTCGGTGTCCCAAGGTCCCTCGCGCCCGAGCGGACGGAAGCAAAGCCTCCGTGGTGTTCCAGCGAAACGATCCCCTCGAACACAGCGAACCCGGCGGGATCGTGGCGCAGACGGCTGTGGGAGACGCCGCCCATGACGCGATCGTCGATGGCGGACCAATCGGCGAGCGACGCGGCAGATTCGAAACGGAACAGTTCGCGCAACATCGCGGCATTGTCCCGGGTCGGCGCCGAGCCCGCAAATGGGGCGAAGCATGGCGTCTTCGGCTGGCGGCTTGCTTTTCCGGCGACGCGGCGAGCGGCCGCCATCGTGCCGTCGGGCGGTTGCGATGCGCGCGAGGCGATCGGACGGCCGTCGTGAGGACTCGCATCGGTGCGTCATGCGCCAAAACGCTGTCGCGATTCGGCAGCTCCGCTCGACAGATTGACAAGCGGCCGGGCCGTCCTTCCCTTGTTCCAGATCAATTGCCCGCTCGCCATCGCCCGTAGAGTAGTCGTTGGGTGTGTCCGCGATGCCGCTGCGCAAAGGCAGCGGGTTGTCTGCGGTTGCGCTACCGCGACTCGCTTAAGCGCACCTCCGCGGCTGCGTACGGATGTGACCGCGCACATGAACGGGACCCCGCGTAGCGTGATGACATTCGCCAGTGTCTGGCGGGTGCGGCAGCCGGGAACGGGCAACCTGCCCCGGGGGCGGCGCGACGCCCGGGAGCGGCTCGCCGCCCGCCATGTGCGGTTCCTAGCGGCAATCCACGGCGGACGCGCTGGGCGGGGGTTGCCGTCATCGGCGCATCGCTCGCGTTGGCCGCGGGCTGTTCGCTGCGCCAGCTGGCGGTGAACTCGATCGGCGATGCGCTGTCCTCGGGCGGATCGGTATACGAGCGCGACGACGATGTCGTGCTGGTCGGCGAGGCGCTGCCCTTCAGCGTCAAGCTGCTGGACAGCCTTGTTGCCGAGTCGCCGCAGCACCGCGGACTCCTGCTGGCGGCGAGCCGCGCCTATCTTCTCTACGCGTATGGCTACGTCGCGTTTCGCGCGGAGCAGTTGGCGCGCGACAACGTCGACGCCGCGAACGCCGTGCGGGCCCGCGCGCATCGGCTGGCTTTGCGCTCGCTCGAATACGCGCTGCGCGGGCTCGAGATGACGTATCCGGGCCTGCGCTCGCAGCTCGCGCTCGATCCGACCCGCGCAGTACGCACGATCGGCGATGCGCGCGATCTGGATCTGCTCTACGCAACGACCGCGTCGCTCGCTGTCGCCATTGGCACGGGCAAGCAGGACGCTGCGATGCTCGCTCGCCTGCCCGAGGTCGATGCGCTGCTCGGTCGCGGCTTCGATCTCGACGAGGCCTGGAATGCCGGCGCACTGCACGAGCTCGCCGTCGGCTGGTATGCGGCGCGGCCCGGCCTGGTCGATCGTCGGGTCATCGAGACGCACTACGCGCACGCGCTTGCGCTTTCGAACGGCACACGCGCCACGTTGTTCGTCGCCTATGCCGAGGCGGTCGCCGTGCGCGACCAGAACCGCAGGCAGTTCGACAGCCTGCTCGACCGCGCGCTCGCCGTTGATCTCGATGCCCGTCCCGACGAGCGGCTGCAGAACGCAATGGCGAGGGAGCGCGCGGTTTGGCTGCGCGCGCAAACGGACCGGCTGTTCGTCGAGTAGACCGTCGCCAATTAACGGATGCCGATCGTGCAACGCGTTATCCGCTGGTTCGGGGCCTTCATCGTCGCCGCCGGGATTTGCATGCAGGCCGACGGCCAGGTGGTGATCAAACTCGGGACCATCGCACCCGACGGTTCGGTCTGGAGCGACGCGCTGCTCAAGATTGCGCAGGGGTGGCGCGACGTTTCGGGCGGCAAGGTCGAGCTGCGCGTCTTCGCGGGCGGCGTGCTCGGCGGAGAGGACGAGCTGGTGCGCAAGCTGCAGCGACGCGTGGTCGACGCGGTCACGCTGTCCGGTTCCGGGCTGCCCACAATCGACCGGAGCTTCGACTGCCTCAACATACCGTTGCTGTTCGAGTCGACCGACGGGCTCGACTACGTTCGCGACCGCGTGGCGCCCGATATCGAGCGGCGGCTCGAGAAGAAAGGCTTCCTCGTCCTCAACTGGGCGGTCGCCGGGTGGGTCCACATCTTTTCGAGGGAGCCGATTCGCCTCCCGGCCGACCTGCGTCGGCAGCGATTCTGGATGACTTCCGGAGCGCCGGAGCTCGAGAAGGTCTACAAGAACTTCGGCATGAAAGTCGTGCCGCTTCCCGTGACCGAGATGCTGACCGGCCTGCAGTCCGGGTTGATTGACGCGACCGCCGCGCCCCCGCTGTTCGCGCTGCTCGACCGCAGCTTCCAGGTGGCGAACAACATGCTCGACCTCAACTGGGGTGCGCTCAATGCCGCGACCGTGGTCAATGCCGATGCATGGGCGAGGATCCCGGCGGAGCTGCGGCCGCGACTCGTCGAGGTCGCGCGGCAGCAGGGCGTGGCGATGCGGGACGTCGGCCGCAAGGCGGGCGAGGACGCGATCCGCGAGATGCAGAAACGGGGGCTGAACGTCGTGAAGCTTTCGGAACAGGAACACGCCGAATGGCGCAGCGAAGCATCGAAGACCTGGCCGGGGCTGCGCGGACCGTTCTGCCCCGCCGAGATGTACGACGATGTGATGCGCTACCACCAACAGTTTCGCGGCGTGCGCTGACGGCGGAGCCGGCATGAAACGTGCACGGGCGAGAGAGGAATTCACGGTTTGCGGACCCGTCCGGGGCCCGAACCTGCCGGCCATGTCGATGCCGCGACGGGTGACACCGCCCACGGGCGTCTGTCACGGCCTCGGATGAGCCGGCGCGGCCACGCATGCCGATGAACCTCGGTCCCACACCGGGTCCGGTTGCGGCGGCTCCGCTGGTCGACGCGGGCGCGGTTTCGACGTTCGGGCGGTTCGAAAACGCCCTGGCGGTGATGGTGTTCGTCGCGCTCGTTGCGCTGCCGCTGGCCGAGATGAGCTCGCGCGAGTTCCTCGGAGGGAGCCTCGCCGGTGCCACCTCCGCCGTCCAGTACCTCACGCTCTGGATCACGTTCCTCGGCGCAGCGCTCGCCGCGCGCTCGGATCGCCTGCTCGCGCTCGCGACCACGACATTGCTGCACGATCGCCTGCAGGCCATCGCCAGGCTGATCGTGGGCCTCGTCACCGTGGCCATCGTCAGCATGCTCATGATCGCAAGCATCGAGCTGATCGCGGTGGACTATCGCTTCGGCGCAACCGCGGTCTGGGATATCCCGGTCTGGTGCGTTTCGCTGGTGATGCCGATCGCACTGGTCGCGATCCTCGCACGCGCCATCTTGCATGCCTCGACGCGCTTCCGCGAGCGCGTGATCGTCGCGCTCGCGGCGGCGGTGGTCGGCGCCCTGGCATTGATCCCGGAGGGGAGCCGGGACCTCGCGATCTGGCCCGCGGCATTCGCGATCCTGCTCGCGACAGCGCTCGGGCTGCCGATCTTCGCGGCGCTCGGCGGCGCCGCGCTGCTGTTCTGCTGGGCCGACGGCACGCCGCTTTCCGCGGTACCGGGGGAGAGTTACCGCTTGAGCACCTCGGCGCTGCTGCCGGCGATTCCGCTGTTCACGCTCGGTGGCTACATCCTTTCCGCCGGCGGCGCGAGCCGGCGCCTGCTGCGCGTGTTCACGGCGCTGGTCGGCTGGGCACCCGGGGGTCTTGCGATCGTGGTGGTGCTGCTGCTGGCCTTCTTCACTCCGCTGACGGGGGCATCGGGGATCACGATCGTCGCGCTCGGCGGCTTGCTGCTGCCGATGCTCACGAACGCGGGCTACTCCGAGCGCACTTCGATGGGCCTATTGACCGTTTCGGGTTCGATCGGCATCTTCCTTCCGCCAAGCCTGCCGGTCATCCTGTACGCGTTCTATGCCGACGTTCCGCTCGAGCAGATGTTCATCGCCGGCACGATTCCGGGGTTGCTGCTGATGGCAGGTGTCGCGGGCTTGGGTGCTGCGCATGGCTGGCGGAGCAGCGCGGGACGCGCGCCTTTTCGCGCGCGGGAGCTGGCGGCGGCGCTGTGGGAGGCGCGGTGGGAGGTCGCGATGCCCGTCGCGCTGGTGGGGGCGATGGCGGCCGGCGTCGCGACGCTCGTGGAGACTGCGGCGCTGATGGTCGCCTACACGATTCTGGTCGAATGCGTCGTCTATCGCGAGTTGAGCCCGACGCGCAAGCTTCCCGGAATCGTCGTGCAGAGCGCGACGCTGGTCGGCGGCTTCATGATCATTCTCGGCGTCGCGCTCGCGCTCACCAACTGGCTGACGCTCGCACAGGTGCCGACGAGGCTTCTCACATGGGTGCAGAGCGTCATTCATTCGCCCTACGCGTTCCTGCTTGCGCTGAACATCTTCCTGATCGCCGTGGGCGCGCTGATGGACATCTACTCCGCGATCGTCGTCGTGGTGCCGCTGCTGGTGCCGATGATCGTTGCCTATGGACTGGACCCTGTGCACGTGGGTGTCGTGTTCCTCGCGAACATGCAACTCGGCTACCTGATGCCGCCAATGGGCGAGAACCTCTTCCTCGCGGCGTATCGCTTCGATACGACGCTGCCGTCCGTCTACCGTGCCGTGCTGCCGTACGCGGCAATTCTGCTCGTGATCGTGCTGGTCATCACCTATTGGCCCGCGCTCTCGCTGGCGCTGGTGCGCGGCTGAACCCGGCCCTAGCCCGGATGTCTCACCGGGGCGCGGGAATTTGGCGTGGCGGTTTGCGGCCTGGATCGGGTGCAGCCGACGACGCCAATAGCGGCGACTAATGGTTAGGAGAGCAAGCCCGAGCCAGGTGCAAAACGACCGCCAAAAACCGCGCAGTCCACCCGTCCAACGTGTTCCGCCGGTGGCGCGTCCCAAGTGCTTGGCAGGACTCGAGTCTTCATTGAATCGGCGGCGGCCTGGTGAAATATCCGGGCTAGGAGTCCGGGCGGCAGAAGGAATTGGTAATGACCGCTTTCGGCTTCGACTTCGTAGAACGACCAACAACCGATTATTTCGTGGTCGGAAGGGACTTGATGACCCCCGAAAACGTGTCGCTTTTCTTCTGCCGCCCGGACTCCTAGCGCTTGTCCGGGTCGCCGGCGGCCGGCAGCAGCGGAATTCCCGAGTTGGCCGATCCAAGCAGCCCGGCCTCCGTGTACACGCGGAGCTTGTCGCGCGTGTCGATGATGTCGAGGTTTCGCATCGTCAACTGGCCGATGCGGTCCTGCGGGGTGAAGAACGCCTCGCCCTTTTCCATCGTCAGCCGCTCGGGCTTGTACGTGAGATTCGCGCTCGCCGTGTCGAGAATCGAGTAGTCGTTGCCGCGACGCAGCTCGAGCGTCACCTCGCCGGTGATCGCGCGCGCCACCCAGCGCTGCGCCGTATCGCGCAGCATCATCGCCTGCGGGTCGAACCATCGCCCCTGGTAGAGCAGGCGCCCCAGCCGACGGCCGTTGTTGCGGTACTGCTCGATCGTGTCCTCGTTGTGGATGCCGGTGACGAGTCGTTCGTAGGCGATGTGCAGCAGCGCCATGCCGGGCGCCTCGTAGATGCCGCGGCTCTTGGCCTCGATGATCCGGTTCTCGATCTGGTCGCTCATGCCGAGGCCGTGGCGCCCGCCGACGTCGTTCGCCTCCAGGAAGAGCGCGAGCGCGTCGCCGAACGTCCGCCCGTTCAGCGCCACCGGCAGCCCTTCCTCGAAACGCACGCTCACGGTCTCCGGCCTGACGGTCACGTCCTCCCGCCAGAACGCCACACCCATGATCGGCTGGACGATGGAAATGCCCTTGTTCAGGAACTCGAGGTCCTTGGCCTCGTGAGTCGCGCCGAGCAGGTTCGAGTCGGTCGAGTAGGCCTTCTCCGTGCTCATCTTGTATTCGAAGCCATGCGCGGCCATGTATTGCGACATCTCCTTGCGGCCGCCCAGCTCGTCGATGAACCGTTGGTCGAGCCACGGCTTGTAGATGCGCAGGCCGGGGTTCGCGATCAGGCCGTACCGGTAGAAGCGCTCGATGTCGTTGCCCTTGAACGTGCTCCCGTCGCCCCAGATGTTGACGTTGTCCTCGCGCATGGCGACGACGAGCATCGTTCCCGTGACCGCGCGCCCGAGCGGTGTCGTGTTGAAATAGGTCGCCCCGCCGGTGGCGATGTGGAACGCGCCGCACTGGATCGCGGCGAGCCCTTCGGCCACGAGCTGGTGCCGGCACTCGATCAGTCGCGCCTTTTCGGCACCATAGGCGAGCGCCTTGCGTGGGATGTCCTCGTAGTCCTTCTCGTCGGGTTGGCCGAGGTTCGCGGTATACGCGTACGGGATCGCGCCCTTCGCACGCATCCAGTGCAGCGCGGCGCTCGTGTCGAGGCCGCCCGAGAACGCGATGCCGACTTTCTCGCCGGCGGGAAGACGCTGGAGAATGGTGGTCAAGGCGAGCTCCGGAAAGCGATAATCATACGTGATCGTGTCGCGCCGGCCCCTTCTTTCGCCCCTTACTGCGGCCCGTCGCAGCCGGGTTACGCCGGTGCCGATTAGCGCAGCCTATCGGAAGAATTAGCACAATCAATTGGACGCATCGGCAGGCGGACGCGCAGAATGCGAGATGAGGCGTGGAGCGTTGCCGCGCCGTCGCTTTCCCGCGTGCCCCGCAAGGCGCGGCCCGCGGCCAACCTGCTAGAGGAGACTCCGATGAAATCGCTCAAAGGAACCAAGACCCATGACAACCTGAAGGCCGCGTTCGCCGGCGAGTCGCAGGCCAATCGTCGCTACCTCTACTTCGCAAGCAAGGCGGACGTCGAAGGCCAGAACGATGTCGCAGCGCTGTTCCGCTCGACCGCCGAGGGCGAGACCGGGCACGCGCACGGCCACCTCGACTACCTCGCGCAGGTGGGCGACCCCGCGACCGATCTGCCGATCGGCTCGTCGCGGCAGAACCTGAAGGCCGCTGTCGCCGGCGAAACCCACGAGTACACCGACATGTACCCGGGCATGGCGAAGTCGGCGCGCGACGAAGGCTTCGGCGAGATCGCCGACTGGTTCGAGACGCTCGCGAAGGCGGAGCGGTCGCATGCGAACCGCTTCCAGAAGGCACTGGATACGCTCGCCGACTGAGCGGGAAAAGCGGTGCGGGGAGCGTCGCCGAACCGGCGAGGCTCCGAGGCGCCGGGGCGAGCATCGTCGACGACGCGACGCTCGACCCGGCCAGTTCGGCGCTGCGGGCCGCGATGCGTCGGCCACGGCCGGGCTGATCGACCGCGGATGTCGGAGCATTGCGCATTATCGTCGAAGCGACCGATGCCCCCGCGATAATGCGGGGACCTGACCGTCCACGAGCGTCACCCGTATCGGGTCGTGCTTGCTGCTGCACCCCGACCCGCCCGATTCCGTAGCGATTTCCACGAAGTCCACGCCATGACCGTCCGCGAAGGCAATCTCGAAGCCCCCACGCGCCACCCGCTCGACTGGCGCAACGCCGAATTCTGGAACGAGGCGGCGCTCGACAAGGAAATGGCGCGCGTCTTCGACATCTGCCACGGCTGTCGCCGCTGCGTGAGCCTCTGCAACTCTTTCCCGACGCTCTTCGATCTCATCGACGAGGGCAAGACCGGCGAGCTGGACGGCGTCGCCCGCGAGGACTACTGGAAGGTCGTCGACCATTGCTACCTGTGCGACGTCTGCTACATGACGAAGTGCCCGTATGTGCCGCCCCACCCCTGGAATCTCGACTTCCCGCACCTGATGCTGCGCGCGAAGGCGGTCCACTTCCGCAAGCACGGCGCCCGCTTCCGCGACCGCGTGCTGACGAGCACCGACCGCCTGGGCAAGCTCGCGACGATCCCGGTCGTCGTGCAGATCGTGAACAAGGCAAACACGACGCCGGCGGCGCGTTCGATGATGGAAAAGACGCTCGGCGTGGCCGCCGATGCCGCGCTCCCGCCGTATGCGGAGAAGACGCTGCGCAAGTCGCTGACGCCGTCGCTTGCCTGGCCCGTGCGCGACGGCCAGCGCACGCCGGGCAAGGTCGCGATCTTCTCGACTTGCTACGTCAACTACAACGAGCCCGGCATCGGGCACGATCTCGCGCGCATCCTCGAGCACAACGAGGTGCCCTACGTGATGGCGGCGCAGGAGGCGTGCTGCGGCATGCCGAAGCTCGAGCTCGGCGATTTCGACGCGGTCGAGAAACTCAAGAACGTCAATATCCCGGCGCTGGCGACACTCGCCCGCGCCGGTTATGCAATCCTCACGCCGGTGCCGTCGTGCACGCTGATGTTCAAGCAGGAGCTGCCTTTGATCTTTCCCGAGGATTCCGAGGTCAGGCTCGTCGCCGACGCGATGTTCGACCCGTTCGAGTACTTCGTGCTGCGCGACAAGGACGGCCTGCTGAAGAAGGACTTCAAGCGTCCGCTCGGCAAGGTGAGCTACCACATCCCCTGCCACTCGCGCGTGCAGAACGTCGGCCAGAAGACGCGCGAGGCGCTCGAGTGGGTGCCGGACACGACGGTCAACACGGTCGAGCGCTGCGCCGGCCACGACGGCACCTACGGCGTGAAGAAGGAGTTCTTCGGTACGTCGATGAAGATCGGCGCGCCGACTTTCGGCCGCATGGCCGAGCCGGATCCGGATTTCGTCAGTTCCGACTGCCCGATCGCCGGCCGCCGGATCATGCAGGGCATCAACCGGCAGGCGCCCAGTCGCGCGCGCAAGGAGCATCCGTTGACGCTGCTGCGGATCGCCTACGGACTCGAGTGAGAAGACGATGACGACTGCCGCGAAGGAGACACCGATGGCGCGCATTGCCCGCGAATCGCTGATGTCGCTCGAGACCTACGCCAGGGAGCGGACGAGTTTCCGGGCGAGAGTGCTCGCGCACAAGAGGGCGCGCTCCGTCCATCTGGGCGAGCACCTGACGCTGCTCTTCGAGGACGAGCTCACGATCCGCTACCAGATCCAGGAGATGCTGCGGATCGAGAAGATCTTCGAGGAGGATGGCATCCAGTCCGAGCTCGACGCCTACAACCCGCTCGTGCCCGACGGCACCAACCTCAAGGCGACGATGCTGCTCGAGTACGAGGACGTCGACGAGCGGCGCCGTGCGCTCGCGCGGCTCAAGGGCGTCGAGGACAGGGTGTACGTGCAGGTCGAGGGTTGCCCGAAGGTCTACGCGGTCGCCGACGAGGATCTCGAGCGCGAGAACGAAGAGAAGACCTCGTCCGTTCACTTCCTGCGCTTCGAGCTGACGCCGGAGATGGTGGCTGCGCTCAAGTACGGCGTCGGACTTTCGATCGGCGTCGATCACCCGAACTACCGGGCGGCGCAGGCCTCCGTGTCGCCGGAGACGAGAGCCGCGCTCTGCGCCGATCTGGCCTGACGGTACACCGAGCTAGCCCGGACGCTTCAGCCGATAGCGGCAGTCGATTGTCTCCTCGCCGCGCAGCATCCGCGTGACCGTGCGCGTGCGGCGCTTGAACCCCAGTGCCTCGGCGAGACAGCGCGACGGCACGTTGCGGTAGTCCATCTCGCAGCGCACCTCGACGGCGTCGTAGGCGCGCCAGAGGTGGTCGAGCACCGTAGTGCATGCCTCGCGCCCGTAGCCCTGCCGCTGTAACGCGGTGAAGACGAAAAACGCGAGGTAGACCACGCGGTCGCGCCGCACGGTTGCCTCGACCAGTCCGACATACGGTCCGGCGTCGCGCAGTCGCACCGCCCAGTTGAGCCAGAGATCCCCGGTCGCCGCGTAGGGCTCGGCGATGCGCTCGAAGCGGTAGCGCAACTCGCCCTGATCGACGGGCGGCGCGGCGTCGATCCACGTGTAGAGCCGGCGGTCGGAGAAGCCGTCGAACATCTTCTCCGCGTGTGCCGGCTTGAGCGGTTCGAGCAGCAGCCGCTCGCTCGTCAGCGTGCCGCCGACGTAGATCAGCGGCGCCACCATTGCGCGCGGGCGGGGCGGCGTCATGCGCGGCCGTTAGGGAGCCTCTGCACAAGTGCGCGCGATTGCGACGGGCTGTTCGGGATGGGCTGCGCGAAGCGAGGCGCAGCCAATGGCGGGCCCCCTTGGCGAGCTTCGCGACAAAGCAGACCGCCCGAACAGCCCGTCCCTCCGGGCTGCTGCCGAATGCGGCGCCTGCTTCGCCGCGCTCCTCGGCATCGTAGGCTGGGCTACGACCTTCGTCGCGCGTCTCGCATTCATCCGCATTCGGCCCTGCAGCGCAATCGTGTGCACTTGTGCAGAGGCTCCCTAGTCGCGGAAGTTCCCGTACTGCAGCGGATAGTCGGTGATGGACTTCTTCACCAGCGCGATCGCGCTCTGCAGGTCGTCACGCTTCGCGCCCGAGACGCGCACGGCATCGCCCTGGATCGACGCCTGCACCTTGAGCTTGCCGTCCTTGATCAGCTTGACGATCTTCTTCGCGAGTTCCTGCTCGACGCCCGTGCGCACGGCCACGGTCTGCTTCACCTTGTTGCCCGATACCTTCTCGACCGTGCCCGGCTTGAGCGAGCGGGTGTCCACGCCGCGCTTCGCGAGTTTGCCGGTGACGATGTCCGTCACCTGCGACAGCTTGAAGTCGTCGTCGGCGTAGAGCGTCAGGGTCTTGTCCGCGAGCTCGGCGCGGGCGTCGGACCCCTTGAAGTCGAAGCGCGTGGAGACTTCCTTGTTGGCCTGGTCGATCGCGTTGCGCACCTCGACCTGGTTGACCTCGGAAACGATGTCGAAAGACGGCATGGCAGCACTCCGTGGAGATCGATTCACGCTAGCATGCGCACCGGGGGCGCGCAATGGAAGCCCTGCGGCGTCGAAGGCGCACCGGGATGGGTCGGTGTGCCCGGTCCGGCAACGTCTCCGGCATGGAGCGTCGTCCCGCCGCCGCGGGGCGCGACTCGGCGCCGGGCGGCAGTTCGGCACGGGCCGGGCGCCGCCCGCGGCCGGGTTCCGGTGACGGGATGGAGGCGGCCGCCCACCGCTTTCCGGCCGGGTCTTGCCCACCCCGTCGGGTTCTTGGCATGTTTGCTGCATATAAGCCTTGACAGGAGGTGATAGCCGCCATGGACGCCTTGATTCCGCTTGCCGGCCTGCAGCCCATCTACTCGGTCGCCGAAGTCGATCGTGCGCTGGAGGACAGCGCTGCGAAGCGCAATGAGGGCTTGAAGGGCTGGTACGACCGGATGCGGGAGCTTGGCGGCTCGCGCTACATCATCAAGCCGTCCTCTCACGCCGCGGTCGACGACCTCTACGAGGCGTCGCCCAATTTCGGCGAGGTGATCGACGATCTGAAGAAGTTCCTCGCGCTAGCCGTCGCGGGCAACGAGGCGGTCCAGTTCACGCCGATGCTGCTGCTCGGTGAGCCGGGGCTTGGCAAGACCTATTTCGCCAAGAGGCTCGCCAATGCGCTTGGCACCGGCTTCGAATTCGTGTCGATGAGCTCGCTCACGGCCGGCTGGGTGTTGACGGGCGCCTCCGCCCAGTGGCAGAACGCGCGGCCAGGCAAGGTGGCGCAGACGCTGATCCAGGGCGATTACGCCAATCCCGTGGTCGTGCTGGACGAGGTCGACAAGGTGGGCGGCGACCACCGCTACGACCCGATGGGCGCGCTCTACACGTTGCTCGAGCGTGACACGGCGTTGCACTTCCGCGACGAGTTCATCGACGTCGACATGGACGCTTCGCACATTCTCTGGGTGGCTACCGCAAACGACGCGTCGGCGATCCCGGAGCCGATCCTGAACCGGATGAACGTCTACGCGATCGAGCGACCGGACGCGCAAGGGTCGCGCCGGATCGCGCTTGCGGTGTACCGCGAAATCCTCGACCAGCACAACTGGTCGTTCCCGGCGGAGCCGTCGGAGTCCGTGCTCGACCGCTTGATGGCGATTCCCCCGCGCGACATGAAGAAGCTGCTGCTCGACGCGTTCGGCACTGCGCGGCTTGCCGGGCGCGACCATCTGGTGCCCGAGGACATCGACGCGAAGAAGCTCTGCGGCCGCAGGGCCCGCGTCGGTTTCTGAAGCCGGACTTGCTTCCTCCCGCGCTTTCGCGGCGGGTGACGGGCGAGGCTCGCTACTCGACCTTGATGTTCGCCTTCCTGATGACCGGCCGCCACTTCTCGCTCTCGGCCTTGATCAACGCCGCGAAGTCCTCCGGCGTTCCGCCGATCAGGTCGAAGCCCAGGCTGTTCAGCCTCTGCACGACATCGGGCTGCCTCAAGATGGCGTTGATCTCGGCGTTGAGCTTCTGCACGACCGCGCGGGGCGTGCCGGCCGGCACGAGGATGCCGTTCCACGCGAGCGCTTCGAATCCAGGGTAGGTCTCGGCAATCGCGGGCAAATCCGGCAGCAGCGGAAAGCGCTTGGCGGTCGTGACGCCGATCGCACGGAGCTTTCCCGCCTGGATCTGCGGCTGCAGCGGCTGCATCACCGCGAAGATCATCTGCGTCTCGCCCTGCACCGTGGACGTCACCGCCGGCGGCGAGCCGTTGAAGGGCACGTGCACGATGTCGATGCCGGCCATCGACTTCAGCAGCTCCCCGTTCAGATGCGACGAGCTGCCGTTGCCGACCGAGGCGAAGTTGAGCTTGCCGGGATTGGCCTTGGCATAGGCGACCAGCTCCTCCACCGACTTGATCGGCAGTTGCGCGTTCACGGCGAGGACGTTGGGCTGGCTCGAGGTGATCACGACCGGCGCCAGGTCCTTCGCCACATCGTAGGGCACCTTCGTGAGCAGCGGCCCGGTGGCGAGCGGGCCGTTGAAGCCCATCAGCAGCGTGTAGCCGTCCGGCGCGGACTTGGCGACTTCGGACGTGGCCACCGTGCCGCTCGCGGCAGGCTTGTTCTCGACGACGACCGGCTGGCCGAACTTGTCCTTGAGCTTGTCGCCGATCGTGCGCGCCAGCACGTCGAGCGAGCTGCCGGCGGGCGCGGGCACGAGGATGCGGATCGGCTTCTCGGGCCACGCCTGCGCCAGCGCGGAGGCGGCCGGGAAGGTGAAGACCGCTAAAGCGGCGAGGCAGGCGAGGGCTTGGCGGCGATTCATGCGGATGGTTCTCGTCAGGACGCGGGGACGCCGCGGGGGACTACGGTTCGAGATGGCAGACGGCTTCGATGTTGTGGCCGTCCGGATCGAGCACGAACGCGCCGTAGTAGTTCGAGTGGTAGTGCGGGCGCAAGCCCGGCGCGCCGTGGTCGGTGCCGCCCGCGTCGAGCGCCGCGCGGTGGAACGTGTCCACCTCGAGCCGGTTCCCCGCCGTGAACGCGATGTGGACTCGCGGCGCGGTCTCGGCCGGTCTTCCCAGCATGATCCAGAACTGCGGCCTTTCGCGCCCGAAGCCGATGAACGTCTCGAAGCTCATCACCTCCTGGACACCGAGCGGCGCGAGCGCCGCCGCGTAGAACGCGCGGGCACGCTCGAGATCGCTGACCGGGATGCCGATATGGTCGAACATCGCTGCCTCCTCCGCCCGCGCTCGCGGGCCACGGCGTTGCGGCACTGACGCGTCGCCGACCGGCGCGCGTGACCGCGTCAAGGGTTCACTTTTCCACAGACCAGGTATTCCAGCAGCGCCTTTTGCGCGTGCAGCCTGTTTTCCGCCTCGTCCCAGACGACGCTCTGCGGCCCGTCGATCACCTCGGCTGTGACTTCCTCGCCGCGGTGCGCCGGCAGGCAGTGCATGAACAGCGCGTCGGGCTTCGCCTGCCGCATCATGTCGGCGTCGACCATCCAGTCGGCGAAATCGCGCTTGCGCGCCTCGTTTTCCGCCTCGAAACCCATGCTGGTCCAGACGTCGGTGGTGACGAGGTCCGCGCCGCGGCACGCGTCCATCGGGTCGGCGAAGGCCCTGTAATGGCTGTCGTCGTAGATTCCCGCGCGCTCGGGCTCGACCTCGTAACCCGGCGGAGTCGACACATGCACGTTGAAATCCAGGATCGTCGCGGCCTGCAGCCACGTGTTGCAGACGTTGTTCGAATCGCCGATCCAAGCCACCGTCTTGCCCCGGATCGGGCCGCGATGCTCGACGTAGGTGTAGAGGTCGGCAAGGATCTGACAGGGGTGGTATTCGTTGGTGAGCCCGTTGATCACCGGCACGCGCGAGTGCGCCGCAAAGCGCTCGATGATCGACTGCTCGAACGTGCGGATCATCACCACGTCCACCATGCGCGAGATCACTCGCGCGACGTCCTCGATCGGCTCGCCGCGCGAGAGCTGCGTGTCGTGGCGATTGAGGTTGATCGCGATCCCGCCCAGCTGGTTCATGCCTGCTTCGAACGAGACGCGCGTGCGGGTGGAGGCCTTCTCGAACACCATGGCGAGCGTACGGTCGCGCAGCGGCTGGTAGAGCTCGTAGCGCTTGAACCGATCCTTGATCCATCGTGTGCGTGCGACGAGGTAGTCGAACACCTCGGAGGGGAAGTCCTTGAACTGCAGGAAATGCCTGGGCGCGGCGGGCATCGGAATCGCTCGCGGACCGGTCGACCCGTCCACGTTCGCTTTCAAATCAGAATATTAGCACGCACGGCAGCGGTGCTTGACGCCCATCAATGTGTGCGGACAGCCGCGAATGCGACACTCGCGGCTCGCCAAGGCCCTGTCCCCATGCCACCCGCCTTCCCGTTTTTCGCTGCCAGCGCGTTCTCCGAACGGCCGCCACGGCACCGGGCCATCGGCCGCGGCGCGTGTGCGCGCCTTGCGCAGCGCAGGGGGTCGGCCGCGCACCGAGCGCGCCCTCGGGCACGTGCCACGGCGCCCGCACGAAGCCACGGCCGATGAGCGAAACCACGGACCTTCCGCGCTGGCGGCTGCGCGGTCGCGAGCTCGTGCCCGTCGTGCAGGGTGGAATGGGTGTCGGCATCTCCGCGCATCGCCTGGCGGGCAGCGTCGCCGCGCAGGGCGGCGTCGGGACGATCGCGAGCGTGGACCTGCGCCGCCATCATCCCGACCTGATGACGCAGGCGCACAAAGCCGACAAGGCCGCAGTCGATGCGGCCAACCTCGCTGCGCTCGATCGCGAGATCCGGATGGCGCGCGAGCTCGCGCAGGGCCGGGGCGCGATCGCGGTCAACATCATGCGCGCCGTTTCGGAATACGCGGCCTACGTGAAACAGTCGTGCACGAGCAGCGCCGATGCGATCGTGATGGGGGCGGGCCTTCCACTCGACTTGCCCGACCTCGCAGCCGGCTGGCCCGAGGTCGCGCTGATCCCGATCCTTTCGGACGCGCGCGGCATCGCGCTGGTGGTGAAGAAGTGGGCACGCAAGGGCCGCCTGCCCGACGCGATCGTGATCGAGCATCCGCGGTACGCGGGCGGGCATCTCGGCGCGGCGAAGATCGCCGACCTGGCCGATCCGCGCTTCGATTTCGAGCGCGTGATTCCCGAGGCGCGCGCCTTCTTCGCGGCCGAGGGCATCGCGCCGGATGCGATTCCGCTGATCCCCGCCGGCGGCATCAACACGCATGAGCGGATCCGCGAATTGCTTGCGTTGGGCGCCGCGGCGGTGCAGCTCGGGACGGCGTTCGCGGTGACGGCGGAGGGCGATGCCGACCTCGAATTCAAGAAGGTGCTCGCGGCCGCGGAGCCCGAGGACATCGTCGAGTTCATGAGCGTCGCCGGACTGCCGGCGCGCGCGGTGCGCACGCCATGGCTTGCGCGCTATCTCGAGCACCTGCCGAAGCTTGCGGCGGTCGCGCATCGGAAACCTCGATGCACGCTCAAGTTCGACTGCCTGATCCAGTGCGGTCTGCGCGACGGCGTGGCCAAGAGCGGCCAGTTCTGCATCGACATGCAGCTCGCGAACGCGGTGCGAGGCGACGTCGGCAAGGGCCTGTTCTTTCGCGGTGCCGCCGCGCTGCCGTTCGGCCGGGAGATCCGTCCGGTGCGCGAGCTCATGACCTATCTGCTGACCGGCACGCGACCCGTCGGCGGCTGAGCGCCGCAAAACAAAAGAGCGCCCGGGAGCGCTCTTCGTTTGCACAGGCGACGGACCGCGTCAGGGCAGCGCCTTGATCGCCTGCGCGAGCCGCGACTTCGTGCGCGACGTCGTGTTCTTGTGTACCACCTTCTTGTCCGCGACGCGATCGATGATCATCTGCGACTCCTGCAGCTGCTTCGTGGCGGTGGCCCTGTCGCCACCTTCGATCGCCTTCTTGACTTTCTTCACCGCGGTGCGCAGTTCCGACTTGAGGCTTGCGTTCCGCTTGCGCGTCGCTTCCGCCTGCCGGGCGCGCTTGCGGGCCTGCGCCGTATTGGCCATGATGGGTGGGTTCCTTGATTCCTGGGATGGCTTTGGAAGACCCGGCATGATACGCGATCTCCGTTGCCCGGGCAACCAGTTGCCTCCGTCCGCGCGCCTCGCGCGCCGTCCCTTCTTGCAGCCTTTCCCGCCCCGTCGCCGCGCTCCCGGCGTTGTCCGCCCGTGAATCTGCTGCGGGCAATGTCCACGATCAGCGGGATGACGCTCGTCTCCCGCATCACGGGCCTTGCGCGCGAGAGCATCAAGGCCGCGGCCTTCGGGGCCGGGGTGCAGATGGACGCGTTCGAAGCGGCGTTCCGGTTGCCCAACATCCTGCGCCGTCTCTTCGCCGAAGGGGCGTTCAGCCAGGCGTTCGTCCCGATCCTCGCCGAGTACGAGCGCAAGCGCGGCGCGGAGGCGACGCGCGGGCTCGTCGGCCGGGTCGGCACGCTGCTCGCCGTGATCCTGCTCGTTCTCTCGGTTCTGGGCGTGCTCGCGGCCCCGTGGCTCGTCTTCCTGCTCGCAAGCGGCTTCGCGGCTACGCCGGGCAAGGTCGAGCTGACGGCGGAGATGATCCGCATCATCTTCCCCTACATCTTTTTCATTTCGCTCGTCTCGCTCGCCGGCGGCGTGCTGAACGTCTATCGCCGTTTCGCGATTCCGGCGTTCACGCCGGTGCTGCTCAACCTGTCGATCATCGGCGCCGCGCTGTTCCTCGCCCGCTGGTGTGATCCGCCCATCCTTGCGCTCGCGTGGGGCGTGTTCATCGGCGGTGTCGTCCAGCTCGCGTTCCAGCTGCGCCCGCTCGCGAAGATCGGAATGCTGCCGTGGCCTTCGTTCGATTGGCGTGACGAGGGTGTGCGGCGCGTGCTGATCGCCATGGGTCCGGCGGTGATCGGCGTCTCGGCCGCGCAGATTTCGGCGCTGATCAACACGCAGCTCGCCGCCTGGCTCGGCGACGGCCGCGTGTCGTGGATCACCTACGCGGACCGGCTGATGGAGTTCCCCACCGCGATGCTCGGCGTCGCGCTCGGCACGGTGCTGCTGCCCGCGCTCGCCAAGCACCATGCCGACGAGAAGCCGGGCGAGTACTCGGCGCTGATCGACTGGGGCTTGCGGCTCGCGTTCCTGCTCGCGCTGCCCTGCGCGCTCGCGCTTTGGCTGCTCGCGGTGCCGCTTGTCTCGACGCTCTACCAGTACGGACGATTCACGGTGAACGACGTCTGGCAGGTGCGCGCGGCGCTGCTGGGCTACAGCGTGGGCCTCGTCGGTCTGATCCTCGTCAAGATCCTCGCGCCCGGCTTCTACGCGCGGCAGAACCTTCGCACGCCGGTCAAGATCGCGTTCTTCACGGTGTTCGTCACGCTGGCATTCGCCGTGGCGCTCATGTTTCCGTTGGGCCACGCCGGACTCACGCTCGCGACGAGCCTCGGCGCGTGCATCAACGCCGCGCTGCTGTTCACGCTGCTCTTGCGGAACGGGCACTACCGGCCGCAACCGGGCTGGCTCCTGTTCCTCTCCAAGGTGGTCGTCGCGCTCGCCGTACTGGGCGCGCTGCTCGCCTGGCTCGCCGGTCCGTCCTCGTTCTGGCTCGCGGCGCCACTGTGGTCGAAGGTCGGCTATCTCGGGGGGATCATCGCCGCCGCCGCGGCGACCTATTTCGCGACGCTCTTCCTGCTCGGCTTCCGCCTCGCGGACTTCAACCGGCGCGAGGAGCGTTGACGTCTCAGTTGCTGCTGCTGCCGCCGGTGCGGCGGTGCGGACAACGTGGCTTGGTGCATTCGGCGTACAGGTAAAGCGCGTGCTCGCGGATCTCGAAGCCCCGGTCCCTGGCGATCCGATTCTGTCGCTTCTCGATATCGGCGTCGTAGAACTCCTCGACGCGGCCGCATTGCAGGCACACGAGATGGTCGTGGTGATGGCCTTCGTTCAGCTCGAACACCGCCTTGCCCGACTCGAAGTGGTGGCGCACGAGCAGCCCAGCCTGTTCGAACTGCGTCAGCACGCGATAGACCGTGGCGAGGCCGATATCGAGACCTTCCGAGAGCAGCATGCGGTAGACGTCCTCGGCCGTGAGGTGGCGCACCTTCGACGTCTCGAACAGGTTGATGATCTTGAGGCGCGGCGCCGTGGCCTTGAGACCGGCGTTCTTGAGGTCGCGAGACGTGCTCATGGCGGCAGGGATTGTTCGCCGGTGAAGGGCCGGGGTCGAGGGCTATAATAACCTTCTCGTCCGGCCGCAACACCGCCCGTGAACCGCCTGCCGCTCTCCTTTCTCCGCATCGTGCTGCCCTGCGCGGCGGCCGTGCTCGTCACCGGTTGCGAGACGTGGAAGACGTACATGCCCGACATCGAGCAGATCGGCGTCTACAAGCTCGACATCAATCAGGGCAACTTCATCACGCAGGACATGGTGGAGAAGCTCAGGGTCGGGCAGACGCGCCAACAGGTACGGATCATCCTCGGCACGCCGTTGCTGATCGATCTGTTCCACGCCGACCGCTGGGACTACGTCTACCAATACTCGCGGAACCGCAAGATCGTGGACCAGCGGCAGTTCACCGTCTATTTCAGCGAGGACAAGCTCGCGCGCTGGGAGGGTGACGAATTGCCCGTCTCGGCGGCGCAGCTGAACCGCATCGCCGCCGACCGCACGCTCCCGGAGGAGCCCTCGGCGAGCGATCCCGGGATCCTCACCCGGATCTGGGAAATCCTGAAGGGCAACTGGTGAGTGTCCGTGTCGCGATTGCCGGCGCCGGCGGCCGCATGGGGCAGGCGCTGATCGAGGCGACGCAGGCAAGCGAGGACGTGACACTGGTCGCCGCGCTCGATGTGGCGGGAAGCGTCGCCATCGGCCGCGATGCCGGCGAGCGCATCGGGCGCGCCACGGGTGTTGCGATCGGCAGCGATGTGGACGCCGCGCTAGCGAAGTCCGATGTGCTGATCGACTTCACGCGGCCCGAGGGGACGCTCGCGCACGCCGCCGCCTGCGCGCGGCTCGGCGTCGGACTGGTCGCGGGAACCACGGGTCTCGCCGCTGCACAGAAAGCGGAGCTCGCGGGCTTCGCCCGCGCGGCGCCGATCGTCTTCGCGCCGAACATGAGCGTGGGCGTCAACGTGCTCGTGCGCCTGGTCGAGATGGCGGCCGCGCGGCTTGGCGCCGCGTACGACATCGAGATCGTCGAGATGCATCACAGGCACAAGGTCGATGCGCCTTCCGGCACGGCGCTTCGCTTGGGCGATGCGGCCGCGACCGGCATGGGAACGAAGCTCGCCGACGTCGCCGTCTACGCCCGCGAGGGTCACACCGGCGAGCGCAAGCCCGGGACGATCGGCTTCGCGACGCTGCGCGGCGGCGATGTCGTGGGCGAGCACACAGTGATCTTCGCCGGCGCGGGCGAGCGTGTCGAACTCTCGCACAAGGCGACGTCGCGCCAGACGTTCGCCGGAGGGGCGCTGCGCGCCGCGCGCTTCGTCGCCGCCCGCCGCGCCGAGCGCCGGCCGGGCCTGTACGACATGGCCGACGTGCTCGGCCTCGGGTAGTCCGTCTTCCGGGCGATGGCCCATCCGTTCGACCTGCGGGGCCGCGTCGCACTCGTCACCGGCGGCGGCAGCGGCCTCGGGTTCGCGATCGCGCAGGGGCTCGCCCGCGCGGGTGCGCGTGTCGTCGTCAACGGCCGGCGCAAGGATCGCCTCGCTGCCGCGGCCGCCGCTCTCGCAGCGGAAGGGCTCGACTCCAGTACGGCCGCATTCGACGTCACCGATCGCGCTGCGGTACGGCACGGCGTCGCGGCGATCGAGCGCGACGCCGGGTCCGTCGCGATCCTCGTCAACAACGCCGCGGTGAACATCCGCGGCCCGCTCGACGGATATGCCGAGGACGACTGGCATCGCCTGATCGCCGCAAATCTCGATGGCCCGTTCCATGTGACACAGGCGGTGCTGCCCGGCATGAGAGCCCGGCGTGCGGGCAAGATCGTCAACATCTGCTCGCTCGCGAGCGACCTGGGCCGCCCGCGCATCGTGCCGTACGCGGTGACCAAGGGCGGCTTGAAGCAGTTCACGCGCGCGCTCGCGGTGGAACTCGCGCCCGACAACATCCAGGTCAACGGTATCGCGCCCGGCTTCTTCAACACCGAGATGAATGCGGCGCTGGTCGCCGATCGCGAATTCTCGGCGTGGGTTTCGCGCAGGACGCCGGCGGGTCGGTGGGGGGAACCGCCGGAAATCGCCGGTGCCGCGGTGTTCCTGGCATCGCCCGCGGCCGATTATGTGACGGGCGCAATCCTGCACGTCGACGGCGGTTTCGCTGCGGCCTACTGAGTCTCGGGCCCGCCCGCGAAGCAGACGTCGCGCGGTTGCCGCAGCCCCCCCTTTTGCGCTAGAATTCAAGGCCTTCGAAAGCGGGGAAGGCCGCCAGACCTTCCCCGTTTTTTGCGCCCACCGCGCGAGTCCCCGCGCGATGCCCTGGGCCTGCGGTCGACTCACGATGAACGCGCCTCTCGCAACCCCCGCTGCCACTTCGCTCTTCCCGGCCGCGTCGCCGGCCTTGCTCGCGCTGGCCGATGGCACCGTTTTCACGGGACGCGCCATCGGCGCTCACGGCCATGCGGTCGGCGAAGTCGTGTTCAACACGGCGATGACCGGGTATCAGGAGATCCTGACCGACCCGTCGTATGCCGGACAGGTCGTCACGCTCACATACCCGCACATCGGCAACGTCGGCGTCAATCCGGAGGACGTCGAGTCGCAGCGCATCTTCGCGGCGGGCCTCGTGATCCGCGACCTGCCGCGGTTGCAGTCGAATTTCCGCTCGACGCAGGACCTCTCCTCCTACCTCAAGACTGCGAACGTCGTCGGCATCGCCGACATCGACACGCGCAAGCTGACGCGCATCCTGCGCGAGCGCGGCGCGCAGAACGGCTGCATCGTTGCAGCGCCGGTGCTTACCGAGGCGCTTGCCGCCGATGCGATCGCGCGCGCGAAGGCTGCGCCGTCGATGGCGGGGCAGGATCTTGCCAGGGTCGTGAGCTGCCGCGAACCGTACGAGTGGACGGCCTGCACCTGGGCGCTCGGAGTCGGCTACCGGAGGCAGGAGAGCCCGCGCTTCCACGTCGTCGCGTACGACTTCGGCGTGAAACACAACATCCTGCGCATGCTGGCCGAGCGCGGCTGCAGGCTGACCGTCGTGCCGGCACCCACCAAGGCCCGCGACGTACTGGCGCTCGCGCCGGATGGCGTCTTCCTTTCCAACGGCCCGGGTGATCCGGAGCCGTGCGACTATGCGATCGCCGCGATCCGCGAGATCGTCGATGGCGGCACGCCGACGTTCGGCATCTGCCTTGGCCATCAGCTGCTGGGGCTCGCTTCCGGCGGGCGCACTGTCAAGATGAAGTTCGGCCACCATGGCGCGAACCACCCGGTGCTCGACAAGGACACGGGACAGGTGCTGATCACGAGCCAGAACCACGGCTTTGCCGTCGACCCCGCGTCGCTGCCCGGAAACGTCCGGGTGACCCACGTGTCGCTGTTCGACGGCAGCCTGCAGGGCATCGCCCGCACCGACAGACCGGCGTTCGGCTTCCAGGGCCACCCGGAAGCGAGTCCCGGGCCGCACGATGTCGCCCACCTGTTCGACCGGTTCGTCCGATCCATGGAAAAGAAGTAGCGATGCCGCGGCGCACCGACATCCAGAGCATCCTGATCATCGGCGCCGGCCCGATCATCATCGGGCAGGCGTGCGAGTTCGACTACTCGGGCGCGCAGGCGGTGAAGGCGCTGAAGGAGGAGGGCTACCGCGTCATCCTCGTCAACTCGAATCCGGCGACGATCATGACGGACCCGGAACTGGCCGACGTCACCTACATCGAGCCGATCACCTGGCCGATGGTGGCGAAGATCATCGAGCGCGAGCGCCCGGACGCGTTGCTGCCGACGATGGGCGGCCAGACGGCGTTGAACTGCGCGCTCGACCTCGCGCGCGAGGGCGTGCTTTCGAAGTTCGATGTCGAGCTGATCGGGGCGTCGAAAAAGGCGATCGACAAGGCCGAGGACCGCGAGAAGTTCAAGGCGGCGATGACCCGGATCGGGCTCGGATCGGCGCGCTCCGGCATTGCACACACGCTCGAGCAGGCGCTCGAGGTGCAGGCGACGATCGGCTTCCCGGCCGTGCTGCGGCCTTCTTTCACGCTGGGCGGCACCGGTGGCGGCATCGCCTACAACAAGGACGAGTTCGTCGAGATGGTGAAGCACGGGTTCGCGATGAGTCCGACGCACGAGCTCCTGATCGAGGAAAGCCTCCTCGGCTGGAAGGAGTTCGAGATGGAGGTCGTGCGCGACCGCAAGGACAACTGCATCATCGTCTGCTCGATCGAGAACCTCGACCCGATGGGCGTGCACACCGGCGACTCGATCACGGTCGCGCCCGCGCAGACGCTGACCGACAAGGAATACCAGCGGATGCGCGACGCGTCGATCGCGGTGCTGCGCGAGGTCGGCGTGGACACCGGGGGCTCGAACGTGCAGTTCGCGATCAACCCGGAAGACGGGCGGATGATCGTGATCGAGATGAACCCGCGCGTGTCGCGCTCCTCGGCGCTCGCATCGAAGGCGACCGGGTTCCCGATCGCGAAGGTCGCGGCCAAGCTCGCGGTCGGCTACACGCTCGACGAGCTGCGCAACGACATCACCGGCGGCCAGACGCCCGCCTCGTTCGAGCCGACTATCGATTACGTCGTCACCAAGGTCCCGCGCTTCGCGTTCGAGAAGTTCAAGCAGGCCGACGACCACCTCACCACGCAGATGAAGTCGGTGGGCGAGGTGATGGCGATCGGCCGCACGTTCCAGGAGTCGCTGCAGAAGGCGCTGCGGGGCCTCGAGCTCGGCGTGGACGGCTTCAACCTCAAGACGGTCGACCCGGAGAAGATCGGCGACGAGCTCGCCTATCCGCGCGCCGAGCGCCTGTGGTATGTCGCCGACGCGTTCGGCATCGGCATGACGCTGGAGCAGCTGCACGGCTACACCAGGATCGACCCGTGGTTCCTCGCACAGATCAAGGAGATCGTCGACCTCGAGCTCGCGCTCGAGCAACGCACGCTCGATTCGCTGTCGAAGGAGGAGCTGCGCGAGTTGAAGCGTCGCGGCTTCGCCGATCGCCGCCTCGCCTATCTGACCAGGACCGCCGAGGCGGAGGTCCGCGCGCGCCGGCACGCGCTCGGCGTGCGGCCCGTATTCAAGCGTGTCGACACCTGCGCGGCTGAGTTCGCGACCCGGACCGCCTACATGTACTCGACGTACGAGGACGAGTGCGAGGCGGAGCCGACCGACCGCAGGAAGGTGATCGTGCTGGGCGGGGGACCCAACCGGATCGGGCAGGGCATCGAGTTCGACTACTGCTGCGTGCACGCGGCGATGGCGCTCTCCGAAGACGGGTTCGAGACCATCATGGTCAACTGCAACCCGGAAACGGTGTCGACCGACTACGACACGTCCGATCGCCTCTACTTCGAGCCGCTGACGCTTGAGGACGTGCTCGAGATCGTCCACGTCGAAAAGCCGTGGGGCGTGATCGTGCAATACGGCGGGCAGACGCCGTTGAAGCTCGCGCGCGACCTCGAGAAGAACGGCGTGCCGATCATCGGCACGACGCCCGACATGATCGACATGGCCGAGGACCGCGAGCGCTTCCAGCAGATGCTCCACCGGCTCGGTCTGCGGCAGCCGCCGAACAAGACGGCCCGTACCGAAGCCGAGGCGCTCGCAGGCGCGGAGGAGATCGGCTATCCGCTGGTCGTGCGTCCTTCGTACGTGCTGGGCGGGCGCGCGATGGAGATCGTGCACGAGCCGCGCGATCTCGAGCGCTACATGAAGGAGGCGGTCAAGGTCAGCAACGACTCCCCGGTGCTGCTCGACCGCTTCCTGAACGACGCGATCGAGGTCGACGTCGACGCGGTGTGCGACGGCGAGGACGTCGTCATCGGCGGCATCATGGAGCACATCGAGCAGGCCGGCGTGCACTCGGGCGACTCGGCGTGCTCGCTGCCGCCGTTCTCGCTCTCGCCGGGGCTGCAGGACGAGCTGCGCCGCCAGACGGTGGCGATGGCGAAGGGTCTGAATGTCGTCGGCCTGATGAACGTCCAGTTCGCGATCCAGAATGGCGTCGTCTATGTGCTCGAGGTCAATCCGCGGGCCTCGCGCACCGTGCCTTATGTTTCGAAGGCAACCGGCCGGCCGCTGGCGAAGATCGCGGCACGCTGCATGGTCGGACGCTCGCTCGCGGCACAAGGCGTGAAGGGCGAGATCGTGCCGCCGTACTACTCGGTCAAAGAGGCGGTTTTCCCGTTCATCAAGTTTCCGGGCGTGGACACGATCCTCGGTCCGGAAATGAAGTCCACGGGTGAAGTGATGGGCGTGGGCGAGACGTTCGGCGAGGCCTTCGTGAAAAGCCAGCTCGCGGCGGGCGTCAGGCTGCCGACGTCGGGCAAGGCGTTCATCAGCCTCAAGAACAGCGACAAGGCGCGCGCCGTCGAGACCGCGAAGATCCTGGTGCAGCTCGGCTTCCAGATCGTCGCGACGCGCGGAACGGCTGCGGCGCTCGAAGCCGCCGGGGTGCCGGTCACCGCCGTGAACAAGGTGGCCGAAGGGCGCCCGCACATCGTCGACATGCTGAAAAACGACGAGATCGCGCTGGTAGTGAACACCGTCGAGGAGAAGCGCTCGGCCATTCACGACAGCTACGCGATCCGGCGCGCCGCCTTGACGGACCAGGTGCCCACGTTCACCACGCTGGCCGGAGCTCGCGCCGCGGCGATCGGCATGAAGACGATGGGCGAGCTCGTGCCTTACGCGGTGCAGGCGCTGCACGGGCAGCTCGCGACGAAAGCCTCGGCCGAGTAGCGGCGACGGGGTTCCATCCCGCCCGGAATTCACTACACTAGCGAGACGACGACGGCCGGGAGCGGCGATGCCGCTTCCGGTCTTTTGTTTGGTGCCGCGATGACCAAGATACCGATGACCGTGCAGGGCGCCGAGCGGCTCAAGGCCGAGTTGAAGCGCCTCAAGACCGTCGAGCGCCCGGCCGCGATCCAGGCGATCGCGGAAGCACGATCGCACGGCGACCTATCCGAGAATGCGGACTACGACGCGGCCAAGGAGCGGCAGGGCTTCATCGAGGGCCGCATCGCCGAGATCGAGCACAAGCTCGCGGGCGCGCACGTGATCGACCCCGGGGCGGTCCACGCCGACGGACGCGTCGTGTTCGGCGCGACGGTCGAGATCGAGGACCTGGACAGCGGCGATCGCGCGACGTACCAGATCGTCGGCGACGACGAGGCGGACATCAAGGCCGGCAAGATCTCGGTCAATTCGCCGATCGCGCGTGCGCTGATCGGCAAGATCGAAGGCGACGCGGTCGAGGTCGAGACGCCGGGTGGCGCGCGCGCCTACGAGATCGTGACCGTCGATTATCGCTAGGCGGCGCCTGCGATGTTCGTGAGCGCCGCGACAAACGCCTGCGCCGCGGGTGCGAGGTGGCGATTCGCGCGCGTCATGAGCTCATAGCGCGCGCCTGCCCGCGGCAGCGCGACGCGCAGGCGCGACAGCATCCGCGGTACCTCGTAGTGACGCGCCAGATCGACCGGCAGCACCGATACCGCGTCGCTCTCCTGCAGCAGTGCCAGCGTGGCGACGATGGACACGGTCTCGATCAGGTCCGCGGGCGGCCGCAGTCCCTGCGCTGCATGCACCGCGTCGACGTCGCGCCGTAGCGGACCACCCGGAGGTGGCAGGATCCAGGTGGCGCCCGCGAGCGCGGCGAGTTCCACCCGCCGCTTGCGCGTGAGCGGATGGCCCGCGCGTGCCACGATCGTCAGCGGCTCGTCGGCGAGCGGGGCGGTCAGGATGTCGGCGAGCGCGTCGTCGGGCGGCCGCGGTCCGATGGCGACGTCGAGCGTGCCTTGCCGGAGCGCCGCAACCAGCACCTCGCTCGCGTTCACGAGCGCGTAGACCCGCAAGCCCGGGCGTCCTGCGCGTACCGCACGGATCGCGGGCGTGAGCAGCCGCGGGACGGCACCGGTCACCGCGCCCACCCGCAGCATGCCGCGTGCGCCAGACGCGAGTGCCGCGATCTCCTCGCGCGCCTCGTCGAGGTCGGTCAGGATGCCGTGTGCGTAACGGACCATCGTCTCGCCGTACGCTGTCGGCGTCATGCCCCACGCGTGGCGCTCGAACAGCGGCACGCCGAGCGCCGATTCGAGGTCGCGCAGCAACTTGGTCGCGGCCGGCTGCGTGAGCGCGATATCGGCCGCCGCCTGGCGCAGGCTGCGCCTTGCATCCAGCGCGACCACCAGTGCGAGCTGGCGCGCCTTGATGCGGTTGGCGAGCGGCTGGATAGGGTTGCGGGGCAAGGGACGTGCGGCGGCCGTCGTGCCGGCGCGGCAGTAGCGATATCGATACGTTATCACAATATCAGGAAACTCGATTGGCGGTTATTGCCGATCCGGCGCACGATCTGCCGCGTCACCGGTCGCCGATTGCAGGGTGCCGGGATGCCTCTGGAGGAACGCCCAAGTGAACACCTCGACCCTGTTCGTTGCGGCCTGCGCCGCACTCGCCGTCGCCGCGCCGTCGTACGCGCAGGGCGACTACCCCAGCAAGCCGGCAAAAATCCTGGTCGGCGCCAACGCCGGCGGCGGTACCGACATCATCGCGCGCATGCTGGCCGAGAAGTTCAACGAGTCGCTCAAGCAGCCGTTCGTGGTGGAGAACCGCCCCGGCGCGTCGAACACGATTGCCGCCGACCTGGCAGCGAAGGCGCCGGCCGACGGCTACACGCTGCTGGTCGCGACCAACACGGGCCAGGCGATCGCGCCGCATCTCCTCAAGCTCAGCTACGACCCGCTGAAGCAGCTCGCGCCCGTCGGGCTGATCGTCGTCGTGCCAAACGTGCTGGTCGTCGGAGACAAGGTCCCGGCGAAGGACGTGAAGGAGCTGGTCGCGGCGGCCAAGGCGCAGCCTGGCATGCTCAAGTATGCGTCGTCCGGCGTCGGCAGCACGCAGCACATCGCGGGCGAGGCCTTCGATCAGGCCGCGGGGGTCAAGACGATCCACGTGCCGTACAAGGGCTCCAGCCAAGCGCACGTCGACATCCTCGGCGGGAACGTCGAGATGATGTTCGACACGACGTCCTCGGCGATGCCCCACATCAAGTCCGGCCGTTTCAAGCCGCTCGCTGTGACTTCGCCGCAACGCTCGGCCGAGCTGCCCAACGTGCCGACGATCGCGGAAGCCGGCTACCCCGCCGCCGAGATGACGACGTGGTACGGCCTGTTCGTGACCGGCGGCACGCCGAAGCCCGTCATCGACAAGCTCGCTGCCGAGCTGAAGCGCGTGCTCGCGATGCCCGACGTGCAGGCGAAGCTCAGGGGACTCGGCGGCGAGCCCGGCGCGCTGTCGGTCGAGCAGTTCGCCGAGATGAACAAGGCCGAGTACGAGCGCTTCGGCCAGCTCATCAAGACCGCCAACATCAAGGCCGACTGATCGCGGCTGCCGAGACGGCGAAAGCGAAGACGATGTCGCGCCCTCGCATAGCGTTCCTGCCCGGCGATCCCAACGGCATCGGACCGGAACTCGCCGCGAAGCTGCTCGCGCGGCCCGCCAATATCGAGGCCGCGGACATCGTCGTCTTCGCCGACCCGGCGGTGATCGCCGCAGGCGAGCACGTCGCAGGCGTGCGGGCGCTCGTCGGCCCTGCGGGCGCGCCCGGGCGCGCACGGTTCGCGCCCGCGTCGCCGGACGGCGCGGCCGCGATCACGCCCGGTGTCGCCACCGAAGCCGGCGGGCGAGTCGCGCTCGCCGCGCTCGAGGCGGCCACCGCCGCCGCACAGCGGGGCGAGGTCGACGGCATCGTGTTCGCGCCGCTCAACAAGCACGCGCTGCGGCTCGCGGGCATGACGCACGAGGACGAGTTGCGACTGATGCAGGAGCGATTCGGCGTCACCGGCTTCGTCTCCGAGTTCAACATCACAGGCGGCCTGTGGACGTCGCGCGTCACCTCGCACGTGCCGCTGCGCGAGGTCGCCGACGCGATCACCGGCGACGGGGTGATCGACGCGGTGCGCATCGTGTGCCGGTACCTGGCGGCATCGGGTGTAGCCTCGCCGCGCATCGCGGTAGCGGCGCTCAATCCCCACGCCGGGGATGGCGGCTCGCTGGGCCGCGAGGAGATCGACGTGATCGCGCCCGCGATTGCGCGTGCGCGCGCCGAGGGCATCGACGCGCGCGGGCCTTGGCCCTGCGACACCGTGTTCGTCGCGGCGAAGCGCGGCGACTACGACGCAGTCGTGTCGATGTACCACGACCAGGGCCAGATCGCGATGAAGCTCATGGGGTTCGACCGCGGCGTGACGCTGCACGGCGGTCTTCCGGTGGCGGTCGCGACCTGTGCATCGGGCACTGCCTTCGACATCGTCGGGCGCAACGTCGGCAATGTCGAGGGACTGCAGGCCGCGTTCGATCTCGCGACGCGCATCGCCGCGCGCGGGCGGCCGGCGACGGCCCGCTCCGCCTGACCGGCGAAGCGACCGTCGTCAGCGCGGCGCTGCCGCGTTGCCCGGCGCCTCGTCGAGGAACAGCGCCGGATCCACCATTGCGCGGTTCAGGATCACCGACCAGTGCAGGTGCGCTCCGGTCACGCGTCCGGACTTGCCGACGGTGCCGAGCGGCTCGCCCGGCGTCACCGCGTCGCCGAGCTTCACCGAGATCGTGTCCAGGTGGCAGTACATCGTGAGCAGGCCGGCTCCGTGGTCGAGAAAGACCGTGCGGCCGTTGAAGAAGTAGTCGCCGGTGTCGATTACGCGCCCCGCGGCCGCGGCGACGACCGGCGTGCCGAGCGCCGCCGCGATGTCCATGCCGCTGTGCGGGCTGCGCGCCCGGCCGTTGAAATAGCGCTTCAGGCCGAACGACGACGAGCGCGGTCCGCCGACCGGCGCGCGCAGGCGCAGCGTTCCGGGCAACGCCTCGCTCCAGGTCTCGGTGACGCGGCGCAGATGCTCGCGTTCGCGCTCGTGGCGCGCGAGGTCGTCCTTGGAGAGCTCGACTTGCGCGGGGGCGACCTTCAGCCGTTGCTCGGCGTACGTCGCCGGCGCAACCGTGAACGTCCTGCGCAGGTCCGACTGACCCGCGCGGTGCACGAGCAGCGCCGCCTCGCCCGCCTTCGTCGAGAGTCCGATGCCGATCACCGCGACCCAGCGCGCCGCATCCCCCGCGACGAGCACCGGCACGCCACCAAGCGAAGCCTTCGGACGCTCGGGCGCCGCGCCGAGCTCGATCGTCGCGACTCCGCCCGGCACGACTCGCTGCTGCGGCAGTTCGATCGCCGCCACAGCCGTCGCGACGCACGCGGCGACACACGCGGCGACACACGCGGCGATCGCGCGGTGGCGCGCGCACCAGCGGCCCGTCACCGGAGCTTCGCCGGTCGCTCGTGAGCGCGGCGACGACGGATGCCGGGTCGGAATCACCGCTGAGGTTCCCTCGCGCGGAGAACGCTCAGCCGCGTGCCGCGGCCGCGCGAAAGTTCACGAGCGCAATGCCTGCGCCGACCAGCGTCGCCGCACCCGCGAACGCAGGCGACACCGGGTCGCCCAGCGCGAGGTGACCGAACAGGACGCCGAAGAACGGTGTGGCAAACGAGAACACCGACAACCGGCTCGCGAGGTAGCGCGTCAGCAGCCAGAACCAGGTCAGATAGCTCGCGAACGCGACGACGGCCGACTGGTAGGCGAGGCTCGCGAGCGCGACCGGCGTCAGCGCGACGATACCCGGCTCGCCCAACGCGATCGATGCAAGCGGCAGCATCGCCGCCGACACTGCGAGCTGGTAGAAGAGCACCTTGGCCGCGCTGATCCGCGCGAGTCCGGTTGCGCGGATCGTCACCGTCGTCGCGGCCCAGATCGCGGCAGCGACCACGCCGAACAGGTCGCCTTGAAGTGTCGGTCCAAAGTTCGAGGCAAACCCTTCGGCGAACGCCGCGACCACGCCGCCGAACGCGAGCAGCACGCCTGCCCACTGCGTGACGGACAGCCGCTCGCCGGGTACGAACAGCGCGAGGCCGAGTGCGGTCAGGCACGGCGCGAGATAAAGGAACACGACCATCCGCGCAGCTGTCGTGTAGGCAAGGCCCGCGTAGATCAGCGCGAACTCCGCGCCGAACATCGCGCCGACCAGCAGCCCGGCACGGAGCGTGCCGTCGCGGCCGAAGAGCGGAATGCGCCGAGCGGCGGCCCAGAGCATCAGCAACACCGCCGCAATGCCTGAGCGCAGCCCGCCCTGCATCACCAGCGAAATGCCGTGCGCGGCGAGCTTGATCGCGACCTGCTGGAAGCCCCAGAGCGCCGACAGCGCGATCATCGCGCCGACCGCGAGGCCGTCGAGGGGGCGGCGGGTGTCGGGACTCATCGGGGCGGGCGGGTCGGTGTGCGGGCACCGCAAACGGAATCGGCGGCCGCCTCGCGACGACCGCCGATTCTACCCGCCCACCCGCGCGGGCCGCCCGCCCGGGAACGGTGCGCTACTGGCCGTGCGCCTGCGAGTAGCCTGGCTCGCCGTCGAAGCGGTAGAGGTGCTCGGTCTTCACGAAATCGAGGCCGGAGCCGGCGAGACGGCCGAGCAGCGTGACGATCGCCTCGTGCGACACGGTGCCGTCGGCGGCGCGCGCTTGGAAGCGGCAGCGCCAGTGATCCGTGCAGAACGTTTCCGGCAGACCGTCCGGCCAGACTTTGACGCCGCGATTGGTGATGAGCGTCAGCGTGAGTGCGGGCGTGGTGAGCAGGCGCAGCCGCGCCGCGAGCGCTTGCGGTGTCGTTTCGGCTGCGTCGAGGAACACGTCCACGCCGACCAGTTCCTTGCGCACGTCCGCGCGGCGGAACCGCGGCAGCGTGAACGGCCGCTGCTTCTCTTCGCTCCAGTCGACGGCCGCCAGCTCGCCGGGCGCTGCGCCGAGCCGGTCGATCACCGCCTGCGCAAAAGCGCGCGTGCCAACCTTGTTCGCGCTGCGCTTCGCATTCCAGATGTCGGGAGTGTGAATACCGTCCTCGATCGTGGCAAGCCACGCGTTCTGGATGCGCGCGGCGACGTCCGCCTGCCCGATGTGGCGCAGCATAAGGATCGCCGCATGGAGCAGGCCGGATGGATTGGCCACATCACGCCCGGCAAGAATCGGCGCCGAGCCGTGGATCGCCTCGAACATGGCCGCGTGCTCGCCGATGTTGGCCGACCCCGCGAGTCCGACCGAGCCGGCGATTTGGGCGGCGACATCGGAGAGGATGTCGCCGTAGAGATTGGTCGTCACGACGACGTCGAATCGCGTCGGATCCGCGGCGAGCTGCGCCGCCCCGATGTCGACGATGAGATGCTCCTGCGCGATGTCCGGATACTCGCGGCCGATGCGCTGGAAAGTCGCGGCGAACAGGCCGTCGGTCATCTTCATGATGTTGTCCTTGGTCATGCAGCTGACCTTGCGCCGGCCGTTCGCCCGCGCGTACTCGAAGGCGAAGCGGACGATCCGCTCGGTTCCCGGAACGCTTACGAGCTTGAGGCACTGGACGACGTCGCGTGTCTGCCGATGTTCGATGCCCGCGTAGACGTCTTCCTCGTTCTCGCGCACGATCACGACGTCCATCCCCGGATGGCGCGTCGCGACGAACGGGGAGTAGGACGTGCACGGACGCACCCTGGCGAAGAGTCCGAAACTCTTGCGTAGCGTCACGTTGAGGCTCTTGGCGCCGCCGCCGCGCGGTGTCGTCGTCGGGCCCTTGAGCAGCACGCGCGTGCGCCGCAACGATTCCCATGCCTTTGGACTGATCGCCGACGCGTGGTCCGCACTGTGCGGCGATGCGCCCACGGTCACCTGCTCGACCGCGAGCCGTGCGCCGGCGGCGTCGAGGATGGCGAGCGTCGCGCGCATGATCTCGGGCCCGATTCCATCGCCGGGCGCGACCGTGATCGGTATCGGTTCCGCGAGCGTCGCAGGCAGCGTGACAGGCGGGCGGAAGCGGGCGGCGTGAGGACGGGCGATGGCGAACTCGGCGACAGGTGCGTTCATGGTCACTCTCCTTGGGTTGGCGCACCGATTGTGGTCGCGGGTCTGCATCGTGTACAATAAATAGTTATAGCGATTAGCATAGAGAAACCTAGATGCCATGGCGACTCCGCCTGCGCTACACGCTGCATCAGCTGCAGATCTTTCTCGCGGTCGTTCAGCACGGCGGCGTCTCCCGCGCCGCCGCGGCGCTGCACCTCGCGCAGCCGACCGTGTCGATGCAGTTGCGCCAGCTGCGCGAGGCACTCGGCGCTGCGCTGCTGGAGCACGGCCCGCGGGGCTTGCGCGTGACCCCGGCGGGGGAAGAGGTGCTTGCCGTTGCCCGCGTGATCCTGAACGGCGCGCAGTCGCTCGAGGAGCGCCTGGCATTGCTGGCCGGGGCGCGTCGCGGCCGGCTCAAGGTGGCTGCCGCGTCCACGGCCGAGTATTTCATTCCGCGTCTGCTGGGCGAGTTCCAGCGCGCGCATCCCGACGTCGAGGTCGAACTTGCCGTGGTCAACCGCGCGGCGGTCGTTGCAAGGCTCGAGGACGACCGGGACGACCTCTACGTAATGACCCGGCCGCCATCGGAACGCCCGGTCGTTGCCGAGCCCATTGCCGGCAACCCGCTCGTGGTGGTCGCGCCGAACGAGCACCCGCTCGCCCTGCGGCGCCACGTTCCGGTCTCCGAGCTCGCACGGCACGAGTTCGTGCTGCGTGAGCGAGGCGCCGGCACGCGGCTCGTCGCCGACGCGCACTTCGCCGCCCACTCGGTAGTCCTGCCGGCGCGTCTCGAACTCGGCAGCAACGAAGCGGTGAAGCAGGCGGTGATCGGGGGACTGGGTCTTGCGGTCCTGTCGCTGCACGCGCTGCGCGACGAGCTCTTGCATCACCGGCGGATCCGCATCCTGCAGGTCACCGGTTTCCCGATCCCCGGGCGCTGGCACTGGGTGCGGCGCGCCGAGCGCGAGCCCACGCCGGTTGCCACCGCGTTACGACAGTTCGTCGCTGCGCACGCGCCTGCGCTCGAGGCGGAGCTCGAGCGGCTGCTCGCGGCGGGAGGGCTCGAGGCTGCGGGACCGGCAAGGCGCGACGGCCGCGCACCGGGACGCGCGCGCCACGCGTGACGAGGCGCGAGCAGCGTCGCGTGTCAGCGCGACTGCGCGCGCCGACGCCGCGGTTGCGGCGCGCGCGGCAAGCCGGCTGGGCCGCCTGCGGTTCGGCGGCCGGCGGCGGGGGGCGCGACGTTCGGTGGCTTCCGTGCCGACGCGCCGAAGGCCGTGCCGCCGCGTGCGCGATCCGCATTTGCCGCACCGCCCTTGCCGCGTGGCGCCTTGGGTGACGATTGCGTCCTTCCCGCCGGCCTGGACGAGCGGGGCGCTCGCGCCATTGCGCGTTCGTCCGCTGCTTGCGGCGACTTCCCGCGTGCGCGACGCGGCACGGGGGGCGTATCGCCGCGAGGCGCGACCGGCGCTCTGCCGCCCGGCGGCCTTCGCTTCGCCGTGCCGGCAACGGCTGTCGCGCGGGGCATTCCGCTCGCCTTCTTCGCGGCCTTCGGCGCGCGCTTCGTCTTCTCTTCGGGCTCCGGCATGCGGCGCCAGAGGACCAGCACCTTGCCCAGATGCTGCACCGGCGCGCAGTTCAGTTGCCGACAGACGCTGGAGAGCATTGCCTCCCGTTCCGAGCGATCGTCGTTGAACACGCGCACCTTGATGAGTTCGTGCGCGGTGAGCGCGAGGTCGATCTCGTGCAGCACGCGCGGAGTGAGCCCGTGCTGCCCGATGCTGACGACGGGATGCAGTCGGTGGGCGCGGGCGCGAAGCGAACGCCGCTCGGCCGGAATCAACGTGGTATCGCTCATCGGCGCAGTGTACCGCGCGCGACGGCACCGACGCTGCGCGCGCGATGCCGTGGCTTTTGGCACGCGCCCGGCCGGCGACCCCTCGGGTGCAGCACGTGCCGCAGCGACAGCGTCGCCGCCCGCTCGCCTATAATCGAAGCGTCCTTCTCCTTGCAACGGCGCGTGGCGCAAAAATCGGTGGAATGGCTTCTCGCGCTGGCAGCGGTCGTGATCGGCGTGCCCGCGGCAGCGGCGTGGTTTGCGCAGGAGCACCTGATCTTCTTTCCGCAGCGGCTCACGGCCGGCGCGCCGTTGCCGCAGGGAACCGAGCCGTTGCAGCTGCGCGCCGGGGACGGCGTCCGTCTGCGCGGCTGGCTCCGCCGCGCGCCGGTGGTTCCCGCACCGACCCTTCTCTATTTCGGCGGCAACGCGGAGGAGGTTTCGTGGACGCTCGCGGATCCGCGCTGGCCGTCCGGCTGGAACGTGGTCGCGGTCAACTATCGTGGGTACGGCGAGAGCGAGGGGGCGCCGGGCGAACGCGCGATCGTCGAGGACGCGCTTGCGATCTACGACACGGTGGCGGCGCGTGACGATGTCGATGCGCGACGGATCGTGGGTGTGGGAAGGAGTCTCGGCACCGGGGTCGCGGTACAGCTCGCCGCCGCCCGGCCACTTGCCGCCGCCGTGCTCGCGTCGCCCTACGACAGCCTGGTTGAGCTCGGCAAGACCCACTACCCGCTGCTGCCCGTGGGCCTGCTGTTGCGCCACCGCTTCGACGTCGCCCCCGTTGCCGCGAAGTTGCGGCTGCCCCTCCTTGCGCTTGTCGCGGCCGACGACGCGATCATTCCCGTGGCGCGCTCGCGAGCGCTCTTCGACGCCTGGGCCGGCCCGAAGGAATGGCGGGTCGTCCCGGCGACCGACCACAACACGCTCTCCGTTCCCGACGCCTTCTGGCAGGACGTCGCAGGGTTTCTCGCGGCGAACCTGCGATGAGCCGGCCGCTCAACCCGGCCGGCAGGAAACACCGGTTCGGCAAGGCGTGGATGCAGGAGCACGTCAGTGATCCGTTCGTCAAGGAAGCGCAGCGGCAGGGCTACCGCTCGCGGGCTGCATTCAAGCTCCTTGAACTGGGCGCCAAGGATCGGCTCTTCCGGCCCGGGATCCGTGCCGTCGACCTGGGCGCGGCGCCCGGGAGCTGGAGCCAGGTGCTCGCGCACAAGCTCGGGCCGAAGGCGACGATCGTCGCGATCGACCTGTTGCCGATGGACCCGATCCGCGGCGTGACCGTGCTGCAGGGCGACTTCCGCGAGGAGGGCGCATTGGCGGCTTTGAATGTCGTGCTGGGCGGCCACAAGGTCGACCTGGTCGCGTCCGACATGTCGCCGAACCTCTCCGGGATCGACAGCGCCGACCAGGCGCGCTCGATCCACCTGGCCGAACTGGCACTCGAATTTGCCTTGGGCAGTTTGCAACCCGGCGGGGACTTTGTCGTCAAAGCGTTCCAAGGCAGCGGTTTCGCCGAGTTCGAGAAGGAGGTCCGAACGCGGTTCGACAAGGCGTACGTCCGAAAGCCCGCCGCTTCCCGGAATCGGAGCCGCGAGGTGTTCATCGTCGGCAAGGGCTTCAGCGGCTAGGGCCTGTTCACACGATGTCCACAATTGCGTTGCAGGGCCGAAATTGCCCCGGGGGCAAGGCGCAAAACGAAGTCGGGCCGGTTGCCCGGCGAGGCTTTGCGACGAAGCATCGGGCAATTTCGGCAGCAACCCGAAGGGAACGGGCGCCCTGGGGCGGCACTCTTCGTTGCCTTCCTTGCCAAGACGCCCGGTCTTGCCTTCGTCAGGCGCCTTGATTGGCGCCCCAGGCCACCCGTTCGCACTTGCGGACATCGTGTGAACAGGCCCTAGGCGCTTTCGGCATTTCCGTCGGATCGGGTCTGGAATGCACGATTTTCGCCCCAATGTGCCGGCATGCCGTCCACATGTCGTGCGATGGCGCCCCCCGTTGCTGTTCATGTGGCGCCGGGGGGCGCCGGACGGCTAGAATCACCAACTCGCCCGCGTTCGTCGCGGGCGGCGCTCCGCCAGGCGGCCGGACGGGGTGCAATGCAGTGGCCGCAAGGAGTGACGCTTGAACAACCTGCTGAAGAACATCGGAATCTGGCTCGTCATCGGCCTCGTCGTGCTGACGGTGGTCAAGCAGTTCGACACGCGCCAGGCGACGCGCGATTCGGTGTCCTATTCCGAATTCATGGACAAGGCGAAGGCCGGAACGGTCGAGTCCGCCTCCGTCGAAGGCCGCAAGATCATCTGGATCGGGGCCGACAAGAAGAAATACGTCACCTACAGCCCCGGCGACATCTGGATGGTGGGCGACCTCGTCAAGTACGGCGTCAAGGTCGAGGCCAAGCCCGAGGAGGAACAGAGCTTCCTCGCCCAGATCTTCATTTCGTGGTTCCCGATGCTGCTGCTGATCGGCGTGTGGATCTTCTTCATGCGCCAAATGCAGGGGGGCGGACGCGGCGGTGCGTTCAGCTTCGGCAAGAGCAAGGCCCGCATGCTGGACGAGGCCAACAACACGGTCACGTTTGCCGACGTCGCAGGCTGCGACGAGGCGAAGGAAGAGGTGGCCGAGCTCGTCGAGTTCCTGCGCGACCCGTCCAAGTTCCAGAAGCTGGGCGGCCGTATTCCGCGCGGCGTGCTGATGGTCGGCTCACCCGGCACCGGCAAGACGCTGCTCGCCAAGGCGATCGCCGGCGAGGCCAAGGTGCCGTTCTTCTCGATCTCCGGCTCCGACTTCGTCGAGATGTTCGTCGGCGTCGGTGCCGCGCGGGTGCGCGACATGTTCGAACAGGCGAAGAAGAACGCGCCCTGCATCGTGTTCATCGACGAAATCGATGCGGTCGGTCGCCAGCGCGGCGCGGGTCTCGGCGGCGGCAACGACGAGCGCGAGCAGACGCTCAATCAGCTGCTGGTCGAGATGGACGGCTTCGAGGGCAACTCGGGCGTCATCGTGATCGCAGCGACCAACCGGCCGGACGTGCTCGACCCGGCGCTGATGCGTCCGGGCCGCTTCGACCGCCAGGTCGTCGTGCCGCTGCCCGACATCCGCGGCCGCGAGCAGATCCTGATGGTGCACATGCGCAAGGTGCCGATGGCGCCGGATGTCAAGGCCGACATCATCGCCCGCGGCACGCCCGGTTTCTCGGGCGCGGACTTGGCCAACCTCGTCAACGAAGCGGCCCTGTTCGCGGCGCGCAAGAACAAGCGCCTGGTCGACATGGACGACTTCGAGATGGCGAAGGACAAGATCATCATGGGCGCGGAGCGGCGCTCGATCGTCATGCCCGAAGACGAGCGGCGCAACACCGCTTACCACGAGTCGGGCCACGCGATCGTCGCGCGGCTTTTGCCGAAGACCGACCCGGTGCACAAGGTGACGATCATCCCGCGCGGTCGCGCGCTCGGTGTGACGATGCAGCTGCCCGAGGCCGACCGCTACAGCATGAACAAGGACAGCATGCTGTCGATGATCGCCGTGCTGTTCGGCGGCCGCATCGCCGAGGAGATCTTCATGAATCAGATGACGACCGGCGCATCCAACGACTTCGAGCGCGCAACGCAACTCGCCCGCGACATGGTGATGCGCTACGGCATGAGCGACCTGATGGGCCCGATGGTCTACGCCGACAACGAGGGCGAGATCTTCCTCGGCCGCTCGATCACCCGCACCGTGCACATGTCGGAAGAGACGATGCGCAAGGTCGATGCCGAAGTGCGCAAGATCATCGACCAGCAGTACGCGGTCGCGCGCCGGCTGCTCGAGGAGAACCGCGACAAGGTCGAGGCGATGGCCAAGGCGCTGCTCGAGCTCGAGACGATCGACTCCGACCAGATCGAGGACATCATGAACGGCCGGCCGCCGCGCCCGCCGCGCGCGACCACGTCGTCGAGCGCAGGCCCCGCCGCCGGTGCAACGCCGGGCAGCACCGGCTCCGAACCTTCGGCCCGACCGGCGTAACCGGCGTCGCCGCTACAATGAAGGGGCGCGCAGCGATGCGCGCCCCTTCTTCTTGGTGCGCCAGACATGGCGCGTAGCGCCGTGATTGGCGCTGTTTGGCTCGCTATGGTGGCGAGTTGAATGACTTGGAGGTGAAAGTCCTCTACACACCCGGCAAGGGGAAGTGTTAGCCGGACGGCAAGGGTGTCGCGGGCGACTGCGAATCTGAAGGAAGCCGCAGGCAAAGTGCTGGCCTGACGAACAGGAAGCGGATAGAGGCGGTGTAGCGGGGTAAGGCGGCCAATATCGTCAAAGCCCGATACTTGCACGGAACGCTATGACGTAAATCCGACAGGCATAAGCATGAAGGTCACGCGTTTTACTCTGGGAGATCTGCCAACCTGCCTTGTGCTACCAACATCGCGAGGTGTTGGGAGGGGTTGGCAGAAGTCAGCAGAGGCCGTAGTAGTCGCTTGCCACCGAAGCGACGAAGGGCTGAACTTGTCATGAGTGGATAGTCTCGCGTGCTCTCTGCGCGGACAGGGCAGAAGTCTCGTGGCGACACGGGAGCCTGCAACTAAACTGGCGGGGCCGGACGCCCCGACGGTGGTCGCGGTGCCTATTGGACGACAGGCGACACGATGAACGGAACGCAACTCGCTGGGGCCGTTTGCCCAGTAGACAAGAACCGCCGTATGCGGAACCGCATGTACGGTGGTGTGGGAGGGCGACCGGGGTAACCCGGTCCCCTACCCGATCTTGACTTCGTGCTCGGCGCCTCCGGACATCCCGTCGTGAGCCGCACGCTGGCCTGCGGGCCCCACACGCTCGACCTGTCGCGCCCACGCGTGATGGGCATCCTGAACGTCACGCCGGACTCGTTCTCCGACGGCGGCGTGTTCTTCGACCGCGAGCGTGCGCTCGATCATGCGCACAGGATGCTGGCCGACGGCGCCGACCTGATCGACATCGGCGGCGAGTCGACGCGGCCGGGTGCCGCACCCGTCGCCGAGCGCGACGAGCTCGCGCGCGTGCTGCCGCTCGTCGCGGAGCTGGCCCGAGAGGGGGCGCTCGTCTCGATCGACACGATGAAGCCCGGCGTGATGCGCGAGGCGGTTGCCGCCGGTGCGGTGATGATCAACGACGTGCGCGCCTTGCAGGAGCCGGGCGCGATCGAGGCGGCCGCCGCGGGCAATGCCGCGGTCTGCCTCATGCACATGCAGCAGATGCCGCGAACGATGCAACGGCAGCCGCACTACGACGATGTGGTCGCCGAGGTGCGCGCCTTTCTCGTCCTGCGTGCGCAGGCTTGTGAGCGCCTGGGCATTTCGCGCAACCGTATCGTGATCGATCCGGGGTTCGGTTTCGGCAAGACTGTGGCGCACAATCTCAAGCTGCTGCGCGAGCTGCCGCAACTGGTAACGACGGGTTATCCCGTTCTCGCCGGCCTGTCGCGCAAATCCACGCTCGGCGCGCTGACGGGAAGGCCCGTGCACGAGCGGCAGGCGGCGAGCATTGCCGGCGCGCTCGCCGCCTTGCAGCGGGGGGTGGCGATCGTTCGCGTGCACGATGTGCGGGAGACGGTCGATGCGCTCGCCGTATGGCAGGCGATCGAGCACGCGCGGGCCGACGAGTGAACGTCGCCGCGCGCGAGGTCGAGGGCTAGAATCGTTTCTCGGTCGGCGAGGGGAGCAGTCTTGGCAGAACGTCACTATTTCGGCACCGACGGTATCCGGGGACGCGTCGGCGAGCCGCCGATCACGCCCGAGCTCGTCCTTAAGCTCGGCTATGCCGCCGGTCGCGTGCTGGCTGCGCGCGAGGGCGGCCGCAGCGGCGTCCAGCCGCGCGTACTGATCGGCAAGGACACGCGCATCTCGGGCTACCTGCTCGAAGCCGCGCTGGAAGCGGGGCTCTCCGCGGCGGGGGTCGACGTCGACCTGACCGGGCCGCTGCCCACACCCGCCATCGCGTATCTCACCCGGGCGTTGCGCCTCTCGGCGGGCATCGTGATCAGCGCCTCGCACAATCCCTACGACGACAACGGCATCAAGTTCTTCTCGGCGGCGGGAACCAAGCTGCCCGACGATGTCGAAGCGGCGATCGAGCAGGGCATGGCCGGTGCGCTCGACTGCGTTCGCTCGAAGGACCTGGGCAAGGCGTTCCGTCTCGACGACGCTGCCGGGCGCTACATCGAGTTCTGCAAGAGCACGTTTCCGAACGAGCTCGACCTCAAGGGCCGCAGGATCGTGGTGGACTGCGCGCACGGCGCCGGCTATCACGTTGCGCCGCCGGTGTTCCACGAGCTGGGCGCGGAGGTGATCGCCGTCGGCGCCGCACCGGACGGCATCAACATCAACGACGGCGTTGGTGCGACGCATCCGAAGCACCTCGCCGACCAGGTCCTGCGGCACCGGGCGGATATCGGCGTCGCGCTCGATGGCGATGGCGACCGCCTGGTGATCGTCGATGCCAAGGGCCGCATCTACGACGGTGACGAGTTGCTGTACGTGATCGCGCTCGACTACAAGCGGCGCGGCGTCGCGGTCGGTGGTGTCGTCGGTACGCTGATGAGCAACCTTGGCTTCGAACTGGCGCTGCGGCAGGAGGGCATCCCGCTCGAGCGCGCGCGGGTCGGCGACCGCTATGTGCTGGAGAAGATGGTCGAGAAGAAGTGGCTGCTGGGTGGCGAGAACTCCGGCCATTTGATCTTGCAGGACAAGCACACGACCGGAGACGCCATTGTCGCGGCGCTGGCGGTGATGCGTGCGTTGATCGACCAGGGGGCGACGCTGGCGGAGGCTACCTCGCGCGTGACGATGTTCCCGCAGCGCCTGATCAACGTGCCGATCCGGCGCGGCTGGGACTGGCGCAACAGCGATGCCGTCCGGCACGCGGAGTCGGATGCCGTGTCCGCCTTAGGCGAGGGCGGCCGCGTGCTGCTGCGGCCGTCGGGCACCGAGCCCGTGTTGCGGGTAATGGTCGAGGCGCGCGAGCGGGGTGTGGCCGAGGAGCACGCGGAGGCGATCGCGCAGGTCATCGCCAGGGCGGCCGGCGCGCCGCTGTAGCGCGCAATCCTCCGGCGCGAGGAGCGCAGTCGCGAGCCAGTCGCCGCGACGGCTCGTAGCGGCCTTCGTTACATGCTTGGTACCACTGGCAATTTGCCGACGGCTCGCTCACTCCTATAATCGACCGATGGTTGCCGTCCTCCACGCCGCACCCGGGACTGCCGCTCCGCAGGCGATCGCGGCATGGCAGGACAGCCTGCGCGCGACTTACGCCGCCCCTGACATCGAAGGCTTCCGGGCCGCGCTTTCCGAGTTGCAGGCTGCCGTGGGCGACGTGCACGGCGCCGACGGCGAGCGCCTTTTCGATCGCGCGCTCGGCACGGCATCGATCCTCGCGGGGCTGAAGCTCGACCCCGCCTCGATCCGCGCCGCACTGCTGCTGCCGCTCGCCGCCGCCAAGCGGCTCGATCTCGATGCAGTGGCCGCGACGCATGGCGCCGATGTCGCGAACCTCGTGGCCGGCGTGGCGCGCATGGAGGACATCCGCGCCATTCCGGCGGGCGCCGATTCCACCGAGCGTGCGGCCCAGGCGGAGAACCTGCGCAAGATGCTGCTCGCGATGGTGGAGGACATTCGCGTCGTGCTGATCAAGCTCGCCGAACGCACGCAGGCATTGCGCTTCCTGATGGGCGGCGACGAGACGCTGCGCCGGCAGGTCGCGCGCGAGGTGTTCGACCTGTTCGCGCCGCTTGCCAACCGGCTGGGCGTCTGGCAGCTCAAGTGGGAGCTCGAGGACTTGAGCCTGCGCGCCCTCGAGCCCGCGACCTACAAGCAGATCGCGAAGCTGCTGGACGAGCGGCGGCTCGACCGGCAGCGATACATCGAGGACGTGATCGCGGCGATACGGCGCGAGCTCGCGGCGGTGAAGATCGACGCCGAGGTGAGCGGCCGCCCGAAGCATATCTACAGCATCTGGAACAAGATGCGGCGCAAGCAGGTGGGCATCGACTCGCTCTACGACATCCGCGCCGTCCGCATCCTGGTGGCCGACATCAAGGACTGCTACACCGCGCTCGGCATCGTGCACAACCTGTGGACGCCGCTGCCCGGCGAGTTCGACGACTACATCGCCAAGCCGAAGGCCAACAACTACCGCTCGCTGCACACGGCGGTGATCGGTCCGGAGAACAAGCCGCTCGAGGTACAGATCCGCACGCGGGAGATGCACCAGCATTCGGAGTACGGTGTCGCCGCCCACTGGCGCTACAAGGAGTCGGCAGGCCGCGGGCGGCGCGATCCCGGCTTCGACGAGAAGATCGCCTGGTTGCGCCAGGTGCTCGACTGGAAGGACGCGGTCGCCGACGCGGGCGAGTGGCTCACCGAGTTCAAGGAAAGCCTGTTCACCGAGTCGATCTACGTGCTGACGCCGCAAGGCAAGGTGATCGACCTGCCCCGCGGCGCGACGCCGGTCGACTTCGCGTACTCGGTGCACACGAGCCTCGGGCACCGCTGCCGAGGCGCACGCATCGACGGCCACATGGTTCCGCTCAATTCGACGCTCAGGAACGGTCAGCGCGTCGAGATCGTCGCGGTGAAGCAGGGCGGGCCCTCGCGCGACTGGCTGAACCCCGATCTCGGCTATGTGACGAGCCATCGCGCACGCAACAAGGTGCGGCAGTGGTTCAAGCAGCAGCAGCACGACGAGACGGTGGCGCAGGGCCGCGCGACGGTCGAACGCGAGTTGGCGCGCGCCGGTGCGACGGCGTTGAATCTCGATCATGTCGCCGCGAAAGCGGGATTCCCCAAAGTGGAGGAGTTCTTCGCGGCCGTCGCGCGCGAAGAGCTGAATCTGCGCCAGATCCAGGCGGCGATCCGTGCGGTGGCCGCGCCGGCCGCGCTTCCGGAGACGCCGGCCGACCAAGTGCATACCCGGCAGAGCAAGTCGACCGGCGCGGGCAGCGGAATCCTGGTCGTCGGCGTGGACCGGCTGATGACCGGGCTTGCCCGATGCTGCAAGCCCGCGCCGCCGGATGCGATCGTGGGCTACGTGACGCGGGGCAAGGGAATCACCGTGCATCGCGCCGCGTGCGCGAACGTCGCGCGCATCCGGCGCGAGCAGCCGGAACGCCTGATCGAGTCGAACTGGGGGGCGCCGCGCGAGGAGGTGTTTCCCGTCGACATCATCGTCGAGTCGAGCGATCGGCCAGGGCTTCTGCGGGACCTGTCGGAAGTCTTCTCGCGGGAGAAGATCAACGTCACGGCCGTCAACACGCTTTCCAAGCATCACCTCGCGCGCATGGCGTTCACGCTGGAGGTGCGCGGCGTGGACCAGTTGAAGCGCGCGCTTTCGTATGTGGCCGACGTGCCCGGCGTGCTGGGAGCAAGCCGCCGCTAGCGTACTGATGCATTAATTCGTGTGCAAAAACGGCCGACCGACTCGATGATCTCATCGGCAGTCTTGTGCCACACGAACGGCTTGGGATCCTCGTTGTGGATATCGAGAAAGCTGCGAATCGCCTTCTCCAGTTCGAGCGTACTGCGATGGGAGCCGCGCTTGATTTGGCGTTGGCTGAGTATTGCGAACCAGCGCTCGACCAGGTTGAGCCACGAACCAGAGGTCGGCGTGAAATGCAGGTGGAATCGAGGATGACGCGCGAACCAGGCCCGTACTGTCGGGGACTTATGGGTCCCGTAATTGTCCATGACCAGGTGAATGTCGAGTTGAGGCGGCACGCTCTGCTCGATCGTCCGCAGAAACTTCAGGAACTCGCTGCTGCGATGGCGCCGATGCAGCTCGCCGATGACCTTGCCGGTGGCCAGATCCAGCGCTGCGAACAGGGTGGTCGTGCCATAGCGCACGTAATCATGGCTGCGCCGCTCGGCCACGCCAAACGACAGCGGCAACAACGGTTGGGTGCGATCCAGCGCCTGGATTTGCGACTTCTCATCCACACACAGCACCACCGCATGGGTCGGCGGCGACAGGTACAGACCCACGATGTCGCGTACCTTGTCGATGAACAGCGGATCGGTCGACAGCTTGAAGGTCTCGGCACGGTGCGGCTGCAAGCCAAAGGCCTGCCAGATCCGCAGCACCGCCGTCTGATTCAAGCCGCTGGCCTTGGCCATCAGCCGTGTGCTCCAGTGCGTCGCTTCCTTCGGCCGGCGCTCAAGCGTCATCGCCAGCACCTCTTCCACCTTCGCGTCGCTGATCTTGCGCGGCTGTCCGGGGCGTGGCGCGTCGACCAATCCGTCCAGCCGCTGCTCGACAAAGCGCCGCCGCCACTTGCCCACCGTTTGCAGCGTAACCCGCAGCCGCTGCGTCACTTGCGAATTGCTTGCCCCTTGGGCGCACCCCAGCACGATGCGGGCGCGCAGCGCCAGTGCTTGTGCCGTCGTGCGCCTGCGCGCCCACTCGACCAAGCGGTTGTTCTCGTCGACCGACAATTCCAGCTTCGGCAGTGGCCGCCCAGCACCCATAACTGTCTCCTGGCAACGAACTTACCATGAGACAAATGGGCGTCATAATAGTTCAACGAATTAATGCATCAGAACACTAGCGTCGCCGGCGAAGCGGGCGGCGGTGCGGTCCCGGTGGGGGGGGCCGGGCGGGGCCTAGCCGGACGTCTTGTCGCTCGCGGGCGGCGGCGGCGCGTTGTCGGCGGCCGGCTCCGATCCCTTGGAGAGCTTCTTCTGACGCTTCTCTTCCTGCTTCTTCTTCTTAGCGAGTTCGCGCTGCCGCCGTTCGAAATCGTAATTGGGTTTTGCCAACGCCGGTCCTCTCGGGTTCGGAGCCCCGGGGAGCGGGGCGCATCGTGCGCGATTCTAGCAGCCCCTTTCCGCGACGCCTTGGTGCAAGGGTTGCGGGCGCCCTGACGTCGTCTCGGTACCTACGCCAAGTTGTGGCGGCGGCACGTCTTTCCGGCAAGCGGCGGCTGGGCGCGGGTTCCTCAGTCCGGCTTGCGGGGATGGCAGGTGCCCCTTCGCCGGCCCGGACACGGCTTGGCCGAACGTTGTCGTCAGGGAAGAGGCGCGCGTACACTGAACCGCACCGGTCCGGGTACGCCATGTCTTTCGCCGAAGCCGTCCGCGCGCGCGGCTTTCGTCGCTGGTACGAGCGCCAGCTCTACGAAAGCCACGCCTATCTTGTCACCGGCCTCTTGAGCCTCGTGATGATGGCGATCGTGCTCGAGGAATCGAGCTTCCGCGATTCGGCGGGTGGGCTCGTACTGCTCGTCACGATCGCGGCCGCCGGCGGCTGGATGTGCGTCTACGCGTGGCGCAGGTTCAACCACCTGCTGTTCCGGGCGGAGCTGATGGCCAGTCAGGCGTCGTGTCCCCGGTGCGGTGTCTATGCGCGCTTCGCGGTCGTGAGCTCGCGCGACAATCCGGAATCGCTCGTCGGCTGCGCGCTTTGCGTGCGCTGTCGCAAGTGCGCGCACGAGTGGACGATCGCGTAGCGGGCATCGTGTGAACAGGCCCTAGACGCCCAGGTGCCGGTGCTTGAGCGCGTCGTCGGCGAGCAGCGCTTCCGGAGCGCCGGACCATGCGACCCGGCCCTTCTCCAGCACGACCGCGGTATCGGCAAGCCGGGCAACTTCGGCGAGATTCTTGTCGACGATCAACACCGCCACGCCGGCCGCCTTGACCTCGGCGAGGCAGTTCCAGATCTCCTGCCGAATCAGTGGCGCGAGCCCTTCGGTCGCCTCGTCCAGGATCAGCAGGCGCGGGTTGGTCATGAGCGCGCGGCCGATCGCGAGCATCTGCTGCTCGCCGCCGGACAGCGTGGCCGCGAGCTGTTGCGAGCGCAGGGCGAGCAGGGGAAACAGCCGGTGCACCCGCGCGACAGTCCACGCGATGGGCGCTTCGGCGCGCGGCGGGCGCGCGGTGGCCACGAGGTTCTCGCGCACCGTCAGCGTCGGAAACACGAGGCGACCCTCCGGGACCAAGCCGATGCCCGCCTGTGCGATGCGGAACGACGGATGCTGCTGCAACGATCGTCCCGCGAAAACGACGCTGCCGCGTCGCGGCGGGGTCAATCCCATGATCGAGCGCACCGTCGTTGTCTTGCCCATGCCGTTGCGACCGAGCAGTGCCGTCGCGCCGCCTTCCGCGACCGCGAGCGAGACGTCGAACAACGCGCAGCTTGCGCCGTAGAACGCCTCGATCCGGTCGACTTCGAGCAGCGCGGCCACTTCTCACGCCTCGTCGCCGAGATACGCTTCGCGCACCAGCGGATCGTCACGGATCGCCGCGGGCCGCCCGGTGGCGATCACGCGGCCGTACACGAGCACGCTGATCCGGTCGGCAAGCGAGAACACGGCCGCCATGTCGTGCTCGACGAGCATCATCGGCACTTCGCCCTTGAGCGAGCGCAGCAGGGCGACCATGCGGGCCGAGTCCTCGAGTCCCATGCCGGCGAGCGGCTCGTCCAGCAGCAGCACCCGGGGCTCGAGCGCGAGCGCGACCGCGAGCTCGAGTTGGCGATGCTCGCCGTGCGAGAGGTTGGCACAGCGCACGTCGGCCTGCGCCGAGAGCCCGACGCGCTCGAGGAAGCGGGCCGCCGGCGTCGTGCGCGAGGCATCGCGGCGCGCCGGTGCGAAGAACCGGAAGCTCGAACCGGTTGTCGGCTGCACCGCGAGCGCGACGTTTTCGAGCGCGGTGAACTCGGGAAGCAGCGTCGTCACCTGGAACGAGCGAGCGAGCCCGGCACGCACGCGCCGCCAGGCCGGCAAGCGCGTGATGTCGCGGCCATCGAACAGGATCGTGCCCGCGTCGGGCGCGAGCTCGCCCGTCAGCTGCGCGATCAGCGTCGTCTTGCCGGCCCCGTTCGGTCCGATGAGCGCGTGGATCTCGTCGGCTGCGATCTCGAGCGACACATCGTCGGTGACCTTCAGTGCGCCAAACGATTTCACGAGGCCGCGCGCCGCAAGGCGAGCGCCGCTCACGGCCGCGGCCCGCCGGTCAGCACGCCGAAGAGCCCGCGCTTGGCGAACAGCACGAACACGACGAGCAGCGGACCCAGGACAATCATCCAGTGCTCGGTCCATGCGGCCAGCACGTGCTCGAGGCCGAGCAGCACTGCGGCGCCGAGCACCGGGCCGCAGAGCGTGCCCGAGCCGCCCAGTATCACCATGATCAGGAACTCGCCGGACTTGACCCAGGACAGCATGTCCGGCGAGACGAAGCGGGCGCTGTTCGCCCACAGCACGCCGGCAAGCGCGGCACCACAGGCTGCGAGCACGAAGGCGACGAGCTTGTAGCGATAGACGGGGTAGCCCAGCGCTGCCATTCGCCGCTCGCTCTGCTTGATGCCCTGCAGCACGAAACCGAAGCGGGAGTCCACGACGCGCCGGCACAGCGCGAGCCAGGCAACGAGGCACGCGAGGCAGAGGTAATAGAAGAGCGTCGCATCGCGCAAATCGAGTCCCGGGACCGCGTTGCGACGCGCCATCGACAGGCCGTCGTCGCCGCCGTAGGTCTTCACCGCGACGAACAGATAGAAGAGCATCTGCGCGAATGCGAGCGTGATCATGATGAAGTGGATGCCGCTCGTGCGCAGCGACAGCGCGCCGATGGCGAGCGCAGCGAGGCCGGTGACGACGATCGCCACCGGCCATGCGACCAGCGCCGCATCGCTGCCGGGCACGCCGAGGAACGTCGAGCCCTCGCCCGCATGGAAGGCGGCGATCGCGACCACGTAGCCCCCGAGTCCGAACCACGCGGCGTGGCCGAAGCTCACCATGGCGCCGAACCCGAGGATGAGGTCGAGGCTCACCGCCGCGATCGCGTAGATCACGACGCGCGTCGCCAGGTTGATCAGGAACGGCTGCCCGATCGCCTTGGCGAGCGGCGCTAGCGCGAGCAGCAGCAGGAGCCCCAATGCGATTACCACGGCCCGTCGGTCGAGCGCGCGGCGCGCCAGTTCGGCCGAACGCGTAAGCACGGGCCGCTGCATCGCGTCAGCCACCCAGCAACCCGCGCGGGCGCCACACCAGCACAAGCGCCATCAACAAGTAGATCGACACGGACCCGAGTCCGGCGGCCAGCGCGTCGGCGATCGTCGCGGGCAACGTGCTCTTGAGCAGCGCAGGAAGGAACGCACGCGCGAGCGTGTCCACCATGCCGACGAGCAGCGCCCCGACCAGCGCGCCCCGCACCGATCCGAGCCCGCCGATCACGATGACCACGAATGTCGCGATCAGGATCTGCTCGCCCATGCCCACCTGCACCGACAGCACCGGCGCGGCCATGAGCCCCGCCAGCCCGCACAACAGCGCGCCCAACCCGAAAACGAGCGTGTAGAGCAGCCGGATGTCCACGCCGAGCGCGCCGACCATTTCGCGATGCGTCGCGCCGGCGCGGATCAGCATGCCGAGCCGGGTGCGGTTGATGAGCCAGAAGAGTCCGGCCGCGACCAGCGCGCCGACCACGATGATCGCGAGACGGAACGTCGGGTAGGGGATGCCCGGGATCAATTCGACCGAGCCTCGCAGCCAAGCGGGCGGCTGCATGAACAGAGGCGTGCGGCCGCTCGCGAGCACCACGAGCTCGTTCGCGAAGAGGAGCACGCCGTAAGTCGCGAGCACCTGGTCCAGATGATCGCGCGCGTACAGCTTGCGGATCACGAGGAACTCGAGCAGGAGGCCGGTCGCGCCTGCGGCACCGAGCGCGGCGAATGCGGCGATCAGGAACGAGCCTGTTTTGGCCGCAGCGACCGCCGCGGCATACGCGCCGATCATGTAGAGCGAGCCGTGGGCGAGGTTGATGACGCCCATGATCCCGAAGATCAGCGTAAGACCGGCGGCGAGCAGGAACAGCATCACGCCGTACTGCGCTCCGTTCAGCAGTTGCTCGAGGAACAGCAGCATCGATCGTGGTCGCTTGGAAACTCGACGGAATGCCCCGCCCGCAGCTATGCCCGGCGAGGCATGGCCGGGGGGCGGGCCGCAACGCGCGGCCCGCCGCGATCACATCTTGCAGTCCTTGGCGTAGGCGTCGCCGTGGTTCGTCAGCACCTTACCCTTGGTGATGATCACCGGCGTCCCGTCCGCGCCCTTCTCGACCTTCAACGCATACCAGTCCTGGATCGGATGCTGGTTGGTGTTGAACCTGAAGCTGCCGCGGGTCGACGTGAAGTCGGCCTTGCGCAGCGCCGCGCGAAATGCGTCCTCCTTGCCGAGATCGCCGTTGACCGCCTTCAGCGCGGAGGCGATCACTTTGGCGGTGTCGTAGCCCTGCTGCGCGTACGGCGTCGGCGGGCGACCGTATTTCGCGGTGAAGTCCTTGACGAACTTCTGGTTGGCCGGGTTGTTGAAGTCGGCGTTCCAGTGGCCGGTGACGTTCATGCCCACCGCGGCGTCGCCCACTGCCGCCAGCACGCGCGGCTCCATCGATACCTCGGAGACGACCATCGGCACCGTGTCCATGAGGCCCGCCTGGATGTACTGCTTGGCGAACGTGATGCCGAGGCCGCCGGGATGGAACTGGTAGACGGCATCGGGCTTGAGCGAGCGAATGCGCGCGAGCTCGGCCGAGAAATCGGTCTGATCGAGCTTCGTGTAGATCTCCTCGACCACTTCGCCCTTGTAGAGGCGCTTGAACCCGGTGAGCGCGTCCTTGCCGGCCGGATAGTTCGGCGCGAGGATCACCATCTTCTTGTAGCCCAGGTTGGTCGCCGCCTGACCCGCGGACTCGTGCAGGTTGTCGTTCTGCCACGAAACGACGAAGTAGTTCCTGTGGCAGTCCTTGCCCGCGAAGTTCGACGGGGCCGCGTTCGGGCTCACGTAGAATGCGCCGGATTCGAGGAACGTCGGCACGGTCGCTGCTGCCACGTTGCTGAAGATGATCCCGGTGACGAGCTTCAGCTTGTCCTGCTGCACGAATTTGTCCGCGATCTGCTTGCCTTCGGCGGGCTTCAACTTGTCGTCCTCGACAATCAGCGTGACCGGCACGCCGCCGAGCTTCCCGCTCTCCTCGGCGATGGCGAGCTGGAACGCGTCGCGCACGTCCTCGCCGAGATAGCCGCCGGGACCGGACAGCGTGGTGATCATACCGATCTTCAGTGGTGCCTGCGCGTATGCGGCGCCGGAAGCGGCGAGCGCGAGCGTTGATACGAGCACGAACCTGTTCATCGCATTTCCTCCATCTGCGGTAACGCGGGCGGCCGACGACAATGCCTGAGTTGCGAATTATCCCGCAAGCGTGGCGGCGTGCCCGAAAGCGAGGCGCGATCATAACCGACCCATCGCACACGGCCGGTCGGCGGAGCGACGTTTCAGCCGACGCCCATGGTCAAGCGCACGGCGACGCCGGCGAGCGCGCAGCCTGCAATCACCGGAATCACGCCGACCTTGAAGCGGAAGAGGGCGACGGCGGCGGCAAGCGCAAGGATGACGGCAGCGAAGTCGACGCCGGCCAGCTGCCAGCCGACGGCGCTCTCTTCCGGCCGGAAGACGTGCAGCGCGAAGAACAGCGCGAGGTTCGCGATCACGCCGACGACCGCGGCCGTGACGCCGGAAAGCGGTGCGACATGGCGGATCGAGCCACGTGTCGACTCGACGAGCGGGCCGCCGGCCAGGATGAACAGGAACGAAGGCAGGAACGTGAAGAGGGTCGCGGTGCACGCGCCGGCGACGCCTGCCGGCGCCAGCGCTGCCGGACCGAACAGCGCCTTGGTCCATCCGCCGACGAAGCCGACGAACGCGACCACCATGATGAGCGGGCCGGGCGTGGTCTCGCCGAGCGCGAGCCCGTCGATCATCTGGGGGGCCGTGAGCCAGCCGTAGTGCTCGACTGCGCCCTGGAACACGTAGGGGAGAACGGCATAGGCGCCGCCGAATGTCAGCAGCGCCGCCTTGGTGAAGAACCATCCCATCTGGGCGAGCGTCGACTGCACGCCGAAGACCAGCGCGAGCGCCCCGATCGCCGCGAGCCACACCGCGAGGAGCGCGGCGACGACCCGGACGAAGTGCCCCCGCGCAAATACCGCGTGCGGGGGCGGCGGCGTTTCGTCGTCGATCAACGCGGGAAGATGTGCGGCGCCACCCTTGCGATCGGGGCTGCGCAGTGCGAACGCGGAGGGAGCGAGACGACCGCCGATCGCGCCGATGATCGCGGCTCCTAGGATGATCATCGGAAACGGCGCGCGGAAAAGCGCGATCGCAACGAACGCAGCGACTGCAACCACCCACAGCAGCGGATGGCGCAGCGCGCGCGTGCCGATCCGCCAGGCCGCGTGGGCGACGATCGCGACCACGGCGGGCTTGACGCCGTAGAACAACCCCGCGATCACGGGCACGTCGCCGAATGCCAGGTAGACCCACGCGAGCGCGATCAGGATCGCGAGCGACGGGAGCACGAACAGCCCGCCCGCGACGATGCCGCCCCAGGTCCGGTGCAGCAGCCAGCCGATGTAGGTGGCGAGCTGCTGCGCCTCCGGCCCGGGCAGCACCATGCAGTAGTTGAGCGCATGCAGGAACCGCCGCTCGGAGATCCAGCGCCGCTCGTCGACGAGCTCGCGGTGCATGATCGCGATCTGTCCCGCGGGCCCGCCAAAACCCACGAACCCGAGCCGCAGCCAGTAGCGGAACGCTTCGTTGCGGGTCGGTGCGCGCGGGGCGGACGTGTTGTCGATGGCGGCTGTCACGCGCTCTCCGCGCTATGCCGCGGGTCCGGAATAGGGCCGTGGCTGCCCTCACGAGCGCTGCGGCACCACGCATACAGCGCATCGTAGAGAAGCATGCCCCAACGCAGCAACTGCGCGTCGTCGTCGAGGAATCGGGTGAGCCCGAGCGACGCCGCGAGCAATCCGGGCGCCTGGGGTGCGAGGTCCGGGCGATCGGTGTCGGCACCGCGCACGATGTCGGCCAGCGCCGACAATGCGGGGTCGGCGAGCGCATGCACGCGCAGGAACGCATCGAAGCTTGAGCGATCGCCTGCGTGCGAGTAGAGGACATCCGGCACGTCGAAAGGCGTCGCGCCCGCGCGCGCCGCGAATGCGGCAACATCGGCGGCCGGAACGTAATGGAACACCGCTGCCGGATCGATGAATCGGCGTACGAGCCACGGGCAGGCGATGCGATCGATCTTGGGTCGCTCCCTCGTTACCCAGTGCGAGGGCGGCTGGTAGTGCCGCGTCGCACCGCCGGCCACGCGCCAGACGGCGAGTCCGCCCTGCAGTTGCGAAGCCGTGATGCCGCGGGCGCGGAACCGGGCGGCAGCATCGGCGCTGTCTTCGTGTCCCTCGCCACAGTAGACAACCACCACGCGCCAAGGCTCGAGATGCGCGAAGAGGCGGTCGATTGGCGCATCGGCGTCATGACGAATCGCGCCCGGCAGCATGACCGGGTCGGCCGCAAACGCGTGGTTGCGCCGAACGTCGACGATTGCCGGCGGCGGAAACCGCTCGACGAGGGAAACAAGCTCGGAAGGGGTGATGCTCGCGTCCATTGCAACGCCTCCTTGGAGAGCGCGCACGCGCTCGACCGGTCGGCGCAGATCTTGGACGCGGATCGTCGATGAAGCGGGGCGTCTGCGGGCAGCCCGTTGTCAAAGCCTAGCCCGGCATCGAGCATCCGTCAACCAAGCGCGTCGTGGATTCGACCCGCCGCGCAGGGCGGCCTCGACCAGTTCGACGCGATGATCCCGAGACATTCGAGCGGTCGCCAGCTCCCGCGATCGTGCCAGGTCCTAGATCAAACCCTCCAGCAGCTGCACGTCGACCGCTTCGCCCGCCGCAACATTGCCGCACTCCGCCGTGAGGACGATGAAGCAGTTGGCTTGCGACATCGACGACAGGATGCCCGACCCTTGATCGCCGGTCGTCCTGACCGACCAACCACCCGCGCCGTCGGGCGCGAGGATGCCGCGCTGGAACTCGGTGCGGCCGGGCGCCTTGCGGATGGGTGCGGAAAGCGCCGCCTTGAACATCGGCACACCGGCGACGTCGCGCTGCCCCTGCAGGATCAGCAATGCGTCGCGCACGAACTGGTAGAACGTCACCATGACGCTCACCGGATTGCCGGGCAGGCCGAAGAAATGCGCATTGCCGATGCGGCCATACGCGAGCGGGCGGCCCGGCTTCATCGCGATCTTCCAGAACAGCACTTCGCCCAGCTTGTCCAGCAGCTGCTTGACGAAGTCCGCTTCCCCGACCGAGACCCCACCCGAGGTGATCACGACGTCCGCATTGGCGGCGGCCGTGGCAAACGCGCGCTCGAGCGCCTCGGGCACGTCGCGCACGACGCCCATGTCGATCAGCTCGCAGCCAAGCCGCGTCAACATGCCGTGCAGCGTGTAACGGTTGCTGTCGTAGATCTCACCTTCACCGAGAGGCTTACCGATCGACACGAGCTCGTCGCCGGTGGAAAAGAACGCGACGCGCAGCCGGCGGTAGACGGTCACCTCGTTGATGCCGAGCGAGGCGATCATGCCGAGCTCCGCGGGCCGTACGCGCTGTCCGGCGCGGAATACGACCGCGCCGCGCTTCAGGTCCTCGCCCGCGAAGCGCCGATTCTGGCCCACCTTGTTGACCGCGCCCGCTTCGATCTGCACGCCGCCTTCGATCTCGGTAGCGCGCTCCTGCATGACGACCGTATCCGCGCCTTGCGGCATCACGCCGCCGGTGAAGATGCGCACCGCCTGTCCCGGCCCGATGCTGCCCGCGAATGGCTTGCCGGCGAACGATTCCCCTGCGCGCAGCAGCGTCGTCTGCGCGTCGGGGGCGAGGTCGGCGAAGCGTACCGCCCAGCCGTCCATCGCCGAGTTGTCATGCCCCGGCACGTCGAGCGGCGAGACGACGTCGACCGCCAGCACGCGGTCGAGCGCCTGGCGCACGTGCGCACGCTCCGTCGCGGTGACAGGTGCGAGGAACTGGCGGATCAAGGTGCGCGCCGTATCGACCGGCATCGAGTTCGGATCGTAGTCGTCGGCGCAGGAGAGTTCGCGCAGCGTTTTCGCGGCAGAGTTCATGGGTTTGGCTGGAAGCATCGAAAGGCGGGATTTTACGGGCGCAGCGCCGGGACCGTAACCCGAAGCCGACTTCCGCCTCGCGTCACGCGGAGCCGCGCGATGTGAGCGGTGCATGCTGGCGCTGTGACGGCCCAGCGTGGATGTTTCGCGAGGCCGCCGCCGACTCGATGAAGTCCCGCGCCCAGATGAAACACCCTGGCTAGCGCCGGGGTGTGGCGGCCGCGAGCTCGTCGCGCGTGTTGATGTTCGCGAATGCGTGGGCTACGTCGTCGAACGCGACCAGGACGACCGCGAGCGTCTCGTACCACGCATCGATCTTGCGTCCGCCGCCTTTCAGGAACGCAGTCAGATGCGGCAGCAAGTCCCGGCGCACGAGCGCGAACACCGGATGCGGCTGGTCGAATGTTCTCGCCACCGCAAGTTGCGCGTGCTCGCGGTCGAGCGCCGCGACGAGCCGGCGAACGAGATCCAGCGGAAGGAAGGGCGAATCGCAAGGCACGGTGCAGGCGAGCGGCCGTGCGGCCATCGTCATGCCGGCATGAAGGCCCGCGAGCGGCCCCGCGAAGCCGCCGACGGCGTCCGGCACGACCGGCCAGCCGAAGGTCCGGTAGCGATCGAGGTTCTGGTTGGCGTTGACGATCACGTCCCCGACCTGCGGCGCGAAGCGCGCAAGCACGCGGCCGATCAGCGGCGCCCCGTCGAGCATCACGAGGCCCTTGTCGACGCCGCCCATGCGCCGGCCCTGGCCGCCGGAGAGCACGATCCCGGTCACGCGGTCGCGCACCTCGCTCGTCATTCCGCGTCCGGTAGCGTGAACGGCAACCAGGCGACATGCTCGGCGGCGAACGCGTGCCCGTCCGGCGCACGGTCGATCGGATCGTCGAATGCGGCGAGCACGACGTGCGTCTCACCGGGCCAACGATCGGATTCGAAGAACAGCTTGGTGCCGCAGCGGCGGCAGAAGCGCCGGTGGGTGCCGGGCGACGACTGGTGCGTGGCGAGATCCTCGGCGCCTTGCGCGATCGTCAGCTGCGCCGAAGGAAATCCCGCCCACGTGACGAAAGCCGCACCGTGCGCACGTCGGCAGCTCTCGCAGTGGCAATGCGCGACGAAACGCGAAGGGAAGCGCGCGACGAAGCGGACAGCGCCGCAGTGGCAGCGCCCGCGCGCCTGTCCCGGCGTGCCTTCGCTCATGCCGAAACGGGCGCCGCGGTGCGGAAGCGCGCGGTGCCGGTGAAGAGCAGGTAGTGCTTGTTGGTCGCGCGCCCGATCATCGTCATGCCCACCTTCTGCGCGAGCTCGTAGCCCATCTGCGTGAGCCCCGAGCGCGAAACCAGGAAGGGGATGCCCATCTGTGCGGCCTTGATCACCATTTCGGAGGTGAGCCGTCCTGTCGTGTAGAAGATCTTGTCACCCCCGTCGATGCGGTCGAGCCACATGCGGCCTGCAATCGCATCCACCGCGTTGTGGCGGCCGACGTCCTCGACGAACATCAGGATCTCGGCGCGCGTCGGCTCGTTGGTCGCGAGCGCGCAGCCGTGCACGGCACCCGCCTGCTTGTAGATCGTCTCGTGCAGGCGCACGCGATCGAGCAGGTCGTAGAGCGCCGCCTGGGTCAGCGTCGCGTCCTGCGGCAACCGGACGTTCTCGATGTCCTCGATCAGGTCGCCGAAGACCGTGCCCTGTCCGCAGCCGGTGGTTGTCGTGCGCTTCGCCGTCTTGTCGTCGAGGTCCTCGAGGCCGTTGCGGGTCTTCACCGAGACGGCGTTCACGTCCCAATCGACGTGGACGGCGACGATCTCGTCGATCGACTCCACGAGCCGCTGGTTGCGCAGCCAGCCGATCGTGAGCGCCTCCGGCGCAGCGCCGAGCGTCATCAGCGTGACGAGCTCCCGCTTGTCCACGTAGATCGTCAGCGGATGCTCGCCGGCGATCGGCACGTCGCGCGCATGCCCGTGCTCGTCGAACGAGCGCACGGTGAACGTCGAGGGGCGCGCGGCGTCGGTCAGGTCGGGACGGTATGCAGGCATCAGGTAACAGCTAACGTGTAACAGAGGTCAGATCCGTTGTACCGGACCGGGCGTGGAGGCGCGGCGCGAGTCGCGGCCAGAATGCGATGACGGGATTTCGAAGAACGGTTGTCGGCGCTCGATGCGTCGCCGGAGGAACGGCGACGCTTCTCGCAACCGACGCCAGCCAGCTGACTCCTGTCACCCCCCGATGTAGCTCATCTCGACCTTGGGTGCCCTCGCCGTATTGGCGGTGCGGATCTCGGAATAGCGATCGGCCCGCGCGCGCCAGATCGCCGCGATCGCGCTTCGGAGTTGCGTATCGGTTGCGCCCTCGCGCAGCAGCATGCGCAGATCGTAGCCATCGGTGCCGAAGAGGCACGTGTACACCTTGCCGTCGGTGGACAGCCGTGCGCGGGTGCAGTCGCGGCAGAACGCCTGCGTGACCGATGCAATGACTCCGATTTCGCCCGCACCGTCCCGGTAGCGCCAGCGCTCGGCGACTTCGCCCGAATAGTTGGGATCGACGGGCTCGAGCGCGAATGTCCGGTCGATCATGCGCACGACGTCGGACGCCGGGACGACATCGTCCATCCGCCAGCCGTTGGTCGCCCCGACGTCCATGAATTCGATGAAGCGGACGATATGGCCGGTGCCGCGGAAGCGGGCCGCCATCGGCACGATCGCGTCGACGTTCACCCCGCGCTTGACCACCATGTTGATCTTGATCGGCGCGAGCCCCGCTTGCTCGGCTGCGGCGATGCCCTCGAGCACCCGCTCGACGGGGAAATCGACGTCGTTCATCGCGCGAAATGTCGCGTCATCGAGCGCGTCCAGGCTCACGGTGACGCGTGTGAGTCCGGCATCGCGAAGCAGCTGCGCCTTCTTCGCGAGTATCGATCCGTTGGTGGTGAGCGTGAGGTCGAGCGACCCGAGCCCGGCGAGCATGCCGACGAGGCGCTCGATGTTCCGGCGCAACAGCGGCTCGCCCCCGGTCAGCCGGATCTTCGAGACGCCGAGCCCGACGAAGAGGCGCGCGACACGGGTGATCTCCTCGAACGAGAGCAGATCCGCGTGCGGCAGGAACGGGTAGTCGCGTCCGAACACGTCCTTCGGCATGCAATAGACGCAGCGGAAGTTGCAGCGGTCGGTGACCGAGACGCGGAGGTCGTGCAGGCGCCGCCCGAGCGTGTCGACCGGCAGTCCGACCTCGGCCGTGGGGGCCGACGCGGCGGCGCGCACGAACCCGGCGAGAGCGGTGGCGCGGGCGTCGGCTCGCGCATTGGTGAGCGGAATGACCTTGGCCATTGCAGGGGATCGCGATGCGCGCCGAATGAACGCGCGACCAAAGATGTTAGCAGAGCGGCGAGCCCGGGTGTAAGATCGCGCCCGCCGGAAATGTCGCAGCGGGCCTCCGGCTTCCTCCCTGCAAAGCCATGGCCACGATGCGGTTTCCCGTTGATGTGCTGATGCGCCGAGTCGTTCTCGCCAACCGGTGGGCAAGCGAGCGCTGGCAGCCGCACGCCATCGTCCCGACCGGCGGCCCTGGCGAGGATGTCGAAGCGTGCGGCGGCGCGCCGGAGCGAGTGGCCAACGATGCCACAGGCACGACGTGGCGCTTTCCCGGGTTCGCGTTGGAGCTTCATCGCACGGAAGGCGAAGGCTATTTCCTCAATCTCACCGCGCCGGAGCCCACGGTCTTCGTCATGTGGCGTCCGGCCGACGACGGCGACGAGCCGCCCGTACGCCCGGCGGTCGTGACCGTGAGCTACAACGAAGCTGCACGCATGCTGGATGCCGGTGAGCAGGTGGAGACGGTGCCGATGCCGGCGGTCATCCATCGGTGGGTGGAGCCGTTCATGCAGGCGCACTACAAGCCGGAGCCGCGCAAGAAGGTCCGTCGCAACGATCCTTTCGCCGATGCGCAGGGTCGCGACCGGCGCGGCCGCAGCTAGCCCGGATATTTCACCAGGCCGCCGCCGACTCAATGAAGACGCGAGTCTTGCCAAGCACTTGGGACCCGCCACCGGCGGAGCACGTTGGACGGGTGGACTGCGCGGTTTTTGGCGGTCGTTTTGCATCTGGCTCGGGCTTGCTCTCCTCGCCAATAGTCGCTGCTATTGGCGTCGTCGGCTGCACCCGATCCAGGCCGCAAACCGCCGCGCCAAATTCCCGCGCCCTGGTGAAACATCCGGGCTAGTGTACTGTCCAACAAATAGATGGACAACAAGCTCGGGCTCTACTATGGTTAGAGAGTGCCGCGATCAACCCCCGCATTGCAACTCCAAGCAGCCGATGCAGAGCAGCTGCGGCAGTGGGTGTCTGCCTTCGGTACGCCGCAGCAAGTGGCGCTGAGGAGTCGAATCGTGCTGGCGGCGGCGGAAGGCCAATCGGACAACGCGATCGCGCACAGTTTGGCGGTCAACCGCAAGACGGTGACGCTGTGGCGCGAGCGCTTTGCCCGGGAGGGGCTGGACAGCATGTGGGAGGTGGCCCCGGGACGGGGCCGCAAGCCGAGCTACGGGCAGCGCAAGATCGCGGCCATCGTGTCGGCGACGCTTGGCACCAAGCCGAAAGGCATGACGCAGTGGAGTTGTCGGGGGCTGGCCGAGGTCCAGGGGGTGAGCAAGTCGACCGTCCACAATATCTGGCAAAGTCATCATCTGCAGCCGCATCGGGACAAGACGTTCAAGCTCTCGCGCGACGCCAAGTTTCTGGAGAAATTGACGGATGTGGTGGGCTTGTATCTGAATCCGCCGCAACAAGCACTGGTGCTGTGTGTGGACGAGAAGACGCAGATTCAGGCGCTCGATCGCACGCAGCCGGGCCTGCCCATGAAAAAGGGCCGCTGCGGAACGATGACGCACGACTACAAGCGCAATGGAACCACGACCTTGTTTGCCGCGCTCGAAGTCTTGCAAGGACGCGTGGTTGGGCAATGCTACGAACGGCATCGACACCAGGAGTTCTTGCGTTTCCTGCGCCGACTGGACGATGAGTTCCCCGGCGAGATCGGCTTGCATCTGGTGCTCGACAACTACGGCACGCACAAGCACCCCAACGTTCGGGCTTGGCTGAAGCGCCACCCGCGCTTTGTCTGCCACTATGTACCTACCAGTTCGAGTTGGCTGAACCTGGTCGAACGCTGGTTTGGTGAGTTGACCAGCAAGCGCATTCGCCGCGGCTCGTTCACCAGCGTGACCGACCTGCAGCAAGCCATTGCAGAGTTCCTGGCGGCCTGGAACGAAAACCCGAAACCTTTCGTCTGGACGGCCACGGTCGAATCCATCGTCACCAAGCTCTCGCGGTGTCGACAAACACTGGAGAGTATTCAGCCAGGGTGCACGCTGCCGCGTCGCAGAAAAGCAAAGCAATGAGTTGTCCAGTTATTTCGTGGACATCACACTAGCCGCATGACCGATTCACCCAAACCACCCGAGCGGTTCTCGCTGTCGCGCTGGTCGCGGCGGAAGCTCGAGTCCGTCCGTGCCGAGTCCGCGCCGAAGCCGGTGGAGCCGCCACCGCCGGTTGTCGCACCGGCAAGCGAAGGTGCCGTGGCGGCTTCCGCTCCGCAGGCTTGCGAGGCCGCGGCAGCGCCCGCGCTGACGCCGATCGAATCGTTGACGATCGACTCCGACTACACGGCGTTCCTGCAGCCGACAGTGGACGAGCCGGTCAGGCGCGCGGCGTTGCGTAAGCTCTTTTCCGATCCGCACTTCAACGTGATGGACGGGCTCGACGTCTATATCGACGACTACTCGAAGAGCGAACCCATTTCGCCGGAGATCATGGGAAGGCTTGCGCAGGCCCGCTACGTCCTCGATCCGCCCAAGACGCGGGTGAACGCGCAAGGCTTCGTCGAGGACGTGCCGAAAGCGGAAGCGAAGGCCGCGGAGGCTGCGCAGGACGGCGAGGGCGAGGCTTCGCGTACGGCTTCGCCGGCGCGCGCGGGTGTCGCCGACGCGCCTGCGGCCGCGGCGGATGACGGTGCCGAGCGCGCGCAAGGCGACGTCGAGCCGGTTCCGGCGGCGCCGCGCCTATCGCCACCCGGGGAAACGCCGCTGCCGGCCGCGGATCGATCGCTTCCCGCGGACGAAATGCCGCTGCAACGTCCGGAGCAGTCCTTGCCCAAACGGATCCGATGAGCGCAGCCGACAAGAACCTGTTCCTTTGCTCGTGCAACGGCACGATGCCTCTGGACGCGGCGGCGCTCGCGAGTGCGCTCGATCTGCGCACGCCGCCCGCGATTCGCACGATGCTCTGCCAGCGCGAGCTCGCGAGCTTCGCCGATACCGCGCACGGCGACGTCGTCGTCGCCTGCACGCAGGAAGCGCGGCTGTTCGGCGAGGTCGCCGACGAGGCCGCGAAGACGCAGACGATCCGCTTCGTCAATTTGCGCGAGACGGGCGGCTGGTCGCCGCAGGCACGCAGCGCGACGCCGAAGCTCGCGGCGCTGCTCGCCGCGGCAGCGATGCCCGAGCCCGATCCGGTGCCGCGCGTCACGTACGAATCGGCGGGGCAGGTGCTGATCACCGGACCGCTCGACTCCGCACTGTTCTGGGCCGAGGCGTTGAAGGCCCGCCTCGCCGTCACGGTGCTCGCCACCGGCCGCACCGCCGGCACCGAGCTCCCGGTCGATCGCGATTACCCCATCTACTCGGGCAGGCTCGCCGCACTCAATGGCTGGCTCGGAGCGTTCGAAGCGCAGTGGGTGCAGGAGAACCCGATCGACCTCGATCTTTGCACGCGCTGCAGCGCCTGCATCCGCGTGTGCCCCGAAGGGGCGATCGACTGGAGCTACCAGATCGATCTCGAGCGCTGCAGGGGTCATCGCAAGTGCGTGACCGCGTGCGGGGACGTCGGGGCGGTCGATTTCGGCCGCCGCGACACGATGCGAAGCGAGCGTTTCGACCTCGTGCTCGACCTGCACCGCGCGCCATGGCTGCGCATGCACCAGCCGCCGCAGGGCTATTTCGCCCCCGGCACGGACCCCGTGGCGCAGGCAAAGGCGGTCACGGAGCTTGCGACGATGACCGGCGAGTTCGAGAAGCCGAAGTACTTCGCGTACAAGGCGTCGATCTGCGCGCATGGCCGCTCGCAGCAGACGGGCTGCACCGCCTGCATCGACGTCTGTTCGACGGCCGCGATCGGCGCCGACGGCGATCACGTCAGGGTCGAGCCGCACCTCTGCATGGGATGCGGCGCATGTGCCACCGTTTGTCCCTCCGGCGCGATGAGCTACGCCTACCCGGCAGTGCCCGACCTCGGCGCGCGCGTCAGGACAATGCTCGCGACATACGAGAAGGCTGGTGGGCGCGACGCGGCGCTGCTTTTTCACGCGGCGGACGGCCGTGAACTGATCGCTCGCCATGTGCGCCATGGCAAAGGACTGCCCTCGCGCGTGATCCCGGTCGAGGTGCACCACGTCGCCTCCGTCGGCCTCGACGCATGGCTCGCCGCCATCGCGTGGGGCGCGAGCCAGGTCGCGGTGCTGACAACCGGCAGCGAGGCGCCGCAGTACCTCGAGTCGCTTGCGTTCCAGATGAGGCTCGGCGATACGATCGCACAGGCGCTCGGCTATCAGGGCGACCATTTCCGGCTTGTCGATGGCCGCGATGGCGCGGCGCTCGACCATGCGCTCTGGGACGTGCCGGCGGCGCTGGCGCCGCGCGTGCCGGCGACGTTTCGGGCGACCGGCGACAAGCGGACGACGCTTGCGCTCGCGCTCGAGCATCTCGCGCAGCACGCGCCCGTGCCCCGCCAGCAGATTCCGCTGCCGGCCGGATCGCCGTTCGGCGCGATTGCCGTCGATCGCGACACGTGCACGATGTGCCTCGCCTGCGTCGGCTCGTGTCCCGAGGGCGCGCTGCTCGACGCGACCGAGGCGCCGAAGCTCCGCTTCGTCGAGACGAAATGCGTCCAATGCGGGCTTTGCGCAAAGACCTGCCCGGAGAAAGCGATCACGCTGGTGCCGAGGCTCGACCTGACTGCCGAAGCCCGGATGCCGCGCACGCTGAACGAGGCGACGATCTTCGCCTGCATCAAGTGCGGCAAGCCGCTCGGGAGCGACAAGATGATCGGCGCGATGCTCGCCCGGCTGGCGGGGCATTCGATGTTCGCCGCTCCGGGGTCGCTCGACCGGCTCAAGATGTGCGCGGACTGCCGGGTGGTGGATCTGATCTCGAGCGAAAAGAGCGTCGATATTCGCGATCTGTAAGCACATGTACGTACAACCTGCACCCATAACCCTGCTCCACCGGCTCGAGCCCGAGGACCAGGCGCGGGCGGACTGTTATGCGCTCCTCGCGGCGCTGTTCGGCAGCGCGCCCGATCGCGCGCTGCTGCGAGCGCTTGGCGACGCGCCTCGACTGCCGGAGTCCCCGGGGCAATCGTTCGGCCCGGCCTACAACCGGCTGCTGGACGCCAGCGCCGCGATGGATGCGGACGCGGCGAAGCAGGAATACGACGACCTTTTCGTCGGGGTCGGCAAGAGCGAAGTAGACCTTCATGCGGCGCACTGGCGCAACGAGCCCGGCGGCCACCGCGCGCTCGCCGAACTGCGTGCGGAACTCGCCCGGCTGGGACTCGCGCGGAAGCCGGAATCGTCGCTTTACGAGGACCATTTCGCCGCGCTTTGCGAAACGATGCGGATTTTGATCACTGGACGCGACGAGGCTCGCCCTGCGACCATTGCCGAGCAAAGGGCATTCTTCGCAAGGCATCTCGGTGGTTGGACAGACCGTTTGTGCGACGCAATAAAACTTTGTCCGCTTGCCAATTACTACCGCCGGGTAGCAGAATTCAGCCAATGTTTCATGGCGCTCGAACGTGACTCGCTCGCCATGGAGTAGTGCCAAGAAGGTCACGATGTCAATGTTCGGAGGAATCGATGCGCGCCACGCCGCAGCGTGATGTTCACGCGGAGGGCTCTCCTGCCCAATCCACTCGCCCAGCAAATCTGACTCGGCGCCGGCTTCTTCTCGCGCTGGGTGCAGGCACGGCGGGAGGGGCCGCAGCGGCCGCGCAGGCGATCGCTTCGCCCCTGACCGGCGACGTCGCGCAGCCGCAGCCCTTGCGCGGCAGCGGCTATCAGGAAACCGAGCACGTGCGCGATTACTACGCGACCGCGCGGATCTGACCGGAGATATCCCATGCTGATGCGCAAATCGGATGTGACGACCGCAAGCGGCGCGCGCGTGAAGCGCCTGGCCGGCATGTCGCTGTCGACGATGGACCGCCGCACGTTCCTCAAGCGCTCGGGTCTCGCGGCAGGCGCCGGGGCAATCGCCACGCAGCTGCCCTACGGCACGATCGGCAAGGCCGAGGCGGCGGGCGAAGGCGGCGGCGTCAAGCGCGAGGTCAAGCGTACCGTGTGCACGCACTGCTCGGTGGGATGCGCGGTCGACGCCACGGTCGAGAACGGCGTGTGGACGCGGCAGGAACCGGTGTTCGATTCGCCGCTCAACCTGGGCGCGCATTGCGCCAAAGGCGCCTCCGTGCGCGAGCACGGGATGATCGAGCATTCCTACCGGCTCAAGAGCCCGATGAAGCTCGTCAACGGCAAATACCAGAAGATCAGCTGGGAACAGGCGATCAACGAAGTCGGCGACAAGCTCCTCGCGCTGCGCAAGGAGTCCGGTGCCGACGCCGTGTTCTGGGTCGGCAGTTCGAAGCACAACAACGAGCAGGCGTACATGCTGCGCAAGTTCGTGTCGATGTGGGGCACGAACAACTGCGACCACCAGGCGCGCATCTGCCACTCGACGACCGTCGCCGGCGTAGCCAACACATGGGGCTACGGTGCGATGACGAACTCGTACAACGACATGCAGAACTCGAAGTGCGCGCTGTACATCGGCAGCAACGCGGCCGAGGCGCACCCGGTGTCGCTTTTGCACATGCTTCACTCGAAGGAGAACGGCGCCAAGATGATCGTGGTCGACCCGCGCTTCACGCGCACGGCCGCCAAGGCCGACGAGTTCGTGCGCATGCGCTCGGGCGGCGACATCCCGTTCCTGTTCGGTGTCTGCTATCACATCTTCAAGAACGGCTGGGAAGACAAGCAGTACGTCCAGGACCGCGTGTTCGGCATGGAAAAAGTCAGGGAGGAGATCCTGACCAAGTGGACGCCGGACAAGGTGGAGGAGGCGTGCGGCGTGCCCGAGGCGCAGGTCTACAAGGTCGCCGAGATGATGGCGAAGAACCGCCCCTCGACGATCGTCTGGTGCATGGGGCAGACTCAGCACACGATCGGCAACGCGATGGTGCGCGCCTCGTGCATCCTGCAGCTCACGCTCGGAAACATCGGCAAGTCCGGCGGCGGCGCGAACATCTTCCGCGGTCACGACAACGTGCAGGGCGCCACCGACGTCGGTCCCAACCCGGACTCGCTGCCGGGCTACTACGGCATCGCCACCGGCTCGTGGAAGCACTGGGCCACTGTCTGGGGCGTCGACTACGAGTGGCTGAAGGGCCGCTTCGCCTCGCAGGCGATGATGGAAAAGCCCGGGATGACCGTGTCGCGCTGGATCGACGGCGTGCTCGAAAAGAACGAGCTGATCGACCAGGACAGCAACCTGCGCGGACTCGTCTACTGGGGCCATGCGCCCAACAGCCAGACGCGCGGCAAGGAGATGATCGAGGCGATGAAGAAGCTCGACATCCTTGTCGTGATCGACCCCTATCCGTCCGCGACCGCGGCGATGGTGGCGATGGCCAAGTCGGAGCCCGGCGTCAAGGGCGATGTCTACCTGCTGCCCGCGTGCACGCAGTTCGAGACGTCCGGTTCGTGCACGGCGTCGAACCGCTCGATCCAGTGGCGCGAGCGCGTCATCAGCCCGCTGTTCGAGTCGCAGACCGACCACGGCATCATGCTCGCCTTCGCGAAGAAGTTCGGCTTCGACAAGGAGTTCATGAAGAACTACAAGGCCGTCAAGCCGGATGCGAACAAGATGGAAGAGCCGGAACCCGAGTCGGTGCTGAGCGAGATCAACCGCGGGACGTGGACGATCGGCTACTCCGGGCAGTCGCCCGAGCGCCTGAAGCTCCACATGAAGAACATGAACACGTTCGACGTGAAGACGCTGCGTGCCAAGGGCGGCCCGTGCGACGGCGACTTCTTCGGCCTGCCCTGGCCCTGTTACGGAAACCCGGAGCTCAAGCACCCGGGATCGCCGAATCTGTACGACACCTCGGTGCCGATGATGCAGGGTGGGGGCTGCTTCCGCGCGAACTTCGGCGTCGAGCGCGACGGTGTCAACCTGCTTGCCGAGGATGGCTCGTATCCGAAGGGCGGCGATCTCACCACCGGCTACCCTGAGCTCGACCACGTGCTGCTGAAGAAGCTCGGCTGGTGGGACGAGTTGACGGAGCCCGAGAAGAAGGCGGCCGAAGGCAAGAACTGGAAGACCGATCTATCCGGCGGGATGATCCGGGTATTCATGAAGAACCACGGCAACCATCCATTCGGCAATGCGAAGGCCCGCGCGATCGTCTGGAACTTTCCCGATCCGATCCCGCAGCACCGGGAGCCGATCTACTCGACGCGTCCGGACCTCGTCGCCAAATACCCGACGCACGCCGACAAGATGGCGTTCTGGCGCCTGCCCACGCTCTACAAGACGATCCAGGACAAGAACAAGGACATCGTCAAGGAGTTTCCGCTCGTGCTGACCTCGGGTCGCCTTGTCGAGTACGAGGGAGGCGGCGAGGAGACGCGCTCGAATCCTTACCTCGCCGAATTGCAGCAGGAGGCGTTCGTCGAGATCAACCCGAAGGATGCGAACGACCGCGGCGTGCGCGACGGCGAGTTCGTCTGGCTCAAGACGCCGACCGGTGCGCAGATCAAGGTCAAGGCGATGGTCACCGAGCGCGTCGGGACGGGCGTGACGTTCATGCCCTACCACTTCTCCGGGCACTGGATGGGCAAGGACATGCTCGAGTACTACCCCGAGGGCGCACATCCGATCATTCGTGGCGAGGCGGTCAACACGGCGACCACGTACGGCTACGACTCGGTGACGATGATGCAGGAAACCAAGACGACGGTCTGCCAGATCGCGAAGGCCTGACGGGCACCTGAGGGCGAGGAGAGAACACCATGGCTCGAATGAAGTTCCTTTGCGATGCCGAGCGCTGCATCGAATGCAACGGCTGTGTCACCGCGTGCAAGCAGGAGCACGAGATCCCGTGGGGCGTGAATCGCCGCCGCGTGGTCACGATCAACGATGGCGTTCCCGGCGAGCGCTCGATCTCGGTCGCGTGCATGCACTGCTCGGACGCACCCTGCATGGCAGTCTGTCCGGTCGACTGCTTCTACCGATCCGAGGAAGGCGTGGTCCTGCACGACAAGGACCTGTGCATCGGCTGCGGCTACTGCTTCTACGCGTGCCCGTTCGGCGCGCCGCAGTTTCCGCAGCAGGGCGCGTTCGGGGTTCGCGGCAAGATGGACAAGTGCACGTTCTGCGCCGGCGGCCCGGAGAAGGACAACTCGGAAGCGGAGTTCAAGAAGTACGGCCGCAACCGCCTCGCCGAGGGCAAGCTCCCGGTGTGCGCCGAGATGTGCGCGACCAAGGCGCTGCTGGGCGGCGACGGGGAAGTGCTGGCGGACATCTACCGGCAGCGCGTCACCGTGCGCGGCAAGGGTGGCGACGTCTGGGGTTGGGCGACTGCCTACGGCTTGCCTGGCGGCGCGAAGCAGCCGGTGGCGCCGACTAAGGGAGCAAAATCATGATGCGCAGGACCATGCTCGCGCTGATGGCGGCGGGCGTTGCAACCGGGCTCGCCGCGTGCGGCGAGCGCCCGCAGGTCGTCACCTACAAGCAGGGCACCTACCAGGGCAAGCCCGATAATCCTCCGTATGCCGGCGCGCCGTGGAACGGCAACCAGCAGGAGTGGGACAACGCCATCCGTACCCGCAATCAGGCACAGAACGAGTACAAGCGGATCGGTGGCTAGGGAGCGATGATGGGAAGCTCGATCGTACGTGCCGCGGGCGCACTGCTCGCGACGTGCTGGCTTGCGACCGCGTTGGCGCAGTCCCCTGCGGTCAATCCGGCCGAGGCGGACCTCGCGAAGCAGCAGCAGAAGCAACAGCAGGTGCAGCCGCTCAACAATCAGCCTGTCTGGTCGGAAGTGCGCTCCGGGATCCCGCAGGTGACGAGCCTGCCCGGGCGCGAGACCAACATCCTGATCCAGTCGGAAGGCCAGACCTGGCGGGCGGCCCGCGTGCCGCTCGCGACCATCGGCGGGTTCCTGTTCGTGCTGACGCTGCTCGGCCTCGCCGGCTTCTATCTCTGGCGCGGACCGATCACGCTTCACGGCGCTCCCACGGGGCGACTCATCCAGCGCTTCTCGGCCGTCGAGCGCATGGTGCACTGGACGGTGGCGATCACGTTCGTCGCGCTCGCCATCACCGGGCTCGTCATCACGTTCGGCAAGGCGGTGCTGTTGCCGCTGATCGGATACACGCTGTTCTCGTGGCTCGCCCAGCTCTCGAAGTACCTGCACAACTTCGTCGGCGCGGTCCTGGTGGTGGCGCTGCCGATCATGATCGTGATGTTCCTGCGCACGAATCTGTTCAACGGGCGCGACTGGGAGTGGCTGAAGCAGGGCGGCGGCATGTTGACCGGCACGCACGTGCCTGCCAACAAGGCGAATGCCGGGCAGAAGATCCTGTTCTGGTCGATGGTGGTCGTGATCGGCATCACGCTGTGTGTCACGGGCCTGATTCTCGACTTCCCGAACTTCAACCAGAGCCGGCAGACCATGCAGATCGCCAACATCATCCACATGATCGCCGGCCTGCTCGGCGTCGTGATGGTGATGGCGCACATCTACCTCGGCACGATCGGCATGAAGGGGGCCTACGAGGCGATGCGCTACGGCTACGTCGACGAAACGTGGGCGAAGGAGCACCACGAGTACTGGTACAACGACGTGATGTCCGGAAAGGCGCCGCGCGGTTCCGGGCCCGCCGAGCCCCCGCCCCAAAGGCGGCCGGCACACGCGTCGTGATCGAGAGATAACAGGGGAGGAGAAGGAGCCATGACGACGCTGCGCGCACTCGTTGCCGCGGGACTGGTGGTTGCGACGTTCGGCCTGGCGGTTGCCAAGCTGCCGCCGCCGCCGCCGTTGACCGACGCCCAGAAGGCGGCCGCAGAGGAGAAGAAGGCCAAGGACGCCGCCGCCGCCGATGCCGCGAAAGCGGCGCAGGCGAGGGCGGAAGATCGCGTCGCGTCGCGCTATTTCGCGGACATGAAGGCCCAGGGCAAGCAGGTGGCCGCGCCGCAGATGCCCGCAGCAGTACCCGCGGCGCCGGCGGCAAAAGCGGCAGGCGCGCCTGTCAAGAAATAGCGTCGCATACGCTCCGGCAGTACCGGAAGGCGGGGCGACCCGCCTTTTTTTTTTTGGTTCTTCGCCGATTTGCGTGAAATGAGGTAGGCGGCCGCCGAGTCGCCGCTGCTATCTTGGTGTTGCGAAGCATCAAGTGGCAGGAGGGCGAGCGGTGGCCGCGAACGACATTATCGCCCGCTTGGGCGGGTGGGAAGGTTACGAGCTTGAAGATGGTTGGGAGGAGCTGCGAGGTCGGGAACGCTGGTGCGTGGTGCGACTGCGGCCGGTCGCCGAAATGTGCCGATGTTGCAGCAGTTGCGGCGGGCCGTGCCGGCTGGTTCACGATTGCGAAGAGCGGCGGGTGCGGGACTTGCCGATCTTCGAGGTTCCGGTCGAGTTGATCGTGCCGCGGTTGCGGGTAGCCTGTCCGCGCTGCGGCGCCAAGCTGGAGCGGCTGAGTTGGCTGGAAGGCTATGCGCGGGTCACCACGCGGCTGGCGAGCAGCGTTGCGCGGTTATGCCAGGTGATGTCGGTCCGACATGTGGCCCACCTCTATCGGCTGGCATGGACGGCGGTGAAGCGGATCGACTTTCGGCATCTCGAGCGCACGCTGGAGCCCGTGGAGTTCAGTGCGGTGACGGTGATCGGGATGGATGAGTTCGCGATCCAGAAGGGGCATCGCTACGCGACCGTGATCGTGGAGCCGTCGCGCAAACGGGTGCTGTGGGTCGGACGGGGTCGCGGGCGCGAGGACGTGCGGCCATTCTTCGATCTGCTGGGAGCGGCCGGCTGTGCCCGGCTGCAAGCCGCGGTGATGGACATGAATGCCGGCTACGCCGAGGAAGTGTGCTCGCGTTGCCCACAAGCTGAGATCGTGTATGACCTGTTCCACGTGGTGGCCAAATACGGCCGCGAGGTGATTGATCGCGTGCGTGTGGACGAGGCCAACCGGTTGCGCCAGGATCGCCCCGCCCGCCACTTGGTGAAGGGCTCGCGCTGGTTGTTACTGCGCAATCGCGAGAACGTCACGCGGGAGGAAGACCAGGTGCGGCTGGACGAGCTGCTGGCCGCCAACCGAGCGCTGTTCACCGTCTACGTGCTCAAGGACGATCTGAAGATGCTGTGGGACTACCGCCACCCGGGCTACGCGCTGCGCTTCTGGCAGCAGTGGTATCGGCGCGCGATACGTAGCCGGATCGAACCCCTGAAAGCTTTCGCGCGCCGCCTGAGACCTTACCTACCGGGCATCCTCGCGCACTGCCGCTGGCCGCTGGGCACCAACCTGATCGAAGGCATCAACAACAGGATCAAGGTGATCAAGCGGATGGCCTACGGTTTCCGCGACGATGCCTACTTCTTCCTCAAGATCCGGGCGGCGTTTCCCGGAATTCGGTGAAGAACCTTTTTTTCGCCGCGCACGTTGGCGCGGCCGCCGATCATCGAATCCGGAGTACGCGAAAGTGAATCCCGCTGCGGCCTTCCACGGCGTGTTCCCGTATCTGGTCTCGCCGATCGACGCATCCGGCGACGTGAAGGCCGGCGTGCTCGCGCGGCTCTGCGACGACTTGATCACGGCCGGTGTGCACGGCCTTGCGCCGCTCGGTTCGACCGGGGAATTCGCGTACCTGTCGTGGGCGCAGCGGCGCCGAGTGGTCGAGGTCGTCGTCGCTGCCGCGCACGGGCGCGTTCCGGTCGTCGCCGGCGTGGCTTCGACGACCACGGCAGACGCGGTCCGCCAGGTGCGCGAACTCGAGCAGCTCGGCTGCGACGGCATCCTCGCGATTCTCGAAGCGTATTTTCCGGTTTCCGACGAGGGGGTGTTCGCATACTTCAAGGCGATCGCAGAGGCGACGACGCTGCCGGTCGTGCTCTACACCAACCCGAACTTCCAGCGATCGGACCTCACGCTGCCGGTCATCGACCGGCTCTCCCGCATTCCGAACATCGGTTACATCAAGGACGCGTCGTTCAACACGGGTCGGCTGCTGTCGATCATCAACCGCGTCGACGGACGGATGAAGGTTTTCGCCGCGTCGTCGCACATCCCGGCGTGCGTCATGCTGATCGGCGGTGTCGGCTGGATGGCGGGCCCTGCTTGCGTCGCTGCACGGCAGAGCGTCGAACTCTACGAGCTTTGCTGTCGCGGCGACTGGAATGCCGCGATGGATCGCCAGCGTGCGCTGTGGGCGCTGAACCAGGCGTTCGCGAAGTACAACCTCGCGGCGTGCATCAAAGGGGGCCTCGAGTTACAGGGATACGCGGTCGGCGAACCGCTTCCTCCGCAGTCTGCATTGCCGCCCGAGGGCATCGAGGACGTGCGGCGTGCGCTGACGCTCATTGGCGCGCTCTGATTCGCGCGTCGAAGCGCAACCATGCCGACCTGACGCAAGACATCGCGCAAACGGAAATTCGGGTGCAGTCGAGCGTAGCAACGTATGCCATGCGCAAGAAGCGAGGCCCGCCAAGGCCTTCGGGACGTCCGGTCCGGATCGCCGCCCGGGGCGCGAGCCGCTATAATCCGCAGCTCCGGAGAGATGGCCGAGTGGTCGAAGGCGCCTGACTCGAAATCAGGTATACGAGGAATCGTATCTAGGGTTCGAATCCCTATCTCTCCGCCAGATGCATCGACCGGAAAGCCATGACGTCACGGCTTTCTTGGTTTCAGGCCAAGCGCTCCACCGGTTCATTGCCCGTCGCATTGCGCGGTGGCTTTCGCCTTCGATGGATGTCGATTGCGGCCGCGTTCGCCGCCCGTGGGATTGCCGATCGCTCTTTCCGCCGACGTCCTAATCCCGCGTCGGCGTGATCCGGAACGAGCGGACGTGCGCCTCGCGGCGCAACGCGTGCGCCAGGTCGGCGGGCGCGTCGCTGTCCTGCGACCACATCACGAGATCGTATTCGAGCAGCTGGGTCGCGGCGTCCAACCGACAGGAGATTTCGGTCACGCGCAGGCCCTTGGCTTCGACCATTGCCCGCACCTGGTCGGGATCCGGCGCTTCCTCGCGCGCGAAGCCGACCTGGCAGTGCACCTGCGCGCGCACCGGCATCTTGTTCTCCACCTGCCGCAGCAGTTCGAGCGCGGCCCAGGTCAGGAACGTGGTTGCGATGGCGGTTACGTACAGGCCCGCACCGAAGGCCACGCCCAGCGCGGCGACGGCCCAGACCGCGGCGGCCGTCGTGAGCCCGCGCACGGAGAACCCCTCCTTGATGATCACGCCGGCACCGAGAAAGCCGATGCCGGTGACGATGCCCTGGATCACCCGCGTGGGATCGCCGGTGCCCGCAGCCGTCCACGAGCCCGCATACTCGCTCATTGCAACGAGGAGCGAGGCGGCGAGCGCGACGAGGGCGTTGGTGCGAAGCCCCGCCGCGCGGCCTCGGTAGCTGCGCTCGAGGCCGATCAGGCCACCGGCCACGACGGCCGCTGCGGCACGGACGATGATGTCGAGTTCGGTCATGGGCGAGGGGAGGCAGCGCGCATTCTCGCACCAGAGAGGGTGCTTGGCATATCGCGCGCGAACGATCCGTGTGGACGATCAACGCCAGCGCGCGGCGGCAATACGCAGGCCTCGCGCACTGAAGAGCACAGGGGGCGAATCGTCGGGCCCGCCGCAGGACGCATGCTAGACTGCGCCGCCTGATGATCGCGCCTTCTCGCATCGAGCGGACGCTCACGCTCGCGCTCCTCACGCTGCTCGTCGTCGGCTGCTTCTTCGTGCTGCGGCCTTTCCTCACGGCGATCCTGTGGGCGGCGATCCTCGCGGTCACGGCGTGGCCACTGCACCTGCGCCTGCGCGGTCGGCTGCCGCGGTACCCGACGCTCGCGGCGCTGATCCTGGTCATGCTGATCGCCATTGTGCTGCTTGCGCCGTTCGTGATCGTCGGCGCGACGATCGCAGAGAACGCGGATCGCATGGCCGCGTGGCTGCGCAATGCGCTCGCGCAAGGTCCGCCCGACCCGCCCGCGTGGGTTTCGCAATTGCCGCTGATCGGCGGTAGCGTGGCGGAATACTGGGGCAGTTTCGCGCACGACACCGCGGCGCTGCTCGATGCGCTGAAGCAGTTTGTCGAACCGACGCAGCGCGTCGCCGTCGCTGCCGGTGCGTCGCTGCTCGGCGGCCTCCTGCAGCTCACGTTGTCGATCGTGATCGTGTTCTTCGTGTTCCGGGACGGCGATGCGCTGCTCCGGCGCCTGCACGCGGCGACAGACCGCATCGCCGGTCCGCGCGGGCGCAGGCTCGCCGCGGCGGCTGCGGCGACCGTGCAAGGCGTGGTGATCGGCATCCTGGGCACCGCGATTGCGCAGGGCGTGCTCGCGGCGATCGGTTTCTGGATCGCCGGCATCAAGGCCGCACCGTTGCTCGGGTTCGCGACCTTCTTGCTGTCGGCGGTGCCGGTCGGCCCGCCGCTCGTCTGGGTACCGGCGGGCCTGTTGCTGCTCAATCAGGGCGATACCGGCTGGGGCGTCTTCGTGCTGCTGTGGGGCTTGCTCGTGGTCTCGTCGATCGACAACGTGATCAAGCCGTTGCTGATCAGCCGCGGCAGCGACCTGCCGTTCGTTCTCGTGCTGCTCGGCGTGCTGGGCGGCGTCGTCGCCTTCGGTTTCATCGGCGTGTTCCTCGGGCCGGTGCTGCTGGCCGTCGGCTACGCTCTGATCAAGGAATGGGCGGTGGATGCCAGCGCGGAGGAGCCCGCCGCCACGACGGGGCCGCCGGACGCGTGAGGTCCCCCGCGGCGGGCACAGCGCCGGCCGCGGGATCCGGTGAGGTCAGCTGAGCGAGCAGAGCGCCGCGCCCTTGACGCCGGGACCGTCGGGCACCCAGGCGCGATTGACCATCGCGCGCCGCACCGAGAGATCGACGGTATGGCGCTGGCTCGCGTCGCGGCGGTTGTTGAAGAACCGGTAGACGGGCAGCGTGCCCGGGCGGCACATTCCCGCGGCATCGGGAACCTCGATCCAGAACGCGGCGGTCGTCTCGAGCGTCCAGACCGCGCTCGCATTGCCTGCGACGTAGCTGCACTCGGCCGGATCCGCCGTGTAGAAGTACGAGTCGATCAGCGATTCCGCGCCTGCATAGAACCGGCATACGCCGGAGACGGGCGCGGGCGCGGCGGAAGGATCGGCATAGGCATAGAAGACGTGGCCGGTGCGGCTCCAGCGGCCGCTCGCCTCGAATGCGGCGATCTCGCTCGGGTCCGTCCGCAGCATGTAGTGGTCGAGCGTGGCATCGTAGAGTTCGACGACCGCCACCGCTCCCGGCGGCAGGTTCTCGATCGCGGGGATCGTGCTCGCGACCGCGGTGCCGGCGTCCAGCAGTCCGACGCCGCACATGCCGCCGACACGACATGCGCTCCCGATCGGGAAGTCGCGCGCCGTGCCTTGCAGCAGCGACAGCACCTGCCCCGCCGTCAGGTTGGGATTGCGCGCGAGCATGAGCGAAACGGTGCCGCTCACCAGCGGTGCGGAAAAACTCGTACCGGCTGCGAACGCGTAGCCCGGATTGCCGGGCTCCCTCGCTCCGTCGTTGAACGTCGAGAGGATGAGGCCGTCGATGTCGCCGTCGCCACCGGGTGCCGACAGGTCGACGCGCCGCCCGAAGTTCGAGTAGCCCGTGCGATCGCCGTCACGTGTCGTCGCACCGACGGTGATCACACCGCCGCAGTTGCCCGGCGCGTAGTTTTCGGCGTCGTCCGTCTCGTTGCCCGCGGCGGCAACGATGATCGTGCCCTGCGCCAGCGCGTCGTCGACCGCTTCCTGGAACGCGCCGCCGCACGAGCCGTACCCGCCGAGGCTCATGTTGATCACCTTTGCCGGGTTCGCATTGGCAGGAACGCCCGCGATCGGCGCGCCCGCCGCCCACAGCATCGCCTCGAAGACGTCCTCGTACGTCCCGCCGCACTTGCCGAGCGCACGCACCGGCAGGATCTTCGCTGCCCAATCGACGCCGGCGATGCCGACGCCGTTGTCGGAATTGGCGGCGATGAGACCGGTCACGAAGAGGCCGTGCCAGAACGACGGATGCGCAGGCTCGCCGCCACAGTCGCCCTCGTCGACCCAGTCGCCCTCGTCGCGCGAATCGGCGTCGCGACCGCCGCCGTCGCGTGCCGTGTCGGCGCTGGTGATGAAGTCGTAGCCCGGGAGCTGCCGACCGGCGAGATCGGGGTGGTCGAGCGAGCCGGTGTCGATCACCGCGACGGTGATCTGCGCGCGGCCCGTGCCGAGCGCCCATGCCGCCGGAAGGTTGATGCCGCCGAGCGGATCCGTCAGCGACCACTGGCGGGCGAACAGCGGATCGTTCGGCACGGCCTTCGGGCGCAGGCGCCGCACCGGGTCGGCGTAGCGCACGACCTCGTCTTGCTGGAGCGCGTCCGCCATTTCCTCGAGCTCGGTCGTCGGCACCGCGTGCGGCAGCGACAGTACCCACACGTTGCCGATCGAGCGTTCCACCGCCAGCGCTGCGCCGAGTCGGGCGGACAGCCGCGGCAACAGCGTCTGCCAATCGGGCGCGACGCCATCGTTCAACCGGACCAGGAACTTGCGGGCGGGCGCCCGCGCTTCGTGCGCGGGACGGCTTGCGTACTTGGCGGCGCTCGCAATCGCGCCGTTCTGCACCCACAGCACCGAGCGATCGGCACGCAGGCGCCTCGCGACGGCCTCGACCTGCGCCGCATCCCGCGGTCCGGCAAGAGCGAGCTCCAGCGCGCCCGTTCTCGTAGTCGACGTCCACGCAAGCGAAGCCCCGGCTACCGCCTCCAGCCGGGCCTGCGCGGCTGCCGGAAGCGCAAACTGGGGAGCCGCATCGGGATGCAGCATGACGCGGAGCGTTGGATTCTGCGCCGAGGCGGCAGCGGCCACAGCCGGCAACAGCACGGCCAGCGCCAAGCCGGCGAGAGAGGCTCGTACGCGATACGCCATCTCGAACTCCAGTGTGCGCGGGTGGCGCGCGGGCCATTCAAGGAAGCAAGCCGGATGCCATTCCTGCGACGATGGCGGGTCCGGCCGCCGGAGGTGCTGGGGCGATGTTAGCCCAATGCCAATGGCATGTTAGTTTCCGGCTGTCCGATTCTTGATGTCCTGCTCGAGCTGGGGCCGAAAAGGAGACAGTTCCTTGACGATCTGCGCGTAGATCTTCGGGTTTGCGGCAATGACCTGGCCGCTGTAGAGGTAGTCGCCGTCGCCCGCGAGGTCGCCGATCAGGCCTCCGGCCTCGAGGACCAGGAGGCTCCCCGCCGCGACGTCCCAGGGATTGAGCCCCACCTCCCAGAAACCATCGTAGAAGCCCGCGGCGACGTAGGCGAGATCGAGCGCGGCGGCGCCGGGACGGCGGATGCCGGCGGTATGCTGGATCATCGAGCGCATCATCTGCAGATAGGTGTCCAGGAACGAGCCGTCCCGGAAAGGGAACCCGGTGCCGATCAGGCAGTCGCGCAGGTGGTGGCGGCGCGAGACACGAATGCGGCGGTCGTTCAGGTAGGCGCCGCGGCCGCGCGTTGCGGTGAAGAGGTCGTTGCGCACCGGGTCGTAGATCACCGCCTGGGACACGATGCCCTTGTGCGCAAGCGCGATGGATACGCAGTACTGGGGGAAGCCGTGCAGGAAGTTGGTCGTGCCGTCCAGCGGGTCGATGATCCACAGGTAGTCGGCGCTCGCATTGGCGCCCTTTGCCGTGCCTTCCTCGGCGAGGATCGCGTGATCAGGATACGCGGCGAGAAGCGTTTCGACGATCGCCGCCTCGGCGCCGCGGTCGACCTCGCTTACGAAGTCCTTGGGCCCTTTGGTGCTGACAGTCAGCAAGTCGAGTTCGCGGGCACCCCGGTTGATGAGGTTGCCGGCGCGGCGAGCCGCCTTCACGGCGGTCGTGAGCATCGGATGCATGGGTGAATTGACGGCGCGCCGGCGCAGGCAAGCGGGCGCGCGCAAAGAGCGGGAAGCCCGTATTCTAATCGCTGCCCGCCCTGATCCCGGGTCAACCCGGATATTTCACGAGACCGCCGCCGATTCGATGGAGGCTCGAGCCTTGCCAAGCCCTTGGGACCCGCCACCGGCGGAACACGTTGGACGGGTGGACTGCGCGGTTTTTTGCGGTCAGTTGCACCGGGCTCGGGCTTGCTCTCCTCGCCAATAGTCGCTGCCATTGGCGTCGTCGGCTGCGCCCGATCCAGGCCGCAAACCGCCGCGCCAAACTCCCGCGCCCTGGTGAAACATCCGGGTTAACCCGAAACGACAACCTTTGGACGACGCCCCCGTACTCCCGATTTCCTCGCGCGCGGACCCTCTGTCGTCCATCCGCATCGTGCTCGTGCGGCCGTCGCATCCCGGCAACATCGGCGCCGCCGCCCGAGCGATGTGGACGATGGGGGTCGCGCAGCTGACGCTCGTCGCGCCGCGGCGCTTTCCGGACGCCGAGGCGGTCGCGCTCGCGTCGGGCGCGACGGCCGTGCTCGACGCGGCGCGCGTCGTGACCTCGCTTGCCGATGCGCTCGCGGGTTGCGTGCGCGCGATCGGCCTTTCCGCCAGGCCGCGCGAGTTCGCGGGGCGCGTGCTGCCCGTGCGCACGGCGGCAGAGCTCGCGGTTGCCGATGCGCGCGACGGCGAAGTCGCGCTCGTGTTCGGCACCGAAATGTCGGGGCTGTCCAACGAGGAACTCGCGCAATGCTCGATCGCGGCGACGATTCCCGCCAACCCGGCGTACGGCTCGCTCAACCTCGGCGCCGCCGTGCAGGTCGCGTGCTACGAGTTGCGGATCGCGTCGACCGGCGGCGAGGTCTGGAGTGCGCCGCGGTTCCCGCTCGCCACCCACGACGAGATCGAGGGCCTGCACGCACACGCGGCGCGCACGCTGGTTGCGCTGCGCTTCCTTAACCCCCGCCTGCCGCGCCGCCTGCTGCCGCGGCTGCGGCGGCTGTTTGGACGCGCCGGACTCGAGAAGGAGGAAGTCAACATCCTGCGCGGCATCCTCGCCCGTGTCGACGAGCTTCTCGCGCAGCCTCCGGGGTGGCCGCGATGAGTGCCCAGGCGCCGCGCCGGTTCGTCGCGCTGCTGCTCGCTGCGATCGTTCTCCGATGAGGCTTGGGAATCAGGGCGTCGCGCAGGACTTCGCCTCGGCGGCCCGATAGCGCGCCATCCCGGTTTCGTGCTCGGCACGGCGCTCCGCCAGCGTCTCGATCCGGCGATCGAGCTTTCGGCATTCCTTCGGACTGCCGCAGACATCGCGCGCACGGCGCTCCTTGTCGATCCGCGCGTCGATGTCGGCAATCGCCTTCTGCTGTTGCATCGCGCGGTTGTGCGCGGCGGCGCATGCCTTCGAGACCTTCGGCGCCGTTTGCGCGACGGCGCCGCCGCTGACCACACCGGCCCAGATCGCCGCCAGGACCAAGGATGCGCGCAGACGCCCGGCCAGACGAGGGGATGCGACAGTCACCTCATCTATCCCTAGCCGAGCAGCCGCACGAGCCACAGCGACAGGATCGGAAAGAACACGAGCAGCGTCACCCGCACGGCGTCCGAGATCAGGAACGGTACGACGCCCCTGAACGTCTCGGACATCGGCACGTCCTTGGCGAGGCTGTTGATGATGTAGACGTTCATGCCGACCGGCGGCGTGATCAAACCGATTTCGACGACCATCAGCGCCAGGATGCCGAACCAGATCAGCTTGTCGGTCGGGTTGAGCCCCCAGTAGTCGAACCCCGCCACGATCGGCAGGAAGATCGGGATCGTGAGCAGGATCATCGAAAGGCTGTCCATGAGGCAGCCCAGCACGAGGTAGATGCCGATGATCAGGAACAGCACGAGCAGAGGGGAGAGCCCGGTGCCGGTGACCCATCGGGCGAGTTCGGACGGCATCTGGCTCAGCGCGAGGAACACGTTCAGCACGTCGGCGCCAAGCAGGATCAGGAAGATCATGCCGGTCGCCTCGGCGGTGCCGTAGAGGCACTCGAACAATCCTTCCGCGCGCATGCCGCCCAACCACACGGCGAAGAACAGCGCGCCCGCGGTTCCGATCGCGGCGGCCTCGGTCGGCGTGAAGATGCCGCCGTAGATGCCGCCGATGACGACGATGAAGAGCGTCAGCACCGGCCAGACATCGCGCAGCGCCGACAGCCGCTCCCGCCATGTCGCGCGCGCGCCCGTCGGTCCCGAGCCCGGCTTCACGCGCACGTAGACGGCGATCGCGGCCACGTAGCCGATCGCGGCGAGGATGCCGGGCACGAACGCGGCCATGAACAGCTTCGCGATGTTCTGTTCCGCGAGGATCGCGTAGACGACGAGCACGATCGACGGCGGGATCAGGATGCCGAGCGTTCCGCCCGCAGCGAGCGTGCCGGTCGCAAGCGCCGGCTCGTAGCGCAGCCGCCGCAGCTCGGGCAACGCGACCTGGCCCATTGTTGCGGCAGTGGCGAGCGAACTGCCGCAGATGGCGCCGAAGCCCGCGCAGGCGCCGATGGCCGCCATGGCAACCCCGCCGCGCCAGTGCCCGATCAGCGCGTTCGCGGCATCGAACAGCGCCTTCGACAGGCCGCCCCGGCTCGCGAACTGCCCCATCAGCAGAAACATCGGGATGACGGACAGGTCGTAAACCGAATAGCGGGAGTACGCGACCGTTTTCAGGTAGTTGAGGAGCGGCATCCAGCCGGTCATCGTCACGTAGCCCGCGACGCCGGTGGCGAGCATCGCGATCCCGATCGGGACGCGGATCGCAAGCAGCACGAGCATGACGGCGAACATCAGGAAGCCGAACTCGACGCCGCTCATTGCGCGCGCATCCCGGCATCATGGGCGCTGCCTCGCCTGCGTGCCGACCAGTGCCGCCACGCCGTGTAGAAACCGGTGAGTCCGAGCAGCGCGAACGAGGGAACCATCAACGCGACCGCGTACCACGTCGGGATCGCGAGGATCGTCGTCTGGTCGTTGGCCCCGGCGAGCGATTGCGCGCCGACGGCGAGTCGCCATGCGAACACGGAGCCCGTCACGCCGACCAGCAGTGCGCCGAACGCGTCGAGCGATTCGCGCACGATGCCGCTGGATTTCGCGGTGAAGAAGTCGACCAGCACGTGCCCGCCGCGTAGCTGCGTCAGCGGAAGGAATGCGGCGACGGCGATCGCGGTGCCGAGCTGGACCAGTTCGTAGTCGCCGGGCACCGGCCGGGCGAGCGCGGCACGGCCGACGATCGATGCGAGCGACATCAGCGTAAGCGCGACCATCACGAGGCCGCCGCCGAGCGCGAACGCTCGCGCGGCGTGGAACAGCGCGCGGCCGACGCTGTCCGTCGGTGCGCGTTGCAGAAGTGGCGGTTCTGCCATGTCGGGTATCGGCGGCGAGCGGGCGGTGGAGCCCGAAAAGACCGCGGGCGCGGACTGCGGTCCGCGCCCGCTTGCGCCACGGTAGAGCTGCGCGCTACTTCGCCGTCTCGTACTTCTTGATCATGTCCTTCGCCGACTGCAGCAGCATCTTGCCGTCGTGCCCCTTCGCCGTAACATCCTTGACCCATTCATCGTCGAGGTTCGCGGTGGCCGTCTCCCAGCCTGCGAGCTCGGAGGCCGGTATCACGTAGAACGTATTGCCGCGGTCGACGGCGAGCTTGCGAGCCGGCGGCGCGGAGGCGTCCCATTGCTTGCCGAACGCCCTGGCTACGGCGGGGCCGGAGTTCGCGTCGATCACCTTCTTGAGGTCGGGCGGGAGACTGTCGTACTTCGCCTGGTTCATCGCCAGCGTGAACACCGCGGTGTAGAGCGCGCGCGCCTTGGGGTCGGTCTCGCTGTGGTACTTCGTGAGCTCGTGCGCCTTGATCGACGGGATCACCTCCCACGGGAGCAGGTAGCCGTCGATCACGCCCTTCGACAGCGCGTCGGAGAGCGCAGGCAGCGGCATCGCGACCGGGCTCGCGCCGAGCGCCGCGAGCAGCTTGTTGGTTTGCCGGGTCGGCGCGCGCATCTTGAGGCCCTTGAAGTCGGCCATCGTCTTGACCTGGCGCTCGCGCGTGTTGATGAAACCGTTGTCGTGAACGTTGACGGCAATCATCTTGATGCCGGGGAACTCCTTCTGCGCATACTTCTCGTAGTAGTCCCACGCCGCCTGGCTCGTCGCCTCGGCCGAGACGGACATGAAAGGAAGCTCGAAGACCTCCATCAGCGGGAAGCGGCCGGCGGTGTAGCCGGGCAGCGTCCAGACGATGTCGGCGACCCCATCCTTCACCTGATCGATGAGCTGCGGCGGCGCGCCGCCGAGCTGCATCGCCGGGTAGATCTGGCACTTGAGGCGGTTGTTCGAGTCCTTCGCGATCTTGTCGCACCACGGCACGAGCAGCGTCGAGGGCGGCATCGCGCCGGGCGGCCAGAAGTGGTGCACCTTGAGCGTGATTTCCTGCGCCGCGACGGGAAACGACAGCGCGGCGATCGCGGCCGCGGCCAGCATGCGAGCGAGCTTCATCGGGTTCCTCCGGAGACGGCCGCGTCGCGAATCGCGCGGCTTCATGGTGCGGTGGATATTAGCACTGGCGTTCGCGCCGTCCGCGTCGCCCGCGCGGAGCGGCGACGAGGCCATTTCATCGCGAAGTCGCGCGCGGTTCATTAGGGCCTGTTCACACTACGTCCACAAGCGCGTTGCAGGGCCGAAAGGGCCGTGAGCGAGGCGCAAAACGAAGTCGGGCCGGCTGCCCGGCGAGGCTTTGCAACGATGGGCACGGCCCTTTCGGCAGCAACCCGCAGGGAACGGGTGCCCCGGGGCGCCACTCTTCGTTGCTTTCCTCGTCAAGACACCCGGTCTTGGCTTCGTCAAGCGCCTCGATTGACGCCCCGGGGCCACCCGTTCGCGCTTGCGGACGTAGTGTGAACAGGCCCTTTGAGCGCACCAGTCGGAAAATGCGAAAATAACACGATGTTCGACCGACTGCGCGAAGACATCGGCGTCGTGTTCGAGCGCGATCCTGCCGCGCGCACGCGCTTCGAGGTGCTGACCTGCTATCCGGGGTTGCACGCGCTCGTCTGGCACCGCGTCGTCGCCAATCCCCTCTGGCGCCACGGTTTCAAGTGGCTCGCGCGCTGGCTCGCGCACCTCGGCCGCTTTGCAACGGGCATCGAGATCCACCCGGGGGCGACGATCGGGCGGCGCGTGTTCATCGATCACGGGATGGGCATCGTCGTCGGCGAGACCGCCGAGATCTGCGACGACTGCACGCTCTATCACGGCGTCACGCTGGGGGGCACGTCGTGGAACGCAGGCAAGCGGCACCCGACGCTTCGGCGCGGGGTCGTGATCGGCGCAGGTGCCAAGGTGCTCGGGCCGATCGTCGTGGGCGAAGGCGCCAAGATCGGCTCGAACGCGGTCGTCGTGCGCGACGTCCCGCCCGGCGCGACCGCCGTCGGCATCCCCGCACGGGTCGTCACGCCCGAGGAAGCCGACCGCCGCGAGCAGCAGGCCGCCAAGATCGGCTTCTCGGCCTACGCGATCGCCGCCGACATGAACGACCCGGTCGTACAGGCGATCCACAAGCTGCTCGACCATGCGGCGGCTACCGACGAGCGCATGGAGCGCCTTATCGCCCAGTTGCAGCGCGATGGGCTCGAAATGGGCGATGCCAAGGCCACGGCCGAGCGCTTCGATCCTCAGCCGATCAACAAGATGCTTGAGTGAACTTCCGGGTCTTTTAGTTGACCAAATCGTTCGGGTATTGTAGGGTATTGCCTGTTGCGACCCAACGGCCGGAGGCCCGGAGCCTCCGTTTGCACCGAGAGGTTTAGACCATGCGCCTGACCACCAAAGGCCGCTTCGCCGTCACCGCGATGATCGACGTTGCCCTGTACGGGACGAACGGTCCGGTCACGCTTGCCGCGGTATCCGAGCGGCAGAAGATCTCGCTGTCTTATCTGGAGCAGCTTTTCGGCAAACTGCGCCGCCACGGCCTCGTCGAAAGTGTGCGGGGTCCGGGGGGTGGCTACAATCTGGCCCGTCCGGCGATGCAGGTCTCGGTTGCCGACATCATCATCGCCGTCGACGAGCCGATCGATGCGACGCAGTGCGGCGGCAGGGAAAACTGCCACGACGACCGGCGCTGCATGACGCACGAGCTTTGGGCGGCGCTCAATGGCCACATCTTCGCCTTCCTGCAAGGGGTCACGCTGGGTGAGCTCGTGCGGCAGCAGATGGAAAAGCCCGAGGTCACCGTGCTGAAGGACCATCGCCCTACCACGCGCACGCCCGAAACCACGCCGGTCCTCTGAAGCCCTGCCATGAAGCTTCCGATCTACCTCGACTACTCGGCCACGACGCCGGTCGACCCGCGCGTGGCCGAGAAAATGATTCCGTACCTGACCGAGAACTTCGGCAATGCCGCATCGCGCTCGCACAGCTTCGGCTGGAAGGCCGAGGCTGCAGTGGAGGAGGCGCGCGAGCAGGTCGCCTCGCTCGTCAACTGCGACGCCAAGGAAATCGTCTGGACGTCCGGCGCCACCGAGTCGATCAATCTCGCACTCAAGGGAGCGGCCCATTTCTACCAGACGAAGGGCAAGCACATCGTCACGGTGAAGACCGAGCACAAGGCGACGCTCGACACGGTGCGCGAGCTCGAGCGCCAGGGATTCGAGGCGACCTACCTCGACGTCCGGGAAGACGGGCTCATCGACCTCGAGGCGTTCAAGGCGGCGTTGCGGCCGGACACGATCGTGGCCTCGGTCATGATGGTGAACAACGAGATCGGTGTCGTTCAGGACGTCGCGACGATCGGCGAGATCTGCCGCAGCAGGGGCATCGTCTTCCACGTCGACGCCGCGCAGGGCACGGGCAAGGTCCCGATCGACCTCGCGACGCTCAAGGTCGACCTGATGAGCTTCTCGGCGCACAAGACCTACGGTCCGAAGGGCGTGGGCGCGCTATTCGTGCGGCGCAAGCCGCGCGTGCGCATCGAGGCGCAGATGCACGGCGGGGGCCACGAGCGCGGCATGCGCTCCGGCACGCTTCCGACACACCAGATCGTCGGCATGGGCGAGGCGTTCCGGCTCGCGAAGATCGAGATGGCGATCGAGAACGAACGCATCCGCATGCTGCGCGATCGCCTGCGGAAGGGCCTGATGGAGATCGAGGAGGTCTACATCAACGGCGACCTCGAGCATCGCGTTCCGCACAACCTGAACGTGAGCTTCAACTTCGTCGAAGGCGAGAGCCTGATCATGGCGATCAAGGATGTCGCCGTGTCGTCGGGGTCGGCCTGCACGTCGGCATCGCTCGAGCCGTCCTACGTGCTGCGCGCGCTGGGCCGCAGCGACGAGCTCGCGCACAGCTCGATCCGCTTCACTGTCGGGCGCTTCACGACGCAGGAGGAGGTCGAATACACGGTGGATCTGCTGAAGCGCAAGATCGCGAAGCTGCGCGAGCTTTCGCCGCTGTGGGAGATGCACCAGGAAGGCATCGATCTCGACACCGTGCAGTGGGCGGCGCATTGATCGGTCGAGATCTCGCGAGAAGCCGCGAGATTTCAACCGAGGGGAACGAGTGCGAAAGGCTTGGGACGGCCCTGCGCCTTTCGCGGTGACAACGGCAACACGAGCCCGAACGCAATGCGAGGGCGAGGAGAAGCAGAATGGCGTACAGCGACAAGGTCATCGATCACTACGAGAATCCGCGCAACGTCGGGTCGTTCAACAAGGGCGACGACGGCGTCGGCACGGGCATGGTCGGCGCGCCGGCGTGCGGCGACGTGATGAAGCTGCAGATCAAGGTCGGCAAGGACGGCGTCATCGAGGACGCGAAGTTCAAGACCTACGGGTGCGGCTCGGCGATCGCTTCCTCGTCGCTCGTCACCGAATGGGTCAAGGGCAAGACGCTCGACGAGGCGATGAGCATCAAGAACACGGCGATTGCCCAGGAGCTCGCGCTGCCGCCGGTCAAGATCCACTGCTCGATCCTCGCCGAGGACGCGATCAAGGCGGCGGTGGCGGACTACCGCAATAAGCACGAGGGCGAAGCGGCGTCGGCTGAGGCGAATGCCTGTGCCCCGGTGGCGAAGGCCGCCGATTGACGAGGCCCGCGATGGCGATCACGCTCACCGAATCCGCGGCGAAGCATGTCGAAAACCACCTCCGCAAGCGTGGCAAGGGCGTCGGCCTGCGGCTCGGCGTGCGCACGTCGGGATGCTCGGGCCTCGCCTACAAGCTCGAGTACGTCGACGAGTTGAAGCCCGAGGACCTGCACTTCGAAAGCCACGGCGTGACGGTGGTCGTCGACCCGAAGAGCTTGCCCTACCTCGACGGCACCGAGCTCGATTTCGCGCGCGAGGGGTTGAACGAGGGGTTCAAGTTCAACAACCCCAACGTCAAGGATGCATGCGGCTGCGGCGAATCCTTCAACGTATAGGTTCGCGCGACGAACCGGCTCAGGCCTTGTCGCGCGCCCCTGCCGTACTTTGAATGCAGTGTCTGCGGGCGCGCTTCGCGCCTGAACCGGTTTTCGCGCGAACCTGCCTGACCAACGCTTTCGCAGGACCGAGAATCGTTCCCTAACGCCAGCAGCCCCCCGCCCCCCGCCAAGAAGGGGGTGTACCCATGATCGACTTCTCCAGCAACTACTTCGAGCTCTTCGGCCTGCCGGCGCGCTTCGACGTCGATGCCGAGGCGCTCGACCGCGCCTACCGCGAACTGCAGACGGAAGTCCATCCCGACCGCTTTGCGTCGGGGACGGACACGGACCGCCGCGTCGCGATGCAATCCTCCGCGCGCGTGAACGAGGCGTACCGCGCACTCAAGGATCCGGTCGCGCGCGCGAGCCACCTGCTCGCGCTCAATGGCGTGATCGCGGAGGACGAGACCGACACCCGCCTCGACATCGATTTCCTGGAGCAGCAGCTCGAGCGCCGCGAGCAGGCAAGCGACGCGTCGCAGGCGCGAGACGAGCGCACACTCGCCGCCCTCCTCGCCGACGTGCGCCGCGAGATGGCGGAACGCGAGGCCGCTCTGCGGCAGCTGCTGGACGGCGACGGCGCCTGGGAAAAGGCGCGCAGCGGCGTGCGGGAGCTCAAGTTCCTTGCCAAGCTCGCCGCCGACATCGACGCAATGATCGCGGACATCGAGCCCTAGCGGCAGCGAAGGCGACACAATGGCATTGCTGCAGATCGCCGAACCGGACGCGCCCCCGCCGTTGCGGGAACGCAAGCGCGCGATCGGCATCGACCTCGGCACGACGAACTCGCTCGTCGCGACCGTGCGCAACGGCATTCCCGTCGTCCTGCCCGACGCGCAGGGGCGCCCTCTGGTGCCTTCGATCGTCCGCTACGCGGAGGCGGGGACCGAGGTCGGCTATGCGGCGATGGCCCACCAGTCGGCGGATCCGCAGAACACGATCGTTTCGGTCAAGCGGTTCATGGGGCGCGGCCTCGCCGATCTCGCCGACGACCGGCGCTTTCCCTACCGGTTCGTCGACACGCCCGGCATGCTGAAGATCGGGACGCGCGCAGGTGTGAAGAGCCCGGTCGAAGTGTCCGCCGACATCCTGAAGGCGTTGCGCGAGCGCGCCGAGGGGCAGCTCGGCGGGCCGATCGATGGCGCCGTCGTCACGGTGCCGGCGTATTTCGACGATGCGCAGCGGCAGGCGACGAAGGACGCGGCTCGTCTCGCCGGCCTCAACGTGTTGCGCCTTCTGAACGAGCCGACCGCGGCGGCGATCGCCTATGGGCTCGACAACGCGGCGGAGGGCGTCTACGCGGTGTACGACCTGGGCGGCGGAACGTTCGACATCTCGATCCTGCGCCTGTCGAAGGGCGTGTTCGAAGTGCTCGCCACCAATGGCGACTCGGCGCTCGGCGGCGACGACTTCGACCACCGGGTGTTCTGCTGGGCGCTCGAGGCGGCGAAGCTTCCGCCGCTCGGTCCGGCGGACGCGCGCGAGCTGCTCGTGCGCTCGCGCGAGGCGAAGGAGATGCTGACCGGGCATGATTCCGCGCCGATCCTCGCCCGCCTCTCCGGCGACGTCGGGGTGAGTCTAGCGCTCTCCAACGACACGTTCCGCGACATCACCCAGAACCTGGTGCAAAAGACGCTGCAGCCGGTCAAGCGCGCGCTGCGCGATGCGGGCCTTGCGCCTTCCGACATCAAGGGCGTCGTGCTCGTCGGCGGCGCGACGCGCATGCCGCACATACGTAGCGCGGTGGCCGAGTTCTTCGGACAGCCGCCGCTCACCAACCTCAATCCCGACGAGGTGGTCGCGGTCGGTGCGGCGATCCAGGCCAATGCGCTGGTGGGCAATCGCGAGCGCGAGGACGACTGGTTGCTGCTCGACGTCATTCCGCTGTCGCTCGGTCTCGAGACGATGGGCGGCTTGAGCGAGAAGATCATTCCGCGCAACTCGACGATACCCGTGGCGCGCGCACAGGAATTCACGACGTTCAAGGACGGTCAGACGGCGATGGCGATCCATGTCGTGCAGGGCGAGCGCGAGAAGGTCGCCGATTGCCGCTCGCTCGCGCGTTTCGAACTGCGCGGCATCCCGCCGATGGCGGCGGGGGCGGCGCGCATCAGGGTTTCGTTCCAGGTCGACGCCGACGGCCTGCTTTCGGTGTCCGCACGGGAGCAGACGACGGGCATCGAAGCCTCGATCGTGGTCAAGCCCTCGTACGGCCTGCACGACGACGAGATCGCGCGCATGCTGCAGGATTCGTTCGCACACGCCGCCGATGACATGGCGGCGCGCGCGCTCGCCGAGGCGCAGGTCGAGGCCGACCAGATGGCGGAGGTGACCGGCAATGCGCTTGCTGCCGACGGCGACCTGCTGACCGACGAGGAACGCAAGGCCATCGAGGCCGTTCTCGCCATGCTGCGCGAGCGTCGCGCCGGCTCGGACGCGGCGGCATTGCGCGCCGCGGTCGAAGCTGTCAACCATGCGACCGCGGAGTTCGCCGGGCGCCGCATGAACCGCAGCGTGACCCGCGCACTCGCCGGCAAGCGCGTCGATGTCCCTGATCTGACACGTGCACCGGCCATGCCGACGATCACGGTTCTTCCGCACGCTGAGCTCTGCCCCGACGGTGCGACCTTCGAAGCCGAGGCGGGCAAGTCGCTGCTCGACAACCTGCTCGAGCGGGGCATCGAGGTCGAGCACGCGTGCGAGAAGTCGTGCGCGTGCACGACCTGCCACTGCATCCTCCGCGAAGGCTACGAATCGCTCGGCGAGCCCACCGAGGACGAGGAGGACCTGCTCGACCGCGCATGGGGCCTGACGCCCGTCTCGCGGCTCTCCTGCCAGGCGATCGTCGATGCGAAGCCGCTGACGGTCGAGATTCCGCGCTATACGATCAACTACGCGCGCGAAGGCAAGTAGGCCCGGACGCGCCGGAGAATGCCGATGAAGTGGACCGACACGCGCCAGATAGCGATCGCGCTCGCCGAGAGGCATGCCGATGTCGACCCGCAGTACGTGCGCTTCACCGACCTGCACCGCTGGGTGTGCGAGCTGCCGGACTTCGCCGACGATCCGAACCGGAGCAGCGAGAAGATCCTCGAGGCGATCCAGGCGACCTGGATCGACGAGGCGGAATGATCCTCGCGCAACGCCGATGAACCCGGCCCCGATGCCTTACGTGGCCGCGCTCTACGCGGGGCTGTCCGGCGTACTGCTGCTCGTGCTCGCTGCGCGCGTCTCGCAGCTGCGCCGGCGACTCGGCGTCGGCATCGGTGACGGCGGCGATCCTGCGCTCGCTCGCGCGATCCGCGTGCACGGCAACGCGGTCGAGTGGCTGCTGCCCGCGCTGCTGTTGCTGCTCGTTGCGGAGTTGAACCGTGCCGCGCCGCTCTTCCTGCACGCAGCCGGCGTTGCGATCGTGGTCGGCCGCGTGCTGCATGCGGCCGGGCTGTCCGGCGCCTCCGGCTACTCGTTCGGCCGCTTCGCGGGCAGCGGCATCTCGTGGCTGGCGGTGCTGGTGCTCGCGTTGTGGAACCTGTGGGCGTTCCTGCGCCTGGCCGTGCTCTAGCCCGGATGTTTCACCAGGCCGCCGCCGATTCGGTGAAGCCCCGATCCATGCCGCAAACCGCCGCGCCGGATTCCCGCGCAGCGGTGAGACATCCGGGCTGGCGGTTCAACAGAAGAGGTTCAGCACCGCATCGAGCCCGCAGTGGTCGATCGCGTGCGTCGCCTGCCCGCGCACGATCGGCTTCGCCCGGTAGGCGACCGAGACGTCCGCCGCACGGAAGAACGGCAGGTCGTTCGCGCCGTCGCCGATCGCGAGCACGATGCCGTCCCCATCGACGCATTGGTCCCTGAGGCGCGCGAGCGCCGTGGCCTTGGCGTCGGCGTCCACGATTTCGCCGGCGATGCGTCCGGTCAGTTTGCCGTCCATGACGTCGAGCACGTTGGACAGCGTGTAGTCGAGCCCGAGCCGCTCGCGCAGCCGGTCGGTGAAGAACGTGAAGCCCCCCGACACCAGCAGGCTCTTCGCGCCGACGGCTGCGAAGCCTTGGAGCATCCGCTCGGCGCCCGGCGACAGCCGCAGACGTTCGTCATAGACCTTCTGCAGTGCTTCGACCGGCAGGCCCGCGAGGAGCGCCACCCGGCGCGTCAGGCTCTCGCGGAAGTCGATCTCGCCGCGCATCGTGCTCGCCGTGATCAGCGACACCTGGGGCTTGATGCCCAGCATGTCGGCGATTTCGTCGATGCACTCGATCGTGATCAGCGTCGAGTCCATGTCCATCGCGACAACGCGGACGCGGGTGCGGCGGCGGCTGCGCGGAACGAACGCCGCGTCGAGTCCGCGCGCATTGCACGCGTCCACCACGCCGTCGCGCGCCCGCGGCGAGAGCAGGCGGAACGCCGGCGCGTGGCCGCCGTCGAGCGTCTCGTGGCCGGACGCCAGCGCGAGCGTCAGCAGTGCGGGAAGATCCGCGTCGCGCAGCGCGGGACCCTGCACGACGAGATCGATCCCGGCGTCGTGCCCGCTTGCGCTCATGGGGCAGGACGAATCGGGGTCAGAGCGCCAGGTGCACGCGCGCCGCGCATTCCTTCGCCCGGGCGCGCGCCGCGTCGATGTCCGCCGCGGTCGCGAGCGCCACGCCCATGCGCCGCTTCTTGTAGGACTCCGGCTTTCCGAACAGCCGCAGATCCGATTCGGGCACGGAGAGCGCATGGGCGACCCGGTCATAACGGATCGCCCGTCCGTCGATAGCGCCGTAGATCACGGCGGAGGCGCCCGGCGATCGCAGCCCTACGTCCACCGGCAAACCAAGGATCGCGCGCGCGTGGAGCTCGAACTCGCTCTGGCGCTGCGTGCACATCGTCACCATCCCGGTGTCGTGCGGCCGCGGGCTCACCTCGGAGAACCAGACCTGGTCGCCGCGCACGAAGAGTTCCACGCCGAAGACGCCGCGCCCACCCAGCTCCGCGGTCACAACAGCTGCAATTTCGCGCGAGCGTGCAAGCGCGTTTGGCGACATCGGCTGCGGCTGCCAGGATTCGACGTAGTCGCCGTGGACCTGCACGTGGCCGATCGGCTCGCAGAAGTGCGTTTCGACCATGCCATCCGCGCCCGGTGCGCGCACGGTCAGCTGCGTGATCTCGTAGTCGAAGCGGATGAAGCCCTCGACGATCACGTGCCCGCCGCGCACGCGACCCTGGCTTTCCGCGTATTGCCACGCAGAGGCCACCTCGCTCGGCGTGCTCACCACCGACTGCCCTTTGCCCGACGAGGACATCACGGGCTTCACCACGCACGGGTAGCCGATCGCGGCGCCGCCGTCGGTGCCGTCGATCGCCGCCTGCAGTGCTTGCTGGCTCCTGGCGAAGCGGTACGGCGATGTCGGCAACCCGAGCTTCTCCGCAGCGAGCCGGCGGATGCCCTCGCGGTTCATCGTGAGTTGCGTGGCGCGTGCGGTGGGAATCACTTCCGCCAGTCCTGCCGCCTCGATCTCGACCAGTGTTTCGGTGGCAATCGCTTCGATCTCCGGCACGACGATCGCCGGGCGCTCCTGCTCGATCAGGCGGCGGAGCGCGGCACCATCCGTCATCGCGATCACATGGGCGCGGTGCGCGACCTGATGTCCCGGGGCATTCGCATAGCGATCGACCGCGATGGTTTCGACGCCCAGGCGCTGCAGCGCGATGATGACTTCCTTCCCGAGTTCGCCGCTGCCGAGCAGCATGACGCGAGTCGCCGAAGCGGAGAGCGGGGTGCCGATGTGCATAGGCGGAAACGGCAAGCGATGGAGGCTGGCCCGATGCAGCATACTACCAGCCGCGGCCCACTTTTGTTGCGCTGCCGCAAGAGCGTCGAGGGCCGGGCGCCATGAGCGAAATCCGGGGCCGTCGCCTGCCTTGGCAGCCCGGAATGTTTGCGCTGCACGCCATAGCGCCACCCCCCGCCCGCCGCGATCCGCGCGACTCTACCGGCGCGGACGCCGGGGCTTGCCGCGGTGCGCTTCGAGCTCTCCGGGCGCGCGGGCCGACGTCTCGTCGTCCGCCAGCGTGAAGTCGATCTTGGTCGTGTCGAGATCCACGCGCGCGACCCGCACGCGCGTGCGACCGGCGAGCTGGAAAACGCGCCCGCTGCGCTCGCCGATCATCGCGTGGCGCGTCGCGTCGAAATGGAAGTAGTCGCGGCCGAGCTCGGTGACGTGCACGAGCCCGTCGATGTTGAGATCGTCGAGCGTCACGAAAACCCCGAAACTCGCCACGCCGCTGATCGTGCCTGCATAGATCTCGCCCACCTTGTCCTGCATGTAGAAGCACTTGAGCCACGCCTCGACGTCGCGCGTGGCTTCGTCCGCACGGCGCTCGGTGAGCGAGCAGTGCGCGCCCAGCTCTTCCCACGAAGCGCCCTTCGGCGTGTAGCGGGTGCCGGCGAGGCATGCCTTGATCGTACGGTGCACGAGCAGGTCGGGATAGCGGCGGATCGGCGAGGTGAAGTGCGTGTAGGCGTCGAACGCGAGCCCGAAATGACCGACGTTCTCCGGGCGGTATTGCGCCTGCGAGAGCGAGCGCAGCAGCACGGTCTGCAGCAGCGGGAAGTCGGGACGGTCTTCGATCTGCGCAAGCAGTTTCGCGTAATCGGACGACTGCGGCTTGTCGCCTCCGCTAAGGCTCAACCCGGAGCCCGACAGGAACGCGCGCAAGGCCGCGAGCTTCTCCGGGGTCGGCCCCTCGTGCACGCGGTAGAGCGCTGGGTGCTCGTGCTTGGCGAAGAAGTCCGCGGTGCAGACATTGGCCGCCAGCATGCATTCTTCGATCAGCTTGTGCGCGTCGTTGCGCGGGGCCGGGACGATGCGCTCGATCTTGCCCTGGTCGTCGAAGACGAGGGCCAGCTCGACGGTGTCGAAGTCGATTGCGCCGCGCGCAAGACGCGCCGCGGCAAGCACCTTGTAGAGCGCGTAGAGATTCGACAGGTGCGGCAACAGCTGCCGCGCCTCGGGCGCCGCCGCCATGTCCGGCTGCGACAGCCACTGCCATACCTCGCTGTAGGTGAGCCGTGCGCGCGAGTGCATCACCGCGGGATAGAACGCATACTTGCGGATCTCGCCCGTGGCGCTCACCTGGATGTCGCACACCATGCAGAGGCGATCGACGGCGGGCTTGAGCGAACAAAGCTCGTTGGACAGCGCCTCGGGCAGCATCGGGATCACCCGGCGCGGGAAGTAGACCGAGTTGCCCCGCTCACGCCCGTCGTGGTCGAGCGCATCGCCGTCGCGCACATAGTGCGAGACGTCGGCGATCGCGACGACGAGCCTGAAGCCCTTGCCCTTGCGCTCGCAGAACACCCCGTCGTCGAAATCCCTGGCGTTCTCGCCGTCGATCGTCACGAGCGGAAGGTCGGTGAGGTCCTCGCGGCCCTTGCGGTCCGCAGGCCGCACCTCCGCGGGCAGACGCTGCGCCTGTCGCTGTGCGGGCGTCGAGAACTCGAACGGCAACGCGTGCTTGCGCAGCGCGATCTCGATCTCCATGCCCGAGTCGGTGGCGCTCCCCAGCACTTCCTTCACGCGCGCCACCGCCTCGCGTTGCGCCGTCGGATACTCGATCATCTCGACGATGACCACCTGTCCGGGGCGGGCGCTGCCGCGCTCGTCGGGCGGGATCAGGATGTCCTGGTTGATGCGGCGATTCTCGGCTTCGACAAACCAGATGCCGCGCTCCTCGTGCAGCCGTCCGACGATCTCACGGTTGGCGCGCACGAGCAATTCGACGATCTCGCCCTCGGGCCTGCCGCGACGATCGATGCCGACGACGCGCGCTGCGGCACGGTCGCCGTGCATCGCCTTGTGCATTTCGCGCGAGTTGAGGAAGAGGTCGTCGCCGCCTTCGTCCGGCACGAGGAAGCCGAAGCCGTCCGGATGTCCCTGCACGGTTCCCGTGACGAGATCGAGCTTGCGCACGATGCAAAGCTCGCCTTTCCGGTTGACGAGGAGCGCGCCCGAACGCTCGAGGACGTCGAGCGCGGCGGCGAAGGCCTCCTGCTGACGGCGGCCGACGCGAAGGCGGGACGCGAGCTCGTCCGGCGGCATCGGGACGCCGGCCGCGGCGAGCTCTGCCAGGATCGTCGCGTCGTCGATCGCGCGCGCGCCGCGCGGATGTTCGCTTGCGGCGAGGTCTGTGGCTGCAGCGGCGTCGCGCGGGGCGCGGGCCTTGGCGCTCTTCGGGGAGTTGCGGGTTTTTGACAAGGCAGGGGCGGTTTCGTAAAATAATCTGTTTGCGTCGCCCAGGTGGCGGAATTGGTAGACGCACTAGGTTCAGGTCCTAGCGGTGGCAACACTGTGGGGGTTCGAGTCCCTTCCTGGGCACCATGGCTTCAGGCTTCGAGCATAACGAAAACGCCCGCGCGATGCGGGCGTTTTTCATCGCGAGCACGCTACTGCGGCGAGTGGACGGGAACCGGCGGGGGCGCGGATGCGCTGCGCGCCGGCGAAGATCCATGCCGCGTCGGCGTCAGCCGCCCAGCCGGGCGCGCAATGCTCCCGGCCGCAGATTGTCGTACACCTCGAAGGGCTGGTGGATCCACGGGTTGTCAGGCAGGTAATCGACCCAGAAATCCGGCTTGAACACCGAGCAGGCCTTCCACCAAAGCACCGCGGTCCTGATTTCGCTGATCGAGGGGAAGCGCTGCGGCAGCGTGCGGTACACCATGTCGAGCGTGTGCCCCGAGTCGACCATGTCGTCGACCAGCAGCACCTTGTCGCCAAGGCGGGGGGAAGTCATCGTCATGTGCTCTGCGATGATCAACTCGCCGCGTACCGTCCCGCCGCTCGCCGAATACGAATGCGTGGACAGGATGGCGAGTGGGAGCTCGTAGATGCGGGACAGCACGTCGCCGACGCGCAGGCCGCCGCGCGCGATGCAGATGATCTGGTTGAACTTGTAGCCGGACTCGTACGCGGTGAGCGCAAGGCGCTCGACCAGCGTGTTGTACTGCTCCCAACTTACGTGGAGGCTCATCGGGGCGGCTCCGGGGGTTGCCTGGCTCAATGCAGCGGATGTGAAAGCAGAATCGTCTCGTCGCGGTCGGGGCCGGTCGACACCATCGCGATCGGAACGCCGGTCAGCGCCTCGATCCGCTTGAGGTATGCGCGCGCATTCGCCGGCAGCGCGTCGAACTCCTTGACGCCGACGGTACTGTCCTTCCATCCCGGCAGCGTTTCGTACACCGGCACGCACCGGGCGACCGCTTCCGCGCCGGTCGGGATGCGTTCCACGCGCCTGCCGTCCACCGTGTAATGCGTGCAGATGCGGATCTCGTCCATGCCGTCCAGCACGTCGAGCTTCATCACGCAGATGCCGTCGACGCCGTTCAGCTCGAACGAGCGGCGCAGGAGCGCCACATCGAGCCATCCGCAGCGTCGCGGCCGGCCGGTCACCGAGCCGAACTCGTTGCCTCGCTTTGCCAGTCCCGCGCCGATATCGTCGACGAGCTCGGTGGGGAAGGGGCCACCGCCGACACGGGTCGTATAGGCTTTCACGATGCCGAGCACGTAGTCGAGGAGCTGGGGGCCGATGCCGCAACCCGGCGCGGCGGCGCCGGCGAGGCAATTCGAGCTCGTGACATACGGGTACGTGCCGTGGTCGATGTCGAGCATCGCGCCCTGCGCCCCCTCGAACACCAGCGAGTCGCCCCTCGAGCGCGCCTCGTGGATCAGCGCGGCGACGTCGGCGATCATCGGCGCTACGCGCGGCGCAAGCGCGAGCGTCTCGTCGCGGGTCTTCGCAAACGGCACGGGATCGCGCTTGTAGTACTGCGTCAGCACCGTGTTGTGATAGTCGAGAAGCCGCTCGAGCTTGCGCGAGAAGCCGCCGGGGTCGAGAAGATCCTGGACACGCAGTGCGCGGCGCGCGATCTTGTCCTCGTAGGCGGGGCCGATGCCGCGGCCGGTGGTACCGATCTTCTCCCCGGAGCCGCTCTCGCGCGCCTGGTCGAGCGCGACGTGATAGGGCATCACGAGCGGGCAGGCCGGCGAGACGCGCAATCGCGAATGCACGGCCACACCCGCCGCTTCCAGCTCGTCGATTTCCTGCAACAGCGCGGTCGGGGAAAGCACGACGCCGTTGCCGATGTAGATCGCCACGCCCGGACGCAGCACACCCGAGGGAATCAGTCGCAGTACCGTCTTGCGGCCTGCGATCACGAGCGTGTGGCCCGCGTTGTGACCGCCCTGGAAGCGCACGACGCCGCGCGCCTGCTCGGTCAGCCAGTCGACGATCTTGCCCTTGCCCTCGTCGCCCCATTGCGTACCGATGATGACGACGTTCTTTCCCATGGGGTGGCAGTCGTGAGATGGGTTGTTCTTGAGGAGAGGGGCGCGCCGTCAGCGATTACGACGCGAATCCCGCCAGGCCCGCGAGCTGGCGCAGATCGAGCGTGAATCCGGTCGCCGGTCGCGCCCGGCCGAACGCCTTTCCGATGCCGTCGTAGCGGCCGCCGGCGCCGATCGCCGCAGTTTCGCCCGCGGTGAAGACCGAGAATATCGCGCCATTGTGGTAATGATAGCCGCGCAGGTCGGCGAGATCGATGTGCAGAGCCTCGACCTTCGGCGTGGCGGAGCGCGCGAGCGCCGCGAGCGCGGCCAGCGCATGGGCGATCGCAGGAATGTCGGGCAAGGTCGTCCGCGCGGCCGCCAGCACTTCCTCCGCGGGGCCGTAGAGCTCGGGCAGCGCGAGCAGCGCCGCCCGCCACGCCGCCGGCAGCCTTGTGGCGAGCGCGGCGACGGCTGGCAGGTCCTTGGTGCGCATCGCCTCGAACAGCTCGCCGTCTTCGCCGCTTCCGGTGAAGCCGGCGCCGCTGGCGAGCGCGCGAAAGACGCCGACGTGACCGAGGTCGAGATGCAGACCGCGCACGCCCGCGCGCGCGAGCGACGACAGCAGGAGCCCGATCACTTCGCCATCCCCGCCGATGCCGGGCTCGCCGAACAGCTCGGCGCCGACCTGGATGACCTCGCGGGTGCCGCCGGGCGTAGCCGGCAGCGTACGCAGCACGCTGCCGGCGTAGCAAAGGCGCGACACGCCAGGTTCGTTCAGCAAGTGCGCGTCGATGCGCGCGACCTGCGGCGTGATGTCGGCACGCACACCGAGCAGGCGTCCGGACAGCGGGTCCACCACCTTGAATGTCAGAAGATCGAGATCGTGGCCGCTGCCGGTCAGCAGCGATTCGAGATGCTCGACGAGCGGCGGTTGCACCAGCCGGTAGCCTTCGGCCGCGAAGTGGTCGAGCAGCGTGCGCCGCAATGACTCGAGCCGCGCCGCTTCCGCCGGCAGGATGTCGTCGACGTGCTCGGGAAGCAGCCAGTTACGCATTGACGAACAGCAGCGTGACGACGCCCGCAACGAGCGCGATCAGGCCGAGGAAGCGAAGCTGGCCGTCGGAGAGCTCGATCAGCTTGCGAAACGTCTCGCGCCAGAGCTTCGGCGCCGCGAAGGGCAGCGCGCCTTCGATGATCATCACCAGCGCGAAAGCGGCCCAGAGCCAGTCCGGCACGTCCGCATCCTCTGCCAAGGCGATCGGCGGCTACTTCGACGGCGCGCGCTGCCCGCGGCCCGCGCCGTACTGCCGGAAGTACTGGAAGAATTCGGAACTCGGGTCGAGCACCATGACGTCGCTGCGGTTCCTGAACGTCGCCTTGTACGCCTCGAGGCTGCGGTAGAACGCGTAGAACTCGGGGTTGGCCCCGTATGCGGCGGCGTAGATCGCGGAGGCGCGCGCGTCGCCCTCGCCCTTGATCTTCTGCGCGTCGCGATACGCGTCGGCCAGGATCACCTGCCGCTGCCGGTCGGCGTCGGCGCGGATCTTCTCCGACTCGGCGCCACCCTGCGAGCGCAGCTCGTTTGCGACACGGCGGCGCTCCGACTCCATCCGCTGGTAGACGGGGCCGGTCACGTCGGGCGGCAGCTCGACGCGGCGCAACCGCACGTCGACCACCTCCACCCCGATCGCCTTCGCGTCCGCGTCCGCCTTCTGCCGCGTGATGCTGGTGATCTTGTCGCGTTCGGTCGAGATCGCTTCGTGCACGGTGCGCTTGTTGAACTCCTCGGCGAGATTCGAGCGAACCGTCTGCGCGATCCGCTGCCGTGCGCGTTCCTCGTCCCCCTGCACCGAGATGTAGTACTGCTTCACGTCGTTGATTCGCCACAGCACGATGAAGTCGACCAGCAGCGGCTTCTTCTCGGACGTGGTCATCCGGTCGGGTTCGGAGTTCTCGAGCGTGAGGTTGCGCCTGTCATAGAAGCGCACGTTCTGCACGAGCGGCAGCTTGGCGTAGAGGCCGGCGTCCGCCAGCGTCTGCACGATCTCGCCCAACTGGAACTTGATCGCGTACTTGGTCTGGTCCACTGTATAGAGCGACTGCGACGCGACGAGCAGCAGTGCGACGATCAGCGCAAGGACGGGCATGGCGATCTTCATCGGCTCGCTCCTAGCGCTCGCGGCTGCGCAGGCCGTCGCGTGCGCGCGCGGGCTCGGCGGCGGCGGGGGCAGGCTCGGCCGGCGCAGGCGGGCGCAGTACCGGCGGCTGCGTGTCGGTCGACGGCACGCTGGGCGTCACCTGCTGGATCAGCTTGTCGAGCGGAAGGTAGAGCAGGCTGTTGCCGCCGCCCTTCTGGTCGACCAGCACCTTGCTCGTGTTGCCGAGCACGGATTGCATCATGTCGAGATAGAGCCGGTCGCGCGTGACGCCCGGGGCTTTCTGGTACTCGACCAGGATCTGGCGGAAGCGCGAGGCATCGCCCTCGGCCTTCTGCACCACCTCGGTCTTGTAGCCGTTCGCTTCCTCCATCAGGCGAGAGGCGGTGCCGCGCGCGCGGGGCACGACGTCGTTGGCGTAGGCCTGGCCCTCGTTCTTCAGGCGGTCGCGGTCCTGCCCGGCCTTCACCGCATCGTCGAACGCCACTTGCACCTTCTCCGGCGGCAGCACGTTCTGCAGCGTGACCTTCTGCACCGCGATCCCGGTACCGTAGCGGTCGAGCATCTGCTGCATCAGCTGCTCGGTCTGGCGCGCGATCTGCTCGCGACCCTCGTAGAGCGCGAAGTCCATCTTGCTCTTGCCGATCACTTCGCGGATAGCGGTCTCGGCGACGAACAGCACGATCTGGTCCGGGCGCCGGTTGTTGAAGACGAAGTCCTCGGCGCTCTTCAGGTTGTATTGCACGGCAAACTGGACGTCGATGATGTTCTCGTCGTCCGTCAGCATCACCGCCTCCTTGTCGATGCGGTTCTTCGGCGTGTTCCGATAACCGACCTCGATCGTCTTCACCTGCGAGAAGTCGACCACGTCCACCGCCTCGATCGGGAACGGCAGGTGCCAGCGGGGGCCGGGCAGCGTCGTCTCGGTGTACTTGCCGAAGCGCGTCACCACGCCGCGCCGGCCTTCGTCGACGATATAGAAGCCGCTCGCGAGCCACACGAGCAGCACGAGCGCGACGAGCAGTCCCGCGCCGCCCAGCGGAATGCCGGTGCGCGGCGCGCTGCTCCCGGGCTCCTCGCCGCCCGTCCTGCGGCCGAACAGGTCGCTGATGCGGCGATTGACGTTGCGCCAGATCTCGTCGAGATCGGGCGGGCCGCTGGTACCGCGCTTGCCCCACTGCGGATCGTTGAGCGACATGGACGGACGAATTCGACGTTGACGAAGCCGGCGTGGATGGGTCGGCGTGCGTGACCGATGGCGGGGAAGTCCGGCGCGTTCAGGCCGGCTGCGCCGGGCGCTCGGGTGCGATTGGCGACCCGGGCGCGGCCGGGAAGCGCTCGGCGAGCGCCGCGCGCAACTCGGCGCAGCCTGCACCTGTCAATGCGCTCGTACGGACGACCGCGATGGTACCACAGGGGTCGCGCTCCATGCCCGCGGGAAGAGCTGCCAGATCGCACTTGTTCAGCACCCGGATCGTCGGCACCCCGGCCGCGCCGATTTCCGCCAGAACCGCTTCGACCGCGGCTTCCTGCTCCTCGCGGTTCGGCACGCTCGCGTCGATCACGTGCAGCAGGAGGTCGGCGTGTGCGGCCTCGGCCAGCGTGGCCTGGAACGCGGCGACGAGGTCGTGCGGTATGTCCCGTATGAAACCGACCGTGTCGGAGAGCACGAGCGTCTCGGCTCCCGGCACGTAGAGGCGCCGGAGCGTCGTGTCGAGCGTCGCGAACAGCTGGTTCGCCGCGTAGACTCCGGCGCCGGTCAGGCAATTGAACAGTGTCGACTTGCCGGCGTTCGTGTAGCCAACCAGCGCGATCGTGCGCACGTCGGCGCGGCGGCGCGTTCGGCTCTGGACGGCGCGGCTGCGTGCCACGCCGCGCAACCGGTCCTTGATGTTCTTCACCCGCCGCGCGATCAGCCGGCGGTCGGTCTCGAGCTGCGTCTCGCCGGGACCGCGCAAGCCGATGCCGCCCTTCTGCCGCTCGAGGTGGGTCCAGCCGCCGACAAGCCGTGTTGCCATGTGCTGCAGCTGCGCGAGCTCGACCTGCAGCTTGCCTTCGGCGCTCCTTGCGCGTTGCGCGAAGATGTCGAGGATCAGGCTCGTGCGATCCACGACTCGGCATTCGAGCGCCTTTTCGAGATTGCGCTGCTGCGCGCCGGAGAGCGCGTGATCGAAGATGACGAGGTCGGCCTGTGCGTCGCGGCGGCGGCTTGCGATCTCTTCGACCTTGCCGCGGCCCGCGAACGTGGCCGCATCCGGACGCGCGCGGCGGCCGGTTACGGTTCCCACGACCTCCGCACCGGCCGACACGGTCAGCGCGGAGAGTTCGGCCAGGCGCTCGGCCGGGTCGCCGGCACCGAGGTCGAGCTCGACCAGCACCGCCCGGTCGCCGCCTTCGTGTCGCTCGAACATCAGGATTCTCGCCGGCGCCGGCGGGATACCGCGGCACCTCGCGGGCGCCCGTGCACAGCTCGCCCGGGCGGGGAGAGGGACGGCATCAAGCCTCGCTGTCGGTCCCTTGGTTGTGGTGGGGCATCGTGACGGCCCGCGACGGCACGACCGTCGAGATCGCGTGCTTGTACACCATTTGGGTGACCGTGTTCTTGAGCAGAACGACGTACTGGTCGAACGATTCGATCTGGCCCTGCAGCTTGATGCCGTTCACCAGGTAGATCGAAACCTGCACATGCTCCTTGCGCAGCGTGTTCAGGAACGGGTCTTGTAGCATTTGCCCTTTGTTGCTCATGGTCGGCTCCGAGTCTTGTTGTCGGGTGGCACCCGCGAACCCGCGCCGCCGCATGCGAAAGATTGCGGCGGGCAGCCCAGCGCCCGGTCTAGCGGCGGGAGGAGTGGTTCGCGAACGGGTTGACGCCCGTCTTGAATTGTATCCTAAGCGGTGTGCCGCGCAGTTGGAACGCTGCGCTGAAGAAATGTTCCAGGTAGCGCCGATAAGCGTCGCTCACGTGGTGCAGCGCCGAGCCGTGGATGATGACGAGCGGCGGATTCACGCCTCCCTGGTGCGCGTAGCGCAATTTCGGCCGCACGAGCCCCGAGCGCGCCGGTTGCTGGCGCTGCACGGCGTCCTGCAGCACGCGGGTCAGGCGCGGCGTCGAGAGCTTCGCCATCGCCGCGGCATGCGCCTTGTCCACCGACTGCCACAGCGCGGCGATGCCGCGGCCTTCGCGCGCCGAAATGTAGTGCTGGTGCGCGAACGCGAGGAACCCGAGCTTGCGGTCGATGTCGTGCTTCACCTGCTCGCGCCGCTCCGGCGAGGCCGCATCCCACTTGTTGATGCCGACCACCAGCGCGCGCCCCGCCTCGAGGATGTGTCCGGCGAGATGGGCGTCCTGTTCGGTGATCTCCTGGCTGGCGTCGAACAGCAGCACGACGACGTTGGCATCGTCGATCGCCTGCAACGTCTTGATCACCGAGAACTTCTCGACCGCCTCGAAGACCTTGCCGCGGCGGCGCACGCCTGCGGTGTCGATCAGCGTGTAGAGGCGAGAGTCGCGCTCGAAATCGAGATAGATCGCGTCGCGCGTCGTGCCCGGCTCGTCGAACGCGATCACGCGCTCCTCGCCCAGCAGCGTGTTGACGAGCGTCGACTTGCCGACGTTCGGGCGGCCGACGATGGCAACCTTGATCCGGTGGGGCTCGTCCGCGCTCTCCGGTTCCCGGGGCGCCTCGGCAGGCAGGCGCGCGAGCGCGGTCTCGATCACGTTGCGCACGCCTTCGCCATGCGCAGCCGAGATCGGCAGCGGCTCGCCTTGCGCGAGCTCGTGGAACTCGGCGACGGCGCGATCGGCGGGAAGGCCCTCCGCCTTGTTCGCGGCGACCACGACCGGCCGGCCGGACTTGCGCAGCATCGACGCGATTTCGCGGTCCCGCTCGGTCAGGCCCTCGCGCGCGTCGACGATGAACACGACGACGTCGGACTCCGCGATCGCCTGCGCGGTCTGCTTCGCCATTTCCTTCAGGATGCCGGTCTTCGCGACGGGCTCGAAGCCGCCGGTGTCGACGACGAGGAACGGCCGCTCGCCCATGCGGCCGCGGCCGTAGTGACGGTCGCGGGTCAGCCCCGGGAGGTCGGCGACCAGCGCATCGCGCGTGCGCGTGATGCGGTTGAACAGCGTCGACTTGCCGACGTTGGGGCGCCCGACGAGGGCGATGGTGGGAAGCATTCGGCCGCGGGCCGCCCGATCGGGCGCGTCTTCAGCGCGCGGTGACCGAGTACACGTTGCCGTCGGTCGACTGCCAGACGATGCTGCCGAGCAACGTCGAGGGCTGGCCGGTCGGCGCCGAGCCGTCGCTCGCGAGGCGGCCGACATAGGCGCCGCTGCCGCGCGCCAACAGATGCAGGTAACCCTCGAAATCGATCACGCCGACGAACTCGCCCACGACCTGCGGCCCGCCGATGCGGCGCTCTGCGAGCTTCTCCTGCTTCCAGATCGACGCGCCCGTCCCCTTGTCGAGCGCGTGGACCGCGCCCTTGTCGTCGGTGACGTACAGGTATTTGTCGTCGATCGCGATCCCGGCGAGGCTTCCGATGTCGCGTGACCACCGGAGCGCCCCGCGCACCATGTCGAAGCAGGCGACGCGTCCCTGATAGGCGGCGGCGCAGGCCTGCGAGCTGTCCACGACGGGGCGGCTCGTCACGTCCGCGACGCGCTCGAGCTCCGTCGCGCCGCGCGGGATGGCAACCGTGCCGTCCCAGCCGACGTTGCCGGTCGCGACATCGAGCGCGATCAGGCGGCCGCCCGGCAAACCGAAGAACGCGCCGCCGCGACTCGTCGCGCCTGCCGCGTAGTTGCGCACGATCAACGGGGGGTTGGCGCGGCTGTAGACCCACTTGGTCTTGCCGTCCGCGGCGTTGAGGCCGAATACGCGACCGTCGCCGGAAATCACGACGACGTTGCCTTCGTCGACGACCGGTGGCGAGGTGACCTCGCTCGACACCTGCGCGGTCCACAACGGCTTGCCGTCGCGGTCGAACGCGAGAACGTCGCCCTTGGCGGTCGCGACGACGATGGCGTCGCGTCCGGCACCGGGACCCGCGGAGAGCGCCTTGCCGGCGTTCTGCCGCCACACGGTGCGCCCGGTCGCCGCGTCGATTCGCGCGAGCGAGCCGTCGCTCGCGGCGACATAGACACCGTCCTCGGCAATCGCCGGCGCGAGGCCCGGTGCGCCCTTTCCGATTCCGACCTGCCAGTTGGCCTGCGCGGTTGCGGTTGCGCTCAACTCCGGCAACGGGCCCGGCTTCTTGCTGCTGCCGCTTCCGGTAAGCCAGGCCCAGTTGGGCGCGGGAATCGACGGAATCCACGACGACAGGGTCGAGCAGCCCGCAAGCGAAGCGCCCAGCAGCGCGACCGCCGCTATGCGAAGGCAGGCCGCGGGGAAGCGGGCCGTGCTCATGGCTTCGCGGGCACCTTGGGCGACGCGGCCGGGGCGATTCCGGGACGGTCCACGGTCGACGCGGCACCGGCCAACGCGGCCGGTCCCGTCGCGCCGCCAAGCGCGTCGAGCTTCACCTTCACGTACCCGCGATACGGCGATTTGGAATCGAGCTTGTTGAGCGCGAGCTCGTAAGCCGCGCGCGCCTCGGCGTTGCGTCCGGCCGCCGCGAGCGCATCGCCGCGCAGGTCGGCATAGAGGCCGGCGAAGGCGTCATCGTGCTTCGCATCGAGTGTGGCAAGCGCCGGATCGTACTGCTTCTCGTCGAGCAGCACTTCGGCCAGACGGTAGCGCGCGATCTGCTTCAGCTCGTCCTCGCCCGACTTGTCGATCACCCATTGAAGTTGCGACTTGGCGCCGGCCTTGTCGCCGGAGTCCCAGAGCAGCTTCGCGTAGAGCAGCGCCGCGCGCGGCGCATAGCCGGTGCCGGCGAAGCGGTCGACCAGCTGGTTCATCGCATCGCGCGCCTTCGGCACGTCGTTCGCGCGCACCGCCGCGCTCACCGCACCGTAGAGCACCGACGCCTGCTCGGCCTTGCTGTTCTGCCACCAGCGCCAGCCCTGCACGGCGATGATCCCGACGCAGACCGCGATGACGACGGCTGCGACCGTGTTGCCCCAGCGCGCCCACCATGCCTTGAGGTCGTCGAGTTTTTCCTGTTCTTCGAGATCGTATGCAGCCATGAGCCTCTTTCGTGTTCCCCGGTTCCTTCAGCGCACCGTCGGTGCGATCTGTGCCGCGAGCAGCGCAACCGGCACCGCCTGCTGCTCGCCGGTCTGGCGCAACGGCTTGACGCCGACCACGCCGGCCGCCGCCTCGTCGTCGCCGACGATCAGCGCGTAGCGCGCGCCGCTCGCGTCGGCCTTCTTCATCTGCGACTTGAAGCTGCCGCCGCCCGCGTGGACGACGACCGCGCAACCGGCATCGCGCAGGTGCTCGGCCGCGCGGTGCGCGAGCGCGGCTGCCGCCATGCCCGCGTGGACGACGTAGGCGAGTGGGGCAGTTTCCCCGCGCTGGCCCGCCTCCTGCAGCAGCAGGATCATCCGCTCGATCCCCATGCCGAACCCGCATGCGGGTGTCGGCTTGCCGCCGAGCTGCTCGAACAGGCCGTCGTAGCGGCCGCCGCCGGCCACCGTGCCCTGAGCGCCCAGCCGGTCGGTGACCCACTCGAAAACCGTGCGATTGTAATAGTCGAGACCTCGCACGAGCCGCGAGTCGATCTCGAAGGCAATTCCGGCGTCGGCCAGAAGACGCTGCAACTCGTCGAAATGCGCGCGCGCTTCGCTGCCCAGCATCTCGACCAGCCGTGGCGCGCCGGCGATGATCGCCTGCATCGCCGGGTTCCTGCTGTCGAGGATGCGCAGGGGATTGACGTGCAGTCGACGGCGCGAATCCTCGTCCAGCGCCGCGGCATGCTGCTCCAGGTAGCGCACCAGCCGCTCGCGATGCGCCCGCCGCTCGACGGCATCGCCGATCGAGTTGATCTTGAGCCGGATGCCGTCGGCAACGCCGAGCTCGCTCCACAGCCGCGCGAGCATCACGATCTGCTCGGCATCGACATCCGGGCCGGCAAAGCCGAGCGCCTCGACGTCGAACTGGTGGAACTCGCGGTAGCGGCCCTTCTGCGGGCGCTCGTGGCGGAACATCGGCCCGGCGAGCCAGACGCGCTGCGGGCGGTCGTAGATCAGGTTGTGCTCGATCGCGGCGCGCACGATGCCCGCGGTCGCCTCGGGACGCAGCGTCAGCGACTCGCCGTTCAGCTTGTCCTCGAACGTGTACATCTCCTTCTCGACGATATCGGTGACCTCGCCGATCCCGCGAACGAAGAGCGCTGTCGGCTCGACCACCGGCACGCGCAGGTTGCGGTATCCGTAGCGGCGGAACACGTCGCGCACGACGTCCTCGAAACGCTCCCATAGCGCCGCTTCGTCCGGCAGCACGTCGTTCATGCCGCGCACGGCCTTGATCGGCGCGCCGCGCGGCGTACGCGCAGCGGGCGCTTGCGGGGCCGCGTCGGCGGCGTCGGTGGTCTGTGCCACGGCGCGTGTCAGACCACCGCCTTCACGGCGATCGTCTTCCTGGCGGGCAGAAGGTGCGGGGTCGGCGGCTCGCCGCCATATCTCGCCCGCACGTAGTCGTCGACGATCTGCTGGAACTCCTCGGCGATGCGCTCGCCCTTCAGCGTGACCGTCTTCTGGCCGTCCACGTAGACCGGTGCGACCGGCGTCTCGCCGGTGCCGGGGAGCGAAATGCCGACATTGGCGAGCCTCGATTCCCCCGGGCCGTTGACCACACAGCCCATCACCGCAACCTGCATGTCCTCGACACCGCGGTAGCGCTCCCGCCAGGCGGGCATCGACGCGCGCAGGTACGCCGCGATGCGTTCGGCGAGCGTCTGGAAGGTGGTGCTGGTCGTGCGCCCGCAGCCGGGGCAGGCGGTGACCATCGGCGTGAACGACCGCAGCCCCAGCGTCTGCAGGATCTCCTGCGCGACGACGACTTCCCTGGCGCGTTCGCCGTCCGGTTCCGGCGTCAGCGAGACGCGGATCGTGTCACCGATGCCTTCCTGCAGCAGGATCGCGAGCGCGGCCGTGGAGGCGACGATGCCCTTGCTGCCCATGCCCGCCTCGGTGAGGCCGAGGTGCAGCGCATAGTCGCAGCGCCGCGAGAGCTCGCGATACACGGTGACGAGATCCTGCACGTGCGACACCTTGCACGAAAGCACGATGCGATCGCCGGGCAGCCCGAGCGCCTCGGCGCGATGCGCGCTGTCGATCGCCGAGGTGACCAGCGCCTCGCGCATCACCGCTTCAGCGGGCAGCGGCTTCGTCGCCTGCGCGTTCTCGTCCATCATCCGCGCGAGCAGCTCCGCATCGAGGCTGCCCCAGTTGACGCCGATTCTCACCGGCTTGCCGTACTCGATCGCCTTTTCGATCATCACCGCGAACTGCGGGTCGCGCTTGGTACCCTTGCCGACGTTGCCCGGGTTGATCCGGAACTTGGCGAGCGCGCGCGCGCAGTCTGCGTATTCGGTCAGCAGCCTGTGCCCGTTGAAATGGAAGTCGCCTACCAGCGGAACGTGGCAGCCGCGCGCATCGAGCGCTGTGCGGATTGCGGGCACGGCCGCCGCCGCTTCCGCCGTGTTGACCGTGATGCGCACGATTTCCGATCCGGCATCGGCGAGCGAATGCACCTGCGCCACGGTCGCCGCGACATCGGCGGTGTCGGTGTTGGTCATCGACTGCACGACGATTGGCGCGCCGCCGCCAATCGTGACACCGGCGACGTCGACCCGCCTCGTGCGGCGGCGGACGATGGTGGGGCGTTCCATAGGCGTCAGGGGAGCCGCAGCCGCGCGACGTTGGCGCGCGCGTAGGGCGTGAGGTCGACCGGCGCTCCGCGGAACGTCATGCTCACATTGGCGACGCTGCCTACGATGATGTCGAACGGCGGAGTACCCGTCACCGACTGCGTCATGCCGGGAGAGCCGGTAACCGACAACAGCACCTTGCCCGAGCGGTCCTTCACTTCGGTCCACGAGGTGCCGCCGAAGACGATGACGAGCGTCGGCTCGCCCGGGCGCAACGGGGGAATCGCGGTGGACACCACAGTCCCGGCTGCAGCCGCGGTCTCCGCCGCCGGCGCGGAAGCGCCGCTCGCGAGAGCGGGCTCGCTGGCCGATTTCGCGGCCTCGCCGTCCCCGCCTGCGAGGGGATTGGGCAGAGGCCTGCCCGCCGGCTCGCTCGGCGCCAAAGGCGCCGTCGTTGTGGTCGCAGGCGCCGCCGCCGGAGTCCTACCGGGCATCGGCACGGGGCGCGTTTCGGTCATGCCGGGCGCTTCAGGGTCCCGACGCAGGTATTCGTACACGGCGGCGAGCGCGACCAGCGCGATGAGCGCAAGCGGGATCGCCCAGCGCGTCCAGTTGCGACCCTGTGTCGTTTCGACGCGGATCTCGCCCATGTTCCCGGACGTCGGCGGCAGCGGTGTCTCACCCTTGGCGGGCTCGGGCAGGGAAGCCAGCACTTTCTCGGGGTCGAGGTGCAGCGCCCGGGCGTAGTTGCGCAGGAAGCCGCGCACGAACGTGCGTCCCGGCAGCAGTTCGAACTGGCCGTCCTCCAGCGCCTGCACCTGGCGCGGCGCGAGCTTCAGCTGTTGCGCGATCGCGTCGATCGAAAGCCCGGCCGCCTCGCGCGCCTTGCGCAGCATCGCGCCGCAGGCGGCGCCGCCGTCCGGTGTCTGCGCTTCCGGCGACATGCCGGACGCCTGCGGTTCGCTCACTCGCAACCTCCCGGTTCTGTGATTGCGCGCGTCTCGGCGGCGTCGGGATAGCGATTGCGCAACTGGGTGGTGTACGACTGCTCGGCCGAGCGGTCGCCCAGCTTTCGCTCGATGCAAAGGCCGAGGAAGAGCGCCGCGGGAGCGGGATTGTTCTGTTGCATCACCGCGCGCATCAGCCCGCGCGCTTCCGGAAGGCGGCCCGCCCTGTAGTCCAGCAGCGCGAGGTTGTACGAGGCGACCGCATTGCCCGGCTGCAGCGCGAGTGCGCGACGGAAGTAATCCGCGGCGGCCGCGGTGTTGCCCGACGCCACGCTGCACTTGCCCGCGTTGACCAGCGCGACCTCCGGTGTCTTGTAGAGCGGGTTGCGAAGCGCCTGCTCGAATTCCGCGATCGATTGCACCGCGCGGCCGTGCGTGCACAGGAACCAGCCCCAGTTGTGGCGGATCTCGGAGTCGTTCGGCGCGAGGCCGAGCGCGCGCGTGAAATTCGCCTCGGCCTTCTGCGGTTCGTTCAGCACGGCGTAGACCAAGCCGTAGATGTTGTAGATGCCCGGCAACGACGCGTCGAGCTTCTCAGCGGTGGCAAGCTCCTCCAGTGCGACGTCGAACTGACCGCGTTCGTAATAGCCGGCAGCGAGCTCGGCGTGCAGTTCGGCGCGCTGGCGCGGCGTGGCGAGCGGCTGCGACGCGATCTGGAGCTGCGGCACCGGTTGGACCTGCGGCTGCGGCGGAGTCGCGGGCTCCTTCGGCGCGGACGAGCAGGCGGCCAGCAGCGTGGCGAGCGTCAGCAGCGCCAACCGGCGGGCGGGAAGCATCACGGGTTCCACTCCTTCATGGTGCAATCAGGCGACCGGCACGATGCGGGTGGCGAGCCGGCGCTTCACGCGGTCCTGCACCTGGCCCGCGAGTTGGCCGCACGCGGCATCGATGTCGTCCCCGCGCGTCCTGCGGATCGTCGTCGTCACGCCGGCGTCCATCAGGATCTGCTGGAAGGCGCGGATCCGCTCGCGCGGCGTGGTTCGGAACCCGGTGCCGGGGAACGGGTTGAACGGGATGAGGTTGTACTTGCACGACACCTGCCGGGCGATCGCCGCGAGCTCGCGCGCATGCGCAGGGGAGTCGTTGACACCGTCCAGCATCACGTACTCGAACGTGACGAAATCGCGCGGCGCATGTTCGAGGTAGCGGTTGCATGCGGCGAGGAGGTCGGCCAGCGGATGCTTGCGGTTGATCGGCACGAGGCGGTCGCGCAGCGTGTCGTTGCCGGCGTGCAGCGACACCGCCAGCGCGACCGGGCACTCCTGCGCGAGACGGTCGATCTGCGCGACGAGACCCGAAGTCGACACGGTCACACGCCGGCGCGACAGCCCGTAGGCGTTGTCGTCGAGGAAGAGCGCAAGCGCCGCGACGACGTTGTCGAAGTTCGCGAGCGGCTCGCCCATCCCCATCATCACGACGTTGGTGATCGGCGCGCGGCCCTGCTCGACCCAGGGGGCGGCGACGCCGTCGGCCATGAGCGTGCGATTCGCGAGCCACAGCTGCCCGACGATCTCGGCGGTCGTCAGGTTGCGGTTGAAGCCCTGCTTGCCGGTCGAACAGAACGCGCAGTCCAGCGCGCAGCCTGCCTGCGAGCTGATGCACAGCGTGCCTCGATACCGCCCCGGTGCGTCGGGCGAGGAACTCGCCGAGCGGGGTCGATCGGGGGAGGGGCGGGCTGCGACAGCGTTCGGGGCGGTCGCATCCAGCTCGGAGGTGGCATCGAGCTCGGAGGTCGCATCCCCGGAGGGACCCCGGCGCCACTCCTCGCTTTCGCCCTCGGGAATGTAGACCGTTTCGACCGCGTTGGCATTGCCGACGTCGAGCAGCCACTTGCGCGTGCCGTCGGCCGCCGTCGTGTCGCGGATCACCGTCGGGCCGGCGATCGCCGCGATGCCGGCGAGGCGTTCGCGCAGCGCCTTCGACAGGTCGCTCATCGCGCCGATATCGTCGGCAAAGCGCTGGTGCACCCAGCGCGACACCTGCCTGCCGCGAAACGGCTTCTCGCCCAGTTCGGCGAGGAAACGCGAAAGCGCGTCCGGCGAGAGGTCGAGCAGGTTCATCATCGGGTGAAGATGGCGGCCCGCAGCGGGCGGTTCAACGCCTGCCTCCCATGATCGATCACCGGCCGCAGATTTCAAGGGCGGGAAAGAAGTAGGCGATCTCGACCCGGGCGGTCTCCGGCCCGTCCGAGCCGTGGACCGCGTTGGCTTCGATCGACTGGGCGAAATCGGCGCGGATCGTGCCGGGCGCCGCCTTGCTGGGGTCGGTGGCGCCCATCAGGTCGCGATTCCTGGCGACCGCGTTCTCGCCTTCCAGCACCTGCACCATGACCGGGCCTGAAATCATGAAATCGACCAGATCCTTGAAGAACGGCCGTTCGCGGTGCACGGCGTAGAAGCCTTCGGCTTGGGCGCGGGAGAGTCGCAGCATCCGCGCCGCGACGATGCGCAGGCCACTCGCTTCGAAGCGCGAATAGATCTTGCCGATCACGTTGCCGGCGACGGCATCGGGTTTGATGATGGAAAGGGTACGTTCGACCGCCATCGTGGGGCTCCGACTGGATAATTTCGAGTAAATTCAAAATTCTAACATTCTTCCTTCGCACTGTCTCGGAGCGCAGTTCGCGCTTGCGCCCCGCCGCAGGGCACCTGCGCGCGCGAACCGATTTGCTCCGCTAGAATGCGCGACCGATCGGATTACGGCACGCACCGTTCCGGCGGTCGTCCCAATTACCGGAGGAATTTCCGATGCTGAAGACCCTCGTTGCCGCGAGCGCGTTCGCGTTCGCCGCGTTCGCCTCCGCGCAGACGTATCCGACCAAGCCGGTCACGCTGCTCGTTCCGTTCGCCGCCGGCGGCCCGACGGATACCGTAGCGCGCTCGCTCGCCCTGTCGATGGGCAAGGCGCTCGGCCAGACGATCATCGTCGAGAACGCACCCGGCGCCGGGGGCACGATCGCGCCCACGAAGCTCAAGGCCGCCCCCAACGACGGTTACACGCTGCTCCTCGCGCATATCGGCATGTCGACCGCGCCGGCGCTCTACCGCAACCTGCCGTTCAAGCCCCTCGAGGATTTCGAACTCATCGGGCAGGTCGTCGACGTGCCGATGACATTCATTGCGAAGAAGGACCTGCCGCCCGACGATTTCCGGGGCCTCATCGACTACGTCAAGAAGAACAAGGACAAGGTGTCGCTCGCCAACGCCGGCGTCGGGGCGGCGTCGCACCTCTGCGGCTTGCTGTTCATGAGCGCGATCGGGACGGACCTCACGACGGTTCCCTACAAGGGCACGGCCCCGGCCATCAACGATCTCCTCGGCGGGCAGGTCGACGTCCTGTGCGACCAGACGACCAACACGACGAGCTACATCAAGTCGGGCAAGATCAAGGCGTACGCGGTGACTTCGAAGACCCGCGTCGAATCGCTGAAGGAGCTGCCGCCCGCCTCCGAAGCGGGGCTGCCCGGCTTCGAGGTCACGGTGTGGCACGGCGTCTACGCGCCGAAGGGCACGCCGAAGCCGGTGATCGACAAGCTGGTGGCTGCGCTGCAGGCGGGCATTGCCGATCCGGGATTCGTGCAGAGGATGGCCGACCTGGGCTCTGTGGTGGTGAGCAAGGAGAAAGCGACGCCGGAGGGGCTGCGCACGCATCTCAAGGCCGAGATCGACAAGTGGACGCCGATCATCAAGAAGGCGGGCGTCTACGCCGACTGACGCGGCGCGGCCGCGTGATTCCCTGAACCACGCCGGGCCGCAATTCGCGGCCCGTCGCGTCTTGCACCCTTGCCCCGCGCGTCAGCTCGCCTTGCCCATCAGCAGATCGGGCAGCCAGGTCGAGACGATCGGCACGTAGGTGATGAAGAGCAGGTACACGATCATCACCAGGATCCACGGCGCGCAGGCCTTGGTGGTCTCGGTGAGTCCCATGCCGGAGATGCCGGACGCCACGTAGAGGTTCAAGCCCACCGGCGGAGTGATCATGCCGATCTCCATGTTGACCGTCATCAGGATACCGAGGTGGATGGGGTCGATGCCGAGCTTCATCGCGACCGGGAACAGGATCGGCGCCGTGATCAGCAGGATCGAGGAGGGCTCCATGAAGTTGCCGGCGATCAGCAGCAGGATGTTGACGACGACCAGGAACATCCAGGGCGAGAGCCCCATGCGGTTGATCCACGCCGACAGGTCCTGCGGGATCTGCTCCGAGGTGAGCAGGAACGAGAACAGCACCGCGTTGGTGATGATGTAGAGGATCATCGCCGACAGGTTGGCGCTGTCGAGCAGCACCTTCGGCACCTGCTTGAGCGTCAGGTCCTTGTAGATGAACACCGACACGAAGAACGCGTACGCGGCACTCATCGCCGCGGCCTCCGTCGGCGTGAAGATGCCCGCGTAGATGCCGCCGATCACCACGACGATCAGGAACAGCCCCCAGACGCTCTCGCGGAACGCCAGGATCACCTCCTTGAAGCTCGCCCTGGGCATGCGCGGGTAGTTGCGCTTCTTCGCGACCACCCAGGTGACCAGCATCAGCACCGCCGCGAGCAGGATCCCCGGGATGATGCCGGCGATGAACAGTCGCCCGATCGACGAGTTGGTCGATACCGCGTAGATCACCATCACGATCGACGGCGGGATCAGGATGCCGAGCGCCCCCGCGGTGCCGATCACGCCGACGCCGAACTTCTTCGGGTAGCCCTGCTTGACCATCGCCGGCAGCAGGATCGAGCCGATCGCGACCACGGTGGCCGGCGAGGAGCCCGAGACCGCCGCGAACAGCGCGCAGGCGACGACACCGCCGAGCGCGAGTCCACCGTGCAGGTGCCCGACAACCGCTGTCGCGAACCGGATCATCCGCTTGGCCACGCCGCCGTGCGTCAGGAAGTTGCCGGCGAGGATGAAGAACGGGATCGCCATGATCTCGAACTTCTCGATGCCGGTGAAGAGCTTGAGCGCCACCGACTCGAGCGGCACCTGCGTCATCGTGAACAGGAACGTGAGCACGGTGAGGCCGAGCGCGATCGAGATCGGCATGCCCGTGATCATCAGGGCGCACAGCAAACCGAAGATGACGAGGCCGGTCATGGCTGGTCTCCCGGCTTGACGTCACGCGGATGGAGGGCGGAAGGCATGACCGCCCATTCGACCTCGGCCTCCTTGTCGAGGCCTTCCACATGGCCGTGATCGGCGTGCGGCAGGTGGCCCGTCTTGTGGAAATTCCAGCAAACCTGCAGGAACCGGTAGCACATCAGATACGAGCCCAGCGGAATGCACAGGTAGACGAGCCATTTCGGCAGTTCGAGGTCGGGCGAGGTCTGGTCGGTGCCCATCAGCTCCCAGACGAAATGCGCGCCGAAGGTGCCGATGATGCCGGTGAACAGCGCGCCGGCGAGCAGCCCGAAGACGACGAACCACCCGCGCGTGCGGTCGTTCAACGCGTTGATCATCACGTCCACGCCGACGTGGATGCCGGTGCGTACGCCGTAGGCGGCGCCGAACTTGGCCATCCAGACGAACATGTAGATGCAGAGCTCCTGCGCCCAGGAGACGTCGAACTTGAGGAGCGCGTCCTGGAGTGCGCCGGTTGCGTAGCCCGTCGCGTACCGGTGCACGACGGCGACGAAGATGATGACGGTCGCCGCCCCGATCAGGAACGTGATGATCCACTCCTCGAGATGATCGAGGAACCGATTGACCATTGCCCGTCCTCCTTCTGGCCGGATTGCGGCTAAAAGGACGCCCGCGGCGACGCGGGCGTCCTCGGAACGGCGTCGTGCTCAGTCGGGCTTGAACCCGGTTTCCTTGTAGACCGACTGGATCGTGTCCTTGCCGATGCGGCTTTCCATTTCCTTGTGCACCGGCACCAGCGCCTTCTTCCACGCGGCCTTTTCTTCGGCAGTCGGCACATAGACCTGGGTCTTCCCGGAAGCCTTGACCTTTTCCAGCGACTGGTCGTTCTCTTCCTTGGCGATCTGGTTCGCGTACTTGGTCGCCTCGACCATCGCCGCCTCCAGCCCCGCGCGAACGTCCGCCGGCAGGCCGTCCCAGAACTTCTTGTTGACGATCACCGCATAGCCGAGGTAGCCGTGGTTGCTCAAAATCGCGTGCTTCTGCACCTCGTGCATCTTCTGCGTGTAGAGGTTCGACGGCGGGTTCTCGGTGCCATCGACCACGCCGGTCTGCAGCGCCTGGTAGACCTCGGAGAACGCCATCGTCTGCGGAATCGCGCCCAGCGCCTTCATCTGCGCGGACAGCACCTGCGAGCTCTGGATGCGCAACTTCTGGCCCTTGACGTCGGCGGGGAGCTTCAATGGCTTGTTGGAGCTCATGATCTTGAAGCCGTTGTCCCAGTAGGCCAGACCGATGATGCCCTTGCTCTCGAGCTTCTTGAACAGCGCCTTGCCGGCGGGACCTTCGGTGACCTTGTGCAGCTCGGCATAGTCATCGAAGATGTAGGGCAGGTCGAACACCTCGAATTCGCGCACGCCGAGCGGCCCGAACTTCGCAAGCGACGGGGCGAGCATCTGTACCGACCCGAGCGACAGCGCCTCCATCTCCTCGCCGTCCTTGTAGAGCGTCGAGTTCGGGTAGAGCTCGATCTTGACCTTGCCGGGCAGGCGCTTCTCGGCCAGCTCCTTGAACTTCTCGGCGGCCTTGCCCTTCGGCGTGTCCTGCGCGACGACGTGGCTGAACTTGACGATGATCGGTTGCTGCGCGTAGGCGGCGCCCGAAATGACGATGAGCGAAGACGCGGCGAGCGCGAGCGCGGTGCGGAACTTCATGAGGAATCCTCCAGCGTTGGGCGTTTGGGGCGTGCATAGCGCCCCGCTTGTCCGCCGATTAGGCCCGTAACCCCATGCGCGTGTCAACCACGTCGCCTAAGGGCCCGTCAGCGACGTTCGGGTGGGCACAGGATGCACAGGCGGTCGGCGAGGCGGGTTGACTTACGTCAATCGGCGCAACCGCGACGATTCGCATCGCGCCGCAGCGCCTGCCGTCGGGATAGGGTGCGTCAACGCGCCCTCCGTCCGCACACGGGGTGCGCCTCGCGCCAGGTCGGCACCAGGCCCGGGTGGCCGGGCGCGGCGCGGTAGCTTGCGTCCACCGCGACGCCGGGAACCGCCGCGAGTTCGCCGTCGCAGAACACGAGCGGCAGCGCCGCGCGCTGCCAGTGCGGCACGCCGGCGTCCTGCAGCAGGTGCTTGAGTGCCCGGTGCGGACCGGCGGGCGTCACCACCAGACGCTCGCCGCCTTCGCGCGGCCGCACGACGAGCGAGCGTCCGGCGATGCGGTCGAGCGCAAGCCCTTCGCCCTCGCAAGGCACGAACTCCAGCCGGCCGTGCGGCAGTTCGAGCGCCGTCTCGCCGTGCCATGGAATCGCGAAGGCGGACGGTGGCGGCGCGTGGACGACGATCCGGCCCCGGTGAATGCCGATTTCGACGCCCTCGTGAACGAGTCGCACGCGAGAATCCGGCGCCGCGGTCGTCAGCTGGCGCAGCATCGCGGAAAGCCGGGCGGCGCTCGGCGCGCGCAGGTTCTGCTGCCGCAGAAACCAGCGCAACAGGTTGCGCGCACGGTGGTCGGGCAGGGCCGCGAGCCGTTGGCAGGCAAGCGACCCGTGGGCGAATGCGCCCGTCGCGTCGATTGCCGCGAGGTCGTCCTGGAGCCGCGCCGACTCGGCCTGCAGCATCGCGGCCCGCGCGAGCGTGGCGGGATAGCCGGGGAAGATCGCGGCCATCGCCGGCGCCACCGAATGGCGGATCGCATTGCGGCGATGGCGGATACGGGCGTTGCTCTCGTCCTCGACGAACCGCAGGCCGCGCGCGCGGGCGTACGCGTCGACGGACGAGCGCGGGACGGCGAGCAGGGGCCGCAACCACAGCATTCCGTTCTTGCGCACCGCCGCCGGCATGGCACCGAGCCCGTGCGCGCCCGCGCCGCGCGCAAGCTGGAGCAGCAGTGTTTCGGCCTGGTCGTCCTGGTGATGCGCGAGCAGCACGACGGCCATCTCGGCGTCGCGCGCCGCGGCGGCGATCGCGTCGTAGCGCAAGCTCCGCGCAGCAGCCTCGATGCCGGCGGACGGATGCGGGTCGATCGTCACGCGCCGGATCGCGAGCGGCACGGCAAGCGCTGCACAATGCTCGGCGCAGAACGCAGCCCACGCATCGGCCTGCGGCGAGAGGCCGTGGTGCACGTGGATGGCGTGGAGCGCAGAAGAACGCAGGGCGGCGAGCGCGGCGCAGGCGTCGAGCAGCACGATCGAATCGCGCCCGCCGGAGAGCGCGACCGCGACCTTGGCGCCCGGCGCCACGTGCGCCGTCAGCACGCCGGCCACGACTTCGCGGATCCGCGCGACGGCGTCCGCGGCGCCTGCCGGCATGTCAGCCGGCGGTGATCTCCTTGAACTTGCCATAGGAGAGGATCTTGTCCTCGCGCGCCTCGAGCAGCGTGTCGATCGGCTGCTCCTGCAGCTGGCGCAGCGTTTCGGTGAGTGCCTTCTTGAGCGAGCCGATCATCGCGCCGTGGTCGCGGTGCGCGCCGCCGAGCGGCTCGTTCACGATCTTGTCGATCAGGCCGAGCGGTTTGAGGCGCGCCGCGGTGATGCCGAGGGTTTCCGCCGCTTCCGGCGCGTTCTCGGCCGATTTCCACAGGATCGACGCGCAGCCTTCCGGGGAGATCACCGAGTAGGTCGCGTACTGCAGCATCAGCGTCATGTCGCCGATCGCGATCGCGAGCGCGCCGCCTGAGCCGCCCTCGCCAATGACGGTAACGATAATCGGCACGCGCAAACCTGCCATCTCGTAGAGATTGCGCCCGATCGCCTCAGACTGCCCCCGCTCCTCGGCGCCGATGCCGGGGTATGCACCTGGCGTGTCGACGAACGTGAACAACGGCAGCCCGAACTTCTCGGCGAGTTTCATGAGCCGCAGCGCCTTTCGATAACCCTCCGGCCGCGGCATTCCGAAGTTGCGGTGGATCTTCTCCTTGGTGTCACGGCCCTTCTGGTGGCCGATGACCATGCACGGCTGGCCGTTGAAGCGCGCAAGCCCGCCGACGATCGCGGCGTCGTCCGCGTAGCTGCGGTCGCCGTGCAGCTCCTCGAAGTCGGTGAACATGCCGGCCGCGTAGTCGAGCGTGTAGGGCCGTTGCGGATGCCGCGCCACCTGCGCGATCTGCCAGGCCGAGAGCTTGCCGTAGATGTCCTTGGTGAGCTGCTGGCTTTTCTTGGTGAGCCGCGCGATCTCGTCGCTGATATCGACCGCGGAGTCCTCGTGCACATAGCGGAGCTCGTCGATCTTGGCAAGCAGTTCGGCGATCGGCTGCTCGAAATCGAGGAAGGTCTGCTTCATGCGGCAATCGTGGCGGGGAGCGGCTTCCATGATAGCGCAGCGCGGGCGGAGGGCTCCGGACCTTGCGCCACGCGCTGGCGCCACACCCTTTTGCACGCCTCATTGGGGGCCGGCAGGGCATGACGGCTGCGCGGGGCAGCGTTCGGACAAGGCGGCCTCGCGCCGATATGTCCCGCCTTGTTGCGTGGACCGTCGCCGGGCCGCATGAGGCGTGTAGCGTCTCGGTCGGGAACGCAACGTACTTCAGTGCAAATGGGCTGTCCACGCGGCCGGAGTCTCCTTCGACAAGAGAGCGGCGCTGACGTCGGCAACCGCCATCGGTCTCGCGAGCAAGTCGCCCTGGCCGACATCGCAGCCTTCCCATTTGAAGAACTGGAGTTCCTGCTCCGTCACCAAGCCGTCCGCGATTGCCGCCAGTCCCAGCGTATGCGCAAGCGCGATGATCGATCGCGCAACCGCCGATCGCTCCCGGTCCTGGGTCACGTGACGCACGAATGACTTGTGGATCTTCACCCGATCCGGCAACAACCGCTGGAGGCGTGGCAGGGAGACGAGGCCCAAGCCGAAATCGACCAGCGTAACTGAAACACCGATCGACCGCATCGAAGCGATGACATCCTGCGCAGTGGGCCGATCTGCGAGCAACACTGCTTCCGTTACCTCCAGGTCCAAGGTGCCGTGCGGCACCACGACACGCGAGAGGTACTCCGCGATGCTCGCCAATACTTGGCCGTCCCAGATATTCTCGGTCAGGATCGGGAGCGAAATCTGGAAAGGCGGCAGGCCAAACGAACGCCACGCCTGCGCCCATGCGCAGCCTTGGCGAATCAGCCACTCATCGAATTTCTGCCGCAGCTCGACGTCGTGGATTTCCTCGGCCAGTTGCGCCGGGCCGAGGATGGCGTCGCCCCTCCGCCAGTTGGGTATGAGCTCAATCGCCGCAATTGCGCCCGATACGAGGTGGACCTGCGGTTGCGCCAACACATGCAATGCATTCGTCTCGATCGCCTTGGCGAATTCGTCCTCCAGCCCAAGTCTCCGATAGCCCTCGAATCCGCCCAAGTGCGGGTAGGCCGCGCTGCCCTGGCGCGGGCGAAGCGTCTTGATGTACCTGTACGCGCGCAATGACGAGATGACGATCGAGCGCAGCTTCTGGGCCACCAGCTCGGTCTTCAGGAAGTAACCATTGATGTCGTACCGCGGGATCACCTCAAACTCCGGCGCCATGCCCGGCTGACCAGTGCGCAAGATGATTTGCAGGTCTGCGTTGCCGATCTGCTCGCGAACGTAGGTGATCAGGCGCAACCCGGCATCGTCGGTTTCCATGACGACATCGAGCAGCATCAGCGCCGTGTCCCGGTGACTTTCGAGAAAGGCCTTGGCTTCCGAAGCCGAATAGGCGCTGTGCAGTTCGACCGGAATACCCGAGAACATCGTATTGGCAAGCACGAGCTTCGTTATCTCGTGCACCCCAGGCTCGTCGTCTACCAACAGAACAATCCACCGGTCTCTTCCATCGGGACCATGTGGGGCGGTGGCGCCACCATCCGGCGAGTCGTCGTGCGATGCACTCGTACTCATTCGAGGCTCCTTGGCGCGGTGCGCAGTGCGCTCGCCAGACTGGCTGTGTAAGCGCTCACGCGTGGTAGGCGCAGGACGAACAGCGTACCACCGCCTTTGCGGCTCTTGACTTCGATCGAGCCATTGAGCCGCCCGGTCACGATGTTGTAGACCAGGTGGAGGCCAAGGCCGCTGCCGCCAAATCCGCGCCGCGTAGTGAAGAACGGCTCGAAGATCCTGTCGTGCAGGTCCGCCGGAATCCCGCGGCCGTCGTCCTCGTGACAGAGGACAACTTCATCGTCGCTGTTCAGCTGTGCAGTGATGCGGATGGTGCCGTGTGTGCCCCCGGCGAACCCGTGCTGAAGCGAGTTGAGAATGAGATTCGTGATGACCTGCGCCAATGGTCCGGGGTAACTGTCCATTCCGATATCCGGCGCGCAATCGACGTGCACCGTTACCCGTGTCCCCGTGAGTTTCGGTTGCAGGCTGAGCAACGTTTCCTCGATGTATTTCCGCAAATCGAAATGCCGCCGGTCGTCGCTGGTCTGGTCTACCGCCACCTGCTTGAAGCTCTGCACGAGTTGGGCAGCGCGATTGGCGTTTGACAGCAGCAGTCGCGCCGACTGTGCTGCGTCGTCGAGGTAGGACTCGACGTCCGCTTGGACCAACGTGCCGCGTTCGAGTTTTCCTCTCACTTCGGTGGTTCGATCCTGAAGGTAGGAGGCCGCACTCACCGCGATCCCCACCGGCGTGTTGATTTCGTGAGCGACGCCGGCGACCAGGCTGCCCAGAGAGGCCATCTTTTCCGATTCCACGAGGTGGCCGCGAGTCATTTCGAGGTGGTGCATCGACCGCACGAGCTCGCCTTCGGCAAGCTCCCGGCTGTCGTGTGAAAGCACGATCCACCACGTCCCCACGGCGATCACGACCAGCGTAGCCGCGTAGATGCGGGCGAGAACGTTCACCAGGTCGACGTCCGCCGCGGAGGCTTCCAGATCGAGCAGGCGGTAGGAAAGCAGGAAGACTGCGGCCACGACGGCAGAGGTGATGCTGAACAGCGCGAAGAAGCGACCCAGGCGTCGACCGATGTGCGGCTCGAACGCCGGCGTCCCCTGCGGGGCGGCGTCCAGGGCTGGCGCTCTGCCGGCCGCGGCGCCCTTGCAGGAATCGTGGCAGTGGTTCTCCAGCCCGCAGCACAGAGAGCAGATTGCGCCCTGGTAGAACGGGCAGTGGGCCATGTCGCGCGGTTCGTAGTGCCGCTCGCAGATGCAGCACTGCACAAGCGCCGGCTGCGGTTCACCTCGGAAGTGGGTGTCGGCTCTCGCAATGTAATACTTGCCCTGGGTGACATATCCGATGGTGATGGCGCTGACGAAGGACAGGGCGAGCGCGATGAAGGCGGAAAAGGCGCGGCAGGCCTCCCCAAGGAAGCCGGAGTACGCGCTGATCGAAATGAGCGACGCAATCAGCATGGCGCCGCAACCGACCGGATTTATGTTGTAGAGGTGGGCCCGCTTGAATTCGATGTAGGCGGGGCTGATTCCGAGCGGCTTTAGCACCACCAGGTCCGCGACCAGCGCGCCGATCCAGGCGATCACGACGTTGGAGTAGACGCTCAGGACCGCCTCCAGCGTCGCGAAGATGCCGAGCAGCATCAGCAGGAGGGCGATCAACACGTTGAACACGAGCCAAACGACGCGGCCCGGATGGTAGTGCGTCAGGCGCGCGAAGCAGTTGGACCACGCGAGCGATCCGGCGTAGGCGTTGGTGACATTGATCTTGATTTGGGAGATCACGACGAACACGGTGGCCACCACGAGGACCACGGTCCGGTCGTCGAACACGTATTCGTATCCCTTGATATACATCGTTATCGGAACGACGGCATCGCTTGCCGGTATCCCGGCGCGTATGGCGAGATAGGCGAGGAGGCCTCCTGCAAGGATCTTGAGCCCGCCGATGACTATCCAACCTGGACCCGCGGAAAGCAGCGCCGCCCACCATGAGATGCGGTTCTGCGCCCGTTTTTCCGGCAGGAAGCGAAGGTAGTCGACCTGTTCCCCGATCTGGCCCATGAGCGAGAACAGCACGCCGGTGGCGGCGCCGAACGAGAGCCAGCTGAATCCGCCTTCCCGGGCGGAGTGGCCCGGATAGGACGCCCACTCGGCCAGCACACCCGGCTCCCGATAGAGAATGAACACAAACGGAAGTATCAGCAGGACTGCCCAGACGGGCTGGGTCCATTGCTGCAACTGGTTGATGAGCGTCACACCATAGAATGCGAGCGGAATGATTATCAGCGAACACACCACGTAGCCCACTACGACATTCAATCCGACGCTCATTTCGAGCGCCTGCGCCATGATGGCCGCCTCGAGGGCGAAGAATATGAATGTGAACGATGCATATATCAGTGACGTGACCGTGGAGCCGATGTAGCCGAATCCGGCGCCACGGGTCAGCAGATCGATATCGACATTGGCGACGCTCGAGTAGTAAGCGATGGGCAAGCTGATCAGGAAGATGAGAATCGAAACGAGGACGATGGCCGCGAAGGCATTCTGAAATCCATAGTTGACGGTGAGGCTTCCGCCAATCGCCTCGAGTGCCAGAAACGAGATTCCGCCGATCGCCGTATTGGCGAGCAGCCCTGGCGACCAGCGCCGGGACGACTTCGCGGCATAACGCAGCGCATAGTCCTCCAGGGTCTCGTTGGCGACCCAGGATTGGTATTCGCGTTTGACTCGGATCACGGCAAGTTTCGAAGGAGTGAGTACACTTGCGCCGCCGGACAACCGTCGATGGCGAAGGCGATTGCGATTATTCGCCGCAACCAATCCGGACACAACCACGCTGTGCTGCCGTTGGTTTCTCCCGCGCCATGCCGGTATGCGCGCAACGGAAGGGCGGACGCATCCAGGCAGCCACGCGCAACGTTGGGCGTCGGGAAGGCTTCCGGCGAGGCGGCAATGGTGGGCCCAAAGAAATGACCAGCCCGCGGTATTACTTTGCAAGCCGGGGTTGACTTTGTAGTGGTTAGTGGAAACACTAACGACCGGCCGAACGCGGCGCCCGAGTGATCGCGCACCGCGGTCTGGCCCCGGGGTTCGTACGCTGGCACACGTTGTTCCTGTAGGAGGTCGCTGCGATCATGACGCTGGCGCGTCCGCATGGCGAACCCAGGGCTAACCTCGAGCCGCTCCTGTACCGCATACACGCTTCGGCCGACGCGAACGGCGATTGGAGCGATGTTCTGGAGTTGCTGCGAGACAGACTTGCGGGTCGGCTGGCGACCATGTCGCGACACAATTTCGCGTCCGGTCAGGGGGCGATTATCTGCGAGTTCCCGGAAAACCCGAGGTTCCGGACCGCATATGCGCAATACGCGTCTCGCAATCCTTGGTTCCTGTCGAGCGAGGAATTCACGCCGGGCCGGGTTGTGACCGGCGACGAGTTGCTGAGCAACCGGGACTTGGTCAAGACCGATTTCTACCGAGGTCTGCTCGAGCCACATGGCCTGTTTCACTGTCTGTCCGGCGTCGCCGCGCGACGTGGGCAGCTCATCTACTACGTCAGTGTCCACCGAGGGCAGGACGAGGCGGCTTATGGGGAGCGCGAAAAGGGGGGCCTCAGGGCCGTACTCGCGCATCTGTCGCTGGCGCTCGAACATCGTTGGCGGCTCCGCCAATCCGGTGATCTGACCAAGGTGATGATGGGTGTCGTGGATCGGCACCCCCATCCGTCGCTTCTTGTCGACGCCGATGGCCGCATTGTGCATTGCAACCGTAGCGCAACTGCGCTTTCGGTACCGCGGGCCGGCCTCTGCATCGAGGGAGGACGGCTTGCAGCAGCCACGCCTATTGATCGCGCGGCCCTGCGCGAGGCCATCAGGGACGTTGCCAAGGCGGCGGCAAGCGATGCCGCTGACGCGACGCGGGCAGTCACCCTGTCCGTTCCGGGCGCGCGGCATCCGGTCGTCGTGTCGGTTCACGCGGCGGGCAGGGTTTTCCGGGTGGAGACCGGCGACATCGACGAGCTGGTTCTCATCACCGCCAGGAATCCGCAGATCGAGCACGACATCCATACGTGCTCGTTCGTCAAGCAGTTCCATTTGAGCCCGGCCCAGGCCCGCGTGAGCGTGCTGATCGTCACCGGGCATTCGCTCGCCGACACCGCCCAGAAGCTGCACGTTTCGGAGAACACGGCGCGCAGCCATCTTAAACAGGTGTTCCAGAAGACCAATACGCACGGCCAGATGGAGCTCGTCCATCTGCACGCCAGGAACTGCGTCGATAGCGAGTAAGTCTCCCCCGGCTCAGCCGGGGCCTCCCTTTCTAGGCTAGCGGTCAACTGCCGCAACGCTGCCGCTTGCGTACCCGCGCACGGTCGGGCGCACGTGAGGCAGCGTCGCTGGTGCGAACGGCTGCTGCCGCCTTTGCCCCGGCTGTCGACACCTTCGTTTCCCATGTGACGGCGCGACCGATGCTCACCCGAATGGGTGAATGGAAATTCACCCATTCGGGTGAGGGTCAGTCCTCGATTCAAGGGATTCGCGGGAATCCATACCGCCGTAGCATTCGCGCAATCACCCAGGCCCGGAAGGAGGAGCGCGATGGCGATCTACGAGTATCGGTGTGATCGGGATGGCATGTTCGACGTAACCCGGCCGCTTGGCACGGCACCGGAGACGGTTGCCTGTCCGGCGTGCGGCAGCGAGGCGCAGCGCGTCATCTCGTTGCCGACGGTCAGGTGCGGGACGCGCAATGCTTTCAACGCTGCGATCGAGGACGCGGAGAAGAGCCGTTACGAGCCGGAGGTGGTCACCTCGGTTCCCTCGGCCGGGGCGAAGAGGCCTGTGCGCATGGCTCAGATGACCCCCGCCCTCGCGCGCCTCCCCAGGCCATGAATAAATTCAATTCACGAAAGGAGAGGGTATCGGTGGGGCAACTTGTGCACGTGTCGGAGTTTGGCAACAGTCAGCAACTAACGAACGAGGGGTCTCGATATGCCTAAGAATCTGTTCCCGTTGGACAACACCAAGAAGTTCACAGACCAGAAACTCGTCGGGCACAACAGATGGCACCCGGACATTCCGGCGGCCGTGCGCATCAAGCCGGGCGAAGTCTTTCGCGCGGATTGCCGGGAGTGGTTCGACGGTGCCATTAAGAACGATGACTCCGCAGAAGACATTCGGCATGCCCCGCTCCCAGGTGTGCACGTCCTCTCCGGGCCCTTCCACGTCGAGGGGGCAGAGCCCGGCGATCTGCTGATCGTCGACATCCTCGAGATCGACGCATGCGATCAGGAGGACTCGGGTCCCTTCTCGGGCATGGGTTGGGGCTACACCGGCGTGTTCGCCACGAAAAACGGCGGCGGCTTCCTGACGGAGCGGTTCCCCGATGCCTACAAGGTGATCTGGGACTTCAGGGGCGACGTCGCCACATCGCGTCACATCCCGGAAGTCTCCTACGCAGGCATCCACCACCCGGGTTTGATGGGTACCGCCCCATCGGCCGAACTGCTCGCGAAGTGGACGAAGCGCGAAACCGACCTGATCGCGACCAACCCCCATCGTGTGCCGCCGCTGGCTCTGCCTCCGCTCCCCGACAGTGCGATCCTGGGGTCACTCAAGGGCGCCGAGTTCGATCGGGTCGCACGCGAGGCAGCACGAACCGCCCCACCGCGTGAGAACGGTGGCAACCAGGACATCAAGAACCTGACCGCGGGGAGCCGGGTCTTCTATCCCGTCTTCGTGCCGGGGGCGAAGCTGTCGTTCGGCGACCTGCATTTCTCCCAGGGGGATGGCGAGATCACGTTCTGCGGCGCGATCGAGATGGGCGGGTTCATGGACCTGCACGTCGATCTCATCAAGGGCGGCATGGCGATGTACGGCATCAAGGAGAACGCCATGTTCATGCCCGGCATCCGTGATCCGCAGTATTCCGAGTGGCTCGCGTTCTCTGGCGTCTCGGTGGACAAGAACGGCAAGCAGCACTACCTGGACTCGGGGCTGGCTTACGCGAATGCCTGCCACCATGCCATCGATTACCTGATGAAGTTCGGCTACACCGACATTCAGGCATACATGATTCTGGGGACCGCGCCGGTCGAGGGACGGTTGTCCGGCGTCGTGGACATCCCGAATGCGTGCTCGACGATCTACATCCCCAGGGCGATCTTCGACTTCGACGTCCGCCCGTCGAAGAGCGGCAAGCCACACCAGGTGATGCAAGGCATCAAGGTGCCGAGGTCGGCGAACTGACGTCGCGGCGCGTTCACGCCACGACGGCATTCGCGGTTGCTTGAAAGCGCCCAGGCTGCGTCCCCCGGCCCCTCGGGGGCCGGGACGAGCCTGGAATGGTTCGGTGACTGACTGGGGGGACGCACTATGCTGTTGGGACTGGCTTTATTCTATGTTGGCGCTGTGTTGTGTTTGAACGGTCTCTGGCTGCTCGGGCAGATCGGCGATAATGAGATCGCCGTGATCGACATCTTCGTCGGCGGGATAACGCTCTTGATATCCCTGTATCTGGCGTTCGGGCCGGGTGCTGACGCGGGATCGATCAAGGGAGCTGCGCTAACGCTCCTCTTCACATTCACGTACTTCTGGGTCGCCCTTAATCGATACAACGGCGCGGATGGCCGGGGGCTCGGCTGGTTCTGCCTCTTCGTGGCGATCACGGCAATTCCGGTGACGATTCAGACGCTGCAGGGTGCGAAGTCCACCTGGGACATTTGGTTCGGTCTGTCGTGGGGGGCGTGGGGAATCCTGTGGTTCATGTTCTTCCTGCTGCTCGTGCTGAAGAAGCCGATCGGCAAATTGACCGGTGCGGTCACCGTCCTGCAGGGCATTTTCACCGGATGGCTCCCGGGCTTCCTTCTGCTCAACGGCGTGTTGAAGTGACTCGCTGCCGATCCCCGAGTTGATCGAGAAGAGGTATCGCCATGCCGCTGTACGACTACCGGTGCTTGAGTTGCGGGGATTTCCGGGAGTTTCGACCCATGAAGGAATCCGGCTCGGCGCACGAGTGCCCTCTTTGTGGCGCATTGTCCGAAAGGGTGATGTCGACGCCGTTCCTGGCCGGCAAGGATTCGGGCGGCCAGACCGGGATCCAGCGTTACGGGCAGACGGGCATCCGGCACACATGCGGCCATGGCTGCTCGCATTCGCACGGGCACTGACGCGACGGTGACAGATACCGTGGGTAGAACGGGTGTGCTCGTGTCCTCCCGCTGTGATCGGGCCCCGACCCGGCAGCTGCACCCGGTTCCTTCCCTGCGGGCGGCCGCTGCTTCCAAGGGAGGCCTCTCCATCCGATGAAGGCGCTCTTGCTCGTCGGCGCGGGTGGGGCGATCGGCTCGGTCGCCCGGTACCTCACGGGCATAGCGGTCATCCGCTGGACAGGGAGCGCGTTCCCGTTCAATACGCTGCTCGTGAATGTCGTCGGGTCCTTCATCATGGGGCTGCTGATTGCCGCGCTGTTTAAGACCGATCCCCAGCCTGCGCATGCCACCGACGTCCGGCTGTTCGTGGCGGTGGGCGTGCTCGGCGGCTTCACGACCTTTTCCAGCTTCTCGGCCGACGTCGCCGCGCTCTGGGAAAGGGGGGCGCATCTGGCATGCGCGTTGTATGTGCTCGGCTCGGTGGCGTTGTCGATAGCCGCAGTGTTCCTCGGGCTTTATCTGGTCCGGCGGTTCGCGGAGTAGAGGCCAGGGAGGTCGCGAATCGTGGGTGCGATGTCGGCCAGTTTCGTCGCCGGTCTGTTTACGGCGGTTGCCGGGGTTCTCGCCGCGGCGTGCTTCACGCCGAAGCGACATACGGGGCGCGGAGATCGTTGGATCAGCTTCGCGATCGGCGCGCTGGCGGGCACGGCACTGCTCGAAATCCTCCCCCGCGCGTGGCGGGATCTGGGCAGCGCACAGAGTGCGTTGTCGTTGACGCTGCTTGGTGCAGTCTGCTGCTTCGCCGCCGACCGCGCATTCATAACGTTCAAGCGTGCGCGTTTCATGCTGTTTGGATTGATTTGTGTGGGCGGCACTCACTTCCTTCTCGAGCCGGTGATCTAGCGTTGGCCAGTCTCGAGTCACGACCCATCGCACTCAGGCCCTTTCCGAAGGGACGCCCCGTTGATGCCGCGGCGCGCGCGGACGTCGAGGCGCTGATCACCGGGCTCCCGCGGCAGCGCGATCTCCTGATCGAATACCTGCACCGGATCCAGGATGCGCGCGGCCATTTGCCGGCTGCCCACGTCGCCGCGCTTGCTGATCTGCTCAAGCTCGCACCCGTCGAGGTCTACGAAGTCGCGACGTTTTATCACCACTTCGACGTCGTCCCCGTTGGCGGGACGCCGCCGGCGGCCGTCACCGTCCGCGTATGCAGTTCGCTGTCGTGCGTACTTGCCGGCAGCGAGGAATTGCGTGAGCGACTGCAACGGTCGTCGTTGCGCGATGTGCGTGTCGTCGAGGCGCCGTGTGTGGGACGGTGCGAGCACGCTCCGGTGGCCGTGGTCGGCCGCAATCCGCTTGCGCGCGCGACACCGGAAGCGGTCGAGGCGGCGCTTGCCGCCCGCGAACTTGCGCCACCGATACCTACGCCGATTGCCTTCGACGAGTATCGCGCCACCGGGGGATACGAGCGATATGCCGAGTGCGTGACGGGCCGGCGCGCGCCCGACGACGTGATCACGATCCTCGAGGATGCGCGCTTGCGCGGCATGGGTGGTGCCGGCTTTCCGGCCGGCCGCAAGTGGCGCGCGGTGATGAGCGAGCCGGCGCCACGCTATCTGGCGGTCAACATCGACGAGGGTGAGCCCGGAACATTCAAGGACCGTCGCTGCCTGGAGGTCGATCCGCACCGTTTCCTCGAAGGTGCACTGATCGCAGCGTGGGCGGTGGAGGCGACCGCCATCTACGTCTACTTGCGCGACGAGTATGCCGGCTGCCGGATCGCGGTCGAGCGCGAGCTCGAGGCGCTGCGCGCCAGTCCGCCGGTTGCCGGTCATCCGCTGGTGCCGATCCACCTCCGGCGCGGGGCCGGGGCCTACATCTGCGGCGAAGAGTCCGCGATGATCGAGTCGATCGAGGGCAAGCGCGGCTTGCCGCGGCTGCGTCCGCCATATGTGGCGCAGCGCGGCCTGTTCGGGCGGCCCACGCTCGAGCACAACATCGAGACGCTCTACTGGATCCGCGGGATCATCGAACGTGGCGCTGCCTGGTTTGCCGGGCACGGGCGCCATGGTCGCCATGGCCTGCGCGCGTACTCGGTGTCTGGGCGTGTGCAGCGGCCGGGTGTTCATGTGGCGCCGGCCGGCATCACGGTGCGCGAGCTGATCGACGAATTCGCTGGCGGGATGCTTCCGGGACATGCGCTCTACGCCTACCTGCCCGGTGGCGCATCGGGTGGCATCCTGCCAGCCTCGCTCGGTGATCTACCGCTGGACTTCGACACGCTGAACGAGCATGGGGCGTTCATCGGCTCGGCGGCGATCATCGTATTGTCGGACCGGGATCGCGCTGTCGATGCGGCGCGCAACGTGCTCGCCTTTTTCCGCGAGGAGTCCTGTGGCCAATGCACGCCCTGCCGTGAGGGCACGCGGCAGGCGGTCGAACTGATGAAGTCGCCTCGCTGGGACCGCGTGCTGCTCGAGGAACTGTGCGACACGATGGCGGACGCATCGATCTGCGGCCTTGGCCAAGCAGCACCGAATCCAATCCGCTCTGTGCTGAGGTACTTCGCGCACGAGCTCGACTGACGATCGCCGTGATCTCGTTCGACATAGACGGCCGCCCGGCCGAAGCCCGCGAAGGCGAAACGATCCTCTCCGCGGCGCGGCGCCTTGGCGCGAGCATTCCCTCGCTTTGCGACAAGGAGGGCTATCGTGCCGATGGAAACTGCCGCGTCTGTGTCGTCGAGATTGGCGGCGAGCGCGTGCTGGCTCCATCGTGCTGCCGGCGCCCGGTGCCGGGGATGGCCGTGCGCACGCAGACCGACCGTGTGCTGCGCGCGCAGAAGACGGTGCTCGAACTGCTGCTGGCAGACGTGCCGCGCGATCACCTCCAGGCGCCCTATCGCCACGACTCGGAGCTCGCGCGATGGGCTGTAGCGATGGGCGCGGACCGCTCACGGTACGTGCCTCGCGCGCGGACAGCACCCGACACCTCGCATCCGGCCATCGCGGTGAACCTGGATGCTTGCATCCAGTGCGGTCGGTGCGTGCGTGCGTGCCGCGAGGAACAGGCGAACGACGTGATCGGGATGGCATTTCGCGGCGAGCACGCGCAGATCGTGTTCGACGCGGGGGACAGTCTGGCCGCGAGCTCCTGCGTGGCGTGCGGCGAGTGCGTGCAGGCGTGTCCGACGGGCGCGCTTGCACCCGTTGGGCAGGTGGCACGCGTGGCGCCCGAGCGCAGTGTCGATTCGCTGTGCCCCTATTGTGGCGTTGGCTGCCAAGTCACCTACCACCTGCGCGACGGCAGAATTGCCTACGCGGAGGGCCGCCCCGGTCCGGCCAACGCATCGCGTCTGTGCGTGAAGGGCCGCTACGGCTTCGACTACGCGATCCATGCCGAGCGTCTCACGCGTCCGTTGATCCGCCGTGAAGGTGTGGCGAAGCGTGCCGACGCGCTCGTGCCGCCTGCGCGCTTCGGCGAGGTCTTTCGCGAGGCAAGCTGGGACGAAGCGCTCGATCGCGCGGCGGGCGGATTGAAGAACCTGCTCGACTCGCGCGGGTCTGCATCGCTCGCCGGCTTCGGCTCCGCCAAGGGCAGCAACGAGGAAGCCTACCTGTTCCAGAAGCTCGTTCGCACCGGCTTCGGGAGCAACAATGTCGATCACTGCACGCGCCTTTGCCATGCGTCCTCGGTGGCCGCGCTTTTCGAAGGCATCGGCTCCGGTGCCGTCTCCAATCCCGTGCGCGATGTCGCGCAGTCGGATTTCATTTTCGTCATAGGGGCCAATCCGACGGCCAACCATCCGGTTGCGGCAACGTGGATCAAGAACGCCGCGCGCCGCGGTGCGATGCTGGTTGTTGCCGATCCACGGAGGAACGATCTCGCGCGGCATTCCGCGGTCTGGCTGGGATTCAGGCCCGATACCGACATTGCGCTCCTGCAGGCGCTGCTCCACGTCATCATCGACGAGGGGCTTGCCAACGAAGCATTCGTTCGCGCGCGTGCCCGCGACTTCGACATCCTGAGGGCGAGCGTCGCGCATGCAACGCCGGCAGCCATGGCGCAGGTCTGCGGGGTTCCCGCCGAGACACTGCGTGAAGTGGCGCGCCGCTACGCGAGCGCGAAGGCTGCGATGATCCTGTGGGGAATGGGGATCTCGCAGCACACGCATGGCACCGACAATGCCCGTTGTCTCATCGCCCTCTCGCTCGTCACCGGACAGATCGGCAGGGCGGGTGCCGGTCTGCACCCGCTGCGCGGACAGAACAACGTTCAGGGTGCGTCCGACGTGGGTCTGATCCCGATGTTTCTCCCAGATTACCAGCGCACCGGCGACGTGGCGGCCCACGCCTGGTTCGAGCGCTTCTGGAACGCTTCGCTGGACGTGCGCCCGGGCCTTACCGTGATCGAGATCACCGAGGCCATCCACGCCGGGACGATCCGGGGCATGTACATCCTCGGCGAGAACCCGGCGATGTCCGACCCCGATCTGACGCACGCGCGTGAAGCTCTTGCGAAGCTCGAGCACCTGATCGTTCAGGATATCTTTCCGACCGAGACTGCGGGCTTTGCCGACGTCATCCTCCCGGCGACGTCGTTCTTCGAGAAGACCGGCACTTTTACCAACACCGACCGCACAGTGCAGCTCGCGCGCCGCGTGCTCGACCCACCGGGCGACGCGCGCGCGGACCTGTGGGCGATCATCGAGATCGCAAAGCGGCTGGGCCTCGGCTGGCAATATGCCGGTCCCGACGCCGGCGTCGTCGCCGTTCACGAGGAGATGCGGCAGGCGATGCCTTCGGTGCGTGGAATTACGTGGGCGCGGCTCGAGCGCGAGGGTGCGGTCACGTATCCTTGCCAGGAGGTTGGCGACCCGGGTGAACCGATCGTCTTCCAGGACACATTTCCGACCGCGGACGGCCGCGGTCGGCTCGTTCCGGTGGCGCCGTCCTCGGCGGCGGAAGCGGTCGACGCCGACTATCCGCTGGTGCTCATAACCGGCCGCGAACTCGAGCATTGGCACACCGGCGCCATGACGCGGCGCTCGCGCGTGCTCGACGCGCTGGCACCCGAGCCAACGGCCTCGCTTCATCCGCGCGAGCTGGCACGGCTGGGAGCGGATGCCGGCGCTCGAGTAACCGTGGAAACGCGCCGCGGCTCGATCACCCTCTTCGCGCGCGAAGACCCTGCTGTTCCGGAGGGTGCGGTCTTCATCCCGTTCTGTTTTGCGGAGGCTGCTGCCAATCTGCTCACCAATTCAGCGCTGGATCCGTTTGGCAAGATCCCCGAGTTCAAGTACTGCGCCGCGCGAATCTGCCGCGTTGCGGGAGATCGAAGTTCCAACCGCACGGACGGGAACCTGTCGCGCTAGCCCCGAATTCTTCGTCGGATCGTCTTCCATGGCTGGCTTCCCCAGCCATTCACGGAAGGCCCGTCGGCGAAAATGCCGTGCGGTTTCGAGCGGACACTCTTGGATGCTACCCAAGCGCGTCCCAGATGAGCTTCACGCCTGTCGCGAAGAGCAGCGCATAGCTCATGCCGTAGAACGCGGCGTCGGAGATGCGGCGATGCAGCCACACGCCGAGCCAGATGCCGAGCGGCGCAAGCGGCGAGAACACGAGCGCCGTGGCCAGGTTTCCCGCGCTCAGCTGACCAAGCGCGTAGTAGGGGATGAGCTTCACGTAGTTGACGACCAGGAAGAACACCGCGGACGTGCCGACCAGCAGCGTCTTGTCGATCCGCTGCGCGAGCATGTAGATCGCGAACGGCGGCCCGCCGGCGTGTGCCAATGTGCTCGTAAAGCCGGACACCGCACCCCAGAACGCACCGGCCACGCGGCCCGGGGGCTTGCTGTGCGAGGCCAGGCGAGCGGCGATGCGCTCCGACAGCCCGAACCAGCGATTCAGCGCGAACAGCACGGCGATGAGCCCGATCAGCAGCCGCACCGCGTCGACCGGCAGCGTGCCGAAGGCGAATCCGCCGAGCGCAATGCCGAGAAGCGCGCCCGGGAGCATGATGGCGAGATAGTGCCACGACCAGCTGCCCCGGTAGGCGTGCACGCCGAAGAGGTCCATCGCGCAGAGGATCGGCAGCATGATGCCGGCCGCCTCCGGCGGCGCGATGAAGATCGACATCAGCGGCACGGCGACGCCGCCCGCGCCGGTGCCGAAGCCTCCCTTGGCGATGCCGCTCAACAGGATGGCGAGGATCGCGACCGGGTAGAACGCAAGCGGAAAGTCGGGGAGCGCCATCCGCGTCGTCCGCTACGGTCCGGGCGTGGCGGCGGGGGGCGCGGCGTCCGCCTGCACCGAGCGGCCGCGCCACGCGGCAACGAACTGGTTGGCGATCACGGCGGAGAGCACGATCGCGCCGCCGATCAGCGCGAGTTTCCCCGGGTCCTCTCCCAGCAGCACCCACACCCAGATCGGTCCCAGAATCGGCTCGAGCAATGCGAGCAGTCCGAGTTCGGTGGCGGACAGGTGACGCGAGGCCGCCACCATCAGCAGGCAGCCGGTGCCGAGCTGGATGCAGCCCATGACGGCCAGGATCACGAGATCGCGGGCGGTCGCCTCGAACGGCAGCCCGAGCGGCAGCGCGAGCACGATCGAGATCAGGCCGGCCAGCATCACCGTCGGCAGCATGTCCACCGTCGCATGCGCCTTGCGCAGCACGGTGACGTTGAGCGCGAACAGGCACGAGACGCCGACCGCGAGCAGGTTGCCGGCGAGCTGGCCGGCGTCGATCGCGTCGCTGAACATGACGACCATGCCGGCGAACGCGACCGCCATCGCAAGCCAGGTCCGGGCCGGCACGCGCTCGCCCAGAAACGCGAGCCCGGCGAGCGCGGCGAGGAACGGCGAAACGCTCATCAGCACAAACGTGTTCGCGACCGTCGTGCGCGTGAGCGAGGCGATGAAGAAGAAGAACTGCCCCGCGAGGAACAGGCCCGACAGCACGCCCGGCCATCCGACGGCGCGGACGGACGCGACGGTGCGTTCCCGGTGCAGGACGACCAGCGTGGCGGCGACGAACAGCGCCATGAAAAGCGAGCGCCAGAAGACGATTTCCCACGCATCGCGGAACGACAGCAGGCGCACGAGCAGACCGCCGGACGACCAGCAGATCGGCGCGACGATCATGTAGACGATCGCGCGGCGGTGAAGGGCGTCGGAGCGGGTGGTCATCAAGGCGGTGCCGGGGCGAAGCGGGGCTTGTAAAAAAACACCGGTGGGCGCCCGAGGACGCGCACCGGTGCAACTACTCTAGCGCACGATCCCGCACGCTGTCCATGCGCGGCGGCGCGATCGCATCCCCGATAGCCGGCACGGTATTGCGCGGCGCTCAGCGATGCACGAGCCAGAGCATCAGGTACGGCCCGAAGTAGGCGGCAAGGATCACCACGGCCAGCGCGATGATGAGCGAGGTCAGGATGCGCGAGGCGCGGCGCGTCGCCTGCTGTTGGATCTCGATTGCGCGCCGCTGATTCTCGATCGCTTCGATCTGGCGTGCACTCACCGCGCGCTGCTCCGACAACAGTGCTTCGAGCAGCGTGACGATCCGTTCGTTGATGTCGGGATCGGGCATGGCATCGGTTGGACGCGCGAGAGGGCGCGCCCGCAACGCCACGATACACCCGATGCCGCTGCTATGGTGCGCCGGCGGGCACCGGGTCGGCACGTGGAAAGTCGACCATCACGGGGCGTCCCATTGCCGACGCGATGCGTTCGAAGTCCTGTTCGGGCACCGGAAGGAATCCGAACCGGAACGCGGCGCCCCAGTGCTCCTTGCTGCGGATGAACGTGAGCTCGCGGATCAGCGGCCTGATCGGCGTCGGTTCCGCAGGCAGGAAATCGACGCCGCGGCGGAACACCGCCTCGCCGTCCGGGCGCTCGGCATAAACGAGCGGGGCATCGCGCACCTTGCCGATCGCGGTGAATTGCTTGAGCGGCGGACCGTCCGGGTAGCTTGCCCGCGGCGAGTAGAAAAGGAAGCCGTCGCCCGCGCGCATTCGCTCGAGCGGTCCTGCCTTGCCGTGACCGAGCCGCACGAAACCGCTCGCAACGGCAACGTCGACATCGTCCTTGGAAACCACGCCGATCCAGTAGCGACGTGTGGACATCGCGCTCTCCTTTCGTGAGATGGTGGATGCGATCGTGGGCCACGGGCGGCGGTTGCCTCCATCATCCCGACGACCGAATCCGGCGCGCGAACGCGCCCGCAGCGAGCGGGTTCAGGACGGGCGGCGCACGAAGGGCAGGATGCGCGGCGTGCGCGCGCGGTAGGCGAGATACTCGGGGAAGCGCGCGATGAGCAGGCGCTCTTCGAGGCCGGCCTTGACGTGCAGCACGAGCGCCAGTGCCGTCAGCACGGCGACGTGGACCGGGGTGCGCCAGCCGAGCGCGAGCCCGAGTCCGCCGACGAGCACCGCGAGATACATCGGGTGACGCACGAACCGGTAGGGTCCGTGGGTGACGAGTCGCGCGCCCACGCGGGGCGCGGGAAACACGCTGAAGTTCCCGGGCCGGTTGGCAGTCAGCGTCCAGATCCCGAGCGCCGCCGCGAGCGCGAGGAGCGCCCACCCGGACGCGTGGAATCCGTCCACCGACCACGGCGGCACCAGCGCTGCGATCAGCGCCAGCTGGATGACGACGAGCGTCGTGGCAAGCATGCGAGTGGCGCGCAGGGTAAGCGCCGGGGCGGGGGCGAGACGAGCATAACCTAAAATGGCCGCGCAACGAGGAGAGCACGATGAGCACGCATCGCATCGCGGTGATTCCGGGCGACGGCATCGGCAAGGAAGTGGTGCCCGAGGGCCTGCGCGCGCTCGAAGCCGCAGGCAGGCGCTTCGGCATCGGTTTCGAGTGGACGGAATTCGACTGGAGCTGCGACTACTACGGCAAGCACGGGCGGATGATGCCCGAGGGCTGGTTCGAGACGCTCTCGCCGTTCCCCGCGATCTTCTATGGCGCGGTCGGCTGGCCCGCGACGGTGCCGGATCACGTGTCGCTGTGGGGCTCGCTGATCCAGTTCCGCCGCCGTTTCGACCAGTACGTGAACCTGCGCCCGTGCCGGCTGATGCCGGGCATCCCGACGCCGCTTGCCAACCGGAAACCGGGCGACATCGACTTCGTCGTGGTGCGCGAGAACACCGAGGGCGAGTATTCGTCGGTCGGCGGTCGCATGTTCGAGGGCACCGAGCGGGAGATCGTGTTCCAGGAGTCCGTCTTCTCGCGAAAAGGCGTGGACCGGATCGTGCGCTTCGCGTTCGAGCTCGCGCGCACGCGGCCGCGCAAGAAAGTCACGTCGGCGACGAAATCGAACGGCATCTCGATCACGATGCCGTTCTGGGACGAGCGCTTCCGTGCGATCGCCCGCGACTACCCGGACATCGCGACGGACCAGTATCACATCGACATCCTGACCGCGCATTTCGTGCGCCAGCCGCAGATCTTCGACGTCGTCGTCGGCTCCAACCTGTTCGGCGACATCCTCTCCGACCTCGGACCCGCGGTGTGCGGGACGATCGGCATCGCGCCGTCGGCCAACATCAATCCCGAGCGGAGCTTCCCTTCGCTCTTCGAGCCCGTTCACGGGTCGGCGCCCGACATCGCGGGCAAGGGGATCGCCAATCCGATCGGGCAGATCTGGTCGGGCGCGCTGATGCTCGAGTTCCTCGGACACAAGGATGCCGCCGACGCGGTGGTCGCCGCGATCGAGCGCGTACTCGCCGACCCGAAGGCGCCGCGCACGCCGGACATCGGCGGCAAGGCGACGACCGGCGATCTCGGCCGCGCGATCGCGGCGGCGATCGGGTGAAAGGCGGCTGGGGGCCGCGATGCGCTGCCGCAAGCGCGTGGATTGCGGGAACCATGCGCCAAGTCCACCACCGGATCGCGGCTTGTGGCCGCTGTTCCGCGGATTCCACGTCGCCCTCTCCGCTTTCCTGACTCCTGGACCCGGTTTTGTGGCAGCATAGCGCGCGACAAAACGAACGAGCCCGGCGCAATGGCCGGGCGGATAGCCTCCGGGGACCCCGCCATGCTGATCGGCATTCCGCGCGAAACGCGCTTGGGCGAAACGCGCGTTGCGGCGACGCCCGAAACCGTCAAGAAGCTCGCCGCGAGCGGCAAGCACGAGATCGTCGTCGAAAGCGGCGCCGGAACGGCGTCGAGCATTCCCGACGATCACTATGTCGCTGCCGGTGCAAAGATCGGCAGCGCCGCCGAAGCGCTGGGCGCGGACATCGTGCTGAAGGTGCGGGGACCTTCCGCCGCGGAGTTGCCGCAGATCAGGAAGGGCGCTCTCGTCATCGGGCTGCTGAACCCGTTCGACAAGGCCGCGGTCGAGACGTACGCGCAGGCCGGTTTCACCGGGTTTGCGCTGGAGTGGCTGCCGCGGATCACCCGCGCGCAGTCGATGGACGTGCTGTCCTCGCAGGCCAACATCGCCGGCTACAAGGCGGTGATCGTCGCCGCCAACGAATACGGCAAGTTCATGCCGATGCTGATGACGGCCGCAGGCACCGTGAAGGCCGCGCGCGTGCTGATTCTCGGCGTGGGCGTGGCCGGCCTGCAGGCGATCGCGACCGCGAAGCGGCTGGGCGCGGTGATCGAGGCGTCGGATGTCCGTCCGTCGGTCAAGGACCAGGTCGAATCGCTCGGCGGGAAATGGGTCGACGTGCCCTACGCCAACGACGAGGAACGGAAGATTGCCGAGGGCGTGGGCGGTTACGCACGGCCGATGCCTCCCGAGTGGATGGCGCGGCAGGCCGAGATCATCCACGAACGCTGCAAGACGGTCGACGTGCTGATCACGACGGCGCTGATCCCCGGCCGGCCCGCACCCAAGCTCATCAAGGCGGCGACCGTCGCGGCGATGAAGCCGGGAGCGGTGGTCGTCGACCTCGCCGTCGAGCAGGGCGGCAATGTCGAAGGCAGCGTGCAGGACAAGATCGTGACGACCGGCAACGGCGTCAAGCTGGTCGGCTTGGCCAACCTGCCTGCGTACGTGGCGGCGGACGCAAGCGCACTCTATGCCCGCAACGTGCTCAACTTCCTCGCGCTGTCGCTCAATGCCAAGACCGGCGAGTTCGCGGTGCCCCGGGACGACGAGATCGTACAGGCCGTTCTCATCTGCGAGAACGGCCAGGTCGTCCCGCGCGCGTAGTCCCGGCGACCTTCGAAAAAACCTCTGAAGCGGAGCAAAGCATGGCCACCGTCGTCGACCCCATCGTCTTCTATCTGATCATCTTCGCGCTCGCGATATTCGTCGGCTATCACGTCGTGTGGAGCGTGACGCCGGCGCTGCACACGCCACTGATGTCGGTGACCAACGCGATTTCCGGCATCATCCTCGTGGGCGCCATGCTGGCGGCGGGTCCGGCAACGTTCGACTGGGGCGGCTGGGTCGGGGTCGTCGCCGTGGCGCTGGCGTCGGTCAACGTCTTCGGCGGTTTTCTCGTGACGCAGCGGATGCTCGAGATGTTCAGGAAAAAAGAGCCGAAGGCCGCGCCTTCCGAGAAGCGCTGAATGCCGACCGGAGACGCCTCATGAGCGCCAATCAAGTCGCCCTCTGGTACCTGATCGCGTCGATCTGCTTCATCTTCGCGCTGAAGGGGCTCTCGCATCCGACCACGGCGCGGCGCGGCAACGTGCTGGGCATCGTCGGCATGGCGATCGCCGTCGTCGTCACGCTCGCCCTGGTCTACTCGAACACCAGGAACGTCGGGATGATCCTCGCCGGCATCGCCGTCGGTGGCGTGGTCGGAGCGGTGATCGCCAAGCGGGTGCAGATGACGCAGATGCCCGAGCTGGTCGCGGCCTTCCACTCGCTCGTGGGCATGGCCGCCGTGCTGATCGCCGTCGCGGCGGTCAACAACCCCACGTCATTCGGGCTGCCGGCGGAGATCCCGACCGGCAACAAGCTCGAGCTCTTCATCGGGACGTTCATCGGCGCGATCACGTTCTCGGGGTCGGTCATCGCATTCGGCAAGCTGTCCGGGCGCATCAGCGGCGCGCCCATCGTGTTTCGCGGACAGCACCTGCTGAATCTCGTGATCGGGATCGCGATGATCGGCTTCGGCATCTGGTTCTTCATGGGCGGCGGCTGGATGCCGTTCATCGTGATGTCGGCGCTCGCATTCCTGCTCGGCGTGCTGATCATCATCCCGATCGGTGGTGCCGACATGCCGGTCGTGATCTCGATGCTCAACAGCTACTCGGGATGGGCGGCGGCCGGCATCGGCTTCTCGCTCAACAACCCGATGCTCATCATCGCCGGCTCGCTGGTCGGCTCCTCCGGCGCGATCCTGTCGTACATCATGTGCAAGGCGATGAACCGGTCGTTCTTCAGCGTGATTCTGGGCGGCTTCGGCGCCGCGGAGGGGGCGGCGGCTGCCGATGCTTCGCAGAAGACCGTGAAGTCGGGCAGCCCCGACGACGCCGCGTTCATCATGGGCAACGCCGAGACGGTCATCATCGTTCCGGGGTACGGACTCGCGGTCGCGCGCGCCCAGCACGCGGTGAAGGAGATGGCGGCCAAGCTCAAGGCGAAGGGCGTGACCGTGAAGTACGCGATCCACCCCGTGGCCGGACGGATGCCCGGTCACATGAACGTGCTGCTCGCGGAGGCCGAGGTGCCCTACGACCAGGTATTCGAGATGGAGGACATCAACGGCGAGTTCGGCACCGCCGACGTGGCGTTGATCCTCGGCGCCAACGACGTCGTCAACCCGCTGGCCGAGCAGAAAGGCAGCCCGATCTACGGCATGCCGATCCTCGAGGCGTACAAGGCGAAGACGGTCATCGTCAACAAGCGGTCGATGGCATCGGGCTATGCCGGTCTCGACAATCCGCTGTTCTACATGGACAAGACGATGATGGTGTTCGGCGACGCGAAGAAGGTCGTCGAGGAGCTGGTCAAGGCCATCGAATAGGCGTTCTGTCACGCCATCGCTCACCGAGCTTCGTCTCCCCTCGCGACGACGAGCGCCGCGTCGGCCGCACGCCATGAAGCGGCGCCCGAACGGGGATGCGGCCGTCCGCGCTCGCGTCGTCTTCGCAGGAGACCCTTTGGTCGCTGACTCCCGTCATCTGGCTCCTGTTTCCTGATGCCCGGCCCGCTGTCCCACCTCACGGTTCTCGACCTTTCCCGCGTGCTCGCGGGACCGTACTGCACGCAGCTCTTCGCCGACCTCGGTGCGACGGTCATCAAGGTCGAGCGGCCCGGCGGCGGCGACGACACGCGCGCCTGGGGACCGCCCTACCTCAAGGATGCGCAAGGCAACGACACGAGCGAGGCCGCATATTATCTTTCGTGCAATCGCGGCAAGCTGTCGGTGGCGATCGACTTCACGCGGCCCGAAGGTCGTACGCTGGTGCTCGATCTCGCGCGGCAGGCCGACGTGCTGATCGAGAACTTCAAGGTCGGCGGCCTTGCCAAGTACGGGCTCGACTATGCGGCCGTTTCCGCGGTCAATCCGCGGCTCGTGTACGCGTCGATCACGGGCTTCGGGCAGGACGGGCCCTATGCCGACCGCGCGGGCTACGACTTCATCATCCAGGGAATGGCGGGTTTCATGAGCGTCACCGGCGAGCGCGACGATCTGCCGGGCGGCGGGCCGCAGAAGGCGGGCATCGCGATCACCGACCTCATGACCGGGATGTTCGCGTCCACGGCAATCCTCGCCGCGCTCGCGCACCGCGACCGCACCGGTGAAGGCCAATGGGTCGACACGTGCCTGTTCGATTCCGCGGTCGCAATGATGGCGGTGATGAACATGAACTACCTCGTCACCGGCAGGCCGCCGGGACGCCTTGGCAACGCGCACCCGAACATCGTGCCGTACCAGGTGTTCGCGTGCGCCGACGGGCACATCATCCTGGCGGTGGGCAACGACGCCCAGTTCGCCAGGTTCTGCGCGGCGGCGGGCGTGCCGGAGTGGGCGCGCGACCCGCGCTTCGCGACCAACGCGGCGCGCGTGGAAAACCGCGCGATGCTGGTGCCGATGGTCGCGAAGATCGTGCGCGAGCGCCCCCAGCGCGACTGGCTCGCGCTCCTCGAACCACTCGGCGTTCCATGCGGACCGATCAACCGGCTCGATCAGGTGTTCGCCGATCCGCAGCTGGTCGCAAGGGGCCTGCGCTTCGATCTGCCGCACCCGCTCGCCGGGACCGTGGCGCAGGTGGGCACGCCGGTGCGCTTCTCGGCGACGCCGCCGGCGTACGCGAATCCTCCGCCGCTCCTCGGCCAGCACACCGCGCTCGTGCTGCGCGAGCGCCTGGGCGTTGCTCCAGCGCGCATGACCGAGCTGGTCGCGACCGGTGTGATCGGAATCTGATCGTCGTTCGACCGGCGAACCCGAGCGCGCAACAGTGAACATGGACGGCATGACCCGCAAGCCGGGTTTCTGGATCGCCTACTTCGCGCTGGCCATCGCCGCGCTCGGTGTCGCCGCCAAGCTGTTTCCGCTCGCGATTCCGCTCGTCAATCTCGATGTCCGGCTTGCCCGCCACGAGGCAATCGACAAGGCGCGGGAGATTGCCGCACGCGAGAAGCTTGCGCCGCCGCAGGCCAAGGCCGCGGCGCAGTTCGGGCACGACGGCGCCGCGCAGGACTACATCGAGCTCGAGGGCGGCGGCAAAGCGGCGTTCGCCGCGCTCGTCGCCGGGAACCGCTACGCGCCGTACTGGTGGGACGTGCGGCTGTTCCAGCCCGGGTCGATCGACGAGGTGACGATCCGCTTCAAGCCCGACGGCGCGCAGGACGGCTTCAACCGCCGGCTGCCCGAGGACTACGTGCGCGACCCGGCGACCAAGGCGCTGTCCGCCGATGTGGCGCGCACGCTTGCGCTGGATCAGGCGAAGCGCAGCTGGGGCGTGGATTTCGCGCCCTACCGGCTTCTCGAGCAATCGGAGCAGACGCGGCCGAGCGGCCGCGTCGACCATGCGTTCGTCTACGAGCGGCCCGAGGCGTTGGGCGAGGCGCGCATCCGGCTGCGGCTCGGCGTGGCCGGCGACGAACTCGTGCAACTCGTGCCCTCGATTCACGTGCCGGAATCGTTCGAACGGCGATACCAGGAATTACGCAGTGCCAACAACCTGATCGCGGGCATCGCGAGCGCGGGAGCCGGACTGCTCTACGGACTCGGGGGCTGCATCCTCGGCGCGCTCTGGCTCCTGCGCCAGCGCGCGCTGTTGTGGCGGCCGGCGCTCGGTGCCGGCTTGATCGTCGGTGGCTTGATGGCAGCGGCCGCTCTCGCCGATGCGCAATCGGCGTGGATGGGCTTCGACACCGCGCAGTCGGAGTCGACATTCTGGCTCGGGCAGGGCGGCCGGGCGCTGGCGATCCTCGTCGGCGGCAGTCTCGGTTACGCGCTGGTCTTCATGGCGGCGGAGGGCCTGTCGCGGCGCGCATTCCCGCACCAGCCGCAGCTCTGGCGGTTGTGGTCGCGCGAGGCAGGCGCCTCGGTGCAGGCGCTTGGCCGCACGGCCGGCGGCTACCTGTTCGTGCCGCTCGAACTCGGGCTGATCATCGCCTTCTACTATGCCTCCAACCGCTGGCTTGGCTGGTGGCAGCCTTCCGAAGCGTTGTCGGATCCGAACATCCTGTCGTCCGCGATTCCCGCGCTGCAGCCGATCGCGCTGTCGCTGCAGGCGGGGTTCATGGAGGAATGCCTGTTCCGCGCGGTTCCGCTTGCGCTCGGCGCGCTGATCGGCGCGCGTTTCGGGTCGCGCAGCGCCGGCATCGCAATCGCGTTCGCACTGCAGGCGCTCCTGTTCGGCGGCGCGCATGCGAACTATCCGGGTTTTCCCGCGTATTCGCGGCTGGTCGAGCTGATCGTGCCGTCGCTCATGTGGGCGTGGATCTTCCTGCGCTTCGGGCTGCTGCCGACGATCCTGCTGCACGCCGTGTTCGACCTCGTTCTCATGTCGATCCCCGTCTTCCTGGTCGATGCGCCGGGTGCGACGGCCCAGCGCGCGCTGGTGATCGCGGCCGGTGCGGTGCCGCTTGTCATCGTCCTGCTGCGCCGGATGCAGCTCGGAGCGTTTGTCGAGCTTCCGCCCGCGTTGCGCAACGGTGCATGGCGACCTGCGGCGGCTTCCGCGCAGGTGGAGCGGCGGAGCCTGCATCGGCAGGCGCAATGGACTCCGAGGCTTCAGCGGGCGCTGCCGGTACTTGCTGCCGCCGGCCTCGTTGCATGGCTCGTTTCGATGCGCGTGGGGACGGATGTTCCGCCGCTCACGATCGACCGGGCGCAGGCGATCGCGGCCGCCCAAGGCGCGCTCGCGAGACGCGACGTGAACCTCCCCCCGCAATGGCGGCGGATGGCCGACATCCAGTCGAGCGACGCGGACGCTCCGCAGCTGTTCGTCTGGCGGGAGGCGGGACCTGCGCGCTATCGCGCGCTGGTTGGTGAGTGGCTTCCGCCGCCCGTGTGGCAGGTGAGGTTTGCGACGTTCGAAGGCGACGTCGCCGAACGTGCGGAGGAGTGGCAGGTGACAGTCGACGGGAGCGGTAATGTACGACGCGTGCGCCACGTGCTTCCGGAGGGTCGTGCCGGCGCGCAGCTTTCGCGCGAGGACGCGCTGGCGATCGCGTCGCGCGAGCTCGCTGCCGAACTCGGCCTCGACGCCCGGGCGCTCGCGTTTGTCGCGGGCGAGGACAAGGCCCGTCCCGCGCGCACCGACTGGTCGTTCGTGTGGCACGACCCGCGCGTCTTCGTCGGTGCGGGCGGGCAGGCGCGCGTCCGGGTTGACATGGCCGGCGCCGAGGTAATCGGCGTCGCGCGCTACGTGCACGTCCCGGAGCCGTGGGTTCGCGCCGAGCAGGAGCGCCAGGGCCGGCTGACGGGCGTGAAGCTCGGAATCGCGATCGTGCTCGCGATGGTCGCGATCGCCGCGCTCGTCATGGGCATCCTCGGCTGGGGTCGAGGCGCGGCAGATGTGCGCGCGAGCCTTTTCGTCAGCGGATTCGTATTCGTGCTGTCGCTCGGGCGCGCGGCGCTCGGTTGGCCGGAAGCCGAGGCGGGATTCACGACGTCGGAGCCGTTTGCCGCGCAGGCGGCGACCAGGATGGTCGGTGCCGTGATCGGCGCGATCGGGCTTGCGGTGATCGGCGGCCTGCTCGCGGGCGTCGGCAGCTGGTGGGCGCGCACCGCGCCGCGCCGGCCGCTCGCAACGTGGCTGCCCCCGTGGTGCGCGGGATGCGCTGCTGCATTGGCAACCGGGGGCGCATTCCTTCTTGCCGCGCGAGCGTTTCCCGATGTCGAGCCCGCATGGCCGTCCTATCCGTTCGAGGATGCCGCCCTTCCCGCACTCGCGGCCGCGCTGTCCGTGCTCCGCTTCCCGCTCGTCGTCGCGGTCGCGCTGTTCCTGCTTGCGGTGCTGTCACGGGTCACGGACGGGGGCACGCGCCGGCGCTGGCTGCTGCCGCTGCTGTTGGCGCTCGCGTTCGGCGAGGAGCCGCTGCAAGGCGCAGGCGCGCCGCCGTCCGCCATCGTCGCTGCAGCGGCCGCGGGCCTGTTCGCCGCCATGCTGATCGATGCGGTCCTGTGCGCCGATCCCCGCACCGTGTCCGCGTTTCTGGCGACGGCCGCACTCGTCGCGGCGCTCGACATGGCGCTCGCGAAGGCGACCACGCAGGGCTACCTGCTGTTCGCGATCCAGGCGGTCTGCCTCCTCGTCACCGCGTGGCTCGTGCAGCGCTATCTCGACAAACCGCTGCCGGGCACCCCGAGCGCGCGGGAACCGGAAGTCTCGCTTGGCCCTGGTTAGCCCGGATATTTCACCAGGCCGCCGCCGATTACGTGAAGTCCCGAGCGATACCAAGCACTTCGCATACGCCACCGGTGGCGCAATTCGGATGGCACGGCTGCGCGGTTTCTGGCGCTTGTTTTGCACCGGGCCCGGGCTTGCTCTCTTCGCCAATAGTCGCTGCGATTGGCGGCGTCGGCTGCGCCCGATCCAGGCCGCAAACCGCCACGCCAAATTCCCGCGCCCCGGTGAAACATCCGTGCTAGCGCACCTTCGCCCACACCGGCCAAACCTGGTTGTCGGCGCGGTGCGGGATATCGACGTTGCTGCGGGCCGCCCAGGGAATCATCTGGCGGTGGAGCGGCAGGTGCTGCACATCGTCGTTGTGGATCGCGAGCGCCCGGCGGATGAGCGCGAGCCGCTTCTCCGGATTCATCTCGATCTTCACTTCCGCGACCAGCGCATCGAACTTCGGGTTGGTGTAGCGGCCGTAGTTGTAGTCGCCGTCACCCTTACCGTTGTACGTCGACAGCACGGGCTGCAGCGTGAAGATCGCGTCCGTCGAGGCTCCGCCCCAGCCCAGCATGTAGACGCTCGTGTCGAGCTTTTCGAGCTTCGGGAAGTACTGGGCGCGCGGCAGCGTGACGAGCCTGGTGTTGATGCCGATCTTCGACCACATCGCGGACACGGCCTGGCAGATCTTCTCGTCGTTCACGTAGCGGTTGTTCGGGCAGTCGAGCGTCACCTCGAATCCGTCCGGGTACCCGGCCTCCACCAGCAGTTTCTTCGCCGCGGCAGGGTCGTATGGGAGCCGCTTCTCGATAGCCGCCTCCGACTGGACGGGCGACGGCAGCAGCGCGCCCGTGGGCTTCGACAGGCCGCGCATCGTCGACTTCTGGATCGCGTCGATGTCGATCGCCTGGTAGAGCGCCTGCCGCACGCGCTTGTCCTTGAACGGGTTCTTGCCCTTGACGCTGGAATAGAGCAGCTCGTCGCGGTTCTGGTCCATGCCGAGGAACACGATGCGCTGCTCGAGCCCCTCGATGACGCGCACCCCGGGGGTCTGCATAAGACGCGGCACGTCCTGCGGCGCGGGATCGTTGATCAGGTCGATGTTGCCGGCGACCAGCGCCGCAAGGCGGGTCGCGTCGTTCGTGATCGGCGTGTAGATGACTTCGGTCACGTTGCTGTCGAAGCGCTTGTCCTTCCAGCCCCACCAATCGGGGTTCTTCTTCATCGCGGTGCGCACGTCCGGCTCGCGCGTGGTGAGTACGAACGCACCCGTCCCGTTCGCCTGGCGGGACGTGATCATCTCTTCCTTGTTCTTGAAGTCGAGCGGCTTTGTCGCCTTGTTCTTCTCGCACCATGCCTTGCTCATGATGTAGATGTTGGCGATGTGCTCGAGCTCGATCGGATTGGGGCCGTTGGTGACGAACTCGACGGTGCCCTCGTCGATCTTGCGCGGCTTGCCTGCGGCATTGGAGTAGGCCCGGATCTGCGAAGTGTCCTCGGCCGCACGCTGGAACGAGAACACGACGTCGTCCGCCGTGAGCGGCGTGCCGTCGTGGAACTTGACGCCCTGGCGCAGCTTGAACCGCCACGTCGTCGGGTTGACCTGCTCCCACGACGTGGCAAGGCCCGGGATGAGCTTCAGGTCCTTGTCGCGCATCACCAGCGTGTCGTAGATCAGCGCGTTGATGTTGTTGGTCAGGTTCTCGTTCTGTGAATAGGGGTCCATCGTCTGCGGATCGCCGCGGCCGGCCCAGCGCAGCGTCGCGGCGTCGGCCGCGGCAGTGATCGAGGCGAGGCACGCGGCGAGCGCGAGCAGGCGGATGGGACGACGGGGGAAGCTCGACATGGCGTCTCCTTGCGGGGTGGATGCGGGCGGCAGCCCTGACCCGGCGGATCATAGCGCGCATCGTGCGCGCGGTAGAATCGGCCGGCTCGCCCGCGGCCATTCCTGCCCCCGCCGGGTCCATGCGTATGCCGGCCGGCGTTGCCCGCTGGAGCCGACATGTCTTCCGCCGCTTCCGTCCTCATCGGCCGCCTCGATCTCGCGCTTGCCGCCGACGCCCACCGGCTGCACGCCCGGATCGAGCGCGCGCGCGCCCGGCACGCGCCGCCGGCCGAGTGGGAAAGGCTCGCCGCCGACCTCGCCCGCTCGATCGAGCGGCGCGGGGCGCGCGCCGCCGGCAAGCCCGCCCTCCATTTCCCGCCGGAATTGCCGGTGGCGCAGCGCGCGGACGAGATCGCCGCGGCGATCCGCGCGCACCCGGTTGTGATCGTGAGCGGCGAAACGGGCTCCGGCAAGACGACGCAGCTGCCCAAGATCTGCCTCGCCGCGGGCAGGGGAGAGCGGGGCTTGATCGGCCACACGCAGCCGCGGCGCATCGCGGCGCGCGCGGTCGCGACGCGCATCGCGCAGGAGCTCGGCACGCCGCTCGGCGCCGCGGTCGGCTACAAGGTGCGCTTCACCGACCACACGCGGCCCGACGCGTACGTCAAGCTGATGACCGACGGCATCCTGCTTGCCGAAACGCAGGGTGACCGCAGCCTGACCGCATACGACACGATCATCGTCGACGAGGCGCACGAGCGCAGCCTCAACATCGACTTCCTGCTCGGCTATCTCAAACGTCTGCTTGCGCGCCGGCCCGAGCTCAGGGTGATCATCACCTCCGCGACGCTCGATGCGCAGCGCTTCGCGACGCATTTCGGATCGCCCGGCAGGCCGGCGCCGATAATCGAGGTGTCAGGCCGCCTCTATCCCGTGGAGGTCCGCTATCGCCCGCTCGGAACGGGCGATGCGGAGGAAGCCGACGACGAGGAGGATCTCGAGCAGGCGATCGTCTCGGCTGCCGAGGACCTGTGGCGCGAGGGCCCGGGCGACATCCTCGTCTTCCTGCCCGGCGAGCGCGAAATCCGCGAGACGGGCGACCTGCTGCGCAAGGGTCTCGCGCGCCGTCCCTACGCGAACGCGGTGGAGATCCTGCCGCTCTACGCCCGGCTGTCGGTTATGGACCAGCAGCGCGTGTTCGCGCCGTCGAACGGTCGGCGCATCGTTCTCGCGACCAACGTCGCCGAAACCTCGCTCACGGTGCCGGGCATCCGCTACGTGATCGACCCCGGGCTCGCGCGCGTCAAGCGCTACAGCGTGCGCAACAAGACGACGCTGCTGCAGATCGAGAAGATCTCGCAGGCCGCTGCCAACCAGCGCGCGGGCCGCTGTGGCCGCGTTCAGGACGGCATCTGCATGCGGCTCTACGGCGAGGACGATTTCGCCGCGCGCACGAAGTACACCGACCCCGAGATCCTGCGCAGCTCGCTTGCGAGCGTGATCCTGCGCATGGCCGCGCTCGACTTGGGCGCGGTGGACGAATTCCCTTTCGTCGAGCCGCCGCCGCCGCGCGCGATCGCCGACGGCTACCAGTTGCTGCAGGAGCTCTCCGCGGTCGACGCGAGCCGCGCACTGACACCGCTCGGTCGCGAGCTTGCGCGCCTGCCCCTCGACCCGCGGATCGGCCGCATCGTGCTGGCCGCGCGCGACAAGGGTTGCCTTGCCGAAGCGCTGGTCATCGCGAGCGCGCTCGCGGTACCCGATCCGCGCGAGCGTCCGCTCGAAAGGCAGCAGGCGGCCGACCAGGCGCACCTGCGCTTTCGTGACGAGCGCTCGGATTTCCTCTCGCTTGTCGCGCTGCGGGAGTTCTTCGACGAGCTGCTCGCGCAGAAGCTCGGCCATCGGCGCCTGGTGGATGCGTGTCGCGCGCAGTTCGTCAACTTCCTGCGCCTGCGCGAGTGGCGCGATGTGCACGAGCAGCTCGCGAGCGAACTTGCCGAAGCGGGCTGGAAGTGGGAGCCCGCCTTGCCGAAGGTTATCGATGCGCCACGCTACGCGTTGATCCATCAGGCGTTGCTCGCCGGCCTCATCGGCAACGTCGGCACGAAGGACGAGCCGGGCGACGGGTACCTCGGCACGCGCGGGATCCGCTTCTTCCTGCATCCCGGATCGGGGCTCGCGAAGAGGGGACCCCGCTGGGTGCTTGCGGCGGAGCTCGTCGAAACGACGCGGCTCTTCGCGCGCTGTGCGGCGCGCGTGGAGCCCGAATGGATCGAGGCGGCGGCCGGGGATCTCGTCACGCGCGACTGGTTCGAGCCGCACTGGGAGGAGAGCCGTGGCGAGGTGGTCGCGAGCGAGCGCGTGCAGCTGTACGGCCTGACATTGGTGCCGCGACGTCCTGTCTCCTACGGCCGCATCGACGCCGACGTGGCGCGCGAGATCTTCATCCGCGAGGCGCTCGTCCCCGGCACACTTGCGACCCGCGGCGCATTTCTCGCGCACAACCGCAATCTGGTCGCCGACATCGCGAAACTCGAGCACAAGGTGCGACGGCAGGACGTGCTGGTGGACGAGGAGGCCATCGCGGCCTTCTATGCCGGCCGCTTGCCGCAGCACATCTGCACGAAGGCGGAGTTCGAGCGCTGGCGCGAGGCGGCCGAGGCTCGCGATCCGCAAATCCTGCACCTGACGCGCGACGCGCTGCTTCGCCACGGGGCGCTGCTTCCGACCGAGGCACAGTTCCCCGAGACACTGCCGCTCGCGGGCACACGCCTCTCGCTCAAATACCGCTTCGCCCCCGGGCATCCGCACGACGGCCTTACGCTCACCGTTCCGCTCGCGCTGCTGAACCAGCTCGATGCGGCAAGACTCACATGGCTCGTGCCCGGCATGATCCGCGAGAAGGTCACCTGGTATCTGAAGGCGCTGCCGAAGGCCTACCGGAACCGGCTGATCCCGCTGCCCGAGGTGGTAACCGCGTTCCTTTGCGCGACGCCCCCGGCGGATCTATCGTTGCCGGAGGCGATCCGCACCTATCTCAAGGATCGGCTGGGCGAGGCGCCCCCGGCCGACGTCTGGGACGGCCAACTGCTTCCGCCGCATCTGCTGATGCTGATCCGCGTGGTCGACGCGGCGGGCGCCGAACTTGCGGCGGATCGCGACCTTGCGCGGCTGCGAACGCAGCTCGGCGAAGCGGCGCAGATGACGTTCGCCGCGACCGGGCCGGCGTTCGAGAAGAAGGGCCTGCGGAGCTGGGACTTCGGCGATCTGCCGCCCACGCTCACCGTTGCGCGCAAGGGGCAGCGACTCACCGGCTATCCGGCGCTCGTCGACGACGGCGACCGTGTCTCGCTCGCGCTGCTCGACACCGAGCAGGCGGCGATTGCCTCGCATCGGTCAGGCGTCGTGCGGCTCATCCGTCTCGCGCTCAAGGACGCGCTCGCGCGCTGGGAGCAGGGCAGGGGCGCGGGCGGCCCGGGATTCGCCCAGGCCGCGCTTCAGCTCAAGCCGGTGATGCCCGCTGACCGGCTGCAGGGCGACGTCATGGCCGCCGTCTGCGACCGCGCCTTCGTGGGCGACGACCCGCTGCCCCGCACCGAAGCGGAGTTCGCCGAGCAGCTAAGGCGCGCGCGTGCCCGGCTGCCCGCAGTCGTCGAGGGCGCGTTCCGCCTGCTGGGGACAATCGCTGCCGAATATCAAGCGATTTCGCAGCGCATTGCCGCGCTCCCGGCTGCGCATGCGCGGTTCGGCGCGGACCTGCGCGCGCAGCGCGACGCGCTGGTTCATCCCGGGTTCTTCATCGCCACGCCATGGGCCCAGTTGCAGCAAGTTCCGCGCTATCTCAAGGGGCTGGAGCGGCGCCTCGCCAAGTACCTCGAGAACCCGACCTGCGACCAGCGCCACGCAGCCCAGGTGGCGGCAATGGCGCAGCGCTACCGGGAGCGGGCCGAGCGCAACCGGCAGGCGGGGCGCGAGGAGCCCGCGCTGGAGGCGTTTCGCTGGCTGCTCGAGGAACTCAAGGTCTCGTTGTTCGCGCAGGAGCTCAAGACACCGTTTCCGGTGTCGTACAAAAGACTCGAAAGGGCCTGGTCGGAGCTCGCCGGCTGACCGGTCGTGGATCTCGGCGTGCAGAAGAAAAACGCTCGTGCTACAGTAACTTGGCTGGATTTCACGCTAACCGTTTGACCACAGGGCCGTTTGCCCGATCGGGTCGGCCCGGCTCGCGTGTATCGCAAGAACTCCTGACCGCGTGAACGCCACTACCACCGCCGCAGAAAAGGCCAAGGTCAAACCTTCGCGCGAGCTCGCGAAGATCCTTGCCGATTGCCGGGACCTCGCGATCCGCCGGCTGACCGAAGCCTTCACCGACATCTTGGAGAAGGTCGGCAATACGCTGATTGACCGCGCGAACAAATCGGATGTCCGCGAAGACCAGCGGCTCTACCTCGACACGCGCGATGCGCTGAAGTCGGAGCGGGAACCGCTGCTCGCCGAGTTCGCGCGCCGGCTGCGCACGCGCATCGATGATGGAATTGCAGGACGCGCCGAAGTCAAGGCGGACTTCTCCAAGGCCGATGGCTCCGCGCTCACGCTCGTCGACACGAGCGCGATGGACAAGTCGGTGCTGACCGGGAACGTCAAGCGCATTCTCGAGAACACGTGCCACGACGAACTCGTGGGCCTGAACCGCGGCGTCGGCTACCTGATGGGCAAGCCGGATCTGGAAACGGATGCCAATCCGTTCGCGCCGGCGAGGATCGTCGATGCTTTCACCGACGCGCTCGGCACGCTGCGCGCCGAGGAGCGCATGAAGTTCCAGGTGCTGCGGGAGCTGAACCAGGCACCGCTCGTCGACATCAACGCGATCTATGCGGACCTGAACCAGCAACTCACGCAGCTCAACGTTATGCCCGCGGGGATGCGGTCGGGTGTCATCCATCGGGACCGATCGGCGGACCACGGCCGCCGCGGCAAGGCGGAGCCCGTTCCCAACGCCGAAGTCGACGTGAGGGAGCTGTTCCAGCGCATGTTCGCGCGCCCGCCGCAGGTTCCGAACCTCGCCGTCCCGCCTGCCGGCATGCCCTCGGGAATGCCGCCTGGAATGCCATCGGGAATGCCGGGCTTCGCGCCGCCGGCCCACGCTGCCGAAGCGCCGGGCGGCTACGACTTTCCCTCGATCCAGCCGCCAGGCGCGGGGCGGGCTTTCGCGCCGCTCGCGCCCACGCCCTCGGGATACGTGCCGGGGATGCCGATCATCGAGTCCTCGGATCTGCACGAGGGCCTCGTCCGCCTGCAGGCGGGGCAGACCAATTTCGACGTCGGCGGCGCCGCCGTGCAGTTCGCCGGCATCCCGTCCGGACTGCACAACGTCCTGAGGGATCTGCAGGAATCGCCGCTCGCCGCGAAGGCGAACCAGCTCGAATCGATGACGATCGAGATGGTCGCGATGCTGTTCGACTTCATCTTCGAGACCAGGGATCTGCCCGACGGCATCAAGGCGCTGCTCGCGCGCCTGCAGATTCCCGTGCTCAAGGCGGCGATGCTCGACGGCGCGTTCTTCGCGAAGAAGACGCACCCGGCGCGCCTGCTGGTCAACCGGCTCGCCGAAGCGGGCCTCGGCTGGTCGCCGGTCATGGGGCCCGAGGATCCGCTGTATCGCGAGATCAGCAAGATCGTCCACCGCGTGCTGGACGATTTCAGCGACGACCTGGGGCTCTTCGAGACGCTGCGCGAGGAGCTCGAGGCGTTCCTCGCCGAGGAAGAGAAGGCCGCTGAAACGAACATCGCGTCGTCGGCCGAGGAGATCAACCAGCGCGACCGGATGGAGATCGCGAGCGCGGTGGCGCGCTCGGAGGTCGAAAAGCGGATCGAGAGCCATCCCGTCCCGACGTTCCTCGCGGCGTTCCTGCGCCAGCACTGGCAGCGCGCGCTCACGCATGTCTATGCCGCCGGCGGCGAGGACAGCGAATCGTGGAACTCGGGTGTCACCACGCTCGAGGACCTGGTGTGGAGCGTGCAGCCGAAGCGGTCGCAGGAGGACCGCCGACATCTCGTCGCGATCCTGCCTTCGTTGCTGAAGCGGGTGTCGTCCGGCATGCAGGCACCGACGTGGCCGCCGGAGGATCGCGAGCGGTTCATGACGAACCTGGTCGAGGCGCACGCGGCCGCGGTCAAGCCCTCGCTCGCGCACGTCGATTCGCCGACCGCGGCGGTCGCCGAACATGCGAAGGCGCAGGCGGAAATCGCGAAGGCTTCCGGCGACGAGGCGATGGCCAAGCAGGCCGAGGCGCTCGCCGAGGCGATGGCGCCCGCGCCGCCTCCGCCCGAGGAACCGGTTCCCGAAATCCTCGACGACGAGTACCTCGAGATCGCCCGCAGCCTCGAGCGCGGCATGTGGGTGGAATTCGAGAGCGAGGAGGGGCAGCTTGCGTTCGCGAAGCTCGCCTGGATCAGCCCGCTGCGCGGCACGTACCTCTTCACCAACCGCCAGGGCCAGAAGGCGCTTTCGATCACGGCCGAAGAGCTGGCCAAGCACTTCCGCACCGATCGTGCCCGCCTCGTCGAGGCCGAGCCGCTGATCGACCGCGCGGTCAGCAGCATGATGGCGCAGATGGAAGAGAAATACCCCGAATCCGTAGCCTAGCGTCTTTTTGTTCGATCGCGTCCGCCGCCGCCGGTCGCGGGCTTGATCGCCTGTTTCCGGCGGCTTTTCCTGCTGCAGTCCGACGATGCGAATCGGCACGCTGATCATCGGCGACGAGATACTGACCGGCAAGCGTGCCGACCGCCATCTCGCGCGCGTGATCGCGACGCTCGCCGGTCGCGGGGTTACGCTCGACTATGCGCACTATGCAGGCGACGATCGCGGTGAACTCACCGCGTTTCTGCGTTCGACATTCGCGCGCGGCGACCTGCTCGTGAGCTTCGGCGGCATCGGCGCAACGCCGGACGACCACACGCGGCAGGCCGCGGCCGCGGCGCTCGGCGTTCCCTTGGCGCGCCACCCGGACGCGGTCGCCGAGATCGTGGCGCGCTTTGGCGCGGAGGCCTATCCGCACCGCGTGCTGATGGCCGAGTTCCCGCAGGGTGCCGACGTCATTCCGAACCCGGTCAACCGGGTCGCGGCATTCTCGATCCGCGACCATCATTTCCTGCCCGGCTTCCCGCAGATGGCCTGGCCCATGCTCGACTGGGTGCTCGCAACGCGTTACCCCGATCTTCGCCGCGAGCCTGCAGTCGAGAGGATGCTCGTCGTGCACGACGCAGGGGAGAGCCAGTTGCTGTCTCTGATGGACGAAAACGTCGCGCGCTTTCCCGGGGTCAAGCTCTTTTGCCTGCCTTCGTTCGTCGCCGATGGCAGGCGGCGCCTGGAACTCGGCGTGCGCGGGCCGGCGATCGACGTCGAGCCTGCGTTCGCGCACCTGCGGGCCGGTGTGGAAGCGTCCGGGTTCCGCTTCGAACTCCCGGACGGCGACCGAAGCCTTTGAGCGCGATCCTCGACGCTGCGATCCGTGCGCTGCCGCTCGTCCTCGACCGACGCGTGCTGCTGCTTGCGCTGTTGCCCCTCGGCGCAGCCGCCGTCGTGTGGACCGCGCTGCTGCTCGCCGCATGGTCGCCGATCCAGGATGCTCTGGCGGGTCTTCTTGCCCGCTGGCTCGCGGCGGTGGGACTTGGCGGCGCGCTCGACAGCGTCGCGTCGTTCGGCGCCGGGGTCGTCGCGTTCGTGCTGCTCACGCTGACGGCCGGCGCCCTCGCGCTGGCGGTGGTTGCGGTGCTCGCCGGGCCCGTGTTCGTCCGGGTGGTGGGTAGCCGCTACTTTCCTGCGCTCACGCGCAAGCGCGGCGGCACGCTGGCGGGCGGCGCGGCCAACGCGCTGGTCGCGCTCTGCGTCTGGCTGCCGCTGTGGCTGGTCGCGCTGCCGCTCTGGTTCGTGCCGGTGCTGGGCGTCGCCTTCTCGCTGCTGCTGTCGGCGTGGCTCAACCAGCGGCTCTTCCGCTACGATGCGCTTGCCGATCACGCGAGCGCAGCCGAACGGCACGAGCTCTTCGCGGCCGCACGCTGGCGGCTCTTCGGGCTGGGCCTGCTGCTCGCGCCACTCGCGTTGATTCCGTTTGCGAACCTTGTCGCGCCGATCTATGCGGGGCTCGCATTCACCGTGCTGTGCCTCGCCGAGCTCGACGCCCAACGCGCGCGCGGCGAGCGCAAGGAGATCGTGCAATGACCATCGGGAACGGTAACGACGGCAGCGGTGTCCCGTATGACGACGTTCGGATCGGGGACCGCTTCAGCCGCACGCTGACGATCACCGAGACGCATCTCGTGCTGGGTGCCGGGCTGATCGGCGACTTCAATCCGCACCACACCGACGAGATCTACGCGCGGCGCTCGCGCTACGGCACGCGCATCCTGCACGGAATGCTGACGGGCTCGATCATGGGCGCGGCGATCGGCATGCACTTCCACGGTACGGCGATCGGGTACCTCGAGCACAACATCCGCTTCCTCGCGCCGGTGCGCGCGGGCGACACGCTGATCACCACCTGGACGGTGACCGGGCTTCTCGATAAGCCGAAGCACGACGGTGGCGTCGTCGTGCTCGCAGGCGAATGCCGCAACGACGAGGGGACGCCCGTCGCCGAAGGCGTCGGCAAGATCCTGGTCGCCCGCCGCGGTCCCGTTTCGATCAGCGCTTGAGCCCGGCGGTCGCGATGGCGCCGCCCGTCGTCGCGCGTACGCACTCGGCGACGAGCTCCGGGCCACGGTAGATAAGGCCCGTGTACAGCTGCACCAGCGAAGCGCCGGCGTCGATCTTGTCGCGGGCATCGGCACCGGACAGGATCCCGCCCACGCCGATGATCGGCAGCGCACCGTCGAGTGCGCGTGCGAGCGTACGGATCACTGCGGTCGACTTCGCCCGCAGCGGACGCCCCGACAGGCCTCCGGCTTCGTCCGCATGGGGAAGTCCGGCTACGCCTTCGCGGCTTACGGTCGTGTTGGTGGCGATCACGCCGTCGACCTTGTGCCGGACCAGCAGCCGGGCGATGCCCTCGAGCGCCGCCCGGTCGAGATCGGGCGCGATCTTGAGCGCAAGCGGCACGTAGCGGCCCTGCGCGTCGGCGAGCACGCGCTGCTCGCGTTTCAGTCTCGCAACGAGCGCACCGAGCGCCTCCTCGTGCTGCAGATCGCGCAGGCCCTCGGTGTTGGGCGAGCTCACGTTGACCGCGACGTAGGAGGCGTGCGCGTAGCAGCCGCGCAGGCAAGCGAGATAGTCTTCGACCGCGCGTTCGTTCGGCGTGTCGAAATTCTTGCCGATGTTGAGCCCGAGCACGCCGCGAAAGCGCGCCTTCGCTACATGGGCGAGGAACGCGTCGAGGCCGCCGTTGTTGAAGCCCATCCGGTTGACGAGCGCTTGCGCCTGCCCAAGGCGGAACAGGCGCGGCTTCGGGTTGCCCGGCTGCGGCCGTGGCGTCACCGTGCCGCATTCGATGTGCCCGAAGCCGAACGCGGCGAGCCCGTCGATGTGCAGGGCGTCCTTGTCGAGGCCGGCGGCAAGCCCGACGCGATTGGGAAACCGCAGGCCCATCGCCTCGACCGGGTCTTGCGGAACGGGGGGTATTGCGAAGCGAGCGAGCCCGCAACGCGCCGCCAGGTCGAGGCCTGCGAACGCGATGTCGTGCGCGGCCTCGGGGTCGAGCGCGAACAGCAGCGGGCGGAACAGCGGGTAGAGGCTCGCGGGACGGGGGAACATCGGCGCGCACTCGCGCAGGCGCGAGGGTTTGCAGTCGCGCAGCGATGATAACATCGCACCGCATGTTCCGATCCCGCTTGCGCCTGCGCGAATCGCGCTCGTTGTTCCTGTCGCTTTGCGTCGCCGCCTCGTTCGCGTGGGCCGGCTCCCCGGGGCCGGGATTCGTGCCGGAAGCCCGGGCTGCCGAGCGCGCGCGTGCAACGAAGACCACGGCGACACCCACCGGGCAAGGCTACGCAAAGCGCGACGACGTGCTCCTGTTCATCGCCGAGCTCGCAGCGGAGCAGGGGTTCGAGCGCCGCGATCTCGAGCGCTGGTTCACCTCGGCGCGCTTCCAGCCGCGCGTCATCGAGCTCATGCAGCGGCCGATCCTCGAGCCGCCGAAATGGTTCGAATATGCGCCGCCGTTTCTCGCGCCCGCGCGCGTCGATGCAGGCATCGTGTTCTGGAATGCGAACGCCGCCGCGCTCGAGCGGGCGCAAAGCGAGACGGGCGTGCCGGCGGAGATCGTCGTCGCGATCGTCGGTGTGGAAACCTTCTACGGGCGCTACACCGGTTCTCACCGCGTGATCGACGCGCTCGCGACGCTCGCCTTCGACTATCCGCGGCGCGCGGCCTTTTTCCGCGGCGAGTTGAAGGAGTTCCTTCTGCTCGCGCGCGAGCAGCGCATCTCTCCGCTCGCGCCCAAGGGCTCTTTCGCCGGCGCGATGGGATTGCCGCAGTTCATGCCCGGCAGCTACCGGCGTTACGCGGTGGACTTCGACGGCGACGGGCGCGTCGATCTGTTCGGCAGTTCCTCGGACGTGGTCGGCAGCGTGGCCAACTATCTTGCCCGGCACGACTGGCAGCGCGGGCAACCGGTATTGTTGCCGGCGACGATCGCACCGGAAGAGCGCGACGCGATTATGCGACGGCTCGACGGCGGGATCAGCGAGCGGCGGGCGCTTGCCGCCTGGCAGCAGGACGGCGTCACGAGCGGCGATCTCCCGGCGGACCTTGCGCCCGATCCGATCGGTCTCCTGATGCTCGAGGAAGGCGCCGGCGGCGCGAGCTACTGGCTCGCGTGCTCCAACTTCTACGTGATCACGCGCTACAACAAGAGCCGGCTCTACGCGGCGGCGGTCTGGTCGCTTGCGAACGCGCTCCGCACCGCGCGCACCGCGGCGCGCTGAGCGGCGGACTCAATCGCCGCTTGCCATCACCCGGCGCGCGTGCGCCACGAGGGCAGCGGTGGAGGCGTCCGTCTCCGCCGGCAGCGCGGCGCCGTCCCCGAGCGCGGCGATGAGGGGTGTGGCGAGCGTCTTGCCAAGCTCCACGCCCCACTGGTCGAACGAGTTGACGGTGAGGAGCAACCCCTCGACGAACGTACGGTGTTCGTACAGCGCGAGCAGCGCGCCCAGGTTCCACGCGTCGAGCGTCGGCAGCAGGATCATCGTCGACGGCCGGTTGCCGGGACACACGCGCGCAGCGACGGCCGCCTCGAGCGCAGCGCCCGCAAGCCCGGTTCCCGCGAGCTGCGCGCGCAACGCCTCGGCCGGACGACCGGCGAGCAGCGCCTGTGCCTGTGCGAGCGCGTTCGCGACGAGCAACGTCTGCTGATTGGCCAGCGGATGGCGCGCGCGCAGCGGTACGACGAACTCGACCGGCACCGGATGCATGCCCTGGTGCAGCCACTGGAAGAACGCGTGCTGGCCGTCGGTTCCGACTTCGCCCCAGAGCGAGGGCGCACCGGGGCCATCGATCGGCGCGCCGTCGCGCGATACCGACTTGCCGTTGCTCTCGAGCGAAAGCTGCTGCAGGAACGCGGGCAGGCGGCCGAGCGCATGCGCGTAGGGCACGACGACGCGCTGGGGATAGCCGAGCCAGCGCGCATTCCACCAGCCGATGAGCCCGAGCACGAGCGGCAGGTTCTCCCGTGCCGGCGCGGTGCGGAAGTGCGCATCCATTGCCGCCGCGCCTGCGAGCAGTGACGCGAAGGTGTCGTAGCTCCGGGCGATCGCGATCGGCAGACCCACCGCCGACCACAGCGAATAGCGGCCGCCTACCCAGTCCCACATCGGCAGCACGTCGTCCGGCGCGATGCCGAACGCGCGCGCTGCCGGTACGTTGGCGGTGACGCCGACGAAGTGCGGGCCGAGATCGACGGCAGGGCCGAGGCCCGCCGCAAGCCAGCCGCGGGCCGCCTTGGCATTTGCGAGCGTCTCCTGCGTGGTGAACGTCTTGGACGTCACGATGAACAGCGTGGATTCGGGCCGGAATGACGCGAGCGTGCGGCTCATGTGCTCCGGGTCGACGTTGGAGACGAACGCGACCTGCGGCCCGGGCAGCGCAGCATCGGCGAGCGCGTCGCAAACGAGCCTCGGGCCGAGATCGGATCCGCCGATGCCGATGTTGACGACCGCGCCGATCGGCGCTCCGGTCGCGCCCTTGCGAACGCCGCTGCGGATCGCGGCCGAGAGCGCCTGCATTCGCCGTTGCGTCGCCCGGATCTCGGGCAGCACGTCCGCGCCGTCGACGCTCACCGACGCATCGTCTGGCTGTCGCAACGCGGTGTGCAGCACCGGCCGCTGCTCGGAGAGATTGATCCGCTCCCCCGTGAAGAGCGCCCGAGTCCAGTGTGCGACACCCGCTGCCTCGGCGTGGTGCAGCAGCGCCTCCAGTGCGGCGGGCGCGAGCCGCTCTTTCGCGAAGTCGACGCGCCAATCGCCCCAATGCAGTGCAAGCGCGCTTGCGCGGTCCGGGTCGCGCGCGAACAGTTCCCGCATCGTCGTCGCACGGACCCTGCGCGCGTGATCGGCAAGCGTTTCCGGAACGGACGGGGACATATACTCTGGCTCGCGGCTTGGGGTCACTTTCGACCGACCGGGGCATTGTACCGGCGCGAGGGCGCGCCAATCCGATTCGCCTGCACCATGGATTCGCACACCGACAAGGACCTGCCGCTCAAGGAAGACACGCGCCTGCTGGGACGGCTGCTGGGCGACGTCCTGCGGGCGCAGACCGGCGATGCCGGATTCGAGCGGATCGAGTCGATCCGGCAGACGGCGATCCGTTTCCGCCGCGCCGAAGGCGACGAGGCGCACGCGATTCGCGACGAATTCGTCTCCGCGCTCAACGGACTGTCGATCGCGCAAACCCTCGACGTGGTGCGCGCGTTCAGCTACTTCTCGCATCTTGCCAACATCGCCGAGGACGTTCACCAGAACCGGCGCCGCCGCGCGCACGCGCTCTCGGGGTCGCGCCCGCAGCGCGGCAGCCTCGCCGACGCGCTCGAACGCCTCGACGAGGCCGGCGTCCCCGGAGCGCGGATCGCCGCCTGGCTCGCCCAGGCAAAGGTGAGTCCGGTGCTGACCGCGCACCCGACCGAGGTGCAGCGCAAGAGCATCCTCGACGCCGAGCGCGAGATCGCGCGCCTGCTCGCGTGGCGCGATCGCGTGCGGCTTACGCCGGACGAGGAGGCGGAGGTCCGGCAGGCGCTGCACCGCCTTGTGCTCGAGCTCTGGCAGACGGCGATGCTGCGGCTTTCCCGCCTGCGCGTGCGCGACGAGATCGACAACGGGCTCGCCTACTATCGCTACACGTTTCTCGCCGAAGTGCCGCGCCTGTGCGGGGCGCTCGAGGCGCGACTCGCTGCCGACTTCGGGCTTCCCGGCGGCTGGCAGCTGCCACCGTTCCTGCGCTTCGGCTCGTGGATCGGCGGCGACCGCGACGGCAATCCGTTCGTCGACGCCGAGATGCTCGACTATGCGGTCCGCGCGCAGGCTGGCGTCGTGTTCACGCACTACCTCGAGGAGGCGCACCAGCTGGGCGGCGAGCTGTCGCTGTCGACGCGGCTCGTGCAGCCGACGGCCGCGCTGATGGCGCTTGCCGCGGCTGCCCACGACGACAACCCGCATCGCGAGGACGAACCCTACCGGCAGGCGCTGATCGGCGTCTATGCGCGCCTCGCCGCGACCGCGAAGTCGCTCGCGCAGATCGTGCCGGCCCGTGCGCCTCACGGCGATGCCGAACCCTACGCGGCACCCGAGGCGTTCGCGAACGACCTCGACGTGATCGCGCGGTCGCTCGCAGCCCACGGGGCGGACGCGCTTGCCGACGGCCGGTTGCGCCCGCTGCAGCGCGCGCTCGGCACATTCGGGTTCCATCTCGCCGCGCTCGACCTGCGCCAGAACGCCGACGTGCACGAAGCGGTCGTGGGCGAATTGGCGGCGCGTGCCGGCGTCTGTGCGGATTACGCGGCGCTGTCCGAGGCCGCGCGCGTCGAGCTGCTCTGCGACGACCTGGGCAAGGCTCGGCTGTTGCATTCACCGTACGTCGGCTACAGCGAGCGCACGAGCTCGGAGCTCGCGATCGTCGAGGCGGCCGCGCGCATTCATCGCCGCTATGGCGCGGCGGCGCAGCCGCACTACGTGATCTCGAAATGCCAGTCGGTCAGCGATCTGCTCGAGGTCGCCGTGCTGTTGAGGGAGGCAGGCCTGCTCGTAGGCGATGCGCTCGGGCTCGACATCGTGCCGCTATTCGAGACGATCGACGACTTGGCGCGCGGCGCGGACGTGATGCGCGCGGCGTTCGCGCTGCCGCTCTACCGCCGCTGGCTGCGAAGCCGTGGCAACGTGCAGGAAGTGATGCTCGGGTACTCCGACAGCAACAAGGACGGCGGTTATCTCGCGTCGAACTGGTCGCTCCACCGTGCCGGGATTGCGCTGGCCGAGGCGTTTTCCGAATCCGGCATCACGCTGCGGCTTTTTCACGGCCGCGGCGGCACCGTCGGCCGCGGCGGAGGTCCGGCGCACGATGCGATCGTCGCCCAGCCGCAAGGGTCGGTAGCCGGCGGACTGCGCATCACCGAGCAGGGCGAGATCATCGCGAGCAAGTATTCCGATCCGGAGCTCGGGCGGCGCAACCTCGAGACGCTGATCGGCGCCGCGCTCGAGGCGGCGCTGCTCGACGCCGATCCGGTCGGCGCGCGTGCCGGCGCCTGGCATGCGGCGATGGACGCGCTGTCGGCGCACGCGTTGCGTGCATATCGCGCGCTCGTCTACGAGACGCCGGACTTCGTCGCCTACTTTCGCGCGGCGACGCCGATTGCGGAGATCGCGCAGCTCAACATCGGCAGCCGGCCGTCGTCGCGCACCGCCTCGACGCGGATCGAGGACCTCCGCGCGATCCCCTGGGTCTTCAGCTGGGGGCAATGCCGGCTGATGCTGCCGGGCTGGTACGGCTTCGGCAGCGCGGTGGATGCGTTTCTGGCCGAGCGACCCGAGGGGCTCGAGCTGCTGGGCGAGATGCACGTGCGCTGGCCGCTCTTCCGCACTGTGCTGTCGAACATGGGCATGGTGCTCGCGAAGACCGATCTCGCGATCGCCTCGCGCTACGCCGAACTCGTTCCCGACGCCGGTAGCCGCGAGCGGATCTTCTCCCGTATCGTCACCGAGCACGGCCGCACGGTGCGCCATCTGCTCGCCATCACCGGGCACTCCACGCTGCTCGAGGACAATCCCACGCTCGCACGAAGCATCAGGAACCGATTTCCCTATCTCGATCCGCTGAACCATGTGCAGGTCGAGCTTCTGCGCCGCTTCCGTGGCGGGCAGACCGACGAGCGCACGCAGCGGGCGATTCACCTCACGATCAACGGCCTCGCCGCGGGTCTTCGCAACAGTGGCTGAGGCAGCGGAGGATATTTCCAGGCCCCCTGGTTTCCCGGCGTGCCCGGACAACAATAAGAATAATTCGCATTCGTATTGACATCGCGCTGCCGGCGGGGGCAGAATGCGCGCCTTGCGCCCGGATTGCGGGCGCCGCTCACCAGGAAGGCGATGTCGTGAAGACCCGATCGTTTTGTGCGGCCGCGCTCACTGTGGCTGCATACGCCCTTGTTGCTCCCGCCGCAAACGCCGCCGAGGAACCCGTGCTCAACCTGTACTCGGCGCGCCACTACCAGACCGACGAGGCGCTCTACGACAACTTCGCGAAGGCGACCGGGATCCGGATCAACCGCATCGAGGCGGGCGACGACCAGCTGCTCGAGCGACTTAGGACCGAAGGCGCGAACAGCCCCGCCGACGTGCTGCTGATCGTCGATGCTGCGCGGCTTGCGCAGGCCAAACAGCAGGGCCTGCTCCAGCCCGTCGGGTCGAAGCTGCTGGACGAGCGCATTCCGTCGGCGCTGCGGGATCCGGACGGCGACTGGTTCGGCTTTTCGTACCGTGCCCGGATCATCGTCTACAACAAGGCGAGCGTGAACCCGGCGGATGTTGCGAGCTACGAGGCGCTTGCCGACCCGAAGAACAAGGGCAAGGTGTGCACGCGCTCGGGCAGCCATCCCTACAACCTTTCGCTCGCCGCCGCGATGATCGCGAACGTCGGGGAGGCCAAGGCCGAGGAGTGGGCGAAGGGGCTTGTCGCCAACATGGCGCGCACACCGCAGGGTGGCGACTCCGACCAGATCAAGGCAGTCGCCTCCGGCGAGTGCGGCGTCGCGCTCACCAACACCTACTACTATGCGCGCCTGCTCCGCTCGACCAGGCCGGAGGATCGCGAAGCGGTGGCGAAGACCGGCGTCGTCTGGCCCGACCAGGGAGGTCGCGGTACCCACATCAACATCTCGGGCGGCGGTGTGCTGAGGCACGCGCCGCACCGCCAGAACGCGATCCGCTTCCTCGAGTACCTCGCGAGCGATCCGGCGCAGGTCTATTTCGCGGACGGCAACAACGAGTGGCCGGTGGTCAAGAGCGTGAGCGTGCGTAACGCGGCGCTGGAGCAGATGGGCGCGTTCAAGGCGGATCCGCTGCCGATCGCGACGCTCGGGCGCAACACGCCGGCCGCGCAGAAGCTCGTCGACCGCGCTGGCTGGCGCTGACGTTTCATTGTGTGGGCACCGGGGCGGCGCGGCTACCTGTCGCGCTCGCCCGCCGTGCGGCGCGCGCCAGCAGCAGGATCGGTGCGAGCCCGACGACGACGATCGCGAGCGACGGCAGCGCGGCCTCGGCAAGCCGCTCGTCTTTTGCGAACACGTAGGTCTGCGTGGCGAGCGTATCGAAGTTGAACGGGCGCATGAGCAGCGTCGCTGGAAGCTCCTTCATCACGTCGACGAACGCGAGCAGGAACGCCGCCGCGACGGTGCGCGAGAGCAGCGGCGCGTGCACCTTGAGCAGCGTGCGAAGGCGGCTAGCGCCGAGCCCGCGCGCCGCCTGGTCCATCGAAGGTGTGATACGGGCGAAGCCGGGCTCGATGCCGTTCCACGCGACGGCGAAGTAGCGCACGAGATAGGCGTAAAGCAGCGCCGCGATCGTTCCCGTCAGCAGCAGACCGGGACTGGTGCCGGTCAGGTTGCGGACCGTTGCCGCGATCCAGGCATCGAGCGCGCCGACTGGCAACAACACGCCGACTGCGAGCACCGTGCCCGGCACCGCGTAGCCCAGCGGAAGCAGCCGGCTCGGGATGCGCGTGGCCGGCCCGGGGGAGAGGCGCACGGCATAGGCGACGAGGACCGCGAAGGCGACTGCGAGCGCGGCCGCAATGGTCGCGACGCGCACGCTGTTCCACATCCAGCCGAAAAAGCGCTCCGAGAACGCGATCTCCGGCTCGCCGAACAGCAGTCGCAGCAGCAGCAGCACCGGGATCACGAACCCGAGTGCGACCGGCAACGTGCAGAAGAGCGACGCGAGCCACGCGTGCGCGCCGGCGAGCCGCGGGCGCACGTCGGCGACCACAGTGCGCGCGCGCGGTCCCACGGTGGTGCGCACCGCGCGGCGCGAAAGACGCTCAAGCGCGAGCGCGAGCAGCACGAAGCCGAGCAGCAGCGTCGCAAGCTGCGCGGCCGCGGCACGGTCCCCCAGCGAGAACCAGGCGCGATAGATTCCGGTGGTGAACGTGTCGACTGCGAAATAGGCGACGGTGCCGTAGTCGGCGAGTGTTTCCATCAACGCGAGGGCGATGCCGCCGGCGATCGCGGGCCGCGCGAGCGGCATCTCGACGCGCCAGAACGCTGCCCGGCGATCGAGCCCCAGCGTGCGCGCCGCCTCGACCAGTGCCGGCGGGCGCTCGAGGAACGCGGTGCGCGCGAGCAGGTAGACGTACGGGTACAACGTGAAGACAAACATCAGCGCGGCGCCCGGCAGCGAGCGCACGTTCGGGAAGACGTAGTCCGCGCGGGTCCAGCCGAAGAAACCGCGCAGCGCGCTCTGCACCGGTCCCGAAAATTGCAGGAAGTCGGTGTACGCGTAAGCCATCACATAGGCCGGCATCGCGAGCGGCAGCAGCAACGCCGAATCGAAGAAGCGGCTGCCCGGGAAGCGACGTTGCGCGATGAGCCATGCGGTGGCCGTGCCGCCGATCGTCACGCCGGCACCGACCAGGATCACCAGCAGCGCCGTATTCCCCGCGTAGCGCGGCAGCACCGTGGCCATCAGGTGTGCCCATGTCTCGCCGGTACCCGGCGCGAAGCCGCGCGCCACCACGGCGATCACCGGGAGGCACGCGAGAGCGGCAAGGACGATCGCGAGCGTCGGCAACGGGCCTTCGTTACGCATTGCACGATTATAGGCAGTATCGTGCGGCCACCGAGATCTTGCGGCCCGCGGCGATCGCAGCGGCTATAATTCGGTGGTCGCTTGCGGCTCCCGCGAGCGGTCCTTCGCGCGGCCATGCGCATCCTCATCTCCAACGACGACGGCTACTTTGCGCCCGGGATCGAGCATCTCGCGGCGACACTCGGACGCTTCGCCGAAGTCACCGTGGTCGCGCCCGAGCGCGACCGCAGCGGCGCCTCCAATTCGCTGACGCTCGACCGCCCGCTGATGGTCCGCCGCGCGCCCAACGGCTTTCTGTTCGTCAACGGTACGCCGACCGACTGCGTGCATCTCGCCGTCACCGGGTTGCTGGACCAGCTGCCGGACATGGTGGTGTCGGGAATCAATCTCGGCGCCAACATGGGCGACGACACGATCTACTCCGGTACGGTGGCGGCGGCCACCGAAGGCTATCTGCTCGGCATCCCTTCGCTCGCAATTTCGCTTGCTTCGAAGGCGGCAGCCCATTTCGCGACCGCCGCGCATTTCGCGGCGAAGCTGGTCGAGCGCAGCGCACAGGCGGCGCCGGGACCATGGCTTCTCAATGTCAACGTGCCGGACATTCCGCTGGCGGAAATCCGCGGCCAGCGCGTGACCAGGCTCGGTCGCCGGCACAAGGCCGAGGACACGATCCGCGCCCGGAATCCGCGCGGCGAGACGGTCTACTGGGTCGGGTCGGCCGGAGCAGCGGCGGATGCCGGCGAAGGCACGGATTTCCACGCCGTCGAGCACGGTTACGTGTCGGTCACGCCGTTGCAGATCGACTTGACGAACCACGACCAGATGGCCGACGTCGGCGACTGGCTCGCGCGCTAGCGCGACGCACGGGAACGATGCGATGAGTCTGCCACCGGATCGACTGACCGGCATCGGCATGACGTCGGCACGCACGCGCACGCGCATGATCGAGCGTCTGCGCGAGCAGGGGATTCGCGACGAGGTCGTGCTGGCGGCGATGAACGCGATTCCCCGGCACATCTTCGTCGACGAGGCGCTCGCGATCCGTGCTTACGAGGACACGCCGCTGCCGATCGGCAATGGCCAGACGATCTCGCAGCCTTGGGTCGTCGCGCGCATGAGCGAGCTCGCCCGCAACGGGCGCACGCTCGAGTCGGTGCTCGAGATCGGCACCGGATGCGGCTACCAGGCTGCGGTGCTCGCGCAGTTCGCGGGCACGGTCTACACGGTGGAGCGCGTGCGCGAGCTCGCGAACAAGGCGCGGCGCAACCTGCAGGCGCTTAAGATCCGCAACGTACGGCTCAAGCATGGCGACGGCACCGCGGACCTGGGCGAGGAGCTCGCGGTTGACGCGATCGTCGTCGCTGCCGGCGCGACGCACGTGCCGGCGAGCCTCCTGCGCTATCTGCGCCTTGGCGGACGCATGGTCCTGCCGCTCACGACCGCGCTCGAGGGAGAGCGTGTGCAGCGCCTCACGGTGATCGAGGCGGCGCCGGGCGGGTTCCGGGAGGAGACGCACGATGCGGTAAAATTCGTGCCGCTGCTGCCTGGTCTCGCCTGATCCGCCGGGCGCTTCCCTGCCCGACGATGCTGCCTTTGCTCACGCCCATCCGCCGTCCTTCGCGCCCGCTGGCACTGGCGCTGATCGTCGCCATGACGATGGCGCTTGCGGCGTGCGGTACGCGCCGGGTCGCCCCGGTCGAGGAGCGTTCCGCGCCGCCGCGCACGTCGGCACCGGGCGCGACGGTGCCGGGATCCAAACCGGCACCCGCTGCCGAGCCCGACTGGCGGCCGCAGACCTATACGGTCAAGCGCGGCGACACGCTCTATCAGATCGCGCTCGACCATGGCCTCGACTATCGCGAGCTCGCGGCGTGGAACAACATCGACAATGTCAACCTGATCCGCGTCGGTCAGGTGCTGCGGCTTGCTGCCGCAGCGGAAGCCGGCGGCACGACGGACACGGTGAGCGGCGTGGTGACGGCGCCGCTGCGCGCGCCGCCACCGGTTACCGAATCGCGCACGGGCCCCGCGCCGGCGCCCGCAGGAGCAGCAGGCGCGACCGCGACGCCGTCGGCCGCACTTGCGCGCAACAACGAGAGCTTGAAGACCGCACCCAAGGCGGTGAAGGAGCCTTACTCGCCGCAGGCCGCGCGCGACCTCGCCAGGGCAGAGCCTCCGCTCATGCTCGCCAGGGCCGAGCCTGCGAGCCCGCCGTCGGCCCCGCCCGAGCGCGCCGCGCCGATGCTCCCGCCCTCGACCTCGACACCGGCCGCAGCGACGGCCGGCCCAGCCCCGCCAAGCAGCGATGACGACGACACGCTCGATTGGATCTGGCCCGCCAAGGGCAAGATCGTGTCCGGCTTCTCCGACACCGCGAGCCTCAAGGGTGTGGACATCGCGGGCACCGCAGGCCAGCCGGTCATCGCGAGCGCGCCGGGCAAGGTCGTCTATGCGGGGAGCGGGTTGCGCGGCTACGGCAAGCTCGTGATCATCAAGCACAACAAGACGTTCCTCTCGGCGTATGCGCACAACCGCGAGATCCTCGTCAAGGAAGGCCAGCAGGTGACGCGCGGGCAGAAGATCGCCGAAATGGGCAACACCGACGCGGACCAGGTGAAGCTCCACTTCGAGATCCGCCGGCTCGGCAAGCCGATGGATCCGGTCAAGTACCTGCCGCCCGCGTAGGGGCCCGGCCCGGATCGTTCGCCGAACCCTAAACCGCCGCGCCCGGTTTCTGCGCCCTGGCGAACGATCCTATCGGGCCGCTTTGCGCAACGCGCCGGGCGCAGGCAAAACCTCGATCGCTCGTTCCAGCGTTGCGAGCAGCGCCGCGCGCTCCCGTTGCGCCATCATCCCGTAGCGCAACCCGGCGAACGATTCGCCGATCGCGTGGAAGGCGATCGAAAACTGCGGCCAGCGCGCGCTTGCCCGGGCCGCGTAGGCGACAGGGCCTTCGTGCAGTTCGCGCGGAAGGCCGGCGCGCGCGAGCCGCGCGCAGATCTCGTCCCACAGCGCGAGCGCACGCTCCTGCCGTTTGCGCCGCCAGACGATCCACGCGAGCACGATGCCGAGCCATGCGGCGACCGCGAAGCTGACGATCCCCGCCATCTGCCACGGCGACATGATATCGAAGCCGAGCTCGCGCATCAGCTCCCGCTGGCGCCCGCGGTCGAAGCTCACGACGTTGCGTCGCCATGCGTGGTTCATCGCGTCGAAGATGAGCTGCGTGCCCTTGATCCAGCCCTCGTCGAGGCGTACGAACAGCGGCACTGGATCGGCGAAAGGCATCGCCTGACCAAGGCCGCTCTCGATCCGTGTGGGATTCACGGAACCGGTCGGGTCGAAGCGCTGCCAGCGGCCGTCGATCAGTGCTTCCGCCCATGCATGCGCATCGGATTGCCGCACGATCAAATAGCCGCCGCGCGGGTTGATCTCGCCGCCCTGGTAGCCCGTCACGACCCGCGCGGGGATGCCGCCGGCGCGAAGCAGCACGGCGAACGCGCTCGCGAAATGCTCGCAGAAGCCGCGGCGCGAGTCGAACAGGAAGCCGTCGACCGGGTCGCTTTCGAATACGATGCCGGGGCTCAGCGTGTAGACGAACGACTCGCGGCGGAAATGCTGGAGGATCGCAGTGATGTAGGCGCGGTCGTCCGGATGCCGTGCGCGCAGGTCGCGGGCGAACTCGAGCGTGCGCGGATTGGCATTGCCCGGCAGCCGCAGGTTCTCCGCGCCATCCCGCGTCGGGTCCGCGGGATAGCCGGACGCAAGCGAAGAGCGCTGCAGGTACTGCGTCACCTGGCTCACCGGACGCCGCGCGAGCAATTGCTGGTCGCGCGTGATGGCCGCCAGCGCGCCCGCGGCTTCCTCGCTGCCCGTGAAGCGCGGAAGATCCACGGGAAACTCGAGCGCGAAAAGCCACGGGCGCCCGCTGGGCTCGAGCGTCACCGTGTAGGCGATCGAGCGCGGCGCATTGCGCGCCGGCACCACGTCCTGCCGCAACATGCTCGAGGTCCACTTCGTGCCGTCGAACCTCGTCAGCACCGGGCCGCGCCAGTAGCGCAGTGGCGCAGGCGGCGGCTCGCCTTCGAAGTCCACGCGGAACGCCACCGCGTCGGACAGCGTGAGCTCGCGGATCGTGCCGGGTGCCATCATGTCGGAAAGTCCGCTCGTGCCACCGGCCCCTTGGGGCACGCCCCAAAGCGGGCCCGCCAGCCGTGGCACTGCGACGAACAGCAACGCGGCGATCGGGATGCCTTGCGCGAGCAGCGCGCCCGCGCGCCAGAGCGCCGCACGCGGTACGATCGCGTCGGCCTTCGCCGCGGGCAGCGCAAGTACCTGCAGCGTGACGCCCACGAGGAGCAGCGCGGGCAAGAGCGCGACAACCGCGATCGGCGACTGGCCATAGAAGAAGGGCGTCACGAGCAGGAACATCGACAGGCAGACGAGCAGAATGCCGTCGCGGCGCGTGCGTGCTTCCAGCAGCTTGATGCCGACCAGCAGGAACAGGAACGCCACCGACGGGTCGCGACCGATCAGATATCCATAGCTGACACGAAGGAGCCAGGCGCAGACCGCGGCGAAGACCACCAGTGCCCACGACGGGATGCGCGCGGTCGAACTGCCGGGACGATCGCGTTCGCTGCGCAGCAGCCCAAGGCGCAAGGCGACAAGTGCGAGGCCGAGGCCCGCGACCCAGATCGGCATGTGTATCGCCTGCAGTATCTGGGCGCAGAGCACGAGTGCCCCGAGCCAGCGCACCTGCACGGGCGCGAGCCCGGGCGCCTGCGCGCGCGCCGCCACGCGCAGTCGAAGGCGCGACAGCAGCGCGACGCTCATGCCATGCCCGAATCGAAGAGCGCGAGCGCGGTCAGCACCGCACGCCGATGCTCGCGCCCCTGTCCGGGCGGCAGCACGAGGTCCGGCAGCCGCAGTGCGTACCGGCGTGCCGCGCGCTCGCAGGCGACGGTCCATGCGGCAAGCCGAGACAAGCGCGCCTCGGTGCCAAGGTCACCGGGCAGCGCGAACCAGTCGAGCAACACCGGGCCGCCGCCGCCTGCACCCTCGAACTGCTTCGTGTACCAGCCGCCGCCGCGCGCGACGGCCTTCCACGCGACGCGCTGCAGCGGATCGCCGACCTGGTAGTCGCGCAGTCCGGCGAGTTCTGCGTCGTCACTGCCGCCGCCCGCGCCAAGATCCGGTCCCGAGTGCGCGGGAGGCAGCGGCGGCGCTCCGATCTCCGGCTCCGGATAGGCGAGCCCGGTGAGCGGGAAGTGTGCGTACGCCCATCCCCGCCACAGTCCAAGCGGAAAGTCCGACCGGAGCGTCACGCGTCCGAGCGGAACGAGTCCGCGCCGCACCGGACCGATCTCGAGTGTGGCCACTTCCCTGCCGTCCACGGGAAGGTCTTGCTCGACGGCCGCTCCTTCGCGCGCCGCCAGCACGATTGCGCTGCGCGCTGTCGCACGCCCGTCGAGGGCGAGCGTGAACGCGACGCGGGAGCCCGCGAACGTCTCCGCCGCGGCAAGCGGGCGTATCTCGATGCCCGCCAGATTGCGGAATGTGTGCAGAAGTGCGGCACCGACCATGCCGGCCAGCAGGAATGTAACGATGAAGCCGAGCGACAGCCCGTAGTTGAGCGACGTCAGCAGCATCGTCGCGAGCGTGCCGATCACGGCCAGTCCACGGCGCGTCGGCAGGATGTAGATGCGCGAGTGCCGCAGCACGACGGCGGCCATGTCCGCAGGCTCGCGGCGGAAGGCGCGCTCTCGGGCGCGCGCGAGCCACGCGGCGGGCGCGGCGGCGACGCGGGAAGCCATGAATGCGCTGTGGCGCGTGCCGGTCAGGACAGCGGCACGGTGCGCACGAGCGCCTGCGCCTGCAGCGCGCCGGCACGCGCGCCGCTCGCAAGACGATGGCCGGCGACCGAAGGGAACACGGCCTGCACGTCCTCCGGCAGCACCATCGGCCGGCCCGCGATCAGCGCCCAGGCTCGCGCCGCACCGAGCAGCATGAGGCCGGCCCGCGGCGAGAGCCCGCGGCGCGTCCCCGCTTCACCACCCGTGAGCCCGCGGGTTGCGGCGAGCAGCGCCTGGACATAATCGAGCAGCGCCGGCGCGACATGCATTTTCGCCACCTCGCGCTGCCAATCGGCGAGCGTCGCCGGGTCGGAGAGCGCCGGCAGTTCGGCTATGCGCACGCGGCGGTCGCCTCCGGACAGCAGTTCGCGTTCGGCGGCAGCGTCGGGGTAGCCGAGCTCGATCGCCATCAGGAATCGATCGAGCTGCGACTCGGGCAGCGGGTAGACGCCGATCTGCTCGATCGGATTCTGCGTGGCAATCACGAAGAACGGGTCGGGCAGCTTGCGCGTCTGGCCATCCTGCGAAACCTGCCGTTCTTCCATCGCTTCCAGCAGCGAACTCTGGGTTTTCGGCGGCGCGCGATTGATTTCGTCCGCGAGCACGACCGAATTGAAGATCGGACCGGGATGGAAGCGGAACGACTGCGTGCCGGTGTCGAACACGGACACGCCGAGCACGTCGGCCGGCAGCAGGTCGCTCGTAAACTGGATGCGTGCATACCTCAAGCCGAGCGTGGCGGCAAGCGCGTGGGCCAGCGTCGACTTGCCCACGCCCGGGATGTCCTCGATCAGCAGGTGTCCGCGGGCGAGCAGGCAGGCCAACGCGAGCTTGAGCGGCTCGTCCTTGCCCACGACGATGTGGCCGAGCTGCTGCAGCACCGCCGCCAGCCGCTGGGCGATCGGGACGTTCTGGTGGGCGGGACGGACGGTCATTGGGGAGGGCTCGAGCGGGCACGGAAAGGTGGAGAAACTTTAGCGCGCGGGGCGGTGTCTCGTCATCTCCGGCAGACGCAAGGTACACTCTGTCCGGCGGAGCTGCGGCGTACGCGGGGCCGGTGCGCTCGAGCAAGCCCGTCCGGGCAGCCCGTTGTAGGGTTCAATCCACACAATTGCGTCGCTCGCCGTGTCGACCGCCTACATCACGCACCCATCGTTCCTGCTGCACGACATGGGGCCCTATCACCCCGAGTGCCCGGAGCGCCTCACGTCGATCGGCGACCGCCTGATCGCCGCGGGCCTCGATCCCTACCTGCTGCACCACACGCCGCCCGCGGCGACGCGCGAACAGATCCTGCGCGTCCACGCGGACGCCTACGTGGAGGAGATCGAATCCGCGAGCCCGGCGTCGGGCCTGCACTACATCGACCCGGACACCGCGCTCAATCCGCATTCGCTCACGGCGGCACGGCATGCGGCGGGCGCTGTCGTGCACGCGACCGACCTCGTGCTGGCGGACGAGTGCCGCACGGCGTTCTGCGCGGTGCGCCCGCCCGGACACCACGCGGAGCGACGGCGCGCGATGGGTTTTTGCCTCTTCAACAACGTGGCGGTGGGTGCGGCGCATGCGCTCGATGCCCACGGCATCGACCGCGTTGCGATCGTCGACTTCGACGTGCACCACGGCAACGGCACCGAGGACATTTTCGCCGGCGACGAGCGCGCGCTGATGGTGTCCACATTCCAGCATCCGCTCTACCCGTACTCGGGGGCGGATTGCACCGCGCAGAACATGGTCAATGTGCCGCTGGCCGCAGGCAGCGGCAGCGAGGAGTTCAGGAACGCGGTGCGGGAGCGCTGGCTGCCCGCCCTCGAGGCGCATCGTCCCGAGCTCATCTTCGTCTCGGCGGGCTTCGATGCGCACCGCGAGGATCCGCTCGCGGGTCTCAAGCTGACGGAGGTCGACTACGCGTGGGTGACGCACGAGCTGCTGGACGTCGCGCGCAGGCACGCGCACGGCCGGCTGATTTCGACGCTGGAAGGCGGCTACGCGCTTTCCGCGCTCGGCCGCAGCGTTGCCGAGCACGTGCGCGCGCTGCTCGAGGGTTGACGCGCCGCCGGGTGCGCGCGCAACCCCGGGTGGGCAACAAAGGGGTGCCGCGCAGGAGTTGTCGAAGCCGGGAGACTTTCGGGCGGTGCCGGCGGCCTCTAGAATTCCACTTCGAACGGCGATCGTCATGCGAGGAAGCCACCATGGTCGGGCGGCGAGAGTTCATCGAATCCTGTGCGCTGCTCGGCGGCGCGGCGGCTATCGGCGCGCTCGCGCCTGCGTGGGCTGCGCAAGCACCGAAGCTCTACGCGAGAAGCCGGCTGGTCGACGTCCACGGCGCGCCGATCGGCGCCGGCACGCTGGCCTCCGAGACGAATTACGTCTTCAGCTATCCGTTCGCTTCGACGCCGTGCTTCCTGCTCAAGCTTGCGCGGCCGGCGGTACCCGGAACGCTCAAGCGCGAGGATGGCGCGGTTTACGGCTGGAACGGTGGTGTCGGTCCGGACCGCAACGTGGTCGCGTTTTCGGCGATCTGCGCGCACAAGCTCGCCTACCCGACGCGCGACGTCTCGTTCATCCGCTACCAGAAGGATCCGTCCGCGACATCGTCCGGCGCGGTGATCCACTGCTGCGCGGACCACAGCGTCTACGATCCGTCCGCGGGCGCGCGCGTGCTCTCGGGGCCGGCGCCGCAACCGCTCGCCGCCATCCTGCTTGCCTACGACGGCGCGAAAGACGAGATCCACGCGCTCGGCACCGTCGGACCGGAGCAGTTCGAGCCCTTCTTCGAGAAGTACGCGGCGAAGCTTGCTTTCGAGTACTCGGGAAACCGCGGGCGCACCCCGGTCGGGGACACCTGCGTGGTCAAGGAACTGTCGAGCTATTGCAGGTCGACGATCCAGTGCTGACGCGCCGGCGCCCCGTGGCCGCGCTCCTTCACGTCAGCAGCAGGCCGGCGGCCACGCGCCGTCCTTCGCCCGCGATGATGTTGTAGGTGCGGCAGGCCGACTTCGTGTCCATCACCTCGAGCCCGATGCCCGCCTCGGTGAGCGCGCGGTAGAGCCGCGGGTGAGGGAAGCACTGGCGCGGGCCGGTGCCCAGCAGCACGATTTCGGGCATGAGCGCGAGCATCCGGCCGAAATCCGAGGGCTCGAGACCGGCGAAGCCGCTTGCGGCCCATCCGGTGATGATCTCCTCGGCGGTGACGAGCAGGTTGTCGCGGTATTCGGCCGCGCCCACGCGCACCCAGCCCGGGCCCGACCCGGTGATGATGTTCCCGCTCGCGCTTTGCAGATGGAATTTCATGAGCCCGGCGATCGCGCAGCCGCCTTTCCCGCAAAGCGTGCGATGCGCTCGCAACGCCTCTTTGTGCATTGCGGCAACTGCTTCATTCGGCTAGGATTATAGCTTTCGCCCGGCCGAGCGCTCGCGCAGGTGGCAAACGCATTGCCCGGCCGTTGCCAGAATGCGCGCGATGCGCGAAGACCCCGGGGCTTCCCGTGATTGCCGCGCCGACACCGACGACCGACCCCGGCGACGCTCCCGCCATGCTGAAACCCGTCCAGAAATCCACCAAGCTCGCGAACGTCTGCTACGACATCCGCGGGCCGGTGCTCGCCCGCGCAAAGCTGATGGAAGAGGAGGGGCACCGGATCATCAAGCTCAACATCGGCAACCTCGCGCCATTCGGCTTCGACACGCCGGACGAGGTGCGTCACGACGTCATCGTCAATCTGCCGAACGCCTCGGGCTACTCGGACTCGAAGGGCCTGTTCGCCGCCCGCAAGGCCGTGATGCAATACACGCAGGAGAAGGGGATCGCCGGCGTCCAGCTGGACGACGTGATCGTCGGCAACGGCGTGTCCGAGCTGATCGTGATGGCAATGCAGGGGTTGCTCGACGACGGCGACGAGGTGCTGGTCCCGGCGCCCGACTATCCGCTGTGGACCGCGGCGGTGAGCCTCTCCGGCGGCCGGGCGCGGCACTACCTCTGCGACGAAGGCTCGGGCTGGCTTCCCGACCTGATCGACATCCGCGCCAAGATTTCGGAGCGCACGCGCGCGATCGTCGTCATCAACCCGAACAACCCGACCGGGGCGCTCTATCCGCCCGAGATGCTGCGCGCACTGGTGGAAATCGCGCGGCAGCATCAGCTGATCGTGTTCGCGGACGAGATCTACGACAAGACGCTCTACGACGGCAACACGCACACGTCGATCGCCTCGCTCGCCGACGACGTGCTGTTCGTCACGTTCAACGGGCTGTCGAAGAACTACCGAGCGTGCGGCTACCGCAGCGGCTGGATGGTCGCCTCGGGCGAGAAGCGCCACGCACAGGACTATCTCGAGGGCCTGAACATCCTGGCGTCGATGCGCCTGTGCGCCAACGTCCCCGGGCAGTATGCGATCCAGACGGCACTCGGCGGCTACCAGAGCATCAGGGACCTCGTGGCACCCGGCGGGCGGCTGTGCCGGCAACGGGATCTCGCCTACGAACTGATCACCGCGATTCCCGGCGTCAGCTGCGTGAAGCCCAAGGCCGCGCTCTACCTGTTCCCGCGGCTCGATCCGAAGCTGTACCCGATCGACGACGACCAGCAGTTCGTGCTCGAAATGCTCGAAGAGGAAAAGGTGCTCGTGGTGCAGGGCAGCGGGTTCAACTGGCCGCATCCGGACCACATGCGCCTCGTGTTCCTGCCGAACAGCGATGACCTGACCGAGGCAATGGAGCGGATCGCCCGCTTCCTCGACGGATACCGCCGTCGTCATGGCTGACGGGCCCGCGCCGGTCCTGCGCACGAGAGAACCCGCGATGAAAACGATCAACGTCGGCCTGCTCGGGCTCGGCACCGTGGGCAAGGGCGCATGGGACGTGCTCCAGCGCAACCAGGAAGAGATCGTCCGGCGCGCCGGACGTCCGATCCGCATCACGTGGATCGCCGAGCGTGCGATCGATCGAGCGCGCGAGGCCACGCGCGGGGCGACCGGCGTCAACCTCACGAACGACGCCGCGGTCGTGCTCGCGCACCCCGACGTGGACATCGTGATCGAATTGATCGGCGGCATCGAGCCGGCGCGCACCTTCATCCTGCAGGCGATCGCCAATGGCAAGCACGTCGTGACTGCGAACAAGGCGCTGCTCGCCCACCACGGGACCGAGATCTTCGCCGCGGCGCACGCCAAGGGTGTGATGGTCGCCTTCGAGGGCGCGGTCGCAGGCGGCATTCCGATCATCAAGGCGCTGCGCGAGGGTCTGTCGGCGAATCGGATCGAATGGATCGCCGGCATCATCAACGGCACGTCCAATTTCATCCTTTCGGAAATGCGGGAGCGCGGCGCGTCGTTCGCAACGGTGCTCGCGGAGGCACAGGAGCGCGGCTATGCCGAGGCCGACCCGACGTTCGACATCGAGGGCATCGATGCCGCGCACAAGCTCACAATCATGTCGGCCATCGCCTTCGGCGTCCCGATGCAGTTCGACAAAGCCTACACCGAGGGCATCTCGAAGCTGCTGCAGGAGGATATCCGCTACGCGGAAGAGCTGGGCTACCGCATCAAGCTGCTCGGCATCACGCGGCGCACGCCAGGAGGCATCGAGCTCCGCGTCCATCCGACGCTGATCCCCGCGAAGCGGCTGATCGCCAACGTCGAGGGCGTGATGAACGCGGTGCTGGTCAAGGGCGACGTCGTGGGGCCGACGCTCTACTACGGCGCCGGAGCGGGGGCGCTGCCCACCGGCAGCGCGGTGGTCGCGGACCTGGTCGACGTGACGCGTCTGCACACGGCCGATCCGGAGCACCGCGTGCCGCACCTCGCGTTCCAGCCCGATCACATGTCCGACGTGCCGATCCTGCCGATGGCCCGGGTCGAGACGAGCTATTACCTGCGCATGAGGGTCGAAGACAAGCCGGGCGTACTTGCCGACATCACGCGCATCCTCGCCGATCGCCAGATCTCGGTGTCGGCGATGATCCAGAAGGAACCGCCGGAAGGCGAGGCGCAGACGGATATCATCCTGCTGACGCACCGGTCGATCGAGGGCAATGTCGTCGACGCGATCGCGAAGATCGAGGCGCTCTCCACGGTGCGCGGGCGGCTCGTGCGAATCCGCCTCGAGGACTTGGCGTAGGGCGCGCGATGAACTACGTATCGACGCGCGGCCGCATGACCGCGGCCGCGGTCTCGCTGCCGTTCCGCGCGATCCTGCTCGAGGGGCTCGCCGCCGATGGCGGGCTCGCCGTGCCCGAGGCCTACCCTCGCTTCTCGGCTGCGGACTTCGCGGCGCTGCGCGGCCAGGATTACCGCGGCCTCGCTTTCGCGGTGCTGTCGCGATTCATGGACGACATCCCTTCCGCGGACCTGCGCCACCTCATCGATCGCACCTACACGGCGTCAATGTTCGGCAGTGACGAAATCACGCCGCTCGCCACGCTCGAGCCCGGATTGCACCTTCTGCGCGTTTCCAACGGACCGACACTCGCGTTCAAGGACATCGCGCTGCAGCTTCTCGGCGCGCTGTTCGAATACGTGCTGGCGCAGAACAATGCCTCGATCAACATCGTGGGCGCGACGTCCGGCGACACCGGTTCCTCCGCCGAGTACGCGATGCGCGGCAAGCGCGGCATCACCGTGTTCATGCTCTCGCCGCACGGTCGCATGAGCCCGTTCCAGCAGGCGCAGATGTACTCGCTCGACGATCCGGCGATCCACAACATCGCGATCCGCGGCTCGTTCGACGACTGCCAGGACATCGTGAAGGCGATCGCCGAGGATGCGCCCTTCAAGCGCGCCCATGCGATCGGCGCGGTGAATTCGATCAACTGGGCACGCGTGGCGGCGCAGGTCGTCTACTACTTCAAGGGCTATTTCGCAGCGACGAGGAGCGATGGCGAGGAGGTGGCGTTCGCCGTCCCGTCGGGCAACTTCGGCAACATCCTGGCCGGTCACGTGGCGCGCGCGATGGGACTGCCGATCCGCCGGCTGATCCTCGCCACCAACGAGAACGACGTGCTGGACGAGTTCTTTCGCACGGGCCGCTATCGTCCGCGGACGAGCGCGCAGACGCATGCGACCTCCAGCCCCTCGATGGACATCTCGAAGGCGTCCAATTTCGAGCGCTACATCTACGACATCGTCGGGCGCGACGCGGGCGTCGTGCGTGCACTGTGGGCGGAGCTTGCGCGCGATGGCGGCTTCGATCTTTCCGGCACGCCTCACTGGACGGCGGTCAGGGCTTCGGGATTCGTCTCGGGCAGGAGCGGTCATGCCGATCGCATCACCACGATCCGCGACGTGTTCGCGCGGCACGGCGTGGTCGTGGACCCGCATACGGCCGACGGCATCAAGGTCGGCCGGGCGCAGCGCGAGCCGGGCGTGCCGCTGATCTGCATCGAGACGGCGCTGCCGGCCAAGTTCGCCGCGACGATCCGCGAGGCGCTGGGCCGCGATCCGGAGCGCCCGTCTTCGTTCGCCGGCCTCGAGGAGCGCCCGCAGCGATGCGCGGTGATGCACGCGGACGCCGCCGCCGTCAAAGCCTACATCGCCGCGCACGCGGTGTCGCGCTGACCGGCCCTGATGCGCTACGCGCTCATTGCGCTCCTGCGCAATCTCGTCGCCGGCGCGCGTCTCGCGGTCTTCCGTCCGGTCGACCGCCTGCAGTTCCGTGTCGATCCGCTGCAGCTGCTGCTGCTCGTGCTCTTCTCCGCGCTCCTGGATTCGGCCGCCGATTGGCTGCGCTACGGACCCGACGCCGAGCTTTCGTTCGCGGCCGTCGGCAGCGAACTCGCGGCAACGGCGCTGCTGGTACTGACGGCCGCGCTGCTCGCGTGGTGGAGCCGGCAGCGCGAGGTGCTGCTCGCATTGCCGGTGATCGTGCTCGCCGCGTTCGTGCCGCTGCAGTTCGTCAACGCGGCGGTCGACGTCGTTCCCGAAGCTGCGATTCCGGGCGGCGAACTCGGTTACACGCTCGTGCATCTGGCGCTGACCGCGTGGGTTGTCCTGGTGCTGTTGCGGTCCGCCTGGGTGGCGCAGGGGTTGGCGCCGGCGCGCGCCGGACGTGCGATGGTCGCAGGCCTGTTGCTTTCGTTGCCGCTGGTCCTGCCCTCGGGCATCCTGCCGGCCAATCCGTGGTGGGTGATCGAGGGTGACGCCGTCGGCGAACCGAACGCCGCCTCCGAGCCGATGCTCGCGTTGCAGCGCCAATTGCAGGACGACGCGCTTGCGGAACTCGAAGACCACGCATCGGGCGGCACCGACCTCTATTTCATCGGTTTCGCGCCGGACGGCGCCGGCAGCACGTGGCGCAGCCGCATGGATTCCGCCCGGCGCGTGATGGAAGGCCACTGGGGTGCGTCGAAGCGCACGCTGACCTACGTCAACGATCCCCGCGCCATCGCCGAAGCACCGATCGCCACCGTCACGCACTTGCGCGAGGCGCTCGCCGAGGTCGCCGCGGCGAGCGATCCCGACGAGGACGTCGTGATGCTGTACCTCGGCGGCCGCACGAACACCGATGGATCGATGACGGTGTCGCTGCCGCCGCTCGAACTGGTACAGCTCTCCGCTGCCGGCTTGCGCAGCCTTCTGGACGAGCAGGACTTCCGCTGGCGCATCGTCGTGCTGTCGGTCTGCGCGCCCGGGCCTTTCATCGAGGCGCTCGCCGACGACCACACGGTCGTGATCGCCAACGCTGCCGCCGATGCGGAAGTCGGCGAATGCGCGCGGCGCGGCGAGCCGGTGGCATTCGGCGACGCGTTCTTCAACGAGGCGATGCCGCGCACGAGCTCGCTGCCCGCCGCGTTCGAAGTCGCGAAGAACCGACTCGCCGATCCGGGATTATCCGGTGGCCGGCGCAATGTGCCGTTCCTCCATATCGGCGCCGCGATTGCGGGCAAGCTCGAAACCGTCAAGGGCCGCTCGGGTACCGGCGTGACGGCGCGCATCCGCTCGCATGCGCATCGTCCTGCATGACGGAGGCGGCGGCCCGGTGTGAAGCGTCAAGAGGTTGTTTCCCCGGATTGCGAGTGGCGCTGCCTTTTCGTCGGCTTCGTCCCTGCGGAGGCGAGGGCCCGGAGACGATTCGTGCCGAGAAGGCGACGAGTGCGGCAGGAACCATACCGGGTTCCCGCTTCCGCGCGAACGACGGTCGAGCCGGATTCGCGCAACCCGAAGGGAACGGGCGCCCCATGCCACCCGGTCGCACTTGTGGACATCGTGTGAACAGGCCCTAAACTGCGATGCCATGGCTGCATCGGTCGAAATCGCCGGACTCGTTCACGCCTACGGGACGCACACCGTCGTGCGCGGCATGAGCTTCGCGCTCGCGCCCGGCCGTGTCGGCTGCCTGCTTGGCCCCTCCGGCTGCGGCAAGACGACGATCCTGCGCTGCATCGCGGGCTTCGAGCCGGTGAGCGGCGGCACGATCGTGCTCGCCGGCCGCGTCGTTTCGAGGCCGGGCGACGTGGTCCCGCCCGAGCAACGACGCATCGGCATGGTGTTCCAGGATTACGCGCTGTTTCCGCATCTTTCCGTGGCGGACAACGTCGGGTTCGGACTCGATCGACTGCCGACGGCGGAGCGCCGTCGCCGCACGCACGCGATGCTCGATCTTGTCGGTTTGCGCGACGCCGCCGACGTGTATCCGCACGAGCTTTCGGGCGGGCAGCAGCAGCGTGTCGCGCTCGCTCGTGCGCTCGCCCCGGAGCCGGAACTGCTGCTGCTGGACGAGCCGTTCTCCAATCTCGACGTCGACCTGCGCGAGCGCCTTTCGCTCGAGGTGCGCGAGATCCTGAAGGCGGCGGGCACGACCGCGATTCTCGTCACGCACGACCAGCACGAGGCGTTTGCGCTGGCCGACGAGATCGGCATCATGGTGGGCGGCACCCTCGAGCAGTGGGACACCGCCTACAACCTCTATCACAAGCCGCGCTCGCGCTTCGTCGCCGATTTCGTAGGCCAGGGCGTGTTCCTGCGTGGCGTCGCGATCGGACGCGGGCGCGTATTGACCGAGCTGGGCGAGCTTGCGACCGACAGCCCGCTCGGCATGGCGGAGGGCGCCGCGGTGGACCTGCTGCTGCGGCCCGACGACATCGTGCACGACGACGAAAGTCGTTGGCAGGCCGAAGTGGCGGCCAAGGCGTTCCGGGGTGCGGATTTCATCTACACGCTGCGGCTCGCCTCCGGCACCCGCGTGCTCTCGCTCGTGCCGTCGCACCACGACCATGCGATCGGCGAGCGAATCGGCATCCGGCTCTCGATCGATCACGTGGTCGCGTTCCCGGCCGCCGCGTAGCGCCGGTTTGACGGCCTCCCGGCGCGCCGCGACAATAGCCGCACGAGTCGCGCCTGGCGCAAATGCAGGTTCCACCGAGGAGGAATTCCATGCTTCGCATCTTCAAGCTCGCTGTGCTGGTGCTCACGCTGGCGCTCGGCGCTTCCGCTCCCGCATTCGCGCAGGCGCCGGAGAAGCCGAAGATCATGATCGGCGTCGGCGGCAAACCGCTGCTCTACTACCTGCCACTCACGATCGCCGAGCGCCAGGGCTACTTCAAGGCGGAAGGGCTCGACGTCGAGATCCTCGATTTCCCCGGCGGTGCGCGCGCGCTGCAGGCGCTGCTCGGCGGCAGCGTCGACGTCGTGTCGGGCGCCTACGAGCACACGATTTCGCAGCAGGCGAAGGGACAGAACATCGAGGCGCTGGTACTGCAGGGCAAGAACGCGGGGATCGTGCTCGGCCTGCCGAAGGCCAAGGCCGCGGGCTACAAGAATGCCGCCGATCTCAAGGGCCTGAAGATCGGCGTGACCGCGCCCGGCTCCTCGACCAACATGTTCGTCAACAACCTGCTCGCGAAGCAGGGCCTGAAGCCCGACGCCGTCTCGATCATCGGCGTCGGCGCGACGGCTGGTGCAGTTGCGATCATGAAGAAGGGCGAGCTCGACGCGATCGCCAACCTCGACCCGGTCATCGCGCAGCTCGAATCCGACGGCACGATCGTCCCGGTCGTCGACACACGCACGCCAAAGGGCATGCAGGACGTCTACGGCGGTGCGTACGCGGCCGGCTGCATCTACGTGCCGGTGGAGTTCGCGAGCAAGTATCCGAACACGGCGCAGGCGCTCGTCAATGCGATGGTGCGCGCACTGCGCTTCATCCAGAGCTCGACCCCGGACCAGATCATCGCCGCGGTTCCCCCCGAGTATTACGCCGACAAGGCGCTCTACAAGGCTGCGCTCGAGAAGAATCTCGACACCTGGAAGCACGACGGCGCGATCTCCGTCGAGGCCGGGCAGAACGTCACGCGCGACCTCAAGACCTTCGACCCGACGGTCGAGAAGGCGAACATCGACGTCGCGAAGACGATCAACATGACGTTTCAGCAGAAGGCCGCGCAGAAGTACAAATGATGCATGCGGCGACGGCGACTTCCGCGGGCGCCGCCTCCGCGATCGCGCTTCAGGACATCACCTGCACGTTCGCCGCGCGTGGTGGTGACGGCCGCTACACGGCGGTCGCGCACACCTCGCTCGCGATCGCACCCGGCGAATTCGTTTCCGTCGTCGGTCCGACCGGCTGCGGCAAGTCGACGTTGCTCAACGTGGCGGCCGGGCTGCTTGCGCCCTCCGCCGGTTCGGTCCTCGTACATGGCATGCCGCTTGCGGGCGTCAACGCGCGTGCCGGCTACATGTTCCAGTCGGACGCGCTGATGCCGTGGCGCAATGCGCTCTCGAACGTCACGGCAGGGCTGGAATTCCATGGTGTGCCTATGGCGGAGGCCGTCCCGCGGGCGCAGGAATGGCTTGCCCGCGTCGGGCTCGCGGGCTTCGAGGACCGCTATCCGCATCAGCTCTCGGGCGGAATGCGCAAGCGCGTTGCGCTCGCGCAGATGCTGATCCTCGATCCGGAGCTCTTGCTGATGGACGAGCCGTTCTCGGCGCTCGACATCCAGACACGGCAGCTGATGGAGAACGAGCTCCTCGAACTTTGGAGCGCCAACCGCAAGTCGGTGCTGTTCATCACGCATGACCTCGAGGAGGCGATCGCACTGTCGGATCGCGTCGTCGTGCTGTCGGCCGGGCCGGCCACACGGCCGATCGGCGAATTCCCGATCGACCTGCCGCGGCCCCGCGACGTGGCGGAGATCCGGCTCAAGCCGCGCTTCGTCGAGCTGCACGAGGCGATCTGGCACGTGCTCCGCAGCGAAGTACTCAAAGGCTACGAGCAGGGCAAGAAAGGGGCTGCCGTGTGAAGCGCGCGTCGAGCGAGCTTCGCATGGGGCGAGGGCGCCTGGCGTTCTACCAGCTGCTCGTGCTCGTCGCGTTCTTCGCGTCGTGGTGGATCCTGACCGAAACCAAGATCCTCGCGCCGTTCTTCTTCGGCCAGCCGCTCAAGGTGCTGGTCGTCGTCTGGGAATGGTTCGCAAGCGGCAAGATCTATCCGCATCTCGCGATCACGCTGTGGGAAACGGTGCTCGCATTTGCGATCGGCAGCATCCTCGGCCTCGTCGTCGGCCTGTGGCTCGCGCTGTCGCCGCTCGCATCGGCGCTCGCCGATCCCTACATCAAGGCTGCGAACGCGATGCCGCGTGTGATCCTCGCGCCGATCTTCGCCGTGTGGTTCGGGCTCGGCGTGTTGTCGAAGGTCGCGCTCGGCGTGACGCTGGTGTTCTTCATCGTCTTCTTCAACGTCTACCAGGGCGTGAAGGAAGTAAGCCCCGTGGTGCTCGCGAACGCACGCATGCTCGGCGCCTCGCCGCGCCAGCTGCTCCGGTACATCTACCTGCCTTCCGCCACGTCATGGGTGTTTTCGAGCCTGCACACTTCGGTCGGCATGGCGTTCGTCGGCGCCGTCGTGGGCGAGTATCTGGGCTCGGCGAAGGGTGTGGGCTACCTGATCCTGCAGGCCGAGGGCGTGTTCGACATCAACACCGTGTTCGCGGGGATTCTGGTGCTGACGGTGTTCGCGCTGCTGCTCGATTACATCGTGAGCAAGATCGAGAACCGCCTACTCGTGTGGCGGCCGAAGACCGCGGAGACGGAGGCGATGTAGGAACGCTATGGCGCTCGCGCCTCTCGAGCGTACCCGCTTGCTGCCGTCGCGGGTTTGACCCCGATGGCGCGAATCGGCTATAATTTTCTTTCTGTCGCGGGGTGGAGCAGTCTGGCAGCTCGTCGGGCTCATAACCCGAAGGTCGAAGGTTCAAATCCTTCCCCCGCAACCAACAAATCAAGGGCTTGCAGCGATGCAGGCCCTTTCATTTTGCGGACTGTGACCAATTTGTGCCCAAAGTTTCGGGCACAACCGTCAACGGGCGGCACAATTTCTCTGCGTAGGGCGCCAGATGATCCGCGGCCAGATGCGCATAACGGCGCACCATCTCCGCGCTCGACCAGCCCCCCATTTCCTGCAACGCGAACAGCGGCGTCCCCGCCTGCACGTGCCAGCTCGCCCAGGTGTGACGCAGATCGTGCCAGCGGAAGTCCTCGATGCCAGCCCGATATAACGCCGCATACCACGCCTTCGTGCTGACCTGCGTGATGCGCTTCCCGTGATAGCTGAACACATACAGTGGATGCTTCCCCAGGTGCTGTCGCAGTAAGAGCACCGCGTCGTTGTTGAGCGGCACCGGTATGGCACGCCGCGCCTTCGCCTGGTCGGGATGAATCCACGCTACCCGTCGTACTAAATCCACCTGCGTCCACTGCAGCCCGGTGACGTTGGCTGCGCGCAGTCCCGTCGACAGGGTGAAGTTCGCCATGGCGGCGAGGTGCTCGGGCAACGCGGCAATTAACCGCTGCGCTTCCTCGTGGCGCAAGAAACGAATGCGCCGCACCGGTTCCTTGAGCATGCGAATTTTGGGCGCACGCTCCAACCACTCCCACTCGTCGACGCATTTGCGCAGAATCGCGCGCAGAAGCTCCAGCGTCCGGTTTACCGTGGCATTGGTGACCCCTTGCGCAAGTTTCGCCTCGGTGATGACGTCGATCATGGAACGATTGATGCTGGTGAGCGGCTTGCCGCCAAGATGCCCATCCAGCCACCGCAGCTTGGTGACATCCTCGCCGGCCGTGGCCTTGTGCGCGTGCTCCTTGAGCCAGCGCACCACCGCTTCGTTCCAAAGGTGCTCTGGCTTCGCGCTCAGTTTCGCGAGACGCCACAGCTCCGACTTCACCCGATCATGAAATTCTTGCGCTAGGGCTTTGTTGGCAGTTTCAGAAGTTCGGCGTATTCGTTCGCCATTGGGCGCGCGAACGTCGATCCACCAGATCCCGCCGCGTTTGCGAAGTGACATTGCATCTCCTTTCTCAGAGTCACTTGCAACGCTTGCCGAGGAGAAGCGTAGAACGAACGCACGTACTCGGCAAGGTCGTCCTCGATAAAGATCCAGCAGCGGCCGGGCTTGGCCCCAGGGATCGCGCCGCATTTCGCCCGGCGGCGCACTTCCTCCGGATGCATGTGGAGGAGGGCGGCGGCTTCGGTGAGCGACAGCGTGCGCAGCGGCGCCGGGGGCGCGCCGCGACTGGTTGGCGCAGGCTGGCCCATGGTGCCGTTCGCGTTCAGCGTCCCAGGTACACTGCAGTAATCGCCTCGCGGCCGTGACCCATCTCGTGGCTGATCGTCTCCCGCGCCTCGCGATCGATGGCCTTCTTTTCCTTGCTGAGCTGCTTCGAGGTTGGCCCGCCGCGCGCGGGGCATTCCCAACCGGTGAGTTCCAGGTATCGCTTCTGCGCGTAGCGATGGCGATGGCCGTGCACCCCGTGAATGCCGACCCGCTCGCACTCGGCGCGAAAGTGGCTGAGATAGGCGCGGTAGGTGGCGTACCCGGGCGCCACCAGACTCTTGTCCTTGGCCAGCGCCTTGGCCTGGTCGAGGAGTTGGCGCTGCTCCGCGGTCCGGATGGGGATCCGGATCTCGCGTCCGCCCTTGTTCCAGGAATCCTTGAGCACCAGCACGTCGCCGCGATCGGCCCAGGTGGGGACGATCTTGATCGAGGCCTCGCGGCGCAGGCCGAAGTCGGCCTCCATACGAAGCGACAGTTGCGTGTAGGGACAGCGGATCTGTTCCAGCTGATGCATTTCGAGCTCCTTTGCCTTCGATAGGTTGGTGACATAGACGCGATCGGGAATGCCGTAGGCGGCGTTGGTGCGTTCGACGATGTTGTCCTTGCCGATCTTCTGCGCCAGCCAGCGCAGATGGCTCATCCGGTTCTTGACGGTCCCCGGGGAGAGTCCCTCGGCCAGCCAGCGGGCGACCAGCATCTGCACGTGCCGCGGCTTGAAGCCCTGGGCGCGCAAGCCGCGCACCCCCATCTCGTGCAGCTGGTTGGCGACGAGGTCGAGGATGTGACCCCGGTCGGCTTGGGTCGCGTAGCTGCCGTCGCGGTTGTGCCGGCAGAGTTCTTTGAAATCGTGGTTCAGGTCGCGCATGGGCGCATCCCGTGCATAGAGCGGGGCGGGCGCCAGAGTGCCTCCGGGCCCGGGGTCAGTTGTCGGGCGGCCGCGAGCCGCGCCAGCGCCCGCTTGCCGACCGTCTTTGGTTTCTGCTGTATGTTTCGTTTCCTTCGCATGCGTCATATCCTTTCGTTCGAGCCTGTCCAAGGCGCCGGGGCGCCGTTGCTTGCTGCCGTGGTGAACTCCAGTCAGGTAAGTGTTGCTGCTCGCCTGGAGCGCCGTAGCGACTCCAGTGGATAGCTGCGAGCACGGGACACCACATCCCGTTGTGTGCGGTTGCTTTGCTGCTCGCCGGCGCCGCACGGCGCTGGTCTTGGCGTCGCGCGGCGTTCCTCGAAGGGAACGGCCGGCGCGAAAGTCCTTGACCCAGGACTCGGGGGGCGCCGCAGCAGGCGCGGGGGACGATCCGGGGGGCGGATCCGGTGGCGACCGGCGTTGCGCCGAGCGGAGGGAGGCGTGAGAGTGGCCGGAGAGGCCGTCACGTGGTTTTGCGCGCTGCGTCACGCGAAGAAAAGCCGCGCAAACGCAGGCAGGGCGCCAGGGTGCGCGTACGTCACTAGCGGTTCCCGCTAGTAACGACGCGCGCTGGGCCAGGGAGGTTGGCGCAGCGAGCCGGCCAAAGGGTGGACGCAGCACGGGGCTGCGGCACACGATTGGCGGCCGATCGCGTCTGCCATGATGGACACCGCAGGCGCGCTCGAAGACGAACGCCCGGAGTCCACACCCCGACTTGCGACCGCGCCGCAAAAAGCCTGGTGCGATTGCGCCGGGGTCTAACGAAGCTGCGGCAACGAACAACCGACCACAGCGGATCTTTCGACGTAACCTCAGGCCCGGGAGGGCCCGCCGGCTTTCAGAGGCAGGACGGCATTGGGCGCCGATTGCTCGGCAAAGGGCGACGCCTAAGGAGCGTCATTCCGGCCTGGCGTGGCCAGCGTACGGCAACAAACCCAAAGGGGCGCCGCCCGTCATGGACGGCATGGGGCGCACTGTCGCTCACGGCGACCGGCGCTGTCTACCGAAAAATCAATACTTGAATCTACGATTTTTTGAATGCCCGGCCACTGGCGGCGCCGGCGCCTCTGCTTGGATGTCGCTGACCGGCCAACTCCATTCGTACTGCATTGCACTCGATGGCGGTCATCGATGGGTGCTTGTCGGACGATTGCGGTCGTCGTGCGCGAGATGCGGCCACACCTGCACATGCGATGCGGTCGTCCGCGCCGGCCATCAATCATACCGGCCATTGACTCCTGGTCTTCCGTCGCTTAGGTTCCGTATCTATCGTTAGGCGGATTACTGGCATGCCAAGCGCAACAATAAAGATCTTCCTCGTCCATGGCGATCCAAAGCGGCTTCGGACAGCCGAGCTATCGAACTGGACGGGAAAGGCAGTTGCCGGACCGAGAAGCGAATTCGACGGTGTTGTTGCTCGTGATGAAGCCGACGGATCCGGCGTCTACTTCCTTACTGGTGCCGATCCGGAGTCGGGCAATCCGACGATCTATGTCGGCGAGGCCGAGAAAATTCGTGACCGAATCAAGACACATCTGGAGCGAGACTATTGGAATCACGTCGTCTATTTTACGAGCAAGGATGAGAACCTGACCAAAGCCCATATTCGCTACCTCGAAGGGAAGCTAATCGAGCAGGCGCGAAAAGCTGGAAGGGCGGTGATCGTGAACGGGCAAAGTAGCGGCGCTAGACTGCCCGAGTCCGATCGTGAGGACATGGAAATCTTTCTTGAGAAGATCAACCAGCTACTGCCGGTGCTTGGTGTCGAACTGCTCGTGCCAGCGGGTGCAACTGCCGGCGTTGAGGCCGAGCACGGGAAGCTCCATTGCGAGATCAAGGGTTTGAAGGCTGAGGGACGCCTCGCGCCAAACGGCTTCGTTGTTCTGAAGGGATCGCAAGCTGTCCTAACCGACAGGGCTTCCTCACAGAAGTGGCCATGGGCGTTGAACCTCCGACAACGCTTGAAGGACACGGGCGTGTTGCAGATTCAAGGCGATCGCTTGGTTTTCACTCGCGACGCCGAGTTCACGAGTCCAAGCGCTGCTGCGGCAGTAGTTCATGGGGGCCACGCCAACGGTCTTACCGCGTGGAAGGACAAGAATGGAAAGACACTCAAGGAGATTGAGTCCGCCTAACCGCGCCCTCGAAAGCGGCCGCCGGCAAGTACCGTCTTGCGTGCGGGCCCCGGTGACGTTGGGCCGTTCAGGTTAGACGTTACGCGCTTCACGGGAGTCGAGCGAGGAGGTAATGCGTCTTGAACAGGTGGAACATCCCCGATTGGCTCGAGCGAGAGGTCATTGAGCGAGATCGCCACTGTGTCTATTGCGGTGTTGAGTTCGTGACTACGAACCCAACAAGACGATACAGGCCGTCCTGGGAGCACATCATCAATGACGCTCGCATGGTTACACGAGAGAACATTGCCCGATGCTGCATTTCGTGCAACGCAAGCAAAGGCACGAAGGATCTCGCCACTTGGCTCGAGTCGAAGTACTGCAGAACTCGCAGAATTTCGGCCGGGTCTGTGGCCGCGGTCGTCAGAGCGGTTCTTGTGAGTGGTGCGAGCCCATATGTACCGTCATAACCGCGATTTCATCAGGCGGGCCGTGTTAGATAGTCTCTGATCTTGACGGGCCGAGTACGGCCAGCCGCTCTACAGATGACCTGCTTGAACGTCAGGAACACGACGGTAAGGAGCCGGTCACCGCCAATGGTCGAGATGGCGCTATCGACCCGTTGCTGCCGATGGTGGGTTTGGGGACCAGACATTCGCGCACCCGCTGTCCGGCGTGAAGCGGCCGTTCCGAGGCGGGGGCGCGTTCGTGCCGGCATGATCACCTCCCCCATTATTGGGGGTTGTCATACGGACCCGAAAACGACAGGATGCTTGAAAAGCATACGGTTAATGCTTACCGTTGCCTGTCGTCAATGTCAATTCATGTCCGGGCGTAAATGGCCGGTCAATCACTGTTAGGCCACATGAGAAATGGTTCTCCGTCGATGAAGTTCCAACGCATTGAATTTTCGTGGCGCGCCGCGTTCATTGGTTTTTACATGACCCCAGAGCGCGATAAGGTCTGGGTAACCTTTATCCCGTTCGTGGCGCTTTACTTCAAGCGGGTCTAGTTTGTGCAACTGATGCCAGCTTCACTGTTGAAAGAAGCGCTTGATTTCCTTGCTTGCCACACTTGGTACGCAGCAGCCGCACCCGTATTTCCAGCGGAGCCGCGGCCTAACAATTCAGTCAACCGGACACCCAAATGCTGCGCATTTGGGTTCCCTCCGCTGGCGCTCTGGTGCCGGTTACTTTCACGTTAGGCGGCATGGCCAGCCAAACGCCGATTGAGGTTGTCGCGTTCGACATTGACGGCGTCTTGGTCGAGCCGAAATTCGCCACGGTCTTGCCAGACCTGCTCAACCGTCCCCCTTCGGAGATTGCCGAATTTTTCAGCGGCCCCTTTGAGCAGTGTCTTCTTGGCCAAGCTGATCTACTCGCTGAGCTACCTGTTGTACTACGCCACTGGGGGTGGCAGGGCTCGGTCGATCAGTTTGTCGAATTCTGGTTTGGCGTCGAATCTAACGTCAACCAAGCCATGCTGGCATTCGCGGATGCTCTTCGCGCGAATGGAATACGGTGCATTCTCGCGTCCACACAGGAACGACACCGTGCGCGTTCTCTTGGAGCGCTCTTAGGTGTCGGCACACGGTTCGAGCGCGCTTACTTCTCCTGTGATGTCGGGTTCAAAAAGCCGAATCCCGAATTCTTCGCCGTCGTTGCGAACGCGATGAACCTCCCTCCTGATAGGTTTGGCCTAATTGACGATGTGGCCGCAAATGTGGAAAGTGCGCTAAGCATAGGGTGGAAAGGCGCGGTCTTCCGAATTGGAGGCAATGTTGAGTCAGTTGCCGAAGCGCTTGGTGTCCCGTTTGCTGCCTAACCTGGCGGTGAACGCGGACGCCCCGCGTGCGAGGCTTCGCCCGCGTCGCCGGTCGCCGGTTACGTTGTTCGTTGGCCGCTGAAGACCGTGCATCTACGCTCCTATCGCATCGACGACTGGGCGGCAGTATGCGAGATCTACAACCTATCGAAACCCGACGAATTGCTCGGTGTAGTTGACTCCGGATCGATACTTCCTCTGGAGTCCGATTCCGATATGCAGGCGTTATTCCGCGGTTCACAGATCCTCGTAGCGGAAGACTCTGATCGCATTGCTGGCTTCGGCGGAAATCGGGGTAGTTTCATCACTTGGTTGTTCGTGCATCCCGCATTCCGCCGCAGGGGTGTGGCGACTGCGCTCGTCCGCGATATGCTCGCGCGACTGCAGCAACCCGTCACGCTGAATGTCATGGTGAGCAACATGGCAGCACGCGCTCTTTACGAGCGCATAGGCTTCAATGTCGAGCGCGAGTTTCAAGGCAACTTCCAAGGTAGGGCATGCGGCGTCGCCAAGTTGCGCTACGAAATAGCGGTCTAACTCGTTCAACACGAACGCCCCGCCGGCAGCGCTTCGCGCTGTACGCGGGTCGCCGGTTATGTAACTCGTTTCGTTGAGCGTCCGGTTCGGAGAGATGGCGCCATCGTACGGCTGCTATCGGCGACTTTGCCGTAGGGCTGCAGTTGGCCGATAGCGCCAGTTGCCGAACCCGGACTGAACGGCCGGTATCGCGGCATAACGGACGTCGGATTCGTCGGGCGCAGGACCGAGGGCCGACGGCCGTCGTTCTAGGCATAGAAATGCACTGCATGGGGCCCATCTCCTGTCCGACTTGGGGATGGGCGCGAACCTCGCACCGGTGTGGCTCGAACGAGCAACGTCAGACGACTTCGGCGGCGTGTCGTTTGCCGGTGCGTGGCCCTTTCGCGGACTGCTTCTGTTGGCCTCGAGGTTCCGCAATCTGCTCGATGATCACTGGCGGACGATTGGGAAACTTGGCGACCAGGTCGAGCTTCCCGCCCATCGCTTCGACATAGCGTTTGAGGGTCGAAAGCAGCATGTCGCTTCGCTGCTCCAGCCGCGAGATCGTGTCCTGTCCCACGCCGAGGGCAGTCGCCAGTTCCTCCTGCGTCCGCTCGACCGCATGACGCAGGTCTTTGAGGGTCGCGAGTTCCGCCGCCCGTTGTTGCACCTTCGCGCGGCGTTTGGCGGGCAGCTTGGCGAGCAGTTGTTCAAGATTTCTTGGCATGTCGTTTTTCCTTTCGTGCAACAGCGGCTGCCAGCGTGGCCAAATGCCCGTCGAAGCGGGCGTCGGCGAGTCCGATGAGCCGTTTGTAGAACCGTTTCTGGTCGGCACCGCCCTTGTCTCCACCCACGAGAAGGATCGCCTTCCGATCCGGGTCGAAGGCGAAGGCGACGCGCCATACCTCTCCCTGCCAGCCGAAACGCAGTTCCTTCATGTTGGCGTGCTTCGATCCCTTCAGTGTGTCGACGGTCGGGCGCCCGAGGCCCGGCCCAAACTGGCTAAGCAACAGGGCATGGGCGAGAAGCTCATCCTGCAAGCCCTTGGCGAGGGTCTGAAACTCGCGGTCGAACTCGTCGTGGAAAAGTACCGTCCAGCTCACGGCGGGTATTATGGATGTAAAGCCATATGGACGCAAGACCATTTTTGGACGACTACATCGGCGCCATGCGAACCCGCGCTGGCGGGAAATCTTTGGCTCGAAAATGAATCGCCATTGCACATTGTGTCGGGCCCGGATTGGCTGTGCCCTAATTGTGCCTTGGTGAGACTGGAAAGCGAATTGGCAAGCGTCGCAAGTTATTGATTTATATATTATTTATGAAGACCGAATCCGCCTCATAACCCGAAGGTCGAAGGTTCAAATCCTTCCCCCGCAACCATCAAATCAAGGGCTTGCCTTCGGGCAGGCCGTTTTGGTTTGGGGTCGGGGTAGCGCCGGGGTAGCAAGAAGCGTTTGGCTTCCTGATTGCCCGCGCCCACCGCCGGTCGCCAGCCCCAAGATCGCATCGAGCAGCCCGGCCACGGCGCCGACCTCGGTCCTGGCATCGGGCGCGAACGGCGCCTTGAATCCTCGCAAGGCAGATCAGCCTGCCGGCCCTGCGCTACCATCCTGCCATGATCGATGACGCAAACGCCATCAACGTCCCGTTCGAGCCGCCCGACCCCGACGCCGTGTGGGAGCAACTATCTCGAAACTTGGCGCCGCGCTGGCGTCAAGCTGGTGTCACGCGAGCACGCGCCCACCCGGCTCGCTGCACAACGAGCCGTGCTCGGCAACGCTGTCCTTCAAGGATCGCTTACGATTAGCTGCGGGATTTCCAGCACAAAACGTGGTCTGACGACTTCCACTTGGTGCGCTGAAATTCGACGGCGCTGTCTTCGTCAGCGTTCGCCAAGAACGTAGCGCGAGACGATGGCGCTGTGTTGCGTCGGCCAGCGGCGTAGCGGCTCGTCGGACGCGCCAAACACGTTGCGCATAAAGGCCAGCGCAAGCTCCTTCGTCGCCACCTTGACCAGGACGTTCAACTCGGCGCCGCCGGTGCCCGAGCGGTCGGTGAACATGCTGTGCGAGCCACCTGCGAATACTGCAAGAGTCTTGCGTGGCCCGCCGATAGCATCGAATACCGCCACGCGATCTTCGGCGCCGGAGTAGTAGCCCGGTACGCGGATCACGTCCTCGGTGGCAGTGATGTGTAGCGTGGGCACTGTCACGCTGGCCAGGATTCGGCCGGGCGCCGACGTGCCGTAAAACGGCGGCGAGGAGATCAGGATAGCCGCCTTGATGCGCGGATCGCGAAGGTCCATGATCTGGCCGTTGCGTTCGACGCGCGCACCGACCGCCAGCAGTGCAGTGTTGGCTCCGTACGAATGCCCTGCCGCGACGATGTGCCGGGCGTCGATGCGCGATGCCAACTCGCTGGCCAACAGCCGGTCGAGCGCGAAGTGCAAGTCATGGACGCGGGCGATGGCCTCGCCCTCCTGCGCCGCATCCTGCAGACGCCCAAGCAGGCCGAATGGGTTGCCGAACCAGATGCTCGTATCGCTGCCCACGTGTTGCACGTGAAGGCTGGCAAAACCCTGGCTTGCCCAGTAACGCCCAAGATAGCTGTAGCCCGAGCGCGAGCCGCCGATGCCGTGGGAGAACACGACCAATGGCACCGGGTTCTCGCTCGAGGCGGCGGCCGGCAGGTAAAGCCGCACCGGCACTGGTCGACCGCGTGACAAGTCGGTCCATTCCAAATCATACGTCGAGTGCGGCGCCTGCGTGGCCTGCGGAGACTGCTCATTGGCTGGCGCTGCCGCATCGGCGGCAATTGCCCCGCCTTGGAGCAAACCGATTGGCAGCGCAACGAGCAGCGCGAGGAACAGGCTCCACCCGCGATATACCACTCTCAATTTCTTACGAACCATGGGGGCACTCCAACCTGAATCTCCGCTGGTGCGATGAGTTCAATTTTCGTCCACAACCATGTCGGGTTGGAGGAGGGCGATATCGAAACCAGCCTGTCAGCACGCCGCTCCGTAAGAACAGCGCGAGCGGAATAAGTTTCCGGCCGAACTGCATTGGAGCGAAGCGGGGGCGCGCGCGAAAATGTCATTTGTGACTCGCCATAATTGGGTGTGCCTAAATTGTGCCTTGATTACACTGATTCCGAGTTTGGCAAGCGTTGCAAGTTGTTGATTTACGTGGCTCGAATATAGGCCTTGTCCGCCTCATAACCCGAAGGTCGCAAGTTCAAATCGTGCCCCCGCAACCAAACAGATCAACGGCTTGCCTTCGGGCAGGCCGTTTTTGTTTCCCACCGCGGCAACCGCGGGTTAACGCGGAGCGTGAATTCGCCGGGTCTTCCTCTGCGACGCGAGCGATGTCGTCACGATCGCGCATGCGATGGCATCGGCCAACGAGTCCTTGAAGACCCTTCATTCCCGCCGTCACTGAGCGCCCACGACAGGTGGGCCCCAACGGCAATTGGCAATGACGGTGCGCGCGGTCGTCGCAGTTCGCCTCGATTGTGGCGCGACCAACCGCCGTGCTCCGGGCGAAGATCCGCCGGGCCACGCGCATACAACGTCGGGCCGCAGCCGTTCGACAAGCCCAGGCTTGCCGATCTCGCCGGGAGCGTTTTTCCGCGCGCAATCGCATCCTGACCGCATCCCGTCCGACCAGGAACGAAATGCGCAGCGCCGTACCACTTTTCCAGGCTTGCGAAAGAGTGTCGCCTCGTTGACACAGGTCAATCGGGCTGGACCAGCGTTCCGTCGGTTGGGATTAGAGTTTTCGTGTAGATGCTCTCCGATGTTTGGGTAGCGGAGGCATCTTTGGCTCCGTCCGGCTCCGGGCTTCCTGGCAGCGGGCGGCACTGGATCGTTTTAGCGGAGGCAACATGAAACGCGTTCACCAAAGATGGTGCACGACCACATTCGCGTGCCTGCTTGGCGTTGCCGCGCTGGCCGGCACCGCGTCCGCAGCAGCGATACCAGAAGACGCCGCGATCGAAGCAGCGTCGAACAAGGCTGCGTTCGCCCCTTCCGCGCTGCTGGCCGTCGACCAGCACCGTGCGACCGTGGTCGAGCGGATCGTCGCCGAATGGGGCGACAAGCTCGTCGCGGCCAATGCGGGCGTGAACCGTGAACAGTTGCGCGAGATGTTGTTCGCGATGCGGGCAGACCAGCTGCTCGCGGCGAGTCTCGCGGGCTCGCTGTCCGGCTTGCGCGACGTGCTCGCCAACGCGCTCTCCGGCAATCCGCGGCAGGCGCCCGGGCTCGAGGTTGCGGGCGCCGAAGATCTTGGCAACCCCAACCTGGATCTGGTCTACACGCCGGTGACGCCGTGCCGACTGTTCGACACCCGGGCCTCGCAAGGCGGACTGGGCACGCCGGCCCTGAACGTGCGGCGCACTTATGGGGCGATCACGCCCGTCACCAACCAGGGCGGACCCGGCGGCTGCGCGGCCGGCGCAGGCGCTGCGGTTGCGCTGATCCAGATCGGCACCTTGACCCCGAGTGGCAATGGCCTTTTACAGGCGGGACCGCAGGGTGCCGCCTCGTTTCCCAACGCACTGATCCTGTATCAGCCGGGAGACCAGTACGGTACGGCGGTGGCGATCTCGCTCAATCCGGCCAACGGGCAGTTCGATCTGGTCGAGCAGTTCGCTACCGCCGACCTGTACGGCGATCTGCTCGGCTATTTCCGCGCGCCGGGCGCGACCGCACTCGATTGCGCAACCCAGCAGAACGCCGTGACGGTCAACGCCGGGACCTTTGACGATGTTTCTGTGACGTGCGCGGCCGGTTACACGATCACCGGAGGAGGCTGCCTCTACTTCAACCTGGACAGCAGCCCGGCAACCCAGAACACGGTGGTCGTGAATCGTAGTGCGCAGCCACGCGATACCGTCTCGGGGGTTTACCTCAATTCCTGGGCCTGCCGGATGACCAACAACGACGCGAGCATCGCCTTCAGGATCGCGGCTCGCGCCAACTGCTGTCGCGTTCCGGGCAGGTGACGTAAGGACATTCCAACGCGCGCAGGCGACATCGGTCTCCGACGTGCAAGGGGCCAGGCTCGATTGCTCAAAGACCGATCGAGCCTGGCCCCTTTTGTGCAAATGAGGCTTGCTGCCGGAACGCGTGATTCGCAGCCTGCGTCGAACTGCCGGCGAACCTGAATACTTCCAAGTAACGGCCGCAGTTGGCGTTGGCGTGGCAGTCGGCGGCGAACGCGGCGTTGCTGTCGCCGCGGGCGATGGTCGAGCGGTCGGCGCTCGCAGTGCTTCTGACGCGCCCGCTGACGGTCGCGAAATGCGCCGCCGGAGCTGGGGCCCGTGGTTCGTGCGTGGCGGCTGCCTGGCCGCGACAATCGCCCGCGTGCGCTGCAGATCGCCAGCACCACGGCTTGGCAACGCTCGATTACCTCTTTCCGCCGCCGCGTGGCGCGTCGTCCGGATCTCGGGTACGCGGCCCGAGTTCCAATGCGAAGGCGCCTCAGGTATCCTCGGCACCAACATTTCCCTCCATTGCGACCAGCCGCGCGGACGCAGAGTGCGCGCCGAAGGAAACGTCCTGAGCAATCCTGTCGTGTCGCCGAGGATGTCGTCCGGCGGCCGAATTCGCCGCCCGATCGAGAGCTTGCCACGTGTTCGACGCGGCGTCGTTGGCCTACCGCTCTCCGCGTTGCTGCTCGGCTTGGGCGTGCTGATGGGTTTGTTTGCACTGACGGCAAGTGGCGCCGAAGGCGACACGGTGACGACGGCGCTGCCGAAGGTCGTGCCTGACGAATTCAGCGGTGATTTGAGCAAACTGCCTCAAGCGCTCCTGGGGCAGGTGCCGATCCGGGAGCGGCCGTACCGCCCGCTGCTGCGGCCGCCGGTACTGCCCAAGGCCGGGGTTGTCGGGATCGCGTCGGAAAGAGAAGCGCCGACGGCGGTAGCAATCGAGGCGCCAATGCCGGCCCCGGTCCAGAACTTCGAGGGCATCGCCCGGACCGATAGCTGCGGCGGCGTGCAATGCGGGGCCGGCACGCCACCCGATACGAATGGCGAGGTCGGTCCGAATCATTACGTCCAAGCCGTCAACGAGGCCTACGGAATCTACAACAAGAGCGGCACGCTGCTCGCATCCTTCACCGAGAACCAACTCTGGAGCGGCAACGGCTCGATCTGCAACGGCCAGTCGTTCGGCGACCCGGTCGTCATCTACGACGCGCTCGCCGATCGCTGGATACTCACGCATTTCGCATTCGCGTTGTCGGGCAGCAACACGGTCCCGCCGTATTACCAGTGCATCGCCGTCTCCAAGACCAGCGACCCGGTTGCGGGCGGCTGGTGGCTGTATCCGGTGCGCATGGACGATGCGACCCACCCCTGGCTCAACGACTACAGCAAGTTCGGCATCTGGACGGACTGCCTCTACATGAGCGCCAACGAGTTCACCGGGGCGGGGGCCTTCGCCGGAACTCTGTTCGCCTCGTTCAGCAGGGCCGACATGTATGCCGGCGCCGCGCTGACTTCGTCGATCGGTTACCTCGGTTCGACCGGACCGTTCAGCATGCTGCCGAGCCACCTCGGCGGCCAGTCGGGCGCGGCAGTCCCGCCCGGAACGCCGAACTATTACGTTTCCGAATCGCGGACGATCTTTGCGTTCGAGGTCAGGCGATTCACAGCGGGGCCCAACTGCGGAGCCGGCGGCACACTCAGCGCGGCGACCAGCGTTTCACAGACGACCTACACCGTCCCCGGCCAGGACATTGTGCCGCAGCCGGGTACTTCGACTCTGCTCGATTCCCTCGGCGAGCGCCTGATGCAGAAGGCGCAGTATCGCAAGGTCGGCGCGCAGGAATCGCTGTGGGTGGCGCACACCTTTCGGTCCTCGGCCTCGGGTCCGACCGGCATCCAGTGGGCGCAGATCGATGTCACCGGTGGCACCGTATCGACCGCGCCTGTGCAGCAGCAGAAATACGATCCGGCGGATGCGTTGTACCGATGGATGCCCAGCCTCGCCGTGGACGGGCAGGGCAACATGGCGGTGGGCTACTCGACGTCGAATGCCACGGTGCCCAATTATCCGAGCATCGCGTACTCCGGGCGGTTGGCGGGCGATGCAGCGAATACGTTGCCGCAGACCGAGACCGTGTTGATTGCAGGCGGTAGCTCGCAAACTGGCACGTGCGGCGGCGCAGCCTGCACCCGCTGGGGCGACTACTCGGCGATGAGCGTGGACCCGGTCGATGACTGCACCTTTTGGGTCACCAACGAGTATTACCCCGGACCGCCAAACCCCAATACTGTCGCCTGGCACACGCGTATCGGTTCGTTCAAGTTCCCAGGCTGCACGGGGACCAACCGCACCGCCGACCTCGCGATCACCAAGACCGATGGCTCGCTGACGGTCGCGCCCGGCGCCCCGATCACGTACACGATCGTCGTGACCAACAACGGTCCGTTCGCCGTGACCGGCGCGAACGTTTCGGACACCCTGCCGGGGACCATCACCGGCGCCACCTGGACGTGCGCGGCGAGCGGCGGAAGCAGTTGTCCTTTGTCGGGGTCGGGCAGCATCAATACTTCTGCAGTGAATTTGCTGCCGCTCGGCACCGCGACCTTCAGTCTGGCGGGCACGGTATCCCCATCGGCCACGGGCACGCTGTCGAACACCGCAACGGTCAGCGCGCCGAGCGGAATAACGGACCCTAATACGGCGAACAATTCCGCCACCGATGTCGACGCGATCACCGGGGGAAGCACCAACTCGAACCTGTCGAATCTGGTGCTGTCCGCCGGAACGCTGTCGCCGCCGTTCGCAAGCGGCACCCTGAGCTATACGGCTTCCGTGGCGAGCATCGGCAACACGATTACCGTCACCCCGACGGTGGCCGATGCGACGGCAACGGTCCGCGTGAACGGCGTGACGGTGGCCAGCGGCGGTCCTTCGGCCCCGATCACTTTGAGCGTCGGCAGCAACCTGATCACGGTTGTCGTCACCGCCCAGGATGGCGTGACGACGAAGACCTATACCGTCAACGTGAATTACTTCTCGCTGTCGACGTGCACCTATTCGTTGTCGCCGCTCGATCTGTCGAATGTCCCCGCAGCCGGCGGCGCGCGCAACATCACGGTCACGACCCCCGCCGGTTGCCCGGTGGCGGCGATCTCGTACCAGCCGTGGGTGACAGTCACCAGTGTCACGCCCAGCGGCGGCACTACGACGGTTGCGTTGCAGATCAGCGCCAATGCTGGCGCGGCGCGGGCCACCTCGATCGTGGTGGCCGACAGGCTATTCCTCGTCACTCAACCAGGTCCGTGAATTCGCGGGAGATCGGGATGTTCACCTCTGCTCATATGTGGCGTGTCACTCGACGCACCGTTGTCCTGGCAGCATGCGTGGGCGCGTTCGGGCTTGCCCCTTCCGCATCGGCGGCTGCGCTGGAACGCGGTGAGCGACCAACCGGGAGCAATGAACCAGCGGCCTCGGCGCTGCTCGCCGTCGATCAGAACCGCGCCACCATCGTCGAGCGCATCGTCAACGAATGGGGCGACAAACTGGTGGCGTCGGGAACCGGCGTGAGCCGGGAGCAGCTGAAGGAGATGCTGCTGGCGATGCGCGCGGACCAGTTGCTGGCGGCAAGCCTCGTCGGGTCGCTGGACGGGCTGAAGGCGATCTTCGTTGCGGCGCTGCGGACGACGGCGAACGGTGGAGCGCGGGTGGCGATGGCGGCCGATGCGCCGTCGGCGCTGGGAGACACGAACGCGGACCTGGTGTACACGCCGGTGACGCCGTGCCGGCTGTTCGACACCCGGCCTTCGCAGGGCGGGCTGGGCACGCCGACCCTCAACGTACGGCGCACCTATGGCGCGATTACCCCGGTGGCCAATCAGGGCGGTCCCGGGGGATGTGCGGCAGCCGCTGGAGCGGCGGTGGCGCTGATCCAGATCGGGACGCTGACGCCGTCGGGCAACGGACTGCTGCAGGCTGGGCCGCAGGGTGCAGCGAGCTTTCCCAATGCGCTGATCTTGTATCAGCCCGGCGACCAGTACGGCACCGCGGTGGCGATGCCGCTCAATCCGGCCAATGGTCAGTTCGATCTGGTCGAGCAGTTCGCCACGGCCGACCTGTACGGCGACCTGCTGGGCTTCTTCGAGGCGCCGGAGGCGACGGCTCTGCAATGCACCCAGGTGAGTGGCCCGAGCACCCCCATTGCCGTCAGCGCGGACACGCTCGTCGCGCTGCCCGGTTGCACGTCCGGTTACACGCGCACGGGCAGCAGCTGCAGCGGCACCGCCAACGTACCCGGCGGCTACCTGGTGGAGACGAATGTGACCGGCTGCTTATTCCGCAACCTGAGCGCGGTGGCGACCTACAACGCGACTGCGACGTCCACCTGCTGCCGGGTTCCGGGGCGGTAAGTCCGCGCAGGGCGGCCTTCCCGCAATGCATCCGGCAACGTCTGTCCGACAAAGACGACGCCTGCCACTCTGCTTCGGCGGTGCGCTCCCTGGAATGTCACGCCTGTGGCTCAGGTAGCGGCTCCTTCGCCTTCTGTCGCGCCGCAACCCGGTTTGACTGCACCATCGGCGCGCACTGCTGCCCCCACAGATTGCGAACACCGGGTCTACGCCGAACGATTCGCCAAGGACGCTGGCTGTCGAGATTTGTTCGTGCTGGCGATCGCGATGCGGATCGCCTGTCCTTCCTCGTAGCCCTCGGCAAGGAGCGCGTTGGCGATCTCGATCGCCGCCCGCCACACCGGCAGCGGCAGGTTGCGCGACGCATAAGGACGCGCATTGCATAAGGGACCAGGCTCGATCTGACTTCGAGCAATCGAGCCCATTTTCCCTTTCTGCTCTTCCTCTGCTCCGCGCGGCGGGTGCTTCGGCGGCCTCGACTGCAATCATGGCGCCCAACTATTGCGAAAGCGCGACGCATGCAGGCGAACAGGACACCGCACGCCATACCGGCTCGACGTCGCTCGCACGCGGTCCGTGCGCCCGCCGGCGCCGCATGCGCGCGTGCACGTCCGGCGCGCCACCGGCCGGAGCACGCCGATGCGTTCGATTGACGAGCAGAGCTACCAGGATGACTTGACGGGTGCCCTTGTGGCGCACCCGGGGCTCTGGCCTAAGGTCCCTGATTTCGAACGACAGCATCTTTGTGGCGGTCGATGCCGCGGAAGAGGGAACGAGATGAGCAAGTTTGAATTGAGTGGATTCGCAATGGGGTGCGCGCTGCTCGCGGTCTGTTCGTGGGCAGTGGCCGCTGGTGCCATCGAATCGAGGCAGGTGCATTTCGCGGAGGGCGCGTCGTCGGCCACGTTGAAGGGCGCGCTCAAGGGCGACAAGACCATCGACTACAAGCTGAGCGCCAATGCCGGCCAGACCATGAGCGTGACGCTGAAGACAACGAACGCGGCCAACTACTTCAACGTGCTTCCTGCGGGCTCCAGCGATGTCGCCGTGTTCGTCGGCTCCACGGAGGGCAACGAGTGGACCGGGCAGCTTGCCGCCGACGGCGAATACACGATCCGCGTCTACCTGATGCGCAGCGCGGCTCGCCGCAACGAGACGGCCAACTACACGCTGACCGTCGGAATCACCGGCAACGCGGTGGCTGCGCCCGCGCTGGGGGCCGCCCCGGCCGGCGACGCGAAGGTGAAGGGGACGCCATACCACGCCACGGGGAAGGTGCCGTGCTCGGTGGGTAACGCGCCGCAAGGCTCGGCGCAATGCGACTACGGCGTGGTCCGCGGCACACGGGGCAACGCCGAGGTCCATGTGACGCCGCCCGGCGGTCTCAAGCGCGTGCTGACGTTCGCCCGCGGCAACGTGACCGCTAACGGCGGTGGCAGCGTGAAGGCGGCGAAGAAAGTCGACGAGTGGACGGTCGACGTCAACGACTACGAGCACTACCGCATTCCGGACGCCGTGGTATCCGGCGGCTGACGGGTCGGCCGGCCGAGGAACCTGCCGGGACTGACATTCGTGGAAATGCTTAGCCTGTGGCTGCTTCAGCGGCCGGACCACATCCTCGCGATCGCGGCGGCCCATCTTGCGCTCGGGCCGTGTGCCGCGCGACCGTGCTGCGCCATGCGCCGAAAGCCAACGTTCTCGGGATCCCGGGCGTCCTGTGGATCGCCTACGCGGCTTGGGAATGGCTGGTGCTGAAAAAGACTCCGGAAGCCGACATCCGCGTCGACCTGCTGTTGCTCTGGCCGCTGCTAAGCATCGTAACGCTTTGGGCGCTGCTGCGCGCCGCGAGAGGCTGGTGGTCGGTCCGGCGACGTTAGATCCAACGCCAGCGAGCCGAAGGTGACCGCTCCCCGAGCCTGGCCCCTTTCCTGCTCAACGCCAGCGAGCCGAAGGTGACCGCTCCCCGAGCCTGGCCCCTTTCCTGCTCTTTCCTGCTCGAGCCTGGCCCCTTTCCTGGTCCCGAGCCTGGCCCCTTTCTTGGTCCTCTTCTGCAGTCCTTGTCGAGCAGGTGAATGTCGTTGATTGCCGGAGCATAGGCAGTACGGAGGACTGAGCGAGTGACCTCGTGTGGCAGCGGACGGTGCTGACCCGGCTCCGCGGGACCAACAGCCTGTGCATCCGTAAACGCACGGGCGAATGACGAGTTCCCGCAGTATCGCGCGTGGCCCAGCGTCGATTCCGTCCGAATCCAACGTCCGGTCAGGCGGATTGTCGGCCACGCTCACCCCTTCGAAAGTGTGCCCGTTTGGTCGGCGAGAGCGGACGGGGCGAACGTATCGTGTGAGGACTGTCCAGCCGCGCACACGGGGCCGCGGCAATGCTCGACGATTCGCTCCACGAGGAGCCGCTGCACGCCCGGTGGCAGGTCGTGGCCCATGCCTCTGATGATCTCGAGACGGCTGCCCGGAATGTGCAACGCCGTGTCGCGCCCCGCCGCGACCGGAACCAGAGGGTCGTCGCTGCCGTGGACGACCAGCGTTGGTGCCACGATCCGATTCAAGAGCGGGCGGCGATCCCCCGATGCGAGTATCGCCAGCAGCTGGCGCGCGGTGCCTGCAGGATGGACGCCGCGGTTCACGATCCGCCTGAGGTTTTGCCGCAGCAGTTCCCCGTCCACGGCGAACCCGGGGCTGCCGATCACGCCGAACACGCGGGTGTAGTGCTCGACCAGTACCTCGGCGTCGCTCGTGCTGGCGGGGCGCGCGAGGATCGCGCGCAGCGCGCGTGGCTTGCCCATGGTGACGCGCACGCTTGGGTTGCCCGTCGACGACATGATGGACGTGAGGCTTGCGACGCGTTGTGGAAACAGCGCCGCGACGTTCTGCGCGATCATCCCGCCCATCGATACGCCGACCAGGTGGGCGCGCTCGATGCCGAGCGCATCGAGCAGGCCGACGGCATCCGCGGCCATGTCGTCCAGCGTGTACGGGGCGGTCACCTTGCGTCTCAGCAGCGCGCGCGCGATTGCCATTCGCAGATCGGGCAGGCGTCCACCGGCAATCTTGCTCGATCGGCCGCAGTCACGATTGTCGAAGCGGATCACCCGGAAGCCGGCGGCGACGAGCCCGTCGACGAGGGGGTCGGGCCATGCGATGCCCGGCATCCCGAGACCCATGATCAGCAGGATCGCCGGCGCGCCGACTTCGCCCACGCTCTCGTAGTCGAGCTCGATGCCCCGCACCGTCGCGCTCGTCACGTCGTTCCCCCGGCTCGCCTGTGCAGCGCCTGCAGCTCGGCGAACGCCTCGCGCATCGCGGCAGCGAAAGCGGCGGGGTCGCGCAGCGCGTCGCGGGCGGCGACCACGCCGAAGTCGAGCGAGCCCGCGTAGCTCTGCACGGTGACGTTCAGCCCGAGGCCATGCTCGACGATCGACAGCGGCCACCACGTGAGAAGGCGTGCCCCTGCGAGGTACAGCGGCGCCGGCGGGCCCGGAAAGTTCGAGACCACCAGGTTCGCGAGCGGAGGTATCCGATCGGCGAGCCGGGCGCGACCGTACAGCGCGGCAGCGGCGCCGAACAGCCATGGCATGCCGAGCGAGGGAAAGTCGGTGGGAATGATCGAACGCAGCTCCCGTGTCAGCGATTTGGTCCTGCCCGAGCCGGCGTGGATCGCATGCAGGCGCGCGAGCGGGTCAACGACGTCGGTGGCGAGTCCCATCCGGCTCATCGTCGCGAGCGTCGTCGCCTCGGTGTTGCCGGCCTCCCGCAGCGACACGGGGACCGCCGCGACCATCGGCTCCGCGGGCAGCCCGCCGTGGGAGGCGAGGTGGCGCCGCAGCGCGCCGCTCACCGTCGCGAGCACGACGTCGTTGACGGTCACCTGATGACGGTCGGCGACACGCGCGATGGCCGACAGCGGGATGGACAAGGTCGCGACCGCACGAGCGCGGCCGATCGAGACGTTGAGCGGCGTCCTCGGGGCGAACCGGAACGAGGCTCCGCGCACGGTAGGCGCGGGAGTTGCATCGGAGCGTGCGACGAGCGCGGTCAGCACGCGGGCGAGTTCGGGCAGCTCTTTCACCGCACGCATGGCCTGCACGGCCGTGGTCCTGACGGCGGTTCCCAACAGCTGCCCGAGCCCCGGGTGCTCGCCTTGCACCGGGTGCTCGCTTGCCCGCACGGTACGGGGCAGGGGCGTGGTGTCGAGCAGCGCGTGCGCGAAGGCCACGCTCGCCGCCCCGTCGAGCGTTGCGTGATGAATCTTGGTGTAGAGCGCGAGCTCGCCCGACGCCAACCCCTCGATCACGTACAGGCGCCAGAACGGGCGGTCGCGCTCGAGCAGCCGCGCGTGCAGCCGCGCGGCCGTCGCTTCCAGCTGCGCGAACGTGCCGGGCGCAGGCAGCGTCACGTGACGCACGTGCGCGCGGAGGTCGACGGTGTCGGCGCGAACCCAGACCGGATTGGCGAGCGCGAGGGGCATCGGTACCAGGCGGCGCGTGAACACGGGGGAGAGGTGCAGGCGTCCCGCCACGTGGCGGCGCACCGCGGCGACGTACGCATTCGCATCCCCCGGCGGCGGCGCGAGCAGGTGCAGTGCACCCACATGCATCGGCGTCGCGGGCGTCTCCAGGTGCAAGAAGAGTGCATCGAGCCCGGAGAGGGGTTTCATGCGGGATTCCTCCTGATCACACGGCCCGTCGGTGTTGCGTTCAATAAAGGGAAGCCGGTCTGCCCCCAAGCCCGCGAGGCTCAGAGCATCCGCCGCCCAAGAACTCCGGCAATGCGCCGCAACAGCCACTTTGGCGTGGCGCGCCCGGCCACGGTGGCCGCCTGGTTGAGCATACCGGGAACGGTGACGACCTCACCCGCCATGCATGCGCGATAGCCCTCGGCCGCGACCTCCTGCACGTCGCCGACGAGGATTCCCGGCAGTCGCGCGACCCGCGCGTTTCCAAGCGTGGCTTGGTCGAGCATCGCTGTCGCGGTGATGCCCGGGCATAGCGTGGTGACGGTGACGCCGGTGTCGCGCAGTTCCTCGGCGAGCGATTCGGTGAGCGACAGCACATAGGCCTTGCTCGCTGCGTAGGTCGCAAGGCCGGGCACGGGCGCGAAGGCCGAAATCGACGCGACGTTGAGCACGCGTCCGTGGCCGCGCCTGACCATCGCGGGCACAAAGGCGGCCAGCATTGCGGTCATCCCCGAGACGTTGAGGTCGATCAACTGTTGGTGGCGTTGCGTGCGCAGTTCGATGAACGCGCCTTGTTCCAGCACGCCGGCGTTGTTGACGAGCATGTCGATCGCACGCCGCCTGCGCCGAAGCGACGCTGCAAGCGCTGCCGCCGCGCCTCTTTGTGCCAGGTCGGCCGGCAGCACGTCGACGCGCGTCCCGTGCGCCTCGCGCAGCGCCTTCGCCAGTGCGTGCAGCTTGGCTTCCCGGCGCGCGACGAGCACCAGGCCGTGCCCATTGCGCGCGAAACAGTGCGCCAGCGCCTCGCCGATCCCCGACGAAGCGCCGGTGACGAGCACGGTCGACGGTGAAGCAGCGGCATCGGCGGGCATGGCGATCTCCAGGTGTTGCGACGGGCGTCGAAGCCAAGTGTGGAGTTCCAGGACGTCGTTCCTCGAATGGCATGTATCTGGCTCAGCCGTCGTTCCCGCGGAAGCGGGAGCCCCATGTCGTTCTTGCCGTACTCGTGGCCTTCTCGGCACGAAACGTCGTTGTGCGCCTCGCCAAGGCGCCCGGTGCTGCCTTCGTCGCGCGCCTCGATTGGCGGCCCATCGCCTTCCGTTCGCGATTGCGCCCGTAGCGTGGACGGACCCTACTCGATCGAGACCAACGTACCACCTCCGAGGTACGCTGCAATTGAGATCGAAGCACGCGGCTTGACGACGATCAATGTCCCGCTCTTGCGTGACAGCGTTGCTCGCGACAGCTTATGGCATCCTGCTGGCGGGAGACCGGGCGGAAGGCTGCGATGGGTTTGTCGCGACGCCCACGGAAAAACGAACAGACCTCGAATGGCCACGCGAGAACCGCACGTCGGCAGCCCCCGACTGCTGCACCAACTGATCGAGCCGCGCGTGTTCCTCGAGATCGCGGCGCTGCCGTGGCTTCTGCCCATGCTTGCATTAGCTCCGCGCGGCGATGGCCACCCGGTGCTGCTGCTTCCGGGATTCATGGCCGACGAAGGGACGCTGGTCGTGCTCAAGCTCTTCCTGGAGAACCGGGGCTACGAAGTGCAAACCTGGGGCTTCGGGCGCAACGTCGGGTTCTCCAGCAGGCACGCCACGGCGCTCGAGCAGAAGATCCGCTACATGCACTACAAGAGCGGCCGCAAGGTGAGCCTCGTGGGCTGGAGCCTGGGTGGCCTGTTCGCCATGTACGGCGCCCACGAAGCCCCGGAGTGCATCCGCTCGGTGATCACGCTCGGCAGTCCCGTGACGTTCGATCCCGCCGGCAGCCAGTCGCCGCCGCTCGTCAAGGCGCTCTACCGGCTGATCGCGCACCCGATGGGGACGGCGGCGCACGTGACACACCTGCGCGCGAAGAATCTACGCCGGCCGAAGGTGCTTCCCGTGCCGATCTCGTGCCTCTACTCGCTGACCGACGGCGTCGTGCCGCCGCAGGAGGCGACGATCGACGGCGACCCGGCGCTGCACGAGAACATCCACGTGCCGGGCAGCCACCTAGGGCTCGGGTTCAACTCGATCGTGCTGTGGGTCGTCGCGGACCGCCTCGCGCAGCCCGAAGGCCGCTGGCGTCCGTTCGAGCCGTCGGGCATCACCGGGCGGCTGTACCGGCTGTTGACCTCGGAGTTCGGGCCGGCGGCCGAGCCCGCTGCCGGGCCGGGGGCTTCGCCCCGGCCCTCGTCCGCGCACGCGCAAGGGCCACGTAGTCCTGGAAGCAGTCGCGCACACACTGCGCAAAGACTTCCGGGTCGGGCATCTGCTCGCGGCAGGACGTCGGCGACACGATGATCTTCCCGTCGTAGCTCGTGACGGCGAAGACGAGGCCGAGACCGTCGTTGATCGGCATGATCGCGGAGAAGTACGTCATGCGCGCGCCGTTGAGGTAAAGCGGAACCGTCGGCCCGGGCACGTTGGCGATCGCGCAGTTCGCGAGCGGTGCGCGGCGACCCGCTCCGAGCAGCGCGCGACCCAGCATCTTGCCGGTGAGCGCCAGCGTCGCCGCCGGAACGTGCGTGCCGATGTCGGTGAGCTCGCGTGCGCCGATCGCGTGCGACATGAGCTCGGACGCGGCCGTCTGCGTCTTGACGAAGGCGAGCCGCTTGACCGGGTCGGCAATGTTCACGCCGAGCCCGAGATTCACCCACTCCACCCGCCGCTTCTTGCCGGAATCCTTCACGTAGACGGGAGTCATCGTCGAGAGATCCTGGTCCGGCAGCTCGTCGTTCGCTTCGAGGTACTTGCGCAGAGCTCCCGCGCACACCGCGAGCACGGCATCGTTGATCGTCGCGCCGGGGACGAGCCGGCGGATCTCGCGGAATTCGTCGAGCAGGAAGCGTCGCGTCTCGAACACGCGGTAGGGCGACACGACCGTGTTGAATCGGGTCACCGGGACCGATTCCTGCCGCTGCAGCAGCTCGCTCGCGAACGAGCGTGCCGCGGGGACGACGCGAGCGACCGCGCTCACGATCGGGCGCGCCAGCCGCAGCGGCGACGTCGCGGTGTGCATGACGCCGCGGCAGACCAGCTCGATGTCGTTCGGAGGCGACTCGGGAAACCACGGCACGGGCGGCTCGACCTTCGGCGGATGCGGCGTTGTGTCGTGCAGCAGCGTGATGATCTCGGTGCCCTGCTCGACGTCGATCGCCGCGTGGTGGAGCTTGGTGAGCAGCGCGAAGCTGTCCTTCGGGAGGTCGAGGAGGCTGTCGAGGCCCTCGATGACGTAGATCTCCCACAGGGGGCGGTTGAGATCGAGCGGGCGCGCGTGGATGCGTGACGCCTGGATGCAGAACTGGCGCCAGTCGCCCGGCCTCGGCAGCGCGATGTTGCGCACGTGATACTCGAGGTCGAAGTTCTCGTCCTCGATCCAGTACGGGTCGTCGAGCCCGAACGGCACCTGGCGAAGCTTCTGCCGAAAGATCGGCGAGCGGTGCAGCCGGCTCTCCACGAGCGCCAGGACGCCCTTGAAGCGGAACCGGCCGCCGGGCGCCGTCGATGGGTCGTAGATCTGGATCAGGCTGACGTTCGAATTGCAGCGGGCGCTCTCCGTGGCGAGGAAGAGCGCGTCGTTCTCGTTGATCGGGCGCATCGTAGTGGAATCATGCCACAGCTCACGGCGCCGGAGCGCTCGGCAGGGCGCCCTTTCGCTGCGGGTTGCGCCCGAAAGAGGCCGGCGCTTCGTTGCCAAGCGCAGCCGGGCAACGCGCCCGGCCTCGTTTTGCGCCTCGCCTCGGACTCATTCGGCCCTGCAACGCAATTGCGGACGTCGTGTGAACAGGCCCTAACTCTGGCTCTGGTCCGGAATTGGTAAAGCAGGTCACCGGCTTGCAATACGGGCCGCGACCGATCGTTGACGCGTCTTCCGCATCGTCAGGTCGAGGCGTTCACGCGAAGGGATCGCTCCTGCGCGCGCCGCGCGCCCATTTCTTCGCGCTGGCGATCGCGACGCGGATCGCCTGTCCTTCCTCGTAGCCCTCGGCAAGGAGCGCGTTGGCGATCTCGATCGCCTTCAGCCGCACCGGCAGCGGCAGGTTCCGCATCGAAGGCGGGAAGTAATCCGCTGTCCACGGCATGGGGGGTACTTTCGCCGGGTCGCTTGTCGGTCGGCACGTTTTTCTGGCTGTGAAAAGGGGCCAGGCTCGATACTCCTGTCGGTCGCCGCCCAGTGAAAAGGGGCCAGGCTCGATATTCTTGTCGGTTGCCGCCCAGTGAGGTGAAAAAAGGGGCCAGGCTCGATATTCTTGTCGGTTGCCGCCCAGTCTTGACCAAGAGCCGAACCTGGCCCCTTTTCCGCGAACCTGGCCCCTTTTCCGCTTCTTTTCCGCTTCTTTTCCGCTTTTCCGCGCCGGATCGGGTGTCGCGTGGCGCGCATGCTGCTCACGCTTGACGGTGCGCCTCCCGCACTCCGCCGGATATCTCGTCGACCGTCGCGAACCGTGCGCCCAAACGCCGCATTTCGGCCTCTGCGCGTGCGCCGTCATCGTCGTGCACGTCGACAGCGCGCACCGCATCGGCAAGCACAACGACGTTGAATCCATCGGCGATCGCATCGCGCACCGTGTTGAGCACGCAGTAGTCGGTCGCGAGCCCACCCACGATCAGCCGGCGCACGTTGCGCTTGCGCAGTTCGGCGGCGAGCGGGGTACCGGCGAACGCGGAATAGGCTTCGGTCTCGGGGCGCGTGGCCTTGAACACAGGGATCGCATCTCGAGGAAGCCGCAGCCCGGGCACGTAGTCCGCGCCCGCGGTGCCAACGACGCAATGGACGGGCCAGGGCCCGCCTTGCGCGGAGAACGAGCAGTGATCCGGCGGGTGCCAGTCGCGCGTCGCGAAGACCGGCAGCTCGTGCGAAGCAAACAGCGCCATCGCGCGATTGAGCGGTTCGATCACTTCGGCACCCCCGGGTACCGAAAGCGTACCAGTGACGAAATCGTTCTGCATGTCCACGACGACGAGCGCATCGTCCGGCGCCAGGGCAGATGCGGGCTGGTCGGTCGTCTTCATGATGGCTGTTGATGATCCGGTTGCGTCGCGTTGGTCCCGGAACTCCTCAGGTGCGGGCGTCAATCTCGGCCGCGAGCTCTCGCAGCGCCGGCGCGATCTCGACCTGCGCGGGCGCCGGGCCGTTGAGCGCCCGCAACAATTCCGGCAGCCGCGCAACTTCCTCACGCAGGCGTTGACGGATCACGGACAGCCCCGGCAGCGGCGCGACCAGGCGTCCTTCGCGCACCACGGGCACGAGGAGCGGGGTCCCGGGAACCGTATGCGACGCCAGCGTTACCACATCGCGCTGCCATCCACCGGCGTCGTCGTATTGCCGATAGACCTGCTTGCGGCCCGGCCACGTGGCCTTTCCCTCGGACCGCTTGCGCCGGGGTGCTCCGTCGTATTCCTGCAGCTTGTAGGCACAATCGAGATAGGGTGCGTCGGCGGAGGTATTCATGCGCGTGCCGATGCCGAATCCGTCGATCGGCGCGCCGCGCGCGAGCAGGTCGCGGACCCTGAATTCGTCGAGGTTCCCGCTTGCGAAGATCGTCACTCCCGCAAGACCGGCCGCGTCGAGAATCGCGCGCACGCGCCGCGCGTGCTCGGCCAGATCTCCGCTGTCGATGCGCACCCCCTTGATCGCGATCCCCTCCGCCGCCAGCGTGCGCGCAAGCTGCACGACCTTGTGCGCGGCGCGCTCGGTGTCGTAGGTGTCGATCAGCAGGATAGCGTTCTCCGGTTGCGCCCGGGCGAAGGCCGCGAACGCCGCACTCTCGTCCGCGTGGGCCTGGATGTACGAGTGAGCCATCGTGCCGTAGATCGGCACGCCGAACTGCCGCCCGGCTTCGACGGTGGCCGTACCCGAGAACCCGGCGAGATAGCTCGCGCGTGCCGAGAGCAGCGCGGCTTCGCCACCGTGCGCGCGGCGCAAACCGAAGTCGACGAGCAAGCGTCCAGGCGCCGCGAGCGCGCAGCGCACGGCCTTGCTGGCGACGATCGTCTGGAAGTGCATCAGGTTCATCAGCCGGCTTTCGACGAGCTGTGCCTCCCGTATCGGTGCGGTGATCCGGATCAGTGGCTCGTCGGGGAAGCACACGGTGCCTTCCGGCATCGCGTCGACGTCGCCCGTGAAGCGCAGGTCGTGCAGCGACGCGAGAAACGCCGGCGCGAATCGCCCCGTTTCCCCGAGGTAGGCAAGCTCGTCGGCGGTGAAGCGCAGGTCGAGCAGGTATTCGGCGAGCTGCGCGAGACCGGCAGCGACGAGGAAACTTCGCTGCGGCGGCAGTCTTCGCACGAAGAGCTCGAACACCGCGATCGCGTTCATGCGCTCGGACCAGTAGGCCTGCAGCATGGTGAGCTCGTAGAGGTCGGTCAGCAGTACGGATGGCGATTGCATGTGCGAACGATGCTCGGATGCCCGGATCCGCGGGGACGGCGGGCGAGGCGCGCAGCGCGCTCGAGAGGCAGCGACGCGCGAGGCGTCCGGTCCGGATGCGCAGCCCATCGGCCCGTTCATGCTAGTCCTGACGATGGGGCGGGTGTTGACAGCCGTCAAGCGGCTGGCGCGGAGGACGACGACAATGGAAGGCGGCCCGCGATGAGTCGGGGGGCCGGGCCCGATCGAGGAGACGGGGCGGGATGACCGCGAAACCGCAAGCGCGCTGGGAACATTTCGCGCATGGCGCCGATATCGGGGTACGCGGCATCGGGGCGAGCATCGGCATCGCATTCGAGCAGGCGGCGCTGGCGCTGACCGCCGTCTGCATCGATCCGGCGCGCGTCGCCTGCACGACGCCCGTCGACATCCGTTGTGAAGCCCCGGACGTCGAGCTGCTCCTCGTCGACTGGCTCAATGCGCTGATCTACGAGATGGCCACCCGCGGGCTCGTGTTCGGGCGCTTCGAGGTCACGCTCGCAGATCACCGGCTGACCGCCAGGGCGTGGGGCGAGCCGCTCGATCGCGCGCGCCACGAGCCGGCGGTCGAAATGAAGGGCGCGACTTACACCGCGCTGGCCGTGGCGCGCGACGAGAACGGCCTGTGGGTCGCGCAATGCGTCGTCGACGTGTGAACGGCTGACTGCCGGGCGTCGCGCGCGGTGTTTCATCTGGCGCCGCACGCCTCGTCGCCAGCGGCAATGGGAGCGAGTGCAATGAACCCCGACCAACTGACCCGCGTGAGCGACAACGAGTGGCATCTTCCACGCACGGGCGCGATGCGCGTTCCCGGCGTGATCTTCGCCGACGAGACGCTGATCCGGGCAATGGACGACAAGGTGCTTGTGCAGGTCGCGAATGTGGCGAGCCTGCCCGGCATCGTGAAGGCCTCGTACGCGATGCCCGATGCGCACTGGGGCTACGGCTTCCCGATCGGAGGCGTGGCGGCGTTCGATCCGGACGACGGCGGGGTCGTGTCCGCCGGCGGCGTCGGCTTCGACATTTCCTGCGGCGTGCGCACGCTGCTGACCGGACTCGACCGCGCCGCGATCGAGCCGGTCAAGCGACTGCTCGCGGACACGCTCTTCCAGAGCATTCCGGCGGGCGTCGGCAGCACCGGTGCGCTGCGGCTCGATGCCGGCGCGATGGACGCGATGCTGCGCGGCGGGGCGCGCTGGGCGGTGGAGCAAGGCTATGGCGCCACCGAGGACCTCGCCCGGGTCGAGGAGCGGGGTGTCATGGCCGGCGCGGACCCCACGCAGGTGTCGGATGCGGCGAAGCGGCGGCAGCGCGACGAGATGGGAACGCTGGGCTCGGGCAACCACTATCTCGAGGTGCAGCACGTCGTCGCCGTATACGACCGCGCAATCGCCGATGCCTTCGGGTTGCGCGAGGGCGATGTCGTCGTCAGCATCCATTGCGGCTCGCGCGGGCTCGGCCACCAGATCGGCACCGAGTATCTGCGGGAGATGGCGATCGCTGCGAAGGATTTCGGGATCGCTCTGCCGGACCGCGAACTCGCCTGCGCGCCGATTCGCTCCACAGTGGGCAGACGCTATCTCGGCGCCATGTGCGCCGGCATCAATTGCGCGCTGGCCAACCGCCAGATCCTGACGCACCTCACGCGAAGGGTGTTCGCGAACGTTCTGCCCGGCACGAAGCTCGCGGTTCTCTACGACGTCTCGCACAACACCTGCAAGGTCGAGACGCACGACGTCGACGGAAGTCCGCGCGAGCTCTACGTGCATCGCAAGGGCGCGACCCGTGCATTCGGTCCCTCGCATCCCGACCTGCCGCACGCGCTGCACGCGACGGGCCAGCCCGTGCTGATCGGCGGCAGCATGGGCACCGCTTCGTACGTGCTGGTCGGCACGGCCGCAAGCGAGCGCGCCGCCTTTGCATCGGCCTGCCACGGCGCCGGACGCGACATGAGTCGCCACGAGGCGACGCGCCGCTGGCAGGGACGCCGCGTGGTGGACGAACTCGCTGCACGCGGCATCCTGATTCGCAGCCCTTCGCAGCGCGGCGTTGCGGAAGAGGCCCCCGGTGCGTACAAGGACGTTGCCGCGGTCGTCGATGCCGCCGACCACGCGGGCCTCGCGCGGAAGGTCGCTCGGGTCGAACCCCTGATCTGCATCAAGGGGTGACGGTCATGGTCCTCGACCCCGCTGTTCCAACTGCGAGAGCGCAGCCGTCGCGATCACGGCGCCTTGGACCGCGCGGCGCCCGCGCGGCCGCCCTCGACGCGGCTAGCTTTGCGGCGTGGCCTTCGTCTCGGCCACGCCCTGCGCTGCGGCACGGCCGAACAGGGAAACCATCTTCTGGCCTTCGCTCATGTAATCGCTGATCGCGTCTCCGGCGAACCGCATCTGCAGTTCGAGAGCGTCGGCCGGGCTCTTGCACGTGGCGAGGCTGGTCGCGTTCTCCAGGTTGCGCGACATGCGCCGCCGCAAGAAGCGCAGCGACTCGTCCTGCATCCGGGCCATGTCACCTGCCCAGTTCTCGTAGGCGTTGAAGAACGTGTCGATCGATGGGCCGTTCCACGACCACATCGTCTGGGCCGCCTTGATGGCCGATGGGGAATGCTCGGTGTGCTTTGTCATGATGAATTCTCCTCGTGCTGCGGAACAAGCGCCGAGCACCGTATCGCTACCGAGCGTCTCTTGCGGAGGGGGCGCGCCGGGCAGCGAACGGATTTGCCTCGAGCGCAAAACGTACACGACAAGTCTGCGCGCGAGCGAGCGCCGTTGCAAGCGGCACGGAGGCGACCTTCTCGTGTTCACGCCGGGTGGAATATGCCCGCCGCCGCGCACGGGCGACGGCGAACGCGGCGGGAAAATCCCAGGGGAAACGAAAATCCCGGCAATGCCGCTTTGCATGTTCCACGGCGCGGGGAGTGAAGTAGCATAGCGGCCGTCGACCAGCCCGCCCGCGCCCGATCCACGTGCCTCTCCCGCCGAAACACCGACCCGCACCGGCATTCGCTGCGCCCGGCGGCCCTTCGCGCCGGCGCGTGCTCGGGATGGGGGCGGCGATGCTCGCCGGGCCGCTCCTCGTCCTGTCGCGGCGCGCGCGGGCGCACGGCAGCCTGCTTCGCACGCTCGCGTTTCGGCACACGCATACCGGCGAGTCGCTGGCGATCGCCTATGCGAGCGGCGATTCCTATCTGCCGGAGGCCCTTGCGCGGGTCAACTGGTTCCTGCGCGACTTCCGCAGCGGGGAGTCGCGGGCGATCGACCCGCGCCTGCTCGACCAGCTCCACGCACTGTCCGCGCTCACCGGCAGCCGCGCGCCGTACGAGGTCATTTCCGGCTATCGCTCACCGGCCACCAACGAGGCGCTGCAGCGCCGTGGCGGCGGCGTGGCCACTTACAGCCTTCATCTCGAAGGCCGGGCGATCGATATCCGGCTCGCCGACGTTGCGCTCGCCGATGTCCGCGACGCGGCGCTGTCGCTGCGCGCCGGCGGCGTCGGCTTCTATCCGCAGTCGCAGTTCGTGCACCTCGACACCGGGCGCGTTCGGCGCTGGTGAGCGGTCTCCCGCGCTGCTTTTGCGGCGGTACTCGCGCGAGTCAGCGGGAGGCACCGCGATTCCGGCGAAGCGCCTCCGCGAGCTTGCGGTCGTGCCCGTAGATGTCGGCAAGGAAGTGCGCGCGGCCGCCCCTGTCGACGATCGCCGTCGTATAGAAGACGACCACCGGTATCGGCGCGCTGAGCGGCACGGTCCGGGGCGTTCCCGACGTCATCGCGGCGGCGATCGCGGCCGGCGTCCACTCGGGCTGATCGCGCAGCACGAAACGGGCAAGCGCGGCGGGCTCGCGGACACGGATGCAGCCATGGCTGAAGTCGCGACGGGTGCGCTCGAAGAGGGCCCGGGCCGGCGTGCCATGCAGGTAGATGTCCATCGTGTTCGGCAGCACGAACTTGACGCCGCCGAGCGCGTTCTTCGGGCCTGGCCGCTGGCGCATCCGCAGCGCGCCGCCGCGAAGTCCGGTCAGCGTGTCGCCGTCGATTTCGTTGATGGGGCCGCCGCCGCCTCGCGTGGCAACGAATTCCATGTCCTCGCGTGCCGGCAGCGCCGGATCGCGCTCGAGCCGCGCCAGGTATTCCCCCCGCAGGATGCTCGGCGGCACGTTCCAGTACGGGCTGAACTCGACCCAGCGCATTTCGCCCAGGAACACCGGGGTTTCGGTGCGCATCGCCCTGCCGACGATGATGGGCATCGACAATGCGGCAGGCTGCGCTCTGTCCGCGCCGGCGAGAACCCACAGCTCGAACGACGGGATATTGATCGCGATCACCGGGCCGGCCCGCAGTTCCGGCAGCCAGCGCAGCCGCTCGAGCGAGAGCGCGATCTGGCTCACGCGCGTCGCGAGCGACACGTTGAGCGCCGCGATCGTCCGGGTGCCCAGCACGCCGTCCGCTTCGAGTCCATGCCGCTCCTGGAATCGCCGGACCGCTGCGGCGAGCGTTTCGGAGTAGCGATCATCGATCGCTCTTGTCGCGTCGGGAGGCAAATCGCCAAGCCGCACGAGCCGCTCGCGCAGCGCCGGCACCTCGGCATAGACGTCCCCCGCGACCACCTTCTCACGGGGCAGCGCAAGCACCGGCCATGCCGATGCCGTTTGCGCGGCGAGGATCCGGTATTGCGCGAGCAGTCGCACAAGGCGTGCATATTGTGCAAAGCCGGGCTCGACGGCCTCGATCGCCGTCGCCAGACGATCGCCTGCCACCGCCTCGCGCAATGCCGTGACGAACGCTGCGTCCTTGGGCGGCGCGCGATAGTGTGGCTCGACGGCCTGCGGAGGCACGCGACCAAAACGCAGATCCGACAGGAAGGAGAGCAGCGCGACCGTCATCGCGACGTCGGCTCGCGCGATCGCGCCGGGTGCGGCGGCGGGGTCGCTTGCCGCGTGTACGTCGCGCTCGAGCGACGCAATCTCGTAGTCCTCGGGCACGAGGCCCCGCTCGGCCGCCGCGCGAAGCGCGCCGAGCGCCGCGTCGATGGCCGGCCGAGGCCCTGCCGGCGTGAACCAGACCGGCCCCGGATCTCTTGCCGAATAGACCTGTCCGAGCCAGCTGCGGTCGGCGCGCGCGTCGGTGGCCACGACCGCGAGGATTTCGTCGTCGAGCGGAGTGGCGGCCGCCGCGCCGGCCGCGACGAGTATCACCAGCAATCCGTCGAGCGCGCGAAGCAGCATGCGAACGTCGCCTACCTTCCGGCGCGGCTCGCGCGCCCTGGCCGGTTGAGCGCCGACAGCAACTGCGGCAGTGGCCGCGTGTTCACGACGTCCTCCGGCGTGAGCCAGCCACGCCGCGCCTGCCCGACGCCCCAGCGCAGGTTCGCGAACTCGTGAATCGAGTGCGCGTCGGAGTTGATCGCGAGCAGCACGCCTTCGTCCTTGCACATCCGGCAATACGTGTCGACGAGGTCGAGCCGCTCCGGATGGGCGTTGATCTCGAGATGGACGCGCCGTGCGCGGGCCTTGCGAATGATCTGCGCCATATCCACGTCGTAGGGCTCGCGCTCGCCGATCAGGCGGCCGGAAGGATGCGCGAGAAGCGTGACCTGCGGGTTGTCGAGCGCGCACAGGATCCGCTCGGTCTGTCGCGGCCGTGACAGGTTGAATCCACCGTGGACCGCCGCGACGACGAGGTCGAGCGGCACCAGTGCCTCATCCGGCAGATCGAGCGTGCCGTCTTCGAGGATGTCCACTTCGATGCCCTTCAGCACGTTGATGCCGCGAAGATGCGCGTTCAGGCGGTCGATCGCCTGGCCCTGCTCTGCAAGGCGCGGCGGATCGAGCCCGTGTGCCATCGCCTGCCGCCGCGAATGCTCGGTGATCGCGACATACTCGAGGCCAAGCTCGCGCGCGGCGTTCGCCATCGCCTGCAGCGTGTCGCGCCCGTCGGTCGCTCGGGTGTGAACGTGCAGGTCGCCCTTGAGATCGCCCCGCTCGATCAGCACCGGCAATCTTCCCTTGCGTGCCGTGTCGAACTCGCCGCGGTCTTCGCGCAGTTCCGGCGGAATCCACGGCAAGCCGACCGCGCGGTAGACCGATTCCTCGCTGTCGCCGGCGACGCGGCGCGCGCCGCGGAAGACGCCGTATTCGTTGATCTTGAGACCGCGCTCCTGGCCCAGTCGCCGCAGCGCGATGTTGTGGGCCTTGGACCCGGTGAAGTACGCGAGCGCTGCGCCGAAGCTTTCATCGGGCACGACACGGAGGTCCACCTGCAGGCCACCGCGCAGGCGGACGCTCGCGCGTGTTCCGCCTTGCGAGAGCACCTTCGCGACGTCAGCGTGGCCGACGAAGCGCTCGGTGATCGCCGGGCCTTTGGCGCCGGTGGCGAGGATGTCGAGGTCGCCGACCGTCTCCCGCATCCTCCGGAAGCTGCCGGCGACCTCCACGCGGCCGACACCGGGCAGTTGTGAAAGATGCTGAACGAGCGCCTCCGCGTACTGCGCGGCCGTGGCGAGTTTCATGCGCGGTTCGACGCGAACGTGCGCCTCGACCGCATGCAGGATGCTGCGTTCGGTCTTCTCGCCGAAGCCGTGGAGGCTGCGGATGCGGCCATCGCGCGCCGCGCGCAGCACCTGCTCCGGCGTGTGCACGTCGAGTTCGTGCCAAAGCGCCTTGACGCGCTTCGGCCCGAGTCCCGGCACCTTGAGGAGCTCGGTGATCGCCGCGGGCATTTCCTGCCGCAGCCGCGCAAGCAGTTCGCAACTTCCGGTACGCGCGATTTCGGCGATCTTGCCCGCGAGATCGGTGCCGATGCCCGGAAGGCCGGCGAGCGTCTCGCCGCGCTCGACGATCTGCTTCACATCCTTCTGCGACTCCTGCACCGTGCGCGCGGCGTTGCGGTAGGCGCGCACGCGAAACGGGTTGGCGTCCTGGATCTCGAGGCGGTCGGCGATTTCCTCGAGAGCGGCGGCAATCATCAGATTCTGGACCGGCATGCAGAACCTCGTCCGGGCGCGTCAGGGATACGCCTCTTCCATCGCTTGCACGAACGCCGAAAGCAGACCGGCTGACAGATGGTTGATGCCCGCCGCCGCTGCGCGACCGCCGCCGCTGGCGAACCGGCGGCACAGGCGATCGGCCCCGTTCGGGTTTCGCAAGGGAGCGCGCACGCTTACCGTATACCCACCGCGTGTGTCGGGCGCCAGCACTGCGTGCGCCCGTTCCGGATGCCGTTGCGCAAGCTCGTTGCCGAATACGCCATGCACGCGGCGGCTCCAGTGTGCTTCGGGCAGCAGGTAGATGTTCGCGCGAGGCAACGTCCACGATGGCGCGAGCGAGCGCGCGTGTTCGAGATCGGCGAGCTCGCTTTCGCGGATCCTGGCGTAGACGCTTTCCTGGGCCAGGAACCGGAAGGGATCCGCGTAGCGACTGATCGAGCGATAGAGCGCGGCGGGTGGGACGACGAGATCTGCTTCACTTTCGCCGTAGGCGTTGTAGGAGAGCGCGCCGCCGAGCTCCTGCAGCTCGTGGCGCTGTGACGCCGACAGGCCGAGCAAGTCGGCAAGCGCTGCGGCGCCAGCCGGTAGGTTGTCCCCGAAAGCGGCAACGACAGCCCATGGCCGGTGCCGTCCCGCAATTGCGCGATCGACCAGCATGCCGGTGCAGACGTCGGGTGCCGGATCGATGGTGGCGGCAAGCCCGGGATGGCGAGGGATGTCGCCGGCGAAATGGTGATCGAACCAGGTGATCTCGACGCCGCGCCCGAGCAGGTCGACGAGCGCGCTGCGGTTGACGTCGAGCGAGATGTCGAGCACCGTAACGCTGTCGCCCGCCTGCGCCTGCACCCGCGAGAGCAGCGCGATGTCGCGCTTGACGCCGGTCACGAGCACGGCGTCGCGCGGCGACGCGAGCCGCAGCTGGTGCAGTGCGCACAAGCCGTCCGCGTCGCCGTTGAAGACGTCGTAGCAGGTCATGGGGTGGGGCCGTGGCGTTCACCGGCGGCGTGTCCGGGTCCCGGCGCGCGCCGCGCACGAGAAGGAGCAGCGCAATGAACAAACATGCCCCGATGCTTTTCTCGATCGAGGCGAACCGCCGCTTCGCCGAGTCGGTGAGCGGCGCGCTCGGGGTTCCGCTCTCGCTCCACGAGGAGCGGAAGTTCGAGGATGGTGAACACAAGACCAGGCCGCTCGTCAGCGTTCGCGGGCGCGACGTCTTCGTCATCCAATCGCTGTACGGCGATGCGACGCAGACGGTCAACGACAAGCTCGTCCGCCTGCTTCTGTTCATCGGAGCCCTCGGCGATGCCGCGGCTGCGCGGGTGACGGCGATCGTCCCCTACCTCGCGTACTCGCGCAAGGACCGAAAATCCAAGGCGCGCGACCCGGTAGCGACGCGGTACGTCGCACAGCTCTTCGAGGCGGTCGGCACCGATTGCATCGTCACGCTCGACGTGCACAATCTCTCCGCCTACCAGAATGCGTTCCGCTGCCGGAGCGAGCATCTCGAGGCCAATCCTCTGTTCGTCGCGCATTTCGTGGCCAGGCTCGGCGACGCGCCCGTGACCGTCGTGGCCCCGGACGCCGGGGGAATCAAACGCGCGGAGGATTTCCGCCAGCGCCTTGCCGCGGCTCTCGGCCGCCCGGTCGGGACCGCATTCGCCGAGAAGTACAGGAGCAGCGGTGTGGTCAGCGGCGAGGCGTTCGTCGGCGACGTCGCCGGTCGCATCGCGATCATCATCGACGACTTGATCAGCGCGGGCACGACTGTGGCACGCGCGGCGCGCGCCTGCCGCGAGCACGGGGCGAGCCGCGTGTACGCGGCCGCCTCGCATGGCGTGCTGGCGGAGGAGGCGAATGCGGTGCTCGCGTCGGCCGACGTGGACGAGATCGTCGTCACCGATACGATCCCGCCACGGCATCTCGTCGATGGAGCGCTCAAGGCGAAGCTCGAGCAACTCACGGTCGCACCGCTTTTCGCCGAAGCCATCCGTCGCCTGCACGACGGCGGCTCGCTGGTCGAGCTCCTGGGGGCTTGAACGTACGTCGTCGCTCTGCGCGCTCATGCGCAGCGCTCGATGTGTCGCCGCGCGAGCTGCAGGTAGGCATTGGCCTGATTGCGCCATTTGTCGAGGCGCAGCATGCCCGGTTCCCGCAGGTGCCAGACGGCGATCTTCGCGCGCACGCCCGCGCGGTAGCTCTGGTAGAAATGCACGAGCTCGTCGGGCGGCGAATCGCCGCAATGCGCTCGATAGGCGTCGAGCAGCGTGTCGCGAAGTCCGGGCGCACCGAGGCGCTCGCATTCGAGCGCAAGGAAGCCCACCTCGTCGGCCGTGTCCTGCGTGCGCACCACGCGCGAGAAATCGAGGCAGTCGATGATCTGGGGCAGGGCCTCCATGCAGATGTGCTCGGGGCGCAGGTCGCCATGGCCTTCGACGATCCTGCCCGCGCGCACGCGCGCGGCGAAGGTCTCTGCGTGCTCAAGAACGGCGAGTTGCCGCGCGCACACGTCGTCCACGAGTTCCGCCGGCAGGCCGTACTCGGGACGCAGAAGCTCGCGGCGGTCGTCCGCGATGTCGGCCGCGAGCTGGTCCCGGTACTGCATTGCCGACAGGCCGCCCGCCGGGCAGTTGCGATGGAACTCGCACAGGCGCCGGGCGATCGCGGCGATGTCGGCGTCACCGACGCTGCCGCGGGCGATCATCTGATCGAGCATCCGCTCGCGCGGCAGACGGCGCATCTGCACCAGCCAATCGGCGATTTCGTCGCCCTCGGTGAGCGAAAGCCGACCGGCCGTTCCGACCAGCACGGGCACCGCGCCCAAGTAGACGTTGCTCGTCAGGCGACGGTTGAGCCGCACCTCCTCCGTCGCGTTGCGATGACGCGCGGCGAGTGTGCGAAGGTCGACGAAATCGGTCAGCACCGGCTTCTTGAGCTTGAAGGCGTGCCGGTCGGTGAGGAATATCCACGACAGGTGTGTTTCGATCCGTTCGACATGAACGTTGCGCTCGCCGTAACTTGCAGGCCGGGAAAGGAAGGCGACGACGCGGGCACTTTGTGCGAGCTCGGGCGCAACGCCAGCCGAGCGGGCCGGGTCGGCCGCTCCCGCGCCCATTCGTTCGAGCAGCGCCCGCCATCCGGCCGTCGACCGCAGGCTCACGACCGGAAATTCGCCATCGAGGGTGACCACGAAGGCCTGCTCGTCGTCCTCGAGCGGCTCCTGCGTACGCCGCTGGTGCTCGAGAACGGCGACATCCGCCTCGGAGGCATCCGCTCGCAGGCGGGCGCGCCGCTCGATCCGCTGCCGCAGCGTGGCCTCGTGTCCCGCGACCGCCACGATAATGAACGGCACCCCAAGCGCGCTCGCACGTTCGCGGAACAGATCACGCTGCCACCGCGCGAGAAACGCGCCGTCGATCAGCGCGACCGAGCCGCCCTCGACGACGCAGGACGCGAGCGTCAACACGTGCTCGTAGGTCTTCCGCGTCGACTCCTTCGCATAGAGGTCGCGATCGATCGCGCTCCCGCTGCGCGCTGCGGCGGCGAGGCCGGCGAGACGTTTGCGCTCGACATCGGTGCGGATGCGGATGGCGCCGGTCCGCTCGAGCAGTGCCTGCGATACCGTCGTCTTGCCGCAGCCGGCGAGTCCGTGGGTGATGACGAGCGCGCGTGGTCGCGGCCGGGCGAGCCTGGCCGCGAGCGCCACGCAGTCCCGGTAGTCGGACCACGACAGGGCACGCTCCACACCAGGGCCGAGCTGCGCTGCGCGCAGGCAGGCGACCTTGGCGCGGACCATCGCCCGGTAGACCAGATAGAACGGCAGGAGCAGCACACCCGCATAGTCGCCGGTGAGCTCGAGATAGGCATTGACGAAGCGATGGGCAAGGTCCGAGCGTCCGCGATGATGCAGGTCCATCACGGTGAAGGCGACCTCGCTCATGACGTCGATCCAGCGCATCCGGTCGTTGAACTCGATGCAGTCGAAGACCGTGATTTCGCCGTCGACCCGGGCGATGTTGCCGAGGTGCAGGTCGCCGTGGCACTCGCGCACGAATCCGGCGTCCCGCCGGGCCGCCAGGCGCGGCCGCAGCGCGACGTATTCGCGCGATGTCCATGCCTCCAGCGCGTCGAGCTCGGCTTTCTCCCGCGGACGTCCAGCCAACGGCCGGATCGCGTCGAAGTTGGCACGCGCGGCGCGGAGCACGTCCTCCGGGTCGCCGTAGCGTCCGTCGGACGTCGCCACCGCGACTTCGCCGTGGAATTGCGCGACGCGCGCGGCCAGCGTGTCGATGTCTTCCAACGCGAGCTCGCCACGGCCGAGTGCATGCGACAGCAGCGCCTCCTGCGGGAACTCGCGCATCTTGACTGCATACTCCAGGACCGGACCGCTGCCGTCGATCTCGGGGTGGTCGACGTCGCCCGTGATCGCCACGACACCGAGATAGAGGGCGGGCGCGAGGCGCCGGTTGAGGCGCAGTTCCTCCTCGCAGTAGAAGCGCCGCGCGGCGAGCGTGGTGAAGTCGAGAAAGCCGAGCTGGACGGGCTTCTTGATCTTGTAGGCGGCGCCTCCCGTCAGCAGCACGCGGGAAATGTGCGTCTCGATCAGCCCGACGTGCTTGCAGGCCCCACCGAAGCGTACCGGATCCCGCAGCGCGGCAACAAGCTGCGCCTGATCGGCCACACCGTCACGATCGCCTCGCGTGTCGCTACTCGGTGCCGGCAGGTGCGGCGTTCGACGGGATTCCGCCACAGGGGACACGGGTCCACCTCGCTCGCTCTACGGACCAATGAACGTCGCTTCGCGGACCGGCGGCTGCCCGCGCGATCACGAAGTGCACCGTCGCTTGCACCACAGTACTCGCCCGGCGCCGGGCGCTGTTGAACCAGGTCAACTTTGCCCGGTTTATCGCGCAGGTCGCCGGGCAGCGGGACGCGCTGTCGCTCGTGCGCCCGTCCGCGAAGCCCGCGGAGCGCTCCCGGAGCCCTTCGGGGAGGCTCCCTCGCTGCCGGGTGATGTGAACCACTGCGCGGGCAATTGCGGGAGTGTACGATTTCCGGGTGCGCGTGCCTGCTTTCGCGATGGAAGACGTGCCGGGCTCGTCGGGACGGAGTTCGCTGCCGCGTGCGGTCTCCCGGCGCACGTTCCTGCGCTCCCTTGCCGCATGCGGGACATGCGCGCTGGTGCGGCCGAGCGTCGCCCAGGCCGTGCCGGGACCGCTGCTCGTCCGGCCGATCCCTTCGACCGGCGAGACGCTGCCCGTCGTCGGGCTGGGCAGTTGGATCACGTTCAACGTCGGCAGCGATCGCGTCGCCCGCGATGCCTGCACGGATGTCATGCACAATTTCTTTACAGCAGGCGGCCGGCTGATCGACTCGTCGCCGATGTACGGTTCTTCGCAGGAGGTGATCGGCTACGGCCTCGAGCAGTTGGGAAGGCCCGCAGCGCTGTTCGCCGCGGAGAAGGTGTGGACGTCGCCGGGATCGCGCGGCCCGGCGCAGATCGAGCAATCGCGCCGGCACTGGAAGATTGCGCGCTTCGATCTGCTGCAGGTCCACAACCTGCTCTCCTGGCGCGAGCACCTGTCGACTTTGTTCGCGATGAAGGCCGCCGGGCACGTGCGCTACGTCGGGATCACGACATCCGAAGGGCGCCGCCACGCCGAGTTCGAACAGATCATGCGCGAGCAGCCGCTCGATTTCGTGCAGCTCACGTACAACGTCCTCGATCGCGAAGCCGAAGTCCGCCTGTTGCCGCTCGCACGGGAACGAGGAATCGCAGTCATCGTCAACCGGCCGTTCCGCGAAGGCGCACTGATCCGGCAGGTGAGCCGCCACCCGCTTCCGGGCTTCGCGGCCGACATCGACTGCGCCAACTGGGCGCAATTGCTGCTCAAGTACATCGTTGCGCATGCGGCCATCACCTGCGCGATTCCCGCGACGAGCAGCGTCGCACATGTACGGGAGAACATGGGGGCGGCGTACGGCCGCCTGCCCGACGAGGCGATGCGGCGGCGCATCGCCGCGCATGTCGAGAAGCTCTGATGTCCGATTGGTGGACGTACGAGATGTCCGATTTCCTGCTGTTTGCGCCACGCACGTACTATCGCCTGATCGAACTCTACAACGCCGGCATCTGGCCCCTTCAGCTCGGCGCGCTCGCACTCGGCGTCGCGCTTCTCGCGCTCCTTGATGGCAAGGGGCGCTGGCACGGACGGGCGATCGCCGCCATCCTCGCGATCGGCTGGGCCTGGGTCGCGTTCGCATTCCATCTGCAGCGCTACGCGACGATCAACTGGGCCGCGACGTGGTTCGCGGCCGCGTTCGCGCTGGAGGCGCTGCTGCTGTTCGCGGTCGGCGTCGTGGGTGGCAGGCTCCGTTTCGCGGCGGCGTCGGGACCCGTTGCCCACGCCGGCGCTGCCCTCGTGCTGCTCGGGCTTTTCGTACAGCCGGCGCTGGCCCCGCTCGCTGGTCGGAGCCTTGCGCAAATCGAGGTGTTCGGCGTTGCTCCGGACCCTACGACCGTTGTGACGCTGGGCGTGCTGCTGCGCGCATCGCGGCCCGCGGACCTGTGGCTCGCACCGATTCCGCTGCTCTGGTGCGCGGTGGGCGGGGCGTTCCTGTCGATGATGGGTTCGCCCGAGGCTTTGCTCATGCTTGGCGCCGGGGCTGTGGGCCTGTTCGCGCTGGTAGTCCGCCGACGGGCTGCTTCAGATTGATCCCGCGGCCCCGGCTGCGAGGCGAAATCGCATCCATTGACAGGCTCCCTAGGCGGTCGGGCTTGATCCTGGTCAATGACGGGCGATGAGGCGAGCGTAAGAAGGGAACAGGGAGAGTGGCCGCCGGCTGTTCGTTCGGAGCAGTCGATGGGGCAGTGCAAGAGACCCGGGAAGAGGTCGTTGCGACCGAGTAGCCCCACCGAAGTGCGGTGGGGCGTGCGCGCCGGCTGCGGTAGCGGATGAAGCAATTGTGTCGGCGCGATGACGAGTGGAGTGAGAAGCTTCATGACGACACGACAGCACAGTGAGACCGCGGTTTCGGTGCCGCCACGGAGCGCGGGCCAGGTCCGCGCGCGCGGGATGCGCGGCGCGGAACCGAAATCCGTCCGTGCCAAAGCGGCTGCGCGGCCGTTTGCCGAGAATCTGCTCGACCAGATCGATCCGGAACTGCGGCACCGCATGATCAGCGAAGCGGCCTACCAGATGTACGAGGAGCGCGGGTTCGCCGACGGCTACGACCTCGACGACTGGTTGCAGGCGGAGTCGGAGGTCGAGCGTCAGCTGTTCGAACAGCGGTAGGACCAGGGCCCGGCGTCGCAGGCGTGATCTGCGGCCCTCCGGGGTCGACGCGAAAGCGCTCGCCCGCGCTCGTGAGAATCGCGTGACGAGGCCCCAGCCGTTCCTTCAGGTCGGCCCGCGCCACAGCGCGACCGTGGCGAGGTAGCCGGCAGGCGCCGCCACGGTGTGCAGTGTCCACACGGAAGGCGAATAGGCGCCGGGGCCATTCACGAGCGTCGGGTCGCCGTTTCCGAGATCGACGTCCATTGCGCGAAACGGCGCCGAGAGCGCGTCGCCGGTCGCCTTGCTCATCGCCTCCTTGCAGGTCCAAAGACGCAGGAAACGTCGGCGCCGCGCATCGGGTTCCAGTGGAGCAAGGTCCGCCTGCTCGCGGGGCGTGAGAAACTTTCGCGCAAGGGCGTCGGCATTCGTCCGCCGCTCCTCGTGCTCGATGTCCACGCCGATGCGCATCCGCTGCGCGACTCCGATGAGGGCGATGCCGCGCGTGTGGGTGACATTGAAATCGAGTGCCGTTTCGGAATCGATCTCGGGCCTCCCGCGATGCCCTCGCCGCAGCGGAACGCTCGCGCCGGGCACGCCGAGCAGGCTGCCCAGCACGTCGCGCAGCATCGCGCGCCCGACAACGTAGCGCGCTCGCAGGGCCGGCGTCCCGAAACGCGCTGCCCGCGCAATTTCGGCGGCCGAGAGCGAACGGGCGAGTTCTTCGACCTGATCCGCGTCGCGCTCGAGCGTCACGCACCAGCACGACACGCCAGGGGCTGGCGACGGTAGCGCCCACATGTGTTCGTTGCCCATCGGGGTGTGGGGCCGGCTTTGGATCGCGCAAGCCGGCGGGCCCCTGCGACCCGCGCCAACCCGCGCGGAGCAACCCTTCGGGTCACACGACCGCGTGGGTCGATCCTGCTCGCGGGCCTACCGCTTCGCGACGATCGTGTGGCGCCGGATCAGCGCCTCTTGCCCAGAAGGGAACCCAGAACGCCGCGCGTCAGTTCGCGGGCGAGCGACGACCCGACCGACCGTGCCGCCGATTTGGCCATCGCGTCGACCATTCCTTCGCGGCGGCCACCCCGCGGCCCCGTCGAACCGAAGAGGATGTCGGTGAGACCGCCCAACATGCCCCCGCCGGCAGGCGCGGTGCCTTGCTGACCCGGCGAGCCAGCGCCCTCGGCAGGCTGGGCGGCCGTTCCGGCGCGCGCCTTCAGCATTTCGTACGCCGATTCGCGATCGACGGTCTTCTCGTATACGCCGGTAACCGGCGAATCCACGATCAGCTTCCGCCGCTCTTCGGGCGTGATCGGGCCGATTTGCGACCCGGGCGCCACGACCCAGGCGCGTTCGGTCATCTGCGGCGTTCCCTTCGGGTCCAGGAACGATATCAGCGCTTCGCCGACGCCGAGCTCCAGGATCGCCCGGCCGATGTCGAGCTTGGGATTGGGACGCATCGTCTGGGCCACCGAATTGACGGCCTTCTGGTCGCGCGGCGTGAACGCGCGCAGCGCATGCTGCACCCGGTTGCCGAGCTGCGCGAGCACCTTGTCCGGCACGTCGAGCGGATTTTGCGTGACGAAGTAAACGCCGACGCCCTTCGAGCGGATCAGGCGCACCACCTGCTCCACCTTCTCGAGCAACGCCGGCGGCGCCTCGGTGAAGAGCAGATGCGCCTCGTCGAAGAAGAACACGAGCTTCGGCTTGTCGCGATCGCCGACTTCGGGGAGGTGTTCGAAGAGCTCGGCCAGCAGCCAAAGCAGGAACGTCGAATAGAGCCGGGGCGCGCCGAGCAGGCGATCGGCGACGAGGATGTTGACCATGCCCTGGCCGCTCGCGCCGGTCTGCATCAGGTCATCGATGTTCAGCATCGGCTCGCCGAAAAAGCGATCGCCGCCCTGTTCCTCGATCTGCAGGAGCCCGCGCTGGATCGCCCCGATGGACGCTGCGGACACGTTGCCGTACTGGGTCTTGTACTGCGCGGCGTTGTCGCCGACGTGCTGCAGCATCGCGCGCAGGTCCTTGAGGTCGAGCAACAGCAAGCCGTTGTCGTCTGCGATCTTGAACGTGAGCGCGAGCACGCCTTCCTGCGTCTCGTTCAGGTTGAGCAGCCGCGCGAGCAGCAGCGGTCCCATGTCGGAAACCGTCGCGCGGACCGGATGCCCCTGGTCGCCCCAGACGTCCCAGAACATGACCGGACAGCCCTTCCACTCGGGTTCCGGAATCTTGAAATTGGCGAGCCGCTCCTTCATCTTCGGCGTGAGCTTGCCGGCGTTGGCGATGCCCGAGAGATCGCCCTTCACGTCCGCCATGAACACCGGGACGCCGATTCGTGAAAACCGCTCGGCGAGCACCTGCAGCGTGACGGTCTTGCCGGTCCCGGTTGCGCCGGTAATGAGACCGTGACGGTTGGCGAGCGCGGGCAGCAGGGCGAGATCGACGTCGTCGTGACGGGCGATTACAAGCGGTTCGGGCATGGTGGAGGTCCTGCAGAAGTCGGCAGGAGGGAGTTTACCCGCTCGCCAGGGACCGACACTGCCCCGCCATTGCCGGACCTCCCTGGCGTTTTTCGGCGGGAACCGGGGAAGGCCGGCCGCTCGCGCACGGCTCCGCAGCGGCAGAGCCTTCATTTTCCGCGCCGAAAGTGGTATTATTTGCGCTTGATTAGGACAAGAAATGGGCTGGGCACAGCCCATTTTCTTTTCCGGTGTCGCAAATGCGCTTGGAGCGAAGGTGAGCCTGGCTTTGTTGCTGGAACGGACGCTGCCCCCGCTGGGGTACGAGGTGGTCGACCTGGAGATGTCGCCCAAGGGCCGGCTCGTGCGCGTCCTCATCGACAAGCCGGGTGGCGTGGATGTCGAGGACTGCGCCCGCGTCAGCCATCACCTGTCGCGCGTACTGGCGGTCGAGAATGTCGACTACGACCGTCTCGAGGTGTCATCGCCGGGGCTCGACCGTCCGCTGACGAAGGCCGCCGACTACGAGCGGTTCAGCGGCCAGGAGGCCAAGCTCACGGTACGCGAGCCGATCGACAACGCCCGCCGCCTGAAAGGCGTGCTGCGAGGTCTCGATGGCGGCGCCGCGCTTTTCGAAACCGCTGCCGGCGTGCGCACGATCCCGCTTGCAGATATCGAGCGCGCGCGCCTCGTGCCAAAGATCGAGTGGAGAAAGTCATGAATCGCGAACTGCTGCTGCTGGTAGACGCCCTCTCGCGCGAGAAGAACGTGCCGAAGGAGATCGTCTTCACGGCGCTCGAGTCGGCGCTCGCCTCCGCCACCAAGAAGCGATTCCCCAACGAGGAGATCGACGCGCGCGTTTCGATCGACCGGGAGACGGGCGACTACGAGTCGTTTCGCCGCTGGACCGTCGTGCCCGACGAGGAGCACGAGGAACCTGCGCACCAGCTCGCCATTACGGATGCGGCGGAGCGCGACCCGGAGCTCAAGCTCGGCGACGTCGTCGAGGAGCCGCTCGAGCCGGTCGAATTCGGCCGCATCGGCGCCCAGGCGGCAAAGCAGGTGATCCTCCAGAAGATCCGCGATGCCGAGCGCGAGCAGATCCTGAACGACTTCCTCGAGCGGCAGGACAACCTTCTCACCGGCACGGTCAAGCGCATCGAGCGCGGCAACGTGATTGTCGAGTCGGGCCGCATCGAGGGGATGATCCCGCGCGACCAGCTGATCCCGAAGGAGATGCTGCGCGTGGGCGACCGCATTCGCGCCTATGTGATCAAGATCGACCGCGCGGCCAAGGGCCCGCAGCTCGTCCTCTCGCGCATCGCCTCCGAGTTCCTCGTGCGCCTTTTCGAGCTCGAGGTGCCGGAGATCGAGGAAGGCCTGATCGAAATACGCGCCGCCGCGCGCGACCCGGGAATCCGCGCCAAGATCGCGGTCAAGTCGAACGATCCGCGCCTCGATCCGCAGGGCACGTGCATCGGCATGCGCGGCTCGCGCGTCACTGCGGTGACGAACGAGCTTGCAGGCGAGCGTGTCGACATCGTGCTGTGGTCGGACGATCCCGCGAAGCTCGTCGTCAACGCGCTCGCGCCCGCCGAGGTGCAGAGCATCGTCGTCGACGAGGAGCGCCATGCGATGGACGTCGTCGTCGACGAGGAGAACCTGGCGATCGCGATCGGCCGCAGCGGGCAGAACGTCCGGCTCGCCTCCGAGATGACCGGCTGGGAAATCAACCTGATGGGCGTCGAGGAGTCGCAGCAAAAGCACGAAGCCGAGATGTCGCGCCTGAAGGCGCTCTTCATGGAGCGGCTCGACGTCGACGAGGAGGTCGCCGACATACTGATCGCCGAGGGCTTCACCTCGCTCGAGGAAGTGGCGTACGTGCCGATGAACGAGATGCTGGAGATCGAGGCGTTCGACGAGGACACGGTGAACGAACTGCGCAGCCGCGCGCGCAACGCGCTTCTCACCGAGGCGATCGTACGCGAGGAGTCGGTCGAGAATGTCGAGGAGGCGCTGCTGAACCTCGAGGGCATGGACACGGAGGTTGCGAGCACGCTCGCGGCCAACGGCATCACCACGCGCGATGCGCTCGCCGACCTCGCGGTCGACGAGCTGATCGAGCTCACCAGCCTGCCGAACGAGCGCGCGCAGGATCTGATCATGAAAGCGCGGGCGCACTGGTTCGAAGAGGCTCCGGCCGCCGCGCAGGTGCACTAGTGGTAGCAGGAGAGCGCCATGGCGCAAACGACCATTGAACAATTCGCGACCGAGCTCAAGATGCCGGCCGGCGCTCTGATCGAGCAGCTGGACGCGGCCGGTGTCGAGGGCAAGAAGCAGGGCGACAAGCTCACCGAGCAGGACAAGACGCGTCTGCTCGACTACCTGCGCAAGCAGCACGGCGCCGCCGCCGAACCCAAGAAGCGCATCACGCTCACCCGGAAGCAGACGACCGAGATCCGCGCTTCCGACTCGACGGGCAAGGCGCGCACGATCCAGGTCGAGGTGCGCAAGAAGCGCGTCCTCGTGCGTCGCGAGGACGACGTCGCCGCGCCGGGCCCGGCAGCCGATGAGGCTGTGGCGGCGCCTCTACCGGCAGTCGAGGCGGCGCCGCCGGAGATCGCCGAGGCGCCCGTCATCGCGCCCGTGGCCGAGGGCGTTTCCCCGGCCGCGCCCGAGCCGGCCAGCGAGCCGCATCTCGAGGCGGAGCCGGCCGTGCCCCATTCGGTGCTGAGTCCGGCCGAAATCGCCGCGCGCGAGCGGGAATCGGCGCGCGCGCATGAGCTGTTCGCGCGGCAGCAGGCCGACATCAGGGCCAAGCAGGAAGCCGAGACGGCACGGCGCTCGCGCAAGGAAGCGGACGAGGCCATGCGTGTCGCGGCCGAGGCCAAGGCCCGCGCCGAAGCCGAAGCGAAGGCCAAGGCTCCGGCGGTTCCTCCGCGCGAAGGCACGCTGCATCGCCCGGCCGCGAAGCCCGGCGAGAAGCGCGAGAAAGCCACGCGCAAGACGGCCGGACCGGTGTTCTCGGAGGAGGCCGCGCGCCGCCGCGCGCTGAAGCTGCGCGGGGACACGACGGGTGCGACGAGCGCCGGCTGGCGCCAGCCGAAGGTCGGGCATCGTCATCGCGACGAAGAGGGCAACGAGCTCCCAGCCGAGGCGCTGCAGACCGGCCCGATCGTCCGCGAGGTCACGGTGCCCGAGACGATCACGGTCGCCGACCTCGCGCATCGCATGTCGGTCAAGGCCGCCGAGGTGATCAAGGCGCTGATGAAGATGGGCACGATGGTGACCATCAATCAGGTGCTGGATCAGGAAACGGCGATGATCATCGTCGAGGAAATGGGCCACAAGGCGAAGGCCGCGAAGCTCGACGCGCCTGACGCGTTGCTCGCCGAGGCTGCCGAAGTGACCGACCTGGTCGCGCTGCCGCGCCCGCCGGTCGTCACCGTGATGGGCCACGTCGACCACGGCAAGACCTCGCTGCTCGACACGATCCGCCGAGCCCGCGTGGCCAGCGGCGAAGCCGGTGGCATCACGCAGCACATCGGCGCCTACCATGTCGACACGCCGAAGGGGACGATCACGTTCCTCGACACGCCGGGTCACGAGGCGTTCACGGCGATGCGCGCGCGTGGTGCCAAGGTGACCGACATCGTCGTGCTGGTCGTCGCTGCGGACGACGGCGTCATGCCGCAGACGAAAGAGGCGATCGCCCATGCGAAGGCCGGCAGCGTGCCGGTCGTCGTCGCGATGAACAAGATCGACAAGCCGGAAGCGCATCCCGAGCGCGTCAAGCAGGAGCTCGTGGCGGAGGGCGTGGTGCCCGAGGAGTACGGCGGCGACGTGCAGTTCGTGCCGGTGTCCGCCAAGACCGGCCAAGGCATCGACACGCTGCTCGATGCGATCCTGTTGCAGGCCGAAGTGCTCGAGCTCAAGGCACCGAGGGACGCGCCTGCAAAGGGCATCGTGATCGAGTCGCGTCTGGACAAGGGCCGCGGGCCGGTGGCGACGATCCTCGTGAACTCGGGGACGCTGAAGCGTGGCGATATCGCGCTGGTCGGCGCGGTCTTCGGCCGCGTGCGCGCGATGACCGACGAGACGGGCAAGGCGGTCGCCTCGGCGGGTCCGGCCATCCCGGTCGAGATTCAGGGCCTGTCGGACGTCCCCCTCGCCGGTGAGGAGCTGCTGGTTCTGGGCGACGAGCGCAAGGCACGCGAAATCGCGTTGTTCCGCCAGGGCAAGTTCCGCGACGTCAAGCTCGCGAAGCAGCAGGCCGCGAAGCTCGAGAACATGTTCGACCAGATCGGCGAGAACGAGGTCAAGACGCTTACGCTCATCGTCAAGGCGGACGTGCAGGGCAGCTACGAGGCGCTGCAGCAGGCTCTGACCAAGCTGTCGACCGATGAGGTGAAGGTGAACATCGTCCACGCGGGCGTGGGCGGCATCACCGAATCGGACGTGAACCTGGCGCTTGCATCGAAGGCGGTGATCATCGGCTTCAACACGCGGGCCGATGCGCAGGCGCGCAAGCTCGCCGAGTCCGGCGGCGTGCAGATCCGCTACTACAACATCATCTACGAAGCGGTCGACGACGTGAAGGCCGCGCTCTCCGGCATGCTGACGCCCGAGCGCAAGGAGAACCAGCTCGGCGTGGTGGAGATCCGCGAGGTCTACAAGATCTCGAAGGTCGGCACGGTCGCGGGCTGCTATGTGCTGGAAGGCATCGTCCGTCGTGGCGCGCGCATCCGGGTGCTGCGCGACAGCGTGGTGATCCACGACGGCGAGCTCGATTCGCTCAAGCGCTTCAAGGACGACGTGCGCGAGGTGAAGGCGGGCTTCGAGTGCGGGCTGTCGATCAAGAATTTCAACGACCTGCAGCAGAAGGACCAGCTCGAGGTCTACGAGGTCGTCGAGGTCGCGCGGACGCTCTAGAACCTAGGTTCTGGCTCCGGCGCATGGCGCCCTCGGCCGTCCCGACGCTCGAACCTGGAACCTATCTCATAATCAGCCGCGGGATGCGTTGCTGCCAGAAAGCCCGGCAGCAAGGCGCGAAGAGGAAGCGTAGTCGTGCCTACGCAACGACGAGCAACGCAGCGGCCGGGCTTTCTGGCAGCAACCCGAAGGGACGGGGGCCCCGGGGCCGCATTTCTGCGTTGCTCGTCGCTTGTTTGGTTCGGCCAAGCGGCGCTCCCCGCGCCTGGAACTGCGGCCCGGGAATCCCGTCGCAGCCGTGGATGATTATGAGATAGGTTCTAGGGTCATCGCCATGAAATCCCAGCGCGTCCAGCGCGTCGCCGAGCAGATCCGGCAGGAGCTTGCCGAGTTGCTGCGCACCGAGGTCAAGGACCCGCGTGTGGGCATGGTGACGATCACGTACGTCGACGTTTCTGCCGACATGGCGCACGCGAAAGTGCATTTCTCGCACCTTGCCGGCCGTGAACATGCGCGCGACGCGGAGAAGGCGCTCGCCCGCACCGCGGGCTTCCTTCGCAGCCAGCTGTCCCACCGGCTCGACCTCTATACGGTGCCGCAGCTGCATTTCCTCTACGACGATTCGATCGAGTCCGGCATGCGGCTGTCGAAGCTGATCGAGGATGCCGTCGCCGAGGACCGCAAGCGCCACGGCGAATCGTGACCGCGCGCACCCCGCAGGTGCGCGTGCCGCGACGGCCGCTGGACGGCGTGCTGCTGCTCGACAAGCCCGCGGGCGTTACGTCGAACGCCGCACTGCAGCGCGTGCGCCGGGTCTACGCGGCGGAGAAAGCCGGACACACGGGCACGCTCGATCCCGCCGCCTCCGGGTTGCTGCCCATCTGTTTCGGCGAGGCCACGAAGTTCGCGGGATTTCTGCTGGACGCCACGAAGTCCTATCGGGCAACGATCCGTTTCGGCGCAACGACGACCACCGGTGATGCCGAGGGCCAGGTGCTGGCGATGCGGCCGGTGACCTTCGGGCGCGCCGCGCTCGAAGCCGCGCTCGCGCGCTTTCGCGGACCGATCGCGCAGGTTCCGCCGCGCCACGCGGCGCTCAAGTTCCAGGGTCGGGCGTACTACGACTATGCGCGCGCCGGAATCGAGATTCCTCGTCGCGCGCGAGAGGTGACGATCCACGCGCTCGACCTGGTCGCGTTCCATCCGCCGCAGGCGATCGTCGACGTCTGCTGCAGCAAGGGAACGTACATCCGGTCGCTCGCGGAGGATCTGGGCGAGGCACTGGGATGCGGCGCCCATCTGGCCGCTTTGCGCCGGACCGCGACGGGCAATTTCCGGATTGGCGATGCCGCTCCTCTGGACACGCTGGAAGCGATGGCCGCGCCGGAGCGTGAACGGCGATTGCTCGCACCGGCCGTCCTGCTCGCCGGCCTGCCGCGATTGACCCTCGACGGCGGGGCAGCGGCGGGCTTCCGCAACGGCATGGCGGCCGCCGCGCCCGGGCTTGGACAGGGCCCGTGCGCAGTGTTCGCTGGGCCCGAGTTGATCGGCGTGGCCGAGATCGGCGACGACGGTCTCGCGCGGCCGCGAAGGGTCGTGGCCACGCGGGCGAACGACGCGCGAAACATCTCGATGAGTGCTTGAAATGTAAGCAGTTTTGCAGCTATAATCACTCCCTTTCCGAAAGACAAGAGAAGCGAAGGACGAAGACAATGGCTGTCTCGGTTACCGACAAGGCGAAAGTGATCGCCGATTACCAGCGGGGCAGTGGCGACACCGGTTCGCCGGAAGTGCAGGTTGCCTTGCTCACGACACGAATCAACGGTCTCACCGACCATTTCAAGAGCAACGTCAAGGACCACCATTCGCGTCGCGGTCTGCTGCGCATGGTGTCCCGCAGGCGCAAGCTGCTCGACTACCTCAAGTCGCGCAACGCCGACAGCTATCGCCAGTTGATCGACCGCCTGGGCCTGCGCAAGTAAGCGCCTGCCGATCGGCACACTTCCCGGAATTGCCGCGACGCGTGGCTCGCATGCCCGTCCGCCCGGTATTTCCCCTCGTTTAACCTGCGAGAGTGGCCGCGCACGATGCGCGGCCATTGTCGTTTCTGCGGAACGAAAAACATGTTCAACAAAGTCACCAAGTCGATCCCTTACGGTCGGCACACACTGAAGCTCGAAACGGGTGAAGTGGCGCGGCAGGCCGCCGGAGCGGTCGTCGCGAGTCTCGACGACAGCGTCGTCCTGGTCACCGTGGTCGCACGCGGCGAGGCGAAGCCGGGCCAGGACTTCTTGCCGCTGACGGTCGACTACCAGGAAAAGACCTACGCTGCGGGCAAGATCCCCGGCGGCTTCTTCAGGCGCGAAGGCCGTCCGTCCGAGAAGGAGACGCTGACGTCGCGGCTCATCGACCGTCCGATCCGCCCGCTCTTCCCGGAGGGCTTCTACAACGAAGTACAGGTGATCGCCACGGTGCTCTCCGTCGATCCCGAGATCGATCCCGACATCCCGGCGATGGTCGGCGCATCGGCCGCGCTCGCGCTGTCCGGCGTGCCGTTCAACGGTCCGATCGGCGCGGCGCGGGTCGGCTACGTCGACGGCCAGTACGTGCTCAATCCCACCAAGACCGAGCTTGCGACATCGGGACTCGACCTCGTTGTCGCGGGCACCGAAGCCGCCGTGCTGATGGTCGAATCGGAAGCGAAGGAACTGCCCGAGGAAGTGATGCTGGGTGCGGTCGTCTACGGCCACCAGCAGCAGCAGGCAGTGATCGAAATGATCCACGCACTGGTCGAGGAAGCGGGCAAGCCGCTGTGGGACTGGCAGGCCCCGCCGAAGGACCAGGCGCTGATCGACCGCGTCACCGCGCTGGCGGAAGCGGACGTGCGCGAGGCGTACGCGATGCGCTCCAAGCAGCAGCGCCAGCAGCGCCTGCGCGAGATCGCGGCGAAGGTCGAGTCCGAGGCGGTTCCGGCCGATGCTTCGGCCGACGCCAGGCGTCACGCCAACAACATCCTGTTCGACATCGAAGCGAAGGTCGTGCGCAACCAGATCCTCTCCGGCGAGCCGCGCATCGACGGACGCGATACGCGTACCGTGCGCCCGATCGGCATCCGCACCGGCGTGCTGCCGCGCACGCACGGCTCGGCGCTGTTCACCCGCGGCGAGACGCAGGCGATGGTCGTCGCGACGCTCGGCACCGCGCGAGACGAGCAGATCGTCGACGCGCTGATGGGCGAGTATCGCGACCGCTTCATGTTCCACTACAACATGCCTCCGTATGCGACCGGCGAAACGGGCCGCGTCGGCTCGCCGAAGCGCCGCGAGATCGGCCACGGTCGCCTCGCCAAGCGCGCGCTGCTCGGCGTGCTGCCTTCGAGCGAGGAGTTCGCCTACTCGATGCGCGTGGTATCCGAGATCACCGAGTCGAACGGCAGCTCGTCGATGGCCTCGGTGTGCGGCGCGAGCCTCGCGCTGATGGACGCCGGCGTGCCGACGAAGGCGCACGTGGCGGGCATTGCGATGGGCCTCATCAAGGAAGGCAACCGCTTCGCTGTGTTGACCGATATCCTCGGCGACGAGGATCACCTGGGCGACATGGACTTCAAGGTGGCGGGCACCGACCGCGGCGTCAGCGCGCTGCAGATGGACATCAAGATCCAGGGCATCACCAAGGAGATCATGGCGGTCGCACTTTCGCAGGCGCGCGAGGGCCGGATGCACATCCTGCGCCTGATGCAGGAGGCGCTGCCGCACGCCCGCACCGAGGTCTCGCAGCACGCGCCCCGGATGATGACGTTCAAGATCAACCCGGAGAAGATCCGCGATGTGATCGGCAAGGGCGGCGCGGTGATCCGCGCGCTGACCGAGGAGACCGGCACAACGATCGACATCCAGGACGACGGCACGATCACGATCGCGTCGGTCAACGCGGACGCGTGCAACGTCGCGCGCAAGCGGATCGAGGACATCACGGCGGAAGTCGAGGTCGGCAGGATCTACGAAGGCGCGGTGCTGCGGCTCCTCGACTTCGGCGCGATCGTCCAGGTGCTGCCCGGCAAGGACGGATTGCTCCATATTTCGCAGATCGCCAAGGAGCGCGTCAACCAGGTCTCCGACTATCTGAAGGAGGGACAGGTCGTGCGCGTCAAGGTGCTCGAGGCCGACGACAAGGGGCGGCTGCGCCTGTCGATGAAGGCCGCCGCGGAAGAGGACGCACAGAAGGCGGCGCAGCCGGCGGAGCCGTCACCGGCCCAGTAGCCGCGCGAAGCCGCGAGAGGAAGGGCGCTCGCGGGCGCCCTTCTTCTTGCGTAGGGCGCCATGCGCCGCCGCATCGCACCGCGCCGCCGGGTGAGGCCGAAGCGGCTACATGCGAGGACTCCGGAACGCGCGGCGATCAGCCGGACCCCACAAGCGCCGCGGCTGCATCGCGTGCGGGTCGGCGCAGAACGTATTGCCCAACCCGGCGGCGCGCGCGTCGGTGCGCCGTGCGCGTTTCCGCTCCTGGCTACCGCGGCGCCGGCTTGTCGAGCACCGCGTCGCCGCTCACGGTGATCGTGATGTCGGTCGTGCCGCCTTCCACAGCGACGGGCGCAATCGGCGCCGCCGCCGCGATCTGCGCGCGGAGCATCGGCTCGGGGCGTCCGACCACGTCGCCCGAGCTCACGCTCACCCGCCCCGGACGCCAGCTTCCGTAGCCCAAGCTCGCGGCCGCGAGCTCCACGCGTGCCTGCCACGACCGGATCGCCTGCTGCGTGAGCGCGTCCTCGGTGCGCCGGCGTGTGTCCGTCCGCACGCTGAAATTCATGCCCGAAAGCAACAGCCCGTCCTCCTGCAGCCGCGTGATGAGCGTGGCGAGCTCTCCGAAGTCGGAGCCTTCGAGCGCAAGCGTCTGCACCACGCGCCAGCGGGCGGGCTTGCCCTTTTCGTTGACCTGCCACGTGCTGTAACCCGCGGTGCGCGCCTCCACGCCCTGCACGGACTTCGCCCGCGCGAGCGCCTGCGCAATCTTCGCGTTGACCTCGTTCGCGCCAGCGGTCGCGGTCGGCGCCTCGGCTTCCGCGCGAAGCTGCGCGTGCATGCGATCATTGGGTACCGTCGCAGTTGCCGCGCCGGTGACCGCGACCGTGGGAGCGGGCGCGGGCGCAAAGGCAGGCGGTGGCGGCAGGTCCGCCGCCATCGCAGGCGGCGACAGCATGGCAATGGCGATCAGGCGCGCAATCGAACTCGGGCTCATCTCGACTTACTCCCTTGCGTTGGCGCCACCCGTGCGGGCAGCGCGAGGATCGCGTCGCGGTTGGTCCACGAGAACACCTTCGCGGCCGCTTCCTGCCATGGCAGCCAGACGCTGGAACGGTGCTCGCGCGGCGCGAGCGCGACCGGCAACGGCTCCGGCACCTGCAGGCCGAACACGTGCTCGGTGTTGTGCGTGGTTCCCGGGCGATAGCGGTGGCGCCATTGCGGATAGATCTCGTAGTCGTGCGACAGCTGCCAATCGACGACGCCGCCGTAGCGGGCCGCATCGATGCCTGTCTCCTCGACGAGCTCGCGTGCGGCCGTTGCCGGCAATGGCTCGCCCGGCTCGCGGCTGCCGGTGACCGACTGCCAGTGGTCGGGGAAATCGGCGCGCTCGATTAGCAGGACGCGCAGGTCCCTTGTGTAAACGAGGACCAGGGCCGAAACGGGTTGTTTGTAGCGCATCAGGCGTCAGACGGCGGTGCGGCGGCAACAGCGGGCCCGGGGGGAGCCGAAGGTGTGCTGCCGGGCTTCGCGGCGTGTCCCGGCCGGACGATGCAGGGCGCTGCCGAGCGGAAGTTGCCGGCGGTCGTCGGTTACGCGACGAACACCCAGAACGGGATGTGGCGCTCCTGCCAGAATTCGGAGGCCTCGGCGAGGATGCCCTCGAACGTGCTCCAGTCGTTCGGGTGATCCTTGCGGTATGCGGCGCTGTGCGCAAGCAAGATGACGCGCCCACTCTTGCCGAGCCAATCGTGGTCCTCGAGCACGTCGGCGAGCGCGTCCCAGTTGTGCCCGAAGTGCTCGGGCAGCCCGAGTGCGCGGTCGAGTTCCGCGAAGAGCGTCGCCCGGTCCTTCGCCTTGCCGAGGTCGACGCTCGCGAACTTGAGGTGGGTATGGGCGGCTGCGGTCTTGAGCGGCTCCGCCGCACCGTGCCATTCGTGCACGCCCGCATCGTCCAGCTTGGTCAGGTCGGGCGCTTTCATTCGCGGATCCTCCGGAACGACTGGTAGTGATCGTCGGTGTAGTAGCACGCCTCGGGGACGTTCGTCGCGCCCCCGCAAACGATGCGCCGGGCGCCGCGGTCTTTGGCACCGGGCGTGGGCACCGTGTATTCGTGATAATACCCACGCGGCTTCGAAGGCAGGATCCTCTCGCGATTGCCGAACACGACGCCGTCGCGCTCGTAGGGGAAAGGGCCGCCCTTGTGGACGAGTGCATAGGTTTCCTGCGCCTGCTTCGGCAACGCCGCGAGTGCGACGTCGGGCACGGCGAGCGCGATCGCCGCTGGCACGGCGAGCGCAATCAGCGCGAACGCGACAGCATAACGGGCGACCGGGCGACACGCTGCGGAAGTGTTCATCGGCCCGCCTCGCTACGCGACCTTGACCGATTCGGACGGGCGCACCTTGATGTGCAGGTCGCGCAGCTGCTGCTCGGTCGCCGGGCTCGGTGCGTCGACCATCAGGTCCTGGCCGCGCTGGGTCTTCGGGAACGCGATGACGTCGCGGATCGACTCGGCACCGCACATCAGCGTCACGATGCGGTCCAGGCCGAACGCGATGCCACCGTGCGGCGGCGCGCCGTAGGACAGCGCGTCCAGCAGGAAGCCGAACTTGCGGCGCTGGTCCTCGGGGCTGATCGCGAGCGCCTCGAACACCTTGGCCTGCACCTCGGCCTTGTGGATTCGCACGGAGCCGCCGCCGATCTCCCAACCGTTCAGCACGACGTCGTAGGCTTTGGCCAGTGCATGCGCAGGATCGGTCCGGAACCTGTCCTCGTGGCCGTCCTTCGGCGCGGTGAACGGATGGTGCCGCGCCGCCCAGGTCTTGTTGTCCTCGTCGTACTCGAACATGGGGAAGTCCACGACCCACAGCGGCTTCCAGCCCTTTTCCGCGAAACCGCGATCGTGGCCGATCCTCGCGCGGAGCGCGCCCATCGCGTCGTTGACGACTTTCTCGCGGTCGGCACCGAAGAAGATCACGTCGCCCGTTCGCGCGCCGGTGCGCGCGAGGATCTCCCGCAGCACCGGTTCGGACAGGAACTTGACGATCGGCGATTGCAGGCCTTCCTCGTTCGGCTTCGTGACGTCGTTCACCTTGATCCAGGCAAGTCCCTTGGCGCCGTAGATCGCGACGAACGGCCCGTAGTCGTCGATCTCCTTGCGCGTCATCGAGCCGCCATCCGGCACCCGCAGCGCCGCGACACGGCCGTTCGGCAGGTCGGCCGCCGCGCGGAACACCTTGAAGTCGACCGTCCTCGCAACGTCGGTGAGCTCGGTCAGCTTGAGCGGCACGCGCAGGTCGGGCTTGTCGACGCCGTAGTCGCGCATGACCTCCGCGTACGTCATGATCGGGAACGGGTCGGGCAGCTCGACGTCCATCGCATCGCGGAACATCGCGCGCACGAGCCCTTCCATGATCCCGCGGATCTCGACTTCGGAGAGGAACGACGTCTCGACGTCGATCTGCGTGAACTCCGGCTGGCGGTCGGCGCGCAGGTCCTCGTCGCGAAAACACTTGACGATCTGGTAGTAGCGGTCGAAGCCCGCCATCATCAGCAGCTGCTTGAAGAGCTGCGGCGACTGCGGCAGCGCATAGAACTGGCCGTGATAGAGCCGCGACGGAACCAGGAATTCGCGCGCGCCCTCCGGGGTCGACTTGTAGAGAAACGGCGTCTCGATGTCGACGAAGCCCTGCGCATCCAGGTATCTGCGCGCGGCCATCGCCGTGCGGTAGCGCAGCATCAGATTCTTCTGCATCGCCGGGCGGCGCAGGTCGAGCACGCGGTTTTGCAGGCGCACCGTCTCCGAAAGATTCTCGTCGTCCAGCTGGAAGGGGGGCGTCGCCGACGCGTTCAGGATCTCGATTTCATGCGCGAGCACCTCGATCTCGCCGGAGACGAGGTTCGGGTTGGTCGAGCCTTCCGGCCGCGGCCGCACGAAGCCGGTCACGCAGATGCAGAACTCGTTGCGCAGCTTCTCGGCGGTTGCAAACATGGTGGCGCGGTCCGGATCGCAGACGACCTGAACGAGGCCTTCGCGGTCGCGCAGATCGACGAAGATGACGCCGCCATGGTCGCGCCGACGATGCACCCAGCCCATCAGCGTGACGGTCTGGGAAAGGTAGCGGCGGTCGATGCGGCCGCAGTAGTCGGTGCGCTTCAAGGCTCTCTCCGGACAGACTGGATGGACGTGGGGGCGGGCACGCCGCAACGCTCGTTTGCGCAGGCGCGCTGCGGCCCTAGTGTACTGAGTCAGAAATTCACGCGATAGATCGCGGCGAAATCGGGCGGCATGCTGCGTTACTCGGCCTCGCCGTAGAACGGGCTACTGTCTCGGCCTCGCGCCTTGCCTGACGCCCCGATTTCATCCACTCCGTTATCTTTGGAACTTCTGACTCAGTACACTAGTTTCGGCTCGGCTCGGGGGAGATGGGCTTTGCGGGGATCACGGGGACCGCCGGCGGCGGAAGCACCGTGCCCCGTGGGGCGACGACCCCCATCGAGATGATGTACTTGAGCGCCTCGTCGACCGACATGTCCAGTTCGCGCACGCGGTCGCGCGGCAGCATGATGAAGTAGCCGCCGGTCGGGTTGGGCGTGGTCGGCACGTACACGCTCAGGTGCTCGCCCGGCAGGTGGGGCGCCACCGTGCGGTCGGGCGTTCCGGTCAGGAAGCCGATCGTCCAGCTGCCTTCGCGCGGGAACTCGACCAGCAGCGCCTTGCGAAACGCATAACCCTTGTCCGACAGCAGCGTGTCGCTCACCTGCTTGACCGACGAGTAGATCGACTTGACGAACGGGATGCGGCCGAGGACCGCTTCCCACGCGAGGATCAGCCGCTGGCCGAAGAAGTTCGCGGCAACCACACCGGTCGCAAGCAGGATCACGAAGAACAGGACGACGCCGAGTCCCGGAATCCGGAAGCCGAGGAGACTCTCGGGTTGCAGCGACGCCGGCAGCACGAGCAACGTCTGGTCGAGCGTGGACACCAGGAAGTGCAGCACCCAGATCGTGATGCCGAGCGGCACCCAGACCAGAAGTCCGGCGATCAGATAGCGCTTCATCGTGTGGACACAGGGAGGCGCACACTCAGTGGCAGGCGCAGCCGGAGCCGCAGCCGGTCGATGGGGTCGAGGACGTGCCGCCTTCCGGCTTCGTCTCGGACTTGGTCTTCTCGCCCGCGCCTTCGCTCTTCGTGTCGGACTTGGTCTTCTCGCCCGCGCCTTCGCTCTTCGTGTCGCTCTTTGCGGCCGGCTTGCTGCCGTTCTTGAAATCGGTCGCGTACCAACCGGTCCCCTTAAGCTGGAATCCGGCGGCGGACACGAGCTTGACGAGCGACTCGGCGCGGCAGTCGGGGCAGCCGGTCAGCGCCGGTTCGGTGATCTTCTGCAGCGCTTCGAGTTCGTGGCCGCAGTTCGTGCAGCGGTATTCGTAGATCGGCATCGAAGTCCTCTGTATGTCGGTGAGGTCGAGCGCGCAAAAGCGCTTGATTCAAAAGTGCAATTTTAGCGCAAATCCGGTTGGCCAGGCGCCGCCGGTTGCGTCGCCGAGGCACGTTCCCATATGGGTGCGGCAGCCGCTCTCTTCAAAGTGCTTTATGCTTCGGGACGACGGGGGTGAGGCGATGGCGTCGTACTGGTTGTGGTGGATCCTCGCGGCCGTGCTGGTGGGCACCGAGCTTGTGACCGGGACGTTCTACCTTCTCGCGGTCGGCATTGCCTTTTCCGTGGGCGGGCTCGCCGCCTGGCTCGGCGCCTCGACCGAGGCGCAACTGCTGCTCGCCGGGGTGCTCGGCGCTGCCGGCGTTCTTGCCGCGCAACGCTGGCGACGCCGGTATGCTGCGCCGCCGCCCGCGCCCGGTTTCGATCTTGGCCAGCCCGTGCGCGTGCAGGCGTGGAATCCCGACGGTACGGCGCGTGTCGCATACCGCGGGTCGCTGTGGACCGCGGAGCTAGCCGCGCCGGACGTGCCGCGCGGCGAGGTGATGTACATCGTCGCCACCCGCGGCTCGACGCTGATCGTCGCCGACCACCGTCCTGCGTCGAACTGATCGTCCCCGTTTTCCGCTCGAAGGACCCGTCATGGCCATTGGCGCTTCCGCAGTCACGTTCGTCCTCTTCCTGGTCGGGCTCATCGTCGTCGTCAAGGCGATCCGTGTCGTGCCGCAGCAGCACGCCTGGGTGGTCGAACGCCTCGGTCGCTTCTACGCGGTGCTGCAGCCCGGCCTCAATTTCGTGATCCCGTTCGTCGATCGGGTCGCGTACCGGCACGACCTGCGCGAAGTCCCGATGGACGTGCCGAGCCAGATCTGCATCACCAAGGACAACACGCAGCTGCAAGTCGACGGCATCCTCTATTTCCAGGTGACCGATCCGAAGCTCGCCTCCTACGGCTCGTCCAACTACGTGATCGCGATCACGCAGCTCGCGCAGACGACGCTGCGCTCGGTGATCGGAAGGATGGAGCTCGACCGCACGTTCGAGGAGCGCGATCAGATCAACGCGACCGTCGTCTCCGCGCTGGACGAGGCCGCGCTCTCGTGGGGCGTCAAGGTGCTGCGCTACGAGATTAAGGACCTGACGCCGCCCGCCGAGATCCTGCGCGCGATGCAGGCGCAAATCACGGCCGAACGCGAGAAGCGCGCGGTGATCGCGACTTCCGAAGGCCGCCGGCAGGAGCAAATCAATCTCGCGACCGGCGCGCGCGAAGCGGCGATCGCGCAATCGGAAGGTCAGAAACAGGCGGACATCAACCGCGCGCAGGGCGAGGCGGCGGCCATCGTCGCGATCGCCGAGGCCAACGCGAAAGCGATCCGGCAGGTGGCCGATGCGATTGCCGGGCCGGGCGGCATGGGCGCGGTGAACCTCAAGGTCGCGCAGCAGTACATCGACGCCTTCGCCAATCTGGCCAAGACCAACAACACGCTGATCGTGCCGACCAACGTGTCCGACATCGCCGGGCTGATCGCGACCGCGATGACCGTGGTCAAGGGCGAGGGCGCGGCGCGCTAGTCCGGATTTTTCACCGCGGCGCGGGAATTCGGCGCGGCGGTTTGCGGCCTGGATCGGGTGCGGCCGACGACGCCAATAGCAGCGACTATTGACGAGGAGAGCAAGCCCGAGCCAGGTGCAAAACGACCGCCAACAACCGCGCAGTCCACCCGTCCAACGTGCTCCACCGGTGGCGGGTCCCAGGTGCTTGGCAAGACTCGAATCTTCATTAAATCGGTGGCGGCCGGGTGAAGTTCCGCGTTAGTTCCCGCGCGCATCAGGCCCGGAACCCGGCGCCGCTTCTTCTTCTTCCTCTTCGTAACAACGGGGCATGCCATGCAGATCAAGGACAGCACGTTCATCGTCACCGGCGGCGCGTCGGGACTCGGGGCCGCCACCGTGCGGATGATCGCGGGCGGCGGCGGCCGCGTCGTGATCGCCGACGTCAAGGATGCGGAAGGACAGTCGCTTGCGAAGGAAATCGGTCCTTCGGCACGCTTTGTCCGCACCGATGTGACCGAGGAGGCGAGCGCGAAGGCGGCCGTTGCCGCGGCGGTCGACGGCTTCGGCGCGCTCCACGGGCTCGTCAACTGCGCAGGGATCGTCCACGGCGAGAAGATCGTCGGCAAGGAGGGTCCGCACGCGCTCGCAACCTTCGCCCGCGCGGTCAGCATCAATCTGGTCGGCTCGTTCAACCTGACGCGGCTTGCGGCGGACGCGATGGCCAAGGGCACGCCGAACGCGGAAGGCGAGCGCGGCGTGATCGTCTACACGGCCTCGGTCGCCGCGTTCGACGGGCAGATCGGGCAGGCGGCATACAGCGCGTCGAAGGCGGGGCTGGTCGGCATGACGCTGCCGGTCGCGCGCGAGCTCGCGCGCTACGGCATCCGCGTGATGACTATCGCGCCCGGCATCTTCGAAACGCCGATGATGGGCGAGATCCCGCCCGACATCGCGCAGGCGCTGGGCAAAATGGTGCCTTTTCCTCCGCGGCTCGGAAGGCCCGGCGAGTTCGCCTCTCTCGTGCGCGAGATCATCGGCAACGTCATGTTGAACGGCGAGGTGATAAGGCTCGACGGCGCCATTCGCATGGCTCCGAAATAGCGATTCCCGTCGCGATTCGTGTTCCGCCGTCGGCAGTGACGCGAGTGACGCCGACGTTGAATGCGGCGCGCCAGCAGGTCTTCCGCGCGGGCCGACGCGCGCAGCGCTCGCGACGGGCGTCCCGTACCGCGCCGCTCCTCCGGCGATGCTGCGTTGCCGATGGACAGAGCCGATGTCCGAGCCGGAACGGAACTCAGTCGCGCCGGACGAGTGCGATCGCCGCGACGATCATCGACAGGAAGAACACGAGCGTCCAGCCGGGCATCGAAAGCTCGAGGAAGCGCCACTCGATCGTCGCGCATTCGCCGCTGCCCTTGAACACGGTGGACAACACGTCCGAGAACGGCAGCGTCTCCAGCATGTAGGAGAGTCCGGGCCCGCACGCGGGCACCTTGTCGGGCGGCAATCCCTGCAGCCACACGTGCCGCCCCGCGACGGCCGCGCCCGCCCCGGCAGCGAGCAGGATCAGCAGCGCATAGACCGTCGCGCCGATGCGACCGGGATTGTGCACGCCGGCGATCAGGAACACGACACCGGCGGCAATCACGGCCACGCGCTGGAACACGCAGAGCGGGCACGGCTCGAGCTTGAGTCCGTACTGGACGTAGAGCGCATAGCCCATCAGGCCGGCACACACCGCGGCGCCCAGCAGGTAAGAAAGGCGCCGCCTTGGCATGATCAGCAACGCGAGCGATGCTACGCCGAGCGTCATCGTCCCGACGCGCCACGCGGTCAGCGAAATGTCGGTTGGGGCGGGCGCGAGCTTGAGCACGAGCTCCTGCGCGAGCAGCGCGAGCAGGACGACGAAACCGATCCAGGGCCACGGGACGGTCGCATAGCGATTCATGGCTGGGACTTCTCCAGTGCCTGGTCGATATCCCAGAGGATGTCGTCCAGCGTTTCGAGGCCGACCGACAGCCGGATCATCTCGGGCGGCACGCCGGCCGCGCGCTGCTCGTCCTCCGACAGCTGCCGGTGGGTGGTCGACGCCGGGTGGATCACGAGCGTCTTCGCGTCGCCCACGTTGGCGAGGTGCGACAGGAACTGCGCCGCCTCGATGAACTTCTCGCCGGCCGCAGCGCCGCCTTTCACGCCGAACGTCAGGATGCCACCGGCGCCGCTCGGCAGATAGCGCCGTGCCAGTGCCTCGTAACGGTTGCCGGGCAGCAGCGGATAGCCGACCCACTCGACGAGCGGATGCGCGGCTAGGTGTTGCGCCACCGCGAGCGCCGATTGGCAGTGGCGCGGCATGCGCAGGTGCAGCGTCTCGATTCCCTGCAACAGCAGGAACGCCGACAGCGGCGCGAGCGTCGGCCCCAGCGTGCGCATCGTCTCCATGCGCGCCTTCATCGTGAAGCCGAAATCGCCGAACGTCTCGTGGAAGCGCACGCCGTGATAACCGCGCGACGGCTCCGTCATCTGCGGAAACTTGCCGTTGTCCCACGGAAACCTACCCGACTCGACGACGATGCCCCCCATCGTCGTGCCGTGCCCGCCGAGATACTTGGTGACCGAGTGGACGACGATGTCGGCGCCGTGCTCGAACGGGCGGCAGAGGTACGGCGAGGCCAGCGTGTTGTCGATCACGAGCGGCACGCCAGCCTCGTGCGCAACGGCGGCGACCGCGGCGATGTCGCACACGTTGAGCTGCGGGTTGCCGATCGTCTCCGCGTACAGCGCCTTGGTGTTCGGCGCGAGCGCGCGGCGGAAGCTTTCCGGGTCGTCCGGATCGACGAATGTCGTCTCGATGCCGAACTGGGCGAAGGTCACCGCGAGCTGCGTGTAGGTGCCGCCGTATAGCGTGCGCGAGGCTACGATGTGGTCGCCATGGCTGCAGAGCGTGAGCAGCGCGACCATCTGCGCGGCCATGCCGGTGGCGGTGGCGAGCGCCGCGCGGCCACCCTCGAGCGCGGCCACGCGCTCCTCGAGCGCCGCGACGGTCGGGTTGCCGATGCGCGAGTAGACGTTGCCGAATGTCTGCAGGTTGAAGAGGCTCGCCGCGTGGTCCGCGCTGTCGAAGACGAACGATGTCGTCTGGTAGATCGGCAACGCGCGTGCGCCGGTCTGCGCGTCGGGGATCTGCCCCGCGTGCAGGCACAGCGTGTCGAAGCCGAAGCGGCGGTCAGGCATGGCTTTGGTGCGGCAGCGGTCGAAGGAACCTCTGATCATCTCCCGCGTGGCCGCGACGGGTCTTGGCGGAACGGGATGCGCGAAGCGCGGCGACGCGAAGGCCGGGCGCCTTCGCAAGCCGGGCGACAAAGCAGACCGCCCGCAAAGCCCCGTCCCGTCGGGCTCTAGCTCCACGCGGTGCCTGCTTCGCCTCGCTCCTCGGCCTCGTAGGCTTGGCTACGACCTTCGTCGCGAGTCTCGCATACATCCGCGTTTCGCCCCGCAGCGCGACCATGTGGGAGTTGATCAGAGGTTCTCTAAGGCCGGGGGCGGGGATCGGGGGCGTCATGCGGTCGGGAACGGTACACCACACGAGGGCCGCGCGCGAACTCCCGAACGAATCGTCGGACCCGAAGACCCTGCGATTCTAGCGCCTTCCCTACCGCGCAAGCTGCGCGGCGGCCCGTCGCGCCGAGATCACGCCGGTATTGACGCCCGCCCAGTTCAAGCCGCCCAGGATGCGCGCGTGCTCGATCTTGACGCAGCGATCCATCACGACTTCGAGACCGGATTCGCTCGCAATGCGGGCTGCGTCGTCGTTGCGGATGCCGAGCTGCATCCACAGCACTTTCGCGCCTTTGGCGATCGCCTCGTGGGCGAGCGGCACCATCTCGTCGGGCTTGCGGAAACAGTCGACGATGTCGACGTCGCCGGGGATCGCGGCCACGCTCGGGAAGCAGCGCTCCCCGAGCACCTCGGCGTAATTCGGGTTGACCGGAACCACCCGGTAGCCGTGGTCCTGCATGTATTTCGCCGCGAAGAAACTCGGCCGGTACCAGTTCGCGGACAGTCCGACGACCGCGATCGTGCGCGCTTCTCCGAGGATGCGGCGAAGCCCGGCGATGTCATCGACGATCGGCATGCTACCGGCCGCCCCAGTTGGGATTCTGGTTGTACGGGTAGTCCTCCGAGATCCGGCGGCCCGAGGAAATGCGGTTGTTGAGCCCGGGCGACAGGTTCGGGTAGTCGCCCGGCCCGAACGTACGGCACTCCCCTTCGAAGTTGGCGTCGCTGCAGAACATCCAGTAGCCGCGCTCGACCCGCAGCGAGGAGGCACGATCGTTGAAGCCGGCGTCGGCGAGATTCGCGAACCGATTACGGTCGATCGCAAGTTGCCGGCCGGTGAAGTTCGTGCCCTCATAGAGGATCGCGCGCACCTGTCCGCCGCCGCCCTGGGGATAGGCGGGACCGGGGACGACCGACGAAGCGTTGGCGGTCGGGCGCAGCGAAGTGACTCTGCGGTTGAGTCGGCCGAGCTCGCGGTATTCCCCCGGTCCGAGCGTCAGGCAATCACCGCGGAAGTCCTCGTGCTCGCACAGTTCCCAGCTGCCCTCGTAGACGATCACCGAGATCGCGCGGTCGTTCAGTCCGACGCGATCGAGGTTGGCAACACCCTGATCGATCGCGACCGAACGGCCGCTGAAGTCCATCCCCTCATACAGCATGATCCGGCCCCTCGTGCCCCCACCGATCGTTGGCCGCGACGGGGACGACGAACCGCCGCCGAGCGGCCTCGCCGACGACACGGCATCGTTCATTCCCAGCGCGCTGAGAGACGGATGGTCGCCGCGCGTCAGCGTGATGCAGCGGCCCCCGAAGTTCGCGTGCTCACAGAGCTGCCACGAGCCGCTCCGCACGATCGCCGACGACGCGCGATCGTTCATGCCGGAGTTCCCGAGGTCTGGCGTGTTCTCCCAGATCTCGGCACTGGCACCGCCGAAATTCTCGTGTTCGTACAGGACGAGCTGCGCCGACGCGCTCGTTGCGACGGCCACATGCAGCGCGCACGCAATCACTCGAATGCCAGGCATGACGATTCTCCTGATTCCGCTTCGTGGACTTCGGTCGGTGAGTCGGGGCGGCCGTCCTTTCACCGGAGCCGAGTGCCCGTGGTTCGGGGCGAGTTGCCGCGCATTGTCGCAAATCACGGAGCACGGCATCGGGGCATCGGACACGCCCAACCTTCAACGCAGCGTACCCTCATCCCATCGCGGACAGCGGCGACATCACTTCTGGCGTCGCCGGCGTTCCGGCGGCGCACCGTTTCGGGCGCCCCGGTGTGCCGAATTTGCGTTGGCCGTGCGCGAAGAGCGGCAGTTCCGTGCCGTCGCGCCTCGCTTGGGAGAGGTCGGCTCCGGCCGGACGCGCCGGTTGCGGGGCGGTGATCAGAGCAAAGGCTGGAGGAAAGCGGCAAGCCGCGGGCCGGGTGGCTCCGAAGCGTGATGGCCGGCCGTGGACGCGAGGTTGGCGATGCGGCCGAAGGATCCGGCCCGTAACTTGCTTGTTCGCTACATCTACTGACCCGGAGTCTCGACGCCCCAACCCCCGTCCCGTGGCCCGCGGCGGCGAAGCCGCCCTGCTGCCACGGCGACCGCTCGTCCGGACCGCCGCCGACACCGCCCCATGGCCCTGACTCGCCCGCTCAGCCGATTCGATCTCAACACGGTCCAGCAGACCATGGGCGAAATCCTGCAGCGTGACGACACGCTGCAGGCGCTGTCCCTGCGCAAGCTCAACGCGCTCGGCACGCCGCTCGCCTACGTCGACCGCCATCAGCGCTACCGCTTCGCCAACAAGGCGTTTCTGGACTGGCTGGGGAAGGGGTCCGAGGACATCCTCGGCCGCGCGATCGTCGAGGTGCTGGGCTTGGAGGTCTACCAGCTCTATCACGCCTACGTCGAGGCGGCACTCGCGGGCGAGCGCACCGGCTTCGAGCGCCAGCTCGTGACGCCGGGTCGTCCGCCGTTCTGGATTCGCGTCGACTACTACCCCGATCGCTCGGCGCAGGGAAACGTCCGCGGCTTCATCCTCACCTACAGCGATGTCGACCTGCTGAAGCGCCTCGAGCTTGAGGCGGGCCAGCGCGAGCATCGCCTGCGCCTTGTCACCGACAGCGTAGGCGTCCCGATCCTGTACTTCGACCGCCTGCAGAAGCTGCGCTTCGGAAACCGGCCCTACGCCGAGTGGATCGGGGTTCCCGCCGATGACCTTCTCGGCCATTCGCTCAAGGAGTTCATGCCAGCCGATTCGCTCGCCGTGATGCAGCCTTACATCGAGAAGGCATTCGCGGGCGTGGCCGGGTCGTACGAGCGGCAGGAGAAGAAGTGCTCGGGCGAGTTGCGCTGGGTGCGCATCACGCTTTTCCCCGAGCGCGAGATCGGTGGGCGAGTCGGCGGCGCGTTCCTCGTGATCAATGACATCGAGGACGACGTGCGCATCCGCGACGCGCTGAAGTCGCAGCAGTCGCAGCTTCGCCTCTTCGCCGACAACATTCCCGGGCCGATCGCCTATCTCGACCGCAACCTGACGTACAGCTTCGTGAACCAGGCATTCGCGAATCTCGCGCGGCGCCCGCAGGACGAGATCTACGGGCGCACGCCCGACGACGTGCTCGGCGCGGACGTCGCGCAGTTCCTGCGGCCGGTACTGAGGCGCGCCCAGGCCGGTGAAGCGGTCGAGTACGAGCGCGTGGGCGACACGCCGCACGGGGAAAAACGCTGGACTCACGGCCGCATCGTGCCCGACCTCGACGCGATGGGGCAGGTGCGCGGGCTCTACTGCACCGAGTACGACATCCACGACCTCAAGCTGACCGAGCAGGCGCTCGCTGCCCGCGAGCAGCAGCTGCGGCTTTTCACCGACAACATTCCGGAGCCGGTCGTCTACCTCGACGGCGAGGGTCGCTACGTGTTCGTCAACGAGGCCTTCCTGCTGCTGACGGGCCTCGACCGCGACAAGGTCATCGGACGCGTGCACAGCGAGGTGCTGGACGACGACGCCTCGCTCGTGCTGTCCGAGTATGTCGAGCGTGCGACGCACGGGGAAGCCGTGACCTACGAGCGGCCGGTCGTGGACGTCGTCGGCCGTACGCGCTGGGTGCGCGGGCGCATCGTGCCGGACCTGCACTTCGACGGCCATATCAAGGGCCTCTACGCGGTCGCGCACGACATCACCGACCTCAAGCAGGCGCAGGAGACGCTGGCTACGCGCGAGCTGCAGCTGCGCGCCATCATGGACGGCGTGCCGGCGCCGGTGGCCTATATCGACCGCGACGAGCATTGTCATTACGTCAACCGGACGTTCCTCCAGTTCTTCGGCCTGACGCAGGAGCAGGTCGGCGAGATGCGCTTCCGCGACGTCGTCGGTCACGGCATCTACCAGAGCGCGCAGGCGATGCTCGCGCGCGCGCTCGAAGGCGAGTCAACCGCGTTCGACCGTCTCGTGCCCGGCGCGAACGGCGTGCGCCGGTGGATGACCATCCGCGTCGTGCCGGACAGCGGGCCCTCGGGGGAGGTGCACGGCGCGTTCGTGCTGATGAACGACATCCACGGGTTGAAGCAGGCTCAGGAGGCGTTGCGCGCATCCGAGGCCGAGCTGCGGCTCATCATGGACAATGTGCCCGCGCGGGTCTCCTACATCGACCGCGACTACCGGTACCGGATCCTCAACCGCTACAACGAAGAGTGGCTGGGCGAGAGTCGCAAGGACTTGGCCGGGCGGCTCGTGGCCGAAGTGGTGGGCGAGGGGCGTTTTGCTCAGGTGAAGCCGCTGCTCGACCGCGTTCTGCGCGGCGAGACCGTGTCGACGGAAATGCTGCTCGCACAGCCCGACGGCTCGCTGCAGTGGGAGTCGGTTCACTATGCGCCGCACCGCGACGGCGAGGGCGCCGTCATCGGCATCTATGCGGTGCATACCGACATCCACGACCAGAAGCGCAACGAGGAGGCGCTGCGGCGTGCGAACTGGATGCTGTCGTCGCACATCAGCAACACGCCGCTCGCGGTGGTCGAATGGGACCGCGACTTCCGGCTGGTGCGCTGGTCGCCGCAGGCCGAGCACATCTTCGGCTGGGCGGCCGAGGAGGTGCTCGGCATGCCGCTCACCGACAACGCGCTGATGCACGAGACGGACCGCGAGGCGGTGACGGGCCTCGTGCAGCGCCTCACCAGCGGCGAGGAGCCGCGCGCGACCGGCCTTACCCGCAACTATCGCAAGGACGGCGAGACGATCTGGTGCGAGTGGTACCACTCGGCGCTGCTCGACGACCGCGGCGAGATCGTGTCGATCCTGTCGTTCGTGCAGGACGTCTCGTCGCGCATCCAGGCGGAGGAGCGGCTGCAGTACCTGGCAACGCGCGACGCGCTGACTGGGCTTCCCAACCGGTTGCTGCTGCACGAGCGTCTCACGCAGGCGATCGCGCACGCCAGGCGTTCGGGCCTGCGCATCGGCGTGCTGTTCATCGACCTCGACCGCTTCAAGAACGTCAACGACACGCTGGGGCACCGCATCGGCGACGAGCTGCTCAAGCTCGTTTCGCGCGCGCTGTCCGGCGCGCTGCGCGAGACCGACCTGCTTGCGCGCCTCGGCGGCGACGAGTTCATGGTCGTGGTCGAGGATGTCGACGACACCTTGATGCTCGGGCGCATCGCACAGAAGCTGTGCGATGCGGTGGCGCAGCCGTTCGTGATCGAGCAGCACGAAATCTACGTGACGTGCTCGGTAGGTGTCGCGGTCTATCCGGATGATTCCGACAGTCCCGAGGAGTTGCTGAAGTACGCCGACGTCGCGATGTACCGCTCCAAGGAGCTCGGCCGCAACACCTACCAGTTCCTGGACGCCGGTTTGGCCGAGCATCGCGTGCGCCAGCACACGCTGGAGACGAGCCTGCGGGCCGCGCTGCGCGACGACGCGCTGCAACTCCATTACCAGCCGATCGTCCGCATCTCCGACCGCGCGATCATCGGCGCGGAGGCACTGTTGCGATGGCACGACCCCGAGCACGGCGACGTACCGCCGCAAACATTCATCCCGCTCGCCGAGGAGTCGGGTCTGATCCACGCGCTCGGCGAATGGGTGGTCGAGAAGGCGGCCCGCCAGTGTGCCGTCTGGCGCGAGGCCGGGCTCCCGCTCAACGTTTCGATCAACATGTCCGCACGCCAGTTCTATCGCGAGGACCTTCCGCAGCGGATCGCCGATATCGTGCGCCGCAACGGCTGCGAGCCGTCGTGGCTCGAGCTCGAGGTGACGGAGACGAGCCTGCTCCACGATCTCGACGCGATCCGCGCGTCATTGCAGGCGCTGCGCGACCAGGGCTTCGCAGTGGCGATCGACGACTTCGGCACCGGCTACTCGTCGCTCACGCACCTCAAGCACTTCCCGATCGATACGCTCAAGATCGACATTTCGTTCATCGCGGATCTGGAGACCGACCCGGGCGATGCGGCGATCACGGAAGCGATCATCGGGCTTGCCCGCGGCCTCGGCCTCAACGTGGTGGCCGAAGGGGTGGGCACGCAGGAGCAGCTCGCATTCCTCGCGGCGCGCGGCTGCCACGCGTTCCAGGGCTTCTGGGTCAGCGGGCCGCTGCTGCCCGAGTCGTTCGTCGCATTCTGCCGCAAGCGCGCTCCGCGCTGATTCGGCCCGCCATCCGCGCGCTTGCCACGCACCTCGGCGAGCGCACTACACGGCAGCCCGAAAGCGTCCGGCTGCCGGCAGTGCCGCGATCCACTCCTCGATCGCGGTCGCAGCCGATTGCCAGCCGGGCTCCAGCATCAGCATGTGGGCGAGGCCGGGGACGATCGTCGCGGGCACGCGATAGTGCGCCGCGGTGGCGCGCACGTCCTCGACGGTGCAGATGCGGTCGCCTTGCGCTCCCAGCACAAACAGCGGGCGGCCGTCGCGCTCGGGCATCGCCCAATGCAGACGCAGCGACAGGTCCAACAGCGCGCGCGGCGATTCCGCATGCAAGTGGCGGCCCGCTTCGCGCAGCAGCTCCCGGGGAATGCTCTGGCTGAAGTAGAACGGCTCGAGCGCGTGCAGGACGTCGTTCGAAAGCCTGAGCGGGTCGAGCATCGACATCTGCAGCAGATAGTCGGGATGTTCGGCAGCAAGCCGCGTGGCCGTCGGCAGGAGCCCGGCGGGCGGCAGGGGCGCGACCAGCACGGCGCCGCGAACGGGTCGCTTGGCGACGATGCGCTCGACGATCGCCGCGCCCATCGAATGCCCGATCAGGATCGGTGCGCCGCGCAGTTGCCCGGCGACGTGCTCGACGTCCGAGGCGTAGTCGTCGATGCCGGCGAGCCACAGCGTCTCGTGACCGCCGCTCGTGCCGTGCCCGCGCAACGACAGTGCGTGCGCGGGGTAGCCGCGCGCAGCGAACCACGGCAGGAAATTGGGCTCCCAGCACCACGCGTCGCAATAGCCCCCGTGCACGAATAGCAGCGGTGGCTTCTTCGTCGGCGTGGAGGGCACGCGCGAGCGCACCTCGAGGCGGGGTTCGGCCGGGAGCATCAGGGCAGCGGGACGGGGTCGGGCGGGCGCGCGTGTTAGGATTTTCGCGCCGCTACTCCATGAACGCCCCGCCGCATCCATCCATTCTGCCAGAAAGCGCGCCGTCGGCGCGTTATGACGCCGCTTGCCGGCGCTGCCCGCGTCTGGCCGCATTCCTGGACGAGGTGCGTGCCGTGCATCGCTCGTACTGGTGCCGCCCGGTTCCGCCGTTCGGCGACCCGCGCGCGCGCCTCGTCATCGTCGGGCTCGCGCCGGGGATGCACGGTGCGAATGCGAGCGGCCGGCCGTTCACCGGCGATTACGCCGGCATCCTTCTCTACGAAACGCTGCACGCGTTCGGCTACGCATCCGCGCCCGTGGCCGTCGCCCGCGACGACGGGCTCACGCTCTCGGGTTGCCGCATCAACAATGCGGTCAAATGCGTTCCGCCGGGCAACAAGCCGCAGCCCTCGGAGATTCGCAACTGCAGCGGCTACCTCGTTGCCGACCTGGCCACGCTGCCCTCGGAAGCGGCGATACTTGCGCTCGGGCGCATCGCGCACGATGCGGTGCTGCGCGCGCTTGGCCTGCCGCTCCGGTCCTTCGCCTTCGCTCACGGCGCACGGCATGCGGTCGGCTTGCCCGCACCGGGCATTGCGCTCTTCGACAGCTATCACTGCAGCCGCTACAACACCAACACGGGCCGCCTTACCTCAAAGATGTTCCGGGAGGTCTTCTCGAACATCGCGCAGCATTTCCGCATGCGAAAGTCCTGCACATGAGCGTGCCGATCGCCGTCCCCGGAGTAGAGGGGCAGTGGAGCCGGTACCGCTTCGCATCGTGTTCCGTGAACCCCGCACAGGTTTCCCGATCGCGGCAGCGGAGCGGAAATCGAGCGAGTGCCGCTGCGCGGTGCTGACCTTGCAATGTCCAAGGTTTCACGTCTTTCGCGGCTGACGACCGAGCCACCGGCCGACGCGGCGCCGGAGGCTCCGTTCGACGCGCGCGAGCTGATCGCTTCGCTGTCGCACCGGCCCGGCGTCTACCGGATGCTCAACGCCGCCGGCGAGACGCTCTACGTCGGCAAGGCGCGCGACTTGAAGAAGCGGGTCGCGAACTATTTCCAGAAGAGCGGGCACGAGTTGCGCATCGCGGCGATGCTGGCGCAGGTTGCGCAGGTGGAGACCACGGTCACGCGTTCGGAAGGCGAGGCGCTGCTGCTCGAGAACAACCTGATCAAGGCGCTCGAGCCCCGCTACAACATCCTGTTTCGGGACGACAAGAGCTATCCCTACGTCTGTATCACCGGCGGCGACTTTCCGCAGCTCCGCTTCCATCGCGGCGCGCTCGACCGCAAGCATCGCTACTTCGGTCCGTTCCCCAGCGCGGGCGCGGTCCGCGAGGGCATTGCGCTGCTGCAGAAGGTGTTTCAGCTCCGCACGTGCGAGGACACGGTCTTCTCCAACCGCTCGCGCCCCTGCATGCTGCACCAGATCCAGCGCTGCACGGCGCCCTGCGTCGGCTTGATCGAGCCACGGGAGTACCAGGAAGACGTGCAATCGGCGGTGCTGTTCCTGCAGGGCAAGACCGACGAGGTTCGTGCTCAACTGCAGGCGCAGATGGAGTCGGCGGCAGGCGTGCTCGCGTTCGAGCGGGCGGCGCGGATTCGCGACAAGATCACCCGGTTGAATCAGCTGCAGTCGCGGCAGTTTGTCGAGAGCGCCACGGCGGGCGACATCGACGTGGTGGCTGCAGTGACCGAAGAAGGCCTCGTCGCCGTGAACGTCGTGATGATCCGCGGCGGCCGGCACGTCGGCGATCGCACCTGGTACCCGCTGCACGCGGATCCGGATGCGCTCTCCGAGGTCGTGCCCGCGTTCCTCACGCAACACTATGTCGAGCGGCCGGTGCCGCCGACGATCATCGTGCCCGATGCCGACGATCACGCGGCGCTGGCGGAGGTGCTTTCGCAGCAGACGGCGCGCAAGGTCGAAATCGTCGGCAACCCGGGCGGGGAGCGTCGCGTGTGGCTGGCGATGGCCGTGCAGAACGCGACGTTCGCCATTGGGCAGAAGCTCGCGCAGAAGGCCACGCAGGAGGATCGGCTCGCGTGCCTGCAGCAAGCGCTCGGCCTCCCGGCGACGGCGCAGCGGATCGATTGCTTCGATGTCTCGCACACGATGGGCGAGGCGACCGTCGCCTCCTGCGTGATCTTCGATCGTCTCGCGATGCGGACCGGGGAGTACCGGCGCTTCAACGTGAGCCCCGAGCAGGCCGGCGACGACTACGCAGCGATGCGGGAAGCGCTCACGCGACGATGCGCGCGCATCGTCGCCGGAGAGTACCCGGCGCCCGACCTTCTGGTGATCGACGGTGGCAAGGGGCAGGTCGCCGTCGCGGCCGAGGTGCTCGCCGAGCAGGGCCTGCACAACACGGCGCTGATCGGCATCGCGAAAGGGCCCGAGCGAAAGCCGGGACTCGAGGACATCGTGTTCCCGGCACGCGACGAGGTGCTGAACCTGCCGCCGGACCACCCCGGCCTGCACTTGCTGCAACAGATCCGCGACGAGGCGCACCGTTTCGCGATCCAGGGCCACCGCGCGCGACGCGGCAAGGCGCGCACGTCGTCGACGTTGCAGGAGATCAGCGGCGTCGGCAGCAGGAAGCGGCAGACGCTGCTCGCGCACTTCGGGGGGCTGCGCGGCGTTCAGGCGGCGAGCGTCGAGGATCTCGCCCGCGTGCCGGGGATTTCGCGCGCGCTCGCCGAACGCATCTTCGCGGAACTGCACTAGCCCGGATGTTTGCCCGGGGCGCCGGGATTTGGCGTGGCGGTTTGCGGCCTGGATCGGGCGCAGCCGACGACGCCCATAGCGGCGATGATTGGCGAGGAGAGCACGCCCGAGCTAGGTGCAAAACGACCGCCAAAATCCGCGCAGTCCGTCCGTCCAACTCGCTCCGCCGGTGGCGGGCCCCAAGCGCCTGGCAAGGCTCGAGTCTTCATTGGATCGGCGGCGGCCTGTTGAAGTATCCGGGCTAGGGCCGCGCGCCCGCCCGGGCGGCAGCCCGCGCACAGTTCACCAGATTGACCAACGACGGAGAAAGATGCACGCCCCGGCCGCCAGCACCCATCCCACACCCGCGAGCGGCATCTCGGAGTAGAGCGTCCACAGCGCGGCGTTCACGAGGCAGAGCGCTACCGCGAAGAAAAGGACGAGAACGTTCATGAGAAAAGGAGGAGCGTCGGGATCGTCGAGCGGGTACGCTGCGATTGAAGCACGGTTTGTGCCTCGACGCCATCGGCACAGGCACTTCGGCCCCGCACGGTAGAATTGTACTGAGGTGCCCCAAGAGATGCCCTTCAACCTGCCGACGGCATTCACGTGGCTTCGGATCGTCCTGATCCCCGTGTTCGTGGCCGTCTATTACGCACCGGACGCGTGGCTGTCGGCGTCGACGCGCAACTGGACCGGGATGTGGGTCTTCGCCGCCGCGGCGATCACTGACTGGCTGGACGGATGGCTTGCGCGGCGGTGGGGGCAGACGAGCGCATTCGGTGCATTTCTCGACCCCGTCGCGGACAAGCTGATGGTCGCCGCGGCGCTGATCATCCTCGTCTGGCTCGACCGCGCGCCCGCGTACCTCGCGATCATCATCATCGGCCGCGAGATCGCGATCTCGGCGCTGCGCGAATGGATGGCCCAGATCGGCAAGACGAAGAACGTCGCCGTCGCGTTCGTCGGCAAGGTGAAGACCGTCGCGCAGATGACCGCGATCATTGCGCTCCTGCTCTACGAACCGTTGATCCCGGGTGTCTTGACGCCGATGCTCGGGCTCGTCGCGCTTTGGATCGCCGCGATCCTTACGCTGTGGTCGATGTTCCACTATCTGCGCCTGGCGGCGCCCCACCTCGGAGACGCGCCGCGCGAATAGCGGATGACGCGAGTTAAGCCGCGATTGACCCGAGCGCGATCGGAAAGCTAGAATCACCGGCTTCCTTTCCCCGATAGCTCAGTTGGTAGAGCGACGGACTGTTAATCCGCAGGTCCCTGGTTCGAGCCCAGGTCGGGGAGCCACTTTCCAGGCAGGTGGGGAATATTTCCGGTTCCCTTGGGGAATATTTCCGACCGCGCTACCCTGCCGTTTGCTTGACCATCGGCCGAGACGTTGGCTGCACCAGGTCTGGCAGACGCGCCTTTACATAGATCTCGGTCGTACGTACGCTCTTGTGTCCCAAGAGCTGCTGTATGCGTTGTAGAGAGGCGCCGGCACGGAACATGTCGGTTACCGCTTTCGCCTTGAGATCGTGGAGACCAAAATCGGTCAGTCCGCACTTGATCACGTACCGACGGAACATCCCGGCGATGCCATCGTACGTGTAAGCCTGGCCATCCCGTCGGTGCACGAACGTCTGATGCACAACGGACTCACCTAGGCACTCGTTCACCAGCTTTTCCAATTCGCCCGTTACTTCGATGTCGAGGGTCTTGCCGGTCTTGCCTTGGCGGATCCGGAGGACGCGGATCTCTCGTCCATCCCGTTCGACACGCTTCAGGTTTGCTGGCCCTGCGACGAGGCAATCCTCGGGCCGCTGGCAACTGGCATAGATTAGGATCATGAGGCGCTGGATCGATCGCTCGGCGACGGCGTAAACCGAAGCGGCCTCGTGATCCTCGATCATGCGCTCGCGCGGTTTCTCACGGTTTCTGTGCACGCCGCGACAGGGATTGATGTCCGCCCATCCCTGAACCAACGCGTGCGTGTAGGCGTGAGATAGAAGTGCCTTCTCGCGATTTCCGCGTACGGCAGCGCCGCTCTCCGCGCGTTCGGCGAGATACTTGGCAACATGCTTTGGTTTCAACTTCTTAATCGGGATATGTCCAAGGCCCGCGCGCAAATATTCCACCTCTTTGATATTGTCCCTATGGGTGCGTGGAGCCTTCAATTTCGAAACATGCACGAGATACCAGTCGAGAAGTGCACCGACCGATCCCGATTCAGAGATGGGACGCTTAAGCGTCGCCCACTTCGCCATCGCTTCGGCGTAGTCTCGGCCTAGACTTACTTTGGGCCCCACGCGCGGCACATATCGAAAAGCCCCGTGGTGAAGGTAGACCCGCGGGGGAAGCTCGAACTCAGTGGCAGGATTGCGTCGACGACCCATCTTGGGGTCAAAGACTACGCCACCTAACGTGCGCATCGCAATGCCTCGACGTTCACGTGGAACTCGGCACTCTCCTGTCCTGTGGACGGTGGCCCCTGTACCAACCGCTGCACAAAATATGCCCGGGCTACCTTAGGGTGGCCGTCGCAATCGAGCTCGTACCTCCAGCCCCTTTCCGCCAGCCACCGGGTCTGGGCGGCCGGCTGTTTGCGTCCAGTGAGTTCATGGACTTCCGCATCGGTCAAGAGAATCGACTGATCAACGATTTTCATGGGGGCGTGTGAGAAACGTCGCGTTCCTCCTGATCTATACGTTGAGTTCTCGGATTTTGTCGGCGCCCGGGAATAATCAGTCAGGTCCCGACACTTTCCCCAAGTAATCCGTAAGTACCCCTGTAAGCCATGCACAGGCAGGGGGTGACGGGTGATCCGGTTCACGTTGGGCAGTATCAAGTTCGGGGACCGGCCCACCGCCGCGGCGCCAAGTGAGGTCCCCGGCGTCGACATCGGCGCGGTCACGCCGGAGGAGGGTTCGCTGACGCCGACGGCGCATAGCGATGGCAGCGTGACCACGCTGCGCATCACCGACATCGAACCCTACGAGAAGAACCCACGGCAGGCCGCCAACCCGCTGTTCGACACGATCAAGGCCTCGATCCGGCAGCGCGGCATGGACGCGCCGCTCAGCGTCACGCGCCGTCCTGGCGCAACGCATTACGTGGTGGCGGCCGGCGGCAACACCCGGCTCCTGGCGCAGCTGCAGCTCTGGCAGGAGACCGCCGACCCTCGCTTCGAGACCGTACCGGTGGTGATCAAGGCCTGGCGCTCGGAGAGCGATGTCCTGGCCGGGCACTTGATCGAGAACGAGCAGCGTGCCGACATGACCTTCTGGGACAAGGCCCGCGGCGTCGTGGCGCTCAAGGGCGAGCTGGAACAGGAAGGCGCGGCGGCGTTCAGTTTGCGGCAGTGGGAGAGTGCGCTCTCCGACATCGGCCTGCCAATAGGCAAGGACGTTCTCAGCACGTACCTGTTTGCGGTGGAGCGGCTTAACGCCTTGGGGCCCGTGGTCACGACGTTGAGCCGCAACGATGTGCGCGACCACCTGCAGCCATGCTTTCGGCGCCTTGGCCGTCTGGCGCAGAAATTCGGACTGGGCGAGGCCGCGCTGTACGCGCACACGCTCGACCCGCTTATGCAGAAGTTTGCGGAGAGCTATCAGATCACGCAGACCTTCGCTGCGGCCGAGCTCGCGCAGGCGGCTGACAGCGCGCTGGCGCAGACGCTGCGGATCAGCGTGCCGATGCTGCAGGCGATGCTCGCGTTGCTCGATCAGTCGCCCGAACTGGCGCTGACCGATTTGCGGGCGCGGGTCGCGGGTGCAACGGCTGTAGCGCCAACCGAGACCGTACCGATCACCCGGCCGCTGAGTCCGCCGGACGCGAGCGCCGATGAGGATTCGGGCACTGTCTCCCGGGGAGACAGGCAGGACTTGCCTGCCGGGTTCCACGACGGCTCTGCCGACGTTGTCGCCCCGGGAGACAGGCAGGGCGTGCGGGATGATGCAGAAGGGGACACCGGGGGGCACGTCGCTGTCTCCCCGGGAGACAGCCACGCGATCGAGGAATCCGGGGACGCCGGCGCAGTGCGGGCGGCGGAACCGGTCGACACGTTCAAGCGGGCCCTGCTGAGTTTCGCGCAGACGACGCACTGCGCGGATTGCCTGCGGTGGCGGGATGGTCTGCCGTTCAGTTTCTACGTGGAAGTCCCGAGCGCGCCATTGGACCTGGAGCCAACGAGTCCACGGCGGCATGCGGGCTGGTGGTTGTTGGCGTTCCTATCCGGCCAGTTCGATCCCGACGTTGGCGTACTGCTGCCGGAGGACTCGCCATGGCGGCGCGCGCTGGGGACCGAGGGCGATTGGGGTGACGAGCGCTTGCACCTGCTCATCGATACCGAACTGGGCGGCGCGCTCTCGGCCGACGCCATGGTGGCCTGGCTGACGCGCACATCGGACGCGGCGGCGGAGAGCGCATGGCACTGCCTGCAGTTGGCACGCCGCGCCTGGGTCGCGCGATCGAACATCACGCCCTCCACTCACTCCGATACGGCGGGCAGGTCATGACACCGACGGAAGACGCGGTGGTGTTACCTATTGCCGGCGATCCGTTGTTGGTCGGTGCGTTGCTGCTGCGGGTCATGGCGCAGCTCGACGACGCGGGCGGTGCGCCTGCTGCACCTGCGGCGCAGTGCGCGACGATCGCAGGCCTGCGCGCGCTCTCGTCGGCGGAGACGTGGCGACTGGGCGGCATGCGCAAGAGTGGCCTGTCACTCGTCATCGATACGCGGCAATTGGCGGAGAACCTGCGCGCGCTACGGCACATCAACGAAGAGGCTGCGCTGATTGCCTACTTCGTTCGCCACGGCGCATCGCGCGCGATGCTGCACGCAATGTTTCACGTGTCACATGAGGTCATCGCGCGCCAGCGGCGCCGGCTCGGTGTTCGCCTGGGTCAAGGGCGGCCGGCTTTGCCGGACAAGTCAACGCGCGATGCGATTCATCGCTGCTGGGCCGATCTCGGTCGCGCTGAAGCCGACATGCGCCGGCGTCTAGTGCGGGCGCAGCTGGGCTTTCCAGGCGATGGCGATGGCCGTCCTGGGCAGACCGGTTTGTCGCCGGGCGATGATCGGGCTCACGGCCGGCGCGGTGCGATAGGCCCAGGCTGCTTCGACCAATGCGCGTCGCGCCGAGCTGTTGCCCGCTTTGGTGATCGCGCCTTGATGACGATGCTCGCCCGACGAGTCCTCACTGGGGATCAAGCCGAGATAGCCCATGAGCTGGCGCGGGTGGCTGAAGGGGCCAGATCCCCGAGCTCGGCCACGATGCGCACCGCATGGATCAGTTGAATGCCGCGACAGGCCTGCAGCGCGTTGACCACCGGCCGCCAGCGCCAGTGCACGAGCTCCTGGGCAATGCATTGGGTGACCCGTTGTACCCGCTCGCTCGCTTCGCTGACCGTTTGCACGTACTCCTCGAAGGCGATGCGCTGGGGCCGGTCGCGGCAACGTCAAGCGCGCGATCCAACGCCGATGCGCCTCGGTCCACGCCGTCTTGCCGGCATAGCGAAGGTCGTTGCGCAGCAACAGCGCCGCCAGCCGATGGCGAGCCTGGCGTTGCATCGCCACCGCGTCCTCCCGCGTGCGCACCAGATCGCGCATCGCCTCGTCGGCCGGATCGGGAACGTAAATCGCGGTGAGTTCACCGGCGCGTGCCAGACCGGCCAGCTTCAGGCTGTCGCGCCGATCGGTCTTGATCCGATCGCGCACCCGCCGTGGCGTATTGGAAGGCGTCACCACCCAGCACTCATGACCACGCGCTCGCAGCATCCGGTAGATGCCGAAGCCGCACGGTCCAGCCTCGTACACGAACACCAGCACCCGACCGGGCGACTCGAGCTTGCGCACCGTTCGCGACAGCGCGTTCATGTCGCCACCGATCCGACCATGATGACGAACCTCGCCAGCTTCCTCGGCAACGGCGATGTCGATCGATTCCTTATGCACGTCCATCCCGACAAACAACTTGCTAGACTTGCGACCCATGGCCTGCCTCCTGTTTCTGGTTGACGCCTTGGTGCTCAACGTGTGGCTCGGCGTGGCTCGCCACGTAATCCACGATACCGAGGAGGCAGGCCGCCTCCAACTCGCACCAAGCCATTCTGTCTAGCTTGAATTGCGAATACCGCCACTGGAACGATTGAATCTAAAGTGGAACTCGAGCAATTGCAGGTGCCGGTGCGCGGTTTCACGACGCCGGACGGTTGCGCGATCGCGGCCACCGCGCGCGAGGTCTTGCTCGACCTCGCACGCCAACTCGATTCTGACCCGGATCGTGCGCGCGAAGCCTTGAAGCAGGTGCTTGGGAGCGTGCGCATTGAGCAGGACGGCGATGCCGTGTATGCAAACGTAACGGCCCGTCTCGATCGCGTACTGCTTGCGGTCGGCGGGCCGTCACTGGTCGAGGTTGCGGGGACAGGACTTAAACCTGCGAAGGCGCGGTCGCGCTCTTCGTCAGCCAGGCTGCCGAATACGGCCGCCCACGACGCCGCCTGCTTATATATCCGTGGGACCTTGGCGCGGAGAGACAGCGCCGCTTGCGGTTCATGAACCGCAGCGTATCTCGGCAGCAGGTGAACTAGCGCCTCGGCGCGGGCCACACGAGCCCGCTCCGCTCGACAAATGCCACCGGCGTCAGCGGGACATGATTCGCGGCGTTGCGTGGAAGATCGGCGCTCATCGCAGATCGAACGATACTCAATGATCAATTCGAACACTCGCAATAAGTCGCCGAGGATGCAATACGCCGTGGTAGGCTTGTGCAAGTTTTCTCTATGGTCGAGTCATGTCCTCCTCGCCCACGAACTCGAAGCGCGCAACCGCTAATGCCTCAAACGCATCCGCGAAACGTTTGACATGCGAGTCGCGGAGCCTGTAGCCTTCATTGTCCGATTCGCCGCGCCGCAGGCACACAGGTGCCACGTCGCTCGACGTTGTACGGTCGCCGCATGTCGAGGCAGCCCGGAATATCGAAGAGTCAGCAACTGCGATCGAGGATCAAGCGGACATGGTTCGTGACGCTGCCCGCATTTAAGATTTAGCACCCAGTAGGTCTTCCCTTAGAAAGGTGTAACAAATATGTAACCGGCGTCATTCATCTTCATTCATCTTTAACGTCGGCGCAGGCATCTTCAGCGCCATACCGGCGCGACATTCTGCAAAATCTCGACTGGAGACTCAAAAAATGCATCAACCAAGTCGGCGAAATGCCGTCCTGACAAGGCGGCAACGAGGCCAGGGGACGAACCTTTTCCTGGCGCTTTCGTTCTTACTGGTCTTTGTCGGTTCTCCGGCCAGCGCGAATGAGTGGTCGTACCCGGGAGACCCCGGCCGTGTCGCCACATCGCCAGCGGACCTGCCCGCCGCGAAAGCCAGTTGGGAGACGCCGGAATATGGCTATTACACCGGCCATGATCCTCTTACTCCTGGCACAGCGGTCAATACCCCATGGCAGCTCGTCGCGGTAAAGGCGTCCACCGCCTACGCCCTGGGGTACTACGGGCAAGGCGTCAAGCTGGGCATGATGGATTCGGGCTACAGGACTACACACGAAGCATTTCAGACCGCGCGAATCGTTCCGGTGAGAGCGGAGGGTGTCTACGGCACGTCCGGCTTCGGGTATCGTGGCGCAACCCCGACGAACCCGTTTACTGCGGGCCAGCCGTTCACTGTGGCCGGTGATCAGGCGAGAACAAGTGACTACTCGCACGGGACCGGAATGCTTGGGGTTACCTCCGGCATGCGCGATGGTATCGGCCAGCAGCACGGCATCGCCTTTGGATCGACGATGTATGTTGCCAAGACCGGCGGTTCCGATACCCAGTCCCACGGTCCCTTCCACGATTACGTGTACTGGTATACAGCCAATAAGGCCCTGGTGGACGCAGGGGCCCAGGCCATCAACAGCAGTTGGGGCTCTTTTGTCCAGACGCTCAACAGAACCCGTTTTGACGGTTCAGGAAACGATCTTGGAGTCGACGGCAACCTCGCCAACGGTTATCAGCTGCCTGGCAAAGACAGCGTCAACCCCGCGGCGATGGCGACTACGATTCCCAACGAGTACCTGAAGGATTTGGAGTACCAGTATTTCTTCTTCAAGAAAAGCTATTCGCAAGGCGGCATTCAATACAATCCGAACTACCCCGGACGTTCCTTTATGGACGCCATCTGGGACGCCATCAAGGTCACCGGTACCGTCAACGTAAGGTCGTCCGGCAACAACGACTGGAGCAACCCGTATTACCGCCCGTCGTATCCCCTCTTCAATCCCTGGGCGGAAAATCAGTTTGTAGCCGTCGGCGGGGTGCAACCGCCAACTGCGGCCAATCCCGAATACACAAAGCAGTTCGGGTTTAACGAGGCGGGGCTCTCCAAATGGTGGACCGTGTCTACCCCTTCAAACAGCGTTCGTACCACGAGCAGCGCTGGTGATAATAGCTATTCAAACTCAAGCGGCACGTCACCGGCAACGCCCGTTGCGACAGCGATGATGGGGGTTCTGCTCTCCCGCTATCCGAACATGGACGCCAAGCAGGTGCGTGAGCTGATGTTCACGACGGCGAACAATAAGATGTCTGACGGCGTGAGATTCCTCGGCACCGGGCAAACCTCCCCCTCCGGGGCATCCATCGCCTGGACCGCTCCCGAAGGTCTTCCGGACGAACGCTGGGGCTGGGGGATTCCCGATCTGGACAAGGGCATGTACGGCCCCGCCCAGTTCCTGAGCCCCATGACCTACAACATGAATAAGGCGCCGCTGGACGTCTGGTCGAACGACATCAGCCAGATCGCCATCAAGCAAAGGGAAAGGGAAGATCTGCAGTGGCTGGCGAGCTACAAGGCGCAAGGCATTGCCTTCGCCGGTGAGTTCAGCCCCAACGTGCTGAACCCGGACGGCACACTTAACAGACAGGCCTTCATGGTTCAGGGCATTTTGAATGATCCTGCCATCCAAGCTATCACTAACGGCCATCCCGAGGTGTACGACAAGATCCCCTATGAGGACGCCGTCAGGTGGCGCAAGGAATGGATGGACGCGCGCGCGGCCGACATTCAGAACAAGATTGACAACCGGCTCTACACGGCTTCGCTAGTCAAGCAGGGACCCGGTACGCTGGTCATGACGGGTGACAACACCTATGAGGGCCTCACGACACTCGAAGGCGGTAAGCTTTCGATCAACGGCACGAACGCAAGCTCGATCGCCGTCCATGGCGGGAACCTCGGCGGCAGCGGCATCGTGGATGGCAGCATCGACGTCGTCCGCGGCGTGCTGCAACCCGGATTTACGGCGGAAGAAGCCGCGGATGCGGCGCACCTCACCCAAGTCGTCGTCGCCACCGGCAATGTCCTGACCGTCGGCGGAGATGTGCGGATAGGCCGCGAGGGTAAGGTCGTCGCGACCGTCAGGAGCGCCAGCGACTACACGAGCGTCGAGGCTGACGGCGACCTGGTGCTGGACGGAGAACTCGTCCTGGATGTGCGGAGCCCGTTGGCCCAGGGCACCGTGCTGACGATCATGAAGGGCAGCTCGATCACGGGCAGATTCGACAAGCTGCCCCAAAATCGCGCGTGGCAAACGGGCGGCCATCTGTTCAGGGTCTCGTATCTGAACAACAGCGTGACGCTGACCGTCATGCACGCGGTGCCGCCCACCGCGCCGCCCGGGAGAAACTGATAAGGAAAGGATATCCGATGAAATCGTTCAACAGATTCGCTGTTGCTTACGCGACCTTTATGCTCGCGGCGGGGACTGCGCTGTCCGCGAGCGCTGAGCCAATGCCGACGTTGATCGGGTTCGATCGGGGCACGTACGATGACAGTGCCTCGAGTCAAATCGTTGTGAGAATCACTCGGGTCGACCAGGAGCCGAACACGGGGGTAAACGAGCAGTTTTCCGTCGAGTGCACAATCAAGGGCGGCACGGCCGTAAGGGGCGTGGATTATCGTCTCGGCCTCGACGGCGGCGTACAGGGCTGCGGTACCATAACATTTCCTCCGGGCGTGCTCGAGCGGAGTTTCACCATAACCGCCTTGAAGGGTGCAGGTACGGAGAAGACCCTCGTGATCGGACTAAGGAATCCTACGGGCGCCTCTCTCGTGGAGACGGGCGAGAATTCCGTAGCTCGGATTACGATCAACGCGCCTGCGCGCTGAAGGCCGCCGCCATCCGGGCAAAGTCCGGACAGGAAGTTGGAAACGTCCGTGGCTGAATAGTAAGGGGCCCACCCCACCCACTGTGGTGCGGTGGGCCTTCTTGCATTCGGTCACGGACATCGACGGCAATGTGCTGGTCCCCGCGCTACCCAGACGCCAAACAAAAAGGGCCTGCATCGCTGCAAGCCCTTGAATGTTTGGTTGCGGGGGCGTGATTCCCGATCCAGAAGTATCTACGGCGAACGCAAATACTTCTGGATCGGGTTGCGGGGGCAGGATTTGAACCTGCGACCTTCGGGTTATGAGCCGTCCGACACGCCCCTTGCGCGTGGCGAAACGTCGAGTCCTCACGCCCCCGAAGGAGCACCTATGACACAGTACAAAGTCGGCTATTTCGTCGGCAGCCTTTCATCGAAGTCCATCAACCGTCTGCTCGCCAAGGCCTTGGCGCGGCTCGCGCCGCCCGAACTGGTCCTTACGGAGATTCCAATCAAGGACCTGCCGCTCTATAGTCCGGACTTCGATGCTGACTACCCGCCAGTGGCGCGCGCGCTCAAGCAGTCCATCGCCGACGTTGACGCGGTGCTCTTCGTTACGCCCGAATACAATCGCTCGATCCCCGGCGGGCTGAAGAACGCCATCGACTGGGCAAGCCGTCCCTGGGGCGAGAACTCGTTCGCTCGCAAGCCCTCGGGTGTGATCGGCACCTCGATCGGCGCAATCGGCACCGCGGTGGCGCAGCAGAGCCTGCGCGGCGTGCTGTGTTACTGCAATTCTCCGCTGATGAACCAGGTCGAGGCCTACATTCAGTTCAAGCCGGGGCTAATCACCGCCGACGGGCGAGGTTACCGACGATTCCACCCAGGAGTTCCTGCGCAACTATATGACGGAAATGCACGCCTTCATCGTGCGCGTCATGACCGTACTGCCACGCAACACCTGACCAGGACCGCGAACAGAATGGGCCGTGAGCGGCCGGATCGTCGACGGCTCAGCGGCCCTGAATTAACCGCATGGCAGTTACGAATCGTGGAAGACTTCTGATGTCTTCCCCCCAGATCTGAGGTCCGTGCGCGATTCTCCTGATCATCGTCGGCGTTGTTCATATTAAGGAGTAATGTCATTTGCGGGTCGGCAGCCGCGTTCAGCTGCGCGACACCAGTGTCCGCTTCATGGAAAACTGGGCCCTGACTCTGACCGGCTGGTTGTGGCCGGCTGCCGCAGTTCAAGTGATTCGACCGAGCGGCCGTTGATTGGCGCGCACCGGCCATCCAGGCGTGAAGGGCGGGTCTGGATCGCGGAGCCGCCGATCAGCGCGGCCGATCATTTGACCGTGGACGACCCGTTGCAGTCCATTGACTCTGCACAAAGCCCCCGTTCGCCTGCGCGGAAGCGGACGCTCAACGCTGAAGCTAACCGGTGGGCGAAAACAAAGCGAAGCACCGCTTTTTCCCGCTGTTGTTGTGCGGTTCGTCAGGTTGCTGCGCGAAGTTCTGCGATTGCTGAAGAACTCACGCGAGGAGCGGAATGCCAAAGGAGCCAAACGTGACCAATTGCAACCACAATGTCGGGCCGGCCTGAATCAGTGAATCACACACGCCGGCCACCAAGAAAACAGGAAGATCCCCTAATAGTGAAAACGAAACAGAGTCCAGCAGCGAGCGAAGCAAGTCCCCTGCAACGAAGGGTCATGCGGCACGTGGCTGCCCTGGAATATTCTGATCGGGAGACGTTTCCAGTCAGGAGTCATTTGGGAATCGCTGTGCCCCAGTAGTTAAAGCTCGCCGGCTTCCAACCAGGGATGTACATCGTAGACATTTCGAGGAGCCGAAACCCGCTGCTCTGGAGCAGAGTTGGGATCGGACGATTCAAATTGCAGCCCCCGCCGAGCCGCTTCCACATGGGGTTCAGGCGAGTCTGCCAACGACGAGTCCCTACATCGGGCGCCGCGCCGTGTTCGCAGAATAGCAGCAGACCGCTCGGCTTGAGCACGCGCTTGATCTGCAGAAGGGCCCTGAGAACGTCTGGGACCGTGCACAGTGCATATGTGACTACAACCGTGTCAACGGTGTCATCCGCCAGGGGCAAGTCTTCGGCGGGAGCCTTGATGAACTCGACGCGAAAAGGCACGCGCTGGACCTTCTCCCGAGCGAGATCCCACATCTCCTCAGCGGGGTCTAGAGCCCACAAGTGTTGGATTTTCGTGCTGTCGTAGAAGGGAAGGTTAAGTCCGGAGCCAAAACCGATTTCAAGAACTTTCCCCGATGCGGCGGGCACGATCTTGGCGCGCTGCCGCATAGCGGGCTTGAGACTGCATGTGAAGTCCACCAGTCTCGGCAGGACGAAGCGGTCGTAGAGTCTCACGGAGCGTGACCGTCGTGTCGCGGTTTCCGAGTGGGGTGCTCTGCCGCATGACGAATCAGCTGAGCGACGCCGCGCCGCGGTGGGCAGCCCGTAGGCCGGCTATTGTCGCTCACAAGTCCATGGCATGCGATGCCTTTGTTCATCTCTCCAATTCCCCCGGCCGCGCAACTGGCCGGAACCGCATGGTCGCGGTGTCGCTCGGGCGTGGAAAAGATTCTGCGTTCTGACCCTCCGAGTCGCGCGCATCCGATGAGCGACAACAAATAGAAGCGATCGCGATCCCGTTTTGAATGCGTTTTCTCAGCGCCGCAGCCCGCATCGGCGTTTGGACCGCTCCAGTTGAAATCTCCACGGTTTACGAGATAGACGCCTCGAGATTCGCCATGACCGCGCTTTCTCGATTATCAGCGAACCACACACTGGGCCGATCGCCTGCGGCGGCGCGCCGCAAACCCCGTTTGCCGAAATCGATCATTCAGGTACAGCCTAGCCAACCGCGGAGCTGGGCATTTCTCGTGACACCGCGAGATCGTCCATCGGAAAGCCTGCAGAACACTCACCCACTGGGCACCGGATTGTCGTCCCCAAAGCGTTTGATTGAGCAAATCGCTTTACTTTGTCGTGTACATGGATTAGCGTCTTCAAAATTCGACGAATGCGGCTAGCAAAAATATTGCGGCGCATCAAGCCGAGACGGGTCGTCGAACGGCGCGGCGTATCAATCTGGTCGAGTAGGGGACGCGCGTGAAGCTGCAGATCGATGTGCTGAGGCATGTTTTGCCCGGGCTGACTCACCCTGACCCCTCAAGTTTCCAATTCGTTCGGGGTGGAGGAAACGGCGCCAGCAGCGGCCGCAAGTACGGGATCGAGCATCGCAGGACGGGCTTGTTGAAGGAGCCGCGTTCGATCCCGCTCGTCATCCTCTGGCTGCTCCTGTCGCCGCGACCGCGGTGCACCGCCGCTCCTCAATGCCATATGAGTTAGTAGATCGCGGGACACCGCAGGTTCACGGTTCCACCGTCAATCTGTGCCGCACGTTCCGGGGTCGCCCCTCGTGCACCAACATACCCGAAGGAGTATACGAACCATGCTGACTAACGTTGTGCGAGCAGGCCTGCTGGCGATTGCTGCGGGAGTATTGGTGGGTGGTTGCGCCAACCTGAAGGAAGTCGTTTCGACAAAGGGGGCGCCGGAAGCGATCGGTCCGTATTCACAAGCAATCCGGCAGGGCGGAATGCTCTTCCTGTCTGGGCAGATCCCGATCGATCCTGCCAATAACCAGCTGATGAAGGATGCAAGCATCGAGGAGCAGACCAAGCTCGTGTTGAACAACCTCAAGGCGGTGCTGGAGGCGAACGGCATGACGATGAATAACATCGTCTCCACGTCGGTGTTCCTCAAGGACCTTAACGATTTCGCGAAGATGAATGCCGTTTACGCGACGTACTTCCCGGTTGCGCCACCGGCGCGGGCGACGGTCGAGGTGGCGCGCCTGCCCCGGGACGTCAAGGTCGAGATCTCGGCCATTGCGATGCGGTGAGAGCAATTGTCGAATTGCGGTGCTCGCGAACCGATCCGGCGGAGAACCTTCTGAGTTGATGTTTTGATCTGACGCGAATTTGAACTTCGCAAGCGAGCACCCCCGGGTTCGAGGCCGCTTGGGCTCCACGGCAGGAGTCGTCGACATCATCGTCCGCGCGTACATCCGGAATCAGAACGAACAAGATGATCGCTGCGACCAGATGACGCAAGAAATGAGGTGAGCCGCCAACGAGGGGTTCACGGCTTCATGGGCGTCGGTGGAGTGCTTATGACTATCTCATGCCACCGGCGTTATCGGTGGTGCCTGACGTAGTTGATGCAAATCACGCAAAAGGAGATGTCATGGAACAGTCCGAAAAAGGCGACTTCAGTCGTCGGAATTTTCTCAAGGGAGTTGGTTCGGCTGCGTTGGCAGCGGGTTTCGTCGGGTTAGAGAACGGCGAGGCGCATGCAGCGAAACCTGCCGGCACGCCGAACAATGGCCTTCCGACCACGCTGCTGACCTACCCGACCATCAATGCCAATCCGAGCTCGGAGGGGTTCTGGAACCAGGTCAGCAAGGCGTTCGTGCTTTCCAATGATTACATTCACATGAACACTGGCACGACGGGGTCCCAGCCACTGTTCTCTCAAGTCAACCTTGCTGTCTACAATAACTACAAGAGCATGGATCCAAGGGATTGGGAGAAGAATCTCAATGCCAAGTTCCCCGATCTTTTTCCTTTGGGCGCGTCGCTGATCGGACCCTCTGCCGTTGCGGCACGGCAGGCCGTCGTCGCCTCCGCCTACGGAGCCAACCCCGACGAGATCGTGTTGAGCTACAACACTACCGACGCCTGCAACCTCATTTTCGCGGGGACTCCTTGGAAGCCCGGCGACCGGATCATCACGACCACCTTCGAGCACCCGGCCATCGCCGGACCTGTGGCGTGGGCCCGCGACTACCATGGCGTCGACGTGTCGATCATCGACATTCCGTCCAACTTCGCCTCCACGATCACCGTTGCCGAAGTCCTCTCCTGGTTTGACACGGAACTGAGCAAACCCCTTGGCAGCGGCAACAAGCAGTACATAGCCATCTCCGAGATCTTCTACAAGAACGGAGTGAGGATGCCGGTGAAGGAAATCTGCCAGCTCGCCAAGTCCAAGGGTGCGTACACGATTATCGACACGGCCCACGGTTGGGGGATGATCCCAATCAACTGTCACGAATACGAGGCGGATTTCATTTGCGGCGCCGGTCACAAGTGGCTTTGCGGTGGGCCCGGGACCGGGATCCTATATGTGCGCACTTCCGGGTCCAACCTGCCGCCCTTCGCGTTGGGGAATTTCTTCCTGTATGGCAACCTGTTTCAGGACCCCAGCGCTTTCTTCAACAGCCGGTCTTGGCCGCCAAGCGTCTTCATGCAGTTCAGGGGCGAAAGCAACTCCCCGGCCCTTCTCGCCATGACCGACTCACTTTCATACTTTAACTATGTCGGTATTCCGAGAATCTACCAGCGCGGCGTCACCCTCGGTAACTATCTGAAGGCCAAGGTCAAGGCCAAATGGGGTGACAATGCTCTCTGGGTGCAACAAAACCCTGACCCGCGGTTCGCCACCTTCCTCACCAGCTTCAACCCGTTCAGGGACAAGAACTTGACCTCGCAGTACGCAGCAATGAACGCCGCCATCAACACCATCCTGACGTCGTTGGCGGCCGAGACCCCAAAGATCTATATCAGGAGCACTACCTGGAGAGACAAGCAGACCGATCCCGCCGACAATCGGGTTGGTTTCCGGATTTCCACCCATGCGATGTACAACAACTACGAGCAGATTGACTACATGTTCGATCGCCTGGTGGCCAAGATCAACGCCAGTGGGTTGCCGCAGTTGCCGTAGATTCTCGGAACAGTGGACAGAACTCAAGAAGGCCTCCCGTGGCACCAAGCCACTCACAAGAAGCGTTGAACTACACCTTGAGCCCGTGATTCGACGGGGCTGCCGAAGAAGAATCCGCAGACGAAACCGTCTGCGGTTTTTTTTGGCCTCCACATGCGCGGGGTCGGGCCTTTCTCCAACAGAAAGCATGAATGGCTTACCGCAGCACAAGCCGTTCAGTAAAGAGGTTGAAGGTCGGGCACGAAAGATCCCTGAACAACAGATTTTCTCGCAGCGGCACTACCACGGAATGCGCTGCTCCAACTCGTTGTCCGGTGCCGGCTGGGTCTGCTCGATCAGTTCCCAGCTGCGCACAAGAAGGATCCTCCTAGATCCTATTTGGTCGCCACGCGCCGTAGCCACTACGCCAACGACTGCTTACGAGGAAATTGGCCTGGTCTGCCGTATGACTGCTCATGGCCGACTGCTGGCGTCGCCAGGGCGAATCTGACTGGTAGCAAGCAAGCTCTGGCCTAGGGCCGATTGGGCGGATCGTGCTTCCCGCAAGCAGGCATTGAAGTGAGCGCCTGATCCCAAGGTGAGCGACCGGCGGTCCCCGATCGAGCACGGGCGTTGAACGAAGCGTAGCTCGACGCTATCCGGCATCTTCTGTCAGGGCGCATCTGGGCCAGGACAGACCACGCAGACATGAACGGTCCGCACTCGCGCCCGAAAACGCCAACTCACGCTGGTGCTTTTCGAGTTGCGCGCGTCGCCCCGGCGTTCCATGGTTGCCAGCTGCGACATGGACGGGCGCCCCACTAATGACCGCGGCGGCATGGATCCGAGAGTTCGGCCTTATGCTGGGTTGGCGGGAGGGTGCCAAGGCCAGCCGCATCCACGTCGGCGCTGCGGGTGTTGCCGGCACGATGCCCGCCAGCGAAACCGCATCGGCGCAGGGCGACCGGCTGCCGGTGCTGCCAGGGAGGACGCTGATCGCCCGGCTCGAGGCGGACAGCCTGATCGCCGGCATCCGCGCCCACTCGCACGCTTCGGCCGAGAATTTCCAGCGCCACTACGCGCCGGTGATCGATCGCGCCCTCGAATTCGCCCAGTTGCTGCCCGCGTCCGAGTCACACCATCACGCCCAACCGGGCGGCATGGCGTTGCATAGCCTGGAGACTGCGCTGCACGCGCTCAAGCGCCGGCAGGGTCTGATGTTGCCACCCGGGGCGCCGACCGAGACCCAGCAGCGTGCGCAACATCGCTGGACTTATGCGGTGTTCCTCGCGGCGCTGCTGCACGACCTGGGCAAGGCGGCGCACGATCTGCGCATTGCCTACGACTCCGCGGCGCAATCGAACTCAGTCTGGAATCCGCTCGTCGGCTCGCTGCTCGAGCTCGGGGCCACGAGCTACCGAGTCGATTTCGCCCACACCGCCACGCGCAGCTACGCCGCGCACGCTTTCCCCTGGTCCTGTTGCCGAAGCTCGTGCCGGCACCGGTATTGGGATGGCTGGCCGAAGAGGGAACGCTGCTGCAGGAGCTGGCGGAGTACCTGTGTGGCGAACGCCGCGACGGCGCGTTGGCGGAACTGGTCGGGGCGGGCGATCGCGAATCGGTCCGGCGCAATCTCTTAACTGGCCCGCGCCAGCGCTTCGCTGCCGCGCGGACCGCGCCGCTGATTGAGCGCTTGATGGACGCCTTGCGCCGCATGCTGGCGGATGGCGCCTGGTTGCCACTCAATCGTGATGGAGCGGCGGGGTGGGTCGCGGAGGACGCCGTCTGGTTCGTGTCGAAGCGCCTTGCCGATGAGGTGCGATGCTTCCTGCAGGCGCAGGGGGACCACGCCGTTCCCGGCGAGGACAAGAACGATCGGTTGTTCGACGTCTGGCAGGAATATGGTGCACTGATCCCCAACCCGGCCACCGGCGGTGCCGTCTGGCGCGCCCGGATCGAAGGCGCGGATTACGCGCACGAGCTGACGCTGCTGCGCTTTCCGCTCACCCGGCTGTATCCGGAGGCGACACGCTTTCCCGCGGCCATGCAGGGTCGCATCGTGGTTCTGCCGGCACTGGACCCCGTCCACACGACCGACGCCGCGGCGCTCGCGCAGGAGCGGGACTCGCCGCCTCTCGCCACGCATGGGGACCCGCCGGCCGCATCGTCACTGACCGCGACCCGCGCGGCTTCCAACTTGCTCGACCTGACGGATGACGCGGCGACTTTGGAGCCGTGCGCTTCCAGTTCGTCGTCATTGCGCCTGCCGGTGCGACCGGCGATCGGACCTCTTCCAGCATTGCGCGAAGCCCCAGCCAAACCGCCTCCCGCGCTCGCCATGGCGTTCATGGCCTGGGTGCAGCGCGGCGTGGCGGACGGCTCGCTCGCCTACAACGAAAGCGGGGCGCTGGTGCACTTTGTCGCCGAAGGATTGTTCCTCGTCTCCCCCGGGCTCTTCCGCGCCTATGCGGACGCGCACCCGGCAACGCCGAACGCCGATACCGGCAATACCAAGGAGTGGCCGGGCAAGGCGGTGCAGAAGGCGGTGTGTGGCGCGGGTTGGAACCGCAAGGGGCCCCGCAACACGAGCGTGCTGCGCTATCGGGTGGTGAGCCGCGAGGGTACGCCCGGCAAGACGTTGAATGGCGTGGTGGTGCTGCAACCGGAGCGCTTCTTCGCTCCGGTGCCGCTGGCCAATCCGCATCTGCAGCCCGCGCCGGCGCAGAGCATGAAGGGCAGGGGATGACCTATCCCCTCGAGAACCTGTTTCGCCCTGCGGTGGAACGCCATGCCGCGATCGCCGCACTCGCGGTGGCGAGTGGGGTAATCGCCTGGCCGCAGGTCCTGATGCTGACCCCCGGCGCTGGCCTCGTCGTCGCCGCGCTGCTGTTTGCGCATGCGCTGCGCCGCGAAGCACAAGCCGAGCGCGTGCTGCGCTTTCAACGCCACCTCCGGCAACCGCCGCACTACGTGCTGGCCGCCGACCGCATCCCCTGGTCCCGCCATAAGCTCTTCCTCGGCCGCGGCTTCCGCTGGACCGCGGTGCACACCCAGCGCCTGGTCGACTCGCGCCGGCCGGAATGCGCGCATTTCCGGGAACCGACGAGGTTCTATCGCCTGGCGCGCCGGTTCGAATTGCGGCATGAGCACACGGGGCTCGCGTGGGCAACGGCGTTGACCCGCCAGCCGGCCCGGTGGAATCCGGTGGCGCCGATGCCGGAGGTGGGGGGCGATCCGGCGCTCCATGGTGTCGAGCCCGACGAAGCTGACGTCTACCTGCCGCTGGCGGAGCGGGTCGGGCACATGGTGGTGGTCGGGACCACCCGCACCGGCAAGTCGCGGTTTCTGGAACTCTTGGTGGCGCAGGACATCCGGCGCGGGGAAACCGTCATCGTGTTCGACCCGAAGGGCGACGCCGACGTGTTTCGCCGCGTCTACGCCGAGGCCAAACGGGCAGGGCGGCTGCGGCAGTTCCACTTCTTCCACTTGGGCTATCCGCACTGCTCGGCGCGCTACAACCCGATCGGCGATTTCGCGCGCATCACCGAAGTCGCCACCCGGATCGCCAACAACATGCCCAGCGGTGGCGACGCCGAATCGTTCAAGCAGTTTGTCTGGAAGTACGTCAACGGGCTGGTGCGCGCGATGGTGGCGTTGGGCCGCAAGCCCAGCTACCGCGCGCTGCACCGCTATGCGGAGAACTTCGAGCCGCTGATCGTCGACTACTTCGTGCACTGGCTCGATCGCGAGCCGCAGGCCGCCGGCTGGCGCGACGAGGTCGCCGGCCTCGAGATCGACAATACCCGCCTGGACAAGGCGCTCAAGTCGCGCGGCGGGGAGTTGGTGAAACTCCTCGACTACGCGAAGCGCAAGCAGCTCTACGATTCGACCGCCAGTGCACTGGCTTCGGTGGTGACCTACGAGAACTCCTACTTCCAGAAGCTGGTCGCCTCGCTCTACCCGTTCCTGGAGAAGGTGACTACCGGCGAGATTGCCGACCTGGTCTCGCCCGACTACGAGAACCTGGACGATCCGCGACCGGTGTTCGACTGGATGACGATCCTGAATAACGGCGGCATCGTCTATGTCGGCCTCGATTCCCTGGAAGACCCGGCCGTGGCGACCGCCGTGGGCAACGCCATGTTCGCCGACCTCACCAGTGTGGCGGGGAAGGTCTACAAGCACGGGCTCGGTTATGGCCAGGTGGAGGCGGTGCGTCCGCGGCGCCTCGCCATTCACGCCGACGAGTTCAACGACCTGATCGGCGACGAGTTCATCCCCATGGTCAACAAGGCGGGAGGGGCAGGGTACCAGGTCACCGCCTATACCCAGACCTGGGCGGATGTGGAAGCGCGGATCGGCAACCGCGCCAAGGCCGAGCAGATCGAAGGCAACTTCAATTCTCGCGTGTTCCTGCGCGTCGTCAACGAGAAGACCGCCGAGATCATCACCCGCAAGCTGCACGAAGTGCGGCTGACCACCCTCATCGCTGCGCCCTCCGCCACCGATACCAACGATCCGAGCGACTTTGCCGAATTCGCCAGCCGCAACGAAGATCGCATCGCGTCGGAGCGGGTGCCGATGCTCACGCCGGCGGACCTGGTCAATCTGCCCAAAGGCCAGGCCTATGCGCTGATCGATGGCGGCCAACTCTACAAGATCCGCATGCCATTACCCGACAGCGCGGACGACGCGGCGATGCCGAAAGACCTTGCGGAAATGGCCCGCGACATGGTGCAGCGCTATCGCGCGCACCAAGATCCGGGGTTGGCGCCCGGCCTCACGGTGGAAGGGAAGGGCAGTGGCTTCTAGAGCGGCGACGTTTCATGGCGGTTACTCGGGCGCGCTCCTGGCGCCGTTTCGTTACCTGGCCTACCTGACGCTGTTGCTTACCGGCCTGTTGCTCGCCGCGTGGGTGATCGACACGTTCCTGGTTTTCAAGATCTGGGGCGATGGCGTGCAGCCCTTGGAAGCGGCCATCACTACGACGGCTTCAGCGGTGGACGGTGCCTATGGCCTACCGTTCCTCAGAGCACAAGGTGTGGCTTGGGCGACAGGTCTCTATCACGCGCTCTTCGTCGCGTCGGCGATCGAGCAGATCATCACCGCCGATCCGCACGCGCTCACGCCCTTCGATCAGACGGTCCAGCGCTTCTTTGTTTCGATGTTGCCGGCCCTGCAGGTGACCATGCTGGCGACCAAACTCTACGGGCTGCGCTTGGCACTGTGGTTGTCGGGCATCGTGCCGATCGTGCTGGGCTACGCCGTGGGAATGATCGATGGCCTGGTCGAGCGCTCGATCCGTCGCTATTCCGGGGGGAGGGAGTCCGCCACGCTCTATCACCGTGCCAAGTACGCGATCGCGGGCACGGTCGGGTTGTGGCTGTTCGTCTATATCTGTATTCCGATGACGTTCGAGTTGAAATGCGGGTCGTGGGCGGCGGCTGGGGTGATCGGGCTGTTGTCGTGGCTGCAATGGAAGTACTACAAGAAATACGTCTGATCGGATGCGTGTCCTTTGCGGCAGAACGCGCGGATCACTTTGCCGTGCGCCGTGACACGAAGTCTGAAACGGCTCTGCTCAAGAACCGATTCGGGAGGAGTGACACTTGTTTCGCGTACCGTCCCTCAACCAACCAGGAAATGCCTCATGCAAACCAGCAATTTCGAATCCGGCAGCACCGTCCGCTTGCTCATTCCAGAGCCGGTCTGGCGCGAGTGGAAGATCAATGGCGTCGACGCCGATTCGTTGGCGGAAGTGCAGGCCGAACACGGTGCTGCCGTGGGATATGAATTCGAGTGGGGCCAGATCATCGAGGAAGTGATTGAGGGTGACCCGGCCACCGCGCCATGCGGCCCGGAAGACCTGTCAAGCCTGGCGCTCTGCTGGAACTTTGTGCTCTCCGGCGTGCACGGCGAGTTTCTTGACGGCGGGGGCAACCTTGGCGAACTGTCGGATCTGGCTGTCGCGATCCTCGCGGATATCGAGGATTCGCGCGACGAACTGCCGGAGGCTGCCCGCGAGGATGGGCTGCCTACCTGCATCGCCTTCGACGAAGGCGATAACATCAGCGCTTTCGCGATCTTCGTCTTCGGGCGGTCCAATATAGCGCGTGCCCGCGCATGGGTGGGCAGCTTCTTCATTCCCGGCGTGCTGCCGCTTCTCATCGACCGGCTTCGTGGCGAAAACGAGGCGGCCAGCGGCGCCAATACGGCCTTTCCGGAGTTGCACTAAAGAACTCAGTACGTCGCTGAACAGCGTCCGCCGCCTGGTTCAATCAGCGTCGGCTGCTAATGCCGATTGGCAACGCGCCGCTGACGGTGTTGGAGCTGGCGTACTTTCGCCAGCGTGGCGAGCCGGTGCTGGCAGCCCGACCCAATATCGACAGTCTCCGGAAAATTCAGGGCGGTTCGCCGCCCACAATATCCGCAACCGCGGCGTTGTTGCCGTTGGCAGCCCAAAGTCCAGCGGCAGCTTCCCTCGGTTTCAAAGTCCGCTTCTGGCTCCGCTCAACGTCAACAACGGGTCGTTCGCGCTCATTGATCAACCGCGACCGAACGGCCGGTGTCAGGTTGGAGCGGACCTTCGACGTTCCACCTTGATCTTTCGTAGGTGACCCGGATTGAGATTCCGGGTTTAGGGATGCCTGCGCGAGCGCGTTGGCCGCGCGGGCGGCGCGCCCTCCGCTCCCGCACAGCAGAGGAACTTCTCGTTCATCTCCCGCTATCCTCGAGACGGCGCTGCCTCGCCCATCCTCCCGACGATCTTCAGGACATCCTTGTAGCTGCCGCCGTTAAACGCTTTGAATCCCTTGGCGTCGAGGACCTCCTTTGCCTTGCCGGCCCTGGCGCCCGTGCCGCAATAGAGCACGATGTCCTTGTCACGCGGCAATTCGGCCATGTGACGCTTCAGGAGAGACAGCGGAATGTTCGTGGCACCCGCAGCGGTGCCCAGGAGCGCCTCGACCTTTGATCGTACATCGACCAACAATGCTCCGCTCTCTATCAACTTCGCTACTGCTTGCGGTGGCAGTTTGGACAACATCTTCTCGTCGTGCTTCGCCTTTAGTTTGGCTATTAACATCTCAATTCTCCAGTTGCGAAACCGGCTCGGTCTGCTGATTCGTACACGGGCGTCTTGGGGCTGGCCCGCTGCGTCCTGAGCGTGCCCCCGCCACCACGCGACATATCCTAGGGGGCGCCATGTCGCTTCGCTCGCCTCTTGTCCGTTCCCACGATCTTTCCCAGCTTCACCAGCATAACCAGGGCGAGCAAGACCGGGGCGAGAGCCACTCCGGCGACGCCCTCCACGACGGTGATGGGGCGACCCTTGCCGCGAACTCGTTCGAGCACGGCGTCGACGGTATTCCCGCTCAGGTTCGTGAACGTGATGAAGTAAACAAACGCGATAATCTCCCGCACCTGGGCCGGACTGAAATGGTTGCGAAGATTCAGCACCGAGGCGGGATCGATCTGGTGGAGATGCTCGGCGTAGTGTTGACCGAACAGAATGGCCGCCGCTTCGGCGGGATTGCTCGCCTTGAGCGAGCCATCCTGATTGCCGAGTATCTGGTTGACCTCGTCGAGCGGGACGCCCTGGGACAGCGCCCAGTGCGAATGACCCCACGCACAATAGCGGCAGTCATTAATCGCCGTAACTCCGAGCATGATCTTTTCGCGCATCGCCTTGGATGTCTTCGGCCTGAAAGTCGACCGAATGATCAGCGGGAACGAAATCGCGCAGTTTGTGACCGTTCTTAGAATGTTCTCCGAGGTCATCGTACGCTTCGCCACGCGACGGACGCGGTCCTTGCCGACGGTGTTGCCAACTCCGGACGCGATTGCTTTCGATCCAACGTGCGCACTTGCCGGCTTAACGTACCGGTTCGTCATAGGTTACGTCCCAAGGAACACATTTTGAGGTTCTACACGAACCGATCCGCGCTGCGCGAAAGTGACGCCTAATCCTTCGCGCGAGCGACCGGAGCTTCAGATCGCTAGAACCCGAGGTATAAAGAACCGGTGCCGTTCCTCCCCATTGCCGGGATCTCCAGTGCCTGGCGGCGGCGGTGGGAAGGCTGGCTTTGGTCTAGATTTGCAGCTCTGATCGCACGACGGCCCGGATCTTTTTTAGCGGCTCACGTCGACGATCGCTACCGAACCAAAGCGGTCCTCAGATCAAGTCCAGCACGACCTCGCGCTCCGCCGCATGCGTCAGGTCGCAAGGGCGACGCGTGCGAGGCGCTGACCGTTCTCTCTGCGCGGTCGTGCGGCGGGCTTGCGCAGCCCCTCGCGTTGTTTGCGCAGCGGCGCGGTTAACTTGCGGGGTTGTTTCGTTGACGCGGACTGGGCATCCATTTTCGTGGTGTATTCGATCATCCGGCGCACCACTGCGCCGATGGAGCTATTCGAACCGCGTGAGAAGAACGCGAAGAACGGCGGGAAGGCACAACACACGATCGCGGCCATAATGGCCTCGTCAATGATGCGGCCCATCCGCGAAGGCTTTCCGCTTATGCGCGAGAGGAAGGCGTCGAAGGTATTCGAGCTGAGGTTGAGTGCATCCATGACCTTAGCTACCAAGGTGATTTGCCGGATCTCCTCGGCGCTGTAGCGGGCCCGCATTCTCTGCATGCGCGCTTTCGAGACGCGACCAAAGTTGGTCGCAATCAGTTCGCGCACGAACGTGATGGCAAGCGATGTCTTGGGATCGACATGAGTGCAATCCATTTGCTCGATGTGCGCAAGCTCTTTCGCAGACACACCTTCGATGACGGCCCACTCGTGGTGCGCCCAACTGCAATACTTGGCGTCGTTGTGCCGGGCTACGGCGACCATCAGCTTCTCTCGAAAGCCGGGGTCCATCTCGCGATCGACCCAGATTTTTCGAAGGGTGGGCGCCTCGGTCGCGATCGACGTCACCGCGCCGACAAACTGCAGCGGCGTTATGGTTCGCTTGCGAAAGCCCTCTGAGCGCTTGGCCGATTTCGTTGCGGTGGCCTGCGGATTCTTGTCCGGCGGCTTCATTGGGAGTCCTTCCACTGGCTCGCGGACTTGATAGAGGTCCGCTTTGCGTGAGTCTTAGTGCGCGGAAGTCCCGCGTCCTTATTCGGCTTCCATGATGCCAGAAGCGAAGCCGGCGCAATTTATATTCGGACACTGACTTCACCTTTCTAGACATTTAGTCCGCAGTCGCGACGCGACTTTGCTCAGTGTCAAATCGATAGGTGGTGGGCCCGAATGCGGGACGAGTCGCTCCTTCGGAAATCTTGATCCGAATCGACAAGAACCGACGACCGCTTTCGCGCATTAGCACCCGATGACCGCTCCTGGCCGATAGTGTGAGTTTGCGGCGGCGCCCGTAAGCTGTCCTTCGCGGCAAGAGCCCAGCCTTTCAGCGGCGGCTATCGGCGGCCAGGGGGAAACGCGGCTGTCGGCCAGGACCAGCCATAGCGATCTGCGCTCAACACCGGACGTTCGACCCCGAACGAGGCCCGTCGATCTAGGCACCACCGGCCGACGGGTTCGATCGACGCATCGCTCGGCAGCCAGGACCGTCAACGCTCGCCTCTGCGCGACGCCGGGCGGGCTCGTGCCTGCCCTCGCCAGCCTGCCCGCGCGCGGCCACCCCGGTGTCGGCGCTCGCGCAGAAACACGACGACAAGCGCGGAGTAGCCCGCTGCCGCCGAAATTCCACGCGTGACCCGCCCCACCGACCCGAACAAAATCAGGCTCACCCGATTGAGGTAGGCGTTACTGGCAGAGGGCGTCTGTCGCGAACACGAATTCGCCGCTGCCGCTTTCCTCCATGTGCCAGCGCACGAGCACGGGCTCGAGCAGGCCGTCGCGCATCGGCACCACCACGGCGGTGTAGCACGCAGCCAGGTCCTCGACGTCGAAGCGGCGCAGCGCATCCGCCGGCGCGAGGTTCGCAGCCTTGGCGCGCGCAAGGAACGCGGGCTCGTCGACGACGCGTTGGAATGCGCCGGTGTTGGCGATGGTCACCTCCGACGATCCCGGAATCGCAAGCTTCCACGGCGTTTCGAGCAGGTGCGTGTGCGCGTAGACGAACACGCGCATGCGGCCGTGGTCGCGCATGCGCTTGCGAAGGTGCTCGATCATGATGACGCGCTTCGACACGAGGAGCGCTTGTCCGATCGCCCCGAGCTGCCCGGTGATGCACAGCGTTTGCCCTTTGCTCTGGATGGCGGCCATGTCGCACAGTTGCCGCACCTCCACGTCCGACAGCCGCGCCGGGTCCCGCGCCATCGCGTCGAGCTCGTCGCGCAATCTGCGTGACTCGGTGTTGTCGGCGACCAAGGTTTCCCTGAATGGATCGCCGTCAGGCAAGGCGCGCACGAAGAGCAGGTGGCCCCATCCGCGGCCGACGGCGACCTCCCAGGTCGGAGGGTTCGCAGGATCCGGCTCGCCGCCCAGTTCCCGCAGCTTCTGCGACATCGAAGTCTCGAACAGGTTGAACTTGAGGAACCGGGCGATGTCGCCGACGGTGCTCCACGCGCCGCGGTCGGCCATCCGGAACCGGATGCCCGCCGTCTCCGGGCTCAGGTTGTCGATGGTCCCGTAGGTCATCTCCTGCTCATTGAAGATCTTCTGGACGAATTGCTCGCCCCACGGCCGGTCGATATAGACGATGCCGTCGTTGCTGTTCCTGCGGCTGATCGTCGGCCACTCGGAATAGCCGTTCACGTCCTCGCCGATCTGGTGCCCATGCTCGATGACGACCCGGCCGTCCTCCGTGACGAAGACGCCCGTGGCCACGAAGAAGACGCGGTTCTGGCGCGCGCCGACGGCGATTCGCAGCATCTCGAACGCGCCGTCGAGCAGCAGCCCGGAATCGTGGTTGCCGGGAATGAAGTAGAGCCGGTTGCTGCCGCGGTCGGCGAAGGCTCCGAACAACGCGAGATCGGCCCGATGCGCGCTGATGGCGTTGGCGAGGATCGCGCGCAATTGCGCGGGCGTACAGCCGGCGTCGGCGCTCGGTCCCTGGCATTCGAGTGCCTTCGGCGGCTGCCACAGCTCGAACGCATCGCCGGCGACGACGAGATCGACCTTGTCCTTGCCGCATTCGGAGACGCGGTGCAGGAAGCCCTCGAGCGCCTTCGTCCACCGAAAGTCCTCGGTGGCCTGCCAGCGGCCGTCGGCATCCTTGCCGACGCCGAAGTGAAGATCGCTGATCACGACCACTTGCCGCGCGTCCGGCGCGTCGGCCGCAGCGCACTTCATGGCGACGGCCGCGGACGGCAGCCACGCGGCGATCAGTGCCACAGCGATTACTGCACGCATAGCCGCGCCTCGTGATGGCCGACGATGATGAACTCGAGCGCTTTTTCGCGCCAATCCTTGCGCTCGACCTCCGGCCGCGGGACGCGTGGCTGGTCCGGATATTTCTGCAGGACGACCTGCTCGGCGGCCCGATCGAAGATCTGCTGCAGCGTCAGCGCCGAGCGCTGCCGATGCGCTTCCTTGACCACCTGCACCACCGCGAGCGCAAGAGCTTTTCCATACTCTTCCGGCACCGGGAACGGCGACACCACCAGCGCGTCGATGTTGCGCTGGTTGAGCTTCTCCAGCACGAGCTGGTTGCCCTTTTCCGGGCTCGCGGCGCTACAGGCGGCGAGGATCGCGATGCTCCCCGGCGCGAACCGCCTGCTGATGTCCTCGCTGAACAGACGCTCGCTGTCGCCCCGCCCCTTGAACCAGATCTTGCCGTCGGCCTGGTGCGCCAGGAGCAGCAGCGCCTCGGGCGAGGTCGGCGCCGTCGGCACCGACGGATTGAGATAGCCCGCGAGCTGCGGCAGCGACCGGATCGGCTCCCGCATCATCGGGGACAGGTCGGTGGTCTCTAGATTGACGGCGCTGTCGTCGGGAATCGCCTGCGGAATGGCCAGCGTCCAGTTCGCCACGCAGGTGCTGCGATCGTAGTTCTCGTGAGGCAGCGGATAGATGACGTTGGGGCGCTGCCGCAGCCTTGCGCCGTCCGTCGCGAGCATGGCCAGCGGAACGTACATCTGCTGGCCATCCGAGGTCGCGCGCACGAGCAATACCGGCGTCGTCGGCTTGGTGTCGGCGATCCTGACCAGCGCATCGAAGGCGCGCTGCGCGGGATCGGGCGTCGCGTCGGATTTGAAGATCTTGCTTTGCAGCTCGTCCGCGGCCTGGCGGTACGTTCCCGCGCTCCGTCCCACCTTGACCGCGGCGACCAGATCGTTCGCGACATAGTCCCGCAGCGGCCTTCGCAGGAACCAGGTGTAGACGCCACGTTCGGACACGGGCTGGTCGGAGCGCGAATTGCGAAAGACCTGGGCGTCGACGAACACCGCGGCGGTGCGGGTGGAGCCGCCGCCCGAGAACTCGAACAGGTGAAGCGCGGCGTCCATGATCGGCGGACGATCCGCGGAGACCGCGCCGCTCAGCGCGGCGAATCCGCCCTGGATCGGCTTGGCTTCGCAGTTGACGGTGAAGCCGCTGCCCTGGATCGGCACCGTGTACACGAGATGGTCGAGGGGCCGCGAGAATCCCGCGTCCCAGATGGAGAAGGCCACCTGCGCGCAGCCGCTGTCGGCCCGCGTGCGGATCGGGATCACGAGCTTGCCCGCGGAGTATTTCGCCGCGAGCTCGGGCTGGAGCGAAGGTGAGCGTGCGTCGATGAGCCGCTTCTCGTCGGCGGCGAACTCACGGTCGCGATCCTGCTTGATCGCGTCGAGGCTCACCGGGAATCGCGTCTGGCGCGTGCCGTCCGCGAATTCGACGTTGTCGGTGAGCAGTATCACCTGCACCGTGAGCTCGAGGTCCCTCCGGTTCGCCTTGATGGCGCGCGCGATTTCGGTGGCGACATCGGATGACACGGCGATGTTGTCGCGGCGATACGAGTAGCGCGAAAGATCGAGCATCAGGCGATAGCTCGACAGCGGCTTCAGCGTATCGAACGCCTTGCCGTCGTCCTCCCACCACACGTTCCAGAACGTGGTGATCGGCTTCGCCTCCGGCGGTAGCGGTAGCGGTAGCGGTGGCGCCGGCGGTGGCGGTGGCGGTGGCGGTGGCGGTGGCGGTGGCGGTGGCGGTGACGGTGACGGTGGCGGTGGTGGTGGTGACAGCGGCGATGGTGGCGGCGGCGGCACGAGCGTCGTGGCGCGGAGCACGGTGTTCCACTTGGTCGTGTCCCGCGAGAGCAGCATCTGGAATTCCTGCGTGGTGCCGGTCGTCACCGGGATCGCGCCCATTTCCAGCAACTGGCCGCGAACCTCCCGCGATTCGGTTGCATTGCGGATGCCGCGATGCAGCCGGTCCACCGCCTCGCTCGGTGTTCCTCTCGGCGCGAGCACACCGATCCAGGTCGTCGCTTCGTAGTTCGCAACCCCTGCCTCGGCCAGGGTAGGGACGTCCGGCAATGCCGGGAACCGCGAGGCGCCGGTGACGGCCAGCGCCTTGACGCTGCCGTTGCGGATGTTGGGAAGCGCCGACGGGAGGACGTCGAAGTAGACGTTGATCTTGCCCGCGACGAGATCGCTCACCGCGGCCCGGGCATCGGTGTACTCCATGTGCGCCATGCCGATCCCGGCGCTCCTGCGAAAGAGCTCGGCGGCAAGATGGGGTGCGGAGCCGCGGCCGGTGGAGCCGAACGCGAGCCGCCCGGGATTGGCCTTGCCGTACGCGATAAGATCGCGCACCGAATTCACTGGCATCGATCGCGGCACCACGAGCACGCTCGGCACCTTGGCGATCTCCGCGATCGGCGTGAAGTCCCGCACCGGATCGTAGTTGCCGCGGCCCGTCAGCGCTGGCGTCGTGTGGCCGACCGTCGAGCCGACCAGGAGCGTGTAGCCGTCGGGCGGCGCCTGCTTGACGCGCTCGGAACCCGCACCGGGAACCGGCGCGTTGACGACCTCGACTCGCTGCCGGAGTTGGTTATCGAGCTGGTCCGCGAGGATTCGCGCGATGCGGTCGGTGATGCCGCCCGCGGCTGCCGGGACCACCAGCTGGATCGCCCGGTTGTCCGGCGCCCGCACGATCGGCCGGTCGGCCGGTGGTAGCCGCACGGCCGGCGGCCTGGCGGGAGGCGCCTGCGCGAAAGCCGCGCCCCCGATCGCCATGGCAACGATCGAAAGCGCCGAGCTTCCGGCAACCGCCCACGCCCTGGTCGAAATATGGAATCGCGGCATTGTTGGTCGCGCGCTCCGGCCTACCGGGGATAGTTTGTCGTGTACGAATGTTCGATCGGCGCATACAGCACCGTCAAGCGGAAAATTTCGCGAGGGCGGTGGCTACGCTCGGATTGCAGCCGGCCGGGCCGCCACGCAACGACGAAATTCCAACGCCCCCGACGCGCGGTCGGCGGCAGGCACACGCTTGCCCGCCGTCGTGCGCGGCTGGCGGTCGGCGGTCAGAGTTACCACGCGATGCGTTGGTCGAATCCGTGCTCCGGTGCCGGCTGGGCGTGGGGGTCGAAGTCACCCGTCCGGGCATCGGGCAGGTCGCACAGCGGCGGGCCGCGGGCCGGTGCGATGCGGGGTGGCGCGGTCGGCTCACCGAGGTGGGCGAGGCTGTCGCGCATGGTGGGGACGTCGGTGATGAAGGCGATGATGCGCATCGCGCCGCCACAGTGGGGGCGCAGCAGCGGAAAAACTTCGTCGATGGGGGCGAGCAGCAGCGCCCAGGCGTAGCGGGCAACGCGGCGATGCGCCGGTTCGTCAGCGGGTTGCGTGCGGGCGGCGCGGTGGTCACGGCCCGCGCGAGGGTGGTGACGGCCGAGCGCAGCGGTGAGTTGGGCGCAAGCACGCCGAAATAACGATGGCGCGAACGTCAGCTTCCCTCAGGTTGACAATCAGCTTTCAGGAATATCGACAGTCGGCTCCGGGTCGGTACCGCCACTCGGCGCCCCCAGAGAGCTGACGCAGTCGTCCAGCCGATTGGCCAAGCCCCGACCGGCGTGGTGAACGGGACCTGTGGCAGCTTCCAAAGCACAGCGGTCACACACCGCGGCGGCGGGTGAACGGCCGGTTCCGGCGGCCGCCGCCGTTCACCTTCGCGAAGCGACCGTCCGCACCCAGTCTAAACCGGGCCTCGCGGCGCGGCAGGCCAAAGTCAGCTCGTGGCCGAACTCGCCCGTTGATGCCCCGTGGCTGAACGGCCGGTCTCACGAGTTTGCAGCCATTTATGGCGTCAGCTTGACCGGCAGCAGGGGATCGAGGGTGGACGTTGACTCGCTATCAGGACTTGGTCCTGCCGATGGCCTTGCGACGAATTTTCATCAACTTTCGTAACGCGATGCAGCTTGGCGGACTGGGGAATTGAAAGAGGAGAATCGGCCGTGAACCGGGCGAAACCAGCGCGAAATCGGCCAATCTGTTCCCCAGTCGAAACCCCGGAAACCTAAGCTGGATGCGGCTCTCCGGCCATTTCTATGACGGACTGTTAATCCGCAGGTCCCTGGTTCGAGCCCAGGTCGGGGAGCCAAATCAAACAAAGAGTTGCGCTTTTCCGCAGCTCTTTCTCCCGCGCTACTGTGCCAAAAATGTGCCAATTTCCGCACGTTCTAGGCCAGCGACGCTTCGATCCGCGCTGCCGCCGCCGACAAATTCTCGGTGGCGAACTTGGCGTAGCGATCCACCATCGACCGCGTCTTCCACCCGCCCAAGTGCTTGAGCTCATCGCAGCTCGTGCCGGCCTGTCGATGCCATGACGCCCACGTGTGGCGCAGATCATGAAAGCGAAAGTCGCTGATCTCTGCTTTGCGCAACGCGTTGTGCCACACAGTGTTGGTGACATCCCACCCGATCGGCTCTGACCTTCATCGACGCCCACCGTGCCGAGTACGGGGTCGAGTCGATCTGCGCGCAGATGCCGATCGCCCCCTCGCAGTATTACGAGCACAAGGCGCGCGAGACCGATCCGGGGCAGTTGCCGCCGCGGCTGCAGCGTGATCGTGCACTCACGCGCGAGATCCGCCGCGTCTACGACGAGAATTTCGGCGTCTATGGTGCGCGCAAGGTGTGGCGGCAGCTCGCGCGCGAGGAGATCGTCGTTGCTCGCTGCACGGTGGAGCGTCTGATGCACTCGCTGGGCGTGCAAGGCGTAGTGCGCGGGCGCAAATGTCGGACCACGATTCCCGACGATAGCGCGGCCCGGCCGCTCGACCGCGTCAATCGACAGTTCCAGGCCAGCCGGCCGAATCAGCTGTGGGTAGCCGATTTCACGTATGTAGCGACTTGGAGTGGCTTCGTCTATGTAGCGTTCGTGATCGACGTGTTCGCCCGCCGGATCATCGGCTGGCGCGCGGCGCGTTCGATGCGTGCCGAACTGGTGCTCGATGCGCTGGAACAAGCGCTGTGGTCGCGCTCAACCCGCCGCACGGCTACTGCCTGATTGTTCACCCTCTGGATGCTTTACAACTTCCTCGGGGAGGTGCAGAATCTCTCGAATTCCGGATTGCCGGAATTCCGGAAACGGGAAGCCCATGGAAACAGTCAAGCTAGGCAAGAAAGGGCAGATGTCGATCCCCAAGGGGATTCTCAAGCGCCTCGGGCTCGAGGGTGACGTGACGCTGCTTGTGGATACGACTCCCGAAGGCGCAATCGTCTTGCGTCCCGCGGCGGTTTACCCGATCGAGATCTATAGCGATGCCCGCATCCGGGAGTTCGATGCGGCCGACCGCATGGATGCCAAGACGGCGGCCCGGCTCGCGCGGATCCTCAAGCGCAAGTGAGGCGCTTCTTTCTCGACGCCAACGTAATCTTCACGGCGGCGCACAATCCCGCCGGTAATGGCAGGGCGCTGTTCAGGCTTGCGGCCGAACAGAAGCTGGAGCTGGTCTCGTCCCGCTACGCACTGGAAGAGGCGGCGCGCAATATCGCTGTCAAATTTCCTGAATGCGTCGCTGAATTCAACATTCTGATAGCCGGCCTTCTATTGGTGGCCGAACCAAGCCAAGCAGAAATTCGGCTTGCCGCAGCTCGCCGACTACCTGACAAAGACGTGCCGATTCTCGCCGCGGCAACTGCTTCCAGAGCCTCGGCGCTGGTGACGGGCGACCGACGTGACTTCGGACACCTGTATGGGACGACAATCGAAGGGGTTGGCGTCTTGACACCCGCCGAGGCGGTATCAAAGGTCTTGGGTTCGCGGATTGCGAAATGAGGCAGGGCAAGCCCGGCCTCACTTTCCGCATATCTCACGACGCATTTCGGGGCAGTTTCCGAGACCTGTAGGCGCAGGGAACGCGATCTGTGAGCGGGTGATCGGGACGATTCGACGTGAATGTTTGGATTGGTTGATTCCGTTATCGGAGTCCCACCTGCGATCGATCCTGAAGTCGTGGATAGGCCATTACAACCACGGCCGCCCGCATATGGCGCTCGGTCCGTGCGTTCCGGACCCGCCATCAGCGGCCGCACAGCTTGCGACGCAGTTATCCCGCCATCGGATCGGCGAGCACCTCGTGGTGCACGTCCGATCGGTGCTGGGCGGCCTACATCACGAGTACTCGCTTACACCTGCATTGACCTGATCTAATATTTGCGGAGCACAGGTGCGTCAGAATCCGGGGCCAACCGAAGGTGGCCGTGCGGGGTCACCAGCGGCGCGAGGTAGTCCGTGGCGGCGATTGACATGCGCGGGCATTCTACCGAATGTGAAGTCTGCCGGGCTCTGCATCGTCAGCTTGCCATTATGACTATATCTGACTACTATATGACCATGACTGGGATACGCATCGCCGACTTGAAGAGCCGCCTGAGCGAACATCTGCGCAAGGTACGGGCGGGCAGTTCGTTGACGATTCTGGACCGGGACACGCCGATCGCGCGCATTGTTCCGTGGAAGGCGGGCAATGGCTCGCTCAAGCTTCGGGCACCGCTTCCCGGAGCGCCGAAACTCCAACGCGTGCCTCTTCCGCTACCGCTGCGGCTCCGCGGAGACGTCGTGAAGCTGCTCATGGAAGAGCGGCAAGGTGACCGGTGATCGCCTACCTCGATTCGTCAGTATTGCTGCGCGTTGTCCTTGGCCAGCGCAACGCGTTGAAGGAGTGGGGCCGAGTCACGCGAGGCATCGCCTCGGCGCTTGCGGAGGTGGAGTGTCTGCGCACCCTCGACCGGTTGCGTTTGGCGCAGGGATTCTCCGACGAGATGATCGCCGATCAGAGAGAGGCGGTATACCGCTTGTTGGAGGCAATGGAGGTCGTGGAGATTTCACACCCGGTACTGTCACGCGCTGCGCAGCCGCTTCCGACGACACTGGGAACGCTGGACGCGATTCATCTTGCTTCGGCGTTGCTGTGGAAGGAGCAGGCGGGAAGAGACTTGTCGATGGCGACTCACGACCTGGCATTGGCCGTCGCCGCGAAGGCAAGCGGGCTTCGCGTTATCGGAGCGTAACGGGTGGCATCCCTGCGGCATCGGCGCAGGCGACCGCGGTGCCGCGGGGGAGGGAGACGTCACCGAATTCCGTTCCGCAATTCCGAGAGAAAACACGCCCATAAAGGCCATGCGGACGGCAAAGTCGCGGTAATTGCGGAACGGAATTCGGTGTAAGTACTTGAAAAACAGAAACTCTGCGACAGTCTGTTAATCCGCAGGTCCCTGGTTCGAACCCAGGTCGGGGAGCCAACATCCATGCGAGTCTTGGCGGATTTGGCGCCTTGGTTATGTTTTGTTCCGCAAAGAGTCCATCGGTCCTGTCGCTGTGACCCCGCCGGGCCCAGAGCGCCGAATTGAACAGTTCCTTTTCCGGCAATTGCGTCCCCGATCGGGGCCAGATCAACGGCGAGGACGATGTACTCTGTCGGACAATGACTTCATTTCCCAGTTGGGTCGAGACGGCCCGTGAGCAATGGGCTTGGCGGGGCCAGGTGCGGCCACCTTTTGCGGTGGTGCCTGGGCCGGACCAGGAATCGGTGTGGGACTACCCGCGCCCTCCGACTATCGCGCTCGATCAGCGCGAAGTCGTGATCTGCTGGGGCGAGGTTGAAGTGGCGCGCACCCGCCGCGCGTTGCGCGTGCTTGAAACCTCCCACCCGCCGACCTACTACCTGCCGTGGGACGACGTGGCGAAGCTTCTGCTGGAACCGGCGCCGGGTGCCTCGTTCTGCGAATGGAAGGGCCCCGCGCGCTTCTGGACGCTGACCGACGGCAAGCGGCGTCTGCCCGGGGTCGCCTGGAGCTATCCAAGTCCGCTCCCCGGCGCCGAGGCGCTGGCGACGTGCGTGGCCTTCTACGCGGGCACGCTCGATTGCAGCGTCGACGGCGCCGCCGTTCGGCCGCAGCCCGGCGGCTTCTACGGCGGCTGGATCACGCCGGAATTGGTCGGTCCGTTCAAGGGCGAGCCGGGCAGCCAGCACTGGTGACGCTAGAACCTAGGTTCTAGGCAATCCCGAAGCGACGCTGCGACTCTCCGTCGTCTTCTGCGCGCCATGGGGGCGCTCGCTACCAGAACGTCGGGATCGCACGGGCCGCCTTGGCCATCAGGCCTTGATCGCCCTTGGCAGCGGCCGCAGCATCCCCTGCCCGCCATCGATGCGAATCACCTGCCCGGTGATGTGTGCGGCTTGCGGCGACAGCAGAAACGAAAATGCGTGCGCCACATCGTCGGGCTCGGCAATGCGGTTGATGGGAATCAGCGCTGCGGAGCGCGCTTCCGCTTCCGGGGTGGCGATGAAGCGTTGCGTGAGCGTCGATCGCGTCAAGCCGGGCGCCACCACATTCACGCGCACCCCTTTGTCGGCATAAGTCGCGGCGGCGCTCAGCGCCAGACCGGTGACCGCGCACTTGGCAGCGGCAATGGCCTCATGATTGGCAAACCCCGCCTCGGCCACGACCGAGCTTGTCAACACGGCAATCGCCGGTGCCTGTGCCTTGGTCGCCTGCAGCACGAACCACTTCAAGACATGAAAGGCCGACGTCGCGTTGATGGCAAGCTGCTCGCTCCAGTCCCTTTCGGAAGTGAGGTGCAGTGGCCGCACCACGGTCGAACCGACACAATGGGCGAGGCCGCCAATGGCCCCGATCTGCGCCGCGTTCTGCTGCAATGCGGCGCTGCCCTCGGCACCGGTGAGATCGGCCGCCAGAGTACGATGCGCCCCGCCCAGCGCTTGATTGAGCGCCGCCAGTTTGTCGTCGCTGCGGCCGCACAACAACAGTGTGTCGCCGCGGGCATGCAGGAGACGCGCGAGGGCGGAGCCAATGGCGCCGGTCGCGCCCGTAATCACGATATTCATGCAGGAAACCTTTCTTCCGTCGCGCCGTGCAGTAACGACGAAAACGGGCGCCGCAGGCTACCCGGGTCGAGGCAAACGGGAGGTGCGCGATGACGGGGCAAAAAACGTTGTGCGGCCAGTTGAGCGAGGGCGGACCGCATCAAAGCGCGTCCAGACTGTTCAGCGTCATCGTGGCGTGGGCGCGGAGCGCGGAGCGGTCCGCATCCGTCATTCTGGCGATGTTTTTCGCCATCAACGACGTGCGCGGATTTCCCGCCAGCATTTCTTCGTGCTGATCGAGAAAGCGCCAGTAAAGCGTAGTGAAGGGGCAGGCGTCATTGCCGATCTTCGCTTCGGGTCTGTAGCGGCATCCGACGCAGTAATTCGACATCCGCTTGATGTATAGCCCGCTCGCAATGTAAGGTTTGGACGTGAAGCGGCCCCCATTGGCGAACAGGGCCATGCCCGCGACATTGGGCAATTCGACCCAATCGACCGCGTCGATGTAAACCGCGAGGTACCAATCCTCGAGCACTTTCGGTTCTATCTCGGCGAGCAGGCCGAATATGCCGGTTACCATGAGCCTCTGTATGTGGTGCGCGTAACCGTGCTTCAACGTCTGGCCGACGGCCTGCTTCATGCAATTCATCTGCGTGTCGCCCGTCCAGTACCAGGCAGGCAGCTTCCGGACGTGCCGGAAGTGATTGGCATCCCGTAGTCCGGGCATATCCAGCCAGTACACGCCGCGGATGAATTCGCGCCAGCCCAGCACTTGCCGCACGTAGCCCTCCACGGCTTCGATCGGCGCGCGCCCTGCTTCAAACGCCTCGACGACGGCAGCGATCACTTCGCGCGGATTGATGAGCTTGACATTCATCGCCGCCGAGATGTGCGAGTGATAAAGGAACGGCTCATCCGTCCACATTGCATCCTGGTATCGGCCGAACGTTGCCAGGCGTTCGGTGGCGAATGCTTGCAGCGCACGCAACGCGTCCTTGCGCGTTACCGGCCACGCGAAGTGATCCAGCGTACCGGGATGGCCGGCGAAGTGCGTCTCGACGTCGGCCATTGCTTCCCGCGTGATCGCATCGGGGCGCATCCGCAGCGCGGCCGGCGCGTTCGTCGGTCCCGCTTTCGAAAACGCGCGGCGATTCTCGGCGTCGAAATTCCAGCGGCCGTGCATCGGAGCATTTCCCTCCATCATGATGTCATGTCGCCTCCGCATCATGCGGTAGAAAGACTCCAGGCGAAGCTGTTTGTAACCACTCGCCCAATCGGCAAACGCGCGGCGCGAACACAGGAAGTGCGTGTCTTCGCGGATCTGTAGCTCGACGTTGGCCGCCATGCCAAAAGCAAGCAACGCCTGTTCTACGCGCCAATCGCCAGGCTCAACGACCACGATTGCTCGCGGACGGTATTCCCTGACTGCATCCGACAGTACAGCGACCAATGATTCGAACCGGTGGGCGCCGATCCTGCGATAGTCGAGCTTGATTCGTCGCTTTTCCAGAACGGCCGCGAAGTGGCGCATGGTGGCAAAGAAGAACGTGGTGCGTGCCTTGGAGGACCAGACATGGCGCGACTCCTCGGGCACTTCTGCCATCAATACGATGTCGGTCGCAGGATCGATGTCAGCGAGAGCGGCCGAGTGCTCGTCTAGCTGGTCTCCCAGCACGAAAACGAGATGGCGGCAGCGCTTCACGGGCTCTCCTCGACACCGTCCATGCCGGTTGCTCGGCGACATCATCCGGAGCAATGCCGCGCGGTCGCTCAGTCCATTTTCCGGAACTCCAGGACGGTCGAGACCAAGCCGATAAGCAAGAGCCCGAATACGAAAGCGCCCAGGACCAGAAGCTCGTTGGGGCTCACTTTGTTCTCCCCATCAACGCTGCCAGCTTGAAGTAGATCCCAAAGCCGAATATCGACGGAATCCAGATGGCGGTGAATATCGCCTGTTCGCGATCCTGGACCGCAAACCACAGATAGGCGGAGACAAAGAACGAAATCATCACAGCCAAGAGAATGAAGTAATCCGATTTCCTGAACATCTGGCCTCTCCCAAAGTTTCACGGCTCCGAGTATTCGACGGCGCCATAGCCCATTGCACTCAGCAGGCATCCGGCTATTGCCACCGAACCGATAACGCGCATGCCCGAAGAAATCCCGATGGCGAAGAACTCCGCGGACATGACGCCCGACAGGTCGAGCATCAATCCCACGCACCCAATCACGGTGAGCGAGTTGCCCACGCGAATGAGCATCTTGCAGATGAACCGTCTTGCGGTGCTCACGGCGAGTCCAAGGCTCTCGCGCCGGCGCCGTCGGAGAGCGCGAGCCCCTCGGACTTGGCGAGCACCACCAGAGCGTCCTCGAACAACGCCCGCGCGGAGCCGGCCACCCGCTGCAGGTATCGATGTAGCGCCGCGTCCGCGGGGCTGCGGTTTTCGCATTCGGCGCTGTAGCGCTCGAAGGTACCGAGGCTCAGCAGCAGCTCGACGACGTGGCGCGGGCACTCGCAGTACAAGGTGGTCGGGGCCTGCGCGATCTGGGCCAGCGACCGGTCGTCGAAGCGTCGGCTCGGGACTGCCTCGAGCGGGATTGGCGGCGCTACCGGTCGCGTGTGCGCGGGTTCGAGATGGATCGCGTCACGGCAGAGCCGTTCCAGCTCGGCCAGGTCGAGCGGCGAACGCGTCACTGCGTGACCGCGGGCGCGCAATGCACTCACGACTGCCGCCGGACCGAATCGATACGCAACTACGGCGCTCCGCGCGCCGATCGCCCGGACCATCCCGTCGACGCCTGCGACCGAGTCGACCTGGAGCGTCGGCAGCTCGATCGCAAGCACGTCGGCCGAGATTCCGCGTAGCGCCTCCACCGCGCCGGAAGTGCCTGCGCACGTCGCGACCACGTCCAGGGTAGGGATCCCGACGCCATTGCGTGCCGCACGCTCCGTCAGCGTTTCGCCCACGAGCGCGACCCGAATGGCTTGCCGCGACGCCTCCGGTCCTACGCGCGCGCCGCGCGACGCGGCGTCGGCCGTGTCGCGCATCTCGCACAGAGAAGCGAGGGGCAGGGTCGCGATGGAGCCGATCGGAGTTCCGAGATCCACCAGCTGTTTGATGAGGACCAGGCGGCTCACGTCCTCGGCGGAGTAGAGGCGATGCCCGCGCGGACTGAGCCCGGGCCCCACCACGCCATACCTGCGTTCCCACACGCGCAGCGTCTCGACCGGAATCCCCGCGAGACGCGCAGCGGTGCCGCTGCGGTAGGTCGGGACGAAGTGGGCGCCGGTCGGTTCGTCAATTGTCACGGCTGACCTTTCCAAAGATCTTGCTTCGAGATCGCATTGCCGCAAGCCATTTTTCTTATTGAACCACATATAACGAGTCAAAGCCAGTACAATCGTTGAAATATAGGTTGACAGGAACAGTTCAAAGCGTGTATTGTCCTAGACAAATGACTTCTGCTCGTTTGGTTCTGGAGAAACAATCAATGACCCGCTGCACGGTGTACTTCGACGGCGCTTGCCCCGTCTGCCGCACGGAGATCGCGCATTACCAAGGGCAACGCGGAGCCGAGGCAATTGCCTGGGTGGACGCGTCCTGCTGCGATGAAACGGCTCTCGGCACGGGAGTGGATAGAGCCGTGGTGCTTAGCCGATTCCACGTCCGCGAGGCGGACGGCTCGCTCGCCTCGGGCGCCGCGGCGTTTGTCGCGATCTGGCGTCGGCTTCCGGCATTCGCGTGGCTCGCGACGCTTGCTTCGTTTCGACCCGTCCTCGCCGTGCTCGAAGCCGGCTACGGGCTGTTTCTGCGTGTCCGGCCATGGTGGCGGCCCGCCCGAACCGGAGCGCCTTCAGCGTGCGCGATTCCCGGTCCCACCGACCGATCCTGAAATGAACGTGTTCAACCGACTTCCCGGGTTCGAGCCCGCACCGGCCGGCCTCGAGTGGGCGCTCATCTGCCGCTTGCCGCTGATCGCCTCTGCCGGAACCGCGTTACCCATGTCGTGCCTGCTCGCGGTACGGCTCGCCGCCACGTGGGCAAACGGTGACGCAGCGGCCAAGCTCGCGACGACTTTCGAGATCGCGCTGGCAAGCGTCGCCATCTTGTGCGGGACGATCGTATTCGCCGTGGTCCTCGGCTGCCTGATCGTCGTGATCGCAAAAGGACCTGCGTACGTCGCCGACGCCTATCCGCTCCCCGCCGCCGACGCACCGCGGTCCTGACTGGGTTCCCTTCAACTCTCCCAAAGGCTTGCCTTGACTACCCGTCGTCACTTCGTACTGTCCATTCCGGCCGCCGCGCTCGTGCTGCTTGCCAGCCGAGTCGCTTCCGCGCAGGCCACCAAGCTCGAGGAAACCGACGCGATCGCTGTCTCGCTTGGCTACCGAAACGATGCGAGCAAGGTCGACGCGAAGAAGTTTCCGGCTTTCGCCGCCGGCCGCAATTGCGCCAACTGCCAGCTCTATCAGGGCAAAGCCGACGAGGCTTGGGGGGCCTGCGGCGCGGTTGGCGGCAAGCTCGTGAACGCGAAGGGCTGGTGCGTCGCATGGGCCAAGAAAGCGTAGTCGAGCCGCAACATCCAAATCCCCCGTCCGGATCTCCGGACACATTCCCAGCAGTCGTAGTTCAACCAGGAGATTTACCATGACCAAGGTCAAGAAAGTTCTCGCTTCCGCCGTCGCGGCCGCTGTCCTCGCCACCGGCATGTCCGGCGCGCTGGCGGACAGCATGCCGTCCACCAAGAATATGGGCGGGGCAGCCGCCGTGCAGACGGACATCGTCGTCACCGCCGTCGGCGCGGGCCAGTTCAACACGCTGGCAAAGGCGCTGACCGCCGCCGGGCTCGTCGACACACTGAAGGGCCCGGGACCGTTCACCGTCTTCGCTCCGACCGACGAGGCGTTCGCCAAGATCCCGCCCGAGAAGCTCAACGCGCTGCTCGCGGACAAGGCGGCGCTCACGAAGGTGCTGACCTATCACGTCGTGTCCGGCAAGGTGGTTGCCGCCGACGTGAAGACCGGGCAGGTGAAGACGGTCGAGGGCCAGAACCTGAACATCTTCGTTTCGTCCGCAGGCGTAACCGTGAACAACGCCAAAGTGATCAAGACGGACGTCATGGCGACGAATGGCGTCATCCACGTCATCGACACCGTGGTGCTGCCGAACTGAGGACCAAGCGTCTGCAGCCGCGACGCCCTGGGCGACCAGGGCGTCGTGTTTCGACAATCAAGCTGAGGGCAGCATGCGCGTTCTGATGACAGGAGCAACCGGCCTGATTGGCAAGGAATTAGGAAAGTCGCTGGCGGCGCGCGGTGACACCCTGGTCTGTCTGGTTCGCAACGGGCAAAGCGCCGGGCATCGGTTGCCGTTTCCGGCGACGTGTTTCGAATGGAACCACGAGCGCACAGTGCCCGCGGAGGCACTGCTCGGAGTCGATGCGATCGTCCATCTGGCGGGTGAGCCGGTCGCCGAGAAGCGTTGGACGAACGAACAGAAACGCCTGATTCTCGAGACGCGCGTGCTCGGCACGCGACGGCTCGTCCAGGCGGTGTTGAACCACGGCCCGAACATCAAATCGTTCGTGCACGGATCAGCCGTTGGTTTTTACGGGGACCGTGGCGATGCAACGCTGAGCGCAGTCAGCGCGAAAGGAACCGGCTTTCTCGCCGATGTGGTCGAGGCGTGGGAGGCAGAGCTTCGTCCCCTGACGGAGCGGCGACCGGATGTGCGCGCGGCGATCGTGAGGACGGGGATCGTCCTCGCCCGGCACGGTGGCGCGCTGGCGAAAATGTTGCCGATGTTTAGGGAGTCCGCCGCCGGAAGGCTCGGGAGCGGCACGCAGTGGATGAGCTGGATCCACATCGACGACATCGTCGGTCTGTTTCTCCACGCGCTCGATTCACGGACGGCGGGTGTCCTGGAGGGGGTCGCACCGCAACCGGTGACCAATCGCGAACTCACGAAATCCCTGTGCAGGGCGCTGCAGGTCTTCGAGAATGTTCCGGCCCCGTCGGTTGCGATCAAGGCGCTTTTTGGCGAGATGGGTGGCATTGTGCTGGAGGGCGCGAAGATAGAACCGCGCCAGACGCTTGCCTCGGGCTTCCGCTACCGGTTCGAGTCGATCGACCGGGCATTCGCCGACCTGCTGACCCCGCTGCAGGGATCGACCCGGGAAAAGGTGTCGGAGCAGTGGGTGCCGCATGCGCCGGAAGAGATCTGGCCCTTTTTCTGTGACGAAGGAAATCTGGAGGAGCTCACTCCCGCATTCCTGAATTTCGAAGTTCTGGGCAAGTCGACCCTTGAAATCGGCGAAGGCACGCTGATCGACTATCGCCTTAAGTTGAACGGCATCCCCTTGGGCTGGCAAAGCAGGATCGAGAACTGGGAGCCTGCCCGGCGATTTGTCGATACGCAGGTCAAAGGACCCTACTCGTACTGGCGCCACGCGCACGAGTTCATCCCGTTGGCAAACGGGACGCTCATGCGCGATGTCGTCCGGTACCGGCTGCCATTTGGATGGTTGGGATCGGTCGTCGCCGGCTGGAAAGTCGAAGCGCAGGTCGACCAGATCTTCTCCTTCCGCGCAGCCAGAATAGCCGAACGCTTCGGCGGTCAACCGGCAACACCGAGCCCGGTGACTGCGCCCGCAATTCCATCGATCTGTATGAATCACTAAGGAATCGCATGAACGCCAGTTCCACCTCCTTGTTACGCAGAGTTGAAGAAGACAGTGACCTGCCCGTTTCGGCGCGCATTCGTTCGCGCCTGATTAGCGCCAAGCAGCGTTATCACGCCAACGACAACATCTCCGCCTACGTGATGGCCGGGGAAGTCGACGCGCTGCAGAGCGAAGTCGAGGCAAGAATGGCCGAGGTGCTCAAGAGCCTGGTCATCGACACCGAAGGGGATCACAACACGCAGGGAACCGCGCGCCGCGTGGCCAAGATGTTTCTGACCGAAGTCTTCAAAGGTCGTTACCATGCGATGCCCTCTGTGACCGAGTTTCCGAATATCGAACAGCTCAATGAGTTACTGATCGTCGGCCCGATCACCGCGCGCAGCGCCTGTTCGCACCACTTCTGCCCGATTCTCGGCAAGGTGTGGATCGGCATCATGCCCAACGAGAATTCGAACCTGATCGGCCTGTCCAAGTACGCGCGCATCTGCGACTGGGTGATGAGCCGCCCGCAGATCCAGGAAGAGGCCGTCATGCAACTGGCCAACATCCTCCAGGACAAGGTCAAGCCGGACGGGCTGGCGATCGTGATCGAGGCCGACCACTTCTGCATGCATTGGCGCGGCGTCAAGGACGCCGATTCCCGCATGACTAACAGCGTGATGCGCGGCTCGTTCCTCAAGGATCCCGATCTGCGGCGCGAATTCCTCTCGCTGCTGAGCAAGAAGAACGTTTGAACCACACCTTGACAACGGAGAATTCCATGCTGGTGCGCCTATTGTATGCAAGCAGGGCGGTTGACGACGTTTCGCAGGAAGAACTGCTGACGATCCTTTCGCAATCCAAGGCCCATAATCCCGCGAGCGGGATCACGGGGGTTCTTTGCTCGAGCGGGCGCCTCTTTCTTCAGTTGCTGGAGGGCGGACGCATGCAGGTCAACGCGCTGTACAACCAGATCGCCGCCGATCGCCGGCACAAGGACGTGGTGATCCTTTCCTACGAAGAGATCAGCGAGAGGAGATTCGCCAACTGGTCCATGGGCTTGGTGAACCTCGAGCGCGTGAACGCGTCTCTGCTCCTCAAGTATTCGGAGAGTGCGACGCTCGATCCGTACGGCGTTTCCGGCACGGCCTCGATGGCATTGCTCGGCGAATTGATGGCCACGGCATTGATCGTGGGCCGAGCCGACCTCCTGCCGGCCGCGGCACACTAGCCTGCGGCAATCCCGCCATGATTCGTCTCCGGGAGACCATCGAAGTCGCGCGACCGATCGACGAGGTCTTCGCCTACGTCAGCAACTTCGGCAACGCGGCGCAATGGGACCCGGGGGTCGCCGAATCCCGCAAGGCCAGCCGCGGCCCGATCGGCATCGGCACGGCGTTCGAACTGAGGGTGAGGTTCGGGCCGCGCTCGATTCCCATGACGTACGTCGTCCGCGAGTACGATCCGCCGAAGCGCGTGCTGCTGGAAGGCAAGGGCGACTCCGTCCATGCGCTGGACAACATCGGGTTCGCGGCCACGCCGCGCGGCACACGTATCACCTATACGGCGGATCTTTCCCTGCTCGGGGCGTTCAGCGTTGTCGAGCCGTTCCTGAAGGGAGCGCTCGACCGCGTCGGCAAGAATGCGGTGCGCGGCCTTCGGTCAGCCCTGAGCGGAGAATCGCCGCCACCCGGACGCAGCCGGCTGGCCGATCTGCAGGATCGCCTGATCGTGCCGGGCCTGCTGGGCTACACCAACGTGGGCTATCACTGGCACAAGCGGAGCTGGAAGCCGCTGGCCGTTTCGCTGCGTGGCCGCACCGTGGTGGTCACGGGTGCCACGTCGGGCCTGGGGCAAGCGGCCGCTTCGCGGCTGGCCGAGCTCGGCGCGCGCGTGATCCTGGTGGGGCGCAATCCGGACAAGGCGGAAGATACCCGGCGCGAGATCGTCGCCGCGACGGGCAACGACAATGTCGCGGTCGCGCTGGCCGATCTCAGCCTGCTCGCCAACGTCAGAAAGCTCGCGCGAGGTTTGCTCGAGACTGAGCCCCGGATCCATGTCCTCGTGAACAATGCCGGCGTTCTCCTCAACCAGCGCACGATGACTGCGGAGGGCAACGAGACCACGCTGGCGACGAACCTGCTCGCCCCCTATCTGCTGACCGAGATGCTGTTGCCGCGCGTCACCAAATCGGCACCTTCCAGAATCATCAACGTGGCCTCCGGCGGCATGTATGTCACCGGCCTTGCGCTCGATGACCTGCAGTATGAAAAGACGACCTACGACGGCAGCCGCGCCTACGCCCGCACCAAGCGCGCCCTCGTCACCCTGACGGAGATGTGGGCGGAACAACTGCGGAACAGCGGCGTGGTCGTACATGCGATGCATCCGGGCTGGGCGGACACGCCGGGTGTCGCCGCTTCGCTCCCGGCATTTCACACGATCACCCGGTGCTTCTTGCGCACGGCGGAGCAGGGCGCCGATACCATCACTTGGCTTGCGGCCGCGGAGGAAGCGGCCAAGGTCACCGGCCTGTTCTGGCTCGACCGCGAGCCACACACCACCCACGTCTTCCCCGGCACCGATCCATCGCAACAGGAGCGACAGGAATTGCGGGATGCACTGGCGAGACTGACTTCCAAGAAGACTCAAATACGAACACCAGCAAGACCAAGGCCCCTGCGATCGACGTCGGGATCAGCGGCGGTGAGCGGGCGAGAATCGTGAAGGGCCTTGCCGCCCTGCTCGCCGACAACCACACGCGCTACCGGATGACGCGCAACTTCCACTGGAACGTGACCGGGCCGCATTTCAACGGCCTGCGTCCGATGTCCATGGGCCAATGCACCGAACAATGGAATTCGTGCTCGACGTGATCGCCGAGCGCATCCGTGCGCTTGGCCATTCCGCCCCAGGGTCTTACAGGAAATTCGCCGAGTTGGCCTCGATCAAAGAGGTCGGAGGCGTGCCCAAGGCAACAGACATGATCCGCCATCTTGTCGCCGGCCAAGAGGCCACGGCACGCACGGCGCGCGAGTTACTCCCGGTCGTTGACGCTGCCAACGACCAGCCAACGGCCTATTCTCTGACGCAGCGCCTGGAAGTTTACGAGAAGACCGCCTGAATGCTGCGCAGCCTGCTCGAGCGTTGACCGGGATGCTGTCGGCGTCCCGCCTTGGTCGGAACGCGGAGTCGGTGATTCATGCCGTTGGCAGCTCATCGCAACGGGAATTCGGCCCGGTTATCGATGCCAACCTGGGTACGGTCAATGGCGTCATCGAACGCGCTCGCCAAGACATTCGCGTCGAAAGAGATCCTCACGAATCGATGCGGAACGCATCCTCGTCGGTCACCAGCCCTTGCGCTTCAGCAAGCGGCAACGTCTTCCTCCGGAACTCCGGAAAGCGCGCGGCGGCGAGCTCGCGCCTCGCGATGCTCGAAACCCGGTCTCTCGTTCACGGTGCGGTGAACTGCACGGGGAATCCCGCGTCGCGCAACGGTACGCTCCTGGCAGGCAAGGGACGCGGGTACCTGCGCGAGCCGGTTGCGGGGTTCGGGCCTGTAAAGTGATCCCGCACCCGAAGCTGCGAGTTCATGTTAGGATCGCGCGCCCCGGCTGTCGCAGGTTGTTCGCGAACGATCGTGACGCCCTGAGGCCAACGCTTCGTACGTTAGCGATTGCATCTCCGTAAGCGAGTCCGGTCCCGTTCTTGGAGCCAAGCATGAGATTGCGAAAAGCGGCATTAGTCAACGTGGTTGTCGCGACGTTCTTCGGCACGACGCAGGTCGGCGCGCAGCAGGTCACCGGCACGCCGGGCTCGCCTAGCGCCACCACGACCATCAGCAACAAGCAGCTGCCGGCGCCCGATCCCAAGTTCGGCGGCGTCATCAAGAATGACGCGTTGCAGTCGAAGCCCTGGTGGGCGCCGCGCATCGTGCCGCCCAAGGGCGCGCCGAACGTGCTCCTGATCATCACCGACGACGCCGGCTTCGGCGTGCCCAGCACCTTCGGCGGCGTGATCCCGACGCCGACGATGGACCGCATCGCGAACGAGGGCCTGCGCTACAACCGCGTTTTTTCCACTGCGCTTTGCTCGCCCACGCGCGCCGCGCTGATCACCGGGCGCAACCACCACTCGGCGGGGTTCGGCGTGATCTCCGAGCAGTCGACCGGCTTCCCCGGCTACAACAGCATCATCGGCAAGGACAAGGCGACGATCGGCCGCATCCTGCTCGACAATGGCTACAGCACCTCCTGGTTCGGCAAGAACCACAATACGCCGGCGTTCGCGGCCAGTCAGGTTGGGCCGTTCGACCAATGGCCGTCGGGCATGGGCTTCGAGTACTTCTACGGCTTCGTCGGCGGCGACGCCAACCAGTGGGAGCCGAACCTGTTCCGCAACACGACGCAGATCTATCCGTTCCAGGGCAAGCCGGGCTGGAACCTGATCACCGGCATGGCGGACGAGGCGATCGACTGGATGACCCGGATCCACCAGACTGACCCGAGCAAACCGATCTTCATCAAGTACGCGCCGGGCGCCACGCATGCGCCGCACCACCCGACCAAGGAGTGGGTGGACAAGATCAGCGCGATGAAGCTATTCGACGACGGCTACGAGAAGTTGCGCGAGCGCATCTTCGCGAACCAGAAGAAGCTCGGCGTGATCCCCAAGGAGGCGAAGCTGACGCCGTGGCCCAATGAGGTGCTGAAGCCCTGGGACCAGCTCACCCCGGAAGCGAAGAAGCTCTTCATCCGCCAGGTCGAGGTCTTCGCCGCCTACGCCGCCTACAACGACTTCGAGATCGGGCGTGTCATCCAGCATTTCCGGGACCTGGGCAAGCTCGACAACACGCTCGTCATCTACATCAACGGCGACAACGGCACCAGCGCCGAGGGCGGCCCGCTGGGCACGCCCAACGAGGTCGCGTTCTTCAACGGCATCAGCGAGATGCCGGTCGACGTGCAGATGAAGTGGTACGACGTCTGGGGCACCGAGCAGACCTACAACCACATGTCGGCCGGCTGGTCGTGGGCCTTCGACACGCCGTTCGACTGGTTCAAGCAGAACGCGTCGAGGCTCGGCGGCATCAATCAGAACATGGTCGTGTCGTGGCCGGCGCGCATCAAGGACAAAGGGGCACTGCGCGAGCAGTTCGTGCATGTCATCGATGTCGTGCCGACGATCCTCGAGGCCGCTGGCATCAAGGCGCCGGAAATGGTGGACGGCATCAAGCAGGCGCCGATCGAGGGCACGAGCTTCGCCTACACCTTCGACGCGGCCAACGCCAAGGCAGCGTCGCGGCACAAGACGCAGTACTTCGAGATGATGGGCCAGTGGGCGCTGTACGACGACGGCTGGCTCCTCTCCACCAAGGTCAACCGCGCGCCATGGGAGGCGTTCGGCGCGGCCAACCCCGATCCGCTGAACAACCAGGTGCTCCAGCTCTACAACCTGGGCAAGGATTTCAGCCAGACCGAGGACATCGCCGCGCAGAACCCGCAGAAGGTGAAGGAGATGCGCGAGAAGTTCGTCGCCGAGGCGAAGAAGTACCAGGTCTTCCCGATGGACGCCTCGGTGGCGGCCCGCATCGTCGCGCCGCGCCCGAACATCACCGCCGGGCGTACCGAGTTCGTCTACACGCGGCCGATGGCCGGCCTGCCACAGGGCGACTCGCCGTTCCTGCTGAACGCGTCCTACACGATTACCGCCGACGTCGACGTGCCGCAGGGCGGCGCCGAAGGCATGATCCTGACTTCCGGTGGCCGGTTCGGGGGCTACGGCTTCTATCTGCTGAAGGGCAAGCCGGTGTTCCTGTGGAACCTGATCGACCTCAAGCGGGTGAAGTGGGAAGGCACGGAAGCCCTCGCGCCAGGAAGGCACACGCTGGAGTTCGACTTCAAGTACGACGGCCTGGGCGTCGGCACCCTCGCGTTCAATAACATGAGCGGCCTCGGCCGGCCCGGCACCGGTACGCTCAAGGTGGACGGCAAGGCGGTGCAGACGATCACCATGGACCGCACGATGCCGATGATCCTGCAGTGGGACGAGAGCTTCGACGTCGGCTCGGACACGCTCACCGGCGTGAACGATGCCGATTACAAGCCGCCGTTCCCGCTGACCGCCAAGCTCAACAAGCTGACGATCAAGGTGGACCGGCCGACGCTGTCGGCTGCCGACATCAAGAAGCTCGAGGGTGCGCAAGCCGAAGCGGTAGACGGCAAGCCGCTGACGCGCGTACAACCTGGGCCGCACTAGCCCGGATACTTCACCACGCCGCCGATTCAATGAAGACTCGGGCCTTGCCAAGCACTTAAGACCCGCTACCGGCGGAGCAAGTCGGACGGGTGGACTGCGCGCGGTCTTTCGGCGGTCGTTTTGCACTAGGCTCGGGCTTGCTCTTCTGGCCAGTAGTCGCTGTTTGGCGTGGTCGGCTTCGTCCGATCCAGGCCGCCAACCGCCACGCCAAGTTCCCGCACACCAAAGGCGCACACCAAAGGGGCCAGGCTCGGGCCTTGGTCGAAAGTGGGTGAAACCGCTACGAAAACCGAGCGGCGCGCCCTTTCCTTCGTTTTCCTCATGGTTTCGTCCGTTCTAGGCGCCGACGTTGGCGTCGGTCGTGTATCCGGTGGCGCGCTCGAAATGCATCTCGGGAAAGGTGTTCGCGACCGCGGGCGTCAGGTTCATCTTCCGCGAACGATGTTGTAAAGAACAAGCAGGCTCAGGCGAGGCCCGCTGTGCGGTGCGCAAATGTCCAAGCAAGCAACTGTTTCATAAGGCTTTCTGTTCGCGCTTCGACGCCCATCCAGCGTGGCCTTGGCGGCCGACCGCGTCGTTGGCGCGGCAGTTGCTTAGGTTCCTGATCGGGAGACTGATTCCGACTAAGGGGACAACCTGTGAGGGCTGCGCAGCAACGCTCGCGACGATGCTTCGCTGGCCGAGTCCGCACGGCAATTGCGCGGCCGACCGGGTTCTCGCTGGTCGAGCTCATGCTCCTGTGCGCCGTGATCGGCGTGCTCGCCGTCATAGCGGTTCCCAGCTACGAGCGCTATATCGAGCGCGTGCGTGTCGCGCAGGCCGTGAACGACATCGCCGGCATGGGTGCCGTCATCTCCAAATATGCGCTCGACAGGCGCTCGCCGCCCGACACGCTGGACGAGGTCGGATTCGGAGGCAAGCTCGACCCCTGGGAGCGGCCGTATCGGTATCTCAACCTGACGACGGAAAAAGGAAAGGGGGGGCGCGCAAGGACAAGAAACTCAATCCGCTCAACAGTGATTTCGACTTGTATAGCGTCGGGAAGGACGGACGGTCCGTGCCACCGCTTACGCCCAAGGTCAGCCACGACGACGTGGTACGGGCGCGGGATGGCCGCTTCGTGGGCCTCGCCGAGGACTTCGATCCGTGATCAAGCTGCACCGGGCGTTCCATGCGAGCCGCGTGGCCCGCCGGATTTTCGCGCTGTTCGTTGTTTGCGCGCTGGTGCCCTTAGCGTTGATGGCGCTGCTTTCGGTGACGTACGTGCGGGACACACTCATCGAACAAGGGCAGCAGCGCCTCGCAAGCAACGCAAAGGCGTACGGCATGGCCGTGTTCGGACGACTGCTCGATGCGGCGGATCGCGTGGAGAACACCGTCGAATCGGGTGTGGTTCCAGCCAACGAGGGGCACTCACCGCAACCCTTCCGTTCGCTCGCCGTCGTCGCGCCCGATGCAGGACCGATCCGGCTGCCCGGGCGCGGGACAGAGATCGCGCTGACCGAGATGGAGCGCGCACGCCTCGATGGCGGCAAACCCGTGCTACGCACGGAAACGTACGGCGGTGCCGAGTCGATGGTGGTGATGATCGTCCCCCTCGGGCCGAACAGTCCCGGTCGCTGGGCACTGGTCGAACTCCACGGGGACTACTTGTGGGGTGACCGCGACTGGTGGCCTGCGGCGGTGGAGTTCTGCATCCTCGAGGGGAAATCACAGTTGCCGGCCTATTGTCCCGGCCCCTTGCCGCCGGAGGCGGTGCGCCGGGCATCCGGCGAACCAACGCAGTCCGTCGTGCAGTCGATCGCCTGGGAAAACGACGGCACCCGCATGCGCTCCGCGGTTTGGGGACAATTCCTGAAGGCGGGTTTCGGTGCAGAGGACTGGATCGTGCTCGCCAGTCAGAAGGAGGACGATCTGCTCAAGCCGGCGGAGGCGTTCCGCAGCATATTCATGCCGGCGTCCGTGCTCGCGCTGCTGGCCGTGGTCTGGCTCAGTCTGCGGCTGATTCGATCCACGCTGACACCGCTCGAACGTCTGACGCAGGCGACGCGCCGCGTGGTTGCGCACGATTTCGATTCGCGTGTCGAGGTTACGCGCGACGACGAATTCGGCGAGCTAACATGCGCATTCAACGCGATGACCGGCCGGATCGGCCAGCAGTTCAAGGCCCTGAACACGTTGGCTGAAATCGACCGCGAAATACTGTCCTCCCGCGATGTCGAGCAAGTCGTACCCACCATATTGCGTCACATGTGCACGCTGATGCCCGCAGATGCCGTCGGCGTGATGCTGCTCGACCACGACAACCGCTTGCTTGCGCGAACCAGCCACGTCCGATCCGATCGCCCGACGGATGTCACGACAGTCAGGGGATCGATCACCAACGACGAGTACAAGCTGCTGCGACGCGATGGGAAAGGCACCTGGATCTCCGCGGCGAGCGCGTATCCGGAGCTCGTCAAGACCGTCCTCGGCCCCGATCCGGTTGCGGCGTACGCGTATCCGATCGTCTGGCGCGACGCCTTATGCGGGGTCGTCGCTTTCGGCTTTGCGACCGAGTTCCCGCTCGCCGAGGAGGCGCAGACGCAGGTTCAGGAGGCGGCGGCGCGCCTGGGAGTCGCGATCTCGTCAGCCTGGCGGGACGCCCAGCTCTACAAGCAGGCGCACTACGATGTGTTGACGGGCCTGCCAAACCGGCTGCTGCTGCTGGACCGCCTGTCGCAGGAGATCGCCCGCTGTCAGCGGGAGGCCACCCGATGCGCGCTGTTGTTCATCGATCTGGACCACTTCAAGAAGGTCAATGACACGCAGGGGCATTCCAGCGGCGATGCGGTTCTCGTCGAGACTGCGCGCAGACTGGTTCAATGCGTCCGTGCCTCCGACACCGTCGCGCGGCTCGGTGGCGACGAGTTCACGATCACCTTCACACAGTTGAACAACGCGGGAGAGGTCCATCGCGGAGTGAACCAGTTGTTGGCGGCCTTGTCCCGGCCCTTCGATGTCGACGGACAGCGGACCTACCTCGGGGCGAGCATCGGTATCGCGGTGTTTCCGGGGGACGGCGAAACCGCTGCGGAGCTGCTCAAGAGCGCGGATACCGCGATGTATCGGGCAAAGGCGAATGGTCGCGCACAGGCGATGTTCTTCGAAGAGAGGATGAATCACGAAGTCAGGGAACGCGTGGCTCTCGAGCGTGAATTGCACGCGGCGCTGGAAAACGACGAGTTCACGCTTTGCTACCAGCCGCAAATGGACTTGCGCTCGGGGCGCATCATCGGCGCCGAGGCGTTGCTTCGGTGGCGACATCCCACGCGCGGCCTCGTTCCGCCTTCGCGCTTCATTCCCGTGGCGGAGGAGTCGGGTCTGATCGAGGAGATCGGCCGGCGGGTGATTCTGGACGTATGCCGGCAGACCAAGGTCTTCCACGCGCGCGGCATCGTGGTGCAGCGCCTCTCGGCCAACGTATCCATCCGCCAGCTGTACAAGCCGGACTTCGCGCAGTTCGTGCAGGACACGATTCGCCAATTCGACATCGCGCCGGCTTCGCTCCAGCTTGAAGTGACGGAATCGCTGATCGCCGAACGCGTGGTCGAAGTGCGCAAGGCGCTCAACGAGTTGAAGGCGCTCGGCGTGTCCATCGCGCTGGATGACTTCGGCACCGGGTTCGCCTCGCTGGCGTACTTGATGGAGTTTCCGCTCGACGTCGTGAAGATCGATCGCTCCTTTGTCAGCGGCCTTCCTTCCGACGAGCATACGCTCGCGATCGTTACCGCAATGATCGCGATGTCCCATGCGCTCGGCAAGAAAGTGGTCGCGGAAGGTGTCGAGACCGAGGCGCAGCTTGCTCTGCTTCGAGAGCTGGGTTGCGACTTCGCGCAGGGTTACCTGTTGTCACGGCCGATCCCGGCCGACGAGTTCGAGCGGTTCATGCGCGATTCGGGACGCTCCAAGCCCGATCGTCCGGTTGCCGGGGCGGTGTCGATGGTATTGCATGCAGCCGGCGGAGCCGAGATCGCGAACGCTCGACGCCCCTTTGGCAGGAATCTGCCCGATCGACAGAAATGGCGCCGCGGGTGATCGGGCAGGCATAACGGCGGGCTGCGAGCAGGCGTTTGCCCACTTGATGGCGTTCGCCCGAACCCGACGGTGACGGACGACGGGCGTCAGGCTCGGCGTCGCGTCAGAAGTGGGCGGCAACGGATGCGGAAACCGAGCCTGGCCCCTTTGTTACCTTTGTTACCCACGGTCCCGGCTTCGTCAAGCGCCTCGATTGACGCCCCGGGCCGCCCGTTCGCGCTTGCGGACGTAGTGTGAACAGGCCCCAATCGGCCTAGTGGGCGCAGTGGACGGCATCGTGCAGGTGTAGGCCAGGGCCGACGCCGAATACTTCGTGCGTGATCGTGAGCCGCGTCCGTCGCCAATTCACCCGAGTGACATCGACGCGGAAAGGGCCGCGCACGATCCGGCACCTCATGGATCGAGTTCCGGCTTTCTTGGCGAACGGGCGGGTTGTCGAGCGGCCGAGCGCGGGGACGCGCCCCGATAGTGGAACCCACGTCGCCAAACCCTGGCACGCCCGACAATGGAATCGAAGCAGTAATTGTGCCGTTCGAGCATTACGGCTGGAGGGACTTGCCATTGGGGCGTCGGATCCACGGACTCCCGTGCACCGCCGGCCGCGCGCCGGCTTCCAGCTCGAGTGGAGCAGGAAGTCTGCGCGGGACCGGGCTCTCCATAGGTGCAGCGTGGTTGGAACCTTCCCGCGCTTTTGCGCCGTGCGCCCGCTTAAGCCGGCAGAAAAGCAAACGTAGCCCCATGTGTATTGCAAGTATGGCGATCATCTTTGTCGACCACGTCAGGCATCGAATCGGCGCATAGCGGCCATGGCGCATTCTCCGTGTCAGCCCAACAACGTCTTTGTCTGCTGCAGCGAGGTCGCGTACAGGGCCTGCAGGTGCTTGATTCCCGCGGCAGCGCCTTCGACGAGCTGCTTTTCCAGCCGCTCCGGACGGGTTTCACGCAGCTGTTTGACGCTCGCCTCGATGCCGCGGCTTTCGCCGCATATTGCTTGCGCCGCGGCCTGAACCACGCCGCCCAGCACCACCGCTTCAATCAGGTCGGGTGGCGGGCAGGTGAGACACGGATCGGGGCGCGGCGGGATCGGCCGCCCGGACACCGGCACGGCAAGGTAACGCTCGATCAGGCGTTCGCGCAGCTTAATGTCGACGAGGCCGATCCAGTCGATTACGAACTGCGTGACCCAGCAGGGACCATACACGCGCACCAGGTGATGACGGAAGACGGCACCAAGCTCGACGAGATCGGCCTTTGGGCTGAATTCCTCGATCCCCGGATGCGAGAACAGGCTCTCGATCAGATGGAAGTGGAAGCAATGGCGCGGGATGTGAGGGGGAGCGAGCCAGACCGCGAGATTGAGATAGTAGCGCTTGATCTTCTCCCAGTTGTCCCCGCCGGCGGCCTCGAGATCGGTGAGGTTGATGTTCATCCAGTGATGCCACGTCGAATCGGTGGCCACTCGGCCGACGTCGGCGCGATGGCCGTCGTAGACGCTGATCATCGCGAATCGCTTGGCCGGCGAGTCGCCCTTCTCGTGCATCAGCGGCGGATCGGCGAGCGTGCGACCGCGCGCGATCACCATCGGCAGTGGCTGAACCGCACCGGCCGTCGGATACTCGGCACCGGCGACGCCGCCGCCGAAATCGTAGCTGTTGGTCAGCGTGATCGCCGCAAGACCGACGTCGGGCTGCGCGACATGGTCGAATACGACGCCCTCGTGCGGATGGTCGGGCATCACGTTGATCGGCCCGAGCGACGGGTGGCAAAGGACCGGATGCGGCCGCTCCCAGCGCGCGAAGACGAACGGATGGTGACGGAACGACAGCCACGGCACCCAGTCGATACGCTGCGGAACGGCGTCGCTCTGGCGATCGAACTCGATCACTTCCGTGCCCGCCGTTTCGGCCGCGTTGGCAGGCCGGTTGGTGTCGATTCGTGCGGCCGTATTGATCGGCGGAACGCCCTGGGCATTGGTCCATGCGCGCATCGTGCCCACCCGCGGGATGCGGTGGCACATTGATGCGCCGAGGTAGTCGTGGTCGCCGGTGGCAAAGACGCCGCCTTTGGCATTCATCCAGGTCGTGAGCACGGCGAGTTCTGCGTCGCTGGCGGGAAATGCGCCGGGTGCGGTGATGTTGGCATCCGGCCCTCCGGAGCTGTCGGGCTTGAATCCGAAGCACCAGACCTCGTCGTAGTGATCGAGCACCCGCGAGCCGTCGGGCAGCGTGCTGTCGAAGCGGAATCCGACGTATTTCGCGTTCGTTCCCGTCGGAGCGGCGATGACGCTGAACGCGTCACCGGAGCGGAGGCCGACGTCGACATGGAAGTGCATGCAGCCGACGCTGGTTTCGCGCAGCAGGCGGATCACGCGCTCGACGCCGAAGGCACCCGCCCCGGGCGACAGGCTGATCTCGGCGTCGACGACGAACAGGATGCGCGCGTGGTGGCGGAGGAATTTTCTGACGTAATCGGCAAGCGCGGGACGCGCGATGTCGACAACGCGATGCAGATCCAGCAATTCGTTCATGGCGGTCTCCGGCAGGGGGTTTGCGTCGAGGTCGCGGATTCCTTCGCGGACTCGGGCAGGCCGGCGCGTGATTCACCTGCGGCGCATCAAATGCACATCCGGGGACTCCGCGTGCGGCGACCGACAAGGTCTCACGCCACTTCCGGCAGTAACCAGTGAATAGTCGCGAGCGCGCGTACGAAAAATTCCCGCACGGCCTCGGGCCCGCCGACTCCGCTCGTTCGCTGCGCGCCGCATGACAGCCCGGATGCGTCGCGCGGGCCGAGAAACGCTCGTACAACACGCGATCGGGTTAGCGACTGAAGTTCGAACGGCGCCGACTGCTCAAGACGACTGGCGGTAGTACTTGACAGTTGTGCGCAACAAGTCGTTTACTATAGTTGCTCGTTTCGGTCTCGGGGATCCGGGAAGCGAAACCGTCTGTCCCCGGCAAACAGTCGGGCGGTCAGGCGCAGAGTGCCCAGACTTAACGAGCGCTCGCCGTTCCGGGAAAGTGCGTAGCAGCGCAATCGAGCCGCTGTTCTAGCGGACACAATGCCCGAGAGACCCTTGGTTCCTTGGGAATCTGGGAAGACTATCCGCCCGCTGTTTGCCCTTCCGCCGGAGCGTTTGCAGGGGAGTCGGATGCGATTCGTCGCGGCGATTCTCCGAGGAAGCGGCCAAGCCTGCCTTGCCGCGCAACATTGAGGATCACACCATGGCAACGTCCAAACCGTCGACCAGCGACGCCCTCCCGGACCAAGTCAAGCTCACCGCCCTCCAGGCCCAGCGTCTGGGCGCTCTCAATGACGTCGCGCCGAAGGAGCTCGTGGGCCGAACCGTAGCCGAAATCAGCGAGAAGTTTCGTTTTCGCATCGACCCGATGTATCTCTTCTTCCGCAGGGTCTGCGGCATCGTGGTCAAAAAGGATCCGGTGACCGGGATCGAATTCCCGGTTCCTTACGCCACGGTGCACGTCGAGGACACCGACTGCTCATTGCTCGGCTTCTTCCCGCGGCACTCGAGATGGGCGTGGTATTTCCCGTTTCACTGCCACCGTGAGGAGATTGCCCACGCGAAGACCGACGAGTGCGGCCGGTTCTGTGTCTGGATCCCGCGTTGGGACATCGACTGGATCCTGCGCTTCCGCCACGAGCGGATCTGCTTTCCGATCATCTTCGAGCGCCCGTCGCTCCGCGATCTGCTCGAGGATCTGCTGCCCGGGAGGATTCCATTCCCGATCCCGCGCCCCGATCCCGACCCCGGCCCGCTGCGGCCCCGTCCGTGGCCGGGCCCCGATCCGGCGCCGTTCGCGGGTCTCGATCGCGGCAGCTTCTTCAAGCTGATCGAGGACCACGTCGGTCGCGACGCGGCCACGACGCTGAACCGGCTTTATTCCCGGGCGACGTTCGGCACGCAGAGCGCCGACCTCGGGGACGCACTCGACGGCGCGGCGTTCGAGCAGCCTCTTCCGCCGCCGCTGCCGAAGGAACTGCGGGCGCAGTCGATTTCGGGCTCCAGGAAAGAGGGTGTTGCCGCAGGAGCATCGATGGAGGCAGCGCGCTCGACACTTGCCGCGCGCGTTCGGATCGACCCGGCCCAACTCAAGGGTCTGGATCTGCGCCACCACATCGGCCCGTTCAAACGCTGCGTCGACGTGTTCGTCCCGGAGTGGGTGCCCGTCATCGACGTGCCGGACATCACCTTCCGCGTCACCCAGGACACCGACGGCGACGGTGTCGAGGAACCGATCTACTCGGAAAGCTACTTCCACGTGCGCTGGAACGCCGGCGCCATCGGCCCGGTCAAGATCAACGCGAACGCCAATGCGCGCGCCGGGCTCCAGTGCGGCGGCAATCCGGTGCCCTGCGGCAACACGCCCGCGATCGTGCTCGCCGGACGCATGCCCGTCGTCAACGTGCCGACGCTCTACGATGCCGCCAGCGGGTATGCACTGCGGCCCAATCGGCCACACCCGTCGGGACTGATGTTCGATCCGTTGCCCAACCCGGACGCCGCGTCGCCGTTCCGCGGCGCGGTTTCGCTGCTCGGCTGCAACAAGACCGATGCGACCGCAACGCATTACCGGATCGTCTACCGCTACAGCAGCGACGGCGGCGTGAACTTCACGCCGCCGACGCCGTTCGTCGGGTTGACGTGGCCGCTCTTTCGCCTCGACGGGGCCGGGAATCCGGAATGGCACTACCCGGCCGCGGACGGTGCCGGCTGGTATCCGATCGCGCTGCCGGCCGGTCCCAATCCATTCCTGCCCCAGGACCTGTTGCTCGACTGGCCGACCTACGCGTTTGCCAACGGGCGTTACGCGCTCACGCTCGAACTGGGAAGCGGCGGTGCGATGACCTCGAGTTCCGCGGAAGTCGCATTCAACGTCGACAACTCGTATCCGGCGGGTCCGATCACGGTCGAGTGGCGCAAGGCCGGCGTCGGGTCGTTCCAGCTGCTTACGACGATCTGTCCGGTGGTCAAGCGCGGTGCGGTGCCGGTCGATCTGGAGTTTCGCGTGACGCTCCAGGCGTCGGCGACTCACCTGCGTTCGGCTCAGCTCTTCGCCGGCGGTTGCGGCGCTGGTGATTTCGTCCTTCAGAGCGGGACGACCGAGCACTGGCACACGTCGACGGTGGACAATGCGGTGACGCTGCAGGCGATCTACACGTTGCCTGCAGCGGCGCAGCAGGGCACGTACAGCTTCTCCGCCCATGTGGCGAGCCGTGCGCTCAACCCGAACGGAGGCGACGGCGGGCATCTGACGCTGCCCACTCCGTGGGAGTACGACCCGGACGACCTGCACATCGATCCGTGGTATCCGTTCTCGGTGATCGACGCGAACTAGCCGCAAAGAGCCCCCAGGGGGACTTCCGCCCTCCCGGGGGCTGACGCCGATGGCGGACTGGTCACCGTGGTTCCGCTTCACCGTTGCGGTGCTCGCAACGTGGCGGCTCTCGCATCTCATCGCGCGCGAGGATGGTCCGTTCGACGTCGTCGTACGGCTGCGGATGCGTGCCGGAGACGGCGCGCTCGGCCATCTGCTCGATTGTCCCTATTGCCTCAGCCTGTGGATCGCCGCGCCGCTCGCGTTGCTGGTCGCGACGTCCGTGCCGGACTGGTTCGTCGCCTGGCTCGCGATCTCCGGCGGCGCGTCATTGCTGGAGCGCTTTGGCGAGCGCGGCGGTGAACAGTCCCGCAACCGCAACACCTTTCCGGAGGAATAGTCATGTCGTGCTGCGGACACAAACGCTCGGCTTGGCAGGCCGAATCGACGCGCCGGCGCACCCACGAGCACCCAAACACCAGACGCGCGCCGGCTCCCGAGCCTTCCCGCCGCACTGAACCCGAAGATGCGACGTTGCGCTACGAGGGTGGCGCGGCACTGTCGCTGCAGGGTCCGCACAGCGGTCGCGTCTATCACGTCGACCGCGCCGGCGCGGTAATTGCCGTCGACGAGAACGACGTCGATTCGTTGCTACGCACGCGCCTGTTCACGCGGCATCAGCGCTGATCGCCGGCTACTTGTTCCGGTCGATGCACCGGGACGAGGAAACCAAGCCACCGACCAACGCAAGGAACCCGCCATCCTGAGCGCTTGTCCTTGGCGTTGCGCGAGTTAGGGTTATCGCCGCACTGCGTTTGCCCGCAGGCCTCGGGTTCGAGCCTTGGTCGGGTAGCCAGGACAGCAAGGGGTGCGCGACGTCGGCGCAACCCCTTTTCCGTTACGAAGCGCCTGCGTTGATTACGACGCTCGCGCCCTCCGGCGGCCGGCGTCCGGCCTCGACCCGCTGCTGCAGCCTCGCCCAGCCGTCGTCGACTTCGGCCTGCAATGTCTCGATTTCGGCCGTGCTCAGATGCCGAAAGCGGCGTTGCAGCGACAGGTAGTCGCGGAGCGGGCGCGTCTTCGCGGTGTAGTTGAGCGTGTAGGTGCGTCCGCATTCGACTTCGTAGAGCGGGAACGCGCCGGTTTCGACGGCGTAGCGGGCAGCGGTGACACCTTCGTCGTCGGGCAGCCCCCACCCGTCGAGGCAGGGAATGAGCAGCGTGATGATCCGCGTGCCACGGATACCCTTGGCCTTCTCGACCTTGCGGATCAGGTCGGGCAGGAAGGCCACGCTCGCAGTCGCCACATAAGGCACCTCGTGCGCCGCCATGATCTCGACGAAATTCTTCTTGCGCGAAGTCTTGCCCGCGGGCGTCGAGCCGGTGCGCGCGAGATGCGGTGTCGACGAGGACTTCTGCGCCCCGGTGTTCATGTAGCCTTCGTTGTCGAGGCAGATGTAGATGAAGTTCTCGTTGCGCTCGGCCGCGGACGACAGGCACTGGAAGCCGATGTCGTAGGTACCGCCGTCGCCGGCGAGGACGACCACCTGCGTGTCGTGCTCGCCGCGCGCGTCGAGCGCCCGGCGCAGGCCCGACGCGGCGGCGGCGCTCGCCTCGAGCGTGGGCTGATAGACGGGAATCGCAAGCGAGCTGTAGGGTTGCGGCCCGGCGATGATCGCCATGCACGAGGGCGGAACGATCGCCATCGTGTTCGGCCCGAGCGCGGCGAGCACGTGCCGCACCGACAATGCATCGACGCAACCCGGACACGCGGCGTGCCCGGAGCAGAGGATGGATTCTTCCCGCAGTTCGAGTTTTTGCATCCGAATCACCTGACCCAGAGAGAATCCGGCTGCGCTTCGCTCGTGACCGCGGTGCGGACGAACTCGGCGATCTTCTCCGGCGAGACGTTGACACCGCCAACCCCGGCCAGATAGCCGTGAATGCGCGGTGCTTCCGACATGCCGTACAGAGCGGCGCGCAGTTCCTGGTGCAGCACGCCGCCGTGGCCGGGCGAATAGTTGCGGTCGAGCACGAGCACGTCGGGAATCCCGGCCAGCGCGGCGCGCAGCGCCTGCACCGGCAGCGGCCGGAACAGCCGCACCTTGAGCAGCCCGACGGCCTCGCCCGCAGCGCGCATCGCGTCGACTGCGTCGCGAGCCGTGCCGCACATGCTGCCCATCGTCACGACGATGGTACGCGCGCCTTCGCAGCGGTAGCGCTCGACCAGGCCGTAGCTGCGGCCCGTGAGCTCGTTCCATTCGCGGTCCGCCCGAAGCGCAACTTCCGGGACCTCGGCCATCGCTTCGCCAAGCGCCTGGCGGTGGCGATAGAACATGTCCTGCGTGACCACGTTGCCCCACGACTCGACCTTGGCGGTGTCGAGGCGGTGCGCTGGCGCGTACGGCGGCAGGAAGGCATCGACCAACTCCTGCGCCGGCACGCGCACCGGCTCGAGCGCGTGCGAGACGTAGAACGCGTCGTGGTTGACCAGCACCGGCAGCAGCACCTGCTCGGCCACCCTGAATGCCTGGATCACCGTGTCGAGTGACTCCTGGGCGCTCTCGGTGTAGAACTGGACCCAGCCCGTATCGCGCTGCGAAAGGCTGTCGGTCTGGTCGGGCCAGAACGCCCAGGGCGAGGCCACCGTCCGGTTGACGTTGGCCATCACGATCGGCGCCCGCGCGCCGCTCGCATAATGGAGGAGTTCGTGCATCAGCAGCAGGCCCTGCGAGGCGGTCGCGGTGAACACGCGAACGCCCGCGAGCGAGGCGGGGATGCAAGCCGCCATCACCGAGTGCTCGGATTCCGGCGTGATGACCTCGGCGTCGAAATCGCCATCGGCCTGGAACTCGGTGATCTTCTCGAGGATCGGCGTCTGCGGCGTGATCGGATAGACGGGCACGACCTTGGGACGCGAGAGGCGGGCGGCCCAGGCGACCGCATGGTTGCCGGTCAGGAGCATCGGCTTCTCGCGCACCGGCGTTCCGTCGCGTGCGTTCATCGCGACTCCTCGACCATCTTCATCGAGCCGGTCGGACATTCCTTGACGCAGATGCCGCAACCCTTGCAGTAATCGGTCAGAACCACGTAGCCGCCGGCCTCGCGTTTGACCGCGAGATCGGGACAGTAGTGCACGCAGTTGTCGCACTGGATGCAGGTGCCGCAGGAGAAGCAGCGCTCGGTCTCCCCGAGCGCACGCTCGAGGTCGAAGCCGATCTGCACCTCCGCATCGCCTGCAAGACGCTGCGTGGCGTCCAGCCGTTGCTCGACCGCGCGCGCCTGTTTTGGGAAGTAGAACGTGTTGATCGCCGCGAGCGGGACGATGGGCTCGGACTCGGTGTCGGCGGTGGCGCCCACGGCGGCGCCGTCCGCGCCTTGTCGCAACACGCGGTGGATTTCCTGCGCCGCGCGCTCACCCATGCCGATCGCCTCGGTCACGAAGCGCGCCATGCTCGAGACGTCGCCGCCGGCGTAGACGCGCTCGAGGCTCGTCGCCTGGTGCTGGTCGACCTTGAGCAGTGCGCCGTCGGCTTCGAGCGCGGCTTCCATCGGCGCAAGGTCGGGGTCCTGTCCGATCGAGGGGACGATGGCATCCGCCTCGAGCGAGAATTCGCTGCCGTCGACTGGGGCGACCGTGAACTCCCCGCGCCTCTGCCCGGCCTCGAAGCGCACGCGCACGCACTGGAGCGCGAGGCCTGTGCTGCCCGATTCGGCCGCCTCCGTCAGCATCGCGCGGTCGACGAGCGTAATGCCTTCCTCCAGCGCTTCGGCGACTTCCTCGCGCTGCGCGGGCATCTGCGCCGCGCTTTCGAGCGCAAGGATCGTTACGTCGTGCCCTGCGCGACGCGCACTCCGCGCGACGTCGAGGGCGGCGCTGCCTCCACCGATCACGACGACGCGCTTGCCCAACGGAGGCGGCGCTCCGGCGTTGGCCTGCGCCAGGTAATCGGCGCCGTCCATCACCCAGGACTTCGTGTAATCGAGCCTGGGCAGGCGCTTCTGGCAGCGAGCACCGACCGCGAGGTACACGGCGTCGAAATCGCGGCGCAGCTGCAGGAAGCTTTCGGGGGTCTCCATCGATTCGCCGCAGCGCACGTCGATTCCCAGCGCCACGATGCGCGCGATCTCGCCGTCGAGCACGGATCGCGACAGGCGATACGAGGGAATTCCGTAGCGCATCAGTCCGCCGAGCTCGTGCCGGGACTCGAATAACGTGACCGCGTAGCCGTTCCGTCGCAGGTGGAACGCCGCCGACAATCCCGAGGGTCCTCCGCCGACCACCGCGATTCGCTCGTTGCGCGGCGTTTCGACCGGAGCAAACGCCCAACCTTGCGCGAGCGCAAGATCGCCGACGTAGCGTTCGAGTCGGCAGATCGCGAGCGACCCGTCGAACCCGGCTCGATTGCAGGCGGCTTCGCATGGGTGGTGGCAGATCCGCCCGGCAACCGCGGGGAAAGGGTTGTGCCGCGTGAGGATCGTCCATGCGCCATGAAAATCGCGCGCGCGGGCGCGGCCAATCCACTGGGCGATGTCGCCGTTCACCGGGCAGGCGGCATGGCAGGGTGACGGAGCGTGGATGTGCTGCGGCAACGCGGCCCGCCAGGTGCCTGTCTTGAACACCTCGGTCGAGCCGGTCGTCCAGATGCTCGGCACCGGATCTTTCGCGTTCATGCCGCCGCCACGCTGCTCAGCTGTTTGTCGGCCCAATGGTATCCCGCTTCGCAGGCCGCGATGTTCTCTTCGTGCAGCTTCGGGGCTTCCGCGGTGAGCACGCGGCTAAGTGCCTCGAGCTTCGGGGCCTCGATGGCCCGGGCAAACGCGCCCAGCAACGCGGAATTGACGATTCGTCCCAAGCCGTGGCGGCGCGAAATCGACAGGCCATCGACGGGAATCACGCGATAGCCCGGCAGCTCCTGGGCGAACTGGTCGGGCGTGCGCGACGAGTTGACGACGATCAGTGTTTCCGGGCGGGCCGTTGCAAGCAGCGGGCCTTGGAGGAGGCTTGCGTCGAAGCAAAGGATCGCGTCGGCCCGCTCGATGTCGCAGCGCACGCGGATCGGCCGGTCGTCGACGCGAATGAAGGAGCTCACGGGCGTTCCGCGCCGCGCGCCGCCGTAGCTCGCGAATGACTGCACGTCGCGTCCCTCGGCGAAGAACGCCATTGCCAGCAGGTTTCCCGCCGTCTGCGCGCCTTGTCCGCCGCGGCCTTGAATGATGATCTGCAGCACGTGCCCGCCTCCTTCGGCGTCCGGCGCGAGGGTGGGGCCCGAGGGCGTGCGCAGCGGACGCGAAACGAACATTCTTGGCGCCGCGGGCCCGGCACACCTTGGTACAGATCAAGAAGGAAGCGATACCGCAGTGCAGCGCCCGCATGCGGTCGCCGCGCGGGGTGCCCGACCCCGCTTCGAATCGCGCCTTGCCTCGTGTGGCTTTCACGGCGCATTGCCCGATCGTTGCGATGTAGCCGCGACGTTGGCGCGCCAGCCGTTGACCGCGACTAGGACACGGTGTTTCCCCGGGTGGCGAATGCTCGAAGTTCCTGGCTCGTCGCCGTCGGCTCCTGCCCGCCGAAACCCGATCGTTTGCAGCCCGGCCGGCCGCTACCGCGATGTGCGCGCGGCTTTGGTCCACATCTGGGGGAACTCCGCATCGTGCCGGCGCCAGAGCCTGGTGGCCTCGGCGATGGCCTCTGCAGAATGCGTGACCAGACGTGCATGCGTCTTGTGTACCGCCGCCATCGCTTGCTGGGGCGTGCGCGTCATGGCGAGGGTGGCGCAGCCCTGAAGGTAGAGTCCCACCGCCTGGTTAAGCGCGACCCAGCTAAACCGTTGCCATTCCTGCGCCCATCCGAGCGGGCCTGATGTCGCCTGGGCTTGTCCGAGACTCATGCTTCAGCCGGCCGCAAGAAGAGTGCCAATGGCGCATCGAAAGAAGATGCCGCGGGCGCGCTTGTGCCTGCGATCGATCGCGCAAGCGCGCCAATTGTCAGCTTCAGGCCAACGGGCACGCAGTGCGAACCGACAAGGCCTGGATAGGGACCGTCCTGGCGGCAAAGAGCTTGCCGAGCCACGAGAACTTTCCGCGGACAATGCCCTTGCGCAGCCGGGGCAGGGGCTGACGCTTTGCGGCAGCAGCTGCAGTGGACATCAAGCGCGAGACAATCCGCGTTGGCGTTCGGAGATGCGTCGCTCTTCGCGCGCGGCACTCCCGGGTCGGATCGAGCTTCGTGGACTAGCCCGGATGTTTCACCGGGGCGCGGGAATTTGGCGCGGCGGTTTGCGGCCTCGATCGGGTGCAGCCGACGACGCCCATAGCAGCGACAATTGGCGAGGAGAGCACGCCCGAGCCCGGTGCAAAACGACCGCCAAAAACCGCGCAGTCGACCCGTCCAACGTGCTCCGCCGGCGGCAGGTCCCAAGTGCTTGGCAAGGCTCGAGCCCCCGTTGAATCGGCGGCGGCCTGGTGAAATATCCGGGCGAGGCAGGATGCGTCCGGGCCGGGCGCCAGGGACCTCAGTCCGGCAAGCCGAACTTCACTGACGAAGAGCCTTTTCGTTACTCGTGGGTACCCAAGATCGAACACCGCGAGCAGGCGGATTTCGCTGAGTGGCCGCGGCGGTCCAAGACCGCTCCCCGATGGAGGCCGGATCGAACGCAACGCGCAAAGCTGCCCGGGAGCGAGCGGTGACATTGCCGGGTGGGTGGGACCCACTCCTGCGCCACGCGGTCGATTCGGCTGGCCGCCCGCCGGCTCAGCTCGTCAGGATCCGCTCCCACGCGCCGCTCCGCTCGGAGCGGAAAAGCGCATCGATGACGCGCATGTTGGCGATCGCATCCTCGATCCCGTAGGGCAACGCGATGTCGCCCTGCACGGCACGCGAGAAGGCCTCGCCCTGCAACATGTACTGGTCGCATTCCGCGAGCGTCTCGGTACGGATTCCCGTTCCCTCGAGCGACGAGCAGTCGTCGATGGAAATGCTCGTCATGGCGCCCTGCGGCGCATTCACCGGTATGTGCATCTCGATCCTGCCTCTGGACCCGCAGAGCTGGATGCGCTGGTGCGGGGCGACCTGCGTCGATACCGTGAAATCGAGACGCCGGCCGGAACCGAAGTCGACAAGCGCGCTCGTCAGTCGATCGGTTCCGAACGCGGGATCACGGTCGATCAGCGCGATGCCGCGCTGCGGCTCGGCCTCGAAGAAGTGGCGCCCGGCGACGACGGCGTAGCAGCCGATGTCGTAAAGCGCGCCGCCGCCGATCGCCGCGTTGTTGCGGATGTTCGCGGGATCCAGGTTCGTGTAGCCGAAGAACATCTGCACCACCCGCAGTTCGCCGACCGCGCCGGATCGAATGAGCTCGCGCGCGCGCAGCCACTGCGGATGGAAGCGCACCATGAACGCCTCGGCGATCAGCACCTTCTTCGCGGCATCGCGCAGCGTCGCGGCTTCGGTCGCGGTCAGCGCGATCGGCTTCTCGCAGAGCACGTGCTTGCCGGCCGCGGCCGCCTGCAGCGTGAGCGGCACGTGCAGATGGTTGGGCAGCGGGTTGTAGATCGCCTCGATCTCGGGATCGGCGAGCAGCGCCTCGTAGGATCCATATGCCCTCGGAATGCCGAGGGACTCCGCGGCCTGGCGCGCGGTGGCCTCGGTCCGGGAGGCGAGCGCCCGGATCTCGCAACAGTCGCTTTTCATCATCCCGGGCAGCGCCCGGTGGAGCCCGATCCTCGCCGTGCTCAACACGCCCCAGACGACTTTCCGCATAAGGTCCTCCCGGTGCTTCGCGACGTGACCGCGGTCATCCGATTCGCCCGGGCCGAGCGTCATGGTCCGGCAGTCCCCGCTCGACCGCAAGCTGGGCATCCGATTGCGCCGCTACGACCGGTCACCTCGCGATAGAATTTGCGCCGCACCTGCCATTGCTCGCAAGTGGAGACATCACCCTCCTCGCCACCGAACCCAATGATCATGGCGCAGTGCGCGACCTTGGCGGAGCCTGCCTGGAGTCGGACAACCGGAACGGTGCATGACCATTGCCCATCGGCGCCGCTGTCCCACCGAATCGACCTGACGGTTCAAGGAGTTTTCGAGCGATGACCTTCACCTATCAGCGCCGCTACCGGGGCAAGATCCAGGCCGTTCTGCTGGACTGGGCCGGTACGACCATGGACTTCGGCTGCATGGCGCCCGCCGTGGTTTTCGTCGAGGTCTTCAGGCAGAAAGGGGTCCCGATCAGCATGGAAGAGGCGCGCGCCCCGATGGGCGCGCACAAGCGCGTCCACATCCAGAAGATCACCGAGCTCGAATCGGTGCGCAAGCGCTGGCGGGAAAAGCGCGGCCGCCTTCCGAACGACGACGACGTCGAGGCGATGTTCAGCGATTTCGTGCCGTTGCAGCTCAAGTGCCTGTCCGATTATTCGAAGCTGATTCCCGGGACGCTCGAGACGATCAGGGCGCTCAGGAAGCGCGGCTGCAAGATCGGCTCGACCACGGGCTACACGACCGAGATGATGAAGATCAACCTGAAGGACGCGGCGAAGCAGGGCTACGTCCCCGATTCGACGGTCTGCGCATCGGATGTGCCTGCGGGACGGCCATACCCCTACATGTGCCTGCAGAACGCCATCAACCTCGGCGTCTCCCCGGTCGAGGCCTGCGTCAAGGTCGACGATACGCGTCCCGGCATCGAAGAAGGCCTGAACGGCGGCATGTGGACGATCGGTCTCGCGATCTCCGGCAACGAAATCGGGCTGTCGTTGGCCGACTGGAAGAAGCTGCCGAAGGGCGACCAGGCACGGATGCGCGAGGGCGCCTACACCCGCATGTACCAGAGCGGCGCGCACTACGTGATCGACACCATCGCCGACATCCTGCCGTGCCTCGACGACATCGAGGCACGACTGGCGCGCGGCGAGAGGCCGTAGCGACCAACGCGCATGCGCCCGAGTCGATCCCGGGCTATTTCGCTTTCGACGGCAGCTTGAGCGTCCTGCCGGCGATCCGAAACACGCCTCTGCCGGCGTGATGCAACGTCTCTGGCTGCCTGACCGAGCGGTCGATCCAGGCCCTTCGCACCTCGAGGACGAACATGTTGTACCTGGCCACCATCTTCGTGTCGGTCACCCTGCATTCCAGGTTGGCGTAGCACTCCTCGATGCGGGGCGCTTTGACGGTCGAGGAGGCTCTCGGCGTGAGGCCAAAGAGGGCGAACTTGTCCCTCTTTCGACCGGACGTGTTCCCGCAGCCGACGACCTCCTTGGCCAACGCCGACGTCGGGATGTTGATCACGCATTCCCTGCTTGTGCGCAGAAGATCGAACGTGAAGTGGCGCCCGCTGATCACGCAGCCGACGAGCGGCGGATCGAATTCCATCATCATGTGCCACGACATGGCCATGATGTTCGTCCGTCCTCTCGCCGCCGTAGTCACCAGGACGACGGGCCCCGGCTCCAGCAGGCGATAGACATCCGCCAACGGCAGCGACCGCTTGGTCATGCAGCGTCCTCCGTTTCGGCAGAGCCGGTCCATCGCAACGGCAGCCGGTCGTGCTGCGTCATGGCTCGATCATGCCACAGCGCTTTGCGCGAGGTGGTCACCGACGCTTCGTCCCGGTGCCGCCGGTCGAGGCGGCGGCGGTCGTTGCGCGCGCGACGGGCGGCGCGGCTTCGCAGGTCTAAGATAGATTCCATCGCCCATCCGGGAGCAGCGAGGCACACTGCCATGCGCGATCGCTACCTGTCCCACGTCCGCGAAACGCTGGCGCGCATCCGCGCCGACGGTTTCTACAAGACCGAGCGGGTCATTGCGAGCCCGCAGTCGCCGGTCATCCGGCTCTCCGCCGGCCCGGAGGTGCTGAACTTCTGTGCGAACAACTACCTCGGCCTTGCGGACAGCCCGCGCATGGTCGCGGCGGCGAGGGTGGCGCTCGAGCGTTACGGCTACGGCATGGCCTCGGTCCGGTTCATCTGCGGCACGCAGGACGTCCACAAGCAGCTGGAGGCCGCGCTCGCCTCCTTCCTGAAAGTGGACGACTGCATCCTCTACTCGAGCTGTTTCGATGCGAACGGAGGCCTGTTCGAGACCTTGTTCGGCGAGGAGGACGCGGTGATCAGTGACGAACTCAACCACGCGAGCATCGTCGATGGCATTCGCCTGTGCAAGGCGAAACGATACCGCTACCGCAACAACGACATGGCCGACCTCGAAGCGAAGCTCGCGGAGGCGGACGCCGCCGGCGCGCGCTTCAAGCTCATCGCGACCGACGGCGTGTTTTCGATGGACGGCATCGTCGCCGACCTGAGATCCGTCTGCGATCTCGCGGACCGATACAACGCGCTCACGATGGTCGACGATTCGCATGCGGTCGGCTTCGTGGGCGAGGCCGGCCGCGGCACACCGGAGCTCTGCGGTGTCGAAGGGCGAATCGACATCCTCACCGGCACGCTCGGCAAGGCGATGGGCGGCGCATCAGGGGGTTACAGCGCCGGCCGGCGCGAGATCGTCGAGCTGCTGCGCCAACGCTCCCGCCCGTACCTCTTTTCCAACTCGCTCGCACCATGCATCGCGGCGACTTCGCTCGAGGTGCTGCAGCTGCTCGCGAGCGACGAAGGTGCGAGGCTTCGCCGCCAGGTGCGCGCGAACGGCGAGCACTTCCGTGGCGCGATGGCCGCGCTCGGTTTCGATCTCGTGCCCGGCGGGCATCCCATCATCCCGGTGATGCTGGGCGAGGCTGCGCTCGCCACGCGCATGGCCGATGCGCTGCTCGCCGAGGGCGTCTACGTGATCGGGTTCTCCTATCCCGTGGTGCCCAGCGGAGCGGCGCGCATCCGCACGCAGATGAGCGCGGCGCACACACCGGAGCAGGTCGGCCGCGCGGCGGCAGCCTTCGCGAAGGTCGGCCGCGCGCTGGGCGCGATTCGGTGAGTGGGGCATGGACAATCGGATGACATCATGAAGGCACTCGCGAAACTCGAACGCCGCCCGGGACTCACGCTCACGCGCGTGAAGAAGCCCGAGGTGGGGCACAACGACGTGATGATCCGCATCCGCAAGACCGCGATCTGCGGCACGGACGTGCACATCTGGAAGTGGGACGACTGGGCGCAGAAGACGATTCCGGTCCCGATGCACGTGGGCCACGAGTACGTGGGCGAGATCGTCGAGATGGGGGTGGAGGTGCGCGGCTTCGCGATCGGCGACCGCGTCTCGGGCGAGGGACACATCACCTGCGGCTTCTGCCGCAACTGCCGCGCGGGACGCCGCCACCTGTGCCGCAACACGGTCGGCGTGGGGGTCAACCGGGAGGGCGCCTTCGCCGAGTACCTGGTGATCCCGGCCTTCAACGCCTTCAAGATCCCCGACGACATCTCCGATGAGCTGGCGTCGATCTTCGATCCGTTCGGCAATGCGACGCATACGGCGCTCGCGTTCAACCTGGTGGGCGAGGACGTGCTGATCACGGGTGCGGGCCCCATCGGCGTCATGGCCGCCGCGATTGCCCGCCACGTCGGCGCGCGCCACGTCGTGATCACCGACGTGAACGACTACCGGCTGGGCCTCGCGGCGAAGATGGGCGCCACGCGCGCCGTCAACGTGGAGCGCGAGAAGATGCACGACGTGATGGCGTCGCTGCGCATGACCGAGGGCTTCGACGTGGGCCTCGAGATGTCCGGCTCGCCCCAGGCATTTACCCAGATGCTCGAGCACATGAACCACGGCGGCAAGATCGCGCTGCTCGGCATCCCGCCGCCCGGCATGGCGATCGACTGGAACCACGTGATCTTCAAGGGGCTCGAGATCCGCGGCATCTATGGCCGCGAGATGTTCGAGACCTGGTACAAGATGGTCGCGATGCTGCAGAGCGGGCTCGACCTCTCGCCGATCATCACCCACCATTTCCCCGTCGAGGAATACGAGGCCGGCTTCGCGGCGATGCTCTCCGGCGCGAGCGGCAAGGTCATTCTCGATTGGGTCGGATGACGGGGTCCGTGGGACGCGACGAACGCGCGAAAAGCGGATTTGCGGGAAACGCGGACGAGCCGATCTGCTGTCGCTCGGTCGAGACGCGGTCCCGGAATGTCCGAAGCGCGGCGTACGGCCGGGTCTGACATCGCGTTTCTCCGCCGGGCGCTCGCGCGAGTGCGTGACGAGAACGAGTTCCCGACGCCGTGCGAAATGTCCGCGTGAGGTCGCGACGAGCGGCTGCAATCCACTTGCTTCGGAACATGACCGACAACGCGGTGCGCGTTAAGAGGGTCGCCAAGGGCTGGCTGGTCGACGGCGACGGACCCCACGCGGTCGTCATCTGTGCGCCGCAATGACCACGACCCCGGATCCGGCGGTCGCGCGGGCCACCCCACGGGAATCGGACACGGTCCGGCGCTAGCCGGTAGCAAGCGCAAGCCGCAGGGCGTCCTCTTCGCGCATCGCCGCGCCCTCGGCGCGCAGGCGTGGCAGTTCTTCCGCAGCGAGCCCCGCGCGGAACATCGGGTCCAGGCGGTCGCGCACGCGCGTCCAATGCATTTCGCGGCCAACGCCTGCGCGCTCCAGCGCGGCATCGGCATGCCCGACGATGCGCGCGGCATCGGCCAGCCTGCCCTGCAGCGCGGCGCACAGCGCGAGACCCAGGAACACGCGCTTCTCGTCCCCTTCGCGCAGCAGGAGCGCATACGCGGTCCGGCCGGCGGCGACGGCGGCGTCGGCCCGTCCGAGCAGAGCCTCCGCGTTCAGCACGCCGAGCCACAGGTGTCCCGCCCCGGCGCCGCCGCCCAGAACGTCGAGCCGCGCGATCGAGCTCCGGGCACGCGCCAATGCGGTTTCGCATCGTCCAAGCTGGTTTTCCGCGGCGACGACGTTGGACATCGCGTAGTGCATGCCGAGCTCGTTGCCTCCCTGTTCGCAGATGGCGACCTGCCGCAGCGCAGCGGCGAGCGAGTCTTCCATCCGGCCCTGCCTGGCGCACAGGCGGGAGCGGGCAAACTCGAGAAACGCCCGCTGGCGCGGCGGCCAGTCGGGGCGTTCCAGGCGAGTCGCTTCGTCGATGGCTCGCCCCATGTCCTCGGCGGTTCCGAACCGAATGCCCTGCACCGCAGCCGCGAGAAGCGCATTGAACAGGCGACTGGCGTCGCCGAGCGGCCGGTAAAGATCCACGGCGCGGCGTGCCGCGTCGAAGGCTTCGCGGCGCGTCGAATAGATGCCGAGCCGCGCGATCGTGAGCCAGTACCGCGCCACCACGGCCGGCGGCATGTCGTCGCGGAGGTACTGGCGCAAGGCGAGACAGCGATTCATGCCTTCGTTCAGCTGGTGCGTGGCGTTCCACACGCGGAACGAGTTGCCCACCAGCGCGACCGCCAGCTCGTCGCCGTCGGCGGCCGCGGCCACCCAGGACAGCGCCGCGCGGAGGTTGTCAAGCTCCGCGGCTGCGACTTGCAGATCCGCGAGGGTGGTCCCTTTCAGCTGGTTCTCGCGCTCGAATGCGTTCAGTAGCTGGAGCAGCGCTTCCGCATGCCGGCGCAGCGTGCGTTCGGTTTCACCCGCCTCACCGAGCCGCTCGAGCGCATAGGCACGCGCGGTTTCGAGCAGCCGGTAGCGCGGCACGGGGTCGCCTTCGGCAAGCACCAGCGACTTGTCGACCAAAGCGCCGAGGTGATCGAGCGCGGCCCATTGGTCGATTTGCGCGTCCTGCACGACGTGCTGCGCGGCGTCGAGCGTGAAGCTGCCGGCGAAGACTCCGAGGCGACGAAACACGATCTGCTCGTCGGGCGTCAGGAGGCCGTGACTCCATTCCAGCGTCGCGCGGAGCGTCTGGTGCCGGCGCAGCACGACACGTGCGCCGGCGGTCAGCACGTTGAAGCGCTCATGCAGCCGCGTGCGCAGGCCTTCCACGCCGAGCAGCGGAACGCGGGCGGCGGCGAGTTCGATCGCCAGCGGAATGCCGTCCAGTCGCCGGCAGATCTCGACCACCGCGTGCAAATTCCCGGACGTCAGCGCGAAACGGGGGGCCGCCGCCTGCGCCCGCGCCACGAACAATTCAACGGCACCCACATGCAATGCGTCAGCACTGGCGTCGACGGCCGGCACGGCAAGCGCCCCCAGCCGGTAGACATGCTCTTCCGCCGTCTTCAACGTCTCCTGGCTGGTGACGAGCACGCGCACGCCCGGCGCCGCGGCGCACACGGCATCGATGAGCGGCGCGACGGCGTCGGTCAGGTGCTCGCAGTTGTCGAGCACCAGCAGCAGCCGCTGCGACGCGAGCACGGCGGCGATGGTTTCGGAGGGCGATCGGTCGGCGCGCAGTTGCGTGTCGAGCACGCGCGCCACGGCCGACGCGACCAGCGCGCCGTCGGCCAGAGGCGCGAGCTCGACCCACCAGACACCGTCGGGGAATTCCGCGATCCGCTCCTCCGCGAGCTGCGCCGCCGCGGCCTGCGCGACGCGGGTCTTGCCGATGCCACCCGCGCCGGCAATGGTGACGACGACGTGCTGCGCGAGCAGCGCCCTGACCGCGGCGACGTCGGCGGCGCGGCCGAACAGCGTTGCGATGCGCGGGGGCAGGTTGGTCGGCGCACGCGGCGGTGCGGCAGGTGCGCCGGTCGGGGCAGCAACCGGCGTGTCCGGCTTCGAGGCGATCGGCGCGCCGGCGACCCGCTCGAGTTCGAGTTCGAAGCGGTAGCCGCGCCCCGGGATCGTCGCCACCGCGGATGGCCCGAGCAGCTTGCGCAGCGCGGAGACCTGCACCTGCAGGTTGTTCTCCTCGACGACAAGGCCGGGCCAGACCAGCGTGAGGAGTTCGTTCTTCGACACCAGCTGGCCCGCGCGCGCCACCAACGCTACGAGGAGGTCGAACGCACGCGCCCCCAGCGCGACCGGACGGCCGTCGGCGAGCAAGCGGCGCTCGCCCGGCTGCAGCTCGAAGCGACCGAAGCGGCAGTCATGGCACGAAACAACCGGGTGGACGAGTTCGCGCACGCGAGGCTCCGGAACGATGGATCGCAGTCTATCCCCGGCTGCGCGGGCGCGGGAATCGGACCGACGCTTGTTTCAGGGAGGTTTAAGGCACGGTTCAGGACTGAAGGGGCGCTTCAGGCGGACATTGGCATCGTCGTAACCGCCACCCCACCAGGAGAACCGCCATGCACGCCACGAATCGCATCCGCATCGCCGCCGCCGTCGCCTCCATCGTGATTGCCGCCCTCCTGATGGGCGCCGTCGATTACACCACGGCCAAGTCCGCCGCCTCCACCGCACCGGCCGTCCAATCCCAAGCCGTCGCACCGATGGTCGGCGTGGCCACCGGCGAGTACCAGAACGGCGTCCCCGTCTACCGCCTGCCGGCGGTGGTCGTCACCGAGAGCCGCAGCCAGGCGCTCGCTCGGATCGCGCGGGAAGATGCGTTGGCGATGAAGTGATCGGCCAAGCCGGGTGAAGGTCGCGTGCCGACGGATTCGGGCCCAGCGGTCCGACGCGCACGCCGCCACGAACGCCGATGTGCTGCGTCCGCCCCGGCTTGCCCGAGGCGGGGCTGCATTTGCGACCACCGGCGCCGCGACGGACCGGAATGCCGACCGCTGATCGACCGCCGCCGGCAACACGCGATGCCGCCGCACCGGCGACCACAGCACGGCCACCCTCGTCGGAGCCTGGCAAGAGCGCATCGTCACCGGCGGCGGCAAGGCCGGCGTGGAGGTGCCGCAGTTCAGGGCGGTCAACACCCTGCCGGGCAACCTGAAGACGCCCGTCATCGGCACCTGCTACGCCTGCGGCTTCGTCACGTACGCTCACCGCTGCCTCGCCGAGTTCCAGTGCCGCTTCAATAGCCGCTTCAACATGAAGGCCATCCTGCCTCGTCTGCTTGCCGCCCTCGTGGGTGCCCCGCCGTCGTCCCAGCGCGTGCTGCGTGCTGCCCTGCGCTCTCGCCAATCAGGTGCTTCGAAGCGCATCGCGCACGTCGGTAGAATAGGGCCGCCACAGCGGCGCGATCGCACTGCATCCCTCCCGGGATGGCCGCGGATCGCAGCCGGCCTTCCCACCCCGACAGAGGCTTCGATGACGGTTCTGACTTGCGCGGAAATTCTCGCCGGACGCGCATCCGCCGACCGCCCGGTCACCGTGAAGGGCTGGGTGCGCACCCGGCGCGACTCGAAGGCGGGCATTTCCTTCGTCAACGTGTCCGACGGCTCGGGCTTCCATCCGGTCCAGGTCGTCGCACCGAGCGCGCTGCCGAACTACGCCGACGAGGTGCTGCACCTCACCGCCGGCTGTGCGGTCGAAGCGACGGGCACGATCGTGCCTTCGCCGGCCAGAGGACAGCCGTTCGAGATGCAAGCGAGTGCGATCAAGGTCGTGGGCTGGGTCGATGATCCCGACGAGTATCCGATCCAGCCCAAGCCGCACACGCTGGAATTCCTGCGCGAGGTCGCGCACCTGCGACCGCGCACGAACGTGATCGGCGCCGTGGCGCGCATGCGACACACGATCGCGCAGGCCATCCACCGCTTTTTCGACGACCGCGGCTTCTACTGGGTCAACACGCCGATCATCACGTCATCCGACGCCGAGGGCGCGGGCGAACTGTTCCGGGTCTCGACGCTCGACCTCATGAACCTGCCGCGCGACGCCGCGGGCAGGATCGACTTCGCGCAGGATTTCTTCGGGCGCGAGACATTTCTCACTGTGTCCGGGCAGCTCAACGTCGAGAGCTACTGCATGGCGCTGTCGAAGGTCTACACATTCGGCCCGACGTTTCGCGCGGAGAACTCGAACACGAGCAGGCATCTGGCCGAGTTCTGGATGATCGAACCCGAGATCGCGTTCGCCGACCTGTCCGACAACGCGACGCTCGCCGAAGCGCTGCTGAAGCACATCTTCCGCACCGTGCTCGCCGAGCGCGCGGACGACATGGCGTTCTTCGAGGAGCGCATCGAGAAGGGTGTCATTGCCAAGCTGCAGGGCATCGTCGATTCCGAGTTCGTGCGCATGGACTACACCGATGCAATCCGCGTGCTGGAGCAGGCGAAGCAGAAGTTCGAGTACCCGGTGCACTGGGGGATCGACCTGCAGTCCGAGCACGAGCGTTACGTCGCCGAGAAGCACGCAGGCAAGCCGGTGATCCTGATGAACTACCCGAAGGAGATCAAGGCGTTCTACATGCGCATGAACGACGACGGGAAGACGGTTGCCGCGATGGACGTGCTCGCGCCCGGCATCGGCGAGATCATCGGTGGCAGCCAGCGCGAGGAGCGCCTGGCGGTGCTCGATGCGCGCATCGCGGAGTCCGGGCTCGACCGTCACCACTACGGCTGGTATCGCGACCTGCGCCGCTATGGCACCGTGCCGCACGCGGGCTTCGGCCTGGGCTTCGAGCGCACGATCGCCTATGTGACGGGTCTTGCCAACGTGCGCGACGTCATCCCGTTTCCGCGCACGCCGGGAAACGCGCGATATTGACGCGCGGGTTCCCCGGCTTGCGGCAGGCGCCGGTCAGCGCGTGGCGGCCTTCTGCGGCAGGTTCTGCGGCACGAACACGAAGTACGGTGTCGCGACCTGCTGCCCCGGCGCGGCGTACTGCGGCGCCGGCGGTCCCTTCGGTCCCAGGCGCTTCACGTACCGGTAGATCGCGCGGAGATCGTCGTCCGTCATGTCGCGCAGATTGAACCACGGCATTGGCGGGCGCATCTCGGCGCGTGCTCGCGCGAGCCACTGCGCCTCGGTCATGCGATCGAGCGTCAGGCGAAGGTTGGCGGGATAGGTCGTGCCCCATGGACCCTGGAAACCGACCAGGCTCCCCATGAGCCACTCGGTTTCGGGCAGCTTCCCGGCGGCCTCGTTGTACCCCGGCGTGTGGCAGTCGTTGCAGCCGCCGATGCGAGTCAGGTAACGACCGCGCTCGATCGACGCGGTGTCGGTCGTGGCCGCAAACGCGGCGTCGGTACCCGATGCGGACAATGCGGCCAGGGCGATCGCGATGATGTGTCGCTTCATGTTCATCTCCTCGTAGAGTTGGTGGGTCGGGGCGTGATTTTCGTTGGATCCACCCGCGACCTCGCGGCCGCGGAGCACGTGTGACTTTTCAGCAGCCGGGGGCCATCGCGAGCGGCTCCAGCCCGTCGCGCTCGCGGTCCGTGTCGAGCACTGCGGCCACGCCGTAGAGCGGCAGCCAATCGAGCGCGTCGCGCACCTTGCCGAACGCCCACGCGATCACGACGGTGACGCGTGGGGCGCCCTCGCGCGAAGCGCGGTCCTCGCTTTGCCGGTACAGAAAAAGGAGCAGCGCGAGCAGGGTCCCGCCCGGCATCAGGATTTCGAGCAACAGATACGGGCCGACCTTCTGCAGCAGATGGCATGCGTTGCGCAGGCGTTGCATGGCTTGCTTCCTCTTCGGTGGCGGTTTACAGAACGAATGGCTTGCGGCGTTTGCGCGGCAGGTCGCTTGGCATCGCCGATGCCGCCTTTTGCTGGGTCTCTTGGAACTGAACCGGTTCGTGTTGCGTGGCCCGTATCGCTTCGTCGGCGCGGCCACGCTTTGCGTCACCGCCGCTCCTCGGCGTACTCGGCTTGCCTGCCTGCCTCATGCGCGACCCCGGGTAGCGGGTTGCGGCATGAATGTCGGTGCGTGCGCGGCGTCCATCTCGTTTCTCCCTGAGAGTTGTTTCGATCCCCGTCGAGCGTCGCGACTTCTGCGTCGTTCGGGATGGCGGCAGTCTGAAAGCGGCTCGCTTGCCGATCGCTTACGGATTCGCAGACGGGAAGTCGAGACGTGGCGGCGCAGCCCGCGGATCCGCCGCGGGTGCGCCAAGTGGCTGACGCAAAAGGCCTCGACGGCCATTCGCTGTCGCCGGGGCGCGGGTTCGCGGACGGCAGGCCGCGGCGGCGCGAACTGGGCTTGCGCGCGTCCGCCGGGGGCCTTACGGATGGCTTACGTGGTAGGTTTGGGGCGGTCTGGCGGGGCACCGCCCGCGAGGATGCGCTGATGCAGGCGCTCGGTCTCGGCGGAGGGACTGAGGCCGAGCACGACGGACAAGAGCTCGCGGCAGCGTCGGAACGCGTTGAGCGCTTCCGCCTGATCTCCGGAAGCGGCGAGCGAGCGCATGAGCCCGCGATAGAAGGGCTCGGCTAGGTTATCCGCCTCGAGCCCGCGCCGGTAGACGTCGATCGCGACGGGCCAGCCGCCGGCCGCCTCGAGCTCCTCGCCGAGCCGCATCAGCGTACGCACGAAACGCGCGCGCAGTGCATCGCGAGGTTTGGCGATCCAGGGCTCTTCCTCGGTGCCGAGCAGTGGGCCCGGGTAGGCGGCAAGCAACGTGCGCGCGGCTTCGGCGATGCGGGCCGGGGATGCTTTCGCTTCGCCCTCGACGACCCGCTGTGCGGCGCTCTGCGCGTCGTCGAACGCCCACACATCGGTCCAGCCGAGTTCGGGGGCGAGCGACAGCTTGCCGCCTGCAAGCGGCACTGCATGCTCGACGTCGAGCAGCTTGCGCAGCCGGAACAGCGCGGTGTCGAACGATGCCTTTGCCGCTGCGCCGTCGGCCTCCGGCCACAGCGCCGCCATGATCGCCGTGCTCTCGACCTCGCGCCCGCCCAGCGCGACCAGCAGCTTCAGCAGGTCGAGCGGGCGTTGCTGTGCCTTGCCGACGAATCGCATCGGCTGCCCGTCGCGCGCGAGCTCGAAGCCGCCCAGCGCGCGGATGCGCAGACGGAATGGCCAGTTGGGGCCGGCACCCGGCGGCGCGACAAGGCCGTTGCGCTCGATCAGCAGGCGCACGTAATCGGGCTCGATGCCGCGCGACAGCGCGAAGTCGGCGATGCGCGCGGCGAGGTCGGGGCGGTTGCGCAGGAACACGGCTTGCCCGCGGCTCTTGTACTCGGCGATTACCACTGCGATGCGCGTGGCGGCGCGATCCAGGTCGCCGGCGTCGAGATCGAGCGCGGTCATCAGCAGCTCGCGCTGCTGCAGGAGCGAGCTGCGGTCGGGTGCGCTCGCAAGCGCGATCGCTTCGTCGAGCGCGGAGAGGCCGCCGGCGGGGTCGCCCGCGGCCATCCGGCTGTGGGCGAGCCGCGCGAGGAAGTGCGGCATCTGCATCGTCGGCAGACCGGTTTCGCGGGCCAGCGCAACCGCGCGCTCTGCCGCCTTCACCGCCGCTGCGAATTGGGAGAACCGCTGCAGAAGATTGGCCTGCAGGTGGTAAAAGTACGCCCAGTCCATGCGACGGCTCGGGGAAAGCCGTTGCTCGATCACGTCCATCCGCGCCTTCGCCTCGACAAGCGCGCCCTTGCTGATCAGCGCGGAGGCTTGCGCGTGGTCAATTTCGAAAAGGTAGGCGACAAGGCCGTAGCGCTCGGCGATCTCCCGCGCGGCGGTGGTCACCGCGTTGGACTGGTCGTAGCGCCCGTTCAGGAAGTGCCAGAAGGAAAGATGCGTGCGCCACCAGACCTGCATCAGTGGCGTCACGTCGGGCCGGGCGAGCAGCGGATCGACGCGCGCCACCAGGCTGTCGGCGGAGTCGCCCTTCGCGTGCCAGTTGAGGTAGTTGAACAGCGTCGAGGCCGCCATCATCCGCGCGTTGACGTCGGGCTCGTCGTCGAGCAATTCGTCCAGCCGCTGCGCGCACGCCGCAAGGTCCGGATGGTCCGGCTTGCGGAAGAGCAACGCGATCAGGTACGCGGCGCGGGCGCGCAATTCGCTTCCGCGGTCGAGTTGCGGTGCCTGCCCGGCGCCGAGCAGCCGCTCGAACTCGGGCAGCCAGCGGTCGATCGGCGCGAAGTTCGCCCACTCGTAGTAGTAGCCGATGACGATCGTGTTGAGCGCGAGCGCCTGGCCGCGCAGGTCGCCGGTCGCGCGAAACGCCTCGTACGCGCGCTCCAGCGCTCGCCGACCCCGTTGCGGCTGCACGAAGATCCATGCGCGCCCGAACCAGTATTCGAGCCAGGGATCATCCATCCGCATCGGCGCGGGAAGCGCCTCGATCCAATCGGACAGCGCCTGCGAGCGGCCGTGGCGCGCCCAGTCGAGCGCGTTCGCGCGGATCAGGCGGCGCATCGCTTCCCAGTCGGCCGCCTCGCGGTAGAGGGCGAGCGCTTCGTCGTGCTCGCCGCGCGCTTCGAGCAGTCGCGCGGCACGTGCGTTCAACTCGCGGCGCTCCGGCGGCGGCAGGCGCCGGCGGCCTTCATCCTGCAGGAACTCGCGGAAAAGCGCATGGTAATGGTAGATCGTCTGCGTGCCGCGACGACGATCGATGAAGAGGTGCCGTCGATAGAGATAGTCGAGAAGCCTCGACGTGTCCTCGCTGCCGGTCAATTCGATCGCCTCTGCCTCTGTCACCGACGCCGGGATGGCGGTCAGCATCAGCGCACGCTGGTTCTCGGGCTTGGCGCGGGTGAAGATCTCGCCCGCGAAATACTGGAAGATCGCCTCCTTGCCCTCGCCGAGCGATTCATCGAGCGCCGCGCTGGGGCGGCTCAGGTGCTCGCGCAGCAGCACGAGGGCTGCCGCCCAGCCGTCGCTCTGGCGCTGGATCTGCTGCACATCGGCGCGGTCGAGCGTCCTGTCGTCGAGCAGCGCGAGAGCTTCCTCCTCGGTAAAGCGCAGGTCGGCGGATTCGATGCGCGCAATGCGTCGGCCGGCGACAAGACGCGCGAACTCGGGCGGCGGATCGGCCCGCGACAGGACGACGACGTTGACGCCCTCGGGGATCTCCTCGAGCCCTTGCGCGAACGCAGCGCGCTGTGCCGGCGGCGAGCGCGCCTCGTGGAAGTTGTCGAGCACGACCAGCGCGCCTGCCGGCAGCACCGAGAACAGGTCGCGGCAAAGGCTGCGTGCGAACCGGGTCAGGTCCTGCTCCGGCTCGGACGTGAACACCGGCAGCGCGGCTGCGCGCTTGCCGAGCAGCTGGATGGCCGCCATCCGCATGTAATGCATGAACGTCGCCGGGTCGCTGTCGGCGACATCCACCTGGTACCAGAGGTGCGGCAGGCGCCGCTCCTCGATGTAGCTTGCGACCAGCGCGGATTTGCCGGAGCCGGGCGGCGCGCACACCCAGATGATCGGGCGCTTGCGGGCTTCATCGAGGCGCGCGAACAGGCGCTGCCGCGGCAGCGCGTCGTACAGCTTGGGTCGCGTGAGTTTGGCGAGAGCGGGTGAGCGAACGGCCACGGGCGCAGCAGGCTCGACGTGCGAAGGATGGGGCCAATCGTCGGGCCGTGGCCTTTCCACGAGAGGCGCGGCCAATTGTCGCCGCCAGCGTCGGCCCCGCAGCAAAGCTTAGCACGGCCGCAGCGTCGCGAACGGCGCGCGGCCCCGGTCGCGCTCAGGCTCGAACGAAGACCGGCGAACTGAAGAGCGAGTGGATCGCAACCTTGCGGATGTCGCGCTGGTCGGGGATCACGTAGAGGACCGGCGAGATCAGCTCCTCGAAGATCCCGCGCAGGCTGCGCGCCCCGGTCTTGTACTCGATGGCAAGCTCGGAGATCTGCTCGAACACCTTGCGCTCCACGTGGAGCTCGACCCCTTCGTTGGCGAAGATGTCGCGGAACTGGCGGTAGATCGAGTCCCGCGGCTCGACCATGATGCGCACCAGCATCTCGCGGTCGAGGTTGTCGAAGCGCGCGATGATCGGCAGGCGGCCGGTGAATTCCGGAATCAGGCCGTAGGTGAAGAGGTCGGTCGGCTTCACCCGTGAATTCAGCCGGTCGAGGATCTTCTGGTTGTCGTCCTTGGCGCCCGACGTCGAGATGAATCCGAAGCCATGCGTCTGCGACATGATGTCCTCGAGGCCGACGAACGCACCGCCGCAGATGAAGAGGACGTCGCTCGTATCGACGTAGTGCCCGCTGCCCAGCTTGACCTGCGAGCCCTCCATGATCTTCAGCAGCGCGTGCTGGACGCTCTCGCCCGAGACGGCGCGCGGCTCCCGTCCCGCCTTCAGCTTGTCGATTTCGTCGATGAATACGATGCCGCGCTGCGCCCGCCGGAGGTCGCCGCCGGCCTTGTCCACGAGGCGCTGCAGGATCGCGTCGATCTCGTCGTTGACGTAGCGCGACTGCGCAAGCGAGGTTGCCTCTGCGGTGACGAACGGCACGTCGAGGATGCGCGCGAGCGTCTGGCACATCAGCGTCTTTCCGGTTCCCGACGAACCTACGAGCAGTACGTTGCTCTTGGCGATCGCGAAGTTCTCGCTTTGCGACTTGGCGATCTTCTTGAAATGCGAGTAGACGGCGACCGCGACGATCTTCTTGGCGTCGTCCTGCCCGATCACGAACTGATCGAGCTCGCGCACGATCGCGCTCGGCGTAAGCCGCGGGTCGAGCAGGGTCGGGTCGGGGGAGGCTGGGTCGTTCACGGGCGTGGGCGGTCGGAGCATGGGCGCATCGCGCAGGCGCAGCCGAAGGATAACAGCGCACGCCGCGCGCCGCCTTTCCGGAGGGCGTCCGGCAAGGCTTGACGCGGGCAAGACGTTGCGGCGACCATCGGCATCCCGGCTTCCGGCCAGCGCGTCGCATCGATGTCTGCCCGCTGCCCTCGTCCGCGGGCGGCGCGCGCGTTGCCGCAGTCTCGACCCGACCGATGATCGACAAGACCGTTCCCTCCGTCGCGGCCGCGCTCGCCGACATCCCGGACGGCGTGACCGTGATGATCGGCGGCTTCGGCACCGCGGGCATGCCGGTCGAGCTGATCGACGCGCTGATCGCGCAGGGCGCAGGCGATCTCACGATCGTCAACAACAACGCGGGCAATGCCGACGCCGGACTCGCGCTGCTGCTCAAGGCGAAGCGCGTGCGCAAGATCATCTGCTCGTTTCCGCGGCAGTCCGACTCGTGGCACTTCGACGCGCTCTACCGCGCCGGCGAGATCGAGCTCGAGCTCGTGCCGCAGGGCAACCTGGCGGAGCGCATCCGGGCGGCGGGTGCGGGCATCGGCGCGTTCTTCACGCCGACCGGGTATGGCACGCTGCTCGCCGAAGGCAAGGAGACGCGTGCGATAGCCGGCCGCCACTACGTACTCGAGTACCCGATCCACGCCGACTACGCGCTGATCAAGGCGGATCGCGGCGACCGCTGGGGCAACTTGGTCTACCGCAAGACGGCGCGCAATTTCGGGCCGATCATGGCGACCGCGGCGAAATGCACGGTCGCGCAGGTGCGCGAGATCGTGCCGCTCGGCGCATTGGATCCTGAGCACGTCGTGACACCGGGCATTTTCGTGCACCGGCTGGTGGCGGTTCCTTCTGCCGCCGTGGCGGTCGGAGCGGGCGGCGCCGCCGCATGACGGCGATCGGACGATGAAGCGCTACTCCCGCGAACAGATGGCCGCGCGCGTCGCGCGGGACATTCCGAACGGTGCCTGCGTCAATCTCGGCATCGGGCTGCCGACGCTTGTGGCCAACCACCTGCCGAAGGATCGCGAGATCATGTTGCAAACCGAGAACGGGCTCCTCGGCATGGGCCCGGCCCCGGCGCCGGGCCGGGTCGATCCGGATCTCATCAACGCCGGCAAGCAGCCCGTGACCGCACTGCCGGGCGCGTCGTTCTTTCACCATGCCGATTCCTTTGCGATGATGCGCGGCGGCCACCTCGACTATTGCGTGCTCGGCGCGTTCCAGGTGTCGGGGGAGGGCGATCTCGCCAACTGGCACACCGGCGCGCCCGACGCGATCCCTGCCGTCGGCGGCGCGATGGACCTCGCCATCGGTGCGAAGCACGTCTATGTGATGATGGAGCATCTGACCAAGGACGGACAGAGCAAGATCGTGCCGCGCTGCACCTATCCGCTGACGGGCGTGCGTTGCGTCGATCGCATCTTCACCGACCTCGCGGTACTCGACGTGACGCCGGCCGGGCTTGTCGTGGTCGAGATCGTCGAGGGTGTTGCATTCGCTGAACTGCAGCGGCTGACCGGCGTCCCGCTCGTGCGGGCCGCGGCGGTGGCTTGAGGGGACGACCGTCATGGAACAGGCATTCATTTGTGACGCGGTGCGCACGCCCGTCGGGCGCTACGGCGGCGCACTCGCCGCCGTGCGCACCGACGACCTGGCAGCGATTCCGCTCGAGTCGCTGATGGAACGCAACGCCTCGGTGGACTGGGGCGCGGTGGATGACGTGATCTACGGTTGCGCCAACCAGGCGGGCGAGGACAACCGCAACATCGGCCGCATGGCGCTGCTGCTCGCCGGCCTGCCGCAGGAGGTGCCGGGCACGACGGTCAACCGGCTGTGCGGCTCGAGCATGGACGCGGTCGCGCTGGCGGCGCGCTCGATCAAGAGCGGCGAGACGGCGCTGATGATTGCCGGCGGCGTGGAGAGCATGTCGCGCGCGCCGTTCGTTATGGGCAAGGCGGCAGAGCCGTTCGCGCGCACGATGAAGCTCGAGGACACGACGATCGGCTGGCGGCTCGTCAACCCGCTGATGAAGGCGAAGTTCGGCATCGACTCGATGCCGGAGACGGCCGAGAACGTCGCAGCCGCGTTCAACGTGGCACGCGCCGACCAGGATGCGTTCGCGCTGCGCAGCCAGCAGCGCGCGGCGGCCGCGATCGACGCCGGCCGGCTGGCCGAGGAGATCGTGCCGGTCACGATTCCGGCGAAGAAGGGCGACCCGGTCGTCGTGAGTCGCGACGAGCATCCGCGCGAAACGACGCTCGAGTCGCTCGCCAAGCTCAAGGGCGTGGTGCGGCCGGACGGCACGGTGACTGCGGGCAATGCCTCGGGCGTGAACGATGGCGCGTGCGCGCTGATCATCGCTTCCGAGGCTGCAGCGCGGCGGCACGGCCTGACGCCGAAGGCGCGCATCGTCGCGGCGGCGACTGCCGGAGTGCCGCCGCGGATCATGGGCATAGGGCCCGCGCCGGCAACGCGCAAGGTGCTCGCCAAGGCCGGACTGACGATCGCGCGGATGGACGTGATCGAGCTGAACGAGGCGTTCGCGGCGCAGGCGCTCGCGGTGACGCGCGAGCTCGGCCTGTCCGACGATGCGCCGAACGTCAATCCGAACGGAGGCGCCATTGCGCTCGGGCATCCGCTCGGCGCCAGCGGGGCGCGGCTTGTCACCACCGCGGTCTATCAGCTGCTGCGCACCGGGGGCCGCTACGCGCTGTGCACGATGTGCATCGGCGTCGGGCAGGGCATCGCCGTCATCATCGAACGGGTCTGAACGCGATGCGCGCGCGCCGCGCCGCTATCGTGCTCGAGCTGTCCTGCGCCGCGCTCTTGGCCGCGTCGACTCTCGCGGCAGGCCACGCGGGCGAGGTACCGGCCCGCGCAGCCATCTACGACGTTCGTGCCGGCAAAAGCCTCGACGAGCCGGCGCTCGTCGAGCGACTGCGCAACGCGCGGTTTCTGCTGCTGGGCGAGGTGCACGACAACGCGGAGCACCACAGAATCCGCGCCCGGCTGATTGCAGGCCTGACCCGCGACGGGCAGAAGCCAGCGGTCGCGCTCGAGACCTTCGATCTCGACCGGGGTGCCAGGCTGCGCGCGGCGCAGGCGACTCCGGGGTTCGATGCGGAAGCGCTGGCCGATGCGGGCGAGCTCGATCGCACGACATGGCGCTGGCCCCTGCACAAGCCGGTGCTCGATGCGGCAGTGAATGCCCGATTGCCGGTCCATGCCGCGAACCTGTCGCGTCAATCGTTGCAGCGGGCGATTGCGGCCGGCGAAGACGCTGCGGACCGCGAGCCTTGGGCACGACGGCTGCGGCAGGCGCGCTGGACGTCCGCGCAGGAGGCGGCGATGGAGGCATCGATCGAGCAGGGCCACTGCGGGAAGCTGCCCAAGGACGTCGTGCCGCGGATCGCGTGGGCGCAGCGCGTGCGCGACGCCGCGATGGCGCAGGCGATGGTCGACGTCGCCACCCGCGACGGTGCGATTCTGCTCGCGGGTAACGGGCATGTGCGCAAGGATATCGGTGTGCCCGCCTATCTCCCGCGCGAACCGGCGAGCGTGAGCGTCGGCCTGATCGAGACCACGCCCGAAGAGCGCAGTACGCCGGGCTCGCTCTCTTCGCTTGCCGCTGCGAATCCCGGCTACGATTACCTGTGGTTCACGTGGACCGCGGAGCGCACGGACCCGTGCGAGCAGGTGCCGGGTGGCGCAGGGAAGTAGCGTCGGCTCCTGCGTCTGGCCGTCTGGGAATCGCTGCCGCCGCCGGGTCTGGGAAGCGAATCGGCGATGCCGGCCCTGCGGAAAGCGGGCTCGTCATCAGCCGAGCGTCCGCCAGAGCCCGAAGCCGGTGCCGGCGATCGCGATGAACGCGAACACGATTGGCCCGCGCATGCCGGCACCCGCGAGTGCAAGGGCGAGGCCCGTCTTGACGATCGTGTTCGCCATCGCCGCGGTCACGATCGCGCCGGCCGCAATCGCGGCGTCGCCGTCGCCGGCGGCAAACTGTGCCATCGACAGCGTGATCGCGTCGACATCGGTCAGGCCGGCGAGCGCGGCGACAACGTAGACGCCCTCGCCACCGAAATTCACTTCCGCGAACCGGACGAGCAGCAGCACGGCGGCGAAGAGCGCGGCGAAGCGGATTGCCTGTGTGAGACTGAATGGGTTCTCCAGTGCAACCGCGGGCGCGACGTTGCTCGACGCATGGCGGAAGTAGAGGGCGACCGCAACAGCGCCGGCGGCGAGCGCCATGCCGGAGAGCGGTACGACGACACGGTCGAGAAGCGGCGCGTACACGACGGCGACCGCAACGATCATGCGCACGAACATCACGGCCCACGAGCCGACGATCGCCGCGGCGGCCGCGAGGACGCCGACGCCATTTGCACGCCCGGCGCTCTGCCGTGACATGGAAAGCGTCACGGCCGTCGAGGAAACCAGTCCGCCGGCCAAACCCGTCACGAGCAGGCCGCGACCCGGCCCGAGCCAGCGCATCGCGACATAACCGACGAGCGAAAGTGTGGCGATCAGGATCACGAGCAGCCACAGCGTGGCCGGGTTGAGCGCGCCCCAGGGGTCCACAGGGTGGTTCGGCAGCAGCGGCAGCACGACGAACGTCGCGATCAGCAGCTTGAGGCCGGCGTAGAGGTCGTCGGTGCCGAGCCGCGCCACGAGCCCATGCAGCGGCTCCTTGAACGCGAGCGCGGCCGACAGCAGGATGCCGAGCGCGGCGGCGAGCACCGGTTGCCCGAGGACGGCGAGACCCGCGAGCAGGTAAACGCACAGCGCGGCGACCTCGGTCGTGAGTCCGTGCGATTCCGGCGCGACGTCCACGCTCGCACGGTATCCCGCGACGACGAGGGCGCAGACGCCGAGCGCTACGGCGGCGAATACCCACGGGGAATCGAGGAGCTTCGTCGTCCATGCGGCCGCGGCACCGGCGATGGAGAACAGGATGAACGTGCGCAGTCCGCCGAAGGTTCCGCGCCTTCCGCTCAGCCTCTGGCGCTCGCGGTCGATGCCGGCGAGCGCACCGATCGCCAGTGCGATCAGGACGTCGCGGGCGGTGGCAAGATCGACGCTGGCAGCAAGTGGAAGGGTATCGGTCAACGCTGTGCAGTTCGGTGCGTGCAGGACGCGCAGCGACGCCGGGGCGATGCCGCTATGCGCCGGCGAGGCAAGCTTACCCGTTCGCGCCGCGGCCGGCAGCGGCGGCGCGTCCTCCCGGTGGCCGGCGCGGCAGGGCTAACCTGGATATTTCACCAGGCCGCCACCGATTTGATGAAGACTCGAGTCTTGCCAAGCACTTGGGACCCGCCACCGGTGGAACACGTTGGACGGGTGGACTGCGCGGTTTTTTGGCGGTCGTTTTGCACCTGGCTCAGGTTTGCTTTCCTAGCCGAGTGTCACTGCTATTGGCGTCGTCGGCTGCGCCCGATACAGGGCGCAAACCGCCGCGCCAAATTCCCGCGCCCTGGTGAAACATCCGGGCTAGCGCAGGCCGGCGACGATTGCGCCGATCGTCAGCAGCGCGCCGAATCCGACTTCGAGCATCACGGTCCGCATCAGCACCAGGTTGAAACCCGGGCCCGGAGCGGTGCGGTCGAATTCGCGTACCAGCGCCACCGCCTGCGGGGCGGCCACGAGCGGCAACAGGAACCACATCGACTTGGCGACGAGCGCCGCCGCTACCGCCAGCGCAAACGGCGTTGCGGTGAGCGCGACGAGCATCCGGCGGGAAGCCTGTGCACCGAAGCTCACGGCGAATGTGCGCCGACCGCTCGCGCGATCATGCTCGATGTCGCGGTGATTGTTGACCGCGAGCACGGCCGCTGCCTGCATGCCGATCGCGAGTGCCGCGAACCAGGCGGCTGCGGGAACGAAGCCGACCTGCACGTAGGCGCTGCCGGTGACCGCGACCAGACCGAAGAACACGAGCACAGTCAGTTCGCCCAACGGCGTGAACGCGATGGGGCGCGGACCGCCCATGTAACTCACCGCACCGACGAGCGAAGCGATGCCCATCGCCAGCACCACCCCGCCTCGCTGCAGCACAAGCGGCAACCCGAGCGCGACGGATAGCAGCACGCAGACCACGATCGCGCCGCGCACCTGGCCGGGCGTGAGCCAGCCGTTTGCCGTCGCGCGTGGCAGGCCGACGCGGCGTCCGCTCTCCGCGCCGCGTGCGGTGTAGCCGACGTCGTTTTGCAGGTTGCTGATCACCTGGATCACGATCGAGGCGGCAAGCGCGAGGAGCGCGGCGGTCGCATCGAATGCACCGCTCGCGGCAAACGCGATGCTGGAACCGACGAGCACGGGAATCGCCGCGATCCACAGCGTCTTCGGCCGCATGGCGATCGACCATGCAGTGGGCGAACCCGGCCGGACGGCAAGCGCCGCGGAGGCCGCGCTCAGGGGAGCTGAAGATGCAAGCATGGTTTGGGTCAGGGTGCGATGGGTCGCCCTCGTGCGGGCTTAAGACTAGCAAAACCGGAGCAGGCATCCAAATGCCAGACGATTTTCGGCATATTTTGCACCGTATCCGGCCGAAGTCAGCCGCTTCCCGCCCCATCCTTGACCCTTCGCAAACCGGTCCGGAGTCATTTCGCGCGGGTAGGGCGTTAGGCGGCGCGAAATGCCGCCGCCAAAGGCCGGAAACCGGCAATTCAGGTCGAGATGGGGATCGCGCGAGGCGTACACCGGGGCGACGCAGCTGCCAATCCGACGAACGGCCGAGGTAGCTCATTCATTGAGCCAGGACCCGGCATATCCTTGCTGTCGTTGCCAAACGATTCCATGCCGGGAGACCTGATGTCGCCTACGCTTCGCGCCATCGCTTCACGCCACGCCCGGGCACGGATGCAGCAGCGCGGTATTCCGTCGGAGCGGGTCGAAACGTTGCTGCGCTTCGGGCACGAACACCACGACGGACGCGGCGGTGTGATCCTGTGCCTCGATGCCGCGGCGCGGCGGCGCGCCGAGCGGAGCGGCGGAGCGCCGCCCGATGAGCTCGACCGGCTGCGCGGACTCTACCTCGTGCTTACGCCCGTCGACACGATCGCCACTGTCGGCCACCGGACGCGGCGCTTGCGGCGGCACTGAGCGGCCTTACTGTTCGACGCTGCCAGCGCGGAAGACGGGGAGTCAGAGGACCTGCTGCACCGGATAATGCAGCGATGAATCGCACCGAGCGCTTCTACAAGATCGAGCGCCTGCTGCGCGACCACAAGCGCGTGACACGGCGGCAGTTCCTGGATGCGCTCGAGGTGTCGCTCGCGACGTTCAAGCGCGATCTCGAGTTCATGCGCGAGCGGCTGCATACGCCGATTCTCTGGAATCCAGAGCTTCGCGCCTACGAGCTCGACGCCGGCGCGAAGGGCACCTCCGAGCTTCCCGGTCTCTGGTTCAACCCGTCGGAGATCCACGCGCTTCTCACGATGGACGCGCTGCTCGCCGACCTGCAGCCGGGCCTGCTGTCCGCGCACGTCGCGCCGCTGCGCGCGCGGCTCGAGGTTCTGCTGGAAGAGGGACAGGTCGAAGCCTCCGAAGTCCGCCGACGCATTCGCATGACGCGGCAGTCCGCCCGACGCCTCGCGCCGGCGGTCTTCGAGACGATTGCGGCGGCGACGCTCAAGCGCCGGCGCGTGCACATCCGCTACGCCGGGCGCGCGAGCGGTGTGGCCACCGAGCGCGACGTGTCCCCGCAGCGACTCGTCCATTACCGCGACAACTGGTACATGGACGGCTGGTGCCATCTGCGTAGCGGCCTGCGCAAGTTCGCGGTCGATGCGATTCTCGACGCGGAGTTGCAAGACGAGCGGGCGAAGAACGTCGATCTCGCGCAGGTGGAGCGCGAATTCGACACCGGCTACGGCGTGTTCGGCGGCAGCGACGTGTCGTGGGCGAAGCTGCGCTTCACGCCGACGCGCGCCCGCTGGGTGGCGCACGAGCAATGGCATCCGAAGCAGAAAGGGCGTAGCGAACCCGACGGGAGCTACGTTCTGGAAGTCCCCTTCGCCGATCCGCGCGAGCTCCTGATGGACGTGCTGAAGTACGGCGCGGATGTCGAGGTGCTGGGGCCCGCGTCGCTGCGGCAGGCGCTCGACGAGGAAGTGCGGCAGATGGCCGCGCGCCTCGAAGCGCGCAGCGGCAACGCACACGAGAAGTGATTGCGCGATCGGCGCATCCGGTGCAGCGACCGGCGTCGAGGTTACGCGCAAGGGTCGAGCCGGCAGATGCCGGCGGACCGCGAGGCTTCGCAGACCAGGCGGCACCCGTTCCCACTTTTCCGGCATGGCTCGCGCCGGTGCCCGTTGTCCAGTATCCTCTGCGGCACCGAAGAACCGGAACGCAGCCGTGAGCCACAAGCACGAGAACCTGATCCGCTCGATCTTCCACGACCCGATCAGCGGCAACATCCACTGGCGCGAGATCGAGTCATTGCTGCATCACCTCGGCGCTGTCATCGAGCCGCTTTCGGGCGCGCGCCTGCGTGTCAAGCTCAATGGCCAGGAAGGCATCCTGCATCGGCCGCACCGCGGCAACACGCTCGGTCGGCAGGATGTGATGCACGTTCGTGAGTACCTTGGCCGCGCGCGGATCACGCCCTCGCTGTACGAAGCGGGTCGCGCGCAGGGCTAGGAGTCTGCGCGGCAGAAGGAATCTGAAATGATGGCGCACAAACTCGACCTCATAGAACGGCCTACAAGCGATTATTTCGGGGTCGGGAGGGGTTTGATGACCCTCGAAAATGCATCACTTTTCTTCTTCCGCGCAGACTCCTAGCCCGGATGTTTCACCAGGGGGCGGGAATTTGGCGCGGCGGTTTGCGGCCTGGATCGGGTGCAGCCGACGACGCCAATAGCAGCGACTATTGGCGAGGAGAGCAAGCCCGAGCCCGGTGCAAAACGATCGCCAAAAACCGCGCAGCCCATCGTCCAGCGAGCTTCGCCGTAGACGGGTGCGAAGTGCTTGGCATGGCACGGGTAGTGGTTGAATCGGCGGCCTGGTGAAATATCCGGGCTAGAACCAATACTCTTCACTTAGCGATCCTAATGGCTGTGGCAATGTCGATCGATTTGCGAGGCTTGGCGTGGCGAGGTCGCAGCGGGACGTTGCTCATCTTGCGTTTGACGCCGCGTGGATTGCGGCGGCCGCGGCGGGAGGCGACCCGGTCTTGGAGGATCTCGTCGAGCACCCGGTCATGAAAGGTTTTGCGCAGCTGAGGGGGGAATAGCGTTGAAGGTGGCGAGTTTGCGCCGGACCACGCGCACGGCATGCAGGAACGAGAGGTGGTCGGGATCGGTATCGGCTTTGAGGGCGGCCTCGTGCATTAAACCGCGGACGGCAAAGTGCGCCATCATCAAGCCATAGAACTCCTGCCGGACCAGATCGGGGGTTTTGCTGCGCAGGACGAGCTTGGCGCCGCGCAGGTGGGTCTTGAGTTCTGCCAGAGCGGTCTCGATCTCCCAGCGCTGGTGATAGAGGGCGGCGAGTTCGGTGGCCGGTGCTTGCGTGGGATCGAGCAGACTAGTCAACAGACGATAGAGCGGCTCGGCGTCGGCCACCCCTTGCAGCCGATACTCGATGACGCGCACGATCACGCCGTTGCGCTGGTGCCGACGGTCGCTGTCCGAGGGGTAGATCCGGCTCAGATAGGAACCATCGACCAAGGCTTGTTCGCGCGGCAAGCGGGCGTTGATCTTGATCCGCCACAGCAACTGCGCCCCCGTGCTACGCGCCTGCACCCACAGCGAGAAGCCGAAGAAATTCCGATCGGCCAAACACAACATCCCCTTGCGCAAGGCGCTCAACGCGGCCTTGGCCAACGTGATCTCGCCGGTGGCATAGGAGCCCAACTGGGTACCGAACAGCACATGGGTGCCGTTCTCGACCAGCGCCACAAAGCGCAGTTGCGGAAAGGCGCTCACCCCGCGACTGGCTCCCGGGCGACCGAAGGCGGCGTCATTGGCGCTCTCGTCGGCCACTTCCAACGTGCTGCCGTCCACGCTCACCAAGCGCAGGCCGCGGTACCAGGCCCCCTTGGTGGCGGCCACCGCAATCGGTTTCACCACCTCGTCGTGCAACTGCCGCAGCACCTCCCACCCCAGGCGCGTGCGGGCCTGCGAGATGCCCGCGTTGCTGGCGACCTTGAGCGTCACCGCCGGATCGAGCAACCACTGCACGCCCTCGAGCAGACAACGCAACACCTCGCGGTAGGACGACTGCATGTACAGCGCCAAGGCGATGGCGTAATAGACCACCACATGGGCGGGCAAGTCCCGCTCGCGCTGACTGGCTTTGCCGCTGGCCGCCAGCACCGCGCGCACGCGCTTCAACGGAAAGGTCTTGGTGATTACCCCGAGGCTGATGTAGTCGGTAATCCGGCTGCCCTCGGGCAGTGTCGCAAGCGTACGCGCCATCGCCAGCTCTCCTGCCGTGGAAAGCATGAGCATAGCGCGGTTAGCCGCTTAAGTGAAGAGTATTGGGGCTAGAACGGCGGCGCGCCGGTGTGGCCGTCGCGGCGCGGAACGCGTCGCGCGCTTCGCGGTCGAATCGCAAAGCGCTCACTGGAGCCGCCGTGCACGCTGATCCCTCGAGCCGCCCAACGACCCCGCCCCGTGGGCGCGGTGCCTTCGTCGCACTTGCCCTTGTCGTGGCCGTCGTCGCCACGCTCTACGCCTGGCGCCAGCTGCAGGCTCCGGCGCCGGTCGCGCCGACCCCGGAGAGCGCGCAGCCCTCCAGCTCGGAGACGACTGCGCCGCCGGCTGCGCCCGAGATACGCTATCCCATCGACGATGCACGCGCGCCGGCCGATCCCGCGATGCCGCTGCCCGCGCTCGCGCGGAGCGACGCGGCGCTTGGGAGCGCGCTCGCGACGGCGCTCGCCGGGTTGCCGCTCGACAAGGTGCTCGTGAGCGACGCCCTGGTGCGGCGCTTTGTCGTCACGGTCGACAACCTGCCGCGGAAGACGGTGCCCGCGCACCTTCGGCCCGTGCAGCCGGCGGCAGGGCTTCTGGTCACCGAGCAGCGCGGCGGTGCCCGCATGTTGAGCGAGGCCAATGCCGCGCGCTACGCGACCCACCTGCGCGTGCTCGAGGGCGCGAACCCGGATGCGCTCGTTGCCGTGTACGTGCGTTATTACCCGCTGTTCCAAGAAGCCTATCGCGAACTGGGCTATCCCAACGGCTATTTCAACGACCGCCTGGTCGAGGCGATCGACAGCCTGCTCGCCGCGCCCGAGCTCCATGGCTCGATCGGGCTCGTGCAGCCTCGCGTGCTCTATCAATTCGCGGATCCAGGCCTTGAAGCGCTGCCGGCGGGGCAGAAGGCGATGCTTCGCCTCGGGCCCGCGAACGAGGTGCGCGTGAAGGCGAAGCTCCGCGAGATTCGCGCGCGCGTCGTCGGCAAGTCAGAGCGCTGACACCGCGTCGGGGCACGGGCGCGGGGCTGGCGCGGGGCCGCTGTTATAATCGAGCGCTCAATCTGCCGCCTGCGCCCTCACGGCCGGCGGTTTTCGTTTTGCCGCGCCCGACCCAACGTTCCGGGCACAGCCCAATACCATGGATGCCGCCGCCTTTCCCGCCGACCTCGAGCGCGACGTGTCGCGCCGGCGCACGTTCGCGATCATTTCGCACCCGGACGCCGGCAAGACCACGCTGACCGAGAAGCTGCTGCTGTTCGGCGGCGCGATCCAGCTCGCCGGCACGGTCAAGGCGCGCAAGAGCGCGCGCCACGCGACCTCCGACTGGATGGAAGTCGAGAAGCAGCGCGGCATCTCCGTCACGAGCTCGGTGATGCAGTTCGATTACGCGGGCCACACGATCAACCTGCTCGACACGCCCGGCCACGAGGACTTTTCCGAGGATACCTACCGGGTGCTGACGGCGGTCGATGCGGCGGTGATGGTGATCGACGCGGCGAAGGGCGTGGAAGCGCAGACGATCAAGCTGCTCGAGGTCTGCCGGCTGCGCGACACGCCGATCATCACGTTCGTCAACAAGATGGACCGCGAGGTGCGCGAGCCGATGGCGCTGCTCCAGGAGATCGAGTCGGTGCTCGCGATCGACTGTGCGCCGATCACCTGGCCGGTCGGCATGGGCAAGCGCTTCCGCGGCGTCTACCACCTCGGCAACGACCGTCTGCTGCGTTTCGCGCCGGGCGGCGAACGCGTCGCCCTTGACACCGAGGTGATCGGCGGCCTCGACAACCCGCGGCTCGCGAGCCTGTTCCCAGACGAGATCGACGCGTTGCGCCACGACGTGGAGCTGATCCGCAGCGCGAGCCACCCGTTCGACCTGTCGCTCTTCCTGGCGGGCAAGCAGACGCCGGTATTCTTCGGCTCCGCGATCAACAACTTCGGCGTGCAGGAGATCCTGCAGGCGCTCGTCGAATGGGCGCCGCCGCCGCAACCGCGCGACGGCGGCATGCGCGTGGTGCAACCGGCCGAGCCCGCGTTTTCGGGCTTCGTGTTCAAGATCCAGGCGAACATGGACCCGAAGCATCGTGACCGGATCGCGTTCTTTCGCGTGTGCTCCGGCCGCTATACGCCGGGGATGAAGGTGCGCCACCTGCGCGCCGACCGCGAGATGAAGATCGCGCGTGCGCTGACCTTCATGGCGAACGAGCGCGTCGCGAGCGAGGGCGCGGTCGCGGGCGACATCATCGGCATCCACAACCACGGTCAGCTCGCGATCGGCGACACGCTGACCGCCGGCGAGTCGCTCGCCTACAAGGGCATCCCGTACTTCGCTCCGGAGCTCTTCCGCGCCGCCCGTCCGCGCGACCCGTTCAAGGCGAAGCAGCTCGCGAAAGGTCTGCACGAACTGGGCGAGGAGGGCGCGATCCAGGTCTTCGAGGCGATGCACGGCAACACGCTGCTGCTCGGTGCCGTGGGACCGCTGCAGTTCGAGATCGTCTCGCACCGGCTCGCGACCGAGTACAGGGTCGATGCGCTCTACGAGCCCGCCAACATCGCGACCGCGCGCTGGCTCGTCTATCCCGACGACATGGCGCGCCGCAGTTTCGAGCGGGAGCAGGGCGCTCAGCTCGCCAGCGATGTCGACGGCAACCCGGTTTTCCTGGCGTCCAACAAGTACAACCTGCAGGTGACGATGGAACGATGGCCGAAGGTGGGGTTCCACGCGACGCGCGAGCATGGACAGGTGCTCGCGCACGCTTGAGCGCGGCGCATCGCGTCAGTGGCCCCGGGCCGGGCTCTTTCGCTCCCGCACACGCCATTGCGCCGGCGCGATGCTCTTGCGAACAGCAGTCGTCTAGAAACGGCGGGTGTCTGGAAGTTTTTGCCGCCTGCCTCGGGGCGCTGCGCGGGCCCCGGTCCATACAGGTCGCGGTCGCGCGTGGCGCGATCGAGTTCGTCCTGCCGCGTGATCTCGCGATCGCGCCGTTCCGTGTATTGCCCGATGCGCTCCTCGAAGCGTGCGCGATTCGCCTGTCTTGCGTCTTTCGCAGGAACCGCGGGTGCCGCCGGCGGGAAGGCGGAGATGTTGGGCATGCTGAAATAGGTGAAAGGGACAGTGATGAACGGCATGTCATTCGCGGGAACCGCGCGTGCCGCCGGCGGGAAGGCGGAGATGTTGAGGCTGCTGAAATAGCCGAAGGGGACGGCGATGCGCGGAACGTACACGGCGGCGCGATCGGGCGCACCGCCCGTCGCGCAGGCTCCAAGCGCGAGGGCGGCGAGTGGAGCGGCCAGCGTCCATCGTTTCATGTCGATCCTCTTGTCATGTCGTGCACCGTATCGCCATTGTCGCGCACGGGCGCAGCAGCTCACAGAGGTCGCTGCTCGGGCCAAGTTGGCAGGCTCGGCCCGGCGTGCGCGTGCTGTGCCTGCGCCGCTCGATACGCGGTCAGGCATCCGCGTCCATCGGCGGCTTCAGCCGGACCGGGGCGGCGGCGTGCCGCTCGGCGGATAGCCTGCCGGCGGCGGAGCCGTGCTAGGCGGTGGGTTGGGCCCGGAAGGCGCCGACGCTGGAGGGCGCGCGCCCGGCGCATTGCCATACGGCACGGCTATCGGGCCGCCGCTCGTACCCGGCGGAGGGGTGCCGGCGGGTGGATAGCTGGGCGGCGGGCGATACCCCGGGTAGGTCGGGAGCGGAGCGCGGTAGGTGACTGCACCGGGAACCTGGTTGCCCCGCGCATACATGCACTGCACGTACGCACCGTCGTAGGTGCGCTGCAGCGCGTAGGACGAGCCGCCGGCGACGTCGGCGCCGACCGCGCTTCCGAACAGAAGGCCGAGCCCGCCGCCGATTGCGGCACCAGCACCCGCTTGCCCCGTTGCCGAGCCGATGATCGCGCCGGTCGCCGCGCCGATCGCGGTGCTGCCGACAGCGCTGCCGACTGCCGCGTCGCTCGCGTTCTGGGCCGACGGCCCGACCGCGTTTTGCGCGTATTGGCGGCAAACGCGGTCGTCGTCGCTGAACTGGTCGAAGCTCTTCCGCGAGCCGGGCAGTACCGTGACTGCCGGACCGACGGGCACCGTGACACAGCCCGCCAGAACGCAGGCGGCGGCGGTACCCAGCACCAAGGCGCGCATCGTCGAGGTCATCGCTGGATCCTTCGGGGCTCTCCCGCTACTGCGGGACCGGGCTTTGGGTATTCGGCGCGGCTTGCGGCACGACTGCCGTCCAAGGCTTGTTGCAGGACTGGACATAGGGGTAATACCCCGCCGGGTCGGTACAGTAATACCAGTAGCTCGGCGCCGCGTAACTGGCCGCAGGCGCCTCTTCGATGTACGTCTGCGCCACGTCCGGCACGTAAGCGGAGTACGACGGGTACGTTGCGTACGGAGCGTAATAGCTGTTCGGCCACGCACCCCAGCCGCCCCAGTACCATGGGGCGCCGAAGTAGACGCCGACGCCCGGCCCGTACCAGCCGCTCCAGCCGTAGTAAGGGGCGCGCCAGCCGTAGCCGTAATAACCCCCCCCATAGGCACGCGGGTAGTAGCCGCCGCCCCAATAACCGCCGCGCCAGCCGCTGTAATGACCCCCGGCGTAGCCGCCGCGCCAGCCGCTGTAATTCCCCCCGGCATAGCCGCCGCGCCAGCCGCTGTAATTCCCCCCGGCATAGCCGCCGCGCGGCCCGCCACTGTAGCCACCGCCGCTATAGCCGTGCGATCCACCGCCGTAGCCACCGCCGCTATAGCCGCGTGATCCCCCGCTGTAGCCGCCACCCGCACCACCCCCGGGTGCGCCACCGGAATAGCCGGGCCCCGCGCCGCCGCGCCCACCGCCGCCACTCCCGCCACCACCGCCGCCCCCGCGCTGCGCCCAGCCGATGTCCGCAGCGGAAAGCGCCAACGCCGCAACCGCCGCCACTGCCAATGCCATTTTTCTCATCGCCGCTTCCTTCCGGGACGCTACCACCACGGCCCCATCAGCACCGCCAAATCTCGTTCTTTAACGTTTCGGTACGCGTTTCGGTTGATCCGGAAACGACTGGCTACGGTTGCGCGTCAGTGAGACATCAGGACCGGAACGGTCATCGAACTCAAGATCAGGCGGGTGACGCCTCCCCAGACCAGCTGGGTGATCCGCGGGCGGCTGTAGCCCCCCATGACGATCAGGTCGGCGCCGATGTCGGCCGCCTGCGACAGCAAGAGCTCACCCGCGTCGATGTCGGGCGCGACAATGCGCTTGACCGTGGCGTCGACGTTGTGCCGGGCGAGGAACTGATGCACTTGCTGGTCGGCGAGAAGCTCGCGCGTGCTCTCCTCGGCCTCGGGGGTGATTGCCACCGCGTGCACCTTCTTCGCGTCCTTGAGCAGCGGTAACGCGTCCGCCACCGCGCGCGCGGACTCGCGCGAATCCTTCCAGGCAATCAGGATGCGCTGCCCGATCGTCTTCTCGGCGCCCGCAAACGGCACGAACAGCACCGGCCGCCCGGACAGCATCAGCACCGCATACGCCAATTCCGCGTTGAACGTCGCCTCGGGCTGGTCGCGGCTCGGCTGACCGAGCACCGTCAGGTCCGAGTAGCGCGCCTCGCGCACCGCGAACTCGAACGGGTCGATTTTCGGCGTGCGCCAGCTGACGCGTGCAATCCCGGCCTTGGCGCCCGCTTCGCGAAAACGCGCCTCGGCGGCGCGAGCTTGCGCGATCGTCTGCTCCATGCTGCGCTGGGCAATCTCGGAGGCCATCATTGCCGTGGCGAATGGCGTCGGGTTGAAGCCGGGCACGAGGAAGGCACCCACGAGTTCCGCGGGATAGATCTTCGCGAGCCGAATCGCGATGTCGAGGCGGCGCTCGGTGTCGGGGCTGTCGTCGTTGTGGACGAAAATCGACCGGTAGGTCATCGCTTCCTCATTCCGGGAGGGGACACGACCGATTGTGCCGAAACGGCGATCGGAAAACGTTGACGCCGCTTAACGGTCCTGTTGCCTTTGCGGCGAAATCCCGATGGACGGCCGGCTTCGCCCCAAGATACCTGCGGGGGCCCTAGCCCGGATGTTTCACCAGGGCGCGGGAATTTGGCGTGACGGTTTGCGGCCTGGATCGGGCGCAGCCGACGACGCCGATAGCAGCGACGATTGGCGAGGAGAGCAAGCCCGAGCCAGGTGCAAAACGACCGCCAAAAACCGCGCAGTCCACCCATCCAACGTGCTCCGCCGGGGGCGGGTCCCAAGTGCTTGGCAAGACTCGAGTCTTCATTGAATCGGCGGCGGCCTGGTGAAATATCCTAGCGCCCGAATCCACCCTGCTCGCGCAGCGAAGCGGCCTTCTCGCCCGTGAGAAGCGCGAGCAGGCGGGCGGCGAGTTCCGGGTGGCGCGCGCCGGTTGCAACCCCGGCCGAATACAGCGTCGCGAGTTCGAACTCCGACGGCAGGACGTCGACCAGTGCGACCCCCGGCGTGTAGCGGATCTCCGTCACCTGCGTGCAGCCGATCGGATGCGCATCCGTGGTCGCCGCAAGCGCCGCCATGGCCGCCGCGCCGTTCGGGTGGGGCCGCAGCCGGGCGGCGACCGCCTGGTCGATGCCGAGCACGCGCAGCACCTTCATGAAATGGATGCCGGCGGTCGCCCGCTCCGGGTCGGGAAAATAGATCGCATCCGCATTCGCGAACGCGGCGCCCAGCGCAGCGCGATCGCCGATCGCCGGCGGCGGGTCGCCGGCGCGCACGGCCACGCCGGTCCGCACCCGGCCGAGCGGGGCGATCGTGGCGCCGGCGACCCGGCCCTCGCGGGCGAGATCGTCCAGCATCGCGCCCGTCAGTATCAGCAGATCGCAGGGCGATCCCGCGACCAGCCTTTCACGGATCGCGCCCACGGCGTCGAACGTGCCGAGGACGTTCGCGCCCGTCGCCTCGCGGAAGGTCGGCATGAGCGCGGTAACGAGCCCCTTTGCCGCACCGGCGGAGAGCAGGTCGACATCCATCGCGCGGCTACTGGTCCGGCCTGGCGCCGGAGATCTTGACGATACGCTCCCACTTCGCGATGTCATCGTTCAAATAGCGGGTGAACTCGTCCGGCGGCATGGCCATGGCGACCGCTCCCTGCTTCGCCCATTCCGCCTTGACGTCCGGCCGCCCGACGATCTTCGCGATCTCCGCGTTGAGCTTCGCGACCGCGGCGGGCGGAGTGCCCTTCGGCGCCATCACGCCAAGCCAGATCGTCGCTTCGTAACCCGGTACGCCGGCCTCGTTCATCGTCGGCACGTCGGGCAGCACCGTCGAGCGCGTCTTGCCCGTCGTGGCGAGCGCGCGCACCTTGCCGGCCTTGGCCTGCTCGCTCATCGTCGTCACCGCGTCGAACATCATTTCGACCTGTCCACCCAGCACGTCCGTGCGAGCGCCCGAGCTCCCCTTGTAGGGCACGTGCACGATGTCGACGCCCGCCATCGCCTTGAAGAGCTCGCCCGCCATGTGGTAGGGCGTGCCCGGGCCGGACGATGCGTAATTGAGCTTGCCCGGCTGGGCTTTGGCGAGCCTGATCAGATCGGCAAGCGTGTTCGCCGGGACCGATGGATGCACGACGAGCACAAGATCGGAGGAGTTGATCGGCGCCACCGCGACGAAATCGCGCATCAGCGCGTAGGGCTTGTTCGGGATCAGCGACTCGTTGACCGTGTGCGCGTTGGACATGAGCAGCAGCGTGTAGCCGTCCGCCGTGCTTTTGGCGGCCATGTCGGTTCCCGTCACCGAGCCGGCGCCCGGACGGTTGTCGATCACGAACGGCTGGCCCAGCGCCTCCTGCAGGCGCTGGCCGAGGTAGCGTGCATAGACGTCGGCCGGTCCGCCGGTGGCGAAAGGCACGACAATCTTCACCGGGCGGTTCGGATACTCCTGGGCGAACAGCGGCACACTCGCAAAGAGGAACGCGAGCGCAATACCGCACGCCCACAGCGATCGGCGCATGGTCTCCTCCTCGATCCCCGGTCGGCGGGGGTCGTGGCCGAATGTACTCCAAAAGCCGGATGGACACGCGCTGCCTGGAGACGGGCACCAGCGCGACCGCCTTCCACGAGGAATTCCCGCGGCAGCAGGGCGGATGGTCTGTCGCGAACCCTGCCGCCTTCAGGGCCGGTGTTGCGCTGCGAGCGGCCCGAGTCGCGTCCGCGCGGCGCAGGCCGTCGTCCTCGCGGCGCGATCAGTCTCCGTCGAGCGCGGCATGCGCCGCCGCGAGCCGTGCGATCGGCACGCGATACGGCGAGCAGGATACGTAATCGAGGCCGAGCCGGTGGCAGAACGCGATCGACTTGGGGTCGCCTCCGTGTTCGCCGCAGATGCCGATTTCGAGATCGGGCCGCGTCGCGCGGCCCTGCTGCACCGCCATCGCCATCAGCTTGCCCACGCCCGCCTGATCGATCGTCGCGAACGGGTTCTCGGAGAGGATGCGCTTTTCGAGATACTCGCGCAGGAACCCCGTCTCGGCGTCGTCGCGGGAAATGCCGAACGTCGTCTGCGTGAGGTCGTTGGTCCCGAACGAGAAGAACGATGCGTTCCGCGCGATGTCGCCGGCGGTCAGCGCCGCCCGTGGCACCTCGATCATCGTACCGAACTGGTACTTGACGCGCATGCGCTGTTCCTTCATCACCGCGCGCGCCTCGGCATCGAGGATCTCCTCCTCGACGCGGAGCTCGTTGTTGTGCGCGGTGAGCGGAATCATGATCTTGGGCTTCACCTTGACGCCATCGCGCGTGCAGAGGCAGGCGGCCTCGATGATCGCGCGCACCTGCATCCGGACGAGCTCCGGCAGGTGGATGCCGAGCCGCACGCCGCGCAGGCCGAGCATCGGATTCGCCTCGCGCATCCCCTCGACCGCGGAGAGCAGGCGCCTCTTCTGCGTGAGCGTTCCGGCGAGCCCCAGCGGGTCGGCGCTCGTGACCATCTCCTTGACGGCGAGCTTGTGCCGCGTCTCCATTTCGGTGACGTCGCGCAGCAGGTCGTCGTGGCTCGGCAGGAACTCGTGCAGCGGCGGGTCGATCAGCCGGATCGTGACCGGAAGGCCGTCCATCGCGCGGAACAGGCCGACGAAGTCCTCGCGCTGGATCGGCAGCAGCTCGGCAAGCGCCGCATCACGCTCGGCGCCGCTCGCCGCGAGAATCATCCGCTGCACGATCGGCAGCCGCTCCGTCTCGAAGAACATGTGCTCGGTGCGCGTGAGCCCGATTCCTTGCGCGCCGTAGTCGCGTGCGCGCTCCGCGTCGCGCGGGTAGTCGGCGTTGGCCCAGACGCCGAGCGTACGCACGTCATCCGCCCAGCCGAGAAGCCGCAGCAGGTACGGATCCTTGAAGTCTGGCATGACGGTAGCGAGCGTGCCGGCGAACACGTCGCCGGTCGTGCCGTCGATCGAGACCGCGTCGCCTTCGCGGAAGACCCGCTCGTCGATGCGAAACTGCCGCTGCTCGACATCCACGGTGATTGCCGCGACGCCGACCACGGCAGGCTTGCCGAACTGGCGAGCAACGAGTGCCGCGTGACTCGTCCTGCCGCCCCGGGAAGTCAGGATGCCGCGTGCGGCGAGCATGCCGTGCACGTCGTCGGGCTTCGTTTCGGGGCGGACCATGATCACCGCCTTGCCTTCGTCGCGGCCCCAGCGTTCCGCGGTGTCGGCGTCGAAGGCCAGGATGCCGGACGCGGCGCCCGGCGATACGTTGAGCCCCGTGGCGATCAGGTCGCCGCGACCTTTTGCCGCGCGGATTTCCGCGGGATCGAACTGCGGGTGCAGGAAGTGGTCGACGTGCTCCGGCGTCACGCGCTTCAGCGCTTCGGCGCGCGTGATGCGGCGCGCGTCGGCCAGGTCGACGGCGATACGCACCGCTGCCTGTGCGGTGCGCTTCGCGTCGCGCGTCTGCAGCATCCAGAGCTTGCCGCGTTCGATCGTGAACTCGACGTCCTGCACGTCGCGGCAATGGCGCTCTAGCTTGGTGCAGATCCTCGTGAACTCGCGCCAGATCGCCGGCATCTTGTCGGCGAGTGTGGCGATTGCCATCGTCGCGCGCGTTCCGGCAACGACGTCCTCGCCCTGGGCGTTGATAAGCCAGTCGCCCTCGATCTCGGGCTCGCCGGTCGTCACGTTGCGTGTCGTCACGACACCGGTGCCGGACGAGGCGCCCAGATTGCCGAACACCATCGTCTGGATGTTGACCGCGGTCCCCAGATCGTGGGCAATGCCGGCCGCATTGCGGTAATCGATCGCGCGCTTGCCGTTCCAGGACTTGAACACGGCTTCCGCCGCGGCGCGGAGCTGCGCGAGCGGGTCGGCGGGGAAGGGATTCCCGGTACGGGTCTTCACCAGCTTCTTGAACTCCTCGGTGATCGCACGGAGGTCTTCCGCCGCGAGATCGGCGTCGTTGCCCACACCGCGTTTTGCGCGATAGCGCGCGAGCACGTCCTCGAATGGCTCGTCCGGCTGGTTCAGCACGACCGTGGCGAACATCTGGACGAGACGACGATAGGCGTCGAAGGCGAAACGCGCGTCACCGGTTTGGCGCGCGAGCGCCTGCGCCACGTCGTCGTTGAGCCCGATGTTCAGCACCGTGTCCATCATGCCCGGCATCGAGAATCTAGCGCCCGAGCGGCAAGACACCAGCAGCGGATTGCCCGGGTCGCCGAAGCGCTTGCCGGTCGCTCGCTCGATCTTCGCAAGCGCGGCGGCGGTCTGTTCCCACATCCCGGAAGCAAAACCGCCCGCGGCCAGGTACGCATTACACGCCTTCGTGGTCAATATGAAGCCTGGCGGCACCGGCAGCCCCAACGCCGTCATCTCCGCGAGGTTCGCACCCTTGCCTCCGAGCAGCCCCTTCATCGAGGCGTCGCCTTCCGAGAACAGGTAGACCCACTTCTCGGCGCGGCGGGTCTTGGAGGGAGGCGGGCGCTTGGCCGCCTTCGAGCTGCCGGTGCTGGGTGAGGTGGAGCGCGATTTGCCAGCCGGGCGTGCGGTTTCGCGGCGCCGGACGGGTGTGGGAGCGGTTCGTGACATGATTGCCCTGCCGTATCGTAGGAGTTGGATGGACCAGACGCTTCAGATCGCCCGTCCGGCCGCTTTGCGCGTCAGGCTCCATTGTCGATGGGACGCGGCGCGCCCGTCATGACGAGCGTCAAGGCGGCCCATTCGAGACCTTCGCTGATGCGCCTGCGCCACGGTGGGGGGCTGGGGGGCGTCGCGCCGCCGCCGCGTCGGTGGGCAGGCGGTTGCGTCGGCATGCGGCGGCCGGTGCGCCACCACGCTACATCCCCGGGTACACCGGGCCCCCGCCACCTTCGGGCGGAACCCAGTGGATGTTCTGCCTCGGGTCCTTGATGTCGCAGGTCTTGCAGTGGACGCAGTTCGTGAAATTGATCTGCAGGCGCCTTGACCGCGGGGCGTTCGTCGCAGCTTGCGCATCCGCGTCTTCGCCGTCGACGAACTCGTAAACGCCGGCCGGGCAGTAGCGCGCCTCCGGCCCCGCGTAGACGGCGAAATTGACGGCAACGGGAATGGAGGCGTCGCGCAATCGCAGGTGGACCGGCTGGTCTTCCTCGTGATTCGTGTTCGACAGGAACACCGAAGAGAGCTTGTCGAACGTGAGTACGCCATCGTACTTCGGATATTCGATCGGCGTCGCCTCGGCGGCCGGCGCAAGCGATTCGTGGTCGGCCTTCGCGTGCCGCAGCGTCCACGGGACCAGCGCGCCGAGACCCAGGTCGTTCAGCCACATGTGCACGCCACCGTGCGCCATCCCGGCCCACAGGCCCCAGTCCAGCCCCGGCTTGACGTTGCGCACCTTGTAGAGATCCTCGTACACCCACGACTTCTTCCAGCCGTCGGCGTACTCGGTCAGCGTATCCCGGGCGCGGCCGCTGCCGAGGGCGGCGAACGCGGCTTCCGCTGCCAGCATCCCGGTCTTCACGGCGTTGTGGCTGCCCTTGATGCGCGGCAGATTGACGAAGCCCGCGGCGCAACCGACCAATGCGCCGCCGGGAAATGCAAGCTTCGGCACGGATTGCAGACCACCTTCGTTGATTGCGCGTGCGCCGTAGGCAAGGCGCTTGCCGCCCGCGAACGTGTCACGAATCGCCGGATGGGTCTTGAAGCGCTGGAACTCGTCGTAGGGAGAAAGGTACGGGTTCCGGTAGTTGAGGTGGACGACGAACCCCACGGAAGCGAGGCAGTCGCCGAAGTGGTAGACGAACGAGCCGCCACCGACGTCGTCGGACAGCGGCCAGCCCTGCGAATGGATCACGAGGCCCTTCTGGAACTTCCCGGGCGCGACCTGCCACAGCTCCTTGATGCCGATGCCGTACTTCTGTGGATCGATACCGTCGCGCAGGTTGAAGCGCTGCATCAGCAGCTGCGAAAGCGACCCGCGCGCGCCTTCCGCGAACAGCGTGTACTTGGCGTGCAGTTCCATGCCGCGCTGGAACTCGGTCTTGGGCGTGCCGTCCTTCGCCACACCCATGTCTCCGGTAGCAACCCCCATCACGGCGCCGGCGTCGTCGTAGAGCACCTCGGTGGCCGCGAAGCCCGGGTAGATTTCCACGCCCATGGCCTCGGCCTGCTGCCCGAGCCAGCGGCAGACGTTGCCGAGACTCGCGATGTAGTTGCCGTGGTTGGTCATGAGCTTCGGCAGCGCCCAGCTGGGGATGCGCCATGCCTTGTCCGCACGAAGGATCAGGAAGCGGTCCTCGGTCACCGGCGTGTCGATCGGCGCACCCTTCTCCTTCCAGTCGGGCAGGAGCTCGGCAAGGCCGTGCGGATCGATCACCGCGCCCGAGATGATGTGCGCACCGATCTCGCCGCCTTTTTCGAGCAGGCACACCGAGACCTCGCGCTTTGCGGCGGCGGCCTGCTGCTTCAACCGGATCGCGGCGGCAAGGCCCGCGGGGCCGCCTCCGACGATCACCACGTCGTACTCCATCGCTTCGCGTGCAGTCGCCACCATCGCTCCGCTTCCGGGCAGGCCGCAGGTTCGAGCGGCCGAAGCGGCAATTGTATAATCGCCGCTCAAGCATCCCCGCCCGCGTGGCGTGGCAACCGCGGTGGACGTGTGCGGTGGCGCGCGCGCACGTCCACCGCCGCCCTTGAGCGTCGTCCCGCAGCCTTGACCTCGCATACCGAAGGCCGCCCATGAGCCCGGTCGGCATCACGCTGGCCCTTGCCGTCGCGTTCGCGGGGTTCTTCGCGCTCGCATGGCGCAAGCTCGCGATCGTCGCCCGCCTCGCGGCCGAGCCGCGCTGGGATCACCCGGCAGAACGCCTGCGGCGCGTGCTGGTGAACGGTCTGCTGCAGAGGCGGATGATCCACGGCGACCGCCCGCCGGGAATCATGCACACGGTGATCTTCCTGGGCTTCCTCGCGCTGCTCGCGCGCAAGCTGCAGCTCATCGTCATCGGCTACGCACCGAATTTCGTCTATCCCGGGCTTGCCGGCGGCCTGTTCGCCGCGTTCAAGGACCTGGTCGAGCTCGCCGTGCTGATCGCCGTGAGCTACGGGCTATGGCGCCGGTTCGTGCAGAAGCCGCGGCGCCTCGAGGCCAACCGCGAGGCGATCCTGATCCTGTCGCTGATCGCCGCGATCATGGTCACCGATTTCCTGTTCGACGGCTTCCGCTTCGCACTGCTCGACGGCGGCGACCCCGGCATCGCCCACGAGGCGTCGTACGCATTCATCGGCGCACGCATCGCGGCGTGGTTCGCGGGGCTGCCGCCTGCCACCCTCGCGCTCGGCTATCACCTGTTCTACTGGCTGCAGATGCTGACCGTGCTCTCGTTCCTCGTGCTCTTGCCGGTCGGCGAGCACTTCCACATCGTCACCGCGCTGCCTGCGCTGTTCTTCGCGCGCGGCACGCCGGGAAACCGGGTCCCCTCCGTCGATCTCGACAAAGTGATGAACGCCGCCGACGGCGAGGAACCGAAGGTCGGCATCCGCACTGCGCGCGATCTTGTCTGGAAGGACGGCTTCGACGCGTTCACCTGCACCGAATGCGGCCGCTGCAAGGACGCGTGCCCGACGTTCCTCACCGGCAAGCCGCTTGCGCTCAAGTGGGTGCACGACAATGTGAAGCGCCATCTGCTCGCGCAACGTGAGACGCTGCTCGCGGTCCCGGCCGCCGAGGAAACGCTGCCGCCGCTCGTGCCCGAGGTGATCGGCGAGGACACGCTGTGGGCCTGCACCACCTGCGGATACTGCGAGGCCGCGTGCCCGATCGAACTCGAACATCTGCCCAAGTTCTTCCGCCTGCGCCAGCACCAGGTGATGATGGAAGGCGCATTCCCGCACGAGTTGAAGCCCGTGTTCGACGCGTACGAGGTGCAGAGCAACCCGTGGGGGCTCTCCGCCGACACGCGTGGGGACTGGGCGAAGGGGCTCGGCATCCCGGTCGTGGCGAGCGCTGATGACGTCGCCAAGCTCGACTACCTTTTCTACGTCGGCTCCGCGGCGTCGTTCGACTCGCGCGGACAGAAGATCGCGGCCGCGCTCGTGCGCATCGCCCAGCACGCGGGATTGCGCATCGGCATCCTTGGGCCGCGCGAGACGTCGACGGGCGAATGCGTCCGGCGAGTCGGCAACGAGATGCTTTTCCAGACCCTTGCGCAGCAGCTCGTTGCGACGCTTAATGAGCTCGGCGTCACGCGCATCGTCACCACCGACCCCCATGCCTTCAACACGCTGCGCAACGAGTATCCCGAGTTCGGCGGCCACTTCGAGGTGGTGCATCACACGCAGCTGATTGCCGAGCTCGTTGCCAAGGGCCGGATCGCGCCGGAACCTGCGCTTGGGCGCGTCGTCTTCCACGATCCGTGCTACCTCGGCCGCCACAATGGCGAGTACGAGGCGCCGCGCGCGATCCTCGCGCGGGTGGCAAGGGACGCGCCGCTCGAGTTCGCGCTCACGCGGGACAAGGCGATGTGCTGCGGCGCGGGCGGCGGGAGAATGTGGATGGAGGAGACGATCGGGAAGCGTATCAACATCGCCCGCGTGGAGCAGGCGCTCGAGCAGGCGCCCGCCGTGATCGCCACCGCCTGCCCTTATTGCGCCGTGATGGTGGGAGACGGCCTGAAGGCCTTGGGCCGCGAGGAGGCGGTCAAGGTGCAGGATATCGCCGAGCTCGTGGCCGCCGCGCTGCCCGCGCGCGCAGGCGACGTACACTAGAACCTAGGTTCTAGAACCTATCTCATAATCAGCCGCGGGATGCGTTACGGCGAGAAAGCCTGGCAGCAAGGCGCGAGGAGGCAGCGTAGTCGTGCCTACGCAACGACGAGCAACGCAGCGGCCGGGCTTTCCCGCCGCAACCCGAGGGGACGGGGGCCCCGGGGCCGCATTTCTGCGTTGCTCGTCGCTTGTTTGGTGCGGCCAAACGGCGCTCCTTGTGCCTGGAACTGCGGCCCCGGGAATCCCGTCGCACCCGTGGATGATTGTGAGATAGGTTCTAGTGTGCTGTACCGGAATTAACCTTCCAAAGTGCTCGCGAGAAACCGCACCATGCTTCGTTGCTCGCCTCGCCGGGTGCCCAACCCTGCCTCGACTCGCGCCTTGCCTGGCGCGGTTTTCGCGGCACTTTGCCCGACGGTTGCGTTGAATCCGCCAGGTTGGAGCGGTGGCCGCCGACCGCGACTAAGACAAGGTATTTCCGGTACACCACACTAGCAGGCTGATGCAGAACCCGTCATGGACCGCCTTTTCGTATCCGCGGTCATGGTGTGAACAGGCCCTGAGCGAATGTCGACGACCCACCACGCGCCCCGACTCCTCGTGCACACGTCGGTCCAGCCCATCCGCTGGGCGGACATGGATGCCCTCGGGCACGTCAACAACACGGCCTACTTCCGCTACATGGAGCAGGCGCGCATCGAATGGCTCTATGCGCAGGCACAGGCGGGGGTCGGATACGACCGCGGCACGGGCCCGGTGATCGTCAATGCGAGCTGCACGTTCCGCGAGGCGCTCGTGTACCCGGGCGACGTCGAGGTGAAGATGTTTCTGGCCGGACTCGGCCGCAGCAGCGTGGGAAGCTTCTACGAACTCCGGAAGGATGGGCGCATGTACGCCGACGGTGCCGCGAAGATCGTCTGGATCGAGCTCGCGAGCGGCCGGCCGACGCCGCTCCCCGAGGCGATCGCGGGTCCGCTGCGCGCGGTGGGCGACGCGCCGAAAACGTCGGCCTGACCGGCACGGAGCGCAAGCGATGGAGACGACGACGGCCAAATTGTGGGAACCCTCGCCCGAGCGCATCGCGCAGGCGACGATCAGCGATTTCGCCCGGGTGCTGGCCGACAAGGCGGGTAGGGCCTTTCCCGATTACGACGCACTGTGGCAGTGGTCGGTCGAAAACCCCGAAGCCTTCTGGAATGCGATCTGGGACTACACGGGCGTGATCGGGGAGCGCGGTGCCCGCACGCTCGTCGACGGCGATCGCATGCCGGGCGCCCGGTGGTTCCCGGACGCGCGGCTCAACTTCGCGCAGAACCTGCTCGAGCGTCGCCGCGCGGACGACGCGGGCGACGCGCTCGTGTTCTGGGGCGAGGACAAGGTCCGCCGCCGCGTGTCGCATGCGGAGTTGCATCAGGCGGTCTCACGTTTCGCCGCTGCGCTCGCCGCGCTGGGCGTGCGCGCCGGCGATCGCATCGTGGGCTACCTTCCCAACATGCCCGAGGCGATCGTCGCGATGCTCGCCGGCAGCGCCCGCGGCGCAATCTGGTCGTCGTGCTCGCCCGACTTCGGCGTGCAGGGCGTGCTCGACCGCTTCGGCCAGATCCAGCCACGCGTGCTCGTCACGGTCGACGGTTACTGGTACAACGGCAAGGCGATGTCGATCCTCGACAAGGTCGCCGAGATCGTCGCCAGACTGCCTACGCTCGAGCGCGTGGTGATCGTGCAGTACCTAGCGCCCGCGGAAGGCGCGCGCAACGAGCTGCCGGCGATCGCCGGCGCGGCGACCTGGGATGCGTTCGTCGCACCGTTCATCCCCGGCCCGATCGAATACGCGAAGCTGCCGTTCGATCATCCGCTCTACATCCTCTATTCGTCGGGGACGACCGGCGTGCCGAAGTGCATCGTGCACGGCCAGGGGGGCACGCTGCTGCAGCACCTGAAGGAGCATCGTCTGCACGGCGACGTGAAGGCCGGCGACCGGCTCTTCTACTTCACGACGTGCGGCTGGATGATGTGGAACTGGCTCGTCTCGGGCCTCGCGGCGCAGGCGACGCTGCTGCTCTTCGACGGTGCGCCGTTCATCGTTCGCGGGCGCATCCTTTGGGACTTCGCCGAGCAGGAGCGGATGACGCACTTCGGCACGTCGGCCAAATACATCGACGCGTTGAAGAAGATCGCGCTCGTGCCCGTCAAGGACTACGCACTCGACACCGTTCGCGCAATCTTCGCGACCGGCAGCCCGCTCGCGCCGGAGAGCTTCGACTACGTCTACGAGTGCATCAAGCACGACGTCTGCCTCTCGTCGATCTCCGGGGGCACCGACATCGTGAGCTGTTTCGCTCTCGGCAACCCGGCGCTGCCGGTCTGGCGAGGCGAGCTGCAGTGCCGGGGCCTCGGCATGGCCGTCGAGGTCTTCGACGACGACGGCCGGCCGATTGCGCCGGGAAAGGGCGAGCGCGGCGAACTGGTCTGCACGAAGCCCTTCCCGTCGATGCCGATCGCGTTCTGGAACGACCCGGATGGCAGCAACTATCGCGCCGCGTACTTCGAGCGCTTCCCCAACATCTGGTGCCATGGCGACTTCATCGAGATCACGGAACACGGCGGCGTCGTCATCTACGGCCGCTCGGATGCGACGCTCAATCCGGGAGGCGTGCGCATCGGCACTTCCGAGATCTACCGCCAGGTCGAGCAGCTCGACGAGGTGGTCGAGAGCCTCGTCATCGGGCAGGACTGGCCGCCCGGCGAAGTCGGCGACTCGCGCGTCGTGCTCTTCGTCAAGCTGCGCGAGGGCATGACGCTCGACAAGGCGCTGATCGAGCGCATCCAGAAGCACATCCGCCAGAACACGACGCCGCGGCACGTGCCCGCCAAGATCCTGCAGGTCTCCGACATCCCGCGCACGAAGAGCGGCAAGATCGTGGAGCTCGCGGTGCGCAATGTCGTCCATGGCCGCGAGGTGAAGAACGCCGAAGCGCTCGCCAATCCCGAGGTGCTCGAGCAATATCGCGACCGCGAGGAGCTGAAGACGTGACGCCGCGTGCAGGGTACGCCTGCCGATGCCGATCGCGGGCGTCGAGACGCGCGTGTGCGTCCTGCAGACCGCGCTCTTCAAGGATGTGAGCCGCGGATTTCTGCGTTGGCCGCTTCTGCATCGTTGCCCAGCCGCATCGTACCGATGAATTTCCTCGCTATCCTCGCCGCCCTCGGACTCGAGCAGTGGCGCGCGTTCCGCTTTCGCGCGGTGATCGAACGCTCGTTCGTCCGCTATGCCCGCTGGCTGGAGGAACAGCTGAACGGCGGCTCGGTGCGGCATGGCCTGGTCGCGGCGGCGTTCGCGCTGCTGCCGCCTGTCGTCGTCGCGGCCGTTCTGTGGTGGGTGGCGGAGCGGCTGCATCCGTTGCTCGGCGTCGCCTGCAACATCGCCGTGCTCTACCTGCTCATGGGCTTTCGCCGGTTCAGCCATGCAGTGTCGGTGATCATCACCGCATTGAAGACGGGCGATCTCGGCGCCGCGCGCCGCGCGCTCGCCGCGTGGCGCGGCGGCTACACCGCAGAGCTGTCCTCGCAGGAGATCGCGAAGCTCGCGATCGAGCGCGGGCTGACCGACGCCTACCGGCAGGTGTTCGCCGTGCTGTTCTGGTTCACGGTGCTGCCCGGTCCCGCAGGCGCGGTCCTTTATCGTGCCGCCGCGCTGCTCGCGGAGGAATGGCGCGGCGAAGCGCCAGGCGAGGATTCGACCGCGATCGGGCGCTCGCGACTTGCGTTCGGCTGGCCCGCGCGTCAGTTGCTGTGGCTGCTCGACTGGGTGCCGGTGCGCCTCTCGGCTTTGTCGTTCGCGATCGTCGGCGACTTCGAGGACGCGGTCTACTGCTGGCGGACGCAGGCGCAGTCCTGGCAGCACGAGGAGGGCGGCGTGACGATGGGCATCGTGCTCGCGACCGGCGGCGGCGCGCTCGGCGTGCAGCTCGGCGGGCCGCTGCCGATGCTGGGGGGGCAGCCGGAGTTCCGTCCGGAGCTCGGCATGGGCGAGACGGTCGAGCCCGAGATGCTGCCTTCCGGCGTCGGGCTCGTCTGGCGAGCGCTCGTGCTCTGGCTGTTGCTGATCCTCCTGCTGACGCTCGCGAATCTCGCGCCGTAGGCACGCCCTGGGTCAGCGCAGTCGCGCGGCGGGATTGCGCACGGCCTCGCTCTCCGCCCGCATCGCGTGCATGAGCGCGAGCCGGTGCGGCGCGATTTCCCCGCGCGAGACGGCAGCACGCACCGCGCAATCCGGCTCGCGGTCGTGCCGGCAGTCGCGGAAGCGGCAGCGGCCGAGAAAGGGCCGCATCTCGATAAAAGCCGCCGCGAGCTCGCCGGGCGCTGCATGCGCGAGGCTCACGGCGCTCATTCCGGGCGAATCGACGATCCAGCCCCCGGCCGGGTCGTCGGGTATCGGATGCAGCGTCGTCTCGGTGGTGGTGTGACGGCCGGTCTCGAGCGCACGCGAAATCTCGCCGACCCGGGCCGCGGCGGCCGGCGCGAGAGCGTTCAGGATCGTGCTCTTGCCCATGCCCGACTGGCCAACCAGCACGCTGTGCTGCCCGACGAGGTGCGGGCGAAGCGCGGATGCGTCGCGCTTCGCTGCGAGCGGCAGCACGCGGTAGCCCAGGCGCGCATACGGGGCAAGTCGCGAAAGCATCGCATCGAAGCCGGGCAGGTCCGCCTTGTTCGCGACCAGCAGGAACTGGCACTGCTCGACCTCGGCGGCGATGGTCCAGCGCTCGATCAGCTCGAAGTCCGCGGGTATGTCGGGCGCGACGACGCCGACGATCAGGCTCACGTTCGCGCCGATCAGCTTTTCCTTGAACGCGTCGGAGCGGTAGACGAGATTGCGACGCGGCTCCACGGCAACGATGACGCCGCCGCCATGCACGAGCCGCACCCGCACGCGGTCGCCGCACGCGATCTGCGACCGGCGACCCTTGAGCACGCATTCGATCGCCCTGCCGTCGTCCTGCAGCACCTGGTAGTGCCGGCGATAGGTGGCGACGACGAGCCCGATCTGCGTACCGAGCGGGTCGCCTCCCGGTGCGACGGCTGTCTTCGCGTCGCTCAATTGGGCGCTGGCACGCGATACGCCTTCATGTCGCGAGCCGCTCCACGCGCGCGGCGCAGATCAGGTCGTTGCGCGTGACCCCGCCGGCATCGTGGGTGGAGAACGACACGACACAGCGGTTGTAGTGGACCGACAGATCCGGGTGGTGATCCGCCCGATGCGCGATCCACGCGACGGCGTTCACGAATGCGATCGTCTCGTGGTAGTTGGCGAAGCGCCACGTCTTGGCGATGCGATCACCGACGTGGCTCCAGCCGGGAAGGTTGGGCAAGGCCGCGACGAGCTCGGCTTCGGCCAGGGGCGGCGCGCCCGCGGTGCAACGATCGTCTGCGAGGGCCGCCAGTGTCGGGGGGAGCGAGGGGCTCATGGGTCGAATTTGTAGTAGTGGAGATTGAGATATGCGGCCAGGTGCTCTTCCTCTTCCGGAAAGTAACCGGTTGCGAGTTCGGAGTTGCAGAGGGCGATCTGCGCGCGGAGCTTTTCCGGCGTCGTCGATCTGCGATCCGCGCGTGTGTAGATCGCGCCGGGATCGCCGCCGAAGCGCCGAGCATGGCAGGCAACGCAATCCTTTTCGTGCAGCACCGCGCCAGCGGCGGGATCGCCGCCGGCGAAGGGCTTCCGTGGTTGCGCGAAAGCCGTGGCCGTGGCCGCGAGGACGAGCGCGAACAGCAGGGCTGCCGTGGGCGGACGGGACATGGCGGCCTCCTCTGGCGTCTAGGCGAGTGCGGTCGCCCCGGATCGTGCACCGAGTGACTCGAGCCTGGCAATACGCAGCGCGGCCGGCGGGTGCGAATCGTAGAACGCGGAGTGGAGCGGGTCCGGCGTCAGCGTAGCCGCATTGTCCTCGTACAGCTTGACGAGCGCGAGCACGAGCGCCGACCCGTTGGCGGCGCTCGCGGCGAATGCGTCGGCCTCGAACTCGTGCCGGCGCGAATAGAGCGCGCCGAGCGGCCCGAGCACGAATGCGAACACGGGCAGCGCGAGCGAGAACAGCGCGAGCGCGACACCCGGGCGTGCCATCGCTGACCCGACTTCGCCGGCCGGGATGCCGAGCCCGGCAAAGAACCACGGCTCGCCTGCGAGCCATGCCAGAAGGGCGAGGAACGCGAGCGACAGGAGCGTCGACAACACGATGCGTTTCGTCACGTGGCGGAGCTTGAAATGGCCGAGCTCGTGCGCGAGCACCGCCTCCAGCTCGTCGCCGTCGAGGCGCGACAGCAGCGTGTCGAAGAACACGACGCGCTTGGCCTTACCGAAGCCGGTGAAATAGGCGTTGCCATGACCGCTGCGCTTGCTGCCGTCCATCATGAACAGGCCGGAGCTCGCGAAGCCGCAGCGCGCGAGCAGCGACTCGACGCGGGAACGCGCATCGCCGGCGGGCAGCGGCGTGAACTTGTTGAACAGCGGCGCGATCACCGTGGGATAGAGCACGAGCACGAGCAGCTGAAATGCGCTCCACGCGAGCCAGGCCCAGACCCACCACCAGGGTCCCGCGCCACGCATCAGCCAGAGCACGAGCAGCAGCAGCGGGAGTCCGAGCGCAATGGCCACCAGCGTGCCCTTGACGAGGTCCGCGAGCCACAGCCGGAGCGTCATCCGGTTGAACCCGAAGCACTCCTCGATCACGAACGTGCTCCACCACGAGAAAGGCAGCGAGACGACCCCTGAGACGACCGCCAGCGCGCCGAGCAGAAGCACGTCCTGCCAAAGCGGCGATGCCATCAGGTCTTCCGTGAGCGCGACCAGCAGCGCAAGCCCGCCGCCTTGCGTCAACGCGAGAAGAACGACGGCGTCGACTGCGGTCTCGATCCGCAGCAGCCGTTGGCGTGCAACCGTGTAGTCGGCGGCCTTCCTGTGGGCGACGAGGCCGATGCGCGTCGCGAACGCGGGTGGGACTTGGTCTCGATGCGCGGTCACGTACGCGATCTGGCGCGAGGCAAGCCACAGCCGCGTGAAGACCATTGCGCCCAGCGCGGCAAGAAAGAGCGTGGTGAATAGCGAATGCGTCATTCCGGGCGTTTCCCCGTCCGCGGACCGGTGATGGGGCTGTGCGACAATGAGCCGCTCATTTTACGCGATCGCCATGGCGCAGTCCGCGGACAACCTGATCTGGATCGACCTCGAGATGACCGGGCTTTCACCCGAGCGCGACCGGATCATCGAGCTCGCCCTGGTTGTCACCACACCGCATCTCGAAACGATTGCCGAGGCGCCGGTCTGGGCGATTCACCAGAGCGACGATGTGCTGGCGGCAATGGACTCGTGGAACCAGGGAACCCACGGCCGCTCGGGGCTCATCGCTCGCGTCAAGGCCTCGACGCTTTCGGAGGCCGACGTCGAGACCGCCGCACTCGCGTTCCTGCGCGAGCACGTCCCCGCCAAGGCCTCGCCGATGTGCGGCAACACGATCTGCCAGGACCGGCGCTTCCTCGCCCGCTGGATGCCAGCGCTGGAGGACTATTTCCATTACCGCCACGTCGACGTGTCGACGCTGAAGGAGCTGTGCCGCCGCTGGCAGCCGGACCTGATGCGCGGCTTCACCAAGGACACGAAGCACGAGGCGCTCGCCGACGTCTACGAGTCGATCGACGAGATGAAGTACTACCGCGAGCATTTCATCCGCGCGCCGCTGCCGTTCCCCGGCGGCGAGGAGTAGCCCCGTCGCGGGGGCGGCAGCACGGCCACCCGGCGCCGTTGCCTGCGCTCAGATCCGGGGCGATGCGGCGACCGGGCGCGCAAGGGGCCCGGGGTAACCCGCGCGCTCGCGCACCGCCGCCTGCCCGAGCGTCACCAGCTCGTCGACCGCCTGCCGGTACTCGGCAAGGCCGACGCCACCGAAGTTGCTATGGGTGCCGCCTTCGATGATCAGCAGGCGCTTCGGTTCGCGCGCGGCTTCGTAGAGCCGCCGGCTCATCGTGAACGGCACGATCGAGTCCGCGGTGCCATGGACGAACAGCACCGGCACGCGGATGTCCTTGACGCGCTCGAGCGCCTCGAATTTCTGCGAAAGCAGCAGGCCGACCGGCGCGTACTTCTCGCCGACCACGTCGGCGAGCGAGGTGAAGCCGGACTCGGCGATGACGCCGGCGGTGCCGTCCTCGGTGGCGGCGAGGTTGAGCGCGACCGCGGCGCCGAGCGAGTGGCCATAGATGAAGCGACGCTCGATGCGGGGCTCGCGCCGCTGCAGTTCGCCCCAGGCCGCGCGCGCATCGGCGTAGATCTGCGCTTCGGAAGGCAGGTCCCCGTCGCTGCGGCCGAAGCCACGGTAATCGACGGCGAGCACGTTGAAGCCCAATTGATGCCAGCGCGCGATGCGGAACAGGTTGTTGCCGAGGCTCCAGCGGACGCCGTGCAGGTAGAGCACCGAGGGCGCGTCGGCCTTGCCGGCCGGCAGCCACCAGCCATGCACGCGCTCCTCGCCCGCACCCTCCGGGCGCGGCACGGAGAGCCAGACGTCCTCGTAGGCGAGCGCCAGGTCGGCTGGCGTGCGCGCATAGTCGCGCACCGGCCGGAAGACGAGCTCCCGCTCCTTTGCTTCGAGGAAGACGCAGCCCGCCGCCGCCACGCCGACCAGGCTTGCCAAGGCGATCAGTGCGGTACGCCGGTATTGTCCGCGCATGGCCATACTGCAGGGTCCGGAGATTCGTGAGCGCGCGCCGCGCGCGGGGCAGGGCAAGTGGACGTAACCCGTTTCGGACAGCCCCGCGGGCAAATGGTTGCAGAAGCATCGAACGCGCGATTGCGGGCCGCCGTTGACGCCACGATAATCGGACCATGAACTTCTGCAGCACCTGCGGCTCGGCGCGGCTGGAATTCCGGGTTCCGGACGGCGACCACTTGCCCCGCTTCGTATGCCCGGACTGCGGTGCGATCCATTACCGCAACCCCAAGGTGGTCGTCGGCTGCCTCCCTGAGTGGGGCGACCAGATCCTGCTTTGCCGGCGCGCGATCGAGCCCCGGCACGGGCTTTGGACGCTGCCCGCCGGGTTCCTCGAGAACGGCGAGACACTGTCCGCAGGCGCGGCGCGCGAAACCCTCGAGGAAGCCGATGCGCGCGTCGAACTCCTCGACCTCTACACGGTGATCAACCTGCCGCAGATCGGGCAGATCTACATGATGTTCCGCTCGCGGCTCTCCGACCTCGACTTCGGCCCCGGGCCCGAAAGCCTCGAGGTGAGGCTTTTCCGCGAGGACGAGATCCCGTGGGAGATGCTCGCATTCCGCACGATCGGCCGCACGCTGCGCAACTACTTCGTCGACCGGCGCAGCGGCGTGTTTCCGCTGCGGGTGTCCACGCTCGAACGGCGCCCCTCGCTTACGCCCGACCTGCTCGCGGCCGGCTGACGGTCCGCTGCCCTTCATCGAAGCGCGGTGCAGGGCCGCACGATCACGATCGCGTCGTCCGTCCGCGGGCCGACGAGCGCCCCCAGTTCGCGGCAGGCGCCTGCGCTGCAGATCGTGTAGTCGGGCGCGAATGGCGAGCGGCGAAGCACGAGTTCGGTGACGCTCTGGTCGGTTCGCCACTGCCAGACGCCATCGCGAAGCGCCGCGTCGGGCGCCGGCTCCATCCCGGCGCCGCTGCCTTCGACGCTCGCCTCGGTGAGGCGCAGCGCGTTGCCCTCGACCCGGTAGCGCTCGCTCCACCGCGTCTTCTCTACCGAATGAGTCCAGGCAAGCGTGAACGTTCGGTCGGGCAGCGTGGCGACGATCGCACCGGCGACGAGCAGACAGACCGCATCCATGGCGCGGCAGTCGCGGCAGCGGCCGACGCGTCGTCGCTACGCGGCGGCAGCGCGCTTGCCGCGCGTGCGCAGCCAGTGCCAGCCGATGAACGCCGCGCTCGCCGCAAAGCCCAGCTCGTCGGTGAGCGGTAGCGCGGCGACGAGAAGCGCCGCCGCCGCAAAAGCGCTCACTCGCTCCACGGCGTTGAGCGGTCCGCGCAGGAAACCGATGGCGGCGCCTCCCCACAAACCGATGGCGACAACCGCCTTGAACACCACGTAGATGACGGCGAGGATCGACATCTGCCCGGCCGCGTCGTTCTGCAGCATCAGCGCCGGGTCGTACACCGCCATGTACGGAATCACGAAGCCCGCGATCGCGATGTGCGTCGCCTTCCAGCCGGTGCGCATCGGCGACGCCTTCGAGATCGACGCCGCGGCGAACGCGGCCAGTGCTACCGGCGGGGTCAGGTCGGCCATGATGCCGAAGTAGAACACGAACATGTGCGACACGATCAGCGGCACGCCGAGCTTCAGCAGCGCCGGAGCGGCGATCGCACTGGTGATGATGTAGTTCGGGATCGTCGGGATGCCCATGCCGAGCACGAGGCAGACGAGCATCGTCAGCACGAGCGAGGCAAACAGGCTCTTCTCGCCGATCGTCAGCACGAAGTCGGCAAAGTTCGAGGCGGCGCCGGTCAGCGTCAAGACGCCGATGATGACGCCGACGATCGCGCATGCCATGCCGACCGGCAACGCCTGTTTGGCGCCATCAATCAGGCTGCCGCGCATGATGCGCAAGGTCTCGTGGCCGCCCTTGACGACGAAATTGACGGCGACCAGCAGTGCGATCGCGACGATGATCGGTCCGATGCCGTAGGTGAAGAAGCTCGCGGTGACGAGCCCCAGCGCGATCCAGAACACGAGACGGAACAGCATTGAATGAAAGCCGGCGGCAATGCCGACACCGAGAATCAGCATGGCGGTGAGCGCGAGGCCGATGATGCCCGCGAACATCGGCGTGAAGCCGTTGAAGAGCATGAACACGAGCACGGCGAGCGGCAGCGTCAGGAACCACTTCTGCCGTATCGCCTCCCATGGATTCGGGCAATCGGCCTTGGGGAGCCCCGTCAATCCGGCGCGCCCCGCCTCGAGATGCACCATCCAGAATGCGGTGATGTAGTAGAGGACCGCCGGGACCACCGCAGCCTTGACGATCGTCACGTAGGGCACGTTGAGCGTCTCGGCCATGATGAACGCGACCGCGCCCATGACCGGCGGCATGATCTGGCCGCCCATGCTCGAGGTCGCCTCGACCGCTCCGGCGAACACCGGGGCGTAGCCGAAGCGCTTCATCAGCGGGATCGTGAATTGCCCGGTCGTCAGCACGTTGGCGACGCCCGAGCCCGAGATCGTGCCCATCAGACCGGAAGAGATCACCGCGACCTTCGCCGGACCGCCGCGTGCGTGGCCGACGAAGCCCAGGGCGATGTTGTTGAACAGGTTCACCATGCCGGCATGCTCGAGGAAGCTGCCGAACAGGATGAACAGGAAGATGTAGGTGGCCGACACCAGCGTCGGGATGCCGAAGATCCCCTCGGTGCCGAGGAAGAGCTGCCCGACGATCTGGTCGAATCCGTAGCCGCGATGGGCGATGAGCGACGGCAGGAATTGCCCGAGCAGCCCGTAGGCGAGGAAGACCGCGCAGATGATCGGCAGTGCGAGTCCGAGGATGCGCCGGGCGCCTTCGAAAACCAGGACGATGAAGATCGTGCCGACGACGAGATCCGCAGTCGTCGGATCGCCCGAGCGCTGGATCAGGTCGCCCTCGAACATCAGGTGGTAGAGCGCGAGGGCCGACGCAATCGCAGCGAGCGCGTAGTCGTAGATGGCGATGCGCCGCCGCTCGGCGCGCTTGCCGATCGGATGGATCAGGAACGCGAGCGCGAGGACGAACCCGACGTGGATCGATCGCGTGGGCAGGCTCGAGATCGGCGAGAACGCGGCGATGACGAGCTGGTAGCTCGAGAACGCGAGCGCGACCGCCATCACGACTTTGGCGGCGAAACCTGCAAGGTCGCGCGCTACGCCGTGTTCCTCGAAGGCGGCTGCTTCGGCGGCCTGCACGTGCGCGCTCGGCACTTCCGGCGTCCTCGCCATCGCTCCCTCCGGTATTTCGCTCGCGCCGCTGCAACCAAGACCAGACGGCGAGGCGGGTCGGTCGCTTCAACAACCGCGGGCGCGGCCGGTGGTGCGGCGCGCCCGCGGGGCGACGTTGTCGCTTCCTGATTACTTGATGAGGCCGATTTCCTTGTAGTACTTCTCGGCACCCGGATGCAGTGGAACCGGCATGCCCTCGAGCGCCTTCTTGAGGTCGATCGCCTTGGCCGCCGAGTGCGCGGCGACGAGCTGGTCGAGGTTCGTCCAAAGCGTCTTCGTCATGCCGTAGACCGTGTCGTTGCTGACGCCGTCATGCGTGACCAGGAAATTCTGGATCGCCGCCGCCGGAACGTCCGCGGGCTGCCCCTTGTACGTGTTGGCGGGGATCGTCGCGGGCAGGTACGCGGGGTCGTTGGTCTTCCTGACGACCTCCGGCGGGATTGCGACGACGACGATGTCGACCGAGGTCGCGAGGTCGCGGAGCGAGGCCACGCCGAGGCCGGCCGACTGCAGCGTCGCGTCGAGCTGGCGGTTCTTCATGAGCTCGACCGACTCGCCGAAAGGCAGGTACTCGACTTTCGAGAAGTCCTTGTAGCTGATGCCGGCCGCGTTGAGGATCGCGCGTGCATTGAGCTCGGTGCCCGATTTCGGCGCGCCCACCGAGATCTTCTTGCCCTTCAGGTCCGCAAGCGTCTTGATGCCCGCGTCGGCCCGCGCGACGATCTGCACGTAGTTCGGGTAGATTGCCGCGATCCCGCGGAGCTTCTTCTGCGGCGTCTTGAACCCGGCTTCCTCGTTGCCCTGCCAGGCGTCGGAAAGCGAGTCGCCGAGCGTGAACGCGATCTCGCCCCGGCCGGCCTGCAGCAGGTTCAGGTTCTCGACCGAGGCCTTCGTCGCCTGCGTCGACGTCTTGACGTCCGGAATTGCTTTGCCGATCGCGTTCCCGAGCGCCACGCCGAGCGGGTAGTAGACGCCGCTCGTGCCGCCCGTCAGCACGTTGATGAACTGGTCAGCGGCGAGCGCGGGAAGCGCCGCAAGGGTTGCGCCGGCGGCTATGGCCAGCGGAAACAGCCTGCGCAATGCTCGTTGCATGATTCCTCCAGGGTGGCCTCCCGCTGCCTTGACCGGCGGGGCGATCGTTGTTTCGCAACCGCGCTGCTCGTGCGGATGCCCGGCGGCATTATATAGTGCAGGCCGTTCACGGGCGACCGCCTGCAGACGGCAAGAGGAGCGAGGGAAGAGGGCGTGCGCAAAGTCGACGAACTGTTCCTGCGCTACGGCGAATCGCATCGGCATCCGACGAACAAGGCCATCCACTGGGTGTGCGTGCCGCTCATCAGCTGGAGCCTGCTTGCGATGCTGTGGGTCGCCTCCCCCGTGTTTGCGTACGCGTTCATCGGTGGCGCGACGCTGTTCTATCTCTGGCTGTCGTTTCCGATCGCGATGGGGATGCTCGCGCTTGCCGCGCTGATGGTGTATCCGCTGACGCTCCTCGGCGCGACCACGCTGCCGGTCGCGGTTGCCGTGTTCGTCCTCGCGTGGATCGGCCAGTTCATCGGCCACCGGATCGAGGGCCGCAGGCCGTCCTTCCTCGAGGACGTGAAATTCCTGCTGGTCGGCCCCGCCTGGCTCCTGCATTTCGTCTATCGCCGCGTCGGCATCGCGTGGTGAATCGTGCGCAGGCCGGTCGCCGCGGGGAGCCGGGGAACGACTTCTCGGCGCGCCGGCGCGTGCGCCATCGTTTTTGCCGAAATCCGAGACATGCGGTAACGTCGCGCATGCCGGGCCGTTTTTCCCGCCACGCGATCGCCCGGTCCGCTACGAGGATTCCCGGATGAGTGCAGACCTCGACGCTGTGCTGCTCGCCCGCCTGCAGTTCGCGTTCACGATCGCATTCCACATCATTTTCCCGAGCTTTACGATCGGACTCGCCGCATTCATCGCCACGCTCGAAGTGATGTGGGTGCGCACCGGCCGCGAGCATTTCATCCGGCTCGCCCGGTTCTGGACCAAGGTGTTCGCGGTCAGCTTCGCGATGGGTGTCGTGTCCGGGATCATGATGAGCTACCAGTTCGGCACCAATTGGAGCCGCTTTTCCGAAATCGTCGGCAATGTCGTCGCGCCGCTCATCGGTTACGAGGTGCTGACGGCGTTCTTCCTCGAGGCGACGTTCCTCGGCATCCTGCTCTTCGGGTTCGACCGCGTGCCGCGCTGGCTTCACGTCACGGCGGCCGTCCTGGTCGCCGTCGGCACGTCGCTGTCCGCCTTCTGGATCCTTTCGGCGAACAGCTGGATGCAGACGCCCGCCGGGCACGTGATCCGAGACGGTGTCGTCTATCCCGCGGACTGGCTCGAGGTGATCTTCAACCCGAGCTTCCCGTACCGGCTGTTGCACATGCTGACCGCCTGCTATCTGACGACTTCGATCGTCGTGCTCGCGAGCGGCGCGCGCTACCTGCTCGCCGGTCGCTTCGAGGACGAGGCGAAGACGATGGTGCGCATGGGCCTCGGCATGGTCGCCGCGCTCGCGCCGCTGCAGCTTGTGATCGGCGACCTGCACGGGCTCAACACGGCGGAGTACCAGCCCGTCAAGATCGCCGCGATGGAAGGGCACTGGGACGGCACCAAGCCGGCCGAACTGCTGCTCTTCGCGTGGCCCGATGCGCGCGCGGAGAAGAACCACGCGGAGATCGGCATCCCGCATCTTGCGAGCCTGATCATCACGCACGACCCGAATGGACTGTTCCCGGGCCTCAAGGAGTTCCCGCGCCAAGACCGGCCGCCGGTCCTTCCCGTGTTCTTCGCCTTCCGCGTCATGGTCGGCATCGGCGTCGTGATGATCGCTGCCGGTCTCGCCGGCGCATGGCTGTGGTGGCGCGGACGCGTGTTCACCTCTGCGTGGTATCTGCGCATCGCGGGCTATCTGTGGCCGCTCGGCTTCATCGCGATCCTCGCGGGCTGGACGGTGACCGAATCCGGGCGGCAGCCGTGGCTCGTGCAAGGCCTGCTGCGCACGGCGGACGCGGCTTCGCCCGTCGCGTTCGGCGCGGTCGTGACGTCGTTCGCCCTGATCGTCGCCACGTATTCGATCGTCTTCTCGATCGGCGTCCATTACGTGCGCAAGCTGATCCGCAAGGGACCCGTGCAGGGGACGACCACCCCGGCCGGGGGCGTGGCGAACCGTCCGCTCTCCGCCGCGCAACAGGCCGCGCGCGATGCGCGCAGCGGCGAACTCGCGATCTAGGGCCCCGGGAGCGCGCATGGGCGGACTCGACTTCTCGCTGCCGGTCGTGTGGGCCGCGATCATCGGCATCGCCACGGCGCTTTATGTCGTGCTGGACGGTTTCGATCTCGGTGTGGGCATCCTGTTTCCGTACTTTCCCGAGGAGCGCGACCGCGACCAGATGATGAACTCCGTCGCACCGTTCTGGGACGGCAACGAGACGTGGCTCGTGCTGGGCGGCGGGGGACTGTGGGTCGCATTTCCCAAGGCCTTCGCCGTGATCATGCCGGCGGTGTACCTGCCGGTGATCGTGCTGCTGCTCGCGCTGATCTTCCGCGGTGTCGCGTTCGAATTCCGCTGGGTGGCGAAGCCCGATCAGCGCAAATGGGACATCGCGTTCGCGGGCGGCTCGATCGTCGCCGCGTTCGCGCAGGGCTGCGTGCTGGGCGGCATCCTGCAGGAGATCACGGTGAGGAACGGCCAGTTCGCGGGCGGCCCGCTCGACTGGCTGACACCGTTCAGCCTCTTCTGCGGATTCGGCCTCGTCGCCGGCTATGCGCTGATCGGGGCGACGTGGCTTGTGATGAAGACCGACGGTGAGGTCGAGCGTCGCTCCCGCGTCTACGCGCAGCGCCTCTGGCTTGTGTTCATCGCCTTCGTGGCGCTCGTGAGCATCTGGACGCCGCTTGCGATCGAACGCATTCGCGAGCGCTGGTTCACGCTGCCCAACCTGCTCTGGTTCTCGCCGCTGCCGCTCGCCACACTGCTGCTCGCGATTGCCGGATGGATGGCACTGCGGCGCGGCAACCACGCACGCCCGTTCGCCTGCGCGGTGGGCGTGTTCCTGCTCGCGTTCCTGGGACTCGTCGTGTCGAACGTGCCGTATCTGGTGCCACCGTCGATCACGGTGTGGGAGGCCGCTGCCGCACCGACGTCGCAGAGGTTCGTGCTCGTCGGCGTTTTGGTGCTGCTGCCCATTATTCTGGGCTACACGGTGTTCAACTACTGGGTGTTCCGCGGCAAGGTGCGGCAGGGCGAGGGGTATCACTGACAGGAATCGGGGATCGGCCGCCTGAACGCATCGGTCCCCAGGCCCGAACCGCTTGCGGCGGTAATTCCGCTGGCACACGCCTACCGGTTCATGTGCGTATGCGCGGTTCGAAGCGGATCGGGCGAGACCCGGAGCAGGCCGTCGAACGGTCGGTCCATCTCGAGCACCAGGAAAAGGGCACTGCCGATCGACACCGCACAGACGAACAGGACCGCGATCACCGTGCCGTTGCGCGGCGCGAACAAGCCAAAGCTCGCGAAGGTGACCGTAAGCCAGAACAACAGGACCACGAGGAACGGTGTGGGGATGGAAACCTCGGTGCCGGCCAGAGTCAGCCAGCGGGTTTGCAGCAGGCCTTCCGCCAGGTCGATGGCCCGGGTCTGAAGGGCGCGCTGCAGGTCGTCGTGCGGCTTGAGTGAGCGAATCGCATCGGCGAGCGCCTCGACGCGGGGCGCAAGATCCGAGGTCATCGGATCGAGGCTTCGGGGCCGGGACGAATCGTGCGGCCAGATCAGGTCGATGCGCTCGCCGACCGTCTGCTTCAATCCCTTGCGGATCTCCCCGGTTTCCGCTCCGTAGCGCGCGAGGACGCGATCCAGCGCGAGCAGCTGCGTCGCCGACTCCTTGACCGCATTGTCGACCGTATCGAACGAGCTCTTGGCGGAGGCCGTGACAAGGCCGAGAACGAGCGCGGTCATCGTGGCGATCAGCCCGATCCCGAGCTTGATCGTATCTCTCGATTCGCCGTCGAGGTGGTGATTGGGCAAGATGGTGCGAAGCCACGTTCCAAGCAGCGCGCCGCCGAACGTGAACGCAAAAACGACAGCGCCGATCGTGGTGGGACTCATGCGATGGCCTCGCCTGACGCTGGTTGTCTCACGGAGCCGGTTCGCGGCATGGGCTTCTCCATTCTGATGGGGATGATCGGGATGCCGACCCGTTGGCAGTCATTGAAGCACGGGTCGGTGGCGGCCACGAAGTCATTCGAGGAATGGCTAGGACAGCAAGCCCGAGCCAGGTCGCAAAGCGACCGCCAAAAATACGCGCGGTCCGCCCGCCCAACTTGCTCCGCCGGGGGCGGGTGCGAAGTGCTTGGCAAGGCACGGAGGTTTTCTCAATCGGCGGCAGCCTGGTGAAACATCCGGGCTCGAGCCCTGTGTCCCGGCGTTACTGCCACGCGATCCCGCGCAGGTCGAAGCCGTCGGCGGTGCGGGCCCCCGCACCGCTGCTCGCCTGAAGCCTGATCGAATTGCCGATGTCGAGCGGAAAAGCCCGCGTCGCGCCCCGTAGCGGGAAGGGTCGAAAAACACGAAAGGCGCATGATACTGCCTCCCGAGGGCTGCAGTATCCCTAGAACCTATCTCATAATCAGCCGCGGGATGCGTTGCGGCGAGAAAGCCTGGCAGCAAGGCGCGAGGAGGCAGCGTAGTCGTGCCTACGCAACGACGAGCAACGTAGCGGCCGGGCTTTCCCGCCGCAACCCGAAGGGACGGGGGCCCCGGGGCCGCATTTCTGCGTTGCTCGTCGCTTGTTTGGTCCGGCCAAACGGCGCTCCTCGTGCCTGGAACTGCGGCCCCGGGAATCCCGTCGCACCCGTGGATGATTATGAGATAGGTTCTAGTGTACTGTCCAACAAATAGATGGACAACAAGCTCGGGCTCTACTATGGTTAGAGAGTGCCGCGATCAACCCCCGCATTGCAACTCCAAGCAGCCGATGCAGAGCAGCTGCGGCAGTGGGTGTCTGCCTTCGGTACGCCGCAGCAAGTGGCGCTGAGGAGTCGAATCGTGCTGGCGGCGGCGGAAGGCCAATCGGACAACGCGATCGCGCACAGTTTGGCGGTCAACCGCAAGACGGTGACGCTGTGGCGCGAGCGCTTTGCCCGGGAGGGGCTGGACAGCATGTGGGAGGTGGCCCCGGGACGGGGCCGCAAGCCGAGCTACGGGCAGCGCAAGATCGCGGCCATCGTGTCGGCGACGCTTGGCACCAAGCCGAAAGGCATGACGCAGTGGAGTTGTCGGGGGCTGGCCGAGGTCCAGGGGGTGAGCAAGTCGACCGTCCACAATATCTGGCAAAGTCATCATCTGCAGCCGCATCGGGACAAGACGTTCAAGCTCTCGCGCGACGCCAAGTTTCTGGAGAAATTGACGGATGTGGTGGGCTTGTATCTGAATCCGCCGCAACAAGCACTGGTGCTGTGTGTGGACGAGAAGACGCAGATTCAGGCGCTCGATCGCACGCAGCCGGGCCTGCCCATGAAAAAGGGCCGCTGCGGAACGATGACGCACGACTACAAGCGCAATGGAACCACGACCTTGTTTGCCGCGCTCGAAGTCTTGCAAGGACGCGTGGTTGGGCAATGCTACGAACGGCATCGACACCAGGAGTTCTTGCGTTTCCTGCGCCGACTGGACGATGAGTTCCCCGGCGAGATCGGCTTGCATCTGGTGCTCGACAACTACGGCACGCACAAGCACCCCAACGTTCGGGCTTGGCTGAAGCGCCACCCGCGCTTTGTCTGCCACTATGTACCTACCAGTTCGAGTTGGCTGAACCTGGTCGAACGCTGGTTTGGTGAGTTGACCAGCAAGCGCATTCGCCGCGGCTCGTTCACCAGCGTGACCGACCTGCAGCAAGCCATTGCAGAGTTCCTGGCGGCCTGGAACGAAAACCCGAAACCTTTCGTCTGGACGGCCACGGTCGAATCCATCGTCACCAAGCTCTCGCGGTGTCGACAAACACTGGAGAGTATTCAGCCAGGGTGCACGCTGCCGCGTCGCAGAAAAGCAAAGCAATGAGTTGTCCAGTTATTTCGTGGACATCACACTAGAGCCTAGGTTCTAGTCCCCGGACCTCGCACCACTCCGGGAAGTGGGATTGAGCAGCCGTTTGCGAGCAAGCCACTTGCGTAGCTCCTCCAGCAGGAACATGCCTGCCGCGAAAGGAATGACGAAACCCCAAGTCTCTTCTCCGATGGGTGCGGTTCCGAGGAGAGCATTTCCCCAAGGCGTGTAGTTGATCAACAGGAGGATGGCAAATTCCGACATCACGCCCAGAATGATCAGTGCGTTGCCAAGAAGCCCGGTCGAGAAGACCGATCGGGTGGCGCTTCTGCACAGGAACACGTTCACGATCTGCATCACGATGATGGTGCTCAAGCAGGCGGTAGTGGCTTGCAGGTACACGGGATCCTGGGCCGCCAGGTTCTGGCCGTACTGCCATCCGGCCCGGTTGAGCACAAAGAAGAAGGCCGCCATGGCGGCAGCCGCCTCGATCAGACCCAGGAACAGATAGGCGCGGAACGCCAGGGACCAGTTCATCAGCCTCTCGCCCCGGGGGCGAGGGGGGCGCCGCATGATCTGCGGGTCGGGTCGTTCGACACCAAGCCCGAGGGCGGCAAGCGTGTCGGATCCCATGTCGATCGACAGCGCCTGAATCGGTGTCAACGCCAGCGGGATCCTGAACAGCAGAAAGCCCAGGTAAGGGATCAACTCGGCAACATTGTGGACCAGGACGTAGGTCAGGAATTTGCGAATGTTCTGGAATACGGCGCGCCCCTCCTCGACGGCGTTCACGATACTCGCGAAATTGTCGTCCAGAAGCACGATATCGGCCGCCGTCTTGGCCACGTCCGTGCCGGCAATGCCCATGGCGATGCCGATATGCGCAGCCTTGAGCGCTGGTGCATCGTTGACACCGTCACCGGTGACGGCAACGATCTGTCCCTTCTTCTTCAACGCCTCCACGATGCGCATCTTCTGGTCGGCGACGACCCGCGCGAAGATGATCTCCTGGGCGTCCAGGGCAAGCTGAAGCTGGACGACCGAGAGCCGCTTGAGCTGCTCGCCTGTTATGAGCGTCGGACTGTCGGACGTCACGAGCCCGATTTCGCGGGCGATCGCCGCGGCGGTGCGCGGGTGGTCGCCAGTAACCATGATGACCTTGATCCCGGCCTCCCGGCACTTGCGGAGCGCTTGCGGCACTTCGGACCTGGGCGGGTCTTCCAGCCCCGCAAGCCCTGCAAAGACCAGGTCCTCCTCCAGCCTCTCCCGGTCGTAACCCGCAGCCAGCGACCGGCTGGCGAAGGCAAGCACGCGCAGACCCTGGCGCGCCATCGCGTCCTGCGCTTGCACGATCCCCGTCTTGGCCTCGGCGCCCAGCGGCTGAATCTTGCCGTCGATGAGAATGTGCTGGCAGAGCGGGAGCACGGATTCGGGCGCGCCCTTGCAGTAAAGCGCAAGACCTTCGGGCGCTTGGTGCACGGTGGACAGCCGCATGCGGTCGGCGTCGAATGGAACTTCGTCCACCCGAGGGTAGACCGGAGTGGCGGAAACGAAGGGCAGCGCCATTTCCACCAGCGCAACTTCCATGGGATCGCCCAGCAAGGCCGGCTTTCCCTGACGTTCGGTTTCCTTGAGGTCGTTGCACATCCGGGCCATCAGGAAGAAAGGCCGATAGAGATCTGCCAGGCCCGGCTTCTGATTTGCCCCGGCCGGCGAATCGGAAGTCTCCCCCAGATAGAGCTGCCGGACCCTCATGCGGCCTTGGGTCAGCGTACCGGTCTTGTCGGTGCAGATGACCGTCGTGGAGCCAAGCGTCTCGACCGAGGGCAGATAACGGATGAGCACGTTGCGCTTTGCCATGCGTTGGTTGGCCAGTACGAGTGCCAGGGTCAATGTGGGGAGCAGTCCTTCCGGCACCATGGCGACGATGATGCCGATCGCGAAGATGAAGGCCTTCCAGAAAGGGATGCCGATCATCCAGCCGAGCGAGAAGAACGAGATACCGATCAGCACCGCGAGGATCGCGGTCACGCGACTCAGATGCGCGATCTCCTTACGCAGCGGTGAGACCTCCTCGACCGCCGATTGCGTGAGATGCGCTATCTTGCCGAACTCGGTGTGCATCCCCGTGGCGAAGACGACAGCTTTGGCCTGCCCGGACACGATCGACGTGCCGGCAAGCACAACGTTCTTGCTGTCGATCAAGTCATCCGCTGCGGAAGGGGCGGCCTCTCGTGCTTTGGGCAACGATTCACCCGTGACGGCAGCGTTATTGACGCGTGCGCCAAACGCCTCGATCAGCCGACAGTCCGCGGGAACGTTATCGCCCGCCTCCAGGTGGACGATATCCCCCGGTACCAACTCTTCCGCAGGCACCCGGGTGACCTTGCCCTCGCGCAATACCTGGGCCTGTTGCGGCAGCAGGCTCTGTAGCGCCGCAAGCGTTCGCTCGACGCGATACTCCTGCCAGAAGGAGAAGAGACCGCTTACAAGGATCACGGTCACGATGGCATAGCCTACCTTCGCCATGCCTTGGCCGGGATCGCTCCATTCGGCCAGGAAAGCCAGGCCCGCGGCTACCCACAGGATCAGCGAAAAGAAGGTGATGAACTCCCTGAGGAGGCGCAGCCACAGTGGTGTCCGGGCCACTTCCTCCACCTTGTTGCGACCGAATTCCTGTAACCGGCGCTCGACTTCAGCGTGGCCCAGACCCTTGGCGGCGCTCTTCAGAGTCGCGACGGCATCGAGCGGAGGCAGTTGGTGGATTCTCATGGAAATCCGCGCGCGGTATCTCCCTCTCTACGACGACTCAGCGGGGCAAAGTCCACGTTGCCCCGTATTTCAGGCAGAGGATTTTCTTGTAGCGGAAATCGGCGAACAACGCCAGCCGGGAGCGACAATTCCCGGCCGCGAGTTGCCTGACCGTCGCTCGACGGTCTCGATCGACCGAGGCTGTGTGAAAACACACGTCCAATTCGTTTCGGGGGGTCTTCTTACCCTTCCGCACTCGAGAATAATCGAATACAGCGCGTTCTGAGAGGTCGATATTCCGTCACGCTCGCATCGCGCGAGTTTTCACACGGCCTCGACCCACACCGGACATTCGCGTGAGCAGCAAGCGGCCACTGTCCGACAGGCTGAATGGGGTTACGACCGGCGTTCATCGTTTCCGGCGCGTCAATGCGGGAACAAGTCAAAAGATGTCCCCGAACGCGGCGATACGCTTACGACGCCCGCATGTTTCACCAAGCGCTCATCCTGTAGGACGGCCGAGCAGCGACCCTTGCGCATGGTGGCGTGGAAGGGCACGAGCCGTGAAAATCGCCCATGTGCAGATTGCGAAGCCAGATCAGAAAGCGGATAACGTGGTCCGGAACAACCGACCTGTGGGCAAGGCTTTCGCAGTCGAGTCAGCGGCGGAACTCTCGCTCGACGTGACGCCCGGACCGCTGGTCCGCCGAAAATCTGTGGCTATTTCTTCGCCGCAGGTGGCGCCGCCGGGGCTTGCGGCGGTGCAGGAGGAGCGGGAGCCGCAGGCGGCGCATCCGCATTCCAGGTGTCGCGGATGTAGAGCCACTTTCCGTCCTTCTTGCGGGAGACCGACAGAAACTTGCCGGTCTCGACGACGGCGCCCTTGACGGTCACCTTATACGTACCTGATTCCCAACCCACGTTCCCCGAGACACCGACATCGGTCTTGGGATCGATGACAAAGACGGCGCCGGCCGCCTTTGAGCCCGCGATGTCCTTGGTGAAGAATTCCAGAATCGCCGCGCGACCACTCACGCGAGCCGCGCCCGGCGGAAGCAGCAGCGCGTCTTCGGCGTACTGCGCGGCCACCCCTTTCGCGTCGCCGCCGTTGTACGCTTTCTCCCAGCTTGCGGTTTGAGCGCGGATAGCGGTCTCGTCCGCACTCGCCGGTGAGGCTGCGTTCGCAAGACCTGCCATCGAGCCCACCAGCGTGACGGCTCCGACGGCGAGCCACGACATGTACTTGGAACGAAACATCGGTTTTCTCCCTGTTGGGTTCTTGTTTGCCGGTCGCCAGGACCGCATCGGCGCATGATACGCGCCGGTCAGGAGCCCGCGAGCTCGGAGGCGCAGATGGTGCCCGAATCCCTGGTCACTGTCGGCAAAGCCGGCTGCCTTGGATGACGAAGGGCTACGGGGAAGTTGGCCGATTGCTGCCGCAGCCTGAAATCGAGCCGTCGCGGTCACTCGTGTTTCCAACGGCGCGCCCTCATCGCGAACCAGGAACTGGCAGCGTGGTCGCGTCGGTACGGCATGCACCCGATTCGCTTTCCAGCGCAGGGTTTTGACGCATGGACGCCTCGGTTCCGCTATCCTTGCGATGATGGAAGAGGTCGATCACCGTAATACAAAGCTAGCCGTCTTGACGCTGCCTTGGGCGATCCTTCGCTTCATGGGCCGACTCGTCAGGCGCTTTTTCATTGCCTTGGGTGTGCTCGTGGTGCTGGGCTTCCTGGGGTATGTCGGGTTCGAATTCCTCATCGAGTCGATTGATTCTAGATACGTTGAAAAGATCGATGCATATCTGGATATCGACAAAACATCGATCTCGCGTTTGCACGACTCGACATACTTCGCAGAGCAATCGGTGATTGTTTCCGAGGATCTCAAGACGGTCGCGTGCATCTCGTCGCCAGAGCGTCGCACCCTCATTACCGACCCCTCCGCGATTCCGCCGCTGTTCGCCGACGCGATTCTCGCCTCCGAGGACAAGAACTTCTTCACTCACGAGGGAGTCGACAAGGGTGCGATCGTGCGCGCGATGACCAAGCGCGCTCTCCAGGAGAGCCACTCGGGTGCGTCGACGCTCACGATGCAGCTCGCCAAGCACCTTCGTCACGGCACCGGTCGTCCCTCGACCGAGAAGGAGAAACTCGGTGACATCGTGATGGCGCTACGGATCGAGCGCGAGTTTCCGAAACAACAGCTGCTTCTCAGATACGTCAACATGCCCTATTTCGGTCGCGGGCAGTACGGCATCGAAGCAGCCAGCCGGGCATATTTCGATAAGCCCGCACAGGACTTGGCGCTTCATCAGGTGGCATTCATCGTGGCCCTCATCAACAAGCCGGCGCTTCCTGATCGTTCGTTTGCGGCAGATCCGATGCTGAAGTCGCGCGACGAGATTCGCGACGCGAATTGGTCGGAAGCCGCGCGTGGCACCAACCGGGTGCTCGAGCTGATGCTGGATCAGGGGACGATCACCGAGTTGGAGCACGTGCGGGCTGCGAATCTTGTCGATCGGTCGCTCCGCAGCGAAATTGTTCCGCCCAGCACGGGCTGCGGCACGCATGACCACTTCCTCGAGCATGTACGAATCCTCTTCAAGGATCGCTTCCCGATCAACAAGGGCGGGCTCACAATCTCGATCACGCGTGACGACGGACTCCAGGATGTCCTCGCGAAAGCCGTTGATCTGACGCTTCGTACCTACCTTGCGCGGCACTCGAACGACCCCGACAATGGAGAACTGCGCGCGGGAGCGTTCGCGGTCGATTTCACCGGGGATGTGCTGGCCGAGGTGGGCAATGTCAACTTCAAGGACCTGAAGTACGACGTGATCGCCAGCGGCTGGCGGCAGCCGGGATCGACCTTCAAGATCTTCACCTACGGGGGCTTGGTCGAGAAGCTTACGAACGAGGTGCTCGCCGCCGGGTCACCACCGCGCACGGTCGACGAGATCTCTGCCGAAGTTCTCAAGCGCTGTACGGTGCTCGATGCGCCGATTTCCGTGTCCCTTGGCCGCGGGCGCGGGACGAAGACGATCGAGAACTTTCACTCCCGGTCGGAGCCCCAGTACCGCGGAGAAATAACCTGTCGAATCGCTTTGGGCGAGTCGCGCAACACTGCCGCGATGCGCGCGGGGGCGCGTGCAGGGATCAAGACTGTGATCGACCTCACGTATCGACTGGGAATGCCCAGGGACGCGAAGCACGTGCTCCAGCCGTATCCGACCACCGCGATCGGCGCCTCCGAGGTCAATCCGCTGTCGATGGCGTCAACGGCCGCTTTCGTGAACGGCGGATTTCGAGTGACGCCGCGATTCGCAAACGATATCTGCCGCGAGGGAAAGTCGCTTCTTTACAAGAACGAGGAAGGTCGCGCGAAGGAGTGCGACACGAGCGGCCAAAGTCATCCTCCACAGGAGCGATTGCTTCATCCGGCGGTGTCCGCAGCGATGATCGAACTCTTGAAGAGCCCGCTGGATATCGGGGCTACGGGCACGGCATCGGCGCTCAGGAGAGGGATCATCCCCGGAATGGATCCCTTGAGCGACGAGGTCTGGAAGTTGAAACCGGACGAAAGGAGAAGGCGGACGATCGCATTTCCCTTCGAGGAGGCAGGCGAGATCGCAGGGAAGACCGGCACGGCAACCAATGCGGACGGCAAGACATCCGATGTGTGGCTCCTCTTGTTCGTTCCGGGCCCGCCGCAACACCCGGAGAAGGGAGTCATGCTTGGTTTCTGGATGGGAAAGGATTCCAAAAATCGTCCCTTGGGCGATCGCGGCTCGACGGGAGGCCCGGGCTTCGCTGAAACAGGCGGTCGCAACTGGGTGCATTCAGCGGCAACGGTACTCGCGTTCCTCCAGAAGGAGCGCGGACTCTTGAAACCCGGATACAAGTTCCAGCCAATCATTCGTGACCAGGTCTCGACGAATTGGGATGGGAGGAAGTTCTCTTCCCCGACCCGGGCGATCGTTGCCGGATCGGCGAACGGCGTGATCCTCGATCCGTCGGATTCGAAGGAAAGGGGATCCGACTCCACGCAGGGGAGCGTCTCGGACTAGCCCGGATGTTTCACCGGGGCGCGGGAATTTGGCGTGGCGGTTTGCGGCCTCGATCGGGCGCAGCCGACAACGCCAATAGCAGCGACTATTGGCGAGGAGAGCAAGCCCGAGCCAGGTGCAAATCGACCGCCAAAAACCGCGCAGTCCGCCCGTCCAGCTTGCTCCGCCGGTGGCGGGTCCCAAGTGCTTGGCAACACTCGAGTCTTCATTGAATCGGCGGCGGTCCGGTGAAATATCCGGGCTCGGGCCTGCTCACACCATGTCCGCCAGTGCGAATGGGTGGCCTGGGGCGCTGATCGAGGCGCCCGACGAAGGCAAGACCGTGCGTCTTGGCAAGGAAGGCAACGAAGAGTGGCGCCGCTGGGCGCCCGTTCCCTTCGGATTGCTGCCGAAAGAGCCCGGCGCTTCGTTTTGCGCCTTGCCCCGAACGCCTTCGGCCCTGCAACGCCATGGCTGACGTTGTGTGAACAGGCGCTAGTTCGCCCGAGCGGCGGCAGGGACGACCGTCGCGCCGGTATCCTTCAGGAATCGCTGGAACTCAGGGGATGCGTGCATGATCCTGCGGGCCGACGTCCGCAACTGGTCGACCGCCTCGTCGGGGAGTGCGAACGACGTGGGCAGCTCGTTAAGCTGATCGCGCAGCGCGTCGTCGTCGATCATCGCGAACGACACGTCGATGACGTAGACCTCGGTGTCGGGCACGCGCATCACCTCGTACAGCGCCGGGTTCGACTTGTCGGTGATCGCTCCCGAATCGCGAATTCCGCGCAGCGACTTCCAGCGCGCCGCGATGTCGCGCAGCATCTCGATCGCTTCGAAGGAATAATGGTCGATGGGCACGGCCGTCGACTGCATGAACTGGTAGAAGGCGCTCGGTCCCGCCTCCTTCTTGTCCAGCTCCGTCTTGGGGCTGGAGAGCGAATTGACGACGACGAACGCCATGCGCTTGACGCGGTCGAGCGGCGTGGGCAGGCCCACGAGGCGAAGCGCCTCGACCTGGTCCATGACGTCGAGCACACCGCGCATCCCGAGGTTGTCCCCCACACCGCCGTCCACCACGTGGATGTACGGGCGCTCCTTCCCGTCCTCGTAGGCGCGCAGGTCGGTGAAATAGCGGATCGACCGCGCGGCCGGCCGGATCGGGTGAGCCGGATTGGAGATCACGTTGAGCCACGGCGGCTCGCGGTAGCCGCATGTCCCGCCGTAGTTGTTGTAGGTGACCGGCGAGAAGACGACCGGCACCGCCGAGGACGTGGCCGCGGCTCGCGACAGCCGCACCTTCGACATGTCCGAGCAGATGATGTCGAACATCGTCTGCGTGAAGTAGAACCGAGCACCGGAGGTGACGTCGGTCCCCGCAGCGACGATCATCGGACCCGTGCCGCGGTCGAGGTCGGCGTAAGTGGCACCGTCGAACAGGATCTCGTCGTAGAGGTCGGCGGCCATCTCCGAGCGACCCCACCCCGTCGACGACAGCTGACCCCAGTAGAAGGGGTTGGCAAGCCGCTTGATCAACTCGCCCTCGACATTGCGCTTCAGGAACTGCCGCTCGTACTGGCCGAACATCCTGTCGCCCTGGAGACCGTAGGCGAGGGCGGTGAAGCTGCCGCCCGACACGCCGGCGATGATGCTGACGTCGTCCAGCGCGCGAAACCGCTTGCCGTCCTTGCCGATGACCTCGATGTCTCGCAACGCTTCGAGAACGCCATACGAGAACGCCGCGGCTCGCGTGCCGCCGCCCGAGAACGCGAGGATCAGCAGGTTTTCGCGATCGCGCAGGTGGTGCTGCCGCGTCTCGAAGCGATAGCCCTGGGTGTGGTCGACGTGCTCGAGCGGGGGATTGACGGGACGGGTCGCGCAGCCGGCGAGCACGACGGCGGCCGCGAGCTGCGACAGGCGAGAGCGCTTCATGGCGGTCCCTCGAAATCCGCGCCGATCGTGGACATCCCGTTGCGCGTGGGCTCGAAGCCGGGCGGGCGAGCCATTTCGACCCGCCCGCCAATGCGGACGCTGTGTCCGCTCCCCGGGACCGAGAAGACGCGGACTACCAGCGATACACGACACCCAGCATCGGGCCGTTGAAGTTCATGTCGGTGACCGGGTCGCCCGACTTGAACTTGTAGTCGAGGTAACGCCATGCGGCCGTGAAGTCCCACGAATGGTAGGAGTAGCCGATGCCTCCCATCGCCTGCCACGTCAGGTCCGATTCGCCCGTTCCGACGTCGAGATAGTAGGGCAGGAACCACTGCCGGTCGCTGCCGAAGGTGTAGCGCCCCCTGACGCCGATGATGCCGTCCCAGTTGGTCTGCTTCACTTCCTTGCTGCCGTCCCGGCCTGGCAGCGGCGGGATGCTCGTGCTGAACGACCAGCCGAGCGTCGGCGTGACGCTGATCATCCGTGCGCCCGCGAGGACGTCCATCGTCAACTCCGGGTTGGCCACGACCCGGTACAGGCCGGCGATCGTCCAGACCGTGCCCTTGACGTCGAGGCTCAGGTCTGCGGTGGCCGTCTCCGGCAGGTTGACGCCGTCGATTGAGAAGTCGCGGGTCTTCGACTTGTCGCCGCCGACGTCGAGGTAGAGGATATCGGTGAAGAACCCCCAGCGGCCGTTGTGGGCCGCGAACGCGCCCATGATCGTGAACTTGAGGTTGTCGATGATCGTGTCCGCGTCGACATTGATGCTGCTGCCGCCCGTCGCCACGGGGAACTTCGTCGTCCCGCCGATCGACGGGAGATAGGCGTAGAGCTCGGCGCCGAAATACCACTTGCCGGGTGTCCAGGTCGCGGGCGTTTGCGCGGCGGCGGCGCCGGGAAGGGCCGCACCGGCGGCGAGCGCGAGGACGGCAATTCCGCCCTTGAGCGTGGAAGCGATGTTCATGTGTCAAGCCTCGGTGGGTTCAAACGGGTTGGTCTGGCGTCGGAATCCGTTTCCTGATCCTGACGTGCGTCAAGGCGCAGGCACGACCGTGTAGAAGACGCCGTTGGCGCCGTACGACGGCTGGAACCACGTGTTGCCGCTCAGGTAATAAGTGGCGCCATTCCTGTTGATGGTCATCGAGCCGGCCGGCAGAACCGCGTAGCTCATGCCCGTGACGTAGCTCCCGCTGGCGGGAACCGCCGCCGCAGCTCCGGCGCCCGCCGCGACGCCTGCGCTGTACGCTGCACCGGTCGCTGCCGCCGTGCTCGCGCTGCCCGCCGCGACGCCTGCGCTGTAGGCGCTGGACGTTGCGGCCGCCGTGTTGGCCGACGCCACCGCGGCGCCCGCTGCCATGCCGACCACCGCACCGGCCGCCGCGGCGCACCCGGCGCACGTGGTCGAGTAGTACGGCACCGCCACCGGCGGATGGTAGGCCGGGTACGTCGGGTAGGCCGGGTACCCGGGCGGGTGATAGGCGGTCGCACCCGACGGATAGGTGTGGTACGCACCACTGCCGTAAGCGCCGTACGTGCTGCCGCCGTAGGTGTTGGTGTGCTCGGTCCCGCCTCCGTAAGCGTGCGCCGTGCTGCCGCCGTAAGCGTTGGTGTGCTCGGTGCCCTCGCCCGCCGTGTGGCTCGTGCTGCCGCCATAGCGGTTGTCGTGGCTGGTCGAGCCGTAGCTGTGGCTCGTGCTGCCACCTGCGGCGTTGCCGCGCGACCACGCGTCGGCCTCGCCGGCCCAGATCGCTGCCGCCGCAAGGGCGACGACTCCGGCGACAATCGTTCTCATCGCTTCTCCTTTCCTCAATTGGCCTTGGCTGCGGCCTTTGCCGGCTGCGATGCCGGGGCCGTGCCCTTGATGATCGGCTTGGCGCCGCGCGGCGGCGGCCCCGGTGCCTTGAACGCCATGCGCCCCGCTGCCTGTGCCTTCGCGGAGGCGAACGTGTCCGGCGACACCACCGGGTCGAGCTGCCAGTTGGAAAGCTCCATCTCGTGGCGCAGTCCCAGCGGGTCGGCCGCGAAAATCGCACGCATGCGGCGCGGGAGCTTGTCGTCGGCGCCGATCCAGATCTGGGCGAACACGTCATTGCTGGCCCAGACGATCATGTCGGTCTTCGTGCCGCCGATCACCGCGGACGGGCCCACGTAGAACGCGAGGATGCCGCCGTCGGTCAAGGCCGCGTAAGGATCGGCGACGAGCAGATCGCTGAACGGGAAGTAGATCGACGCGGTCTTGAACGCCGCGACCAGCGCCGCGTCGATCGTCGGTGGCGCATCGGCGACCGCCGCCAGGTTCTCCGCGGGCGCGTAGGCGATCATCGCCTTGCCGTCGTAGTAGAACTCGGACGCCGGCCCGTCGCCGGGCATCAGGATGCGCAACTTGTCCGGCCGCTGCATCGTGACGTCGTAGCGCGTCGTGTAGACGATCGGCGGCCCGAGCTTGCTCGGATACTCGTAGCCGACGACCGCGGTGAACGACATCGACTTCGCCGCGGCGAGTTTGGCGCTGACCGCCTTGAGCAGATCCATCGCCCGCGGCTCCAGCACCCGCTTGAACTCGTCGGCCGCCGGTTTCTTCGCCGCCGGCTTGGCGGGCGCCGCCTTCCGGGCAGGCGTCGCCTTTGCTGGCGACGTCGCCGAGGGCGCCGGCGTCTGCGCCCCCACGGCCATCGCCAGCGTGAGCCACAGGAGCGCCGTGACGACCATCAGGACGGGTGCCGCAAACGTCCGCCTCGTGAAACGTACCGCTGTCATCGCTTGTCCCCTCTCGCGCCTCGGACTCTTCGCCGCATCAGGGAATCATCCCGCATTCGAACATCTTGTTCATCACCGGCCCCGAGATCTTGTTGAAGAACTCCGTGCGCATCTGCGGGTCGCTGTTCAGGAGACCGATAACGCGCTGTTCGTCGGGACCGTGCTTGCCCTTGTTCGCCCACAACTGCTCGCAAGTCGACGACTGGTACTTCTGGATCACCTTGTCGGCGACCATGTTCATGACCGGGAATTGCGCATACGCGATGCCCGCGGCGGCGAGCGCGGCAGCGGCGATGACAACGACTTTCTTGTTCATGATGAACTCCTCGAAGGGATGGTTTGACCACGTTTCATTGCGGGAGCCGGGAATCGCGTAGCGACCAGGAGGCGCACTGGATGCCCGCGGTGTTCGCGATCTCTCCGACGATGCCCGGCCATGGCATTAAGCTGCATGCCTTCCGGCTCTCGTCCGCGGAGCGCGCATCATACATGTTCTCCGGATCGTGCTGGACGATGCGCGCAAGTCCGTTCACGGCATGGATCGTCGAATCCTGTTCAAGCACCTTGACCTGGAACTTCCAGCCCGGCGCGAGCTCGAGCGTGCCTCCAGGCCGCTGCAATCGCGCACGACTCCGGTGGGCCGTTCGATCCATTGATTGGCCCATCCGCGCGGGCCGTTCATGACCACGCCCAACACTTCATCCGACGACGTCGATCCCGGACTTCGCGAGCGCCCGATGCAGCTCGCGCACGTGCTCGTGGCCGGTCGTCTCGGCCACGCAGACGATGCGTACGGCCGAGAGGTCCGGTCCGGAGAACGCGCGATCGTGCACGATCTCCTTGATCGAGGCTCCGGTCGAGGCGATGATTTCCGCCAGGCGCGCGAGCCCGCCGGGGCGGTCGAGGATCGATACCGCGAAGCGACACAGGCGACCGTCGGCGACCAGGCCGACCTCGATCACGCGGTCGAGCATCGTCAGGTCGATGTTGCCGCCGCACAGCACGAGCACGACGTTGCGGCCCTTGAGACGGTCGAGCTTGCCGGCGAGGAACGCCGCAAGCGGGGCCGCGCCCGCACCCTCGACGACGCTCTTCTCCAACTCGATCAGGCGCAGAACTGCCAGCGCAATCGCTGCCTCGTCGACGATGACGACGTTATCCAGCACGTTGCGCAGGATCCCGAACGCGTGCGCGCCGACTTGCGGCACCGCGAGACCATCGGCCAGCGTCGGCCGCACGCGGACCGTGGTCGGCGTGCCGGACGCCAACGAAACCGCCAGAGAGTTCGCATGCTCGGGTTCGACGGCCACGAGCTCGATGTCCGGACGACGGGCGCGTACCACGGTGGCGATGCCCGCCAGCAGGCCCCCGCCGCCCACGGGGACGACAATCGCCTCCGCCTGCGGGGTCTGCTCGAGGATCTCGAGCGCCATCGTGCCTTGCCCTGCGATCACGTCCTCGTTGTCGAACGGGTGGATGAACGTCAGCCCCTCGTCCTGCGCGATGAGGTTGGCGCGCTCGCGCGCTTCATCGAGATCGGAGCCGCCCAGCACGATGCGCGCACCGAGCCGGCGGCAGTTCGTCACCTTGACGAGGGGCGCGAAGCTCGGCATCACCACGGTCACCGGTATGCCAAGCAATCCACCATGATAGGCCACACCCTGGGCGTGGTTGCCGGCCGACATGGCGATCACGCCCGACTTCTGCTGGGCCGGCGCAAGCTTCAGCAGCGCATTGCGCGCGCCGCGCTCCTTGAAGCTGCCGGTACGCTGCAGGTAATCGAGCTTGCACCAGACGCGAGCGCCGGTGAGCTGGGACAGCGGGATCGACTCGACGCACGGCGATTCGTAGATGCCGCCCGCGATGCGCATGCGCGCGGCCAGCACGTCGTCGAGCGTGACCATCGGTCTCTAGAACGGCAGCTTGACGCCCGGTTTTGCCCGCTCGAACACGCGGTGGAACTCGCGCTGGATCCGCTCGAGCGCAGGTCTGTCTTCGGCCTCGAAGCGCAGCACGATGATGGGCGTCGTGTTCGATGCGCGCGCAAGCCCGAAGCCATCCGGGTATTCCACGCGCAGTCCATCGATGCGGATCACCTGCAGGGCGCCGGGGAAGTCCGCGCTCTGCTGCAGCTTGGCGATGAGCGAGTGCTGCTCGCCCTCCGCGCACGAAAGGCTCAACTCGGGCGTGGATACGGCGTCCGGCAACGCGTTCAGCACCGCGGACGGGTCGGGATGGCCCGACAGGATCTCGAGCAGCCGCGCGCCTGCGTAGAGCCCGTCGTCGAATCCGTACCAGCGCTCGCCGAAGAACGTGTGGCCGCTCATCTCGCCCGCCAGCGCGGCACCGGTTTCCTTCATCTTCGCCTTGATGAGCGAGTGGCCGGTCTTCCAAAGGAACGGAACGCCGCCGCGCGCCTTGATCCACGGGCCCAGGTTGCGCGTCGACTTGACGTCGTAGATGATCGTCGCACCGGGCGTGCGCGTGAGCAGGTCGGCCGCGAACAGCATGAGCTGCCGGTCGGCGTAGATGATCTTGCCGTCGGTGGTCACGACGCCGAGGCGGTCCCCGTCGCCGTCGAATGCGAGGCCGAGGTCCATGTCGCCGTGCCCGACGCGCGCGATCAGGTCCTTCAGGTTCTCGGGCTGCGACGGGTCCGGGTGGTGATTCGGGAAGTTGCCGTCGACTTCGCAGTAGAGCTCGGCGACTTCGCAACCCAGGCGGCGGTAGAGCGTCGGCGCATACGCGCCCGCGACACCGTTGCCGCAGTCGACCGCGATCCGAAGCGGCCGCTTGAGCTTCACATCGCCCACGATGCGATCGATATAGGCGGGGCCGATGTCGTGCGCGCGATAGCTGCCGTTGCCGCTCGCGACGTCGCCGCGCTCGAGGCGCTGGCGCAGCTGCTGGATGTCATCGCCGGACAGCGTCGTGCCGTCGATCACCATCTTGAGCCCGTTGTAGTCGGGCGGGTTGTGGCTGCCGGTCACCATCGTGCTGCACGCGGTGCCGAGCGCGAAGCTTGCGAAGTACGTCATCGGCGTCGCCACCATGCCGACGTCGATCACGTTCGCGCCGGCGCTGCGGATACCGTCGGAGAGCGCGCCCGCAAGCGCGGGGCCTGACAGGCGGCCGTCGCGGCCGATCGCGATCGTGTCGCGACCGCGCGCAAGCGCGAGCGTGCCGAGGCCGCGGCCGATCGCGGCGACGATCTCCGGCGTGAGCGTTTTTCCGACGACACCACGGATGTCGTAGGCCTTGAAGATTTCCGGGGGCAGATGGGTCATGTCTTCGCGCTCTGAACGAACAGTGGAGGAACGGGGACATCATACCGGCTGCGGGACTGCGGCCGCAGGTGCCGGTTTGCAGCCCCGGGAAATTCAACGCCGGGTGCGGAAGAAATGCAGCAGCCGCCGCGGCAGCCAGTCGATGCGGCCGGGTGCTGGGCCGGTGAGGAAGCCGACGTGGCCGCCTTCCGCAGGCTGCTCGAGCACGACATGCGAAGACACTTCTTCCGGGCTTGGCAGCGAGGCGCCGGGAACGAACGGGTCGTTGCGTGCGTTCAGCACGAGCGTCGGCACGGCGATCGCCGCGAGCCAGCCTTTCGAGGAGGCGCGCGTCCAGTAATCGCTCGTGTCGGCAAAACCGTGCAGCGGCGCGGTGACGACGTCGTCGAAATCCCACATCGAGCGCGCACGCTTCACGCGCGCGACGTCCACGCTTCCCGGAAAGCGCCGGGCGAGCGAAAGCGCCTTGGGCTTGAGCGTCATCAGGAAGTGGTAGGTGTAGATCCGGTTCAAGCCGCGCCCGATTGCGATGCCGGCCGCCATCAAGTCGAGCGGGGCGGACACCGCGGCAGCCATTGCGACCGTGTTCCCGGCGTCGGCACGCGCGCGTCCGGCCCAGTTCAGGAGCGCGCTGCCGCCGAGCGAGATGCCCACCGCATAGACGACCCTGCGAGAGGGAACGCGCGCGCGGACCGCGGCGAGCATCGCGGCGATCTCCTCGTGATCCCCCGAGTGATAGGCGCGAGGCAGGCGGTTGGGCTCGCCGGCACAGCCCCGGAAATGCGGCACGACGCCGTGCCAGCCCGCGGCCATCAGCTCCACCATGAGTGCGCGCGAGTAGTGCGAGCCGGAACCGCCTTCGAGACCGTGGAACAGCACGACCAGCGGTGCGTCCTCGCCGGCCTTGGTGTCGAGCCAGTCGAGCACCCAGAAGTCACCATCGGGCGTATCGACGCGCTCGCGCCGGAACGGCACCTCGGGCCGCCGCAGGAAATACGGCCAGATCGTCTGCGCGTGGCCGCCCGCAAGCCAGGGCGGCGCGCGGTAGGGTCCGGGTCCGCCGGGTTCTTGGGCAGCCTGGTGTGCGTGCATGGGCCGCTCAGCGCTCCTTTCGTGCCGCGTCCAGACGATCGACGATCGTCTTCAGCACCTTGATCCGGGCGTATCGCTTGTCTTCCGCCTCGACCAGCATCCATGGCGCGATCTCGGTGCTCGTGCGGTCGATCATGTCGGCGATCGCATGCTCGTAGAGCGGCCACTTCTTGCGATTGCGCCAGTCCTCCTCGGTGATCTTGAACTGCTTGAACGGCGTCTTCGCGCGCGCCTTGAAGCGTGCGAGCTGTTCCCTCTGGCTGATATGAAGCCAGAGCTTGACGACGATCACGCCGGCGCGGGTCATGTCCTCCTCGAACCGGTTGATCTCGTCGTAGGCGCGGAGCCAGTCGGCTTCGCTGCAGAACTTCTCGATCCGCTCGACCAGCACGCGCCCGTACCACGAGCGGTCGAAGATGGCAATGCCGCCCTGACGGGGCACGTGCCGCCAGAAGCGCCAGAGGTACGGATGAACGCGCTCCTCGTCGGTCGGTGCGGCGATCGGCACCGTGATGTACTGGCGCGCATCGAGGGCGCCCGTGACCCGTCGCACCGCGCCGCCCTTGCCGGCGGCGTCCACCCCCTCGAATACCAGGACCAGCGCACGCTTTCGAAACCAGGTGCCGCGCGTGAGCCCCGCGAGTGCGCGTTGATGCCGTTCGACCTCGCGGTCGTAGGCCCTTTCGGTCAGGCGATGCGACAGATCGAGGTCGCGCAGCAGCTTGACGTTGTCGACGACCTCCGGCACCACGGGCGGCGCCTTGTGCACCGCGGCCGTCCGGCCTGCGGCGGCCGCCTTCATCGCCGCCAGCACCAAGTTGCCGATCGTCAGGTCGCGATAGCGGTCGTCCGTCCCTTCGACGATCGTCCACGGTGCAGCGCCGGTCGAGCTCTCGCGCAGCACGTGCTCCCACAGCTCGCGCCGTCGCGTGTAGACGCGATACGCGTCCCAATGCTCGCGCGTGACGCGCCAGCTCGTTTCGGGGTCGTCGTCCAGGCGCTTCAGCTTGCGCTTCAGATCCTCCTTGCGCATGTGCAGCCACACCTTGACAAGCGTGTAGCCCTCGTCGACCAGCATCTGCTCGTGCTCGCGAACGCGCTGCAGGTAACCGTCGAGCCGGTAAACGGAAATCGCGCCGCCCACGTGCGCGGCCAGCGCCTCGCCATACCACGCGTTGACGAAGATGCCGAAGCGACCGCGCGGCGGCAGCGTCATCCAGTACCGCCACGCGAAAGGATGGGCGAGTTCCTCCGGCGTGCGCTCGCCGAACGCGACGACGCGAATGAAGCGCGGGTCCATCCACTCGGAGAGCCGGTTCGCGATCTCGCTGCGTCCGCCGCCCGTCAGCCCCGAGAGCAGCAGCAGCACGGGACCGCGCCCCTTGCCGTGCAGTTCGAACTGCGCGGAAAGCAGCGCTTCGCGAAGCTTCGGCTCCGCGCGCGCGTACTGCGCCTTGGCGATAGCGTGGCCGACTTCGGCGGATTCGAGCATCTCAGCTCGCCTTGGGATTGTCAGGCCTGCCCCAGAATGGCCGGCAGGCCAGAAAGTCCTTCCAGGCCGCAGCGATCCGGCGCTCGCGGCCGCTGCCTTGCGCCGCCGCCCAGCCTGCGAGCGCCGCCGCGGTCGGCGATTGCGGTCCGGCGATCTCTGCGGCGAGCGTCACGGCGACGTGCGCGTCGTTGCCGAGGCCCAACCCTTCTTGCAGGCGGGCAAGCGCCTTTGTGAACGCGCGCGTGCGCTTCGCGGGGAAGAGCGAGCCGAAGAAGTCGATCGCGTAGCGAAGGCGCTTGGCCGCGATCCGGATCTCGTGGCGCTCTTCCGGCGTGGCGGTCGCGAAACGCTCGCCTGCGCGCTTCAACTTGCGGTGCCGGCGCTGCAGCACGCTGTCCGCGAACGCCTCCGCGCGGGTCTCGAGCGCCGCGGCCTCCGGCGCACCGGCGGCTGCGCCGAGGAGCGGCGTTCCGCAGAACGCGCCGAGCGAGAGCAGCAGTAGCTGGAAGCGACGCGAGCGCACCACCGTGCGCGCCTTGGCGCGCGCCGTTGCCCGCCGCCGTGCGACTTCGCTCGCGAGTTGGTCGATCACCGGGGCAAGCCCCGGGTTGCCGGGATCCGCTGCCGCCGCCTGCAGCGGCGGCAGCGTTTCTTCGAGCAGCACGTCCAGGTCGCGCGCGGAGCCGAGCGTTCTTGCGAGCCAGCGCACTTCGCTCTCGAGACCGTGCAGCGGCTCCGCGGGCAGGTTCGCACGCAGCAACGCGAGGCATGAACGGAGCCGCCGCGTTCCGACGCGCATCTGGTGCACGCATTCGGTCGCGTCGGCGGCGCCGATGCCGGGCGCGTTGCGCTCGATCTGGTGCAGGCAGCTCACGATGATCGCGGCAAGCGCTTGCGCCGCGATCGCATCCGCGCTGATCTCGATCGGCGCTGCGCGCACGGCCGGGATTTGCGCGCCGCTCACGAGGGCGTAGCCGCGCTCGGCCTTGCTGCGCGCTTCCACCGCAGCGGGAAGATCGGTCACGAGCGCCCGCGCAAGCTCGAACAGTCGAGCGGGATCGCCCGCCTCGAGTTCGATCTCGACTTCGGAGAGCGGGATGCGGCGGCCGCGGCGGCGACCGTCGCCGCGGCGGATTTCGCCGACATCGAGGCAAAGCAGCGCGAGCGTGCTGTCGGGAAAGGCGAGCGGGATCGTCGTGCGCCGGAATGCCGTCACGAACACCGGGGCGAGCGGGCCCTTGCGGATCGCCTTCGCGAACGTGCGCCCATACGGCGATTGCAGCAGGCGATCGACGTCGAGTCCCGGCGCATCCGCGCCCGTACCGAGCGGCCACTGGAACTCCGTCCGGGTGGCAAGGCCCGCACTCGCGGCGGTCGGCGCGGCCTTGACCGCCTGGACCCAGCGCCGGCCTTCGCGGCGCAGGCGGAGCGCGATCGTGGCGCGCGCGAGGCGCAGGTCGGGAGTGTCGAAATAGAGCGCGAAAAAGGGCTCGGTGCGCGCGCGCGACCGCTTGAGCGCGAGCACGGCGGGATGCCGCGCGATGCGCTCGAGCGCTCGCGGGGGCACCCGCAGCTTGAGTTCGGTCTCGAGCGGGAGTGGCGCGCCCATCGCGATCGGGGCCGCGGTCAGGCCGCCGCCTGCAGGCTGCGAGCGAGCGCCACGCGGCGTTCGTACGTCTCGCGCGCGAGCGCGACATCGGCGAGGAAGTGCGGCAGTTCGGAGACGAGCAGTGCCTGCGGTCCGTCCACGAGCGCTTTCGCGGGGTTGGGGTGGAAGTCGACGAGGACCATGTTGGCGCCTGCGACCACGCCCTGGGCAACGACGTGGAAGACGTCGAGCAGTCCGTCGGGTGCGGCAGTGCGCATGCCGACCGAATGCGACGGGTCGATGCACACTGGCATGCGGGTCAGCCGCTTGACGACCGGGACGTGCGCGAAGTCGACGAAATTGCGGTGCGGGTCGCCCATGTTGGTTTTCATGCCGCGCAGGCCGAACACCACCTTGCGGTTGCCCTCGGTGGCGAGATACTCGGCCGCGTTCAGCGACTCGTCGAGCGTGATGCCGAAACCGCGCTTGATCAGCACGGGGAATTCCTGCTGCTTGCCGACGAGCTTCAGCAACTCGAAGTTCTGCGTGTTGCGCGTGCCGATCTGCAGCAAGACGCCCGTCGGCTTGCCCGTACGCAGGAGCGCCTCGCGGATCTCGTCCACGTGCGACTCGTGCGTGATCTCCATCGCGATCACCTTGATGCCGTATTTGCCGGCGAGCTCGAAGACGTACGGCAGGCACTTGGCGCCGAAACCCTGGAATGCGTACGGCGACGTGCGCGGCTTGTATGCGCCCATGCGGGTGCAGACCTGCCCGTTCTCGGAGAGCGCCTTCATCATTGCCTCGACCGACTCGGGCGAGTCCACCGCGCACAGGCCGGCGAACACGTGCAGATTGTCCTGCCCGAAGCGCACGCCGTTGTACTCGAACGAAGAGGGGCGGTCGTCCCCCTGCTTGTGCCGGCCGAGCACGCGATAGGGCTCGGAGATCCGGACCACCTTCTCGACGCACGGCAGAACCTGCATCTGATCGACGGTGAGCGCGCCGGTATTGCCGATCAGATAGATCTCGGTCAGCGTCACCTCGGTGCCGATTTCGCGGTGGACCCGGAATGTCACGTTGGACAGGCGCTCGAGTTGCCCGACGAGCATCCGGTAATCGGCACTTTCTGGCTGGGTATTGGGTTCGAGTACGAGAATCATGGGAGACTTTTGATTTATTTTCAATGAGTTGTGCGATTGGTGCCGCACCTCCAACGCATTCTAGCCGATGCCCTGTTGCGCCGCATGATGCAAGGTCGCAACAGGTCGTGCGGGACCGTCGGCGAATTCGTTGCCTGGCGCGTTATGGGTGTCCTAAACTCCTTTCGACCTCCGAGCCGGCGCGATGACCGGCAGGCGCCGGAAGGCCCGTCGCACTAGCAGCACACCCAGAGGAGAAGACCCGAATGAAGACCCTGTTGGCCGCCGCGCTTGCCGGCCTGTTCGTCGTCGTCGCGACCCCGTCGTTCGCACAGGGCGCCGCACCGGCGACGCCGGCCAAAGCCGCTGCACCGGCCGCCGCACCGGCGCCTGCCGCGACCAATCCGCAGCAGGCGCGGATGAAGGAGTGCAACACCAAGGCGGAGGGCAAGACCGGCGATGCCCGGAAGGAGTTCATGAGCGCGTGCCTGTCGGGCAAGGAGCCGCCCAAGGAGTTGACCGCGCAGCAGCAGAAGATGAAGGACTGCAACGCGAAGGCCGCGGGCAAGACCGGCGACGATCGCAAGAAATTCATGAGCGAGTGCCTGAAGGGCTGACCGCGCACCGACGACTCGAAGAACACGGCCCGGTGCCCTCCTGTCCACCGGGCCGAGACTACAAGGCCGCACCGGGGTTGCCCGTTGCGGCCTTGTTTTTTGGGCGTCCGGCTAGGCTTTGCGCACGAGCAGGCCCTTCAGGTAGTCGCCTTCGGGAAAATTGAGCGCGACCGGGTGGTCGGCGCAGGGGCCAAGCCGGCCGACGATTGCCGCATCGACTCCGGCATCGAGCGCGGCGCCGGCAACGATCTTCTGGAAGAGGTCGGCGGAGACCCCGCCCGAGCACGAGAACGTCGCAAGCAGACCGCCCGGTCGCAACAGCCGGAACGCCGAGAGGTTGATGTCCTTGTAGGCGCGGGCCGCGCGCGGCGCATGCTGTGCCGTAGGCGCGAATTTGGGCGGGTCGAGCACGATCAGGTCGAAGCGGGTACGGGCGTCGCGCAACGTGCGCAACCGGGCGAAGACGTCGGCCTCGATCCATTCCGCACGCGTCGCGTCGAGCGTCGGATTCGCCGCGAGATTCGCGCGGGCGAGCGCGAGCGCAGCGGCGGAGCTGTCGATCGATATCACACGCGTCGCCCCGCCCGCCAGCGCGGCGAGCGAAAAGCCGCCGCTGTAGCAGAACGCGTTCAGCACTTCGCGGCCCGCCGCACACTCGGCCACGCGCCGCCGGTTGTCGCGCTGGTCGAGGTAGAAGCCGGTCTTCTGACCGTGCAGCACGTCGACGTCATAGGCGAGTCCCGCTTCGACGAACCGGAGCGGGTCGGGCAGGCTGCCGTGCACGACGCCAACCCGCGGCAGGAGGCCCTCGAGCGCGCGCACATCGGCATCGGAGCGCTCGACGACACACGCGACACCCGGCAGTCCGGCGAGCGTGGCGACGATGGCGTCGCGCCACGCTTCCGCGCCGGCAGCGAGGAGCTGCAGCACCAGCGTATCGCTGTAATGGTCCACGACGACGCCAGGCATTCCATCCGATTCGCCGTGCACGAGCCGGCAACCGGTGTGACGCCGATCGATGAGCCCCGCGCGCGCCGCAACCGCGGTGGCGATACGCGCCGCTATGAATTGCGCGTCGACCACCTGCGCCGGGTCGAACGTCCACACGCGGGCGCGGATCTGCGATGCGGGCGAATAGGCAGCGCGGGCGCGGAAGACGCCGTCCGCGCCGAACACGTCGACGGTGCCTCCCGACGGCGGTTCCCCCTCCACGCGCGCGATTGCGCCGGAGAAGATCCAGGGGTGACGTTGCCGCAGCGACTTGTCGCGCCCGGGCTTCAGGACCAGGGCGCTCGCGCTGGCGGTCATGTCGTGGAAGGGTCCTACCCCAGCCCGACGCCGAACAGGCGCCCGATCGCGTAGGTAATGCCGCCCGCAAGCGCACCGAGCGCGAGCATGCGCAGCCCGGAGAACAGTGCGCCGCGACCGGTGAACAGCGACAGCGTCGCGCCGATGCCGAACAGCGCCGCGCCGGTGATGGCGGCCGCCACGGGCAGCGCACTCGGCCCGGCCAGCAGCAGGAAGGGGAGCAGCGGCAGCATCGCGCCACCGGCAAACGAGAGAAACGAGGAGGCCGCCGCACCGAAGGCCGAGCCCAACTCATCCGGGTTCAGGCCGAGCTCTTCGCGCGCGAGCGTGTCGAGCGCGTGTTCGGGATCGGCGATGAGCCGCTGCGCGATGCGGTCGGCTTCGCGCGCGGGCACGCCCTTGGCCGCGTAGATGAGCGCGAGCTCCTGCGCCTCCGCTTCCGGGTACTGCTTGAGCTCGTCGCGCTCGAGACCGATCTGATGCTCGTAGAGCTCGCGCTGCGACTGCACCGAAACGTACTCGCCGGCTGCCATCGCGAACGCACCGGCGGCGAGGCCCGCGATCCCCGTCAGCAGCACGACCTGCGGGTCCGGACTGGCGCCCGCGACGCCGAGGATCAGGCTCGCGTTGGAGACCAGGCCGTCGTTCACGCCGAATACCGCAGCGCGCAGGTTGCCGCCCCCGCCGAGGCTTCGATGCCGGAACTCGGGGCGGGCTCCCGCGGCCGGGGCCGCGTGTCCCGCGTCCTGCACCGGCAGGCTCGAGTAGATCGCCATGCCGCGCACTTTCATCGCGGCCAGGACGCCGCGCAAGCGCTTGGGGCCGAGCGCCTGCACGAGGCGCGCCACCAGGCGCGTGCGTGCGTCGGGAGTGAACGGCGCGGGCGCCGGAAGGCCCCTTGCAGTCAGCTGCGCGCGCCAGATCGCGGCTTGCGCTTCGGCCTCGCCGGCGAGCCGGCGAAAGAGATCGGCGCGGCGGGTGCCGGCTTCCGCATCGGCACATGCACGGTACAGGTAGGCCGAGCGTTGCTCCTCGGTCCAGGATTCGAGCGGATTCATGGCGGGACGGTACAGGCTGCGCGGATCGCTTCGATCCGCCGGCGGTTGACGCCGAAGTCCGCATAGCCGAGCCGCGACGCCGAGCGGACGCGGATCGCATCCGCGGCCGGATCGGCCAAGAACTCGACGTCGTCGACGAAGCCCATGACACGGCTCTCGAACTCGGCATACACGTAATCGCTGCGTTGCAAGACGATGCGCGCGCCCGCCACCGCAGCGGCGGCACGTGCGATGCACGCCATCGCGGTGATCGTGTCGCCACGGCGCTGCAGTGGCGCGATCGCATGACGGGGATCGGCGGAATCGCTTGCCACGCAGTTCGGCCGGTCGGGGCATGCCGCCAGGCGGCCCGTACCCACATGGGCTGGGCGTTCGCCTGCGAACAGCGACGCAAACGGGGAAGCAGGGGCCATCGAAGGTAGCGCAGCGGCAATCACGATGAGGAGCGTGCGATGGACGCGATGCGCAATCCGCCTGAACGGCGACGGTCCCGGGCGGGGGCCGTGGCGCGAGCGGGGCGTGAGTTGCATCGGAGTTGCCATCATAACGGTCGTCGACGCGCGCCGTCGAGTCGGATTGCGCCCCCGCAGACGGAGCCGACGTGCGGCCGCTGCTCGCCCGGTCAGGCGGCGAGAATCGCGTCGATGCGCGCCATCACCTGTGCGTCGAGCTTCGGGGCGACCTCGAGCGCTCTCATGTTCTCCACAACCTGCGCCGGCCGGCTTGCGCCCGTGATCACCGTCGAGACGCTCGGGTTCTTGAGGCACCAGGCGATCGCCAGTTGCGCGAGCGTGCAGGACAGGTCGGCCGCGACCGGCGCCAGGTTGCGCACCTTGGCGAGCTTGGCCGCGTCGGTCAGGCGCTCCGCGAGCCACTCGTAACCCTTGAGCGTGCCGCGCGAGCCCGGCGGTATGCCATTGTTGTATTTCCCGGTCAGGACGCCCGATGCGAGCGGGCTCCAGGTCGTCGCGCCGATCCCGATGTCGCGGAAGAGCCGCGCGTATTCGACCTCCACCCGCTCGCGGTGCAGCATGTTGTACTGGGGCTGCTCCATCACGGGCTTGTGCAGATGGTGCCGCTCGGCGATGAGCCATGCGGCATAGATCTCCGCGGCGCTCCATTCGGAGGTTCCCCAGTAGAGCGCCTTGCCGGAGGAGACGATGTCATGCATTGCGAAGACGGTCTCCTCGAGCGGCGTTTCCGCGTCGGGCCGGTGGCAGAACAAGAGGTCGACGTACTCGAGCCGGAACCGCGCGAGCGCCGCGTCGATCGCCTGCAGCAGATACTTGCGGTTCAGCGTGTTCCTCTCGTTGGGTCCGTCGTGCAGGCCCCAGTAGAACTTGGTCGACACGACATAGGACGAGCGGCGCCAGCCGAGCTTGCGCAGGGCCTCGCCCATGATCGTCTCCGACTCCCCCTTGGCGTACACCTCGGCGTTGTCGAAGAAGTTGACGCCCGCGTCGCGGGCGGCGGCCATGCACTCGCGCGCGATGTCGACGCCCATCTGGTTGCCGTAGGTCACCCACGAGCCGAACGAGAGTTCGCTCACCTTGAGTCCGGAGCGGCCGAGCCTGCGGTAGTTCATCGCGGTCATGACGAGGTCGATGGAAGGTTCGTTGGGCACGCGGCCGCGAGGACGGGGCGGTTAGAATCGCGCGTCGTCATTCTACGCGCCAGGATTGCCATGCCCGCCCCGAGTCGCTCCCGCAAACGTCGTGCGCTGACCGTCGAGGCACTGTGGGCGCTGCGGCGGATCGCGGCGCCAACGCTGTCGCCGGACGGCAGTCAGGCGTGCGCAACGGTCACCGCGTACGACATGGACACGAACGAGGACACGACGTCGTTGTGGCTCTTTCCGACCGGGCTTGCGGGATCGCGATCGCGTGCGCGACGGCTCACCGTCGGTGACAAGGACAGCGAACCGCGCTGGTCGCCGGACGCCCGGCACATCGCATTCACCGCAAAGCGCAAGGACGACGAAGTCGCGCAGCTCTACCTGATCGCCCCCGACGGCGGCGAGGCGCGCAGGCTGACCAGGCTCGCAGGCGGCGCGGCGGCGATCCGCTGGTTTCCGGATGGCAGGCGCGTCGCCTTCGTCTCGTGGGTCTGGCCCGACCTCGCGAGCGCGGCGGCGCAGACCAAGCGGTTCAAGGCGCGCAAGGACGCCAAGGTCAAGGCCCACGTCACCGAGCGCGCCGAGTACCGCTACTGGGATCACTGGCTTGCCGACGGCCGCGAGCCCCATCTCTTCGTCTGCGACATCGCGACCGGCCGCTGCAACGACCTGTTCGCCGGCACGAAGCTCCGGATGAGGCCGTGGGAGCCGTCCGCGGCGGAGTACGACATCGCCCCCGATGGCCGCGAGATCGCGCTCACGTTCGACCCGGGCGAGGAGCCGCGGATGATGACCCAGGCCGACCTGGTCGTGCTCGACCTCGCCACCCGGCGCGTGCGCAACCTGACGGCGAGAAGCGGCATGTCGGACGAGCATCCGCGCTACTCGCCCGATGGCCGGTCGATCGCGTACAACGCATACGACACGAACCGTGCGTTCAACGACCAGGGGCACCTGCGCGTGCTCGATCGCCGGACCGGCCGCTTTCGCCATCTCGCGCCGAAGCTCGACCGCGCGGCGACGAGCCTCGATTGGACGCCCGATTCGCGCGCGCTGCTCTGCCTCGTCGAGGATCGCGGACGCATCGGGCTCCGTCGGGTCGCATTGGACGGCTCCGCCCCGCAGAGGCTCGTCGCCGGCGGCACGATCGCGAGCTTCGCGCGCTCCGCCGACGGCGCGGTGATCGTCTACGACCGCTCGTCTGCGCGGCATCCGCCGGCGCTCTATGCCGCCCGCGGCGACGGCAGTCACGAGCGGTCGATCGAGCGCGAGAACGCCGCGCTGCTCGGGCGCCACGCGATGGGCGAGGTGCGCGAGTTCACGATCAAGGGCTGGCGCGGCGAGCGCGTGCAGATCTTCGTCACGTATCCGCCGGACTTCGACCCGAAGAAGAAATGGCCGCTGCTGCACTCGATCCACGGCGGTCCGTACGCGGCGCATCACGACGGCTGGCACTTCCGCTGGAACCCCCACGTGTTCGCCGGTTGGGGCTATGTCGTCGTTGCCGTCAACTACCACGGCTCTTCCGGCTTCGGTCAGGCGTTTCTCGAGACCATCACCGCGCGCTACGGCGAGAAGGAGCTGGCCGATGTCGAGGCGGCGACCGATTTCATGCTGGCGCAGGGCTCTATCGATCGCAGGCGCCTTGTCGCCACCGGCGGCAGCTACGGCGGTTTCATGGTCGCCTACATGAACGGGCACACGCAGCGCTACCGCGCGTTCGTGTGCCACGCCGGCTGCTATGACTGGGTGAGCATGATGGCGACCGACGGCTATGCGTACTTCGCGAAGGAGCTGGGCGCCTTCCACTGGGACGACGAGGCGCGCGTGCTCGCGCAGTCGCCGCACCATTTCGTCAAGGATGCGAAGACGCCGACGCTCGTGATGCACGGCGAGCAGGATTTCCGCGTGCCGGCGACGCAGGCGCTGCAGTACTACGACACGCTGAAGGCGAAGAAGGTCGCCGCGCGGCTCGTGTATTTCCCCGACGAGAACCACTGGATCCTGAAACCGCAGAATTCCCGGCTGTGGTTCCGCGAATTCCACGACTGGCTCGCGCGCCACGCGGCGCCCGCGGTGGGGCCGCGCGCAGTCAAGCGTGCGCCATCGGGCAGCGGGGCGCGCGCGGCTGCCGCGGCCGTCCGGAAGGGACGGCGCCCGGGACGTTGAGCGCCGGCAGCCGTACGCAACGGCGGTCGGGCCGCCAAGTTCAGTCCGAAGTGCCGGCCGGACGTCGCTCGGCGATTTCCTGACAGTCGACGCAGCGCGTGGCCGCGGGGCTGGCCGCGAGTCGGGCGTAGGGGATCGGCATGTCGCAGTCGGCGCACACGCCATAGTTCCCCTCGGAGGCGCGCTTGAGCGCGGCCTGCACGCGCGCGAGCTCGGAGAGGTCGCGCGCCACGATCGCGATGTCGAGCTCCGACAGCGCATCGGCGACTGCCCAGTCGTCGGTATCCTCGAGCCGGTTGCGCAGGCCGACGACGTTTGCATCGTCGGAGCCGGACAACTGCGCTTTGAGCTCCTGCCGAAGCTCGCGCTGGCGCTCGCGCAGCCGGCTCTCGAGCACGCTCCTTTCGGCCGGCGTCAGACGGGAGGCAGTCATCGCGTTCGCTCCTTGGAATATCGCTCGGCACCCGGCTCGTCCGGGCGGCCCCCAACAGCATGGCGGCGGCGGGACGCGGCGGGATTGACCGCGGTCAAGGGGCCGGGGGGCTTGAAAACGCGCTTGCGGCCACTAGATCGGGAATGCGCGGGCGGAAACGCCCGTTCCGACCCCCAGTTACGCAACATAAAGGAGCAACCGATGGCTAACCTGCAGGTGTACGACCCCTTTGCCGACGCCGGCTTCGACGAGCTTTTCCGCGGCTTTTTCCGGCCGGTCCGTTTCGAGAAAGGCAATGCGCTGTCGATCAAGGTCGATGTGACGGAGAACGACAAGGGCTATGTGATTCACGCTGAAATCCCGGGTGTTGCCAAGGACGACATCCAGGTGACGATCGAAGGCGGCCAGGTGACGGTAGGCGCCGAGGTCAAGCGCGAAAGGGAGGCGAAGGACGGCGAGCGGGTGTTGCGCAGCGAGCGCTACTACGGGGCGGTGCACCGCAGTTTCCTGCTTCCGGCGGAGATCGACCAGGCGGCGAGCGAGGCGCGCTACGAAAACGGCGTGCTCGAACTCAAGCTGGTCAAGAAGGCCGCCGCGTCCGGTCGCAGGCTGACGATCCAGTAGGCACCACCGGCATCGCGCGCCCCGGGCGGCTCGCGAGCCCAGGCGCGCGGTGGCGTTCTCCCGAAGCGGGCGTCAGCGGGTGCGCTTCGCCGGGTACTCTTCCTCGATATTGTCGCGGAAGTAGCTCCAAGGGGAGCTCGCGCCCGCGAAGCGCCGCCACACTTCGGGGGTGACGCCCGCGTACTCGAACGTGCCGGCGGTGAGTTCGACCACGAGCCTGCGGTTCTGCTCGTCGTAGCCGGCGGCGCGCAGATTGCCGCCGGACAGTCGCTTCATTTCCATCGTCGCTCTCCCGGAAGCGGGCGGCGCCCGCGAAGCGCGCCTGCGGCAAGGCTCCCCCAGCGCGCCACGCAAGTCAACGGCGCGCTCCACAGCGCGAGCGCGGGCCACTATACTCGGGCAATGCCGGAAACCTTGCGCCGTATCGTCGGGCTGATCGCGCGGCCGAGTTCCGAGTGGGACCGGATCGCAAGCGCCCCGACTTCGGTCGACCGGCTGATCCGCCGCTTCATCGTGCCGCTTTCGCTGCTGACGCCGATCGCGACCGCGGTCGGCATGCGCACGTTCGACGGCGAATGGGACGCCTATGCCGGGTTCTTCGTGCCCCCCGAGCTCATCTTCGCGGCGAGCGCGACGACGCTCTTCACGAGCATCGTGTCGATCTTCGTGCTGGCGGGCATCTTCGTCGCGATCGCGCCGATGTATGGCAGCTCGCGCAATTATCGCGCGGCGCTGAACGTCGCCACGTATGGCGCTGTGCCGGTGCTGCTCGCAGGCGTCACGCTGCTTCTGCCGGCGATGGTGATCGTCACCATGGTCGGTGTCTGCCACTCGCTGTTCCTGTACTGGATCGGTGTGCGCCGGGTGCTCGAGGTGCCCGCGGAGGCGAACGCCGAGTTCGTCGGCGTCTCGATGACGATGCTGGCTGGATTATCCACGATCGCCGGGGCGATGGCCTCGCACGCGGGGCTTTTCTAGACCTGCAGCTACTTCGGCGCTTCGCCCCAGAGTTCCTTGAGCCGGCGATCGCGACCGCAACCGGTCCGGTAGTAGCTGTAGCGGATCGGGTTCTTGACGTAGTAGTCCTGGTGGTAGTCCTCGGCGCTCCAGAACGGGCCGGCGGCGACGATCGGCGTCACGATCGGATCCTTGAACGGCCTGGTCTTCTCGAGCGCCGCCTTGGACGACTCGGCCGCGCGTCGCTGTGCCTCGTCGTGCACGAAGATCGTCGTGCGGTACTGGCTGCCGACGTCGCAGAACTGGCGGTCCTTGACCGTGGGATCGACGTTGCGCCAGTACACGTCGAGAAGCTTCTCGTAGCTCACCTTCGCGGGGTCGTAGCGGACCTGCACGACCTCGGCGTGCCCGGTTCCGCCGCTCGACACTTCTTCGTAGGTCGGGTTCTTCTTCGCGCCGCCCATGTAGCCGGAGGTTGTCGCGATCACGCCGGGCAGCTTGTCGAAAGGCGGCTCCATGCACCAGAAGCAGCCGCCGGCGAAGGTCGCGACCGCCGTCGTCTGCGCCAGCGCTGCATGCGCGAGCAGCAACCCGGCGGTCAAGGCAAGAACGCAACGCATTAGGGCCTGTTCACACTATGTCCGCAATTGCGAACGGGTGGCCTGGGGCGCCAATCAAGGCGCCTGACGAAGGCAAGACCGGGCGTCTTGGCAAGGAAGGCAACGAAGAGTGGCGCCCCAGGGCGCCCGTTCCCTTTGGGTTGCTGCCGAAATTGTCCGGTGCTTCGTTGCAAAGCCTCGCCGGGCAATCGGCCCGGCTTCGTTTTGCGCCTTGCGCCGTGCAATTTCGGCCCTGCAACGCAATTGTGGACATAGTGTGAACAGGCCCTAGTCCGTCGTTCGACATCATCGACCTCCTGGAGATGAGATATCGGGCGGAGGCACGCCTGCGCGACGCGCGAACAGCTTGACGATCGCGGCATCATCGTCGCCCGCGAAGCCCTCGGCGAGCGTATCGACGAACGCCTGCCGCGCCGCGGTCGCAAACGGCGCATCCACGCCCAGACGGCGCGCCAGGTCGGCCGCAATGCCGACGTCCTTCGCAAGGATGCGCGCAGCGGCGCGCGGCGCATAGTCGCCGGCCAGCGCACGGCGCATGCGATCCTCGAAGATCCAGCTCGCACCCGAGCTCGCGCAGACGACGTCGAAAACGCGTTGCGGATCGAGGCCGGCCTTACGCGCGAGCGCCATCGCCTCGGCGCCCGCGGCGAGGTTCGCGGCAGCGAGCAGGTTGTTGACGATCTTGAACGTGGCGGCGTCGCCGGGGCTGTCGCCGACCTCGAGCACAGTGCCGGCGATGGCGGCGAAGACCGGTGCGCAACGCTCCCGCGCCGCGGGTGGGCCGGAGACCATGATCGTCATCGTGCCCGCCGCCGCCCTGGCCGGTCCACCGGAAACGGGCGCATCGACCAGCTCGACGCCCGCCGCGGAAAGGCGGGGCGCGAGAGCCGCCACGTAATGCGGATCCACGGTGGACGACACGACGACGATCGGGTGGGTGGAATTCGGGTGCACGAAACCGTCGGCGCCGAACAGCACGGTCTCGATTTGGCGATCGTCGACGACGAGCAGGATCGTAACGGTGGCGTTGGCGGCAACTTGCGCCGGGGAGCGCACGACCGTGGCACCGAGGGCGGCGGCTTCCGCGTCGGCCTCGGGCCTGATGTCACGCGTGAAGGTCGCGATGCCGCGGCGGCCGAGCGAGCGCACGACGCCCATCCCCATCGCGCCGGTGCCGATGACGCCTACCGGCGGGAGCGTCACGGCTGCGGACGTTGCGGCTGCGGCAGCATCCGATCGAGCAGGCTGGGCTCCTGCTTCGGCACCATGACCGGCTTGCAGTCGTCGAGCGTGCGGGCGAAACCGTCCTGCACGAGCTGCAGCTCGATGCCCTTGCCGCGGAGCTCGATGATGCCGTTGGTGTAGCGCACGCCCGAGGCGGCGGCAATCTGGTAGAGGACGATGCGATTGGCATCCGGTGTCAGGATGCGCGCCTCGCCGTCGGCGAAGCGAATCACGTAGCGGTCGCCGCGCAGCGTGCACTCGAACGTGTCCTTGGACGGTTCCTCTTCCTTCTTTTCGGGACCGGCGCAGCCGGCGAGAAGCGCCGCGATACAGGCGGCGGCGACAGTCATGGCAAGGGGCGGGACGCGCATCGAACCGGGTTTCCGCGATGGATTCGTGCCGAGCATAGCATCGCAGGCGAGCATCGGCGACTGCCGCAGTCCGGCCGATGCACGATCGCTGGATGGGCACCGCGAGGGGCGGCCCGATCGTGCGGGACGACGACGCACGCGGCCCGACGCCAAGGCGTTCGCCGACGTTCGCGTGCACGTTTCCATCCCCATGCGGTCGGCCGGAAATTCGGATTCCGCGAGCTCTGCAACCTCTCGTCGACGGGCTGCAAGGGAGGCGTCAGTCGTCCACACGGAGCCGCAAAGGCGGCGGCGGCGGGGGGGCGAAGCGCACGCTGTCGGGATAGGAGAGCACCTCCGGCCATTGCTCACTGCGCAGTGCCGCCTGCATGCGCTGCCACCAGGCGGCGTCGAGCAGTTCGGCATGGTGGCGCATGAATGCCTCCCGCACCTTCGGATCGGTGAGCAGGAAGGTCGCGAACTCCTCCGGGAAGACGTCGCGCGGCCCGACGGGATACCAGACCTCGCCCTCCATGTCGTCGTAGCCCGGCGGCGGCGCCGGGATGCGCCGGAACACGCAGTCGGTCAGGTACTCGATCTCGTCGTAGTCGTAGAAGATGACCCGACCGAACCGCGTGACGCCGAAGTTCTTGAAGAGCAGGTCCCCGGCGAAGATATTGACGGTGGCGAGCTGGCGAATCGCCTCACCGTACTCGCGCACCGCGCTGTCACGCTCCCAATCGTCGGCGTGCTCGAGATAGAGGTTGAGCGGCGTGAGCCGGCGCTCGATGTACAGGTGGCGGACGATGACGTACGCGCCGTCGCGCTCGATCTGCGTGGGCGCAACCGCCTCGAGCTCGGCCAGCAGCTCGTCGCTCATGCGCTCGCGCGGGAACGCGACGTCCGAGTACTCGAGGATGTCGGTCATGCGCCCGACGCGGTCGTGGTGTTTGACGAGCGCGTACTTCTCGGCGACGCGGGCGCGATCGGTATCCTTGCTCGCCGCGATCTTGTCCTTGATCAGCTTGAACACGTAAGGGTACGAAGGCAGCGTGAATACCGCCATCACGAGCCCCTTGATGCCGGGCGCCACGGTGAAGCTGTCGGTCGAGTGACGCAGATGGTGCAGGAAGTCACGGTAGAAGAGATTCTTGCCGTGCTTCTGCAGGCCGACCATCGTATAGAGCTCGGACGCGGTCTTGTCGGGCAGGAGCGAGCGCAGGAAGTCGACATAGCCCGCGGGCACTTCCATGTCGACCAGGAAGTACGCGCGGTTGGCGGAGAACAGCAGCGCGAGCTCGGTGGTCTCCATCAGCAGTGTGTCGACGTACAGGTGGCCGGCGGCGTCGTGCTTGATCGCGACGACGAACGGCCTCGCGTCGAGACCGTTGACGATCCGACCCACGACGTACGCGGTCCGGTTGCGGAAGAACGGGCTGCCGAGCACCTGGATCTGCAGGTTCTGCGCCGAAACGAACGGCCGCCGGTACTTGCGGCGGAGCGCGCGCAGCACGTTCATGAGGTCGCGCCGGAAATCCGCGAACCGCCGCTCGAAGTTCTGGTCGAGCACGATGTCGATCATCGCCTGGCGCAAGCCCCCCTTGCGCGGGTAGTAGCTGCGGTAGGTGGGCGGGTCGGCATCCAGGTATTCCGTCGAGATCGCCGGGCGCACGAAGATGAAGCGGTTGTGGAAGTAGGTGCGGTGCAGGATCTTGCACGACACCGAGTTGAAGAACGTCTCCGCACACTCGGGCTGGCGGTGCTCGATCAGCATACCGATGTAATGCAGCTTGACGCGCTCCCACAGCGCGTCGTCGAAGCCCGTGCCTGCCGCCGCCCGGAACTCGCGCTCGACCCGCTCCGTGGTCTCGGCAACGCGCCGGTCGTAGAAATCGATCCGGTCGCGCGCGACGTGACCGATCGCGAGCCAGTTGCCTGCCTCGAAATGCCGTTTCGCCGCGCGTGCGCAATCGCGGAACAGCGCATAGTGCTTGTCGAAGCCCTCGAGCAGCGCGCGGGCGATGCCGCGCGCGATGTCCTCGCGGGGATAGGAGACAGGCAATGCGGCCAGCGCGCGTGCGGGCATGGCGATCGTGTTGGCGGGGCAGCCGGTTCGAGCGGTGTCGCTTATGGGGCAGCCCGCGATGCGCGTGCGCAGCGCCGCGGGCTTTGCGGGGAGTTTCCGCGGCCTCTCGCCGGTTGCGCGAGCGGCTGCGAAGCATGATACCGTAAGCGCGGCGCGGCGGCCCCGCGCGGCTTATCCCGTTTGCGCATATGGATCCAGGCCACCTGCCTTCCGAAGCCAGCTCCACGCGGGCGCTGCGGCCTGCGCGGCTCGCGTTGTTCGCGATGCTTGCGCTCGCAACTCTTGCGCCACTCCAGGCGCAGGTCTACAAGTGCGTCGATACGGCCGGGCGCACGACGTACCAGCAGGCACCATGCACGGGTGCGCAGCAGGGTCGCCCGCTTCAGATGCAGCCCGACAACGGCTCGACCCGCGGCCCGGAAACAACGGCGGCGTGGAGCGCGGCTGTCGCCGAACGTCGCGTGGTCGTCGGCATGCCGAAGCAATGGGTGGTCCAGGCGCTCGGCTCGCCGGCGGAGCGTCGCGCGGCGCGCGCAGGCGAGAATGCGACCGAAGTATGGGTCTACATGAATCCAGGCGAAGCGATGCGCGTCGGGTTGGTGGCGGACGCGGTCGCGTGGACCGTCAAGGACGCGGTCCAAAGCCCGATGGCGGACGATGCCGAGAAGATGCGTCGCTTCGCCGCGCGGCCGAAAGTGGCGGCGGGCCGCGACTGCGCCCAGGTGCTGGCCGAGCTCGGACCGCCGGACCGCGAGGAGCCCGCGAACGACGTCGATCAGAAGACAGGACTGCCGATCGGTCCCCCGACGACGCGCTACGTCTACGATCCCGGCGCCGGCGACCCGCAGACGCGGACGTCGTTCACCTGCATCGACAACCGCGTGATCGACGTCGCGCGGGCGATGGTGCGCTGACGCGACGCGCACGTCGCGCGCGCCTCATTCCTTCTGTGCGGCGTTGAACTCGCCGATTTCCTTGTTGAGACTCGATATCGCGTTGTTCGCGGCGGCGTAGTGGACGTCGCCGATGCTCTTCTGCTCGTCGATGAACTTCTTGACGCATTCGACATAGGCATTGACGTCCTTGCCCCAGGACCGCTTGCGTTGTTCGGAGGCCAAGCGTCCCGGGAAGTCGTCCGGCTTCGTGCAGTTCGGCTTCGGCGCGGCCGCCGCGGATGCCGCGGGGGCGGCGGGGGCGGCGGCAGGCGCCGCCTGCTGGGCGAAGGCGGGTAGCGAAAGGGCGAGGCCGGCAACGAGGGCGGCGGCTTTGCGGATGGGCATCGGCGGGGCCTTCTACAGGTGGCGAAGAGCGAATTCTAAAGCGTGTCGTGCTCCCGGTCCAAACCGCATCCCGGAGCCAGGAAAAGGCGCTTGCGCTTTGTCTCGGAATGACCTTCCGGATTCGTCGCGACGCCTGGCGCCTTGATTCGTTGCTCGTCCGTTCGGATATCCGAAGCGGCCTCGATTAGGGCCTCACCTCCCGCGGTCTTCACGGCACTTTGCCCGACGGTTGCGGCGAAGCCGCGACGTTCGACCGGTGGCCGTTGACCGCGACCAAGACACGGTATTTCCGGTACACCCCACTAGCGCGACAGCAGCCGTGACAGGGCGCTGACGCCGAGTTCCAGCAGATCGACGATCGGCACGGATCCAAGGTCGCGCCTCGCGCCGCCACGCTCGCGCTCCATCGCGATCAATGCATCGACCAGTCGATCGGAATCGGGCGGCGGGGGATTGCGTTCGCCGCTCGAGAGTTCCGCCACGCGCGAGGCGACCGCGGAGGGATCGAGCACGAGGATCGGCGAGCGGCAATAGCCGCACACGGTCGAGCGCTCGATGTCCACCGGCGCGCCGCAACTGCCGCAGCGAACGATCTTCACGGCAGACTTGAGCCGCGCGAGCTCCGCATCGGAAAGCGGGCGGATGAAGTCCTTTTCGCGCAGGAACTGCACAAAGGGCGTGAGCCTGCCGTGTCCGCGCGGGCAGCGAAAGTAGGTGAAGCGCGTCGCGCGCTGCAGGTCGTGCGTTTCGCAAAGCGCGAGCCCGCAGCGGGGACAAGGCAGCCGCGTCGGAAGTGGCCCGCGTGTCCCGTGGCCCACGTCCTGCAGCGCGCGAAAGAGCGCGAGAACGGAGCCGGTTGTAAGCTGCAGGCTCTCGAACGCGTCGAACCAGATCGACTGGCAATCGGCGCAGAAGTCGACATCGATCGCGCCGAGCGGTTTGCGCTCGAGGCGGAGTCGCCGCATTGGCCGGTTGCAGCCGGGGCAGGCGAGTGCGACCGCGGACACGAGCGACCTATCGCGGCAGCGCCCGAATGGCGAACCGCCACCTCGGAAGGCGCCGGCGCGCGGCTCGCTGCCGCAGCAACGAAGCGGTAACGATCAGTCGACGCTGCAAAGTGCGACGGTCGGGCAGCTGATCCACTGCACCCGGGCGTTGCGCGCCTTCGCCTGCCGCCCTCTGCACGGCCGTCACCGGCAGGGGCGAGCGCAGGACGCCCGCCCGCGTCCTCGAGCCGCTTCGCCCGCGCGAACGAAGGGCAAGATCAGCACGGCAAATCGGGCAGCGGTCACTGCAGCGTAGAGGGCGGGCGTGACTTCACGTCCCACCCGGCGTGCGCGGCGAGGAGTGCGCCGCGCCGGCCTCCTCCCGGATGCGCGCCTGGAACCATCGATAGAGGTACACGGCGATTCCCATCACCACGACGAGGACGAGCAGGCTCAGGAGCCCGATGTCGGTGGTAAAAAGCTCGCGCAGCGCTTGCATGGCCGTCCTTAGGGTAGGCGACGGGATGGAAGTCTAGTCGATGCGCCAGTCCGCGGCTTGACGTCCGTCAAGCGTACGGCCGGTGCTGCCGCCCGGCGCCAGTCGCTGCTCATGGCTGCGCGCTGCCGAACGTGTCGCACTTGCGCGGATCGCCCGTCGTCAGCCCCTGCTGGAACCAGCGCATCCGTTGCTGTGCCGAGCCGTGCGTGAACGCGTCCGGCACCACATACCCCTGCGTCCGTTTCATGATCTGGTCGTCGCCCACGGCGGCCGCGGCCCGCAGCCCCTCCTCGAGGTCGCCGGGTTCGAGCAGATTGCGCTTCTGCGCGAAGTGGCCCCAGACCCCCGCATAGCAATCCGCCTGCAGCTCGAGCCGCACGGCCAGCGAATCGGCTCCGTGGCTCGCCCCGCCGCGCACGCTCGCCCGATCGACCTGGCGCATCGTTCCGAGCAGGTTCTGCACGTGATGGCCGACCTCGTGTGCGATCACGTACGCCTGTGCGAAGTCGCCGGGCGCGCCGAAGCGCCGCGACAGCTCGTCGAAGAATGCGGTGTCCAGATAGAGCTTCTGGTCGGCGGGGCAGTAGAACGGCCCCGCGGCCGCGGAGGCAAGGCCGCAGGCGGATTGGACTCTGCCGCTGAACAGCACGAGGGTCGGTTTTTGATATTGCGGCCGGCCAAGCACCTGGAAGAGCGCAGTCCACACTTCCTCGGTGTCGCCCACGACCGCGCCCACCATCTGTTTCTGCACGCTGGCCGTCGCTCCAGGGCGGCCGGGCTGCGGCGAGATCTGCGGGCCGTAACCCGGCTGGGCGGGCTGCGGCACGGGGGCCGTGCCGTCGCCGCCGCCCAGCATGTCGAGCGGGTTGACCCCGAAAAGCAGGCTCACGACGAGGAGCAGGATCAGCCCGCCGCCTCCCAGCTTGAGGCCGCCACCGAGCGGGGAGCCACCGCCACCGCGGACCGGCCCCATACCCGTCCGGTCCTCGATGTTCTCGCTCTTCCGCATCTCTTCCCAGCGCATGTCGATTCTCCGGTCGGGATTGCAATTGCGATTATAGGAATGCCGTCGTCGACTGTCAGTGCCGCGTCGCGTGGCATCTACGGGTCGCGGCGTGCGCGTTCCGGGTGTGCGGTCTTGGTCGCAATCGGTGCAGAACTTCGCCAGCGTCGCGAGCTCGGCGCGCGCCCCGGCTCGATCGCCGGCGCGCAAAGCCACGAGGGAGCGCATCGAACGCGAGGTCGTTGCGCCCCGGCTCCGACTGCGCGAACCCGAGCAAGTTCTGCGCCTGCGCGCTCGGATTCATGCGGTGGCAAGCGATGGAACGACGACGATCTTGCCTCGCCCGTGGCCCGTCGCCATGCGCGCCTGTGCCGAAGCCACGTCGTCGAGACCGATTCGCGCGGAGAGGTGCGGTTTCAGCACGCCCGCGGAGGCATACGCACCGAGGCGTCGCCACATCGCCGCATTCGCGCGCAGCCCGAGGTTCCTGGCATGCACCGCGCCACCCAGCGCTGCGAAGAGGCCGTCGATGGCCGTGCGCATCGCGACGCCGACGCTGCCCGCCGTTCCCAGATAGAGTCCGCCGGGCTTGAGAAGCGGTCGGCACGCGGCGAGCGAGAGCGCATTCGCTGCATCGAAGACAAGATCTAAGCGGTCGAAGCGCGAGGTCAGGCTCGACTGCGTGTAGTCGACGACTTCGTCTGCACCGAGCGCGCGGACGAACTCGACGTTGGCCGGGCCGCACACCGCGACGACGTGCACGCCGAGATGTCGGCAGAGCTGCACCGCGAAGTGCCCGACGCCGCCGGCGGCGCCCGTCAGCAGCACGCGCTGGCCGGGCTTCACCGCCGCGTCGTCCTCCAGCGCCTGCACGGCGGTGCCCCCGGCGACCGGGAGCGCCGCAGCCATCTCCGGATCGACGCCCTTGGGGACCGGCACGACGCGGTCGGCACCGACGACCACGAACTCGGCGCACGAGCCTTCGCGGCCGAACGGCCAGAGCGAGCCGAAGACGATCTCGCCACGATGGCGTTCGCCGGCACCGCCGCCGATCGCGACGATCTCGCCCGCGACGTCGCAGCCCGTGCCGCGCGGCGGCCGCGCGAGGATCGGCACGAGCCGCATGTGTCCGGCACGGATCTTCCAGTCGAGGGGGTTGAGGCTCGCCGCGAGCACGCGCAACTTGACTTCGCCGGCACCCGGTACCGGCTCCGGCACGTCGACCACGCGCAGCACGTCGGCACTGCCGAAATGATCGTAGCGGACGGCACGCATCAGTGTACTCCCTTGACTTGTTCGATCAACAAGATCCGGCCGTCGTGCGCCATGCGCACGTCGCGCGTCGCTAGAACCGAGGTCCTAGCGCTTGAGCGCACGGTAGAGGAACGGCAGGCTCACGTCCATTCGGTAGTCGATCGACGAATGGTTGTCGTCGAACTCCTCGTACCTGTGGGCGATGCCGTGCGCGTGCAGGCGCTTCGACAGGATGCGCGCGCCGTAGTGCAGGTGGTACTGGTCGCGCCAGCCGCAGTCGACATAGATGCCGCGCAACGACTTCAGGTTGTCGCGGTAGCGGGCGACGAGGTTGACCGGGTCGTGCGCGAGCCACGCCTTCCAGCGCGCCGGGATCAGCTCCCCGGTTTCCAGGTTGACCGGCAGCCGGAAGCCGAGCGGCGCGTCCGGGTCGGCGTCGTAGCTCGCCGCCATCGCAACCATCATGAGCGCGTGTGCTTCGCCGTCGGTCATCTTGTCCTTCGCCCAGACGTGCTCGAGGAAGCGCCGCACGCGGCCGTCGTCGATACCGTCACCCGCACCGCGCTCGTCCTTGCGCACATCGATGCGGCCGGCCCTGCGGCGATTCTTGCGGTGCCGGTCGAGCTCGTTCAGCGTGCGCGGCCAGTCGGTCATGTAGCAGAAGTCGAAGTACGAATCGCCGGAATGATCCGCGATCGCGCCCCAGTGCTTCGCGTACTTCATTCCGTGGATGATCGCGCCATAGCCGCCCGAGGACTTGCCGAAACAGGCGCGGTGCTCGCGCACGGCGAGCGTGCGGAATTCGTGGTCGACGAACGGAATGATCTCCTTCGTCAGGTAGTCAGCGTAGTTGCCGATCGCAGGCGAGTTGATGTACTGGTTGCCGCCGAGGCAGGTGAAGCAGTCGGGGAACACCATGATGCAAGGCCCCATCCGCTCCTCGCGGACCAGGCGCCCGACGCGCTCGGGGACGTTTTCGTCGAACGGTCGCCAGTTGATGTGCGAAAGGCCCGAGCCGGTGAACCCGACGAGGTCGTAGAGCACGGGCAGGCGCTTGCCGCGGCCTGCCGACTTACCGCGCGCCACACCCTCGTCGTATTGCGGCGGCAGCCAGACCGCGAGCTTGCGGATGTGCGGATCGCCGAGCGGATTGTCGGCGAGCACGCGTGACTCGAACTCGACGATGACGAGCGTGCCCTGCGGGCGGTGGGCGTGCTTGCGGGCCATGGGCGGTTCTCCGGGAGGCCGCCTTCGTGGGCAGCGGACCACGATTCTCGCCCATCCGTCGCGCGCGCTGCAAACCGGATCACCGCTGCGCACGACGAGCATCGCACCGGCGGGGCGCGGGCTCTTCGCGCGCGGTCGCTACTCCTTCTTCTTTTTCGACTTCCTCTTTTTCGACTTCTTCTTGAGCTTCTTCGGATCGAGCATCGTTCCGCGGCAGTCGGGCGTCCCGCAGCGGCAGGCGTAGGCCTTCCGCTCGCGTTTGCGCACCTTGCCCTCGAGCGTGAGCTTGTAATCGTAGGCGAGTTCCTCGCCCTCGCGGATGTCCCGCTTCGCGCGGATGAAGACGCGACCGTCGTCGTCTTCCTCGGTCTTGCAGTTGGGCGTGCACGAGTGGTTGATCCAGCGGGCCGCATTGCCGCGCTGTCCGGCATCGATCACGCGGCCGTCGTCCAGCGAGAAGAAGAACGTGTGGTACGGATTGTCCGGGTCGCTGTCCGGCAGCTGCTGGGCTTCGTCCCACGCGATGCGCTTGCCGCGATACTCGATGATGCGCGTTCCCTTGCCGATATCGCAGGCGGCAAACACGCCTCGGCCATGGATCGGGGAATTGCGGACGACGTAGGCTCGAACGGGCTTGGCTCGTGTAGTCATGGGCTGCGAGATTGACCCGCAATGATAACCGATCGACCGGCCGCGCTCCGGCCATTGCCGAAGGCGCGGAACGCGTGGCGATGCCGGCGATTCAGGCGGCCGTGTGGCGAGGGGCGCGATGCGCGGCGAGCGCGAAGAACGCGAGCGAAACGATCCCGAGCGCGAGCAGCAACGCGATGGCGCCCGAGGCCGCGAGCGGCGCAAGTGCAATGGCGAATCCGACCGGCGCGACCGCCTTCGCGACGAAAGTCGGCGCGGCGATGCGGCCCAGCAGAGCACCGTAGCCCTCGCGACCGAACAGTTCCGCCGGCGCCGTGCCTCGGACGATCGTGATCACGCCGTTGGCCACGCCGTAGAGCGCGGCGAATGCGAAGGTCGCACGGAAGTCGGGAAAGAACAGGATCGCGAGCAGCAGCGCGAGCGCGATCACCAGCAGTCCAAGCGAGAGCAGGCCCACGCGAGTGGCGGGCAGATGTCGCCCGAATCCCATCTCCAGCAACCGGCCGGTCACTTGCATGGGACCGATCAGCGCGCCTGCCCATACGGCCTCCCCTGCGGTCAGGCCGGTCGCGGTGAGCACGCCCGGCATGTGCGCGGCCAACGCGCCGGCGATGAACGCATTGAGCGCGAACGCCGCCGCGAGCGCGGCGAGCCGGCGGCCGTCGCGTGGCGGCGGCGCGCGCGGCTCTGCGCGCGCGTCCTTCTCGGCGGGCGCTGCGTGGCGCGGCGGGCGGCGCGGCACGAGCGCGAGGTGAAGCGGCAGGCACACGAGGATCTCGAGCCCGGCGAAGGCAAGCAGGGTCGCTCGCCAGCCCAGGTGGTCGAGTCCGTACAGTGACAGCGGCCAGAAGACGGTGCTCGCGAAGCCGCCGAAGAGCGTCAGCACGGTGACCGCGGAGCGGTACCGAGTGCCGAAATGCTGGGCCAGCGTGATGAAGCCCGGGTCGTAGAGCGTCATCGCCATCGCAACGCCGCCGAGCACCCACGCTGCATAGAACTCGGCACCGGTGCGCGCGGACGCAATCGAGATCAACGCGAGTGCGGCCACGATGCTGCCGATCGTGAGCCAACGGCGGCCGCCGTCGCGGTCGAGCCTGCGCCCGATGGTGGGCGCTGCGAGCCCCGACACCAGCATGCCGGCCGAATAGGCGCCAAACACGCCCGCGATCGACAGGCCGAGATCCCGCGCCATGGCCGGACCCAGCACGCCGATCGCGTAGAACAGCGAACCCCACGAGATGATCTGGGCGATGCCCAACCCGCTCACCATGCGCCACGGGTGACGCAGCGGAGCGGGGCTGTCGATCGGATTCATCGGGTTGGTCGCGTGCGTGGCGGGCCGGTCGTCGTCGTATCCTCACGCATCTGCGCCATTGTAGAGGCGCCGCTCGCCCGCGGCGAAATCGGTGCGGCGCTTGCCGCGTTTCGCCATTCGGCCGGATCGCGCCGTGAGAGCGTCGCGCCGGCGACGACCGTCTTCGGCAATAAGCATGGAACCGGAAGCTGGGTGCGCCGCCGTTCACGGCGGCTATACTCGATGGCCCAATGAGGAGACCAGCATGCGCATCGCCTCGGACGTCACCGCGCTGATCGGCAACACCCCGCTCGTGCGAATCAACCGCCTGGCTGGCGATGCGAAGGCGACCGTCGTCGCCAAGCTCGAGTACTTCAATCCGGCGCACAGCGTGAAGGACCGCATCGGCGTTTCGATGATCGACGCCGCGCAGAAGGCGGGCCGGATCAAGCCGGACACGATCGTGCTCGAGCCCACGTCGGGGAATACCGGGATCGCGCTCGCGATGGTGTGCGCGGCGCGCGGCATCAAGTGCGCGTTCGTGATGCCGGAGACGATGAGCCGCGAGCGCCGCCTGCTGCTGAAGGCGTTCGGCGCCGAGCTGATCCTGACGCCGGGAGCCGAAGGCATGACCGGCGCGATCGGCAAGGCAAACGAGCTTGCGGCCGCCGACTCGCGCTACTTCATCCCGCAGCAGTTCGAGAATCCGGCCAACCCGGAGATTCACCGCAGGACCACTGCGGAGGAGATCTGGCGCGACACCGACGGCAACGTCGACATCGTCGTGTCGGGCATCGGCACGGGCGGGACGATCACCGGCGTCGGCGAAGTGCTGAAGGCGCGCAAGCCGAAGGTCCTGATGATCGCGGTCGAGCCGGATGCGTCGCCGGTGCTGTCCGGCGGGCAGAAGGGCCCGCACCCGATCCAGGGTATCGGCGCCGGGTTCGTGCCCGCGATCCTCAACACCAGGATCTATGACGAAGTGATCCGCGTGAAGAACGATGACGCGCTGGATTACGCCCGTCGCGCGGCGGTCGAGGAAGGGCTGATGGTCGGGATCAGTTCGGGTGCCGCGCTGTGGGCGGCGATCGAGGTGGCGAAGCGGCCGCAGAACGCCGGCAAGCTCGTCGTCGTCGTGATTCCGTCGTTCGGCGAGCGGTATCTGTCCACCGTCCTCTACCAACACCTGCAGGTTTAGGGAACCTCTGATCAACTCCCACATGGTCGCGCTGCACGGCGAAACGCGGATGAATGCGAGACTCGCGACGAAGGTCGTAGCCAAGCCTACGAGGCCGAGGAGCGGGGCGAAGCAGGCGCCGCGTTTCGCAGCGGCCCGAAGGGACGGGGCTTTGCGGGCGGTCTGCTTTGTCGCCCGGCTTGCGAAGGCGCCCGGCCTTCGCGTCGCCGCGCTTCGCGCATCCCGTTCCGCAAAGACGCGTCGCGGCCACGCGGGAGTTGATCAGACGTTCCCTAGGCAATCGAAGTCCCCGGCTGGCTACACCGGGGTATTGCAGCAACGGTCGCGGCCGCCGCATCAGCGCCGGGGGGCGCGACCTTCGGTCTCCTTGTCCTGCTCGGGCTCGTTGCCGCGCCCGCGCCCGCGGCCGGGAGTGTCGTCCTGCCGACCCTGCGGCGGCGGTGCGGCCGTCGCGGACGCCCCCGCTGGAGTCGCCGGTGCGCCGACCGGCGGTGCCGGCGGCTGCGCACCCCGCGGCGGACGCGGTGCCTCGGCCGATGGCGATGCAGATGGTGCAACAGGCGGCACCGCTTGCGGCGCGCGCTGTGGCTGCAGGGGCTGTGCAACCGGCGGCTGCGGTGCGGCCTGCTGCGTGCGCGGCGCCTGAGTGGGCGCTGTGGGAATCGCACCGGGCGCGGTGGGCGGCGGAGGCGCTGCGCGCACGTCGCGCCGTTCCTCTGCGCGACCGCGACTCGCGCCCTCAGGGGCACGGGGTGCCGCACTGGGGGCCGTCGGCGCGGCCGGCGCGGCAACGGGCGGCGCAGCAACGGGAGGTGCGGCCATCGACGGCGCGGGTGACGGCGTTGGAGGTGGCTGCACGGCGCGTTCTTCGCGGCGGCCGGGTGCGCGGTCCCGTCCGCTGCTATCGCGAGTGTCCGGTGTCACGCGCGGCGGCGAGGCAAAGGCCGGGCTCGAGGGCTGCGCGCTTGGCGGTGGCACAGCGCCGGCAGGCACGTTCGCATCGATTCTCGGCGCACGGCTCGAACGCGCCTCGGGTGCCGAGGCGGCCGCGGGTTTGGCAGGCACTGCCTGGGCTTCCTGCGCATTCACGACGCGGATGTTCGGTGCTGCCGCACGTTCGCGGCGAGCGGCACCCGGGGCGCCAGCGGCATCCGGTCCGCGCAATGCCGGTGTGGCCGGCTGCGCGCTGCCGGCATCCGGCAAAGTCCGGCCGGGCTGTCGCCGCAACTCCTGAAGCCGCTGCTCCACGGGCGGGGACGCGGGCGCCATCGGCATCGTCGCGACGGTTCGCCGCTCGACCACGCCCTGCGGCGGGCGCGAACGCGCCGCGGCGGCGCCGCCGGTAAAGCTTGCCGCCTGTGGCGCCACGGGCGCAGCCGCCATCGCGTCGACGCCGCGTATCTGGTCGCGTTGCACGCGCATCGCATTGGACCGCACCGGTTGCGCCTGCGCGAACACCGTCGTCGGCACCGCGGTAACCGCCCCGGGCGCCCTCTCCAGGTTGCGGTACATGACGTTCGTCACGTTCATGTTGTTGTTGTAGATGTTGTTGATGACCGTCGTGTTGACGATCGTGTTGCTGACGTTCACTTCGCGAAAGTACTCGCGGCTTGCGTGATAGGCCGGGCGGTAGACTTCGCCCGGGGCAAGCGGGAACCAGCCCACGGTCGGCCCGGATGACACCGACAGCTGGAAATTGGGTCCGCCGATGAAGGCGACGAGCGCGGGCGCATACACCGGTCGCACACTGACGGGACCGGGCACCCAGCCCCAGCGTCCGCTCACGTAGGCCCAGCGACCGTAGTGAAACGGCGCGAAGCCCCACGGCGCATCGTCCACCCACGTCCATCCCCACGGGTCCACCCATGCCCAGTGGCCTTCGCGATAGGGCGCCCAATCGCTCGCCACGCCGCGCGGGAACCAGACGTTGCCGTAGTTCGGCTCCGGCTGCCACGTGCCGTACGTGTCGAGGTCCGCGTAACCAATCATCTCGGGCGACACGTAGCGCGCCGAGGCCGATCGATCGTAAACGCGATCGCGCTCGAACGCCCAGCGGTCGAAATCGTCGCGGGGCTCGATTGTCCACACGTCGGGGTCGGAGAGGTCGCCGCCGTAGAAGCGGAACGCGAGCCCGCGCCCGGTGTGGGTCCGCGCGCGCTCGCCATAGACCTCGCCGTCGCCTTCGCGGACCAGCACCGTGGTCGTCTCGCCCTGCGGATCGACCTCGACGCGGTAGACGCCCGGGGCATTGGCCCGGAACGCGAGGTTCGGCGTCGCGATCTCGATCACCTCGCCCCGATGGAAGCGGCGCACGCGCAGGTTGAGCCGTCCCTGCGCAAGCTGCAGCTGGGTCACGCCGCGGTCCAGGTTCAGCACGGAGACCGCGGTGTATTCCCCGAGAAACGCAACGCCCGAGCCGAACTGGACCTCGGCGCGCGCGTCGTTGTCCGCCCAGAGGCGGTCGCCGGGGATCAGCGGGCGGTTGATGCGCGCCTGCACCCACTGCTCGTCGCCCGCGGGCTGGAAGCTCACGGCGCCCGTCGCGTACGCGAGCCGCGCCACGCCGGTCGGGGGATCGGCGAGCGCGATGGGGGACGCGCAGAGCGCGGCCAGCGCAGCGAGCGCTGTCAACGTGCGGCGAATGCGAATCGATACAACGGTCAGAAACCTCATGCTGCTTCCTCCGGGCTCTTGCCCCGCATCGGGCATCGGGGCCGCGCGGGACGCGAGTTCCATTGTCGCGCCAGTGGTATTGGCCGGCTCGAACTGCAAAGCCGGGGCTTTCGATCGCTACAACGGGTCACCGCCGCGCGGCGATGACATGCGCCATTCCCGATTACGAATCGTTACATGCATTCCGGCGGTGCGGACGACACGAGCGCCGACCCGGCCGCTTCGACGCGACGTCCTCGCCGCATTCGGCGAGTCCGGAAAGACGTGCGGGTGCCGCGCCCTGCCACCCCACCGATTCACCGCGGCACGCCCCCGGTCAACGCGATGATCACGGGCGTGGTGAACGCCGCCAGCGCAGTGGAAAGGACGAGGCTCGCCGAGATCGGGCCCTGCAGCGAGCCGAAAGCACGCGACATCAGGTAGACGTTGGCGCCGACCGGCAGCGAGGCGAGCACGACGATCGCCTGGGTTTCGATCGCCGGCAGGCCGAGCGCGAGCGCGAACGCGTAGATCGCCGCCGGATGGACGAGGAGCTTGATCGCGGTCATCGCCACGCTCTCGCGCCATCCCTCGCGCGCGCCGTATTGCGAAAGCGTCATCCCCAACGCGGCGAGCGACAGCGGGATCGCGGCCGCCGCGAGCTGGCCCAGCACGCGATCGACCACGCCCGGCAGCCTGATGCCCGTGAAGCCCCAGAGCGTGCCGAGCAGGATTGCCGCGACGACGGGATTCAGGACGACGCTGCGCGCCGTTTTCGCGATGCCGACGAACGAGAAGCTGCGATGCTTCGCCCATTCGACCGACACCGTGACCAGTGTCCAGAGGATCAGCGAGTTGAACACGAGCACGAGCGAGATCGCAGGCATCGCCCGTGCGCCGAGCGTGACTTGCGCAAGCGGCACGCCGAGCAGAACGTTGTTGGCGAAGATGCCGCCCATCGCGAACACCGACTGGCCGACGCCGTCCATCCCGAACGCGAGCTTTGCGACGATCCGGCCGACCGCGTAAACGACGAGGCAGCCTCCGAAGTAGGCGACGAGCAGCATCGGGTCGACGCTCGGCAGCCGCGAGAAGTCGCTCATCAGCGTGAACAGCAGCGCAGGCACGGCGACCGTGAAGACGAAGCGCGCGAGCGCGTCGGCGAGCGTCGCGCCGAAACCTCCGAAACGCGCGAGCGCATAGCCGACGAAGACCAGCAGGAACAGCGGCGCCGTGAGTCCGACCAGGTGCTCGAACGCCGGCATCGAGGGCAGCTCGAATGCCTTTGGGCCGGCTCAGGGGGCGTTGCGTTGCCCGACCAGCGCGAGGAACTCCTCGCGGGTGGCCTGCGACTCGCGGAATGTGCCGAGCACCGAGGATGTGACCATCACCGAGTTCTGCTTCTCGACGCCGCGCATCATCATGCAGAGGTGCCGTGCCTCGATCATCACGCCGGCACCGGCGGCTCCGATCGAGTCCATGATCTCGAGCGAGATCTGCTCGGTCAGCCGCTCCTGCAGCTGCAGCCTGCGCGCATACATGTCGACGAGCCGCGCGAGCTTGGAGAGACCGAACACCTTTCCGGTCGGGATGTAGCCGATGTGGCAGCGCCCGAAGAACGGCAGCATGTGGTGCTCGCACAGGCTGTAGACCTCGATGTTCTTGACGATGACCATGCTGTTGGTCGCCTGCGTGAAGATCGCGCCGTTGATGAGGCGCGCGAGGTCGGTCCGATAACCCGAGCTCAGGAAGTCGTAGGCTTCGGCGACTCGCTTCGGCGTGTTCTGGAGGCCCTCGCGCGTCGGATCCTCGCCGATCGCGAGGAGCAGTTCGCGTATCAGCCCTTCGATCTTGCGCTTGTCGACCGGCATGGCGTTCTCCATGGCCACGCGAGGTGGCCGGTTGGTGCGTGATTTCAGATCAGCTCGCGCAGGGTCAGCGTGCGCTCGCTGCCGTTGGCGAGCTTGACGCGCACGCGCGTCCCCGGTGCAGCCCTGAGCTGCTCGCGCGCCTTCGCGAGTGGCATGCCCGCAGCCGACTCGCCGTCGATGGCGACGATGACGTCACCCGCCTTGAGCCCTGCCTGCGCACCCGGCGCACCGGCGACGGCCTCGACGATCGCGAGCCCCTTGCCGGCCGGCTCGACCCAAAGGCCCGAGCGGTCGAACACGTCGGCGTCCGCGAGCGCCGCGTTCGGCTCGAGATAGAGCTGCTCGCGCGGAAGGTCGAACACGATGGCAAAGCGCCGCAGGACACCGTAGCCGACGTTGCCCGCGAAACCCTCCTGGGCGTACGGCCCGCTCGTTGCGGTGGCGAGCAGCGTGACGGGACCCTTGACGTCGGCGGCGCCAAGTTTCAGGTTCTCGGCGCGGCCGACGCGCGCGCGGAGCGGTCCGCCAGGTCCGGCGTCCGCGATCAGCTCCTGCTTCGCGCCGAGCTTCTGGTCGAGCTTGTTCGCGCGCCAGTAGGGTCCGGCGAGCGTGACAGAGGCCGTGGCGCCGACGTCGAGACCGAACTTCCCGGGGACGCCGTCGATGCTGCCCTCGACCTCCGGTACGCGGCCGCGCAACACGAGCGGCAAAGGCGCGCTCTTCCCTTCGTAGCGGAAGCGGTCCGGATCGTAGAACGTGATCTTCGAGGACGCATAATCGATTCGCGTCGGAAAGCGCTTGACGAGCTCGAAGCCGAGCAGGCCATCCATCGCCACGCCCTCGGCTCGCTGCGCCGAAGTCTGCGCGGCAGCCACCGCGAAGCGTGCGTTGCGCAGCGTAAGGCCACCGACGTCCATGGTCTCGACGTCGATCGCCGGCGGACCTGTCGACGCGGCATTCGCGCCGCCACTCCGGCCGAGTGCGCGGGCGGCGTCCGGCACGATCACGTTGACCCCGCCCACGTCGAACAGCATCAGGAACGGGCCCTTGCCGTCGAGCTTCGCACGCACGTACAGGTGCCCGTTGTGAACCTCGAACGGTACCTCGACCGCGTTCTTGCCGTCGGGAAAGCGCCAGTCGGCAGCCGGGATGCCCGCGGGCGTGAACCTGATGCCATCGAGCGGGACGTTGTACTCCAGGAGGTCGACGGTGACGATCTCGTCGGTGCGGGGGTCGTCGGTGCGGATCGCGCGCACGCGAAACGGCACCTTGACACTCTGAACCTCGCGGAAATCGCTGTAGCTCTCGGTGCGCGTATCCACGGCCTCCGGTTCCACCATCCGGTCGATCAGGCGTGTGTCGCCATTGATCCAGAACTCGAACGGCCGGCCGCCCTCGGGCGTGATGCGAACAACGTCATAGCCCGTGACGCCGATGCTCGTGTGCTCCTTGAACTCGACCTTTGCGCCGCCGCGATCCGGGAACCAGAACGCGAGCTTGTCGCGGTAGGCCGCGTTGACCGCCAATTCGCGACCGACGGTCGAGACCTCCGAGCGCGGCTCGCCCGTCCCCTCCTGCGACCACGCGAGCCTGCCATCGAAGCCCTGCGTGCCGGTCAGCGCAGGGACTTCGAATTTGAGGAACGAACGGCCGCGGCGCATGTCGACCCAGCGCTCCGCGGTCCCGCTACGCCCTGCGGAGTAGATCTTCACCCTGCTGTGCTGCGAGACGAAGCGGTCCCACGCCGACCCGCCGCTTGCGGCCTTCGCCGCCTGCAGCAGGGCGACCGCATCGACCGGGGCGGGCTTCGCCGGCTGCGCGAGCGCGCTGGCGGCGAATGCGCCGATCATCAAAGCGATGAATCGCGTCAAAGGGCGGTAGTGCATCAGGACTCCTCGTTGCGGACAACGGATGATCGACCACAGCACGCCGCCTATTATCGCGCGAGCGCGGTTTAACGCGCATGCCGGCGCGTCGGTCGGAGTCGAGAACCGCGCCGGCCGCGCACCGGTTTCGCGGAATCCGAAGGCAACGGAAGGCAAGGCGGCCGGCGCCACGCCGCTAGCGCGGATACTTCACCGGACCACCGCCGATTCAATGGGGGCTCGAGCGTTGCCAAGCACTTGGGACCCGCCACCGGCGGAGCACGTTAGACGGGTGGACTGCGCGGTGTTTTTGGCGGTCGTCTTGCACCGGGCTCGGGCTTGCTCTCCTCGCCAATCGTCGCTGCTATTGGCGTCGTCGGTTGTGCCCGATCCAGGTCGCAAACCGCCACGCCAAATTCCCGCGCCTTGGTGAAACATCCAGGGTAGGCTCGTTGCCTCATGCACGGGGCAGGAACGCGTTCGGTCGTCTGTGGCGCTCGTTGAGCGATGCACGACCCATGCGCGGTATCTCGGCCTCGCCGTGCCCTTGGTGCGCGGACGGCCCCGCGTCCCGCCTGACGGCCGATTTGATCCCCTTCTTGGTCTTCGGAACCTCTGACTCGGCACACCACGCTAGCCGCGGCCCACGAACGGCATCTTGGTCGCCATGATCGTCATGAACTGCACGTTCGTGTCGAGCGGCAGGCCTGCCATGTGCACGACGGCGTCGGCGACGTGCGCGACATCCATCAGCGGCTCGATTGCGATCTGGCCATTCGCCTGTGGCACACCCTGCGCCATGCGCGCGGCCATCTCGGTGTGCGCGTTGCCGATGTCGATCTGGCCGCATGCGATGTCGTACTTTCGGCCGTCGAGCGACAGCGACTTGGTGAGACCGGTGATCGCGTGTTTCGTTGCCGTATAGGGCGCCGAGTTCGGCCGCGGCGCGTGCGCCGAGATCGAGCCGTTGTTGATGATGCGGCCGCCGCGCGGCGCCTGCTCCTTCATCAATCGGAACGCGGCCTGCGCGCACAGGAAGGAGCCCGTGAGGTTGATGTCGACCACGCTTCGCCACTGTTCGTAGGTGAGGTCCTCGAAAAGCCCGCCGACGCCCACGCCGGCATTGTTGAAGAGCAGGTCGAGGCGCCCGAACGTCGCTTTCACGCGCTCGAAGAGCGCACGCACCGACTGCGGATCGGCGACATCGGTCGGTACGGCGATCGCGCGGACGGAAGCCGCGCCGGCGCTCGCGATCGCATCCTCCAGGACCGCCGCGCGGCGCCCGGCGAACGCGACGTGGTACCCGTCATGCAACAGCGCGACGGCCACGGCCTTGCCGATACCGGTTCCGGCGCCGGTGATCAGCGCAACCTTGGTGGGCGGGTTCATGCTCCCTCCTGAACGATGAATGATGGACGACGAGAGACCGTGATTGTCGCCGGCGCGGGGTGGCGGCGACAAGGGCGCCGCGCGACTATTCGATTTCGCGCCCGCCTTCGGTGACGGTCTTGCGTGCGCCCGATGTCGATCGGCTCGAGTCCTTTGGCGCGACGTCGACAGGTGCGAAGGGGTTCGACGCAGGATCGCGCGATCAGGCAGCCGCCGACTGCGCGAGGCGGGCGATCGCGTCGGAGCGAACCACGTGCCTGCCCGCGAGTTGACGCTTGGCGAGCGCGTGCATTGCGGCCGCGACCGCGGTTGCGTCGACCGGGCGATACGCGGCGGGAACGAGAAAGCGCAGCGGCGCAAGCAGCGCGAGCGCCGTGCGCTCGCCTGCCCGGAACTCGGCGCGCTCGCCCGCGAGCAGCGATGGCCGCAGCGCGATGACCGTGCGAAAGCCAAGCTTCGCAGCGGCATCTTCGAGCTCGCCCTTGACCCGGCTGTAAAAGACGCGCGAATTCGGGTCCGCACCCATCGCGGAGACGAGCAGCAGCTGGCTCGCACCCGCCGCGAGCCCCAACTCGGCGATCTTCAGCGGGTAGTCGTGGTCGACCTTCCGGAATGCAGCCTGCGAACCTGCCGCCTTGATCGTCGTGCCAAGGCAGCAGAAGACGTCGTCGATCGACGGCAATGCGACAGCGTCCAGGCGGTCGAAAGGGACGACGGTCACGACGAGCCTGGGATGGCGAAGGTCGAGCGGCCGTCGCGCGAGCGCGACGACCCGCGTGTAGTCCGGGTCATCGACGAGCCGTGCAAGCAGCGCATGGCCGACGAGACCGGTTGCACCGGCGAGAAGCGCGCCACGATCCATCGTCGAATTATCGCCCCTGTCGGCATTCGCGAGGGCCCGTTGACACGAACTCTCCGGGAGGTTCCCTATCGTTTCCCCGGATGCAGGCTGTCCAGCCGATCGAAGCGCGCGAGTTCGGGGAACAGGCGCTGCCACAGCGCGACCACCAGCAGCGTTCCGACGCCGCCCAGCACGACCGCGGGCACGGCGCCGAACCAGGCCGCCGTGAGCCCGGACTCGAACTCGCCCAGCTGATTTGACGCGCCGATGAACATCGCGTTGACGGCGGAGACGCGGCCGCGCATGTCGTCGGGCGTGGACAGCTGCACGAGCGAGCTGCGGATCACCACGCTCACCATGTCGGCCGCGCCCATCACGAGGAGCGCTGCGAAAGAAAGCGCGAATACGGTGGACAACCCGAACACGATCGTCGCTGCGCCGAAGATCGCGACGCAGACTGACATCGTGCGACCGGCGCGAGGGCCGAGCGGACGGCGGGCGAGCCAGAGCGCGGTCGCGAGCGCGCCGATCGCGGCCGCCGAACGCAATGCGCCCAGTCCGGCCGGACCGGTTTGCAGGATATCGCGGGCGTAGATCGGCAACAGCGCGGTGGCACCGCCGAGGAACACGGCGAAGAGGTCCAGCGAGATCGCGCCCAGCATCACGGGCTTGCCGCGGATGAAGCGGATGCCGGCCGTCAGCGTGGCGAACGAAGCGGCCTCGCGCCGCGGCGGTCGGTGGTCGACGTGGATCGCGCTCATCAGCAGCGCGGCAACGGCGTAGAGCGCCGCACAGACCGAGTAGACCGTCGTCGGGCCCAGCACGTAGAGCAGGCCGCCGAGAGCCGGGCCGGCGATGATCGCGGTCTGGGTGGCGGACGCATACGAAGCGACGGCGCGCGGGAGCTCGGTCGAGGGCACGAGCGCCGGCAGCAGCGCCTGCATCGCGGGATTCTGGAACGCGCGCGCGGCGCCGACGATGACCACGGTGACGAAGATCACGGGCGGCGAGATCCAGCCCACGAAGCTGCCGGCCGCCAGCGCGACCGCACAGGCGGCTTCCACGCCCTGGCAGACGCGCACGACGTTGCGCCGGTCGTAGCGGTCGGCGACGTGCCCCACGACCAGCACCAGCACGATCGACGGAAGGAATTGCGCGAGACCGACGAAGCCGAGCGCGAGCGCACTGTCGGTGAGGGCGTAGATCTGCCAGCCGACGGCGACGGCCAGCATCTGGTAGGCCATCATCGCCGCGACGCGCGCGCCCCAGTAGAGCGCGAAGGCGCGGTGGCGAAAGACCGAATCCGGGGCGAAGCGCAACGTGAGGGACACAAGGTCGAGCAGGGCGTCCTCCACCTGGCTCGCTTGGCCGGTGGCTATCTGCGCAGGAGCGCGTACAGCAGAATCGCCCCGAAGGTCGCCGTGCCGATGCCGCCCAGCGTGAAGCCGCCGAGTTTCAATGTGAAGTCGCCGGCACCGAGCACGAGCGTCACCGCGGCGACGATCAGGTTGCGGTTGTCGGAGAAATCGACCTTGTTCTCGACCCAGATCCGCGCACCGGCGGCAGCGATCAAGCCGAACACGACAATCGAGATGCCGGAGAGCACGGCGCCGGGAATCGTCTGGATCAGCGCGCCGAACTTGGGCGAGAACCCGAGCACGAGGGCGATCAGCGCGGCCACGACGAACACGAGCGTCGAGTAGATGCGCGTCACCGCCATCACGCCGATGTTCTCGGCGTAGGTCGTGACGCCGGTGCCGCCGACGCTGCCGGCGACCATCGTCGCGATACCGTCGCCGACGAACGCGCGGCCCATGTAGCGGTCGAGGTCGCGCCCCGTCATCGCGCTCACCGCCTTGATGTGGCCCAGATTCTCGGCGACGAGGATCACCGCGACCGGTGCGATCAGGCCGATCGCGGATGCGGTGAACGCCGGCGCCGCGAAGCGCGGCAGGCCGAACCACGGCGCGGTGGCGACCGCTGCGAAGTCGATCGGTTTGCCGAGCCCCATGCCGTTCGTGAGGAGGGCGTAGACGACGTAGGCGACGATGAGACCCACGAGGATCAGCAGCCGTTGCATGATGCCGCGCGTGAATACGGCGGCCGCGCCGACGCTCACGATCGTGACGATCGCCATCCACGCGTCGAAGTTCGTGCCCATGGCGCCTTTGACGGCGATCGGCGCAAGATTGAGACCGATCACAGCGACCACCGCGCCGGTGACCACCGGCGGCATCAGCGTTTCGATCCAGCGCGTGCCGGTCGCCATGACCGCGAGTCCGATCGCCGCATAGATGGCGCCGCAGGCGACGATGCCGCCGAGCGCCACGCCGATGTTGGCGTTGGCGCCCGGGCCCGCGTAGCCCGTCGCCGCGATCACGACACCGATGAACGCGAAGCTCGACCCGAGGTAGCTCGGCACGCGGCCGCCGACCAGCACGAAAAAGATGAGCGTCCCGACGCCCGACATCAGAATCGCGACATTCGGATCGAAGCCCATCAGCAGCGGCGCGAGCACCGTCGCGCCGAACATCGCGACGACGTGTTGCGCACCGAGCGCGACCGTCTGTGGCAGCGGCAGGCGCTCGTCGGGGGCGATCACGCCCTCGGTCTTGGTTTGCCAGCGGGGAAAATACGTCTCGGCCATCGCGCGCTCCCTTGCGTCGTTTGTTTTCGTTCGTCGCGACCGCGCGGCGTTCGGCGAGCGGTCCGCGCGATTATCGCGGATTCGGCAGCGGCGCGGCGCGCGCACGCGGGGCAAGCGCGTGTTCGCCCTCGGCCAGGCGGCGCGCCGCCGCCTCGGACCGGGCGCATAATCGCGTGGTCTTTCCCGATGGCCGCAATGCACTTCCATGAAACTGCTGACATCCGTCGAGGCGCGCGTGCTCGGTGTGCTGGTCGAAAAGCACCACACCGTTCCCGACACCTACCCGCTGTCGCTGAATGCGATCGTCGCAGGCTGCAACCAGAAGTCGAGCCGCGATCCCGTGCTCGAGCTTTCCGAGGCGGACGTGATCGCCGCCATCGATCGCCTGCGGCAGGACACGCTCGTGATCGAGTCGAGCGGCGGGCGCGTCGCCCGCTATGCGCACAACTTGCAGCGCGTTCTGCAGCTACCGTCCGAAGCGGTGGCGTTGCTTGCGGTACTGCTGCTTCGCGGCCCCCAGACGCCGGGCGAACTGCGGATCAACGCCGAGCGCCTTCATCGATTCTCCGACCTTTCCTCGGTCGAGGCCTATCTCGCCCAGTTGGCCGAACGCTCGCCGCCGCTCGTGGCCGCGCTGCCGCGAGCGCCCGGCGCCCGCGAGATCCGCTGGACACATCTGCTGGGCGATGCGCCGTCCTCGCAGCAGGCATTCGCGCCGGCCACGGAAGCTGCGGCCGAGCCGGCTGCCGACCGGCTCGCGGTGCTCGAGGCGCGGATCGCGGCGCTTGAAGCGGAGCTTGCGGCGCTCCGCGGGCTCGTCAACCCCGGCGCTCACTTCGGCGGCTAGCGCGGAGGTTTCAACGGGGTGCGGGAATTTGGCGCGGCACTTTGCCCGACGATTGCGGTGAAGCCGCGACGTTCGAACGATGGCTGCTGATCGCGACTGCGACGGGGTGTTTCCGGTACGCCACACGAGCGCGGCGCTCGTGCGGCCCGACTGCGTGCCTTTTGTCGGCCGCCCCTAAATGGGCCGCGGTTTTATGCTAGCGTCATAGCGTTGATCGGCATGGAGCGACCCGCCCGGGGCCAGAGCGGGTCGGGTGCCCTGCGGAGAGCCTCATGCACTGCCCAAGCTGCGCCCACGACAACGCGATGACCACGCGCTTTTGCGCAGAGTGCGGCGGTGTCCTCGTCGAGGACGCGCGGCGGGGCTTTGCGCGCCGTCTGCTGCGCCGGCGTCCACCGCCAGCACGCGTCGAACCCACCGCCGAGCCCACGGCAGGCCTGCGCCGGGTCCGGCGTTTCGAGTGGACGCTTGCCGGCATCATCGCCGTCGCGATGGTGGCGGCCTATCTGTCGCATCCCATTGGCTCCACGTCGGCCGTGGTCGTTAGTGACGCCGAGTTCGTGCCACTGCCCGCTTCGGCATCGGCGCGCAAGTCCGACGCACCCGATGGAGGGTCGACGACGATCGTCGAACCGCTGCCGGGACCGAGCTCGCCCGCCGATTCGATGGTGGCTTCGCCGCCCGGGCGCACGGCCAGGGTGGAGAGCGCCGATCGCGAGCGCCGCAAAGCTGCCAGCCGGCAAGTGCGGGTGGAACCGCAACTCGACGTCGTGCCGGATCCGGCGCCGACGAAGGAGGCCGAGAAGCCGCAGGTCGTTGCAGCCGCACCGGCACCGCCCGTGCCCGACCGCTGGGCGATCATGCAGCAGGACCTCGCCCGTTGCGGTGAGCAGGGGTTCTTCGACCGTCTGGTTTGCGACCACAAGGTGAGGCTTGCAAACTGCGAAGGCCTCTGGGGGCAGGTGCCGCTCTGCCCCGGTCCGCACGTTGTAGACTACACACGCTAGCGTCGCTTTCGCAACGGTCGGCGCCGCGGCCGTTCGTTGCCGATGACGGTATGGCGCCTCGTGCGGAGCATTCGGCGCACCGGCCGGCGACGATCTCGAAGGTCGGAGTGCGCGATTGGCGGCCAGACCTGCGCCCGCCCGTTTCGTCATCATTCGACAAGGCGCCAATCGCCTCGGGTTGCCCGGCGTTGCGGGTCGCGACCGCGCGGTAGTCCCGACATCTCAGCTCGCCGCCGCCGATTCAATGAAGACTCGAGTCTTGCCAAGCACTAGTGTTCTGATGCATTAATTCGTTGAACTATTATGACGCCCATTTGTCTCATGGCAAGTTCGTTGCCAGGAGACAGTTATGGGTGCTGGGCGGCCACTGCCGAAGCTGGAATTGTCGGTCGACGAGAACAACCGCTTGGTCGAGTGGGCGCGCAGGCGCACGACGGCACAAGCACTGGCGCTGCGCGCCCGCATCGTGCTGGGGTGCGCCCAAGGGGCAAGCAATTCGCAAGTGGCGCAGCGGCTGCGGGTTACGCTGCAAACGGTGGGCAAGTGGCGGCGGCGCTTTGTCGAGCAGCGGCTGGACGGATTGGTCGACGCGCCACGCCCCGGACAGCCGCGCAAGATCAGCGACGCGAAGGTGGAAGAGGTGCTGGCGATGACGCTTGAGCGCCGGCCGAAGGAAGCGACGCACTGGAGCACACGGCTGATGGCCAAGGCCAGCGGCTTGAATCAGACGGCGGTGCTGCGGATCTGGCAGGCCTTTGGCTTGCAGCCGCACCGTGCCGAGACCTTCAAGCTGTCGACCGATCCGCTGTTCATCGACAAGGTACGCGACATCGTGGGTCTGTACCTGTCGCCGCCGACCCATGCGGTGGTGCTGTGTGTGGATGAGAAGTCGCAAATCCAGGCGCTGGATCGCACCCAACCGTTGTTGCCGCTGTCGTTTGGCGTGGCCGAGCGGCGCAGCCATGATTACGTGCGCTATGGCACGACCACCCTGTTCGCAGCGCTGGATCTGGCCACCGGCAAGGTCATCGGCGAGCTGCATCGGCGCCATCGCAGCAGCGAGTTCCTGAAGTTTCTGCGGACGATCGAGCAGAGCGTGCCGCCTCAACTCGACATTCACCTGGTCATGGACAATTACGGGACCCATAAGTCCCCGACAGTACGGGCCTGGTTCGCGCGTCATCCTCGATTCCACCTGCATTTCACGCCGACCTCTGGTTCGTGGCTCAACCTGGTCGAGCGCTGGTTCGCAATACTCAGCCAACGCCAAATCAAGCGCGGCTCCCATCGCAGTACGCTCGAACTGGAGAAGGCGATTCGCAGCTTTCTCGATATCCACAACGAGGATCCCAAGCCGTTCGTGTGGCACAAGACTGCCGATGAGATCATCGAGTCGGTCGGCCGTTTTTGCACACGAATTAATGCATCAGTACACTAGGGACCCGCCACCGGCGGCACAAGTCGGACGGTTGGACTGCGCGTTTCTTGCGGTCGTTTTGCACCTCCCTCGGGCTTGCGCTCCACGCCAATAACCGCTGCTATTGGCAACGTCGGCTGCGCCCGATCCAGGTCGCAAACCACCTTCACGCCAAATCCCCGCGCCCTGGAAAAACATCCGGGCTAGACGCCGCACGCGCGCCCGAGGCTCTCGTATTCCTGCGGCGAGTCCAGTTCCGCATTGCGCGCGGCAAGGATTCGCGCGCTGTCGGCCCGGAAGCTGGAAAGCTCCGCCTGGATCGTGCGCTCGAGCGCCTGCCGCGTCGCCTCGCTGCCGTTTCCATAGTGCGGCGCGGTGCCGATGCGCAAGCGCAGCGCGGAGGCGAGCGCCGGCCCGGCTTCGTTCAGGTAATCCGTATAGACGGCGACATGGCGCCGCTCGTGTGCGAGTATCATCGGCTCCCGGCACGGATCCCCGTGGAATTCCTTCGCGATGTAAACGGTCATCGGCGTTGCCGACAGTTCCACGCGCAGCACCGGGCGAATGCAGGTGCGGCCGCTCCGGTCCTCGATGCCGTTGAACTGGATCGTCGACGTGTGCCCCAATTCGACCTCGGTCAATCCGACCGTGCGATGTTCGGGCGAGCGGATCGCGTGCCGCGACGCGAGCGTCGCATAGGGCACGTCGTAGCGCTCGTTCACGACGGTCGGCAGCGTGACGATGTCCACACTTGCCGGCGGGAGCGTCTCGCAGCGCGCCTCGAAGCCCTGCACGGGGTTGATGGCAGCGAGCGCGGGCGCCACGCGGTCGCACGCGGCGAGCGCAAGCGCGAGAAGCGACAGCGGGAGCGCGAGCAGGTGGCGCACGGCGGCGAGGCGGCGATCAGGCGGCGTCCATGGACACGACCCGCATTGTTCCACGGCGCCGTACCGGAGGGAAACGGGATTTGTGGCGCCCGCCCTCGTGGCCGGCCGTCGCCGCCGGCGCTAAGATCACGGTGGGACCGCCCACGACGGAGAACTCGATGCGCACTTCTTCAGGATGGAAATCTGTGGCAATGCTCGCCGCGACGATCGCCTTCGGTTCCTGCGCGGCGGCGGATGTCCGCTGGTTCGCCGTTCCCGGCGGTGGCCACCCGCACGACGTCGCGGCCGATCCGGGACCGGGCGGAGCGGTCTACTACACGGCGCAACATACGGGCAAGCTCGGCATCCTCGATCCCGCGACGGGCCGCTCCGAGGAAATCGCGCTCGGCAAGGACTCGGCCCCGCATGGCGTCATCGTCGGCGCTGACGGCGCCGCGTGGATCACCGACGGCGGACAGAACGCGATCGTGCGCGTGGACCCGAAGAGCCGCGCGGTGAAGGTGTGGCCCCTTCCTTCGGACACGGGGTACGCGAATCTCAACACGCCGGCGTTCGATCGCCGTGGCCGCGTCTGGTTCACGGGTCAGAGCGGGTTCTACGGCCGGCTCGATCCCGTCACGGGTGACATCAAGGTCTGGAAGGCGCCGCGCGGCCGCGGCCCCTACGGCATCACGACGACGCCCTCGGGCGACGTCTACTACGCATCGCTTGCCGGCAATCACATCGCGCGCATCGACACGGCGACCGGCGAGGCGACGGTGATCGAGCCGCCGACGAAAGAGCAGGGCGCACGGCGCGTCTGGTCGGACTCGCGCGGCCGAGTGTGGGTGAGTTATTGGAACACCGGGCACGTTGGCATGTACGACCCGGCGACTCGCACCTGGCGGGAGTGGAAGCTGCCGGGCGAGCGCCCGCGTGCCTATTCGGTCTGGGTGGATCCGGACGACAAGGTCTGGCTCACCGATTGGGTCGCGAATGCGATCGTGCGCTTCGATCCGGTGAGCGAGCGCTTCGAGAGCTTCCCGTCCGACCGCGCGAACGCGAACGTGCGGCAGATGCTCGGCCGTCGCGGCGAGGCATGGGGCGCCGAATCGGGAACCGACCGCCTGGTTGTCGTCAACATCCGCTGATGCACGCGCGGTGATGGCGTCATCCGCGCGGCGACGAGCGCGGCGCCCGCACGCGATCAATCAGGTCTACAATGGCGCAGTTGGCGGCCCTCTGGTTCCGTGGGTTCGCCGCAGCACCGCGCGCGCCGATTGCCGCGCGGGATCCCCTCAGGTTCGTCCCGCCCACCGTGCAGAAATCGCTTTGCTCCGGAGACGTCCGTCATCCGCGCGCCGGCATCGGCAAGGCGCAGTGGTGTCTCCCGGCGAATGTCGAACGACGGGAGTGGCCGCAACGCTTCGCGGATACGAAACGTCGGCACCGGACACCGGCAGGCGACGACCGTCGCAGCGGAAGATCCTTCGCCACCGACGTCGTGGTCCGCGGCATTCTCGCGTTGGCCGCGCTCGCCGTCCTCGGTGCCCCGTGGGCCGATGCTTCGGCCACTGTGCAGGACGGACCGCCTCCGTCGCCGCTTGTGCAGCAGGCAATCGCGCTCGAGCACGGTGAAGGCGTGTCGAAGGACCAGAAACAGGCTGCGGCGCTCTATTGCGTCGCCGCTCGCGACGGCGATGCGGAAGCGTTGTTCGGGCTCGGCTGGATGTACGCCAACGGCCGGGGCGTGGCGCGCGACGATGCGACGGCGGCAGCGCTGTTTGCGCACGCCGCGGCCGCGGGCCACGAGCATGCGCGGCGCATGCTGGAGCGCGTGGGCAGCGAGCCCGGACTGCTGCCCCCCTGCATGGATGCGCCCGCGATCCAGGATGCCTTGGCCGCCGACGCACTGTCCCCCGACGCCTCGGCGATCGAGCCCTACGCCGATCCGTTCGCCGCGTTGTCGCCGCGCAAGCAGAAGATCATCGAGATCGTGAGGAACCTGGCGCCGCGCTTCGCAGTCGAACCTGCGCTCGCGCTGGCGGTCATCGCCACGGAATCGAATTTCGAACCGGATGCGCGCTCGCCCAAGGACGCCCGCGGGCTGATGCAGCTGATCCCCGAGACCGCGGCACGCTTCAACGTGCGCAACGCATACGACGTGCACGACAACATGCGCGGCGGTCTCGCCTACCTGCGCTGGCTGCTCTCGTACTATCGTGGCGAAGTCGCGCTGGTCGCGGCGGCCTACAACGCGGGGGAGGGTACGGTCGACCGCTACGGCGGTGTCCCGCCGTTTCCCGAGACGCGCGACTACGTGCGGCGCGTGCTGCGGCTCTTCCACCGCTCGTGGCACCCGTACGATCCGGCGCTTGTTACGCCGTCGAAGGTTGCGGATACGGTCCGTCGCCCGGAGACGACGGGGAGCGGTCTTTCCAAAGCTACGGCCGATCGCGGCGCTCGCCGACTCGACTAGGGCCTGTTCACACTACGTCCGCAAGTGCGAACAGGCCCCAGCCCGGATGTTTCATCAGGGCGCGGAACGTTGGCGTGGCGGTTTGCGGCCTGGATCGGGCGCAGCCGACGAAGACAATAGCAGCGACCATTGGCGAGGAGAGCAAGCCCGAGCCAGGTGCAAAACGACCGCCAAAAACCGCGCAGTCCCGTCGTCCAAACTGCAATCCGGATCGATGGGACAAAACGTCCGCGCCCGCAGGCGGTTCGAGGAAATGCGGGGCGGTCTGGTGAAATGTCCGGGCTAGCGCTTCTGCGATGGCATGATCATCGGCTGGGCCGATGCCGGCGGCGGCGCGGGCGCGGCGGTGACCGGCGTCGTGCGCGCGAAATCGAGCTTCGTCTCACCCGCAACGCCGGTTATGAATTCGACCTGCGGGCAACGCTCCGTGTCGACAAACATCAGGTACTCGCCGCGGCGGCGCATCGCCTCGCGATCGGCCGTGCCGCGAGTGCTCATGTCCACCGGCGGAAAGATGTCGCGGTAGATCACGTTCTCGTTGCGATCGAACACGATGTAGCAGGTGGTCGCCTGAGCGCCGCCGGCGCAGACGAGACCCAGCGCCGCGGCGAGCGTCGTGCGAAGGAACAAGGGTTTCATCTTTCCTCCCGATCGGTTGATGCTCCCATCCTAGGCCAGCGACGGGACTGCGACAAGTCTCCGCCGCCCGGCGGGCGCTTCCGGTTACAAGCGACGTCGCGTCGGCAACGGGGGCGTGGCCGCCGACCGCCTCTGCGGGGCGAACCGGAACGAACGCCGGCATCGTGCGCCACGCGAGGATCTTGCCCCACGCGACCATCGCGCGGCCCGTGCGTGCGGGCGTGCCGAAAGACTGTGACGCTGCTTTCCCGGCGCATCACGTTCGCGGCTCGCGTTAGCATGCACGCGCGCCCGGAGATCTGGCGTGGCGCAAGGACAAGTCCAGAGGACCAGGTGGCCATGCGACCGAGTGCAGGCGTCCTGCTTTACCGATGGCGGGATGGCGCGCTGCAGGTGCTGCTCGTCCATCCCGGTGGCCCCTATTGGACTCGCAAGGACCTGGGGGCGTGGTCGATCCCGAAGGGCGAGATCGCGACGGGCGAGACGCCGCTCGCGGCAGCGAGACGCGAGTTCGCCGAAGAGACGGGCTCCGAGGCGAGCGCGCCGTTTCTCGCGCTCGGCTCGTGTCGCCAGAGGAGCGGCAAGCAGGTTTACGCGTTCGCCGCACAAGGCGATTTCGATCCCGCGGCGCTCGTCAGCAACACGATGACAATGCAGTGGCCTCCCCGCTCGGGTCAGATGCGCGAGTTTCCCGAAGTGGACCGCGCCGCGTGGTTCGGTCTCGACGAGGCGCGGCGCCGGCTCCTTGGCGCGCAGTGCGTGTTCCTCGACGAACTCGCGCGGCGCGCGCCGCCGCCCGGCGGCTAGGGCCTGTTCACACTACGTCCGCAAGCGCGTTGTAGGGTCGAAAGGGCCGTGCGCGAGGCGCAAAACGAAGTCGGGCCGGCTGCCCGGCGAGGCTTTGCAACGATGGGCACGGCCCTTTCGGCAGCAACCCGAAGGGAACGGGTGCCCCGGGGCGCCACTCTTTGTTGCTTTCCTCGCCAAGACACCCGGTCTTGGCTTCGTCAAGCGCCTCGATTGACGCCCCGGGCCGCCCGTTCGCGCTTGCGGACGTAGTGTGAACAGGCCCTAGACGGGATGTGTCACCAGGGCGCCGGAATTCGGCGCGGCGGTATGCTGCTGCCCGTTGAAACATCAGGGCTTGGGCCTGTTTGCACCGCGTCCGCCTGCGTGTACGCGTGACATCGGGCATTTGCCACTTCGCACACCGCTTCGCACCACGGTAACGCGCCTGTCTTGCATGCGCGAACCGGCCTTGACTCGATCACGTTGGTCAGAACCTAGTGTCGTGCTTCGTAATTAATAGAACGATTTATGACCTGCCGAATCCAAGGTGTATACGATGCACTTTGGAGGCGGGGATGCGAAAGGCGACTGCGATTGAACTGGACGACGCGCAGCGGGAGAAGCTGGTGAAGCTGGCGCAATCGAATACGACGGAAGTGCGTTTGGCGCGGCGCGCCAGCATCGTGCTGCTGGCGGCGGACGGGCTGGACAATCACCGCATCGGCGAGTTGCTCGGCGTTGGCCGGATTCAGGCGGGACGTTGGCGTGAGCGTTATGCGATCGGCGGATTGAAAGCCATCGAGCAAGATCTGCCGCGCGGCGGGCGCAAGCCCAAGATCGACCCGGCCGAGATCGTGCGCCTGACCACGCAGACCAAGCCGGAGGGTGCGACCCAGTGGAGCACGCGGAGCTTGGCGGCGGTGGTCGGCGTAAGCGACACCACGATCCAGCGCGTTTGGAGTGCGCGTGGTTTGAAGCCGCATCGGGTCAAGCGCTTCAAGGTGTCGCGCGATCCCAAGTTTGTCGAGAAGCTCGAAGACATCGTCGGGTTGTACATGGCACCGCCCGAGCACGCGCTGGTGCTCTGTTGCGATGAGAAGAGCCAAGTGCAGGCGCTGGATCGCACCCAGCCGGGCCTGCCTATGAAGCCGGGCCGTGCGGCCACCATGACCCACGACTACAAGCGCAACGGCACCACCACGCTGTTTGCCGCCATGAATACGCTCGACGGCTCGGTCATCTCGCGCTGCGAGCAGCGCCACCGCCATGTCGAGTGGCTCGTCTTCCTGCGCCAGATCAATCGCGAAACGCCGCAAGACAAGTCCCTTCATCTGATCTGCGACAACTACGCCACGCACAAGCATCCGAAGGTCAAGGAGTGGCTGGCTAAGCATCCACGCTTCCACGTTCACTTCACCCCGACCTCGGCGTCCTGGCTCAACATGGTCGAGCGGTTCTTCCGCGATATCACGACCCAGCGCTTGCGCAACGGCGTGTTTCGCAGCGTCCCGGAACTGACCGCCGCCATCAAGGAGTACATCGTCGTGCATAACGAAAATCCCAAGCCTTTGGTCTGGACTGCCAAGGCTCACGACATCCTCGCCAAGGTGATTCGCGCCAATCGCAAGTTAAGTTCCAAACAGAACGAAGCACTACACTAGTTTCCGCCGTCACGGAACTCCGCGCGCATGTCGAAGCGCGGGGGAGGGCGCTCGCCGAGGCGAAAGCGCGAGTCGCGTGCGAGTCATCGAAGGCGTCGTGCGCTTTGGCGGCCGCCACGAAACGCTATAGTACGATTCGTCGACGTTCCAGTGCCAGCGTGAAGCGAGCCCCACCCATCCTGACGATCCCCGAGCGCGAGATCGCGATCGAAGCGATTCGCGCGCAGGGGGCGGGCGGGCAGAACGTCAACAAGGTGTCGAACGCCGTGCATCTGCGCTTCGACATTCGCGCCTCCTCGCTGCCGGAGGGCGTGAAGCAGCGACTGCTCTCGCTCGCCGACCAGCGAGTCACGATGGACGGGGTGCTGGTCCTGAAGGCACAGCGCTACCGCAGCCTCGAGCAGAATCGCGTCGATGCGATCGCGCGCCTGCATGCGCTGGTTGCGAGCGCCGCCCTGCCGCCCGAGCCACGGAAGCCCACGCGCCCCACGCTTGCATCGAAGCGGAGGCGAGCGGAGGCGAAGGCGCGACGCGGACGCGTGAAGGCGCTGCGCGGACGCGTGCTCGAGTGATCGTCACCCGCCCGGCGCCGCCGGGCTAGCCCGGATATTTCACCAGGCCGCCGCCGATTCAATGGAGGCGCGAGCCTTGCCAAGCACTTGGGACTCGCCACCGGCGGAGCACGTTGAACCGGTGGGCTGCACGGTTTTTGGCGGTCGTTTTGCACCAGGCTCGGGCTTGCTCTCCTCGCCAATAGTCGCTGCTATTGTCGTCGTCGGCTGCGCCCGATCCAGGCCGCAAACCGCCACGCCAAATTCCCGCGCCCCGGTGAAACATCCGGGCTAGTGCGCCGGCCCGACGTACGCCGGCGCCGGCTGCGTGAAGTACGCGTGCAGGATGTGGTAGACGAGCTTGTAGTTCTTCTGCTGGAAGCTCGCGTGCGAGATGCCGTTCATCACCGAGAACTGCTTGTCCGGGTGCGGCAGGCGCTTGAAGAATGCGATCAGGTCATCGAATGCGGCGATGCCGTCGTACTGGCCGCGCAATACGAGCGTCGGCATCGTGATCTTCGCGGGATCGTTGACCGGCAGCCTGCTGCACATGTCGATGTAGGTTCCGTTCGGCATCGAGTCGTCGAGCGCAAGGATCGCGTCGGCAAACGCGTCCACGACGCGCTTCTCGGCGCAATCCGGATGGTCGCGCTCGAAGATCGAGTAGACGAACTTGCGGTCGATCGGCCGGCGTTTGCAAGCGAGGAACTCCGGCAGTTTCTTGCGCCGCTGCTCGAGCGTCGGCGCGCCAGCGCCGGTCCAGACGTACGCGTCGAGCGCAAGACGGCAGACGCGGTCGGGATGCCGCTCGGCGAAGAGCGCAGCGCGCAGCGCTCCCGACGAGATTCCGTACGTCATGAAGCTGCCGATGCCGCGCGTCTTCGCGATGTAGTCGGTCGCCGCTGCCAGATCGTCGGCGCCGTTGCTGATGTCGCAGAAGATGTCGCGTCGCTTGTCCGAGCGGCCGTAGCCTTCCATGTCGACGGTCCAGCACACGAAGCCGCGCTGCGCGAACCAGTCCATCGCCGAGGAGTCGGGCCGTCCGCGGACGCTGAGGTCGAAAGTCGGCTGCGAAGCCATCGACGAGCCGTGCACGAACAGCACCGCCGGCTTGCCTGCCGGCGAGCCGACGTATTTCTCGAACAGGAACAGGCGGATGTCGCCATCCGCCGTGCGCTTGCTGGTCCAGTGATCGACGCCGGTAACGGTTGCGTTCCCCGTGGCGGTGATTGCATCGTTCATGCGATTGTCCTCGATGGCAACGGCAGGCGCGTCAGTCGACCTTGGCGCCGGTTTCCTTGACGACGCGCGCCCAGAGGTCCTTCTCGGCGTGGAAGAACCTGCCGAACTCGGCGGGCGTGGAGCCGACGATCTCGATGCCGGCGTTCGCCATGTACGTCTTCACCTCCGGCGCCACGAGCGCCTGCACCAGCTCGCGATTGAGCCTGTCGATGATCGGCGCAGGCGTACCCTTGGGCGCGAGCAGCCCCATCCACACGTAGGCTTCGTATCCCGCGACGCCCGACTCCTGCAACGTAGGCACGTCGGGCAGCTGCGGCGAGCGGTTGATTCCGGTGACCGCGAGCGGGCGGAGCTTCCCCGCCTTGATGTGCCCGACCATACCGGCGGTGCCCGGGATCGACACAGGCACCTGTCCGCCGAGCAGATCCGCGGTCGCCTGACCGCTGCCCCGGTAGGGCACGTGGTTCATGTTGAGGCCGGTCTGCGCGGCAAGCAGCGCCATGAACAGGTGCTGGCCGCTGCCGTTGCCGGACGACGCGTAGTCGATCTTGCCCGGTCGCTCCTTCACGTAGGCGACGAACTCCTGGAAGGATTTCGGCGGAAACGACGCGTTGACGACCAGCACACCCGGCTCGCGGCCTATGAGAGAGATCGGCGCAAAGTCCTCGATCGGATCGTACGTCAGCGACTTGTAGAGCGAGGCGCTGATCGCATTCGTCTGCGAGGCGAGCAGCAGCGTGTAGCCGTCCGGCGGCGCCTTGGCGACGATCTCGGTGCCGAGCGTCGCTCCGGCGCCCGGCTTGTTCTCGACGACGACCTGCTGATTCAGGCGCTTGCCGAGCTCCTGCGCGATCATGCGCATCGGCCCGTCCACTGCGCCGCCCGGCGAGAACGGTACGATCACGCGGATCGGCTTCACCGGATAGTCCTGTGCGGAAAGCGGCGCCGCCGCCAACGCAAGCGCGCCGAGCGCACACGTGGCGAGGCGTTTGCCGAAGCCGGTTCGATCCAGAATCACGTGGGGCTCCTCCAGGTCGCGCGGCAGCGCGAGGTCCATACGCGGCGATCGCGCGGTGCCGCGCCGCCTCGCGCCGGCATCCTGGTCCGGTGCCGGGCCGATCGTCTCGCAAGCATTATGCCGAATTCAGGAAACCGTCAGGCGCGCGGCCTTCGGCGCCGTGGAGGCTGGCCTTGGCGATCGGCAAGGATTGAAGGTCCGACGAGGGACCTGCCTCGTCGCGGCTAGAGGCAGCCGAGTTCGCGAGCGCGGGCGAGCAGGCGCTGCGCGCTCAAGTAAACCGGCACTTCGACCAGCGATCCCGCGAACTCTGCGCGCGCGTCACCCCGGTTGCGCGCCGACTCGAACGCGGCGATCACAATCCGCGCTCGGGCGATCTCCTCCTCGCTCGGCGTCAGCACGCGGTTGACGATCGCCGCATGCTCGGGCGCAACCACGCTTTTCGCCTTGTAGCCCAGGCGCCGCGCCCAGCGTGTGTCGCGCTCGACACCTTCGTCCTCCTCCCACGTGTACGGGCAGTCCACGGCCGGCACACCCGCCGCGACGCATTCCACCAGAAAACGCTGCCGCGGATAGGCGAGCTCGATCTGGTCTCGGCCGCGCTCGGCGCCGAGATCGGCGGCCAGATCCTCGGCGGCGAGCAGCAATGCGGCCACACGCGGACTTGCGCGCGCGATTTCGCCGGTCTGCACGAGGCCGCGCGCAGACTCCACGTTCGGCCACAGTAACGTGCGGCCAACGGGGAGTCCGTACTCCAGCTCCAGGCGCGTCACCGCCTCGTCCAGCGCGTGCACCTGCTCCGGCCCGCCGACCTTCGGCAAACCCACGATGTCGGGTACGCCGCGCATCACTGCCACGAGGTCGTCGCGGCCCTCGGTCTCCAGCGGGTTGATCCGCACCGCGGCCACCCGACCCGCGGCGCGCCAGGCGGCAAAGAGCCCCGGCGCGAGTGTACGTGCGCGTGGGCGTTGCGCGGGCGGCGTGAAGTCCTCGAGTTCCTGCACCAGCACATCCGCGCCGCTCGCGGGCGCCTCGTGGAGTGCAGCATCGTCGCCGCCGGGCACGAAGAGCCAGGAGCGGCAGAGGTGGATGGCGCGGGCGGGTGACATCGGCAGTCGCGGCGGAGCGTGCAGGTTCCGACGGATCATCAGCCGCCCCGGCGCAGTGCGCGCCATGCTTCACCGGCGCTGCCCGCACCCTCGATGACGTCCCCGTTCGCCTTGCCGCGCAGCGTGACCGGCTTGCCGCCGGCACCCAGTGCCGGCAGCACGAGCGTCACGTTCTCGCCCTCGACCTTCACGCTCGACAGCGGCAGCGTTCGCTCGCCGGTGACGAGATTTCCGGTCGCGCCATCGGGCTTCTGCACGAGCGAGAGTCGTGCGGGCTTCACGGCGAGCGCGGGGGGCAACGTCAGTTCCCATTCACCGGCGATCCGCGCGGGAACCGTGTAGAGGTAGAGCGTGGTGCGCGGCGTGCCGGAGATATTGACCTTTTCGGGAATGTCCATCTTGACGAACCGGTCGTGCGGCCAGTTGGGAAAGGGATAGTCGTGCGACACGACGCGCGCACCGGGCTTGAGTTCGGCCAGAAGCTTGGGCTCGAGCTTCGGCACGGACGTCGGCAGCAGGTAGAGCGTGACGACGGTCGCATCGCCCACCGAGGTGACGAAGAGGTCGCGGGTGACAAAGCGCACCTTGTTGCCCACGCCTTCCTTGGCCGCATTGTCGTTCGCGAGCTTGACCAGCGACTCGTCGATGTCCACACCAAAGCCGCCACGTGCGCCGTAGCGGCTCGCCGCCGTGATGACGAGCCGCCCGTCGCCGGAGCCCAGGTCGATCACGTAGTCCTCGGGACCGATCCCCGCGAGCTTCATGATCTCGTCGACGATGGCCCATGGCGTCGGCACGTAGGGTCCCGCGCTCTCGGGTTTCTTGTCGGTTTGCGCGGCCGCGCCGCATGACGCGACGGCGAGAGCGATGACGGCGAGACTGCGGGCGAGGAGACGATGGCGGGAGAACATGGCAGGCCCTGAGGAACGTGGCTATGCGCCGGATCGCAGCCGGTCGAGGAATTCACCCACGCGACGGGCGTTGGTGCGAAGGTCGCTCTTGCCGACGCGCGACACCGAGCGGACGTCGACACGGCTGCCGGTTCCCCGTGGGACGATGCGGATCACGATGTCGTCGGCGAAGCCGAAAAATGGAGTGGTGTCGGTTGCTTCGATGCGGTCCTCGTCGCGCTCGGTGGACACGAGCCGCCAACCCATGGCGCGAACCACGGAGAGCGAGCGGTCGAACATCGAGGTTGGCGCCGGTGTCGAACCGAGCGGGACGATCGCGGGATACGCGTGGCGCTGTTGTACCGCGATTTCCGGCTCGCCGTAGTCCGGGGCGTTGGAAGCGCCGGCCCGGGCAGACAGCGCGCCGGCGAAACGCGGTGGGTTCTCGGTGTCGGCCGTCACGTCGTGTATCGGCGGCGCCGACTTCGCGCGGAGGAACAGCACCGTGGGCCACGCGAACGTCGCCACGCCGATGGCAAGCGCCGCGAGCGCGACCGCGAAGCCCCGGCGCGGTCCGTCGGGACGCGCGAGAAGCGCCGCGACGACGGCGATTGCCGCTGCCGCGGCGGCCCCCCACGCGGCCCAGCGCAGCACGGTGAGGCCGGTGCCGAGCGACCACCACGCGAGGGGGTATCCCGGCCCCGCGAGAAGTGCCGCCAGCGCGGCTATCACGGCAACCAGCCGTGCGAGGTACGCGACGCGCGAGACAGGTTTCACGTTGGAAAGCGAAGACGTCGAGAGCCGGCTATGGTACCCGTTCCGTCACGGCGCGCCGGCGCCGCGCTTGCGCCACACGCTTGCAAGCCACGGCTGCTGGTCGCGCGGCAGACCCGGCGGACGGTAGTAGTGCAGCAACTCGTCGAAGCCCGCGGCGCCCAGATATCGGCGCCATCCTTCGAGGCTATGCCAAACGCCGTAACGCTCTCCCGCAAAGCCCTCGTCGTCGTTGCCACGTGGGTTGGAACTCAACAGGACGCCCTGCGGCTTCAGCGTCGCATGGAGCTCGCGCAGCACGCGCGGCAACTCGCGCGAAGGCACGTGGAAGAGCGACGCGTTGGCGAAGATCCCGTCGAAAGTCGAGGGCGGCAGGTCGAGCGCGAGAAAGTTCTGCTCCCACACGGTGCAGCCGCTATGTGCGCGCGCCATCGCGGCGAGCGCGCGTGATCCTTCGAGCCCGATCACGCGGTGGCCGCGCCCGGTCAACGTGCGCAGGTCACGACCGGGCCCGCATCCGAAGTCGAGGATCGTGGAGGGCGGCGCGCCGGGGAGGTGGTCCACCAGTGCCGCGATGTTCTGGGCGACGTCGTGGTCGCGCGTGCCCTCCCGGAACGCGCGGGCATTGGCGTCATAGTGGCCGAGCGTGCGGGCGGCGGCTTCGGCGGCCGTCGCTTCCGGCATCATCGCGCGGCCGCTCCGCGTGCCGGCACGGCGGCTGCCGGTCCCGTCAACGCAGGATCGCGGCGCCCGCGTCGGCCCCGATCATCTGGGTGGAGACCCGGCCGCCGATCGGGATGCAGCCCGTGAGCAGGGCGACGATCGCGACCACGACGGCGATACGGCGAAAGGACAGGGCAGGGGTCACGGCAGCGCTCCGGGCTCGCGGGTTTGTCGGGGACAGGGGTCAGATACTGAACGGGACCGCGGGCACGCCGAACAGTACGCGATGGAACGTCATCACCAGGAGCGCGACGACCGTGCCGCCGACGATCGCCATGACATCGAACTTCGCTTTCGGCACGAAGGTCTTGACGGCGTGCCTGGAAACGGCGGAAGCGAGGTCCACCAACGCATAGGCAAGAAACGCGCCGAACAGAACCGTGCTGCGCAGATCGCCGTTGGCAAGGAGGTGCACGAGAGACCAGATCAGCAGGCCGAGGAGCATCGGGTGCTTGAGCGCATGGCGCAGGTGGCCCTTCATGTTCGCCGCCGCGAACAGGACGAACGACACGACCATCGCGATCGGCGCGATCGCGATCGCAGCGGGTACCGGCGCGAAGACCGTCTCGCGCGCACCGGGCCCCGCATGCGCGAATCCGGCGACAATCACGACAAGACCCGCCGCCGAGGCGAGCGAGAACAGCCGCTTGTAGCGCTGCTCGGAGAATCGCGCGACAAGCCCTCCGCGCACGGCAGGCAGCGTCGGCAGCAGGTGCACGCCGAGGAACAGCACGAGACCGAGGATCAGCAGCGCCATCGTCGCCTCCGGGGGTGCCCGTGCGAACCTGATGCCCGGGCAGGCGGTGATCATAGTCGACTGGGCGAGGGTCCGCACGCGCGATTGGCACGAAATTCGCCCACATTTCGCAGTAGTTCGCTGTTACAATGCGCACCGCCAAGTCAAAGGGGACCTTACAGAGGAGCCGGCGCAGTTGGGCCGGCCTAGGCGGTCGCAGATGTCACAGGAACACTTCGCCGTACACGCTCCTTATTCCGTGGCGCTTACACCCGCCGCACTCCCCTTCACCCCCAACGACGGCGGTCCGACCGACATCCGGGTCGCCGATTTCGATTCGGCCGAGAAGGTCGTGCGGCCGGTGCTTGCCGTGCTCTTTCGTGTCGCGATCGGCCCCCACGCCGACCGTTACGCGCCGCGCTTCCTCGCCTACGAGCGTGCGGGCCACCCGGTACCGGGGTGGCATTGGCCGTCGCTGCTGATCCCGACTCTCTGGGCGTTCTACCGTCGGCTGTGGGTGCCCGGCATCTGTTTCGCGCTGCTGCGCATTGCCGCGGTGGCAGCGTTCGTGTTGCTGGGGCCGAAACTCGAGGAATCGAGCACGCTCTGGCACGCGCTCGGCGCGCTGCTGATCCTGATCGTGCCGGGCATCCTCCCGGCTGCGCTCGCCGATTGGTTGCTCTACCGGCGCGTGCGTTCGCTGGTGCGCCAGGCCGAGGCATGCAGCAAGACCGCGTCCGAGGCGCTCGGCAAGCTGAGCGCCCTGCGCCCGACGTCCGGTGGCGCCGCAGTGCTGATGTCGTTTGCGATGGTGTGCGCGGCCATCGCTACCTTGGGGCCGACATTGTGGAATCGCTATAACGAGCAGATTGTACGGATCAAGGTCGCCGACACGATTGCGGCCGTACACTGGCTGCAGAAGAAGGTCGAGGCCGCGCGCTACGGTGAGGCGGCCCTTCCGACGCTGAGCGACGTGCGTGTGGCGGCGGACGTGGCGAAAGTGATCAGCGACCTCGAGGTCAGCCCCCTGACCGGCCGCGTGCGGATGGCGTTCAGCGATGCGCTGCCGCAGCTTGCGGGTAAGCTGATCCTGCTCGCGCCGCTGCGCGACGAATGGGAACACACGCGCTGGCTGTGCATCCCGGTGGACATCCCGGCGAAATACCTGCCGAAGGATTGCCAGGAGCAGTAGGCACTGCGTTCGCCCGGAGGATCGCGGCGTGGGGTCATGCTGCGCCTTCGCGGGGGTTGCGGACGACGAGACTCGGCAGCAAACACGCCAACCCGCGGAGCGCCCTGGTCGAGAGCCGGCGCCCTCGGGCGGGCTGTGAGGCCGGTCTCCCGCCTGCCCACCACCCCCGTTTCAATCCGTCCGCGACCGACGCAGGTCCCGTCGCTGTGCGGGTGCCGCCGGGCGCCGCTACCCGGCCCCGGCGCAGCGACACGGCGGCTTGTGACCCCGCGCCGGGCCGTGACCGCCAGTGTGGCCGTATGCCGGCTGCCGTAACATTCCGGCTTGCGTCCTCCCCCGCGCGCCCCGATCCCAGCCCCCATGCCTCCCATCACCATGGCGCTCGTCATCGCGAACGTCGCGATGTTTCTGCTGCAGGGTCTCGCACCCGGGATCGTCGGCCCCTTTGCGCTGTGGCCGCTGCAGACGTCCCGGATCGCGGCGGATGCAGCCTTCGAGCCGTGGCAGCTCGTCACCTACGCGTTCCTTCACGGCGGATTGCTGCATCTCGCGTTCAACATGTTCGCGCTCTACATGTTCGGGGGTCCGCTCGAGAACGTGTTCGGCCAACGGCGCTACCTTGCCTACTACCTGACGTGCGTCGTCTCGGCCGCGGTGGCGCAGCTCGTGGTTGCGCACCTTTCGGGCGAGATCTATCCGACGGTGGGTGCGTCCGGCGGCGTCTTCGGGTTGCTGCTCGCGTTCGCGATCTACTTCCCGCACACGCGGATCATGCTGCTGTTCCCGCCGATCCCGATGCCCGCCCGCGTGTTCGTCGTGCTCTATGCGCTGATCGAGCTGGTTCTGGGCGTCACGGGCACGCAGGAGGGGGTGGCGCACTTCGCCCACCTGGGCGGCATGGTAGGCGGCTTCGCGTTGCTGCGCTGGTGGCGAAGCGCGCCCCGCAGCGGGCGCGACTCCTAGCCCGGATACTTCACCGGACCGCCGCCGATTCAATGGAGGCTCGAGCTTTGCCAAGCACTTGGGACCCGCCACCGGCGGAGCACGTTGGATGGGCGGACTGCGCGGTTTTTGGCGGTCGTTTTGCACCTGGCCCGGGCTTGCTCGCCTCGCCAATCGTCGCTGCCATTGGCGTCGTCGGCTGCGCCCGATCAGGCCGCAAACCGCCACGCCAAGTTCCCGCGCCCCGGTGAAACATCCGGGCTAGCGGTCGAGTTCGGCGTAATGCCGGAAGATGCCTGCGGTGCAAAACGGCAGCCGCCGAGGCGAAGCCAGGTAGGCGGCGATGTTGGGCCGCGCCTTGACGCGTAGCGCTACGTCCCACACGTTCGGGATCCGCGTGCGCAACCGGCGCATCGCGTTCGGGAACGCGTATTCGAGCCCGGCCACGACCTGGAACAGCGACAGGTCCGCATAAGTGAGCCGCGCGCCGACGAGCCAGCGCGGGCCGCGCGGATTGCGTTCCAGCACGCGCTCGATATAGCCCAGGTACTTGGGCAGGCGTTCCGCGATCAGGTGCGCGGTGCGCTTCTTCGCCTCGGCCTTCTGGTCCTCGTAGTAGAGGCTCGACGCGATCGGGTGATGGCTGTCGTGCACCTCGGCGACCAAGTCCGCGATCGTGAGCTGCAGCCCGTGCGTCCACAGCCTGCCGGCTTCGCTGCGGGGCGCGAGCCCGTGCCGCGAACCCAGGAACTGCAGGATGTTCGCCGTCTGTGCGATCAGCAGGTTGCCCGCCTTGAGGAACGGCGGCGCGAAAGGCGGGTGCTCGACCGATTCATGTTCGAGCCAATCGGAGATCGCCGCTTCGCCGCCGTCCTCGCGCGCGACATCGACATAGTCCGCCCCCGCTTCTTCGAGCGCGAGCCGGACGAATTCCCCGCGGCCCTGGATGCCGGGCCAGTAGTAGAGGGCGTAGCGCATCGGGCGTGTCCCGCGAATCAGGCTCAGGGGGCAAGTATAGAACCGCTCGCGGGCACTGCGAGTTCTGTCAGGTTCGAGCGCTCTCGCATTGACACGACGGCGGAGGCGGGGCAGGTTTCACCCGCCCGATCAGACGAATGGCTGATTGGCAGGTCGATGGCCCGGCTCTAGATTGCGCAGGCGGCCGTCGCTCGTGATTCGCGCGGCCGCGGTTCCGGGTCGCCAGCAATGAGGGATGCGACGATGACGCACGCTGGTCCGAAGGTGTGCCTGGTCTTGGCGCTGGGCCTGTTGACGGCCGCCATGTCGGTGGCGGCGCTCGGCGCTTCTCCGGCGGCGGCGCCGACGCCGGTCGATCCCGCGCCGTGGAAAGTCGTCGACTCCGGTTTCTCGGCCGTCGACCGCCAGATCGAATCCGTCTGGATCGACAACGACCGCGTGCTGTTCCGCGGCGTCGACGTCGCCGCGACCGCGCGCGCCGATTCGCAAAAGCCGGTCTATCGGATGTACCTGTGGAACGTGCGGACGAACAGCATCGCCCCCTACACGGACCGCTGGATTTCGGAGATCTGCGTGGACGGCGCGCTTACGACCTACGCGGTGTCGAACCCTGACTCGAGGATCATCTACTCGGGGAAGCTCGGCGAGGAGGTGGTCGTGCGTTACGGCGATACATCGAGGATCAACAGTTTCGACTGCGGAATCCTCGAATACGCAACGCAGAAGCCGGCATGGGCGAACGAAAGGATGGACGTGCAGATTCTCCGCAAAGGGCACGGCTATCTGGTTTCCACGCCGCCGTATGCCGCGGGTAAGCCCAACCCGGACCCTCCGCGCATCCGTCTGGTCACGGATTCGGGTGCCGAGAAGACGCTCGACATCGACCCGCGCAGTTCGGCCTATCCGGTCAGCTGGTCCCCGGTCGCACAGAAGTACGTGCTGACGGACACGAGGACCGAGCGGTATTGGAACGTCGTCTGGCTGCTCGACCCCGCCGGAAACGTCGAACGCGTTGACCTTCCACGACTGGATTGGAGTCGTCCCAAGGCAATTCACGCGATCAGGGACGGTTTCCTGCTCGAGATCGGCACGACGTCTTCCTCCACGTCCAAGAGCCCGGGCAACAGTGGGATCTACGTGGTGCGCGGCGGACGCCTGCAGCGCGTGATGTCCGGATACACGTATGCCCTTTCCGTCTCTCCGGACGGGTGCAGGATCGCCTTTGGCATTATTCAAGGCAGTTCTCTGGAGCACGCCGCGGGATACCGGGCGTGGCGCCGCGGCGAGCACGCGAACACGCTGCGCCATGTCGACCTCTGTGGAGCGCCCTCATGACCATCGCGTCCGATCTCGACCGCCTCGCCCGGCTGACGCTGGTGGCCTGCGATGCATCGTATGCCGGCAGAAATCTCGGTGTCGGGACTCCGTTGGCAGCCTACCCGGATGCGACACCGGGCAGTCCGGACTATGCGCTTCCCGGCACGGTCCTGCCGCCGCAGGGTTTCAGTTGCGCCGGCAGTGTCGAAATACAGGAATCGGGTTTCAAGCTCGTCGCCTTCACCAACGCAAGCACGAGGGAATTGATGTTCGCGTTCGCCGGAACGGACGGCCTCAATTGGATCGACTGGGCGGCCAATCTCGAACTGGGCTGGAAACAATGGATGTCCGACGGGTTGGGTGCGTTCGAATCCTTGTATACGACGCTTGCACGCCAGTTCACGCCGTCGGCGATTCATTTCACCGGGCAGAGCCTCGGCGGTGCGCTTGCCGAGTACGCGGCGCTCGATTTCGCCGACAAGAACCCGACCAAGAAGTCGATAACGACGCTGACGACGTTCAACGGACTCGGCTCGATCGACGGCCTGGCGTTCTATGGCGGCAGGCCGAGGGCCGAGACGCACGCGTTCTCCGGCCTCGGATCCATTGCGCACTTCTACGTCCGCAACGACCTCGTTTCCAGGCTGGGCGGCGGGCATCTTGGCGACGGCAACGGGACGACCTACGAGCTGCCGTTCGTCGACGCGACGGTCGGCCGCCTGGGAAGCACGTTTCGCCTGCTCGACCCGCTCGAAGCGCATCGGATCGAGTCCGGCTTCTACAAGCAGTTCGCCATATCGGGACACGGCTTCGAGCTGGCATCCCGGAAGCCGCTGGCAGGGATCGACACGACGAGAATCCAGCCGCTGGCGGGCTCCGTGGTCGCGCTGTTCAACAGCAAGGGCCAGACGGAGACATCGGCGCAGCTTCGGCTGAACGCCGCCGTCATCAAGGCGATGAACGACGTCACGGACCCGAGGGATATCCAGCCGGTCGTCGGTGCCGTCGCCAAATCGCTCTACGACGCCGACCTTCTCGATGCACAAAGCTATCAATACATCGCCGGCACCGGGGTCGACACGCTCAGGCGCCTTGCGGGCTCGCTCGAAGGTCGCGCGGTTCGCATGATGCTGACGGCGCTGGTCCTCGAGAAAGCGGGCATCCACGGCCCTCCGACCCAGGAGGACATCGAAAACCTCGCGGCGCTGTCCGGTGTTTCCGGCGTCCAGGACGTCAATGCGTCGGCGTTCTATCTTTCGCCGGACCACGGTTCCCATTTGAGCCGGGTGGCGTCGGGCGTCGAGCTTATCGACCCCGATTCGAACGCGTACGACCGGACGCTGGTCGAGAGCCTCGGGTTCGATCCCGATCGGGTACGCCAGGCCATGGTCGGACAAACGAACTGGGTGCGCGGCGTGTTGAACGTCCTCTCGGGCGTCGCTTTGGTTCCGGAGAAGGGCGTGCCGTTGCTGGGCGTCGGCCTTTCCCTGGCAATCCGCTCGTGGGCGAAGGCGGTTCGGGAGAAGGGAGTCGCGGTCTCCCCGTTGCTGGCCGAGATGTCCGGCGCATTGAACGATCTCGCCGAAGGCGTGGCCAATCAGAATCCCGAGCTGATCCGCAAGTACACCGATCCCAACGCGTTTTCTTTCGATTGGGGTACCAATTCCCCTTCGTACTACCGGGACCTGATCGGCGAGTTCCAGTCCGCCTTGCATCGTCCCGACGTCGATGGTGCCCTTCGCGCCCCGCTGGCCGATGCGCTTGCGGTCGTCGAGAAGGCGGGTCAACTCGTCGTGCTGAAGCCGGGCCGGCAAGCCAATCCGTTCGACACGCCGGGATTTGCCGCCGAGAATGCCGTCTCGACGGCGCCCTTGAACGAGGGCCAGGTTCGCACGTTCACCGCTTACCTCCCTTACGCGGCGGGCAAAGGCGGGCAGCGCATAAGGTTCAGGATTGCCGGCGCCGCCATCGCGAAACTCCAGGTTCTTCGCGACGCCGATCCGGTCTCGCTGAATTCCGCCGGGGAGTTCGACCTCGTCGTACCGGAAGGCGCGCGCGAAGTGGCCTTTGGCGTGCACGCCAGGCAGGACGTCGACGTGGACGAGACGCTCGGCATGTCCGCCACGCTGGTCGATGCGCAGGGCAACGCGACGCACCAGACGCACCTGGAAGTCAATGTGTCGCTCGACGCATCGCTCGAGCCCGCTACCTCACCTTCGAACGTCGTCTCCGGCACGGCCCAGGACGACAACCGCCTGGGCGACGCCTCCCACCGTCCGGTCAGTGGCACCGCGGGCGGCGATCGTCTGGTCGCGCTTGCCGGTCGCGACGAGCTCTACGCAATGGAAGGGGACGACGTTCTGGAGAGCGGCGCCGGCAACGACATCGCAGACGGCGGCGCCGGCGCCGACCGGGTATTCGCGGACGTCGCGCTCGACGAGGCGCAGCTGCGAGGCTACATCGACACGACCGCCGTCATTGCCGACGCGACCCACGCTGGCGCGAGTCAGGCGATCAGCTCCGCCGAGTGGCTGCGCGGCGGCCTGGGCGACGACACGGTGGTCGGTGGAACCACGCCGGACATCCTGTTCGGCGGAGGCGGCAGCGACCTGATCGTCGGCGGTGCCGGCCATGACATCATCAACGGCGACGACGACTACGAGCCCGGCGACATCACCACCGTCACCGCGGCCCGCAATTACGGCGGCAACCCGTTCGAGGTCTTCTATGCCTCGGCGATCATCCACGATTTCGCGATGGACGTCGGCGCCGGCGATGAGATTCACGGCGGATCCGGCGACGATGTCGTCATGGCGTTGTCGGGCGACGACACCGTATTCGGCGATGCCGGCGACGATTCGATCTCGGGCGACGAGGGATCCGACTCGCTGTTCGGCGGGGCGGGCAGCGACCGCATCGTCGGCGAATCCTACGAGATCGCCGGGCGCGTGCGGGCCGGCATGCCGAGCGACGACTACATCGACGGCGGCGATGGCAACGACACCCTTTACGGTGAGACCGGTGCGGATGTCCTGGTCGGCGGCACAGGCAACGACAAGCTGCGCGGAAACGACGATCTCGCGGGCGACAACCGCATGAGCGAATCGGCCGCCGACGATGGCGACGATCACCTGAGCGGCGGCGCCGGAGAAGACGAGCTCATCGGGGATTCGGGCGACGATACGCTGCTGGGCGGCGATGGCAACGACCAGCTCTTCGGCGACTCCGACCAGACGCCGACCTTGAACGCCGGGAACGACGACCTGGATGGCGGCGCCGGTGCCGACTATCTCCGTGGCTACGCGGGCAACGACACGCTGCTTGGTGGCGCGGAGGGCGACTCGCTGATCGGCGAGGAAGGCGACGACGAACTCGATGGCGGCACCGACGACGACACGCTCTGGGGCGGCGACGGGGACGACACGCTGCGCGGCTGGACGGGCCTCGACCGGCTCGTCGCCGGCGCAGGCGACGATCGCCTGAACGGCGGCATCGAGGCCGATCAGCTGTGGGGCGAGGCGGGCAGCGACCAGCTCGACGGCGACGCCGGCGACGATTATCTCGATGGCGGCGACGGCGACGACACGCTGAACGGCGGATCCGGCTTCGACCGCCTGTATGGCCTTGCCGGCAAGGACGTGCTCGACGGGGGGGCCGATACCGACTACCTGCTTGGCGGTGCCGACGACGACGATCTGCGCGGCGGCGATGGCGACGACGGTCTGTGGGGCGAGGCGGGAGCCGACCTGCAGGACGGCGGCGCCGGTGCGGACTGGCTGTACGGCGGGCTTGGCAACGATACGCTGCGCGGCGGTGATGGCATCGACGTTCTGCTTGGCGAAGACGGCGACGACACGCTAAGCGGCGGGGCCGGTGTCGATTGGCTCGAAGGCGGGGCTGGCAACGACCTCTACCTGATCGATCCGGGAACCGGCGAGGACGTGATCGTCGACAACCAGGGACAGAACACGCTCCGCTTCACCGACGAAATCAGCGCCGATGAGCTGCGCTTTCGTTCCGGCCGCGACCTCGCCGGCAACGACCGATACCTGGTGGTCGAAGGACCCGGCGCCATGGGCCGCGTGGTCGTTTCCGGCGGGCTCGACGGCGCGATCCAGCGCTACGAGTTCGCCGACGGAAGTGCGCTCACGCATGCGGACGTGATCGCGCGCTTGACCGCTCAGGCAGACCCTGCGACGAGGCTCGTGACGCCGCCCGCGTCGACTGCCCGCCAGGGCACTTCGGCGAACGACATCCTGACGGTCTCACTCGGATCGGAAACGGTGCACGGCCTTGCCGGCGACGATACGGTCACCGGCGGCAAGGGCGACGACACGCTTCACGGCGATGAGGGCGACGACACGCTGGACGGCGGTGCCGGCAACGACAACCTGGTCGGCGGCGTCGGCCAGGACACCTATGTCTTCGGTCGCGGCTCGGGTCGGGATTCCATCCAGGAGGCGCTGATCAGCAAGGTCGGCTCGACCGAGCTCGACACGGTGGTGCTCGGTCCCGGCGTGGCGCCCGCCGACGTTTCGCTCCAGCGTGACAACGTCGATCTCGTGCTCGCCATCGGGCAGACACAGGCGCAGCTGCGCGTTTCCGGGCACTTCCTCGCGACCGAGCGGGTCTTCAATCCGGTATCGAGCCGGTACGAGCAATGGCCTTCGGACCACCGCATCGAGCGTATCCGCTTTGCCGACGGCACCGCCTGGGATGCGGCCGCAATCGCAGCCCGGACCGTCGCCGGCAGTGCGAATGCGATGACAGGAACGGCGGCCGACGACACGTTCACTGTGGACGACGCGGACGACGCGGTAATCGAAGCTCCAGGCGGTGGAACGGACACGATCCGCGCGAGCGTTTCGTATGCGCTGCCGCCCAATGTCGAGCGCCTGACGCTGACCGGTTTCATCGACACCAAGGCCTGGGCCCAGCCCGGCAATGCCATCAGCTACCTCACGGGCAACAACGGCAACAACACGTTCAATGGCCCCGGGGTCTTCATCGACGTCAATGGACAGTTCGTTCAGACGCTGACCGGTGGCACGATGGGGTACGCGGTGATGGCCGGCGGGCCTGGTGACGATCGCTACTATCTTTGGGATGGCAAAGGGGGACAGGTCAGCGAACTGCCGGGAGAAGGCGACGACACCGTCGTGCTGACGGGCGCGGACTGGATCGACTACACGCTTCCGGCGAACGTCGAGAACCTGCGCACCGAGGAGGGTGGTCGCAGTCCCAGCGTGTCCGTGCGCCACCGAAGCGGCAACGCGCTCGCCAATTACATCGAGGGTTTCCAGCAGAGCAACATTTCCAACGTCATCGATGGCGGCGCCGGCGCAGACACGATGGTCGGCTTCTACGGTGACGACACGTTCATCGTCGACGACCCCGACGACCGCATTCTGGACCGGGGCACGTTTGCCGACGGCGGCCAGGCCTCCCAGAAGGACGAGGCGCGCGCAGGCGTGAGCTACGTCCTGCCCGACAACGTCGATGTGCTCACGCTCACCGGTTCCGCCGCGATCGATGGCTGGGGGAACGACCTCCCCAACACGTTGAGCGGCGTGGAGAACTCTGCGGTGAATCGTCTTGCCGGCGGCCTCGGCGACGACTACTACAAGGTCGGCGCCAACGACATCGTACTCGAGCGCCCCGGCGAGGGCATCGACATCGTCGAGTACAACGGCACCGGGGTTCGGCTGTACACGCCCGCGGATCTCCCGGCGAACATCGAAGGTATCGCGCTGGGCGAAGATCTCGCCCGTTCCGGCTACGAGGGCGACGGGCGCGATGACCGCGTGTCCGGCAATTCGGACAACAACCCGTTGAGCGGCGGCTCCGGCCACGATCAGCTTGCCGGCGGCGCCGGTGACGATGTTCTCGACGGGGGCGCGGGCAACGACTGGCTGCGCGGCGGTAGCGGGTTCGACATCTATCGCTTTTCGCGCGGCTTCGGCGTGGACGTGGTGTCGGACACCGCCTCCAACCTCATCGAGTTCGATGCCACAATCGCCCCGGATCAGGTCTCGTTCCGCGATGGCTATCTCACGCTGGTCGGCACGAGCGACCGGATCCTGCTCGACTACTCCGTCGGCATTCGTTTCGCCGATGGAACGGCGATCGACAATGCGGAGGTCATCAACCGTCTCGCGGCCAGCTACTCGTCATCGGCTACGAACGGTGCCGACACGCTGACCGGAACCGCGGGCGCGAACACGCTCGACGCGCTCGGTGGGAACGACTACGTGCGCGGAGAGGCCGGCGCCGATGTTCTGGCGGGCGGGACCGGCAACGATCAGCTCTGGGGCGGGGACGGCGCCGACACGGTCACGGGTGGCGCCGACTCGGACAAGCTGTGGGGCGGCCGCGACGATGACACGCTCGACGGCGGCGATGGATCGGATGCGGTCTACGGCGAAGATGGGAACGACACCGTTCGCGGCGGCGCCGATTTCGACCAAGTCTACGGCCACGCGGGCGACGACGATCTCGATGCAGGGGACGGAAACGACTTCGCAAACGGCGGCTCGGGCAACGACCGCGTCGCCGGCGGCGGCGCCGCGGACACGCTCTATGGGGGCGAGGGCAATGACGTCCTCTCCGGCGACGGCACAGGTGGGGTTTCCCCGTCTGACGGCGACGACGCCCTGTACGGAGAGCAGGGCGACGACACGCTGCAGGGAGGTGGCGGCGCCGACACGCTGTCGGGCGGTACGGGCGTGGATACGTACGTGCTGCAACAGGGCGGCGGCATCGATGTCGTCGACGATCCCTCGGGAAGCGCCGAGCTGACGATCGTTCAGATCGATTCCGCGTTCTCGCCGGCCGATCTCACGTTGTCGCGCGAACAAGGCGAGTTCGGCTCGTCCTGGCTGCAGCTGCGCGCGGGGGTAGGCGGCGACGGTCTTGACCTCGGGGCATTCGGCGATGACGCGCATCCGCTCGAAATCCGTTTCGGCGATGGCACGGTCTGGAGCGCCGCGACGGTCCAGGATCTTCTGTACACGCGGCGCGGGAGCGAGTCGGACGACACGCTGGTGGGCAGCATCTGGAACGATCGGCTCTACGGACTTGGAGGCAACGACACGCTCCAGGGACTCGAGGGCGACGATCTCCTCGATGGCGGCGTGGGTGCGGACACGATGGACGGTGGAAACGGCAGCGACGTCTACCTCGTGGACACCGGCGATGTTGTGAGCGAGGTGGCCGACAACAATGGCTTCGACCGCGTCGAGACCGCCATCAGCTATGTGCTGCCGACGGAAATCGAGGATCTGCTGCTGACCGGTTCTTCCGCCGTCAACGGCACGGGCAACGCGCTCTTCAACCACATCACGGGCAACGCCGCGGCCAACGTGCTCGACGGCAAGGGCTACGTCGACGTCATGGCAGGCGGCGCGGGCGACGACACCTACATCGTGGACAACACGCTCGACGTGATCGTCGAGAACGCGAACGAGGGCATCGATTCCGTGCAGAGCGGTGTCGTGTACACGCTCGGTGCCGAGGTCGAGAACCTGACGCTCATCGGGACCGCGGCGATCTCCGGCACCGGCAATGCTCTTGCCAACGCGCTCCGGGGCAACGCGGCGAAAAACACGCTGACCGGACTTGCCGGAAACGACACGCTCGACGGTGGCGCGGGCGCCGACGTGCTCAAGGGCGGCGCCGGTGACGACACGTACGTCGTCGACAATTCCGGCGACGCGGTCACCGAGCTGTCCGGCGACGGCAGCGATGTTGTCCGGTCGTCGGTCACATTCACGCTGGCTGCCGAGGTCGAGAAGCTCGTGCTCACCGGCACTGCCGCGGTCAACGGGACCGGCAACGCGCTCGCCAACACGATCGACGGCAACGCGGCGGCGAACGTGCTGGACGGCAAGGCGGGCGGAGACACGCTGAAAGGGGGCGCGGGCAACGACACCTACGTTGTCGACAGCACGTTGGACGCGGTGATCGAAAACGCCGCCGAAGGTACCGACACGATCCAGGCCGCTGTGAGCTGGACGCTCGGGGCCAACTTCGAGAACCTCACGCTGACTGGCGCGGCCGCCATCAACGCGACCGGCAATACGCTTGCCAACACGCTGCAGGGCAACAGCGCCGCCAACATCCTGGACGGCGGTGCAGGCAACGACACGATGCGTGGCGGCGCCGGCAACGACACTTATCTCGTCGACGGCACGTCCGACGTCGTGTCGGAGAACGTGATCGAGGGCACCGACGTCGTGCAAGCCGCCGTAGCGTGGACGCTCGGCGCAAACCTGGAGAACCTGACGCTGACCGGTACCGCCGCAATCAACGGCACGGGCAACACGCTCGACAACGCGCTCTTTGGCAATGCAGCGGCCAATACGCTCGAAGGGGGCGCCGGTGCGGACACGATGGCGGGTGGCGGCGGCGACGACACGTACGTCGTCGACTCGACGATCGATGCCGTGAGCGAAGCTTCCGGCGCAGGCAGCGATCTCGTCAGGTCCGCGGTCAACTGGACGCTTGGCGCCAATGTCGAACACCTCACCCTCACGGGAACGTCTGCGCTCACCGGGACCGGCAACGGGCTCGCAAACACCATCACCGGCAATGCCGCGGCGAACGTCCTTGACGGCGGTGAGGGGAACGACACGCTGGACGGCCAGGCTGGTGCCGACACGCTCCGCGGGGGAACGGGTAACGACGTGCTCGTCGTGGACAACCTCGCCGACGTCGTCGTCGAGAACGCCGGCGAAGGTGACGACACGGTGCGTGCCACGAGCAGCTGGACATTGGGGGCGAACGTCGAGAATCTGACGCTCACGGGGGCTGCGGCGATCAGCGGCACCGGCAATGCGCTCGATAACTGGATTCAGGGCAACGCCGCAGGCAATGCGCTGGTCGGCGGCGACGGCATGGATTCGTTGTTTGCCGATGCCGGCAATGACATGCTCGACGGTGGAGCCGGCCACGACCTGCTTCAAGGCGGAGACGGCGACGACACGATCACCGATGCGTCCGGCAACAGCCTGTTGCATGGCGGCGCCGGCATCGACGTGTTGGCCGGCGGCGCCGGCAACGAGCTCTTTGCCGGCGGGTCGGGCAACGACACGCTCGACCTCGGCCTCGGCGCAGACATCATCGCCTTCAACCGGGGCGATGGGCAGGATCGGGTCAATGCGACAACCGGTGCCGACAACGCGCTTTCGCTCGGCGGTGGCATCCGCTACGCGGACGTCACGCTGTCCAAGTCCGGAAGCGATCTGATCGTCGGGTCAGGCGCCGGAGACCAGATCACGCTGAAGGATTGGTATCTGTCGGCGGCCAACCGCCATGTCGTGAACCTGCAGATGGTGATCGACGCCAGCAGCGACTGGAACGCCGCATCGCCGGATCCGCTGAAGAACAAACGCATCGAACAGTTCAATTTCGCCGGCCTGGTCTCGCGCTTCGACGCCCTGCTGGTCAGCAATCCCGGCCTGACCGGCTGGGGCATAGCCGGCGCGCTCGCCGATTTCGCGGTGAGCGGCTCCGATACGGCGGCGTTTGGCGGCGATCTTGCGTACCAGCACGGCCATGGCAACGGCTTCGCCGGCATCGGCATGGCGCCGGCCGACGCGGTTCTCGCCTCAGCGTCGTTCGGTGTCGCCGCACAAGCACTGCAGTCGTCCGCCGTCTTGTTCAACGGCGTCAAGCCCCTGCATTGAACGGCCACGCTCGAGGAAAGCCCGCCGGCGCCAAACAGTGGAGCACGGTTTTTCGGTCACGCAATCCACAATCCGCCTTGTCACATCGCTTTGACGGACTCTTTCCGAACGGCCTCGGGTGCAGGATTCACGATGTCCGCGCAACGTCCCCGTCGCCGGGGTGTATGCTTTTTCCTGGCGCCGTCGCCCAGGCTCATGTGGCGGTGTCACAAAACATCACCAACATGGAGCATGCGATGGGACTGATCGATTTCGTCAAGGACGCGGGAGAAAAGCTGTTCGGGCGCGGGCAGGCGCAGGCCGCGATGAAGGAAGTCCAGGCTGACCCGGGCAACGCGGAGAAGACCAAGGCCGCGAATGACGCGGCGGGGGATGCGATCCTCGCGTACATCAAGTCGCAGAACCTGTCGGCGACGGGCCTCACGGTCACGTTCGACGGTGCATCGGGGAGCGCCAGCGTCTTCGGCGTCGCGCCCGATCAGGCGACGCGGGAAAAGATCGTGCTCTGCTGCGGCAACGTGGCGGGTGTCGGGGCGGTCAAGGACATGATGAGCGTCGACAAGAGCGAGCCCGAGGCGCAGTACTACACGGTCATGTCCGGCGACACGCTGTCGAAGATCTCCAAGCAGTTCTACGGCGATGCGAACAAGTACATGAAGATCTTCGAGGCCAACAAGCCGATGCTCTCGCATCCCGACAAGATCTATCCGGGCCAGAAGCTGCGCATTCCGCCCCAGTGATCGCGCTCCTCGAACTCCTGCTGTCCGGGCGTGCGGCGCACCTGCCGCCGTTGCCGCTCGCTGCGCATCGGCCGCCGCCCGGCGTGGACGAGGAGGATGACGAGGAGGACAAGCGTCCGATCGGCGATCCCGACGATGACGAAGACTGGGACGACGATGATGACGATGACGACGAGGAGCCGCTGCAGGTCTAGAACCTATCTCACAATCATCCACGGGTGCGACGGGATTCCCGGGGCCGCAGTTCCAGGCACGAGGAGCGCCGTTTGGCTGGACCAAACAAGCGACGAGCAACGCAGAAATGCGGCCCCGGGGCCCCCGTCCCTTCGGGTTGCGGCGAGAAAGCCCGGCCGCTGAGTTGCTCGTCGTTGCGTAGGCACGACTACGCTGCCTCCTCGCGCCTTGCTGCCAGGCTTTCTCGCCGCAACGCATCCCGCGGCTGATTATGAGATAGGTTCTAGCCCGGACATTTCACCAGGTCGCCGCCGATTCAGTGAAGCCCCGAGCCATGCCAGGCACTTCGCACCCGTCGACGGGGACGCAAGTTCGACGGACGGCGCGGTTCTTGACGGTCGTTTTGCACGTGGCTCGGGCTTGCTCGCCTCGCCAATAGTCGCTGCTATTGGCGTCGTCGGCTGCGCCCGATCCAGGCCGCAAGCCGCCGCGCCAAATTCCCGCGCCCTGGTGAAACATCCGGGATAGGCCCTCGGTGAGTCGCAGGGCGTGGGTCTTGCATCCGATTCTTGCTTGGCGCGATCCGACGCAGATCCGGACGCCTTGGCTTAGGCGCAGCACACGATCGTTTCCGCGACCGGCATCGCCGCTGAATGGCCAGCGGTCAGGGACGCCGACCACGGGGAGTCGGATGCCCCCGTCGCAGCGCAGCGTGGACTTCGTCGGCCATTGACCCCTCGTGACAACGGGGTAGCGTTCGCGAGCGTCAGGGCCCGGGATCGCGAGAGCGAGCAGCCCCGGACGCCGTCCGCATTCCAACGAATGTGAGAGGCCCCATCCAATGGCAGATCACCAATCCCGCGCCGGAGGGCTGGGAATTCCAGACCGTCGGCATCGACATCCAGAATCCGGGCGGCGAGTTCGGCCAGCCGCACGGCGGCGGCAGTCGCGCATTCACCTGGAACAACAAGCACACGCGCAGCGCAACCTTCAAGTACCGCGTCAAGGGCACGAATGGCGCGGCGAACGCGGAGGTCGAGCCGACGATGATCAACGATTGACCGCGGGTTCGGCCGGGCGTTGGCCGGGTTCGCGCGCCCGGACGCTCACGGCGCAAGGCATTTCCGATCGCGGCATCGGCAGATCGAGCGGCGATCCGGCAGGCGCGCATCGCCGCCCGCATACCTGACGCTTGCGGCGCGCGTCGGAAAGCCGCTACCATTCATCGATGCGTCATGTCCAAGCGCTTCGTTGTCGCTGCCGCTCCCGTGCGCGGCGTGACCGGCGCACCCGGTCCTAGACGGTCGCAAGACCCCGACCAAGCCGCCGGCGTCCGAGATCCCGGCGGCTTTTTGTTTGCCCACGAGCAATGCCCGACCCTCTTACCCTGTACGACAACTACGAGCGCAAGCTGCGCCCCTTCGAGCCGCTTACCCGCGATGGCCCGGTCGGCCTCTACACCTGCGGTCCGACGGTCTACGACTACCAGCATATCGGCAACTACCGCACGTTCCTGTTCGAGGACGTGTTGAAGCGCGTGCTGCGCTGGAATGGCTACGCGGTGAAGCACGTGATGAACGTGACCGATGTCGGCCACCTGGTCTCCGACGCCGACGAGGGCGAGGACAAGATGGAGAAGGGCGCGCGCCGCACCGGCAAGACCGCGTGGGAGATCGCGGAGCTCTACACCGAAGCGTTCCTGGACGACATGAAGGCCCTGCACATCGAGGACCCGGCGGTGCTGTGCCGCGCAACCGATCACATCGCCGAGCAGATCGCCTTCATCGCCGACCTCGAGAAGAACGGCTACACCTACCGTACGTCCGACGGCGTCTACTTCGATACGTCGAAGCAGCCGGATTACGGTTACCTCGCACGGCTCGACAAGGAAGGGCTCGAGGCGGGCAAGCGCGTCGAACTCGGCGAAAAGCGCCACCCGACAGACTTCGCGCTGTGGAAGTTCTCGCCGCCCGGGGAAAGGCGGCAGATGGAGTGGGACTCGCCGTGGGGCCGGGGCTTTCCCGGCTGGCACATCGAGTGCTCGGCGATGGCGCAGAAATACTTAGGCGATTACTTCGACATCCACTGCGGCGGCGAGGATCACATTCCGGTCCATCATACGAACGAAATCGCGCAGACCGAGGCGCGGGTGGGCACGCGGCTCGCGAATTTCTGGCTGCACGGCTACTTCCTGCTCTCGAGCGACGCCAAGATGGCGAAGTCCGCGGGCGAGTTCCTGCGCGTGAGCTCGCTTTCCGAGCGCGGCTACGATCCGATCGCCTATCGCTACCTTTGCCTCACCGGACACTACCGCAGCCAGTTGAACTTCACCTGGGATGCGCTCGACGCCGCAGCGACCGGGCTTTCACGCATGCGCACCGGCTTCCACGCGCTGCCCGAGGATGCCCATGCAAAGCCGGACGCCGATGCGCTCGCGCGATTCACCGCCGAGATCAACGACGACTTGAATCTGCCGCGCGCACTCGCGGTCGCGTGGGACGTGCTGCGCGGCGAGCTCCCGCCCGAGGTGAAGCGCGTGACGCTCGCCCGTTTCGACCACGTGTTCGGCCTTGGGCTCGAGACGTGGCAGCCGAAGGTGGACCTGGCGCCGGCGGACGTGAAAGCGCTCGCCGAGGCGCGGCTTGCGGCTCGCAAGGCGAAGCATTGGAGCGAGGCCGACCGCCTGCGCGCCGAATTGCACGCCGTCGGCTGGGAGATGGAAGACCGTGCCGACGGCTATCGGTTGAAGCGCAGGACATGAAACGCCGCGGAGGGTTCGTGCCATGAAGCTCGCATCGCTCGCCGACGGCACGCGCGACGGCCGGCTCGTCGTCGTTTCGCGCGACTTGGCGGGCTGCGTCGAAGTGCCCGAGATCGCTCGCACGCTGCAGCATGCGCTCGACGACTGGAGCCGCTGCGCGCCCGCGCTCGCGGCGATTTCCGACATGCTGAACCGCGAACGCCTGCCGGACGCGAGGCCGTTCGACGCGAGCCACGCGATGGCGCCGCTGCCGCGCGCCTACCAGTGGGCCGACGGTTCGGCGTACGTGAACCATGTCGAGCTCGTGCGCAAGGCGCGCGGCGCGCCGATGCCGCCCGAGTTCTGGACCGATCCGCTGATGTATCAGGGCGCCTCCGATCACATGCTCGGGGCGTGCGAGGACATCGTGCTGGCCGACGAGGCGTGGGGCATCGACTTCGAAGCCGAGGTCGCCGTGGTCACCGACGACGTGCCGATGGGCACGAGCGAGGCGGACGCGGGCGGTTACATCCGGCTGCTGATGCTCGTCAACGACGTGAGCCTGCGCAACCTGATTCCCCTGGAGCTCGCGAAGGGCTTCGGGTTCCTCCAGGCGAAGCCCGCGTCGTCGTTCTCGCCCGTCGCGGTGACGCCCGACGAACTGGGCGACGCATGGCGCGACGGCAAGGTGCACCTGCCGCTCGTCTCGCATCTCAACGGTGCGTTGTTCGGCCACCCGAACGCCGGTGTCGACATGACGTTCAGCTTCCACCGGCTGATCGCGCACGTCGCAAGGACGCGCGAGATCGAGGCCGGAAGTGTCATCGGGTCGGGCACCGTGTCGAACAAGGAGAACGGGGGACCCGGACGACCCGCCGCGCAGGGCGGCATCGGCTATTCGTGCATCGCCGAGCAGCGGACGGTGGAGACGATCACCGGTGGAGCGCCGTCCACACCGTTCATGCGCTTCGGGGATCGCATCCGCATCGAGATGCTGGATGCGCAGCGCAACTCGATTTTCGGTGCGATCGACCAGCGCCTCGCCGCGCCGGCCTGAAACCGCTCCTTCGCGGCACGGGTACGGAAGCTTAGGGCCTGTTCACACTGTGGACACAGTGTGAACAGGCCCTAGTCCCGTGCGCAACCCTTTCCCGTTCGTCCGCCCGTTGGCCGCCTTGCTCCGGCTTTCCGGGGTTTCGTCGCTTCGCCGTTGATGCGCGCCTTCGGCCCGCCTACGCTCGATCCTGACCACTTGGCGTACGGGTTTTTCGAGCCGCTGAATCCGCAAACCCGCGCGGCTGCATCCAAGGAGTGAGGAAGCCCGCCGCCACGGCATCGGGCGGCCGGGACAGGCAAGACACGAGGAGACCGCCATGCAACGCCACCAGACGAATCGATGGTTGCCGGCTTCGTTCATCATCGCGGCGGCCGCCGTCACGATCGCGCTCGGCGGGTTCGTGCATGCGCTCTTCGCACCGGCGCCGACGGCGATCGGGGCGCAGGCGATCGCGGCGCAGCACGCGCGTCCGGCCACGGAGGTCGCGATCGTGCCGGCGCGGATCGAGGTGACCGGTGTGCGTGCGCCGGAATTCGCCGGCTCGGAGGGCGCGATTCCGGCCATGGCACCGCGCAGCTGACGCACACCCGGAGCGGGGGCGCGCTCCGGCAACCGGAGGGGCGGGATGCCGGCAACGGCGCCCGTCCCTTGTCTTCGGGCCCGCCTATCCGGCTACGCCACCTCGTCGCCGGCCCTTTTCCCAGAGCACATCGCTGCCGCCGGATGCGTGGTTTACCGTGCGCGCGACAACGAACAGCAGGTCGGAGAGCCGATTGAGATAGCGCCTTGCCGGGTCCGAAACGGACTCGGTGGCGGCGAGATGCACGACGGTGCGCTCGGCGCGCCGGCACACGGTGCGGGCGACATGCGCAAGGCCGGCCGCACGGGTGCCGCCGGGAAGGATGAACTCCTTCAATGGCGAGAGCTCCGCGTTGAAGCGCGCAACCGCAGCTTCGAGTCGCGCAACGTGGTCGTCCGTGACGGCTGCGTAACCCGGGATCGACAATTCGCCGCCCAGGTCGAAGAGGTCGTGCTGCACGTCGATCAGGCACGCGCGCACCGCGTCGGGCACCGCTTCCGCGAGCAGCACTCCGAGCGTGGAGTTGAGCTCGTCGACGCTGCCGATCGCCTCGATGCGCGTCGCATCCTTGGCCACGCGCGACCCGTCGCCGAGTCCGGTCGTGCCCGCGTCGCCCGTCCGGGTGACGATCTTCGAAAGACGATGGCCCATGGCGATTCCCGAGTGGAGGCTGCGGCGAGCCTAACGAATCGGCCGCATGCCGACAAGCATGGACCGGGTTCGCGATGCTACGATACACGCGAGCGCCCCGCGCGACCGTCACGCGGATCGCATTGCACGCCCGGAGGAGCATGAATCGCGCCGACCCCTACGAGCAGGATCTCGGCCGCAACGCGGCCAACTACGCGCCGCTCACGCCGCTCTCGTTCATCGCGCGCACGGCCGAGATCTGGCCGGCCCGCACGGCGGTGATCCACGGGGAGAGGCGCTACACGTGGGCCGAGAGTTATGCGCGCAGCCGCCGGCTCGCGGGCGCGCTCGAGGCGCGCGGGATCGGCCGCGGCTACACGGTGGCGGCAATGCTCGCCAACACGCCCGAGATGGTCGAGATGCATTTCGGCGTGCCGATGACCGGCGCGGTGCTGAACACGCTGAACTGCCGGCTCGACGCGGAGGCGATCGCCTTCATGCTCCAGCATGGCGAAGCCAAGGTCCTCGTCACCGACACCGAGTTCGCGCCGACGATCGCCGGCGCGCTGGCGCGGCTGCCGGCGAAGCCGCTCGTGATCGACGTGCGCGACAGCGAAGGGCCGGGCGGAGAGTCGCTGGGCGACATCGACTACGAGACGCTGCTTGCGGGCGGCGACCCCGAGTTCGACTGGAATCCGCCCGACGACGAGTGGCAGGCGATCTCGCTCAACTACACCTCGGGAACCACCGGCAATCCGAAGGGCGTCGTCTATCACCATCGGGGCGCGTACCTCAATGCGGTGTCGAACGTCATCGACTGGAGCATGCCGCGGCACGCGGTCTACCTGTGGACGCTGCCGATGTTCCACTGCAACGGCTGGTGCTTCCCCTGGTCGGTCGCGGCGATCGCCGGCACGCACGTCTGTCTGCGCAAGGTCGAGGCCGGGGCGATCTTCGACGCGATTCGCGCTCACCGGGTCACGCACTACTGCGGCGCGCCGATCGTGCACTCGACGCTGATCAATGCGCCCGAAGAGATGAGGCAGGGCATCGCGCACAGGGTGGCCGGGCTCGTCGCCGCCGCGGCGCCGCCGGCGGCCATGATCGAAGGCATGGAGCGGATGGGCTTTGACCTCACGCACGTCTACGGCCTGACCGAGAGCTACGGCCCGGCGAGCGTGTGCGCCAAGCACGAGGAATGGGGAAGCCTCGACATCGGCGGGCGCACCGAGCGCAACGGCCGGCAGGGGGTGCGCTATTCGCTGCAGGAAGGCATGACGGTGATGGACCCCGAGACGATGGCGCCGGTGCCGGCGGACGGGAAGACGATGGGCGAGATCATGTTCCGCGGCAACATCACGATGAAAGGCTACCTCAAGAACCCGAGGGCCACCGCGGAGGCGTTTGCGGGCGGCTGGTTCCACACCGGCGACCTCGCGGTGCTGCAGCCGGACGGTTACGCGAAGATCAAGGACCGCAGCAAGGACATCATCATCAGCGGCGGCGAGAACATCAGTTCGCTCGAGGTCGAAGACGCGCTCTACCGGCATCCGGCGGTGCTCGCGGCCGCGGTGGTCGCGCAGCCCGATCCCAAGTGGGGCGAGACCCCGCGCGCCTACGTCGAGCTGAAGCCGGGGGCGACTGCCACCGAGGCCGATCTGATCGCCCATTGCCAGACGCTGCTCGCCCGTTTCAAGGCGCCGAAAGCGGTCGAGTTCGTCGAGCTGCCGAAGACATCGACCGGGAAGATCCAGAAGTTCGTGCTGCGCGAACGGGCGCGTTCGGCGAGCGCAATCGAATGAGGAGGTCACGATGAACCCAGCAGCCACGCCCGGCACGGTCGCGCCGGGCACAACGACCGAGGAGCCGCTTCTGCGCGCCGACGATGGCGGCGTCGCCACGCTGACGCTCAATCGGCCGCGCCAGTTCAACGCCATCGACCACGCGATGCTCGACCGCCTCCAGGCGGAACTCGATGCGATCGCGGGCGAGCCCGCGGTGCGCGCCGTGGTGATCCGCGGCGCCGGGAACGCGTTCTCCGGCGGCCATGACCTGAAGGAGATGATGGGCAACCGCACCGAGGCGTTCGTCGGCGACCTCTTCGCACGCTGCAGCCGGATGATGCAATCGCTGCAGTCGCTGCCGCAGCCGGTGATCGCACGCGTGCATGGAATTGCCACCGCCGCGGGGTGCCAGCTCGTCGCGGCCTGCGATCTCGCGGTCGCCGCGAGCGATGCGCGGTTTGCGACGTCCGGCGTCAACTACGGCCTGTTCTGCTCGACTCCGGCGGTGCCGCTGTCGCGCAGCGTCCTGCGCAAGCGGGCGTTCGAAATGCTGATCACGGGCGACTTCATCGACGCCGCCACCGCGCTCGATTGGGGGCTCGTGAACCGCGTGGTTCCCGCCGCCGAACTCGATGTCGAGGTCGCGCGGCTCGTCGCCCGCATCCTCGCCAAGCCCCGGGGGATCGTTGCATCCGGCAAGGCGCTGTTCTATCGCCAACTCGAGCAGCCACTCGCGCAAGCCTACGACGCCGCGAGCCAGAAGATCACGCGCGACATGCTCGGGGCCGATGCGGAGGAGGGGGTCCGCGCCTTCATGGAAAAGCGCAAGCCGAACTGGAGCACCTGAGCAGGAGGACCTTGCTCCGCCCGCCAGGTCCGGGCGGCACTGGCGGGAGTCCCCTTTTCGACGGATTCGTGCGTGACAGCCGCACTACAGGTTGGGGTAAGTTAAAATACGTATTCGAGGGCGAGCAACGGTCGACCGGTTTATTGCGCTGGGTCAAGGGGACGGCGCCAACGGCCCCGCCATGATTCGTCGACCTGAAGAGGCGCCTGACCATGCCGGGCGCCGCGTGAAAAACCAAAGCCGTGCGGAGGAGAGTTCATGGCCGAAGCTGCAAGTATCGACTGGAAGGCGATCGACGAGGATCCGAGGTTTCAGGCGCTGCACCGCAAAAAGACGGCGTTCCTCTGGGGGTTGATGGTCTTCTCGATGGTGTACTACTTCATGCTGCCGATCGGCGCGGCCTATTTCCAGGAGCTGTTCAAGATAAGAGTCTGGGGACCGGTCAATGTCGGCATTCTCTTCGCGCTGTCGGAGTTCGTCGTCGCCTGGGGTCTTGCCTGGTACTACTCGCACCACGCGAACGCCGTGTTCGACGCCGAGGCCGCTGCCATCGTCAAGGATGTCGAGAAGAGCATGGGAGGCCGCAAATGAACCGGCGTCGCATCGCACTCCTCGCCGGGTTCGTGTCGCTTTGCGCGATCGCGACACCCGCTCTGGCGCAAGGCGCCGTGCCCGACAAGTTCCGCTGGCTGACCTTCGTCGTGTTCGGCGCCATCATCGCGCTGACGATGTACGTCACCTATGTCGCGGCCAAGCGCGTCAAGACCGCCTCCGACTTCTACGTCGCAGGGGGCGGGGTGTCCGGCATCCAGAATGGCTGGGCGATCGCCGGCGACTATCTGTCGGCGGCGTCGTTCCTCGGCATCGCGGGGCTGATCTCGCTTTACGGCTACGACGGCTTCATGTACTCGGTGGGCTGGCTCGTCGCCTACATCACCGTGCTGCTGGTGATCGCCGAGCCCTGCCGCAACATCGGCAAGTACACGCTGTCCGACATTCTCGCCTATCGCAATAATCCCAAGGCGACACGTGTGGTCGGCGCGCTCTCGACGATCACCGTGTCGACGTTCTATTTGACGGCGCAGATGGTCGGCGGCGGCGTGCTGGTCAAGACGCTGATCGGCATCGACTACGAGATCTCCGTCATGGTGGTCGGCATTCTGATGCTGGGCTACGTGCTGTTCGGCGGCATGGTCGCCACGACGTGGGTGCAGATCATCAAGGCGATCCTGCTCGTGACCGCGTCGATCCTGCTCGTGATGTTCACCTGGACGCCTTACGGCTTCAGCCTGCCCGGGTATCTTTCCGCGGTCGTCGGCGATGCCAAGGTGCAGGCACAGGTGGCGTTGCTTCTGGGTGATGCCGCCAAGAACATGACGCCCGCAGAGCTCGGCCAGCGCTTCCTCGAGCCGGGTCTCTATCTCAAGAACCCGATCGACCAGATCTCGCTCGGGATGGCGCTGGTGCTCGGCACCGCCGGCATGCCGCATATCCTGATGCGCTTCTTCACCGTTCCGACCGCCCAGGACGCCCGCAAGTCGGTGATCTGGGCGATGGCGATCATCGGCGGGTTCTACGTGCTGACGCTGTTCCTCGGAACCGGCGCGGCGATGAATGTCGGCCCGGCGACGATCCGGGGCGTGGATCCGGGTGGCAACATGGCCGGCCCGCTGCTCGCGCAGTGGATCGGTGGCGGCCCCGACTCGATGCTCGGCAACCTGTTCCTCGCGTTCGTCGCAGCGGTCGCATTCGCGACGATCGTCGCGGTGGTCGCCGGCCTCGTGCTGGCGGCCGCGTCGGCGATGGCGCACGACCTCTACGTCGGCGTGATCCGCTCAGACCACGTGACGCCGCAGGAGCAGGTCAAGGCAGCGCGCATCGCGACCGTGATCGTCGGCGCGATGGCCATCACCATCGGCATCGCCGCCAAGGGCCAGAACGTGGCGCACCTCGTCGCGCTCGCGTTCGCGGTGGCCTCGTCCGCGAACTTCCCCTGCGTGCTGCTGACGCTCTTCTGGAAGCGCTGCAACACCGGCGGGATCGTGCTCGGCATGATCGTCGGCACGCTGACGGCCATCGGCCTGGTGCTGGTGTCGCCCAACATGACCTACCCGAAGGCCGTCAAGGCAGCGGCGCAGAAGGTCGTGGACGGCGCCGCGGTGACGAAGCCGAAGCTCGAAGCGGACCTCGCGGCAGCGGCGAACGATGCCGCGAAAGCGAAAGCCGCGACGGCGATCGCCTCGCTCGACAAGGGCGTGGCGGCGGCGAAAGCCAACCTCGACAAGTTCAAGGGCGACGACACGAGCCTCGTCGGTCTCGAGAAGCCCTTGTTCGAGCTGCGCAACCCGGGCCTGTACTCGATTCCGCTCGGCTTCCTCGCGGTGATCATCGGCTCGCTGCTCTACCGCGACAAGCGCGCCGACGACATGTGGGACGAGCTCTACGTCCGCCAGAACACCGGCATTCTCGCTTCGAAGGCGGCAGCGCACTGACTGCCCGCTTGTTGACCTGTCGCAACGACCCCCGCCTCGCGCGGGGGTTTTTGCTTGCGCGGACCGCCGCGCCTCACTAGGCTTGCCGACATGTTCGCCACCGCCATTCCACAGGACGTCGACGCGACGTACGACTTCCTCCGCCACCACATGCCGTGGAGCCGCATGCGCGAGGACACGCTGCGCGCGGCGGTGCCCAAGATGCGTGCCGCGAGCTACGCGAAGGACACCACGATCCTGTCGAGCCGCAGCGGGCCGGTCGCGGACTTGCACATCATCCAGCGTGGTCTTGTCGGGAGCCGGCCCAACACCACGCAGGCGGACCCCGACCGCACGCTCGGGCCGGGCGAACTCTTCCCGGTCGGCGCGCTCTCCGCCGGAGGCGCCACCACCCGTATCTTCCATGCGATGCAGGACACCGCCTGCCTGCTGCTCCCGCGCGAGGACTTCCTGGCGCTGCGCCAGGACTCGCCGGAATTCGAGCGATACTGCACGCAGACGATCACCGAGACGCTCAAGCAGTCGCTCGAAAGCCTCTACGGTCAGTACAGCCAGCGCGCCGCCGAGCAGCAGAGCCTGACTCGTACCGTGGGCGAGCTCCTGCGGAACCCGGCTGTCGCGTGTCCCGGCGTACAGCCGCTGTCCGAGGCGGCACGACGGATGGCGGACGCGAAAGTGCGCACGATCGTCGTCCTCGACGAGCGGGATGCGCCGGTCGGGATGTTCACGCTGGTCGATCTGCTGCGCCGCGTGGTACTTGCCGAGCGGCCGCTGTCCACGCCGCTCGCGCAGGTGATGTCGGCACCGGTCGTCACGCTCCCCGCGACCGCCACCGCCTACGAGGCGCTGAACCTGATGGCCGAGCGCGGCATCCGCCAGATCGTCGTGGTGGACAACGGCAGGCTGCGCGGCGTCATCAACGAGCGCGACCTCTTCGCGCTGCAGCGGGTCTCGATGCGCCAAGTGATCGAGGAGTTGCACGCGGCCGAATCGATCGACAGGCTGCGCGAGGCGGCAGGCGACATCCGCAGCTTCACGCAAAACCTGCTCGCGCAGGGCGTGGCCGCCGAGCCGCTCACGCGCACGATCGCCTCGCTCAACGATGCGCTCTCGCGCCGGGCGATCGAGATCGTCCTCGCTTCGCACGATCTTTCCGGGATCGGCTGGTGCTGGCTTGCGCTCGGCAGCGAAGGCCGGGGCGAGCAGACGTTCGCCACCGACCAGGACAACGCGATCCTGTTCGCGGCGGACGACGGTGGAGAGGGCCCGCGCCGCGAGCGTCTGCTTGCCTTCGCGCGCGACGCCAACGCTGCGCTCGACGCGCTCGGCTTTCCGCTGTGCCCGGGCAACGTGATGGCGAGTAACCCGGAACTCTGCCTGTCGCTCCCCGAATGGAAGGCCAAGTTCCTCGAATGGCTGCGCCGGCCGACGCCGGAGGCGCTGCTCAACGCGAACATCATGTTCGACTTTCGCGTGCTCTACGGCGACGCCACGCTCGCCGACGCGTTGCGCGAGTGGCTCTTCGGTTACACGCAGGCCAACGCGGTGTTCCTGCGCCTCATGGTGCAGAACGCGCTCGAGGTCGAGCCGCCGGTCGGGTTGATTCGCGCCTTCAGCGTCGACGACGTCCCCGAGGCCAAGGGGACGATCGACCTCAAGGTTCGCGGCACCCGGCTCTTCGTCGACTGCGCCCGTGTGTTCGCGCTCGCGCACGGCATCGCCGAGACCGGAACCGCCGACCGGCTGCGCATCGCCGGCACACGGCTCAAGGTCGAGCCCCGTCACGTCGATGCGACGATCGAGGCGTTCCATTTTCTGCAGTTGCTGCGCCTGCGGCAGCAGGACCAGCCAGGCACGTCGGGCGGCCCCAACCGGATCGATCCCTATGCGCTGAACGAGGTGGCGCAGCGCATGCTGAAAGAGGCATTTCGGCAGGCAAAGCAATTGCAGGAGCGGCTGCGCCTGTCGTATCGCCTATGACACGAGCGACGCCGCCCGCGCATCCGCCCATCAGGGCGCGATACCCGTTGCGCGCGCGCCCGGAGGCATGTAAGAAGCGTTCGATGACCGGACCGGAAGAGGGGGCCTGAAGTGACCCGATCCAATCTCGTGAGCCGGCGGCTCGTGGCCGTGTTCCTGGCCGGCCTGCTGCTCTTCAACTACCCGCTGCTCGCGGTGTTCAACACCGCGGCGGAGACTTTCGGCATCCCGCTGCTTTACGCCTATCTCTTCGCCGCGTGGGCGTTGCTGATCGGCCTTCTCGCGCTCGTCGTCGAGCGAACGCGCTGAGCGGCGAAGCGCGCCAAGGGACCGACGATGCTGCACGGCTGGGTGATCATCCCCGTCGCGCTCGCGTATCTCGGCGCGCTGTTCGCGATCGCCTATTACGGCGACAAGCGGGCCGACGCTGGCCGCTCGATCATTGCCAATCCTTACATCTATTCGCTTTCGCTCGGCGTCTACGCCACCGCGTGGACGTTCTACGGCAGCGTCGGGCGTGCAGCCTCGGACGGCATCGGCTTCCTGCCGATCTACATCGGTCCGACGATGACGATGGCGCTGTGGTGGGTAGTGATGCGCAAGATCGTGCGCATCAGCCGCACCAACCGCATCACCTCGCTCGCCGACTTCATCGCGTCGCGCTATGGCAAGAGCGCGCTGCTCGCGGGGCTCGTCACGATCATCGCCGTGATCGGTGTCGTCCCCTACATCGCACTGCAGTTGAAGGCGGTGTCGGGGAGCTTCACGATCCTGACCCGGCATGCGATCGGGTTATCGGTTCCGCCGGGCGCGCCCCCAGCTCAGCCGGACACCGCGTTCTGGATGGCGCTGCTGCTCGCAACGTTCACGATCCTGTTCGGCACGCGCCACCTCGACGCCTCCGAGCGGCACGAGGGGATGGTTGCGGCGATCGCTTTCGAATCGCTGGTGAAGCTCGTCGCGTTCCTCGCGGTGGGGATCTTCATCACCTACGGGATCTACAACGGGCTAGGTGACATCTTCGCGCGGGCCCGCCAGGACGCGCAGCTTGCGGGACTGTTCGCGCCGCTCGGCGGCGCGGCCGGCAGCTACGCGAGCTGGGCGTGGCTCACCGGCCTGTCGATGCTCGCGATCATGTTCCTGCCGCGGCAGTTCCAGATCGCGGTGGTGGAAAACGTCGACGAGAAACACCTCGCCAAGGCGATCTGGCTCTTTCCGCTGTACATGCTTGCGATGAACGTGTTCGTCGTGCCGATCGCCTTCGGGGGCGTGATGCACTTCGGAGCCGGCACGGTCGATCCGGACACGTTCGTGCTCACGCTGCCGATGGCCGAGAGCCAGGACGCGCTCGCGCTTTTCGTATTCATCGGCGGACTCTCCGCCGCGACCGGGATGGTGATCGTCGAGACCATCGCGCTCTCGACGATGTTCTGCAACGACCTCGTGATGCCCGTGCTGCTGCGGATATGGCCGGGCTGGCTCGCGCAGCGCGAGAATCTCGCCGGACTGCTGCTCGGCATTCGTCGAGGCGCGATCATCGGCGTCGTGCTGCTCGGGTATCTCTACTTTCGCCTCGCCGGGGAGGCCTACGCGCTGGTGGCGATCGGCCTCATCAGCTTCGCGGCGGTGGCGCAGTTCGCGCCTGCCGCGATCGGCGGAATCTACTGGAAGGGTGCGACCCGTGCGGGCGCGCTGTCCGGCCTTTCGGCGGGGTTCCTCGTGTGGCTCTACACACTTTTGCTGCCGTCTTTCGCGAAATCCGACTGGCTGCCGATGAGCTTTCTGACGGACGGTCCGTTCGGCATCGCGCTCCTCAAGCCCTACGCGCTCTTCGGCGTCGAGGGGCTCAACAACATCACACACTCGATGCTGTGGAGCATGATCGCGAACATCGGCGCGTACGTCGCGGTTTCGGCGCTCACGCGGCAGAGCGCCGCCGAGCAGGCGCAGGCCGTGCGCTTCGTCGACGTGTTCCGCGGCGGCGACGAGGGGCTCGACGTTCACCTCTGGAGGGGTACGGCATCGATGTCGGAGCTCCGGGCGCTGCTTGCGCGGTTCCTCGGCCCGGCGCGCGCCTCGGCAGCGCTTTCCGACTACGCGCGCCGGCGCGGCCGGTCGTCCGCGCCGGACGGGTCTGCGGACGCGGGCCTCGTGCAGTTCGTCGAGACCGAGCTCGCCGGCACCATCGGCGGAGCGTCGGCGCGGATCCTCGTCGCATCCACCGTCAAGGAGGACGTGCTGTCGGTGGACGAGGTACGCACGATTCTCGACGAAGCGTCGCAGGTGATCGCCTACAGCCACGAGCTCGAACAGAAGTCGCGTGAACTCCTAGCCGCCACGACCGAGCTTCGTGCGGCCAACGAGCGGCTCACGGAGCTCGATCGGCTGAAGGACGACTTCGTGTCGACCGTGACGCACGAGCTGCGCACACCGCTCACCTCGATCCGCGCGTTTTCGGAAATCCTGCGCGACAACCCGGAACTCGGGCCCGAGGAGCGGCAGAAGTTCCTCGGCATCGTGATCCAGGAGAGCGAGAGGCTGTCGCGCCTGATCAACCAGGTGCTCGACCTCGCGAAGCTCGATTCGGGGACGGCCGAATGGCAGGTTTCGGAAATCGACGTGCGGCAGGTGATCCTCGATTGCCTCGACGCCACAGGGCAGCTCTTCCGCGAGCGCGACGTCGCGCTGGAGACGCGGCTGTCCGACGCGATGGCGCCCGTTCGTGCCGATCGGGACCGCCTGGTACAGGTGCTGATCAACCTGCTTTCCAACGCAGTGAAGTTCGTGGCGCCGGGCCAAGGGCGCGTCGTGGTGGCACTCGACGAGACGGGTGGCCAGCTCGTGGTCCGCGTGAGCGACAACGGTCCGGGCATCGCGCCCGAGGACCAGAAGCTCATTTTCGAGAAATTCCGGCAAGCCGGCGACACGATGACGGATCGCCCGCAGGGCACCGGGCTCGGCCTGCCGATCAGCCGCCAGATCATCGAGCATTTCGGTGGTCGGCTTTGGGTGGAAAGCGAAACGGGGAAGGGCGCGACGTTCGCGTTTGCGCTTCCCGTCGTCAAGGCAGACGAGGCGGCGCGGTCCGCAGGCGATGCGGCGCGCGGTGCGCTGGTTGCCGCGACCGCGGCGCATGCATCCTCGCGGGAGGAGTAGCCGATGGGCAAGAAGATCCTGATCGCCGACGACGAGCCCAACATCGTCGTGTCGCTCGAGTTCCTGCTGAAGCAGAAGGGGCATGAGGTCAGGGTGGCAAGCAACGGCGAGGACGCGCTGCGTGCCGTCGGCGAGTTCGTGCCCGACCTAATCCTGCTCGACGTGATGATGCCGCGCATGAGCGGCTACGACGTGTGCCAGAAAGTGCGCGAGAACGCGGCCTGGAACGGGGTCCGGATCGTGATGCTCTCCGCCAAGGGACGTGACGTCGAGGTGACGAAAGGCATGGCCGTGGGCGCGGACGCGTACGTGACCAAGCCGTTTTCCACCAAGGATCTCATTGCGAAGGTGCAGGAGCTGCTCGGCGATTGACGACGGGGCGATCCAATGTCCGACCGCGTCCGCTTCGTGCTGGTGCTCGCCGCTGCCTGGGGCTTCGTTCTGGCGTCGATGGCGGGAGCTTTCCTGCTGCTCGGCGCCGATCTCGACGAGAACGGGCGCGCGGCGCTCGTCATCTTGCTCACGGAGCAGGCTGCGAGCCTGGTCGTCGCGGCAATCGTCGTGCTGGTCGTCCTCGCGATCGTCCAACGCGCGCTGTGGCAGCGCTACGTGACTTCGGCGCGACAGCTCGTCGAGGATACCGAGACGATGCTGCGGGCGAATCCGGCGCACCGGGCGCCACACCGGGGCGGGATCGAATTGCGCCATCTCGCCCGCAGCATCAACCACTTCGCCGAGGTGCGGGAATCGTTGCTCTCCGACGTCGAGGCGCGCGTCGCGGACGCGAACGCCGGCATCGAGCAGGAGAAGAACCGGCTCGCTGCACTGATGTCGGAGCTCGCGCAGAGCGTGATCATGTGCAACGTCGAGGGCCGCATTCTCCTCTACAACGCACGGGCGATGCAGCTCCTGCGCGCCAAGGTCGAGGGCAACGCCGCCGGCAAGGCGCACACGCTCGTCGGCCTTGGCCGTTCGGTGTTCGCGATACTCGACCGCAACCTGATCATCCACGCGCTCGACGGCATTCACGACCGGCTCGCCAAGGGCGAACGCAATCCGGTCGCGAACTTCGTCACGACCGCACCTGCCGGGCAGCTCGTGCGCGTGCAGATGGCGCCCGTGCAGGGTACGGTGCCGGGCGTCGACGCGAAGGGCGCCGCAGCGGAGGTCACCGGATTCGTGCTGATGCTCGACAACATCACGCGGCGCATCGAGGCCGGCAACCGCCGTGACCTGCTGCTGCAGACGCTGACGCAGGGAACGCGTGCCTCGCTCGCCAGCATGCGGGCGGCGGTCGAGACGATCGCCTCGTTTCCCGACATGGAGCCCGATGCGCGATCGCGCTTCATCAACATCATCGAGGACGAGGCCAGGCAGCTCTCTGCGCGGCTCGACGCGACCGTCTCCGAGTTCGCCGATTCCCTGCGCACCGAGTGGCCGCTCGAGGACATGCGCGGCGCCGACCTGATCGCGGCCGCGCAGCGGCGCATCGAAGGCAAGCTCGGTCTGCCCTGCAAGCTCGAGGCGATCGACGAGTCGCTATGGCTCAACGCGGACAGCTATTCGCTCATGCAGGGGCTCACCTACCTCGTGAGCCGTCTGCGCGACGAGTTCGGCATCCGCGAGATCCGCTTCGGGCTCGAGGCGGCCGGGCCGCTCGCTCACCTCGACGTGATCTGGACCGGGGCGCCGATCGGTTCGGAGACCACGATGAGCTGGCAGACCGACACGATGGAGCTCGGGGGCGAAGCTTCGCCACTGACGCTGAAGCAGATCATCGAACGCCACAACGGCGAAATCTGGTACCAGATCCACAAAGCGTCGCACCGCGAGTATTTCCGCATCGCGCTGCCGGTCGCGAAGCCGGAGGAATCGGCTTGGAGCGCCCCGATATCGGGGGAAAGCCGTCCCGAGTATTACGACTTCGACCTCTTCCACCAGCCGGGGCAGACGCCGGAACTCGACAACCGCCCGCTGACGGCGCTCGACTACACGGTCTTCGACACGGAGACGACCGGGCTCAGGCCGTCCGAAGGTGACGAGATTGTCTCGATCGGCGCGGTGCGGATCGTCAACGGGCGACTGCTGGAGAACGAGGTGTTCGAGCAGCTGGTCGACCCGGGTCGGGCGATGTCGCCGGATGCAACCCGGATCACCGGCATCGAGAATGGAATGCTGGAAAATCAGCCGCGAATCGACAAGGTGCTGCCGGCGTTCGGGCATTTCTGCGCCGAAACAGTGCTGGTTGCGCACAACGCGGCGTTCGACATGCGCTTCCTGCGCCTCAAGGAGGAAGCTTCGGGCGTGCGGTTCACGCAGCCGGTCCTGGACACGCTCCTTCTTTCCGCAGTCGTGCACCCCAACCTCGCCGCCCACGGACTCGAAGCGATCGCCGGGCGCATGGGCGTCAACCCGATCGGGCGTCATACCGCGCTGGGCGACGCGATCATGACCGGCGAGATCTTCCTGCGGATGATTCCCTTGCTGGCCGAGAAGGGCATCCGGACGCTGGGGCAGGCCCGCGAAGCCTCGCAGAAGACCTATCTGGCGCGCGTCGACTACTAGCGGCGGACGCTGCGGCCGGCCACCGGCTGCGCAGGCTCCGGAGGATGGCCTTCGCACAGCCGCTTGCCGTGACTTTCGCCCTCCGAGCCGCGGGCACGAGAAGCCTGCGGGAACTCGGCAGGGGTGCGCGCAACCCACGGCGGCTGGGTCGCTCACTTGCGACCGGTGGCCCCGCCGGCCCGCCGTCGTTGCCAATCGGGTGCCGCTGCCGCGATAATCCGGCACGCTCGAAGGAGGAGGCGACGCGACACACGGGCATCCGGACGCACGAGCGGCCGGGGAAGCGCCTGCGGATGCGTGCTGCTTGCCGCATGTCAGACGACACGATTCTCGCAACGAAGGGCCTCACGAAGGAGTTCAAGGGCTTCGTCGCCGTCAACGACGTGAACCTGCGCGTGCGCCGCGGGACGATCCACGCGTTGATCGGCCCGAACGGCGCTGGCAAAACGACCTGCTTCAACCTGCTCACGCATTTCCTCGTTCCCACGCGCGGCCAGATCTTCTACAACGGCCGCGATATCACCGGCTCGCGCCCGGCCGCGATCGCGCGCATGGGACTCGTGCGCTCCTTCCAGATCTCGGCGGTGTTTCCCAACCTGAGCGTGCTCGAGAACGTGCGCATCGCGTTGCAGCGCAAACGCGGACACTCGTTCGACTTCTGGCGGCCTGCCGGCGTGTTGACCTCGCTCGATGCCCGTGCGCTCGAGTTGATCGAGGCCGTCGGATTGTCCGAATTCGTTCAGGTGCACGCCGGGGAATTGCCCTACGGGCGCAAGCGCGCGCTGGAAATCGCGACGACGCTCGCGCTCGATCCCGAAATGATGCTGCTGGACGAGCCGACTGCGGGCATGACCCACGAAGACGTGCGGCGGATCGCCGCGCTCATCAAGCGCGTCGCGGCAAATCGCACCGTGCTGATGGTCGAGCACAATCTCTCGGTCGTGTCGACGCTTTCCGACTACATCACCGTGCTCGCCCGCGGCGAGGTGCTCGCCGAGGGTGACTACGCGCACGTTTCCAGGCACCCCGATGTGGTGCAGGCCTACATGGGGCACGCCGATGCCTGAAGCCGCTGCCGTCGACCGTCCGCACGCTCCTCCTGTCGGTACACCGCTGCTCGCCGTGCGCGAGCTCAACGCGTGGTACGGCGAGTCGCACATCCTGCACGGCGTCGACTTCGATGTCGGCACGGGTGAAGTCGTGACGCTGCTCGGCCGCAACGGCGCGGGCAAGACGACCACGCTCAAATCGATCATGGGCATCGTGCCGCGGCGCGCGGGTTCGATCACGTTCGAGGGTCGCGAAACCGTCGAGCTGGCCTCCAACCGCATTGCCCGCCTCGGCATCGCCTACTGCCCGGAGGAGCGCGGGATCTTCGCGAGCCTCGACGTGCGCGAGAACCTGCTGTTACCGCCGCAGGTGCGCGAGGGTGGCCTTTCCATGGAGCAGATCTACGAACTGTTCCCCAATCTCAAGGAGCGCGAGCGAAGCCAGGGGACGAAGCTGTCGGGTGGCGAGCAGCAGATGCTCGCGATCGGCCGCATTCTGCGCACCGGCGCGCGGCTGCTGCTCCTGGACGAGCCCACCGAGGGTCTGGCACCGGTGATCGTGCAACAGATCGGCCGCACGATCGCGCGGCTCAAGTCGCAGGGGTTCACGATTCTGTTGGTCGAGCAGAACTTCCGGTTTGCCGCCACGGTGGCCGATCGACATTACGTCATGGAGCACGGCCGCGTCGTGGACATGATCCCCAACACGGAGCTCGACGCGAACATGGCCAAGCTGCACGACTACCTCGGCGTGTAAGGTGGCCCCGATTTGAACCCCGGGCGCCGACAGCGGCGCTCGCAAACCAGGAGGAGAAGACAATGAAGGCAATGAAGCGCAGTCTGACGGCGGTCGCGGTGGCCGCAATACTGGCCGGCGGCGCCGCGCAGGCGCAGGTTTCCGACAACACGATCAAGATCGGCGTGCTCTCCGACATGTCGAGCCTCTACACCGACCTCGCGGGCGCGGGCTCGGTCGTCGCGGCGCGCATGGCGGTCGAGGACTCGGGGATCGAGAAGCGGGGCTACAAGGTCGAGATCGTCTCGGCGGACCACCAGAACAAGGCGGACGTCGGCTCGAGCGTCGCGCGGCAGTGGTACGACGTCGACAAGGTGGATGTGATCGTCGACACGCCTAATTCCGGGGTCGCGCTCGCAGTCAACCAGATCACCAAGGAGAAGGGCAAGGCATTTCTCGTCTCCGGCGCGGCATCGTCGGATCTGACCGGCAAGGCGTGCTCCCCCAATACGATCCACTGGACCTACGACACGTGGATGCTCGCCAACGGAACCGGCAGCGCGATCGTCAAGACAGGCGGCGACACCTGGTTCTTCATCACCGCCGACTACGCGTTCGGGCACGCGCTCGAACGTGACACGGAGGCGGTGGTTCTGAAGGGCGGCGGCAAGGTGCTGGGCAAGGTGCGCCACCCGCTCAACACACAGGACTTCAGCTCGTTCCTGCTCCAGGCGCAGGCGTCGAAGGCGAAGATCATCGGTCTCGCCAATGCGGGCGGCGACACGACCAACTCGATCAAGCAGGCGGCCGAATTCGGCATCGTCAAAGGCGGGCAGAACCTCGCGGGCCTTCTCGTGTTCCTGACCGACATCCACGCACTGGGGCTGCCGACCGCGCAGGGCCTGATCTTCACCGAGACGTTCTACTGGGACATGAACGACCAGTCGCGGGCGTTCGCCAAGCGCTTCGCCGAGCGCGACAAGGGCATCCACCCGACGATGGTCCACGCGGGTGTCTATTCGGCCGTGACGCATTACCTCAAGGCGGTCGAAGCGCTCAAGAGCGACGACGGCACCAAGGTAATCGCCAAGATGAAGGAAACGCCGACGGAAGACCCGCTGTTCGGCAAGGGCACGATCCGCGCCGACGGCCGCAAGATCCACCCGGCCTATCTCGTCGAGGTGAAGACGCCCGCCGAGTCCAAGGGACCGTGGGACTACTACAAGATCCGGGCGACGATTCCTGCGGACCAGGCGTTCCGGCCGCTGAAGGACGGCGACTGCCCGCTGGTCAAGTGACGCATGCAACCGGGGTTGTCGCCCGAAACGCGAACACGATTGGGTGTGAATGCGTCATCCTCGCGGAAGCGGGGAACCAGCGTCCTGGTCGCTCGACCCTTCGGAGGGCGGACGACGCTGGGTTCCCGCCCTCGCGGGAACGACGCCGGCACGGCTTCATGATGCGCCACACGACGAAACGCGATGGCTGAACTCCTGGGCATCTCGACGCAGGCGCTGTTCGGCCAGCTTCTGATCGGGCTCATCAACGGCGCGTTCTACGCGATGCTTTCGCTGGGGCTCGCAGTGATCTTCGGCCTGCTCAACATCATCAATTTCACGCACGGCGCGCAATACATGATGGGCGCGTTCTGCGCGTGGTTCCTGCTGCAGTACGCGGGCGTTGGCTACTGGTGGTCGTTGCTGATCGCGCCGCTCGTCGTAGGCGTTACCGGCGTCATCATCGAGCGCACGATGCTCGCCCGGCTCTACAAGCTCGATCACCTGTACGGACTGCTGCTGACGTTCGGGCTCGCGCTGATCATCCAGGGCGTGTTCACCAACTATTTCGGCAGCTCGGGCCTGCCGTACCGATTGCCGGAGGAGTTTGCCGGCACCTACAACCTGGGCTTCATGTTCCTTCCCAAGTACAGGGCGTGGGTCGTGCTCGCCTCGCTCGCGATCTGTCTTGCCACGTGGTACGTGATCGAGCGCACGAAGCTCGGGTCGTACCTGCGGGCGGCCACCGAGAACCGCGCACTCGTGCAGGCGTTCGGCGTCAACGTCCCGCGGATGATCACGCTGACTTACGGCTTCGGCGTCGGCCTGGCAGCGCTGGCCGGCGTCATGGCCGCGCCGATCTACCAGGTCAATCCGCAGATGGGTGCGAACCTGATCATCGTCGTGTTCGCAGTGGTGGTGATCGGCGGCATGGGCTCGATCATGGGGGCGATCGTGACGGGCTTCGGTCTTGGTCTGGTCGAGGGACTGACCAAGGTGTTCTATCCGCAGGCATCGAACACCGTGATCTTCGTCATCATGGTGATCGTCCTGCTGATCAGGCCCGCCGGGCTCTTCGGCAAGGAGCACTGAGGCCATGGCCGGCACCGCCTCCGAAGTGGCCGCCGTCCCGGCGGCTGCGACCCACAGCCGCTTCGCGCTCGCCACCGCCATCATGCTCGCGGTACTGGCCGTATTGCCGTTCGTTGGTGTCTACCCCGTGTTCCTCATGAAAGGGTTGTGTTTCGCGCTATTTGCATGCGCCTTCAATCTGCTGATCGGCTTCGGCGGCCTCCTGTCATTCGGTCACGCGATGTTCCTCGGCACCGCAGGCTACGTCACTGCGCACGCCGCCAAGGTGTGGGGGCTTTCGCCCGAACTCGCGATCCTCGCCGGCACGGTCGCGGCGACGATGCTCGGCGTCGTGTCGGGCGCGCTCGCGATCCGACGACAGGGCATCTACTTCGCGATGATCACGCTCGCGATCGCCCAGATGATCTTCTTCTTCTATCTGCAGGCGCCGTTCACGCACGGCGAGGACGGCATCCAGGCGGTGCCTCGCGGTCGGATGTTCGGCGTGCTCGACTTGTCGAACACCCACGTGATGTACTACGTCGTCCTGGCGGTCTTCGCGCTCGGGTTCGTTCTGATCTACCGCGTGATCCACTCCCCGTTCGGCAATGTGCTGAAGGCGATTCGCGAGAACGAGGCACGCGCCATTTCGCTGGGTTACGATGCCGAACGTTACAAGCTGCTCGCGTTCGTGTTGTCGGCGGGGCTGTCGGGGCTTGCCGGTGCAACCAAGGCGATCGTGTTTCAGCTCGCCTCGCTGACCGACGTGCAATGGCAGATGTCGGGCGAAGTGGTGCTGATGACGCTGCTGGGCGGCATGGGCACGATTTTCGGACCCGTCGTGGGCGCGTTCTTCATCATCGGCCTCGAGCACTATCTGGCCGACCAGGGGCAGTGGGTCACGGTGATCACCGGGATCATCTTCGTGATCTGCGTGCTCGCTTTCCGCCGCGGCATCGTGGGCGAGCTCGCTGCCTTGTGGAACCGCCGCCGAGGCTAGCGAGGATGGTGCGCGCAGTCCTTTCCGCCGCCAGAGGCGCCGCGGCTGCCGGGTTGGCGGCGCTCGCGCTCGCTTCGAATGCCGCCCCGGGAACGACCGCAGCCGAGTCGTACAAGGTCGAAGGCACTTGCCGCGAAGGCGTTCCCCATGGATCCTACGAGCTCAAGAGCACCTCGGGCAAGCTGCGCGTCGTCGGCGCGTATAACCGCGGCAAGCGGACGAGCTCGTTCATCTTCTGGAACGCGGCCGGCGTCCGCGTCGCGCACATTCCGTTCGACGACGACGTGATCAGCGGCACCGTAGCGGTCTGGTACGCGGCGCCTGCCCGCAACGGCGTGACGCCGCAGAAGCTCGAAGCGGTCTACACGTCGGGCCGGTTGAACGGCGTCAAACGGTCGTGGCACGTGAATGGTCGGCTGCGCGGCGAATTCACCTACGAAGGCGGTGTATTGGGCGAGGCAAGGGCGTGGGATGTCCGCGGCGATGCGCTGCCGGAAGGAGAGGCCCGTGCGCTCGCAGCCCGCGACCTGGCGGCGGACGACGCGTATTACCGTTCGCTCGACGAGTTGGTGCGCAAGCATCCCCCGTCATGCCGGGCACCGGCGCCGACGCTCGAGCGGGCATGATCGCCGCCGCAGCCAAGGGTGCCGCGAGCGTGCCCAACGAACGTGCGCCGACCGCTTTGACGCTGCCGTGCAAACCGCGCAAGATGGCGGCCGCACAACGGGAGGGCGGCGCGATCGATCCCCTCCCGCCGTTCCATTCTCCGACCTGCTTCCGCTCATGGTGACTCCAATGGCCTTCCTTCGCTTCGCCCGTCGGCTCGCAGGCGCGGTGCTGATCGTCGTCTTTTCTCTCGCAGCAGCACCGGCCGGCGCACAGGAACTCAAAATCGCGGTTTCGGCCGACGTGACGACGATGGATCCCCACTTCTTCAACCTCTTCCCGAACAACAACATCGCCGAGCACGTCTTCGACAAGCTCGTGCAGATGGACCCGGACTCGAAGATGATTCCAGGCCTTGCCACATCCTGGAAACCGATCGACGACAGGACCTGGGAGTTCAAGCTGCGCAAGGACGCGAAGTTCCACGACGGCTCGCTGGTGACGGCGGAGGACGTCGTGTTCACGCTGAACCGCATTCCCAACGTGCCGAACAGCCCGGGACCGTTCACCGCGTACACGAAGGCGATCGTCGCGACCGAGATCGTCGACCCCTACACGATCCGGTTCAAGACCGCGGCGCCGCACCCGTTGATGCCGAACGACCTGTCGACCATCTATATCATTTCCAAGAAGGTCGCGACGGGCGCGACGACGGAGGACTTCAACACCGGCAAGGCGACGAGCGGGAGCGGCCGCTACAAATTTGTCCGCTATGTCAACGGCGACCGCGTCGAACTCGTCCGCAACGACGACTACTGGGGCGAGAAGCCGCACTGGCAGAAGGTGACGTTCCGGATCATCAAGAACGAGGCGTCGCGGGTCGCCGCGCTGCTTTCCGGCGACGTGGACGCGATCGAGAACGTGCCCACGCAGGACCTCGCGCGGATCAAGGGTGATCCCAAGTTCACGACGACCTCCAAGATCTCGCACCGGGTCATCTACTTCAACTTCGATCACCAGGAGCGCGTCAGTCCGTTCATCACCGGCAAGGATGGCAAGCCGCTCCCCAGGAACCCGTTGACCGACCTGCGCGTGCGCCGCGCGATCAGCAAGGCGATCAACCGCCCGGCGATCGCGGAGCGCGTGATGGAGGGGCAGGCGATTCCGTCCGGGCAGCTCGTTTCCGAGAAGCTCTTCGGAAACGTGCCAACACTCAAGGCGGAAGCCTACGATCCCGAGGACGCGAAGAAACTGCTGGCCGAGGCAGGCTATCCCGACGGATTCAACATCACGATCCACGGTCCCGCCGGCCGCTATGTCAACGACGAGAAGATCGTGCAGGCGGTCGCGCAGATGCTGACGCGGGTTGGCATCAACTCCAAGGTCGAGACCGCGCCGATGGCGCCATATTCGTCGCGCGCGTCCAAGCAGGAGTACAGCTTTCACATGGTAGGCTGGGGCGCGTCGACAGGCGAGGCCTCATCGCCGCTGCGCTCGCTGCTTGCCACGTACAACACGCAGAAGGGGCTCGGCGCCGTCAATTGGGGCCGCTACAGCAACGCGAAGGTGGACTACCTGATCGAGCAGGCGCTGCAGCAGGTCGATGACGAGAACCGCAGGATCATGCTCCAGCGGGCGACCGAGCTGTCGATGGCGGACCTCGGCCTCATGCCGATCCACTTCCAGTTCACGATCTGGGCGACCAAGAAGGGCGTGAGCTATGTTCCGCGCACCGACGAGTACACGCTCGCGTTCCTGTTCAGGCCGGCGAAGCCCTAAGGAACCTCTGATCAACTCCCACATGGTCGCGCTGCGGGGCGAAACGCGGATGAATGCGAGACTCGCGACGAAGGTCGTAGCCAAGCCTACGAGGCCGAGAAGCGAGGCGAAGCAGGCGCCGCGTCTCGCAGCAGCCCGAAGGGACGGGTCTTTGCGGGCGGTCTGCTTTGTCGCCCGGCTTGCGAAGGCGCCCGGCCTTCGCGTCGCCGCGCTTCGCGCGTCCCGTTCCGCTAAGACCCGTCGCGGCCACGCGGGAGTTGATCAGAGGTTCCCTAATAAGGAGACGGGTGCAGTGGAAAGCAGCCGTGGCGTCTCCAGTGGCGGCGCATCGAGTGTCACCTCCCGTCCTTTCCGGCAGCCGCATCGACGCCCGGCAGCCGACGCCCCGCCTCGGGAAATGCGGCGCCTCCGGCCCCCGACTTGTGACCGCTGACTCCTGATGCTGGTCTTCGTCATCCGCCGCAGCCTGCAGAGCATCGTCGTGCTCGTGGCAATGTCGCTGCTCGTGTTCGCCGGCGTGTACGCGATCGGCAACCCGATCGACATCCTGATCAACCCGCAAGCGGATCAGATGGACCGCGAGCGTGCGATCGCGGCGTTGGGTCTCGACAAGCCGCTGTACGAGCAATACCTGACGTTCCTGCAGGGCGCTGCGGGCGGCGACCTCGGCAAGTCGTTCGTGCATTCGACGCCCGCGCTGCAGCTGATCCTCGAGCGCATGCCGGCCACGCTCGAACTCGCGCTGGCGGCGATGCTGATCGCGATCATCCTCGGCATTCCACTAGGGCTTTGGGCGGGGTTGAAGCCGAACTCCGGCGCCGGCAGGACGATCATGGCGAGCTCGATCCTGGGATTCTCGCTGCCGACGTTCTGGGTCGGCCTGATGCTGATCATGGTGTTCTCGGTGATGCTGGGCTGGCTGCCCTCCAACGGACGCGGGCCGACGGTGGACGTTCTGCGCATCCCCGTCTCGTTCCTATCGCTCGATGGCTGGCGGCACCTGATCATGCCGGCGACCAATCTCGCGCTCTTCAATCTCGCGCTGCTGATCCGGCTGACGCGCGCCGGCGCGCACGAGGCGCTGCTGCAGGACTACGTCAAGTTCGCGCGTGCCAAGGGGCTGTCGAATGCCCGGGTGATCGGCGTGCACGTGTTGCGCAACATCATGATTCCCATCGTCACCGTGATCGGTCTGCAGTTCGGCGCGCTGATCGGGTTCGCGATCGTCACCGAGAGCGTTTTCGCCTGGCCCGGGATGGGCAAGCTACTGATCGACTCGATCAACCTGCTCGATCGGCCGGTGATCGTCGCCTACCTGCTCGTGATCGTGGCGATCTTCATCGTGATCAATCTGCTGGTGGACATCCTGTATTCGGTGCTCGACCCGCGCGTGCGACTGTCCGATGGCAAGGGCTGAGCGATCCGATCCGCGATGAGCGCCATTCGAACTTCCCCGCTCGAGCGCGGTGCCGAGACGCCGCTCTCCCGGATTGCGAGGGAGTTCCTTGCCAACCCCGTCGCGGTATTCGGGCTGTCGCTGCTGGGCGTGATCCTGCTGCTCGCGGTCGCCGCGCCCTTCATCTCGCCGCAGAATCCCTACGACCTGGCACAGCTCGACATCATGGACGCGCGCCTGCCGCCGGGCTCGAGGTCGGCGGACGGGGCAGCGTTCTGGCTCGGCACCGATGACCAGGGACGCGACATGCTCTCCGCGATCTTCTACGGGCTTCGCATTTCGCTCTTCGTCGGCGTCGCGAGCACGATCCTCGCGCTGACGATCGGGCTGACGCTCGGGCTGTCCGCGGCCTATGTCGGCGGGCGCTGGGAGGCGCTGCTGATGCGGATCGTCGACATTCAGCTCTCGTTCCCTGCGATCCTGATCGCGCTGATCCTGATCGCGGTGCTGGGGCAGGGCACGGGCAAGGTGATCGCCGCGCTGGTGTTCGTGCAATGGGCGTACTACGCGCGCACCGTCCGCAGCGCGGCGCTCGTCGAAAAGCGCAAGGAGTACATCGAGGCGGCACGTTGCCTCGCGCTTCGGCCGCTTCGCATCGTGTTCCGTCACCTGCTGCCGAACTGCCTGCCGCCGGTGATCGTCGTGGCGACCGTGCAGGTTGCAGCCGCGATCGCACTGGAAGCGACGCTCTCGTTCCTGGGACTCGGCCTGCCGATCACCGAACCATCGCTCGGCCTTCTGATCGCGAACGGCTACCAGTATCTGCTGTCGGGCAAGTACTGGATCAGCTTCTTTCCGGGCGTCGCACTGCTCCTCACGATCGTCAGCATCAACCTTGTCGCCGATCAGCTGCGTGACGTGCTGAATCCGCGCTTGCAGAAATGAAGGGAACGCGAGGGTCCCCGCGATGAGCGAACCCGTGCTCTCGGTGCGCGGGCTGCGCACGCACTTCTTCACGCGCGCCGGTGTCGTCAAGGCGGTCGACGACGTGTCCTTCGACATCGCTCCCCGCGAGGTGATGGGCCTCGTCGGCGAGTCCGGCTCCGGCAAGTCGATCACCGGCTATTCGATCATGGGGCTCGTCGACCCGCCAGGTCGCATCGTCGCGGGCAGCATCGTGCTGGACGGGATCGAGCTGGTCGGTCTGCCGTCCGAGCCGATGCGGCAACTCCGCGGCAACCGTGTCGCGATGATCTTCCAGGACCCGATGATGACGTTGAATCCGGTCCTGCGCATCGACCGCCAGATGATCGAGGCGATCCTCGCGCACGAGAACGTGGGCGAGAAGGCGGCGCGTGCGCGCGCGCGGCAGGCGCTGGTCGCCGTCGGCATCTCGTCGCCCGACCAGCGATTGCTCGCCTATCCGCACCAGTTCTCGGGCGGGATGCGCCAGCGCGTTGCCATTGCCATTGCGCTGCTCAACCGGCCCGATCTCATCATCGCCGACGAGCCGACGACGGCGCTGGACGTCACGATCCAGGGCCAGATCCTCTACGAGATGCAGAAGCTCACGCGCGAGACCGGGACGGCGATGATCTGGATCACGCACGACCTGTCCGTGGTGGCCGGTCTCGCCGACCGCATCGCCGTGATGTACGCCGGCCGCGTCGTCGAGCAGGGCGACTGCGCCGAGGTGCTGATCGCGCCGGCGCATCCGTACACCCAAGGCTTGTTGGACTCCGTGCCGTCGCGCAATCCGCACGGTGCCCGCCTGCGCCAGATCCCCGGCATGACGCCCTCGTTGCTCGACCTGCCGACCGGTTGTGCGTTTCGCGACCGCTGCCCGCGGCAGGCAGAGCGTTGTGCCGAGCCGCCCGCGATGCGCGCACTCGATACTCCGGGCTCGCCACGCCGCGTGCGTTGTCACTTCCCGCTCATCGGCGCAAGGCCGCTGACGAGGAGCCTCGCCTGATGTCCGCCGCTCCGGTACCGAGGTTGCATCCGGCCGATCCGCGCGCCGCGGCACGGCTCGTCGCCGACGCCGAGCGGATGGTCGAACAGGGCCGCTGGCAACAGGCGGTGCCGCTGCTCGAGCGCGCGGCAGCACTCGATCCGGATCACCTCGACGCGTTGCGGCTCTATGCGTGGCTTGCGTTGCAGGCCGGCCGGCCGCACGCTGCGCTGCCAGCGGCGTCGCGCTGGGCTGCGCTCGACCGTCGTTCCGCCGACGCGCGCAACGTGCTGGCCATCGCCAGCCGGCAATGCGGCCGCCTCGAGGACGCGATCGTGAGCCTGCGCGAGGCCGTAGCGATCGAGCCGACGTTCTTCGACGCGCTCGTCAACCTCGGCAACGCGCTGCTCGACGCCGGCGATCCCGCGGCGGCGCTGCCGTACTACCAGCGTGCGCTCGCGATCAAGCCCGAGTCGGCGTCGGTGCACAACAATCTGGGCAACCTGCACCGCGACTTGCATCAGCCGACGCAGGCGCTTGCCGCCTATCGCCGGGCGGTGGCCATCGATCCGAACCACGCGCGCGCGCATGGCAACATCGGCAACATCCTGAAGGACCTGGGGGACACCGATGGCGCCATCGCTGCGTTCCGCCACGCGATCGCGCTTAGCCCCGACGTTGCCGAGACCTGGAGCAACCTGCTGCTCACGCTCGCCTGCTCGGATCGCATCAGCGCGGACCAGATCGCCGAGGAACATCGCGCCTTCGGCCGGCATTTCGCATCGTGCATCGATCCGCTGCCGCCGGTCGCTCCCGAGGCGCGCGCAGCCGGCGCGCGTCTTCGGATCGGCTACGTCTCCGCCGACTTTCGCGGCCACGCCGCGGCGCGTTTCATCGAGCCGCTGCTCGCCGCGCACGACCGCTCACGTGTCGAGGTGTTCTGCTATTACAACCAGCTGCGCGGTGACGACGTGACCGAACGGCTGCAATGCATCGCCGAGCACTTCCTGCCCGTCGCCGGGGTCCCCGATCGACAACTTGCCGCGCGCATCCGTGCCGATGGCATCGACGTCCTGATCGATCTCAACGGTCATACGTCCGGCAATCGCCTGCCGCTCTTCTTCCTGCGACCCGCGCCGGTGCAGGCGACGTGGCTCGGCTATCTCGGCGCCACCGGCGTGCCGACGATCGACTGGCGAATCACCGACGCGATTGCCGATCCGGTGGGTACGCCGCCGCCGCCTGGTCTGGAACGACCGTGGCGACTGCCGCGCACGCTTTGGTGCTACCAGCCGTATGCGCAGGCACCCGACGTAGCGCCGCCCCCCCACATTGCCACCGGGCACATCACGTTCGGCTGCTGCAACAACCCGGGCAAGGTGTCGTCATCGGCGCTGTCGGCGTGGATCGACGTACTGCGCGCGGTGCCGGACAGCCGCCTGTTGCTGCTCGCGCCGGCGGACGCGGATCGGCGCGCCCGGCTTGAAGCGACGTTTCAGCAGGGAGGAATCGCGTCGGATCGCATCGAATTCGTCGCCCGCATGGCACTCTCCGACTATCTGCGCCTGCACGACCGGATCGATGTCGGACTCGACACGTTCCCGTACACGGGCGGCACGACGACCTGCGATGCGCTGTGGATGGGCGTGCCGGTCGTCACGCTGGCAAGCGATCGCCCATTCGGGCGGTCCGGCGCGAGCATCCTCGCGCAGGTCGCCCTCGATGATCTTGTCGCCGACTCGCAAGCAGAGTATGCCGCAGCATCGATCGCGCTTGCGCAGGATCGTGCGCGACTGGCGAGCCTGCGGACTTCACTGCGGCCGCGGATGCGCGCCTCGCCGCTCGCTGACGCCGTGGCATTTGCGCGCGACTTCGAGGACGCGCTGTCGGCAATCGCGAGCGCGCCTGCCCCCCCGGCTGTTCGTAGAGGCGAGCGGTGAGCGTCGCGGCTTTACGCGCGGCGCCGGACAAGGGTGCACCGCTCATCGAGCTTCGCCAAGTGTCGAAGCGATTCGTCAAGTCGCTCGACCTGGCGGCGAAGATCGGTAACGTGCTGGGGGCCAACCTGCGTGAGGAAGTCGTGCACGCGGTCGACGGCGTGGATGTCGCAATCTGCCCGGGCGAGGTCGTGGGCCTGGTCGGTGAATCGGGCTGCGGAAAATCCACGCTCGGACGGCTCGCCGTGGGGCTTTTGCCGCTCACCTCCGGGGAGCGTTTATGGCGCGGCGAGTCGCTCGCCGGCCTCGCCCCCGCCCGCGCCCGCGCGCAGCAGCTCGAGATGCAGATGATCTTCCAGGACCCCTACGCGTCGCTCAATCCGCGCATGCGCGTCGTGGACATCGTCGGCGAGGCGCCGGTCGCGCACCGGCTGATCGCGCCCCACGAGAAACTCGAGTACGTCGGGCTGCAGTTGAACCGCGTCGGCCTCGATCCCACGCTGATGAGGCGTTTCCCGCACCAGTTCTCCGGTGGTCAGCGTGCGCGGATCGGCATCGCGCGCGCGCTCGCGGTCAAGCCGGAGTTCCTCGTGTGTGACGAGTCCGTCGCGGCGCTCGACGTCTCGATCCAGGCGCAGGTGCTGAACCTGTTCATGGACCTGCGCGCGGCTCTCAATCTCACGTATCTCTTCATCAGCCATGATCTGGGAGTCGTGCAGCACATCAGCGATCGCGTGCTGATCATGTACCTGGGCCGCGTGGTCGAAACCGGCTCCACGCTCGAGCTGTTTCGCGCGCCGAACCATCCTTACACGCGCGCGCTGCTCGCCGAGGTCGGCAAGGTGGAGCCCGGCAAGCGCACATTCGTGCCGGTCAAGGGCGAGATCCCGTCGCCGCTCGATCCGCCGAGCGGCTGCCACTTCCATCCGCGCTGCCCGCACGCGATGGCGCGCTGCCGCGAGGCCGCGCCGCCACTCGTCGACGTGGCGCCCGGGCGTCGTGCGGCATGCTGGCTGAACGAGGCAGCGGCGTGAGCCTCCGGCGAGGGGCCCCCGGAGGGGGATCGACGGTCCGGCGAATCGACGCTGCTGCCGACGCTCGACGTTGCGCGTCACGGGACGTACGTGAGGAGCCAGCACAGAAGTGAGCGCGCCGACGATAGCGTCCCAGATCCTTCGCCGTCACGATCCGCTCGGCGAACCGCTGCCGCTCGTGCTCGATTCGCCGCACTCGGGTGAGGATTATCCCGCGGACTTCGATCATCTGCCGCCGCGCGAGGTCGTGCGCCAGGCCGAGGACACGCATGTCGCGCGGTTGTGGTCGATAGCGCCGCATCACGGCGCCACGCTGATCGAAGCCGGCTTCCCGCGCGCCTACCTCGACGCGAACCGCAGTCTCGCGGACATCGATCCCGAGCTTCTCGCCGAACCGTGGCCGGAACCTCTCGCGCCTTCGCGCAAGACCGTGCAAGGTATCGGGCTCGTGTGGCGTGTCGCTCGTGACGGCTCGTCCATGTACGCGCGCAAGCTGACCGTGACCGAGGTCCGCGCGCGGATCGAGCGCTGCTGGCGTCCCTATCACGAGACGCTTGCCCGCATCATCGACGCCAGCCATGCGCGCTTCGGCGTCGTCTGGCACCTCAACTGCCATTCGATGCCCGCAGTGGGCGACCCCAACGCCGACGATCCCGGGCGCGAGCGCGCGGATTTCGTTCTGGGTGACCGCGATGGCACGACGTGCGCGCCGGCGTTCACGCGGTTCGTCGCCGCACAGGTGAACGCGATGGGCTACTCGGTTGCGATCAACGATCCGTACAAGGGCGTCGAACTCGTGCGCCGGCACGGGCGCCCGCGCGAGAACCGTCACAGCCTGCAGATCGAGATCAAGCGGACGCTCTACATGGACGAGCGCACGCTCGTGCCCCACGCGGGTTACGCCAGGCTGCAGCGCGATCTCGAGACGCTGTGCTCGGCGCTTGGCGGGTTCGCGCGCGAGGCCGCGGCGGCCGCACCGTCCGCCCCTTCGAGTGAGGACTGATTGGTCAGGCCTCTTGACCAGCGCCGGACCCGCTGCTAACGTCGCCCGGATCGCCGTCGCGGGTTGCCGCGCGCGTATGGAAGCAGAGACAACAACCGCCATCCGAGGAGGAAAGATGAAAAGATTGCTGCGCGCGCTCGCGGGCGCTGCGTTTGCATTGGGTACGGCCGCCGCATTCGCCCAGGCCTATCCGAGCCGGCCGATTACGTTCGTCGTGCCCTGGGGGGCCGGGGGTGGCACCGACACGACGGCGCGCTACTTCGCGGCGATGATGGAGAAGGAGCTCGGTCAGCCGGTGAACGTCGTCAACCGCACCGGCGGCGGCGGCGTCGTTGGTCACAGCGCCATCGCATCTGCCCCGCCGGACGGCTACACGATCGGCATGATCACGGTCGAGATCACGATGATGCACTGGCAAGGCCTGACCGACCTTGCGCCGACCTCCTATACGCCGCTCGCGCTGGTCAACGCCGACCCGGCGGGATTCACCGTGCGCGCCGATTCGCAGTGGAAGTCGGTCAAGGAAGTGCTGGACTACGCCAAGGCCAATCCGGGCAAGCTCAAGGCGTCGGGCACGGGGCAGGGTGGGATCTGGCATCTGGCGCTTGCCGGTCTGATGAACGACGCCAAGATTCCGCAGGCGGCGATACCCTGGGTACCGTCCAACGGCGCCGCGCCGGCGATGCAGGACCTCGTGGCCGGTGGCGTCGACGTGGTGACGTGCTCGCTGCCGGAAGCCCGGCCGCTGATCGATGCCGGCAAGGCGCGGCCGCTGGCGGTGATGTCGAACGCTCCGTCGCAGCTCTTCCCGAACGTGCCGACGATGAAGCAGGCGGTCGGCATCGACTATTCGGTGTCGGCATGGCGCGGCATCGCGGGGCCGAAGGGCATGCCGAAGGACGTGAACGACAAGCTGATCGCAACGATCAAGAAGATCTGGGAGAGCAAGGAGTTCAAGGACTTCGCGACGAGCAAGGGCTACGGCACCGAGTGGGCGGCCGGGGACGCCTTCGCGCAGTTCATGGCCAAGGGCGACGCCGAAATGGGCGTCGTGATGAAGGCCGCAGGCCTCGCCAAGTAACGCCATTGCGACGTGCCTCGTCCACGGGCATGGCCCGCGGACGAGGCACGATCGTCCCTCCCGCGATGCGATCCTTACGGGCTTATCTCTGGTGACGGTCGCTTCGCCAATGGCCGGCTCGATCGCCGGACTCATTCCCACATGAGAATCAACGACGCGATCTTCGGCGCAGTGCTGCTCCTGCTCGGTGTCGTGATCATCGTGCATGTGCAGTCGTTCCCGAAGATCCCCGGTCAGCAGGTCGGGCCGGCACTGTTCCCGGGAATCGTGGCGGCCGGGCTTGCGGCTTGCGGTGCGTTGCTCGTGCTGAGCGGCATGCGACAGCGGGAGACCAAGCCCTGGTTCGAGATCGCCGACTGGGTGAGCTCGCGGCAGCACCTGATCGCGTTCGCGACGATCGTCTTCGGCGCCATCGCCTATATCCTGTGGGCCGATGACCTGGGCTTCCTGCTGCTCGCGCCGCTCCTGCTGTTCGCGTGGTTTCTCGTGCTGCGTGTGCGCCCGCTGCCCGCAGCGATCACGGCGATCGTCGTGAGCATCGCAATCTGGTACGCGTTCTACAAATTGCTGCGCGTCCCGCTGCCCTGGGGCATCCTCAAGCCCTACGCCTTCTAGGGCTTTCGCAATGGACGCGCTGGCAATCGCCTTCGGCATGGTTTTCAACCTGCAGACCGTGATGGCCATGCTGGGTGCGTCGGTGTTCGGACTGTTCGTCGGTGCCGTGCCCGGACTCACCGCGACGATGGCTACCGCGCTGCTCGTCCCGGTCACGTTCTTCATGCCGCCGATCCCGGCGATCGCGGCGATCGTCACGGCAACCGCGATGGCGATCTTCTCCGGCGACATTCCCGGCTGCCTGCTGCGCATGCCGGGCACGCCAGCGTCCGCGGCGTACACCGACGAGGCGTATGCGATGACCAACAAGGGGCAGGCGGAGCTGGCGCTCGGCGCCGGGCTCGTGTTTTCCGCAATCGGCGGCCTGTTCGGCACGGCGGTGCTGATCGTCTCGGCGCCGACGCTTGCCGAGTTCGCGCTCAGGTTCAGCTCGTTCGAGTACTTCTGGCTCGTGCTGCTCGGCCTGTCGTGTGCGATCGTCATCACCGCCGAACGGCCGCTCAAGGGCATCGTGTCGTTGCTGCTCGGATTGCTGGTCGCCTCCGTCGGCCTCGGCAATCCCGGCGGTTACCCCCGTTTCACGTTCGGCAATGCGGAACTCACGGGCGGCATCGGCTTCATACCGATGATGATCGGCATGTTCGCGGTGTCCGAGATCATCCGTTTCGCGGTGGACCTTAACCCTCCGCTCAAGATCGTCGACCAGCCCATCCACAACGTGTTCAAGGGGATGTGGTCGCTGACGAAGAAGTACCCGGTGCAGATCCTGCGCGGCAGCGCGCTCGGCACGCTGGTCGGTGCATTGCCCGGCGCGGGTGCGGACATCGCCGCGTGGATGTCCTACGCGATCTGCAAGAAGATGTCGAAGGAGCCCGAGAAGTTCGGCACCGGCCACGTCGAGGGCATCGTCGAGAGCGGCGCGGCGAACAACAGCGCGCTCGCCGGCGCGTGGATTCCGGCGCTCGTTTTCGGCATCCCGGGTGACTCGATCACCGCGATCGTGATCGGCGTGCTCTACATGAAGAACATGAACCCGGGGCCCACGCTCTTCACGCAGAACCCGCAGAACATCTACGCGGTCTACCTGTTGTTCATCGTCGCGAACATCATCATGGTCCCGCTCGGCTTCCTGTGCATCAAGGCGGCGAAGCAGATCCTCAGGGTTCCTCGCAACGTGCTGATGCCGGTCATCCTGCTGTTCTGTATCGTCGGTTCGTTCGCGATCAACAATACGCCGTTCGACGTCGGCGTCATGCTCGTGGCTGGCGTCATCGCCTACGTACTCGAGGAGAACGGATTCCCGGTCGCGCCCGCCATCCTCGGCGTCGTGCTCGGGACGATGCTCGAGGAGAACTTCGTGAGCTCGATGATCAAGTCCGCCGGCGACCTGACCGCTTTCTTCAGCCGTCCGGTGGCGGCGACACTCGGTGTGCTGACGCTCGGCGCATGGTTCCTGCCACCGCTGATCCGGCAACTGCGCCGGACGGCGGGCGCCTGACATCGACGCGCGGGCCATGGGCCGCGTTGCCGGGATTTGCCGCAACGCGGTATACTTGTGCGGTTTTGCAGGCGCGCCCCATTTCGGGGCGTTTCATCAAGAATACCGGTGCTGCCGGCCCTCGCCCAATGTCAAACAAGCTTGTTGTCGGGAACTGGAAGATGAACGGCGGGTTGCGAGCCAACGCCGCGCTGCTCGCCGCGCTGACGGCCGGCTGGCCGGGGATGTCGGGGCGCGCGATGGCCGTGTGCGTACCGTTTCCGTACCTCGCTCAGGCGCGGGAGCGGCTCGAGGGATCGGCGATCCGCTGGGGCGCGCAGGATGTAAGCGAGCGGGCGTCCGGGGCTTACACCGGCGACGTCTCGGCGGCGATGCTCGCGGAGTTCGGCTGCGGATACGTGATCGTCGGGCATTCGGAGCGGCGGCAGCTGCATGCAGAGACCGATGCGGTCGTCGCCGCGAAAGCGCAGGCGGCGCTCGCTGCGGGGCTCGTGCCGATCGTGTGTGTCGGCGAGACGCTGGCGGAGCGCGACGCAGGCACGACGAACGCGGTCGTCGAGCGGCAGATCGACGTCGTGATCCGCGCGCTCGGTGATGCTCTGGTGCGCACGGTGGTGGCGTACGAGCCCGTGTGGGCGATCGGCACCGGGCGGACGGCGTCGCCCGAGCAGGCGCAGGCGGTGCACGCGCTGTTGCGCGTGCGTCTCGCGGCCGCCGGTGGACACGCGGTGCCGCTGCTGTACGGCGGCAGCGTGAAGGGTGCGAATGCGGCGGCGTTGTTTGCAATGCCCGACGTCGATGGGGGGCTCGTGGGCGGCGCCTCGCTCGATGCGAATGAATTTTTGGCGATTGCGCGTGCCTAAACGCGGAAGCAGGGGGGGGATTCCCCGCCGCGAAACGAGGTGGTGCGCGAAGCGCCGAGGTGAGAAAAGATGAGCTTTCTGCAATCGATTCTGCTGGTTCTGCACGTGCTGGTCGCCATCGCGATCTGCGGCTTCGTCCTGCTCCAGCATGGGAAGGGTGCCGACATGGGCGCGGCGTTCGGCAGTGGCGCGTCGGGCAGCCTGTTCGGCGCGTCCGGCTCGGCGAACTTCCTGTCGCGCACGACAGGGATACTCGCGGCAGTCTTCTTCCTGTCGAGCCTCGGCCTCACCTATTTCGGCGCGGTGAGCCTGCCGAAGGGCGTGATCGAGAAGAGCATCATGGATACGGCGCCGGCCTCGAAGGCCGCGGACATCCCCACGCAGTCGCTGCCGGCAACGCCACCCGCGACGCCGCCCGCCACCGCACCCGCGCCGGCGGGAAGCACGCCGGCGTCGAAGTCCGGGGAGATACCGAAGTGAAAGGTGTCAGCGAACTGGGATCATGGAGCAGAAACTGCTCGCCGACATTGCGCGCGATGTTGATGCCTGTTCCCTGATACCCGAGATGCCGACGTGGTGAAATTGGTAGACACGCTGTCTTGAGGGGGCAGTGGCGAAAGCCGTGTGAGTTCGAGTCTCACCGTCGGCACCAGCAAAGGATCGGGTGACGCTTCGCGTTGATGGACGCGGCACCGGGCAGGACCCGCGCCGGGGCATCAGCGGGCGCTCGTGAAGGACCGCGGCGCGAGCGCGGTAGGGTTGCAGCAAGAAAGGCCGCGGGCGCGCGAAGCCGGCGCGCGGAATGGCGTCGCACCACGATGCTCGAACAATACTTCCCCATCCTGCTCTTCATCCTGGTCGGCCTCGTGCTGGGCGGGGTGCTCCTCGGTGTCGGGAGCATCGTGTCGCCCGACAACCCCGACCCGGAAAAGCTGTCGCCGTACGAGTGCGGCTTCGAGGCATTCGAGGACGCGCGGATGAAGTTCGACGTCCGCTACTACCTCGTCGCGATCCTGTTCATCCTGTTCGACCTCGAGATCGCATTTCTCTTCCCGTGGGCGGTCGTGCTGCCCGACATCGGCTTCGCAGGTTTCGTCGCGATGATGATCTTCCTGCTGATTCTCGTCGTCGGGTTCGTCTACGAGTGGAAGAAGGGTGCGCTGGAATGGGAGTAGAGATGCGAACCGAGGAGCAGGGGCCCCGCGAAGCGGGGATGCGACTGGGGCGAATCGGCGCAGCGGCCGACACGCGGCCGAGCGCATTGCAGAAGGGGTGCGAGGAGGCCGCGCCGTGAGCCGAGGAGCAGGGGCCCCGCGAAGCGGGGATGCGACTGGGGCGAATCGGCGCAGCGGCCGACACGCGGCCGAGCGCATTGCAGAAGGGGTGCGAGGAGGCCGCTGGGCGCGAGCGAGGCCGAAGCGTGGGGATCCGAATGAGGTGAGCGCGGCAGGCGGCCGACACTTGGCCGTGCGTATCGTCGAGAGCGTCCAAGGAGGCTGCGACGGCGGCGCGAATGATTGGGCAGGACGATCAAGCCATGGCAATTGAAGGGGTGCTGGAGAAGGGCTTCGTCACGACAAGCCTCGACAGCGTCATCAACTGGGCGCGCAGCGGCTCGATGTGGCCGGTGACGTTCGGCCTCGCATGCTGCGCGGTGGAGATGATGCATGCCGGCGCCGCGCGCTATGACCTCGACCGCTTCGGGGTGATCTTCCGGCCGAGCCCCCGCCAGTCGGACGTGATGATCGTCGCCGGCACGTTGTGCAACAAAATGGCGCCCGCATTGCGGAAGGTCTACGACCAGATGGCCGAGCCGCGCTGGGTGATCTCGATGGGGTCGTGCGCGAACGGCGGTGGCTACTACCATTATTCCTACTCGGTCGTGCGTGGCTGCGACCGCATCGTGCCTGTCGACATCTACGTGCCCGGCTGCCCGCCAACGTCCGAGGCGCTGATCTACGGCATCCTGCAGTTGCAGAACAAGATCTGGCGCACGAACACGATCGCCCGCTGATGCCGCGTCAGGACGAATCACTCGTTGCCGCGCTGGAAACGGCGTTTCCCGGAAGGCTTCGAAGCGTCACCGCCGCGCTCGGCGAGGTGACGGTCGTCGTTCCCGTCGGAGAGCTGGTCGCGGTGATGCAATCGCTGCGCGATCGCCCGGAGCTGCGCTTCGACATGTTGATCGACGCGTGCGGCGTCGATTACTCGACCTACGGCAATGCGGCGTGGGAGGGCCCGCGCTTCGCGGTCGTCTACCACCTGCTGTCGTTGCCGCACAATCGCCGTCTGCGGGTGCGCGTGTTCGCGCCGGACGACGAGTTTCCGGTCGTGCCGAGCCTCACCGAACTCTGGCCCGCGATCAACTGGTTCGAGCGCGAGGCGTTCGATCTCTACGGGATCATGTTCGACGGACATCCGGACCTGCGCCGGCTCCTGACCGACTACGGCTTCATCGGGCACCCGTTCCGCAAGGATTTCCCGATCTCGGGCTACGTCGAGATGCGCTACGACCCTGAGAAGGGCCGCGTGATCTACCAGCCGGTGACGATCGAGCCGCGCGAGAACGTCCAGCGCGTGGTGCGCGAGGACAAGTACGCGGATCTTGAATAGCCCATGGCCGAGGTCCGCAACTACACGATGAAGTTGAGCGTCCGCCGTTGCGCGGCTTGGGCCGCTCCACTTAACTTGCTGCGCAAGTTGGCCGACGCCGAAGTTCATGGCTGAAATTCGCAACTACACGATGAACTTTGGGCCGCAACACCCGGCGGCCCATGGCGTGCTGCGCCTCGTGCTCGAGCTCGACGGCGAGGTGATCGAGCGCGCCGATCCGCACATCGGCCTCCTGCATCGGGCGACCGAGAAACTGGCCGAGCACAAGACCTACCTGCAGTCGCTGCCCTACATGGATCGCCTGGATTACGTGTCCATGATGTGCAACGAGCATGCCTACTGCCTTGCGATCGAGCGACTGCTCGGGCTCGAAGTGCCGATCCGCGCACAGTACATCCGCGTGATGTTCGACGAGATCACGCGCCTCCTGAACCACCTGATGTGGCTCGGCGCCCATTCGCTCGACGTCGGCGCCATGACGACGTTCCTCTACGCGTTCCGCGAGCGCGAGGACCTGTTCGACATGTACGAGGCGGTTTCCGGCGCGCGGATGCACGCCGCCTACTACCGGCCGGGCGGCGTGTACCGCGACCTGCCGGAGCGCATGCCCCAGTACGCGGATTCGAAGTTCCGCAGCAGGAGCGAGACGACGAAGCGCAACGACAACCGCCAGGGAACGCTCCTCGATTTCGTCCTGGACTTCACGAACCGCTTCCCGGGGTACGTCGACGATTACGAGACCCTGCTGACGGAGAACCGCATCTGGAAGCAGCGCACGGTGGGCATCGGCGTCGTCTCGCCCGAGCGCGCGATCGCGCTGGGGTTCACCGGACCCATGCTGCGAGGGTCTGGTGTGCCTTGGGACCTTCGGCGCAAGCAGCCCTACGAGGTCTACGACCGGCTGCATTTCGAGATACCGGTCGGCGCGAGCGGCGACTGCTACGATCGCTATCTCGTGCGTGTCGAGGAGATGCGGCAGTCCAACCGCATCATCCGGCAGTGCGTCGATTGGCTGAAGGATAACCCGGGACCGGTTATCGTCGACGACCACAAGGTGGCACCGCCCTCGCGCGAGGCGATGAAGTCGAACATGGAAGAGCTGATCCACCACTTCAAGCTCTTCACCGAGGGTATGCACGTGCCGCCGGGCGAGGCCTATGCGGCGATCGAGCATCCGAAGGGTGAGTTCGGCGTCTACATCGTCTCCGACGGCGCCAACAAGCCGTATCGCGTCAAGCTGCGGCCGCCGGACTACGTGCACCTCGCGGCACTGGACGAGATGTCGCGCGGCCACATGATCGCTGACATCGTCGCGATCATCGGTACGCAGGACATCGTGTTCGGGAGCATCGACCGGTGAGCGTGCGTTTGGTCAACCTGGATGCGCTCGAGCTCGAGCTCGAGACGCACGGCGCGCGCTTCGAGTCGCGCAGCAGGCGCATCGGCAAGCTGCTCGGCGCCTCGAAACTCGGTTACTCGTACGACGTCGTGCCGCCGGGAAAGCGGGCGTGCCCGTTCCACAGCCATCGCGCGAACGAGGAGATGTTCTTCATCCTCGCCGGGACGGGCTTGTTGCGCTACGGCGACGAGACCCGCGCCATCCGCGCGGGAGATGTCATCTGCTGCCCGACCGGGGGACCGGAGACGGCTCACCAGATCATCAACGATTCGGACGCGGAACTGCGCTACCTGTCGGTGAGCACGATGGTGACGCCGGAAGTCTGCGAATACCCCGATTCACAGAAAGTACTGGCGTACGCCGTCGCGTTGAGCCACATGACGGCCAGGGCGGCCGAGGTCGACTACTGGCAAGGCGAGGAATGAGTGCGGTGATGACGCCTGCGGGTGCCGCGTTGCTGTCCGCCGAAGCGCGTCGGAAGATCGACCGCGAGGTGGCCAAGTACCCCGGGGACCACAGGCAGTCTGCCGTGATGGCCGCGCTCGCGATCGTCCAGGACGAGCAGGGCTGGCTTTCGGTCGAGGCGATGGACGAGGTCGCCCGCTACCTCGGCATGGCCCCGGTCGCGGTGTACGAGGTCGCGTCGTTCTACGCGATGTACAACCTGAAGCCGACCGGGCGCTTCAAGATCACGATTTGCACCAACCTGCCCTGCGCGCTCGAAGGTGCGACGGAAGCCGCGCTGCACCTCAAGGCGAAGCTCGGCGTCGACTTCGGCGAGACGACCGTTGACGGCAAGTTCACGTTGAAGGAAGGCGAGTGCATGGGCGCCTGTGGCGACGCCCCCGTGCTGCTCGTCAACAACAAGCGCATGTGTATCAAGATGGTGCCCGAGCAGGTCACCACGCTGCTCGACGAGTTGTCGGCGGCGGCCGACCGTGGCGAAGGGGCGCCCGGATGGCCGGGCAACCCATGAACATGCCGAGCGAATTCCTGGACTACGGTCCCGACGCGGTTTTGATGGCGGGGCTCACGGGCCACAACTGGCGGCTTGCGGACTACGTCGCGCGCGGCGGTTATGCGGCGCTGCGCAAGATCCTGTCCGAGAAGATCCCACCCGACCAGGTGATCGCCGAGGTGAAGAAATCATCGCTGCGTGGCCGTGGCGGCGCGGGCTTCCCGACCGGTCTCAAGTGGAGTTTCATGCCGCGGCAGTTCGCTGGCGACAAGTACGTCGTCTGCAATTCGGACGAGGGCGAGCCCGGCACGTTCAAGGATCGCGACATCCTGCGCTACAACCCGCACGCGCTGATCGAGGGCATGATCATCGGCGGCTATGCGATGGGTTGCGCGCGCGGCTACAACTACGTGCACGGCGAGATCTGGGACGTGTACGAGCGCTGCGAGGAAGCGGTGCAGGAAGCCTACCGTGCGGGTTTCCTCGGCGCCAACATCCTCGGCAGCGGCTTTGGCTTCGACCTCTACAACCACCACGGCTACGGCGCGTACATCTGCGGCGAGGAGACTGCGCTTCTCGAGTCGCTCGAAGGCAAGAAGGGCCAGCCGCGCTTCAAGCCGCCGTTCCCGGCGAGCTTCGGCCTCTACGGCAAGCCGACGACGATCAACAACACCGAAACTTTCGCTTCGGTGCCGTGGATCATCAGGAACGGCGGCGAGTGGTTCGCGAACCTGGGCCGGCCGAACAACGGCGGCACCAAGATCTTCTCGGTGTCGGGCGACGTGGCGCGCCCGGGGAACTACGAAGTGAGGCTCGGCACGCCGTTCGCGACGCTGCTCGAGCTCGCAGGCGGCGTGCGCGACGGGCGCAAGCTCAAGGCCGTGATTCCCGGCGGCTCGTCGATGCCCGTGCTGCCGGGCGATGTCATGATGGCGACCGACATGGATTACGACTCGATCGCCAAGGCCGGGTCGATGCTGGGCTCGGGCGCGGTGATCGTGATGGACGAGACGCGCTGCATGGTCAAATCGCTGTTGCGGCTTTCGTACTTCTACTACGAGGAGTCGTGCGGCCAATGCACGCCTTGCCGCGAAGGAACGGGCTGGCTTTGGCGCATCGTCCACCGCATCGAGCATGGCGACGGCCGGCACGAGGACCTCGACCTGCTGAATTCCGTCGCCGACAACATCCAGGGCCGCACGATCTGCGCGCTGGGTGACGCCGCCGCGATGCCCGTGCGCGCGTTCCTCAAGCACTACCGCGACGAATTCCAGCACCACATCGACCACAAGCGCTGCGCGGTCGCCGCCTACGCCTGACGCGATGCCCGACGGTCTGCTCAACATCGAGATCGACGGCAAGGCCGTGCAGGTGCCGCATGGCAGCACGGTAATGGATGCCGCCAACCGGCTCGGCATCTACGTCCCGCATTTCTGCTACCACAAGAAGCTGTCGATCGCGGCCAACTGCCGCATGTGCCTCGTGCAGGTCGAGAAGGCGCCGAAGCCGCTACCGGCATGCGCCACACCCGTCACCGATGGCATGAAAGTCTTGACCCACTCCGACCTCGCGATCAAGGCGCAGAAGGCGGTGATGGAGTTCCTGCTCATCAACCACCCGCTCGACTGCCCGATCTGCGACCAGGGCGGCGAATGCCAGCTGCAGGATCTGGCGGTCGGTTACGGCGGCTCGTCGTCCCGCTACCGTGAAGAGAAACGCGTCGTCTTCCACAAGAGGCTCGGGCCGCTCGTCTCCGCGGAAGAGATGACCCGCTGCATCCAGTGCACGCGGTGCGTCCGCTTCGGGCAGGAGATTGCCGGCGTGATGGAGCTCGGCATGATCGGCCGGGGTGAGCATTCGGAGATCGTGACCTTCGTCGGCAAGACCGTCGATTCGGAGCTCTCCGGCAACATGATCGACATCTGCCCGGTCGGCGCGCTGACGTCGATGCCGTTCCGCTACGCGGCGCGCACGTGGGAGCTCGCGCGGCGCAAGTCGATCTCTCCACACGATGGTCTCGGGAGCAACCTGGTCGTGCAGGTCAAGGGCGACCGGGTGAAACGCGTGCTGCCGCTTGAGAACGAGGCGGTCAACGAGTGCTGGATCTCCGACAAGGATCGCTTCTCGTACACGGCGCTCGACACGCCCGAGCGGCTCCTGGCGCCGATGGTGAAGCAGGGCGGTGAATGGCGCGCGGTCGACTGGCAGGCTGCGCTCGAGTTCGTCGCCGGCAGCTTGAAGGACATCGCGGGCAAGCACGGCGGCGACGCGTTGGGCGCGCTCGTTTCCCCGCACTCGACACTCGAGGAACTGTCGCTCGCAGGCGATCTCGTGCGCGGGCTTGGCAGCGACAACATCGATTACCGTCTGCGCCAGACCGATTTTCGCGCCGACGGAGCGGGCGCCGGTGTGCGATGGCTCGGCATGCCGATCGTTGAGGTCGGCGCGCAGGACCGAGTGCTGGTTGTCGGCAGCTTCCTGCGCAAGGATCAGCCGCTGCTCGCGCAACGGCTGCGGCAGGCGGCGAAACACGGCACCCGGGTGATGTCGTTGCATTCGGTGGACGACGATTGGCTGTTGCCGATCGCGCACAAGTCGCTCGCCGCACCTTCGTTGCTGCCGCTCGCGCTGGCCGAAATCGTGGTCGCGGCTGCGCAGGCGGCGGGCAAGCCCGTGCCCTCCGCGCTTGCCGGCGTCGCGCCGCTCGAAACGGCAAAGGCGATCGCCTCGGCGCTCGCGGGCGGGCAGCGGCGAGCGATCCTCCTTGGCAACTATGCGCAGCAGCATCCGCAGGCTTCGCAGCTGCACGCACTGGCCCAGGCGCTCGCCTCGATCACCGGAGCCACGCTCGGCTTTCTCACCGAGGCCGCGAACAGCGTCGGCGCGGAGCTCGCCCGCGCGCGACCACAGGCCGGCGGCCGCAACGCCGCGAGCCTCGCGTCGGACCCGCGGCGCGCGTACCTCGTGCTGCATGCGGAACCGGAGTTCGACTGCGCAACTCCCGTCGCAATGCGCTCGGCGCTCGAAAAAGCGGAGCTGGTCGTCGTGATGAGCCCGTTCCGGCACGGCCAGGCGTACGCCAATGTCCTGCTGCCCATCGCCCCGTTCACCGAGACCTCGGGAACCTATGTGAGCGGTGAAGGCCGCGTGCAGACGTTCCGCGCCGCGGTGAGGCCTCTGGCGGAAGCGCGCCCCGCATGGAAGGTGCTGCGAGTGCTCGGCACGATGCTGGGCCTCCCGGGATTCGAGCTCGACAGCGCGGAGCAGGTGCGCGAGCGCGTCCTTGCGAACGGTGCAGCCGTCGCCGATCGTCTTTCGAATGCCACGCGGGTCGCGCTCGCGGCCCCCATCAGCGCGTCGTCTGGCGCAGAGCGCGTGGCCGACATTCCGATCTACTTCGCCGACCCGCTCGTGCGCCGGGCGCCGCCGCTGCAGGAGACCGCCGATGCGCGGCCACCGAAGGCGCGCATGCACCGGTCCATGCTCGAGCGCATTGGCGTCGCGGAAGGCGCACAGGTCAAGGTCACGCAGGGCGAGGGCGCGGCGATACTTGGCGCGGTCGTCGATCCGGGTGTGCCGCCGGGCGTGATCCGCATCGCCTCCGCGCATCCATCCACCTGCGGGCTCGACGGGCTGTCCGGCCCCGTCCGCGTGGAGCGTGCATGAGTGCCGCCGGGCCGTCCCGAGGACGTCCACGCGAGCGGGGCGCAGCGCAGGCTCGAAGAGCGCGTCTGCGAGCGCGGACGACGGCCGATGCGATGCTGGCGCGAATCGCGCGGTCGTCCGATGAGGCTGCGAATTGCTCCCTCTCAGAGGGAAGGCGCGCAGCGCCAAGGGTGAACCAATGACCATGGACGGCTTGCTCGCTCCGGTCGCGCAACTGCTCGGACCCGCCTGGGTGCCGGTCTGGACGGTCGTCAAGATTCTGGTGATCGCGGTCCCGCTCATCCTGTGCGTCGCGTATCTGACCTTCGCGGAACGCAAGATCATCGGCTACATGCAGGTGCGCATCGGGCCCAACCGTGTCGGGCCGTTCGGCCTGCTGCAGCCGTTCGCCGACGTGATCAAGATGCTCTTCAAGGAGATCGTGGTCCCGACGGGAGCGAACCGCTCCCTGTTCTTCATCGCCCCGATGCTGGCGCTCGCGCCGGCGCTCGCGGCGTGGGCTGTCGTGCCGTTCGCCGACACGCTGGTGCTCGCGAACATCGATGCGGGTCTGCTCTATGTGCTCGCGATGACCTCGATCGGCGTCTACGGCATCATCCTCGCCGGCTGGGCGTCGAACTCGAAGTACGCGTTCCTGGGCTGTCTGCGCTCGGCCGCGCAGATCGTCTCCTACGAGATCGCGATGGGATTCGCGCTGGTCGGCGTGCTGATGGCCGCGAACAGCCTCAACCTTCCCGACATCGTCCGCGGCCAGGAAGGCGGTGCTGCGTACTGGTATGTGTGGCCCCTGTTCCCGCTTTTCGTCGTCTACCTCGTGTCGGGTATCGCGGAGACGAACCGGCATCCGTTCGACGTCGCCGAGGGCGAGTCGGAAATCGTCGCCGGCTTCCACGTCGAGTACTCGGGAATCACGTTCGCTTTGTTCTTCCTCGCCGAGTACATGAACATGATCCTGATCGCGGCGCTGACCACGACCATGTTTCTCGGCGGCTGGCTCGCGCCCTGGCCCCTGCTGAACGAGGTCGAGGTTCTCGGCGGGCATCCCGTCGGCGACGGCCTGTTGTGGTTTCTGCTGAAGGCGTCGTTCATCCTGCTGATCTTCCTCTGGATCCGGGCGACGTTCCCGCGCTACCGCTACGACCAGATCATGCGACTCGGCTGGAAAGTGTTCATTCCGGTCACGCTCGTGTGGATCGTGTTCGTGGGCGCGATGATGCAGACCCGCCTCGCCCCGCTGTTCCACTGACCATGCTCCGGCGCGTTCGCGACTTCTTCTCGACGTTCCTGCTCCTCGAGCTCCTCAAAGGGATGGCGCTCACCGGGCGGCATCTGTTCGCGCGCAAGCTGACGATCCTGTTCCCCGAGGAGAAGACGCCGTACAGCCCGCGCTTCCGCGGCCTGCATGCGCTTCGCCGCTATCCCAACGGGGAGGAGCGCTGCATCGCATGCAAGCTGTGCGAGGCCGTCTGTCCGGCGCTCGCGATAACGATCGAGTCGGAACAGCGCGCCGACGGCACCCGGCGGACGACGCGCTACGACATCGATCTCGCCAAGTGCATTTTCTGCGGCTTCTGCGAGGAGAGCTGTCCCGTGGACTCCATCGTGGAGACACGCATTCTCGAGTACCACGGCGAGAAGCGCGGCGACCTCATGTACACCAAGGACATGCTGCTCGCCGTCGGTGACCGCTACGAGGCGGAGATCGCCAGGGACCGCGCCGAGGACGCGCGCTACCGCTGAGTTGCGCTCACTCCGCCCGAAGACCCGACCACCACCACCGCCCGCGATGCCGTTCGAGTCCGTCATCTTCTACGTGTTCGCCGCGATCCTCGTGGTCGCGGGGCTGCGTGTCATCACGACGCGCAATCCCGTGCACGCGGCGCTGTGGCTCGTGCTGTCGTTCTTCACCGCCGCCGGCATCTGGCTGCTGCTGCAGGCGGAGTTTCTGGCGATCACGCTGGTGCTGGTCTACGTCGGCGCGGTGATGGTGCTGTTCCTGTTCGTCATCATGATGCTGGACGTCGACTTCGAGGCGCTGCGCAAGAGCTTCCGCAGCTACCTCCCGCTCGGCGCGGTGGTCGGGGCGCTGGTCCTGTTCGAGATGGCGCTGCTGCTCGTGAACGCGACGCGCGGCGCCGGCGCAGCGCCCGCTGCGACCGGCAGCAACACGCAGGCGCTCGGGCGTCTGCTCTACGTCGACTACGTGTATCCGTTCGAGGTCGCGGCGGTGATCCTGCTCGTCGCGATCATTGCGGCGATCGCGCTCACCTATCGGCGGCGCCGGGAAACGAAGTACCAGAATCCGGCGGAGCAGGTGAAGGTGCGCCGGCGCGATCGGGTGCGCCTCATCGACCTGCCCTCGGAGAAGCGGGAAGGCCGGGGTGGCGAGACCGCCGGCCCATAGAACCGGAACCGGCCCCCAACAAGAAAGAAGCCAGGGAGAACCACACAGTGCCGTTCCTGTCTGCGCCGACCCTTACGCACTACCTCGTGCTGGGCGCGATCCTGTTCGCGATCAGCGTCGTCGGCATCTTTCTGAATCGCAGGAACGTGATCATCCTGCTGATGGCGATCGAACTGATGTTGCTTGCCGTCAATCTGAACTTCATCGCATTTTCGCACTATCTGGGCGATATGGCCGGGCAGGTGTTCGTGTTCTTCATCCTGACGGTGGCCGCCGCGGAGTCCGCGATCGGACTCGCGATCCTCGTGCTCCTCTTCCGCAACGTCGGCTCGATCGACGTCGACGATCTGGGCAGCCTCAAGGGATAGCCCGGGTATTTCACCAGGCCGCCGCCGATTCAATGAACACTCGAGCCCTGCCAAGCACTTGGGACCCGCCACCGGCGGAACACGTTGGACGGGTCGACTGCGCAGTTTTTGGCGGCCGCTATGCACCTGGCTCGGGCTTGCTCTCCTCGGCAGCAGTCGCTGCTATTGGCGTCGTCGGCTGCGCCCGATCCAGGCCCCAAACCGCCACGCCAAATTCCCGCGCCCCGGCGAAACATCCGGGCTAGGCGCCCACATGGACATGTACACGCTCTACCTCGTCGTGCCGCTGGCGCCGCTCGCGGCCGCGATCGTCGTCGGACTGTTCGGCGAGAGGCTCGGCCGCGCGATCTCGCATACGCTGTGCATCGCCGGCGTCGCCGCGTCGCTCCTCGCCTCGTACGCGATCTTCCGCGACGTGCAGGCGGGCAACGTGTTCAACGGCGACGTCTACACCTGGGCGCAGGCGGGCAGCGTCAGGCTCGCCATCGGGTTCCTGATCGACCCTCTGACCACGACGATGATGCTGGTGGTGACGTTCGTCTCGCTCATGGTGCACGTGTACACGATCGGCTACATGGCGGACGACCCCGGCTACACGAGGTTCTTCTCCTATATCTCGCTCTTCACGTTCTCGATGCTCATGCTCGTCATGAGCAACAACTTCCTGCAGCTCTTCTTCGGCTGGGAAGCGGTCGGACTGGTTTCCTACCTGTTGATCGGCTTCTGGTACACGCGGCCCACCGCCATCTACGCGAACCTGAAGGCGTTCCTCGCCAATCGCGTCGGTGACTTCGGTTTCGTGCTGGGAATCGGCCTCGTGCTCGCGCACTTCGGCTCGCTCGACTACGCGACGGTGTTCGGCAGGGCCGGCGCACTGGCGCAGAGCGGGGAGCTGGCGAGACTTTCGGTTCCGGGTCTGTTCGGCGCGCCCTGGTCGCTGATCACCGTGGTCTGCATCTGCCTGTTCGTCGGCGCGATGGGTAAGAGCGCGCAGGTGCCGTTGCACGTCTGGCTGCCGGACTCGATGGAAGGTCCCACACCGATCTCGGCGCTGATCCACGCGGCGACGATGGTGACTGCGGGCATCTTCATGGTCGCCCGGATGAGCCCGCTGTTCGAGCTTTCCGAGACCGCGCTGTCGTTCGTGACCGTGATCGGCGCGATTACCGCGCTGTCGATGGCGTTCCTCGGCATCGTGCAGAACGACATCAAGCGGGTGGTCGCCTATTCGACGCTGTCGCAGCTCGGGTACATGACGGTCGCACTCGGCGTGTCCGCCTATTCGGCCGCGATCTTCCATCTTGTGACGCACGCGTTCTTCAAAGCGCTGCTGTTCCTCGGCGCGGGCTCGGTGATCATCGCGTTGCACCACGAGCAGGACCTGCGCAAGATGGGCGGGCTGTGGCGGATCATGCCGATCACCTGGGCCACCGCGGTAGTCGGGTCGCTCGCGCTCGCCGGGGTGCCGCCGTTCGCCGGATTCTTCTCGAAGGACGCGATCATCGAGGCCGTGCAGCTTTCGCGCATCCCCGGGCACGGTTTTGCGTATTTCGCGGTCATGGCCGGCGTCTTCATCACCGCGTTCTACTCGTTCCGCATGCTCTTCCTGGCCTTCCACGGCGCGCCCCGCTGGCAGGCGCAAGGCCCACCCGCCGGCGACGGTCCGACCCACGATGCGTCGCACGACGCGGGCGATGAGCCGGACGCCCACGGCCATCACGGCGGGCCGCCAAGGGAGTCGCCGTGGGTGGTCACGCTGCCGCTCGTACTTCTCGCGATCCCGTCGGTCTTCGCCGGATGGCAGTACATCGAGCCGATGCTCTTCGGCGATTTCTTTCGCGACGCGATCGTCGTGCGCGCGGAGCACGCCGTGCTCTGGGAGTTGAAGAACGAGTGGCATGGCGTGGCTGCGTTCGTGCAGCACGGCGTGCTGAGCCTGCCGTTCTGGCTCGCGCTCGCGGGGATCGCGATGGCCTGGTACTGCTACCTCGTCAACCCCGGGCTGCCCGAGCGGCTGCGCAAGGCGGCGGGACCTCTCTACACGCTGCTCGACCAGAAGTACTATTTCGACCGCTTCAACGACTGGTTCTTCGCGCGCGGTGCGCGAGGGATAGGCAGGTTCCTCTCGACCGTCGGCGACCGCTCCTTGATCGACGGGTTTCTCGTCAACGGGGCCGCGAGAGTCGTCGGCTGGTCCTCGTCACTGCTCCGCCACATACAGACGGGCTACGTCTACCACTACGCGTTCACGATGATCGTCGGCGTGTTCGCTCTGCTCGCCTGGTTCGCGCGCTAGGGACGCCGCGATGACGCCCTGGCTCTCGCTGTCGATCTGGATCCCCATCGTTGCCGGGCTCGTCGTGCTCGCCGTCGGCCGCGACCGCGATGCCGGTCTCGCCCGCTGGATCGCGCTCGCCGGCGCCATCGCGGGCTTCGTCGTCACGCTCCCGCTGTTCTTCCATTTCGACACGGCGAGCGGCAGCATGCAGTTCGTCGAGCGCACCGAGTGGATCCGGCTCTTCGCGATCTGGTACTTCCTCGGCGTCGACGGCATCTCGGTGCTGTTCGTACTTCTGAACAGCTTCACGACGGTGCTCGTCGTCTGGTCGGCGTGGGAGGTTATCCAGAGCCGTGTGTCGCAGTACCTGGCCGCGTTCCTGATCATGTCGGGCCTCATCAACGGCGCGTTCGCGTCGCTGGACGCCGTGTTGTTCTACGTGTTCTTCGAGGCGATGCTGATTCCGATGTACCTGATCATCGGGATATGGGGTGGCCCCAACCGCGTCTACGCGGCGATCAAGTTCTTCCTCTACACGCTGCTGGGCTCGCTGCTGATGCTGGTTGCCCTCATCTACCTGTACTTCGCGTCCGGCAGCTTCGCGATCCTCGACTGGTACGAGCTGCCGCTCTCGCTGCACACGCAGGTGCTGCTGTTCGTCGCCTTCTTCCTCGCCTTCGCGGTCAAGGTGCCGATGTGGCCGGTGCACACATGGCTGCCGGATGCGCACGTCGAGGCACCGACCGGCGGCTCGGTCGTGCTGGCCGCGATCACGCTGAAGATGGGTGCGTACGGTTTCGTCCGCTTCGTCCTGCCGATCGTTCCCGACGCGTCGCGCTATCTTTCGGGATTCGTCATCACGCTGTCGCTGATCGCCGTGGTCTACATCGGCTTCGTGGCGCTGGTGCAGGCCGACATGAAGAAGCTAATCGCGTACTCGTCGATCTCGCACATGGGCTTTGTCACGCTCGGCTTCTTCCTGTTCAACACGCTCGGCGTCGAGGGCGCGCTGGTGCAGATGCTCTCGCATGGCTTCGTCTCGGCCGCGATGTTCCTCTGCGTGGGCGTGATGTACGACCGCGTGCACAGCCGGCAGATCGCCGACTACGGCGGCGTGGTCAACACGATGCCCAAGTTCGCCGCGTTCATGATGCTGTTCGCGATGGCCAACTCCGGCCTGCCCGCGACGTCGGGCTTCGTCGGCGAGTTCATGGTGATCCTCGCCGCCACCCAGGTGAGCTTCTGGCTCGCGTTCCTCGCCGCGACGACGCTGATTCTCGGCGCCGCCTACACGCTGTGGATGTACAAGCGGGTGATCTTCGGCGCCGTTGCCAATCCCGCGGTTGCCGCACTCTCGGATCTCAACCGCCGCGAGTTCTGGCTGCTCGCGGTCGTCGCCGTGGCCGTGCTGGCGCTCGGGCTGTGGCCGAAGCCCTTCATCGATGTGATGAACGTGTCGGTGGCCGACCTGCTCGCGCACGTGGCCAGGACCAAGCTCTGAGCCCGGCCAGCCCTCCATGACCCTCGAATTCTTCACATCGCTGCCCGAGATCGTCCTGCTGACGGCGGCGTCGGCCATCCTCGTCGTCGACCTGTTCGTTCCCGATTCGCGTCGGCACGCGAGCTACTGGCTCACACAGGCGACGCTGCTTCTCACGCTCTGCGTGCTGGTCGCCACGGCGCAGGTCGATGCCGTCAAGGGCTTCGGAGGCATGGTCGTCGCCGACATGCTGGGTGCGAGCCTCAAGTTCTTCGCGATCCTGTCGGTCGGCCTGATGCTTTTCTATGCGCGCCGCTATCTGCAGTCGCGCGGGCTCTTCCGCGGCGAACTGTTCGTGCTGGTGCTCTTCTCGCTGCTCGGCATGATGGTGATGATGTCGGCGGCGAGCTTCCTGTCGCTCTATCTCGGGCTCGAGCTGATGTCGCTGTCGCTGTACGCGCTTGTCGCGCTGCAGCGGGACCGGCCCGCGCCCGCCGAGGCGGCGATGAAGTACTTCGTGCTCGGTGCGCTGGCGTCGGGAATGCTGCTCTACGGGCTGTCGATGATCTACGGCGCGACCGGGTCGCTCGACATCGATGCCGTGGCGCGGATCACGCTTGCCGGCACCGCGAGTCCGACACTGCTCGTGTTCGGGCTCGTGTTCATCGTGTCCGGCATCGCGTTCAAGCTCGGTGTCGCGCCCTACCACATGTGGGTGCCGGACGTCTACCATGGGGCGCCCACGCCCGTGACGCTGCTGATCGGCACGGCGCCGAAGCTCGCCGCATTCGCATTCACGATCCGCGTGCTCGGAGGGGCGCTTGCCGGCGTGGACTACGATCCGCGGGATTCGATCCCGGCGCCCGAGTGGCAGGGGATGCTGGTCGTGCTCTCGCTCCTGTCGATGATCCTCGGCAACGTGATCGCGATCGCGCAAACCAACCTGAAGCGCATGCTGGCGTACTCGACGATCGCCAACATGGGGTACATGCTCCTGGGTGTTCTGGCCGCCGACATCAGCGGCTATTCGGCCGCGATGTTCTACACGATCACCTACGTGCTCACGAGCCTCGTGTCCTTCGGCATGATCCTGCTCCTGTCCCGGGAAGGTTTCGAGTGCGACCGGCTGGACGACTTCAAGGGCCTCAACCGGCGCTCGCCGTGGTGGGCGTTCATGATGGCGCTCGCGATGTTATCGCTCGCGGGCCTTCCGCCCACGGTCGGCTTCTATGCCAAGTTCGCCGTGATTGCCGCGGTCGTCAACATCCAGCTCGTCTGGCTCGCGGTAGTGGCGGTGCTGACCTCGCTGATCGGCGCGTTCTACTACCTGCGCGTCGTCAAACTCATGTACTTCGACGAGCCGGCGGACCTGGAACCGATCGACGCGCCGCGCGACGCGCGCGTCCTGCTGTCGGTCAACGCGCTCGTCCTGCTGCTGCTCGGCATCCTGCCGAACGGCCTGATGGGGCTTTGTGTGGTTGCGCTCGCCCAGTCGCATTTCCTTTAGCGGCCTGGTCGAGATCCGGCTCGGGCCCGCCGCCGGGGATGCGGCGCCGCGACCGGATGGATTCCGGGTGCGACAGGATGGGCCGCGGTGGTGATACCATCGCCGGAGGTCAAGGAAAGCTCATGCGCGTCGGCTTTTTCGTCACCTGCCTTGTCGATCTCATGCGGCCGTCGATCGGCTTTGCGGCGCTCAAGTTGCTGGAGGCGGGGGGCGCGGAGGTCTACGTGCCGCCCACGCAGACGTGCTGCGGCCAGCCCGCATACAACTCGGGCGACCGCGCCGATGCGATCAAGCTCGCACGCAAGGTGCTCGAGGAGTTCGAAGGCTGCGACTACCTGGTCGCGCCTTCGGGATCGTGCAGCGGCATGATCAAGACCCACTACGAGGAACTGCTCGCCGAAGAGCCGGGCCAGAAGGAGCGTGTCCGGGCGCTCACGGCGAAGACCTGGGAGCTCGCGAGCTTTTTGACGGAAGTGCTCAAGCTCGATCGCGTTCCAGGTACGTTCAGCGGCACGATCACCTATCACGACTCGTGCGCGGGCTTGCGCGAGATGGGCGTCAAGGCGCAGCCGCGCGCGCTGCTCGCCAAGGTGCCCGGCCTCTCGCTGAAGGAAATGGCCGAGCCCGAGACCTGCTGCGGCTTCGGCGGCACGTTCTCGATCAAGTTCGGCGAGATCTCCGCACGGCTTGCCGACAACAAGTGTGGACACATCGAGGCCGCAGGCGTCGATGCGCTCGTATTGGGGGACCTGGGCTGCATGCTGAACATCGAAGGGCGGCTGCGCCGCCGCGGCGACATGAAGACCCAGGTGCTGCACGTCGCCGAGGTGCTCGCGGGCGAGCGTCCCGAGCCCGGCGGCGCCTGACGGGCAGGAACTGGAACAACAGAGGTCCGTGATGCAAGTCGCGTCGATGCACTTCAAGGAGCGCGCGCACGTCAAGATGAACGACGCGCTGCTTCAGCACAACCTGAAGAAGATGCAGGGCAAGTTCGTCGCCAAACGCAGGTCGTCGATCACCGAGCTCGACGACTTCGAGGGCACCCGCGATGCCGGGAAGGCGATCCGCAACCGGGCGCTCGACAACCTCGACACGTGGCTCCTGCTGTTCGAGGAAAACGCGAAGAAGCGCGGCGCGACGGTGCTGTGGGCCGAGACGCCGGCGGACGTCAACAAGCTGGTGCTCGAGATCGCGCAACGTCACGCCGTGAAGAAGATCATCAAGTCGAAGTCGATGGTCTCGGAGGAGTCGGCGCTCGACCAGGCGATCGAGGCCGCGGGCATGAAGGTCGTCGAGACCGACTTGGGCGAGTACATCCTGCAGATCAACGACTACGAGCCGCCCTCGCACATCATCGGGCCGGCGCTGCACAAGTCGAAGGAGGAGGTCGCCGAGCTCTTTTCCCGCACGCACGGCACGCCGAAGAAGGACGGCATCGAGGAGCTCTGCCTCGAGGCGCGCGGCGTGCTGCGCCAGCACTACCTGACGGCCGACATGGGCATCTCGGGCGGCAACTTCTTCGTCGCCGAGACGGGCTCGGTCGTGCTCGTCACCAACGAAGGCAATGCGACGCTGACGACGACGCTTCCGAAGGTGCACGTCGCGATCTCGGGCATCGAGAAGATCGTGCCGACCTTGGAGGACGTCGCGACGCTGATGCGGCTGCTGCCGCGTTCGTCCACCGGCCAGTCGATCAGCAACTACGTCGACATCCTGACCGGGACCAAGGGCGAGGGCGAGTTCCACGGCGCCCAGCATATGTACTTCATCATCGTCGACAGCGGGCGCACCGGCGTGCTCGCGAGCGAGGTCAAAGAGGCGCTGCGCTGCATCCGCTGCGGCGCCTGCATGAACCACTGCCCGGTGTACCAGAACGTCGGCGGCCATTCGTACGGCTGGGTGTATCCCGGGCCGATCGGGTCGATCCTGACGCCGATGTACGTCGGGCTCGAGCTGGCGCAGGACTTGCCGGCCGCCTCGACCATGTGCAACCAGTGCGGCGTGGTCTGCCCGGTCCGCATTCCGCTGCCCGATTTGCAGCGCAAGCTGCGTGAAGCGGCGTTCTCCCGCAATCTTCGCCCATGGTACGAGCGTGCCGGAATCAAGGCGTGGGCCTGGGCTGCGCAGCATCCCGCGCTCTACGCGTTGGGCGCGAAAGTCGCGGTGCGCCTGCTGCGCATGATGGGCGGGCGCGACCGCCTGATCCACAAGCTTCCGGTCGGAGCGGGCTGGACCGAGGGCCGCGACATGCCGGCGCCCGCCGGACGCACGTTCCGGGAGCTCTACGCGGCGCAGCGTCGCGAACCAACGCGATCGCTTGCCGCCGGAGCGGGCGAATGAACGCGCCGCATCATCACGCGGCGCTCGTGCCGCCGATGTCGCGACGGGCCGAATCGCTCGGCACGGAGAATGCCTTCGTCGTGCTGGCGGAGGTCAACGCGCTCGTGCGAGCAGGGCACGACATCATGTCGTTCTGCATCGGCCAGCCCGATTTCCCGACGCCGCGGAACATCCAGGACGCGGCAATCGCCGCGATTCGCGCCGGCAAGCACGGCTACACGCCGAGTGCCGGCATCGACGAGTTGCGTGCCGCGGCGGCGCGCGACATGGGGGCGCGTCGCGGTCTTTCCATTCGTCCCGAGGACGTCGTCGTCGGCGCCGGCGCGAAGCCTTTCATCGCCTACACGATCGCGTCGGTGACGGACTTCGGTGTCGGCGACGAGGTCATCTATCCCGTACCCGGCTTCCCGATCTACGAGTCGCAGATTGTCGCCAACGGCGCGGTGCCGGTGCCGATCTTCCTGCGCGAGTCGCGCGACTTCGCGTTCGACCCGGCGGAGCTTGCGGCCAAGATCGGCCCGAAGACACGGCTTCTGATCCTCAACACGCCGCACAACCCGACCGGCGGCATTCTCGGCGCTGCGGATCTCGACGCGATTGCCGAGGTGCTGGCAGCGCACCCGCAGGTCTGGGTTTTTGCCGACGAGATCTACTCGCGGCTCGTCCACGGCGGCGCGTTCGACTCGATCGCCACCCGCAAGGGCGTGCTGGAGCGCACGATTCTCTGCGACGGAGCATCCAAGACATGGGCAATGACCGGCTGGCGCGTCGGCTTCGCCGCCAATCGCACGCTGGCGCCCGTGTTCACCCGCTGGATCACCAACACGGATTCCTGCGCGTCGCAGATTTCGCAATGGGCGGCGGTCGAGGCCGTCACCGGTCCGCAGGACGCGGCCGATGCAATGCGCGCGAAGTTCCTGGAGCGCCGCGACCTGATCGTGGGTCTGCTGAACACCGTTCCGGGGATCCGCTGCAGGAGTCCCGGCGGCGCGTTCTACGCATGGCCGAATGTCACCGAAGCCTGTGCGATGACCGGATGCGCCGACTCGGAGGAATTTCGCAAGCGCCTGCTGCTCGAGGCCGGCATCGCGGTGCTGGCCGACATCCATTTCGGCCGCCGCGTTCCGGGCGACGGTCAGCATATCCGCTTCTCCTACGCGGCATCGAACGAGGCGATCGAGACGGGGGTCGCCCGGCTTGCCGACTTCGTCCGCCGCAACACGCGCTGACCATGCCGACCTCGCTCACCGACAACGCTGCGGCCCGCGACGCGATCTTGGCCAGGGTGCGCCAGGCCCTCGGCACGCGCGAAGGCGACAAGACCGCGGCAGGCGCTGCCGCCGCCCACCTCGCTACGCATCCGCAGGGTCCGCGACCGGCGATGCCTGCCGATCTCGTCGGCCGCTTTCTGCAGCGTGCGACCGACATGGCCTCCACCGTCGAGCGTCTGGCATCGCGCGAGGCGATACCGAAGGCCGTCGCGCGCTACCTCGATGCGCTCGAACTGCCGGACGCGATCGCCGCGCAGAAATCGCGCCTCGGCGTCTGCTGGCCCGAGTTCGCGGATCTCGACTGGGATGTCGCGGGGCTCGCCATCGACGTGCGGCCTACGATCGGAGACGACCGCCTGGGGATCACCGGGACGCTCTGCGCGATCGCGGAGACGGGCACGCTCGTGGTGGCGGGCGGCGCGGACACGCCGACCGCCACGACGTTGCTGCCCGACACGCACGTCGCGATCGTCCGCGCCGACCGCATCGTCGCGGGCATGGAAGAGGCGTTTGCGCTGGTACGTGCCCAAGGTGCGGTGCCGCGCATGATCAGCATGATTTCCGGGCCTTCGCGCACGGGCGACATCGAGCAGACGATCGTGCTGGGCGCGCACGGGCCGTATCGCGTCCATATCATCGTGATCGATTGACGCGCCCGCGCGTCGTTACGTGCTCCATTCTGCCGCGATGGGATGGCGCCTGCGTTGCGCGACGACCGGGCGGACCGCCCGCGGTTGCCGACGCGAGCCGCGCCCTGCGGTGACAAGGATTGCAGAACGGTGCGTCCGCCCAGCCGACTGACAGCGTCCGCTAACCGCCGTGCTCTTCGCCCTCGTCTTCCTGCCGTTCCTGACCGCCGCGCTCGTCGCCTGCCTGCCGGGCACGTCGCGCGGTCTGTCGGCGTGGATTGCCGGGGTCACGGCACTCGCGGGCTGCGCGCTGCTCGCGCTCGCCGGGCCGGCCGTCTTTGCGGGAGAAGTGCTGCGCGCAAGTGTCCCGTGGTTCCCGGGCGTCGCGCTTGCCTTCCGCCTCGATGGGCTCGCGTTCCTGTTTGTTTTGCTGATCTGCGCAATCGGCGCGCTGGTCGTTCTCTACGCGCACTACTATCTCGCGCCCGGGGATCCCGCGCCGCGCTTCTTCGCATTCCTGCTCGTCTTCATGGGTGCGATGCTCGGGATTGTCACCGCCGGCAACCTGATCCTGCTCGTCGCGTTCTGGGAGATCACGAGCCTCGCTTCGTTTCTGCTGATCGGCTATTGGACCCATCGTGCCGATGCCCGCGGCGGCGCGCGCATGGCGCTGATCGTCACCGGGTTCGGCGGGCTTTGCCTTCTCGCCGGCGTTCTCGTGCTTGGCGCGATCGTCGGCAGCCATGACCTCGATGCGGTCCTGTCGGCCGGACCGAGAATTCGCGCCGACCCACGTTTCCCGCTGGCGCTCGGACTGATCCTGGTCGGCGCGTTCGCGAAATCGGCGCAGGTTCCGTTCTACTTCTGGTTGCCCGACGCGATGGCGGCGCCCACGCCGGTGTCGGCCTACCTCCACTCGGCGACGATGGTAAAGGCGGGCGTGTTCCTGCTCGCGCGACTCTATCCGGCGCTTGGCGACAACGATCTCTGGTTCTACTGGGTGGGCGGCGTCGGCATGGGCACGATGCTGCTGGGCGCGGCGCTCGCCCTCTTCCAGCAGGACCTGAAAGGGCTGCTCGCCTATTCGACGATCAGCCACCTCGGCCTCATCACGCTGCTCTTCGGACTCGACTCGCCGCTCGCGGTCGTCGCCGCGGTTTTCCACATCATCAACCATGCGACATTCAAGGCATCGCTGTTCATGGCGGCAGGGATCATCGACCACGAGACGGGCACCCGCGACATGCGCCGCCTGAACGGCCTGTGGAACTGCATGCCGATCACGGCCACGCTCGCGATGGTCGCGTCGGCCGCGATGGCGGGGGTGCCGTTGCTGAACGGCTTCCTGTCGAAGGAGATGTTCTTCGCCGAGACGACGACGCTCGACCGCCACGGCATCATCGATCTCTCGGTTCCCGTCGGGGCGACGATCGCCGGTGCCCTCGCCGTCGCCTACAGCATCCGCTTCATCCACGACGTGTTCTTCAACGGCGAGCCGGTCAACCTGCCGCGTACGCCGCACGAGCCGCCGCGGTGGATGCGCGTGCCGGTCGAAGTGCTGGTCGTCGTCTGCCTGGCGGTGGGGATCGTCCCCGCGCTGACGGTCGGCCCGCTTCTGGCGGTCGCAGCGCGCGCCACGCTGGGGGGAACGCTGCCCGAGTACAGCCTCGCGATCTGGCACGGCGTCAATCAACCGCTGCTGATGAGCATCGTGGCGCTTGGTCTTGGCACGTTGCTCTATTTCTCGCTGCAGCGTTTCGTCAACCTGCACACGGTCGGGCAGCTGCCGACGTTCGCCAAAGCGGTGTTCGATGCACTGTTGCGCGCGCTGGACCGGATAGCCCGCTTGCTCGTCACCACACTGCCGGGGCGCGGTCTGCGGGCGCAGCTCTTCGTGCTGCTGGCGGCCGCCGGCGCATTGACCGCGTGGCCGCTCGTTGTGACACCGCCGGGAACCGCCACGCTCGCCGTCGAGCCGCCGCCCCCGGGTCTCGCGTTTGTGGGGGTCGCCGTGTGGCTGATCGGCGTGCTCGGTGCGATCGCGGCGACGCTGACCTACCGGCGCCGCCTGCTCGCGCTCGTGCTGCTGGGTGCGACCGGCCTCGCGGTGAGTCTCGCCTTCGTGCTGTTGTCCGCTCCGGATCTCGCGCTCACGCAGCTGCTGGTCGAGGTCGCCACCGTGTTGCTGCTGATGGTCGTGCTGCACTACCTGCCGCAATCCGCGCCGCGCGAGCGCGCCCTTGCGCGGCAATCGATCGATGGCGCACTTGCGCTGGCGCTGGGCATCGGCGTCACGCTGCTCGTACATGCGGTGCTGACGCGAGCGTTCGACCCGCTCTCGTCGTTCTACCTCGCGCGCTCGCTCCCCGAGGGTGGCGGTGCGAACGTCGTCAACGTGATCATCGTGGATTTCCGCGGCTTCGACACGCTGGGCGAGATCACCGTGCTCGGCATCGCGGCGCTCGCGGTCGGGGCGCTCCTTGCGCGCTTTCGGCCGCCGGCCGCGCATCGCTTGATCGGCGCGGTCGCGAGCTACAACCCGCTGCTCGTACGCAACGTGACGCGGCTCCTGCTGCCGCTCGCGGCGCTGGTCGCGACCTACCTCTTCCTGCGTGGCCACAACGAGCCGGGCGGCGGGTTCATCGCCGGGCTCGTGCTTGCGATCGCGATCATCGTGCTCCATGTTGCCGGCGGCGGGCCGCGCTGGACCGATGCAAGCCGGCTGCGGCTCGATGCGTGGATTGCCGCTGGGCTGGTGGTCGCCGGCCTGACCGGCATCGGCAGCACCGCTTTCGGCTACCCGTTCCTCACGAGCGCCTTCGGCCACCCGGTGCTTCCGGTCATCGGCGAAGTGCCGCTTGCGAGCGCGTCGCTGTTCGATCTCGGCGTATTCCTGACCGTGGTCGGTGCGGCGTTGCTCGCGGTGCTCGCCCCCGGCTTCCTCGATGCCGCCGCGAACGAGGAGGGCGCGTGACCGCGTGGATGATCGCGAGCGGCATCGGCGTGCTGACGGCATGCGGCATCTGGCTGTGCCTGCGGGCGCGCACGTTCGACGTCGCGCTCGGGCTCACGCTCTTGTCCTACGCGACGAACCTGTTCATTGCCGTCATGGGAAGGGTCGCCTTTGACCGGGCACCGGTGCTGCGCAGCGGCGTTGCGCCGACGCTTGCGAACTACGCGGACCCGTTGCCCCAGGCGCTCGTGCTCACCGCGATCGTCATCTCGTTCGCGATGACGGCGTTGACGCTCGTGCTCGCGCTCAGGTCGCGTTTCGACAACGGTGACGACGCCTGTGACGACCCGGACGCGCGCGCCGGGACGCGACCGTCGGAGCGGGACACACCGAAGGCAGCATCCGAGGAATCGCCGTGAGTTCCGGCATGCCCGCACATCTGCTGGTCGTGCCCATCGTGCTCCCGCTCATCGCCGGTGCGCTGCTGCTCGTGCTCGAGCGGTGGCGGCCGGGCTGGCAGACCCCGGTGGGTGTCGCGGCAACGCTGCTGCTCGCACTCGCCGCTTGCGCGCTGGCGATTGCAGCCGATCGCGGCGAAATCGCCGTGTACCTGCTCGGCAATTGGCGCGCGCCCTACGGCATCGTGCTCGTGCTGGACCGGCTGGCAGCGCTGATGCTGGTGCTCACGTCTGCGCTCGCGTTCGGCTGCGCTCTGGCGGCGACCGGTCCGTTCTCCGCGCGTGGACCGCATTACGCGGCGTTCTTCCAGTTCCAGCTCGCCGGGCTCAATGGCGCGTTCCTGACCGGCGACGTCTTCAACCTGTTCGTGTTCTTCGAGGTGCTGCTGATCGCGTCCTACGCGCTGCTGCTCTCCGGTGCCGGAAGTCGAGCGCTTCGGGTCGGCTTCCAGTACATCGTGATCAACCTCGTCGGGTCGACGCTGTTCCTGGTCGCCGCGAGCCTGCTCTACGGCGTGGTGGGTACGCTGAACCTCGCGGACCTCGCGCTGCGCCTGCGCGACCTCGCGGGGGAGGACCTCGCGCTCGCCCACGCGGGCCTGCTGCTGTTGCTCACGGTTTTCGCGCTCAAGGCGGCGCTGCTGCCGTTCGGCTTCTGGCTGCCGGCGACGTACGCCGGCGCTCCCGCACCGGTCGCCGCGCTGTTCGCGATCATGACCAAGGTCGGTGTCTACGCGATCCTGCGCGTCTGCACGACCGTCTGGGGTGAGGGCGGTGACAGCGCGTTCTTCGCAGGGCCGGTGACGACGCTGCTGGTCGTGGCCGGCGTGGCAACCGTCGTCCATGGCGCAAGCGGCGCGCTCGCGGCCGACTCGCTGCGCACGGTGATCGCGTGCCTCGTCGCGATGTCGAGTGGCAGCCTGATCGCCGTTGCCGCGGCGAACCCCGCGGAATCCGCCGGCGCGCTCTACTACCTCGTTCATAGCACGCTGGTCGGCGGGGCGCTGTTCCTTCTCGCCGGGCCGATCGCACGCCAGCGCGGAGACATCGGCGATCAGCTGCGCGCCGGGCCGCGCATCGAGGACCCTGCGCTCCTCGGCGCGGGATTCTTCGTCGCGGCCGTTGCCGTGGCCGGGATGCCGCCGCTTTCCGGGTTCATCGGCAAGGTGCAGATGCTGGAATCGGTGCGTGCAACCGAACACGCGGCCGCCGTCTGGGCAATGCTGCTGGCAAGCGGCCTCGTCACAACGATCGCGCTTTCGCGCGCCGGCTCGCGCGTTTTCTGGAAGTCCACCGTGAAGCCGGCACCCACGGGCGGCGCGATGTCACACGGCGAGAGGGCAGGGCTGTTCTGGATACTCGGATTACTGGCGCTGCTTGCTGTCGCCGCGGCGCCTGCGGCGCGCTTTGCGGCCGGCGCGGCCGCAGAGCTCGCGCAGCCCCGGGCCTACATCGACGCCGTGATGGATGCGGATCCCATCCCGCCGCCTGCGCGTGCATTGAAACGATGAGCCGACTCCTGCCGCACCCGTTTCTGTCGCTCGTGTTGTGGGCAACCTGGCTGATGCTGGTCGGATCGGTGGCGCCGGGTCAGCTTCTTCTGGGCGCGGTGCTGGCCATGGGAATTCCCGTCGCAGTTGCGCCGTGGCTCGGCCCCCGCGGCAAACGGCTGCACAAGCCCTGGCTGATCGCGCGTCTCGCGCTCGTCGTGCTGTACGACATCGTGCGCTCGAACTTCGACGTCACCCGCCGCGTTCTCGGGCCCGAGCGCGCGATACGACCGGCGTTCGTGCGCGTGCCGCTCGCGCTTGCCGACCCGCGTGCGATCAGCGTGCTGGCGGCGATCATCACGATGACGCCGGGGACGCTGTCGGCAGAGATCGATGCGGACTGCGCGCGGCTCACGGTGCATGCGCTGCACGTCGACGATCCGGATGCGCTCGTCGCAGACATCAAGAAGCGCTACGAAATGCCGCTCAAGGAGATCTTCGAATGACCGCTGCCGTGCTGCCGTGGGTGCTCTCCGCCTGCACGCTTTCGCTGCTGCTCGCGTCCTTTCGCCTGCTGCGCGGCCCGACGCTGCCGGATCGCATCCTCGCACTCGACACGCTCTACGTGAACGCGCTTCTGCTGCTGCTGGTCGGCGGTATCCGGTTCGGCACGACGCTCTACTTCGAGGGGGCGCTCATCATCGCGATGCTGGGCTTCGTCGGCACGATCGCGCTCTGCAAGTATCTGCTGCGCGGGAGGATCATCCAGTGAACGCGCTCGGTCTTTCCGGCTGGGCGGACGCGCTCGTCGCGGCGCTTCTGGTCGCAGGCGCCGCGTTCGGTCTCGTCGGGTCGTACGCGCTCGCGAAGCTCGGCGACTTCTATAAGCGCCTGCACGGGCCGACCAAGGCGAGCACGCTCGGCGTCGGTTGCGTCGGTCTCGCGTCCGCCATCGCTTTCAGCATCAGCGGCGGCGAGCTCGTGATGCACGCATTGCTGCTCGCGCTCTTCATCTTCCTGACCGCACCCGTGTCCGCGCACCTGCTCGTCATGGCCGCGCTGCATCTTGCACCGGGTGACGACGGAGACGCCTGACGATGGCCGCAAGGCCGGGCAAGCGGCGCTTCATCCTTTTGGACGAATTGACGCGCGCTGCGCGCGGGGAATAGCGTGTCGCTCGTGCAAGTCCTGCCGCGCATGCGGGGGACGGGAAAAGGGGGCGCGCGATGGCATCACAACATCCACTGAGCGGCATCGACCCGCCGCTTGCCTATACGGTCGCCGTCTGGCTCGGGCTGTCGCACGAGGAAGTGGTCGACGGTCTGCAAGGTGGCTGGATCGTGCCGCCGCCCGGCGCACCGCGCGACTGGTCGCCGACGTTGCCGGGCGAAGGTGCTGACGCCGGCAACGGAACGGCACTGGAGGCGAGGTTCTCGCCATCCGACATCGGCCCGCGCAGAGCGCGCAGGCCCGACGGGCCGCCCTTCCTCGACAGGCCGGCGGACATTCCGAGCCGCGAACAGCTGCATGGCCTGCTCTCGACGCTCGACCCCGGGTTGAGCGATGCAACGTTCGACGCCGTGTGGGGCGAGGCAGGGCGTGATGACGCCGAGCGTGCCGGATCGCTCATGGGGTTCCTGCGCCGGGCAACGTCGGCTGCGCAGGCGCCGACGTTGGCCGGGTATTCCGGCGGGGGCGACTACGAGGCACTGCGCATGTTCTTCGCGACGCCGGGCCATCAGGCGCGCTTCGTCCGGTTGTCCGGGCAAACGGGTGCGGCGATCGCCGAGCTTGCGCAGCAGGACGTCGGTGCCCGCCAGTCGCTCGCCCGCATGGAGCCTTGGGCGCTGACTGGCAACCGCACGTTGGTCGGCGCGACCGACCCGGAAGGCCTTTACGACCGCTTCGATCCGAACAGCGGCGAGCCTAACCTGTCGGATGCCTGGATCGGCGATCGCGCGCGCTTTCTGGCTTGGCGCACCGCCAAGGAGCGGGGCCATGACCTCGCAAGCGGCAGTCCGGCCGGATGGCGCTTCGTGGATCGCAACCTCGACTCGGCAGCGACGGTCGAAATCGGCGGTACGACCGAGGGCCCCGTGCATCAGGTGATTTTCGCGAAGCAGGCCGGCGGCGATATGGTCACCGGTGGCAAGACCACGGACCGGATCTACGGCGGCAGCGGCGACGATGTTCTGCGCGGCGCGAGCGGCGACGATCTTCTCGAAGGCGGGCGTGGCAGCGACCTCTTGATCGGGGGTTCCGGGCGTGACTGGCTGGTTGGCGGCGCGGGCGAGGACGAGCTCGACGGCGGAATCGGCGGGGATATCCTTCAGGGCGGAGCCGGCGCGGACACGCTGACCGGGGGTCGCGGTGACGACCGGCTGGAAGGCGGCCGCGGCGCGGACACCTACCGCTTCGACATCGGCGACGGCGCGGACACGGTGATCGACGTGGACGGCGATGGCACCGTGGTGATCGACGACACCGAAATCGCCGGCACGATGTCGCGGCACGACGCGAACTGGACATCGGCTGACGGCGCGTTCACGTTCCGCCTCGACGGCGATCCGGGCGCAGGCGGCGTGCTCACGATCGAGCGATCGGCGAGCGCGGGCAATGCCGAAGCCGGCAATGTCGTGCGCATCGAGCACTGGCAACAGGGCAAGTACGGCATCACGTTGCAGCAGGACGATGCGGTCGGCGAGGAATCGACGCCGCTTCCGGCAACGGATGGGAAAGAGACAGGGACGGAGCTCGTGCCTTCCGTTGCGCCCGGAGGCGATCTCGCGGATGCCGGTGACGCTCTTGCAGATACGGTTGCGGTCGCCGATGCGGACGCGAATGCACAGACCGCCGCCGCGGACGACGTCGTGGACACGGTCGCATCCGGGGACTTCGATAGCACTGCGTGGTCCGCGGGCGTTGGATTCGGTCCGCTGGCAGGGATTGCGGAAACTGCCACGGCGCTCTCGGCAGACGACTTTGCGGCCGCGGTCGGCGCTTGGGACGGGCCCGCACCTCCCGATGTTCCGGCGCTTGCGGTGAGCAGCAGCGGCCACGAGTTCGGGCCCGCGCTCGGGTATGCCGAGATCGCAGCCGAGCTTGCCGATGCCGGCACGGCGGCGGACGATGTCGCCGCATTGTCGACCGACTGGAACACCGCCATGCGCCATCCGGCCACGCCGACCTGGCCGGACGTCTTCGCGACGTTCCAACCGCCCGACATCACCCGGCACCGCACGGCCTGACCGCCGGGACATGCGCGCGCGCTTCGGGCAGCCATGAAGCAGCGTGTGCCCGCGCGGGTCCGGGACGGCGCGGGCGATGAACCCGGGCAGTTGCTGCCGTTTCGCCCGAATGCACTGCGTGTCGCGCAACAGCCGCCGTCGCCGTTGCCCCGACGCGTCCTCTATACATTGCTCGCGCTGCTTGTGTTGGCGTCGGTTTGGATTGTGGCGGGCCGGCTCGATATCGTCGCGGTCGCCGAGGGCCGCCTGGTGCCGCGAACGCTGGTGAAGATCGTCCAGCCGCCGGACGCGGGCGTCGTGCGCGAAATCCTGGTGGAGGAGGGCGAGCATGTGCTGCCCGGACAGCCGCTCGTCCGGTTGGACGCGCGGAGCAGCGAGGCCGAAGTCCGCGCGCTGGCAGGCGAGGTGGCGCAGCGGGAGCTGCAACAGCGACGCATCGATGCCGAACTGCGCGAACGCCCGCTCGTGCGCCTGCCGGACGACGGCGAGGCCGACTTTCGCCACGTCGAGGCACAGTACCGGGCGAATCGCTCCGCCTTCCTCGACGCGCTCGCACAGGAAGCCGCCACGCATGCCCGGATCGGGCAGGAGCTGGAGGCCGCGCGGCAGATCGAGGCCAAGCTCGAGCACACGTTGCCGATCGTGCGCAGTGCGGCCGAGCGCTATGCGCGCCTGCAGTCGGAAGGATTCGTGAGCGAGCTCGCCGCGCTCGAGCGTGAGCGCGAGCGTATCGAGAAGGAACAGGACCTGCGCGCACAGCGGCACACGACCGCCTCGCTGCAGGCGAGCCTCGCGCAGGCGGAGCGCCGCCTGGCGCAGGTGACCTCGGGCTATCGGCAGCAGCTGCACGCCGAGCGCACGCAGAACGCCGCGCAACTGCTGCGGGTGCGTGAGGCACTGGCAAAGGAGCTCTATCGGCACGAGCAGGTCGAGCTCGCCGCGCCGCAGGCGGGCGTCGTCAAGGACCTGGCGGTGCGTTCGAGCGGAACGGTCGTCGCGCCGGGCACCGTGCTCGTCACGCTCGTTCCGCACGGCGATGAACTGCAGGCCGAGGTCGCGATCCGCAACGATGACATCGGCTTCGTCCACGCAGGGCAGGCGGCGCAGGTCAAGCTTGCCGCCTACCCGTTCCAGAAGTACGGCCTGCTGGAAGGCGAGGTCGTCCGCATCTCCGCGGATGCGGTGGACACCCCGCCCGCGCGCGAGGCGCGCGCCGATGCGTCCACCGCGGCGGCCGACAATGTGGCGGCCTATCGGGCTCGGGTTGCACTGCGGCGCCAGAGCGTCGCTTTCGAGGGATTTGCGCTGCCGCTCGCCTCCGGCATGGTTGCAACGGCAGAAATCCGCCTCGGGGAGCGCACGCTCGCCGAGTATCTGCTCGCGCCAGTGCGCAAGGCGTGGCACGAAGCCGCGCGCGAGCGGTGAGGGAGCGCCCGCGATGCGTGACGATCGCATGGCCGGAGCGGCGGTCGGCCTCGCCCCGGCCGACTTCTTCTGGGCGATCGGCAGCCTGTGCAATCTGCATCGCGTCCCGTTCGAGGCGGGACTTCTCGCGCAGGCGTTTCCGCCTCCCTACACGGCGGTTACGCTGATCGAGGCGCTGCGCGCCGCCGGATTCGAGGCGCAGCTCCTCGCACGACCCCTCGCGTTACTCGCGCCATCAGCCCTTCCCGCGATCGTTGTCCTTCGCCCGGACGAGCATTCCGCCGATCCGCGAGCCGGCGACGGCAGGCCGGACGCGACCACCGTTGATCGGCTGGGGAAAAACGGCGCGGCTTGCGCCGCCCGGCAGGGAACGCTTGCGCTGCTGGTGCGCATGGACGATGCGCGCGTGCTGTTCTTCGCGGCCGGGCAGAACACGCCGCAGACTGCGACACGGGCGGAGTTCGCTGCGTGCCACGCGGGACTTGTCGTGGACGCGGTGCGCGCACCGTCGGCTGCGCGGGACGCCGACACCTCCGGCCCCGCTGCACGGTTTGGATTCCGATGGTTCGTGCCGGAGCTTTGGCGGCACAAGCGGATCTGGCGCGAGGTGCTTGCCGCGTCGCTTGCGATCCAGCTGCTCGCGCTCGCGCTGCCGTTGTGCAGCCAGGCGATCATCGACAAGGTCATCGTGCATCGGACGACGAGCACGCTTGCCGTGATCGGCGCCGCGCTGGCCCTGATCGTCGTGTTCTCCGCGGCGCTCGGCTGGATCCGGCAATACCTGGTGATCCACACTGGCAATCGCGTGGACGCGGTGCTCGGCGCCGCGGTGTTCCGCCATCTGCTGGAGGTTCCGCTGCGCTATTTCGAGCGGCGGCCCACCGGTGTGCTGGCGGCGCGGCTCGCGGGCATCGAGACCATCCGCGAGTTCCTGTCCGGTGCAGCCGTGACGCTCGCGCTCGACCTGCCATTCCTGTTCGTCTTTCTTGTCGTGATGTTCCTCTACAGCGTGCCGCTGTCGCTCGTGACGCTGGCGCTCGTCGGCGCACTCGTTGCGCTTTCGCTCGGCGTCGCACCGCTATTCCAGCGCCGGCTCGACGCGCAGTTCCTCGCCGGCGCGCGCAATCAGGCTTTCGTGACGGAGCACCTGGCCGGCATCGAAACCGTCAAGTCGCTTCAGCTCGAGCCACAGCTCGCCGCGCGCTACGAGGAGCTTCTGGCGCGGTTCCTCGCCACCGGATTCGCCACCCGGCAACTCGGCAACAGCTACCAGACGCTCGCGTCGGGAATCGAGCAGCTGCTCTCCGCGACAATCCTTTGCCTGGGAGCCTTTCTTGTCATGAGTTCAACGGAGTTCACGATCGGCATGCTGGTCGCGTTCCAGATGTTCGCCGGGCGCGTCGCACAGCCGCTGCTCCGACTCGCGGGCCTCTGGCAGCAGTTCCAGCAGGCGGCGATTGCCGTCCGCAGGCTGGGCGACGTCATGGACGTGCCATGCGAGCCACGAACCGTGGCGCCGGCACGGGAGCCGCGGGCCGGCACGATCGAGCTGCGCAACGTCGGGTTCCGCTACACCGATAACGGAAGCTGGCTGTACCGCAAGCTGTCGATTGCAATCGCGCCTGGCGAGTTGGTCGTCGTCACCGGTCCGTCGGGCTGCGGCAAGAGCACGCTTTTCAAGCTGTTGCAGGGCTTTGCGTTTCCCGCCGAAGGGGAGGTGCTCGTCGCCGGCGCCGACACGCGCCGCCTCTCGGCCAACGAGCTGCGTGCGCGCTTCGGCGTGGTGCCTCAGGAAACGACGCTGTTTTCCGGGACGATTCTCGACAACCTGCAGCTCGCGAATCCGCTGGCGACGTTCGAGCACGTCGTGCAGGCGTGCCGCATGGCGGAGATCCACTCGGCGATCGAGGCGCTGCCCGAAGGCTATCGCACCGAGGTCGGCGAGCGCGGCGTCGGGCTCTCGGGTGGGCAGAAGCAGCGGCTCGCGCTCGCCCGCGCACTGCTGCGCAGGCCGCAGGTGCTTCTGCTCGACGAACCCGTAAGCCAGCTCGACCCGGAATCGGCTGCGCGCATTGCCGCCGCCGTGTCCCGCTTGAAGGGCAAGCTTACGATCGTGCTGGTGAGCCACCAGTTGCCGTCATCGTTGCGCTTCGACCGCATCATCGAGCTCGCGCCGGCAAGCGCGTGAACAGGCCCTAGTCGCTGTACTCGGAAAGGATCCCCTGCAGACGGGCGACGTCGGCGAGGAACGCGTCCACGCAACGTGGATCGAAATGCCGGCTTCGCTGTGCCTTCAGGAACTCGATGCCTTCCTCCAGCGGCCAGGCATGCTTGTAGGGGCGCTCGGAGACCAGCGCGTCGAACACGTCGGCCACCGCCACAACGCGGGCGACGAGAGGGATGTCCTCGCCGTGCAGCCCGTTCGGGTAGCCCGACCCATCGAACTTCTCGTGATGGCCGAGCGCGATGATCGCGCCCATCGACAGGTACTTGGAGGGGCTGCCCTTGAGGATGTCGTAGCCGATGCGCGGATGGGTCTTCATCGTGTCCTCTTCCGGCTTGGTCAGAGGACCTTGCTTCAGCAGGATCGAGTCGGGGATGCCGATCTTGCCGATGTCGTGCATCGGTGCCGCGACTTCGAGCACGTGGACCGTTTCCGCCCCGAGACCGAGATGCTGGCCGATCATCGCCGAGTACTTGGCCATGCGCATCAGGTGATTGCCGGTGGTCTTGTCGCGGAACTCGCCCGCCTTCGCGAGCTTGGAGAGCGTCTCGAGCTCGCGCTCGTGGATTTCGGACACCGACTTGTCCACCTGGTACTGCAGCACGCGCGCCTGGTCGGACAACACGATCTTGTGCCGGCGCAGCTCGAGCAGGTTCGCGCAACGGGCACGGGTCTCGTGCTCGTCCAGCGGCTTGATCAGGAAGTCGGTGGCGCCGGCCTCCAGTGCCTCGTAACGGACCTTGCGGTCGTCCACCACGGTGATCACGACAATCGGCACGTCCACGCAGTGCGGCAGTGCGCGCAGCTGTTTGACGAGCTCGATCCCGTCGAACTCGGGCAGCTTGTAGTCGGTGAGAATGATGTCGATGCGGTTGTTGCGCGCGAACTCCAGCGCGCGCGAGGGCGTGTCGAAGAGCTCCAGATTGAGCTTTCCGTCGATCTGCCGGACGATTTCGGCAAGCAGCAGGCGGCTCGAGAAGAGGTCGTCGACGATCATCACCGTGTTGCGTTGCGCGCGCGCGAACGCAATCTCGGAAATCACGCCGGAGCCTTGCTGGGTGCGGCCGGGGGCGGGCGTCATGGCCGTTCCTTGCGATGTCGAAAACGACAAACAGGAGACCAAGCAAACATCAGGCCGAAGTCCCCCTGTGGAACGAGGACCGGCCCGCCGGCATGTCCCGGCGCCTGGCTGACTTGGAATGGACTCCGCATGCCGGCAGGCGCCGACGAGCGGGAATAAGAGTGGTCGGGGCGAGAAGATTCGAACTTCCGACCCCCTGCACCCCATGCAGGTGCGCTACCAGGCTGCGCTACGCCCCGACCGAGAGTCATGAATTATACGCGGTCGGGGTGAGCGCTGAGGAGCTGCCGGATCGCCACGAGCTCCTCCCGAAGTGTTGCAGGACCGAGATCCGGCGGGGTCGGTGCGGAGGCGCTGGCCGTACTCGGGACCGATCGCGCGGCGGCGCGCGGCTCGGCGGCCTCCGATTCCAGCCGGTGGCGGGCACCGTTGATCGTGAATCCCTGCTCGTACAGGAGATCGCGGATGCGGCGAATCAGCAGCACCTCGTGGTGCTGGTAGTAGCGGCGATTGCCCCGTCGCTTGACTGGCTTCAGCTGCGCGAACTCCTGCTCCCAATAGCGAAGCACGTGCGGCTTGACCGCACAGAGGTCGCTGACCTCGCCGATGGTGAAGTAGCGCTTCGCCGGGATCGGCGGGAGGTCGGCCTTAGCTCGGCTGGGCTCCGGCATGGTTCGCTGCTTCGACCATGGCCTTCAACTTCTGACTCGCATGGAACGTCACGACACGGCGTGCGGTGATCGGGATTTCTTCGCCGGTCTTCGGGTTGCGTCCGGGGCGCTGCGGCTTCTCGCGCAGCTGGAAATTGCCGAAGCCGGACAGCTTGACGCTCTCGCCGCCCTCGAGCGCGATGCGGATCTCCTCGAAGAAGCGCTCGACCATGTCCTTCGCTTCGCGCTTGTTGAGCCCGAGCTGTTCGAACAACAGATCGGCAAGTTCGGCTTTGGTGAGTGTCATCGGGAACCCTACGAGCGAAGCGTCGCGCCGAACCGGTCGGCCAGTACGCGGATCATCGCGGCCACGGCCGCATCGATTTCCGCGTCCGTCAAAGTACGTGCAGTATCCTGCATAAGCACCAGAATCGCAACGCTTTTTCGACCCTCCGGCAGGCCGGCGCCACGGTAGACGTCAAAGACGCGGACCGTATCGACGAACGGCGGCGCGGTTTGCTGCAATGCGTCCAGTAGCGCCTGCACAGGCGTCGTGTCGTCCACAACAACCGCGATGTCGCGTCGGGCGATCGGCAGCTTGGAAACCGGACGACCCTGGGGAACCGGGGCGGCAGCCAGTGTCGCGAGATCGGCCTCGAATACGATCGGTGCCTGCGGCAGCTCGAACTGCCGCACGAGGCGCGGGTGCAGTTCGCCCAGCCAGCCGGCGTCCGCCCCATCCACTCGGATGCGGGCCGAGCGGCCCGGATGGAGCGCCGGATGCAAGATGCGCTCGGTCGTCAGCCGGCGCGGGTGGACAAGCGCCTCGAGGTCGCCCTTGACGTCGAAGATGTCCACCGCTCGTGCGGGCTTTGTACCCCACTGCTCGGGCACGACATCGCCGAACCCAAGACCGCCGAGGCGCATCGGCTGGACGGCGGCGTCAGCCACCGCGGCACGATAAACCCGGCCGGCCTCGAAGATTCGAACGCGCGGCTCCCGCCGGTTTACGTTGCTGCGAAGCACCTCGAGCAGCCCGGGAAGCAGGCTGCGGCGCATCACGTCGAGCGGCGCCGCGATCGGATTCAGCACCCGGACGGGCGCGCCATCGCCACCGGTGCCCGGGTCGATGGCGGCCTCGATGTCGCTGCCCACGAAGCTGAACGTGACGACTTCCTGCCAGCCGCGATCGACCAGGCGCAACTTCGATTCCGCGAGCGTTCGCGTTCCTTCGGGTGCGGGCAGCATGTGCTGGACGTGCGCCGCGGGCATCGCCGGAATCGCATCGTAGCCGTGCATGCGCGCGACCTCCTCGACGAAGTCCTCCTCGATCGACAGGTCGAAGCGATGCGAGGGAGGGGTGACGACGAACGTATCGCCGTCGCGCACGAAGGCGAAATTCAGGCGGACGAATGCATCCGCGATCTGCTCGGTGGAGAGCGCAACACCGAGCAGGCGCGCGATGCGGGCGGACCGCACGCGCACCGGGGAACGCGCGGGCAACGGCCCTTTCACGTCCGCCATCGGACCGGCACGGCCGCCGCAGATCGCGAGCATCAGTTCGGTTGCGCGCTCGATCGCAGCAGGCGGAAGCTCGAAATCGACGCCGCGCTCGAAGCGATAGCCGGCGTCGCTTACGAAACCCAGGCGGCGCATCTTGCCCTGGATGACCGCGGGGTTCCAGAAGGCGGCTTCGAGGAAGACCGTGGTCGTGTCGTCCGAGATGCCCGAGTATTCGCCGCCCATGATTCCGGCGAGGCCGAGCGGCTTCTTATGGTCGCAGACGAGCAGCAAGTCGGGCTCGAGATCGAACGTCTCTCCGTTCAGCAGCAAGAGCTTCTCGCCGGCATTGGCGAAGCGCACGACGACATCGCCCTCGAGCAGGCGGTCGTCGTAGGCGTGCATCGGCTGACCGAGCTCGAGCATCACGTAGTTGGTGATGTCGACCACCGCCGAGATGGCGCGGATGCCGCTCCGCGCGAGCCGCTCCTTCATCCACTCGGGTGTGGGCGCCCTGACGTCGATGCCCTCGATCATGCGGCTCGCGAACCGCGGGCAGGCGGCGAAGTCCTCCACCCGCACGGTGCGCGTCGCCTTCGACGTTACCGGCGCATGCACGATTTCCGGGGCGCGCAATGGTGCAGCCGTGATGGCCGCGACCTCGCGCGCGATACCGAGGAGCGACAGGCAATCGGCGCGATTCGGCGTGAGCTTGAGCGTGATCAGCGTGTCGTCGAGCGCCAGCGCGTGGCGCAGGTCCGTGCCGGGCTTCGACGACGCAGACAGCGCGAGCAATCCCGAGGCGTCCTCGTCCAGCCCCAGCTCCTTCGCGGAACAGAGCATGCCGTGCGATTCGACACCGCGCACCTCGGTCCTGCGAATGGTGAAACCACCGGGAAGCGTCGCGCCGGTCGTCGCGCAGGGCGCGAGCATGCCGGCGGCCGCGTTCGGCGCGCCGCAGACAATCGCGAGCCGCTCGGGCCGCCCGACGTCCACGCTGCATACGCGCAGGCGGTCGGCGTTCGGGTGCGGCGCAACCGTTTCGATGCGGCCGACGACGACGCCGGAGAACGGCGGCGCGGCGCTCGCGGTCTCCTCGACCTCGAGGCCCGCCATCGTCAGCTTGTCGCAGAGGGCGGCCGTGTCGATCGGCGGATCGACGAGCACCCGCAGCCAGCGTTCGGAGAATTTCATCGCATCGCCTCCCGCGAACTGGCGCACAAAGCGCAGATCATTCGAGCGAGATCGTCATGCGCTTCGCGCATGAGCGTTCGCAGAAACGGCCGCGCACCGGCGCGCGCCGGTTCAAGCGAACTGGCGGAGAAAGCGCAGGTCGTTCTCATAGAAAAGCCGCAGGTCGTTGATGCCGTAGCGCAACATCGCCAGCCGATCGGGACCCATGCCGAACGCAAAACCCTGCCAGCGCTCGGGGTCGATGCCGACGGCCGTGAGCACGTTCGGATGCACCTGGCCCGCACCTGCGAGCTCGAGCCAGCCGCCTTCGCCGAACGCCATGTCGATCTCCGCACCGGGCTCGACGAACGGGAAGAACGAGGGACGGAAGCGCACCTTGATATCGTCCCGCTCGAAAAAGCGGCGCAGAAATTCGGTCACGACGCCCTTCAGGTCGGCGAACGACACGTTCTCGTCGATCCACAGCCCCTCGACCTGGTGGAACATCGGCGAGTGGGTCGCGTCGCTGTCGACGCGGTAGACACGGCCGGGCACGATGATCTTCACCGGAGGCGCATGCGTCTCCATGTAGCGGATCTGCACGGGCGAGGTGTGCGTGCGCAGCACGAGTCCGCCCTCGACGTAGAACGTGTCCTGCATCGAGCGGGCAGGGTGGTTCTCCGGCGTGTTGAGCGCGGTGAAGTTGTGGAAATCGTCCTCGATCTCGGGACCGTCGGCCACCGCGAACCCGAGCGAGCGGAAGAGCATCTCGATCCGCTGCAGCGTGAGCGTGATCGGATGCAGGCTGCCGACCCCCTGACCGCGCCCGGGCAGCGTCACGTCGAGCGCCTCGGCCGCGAGCTGCGCATGCTGCTTCGCTTCCGCCAGAGCCTCGCGGCGACGGTTGAGCGCGCGCTCGAGCGCGACTTTCGCCTCGTTGATCTTCGCGCCCGCGGTCGGCCGCGCGGCGGCGTCGAGCTTGCCCAGCTGTTTCAGCCCTTCGGTGAGCGCACCGGTCTTGCCGAGGTATTTCGCCTTCGCGTTCTCGAGCGCGGCGGGATCGCTGCACGCGGCAAATTCCGCGAGGGCGCGGTCGACGATGGCGGAGAGGTCGTCCATGGGTGGTCCGGGGCAGGCAACAACAAAAAAAGGGAGGCTTGCCGGCCTCCCTTTCTCTAGCGGAGAGCGATCAGGCGAGGGAGGCCTTCGCCTGCTCCGCGATCTTGGTAAACGCCGCCTTGTCGTGCACGGCGAGATCGGCCAGCACCTTGCGGTCGATGTCGATCGATGCCTTGTTGAGGCCGTTGATGAAGCTGCTGTAGGTCATGCCGAGCTCGCGCACCGCTGCGTTGATCCGGGCGATCCAAAGCGCGCGGAACTCGCGCTTCTTCGTCCGGCGGTCGCGGTATGCGTACTGGCCGGCCTTCATCACCGCTTCCTTGGCGATACGGTAGACGCTCTTGCGACGGCCGCGATAACCCTTGGCCTGATCGAGGACCTTCTTGTGCCGCGCGCGGGCGGTCACACCACGTTTGACTCGAGGCATGGCAGCTCCTTACGCGTACGGCATCATGGCCCTCACCGAGTCCATGTTCGTTGCATGGATCCCGGCGGAACCACGAAGGTGCCGCTTGTTCTTGGTGGACTTCTTGGTGAGGATGTGGCGCTTGAACGCCTGCGAGCGCTTGATCGAGCCGCTACCGCGCACGCGGAAGCGCTTCTTCGCACCCGACTTGGTCTTCATCTTCGGCATGGTGCCGTTCCTTATTTGCTGCCCACGGTGGTGCTCTCCTTAGCCTTGGTCGCAGGGGCTTCCTTCGACTTGGCGGGAGAGGCTTCGCTGCCTTGCGGCGTACCGGCCTCGGGCTTGTCAGGGTGATGCTTCGCTTGCGCCTTCTGCACCTGCACCTTCTTCGGAGCCAGCAGCATCACCATTTGCCGGCCCTCCAGCCGCGGAAACGACTCGACCACGCTGTGCGGCTCGAGATCGTTGCGGATCCGTTCGAGCAGGCGCACCCCGAATTCCTGGTGCGCCATCTCGCGCCCTCGAAAGCGTAGCGTGATCTTGGCCTTGTCGCCCTCGCCTAAGAACCGGATCAGGTTGCGGAGCTTGATCTGGTAGTCGCCTTCGTCGGTACCGGGCCGGAACTTCACTTCCTTGACCTGGATCTGCTTCAGCTTGAGCTTGGCCTCGTGTTGGCGCTTCGCTTCCCGGTACTTGAACTTGCCGTAGTCCATGATGCGGACCACCGGGGGCTGCGCCGTCGGCGCGATCTCGACCAGGTCGAGCTCGGCTTCTTCGGCCTTGGCGAGCGCTTCCTGGATCGAGACGATGCCAAGTTGCTCACCTTCCACACCTACAAGGCGGACCTCAGGGGCGTTGATTTCGCCGTTGAGCCGCTGCTGCCTTTCCAGAGCGATTGTCGATTCTCCTGTGTTGACAAAAAACGGCCATGCCCCATCACCGGCGCGCCCCCCCGATCTCCTTGCGGATCGCGGGATTACCGACGCGCCGCCACCTCCTCCCGGAGGCGGGTCAGCAAGGCATCCAGGGCGATCGCCCCGAGATCCTCGCCGCCGCGGGTTCGCACGGCCACCGTTCCCGCCTGCATCTCCTTGTCCCCTACGATGAGCTGGTAGGGCAATTTCTGCAGGCTATGTTCGCGAATTTTATAGGTAATTTTCTCGTTGCGCAAATCGGCGGCAATACGTAGGCCCGCGTCCTTGAGCGCCTTTTCGACCTGCCGAGCATAGTCCGCCTGGCGGTCGGTGATCGTGAGCACGACCGCCTGCGTCGGCGCAAGCCACAGCGGCATCGCGCCCGCGTGGTGCTCGATCAGGATGCCGATGAAGCGCTCCAGAGAACCGACGATCGCGCGGTGCAGCATCACCGGCACCTTGCGCGTGTTGTCCTCGGCCACGTACTCCGAGCCGAGCCGCCCCGGCAACTGGAAGTCGACCTGCATCGTGCCGACCTGCCAGCTGCGCCCGATCGAGTCCTTCAGGTGGTACTCGACCTTCGGGCCGTAGAACGCCCCTTCGCCGGGCAACTCGGTCCACGCCGCGCCGCATGCGCGCAACGCCGAGCGTAGCGCTTCCTCGGCCTTTTCCCATTGCTCGTCCGTGCCGATGCGCGGCGTCGGCCGCAATGCGAGCTTGACGACGACATCGGTGAAGCCGAAGTCGCGGTAGACCTCGAGCGCCTGTTCGTGGAACGCGACACACTCCGGCTGGATCTGCTCTTCGGTGCAGAAGATATGCCCGTCGTCCTGCGTGAATGCGCGCACGCGCATGATTCCGTGCAGCGCGCCGGATGCCTCGTTGCGATGGCACGCGCCGAACTCGCCGTAGCGCAGCGGCAGATCGCGGTAGCTGCGCAGGTCCGAGTTGAAGATCTGGATGTGGCCCGGGCAGTTCATCGGCTTGATCGCGAAGTCGCGCTTCTCCGACTCGGTCGTGAACATGTGGTCCTTGTAGTTCTGCCAATGCCCGGACTTCTCCCAGAGCGAGCGGTCGAGCACCTGCGGCGTCTTCACCTCCAGGTAGCCGTTGTCGCGATAGACGCTGCGCATGTGCTGCTCGACTTCCTGCCAGATCGACCAGCCCTTCGGGTGCCAGAACACCATGCCGGGGGCCTCGTCTTGCAGATGGAAGAGGTCGAGTTGCCTGCCGAGGCGCCGGTGGTCGCGCTTCTCGGCTTCCTCGATGCGGTGCAGATAGGCGTCGAGATCCTCCTTCTTCGCCCACGCGGTGCCGTAGACGCGCTGAAGCATCTCGTTGCGCGAGTCGCCGCGCCAGTACGCGCCGGCGAGCTTCATCAGCTTGAACACCTTGAGCTTGCCGGTCGAAGGCACATGCGGACCGCGGCAGAGGTCGATGAACTTCCCTTCCTCGTAGAGCGAGATGTCCTCGTTCGCCGGAATCGACGCGATGATCTCGGCCTTGTAGTGCTCGCCCATCGCCTCGAAGAACTTGACGGCATCGTCGCGAGGCATCAGCCGGCGCTTCACGGGCTCGTCCTTTTTCGCGAGCTCGCGCATCTTGGCCTCGATCTTCTCGAGGTCTTCCGGCGTGAAGGGCCGCTTGTAGCTGAAGTCGTAATAGAAGCCGTCCTCGATCACCGGACCGATCGTCACCTGCGCGTCGGGAAACAGCTCCTTCACCGCGTACGCGAGCAGGTGCGCCGTCGAGTGACGCACGACGTCGAGGCCTTCCGGATCCTTGTCGGTCAGGATCGCGAGCGTGGCGTCGCGGACGATCACGAACGATGTGTCGACGAGCTTGCCGTCGACCTTGCCGGCGAGCGCTGCTTTGGCGAGGCCCGGGCCGATGGATGCGGCGACGTCCGCGACGGAGACGGGGGCGTCGAAGTGACGGACGGAGCCGTCGGGCAGGCGGATGTCAGGCATGGCGTATCTGGGGTCGGATCCCTGTTGCTCCGGCGTCGGACCCGAACACGGATCCGGCCACGAAAAAAAAGTGCGGACGAGCCGCACTTTTTCGCTTGCAGACGACGTGCGAACTCGCTTCCGGTCAGTCGGTCTCCGAACGCGTTCGCGGTGTCATAACCATGCCTTTCCTCGAGCCTGCGCTCGCCGTGGGATGCGATCCAAGCAAAGCCCCGCCGAAGGACTCGATTCCGAAAGCCAATGATACCGCACGGCAATGACCAACGGCCGGCGCAGCGATGGAACGCGCGGCAGCGGGCGCCGCAAGGGCGCAACGCATCCCTGCGCGTTCGCATCGCCGAATCGCGCGGGCGTCGCGGGCGGCTTCTCGCAAACGAATGCACGGAAGGCCGCGCCAACGATGCGCCAATCGCCCGATCGAGTGATGGCGGCGTGCGCTGTTCGCGGGATTGGCCGAGTGACAGGCGGGCTGAAGCTCTTGGTGCGCGGCGGTGGGTGCGTTTCCCCAGCATTGGAATTCCCTCGGGGCAAGACCGGGGTCGGCCGCCGATCGGCGGCTTCGATCGCCCTTCGGGCCGCCGGTCGGGTTCTAGCCCGGATATTTCACCGGGCCGCCGTCGATTCAATGAAGACTCGAGTCTTGCCAAGCACTTGGGAGCCGCCACCGGCGGAGCACGTTGGACGGGTGGACTGCGCGGTTTTTGGCGGTCGTTTTGCACCTGGCTCGGGCTTGCACTCCTAGCCAATAGTCGCTGCTATTGGCGTCGTCGGCTGCACCCGATCCAGGCCGCAAACCGCCACGCCAAATTCCCGCGCCCCGGTGAAACATCCGGGCCTCCCGCTTTGCGAGGCCTTCGAAGCGTGCTTCCAAGCGTCCGGCGGAACCTGCAAAACAGCGCTGCACTTCATGCGGTCCTGTAGGCAACAGATTCGATGCGTCATGGCCGATTGACCATTGTTTTGACGCGTATTTTGGCCAACGGACGCAAGTATGCCCTGGTAATTAAAGCGGCCGCCGCTCGGCCGCGATCGATTGATCGAAGTCAAGGTATCGGTTCAGTGCTGCCATTGCATTCCCGCTATGCGTCGATAGCCCTTGACGGATCTTATGCCAATGGTATAAAAAGAGCCCAACACTTGGGTCCTGGCGGAACGTCGAAGGCATCAGACTCCACCCCGCGAGAGACTCGTGACCCACCGATCACGCAATGCCCGCCTTTGGAACTCTAATGACAACGTCCTCGCGCTGCCCCGTCGATAGCCTCAATCCAGCGGATCGACACCCCTACCGTCTGATGGACGGAAGTGACGCGCCTAGTCAGCAGGGTAATCGTGCCGGTTTGTGGTCCGCCTTGCTTGCCTGGAGCCTCTTCTCGGTCCTCATGGCGCTGGCCCCAGTCGCAGCGCAAGCAGGGAGCGTCACGCTGGCCTGGGACCCGGTTACCACGGCGGCGGTTGCCGGCTACAGGCTCCACTATGGACCCTCGGCCGGCAATTACACGGCGTCGATCGACGTCGGCAACACGACGTCACGCACGGTGCAAAACCTCACCGATGGCGCGACCTATCACTTCGCAGCAACGGCTTACGATTCGGCGGGTGCGTCGTCCGGCTATTCCAATAACGTCGCTGCCACGGTTCCATTCGCCGCCCCGGTGGCAAACTTCAGCGCGAGCACGCTATCCGGACCGGCGCCGCTTTCGCTGAACTTCATCAACTCGTCCACGGGGTCTATCACCACGTATGCGTGGAACTTCGGCGACGGCACCACCAGCAGTGTGCAAAGTCCCGCCAAGACCTACAACACTTCCGGGACGTATACGGTCAGCCTTACGGTGACCGGACCCGGAGGCACCAACACCCGGACCAACGCCAACTACATTACGGTAACCGCAGGCGGCGACACATCCGCGCCGACCGTTCCGGGAGGTCTTGCCGCCACGGCCAACGGAACCAGCGGAATCAACTTGAGCTGGACCGCCTCCTCCGACAACGTCGGCGTCACCGGCTACCGGGTCGAACGTTGCCAAGGCGCAAGCTGCACGACGTTCACACAAGTCGCAGCGCCGGCGACCACCAGTTTCAGCGACAGCGGCCTCTCGGCGAATACGACGTACACCTACCGAGTTCGCGCGGCCGATGCGGCGGGCAACCTCAGCGGGTTTTCGAGTTCCGTGGCGGCGACGACCGAGACGACGTCGAGCGCGGGCGGCTTCTTGACCGGCAAGGTCTCCCAGCGGACCAGCAATGCGAACCTGAGCACCCTTGGCACAGAGGACTGGATTACGTGGCCCATTAACGCGCGAAAGGCTGCCGGAGGATCGAAGATCAGCGCCTACGCGGTCGTCGGCGGTACGAGCACATACTCCTATACGGCCGATCCACGCACGCTTTCGTGGAACGACGGCGCACCGGTCGCGAGTGGGTCGCACAATTCCGGAGTGGCGACCTCGGGTACGGGCGCGGGCTTCAGCATCACCGCGCCGGCCGATACGACGACCCGGACGTTGAGGATCTATGCCGGTGCGATCGGTGTTCCGGGAACGTTCAGGGCGCATCTCTCCGACGGCTCGGCTGCCGATTACGTCAGTACAACGGCGGCGAACAAGTGGGGGAAGTACGACGTGACCTACACGCTGGTCTATCGGGCAGCTTCTGCCGGACAGACGCTCCGTGTCACGTGGGTCCAGGCTGCCGGCGGGGTCACCAAGTTCGGAGCCACGCGGGGGCTGGTGACATCGTCGTCGTCGGGCAGCGTAACGCTGCAGGGGGCGGCGCTCACCGTAGGTCCATAGGCAAAACAGGCCGGGGATCGGCAAAGCGGCGGGCAGCGTCGCGTCGGAGGGCGCGACGTTGCCGGCGGCCGCAGGACTTAGCCAGGCAGTCCTTCTGTCGGGCACGGATCTGGCGCAAGGGCTGCGGCGACCCACGCCTGGCGCTGCGCGCACGAGCCGCGGTTGCCTCGGATCTCAAGTATCCGCGACCGGATGCCCCGTCCAGGGCCGCGCCGGGATTTCTTGCCGCGCGTTCCCATGGTTAATCTCAGACGTCTAGGGGGCGCTCCGTAGCGGCGAGCCCGGCCTGCGGCCGCGGTAGGCCGCTCCGCCCGCTCGGAGGAGGCTCGGCGAAGCACCGCAGCATGACGTTGGCATCCGGCTGATTATCTGGTATATTTCGTGCCCAATCGGTGGGGTGGCCATCTTGGCGGACTACCTCGCTCGCTTAATCCGCCCACCGGCAGACCCTTGGGATGACCGCGGCATCGGCAGGGTACTTGTGCCGTTCTCGTTGTAGCGTGCATCGCAAGAACTCGTCGGCGGCGTCACGACTGCTCCTGCAATGCGTCTGAATCAAAGCCCCGACCGGCTTGCGCCGGATCGCTTCCCGGTCGACCTCCTGATCCCGCTGCGGGCATCCGGCACCCCGATGCGTTCGGTGGTCACTGCCCGGATCTTCCTGCTGTTGTTGGTGCTGCTGGGGCCGGTGCACGCCATTGCGGGCAGCGTGACGTTGGCGTGGGATCCGGTCAACAGTCCCTTGCTCGCGGGCTACCGGCTTCATTACGGGCCGTCGGCGGGCAGCTACACGACCACCATCGACGTCGGGAACACCACGGTTCGGACCGTTGCCAACCTGGTCGACGGTGCGACCTATCACTTTGCGGTCACGAGCTACAGTTCGTCGGGCCTGTCGTCGGGCTTCTCCAATGACGTTGCTGCGACCGTTGCGCCCGTGTCACCCACCGATACGTCTGCGCCGACCGCGCCCGCGGGTCTCGTTGTCCGTGCCAACGGCGCGGGCGGGATCGACCTCAACTGGAATGCGTCCACGGACAACGTCGGCGTCGCGCGCTATCTCGTCGAGCGTTGCCAAGGCGTGGGCTGCACGTGGTTTGCCCAGATCGCATCGCCGATGGGCACAAGCATCAGCGACACCTTCTTCTACGAATCCGGCCTTCCTCCGGGTACTCCCTATTTCTACCGTGTCCGGGCGACGGACGTGGCGGGAAACCTGAGCCCGTACTCCAATGTCGCTTCGGCAGCCGTCACCGGGGCTGCCGGTGCCGCCAACTTCACCGGCTTGTGGTGGGCCGCGCCCGCCGCGTCGGAGGACGGGTGGGGCGTGAACATCGCGCACCAGGGCGACACGATGTTCGTCACCTGGTTCACGTATGACGCGAATCGAAAGGGCTGGTGGCTCGTGATGGTGGCGAGCAAGACGGCGGAAGGCGTCTATTCGGGAACGCTGCTCGCAACGCGCGGTCCGGCATTCCACAGCGTGCCGTTCAACGCGAACGGAAACGGGATTACCGTCACGCCTGTCGGCTCCGGTACACTCAATTACACCGCGGCGAGCGGGCCGACGTTCACGTACACGGTCAATGGGACGACCCGCAGCAAGCCGATCACGCGCCAGTTGCTCAACGCAGCACCGGTCCCTGCCTGCTCGTTCGGCGTTGCCAATGCGTCGGCCGCAACCAACTACACCGACCTTTGGTGGGCGTCACCGGCACGTTCGGAAGACGGCTGGGGGATCAACCTGACGCACCAGGGCGACACCATCTTCGCAACGTGGTTCACCTACGACGTCGACGGAACGCCGATGTGGCTGGTTGCCACTGCACAGAAGACCGCGCCAGGCGTCTATTCGGGGCGGCTCTTGCGAACGACGGGCACGCCGTACAACGCTACGAGCTACTCCGGTTTTTCCAAAACGGACGTCGGCAATCTGACGTTCAGCTTCGCGAACGGCAACAGCGCGGTGATGAGCTACACGATCGCGGGGATTGCGCCGATCACGGTAACGCAAACGAAATCGATCATCCGTGAGGTGCTGTCCGATCCCGGCACGGTTTGCCAGTAGCGCGCTGATTCCGACGATGGGGCCGCGAGCATTCGCGGCCCCTTTTTGTCGCCATCCGCAGCGAGCCTCCAAGGTCGCGAGACGCGTGCGACGTGCGTCGTTACGGGCGGGAAAGCTGGTCTACGGCGGCACAAATCGCCGTGCACGTTTTGGCAAGGTCCGCCGTGCCGACCTGAAAGCAAGGAACTCGCTCGGCGATGCCTAGGGCGGCATCCAGTCCGCGGTTGGGGTGGGCCAACGCATTGAGCGCGGCTGCATAAAGACGCGCGCCCGCCTCCGAGGGCGCCATGCGGCGTAGCTCCGGCGTGTTCAGCTCCGCGCGGTAATGCACAAAGAACGCACCGCCGATCGGTAGCGGATCGGCAATCGGGGCGGATGGCAGATCGACCGCGGGGACATGCAGCGTACGCCCCAGGTCGATTGCGTCATCCGGCAACGCGTAGGGAGCAGGCGGCCGTTGTTTCAGGCACAGCGCCCGCGTGTAGGGCCAAACGGTCATCGCTTCGACCGCGATCGGCGCCAGCTCGTCGCTCAGGTACCGGAATCCGTGATGGAGCAAACCCCAGGTCGTCGTGGATTTGCCGCCGCCGGAGTCTGCGGCAAAGAGAAAAGCCCTTCCATGCCGTTCGAGAACCGCAGAGTGCAGGAAATAAAGCTCATCGCGGCGTCGCTGAAGCTCGACCACGACGTCCTTCTCGAGGACGAACAACAGATCGTCGTAGTCTCCCGCCTCGATCGGCGCGCAACCGTCCCGGATCAGGCGAAACGCGCCCTGAGAATCGGCGTCGGGGATCCGATACTCCAGGTCGGCTCCGGCAGGCCCCTCCGCCACGGCCATTGCCCCGAAGCTTGCCAGCACAACGCGCGCGAACGTGGCATCCGTGCAGTGGACATGCACGCGCAGCCCGAGAATCAGAAAGGAGAAGTCTTGTCCGGGCAGAGGATCCAGCACGCTGCGGCGCGTTCGCGACATCGATAGTGAATGCCGTCAGCTTGCTAAAGCCGAAACGTGTCGTTTGCTGCGGTCAACGCCGAAATGCCGGCGCGCTGCCTACCGCCCCATCCGCCACCTTACCAATGGGACGATTTGATCGGCCGTATCGCTGGCTCAGTGGTGCCCCGCGTCAGTCCGGGGACGCCGCCGTGGCCGGTCGTTGGGATCCTTGACCGAGCCCGCCATGGCCATCGCCGGCCAGACCTGCAGCGTGAGGATAGCCGGGGCGAGATATGCTGACTTCTTGACGAAATCGCGCCGCGAGGTCGATGCGAATTTCGATGGTTGCTTCTTCATTTCAACTCCTGTCTGATGAATTACCGCATCGTGTTGCAGTCTTCGTGCTGCAATCGAACCAGCTACTCGGTCAACACAAGCTTCAGCGCGTGGAGCTTTTCCACCGTTTCGCGCACGTCCTTCAATGCAACCTCTGCATCCACATCGTACTGAGCCGCCAGCAGGCCCGCGATCGCTTCCGGCGACGCAGCATCATCGCAATTCCGCCAGATGAAACTCGCCGTCTGATTCAGTTGATGGACCCGGTCGGCTTCGACATCGAGCACGATCAAGTCGTCCCCGACTTCTCGTACCATCACCGAACCCAGCCGTCGACGGATGCTGTTCATCGCTGAATAAATGCTAGCAACAATCTGCCGAAATGAGAAACCCGATCGGCTGCTTGTTTGTCAAGCCGTTGTAGCGTTCAAAGAGAATTCGACTTCGCCCGGAGTTGAAGCAAGAAGTTGGTGTTGCTTTGGTCTCGCCACGCATGGCTCTGTCAAACGCGTTTCCCTGTCAAAGGCTTGCTTGTTAGTGCACGGCACAACCCGTAGGTTGGCGATGATATTCGCCCCCACGAGTCGGAGACGCGCCGCTATATCCTCGGGGTATCGTATGTAGGCTGCCTCCGACGTCCCGTATGGCTTGGCACCTGCATTTCGGGGAAAGAATCCGACGAGCGGTAACTTCGCCACACCGCGGAGGTCGGCTGGGCGAAGGTTCCCGCCAGGGCGATCTGCAACGGGCACGTGCCAATGCCTCTCAGTTCCCGGGACTTGAATTACGGTGCCGACTTGGCGCGGCGATTCCTGTTCCCAGCCACACCCGATCCCGCTGGGCCACGGCGTTACCCCGTGTCAAGGCCGACGCCACCACGGCGAAGGAAACCGGATTTCTGCGACCCGATCGCCGATCATGGCGCCCGCAACGCCCGAGCGGTTCTACATTCGATGTCAGTTGAGCGGAATCGTCCGATTGTTAAGCGACATGAGCTGACGGGCTGTGGACGAAGTGCGGGCGTCGCACGCAAGGGTCAATTCTCGCGAAGGGCTAGGGTCCGTACCCGTTCGGATTACGGCTCTGCCAACGCCAGGCATCGGCACACATCTGTTGCGGGCCGCGGGTCGATTTCCAGCCGAGCAACTGGGCGGCGAGCGATGCGTCGGCGTAGCAGCTCGCGACGTCACCAGGCCTGCGGTCGGCGATCTGATAGGGGATCGGCTTGCCGGATGCGGATTCGAAATCGCGCACCATTTCGAGTACGCTGCGCCCCGCGCCCGTCCCCAGATTCACGGTGAAGAGTTCTTCATGGTTGCGCAACCGCGAAAGGGCGGCGAGATGTCCGCCAGCAAGATCCACGACGTGGATGTAGTCGCGGATGCCGGTGCCATCCGGCGTAGGGTAGTCACCTCCGAAAATGCGCAGCAACGGTCGCCGTCCGACCGCGACCTGCGCAATGTACGGCATGAGGTTGTTGGGTGTGCCCAGCGGGTCCTCGCCGATCAAACCGCTCTCGTGTGCTCCGATGGGATTGAAATAGCGAAGCACGCCGATCCGCCAACCGGGCTCGCTTTGAGCAAGATCGCGCAAGATCGATTCGATCATGAGCTTCGTGCGACCGTAGGGATTGGTCGCGGAAAGCGGATGATCCTCGGTCAGCGGCAGTCGGACCGGATCGCCGTATACGGTCGCCGAACTGCTGAACACCAGCGTTCGGACGCCCGCATCACGCATCGCCTCGAGCACACAGACTGTTCCTGCGACGTTGCTCGCGTAATAGAGGAGAGGTTTTTCAACGGACTCCCCGACTGCCTTGAGACCGGCAAAGTGGATGACGGCTTCGATCGCATGCTCGGCCAGAATGCGCTTGAGCGCCTGAGCGTCGCGTACATCACCCACCATCAGGGGAATTCGCTTCCCGGTGATCCTCTCGACCCGCCGGATGGCCTCGGGTCTGCTGTTGCATAGGTTGTCGAATACGACGATCTGTTCGCCGGCCCGGAGGAGTTCGATGCACGTGTGCGAGCCGATGTAGCCAGCGCCGCCGGTGACGAGTATGGCCACTTCTAGCTACCACCGGGAGACATCAGAGCGCTCGACGAACCCTTGAGCGTCACATTGGCGTCGAATTGCGTGCACGTGCCGTGCTTCGCCTTGCGATGAACGAGCGGCTGCTTCGTCTGGAAAGATGAGATTGTTGAAACGCGCCAAGACGGCGGGCGCGAGGTCGGTGACCGGAAGCGAACCCTCGAATGATGGGGCGTCGATGCTGGAATTGGGTCACGGTTTCGGCGCTAGCGGTCCCGATTGCGCCGGTTGCCCGGGAGGACGCGCGTCCTTCGGTACGCGTGCCTCCAGAAACACCTTGTCGGCGCGGTCCCAGCGGAAGTCGGACAACAGTCGGCGCAGACGGGGTTCCATCCGCCTCAGATTCACATAGTGGCGGAGGGATGACTTGAGCCCGGGTCCAGCCACGCGAGGCTGTTCTGGGTCGATTTCCCAGGGATGGAAATAGAACATCGCGGACCGGCCGTCCTGGCGGTTGATGCGGGCAATCGACCAACGTGATAGCGCGTAGGGCAACAAACGGAAGTAGCCACCGCCGCCGGCTGGCCAGTTCGAACCAAAAGCGCGGACTGTGGATACCGGCAATTCGAACAGTCCCGGCCGAACTTCATGACCGAATCTCGGGAAATCCGGGAACCCGTAGTGGTCATGCCGGATCGGGTAGACGCTCGAGCTGTAACGGTAGCCCGCCTCGGCAATGCATTCGAACGCCCATGTGTTGGCGAGTCCGATCGAGAAGCTGGGCGCGCGGTATCCCTTGACCTCGCTGCCGGCGAGGTCTTCGATGACAGCCTTCGCCAATCGGATGTCGGCGAGGAACTGGCCATAGCCTTGATCGCTGGCGCGAGCATGCTCGTAACCATGGCTCGCCAGTTCGTGTCCCGCGGCGACCATGCGGCGGATCATCTCCGGATAGCGCTCGGCGACCCAACCCAGCGTGAAGAACGTCGCTCGCGCGTCGTGCGCGGCGAGCAGCGCCAGAATGCGGTCGACGTTGGCCTCCACCCGGCATGGCATCGTGTCCCACGTATCGCGCGGGATGTGCGACGCAAACGCCGACACCTGGAAATAGTCCTCGACGTCGATCGTGAGGGCGTTGACGATTTCGGTATTAGAGGCTTCCGCGGCAATCACGGCGATGAACCCCCCGCTCCCGAGACGGTCGAATCTTGCCATGCATCGCGGCGGGCAGCGAGCCAGTCGGGGTTCATGGTGCGGGCGTCTGCTCTGGTGTCCGCTCCGGCGCCTGCGCCGGTGGACTGGCAGCCTCGTCATTGGGTACGCGTTCCGGGTGCAACAACCGGTAAAGCAGATCGACGGCGGCTGCGACCGTGCGCTCGAGGCGATCGATCCGGTCCTCGACCTGCTCGAAATACACATGCCAGAGCTTGGGATTGCCCCGGGGGGCTCCCCGAGGGGCGGCCTCCGAGCGGGAATCTCCCTCGTTAGCCGACACGACCGCCGGTTGCGATGTCGGCCCGAGCTCGCCGTCGAGCTCGTGGGCAACTGACTCCACATCCACCAACTCGATGGCGTGCTTCTCCGCCAGGTAGGCGGCCAGCAGCAGACGGTTGCACAGCGAGTTGATCCTCCGAGGGATGCCGCCGCTCAAGTCGTGAATCAACTTGAAGCATGTCGGCGCGAACGAGGGATCGCTCTTCCAGCCGACATGCCTGAGGCGGTGCTCGATATAGGCCTGCGTTTCGGTAACGTCCATCGGACCGAGATGGTACGAAGCAATCACCCGCTGCCGGAGCTGCTGCATCTTGGGGCTCTGCATCAGCTGGCGCAATTCCGGCTGTCCGACGAGAAAGCTCTGCAGCAGCGCCCGGTCACCCAGCTGGAAATTGGACAGCATCCGCAACTCTTCCATCGCTCGCGGCGAGAGGTTCTGCGCTTCATCGACCACCAGCAGCGCGCGCTTGTTTTCGGTGGCGAGCTGGCAGAGAAAGGCCTCGATCGATGCCAGCAGCACGGCCTTGTTTACCGTACTGACCGGCAGTCCGAAAGCCACACCGACGCCGCGCAGGAGGTCGTCGGCATCGAGCTGGGTGCTGACGATCTGCGCGGCGACGACCTTGGCGGGATCGAGCTGCTCGAGCAGGCTTCGCACGATCGTCGTCTTTCCGGCGCCGATTTCGCCGGTGATCACGATGAATCCTTCGCTCTGGTACAGGCCGTATTCGAGATAGGCAAACGCCCGCTTGTGGCCGCGGCTCGCGAAGTAGAACGACGGATCCGGGTTGAGCTGGAAGGGCTTTCCCGTCAGTCCGTAAAAGGTTTCGTACATGACGGCGGTCACCTGAAGGAATAGGACAGACCGGCGAATGCGGCAGCTTCGGCGTAGTCCGTGACGCCCGGGAAACCGGAGCGCAACCATTGGTAGCGCGCGCCCGCGAACGCCGACATGTTCGGCGAGAGCCTGCTGGTCACCGCGAGCCGGGCAGCCCCTTGATTCGTGGCGTCATTCGTTCCCGGAGCCGTCGTGCGGTATGCGTTGGCGTTGAGACTCAGCGTGGAGAGCGGCGTCAGGTTGTACGTCCACACGACATTGGTGCCGAGCTGCGTATTGTTGTTGCCAAAGGCAATTACCGGTGGAAGTATCACGCCGCTGCCGGTGATCGGCTCAGTGTCGTAGCGGTAAAGCGTCACGAAGATGCTGTTGCGGACGCCAAGAAGGCCCATCGTCGCGCTCAGGTTCTGGTCAATCGTGATCTGTTGCGTGTAAAGGTTGACGGGACTCGACAGTTCGGTAGGAATTCCGCGTTTCTGGATGAATTCGTCAATCACCTGCTGCCGTTGTGTAGGATCCGGTATCCGCGAGACAAACAGCTGGTCGAGGACTGCAGGCACATTGCTGCCGGCTGCCAACGTTCCCAATTGCTGTGGATAGCTCGAAATGAGACGCGAAGCACGAAACTGCCATACGGACAACGGCGTGCGGTGATCGAACGTGAACCGGTACGACGACCCGAAGAACCTGTGTTCCCAGCCGGCGACGAGTTGCGTGCGTTCGGTCGGCTGCCACTCGATTCCCACGCCGTAGACGAAACCGGCGTAATCGCTGAACGGGTACCGGTTGTCTTCGTAGCCAACAATGGCGGTCAGCCGGGTCTGCGACGTATAGGCGTACCGCGGACCGACGCGCAGAATATTCGTCCGCTGCGGGTCCTGGTTATTGAACTTGACGCTGACGAGATCGAAATCGGCGTGCCATCCAAGGGGCGCTACAGGAGTGTCAAGTCTCCCGGTCCATTCGGACGTGTAGGAATCCTCGGTGCTGATCGGTGCGCCACTGAGGTTCGCCCACGAGCTGTCGTTGCGCAACAGATACTGGACGCCCTCCGGATTTCCTCCCTGGATATAAGGGCTCACACGGTAAAGATAGGACGTATACCGGTTCGGCGTCGCGCTGGTCAGGTCAACTGGCTGTGCGCCAAGGGGAGTCAGAAAATCTGGTGTCACGGAAATCAAGCCATCGACATAGAAGAATTTCTCAATGGCTTCGACGCGACCGTGGATGTTCGCAAGAAGGTAGTTCTCGTCGTTGAATGAGGTCTTCGCGTAGTAGAGTAGGGGAACGGCGACCCTGCCTTCAATAAGCGCACGCGCTCCTGTTCCACGGAATTCGACACCAGGCGTGATCTCGCTCACAAGATCGCCGCGGGCCGTCTCCGACGTGCCGAGGTTGACGTTGTTCGTCAACGTTTCCGTCACCGAAAGCGTGGGAATGATTCGCCACGTTTCGCTCTGTGCAGGGAATGTGGCCATGGCGAGCACGGCGGACGCGGCCAGCGTGTGGATCCGGAGCGCCACCGCAACCTTGCTTTGCCGCGATGGACAGTCCGATGGCGGGTACGACGGTATCGAAACCGTCGAGGCCGACCTACGACGGACTTTCATTCCCGTAGTAGCCATAGTAGGACCCGAGATCACTCTTGCCGGCCTTATTGAGCAGCATCATTACGACCTCACAGGGCTCGAGCAAGGCAAGCGCCTGTTTCACTGAATGCTCTGTGGTCGAATCGGCGCCTACTACCAGGATCACCTGGCCCATCCTCGCCGCGAGTACCGGCGCCTCCGATGTCGGCAGCAGCGGCGGCGAGTCGAAGATGACAATCCGGTCGGGATACCGCTGCGTGATCTCGCGCAACAGCTGCCCCATTCTTTCACTGGCGATGAGCTCGGTGGCGCGACGATCACGCTGGCCGCAGGGGAGCACGGTCAGCCCTTCGATATTCGTATCGATCAGCGCGTCGGTGATCTGGAGGTCATCGCGTATCAGCAGGTCGAGCAGCCCGGGGGAGGATGGAATTCCCAGAATGCCGCCGAGCACAGGATTCGCGACGTCGCCGTCCACCAGGATGACCTTGTGATCGACTTCCATGGCGATGCTGATCGCCAGATTCGTCGCCGCATAGGTCTTGCCTTCCTTGGGCATTGCGCTGGTCACCATGACAACGTTGCCGTTGGCGACTTTCAGTCCGGACCTGTCCGTCGCGTTGCGGATGACCGGGCGCTTGATGGCACGGAATTCCTGTGCAAGAGCGCTCTCCGGTTTGTCCGGATGCAGAAAGCCCTGCTGCTGGAGGCGCACCAGGTCCAGGTCGACTCGACGAACGGGATGGTACCGCTCGTCGCTCGGTCCGCCGATCCGCGCCGTCGGGCCGCGGGCAGCGCGCACCTCGAGGTCGGCGGGCATCCCCGATCGCAGGTCGCTTTCCTTGCGTTTGCGGACAACGGCTTCAGGTGTAGGCACCCGCTCGGCGGCGGCCCGGGGAGCCTCTGCGCCCGACGCCCGCGCACTATCGTCTTCTGGAAGTACGGCGCCGGCGCGCTGCAGCTCCGCCAATCGCCTGGCCGCTTTCTCGATGAGGCTCATCACTCGCCCATTACGCAGCGTGCGCCAACAGGAAACTGAACGCGACAATGCCCGCAAACGACACGGCGAGGCCGGCCACCCCGCTGACGAACAGCGCAAGCCTCAATCGCTTCTTGCGCAGCATCGCTTGGGTTGGCCACAGTGACAGCGTGCCAAGTAACGGGCGCTCGGAGACCGCACGCAGCCCCCGGGCGTCATGGAAAGTGGGCCGGATCCCATTGGCGAAGAAGCTCGCGAGCAGGCCGGCGCCCAGTGCGGCGGCAAAAGCCATTCCGAGGAGCGTCAGGCGTGTCGGTGGCACCGGCTGGGAAGATGCGCGCGGCGGATCGATGACCCGGAACATCGCGGCTTCCGTTTCCTGCACTTCGGCACCCATAGCCGCAGCCTGGCGTCGTGCAAGCAGATCGCCATATGTCTTTTTCTGGATTTCGTAGTCGCGGGTCAGCTGCGCATACTCGGCTTCGACCTGGGGTACAAGTTGCGCCGATGCCTTCAGTTCCCTGTATTGACCTTCAAACGAGGCGAGCTTTGCGTTTAGGGACGCGACGTTCGCTTCGGCATTTGCCAGCGACACCCGGATCTGCTGGAACACGGGATTTTGCTCGGAAACCTGTGTGGATTTGTTTGGCTGGGTGGCACGTTCTTTCATCTCGGCCTTGCGTTGCTCCTCGAGTTCCACAAGCACCCGCCGCGTGCCGACAACATCCGGGTGCCGATCCGTATAGGCCCGCAGCAGCTCGTCAAGCTTTGCCCGTTGGGCGGCAATCCGTTGGTCGATCTCGGGGACCGGCGCGGGGACGCCTGTGGGCCTCTGGTCGATTGTCACCGTTGCGGACTCACCGGCTAGCGCCTGCCGATACGAGTCCCGTGTTTGTATCGCCGAACTCAGTTCCAGCTTTGTTCTGACGATATCGTCGCTCAGCCTCGAGATTCTGCCGAAGAAATCCTGACCGGCTTGACCGCCCTGGCCGGCAATGCCCATGTACTTGAGCTTGAACTCCTTGAGCCGATTTTCCGCGGCCTTCAGGCTCTCATCGTAGTGCTCGATCTGTTCGTCGAGAAACTGCAACGCGTTTTGCGTATCGTCGCGCTTGTTGCCGACACTAGACTCGATGAAGACTTCGATCAGAGCTTGGACCACTTGCTTTGCCCGCTCCCGATCGATGTCGCGGTAAGCGATATTGTAGAAATAATTGGGCTGCCCGGGCGGGGCTCTCTCGCCCGTAATCTGCAACGATCCCATTACCATGTTTACCAGCTCGCCAATACCGGCCGGTGGTTGGGCTTGCGGTTCGACCAGAGCCCTCACGACCACCTTCTCCACCGTCGGCCTCGTGATCAGCGTCCGGCTGACCAGCGCAACCTGCTGCTCCAGATTCGGTTGAATGCTCAAGCCGGCCAGTGCCGGGCGCAAAAGGGACTGCGTGTCTATGAACAGGCGCGCATTTGCTTCGTAGTGCTCTGGAATTCGCAGCACGATAGCGACACCGATGATTGCCGCGAGCCACGCCGCAGCCAAGCCGATCCAGCGGCGATTCCACATGCCGCGGAGATGGTAGAGAATGAGTTGAATCAGTTCAGACATAGGCGATACGAGGGACAGGACGCCGCAGATTCCAAAGGATCAGAAGAAGCTCTGCGGAATGATCAGGATGTCGCCAGGGCGCATGTCCACGTTTGCAGCGATATCGCCCCGCTTGACGAGGTCGCGCAGGCGCACGCTGTACTGCTTGCCGCCATCGCTTGGCCGGAAGATCGTCGCGCGGTTACCGTCGGCGAAGTCGGTCAGACCGCCAACAGCGATCATGACGTCGAGCACGGTCATGTTCCTGCGATAGGGAAGGATCTGTGGCTTGGTCGCCTCGCCGATGACGCGTATCTGCTCGCCCTGTGGTCCGACAAAGGTCGTGACGATCACTGTCACCACCGGCTCACGGATAAACTTCGCCAGCGCCTTTTCGATGTCGCGGGCCAACTGGGAGGGTGTCTTGCCAACCGCCGTGAGGTCCTCGATCAGCGGGGTCGCGATCTTCCCGTCGGGGCGCACTGGAACGCTCATCGAAAGCTCTGGATTGCGCCAGACGATGACATTCACAACGTCGAGCGCGCCGATCGTGTAGCTGTAGTCGTCGGTGGGCGCCGCCCGCGGGGCGGGAGGATAGTCGGTTGCACAGCCTCCAAGGGCGAGCGCGAACACGACCGCAGCGACCCAATTCACGAGACGGCATGGCTGCGACGAATGGCCCAGGTTGATCTTCATGCTTCCCTCCTGATCTTCAGGAAAATGAGATTGCCATGACATCATCATTATTTCACGACCTGCTCCGACGGGCCACGCCGCTCGGGCGCGCCTTGCCAGCGCAGCGCGCTCGGGGACGATACAAGCGTCCCTGCTGACGGCGGCGCTGCCGAATCGGCTGTGCAATGCGCCTCATACCACGGCATCGCCTCGGCAAGCCCGGCCGCGACGTCATGCGTCGGCCGGTAGTTTAGGAGGTTCTTGGCCTTGGAGATATCCGCCTGCGAATGCCGAACATCGCCTGGGCGGAAATCTGAAAAAATCGGCGGCGGAATCACAAGCCCCGGATTGGAAGAAGCGAGGCGACCGCGCAGAACGCCAAGAAGCGCATTCAGCGACGTGCGCACACCATTCGCGACGTTGAAGACCTGATTGATCGACTGCCCGTTCGTCGTGGCTGCCGCGAGCAGGTTCGCCTGCACGACGTTCTTCACATAGCAGAAATCGCGCGTCGTCTCGCCGTCGCCGTTGATTACGACCGGCTCGCCCCGCAGCATCGCGTTCACCCACCGCGGAATCACCGCGGCGTACGCGCCCTCCGGGTCCTGGCGCGCGCCGAACACGTTGAAGTAGCGCAATCCGATTGTTTCCATTCCGTAGCAGCGCCCGAAGACGTCGGCGTAGAGCTCGTCCAGATACTTGGTGACCGCGTAGGGCGACAGGGGGCGTCCTATCCTGTCCTCCACCTTGGGCAGCGCCGGATGGTCGCCGTAGGTCGAGCTGGAGGCGGCATAGACGAATCGTCGAACGCCCGCATCTCGGGCCGCAACGAGCAGGTTCAGGAATCCGGTGGCATTGGCCGCGTGGGTTCTTAGCGGGTCCTCGATCGACCGGGGCACGGAGCCCAGCGCGGCTTCGTGAAGGACCAGATCCACGTCCTTGCATGCCTCGCGGCAGGACGAAAGGTCACCGATGTCAGCGTCGAGAAAACGATGTCTCTGCCAGGCGCGCTCACCGACAATGGCGCGAACTTCATCGAGATTGCGGCGATGCCCGGTCGCGAAGTTGTCCAGACTGACCACTTCCTCACCGAAAGCGAGCAGCGTCTCGAGCAGGTGGGACCCGATGAATCCGGCGCTGCCCGTCACCAACCAGCGTCGCGGCAGTCGACCGGCGGATCCGAGGATCGGCGCCAGCGCGCTCGGCCAGTCCGGGGGTCCGGGCATCACAGTCTCCAGACCCTCAACCCCAGCGCGCGCAGCGCGTCCGGATCCATCTGGCTCTTCACGTCGACAAAGAGCCCGTTGACCGACAGCTTTTCCGCGAAATCGCCAAGCGGGCGCTCCCGAAACTGGCGGTGCGCGACCGCCGCAACGATCGCATCGGCGCGCGGAAGGCTCTCCCATGGTTGGAGTTCGACGCCATACTCCGCTTGGGCCTCTTCCGGGTCGGCGACCGGATCGTGGACGTGCACGTTGACGCCGAACGAAGCGAGCTCACGAACGACGTCGATCACCCGGGAGTTCCGGAGATCGGGGCAATTCTCCTTGAAGGTCATCCCGAGCACCGTCACGTCCGCGCCGTTCACGTGATTGCCCGATTGGATCAGCTGCTTCACCGTCTGCTCGGCGATGTATTTGCCCATCCCGTCATTGATGCGGCGCCCCGCAAGGATTACCTGGGGATGGTAACCGAGCATATCGGCCTTGTACGTGAGGTAGTACGGGTCGACGCCGATGCAATGCCCGCCGACCAGCCCCGGCCGAAAGGGCAGGAAATTCCACTTGGTGCCAGCTGCATCGAGAACCTCCATCGTATCGATCCCGAGCTTGTGAAAGATCAGCGACAGCTCGTTCATCAGTGCGATGTTGAGATCGCGCTGCGTGTTCTCGATCACCTTGGCCGCCTCCGCAACCTTGATGCTGCTTGCGCGGTGCACGCCGGCGGTAACGATGGCTCCGTAGACCGTCGCGACGCGTTCGAGCGTTTCCGGCGTGTCGCCGGAGACGACCTTCGTTATCCTGGTGAGCGAATGCTCCCTGTCGCCCGGGTTGATGCGCTCGGGCGAGTACCCGACAAAGAAGTCGCGTCGCCACTGCATCCCCGAGTGCTTCTCGATCACCGGAATGCACACCTCTTCGGTCGCACCCGGGTAGACCGTCGACTCGAAGACTACCGTTGCGCCGCGCTTGAGATTACGCCCGACGGTTTCGCTCGCTCCCAGCAACGGTGCGAAATCAGGTTGATGGGCGGCGTCGATCGGCGTGGGAACCGCGACGACGATGAAATCGGCCTCGCCGATACGTGCAGCCTCGGTGGTGACACGAAGCTTCGAGGCTTCCCTCAACTCCTCGGAGGACACTTCCCCCGTGGGATCGACGAAAGACCTGTATGCGGCGACCTTTCGTTCGGACAGATCAAAACCGATGGTGGAAAAACGTTTGCCGAACTCGACGGCTAACGGGAGCCCCACGTACCCCAAACCGACCACGGCAATCACCGTCTCACTGGCCATGATTCATCCGGAATAGAGGTGGTGGCAATCAATCTCGACACGTTCATGAAGGTCAGCTGTTGCGAGGCGCGAACCTCGTCGCAAGCGCGGCCCGAGTTGTTCGCAACCATCGACCTCCGGCCGGTGTCGCGTTGCCGAAGGCGTCCCGTTCAGCGGGGCCACGCGATCCAACTAGCGTGCACCCTCTTGCAACAGCACAACTCGGACCGTCTCGAGCAGGATCTGCAGGTCGAGCAGGAAAGTGTTGTTCTTGACGTAGTAGAGGTCGTATTCCAGCTTCTTCCCTGCGTCCTCCACTGACGCGCCGTACGAATAACGGACCTGCGCCCATCCGGTAATGCCCGGCTTCACACTGTGTCGTGCGGCGTAGAACGGAATCTTGTCGGTGAGCATCGACACGAACTGCGGACGTTCGGGGCGCGGTCCCACGAAACTCATCTCGCCACGAAGGACGTTCAAGAGCTGCGGCAGTTCGTCGAGGCGGCTTTGCCGCAGGAAGCGCCCGATCCCGGTGGTCCGACTGTCGCGTACGGTGGCCCATCGCGGAGTACCATCTTTCTCCGCATCCTTGCGCATCGTACGGAACTTCAGGACGACGAACGGCCTGCCGCCAAAGCCGACGCGCTCTTGCCGGTAGATGATGGGTGCGCCGCTATCGACTGCGATCAAGAGCGCCACGATTAACATGATGGGCGCCGTCGCGGTCAGCAGGACAAGCGCAACCACGATATCGAAGGCGCGTTTGATCAGCCGGCGGACCCAGTCCTGGCGGTAGCCGTTGCCGTAGATAAGCCAACTGACCTTGACCGACTCGATGGGCACGCGACCGTGCACCCGCTCGAAGAAACGCGCCAAATCGGTGACTTGGACCCCACCGAGGCGGCAGTCGAGCAGTTCGCGCAGTGGCAACACACCACCGCGCTGCTCGCGCACCGCTACGATGACCTCGTGGATCCGCAGGCGGTCGACCGTCTCCTTAAGCGATCCGGCGCTCTCCAGGACGCGCGCGGCCGAGACGTCCGTTTGTTGGACCTTGTCCAGACTGTAGAAGCCTACGAGATGCAAGTGCGGAGCATGGGCCGATGCCAGTGAAGTCTCCACCGCACGGGCTTCCGGCCCGGTGCCAAGCACAATCACGCGATGTGGCGCGAATGTGTTCAGCAGAGGACCGACGACCGCATGACGGACGACGATCAGCCCCGCGAACGCCGCCAGAGCCGTGACACCGAGGATGTCGCGGAATTCCTCGCCCCCCGGGAGTACCAGTGAAGCCAGGTAGGCAACGGGAACGGCGACGATTGATGCTGCCAGCAGCCATCTCGCATGTAGCCAGAGCGGCAGCCTGCGGTCGCTCCGATAGACGCCGAACGCCCCATTGATCGTGACGATCGTCAGCGCGAAGAGCAGGGCCGGCGACGCCAGGCTATCGAATTCCCTGATTGGTCGTCGCTCGACCAGGAGTGCTATGCCTATCGCTACGAACAGCCAGACGAGATCGGCGCCCACCTGCAATACCGTGGTCGCCGAAACGCGCAATCGCAGCAGGCTATGCATGTCCGTCCTGCGCCACCGTTCGCCGGCTTGTTGTTGTATTGGGCACTCGCGGCAATGGCTCGTGTTCGAATGTTACGAACTCGCGCGATCGCGCGAGGACTGTCGCTCGTCGAAACCGGAATGACTGGGCGTGGCCAAACATCGAAATGGGGTTTCCCAGGCTTCCCGAATTGGGGGCGTCAGAACGGCTGCCGCAGCTATGCACCGTCCGGCGCGAGGCCGACGGCGCTTTCACTGAGGCCCGCCACCCAGGTGGCGGCGCGAACAAGGGCAAAAAATAGCACATTTTTGGCCGAGTCCGTTGGATATCGCCATCTCGGCATGAATTCTAACTCAGCCAAGCCTATTACTCGACTCCGGTCATCAGCACCTTGTACACGACACGCGCCGTACAAAGACAGGGATTTTTCCTCTCTTGATCGACGTAATATTCTGCGATTCCTCAAGATCGCCCGAGGCACAGAATCGGAACGGGCTTTGCAAAACGATGTCCACGCGCCAACGGAAAGCAGAACGCCGATGGCGATTGTTGGTTCGATGCCGCCGGTGCCGCGCCCCGGATCACCGATGTCGTGCAATCGCGAGTGCCGGACGTCGGTAGAGTCTGTTCTTCCCGAACGAAGACAATTATCCTAAAGATACCTATGGACATCGTTTACTGCACGCAAAGTGATTCCGCCCGATGGGATGACTATCTGATGCAGAACGAAATGGCAACCTTCTACCACAGGTTTTCCTGGAAGGAGATCAACGAGAAGTGCTTCGGCCATCAGACTTTTTATCTTGCCGCCGTGGATGGCGGCGAGCTGCGGGGGATTTTTCCGATCGTCTTTCTGAAAACCCGGTTTTTCGGAAAGATACTCTGCTCGCTGCCTTTTGTGAATCTTGGGGGACCCTGCGCGTCGGACTCCGAGACGATGGACGCGTTTCTTGGAGAGGCAAAAAGCATTCTGGAAGTGACGCAGGCGGATTATCTGGAAATACGTTCGCGCACCAGACTGAATACGCCGGTTCCCACGGCCGATCACAAGGTCAGCATGACCATCGAGCTTGCTCACGACGCCGAGGATGTATGGAAGGCTTTCACGTCCAAGCATCGCAACACCATCAGAAGTGCCTACCGCAAGGGATTCACGACGTTGGTCGGCGGTGCGGAGTTGCTGGATCAGTTTTATGAAATCCTTTCGGAGAGCTGGCGCAGTCTAGGTACGCCTCTGTATGCGAAGTCCTATTTCCAGGAAATTGCCCAGAAGTTGGCGGGTTCGATATCCATTTTTCTGGTCCTGCATCAGGGCAAGCCCGTAGGTACGGCGTTCAACGGGCTGCACAGGCAGACTGTGGAAGGCATGTGGGCTGGAGCTACCGCCGAATATCGCCGGTCGGATGCGAACTACGTCCTTTACTGGGAAATGATCAAGCACTATTGTGACACTGGGTTTACTCGGTTTCATCTTGGCAGATCCACTGTGGATTCGGGCGCGGAGGCCTTCAAGAAGAAATGGCTGGCGCATGGATCCCAGCTCTACTGGCAGTATGTTCTGGGCAGAGCTCGCGAAATCCCGCAACTCAACATCAACAACCCGAAATATCAGCTGGCCATACGGATCTGGCGGCGAACGCCGCTCGCCGTAACGAAGGCACTCGGCCCGATGGTCGCGCGAGGCATTCCTTGAGACCAAGTGAAGCTACACCGGCTTCGTGGGTGGGTCAGCGCCCGGTTCCGCTGCGGGCTCCTTGCCTCAGGAGAACAACGTGCCCACGCGAGTGGGGCACTGTCAACTCCCGGGTTGCAGGGTGAGCTGCGCGATCGCCGGTTGATCGACGCCACCGCATCGGAAACATTGGAAGTGGGGCGCTCGGGTTTCCCCTCCATCGACGATATCCTGGCGCATCCGGACGGGTTCGACGAGATGTTCGTGCTCTCCTGCGTGCGGCTGCGGCGGGTCCAATGATCGAAGCAGCTCCGGATCCTGTTCTGCCAAGGGCATCGGCGGTCGCCCGCCGCGTTCTGGATCTGCGCGACTCGCCGTGGGTCGACGGACCCGGCCGGACGATCCTCGACACGGCATCCATGGTCGATCCGGAACGCTACCGAATCGTGGTCGGCGCGTTTTCCGGCGCGCGCCACGGCGAGCACGCCTATCTTGCCGAAGCCGTGCGCCGCGGCCTGGAGACCTATTCCATCGTCGAGCGGCGTGCGCTGGACCCGGAGGTATTGCGGCAGATCATCTGCTGGTGCCGCTCGCACGCCATCGACATCATCCACACGCATGATTTCCGTTCCGATCTCTATGGATTGATCGCGGCGCGGCGCCTGGGCATCCCGTCGGTGTCCACGTGTCATGGCTGGATCGCCAACAACCTGAAAGGCCGGATCTACACGTTGGTCGATAAGTTCCTGCTACGCTTTTTCGATCGCGTCATCGTCGTCAGTGCGCGCATGCAGGCGCATCTCCATGGGCGTGGCATACTGCCGAACAAGATCGCGCTGATCCAGAATGCGCTCGTCGTTGAGCACTACAAGCCCGGGCGCGGCGACAGGTCGGTTCAGGCGGAGTGGCGCATCCCGGCACATCACAAGGTGGTCGGCAAGATCGGACGCCTCAGTCCCGAGAAGTGTCAGGATCTGTTTGTGCGCGCAGCTGCCGACGTCGTTCGGCATGTCCCGGATGTCAGTTTCGTCCTCATCGGGCTCGGTCCCGAGGAGGACCGCCTGCGCCGGATGGCGACGGAACTCGGCATCGCCGGCCATGTCGTGTTCGCGGGCTACCGAAGCGACATGCAGCGCGTCTACAACAGCCTGGATCTGGTCGTGCAGGCCTCCAGCACCGAAGGCATGCCCAATGTGATCCTGGAGGCGCTGGTCATGCGTGTCCCCGTGGTCGCGACCGACGTGGGCGGAACGGCGGAAATCGTCACGGACGGTTACTCCGGCAGACTGATACCACCGCATGATCTCGAAGCGCTGGTCAGCGGTATTTGCGAGGCGCTGACCGACACGGCGCGCACGGCCGCCTGGGTCGAGGCCGGAGAGCGGCGTGTGCGGGCCGATTTCAGCCACGGCGTGCGTCTTCAGCGCATCATGGCGGTCTATGACCAGGTTCTGGGCGGACGGGCTCGCCTGCCAAGGGAGGCGCCCGGAGCTGCCGCGGTGGAGAAGAGACGCTCCGCGTGAATCGACGCTCGGGGGGGCGTCCTCGCGTTCAGTAGCGCGCGGCTGTGCGCCGGAACCGGCGGATGCACGCTGGTGATGGTCGGTCGAGGCGAAACGCCGCTCCGCGGTTACATTTGCAGCTTGGAGCAGGGGTCAGCCGTGTGGACCTCGGGTGATCGGGCGCCGAAGTTGCCATGGGCAACGCCGATAAGCGGTGAGGTATCCGCCACGCCAAAGCGCCGGTTCGAGCAGTTCATGGTCCGGTCTGGGGCCAGTTACGATAATTACGTTTCGGTGATCATGGGGATGTATCAAGTCGCTCCGGCAGGGACCCGCATCGGCCTGTCTGACCTCGCAAGTGGCCTCCTTGGTCAACTGGGTCCGACGGAAGCCCTGGAGGCATTTCGCAAGAGCATCTGCGACCGGTACGGTTTGCGCCACTGTCTATTCGTCTCCACCGGGCGCGCCGCCGTCGCGCTGATCCTGCAGGCGATGCGGACTATGGCGGCGGACGACAAGGACGAGGTCATCATTCCCTCGTACACCTGCTATTCGGTGCCTGCCTCGGTGGCTCGTGCCGGCTTGAAGGTGCGAATCTGCGATGTCGACCCCGGGACGTTGGACTATGACTATGCGGAGCTGGAGCGAGCCGACTTCAGCCGCGTGCTGTGCGTCGTTTCCGCAAATCTGTACGGGATACCCAACGATCTGCCCCGGCTTTGCGCGATCGCGAGGGCCCAGGGTGCCCTCGTACTGGATGACGCAGCGCAAAGCATGGATGCCCGGATCGACGGCAAGTTCTCCGGAACGCTGGGTGATGCCGGCATATTCAGCCTCGACAAAGGCAAGAACATCACGACGATCGACGGCGGCATCATCGTGACCAATCGGGACGATCTCGGCTCGTTGATCAGGAACAGGATCATGGCATTGCCGACGGCATCGGCAAGCACCCGCGCACTGTATTTCGCAAAGCTCCTCGTCTACTCGACCTTTCTCCATCCCCGGCTCTACTGGATTCCCGACAGCGCTCCGTTCCTGAAGCTTGGAACCACGCCGTATCCGGACAGCATCGCGATCGAAGCGTATCCCGCGTACCTGGCCGCCATCGGCCATCGACTCTTCGACGGCATCGAGGCAATCACGTCGTCGAGAATCGCCAAAGCCCGATACTTCCTCGAGGAACTGAGGAACCTACCTCAAGTTCAATTCGTTTCGCCGCCCCCGAGCGCGACTTCGGTCTACCTCCGGCTTCCGCTATTGCTGAAGGGGAGTCAACGAAACCGGGCGGTCGACGTGCTGAAAAAAGCGGGCATTGGCGCGAGTGGCTCTTTTCCCACGGCGGTCGCGGACATTCCCGGCGTCGGGCCGGACCTGTTCCGGGGCACTCCGAACTCGGATGCGGGTCGATGGGTCGCGGAACACATCATGACGCTGCCAACGCACTCGTTTGTCACGAGAGCGACGCAGGATCGCGCGATTTCCGTGCTCAAGTCGAGCGCGAGCGAGTGATGCGCAATCGATCAACAGAAATCAGCGTCGCTCCGTGGATGCCTGAACCGCAGTCGCACCTCAGATGATCGATCACCGGAAATTTCGATCAGGGATCCGCCGCGCCTTGGCGCGGGTGCTTTATCTGCTCGGAGCGCTGCACGTGCTGATGCACGTCCGCCTGCGTAATCGCGCGGTCGTGCTGATGTATCATCGCGTGCTCAATCGAGACGCCCTGGAGGAGACCTTCTCGCACCCGGGAATCATCGTCGAGAAGCCGACCTTCGAGAACCATCTCCGATTCCTGCGCAAGCACTTTCATGTGGTCTCGGTGTCGGGGTTCCGGGACCGCATGGTCAGCGGTCAGCCGTTCGAGAGGCGCACGTGCCTGATCACGTTCGACGACGGCTGGGAAGACAACTTTACCCATGCATTTCCGCTGCTCGAGGAATACGACGTGCCCGCAGTCGTGTTCCTGACGGCGGGATTCATCGGTACCGAAAGGCAATTCTGGCAGGAATCGCTCGCTCGTTCGCTTTTCACCGCGCTCGAGCGCGCGCAGGACGGCCAGTCGACCAGGCTCCGCGAAGTCCTGGCCAAGCTCGGATTGAACGAAGATACGCTGCTGCCCAGCGATCGGGCGAGGGCCAGAATCCGGGAAAATGTGAGCCGCGCGAAGAACTTTTCCGAGAAGGAGCGGCGCGATCTCCTCGATGCCGCTGGCGAGTTGGCGGGGGGGCATAACGGCTCGGCCGCGCACGTGGATTCCTTCCTCTCCTGGGCCCAAGTCAGGAAGATGGCCGCAGGAAAGATCGACTTCGGCTCTCACACGATGAATCATGAACTGCTCACGGCGATTCCATTCGATCGAGCGCAGCAGGAAGTGATGGTCTCGAAGCAGAAGATCGCGAAGGAGTTGTCCAAGGACGCCATCGCTTTCAGCTATCCAAGCGGCAACTGCAATGCGCAATCTCAGCAGATTGTCGCGGACTGCGGTTTCCAGCTGGCTTTCAGTACGAAACCAGGGTTCGTGAAATGTGACGACGATCGCTTCGCGATAAGGCGGATAAACATCCATGAGGGAGCGGCACCCACGATTCCGCTTTTGCTGGCGACAATCGTCGGCATCCTGTAATGAATTCAGCCGGCACACACGTGACCCACGAATGCACGACGAAACGATGACTGCGAGTTATCGCGGTATTTCGGACAGCCGCCGAGTTCCGTGAAGGTCTTGTTCTGGCTTGCGCTGGGCGCGACGCTATATGCGTACCTGGGCTATCCCTTGGTATTGAGGCTTCTCGCGCTCGTTTCCCGCCGCGGCGGGAACGTGGAGGAGTCGGAGCCGGCCCCCGGGCACTGCCTGTCGGTGGCCATGATCATTCCGGTTCACAACGAGGAATCGGTCATCGGGCGGAAGCTCGAGAACACCCTATGCCTCGACTACGCGCGCGACAAACTCGAGATCCTGGTCGTCTCCGATGGTTCCACGGACAGGACGGTCGAGATAGCGAGAAGCTACGTGGCGCCCCATTTGAAGGTTCTCGAGCTCCCCCAGCGCGGCGGCAAGGCCCAGGCTTTGAACCACGGACTGAGAACCGCTAATGGGGAGATCGTCTGCTTTTCCGATGCGTCCATCATGCTGAATCCGGATGCGGTGGCAACCTTGATGGCGAACTTCCGCGACCCCGGGATCGGATGCGCGTCGGGCGAAGATTCGATTCCCGGGAGGGGAGGCGAGGGGCTCTACGGCCGCTACGAACTCGCCTTGCGTCGACTCGAGTCGAAAGTCCACTCGATCGTGGGAGCCAGTGGCAGTTTCTACGCGCAACGCCGGGCGCTCTGCCAGGAGTTTCCCGAAGGCCTTGCCCCGGACTTCCTTTCCGTGCTCAACACGGTGGAGCAGGGATATCGAGCCGTCTCCGACTCCGACGCCAAGGGCTCGATGACGAGCCTCCGGAGCAGCCAGGCGGAGTTCGAGCGCAAGGTTCGAACGATACTTCGTGGCATTTCCACGCTGTTCCATAAGATTGGATTGCTGAATCCGTTGCGATACGGCGTGTTTGCATTGGAGCTCTTCTCGCACAAGCTGATGCGCTGGAGCGTGCCGTTCTTTCTGATGGCACTTTTCGCAAGCAATCTCTTCCTCCTCGATCAGCCGATCTACGCGTTCTTCCTGATCGGTCAGCTGCTGTTCTACGGCTTGGCGCTCCTGAGTTGGTTCGGTTTCAGCGTTGTCGAGAACAGCTTGCTCGGTCGTGTTGCCCTGTTTTTCACGGTCGTCAATGTCGCAACCCTCGTTGCGTGGGGAAAGTACATTGCGGGCGTGAGGCAGGAGATCTGGGATCCGACTCGGCGAAAGTCGACCGAGTCATGAATGAAACTCCGTTCTTCTTTGCGAGCGGCGGTTTCAACCTGTTCGGAGTGTTGCACTCACCCGAGGTCGCGAAACGACGACTGCCCTATCTTTTTTGCCCATCGTTCGGCGAGGAGAAGCTCTGGGCACACCTGGTTTATGTGAACTTCGCTCGTGAGCTGGCAAGTCGAGGACATCCGGTCCTTCGCTTCGATTACCGGGGAACCGGCGACAGCGACGGGGACTTCGAGGATTCGACGGTCGAGACTTATTTGGCCGATATCCGATGTGCGATCGACGTTCTGGTGGACAGAGTGGGCGCGTCGATGGACGTCGGCCTGCTGGGCCTGCGCTTTGGAGCAACGCTCGCTGCGCTGACCGCGGAGTCGGTTGCCGAAGTCCGTCAGCTCGTGATGTGGAGCCCCGTTGTCGACGGCGCTGCATATATGCAGGAGCTGCTGCGGGTCAACCTTGCCATGCAGATGGCCATGTACAGGGAGGTTCGGCAGGGTCGCGAAGCGCTGATTCAGGCCATGGCACAGGGTCAGAACGCCAATGTGGACGGGTACGAAATCGCGGAAGCGATGTTCAAGCAGGTCTCCTCGATTCAGCTTCTGGATGGCGAAAGACGTTCGAAGGCCAAATGCCTCATTGTACAAATCGGCCAAGGTTCGAAGCCGATTCTCGAGAAACGAATGTCCGAACTCTGTTCGCTCTACCCGCATGGCCGTGCGGTCGTTTCGGCGGAAGAGCCGTTCTGGAAGGAGATCAAGTCGTTCTATTCGCGGGCGGCCCGCCTCTACGACGATACGCTGAACTGGCTGGAGAAGAATGAAAACGAGCTGTGAGCCCGTGTTGTTTCCCAATCGCGACGGACTCGAACTGTTCGGGATTATTCATCATCCGGACGCGGACAAGGGGAGATCAATTCCCATCATTCTCCTTTCACCGGGAATCAAGTCCCGCGTCGCGCCCCATCGTCTTTACGTAAAGCTTGCGCGTCGTCTCGCCAAGTTGGGCTTCCTGGTCCTGCGCTTCGATTTCTCGGGTCTCGGCGATTCGGAAGGAACGGTGAATGAGGAGCTGGTGCCTGATTTCTACGCCACGGTTCAGCTCGGTCGGTATGTTGAGGACACCCGCGCGGCAATGGATTGGATGGAACGCGAATTTGGCGCGTCACGCTTCATCCTGGCGGGATTGTGCGGGGGGGCCATCACCGGCGTGCTCGCCGGGGCGCGCGATCAAAGAGTGGATTCCTTGATTGGGTTGGGTTTGCCGGTCATATTGGACAGCGCGGATGTCGATCATACGAGGTACCTGACGACCGGGGAACTGAATCAGTGGCGCCAAGGGTATCGCTCGAAGCTCTCTGACCCAAGATCATGGCTGCGCTTTCTGACGCTTAGAAGCAATTACCGAGTAATCCTGAAAATAATCTTGAGTTCCCTCGCGCCCAAAGCGGCCCGCCTTCCAATTGATCGCGCTGGGGGGACCGAGCAATCAGCGAATATCAATCCATTGTTTCCGGTCGCCTTCGAGACAATGGTTTCAACTCGCGCGGTCTTGCTGATCTTTAGCGAGGCTGATCGACTCTATTCAATCTATCAAGAAAGATTTGCGCAACCTTTTGAAGCGACCTTGCAGCGGCATGAGGACAATTTCGAGATTCATGTAGTCAAGGATGCCAACCATATTTTTGCTCTTTCGGAGTGGGAGGAAGACATGTTGCGTCGCGTTACGTCCTGGCTGGACCGGCGGTACGGAGCAGTGTGAGCCCGGGACGGGCGAAAATCCTGGGTCCCGCGCGAGAGAGAAGCCGCGTAGCGCAGGCTATCACGGTCAAGTGATCGCGAGTCGCCGCAAGTTGCACGTTTCGCCGCGATCGTTGTGATCGATGACGCCAACATGAGTTTCCTGCAGTTGGTGGCGCTTGGTGACTACAACAGTCTGTTCCGCCGTAAATGAGCCGACGTTTGGAGTTGACGCGCCCTCCCTGACGCTGCATTCTTCTCTTCACGGAATGAGTGCAAGACGGGACGGTTTGATCCGCCGAAGCGGGTGGAAATTCCGCCAAGACGTAGCCGAGCAGGGGTGCATCGAGGATTGTCTAATCGGGCGTCGGGTGGACGAGTTCGGCAAGGACGCCGCCAGCTTCGCCGAACTGACGGCGCGTCCGACTGGGAGCGACGCAATCCGGAACGCCCGAGCCGGGCTCCGCGCTGGTAGGTGCGGGCAAGCGGCAAGCGGGCCGCGCGCCTCATGCCACCGGCAGGCGAGCGTGACGTCAGTTGTCGTCGAGAATTCGCGGTGAGATGCGACGGGATTCTCGGCGTCCCGATGTTCCGGGTCTCCACAAGCGGAACCCTCGCGCCGGCGGGCCAAAGTAAGTGCAGTTGACGGTCCCAAGACGCGTGTCGAGACGGGCCACATCCACGAAGTTCGCGATCATGCTAGGCCATAGACGCTCTGTCCGTCCGCCCTGATACGAATGCCATCACGATGCCCAACCGAAGCGATTCATCGCTGCGCAGCAAAGCCTGTCTGCAACGGAAGTGAGGCGGAAGGACATGCGCGTTCGAGCGATCTCTGCCCGAAGCAACTATGTCAGAATAAAACAGGGACCACATTGGGACGACGACTCTAGTCGCACGTAAAGCACAGGACGAAGAAATGGAAAAATCTCCGGCGGTGTATGCCCCAGTCGAGAAACGGGAGCCAGCTCCACAGCGGCCACCCGGCGCGAGCGTCGCGCGCGTGTTGCGCGCTTTGCTGATCGAACATCGGCTCCCGTACAGGCTGCAAGTGGCCCGCGACCGCATCCTTCATTCGATCGGGTTCACGACCAAGACGGTAAAGTTCGACGGCCTTCGCTTCCAAGTCCGAAGGCTCGCCTGGGATGAAGGGTTTCTACGCCATGCCATTGAACGTGAAGACTATACAAAAAAGGGGTTCTCTCTGCGAGAGACGGATACCGTGATAGATATCGGGGCGAACATTGGCGCTTTCTCGGTCTACGCCGCGAAGCAGGTCCCGCGGGGGCGAGTGATCGCTTTTGAGCCCGCATCGGACAACTATGAATTCCTGGCCCGCAATGCTGCCTTGAATCGTCTGAACAACCTGACACCTGTGCGGGCTGCCGTTGCCGGGCAGGCGGGTGTGATCACTCTCTACCTCGGGGAAGCATCCGGGGTGCACAGCACCACGAAGGGCCATTTGACTGTAAGCACGGGAACCGAGGAGGTGGAGGCGATCTCTTTGGAAGGCGTTTTCGAACGGTACAAGCTAGATCGGTGCGATCTCCTCAAACTGAACTGCGAGGGCGCGGAATTTGAAATCCTGTACTCTGCGCCTGAGTCTATCTTGGCGAAGATCCAGCGAATTGCCATGGAGTATCACGCCAAGGAGAACAAGAGGCAGAAGGCGAACGAAATGGTCGATTACCTCCGCAAACACGGATTCGAAGTGGTTGAATATACGGACTACGTCGATCTTGATTGCGGTTTCCTGAGCGTACAGCGGGTCACAGGCCTCAACACGTGAAAGCTTGTGGACGTTTTTCGCGGACTTCCGGGTAGCAGGTGATCGTGGTCGCCAATGTCGTGGTTCATTGCATCTCTGCACGGTTCATGATGTGGAACGGGATATGACGCGAGCGCCGTGATGGAGCGCGAGGCCGCTCTGTTCATCGAGATCGTGGGGGACAGACTGCGGTGGTCGAAGCGAGCGCGCGATGCAATTTATCAGCTTCGGAGATCGGGGAGCCGATTGATGACCGCCAACGAAGAGCGTGGAAAGCGCTCTGGGAGCCAAACCACTATAGGTCCGCGAGAAGCACGAACCGCAGCTCAATGAGGCACGGGGAGTGCACGGCGATGCGTTTAACTGCGTTTCGGAATAGATTGCAATCTGATGCCGGCTTGGCCCCAAGAAGAAGTACTCGAGCTCTTGGAGTCCTGCCATCTGCGGCACCGCTTGTCTGCCACAAGTTACAGCGCCCTCGATCCTGTCGTTTCGATCTCTGCAATCAGATATCATTTGACGGGCAGGTAGCATCGTCCGCGGCGCGCAAGGCAGTCAATACCCCGGTGCAATGCGACGAAACACTCACTTTTTCTTGTTGATTCTCGATCCATGGCCACCAATCGCGATCCCCTGCCCGCCCTCCCGTCAGACCGTTCGTTCGGGATCACCTTTACCGTGGTCTTCTGTCTCGTCGCGGCGTGGTTGTGGTGGAAGAGTATTCCCGGTGCCACTGTCCTGTTGTCGCTCGCCGTGGCGTTTCTCGTGATTTCGTTTGTACAGCCGCGCATCCTCCATCCCCTGAACCGGGCGTGGATGGCATTCGGTGCCCTGCTGCATCGGATCGTCAGCCCGATTGTGCTCGGCGCTATCTATTTCGGTCTGTTCACGCCAACTGCATTTGTGTTGCGCCTGCGCGGGCGCGATGCGATGCATCGTCGCACCGAACCGCAGGCGGCGAGCTACTGGATCCGTCGTGATCCTCCAGGCCCGCCACCGGATTCCCTCAAGAACCAATTCTAGTCCTCAGGACTCATACTCACATGAGCTTCTTTCTAGAGTTTTGGCAGTTCCTCAAGGTCCGCAAGAAATTCTGGATGCTGCCCATCATTGTCGTGATGCTGCTGCTGGGCGGCCTGCTGGTGCTCGCGCAAGGGTCGGCCATCGCACCGTTCATCTACACGCTGTTCTGATTGGCGATGAAGATCCTCGGCATCTCCGCGTACTACCACGATGCCGCCGCCGCCCTGATTGTGGACGGGGAGATCGTGGCGGCCGCGCAGGAAGAGCGGTTTACGCGCCGCAAACATGACCCGCGCTTTCCGATTCACGCGGTGCGTTTCTGCGTCGAGCACGCGGGCTTGCGAGCCGATGACCTCGATCACGTCGCATTCTATGACAAGCCGTTTCTCAAGTTCGAACGGCTGATGGAAACCTATCTGTCGTTTGCGCCGAGAGGATTCCGTTCCTTTCAGCATGCGCTGCCGGTCTGGCTCAAGGAGAAGTTGTTTCAGAAGGATCTTCTCGTGCGCGAGTTGCGCGCGCTGGATGCCAAGGCGGACTGGCACAAGAAGCTGCTGTTCTCCGAGCATCACCTGAGCCATGCCGCCAGCGCGTTCTTTCCGTCGCCCTTTGAGCAGGCCGCCGTGCTCACAATGGATGGCGTCGGCGAGTGGACTACGACCTCGCTCGCATTGGGCAACGGCAACGAACTCGAGGTCGTGCGTGAGATCCACTTTCCGCACTCGCTTGGTCTGCTCTACTCTGCCTTCACCTACTACACCGGATTCAAGGTCAACTCGGGGGAATACAAGGTCATGGGCCTCGCTCCCTATGGCGAGCCCAAATATGTGGAGACCATCAAGAACCACGTCATCGACATCAAGGACGATGGGTCGTTCCGCCTGAACATGGACTACTTCGACTACTGTACGGGCCTGCGCATGACCAACGAGCGCTTCGATGCGCTGTTTGGCGGCCCGCCACGCGATCCCGAGTCGCCGCTGACGCAGCGAGAAATGGATCTGGCGGCGTCGATTCAGGTCGTTACCGAAGATGTCGTGCTGGCACTTGCCAAGTCAATCGCACAGGAAACCGGTCAGCGCAATCTTTGCTTGGCCGGAGGGGTGGCGTTGAATTGCGTCGCGAACGGCAAGCTGCTGAAGACACACTACTATGACCGCCTATGGGTGCAGCCGGCCGCCGGCGATGCCGGCGGGGCGCTCGGGGCGGCGCTCACCGCATTTCACCTCTACAAGCGCCAACCTCGTAAACGGAATGGTGGACGGGACGCGATGCGCGGTTCCTATCTCGGACCGTCCTATTCGCAGGCGGAGATCGAATCCCGCCTGCGCGACGCGGGCGCCGTGTTCGAGACATTGGACGAGGCCGGTCTTGTCGATACATGTGCTCACGCGCTGGCCGATGGGCTCGCGGTCGGCTGGCACCAGGGCCGCATGGAGTTCGGCCCTCGTGCCCTCGGCGGTCGATCGATACTCGGGGATCCGCGTTCCCCCACGATGCAGAAGATCCTGAACCTGAAAGTCAAGTTCCGCGAGTCCTTCCGGCCGTTTGCCCCATCAGTGTTACGGGAGGACGTGCAAGAGTGGTTCGATCTTGACGACGACAGCCCCTACATGCTGCTCGTCGCCGACGTCCTGCCCAAGCATTGTCACAAGATGAGTGCGGAGGAAAAGGGACTTTTCGGAATCGACAAACTCAATGTTCCGCGCTCCAGCATTCCGGCAGTGACGCACGTCGACTATTCGGCGCGCATCCAGACCGTTCATGCCGACACCAACCCTCGCTACCATGCATTGGTGAGCCGCTTCAAAGGGCTCACCGGCTGTCCGGTCGTGGTCAACACGAGCTTCAACGTGCGTGGCGAGCCAATCGTGTCCACGCCGGAAGATGCGTTCCGGTGTTTCATGGGTACTGGCATCGAGGTACTCGCCGTCGGCAACTGCCTGCTGCGAAAGGAGCGTCAATCCAAGACGTTGGCAACCCGTTACGAAACCCAATTCGAGTTTGACTAGGCCTGAAGCGGTTTGCGATCCCCGTTGACGTTTCATATGAGTCCAACATGTCCGGGCGCTACGAGTCGGACATTGGCCCGCGCGTTCACTATGCGCGCGATCAGCGAGGCCGTCGCCGTATTTCTCGCGCGCTTGCTGACGGTGGGATCAATTAACGTGTTTCTCGCACATTCGGAGCCGTGGCCTGGATCTGATTCAATGGTGGTTGCGTGACATTCATGATCCTGACCCCCGCGAGGTCGCCATGGCACGGAATGCCGCGGAAGGTCTGAAGGAGGCGATTCGAGTCGATCAATCGCAGCGGCGTGGGCACATTTTCAAGGCGGTGCGGTCGAGCGTCGAAGAGACGCTGAACCCGCCGTTGCAGGTAGCGCGTAAACAGATTTGCGGAGCGCGTCACCATATGAGCGCCCGCTACAGCGAGTGAACACGCGGGCGGGGCATTGACAACGGAAGCTGGCGACCAAGGCCGGCGAGTTGACGCTGATCGAGCCGAAGCTGCGCAGCCTGCCGTTCGGGACGGCGATCATCAAGTGCTATGGCGGAGAAGGTCGTCGGTAGGGGAAGCGGTCATCGAGCGGGCGGTGGCTGAGTTCGGGTTGGCCGGTCAATGCCGACGGGCCGGCGGGTTGATCCGCAACCCTCGATCCGGGTTCGGTCGGGACCCAATTGGCGGTTGTTCAAATGGATGAATGTGCCGCCAGACCGCGGCGGGCGAGTTCATGGGCATGACACTTGCTTGCGGCCGAGGGATTGTCGTTGTCTCGACCGACTATCGACCGTGACCGATGTCTTCCTGCATTTTGAGAACTGAAGTGCCAAAGGCCATTTACCTATCGGATATTCGGAGCTTCAGGGGATTGGCTATCCTGTTCATTGTTGCAGTGCACGCAATGACGGCATTCTCGTGGAGCGAGGATCCCTCGGTGGCCTACGCACTCAGCGACTTGCTGGCGAACGGGACTGTCTTCTTCATCTTCATATCAGGCTACTTGTTCCAGCATCTTTCGGCGAACTACCGATATCCGGCCCACCTCGCCAAGAAGGTCAAGTACGTGCTCATGCCGTACTTGATCGCGTCCATTCCGGCCATCGGCTACACCGTGTTCCGGGGGAATCCGGTCGAGGATTACCCGTTTCTGGAGGGAACCTCTGTCGCATATCAGATTCTGTGGTTCTACGTGACGGGTGCCACGCGGATAGATTACCCGATGTGGTTCATTCCGGTGATCCTTGTCTATTACCTCGTGTCGCCGGCTTTCTACGCTTTCACAAGGTATCCCGTCCTCTATTGGCTGATCTTGCTGCTCTTGCCGGTCTCTCTGCTGGCGCATCGGCCACACTTTCCAAATCCCGGCATCCTGCATTCGTTCGTCTATTTTCTATCGGCGTATGTGTTGGGAATGTTTACGAGCCAGTATCGGCAGAATGTCGTCAGCTTCCTGGAAAAGAATGTCGGCATCTTCTTTGTCGTGTTTCTGGCCTATTACATTCTTCAGTTCGTTGTGTCGGACCAGCATGGCAGCTACCGTGTGGATCAGATCTTCTCTTTCGAGCGGGGATACATTGACTGGGCATTTCTTCAGAAGATCATCCTCGCGTTTCTGATGTTGGGGCTGATGAGCAGATATGACTCTGTCGTAAGCAAGCCGCTTCGCCCGCTCGGTGATACGGCTTTCAGCATCTATTTCCTTCATGCATACGTGATCTATGCTTTCCGGGTCATCACTGCCTGGCATACCTATCAAGGCAGCGTCCTCAGAGTCGGGCTGCTGAGCGGGGCCACCGTCGCGGTGTGTTACGCCATCACGAAACTTGTGAATCGCGTCTTGGGCGAGTACAGCAGGATGGTTATTGGCACTTAGTTCGCGCTGTCTGCCGGGGCGAGAAGCCAACGGGGCAGGCGAACGACAGTGTTTTCGTCCGCCGATGTGCATCGCCGCTAACCTGGTGCTGCCCGCGTCAGCGGCCATTGGCGGATTGTCACAACCGACTTCCCACGATCATTGATTTCATGCCGCCAACCCCGACGCGAAAGGCAACCCTGACTCTCGATGACGGCACAGCACTCGAAGGCGAGTTCTTCGGAGCTGCGCGCGCCGTCGCCGGCGAGGTCGTCTTCAACACCGCGATGGCGGGGTACGTCGAGACGCTGACCGATCCATCCTATGCAGGGCAGATCCTGGTGCTTACCTATCCTTTGGTCGGCAACTACGGCGTTCCGGCGCCGCGTGCCAGCGGGTCCATCGAAGCGCCTTACGAGTCGGATCGCATCCAGGTGCAGGGCCTCGTCGTCCAGCACTATGTCGATGCATATAGCCACCACGCGGCGACGAGGTCGCTGCGAGACTGGTTATTGGCGGAAGACGTCCCTGGCGTCACGGGGATCGACACCCGGTCGCTGACCCGGCGGCTTCGCGAACACGGGACCATGCGGGGATGGATCTATCCCGCCGGCATGGCACTCGAAGAGGCGAAGGCCTCGGCCGGGACCGTCGACATGACGCGCGAAGTCTTTGTCCGCGTGGCGCTCGGTGAGGCGGTTGTCCTCGGACACGGTGATGCCACGGTGCTGCTCGTCGACGTCGGTGCGAAGGACAACCTGGTGCGCTCCCTGCTCCGACGCGGCGTGCGCGTCATTCGCGCACCGTGGCACGTGCCCCTCGCGCCCCTTGCGGCGCAGGCAGACGGGATTCTTATCGGCAATGGGCCGGGCGACCCGCGCGATCTCGAGCCCCTCACGGCGCAGGTGAGGACCATGCTGGGCGAAGGCAAGCCGATCCTGGGTGTGTGCCTCGGCAACCAGATCCTCGCCCGCGCCGCCGGCGGCGATACCTATAAGCTCCGTTATGGACACCGTGGCGTCAACCAGCCGGTCCAGGACCTCCTTACCGGACGCTGTTACATCACGAGCCAGAACCATGGTTTCGCAGTCAAGGACGAATCATTGCCTCCCGACTGGGAACCGTGGTTCGTCAACGTCAATGACGGGACCAATGAGGGCATCCGCTCGCGGTCAAAGCCCTTTTCCGGCGTGCAGTTCCATCCCGAAGCCCACCCGGGGCCCGAAGACACGAATTTCCTGTTCGACGAGTTCGTTCGCCTGATCTACGCCGTGAGATCCCGATGACGTCTTTCCGTCGAAGGTCCTTCGGGAGCCTCGTTGTCCCGTTTCGAGCGCTCAGCCAGGTGGAATGATTCATGTCGCTCTATGGTGCGTACTTGCCTAGAAAGCCCCGCCGGGTGCTGGTGCTCGGCTCCGGCGCCCTGCAGATCGGGCAAGCGGGAGAGTTCGATTATTCGGGCTCGCAGGCGCTGAAGGCGCTGCGGGAGGAGCAGGTAGCCGCGGTCCTGGTCAATCCGAACATCGCGACCATCCAAACCAGCGAGGCGCTTGCCGACCGCATCTACTTTGTCGCGGTCAAGCCGGAGTTCATCGAACCCATCATCGTCAAGGAGGACATCGATGCGATCCTCCTCTCGTTCGGGGGCCAGACGGCGCTGAACTGCGGGCTCGCGCTCCACGATTCGGGCGTCCTCGAACGGCATGGCGTCCGTGTGCTGGGTACCCCCATTGCGACGATCCGCGACACCGAGGACCGGGAGCTGTTTGTCCGCCGGCTGGACGAAATCGGCGTCAAGACGGCGCGCAGCATGGCCTGCCGCTCCCCGGACGAGGCAGTTGAAGCGGCACGGGGAATCGGCTTCCCGGTGATGCTGCGCGGCGGATATTCCCTCGGCGGCAAGGGCAGCGGGATCGTGGAAAACGAGGGGGAACTCGCGGCTGCCGTCAAGCGCGCGTTCAGCGGCGGTGCGAGTCAGGTATTGGTCGAAGAGTGCCTGCGCGGTTGGAAGGAGATCGAGTACGAAGTGGTGCGGGATGCCCGCGACAACTGCATCACCGTCTGCAACATGGAGAACATGGATCCGATGGGGATCCACACCGGCGAGTCGATCGTCGTCGCGCCCTCGCAGACGCTCAACGACGAGGAGTACCAGCTGCTCCGCACGACGGCGATAAGGACCATCCGTCACCTCGGCGTCGTCGGCGAATGCAACATCCAGTACGCGCTCGACCCCAATGGCACCGATTATCGGGTAATCGAAGTCAATGCACGGCTGTCGCGCTCGAGCGCTCTTGCGAGCAAGGCTACAGGTTATCCGCTTGCCTACGTTGCCGCGAAGCTGGCCCTCGGACGTTCGCTGCTCGACGTGCCCAACAACATCACGCGACGAACGACGGCATTCTTCGAACCCTCGCTCGACTACATCGTATGCAAGGTTCCGCGTTGGGATCTCGGCAAGTTTCAGGGCGCCTCGGTCCGGATCGGGAGCGAAATGAAGAGCGTCGGCGAGGTGATGGCGATCGGGCGGACGTTTCCGGAGGTGATCCAGAAGGCGTTGCGCATGCTCGACATCGGTGTGTCGGGGCTCGATCCGAACGCCTACTCGTTCAGCGACCTGCGCGACCAGCTGCGCAACGCGACACCGCTCCGGATATTCGCCATTGCCCGGGCATTCCTGGACGGAATCGGCGTGGACGAGATCCATGCGCTCACGCAAATTGACCGCTGGTTCCTCCATTCCATTGAACGAATCGTGGTGATGCACAGGCGCCTGTCGGCCACCCGGGGCCTCGTCGCGCCCGATGCGCTGCGTACCGCCAAGATCATGGGCTTCGCGGATCATGCGATCGAACGCCTGACTGGCGTCGAGCAAGGTGCCGTACGGGAAATCCGCATGCGCGAGGGCATCACGCGCCATATCGTGCAAATTGACACGCTCGCCGCCGAGTTCCCTGCGGACACGAATTACCTCTACACGACCTTCAGCGCGACCCGGAGCGACGTTCTTCCCTCGAGGCGCAAGAAGATCCTGATGCTGGGCTCGGGCGCCTATCGGATCGGGTCCAGCGTGGAGTTCGACTGGTGCTGCGTGAACGCTGTGCAGGCCGCCGGTAATCTCGGCTACGAGACCATCATGCTCAATTACAACCCGGAGACCGTCAGCACCGATTACGACATCTGCGATCGCCTGATATTCGACGAGATCTCGTTCGAGCTCGTTCAGGATCTTTGCCAGATCGAACAGCCGGGCGGCGTAGTCGTGAGCATGGGTGGTCAGATTCCGAACAATCTCGTGATGCGGTTGCACGCGGCAGGGCTGCCAATTCTCGGCACCAGCCCGGAGAGCATCGACTGCGCGGAGGATCGAAGCAAATTCAGCGCGCTGCTCGACAAGCTTGGCATCGATCAGCCACGGTGGTGCCAAGCGACGGATCGAGCCGATGCCGGCGACGCCGTCGAGCGGCTCGGCGGATTCCCCGTATTGGTGAGACCGAGCTACGTTCTAAGTGGTGCCGCAATGAGCGTTGCTCACGAGCCGAATGAATTGGGGCGCATCCTGGAGCGGGCACGCGACATTTCGCCCCTCCATCCCGTGGTCATCTCGGCCTTCGAGGTGCGCGCACGCGAAGTCGAGATCGATGCCGTTGCCCAACGCGGCCGGATCGTTTCGTGGGCAATCAGCGAGCATATCGAGGACGCCGGGGTTCACAGCGGCGACGCGACGCTCGTTCTGCCGCCCCAGACGCTCTACATTGCGACGATCCGGCGAATCCGTCGAATCGCTGCCGAACTTGCGCGGGCCCTCTGCATCACCGGGCCGTTCAACGTCCAGTTTCTCGCCAAGCACAATGCGGTCAAGGTTATCGAGTGCAATCTGCGGGCGTCGCGCAGCTTCCCGTTTGTCTCGAAGGCGACCGGTACCAACTTCGCCCGGGAAGCGATGCGTAGGATGCTGGGCGCGAGCGGCCCGACGAGTGGCGATAGCCTCAACCTCGACCACGTTGTGGTCAAGGTTCCAATGTTCTCGTTTTCGCGACTTGTGGGCGCCGATCCACTTCTTGGTGTCGAGATGATGAGCACCGGGGAGGTGGGTTGTTTCGGCGACGACCTGCACGAGGCGCTGCTCCACGGCCTCGTCGCAACCGGCTTTCGCTTTCCTGCGCGGGGAATCTTGCTTTCACTCGGCCCGGTGGAGGACAAGTACTGGTTTGCCGACGAGGCTCGCGTCATAGCGGACGAGCTCTGCCTTCCCATCTACGCCACGCGCGGTACAGCGGAGATGCTGGACGGTATCGGAGTTGCGTGTACTGCGGTTGAAAAGACGGCGGGACAAGATCCCAGCGCAGTTGCGCTCATCGAGCGTGGTGATGTCGACCTCGTAATCAATGTGCCAAGAAGTTACGACGCTTTGGGAAGGCCGGATGGCTTGCTTATCCGTCGCGCCGCGGTGGATGCTGGCATACCGCTCATCACGGACCTGCCGCTGGCCCGCGCCGTCATCGAGGGACTTCGGCGAAAGAAGCCCGGCGACCTCAGGGTGCTGGCATGGCAGGATTACGTTGGCCGAGTACAGGAAGCCGACGAGAAGGCCCTTGGGCCTGAGCGCGACGTTCGGGCCTCATGGTAATCGATCGGTTGGACCGGTGCCTGCGCTGCTGGTCGTATCGGAAGGAGTTGAGGAAATATCTCGATGCCCATGCGAATACTGTACGTTGAGGGTTGCCGCGATGGGACGGTGGGAGGTTCTCACATTTCGCTTTATTCGATGGTGGCGAACCTTGACAGAAAACAGTTCCATCCGTTGGTCGTCTTTTACAGCAATCATCACGTCGCCGAGAAGCTGCGCGTCGTAACAAAAGACGTGTATACGTTCAAGAACTTCAGGCCGCTGGATCTCGGTGCGTTATTGAGCGGATTGTCACCATCCCTGAGCAACGTAGCTCCCATGCTCAGCCCGATTCAGAAGATAGTGAACTTCATCTGGTTCTTTTTGCGGCCCTCGTTTCAGTACGCCCGCTTTCTGAGAAGCAAGTCGGTGGATATCGTCCATTTGAACAACAGCATCAATACGAATCATGACTGGATGCTCGCGGCCAAGATAGCGCGCGTGAAACTCATTTCTCACGAGCGCGGAATAAGTGAGAGTCTTTCGAGGTCATCCAAGCTGCTGGGAAACTCCGCCGACCTGCTGATATGCATCTCCAAAAAGATTCGCGAGACGCTGCTCAGGCATGGGCTGAGCGAGGAGAAGACGGTGGTTGTATACAACGGGATTGACACGCTGCAAGTTCGCCCCAAGCAAGACCGAGAGTGTTTGAAATCAATCTGGGGAATCGCTGCCAACAGTCCGGTAATCGGGGTCGTGGGCAACATAAAGCATTGGAAGGGTCAAGAAACGGTCGTTCGGGCAACGGCAATACTGAAGAAGACGTGGCCAGACATCAAGTGCGTTCTTGTCGGTGGCGTGAACGCTGGAGATCCCTACAAGGGCAGACTGGAGGAGATCATTCAGGCCCTGGGAGTTGAAGAAAACGTTGTGTTCACGGGCTTCCAGGAGAATCCGGCAGACTTCATCGATATCATGGATATTGTGGTCCACGCTTCGATCGAACCCGAGCCTTTCGGGAGAGTAAATATTGAAGCAATGTATCTGAACAAGGCCGTGGTATCGACAAATGTCGGAGGCCCAACAGAAATCTTTGAAGACGGCAAGAATGGAATCTTGATTGAACCGAACAATCCGGATCTGTTGGCGCAGCAACTGGCGTTGCTCCTCAGCAACCCGGAATTAAGGCAACGACTTGGCAAGCGGGCCCACGCCACCGTGTTGCAAAAATTCACGATAGAGCAGACCGTCAGGAAGATCGAGGGCCACTATAGGGAGCTGTGTTGCGGTCGATGACTTACGCTCGAGGGACCGCTGCGCATTCCGGGCTCCCGCGGTTGCCCCTCCACCGAGCCGACCGCTCTGGCTACCGGCGCGGCGCGCCGCGGTTCGGGGGCCAGACCCGACCCGCCTGCGCCTGCACAGTGAACGGGACGATGCGCCCGTGCTGAGCCGCTCCGACATCGGGAATCCGGCCCAGGTTCCGTCGCCCGGTTCCGCCGGCGTCTTCTTCGGGTTGATTCTCTTCTTTTGGCTGGACTACCTCCGGCCCGGCACCTATTTTCCGTTCTTCGAAGCCGCAAAAATCAACTCGCTAGTGCCCTTGACAGTATTTGCGCTGACTTTCGTTTCCAGCTCCGGCAGGTCCAACGAGGAGGTACTCAGCACTCCAAGTTCGAAATGGTTCTTCTTCTATTTGTTTCTGTTCGCTTTGCAGTTTGTTGTCGCGGACGTTCGATTGTACGTGTGGGAAATATTCAAGGCGGTCCTTGGATACCTGTTGATCTACTACGTGATCGTCCGGCAAGTCGTCACACTCAATAGACTGAAAACCGTGATGCGCACGTTGGTGCTCTTGCATGTCGTGCTGATCGCAATGTACCCCGAGGTCCTGTTGAACCCGGATGTGCGAGCCCCACTGGCGGGAACGTTTCTCGGGGACGGCAACGATTTCTCGTGGTCGGTCTGCATCGTCATTCCATTTGCACTGTTCCTGGCACAGAGCAGCGAGACGTGGAAAGGGAGATATCTGTTCTACGGCCTGTCGGTAGTGCTCACTCTAGCCGTTATCGGGACGCAATCGCGAGGGGGCACCCTTGCTCTGGCGGCCGTGATGCTATATCTGGCCATACGAAGTGGAAGAAAGGCGGCCGCGTTTGCTGGCGTGGGTGCGCTCGTGGTCATTGTGTTGTTGTTCGCTCCGGACGCATACTTTGATCGGATGGGCACGCTGAAGAATTACGAGGATGACGGTTCCGCGCAAGGGAGAATACTGGCGTGGAAGACCGCCAGGAGCATGGCGTTTGACCATCCTCTCACGGGCGTCGGGCCGGGACACTTCGGTGTGAAGTTCGGCTTCAAATACAAGCCGCCTGATTATGTCGGTCCATACCTGAATGCGCATTCCATATACTTTGTTACCTTGGGCGAGTTGGGGTTTCCCGGCATACTCTTTCTGGTCGGGCTGATATTGACGAACTTCGCACGCAACCGAAGCACTTACCGAAAAGTCCGATCGGCGCCCAGTTCGGTTGGGGTGGAGAGCGCTCGCCTGGTGGTCGCAATGCAGGCGTCGCTAATCGGGTACGCAGTGGCGGGTGCGTTTCTCAGCGGCGTCCATTATCCGCACCTCTTCGTCCTGGCGGGTGTGATGGAAAGCGCTCGATACATCGCTTCAGTGGGAACAGGCGTGACGACCGCGCCACAGGAGCGAAGGCAGGAATGAAGATTTTATTCTTGTCGCAGATCGTGCCGTATCCACCGCATGGCGGCGTCCTGCAGCGAGGGTACAACCTGATTCGCGAGATCGGCAGGCGCAACGATGTGTACCTTCTGGCCTTCGTGCATCCGGATGTACTGGGGACAGACCGCCTGGTCGAAGAAAGCAGAATCGAGTTGGGGAAGCATTGCCGAGAGATCCAGTATTTCGAGCTATGGCCAAAGAAATCGAGCCTTGCACGGATCGCCGGATATGCCTGGGGTGCTGTGTCGAGGCTACCCTTCAGCGTCCTGGCGCACCGCTCACGCCGGTTCGGCGCCGCCATGAGCCGGCTCCTGCAACGGGAAGCGATCGATCTCGTTCACTATGACACGCTCGCCCTTGCGCAGTTCGGCGACGACGGTGGTTTCGTCCCGCGGGTTCTTACGCATCACAACATCGAGTCGCAGCTGATGGAGCGGCGCGCCGACAAGGAAGCGGATCCGCTTGCGAAGCTCTACCTGTCGCGGCAGGCAAGAAAGATCCGATGCTACGAGCTTGCGACCTGTGGCAAGTTCGACCTGAATATCTTCGTATCCAGGGCCGACTCCGAGTTAATGCAGGAGAGGTTGCCGCGCCTCCACTCGGCAATCATCCCTAACGGAGTCGATGTCCGCTACTTTCGTCTCGAGACGGGCAAAGTCGTGGCGAGCAGGCCAACGCTGATATATACGGGCGGCATGAACATGTTCGCCAATCGCGATGCGGTGCTTTTCTTCCTGCGGGAGATCTGGCCCGAGATCAAGCGAGCGGTGCCGGACGTCGCGTTCTACGCGGTCGGGCAGGATCCGCCAACGGATCTGCGGAGATTGGCGAAGTACGACAAGGACATCATCGTCACCGGATATGTCGATGATATCCGTTCTTTGGTTGCGCAATCCGCGGTGTACGTGGTCCCGTTGCGTGTCGGAGGGGGCACGCGGCTCAAGGTACTGGACGCGATGGCGATGGAAAGACCGATCGTCTCCACGACGATTGGGGCCGAGGGCATCAACGTCACCAGCGGCAAGAACATCATTCTGGTCGACGAGCCCGCCGGATTCGCGCGGAGGACCGTCGAACTGCTCCGAAATCCGGACCTACGCTCCCGAATGGGGGCGGAGGCGAGGAGGTTGGTCGAGACAGAGTATTCGTGGGACATTATCGGCGGGAAACTGCAGATCGCGTACGAGTCGGTGCTCGCGGCCAAGAGAGAAATTGGAGCAGTGGCATGAACCCGGCGTTGGCGAGGTTGTACAGCCCCTGCCCGGTATCCATGCAGAATCTCGTACTCGCCCGGTACAGCGCAATACTCGACCGCGAGCGATACCGAGGCGAGTTCAAGGAGTATGCGGCGCTGTTCCCGAGGAGCCAGTGGTTCAGCAGGGGGAAGCTGGAAGCGTACCAGGACGAAACGCTGCGTGCGCTGATCCGGCGCGCCTACGATAGCGCGCCGTACTACCGGGCAGTGTTCGACCAGCGTGCAATGACGCCAGGGCGCCAGAGGTCCAGAGGCGACTTCGTCAAGCGCCCGTTGTTGTCGAAGGACGACATCGCAAAGATCTTCGATGACCTCATTTCGAACAGAGTCGTTCCCAGCGGACTCAAGCACGGGCATATGAGCGGAACCGCGAGATCGCCGCTGCAGGTGCGATACGACTCTTCTGTCATTCACGCCACCTATGCAGTACTTGGGCGTCAGTACCGCTGGGCCAAATGCCGCTTGACCCGCGACGGCGAACACATCGCCGTCGCGCGCGGCAACGTGATTGTCCCGCTGGATAAGAAGGAGCCTCCGTTCTGGCGGTACAACCGCTTTCACAATCAGCTTGTCCTCTCTTCGTTCCACATGTCGAAGGAGCACCTCGGCGACTGCTTCGAGGAAATGAGGCGGTACGGCGTGCGCGTCCTCGACGGCTATACGTCGGAGCTGTATCTGCTCGCCAAGTTCCTCTGTGACAACGGCGCAGTCTTCGCCTCGGCGCCGTCATTGCCTCGTTGGAAACGTTGTGCGATTTCCAGCGCGAAGCTTTCGAGAAACGCTTCAAGTGCCGAGTGTGCGACTATTACGCGGTCACCGAGCGCGTGGCGTTCGCGACGGAGTGCGAAGCGCACGCGGGTCATCACTTGGCGATGGAGTACGGCATTTCTGAAGTCGTGGACGAGCGGGGCGAGCCGGCCGGTGTCGGAACCTCGGGCATGCTGGTTGAAACGACGCTTCACAATTCCGGCATGCCGCTGATCCGGTACGTGACCAACGACCGGACGGCAATACGGGCCGGTAGCTGCCCATGCGGTCGCGCGCGCGAACTGATTGACGACGTGACGACGAAGGCGGAGGTCACTTTGACCCTCCGGGATGGCCGCCTCATTCCGCCGACCGTATTGACTCGTCCTTTCAAGCCTTTGAACAGCATCGAGGCGTCGCAGGTCGTCCAGAAGGACTTGGACAGGATCATGGTGCGAGACGTCCCGCGGCCTGAGCATTCACAGAAGATTTCCGACCATTTGATCAGGGAGTTGAGGAGCAGGCTCGGCTTGGATACCGCCGTCGAGATTGAGCTTGTCGAACGACTTGCACTGACAAAGGCGGGTAAGTTCCCGTTGGATCGTCTCCGAAGTGCCGCTGGACATCTAGGACGGAGCCGGCAATGTGCGGGATAGTCGGCATCGTCCACACCGATCCGCGACGTCCAGTCGACGAGCTTCGCCTGAACCGAATGCGAGATCTGCTGGTTCATCGAGGTCCGGACGATGCGGGGTCCTACATCGACGGTTCTGTCGGTCTGGGGCACCGGCGCTTGTCGATCATCGATCTATCGAGCGGCCATCAGCCTATGACCAACGAGGACGGGTCGCTGTGGATCGTTTTCAACGGGGAGATCTACAATTTCCAGGCGCTACGCGAACGGCTGCTGACGAGGGGCCACCAGTTCAAGACGAGGAGCGACACAGAGGTGATTCTTCACCTCTATGAAGAGGATGGCATCGACTGCGTTCGAGCCTTGAACGGCATATTCGCGTTCGCCATCTGGGATGCGAAGAACAAGACCCTCTTCCTGGCAAGAGACCATATGGGGGTCAAGCCCCTCTACTTCGCGTCGACCCCAGACGCATTCCTCTTCGCATCGGAAAGCAAGTCGATTGTCGAGAGCGGGTACGTGAGCGCGCGGTGCCGGGAGGACGCGGTTTTCGAGTATTTCGTGTTCAGGCATGTGTCGGGCGATCGCACGCTGTATCGCGATGTCAGTTGCCTGTTGCCGGGTCACAGGTTGCTGCTGAAAAATGGCGAGGCCAAGATAGACGCGTACTGGTCGCCATACCCCGTGGCTGCGAGACGGTTCTCGCACCGCGAGGAGGCGGAGGAGGAACTGAGTGCGCTGGTGCAGGACGCGGTCCGCATGCAGATGGTGAGCGACGTGCCGCTCGGGACATTCTGCAGCGGAGGGGTGGATTCGAGCCTCGTGACCGCAATTGCGGCACGGTCGACCGGGCGTCCGATCAACACATTCTCGGTGGGATTTCACGAGGACGAGTACGACGAGACGCACTACGCACGGCTTGTCTCGGCACGGTACGGAACCAACCACCACGAACTAAAGTTGAGCAACCGCGAGTTCGCGGACCTTCTGCCCCAGATGATTTGGCACAACGACGGGCCGCTGAACTTCGCCAATTCGATCCAGATCTATGCAATCAGCAAACTTGCAAAAAATTACGTGACAGTTGTTTTGACCGGGGAGGGCGCCGATGAGTTGTTCGCAGGCTATCCGAGGTACCTTGTTCCCTCGTTGAGCGAAACCTTCAGCCGACTGCCCTCGTTCCTGAAGAAGTTTGCCGCCGGCTATGCTCGGTTCTCGGGGAATCATCGAATCGAGAAGATCAGCCAATACGCTCGCTATCGATTCGGGGAAGCCCTTCTCTTCAACTCGAGTTTTCTGGATCCGCATTGGGTGCGCGGCATCATGGACGAGCGCTGCGAAACGGATCTCGCGTATCGGGAACGTTGCCTCAATGAAGCGCGCGAATTTGATCGGAACCCGATTGGCAGCGTCTCGCTTATCGACCAGAAGAACTACTTGGTCTCGATACTCGAACGCCAAGACAAGATGAGCATGGCCGCGAGCATCGAGTCAAGGGTCCCCTTGCTCGACTACCGGATCGTCGCGTTCGCCAATGCGTTGCCCCTGCAGTTCAAGGTCAAGCGGTTCGAGACCAAATACATACTGAAGCGGATCGCGCGCAGGTTTCTCCCGGGGGCCGTCGTCGACAGGAGGAAGTCCGGGTTCGGCGTGCCGCTGAAGAAATGGCTCGAAGACCCACGAGGACTCGGTCGATACGTCGATGGCCTGCGCGATGACGAGATGATGGATCGATACGTGAAAAAGGGGACCTTGGCGGACATGATTGAACGACATCGCTCGGGACATGCCGACCATACCGAGTTCCTTTGGACTGCGATAAATTTTATGATCTGGGCAAAGGCTGTTTGGTCTTGAGTGCATGCCGGATCTTTACGGACGATTCGCCACTCGAGCGATGACGTCTTGGGGGAGCATTGCCGACAGGTTTTTGGGGGAATCACTTCCGAAGCACCGGGGTTGTACGCGGGATATGACACTGGCGGCGCGTTCGGTGGCGTGGGTGCTTTTCGGGCCATTGCGAGGTCGCGCGCTTCCCCATCTTCCGGATGGTTGAGCGTGTTGTTCCTGGCGCGATGGACCGCGGGCGGCGCCGTCGTGGCTCGACTCTGCCTGCCATGGGTAGCCGATCTCCGCAGAAGGGGGCGGATTGCAGTGCCGCCCGTCACTGTCGATGCACGAGCGTCGCCATGTGGATGAGTGGAGTTGACCAGTTCTTCGAGACGCTTCATTCTCGAGCAGGCCATACTGGGAGAAGCTCGCCAATGCTGCGAATCAGCGGGCCGGATATCTTGTGCGGCACAAGCGTATCCACATGGACCAACGGCTTCAAAGACGTGGTTTGGAGATCGTCAGCCCTGTATTGCTCCACGGTCCACCGGCTCGTCGTGGCTCCGCGGCGGACGTTGCGCTGCTCCCGCTTCAGCGGCTGAACTCGATGTCCGGCGCCAGGTCGTGCCCACCGCAGTGGAAGTCGCCGAAGCGTCGTTGCGCGGCAAGGAAAATCGGGTTTCAAGCGACGGTGGACTGAGGAAGCTCACGAATGGAATCGCGCGAATCGTCGATGCGTTGTTCGACCATCATTCCGACCTATAACAGGGCACCGTACATCGGGAAGGCGATCGATTCAGTCTTGAGCCAGATGATCCCCGGCGACGAGCTTCTCGTCGTGGACGATGGCTCGAATGACGAGACGCCCGCAATCCTCCGGGCGTATGGAGGCCGCATCACGGTGATCCGCGGCGAGCACGGTGGTGCGGGGCGCGCGCGAAATCTTGGTATCGCGCGGGCAAGAACCGAGCTGGTCACCTTCCTGGACTCGGACGATGTGTGGTTCCCGTACAAACTGCAGATTCAGCGCGCCTTCATGGAGCGGCGTCCGGAGGCCCTATTTTCGTTCACGAACTTCGAAGTGGAGTTCCGAGATGGTTCGGTCCGGCCGCGATACCTGGAGCAGTGGCATCGCAGCCATGCCACGTGGCAAGAAGCATTTGGTCCCGGCATCCCCTATTCATCACTTGCTGAATTGCCGGAGGGAGTCAAAGATTTCCAGGTTTACGAGGGAGACCTTTACCCTCTTCAACTCACGGGGTTCTACGTTCTGACGGACACCTTGATGGTGCGGCGAACCGATGCCGGTGATGCGCTGCATTTCGCCGAGGATCTGACGACGTACGAGGACCTGGAATGTTTCTATCGACTGTCGCAAAGGGGAAAAGCGGCCTTCCTGGACTTGGACACCGTACGCCAGGTCGACCATCCTCACGACCGGTTGTCGCAAAGGGCTCATCTCGAGAAGGTCGAGGCCCGGCTCGCGCTAACGCGCCGCTTTTGGGGAGCAGACGAAGCGTTCTTGCGACGTCACGCAAGTCTGTACCAGCGGACTCACGACGAACTGGTTATGCAGAAGGCAGGGTTGCTCCTGTCCGGGGGCCAGAACCGAATGGCGAGAACGGCGTTGGCGGACCTCGCGTCACCCCCGCCGATCATCAACCTGCTGGCTCGTTTGCCCTCATGGCTTACGATGCCGGCGCTGGCGCTGCGCCGGTCGGTCCGGCGCAAGCGCGAGCCATAGGTGCTGCGGAGCCGGAAACCGCCCAACTGAACTCATAGCGAGAACAGCCCGCAGAGAGACGCTTCGAATGCCGCCCTGAGTGCATCGAGGACTCCGATGGGAGTTCGGCCATCATGCCCGATACGGATGTCAGCATCATCATTCCCTGTTACAACAACCGGGAGACGATTATCGAAACCCTGCAGTCCGCGCTAGGTCAGCAGGGCGCCTCCGTTCAGGTCATTGTGGTCAACGACGGATCGACGGACGACACGGAAAAAGTGTTGCACAAATCAGGATTGATGTCGAAGATCGAATACATCAAGCAAAGCAATGCCGGCGTGTCGGCTGCGCGAAACCGCGGATTGGAGCACGCCCGGGGTCGATATATCGTGTTCCTCGACGCAGACGACCTATTGGCGTCCGACTACAGCTCGAAGATGCTAGGGTTCCTCAACGCCAGGGATTTGAGGATCGGCTACTGTAATTATCGGTACTTCACGCACGAGGATCCGACGAAGAAGATCAACTTGACGTATCCCAAGTACGAGGGGCACGTGCAGGGAGAGATCATCAGCGAGCACTTCATTCCGACCCCGGGAACGGTGCTCATCAGCAAGGACCTTTTGAAAGCGAATCGATTCGATCCAGATATCAAGGGCCCTGACGACTGGTTGCTTTGGATCCAGATCCTTATTCGGGAGCCGCTCGGATACCTCCCCGATACCCTCGTCAGTATCCGAATTCGAAGCGACAGTCTCGGACGAAACCGGGATCGAATGCATCGGGAAGTTGTGAAGGTAATGCGAAAGGTCGAGCCGCTCGTCCTGCTGAACGAAAATCTGTTCAGCAAGTTCGACATCGCGAAGTTCCATTTTCGCTTCTCCGGATACCTGATCGAGATGGGCGAATACAAAGACGCGTTCGCTCATTGGGCGAAGGGAAACCGCTACCAATTTCACCTAAGAAGCAATGTCAGAACCGCTGCTAAGTTCGTGTTCAGGGTGCTTGGCGTGCACAGAAAGGTGGAGAACCTCCTCTGGCAGCGCCGGGAGAGGCGAGGGGGTCAATGATGTCCTGCTGCACGCTCGTACAATCGACGGTTGTCGCGGCGTGAGTCGCGACGCCTAGTCCACCGAGGTTCGTACTGGTTTTCGGGCTATGAAATCCATCGTCTCGACATTAGGACCCCCGCACGACAAGCCGTGGTGGTGGAAGCACATCCACGTTGACCCACGGGAGTGTCAGCTCGACTATGAGCGCCTTGTCTACCACAACTGGCATTCGCAACAAGTTTCGACGGCGCGCATCCCTTTTGTCATGCTGAAAGTGCTGCGGCAGCTGCTAAAGTGGCGCCGCGAGCGGTATTCGTATGTCTTCACTATCGAATGTGATCTAGTCGGGCTTTCTATAGCGTTCTGGCAATCCATGACGGGCATGAGGCGTCCCCGTCATGTGATCGTCCAGTTCATCATGCGTGAGAAGCAGCAGACGTTGCCGTCCAGGGTCAAGTACGGCCTGATGAGCTTCATGTTTCGCTCCGTCTATCGGGTCGTTGTTTCCTCGAGGGCCGAGCTGGATTATTACCACAAGGTATTCAACTGGCCGACCCGAAAACTGGTGTTCGTGCCGGTGCTCACCAATCCCGAACTGCTCGAGCGAAAGGCGATGGACGAGGGCGCTTTCTATCTCGCTGCCGGACGCACCTACCGGGATTATGCGACCTTGTTGAAGGCAGTAGCCGGCACTTCGCTAAGTGTTCTGATCGTGGGCGGAAGGGGGGCGGTGAGGGAATACGCCGGCCACGGAGAAAATGTTCGCGTCATGGAGAACATTACCGTTGGGGAGCTCGAGGCGCTGATGGAGCGTGCTCGGGCCATCGTGGTTCCACTGCAGGATCGTGCCATATCCACGGGCCAGAGCGTCGTGCTCCAGGCCATGGCTCTCGGAAAGGCTGTCATCGCGACCCGCACTGCCGGAACCGAAGACTACATCGACGACATGAAGGACGGCATCCTGGTCGCGCCGGGAGACGATCGGCAATTGAGAGACGCACTGCTCCGGCTCGAAGACCCCGGCTTCAGAAGGCAATTGGGCGATCGGGCACGGTCCCGAATCGTCGCGACGAACTTGCCGAGGCACTATGCGGATTCGATTCGTCGAGCGATCGCCCCCTGGAGCGAGGGCGCCCGTCCCGTGATGGATCCTCCGGGTTGATCCGGACGCGGCTTCTCGATGCTCGACATACTCAAGAAACTGGACGACGTGCTGGGTCGCCAGGCGCGTTCGCAAGCCCTTTGGATGTCCGGCCTCGTCCTGATCATGGCGATATTCGAGACGGCGGGAGTGGCGTCCGTCATGCCGTTCATCGCTCTATTGTCGAATCCATCGGTGGTGGAAACCAACCAGTATTTATCTCTCGCATTCCGACGTCTGGGGTTCGTGTCGAAGGACGCATTTCTTGTCTTTCTGGGATCGGCGACATTTGTTCTTCTGGTCGGCTCGGTAATCCTGCGGGCTGTTACCCTTTGGTTCCAGCTCCGGTTCATCAATATGCAAACACACATCGTGAGCAGCCGGCTGGTCTCGTTTTACCTCAGGCAACCGTACGAGTGGTTCTTGCTGCATCGCAGCTCCGACATCGGCGTCAACGTTCTCGCGGAGGTGACAAACGTGTTGCAGGGGGCCGTCTATCCGGTCATGCTCCTGTTCGCAAATGGCATTGTCTCCTTCCTTCTCGTCGTCCTGCTGGTTGTCGTTGATCCGATACTGGCGCTGAGCGTGACGCTGGTCCTCGGTGGGATCTATCTGGGCGTCTTCATGCTGGTCAGGCGGCTAATCAGCCGGGTCGGTGAGGTGCGCGTCAACGCCAACCGGGAACGCCATCAGGCGCTGTACGAGGCTTTCTGGGGCATCAAGGACATCAAGGTCGCCGGCATGGAGGCCAGCTTCCTGAACCGCTACCGCGCACCCTCCTACACGATGGCCCGGGCGAGCGTGCTCGCCGCCATCGTCAGCGAAATGCCGTCGTACGTGATGCAGGCCGTCGTGTTCGGGGGGATGCTGCTCGTGGTCATCTATCTCATCATGTCGCATGGGACGCTGCAGGAGGCACTCCCGGTCATTTCCCTTTACGCTCTGGCCGGGTATCGGTTGTTGCCCACGCTCCAGAGCGCCTACAGGAACCTCACGGGGATACGCTTCAGTCTGCCCGCATTGGACGGCCTTCATCGCGACGTCGTCGAGTTCAAGCACGAGTTGCGTCCCGCCGTAGACGTGACCGAAGAAGAGGGAAAGTCCGAGGCGATGGGTTTGCGGCGAACGTTGGAACTCAAAGGCCTCACGTATCAGTATGCCGGTATGGCGCAGCCAGCGCTGCAGCGCATCGACCTGGTCATTCCGGCTCATTCGACGATCGCACTCGTTGGCTCGACCGGATCCGGAAAGACGACGGCCGTCGATCTCATTCTTGGTCTGTTGACACCCGCGTCGGGCCAGTTGCTCGCGGACGAGCGGGCGATCACGCCCGAGAACATGAGGGCATGGCAGCGGACGATAGGCTATGTTCCCCAGAGCATCTTTCTCCTGGACGACACGGTCGCCGCGAACATCGCCTTCGGTGTATCCGCGGAGAACATCGATCGTGGCGCCATCGAGAGGGCGGCACGCACCGCGAACCTGCACGACTTCGTCGTATCCGAACTGCCGGACGGTTACGATACGACCATCGGCGAGCGTGGTGTACGACTTTCCGGGGGTCAACGGCAGCGGATCGGAATTGCGAGGGCGCTTTACCACGATCCGGAGCTCTTGATTTTCGACGAGGCGACGAGCGCGCTGGACAGCGTTACCGAGCACACGGTCATGCAGGCGGTCTACCAGTTGGGGAGAAAGAAAACGATCATCATGATTGCGCATCGACTGAGTACTGTTCGTGCCTGCGACCGGATCTATGTGTTGGAGCGGGGGCAACTTGTCGCCGAGGGTACCTACGAGGAACTGCTGTCGGGGAACGAGGAATTCCGGGCCATGGCGACGCAGGGTTCGGAGGCGGCGGTGTCCGCAGAAGCACTTTTAGAGCCACACGAACAAGGTTCGCCGCAAGGATCCTGATAGCACCGCCTCGTTCCCGGTTTTGCACTCCAACTCGAGATGGATAAGGTCCGCCCACCTGAAACGAGCATCGTGATTCGCGCGTTCAACGAGGAACGCTGGCTTCCCGATGTACTCCAGGCGATCGACAAGCAGCGCTACCGCGATTTCGAGGTGCTGCTCGTCGATTCCGGCTCCCTGGATCGCACGCGCGATATCGCGTCTGCGAGCGGGGCGCGCATCGTCTCGCTGCGGTCCGAGGACTTCACTTACGGGCACTCGCTCAATCTCGGGGTGAAGGAAGCTCGCGGGTCGTTGATCGCCATCGTTTCCGCCCATGCGATCCCAACCGGGGAGCACTGGCTCGAACGTCTCGTGGCGCCTTTGCGGGAGCGGGCGAACGCTATGGTATTCGGTGGCCAGCGAGGTCACGCGGTTTCGAAGTTCTCGGAAGCGCGGGACTTCGAGCGGATCTTTCCGGGAAAACCGCAGCGCATGGACGACGAGCACGTCTTCGTCAACAACGCAAACTCGGCGGTGAGGCGTGATCTATGGGAGCAGCACCCTTTCGATGAGGGGCTGCCAGGTCTCGAGGACGCCGAGTGGGCTATATACTGGATCCAGCGCGGGATGGTGGTGCTGTACGAGCCCGAGGCCTGCGTCTATCACGTCCACACCGAATCGTGGCCGCAGGTGCGCGAGCGTTTCTACCGCGAGGGCATCGCAGGCCGTTGGACCAAGGTTCGAATCATTCGAAACATTCCCGGGGAGATCTGGAGGGAGTGTCGCTGGTGCGCACTTGACCTGCTGTTGGCTGCGCGCGCGGGTCGGCTGCGGTCGATCGCGGGCGAGATCGCCCGATACCGGTACCACAAGACCGTCGGCATCGTGGAGGGCATCCTTGACAGCCGGAAGATCACCAACCCATCGACTCGCGCCGAGTTGTACTACAAGCGGAGCTACCCGTCGGTTGTGATACACGGCGCGCACCATGCGGCGATCGAGGAGCGGTCGATTCCGACGCTCAAGCCCGGTGAGATGCTCGTGCGCGTGGCATACGAGGGTATCTGCGCAACCGATCTGGAAATTTTCGAAGGACGGCTGGGGTACTACAAGTCGGGAATGGCGAAGTATCCGATTGTTCCCGGACATGAATCATCTGGCACCGTGGTCTCGCTCGGAAAGAAGGTCACGGCCTTCCACGAAGGCGACCGCGTGGTGGTCGAATGCATTCAGGGATGCGGAGCATGTGCGGCGTGCCGAAGTGACAACGCGATCGCGTGCCACGACCGGCGCGAGATCGGTGTAATCGGCATTGACGGAGGATACGCGGCCTACCTGGTCACCCGTGCGCGCTACGCCCACAAGGTGCCGCTCAATGTCACGCTTGCTCAGGCTGCGTTGGCGGAGCCGCTCGCAGTGGTCATCAAGGGCTTGCGCAGGCTCGGGATTGCAATGAGCGCGGCGGGACCAAAGCAGTGTTCGGTAGTTGGCGCAGGCACGATTGGCCATCTTGCTGCGCGGGTGCTCGCGCAGCGCGGACACAGCGTCACCGTGTTCGATCGCGAGGCCGCGCGTCTGTCGTCGTTGAGTGATATCGCGGCCACCTCGAATTCTCTGGTTGGATTGGAGCGGTTCGACTGGATTGTGGAGGCAACGGGAGACCAATCCGTTCTCAATGCTCTGTTGCAGCAATCGGCCACAGGCGCTGCTGTGCTGCTGTTGGGGTTTCCGTATGGTCACCAAAGCTTCAGTTTCGAATCCATCGTCGCATTCGACAAGTCCATCGTCGGTTCCGTCGGAAGCAGCGGAGCGGATTTCGAAGAGGCGCTGGCGACCCTACCTTTGCTGAATACGAGCCGGTTTCTCGACGCGTGCTATCCCCTCGAAGAGTACCAGCGCGCGTGGAATGCCGTGCGTTCGAGGGCTCATCTCAAGGTAATGCTCAAGATCGATGCGACCGCGGCCTGACACTTCGAATCCCCAAAGTGCTGGCGCCGACTGGCCGCCTGCGGTCATCGCCGGCGCCTATCAAACCGGTGTTCTGGGTATGAGAAGTCTGGTTCGTCGGGGCGTGAGAGCAACCAGCGTCGACTGGGATCGGCGACTTCCGGGATTCCGTACGGTCTACGGGAAAGCCCATCTTTGCCCCAACCCCGGGACGGAGCCCGAGCATTGGGTCGAGTTCATGGTAGCGCTCGCCCGGACGATGAGCGACAAGCCGGTTCTTATCTCGAGCTCGGACCAGTACGTATCGGCCATCGCTGATCACGCGAGCAAGCTGGCGGAGCACTACGTTCTCTCCCCCGGTGCCACTCTGCAGGGACTGTTGGCGACGAAGCAGACGCAGTACGAGCTGGCGGCTCGCCATGGGATGCCCATGCCTCGAACAGCGTTCGTGAGTTCCGAGGAGCAAGTCGCCGCATTCGCCAAGGGCGCGGATTTCCCCTGCCTCATGAAGCCGAAGCATTTTCGAGAGTGGCAGGCGTTCCCAGCAGGGCATCCCCTCGCTTACACCAAGGTGGCAATCGCGGAAACGGCGGATCGGTTGGTGCACAACTGGCGCATGGCTGCGGCAGTGAACCCGAACGTGATCCTGCAGGAGATCATCCGGGGCCCCGACACCGACAAACGCGTCTACTTATCCTGCTACGATAGCCACAGCAGGCGCATCGCGAACGCGATGTTCCGGGAATTGCGCTGCGATCCGGTCGGGTTCGGGCCGGCAACGGTGAGTGAGCCTGTCGTCGATCTGGAAACGGACGACGTGTGCGACCGCTTCCTGCGAGCTATCGGATATGCGGGCGTTTGTGAAATCGAGATGAAGCGCGACTCTCGCGACGGACAGGTGAAGTTGATCGAAGCCAATCCGCGTTTGAGCGGGGGTGGCGACGCCGCACCGTATGCGGGCGTCGATCTCTGCTGGCTTCATTATCTCGACATGATCGGACGACAGGTAACAGCCGTTGCGCCAGACGGAAGGGATTTTCGTCATGTCGTCTTGCGACCGGATCTCAGCACGGTCATCGCGTACCGGCGCGCGCACCTCATTTCGTGGCGTGACATTCTCCGATCGTACAAGCCGCCCCTCGCATTCTTCGATCTCGACCCCCGGGATTGGCGCTATTCGGCGGAGACGTTATACGTGGCGAGTCGTGCCGCGCTCGGTTCGCTCTTTCGGCGCGGTCGCACATCGTCATGATCCACCAGTTGCGGTAGGAGACCGATGGTGGAGAAGACCAACGTTCTGATCGTGATCACCGGCTTGAACATCGGTGGTCTCGAGATGGTCATCGCTCACCTGTGTCGGTATATCGATCGGAATAGGTTCAACGTCAGCGTCTGCTGCCTGAAGGTCATCGGGTCCATCGGCAACGAGCTCATCCGGGAAGGGCACTCGGTCTTCGCGCTGGAGAAACCGAAATACCTGAAGAACAACTACTTTTCATGGCTCCAGGTACTGGCATACGTGAGGAAGCACAACATCCATGTGCTTCACTCCCATTCACCCGATTCGCTGCTGGACGTGTGCTTGTGCAAGCTGTTTCATCGAAGGTTGAGAGTTATTCACACGTTTCACTTCGGTGGTTATCCGAAGCGTGATGCGCGGGATCTCCGCATTGAGAAGATCTTCTCACGAATTCCGGACACCTTGGTAGCGGTCGGCGACGAGCAGAAAGAAAGAATCAAGACGACCTTCGGGATGCAGGACCGAACGCTGGTCACCATCTGGAACGGGGTTCCGCAATCGACGGAGAAGGTGCCGCCGAGCGTCGCGGAGCTGGCCTGTCGCGACGGACGTACGCTAATCGGGACGGCTTGCACGCTCATCGAGCAAAAGGGGCTCACGTATCTTCTCGACGTGGCGCATGCGCTGAGGAAGCAGGGGAGGCCGGTGAGGTTTCTCGTTGCTGGAGAGGGTCATCTGCGGAAGGAACTCGAGGAGAAGAGGTCACGGCTCGCGCTCGACGAGGACGTGATCTTTCTCGGATGGGTCGACAACGCGGCATCTGCATTCATTCCGTACGTCGACATCTTCTTCCTGCCTTCGCTGTGGGAAGCCATGTCGGTCGTCGTGCTGGAAGCCATGGAGGCTGGCAAACCCGTGGTTGTCACCGACGTCGGCGAAGCCAGCCGGATCATCGAGGACGGTGCCGACGGCTGGGTCGTCAAGCCCAGGGACGTCGTTGGGATGGCGGAAGCTTTGGATCGGTTGATTCAGGATTCCGAACTTCGAACACGAGCGGGTGCACGTGCACGTGAGAAGGCGCGGTCGCGGTTCAGCGTGCAAAGGATGGTGTCAGCTTACGAGACACTCTACCAGTCAGCAGAGGCCATTGCTGGTCGCACAACATGATCGAAGCCTTCGAACTCTCGACGAGTGTCTGGGTGCAACTGAGAATCGCTGTGCTCCGCGCGTCCCGACTGCAGACGGCCGAGGCGGCCTGTGCAGTGTCGACTCGACCTGCATGAATTGGTCGCGTCGATCACCCGCACTGGAGCGAAACTTGCGATCGGTGAGGGACAACTGCGCGCCAAGGCCGTTCACGTTTGCGGCATCGGTGGCATGTGCCAAGACATCAGCATCGGCAAAGAGCGCTTCACTTGCTTCGCATTGAAAGAGTCGGGAGCCGAGGAGCATGATGCTAGTGAAGAGAATCGCCATCTATGGCACGCTTGGCCTGGTTGTCCCTGTCCTTATAATGTTGCTGATCGACTTGGTACTCGGGCAGAAGATTGTTGCCTACCTGGAACACCCCCATGTGCGGGCAGAGAAGACATATCGGATAAGGCACCCGATCTTTCACCACGGATTTCTGCCGGGGTACTCTGGAAAGGGGTACTGGGGTCGCGAAGTATTTCCCGTGTGTATCAACCGGTCAGGGTTCCGGGACGACTGCAGCGGCAAACATGATCAAACGAAGGATTTCGATTTCGCGTTTATCGGCGACAGCTTTACGGAGGGCATCGGCCTGCCGTACGACGAGACTTTTGTCGGGCAGATCTCCGCCGCAGTTCCTCACATTCCGATTGCAAACCTGGGAGCATGGAGCTACTCGCCGTCGATATACTTCGCGAAGCTCCGCTACTATCTCGAACGCGGCTACACATTCAAGCACGTCTTCGTTTACATCGACATTAGCGATGTTCAGGATGAGGCGACATCCTACGAGTACGACGGCAAGTCCGGGAAGGTGGCCCCTCGAGGTCGAAGCGCAAAGAGCGAAGAGGCAAGGCAGCTCTTGAGGGAGTCGTTTCCGTTGTTCTATTTCGCCGGGGAGCAAATTTCCAAGAGATTGGGGAGTCGCAGCGCCGCCGCCCTCGACGAAGTTGGCAATGGTGCAGATATCGAGCGGAGCGCGTGGACATACCGCCTGGATTCCGGCGGTTATGGCGAACTAGGCGCCGAGAGAGCGCTCGAGAAAGCTGTGCGGGTAATGGATGACCTTCACCGCTACCTGGCGCAGAAGGGGGTGAGCCTTTCCGTGGGCGTCTATCCGTGGCCTGCGCAGATCATGTTCGACCAACGGGACTCTCTGCAAGTTAGGGTTTGGAGAGAGTTCTGCGCGTCCCGTTGCAAGTGGTTTGTCGACTCGTTTCCGTCGTTTTTCGATGAGGCCGCCAGGATAGGAAAACAACAAGTGATTGCAAAATACTTCATCGCGGGAGACGTTCATCACAACGAAGAGGGCAGTCGGCTCATCGCGACCGAGTTCTTAAGAACTGTTCGACCGCTCGGCGTCCCAAACACGACTCATGTACTCCCGAAATTGCGTAATGGTTCAAAAGCCGAGTAGGGTGTTGGCGCCGGCTCCTTATTCGGCAGGCGGAAGCGTGCATCAAATGTGGAATGTTTGGGGGAGTTGGTTGCCTATGCGCTGCGTCAGGAGGGCACGCCCGTTGGGGAAGGCTTCAGGCAGAAGGGTATCGCCGAAGCCACCTTCCAGATCTATTCCCACATTGGGAGCACGACGCGTATTGCTCCCGCATCATCGGGCTTAGCGAAACCGTGCGCGCGGTTAGCGTCACCTGCGCCGTTCACGATCCCTGCGTGGATCGCATGCTGCATGCGGGACGCAAATAGGCGCATTGGGGTACCCCGCGACCCGGCGCCGAAATGCTTCGACCCAGAGGGGCTCAGCCGTAAGCTTCCACTCCCGGTGGGCAGCATGAACTGGACTTTCTGGTCCGATTTCGTGCACACCTGCCTAACGTGGGCAATATTGAAATCGGGGGAGGTTGAAGCGTCACCCCTATCGGCATGCCTTACCCTCCAGTACGTACCAACCTTCCGTCCTACTTGCGGATTTCATTCATGAGTTGCGCGCTAAGCGTCGTGCCAAATGCCTTTGATCCTTCCGTCGAGTAGTGAACGATATCCACGAAGTAGTCCTCGTTGTCACCAAGCGACGTGCTCATGTCTATGACCGTTACTCCTTGTTCCCTCCCAATTTCCCGGATCGCCTCGTTATAGCTCGAGAAATCCTCGAGAAAGCGTTCATGACGAGGATACGGGCGATTCTGTTTGACCGTTTCATCAAAGATGCGTCGAGATTTTGCAACTGGCATTGTCAGCAACACAGGTGCAGTGCCATTGGCCCGCGCCAACCTGACTAGATTTGCCAGGTTACGCTTGAAGAACATTCTTCCGCGATTGATATCACTGTCAGGTATTGTCGGCTTGGTGTAAGCGTCGCGCCAGTGCTTTAGACGGGACGCCACGCTATGAACAACGCGAAAGAAGACCACATTTTCATCTCCAATCTCACCGGTGTAAGGCTTGGTTCCGTAGAGCACCTTGTAATGTGGATCGACCGCCTTATTCTCTCTTGCTGCAGAATAGTTAATTAGCAAGTCGTTGATATTGTGCATCACAATAATCATATCCGGTTCATACTCAACAACGTCGAACTCGTAACGTATTAGAGAATGTGCTGTTGTATAGGCAGACATCGCGGTGTTGAGGACACGAACAGAAGTGTAACCGCGACGATGAAGCTCCTGTTCGAGTATCAAAGGCCAATGGATACCAGCTTCATTCCAGAGATCTTCGGTTGTTGATCCGCCAAGCGTAATTACTAGATACTCGCCTTTAAGTTTCTTTTTGACAGGGTCCATCGTGCGGAAGCCCTGCGAGTTAAAATACGCGTACTGAGGAAATTTCTTGTTGGGAATCTGCCAATTTAGTCGTGGGCCAAACACCAGAAAAGGGCTCATTGGGAAGCGGGTTTCCCTGTAACCGGGCAGAAATGATGTAAACGGTATCCCGTTTGCTATCTTTTGATAGATGCGCAGCCCAACTTCCGCAATAACAAAAACTGTTGCTGCTGAGAATAGGACGGTCAGGAATATAAGCTTGCGTCGAGTCATGAGCTGCATCCGGATTGGTCAAATGGATTTCGAGCCTTTGTCATGTCTGGTGTACGAGTGAGTTTCCCTCGGTGTTTGGTCTAACAAGGGAATGGTCTCAAGCCGCCAATTGCCGCACGGCCTCAGTCGCGATCCAGTGTTGCAAATACTGAGTCGGCGTCTGCGGCCCGCGCCGGTTCTTGCGTGTCGTAGCGAGTGCCGTGGACCCGTTCGTTCTTCAGACTGTTGAAGAAACTCTCTGTCGGCACGTGTCTCAGCAATTGCCCCTGCGACTCATCGAGCAGAGTATGCCCAACTCGACCAGCTTGTTCTGGAACACGCCACTGGCGTATGGGCTCCCGCGGTCGGAGTGGTGGATCAGCCTCGGCGCCGGTTTGCGCTGGAACCAGGCCATGGTCAGTGTATCGACCCCGATGTCGGCCGTCATCCGCGGCTTGATCGACCAATCCATGACCTCACGATTGAACAGGTCGAGCACAATCGCGAGGTACAGTCAGCCGGCGTTGGTCCAGATGTACGTCAGAGCGGCGGTCCAGACCTGATTCGTCGGCGCCGGTGCGAAATCCCGGTCGAATACATTGGGCGCCACCGGCAACCGGTGCATGGAATCGGTCGTCGCCTTGTAGCGCCGCTTGTGTCGGGCCCGAATGCCGTTCCTGCGCATTTGCCGCTCCGCCCGTTTCTTGCTCGCCGGGAAACCCCGCCCACGGATCTCCCGGACCATCCGTGGCGAGCCGTAGGCCCCTTTAAGCTCGGCGTGCAAGGCGCGAATCACCGCCAGCGGCTGCGCGTTACTCAACCGGTTGCGTTGGTCCTGCCGCCGCGCTGCCACGCCCGATAACCGCTGCTGCTCACCGCCAGCGTCGTGCACATCACCGGCAGCGGATACGCTTCGCGTTGACCCGCAATCCAGGTGCACTTCAGAGCGCATCCTTGGCGAAGTGCGCCCTTGCTTTCTTCAATATTTAGACCTCTATCCGCAGCCGCGCATTCTCGGCCCGGACCCGCGACAGCTCCATCCGTTCCGGCGTGACCGTCTTCGCTCCCGGCGGGTGCAGTGTGCCGACCTTCGCCGCCTTAACCCAATTGCGCAGCGTCTGCTTAACTAACCCGAGATCGGCGGCGACGGCGCTCGCTGTCTCGCCGGATCTGACCCGCGCCACAGCCAGTTCCTTGAACTGCGCCGTGTCCTCCTGCATCGGTATCTTGAACATCCCAGCCCTCCAATTCGCCAATCCTATCTACTCCCGCGTGGAAGACGAAATTTCGGGGGAAGGTCACTGCAGCCAAGTATGTAGCCCTCGCAAACCGCGTAGTGGCGACGAGCAGGCGAAACTCCGTTCACGGGAATAGAGGCCGACGTGTGCCTATGAATCCATCATGACTACAGGTGTCCATGGCCAGCGCTCGCATCTGGCGAACCGTCTGGCGCGCGAGCGCCACGAGACAGTCGCGCAACATGGTGCCAGCTTTGCAGTCGATGACGATGACCGCGACATTGCTCACGGTACTCGCGCAAGGATCCCGAACTGGCGATACCCGATGTCACTGTAGTAGCCGAGGGTAAGCAAGCCCGCGGTCCTCAAGATCATTCTTCGAACTGGATTGAACACGTCGTTGATGCCTGACTCACGCGCAATCACGAAACCGGCCTCCACAAACAATCGTCGCACACTCTTCTCTGTAAAGAAACGGAGGTGGGTTCGGTCCAGGATCCCCTCCTGCCGATATTTCCAGTCCTTCGTTACGAGCAACTCCCACAGGACCTCCCAATGCCGCATATTGGGGATGGACGCAATAACGTGTCCACCTGACACGAGTCGTGAGCGAATGGATCGAAGAAAACTCTCCGGATCCTCTAGATGCTCGATCACGTCGTTGCAGACGACTAGGTCGAAGTAGTTCTTGGGAATCTCCGCCTGAACTGCATCGTATCGGCCGACAAGCACCTTGTGCATCCGCTCGGCCGCGCGTGCTGCGCGCAACGGTTCCGGCTCAACTCCCCAGATCTCGCATGGAAGCGTTAGGAGTTCCACGGATGCTCCTTCGCCACACCCCACTTCCAGCACCGTCGAATACGTTGCCGGCAGGAACGGGATCATCTCGTTGCGGACGTTCGAGTAGTAGCCGCGGCCGAGAGCGCCCGGCTGGGTTTGTCGGTCTTTCACGCTACGAATTATGCCCAAATCGTTGTCAGCAGAAAAGCCCAAGATCCCAATCAAGGGCATGCTGCGTTTGAAAGACAAACACCGGGCGCGAATTCGCAAGCACTGTCCGGAGGAGATCGTACCGGAAGGTCTGAACCGCCCCGGGATTCCAGGAGGCTCCATATTTTGAGAGGATGGGGTCATGAACAAATCGACGAGGTATTCGCCGGAGGTCCGCGAGCGGGCCGCTCGGCTGGTGTTTGAGCACCAAGGGGAGCACGACTCGCAGTGGGCGGCGATCGGCTCGATTGCGGCGAAGATGGGCTGCACCGCCGAGACGCTGCGCAAATGGGTGCGCCAAGCAGAGCGTGACCAAGGCCGACGCGCGGGATTGATGACCAGCACGGAGCGCGATCGGCTCAAGGAGCTGGAGCGCGAGAATCGTGAGCTGAAGCGGGCCAACGAGATTCTGCGCAAGGCATCGGCTTTTTTTCGCCCAGGCGGAGCTCGACCGCCGACCGAAGTGATGGTGTCGTTCATCGACGCCCACCGTGCCGAGTACGGGGTCGAGTCGATCTGCGCGCAGATGCCGATCGCCCCCTCGCAGTATTACGAGCACAAGGCGCGCGAGACCGATCCGGGGCAGTTGCCGCCGCGGCTGCAGCGTGATCGTGCACTCACGCGCGAGATCCGCCGCGTCTACGACGAGAATTTCGGCGTCTATGGTGCGCGCAAGGTGTGGCGGCAGCTCGCGCGCGAGGAGATCGTCGTTGCTCGCTGCACGGTGGAGCGTCTGATGCACTCGCTGGGCGTGCAAGGCGTAGTGCGCGGGCGCAAATGTCGGACCACGATTCCCGACGATAGCGCGGCCCGGCCGCTCGACCGCGTCAATCGACAGTTCCAGGCCAGCCGGCCGAATCAGCTGTGGGTAGCCGATTTCACGTATGTAGCGACCTGGAGTGGCTTCGTCTATGTAGCGTTCGTGATCGACGTGTTCGCCCGCCGGATCATCGGCTGGCGCGCGGCGCGTTCGATGCGTGCCGAACTGGTGCTCGATGCGCTGGAACAAGCGCTGTGGTCGCGCTCGGCGGTCAGGGGTGTGGTGCATCATAGCGACCACGGCAGCCCAATATCTCTCGATTCGTTATTCCGAGCGGCTTGCCGAAGTCGGCGCCGAACCGTCGGTGGGCAGCTGCGGCGATTCGTACGACAACGCATTGGCGGAGACGATCATCGGTCTCTACAAAACCGAAGTGATCCACCGCCGCGGTCCGTGGCGACATCTGGAAGCGGTCGAATACGCGACGCTCGAATGGGTCGACTGGTCAACCATCGTCGGCTGCTCGAGCCAATCGGCAACGTGCCACCGGCCGAGTTCGAGATGGCGTACTTCGATACCGGCACGGCTAAGAAGGCGGCGTAGCAATGATGGACGGGCGCGCACCGACCAGTGGTATCATCGCGATACCACCTGCGAAGCGGTTCCCCTATGGCGATGACCTTGCGGCTGCCCGAAGCGCTGGCCGAGCGCGGGCGTCGGTACGCAGCCGAGTCGGGCATCTCCTTGAACGGCCTTCTGGCTATCGCGCTGCGCGAGTATCTCGATGCGAGGAAATCCACGTCTCGAGTGGCACCGCCACCGCGGTCGCTCGCGCAGGCAATCGCCCAGCAAGTCAAGGCAGGACCCGTGCGGCGACGCCGATGAAGCCGCCGGGCATTATGAGTCAACGGGTCAGCTGCCGATCGCAGCCTGACTCAAACCCGGAGGTCTCCGAAAATCCCGGGGCGGTTCAGTTGCCTGAGGCCCAATGGCAACGCTGCGTGGTCCACTTCTATCGTAACGTGTTCAGTCATGTGCCGAAGAGCAAGGTCGGCGACGTGGCGCGCATGTTCAAAGCCATCCACGCCCAGGAGGACCGCCGCTCGGCGCAGGACAAGAGCCGCGAGGTCATCGCCAAGCTCAAAGCGATGCGCCTGACCAAGGCCGCCGAGTTGGTCGAAGCGAAGGCGCAGGAGACGCTGACCTACTTCGCGTTCCCGAGCAATCACTGGCGGCAGATCAAGACCAACAACCCGTTGGAGCGGATCATCCGCGAGATCCGTCGGCGGATGCGCGTGGTCGGGGCCTTTCCCGACGGCCACTCGGCGTTGATGCTGGTCGCGCCGCGATTGCGACACATCGCGAGTACGAAGTGGGGCAAGCGGCGCTATCTCGCGATGGAGGCGCTGCTCCACCCACTTCCAGAGGAGGTGGCTGCTTGAATTCCGATCAGGCTACCGCCGACAAATATGCGAAAGATCGTTGATACACCGCCGCGACTCAACGCGCAGGGACTTCACGCAGGGACCCCGAAGGCTGTCCACCTGTGCGGAGCCACGACTACGAGCAATCTCCACGCGGCACCGCAATGGCTCAGATGACTCGCAAGTTCGTCGGGGCTGCCAAGGGCGAGGATGGTGGTGGTGGTGGTGGCGGGCTGCCGGGGGAACCGCCTCGTCCAATGATTTCGCTGCCGGTTACGTACGCTCCGACGGGAATGAGGTCCGCGCTGTTGCCGTTACCGTTGAGGTCGAGAATATCGATACCCATTGCAGCCCCCGGGGAATCGGCTCGAAGCCGGTAGGACGTTGTATCCGCAAAACGCGGGTCGACGACCTGTCCGGCCGTAGCGACGTTGTCCCTACCGTAGTTGTTCTTCCACGTCGCGAAACTTATCTGGGATCCGTTGAGACTTCCAAACACTGCAAAGCCGAAGTAGATATTGTGTTCGAACGCTTGGTCGCCGATTCCCGGCGCGTCACCTATGTTGACCGCTTCCCCAAACGGCCCGTAGAAGATATTGTTGAAGATGCGAATATTGGTCAGAGAAGCTGTGTCGGCCGAATTGCTGTATCCGGCGTTGGATGCGGTGGAGATGATCGTGTTGTTGGCGATGGTGACCCCTACCGATTGGCTTCCGGCTCCATAGACCCTGAATCCGTAGCCGTTGTTCTTGAGGATATTCTGGTAGATGCGGGAACCCGTGAACGCCGTCAACAAGAATCCTTTATCCGAACAGTTCTCGATCCAGTTAAACCGAAACACGTTGTTCTGCTGCGGCCATCCGTCCCCTTCGTGGTCTCCCTTGACGTATATCCCCGTGGTGGAACTGTGGATAAGGTTATGCTCGAACAGCGAGTTCGACGTGTCGTACATCATGATGGCGGCCGCGTTGTGCCCGAAGTTTCCGGTGATGCCGTAGATCGTATTGTTCGCGACCGTGACGCCTGACGCGGCCTCGGTCCTGATCCCGTTGTAGTTGTCCCCCCAGGCCCTATACGTTCCGCGTATCGTGGTATTCAATATCTTGGAACCAGTCGTTCCGCTCAGCACAACAGGTCCGGTGTCGGGGCAACTGGCTCCCGGGCTGGTCGTCTCGTCGATGTTGAAGTTGTCCCAGACGATGTAGTTCCGGCTTCCGGCGACTCCAATGGTCGGTCCCACATATCCTGAAGCGAGGGCGACATTGACCGTTCCCACTCCCACGAACGTGATTGGGGCGTTGCTCGTTCCACTATTGGCAGGATTCAATGCCACCGCGAAGCGCGCTCCATTTCCGCAGGCGGTCCGACTCGAGGCCGTGAGATAGGTACCCGTGCTTACGTAGACCGTGTCCCCTGCTCGCGCCGCCTCGGATGCGTTCTCGGAATTAGGGTTCGTAGTACCCCACGCCGCGCGGCCTATGGTGCACCAGGGACGTGCGCTATCGTTGTTCGCGTAGCTCGTGCTATCCGAGCAACTCGGGCTGGCGTTGTTCACATAAAGCGGTTTTGCGGACGCCAACAAGGGAAAAAGCGCTACGCAAGCCGTCAGTAGAAATCCGGATCGTTTTGACATTCGACTGCCCTCCAACATTTGCCTGACCGCTCGGCGGCCAATCGCATTCCTGTCATCGAGAAACGCAGCCACTGCTGTGGCGCGTATCGACGATTGAATTCCAGTTCCAAGCGCCTTCAATCGAAGGTCGGCTTCGAGACATGCCGCGGGTGCCGGAAAACTCGCCACGCAACTTTCATCGTTGCCACTTTAGGGATGCCCCGTCTATTAACGAATAACGGCAAAACTTTCATCGAAGTGACCGGCTAGAAGCGCTGATGCCGAACGAACGATCGATATGCACTGCCTCGAAGGGAACGCAAGCCAAGTACGAATCGACCATCTGCGGTGATGACCCGATTGGAGACAGATGGGGCGGGCAGTTAACCGCTCCGGTCATCGCTGATGCCATTGTCATTCTCTCCGCCTAGAAACTCCTCCGATACAGGCTATGACGTTAGCATACCGCCTTGCGCACGGCCGTGCAAGTGTTGAGCCGCTGAATGGTGCTCCCCGCTTCCCGGGCGATGCCGGTCGGCGCGTGAATCTGAGGGCAGAGCGTCAGCGCCCCTCGGTTCTTCTGGGGTCCTTGGAAATCGCCTCTTGTGGAACGAATTCAACGCCACTCCGCCCGAGTGTGGCATGGGCGGAAGATGGCGCAAGCGGGCGCACCGACCTGTGCACGGTCGTCCCGTGGTGCACAGCTTGGGCGCACACCGGAGCCAGCGTTTGGAGATACGCCGGCGCAGATACGAAGTCGCGCGTCATGAGGACTGCCAAAGCAGTCGCTTCTTGAGCGTTGATGGGCGCCATCGCATAGACGACGGTCTCGCCCTATGGTGGGGAAGACGGACCCGACAACCGTGGAACCGGTCCGATCACTTCATTGCCGGTCACATAAGCGCCAGCCGGAATCCTCTCGGCCGTACCTCCGTTCCGGTTCAATCCGAGGATATCCACAGCCAATGTAATCACTGGGGAATCCCGTCTTAATTTGTAAATGATGTTATCCACAAACAGCGGATCCGCCTGCAATCCAGGAGGTTTGGCGTTATCTTTGTCATAGCGTCCTCGCCATTCCGCAAATGTGATGCGGGACCCGTTTAGGCTGCCGAAAACGCGGAATCCGTAGTAAACGTTGTGCTCGAAAGACTGGTCGCCAATGGCCGTGTCTTCCCCCATGCTTATCGCCTCGGCGAACGAGCCGAAGAAGATGTTGTTGTGCACGCGGATGCCAGTCAAACCCCCTGTATTCCGGGCCATGTACCCGAAACTGTCACGCCCAACGCCTTCCGCAATAACGGTGTTGTTGGCGACGGTGATGTCCGCCGATTGCCAGCCCCCCCCCATGATCCTGAAAGCGTGGCCGTTGTTCTTCAAGATATTCTGGTAAATGCGGGATCCAAGCCCCGCAATCGTCGTAATTCCAATGCTCGAGCAATTCTCGATCCAGTTGAAACGGAAGACGTTATTTTGTTGGGGCCATCCGTCCTCGGCATGATCGCCCTTGACGAAGATCCCCGTGTGCGAGTCGTAAATTCGATTATTCTCGAACGTCGAATCGGCGGTATCGTAAAGCATAATACCGGCGTCGTTCGTGCTCCAATTTCCGGTAAAGCCATGGATCACATTGTTGGCCACGACGATGCCGGAGGCTGCTTCAACGCGGACTCCGTTGTAGTTGTCGCCCCACGTGTTATGCGTTCCGCGAATCGTGCTGTTCAGCAGTTTCGATCCCACCGTGGCATGAAAGACTACAGGACCGGTATCAGGGCAACTCTGCCCTGCCGCCTGCGTCTCGTCGATCGAGACGCCGTCCCATACCACGTGGTTTCGGCCGGCAGCGGCGCCGATCGTTGGCCCGGCGTACCCGGGAGCGAGCCGTATGTTGACGTTGCCGACTCCGGCGAATGTAATCGGGGCGCCGATTCGCCCGCTGTTCGCCGGATTCAGCGCAACGGCGAAGCGTGACCCCCGTCCGCACGACGGGTTGGCAGAGACCTCGACGTAGGTCCCGGCCGAGATGAACACCGTATCTCCGGGCTGCGCAGCCTGGGAGGGATTCGGCGTGGTCGGGGTGCTGTTTCCCCATGCCGCCCGACCGATGGTGCACCAGGGTCGGGAACTGTCGTTGGCCGCATAAGGGGTCCTGTCCGAACACGCGGAACTTCCCGAATTGTTGACGTGCAGCGCCTTGGCTGCGGCGATCGGCACAAGTGCGGCGAAAAGCAACATCGAAAGTAGACTAGCCAGTTTGCACATCTCGACTCCGTCCCGAATGGAAACGCGTATGAAGAAAGTGCTTGTTGCACTGCTGGTCGCCACCGCGGTCCTCGCAATCGCACTCGTTTCCGAAAGGCTGTTGACAGGGGCAGGAGTGGGTCCTGCCGCCATGGTCGCGCTGTCTGCACTCGGCCTGATCTTCTTGGCGTTGCTGGTCACGCTGCTCTGCCAAGGGACCCGTTTTCAGGGAACCATCACGAACATCTGGCTAGTCGTGATCTCGGTCGGCGTCACCTACATCGCCGTGGATCTCGCTGCGGGCTACCTGCTGATCAAGCCACTGTCGCCTCCCCTCGCTCCCGACGAGTATCGGCACCACAAGCTGATCCCCAATACGCATTCGTACTTTGAGCAGCGTGACTTTACGTATTACCAGAGAGTCAACAACGTCGGGCTGCGCGGACGGGACATCGCGTTGAAGAAGCCGGCCGACCACTTTCGCATCCTCATGCTGGGCGACTCGTTCACCATGGGGAAGGGCGTCGAGGACGACCAGACGTTTTCCGTACTTCTCGAGCGGGCCCTGAATAGTCCGCAAAACCGCTGGCTTCCGAAGTCGGTCGAAGTCCTGAACGGCGGCGTCGACAGCTACGCCCCAATCCTCTCACACATCCAGCTCGCAAAGGAACTCGGGTCGCTGGAGCCGGACCTCGTCGTGCTGAACCTCGACAACAGCGACCTGGTGCAGGAAACGGCCTACCGAAGCCAGGCGGTGTTGGCGCCGGATGGCGTTGTCGCCGCGGTCCCTGGGACCAAGGGAAGGGAGTCGTTGAACGACAGAATTCGGTCCTGGACGGAGGGCCACCTCTACCTGTCCCGGCTCCTCCTTTTCTATACGAACAAGCTATTCGACTATAAGAGCTATTCGGTTCGGTCGATGGTGACGCAGGCGAACCTCGAGATTGCGAAGCACACGCTGGCCGAGGACGCGGAAGATCGGGAAGGCCAATGGCAGGCTATCTTCGAGAGCATCCTGCGCATCAAACGATATTGCGACGAGCGGTCGATCGGGTTCGCCCTTGCTGTCTACCCCTGGGGACATCAGGTCAACGACAAGGAGTGGGTCCCCGGCAGGGCCAACTTCATCCCCGACGGGTCCGCCATCTCGGATAGGAGTCTGGAGAGGATACTGAGGTTCGCCACCGTCAATGGCGTCAACGTAGTCAACATGTTTCCAGCGTTCCGGGCCTACCACGGCAGCGAACCGCTCTACTTCAAGTACGACAACCACATGACGACCGAGGGGCACCGCCTGATGGCGAAGGAGTTCGAGCGACATCTGCGGGAGCAGCCGCCGCGACGCGGAACGTAGCGGCAGGATCCTGCGGCAGCCGGCTTTGTCACTCGGCGCTGTACCGCGTGTCGGCATCGCCTTGCCGCCGGATCAGCGGTGTGCGGTAGTCGGCAGGGGTCACAGCAAAAATCGCGGAGCGCGGGACGTTTCGCTTGTCGATGCCGAATGGCTGCTTCTACTCGGCAATCATCGCTTGCGAGTGTGTCGCCGGTACGTCCGCAACCAGCGGTATGCATGGGCTGGTTCCCAAATGTCGAATCGCACCTCGACGTCTTGCCTTAGTTCCGAAGCCGCGAATGGACGAAAGCGCGCCCTGCACTCGTGCATCGCCATCGCCGACAGACCGATGGCTGGTTCGGTTGCGCATCAGAGGCTGATGGAACACTTTCCGACTTCATTACGACTTGCAGCGCTGAAGCCTACAGACCAGCCGCCCGCGCTGGTGATCGTCGTGCGAAACGTCGGCAATGAGTGACGGACGTCTAGATCCGGCTCTTGTGTCAAGCATCCGGCGAACTGTCCCGCCGCGGGATACAGGTTACGCAGCCTTGGTGGCCGAGGCGAGTTACCCTGCCTGTTTCCCGACCAGATCCCGCCGCACTATGCGGCAAGTTTGCTTTGGGACTCGCATCGTTGTCCGGCAGACACCATCATTCCGGATTGCCGGCAGCTCCGGCATCGGAAGGCGAGTTCTCCGACGCATGTGTCCGGCCGAGTTTCGCCGCCTGTAGGGTCCCGGATCCCACGCCACGTTTCTAGCGGCTGCTGCCGCTTATCGGAAGCGGCGCAGTCCTCGGTTCCGGTGCTTGGTATGATGAGCGCGCGCCGAGAGGCGACCAAAAGACCATCGTGACGACTAGTACCGCTTTACCGGTCTCGAAGCCGGTCGGCCGTGCCGCTGCCTGGGCGGGTGCTTTGGGGGTCGTGCTCTGCTCGCTCCCGTTCTACGTCTCGGTCGTGCCGCCGATGCCCGACGTGTCGCACCACGTGCTGGTGGTTCGCATCCTTGCCGAGTACGGCAATCCGCAGTTACGGTTCGGGGACTACTTCGCGGTGGAATGGTCGCTTACGCCCACCGTTTTGTTCTACCTGCTCATGGTTCCGCTGCAGAAGCTCGTCGGACCCTACACCGACGCCCGCCTGTACCTCACGGTGTGGGTGGTGCTCCTGTGGCTCTCGGTGTGGTACCTCGCCAAGGTGCGATGTCAGCCGGATCCGTGGGTGCCCGCGCTCGCGGCGCTGCCACTGGCGTTCTGCTGGTACGCCTACCAAGGATTCCTTCCGTTCTTGATGACGCTCCCGCTCTTTGCGCTGACTGTCGGCGTATGGTGTGGAGAGTTGCCGCCTGCCAAGAAGGTGGCACTGGTTTGGGGTCTGCTGGTCCTGCTATTCGGGTTCCACATCGTTGGGGCCGCGGCGGCCGCGGCCACGATTGCCGTCGTCGCGCTTTGCGACGTGTACCTTCGAAAGGCTGAACGTCGCGAGTTGGCCATCGCGGCTTTCGCCGTTTTGCCGGTCCCGCTGCTGACCGCCGCCTACCTGTTCGGGCAAAGCCGACCCAGCGCACACATCGAATTCGCGGGCTTGTTGCAAACCGCGGTCGACGTCGCCAAATTCACGTTGACGACGCTCGACGACAGGGCGTCCATCCTGATGTTCGTCTGGGCGTTTCTTCTCGCCGTCGTGCTGCTCGCGTACTGGCGTGACCTCGTCGACGCGGTCCCGATGCTGCTCGCCGCCGCCGTACTGGTCGTGCTGGCAATCGCGATCCCGTCCAGCCTGGGCGCACTGTGGCCGGCAGGGCCCAGGCTCCTTCCCTTTGCACTCATCCTGCTGATCGTGAGCCTGCCATTTGTCCGGCTGGGCGAATGGAGCGGCGTGGCCGCTTCCTTCGCGCTCGTGATCGGGCTTAGCGCATTCACCGTTCACCATATCGTCCGCCTCGACCGCGGCCTGCGCGACTTCCTGGCGGGCGCGGAGTTCCTCGAACCGGGGAAGTCCATCCTGTATATCCCGACCGGACAGTACGAGGGCTCGCGCACCGTAAACCCCTACTGGTCCCTGACCTGTGCCTATACGGTGATGCGTGGAGGCTCTCATCCCTACGTGCTCGCCACTCCCCACATCAAGACCGGCGCGTCGCCGCTTCGATACCGACGGGAGTCGGATCGCCAGTATGCGTTCCTGTACGACAGAGCGCGGACTGCTGCGGACTATGCCGGGGTCTCCATGGCCTACGACTACGTGCTGCTGTGGGGCTCGTCTCCCGACATCGCGGCTGTCCTGGGGAAGGAAATGAAGGAGATTTACGTCCGCGGCCCTACGACGCTCTATGCGAGCTCGCGCCAGAACGCTCCCCAAGGGGGCGCGGAGTTGCAGCCCGCGACCCATCCTTCCGCCGGAACGCCATGACACACCTTTCCGCTCCTGACCATGTGGCATCCATGGCCGTCAATCCTATGGATATTGCGGTCACACGGGCGTTACGCTTGAGCATCGTGGTGCCGACATTCAACGAGAATTCGAATGTCCCCGAGTTGTTGAAGCGGACCGCCACCGCGCTCGGTCACGACGGATGGGAGATGATTTTCGTCGACGACGATTCGCCCGACGGAACCGCGGCGACGGTCCGGCGTATCGCGCAATCGGACTCGCGCGTGCGCGTCGTTCAAAGGATCGGTCGCCGAGGTCTCTCTTCGGCCTGCATCGAAGGCATGATGGCCTCCGCGGCTCCGGTGATTGCGGTAATGGACGCCGATCTGCAGCACGACGAAACGCGGCTCCCCGTCATGCTGGCGGCAATCGAGGATTCCGGCGCGGATCTCGCCCTCGCCACCCGCTACTCCGTCGGCGGCAGCACGGGCGAGTGGGATAAGTCGCGGGCCGGCATGAGCCGTCTCGCAACGCTGCTGGGGAGCACGGTGCTCCGGCAACCGGTGTCGGACCCCATGAGCGGATTCTTCATGCTCCGTCGGACCGTACTCGACGAAACGGTGCGTGGGCTGTCGGCGCTGGGCTTCAAGATCCTGCTCGACATACTCGCCACGTCGCGGCGCCCGCTCAAGATCGTCGAGGTACCCTACACGTTCCGGAACCGGTATTCCGGCGAGAGCAAGCTCGACAGCATGGCGCTATGGGACTTCGGCATGCTCCTCGCCGACAAGTCGATCGGCCGCTTTGTTCCGGTGCGCTTCGTCGCGTTTGCCATCGTGGGCGGCCTGGGCGTTTTCGTCCACATGCTGGTCTTGACCGCCGCGCTCAAGTTGCTGGACATACCTTTCATGACCAGCCAGACGATCGCCACGTTTGTGGCGATGGTCTTCAATTTCGCCGTCAACAACGTCCTGACGTATCGAGACCAACGGCTGCATGGCATGCGTTGGTGGATTGGTTTGGCGACATTCATCCTCGCCTGCAGCATTGGCGCGTTGGCGAACGTGGGTGTTGCAAATTACCTCTTTGTCGGGGAAACGCAGTGGGTGCTGGCGGCGCTGGCTGGCGTCGCTGTGGGGGCCGTGTGGAATTACGCAATCACGCAAATCTACACATGGGGCCGGGGCGTTACAAGGAAAAAGGGCTGAAGCGCACACATCGTCAGCGGCAACGACCCGCGGTCGTTGCAGAGAACCACCCGCGCGGTCGGCGAGTCCATACGCCGGATGCAGTCGGGAAGTGTTTTCGTATGCGGTCACTCAGGCGATCTCTCGCCGTGTCGCAAAGCGACCTGGTGCATCGAGTGGTGAACCATGGCCGCCAAGCAACGGTGTGCGCAAGTCATCGAAGTCCGCAAAGGGCATACGCCACAATCCTGTGCGTAACGAATTTCAGAACGTACGACGATGGGATCGAGAGAGGTGCCAGCGGGCGGGTGACTGTCGCGTTGCCCTTGCGAGGCACTTGTTCACCTGCGAGTCACTCGTTCGCCGCCGGGCCGAGACCAGGCTGTCCCTGCACTCAGCGGCATGCCATGACCGCCTTCGGCCTCCTCAGTAGTCGACTCTGCGCACGATCTCGATCACTTTTCTTGCGCCTGCGAACCGAACTGGCCACAGTCTTTCCGGGCCGAAGCGACGACAGGTTGTTGTAACCCCTCGAGATTCCGCTGTCCGGTTCAGCGGGGCAGCAAACGGCCGGCGATTCGCCATCCGCCGCGTTGCTATGATTGCGCGCTGCCGCGACCTGGTCCGATCGGACGTCACTTCGTGCACCCTGCCGACAAGATGTCTACGCTCGTAGATAGCACGCCGGAGTTCCGTTTGCTCTTATCTTGTGCGCGCACGCAAATCGATGTGTCGACAGGCGCACAGATCGAAGCGGCGCTGTGTACTGGCATCGACTGGGAGCGGCTGTTGAGGCTTGCCGATGAGCAGCAGGTGCTGTCATTGGTTGCGTCCACGCTTTGCGGGTCCTACGCTGACGATTGCCCTCCCGAGATCGTCCAGCGGCTCTGGTCCTTCGTGCGAGACAGTGCCGCGTGCAACGTGTTTGCGGCCAGGAAGATGCTGGAGGTCCTCGACCTATTCGAGTCCGCCGGCATCCCAGTGATCCCCTACAAAGGACCCTTGCTGCTGGCGACAGTTTATCGAAAAGGCGGACTGCGCGACTTCGGTGATCTGGATGTTTGGGTCCATCCGTGGGACGATCACTTCCGCGTCGGCAAGCTGCTCGCCGAGCACGGTTGGTCGTTGACTGCCGATTTCGGTTTTCAGCGAACCTTTACCGATTCGACGAGTGAAGTCGTTCTCGATATTCATCGGAGCCTTACTCGTCCGAGGCAGCTGCCATTTTTGATGCAGTTCGAGAGTGCATTGCAGCGCTGCGCGGCGGTAGATATCGCGGGAAGAACGGTCCGCACGCTAAGCCCGATGGATCTGCTTCTCGCGTTGTGCGTTCAGCTTGCGAAGGATGCGGCGGGGACCGGTCGCGGCCCGTCGTTGATCAAGGTGTGCGACATCGCCGAGCTGGTACGAACCTTCCCCGACCTCGACTGGGGCGCCCTCACGCGGCAAGCCCGTCGGCTGGGCGTACTGCATGTCGTCTGTCTGGGTCTGGGGGTAGCAGCCAAGCTTCTGGGTACACGAGTGCCGAAGGAAATAGCGCTGGCAGGCGGGAACGTCGCGGATTTGGACTCGCTAGTCCGCCACGTCGAGGAGCGCATCTTCGGCGGTGAAGATGCCCCATACAGCCGACCGGAACTGCTCGATGCCCGCAACTGGAACGCCGCGATACGGGAGCGATTTCGGGATCGCAACGATGCCATGATCGCGCTCGCGCAGTTCGCCCTGGAGCCGAGCGACAGCGACTTCGCGTTCGTGCGACTGCCACGGCGGTTGTTTCCGCTCTACCGCCTCGTGCGGCCGGTCCGCGTCGTGTGGAAATACGGACAGTCGTTGATGCGGAGGCAACCTCGCGATCGGGCCTCTCCGTAGGGTATTGCAATAATGCACCGCATCGCGATTTCTATTGACGGAAGGACGTGCAAAGGCGCGCCGACGCGTCGTCGCACGGGCATGCGCACGGCATCCGGCCGGTCCACCGCAAGAAGTCGCCAGTACGAACCGGCGATCTGCTCGGCCGGCTGAGCGGGGCGGAATGCCCAACGTTTTGTACATGCGCGTGTTCCGGTCTCGTTTCCTTTCCGGGGTCCTGGCAGGAATTCTGCTGGTCTTCGCGGTCACCACGTTCATCAAGAAGACGTCGATCGCGGATTGGATCGTCGCGCCATTGCTGGTGCCGGAAATGCGCGGCCCGGCGGACGCTATCGTGGTCCTGGGTGCCGGCTTGATCGGAGACTGCGGGCTCAACCACAATGCTCTGCGGCGCGTTCTGCTGGGAGCGCAATTGTGGCGCGAGCGACCGGCCTCCGTGCTTTTTTTCACCGGCGGCACCAGCGGGCCGTGCCCCGTCGCGGCTGTCATGGCGCAGACGGCAAGGGAACTTGGTGTTCCCGACAATCGCATTCGAATGGAGACCGCGTCGACAAGCACCTGGGAGAATGGCGAGTTGAGCGCTCCGCTCCTGCGCGGCTGGGGCATGACCCGGTTGATACTCGTGACCGATCGTCTGCACATGCGGCGCGCGGCCGGCGTGTTCGCCCGGCTCGGATTTTCAGTACAGGGTGCGTCGGTGCCGATTCACGAAGGGCACGAGGACAACGTGTCGATGCTGAACGCCGGACTGCGGGAGTACGTTGCGCTGGCCTATTATGGGATGCGAGGCTGGACCGGGGCAGCCGAGTCGCCGCCGGGACCGGATCGACCGCTAACCCCATCCATGAACCGGGGCAAGTTCAGGAACGCGAACGGCCCCATCGTCGTGCTGGGGGCGTCCTACGCGGCCGGATGGCGGGTCGCCGACGTGCGCGGCATACCCGTCGTCAACAAGGGTGTCGGGGGGCAGCAGTCGTTCGATCTGCTGGAACGCTTCGATCGCGATGTCGTATCGGCGTCGCCGCGAGCGGTCATTCTGTGGGCAGGCATCAACGACATCTTCCGTGCCCCGCCGGGTGCGATGGATCAGGCGGTGGCGCACATGCGCGATAGCTACACTGAGCTCATTGCGCGCGCGCGGCAACACGGCATCGAGCCGATCCTCGCCACGGAGGTGACGCTGCGTCCACCTGAGTCGGTCAAGGAGGAGGTCGCCGGATGGTTGGGCGCACTACGCGGCAAGGCGTCGTACCAGGATGAGGTGAACCGCCATGTGCTCGCGGTGAACCGTTGGCTGGTCGAGACGGCGGCCCGCGAGGGGCTGCTGGTCCTGCAATTCGATACTGTTCTGTCCGAGCCCGGTGGACGCCGGCACCCGGCGTACGCGCAGCCGGATGGCAGCCACATCACGCCGGCGGGCTACGACGCCCTCACGTCGTACGCGACGCCGATCCTCGAGGAGTATTTCATTGCCCGGTAGCGCACCTCCACTTCGCGTGGGCCTCATCGGCTCGGGCAAGATGGGCCTCCACCATCTCAAGGCCATCGCAGCCTCGGGTCGCGGCACCATCGTCGGCGTGGCAGACCCTGCGGCCAGTCCCGAGGACCTGAAGCCGCTGCTGCCCGACGGCGCGGTCGTCGTCGCCAGCGCAGCGGAGCTGTACGCGCAGGCGCGGCCGGACGTGGTGCACATCGTCACGCCGCCGTCCACGCATACGAACCTGGCGCTCGAGGCGATTGAGGCCGGCTGCCATGTCTATGTCGAGAAGCCGTTCACGCTGACAGCCGAGGAGGCCTCGCGGATTCTGGCGAGCGCCAGTGAGCGCGGCGTGAAGGTGTGCGCCGGACACCAGGTGCTGTTCGAGGCGCCGGCGCTGGGCGTATGGGAGCACCTGCCGAAGATCGGGCGCCTCGTGCACATCGAGAGCTATTTCGCCTTCAAGATGGTCCGGCGCACGATCACCGCGGTCGATCAGGTGAAGGACATCCTCCCGCACGCCGTGTACCCGGTGGTGGACCAGCTCCGGACCGCCACAGGCATCGCCGATGCACCCATCGAGATCCTCGGCCTGTCGCTCGATGCGGCGGGCGAGACCTACGCGCTCCTCCGCCTGGGTGCCGTGACCGCCATCGTGATGGTCACGCTCAATGGACGTCCCGTGGAGCAGTACCAGAATCTCATCGGCACCAACGGTTCGCTCCGGGCGGACTACATCGGCGGTTTCCTCGGCAAGTTGATCGGGCCCGGGACGGGCCCCGGGGTCCTGCTCACGCCTTACCGTCGTGCGCTGCACACGATCACCGGTACTACGCGCGGTGTTACGAAACTGATCGTGGGCGGGTCGTATCCGGGCCTGCGCACGCTGGTGAGTCGCTTTTACCAATCGATCCAGGACGGCACGCCGCCGCCGTTGACGCCGCGGTCGATCATCGACACGGTTGCGATCTGCGAACAGATTGGCGCGCGGTTGGACGTCGTCGAGCAGGCGTTCGAAGCCGAGGCGGAGCGGAAACTGCGTGACGCGGAAGCCGCGATGGATCCCACTCGTCCCGGCGCGCCCCGGGTGCTGCTGACCGGCGGCACGGGCCTCCTTGGCAAGCGCATCGCCGAGCATGTTCGCCAGGCTGGTTTTCCGGTCCGCGTCGTCGCCCGGCGGGTGCCGCCATTCTCCCGGCGCGTGCCCGGTGTCGAGTACGCCGCAGGCGACCTGGCGCGCGGCCTCGACCCATCGGTCCTCCATGACGTGGGTTACGTCATTCACGCCGCCGCCGAGACCTCGGGCGGGAAGGAAGATCACCGGCGGAATTCCATCGAGGCCACGAGGAAGCTGATCGAGGGCGCCGCCCGCGCCGGCGCGAAGGGCGTGCTGCACATCAGCAGCCTGGCGGTGCTCAAGACCTCACGCGAGATGGGGCGGGCGCTCGACGAGTCGACGCCCGTCGACACGGGCAGCCTGAAGCGTGGTCCGTACGTGTGGGGCAAGGCGGAATCGGAGATCGTGGCGCAGCAACTGGCCGTCGAGTTGAAAATTCCGGTGCGGGTGATTCGCCCGGGGCCGCTGGTGGACTACACCGCCTATCATCCGCCCGGCCGACTCGGCCGCGAGCTGGGGCCCCTGTTCGTGGCCATCGGCCCACGCCGTGGCGCGCTCAGCGTCTGCGACGTCACGACGGCCGCGAAGGTCGTCCTCTTGTATCTCGAGCACTTCGACCAGGCACCGCCGCTGTTGAACCTGGTGGAGGCGCCGCCACCCACGCGGAAGGACCTGATGGATCGGTACCGCAAGGATCGACCCGATCTGCGCGTGTTCTGGTTTCCGGCCTGGCTGCTCCGAGTGCTATCGGGACCGTTGAAGCTCGCTCAGCGCGTCGTGCTGGGCAGCAAGGAGCCAGTGGATGTTGCTGCCGCTTTCGCGAGCGAGCGATACCAGACCGACCTCGCGGCTCAGGTGATCGCTCGCGCGCGGTTTCGATGAGACCGGCCCGCTGCGTCGGATATGTAGACTTCGGCCCTCGCGCACAACGATCGAGTCGGACGGGGCACCGCGCCGCCGAACGGGCGGCGTTCGGCGTC
>CAVQXW010000001.1:0-47531 GCA_963718025.1 uncultured beta proteobacterium | reverse complement strand
TACGCGGACGCCTTCGTCGCAGCGAGCGTCTTCGGATCGTGCTTGCCGCTCGATGTGCGCGGCAGGCTTTCGTGCAGCTCGATGCGGCCGGGCTGCATGTAGCGGGGCATCTCGGTTCCGCAAAAGACCTTGAGCCGGTCGAGGGTGCCGCCAGTCGCCAGCACGACGTGCGCAATGATCAGCTCCCCGCGGACCGTGTCGTCCTCGCTCGTGACGACCACCTCCGCCACCTGCCCTGAGGCGAAGATCGCGCTTGCGACTTCATCGGGGCTCACCCGGAATCCCAGCGACTTGATCATCTTGTCGCGCCTGCCGACATGGTAGATGAAACCGTCGGCGTCCCGTCGCACCAGGTCGCCGGAGAACACGACTCGCTCGGCATCCGGAGTCCCTGCGGGGCGAAGCGGATTGGGTCGATAGACGCGCGCGGTAGTCTCGGGATCCTTCCAGTAGCCCAGTCCGACCGTCGGTCCCCGGTGCACGAGTTCACCGATTTCGTCCGGGTCGCAGAGGGTGCCGTCCTCGCGCAGCACCAGGATTTCCGCACCCGGAATCGCGCGACCGATCGAATCGGGTCGGCGATCCACTTCCGACGGCGGGAGATACGTGCTGCGGAAGGCCTCGGTGAGGCCGTACATCAGGAACAACTCGGCATGCGGTTGCGCGGTGCGTAGCGCTTTCACAGCCTCGCGAGGCACGCGGCCGCCGGTGTTGGTCATGGCCCGAAGCGCAGGCAGGGGTCTCGTGCGAAAACCCTCGGTCGCGATCAACTGCAGCCACAGCGGGGGTACGCATGGAAGTACGGTGACCGACTCCGCGGCGAGCGTCGCGACGATCTGCTGCGGCAGCGGGGAGCGCTCGATGACAAGTGTGGCACCACGGCCTGCCGCCAGCAGCAGCTGGTTGAGCCCGTAGTCGAAGCTGAACGGCAGAAGGCTCGCGATCCGGTCGGTTGGCACGATCTGAAGATAGGTCGAAACCGACCACATGCCGGCCCAGAGGTTGCCGTGCGTGATCGTGACGCCCTTCGGCTGGCCGGTCGATCCGGACGTGTAGATGATGTGGCCGACGTCGTGCGCGACCCTCGGAAACGGCTGCATCGTACCGCTCGTCGGCAGTTCCTCGACACGCATGATGCGAACGGGACTTTCAAGCGCTCTCGGCAGCCGCGCGAGGATGGACTCGTTCGACAGGAGTGCGACAGCCCCCGCATGTCCCAGGATGTAGTCAATCTGTAGATTACGAAGGGTTTCGTTGATGTTGACCGCAATCCCGCCGGAAGCGAGCACGCCGAAGAAGGCTGCCGCCGCATCTTCGCCCCGCTCGAGAAGAATCCCGACGCGATCGCCGGGCTTGATCCCGGATCCGACGAGCGCCTCCGCAATCGCCGCCGCGCGGGCGCGCATCCGGTCGAACGTCGTGGCTTGGCCGCGGTCGATCAGCGAAGGACGTTCAGGACGGAGCTCGGCAGTTTTCCACAGCATCCATGCGGCATTGGGCACAACGGCGATGTGACCCGCAAAGTCGGCGGTGGCGGGACTGGAAGGCTGCGACATCATCACTCCTTTGAAGGCGCCGATCTGACCTCGGCAGACCGATTGTCAGCAAGCATCACCTCGATATTCTAAATGGGCTATTTTCGGATAGATTAGAATAGTTCCACCGTTCATCGGGGACTCTCATCAATTCGGAGTTGCAGGTGCCACACGACGGCAATCGCGAAACCCCTCCAGGCGTTTCGGGTAGCGACACCGCGCCCGTGCGCGACGCGAAGGGTGCGGATTCGCTTGCGATCGACCCTGCCGCAGCGGTTCGTCAGGTCGCCGACGCGATGCGTGCGCAACTCGCGACGCTTGCACGGCGAGGCGTCGTCGTTGCCATGAGTGGCGGGGTGGACAGTTCGGTGTCGGCGGCGCTGGCCGTCAACGCCTTGGGACCCGAGCGCGTGTTCGGTCTTTTCCTGCCGGAGGCCGAGTCGGATCCCGAGAGCCTGACGCTCGCGCGTGATGTCGCGGAGCACTTCGGAATCCGTTTTGCGATCGAGGACATCGCACCGATCCTCGCGGCGGCTGGCTGTTACGCCCGACGCGATGCGGCCATCCGCCAGCTCGTGCCCGGATACGGGACCGGATGGGGCTGCAAGGTCGTGATGCCCGGGGCGCGGCTTGACTCCGATCGACTCAACGTGCCGCTGCTGGTCGTTCAGCCGCCGGGAGGCAAGGCCGAGCAGGTGCGGCTGCCGGCAGAACGGTATCGCGAGATCATCGCCGCCAACAATTTCAAGCAGCGCGTTCGCAAGATGCTCGAGTACTACCATGCGGATCGCCTGCACTACGCCGTCATCGGCACGCCGAACCGACTCGAGTACGACCAGGGGTTCTTCGTCAAAGGTGGGGACGGTCTCGCCGACTTGAAGCCCATAGCCCACTTCTTCAAGTCGCAGGTGTACCAGATCGGTGCGCATCTCGGAGTGCCTGAACGGGTCCTTCGCCGACCGCCCACGACCGATACGTGGTCGTTGCCCCAATCGCAGGAAGAGTTCTACTTCGGCCTGCCGACCCGCGAGCTCGACCGCTTCCTCGACGCCTACGTTCGGGGCGAAACGGTCGCGGCCACCGCCGCGCGCCTCGGCTTCACGCGCGAGCAGGTGGCACGCGTCTATCGCGACATCCACCAGAAGCGCGAGACCACGCGGTACTTGCACATGGGTCCGCTGCTGGTGGCGCCGGTGGCCCTCGACGGCCCCGTCCCCGCCGACGGACCAGCGCTCTGATGTGCGGCATCGCCGGGCTGGCTTTCGCCGAACCGCGGGAGATCACCGACCTCTGCCTCAGGCAGATGGCCGGGGCGATCCGCCATCGCGGACCCGATGGGTTCGGTGTCTTCACCGACGGCCGCGTGAGCCTGGTCCACACCCGGCTCGCGATCATCGACCTCGCCGGTGGCGCCCAGCCCATCGGCAACGAGGATGGCCAGCTGCAAATCGTCTTCAACGGCGAGATCTTCAACTACCGCGAGTTGCGCGCGGATCTGGTGCATCTGGGACACCAGTTCGCGACCCAGAGCGACACCGAGGTGCTGGTCCACGGTTACGAGGCATGGGGCCTCGGCATGCTGGAGCGGCTGATCGGGCAGTTCGCCTTTGCGCTCTATGACCGGCGCGACGGCACGCTGCTGCTGGCGCGGGACCGGTTCGGCGTGCGACCGCTGTTCTACGCGCACGTGCCCGGCGGGCTCGTGTTCGGCTCCGAGGTCAAGGCGCTGTTCGCAAGCGGATTCGTCGAGGCCGCGCCCGATCCGCGCGGCCTCGACGAAGTCTTCACCTTCTGGGCCGCGCTCCCCCCGCGCACGCCATTCCGGGGCGTGCAGTCGCTGGAGCACGGCTGCTGGGCCGTCTATCGCCGGGGCGAGTGGCGCACGGGCCGCTATTACGAGGTGGACTACCCAGGCGCCGCGTACGAGCCCCGGGATACGCTCGAGGAGCTCGACCGCGTGCTGCGCAGTGCAGTGGACCTTCGGCTGCGCGCGGACGTGCCGGTCGGCGGCTATCTGAGCGGCGGACTCGATTCGACGATCACCTGCACGCTGGCTGCTGCGCGATCGCCACACCGGCTGCGGACGTTCTCGGTGACGTTCGATGATCCACGCTTCGACGAGAGCAATTTCCAGCGTCAGGTTGCGCAGGCCGTGGGAAGCGAGCACTCGGTCGAAGCCATCGGTCCGGGCCGGATCGCCGACGCGTTTCCCGACGTCATTCGCTTCACCGAGACACCGCTCGTCCGCACGGCGCCGGTGCCGTTGTACCTCCTCTCGCGCCTGACGCGAGAGCGAGGGATCACCGTCGCGCTCACCGGTGAAGGCGCGGACGAGTTCTTCCTCGGTTACGACCTCTTCAAGGAGGTTGCGATCCGGCGCTTCTGCCGGCGCCAGCCGGCTTCGAAGGTGCGGCCGCGTCTTTTCCAGCGCCTCTACCCGTATCTCGGCGAAACGCAACGCGCAGGCGAATTCTGGAGCCGCTTCTTCCTCGATTCGGGCGACCGCACGGACCCCCTGGATTCGCACCTGCCGCGCTTCGGCCTCACGGCGGCGATCAAGGACTTCTACAGCCCGGCGATGCGTGCGGAACTGGGCGGGCACGACCCGCTCGAGGAGCTGCGCGATCGCTTGCCGGCGGCATTCGGCCGCTGGACGCCACTTCACCGCGCCGCTTACCTGGAGCTCCAGACGCTGCTATCGCCGTACCTGCTTTCCTCGCAGGGCGACCGGGTGGCGTTGGCGCACGCCGTCGAGGGACGCCATCCCTTCCTCGACCACCGTCTGTTCGAGCTCGCTGCGCGACTGCCCGAGCGGTCGAAGCTGCGCGGATTGCGCGAGAAGGACGTCCTGCGGCGCTGGAGCCGCGGCGTGATTCCCGACGTGGTGACGGAGCGCGGCAAGCAACCCTACCGCGCGCCCGACATCCCGTCGTTTGTCGGGCCTGCCGCGCCGGCCTACGTGCGTGAGGTGCTTTCCGACGATCGGCTGCGCGACTCGGGATACTTCGACCACCGCGCGGTCGGTGGCCTGCTGCGCCGTGCGGAAAGCGGGCACGCGACCGGCTTCCGGGAAAATCAGGCGTTCGTCGCCATCCTCTCGACGCAGTTGTGGCACCAGCACTTCTTCCCCGACGTCGACGTGACGCCGGTCCGAGGACCGGCCGATGTGTGGCTGGACCTGCGACCCCATGCGGCGGCCGCTCACTCAAGGCCTTCCCGTAACCCGACCCCGATTGCCCCATGAGCTCCACACCGTCCGAGATCGCCGACCAGGTCCGCCAGTACCTCCGCGACAATCTCCTCTACATGCGTCCCGACTATTTGCTGCAGGACCACTCCCGGCTGCTCGAGGAGCGGGTCATCGATTCGATGGGCGTGATGGAACTGATCGGTTTCCTCGAACAGCGATTCGGGATCGGCATTCGGGACGAGGAAGTGACCGAGGCGAATCTTGGCTCCGTTGCGGCCATCACCGCCTACGTGGGCCGCAAGGTCGATGCAAATCCGGGGCCATGAGCCCCAGTGAAGTCATCGCCGCTGCACGAGCGACTTCGGGTCAGTGACGTGAATGCACTCGTGCCAGCGACACCTTCAATTCGCCGCTCAATGCGGGTGATGCCCATCGTGGATCCGGGTGAGTCGGAATTCCGGTCACCCAGTGCAAACGGTCCATTGGCCGTTGATCATGCGGAGTGCCCACAATGAGTACCGGTTCCGAGGACGTCAAGGCAACCCTGCGCGACATGGAGGTCCACGACGGCTGGACCACGGGCTATCGGACGCATGAGAACGAGCCTTTCTACTCGCTTGCGTTCGATTTCGTGGCGAGCGTGTTCGGAGCTCCAGAAGGGGAGCCAATCCTGGATGCTGGCTGCGGATCCGGCACCAAGTCGGCGCATCTGGCGAAGCGGGGCTATCACGTCGTAGGGGTCGACATTTCAGAACGGATTCTGGAGGTCGGACGTACGAACATGGATAAGGCTGGTCTGTCCGATCGTGTCAAAGTTCAACTGGCCGATCTGCTGTCGATGCCCTTTGACGATGGCATGTTCCGCGGCGTGCTGTGCTGGGGCGTTCTGATGCACGTGCCCGAAGTAGAGAAGGCTATCGCTGAGCTGTCTCGTGTAACCAAGCCAGGGGGCATCATTGTCGTCAGCGAAGGCAACAGATACTCGATCCAGGCTATGGGATTGAGGTGGCTCAAGCGCTTGCTCAAGCGCGAACGGGCAGAAGTCAGGGAGAGACCGTCCGGCATAGAACTCTGGGAAGAAACGTCGACGGGCAGACTCGTTACGCGGCAAGCCGACATCGAGTGGCTGATCAACGAGTTCGAGCGCCACGGCGCGCAACTGATCGAGCGGCGAGCGGGACAGTTCACCGAAGTATTCACGCTGCTCCACTGGAAACCGCTGCGATCAGCGATTCACCTTTTCAACAACCTCTGGTTCAGGTGGCCCCGATTCGCCGGCCCGGCGTTTGGGAATCTCCTGGTTTTTCGCAAGAGCGGGTAGGCTCAGCCGCTCGAAGCTCGCGTCCGCGGTAGACGATCAATCCAGGCGGTTCTGGTGCGCGGGAGCGAAGACGCGCAGTTCTCCCGTAAGAGGCACGCGTGCAGTCGCAGGCGGTGATGCGCAGTGTCAGGCCGCAACGGCGGGTAGACGCAGGTCCGGGCTTGCGCATTGCAGACGCGCCGACGGCGGATGGGAAGGGCAGGGAATTGGTAGGCGCGATTGGACTCGAACCAACGACCCCCACCATGTCAAGGTGGTGCTCTAACCAGCTGAGCTACGCGCCTAACAAAGCGAAATTTTAGCCCCTCTTCCGGAAAAGGACAACGGCGACCATATCTTCCAAAGTCGTGCATCCTACGACCCATCCCTGCGTCCACATGGGTCGCGCCCGACCAGGGTCTCTGGCGGTGATCGAACTCCGAATCCCGGGAGACATGATCGGTCCGTACCTCGGATCGCATCGACAAGGCGTATCGAAGGAGCTTCCTTTCGCGCCCGGCACGACTACGTGATCATCCGCAAAGGGGGCCCCGGACGAAACGGCCGCCAAAGCGACGCGCGGCCCGCACGAGTCGGCCCGCCTCGAATTCATGCCGGCTGGGAAATAGGCGCCAGCTGATGTTCGAGCGCGTGTGGTTCGTGTAGCGCGCCTTGAACTGCTCGGTGCCGATCGTGAAGTCGACCTCGTCGAGCCCCTCGTCCAGTGCGCGTGCGATCAGGTGGCGAATCATCATCAGCCCGGGCGAATGCTGGGCCGCGCCGATCTCGAAGCTCGGCTTGTACCATGTGAGCGCGCCGGCGTAGATGAATCCGAAGTGGTATGCGAGAGGTCTGCTGTCGACGCTGACGACCGTGAAATCGAGCCACCCGGCAGGAATCAATCGAACCGCCATTTCGAGGAAAAACTTTTGGGAGTCGGCATCGTGAAAGGGGCTCGGCGTCGAGGTCTGCTGCCAGCGTCGCACGTGCTGATCGAAAAACCCTGGTAACTGCGCCAGCGCATCTTCTGGCTTGTCCAGCCGGCGTGCAACGACCTTGCCCTGTCGCGAGAAGTAGTTGAGGGGTCGGCGCAGGCTGTACTTGTTGACGAGCTTCTGTGCGTGGTCTCGGTGGTCGCGCAACAACAATGTGGGGCAGTCCGCCTCCGCGCAGCGCAGCGCCCAGAGGCCGGCGGCCCTCGCCGCGGGCTGAAGCGCTTGGGTCGTAACGGAAGCCGCGGGGACGTGCGACAAATCGATGATGGCACCGGGCGCGCGCGATGCGACCTCCCGCAGCAATAGAGACACAGTGCCTGGATGCTCGATCGAACCGATGAAGTCCTGGTAATCCGCATTGCCATGCCCTTGCAAGGCAACGTGCAGCCGGCCATTCGCTGCCTTCTCGATAACAAAGGGCGCGATGGCGATCAATTCGTGGCCATCGTGCACGCACATCGTCAGCGGCTGCCAGCGGCTGCCGTAGGCGGCCAGCCACGCGTCGTTCCATTCGAACGTCTGGAAGATGGTTCGGGTGCCGCTGCGGCTGACCAACGCATTCCAATGCTGTGGAGTGACAGGCAAGCGCCCCCAGTCCTCGCATACGGACACGGTCAGGGGATGGATTGCTTCGGCAAGATTCACAGACTAGTCACAAATCGCGGCGAGCAATGCCGATCACGGTGGCGTTGCGCGAATCAACCGGGGTTCTCATGTGGGTTCGACGGTGCTCACATGTCCGGCGCCACTCCTGCGAAAGCGGTAGCCCGGCGCTCATGGCTCGGGGGTACGGGATCCCCGCCTTCCTGGGGCCCACGAAAGAAGAAGGTTCCGAGAGGTCATGCATTCGCGAAAAGCCCGGCAATGACGGGGTTGCACCGAGTTGCAGGATTCGCCGGGCGCTTCGGGACGGAGAGCGCTGCCGGCCATGCGGCCAATCCTAGTGGCTGCGGATCCACATGCGCTTCATTGGGCGCCGGGCGGTCAGGGCCGGTGTGCGGGCGGTGTTGTTTTTCGAGTACTCGGCAGACCATGGGTCTTGCCGGAGCGTCGGGCGCCCGATTGTCGGCGCGAGGATTCGGCCTTGATTGTGTTCCACAGCCCCGTCCACGTTCGGTCGCCTCTGCCGCTAATCGACGTCGCCGATCAATGGCTCCGCCCGGTCGCCGTCCGGTCGCTTCTCGAGCAGATCCGCCATTGCTATTGCATTGCCGTTCATCGTTCGATCGCCCGCGGGTTGCTACGTAGAAGCCCCGACTGGCCATACGTGCCGATGGCCCCGGCAAGCGGGCGCTATGAACTCGAGCTTGTACACTCCGCGACCGGCCGGGCGACAGGAGTCCCCGGCGACCGCCTGGCCGCTCGTCCCACCAGCCGGGCTCGCTTCTATGGACCCCGGACCGGAACTCGGACACGATTCGATGATCGAGCCGGTCCCGACAGTCCTGCCCTCGTTGCCTTCCAGCCTAAAGACCGGGTTCCTTTTGCGAAGCGGCAGGGACACGCTCGCCCCGATCACGGCCACCGTTGCGGCCGAAGGCGCGGACATCTCCCGGTTCGAATCCGCGTGGGAGCGGCTCTTCGCCTTTCCCGGAAACGAACCGTCCACATCGTTCGAATGGACCGCGGCGATGCTGCGGCATCATCTACGCGCGGGAGACCGTGTCTTCCTTCTCGAACTGACGCGCGGCTCCGAGCCGCTCGCACTCGTCCCATTGCTCGCCCGGTCGATGAGAGTGCTCGGCTGCCCAGTCTTGGTGCTGTTCCCGATTTCCGATCTCTACAACACGCACGGTGACGTGTTGTCGAGCTCGCTGGACGAGGCAACCGTTGGCACGCTGATGGATGCGCTCTATGCATTACCCGTGCGATGGGACGTTTTCCGCATGTCCAATGTGCTCGAAGGGCACGCGCTGGCGCGCCATTTTGCCGGCACGGAGCACGCTCGGCGGTGGTCATGCCTGGTGCGAGACCGCTATGCCTCGTACTACCTCGACCTGCCTCCTTCGTTCGACGAGTATCTCGCGGCGAGAAGTGCCAAGTTCAGGAATCACCTGAAGCGCACGGAACGCAAGGTCCACGCCGAGGCAAGGGTTGCGATCAGGGAATTCACCCGTGCCGAAGACATGGACAGCGGCTACGAGATGTTGCTCGAGATCGAGCGAGGAAGTTGGAAACACGCCCACGGGACCGCGATCACGGCCGTGCCGCACCAGATCGGGTTCTATCGGGACTTGTGCCGCGGGGCCGCGGCTCATGGTCGTTTGCACCTGCAGGTGCTGATGGCCAATGACCGACCTGTCGCCTACGACCTCGGATATCTCCTCGATGGCGGCTATTCGTACCTCAAGACGAGCTACGTCGACGCATGCAGGTCGCTTGGCGTGGCCACTTATCTCAGGGCAAACCTGATTCGTTCGCTCATCGGGCGATCGCTGCGATTCGTCGACTTTCCGGCCGAGCCCTACGAGTGGGAGCGCCAGTGGACGGACGTCCTGCGGTGGCACAAGACGCTGTCACTTTATCGTCCGACGCCGGCCGGTGCCGCGCTCGCAATGGTGGATCGCTTGAGACACCGGCACGCTCAGCAGCGCACGGTCCGATACGTCGACCCGCGCACAGGCTTCACCCGCTAGAGCCAGGCGCCATGGCTGCCTGCGTCGTCACTTCGATCGATGGTCTGCAGGCGCTCCGCGACGGGTGGGACGAGTTGGCGACGTCGGCGGCTTGCCCGCTTCTCGACCACGATTGGATCGCCAGTTGCGCCGAGACGCTGCACGACGGACACGATCTGCGGATCGTCACGACGTTCGAACAGGGGGTGCTGACGGGTGTCGCCCCGCTCGTGCGCGGAACCATGGCGGGGCGGCGTCATCTCGTCCTGCTCGGATCCGGGGATTTGTACGAGCCAGGCGGGTGGCTGTTCTCATCGCCCGCAGCGCTTGCCGAGTTGACCTCGGCAGTGATCCAGTTGGGCTCGCCGGTGCTGCTTCACCGAGTTCCCACGATGTCCAGCCTGTCCGCGATGCTGCCGGCGCTCGTTCGAGGCCGAGCACTGACGATGACACGCGCCACCGCGCCGTCACTGTCGGTGGAAACGCGCGGATCATGGCGCGAGTTCTGCTCGCGGATGTCGAGTCGGACGCTTGGCAAGCTTTCTCGGAGTCTTGCCAGCGCCGAGTCTGCGCTCGGCCCAAGTCGCGTCGACGAGCTGGCGCCTAGGCCGGACGAGGTGACCGGGCTGCTGGAAACATTTGCCGCAGTTGAAGACTCGGGGTGGAAGGGCCGCCGCGGATCATCGATGGCCCAGCGCGCGGACCTTGCAGCTTTCTTTGGCAGCTTCTGCGCCAAGGCGGCGGAACGCGGGCGGCTGCGTGTCACGCGGCTGTCGTTCGGGCCGCAGGTAGCGGCGGTCGAGATCGCGATCGACGCCTACCGCCGTCGGTGGGGACTGAAGATCGGGTTCCGACACGAGCTAGCAAAGCATGCGCCTGGTCTGCACCTGGTTCACGCATCCATCCGAGCCGCGGTCGAGCGTGGACTCGACTCCTACGAGTTCCTGGGCGTTGCGGAAAGCTGGCAGCAGCGGTGGAAGCCTGCGGCGCGCCCGTGTCAGCTGATCGCGGTCTACCCCTGGAACATGCCCGGCCTGGTCAGCGCAGGTCGTGACATCGGGGCCGCGCTCTTCCGGCGGGCGCATCGGCTGTGGCGTTCGGGAATGTTTGGGGGAAGCCGCTAGAGACCGTGCCGGTAGCCGATCCCGGTTCGCGATGACGCGTTCGATGCAAGCTGCCGTGCCCGCGCCGACGCCAAACGATGCCATGTGTTTCCGCGTGGGCCCCACGATTGCGTGAATCCCGGAGGCTGGCGTCGGCGCTTTGCGCGCGCATTTGGCGACAGCCATTTGATCAGCGGCGCCGACTGCGCGACTGACCCGCGAGGCTCTTGTGGGACGGTCCGATGCCGTGTCGTCAGTCGCCCTGCGCAACGGTCGACGCCGGCATCGCTTAAGAACGTCGGCCGCGGTCACGCGAATACACGGTGAAGCCCCTTTGAGGCAATCGACCGGAAATCGCGAAATACGCACGACGGACGAGCTCCGGCGTGTACGTCAGCAGCGTGAGGATGGGAAAGCGCCGGCCATGATTGGCGGCGAAACGAAGGTACGCGCGCGCGCGACGCGGATAGCAGGCGCCCTGGTGCCGCGTACCTGCGCCGAAGGTCATGAGCGGAATGGCGGCAGCTCTTGCCAGTCGGCCGAGGGCGTCGTCGAGTTGTTGCTTGTGCGCTCGATAGTAGGATGGCTCCGTTGCCGCATGGACTCTCAGCACGCGCAGCAGGTCCTGTTGCTTCTTGAGCGCAACGCGGGCTCCCCTTTGCCCAAGGTTCGACGTGACTTGGCCCGGATGGTAACGGAGCTTGTAGGTCGGGATGTCGAGGAAGCCGACCGGCGAAGCCTTGCAGAGCCGAAGTGCGAATTCGAGGTCGTGGAAGTGTCCGAAGCGTCGTGACTGGTAGCCTGCCCGATCGAGCAACTCGCGCCGGAACATCATGCTGTTGGTGAAGACCACGGTCTCTTTGAGGTAGGTGTCGTAGATGTTGCCGTAGTAGGCATTGACCGCAGGCGCACCGCCATCCTTGGTGGCGCCTGGGGCATGATCCGGCGCCGCGAGCGGCTCGCTCGCCGAGAACAGGCGGTCGAATCGGTTCTTGCCATGCCGATAGCCCGACTCGTGATAAGTGGTAAGGTGCCGTTCGTCCCAGAAACCATCGTCGCTGAACGCGGAAAATTCCGTGTAGACCATCCCGATCTCGGGGTGCCGGTCGAGCCACTCGACTTGCATGGCGAGCTTGTAGGGATAGTAGAGATCGTCGGAGTCGAGATGCGCAACGTAGCGACCCGTGGCTGCCCGCATGCCGATGTTGCGGGCGACGGCGGGGCCGACGTGGCTTGTATGGACGTAACGAACGGGGAGCGGGTGGCGCGCCAGGACCGCGGCGGTGTCATCCGTCGAACCATCGTCCACGACTATCACCTCGAAATCCTGGAGGGTCTGGGTCGACAGGCTGTCGAGTGCCTGGCCAATCAACGACGCGCGGTTGTAGGTCGGAATGACGATGGTTACGGCCGGCGGCCGTTCATCGCGGGGAGCCTTCGCATCTATGACCATCGCACGCCGAACGCCTGCATCAGGAGATCATCGGGTGCATCCGACCGACGGAAGGACACCTCCGCCGAATCCCGCCTGTAGTCGGGTCGAAACGGAAAAACCTCGAAGAGTGGGATGATGATCACCGTGTCCCGTACCCGGAGCGCGGCCCCCGCCGCCATCTCGAGTCATGCGGGCAAACGGCCTGTGCCGCCGCCATCCAGCTAGCGCCACCGCGATCAACATGGAAACGCTCAAAGAATTGGTGGTGCCTTCCAATTTCTGCCTGCTTCTGGTGGCGATCGGCGCTGCGGCCTATCTCAGGTCCTCGACACGTCGGTTCTCGCGCTGGCTACTTGGCGGCGCCGGCCTGCTGCTGGTCACGCTGTCATCGGGTTGGATCGCATCGGCGCTGCTTTCGCCTCTCGAGTACTCGAGCTTGCCTGCGAGCCTGCGCAAGGACGACCCTCCCGCGAACGCGATCGTCGTGCTGGCTGCGTACGGAACAGAAGAGCCGGAGATGCCGCTCAGCAGCTGGCTCAATGGTTCGGCGCTCTTCCGGGTCGTCGAATCCATCCACCTGCGCGAACGTTGCGCCGCGTGCAGGGTCTTCGTGACCGGCGGCTCTCCGACCGTGGAGGTCATGGCCAAGATGCTCGTGTCGCTCGGCGTGCCCGAGGACAAGCTCGTGCTGGACACGGGCTCGGCGAACACTTCGGAAAGTGCGCGCAACCTCGCGGACCGCGTTCGCGGCGGGCCGTTCTACCTGGTCACTTCGGCCGGACATATGCCGCGCGCCCTGCTCGTATTTCGCAGGCAGGGACTCGATCCGCTGCCAGCCCCCACGGACTACCAGCTGCCGCGCGAGTTTACCCGTGCCCATCTGCTGCCTTCGCCGCTGGGACTGCATTATTCCGACCTCGCCGTGCACGAATACCTCGGCATCCTGTGGTATCGCTTGCGAGGCCGCTTGTAGGTGGATCGCTTGCGGGCATCGCGCCTGTGGCTGACGCGCCGCCGGGCCCGGAACTTCCGGCTGTCCGGAGCACGGCTCAGCTCGGCACCTGGATCGCCTTGTCGACCTTCGAGACGACCCACTTGAACTTGCCGGACGCCGTGCGCGGAATGCGCTCCACGACCTCCACCTCGACCTTGACACCCGCGCCAAGCCGCACACCGAACTCGCGGATCAGATGGGCGCGCTCGTCGTCGGAGAATTTCGCATTGGGTTTTATCTTGATGACGATGTGGTCATAGGCCTCTTGCACGATCTGGGACTCCTCGACCGAGTGCATGGGCTTGAATGGATGGGTCAGCACCGAGGGCGAGATCATGCGGCCGTCGGCCAACGCAATGATGTCTTCGGCCTTGGTCGAAACGTCCTCCATCAGCGGCAGGGCGCGCCCGCACGAGCAGGGGGACACACGGAACGCCGACATATCGTTGCAGCGGTAGCGTATGAGCGGCATGCCGAAGTTGTGCAGCGAAGTGCCGAGCATCGCGCCGGTCTCGCCGGTCGGTACTGGCGTGCCGTCCGCATCGACGAATTCGAGCACGCCGTATTCCGAGGAAACGTGATGGCCTTCGTGCGCATTGCACTCCGTGGCGAACACCACGCGCTCGGCGGCTGCGAAGTAGTCGAAGATCCGGCACCCGAACGCCGATTCGATCGCCGCTCGCTGAAACGGATAAAGGGTCTCCGATGACGTGATGATTGCGCGCATCGGTAACGATATGCCCGCTTGAGCCACGAAGCGAGCCAGGAGATACACGGTCGACGGGTAGCCGTCCAGCGCTACTGCACCGAACTTCCTGATGGCATCCACGTAGAGCGGCAGATTCTCCTCGCTCAAATGGAAGGAGCTCATCAGAAGCTGCTGGTGCACGCTGTTGACGCGCCAATAGGGTGGGGCCGATTGCGCGATCGGAACGATGACGTTGCCGCGCATCACGGCGACGCGGTCCCCGCCTCGTCCGAGCTGAAGGCCGGCCCAACGGTACTGTCGGTCGAGGAGGGCATAGGTCATCGCCGTCACCGAGCGGTCGTGCAGTACCTCGAGCGGCGAGCCGGTCGTCCCGCTCGTGTGGCCGATCACGAGCTCGCTTCGTTTCCGGTTGGTGGCGATCAGTTCCTCGAAATTGGCCACGATGTCGGTTCGCGTCAGCACCGGGAGCCGGTGCAGATCGTCGATGCCCGTGAACCGTCCCACGTCGACCCCGTGCTCCGAGAACCGGCGCGCATAGAACGGCACGTTCTTCGCCGCATGCCGGACGATTTCGCGTAGGCGGATGTCCTGGTACTCGCGCAGGGCCTCCGCGCTCGCCCGTTCGGTCCTGGCCAGCTCCTCCACTGCGGCGCGAAAGCGCGGGCCGTAACGCTCCCTGTCGAGCTTCAAGTGGTAACTGCTCAACAGGACGCTCTGGGCGCCAGCCGGCAGGTGATCGTAGAGGCGCTTCAGATAGGCTGATGTCATGGGTTCTGTGGCCTACCGGTCCAGGCTTCCGGTCCTTAGCCTGACAATCAACAATTGATGACGAGGGCGTGAATTGATCGAGGATCGTTCCGCTCGCAGCGCCAAGGGCACGCGAAGGTTGTCACCTGGTACGAACGGAAAAGCCTAACGTACACGAAGTCGGCGTGTAAACACCATTCGGCTCTTAGCGCAAAGGACAAGCCGGTGGGGTGGGCAGGCGACCGGATCGCCGTGCTGCAAAAGGGGCGCAAATCGGCCGAGCGGATGAGGGGTCGAATCGAGTCAGCGGCTCAGGAACATCCACAGCAAACCGATCATCAACGGCTGATGCACCATGTAGATCACGAGGCTGTGCCGGCCGAGCCAGCGCAGCGCGCGTGGGGCGGCGTTCAGCGCGGCAATGGGCGCGAACCGACGGACGGCGAGTGCCGCGCCGAGCGCAATGCCCGCGAGCACGGCACCGAACCAGGGGAAGAGCGGCACAAAGTCCTGTGTCGGCGGCTTGACCGTGGTGAAGCCGATCCACGACAGCGCGCGCGTATCGAATGCCGGATGACCGAGCGCCAACCCTGCGGCGATGACCGCGGCGCCGCATGCCAGGGCGACGCCCGGCCTGCGGACGAAGGGCTGGGCGAGCACGGTCGATACGGCGATGCAGTGCAGGATCCCGAAGTAGATGAACGTCTGCGGGTACAGGACCGCGCTGCCGATGCTCGCGGCGAGCGCGCACGCTGCGATGACACCCACCCTGCGCCAGAACGCGGCGCGCGAAGCGCCTGCCGCGTCCGCGAGCACGAGGCCCACGCCGACCAGCAGCAGGAAGGAGGTGACGATCGCCGCGCGCGCGCCGAGCCAGAAGGGGTCGTTCTCGAAATCGGACTGGATGACCTGGAAGTAGCGCAGGTCGAACGCGAAGTGGTACGCGATCATCGCGACGATCGCCAGGCCGCGCAGCGCATCGACGGCCGGGACGCGCATCGCGGTGCGGACGCGTTCTGCGACCGGGGCGGCTGTCTCGATCGCGGCGGGCCCGGCATGCGCATTCGCGCTCGCCGCACGGGCGCTGCGCACACGATCGCGACGCTTGCGGCTCATCCGGGCGGCAGCCGCAGGAGCGGCGCCCCACGCCACGTGATCCGCGTCCCCGCGCCGTCGGGACGGCCGAATGCTTTCAGGGCGGCGGCGCTCGCCGGCGACGCGCCCGCGTCCGGAAAGAGCGCAAGGTCCAGCATCGTCTCGGCAGGTCCCGCGCTCACCTCGCCGGACACCCGCACGGCGCCGCCGCGATTGCTGACGGTGCCTGCTATCGCGTTGCCGCGCGGCGCGAGCGCTATCTCGATCGTTCCGAGCGGCAGCGGAGGCAATGCGCCGAGCGCAAGCGTTGCGTCGCGCCAGCGCAGCGTTCCATTGCCCACGTAGGCGGCCGAAGTGACAACCAGCTGCGGCACGTCGACTCGAATCTCGCCGCCGAGCGTGGCTGGCACATTCGCCTGCACGAGTGCCGGCAACAGCGCCGCCGGCAACGTCGCCTGCAAGCCGTCGACGCGCCACTCGGCCGCGCGCAGCGTCACGCCGGCAACAGGCGCTCCGTCGGCACGATCCTCCGTGAGATGCAGCGACACTTGCCGGCGTAGCAGCGGCCAGCGCTCGAGTCGCCAGCGAAGCGGAACTGCGACGCTTCCACGCGCGTCGGTCAGCGTTCCTCTGCCACGCCAGAGGCTGCCTTCCGCATCGGAGAGGCGAAGCGCTCCCGACGTTGCCGCGGCAAGGCGCGCATCAACGAGCGTCGCCGGCGCGAACGTGAAGAGCGCCGCCGCAAGCGCCAGCAGTGCGACGAGCGCGTATGCGAGGCCTTTCATCGGCGCTCGCGCGCGAGCGTCATGTCCGCGCGCACCGTTCCCGGTTCGACCCGCGCGGTCAGCGTCATCTCGATGGGAAAGAGCTGCTCCTCGCGCCCCAGCGCGTCGACCAGCGGGGCGAGCGCATCCAGCGCGATGCTGGCGAACGTGATCCGGATGCCGGCTTCCTGCGCATCGATCGCGGTCGTCGCGCCACGCAGCCCGCGCTGCGCGAGCACGCGCTCGGCGGCCGCGCGCAGATCGCTCGTGGGTGCCGGGCGCGCCTCGCGGGCGAGTGTGGCCGCTTCGTCCGCCCGCTGGCGCGCGAGCAACAAACGCACGTGCGCCTCTTCCAGCCGGCGCTCGGTCTGCGCGAGGTCGCGGTTGAGCGGCTGCCAAGCGAGCGCCCATCCACCCGCCAGCAGCACGATGAGCACCGCAACCGCCACCGCGATGCGCTCGCGCGGCGACAGGCCGGTCCAGCGCTCCCGCGTCGCCTGGACGAGAGTGCTCATGGTGCCGGCCCCATGCGAACGCGCACGCCACTCGCACTGCGCGCCTGCACCACCGGCACGCCGTCCGCGGCAATCCGGTGAACCAGCGTCGAGAGCGTCGTGTCGTCGATGGCCGCGAGGTCGAACGTCCACGCGCGAGCGGCGTAGCTCGCGCTCTTCAGCGATCCGGCAGGCAACGCGGCGACCGCGGGAGCGGCGCGGGCGAGCAGCGGCAGCGCATCGCCGGGCGCGGCAAGGCCAGCCCGGTGCCGTCGCGCCGCATGCTCGCGCGCGAGATTCGCCGCGGCATTCTCGACCGTCGCATCGCGCACGCCGGCCTGCGCGGCGACATCGACCAGCGCACGCTCAGTGCGCGCAAGCTCGATGCGCTGCGCCACCCAGGTGCCGGCGGTTGCCGCGACGTGCAACAGCAGCGCCAGCGCACACAGCGCCGCCGCAGGCACGAAAAGCCGGGCCAGCGACCCGCGGGGAAGTCCCGCACGCTCCGGCGCGAGCGCGGCGCGGAGATCCGGCGCGCGCGAGAATGTCTTGGCATCGTCCCAACGCCACGGGGCGCCCGCACGAAACGCGATGCCGACGCGCTCTGACCAGCGCCCGCAGTCGCTGCTGTCGACCGGCAATTCGACGCTGACCTCGGCGGGCATCGTCCCGGCGCGCGTCGCCTGCGCGAGCGCGATCGCAAGCTCGGGCGGCAGATCGCCGTCGCTGCCACGCGGGCCCACCGGGAACGCACTGCCGTCGGCGCGTCGCACGAAGCCGCCGTCGTCGCGGCCGCACCAGCGCCAGCCCGCGCCGGGTGGCGCGAGGTCGGGTTCGGCGACGATGCGCGCAAAGCGCGGCGCGTGGCGATCGAGCGCTGCGAGCAGCGATCGCGCGGTGACGCGCGCGAGGATCGCACCTTCGGCCGCCGGCGCGTCGAGCACGACCGCATTGCCTTCCACGGGACCGGCAAGCTGGTCTTCGAGTGCGAAGGTGGCCGCCGCCATCCGGCGGGAGGCGGGCATCGGCGGCAGGTGCAACGAGACGATGCGCACGGCCTCGGCAGCGACGACCGCTTCGAGCGCGTCCGCGGCTGGCCACTTCGCAGGCGTGCTGCGGCCTTGCGAAATCCGACGGCCGGCCGCGTCGAACAGCGCCCACGCGTCGGCGCGGTCTGGGTCGGGCGGAGCGGACAGCAGGACGCGCAGCGTCGTCACGGCGTTCTCGTGCGTTCAGCGAAAGGTATGCGGCAAGTGTACAAGAGGGCTAGCAAGGCTCCGCCGCGCTCCTGGTGAAGCGTCAAGCGGTTGCTTTCACGAATTCTGAGTGCTGCTGACATTTCCTCGGCGTCGCCCCCGCGGAGGCGGGGGCCCAGTGGCTTCTCTCGCTGACATGGCGACAAGTACAGTAGGAACGACACTGGGTTCCCGCTTCCGCGGGAACGACGGATAGGCCAGATTCACACATCTCGAGAAGCAGTTTCCCAGAATTTCACAGCTACTCGACCGTTTGCCATACGACGAGCGGCCACGCGTCGGTGCGGCGCTTGAGCAGCGCGCGTCCGCGCGCCACCGTCTCGCCTTGCCGGGCGATCACGGTGACCAGGAAGTAGTCGCTCGCGAGCGAAAGCGTGCGCTCGTCGGGCATCGTCGTTCCGGACGGCAGGCGGGCGCGGAACTCCGCAATGGTCGTGAAGGGCTTACCGGCGCGCGCGGCCACGAAAGCGGTGAGTGCATCGGCGGCGAGCCCGGGCACGGCGGCCGCCAGCACTTCCGGGGAAGCCGTGTTCACGTTGAGCGGCGTGCGCGCGGGCAGCGCCGCGACATGGGGTGCGAGCGCCGCATAGTGCGCACCGGTGAGGCCACGCGCTGCGGTGATCTCACCCGTTCGCATGAGCGGTGCATTGGCGGCGAGCCGCGCCGACGGCTGCACGCGATAGTACGAGTCCTCGGCGCCCTGCGGCCGTGCGTTGCCGTCCGTGTCGATCCAGTCGGCGATCGCATCGAGCGCCTCCACCGGCACCGCAAGTCGCGCGAACAGCCGTTCGAAGCGCGCACGCTCGGTGGCGCCCGCGACGCCATCGTCGGCAAGCGTGTTGAGGTTGAGCCGGCCCTGCGCATCGACGATCGACCCTTCGATCGAGCCGTTGTCGATCGGTGTCGGCGGCAACGGCAGCGCCCACGGCTCGCCCAGATGGTCGTAGGGACCGAGGCGAGCATCGTCGAAGATCACCTGCCGCGCCCATTGCAGCCCGGCCTGCGCAAGCGCTTGCGCCTGCACCTGGTCGCGGCGCAACTCGACGCCACGAAGCCATTGCGACTGACCGGATGCCAGCGTCGCGACGATCGCGGCGGCCAGCGCGGCGACCAGCATCGCGGCGACGAGGGCAGCGCCGCGCGCGCGGCGCCTGACAGCGTACAGCCGCGCGCTCATCGCAGTGCGAACCATCGCTCGATCGCCTCGCCGCTCGCGAGTGTCAGTCGCACACGCACGGCGCGGGGTACGTCGGGCTCGCCGAACGCGGGCCAGCGCGGCGACCACGTCCCCGCGTTGTCGAGGAACTCGGCGCGGAACGCGGCGACCTCGTCCTGCAGCGTGTAGGCGGCAGGCTGCGCGGTGGCGAGGTTGTCGAGTTCGGGCCAATACAGGATTTCGAGCCGCGCTCCCGCGAGCCGGTACCCGACGCGCTGTCCGGCGATGCCGGGCTCGACCGAGAATTCGGGACCGGCGCGACTGAACACGAGCGCGCTGTTGCCGTCCGGACCGGGGCCGCCGGCAAAGGCCGGCTCGCGCCGCTCGCCCGTGCGGACGGCCCGAGGCACCGCCTGGCGGAGGTCGGATTCGAGGCGCGCGAACGTCGCGTCGAGCGAGCGCCAGCGCGTCGTCTCCGCGTCGAGGCGGCTCTCGCCGTCGACCAGCGCCGCGGTGGCGCGGTACGCGAGCAACATCGTGATGGCCAGGATCGCGAGCGCGACCAGCACTTCGACGAGCGTGAACGCGCGAACGCGATGCATCGACGTCATCGCGAAGCTCCCGGGCCGAGATACCCGGCGATGCGCGCGAGCGCGTAGTCGGGGCGATCGGGTTCCGCCACGACGATCTCGATCTTGCGGAACGCGGGATTCGGCGTGCCCGTGACGGTGGCCTGCCATACGAAGCGCGCGCCGGCCTGCATCTCGGCGCCTTCGTAGCGGCCATGCGCGGGCGGCGGCGCCTCGAGCTGCGCAGCAGCGAGGCGGTTCTGCGCGACCCACAGCGCGAGCGTGCGCGCCTTCAAATTGCCAGCAGTGTCGGCCGATTGCGCGAGCGCCCGCATGCCGGCGGTCAGCGCGACCGCGAGCAGCGCGAGCGCGACCAGGATCTCGACCAGCGTGAAGCCACGGGGAACGTGCAATCTCATGGTGCAGCGGGGTCAGGGCCGGCGATCGCGATGCGGTTCAACGGGTCGGAGGCCAACACCGCGCGCCACGCGGGCGTGGCGATCGCGAATGCGAAGGGATCGTTGCGGCCCGAGGGGCGCAGCGGCACGATCGCATCGGGCTCGAGCGGACGGCCCGCATAGACGATCGGCTGCGCGGAGAGCGGCGCAGGAAGCGCGCGTGGCGCAAGCGGCTCGTCGCCGGCGACCGGCACGAATCGGCCATCGGCGCCGCGCACCCAGAAGCGCACCGTGCCCTCCGCCGCGGAAACACCGAGCGTCTCGCCGCGCATTTGCGCGCGCATCGCCGCATATTCGAGCGCGCCGGCGAAGCGCCGCGCTTCTCGGGCGACGGTCCCGCGCTCGTCGCGGTCGATCGCCACGACGGCGATCCCGGCGGCGATCGCGAGGATCGCGACGACGACGAGGATCTCGATCAGCGTAAAGCCGGGCGCCGTGCGGCGAGAAGCCGCGCTCAAAGGTCCCACGACCCGATGTCGGCGTCGGCGCCCGTGCCGCCGGGCTGGCCGTCCCTGCCGAAGCTGTAGACGTCGATCTCGCCTTTGAGGCCCGGGTTCAGGTACTGGTAGGCGTGGCCCCACGGGTCCTTCGGCAGACGCTCGAGGTAGCCGTTGGGCTTCCAGTTCGGAGGCACCGGCGGTTGCTCGGGCTTCGCGACCAATGCGGAGAGACCCTGGTCGGTCGTCGGATAGCGCTGGTTGTCGAGTCGATAGAGCTTCAGCGCCTGCATCATCGCGGCGATGTCGCTCTTCGCGGCGACCGCCCGCGCTTCCTCGGGACGCTCGAGCACGCGCGGCACGATGAGCGCCGCGAGCACGCCGAGGATCACGATCACGACCATGATCTCGATCAGCGTGAAGCCGCGGGCCGCGGTGCGCGCGGCGCGTAATGGAACGGGGGGCGGCAGCATCGGCCGATTATAATCGCCGCCTGCCCGTTGCGACGTCCAGCGCATGGGCCCTGCCGGATGGCCCGCGCCCGCTTCGCCCTCACCCTTCTCGTCGCGCTCGTCGTTGCCCTCGCGCTCGCCGCAGGTGCCGCGTGGTGGTGGTCGAAGCAGCCGCTTCCACTGCCCGAATCGCCGTTCGCGTTCGAGGTGAAGGCCGGCGCGACCCTCGCGTCGGTGGCGCGGGAGCTTGCGGACCGCGGCGCGCTCGCACATCCGGCGCTGCTCGTGGGCCTCGCGCGCTACCGCGGGGTCGACCGCTCGATCAAGGCGGGCAACTACGAAATCGAGCTGGGTGTCTCGCTGACGCAGCTTCTGGCCAAGCTCACGCAGGGCGATGTCGCGCAGACTTCGCTCGTGGTCGTCGAGGGCACGACATTCGCCGAGATGAAGGCGCTGCTTCGCGCCAACCCGCAGGTGACGAAGACGCTGGTCGATCTGCCCGATGCCGAACTGCTCGCGCGCATCGGTGCGAGCGAGCGGCATCCGGAGGGCCTGTTCTTTCCCGATACCTATTTCTTCGCGGCGGGCGCGGCCGACGCGGCGCTGCTGAAGCGCGCCTACCGGATGCAGCGGGAGCGGCTCGAGGCCGCATGGAGCCGGCGCGCAGCGAACCTGCCGCTCGCCACGCCCTATGACGCGCTGATCCTCGCGTCGATCGTCGAAAAGGAAACCGGCCTCGCCGCGGACCGGCCGCTGATCGCATCGGTCTTGGTCAACCGCCTGCGCGCGGGCATGCGGCTGCAGACCGACCCGACGGTGATCTACGGCATGGGCGCGGCATTCGACGGCAACCTGCGCAAGCGCGACCTCGAGGCGGACACGCCCTACAACACCTACACGCGCGACGGTCTGCCGCCGACGCCGATTGCGTTGCCGTCGCAGGCGTCGCTCGACGCCGTGATGAACCCGCCGCCGACCAACTACCTGTATTTCGTCGCCCGCGGCGATGGCGGCTCGGTTTTCTCGGCCACGCTCGCGGAGCACAATCGCGCGGTGGCAAAATACCAGAAAGGCGGGCGCTGATCGCCTGCCTTCACCCATGCCCGCCACTTCCTCCCGCGGCCGCTTCATCACGCTCGAAGGCATCGATGGCGCCGGCAAGACGACGCACGCCGCATGGCTCGCGGAGGCGATCACCGCCCGCGGGCATCGCGTGGTCGCTACGCGGGAACCCGGCGGAACGCCGCTGGGCGAGCGGCTGCGCGACCTTCTGCTCTCCGAGGCGATGACGGCGGACACCGAGGCGCTGCTGATGTTCGCCGCGCGCCGCGAGCACGTCGAGAACGTGATCCGCCCGGCGCTCGCCCGCGGCGACTGGGTCCTGTGCGACCGCTTCACGGACGCGACCTACGCCTATCAGGGAGGCGGCAAGGGTGTATCGTTCGCGCGTCTTGCGGAGCTCGCGGCGTTCGTGCACGGCGACTGTCAACCGGACCTGACGATCCTCTTCGACGTTTCGATCACGGAATCGCGGGTGCGGCTTGCCAGGGCCGAAGAGGAGGGCCGGACGCTCGACAAGTTCGAACGCGAGCGCGTCGTGTTCTTCGAGCGCGTGCGCGAGGCGTATCTCGCTCGGGCGCGGGCCGATCCGCGCCGCTTCCGCGTGATCGACACCACGCGGCCGCTGGCCGAGGTACGCGTCGACCTGGCCGGCGTGGTGGCGAGTCTCTGAATGGCCGAAACGACCGACGACGACCTTCCGGCTGCCGCACCGTTTCCCGCGCTGCTGCCCTGGCAGGAGAACACGGCGCGCGACGTGCTCGGGCGGCGCGCAAGCTGGCCGCATGCGCTGCTGCTGCACGGGCCCGCCGGCATCGGCAAGCACGTGCTGGCGCTTCATTTCGCCCGCGCGCTGCTCTGCGAGTCGCCGCGACCCGACGGCGCCGCCTGTGCTGCGTGCACGAGTTGCGGCTACGTTGCCGCGGGAGCGCATCCCGACCTTCGCCTGGTCGAACCGATCGAGGTCGAGGAGGACGGCACGATCAAGCCGCTCGACCAGATCCCGGTGGACGCGGTCCGCCGCCTCATCGAATTCGTCCAGATCACGAGCCACCGGCGGGTCGCGAAGGTGGCGCTCGTCGTGCCTGCGGAGCGGATGAACGCGGCGGCGGCGAACGCATTGTTGAAGACGCTGGAGGAGCCGCCGGCCGACACGTATCTGCTGCTCGTGGCGCACCAGCCGGGACGGTTGCCGGCGACGGTGCGCAGCCGCTGCCGTACGCTCGATGCGCCCGTGCCCACGCTCGCGCAGGCGCGCGACTGGCTGTTGGCGACCGGTGTGGCCTCCCCCGACGTCGTCCTTGCGCAGGCGGGTGGGGCGCCGTTGATCGCGCGCGACCTCGCCGACCCCGGCGTCCAGGCCGAGCGCTCGTTCTGGCTTTCCGCGCTGGCGCGGCCCGAAGGACTGTCGCCCGTCGCTCTGGGTGCCCGCGTGGAGTCGGCGGGCCGCGACGAGCGCAAGGAGCGGCTTGCCGCTGCCTTGAATTGGCTGCTCGCATGGACCGGCGATCTGGCGCGCGTGGAGGCCGGCGGGTCGCCAAGGCACAACCCCGATTTCGCCACGGCGCTCGCCGCGCTTTCGAGGCGGGTGGCGCGGGTTGCGCTCCTTCGCTATCATCGCAGACTGTTGCGGCAGCGGGCATGGCTTTCGCACCCGCTGCAACCGCGCCTCGTGGCAGAGGCGCTGCTGATTGAGTATCGCGGACTCTTTGACTGACATGGCCGACCGACCGGCACCTCCCGTCGCGCGCCCCGGCGTGCTCTCGCTCAACATCCGCGAACGCGCCGCGCTCTATGCGGCGTACATGCCGTTCCTGAAGGGCGGCGGCATCTTCATTCCCACCTCGCGCAGCTACGCGCTGGGCGAGGAGGTGTTCATGCTGCTGTCGCTGATGGACGATCCCGACCGCATCGCCGTGCAGGGCAAGGTGGTCTGGATCACCCCCGAGGGCGTGCAGGGCAGCCGCACGCAGGGCATCGGCGTGCAGTTCACCCAGGACGAGACGGGCGCGGCCGCGAAAGCGACGATCGAGAAGATCCTGGGCGAGTCGCTTGCCTCCTCGCGACCCACGCATACGCTTTAGCCAGGTATCGGGTATCAGGTATCGGCGGCCGGCGGCACCGAAGGGCGCTGCACCGCGGCCGAATCCTGGTCCCTGATGCCCGATCCCCGGTTCCCGAGCATGTACGTCGATTCCCACTGCCATCTCGACTTTCCCGAGCTCGCCTCCGACTTGCCCGCGGTGCTCGGTGCGATGCGCGAAGCGCAGGTGAGCCACGCCCTCTGCATCTCGGTGGACCTGAAGGACTGGGACGCGATGTACGCGATCGCGAGCGCGCACCCGAATCTGTACGCGACGGCCGGTGTGCATCCCGACTATCCGGACACGATCGAGCCGACGGTCGAGGGACTCTGCGAGCTCGCGGCGCGGCCGAAGGTCGTCGCCATCGGGGAGACGGGCCTCGACTATTACCGCCTGGAAGGAGACCTCGACTGGCAGCGCGAGCGCTTTCGCATCCACATCCGCGCGGCGCGCAAGACCGGCAAGGCGCTTGTCGTGCACACGCGCAGCGCCGGCGCCGACACGCTCTCGATCCTGCGCGAAGAGGGCGCGCAGGAGGTCGGCGGGGTGATGCACTGCTTCACCGAGTCGTGGGAATTCGCGCAAGCGGCACTCGACCTCGGTTTCCACATCTCGTTCTCCGGCATCGTCACGTTCAGGAATGCGGTCGAGCTGAAGGAGATCGCTCGCCGCGTTCCGCTCGACCGCCTGCTGATCGAGACCGACAGTCCCTACCTCGCACCCGTGCCTTTCCGCGGCAAACGCAACCACCCGGCCCTGGTCGTGCACGTGGCCCAAGAAGTCGCCCGCTTGCGCGACGTGCCGGTGGCCGCGATCGCCCAAGCCACCTCCGACAACTTCTTCCGCCTCTTCGGGATCGAACGCCATGAAACGACTTCGCTGCATTGACCTCGCCAACCGCGCATTGCTGGCCCTCGCGCTTTGCCTCCTGCCGCTCGCTGCGCCGGCGCAGCAGCTGCTGAACGACATGGTGATCGCGGTGCGCAACGACCGCGCGGGCGAAGTGCGCACGCTGCTCGGCCGCGGCATGGACCCGAATTCGGTGGATGCCAACGGCGATCCGCTGCTCGTCATCGCGGCGCGCGAGGGCAGCACGGCGAGCGTCGACGTGCTGCTCGTCGCCAAGGCGGCAGTCGATGCGAAGAACCGCTTCGGCGATACCGCGTTGATGGTCGCCTCGCTCAATGGCCGCATCGAGATCGTGCGCAAGCTGCGGGCGGCAGGGGCCGAGGTGAACCGCCCCGGCTGGACGCCGCTGATCTACGCCGCCACCGGCGGCCACGCCGAGATCGTGCGCTTCCTGCTCGCGCAGGGGGCCGACGTCAATGCCGTCTCCCCCAGCGGGGCCTCGGCGCTGATGATGGCGGTCCGGGAAGGAAAGCCCGCAATCGCGGAGCTTCTGATCGAGCGCGGCGCGAACGTCAACCAGAAAAGCGACGCGGGATTGACGGCGCTCGCCTATGCCAAGCAGCTGAACGACACCGCTATGGTGCAGCGATTGACCAAGGCCGGCGCGCGCGAATAGCGTGCGCCGGGATTCGGACGTTCTTCAGTTCGAGGCAGGAGTCGCGGCGGAATCGGCCAGCGCCGCCGGCACTGCGGCCTCGGCCGGGCTGATCATCGTCGGGACCAGCGAGGGCAGCACGCCCACGAGGCGGCGCGCGCCGTTGAAGTGCTTCTGCCAGTAGTCGTCGGACAGCCGCGCGATCTCCACTTCACTGCCGCGCGAGGGCGCGTGGATGAAGCGATTGTCGCCGAGATAAAGCCCGACGTGCGAGAACGCGAAACGCCGCGTGTCGAAGAACACGAGGTCGCCGGGCTTCAAGTCGTCGGTCGCGACCTTGTCGCCGATCCGCGCCATTTCCTTGGCGGTGCGCGGCAGCGTGACCCCGGTCACTTGCTGGAACACGTAGCGGACGAGGCCGCTGCAGTCGAGGCCGTCGTCGGGCGTTTCGCCGCCGAAGCGGTAGTCGACGCCGATCAGGCCGAGCGCGTAGATCGCGACGTCCTGCGCACCATGCCAGACCTTCTGGGCGGTCGCCGATGCGCTCGCCTTCGCACTGGCGGCAAACGATCCCCGCGCCGGCGCGGAGGTCTGCGCGGCACATGGCAGCGCAGCAAACGCAGCCAGCGCTAACGCCAGCGCGGCCACGCGCGGTTGGGGGCGGGATCGGTGCATGTCCGGAGTTTCGCAGAATTTCCTCCGATTGCCTATGCTGGCGTCATATTTTCGAGCCAGATCTTGCCGTTTTTCACACGTTTTGCTCGTGGTCGAGGGCGCGGCAAGGGATTTTCCTGCGCCCGGCGCCGGCGGGCGGCTTTGGGGTCGGCGGTCAGGGGTCGCAGGAGCTCCACGCGGTCGCCCTCGGCGAGTGGTGTAGCCGCATCCGCTCGCTGGCCGTGGATCGCAATGCTCGAGGCGGCCTCCACGTCGTGGCGCGCGAGCAGACCCGACCGCTGGACGGCATCGCCGGCCGTGCTGCCAGCGGGCAGATCGAGCGCGACAATGGCTTCGACGCCGGGTGCCGCGTAGACCACGGTCACGCGCATCGGGGCGACCCTTCAGGCATGCAGCGCTTCGGCGCGGCGCACGAACGCATCGATGAACGACTCGGCGATGTGGTTGAACACGCGCCCGACCGCCTTTTCGAGGATGTGGGTCTTGAACTCGTAGGCAAGCTCGAACTCGATCTTGCATGCGTCCACCGTGAGCGCCTTGAAGCGCCACTCGCCGTGCAGGTGGTGGAACGGTCCGTCGACCAGCGTGACGACGATCGATTCCGGCGCGCGGTTCTCGTTGTCGGTGGCGAAATGCGCGCGCACGCCGTGGTAGTCGATGTCAAGACGCGCCTTCTTGCCGCCCTCGCGCGTCTCGAGCACCGTCGCGCCTGCGCACCACGGCAGGAACTCCGGGTAGCGCTCGACCGCGTCCACCAGCTCGAACATCCGGCCGGCGCTGAAGGGGACCAGCACCGATTTCCTCACCCGCTGCATGGCACCGTTGCTAGAATCGGATCCTCATGCGCGGCCCGGGTACGCGGCATCGAAGGTCGCGGCCGCTAAGCCCGGGGAGAAGTCCCGCGGCGCACGGATGAGCCCCGGAAACGGTCATGAGCATCGTCGAAAACCGCAAAGCCTTTCACGACTATTTTATCGAGGAACGGTTCGAGGCCGGTCTCGCGCTGGAAGGCTGGGAAGTGAAGGCGATCCGCGCGGGCCGGGCGAACCTCAAGGAAGCCTACGTCGTCGTCAAAGGGGGGGAGATCGTCCTTATCGGGGCGCACATCTCGCCGCTTTCCACGGCGTCGACACACGTGCGCGCCGATCCCACCCGGTCGCGCAAGCTGCTGCTGCACCGCGAGGAGATCAATCGCCTGGTCGGCAAGGTGGAGCGCGCAGGCTATACGCTTGCGCCGCTCGACCTGCATTTCAAGGCCGGCCGCGTCAAGCTCGAGATCGGTCTCGCCAAGGGCAAGAAGCAGTACGACAAGCGCGCGACGATCAAGGAGCGCGAGTGGAATCGTGAGCAGCAGCGGCTGATACGCAACCGCACGGGCGCGAGCCGCGTCCGCCCGTGACCGGCCGGCGGACGAGGGCGGCGGCGCGGCACGGACGATGAGCGACATGTCGGGCGCGGGCGATGCGGCACTTCCACCGGATCACGCGTTCGTGCGCGGGCTCGATCGCAACGCCGCAAACCACGTTCCGCTGACGCCCGTCGCGTTTCTCGAGCGCAGCGCGCAGGTGTGGCCCGACAAGGTCGCAGTCCGCCACGGGCCGGTCGAGCACACGTATCGCGAGTTCGAGGCACGCTGCCGCCGCCTGGCGAGCGCGCTTGCCGCCCATGGCGTGCGACGTGGCGACACGGTTGCGGTCATGGCGCCGAACGTCCCGGCGATGCTCGAGGCGCACTACGCGGTGCCCGCGCTCGGCGCGGTCCTGAACGCGCTCAACATCCGGCTGGACGCGCGCGGCATCGCGTTCTGTCTCGAGCACGGCGAAGCGAAGGTGCTGCTGACCGACGCCGAGTTCGCGCCGACGATCCGCGCGGCGCTGGCGCAGCTGACGCGGCCGCCCCTCGTGGTCGACATCGACGATCCGCAAGGTCCCGGCGCGGGCGAGCCGTCGACGCGGCTCGGCACGATCACCTACGAAGACCTTCTCGCGCAGGGCGACCCGGCGTTCGCGTGGCCCGGGCCCAGCGATGAATGGGACTCGCTCGCGCTGCTCTACACGTCGGGCACGACCGGCGATCCCAAGGGCGTCGTGTACCACCACCGCGGCGCGTATCTGAACGCGCTCGGCAACGCCCTTGCGTTCAGACTCGCTGCCGACAGCGTCTACCTGTGGACGTTGCCGATGTTCCACTGCAACGGCTGGACCTACACGTGGGCGGTCACGGCGGCAGGGGGCACGCACGTGTGCCTGCGCCGCGTCGATCCCGCGCTGGTCTTCCGCGCGATCCGCGATTTCCGCGTGACCCACCTGTGCGGCGCGCCGATCGTGCTGACGCTGCTGATACACGCGCCGGCGGATGTGAAACTTTCCTTCGACCACGTCGTGGACGTCGCCACCGGCGGCGCGGCACCGCCCTCGGCGGTCATCGAGGCCATGGAAAAGATGGGCTTCCGCGTCACCCATCTGTACGGGCTCACCGAGTCGTACGGGCCGGCCACGCTTTGCGCCTGGCAGGACGGCTGGGCGGCGCTCGACCGCACCGCGCGCTCGCAGAAGATGGCAAGGCAGGGTGTGGCGATGCCGACGCTCGCCGGGTTGCAGATCGGCGATCCCGCCACCGCCGCGCCGGTTCCGCGCGATGGCGCGACGCTGGGCGAGGTGATGCTCCGCGGCAACACGATCATGAAGGGCTACCTCGGGAACGAGAAGGCGACCGCGGCGGCGTTCGCCGGCGGCTGGTACCGGACCGGCGATCTCGGTGTCTGGCATCCGGACAACTACATCGAGATTAAGGACCGCAGCAAGGACATCATCATCAGCGGCGGCGAGAACATCAGCTCGCTCGAGGTCGAGGAGTGCCTCTACCGCCATCCGCACGTGATGGAGGCGGCGGTCGTCGCGCGGCCCGACGGGAAGTGGGGCGAGACGCCGTGTGCCTTCGTGACGCTCAAGCCCGGTGCGCCGGAACTTGCGCCTGGCGATATCATCGCCTGGTGCCGCGACCATCTCGCGCACTTCAAGGTGCCGCGCACCGTCGTCTTCGGGCCGTTGCCGAAGACGGCGACCGGCAAGATCCAGAAATTCGTGCTGCGCGAGCGGGCGCGCGGCGACGGGGACGGTGATCCCGCGTGAACCTCGACGAGCCGGCTTCGCGCCATGGGGCCGAGGCAGCACTTGCGCCACTCGCCGAGGCACGGACGGCACGCATCGCGCGTTGGGAAAGGCTCTCCGGCGGCGCGATCCAGCTCAACGTGGCCCTCGGCCCGGTGAAATATCCGGGCTAGGAGTCCGGGCGGCAGAAGAAAAGTGACACGTTTTCGGGGGTCATCAAGTCCCTTCCGACCACGAAATAATCGGTTGTTGGTCGTTCTACGAAGTCGAAGCCGAAAGCGGTCATGACCAATTCCTTCTGCCGCCCGGACTCCTAGTGGGTCTCTCGCGTCTGCGCGGCGAGCGCCTCGTCCACTGCGAACGCTGCGGCGACGCCGCTGCGCACCGCCGCCTCCAGAGTCGCCGGGAATTCGGCGTCCATGTAATCTCCGGCGAGAAAGAGCCGCGGCAGGGGACGCAGGCTCGCGGGCCGCGGTCGATCGGGCACGCACGCGTAGGTCGCGCGCCGCTCGGCGATCGTCTGCGACCATGCGCAGGCGGGCAGCTGCGCAATCAGCCTGCGCAGCTGGGCGTCGCATTGCGCGGCCAGCGTGCGATGGTCGAGCGCGGCATGCGCACCGCCTGCACTCAGCACCACGGCGACGACTTGCGCGAGGCGCGAGCCCGTCGACGCCGCGCGAGCGAGCACGTCGGGCCGATCGAATGCCCAATGCCCCGGCGCGTCGTCGAGGCGCAGCATCGGGCCGGGAAGCGCCACGGCCTGCGCATAGCCGAGCCAGACGGTGCAGATCGGCTCGTAGCGGAGTCCGTCCACCGCCCGCAATGCTGCCGAGAGCGCCGGCTCGCGCTCGGCGAGGCCCGGGTCGAGCGCGGCGCGCAACTGATGGGGGCCGACGGCGATCACCGTCGCCCGTGTCGACACGCGATCGTCGCTAGTCCGCACGATGACGCGCGCGACATCCGCCGCTTCCGCGACGGCGCGAGTACCGGTCACGATGCACCCGCCGTGCGCTTTGACGTAGCGCGCAGCTGCATCCGGAAACAGCGCGGAGAGATCGGTGGTCGCGAGCAGCAGGTCGGAGTCATTGGCGCGCGCGTCGAATGCGACCCGCAGCACGTTCGCGAACGTCTGTGCGCAGGCCTGAGCGGGCGGGGTGTTGAGTGCGGCAAGGCACAGCGGTTTCCACAACCGCTCGGCCGCGCGTCCACCACCACCCGCGAGCATTTGCTCGACCGTCTGGCCGCGCGGCGTGCGAAACCCGTTGCGGCGAAGTCGCGCGAACCAGGCGATGACGCCCGCGCGTTCCCGCAGGGAAAGGCCGCGCGCGAAGACGAGTCCCGCAACGAGCCCGAACGGCGCGGGCCATGCGCGCGCCTGCATCGTCACCGCGTCCGCCTGCAAAGGATCGGCCGGCCGCAGCGACAGTGGGCGCCGTGAGACCATCGCCGCTGCGGCGTCGTCCCCTTGCACGCACGAGATCAGGTCCACGGTCTGCCGGTAGGCGCCGAGCATCAGATGCTGGCCGTTGTCGAGCGGAAGGCCGTCGCGCATCACGCGCCGCGCGCGACCACCGAGCGTCGTGCCGGCCTCGAACAGCTTGACGCGGTGACCGAGCCGCGCGAGCGTGACCGCCGCGGCGCAGCCGGCCCAGCCGCCGCCGATCACGGCGACCGGCGCGTCGCCCGGATTCGCCACGATCAGGCGCGCCGCGCGGCGCGCCACGCGATCCAGAACTTGCGCAGCGGCGTGAGCGCGATCCGGCGGTCGAGCACGCGATAGCCGTCGCGCTCGATTTCGTCGAGCAGCGCGCGGTAGATCGCGGCCATCGCAAGGCCCGCGCGTTGTGCGCGACGGTCCGCCTGCGGCAGCTCTGCAAGCGCACGGTCGTACCAGCTGCGCGCGCGCTCGACCTGAAAGGCCATCAGGGCGTCGAAGCCGGTGCCGGTTTCTCGACGGAGGATGGACGACGGCGCCACGCCGAAGCGCCGGAGCTCGTCCTGCGGCAGGTAGATTCGGCCCCGCTGCGCATCCTCGCCGACGTCGCGGATCACGTTCGTGAGCTGGAAGGCGACACCGAGGTCGCGCGCGTAGCCCAGCGTGCGCGGGTCGGTGTGGCCCATGATCTGCGCCGACATGACCCCGACAACGCCTGCCACCTTGTCACAGTATTGCGCAAGGCCCGCGAAATCCAGATAGCGCGCCTGCTCGAGGTCCATCGCCATGCCGTCGATCACGGTCTGCAACTGGGCCGGCGCAAGACCGTATGGACCGACCACCGGCTGCAGCGCGCGCGCGACAGGGTGCTGCGGCGTGCCGGCGAACACCGACTGCACCTCTTGCCGCCACCATGCGAGCTTGGTCCGCGCGACACCCGGGTCGCCCCCTTCGTCCACGACGTCGTCCACCTCGCGGCAGAACGCGTACAGCGCGATCATCGCCCGCCGCCGTTCGGGCGGGAGAAACAGGAAGCTGTAATAGAAGCTCGACCCGCTGTGCGCGGCCTTCTGCTCGCAGTAGGCGTCGGGCGTCATGCGGGCACTGTCTTTCCGAGGCTTCGGCGCAGCAGCGCGCGGCTGCCGACGCGAAGCCAGTCGCCGAAGCGAAGCTCCGGGCGGTGCCGGAACACGTCGCCGCCGGCATTGTCGATGCGCTCGAGGATTCGCTCGCCGCCTGCGATGACGGCGGAGAGCTCGGTGCCGAGGCGCCACGGTAGTGCGCGCACGAGCGGCCAGCCGCTCTCGAGCAACTCGCGCGCCCGCGCAGTCTCGAAACGCATCAGCGCACGCCAGCGGTCGTCGCATGCGCCCGCTTCGATCTGCGTTTCCGATACGCCGAAACGCTCGAGATCCTCCTGCGGCAGGTAAACGCGGCTCTTGGCCCAGTCGATGGCGACGTCCTGCCAGAAATTCGCGAGCTGCAGGCCGGTGCACACCGCATCGCTCGCCGCGAGGTTCGCCGTCGCGTCCGCGTCGTAAAGCGCGAGCAGCAGCCGGCCGACCGGATTCGCCGAGCGGCGGCAATAGTCGAGCAGATCCGCGTACTGCGCGTAGCGACCGGTTGCGACATCCTGCCGGAACGCCGAGAGGAGATCGTGGAACAGGCCGATCGGAAGTTCGTGTTCTCGGATCGCGGCGGCCAGCGCCGGAAACGGCGGCGCGGCAGGAGTTTCCCCACGCTCGATCGCGTCGAGCGCGCAGGTGAAGCCGTCGAGCGCGGCAAGCCTCTCCAATGGTGATGCGTTGCCTTCGTCGGCCAGATCGTCCGCGGCGCGCGCGAAGCGGTAGATCGCGACGACTGCAGGGCGCAGCGCTGCCGGCACGAGCCGCGAGGCGACAGGGAAATTCTCGTAGTGGCCGACAGACACGGAGGTGGAGCTTACACGGGGACGATCGAGGCCGCCGATGTCGTGCCGAAGTCACCTCCGGCGCACGCGCCCGATGGTTCGCAGGGGGGGTTTCGGCTATACTTCGCCGTTCGGCTTTTCGGGCGCCGCGAAAGTGGCGGAATTGGTAGACGCACCGGATTTAGGTTCCGGCGGGTTACCCCCGTGGGGGTTCGAGTCCCCCCTTTCGCACCATCCGCACCAAAGGGGCCCGCAAGCCGCGCGCCGCGTCGCACGCCGCCTGCGCGATGCGGCCGCTCCGATGACGGGCACGACACGATAAGAGCCCGCCCGGCGCGGGCCGACATTAGCAAGGATTCCCCAGCCATGCAAACCAACCTGGAAACGCTCGGACAGCTCGAACGCAGGCTCAATGTCGCCGTTCCGATTGCGGCAATCGAAGGCGAGGTACAAAAGCGCCTCGCCCGCCTCGCCAAGACGGTCAAGGTCCCCGGATTCCGCCCCGGCAAGGTCCCGCTCAAGATGGTCACGCAGCAGTACGGGCCGCAGGTCAGAAGCGACGTGATCTCGGAGACCGTGCAGTCGAGCTTCGCCGACGCGGTACGCGAGCAGAACCTGCGCGTTGCGGGTTATCCGCGCATTGAGCCGCGCCAAGGGGCGACAGCCTCCGATGCGCTCGAATTCTCCGCCGTGTTCGAGGTCTATCCGGAAATCAAGCTGCCCGACCTGTCGGCGCTCACGATCGAGCGGCCGCAGGTGGCGGTGACCGCTGCGGACGTGGACCACACGATCGAGGTGCTGCGCAAGCAGCGTGCGGCGTTCACGCCGGTGACGCGCGGCGCGAAGACCGGCGATCGCGTGATCGTCGATTTCACCGGGACGATCGACGGTGTCGAATTTCCCGGCGGACAGGCGCGCGATTTCCCCATCGTGTTGGGCGAAGGCCGCATGCTGCCCGAGTTCGAGGCGGCGCTGGCCGGCGCGACCGCCGGCGAAACAAAGGCGTTTCCGCTGACGTTTCCCGCCGATTATCACGGCAAGGAAGTGGCGGGCAAGAATGCGCAGTTCACGCTGACGGTCAAGGAAGTGACCGAGCCGGTGCTGCCCCCGATCGATGCGGAGTTCGCAAAGGCGTTCGGAATCGCGAGCGGCAGTGTCGACGAGCTGCACACCGAAATCGAGTCGAACCTGCGCCTCGAGTTGAAGCGCAAAGTCGAAAACGTGCTCAAGGACCAGGCGTTGAAGGGGCTGCGCGAGCACGCGGACGTCACGCTGCCGCGTGCGCTCGTCGACCTCGAGATCCAGGGCGCCATGGAGCGGACGGCCGGCAAACTCCGCGAGCAGGGGATGAAGCCCGAGGATCTGAAGCTCACGCCGGATCTGTTCCGGCCGCAGGCGGAGGAGCGCGTCGCGCTCGGGCTTGTCATCGGCGAACTGGTACGCAACCATGGGCTGAACGCCAAGCCCGAGCAGGTGCGCGCGCTCGTGCAGGAGGTTGCGCAGACGTACGAACAGCCCGAGGCGGTCGTGCGCTGGCATTACGAGAAATCCGAACGCCTGAACGAGTTCGAAGGGCTCGCGATGGAGCGCAACATCGTCGACTGGGTGCTCGCCCGCGCGAAGACCATCGACAAACCCATGACCTTCGAAGAATTGATGGGGCCACCTGGGAAGGGTTGAGGCCGCGCCAGTATCAGTTCGGCGCGGCAAGGGCCGAAGGCCGCGTCTCAACCCGACCAGGGCGGCCGACAACTCGACGTTTCGGATCGGCGGTCCCGTACATGGAAGGCCGCGAAGGCGTAGGCGCGGCGGCTTTTTCGCCGCGCAAGGCCCGAAGGGCGCGTCTACGCCTGAGCGGGGCGGCCGACAGCGCGACGTTTCGGATCGGCGGTCCCGTACATGGAAGGCCGCGCCGGAGGGAAGGGTTGAGGCCGCGCCAGTATCAGTTCGGCGCGGCAAGGGCCGAAGGCCGCGTCTCAACCCGACCAGGGCGGCCGACAACTCGACGTTTCGGATCGGCGGTCCCGTACATGGAAGGCCGCGAAGGCGGGAAGGGTTGAGGCCGCGCCGAAGTCATTACGGCGCGGCAAGGCCCGAAGGGTGCGTCTACGCCTGAGCGCGTCGGCCGAAAGCGCGACACGTGTTTCCGGCAGCAGGCGTGGCGAAACAACGGGAACGGCATCGTTTCGCTTGAATCCCGACTCGACGAGTCTCGTGCGTGATCGTTCGGGAACGGCGGAACGGACCGGTGCTGCCGGGTGTCCCCCTGTTAGGGCCGGCGCGAGCGACAAGACCCTCGTCGGAACGTGCTTGACGCAGCGCGGAGGACAACCCATCTTAGTAACTCGGAGCCGCGTTCTCGGCTGCTGTCACCTACAACGATTCAAGGAACGTCCATGGAAGAACCCAGAGGCCTCGGCCTTATCCCGATGGTCATCGAGCAAAGCGGGCGGGGCGAGCGCGCGTACGACATCTACTCGCGCCTGTTGAAGGAGCGCGTGGTCTTCATGGTAGGGCCGGTCAACGAAGCCACCGCCAACCTCGTCGTCGCCCAGATGCTGTTCCTCGAATCGGAGAACCCGGACAAGGACATCCACTTCTACATCAATTCGCCGGGTGGCTCGATCGCCGCGGGCCTCGCGATCTACGACACGATGCAGTTCATCAAGCCGGACGTCTCGACGCTCTGCGTGGGGATGGCGGCCTCGATGGGCGCGTTCCTGCTCGCTGCCGGGGCGAAGAGCAAGCGCTACGCGCTGCCCAACTCGACGGTGATGATTCACCAGCCGCTGGGCGGGTTCCAGGGCCAGGCGTCCGACATCCAGATCCACGCCAAGTACATCCTCCAGCTCAGGGAGCGGCTGAACCGGCTGCTCGCCGAGCACACCGGGCAGCCGATCGAGAAGATCGAGCGCGACACCGACCGGGACAATTTCCTGACACCCGAGGAATCCCTCGAATACGGTCTCATCGACAAGGTCTTGCAGAAGCGGACCTAAGACGGGTAAAGTCTCCGCGCGACCCGCCTGCAGCGATTCGAATGGCCGACAAATCTTCCAGCGACAAGCTGCTGTACTGCTCCTTTTGCGGCAAGAGCCAGCACGAGGTGCGGAAGCTCATCGCCGGCCCGTCGGTTTTCATCTGCGACGAATGCATCGAGCTCTGCAACGACATCATCCGGGAAGAGGGCGCATCGAGCGACAGCGCTCGCGCCGATCGCAGCAAGCTGCCCACACCGCACGAAATCCGGCAGATCCTGGACCAGTATGTGATCGGGCAGGAGCCGGCCAAGAAGATCCTCTCGGTCGCGGTCTACAACCACTACAAGCGGCTCGACTCCGGCGGCAAGGACGACGAGGTCGAGCTCGCCAAGTCGAACATCCTTCTGATCGGGCCCACCGGCTCCGGCAAGACGCTGCTTGCGCAGACGCTCGCGCGCCTGCTGGACGTTCCGTTCGTCATCGCCGATGCGACCACGCTGACCGAGGCGGGCTACGTCGGCGAGGACGTCGAGAACATCATCCAGAAGCTGCTGCAGAAATGCGACTACGACATCGACAAGGCGCAGCGCGGCATCGTCTACATCGACGAGATCGACAAGATCTCGCGCAAGAGCGACAACCCGTCGATCACGCGTGACGTGTCGGGCGAGGGCGTGCAGCAGGCGCTGCTGAAGTTGATCGAGGGCACGATCGCGAGCGTACCGCCGCAGGGCGGGCGCAAGCATCCGAACCAGGAGTTCGTGCAAGTCGACACGACGAACATCCTGTTCGTCTGCGGCGGCGCCTTCGACGGCCTCGAGAAGATCATCCGGCAACGCACCGCGAAGACCGGCATCGGTTTCGGAGCCGAGGTCGCGAGCCCCGACGACCGCAAGAGCACGATGGCGCTCCTGCGCGGCGTCGAGCCCGAGGACCTGATCAAGTTCGGCCTCATCCCCGAGTTCGTCGGCCGCCTGCCGGTCGTCGCAACGCTGGACGAGCTCGACGAGGCCGCGCTGATCCAGATCCTGGTCGAGCCCAAGAATGCGCTGATCAAGCAGTACCAGAAGATGTTCCGCATGGAAGGCGTCGAGCTCGAGGTCCGCGAGCCCGCATTGCGCGCGATCGCCCGCAGGGCGCTCGCCCGCAAGACCGGCGCGCGCGGGCTGCGCTCGATCCTCGAGCAGACATTGCTCGACGTGATGTACGACCTGCCGTCGTTGTCCAACTTGAGCCGCGTCATCGTGGACGAGGCGACGATCGCGAACGACGGCAAGCCGCTCCTGATGTTCGCCGACGCGCCCCGGGTGGCGTCGGCGCATTCCTAGATCCCCGCGGGCCGCCGCTTGCGGCGTCAACCCGGAGGCGGCGTTTGCCGTTTCCCGGGCGGTGGACGGTTTCGCGCCTGCGCCGGCGAGCAGTCTGCCGCGGGGCCGGTCCGACCCTCTGCTACCATGGGCAATGGCGGGCCCCTGCCGGCAGGCAGCTTGACACCCCCTTGCATCGGCCCCATGTTCGCCGCTAGTCCTTCGCATAAGGCATGCAATGGCCCAGATCCCTGATTCCAGACCCGAACTCACGACGCTGCCTCTGCTGCCGCTGCGCGATGTCGTGGTCTTTCCGCACATGGTCATTCCGCTGTTCGTCGGGCGCCCGAAGTCGATCCGGGCGCTGGACGCGGCGATGGAGGCCGGCAAGCACATCCTGCTCGTCGCCCAGAAGCAGGCGGCAAAGGACGACCCGGGTGCCGAGGATCTCTACGAGATCGGCAGCATCGCGACCGTCCTGCAGATGCTGAAGCTGCCCGATGGCACCGTGAAGGTGCTGGTCGAGGGGACGCAGCGCGCCAGGGTGGCCACGGTCACGGACCAGGGCGAGTTCCTGTCCGCCGACGCCGAGCCCTTGCCGGGCGACCCCGGCCAGCCGCACGAGGTCGAGGCGATGCGCCGGGCGCTGCTCGCGCACTTCGACCAGTATGTGAAGCTCAACAAGAAGATCCCGCCGGAGATCCTCACCTCGATGTCCGGGATCGATGACGGCGGCCGCCTCGCGGACGCCATCGCCGCGCACCTTCCGCTCAAGCTCGAACAGAAGCAGCAGATCCTCGAGATGGGCGACGTCGGCAAGCGTCTCGAGCACCTGCTCGGCGTGCTGGAAGGCGAGGTCGACATCCTGCAGGTGGAAAAGCGCATCCGCGGCCGCGTCAAGCGGCAGATGGAGAAGAGCCAGCGCGAGTATTACCTGAACGAACAGGTCAAGGCGATCCAGAAGGAACTCGGCGAGGGCGACGAGAACGCCGACCTCGAGGAGATGGAGAAGAAGATCAAGGCCGCCCGGATGTCCAAGGAGGCTGAAGGCAAGGCGATGGGCGAGCTCAAGAAGCTGCGCATGATGTCGCCCATGTCCGCCGAAGCGACGGTCGTGCGCAACTTCATCGATACGCTCCTCGGGCTGCCGTGGAAGAAGAAGAGCAAGATCAACAAGGATCTCGCCAATGCCGTGCGCGTGCTCGACTCCGATCACTACGGCCTCGAGAAGGTCAAGGAACGCATCGTCGAGTACCTTGCGGTACAGCAGCGCGTCGACCGGCTGAAGGCGCCGATTCTCTGCCTCGTGGGGCCGCCCGGCGTGGGCAAGACCTCGCTCGGGCAATCGATCGCGAAGGCCACCAACCGCAAATTCGTGCGCATGTCGCTGGGCGGCGTGCGCGACGAGGCGGAGATCAGGGGTCACCGCCGCACGTACATCGGGTCGATGCCGGGCAAGATCCTGCAGAACATGACCAAGGTCGGCGTGCGCAATCCGCTGTTCCTGCTCGATGAAGTCGACAAGATGGGGCAGGATTTCCGCGGCGACCCATCGTCGGCACTGCTCGAGGTGCTCGATCCGGAGCAGAACTCGACCTTCGTCGACCACTACGTCGAGGTCGAGTACGACCTGTCCGACGTGATGTTCGTCGCCACCGCGAACACGATGGCCATTCCTGCGCCGCTGCTCGACCGGATGGAGGTGATTCGCCTCTCGGGCTACACCGAGGACGAGAAGATCGCGATCGCGAAGCAGTACCTGATGCCCAAGCAGATGAAGAACAACGGCATCAAGCCCGATGAGCTGCACGTCGCCGAGAGCGCGCTGCGCGACATCGTCCGCTACTTCACGCGCGAGGCCGGCGTGCGCAGCCTCGAGCGCGAGATCAGCAAGATCTGCCGCAAGACGGTGAAGTCGCTGTTGCTGAAGGAGAGCGAAGGGAAGGCGCGCAAGGCCAAGGGCCCGGTCGAAGTCACTGCCAAGAATCTGGACAAGTACCTCGGCGTGCGCCGCTACACGTACGGCATCGCCGAGAAGAGGAACCAGATCGGCCAGGTGACGGGGCTCGCTTGGACCGAGGTCGGCGGCGATCTGCTGACGATCGAGGCGGTTACGCTGCCGGGCAAGGGGAAGACCACGTCCACCGGCAAGCTGGGCGAAGTGATGAACGAGTCGATCGCCGCGGCGCTGTCGGTCGTGCGCCATCGCAGCAAGCAACTCGGCATCCAGCCCGACTTCTATCAGAAGACCGACCTGCACATCCACTTGCCCGAAGGCGCGACACCGAAGGACGGCCCATCGGCCGGCGCCGCGATCGTCACGGCGATGGTTTCGGTGCTGACCGGAATCCCGGTGCGTTGCGACGTCGCGATGACCGGAGAGATCACGCTTCGTGGCGAGGTCCTGCCGATCGGCGGGTTGAAGGAGAAGCTCCTCGCGGCCGGACGCGGCGGCATCAAGACGGTGCTGATTCCGGACGAGAACGTGAAGGATCTGGTCGAAATCCCCGACGAGATCAAGAACCGTCTCGAAATACGCCCGGTGCGCTGGATCGAGCAGGTGCTCGAGGCCGCACTGGAGCGGCAGCCGGCGCCGCTCACCGAGGACAAGGAGAAGGAGGAGCCGACGGTTCCTCCTGCGGCAAGCGGGGACGGCCAGCCGGTCGTCATCAAGCACTAGCTTGCTAGACTAGAACGCGAACGCGAACCGGCGCGCGGAATTCCGCGCGCCGGCGGTCTGCCGCTGGCGCGCTTTCTTCCACTGGAAGCAACGGTGCGGCTCGCAGGCGCCGCTCGCGTGCTTTCGCATCCGAACCATTTTGCGCACCTGCAGCAACTCGGATCGGCTCGTCAACTCAACGACGTGCACGCGCAAGTTCGCGCACGGTGTGATGCGGCGATGAAATCGATCGGCGGTTGTCTTGACCCGCGAATATGCGGGCGTTATAAAGGGTACTCGGGCGCGCCGTTCGACGCGCCTACCGAATCCGCGGCTCTCCCGCATTCCACGTCTATTTCATAAGGGGACGTTCGTGAACAAATCCGAACTCATCGATGCGATCGCGAAGCACGCCGACATTTCGAAAGCGGCGGCCGGCCGGGCACTCGACGCCACGGTCAACTCGATCGCGAATTCGCTCAAGAAGGGCGACATCGTGACGCTGGTCGGCTTCGGCTCGTTCTTCGTGAGCCGCCGCACGGCGCGCTCGGGCCGCAATCCGCGCACGGGCGACGCGATCAACATCGGGGCGGCCAAGGTGCCCAAGTTCCGGGCTGGAAAAGCCTTGAAAGATGCGCTAAACTAGCACGCTTTCCGGGGTCAGAGCTTTGGTCCAACGTCCGGCGCCGCGTAGCGTCGTTTCCCGTTTTGGATTACAGCCCTGACCCCGATCTTCGGGTGCTTAGCTCAGCTGGTAGAGCGTCGCCCTTACAAGGCGAATGTCGGGAGTTCGATCCTCTCAGCACCCACCAGCTGTCGCGCACGTGCTGGGTTGGATTCTGGAGTGGTAGTTCAGTTGGTTAGAATACCGGCCTGTCACGCCGGGGGTCGCGGGTTCGAGTCCCGTCCACTCCGCCAAAAAAGACGAGGGCGAACGCGAGTTCGCCCTTTTTACTGATCCGGCGTTCGCGCCGTTGACAGCCCGCCCGGGAGTGGCCGCGAGCCATGTACGACTATCTGCACAAGCACAAGCGAATTGCCCAGTTCATCCTCGCGCTGATCATGGTGCCGTTCGCGTTCGTCGGAGTCGACTATTACTTCCGGCGCAGCGATTCGCAGCAAACGGTCGCGACCGTCGGCGACAGCAAGATCTCGCGCGCCGAGTACGACGAGCTCGTTCGCGAGCAGCAGGAGCGGATGCGCCAGGAGATGGGCCGCGGGTTTGATCCGGCCATCTTCGATAACCCGGAAGTGCGCTACGCGCTGGTCGATCAACTCGTGAGTCAGCGCGTGCTGTACGAGCGCGCGCGGGCGGAGCGCTTCCGTGTGACCGACGCCGAGCTGCAACGCATGATTGCGCAACTGCCGCCGTTCCAGGTCGATGGCAAATTCTCTCCCGAGCGCTATCGCCAGCTGCTCGGCGCGCAGAACATGACGCCGCTGATGTTCGAGCAGCGGATGCGCCAGGACTTGCTGCTTGCGCCGCTGCAGGAACCGGTCGCGGGCGCCAACATCGTCGCAAGGAGTTCCGGCGAGCGCTACCTCGCGCTGCTCGAGCAGCAGCGGGAAGTGGCGGCGGCGACGATCGATGCCGAGCCCTTCCTGAAGGAGGTCAAGATCGATGACGCGGCCGTGAAATCGTTCTACGACGCGAACACGGCCGCGTTCCAGACGCCCGAGCAGGCGCGCATCGAATACGTGATCCTGGGGCAGGACGCGTTCGTTGCGCAGGTCGCCGTCGACCCGGCCGAGGTGCGCAAGCGCTATGACGAGACGCAGAAGAACTACGCCGCGGCCGAGGAGCGCGCCGCCGCGCACATCCTGATCGGCGTCAAGCCGGACGCGAAGCCGGAGCAGAAGGAGGCCGCGCGCAAGAAGGCCGAGGCGATCGCCGCGCAGGTACGCGCAAGCCCGGCGAAGTTCGCGGAAGCTGCGAAGCAGAACTCGGAGGATCCGGGTTCGGCGCAGCAGGGAGGCGATCTGGGCTCGTTCACGCGCGGCTCGATGGTCAAGCCCTTCGAGGATGCGGTGTTCGCGGCCGGATCCGGCGACGTCGTGGGACCGATCGAGACCGACTTCGGCTACCACGTGATCAAGGTGGGCGCGGTCTCGGCCGCGCGGACGCGAGCGTTCGACGAGGTCAAGGCCGACATCGAGGCCGAGCTCAGGCGGCAGAAGGCCGGGCAGAGATTCGCGACGGCGGCCGAGCAGTTCCAGAACCTGGTCTACGAGCAGGGCGACTCGCTGGACGCTGTCTCCAAGACGCTCGGCATCAAGGTACAGACGACGCCGTTGCTGACACGCGCGCAGGTGCAGCAGCTCGCGCTCGGCAACGCCAAGTTCGTGCAGGCGCTGTTTTCGCCCGAGTCGATTCAGGCGAAGCGCAACACCGAGGCGATCGAGGTTGCGCCGAACACGTTGATGGCCGGACGCCTCGTCGAATACAAGCCGGCGGCGGCGCGGCCGTTCGACGAGGTGAAGGACGAGATCCGCGCCCAGCTCGCTCGGAAGGCGGCCTCCGAACTCGCGCAAAAGGCCGGCACGGAAAAGCTCGCGCTCCTCACGGAAGGCAGGAGCGCCAAAGAAGCGGGGCTCGCGTTCGGCAAGCCGGTCACGCTCGCACGCACGCAGGCGCAGCCCGGATTCCCGCCCGACGCGCTGGTGCGGATCTTCCAGGCGGATGGCGCGAAGTTGCCCTCCTATGTCGGTGCGACGAACGAGAAGGGCGGCTACTCGATCTACAGGCTCACGCAGGTGATCAGTCCCGCGTCGGGCGATTCACAGCGGCTTGCCGCAGCCAATGCGCGCGTTGGCGAGCAACTCGGCCGGGAACTCCTCAACGCGTACGTCGCGACGCTGAAGGCCAAGGCCGACGTCAAGATCGAGCAGAAAGCGCTGGAGCAAAAATAGGAAACGGTCGGTCGCTGCCGCGTTCACCGGCAAGACAAGACAACATAAACGGCGACCCGCGGGTCGCCGTTTTCGTTTCCGACCAAGCTTGCTAGCGCAGGCAGTTGCGCTCGCGCATCGTCCCTTCGAGCTTCTCGACCTCGGCCTTGCGCTCGGCGTCGGTCATCAGGACGCGCTCGCCTTTTTCGTTGAGCCGGTACATCGACACGTTCGGCTGCTGCAGCCCCATGATCTGGTTCTTCACTTGCATGCAGTAGTTGTTCGCCCGGACGGCTTCGGCGCGGGCCTTTTCATCCTTGGTGGCGGCCTCGGCCTGGTCCATCTGACGCTTCTTGAAATCGGCCTCCCTGTTCGCCAGCTCCTTGGCAGCGTTGGGGTTGGCAGGCGCGGGCGCGCCGCCGACCACGTCGAACTTGACGTTGCCCACAGGCGGCTGGTCCGAGTAGACGACGCGGCCGCTCGCGTCCGTCCATTTGTACAAGGCTGCCGCGGCGGGCATTGCGAAAGCGATCGCCGCGAGCGCAGCGCCGACGGTCCCGAAGAACACGCGGGCCGCGGGACAAAACGAACACAAACGGGCGCGTTCGGCGGTCATGGAGAGGATCACTCCGGATTATGACATCCGCAAGCTACTCCGCTGGCGGCCCGGCCGTCAAATCGGCCGGTCGGGCGGGCGCCGGGGCGGGATGGGCGGGCGGGTATAATCCGTTTTTGCCGCAGGAGAATTACCGATGCGTGTCGTGCGCAAGGCGCTGACGTTCGACGACGTCCTGCTGATTCCCGCCCATTCCCAGGTCGTTCCCCGCGACGTATCCCTAAAGACCCGCCTAAGCCGCGCCATCACGCTCAACATACCGCTCGTGTCCGCTGCGATGGACACTGTGACCGAGTCGCGGCTTGCGATCGCGATGGCGCAGGAAGGCGGCATCGGCATCATCCACAAGAACATGCCGCCGGCCAAACAGGCGGCCGAAGTCGCGAAGGTCAAGCGCTTCGAGAGCGGCGTCGTCAAGGATCCGCTAACCATTCCGCCGACGATGTCGGTACGCGAAGTGCTCGCGCTCAAGCAGCAGTACCGCTTCTCCGGGCTGCCAGTCGTCGAAGGCAGGCGCGTCGTCGGCATCGTCACCAACCGCGACCTGCGTTTCGAGACCAACCTCGACCAACCCGTCGCGAACATCATGACCAAGGGCAACAGGCTCGTGACGGTTCCGGAGGGAACGGACCTCGAGCGTGCGAAGGAGCTGATGCACCAGCACCGGCTCGAGCGCGTGCTGGTGGTGAACGGGGCTGGCGAGCTGCGCGGACTCATCACCGTCAAGGACATCCTGAAATCCACCGAGCATCCGAATGCCTGCAAGGACGAGCTCGGCCGGCTGCGCGTCGGCGCGGCGGTCGGGGTCGCATCCGACAACGAGGAGCGCGCGGAGCTGCTGGTGGCAGCCGGTGTCGACGTGATCGTCGTGGATACGGCGCACGGACACTCGCAGGGCGTGCTCGACCGCGTAAGCTGGGTCAAGAAGCGCTTTCCGCAGGTGCAGGTGATCGGCGGCAACATCGCCACCGCGACCGGTGCGCGGGCACTTGCCGATGCGGGCGCCGACGGCGTCAAGGTCGGCATCGGCCCCGGCTCCATCTGTACGACCCGCATCGTCGCCGGTGTCGGCGTTCCGCAGATCTCCGCCGTGCAGTCGGCGCTGGAGGGCGCGGCCAAGGCGGGCTTGCCGCTCGTGGCCGACGGCGGCATACGCTACTCGGGCGACGTCGCCAAGGCGATTGCCGCCGGCGCGTCGACCGTGATGCTAGGCAGCCTCTTCGCCGGCACCGACGAGTCGCCGGGCGAGATCGAGCTCTACCAGGGTCGCTCGTACAAGAGCTACCGCGGCATGGGCAGCCTGGGCGCGATGCAGCAAGGCAGCTCGGACCGCTACTTCCAGGAGTTGGAAAGCGAGGACCCGATCGCGGCGGCCGAGAAACTCGTCCCCGAGGGCATCGAGGGCCGCGTGCCGTACAAGGGCGCGCTCATCAACGTGATCCACCAGCTGATGGGCGGCCTGCGCGCCGCGATGGGTTATTGCGGCTGCGCGACGATCGCGGAGCTGTCCGCGAACGCGGAATTCGTCGAGATCACGACGGCAGGAATTCGCGAATCGCATGTGCACGATGTGCAGATCGTCAAGGAAGCCCCCAACTATCGCGTCGAGTGAAAACCTGCTGCGCGGCCCGTCTGCTTTGTTGCGTGGTCGCTTGGCGCTTGCTGTACCTGCACGTACTATCTCGCGCCTCGCTCCCTCGCGCCTCGCATCCGGGCCTGCTCGCGACGGTTTTCCCTCCAACGCGACCGCGTCTTCGATCGGCGTCGCGGTCCGGGCGCTACGTTTCTGACTTGCCATGCCCGCCCCGTTGCATTCCAGGATCCTGATCCTCGACTTCGGCTCGCAGGTGACGCAGTTGATCGCGCGCCGTTTGCGCGAGACGCACGTCTACTGCGAAATCCATCCCTACGACGTCGGCGACGAATTCGTGCGCGCGTTCGCGCCGCGCGGGGTCATCCTCTCCGGCAGCCACGCGAGCGCATACGCGGAGGACGCGGGTCGCGCGCCCGACGCGGTCTGGGCGCTCGACGTGCCGGTGCTCGGCATCTGCTACGGCATGCAGACGATGGCGCTGCAGCTCGGCGGCGTGGTCGAGCCGGGCGACGTGCGCGAGTTCGGCTACGCGGAGCTGCGCGCGCGCGGCCACTCGCCGCTGTTCCGCGGCATCCAGGACCGTGCCAACGCCGAAGGGCATGGGCTGCTCGACGTCTGGATGAGCCACGGCGACAAGGTGACGGGCCTGCCGCCCGGTTTCCGCCAGATCGGCTCGTCCGAGGTCTGCACGATCGCGGCGATGGCGGACGAGTCGCGCGGATACTACGGCGTCCAGTTCCACCCCGAGGTCACGCACACGCCGCAGGGTAAGGCGATCCTCGCGCGCTTTGCGCACGAGATCTGCGGCTGTGGCGATGACTGGAACATGCACGACTACGTGGGCGAAGCCCTCGCGAGCATCCGGCGCCAGGTCGGGGGCGAGGAGGTGATCCTCGGCCTTTCCGGAGGCGTCGATTCGTCGGTTGCCGCGGCGCTGATTCACAAGGCGATCGGCGAGCAGCTCACGTGCGTGTTCGTCGATCACGGGCTGCTGCGCCTGTCGGAAGCGGAGCAGGTGATGGACACGTTCGAGCGCAACCTCGGCGTGCACGTGATCCACGTCGACGCGAGCGAGGCGCTCCTCGGGGCGCTCGCAGGCGTAGCCGATCCGGAGCAGAAGCGCAGGATCATCGGCAAGCTCTTCGTCGACGTGTTCCAGCGCGAGGCGTCAAGGCTGCCCAACGCGAAATGGCTCGCGCAGGGAACGATCTATCCGGACGTGATCGAGTCCGCGGGGGCGAAAACCAAGAAGGCGCACACGATCAAGTCGCACCACAACGTCGGCGGCCTGCCCGAAACGCTGCATCTCAAGCTGCTGGAGCCGCTGCGCGAGCTCTTCAAGGACGAGGTGCGCGAGCTGGGGCTCGAACTCGGCCTGCCGCGCGAGATGGTGTTCCGCCATCCGTTCCCGGGTCCGGGTCTCGGCGTGCGCATCCTGGGCGCGGTTACGCGCGAGCATGCGGACCTGTTGCGCCGCGCCGATGCGATCTTTGTCGAGGAGCTTCGTGCGGCGCGCGACGTGGACGGGGTGTCGTGGTACGACAAGACCGCGCAGGCGTTCGCGGTGTTCCTGCCGGTGCGTTCCGTAGGTGTGATGGGTGACGGCCGCACCTACGAGCATGCGGTGGCGCTGCGCGCCGTGCAGACCACCGACTTCATGACCGCGCACTGGGCGCCGCTGCCGCACGACCTTCTTGCCAAGGTGAGCAACCGCATCACCAACGAAGTGCGCGGCATCAACCGCGTGGTCTACGACGTTTCGAGCAAGCCGCCGGCAACGATTGAGTGGGAATGATTCGGCGTCTTTCGGGGTCTATCGGGGTCTATCGAGAGGTCGACCTATTGCGTTGATTCAGCAGGCGAATGTCTGTCGAGATCTATCGAGATCTATCGCTGGGATGCCCTTCAATTTGACGGTAAATCTGACGGTAAAAACGTCGCGCTGAGTTCCCGGCGGAGATTTACCGTCAGGGCGATTTTGGGGTTGACGGTAAATCTCGAGTGCGAAGTCCAGCATCCATGCGGGTTTCCGGGCAATCGACGGATTGGGCGTGCTGACGGTAAATCTGCGCGCTCCCTGGCGATAGTGGGCACCCGGTGCGTCGCGTTGCGTGGAGCCGCGCTGAGCATGGGAATGGGAGGGAAGGGAACGACGCAACTTGCTTGTCGTTGATCTATGGAACTACATCATCAACGGCAACCTCTCCTGCCGTCGGTCCGAGGCACCGTCGGCGGTAGGTTGCCTGTGCGCCACGGCTGGCGTCCAGGAAGCCCGCTTGCGTCCGGACCGGCTCGGGGCTCTGGCAGGCACTTCAGGTAACAGTACATTGCACGATAACAGTATAGATGTTATCGTGCATGAACTATGTTAGCTAAAGCCCCCGCCAAGCGCGCCGACGACGCTG